>NZ_CP083709.1:0-4711286 GCF_020149545.1 Enterobacter cloacae complex sp. ECL352
ATGCGTTCTGCTCTTACCGCTTTCAGGCCGTTCCAGGTTGACACGCCGCTGCGAAATGCAGCGACGATCTTCATCCTCACCACCTTATTCTATTTTGTGGGCGCGGAATTACGGCTCGTTGAGGCCCTGTCGCTGTTCTGGCCGCTGAACGGCGTCATGGCAGGGATCTTCGCCCGCTATGTTTACCTGAATCGCCTGCATTACTATGCGGTATGTTATGTCGCGATGCTGTTGTACGACGCGGTTACGACCAACTGGGGTATGGCCTCCGTGGTGATCAACCTGTCAAACATGATCTTTATCGTCGTCGTCGCCGTGCTGGTTCAGCGCGACAAGCGGCTGATGAAGAAAACCCCCGATCCGCTTAACGCGCTACGCCTGTTTAACTACTGTCTGATTGCCGCGCTGCTTTGCGCCTTGCTCGGCGCGGTAGGGTCGGTCGGGATTGACAGTCATACTTTCTGGCCGCTATTTGCCGACTGGTTTAGCGAGCAGTTCTCAACCGGCGTGCTTGTTGTGCCCTGTATGCTCACGTTGCGTATGCTCGGGCGTGAACTCAGGCTCCGTCTGGAGCAGCTGCTGCCGGTAATTGCGCTGATCGTCTCGGTGATCGCGTCGGTGGTGATTGGCGGAGCGGGGAGCCTCTCGTTTCCTCTGCCTGCGCTTATCTGGTGTGCGGTTCGCTACTCGTTGCCTGCGACCTGTCTGCTGACGTTTATCACGGGGGCCACTGAAATCATTCTGGTCGCCAACTCGATCATTAATATTGCCGTGGCGACGCCGTTTACGACGCCAATGATGTTTTCAGCCCGGCTGGGGATCGCCACGATGGCGATCTGCCCGGTGATGGTTTCCGTCAGCATGGCGGCGATTAATTCCCTGATCCGTCAGGTTTCGCTGAGGGCGGATTATGACTTTTTAACGCACGTCTACTCGCGTTCCGGGCTTTACGAGGCGTTAAAGCATGAAGAGACGTACCGGCACACGCGTTTTCTGACCGTCATGCTGCTGGATATTGATTATTTCAAGAGCATTAATGATAACTACGGCCACGAGTGCGGAGATCGCGTGCTGGCGTCGTTTGCCCGACAGGTGCAGCAGGTCGTCGGCGAAGACGGCATGGTGGCGCGCATGGGCGGGGAAGAGTTCGCCGTGGTGGTCAATTCAGGCGACGCGCAGCACGGTTTTGAACTGGCTGAACGTATCCGATCCACCGTTGCCGGCCATCCTTTTACATGGCGTCACCAGACGCTCTATCTGACGGTCAGCATTGGCCTCGGCAGCGGAAAGGCCGAGTCCTGGCAGCTGACCGAGGTCTTCAACAAGCTCATGGCCGAAGCGGACGATCATCTCTATCGTTCCAAAAAAGCGGGTCGAAACCGTACCAGCGCCCGGGTGGCGGACGAGCAAATTGCCGCGCCCTCCGGGAGTGAAACATAGCTGCGTTAATCGTCATAAGGCATTGACGTGAATAGTAAGCGGCTTAACAGGACGTCAGAACACTGACAATGTCTCTGTTTAAGCTACGCTTTTAGTAACGCTTTACGTCAGGAGACATTATGAAAGCACCTGCAACCCCTGAAAATGAAACAGACAGACTCAACTCGCTACGAGAATCAGGTCTGCTTGAGATCGACAGCTCCCCGGCGTTTGACCGCTTAACGCGTCTGGCAAAACGCTTCTTCCAGGTGCCGCTGGCGATGGTCAATCTCATTGATGAGCATTCGCTGATCGTGAAGTCGGCCGATGGTCAGGCACCCGGAAGCGTTCCGCGTAATATCTCATTTTGCGGGCATACGATCCTCACCGAAGCGCCGCTGGTGGTGGGGGATATGCTTCAGGACGATCGCTTTGCGGATAACCCGCTGGTGGCCGGTGAGCCTCGCGTGCGGTTTTACGCGGGCTTCCCGCTGCGCCTGCGCGACGGCGCAAGCGTTGGCTCGCTGTGCCTGATTGATTACGCTCCCCGCGAGTTTTCTGCCGCCGACCTCGCCGTGCTGGGTGACCTTGGCGCGCTGGCAGAGGATGAGTTTGCTGCCATCAGCGCGGCGACCACGGACGAATTAACCGGGTTATTCAACCGTCGGGGCTTTAATCAGCTCGTGCGGTTCACGCTTTCCGTTGCCCGGCGTCGCGCTGAGCCGCTCACGCTCGGCTGGCTGGATTTGGATCGCTTTAAGGAAATTAACGATCGCTTCGGGCATGAAGAGGGGGATAAGGCGCTGAAAGCGATGGCGCAGCTGATGCGCGCCTCTTTCCGTGAGGCGGATCTGCTGGTGCGTTTTGGCGGGGACGAGTTCGCCGTGCTGTTCGCGGATACGGATGAGCAGGGCGCCTGGATTGCCATGCAGTATCTTGCCGAGCAGGTAGAAAATTATAACGCCCGCAAGCTACATCCCTGGTCGCTCCATTTCTCGTGGGGGCTCAGTGAATTCGATCATAACGGCAACGACCTGCAGCAGTGGTTAAAAGAGGCCGATGAAAAGATGTATGCCATGAAACAGCAGCGACAGCACTCCCGGTAACATAACAAAAGCGTATGTCCGATCCGTTTGCGTTAAGAAGATGTTAAATGCACAGTGACGGTATTCAACGTAAGGAAAAACAATGAATACCTCACTGCAAATCAAAAACCTCACCCGAGACGACATTCTCACCCATCTTGATGCGCTGGCCGGGATCCTCGAAAACTGTGTGAACGGCGGGGCATCCGTCAGCTTTATGCTTCCCTTTAGTCTGGATAAGGCTCGTTCGTTCTGGCGCGGCATCGCTGAAAGCGTAGGGCGCAACGAGCGTCTGGTGCTGGCCTGTGTCGACCCGCAGGACGGCGTCATCGGTACGGTGCAGCTGATCGTCGACCAGCCGGAAAACCAGCCGCATCGCGCCGATGTGGCGAAGCTGCTGGTTCACGAGAAAGCCCGCCGCAAAGGTGCCGCGATGGCCTTGATGGAAGCGCTTGAAGCGGAGGCGCGGGCCAGAAATATTTCGGTTCTGGTGCTCGATACCTCCACCGGCAGCGGCGCCGAGACGTTCTACCAGCGTGCCGGCTGGCAAAAGGTGGGGGAGATCCCGCGCTATGCCCTGATGCCGGACGGCGCCATGACGGCCACGTCCGTGTTCTATAAGTTCTTATGATTATTTTGTACAACTACGCCGTCCATTGATCAAAACAGGGTTTCTGGTCGTTAAGTTTTGATAAGTTATCGTACCAATCTTATCAGGCTGTATGACTAATCATAAAAGGAACCCTCTTGTGAACACGCTCAACCGTCGTGATTTTCCCGGTGCTCAATACCCGGAACGCATTATTCAGTTTGGTGAAGGCAACTTCCTGCGTGCGTTTGTCGACTGGCAAATTGACCTGCTAAATGAACATACCGATCTTAACGCCGGAGTGGTTATCGTTCGTCCTATTCAGAGCGACTTCCCGCCGTCGCTGAACACTCAGGATGGTCTCTACACCACTATCATTCGTGGCCTGAACGGGCAGGGTAAAGCGGTGAGTGAGAGCCGTCTTATCCGCTCGGTTAACCGGGAGATCGACGTCTACGGCCAGTATGATGCGTTCCTGAAACTGGCGCACAATCCGGACATGCGCTTTGTTTTCTCGAACACCACCGAAGCGGGTATTAGCTACCACGCGGGTGACCGATTCGACGATGCCCCTGCGGTGAGCTACCCGGCGAAGCTGACGCGACTGCTGTTTGAGCGTTATAGCCACTTCAACGGTGCAGCGGATAAAGGCTGGATCATCATTCCGTGCGAGCTGATTGACTACAACGGTGATGCGCTGCGCGAACTCGTCCTGCGCTATGCCCGCGAATGGGCGCTGCCTGCCGCCTTTATCCAGTGGCTTAACGAGGCGAACAGCTTCTGCTCGACGCTGGTTGACCGTATCGTGACCGGTTACCCGCGCGACGAAGCGGCCACGCTGGAGGCTGAGCTGGGTTATCACGATGGTTTCCTGGATACGGCTGAACATTTCTATCTGTTCGTTATCCAGGGGCCGGCATCTCTTGCGCAGGAACTTCGTCTGGATAAGTACCCGTTGAATGTGCTGATTGTCGACGACATCAGACCGTACAAAGAGCGCAAAGTCGCTATCCTGAACGGCGCGCATACGGCGCTGGTGCCGGTGGCATTCCAGGCTGGGTTAGAGACGGTAGGCGAGGCGATGAATGATGCCGAGATCTGCGCGTTTGTCGAAAAAGCGATTTATCAGGAGATCATTCCGGTCCTCGATCTGCCGCGTGACGAGCTGGAATCTTTTGCCAGCGCGGTAACAGGGCGTTTCCGCAACCCTTACATCAGACACCAGCTGCTTTCCATTGCGCTTAACGGCATGACCAAATACCGCACCCGCATCCTGCCGCAGCTGCTGGCAGGGCAGAAGGCAAGCGGACAACTGCCGGCGCGTCTGACGTTCGCGCTGGCTGCATTGATAGCGTTTTATCGCGGGGAGCGTAACGGGGAAAACTACCCGGTACAGGATGATGCATTCTGGCTGGAACGTTATCAACAGCTGTGGGCGCAGCATCGCGACCAGCAGTTGAGCACCCGTGAGCTGGTTCAGGCCGTATTGAGCGTGAGCGAGCACTGGGAACAGGATCTTACGCAGGTCTCCGGACTTGTCGACCAGGTCACCCTGGATCTTGACGCCATTCTCCTGAAGGGAATGCGCGCAGCGGTGAACCCCCTTTGCTAATGACGTTACCCGGCTTCGGCCGGGTTTAATTACACCTTATTTTAGTTACAACATACTATATGCTCTTTTTTTAAAACCGCATGCAGCACCGTGCGGTTATCGCTAAGCAGGTCATAAAATTCAATGTCCCGTTAACATGCTTGCAACCGTGAGGGAGATCACGTTTAATAGCCACGCTCTTTTCCTTCCTGAAACTCACTATGATTGTTCGTCCTAAACAGCACTGGCTACAACTGATTTTTGTCTGGCACGGCTCGGTACTTCCCAAAATTTACACCCGACTGCTGCTGAACTTCCTGCTTTCAATCGCCGTTATCCTGATGCTGCCGTGGTATACCTCGCTGGGCATCAAATTTACCGTGGCGCCATTTAGCATTCTCGGCGTGGCGATCGCTATCTTTCTCGGTTTCAGAAACAACGCCTGTTATTCGCGCTACGTTGAGGCTCGCCTGCTTTGGGGGCAGTTGATGATAGCGGCACGCTCGCTGTTTCGCGAGGTGAAAAACACCTTGCCTGACGATAAGCACCTGGGGGAATTTGTCCGCCTGCAGATAGCTTTTGCCAACTGCCTGCGTATGACCCTGCGCCGGGACCTGAACGCCGAACAGCTTTCTCGCTATCTTGCTCCGGACGATTTGCGTCACGTGATGAGCGCCAACTCGCCGGCGAACCGCATTTTACTGATCATGGGGGAGTGGCTGGCCGTGCGGCGGCGTAACGGGCAGCTTTCAGACATCCTGTTCCACAGCCTGAACAACCGTCTGAACGATATGTCCATCGTCCTCTCCGGCTGCGAGCGCATTGCGACTACGCCGGTGCCGTTTGCCTATACGCTGATTTTGCACCGCACGGTCTATCTGTTCTGCATCATGCTGCCGTTCGCGCTGGTTGTAGATCTGCACTACATGACGCCGTTTGTCTCGGCGCTGATCTCATATACCTTTATCTCGCTGGACACCCTGGCGGAAGAGCTGGAAGACCCGTTCGGCACAGAAGATAACGATCTGCCGCTGGACGCCATCTGCAACATGATGGAACGCGATCTGCTGCAGATGAACGATGAAGAGAACATTCCTGAAAGGCTGATGCCGGATAAGTATTATCAGCTGACCTGACGGGCGTTCCACTCGTCGCGGGTGATCTCCCACAGTTCGGAATCCAGCATGCCGCTGACGTAGTCTTTCTTTTCCGTCCTGATAAGCCGCATGCCGCTACTGTCTGAAATACGCCGGGAGCGGCTGTTGGCGGCGGCTTTCGGGGCGCGTAATACGGGTTTGTTTAGCGTATTGAACCAGTAATCCGTCGCGGCAATGCTGGCCTCGCGCATGTATCCCTGGCCCTGAAACTCCGGGGCCAACCAGAATCCACGGTTGTTATCTTCGACGTCATACAAACAGATAATACCCATCAACTCATCCGGCACCTCGCGACGACGGATGCTCCAGAACCAGGCGATCCCTTTTGCCATATCAGGCAGCGCCACGTTGTTGACATAGTTTTCCGCGCCGTTATCCGGGTAGGGCCAGGGCACGGAAGAGACCATATAGCGGACGATCTCCCAGCGCGGATAACGCTTTTGTATCTGGGCCGCATCTTCGGCAACCAGCGGTTTTAGCAATAAGCGTTCTGTCGTGAGCGTCGGTATCGTCATCCGCGGATCTCCATATTTAAGCGTTATGCTTTTGTTTGCGTTCTGGTATTTTCACTTCTACCACATTCTATTTAGTTGCGTTGAAACTTATTTACTACCAAAATTTTGCTCTGCATAGCGCTCGATTACCGTCAGATTAGTTGGGTTAACTTACCCATCCACATAAGGAGTAATGTATGGTTTTGCCTGGAATGGGTAGCGATTGGCTACGCAGGAACCCTTGCGACCGGGTTGCAATGCGTTAACGGCCTTTATCGTATCTATGATTTGGTTGAAAACGGTGGCGGTAATGTTGCCTGGCTCGATACGCAAGAATGGTACGTCGCCACCTCAACTTCACTGGATGTAATTTCGTTAGCAAGTGCAGGAGGGGCGCTAAAAGAAGCAGTTACCACCTGGCGTGCAATGAAATCTATATCTTCCTTGAAAGCCACTGAGTGGTTAAAAAGTTATCCTCGTCAGGATCGCGCTCGTTTGACCGAATTGATAATTCGCGCGCAAAACCCCGGTATAAGCAACAAGGAAATTAAGGCACTTATACGCGCTGGTCTTTATCCGAAACGATTTCCAACCGGGCCTGTTCAGGTAGAGCTCACTCGACAACTTGGGCAAGTGGTTACAAGTGCCGCAGCATTGGCCGGGAGTGCTGTGAGTGGCGTTATTGCAGCGCCCAGTAATTTACCACGGACCGGTAAATACATTATCGGTACCATTCACTCACTGGCGGTATTCTGATGAAGTTTTTGAGTTTTTTAACCGGACGGGTTTTCCAGGATCTCCTGCAGCATGGCAAAGAGGTAGAGGAGGCTATTGGTCAGCGTGATACCCGTCTCTTGAATTATTCCACGCCAGAGCTGGAACGGTATTTTTCGCGTCCTCTCAGCGAGCTTCCGCGTCAAAATCCTTATCCAGTAGCGGTGCTGTTACCTCTGTTTTTAGTGGCGTTTGCGTTAAACCTTCTGCCTTTTCTCAGCGCGTTGCAGGGGTTGTCACCTTTACATCATGCATTGAGCTTTTTCGTACCATCATTGACGATGACAGGCGCGCTCATTGTGATAAGCGTACTCCTGGCTCGTGGGAAGACGTCGGGATTGTTGGGGTTTAGGGCGTTGTTCATCATTCTGCTGATAACGACCCTCGTTCATGTTTTACATATCCTGCTTTCGCATAACGGAGGCCTTTGGCCGCTGGTCATCGCATCCTTCGCACTGTTATTTTGTCGGGTGGTGATGAACAGCAGCGGCTTTGTGCTGTTTACGCTCTATTGTCGTACTCAGCGTCTTGCCAGACTGGCACGGGAAATGCGACTAAAAAGCCGTTAAAGAGGGGTTATGACTTTACGAAAAGCTAAGCCACAGGAAGCCGAAATACTCTGGAATATTCGCAATCAGGCGATTCGTCACGGCTGTAAAACCAGTTACGACGCCGACGTCATTGCGCGCTGGACGCCGGATCTCATGCCCAAACACTATCGGCAGATGGTCATTGAATACCCTTTTTACGTGGTGGAAGATGAAACGGGCGACGTTGCGGCGACCGGCTATCTGGATCTGGATACCCACTGTCTGGAGGCGATATTCACCTTGCCCGCGGCATTCGGTAAAGGCATGGCGACCCGGATTATCGAGGCGCTAAAAAATGAGGCCCGCAGCCGGGGGATAACCCGCCTGAGGCTGGATGCAACGCCTAACGCCCAGTCGTTTTATCAGAAACTGGGGTTTGTCACGCTGAGCGAAACCTATCATCACTCGCGTATGGCAGGTGTTGATTTACGCTGTTTCGAAATGGCGATCGATTTGTAATGTGAGGAACACATGGCTGTCACGGTAAGACCTCTATGCGAAGACGATTACTCCCAATGGCGACCGCTGTGGGATGGCTATACCCATTTTTATGATTGTTACCTCGAGGAATCCGTCACCGCATCGACATGGGAAAGGGCGCTCTCAGCGCATTCCTCGATGTTTTGCCGCGTGGTAGAGAAGGATGAAAAGGTCATCGGTTTCGCGATGTGCATTCTGCACGAAGGAACCTGGTCAACGGCCCCCGTTTGCTACCTGGAAGATCTGTTTGTTGATGCCGACGAACGCGGGGCGGGAGCCGGTAAGGCGCTTATTGATGCTCTGATTGCGGAAGGCAAGCGCGAAGGGTGGTCAAAGCTGTACTGGGTCACCCGGGAGAACAACCCGGCTCGTAAACTCTATGACAAATATGGCGAAGCTGACGATTACGTCCGCTATCGGCTCTCGCTTTAAGGTGACAAGGCCTGGGTTTGTATCACACTGTATCTGCGTCGCTGATACATACACAGGCTTGCAATAAACCCGCTTTCGCACATATCCGCTATACATTGCCGTGTTGTTATATCCCCGTGAACTGTACTCAACCGGAGATACCAACATGTTTAGCAAACTCGCCTACTCAACTCTCGCACTGACCGTTTCTCTTGGCACCGTGATGTCCTGTCAGGCTGAAGTCACCGGCACAAATTTCGCGGCAGCCTTTGATCATCCGCAGCAAATTAACGCCGGCGATCTGAATGTCGGTTATGTCGACATCGGCCCGAAAAACGGCCAGCCGGTTATTTTACTGCACGGCTGGCCTTACGATATTCACAGCTACGCCGACGTCGCCCCCGCGCTGGCGGCAAAAGGCTATCGGGTGATTGTGCCTTCTCTGCGCGGCTACGGCACCACGCGCTTCCTGTCTGCCAAAACGCCGCGCAACGGCCAGCCTTCAGCCATGGCGAAAGATATTGTGAACCTGATGGATGCCCTGAATATTAAGCAGGCGGTATTTGCAGGATATGACTGGGGTGCTCGTACGGCGGATATCGTTGCGGCGCTGTGGCCAGAGCGCGTTAAGTCACTGGTGTCGGTGAGCGGGTATCTCATCAGCAGCCAGCAGATTGGCAAACAGCCGCTGCCGCCAAAAGCGGAGCAGCAGTGGTGGTATCAGTTCTATTTCGCTACCGCGCGCGGTGCTGATGGCTATGCCAAAAACACGCATGACTTCGCCCGTTTGATCTGGTCTCAGGCCTCGCCTGACTGGAAATTTAGTGATGCTGTCTTCAACGCCAGCGCCAAATCCCTCGATAACCCGGACCACGTCGCGGTGACGCTTAGCAACTATCGCTGGCGTTTAGGGCTGGAAAAAGGCGAGCGCAAATACGACAGCTACGAGCAAAAACTCGCTACGCTGCCGAATATCACCGTTCCAACGATCACCATCGAAGGTGGGAACAACGGTGCGCCGCATCCGGCTCCGCAGGCCTACGCGGGTAAATTTACCGGTAAATATGAGCACCGCACCTTCGGGGCAAACGTGGGGCACAATCCGCCTCAGGAAGATCCGCAGGATTTCGTCAAGGCCGTCGTTGACGCGGACAAGCTCTGAAATGTGCTATTTTCAGTACGTTACCCTTCGGTCTGGAGATTTCGGTGGAGCATATTGATCATATCCTTGTCGTCGATGACGACAGGGATATTCGTGAACTGATTGTCGATTATCTCGTTAAGTCTGGCTATCGCGCGACGGGCGCGGCAAACGGCAAAGAGATGCGCGTCGTGCTGGATAAACAGCATATCGACCTGGTTGTGCTGGATGTCATGATGCCCGGCGACGACGGGCTTACGTTATGTCGAGAGCTACGCGTCGGGAAATACAAAGATCTGCCCATTCTGATGCTGACGGCCCGCAACGAGGAGACGGACAGGATCCTGGGTCTGGAGATGGGCGCGGATGACTACGTGGTGAAGCCGTTTGTCGCCCGCGAACTGCTGGCGCGTATCAAAGCGATTTTACGACGTTTTCGCACGATGCCGCCCAATTTGCAGGTGACAGAAGCCGGGCGGCTGGTGATGTTCGGTGAATGGCAGCTCGATACCGTTGCCCGTCACTTAATCGATCCGGAAGGGGTGATCGTCGCGCTCAGCGGGGCGGAGTATCGCCTGCTGCGCGTTTTCCTTGACCATCCTCAGCGTGTGCTGACCCGCGATCAGCTGCTCAACCTGACGCAGGGGCGAGACGCCGAGCTGTTTGAACGTTCAATCGACCTGCTGGTTAGCCGGGTCCGCCAGCGCCTGAACGAAGATGCCCGCACGCCCGCCTATATCAAGACCGTGCGCAGCGAGGGATACGTTTTTACCATGCCGGTGACCATCAAAGAGGCTAACGAATGACGCTCTGGCCACGCTCGCTGCTGGCCCGCCTGCTGCTCGTCGTGCTGTCCGGCCTGCTGCTGGCCAACGCCCTGAGCCTGACGCTGGTCATGATTGAACGAATGCACAGCGCCAGAACGGTGATGCTCGGTAATCTGGAAAACGACGTCGCAACCAGTGTCGCCATTTTAGACCGCTTACCGGCCAGCGAGCGCGCGGCCTGGCTTCCGCGCCTCGAACGGGGTAATTATCGCTATATTCTGGGGCCGGGAGAGCCCGGCAACGCGCCGGCGGATAAGCGTTCGCAGGACGCCATCCGAACCTTAAAAGCGACGCTTGCGACACAGTACCCGCTCAGCTTCACCGCCGTTCCCGGTGCCGTTTCACACATCCAGGCGCATCTGACGCTGCGCGACGGCGCGCCGCTGACCATTGACCTGATCCCACGCATGCCGCCGGTCGCCAGCTGGCTGCCCGTAGTGCTGATCCTGCAGCTGCTGTTGCTGGCTGCGTGCGCCTGGATTGCCGTGCGGCAGGTGGTGCGGCCTTTTTCACAATTTACCCGCGCGGTGGATTCGCTGGATCCGGCGGCCAGCACGCCAATGACGGAGAAAGGGCCGCTGGAGGTGCAGCGTGCAGCGCATGCCTTCAACGCGATGCAGGCGCGCATTCAGTCTTATCTCCGGGAGCGCGCGCAGATCCTGGCGTCCATTTCTCACGATCTTCAGACGCCGATTACCCGCATGAAGCTGCGCGTCGAGATGGCAGGGGAACCTGAGCTTCGCGACAAGCTCCTGAACGATCTTGATAGCATGACGCGTCTTGTTCGCGAAGGTATTGCGTATGCCCGGTCATCAGAATCCCTGGAAGAGACCCCGCTGAAGCTGGAGCTGAACGCCTGGGTCAACAGCATCGCCTGCGATTACCAGGACATCGGTAAAAACGTGCAGCTTCAGGCAAACGATACTCGCTTACCGATCGTTACGCGTCCGCAGGCGCTTCGTCGGGTGATGACCAACCTGCTGGATAACGCTCTTAAGTTCGGTGAGTATGCCGTTATTGCCATTGATAATTCGTCTTCCGAAGAGGTGGTGATTCACATCACTGACGGCGGACCGGGAATACCCGATGACGAACTTGAGGCGGTATTACAGCCGTTTTACCGGGTGGAAACATCGCGCAACCGCGATACCGGCGGAACAGGACTCGGACTGGCGATTGCCGCGCAGCTCACCGCTCAGCTGGACGGAAAGCTCAACCTGACGAACCGTGCCGGAGGCGGACTGGATGTTTCCATTACGCTACCGCGCCGTTAATTGTACGGCTTTGTATCTCCCGGCCCGGGTGATACAGAGCCAGACAAAATCTGCGTTTTTACACATATCCTGAACACATCCGCACGATGAAATAGCCTCACTGCAGCGTCGCAGGACTTGTATTGTGAGGTGTCTATGTTTCTGGTAATCGCTTTTCTGGGCGGGATGATAAGCCTGCTCAGTCCATGTACGCTCCCGGTTATCCCACTCCTTTTCGCCGGTTTTCAGGGACAGCGACGACATATTCTGGCCCTGCTGGCGGGGATGATCGTGATGTTCACCCTGGTGGCGATGGCCGTCACCGTCGCCAGCGAGTGGATAGCAGAGGCAACCATCGTCGGGCGCTGGATCGCTCTCGTTATTCTGGCCACGGCCGCGCTGGCCTTAATTTTTCCGTCATTCGCCCAGCGTATTGCGGGTCCGGCCGTCAGCGCGGGAAATGTCCTGAACACCCGAAGCGGGCAAACGCGCGGTATGGCATCGGCTTTTCTGGCCGGGCTCGCGGTGGGGCTGCTCTGGTCTCCCTGCGCCGGTCCCATACTGGGCGCCATTTTCAGCATTAATATCGCGGGCCATTCGGCCATAGCGACGGGCGCGCTGCTGGCGGCCTACGGCAGCGGATGCGCGCTAATGCTGAGCCTGCTCGTTTCAGGAGGCCGCACGCTGATGGCGCCGTTAAGAGCAAAATCGGCGCTGATGGAAAAGCTGCGGCAGGGGGCGGGCGTAGCGATGCTGGCGGCTGTCGTATTCAACGCGACGGGAATGACTTCGCTTCTGACAGGAGCAAACGGCGTTGCGGATCGTCTGGAGACAACACTTTTGACGCTGGCGAAACCCACAGCCGCGCCGGTGAAGCTCCGGCCGGTCGTGATGACAGAGCCCAGCAGCCAGCTGCCTTCGTTAACCGGGGGAACAGGGTGGATAAACGGTGACCCTGTCACGTCTGAATCCCTGCGAGGGAAGGTGGTATTAATTGATTTCTGGACGTGGGATTGCATTAACTGCCAGCATACGCTTCCCCATGTGAGAGACTGGGCCACGAAGTATCAGTCTCAGGGGCTGGTCGTGATTGGGGTTCACACCCCGGAATATCCCTGGGAAAAGCCGCTTTCGTCGGTAAAAACCGCGGTGGAGAAATGGCAGCTGCCGTATCGGGTGGTGACGGATAACAACTATCAAATCTGGAACGCTTTCGGGAACCAGTACTGGCCAGCGCATTACTATTTCGATGCCAAAGGCCAGCTACGCTATACCGCCTTTGGCGAAGGAGATTATGCGCAACAGGAAAAGGTCATTCAGCAGCTGCTGAAAGAAGCCCGGTCATAACCCGTCAGGGCTGGCGTTGCGCCACGATAAACAGCCGCGGAAAAGCGAGCAGTATCTGCCCATTTTCCTGGAGCGGATACTGCTCTTCCAGCAGTTCATGGTAGCGTTTCAGGAAACGTTTCTGCTCGCTCTCGTTCAGTTCCTGGAGCCACGGGCGCAAGCCGGTGGCGCTTACCCAGTCAATAATGGCCTGGTGCGAGCTCATTTTATGGAAATAGGTTGTCCGCCAGATATCCACGTCACAGCCCGCCTCGGACAAGATATCGTAGTAGGCATGCACACCCGGGAGAGGTTCGCGGCCGCGGTCAGGGTAGTCTTGTTCCAGCGCCACTTCGCGCATCGCCACATGAGTAGGTTCAAGCCAGTTGTCAGGCATCTGGATTGCTAATACGCCGTTAAGCGTGAGTAAAGAAACGAGATGAGGCAGGAGATCGTAATGGTCAGGAACCCATTGCAGCGAAGCGTTGGCATAAATCAGGTTCAGCGGCTGGCCAGGCTTATACTGGCGGATATCGGCCTCAACAAAATGGCAGTCAGGCAATGCGGCTCTTGCTTCCTCGAGCATTGCAGGGGAGTTGTCGACCCCGGTAATGTGCGCCGAAGGCCAGCGATGCTTCAACAGCGCGGTGCTGTTTCCCGGCCCGCAGCCTAAATCAGCAATGGTGGATACCTCATCCAGAGGAATTCTGGCGAGCAGTTCAGCGGCAGGACGCGTTCTTTCCGCGCCGTACTGCAGATAAAGAGAGGGATTCCAGTCGGCCATTTTGGTTCTCCGTTTAGCATGCTTCTGCAAGAGTAGCACAGCATTAAGAACAGAGATAATAGGAGAAAAAATAGAAAAAGGAAATATTACCCCTTAAATACTTAAGGGGCAATACTTTAATTGTAATTATTTTATGATTATCGTTTTTTAATATTTTATCGGCTAAGTGCTTCTTACGCTCTGTACCCGAAACTATAAATATTAGATAATCATGAATGGATATATCCCTGGTGTTTCGTAGGTCTTTGACCTCCTGGCCACTGAGTTTCACGAGGACTTAGTGGCCGGGTACTTTTTAAGTATAAGGAATACCATGCACAATGAAAGCTGTCCTAAAAGACAGGGGATAATAGTTTCAGGTGTTATTATCAGGAATAAGAGCAATGAATTCTGTTATTGAGTTTTTTTTGCATGATTACGATGATTTACCGTCAGCATTAGCCCGCGAACTCTTCCGACTCAGGAGAAAAACCTTTCGGGACCGACTCGACTGGAAAGTTGAATGCGTTGAAGATATGGAAAAGGATCGGTTTGACAACCCAAACACGACATACTTGCTGGGTATGTATGAGGGACAGTTGTTATGCGGCGCACGATTCATTAACTCGACGCATCCGACGATGATAAGCGAAATATTTCACAATTATTTTGACGAAGCCATTATTTTCCCGGCAGATGTTCCCTGCTGTGAAATTAGCCGTTTATTTTTAGATAAAGAAACGCGAGACTCCGCAAGTCTGCAGGGCGTGCCCGCCAGTAAGGCATTGTTTCTTGCAATGAATATGTATTGCATAAAGCAAAAATACCATGGAATGTACGCTGTAGCCAGTCGCGGTATGTATGCCATATTTCGCCATGCGAACTGGAAAGTTGAAGTTATTCAACGCGGTGTTTCTGAAAAAGGGGAGGTTATTTACTATATTTATATGCCTGCCAGCACCAGCATTATTGAAGACATTATTAGCAAAGACAAATCCAGTCACTGGCTTCGCGAAATGCTGGAGCATTTACGCCACTTATAACCAGTGGCTGAGGCTCAGTCGTCCAGTAAGCGTAGTTCTGTTCCAAGCTTTATTGCGTGTCTGGCATTATTCACACCGAGCTTTTTCATTACATTTCCCATATGGAACTTAACGGTGCGTTCAGCAATAGACAAAATAACAGAAATTTCTGCGTAGGTTTTCCCGGCGCTGACCCATTTAAGGATTTGTCGCTCACGTGGTGACAGAAAAACATTCTTTTTCTGTTGATGCTGGCTATACAGGTTGAGTGTCTTCTGATGCAGTTGAACAAGGAAGCTTAGAAATTGTGGCCGATATTTTTCTATATCAATACCAGAGTGCTTAGGACTGATGACGGATAAGACGACAAGATTATTCAGATAGTCATGCAGAGGAAAAGTCTGTCCCTGGTAGATATCATACTGGACGCTTTCGTTGAAAATGCGTGTCAGGTTATAACCATCCGACAGGATGACATCACTTTCCCAGAAAAAATCTTCAACACAGCGCAAAGCCCGAATGATAACAGGGTCAATGAACTGATATTTCCTGTCGAGGTAGATATCAAACCACTCGGGGCTGTTATTGATTATCCGCATCTGGGAAGGATCTTTCTTGTTCATAATGGCGTAGGCGAAGACGATCCCTTTGAAATCCTCAAAAAACGCGTCCAGCTCACTCTGAATTAGCGTATTGATCGCTATGTCGTTGTAATATGTATCCTTCACGTGAGTTGCTTGCCTCCTGTTCGAGTGGAGGAGCAAGTATAATATGCTTCGTTATCTGTAGCGAGTCGCATTTTAATCCAGTCAACAGATAAGACAGGCTACCTCAACTGGTAGCCTGGTCAACGTGTGGCATTTCTAATGGTAAATGCAGATGACTCGGCGAATTTTTGAAGATTTTGTCAAATCCCGAAATAGTTCACTAAATATAGTAGGCTGCAAAATTTAGGAGGTTTTCCGCTTTACATTTGAGTAATGGATAAGCGTACCGACCCAGATTCAAAATCAGGATTTTAACCAGCAGTCTACATAATGCCTTTAAGAGCAATATGATAAAGCAGCATGATGGTTTTACCGTCGACAATCTTGCCTGTTTCTATGCCGCGTAATGCCTCTTCAAGCGTCATTTCCAGCACGTCGATATCTTCTCCCTCAGCCTTGATCCCGCCGCCTGCGCCGGTTCTGTCTTTCGGCTGATACTCGGCAAGATAAAAATAGAGTTTTTCCGTGACGGAGCCCGGGCTCATATAGGCTTCAAAGATTTTCTGCAAGCTCGAAACCTGAAACCCTGTCTCTTCTTCCGCTTCTGCTTTTATGCGGCTTTCGGGATCCATGTTGTCCAGCAGTCCCGCCGCGGCTTCGATTAAATCGTCCTCATGGCCGTTGATAAAGACGGGAAAGCGGAACTGGCGCGTCAGGATCACCGTTTTTTCCTCACGGTTGTAGAGAAGAATAGTTGCGCCGTTGCCACGGTCGTAGACCTCCCGTTGCTGTCTTTGCCATTCGCCGTCACGGCGCTGCAGGTCGAAGGTGTATTTTTTAAGGTTGTACCAGTTATCTGACAGGGTTTCACTGTCAATGATGCGCACATCTGCACGTTTTGATTGCACGTTTGTTCCTCCTTACGTAGAGTAATTATCATAAACAGCATTATCGTGCACTTTCAAGATAAAACATGCAACATCAGGAATTCATGATGCTCACCAGTCAGCGAAAACAATTGATCCTCGAAAAGCTCGGCGCAGAAGGTCAGGTCCAGTCAAAAGCACTCAGCATGCTCTTTGACGTTTCTGAAGACACCATTCGGCGTGATTTACGCGAGCTGGCGGCGGAAGGGCGTTTACAGCGGGTTCACGGCGGCGCGCTGCCGTCATCTTCTGCTATTGCTCCCTATGCCGAACGGCAATCCGTGAAGATGGATGCAAAAAAGAGGGTAGCCCGGAAAGGGGCTCAGCTGATTTCATCAGGGCAGGTGGTGATCGTTGACGGTGGCACGACAACTTCAGAGCTGATTACGTTTTTCCCTCCAGACCTGCGCATCACGGTGGTTACGCACAGCCCGAGCATCGCCCTGGGGCTTGTGGATCATCCGTCCATCGAGGTGATTCTGATCGGCGGTCGCTTGTATAAGCACTCCATTGTTGCGGTCGGCGCTGCAGCGATCGAAGGCATCGAAAATATTCATGCAGATCTGTTTTTTATGGGCGTGACCGGGATCCATCCTGAGGCGGGGCTGACAACCGGCGATTTCGAAGAAGCGTGCATCAAACGTGCATTTTCCGGCAGAGCCGCGGAGACGGTCGTCCTGGCTTCCCCGGAAAAGGTCAACACAGCGTCTTCGTTTGTGATTGGCGATGTGTCATCGGTGAACACCATCGTCGTTGAAGACAATACCGATCGGGACTGGATCCGCGCGGTATTGGAAAAAGGGGTCTCCGTCGTGTTGACCTCGGAGAGTGACTGAAAAAGCCTTGTGCTACACGCCCTCCGGCGCATGGCACACAGCCTCAATATTGTGGCCATCGGGCGAGATGACAAACGCGGCATAGTAATTTTCACCGTATGACCTCAGCCCCGGCCCGCCGTTATCGCGTCCACCGGCGCGCAGGGCGGCATGGTAAAACGCATCGACCTGCTGGCGCGTGTTGGCCACAAACGCCAGATGCAGAGGAGCAGGTTTATCATTTGTCTGAAAAAGACAGAACGAAACGTCGCCTGAACTCATTTCGACACCGTAGTCTGGCGTGCCTTCATCAATGAGTTCTACACCAAGCGGCTTAAGCGCATGGAGGAAGAAGGTTTTACTTTTTTCATAATCACTGACGCCGAATTTCACATGATCGAACATGGTTCCTTCCTTTATGAGATGGAGAAATAACCAGTATAGAAGGAGAGTGGGGCGACCATACGAAATAACGTGTCAATGTGACAGTCATCAATTTATGCAGTCTTTTCCGATGCCGAAGCGGACAAATGGCATATTTAAAACGTCAGGGTTTGAGCTGGAAAAATAGACCAATCCGGTTCTGTTGTCCCGCGGGTTGTATTTTTTCAACATTTCAAGCTCAATGCCGGTGCTCATAAATGTTTTCCCGTTTTTATCAAACAGGAAGAAACACATTTTATTATCTTTGCCCGGCTCAATACTTTTACCCGACGCGTTATCAAGCGTAACCTTGTAGCTAACCATATATTTTGCTTCGCCCGTTGTACTGTCCCATTGGCTTCCCTGAGACTCTTTTTGAGCGAAAATGGTTATCCCGGTGAGCTTGTCGTCATGGATCTCTTTCTTAGCGGCCTGAGCCGTCCCGGCGGCCGACAGCGCTAACGCAAGACAAATTCCTTTAGTCAGGAGACTTCGCATTTTTCTTCCTCTTCATTTTTTACATTGATTCACTTAGCTATAACGCCGAACGTTTCCGTCCAACGAACGTCCAGCGCAGGTAGTCGTAAAGCCAGTTAAACAGCATCGTATAGGGCAGGAAAAACAGCACCAGGCCAATCTCAACAAAAAATGCCTCCGTCACGGTCAGGTTCAGCATAACCATTGCCACAGGGATTAAGGAGATGATAAGTCCCGTTTCAAAACCAACCGCATGGATTGCGCGAACGAGAAATGTGCGCTGAAACTGATGTTTTTTCTGCAGGGAATCAAAGAGCTTATTAAAAATAAAATTCCAGACCGTTGCGGTAAGTGCAGATATCACGGACAACGAACCTGACTGAAGTACCGACACGTTCATCAGCCAGGCGAGTGACAGCGCGATGATAACGTTGGCCGTCACTTCAAAAATGACAGCATGGAAAACTCTCTCTTTAAAACTTTTATTTAATTCAATTTCCATTTGCTTACGACAGCGTTTTCAAAAGCTGAAGTATATCAGACATTTTTCAACCCTTTCTAAACGTGCAGGTTATGTTAAATACAGCCCAGGCCCGCTAGTGTAGAACGCACGGCCTCGGCAAGAGGGGTCTGAGGTTCATGGCCTAAAAAGGCGATCAGTTTTGAATTATCCATCTCTATTGTCTGCTCCCAGAGATAGCGCATCTCCCGCATTTCACGCAGCGTGGTGTTAAACGGACTCATTGCAGAGACCAGCCACCATGGAAATGACTTCACCTTTGCCTTAATACCGGCATGCTCCGCGACGTACTTTATGGCTGTGGTCATCGCGGTCCCATCAGGATCCCAATGCCCACGCATATGGAAACTGGCAAACGGTTCGAGCTCATCCCGCCGCGCCAGCAATGCCGCAACGGTTTCGGCGACATCCGGCAGATAAGCCCACTGATGTCCTGCGCCGGGTTGCCCGGGATTTTTAATAACCTTGGGTGGATGCCCTGATTTTACCAGTCCCTGTGAAAACCAGTTGTTGCCTGCGAGGGGACCAAAAAAGTCACCCGCCCGCAAAATGAGCACCTTTCCGCCACGCTGAGCATAGGCTGAGAGCGCCTTCTCCATTTGCACGCGTATGGCTCCTTTTCGGGTAACCGGATCCTGAGGGGAATCCTCGCGTAAGAGGGGAAAAGCATCCGGACCGTAGTTATAAATCGTGCCCGGCAGAACGATTAATGCACCGTTTCGCTCCGCTGCGTTGATGGTGTTATGCAGCATGGGTAAAACCAGCTGTTCCCAGTTTCGATAACCCGGCGGGTTAACGGCATGGACAATCACGCTGCAATCTGACGCCGCTGCCTCAACCCGTTCAGCATTCTGCGCATCGCCGCTTATCCAGGTCATGCTTTCGTTGCGATCGTCATGTTGAGGAGCGCTGCGGCGCAATGCCCGAACATCCCATTCGTCACGGATCAATTTACGGGCAATTTCGCCACCGATCCCACCCGTTGCGCCCAGTATCAGTACCTTATTTGTGCTTATCATTGTCTGGCCCTTATTGGATATCTGCTTGACATCTTAAGGGCTGCACGAGCTAAATGTAATTGCATAATATAAACCAACAGGTATGCATTTTTGTATGAAGCTAAATATCCCGTGGGAATGGTATCGCACCTTTTTGGCCGTGATGAAAGAAGGGTCTTTGTCAGGGGCCGCACGCAGGCTTGCCATTACCCAGCCAACCGCCGGACGCCACATTGCGGCACTGGAATCAGCCCTGGGCCTCGTTTTATTTACCCGTTCGCAGACGGGATTGCAGGCCACGGATGCAGCCGTTGAGCTGAAGGGCCATGCGCAGGCGATGGAAAATACGGCCATGATGATTGAGCGGTCGGCTGCGAGTTTCAGCTCCGGCGCAACCGGGTTGCGGGGCGTGGTGCGCGTCGCCGCCAGTGAAATCATCGGCACGGAGGTTCTGCCTCCCGTGATTGCACAGATAAAGGATGCATATCCGCAAATAACCGTTGAACTGGTTCTGTCTAATCGAGTTCAGGATTTACTGAATCGGGAGGCGGATATTGCCGTACGCATGGCCACGCCGGTGCAGGAGCAACTGATTGCCCGTCGGATGGGAAGGGTTGAAATAGGTCTGCATGCAGCGCCAGCCTATCTGTCACGACGTGGTGCTCCGGAAAATATTGATGAGTTATTCACCCATACGCTTGTCGGTTTCGATAATTTAACGCCCTTTATTTTACAGGCACTTAAACAATATCCACAGCTAAACCGCGATCGGTTTACCGTACGGACCGACAGTGATATTGCCCAATTAAACCTTATACGCGCAGGGGCCGGTATCGGAATGTGTCAGGTTCAACTGGCAGATTTTTCTCCGCCGCTGCAGAGGATAATGCCGATTACTTTGCGTTTCATCTGGACACCTGGCTGGTGATGCATGAGGATTTACGCCACAGTCAGGCCTGCAAAACGGTGTTTGATTTTCTTGCTGAGGGTTTACAGGCTTATATCAACAGAGCAAAACGGTAAGCCATGCACTGTGAGGCGATCATGACGATAGCAGCACGTGAGAAGACACTATCAGAGGACATCAGCATCCAGGCCCAACGTGTCCATAAGATGCCAGATTTCTTCTGATTCCACATTGGTACGCATAATGTATATTATGTTAAATGCGATATGGACATCAGAGAATAAGCCATAAACCGTTCAGTCAAACCCCTCATAGCTGCCTTCCCTCTCACATCAATGCAGTAACCTTTGGATCACTGCATCGGTTACTGAGGAAGTTATCTTTTATTAAGATATTTATTGAAGAATGCCGTGATGTTATCGAACGGGATCTTATCCATACGATCATATAAATGAAGGTGTATACAGACTACCATCCCGTCATCAACATGCTCCATCAAATGACCAATTTCGTTGATGATATGTCTGGCACCATGCTCCGTTAACAATACTAGTAACGGGTCGATACCCCTCTCTGACTTGGACCTTTAAGGAACATCTTTATGATTTGATCGCTGAGTTAACGCTGCTATTATCTAAGTCTTAATAAGCGCAGAATCCAGGTATCTCCAGCGCCGGCGTGAAGGCAGCGATCCGCGCAGGCGTCTACCCGAAACGTTTCCCCAGCGAATCATTACAAAAATCACTGCAACGTGAGCTGATGAGTGCCGTGAACAACGCATCGGCTTTTGTGGGCAGTTCACTCACGGGAACGATCCGCAATCCTCAAAACACCGTCCAGTCCGGGCGCTATGTAGTCGGTCTGTTGCAGTCATTTTCGCCTAACTAAACGCTAAGTATTCAAATGGTTAAAGTTTTTTCCCGCCGCCTGCAACACTGTAACGAGGTGGCTACCAGCATAAGCAATGCCTCCCCGACACAGCTGCAACAGCTAAAGACTGAGTTGGCTGACGAAATGGGCAAACCTGTAGGTCTACACACCATGGGTATTCCAGCGGCGATCAGTACCCTCGGGGTGATTGTCAGTTTCGCTATTCCTCAGCTGTGGCTGGGGTATGGCGTACTCGCCGGACTCGACCAGCCAGCGGAACACGTATTCGTCTGGGTTGTCCTGATCGCCCTTCTGTTCGCTGGCCTTAACGGCGTGACGATGTTAATGATTGGCAAAGGCAGCATGCGCGCCGTGAGGTTACACCTTACGCTGGCGGTGATAAGCCTGGTATTAACAGCAGCCTATCTGCTGGTCGCGCTGAGCGGTAGCGCAGCTCCGGGCGTCAGTCTGACCGCGGCGCTAGTGAGTATCGGCATGCTACTGCTTAGCGGCAGCTGTATCCTTTCCACCGCCTTCTATAAGATGCTGCTGTTTACTCTGCATAATCGTGCCTGGCGCAAGCTTCTCAGCCAGACGCGTGCTAAAACAGCGCGCTAAGGGTTCATCCCGTAAAAAACCCGCCATCGCTGGCGGTTTTTTTTATGGCTTTTTATGCCTGCGCAGCCAGATTAACTTGTACGCCGCAGGAATAATAAACAGCGATAACAGCGGCGCCGTGATCATCCCGCCAATCATCGGCGCCGCTATCCGGCTCATGACCTCTGACCCTGCCCCCGTTCCCCAAAGAATGGGCAGCAGACCGGCAATGATCACCGCGACGGTCATCGCCTTTGGCCGCACGCGCAGCACGGCGCCATGGTAAAGGGCGTTATCAAGCCCCTGTTCGGTGAACGTGTCCCGATGGGACAACGCTGGTTGCGCTTCAACGGCATGACGCAAATACATCAGCATGACTACGCCAAATTCTGCCGCTACCCCGGCAAGGGCGATAAAGCCGGTACCGGTTGCCACAGACATATGGAAGCCCTGCCAGTAGAGGAACCATATTCCCCCGACCAGGGCGAACGGCAGGCTCATCAGGATCAGCAGCGCTTCATCCACGCGGCGGAACGCCAGATACAGCAGAATGAAGATGATCATCACCGTCATCGGCACCATCAGCTTCAGTTTCTTGTTGGCGTGTTCGAGCAGCTCAAACTGCCCGGAGAATGAGACGCTGGTGCCCGGCCTCAGCTTTACGTTCTGACTAATGGCCGTCTTAATGTCATTCACCACCGACACCATATCCCTGCCGCGGGCATCAATATAAATCCAGCTCGCAGGGCGGGCATTCTCCGTTTTCAGCATCGTGGGGCCGGAAACCACGTTGATATCCGCCACATCGCCCAGCGTGATCTGCTGTTTCATCGGCGTCAGGATCGGCATTTGCTTTAACGCGTTCGGGCTGTTCCGGTAGTCGTGGGGATAGCGGATATTAATCGGGTACCGGGCGACGCCTTCCACCGTTTCCCCCACCGTCGCCCCGCCGATGGCCGAGGAGACGAACAGCTGCACATCGCCCACCGTCATCCCGTAGCGCGAGGCTTTTTCCCGCTTGATATCAACGTCAATGTAGCGCCCGCCCTCCAGACGTTCAGCCAGGGCAGACACCACGCCCGGCACCGTTTTGGCTACCGCCTCGATGCTCTGCGCCGTGGCGTCGATATCCGACAGAACGGTACCCGACACCTTGATACCAATCGGGCTTTTGATCCCGGTGGAAAGCATATCGATGCGGTTACGAATGGGCGGAACCCAGAGGTTCGCCAGGCCGGGCAATCGAACGGTCTTGTCGAGTTCGTCAATAATCTTGTCATTCGTCATGCCGGGCCGCCACTCATTCTCAGGCTTGAGCTGAATCGTGGTTTCCACCATCTCGAGCGGCGCGGAATCCGTTGCGGTCTCAGCCTTACCCGTTTTACCAAAAACGGAGGCCACTTCTGGCACGGTTTTGATTAACTTGTCCGTGGTCTGTAACAGCGCCGCTGCTTCTGCCGGAGAAACACCCGGCAATGTTGACGGCATATACAGCAGATCGCCTTCGTTGATCTTCGGTAAAAACTCGCCGCCCACCTGGCTGAGAGGCCAGATCACCGTGAATATGGACAAGGCCGCAACCAGCAGGGTTGTTTTTGGCCTGTGGAGCACTCTAATCAGTAGCGGATGGTAGGCTTTAATCAGCAGCCTGTTCAGTGGGTTACTGGTCTCAGCGGGAATTTTACCCCGGATCCAGAATCCCATCAGGATGGGGATAACGACGATGGCCAGCGCGGCCGCACCCGCCATGGAGTACGTTTTGGTGAAGGCCAGCGGACCAAACAGCCGCCCTTCCTGCCCCTCAAGAGTAAAGATGGGAATGAAGGACAGGGTGATAATCAGCAGGCTAATAAACAGCGCGGGGCCAACCTCGACAGAGGCGTTGGTGATCACCTTCCAGCGCGTGGCGTTATCAATCTGCTCTCCCGGATGCTGGTGATCCCACTCTTCGAGCCGTTTGTGCGCGTTTTCAATCATGACGATGGCGGCATCCACCATCGCCCCGACGGCAATGGCAATGCCTCCCAGCGACATAATGTTGGCGTTCAGCCCCTGGAAATGCATGACGATAAAGGCAATACACAGGCCAAGCGGCAGAGAGATAATCGCGACCAGCGCAGAGCGCACGTGCCACAGGAACAGTGCGCAGACGATGGCCACCACGATAAACTCTTCGAGCAGTTTGGAACTCAGGTTGTCGATTGCCCGATCGATGAGCTGGCTGCGATCGTAGGTGGTCACAATCTCAACGCCTTCCGGCAGGCTGGCCTTCAGCGTCTCCAGCTTATCTTTCACCGCCGTGATGACTTCACGCGCATTTTTACCTGAACGCAGGATCACCACGCCACCCGCAACTTCCCCCTGCCCGTTTAATTCGGCAATGCCGCGGCGCATTTCCGGCCCCGTTTGTACGCGGGCGACATCGCGAAGATAAATCGGTACCCCGTTCTCTCCGGCTTTCAGGACAATGTTATTGAAATCATCCATCGTCTGCAGATAGCCGCTGGCCCGGACCATATACTCCGCTTCCGCCATTTCAACTGACGATCCCCCCGCCTCCTGGTTAGACGACTCAAGTGCCTGCTTAACCTCCGGCAGGCTAATGCCGTACTGAGCCAGTTTTAACGGATTGACCTGGATCTGATACTGCTTCACCACGCCGCCGACGGAGGCCACTTCGGCCACGTTAGGAATCGTTTTCAGTTCAAATTTCAGGAACCAGTCCTGCAACGAGCGCAACTCTGCGAGATCGTGTTTTCCGCTGCGATCCACCAGCGCATACTCAAATATCCAGCCCACGCCCGTGGCATCAGGACCGATTTCAGAGCTCACGCCGGCAGGCAGCTTGCCCTGAACCTGGTTCAGATACTCCAGCACGCGCGAACGGGCCCAGTACAAATCGGTGCCGTCTTCAAAAATGACGTACACGTACGAATCGCCAAATTGCGAAAAACCGCGCACGGTCTTTGCGCCGGGAACCGACAGCATGGTGGTAGTCAGTGGATAGGTGACCTGATTTTCAACAATCTGCGGGGCCTGGCCGGGATAGCTGGTTTTGATAATCACCTGAACGTCAGAGAGATCGGGCAAGGCATCGACTGGCGTGTTAATAATCGTCCATGTGCCCCAGACGCTGAGGAACAGCGCCCCCATCATGACCAGGAAACGGTTGGCGACCGACCGCCGGATAATCCATTCAATCATCATCGTCTCCTTAATGGCCAGAATGCGCGTCGTCAGCGGCTTCAGCGTGACGCATGCGCTCCAGCGCGCCGGAAATATTGGCCTCCGAGTCAATCAGGAACAGACCGCTGACCACTACCGACTCCCCCTCTTCCAGTCCGCTACCAATGCCGGACTGCTGCTGAGATTCGTGCAGTACGTGGATCCTTTTCGGTACAAAATTCCCGTCTGCATCGACGGTAATCACGCGCTGTTCTTTACCGGTATCGATAACGGCCTGGGAGGGGATCAGCAGCATTTCCTGGCTTTGAGTATTCAGCTTCAGGTACGCGTTCATGCTTGGTTTCAGCAGCTCATCCCTGTTAGAGACCTGCAGGCGCACCTGCAGCGTACGGGTGGTTGGATCCGCGCTCGGCAGAAGACTCCATTTTTCAACCGGGAAGGATTTATCCGGATAAGCCGGTATCGAAACAGCAAACTGCGAGGTCTCTTTCAGCAGATAAGCAATGGATTCAGGCACTGCCGCGCCGATCCAGACCGGATCCATCCCCTGAATTTGCGCCACCACCTTATCTTTGGAAATATTCATGCCGGTACGCAGATCAAAGGCCGTGATCGCTCCGTCGATCGGCGCCCTGATGGTAAACCGGGTCTGAATAGTACGGGTCGCACGCAGCCTCTGAATATCCTCATCCGGCATACCCGCCAGCCGAAGCCGTTCCAGAACCCCTTTGATTTGCGTCGGCGTTCCGCCGGTACCGGATAACAGCAGAAACTCGCTCTGCGCCTCTACCCAGTCAGGAATGGTTATATCAACGAGCGGCGTGCCTTTCTTCACCTTATCGCCCGTCGTCAGCGGGTACACTTTTTCCACAAAGCCCTCCGCGCGCGCCTGCACAATGACAAACTGATAGTCGTTATAGCTGACGTTAGCCGGGATCGTCTGGGCATAATTAAGCGTTCCGCGCGTCACCTTTTGTGTTTTTAATCCCAGGTTCTGGACCTGCGTCGGGTCAATACGGATACCGGCACTGCTTTTATTCTCATTTTCATCCGCATATTTCGGTACCAGATCCATATCCATAAACGGCGATTTACCGGGCTTATCGAATTTCACGTCTGGCTTCATTGGGTCATACCAGAAAAGCACCTTTCTTTCTGGTGCGCTATTTTCTGTTTTTTCAGATGAATGAAGCGCCTGCCATGCCGTCACCGATATCAGCCCTCCCGCAATAAGGCTGCTGACTATCACGGCGGCATATTTTATTTTTACTGAGGCCATGCCGCGTCTCGCTATTTAATGCTCTTGAGTAAAGAGAGATTGCCCTGCTGAACAAACGAGAAATTCACGTGGTTACCGATTTTTAAGGCATTAATACTCTCGTCAGCCTGAATAAAGGTAAAACGCATGGTCATCGCGGGCCAGCCAATTTCCGGGATCGCTTCATGGGAAATCGTGACTTTTTTATTCGTGAGATCAATGTCTTTCACGATGCCGGTTCCCGTGATGAGCTGCTCTGAGGTCCCTTCGCTGGCAGCACTCATCATCTCGTGCTGATGAACTTCAGCCTGGAGGCCGGCAGAAAACACAATGGAGATTGCACCAAATACAACGGCCTTAAGTGAATTGCGCATGGTTATTTTCCTGTTTAATTAAATAAGATTATTCGACCCAACCGCCGCCGAGCGCGGTGAAGAGATTAATTTCATTAACCTGCCGGGCATAAATAAGGTCGAGAATATTTTGCTGGGTAGAGAAAAGAGAACGCTCCGCGTCAAGCACTTCGATATAGCTGACCGCGCCGCTGGAATATAACCCTCTGGCCCGTTGCAGGGTGATGCGTAGCGAATCAAGATACCGCTGCTGTGCAGCAAGCTGCTGGTTAATGCTGTCACGGAGCGCGAGCGCGTCGGCAACCTGTTTAAAGGCGGACTGAATTTTTTGTTCGTAATTAACAACCGACTGCTGTTGGCGAATTTCGGCCAGCTTCAGGTTGGCCTTATTTCTGCCCGCATTAAAAATGGGAATTTCTATTTTAGGAATAAAATTCCACATCCCGCTCCCGGAAGTAAAGAGGCTGGACAACTCCGTGCTTCCGGTTGATAGCCCGCTGGTGAGAGATATGGACGGGAAAAAGGCGGCGCGCGCCGCACCGATATTCGCATCGGCCGCTTTAAGCTGATACTCCGCCTCCATAATATCCGGGCGCTGCAGCAGTATCTCGGAGGAAAGATGAGGAGGCAGTTTTACCGGCGCAACGTCGCTGGCGTTCATGCCGCCGTCACCCGGCAGCGCGCGATACGTGCCGAGGACCAGCTGCAGGGCGTTATTGGCCTGCGCCAGTTCCCCCTCTCTTTTGGCAATCTCTGCCCGCGTGCTTTCGATCTGTCCCCGGGCCTGTTCCAGCGCCAGGACGTTCGTACTGCCCGTCACCAGCTGCTGCTCAACGAACGCATAAGACTGCCGGTAATTGTTCAGCGTATCCTGCGCGATACGCAGCTGTTTATATGCCAGCTGCTGGTTGAAATAGCTCTGGGAAACGTTAGAGACGAGCAGGATATGCACCGCGCGACGGGCCTCTTCGCTCGCGAAAAAATTTTGTCGGTCGGCCTCGCTCATGTTCTTCAGCTTGCCGAAGAAATCGAGTTCATAGCTAAGCGCAAGGCCCGCGTCGTACTGCTGCGCGGTGGGTTTGTCACTTTTCAGCCCGCCGCTGTACGTGATGCCCGAGGAGGCATTCAGCTGAGGGTAGCGATCCGCATCCGTCACGTTGAACTGCGCCCGGGCCTCTTCGACCTTCAGGGCGGCCATTTTCAGATCGCGATTGTTCTTCAGGGCCTCCGTAATCAGCCCGGCAACCTGAGGGTCGACGAAAAAGTTGCGCCAGCCGGTGTCCTGATACCCCGCCGCCGCGGGCGTCAGGCCGTTTCGGGAGAGCGAAAACTGCCGGGGGACAGGTGCCTCCGGCCGCTGGTACTCCGGGGCCAGCGAGACGCAGCCTGCCAGAATAAATACCGTACTGATGCTTAGTCGTTTTAACAGGAACATAACGGTTCAAATAAAGTCCAGAGTAGTTTTAGGGCTACTCTACGCAACGCATCCTGTTTGACGGGTGACAGGATAATGACAATGTTGTCATTTTTAGCGTAAGTCATTGTTAACGGCGGTACGCTCACTAGAATGTCATCAGCAGCCAGTCAGGGGAGCACGATGAAAATACTGATCGTCGAAGACGAAATGAAAACCGGTGAGTACCTGAGTAAGGGGCTGACTGAAGCGGGGTTTGTGGTGGACCACGCGGATAATGGCCTGAACGGCTACCATCTCGCCATGACCGCTGAATACGATCTGCTGATTCTGGATATCATGCTGCCCGATGTGAACGGCTGGGACATTGTCCGCATGCTCCGCTCTGCGGGAAAAGGGATGCCCATCCTGTTACTCACGGCTCTCGGCACGATTGAACACCGGGTTAAAGGGCTTGAGCTGGGCGCGGATGACTATCTGATTAAGCCATTCGCTTTTGCCGAGCTGCTCGCCCGGGTGAGGACGCTGTTGAGACGCGGAAATACGGTGATCGCGGAAAGCCAGCTTCAGGTGGCAGACCTGACGGTTGACCTCGTGTCGAGAAAGGTAAGCCGGGCCGGAAGCCGCATCTCGTTAACCAGCAAAGAGTTCAGCCTGCTGGAGTTTTTCCTGCGGCATCAGGGAGAGGTGCTTCCCCGCGCCCTGATTGCCTCCCAGGTGTGGGACATGAATTTTGACAGCGACACAAACGCAATTGACGTGGCGGTAAAGCGGCTTCGCGCGAAAATCGATAACGATTTTCAACCGAAGCTGATCCAGACGGTGCGCGGCGTGGGCTATATGCTGGAGGTGCCGGATGCGCGTTAAGCTTCCCGGGCGCCCTTTTTCGCTTGCCCTGCGGCTGACCTTTTTTATCAGTCTCTCCACGATACTGGCCTTTTTCGCCTTTACCTGGTTTATGCTGCATTCCGTTGAAAAGCACTTCGCCGAGCAGGATGTCAGCGACCTGCAGCAAATCAGCACCGCGATGCACCGCATCCTGCAGTCTCCGGTCGATCCTGACCAAAAGAAAATCAGTAAAATCAAAGAGTCGATCGCCAGCTACCGCAACGTAGCCGTCCTGCTCCTGGATCCGCAGGGCAATATCCTGTTCAGCTCGGCGCAAGGGGAAGCACTGCGCCCTGCGATGAACGCGGCGGACTTCAGCGAACACCGCCGCGCGCAGGATGTGTTTCTCTGGACGGTTGAAGACTCTGCCGCAAACATGCACGCCGGGTCCGACATGAAAATGGAAACGTACCGGATTATCGCCTCTTCAGGCACGGCGACGCTGCAGGGCAAAACGCAGGGCTACGTGATGCTGATCGGGCTCTCCATCAATTTTCATCTGCACTACCTTGAGGCGCTGAAAAAGAATCTCCTGGCAATTGCCGCGGCGATCAGCCTGCTGATTATTCTTGTCATTCGCATCGCGGTTCGTCAGGGACATTTGCCCCTGCGTAACGTCAGCAACGCCATTAAAAATATCACTTCAGAAAACCTCGACGCGCGGCTGGAGCCGTCCCGCGTGCCCGTTGAGCTGGAACAGCTGGTCATTTCCTTCAACCATATGATCGAAAAGATTGAAGATGTCTTTACCCGCCAGGCGAATTTTTCCGCCGATATCGCGCATGAAATCAGAACCCCCATCACCAACCTGGTGACGCAAACGGAAATCGCGCTGAGCCAGAACCGCTCGCAGAAAGAGCTGGAAGATGTTCTGTACTCCAGCCTGGAAGAGTACAACCGGATGACCCGCATGGTCAGCGACATGCTTTTCCTGGCGCAGGCGGATAATAATCAGCTCATCCCTGACCGGGTGGTGTTTGATTTAAGTGCGGAGGTCATGAAAGTCTTCGATTTCTTCGAAGCCTGGGCGGAAGAACGCAACGTTACGCTGAAATTTAACGGGATGCCCTGCCTGATAGAAGGCGATCCGCAGATGTTCCGGAGAGCAATGAATAATCTGCTCTCCAATGCCCTGCGCTATACGCCAGCAGGAAAAGCGGTGACGGTTTCCATCAGAGAACAGGATAACGACGTTGAACTGATGATAGAAAATCCCGGTACGCCGATCCCGCAAGAGCATCTGCCAAAGCTGTTTGACCGTTTCTATCGCGTCGATCCGTCAAGGCAGCGCAAAGGCGAAGGCAGCGGGATCGGGCTTGCCATCGTGAAGTCCATCGTCTCCGCGCATCACGGAAAAGTCCGCGTGGAATCGGATGCGGCATCGACGCGCTTCATCCTCATCGTGCCGGGAAAAGTGGCCTGAGCGTCAGCGCACGGCCCGACACACTTCCAGTACTTTTTCCCTGAGCCATCGATGTCCCGGGTCCCTTTCCATGCGCGGATGCCACATCTGTGACACCGTAATGGTCCGGGTTTTAAACGGCAGTTCAAAGACGTGTACGCGCTCGTTCATCGGCTGATTGAGCAGGTACAGCGCCGGCACCATGGCAATCAGATCGGACGCCAGCGCCACGGATAGCGCCGTTGGAAATCCGGGCACCACGCTGGCGACCTTGCGTTTCATCCCCCGTTCCGCCAGCGCGTCATCGACAAACCCGTGTAGCGATCCGTCCGGCGAGGCCACCACGTGGCCCCACGCGACATAATCGTCAAGGCTGACGTCAGGCCGTAATGAGAGCGGATGTCCCTTACGCACCGCGCCAACAAACCGATCCTGAAAGAGCCGTTGCAGCCGTATTTCCGGCCCCATATTGCTCTGCACGCCGATCTCCAGGTCGACCAGCCCCTCACGCAAATAGCGCGACGTTTTTTCAGGTTTCGGCGAGAAGCGGATGCACACCCCGGGGGCAACGCTCGCCACCGCCGCAATCAGCAGTGGCCCAAACGCCACCACAAAACCGTCGTTGGCTCTGATGGTGAACAGCCGCTCGAGATTTTCCACCTTCAGCGCGTCGGTGGAGGGCTGCAGCACCGCCCTCGCCTCATGCACGGCGCTTCTGGCGCGGTCCCGCGTGGCTTCTCCCCAGGGCGTCAGCACCATATGACGCCCGGCCCTCACCAGAACAGGATCGCCGGTCACCTCCCGCAGCCTGCTCAGGGTGCGGCTCATGGCGGAGGTGCTGAGGTTCAAACGTCGCGCCGCGCCCGCCACGCTGGCTTCGGCCAGCAGAACGTCGAGCGCAACCAGAAGGTTAAAGTCAGGATCGGACACGGTGACTCCTAAGATAAGGCGTTATATGCAACGATTAAGTGCAGCTGATGCGTCTTCCGCCCTGTATACCGCATGCTTATAGTTTCGTCATCACTATTCTTATGCGGAGTAACGACGATGACGTTTTTTTCAAACCTGCCCGGCGATGAAGGCTTACCCGGTCATGAACGCGCCCGGGTCATGGCCGCCGTCATGACCACCACGCTGATGGGCGTCTTTGACGGCACCATGATCAACATCGCGCTGCCCTCCATGGCAAGGTCGATGCAGGTTCCCGCGAACGTTGCTGTCTGGTTCGCCAACGGTTACCTGCTTTCAGCGGCAATGACGTTAGCCATCTTCGCGGCGCTGGCGGCGCGCGTAGGCTATCGCCCGGTGTTTCTTGTTGGGCTTGCCACCTTTACGCTCACCTCGCTCGGCTGCGCGCTGGCAGCGACGCCGGAAATGTTAACCGGCATGCGTATTCTGCAGGGCATCGGCGGCGCGGCCACCCTGAGTATCGCTCCGGCGATCCTGCGATCCGTTTTTCCAGGTCGACTGCTTGGCCGTATTCTGGGGCTGCACGCCCTGCTTATCGCTTCCAGCACGGCGATTGCCCCCGTGCTGGGCGGAACCATACTGGACGCGCTGAGCTGGCAGTGGCTGTTCGCCATTAACATTGTTCCGGGCAGCGTCGCCCTGCTGCTGGCATGGCGGGCCTTGCCGCGGGAAACGGCCGTTGACCGCTCACCCTTTGACGCGCCGGGCGCCGTGCTCTCCGCCGTGCTGTTAGGTTCAGCAATCATGCTGGCCGACAGCCTTCAGCACGTGACGCAAAACATCAACCAGACGGCCACGGGCTGGGGGCTGCTCGCGCTGGTCAGCGCCCTCGCCTTTATCTGGCGGATTCGGCGCGCGCGAAGTCCCATCCTGCCGCCCGTCATGTTTAAAAACGGACGCTTTACCCTCGCAGCCCTGACCTCGCTGGCCTCGTTTGTCAGTCAGGGCATCACCTTTGTCGCGCTGCCGTTTCTGTTTCAGAGCGTGTATGGCTACAGCCCGGTGGTCTCCGCGCTGCTGTTCACCCCGTGGCCGATTGGCATCGTGCTGATCGCGCCGCACGCGGGACGCTGGGCAGATACGATTTCCGCGCCGCTGATCTCGACAATCGGGCTGATGATTTTTGTCGGTGGGCTGCTCCTGCTGGCGACGTTGCCGGAGAGCCCTTCCGCATGGAATATCTGCCTGCGCAGCCTGGTTTGCGGGATTGGGTTTGGCTGCTTCCAGAGCCCCAATAACCGGGAGATGCTCTCTAACGTGGCGCGGGAATATGCCAGCTACGCCTCCGGCGTGTTGTCGATTGTGAGGACATTCGGCCAGTGTCTCGGTGCCGCCGCGGTGGGCGTGCTGCTGGCGACGACCGAATCAGACCATGACCGGGCCGTGCATCTGGCGCTATGGATAGCCGTGATAGCCTCTGACCTGCCCCCACGATTAGATACAACACTCAGTTAGTAACGTCGGAATCTTCATTCTCAGAATGACCCTTTCTCCAGCCCGCTGCAAATTCAGACGGTGTCTGATAATTCAGCGTGGAGTGCGGGCGGCATTCGTTATAATCCTGCCGCCAGTCATTAATAATTTTCCTGGCATGAACGATATCGCTGAACCAGTGCTCATTCAAACATTCATCGCGAAATCGTCCGTTAAAGCTCTCAATAAATCCGTTCTGCGTTGGCTTGCCCGGCTGGATTAAGCGCAACTCAACACCATGCTCAAAGGCCCATTGATCCAGTGCACGGCAAGTGAACTCCGGCCCCTGGTCAGTTCTTATCGTCGCCGGATAGCCTCGAAACAGTGCAATGCTGTCCAGAATACGCGTGACCTGAACGCCTGAAATCCCAAAGGCAACAGTGACCGTCAGGCATTCCTTTGTGAAATCATCGACGCAGGTAAGACACTTGATCCTGCGACCGGTGGAAAGTGCGTCCATGACGAAATCCATCGACCAGGTCAGATTGGGCGCCGCCGGACGGAGCAGCGGCAGACGTTCTGTTGCCAGCCCTTTACGACGTCTTCTGCGTTTTACGCCCAGGCCACTGAGGTGATAAAGCCGGTACACGCGCTTATGATTAACATGAAGCCCTTCACGGCGCAGCAACTGCCAAATACGACGGTAGCCAAAACGCCTGCGCTCCAGTGCCAGCTCAGTGATGCGCCCTGATAAATGCGCATCAGCAGCCGGACGGTGAGCCTCATAGCGGCAGGTCGACAGGGATAAACCTGTAAGCCTGCAGGCACGACGTTGCGACAGACCGGTCGCATCACACATCAACATCACGGCTTCCCGCTTCTGGTCTGTCGTCAGTACTTTCGCCCAAGAGCCACCTGAAGCGCCTCTTTATCCAGCATGGCTTCGGCAAGCAGCTTCTTGAGTCTGGCGTTCTCTTCCTCAAGCGACTTCAGGCGCTTAACTTCAGGCACCTCCATACCGCCATACTTCTTACGCCAGGTGTAAAACGTGGCATCGGAAATGGCATGCTTGCGGCAGAGTTCACGGGCGGGTACCCCAGCTTCGGCTTCGCGGAGAATACTGATGATCTGTTCGTCGGAAAAACGCTTCTTCATGGGGATGTCCTCATGTGGCTTATGAAGACATTACTAACATCGGGGTGTACTAATCAACGGGGAGCAGGTCACCGAATTAGTGAATGAATAAACCTTACCTGTGATTTTTATATTTACCGTGTTCCCATAAGCAGAAGCTGTAACATCGCTTGTATTGGCTTCAAGGAACGGCGATCGATCTTTAAGGGCCTTCATAATGTTCCCGCTGCTGTCTTTATCTAAATAGAAGCGGTAAATATCCGACACCGTAGCTCCTCCGTCATCATACTTTGTTATGTACAGTGTGACGGTATCAGATAGTTTCTGTTTGCTGACAAAGTTATCGTGAGGAGGTGCATTAAAATAATATTGATATGTCAGAAACCCGCAAACAACGATCAATAAAATCGTTGTGAGTAAACAATGAAGCCGTTTAATAACCGTGTTTCTTTGCATATTCAATCCCTTGACTTATCCAAAACTGATCGTGAGGATCATCCCCATATGGCGGTTTTTGATACCAGTGCCCCCATTTCTTTTTGGAGGTTTTAGCTCTTTCCTGCGCCCATCCTGCCCCCATCAATAACGTTTCTGATGGTATCCCGGCAGCATAGCCAGCCGAACCATAATTGAAGTTACCAAAGTTCGCTAACTCAGGGTGTCCCTGCTTGTAATCCCATGGCCCCTTATTTCTTACTTTTTGATAAAACCAAAGATAGGTTGTAGGAATAGCCATATTTCTACTCATACCATGCGCTCTTGCAATCCTCATGTTTGCTAATGCAAGCGCGATTCCTTCTTTTGGTAACAAAGGTATATCAGCCATATTAACCATTCTTTTCACATGGATATATGACCACGTATCGTACACTTTTGCGATAGTAAAAAAGATATCTGTTTCGAGACAAATGACGGAAAAATAACCGATTAAGATATTAATCGCATTAAAAATAAAGAAATTTAGGCTGCGCCTGCAGTTCGGGCATCAGCCTGATTCGCCCGGCGGCGCTACGCTTGCACGGGCCTACAAGGAAGCTTTGCACAATGTAGGCCGGGTAAGCGCAGCGCCACCCGGCAAGAAAGACGGCGCGTTCGTTTACTCCAGCGCCAGCAGCGCAAAGCTCGCCAGCCAGTGCCCGCCGCTGTAGTGGCTGCCGACCACATGCTCAACGCTAGCCGTCAGGTGTTTCGTCACCGCCTCGCGCAGCGCCTGCTGCGCCGGATGGTTTGCGGGAAGCGCTCTGGCAATGTGCTTCATGCACCAGGCGCGGCTGAGGTTTAACCCGTCGAGATGGGCAATTTTCGGGTCGGTACGGTCGCTCACTTCCGCCGGGTTCATCAGCGCCGCAATGGTGCCCGCCTCCGGGAGAAACGCGTCAAACCAGGCCGGGAAGTCTTTCTGCACCTTGCTCATCAGCAGCGCTTCCGTCAGCGCGCCGGAAATATACTCATCACCGCCGGGCTCGTAGTGGGCCGGATAGCGCGTGTCGGCGAGATAAAACCGCTCCGCCGCCGTGACAATCGCCTGCTCAAGCGCGCTATCCTCCACGGCTCGCGCGTAATCGAGCGCCAGCGCGAGGGCAAACGCCGTGTTGTAGTGCGTCCCGACGCGGATCGGATAGGTGAGCTTGCTGAGGTAATCCACCAGGCGGTTACGAATATCCTGGGTTAACGGCTCAAGCGTCCGGTACCAGCCTTCGGCCTGCGGCAGCGACGACTGCTTTAGCTCCTGGGCCAGCGCCAGCAGCCAGCCGTAACCATACGGGCGCTCAAACGAGGCGCGGAACGGCGCGGTGAAATAGGCCAGCTCCTTCGCCACGTTCTCTTCCGTCAGGTGCTCGTCGACAAGCGCGACGATCGCGTCCCGGCTCGGCAGCTCCGGGTAGAGGCGCACGCAGCGCAGCAGCAGCCAGTAGCCGTGCACCGCCGAGTGCCAGTCGAAACAGCCGTAGAAAATGGGGTGCAGTTCGCGCGGCGGCAGAACGTCACCATCATCATTCAGCAGGTGCATGATGTGGTTCGGGTATTCCTGGCGCAAATAGGTCAAAGGCATGCGGGCAAACGCGTCAGCCTGATGTTGCGTTAATTCCATAACAGCTCCTTAGCGAAACACGAGGAAATACATGAGGAACACGTTCACCACCAGCAGGGTTAACGCGGTCGGGATCTGGATCTTGATCACCTGATACTTATCTTTCAGCTCCAGCAGCGCGGCGGGAACAATGTTGAAGTTAGCGGCCATCGGCGTCATCAGCGTGCCGCAGTAGCCCGCGTACATGCCAATCGCCAGCAGCGGCGCCGGGTTGCCGTGATGCACGTTGATCAGAAACGGCAACGCGATCCCCGCGCTCAGCACCGGGAAGGCCGCAAACGCATTCCCCATGATCATGGTAAACAGCGCCATCCCCACGCAGTAAATCACCACCAGCATAAAGCGGTTATCCGGGTTAACGAACAGGCTCACCACCTTCTGCACCGAGTCACCGGTATTGGCCGCCACGAACACGCCGCCGAGCATGGCCAGCATCTGCGGCAGGATCACCGCCCAGCCGATGGTGTCGACAAGACGGCGAGACTGGCGAATGGCGTGCAGCGGCGTGCCTTTGGTCAGCCACCAGCCGGTGAGGATCGCCGCGACGCAGGCCACGCACAGCGCCGCCAGAGTGAGCTGCTTCTGATCGAGCAGGAACACGCCGCCAACCGAAACCCCTTTCAGGAACAGGGTGCCTATAACCGTCACCACCGGGATCATCAGCGCGGGCAGAAACAGCCAGTTTTTGAGGCGGTTTGACGACGCGAGACGTTCGCCTTCGGTGGACATTTTATAGTGCCCTTTCCCGACCAGACCAAAGCCCGCCAGCAGCGCGATAGCGATGACGCCGCCGCCAACGATCCGGTACGCCAGCGATTTCCCCAGCTCCTGCACCATCAGATCGCCGAACAGGAAGATCCCGCCAAATAAAAACCAGAACAGCGCCGTGGTAAAACGCTTCGGATTGGCGCGATCGCGCAGGGTCATCACAACCAGCAGCATCACGACGAAGCCGATCAGGTAGTACACGCGGTTAATGGTGATAAGCGTCATCATTGCGCGGCCTCCCGCGTGCCCTGCTCCGCGCGCCAGGCCATGACGTCGCGACGGATGCTGGCATCCAGGCGCAGAAGGCGCGTCATATGAATAACTAATGCCGCAATGGCGGTTGGGATGGCCCACAGGCCGATATGCAGCGGTTCGATGCCCGCAATACCGTTCTCTTTCAGGAACGCGTCGATCAGCAGCACCGCGCCAAAGGCAATAAAGATATCTTCCCCAAAGAAGACCGCAATGTTGTCGCACGCGGCGGCATGGGCTTTGATTTTGTCGCGGATGTGCTGCGGCAGCTCGCCGTATTCGTTCAGCGCCGCCCCTTCGGCCATCGGCGCCAGCAGCGGACGCACCGTCTGGGCATGACCGCCCAGCGACATCAGCCCCAGCGCGGCGGTGCCTTCACGGGCGACAAAATAGAGCATCAGAATACGCGCCGAGGTCGCGCTGGCGATCTTCGCCACCCAGGCCTGGGCGCGCTCCTTGAGCCCGTAATATTCCAGCAGACCAATCACCGGCAGGATCAGAATGAAGGTCGCCAGGGATCGGCTATTCACGAACTTTTCGCCAAAGGTCTCCAGCAGCATCCCGAAATCCATACCGACCAGCAGACCCGTCGCCAGCCCCGCCACTACGACCACCAGCAGCGGGTTGAAGCGCAGTGCAAAACCAATAACCACGATCGGTATCCCGATCAGCGGCAACAGCGTAGTACCGTCCATAACGTTTACCCTATCCAAAGTGAGCGTTGCGCGCCGACGGCTATTTTTTTATTTTGCGGCGAGCGATGTTGTGTTTTTCGACAGGTTTCGGAAAACCTGCGCTAAAAAGCTATATCTGAACCTCAAAAACATGTAAACAAATTATCAATAAAATGTTCTTATTTTATCGATGAGTTTACATTTCTGGCTAAGGAACGTTATGACCTAGGAAAAGAGTGCTACACCCCCTCACGACGATATCAACGACGGCCGGATCGTCTCGTCCCGCCACCTGGTGTCCGAGCGCTGCGCGGAACTGTCAGAGCTGGAGTACGCGCTGATCATGACCAGTAACGCGTTCAATAAATGGATGGTGCGCTGCATGGCCGCTGCCGGCGAACCGGATATGGGCGCATTTGACGTCTCGCTGCTGCATCACGTGAACCACCGCGACCGCAAGAAAAAGCTGGCCGATATCTGTTTCGTTCTTAACGTGGAAGATACTCACGTGGTGACCTACGCCCTGAAAAAGCTGGTCAAAGCGGGCTACGTGACGAGCGAGAAAGCGGGCAAAGAGCTCTTTTTCTCGACTACCGAGGAAGGGAAAGCGTTGTGTATGAAGTACCGGGACGTGCGGGAGGCGTGTCTGATTGCAATCCACGCGGAGAGCGGCATTGCCGGGAAGTCGATTGGCGAAACCGCGCAGCTGTTACGCACGATCTCCTCCCTGTATGACACCGCCGCCCGCGCGGCGGCATCACTCTGAAGCTAAGGACGTCTGAAGAGAGTAATACTGCGTCCGGCCAGTTCGTACTCTACGGTGTCGGTGAACGCTGTCCCGGCGGCAGCGTCCTCTGCCGTAGACAGCTCCAGCACCCATCCCCCTTCGCCAAACTGCGGGATCTGGAACGGCACGGTCCCTTCAAACGGGTTGAACAGCATCAGCACGTCGTGCCAGATGCCGTCCTCCTGCCTGAGATCGGGCCTGCTGATGGAGACGCCGAGCGTCGAGCCTTCATCCCACTGCTCGGCCTGCTGCGGGCCGCCGCCGGCATTGAACCAGCGGATCTCCAGCCCGTCGCGCCAGCTTTCACGGCGCAGCAGCGGCTGTTGCGCGCGAAGGTCAATGAGCCGTCGGGTAAACTCGCGCAGCGCAGCGTCGTTTTCGGTTATCCCGTTCCAGTCGATCCACGAGATTTCGCTGTCCTGGCAGTAACCGTTGTTATTGCCCTTCTGCGTGCGGCCAAACTCGTCCCCCGCCAGCAGCATCGGCGTGCCGTGGGAAAACAGCAGCGTGGTCAGGAAATTCCGCTTCTGCCGTTCGCGGGTGGCAATAATATCCGGGTTCTCCGTCGGCCCTTCTTCGCCATAGTTGTACGAGCGATTATCGTTATGCCCGTCGTTATTGTCCTCGCCGTTGTCGGCGTTATGCTTCTCGTTGTACGACACCAGGTCATTCAGCGTAAAGCCGTCGTGAGCGGTGATGAAGTTGACGCTGGCCCACGGACGACGCCCGCGCAGGTCGTACAGATCCCCGGATCCCAGCAGCCGTGCGGCAAAGTCGTTGGAGACGTTATCGCCCTTCCAGTACTCGCGTACGGTATCGCGGTATTTGTCGTTCCACTCACCCCAGCCCGGCGGGAAACCGCCAACCTGATACCCGCCGGGACCGATGTCCCAGGGTTCACCAATCAGCTTAAGTCTTGATAACACCGGATCCTGAGTCATGGCGTCGAAGAAACCGCCGCGCGGGTCAAATCCTTCCGGCTCGCGGCCCAGTATCGTCCCCAGGTCGAAACGAAAACCGTCAATATGCATCGATTCCGCCCAGTAGCGCAGCGAATCCATCACCATCTGCAGCACGCGTGGGTGCGAGGTGTTGACCGTGTTTCCCGTCCCGGTGTCGTTGATGTAGTACCGGTGCTGGTCCGGCAGGGTGCGGTAATAGCTGTAGTTATCAATCCCCTTAAACGAAAGCGTCGGGCCAAGCTCATTTCCTTCCGCCGTATGGTTGTACACCACGTCCAGAATCACCTCGATGCCCGCATCGTGATACGCGCGCACCATGTCGCGAAAGCCCTGGATCCCCGCCGGGCCGTAGTAGCGCGACGCCGGAGCAAAAAAGCCGAGGGTGTTATAGCCCCAGAAGTTCTTCAGGCCGCGGTCGAGCAGGTGCTGGTCGTCGGGGAACCAGTGCACCGGCAGCAGCTCCACCGAGGTGATGCCAAGACTCTTGATGTAGTCGACCGAGGCTTTATGTCCCATCCCCTCAAACGTGCCGCGCAGCTCCGGCGGAATGGCCGGGTTCATCTGGGTAAAGCCCTTCACGTGGCTCTCATAGACGACGGTATGCGGCCAGGGCACGTTGGGCCGGCTGTTGTCCTGCCAGTCAAAGGCGTTCGGGTCGATGACCTTGCACTTCGGCGTGAACGGCGCGCTGTCGCGCGTGTCAAAGCTGAGATCCAGTTCATCATTCCCCAGCTCATAGCCGAAATGGGCGTCGTTCCAGTCGATATCGCCCACCAGTTCGCGGGCGTAAGGGTCGATAAGCAGCTTGTGCGGGTTAAAGCGGTGACCGTTTTCCGGATCGTAAGGGCCGTAGACGCGATAGCCGTACAGCGCGCCGGGCTTCAGGTCCGGCACATAGTCGTGCCAGACCTCATGGGTATATTCCGGCAGCTCCAGCCGGGCGATTTCGTTTTTCCCGGACGGGTCAAACAGACAGAGCTCCACCCGCTCGGCGTGAGCGGAGAACAGCGCGAAGTTGACGCCCTTCCCGTCATAATTCGCCCCCAACTGCTGGCCATGACCGGCCCGAATTTCAAACGTAGTATCCTTTGCCATTTTCGTTCTCCACGATTATTCGCAGGTAAGCAGAACCAGTACACATCCCTTTTCTGACGTTAAATCCAGCGTCTCTTGCAGAATGCGGCTCTCACCGCTGAACAGATCCCGATAGCGTTTCCCGGCCAGTTCTTCCGGTATCGCGACCCTGGTATTGACCCACAGCTGATGATTATCGGTGACATCAAAAACCAGACGCGGCACGGCGACAATCAGCGCCTCCTCGTCCTTAACGCGCGCATAGACAATCAGGTTCTCCTCGCGCTCGCCGGAGACCTTAAGTGGCAGCCAGTCGCCGTAGCGGAATAGCGCGTCGTAATGCGGACGCAGCCGCAGCAGCGTGGCGGTGACGAACTGCTTAACGCGCCCGTCTCGCCAGCAGGCCGGGTTATCAAATACCGTGGCATCCGCCGCGCTGAGGTTGTGCACCAGCGCGTTGAAATCCGGCTCCCGCCGGTTATCCGGGTCGACGAGGCTAAAGTTAAGCGCCTCGCTGCCCTGATAGATATCCGGCACGCCGGGAGCCGTGAGCTTGATTACCGTCTGGCTGAGGCTGTTCATCAGCCCGGCCCGGATAAAGGGCTGCATCGCCTCGCTAAAATCCTGCAGGAACAGCACGTTGTCCGGCGAAAGCAGGTGCCGCGCGTAGCTCAGCACCACGCTCTCATAGCTCTCGTTGCTGTCGATCCAGTCGGTGCGCTGTTTTGCCTCGCGCAGCGCTTTCTCGAGGAAGCCGATGAATCGCGCGTCGAGTGCTTTAAGCCCTTCGGCGTCGTCCGGCGACTGCGTGGCGGGCCAGACGCCCGCCAGCGCCTGATAGATCATCCAGGTATCGGCAGCGTTCGGCGCGGTACCGTCATTGAGAAAACGCACCTGAGTCTGGTTCATCTGTCGCCAGCGGGCCAGATTTTCCCCCCAGCGTTCCGGCGCTTCCGTCAGGGTGTAGAGACGCGCCCGGGCGTCTTCCCCGCGCTTGGTATCGTGCGTGGAGGTGCCCAGCAGCGCGTCGGGCTGTCGGGCGAGACGAATGCGCATCTCCTGGTGGAAGCGGGATAATGAAAACGCGCGCGGCGTCGGGTCGGCGCCCACTTCATTGAGCGCCAGCTCGAGGTTGTGGCGAAAGAACAGCGTGTCTTCAACGGACTTCGCCATCAGCGGCCCGGTAAGCTGCTGGAAGCGGGTTCTGAACAGCGCGGCGGACTCGCGGCAATCTTCCGGCAGGTCGCCGGTAAGAATGCGCACAATCAGGCTCAGCGCCGCTTCAGACGTCTCCACGCTGGCGATCACGCGGTTAAGCAGCGCCACGTCCGGCGGGGTTAATCCTTCCCGGGTGCCGTAGGTGCGGTAGACCGGAAAGGCGATAAGCAGCTCGCGCAGCGCGTGGCGGATATCCTCGCGCGGTAGCGCAACCTCATTGCGGCGGGCCAGATCGTAAGCAAAGTTAAGCAGCGTGGTGAATTCACCCTCAAAATTGCGATCGGTCATCAGGCCCTTGGCATCGCGCAGTTCCGCGTGGCGATCGACCGTTAACCCCAGCGTTTCGTCGTGGATGGTCTCCAGGCGCGACAGGTTATCGTCGTCGACCAGCACTTCCGCCAGCGAGGCGATAAACTCGTAGCCGGTGGTGCCGGATACCGGCCAGTCGGCGGGGAGCTGTTCTCCCTTCGCGAGGATTTTTTCAACCGTGATGTAGCAGTCGGGCCCGGTTTTCTCCCGCAGGCGCTGCAGATACCCCAGCGGATCGGCCAGGCCGTCGACGTGGTCGATTCGCAGGCCGTCCACCACGCCAGCGTGAACCAGCTCCAGGATCAGCCGGTGCGTATCGTCGAATACCGGCTCGTCTTCAACCCGAACGCCGACCAGCCCGGTGATCTCGAAGAAGCGCCGCCACGAGAGCTGCTTCGGCGCTTCCCGCCAGGACATCAGCCGCCAGCTTTGCGCTTCATGCAATTCAGCGATGCTCTTATCCTCGCTGTATGTGCCCGGGTTGAGCGGATACGCCGTATCGTAATAGACCAGAGAGGCCTTTCCCGTGACGGTGTCACGCTTCAGGGTGAGGGCCCCCTTCTCCAGCTCCGCCTCAAAGGTGTCGCCGAGGAACGGCAGCGTTAGCGGGCGCGACCCGTCGATATCGAAATAGCGGAAATAGCGGCTCTGCTGGCCGTATTCAATTACGTCCCGCCACCAGCCGTTTTCCAGCGAGGTGGACATATGGTTCGGGACAATGTCCAGAATCAGCCCCATGCCGGCCTGCTTAAGCGCCGTGGCCATGCGGTCGAAACCGTCTCGTCCGCCGATTGCGGGGTCAATTTCATTCGGGTTGGTCACGTCATAGCCGTGAGTGGAACCCGCTGTGGCGGTAAATACGGGCGACGCGTAGAGATGGCTGATGCCAAGATCTTTCAGATAAGGCACCAGCGCCGCAACGCGGTCGAAGGTCATGCCATTACGGAACTGAATACGGTACGTGGCGGAAGGGATCATAACGATGCTTCTCCATCAGCAAAGCGAACGACAATACCGTTCGGCGGTAAAACGTCAGTGACTTCCGGCCAGGCAAAGCGCGTCTCACCCGCAAGATCGGGCAGCGCGGCGGGCTTACTACCGATATTCAGCGCCAGAGAGAGCGTCCCCGACGTGAAATGCCAGCTCACCGCCACCATGCCGGGCGCGGTCTTGATTATCTTGCCCTCAACGGCGCCGCCATGACGCAGAAGCGGAACGATATGGCGATGACGCAGCGTCAGCAGGTGGCGCGTGAAGCGCAGCCACGTTTTGCCTTCGTCGGTGGCAATCTTATTCCAGTCGAGTTTTGAACGGATAAACGTGTTCACGTCGTTCGGATCCGGGACGGTTTCATCGTGCCCGGCATGGCCGGTAAACTCTTTTGCGCGCCCTTCCCGCACCGCCTTTGCCAGATCGCCGTGAAAATCGGTGAAAAACAGGAACGGGTGCGTTTCCCCAAACTCCTCGCCCATAAACAGCAGCGGGATATGGGGGGAAAGCAGCAGCGCGGCAAGCAGCACCCGCGTCTTGTCGGCTCCGGCCAGGGTGATAAGCCGTTCGCCCTGGGCGCGATTCCCGGTCTGATCGTGGTTTTGAATAAAATCGACGAAGAACTGCGGCGGCTGCGTCTGGCACTCCACCCCGCGGGATTCGCCGGTTTGCAGCGAAATCTCGCCCTGGTAGACAAAGCCTTCCGCCAGCGCCCGGGCGAACTTTTTCTCCGGCTCAAAGGCAAAATCCTGGTAGTACGCATGCGTCTCGCCGGTGGCAAACACGTGGGCGGCGTTGTGGAAGTCATCATTCCACTCGGCGGTGAACAGCGGCGTGTTGCCCTGTTCATCGCGCGGATGCAGGAAAATCACGTTGCGGCTGTCTTCCGTGGTCAGGTGAACGTGACGGTGCGGGATCGCGTCGCGGATTTTTGCGGCAATCTCCTCCAGAATGTGCGTCTCCGAGGCGTCTTTAATCTGGTCGATGGCATCAAAGCGCAGGCCGTCCAGACGGTACTCCGTCAGCCAGTAGAGGGGCGCATCGGTAATGTACTGCCTTACCGGCTCGCGTTCGTAAGCGATGCCGTTGCCCCACGGCGTCATCCGCTGTGCATCAAAAAACGCGGGCGACAGCAGCGGCAGATAGTTCCCCTCCGGGCCGAAGTGGTTGAGCACGATATCCAGCACCACGGAGAGTCCCAGCCCGTGCGCGGCGTCGATAAACGCGTGGAAATCCTCCGGCGTACCGTAGGCAGAGTGCGGGGCGTACAGCAGCACGCCGTCATACCCCCAGCCGCGTGTTCCGCCAAACTGAGAGACGGGCATCACTTCAAGCTGGGTAATACCGAGCTCTGCCAGATACGGCAGCTTGTCGATGGCGGCCCGGAAGGTGCCCTCCGGGGTAAACGTGCCGATGTGCAGCTCGTAGATAACCGTATCTTCCCACGGCCGCCCTGCCCAGTCCCGGTTGACCGGCTGATAGCGTTGGGGATCGATAACGATGGAGGGGCCGTTAACGTCGCCTTTTTGCGCGCGCGAGGCGGGGTCGGGCACCGTCATGCCGTCCTGCAGAACAAATTGATATTCTGCACCGTGCGTGACGCCGGGTACGTCTGCCTGAAACCAGCCGTCGCCAGCTGCCGTCATCGGCACGTCGGCGGCGGCCAGACGTAGCGTAAGTTCTTTCTGTCCTTCTGCCCAGACGCGAAAACGTACAACGTCATCGGAAATAAACTCAGCACCCCACTGCTTTTGAAATGTCCTGAATTCCATTCATTGTCCTCGAATGACCCACATTTTACGCGGAACGAAGTACAAGCTTAGTTCAGGATTAAAAGTGTGTTAGGCCAGCGAATTTAACCGCTTCGTCTATTCTTTATGAAATAACTCACTACCGGGAAGACTATGCAGATTCGAAAAGGACTCAATACCGACCTCGCTCGCCTTGAATGCTGTGACTTTTCTTTCACCATTAGCCACATTGCGCGAGAGCCCTTTATCCACTGCGATTTGCATATCGAAGCCGTCGCCGTGCCCTGGATTAAAACCTACGAGCTCGATATCCAAACCCTTGAAAACCACTGCGTTAATCCGGACGCCATATTTCTTATTGCCGAAACGGATGACGGGGAAATTGCCGGATTTATTACCGCGTCTATCGGCTGGAATAAGTTTATCTCGGTGGATTACATTGCCGTGGAGCGCACGAAACGCAGAACCGGCGCCGCGCAAAAATTAATGGCCGCCGCGCACGTCTGGGCCCGTAGCGTAAACGCGCCGGGATTACGGCTTGAAACACAAAATGTGAACGTCTCTGCCTGTCTGTTTTACCGCAACTACGGGTTTACCCTGGGCGGATACGATCGTTATCTCTACAACGCCTTACCGGAAAAGGACGAAGTCGCCCTGTTCTGGTATTACATGCTGGTCTAGCGGTGCGGCCTTCATATTTCTGTCATTGAATTTCATTACGCTTTCGGGATTTTAACCAGGGTGTTGAGGAAAAAAGTGTGAATTCAATGGCTAAGGTATTACTGCTGGCATTACCTGTTTTGAGTGCAACGGCCGCGGCGACGGCCGCCGGGGGCGAGCTGTGTGAACCCAAAGCGTACGAAATGGCGCTGCGCTATCAGCAGAAATCGGCAGAGATCGTGGCTCTTCAGCTGCAGACGTATCGGTTTGCCACCGAGCGTTTCAACGAGAAGTTAAAAGAGCTGAAAACGCCTGAAAATTACGCCGTGGTAATGGATCTGGATGAAACGGTGCTGGATAACACCCCTCTGCTGGTGCGCGACACCGAGCAGTGTCACGACTATACAAAATGGGACACCTGGAGCGACTGGGAAAAACAGGGCAAACCCGGCTTAATTCCGGGCGCGAAGGCGTTTCTTGACCATGTGAATCAAAGCAAGGTCCGTATCTATTATGTTTCGGACCGTATGCAGGAAAATAAAGCCGATACGCTCAGGACGTTAAAAGCCCTGGGACTTCCGCAGGTGTCCGATGAAAGCGTGCTTCTGGACACGGTCAGCAAGGAAGAGCGTCGCCAGAGCATCCTCAAAAAGCAGCAGATCGTGATGCTGTTTGGCGACAGCCTGCCGGATTTCGCCGTGCAGTTTAAAAATAAAAAGCCGAGCGAGCAGCAGCGCGAGCTGGTTGAAGCCAGCGCGGAACACTTCGGAAACGACTGGATTGTGCTGCCAAATGCCGCTTATGGCTCCTGGTCCAAAGCCACGCCGGACAGCTGGAACGCGCCGCTGAAAAAATAAGATTTTACGGGCCGGGAAAGGCAGCATCGCCACCCGGCTTCTGCGTTGTGCTATCCACTGCGTTTATAGGTCCTATCATTTCTGGGCAGGTTCTTATAATTTTACGAAGAAGTAAGATGAGTGCTTTCAAAGGAGACTCGTATGCTTACCGTGAAAAAACTTGCTCTTTCTACGCTGATTTCCAGTTCATTGCTTTTCTACCCTGCGCTGCAGGCGTCGGCAGAGACGCCCCAGCACGTCGTTAAACAACCGGCGGGCGGATACAGCGTTCAGGTCGGCGACGTTCTGGTCACCTCGTTTACCGACGGGACCGTCGCGCAGGATCTGCACAAGCTGCTGCGCCGGACAACGCCGCAAAAAATCGATGCGCTGCTCGCGAAAAATTTCCAGACCAACCCGCCTGAGGTATCCATTAACGCGTTCCTGATTGCGATGCCCGGACATAAAATTCTGGTGGATACGGGCTCAGGCCAGCTCTTTGGCCCCGGCAACGGCGGACGTCTGATTGAGAGCCTCGCCACCCAGGGGATTAAACCCGAGGACATTACTGAAGTCCTGCTGACCCACGCCCACTCCGATCACGCGGGCGGCCTGGTGAAAGACGGCAAGGTGGTGTTCAGCAACGCGCGCGTTTTCGTTGGCAAACCGGACGTCGACTTTTTCTTTAACGACGAGAATCAGAAAAAAACCGGCTACGGCAAGAACTACTTTGACGTCGCGCAGAAAACCTTAAAACCCTATCTTGACGCCGGTAAAGTGGTGCCGTTTAGCGGCACATCTGAGATTCTCCCCGGGCTGACCGGCACGGTTCATCCCGGCCATACGCCGGGTTCAGCCTTCTACACGCTGACAAGCAACGGCGAGAAGATCACCTTTGTCGGCGACATCATTCATGCCGCGGCGGTTCAGTTCCCGCAGCCTGACGTGACCATTACCTACGATGAAGATCAGAACAAAGCCGCAAGCGTGCGCGAACACGCGTTTGCGGACTTTGTGAAAAATAAAGACCTGGTTGCCGCGCCCCATCTGCCGTTCCCGGGTATCGGCTATGTCACCAAAGGCGAAAACGGCGGCTATGCCTGGGTCCCTGTGACCTATACCAACCGGGACGCCGGCAGCGCGAAATAAAATGACGCCCGTCTCTGACATGGACATCGACCTGCTCCTGACCCTGGACGCCCTGCTTCAGGACAGGAATATCACCCATGCGGCTGCGCGGCTGGGCATCAGCCAGCCCGCGCTGTCCGCTCGTCTGGCGCGTCTGCGAACGCTGTTTGGCGAACCGCTGTTTATTCCCTCCCCACATGGACGTGGGGTGCTACCGACGCCGCGAGCGGAAGCGCTTAAGCCGCAGGTGGAGAGCGTGCTGCGCGGCATCAGCGCGATGTTTTCTCCCACCACGTTTGATGCCCAGACCAGCACCCGGACCTTTGTTATCGCGCTGCACGAAAACCCGGCGCTGATGCTGGGCACAGGGCTGCTTAACCAGGTGGGTACCGAAGCTCCAGGTATTCGCCTGCGCTTCGCCCTGCCACAGATGTCCGAACTGCCGCAGCAGCTTGAAAACGGAGATGTGGATATCTACATCGGCGTGAGCGCGGGCGCCCATGACGGCTGGGTGAGGCGCAAACTGCTCGACGATGCGTTTGCCACCGCCCAGCGTAAAGGCCATCCGCGCGGGACCGGAGCGTTAGACCTGGAAAGCTACTGCGCGCTTTCTCATCTGGTGGTGTCATCGGCGGGAGATCCGTTTACCGGCTTTGTCGATCAAACCCTGGCCGGGCTGGGCTACCAGCGGCACGTCGCGATGTCCACGCAGAGCTACGCCGTGGCGCCTGCGCTTGTTGCCGGTACCGACCTGGCGTGCACCCTGCCGGAGCGGATGCTGAAACGGTTTGCCGGCACGCTGGATCTCTTTGCGCCGCCGCTGCCGCTCCAGCCGATTACCATCTACATGTACTGGCACCCGAAAAACAGCCAGGATCCGGCGAATGCCTGGCTGCGCGAGCAGCTGCTGCAGGCCGCCGGGCGTCAGGTCTGATCGAGGGTAACCAGAAACTTTTTAAGCACTTCTGATCGGATAATCCGGTGACAAACCAGCGTCAGCTCGCTTTCACGGAGCCGGTCGAGGATGTCCACGTAAACCACGTTCTCAACGCTCACCGCCTTTGCCGATGCGGGAAGCAGCGCCAGCCCAAATCCCGCCGAGACCAGGCTTATCACGGTGGGCACGTCGGTCGCGTTTTGCACCACGTCCGGCTGAAAGCCCGCCCCGCTGCAGGCGTCATAAAAGTACTGTTCCAGCCCCATTCCCTCCGGGTCGCGCAGGGAGATCCATTTTTCGTCCTTCACCGACGAAAGCGTCAGCGCGGAAGATCCCGCCAGCGGATGCTGACGATACAGCGCAAGTACCGTTTTCTCTGACGTGAATGGACGGCTTTGCAGATCGTCAGGCAGCGACGGCAGCGGCGCCCGGATAATAGCCACATCGAGCTGGTTGCTCTGCACGGCCGCGTAGAGCGTCTGCACGTTTCCCGTCACCAGCGACATGGTAATGGCCGGCCAGCGCGTATGCATCTGGCGCAGCGCGGCGGGCAGCCTGCCGTCGAACATCGCGCTCGACACGCACCCCAGGTTTAATACCCCCTGCTCGCCCCGTGCCGTTTGCCTGGCGTCCAGAACCGCCTGCTCGGTCAGGGAGATGGCGAGCCTGGCTTTCACCAGAAACGCTTCACCTGCGGGCGTCAGGGTTAAGCGGCGGTTCGCCCGGCTAAAGAGCGTGACGCCTAAACGTTCTTCCAGCGCCTTTATCTGCTGGCTCAGGGCCGGTTGCGCCATGTTCAGACGCTCGGCGGCCCGGTGCATGTGGAGCTCTTCGGCCACCACGATGAAATGGCGCATCTGACGAAACTGCACGGAACGCTTCCTTTTTTGATATGAATTTAATTATCAATTTAGCAGTAATGATGCAATTGATGCTATTGGTCATTGCCATAAAAATGGAGGTATTCAAACGAGGGAGGAAAATATGGAAAACCCGATCAACGATCTCCGCAGCGCCATCGCCCTGCTTCAGCGCCACGAAGGGCAGTATCTTGAAACCGATTATCCGGTCGATCCCAACGCGGAGCTGGCGGGGGTCTACCGTCATATCGGCGCGGGAGGCACGGTAAAACGTCCAACGCGTACAGGCCCGGCCATGATGTTCAACAGCGTGAAGGGCTATCCGGGCTCCCGCATCCTGGTGGGCATGCACGGCAGCCGCGAGCGTGCGGCGCTCCTTCTGGGCTGCGAGCCCTCTGAACTCGCAAAACACGTCGGCCAGGCGGTGAAAAAGCCGGTTGCGCCGGTTGTCGTTCCGGCCTCGCAGGCGCCCTGCCAGGAACAGGTTTTCTACGCTGACGACCACGACTTCGACCTGCGCAAGCTTCTTCCGGCCCCCACAAACACGCCGATTGATGCGGGCCCGTTCTTCTGTCTGGGGCTGGTGCTGGCGAGCGATCCGGAAGACAGTTCGCTGACGGATGTCACCATCCACCGCCTCTGCGTTCAGGAGCGCGACGAGCTTTCCATGTTCCTTGCCGCCGGTCGGCATATCGAAGTCTTCCGCAAAAAGGCGGAAGAAGCCGGAAAACCGCTGCCGGTGACGATCAATATGGGGCTCGATCCCGCCATCTATATCGGCGCGTGCTTTGAGGCGCCCACCACGCCGTTTGGCTACAACGAGCTGGGCGTCGCCGGGGCGCTGCGCCAGCAGCCGGTCGAACTGGTACAGGGCGTGGCGGTAAAAGAGAAAGCGATCGCGCGGGCGGAAATCATCATTGAGGGCGAACTGCTTCCGGGCGTGCGCGTAAGAGAAGATCAGCACACCAATACCGGCCACGCGATGCCGGAGTTCCCGGGCTACTGCGGCGAGGCGAACCCGTCCCTGCCCGTGATCAAAGTGAAAGCCGTGACCATGCGAAACCACGCGATCCTGCAAACGCTGGTGGGACCGGGAGAAGAGCATACCACCCTGGCCGGTTTACCGACGGAAGCCAGCATCCGCAATGCCGTTGAAGAGGCGATTCCGGGCTTCCTGCAAAACGTCTATGCGCATACCGCGGGCGGCGGTAAATTCCTCGGGATCCTGCAGGTGAAAAAACGCCAGCCGTCAGACGAAGGACGTCAGGGACAGGCGGCGCTCATTGCCTTAGCCACCTATTCGGAGCTGAAGAACATCATTCTTGTCGACGAAGACGTGGATATTTTCGACAGCGACGACATCCTGTGGGCGATGACCACCCGCATGCAGGGCGATGTCAGCATCACCAATATTCCGGGGATCCGCGGCCACCAGCTGGATCCGTCCCAGTCGCCGGATTACAGCACCTCAATTCGCGCAAACGGCATCTCCTGCAAGACCATCTTCGACTGCACGGTGCCGTGGGCGCTGAAGGACCGCTTCGAGCGCGCGCCGTTTATGGAGGTGGATCCGCGTCCGTGGGCGCCGGAGCTGTTCGCTGATAAGAAATAAATAGCTGAAAATTTAATAAGGTCACTCTGGCTTAAGCCGGGTGACCTTTTATTATTAGAGCGCCATATTTAATTCATCTCTCACTAAACTGATTAATCAGCGCCGCCATAACCGCAGCACAAATAAAGTAATGAATGAAAAGCCAGATAAAGCTATACCAGGCGAAATTCATCACCTCAAGGATCCGCCATGGACTGGAAAAGAGCCTGCTCATGATAATTCCGGGCAAGCGGATCGCCGGTACTTTTCGATTCGGCCACACTGCCCATACGGCTATCGCCGACAGCAGCAAAAAGATCGCCGTCATCAGGAGTGGTGGCCCCAGACCGGGTGTAGTAATGGCCGAAAGAGCAGCAAAATAGAGTCCGCCAAAGAACCACTGAATAATAATGAGTGAAAGCAGGAACTCAATGCCTAAAAAAGCGCTGAGCAATCTGGGTCTGGAATGGGCGCTTATCAACACCATATCGCTGACGTAAAGGTAGAAAATAAGCGTTGCAATTGTAATGGTACTGACGAGGGTAATACCCCCAGTGGAGGGTAAAATAGCGCTGAAAAGAAAACCCCAGAATGCCAATAAGAAAAGACCCGCCGATGTGAGGCCTAATCGTGCTCTCTGCAGGAACTGCAGAATAAAAGGATTGAGCCGGGGGAGGATTTCCGGAAAAGATTGCAGTACGTATTGATATCGTGTTGCCATAGTTTCAATCAAACCCGGCAATAATCGTATCCAAAAAGGTACGTTCGGTCGTTCACTTCTGAGCAGCTTAATAGCCAGCCTCTCCCGCCATGATCCCTGCTTCCCTTCCGCCTCCATTTTCTGCCAGGCTCGGAGGATTTCAGTTTGGCGGATCTGATGATTAATGGCGTGTTGAAGGTAAAGCGGGATGATATGGCTAAAGTCGTAATCATGTATCCGCCAGTTCAGCATTTCCGCCACGATATCAAGTTGCGCTTCAGTTAATCCAGCCTGTTCAGCCAGTGCAGCGGCAAGACGTTGACTGAAAAGCCGTTGTTGTTCAAGACTTCCTCGCCCGTTAATGCGGGCGGAGAGATGCTTGAGAGAAGCAATGCCGGATATTTCTTCGTTGACGAGCTTATAAGCCAGAGCAGATATTTCCTGTTCCGTATATAACGCTTCGCGCTCTGGTAAGAAAACGGTCACGCGTTCATCAGTTTCTTCCTGACGATCAACCATTGCCGCTGGTTCATCAACTAAAACACGTTGTGGATCCTTCTCTTTGCCTTCCTTTGCTAAGCGTTTTGCATCGTCAAAGGCTTCCCGTAGGCGTTGGTAACCAGTGGGGTCGGTATCAGGACGATTCTTTTTTAACTGGCGTGCGTAGGCTCGCCGAATTTCCGATTCATCCTCTGTAGGAGCAATATCAAGAGTTTGCCAGATGCTCATCTACCTGACCCCTTCGTAGCTATTGAGAAAAAGTTCAACCTCTCGTGCAGAACGTTCAATCCGCTGCGGCTCCTGACTCTCAAGAGCCCACTCAAATTCTGTTGTAAGCCGGTCAATGCAGGCTCGCTCGTCCCCCAGCAGCCGTTCATAGAGTCGCGAACAGCGAGCCAACAGCGCGACGTTTTCCTTACGATCGCGAGGGTGGATTTTGAGTGCGGCGAGCTTTTGCAGACTCTCGGCAATTTGTTCATCGCTCATCTGCCCCGGCACTTTTTCAATAATCCGTCTTGAGATGGCGGGGTTTCCCTGACACTGACATTCGACTTCCAGCAAACCATCGAGGGTATAGGTAAAGCGGACATCCAGAGAGACCTCTCCCGCCGGTGCAGGTGGGACATCAATACTCATTTCACCCAGAAAAATATTATCGCGAACTTTGCGCGCCTCCCCCTGGTAGATCTTCAGCAATACAGTGCGTTGATTATCTTCAACGGTATTGACTGTCTCCATCTTACTCACGGGTAGAAAGGTATTTCGTTCGATGAGTGGCAGGAAAAATCCCGTCTCAAGACGCTCCGAACTCCGCCTGGCAACTTCAACACCCAGAGAAAAAGGCATCACGTCCGTGAGAATGATATCCTCCACGGCGACATCAGACATGACCATACCGGCCTGAACGCCAGCACCAAGGGCTACGGCTTCGTCGGGATGAAGATCGTGACGTGGGAAGCGACCAAAAAGTCGCGCGACAGTCTGGCGGACGAGTGGCATGCGCGTCGCCCCTCCCACCAGAAGGATATGGTCCAGATCGCGCACGGAGAAACGCGCATCATTGAGCGCCTGCTGAACAGGATGTTGAAGCCGATTTAAAAGCGGTTTGCAGCACTGGGCAAATTGCTCTTCATTCATTAACCATCGCCACTCCGTATCATTCCAGCATAGAGTGACCTCGGCCTGTGCATGCTGGCTAAGCGTCAGTTTCATGCTTTCGGCTTTCGCCAGCAGCTCGGCCCTCACCGTATCGGGGGCTGCTTTTAGAGCCGGGTGTTGTTGCAACATCCATTGCAGAATGGCATCCGAAAAATCATCTCCACCTAAGTGTACGTCTCCGCTGCTGGCACGGACTTCCACCACGCCCTCAAACATATCAATAATGGATACATCGAATGTCCCACCGCCAAGATCGAAAGTGAGATATTTTTGTTCTCTGTTTTCCAGTAACCCAAAAGCAAGAGAAGCTGCGGTAGGTTCGTTTAAAAGGCGGATGGCATTCAGGCCGGCCAGGCTGGCAGCATTTTTTACCGCCCGTCGTTGTACATCATTAAAATAAGCCGGAACGGTGATGATCGCATCGGATATAGCCTGGCCAAGCCAGGCTTCAGCATCCTCTTTCAACTGGCGAAGCAGCAGAGCAGATAACTCCTCCGCACGAAATTGCCTTAGCCCAAGCGGAAGCTGGATGTCTGTCCCCATGAAACGCTTAAAGCTCGCCTGCGTGAGATGCGGATGAGTTTGTAAACGATCCCGGGCAGGACGGCCTGTCAGGATATTGCCGTCATCATCAAGACCCACGACTGAAGGGGTCAGAACCTCACCAATTTTATTCGTAACCAGCACTGGCCGCCCCTCAAGCCAAACGCTGACCGCGCTGTTCGTTGTCCCGAGATCGATTCCCAGCACCTGATTATGCGTCATCGGTATACCTGTTTTTCATTGTTACTCTATTGATTATACAAATAGTTAGAAGAGAACTAATGCCCAAAAAAAGGGGGATCTTGATATTATTGCCGCTTCCCCTGCTTTCTTGTACCCTTTCACCGGAAACCCTGCCCCCACAAACATTGAGACATCCGGACACCTATGACTGCACATATTTCCAAAGATCCTTTGCATGGCGTAACGCTGGAGATGATGGTCAATGCCCTGGTGGCAAAATACGGCTGGAGCGAACTGGGCGACCGAATCAAAATTAACTGTTTCAGAAAAGATCCCAGCGTTAAATCGAGCCTGAAATTTCTGCGCCGCACCCCGTGGGCGCGCGCGGAAGTGGAAGCCCTGTATCTGGACTCCCTCAACGATGAGGTAAGCACAGAACAGGCGGCGCCCGCGTTTAATCCTTGGGCCAACAGTCGGATTATCAAGAGCTAATACGCAAATGACGCGACACGTAAAACGGATTGGTGCGCTGGCTGCCTGCGCGCTTTTACTTGTGAGCTGCTCCTCCAAACCGCCAAAATCACTGGTTACCCCTCTTCCCACCGCGAGCAAACCGACGCAGCAGGCAAACGAGCCGATGCGCGGGATCTGGCTGGCGACCGTCTCGCGTCTCGACTGGCCGCCGGTGGCCTCGGTGAACGGCCGCAGCGCGGACCAGCGCATCGCGATGCAAAAGCAGGCGCTGACAAGCAAGCTCGACAACCTTAAGCGCCTCGGCATTAACACGGTGTTTTTCCAGGTGAAGCCGGACAGCACGGCCCTCTGGTCATCAAAAATTTTGCCGTGGTCGGATATGCTGACGGGCAACATCGGCGAGTATCCGGGATACGATCCGCTGCAGTTTATGCTGGATGAAGCGCACAAGCGCGGCATGAAAGTGCATGCCTGGTTCAACCCGTACCGCGTGTCGACTAACACCAAACCGTCCACCATCGCCGCCCTGAACCGGACCGCCTATCAGACCCCGTCCAGCGTCTATGTCCAGCACCCGGAGTGGGTGCGCATCTCGGGCGATCGCTTTGTGCTCGACCCCGGCATTCCGGAAGTGCGCGACTGGATAACCAAAGTGGTGACCGAAGTGGTGGCGAACTACGCGGTAGACGGCATGCAGTTCGATGATTACTTTTACGCCGAATCACCGGGGTCCGCGCTCAATGATTCGCAGACCTGGCGGCAGTACGGTCAGGGATTTGCCTCAAAGGCAGACTGGCGTAGACACAATACGCAGCAGCTGATCGTCCAGGTTTCCCGCGCGATTAAACAGACCAGGCCCCACGTTGAGTTTGGCGTCAGCCCGGCGGGCGTGTGGCGTAACCGTTCGTTTGACCCGGCAGGCTCGGACACCCGCGGCGCCGCGGCCTACGATGAATCCTACGCCGATACGCGGCAGTGGGTTCAGCAGGGCCTGCTCGACTACATCGCTCCGCAGATTTACTGGCCCTTCTCCCGGGACGCCGCGCGCTACGACGTGCTGACCAAATGGTGGGCCGACGTCGTGAAGCCGACCCACACTCGCCTGTATATCGGCATTGCGTTCTACAAGGTGGGCGAGCCGTCGAGAAACGAGCCGGACTGGACGGTTCAGGGCGGCGTGCCGGAGCTGAAAAAACAGCTCGATCTCAACGATTCGCTGCCCAACGTCAACGGCACCATCCTGTTCCGGGAAGATTACCTGAACCAGCCGCAGACCCAGCAGGCGGTGAACTACCTGAAAGGACGCTGGGGAAGCTAAATGCCATCAGGCAGAAACGCCCCGTTTCTGCCTGTTTTTTTACGGCTTCGGCCCGAACATCGCCTCAAGCTGCTGCGCATCCGGCATACCGACCACCTGCTGCAGCTCATTTTCCGCATTCAGATAGTAAATGGCCGGCGTGGCGTTAGCGCCCAGGCTGTCCATCAGCGTCTGGTGCTTCTGCAGGATTGCTACCGTTTCACGGGAAGCCTCGCCCTCTGGCTTCGGTAATTTTTTGCCACCTGAAAGCTCGTATTCGCGCCAGGCCGAAACCGGATCTTTCGCATTCAGAATCGCTGAGGCGTTGCGTCCGCTGTTGGGGTTGAGAAACGCCACCAGCAGCGTGTTGAGCTGCACCTTGCCCGCCTTCACCCACGGCTGCGCTTCGGCCCAGAACTGCTTGCAGTAAGGACAGAACGGATCGGCAAACACAAATACCTTACGCGGGGCGTTATTCGCCCCTTCCTTCAGGGGATGCGCCGCGTTGAGGTTCTTCCACATTTCGCGTCCCATCGGGGCGTAGATCTCTTTCTGGAAATAGCCCTCGCTGAGGTTCTTCCCTTTGTCATCGTACAGATAACCTGAGATGACGTGCTTGCCGTCCGGCGTTAAAAAGAGCGTCACGCCCATGTCCTGATACTGCCCCAGCCAGGCGGGCGCGCCGCCGGGCGCATCCAGCTTCTTGATAATTTTAATGTTCTGCTGCTCGCTGAAGTGCTTCACCACGTCCGGTATGGCTTCAGCCGCCTGCGCCAGCCCTGACGCCGTCAGCGCTGAAAGTAACAGTAATTTTTTCATTTCCCTCTCCGGTTTGTCGGGGGCATTCCGCCCCCTTCAGGTTAGCGGTTTTTCAGTGCGTCACTGACCATTTCGTCGAACTGTTCAAACGGCACCCAGCCGGGCAGCAGTCCCTCGCCGATGAGCGTGGCGGGCGTGCCCTGGATCCCCATTTTTTCCGCGACGATCAGGCTGCGCTTGATCGTCATCAGGCTCTCGTCATCCGGCGCGGTGACGCTCACGCCCGCCCGCCTCTGCGCCTCCTGAATGCTGGCGTCATCGTGGTAGCCCTTCTTCGCCATCAGAGTGTGGTTAAGCTTCATAAACTGCCCCGGATCCTGACGCCAGAGCGTTAACGCATCCCGCGCGGCGGTTAGCGAACTTTCCGAGCGGAAAGGTAAAAACTTAAAGACTACCGCCACGTCCGGGTGTTTTTCGACGATCTTCTCCAGGTACGGATCGAATTTTTTACAGTACGGACAGTTGTAGTCGGTAAACACCACCAGGGTGAGTTTGGGGTTTTTCGCGCCGATGCGCGGAGAGTTTGGATCGTTAAACAGGAAATCAGCGATGATCTTCTGCGCCCGCTGCTCCTGGTCCGGCGTCAGCGGCTGGGCAGCGAACACCTGAACCGGCGCCAGCAGGAGCAGAAGCGTAATAAGGAATTTTTTCATAACACAGTTAGCCTTTTGCGTTGTTCAGGGTGGTGATGAGGGTGCGCTTGTCCAGCAGCGGCGAGAGGATTTCGCCCTCAGGCAGGCCGGGGCCATACGCCGCGTTAAACGGAATGGCGTAACGGTTTCGCTTCGCCAGAAAATCCGCGATAAACGCGGACGGCTGGCTCCAGTCTCCGCGCAGGGCCACCACGTCCGGCTGGCGCAGCGCGGCAATAACGTCCGGCTGATTCAGCACCCGATGCTCGTTAACTTTGCAGGTCACGCACCAGTCCGCCGAGATATCCACGAACACGCGTTTTCCCTGCGCCAGCGCCTGCTGGATGGCCTCCTCGCTGAGCGGTTGCCACGGGATGGTCTGAGCAGCATTTTGTGCCGGAGCGGCAGGCGGCGCGTTAAGCAGCCCGCGCGCCTGATACCCACCAAACGCCGACAGCGCGATCACCACGAGCCAGAACAGCGGTGAGGATTTTTGCCCCTTCAGCGCGAACAGCGCCAGCGCGACGGCGATAAGCACCAGCATCACAATCTGGCTGACCGCCTCGCCCAGATGCACGCTCAACAATGTTGCCAGCCAGAGGCTGGAGGCGAGCATCATCAGGCCCAGAACGACTTTTAGCGTGTTCATCCAGCGGCCGGGTTTCGGCAGCAGCATGGCCGTTTTCGGCACCAGGGCGACAAACAGCCACGGCAGGCTCATGCCCACGCCGAGCATCAGGAAGATCAGCCACAGAGAGTGCAGCGGCGCGCCAAGGGCAAAGGCGACCGCCGTACCGAGGAACGGCGCGGAGCACGGCGTCGCCAGCAGCGTGGCGAACATCCCTTCGCAGAAGCTGCCGCCAATCCCGGATCCTCCTGCCGTCGCCAGCCGTCCCGTGGCGGCGGAAGGCAGCAGCATCTCAAACGCGCCAAACAGGTTCAGCGCAAACAGGAAGGTGACGGCGACCATCAGGCCAATAAACCACGGGTTCTGGAACTGAATGCCCCACCCCAGCGACGCCCCGGCCAGCTTCAGCGCCGTCACCATCCCCGCCAGCAGCATAAAGGAGGTGAGGATCCCGGCGCTGGTAGCGAGGAAGCGCAGCCTGATAGCGCGCCTGTCCGATCCCGCCTGCAGGATGCTGTTAAGCTTCATGCCCATGACCGGCAGCACGCAGGGCATCAGGTTGAGGATAAGCCCGCCCAGCAGCGCAAAGAGCACCATTTTGCCAATACCTTCAGACGAGGAGGGCGCTGCGGGCGTCGCGCCAACGGTCATGGTGGTTTGCTGCGCGTGACCGCCATTGGTCAGCACAAACGACAGCCTCTTGCCCTTCAGCGAGGCGGGCTTGTCTCCCCATTCGTCGGTCACGGGTACCGTCACCCGAAGCGTATTGCCGTCGTGTTTGATGACCGGCTCGCCGGGAAGAATGTCACCTTCCAGCGGGTCAAAGTAGATCCCCGGATTATCCCACTTCCCGTCCGACGTGCCGGTAATCACCAGCTTGTCGCCAGCGAGCCACGCGGAGAGATCCCTGGATACGCCTGACGTACCGGGCACGGCGCGCATCGCCTGCTCGAACTCGCTACGGAAGCCCTCATCCACCGGCTGGGTAAAATCGAGGCGTAGCGGGTAGTCCGTCAGCAGGCAGACGTTACTGCACGTCGAGAGCGTGAGCGTCCCGTCGAGCGTGTCGCCCTTCACTCCGTTGAGCGTAATCGGGATCGTGACCTTATCGTGATAGCCCTGCGTGGTCATGCCGGAGATATCGAAGCGCGACGGGACCGGCCAGGACCAGCTATCCGTTACGCCTTCCGGCCAGCCGATTTTTGGCGCGACGCCGCCCTCGCCCGGCGATCGCCAGTAGGTTTTCCAGCCGTGCTTTAGCTCAACGGTGAGCAGGCCTTTAACGTGCGTTTGTTCCCTTTCCGCCTGAAAGCGGATGCGGGCGTGATCGTTTTGTTGGGAAACCTGCCAGCCGGTGTCTGCCGCATGGACAATGCCGATGCAGGACAGCCACAGGAAGACGAATCCCCTGAAGAGGTTAACCATGTTTTACTCCGTGAACAGTGAAAATTATCGTGAGAGGACGATGATTTTCATTCACGGAAAACGCAGTTTTTAAGGTGTATTCGGGGAGGCGGTGCCTGAACGGGCTGTTCTGCGGGAGCCAATGCCCGCCCTTGCATAAACAGCTGCAGCAGCGCGAAGAAGATAATAATGGCCGGCAGCGCGCCGTCGAAGAACAGCGGCTGGGCGCAAAGCAGCGAGTGTGCGCCCAGCTGACAGGGCGACGGGCCGGGCTGTTCAGTATTGCCGCTTTGAGCCGGGGCATCTGCACTCAGTGAAATCTGCGGATCCAGTCCCTGTAAAAAATGGTTAAGCATCACCGTACGCTGCACGAGGCAAAGCGCCATCGCGAGACAGGTGACGATCAAAAGCCATTTTCCGAGGAGCTGACGGTTGCGCATAACGTTCCAGAGTGACGAGACGCCCCGATCATAAACGATAGTGATGAATCTACAAGTGCCGGAAGTGTAAGGTTTTGTCTGTCGCCGCTATTCGCCCGTCAGCGCGTCATAGACGTCCCGCAGCCGCGTGCGCAGAAACAGCACCGCCTTGTGCTTGCGGGATAACAGCGCCTGCTCGCTGGCGCCCGTCTCCTCTGCCAGCATTTTAATGCTGTAGCCGTGGAGTTCGGTCTTTTCAAACACCTCGCGCTGCGGCGGCGGCAGTTCAGACAGCGCCTGCCCCAGTTCTTCCCACAGCAGCGTTTTGAGATACTCCTCTTCCGGCGTGTGCGGTACGCCGAACAGGGTTTCGGCCAGCTCGTCCTCCGGGAACCCCTCTTCGTCTTCTCCCGTAAAATAGCCAGAGAGCGACACCTCGCGCTTTTTACGCGCCCGGTCGGTCATCTCGTTACGCGCCGCGCGGAACAGCCAGGCGGCGACGTTTTCGACCGGCTGCTCCACTTTCATCAGCTGATAGGTGACTTCCTGCAAAATGTCGTCGGCATCATCGCGAACGGAGGTCCGTCCGCGAATGAAGGCTGTCAGCCGGGCGCGGCAGGCATTGAGCGCCGACATCAGCATGGATCCGCCCGCCTCCCCGGCTTTCATTTCGCTCACTCTGCTTCCGGCGCTTTTGGCGTGGCGTCTTCGCGCTTATCGTCACGATGACCGTGCCAGCCGCAGTGGCCGCGACCGTGGCGACCAAACCCTTCGCGACGCTGCTGAATAAACGCCTCGCGCTGTTCGGGCGTCATGTTCATCCAGCGCTCGTGCATCCGGCGGTGCGCGCCAAACATCCCCGGACGGAAACCCAGCCCGCCAAACAGAATGCGGCTCAGCACCAGAATGCCCAGCGCCTGCCAGAAGCCAATGGCCTTCACGCCGAGGATGGCCGGGAGCAAGGCGTTCCACAGGGTCATCACCAGCAGGCCGAGCACGATGAAAATCACCGCGCCGATGACTAAGCCCTTGCCCATACGGTGGCGACCGAATCCGCGCCCATGACCTCTGTCGTGCATATCAAAATCTCTCATGGTGTTTACCTCGTTTACAGTAACTGATTATGGCTTGTGATGAGGTAGACGGATGAGGGAGGGAAATATTGCTGGGGGAATAAAAATTTTTGGGCTGACGATTTTGGACTCATAGCGATAACGGCTGGCGGGCGCTATGAGTCGCTTGCAGGCAAATCATCTCGTACGAAGAATTCGCTTAGCCAGTGCGATAGCAATAACGGCCAGTATGATTGACACCAGTGCCAGGAAGATGAGCAAGGATAATAGTGGATTTAACAAGCCACCTAAACTGGTGAAGTCGCTGATACGGCCAAGTTGCTCGGACGTGCATACACGCAAAATGATCTCAGGAATAATAAGCAAAAATATAATGATGGTCAGGACATAAACCAAAGCACTCTTGCGCTTTCCCATTTTCGATGTTGCCCCTTTCTCAAACATGATCAATGATAATAAGATAATGATACTGCAAGGTTATATAAAATGGCACAAAACTATTTGCAACTAAAAATGCAGTCGAATAAACGGTTAGCTATTGCACTAACAAACTCGCTTCGAGACATGCATGAAGACCATATGGCAACTCTGGAAAAGGTGAAACAGGGAACGCAGCGCCTGGTTAGCTACGGTGCATGCCTGATGCCAGACGAGTATTATCGTAACGCTTGCCGTGATACGTGGCGCGAAGATAAACGCTTAGTCCTTGCCTTAGGTGAAATTTACAACAGAAAAGATGTCACTTTGGACATGGTTGAAATTTATTTTAGGAAAACTCTTAATAGGCTGGGCGAACAAAAGAGTAAAGACCTGATTACTAATATCCATAACTTATTGGGTAAAGCTGCCGAGCATGCCTCTGCTAAAGCCAGCAAGTTAGCCCTCTCCTTTACCCTTGCGAATCTGATCATCAACAGCAGGGATTTTAAGCAAAATCATATCAGGCTTGTGAACTCATTCTCGACTTGGTTCGTTAATGGTGCAACACTTTACTCAAAGGCTCAGGTAGCGGCATCTGCGGCTAATCGACTCAAATTCCAGGATCCTCAGTACTACCAGGCACTTTATAAAGAAAATATTGAGATGTTATATTTCTTAATCGAGCCGCAAATGTCTGAAATTATCTACCAGGTAAACTCCGGAGATAATAACGAGCAAGTGATAGGTGACGCTTTGTACGAGATACTGCGAAAATGAAGCAAGCAATCTTATGGCTTTTGAAGTCGTTTTTTTACCTGGTGCCAGCGTTACTTATTGTACTTGGGATATATTTTTTTATCCGGTTTATACCGGACTATGCTGCTTTACTCAGCGTCGTTTGGGTGATTGCTATTTCTTTTATTTATGTGAAATATAATAAATGGTATTAAAACAGTCCTATTAGGTCTACAGGCTGACCTCATGGGAAAGCAACTTGGAAAGTTTCGCACATTAAGTAGATAAAAGGCTCCCTGCGGAGCCCCCCTCATACAATCAAGCCTGCACCGGCAAACTAAAACTCGAAATACTCCGCGAAAGCTGCTGCGCCTGCTCTTCCAGCGAGGCCGCTGCCGCAGCGGACTGCTGCACCAGCGCGGCGTTCTGCTGGGTCACGCCATCCATCTCGGTCACCGCCTGGCCGACCTGGCTGATCCCGCGGCTCTGCTCTTCGGAGGCGACGGAGATCTGCTCCATCAGCGTATTCACTTTATTCACCGACGAAATAATCGAGTCAATCACCTCGCCCGAGCGGCTCACCAGCTCAGCACCGTTTTTCACGCTGGAGACCGACTGCGCAATCAGGCTTTCGATGTCCTTAGCCGCCACCGCGCTTTTCTGCGCCAGGGTGCGCACTTCGCTGGCCACGACCGCAAAGCCGCGGCCCTGCGTTCCCGCGCGCGCCGCTTCTACCGCCGCGTTCAGCGCCAGGATGTTGGTCTGGAAGGCGATGCTGTTAATCACGCTGGTAATGTCTTCGATACGCTTCGAGTTCGCCGCGATGGTGTTCATCGTGTCGATCACTTCACGGGTCACCGCTTCACCGGTGTGGGCATTTTTCACCGCGTCCTGCACCAGTTTCCCGGCCTGGTAAACGTTGTCGGTATTGTTCGCCACCGTCGCGCTCAGCTCTTCCATGCTCGCTGCCGTCTGGGTTAACGCCGAAGCCTGCTGCTCGGTACGTGACGCCAGGTCGATATTCCCGGAGGCAATCTCCTGCGCCGCGTGCGTTACGGTATGGCTCGCATCGCGCACCTGGGCGATGGTCGCCAGCAGCGCCTGACGCATCTGCTCCATTGAGCTCATGAGATGATCGATTTCGTTATGTGCGCTCCCCTTGACCGGTACCGGAACGTCCAGCTTGCCCGCCGCAATCTGGCTGCAGTGCTCGCGCGCCAGGTTAACCGGCGCAAAGACAAAGCGCTTCATCAGCATGCTGACGGCGACAATCACCACCACAAACAGGCTGGCAATAGCGGCAATGATCGCCAGGCCAGAGACGAAATTGCTGCTCGCATTCTCGTTCAGGCTTTTGGCATATTTCTGGTGGACGGAAAGGACCTGGTCGAGAACGATCTCGTACTGGCGGTCGAGGCGGGAGACTTCCGGGATCAGGGCGTTAAATTTGGCCACATCGTGCGCCTCGGCGGCATCGATCAGCGGCGCCAGCCCCTGGTTGCGGTAGTTTTGCCAGGCATCCTGATAGGCAGTCACCAGCGGCGCTTCATCCGTCAGACGCGGCGAAGCCATAAAGGCCGCAAAGGCGTGGTCCGCTTTGGTCAGCGCCTCCTTCACGGCGGTTAGCTTTGCAGCTCCGTCTGCCGAGTTGCCCGCTTCCACCATCTTCACATACTCCATCACCCGCACGCGCAGCGTACGGCTATGGTTGATGGGGTCAATAATGGACAGCACAACCTGGATCTCTTTGTTGACGTTATCCAGGGAATTATTACTTTTAATGATGAGGCCAACGCTGGTCACAGTGCTGACAACAAAGAAGAAAAGCAGCGAGAACAGGACGATCAGGGACGACTTTTTCAACGACATAAACCAATACCTCAAGGAGAATTATTCCTTATGGTTATCGGCCATTCCAAAACTTAAATTAATTAAAGTTATTGAAGTATCGAACCGGGCTATTTCGCTGGCTTATAGCGTCGCTGCAGGGTGGCATTGAGCTTGCGCTGCAACGGCTGCGGCGTCTCCCCTTCGATCAATTTGCTAATCAAATCAAAGCAGTGCCACGCCAGCTGGCGGTTATCCTGACGAATGGTATCCACCGGGATCGTCAGCGAATCGTAGAGATAATGATCGTCAAAACTGGCTAACCTGATATCACTTTGCAACAGGTTGTGCTGGCCCATATAGCGCAGCACCCCTTCCAGCAGCCCGCAGGCGGCGGCGAACAGCGCTTTCGGCGGACGCCCCAGACGGGCGCAGAGTTCAGCAAACATCTCGTAACCGGAGCTCGGGTGATAGTTGCCGTGAATGATCCACTCGGGGCGCAGCTCCACGCCGGCCTCTCGCAGACCTTGCTTAAACCCTTCCAGGCGGTCGCGCGTCGGAGAAAGGCGCGGCTGGCCGCCGAGGAAGTAGAATTCATCAGGATGCTGGCGCGCAATGTCGGCCACCAGTTCCGCCGTCGGGGTAATGGAATCGGTGATCACCAGCGGCAGCGCGCTGTCGTTGATGTGGCGGTCAAACAGGACAACGGGCAGCTGTTCGCTCAGCTTGTGGTAGTCCGCATCGTTAAGCATGCTGGAGGCCACAATCAGCCCGTCAACCTGACGCGCCACCATGTTGTTCACCACCACCGTCTCCTGGCCCGGGTTTTCATCGCTGCAGGAGATCAGCAGCTGAACGCCCGCCTCGCGGCATAGCGTTTCCAGCTCGTGAGAAAACACGGCAAAACCGTAGTTTGTGATCTCCGGAACCACCAGACCAATGGTGTGGCTGCGGTTATCGCGCAGCGACCGGGCGTGAATGCTGGGCTGATAGTGGTGCTCTTTTGCAATCGCCAGCACGCGCTCGCGCGTCTCTTCCGCCACGCGAAGCTCTTTGCTGCGCCCGTTCAGGACCAGGCTGGCGGTGGCTTTTGACACACCCGCCAGCTCCGCGATGTCTTTAATGGTGACGCGTTTTGTTTTTCTCACAACGACTTAGATCCGGCTGCCAAAACCCTCATTCTATCATGCAGGCGCGCAGCGACCAGTAGCGTAATGTGATATCGGACGCACCTTCGAATCGCACCCGGGCCGGATGGTCAGGAAAATAGCGGCTGCTCATCACCCCTTCACCGTGATTGATGAAGATTTCAACGCTGGAGCGGTCGCAGAGAACGCGTAAATGAGTGACGTCGCCCTGCCAGTAGCGGGTCAGCGTTTCACCGGTTTTCAGGCTCGCGCGTTCAAGACGTATGCCCTGCTCATCGACCGTAAGACGCAGCGCGCCGCCAAAATCGACATTCACCTGCGATGCGCCCAGCTCAAACTCCAGGCGCGTCGCGTCCAGGTCCGGCGCCTCGCTGGCGCGCCCCTGCCAGCGCTGCTCATCTTCACGCAGCGCCGCCAGCTCGCGCGCCGGGGTCTGCCAGAGCCTGCCGTCGCGATAGCGTAATTCGCGCGGGCAGGTCATCTGATGCATCCAGCCGTGCGCCCGGGTTGGCTGAAGCATCTCTTCCCCGTCCGGTACGCCCATCCAGCCGATCAGAATGCGTCGGCCGTCTTCCGCCAGCGTCGTTTGCGGAGCGTAAAACTCAAAGCCCGCGTCCAGCTCGTGCAGGTCGCCGTGATCGAACGCGGCGTTTGCATAGTCAAACGCCCCGCTCATCCAGGTCGCCGGATAGGTGTTGAGATAGCGATGCGGCTCGCGCGCCAGCCCCTGCGGACAGCTGATTAAGATGTGCGTTCCGTCGAGCGCGAACAGGTCCGGACACTCCCACATATAACCCGCGTCCGTCAGGCCGTTAACCCCGTGACCGGCGATCTCACCGCAGGACGCCCAGGCGTGCAAATCGGCTGACTTAAACAGCAGCACCTTGCCGCGCTTTTGCAGATCCTGCGCGCCGAGCACCATGTACCACATCCCGTCGTGCTGCCACACCTTCGGGTCGCGCACGTGGCCGGTATAGCCTTCCGGCAGCGCCAGCACCGGCCCCAGCTTCGTAAAGGTCCCGTCCGGCTGTTCCACTGCGAGGCACTGCCAGGCGGTGCGGCTGCCGTCATCGAACTTGACGTTGCCGGTATAGCACAGTGTTAAAACGCCATCGTTATCCACGGCGCTACCGGAGTAGCAGCCGTTGCGGTCATACTCTTCATCCGGCATCAGCGCCAGCGGCTCGTGCTGCCAGTGCACCAGGTCCGCAGAGCTCCAGTGCCCCCAGCATTTAAACCGATGCTCGCAGTCCAGCGGGTTCCACTGATAGAACAGGTGGTAGCGGCCGGCAAACCAGATAAACCCGTTGGGATCGTTCATCAGCCCCGTCACCGGCGCGGGGTGCCACTGCGGATAGTGGCTATCCGCAAGCGCCCGCGGCTGACCTTTCATAACGGCCTGCAGGATCGCAGGCCAGCGGGAAGGTAACGTCATTATTCAGAGTCCGTTTTATATTTCAGCAGCAGTGAGACGGTAAACGCCACGCCGAAGGCAATCACCATACCGATAATATAGTTGAGCAGCGAGCTGGCCTGCACGATGGCCATGCCCGGAATAGCGGTCAAACCAACGGCGGTCATGTACACATGGACTGAGACTACCCAGGCCCCGCCCACCGCGCCGCCAATCAGCGCGGCGATAAACGGCTTAACAAAGCGCAGGTTGATACCAAAAATGGCCGCTTCGGTGATGCCCAGCATCGCAGAGAACGCCGACGGTAAGGTAATGGCTTTGATTTTGGCATCTTTGGTTTTGAACCACACCGCCAGACAGGCGCCGCCCTGCGCCACGTTCGCCATGGCCCAGATCGGCAGCAGGAAGTTCACGCCAATCGACGGGTTGCCCAGCAGCCCGGCTTCAATCGCGTGGAAGCTGTGGTGAATACCGGTGATCACAATCACCGAGTAAAGCCCGCCGAACAGCAGCCCGGCCAGCCAGCCCGCGTGTTCAATTAACGTGCTCAGGATAAAGGAGATGCCGTCGCCCAGCGCGCGCCCCGCCGGGCCGATAATCAGCAAGGCGATAAAGCCGGAGATAACGACGGTGAGGAACGGCGTCAGGATCAGGTCTAACGCGTCCGGGATAGCGCGGCGCAGGTTTTTCTCCACGATGCTCATAAACCAGACGGCCAGCAGCACCGGGAACACCGTGCCCTGATAGCCAATCATCGCAATCTCAAGGCCGAAGAAGTTCATGGTGTGGAAGCCGGACGCCACGCCCCAGGCGTTGGTCAGCGCCGGGTGGGTCAGAATGCCGCCCAGCGTCGCGCCGAGATACGGGTTACCGCCAAATTCCCGCGCGGCGGTAAAGCCGATCAGAATAGGCAGAATGATAAACGCCGCGGAGCTGCACATGTCCAGCATGATGTAGATGGCGTTATCCGCATTGACCCAGCCGTAGGTTTTCACCATGCCGAGCAGGCCCATCAGCAGGCCGGATGCCACAATCGCGGGAATGATCGGCACAAAGATATTTGAGAGCAGACGGGCAATGCGCTGGAACGGGTTCAGCTTGCGCGCCGCCAGGTCCGCGGCCTCAGACTTGCTGGATTCGCTAATCCCCGCCGCCTGAATAAACGCGGCGTAGACCTTGTTGACCACGCCCGTGCCAAAAATCACCTGCATCTGTCCGGCGTTACGAAAACAGCCTTTTACGCCGTCGACCTTGCCGATCGCCTGCTGATCGGCAAGCGCGTCATCAACCAGCACCAGACGAAGACGCGTTGCGCAGTGCGCCGCGCTGGCGATATTTTCCTTGCCACCGAGCAGCGGAATAAGCTCGCGGGCGATTTGATTAAAATCCATAGATACCTCTGCCTGACTTCTTTTTATGATGTGCGAAACGCTCCCGCCGGGCGGGAGCGTGATGGGTTAAAACCAGGTTTCCATCTGGACCCCAAAGTTCCATTCCCCGCCGGCGTTGAAGCCGCTGCTGCCAAAGGCATCATCGCTGGCGTAATGATCCAGTTTGCTGCTCCAGTCCATCCAGGTGGCAAACAGGCGCAGCTCCGGACGGCTGAAGAAATCGCCGATTTTGCTCGCTTTTAACGTCGGCGCAAAGGTCAGCTTGTAGAAACTGCCGTTGACGGCGTTGCGGTCCTTATAGCCTTCCGGATTTAAATCCATGTACTGATAGCTTCCCTCAAACGCCAGGGCGAAGTTCTGCGTCACTTCTTTAATCAGGCGGGTGTTAAGCGTCACCCACTCATAGCTATCGCCCCTGACGTAGCGATCTTTACTGCTCTGCGCCAGTACGGCGGGCGCAACGCTCCAGCCGCCGCCGACTGGCGTGACACCGTAACTTGCGAAGCGCCAGGTATCCGCCTCAGACAGCAGCGCGCCGTCGGAACCGATGCTTTTCACTTCCGCACCCAGCCCGTGACCGTACAGCAGCGCCGTTTTGGCTGTCCCTTCCCGCAGGCCGTAGAAGCTCTCGTTGTGCAACCCGACCAGTGCATGAACGCCGGTATTGGCGGCGTCGGTTTTGATGAGATCGCCGTTGGTGTCTTTACGGTCGTCGTTATCCTTCGCCCGCAGGCCGCTCACCATCAGCTGGAACGGTCCGGCGAAGTGGTTCATGCTGAGGATATAGTTCTGAACGTTATTGTCGGTCTGCTCCACGCTGCCGAAGTTGCGGCCGTAGATGGAGAAGTTGCTGCGCAGCGACTCGTTCCATTTCACGTCGTAGACGCCGCCGCCGGTACCGGCCAGGAACACCACGTCGGAGTCCAGCCAGTGAATATCAAAGTTGTCGCGGTCGAAGCGTTTACCCGCCCAGAAGGTGCTGCCCTTCAGCGCGCCGGTAAAATCAGGCAGGTTGCCCAGCTCCGCGAAGGCCTGGCGAATATTAAGATCGCTGGTATCGGCTGACCAGTCGTTATAGGTCCGCTGACCGTCGGCCAGCATCGCTTTAAAGCGCGTGGTGGCGCCATTATCCAGAGTTTGCTTGTGCTCCAGGTTCAGCTCGACGTAGGTGTCGGCTTCGTTACCCAGACGCCCTACCGCGCCGCCGGTTTCTCCGGCCGGGGTCAGATAAGGACCGCTTTTGCTGCTGGAGGCCGCATCGTTCATCAGCAGACCCGAACGGGCGTAGCCGTGGAACTCAAATCCGCTGCTTTGATCCGCCTTCTTCTCCAGTGCGGTGGTGCGCTGCGCCACCGCCTGGGCTGTCGTTTGCGTCTGCTGCTGCGCGGCCACCAGCTGCTGCGTTTTTTGTTCCGCATCCGTGGCGCGTTTCTCAGCCACCTGCGCACGCGTTTCCGCAGCCTGGAGGCGCTGCTCCATCGCGGCAAGACGCGCTTCGATACTTGTCATATCCGACTGGGCAAAAACAGAGGTACTTCCGGCCAGCATGCCTATCATCACGGCAAGTCTGCGTTTTTTATACATTTTGTCGCATCCCTAAAAGAAGTCATTAAACGTGCTAAATTGCTAAACCGGTTTAGGCTGCTGATACTAAACCTCTGAATTTTGGATCGGCAATCTTTTTTGCTAAACCGTTTTAGTAAGTGTGATCGAGGCGACAATTCAGGCCGCCGGATGGCGGCCAGTGAAGGAAGGAATTACAAATCGTGCTGCCACGGCAATGCGGTCATTGCCCCTTTGGCCGTGGTGGCTAATGCGCCGCAGCGCTGGGCTAAGGCGATGACCGGCGTCAGGTCCTGCCCGGCGGCCAGTCCGAAGAGCAGTCCGGCGACGAAGGCATCGCCCGCGCCGGTGGTATCGACACACTCGACGGGCGTTGCCGGATAGTGCTTCACGGTGCCATCATGCCAGGCGATCACCCCCTCTTTTCCCTGGGTGACCAGCACCAGACGCGCCGGACAGCGCGCCATCAGCGCGTCCAGACCGACGTTTACCTCGACATTTCCGGTTAAAAACGCCAGCTCTTCGACGGAGAGTTTCACCACGTCGGCGCTCTGCAGGGCCTGTTCCAGGCAGCGACGCAGCGCGTTCTCATCCGGCCAGAGATCCGGGCGAATATTGGGGTCGAAGCTGACGTAACCGCCCGCCTCGCGGATGGTGGCCATCGCCTCAAACGTCGCAGAACGGCTCGGCTCTGCGCTTAATGCGATGGAACAGACGTGCAGCCACTCCCCGGCGCTGAACGTCGGCAGATCGGCGGATTCGAGAAACAGATCGGCGCTCGGGCGCACCATAAAGGTAAACGAGCGTTCGCCCTGGTCATCCAGATCGACCACCACCGTTGAGGTGCGGTGCGCCGGATCAAGGCGCATAGACTTCACGTCAACCTTTTCGTCAGCGAGAGTTTTCGCCATAAAGCGCCCGAAGGGATCGTCGCCAACCCTGCCGATAAAGGCGCTCTGGCCGCCCAGCCGGGCAATACCGACCGCAACGTTTGCCGGTGCGCCGCCGGGACACTGCAGCAATCTGCCTTCTCCATCGGGCAGCAAATCCACCACCGCATCGCCAAGTACCCAGATTTTTTTCATGTGATCCTCGTAGCTAAACCATGTTAAACCGTTTTAGCTATTTAAGCACAGGCAGGGCGAAGGGGAAATAACGCGGGAGGAAAATTGGCTAACGCACCAGATGCGGCCAGTAAATATCACCGACGCCATTAAGCTGCGGGCGGGCAAACAGAAAGCCCTGGAAGCGGCGGATCCCGGCAGACTCGAGCCAGCACCACTCCTCTATCTTCTCGATTCCTTCGGCCACCAGGGTAATTTCGAGATCGGAGCAACAGCTGACGATGGAGCGCACAATCGCCTGGTTCGGGCCGCTGAGGTGGATATCGCTGACTATCTCCCGGTCAATCTTAATTTTATCCGGCTGGAAGCGGGTCAGCAGCGAAAGACCAGCATAGCCGGAACCGAAATCATCGATCGCCAGGCCAATCCCCTCACCGCGAAGCTGCTTGATGGCGCTATTAAACTGGTTGAAGCCGGAGATCATCTCGTTTTCCGTCACTTCAATGACTACCTGCTCCGGCTGAAGGCCATGTTTTTTTATCTCGCTGACCAGAAATTCCACGGCGTTGGGGACATTCACCAGCGACATCGGCAGCAGGTTTACCGCAATCTTATGGCTGCCAATGCCCAGCTTTTCCGCGAGAGCAAAGGCATACGCTTTCGTCTGGAGATCGACTTCGTAGATTTTGTCCGGGTCGAGGGCGCTGAAGAAATGCTCCGGGCTGCCGCCTTCGTTGCCGCGAATAAGGGCTTCAAGCGAACTGATCTTCCCTTCCGAGGGCTCAACAATGGGCTGGAGCGCAAACTGACAGGTTTGGTTGGCCATCAGCCCCAGGTGTTCGCCAAAGGGCAACACCTCGGGTGAAAGCGTCCATTTTTCAGGTACGTAGCGTGCACCCGACAGGGCCGGACGTTTACCCGTGATAAACGTCTGGATAAATTTGAACACCCGGTCATCGGATGTGAGATAGCTGTCCAGCTTGCTGTAATTCAGAACCGACTGCAGCACCTCTTTCGGTGACTGCGTCTGCAGATCGAACAGCAGCATACCGACGTTTTCAAAGCGCCTGCGCGGGCCATAGTCCCGCATCAGCTCTACCACTCCACTGTGCCGCTTGTCGTCACGGATTTTATGGAACAGCTTAAGCACGCTCTCTTCCGACCCTTCGAGTATTTGCAGCACGTCGCTGCCTTTTGCGAGCAGAACCCCGGTGATATTCAGACTGGCATTGCGGATCCGGGCGCGCTCCACCAGTTCCCGCAGCTCGGTGGAGGGGCGGGATAAATTCAACTGGCTTCGGTAAATCAGAGTCGTCAGCACAAAAATGGGTTCCGATGAGAAAGAGAGGTGCCTTGAAGCTACTATTTAACATACTTAATCAATGCGACCTAACATATTCACACCGCAGGGGAACGTTACTTTTCCCCGCTGCCAATTCGGCTGTCTATCCGCCCCTGCATGTAGTCGTAAAACGGATTCGAGGTGACCCGCATAAGCGCCTCTTTCCCGACGCTCAACACGGAGGTTTCGCCCCAGAGCGCAATCGTCCCCAGGCTGATACCGTAGCGGTTTTTCACCCGAGGCTCACGGCCATAGAGATCGTCATCCGGCGGGAACGGCACCGCAACGTGCGACAGGGAATAGACATCCTGCGGCCAGGACTGCGCAAGCGGCACGACCGTCTCCCGGGTGCTGCCTGCCGGAGTGATTTTCGCCACCGTCGAGAAGCTGTGTGCGTCCGCATTGGTAATAATGGTGACACCGTAACGCCTCTTCGCAACCTGCAGCAGCGCCGAGGTTGCCGTCCACGACGACGGTTTGAACAGCGGGCGGAAGCTCGCCGCCTGGTTGATGTCAAACACCACCAGCTCGCTGCCGTTTGCCGAAAGCTGGTCAAACAGGCCGGTCACCACCGCGCGGGTGCTGACCGTGGAATCCATGACCGACTGGAACGCCAGGATCGGCGGCAAATTTGCCAGCCTGTTCTCCCGCGCCTCGCGGCCGATTTGCTCCTGCAGGGCCTTCGTCAAAAGCCATGACTGGCGGGCGGCGTTCACCGGGAACGAGTTATATTTGTACGGGTTATATTCCGGAGAGATATTCAGCCACGCCGCTTTGGCAAACGCCGGCAGCAGCGCCGGTAACCCGGCGAAACCGGCAAAGCGCGCAAAGGCCGTCACGCCGATCATCGGTGAGAGCAGTATCACCTGCTGCGGTTTACGCAGCGCAGGCGCGTCCAGCGCATCGAGGGCATATTTCATCGCCAGCGCCCCGCCGTTGGAGTAACCCACCAGATGCAAAGGCGCAGCCTCGCCCGCCAGACGCGTGGCTTCCCGCACCGCAAGACGCGTCGCCGCGAGCCACATCTCCCAGTCAACGTCCGTCAGCGCGCCGGGCGCGGTACCGTGCCCGGGCAGGCGCGGGACCACGGCCACAAAGCCGTGCTGTTGATAGTTCACGGCAAGCCGCCGGACGCTGTAAGGCGAGTCCGTCAGACCGTGCAGCAGCACCACCGCGCCGCGCGGCTTTCCGGCAGGCATCAGCACAAAGGAGCGGTTGGCATCGGGCGTAAACTGTCCCGGCCATACCAGGCTCTGGCGATAATAGCGGTTTAACGGCGTGCGTTCCTCGCCCTCTGTTTTCGCCGTCACCGCATTATCAAGATCGGCGAAAATGGCGTTTTCCCGGGCGATATACCGGGCAAAATCGGCGTTATCCATCTCGCGCACGGACATCTCATCGGCCCGCCAGGTATGCCACAGGTGCAGTTCCGGTCCCTTCTGCGAGAGATAGACCCGAACCGCCAGCAGGACGACCAGCACGATCCCTACGACCATCCCTATTTTCTTTGCAAGCGCCATCAGGCGCACGCTGACTCGCCAGGGCAGATTTGCCATGCCGGGATCCCTTTTATATTCACAGTACATCTATCTTATCAAAAATGTGAACGGACTGACGTATTCACCAAATTCATACCTGCCGCGTCAGACAGTGCACCAAAAGTGAACTACGCTGCACAAATGTTGATCATTGGTTAAGCGAATATTGCATGAAGTTTACTGCACAGCGGGTTTCACCCGCCCTGTGAACATGGCACGCGTCATGCATTGTTAACCAGGTAACAAAAATTTGGCCATTGACAGCCTGTTAACAGCGAGGCGGTATGACGACGAAACCCGAGATGTTGAGCCGTATCGAAGCGACGTTCAGCCAGCTCACGCCCAGCGAAAAGCGGGTCGGAAGCTGGCTGCTGGCGCACGCTGCGCAAATCCCGTTTGAAACGGCAGAGAGCATCGGTCAGGCGAGCGGGACCAGCGGAATTACCGTCGGACGCTTCCTGCGCAAGCTGGGGTATCGCAACCTGGAAGATGCCAAAAAGAGCCTGCGCGATCCGTATCAGCCCTGGGGTATGAACGAGCGGCTGGACTCCTGGCAGCAGCAGCGCCCCCTTTCCAGCCGCCTTCAGCATGCCCTGTCGCTGGAAGTGGATGCCATCACGCAGGTGTACCAACTGGCGCAAACGGACGCCTTCCGTCAGGTGGTGCACAACCTCGCCCACGCCGACGCGGTGTTCGTGCTGGGGATCCAGTCCACGCGCGGGATTGCCAACGCCTTCTTCAGCCACCTCGAGTACCTCCGCCCGCGCGTGAGCTATTCGGAGGGCGCTTCCGGCAGCTGGGTGGAATCCCTCAACTCGGGGTTTTCGCACCCGTACGTCGTGCTGACCGACACGCGCACCTACTCCGCGATGGCCCGCCAGTACTGCCGCGTCGCCAGCGAAAAAGGCATTCCGCTGGCCTTGATCACCGACATCTGGTGCCCGTGGGCGCGGGATTACCCGATGGATTTACTGCAGGTGAAAACCGATACCGGTCACTTCTGGGATTCACTTGCCCCCGTGAGCTGTCTGTTCAACCTGCTGCTGTCGGGCGTGGTGGAGGCGCTGGGTGAGGCGCTCCCGGCGCGTCTGGCGGTAAACCGGCAATTACAACAAGAGTTTGGTCAATTCGAACGCTAAAGGAGCGGAGCTATGCCCGAAGAGAGTGAACTGATTGATGTGGCGAAGACGTTTCCCACGCTGCATATCGATCTGAAATACGCCACCGCCGACAATATCACCGGCCGTCCGATCTATCAGGAGGCGCTGTGCCTGCTGCATACCGACGCGGCCACCGCGCTGGCAAAAGCCATCAGCATTGCCTCGCTGGCCGGGCTGAAGCTGGTGGTGTACGACGCCTATCGGCCGCAGCAGGCACAGGCCCAGCTGTGGGATGCCTGCCCGAATCCGGAATACGTGGTCGACGTGGCGATTGGCTCCAATCACAGCCGCGGTACGGCCATCGACGTCACCCTGATGGATGAACATAACGCCGTGCTGGATATGGGGGCCGGTTTTGACGAAATGCACGACCGCTCGCATCCGTATCACCCCTCCGTGCCGCCGCACGCCCAGCGCAACCGTCTGCTGTTGAACGCCATCATGTTCGGCGGTGGTTTTGTGGGTATCAGCAGCGAATGGTGGCACTTCGAACTGCCGAACGCCGCCAGCTATCCGCTGCTTGACGACCGTTTTGCCTGTTTTCCCCTGACGCACACTTCTCTCTAAACCTGGAGCACTGCCATGAAAACATCGCTTCTCTCGACGCTGATCGCCGCCACGCTGGCCCTGAGCGCACCGCTGGCGCTGGGTGCCGTCCCGAAAGATATGCTGGCGATCGGTAAAGCCGCCGACCCGCAAACGCTCGATCCTGCCATCACCATTGATAACAACGACTGGACCGTCACCTATCCGTCCTACCAGCGTCTGGTCAAGTACAAGCCAGGCTCTACCGAGGTGGAAGGCGATCTGTCGACGGGCTGGAAGGCGTCTGACGACCAGAAAGAGTGGACCTTTACCCTGGCGGATAACGCGAAATTCTCCGACGGCACGCCGGTCACCGCCGAGGCGGTAAAACTCTCCTTTGAGCGCCTGCTGAAGCTCGGCCAGGGGCCGTCTGAAGCCTTCCCGAAAGACCTGAAAATTGATGCCGTCGATGACCATACGGTGAAGTTCACCCTCAGCCAGCCCTTCGCGCCTTTCCTCTACACGCTGGCAAACGACGGGGCGTCCATCATTAACCCGGCGGTGCTGAAGGCCAACGCGGCGGACGATGCGCGCGGTTTTCTGGCGCAAAACACCGCCGGTTCCGGGCCGTTTATGCTGAAAAGCTGGCAGAAAGGCCAGCAGCTGATCCTGGTGCCTAACCCCCACTGGCAGGGTGAAAAGCCGCACTTTAAGCGCGTATCGGTGAAAATTATCGGTGAGAGCGCCTCGCGCCGACTGCAGCTTTCCCGCGGCGATCTGGACATTGCCGACTCCCTGCCGGTCGATCAGCTTGCGGCCCTGAAGCAGGAAGGTAAAGTCGCCGTCGCAGAATACCCGTCCCTGCGCGTGACTTACCTCTATCTCAACAACAGCAAAGCGCCGCTCAATCAGGTGGATTTACGCCGGGCCATCTCCTGGGCTACGGATTACCAGGGGATGGTGAAAGGTATTCTGAGCGGCAACGGCAAGCAGATGCGCGGCCCGATCCCGGAAGGCATGTGGGGCTTTGACGCCACGGCAATGCAGTACAGCTTTGACGAGGCCAAAGCTAAAGCCGCGCTGGAGAAGGTCAAAGACAAACCCGCCAGCCTGACCTTCCTCTATTCGGACAACGATCCGAACTGGGAGCCTATCGCCCTCTCCACTCAGGCCAGCCTCGGCAAGATCGGCATTAGCGTAAAGCTGGAAAAACTGGCCAACGCCACCATGCGCGACCGCGTCTGAAAAGGCGATTACGACATTGCCATCGGCAACTGGAGCCCGGACTTTGCCGACCCGTACATGTTCATGAACTACTGGTTCGAATCGGACAAAAAAGGGCTACCGGGCAACCGCTCGTTCTATGAGAACAAAGAGGTTGATTCGCTCCTGCAGGCCGCGCTGAAAACCACCGACCAGGCGGAACGCACCAAAGATTACCAGCAGGCGCAAAAGGTGGTTATCGACGAGGCGGCCTACGTTTATCTGTTCCAGAAAAATTACCAGCTGGCGATGAACAAAGAGGTCAAAGGCTTCACCTTTAATCCGATGCTCGAGCAGGTGTTCAACATCGCCACCATGAGCAAATAACGGTTCTCGCCGGGGGAAAGCGTATGACGTTCTGGAGCATAGTGCGCCAGCGCTGCTGGGGGTTAATCCTGGTGGTGGCCGGTGTCTGTATTATCACCTTTATTATTTCACACCTGATCCCCGGCGATCCGGCCCGTCTGCTGGCCGGCGACCGCGCCAGCGACGAAATCGTGCAGAACATTCGCCAGCAGCTAGGGCTGGACCAGCCCCTGTATGTGCAGTTTGGCCGCTACGTGGACGCTCTGGCCCACGGTGATTTAGGCACGTCCATCCGCACCGGACGCCCGGTCGCGGAAGACCTGAAGGCCTTTTTCCCCGCCACGCTGGAGCTGGCCTTTTGTTCTCTGCTGCTGGCGCTGGTCATCGGCGTGCCGCTGGGTATTTTGTCGGCGGTGTACCGCAACCGCTGGCTGGATCAACTGGTGCGTTTAATGGCGATGACCGGGATCTCCACGCCGGCCTTCTGGCTTGGGCTGGGCGTCATCGTGCTGTTCTACGGGCGCCTGCAGATCCTGCCGGGCGGCGGCAGGCTGGACGACTGGCTCGATCCCCCGACGCACGTCACCGGATTTTATCTGCTGGACGCGCTGCTGGAGGGCAACGGTGAGGTGTTCTTCAACGCGCTTCAGCACCTGATTTTACCCTCGCTGACGCTGGCGTTTGTTCACCTGGGGATCGTGGCGCGCCAGGTTCGCTCGGCGATGCTGGAGCAGCTTAGCGAGGATTACATCCGCACCGCGCGCGCCAGCGGCCTGCCCGGCTGGTACATCGTCCTGCGCTACGCCCTGCCCAATGCGATGATCCCGTCCATTACCGTGCTCGGGCTAGCGCTGGGCGATCTGCTTTACGGCGCCGTGCTGACCGAAACCGTCTTTGCCTGGCCGGGCATGGGCGCCTGGGTGGTGACATCCATTCAGGCGCTCGATTTCCCTGCCGTAATGGGGTTTGCCGTCGTCGTTTCGCTGGCCTACGTGCTGGTTAATCTGGTGGTCGATCTGCTTTACCTGTGGATTGACCCGCGAATCGGGCGCGGAGGTGCCGAATGATGTTAACGCAGGAAACGCCCGTCCCGGCTAAAACCGCCGGACAACGCATCAACTGGGCAAAGCTGTTCTGGATGCTGCGTCAAAGCCCGCTCACGATCGTTGGCGGCGTCATTATGATTGCGATGCTCTTCCTGATGGTGGCTTCGCCGTGGATCGTTCCGCATGACCCGAACGCGCTGGATTTGACCGCCCGCCTGCAGGCGCCGTCTGCGCAACACTGGTTTGGTACCGATGAGGTGGGACGCGACCTGTTTAGCCGCGTGCTGACGGGCAGCCAGCAGTCGATTACCGCCGGGCTGGCGGTCGTGGTGATTGCGGGCGGTATTGGCTCGCTGCTGGGCTGTTTGTCCGGCGTGCTGGGCGGGCGCGGCGACGCCATCATCATGCGGGTGATGGACATTATGCTCTCCATTCCCTCCCTGGTGCTGACTATGGCGCTGGCCGCCGCGCTCGGTCCGAGCCTGTTTAACGCCATGCTGGCGATTGCGATTGTCCGCATCCCGTTTTACGTCCGCCTGGCGCGCGGGCAAACCCTGGTGGTGCGCCAGTTTACCTACGTCCAGGCCGCCCGCACCTTTGGCGCGTCCCGCTGGCATTTGATCCGCTGGCATATCCTGCGCAACGCCCTGCCGCCGCTGATTGTGCAGGCTTCGCTGGATATCGGCAGCGCCATTCTGATGGCCGCCACGCTGGGGTTTATTGGCCTGGGCGCGCAGCAGCCCACCGCCGAATGGGGGGCGATGGTGGCCGTTGGCCGTAACTACGTCCTGGACCAGTGGTGGTACTGCGCCTTTCCCGGTGCGGCGATTTTAATTACCGCCGTGGGCTTTAACCTGTTTGGCGACGGTATCCGCGATCTGCTGGATCCGAAGTCGGGAGGAAAACAGTAATGACCGAACCGGTATTACGTATTGAGGACCTGCATCTGAGCTTCCCGGTTTTTCGCGGTGAGGTCCACGCGCTGAACCACGTCTCGCTGGAGATCGGCAGGGGCGAAATTGTCGGCGTGGTGGGTGAGTCGGGGTCGGGTAAATCCGTGACCGCCATGCTCGCCATGCGGCTGCTGCCGGAAGGGAGCTACCGCATTCATCACGGTCAGGTGAAGTTACTCGGCGAAAACGTCCTGACGGCGTCCGAGAAGCAGCTTCGCCAGTGGCGCGGTGCACGAGTGGCGATGATTTTTCAGGAGCCCATGACCGCCCTCAACCCGACGCGGCGGATTGGCAAACAGATGGTGGAGGTGATCCGCCAGCATCAGCCGCTTTCGCGGCGCGAGGCGCAGCAGAAGGCGATTACCCTGCTGGAAGAGATGCAAATCCCGGACGCGAAGCAGGTCATGGAGCGTTATCCGTTTGAACTCTCCGGCGGCATGCGCCAGCGGGTGATGATCGCCCTTGCCTTCTCCTGCGAGCCGGAGCTGATCATTGCCGACGAACCGACCACCGCGCTGGACGTTACCGTCCAGCTCCAGGTGCTGCGCCTGCTGAAGCATAAGGCGCGGGCCAGCGGGACCTCGGTGCTGTTTATCAGCCATGATATGGCCGTGGTGTCGCAGCTTTGCGACAGAATGTACGTGATGTATGCCGGGAGCGTGATCGAGAGCGGTGCCACGCAAACGCTGATCCACCGACCCGTGCATCCCTACTCCATCGGCCTGCTGCGGTGCGCCCCGGAAAACGGCCAGCCGCGCGACCTGCTTCCCGCCATCCCCGGCACGGTGCCCAACCTCAGCAAGCTTCCGCAGGGTTGCGCCTTCCGCGAGCGCTGCTTTGCCGCCGGGGCGAAATGCAGCGAAACGCCGCGCTTACAGCTCAATGGCGCAGAAGGCCAACAGGCCGCCTGCTGGTATCCGCAACGGGAGAAACACCATGTCTGATGTACTGCTGGAACTGGATAGCGTGCACGTGAACTTTGCGGCGCGCAAAAACTGGCTGGGCCGCGTGACGGAACAGGTCCATGCCCTCAACGGGCTCGATCTGCAGATCCGTCGCGGGGAAACGCTGGGCATTGTCGGTGAGTCCGGCTGCGGAAAAAGCACGCTGGCCCAGCTGCTGATGGGCATGCTTAAGCCCAGCACCGGCGCGTGTCAGCGGGCGCACCACGCGGGCGGCATGCAGATGGTGTTTCAGGATCCGCTCTCCTCCCTCGACCCGCGATTGCCGGTCTGGCGCATCATCACCGAGCCGGTGTGGGTGCAAAAACGCAGCAGCGAGCGCGAGCGCCGCCAGCTGGCAGAAAACCTGGCGCTGCAGGTGGGCATTCGCCCGGAATATCTCGACAGGCTTCCGCACGCCTTCTCCGGCGGGCAGCGCCAGCGCATCGCCATCGCAAGGGCGCTCTCATCCGACCCCGATATTATCGTGCTTGATGAACCCACCAGCGCGCTGGATATCTCCGTGCAGGCGCAAATCCTCAACCTGCTGGTGAACCTGCAACAGCAGCGTAATCTGACCTACGTGTTAATCACGCATAACGTCTCGGTGGTCAGACACATGAGCGACCGCGTGGCGGTGATGTACCTCGGGCAGATTGTGGAGCTGGGCAGCGCCGCGCAGGTGCTTGGCGAGCCGCGCCATCCCTACACCCGTCTGCTGCTCGACTCAGTTCCCCGCACCGGTGAACCGCTGGATGAAAATCTGGCGTTACGCAAAACGGAGCTTCCCGGCAATCGTCATCTGCCCGAAGGCTGTTTTTTCCGTGACCGTTGTCCGATGGCAGCGCAGGGGTGCGAACGTCCCCAGCCGCTACAGCCGTCACGCGAGGGCCGTAACGTGCGCTGCTGGCGCAGTCTGGGTTAGATTTGCGCCATCCCGCCGTCCACAAACAGCTCGGTGGCGTTAATAAAGCTGGCCGCGTCGGAGGCCAGAAACGCCACCGCTTTCCCCACCTCACCCGGCGCGCCTAAGCGGCCGAGCGGTACCTGAGCGGCCAGCGCGTCGTACAGCCCCTGACGATGTTCTTCCGGCACCAGATCGCCGAGACCTGGCGTTTTGATCGGGCCCGGGCTCACCACGTTGACGCGGATCCCGCGGCCCTGCAAATCCAGCGCCCAGGAGCGGGCAAAGTTGCGCACGGCGGCCTTGCTGGCGCTGTAGACGCTGAAGTTGGCCGTCCCTTTAATGGACACCGTCGATCCGGTCAGAATAATCGACGATCCGGCGGACAGCAGCGGCAGCGCCTTCTGCACCGTGAACAGCACTCCGCGCACGTTGGTGCCAAAAATCCGGTCAAACTGCTCTTCGGTGATCGCGCCCAGCGGCAGCATATCGCCGCCACCGGCATTGGCGAACAGGATATCAAGACGGCCTTCTTCTTTGGCTATCCGGGCATAAACCTCATCCAGATCGGCAAGCTTTGAGGCGTCCGCGCGAATGCCCACTGCGGTTGAAGCAATTTCCGCCACCGCCGCGTCCAGCTCGGCCTGACGACGACCGGTGATGTAGACCTTCGCGCCCTGCGCCGCCAGCTCCTGCGCTGTGGCAAGACCAATGCCGGTGCTGCCGCCGGTGACCAGTGCAATTTTTCCTGAAAGAGTCGTGTTCATGTCATTTACCTTTTGTTGGGTTTGCGTTGGACAAACTTTAGCCCTTGCGGCATTAGTGAAAAACGGGCAAAAATGAAAATGACTATTCACAAACAGAAATAATCCGAGGTCATCATGGACCAGCTCATGGCGATGCGCGCCTTTACGCGGGTCGTGGAGTCCGGCAGCTTTACCCGCGCGGCGGACTCGCTGAATATGCCGATCGCCACGCTGAGCAAGCTGGTCAAATCGCTTGAGTCGCACCTGGAGATACGCCTTCTGCACCGGACCACTCGCCGGGTGGTCGCGACGCCTGAAGGGATGGAATACTATGAAAAAGCGCTCAGGGTGCTGATTGATATCGAAGATATCGACACCTCGTTTCGCGTTTCCCGCGCGACGCCAAAAGGGCATTTGCGGGTTGACGTGGGCGGCTCCACCGCCCGGGACGTGCTCATCCCTCTGCTTCCGGAATTTATGCAGCGCTACCCTGAGATCCGCATCGACCTTGGCGTGGCCGACCGGCCGGTCGATCTCATCAGCGGTAACGTAGACTGCGTGATCCGCGGCGGGCCGCTGGACGACTCAACCCTCATCGCCCGTCATCTCGGTAACGCCGAAATGGTCACCTGCGCGACGCCGGGTTACCTGAAAAATCACGGCGTCCCGGCCTATCCGCAGGAGCTGCGCAACGGCCACAAGCTGATTAGCTATCTCTCGCCCGTCACCGGACGGCCCTTTCCGTTTCGCTTCCGGCAGAACGGCGAGGCGCTGGAAATCAACATTCCGCACTATCTCGGCGTCAATGAAAGTAATGCCCATCTGGCGGCTGCCGCGGCGGGGCTGGGGATCGTTCAGACCTTTGAGTATTCGGCAAAGGCGTATTTGCAGACGGGCACGCTGGCGGCGATCCTGGGCGACTGGCGCCCTGCCGCGTATCCGTTTCATGTGGTTTACCCGCAGAACCGGCATTTGACGCACAGACTGAAGGTGTTTATTGCCTGGCTGGCGGAGGTGTTCCCCGCCGCGCTGAAGGGATAGCCGGGCGCAAACCCGGCTGTGGCTTAATTGAGCTTATAGTCCAGCGTAATCTCAGCTTTCAGGAGCTGCGAGACCGGACATCCCGCTTTTGCTTTCTGAATAATGCCGTCGAACTGCTGTGGAGCGATGCCGGGAACGGTCACCTTGCTTTTCAGGGCAACTTTAGTGATGGCAAAGCCGCCGTCGGTTTTATCCAGAGAGACGTCCGCGGTGGTATCAATGGAATCGGCGGTATAGCCCGCTTCGCCGAGCATCAGCGACAGCGCCATTGAGAAGCAGGCCGCATGTGCCGCGCCAATCAGCTCTTCGGGGTTGGTCCCCTTTTCGCCCTCAAAGCGGGTATTGAAACCATAAGGCTGCTGATTGAGAACGCCGCTCTCGGTGGAAACCGTTCCTTTTCCGCGCTTAATGTCGCCAGACCAGTGTGCCGAACCGTGCTTATGAATAGTCATTCTTGCTCTCCTTTTGGCTTACAAAGGGTTAAGTATAGACTACGCATCTGACCCACCCTGGAACACAGACAATTCCAGGACTTTCACCTGCTGTACCGACAAAAAGGATAAAGATTATGGCCCTAAAAATCAGGATGGCCGTTGCCGTCACCACGCTGGCTCTGTCGCTCTCTTCACTGGCGAAAACGCCGGAGAACTTTATCTATACCAGCTCGGGCGATCTCGACGCGGCGTTTCCGCTTGTTGCGCGAAGCGATATCGGCGGCGTGCAGATCGTTTACAACTGGCGCCTGCTGGAACCCGAGAAGGACAGCTATGACTTCTCGCGGATTGAGCAGGATCTGGCGCGCGTTAAGGCCGCCGGAAAAAAACTCTTTATTCAAATCCAGGATCGTTTCTTTGAGCCGGACGCCCGCTACGTTCCGGACTATCTGATGCGCGACACGCAGTACGGTGGCGGGATTGCGCCGCAGTTCGATAACCCCGGCGAAGGCAAGCCGGTCGGTTCAGGATGGGTGGCGCGTCAGTGGGATCCCGCCGTGCGCCAGCGCTACCAGGCACTGCTGGCCGCCCTCGCGAAACGCTTTGATGGCGAGGTGTATGGGGTAAACCTGCCCGAAACCGCCATTGATCTCGACGAAAAAAATCCGCCCGTCGGGTTTACCTGCGACGGCTATTTCGCGGGTGAAATGGAAAACCTGGCCTTTGCGCGAAAGGCTTTTCAGAAATCTCACGTGGTGCAGTACGTGAACTTCTGGCCGTGCGAATGGGATAACGACCACAACTACATGGGGCGTCTGTTTGCGTATGCCAGCGCCAACAACATCGGCCTGGGTGGGCCGGACATTGTTCCCAACAGCAAGGCACACATGAAGAATGCCTATCCCTTCTTCCATAAAAATAAACAGACGCTGCCGCTCATCGCCATGGCGGTTCAGGAGCCGACCCTGACCTATAAGGATCCTCAGACCGGAAAACCGTTCACCAAAGCGGAATTTGTCCGCTTCGGCGAAAGTTATCTCGGTGCCGATATTATTTTCTGGAGCACGACGTCTCCCTGGCTAAAGGCGAAGTAATCCTTTCTTATGCCAGGTAGCGCGACAGTTCGTCAAGGAACACGCGCAGCGCGGCAGGCTGGTATTCCCGGGACTGATAAATGCCATGGATGGCAAGCGGTTTCGGCTCAAGCGCCTCCAGTACCGGCACCAGCAATCCCTGTTCCAGCGCGGCAGACGCTTCGCGCTCCGGCAGCATGGCGATACCGCAGTGCTTAATCGCCGCGTCCATCAACAGCGAAGAGATGCTGGCGCTCAGGTTGCCGCTGACGGCCACGCTCAGGCTTTCCCCTTCCGGCGTTAGAAAGTGCCAGGACTGCCCGGCAAAAAAGCTGTAGTGCAGACAGTTGTGCTGCGCTAATTCTTCAGGGCTGACGGGGATACCGTGCTGTGCCAGATACGCCGGCGAGGCGCAAAGCACCGAGCGACACTCCCCCAGCCGGCGGGCAATCATGCCGGGTTCGGGGTTGTCGGTAATGCGCACGGCGACATCAATGCGCTCTCCCACCAGGCTGACCGGGTGGTTATTCACGTCCAGCTCGATGCGCAGCTGCGGGTAGCTCAAGAGCAGCTCAGGCAGGACCGGCGCAATCAGGTGCATGGCGGTAAAATGGGCGCAGGCCACCCGCAGCGTGCCGGACGGCAGATCTTTCTCAGACTGGCCCTCGATTTCCTGCGAAATCTGCGAGAGCGTCCGCGTTTTTTGCAGCACCTTTTCCCCTGCCGCGGTCAGCGTCAGCTTGCGCGTGGAGCGGTTTACCAGCCGCGTTCCCGCCCACTTCTCCATTTGTTCAAGGTAGCGGCTCACCATCGGTCGGGAAATGCCCAACGCGCGGGCCGCCGCGCTCAAACTGCCCAGCTCGCATATCCGGTTGTAGACCTGAGCGGCGATAACGCGATCCATATAAGCTCCATTTGCTCGATTTATGAAACTAAGCATGTCTTGTTTCAGGAATTCTGGCAAATGCGAATATCCGTACAATAGAGACATTCCTGAACAACAGAGACAACAGCATGAAATTCACTCACCTTGCCCTGCTTTCCACCCTTTTCACTCCTGCGGTTTTTGCCGCGCCGTTGACCATTGATACCTATAACCCGCAGGAAAAAGGCATTTTCCCGGTCTCCTCCACGCTGGTTTCCGGCCCGAAAGAGGCGGTGCTGTTTGACGCGCAGTTCAGCGTGAAGGATGGCGAAGCGCTGGTAGAGAAAATTCGCCGCAGCGGTAAAACCCTGAATAAGATTGTGATCACCTCCGGCGATCCGGATTTCTATTTTGGCCTGCAGCCGCTGGTCAAAGCCTTCCCGAACGCTAAAGTAGTGGCCACGCAGCATGTGGTTGACCATATTAAAGCCACCAAAGACGCCAAGCTCGCTTTCTGGGGGCCGCAGATGAAGGACGGCGCGCCAACGGAGCTGGTCCTCCCGCAGGTGCTTGCCTCCACCACGTTCATGGTTGACGGGGAAAAGGTCGACATCGAACAGCCAGACAGCTATGCGGCCTATGTGTGGATCCCGTCGGCAAAAACGATCCTCGGCGGCACCGGGGTAGCTTGGGGTATTCACGTCTGGACGGCAGACACCCAGACGCCGGAAAGCCGCAAGCAGTGGCAGGAAACGCTTGAGAATATGGCCGCGCACAAACCTGAGCGCGTGATCCCGGGCCACTATCTGGGCACCCCACCAGCGGGCACTGGCGCGATTGAGTTTACCCGCGACTATCTGCAGCGCTTTGAAAAGGCTTTAGCCGCGCATAAAGATTCCGCAGGCGTTATCAATACCCTGAAAAAACAATATCCGGGCCTGGCTGATGAAAGCTCGCTGGAATTAAGCGCCAAAGTGAATACTGGCGAAATGAAGTGGTAATTTAAAAACGGATCCTGCTATATTTCCGCGATAGCAGGAGCCCCGCCAAAATATCCCCGCCGTTACCCGTCGATATAGCCACACCTTTTAAAAGTGCATAAAAGCATGCACTTATGTCATTTTTATTTCTAAGATGAATCTGAACCACAACCGGGAAAATATTTGCCATTCTGTTTATGAATTAAATTTTTTGCGAGCCGTACCATTAAACAGACAACGACACGGAGGCAGCATGTTTACTTATTACCCGGCTAATACTGCAGCAGCACAACCTGAACTCGTTAACGCGATTGCGCAGGGTCTTCACGCCGAGCACGGTGCTGTGACTGAAGATGACATTTTGATGGAACTGACCAAGTGGGTGGAATCCACGGATAATGACATCCTCAGTGACATCTACCAGCAGACTATTAACTACGTCGTCAGCGGGCAAAACGCACCCTTGTAAAAACCTGCTAAGCTGGATCTGCAACCTAAGGGGTTACATTTCGTTTGCGTGAGCAAACTGGTCCTTAAAACTATCAACAGGATTGAGGAGTTAACATGAAATCGAACCGTCAGGCACGCCATATTCTGGGACTGAATTACAAGCTTTCAAATCAGCGTAAAGTGGTGATTGAAGGCGACCACGAAACGCAGGTCACTCACGCCACCGGCAGAAAACGCCACGCCGGCAAGTAAGTTCCAGACTGAGATCCAGAACACCATCGGTAATCCCGATGGTGTTTTTGTTTATGTGTTGCGGTAATTAATATTTAGCTCCTTTATAATACCGCCTGACCGCACCCCATCGCACAGGCCAGAAAGATGACAAACAGCAGTGTCAGGGACGGATCTTCATAAAAAGAGTGAGTGACATGGACAACAAACTGAAAAAACATCGTTCCTTATACATCCCATACGCCGGACCGGTTTTACTCGAATTCCCCCTGCTCAACAAAGGCAGCGCCTTCAGCATGGAAGAGCGCAGCAGCTTTAATCTGCTGGGTTTACTGCCCGAAGTGGTTGAAACCATTGAAGAACAGGCGGAGCGCGCGTGGATCCAGTATCAGGGTTTCAAAACCGAAATCGACAAGCACATCTACCTGCGCAACATTCAGGACACCAATGAAACCCTCTTCTATCGCCTGGTGCAGAACCATCTCGAAGAGATGATGCCGGTGATCTACACCCCGACGGTGGGTGCGGCCTGCGAGCGTTTCTCAGAGATCTACCGTCGTTCACGCGGGGTTTTCATCTCCTATCAGAACCGCCACAACATGGACGATATTCTGCAGAACGTGCCGAACCACAATATCAAAGTGATTGTGGTGACCGACGGCGAACGTATTCTCGGCCTCGGCGACCAGGGCATTGGCGGGATGGGGATCCCTATCGGTAAACTCTCTCTCTACACCGCCTGCGGCGGCATCAGCCCGGCGTATACCCTGCCGGTGGTGCTGGACGTCGGGACCAACAACCAGCAGTTGCTCAACGATCCGCTCTATATGGGCTGGCGCCATCCGCGCATTACCGACGACGAGTACTATCAGTTTGTCGACGATTTCATTCAGGCCGTGAAGCACCGCTGGCCGGACGTTCTGCTGCAGTTTGAAGACTTCGCGCAGAAAAACGCGATGCCGCTGCTGAACCGCTATCGCGATGAGATCTGCTCCTTTAACGACGACATCCAGGGCACCGCGGCCGTGACCGTGGGTACGCTTATCGCTGCCAGCCGCGCAGCCGGCAGCCAGCTGAGCTACCAGAAAATCGTCTTCCTGGGCGCTGGCTCTGCGGGCTGTGGTATCGCCGAGCAGATCATCGCCCAGACGCAGCGCGAAGGCTTAAGCGAAGAGCTGGCCCGCTCCCGCGTCTTTATGGTTGACCGTTTCGGCCTGCTGACCGACGCTATGCCGAACCTGCTGCCGTTCCAGAACAAGCTGGTGCAGAAGCGCGAGAACCTGAAAAACTGGGATACCGACAACGAAGTCCTTTCCCTGCTGGACGTGGTGCGCAACGTGAAGCCGGATATTCTGATCGGCGTTTCCGGGCAAACCGGTCTCTTCACCGAAGAGATCATTCGCGAGATGCACAAGCACTGCGAACGCCCTATCGTAATGCCGCTTTCCAACCCGACCTCCCGAGTGGAAGCGACCCCGCAGGACATCATCGCCTGGACCGAAGGTAACGCGCTGGTCGCGACCGGCAGCCCGTTCGACCCGGTGGTGTGGAAGGATAAAACCTATCCGATCGCCCAGTGCAACAACTCTTACATCTTCCCGGGCATTGGGCTGGGCGTGATCGCGTCCGGCGCGTCCCGCATTACCGACGAAATGCTGATGTCGGCGAGCGAAACCCTCGCGGGCTACTCGCCGCTGGTCAACAACGGTGAAGGGCTGGTGCTGCCGGAGCTGAAAGACATTCACAAGGTGTCGCGCGCTATCGCGTTTGCGGTAGGTAAAATGGCGCAGCAGCAGGGCGTGGCGGTGAAAACCTCTGCCGACGCGCTGCAGCAGGCCATCGACGACAACTTCTGGAAACCTGAATACCGCAGCTATCGTCGTACCTCGATTTAATCCGCTCAGACCGGTCCCTCTCCCTTCGGGAGAGGGACTTTCAATAAATTCATTAACCAGTAGCGATTCAGATTCTCGAAGCGAAATGATTAACTTGCAGCCACGCCCTGGTCCGGCTGTAAATCGCCGAGGCGTTTCCTGCAGGCCGGGGCGAGGCGCAGGGATGCGCCGAGAGGGCGGGCTTTACAGGGATGTTACCTCCGCCCATCCCCGATAAGCCGGAAGGAATAAGCCGAGGGCACCGCGAAGCGGCGATTTACCGCCGGGAGCCCGGGTCGCCAGGGTGGTGGCGACTGAGCCACCCTGGCACGTTCACAGGTCATGTCGTTACAGAGTAGCAAGGAACATAAAGTGAACGGAATGACCACTACAGCCGTATGTTCCCCTCACCCTAACCCTCTCCCAAAGGGAGAGGGAATTAGATTCGCCCCCCACTAGCCAAACTCCTTTTCCCCCGCTACACTCCCTTCATCCATTAACCTACTGAATATATAAGGAGGCCAATTATGCTGTACTGTGAAATTTTCAATGTTTCACATACATTTGGTGATCGCACCAGCTCAAGCGTTATCGGTATCGTGCTGCGATAACTTCTGCTTGAGCGAAGACACCAACCCCTGAAATCCCTTCTCTCGGGCTTACTGAGTTATCGTCAGCGATGTTTGACGAGGCATAAACATGCCTGTAACTCTTGGGTAAGCAACAATGAGCACTTTACTCACTGCACAATCTTTACGCGTTGATACGGCGTTTGGCACGCTCTTCGACTCACTCTCCTTTACGCTGAAAAAAGGCGACCGCATTGGCCTGCTGGGCGACAACGGCTGCGGCAAAAGCACGCTGCTGAAGGTGCTGGACGGCACTGACTCCCCCGCCGCCGGAACGGTCGCGCTGGCCGGGCACTGCCTGATGGCGCGCGTGGAGCAACATCTCCCGGACGCCATTTTCCCGTTGACCATGCTGGATGCCGTACTCGCACAGCTGCCTTTAGCCGAGCGCGATAGCCTGCGCTGGAAAGCCGAAACGCTGCTGGCAGGCATGGGCTTCACGCCGCAGGATATGGCGCTGCAATCCGCCACGCTGAGCGGCGGGCAGCACACGCGCCTGCTGCTGGCGCGGGCCCTGATTCACGAGCCGGATCTGCTCCTGCTCGATGAACCCAGCAACCACCTTGATTTGCCGACCATGCTCTGGCTGGAACACTTCCTACAGAACTGGTCAGGCAGCTTCGTGCTGGTCTCGCACGACCGACAGCTGCTGGATGCCGTCACTAACGGCAGCTGGATCCTGCGCGATAAAACGCTGCACTACTTCGCCCTTCCCTGCACGGCAGCCCGCAAGGCGCTTGAAGCAAAGGATGAAAGCGACGCGCAGCGCCACAAGGCGGAGCAAAAGGAGATCGACCGCGTGACCGCCAGCGCGAAGCGGCTGGCGACCTGGGGCAAGGTTTACGACAACGAAGATCTTGCCCGCAAAGCCAAACAGATGGAAAAACAGGTCGAACGGCTGAAGGAGAGCCAGACGGCGCTCACGGCAGGCAGCCCGTGGACGTTAACCCTGCGCGGCGACGCGCTGCGGGCCGACCGTTTGCTGGAAATGGAGAATCACGACGTTCCTCCTGCACCTGGCCTGCCGGCGTTATTCAGCATCGAAATGGCGCGGCTAAAAAGCGGCGATCGCGTGGCGATTGTCGGTCGTAACGGCTGCGGCAAATCGTCGCTGATGAGGCTTATCTGGCAACAGTTTGCCGATGAGTCCGCAAACAGCGGGTTGAAAATCCATCCGCGCGTGTCGCCAGGCTATTACGACCAGACGCTTCACCAGCTTGCGGACAACGCCACGCTGCTCGACGCGCTGGAGCCTTTCGCACCGGATCCGCAGAACCGCAAAATGGCGCTGATAAGCGCGGGTTTCCCGTGGTCGCGTCACGGGCAAACGGTCAGCACGCTCAGCGGCGGCGAGCGCTCGCGCCTGCTGTTCGTTGGCCTGACGCTTGCCCGCTACAGCCTGCTGATGCTGGATGAGCCGACCAACCACCTCGACATGGAAGGCAAAGAGGCGCTGGCGCAAACCCTTCAGCAGTTTGAAGGCGGCGTCCTGCTGGTCAGCCATGATCGTCAGCTAATTAGCCAAAGCTGCAACCGTTTCTGGCTGATTGAAGAGGGAAAGCTGAGCGAGTGGCACGATGCAGAAGCGGTGTTTGAGCGCCTGCGTGAAAGCGCGGGGCTGGCGACATCCACCGCGCCCGCCATCGACGCTGCGACGGTTCAACCCTCGCCGTATGACGATCTGCTCGAACGGCTGGTCGCGCTGGAAGCGCTGCTGGAAGACGATCTGGCGCGTAAGCCGAAGCATCAAAAGCCGCAGCTGCAGGCGCAATGGCGTAAAGAGATTGAGGAGATAGAGGCACAGCTGTAAGTCTGCGCCCGGCGAGTCTCTCGTCGGGCCAGTATTTTCCCCCTAAATTATTAGAGGAACGCCGTATTCTTATTCTGAAAATGGATTAAATAATGACATTATGTTGCCGTTGCCTTGCATTACAGCGCCAAACCACTAATCCTTGAGGAGTATTACACCTGCTATGCAGATACTCATCATGAACAAGGAGATACACATGAAGGCTGCTGTTGTCACTCAGGATCATCAGGTCAATATCACCGAAAAAACCTTACGCCCGCTAAAGCACGGGGAAGCCCTGCTGAAGATGGAATGCTGTGGCGTATGCCATACCGATCTCCACGTGAAGAACGGTGATTTCGGCGATAAAACCGGGGTTATCCTGGGCCACGAAGGGATTGGTATCGTAAAAGAAGTCGGCCCCGGCGTGAAGTCGCTGAAAGTCGGCGACCGCGCAAGCGTGGCCTGGTTTTTTGAAGGCTGTGGCCACTGCGAATACTGTAATACCGGCAACGAAACCCTGTGCCGCGACGTGAAAAATGCCGGTTACTCCGTTGACGGCGGCATGGCGGAAGAGTGCATCGTCACCGCGGATTACGCGGTAAAAGTGCCGGACGGTCTGGAATCCGCTGCGGCCAGCAGCATCACCTGCGCTGGCGTCACTACCTACAAAGCGGTGAAGGTCTCGGGTATCAAACCGGGCCAGTGGATTGCAATTTATGGTCTGGGCGGTCTGGGCAACCTTGCGCTGCAGTACGCCAAAAACGTCTTTAACGCCAAAGTCATCGCTCTCGACGTTAACGACGAACAGCTGAAGCTGGCGGCCAGCATGGGTGCGGATTTAACCATCAACTCCCGCAGCGAAGACGCCGCGAAAATTGTGCAGGAGAAAACCGGCGGCGCGCATGCCGCAGTCGTTACTGCCGTCGCAAAAGCCGCATTCAACTCAGCCGTTGACGCCGTGCGTGCCGGTGGCCGCGTGGTCGCGGTTGGCCTGCCGCCGGAAGCGATGAGCCTCGACATTCCGCGTCTGGTGCTGGACGGCATCCAGGTGGTGGGTTCGCTGGTCGGCACCCGTCAGGATCTGCAGGAAGCCTTCCAGTTCGCCGCTGAAGGTAAGGTGGTGCCGAAAGTCACGATGCGTCCAATCGAGGACATCAACGCCATCTTTAAAGAGATGGAACAGGGCCAGATCCGCGGCCGTATGGTGATCGACCTACGTTCATAATCGTTCATCTTTCATTACCGCTCCTCGCTGGGGCGGTTTTTTTATAGCCATTTTCCGGCAATCCTTATCTTAATTCCTTTGTTCCCTTGTTTTCCCCCGCGCCCGATGATGAATCCGACGCTAACAAGAAGATAACAAAGGAATTCACCATGCAAACCCCATTTCGTCTGCCGCTGCTGACGGCGCTGATTCTGGCGACAACCGCAGCCTGGGCCGCAGATGCGCCCGTCAAAGGCGGCACGCTGATTTATCTGGAGCAACAGGCGCACACCAACCTCTATCCGCCTGCCGGTGGCTTTTACCCGAACGGCGGCATTCTGAATCAAATCACCGACAAACTGACGTGGCAGAACCCAAAAACGCTGCAGGTGGAACCCTGGGTGGCCGAAAGCTGGACCACCAACGCCGATAAAACCGAATACACCTTTAAGCTTCGTCCCGGCATCACCTTCTCCGACGGCACGCCGCTGGACGCCAACGCCGTGGCGAAAAACTTTGATACCTACGGTTTAGGCAATAAGGCGCAGCGCCTGCCGGTGTCAGAAGTGATCAATAACTACGATCGCAGCGAAGTCATCGACCCGCTGACCGTGAAGTTCTACTTCAAAAAACCGTCGCCGGGGTTCCTGCAGGGCACCGCCACCATTGGCTCGGGTCTGGTCTCGCTCAGCACGCTGAAGCGCAACTTCGAAGAGCTGGGAGATGCCCGCCACATCATTGGTTCCGGCCCGTTTGTGGTGAAGGACGAGAAGCTGGGTCGTGAAGTGACGCTCGAAGCCCGCAAAGACTACCAGTGGGGACCGAAAAACCTGGCGCAACAGGGGCCAGCCAATCTCGATGGCATCAAGTTTATCGTGACCCAGGAAGACAGCGTGCGCGTGGGCGCCCTGCTGGCCGGTCAGGCCGACTTTATTCGCCAGGTGCAGGCGTATGACGAAAAGCAGGCGACCGATCAGGGCTATAAGATCTACGCCGCCCCGACGCGCGGGGTGAACGACAGCATCAGCTTCCGCCCGGATAACCCGCTGGTCTCCGATATTCGCGTTCGCCAGGCGCTGCTGCATGCCACCAATGCAAAACAGGTGGTCGAGACCCTCTTCTCGGCCAACTATCCGCAGGCGAAATCCGTGATTGCCGGTTCCGCCGCAGGCTTTGTCGATCTCAGCGACAAATTGACCTTTGACCCGGCAAAAGCCAACCAGCTGCTGGACGAGGCGGGCTGGAAAGCAGGCGGCGACGGGATCCGCGCCAAAGACGGCCAACGTCTGGCGCTGACGGTGTATGAATCCCTGCCGCAGCCGCAAAACAAAGAGGTGCTGCAGCTGGTTGCCCAGCAGTGGCGCCAGGTGGGCGTGGCGCTGAGCGTCAAAGCCGGAGACGCAGGCAGCCGCACGCTGGATAACCTTGACCCGCTGAAAACCCCGTTAACCGTCTCCGAAGTGGGCCGCGCCGATCCGGACGTGGTGAAAAGCATGTTCTACCCGGCTAACCGCGACGCGCTGCTGCAAAAAGGCGGATCCAGCGACAAGGTCAAAAACTTCCGTGACGACAGGCTGAATGCGCTGCTGGTGAACATTTCGGCTGAGGTCGACCCGCAAAAACGCCTGCAGTTGGCGGGGGACGCCCAGCGCTACCTGCTGGATAACGCCTACGTCATTCCGATTTTCGAAGAGCCGCAGGTCTTTGCCGGTGCGCCGTGGCTGAAAGGCGTCAATTTTGAAGCGGTAGGCCGCCCGTCGTTCTACGGCGCGTGGATTGAGAAACACTGAGGAGCTGACGATGCGCCACGCACTTCTTCAACGCTTTGGGCACGGGCTGCTGGTACTGTGGGCCGCCTTTACCCTCTCGTTCGTGTTGCTCCAGGTGCTGCCGGGCGACGCGGTGCTGATTAAATTTCAGAACCCGGACCTGGGCTTAAGCCCGGCGCAAATCGAGGAGATGCGCGTGGCCTACGGCGCGGACAGCCCGCTGTGGCAGCAATACGGCCACACGCTGCTGGCAATGCTGCGCGGGGATTTCGGCTATTCGCTACAGGCAGGCGTGCCGGTCAGCGAGCTGATTGCCAGCAATCTGCCGGATACCCTGAGCCTCGCCCTGCCCGCGTTTGTACTCGCGGTCCTGCTGGCCTTTGCGCTGGCCTTTGCATCGCGTCTGCCGGGTCTGCGCTGGCTGAGCAATACCCTTCAGTCTCTGCCGGTCCTGTTTATCTCCTTACCGACGTTCTGGCTGGGGATTGCCCTCATCCAGCTCTTTTCTTTTCAACTGCGGCTGATCCCGGTGATTAACCCGACGCCGCTGCAGGGGCTGATCCTGCCGATCGTGACCGTCGCGATCCCGATCTCCGCCCCGCTGGCGCAAATTCTGATGCGCAGTCTGGACCAGGTGGCGACGCAGCCGTTTGTCGCCGTCGCCCGTGCCAAAGGGCTGAGTGAAACCGCCGTCCTGTGGCGTCACGTGACCGGCAACGCCCTGCTGCCGGTCCTGAACATTGCCGGGCTGCTGCTGGGCGAGCTGATTGCCGGGGCGCTGATCACCGAAACCGTTTTTGGCCGCAGCGGGCTCGGGCAGCTGACCCAGCAGGCGGTGAATAATCAGGATATCGCCGTGCTTCAGGCGGTAGTGATGATTTCCGCCCTCGGTTTTGTCCTGATCAATCTGCTGGTGGATCTGCTGATGCCGCTGCTGGATCCCCGTCTGCAAACCGTTACCGGAGGTGCATCATGAGTCTGGTCGATTACGCGGCCGCCGCGCGAAAACGCGTTCCTGCCTGGCAGGGAGTGGAATGGCAGCCGGGACTGTGGCTGGCATGGGGGGTGATTATTCTCGCCGCTTTTGCCGCCGTAGCGCCCGGCCTGTTAACCCACTACAGCCCGATTGAGGGCATCGCCGGGGCACAGCGCCTGGCACCGCAGGCCGGTCAGTGGCTCGGGACCGATCAGCTTGGCCGCGATGTTTACACGCGTATCGTTTATGGCGCGTCACACTCCCTGAGCGCGGCGCTGGCCGCCGTGACGATGGGTCTGGTGGTCGGTACCGGCTTAGGGGTGATTGCCGGAGCGTTCGCCGGACGCGTCGAGTCTCTGCTGATGCGCTTCGTCGACGTGTTGCTCTCCATCCCGTCTCTGCTGCTCTCGCTGACGGTGATTATTCTGCTCGGATTTGGCACCGTTAACGCCGCGATTGCCGTCGGCGTTGCCTCCATTGCCAGCTTCGCCCGCCTCGCGCGCGGTGAAGTCGTGCGTATCCGCCATACGGATTATGTCGAAGCGGCGTTTGGCAGCGGCGGGACGTTTTTCGCCGTGCTGTGGCGACACATCCTGCCCAACGCGTTAACCGCCGTCCTCGCCTTTGCCACGCTGCAGTTTGGTCAGGCCATCCTGGCGCTCTCCACGCTGAGCTTTCTCGGCTACGGCACCCCGCCGCCGGTGCCGGAATGGGGCTTACTGATTGCCGAAGGTCGTAACTATCTCTCTACCGCCTGGTGGCTCACCACCTTCCCCGGCGTGGTCGTCATCGCCGTGGTGCTGGCCACCAACCGTATCAGCCAACAGTTCAGCGGAGGTCGCTAATGACCGTTCTCTCAGTGGAAAATTTGACGATTAGCTACCGTTCCGCTCGCCAGTGGCGAGAGGTGGTGCATAACGTCAGCTTCACGCTCGGACGAGGGGAAATGCTGGCGTTCGTCGGCGAATCCGGATCCGGCAAGACGACCACGGCGCAGGCGATCATTGGCCTGCTGGCCGATAACGCCCGGCGCGATGCGGGAAAAATATCGCTCAACGGCGAGGAGATTAGCCGATGGTCCGCGAAGCGCCTCGATACCCTTCGCGGCGCGCGAATTAGCCTGGTACCGCAGGATCCGGGTAATTCGCTCAACCCGGTGAAGACCATCGGGGCGCAGGTCGGAGAGATCGTTCAGCTCCACCAGAAGGTGACCCGCGCCGAGCGCGACGAGCAGGTGCTCGCCCTGCTGACAAAGGTCGGCCTGAGCCACCCCGAACAGCGCATGACGCAGTATCCCCATCAGCTCTCCGGCGGGATGAAACAGCGCGTGCTGATTGCCATCGCGATAGCGCTGCGCCCGGACGTGATCGTTGCCGATGAGCCCACCAGCGCGCTGGATGTGACGGTGCAAAAACGTATTCTCGATCTGCTGGATATCCTGCGCCGGGAGTCGGGTACCGCCGTTCTGTTTGTCACCCACGATCTGGCGCTGGCCGCACAGCGCGCGGACAGGCTGCTGGTGTTTCGCGATGGCGAGGTTCAGGAACAGGGGAACACCGGCGATATCGTCCGCACGCCGCAGCACGCCTATACCCGCCAGCTGTTGAGCGATCTCCAGGGACAGCGCCTGACCATCGCCCCGGTGGCCGGTCGGCCGCTCGCGTCCCCGGCCATTCGCGCCCGCGCCATCAGCAAGCAATTCTCCCTGGGCAAAGGTCATCAGCTTCAGGCGCTGGATCGGGTAACGTTTGACGTCAGGCGCGGCAGCACGCATGCGCTGGTCGGTGAATCCGGCTCCGGGAAAACCACCCTCGCCCGTATTTTGCTGGGGTTTGAACAGGCCGACAGCGGACAGGTCATCATTGATGATATTGATGCCACCGCGCTCAGCCGCGAGGCCCGTCGTCAGCTGCGCCAGAAGATCCAGTTCGTCTACCAGAACCCGTTTGCCTCTCTCGACCCGCGACAGACGCTGTTCGAGATCATCGAGGAGCCCCTGAAGAACTTTTCTCGACTCAGTAAGGCGCAGCGAAAGCTCCGGGTGGAGACGGTGGCGCAGCGGGTTGCCCTGCCCGTCGAACTCCTGACCCGCACCGCCCGGGAGCTTTCGGGCGGACAGCGCCAGCGCGTTGCCATTGCCCGGGCGCTGATCCTGGAGCCGACCATTCTGGTGCTGGACGAAGCCACCTCCGCGCTGGACGTCACCGTGCAGGCGCAGATCCTGGCTCTGCTTCAGCAGCTGCAGCAGCAGCTGGGATTGACCTACCTCTTTATCACGCACGATCTGTCAACCGTCCGCCGGATCGCCCACAGCGTCACGGTGCTTCGCGGCGGTCAGGTGGTCGAACAGGGCGACGTCGGAACCTTATTCGCGTCGCCGCAGAACGACTATACCCGCGAGCTGATTGACGCCATTCCCCATTTTTCACCCGCTACGGAGGAGTTCGCATGACGCGAAAACGCCTGGGATTTTTCACCCGCCTGCTCGACGACGCTGCGCCGAAGGAGCGCTATCGTCTGGCAACTGAACAGATCCGCCACGCCGAACGCCACGGTTTTGACAGCGCCTGGATTGCCCAGCACCACTTCCACGAAAGTGAAGGCGGCCTGCCGTCGCCGCTGCTGTTTCTGGCGCACGTAGCCGCGCATACCGAAACCATCCGGCTGGGCACGGCCATCATCACCCTGCCGATGGAAAACCCGCTGCGCGTCGCCGAAGATGCCGCCGTGCTCGATTTACTCGCCGATGGTCGTCTTGAGGTCGGTTTTGGTTCGGGCGGCACACCGACCTCATTTCTGCCGTTCGGCCTGACGTTCGAGGAGCGCGGCGCGGCGTTTGCTGACCATTTGCATGTTATCCAAAGCGCCTGGCGCGGGGATTCGCTGACCCATCCGGATAACCACCTTTACCCGCCTGCGCCACAGCTTGCCGACCGTATCTGGATTGCCACCTTCTCTGTTGACGGAGCCGTTCGCGCCGCCCGGGCCGGACACGGTTTAATGCTCTCCCGCACGCAGCCGCGCCCGGCAGATCGGCTGGATTTAACGCTCGACGAGATCCAGAACCCGATTGTGGATGCCTACCTTGAGGCGCTGCCTGCGGGCATCGCACCGCGCATTCTGGCCTCCCGTACGGCGTTCGTCGCCGACAGCGACGACTATGCGCTCAGGGTCGCAACGCCGGGCCTCACGAAACAGGCCCAGCAGCATCGCGCTGCCGGGCACGTGGTTAAAGGTGACAACGTCACCGATTATCGCCGCCAGTTTGACGCCCATATTGGTTCGCCCGATACGGTGCTGCATTCGCTGAATGCCGACTCCATTCTCAGGCGCGCCACGGATATCTCATTCCAGGTCCATTCGGTCGAACCCTCGCATCGCGACACGCTGCGGTCCATCGAACTGATCGCCGAACGTATTGCCCCCCACATTCTTTGAGGAGACACCTATGTCGTTAAGTCAGGACATTCTCGCCGAGCTGGCGGAAATTAAACCCGGTTCCCCTCTGGCAGAGGCGCGCGCCACGCGTGATGCCGCCACGCGCCACGCGCAGGGCAGCTACGAAATTCTCTTTAGCCAGCAGAATGCTGATTTTGCACTCGACGAGCGCTTCGCCGTGGCGGCAAAAGTCGCCAGGTGGCACAGCGCGGAGGCGCTGGCCGCGCACTATGCGGGGTTTGGCCTGGCCGATCCCACCTCAGAACGCCTGACCCCGGCGCTGAACTTCGCGCGCCTGCTGACGTTCTCCCCCGTCGAAGCCACGCCCGCAGCGTTAAAGGCGCTGACCCAGGCGGGATGGAGCAAGGAAGGCATTGTTACCCTGGCGCAGCTTATTGCGTTTGTGAGCTTCCAGAGCCGACTCATCACCGGGCTGCGGCTGCTGAATGACAGGCCCGTCGCCAAAAGCGATGCGCCGGTGGCGGCAGGCATCTGGCACACGACCGCAACAACGGTCACCGGAAAGGCGGCCCCCGTCGCGTTCACCCAGCAGGAGCTGGGATGGGAACCGTGGATAGCGGCCAAACCGCTGGCGGATTTCAGTGACGATGAGGTTGCCATCCTGGCGAAATTTGGCCATACCGATTCCGAGTACTTCCGCCTGCTGGCGCGCAACCTGCCGGTGCTTGAACAGCGCACGTTAACGGATAAAGGCATTTTTTATACATCGGGGGGATTGCCGCGCGCCGAGCGCGAGCTGGCCGCAACGGTAGCCAGTAAAATCAACGGCTGCATTTACTGCGCATCTGTCCATGCGCGTAAAGCCAGCCAGCTGTCAAAGGATGACGCGGCGGTAGAAGCCCTGCTGGCCGTGAGGCCGGGGCAGTCCCTGAGCGAGGGGCAATCCGCACGCTGGCAGGCGGAAATCGATTTTGCGGCGGCGCTGTCGGTCACGCCGCCTGCCGCCACGCCGCTGCACCTTGCCGCGCTGGAAAAAGAGGGGCTGGATACCTTAGCGCAGCTCGATCTGGTGCAATCCGCCGCGTTCTTCGCCTGGGCCAACCGCCTGATGCTGACCCTGGGTGAGCCCTGGCTTGCCTGAAGCCTGTCAGGCTAGCGCGCGAGCGTTAGCCTGAGCCCGTCTGGCCCGCAGGTGACCGTAGATCAGCAGTGCACTCATGGCTGAGAAAGAGAGTATTGCCGCCGGCAGCGTGACGTAACGCCAGCTAAAGCCGAGGACAATCATCATTCCGCCAAAGTACGCGCCAATCGCACTGCCGAGATTAAACGCCATCTGTCCCCCTGCCGCCCCCAGCATCTCACCGCCCTTCGCATTTTGCAGAAGCAGAATTTGTAGCGGCGCAGAGAGCGCGAACAGCCCGGCACAGCAGATAAAGCCCATGATCAGCGAGGCCGTTTTCAGTTCACCAAAGGCGAAAAGCAGCAGCAGCGAGGCGACAATCACCATGTCGGTGGTGGCCGCAATGCGCAGCGGGCTAAAACGCCCCGAGAGCTTACCGCTCAACAGATTGCCCAACACCATGCCAAGCCCCATCAGCATCATGATGGCCGTCATCATCCCTTCTGAATAACCGGAGACGTTGACCATAAACGGCTTAACGAAGCTGAACCACGCGAACACCCCGGCGTTGCCAAACATGGTGGCGGCAAAGATCAGCCAGGGTTCTGGTTTTTTCAGAAAGTGGAACTGCTCGGTTAATTTGATTTCTGATGTGTCGCGGATGTCCGGCACCCAGAGCAGAACCGAAAGGATCACCAGCGCATCGAACACGGCAATCAGAAAAAAGGTATAGCGCCAGCTAAACTGGTGCCCGAGCCAGGTCCCCAGCGGAACGCCCATCAGGTTGGCCACGGTCATACCGGCGATCATCCCAGCCACCGCGACCGTCACCTTACCCGGAGGCGCAATTTTAGACAGGATAATCGCCCCGACGCCAAAAATAGCCCCGTGCGGAAAGCCGGAAATCAGCCGCCCCACCGCCAGCCAGAAATAGGACGTGGAAAACGTAAACAGGGCATTGCCGACAGCGGACATCGCCACCAGAAACAGCAGCGTGGTCTTTAACGAAAACTTGCCTGAGAACAGCGCCACAATCGGGGCGCCAATCACCACGCCGAACGCATAAAACGAGATCATATTCCCGGCGGAGGGAATCGAAATACCGGTGTCATGTGCCAGCTCGGTTAACACGCCCATAATGCCAAATTCGGCCATTCCCAGGCCAAATGTGCCAAGCGCCAACGAAAAAATTGTCTTTTTCATACTTCAACCACTGGTTAATCACACGCGACGGACATTATTGAATAATCTTGTATGGTGAGCCAGTTCAAATCCGTTGGCTGGCAGGTTAATCCATTAATTCAGGTGGATTACACTTCATAGTGCGGCCTCGCTTTTTTCCGCGCCGGACAATCTGAGGATGACCATCATGGGAAGCAAAAAGAAAACCAGTGTCGCTGTTGATGTCGTAAAGAATGCTCCGTTAAAGACCAAAGAGTATGAACAAGAGCTACGTCGCCTCCACGTTGAACTGGTTAAGCTCCAGCAGTGGGTCGTCGCCAAAGGGCTAAAGGTGTGTATTGTTTTTGAAGGACGCGACGGAGCGGGTAAAGGCGGCACCATTAAAGCGATCACCGAGCGCGTCAGCCCTCGCGTGTTTCGCGTTGTTGCCCTCCCTGCACCCACCGAGAAAGAGAAAACCCAGCTCTATTTTCAGCGTTATGTTCCCCATCTACCTGCCGCCGGGGAGATCGTCATTTTCGACCGCAGCTGGTACAACCGCGCGGGCGTCGAGCGGGTAATGGGATTCTGCACCCCCGAGCAGGTTGAAAAGTTTCTAGATGGTGCGCCGGTGATGGAAAAAGCGATGGTGGATGCCGGGATTATCCTGCTGAAGTACTGGCTGGAGGTCACGCCTAAAGAGCAGGAGCGCCGCCTGCGCGACCGTATTAACGATGGTCGTAAAATCTGGAAGCTATCGCCGATGGATATTCAATCCTTTAACCTGTGGGACGAGTATACCCTCGCGCGCGACGCCATGTTTGAAGCGACAGATACCGCCTGGGCGCCGTGGTTTGTAGCGCGTTCAGAAGATAAAAAACGCGTGCGTCTGAATATTATTTCTCACCTGCTCACCCAAATTCCCTATAAAGAAATTCACGTCGAAAAGGTGGATTTACCGAAACGTAAAATCGGCAAAGTCAAACCCACAAAATATCCGTTCCGGTATGTGGAGGAGCGGTTCTGAAATTACTGGAATACGCCTCGCAGAATGTAGATTACCAGGGGATACGGTATTGTTTTTTGTTGGCTGCGGTTGATAATGACCGCACCAACAAAGGAGATACTGATGACATACCCAGCAGAGCACACCCCCACCCAACGCATAAAATCGGCAAAACCGTCGAGCAACACCGCACCAGACTCCGCTGACCCGCGTCAGCCATCAGAAGCGGATCGTTCATTTATTCGCTCTATGAATGAGTTTGTCGAAAAACATGGAACCATTACTGATGATGAGTTTTTCAGGGTGCTTTAATGCTGAGACAATTTAATGTTTTCCGAAATACATCTGCGGCCACCCGGGATAAGCTTCCCTATTATATGCTCATTCAGGATGATTGTTATGATGATCTTGCCACGCGCGTCATTGTGCCGCTCGCGAGAAATAATAAATTACCGTTATGGCAGAGCCATCTGGCTCCAGGCGTAAATATCGATTTTGAAACATTTCTGATTTATTCGCCAATGATAACCAACCTTAACAATAACAAAATAAATCCTAAAGACTTTGTTTGTAACTTACGCAACGCACGTCATGACGTTATAGCGGCAGTTGATCGTTTATTGACTAATACATGACGCCAGCCGGTCAGGCATTTGCCCTGTCTGCGCAAGCGCAGCGCCGCCGGGCAAAGCCGACGGCGCAGGTCTTACTTCATTCCTTCCGTGCTTTCCTGTTTCGCTTCCAGTCGTTCCACATCACGATACCAGCGCGGGTGGTGTTTCTGCGCCCAGCGGCGGCTCACCTTCCCTTCAATCATCCCTTTAATCGATCCCTTTACCCAGAACGCCATATACATATGGATCAGGATGGCGTGGATCAGAATGATGGCCGAGGTGGCGTGGATCAGCAGCGCGTAGCGAATCACCTGAATCGGGAAATAGTGCGCAAAATACGGACGCCAGATAATCACGCCGGTCACCAGCAGCACAAAAATCATGCTCATGATGGTCCAGAACATCATCTTCTGCCCGGCGTTGTATTTCCCCACCTTCGCGACCTTATGCTCGTTGCCCTTCAGGACTTCGACGATCCCTTTCACCCACGGGATATCCTGCCTGTCCGGGATGTTGTGGTGGACAAAGCGCACGAACATAAACATCAGCACCACGAAAATCAGCACGCCAAAGAACGGATGCAGAATGCGCCCCATCTGCGGCGTGCCGAAGGTTTCGGTCAGCCACTGCAGCGTCGGGAAGAAGAACGAAATCCCCGATACCGCCACCAGGAAGAAGCAAATCACGACCGTCCAGTGACAGGCGCGGTCAACAAACTTCGTGCGCACGATCGTTTTCGACTTACTCATGATGCTCCTCCTCGTCCTCATCCACCTCTTTGTTTGGCCCGATACCGATGTAGTGATAAATCAGCCCGGCAAAGGTGGCGATAAAGCCCGCCGCCGAGAGCGGCTTAAGCGCCCCTTTCCACAGGTTGATGGAGGTATCGATCGCCGGATCCTTCGGCAGGTTGTGGTACAGCTCCGGCTGGTCGTTATGGTGCAGCACATACATCACGTGCGTACCGCCCACGCCCTGCGGGTTATAAATGCCCGCATTCTCGTAGCCGCGCGCTTTCAGCTTGTCCACGCGTTGTTGCGCCACGTCCAGCATCTCTTTTTTGGTGCCGAAGTGGATCGCCCCGGTCGGACAGGTTTTCACGCACGCAGGCTCCTGCCCGACGCTGACGCGGTCCACGCACAGGGTGCATTTATATACCCGGTTATCCTCTTTATTGAGGCGCGGGATATTAAACGGACAGCCCGCGATGCAGTATCCGCAGCCGATACAGTTGTCCTGCTGGAAGTCGACGATCCCGTTGGCGTACTGGATAATTGCGCCGGCAGACGGGCACGCCTTCAGGCAGCCCGGATCTTCACAGTGCATACAGCCGTCTTTACGGATGAGCCATTCCAGCCTGCCGTTCTGCTCGGTTTCGCTAAAGCGCATCACCGTCCAGGATTTGGCGCTCAGATCCGCCGGATTGTCGTAGACCCCCACGCAGTGCCCCACCTCGTCGCGGATATCGTTCCACTCCGAGCAGGCCACCTGGCAGGCCTTACAGCCCACGCAGGAGGAGACGTCAATAAGCTTGGCGACCTCTGCCTTGTAGTCCCGCGCGCGGGGCGCGGGGGTAATCGGGTTGGTCGCGGAGCGTTTGATAACGTCTTGTGTTTCCATCGCCATTGAATCGCTCCTTACGCTTTCTCGATGTTGACCAGAAACGCCTTGTACTCCGGCGTTTGCGAGTTGGAATCGCCGACGTTTGGCGTCAGGGTATTGGCGATGTAGCCTTTCTGCGCCACGCCCTCAAAGCCCCAGTGCAGTGGGATCCCGACGGTTTCCACCTGCTGGCCGTGCACGTTCAGGCATTGAAGACGACGGGTCACCACCGCCACCGCGCGAATAAAGCCGCGCTTACTGCTTACCTTCACGCGGTCGCCGTTGGCGATGCCTTTCGCCTTCGCCAGCGTCTCGCTGATCTCCACAAACTGTTCCGGCTGCGCGATGGCGTTAAGCCGCGCGTGCTTGGTCCAGGTGTGGAAATGCTCGGTCAGGCGATAGGTCGTCCCTACGTACGGGAACTTGTCCTTTTTGCCTAAGCGCAGGACGTCGTCTTCGTAAATACGCACTACCGGGCTGGAGATCACGTTTGGATGCAGCGGGTTGGTGCCCAGCGGCGTTTCCATCGGCTCGTAGTGTTCCGGGAACGGCCCTTCCGCCAGCTTGTTGAGGGCAAACAGGCGTCCCAGCCCTTCCGGCTGCATGATGAATGGCCCGGTGTTGCTGCCCGGCGCGGCGGTGTTGTAGTCCGGGATATCGTTCCCCGCCCACTTCGCCCCGTTCCACTGGATCAGCATGCGTTTCGGATCCCACGGCCTGCCGTTTACGTCTGCAGACGCGCGGTTGTACAGCACGCGACGGTTCAGCGGCCACGCCCATGCCCAGCCCAGCGTATTGCCCAGCCCGGACGGGTCGGCGTTGTCGCGGTTGGCCATCTGGTTGCCCTGCTCCGTCCAGCTACCGGTGTAGATCCAGCATGACGACGCCGTCGTGCCGTCATCGCGCAGCAGCGCGAAGCTGTTCAGCAGCTGGCCTTTCTTCGCCACCAGGTTGCCGCTGGCGTCATAGAGATCCGCCAGCGCCACGCCGTTGTTCTCTTTGGCGACTTCCTCTGACTCAGGATGGTCAGGCTGCCTGTAGCTCCAGCCCATCTTCAGCAGCGGCTCAGCGCCCTTGCCGCCTTCGATGCGGTACATTTCGCGCAGGCGATGGTAAATCCCGGCCAGGATCTCGCCGTCGTTACGCGCTTCGCCCGGCGCATCCTGGCCTTTCCAGTGCCACTGCAGCCAGCGGCCGGAGTTGGCAATAGAACCGTCCTCTTCCGCAAAGCAGGTGGACGGCAGGCGGAACACTTCGGTCTGAATCGACGCCGGATCGACATCGTTCGATTCCCCATGGTTCTGCCAGAAGGTGGACGTTTCGGTCACCAGCGGATCGATAACCACCATGTACTTCAGCTTGCTCAGGCTGCGAACGACTTTATTTTTGTCCGGGAAGGAGGCCACCGGGTTAAAGCCCTGGCAGATATACCCCGTGACGTCGCCCTTATCCATCATGTTGAAATACTTGATGACGTCGTAAGCCTGGTCCCACTTCGGCAGCCACTCAAAGCCCCAGTCGTTCTCCTTCTGCGCCGCGTCGCCGTAGAAGGATTTCATCAGGCTGACGTAGAACTTCGGATAGTTGCTCCAGTAGTTCACCTGGTCCGGCAGCGTCGCTTTCGGCGTATTGGCCTCAAGATACGTTTGCAGGTCGGCCTGCTTTTCCGACGGCAGCGTCAGGTAGCCCGGCAGGCTGGTGGAGAGCAGACCGAGGTCGGTCAGCCCCTGAATGTTGGAGTGCCCGCGCAGCGCGTTTACGCCGCCCCCCGCCATGCCCATGTTGCCGAGCAGCAGCTGGATCATCGCCATGGTGCGGATGTTCTGCGCGCCGACGGTGTGCTGCGTCCAGCCCAGCGCGTACAGGAACGTCGTGGTTCTGTCGGCGGCGCTGGTGGAGGCCAGCACTTCACACACCTTCAGGAAGTCCGCTTTCGGCGTGCCGCAGATGTTTTCCACCACCTCCGGCGTATAGCGAGAAACGTGCTGTTTCAGCAGGTTCCACACGCAGCGCGGGTGCGTCAGGGTTTCATCACGCAGCGCATAGCCGTTTTCATCGAACTGATAGTTCCAGGACGTTTTATCGTACTGGCGTTTTTCGGCGTCATAGCCGCTAAACAGCCCGTCATCGAAGGCAAAATCATCCCGCACCAGCAGGTTCGCGTTGGTGTAGTGCTTAACGTATTCCGCGTTAATTTTGTTGTTTTCGATCAGGTACAGCAGCACGCCGGACAGGAACGTAATGTCCGTACCGGAGCGGATTGGCGCATAGATATCGGCCACCGATGCCGTACGCGTAAAGCGCGGATCGACGACGATAAGCGTCGCATCGTTGTTGTTTTTCGCTTCCATCGCCCAGCGGAACCCCACCGGATGGGCTTCCGCGGCGTTACCGCCCATCACCACCACGACGTTAGCGTTTTTGATATCAACCCAGTGGTTGGTCATCGCACCGCGACCAAATGTTGGAGCAAGACTTGCTACCGTTGGTCCGTGTCAGACGCGCGCCTGGTTGTCTACCGCCAGCATGCCGAGAGAGCGCACAAATTTTTGCGTCAGCATGCCGGTTTCATTACTCGCCGCAGACGCGCACAGCATCCCGGTGGAAAGCCAGCGGTTAACCGTTACGCCCTGGGCGTTCTTTTCAATAAAGTTGGCGTCGCGGTCGGCTTTCATTAATTTGGCAATACGGGAGAAGGCCTCATCCCAGGAAATACGCTGCCACTTGTCGGAACCCGGCGCGCGGTATTCCGGGTAGCGCAGGCGGTTTTCGCTGTGAACGTAGTCCAGCAGCCCCGCCCCTTTCGGGCAAAGCGCTCCGCGGCTCACCGGATGATCCGGATCCCCTTCAATATGGTAAATCGCTTCTCTGGCGTTCTTCGCGCCATCGCCCAGGCTATACATTAAAAGCCCACAACCTACGGAGCAGTATGTGCAGGTGTTACGGATCTCTTTTGCGCGCAGCAGCTTATAGTTGCGTGCCTGAGCCAGCGCCATTTTGGGAGCAAATCCCAGCATGGCTGCCGTTGTTCCGGCCATACCGCCCGCGCAGATTTTAAAAAATTGTCTGCGGCTGACGTCCATTGTTGTCCTCGTTTTCATATAAGACTTCGCGCCGCAAACTAACAGCAAAGCCCCTGTTTTTTTTGCGTCAAATCAAGGTCATCTGCCTTCACCCCTTAATAGTCACCCCCGGAACCTTTAAATACTCCTTTTTGATTAACGGTTTAAGAGAATAATTGGCGACAGCGTCAGGATGAATGCGATACATTTTTCCTCTGATTTTTATTGCAATGGCGAAGTAATGGACAGAAAGAGAGCAACGCTTATTGGGCTGGCGGCAATACTGTTATGGAGCACCATGGTCGGCCTTATTCGCAGCGTGAGTGAGGGACTCGGCCCGGTAGGCGGTGCGGCAATGATCTACACGCTGAGCGGATTACTGTGTCTGGTGACGGTAGGATTTCCTGATATCAGGCGGTTTTCACCCCGCTATCTTATTGCCGGCAGCGTTTTATTTGTCAGCTACGAAATATGCCTGGCGCTGTCGCTGGGTTATGCCGCCACGCGATCGCAGGCTATTGAAGTGGGCATGGTCAATTACCTTTGGCCAAGCCTGACCATTGTGTTTGCCATCTTGTTCAACGGGCAGAAATCGACCCTGTGGGTGATCCCCGGCTTAGCCGTCTCATTGCTGGGCGTATGCTGGGTATTGGGCGGTGAACAGGGTTTACATCTCGATGAAATAACCCGCAATATCGTCTCCAGCCCGCTGAGCTACGCGCTGGCGTTTGCCGGGGCATTTATCTGGGCCGCCTACTGCACGGTCACCAGCAAATTTGCGAAAGGACAAAACGGCATTACCCTGTTTGTTTTACTGACCGCGCTGAGCCTGTGGGTGAAATATTTCCTGAGCGATCAGCCCGAGATGGTGTTCACGCTTCCGGTGGTCGTGAAACTGGTCATGTGCGGTATTGCGCTTGGATTTGGTTACGCCGCATGGAATATTGGCATCCTTCACGGTAACGTCACGGTACTCGCTGCCGTATCCTATTTTACCCCTGTCCTCTCCGCCGCGCTTGCCGCCGCAGTGCTGAGTTCGCCCCTCTCATTCTCGTTCTGGCAAGGCGCGCTGATGGTCTGCGCCGGGTCGTTGCTCTGCTGGTACGCAACAAGAAAATAATGCTTCTCTAACGGCCGGGCGAATTTCAGCCCGGCAACATAATTAACATAAATTTAAAGTGTGATCGCTCCTCGCAATATTTATCATAATTATCGCATTTCCGTTTAAATTCGGTTTATATTTACCGTCTTCTGTAAACGGCCGAAAAGATAATTGACACAAACTGACAACACCATGAAATTAATTAACTGCGAATATTAACGTCATGGATAGCATTAAATGCAATAATTCATTTCTGACGTGTTCATGGCAATATTCGCAATATACGTCGTGATTTACCCCTAACCTACTGTTCTTAAGTCAAAACAATAATAATAACCCCCTCAAAGCATCGACAATACCGAAATCTAACGCAATAGACTAAAACACGCAGAAATTATAGCGATAGCAATAGTCCCGCAGAATACACAATTATCAATCGTATGAAATTCGGTCGCATTGTTTGAATAATCGCCTTTTTGCACGATCGAGATCACACTAATTGAAATTATCTCTAATATTTTGAAACTTATTATTGAAATAAGACTACGAGATTTTTAAAAATAGCATGCCATTGACGAACAGCCTCGTTTAGAAATCGTTTACAGTGGTTCAGGAAATACTCAAAAAAAATTATAAGGAACATTTAAGATGAAACTTAAATTAGTTGCAGTGGCAGTCACTTCCATGCTGGCAGCAGGCGTTGTTAACGCTGCCGAAATTTACAACAAAGACGGTAACAAGCTGGATCTGTACGGTAAAGTAACAGGTCTGCACTATTTCTCTGATGACGCTGGCGCAGATGGCGATAAAACCTACATGCGTATCGGCTTCAAGGGCGAAACCCAGGTTAACGACCAGCTGTCCGGCTACGGCCAGTGGGAATACCAGATTCAGGGTAACAAAGACGAAGGCGACAACCAGTCCTGGACCCGTGTGGCGTTTGCAGGTCTGAAGTTTGCTGAAGCAGGCTCCTTTGATTACGGTCGTAACTACGGCGTAATTTACGACGTGACCTCCTGGACCGACGTCCTGCCAGAATTCGGCGGCGACACCTACGGTGCCGACAACTTCCTGCAGTCTCGTGCAAACGGCGTTGCGACCTACCGTAACCAGGACTTCTTTGGTCTGGTTGACGGCCTGAACTTTGCTCTGCAGTATCAGGGCAAAAACGGCAGCGTAAGCGGTGAAAACACCAGCGGTCGCAGCCTGCTGAACCAGAACGGCGACGGCTACGGCGCGTCCCTGACTTACGATCTGGGTGAAGGCTTCAGCGTGGGTGGCGCAATGTCCTCTTCACGTCGTACCGCTGACCAGAATGCGGCTGGCGTATACGGTGAAGGCGACCGCGCTGAAGTGTACAGCGGTGGTGTGAAATACGACGCAAACAACATTTACCTTGCTGCACAGTACTCTCAGACCTATAACGCAACCCGCTTCGGTACCTCTAACGGTAATCGCAGCGACATCTACGGTTTTGCAAACAAGGCGCAAAACTTCGAAGTTGTGGCTCAGTATCAGTTCGACTTTGGCCTGCGCCCATCCATCGCTTACCTGCAGTCCAAAGGTAAAGACATCGAAAACTTCGGCGACCAGGATCTGGTTAAATACATCGATGTTGGCACGACCTACTATTTTAACAAAAACATGTCCACCTATGTGGATTACAAAATCAACCTGCTCGACGACAACCAGTTCACTCGCCAGGCAGGCATCGGTACCGACAACATCGTTGCGCTGGGTCTGACCTACCAGTTCTAAATCTTGTCTGTACAAAAGCCAGCTGAATAAGCTGGCTTTTTTTTATCCGTCACTTTTACCCGGCTGACGGCTCCCCGCTCGCCGCCCGGCGCAGCCAGTTTTGCAGCAGCTTACCGTCCTCGGTCATCTCCGAATCCGAACGCACGCAGAGGTGATAGTCGCGCCCGTCATCGATGGGTAAGTCAAATATCTTCACCAGCTCGCCGCTCTCAAGATAAGGCGCGATCAGCGCGCAGCCCAGCCCGGCCTGCACGCCCGCCAGCGTTAACAGCCCGTCTTCAAACAGGGGGCCGCTGCGCCGCAGAGCTCGTTTTACCCCCTGCAGCAGAAACCACTGCGGCCACGTGGTGCGCTCCTCATCATGCAGCAGCGGCATTTGCAGCAGTTGCTCAGGCGTGTCGATATGGCCATGAATGCGCAAAAACGCGCGGCTGCACACCGGCACCATCTGTCCGGAAATCAGCTTTTCGCTCTGATAGCCCGCCCACTGGCCGTTACCAAAACGAATCGACATATCCGACGCATCGCTCAGATAGTTACGGTGGTTGGCATACACTACGTTGATCTCGGTCTGCGGATTAGCACGCATAAAATCAGGCAGACGCGGGATAAACCACCCCATGCCAAAAAGCGGGATCAGGCTGATGGTGACCTGACGCGTTTGCGCCTGCCCGGCCAGATGCTCCGTTGCCTGGCGCAGCACGTTAAATGCCGCACGGATCGAACGGTAATATTCCCGTCCGTGCTGGCTCAGCACCAGCCTGCGCCCCTGACGTTCCGTCAGCGGCATTTGCAGATACCCTTCGAGAACCTTGAGCTGATGGCTGACCGCCGACGGTGAAATATCCAGCTCCTGCGCGGCAAGCGTGACGCTGCCCAGCCGGGCGATGGCCTCAAAGGCACGGACGGCCCGAAGCGGCGGATCGTTTGCCAGGCGACTGTCTGCATACGCAGGCAAACCCGCCGATTGTTCTGTTTTATTCATATGTTGATTTCTTTAGGCTTTTCACCAGAGAACGCGATTACATTATCTTTATATAAATCATTAAGATAAAACAATAGCGGTTTATCATAAGAAATAATATATGTGTATTTTACAATTAAATTCATTTATCGGATGGTAGCCGCAGAAAGAAGACTTTGCGGGAACAGACGTTGGATACACTCATACAACAACTGATCAACGGTGTGATGCTGGGCAGCATTTACGCGCTGATCGCGCTGGGCTATACCATGGTGTATGGCATCTTGCGCATTATTAACTTTGCTCACGGCGATATTCTGATGGTCGGTGCGCTCACCACCCTTTCCGCCATTAACGCCCTGAACGCCACCTTTCCTCACATGCCGCTGCTGTTGCAGCTTGGCGTTGCCCTGGCGATTGCCATGGCCGTTTGCGCCCTGCTGGCAATGGCCGTGGAGCGCTTTGCCTACCGTCGACTGCGCAACGCCCCGCGCCTGGCACCGCTTATCTCAGGTATCGGCGTCTCGGTCCTGCTGCAAACCGTGGCGATGATTATCTGGACGCGCAATCCGCTGATGTTCCCGCAGATCCTGCCCATGGAACCGATCGCCGTAACGTCGGGAAGTGAAATGCATCCCCCCGCCATTGTGACCGTCACCGGCATTGTTACCGTAGCGCTGGCGCTTGCGGTGATGACGGGGCTATGGCTGCTGGTGGAATACACCCGCCTGGGGCGCGGCATGCGCGCCGTGGCGGAAAACCCGCGCGTTGCCACGCTGATGGGGGTTAACCCCAATGCCATTATTACCCTGACGTTCGCCATTGGCGGCGTGTTCGCCGCGCTGGCAGGCGTCATGATGGCCAGCAACTACGGCAACGCCAGCTTCTCGATGGGCTTTTTGCCCGGGATAAAAGCCTTTACCGCCGCCGTGCTAGGGGGCATTGGCAACATTCGTGGCGCAATGATTGGCGGGATCCTGCTCGGCATTATCGAAGCGCTGGGCGCAGGTTACCTGGGTGAACTGACCCACGGCGTCTTTGGCAGCAACTATCAGGACGTTTTTGCCTTCATGGTCCTGATTCTGGTGCTGGTCTTCCGTCCGGCAGGCCTGCTGGGCGAGCGCGTAGCGCACAGGGCGTGAGGGAAACAATGACAACGCTTCAACTACAAACCCCGGCGGCGACGCGCAAATTCTGGTCAGGCATGGTCCTGTTCTGCCTCGCGCTGCTGATTGCGCCCGTGGTGGCCACGCAGCTTGGCGGCAACTACTGGGTGCGCGTTATCGACTTCGCCCTGCTCTACATCATGCTGGCGCTGGGGCTCAATATTGTGGTCGGCTATACCGGCCTGCTGGATATGGGGTTTATCGCCTTTTACGCGGTCGGCGCCTATCTCGCCGCGCTGATGGCCTCGCCACACCTGCTGGAGGTTTTCCCGATCCTCAACGTCTGGTTCCCGGACGGGCTGCACACCTCATATCTGCTGATTATTCCGCTGGCGGCGCTCGTCGCTGCGGTCTGCGGCATTTTACTGGGTGCTCCCACGCTGAAGCTGCGCGGGGACTACCTGGCGATAGTGACCCTCGGCTTTGGCGAAATCATCCGCATCCTGATGCGCAACCTTGACCGTCCGGTGAACATCACCAACGGTGCGAAGGGCATTACCGGGGTGGATACGCTGAATCTGTTCGGCCTGAAGTTTAGCGGCGTATACCACTGGTTAGGTTTCAAAGTGCCCCCGCTGTGGCTGTGGTACTACCTGCTGATGCTGGTGATTGTGGCGATTATTTTTGTCTGCCTGCGCCTGCAGCATTCCCGTATTGGCCGCGCCTGGCACGCCATCCGTGAAGATGAGGATGTGGCCCGCGCGATGGGCATCAACGTGCGTAACTATAAGCTGCTGGCCTTTGCGATGGGTGCCTCTTTTGGCGGCGTGGCGGGTGCCCTGTTCGGCGCGTTCCAGGGCTTTGTCTCCCCGGAATCCTTCACGTTACAGGAATCCATTGCCGTGCTGGCGATGGTGGTGCTGGGCGGGATGGGACACATTCCGGGCGTGATCCTCGGCGCGATACTGCTCACCGCCCTGCCGGAACTGCTGCGCAGTCAGGCAGCTCCGGTTCAGCAGGCGCTGTTCGGTACGGTACTGATTGACCCGGAAGTGCTGCGTCAGCTGTTCTACGGCCTGGCGCTGGTGCTGGTCATGCTGGTGCGTCCTGCCGGGATCTGGCCGGTACGCCACAAGGAGGTGAATACATGAGTCTGTTAACCGTACGCAACATGTCCAAACGCTTCGGCGGGCTTACCGCCGTGGATGACGTTTCGATCGCCGTGAACAAGGGCGAGATCTACGGCCTGATTGGTCCTAACGGGGCGGGAAAAACCACCTGTTTTAACCTGATCACCGGGCTTTATCCGGCGGACAGCGGTGAATTTTCCATTGCCGATAAGCCCTATTTCCCAAAGCACATTGAGAAAGTCACCGCCGCCGGGATCGCGCGTACCTTCCAGAACGTGCGCCTCTTTAACGACATGTCGGTGCTGGAAAACGTGATGGTGGGCCGCCACGTGCGCACCCGCAACGGCCTGTGGGCCGCGCTGAGCCGCCACAAACGCGCTCGCGAAGAAGAGAAACAGACCCGGGAACTGGCCTGGCACTGGCTGGAGTACACCGGCATTGCGAAGTTCGCCCACTACCGCGCCTGCGATCTGGCGTATGGCCATCAGCGACGTCTGGAGATTGCCCGCGCGCTGGCAACGGATCCGCTGCTGCTGGCGCTGGACGAACCCGCCGCCGGGATGAACGCTGCTGAAAAAGTGGCGCTCGGCGAGCTGCTTATCCGCCTTCGCGATGACGGCAAAACCCTGCTGATGATTGAACATGACGTCAAGCTGGTGATGGGCATCTGCGATCGCCTGACGGTGCTTGATTACGGCAAAACGCTCGCCAGCGGCACGCCGGAGAGCGTGCGTCGCGACCCGGCGGTGATCGCCGCCTGGCTTGGAGGCAACGCCCATGTCTGAATTACTGAAGGTGGAACGCGTGGACGTGCATTACGGCGGCATTCAGGCCGTACGCGATGTCTCTTTTACCCTGCACGAGGGCGAACAGGCTACGCTGATCGGTGCTAACGGCGCGGGGAAAAGCTCCACGGTGCGCGCGATTACCGGGCTGGAAAGCTTTAGCGGCCGTATTGAATTCAACGGTAAAGCGGTGCGTAAGAACAGGCCCGAAATCCTGCTCCGTGACGGTCTGGTGATGGTCCCGGAAGGCCGGGGGATCTTCTCCCGAATGACGGTGCTGGAAAACCTGCAGATGGGCGCCTGGCTCAGGCGTGACACTGTCACCGTTAAGCGCGAGATGAACGAGATCTTCGAGCGCTTCCCGCGCCTGGGCGAACGCCAGCATCAGCTCGCCGGCCTGCTGTCCGGCGGAGAACAACAGCTGCTGGCCCTTAACCGCGCCCTGCTCAGCCACCCGCGCCTGCTGATCCTCGACGAACCCTCGATGGGCCTCGCCCCGAAGATGGTAGAAAACATTTTTGCCGTCATTGCCGGCCTGCGCGAGCGCGGCGTTGCCCTGCTGCTCATCGAACAAAACGCCCGTCTCGCGCTGGAGGTGACCGACAGCGCGTGGGTGATGGACAGCGGCAGCATTGTTCATCATGGCGAATCGAAAGCGCTGCTCAATGACGACCAGATTGCACAGATTTATTTGGGCGAAATGCCCGTTTAACAACACCAGCCAACATCAGGGAAATACAATGAAAACAGTAAAAATCAGTGCGCTTAGCGCCGCTATCCTCCTCGGCAGCTTTGCCTCTACCGGAGCCTGGGCCGCCGACGGCGAAACCGTGGTTATCGGTCTGGCAGGCCCGCTCACCGGCCCGTCTGCCCGTATCGGTAAGGATCTGGAGAACGGCGCGCAGCTGGCCATTGACGACATTAACAAGCAGCACCCGACCATCGGTGGCAAAGCGGTGACCTTCAAACTGCAGTCCGAAGACGATCAGTCCGACCCGCGCACCGCCGTGGCCGTGGCGCAGCGTCTGGTGGATAGCGGCGTGGCGGGCGTTGTCGGTCACTGGAACACCGGTACTAGCATTCCTGCCGCACGTATCTATCACGATGCGGGCATCGCACAGGTGGCACCGGTCGCGACCGGTCACGCCTATACCAGGCAGGGTTTTGATACCAGCTTCCGCGTGATGGGCCACGACGACGACGGCGGTCAGCTAGCCGGTCAGTACGCGGTCAATACGCTGAAAGCCAAACGCATTGCGGTGATCGACGACCGTACCGCCTTTGGTCAGGGACTGGCGGACCAGTTTATTAAATCCCTTGAAGCGCAGGGCGTGAAGGTTGTCGATCGTCAGTACGTTGATGACAAAACGGTGGATTTCAGCGCTGTGCTGACCGCCATCCGGAGTAAAAACGCCGATCTGATCTTCTTCGGCGGCGTCGACAGCCAGGCCGCACCGCTGGCGCGTCGTATCAAACAGCTGGGCATGAACGCCACCCTGATGGGCGCAGGCGGATTTGTCAGCCAGACGTTCCTGCAGCTGGCGCAGAAAGAAGGCGAAGGCGTGGTGGCGCTGGAGCCGGGTCTGCCCGTTGACCAGATGCCGGGTGGAAAGGCATTCGAACAGGCCTATCAGTCCCGCTACCACACCCATATCGAACTGCACGCCCCGTTCGCCTATGACGCCACCCGCGTGCTGATTGCGGCGATGGAAAAAGCAGACTCCGTTGAGCCATCCGACTATCTGCCCGCCCTGCGCGCCATCAGCTACTCCGGCGTCACCGGCCAGATCGCGTTTGATAAAGAAGGTAACCTGAAATCGCCGTCCTTCACCGTTTACAAAGTTGTCGACGGCAAATGGCAGCCGCAGACCGTGCTGGGTGGCGCAAAAGCGAAGCAACGCAGCGAGGGCAATGTGATGAGTGATAATAACGAGCTGGGCATTCTCGCCCGCCGCAAAATTGAAGCAGAAATTATAAAGCCAATTTATGAAATCCTGGTGCGCGAGATAGGGAAAACCCGCGCCCAGGCGGTCATTGGCGAGGCCATTGAGCAGGCCGCGATTGACGCTGGCAAAGCGTTTGCCAGCAAAGAACCCAACGGCGCGGACGTAAAGAGCTTCATCGCCCTGCAGTATCTGTGGGAGAAAGATAACGCCCTGGACGTGAAGGTGATTGACGCCGACGACCAGCAGTACAACTACAACGTGACCCGCTGTCGTTACGCGGAGATGTATCACGAAATGGGGCTGGGCGAGATTGGTCATCTGCTCTCCTGCGCGCGCGATGAAAAATTCATCGTTGGCTATGCGCCTGACGTGAAGCTGACCCGCACGACCACCATCATGCAGGGCGGTTCGTGCTGTGATTTCCGCTACCGCAGCAGTAAGGACAAAACATGATCCGCGTCAACGCCGCACGGCTGTGGTCAACGCTTGAGATGATGGCGCAGATCGGCGGCACGCCCGCCGGAGGCGTGACCCGTCTGGCGCTGAGCGAGGAAGATCGTATTGCGCGTAACCTGCTGCGCGACTGGGCGCTGGACGCAGGTTTCACCTGCGACGTCGACAGCATGGGCAATATGTTTATCCGTCGCGCGGGGAAAAACCCGCAGCTTGCCCCGGTCATGACGGGTTCACATGTGGATACCCAGCCGCTGGGCGGTAACTACGACGGTGTTTACGGCGTGCTGGCCGGGCTGGAGCTGCTGCGCACCCTTAACGATCATAACGTTGAGACCGAGCGTGACGTTGTGCTGGTGAACTGGACTAACGAAGAGGGCGCGCGCTTTGCGCCGGCCATGCTCTCTTCAGGGGTCTGGACGGGACAGTTTAGCGAAGCGTACGCCCATGCCCGCGCGGATAACGATGGTATCACCGTGGGCGAAGCGCTGGATAGCATTGGCTACCGGGGTGAAGCCCCTGCCCGCGCGTTTCAGGTTCACGCCTGCTACGAACTGCACATCGAACAGGGCCCGATCCTGGAAGATGAAGCCATTGATATCGGGTTAGTCCGCGCGGCAATGGGCCAGCGCTGGTTTACCCTGACGCTGAACGGATTCGCCGCCCACGCGGGCACGACGCCGATGCACAGCCGCCGCGACGCGCTGACCGCCTTCGCAGAGCTGGCGCTGAAGGTGGAAGAGATTGGCTACCGGCATGCGCCGGACGGACGCGCGACGATCGGTATGGCGAAGGTTACGCCAAACTCGCGCAACGTTGTGCCGTCTCGCGTGGAATGCAGCGTTGAGTTTCGCCATCCTATGCAGCAGGCGCTGGAAGCCATGGAAGCGGCGCTGCATAAGGTGGCTGAAAGCCTCAGCCTGCGCGGCGTCGCGGCTGCCGTTGAGCGTATTTTTGACTACGCGCCCATCGCGTTTGACGCCGAATGCCTGGCGCGTTCGGAGAAGGCCGTGGCGGAATTGGGTTATTCGTCGAAACCGATGGTCTCCGGTGCGGGACATGACGCCTGCTATGTCAGCAAAATGGCGCCCGCCAGCATGATCTTTATCCCCTGCGTGAAAGGCATCAGCCATAACGAAGCGGAAAGGATCCTGCCAGAGTGGGCGGAGAAAGGGGCGAACGTGTTATTGCATAGCGTCCTGTCCGCGTCCCTTGAGAGATAGAACGGTGCGAAAGCAGAGGACCTCTGCTTTCGCCAGAATCTACACGGCAACGCGTCGGCTGATTTCGACAACCCGATCGCTGGGAAGGTGATAGTGGTTGATGACGTGCGTGCAGTTGCGCTTCATGAACGCAAAGATGTGCCGTTGCCAGGCCGCCATCCCTGCCTCACCCTCGCCTGCCACAATGGTTTCATGCCCGACATACCAGGTAACGTCATCCGTGGCGAAAAGCGCGTTAATCTCGCTGACACCCTGCAGCAAACGCGGGATGTCCGGATGTTCCATAAAGCCATACTGGGCCACGCCGTGCCAGTAGCCCGGCGCGCGCTGCTCTACCCTGATGCGTTGTTCTTCCCCCACGTAGGGCACATTCAGAATATCAATGGTAAGCGACAACACATCCTGCTGGAGCGCCCGGTTTCGCGCGACGTGCCAGCGCATGACCGGCGGGATATTGTTCTGTGTCCGGGTCAAAAAGACGGCGGAGCCCGCCACTCTGGGCACCGTTTTTTGCTGAAGCTGGGCAAAGAACGCATCCACGCTGACGCCCTTCTCGCCCACCGATGCGGATACCGCCTTAACGCCGCGGTGCCAGATCAGCATCACCGTACAAATAGCGGCGGCCATCAGCAGCGGAATATAGCCGCCCTCCAGGACCTTAATCAGATTGGCAAACAAGAAGGTGGCATCAATCACCAGAAAACAGAGGGCAATCACCGCGCTGCTGGCGAGGCTCCAGCGCCACACTTCGCGCATTGCCACAAACAGCAGCCCCGTGGTCATCAGCATGGTTAACGACACGGCAATGCCGTACGCGGCGGCGAGCTTATCGGAGGATTTAAAGAACACCACCAGCCCGATGGTCACCCCCATCAGCAGCCAGTTGATTATCCCGATATAAATCTGGCCGTAGCTTTCCGCCGCCGTCTGCTTGATGCGCAATCGGGGTAACCAGCCAAGCTGTATGGCCTGGCGCGTCATGGAAAAAGCGCCGGTAATAATCGCCTGACTGGCGATGACCGTCGCCAGCGCGGCAAGAATGATGAGCGGAACCTGCAGCACCGGCGGACAGAGCGTATAGAAAAGGTTTTGTTTGCTGTCGGCACCGGCCAGAATCAGCGCTGACTGGCCGGCATAGTTGAGCAGCAGCGAAGGAAAGACGATGCCGTACCAGGCAAGCCAGATGGGCTTTTTGCCAAAATGCCCCATGTCTGCATACAGGGCCTCGGCCCCCGTCACGCAGAGAAAAACGCCGCCCAGGACCAGGAAACTGGTGTACCCGTTCGAAAACAAAAACGCGATGCCGTACGCAGGGTTGAGGGCCAGCAATACCGAGGGGTGTTGTACGATCCCCCGCACGCCCAGGGCAGCAATCGCCAAAAACCAAACCGCCATGACCGGGCCAAATATTTTCCCTATTCGCGCAGTGCCAAAAGGCTGAAGAAGAAACAGCCCCAGCAGAACCGCCACCGTCAGGGGTAATATGTACGGCTGAGATTCAGGAATGACCATCTCCAGCCCTTCAAGGGCAGAAAGCACGGAGATAGCCGGGGTTATCGCGCCGTCACCGTAAATTAAAGCGGCGCCGATAAGGGCGGAAAAAATAACCCAGCGCCCGCCTTTGCCTTTCTCCACCAGAAGCGACATTAAGGCCATGATGCCCCCCTCGCCATGATTATCAATTCGCATGGCAAAGGCGGCATATTTTATGGACGTTACCAGGATGAGTGTCCAGGTAATCAGGGAGAGCAGGCCCAGTATGACGCCGGGCGTAGGGTCATGCTCAGAGAGCGAAAGCACCGTGCGGAAGGTATAGAGCGGGCTGGTGCCGATATCACCAAAAACGACGCCCAGCGCGCCCCCTGCAAGCAGGGTTAACCGGGAGAGCGGTTGGGACGGTTCACTGCTGTGGCGAGGGCTCATATTTTCCAGCAAGAGTCAGATAATCCTTTAAAAAACATAGCCCATCTGCCCCACCCGCGCCAACCGCGCGCCCTGTATTACTGCGGCCTGGCCTTCGCCAGGCTGAACCAGATCCCCACTGCCAGCAACAGCAGCATTCCGCCCGCGCTGCCCAGCGCCACGCTGTGCGAGGTGATAAACGCGCTTTTCGCCGCCTCAATCACCGACTCCGCCAGCGTCGGGGTCAGATCCTGCGCCACCTTCATCGCCTCACCAATGGATGACGAGGCTTTATCTGCGAGCGAGGCGTTCAGCCCCTGCGGCAGGTCAATCGACGCCGAGAAGCTGCGGGTCAACAGCAGACCAAAGATGGCGATCCCCAGCCCGGCGCCCAGTTCATAGGACATGGTTTCAATGGCCCCCGCGGCGGCGGCTTTCTCTTTCGGCGCAGCGGCCATAATCGCCGAGGTCGAGGCCAGCAGCGCGCTGGCAGCGCTAAAGCCGAGCAGAACCATCAGGGCAGAAGCCAGCAGCTGCTGCGTGCTGAAATCAAGCATCGACAGGCCGATAAAGCTAACGGCGCTGAGCCCCATTCCGCCAGCCGCGACGATGCGTAGCCCTAATCGCCCCACCAGCACACCCGCGATCGGGCCGCTAAACCCGCTCGCCACCATCAGCGGCAGCATGAACATTCCCGCTTCAAACGGCGTAAAGCCATGAACAAACTGCAGCTCCTGGGCCATCAGCAGCTCAAACCCGACCAGGGCAATCATGGCGGTCATCGCCATCACCACGCCGCTCAAAATGATGCGATGGCAGAACAGACGCATGTCGATCATCGGCACGCGGGCGCGGAGCTGAATACGCACGAAGATAAACAGCAGCACCGAGCCGGTAACCAGCGCGGACGCGACCACCCACGGCGACAGTGCGCCTTTGAGGGCTGTTTTTGCGCTGTAGACCAGCAGCAAAATCGCCACTATCAGCATAATGGCATGGCTGATATTCAGCGGCTGCTCCGGGCGTCCCTGCTGAGGAGGCACAAAACGCGCGGCCAGCGAAACCACCACCAGCACGATCGGTACGTTGATTAAAAACACCGAGCCCCAGTAGAAATGCTCGAGCAGCATACCGCCAATCAGCGGGCCAAACGCCGCGCCACCGGACCCCACCGCGGCCCAGACGCCGAGCGCAATATTACGATCCCGCGCGTCGATAAACAGCGTACGGATCCCAGCCAGCGTGGCCGGAATAATCATCGCCGCGCCGATTGCCAGCGAGGCGCGCGCCGCAATCAGCCACCCTGCTGACGGGGCAAACGCTGCCGCCAGCGACGACAGGCCAAACAGCGTGCTGCCGATCATGAGCAGTCGTTTAAAGCCAATGCGGTCACCCAGGGCGCCCATCGGCAGCACCATTCCCGCCATCACCAGCGAGTAAATATCGATGATCCACAGCAATTCATTGCCGCTGGCGCCCAGCGTCATGCTCAATGTCGGCGCCGCCACGTGCAGCACCGTCGCGTCGATCGCCACCGGGATATACACCAGCACGATAATCACTAACGCTAACCACTGACGAAACATAAATTTCCTTTTCTTTTAAAACATGGACACATGTCCAGGATGCGATCCTACGTAAAGTTGAACGCATGTCCAGCTTTTTGTTACACTCGTTTCATTCCCATTGAGAGTGAGTAAACATGCGATATCTGAGCAAGGATGAACGGCGGGAAGCCATCTTACAGGCCGCCATGCGCGTGGCGCTGGCTGAAGGACTGGCGGCAATGACGGTACGCCGTATTGCTGCCGAGGCCGGAGTCGCCACCGGCCAGGTGCATCATCATTTTACGTCCGGCGGCGAGCTAAAATCGCTGGCCTTCGTACGGCTAATTCGCGAGCTGCTGGATGCGGATGTCGCGGGTAGACAGGCCGGCTGGCGGGAACAGCTTCATGCCATGCTCGGCAGCGATGACGGGAGGTTTGAGCCCTATATTCGCCTGTGGCGTGAGGCGCAGATCCTCGCCAGCCGCGATGCCGATATCAAGGGCGCGTATGTGATGACCATGGAGATGTGGCACCAGGAAACGGTGGCGCTTATCAAAGCGGGAACGGAGGCCGGGGCATTAAAACCGGGCGATCGAGCGGAAAATATTGCCTGGCGCTTGATTGGTCTGGTGTGCGGTCTTGACGGAATGTATATCTTAAACATGCCCGAAATGGACGAAGCCGCCTTTAATAACCATCTTGATAAATTAATCACGCTCGAGTTGTTTAATACGCCGTCTAAGCAGTGATGTTGCCGGGTAGCGGCGACGCCTTACCCGGCCTGCGTATTATTTCCCGGCCTGAGGATGTGTATCAAAGCCCGCCATTACCGCCGTCAGCTCCGCCAGTGTAAAGCCGTGCTTCGGATCGTCAACCCCCAGCCCAAAGCGTTCCTGCATCAGCTGGTAAAGCGCCTCAGCATCCGGCAGATGGATCTGCTCTTCTACGTGACCGTTCTGCCAGTGGGTAAAGTTGAAGTTGGTTAGCGTCAGCTTGCCGCCGTCCGGCAGATGGCGACACATCAACAGATGATGACGGAAATGCGACTGCGGCCAGTGCGCCGACCAGAAATTCCCCATCACGTAATCGCTGAAATACTGCGTCGTCAGGTCAAACTGGTACATCGACTGCCAGTGCTCGTGGTGACGGAACTGCAGCACCCAGTCGTTCCCCTCGCTCAGCAGACGATACAGCCCGTGCGGCGTCTCCTGTTCTTCATTAGCGAGCAGTCGAATCGGCGCCGTCAGCGTCTGGCCGCCAAACCCCACATCGGCAATCCAGCGCTCACCGTTAAGCTCAACCAGCAGCAGACGGTGCGTGCGCGGAGGCATTTGCGGCGGATTCGCTAATACCACGCGCCCCAGCACGCTACGCACCGTAAACCCGACTTCACGCAATACGCGCTCGAACAGGCCGTTTTGCTCAAAGCAGTACCCTCCTCGATGTGCGGTGACCAGCTTGTCGACCAGACACCGATCGTCAAGCTGGATTTCGCGCGGTAGAACAACATCAATATTCTCAAAAGGGATCGCACAGTTGTGATGTAAATGCAGCGCGCGCAGGGTATCGATATCCACCCGCGTCGGTTGCGCCCAGCCGATGCGGGCAAAATAGGCGGTCAGAAATGGGGACATGCATCAGTTTCCTTTGATTGAGATGTTCTGTTTATAAACTAATTTTACGCACCCACTTTGATTTACGTGCTTTTTCGTCATACTCATCGGTGTAGATGAGGAGATCCTATGAGCCACTTTCGCCCCGTTGAATTACGTCATGCCAGCCGTCTGCTGAACCACGGCCCTACTGTGCTTATCACCAGTCGGGATGAAAGCCTCGACAGACGCAACGTGATGGCCGCCGCATGGTCAATGCCCGTTGAGTTTGAACCGCCGCGCATCGCGATAGTCGTGGATAAAAGTACCTGGTCACGCGAGCTGATTGAGCGCAGCGGGAAGTTTGGCATCGTCATCCCCGGCGTGGCGGCCGCCAACTGGACATACGCGGTCGGTAGCGTCAGCGGGCGCGATGAGGACAAATTTAACTGCTACGGGATCCCGGTCGTGAACGGTCCTGAACTTGGCCTGCCGGTGATAGAAGAAAAATGTCTGGCGTGGATGGAGTGTCGGTTATTACCCGTCACCTCAGCGGCAGAAAAATACGATACGCTGTTTGGTGAAGTGGTTTCAGCGGCAGCCGATGAACGCGCGTTTGTCGCCGGACGCTGGCAGTTTGACGGGGATAAGCTGAATACCCTGCATCATCTTGGGGCCGGAACGTTTGTCGCGAGCGGGAAGATGGTGAAGGCGCTGGATTGAGAAAACCCTCCCCCTATTGGGAGAGGGTGACCTTACTACTTCGCACGTCGTGAAATAATCTCATCCGCAACATTCCGCGGGGCTTCCGCAAAATGATGGAACTCCATCGTATACGTCGCGCGTCCCTGGGACATCGAGCGCAATGTCGTGGCATAACCAAACATCTCTGCCAGCGGCACGTCAGCGCGAATAATCTGGCTTCCGTACTGCTCTGCCATCCCCTGCACCATGCCGCGGCGGGAGGAGAGATCGCCCATAATGTTACCGGCGTACTCTTCCGGCGTTTCCACCTCCACGTGCATGATCGGCTCGAGAATCACCGGATCCGCCCTGCGGGCGCCCTCTTTGAAGCCGAGGATCGCCGCCATGCGGAACGCCATCTCAGACGAGTCGACGTCGTGATACGAGCCAAACGTCAGCGTCGCTTTGACATCAACGACCGGATAGCCCGCCAGCACGCCGCTGTTCATCGCTTCCCGCAGCCCTTTCTCAACGGACGGGATATACTCGCGCGGCACCACGCCGCCCTTGGTGGCATCTTCAAATTTAAAGCCACTCCCGGGCTCCAGCGGCTCCAGGCTCAGCACCACATGGCCGTACTGCCCTTTACCGCCGGACTGACGAACAAATTTGCCTTCGATATCCTTCACCGTTTTACGCAGTGTTTCACGGTAGGTTACCTGTGGGCGGCCAATGTTCGCCTCGACGCCAAACTCGCGCTTCATGCGGTCGACGATGATCTCAAGGTGTAGTTCACCCATCCCGGAGATAATGGTCTGGCCGGACTCTTCGTCAGTATGCAGGCGGAAAGACGGATCTTCCGCCGCGAGACGCTGCAGCGCGATCCCCATTTTCTCCTGATCGCCTTTGGTTTTCGGCTCGATCGCCAGCGAGATAACCGGATCCGGGAACTCCATGCGTTCAAGCGTGATCACGGCGTTCGGATCGGTGAGCGTGTCGCCGGTGGTCACATCCTTCAGACCCACGCAGGCCGCGATGTCTCCGGCGCGCAGTTCGTCCACCTCGTGGCGATCGTTGGCATGCATCAGCACGATACGCCCGATGCGCTCTTTCTTCCCTTTCACCGGGTTGTACACCGCGTCGCCTTTGCGCAGCACGCCAGAGTACACGCGGATAAAGGTCAGTTGACCGACGTACGGGTCGCTCATCAGCTTGAACGCCAGGGCCGAGAACGGCTCATCATCGCTTGGATGACGCTCCGCGTGCTGCCCTTTTTCATCCACGCCATCAATGGCAGGCACGTCCAGCGGCGATGGCATGAGCTCAATGACCGCATCGAGCATGCGCTGCACGCCTTTATTTTTGAACGCGCTGCCGCACAGCATCGGCTGAATTTCACCCGAGATGGTGCGAATACGCAGCCCTTTGATAATTTCCGCTTCCGTCAGGTCGCCGGTTTCCAGGTATTTGTCCATCAGCTCGTCGCTGGCTTCCGCCGCCGCAGAGACCATTTTTTCCCGCCATTCCTGGGCGGTACTGACCAAATCGTCCGGCACGGGCGCATAGGTGAACACCATGCCCTGCGTCGCGTCGTCCCACAGAATGGTGCGCATCTTGATGAGATCCACCACGCCGGTGAAATGATCTTCTGCACCCACCGGGATGACAATCGGCACCGGATTGGCCTTCAGGCGCTCCTGCATCATCCGTACGACGCGGAAGAAATCGGCACCCGGACGGTCCATTTTGTTGACGAAGGCCAGACGCGGAACGTGATATTTATTGGCCTGACGCCAGACGGTTTCCGACTGCGGCTGCACGCCGCCCACGGAGTCATACACCATCACGGCGCCGTCGAGCACGCGCATAGAACGTTCCACCTCAATGGTGAAATCCACGTGCCCCGGGGTGTCAATGATGTTGATCCGGTGCGGCTCATAGCCTCTGTCCATACCCGGCCAGAAGCAGCTGACGGCCGCGGAGGTAATCGTGATCCCGCGCTCTTGCTCCTGCGCCATCCAGTCAGTGGTTGCCGCGCCATCGTGTACTTCACCCAGCTTGTGGCTCATCCCGGTGTAAAACAGGATGCGCTCAGTGGTGGTGGTTTTACCGGCATCGATATGCGCGGAGATACCGATGTTGCGATAACGTTCGAGAGGGATGGGTCGGGGCATGATATTTCCTTAGTCACTATGACTTGTCTGTGACGACCAGGATGGTCGTGCATTCGTTCGTTTGCTATAATAGTCCTATTGTACGAGTATTATCGAACTATTTTTTAACGGTTGACCTATTGTTGATATAGCTCAATCTGACGCCAAACGCAGGAAAACGATGATCCCAAACCACCCTGAAACTGAACAAATACTGCTGGAAAATGTGCTGTTTGCCCTCGGCAACCCGCTCCGGCTTGCGATAATTCGCCGTCTGGCCGATGGCAGCGAACTCAGCTGTAACGCGCTGCGCCCGGAGGATGTGGTGAAATCGACAATGACCCACCACTGGCGCGTACTGCGCGACAGCGGCGTTATCTGGCAGCGCCCGCAGGGGCGGGAGAACATGATTTCGTTGCGAAGAGAGGATCTGGATGCCCGTTTTCCAGGGCTGATGGAGATACTTTTACAGGCTAAATCATAAGGATATACCTGTTATCCCCTGAAAAATGCCCCGTAAAGATGTAAGGGGCATAATTTCAGCAGAGGGGTTTATCTTACGTGCATACGATATTCAATCATTCCACTTTTCTTCGCAATCCAGTCGTACAATCGTTGCCCGCGATAGTTGGCTTCATGCGTATGCCAGTAAAGGTGACTGGCATGATGTTTTCTCGCTTCTCTCTGAACATATTCTATTAACTGTTTGCCAATGTGTTTGCCCCTTACGGCTTCGCAGACGTATAAATCTTCGAGGTAGCAGTAATCGCTCTCAGCCCATGTCGAACGGTGAAAAAGATAATGCGCAAAACCCACTACGTCTCCATTACATCGTGCCACCACGCAGAATAGCGGCTCAACGGGGCTGAAAAATCGTTGCCAGGTTCGTTCAGTAATTGCCCCGGACAGATCGACGTTGTAAAACGCCTGATATTTTCCCCATAGCGGCATCCAGCTTTCAAAATCACGTTCTTTAACTGCCTCAATTATCACGCTCGTATTATTCATATTGCCTCTTTGCTTATCCGTTTATTCGTTTCAGGAAGAGTGTATTCGCTGAATGGCACGTTTTGCCCCGCCAATTCTCGCCATCAAGGCAGACCAATTTTTCATCCTGCTGCGTGCACTATTGCTTTAGAATCAAGAGATACAGAGGGAAAGTGGACAACGTAATGTTTAAGCACGCGCAGCTAGAAACGGTTAAGACATGGATTATCGACCCCGCTAACGGATCGCTACCGCTTCATGAAAGGATCCAGAGAGCAATACGGACGCTGATACTGGAAGGAGTGCTATCTCACGGTAAGGCCCTTCCTGCTTCACGCGCGCTGGCGGCTTCTCTCTGCGTTTCACGGGACACAATTGAAGCGGCCTACTCCAGCCTGCATGCCGAAGGTTTTATTGAGAGACAAACAGGCAGAGGGAGCTTCGTCTCTTCCAGCGCGCGTTTTTTAAAACCCCGTCCTCGACAGCATCAGCCAACCGCTGAGATACGAAAAGCAAAACTCAGCGTCCGGGGAAAGACCGTTTATGAAAGCGGCGGGATCCGCGAGTTTTCTTCACCTCGCCCCCTTGCGCCCGGCATTCCTGAAACCCGCATGTTTCCCCTTCCGATCTGGGAGCGTCTTCAGCGACAGGTACTGAAGGAGTTTCAGCACCAGGCGTTAGAGCAAAGTCCACCCCAGGGTATAGAACGCCTGCGACGGGCAATTGCGGAATATGTCAACCTTGAGCGCGGAACGCGTGCGAGGGCAGAACAGGTCATCGTTCTGACAAGTTCTCAACAGGCGCTTGCGCTCTGTTCCCACGTGCTGATGGACGCCGGGGATGGCATTGTCATTGAAGATCCCTCCTATCAAGGGGCACACAAAGCGTTCAACGCTGCAGGGCTTCGCTGTATTCCGGTTCCTCTTGATGAAAAAGGCATCTCGGTTGACGGGCTTAATTCTCTGACCGAGCCTGCCAGGGCGATCTACCTTACGCCTTCTCATCAGTACCCCACCGGGGTGACGCTCTCTCTTGACCGACGACTGGCAGTTGTTAAATGGGCAAACCGTTACGGAGCCTGGATTATTGAGGATGACTATGACAGCGAGTTTCACTACGAAGGTAAGCCTATGGCCAGTCTTCAGGGGCTTGATACGTATAACCGGACAATTTATATCGGCACGTTCACCAAGTCTCTGTTCCCTGGGCTACGTATTGCCTACATGATCGTTCCCTCAGAATTGACAGAGCCCTTTACCATGGCGAGGACGTTAATGGATGGTCACACCGCCTCAATAACCCAGCTGACGCTGGCTAAATTTCTGGAGGGAGGCCATTTTGGCGCCTATGTTCGTAAGATGCGGAGTATTTATGTTGCTCGTCGCGACACGCTGGCAAGCATGATGGACGAATATCTCTCCGAATATGTTACCTGTGAAACGCCTGCGGGGGGAATGCAAATGCCTTGTCACCTGAAGCACGGCATATCCGAGAAAGAAATAGCCACCGCCGCCCGACGCGCGGGTGTTGATATACTTGGTCTTACCAATTTATATGCAGGTCCCCACGCGTCCACCGGTTTTTTGATGGGATTTGCTGCTTACACGGAAAGGGAAATAGAAGACGCTGTAAAAAAACTGGCCGCAATTTTCCGTCATGTTTGATGCCGTCGACCGGTCAGCGGCGAATACTCATTCCGGGCGAGCAAGGCTATAAACAGGGATCCGCCGGGTTGTTTTGGTGAGCGTATCAAACACCTCGGCGTCGGACGTCACGATCCTCATCCCCGTTTTGCGTAATCTCTGCACATCGGCCGCGATGCGCTGAATGCCAAACCAGAAAAGCCCGTCGAGTGCCGTCACCGACAGCCCGTTTTCCAGCGCCAGCCTGAGGCGTTCCTTCGGGGCTTTAACCTGCTGGGCAATTTGCCGGTAAGGCAGTTCATTGCATCCTGTCGCGTCACTGCGCTGGATACGCGTTTTCAGCTGATAGGTAAATTCGTCAGGTATTCCGTCGAGATCTCTTTTAAGGCTATAGACGCAGCCAAAGCGCTTGCCGTTAAACAGAACATTTTTCTGACTGAGCTGAAGCTCTTTTCTGACAACGTCTATCAGCTGGGGCGCACGGGTAAGGAGCAGCCTGAAGGGCAGCTCGAAGCTGGTGACGTAATCCACATTAAGCAACGCGAGGCGCAGCCGCTCCTCTGCACCGGACTGTTGCTCACGACACTCCTCCATCACCTCTGCCCACTGGCGCGTCAGGCGCTCCGGCTCGGCGGCTTCGGTAAGGAGATATTTTTCAATCTGATAATCAACTCTTCCGGTCATCGTGTGGTATCCCGTCGCTGTGGGTGCGGTAATTCTATACAGCGCGGTGAGTTTTATAAAGGACTGAACCGCAGCGGCACCCTGAAAATGTCGTTGCGATTCAGCATCCTGACGTTTCGGATCAGTGCGCCATAATCCAGCCCATCAGCAGCGTGGCGAAAATCACCGTCGACGCGCCGCCGATGCGGGTGGCGATCTGCGCGAACGGCATGAGCGACATCCGGTTAGACGCGGACAAAATGGCCACGTCCCCCGTTCCGCCCAGCCCGCTGTGGCAGCAGGTCACAATGGCCGCTTCCACAGGATACATATTCAGACGCGACGCGATAAAGTAGCCGCTCAGCGCCATCGCAATCACGACCGAACCGCATACCACCACGTATCCCACCGAGAAGACCGACACCACGCTTTCAAGCGGCACGTATAACATCCCGAGGCCGATCATCAGCGGCCAGACCAGCGCAGCAGAGACGAATTTATAGCAACTGTGCGCGCCCTGCTCCATTGAGGCCGGGATAACCCTGAAGTATTTACACAGGACGGCAATCAGGATCATCAGCACCGGGCCGGGAATGTGTACCAGTTTTTCAAACAATCCGCCGACGATGAAAAACGCGCACACCATCAGCAATCCACCCCCCATCAGATGAAAATCCGTCTGCTGTGTGCTTTGCGCCCCGGCAAACAGGCTGGCGTCGTCTTTACTCCGCGTAAGCATGCCATTTCCCGAAAGCGCAGGACGTTTCGCGCCGAGACGCGCCAGCGATCCCGCACAAATAATGGCGAAGATATTCCCGACGACTGCAGCGGGTGCCAGCTGCGCAACGTAGATGTCCGGCGTCTGCCCCAGTATTGCCGAATAGGCCAGGGACAGCGGCAAAATCCCCTCGCCAATCCCGCCGCCGATGATGGGCACAATGATGAAGAAGAAGGTGTGGTAAGGCGTATAACCAAACAGTGAGCCCACAATGAGGCCGCTCAGCACGGCCATGCATGTTCCGGCCACCAGCGGAACAAACATGCGCATCATCCCCTGGATCAGCAGCACCCGGTTCATCCCCAGAATGCTGCCGACCACCAGGCAGGCGATGACGAAATAGAGCAGATTCGCCTCTTTCATCAGCAGATGCACGGTATCAAGGGTATGTTTCCCGAATACGCCAAAATAGACCAGCACGGAGGGGACCATCAGGCACAGGATCGCCGGGCCGCCGATATCTTTCAGCACCGGGATTTGACGCCCTACTTTGGCAAACGCGAAGCCGAGGGTCATGATGACCGCGAGTCCACCAATCATATTTTTTGGCAGCAGCCCTGCCCAGGCGGACGTCGCCACAATCGCGGCAATCCCGACGAACAGCATCAACGGGACCGTGCCCACCTCGGTATTGTTGAGCCCAAAGGCAAAACGCGAGGTCGACAGTTCAGAAGTCGGTACAGGATTATCTTTCATATAATCACCTGAATTTGTGTTCGGATAAACAGAGAAAGGAATAACTGAAACTATTCCTGATACGAATAAATGTTCTTAAATATAAATAAAGACTTAGATGGCCTTTTCTAAAAACAGGCTCAACATGAAATTAGCACGGGCCTGCCGGGAGAAATGTGAACAGTTCGGCTCTTTGCTTTTAAATAACTTAATTCAGTATTAAGTAACTAAAGTTATTTATGGCGGCCATTGTCGCTTTCTTGCGTCTTATCAATATTTGACGAAAGTATTAGTTATCCAACTAATGCAATCTTTTTGAAATTAATAAAACCAGAGAGAGTGTGACCCTTGTCACTCCTGCCCTGCTTTCTAAGCGCTAGATTAGCGCTGCAATAAAACACATAAAATACCCTACAGGAAATACTATGCCTTCATTACTATTACAGTCACTGTTTCCGCTCGTCTTTATAATGTTACTTGGATGGCTAAGTGGAAAGCTGGGATATTCCCGGCGAGAAGATGCAAACGTCATGGCAACCGTGGTGATTCGTTTCGCCCTTCCTTTCCATCTTTTTATCGGTGCACTGCATACCGACCCGAATAAAATTAAGAACCTGACCTTTATGGCCGTTTTAGTTGTCGGTTTAATGGGGTCGTATTTACTGACGCTATTTATTTCGCGCTACGTTTTCCGCCACGATATCAAAACCAGCGCCATTCAGTCTCTGGTTTGCGCCTTTCCTGATATGGCCTACTTTGGCGCACCGGTCCTGGCGGTCTTGATTGGGCCGGAAGGATTTATCGGCGTGCTGATTGGCAATATTATTACCAGCGTTATCATGATCCCTCTGACTATCGTCCTGATTCGTATGGGTGATAAAAACGGTCAAGATGGCCTGGAGGCGCTGCACCCGGGCGCGATGATCGTACAAAACCTCATCAAGGCGGCGCGCAATCCTATCGTCTGGATCCCGGTCTCCGGCGTATTGCTCAGTCTGGCAGGCGTGCAAATTCCTTCTATTCTCAGCATGCCTATTGAGATGGTTGGAAAGGTTTCAGGCGGGCTGTCCCTGTTTGCCCTCGGCCTGTTGTTTTACGGTGAACGTCCAAAACTGAACGTGCAGACGTTTACCAACATCAGTATTAAAAACCTTATTCAGCCGGCAATGATGGCCGCCGCGGGGATCGCCTTTGGCCTGAGCCATACCTTACTGCAGCAGGTCGTCATTATTGGCGCAACGCCTTCCGCGATTGCCGCGGGGATGTTTGCCTTACGCAGCGATACCTATATTGATACCGCATCCTCTTCCATATTAATTGGCACCGCCGTCGGGGTCGTGACCGAAGGCATTATGATCTATTTTATTTCTTAATCTGCTTTATATAAAAAATTCAGGAGTTAACCATGTCCCGGAAAGAAGTTCTGTACACCCCCTATAACGGGGCCGTATTGCTGGAAAATCCGCTGCTAAATAAAGGACTCGCATTCATTAAAGAAGAGCGTGACAATTTTAATCTGCACGGGTTATTGCCGCACAACGTTGAAACCATTGAAGAACAAACCGAGCGCGCCTGGGTGCAATTTTGTCATTTTAAAAGCGATATTTCGCGTCATGTTTACCTGCGAAATATTCAGGACACCAATGAAACGCTCTTTTATAACCTCCTGCGTTCGCATCTCAAAGAGACGTTACCGATTATCTATACCCCGACGGTCGGTGAAGCCTGCGAGCATTTCTCCACGATTTATCGACGCGCGCGCGGCCTGTTTATTTCATGGCCGAATCGCCATCGTATTGATGAGATGCTGCAAAGCTTTTCGCGCAACGACGTTCGCGTGATTGTGGTGACGGACGGGGAACGTATTTTAGGGCTTGGCGATCAGGGTATCGGCGGAATGGGTATCCCAATTGGTAAGCTGTCGCTGTATACCGCCTGCGGAGGGATCCATCCGGCTTCTACCCTGCCGATTATGCTGGATGTCGGCACCAATAATCAGCAGCACCTCGACGACCCGATGTACATGGGCTGGCGCCACCCGCGCATCAGCGACGACCAGTACGCTGAGTTTATGGATATGTTTGTCAGCACCGTTAAAGCGCGCTGGCCCAATGTGCTCCTGCAGTTTGAAGACTTTGCGCAGAAAAACGCCACCAGGCTGCTCCAGCGCTACCGCGACCAGCTGTGCTGCTTCAATGATGATATCCAGGGCACGGCCGCCGTCACCGCCGGTACGCTGATGGCGGCGGCCCATGCCGCGGGCACGCGCATTCGCGACCAGCGCGTGGTCTTCCTGGGCAGCGGCTCTGCCGGATGCGGAATAGCTGAAAAAATTGTGGCGCTGATGGTGGATGACGGCCTGACCGAGCCGGAAGCGCGCAGCCGGATCTTTATGGTCGATCGCTTCGGCCTGCTGACCGACGACATGACCAACCTGCTCGATTTCCAGAAAAACCTGCTTACCGCGCGCGACGCCGTTTGCAGCTGGCAGGTAGACTCGCAAAATATTTCCCTGCTGGACGTGGTGAAAAACGCGCATCCCACGGTGATGATCGGCGTTTCGGGCCAGCCGGGGCTGTTCAGCGAAGAGATTGTCAAAGAGATGCATCGCCACTGTCCGCGCCCGATCATCATGCCGCTCTCGAACCCGACCTCGCGGGCGGAAGCCCAGCCGCAGGATCTTATCGCCTGGACCCAGGGTGCCGCGCTGGTGGCCACCGGCAGCCCGTTCGCCCCGGTATTCTGGGAGAATGAACACTACGAGATCGCCCAGTGTAACAACGCCTATATTTTCCCGGGCCTGGGGCTGGGCGTACTGGCCTGCAACGCGCGCCGGGTGACGGAAGAGATGCTGATGGCAGCAAGCCGCAGCCTGGCCGCGCAGTCTCCGCTGGTCACCACGGAAAAAGGCGGATTGCTGCCGCCGGTAGATCAGATTGAAACGGTTTCACGCCAGATTGCCGTTGCCGTCGCCCGGGCCGCGATTGAACAGGGCGTGGCTCCGGCGATAGATGATGAGACGCTGATGGCGCGTATTGAGAAGACCTGGTGGCAGGCGGACTATGCGCCATACCGCAGGTCTGCGCTGTAAGCCTCGATCCTGCCCTCACTGCACGGTGAGGGCAGAATCGCTGCCTCAGTGCTGGACGCCCGACCGGTCGGAAAGATCGGCAGCGGACAGGATATCAGCCCGTGGTGCCACGCTCTTGCGGCGGGCATACCGGTCAGGCTGACCTTCAGGACGCGTTTTGAAGCGCCGGTGCAGCCACATATACTGTTCTGGCGCCATCCGTACCGCCTGCTCAATCGCCCTGTTCATCTGCGTCGCAACAGATTCTTTATCGCCCCCCTGCAGCGCCTCGCTGATATCCTCCAGAATAATCAGTTCGTAGCCGGTACCGTCCGCCCGGCGGCGCGGCACAAAGGGAATGACGGCAGGCTTAGCGCTTTTGACCAGCATATAGCTTCCAGCGGTCGTGGCGGCATCCGCAACCGCAAAGAACGGCACAAAGACGCTATTGGTTTTGCCATAGTCATGGTCCGGGGCGTACCACAAAATTTCATTCTGCTTCAGCGAGCGGATCATGCCCTTTAAATCATGACGATCGAGCATGGTTTTATTGGAGCGCAGGCGCCCGCGCGTCTGAAGCCAGTCCAGCAGCGCGTTATTATTCGGACGATACACCCCAATGCCGGGGTTGAGCATGCCAAAGATCCGCGCGCCCAGCTCAAGGGTGAGAAAATGCATGCCAACGAGCACCACGCCATTTCCCTTTGCCCGCGCCTTTTCCATGTGCTCATAACCCGTCACGGTAAAGCATTTCTTCACCCGCCACGCAGGCCAGAACCATGCCATCCCGGTTTCGATTACCCCCATTCCTACCGATTCAAAATTACGCTGCAGCAGTGACTCTCGCTCCGCCTTTTTCATCTCCGGAAAACAGAGTTCCAGGTTGCGGCGGGCAATCTCAACCCGGCGCGGAAGCAGGCGCATCGCCAGCCGTCCAAGACTGTGGCCGATTCGGAACAGCAGCGGATAAGGGAGCAGCATGATGAGCCACAGCGCGGCGATGCCAGCCCAGCTTAGCCAGTAACGAGGGTGAAGAAAGGCGAGTGAAAAACGGGGTAATTTTGTCATGAGAAAATTATCCTTTAGCGTGTCTGTCCTTAACTGATTCTGTTTGAGATCTTTCCTAAGGATTGATGGGCTGTCAGCCAGAAACGTAAAGTGTAACGGATAAGATAAAACGCATTTTTATCGATTTTTGCGAAAAAGCGGGAAGACGAGGCGGGGAAAAACCGGGGAGAAGAGTTCCCCCCGGCAATTGCGCTTACATTGAATAGCCTGGCTTTTTGATTAATTCGTCCAGCTTCGGTCCTATTTCGGTATCCCAGACCTGCGCTTTCCAGTCCTCCTGGTTCACCTGATTCAACGCAACGGACACCGAGCTGTCTTTGCTGTTGAAATGGCGAATAATGACCTCAGCAATATCCTCGGCCAGTGCGGTTTTTTGTTCGTCGTTCAAATCGCGGGGAAAACATTTGATATCTACGTGTGGCATATGCAGGCTTCCAGTTGTGAGTCAGGGCTCCACGTTATCAGATAATACCGTTGGCCTTTAACACCTTGTGCAGTTCCGGCAGCTGACATACGGTATCTGCGATGGCCGTCAGTTTCGGCGTATTGGCCGCAAACCAGTCATGGCGTGGCCCCCAGGTTCGCGCCACCGCGATATACACATCCAGCAGCGTCAGCCGTTCACCCAGCGCAAACGGGGCGGCCTTGAGCTGAGTTTCGAACCACAAATAGAGGGACTTCCGGTATTCGATGCAGTTTTTCTGCAGCTGTTCAGGCGCATCCGGCGCCCAGCGTTCGGGATAGTCCGCATACGTAAACGTGGGATAGACGTTGGCCACAAACCAGATCAGCAAGCGCTGAAACTGCTGGCGTTCGGCCTGCCCCACGGGCGGCGCAAGATCGGGACATCTGTCGAGCACCATCAGGGCAATCGCCGCCGTTTCGGTCATGATGGCGCCATTTTCCAGCTCCAGCGTGGGCACCTGACACAGCGGGTTGAGCTTTTGCAGCAGCTCGCGCTGCGGGCCGGGCTGGTCAAACCCGTCCACGTTGATAAATTGATAAGGGATATCGGCCAGGGTTAGCATCACTTCACCGATCGCCGAGCCCCAGCCGGGTACGCCATAGAGTTTAATCATGTTGCCTCCGCAGGGATGAAAACCCTAAGTGTATACCCGTCATACTTCAAGTTGCAGGTGCGTTGGCTGCACTCACTCACCCCAGTCACGTACTTGTGTACGCTCCCGGGGATTCGTTCCCTTGCCGCCTTCCTGCAACTCGAATTATTTTGGGTATAGAGCACCATTAGTAGGTTATCCCAGGTGGGTTGACCTCCGACTGCGCCACCGCTTCGCCCTGCTCGCCCCAGCGCGCCAGCACCTTCTGGTAATCTCCGCGCTTAATCGCGCCGTCCAGCGCGGCCTGCAGCGCGTACACCAGCTCATTGCCCTTTTTGGTGGTGGTCGCGACATAGGCTTTTTTCGGCCCTAAACCGACCACGCGGGTTTTGCCCGTGAGCGCAGCCTTATAAGCCGATACCGACTGCGGGCCGAAGAACACGTCAGCCCTGCCGGACTGAATATAGAGATTGCCCGAGGCATCGTCGTGGAGATAGACCGGCAGCGCAGGCGCCCTTCCCGCCTTTTTGTTCTCTTCGTTCCAGCCCAGCAGGATGCGTTCCTGATTCGTACCAGAGCCGACGATCACCTTTTTCCCGGCCAGATCTTCCGCGCTTTTGATTGACTGAATCTCGCTGGTGGATTTCACCGAAAACGCCAGCGAATCGACGCGGTAGGTCGCAAAATCAAATTTCTCTTTACGCTGTTCGGTCACCGCAATGTTCACCAGCGCCACGTCGTAGCGCCCGGAGGCGATCCCGAGCGGCCAGTCTTCCCACGCCGTCGGCACCAGCTTCAGCTTTAGCCCCAGGCTGCCCGCCAGCAGGCGGGCGATATCCGGGTCGCTGCCAATGCGCGTGCGGTTATCGCTGGCCAGCAGCGCCAGCGGCGGAGAATTCAGCGCCGAAACGGCGACCGTCAGCGTACCCGGCTCAACGAATTTGTAATTGGCGGGGATCTTCGCCACGGCCTGCCTATCCACCGTCACCGGCAGCGGCTGCTCGTTGGCTTTCAAATCAATGCTGGCGTGGCTCGCCGTCGTGAAGACCAGCCCCGCCAGAAGTCCATATTTCATTGACACTCCTTACAAGACTTTGGAGAGAAACTGGCGCGTTCGCGCATGTGACGGACGGTTTAATACCTCGTCACTGCTTCCCTGCTCGATGATTTTTCCGTCGACCATAAACACCACCTGATCCGCCACCTCCCGGGCAAAGCCGATCTCGTGGGTCACTACCACCAGCGTGGTGCCGGACCGGGCCAGCTTTTTGATCACGTCTAACACTTCCCCCACCAGCTCCGGATCGAGCGCCGAGGTGGGCTCATCAAACAGCATCACGCGAGGACGCAGCGCCAGCGCGCGGGCAATGGCAATACGCTGCTGCTGCCCGCCGGAGAGATGACGAGACCAGGCATCGGCTTTATCCCGCAGCCCGACCACGTCCAGCAGGCTGTACGCCCTTTCCACCGCCTCTTTTTTGCTGAGCTTTTTATGCGCGATGGGCGCCTCAATCAGGTTTTCCAGCACCGTGAGGTGCGGAAAGAGATTGAAGTTCTGAAACACGTAGCCCACGTTGACGCGCTGCTTGAGGATCTCCTTCTCCTTCAGCTCATACAGCCTGTCGCCCTGACGACGGTAGCCAATGTAGTCTCCGTCGATCTGAATAAAACCTTCATCGACGCGCTCCAGGTGATTAATGGTGCGCAGCAGCGTCGATTTGCCGGAGCCGGACGGCCCGAGGATCACCGTCACGGACCAGGGCGGGATCTCCAGCGAAACGTTGTCGAGCGCCTTATGGCGACCGAAATACTTGCTGACGCCGGTAATCGAAATATGTCCTTCAGGAGAGGCTTGCATGGACGGGCTCCTGTGCTGGCGTGGTGGTGACAGAACGGGTGCGACGACCGGCACGGTTCTGGTTAACGGCAGAGCGGCGTTCGCTGCGGGCAAGCGCGCGCTCGACGCCATACTGGATAGCGGACAGGACGGTGGTGATCGCCAGATACCAGGCGGCACCGACTATCAGCAGCGGGATCACCTCCTGCGTGCGGTTGTAGATCATCTGGATGGTATAGAACAGCTCCGGCATCGCCAGGACGTATACCATCGCCGTACCCTTGGCGAGGCTGATGATTTCATTGAACCCCGACGGCAGAATGGTGCGCAGCGCCTGAGGCAAAATGATGCGCACCGTGCGTCGCCAGGCCGGCAGACCGAGCGCGGCGGCGGCCTCATACTGGCCGTGATCGACCCCGAGGAATCCGCCGCGAACGATCTCGGCGGTATAGGCGCTCTGCACCAGGGTGAGCCCCACCACGGCGGTAGAAAACTGACCCAGCACGTTGATGGTTTCAAAGCTGCCCCAGGTGATGCCGGTGAACGGCACGCCGAGCGAAAGCGTGTCGTAGAGATAGGAAAAGTTGTAGAGAATGATCAGCACCACGATCAGCGGCAGCGACCGAAACAGCCAGATGTAGGCCCACGCCAGGCTGCTCAGCAGCCAGGATGAAGAGAGTCGCGCCAGCGCCAGCATGCCGCCAAGCACCACGCTCAGCGCGGTGCCGATCAGCGTCAGCAGCAGGGTCTGCCCGACGCCTTCGAGGATCACCGGGTCAAAGAACCAGCGGGCAAACACCGCCCACTCCCAGCGCGGGTTAAAGGCCACGGACTGAATCACGACCGCCAGGACAAACAGCGCCACCGCGGCGCCGACGGCCCGCAGCGGATAACGCGCCGGGACCACCTTAATGGTTTCAACGTTGCTCATCGTCGTTCCTCATGCGGTTTTACTGAACGCTTCGCGTACCAGCGTTTTGGTGAAGCGCAGCCGGCCGTCAAACGGCGGCTGGCTGTACTCTTCCGGATCGCGGTTCAGATCGAACTGCGCCTGATAGCCCTGGCTGAGATAGAGCCGTACCGCTTCCGGCTGGCGAAAGCCGGTTGTCAGGTAAATTTGGCTGTATCCTGCCAGCACCGCCCTGCGCTCAAGCTCCTGCACCACGCGCCCGGCAAGCCCCTGCTGACGCAGGGTTTTGTCCGTCCAGATGCGTTTGATTTCTGCGGTGCGTTCGTCGAAAGGTTTGTACGCGCCGGTGGCGATAATCTTCCCGTCGCGCTCCAGTACGATAAACAGCCCCTGCGGCGCTAAATACCACTCGGTGAGCTCAACCTCCGCGTCTTTGGAGAAGTAGTCCCCGTAGCGGGCGGCATATTCACCGAACAGCCCCTCGATAATGGGCTGAAGCTCGGCGTCTTCCGGTGAAACATCACGAAATCGTTCGCTCATCACGCCTCCTTAATCACCCAGGCCAGCCGGGTTCACTTCTGACTGAGGAATACGCTCAACGCCTTCCCCCCAGCGGTTCAGCACTTTGTCGTAGTCGCCGTTGTTGATCACGCCGTTCAGCGCGGTTTGCACCGGCTCAACCAGCCCGCTGCCTTTCTTCAGCGTAACCGCAATGTGCGCCGCCTTCGGCCAGCCGCCGTCGACGCTACCCACCAGTTTGGTTTTCCCGTTCAGCGCCGCTTTCCAGGCGCCAATCACGTTCGGGCCAAAGTAGGCATCCGCGCGCCCGGACTGCAGGGCCAGCGTTTGTGCCGCATCGTCTTTGGTGTAGATCGGGGTAAAGGGCTTCAGCCCCTTCTTGAGGTTTTCGGCATTCCAGGCCAGCAGGATGGCCTCCTGGTTGGTGCCGGAGCCGACGATAATCCGCAGCCCGGCGATGTCCTCAGCCTTTTGCAACGACTTGATCGGGCTGGTTGATTTCACGTAGAACCCGAGGGAATCTTTGCGGTAGGTGGCAAAGTCAAACTTCTCTTTACGCTCTTTGGTGACGGTGATGTTGCTGATAGCGGCATCATATTTCCCGGAAGCCACGCCCAGCGGCCAGTCTTCCCAGGAGGTTGGCACCACGTTTAGCTCCAGCCCGAGGCTGTCAGCGACCAGACGGGCGACGTCAACCTCGCTTCCCAGCAGCGTTTTGTTGTCGTCGGAAAACACCGTCAGCGGCGGTTGATTGAGGCCCGCCACCGCCACGGTAAATTTCCCCGGCACGGCAAAGCGATAGTCTTTCGGCAGCTGTGCCACCGCCTCGCTGTTTTTGACGGTATTAACCGGCGTTTTATTGGCCTCGATGCTCACGCCGGTGCCGTTAATATTCACATTCTCTGCCCAGACGGCAGGGGTAAAGGCCAGCGCGAGCGCCAGAATAAGCGTTGTTTTCTGCATAGCGGGGTTCTCTTTTATTGTTGTGTGTATTGGTTTTTAGGTTCGTCTAAGCCGAGGCTTTCGCGCAGCGTGGTGCCCGGGTAGTCGGTACGGAACAGGCCGCGCGCCTGTAAAACAGGCACCACCTGGTCAACAAAGCGCGGGAAGGTGTCCGGCGTGCCGCCCTGAATGATGAAGCCGTCTGCGGCATAGCCTTCAAACCAGGCCTGCAGACCGTCGGCCACCTCTTCCGGCGTACCGGAAAAGCGCGGTCGCGGCGAGGCGGCTTCCAGCGCCACCTGACGCAGGGTTAAGCTGCGCTCGCGGGCGTTACGCTTGATTTCATCGGTGGTGCTGCGGAAGCTGTTTTTGCCTAAGTCGCCGATATCCGGGAACGGTTCGTCGAGCGGGTACTGGCTGAAATCGTGATGTTCGAAATAGCGTCCGAGGTAGTTGAGGGCATCGTTAATCGACACTAGCGCCGCCGTGGTTTGATACTGGTTTTCCACGTCGTCGGCGTCTTTACCCACAATCACGCTGACGCCCTGGAAAATATGTAAATCTGACGCGCGGCGTCCGTTACTTTCCAGCTGCTGCTTCACGTCGCGATAAAACGCTTTTGCCTCATCGAGGGTCTCTTGATGGGTAAAAATGGCGTCGGCATGTTTCGCCGCCAGCTTTTTCCCGTCGTCCGACGCGCCCGCCTGAAAGACAATCGGCCGCCCCTGCGGCGTTCGACCAATATTCAGCGGCCCGGCGATCTGGAAGAAATCACCGTGGTGGTCCAGGGTATGCAATTTGGCCGGGTCAAAAAACTGACCGCTCTCTTTGTTGCGCACAAAGGCATCACCTTCCCAGGAATCCCATAGCCCTTTCACCACGTCGAGATATTCATCCGCAATGCGATAGCGCAGCGCGTGCTCGGGATGTTTTTCACGGGAAAAGTTCTTCGCTGACCCTTCCAGCGGCGAAGTCACCACGTTCCAGCCCGCGCGACCGTTGCTGAGGTGGTCGAGGCTGGCGAACTGGCGCGCCGTGGTGAAGGGCTCGCTGTAGGAGGTGGATAAGGTTCCCACCAGCCCCAGGCGCGAGGTGATGCTGGCGAGAGCGGATAACACCGTCAGCGGTTCAAAGCGATTTAAAAAATGCGGGATCGATTTCTCGTTGATATAGAGACCGTCGGCAACGAATAAAAAATCGAGTTTGCCCTCCTCCGCCTTTAACGCCGTCGCTTTGACGAAATCAAAATTGATGCTTGCATCGGCGACGGCCTCAGGGTGACGCCAGGCGGACATATTTCCCGATGCACCATGCAAAATGGTCCCGAGCCGCAGTTGACGATGTGCAGACATATTCACCTCTTCAGAATTAAACGTGTTGCAGGGCTTTTTCCGCAAGCTTTGCAAAATAGCGGGCAGCGGGCTCAATTAATGCCTCATCCGGGTTGAATGCCGGATGATGTAAACCATACGGGCTGTTGCTGCCGATGCTGACAAACGCCCCCGGGATCTGCTGCAGATAGACCGCGAAATCTTCCCCGCCCATATGCAGCTCGGCGTGCCGGGTTTCGTAGCCTGCTTCTCTGGCGACCGAGGTGGCGAAATCGGCCCAGCGCTCGTCGTTCACCAGCGCGGTGGGCCCGGCATACCAGGTGATATCAATCTGCGCGCTAAAGGCGCTGGCAAACCCGGCGGCAATTTCGCCCACGCGGGCTTTCACGTTCTGCTGCACTTCCGTGCGGTGGGTGCGCAGCGTGCCTTCCAGCTCGACGCTTTCCGGCAGCACGTTCCAGGTGTTACCGCCTGCAATGCGCGTCACGCTCAGCACCACCGAATCCAGCGTATTGACGTTGCGGCTGGCGACGCTTTGCAGCGCCGTCACCAGCTGGCTCGCCAGCACGATGGCGTCATTACCTTCGTGCGGACGTGCGGCGTGCGCGCCCTTACCGGTAATGCGGATCACGAAGCGATCGACGTTGGCATAAAACGGCCCGCCGCGGGTAGCGAACTCACCGACCGGCAGGCCGGGCTCGTTGTGCATGCCGAAGATGGCGCTGACGTCGCGCAGGGCACCGGCCCGCACCATGCTCTTCGCACCGCCAAAGTTCTCTTCGGCAGGCTGAAACAGGATCCGCACCCGGCCGTTAAGCGACGCTTCCCGCTCTTTCAGCTTTAACGCGGCGCCGAGGATCACGCTGGTGTGGATATCGTGTCCGCAGGCATGCATTACGCCTGCACGCTGGGAGCTAAACGGCACGCCGCTGCGCTCTTCAATCGGCAGGGCATCAATATCTGCGCGCAGCGCAATCAGTTTGTTGCCCGAGCCGATTTCCGCCACCAGCCCGGTCGACAGGTCGTAAGGCTGCGGGGTGATCCCGGCATTCGTCAGCCACTGGCGCAGACGCGTTGTGGTTTCCACTTCCTGGCCGGAGAGCTCCGGGTTCTGGTGCAGCTCGCGACGCCAGGCAATCAGCTGTTCGCCAAAGCTCATACGGTGACCTCCTTGTTAAGACGCGCCTCGGCAAGCAGGCGCAGCGACGCGACGCGCGTTGCCCCCTCCGCTACCGGCGTGTCGATGATAAATTCGTCAATGCCCCACTTTTCATGCAGGGCGTTAAGCTGTTCGAGCACCGACTCAGCCGTACCCGCCAGCAGCGACTGCGCCCGACGTGCAATGCGCACCGGCTCGCTGCCCGCCTGGCGCGCAAAGGCGTAGGCCTGCTCTTCGCTGGCCACGGTGACACGCTGGCCGTTTGCCAGCTCAACGCCCCACACTTCGACCTTCTGCGCCAGGGCTTCCGCTTCGGCCTGCGTCGGCGCAACAATCGCCTGTACCGCCACAATCACGTCCCGCGCGCTGTTCTTACGCCAGGTCGAAACCACCTCGCGCAGCAGGTCCGGGTCACCGTTCAGATGCGCGGCAAAGACAAAGTGCCAGCCGAGCCCGGCGGCCAGCAGCGCGCTATCGATACTCGCGCCCAGCAGGAAACCCTCAGCAGGCAGCGGCGGCAGCGGCGTGGCGCGAACGGCCTCTTCATGAGACTGATGCTCAGGACGGATCCAGCGATCGAGCTGGGCCAGTTGTTCGGCGAAGCTGCCCTTTTCCTCTTGATTCAGACCCTGCTGCAGCGCGCGGGTTGAGAGCGGCAGCCCGCCGGGGGCTTTTCCGACGCCGAGATCCACGCGGCCGGGCGCCAGCGCGGCCAGCACGTTGAAATTCTCGGCGACTTTATAAGGGCTGTAGTGCTGAAGCATCACGCCGCCGGATCCGACGCGGATGCGCGTGGTTTGCCCGAGGATCCAGGCAATCAGCAGCTCCGGCGAAGGGCTGGCAAGGTGGGGAGTATTGTGGTGTTCGGCAATCCAGAAGCGGTGATAGCCCAGATTTTCTGCCTGCTGCGCCAGCGCCAGGGTCCGCGCCAGCGCATCGGCAGCCGTTTCGTTTTCAGCGACGGGGCTTTTATCCAGAATGCTGATTCGCCATGACATGTTGCGTTCTCGTTTGACTTAACATGTCGACATTATTAAAGGCGCATTTCACCACTGAGAAACAATTAATTTACATTTAGTTTGCCGGAAATCAGATATATAAAACCATACTAAGAATAAGACTTTAAGTCGGCAATCAGCATTTCCACCTGCCCGCGCCGGGTAATGCGGACGAAGCGAATATGCCCATACTGCGGGTTTTGCAGATCGGCTTCATAACGCGTGCGGTTGTTACGCCAGGTTTTCATCGTCCAGATGAGAATGGACTCTCTGCTGAAGAACGCGCGCCGGAAACTCTCTTTGTTCCCGGTGCCGGGCCAGAGCTCGTGCTTATGCCAGGCGCGTTTGACTGCCCTGATGACGGCCTGCCAGAGGGTGCGGGCAAAGCCATAATCCACCCACACCACAACGTCAACATTACGCCATTTCACCGGCCGCGTGCGGTTATAGTTGCCGTCAAGCACCCAGTCTGGCGAAGCCTGTAGCGCCTGCTCCAGCTTTTCCTGAAACACATCGTCCGGCGTTCCCTGCCAGTCAGGTCGCCAGTAGAGTCTGTCCATCTCGATATAGGGAATAGCCAGTTCGGTCGCAATCTGCTTCGCCAGCGTGCTTTTTCCGCTCCCGCTGGTCCCGATGACGTTAATTTTCACCTCAGCCTCACTGTGTTATCGAAAAATGACCAAATGATAGCGTTTTCATCCTGTTAACGAAACGCTATTTCAGCATGGCAATTTTTCCAGAGAGACGATCTCCCTCTTTCAGTTTGGGTTATGTCATTTATTTGCAGCGACTCCAGAATATGCCCCTGAAAATATTTTCATTTTTATTACATTCGAGAACATTAGCAGATTAAAAATAATGAACAATGGGTATTTCAGGCAGTCATAATTTCAGAGAGAATATGCAGCAGAGCGTTATATAAAAATAAACACATTAATCTTGCCGGAGCATTTTCCGGGCATTTTTTATTCTTGCACATCATCATGGAGTTACTCATGAGGCGTAACAGTCCCGTTACACAAAACGAGTATTTACTTAACGATGGTTCGACGTTAATGTCGACCACCGATACCAAAAGCCATATTACCTATGCTAATTCCGCTTTTATTGAAGCCAGCGGATATAAAGAAGAACATCTTCTGGGTGAGCCGCATAACCTCATCCGCCATCCCGACATGCCTGCCGAAGCGTTTGGCGACATGTGGTATACCCTGCAGCAGGGTGAGACCTGGACGGGGCTGGTGAAGAACCGTCGTCATAATGGCGACCACTACTGGGTGCGGGCAAACGTAACGCCTGTCTGGCAGGGTGGATCCCTGACGGGGTATATTTCCGTGCGAAATATACCCGCACGGGAAGAGATTGCGGCCAGTGAAAAACTGTATGCAAAAGTGCGTAATAACGAATTAAAACATCACCGCTTTTATAAAGGGTTACTGGTTCGGCGCGGTTTATTTTCGTTTATGTCGCTCTTTAAATGTCTCAGCACCAGTAAACGTATCCATCTGGGTATTGCGACGACGGCGTTACTCTCCTGCCTGGCGGTGTATTTATTCCCTGATAAACTTGTGCAGTCCGGAAGTCTGGCACTGCTGTTTATTGCCCTGACCTATTATCTTCATGCGCAGATCGCCCGCCCGGTAAAATCTATTGTGCAACAGATGCAGCGCGTGGTTTCAGGACGTAAAACAGACTATTACCATTTTGACAGGATCGACGACATCGGGCTAATGATGCGTCTGGTAAATCAATCAGGCTTGAACCTCAATTCGCTGGTTGACGACGTCGGGGCGCAAATCAGCGGGATTGGCACCATCAGCCAGCAGGTCGCGAAAGAAGGTGCGGCGCTGCAGACGCGTTCAGAAGAGACCGCAGACTTCCTGCAGCAAACCGCGTCCGCGGTGGAAGAGATCGCCAGCGCGGTGGAGCAGACGGCAGAAACAGCGAAAGAAGCCACGGAGATGGCGGATCGCACCCGCGACAGCGCCCACCGCGGTGAAGCGATGATGAAAGAGACCATCGGTATGATGCAATCCGTGTCGCAGGATAACAGCCAGATCGTCGATATTATCAGCGTTATCGATCGTATCGCCTTCCAGACCAATATTCTTGCGCTGAATGCTGCCGTGGAAGCGGCGCGTGCAGGTGAAGCCGGGCGCGGTTTTGCCGTGGTGGCGGCCGAGGTGCGCAATCTTGCGCAGCACTCCGCGACGGCGGCGAAAGAGATCAAAGCGCTGATTGAGAAAAACGTCGCCAGCGTCAACGCTGGCGTGGAGAAGGTAGAACAAACCGAAACGCAGCTGACGGTTATGATCGACAACGTGCTGCGGGTCTCCTCCCTGATTAAGGAGATCGGCCACGCCACGCAGGAGCAAACCCAGGCGCTGACGCTCATCAACGCCTCCATCTCCCGTATCGGCGCAATGACCCACAACAATACGGGGATGGTGGATAACGTCACTCACGCGGCGAATCACCTGACGCAGCGCACCACGCGCCTGCAGCAGGCGATTGCCGTTTTTGGCGGTTAGCCGCTGGGGTTTTGAAGTCTGAGGCCATTTTTGTGCGTTATCGCAGAGCCGTCGTCAGCCTGTTACCGCTTTCAGGTTACAGGCGGATGCTCTGCAACAGTTAAAATCTTTACCACCTGGTAATAATTAAGAGATTCTGATGATTAAATAATCAACCCGCCAAATGTTTTGTCTAAAAACTCATCACGATTCAGCGTGTTGTGATCGCCGTCTGCTCTGACCACACGATTTCCTTCGACGCGCATCACTTTCGGCACGGTTATATTTTGCGTCGCTTATGAATTGCAGGTAGGATGCCTCGCCATGTTTCGCCTTATCCATACGCAGAATGACTGGGAAGGCGACATGTGTTTGCGCAGAAGCAATCGTTTGTATTGCGCTCTGCCAGGCAGGACTATCACGATAATGGTTCAGACAGGCAAACAGGTAACTCAATGAAAACAAGCAATAAAAGCGCAGCCGATCATCATGCTGCTAAACGTCGCTGGTTGAACTCCCACGAAGAGGGCTACCACAAAGCGATGGGCAACCGTCAGGTTCAAATGATCGCCATCGGCGGCGCTATCGGAACGGGTCTGTTTTTAGGTGCGGGTGCGCGTCTGCAAATGGCTGGCCCGGCTCTCGCCCTGGTCTATCTGGTGTGCGGGATCTTCTCTTTCTTCATTCTACGTGCGCTGGGCGAACTGGTACTGCATCGCCCTTCCAGCGGAAGCTTCGTCTCTTACGCCCGTGAATTCCTCGGTGAAAAAGCGGCCTACGTTGCGGGCTGGATGTACTTCGTCAACTGGGCGATGACCGGTATTGTCGATATCACCGCCGTTGCGCTGTATATGCACTACTGGGGCGCGTTTGGCGATGTGCCGCAGTGGGTCTTTGCGCTTGGCGCGCTGGCGATTGTCGGCACCATGAACATGATCGGCGTGAAGTGGTTCGCGGAGATGGAGTTCTGGTTTGCGCTGGTAAAAGTGCTGGCCATCGTGGTGTTCCTGGTCGTGGGTACCGTCTTCCTCGGCAGCGGCAAGCCGCTGGACGGCAATGCCACCGGCTTCCATCTGATAACCGATAACGGCGGATTCTTCCCGCACGGTCTGCTGCCTGCGCTGGTCCTGGTTCAGGGCGTGGTGTTCGCCTTCGCCTCCATCGAACTGGTGGGTACCGCAGCAGGTGAATGTAAAGATCCGCAGACCATGGTGCCAAAAGCCATTAACAGCGTGATCTGGCGTATCGGTCTGTTCTACGTCGGTTCCGTGGTGCTGCTGGTTCTGCTGCTCCCGTGGACTGCCTATCAGGCAGGTCAGAGTCCGTTTGTGACCTTCTTCTCTAAGCTCGGCGTGCCTTACGTTGGCAGCATCATGAACATCGTGGTCCTGACGGCGGCGCTCTCCAGCCTGAACTCCGGTCTTTACTCTACCGGTCGTATCCTGCGCTCCATGTCGATGGGCGGTTCTGCGCCGAAGTTCATGTCGAAGATGAGCAAGCAGCAGGTTCCCTATGCGGGGATTCTGGCAACGCTGGTGGTTTACGTTTTTGGCGTGTTCCTGAACTATCTTGTGCCGTCCCGCGTATTTGAGATCGTTCTGAACGTGGCTGCACTGGGGATTATCGCCTCCTGGGCCTTTATTGTGGTCTGCCAGATGCGTCTGCGCAAAGCGATCAAAGAAGGCAAAGCGGCTGATGTGAGCTTCAAGATGCCGGGCGCACCGGTGACCTCCTGGCTCACCCTGCTGTTCCTGTTCAGCGTGCTGGTGCTGATGGCGTTTGACTACCCGAACGGTACTTACACCATTGCGACCATTCCGCTGCTGGCGGTACTGCTGATTGCCGGCTGGTTTGGCGTGCGTAAGCGCGTACACGAAATTCACAGCACCGCGCCGGTTCATCACGACGATGAAAAACACGACGCACCGCTGGTAGAAGAAACCTCGCGTTAAGCGTCCGTAAGCATCAAAAAGGGAAGGCAAATGCCTTCCCTTTTTTATTTACAGCGCGATACGAATGACGTCGTCAGGCTGGGTGGCTTCCTGCTGGCGAGTCGATTTTTGTTTCACCGTCACGTACAGGGTTTTGCCATCCGCAGAGAGCGCCAGGCTGTTCGGGTAGACCGGCGTGTCGAAGGTTTTTGTGACCTTATACGTTTTCGCGTCAATCACGCTCACCTTACCGGCTTCGCGGTGCGTCACATAGGCTTCATTGCTGGCCGGGTTAAACAGGACGGCCAGTGATTCAGGTGCGGCGATTTTCTCGATCACGCTGCCGTCTTTCAGGTTCACCACCAGCACTTCCGGCTGTTTTGAATCGGTCAGGAACGCGCGCTGGCCGGCGGTATCGAGGCTGAGGTTCAGGTAGAAGTGCTCTTTACCGTCATCCTGCACCTTTTTGCGGCTCAGGATTGTATTGGTGGCCGTATCAATGGTTACCAGCTCGCCGTCCGCATTCGTGGTGTACAGACGTTTTGCCTGCGCATCCAGCGCCAGACCGGTGCTGTACGTACCGGTATTGGCAATGGTCTCTTTCAGCTTCAGCGTGGCGCCATCCACCACCCAAATCACGCTCTCTTTGCCGACACCGGTGATGTAAATCGTGTTGCTCGCATCATCCGCCACCAGCTGGCGCGGCTGCAACGGTTTCACGGTTTCACTGCGCTGGCGATTATCAAGCACCAGACGCCCTTTCACGTCGCCCGTTTTCGCATCGATGGCCGTCACAGCGCCGTTGATGGTGTTGCCAAACCACAGGGTTTGCGTCGCGCCGTCGAGCGTGGCGCCAAAGGGTTTGAGATCGCTGTGAATCGCCTGCGTCACGTCCAGCGTGACCGGATCAAGGCGATAGATAACTCCGCCCTTATCGGTTTTGCGGCTTTGCGAGGTCGCCACCCACAGCGCATTCTCCTGCTGGCTAACCGCCATTTCATACGCCCCTTTGCCCACCGCTTTACGCAGCACCTCTTCGGCGGCATGCACCTGGAACGTCCCGGCAAGCAGTAAAGTGGCAGACAGCAGTGACAGGCTCAGGCGCGGCGAGCACAGATGACGTAAAGACATAACAATTCCTTTTCTGAAAAGAGGGGTTTCCGCTGACATCACTTCCGGCAGACAACGTCATGGCATTGTCTTTTGATAATGAGAATAGTAATCATTAATGGTCTGAATGTGGAGTTTTTCTTTCGCGTTTCGCCTTTCATTAACGCAATGTGCGGTTATAGTTTTCAAAACATTTACAAAACCTTTAACATGTATGGACATGTTCCATTTGGTTCGTTTATACACCACAACCGGTTTTATTCATGAAAATCATTTCTGCCCGTAAGGCTTCTCTCCCGCTGCTGCTGGTTCCCGTTATTTTCGCGCCGCTAACCGCAATGAGCGCGGAGGAACAGACCATGATCGTCAGCGCCACGCCGCAAACCGTATCGGAACTGGATACCCCGGCCGCGGTCAGCGTCGTCAATGGCGATGACATGCGCCACGCCGCGCCGCGCATCAACCTGTCTGAATCTCTTGGCAGCGTCCCGGGACTGCAAATTCAGAACCGCCAGAACTATGCCCAGGATCTCCAGCTTTCAATGCGTGGGTTTGGTGCCCGCTCAACGTTTGGCGTGCGCGGTATCCGTATGTATGTCGACGGTATCCCTGCCACCATGCCGGACGGACAGGGCCAGACCTCTAACATCGATCTCTCCAGCGTGGAGAGCGTTGAAGTGCTGCGCGGCCCCTTCTCTGCCCTTTACGGCAACGCCTCCGGCGGCGTGATTAACATCAACACCCAGACCGGGCAGCAGCCGCCGACCATTGAAGCCAGCAGCTATTACGGCAGCTACGGTACCTGGCGCTACGGCATGAAAGCCACCGGCGCGATGGGTGACGGCACCCACGCGGGCGATGTGGATTACACCGTTTCCACCACCCGCTTCACCACCAAAGGCTACCGCGACCACAGCGGCGCGCGCAAAAACCTCGCTAACGCCAAACTGGGCGTGCGCATTGATGACGTCAGTAAGCTGACGCTGATTTTTAACAGCGTGGACATGAAGGCCAACGATCCGGGCGGGCTGAGCTATCAGGAATGGCAGAACAATCCGCGTCAGTCTCCGCGCGGCGATCAGTACAACACCCGCAAGACCATCAAGCAGACCCAGGCCGGTCTGCGCTACGATCGTCAGCTTAGCACCCAGGACGATCTCAGCGTGATGATGTACGCCGGCGAGCGTGAAATGACGCAGTACCAGTCGATTCCGTATCAGCCGCAGCTGAAAGCCTCCCACTCCGGCGGCGTGATCGATATGCAGCGACACTATCAGGGCGTGGATACCCGCTGGACGCACCGCGGCGAGCTGCTGGTGCCGGTAACATTTACCACCGGCCTGAACTACGAAAACCTGAGCGAAGATCGTCGCGGATACGAGAACTTCGTGATGAACAACGGCGTGCCGGATTACGGCGTGAAGGGTGATAAGCGTCGAAACGAACGTAACCTGATGTGGAACGTTGACCCTTACCTGCAAACCAGCTGGCAGCTGACGAAGAAACTCTCGGTGGATGCGGGAGTGCGCTACAGCTCGGTCTGGTTTGATTCCAACGACCATTACGTTACGCCGGGCAACGGCGATGACAGCGGTGACGCGAGCTATCACAAGTGGCTTCCGGCCGGTTCCGTGAAGTATGCGGTGACGGACGCATGGAACCTCTACGCTGCCGCAGGGCGTGGATTCGAAACGCCAACCATCAACGAGCTTTCCTATCGTGCCGATAACCAGGGCGGCCTGAACATCGACCTGCAGCCGTCCACCAACAACACGTATGAAGTGGGCAGCAAAACCCGCATCGGCAATGGCCTGCTGACCGCGGCGCTGTTCCGCACCGATACGGATGATGAGATCGTGGTGGATGCCAGCTCTGGCGGGCGTACCAGCTATAAAAATGCCGGTAAAACCCGTCGTCAGGGGGTGGAAGTCTCCCTCGACCAGCAGTTTGCCGAGAACTGGAAGCTGAAGATGGCATGGACTTACCTGGATGCCACCTACCGGACTAACGTCTGCAGCGATGCAGACTGTAACGGTAACCGTATGCCGGGCATTGCCCGCAACATGGGTTACGCCTCGTTTGGCTGGCAGCCGGAGGAAGGCTGGTACGCGGGTTCAGACGTGCGCTACATGAGCGATATCATGGCCGACGACGAGAATACGGCGAAAGCGCCGTCGTATACGGTGGTCGGGCTGAACACCGGGTATAAATTCAACTACGGCAGCTGGGGCATGGACGTCTTTGGCCGCGTCGATAACCTGTTCGATAAAGAGTACGCGGGCTCGGTTATTGTCAACGAGTCTAACGGTCGTTATTACGAGCCTGCACCAGGCCGTAACTACGGGGTCGGGCTGTCGGTCTCTTATCGCTTCGAGTAAGCGATAAGAAAAGTTTATTTAATTAATGAAATAACGCTCCTGATGGCAATAAACCATCAGGAGTTATTCACCAGATAAATAATTAGGGGCGAAATATAGTCGCTCTGCTAAATAATCTCTTAGTTAAAATATTGTCGCTGTAAAAGCAAATTCGCTTCATCAATCACCTTATCAATCGCCTTCTGGCAGGCAACAACATCTCTTCGCTCCAGGGCGGAAAGCAGTTCGTCATAGTGATACGTCGAGGCTTTGATGTCGTTAAGCTCCTGATGCAGATAGTTCATACAGGGCCCGATGCGCACCCACAGCTGCTCAATTAATGCATTAAGCGTAGGCATTTCCGCATACTGATAAAGCGTAAACCGGAAGACGCGATTCGCATGCAATGCCTGCTGGACGTTCCCGTTGCGCATGGCCTCATGAAAGGCATCCGACAATTTGCGCAACGCCTCCAGTTTGCTATCAGACATATTCTGACAGGCCGCGGCGACCGCCATCGGCTCAAGCTGCTTGCGGATAGCGTTAATCTCGTTATAGCGCTCCAGCGTGACCTCCGGAACCAGAAATGCCTGCGCCGGCGTGGCGTGTAACGCCCCTGATGACACCAGGCGCAAAAGCGCCTCGCGAACAGGGGTAATACTGGTTCCTAATTTATCGGCAATCTCTTTCGTAATCAGTCGTGCCCCAGGTTTGAGTGAGCCTGTAATTAACGCTCCTTTCAAACTGTGTTCAACTTGCATGGTAAGACTGACCCTTTGGGCTTTTTCTAAGTGGTCCAAATCAAGCATGTTCAATTCCTGTAGCTAAAACTTAATGCTATTTTTAAACGCCAGTTTTAATAAAACGACGCTGGTCCGATATATCCTGTATCGTCATGCCTGGTGGTGGGAAGTACGTAAAAACATCAAAAAAGCAAAGTTTGTTTTTTTTATTGGTTTCGGGCCCGTCCGGGATGCGGGCGCGAAATGCCATGTCCATTAATTAAAGACAATATATCGTATCTTCACAAATAAATATGGCGGGAAACCCCGCCATAGTGCTGTTTATTTATTGTCACTCGCGACGCGAATCACGACTTTGCCGAAGTTACGCCCTTCGAGCAGGCCAATCAGCGCCTCGGGCGCGTTCTCCAGCCCGTCCGTTATCTGTTCACGATAGTGAATTTTGCCCTCCTGCACCCAGCGTCCCATTGCTTCCTGGAACTCCTTAATGCGGTGACCGTAATCCTGGCCGATGATAAAGCCCTGCATACGAATGCGTTTCTTCAGGATGGTCGCCATCAGGAGCGGCAGGCGATCCGGCCCCTCGGGCAGGCCCGTCGCATTGTAGCCGCTCACCAGGCCGCACACCGGCACGCGCGCGGAGGTATTCAGTAACGGCAGCACGGCGTCAAATACTTTCCCGCCGACGTTTTCATAATAGACGTCAATCCCGTTCGGGCAGGCGCGTTTCAGCTGTTCGGCAAAGTCGGCCGCGTGATGATCCAGACACAGGTCAAACCCGAGGACCTCAACGGCATGGCGGCATTTTTCAGCCCCGCCGGCGACGCCGACCACCCGGCAACCTTTGATTTTACCGATCTGCCCGACGGTCGCGCCAACCGGGCCTGTCGCCGCGGCGACCACCAGCGTTTCGCCCGCTTTTGGCTGCCCGATATCCAGCAATCCCATATAGGCGGTAAAGCCCGGCATACCCAGAATACCCAGCGCCCAGGAAGGATGTGACGGATTTTCGCCCAGCTTCACCAGGCCGCTGCCGTCCGAGAGTTCATATTCCTGCCAGCCGCTGTAGCCCAGCACCCACTCCCCGGCTTTGAAGTCGGGATGATTCGACTGCTCAACGCGGCTGACCGTTCCCCCCACCATCACCGCGCCCAGCTCAACCGGTGGTGAATAGGATGGTGCATCGCTCATGCGCCCCCGCATGTACGGGTCCAGCGACAGCCAGACGGTGCGCAGCAAAAGCTGTCCCTCAGCCGGGGCGGGAACAGGCTGCGCTTCGAGACGAAAATTTTCCGCCACCGGCGCACCCTGAGGACGGGAGGCCAGTACCCAGCGGCGATTTTGCGAAACAGGTTGATTCATCGGGATCTCCTTCTGGTACAAATGTCATTACAGCCTGGCTCACGATCGGCGTTATCGCATTAGCATTACGAGGCAGACTGGTTAAGCCGTACGACCAGATAGATGCAGGTTTCATTCGTTTCGTTGATGAACCGGCAGTCATTTGGCGGCCCCAGCTCGAGACAGTCTCCGGCGTGCATTTCGTGGCGCGTATCGCCCTCCTGAAACACCAGCTCGCCGGACTGAAGCCAGATAAGCTGACGTGCCAGCGCGTAAGAAGAGGCAGGCATCGGAACATCGCTGCCCGCGGGCAATTCAACCTGAACAAGGTCGATGGGCAGATCGGTGCGGGGAGAAACATGGCGGCGGAGGTAGTGCGTCTGTGGGTCGCGCCAGACGGGCTGGTTGGCAAGGCGCAGCAGCTTGCCCTCCTGCATTTCGGCCCGGGCAATGAGCGTGGACATGCTGATACCAAACGCGCCGGACAGACGGGCCAGCAAGGTGGCTGTCGGGCTGCTGTCTCCGCGTTCTATCTTGTGGATCATCGCGCGCGAGACCCCGGCCCGGTCAGCAAGCTCGCTCAGGGACCATCCGCGAGACTCGCGTTCAAGGCGAATTCTTGCGCTAATCCGTTGATTCATTGTGTCTGTTATGGTGTTCATGACGTCATACTATAGTGTATGAACGGCATTTCAATGGGCTTTTGATAACAAAAAAATATGGCTTATGCCGTAGCGATCGGGAGATACGATTGTGTAATATCGTAGGAATAACGTAATACTATAGTAAACAACACACAGAGGGTTAATCATGATCGTTCGTCATGCCTGCAAGGAAGACTGCGTCGCGATAGGAAAAATCTACAACCACGCGGTGCTGCATACTGCCGCGATCTGGAACGATAAAACCGTCGATACCGATAACCGAATCGCCTGGTTTGAGGCGCGCACGCTCGCGGGTTACCCGGTTCTGGTGAGTGAGGAAGACGGCGTTATCACCGGTTACGCCTCTTTCGGTGACTGGCGCGCCTTCGACGGTTTCCGTCATACGGTTGAGCATTCGGTCTACGTCCACCCGGACCATCAGGGAAAAGGCATTGGCCGCACGCTGATGATCGCGCTGATTAACGAGGCCCGCGCCATCGGCAAACACGTGATGGTGGCCGGTATTGAAGCGCAAAACCATGCCTCGATTCATCTCCACGAAACGCTTGGTTTTGTCACCACGGGGCAGATGCCGCAGGTGGGAACCAAGTTTGGCCGCTGGCTGGACTTAACCTTTATGCAGCTGCAGCTGGACGAGCGCAGCGATCCGGACGCCATCCCATGAATCAATCACTGACGCTGGCGTTTCTGGTGGCGGCGGGAATTGGTCTGGTGGTGCAAAATACCTTAATGGTGCGTATCACCCAGTCCTCCTCCACGATCCTTATCGCGATGCTGCTGAACTCCCTGGTCGGCATTGTGCTGTTTGTCAGCATTCTGCTGCTGAAACAGGGCGTCGCCGGATTCAGCGAGCTGGCCGCAACGGTACGCTGGTGGACGCTTATCCCGGGACTGCTGGGGTCGTTTTTCGTGTTTGCCAGCATCAGCGGGTATCAGAACGTTGGCGCGGCGACGACTATCGCCGTGCTGGTAGCAAGCCAGCTGATTGGCGGACTGGTGATGGACGTGCTGAGGAGCAACGGCATTCCGCTGCGCGCCCTGATTGGCCCGGTGTGCGGCGCGGTGATGCTGGTCGTCGGGGCCTGGCTGGTGGCGCGACGCCAGTTTTGAACGTTACAGTATGGTGCCGCCTTTGGTCAGCTGTTCCTCACGCGCGTCCAACTCCTCTTTATGCTGCTTACCGTGGTGCGAAATCGCGGTACGCAGACGCTGCTGCTGGGTGTAACGTTCTTCACGGCTGAGCTCTGCATCATCGCTTAATTCGATCAGCAGTTCATTCATATGGGTGATGACGCCCTCTTCAATGGCGGCATCCACTCGGGCGGTAACTTCGCTTAAATGTGACATTGTCACTCCTTGTTATGTGCCCGGTGGCGGCTACGCCTTACCGGGCAATAAAACGCTTAGTTCAGCTTCGCCTTAGAGAAATCGCTGCCCATCAGGCTCACGCTGTATCCGGTCACGTTGCTGCGGGTCGCATAGAACGTTTTCCCGTTTGCCAGTGCGATCCACGGCGCCTGCTGGTAGAAGATCTCCTGCGCCTGGCCGTAGAGTTTCGCGCGCTCCGCCGGGCTGCTGGTCAGCTTCGCTTTTTGCACCAGATCATCATAACTCTTATCACACCAGCGCGCGGCGTTTGATCCGGTTTTAATGCTGTTGCAGCCCAGCAGCACGTCGGCAAAGTTGTCCGGGTCGCCGTTATCGGACATCCAGCCAAACAGCGCGGAGTCATGTTCGCCTTTACGCATTCCGGAGAGATATTCGCCCCACTCGTAAGAGACAATTTTGGCCTTCACGCCGACTTTCGCCCAGTCGCTCTGGATCATCTCCGCGATACGGCGCGAGTTCGGGTTATACGGACGCTGAACCGGCATTGACCACAGCGTGACTTCCGCCCCCTTCTCCAGCCCCGCCTGCTTCAGCAGCGCTTTCGCTTTTTCAGGATCGTAGCTGTAGTCCTTCAGGTCTTTATTAAAGCCCAGCATATTTGGCGGGATCGGCGATTTTGCCACCGTACCGGAACCCATAAAGACCGCATTGACGATAGCCTTCTTGTCGGTCGCGTAGTTAAGCGCCTGGCGCACCAGCACGTTATCAAACGGTTTTTTCTCGGTGTTAAACGCCAGATAGCCGACGTTTAGCGCATCGACCGAGTGCAGCGTCAGTTCTTTGTTGTTCTTGATGGCGTCAAACTGAACCGGGGACGGTGCAGGAATGATCTGGCACTCGTTGGTCTGCAGCTTCGCCAGGCGGGTTTCCACGTTTGGCGTGATGGAGAAGATGAGATGTTTCGTCGGTACGTTGCCTTCCCAGTAGTTCGGGTTAGCAACATAGCGGATCAGCGAATCCACCTTGTACTGCTGCAGGACATAAGGCCCGGTACCAATCGGCCAGGTGTCTACGTTTTCAGGCGTGCCTTTTTTCAGCATCGCGTCGGCGTATTCGGCGGAGAGAATCGAGGCGAAATCCATCCCCCAGTCGGCCAGAAACGCGGCGTTAGGCTCGCTGAGGGTGAACTGAACGTGATAGTCGTCGACCTTTTTCACGTCCTGAATCAGCTTATCGAGCCCGACGTCGTTAAAATATTCGTAGTTGCCCTGCGACACGTTGTGATACGCGTGTTTAGGGTCTTTCTGACGCAGAACCGAGAAAATAACGTCATCGGCGTTAAAGTCGCGCGTCGGTTTGAAGTATTTATTGCTGTTGAACTTCACCCCTTTGCGCAGGGCAAAGGTATAGGTCTTGCCGTCCGGCGAAATCGTCCAGGACTCCGCCAGCGACGGGACCGGGGTGTTTTTCACCGGGTCAAAATTGATCAGGCGATTGTACAGTACCTGAGAGCTGGCCACAAAAGACGGGCCAGAGCTGGCGATTTGCGGGTTGAAGGACTCGGGGGACGCTTCAGAGCAGTAAATAAGGGTGTCGTTGTTCGCCGCCCATGCGGCACCGGCTGGTAACAGCGCGCTCAGCGCAAGAGCGAGCAGTGTTTTCCCTGTAGACATGGTTATAACCCTGACAGTTTTATTATATAAGACAGTAATAACAGCACAGGCGATATGACCTGGCAAATAACGAAACACTATCAGGTTATTCTAAAGCCGCGTTTTTTGCTGTTTTAACAGCCAGCGCCCGAAAAGGTGATTTGCCTTAAGGGCCATTATTCGTCAAGCACAACCGTCACTTTCTATGCCGCAAGAAATCGGTCCTTTTAGCGTCTCTTCCCCCGTTTGGTTGCTTCCTCGTTTCGTTAAAGTAACGGTGTGAAGAAGTATATGGGATCAAATCGTGGCAAAAACTCTTTTACGCAGCGGTAACCTGGATGACTTTCAGGCCGTTGGCGGCGGCGGACAAGCCGTTTTTGAATCAGCGTTACAAATCCGGGAAGCGCTCCGGTTGCGCAAACAACAGGCCATCGTCGACTGTCTGGCTATTCCGCAGGTCAACGACAGCGGTGACCGCGTGGACTGGTATTCCCCCGTTGAAGGGAGCGTAACCAGCTGGAAAGCGGCCGATGAAGATGACCGTTATCGCGCCCTGCGCTATCTGGAAAACACGCTAGCCAGCGTTGAGTCGTTAAGCAAGAAATGCCTCCAGTCGCCCAAAACCGCGCAGCAGCTTTTTGGGTCTCTGCTGTCAAAGGCGTTTCAGTTCCCGGGTGAAAACTTCCTCTTCCTGGTGGACGAAAAGCCGGTCATCAGCTTCTGGGGGTTCGTCAACCTGAACGAAAATGCGCGCGACGATGTTCTCGACTGCCTGCGTGAATCGCTGGTCCCTGAGCCCGCCCCCGTTGTGATTGAAGATCCTGAACCCGAGCCTGAGCCAGAACCGGTGGTGGCCTTTGAACACGCCGACGAGCCGCTGATCGCCCCTTCCACGGTGGTGCGCATCACGCCGGAAGATCTGTATGAGCCTGAGCCGGCCCCGGCCGCTGCGCAACCCGTTCAGGAACCGGCTGTGCCGATCGTCGCGAAAAAGCGCCGCGTTCCCCTGTGGACGCTGCCGGTTGCCGTCGCGATCGTTGCCGCCATTGCCGCACCGCTGCTGTGGCCAAAACAGTCGCCTTCCGCTGAACCCGCCCCGGTGCCCGCACCCCAGCCCGTAGAGATTGCGCCAAAGCCGATCAAAGCGGTTGAGCCGCTGGCCATGAAATTACCGCTGCATCAGGCAGAGGTCCTGGCAAGCAAAGAAAAAGAGCCTGCTCTGGCGCCTGCGCCACAGCCTGCCCCGGTGGTGATTGTCGCCATCCCGAAAGATGCCATGGTGATGGAAGCGAATCAGGTGAAAGCGGGATCGACGCGTTTCCTGAACGGCACCTGGCGTGCGGTTCTGGACGTGAAAGATCCAGTCACCGGCAAGCCGCCGTCAATGCGCTATCAGATCCAGAACAATAAGGGCTTCGCCCGGGTTGTCCATGGCGACAACGTTGTCTGCCGCGCGGAAGTGTTCTCCGGCCTGCACAGCAACGGCGAGCTGATGATTAAAAGTCGCGGTACTGCCCGCTGCACCGACGGCTCCCGCTACCCGATGCCGGAGGTTGCCTGTAAAGCAGGCGCCAGCGATATCGCAGAATGTCGCGCCCGTTATGATGCCAATACCGTCGTTCCCCTGACGTTCAAGAAAGCAGGTGCCTGATCCTATGCTGGTTAATCTTTGCGACTATAAACAAAGCGTCACGCTTATTGCCAACAGCGGCGTGCAGTTCCTTGATTTCGGTCTGACGCCGCAGGACACCGCCAGCAACGGGCGCTTCGTACGTAAAACCGCGAACGGCCCGCTTCTGCGGCTCGATTTCGACCTGGTTAACGGGCGCTATACCGTGCCGGGAACGAACGGCGGGCAGCCTGAAGTGGTTAAGCCGGAAACCACCATCCCGCTGCATCAGTCCCTGGCGGTGCTGGACGGCGTCTGGCTTCCGGTTCCGTTCCTGCGCTTCAACCCGCCGCGAACCTTTGTTGAGGGGCCGGATAACTGGGCCCGCGTTCAGGTGCGCAGGCTGGATACACCCGATACGGCAGGCAATACGCACCGCGTCACGCTCGCCCTTGACAGCCAGATTGCAGAACACGCCACGTCCGCCCTGTCCCCGGTTGAAAACGATATTCTGAACGGGACCCGATTCGCGCTGGCCTGGCGAGACAATGAGGTAGAAAGTTTCCTCGACCAGACCTGGATTGACGGCTGGCTGCGCGAGGCCTTTACCCAGTATGCCGACGGCGTTGAAAACCGCTCAGAACGCGATCTCCAGCAGGCGATGCGCGGGTTTGAATATCAGGCCCACTGGCTTAACCTGCTGACCATGCTCGGTGAACAGCTTACCGTGCCGGAAGTGAAATTTGTTACCCATACGCTCAGCACGCCTGCCATTCCGGTCGACCTGATCCTCGACGTGGGCAATACCCACACCTGCGGCGTCATTATCGAAGACCACGGCGATGCGAACGATGGCCTGCGCCAGACCGCCGAGCTGCAGGTACGCTCATTAAGCGAGCCGCAATTCCTGAATGCGCCGCTGTTCACCAGCCGTCTCGAGTTTTCGGAAGCGCGCTTTGGCAAACAGCACTTCTCGGTAGAGAGCGGTCGCGAAGATGCCTTTGTCTGGCCGTCGATTGTTCGCGTGGGCGATGAAGCCCGCAAGCTGGCGATGCAGCGTCTGGGGACCGAAGGCAACAGCGGCATCTCCAGCCCGCGTCGCTACCTGTGGGATGAAACGCCGGTCGTGCAGGACTGGCGCTTTAGCCAGATGAACAGCAAAACCCAGCGTGAGCCGCTTGCCACCGCGTTTCCGCTGATGAACCTGATGAACGATGACGGCGAACCGCTCTTCACGCTGCCGCAGGACGAGCGGCTGCCGGTCTTCTCGCCGCAGTACAGCCGCAGCACGCTGATGACGCACATGCTGTGCGAGCTGCTGGCGCAGGCGCTGGGGCAGATCAACAGCGTCGCCACGCGCCTGCGTCTGGGCTTCCCGGCATCGCCGCGCCAGCTGCGCACCCTGATCCTGACCCTGCCCTCGGCCATGCCAAAGCAGGAGCGCGAGATTTTCCGTCGCCGCATGTTTGAAGCCATCGCCATCGTCTGGAAAGCGATGGGCTGGCACCCGCAGGATGAGGATTTTGTCACCCGCAAACAGCAGGATAAAAGCGTGGTGCCGGTTCCTGAAATCCAGATGGAGTGGGATGAAGCCAGCTGCGGTCAGCTGGTCTGGCTGTATAACGAAGCGATCTCCCGCTTTGGCGGTCAGACCGAAGCCTTCTTCGCCTCCCTGGCCCGCCCGGACCGTGAGCCTGAGCCGGGTAGCCAGCCGGGCCGCGCGCTGCGCGTCGCGTCAATCGACATCGGCGGCGGCACAACGGATATGGCGATCACCCATTATCAGCTGGATGACGGTTCCGGCAATAACGTCAAAATCACCCCGCAGCTGCTGTTCCGTGAAGGCTTTAAGGTCGCGGGCGACGATACGCTTCTGGACGTGATTCAGCGCTACGTGTTGCCCGCGCTGCAAACGCAGCTGCAGAAATCCGGTATCGCGGACGCCTCGCTGCTGATGGCGTCGCTGTTCGGCGACTCCGGGCGCATCGATACCCAGGCGGTACTCCGTCAGCAAACGGCACTTCAGCTCTTTATGCCGATTGGCCACGCCATTCTTGCCGCGTGGGAATCGAGCGACGTTGACGATCCGCTGGCCGGTCTGCATGCCACCTTTGGCGATCTCCTGCCGCAGAAACCGACCCGCAACGTCATGAATTATCTGCAGCAGGCGATCGACCATGCCCTGCCTGCGGGTTCAGACGCTTTTGACCTGTTCGCGGTGCCGCTGCACGTGAATTTCCGCGAAATGCAGGATGCGATGCTGGCCGGGCAGTTTACGCTGGCCTCGCCGCTTCACGCGGTGTGCGAGGCGATATCCCATTACAGCTGCGATATTCTGCTGATCACCGGACGCCCCGGCTGCCTGCCTGGCGTTCAGGCGCTGATTCGTCATCTGCAGCCGGTGCCGGTCAACCGCATCGTCTGGCTGGATAAATACCAGGTGCACGAGTGGTATCCGTTCAGCCAGCAGGGGCGCATTGGCAACCCTAAATCGACAGCCGCGGTGGGAGCCATGCTCTGCAGCCTGGCGCTCGACCTGCGTCTGCCGCGCTTCAACTTTAAAGCCGCGGACATTGGCGCGTATTCAACCGTGCGGTATCTCGGCGTGCTGGATAACACCGTCAATACCCTGCGCGAGGAGAACGTCTGGTATCAGGATATCGATCTTGATAAACCCGGCGCGAAGCTCGACGCGCGTCTGCACTTCCCGCTGCGCGGTAACGTTACCCTCGGCTTCCGCCAGCTGGCGAACGCGCGCTGGCCCGCCACGCCGCTCTACACGCTCAGCATCAACTCGGCTGAACTGGCGAAAGCAATCGCCGGTGACGGCGTGCTGAACGTGCGGCTGAAGCTCTGCGGCGGCAGCAAGCAGGAAGGCCCTGAGGCCTTCGAGCTGAGCGATGCCTGGCTGCAGGACGGCACGCCGGTTGCCCCTGACGCATTAACCTTCAAACTGAATACCTTGGCCGATCGCCGACACAGCGGTAGCCACTACTGGATCGACAGCGGGAGCGTATACCTGAAATGACAGCGACGACGACCACCACTCAGGCCTTAATCGGGTGGATTAATGAGACGCGCCTGAACGCCCCTGTGCTGGATAACGATGCTGACGCCCTGCTTGCTCGCATCAACGCGGCGCAGGCGCGGGAGCAGGCCATTGAACGCGCCATGACCCGCCAGAGCAGCATTGGGCTTTACGGTCATTCGCAGAGCGCGAAAGCCCATCTGCTGTTATCCCTGTGCGGCAGCGGTAATGGACGCCTGAACGTGACGCCGGGCCAGCGCACCTTTGACTATTTTTCGCATATCAATCCGGGACATGCCCTCACCAACATGGCCGTCCGCTTCACGCCGGAAAGCCCGGAGGTGGCGGATGAGGCGTTCCCGCTGCGTCTGAGCCTGGTCACCGAGGCCGAGCTGGTACAGCTGTTTATTGCCCGCACGACGCTGCATCCGCAGATGCGCGCGGTGGATAAGGCGGTCATTGAGAAACGTCTGGAGAAATGGCGCGGGCTGCGCCAGCCGCAGGGCGTGCCCGGCATAACGGCTCAGGAAGTGGGTGCGATTGCCCGCTTCTGGCAAAGCACCGTACCCGCCGCTAAGCAGCAAATTGATGATGCCCTGTGGCATGAGTTCGCCCGGCTGGTGCCTTCTCTCGATCTCAGCACGCGGGCCAGCGTCTGGTCGCTGCTGTGGGGCGAGCAGCAGGAGTTGACCCAGCAGTGGTTAAAACTGGCCCATGTGCTGCACCAGACCAGCCATGCCGGCGAGCTTGCTGCCCCGCTTAGCCTGCTGGTGGACAGCTTTGGCCTGCCGGGTGAAGGGTTCCTGACGCACGACGGCACGTTAGATCTTCAGGACGCGCAGGAGACGCTGCTTCATCCGCTAAATAGCGGTGAAATGCTTAACGCCATCAGCATCCCCGTCGACGTGCTGGCCTTCCTGACCCGCGAGCTGGTGCTGCCGGTTGAGAACGGCGCGCTGGATAACGTCGATATTATTGATATTCCTGTTTTTGAAGATAACCGTGCCGACCCGCTACGCCAGGCGAAGTCCCAGTGGCTGCTCGAGCATTACCGTCAACAGCTTCAGCCGGATGTGCTGGTGATTTGCAATGCGACGGCGCAGCACGAACAGACGGCCAAAAAAGCAAAAGTGCTGATGAACTGGGTCAAGGAGACGCAGCCTGCTGAAGAATCTGCCCTGCCGGGGCTGGTATGGGCGATTACGCCACACGACGCCCGCTTTACCACCCGACAGAATCTCGATGAAGCCGTACAGCATCTGCTCGGAAAGCCGGGTTTACGCTGGGGCACGCTGCAGGCGCTGGACAGCCACAGCATGCAGCGCGTCATCGAATGGCTGTCTCAGGCCACGCTGCCCGCCCAGCGACAGAAGCGTCTCGGCACGCTGAAAGGCTTGCTGCGACAGGAGCTCTCATCGCTGATGCAGAGCTATCTGGCACCGCTGGTTGAAGAGCCGGGGACAAGACGCGCTCAGGCCGAAAGCATGGTGCGCACGCTGCAAAGCAGCGCTGCCCGCCACGGCGAACTGCTTGAAGGCCTCCTGCCGCCGCTGAAAGCCTATGAAACGCTGCTCGCCGTTCAGCAGCCGCGCGAGGAGCAGGTGAACGGGCTGTTTACGGACACTATTGACCTGTTTGCCGAGAACGCGCAGGAAAGCACCGGTCTGTTCCAGACAAAAGACAAAGCGCGTCTGGCGCACAGAGTCTGGATAAATCATCTGCGTCAGTGGAGCCGCAATGAGGCCACGGCCGCGCGCCTCGGGCTGGAGCCTGCGGTATTACAGCAAATCGCGGATGTGCTGGTGGTCACCAGCTACCGGCTTAATCTGCCTCAACAGCTTCAGCGTATCGTCGAAGCGGATAAAAGCAGCGCGGCACAGCTGCATGCCGTGATGGGCAATTTCATTGGCTGGCTGGGTTATGACCAGACGCCCGTGGCTACACGTCCGGCAAGCCGCATCCGCAAGGGGCAGGCAATCTTCGTTACGCCGGTGGTCAGCAGCGCGGAGCCTCGATTGACGCGCCTGGGGGAACAGCCTGTGCATGCGGCCACCGCATACGTTTACGACTGGCTGGTCGCCCTCTATAGCCGCGCGATAGAGAACATTGATTACCAGCATCCGCATGATGTTCAGCCTGACGCACGTCAGGCACTACGGGCTTTGATAAAGTAGCCGCCTTTGTTGCCGGGTGGCGCTGCGCTTACCCGGCCTACATTTCGCAACGATGATAAATTGCACAATAATCACATCGTCATACACCCGGCTAACGTCTGTGCCAGCGCAGACGGATTCTCCCACGACATCGAATGCCCCGCCGCAGGGATAATTTTTACCTCAACGCCCTTTTGCTTCAGATTGTCCACATCGTCATCCGGCAGAGACAGCTCGCCGAAAATCAACGTTACCGGGCAAGGAAGTGACAGGAACTGCGCTTCCCATTCGGGCTCAACGCCCGCCACCAGGCTCGATGCGCCCCGCCAGACGGCATACGGCGCATTACTCTGCAGACACCCTGCCCACGCCGTTTTTTCCGCACTGAGCATGGCGTCATAGCCCTGCGTCAGAAACTGCTGCTCGGTTTGCGCTGCAATAGACCGGCTGAACATCCCCCCACCCGAATGAAAATTGGGCTCTGACACCATCAGCCCCTTCACGCGCGTTGCAAGCAGCCCCGCCGTTTCGATAGCAATGCTGCCGCCCATACTGTGGCCGTATAACCAGAAGGCATCCAGCTTAAGGTGGTCAATCAGCTCCGCCACAACGTGGGCCTGGTCGGTGGTTTTATAGCTGTAGCGTTCAGGCTTGTCGCTGTAGCCGCTGCCGGGCAAATCGATGAGGATCGCTCTGCGCGCGCCAAACAGCGGGTCATGAACGACACGGGGATATTCATAGGAAGAGGCGCAGCCCAGCCCGTGAATGAACACCACGGGATCGCCGGTGCCGGACAGGTCATGCCAGCGCACCGTACAGCCGGCCTGCTGCGAGTAAAAACTGTTCATAAGCACTCCTTTTACGATGAACTGTGTATTTATACAGTTACCGTATCGAGAATGCCATATTCATCTTTTAAAAATGGAAGCGTGCTTCAGAAAAGCGAGACCAGCAGCGCAACGGGAAAGCTCATTGGCCAGGTTGACCCCACCAGAAAAGCGCTGAGCAGGCGGATACGTTTGCGGTCTTTAGAGAGGAACCAGGTAATTAATGCGCAGATGGAAGCCATGATTGCGTAAAAAACCAACATCTTTTGATACAACGTCATTCTGTATACCAGAGCCGAAAAAATAACCGCACGCAATATGCGTCATATGTTGATACAGATCAAGTTTTTTCGTTACAGAATAACCACTTAAAGATTACGGATAATAACAACTGAGTATCTTGCGTAACACTCATGGCGGGCGCGGGAAACGCCTGGCCGCGCATGCGGCCAGGCAGGGCGGACTTAGTGTTTGATCATGACATGCCGCACAACCGTATAATCCTCAAGCCCGTAGACCGACATATCTTTGCCGTAGCCGGATAATTTCATGCCCCCGTGCGGCATTTCGCTCACCAGCATAAAATGGGTATTCACCCAGGTGCAGCCGTACTGCAGGCGCGCGCTCAGGCGATGGGCGCGGCCCACGTCTTTGGTCCAGACCGATGACGCCAGGCCATACTGCGAATCGTTCGCCCAGGCCAGCACCTGCGCCTCGTCATCAAACTCGGTGACGCTCACCACCGGGCCAAACACCTCGCGCTGAACGATGGCGTCGTCCTGCTTTGCCCCCGCCAGCAGGGTTGGCTGGAAGTAGTAGCCCGCCCCCTCTTTTTTGCTCCCGCCGGTGACAACGCGGATATGACCGAGCGCTTTCGCCTCATCGACGGCCTGACAGACGCGTGAAAGATGGGCCGCCGAGCTGAGCGGGCCCAGTTCGGTCGAGGCATCCTCCGGCGCACCCATATTAAGGCTGGCGACCGCTGCGCCCAGCTTTTCCACCAGCGCGGCATAAATGCCCTTCTGGGCATAAATCCGGCAGGCCGCCGTACAGTCCTGTCCGGCATTGTAGAAACCAAACGTCCGCACCCCTTCGACAACCGCATCCAGGTCGGCATCATCAAAGACGATAACCGGCGCTTTACCGCCCAGCTCCATGTGGGTGCGTTTAATGGATGACGCGGTATGGCCGATGATATGTTCCCCGGTAGCAATCGAACCGGTCAGCGAGACCATACGGACCTTTTCATGCCCGGTAAGCGGGTCACCGACCGTTTTACCCCGGCCAAACAGGACGTTCAGAACGCCTGCCGGGAAGATATCTTTTGCCAGCTCCCCCAGCTTCAGCGCGGTCAGGGGCGTGATCTCTGAGGGCTTAATCACCACGCAGTTCCCAGCCGCCAGCGCGGGTGCCAGCTTCCAGGCCGCCATCATCAGCGGATAGTTCCAGGGGGCAATAGAGGCAACCACGCCCACCGGATCGCGGCGGATCATCGACGTGTGACCGTCAAGGTACTCCCCGGCGGCCAGCCCGTTCAGACAGCGGGCGGCCCCGGCAAAGAAACGGAAAACGTCGACCACCGCCGGAATTTCATCGCCCAGAGCACAGTGCAGCGGCTTGCCGCAGTTGAGGGATTCGAGCCGGGCAAAGTCCTCCCCATGCGCTTCAATCGCATCCGCCAGCTTCAGCAGGCACTCGGCGCGCGTCTTCGGCGTGGTTTGCCCCCACTCCGCAAAAGCACGGTCGGCCGCCTGAACCGCCGCGTCGACCTGAGCCGCTGACGCCTCGGCAATCTCCAGCAGGAGTTCTCCAGTGGCCGGGTTATAGACCGGCTGTTTTTCTCCCTCTCCGGTTACCAGTTTTCCCTCTATCAGCAGTTGTGTTTGCATAGCATTTTCCTGTTGAATTCACTGTTATTTCCCGCTGCCGGCGATGTTCTCGCCGTCGCGGGTTAGCCACCAGGCTCCCAGAATGGGGATAGTTGTCACCAGCATCACCAGCAGTGCAACGACGTTGGTGACCGGCACGTCGCGCGGACGGCCGAGCTGATTGAGCAACCACAGCGGTAACGTGCGCTCGTGTCCCGCCGTAAACGTTGTGACGATTATCTCGTCAAACGACAGGGCAAACGCCAGCATTCCCCCGGCCAGCAGCGCGGAACCCAGATTGGGCAGCACCACATAGCGGAAGGTTTGCCATCCGTCGGCCCCGAGATCCATCGACGCTTCCACCAGGCTCCAGGAGGTGCGTCTGAACCGGGCAATCACGTTGTTAAACACCACCACCACGCAAAAGGTGGCGTGTCCCACCACGATGGTGAAAAAACCCGGCTCAAGGTCAATCGTTTTGAATGCCGTCAGCAGCGCCAGACCGGTGATGATCCCCGGTAACGCAATCGGCAACAGCAGCAACAGCGAGATCGCATTCTTGCCAAAAAACTCGCTTCGCCACAGCGCCGCTGCAGCAAGCGTGCCAAGCACAAGGGCAATCGCGGTGGAGAGCGCGGCAATCTGAAGTGACAACGTCACGGATTCAATAATATCGCCGCGCCCCGCCGCCACGCTGAACCACTTCAGCGTCAGCCCCTGCGGCGGAAAGCTGAAGGCCGCGTCTTCGGTATTAAAGGCATAGGTCGCGATAATCAGCAGCGGGAAGTGCAGGAAGATGACGCCTCCCCAGGCTGCCACTTTCAGGAACAGCGGTGCGCGTTCAGAGTGCATCGAATGCTCCCAGACGTTTCACGAACGCCAGATAGAGTGAAATCAGCACGATGGGCACCAGCGTGAACGCGGCGGCCATAGGCATATTGCCAATGGCACCCTGCTGCGAGTAGACCATGTTACCGATGAAGTAACCCGGCGGCCCCACCAGCTGTGGAACGATGAAATCCCCCAGCGTCAGGGAAAAGGTGAATATTGAGCCCGCGGCAATACCCGGGATCGCCAGCGGCAGAACGACGTAGCGAAAGGTCTGACGAGGGCGCGCGCCGAGGTCGGCTGAGGCCTGCAGTAGCGAGGCAGGCAGGCGTTCCAGCGCCGCCTGGACGGGCAGGATCATAAACGGCAGCCAGATGTAGACGAAGACCAGAAACCGTCCCAGCCCGGAGGTGGACAAGGTGTTGCCGCCAATCGCCGGGAGCGTAAGGAGTGAGGTCAGGATCGGCTCCAGCCCCATGTGGTTGAGAAACCACTGCGCCACCCCGTCCTTCGCCAGCAGCAGCGTCCAGGCGTAGGCTTTGACGATGTAGCTCGCCCACATTGGCAGCATCACAGCAATATAGAAAAATGCTTTCCACTTGCCTCGGGTGTATCGCGCCATGTACCAGGCCATCGGGAATGCCAGGATGGCGCTGGCTATCGTCACCGCAATCGCCATGGTTAACGTGCGCAGGATGATGTCGTAGTTTGCCGGGTTGAAAAGCGCCCGAATGTTCGCCAGGGTCAGATCCGGCGTGACGGCCATAGTGAAATCGTCAAAGGTGTAAAAACCTTGCCACAGCAGGGTCAGAAGCGATCCTAAATAGACGATGCCAAACCACATGAGCGGCGCGAGCAGAAGCAGGAACAGGCCGAGCGACGGTTTACGCCAGAACAGCGCCGTCATGCGGCTTAAGCGCCCATGCGAGGCGGGAGGATGCGCGACACTCATAGACATTTCACCTCTCCTCGTGCAGGCGAATCATCGCCTCGCGTGACCACGACGCCATCACCGCCTGCCCCGGCGCAATGCCGCTCAGCGACGAGGTTTCACTGAGATTGGCCTGGCTCACCAGCAGTTTGGCGCCATCGGCGAGCTTCAGCTCCAGCCGCGTGGCCGCTCCCTGATACTGAACGGCCTGCACGATGCCCTGAACCTGAACGTCTCCGCCCTCATTAAGGCGAATATGTTCCGGGCGCAGGGAATAGCTGCCTTCCATACCGCAAATTTTCTGCGCAAGGCCCGCATCAAAGACGTTGGACGTGCCGACAAAACCGGCGACAAACGGCGTGCGCGGACGCATGTAGAGATCGCGCGGGGTATCCACCTGCTCGATGCGCCCGTTATTGAACACCGCCACCCGGTCTGACATGGAAAGGGCCTCGCCCTGATCGTGGGTGACAAAAATAAAGGTGATGCCGAGTTCCTGCTGAAGCTTCTTCAGCTCGAACTGCATCTGTTCACGCAGTTTGAGATCGAGCGCACCTAAGGGCTCATCCAGCAGCAGGACGCGCGGCTCATTGACCAGCGCCCGGGCGATGGCGACACGCTGTCGCTGGCCGCCGGAAAGTTGCGAGGGTTTGCGGGCAACGGCAAAGCTCAGGCCCACTTTTTCCAGGGCATCACGGGCCTGCGCATGGCGTTTTTTCTTGTCGATGCCTTTGACCATCAGCCCGTAGGCAATATTGTCGAGAATCGACATATGCGGGAACAGCGCGTAGTCCTGAAAGACGGTGTTCACATCCCGCTCCCAGGGAGGCAGTTCGCTCGCCTCTTTGCCGAAGATAGAAATCGTGCCGCCTGACAGCTGCTCAAAACCCGCGATCAGACGCAGGCAGGTGGTTTTGCCGGAGCCCGAAGGCCCCAGCATGGAGAAAAACTCTCCGTCACGAATAGCAATGGTGACCCCATCCACCGCCCGTACGTCGCCGTACAGACGGGAAACGTTGTTAAACTCTACCGCGTACGTCATGTTCTGCTCCCGGGCAATTAACGACCGCCCATGATGGCGATGTAATCCTGCGTCCAGCGGCTGTAAGGGACAAATTTGCCGCCTTCGGCGATGGGGGTTTTCCAGAACATGATTTTGTCGAACTCGTTATAACCGTTTGTTTCGCAGCCTTTATCACCCAGCAGCGTGCTGGCCTTACACCCTTCTGCAACCACGGGCAGGGAGCCAAACCAGGCCGCTAGATCGCCCTGCACTTTAGGCGTCAGCGACCAGTTCATCCACTTATAGGCACACATCGGGTGTTTTGCCTGCGCATGCAGCATGGTGGTATCCGCCCAGCCGGTCACCCCCTCTTTCGGGAAGACGGTGGCAACGGGCTGGTTCTCAGCCTTCAGGGCATTCGCCTGATACGGCCAGGCGCTGGATGCCACGACGCCTTCATTTTTAAAGTCGCTCATCTGAACGGTGGTGTCATGCCAGTAACGGTGGATCAGCGCGTGCTGGTCGCGAAGCACCTTGAGCACGGCGGCATACTGTTTTTCGGTGAGCTGGTACGGGTCCTGGATACCCAGCTGCGGCTGAGTGGCTTTGACGAACAGCGCGGCATCGGCGATATAAATCGGGCCGTCATACGCCTGCACGCGTCCCTGATTGGTTTTACCGTCCGGCAGATCCTGTTTGGTAAAGACCACGCTCCAGCTGTCCGGCGGCGTCGGGAAGGTTTTGGTGTTGTACATCAGCAGGTTTGGCCCCCACTGATATGGCGTGCCGTAGACTTTCCCGCCGACGTTAAACCATTCCCCTTTTACAATCCGCGCGTCGAGCGTTTTCCAGTTGGGGATGAGGTCCGGGTTAATGGGCTGAACGCGTTTACCCATGATCAGGCGCAGGGAGGCGTCACCCGAGGCGGTGACCAGGTCATAGCCCCCTTTCGCCATCAGGCTGACCATTTCATCCGACGTGGCCGCCGTTTTGACGTTGACCGCACACCCGGTCTCTTTTTCAAACTGGGTGACCCAGTCATAATTTTTATCCGTCTGTCCGCGTTCGATGTATCCCGGCCAGGCGATAATATCCAGCCGACCTTCCCCGTCGCCGATGGCCTTTGGTGGTTCTGCGGCTTGCGCTGTCATGATTGTCATGCCGAGCGCGCACAGGCTGCTGCGGGCAAAATGTTTGCTCATAAGAGTTACTCCTGTCGCAATGAAATTTAGCGGCAGCCGTGCCGTAAAAATATCTCCCTTATTAAACGTAGACCGCACAAATGCGCCGCACCGTACGGCTTCAGGAAATTTCATCAAGGTGTGACCGAGGGCGCATTCCCCGTTAACTGGATTATAGACAAGGAGTTAGCCGCGAGAGACGGTATGCAGATTTCCTATGACAGGGCACCGCGAAATATTCGCAGCGCCGTCATCAGGATAAGAATTGATTATTTAAATAACGGAGAAAAGTTTATTCCAGCATCGTGCTAATTAATTTTCCTAACTGAATGACCGCCTGCTCTTCTCGCTCTCCCCAGGCCCAGGAGGTATTAAACCGGAAGAACGGTGTCCACGCGTCGGAGGTGGAAAACATCTTTCCGGGCGCAATGCTGATGTGGTGCGTTAAGGCTTTTTCGCTGAGCAGACCCGCATCCAGCTGCGCCGGAAGCTCCAGCCATAAAAAGTAGCCGCTGTCGTTATGGTGAATTTTGACGCCGGCAGGCATATGGCGCAAAAGAGACTGCCAGGCCTGCTGTTTTCGCTCGGCGAGGGTACGCCGCAGGCGGCGCAGATGGGCGTCGTAGCGTTTCGTCGCCAGGTAATCCACCAGCGCCAGCTGCACGGGTGAGCTGGTTGAGAGCGTGCTCATCAGCTGCAGCTGCTGAATGCGTCTCGCGTGTTTTCCTGCCGCAACCCAGCCGATGCGAAAACCGGCCACCAGGCATTTTGAAAAGGACGAGCAGTGCAGCGTCATGTCCTGGCGATCCCATGCTTTCGCCGGGAGCGGCTTTTCGCGGCCAAAATAGAGCTCGCTGTAGACATCGTCTTCAATCAGGGGGACGTTGTGCTGCGTTAACAGCGCGACAAGCTGCGCTTTTTTCTCCGCGCTCAGCGTGAAGCCAAGCGGGTTTTGACTGTTGGTCATGATCCAGCAGGCTTTAACCGGGTACTCCTTCAGCGCCTGTTCAAGGGCATTCAGATCAATCCCCTCGCGGACATCCGTCGCAATCGACAACGCTTTGAGCTTCAGGCGTTCCAGCGCCTGCAGCGCGCCGTAGAAACACGGGTTTTCGACTATCACCCAGTCGCCCGGCTCGGTTACCGCCTGCAGGCTGAGATTGAGCGCTTCAAGCGCGCCTGCGGTGATCACAATCTCTTCCGGGGAGATGTTCATCCCCTGCTGCGCGTAGCGACGGGCAATGGCGTGGCGGAGATCGACGTTACCCGGCGGCAGGTTCTCAATCACGCTCATCGCCGTCGCGGTTTTGCTGACGTTCGCCAGCGAGCGGTTGAGCTGCTGCAGCGGGAAAAGTCGGGGATCGGGAAACGCGGAGGCAAAAGGAACAACGGACGGGTCGCGGCTGGCCTGTAAGACGTCGAAGATGTAGGTATTAATATCCACCACTTCGTCACGCATCACCTGGGCAGGTGGAGCAGGCTGATGTGCGGTCGGGCGCGAGGCAACGTAATAGCCCGACTGCGGTCTGGCGACAATGCGCCCCTGACTTTCCAGCATCTGATACGCGTGGCCAACGGTCATAAAACTCATGCCGCTGCTCGCCACCTGCTCTCGCAGCGAAGGCAGCTTATCGCCCGGCAGCCATACGCCAAGCTCAATCTGCGAGATAATTTGTTGCGCCAGACGCTGGTATTTTTTCATCAAATTCTCCTTGTGACCGACAGTGTATATCAGCAGGAGAAAAAGAGAAGATTTAGCTAACTGTTATAGTTCGTGAAACGAATTACTTACGGTACTCGGTAACGTGGCTTTGCGCCTGACGCGCGGCGGCCAGGTGATCGAGCGTAATCATCGACGATTTGCAAAAGATGCATTTCGCGCCGAGTGGGTTTTTCTCAGACATATCAAAGACTGAGGTACGGTACTGCGAGCCATGACAGCATGGGCAGCGGAAATGAATATAAGAAGTCATAGGATTCTCCTGTGAACGTAAAAACGTAAATTACTAATGGGCCGATTGGGCAATAATGGTTTTAAACAAAACGAATCGGAAAGTAGATAAAGACCCAAGAGAGGCTGCGGAGAGGCACAACGTGATGAGAACTGCTTTATAAAACTACGTCAGATATTTATTTGGACTCAAAACCAGAGGGTCATTAACGCACGGCGCAGACGACAAGGCAAGCAGTTTTATGCGTAAAATTCATAAAAAGACGGTTTTTATTCCTCATGCGAGGTATATCAGATGACTAAAGCATGAGTTTTAAGTCAACTGTTATGGTTAAAAATCACTTTTCTGCGTCTGATAGTCCGAACCTTGCCCCTATACCATAACAGCACACCGTTTGACATTGAGGCTGTGCATGTTTGGTTTAGATGCTTTTCACCTTGCACGGATACAGTTTGCCTTTACCGTATCCTTTCACATTATTTTCCCGGCGATCACCATCGGCCTGGCAAGCTATCTTGCCGTACTCGAAGGGCTGTGGCTGAAAACCAAAAATCCGGTCTGGCGCTCGCTGTACCATTTCTGGTCGAAGATTTTTGCCGTCAACTTTGGCATGGGCGTGGTCTCCGGGCTGGTGATGGCCTACCAGTTCGGCACCAACTGGAGCGGATTTTCACAGTTTGCGGGCAGCATTACCGGCCCGCTGCTGACCTATGAAGTGCTGACCGCCTTCTTCCTCGAAGCCGGGTTCCTCGGCGTGATGCTGTTCGGCTGGAACAAAGTCGGGCCGGGTCTGCACTTCTTCTCCACCTGCATGGTGGCGTTGGGCACTATTATTTCTACCTTCTGGATCCTCTCGTCGAACAGTTGGATGCAGACCCCGCAGGGCTATGAGATCGTCAACGGTCAGGTCGTGCCGGTGGACTGGTTCGCCGTGGTGTTTAACCCCTCCTTCCCTTACCGCCTGCTGCATATGTCGATAGCCGCATTCCTGAGCAGCGCCCTGTTTGTGGCCGCATCCGCGGCATGGCATCTGCTGCGCGGCAATAATACCCCTGCCATACGGGCAATGTTTTCGATGGCGCTGTGGATGACGCTGATTGTCGCCCCCATCCAGGCCATGGTTGGCGATATGCACGGTCTGAACACCTTAAAGCACCAGCCCGCCAAGATTGCCGCCATTGAAGGCCACTGGGAAAATCCACCGGGTGAGCCTACCCCGCTGCTGCTGTTTGGCTGGCCGGATATGGAACAGGAGCGCACCCGCTTTGGGCTGGAGATCCCAGCGCTGGGGAGTCTTATCCTGACGCACAGTCTGGATAAACAGGTTCCGGCTCTCAAAGAGTTCCCGAAGGAAGACCGTCCGAATTCCACCATCGTGTTCTGGTCATTCCGCATCATGGCGGGCCTGGGCATGCTGATGCTGCTGCTCGGGGTGATGGCTCTCTGGCTGCGCTACAAAAAACGCGTGTATTCGTCTCGCCCCTTCCTGTGGTTTGCGCTGCTGATGGGGCCAACCGGGCTGATTGCCATCCTGGCCGGGTGGATCACCACCGAAGTGGGCCGCCAGCCGTGGGTGGTCTACGGACTCCAGCGAACGAAGGATGCGGTTTCTGCCCACGGTGACCTGCATATGAGCGTAAGCCTGCTGGCCTTCTTCGTCGTCTATACCTCGGTATTCGGCGTGGGTTACAGCTATATGGTGCGCCTCATCCGAAAAGGCCCGCAGCCGCATGAAACTTTCGCCACCGAGTCCGACGGACGTCCGGCGCGCCCGCTTTCTGCCGTCACAACTGAACATAAGGAGCAGCCATAATGGGTATCGACCTTTCCATTATTTGGTTTGTGATCATCGTCTTCGCCACGCTGATGTATATTGTGATGGACGGTTTTGATCTGGGGATTGGCATTCTGTTCCCGGCCACGCAGAACGCCGACGATCGCGACGTGATGGTCAACAGCGTCGCGCCGGTCTGGGACGGAAATGAAACCTGGCTGGTGCTTGGCGGTGCCGCCCTGTTCGGCGCATTCCCGCTGGCCTATGCGGTGATCGTTGATGCCCTGACCATTCCGCTAACATTAATGCTGATCGGACTTATTTTCCGTGGAGTGGCATTTGAGTTTCGCTTTAAAGCCACGCCGGCCCACCGCCCCTTCTGGGATAAGGCGTTTATTGGCGGTTCAATTCTGGCAACGTTCACCCAGGGCGTGACGGTAGGCGCCGTCATTAACGGCTTTACCGTCACCGGCCGGGCCTATACCGGCGGCCCCTTTGACTGGTTTACCGCGTTTAACCTGTTTTGCGGCGCGGGGCTGGTGGTGGCTTATGCGCTGTTAGGCTCTACCTGGCTGGTGATGAAAAGCGAAAACGCGCTGCAGGAGCGGATGCGTGAGGTGTCGAAAACGCTGTTAATCGTGCTGCTGGCGTTTATTGCGGCGATCAGCCTCTGGACGCCGCTGGCGCAACCGGCCATCGCTGCGCGCTGGTTCACGCTACCGAATCTGTTTTATCTGCTGCCGGTCCCTGCTCTGGTGGTGATTTTTAGCCTGTACCAGTGGCGCTGCCTGAATAATCCCGCCAGCCATAGCCGTCCGTTTATTCTGACGCTGGGGCTGATATTCCTCGGCTTTAGCGGGCTTGGGATCAGCATCTGGCCGCATATTATTCCACCGTCGATCACCCTGTGGCAGGCCGCCGCCCCGACGCAAAGCCAGGGCTTTATGCTGGTGGGCGCGCTGTTGATCATTCCCGTTATTCTGGTCTACACCTTCTGGAGCTACTACGTGTTTCGCGGCAAAGTTCAGCATGGGGAGGGTTATCACTGATGCAACAACCGGTCTGGAAAAGATTACTGTGGCTGGCCATTATCTGGGGCGGCAGCGTACTGGCGCTGGCTGCTGTCAGTATGCTCTTCCGTATGCTGATGACGGCGGCAGGGTTTAAATCGCATTAACGTCATTCCGGGCAACCGCTGCGTTGCCCGGCTCCTCCCAGCACTTTCAGATAAACCCCATTAACGCACGGCAGAGTATCGTTACACTGGAAAAAGATTCACGGTATTTATAGTTTGAGAAGAAAAATGAAAAAGCTCATTGCGTTAAGCGTTATTAGTCTTGTCCTTTCCGGCTGCGTTAATCCGGGCAAAGCCTCCGTACAGCCGGAGCAACTTAAAAACCACCGCTTTGTGCTGGAAAACGTCAACGGTAAGGCCGTGAAGACCGCGACAACGCAACCTGAGCTCAGCTTTGGCGCGCTGCCAGATATCAGCCTGGTGAATAACATCAGCGTTTCTGGTCAGATGTGTAACCGCTTCAACGGACAGGGGAAATTGTCCGAAGGCGAGCTGAAGGTTAAAACGCTGGCCATGACCCGTAAGCTCTGTACTGAGCCGCAGCTGAATGAGCTGGATCAGACCATCGGCGACATGCTGCGCAAAGGGGCGCAGGTCGACCTGACTGAGGACCAGTTAACGCTGGCGACAGCCGATAAAACGCTGATGTTTAAGCGTGTAGAATAATCAGTAGTTACCGCAGCTTCCAACGGCAAGCGACTGTTCGCTACAGCGTTTGCCGTTTGGCAAGGCGCACATCCCAATAGCAGAACCATCAAGCTGGCGGGCGACAGACAGCGAACCGCCAATCATCGCGCAGTTGGCCTGACCTGAACTTGACATCGCCGCTTTCATTCCCGGCGCCACGTGGGCTGCCGTTGCCTGCTGGACTGGCTCACTGCTACATGCCGACAACAATAACGCGGCACACCCTACCCAAAATGCTGAACGCATGCTCTCTCCCCCATGAATAATGCGAAACCTATGCATAATAGGCATCACATCCCGTGTCGTCGAGAGCGGAAGTGCGTATTTATGCGCTTCAGAAACAATTTCTCGCAATTTTTTCGCCAAAAGTTTGATCTACTCATTGATGGCAGGAATACCAAGGACACAAAAGCGAAAATCGTAAAATCCCCCGTTTGCTAGAATACACAGATAATATTCAGGGTTTGTTGCCGTAATACAGACCCCTATTTTTTGCGCAATGTAAGGGTGTTGTCCTATGCAAACTATTGACGGTAATGGTGCAGTTGCCTCAGTCGCGTTTCGCACCAGTGAAGTTATCGCCATCTACCCGATTACGCCAAGTTCTACCATGGCCGAGCAGGCGGACGCATGGGCGGGTAACGGGTTAAAAAACGTCTGGGGCGATGTCCCGAGAGTGGTTGAGATGCAGTCTGAAGCCGGTGCGATTGCCACGGTACACGGTGCGCTTCAGACCGGCGCGCTTTCCACGTCGTTTACCTCCTCACAGGGATTGCTGTTAATGATCCCTACGCTTTACAAACTCGCCGGTCAGCTGACCCCCTTCGTTCTGCACGTTGCCGCGCGTACCGTTGCCACCCACGCGCTCTCTATCTTTGGCGACCACTCCGACGTGATGGCCGTGCGCCAGACCGGCTGCGCGATGCTATGCGCCAGCAGCGTTCACGAAGCGCAGGACTTTGCCTTAATTTCGCATATCGCCACGCTCAAAAGCCGCGTGCCGTTTATTCACTTCTTTGATGGTTTCCGCACCTCTCACGAAATCAACAAAATCGTCCCGCTGGCCGACGACACTATCCTGAATCTGCTGCCGCAGGCGGAAATCGACGCGCATCGCGCCCGGGCTCTTAATCCTGAACACCCGGTTATTCGCGGAACATCGGCGAACCCGGATACCTATTTCCAGTCCCGCGAGGCCACGAACCCCTGGTACAACGCGGTTTACGACCATGTTGAACAGGCAATGAATGACTTTGCCGCCGCAACCGGCCGGCAGTACAAACCGTTTGAGTACTACGGCCATCCGCAGGCGGAACGGGTAATTGTGCTGATGGGGTCAGCCATTGGGACCTGTGAAGAGGTGGTTGACGAGCTGCTGACGCGCGGTGAAAAAGTTGGCGTGCTTAAGGTGCGTCTCTATCGCCCGTTCTCGGCCAAACATCTGCTTTCGGCTCTGCCTGAAAGCGCGCGCGCTGTGGCGGTGCTCGACCGTACCAAAGAGCCGGGCGCGCAGGCGGAACCCCTCTATCTGGATGTGATGACCGCCCTGGCAGAAGCCTTTAATCAGGGCGAACGTGAAACGCTGCCGCGCGTGATTGGCGGTCGCTATGGCTTGTCCTCCAAGGAGTTTGGGCCGGACTGCGTGCTGGCGGTATTCAACGAGTTAAGCGAAGCGAAACCCAAACCGCGCTTTACCGTCGGCATTTATGATGATGTGACGAATCTTTCCCTGTCGTTGCCGGAAAACACCCTGCCCTCGACCGCCAAACTTGAGGCGCTGTTCTACGGTCTGGGCAGCGACGGCAGCGTCTCCGCGACCAAAAACAACATCAAAATCATCGGTAACTCCACGCCGTGGTACGCCCAGGGGTACTTCGTCTACGACTCCAAAAAAGCAGGCGGCCTGACCGTTTCCCACCTGCGCGTGAGCGAGCAGCCCATCCGCTCCGCGTATCTTATTTCTCAGGCCGATTTTGTTGGCTGCCACCAGCTGCAGTTTATCGATAAATACCAGATGGCCGAGCGCCTGAAGCCCGGCGGCATTTTCCTCCTCAATACGCCGTACAGCGCGGACGAAGTCTGGGCGCGGCTGCCGCAGGAAGTTCAGGCGGTGCTGAACCAGAAAAAAGCCCGTTTCTACGTGGTCAACGCCGCAAAAATTGCCCGCGAATGTGGCCTGGCTGCGCGTATTAATACCGTTATGCAGATGGCCTTCTTCCATCTGACCAATATTCTCCCGGGCGACAGCGCGCTGGTGGAACTGCAGGGTGCGATTGCCAAAAGCTACAGCAGCAAGGGTCAGGAACTGGTCGAACGAAACTGGCAGGCGCTGGCGCTGGCACGCGAATCGCTGTTTGAGGTACCGCTGCAGCCGGTGAATGCCGCAAGCCCGAACCGCCCTCCGGTGGTGTCCGATGCGGCACCCGATTTCGTGAAGACCGTGACGGCGGCGATGCTGGCCGGCCTGGGCGATGCCCTTCCCGTCTCCGCGCTACCGCCGGATGGCACCTGGCCGATGGGCACCACGCGCTGGGAAAAACGTAACATTGCCGAAGCGATCCCCATCTGGAAAGAAGAGCTGTGTACCCAGTGCAACCACTGCGTTGCGGCCTGCCCGCACTCTGCTATTCGTGCCAAAGTGGTTTCACCGGAAGATATGGAAGCCGCGCCTGCCAGCCTGCATTCGCTGGATGTGAAATCTCGCGATATGCGCGGACAGAAATACGTTCTGCAGGTCGCGCCGGAAGATTGCACCGGCTGTAACCTGTGCGTCGAGGTCTGTCCGGCGAAAGACAGGCAGGATCCGGAGATCAAAGCCATCAATATGATGTCGCGTCTGGAGCACGTTGAAGAGGAGAAGGTCAACTATGACTTCTTCCTGAATCTGCCGGAAATCGATCGCAGCAAACTGGAACGTATTGATATTCGTACCTCACAGCTGATTACGCCGCTGTTTGAGTACTCTGGCGCCTGCTCCGGCTGCGGTGAGACGCCGTATATCAAGCTGCTTACCCAGCTGTACGGTGACCGGATGTTGATTGCCAACGCAACCGGCTGTTCATCCATCTACGGGGGCAATTTGCCTTCTACGCCGTACACCACCGACGCGAATGGGCGCGGTCCGGCGTGGGCAAACTCGCTATTCGAGGACAACGCCGAATTCGGCCTGGGCTTCCGCCTGACCGTCGACCAGCACCGCGCGCGCGTGATGCGCCTGCTGGAGCAGTTTGCCGGGCAGATCCCCGCTGAGCTCAATGACGCGCTTCATGCGGACGCGACGCCAGAAGAACGTCGTGAGCAGGTTGCTGAGCTGCGCCGCGCGCTACAGGGCGTTGCGGGGGCTGAACAGCTGCTGACCGACGCTGACGCTCTGGTCGAAAAATCAATCTGGCTGATTGGCGGTGACGGCTGGGCTTACGATATCGGCTTTGGCGGGCTGGATCACGTGTTGAGCCTGACCGAAAACGTCAACATCCTGGTTCTGGATACGCAGTGTTATTCCAATACCGGCGGCCAGGCGTCGAAAGCCACGCCGTTAGGCGCGGTAACGAAATTCGGCGAACACGGTAAACGCAAGGCGCGCAAAGATCTCGGGGTGAGCATGATGATGTACGGTCATGTTTACGTCGCGCAAATCTCGCTGGGAGCCCAGCTTAACCAGACGGTGAAAGCGATTCAGGAAGCGGAAGCGTATCCTGGCCCGTCGCTGATCATTGCCTACAGCCCTTGCGAAGAGCATGGCTACGATCTGGCCCTCAGCCACGACCAGATGCGTCAGCTGACAGCGACCGGCTTCTGGCCGCTGTACCGGTTCGACCCGCGTCGTGCTGACGAGGGTAAATTACCGCTGGCGCTGGATTCGCGTCCGCCGTCGGATGCCCTGGCCGAGACGTTAATGCAGGAACAGCGCTTCCGTCGCCTTAACGCCCAGCAGCCGGAAGTGGCCGGGCAGCTCTGGAAAGATGCCGCTGCTGACCTGCAAAAACGCTATGACTTCCTGGCGCAGATGGCGGGTAAAGCCGAAAAACCAACCAGCGACTAGTTCCCCTGCCCGGCTTGTCCGGGCATTTTTTTGCCATAAAAAAAGCCCGGCGTATTCACACCGGGCGAATCCAGATAATCATTGAATATCTATTTAGTTTCCTTAATAGCATTCACGTTAATTATGGATGAATCATCTTACAGGCATATAACGCCGGCCAGATTACCTTAATTAACGCCTGATTAATAATTTCAATTTAATATAGTTACTTTTAAATCATTCATCAAACCAATGATCATTTCCGCCGATTTATTCGGTTTAGATTTTACTTAGTTCGTAACAATTATATTTTATTACTCTTACGCGGGAGTGATTTAGCATGAGACAACTTTCTCATTCTGAAAGTTCAACAGGTAATTAAATAAAAACAACTGCAAAGGAATATCACAATGCAAAGAAAAATACTGGCTCTGATCATTCCGGCTCTGTTAATAGCTGGTTCTGCTCAAGCAGCAGAAATTTATAATAAAGACGGTAACAAATTAGATCTGTACGGAAAAGTAGATGGTCTGCACTACTTTTCCGATAACAAAGGTGCTGACGGCGATCAAACCTATATGCGTCTGGGTTTCAAGGGTGAAACGCAGATCAACAACACGATGACCGGCTATGCGCAGTGGGAATACAACATTCAGGCCAATAACACGGAAGGGTCTGATAATCAGTCCTGGACGCGTCTGGCCTTCGCCGGTGTAAAAGTGGGTGACTACGGCTCCTTCGATTACGGTCGTAACTACGGTGTCCTGTACGACGTGGAAGGCTGGACCGATATGCTGCCTGAGTTCGGTGGCGACTCCTACACCAAAGCCGACAACTTCATGACCGGCCGCGCAAACGGCGTGGCAACCTACCGTAACACCGACTTCTACGGTCTGGTGCAGGGCCTGAACTTTGCGCTGCAGTATCAGGGCAAAAATGAAGACGCCAGCAACAACCAGGAAGGTACCAACAACGGTCGCGACACGCGTCACGAGAACGGTGACGGCTTCGGTATCTCTACCACCTATGACTTCGGCATGGGGATTACTGCGGGTGCCGCGTATACCTCTTCTGACCGAACCAACGAGCAGGTCATGAACACCACTGCGGGTGGAGACAAAGCGGATGCCTGGACGGCGGGCCTGAAGTATGACGCCAATAACATCTATCTGGCGGCGATGTATTCTGAAACCCGCAATATGACACCGTATGGTGATAACACCGACGCCGTGGCGAACAAAACCCAGAACTTCGAAGTGACCGCGCAGTACCAGTTTGAGTTCGGCCTGCGTCCGTCCCTTTCCTACCTGCAGTCGAAAGGTAAGGATCTGGGCAACGGCCAGGGCGACCAGGATCTGGTTAAATACGCTGACGTAGGGGTCACCTATTACTTCAACAAAAACATGTCCACCTACGTTGATTACAAAATCAACCTGCTGGATGAAGATGACAGCTTCTACAAAGACAACGGCATCAGCACCGATGATGTTGTAGCGTTAGGCCTGGTTTACCAGTTCTGATTGTCAGGGCCCGCATAATCATGCGGGCTCGCTTGTTTTTTGAAGTTCGTCACATAAGACAGTTTAAGAAAGGGGTTGGTTGAGGGAAAGTTGAAAGTAAGCTGGTTAAACTGCGGTGATAGCCCTTTCTTCACTAAGGATAACAGCGTTGTTTGGTCGTGTATCCCTTGCCTTACTTACCCTTTTAGCATTGCTGTGGATGGCGTTAATTTTTGATTTTGGTGATATCGTCGGGCATCTCGGGGCGCTATTAAACCATCTGGATGGCAGTTAACTATTGTCCCTGGAAATAAAAAGCCACCAGCAGTGCCGGTGGCGGGTAAACGCGTATGTCGCGTTATTTTTTCACAGGTTGAGGCTTTTTATCACCTGATTCAGGGGCCTCACGCGGATCGTCTTTTTCAACACAGAGCATAGTTTCTCCTGTTTCAGTTACCCACTGCCTACTATAGCCGGAGGAGTAAAAGAGTGGCCAGGCGGCAATCATGCCTGATCTTCCCCTTTCTCGCGAAAAGAGAGATAACCTAATACCCCACTATCCCCATCCATGGGATGGTTAACGCCGTCCATCACCTTCACCTCTGGAAAATCAAAAGGTGAAACGTTTTCAAAACAGGCGACATTAACGCCATATTCGTTTGGGTTAGAACGCCGCTGATGGAACGTGTAGATCCCGCATACCGAGCAGAAGAAATGCCGTGCCGTTCCCGTGTTAAAGCGGTACTCGGTGAGCTTATCTTCACCTTTGGTCACCTTAATGCCTGACAACGGCGCTGAAACGACGACCGCGCCCCGCATACGACAAAAGGAACAGCTGCAGCGCCGCGCGGTGTTCAGGCCATCGGTAAGCTCAACGGTGAACGACACCGCGCCGCAATGGCACTTCGCATTACGTCTTTCAGCCATGAGCTATACCCCTTTTCTCACCAGCTCGGCGGCCTTCACGAAAACCTCATCTTCTACGCCATCGCCTTTTTGCCTGCCGAGCCTGACCAGTTCATCAACAATGCTGTTGCGATGGATCGGTTTCTGCGCTGAAACTAGCCCAATAACGGCGGCCCCAATCGCCAGCCCCACTAATCCGGTTTGTTCATCTTTGTTCATCATGCTTACGCTCCTGGTCCAACCAACAAGCTTAGCAGGAATACGGTAAAACGGAATGACGGACAAGTTCAGACAGGTATGACTTCTAAAATCGACAGATAGGAACCGGTATCTATTATTTTGTTCAGCTTCAAATTGGTCTGTTCAAACAAGACCTGATACTCAGGCTCTGTTCTTGCCCGCCCGCCATCAAAGCTTGTTAACAGAAGAAGGTCAATTTCAAATCGTCCCTGCTGATTATTTTCTTTTTTAATAAGCGGTTCAAAAATTAATAATCGGGAGTTATCTTTCATTGCATTTCTGCAGCACTGAAGTATCTGAATCGCCTTCTCATCAGGCCAGTCCATCAAAATATATTTAAGTAAAAAAATGTCCGCTGCAGGACAGGCTTCAAAAAAGCTGCCCTCTACGGTCTTCCATCGGCGATTATCATTCAATAGTGAAAGTCTGTTCCGCTCAAGCACGTCTTTTTGATCAAACAAGATCCCTGTCAAGGTCGGATTTCGACGTAAAATTGCCAGCAATAAATTACCCAGCCCACCGGCGATATCGGCAACGACAGCGTTTTCAGGGAATGAATAGCTACCAGTAATAGTTTCATTTTCTACGGATGACATAGAGGCCATACCAGCATGAAAAATGTTGCTTCCCGTCACCGTGTCATCATGCTGCCAGTAATCGTAAAAAGGCTTGCCAAACAATGAATTAAAAACAGGTTTGCCTTGCAATATTTCATCCATTCTAGCCGCTGGCTGCCAGAATGTTTGGTCTGTCAACATAAGAACTGCCGCCCGTAAGGAAAATTCATGATCGGAACGCAGGAATTGAGCTGAATGGCTAAGACCGTATTCCGTTTCGGATAATTCGTTGAACACCCCACGCGAAGACAATAAGCGCATGATTCGATGAAGATAGTCGCCATCGACATTAAGCTCCTTCGCCAGCTGCTTAACGGATTTCTTTCCTTCAACCAGAAGATCTGCAACGCCTAATACCGCGACAGCCCGAAGTGCTGCCTGCCAGACAAAACCCATGCTTTGCTCTAACAAACACATTCCTTCTTTACGGCTTAGCAAATCCAGACTATTACGTTGTGACATTTTCTGCTCCTTACCAGTAAAGATGCGCTGAACAACTTAAATTCGCTAGCAAGCGTAAGTCTGGTAGTGAGCTTTATCCATAATTTCAGAAAGGATTATTTATGCGGTTTCGTACCGTTTAGCATACAATCTCTTTAAATATGTAAAAAAACAGGGCCACTTACTCTTTATTTTGATTAGTAACATAGTGACACTATTATTGTGTAAATAATTGCTTTGATGAGAAAAATGCCTGCCATGAGAAATGACATTTCATATTTAAAATCTCGGCGTCAGTCCAAACTTTGGCGTTTTGATGTTTGCAGCCCAAATCTTGATATCGTTTTGCAGGAGGATCGTGAAATCGGATTTTAAATGCGTCACCATGCTATTGACGCTGTCCGCATCAACCACTGAAAAATGTTCAATTCTGTTTTGTCCTACCTGAACACAATAATATTTGGCGGGCAGTACTTTACCATTCACATTTAGCGGCAGGTTTTTCTCACCGCAACGGCCTTCAGTAATATAGGACACCAGTAAATTAGCGGATTTTCTTCCTGGCTGGGAGACACTCACCATGACCGGGAAACCTTCCGAGGTCTGTGTCATATCATAAAGAACCGCATTTTTTATATACCAGGTATTATATTCCCGCTCCTGAAAAGCAGACCAGGAAGGCGCAGAAAAGAGCACCAGCACTGCCAGAATAAGAGATTCTATTTTCATGGGATGTTGTCGTCCGTGTTGTTGCACGTATTATTCAGATTGTGCAAAAAACAGCAACCACTTAAGAATAGTCCTACTACTATTGGCAGTGACGGAGGAGTAAATTAAAGATATGCCTTACCGTCAGCAGTCCCTGCCAACGCTCATAAAAGAGAATAAGAAGAAAAATGATAAACGGCCGCCATCATGGCGATGCTGACGACGACGCTGATGAAAAAGTAGCTTTTGAAGGGCTGCTTTTGGGTTTTATGGCGAAAGAGTTGTTGGCCGACAATGGCGCCAGGCCAGCCACCTGTCACGCCAAATACCAGCAATGTCGCTTCCGGAACCCTGCGCATCCCCTTCCGCGCCGCCATTTTATCGGCGCCATACATGAACAACGTCATCACGTTGATCGCCAGAAACCACATGACCAGAGGATGGGTAGTAAGAAGGCTGCCGATCGCAGCGATAATCAGGAGTAAATAACAAAAGCGATTAAGGGTCATAGCACGAGCCACGGAGTGTTTAGCGGTTTTGGATGACGCATTATACGCTAACTGACGAAAATCTCAGAGTGAGACGTCTATTCTAAAAACAAACTCAGCCCCTGGCCTTTACTGGTTAATATTTAAACTGCGGTAATAAGTAAGCATTATTTCATTATGCTATGGCAGCGAGCATTTTTTCTTAAAAAATTAACCTGAAACAACTTACGTCGAAAACACAGCGTAAGCGCATTGTTTTAACAAAACAATAATCATTACATCCATCAATCTAAAGAGGGCGCGACAATGTTGATTAAAGTCAAATTAACCGTTAGGCAGCTAATATTCCAAATCACCCATTTGCTTAAGAATCCCAAAGAGAATGTTGAAAACAATTAATTTGACCATCCGGTCAATACATAACAAAATATTACCGTGGTTAAAGCAATAATGGTCTGCATTTTTGGGGGATGATGTCCCCCCTTTTTATTTTCTCAGAAACAACCGAATAAACATTATTCCACCCTGATCTTAACTTTTGGCTTCGACAAGAGAACTTTGACCAGTTCCTTGAAAGGAAGAGGTTTGTAAAAGAAAAAACCCTGTAAAAACCGGATATGATTGCGTGTGAGGTAATCGAGCTGCTCTTCAGTTTCAACGCCTTCCGCCACGATGCTAATTGAGAGTTTTTTGGCCAACTCCAGTACCGAATCAAGGATTAGCGTTGAGTCCTCATTCGCGTTAACCCTGGCAACAAAGCTCTGGTCGATTTTAATGTAATCAATATGCAGATCCTGCAGATAGGACAGACCGGAATAACCCGTACCAAAGTCATCCAGCGCAATGGCAAATCCGTTGTTATGTAGCTCATTCAATGTATTAACAAGATGTTCATCAATGTCGAGCGGTTCACGCTCCGTCACCTCAACGACGAGGTTAAGATCCTGTTGAGTGAAGCTGCGCTTGTAGTGGAGACACTCTTCAACAAAGGTGGGCGCAACGATATGAGAAGCGCTGAAGTTAATCCCTACGTGAAACCCTTCCGGCAGCAATGTCGCAATAGCATTCATGTGTATTGCAACCTGCCTCATTAAGCTCTGAGTCAAAGGAATAATTAAACCGGATTTCTCCGCAAGAGGAATGAAGGACGCGGGGGAAATAAATCCTGATTGAGGATGCTTCCATCTGGCCAGCACCTCCACACCCCGTAAGGTTCCCTCTTTGCCGCTCACAACGGGTTGGTAATACGGAATAATTTCATTTTTGTAAATGGCGATGCGCAGCGACTCTTCGGGTGAAACATCCTTAGAAATATAGCGTTGAAGAATATAAGCAGAGAGAGACGATATTATCAGCAGGAATAACACCACGCCTCCGGCTCGATTGAATAATCTCTTAAGGCTAAAAAGAGGTGGAGAGGTGAATTGTACCGAGAATGGATAAGTAGAGGCTTTTACCGTTAATACCTCTTTATTCGTAGGGTCTGCCGTCGTCACATCGCCTGTCAGACCTAAAAGCGTATTGCCTACTCTCAGGGAATATTCAACGCCATTTAATGGCATATCCAGTGCATCACGGATATGGCTATCGCTGATGCTAACGATGATTCGGCTTCCGGCATGAATTGTCTGATATAAGAGAACCGGAAGACCGTTGACGGTACTGGCCGAAGGGACGAGGAGCAATGATGACTCAGGCAGCACTGAGCTGTTGACCAACAATACGCGGTTTCCCGGTAACGAGGAGCACCAGACCGCATCATTTTTCAGAATAACGATCGTTCTCAGGTGAGGCTGTAATGCCGCCTCGGTGCCCAGCCGATATTGCCCTTCAGCATCACACTCATTCTCGGCAAGTTGCATTGCCATCTCAGTCGCATGACGAGCTTCTTTAAGAATAACATTCATGTTCCGCACGACGTAATGCGCCTCTGCCAGGCTATCGGCCCGTGCAGAATACCAAACCTGTAAATTAATGATAAAAACGCCTAGCAAAAACATTGTCGTGGCTGCAGCTACGGGGATAGATGCATGGCGCATTTAGGGTTCTCGATTTAAGTGAAGTAGCCGCTTCAACGACGGTGAAGTGATTGAATTGTCATTGTCTTAAGCATGGTCGATAACGTAATAAATGCCAGGCGTCAGAAAAGTTCTCGTAAACCAGATTCAGGGGAAACAAAAGGCCGCCGAACGGCAGCCCTGGTGGATAAGTGTCTATTAATATCGCTTTATTGTATTGATCGGGGTTCTTTCTGACCAGTCTGGCCGCTCGCCGGCCATGATTGCACGCTGTTGCGTTGGCGTCACAGACTGAGTTATTTCAGGCATTGACTTGTATTCGGGTTGTTTAGGTGGACTGAGAACCAGATCGGAGCTACAGCCTGACAGCAGGAAAATGGCCAGTAGAGATGAAATAAGCTTGAACACGTTAAACCCTTCCAATGGGATAAAATTTTAAGAAAAAGCGTGGTGCTGGTTGCATCCAGGTGACTCGTTACTGATATTCAAAGCCACGCGCCTGGCTGCAGACAGCAGATTCACCACACAGATAACCTCGTAAGGATATATTTACCAGGGCAATACGCGCAACGCTTTGTTTTCCTTCCCACCCGAACTAAAAATGCAAGGAAAGGCGACTATGCTTCTACAGTCGAGGGGGTTTATGCTAAAACCGCTATTCCGATTCTTTTGGTTAAGAGTTAAGAAGGGATTTGAATGGTTCAGGTTGAAGAATTAAAAATGAAGTACCCAGACGCAGTGGCCTGGCAAATGGGTGACGGCCCGGAACTGGCGAGCGTGCTTGCGGACCTGATTAAAAAAGGAATCAAAACGGCCACCTGCGGATCTTTTGCCTCGTACGCGCAGGATGTGTCTGCTCCGCGGATGGGGAGCTACAACATAATTCTTGATGGCCAGAATGTCCCGGTCTGTGTGATCCGGCTGGTTTCAATGCGGCTGGTGCGTTTTTGCGATGTAAATGAAGAATTCGCTCGCAAAGAGGGTGAAGGCGATTTAAGCCTTGAATACTGGCAGAAAGAGCATCAGCGATTTTTCTTCCGCGAAGGCCATTTTTCTGAAGATATGGAACTGATCGCGGAAGAATTTGAATTGGTTGAGGTGCTGTAAGCTGAGATAAAAGTGATACTTATCCCAGCGAGCCTGCACCCTTCTGATGCCCTCCCAGGTTTGTCAGGCTTTTTAAAGCTACCCTTGTCGATATAACGCATCACCCCGGCATCACTAGCCATTACCCTTAAGCCTGCATGATGTGAATCATTATAGGGCTCCAGATTTAACGCAGCTGTAAAACGTGCTGGTATTCGCCGCCGGAATCCGTACCATACGCGGCATACAATGTTTGCCCCTGCTGGCTCCGAAGGTAGTACTAAATGCAAGAGAATCAAGAGATTAACAAAAAAGAGCAATACAACCTGAATAAACTGCAAAAGCGACTGCGCCGTAACGTGGGCGAAGCCATTGCAGACTTCAACATGATTGAAGAAGGTGACCGCATCATGGTCTGCCTGTCAGGGGGTAAAGACAGCTATACCATGCTGGAGATCCTGCGTAATCTTCAGCAAAGCGCACCGGTGAAATTTTCCCTGGTAGCGGTCAACCTTGATCAGAAACAGCCGGGCTTCCCGGAGCACATTCTGCCGGAATACCTCGAGAAGCTGGGCGTTGAGTACAAAATCGTCGAAGAAAACACCTACGGCATTGTGAAAGAGAAAATCCCGGAGGGGAAAACCACCTGCTCACTCTGCTCTCGCCTGCGCCGCGGCATTCTGTATCGTACCGCGACGGAGCTGGGCGCGACCAAAATTGCGCTGGGCCATCACCGCGACGATATCCTGCAAACGCTGTTCCTCAATATGTTCTACGGCGGCAAGATGAAAGGCATGCCGCCTAAGCTGATGAGCGATGACGGCAAGCACATTGTGATCCGCCCTCTCGCCTACTGCCGCGAAAAAGACATTGAGCGTTTTTCTCAGGCTAAAGGTTTCCCGATCATTCCATGTAACCTGTGCGGCTCTCAGCCGAACCTGCAGCGTCAGGTAATTGGCGACATGCTGCGCGACTGGGATAAGCGTTATCCAGGGCGTATCGAAACCATGTTCAGCGCGATGCAGAACGTCGTCCCTTCCCATCTCGCGGACGTGGAGCTGTTCGACTTTAAAGGCATAAACCACGAGTCAGAAGTTGTGAACGGCGGAGACCTGGCGTTTGATCGGGAAGATATTCCCATGCAGCCAGCGGGCTGGCAGCCGGAAGAAGATGACAATCAGTTTGAAGAGCTGCGTCTCAACGTGCTTGAAGTGAAGTAAGCGATTAGCGTCTCAGAAACACCTTCTGAGACGCTTCATTCTTTATTTCAGCAGACGTACGCGACAGGTTTTACCCTTAATTTTCCCGTTTTGCAGCTGCTTCCATGCCTTATGGGCAACCGCCTGGCGAACCGCTACGTAGACATGCGCCGGATGGACCGCAATCTTGCCGATATCCGCCCCGTCCAGACCCACATCCCCGGTCAGCGCCCCTAATACGTCACCTGGACGCATCTTGGCTTTTTTACCGCCATCAATGCACAGCGTCGCCATTTCAGCCTCCAGCGGCACAATGCTGGCGCTGGCCGGTGCATTCATCCAGTTCAGCTTAATCTGCAGCATCTCAGAGAGAATGTTGGCGCGCTGCGCCTCTTCCGGCGCGCAGAAGCTGATCGCCAGACCGCTGTTTCCCGCGCGCGCGGTACGGCCAATACGGTGCACGTGCACTTCAGGATCCCACGCCAGCTCAAAGTTCACCACCAGCTCCAGGGATTTAATATCCAGACCGCGCGCAGCAACGTCGGTTGCAACAAGAACGCGGGCGCTGCCGTTAGCGAAGCGGACCAGCGTCTGATCGCGATCGCGCTGTTCCAGATCGCCATGCAGCGACAATGCGCTCTGGCCGGCGGCATTCAGGGCATCACAGACCGACTGACAGTCTTTTTTGGTATTACAGAACACCACGCAGGACGCAGGCTGATGCTGGCTCAGCAATTTCTGCAGGAGCGAAATTTTCCCCTGCTGCGAAGTTTCAAAGAACTGCTGCTCGATGGCGGGCAGCGCATCTACGCTGTCGATTTCAATTGTGAGCGGATTTTTCTGCACGCGCCCGCTGATGGCGGCGATGGCCTCCGGCCAGGTCGCGGAGAACAGCAGCGTCTGACGATCGGCCGGGGCGAAACGGATCACCTCGTCAATCGCATCGCTGAAGCCCATATCCAGCATCCTGTCTGCCTCATCCATTACCAGCGTTTGTAACGCATCCAGCGAGACGGTGCCTTTTTGCAGGTGATCCAGCAGGCGACCGGGCGTTGCGACAATGATGTGCGGCGCATGCTGGAGTGAATCACGCTGCGCCCCGAACGGCTGTCCGCCGCAGAGGGTTAAAATCTTGGTGTTTGGCAGGAAACGCGCCAGGCGACGCAGTTCACCCGCGACCTGGTCTGCCAGTTCGCGGGTTGGGCACAGCACCAGAGACTGGGTCTGAAAAAGCGCCGCATCGATGTGCTGCAACAGGCCAATGCCAAATGCCGCCGTTTTCCCGCTGCCCGTTTTCGCCTGCACGCGCACGTCACGGCCCTCAAGGATGGCGGGCAACGCGGCCGCCTGAACAGGCGTCATCGTGAGGTAACCCAACTCGTTGAGGTTATCGAGCTGGGCGGCGGGCAGAACATTCAGGGTAGAAAAAGCGGTCACAGTAGTCTCTCGTGGTCATCTTTGCGGTCAGATGGCGCGTATCCTCGCAGATCTCGCGGTTCGATGCGACAATTTAATCGGTTCTTGATCTGGCGGCGGGTCGGGCATCGGCTGCGGACGCGGGATGGGATCGGGCATTGGCACCGGATCGGTGGGGACGGGATCGGATTGACGCGATTGTTGCAGTAGCAGAGCGTTCAGGATGCTCATCATTCCCTCCAGAATTTGCTGTCGTCCCTTTTAGGGTAGACGCTGAGAATCAGGAGGCAAAAAAAAGCCGACTATGAAGTCGGCGTCGTACGAATCAATTGTGCTATGCAGTAATTCAAAAAAGGAAGTAAGACAATATGGAGCGCAACGCCCATCGCTTGACGTTGCATTCACCTGCGGGAGTAATATTGCACCTTACGGGGTAGATGTTTATTGACTTCGCTCAATTAAAAGAGCGTTTTGATCCCGTTGAAAGCTGAAAAAAGCGTAAATTTACAGCCATTTACTACGATGCAACCACCATGCAACACCACCAATCAAAACAACTAACATCACGCAAAAGGCGGTAAAGCCGTAGCGATAGGCGCCACCCGGAATTCCACCCAGATTCACGCCAAACAGCCCGGTAAGAAACGTGCTGGGTAAAAACACCATCGCCATCAGGGACATCGTATAGGTTCTTCTCGACAGCGACTCCTGCATCACCTGCGCGATTTCGTCCGCCATCACCGCCGTTCTGGCAATACAGGAATCAATCTCGTCCAGCCCGCGCCCCAGCCTGTCGGCAATATCCTGCATTCTGCGTCGCTGATCGTCATTCATCCAGGCGAGCCTTTCGCTGGCAAGACGCGCATACACGTCGCGCTGCGGCGTCATGTAGCGGCGCATCACAATCAACTGCTTACGCAATAAGGCCAGAAAACCGCGCGGCGGGATCTGCTGATCGAGCAGGTTATCTTCCAGGTCGATGATTTTGTCGTGCAGCTCTTCAATAAATTCACTCGCATGATCGGTAAGGGCGTCGCAGACGTCCACCAGCCAGCTGCCGCAGTCGACCGGCCCGGTGCCCTCTTTCAGATCGTTGACGATGTCATCCAGCGCCAGAACTTTTCGCTGGCGGGTCGACACAATGAGCCCATCGTCCATGTAGACACGCATCGCAACCAGCTGATCCGGGCGTTCATCCGTGCTGCCGTTAATGCAGCGCAGGGTGATCAGCGTCCCGTCACCCATTCGACTCACGCGGGGCCGCAGGCTTTCACCCGCCAGCGCATCGCGCACGTTATTGGGCAAGAGCGGCGTCGAGGCCAGCCAGTCAGCGCTGTCCGGGTGGGTGTAGTTCAGATGTAGCCAGCAGGGATGCGCACTATCGATCACATCATTATCTTCCAGCGGTCGCGCACCGCCGCGACCATCCAGCACCCACGCAAAAACTGCGTCTGGAACGTTAAGTTCAGATCCTTTAATGCTTTCCACAGCGCCTCCACCTTTTTAGCTCTTCGGTGTCAGTCTAGCTTTCATCAGGGGTTAAGCAACAAGTATGTATCCCATCGCGCTGAAATCGCTCAGGAATTATACATTCTGGCCAGAGGCGTAAAAAAAAGCCTGGCATGCCAGGCTTTGAGGAGCTGTCAGAGAGAGTGCTCTGGCCGCTGGAGGAAGGATGGCGAACCGCCAGGTGATGAGGACAAGGATGACTGATCGAGCCTGAAATTACGCGTTCGGGTCTGCAGCTCAATCACCTGATTACGCAGTACATCAGACGAACCGTTGAGTTCCTCTGCCATTGCCACGTTACTTTGCGTAACCCGCTCCAGCTCCGATAGCGCCAGGGTAATCTGAGAAATGCCTTTCTCCTGCTCTGAGGTTGACGCGGAAATGTCGTCCATTAAGCGGCTGACATTCCCCGAGCCGGTCACGATTTCATGCATGTTTTTCTCTGCCTGTGACACAACGCTGGCTCCCTGCGTGACGTTACTGCTGGTGACTTCAATCAGCGTTTTGATATTCTTCGCGGCCTCCGCGCTGCGGTGTGCCAGGTTTCTTACCTCTTCCGCGACGACAGAAAAACCCTTGCCATGATCGCCCGCCCTTGCCGCCTCAACGGCCGCGTTGAGCGCCAGGATGTTCGTCTGGAACGCAATACCGTCAATGAGCGAAATAATCTCCGTCATCTGCTGCGCGCATTCGGTAATGGACTGCATATTGCTGGCGACCTGCCCCATCAGCTCGCCGCCCTTGCGCGCCTGTAACGTCGCCACATTTGCCTGCTCGCTCGCCAGGCGGGTGTTATCGGCATTGTTTTTGGTGCTCGCGGCCATTTGCTCCATGCTGGCTGCGGTTTGCACCAAAGACGCGGACTGCTGCTCGGTTTTCACCGATAGCTGAGCGCTACGTGCCGAGAGTTGATCCGATAAGGTCATGGCGGTTTGCGATGACGCTCTGATCTCACGCACCAGCGTCGCAATATTGCCGGAAAGGCTGTTTATGCCTGGGATGAGTCGGCCCGCACAGTTATTGCCAAATTCAGGGATAGATACGCCGGTAATGACTCCAACTTATTGATAGTGTTTTATGTTCAGATAATGCCCGATGACTTTGTCATGCAGCTCCACCGATTTTGAGAACGACAGCGACTTCCGTCCCAGCCGTGCCAGGTGCTGCCTCAGATTCAGGTTATGCCGCTCAATTCGCTGCGTATATCGCTTGCTGATTACGTGCAGCTTTCCCTTCAGGCGGGATTCATACAGCGGCCAGCCATCCGTCATCCATATCACCACGTCAAAGGGTGACAGCAGGCTCATAAGACGCCCCAGCGTCGCCATAGTGCGTTCACCGAATACGTGCGCAACAACCGTCTTCCGGAGCCTGTCATACGCGTAAAACAGCCAGCGCTGGCGCGATTTAGCCCCGACGTATCCCCACTGTTCGTCCATTTCCGCGCAGACGATGACGTCACTGCCCGGCTGTATGCGCGAGGTTACCAACTGCGGCCTGAGTTTTTTAAATGGCGGAAAATCGTGTTGAGGCCAACGCCCATAATGCGGGCGGTTGCCCGGCATCCAACGCCATTCATGGCCATATCAATGATTTTCTGGTGCGTACCGGGTTGAGAAGCGGTGTAAGTGAACTGCAGTTGCCATGTTTTACGGCAGTGAGAGCAGAGATAGCGCTGATGTCCGGCAGTGCTTTTGCCGTTACGCACCACCCCGTCAGTAGCTGAACAGGAGGGACAGCTGATAGAAACAGAAGCCACTGGAGCACCTCAAAAACACCATCATACACTAAATCAGTAAGTTGGCAGCATCACCGACCTCTGGTTAACCCTTGCGTCACTGGGCGTCGCGGTGGTTGCATCGGCCACGGCACTTAATATTGCCGTCGCGGGCAAAAAACTTTCTCCCTTTCGACTGATCTTTGCCACGGCGATCCTGAGCGCTGGCGTGGTGTCGATGCACTACATCGGTATGGCGGCCCTGATGCTGGATGGCAGCATCATCTGGGATCGCCGCCTCGTGGGGTTGTCCGTGGTTATTGCGGTTGTTGCCTCCGGCACGGCGCTGTGGCTGGCTTTCCGCCTGCGGGATAAACACAAAGGCGTCTTTATCAATCGCATTCTCGCGGCCTTCATCATGGGTGCCGCCATTTGTGCGATGCACTATACCGGCATGAGTGCCGCGCAGTTTCAGGAAATGGCGCATACCCTCCCGGGCGGGATCGGCGAGCTGGGGTTATCCATCTGGGTTTCGGTCACCACGCTCTGCCTGCTCGGCGTGATGTTAATCATTTCACTGATCGATTCCCACCGGCGCACCAGCAGACTGACGGATAATCTGCATCAGCTCAACCGCCAGCTTGAGCTACAGGCGCGTTTTGACGCGCTCACCGGGCTCGCAAACCGCCACCAGATGGATCTCCGCATGCAGGATTGTCTGCGCAGCGCGCTGCTGAGCAAGAAGCCATTTGCGGTTATTTTCCTGAACGTCGATCACTTCAAACGCGTTAACGATACGTGGGGTCACAGCGTCGGTGATGAGCTATTGATCGCGGTCGCGCAGCGCATCACGGCCCGGCTCACGCGCGAGATGACCCTGGCAAGGCTGGGAGGCGACGCCTTTATCCTGCTGGTGCCGGAATGTGACGACGACAGGCTCAACGCGCTGGTCACCGCGCTGCTTGAAGATGTGCGACGCCCTCTGTCCGTCTGCGGACATACGTTACGCACAACGATCAGCGCGGGCGTAAGCCTCTATCCTCAGGATGGCGAAACGCTGCACGAGCTAAAGCTCAAGGCGGATGCAGCCCTACATCGCGTCAAGGAAGATGGCCGCAACGGCTGGGCGATTTATCGGGCCGAGATGTCAACGGCGATCCCGGCAAAACCCGGTTTCCTGCAGGAGCTTTCGCAGGCGCTTGAGCGCGATCAGTTTGAACTGTGGTACCAGCCAACCTGGCATGCGGGAGAGAAAACCATTCACGGTTTTGAAGCCCTTCTGCGCTGGCGGCATCCTGAGCAAGGGGTTGTGCTGCCTAATCTGTTTATCCCTTCTCTGGAGCAAACGGGCTTAATTATTCCGGTAGGTAACTGGGCCATTGAAGCGGCATGCCGACAGCTTCATTTCTGGACTGAGCAAGGTTTCAGCCAGTGGACGCTGTCTCTCAACCTATCCCCCATCCAGTTTGAACAGCCGGATATTTTCCAGATCGTCTCGTCGATGCTGGAAAAATATAACTTGTCTCCGTCCCGGCTGATTCTGGAGGTAACGGAAAGCACCGCGCTTAAAAATCTGGACCGCAGCATTGAGTTGCTCAATGCGTTTAATCACGCGGGGATCGTTGTCTCGATTGATGATTTTGGGACGGGCTATTCCAACCTTCTGATGCTGAGCGTGCTTCCGGCCAAAGAACTCAAGATCGACAGAAGCTTTGTCACGTCGATGCTGGAAAATGAAAAAAGCTACAAGCTGGTTGAAACCATTATCAGTATCGCCCGGACCATGGAGATGAATGTGGTGGCAGAAGGGATCGAGACGGAAGAACAGCAGGCTGTTCTCACCCGACTCGGCTGCGATTACCTGCAGGGATATCTTTTCTCCCGCCCCTTACCTGCCGAACAGGTACCGTGGCTACTGCTGCAGATAAACTCAGACAAACAGATTATACCCATTAATAAAATTCAAACGGACCCCGCATTTATTTCTCAAAAAAATCATGCCTGACGGGGTTAAGTGGAGTATGTTTCAAGGGAGTACACGCGAGTCAATTCTGTCATGATTGTCAGGCACATGTTGTCGATGAACAGGAAACGCCTATGTCGCAACCTTGTTTTGATGCGTTGAATGTAATTAAAACACCCGTGTGGCTCGTTTCACCCGTGTTGGAAAAGATCATTTTTGCGAATGTGGCCGCAACGCAGATCATGGGAGATAAAACACTTGATGACCTGCGCAAAGGGATCTATTCAGCCAGTGCGCAAACCGTCCTGTCGATGTATGTATCTGAACTGAAAACAGAGCAGGAGATCGTCGAAATCTGGACAACGAACCGGGATGGACAGGATACGCCGTTAAGCTGTCGCCTCTCGCTTGCCCACTACGCGCCCTGGGGCGATGTGATTGTTTTCGAGGGCATCTCCCAACAAATACTCTCAGGATTGAAGGCCAGCCGTTCCGCTACCTACCGGCGGAAAAAACAGGGTTTTTATGCGCGCTTTTTTCTGACCAACAGCGCCCCGATGCTGTTAATCGATCCGGCCCGCGACGGCCAAATCGTCGATGCAAATCTGGCCGCACTCAATTTTTATGGTTATTCACATGATGACATGTGCAGTAAGCATACCTGGGAAATCAATACGCTGGGGCGAGATGTGATGCCCATTATGACTGCGATTGCCGCGCTGCCCGGTGGTCACAAGCCGCTCAATTTTGTTCACCGCCTTGCCGATGGATCCACCCGCCACGTTCAGACGTATGCCGGGCCCATTGAGATCTACGGTGACAAGCTGATGCTGTGCATCATCCACGATATCACCGAGCAAAAAAGGCTGGAGCAGGAGCTGGAACATGCGGCGTTACGTGACTCCATGACGGGGTTACTCAACCGGCGCCAGTTCTACGCGATTACCGATCAAAGCAATCTGAATAAACTTCCCTCGCAGCAGCAATTTAGCCTGCTGCTGGTGGATACCGACCATTTCAAAAACATTAATGACCTGTTCGGCCATCTGATGGCGATGAGGTGCTTATCGCCCTTTCCCGGACGCTGGAAGACTGTAGTCGGGAGGGCGATATGGTGTTCCGCTGGGGTGGCGAAGAGTTCGTTATCCTGCTGCCGCGCACCTCTCTCGACACTGCGATGCAGATTGCCGAGTCAGTCCGTGCAGCCGTTGCCCGCATTACGATTCCAGGCTTGCCGCGGTTTACCGTCAGCATCGGCGTAGCGCGGCACAATCAGGGAGAGAGTATTGACGAGCTGTTTAAGCGTGTGGACGATGCGCTGTATCGCGCTAAAAATGACGGACGCAATAAAGTCCTTGCGGCATGAAACTGGAGTATCCGGAAAAGCCCCGCTACAATGCCCACCTCGAAACAATTAGCGTCAGGTGGGTAAAAGCCGCAATGGGAAAAACAGAAATAATACTCACCTTAATTATTTTACTCCTTATTATATTTGGCTTCTGGTTTATTTTTAGCGGTGAGATCTGGTATCTCGTCGAGTTTCTGGAAAATAGCCTTTACCCGACCTTCGACGCACCGTAACGCACGTTTAATCACTTGTTTCACCTACCGAATATGTCAGGTATCTGCTTCCCTTACAGCCGCGTAAAATACGCGGCGTTATCCTCCAACAACGTTGATAACGAATCACTTATTCATTTGCTTATGTTGCCCGTGCTCTGACGGGCTTTTTTATTTCCGGCAATTCAGCCACTCCAGGCTATATCTTAATCATCTTTATTGATAGAGGTGAGGAAAGATGAGCAAGAAGATCCTGATGCTGGTTGGCGATTACGCCGAAGATTACGAAACCATGGTGCCTTTTCAGGCGTTGCAGATGATTGGTCATCAGGTGGATGCGGTCTGCCCCGACAAACCGAAGGGCGACTACATCATGACGGCAATCCATGACTTTGACGGCGCCCAGACCTACAGCGAAAAGCCCGGTCACCGCTTTACCCTCAACGCCGATTTTTCAGCCGTAAAGGAGCAGGACTACGACGCGCTGCTCATCCCCGGCGGGAGAGCGCCCGAGTATCTGCGGTTAAATGAGGACGTCTTAAAGCTGGTACAGGCATTTGACGCCGCGCGTAAGCCGATTGCCGCAGTGTGCCACGGCCCACAGCTGCTTGCTGCCGCGGGCATTCTGAAAGGACGAACCTGTAGCGCCTACCCGGCCTGCGCGCCTGAAGTCCGTCTCAGCGGCGGACACTACGCCGCTATCGGCATCGATCAGGCCCATGTAGACGGTAACCTGGTGACGGCTCCCGCCTGGCCCGCGCATCCGCAGTGGCTGGCGAAGTTTAATGCGCTGTTAGAATAACAGAGACCCGGTATCGGGCCACGCATAGCGAATGAAGCGGTACCGCGAATTGCAGGCCTGGCGCGAGAATGCGCCAGGCCTCATAAAACATCAGTGCTTCTCGATATACATCGTCCGGCTATACGCCACGTCTTCCGGGTTATTGATGGGGTAGCCTTTCACCCAGGGCTTAATCAGGCGACCATTGGTGTACTGGTAAATGGGCGCGATGGGCGCTTTCTCCAGGAGGATTTTCTCCGCCATGTTGTAGTCCGTATTACGCGCTTTCGCCGTGGTTTCCAGCGTCGCCTGGTGGATAATTTTATCGTAGGCCGGCTCATTGAAACGCGAGATATTGCCGCTGTGGGTGGAGGTCAGCAGGGACAGGAAGGTCGACGGCTCATTGTAATCGCCTACCCATGACGCGCGGATCACATCAAAATTGCCGGTATTACGGCTGTCGATATAGGTTTTCCACTCCTGGTTTTGCAGTTTGACGTCCACACCGAGATTTTTCTTCCACATGGACGCCACCGCAATGGCGATTTTCTGGTGGTTTTCCGAGGTGTTGTACAGCAGGGTCAACTTCAGCGGACGCTGCGGGCCGTAACCTGCGGCCTGGAGCAAGGTTTTCGCCTGAGCGTTCAGCTCCTGCTGGGACATCTGCTCGAACGGTGAAGGCTCAGGGGTGAACCCCGCCGTCACGTCAGGGGTGAAATGCCAGGCCGGCTTCTCGCCTGTACCTAATACCTTTTCCGCCATAATGCGGCGATCGATAGTCATGCTCAGCGCAAGACGCACCCGGGCATCGGCCGTCGGGCCCTTTTGCGTGTTAAATGCGTAGTAATAGGTCCCGAGCTGAGGCGGCGTATACACCTGTCCCGGAATGTCCTTCAGGAGCTTCTGATACATGTTTTTCGGGAACGATTCAGTGATATCAATATCCCCCGCCAGATAGCGCTTAGTGGCGGAGGATTCCTGATTAATCGGAATGAAGGTCACTTTTTGCAGGACAGTTTTCGCGTTGTCCCAGTAGTGCGTATTCGGCACGACAACCAGTTTTTCATTCACCACCCGGTCGTTCAGGACGTACGCGCCGTTACCCACCAGAGCGCCCGGACGCGTCCACTCTTTCCCGCTTTCAACGTTCGCTTTTTGCACCGGATAGAAGGCAAAGTTCGCCGTCAGGTTGCTAAACCACGGGAGCGGTTTGTCCAGCTGGACGCGTAAGGTTCTGGCATCCACCGCCGTCACGCCCAGGGTATCTGGCGCCGCTTTGCCATCGATAATGGCCTGCGCGTTGTTGATGCCTGCCAGCGCCGCAAACCAGGCAAACGGAGACGTGGTTTTCGGGTCAACCAGACGCTGCCAGCTGTAGACAAAATCCTGCGCGGTAACGGGCGTACCGTCAGACCATTTCGCGTTATCGCGCAGGATGAACGTCCAGATACGGTTATCGTTGCTCTGCCAGCGCGTCGCCACGCCGGGGGTCAGCTCCCCTTTCTCGTTCTGATTCACCAGCCCTTCGAAAAGATCGCGAATTACCTGAATCTCGGGTAATCCCACCGCTTTTGCCGGATCGAGCGAAGCCGGCTCGTCTTTAATATGCCTGACCAGCTCCTGTTTTTGCGCCAGTACCGTGCCCTGGGGCACATCAGCAGCGTACGAGAGTGTAGAGAGTCCGCACAGGTACAGTGCAGCGCAGAGACGCGAAACAGGATGCTTCATAAGATCCCCTTTGATGAATTCAGGTAACAAGCAGATGCGTAATTATTTGTTTCGAAACAGAGAAATGCAAATACCTTACGCCTGAATAGTGATTTAAGGCAATTCTCAAGCGTTACGGAAACTATTTGATTAACAGCGGGTTTTGCACAACACTGCCAGTAGAGACTTCTTTATCAGGATTTCGTATGGCAATCACCCGACCACGAGCGGAGCGCGGGGCCTTTCCGCCGGGCGCTGAGCAATATGGCCGCTCATTTTTAGGCGCATCGCTGATCTGGTTCCCGGCGCCCGATGCCGATCGCAGCAGCGGTTTGATCATTGCCGGCACGCACGGAGACGAGAACTCGTCCATCGTCACGCTTTCCTGCGCGCTGCGGACGCTGACGCCTTCATTGCGCCGTCACCACGTGATTCTTGCCGTCAATCCGGACGGCTGTCAGCTTGGATTACGGGCGAATGCGAGGGGCGTTGACCTGAACCGTAATTTCCCGGCGGCAAACTGGCGCGCCGGAGAAACGGTTTATCGCTGGAACAGCTCCGCCGAGGAGCGGGACGTGGTGCTGCTGACGGGAGACAAGCCCGGCTCGGAGCCGGAAACGCAGGCGCTGTGCCAGCTTATCCATAAGATCCACCCCGCCTGGGTTGTCTCCTTCCACGATCCGCTGGCCTGCATTGAAGATCCGCGTCACTCCGACCTGGGCGCGTGGCTGGCGCAGGCTTTCGCCCTGCCGCTCGTCACCAGCGTGGGCTATGAAACACCCGGATCGTTCGGTAGCTGGTGCGCCGATTTGAGCCTGCCCTGCATCACCGCTGAATTCCCGCCAATTTCCTCCGACGAAGCCAGCGAAAAATACTTAAACGCGATGATGGAGCTACTGCGCTGGCAGCCTCAAAGATGAAGCACGCCGCTGGTAAAATTAAGCGCCGGTGAAACGTCAACCGCCAGCCACGTCGGGCCGTCCAGATCGGCGAAACGGACCTGATTGACCAGCGGCAGCGCCGCGCCGATCGCCCGGGATGTGCAGAGCATGCACCCCAGCATCAGGGAAAAGCCCTGCGCCTGCGCTTCCGCCGCCAGGGCCAGCGCTTCTGTCAGCCCGCCGGTCTTGTCGAGCTTGATATTGACCATCTCATAGCTGCCCTTAAGCGCGCTCAAATTCTCGCGGGTATGACAGCTTTCATCCGCACAGACGGGCAGCGGATGGATAAAATTCTTCAGCGCCGCATCATCCTTCGCTGGCAGAGGCTGTTCCAGCATCGCTACGCCCAGGTCAGCCAGCAGCTGGCATCGCGCGGCAAGCCCCTCGGGATGCCACGACTCGTTGGCGTCAACAATCAGCGTGGCCGAGGGAACCGCCGAGCGAATGGCGACCATCCGCTCGCTGATCAGGCGATCGTCGAGCTTCACTTTTAACAGCGTGGCCCCGGCGTCAAAGAGCGCTTTTGCGCTGGCAGCCATCTGCTCCGGCTCACCAATCACGACCGTTTGCGCCGTCACGACGGACTCCGGCAGCGATACCCCCAGCAAGGACGTCAGCGATTGTTCCTGCCTGGCGGCCTCAAGGCTCCAGAGCGCACAGTCGATGGCGTTGCGCGCTGCCCCGGCGGGTAAACGCTGCTGTAACGCCTCGCGCGTGAGCCCTTTTTGCAGGTCAGGCACCAGGGTCATAATATGCGCCATCACCAACGCAGGACTTTCTCCATAGCGCGGGTAAGGCGTACATTCCCCAACGCCTTTAACCCCCTCTTCTTCAATTTCAACCACGACCACGCTGGCTTCACTTCGACTGCCGCGGGAGATCACAAACGGGGTATGCAATGGCCAGGCTTCTTCATAGACCTTAACGCTTCTCATCACTGACTCCTTGCGGTCCGGAAAGGCGAAAAATTTGGTTTGCCGTGTTATCCGCTGATGGCATACACTAGCCCCGACGTTAACTATATGTAAACAGGAAGATATCTATGTCACAACTCGTTCATTTCCAGGGCAACCCGGTTGCTGTTGCAGGTTCCATTCCGCAGGCTGGCAGCAAAGCGCAGGCTTTTACTCTGGTGGCTAAAGATCTGTCTGACGTCACACTGGCTCAGTTTGCGGGTAAACGCAAAGTACTGAACATTTTCCCAAGCATTGATACCGGCGTTTGTGCCGCGTCCGTGCGTAAATTCAACCAGCTGGCGACTGAAATGGACAACACCGTTGTGCTGTGCATTTCCGCTGACCTGCCGTTTGCCCAGTCCCGTTTCTGCGGTGCCGAAGGCCTGAGCAACGTTATTACCCTCTCCACCCTGCGCAGCGCAGATTTCCTCGAGAAATACGGCGTCAGCATCGCGGAAGGCCCACTGAAAGGTCTGGCAGCACGTGCCGTACTGGTTCTGGATGAAAACGACACCGTTGTCTTCAGCGAACTGGTTAACGAAATCACCACCGAGCCGGACTACACTGCCGCGCTGGACGTGCTGAAAGCATAATAAGTACTTAGCATTCTATACAACTTATTCTCAACCTCGCCGCGGCGAGGTTTTTTATTATATTAAAGCTGAATCGTTAAAGCACAAATGTTCACAAATCACATTAATCATGCAATAAAAACGTCGACGAGTAACATTAACGTGATCGATAACGCATAATAATCGTTAAAATTCCTTATTTTCATCCCCAGTGAAGCACATCACATTTCCCTTTTTGCCTAAACATTAGATTTGCTTACGAAAGAAAATAATCGTTTCAGCAAAAAGGATAAAATATGAAGATTAAATTCGCTTTTACGCTCCTTGCGGTACTGATTTCTGGCCATGCAGCGGCCAAAACCTGGGTGCTGACAAGCGCTGAAAGCAGCGTAGAGAAAGGAAACTGGAAGATTTCCAGCGATGAGCTGAAAGTTAAAGACCGGACGTTCAGCATTGAGCAAAAAGTCTTACACGGTGGTAAACAGGAAGGCAGCAAAGTCATCATAATCAGCAGTAAAGACGGCCTGACGATTACCCTGAGCCCGACCCGCGGGATGAATCTTCTGCACGTAGAAGGGTTTGGCACCCGACTGGGGTGGAATTCGCCCGTTAAAGAGGTCGTTAATCCGGCATATATCAATCTTGAGAGCCGCAACGGTCTCGGCTGGCTGGATGGTTTCAACGAGATGATGGTGCGCTGTGGCTATGAGTGGACAGGACATCCGGTCACCGCTGACGGGCAAATTTACACCCTGCACGGCAGGGCCGGTAATACCCCCGTTTCGCAGGTCGAGGTTGAAATCGCCGATGCCGCCCCGCATGAGATCCGCGTTCGGGGTTTGATCAAAGAGAGCACGTTTAAAAAATCGGATCTGCAAACCATGACCGAACTGCGCTACGTTCCCGGAACCAACCAGTTCAGTCTGCATGATGTTCTGACCAACCATGCGGATTACCCTCATGATTACCAAATCATCTATCACAGCAACTTCGGCACGCCGATCCTCGAAGAAGGCGCCCGTTTCCTTGCGCCGGCGGCGAGCGTGAGCCCGTTCAATGACTACGCCAAGGCGGGCGTTAACGACTGGCAAACCTATGCCGGGCCGACAAAAGGCTTTGATGAGATGGTCTTTAACATTAAACCGCTCTCGGACAATAACCACGAAACGCTTGCGGCGGTGGTCAATAAAGCCGGAGATAAAGGCGCGTCAATCCAGTTTGATACCCGCCAGCTGCCCGTGCTGACCTTATGGAAGAACACCGATACCCTGAAACAGGGCTACGTCACGGGCATTGAGCCGGGCACCAGCTACGCCTACCCCGTTACGATTGAACGCGAGCAGAAGCGGGTTAAGCAGCTGCAGCCCGGTGCCAGCGCGCAGTTTGACCTGACCTATACCCTGCTGCACAGCCCGCAGCAGGTGAAAGAGGTCGAAAACAGGATTGCATCGATTCAGGGAGAGACAAAAACAGACATCGTTAACACGCCGATGGCGAAGGAATAAACGCAAAGTAAAAAGCCTCTTTACAGAGGCTTTTTGTTATTCGTCGCCTTTCTTATGATTCAACCCATACTCACGCAGCTTGTTCGCGATCGCGGTATGCGAGACGCCAAGGCGTTTTGCCAGCTTGCGGGTGCTGGGATAGCTGCGGTACAGCTGCGTCAGCACTGAACGCTCAAAACGGCTGGTAATATCGTCCAGCGAACCTTCCATCGCCTCTTCGCCAACCGATACCGTCCCCGCGTCGTAATCAGGCAACAGAATATCCTGCGGACGCAGTTCATAGCCTTCCAGCTGGGTCAGCGCACGATAAACGGCGTTTTTAAGCTGGCGAATGTTGCCCGGCCAGCCGTAGCGCATGAGCACCGTGCCGAGATCGGCAGACAGCTTCGGACGCGGCACCCCCTGCTCGTCGGCAAAGCGGGCGACGAACAGCTCCGTGAGCGGCATGATGTCCTGCGGGCAATCGCGCAGCGGGGGAATATTCAGCGTCAGGACGTTGAGGCGGTAATAGAGATCCTCGCGGAAGATCCCCTTTTGCACCAGTTCCACCAGGTTTTTCTGGGTGGCGCAAATGACGCGCACGTCCACATGCACTTCGTGATCCTCACCGACGCGGCGGAAGGTTCCGTCGTTCAGGAAACGCAGCAGCTTAGCCTGCATGCGCGGCGACATTTCGCCGATTTCGTCCAGCAGCACGGAGCCGCCGTTAGCCTGCTCGAAGAACCCTTTCTTGCCTTCCGGCGCGTGGCCAAACAGCTCGCTTTCAACGGCGTCTTCCGGAATAGAGGCGCAGTTAAGTGCCAGATAAGGCTTAGCCGCACGCGGGCTCGCCAGATGCACGGCGTGAGCCAGCAGGTCTTTCCCGGTGCCGGTATCCCCGGTAATCAGCAGCGGCGCGGTCAGGCTTGCAAGCTTGCGCGCCTGGTCAACCACATGGCGCATTTTCGGGCTGACGGCAATAATCTGGCTGAACGCGCCAACATCCTGGCTGGAAATGTTCTGAAGCTGGCGACCCATGCGTAACGTCGAGCGCAGCATGATCACCGCCCCGGTCAACACGCGGGTATTCCCTTCCCCTTTCAGATAGACCGGCGTGATCTCCATCAGGAAATTCTGCCCGTTAATCACCACATGCTCGCTAAGCGTGTTCTGCGGATTGCTGTCCAGCCAGCGCTGGAAGTTAAAGCCGGGGATCAGCTGCGCGGCGTTATGATTGCTGAGCTTCTCCTGGCTCTGCGCGAAAAGCTGGCAGCTCGCGTGGTTAACGCGCTCAACTTTGCTTTTCAAATCCAGGGAGAGGAACGGCTCAGGCATCGCTTCCAGCAGCGCGCTCAGCGCCAGGTGCTCACGCTCAGAGGGCATCCAGGGAATGGTGCGTACATCCGTAACGCCAGCGATACGGCGGATTTCCGCCATCAGGCTGCTGAAGGTATTAAATTCAATTTCGGCAAAATTGAGGTAAATTCGCCCGACAGGATCGATCTCAATGCCACGTAAATCAATGCTACGTAAAACAAGAAGATCGAGTAACTCGCGGGTCAGACCGAGACGGTCTTCACAGAAGACTTCAAGACGCATGGGAAATTCACCGTTTTAAGCCAATAACAATAAAATGATATGCCAGAACACGGTGATCGGGAAGATGGCTGTCAACAAATATTGACAGCCAGCACGATAAGTGAACAAAACCTCACGGAGCCGGTTTTTTATTGAGCGTCTCTTTGAGCTGGCCGATCAGCTCGCGCCTGAAATCCCCCAGCCGGGGCTTATCGCCATCAATCCACGGCAGCGGACGGCAGACTTCCATCGCTTTAATCCCCAAACGCGCGGTCAATAATCCCGCGCCGATACCCTGCGCGGCACGAGCGGAAAGACGCGCCGCCAGATCCTGCGACATCCAGTCCATTCCGACTTCGCGCACCAGTTCACTCGCCCCGGCAAACGCGATATTGAGCAGGACCAGCTTGAACAGCCGGAGTCGACTGTAGTAACCCAGCTCTATGCCGTAAAGGTTCGCGATACGGTTGATCAGGCGCAGGTTACGCCAGGCGATAAAGGCCATATCGACCAGCGCCAGCGGGCTGACGGCAATCATCAGGGTGGATTCCGCCGCAGAACGGCTGATCTCGCGTCGCGCCTGGGCATCCAGCACCGGCTGAACCATATGGGAGTAGAGCGTCACCACTTCCCGGTCATTCTGGGTTTCATGGATGGCGGCATACCAGCGCTGAAGCGCCGGATGCGACTGATCGATTCCGGCCTGGCTGGCCAGCTTTTCACAGAACGCGCGGCCTTTGCCGGTGCCGTGGCTGTGGAGCAGATCCCGCGCCTCATCACGCTCGTGCGCGCGCTGGCGCAAACGCCAGAGCCGCCGCCACTCGGTGGCAACCGACCCGATACCCGCTCCCACAATCAGCGCGCCCGCGGCACATCCGCCCAGCGCGACCCAGTCCTGAGTTTGCCAGGCATTCATCGTCCACTGCGCGCCCTGCCCAACCACGCTTACGCCAAACAGCGCCAGACCGGCGGTGACCATCCTGCGCCACAGGCTGCGTTTTGGACGCAGGGCGGCTTCCACAACGGCCTCAGCAGGACCTTCCTCGACGCCGGGCTCCTCGGTCAGGGCCGGGGCAAAGTTATCAGCCTGCGTGCCGCTGAACGTCTGCGCGGTTTTAAACGCCTCCTGAGGATCCTGCTCAAGCGTTCCGGTAAAGTCTATGCGCGGTTTTAACGGTTCCGTCATCGCAATTTATCTCCAATCAAAAACTCCAGCGCCGCATCCAGACGGATGTGTGGTAATGGCCGATCGACGCTCATTGCCTGCGGGCGGAAGGCTTCAAACTGGAAGCCCTGATTCTGCCAGAAGGCCTGGCCCGGCAGCCGCGCAGGCACTTCGCCCGGATACACGGTAAGCGGTTCACCGTCGCTGAGCCGGTTCCCGCGTAATGCCGGTATTTTCTCGCCGTTAAGATCAATCAGCCCGCTTTGCGTTGCCTGTACGGACGCAAGCCCAAGGCAATCCATGCCGATCCCTTCGAAGGCGGCGTTTTGCCAGGCGTCCTGCACCAGCTGCTGCAGAAGCGATACCATATTGGCATGCTGGTCGACCGTGACGTGATCGGCCTTGGTGGCCGCAAAGAGCAGTTTATCGATCACCGGTGAGAACAGACGGCGAAACAGCGTCCGCTGCCCGTAGTGAAAACTTTGCATCAGCTGCGTCAGCGCCAGGCGCATATCGTTGAAGGCCTGCGGCCCGCTGTTGAGCGGCTGCAGACAATCCACCAGCACAATCTGGCGGTCAAATCGCAAGAAATGGTTTTTATAGAATCCCTTGACCACTTTTTCACAGTAGTAATTGTAACGCTCGCGCAGCATCCCGGCGTTAGTGTGCCTGTCGGCCTGCGCCAGCTTCGACTCGCCCACCCCGTCCACGTCCGGCCAGGGGAAGAACTGAAGCGCAGGCGCGCCCGCTAAATCACCCGGCAGGACAAAGCGACCCGGCTGAATGAAGTGCAACCCTTCCTGCTTGCACTGGTGCAGATACGCCGTCCAGGCTTCGGCAATGGCCGCCAGACGGTTTTCATCGGCCGGCGCAAGCGGGTCCAGGCCTTCGCACAGCTGTCGCCATTTGGCCGACCACCCGGCGCGCTGCCCCTGCAACAAGCCCGTCATCTGGCGGGACCAGCTGAGGTAATCCTGCGCCAGCATCGGCAGGTCGAGCAACCATTCACCGGGGTAATCGACGATTTCAAGGTACAGCGTAGAAGTATCCTTGAAGTGGCGCATCAGGGATTCATTCGAGCGAAAGCGGAGCGCGAGGCGAATTTCACTCACCCCTCGCGTCGGCGTCGGCCACGTGGGCGGATCGCCATAGAGCTGCGCCAGCCCTTCGTCATAGGTAAAACGTGGAATCCCAAAATCACGCTGAGGAACGCGCTTCACGCCCAGCAGGCGTTCTTCCCGCACCGCGCTGAGCAGCGGAAGACGCGCCCCGGCGTGCAGGTTCAGGAGCTGGTTTACCATCGCGGTGATAAACGCCGTCTTACCGCTGCGGCTCAGCCCCGTCACGGCCAGACGCAGATGACGGTCAACGCCGCGGTTCACCAGTGAATTAATTTCGTTTTTAAGTCGCTTCATCGCCGTCCTTCGTTGCCTGGAAGCCTTGAATGCATGGCTTCAGAATACAATAAATGGGGGCAGATCGTTGATTATCAATTCTTATTTATTGCTATTGCCGTTTTCTCTCCAGTAAGATGAACGGCATTGCTGTCAGTCCGGAGTGAGTAAGGTGTATGTCACCCACCATCTATGATATCGCACGGGTTGCGGGCGTATCGAAATCAACCGTTTCCCGCGTTCTGAATAAACAAACGAATATTTCTCCCGAAGCGCGTGAAAAAGTGCTGAAGGCGATTGACGAATTAAATTATCAGCCCAACAAACTGGCCCGTGCCCTGACCTCTTCAGGCTTCGATGCCATTATGGTTATTTCAACCCGATCAACCAAAACCACTGCCGGAAATCCTTTTTTCTCCGATGTCCTTCATGCCATTACGGCAAAAGCGGAAGAAGAAGGATTTGACGTTATTTTACAAACGTCAAAAAGCAGCGAAGACGATCTGCTGAAATGCGTGAGTAAAATAAAACAGAAGATGATCAAAGGGATCATTATGCTGAGCTCACCGGCAAATGAATCCTTTTTCACCACGCTGGATGCGTATGGCGTACCGGTGGTGGTTATCGGTAAAGTGGAAGGTGAGTATCAAAATATCTATTCCGTCGACACGGATAATTTCCATGACAGCGCCACGCTGACCGAAACCTTTATTAAAAACGGACGCCGTAAAATTGCCTGTCTGCATGCCCCGCTTGATTATCATGTTTCGATCGATCGCCTTGCGGGCTATAAAGCCAGTCTGGAAAAACACCATATTGCCCTTAACCCGGTCTGGATCAGGGATGGCGGTTATACTCATGAGAGTGCGCTTACGGCAGCGCTGGAATTGTTGTCTTCACCCACGCCGCCTGATGCAGTATTCGCTACCGACAGCATGAAGTTACTTAGCCTCTATCGCGCGGCGGATGAGTTGAACCTGATGCTCCCGGAGCAGGTGGTGATAGCCGGATACAGTGACCCGATGCTGTCTCTCATTTTAACGCCCGCACCTGGCGGCTTTGATATCCCCACCCGAAAGCTGGGGGAAGAGAGCTGCGATCTTCTTTTCAGGCGTATTGCGGGTCAGCCCGCCCCGCAAAAAGTGCTGGTTGATACCCACTTTTTGTTGGCTGCTTCCCTTCGCTAAAACCAGGGGCGTATTGCCCCTGGCGTGCAGTCGGTCAGAACGCGTAGTTTACGCCAACCCCCGCATAGTGGAAGCGGTCGCTCTCGCCTTCATCGTGGTTTTCCCACTCATAGGCGTATTCCAGCGTCATGGATAAACCATTATTGAAATCGTAAGCGTAGAGGAGACCGAGTCGGTTGAAATCGTGTCCTTCACGCTCAGGATCGTCCTGCCAGTCCCAGTTCGACCAGCGATCGAGCCCCAGGCGGGTATAAGGCGTTAAGGTGGTCTGGCCTAACGAAATGGGCAGATAGGCACGAATTTCCTGAGTAGAAAACTCGCCGTTATTACGGGAACTGTCCATATTGAAGCCGCGCTCTAAATAATAATTCACTTTAGCCGCAAAGGTTTCGTTAATGGTCCAGGTAAAGCCCGTTTCGGTTTCAACGCGGCTGTCAGCATAGCCGGTTTTTTGCAGATCGTTAGCAAACTGATACATGGCAAACCAGCCGCCAAAACGCCAGTCGTCGGTTAATTTAATATCCCAGTCAGGCTGAACTTTGTAGCGCTGCATATTAGCGCTGCCGTCTTTGGCACCGTGCTCATCTTTAAAGTGATAACCATAATTACGGAAACCGCCGGTCAGACCGAAGGTGAAATTATCGGTTCCGATAAAGCGATAGCGTAATTGAAATTCAGGACGATCGAAATAGGTTCCACGGGTCATACTGCTGTAATCAACCGGCCCCTCCTGATACATTGCCAGCGAAATAGTCCACGCATCCCAGGTTGCATTAAACCATACGGAAGCTTCATATAATCCATCTTTATCGTCGCCCTGCCCCTCAACGTTTTCGATTTCATACATTGCGCCAATATTAAATTCCCACTGTTTAGCTGCTTCTGATGCTTGTGCACAGCTAACTCCTGCGCACAGAACGAGCGCAGCACTTCTTAGTAGAGTACTCATTTAATTTTCCCTTTATAAGTAACAAACAAAAAAACCGGAAATTTTCATTTCCGGCGAACACCTTTCTTATCTAATAGCCGCTTCGGTTTCAGCGTCGAAGAAATGGCACTTATTCATATCGAACTGGATATTGATATTATCCCCTGCGGCATAATCATTCGCCGCGCCAGCGCGAACCACCAGCTCATGACCGCCAACGGTGGCGTAAAGCATGAATTCCGCGCCGGTCAGTTCGGCTACGCTGACTTTCGCCGCGATATTATTACCACTGCTCTGCAAAGTGAGAATATCTTCCGGGCGGATCCCAAATACCACCGCTTTGCGCTGATACCCTGCGGCATTCAGTGAAGCGAGTTTGTCTTCCGGGATCGCCAGACGCAGCGTTTCCGTGACGAAATAGCGATCGTCGATAGCGCCGCGAATAAAGTTCATGGCTGGCGATCCAATAAACCCAGCAACAAACATGTTTGCCGGTTCGTTGTATACCTGCTTCGGAGCGCCGACCTGCTGAATAATGCCGTCTTTTAAGATCACGATGCGGGTCGCCATCGTCATGGCTTCCGTCTGGTCGTGGGTCACGTAAATCATCGTGGTGTTGAGCTTCTGGTGCAGCTTGCTGATTTCAGCCCGCATCTGCACGCGAAGCTTGGCATCAAGGTTGGAGAGCGGTTCATCCATCAGGAACACACCCGCTTCGCGCACGATCGCCCTGCCCAACGCCACGCGCTGTCGCTGACCGCCGGACAGCGCGCCCGGTTTACGCTTGAGGTACTCGCGTAATCCGAGGATCTGTGCCGCCCAGTTAACGCGCTCGTCGATAACCACAGGCGCAATTTTTTGCATCTTGAGGCCGAACGCCATGTTGTCGTAGACCGTCATATGCGGATAAAGCGCATAGTTCTGGAACACCATCGCGATATCGCGAGACTTGGCGGGCACGTCATTCATGCACACCCCGTCAATAATCAGTTCACCCGCGCTGATCTCCTCCAGACCGGCAATCATGCGCAGCGTCGTGGATTTCCCGCAGCCCGAAGGCCCGACGAAGACGATGAACTCCTTGTCTTCGATTTCGAGACTGAAATCCTTAACCACGTGGACCTGGTTATCATAGATTTTCTGAATGTGTTTCAGGGACAGTTGAGCCATTGTTAATTCCTTATCAATACGTCCGGGATGCCCAAAACTCGGTCAGGCATTTCCAGGTCAGTTCCCGCGTTGAATGAAGTTGTAAACCCGCATGGTTCAGGCCAGATCCAATCCCAACCGATAGCATTCCCGCCGCGTTGATCGCCTCAACGCCTGCAGGTGCATCTTCGATACCTATAGCCGCGTCAGGACGCACATTCAGGCCTGCACAGGCAGCAAGGAAGATCTCCGGGTCTGGCTTTGAACGGCGAATACGGGAAGCATCGGCACAAAAATCGAAGGCCTGATGAATGCCCAGCGCGTGCAGGATCCCCGGGGCATTCAGGGAAACGGAGGCGAGCCCAATTTTGACCTTCGCCGCACGGATATCCGCCAGCACGTCGCGAATACCGGGAAGCAGTGAATCCTCCGTCAGCGACGCCAGAGACTGGACATAGAGCGCGTTCTTTTTCGTCGCCAGCGCGAGGCACTGCTCATGGCTGAACATCTCCTCTTTCCCGCCATGCTTCAGGATGCGCTGCAGGGAATCCATGCGGCTAATGCCCTTCAGCTGTTCGTTAAATACTTCGTCGAAGGTGATGCCGATTTCATCCGCCACTGCACGCCAGGCCAGAAAATGGAGGTGTGCGGTATCGGTGATCACACCGTCCAGATCGAATACAACCGCCTTAAGCGTCATGGCGCCTCTCCTTGGTAGCGGTCCCATTAACAGGTGCAAGAAAATCCTTATAAGCGCAAACTGTCCGCCCCGATACGTGTAGCGTCTTGTCTCACAGCGTCAGCATGGAAGGTGCCGAAGCTTCAATGGTTAACACCTCGTTTTCACAGGTGAAGTGCAGCGTTGCATTTCGCCAGCGCAGCGGGAATGCCAGTCTTCGCCAGTGGGCCGGCAACCTGGGGGAAAGATGCAGCTCCCCATCCACTATCTGCATACCGGCAAAGCCCTGAATGACGCCGGACCAGATAGCGCCGGTCGCAGCGGCGTGAATTCCGTCATCGCAGCTGTGCGGGTCGTCCCCAAGATCGATGGCGACGCCATCGCGCCAGAAGGCGTAGGCACCTTCGACGTCACCACAGCGGGCAGTCACAATGCCGTGAATGGCCTTGCTCAGCGAAGAGTCATGGATCGTGCGGGGCTCATAGAACGCCAGATTGGCGGCACACTGCTGCGGGGTAAACCGCTCCGGCAACAGGTAGGTAAGCATCACCACATCAGCCTGCTTAAGGATCTGCATGTCGTTGACTTCCGCGCGGGAATAATCGAGCAGAATGGTCTGCTTACCCGCTTTGGCTTTGTAGCAGCTGAGATCGATGGCCGGTTTGGCCATGAAGGTATCATCCTGCGGGATCACACCGTCTGAATTGGCCTCCGGCAGCCATAAGCACGTCAGGAACCGTGTCGCTTTCTGCGTAAAACCTTCATCCTCGCGCCCAAACATCGCCATAAACTGGCGAGCGCAGGCGACGTTGTGCCAGGCCAGATAGTTGGTATACGCGTTGTTGTTCACATGCTCGGTGTATTCGTCCGGTCCGATAACGTCATGGATTTCGAGACGACCATTAATTTCCGTCGCGCGGCCCATCCAGAACGCGGCGGTTTCCATCAGCAGCGTCAGACCTTCGTTTCGCATAAAGGCATCATCGTGCGTCGCCTGCCAGTAAGCGACGACGGCCCAGGCAATGTCCGCCACGATGTGGTGTTCCGCCAGCGCGGAGGCCACCTTCTGGCGCGTACCGGTTCGGATGTTGATAGCCGCGAACTCCGGCGTCTCTTCCAGCCCGCTGGCGGCGCTTTCCCATGGGAACAACGCGCCGGGCCAGCCGTTGCGACGGGCTTTTTCCCGCGCCCCGGCCAGGTTGAGCCAACGATAGCGCAGCAGGCTACGGGCGATTTGGGGCCGGGTGAAGAGATGGAAAGGCAGCAGGAAAATTTCGGTATCCCAGAAGACGTGGCCTTTATACCCCTCACCCGTCAGCCCTTTGGCGGCGATACTGCTTCGCTCATCATGGGCTGGCGTCATGGTCGTCAAATGCCAGACGGCGTAATCCAGCGCCATCTGATCCTGATGTTCCGTAGAGTCCACCTCCACCCGAGCGTTACGCCAGACCTCTTGCCAGGCACACGCCGAACTCTCAAGCAACGCGTCGTAGCCTCTTGCCGCACAGACCTTAAGATCGGCCAGCGCGTTGCGGGCAAAAGACGCCTGCGACAGTGCTTTATCGCTGCGATGTGCCACCCAGACGATTTTTTCAAGCGTGACAGTGTCACCCTTAGCGATCGTCAGCGAATGATGAACGCTGAGACGACGATTTTTGGCGGTGAAACAGCTGTCGCTCTTCGCTGAGAGCTGACAATACGCTGAAACAACAATCTCAGACGCGCGGTCCTGCGTTTCATATACGCCCTGCATATATTGCTGGTCGAACACTCTGACCGACACTTCATCCAGATGCTGTCTGCCGCTGTTCGTTTGCGTTGCGTCAATGCCGGTTTGCACCACGGCCTGCGTGGCGGCATCGAGCGGTGTAATCGAAAGCTGCATGGCCACTAAGGGCAACTGGTCTAGCGACACAAAGCGACGGCTCTCCAGACGATAGCGTTTCCCGTCAGGCGAGCGCCAGACGACGCTGCGACGAAGCTCGCCATTAGCAAACGCCAGCTCGCGCCGCCACTCGAGGATTTCGCCTGACAGGAGCGTGAAATTGACGCTATCCAGCTCAACATCAATACCGATGATATCCGGCAGATTGATTAGCTCAGTGGTCTCGTTGCGACCAGCACGATGATAGAGGCCCGCAAGATACATGCCTCTGGTTTGCTGGGTGTAATCTTCTTCGTGCGCAGCCCGGATCCCCATGTAGCCATTACCGCAGGCCATGATGGAGGCGTATTTATTCAGGCTGTGTGGACAAAAGTCCGGGTCGGTTAATACAGACACGTTTAGCATAACGTCACGCTTTCCCCTGTTTCTGCTGATTCATACAGCGCGGCGACGAGCTGCTGGATAACCAGCCCCTGCTCCGCATCAGCGATCATGACGGGTTCTCCCTGCACATGCCGTACGAAGGCATCCATACTGCGCATATGACGCCGATCGTCAGCCTCTTCACGCTGCGTGAGGGTGACTAAAGTACCGGCTTCGTCGTTGTAGATGTGCGCCGGGAACAGCATGGCGCCAGCCTTTTCGCCGCAGAATGCGACGTTCATGATGGATTGTTCACGGATATTGAGCGCAAACGACGTGTCCAGACGCAGAATGCCGCCGTTGCAAAATTCAATGGTGCCAAACAGGGCATCTTCAACGGTAAACTGCGTGGGATCCCACTCGCCAAACTGGCCGCTGCTTTTACGATTTCCCAGCCTCTGGAAGCTGTGTGCCGTCACCTTTTTTACCGCCGGGAACCCCAGCACGTACATCGCGGCATCGAGCATATGGATGCCGATATCAATCAGCGGCCCACCGCCCTGAAGCGTTTTGTTGGTAAAGACGCCCCAGCCGGGAACCCCGCAGCGGCGTAACGCCTGCGCCGTGGTGTAATAAATTTCTCCCAGCGCCCCCTTCATCACAGCTTCACGCAGCAGTTGCGTATCGAGAGCAAAACGATGGTGAAAATCATACGCCAGCACTTTTCCCGCCTTGCGCGCGGCCATGCGCATCCGATCGGCTTCCTGCGGCGTCATAGCTGGCGGTTTTTCACACATCACGTGGCAGCCTGCTTCCAGCGCGGCCATGACGTGCCCGAAATGGAACCGGTTAGGCGAACAGACGCTTACCACATCCGGCTTAACCGCCTCGAGCATCTCTCGCGCATCCTGCCATACCGAGGGAATACCATGACGTTCCGCAAACGCCCGAGCCTGTTCAGGATGGCTGTCCATGACAGCCACCATCTGAACATCACTGCGCGTGGCGTAATACGAGGCATGCACTTTATCCGCGACCTGTCCGGCACCAATGATGGCGACGCGCAGAGGCGAAGGTGTAGAAGCACTCATCACGCTCGACATCCTTAGCATTTACGCAAGTAAGTGAGCGAGTCCCGGTATGCCTGAGCCGGATCCTCGGCGCGAACACGGCACTCATACACCACGTAACCCCGGTAGTTATCCGCACGCAGCTGAGCGAACAGGCTGGCAAAATCGAGGCTGCCGCTGCCCGGCTGGTAGCGGTGGTTATCTGCGATGTGCACATGGCCCAGCAGATCGCGGTGCTGATGCAGCGCATCCGTCAGCGAGTCTTCTTCGATGTTCATATGATAGAAATCGCCGATGATCTGCACGTGCTTCAGGCCGTTCTCTTCGATATAGCGGCGCGCGTCAGCCAGGGTGTTGATCATGTGATCCTGATAGCGGTTCAGCGGCTCCAGATAGACGGTCGTTCCGGTGCGCGCCGCCACCTCATCCAGACAGCGCAGGGAGGCGCTTACGGCTTTGCGGTCACCGTCCAGGCTGCGTGGGGAGGTCATTGGCGGCAGACGGAAGGTAAACATCCCCCAGGCAGCAGGCACGATAATGCCCTTGCCGCCCACTTCCGCCAGCGCTTCCAGGATACGTTCAATCTGCTTTAACCCGTTCAGACGACGTTCTTCGATGAAGTCGCCAATCCAGCCATCGTATCCGCCGCAGGCCGTCGTCACCGGCAGACCGGTGGCCTTAATCGCCGCTTTTACCTCGGCGAGGTTTTCCACCAGCAGCTTGCCGTCAATTTCGTAGCCATCAAAACCCATCGCTTTGATGTACTGAAATTTCTCCATGATACTGACCGGGAAAAAGGCCTGATTTTGTGTTGCGATTTTCATGTTTTGCTTTCCTTAGCTTAAAAAGTGACGCCCATTTTGATGCTCAGTTCCGGGTGCTGATCGACATACTTCATGTAGCTTTCCGGGCTGGTGGTGAAGGTGACGACCGGGTCGATGAGATCTTCACAATTTAGATAGCCGTTCATCAGCAGTTCCCAGCAGGTCTCTTCAATACGTTTACGGTTCCAGCGCGGGTAATCCGGGTTGGGTTCGCTACAGGCGCGGGAGAAGACAATCTTCGCGTTATTGAAATGCGCTTCGCGGCCGAGGTTAAAGCCTTCCGCGAACGGTTTCGCGAAGGCTACGTAGGAGATAGTGCCGCCATAGGCGAGCCCGCGCAGCGCGGACTGCAGCGCATCTGCAAAGCCGCTGGTTTCGATGATCGCGTCCGCGCCCTGCTTCCCGGTCAGCTTTTTGATTTCCAGACCGACATCGGTGCCGATTGGGTTCAGACAGTGGTCTGCCCCATGACGGCGGGCAATCTCACAGCGGTGTTCGATAGGGTCGACGCCGATGACGATTGACGCACCGGCTTTTTTCGCCAGCTGGATCGCAATTTGCCCAATGGCTCCCAGACCGACCACGACAACAAAGTCGCCCACGCGGACGTTGGCATCACGCACGCCGCTCATGGCGAACTGCGCCGGATCGTAGCAAACGGCGTTTTTCCAGGAGGCGCCCTGCGGCATTTTGCGCAGCTTATAGTTATTCACCGCGTTAACGATCACCGTTTCCTGCAGCGGTGCGTAGCAGCAGACGCTGTCGCCGATCTGGTATTCCGTGACGTCAGCACCGCATTCGATAATCTCGCCAACAATCATATTGCCCAGCTGGAACTTACCGAATTCGATCCCGCGGGCCGCCCCCTCTTCACGCGGGGTAAACATCTGCCACTCCGCATTGAACTCTTCATCGATAAACGGACTGGCGGCGCGGAAATCCACCACTTCGGTACCGTGTTTCGGCGCGCCAAAGCGGGCGCGAATTTTCACTTCATGGACGGCAACCGGACGATCTTCATATTCCACCAGCGCCGCTACACGAGGCGCTGTCGCAACTAATTTTTTCATGACTGACTCCTTGTTAAAATTGGCCGCCTCAGCCCTTCACGCCACCGGCGGTCAAACCACTTTTAATAAAACGTTCAGACAGGGCGTACATGATGACAACCGGAAGCGCCGTCACCAGCGATGCCGCCATCATGCGACCCCAGATATAATCTGGCGTGCTAAAGAGCGTGTTCAGCCCAACCGGCAAGGTGAAATGGCTGGCGCTGGACAGGAAAATGGACGCAAACAGATAGTCGTTCCACGCCACCATGAAGCAGTAGACAAACACCGACACGAGCCCGGAAATCGCCAGCGGCACGGTGATGCGAAAGATGATTTGCAGGCGGTTAAGGCCGTCCATCATCGCGGCTTCTTCGATTTCGTCCGGGATGGTGTCGAAATAGCTGCGCAGCATGAACACCGCTGTCGGTAACGTTTGGGTCACCATGGTGATAATCAGCGCCAGCTCGGTGTCGTAGATCCCAAGGGCAGTGATGATTTTGAACAGCGGCACCACCAGCAATATCCCGGAGAACATGTAGACGGTGTAGAAACTCGCATTGATCGTCGTGCGGCCCTTAAAACGCAGTTTGGACAAGGCGTAAGCCCCCAGCGTGCCGAGAAATACGGCAATCACCGAGGAGGTCAGCGACACCATCATGCTGTTTTTGAAATAGTCCACGAACGGGAAAATCAGCGGATTAAAGATGTCGACGTAATGCTGCAGCGTCCACGCCTGCGGCAAAATGGTCGGGTTAAGCGATATCGCCTCTTTCGCACTCTTAAACGACGTCATCAGCATCACGAAGAACGGGAATAGCGTGATGACCAGAAACACCGCCAGCCCGAGATAAAAACCAATACGGCTCAGTGCGCGTTTATTTGTTGCCATTGAGGTTTACCCTTTTTCTGGTCAGCAGAATCACCGCGAAGATGATCACGAACAGCACGACAGAGATCGCCGCTGCCTTACCCAAATCATTGAAAGCGAATGCGGTTTTGTAGAGATAGACGCCCAAAATATCGACCTTGGTCGTCAACAGGTAGACATCCGCAAACATGTAGAACATCCAGATAGTGCGAAGCGTCACCACCGTTGCCAGCACCGGCATAATCGCGGGCAGCGTAACGATTCGAAAACGCTGCCAGGCATTCGCGCCGTCCATTTCCGCCGCTTCATACAGCGACTTATCAATGGTCTGCAAAATCGCGAGGAACGAAATGAACGCGTACGGGAAGTAGCGCCAGATGGCGAACAGCACCACCAGCACAAAGCTGCTGCCAGGATTGTCGAACCACAGGGGTGCCTGGTCATACAGATGCAGCAGGTCAACGCCCAGATAGTTCACAATGCCGTAGCCGTTGTTGAACATGTATTTCCATGCAAACACCAGCGAAATGGACGGGGTGACGTAGGACAAAATCACCAGTGAACGTGCCGTTTTCCGCAGACGGAATTCACGGTTAAAGAAGATCGCCACCGCCAGCCCCAACCCCGTGCTGCCGATCACCACCAGCGCGGTATACCAGAACGTCATCCACAGCGAGTGCCAGAATGCTGCATCACTGAGAATGCGAATGTAATTATCCAGCCCGACAAACACAGCGCTAATGCGCGGGTTAAGCGGCAGACGTAAGAAACTGATTTCAATATTGGAAATCATTGGCCAGGCCACCAGGCCCCCCAGCAAAATCAGGCTGGGGGCCAACAGCAGCATGGCGAAAGGCATATCTGAACGACCAGAAAACAACGTCTTCATAATTTCCTTCCGCAGAGCGCTCCTATCGTTGTGAAATCAGATCGGTCAGACGCTTCTGGCTGTTACTAAGCGTGTTGCTGAGATCTTTTTTCCCCACCGTGACGTTATGCACCATGGAACTGATGATGCCGGACCCGGTAACATCGCCCATGCGTGTGAAGTTTTTGTCCCCCACCGCGCCAAACACCTGCACATTCGGGAACTGCGCAATCAGTTCGTAAGGCAGTTGTCCAAACGCTTTGATCACATCGTTGTTTTTCCAGGTATCGGTACCCACCACCAGCTTGTTCACCGGCAGTGCCGCGCCGGGCGACATCATGACCCAGTCGGTTGCGTTTTGAGCCTGCTCCATCCAGGTCACAAACTTTTCAGCCGCCTGAGTCTCATCTTCGGTTTGACCGGTGGTGATCGTCAGCGACGTGACCATGCCGTAAACGGCAGAAGAGGTTTCTGTTGGGACGACGAAGCCCAGGTTGGCAGGGTTTCCGTCCTGGAATACCGCCGGAAGGATGTAGGTGGAGTAAACCGCCATCGGCGCAGAACCGTTCATGAAGGCATCTTTGATCTCCATGACGTCGTTTGAACCCGGCATGGTGGTCGCGGCCAGATCTTTATAAAACTCCAGGGCTTTTGCCATTTCAGGGGTATCGATGTTGACGTTCCCTTTGGCATCAAAAACGTTCGCGCCGCCGGAAAGCGCAAACTGGGAGAATGCCTGCTCCGTCATCACGCTTTCGGCGGTGGGCAGCGCAATGCCGTAATGTTTTTTGGCCGGGTCGTTAAGGCTCTGGCTGGCTTTCAGCAGCTGCGCCCAGTTATGCGGCTCCTGGATACCCGCCGCAGCCAGTGCATCTTTGTGATACCAGACGCCGGATAGCCAGGCACTGACTGGCACACCCGTCCAGGCAGAACCGTCTTCCGTACGAACAACACGCAAGATGCCGTCATAGAAGGTGTCCTCGCCTACCGCTTTAATGGCTTCGCCGATAGCTTTGCGATCCAGCAGCTGTTCCTTGTCCATGACTTTCGCGTAGTCATGGCTGACTTCAATCACCTCTGGCAGCGCGCCCGTTCTGGCGAGCGTAATAACCTTGGTGTTGTAGGCATCCTCTTCGACCGGCACCTGTTTCACCGTGATGCCGGGGTTCTCTTTCTCGAACTTTTCGATAAGCTTCGTGATAACCGCCTGGCGCTCCTGCTCGACTGACGAGTGCATAAACTCAATGGTGACAGCAGACTTTTTGTCGTCCTTGCATCCTGATAACAAGGCGCACGAAACCAGTGCTGAAATCAGCACAATTCTGGGCATTTTCATTTTTAAGGTCCTTTTTAGTTTTCTTTAATCCACAACACCTGCCATGGATATAGGGTCAGCGTTTTATCTGTAATATCTTTCCCGGAAATCAACTCCGTTCCGGAATGAATATCGGATTCCACCGTTTGAATGCCATCACTGAAATTAAACAGCGCCGTTACTTTCTCACCACAATCCGCCACGCGAACGATTTTTAAAACATGTTTACCTGACGCACTGAAATAAGCTTCACTGTCAGGATGGAATGCTTTCTCCGCCCGACGCAGCGTGATTAACTGGCTTAACGAGCAATAGACCTGAGAACGCAGGCTATTTTTATCTTCAAGCAGGCTATCAATTTGCCCTGCCGTGTATTTCTCACGATTAATCGCACGGTTGTATCCCAGGCGTTCAACACCTGCATAATCATTACGGGAACCGAGAATGCTCTGGATATAAACCGCAGGCACGCCGGGGAAGCTTAAAAGGACGGCATGCGCCAGAATAAACCGGGCAATCCGTTGGCTATCAAGACTGTCACGCGTACTTAAAGCATCCAGATAGGTCACATTAATTTCATAAGGACTGCGTGTACCATCCGGGTTATTTTTCCAGTTAACCAACGCCCCTTCAGCCTGAAGTTTTTCCACAAGCGAGAGGATTTCCGACTCGGGTAAAATTCCGCGTAACGGATTCAGACCAATCCCGTCATGCGAGGCCAGGAAGTTAAACCAGGTGGTTTTCGTGGAAGGCAACGTCAGCGACGCTGCCCACTGGCTCAGCGTCCCGACGTCCTGAGAATGCACCGCATGCAGCACCAGCGGGGGCAAAGAGAACTGATAAACCATCTGCGCTTCATTTTCGCCGTCACCGAAGTAAGCAACGTTATCTTTATGCGGAACGTTCGTCTCGGTAATAATCACCGTTCCAGGGGCGACAGCCTCGGTAATCGCGCGGAAAAGCTGGATGAGCTGGTGGGTTTGCTCAAGGTGGATGCAGTTTGTTCCGGGTATTTTCCACATGAATCCCACCGCATCCAGACGAATGTATCGCGCCCCTTCAATCAGGTAATGCAGCAGCACGTCGACCATCGCGATCAGCACCTGCGGAGAGGCGAAATTGAGATCGACCTGGTCCTCGCTGAAGGTGGTCCACAGGTGTCGCACGCTGCCGTCATGCAGCGTGAAAGGTGTAAGAAGCGGTAAGGCACGCGGACGCGTCACCGCGGATAAGTCTGTTTCAGGATCGACAGAAATAAAGAAATCTTCATATCCTGGCATTTTCTTCAGGTAATTAGCGAACCATTTGCTTTTGGCTGACATATGGTTGCATACGAAATCGAACATTAAACTGGCTGACTGTTTTAATTCAGCAACGTCTCGCCACGTTCCGGTTTCCAGTGCAACCTCGTGATAATCGATAACAGAAAAACCGTCGTCCGAAGACCATGGATAAAAAGGCAAGAGATGAACATGAGAAAAAGAACGAGAAAGCCACCTGTTATAAAAACGTGTAAACACCGGTAGCGCCTTCTCCCCTTTCGCTGAAAACTGATCGGCATAGGTAATCAGGACAACGTCTTTTTCATCCCAACCCGTTTTACGTTTTTCCGTAATAACAGAAGCGGCATTTCCAATATTTTCCAGCAGCACATTAAGATGGGCATCAGAAAACGTTTCCCCGTAAACAAGATTAATGAGTTCTTTAATTTTTGTATTCATTTCATTTTCCATGGTAGCGGTCCCACGGAGTGGCAATCTACTCCCATGAAAAATATCTGTCAACGGACCAGAAAGGAGAAAAAGGTGATTGCAAAGCAGCTCAGCGCAATATTGTGAGCTGCCGCAAAGAAAGAACCCGGAAAAGAGGAAATGCGGTTAACCGTCGCCAGTCCCTCCCCCGTCAGGGAAAGGGCTAACGCCAGCAGGAATTATTGGGATAAGTAACGGCGAGAAAGCCGTTTTGCCACCTTTTGCAGCAGTGGTTCGAGCGCCACGGCCAGCACCATTCTGACCGGTTTGCGGGCAACGGATTTGATCGCCCAACCCGCCACGCCTGCCGGGCCGAACCGTAACGCGGTCAGCAGGACCAGTTTACCTGCGATTTTCAGGCCGGGTTTTACCTTCTGACCGGCCTGTTGCCAGTGTTGTTTCATCTCATCTCTCTCTTAAAGCTGACGAAAGCGACTTCTCAGCGTAAAGGTATCCGACGTGACATAGCGTTCCATTTCCCGTAGCCGCTTCTCACCGGCGGCGAGTTGCTCATCAACGGCATTGAGAAGATCGCTGCTGGTCGGGGCTCCCTCCGCAGCCAGTTCTACTTCCGGCATCGGGTCAAGAACAAACGACAGGACGATGTATGCCACCAGGGTAATAAACGCCAGGCCAAAGAAGATCGATAGCACCGCGACCACGCGGACCAGCTTGACCGGGACATCAAGATAGTGAGCCAGCCCGGCACAAACGCCGCGCACCATGCCCTGCTGTGGAATACGCCACAGCTTTTTGTTCAGATTCAGTCCAGACATTAACGGTCCCTCCAGTTTGGATGCTCAGCATCCAGGATGGCTTCCAGCGCCTGAATGCGTTCGCGCATTTTGTTCGCCTCGTCGGAGAGCTGTACCAGACGCTGTTGTTCACTCTGGGAGAGTTCGCCCCGAGAAGAACGGTTGCTGTAGTGCAGCCATAGCCAAATCGGCAAAACGAACAGCACGAAAATTGTCAGGGGAATGGCCAGAAAAAGCGCGCTCATGTGTACTCCTTGTCTTATGAGGCGGCACGCTCAGGTGCCGCAGGAATTATTATTGGTTGTCTTGCTTCATTTTGGCTTTAAGTGCCGCCAGCTGCTCGCTGATTTCATCATCAGCCTTCAGATCGGCGAACTGTTGATCCAGCGACTTCTGCTTGCCGATGCCGTGGCTTTCGGCTTCCGCTTCCATGTGGTCGATACGACGTTCAAACGATTCAAAACGCGCCATCGCTTCATCAAGCTTACCGCTGTCCAGCTGACGACGCACGTCGCGGGAAGAGCTTGCCGCCTGGTGACGCAGGGTCAGCGCCTGCTGACGCGCGCGGGTTTCGCTCAGTTTGTTTTCAAGCTCACCAATCTCTTTCTTCATACGGGTGAGCGTGTCGTCCACCAGCGTGACTTCATGCTCGAGCGTCGCGACCATATCAGCCAGCTTCTGTTTTTCGATCAGCGCCGCACGGGCCAGATCCTCTTTGTCTTTACGCAGCGCCAGCTCCGCTTTTTCCTGCCATTCGTTCAGCTGAGCGGTTGCCTGATCAATACGACGCGTAAGCTGTTTTTTCTCCGCCAGCGCGCGGGCAGAGGTTGAACGCACTTCAACCAGCGTGTCTTCCATCTCCTGAATCATCAGACGTACCAGCTTCTGCGGATCTTCCGCTTTCTCAAGCAGTGAGTTGATGTTGGCGTTCACGATGTCGGCAAAACGAGAAAAAATACCCATAATCAAATCCTCATAGTTCTGTTATCGGGCGATGCCCTGCTGTACGGATAATACAAACATCATGCCAGGTTTTTATCTTATTGATTTTTCAGAGTCTGATTGATTTTTGCGCAGCAACAGACTATTCTTCCCTGGTGAATATCGCTAAGGAGTGGTTAATTTCATCATGCCCGGATACAAAGACAATTTACTCGGCGAAGCAAACAGCTTTCTCGAAGTGCTGGAACAGGTCTCTCGCCTGGCGCCGCTCAATAAACCGGTGCTGATCGTCGGTGAACGCGGAACGGGGAAAGAGCTGATAGCCAACCGTCTGCATTACCTCTCCGGGCGCTGGGATGGCCCCTTCATTTCCCTTAACTGCGCGGCGCTGAATGAAAACCTGCTCGACACCGAGCTCTTCGGCCATGAAGCGGGGGCGTTTACCGGCGCCCAGAAACGCCATCCCGGACGCTTTGAGCGCGCCGACGGCGGTACGCTGTTTCTGGATGAGCTGGCCACCGCGCCCATGCTGGTGCAGGAAAAACTGCTGCGCGTGATTGAGTACGGCGAGCTGGAGCGCGTCGGCGGCAGCCAGCCGCTGCAGGTTAACGTACGCCTGGTGTGCGCCACGAACGCCAACCTGCCGGAGATGGTGGCGGAGGAGAAATTCCGTGCCGACCTGCTTGACCGCCTGGCCTTTGACGTCGTTCAGCTTCCACCCCTGCGCGAGCGCAGAAGCGACATCATGCTGCTGGCAGACCAGTTTGCGATTCAGATGTGCCGAGAGCTCGGACTGCCGCTGTTCCCCGGCTTCAGCGATTATGCGCAAGAGACGCTGCTGGCTTACCACTGGCCGGGAAATATCCGTGAACTGAAAAACGTCGTGGAGCGCTCCGTCTATCGTCACGGCAGCAGCGAGACGGAGCTGGACAATATCATTATCGATCCTTTTCAGCGCAGCGCAGCGCCGCTACCCACACCAGCGTCTTCAGGCGGTCTCCCTACTCTCCCCCTTGATTTACGCCAGTTCCAGAACGATCAGGAGAAACAGCTGCTGGAGCAAAGCCTGAAGACGGCGAAATATAACCAGAAACGGGCGGCTGAACTGCTGGGTCTGACCTACCATCAGTTAAGGGCATTGCTCAAAAAGCATCAAATGCGCTGACAATATCAGCACTTACCTGCAGACATTTTTACGAAGCAGGCGTAAGTGCGATACACTTTGCAGATCGAACCTAAAAACCTTAAAAATTATGCGTCTGGTTTTATCGTCCTTTTTAGCACTCGGTCTGTTTAGCAGCCTGGCCTTTGCCGCGCCCGGGCAAACTCCCCAGCCTGACATTCGTGACAGCGGCTTTGTCTATTGCGTAAGCGGCCAGGTGGATACCTTCAACCCGCAAAAAGCGGGCAGCGGCCTGATCGTGGATACCCTGGCCGCGCAGCTTTACGACCGTCTGCTTGATGTTGACCCATACACCTACCGTCTGGTGCCTGAGCTGGCGGAAAGCTGGGAAGTGCTGGATAACGGCGCAACCTACCGTTTTCACCTGCGCGATGACGTCGCGTTTCAGCGCACGCCTTGGTTTACCCCCACGCGCAGGCTGAACGCAGATGACGTGGTCTTCACCTTCCAGCGTATCTTTAACCGCAACCACCCGTGGCATAACGTTAACGGGGATAATTTCCCCTATTTCGACAGCCTGCAGTTTGCTGACACCGTCAAAAGCGTGCGCAAGCTGGACAATCGGACGGTTGAATTTACGCTGACGCGCCCGGATGCCTCCTTCCTCTGGCATCTGGCGACCCACTATGCGTCAGTCATGTCTGCTGAATACGCGGCGACCCTGACGAAAAAAGATCGTCAGGAGTTACTCGATCGTCAGCCGGTCGGCACCGGTCCGTTCCAGCTCGCTGAATACCGCGCCGGGCAGTATATTCGTCTGCAGCGTCATGAGCATTTCTGGCGCGGCACCCCGCTGATGCCGCAGGTGGTGGTCGATCTCGGTTCAGGTGGAACGGGACGTCTGTCGAAACTGCTCACCGGGGAGTGCGACGTGCTCGCCTGGCCCGCGGCCAGCCAGCTCACGATTTTGCGTGACGATCCGCGCCTGCGCCTGACGTTACGCCCCGGCATGAATATCGCTTATCTGGCCTTTAACACGGATAAGCCGCCGTTGAATAACCCTGCCGTACGCCACGCTCTGGCGCTGGCGATTAACAACCAGCGTTTGATGCAGTCGATCTACTACGGCACGGCGGAAACCGCCGCCTCAATTTTACCGCGCGCCTCGTGGGCCTATGACGGTGAAGCTAAAATTACGGAATACAATCCGGCAAAAGCGCGTGAACAGCTGAAGGCGCTGGGGGCGGAAAACCTCACTTTGCAGCTTTGGGTGCCAACCAGCTCCCAGGCGTGGAACCCGAGCCCGCTCAAGACCGCCGAACTGCTGCAGGCAGATATGGCGCAGGTGGGCGTTAAGGTGATCATCGTACCGGTTGAGGGCCGTTTCCAGGAGGCGCGCCTGATGGACATGAATCATGATTTAACCCTGACCGGCTGGGCGACCGACAGTAACGATCCGGACAGTTTCTTCCGGCCGCTGCTGAGCTGTGCGGCGATAAATTCGCAGACCAACTACGCCCACTGGTGTAACCGGGAGTTTGACGCCGTGCTGCAAAAAGCGCTGGCTTCCCAGCAGCTGGCCTCACGCATCGACGCCTATGATGAAGCGCAGAAGATCCTTGCCCAGGAGCTGCCGGTGCTGCCGCTGGCCTCTTCCCTGCGTCTTCAGGCCTATCGTTACGATATTAAAGGCCTGGTGCTGAGTCCGTTCGGCAACGCCTCGTTCGCCGGCGTGTCGCGTGAAAAAGAACAAGAGGTGAAAAAACCATGATTATTTTTACCTTACGTCGGCTCCTTTTGCTGCTGGTGACGCTCTTTTTCCTGAACTTTGTCGGCTTCAGCCTGAGCTATTTCACGCCCCACGCCCCGCTCCAGGGGTCGTCGCTGTGGGATGCCTGGCTGTTCTGGTTTAACGGGCTGCTGCACTGGGATTTCGGCGTGTCCAGCATTAACGGACAGCTGATTTCCCAGCAGTTGAAAGAGGTTTTCCCGGCCACGATGGAGCTGTGCATTCTGGCCTTCGGCTTTGCCCTGATGGTCGGGATCCCCGTGGGTATGCTGGCCGGGATCTATCGCAACAAATGGCAGGATAAGTTTATCAGCGCCCTCGCCCTGTTCGGCTTTTCCATCCCGGTATTCTGGCTGGCGCTGCTGCTGACGCTGTTCTTCTCGCTGACGATGGGCTGGCTGCCGGTTTCGGGTCGTTTTGACCTACTCTATACGGTGAAAACGGTGACGGGTTTTGCCATCATTGACGCATGGCTGTCCGATTCGGTGTGGCGCCATGAGATGATCGTCAGCGCCGTGCGCCATATGGTATTGCCGGTGCTGACGCTGGCGGTTGCGCCAACAACCGAAGTGATCCGCCTGATGCGCCTGAGCACTATCGAGGTGTTTGACCAGAACTACGTCAAAGCCGCGGCCACGCGCGGGTTGTCACGCCTGACCATACTGCGCCGCAACGTCCTGCACAACGCGCTGCCGCCGGTAATTCCGCGTCTGGGATTACAGTTTTCCACCATGCTAACGCTGGCGATGATTACCGAGATGGTCTTTAGCTGGCCAGGCCTGGGGCGATGGCTGATTAACGCCATCCGCCAGCAGGACTATGCCGCTATTTCTGCGGGCGTGATGGTGATTGGTTCGCTGGTGATTATTGTTAACGTGTTGTCCGATATTCTGGGTGCCATGGCTAACCCATTGAAGCATAAGGAATGGTATGCCTTACGATAGCGTATACAGTGAAAAGCGCACGCCCGGCGTGCTGCGTACCGTGTGGCGTAAATTCTATGGTGACACCACGGCGATGATCGGCCTTTACGGCTGCGCCGGCCTGGTGTTGCTTTGCGTCTTTGGCTCGTGGTTTGCGCCGTACGGCATCGACCAGCAGTTCCTTGGCTATCAGCTGCTGCCACCGTCCTGGTCGCGCTACGGTGAAGTCTCTTTCTTCCTGGGAACGGACGACCTCGGACGTGACGTGTTGAGCCGCCTGTTGAGCGGTGCAGCCCCGACGGTCGGCGGCGCATTTGTGGTGACGCTCGCGGCTACGATCTGCGGGCTGGCGCTCGGTATTTTTGCGGGATCCACCCATGGCCTGCGTTCGGCGGTCCTTAACCACATTCTGGATACGCTGCTGTCGATTCCATCCCTGCTGCTGGCAATCATTGTTGTTGCCTTTGCCGGTCCGCATCTGTCGCATGCCATGTTCGCCGTCTGGCTGGCTATCCTGCCCCGCATCGTGCGCTCGGTTTACAGCATGGTGCATGATGAGCTGGAAAAAGAGTACGTCGTCGCCGCGCGTCTGGACGGCGCGACGACCTTCAACATTCTGTGGTTTGCCGTGCTGCCCAACATCGCCGCCGGGCTGGTCACTGAGATCACCCGCGCCCTGTCGATGGCGATCCTGGACATCGCGGCGCTCGGCTTTCTCGACCTCGGTGCACAGCTGCCGTCGCCCGAATGGGGTGCGATGCTCGGCGACGCGCTGGAGTTGATCTACGTGGCACCGTGGACGGTCATGCTGCCGGGTGCGGCCATTATGGTGAGCGTGCTGCTTATCAACCTGCTGGGCGACGGTATTCGCCGTGCCATTAACGCGGGGGTGCAATAATGCCGCTTCTTGATATTCGCAACCTCACTATCGAATTCAAAACCGGTGAAGGCTGGGTTAAAGCCGTCGATCGCATCAGCATCACCCTTGCGGAGGGTGAAATTCGCGGGCTGGTGGGGGAATCCGGCTCGGGAAAAAGCCTGATTGCCAAGGCTATCTGCGGCGTGGCGAAAGACAACTGGCGCGTGACGGCAGACCGTATGCGTTTTGACGATATCGATCTGCTGCGTCTCTCCCCCCGCGAGCGGAGAAAGCTTGTCGGGCATAACGTCTCGATGATTTTCCAGGAGCCGCAGTCCTGTCTCGACCCGTCCGAACGCGTGGGTAAACAGCTCATGCAGAACATTCCCGGCTGGACCTATAAAGGCCGCTGGTGGCAACGCGTTGGCTGGCGCAAGCGCCGCGCCATCGAGCTTTTACACCGCGTTGGGATCAAAGATCACAAAGATGCGATGCGCAGCTTCCCCTATGAGCTGACCGACGGCGAATGTCAGAAAGTGATGATTGCCATCGCGCTGGCAAATCAGCCGCGTTTGCTGATTGCGGATGAGCCCACCAACGCGATGGAACCCACCACGCAGGCGCAAATTTTCCGCCTGCTGTCGCGTCTCAACCAGAATAACAACACCACCATTTTGCTGATCAGCCATGACCTGCAAATGCTCAGCAAATGGGCGGATAAAATTGACGTCATGTACTGCGGGCAAACGGTCGAAACCGCGCCGAGTGAAGATCTGATCGGCGCGCCGCATCATCCGTATACGCAGGCGCTTATCCGCGCCATTCCGGATTTTGGCAGCGCGATGCCGCATAAGAGCCGCCTAAATACCCTGCCGGGGGCGATTCCGCTGCTGGAATCCCTGCCGATAGGCTGTCGTCTGGGGCCAAGGTGCCCCTATGCTCAGCGTAAATGTATCGAGACGCCACGCCTGACCGGGGCCAAGAATCATCTGTACGCCTGTCATTTCCCGCTGAACATGGAGAGAGAGTGAAATGGTCGAAACCTTACTGGAAGTTCGCAACCTGAGTAAGACCTTTCGCTACCGTACGGGGCTGTTTCATCGTCAAACTGTCGACGCGGTGAAGCCGCTGAGCTTTACGCTGCGTGAAAAACAGACCCTGGCGATCATCGGCGAGAACGGTTCCGGGAAATCCACCCTGGCGAAAATGCTCGCCGGCATGGTTGAACCCACTGCAGGCGAAGTGTTGATTGACGATCATCCTCTGACGTTCGGCGATTACTCTTTTCGCAGCCAGCGCATCCGCATGATTTTCCAGGATCCCTCAACCTCGCTTAACCCGCGCCAGCGCATCTCTCAGATCCTCGATTTTCCGCTGCGCCTGAACACCGACCTGGAGCCAGAGGCGCGCCGTAAGCGCGTATTTGAAACCCTGCGTATGGTTGGGCTGTTGCCGGATCACGAAAGCTACTACCCGCATATGCTGGCCCCCGGCCAGAAACAGCGCCTGGGCCTGGCGCGTGCGTTGATTTTGCGGCCAAAAGTGATCATTGCGGATGAAGCGCTTGCCTCGCTGGATATGTCGATGCGCTCGCAGCTGATTAACCTGATGCTGGAATTGCAGGAAAAACAGGGGATCTCGTATATCTACGTCACCCAGCATCTGGGAATGATGAAGCACATCAGCGATCAGGTGATGGTCATGCACCAGGGGGAAGTCGTCGAGCGCGGCAGCACGGCGGATGTGATGGCCTCCCCGCTTCATGAGCTGACAAAACGGCTGATTGCCGGTCATTTTGGTGAAGCATTAACCGCCGATGCGTGGAGAAAGGACCGCTAAGCGCGACGCTCAACACAAATTGCCCCACTAAATTAAGGATTAAATAGCCTGCGTGCGCTATTTAATCCTTTAATTTTTCGTCTCCATCCCTGCTCCATATTTTAAGCAATATCAATCAACAGTTCTTCTCCAGAATATCCGGACATTACGGAGGAGAAGAAATGAACACCGCCACTTACATTTTAAAATACACAGAGTATCTCATCAGAAAATGCCGCTCATTTTTAATGACGGACCTGCATTTTCATACCGTGAGGCTTAAGAAAACAACCGGGGAAACCCCTGACATTAACTCGCCCACGACGTTGAGTGAAAAAATATGTCATCGTCTGGTCTATGACCATAATAACTTCTACACGATGCTTGCCGATAAACTCGCCGTTCGGGCATACGTTTCCTCCAGAACAACGCGCGTGAAAACGGTGCCATTAATCGGCGTTTATACCAGGCCGTCGCAGATTGATTTTTCAGTTCTTCCTGACAAATTCGTCCTTAAGTGCAACCATGACAGCGGCAGCACAATAATATGTACAAACAAAGCGCAATTTAATGAAAAAGAAGCGTGTAAAAAGCTGAGCCTCGCGTTAAAGAAAAATCTTTACTACACCACGCGCGAATGGCAGTACAAAAACATTACGCCGAGTATACTTTGCGAGCCGTTTGTCGATCTCTTCGACGATGCTGACAGGAACACAACGCCCGAAATGCTGAGGATCCATTGTTTTCACGGCGTTGCCCACTATGTAGAAGCGGATTTTACGGATGATAACGGCAAAGGGTTTATCAACGTTTATGACAGGTACTGGAACTTACAACCCTTCCGGATGGAATATCCAAATACTTCAGCAGAACCAGGCGAACCGCTCTTATTCCGCCAGGCTTTGTTGGCCTCCCAGGAGCTGGCGGATGGAATTGACTACTGCCGCGTTGACCTTATGCTAAAAAAAGATGAAATCTATTTCAGCGAAATAACCTTAAGCCCGAGACGCGGTAAGCTGACGATTACCCCGCAGGAGTGGGATGCTAAGTTAGGAAAAATATGGCATTTATCGCCGGCAGGCACATTTGACCTGCCGCTGAAGCTCACGAGTCGGGCCAGGTGAGTTTAAATATCGAGTGGTTTTGCGTCGATAAGGTATAGGTAACATCGCCACCATGAGCCAGCATGATGGCTTTTACCACCGACAAGCCCAAACCACAGCCTTCCGGGTTCACATGTCTGGCGCCATTATCGCGCTGAAAGGGCTGAAACAGGAAATCATGAAACTCTCTGGGGATGCCCGGTCCCCCGTCCTGAATAAGGATAAAATTGCCTTTATCAGAAACGCCATTTTTCACGATGAGCGTGCGCGAGGTTGAATAGTGTAAGGCATTATCAAATAAAACGGTCAAACACTGATTGATGCGTAATGGATCGAATACGCACTGCTGCTCCCTCAGGTCTGTATTGACGGTAAACGCCTTACGGCTGAACTCGGGCATGAACGTATCGAGTGCGTTCTGTATTGTCCCTTTTAGATCCGTTCTTGACTGGCATAACGTGTATCCCGCCCCGCCATCCGAACTGATAACCCGGAGATCTTCAATCAGGCGGGTTAACCCTTCCGTCTGTTTGAGAAGATTATTAAACAGCACCGGATCCGGGGTAAAAACGCCGTCAACCAACCCCTGAAGCCGTCCGCGTAAGATCGTGACAGGGGTTCTCAGCTCATGCGCAATAGCGGCATTCCAGGATTTCCTCTGAATATCCAGCGTCTGTAGTTTTTCCGCCATTTCATTGAAATCCGTCACCAGGTGATTGATCTCACCCAGCCGGGAACTGGCGCAGAATGCCCGGGCGTCCAGATCGCCCTGAGAAATCTTTTTCAGGCTGGACGCTACCGCGTTTAGCGGGGTGAGGATCCGCGATGACAGTTTGACCGTGAAAAAGAGGGCAATAATCATACTGATCGTAGTCGCGGTCCCAATCCATACCCAGTCCCACATCGTCATCTGCTCGTCATCGCCCGCAGCAGGGCCGCCCGGGAGGTGATCCAGAATAAAGGAGTAAAAAAACCAGGAGCCGAGTATGGCGATGGCAATGATCGTAAACGTCAGCAACAGCATATACGTTAAGATCTGACGGCTCAGAACAGACTCTTTGTTCATTTCTTTTCCCCAAGCCGGTAGCCCATGCCTCTGATGCTCTCGGGAACACCATAGAGGCCGGCAAGCTCCAGTTTTTTACGCAACTTGCTCATATGGCTGTCGACCGTTCTGTCGAGCGTATCCCCTTCCGGCAGACACGCGTTGAGCAGCTCTTCGCGGGAGCAGACCTTTCGCGGATATCTCACCAGGTATGTGAGCAATTTAAATTCGGTCGTCGTTAATACCGGGGAGACAACCTCTGCGCCCACGGTGACTTCCACGTAGAAGTCATCCGGATAGACCGTAATAAATGGCGTTCTGAGCGGCTGGGAACCCGCCTGCTGAAGCGCGGGTTTTGTCCTGCGCAGCACCGCCTCAACCCGGGCGACAACTTCAGAAGGGTTGAAGGGTTTGATCACGTAATCATCCGCGCCCAGCCTCAGCCCCATGAGCTTATCGACATCCTGATCGAGAGCGGAAACCATAATGACGGGGACAGCGCTTTCCTGACGAAGCGTGGTAAGTACGCTCCAGCCGTCACATACGGGCAGGTGAATGTCCAGCAATATGAGATCCGGTTTATGGAGGCGATTGAGCGCTATGGCCTGTTCGCCCTGCCTGGCTCGGAGCGTTTTCATTCCCGAACGATCCAGGTAGCTCATCAGTATATCGGCAATTTCGTCTTCATCTTCAACAACAAGGATCAGCGTATTTTTGTGCATTTTATCTCCGCGGGTGAAATCCCTTTGAGCTCGCTATCAGATATCTTTAGCACAATAAGACACAGCCTACGGGAAAAAGTGCCGTAGCTAAGAAAATTTCCCGGCTGATTTACCTGCCCGGTTATTTCTCCATACAGCCTACACATTCCGTCAATAATGACTCGACAATGCCCGTTCAAAATCGCTATTGAGACAAAACTCTTTTTACATTTAGCGTTGCACATTATCCCTGTTACTTAAAGACTTTATGAAGTTGGCTGAAATAATGAACATGGAACTTTCTAAATATTTCTCCCCTAAAAAGCTGGGCATATATTCCCTGTTCCTGCTGCTGTCCTGGGGATTACTTTATACCTGGCTGATGCTGGTACACAAAATGGATGAAAAAGTCGCCTCTACGCTGCTCTCTTCACCCATTATCTATGGCTTCATCGCATTATCGGTTGTCTCTCTGATAATCCAGAATAAAGCCGGCGCGTTGACTGAGCTACTCGTCGTCGCCTTCTGGCTGTTGGTGATTTTTGTTTATCTCATTATTACGTTCACCGTGCTGTTAAACGCGATGCCCGATATCGAGGATCTGGTCTTTTACTACGAGTGTTATTTGATCATTTTTTTTGGTGGAGCCCCGCTGTACCTTATTATGAGAATGATTTGAGCCGTTGCTCCACATAGCCTCCACAAACCGCCCATTTCCGCTAAACAGGCGCGCGGTAGACTCTCCCTCACGCTATTTTGCACAAAAATAACTCACCTAAGAATCTGATAAAACTTATCCATAATGATGAACCGTAATAATCTTCGTTCTTCTGAACCTGCCGGAGTGATGCACTCGCTAAAAAAACTCGCGATACGGCACCGGAAAAAACTGGTTGTCACTTTTTTCCTGGTGGTGGCCGAAAACGTGACGTTTTTACTTTATCCCGTTCTGGCTGGCATCGCGATAAATGCCATCCTCGCCGGTGAAACGCTTAACGCCGCGCTGTATGGCCTGATGGTGCTTTGCATGTGGTTCATCGGTGCGGCCAGACGAAGCGTAGACACGCGCACGTTTGCACGCATTTATGCCGGACTCGCGGTTTCCGTCGTCCTGGCACAGCGCAAATATCAGCTTAACCATTCGGCGATCGCCGCCAGGGTAACGCTCTCGCGCGAATATGTGGATTTCTTTGAAATGCACCTTCCCCTGCTTATTACCTCGCTGAGCTCACTTTTTGGTGCCGCAATCATGTTGCTGTTTATTGAATTTTGGGCCGGCGTCATGTGCTTTGCGATTGTATTTATCCTGCTCGGATTTGTCTCAGGATATGCCCGTAAAAATGAATGGCTGTTCATGCGCCTGAATAATCGGCTGGAAAAAGAAGTGGATTATGTCCATAAGGCGGGCACGGCTACCCTTCACCGCCATTACTCCACGCTGGCGCGTTTGCGTATCGCATTATCTGACCGCGAGGCGTGGGGTTATTTGTGGGTCGGCGTGCTTGTTGCCGCGCTTTTTACGCTGACCATCGTCTGGATGACGCGCTCAACCGGCATCACCGCCGGACATATTTACTCGGTGATGACCTACATGTGGATGTTCGCGACGAGCCTCGATGACGCGCCGCAGCTTCTTGAGAAATTTTCACAGCTCAGGGATATCGGCAAGCGCGTATCCACTGATGATGAAATTCACGTAACCGGACGTTAATTTAATGCCGCATTTTTTTATCGAACGCCCCGTTTTCGCCTGGGTAGTGGCGCTTTTTATCGTTCTGGCAGGGCTCCTGTCTATTCCCCGTTTGCCGGTTGCGCAGTATCCGGCGGTGGCGCCGCCTGGAATCATTATTTCCGTCAGTTACCCGGGGGCCAGCCCCGATATCATGAACACGTCGGTGGTATCGTTAATCGAGCGCGAAATCTCCGGCGTAGATAATTTGCTCTACTTTGAATCATCCAGTGACACAACCGGTTCGGCATCGATTACCGTCACCTTTAAACCGGGCACGGACATCAAGCTGGCGCAGATGGATCTGCAGAATCAGATTAAGATCGTCGAGCCTCGTCTGCCTCAGGCGGTAAGGCAAAACGGCATCAACGTCGAGGCCGCTAACTCTGGCTTTTTAATGATGGTGGGGCTGAAGTCGGCGACGGGTCAATTTGAGGAAGCCGATTTAAGCGACTATTTTGCCAGAAACGTCAGTGACGAGCTTCGTCGCGTGCCCGGCGTAGGGAAAGTTCAGCTGTTTGGCGGCGAAAAAGCGCTGCGCATCTGGCTGGATCCCATGAAGCTCCACGGCTACGGGCTTTCGGTAAGCGATGTTCTTACCGCCGTTGGCCAGCAAAATGCCCTGGTTTCGCCCGGCAAAACGGGAGATGAGCCAGCCTCTGCAGGACAAGGGGTGACGTATCCCATCACCGTGAAGGGACAGCTCTCCTCGGTTGAGGCGTTCAGGAATATCACCCTGAAATCTGACGCATCCGGTGCCCGCCTGAAACTGTCCGACATTGCGCGGATTGAATCTGGCCTGCAAAGCTACGCCTTTGGTATCCGTGAAAATGGCGTGCCCGCAACGGCGGCAGCAATCCAGCTCTCGCCTGGCGCGAATGCGATGAGCACGGCTTCCGGCGTACGGGCGCGCATCGACGAACTTTCCCGGGTGTTACCCGAAGGAATGGCGTTTACGATCCCCTTCGACACCGCGCCGTTCGTGAAACTTTCTATCATGAAGGTTGTTCAGACATTTGTAGAAGCGATGGTCCTCGTCTTCCTGGTTATGCTGCTGTTTCTGCACAAGATACGCTGTACGCTTATCCCGGCGATTGTTGCTCCCGTCGCACTTCTTGGCACATTCACCGTGATGCTATTGAGCGGCTACTCCATCAATATTCTGACGATGTTCGGCATGGTGCTGGCGATAGGGATTATCGTTGATGATGCCATCGTGGTCGTGGAGAACGTTGAACGACTGATGGAGGAAAAAAGCCTGTCCCCGCGTGACGCCACGCGGCAAGCCATGAAGGAAATCACCCCGGCGATTATTGGCATCACGCTGGTGCTGACCGCCGTCTTTATCCCCATGGGGTTTGCGGAAGGATCCGTCGGGATTATCTACCGACAATTTTGTATTTCCATGGCGGTTTCCATACTGCTGTCCGCGTTTCTTGCCCTGACGCTGACGCCTGCCCTGTGCGCAACGTTACTCAAGCCGCATAAGCCAGGAAAGAGAGGCGGAAGGTTCGCGGTCGGGTTTAACGCGCGCTTTCGTTCGCTCACCGCCAGTTACGAAGCCGGGCTGGGTGCCGTTCTGAAGCGAACCGGGCGAATGCTGCTCCTGTACGCTGCGCTTTGTGCTGCGCTGTTTCTGGGATTGTCTTCGCTACCGTCGTCCTTTCTGCCGGATGAAGATCAGGGCTACTTTATGTCCTCAATCCAGCTGCCTTCTGATGCCACGATGCAGCGTACCCTCAACGTGGTTAAAAAATTTGAAGAGGAAATCGCGGCCCGGCCGGATATTGAAAGCAACATTATGATCCTGGGGTTTGGATTTTCAGGTTCAGGACCAAACTCGGCTATGGCCTTCACCACGCTGAAGGACTGGAAAAATCGGCAGGGTTCGACGGCTCAGGGTGAAGCCGACCATATACAGGCCAGCATGGCAAACGTCTCTGATGCCGTCACGATGAGCCTGCTCCCGCCGGCCATTTCGGATATGGGCACCTCGTCGGGCTTCACCTGGTACGTACAGGACAGAGCGGGACTGGGCTACGAGGCGTTAAAGCGCGCTGCCGACGCGCTAGTCCTGCAGGCCAACCAGCGCCCTGAACTGAGTGACGTGTATATAGACGGTCTGCCGGAAGGAACAAGCCTCGCGCTCCAGGTGGACAGAGAAAAGGCGGAAGCGATGGGCGTCGCATTTGATGAAATCAACCAGACGCTCTCCGTCACCCTGGGCTCAAATTACGTCAATGACTATACGAACAACGGCCGCGTCCAGCAGGTGATTATTCAGGCCGATGCGCCCTACCGAATGCAGCCTGAGCAGATACTGACATTATCAGTGAAAAACCGGATGGGGCAGATGGTGCCGGTATCGACGTTTGCCACGCTTTCCTGGAACGTTGCGCCCCAGCAGTTGACGCGTTATCAGGGATATTCGGCTATTCGCATTACCGGAAATGCGGCGCCGGGAGAGTCCAGCGGCACCGCAATGAAGGTTATGGAGAGTTTGTCCAGAGATTTACCTCAGGGCATGGCTGGCGAGTGGGCAGGCAGTTCATTGCAGGAGAGAAAATCGGAATCTCAGCTTCCGGGCCTTATCGTCCTGTCGATACTGGTCGTGTTTATAGTTCTGGCCGCCCTGTATGAGAGCTGGTCTATTCCATTTGCGGTCATGCTGGTCGTTCCGCTGGGTCTTATCGGCGCGGTGATCGCGGTGTCCGTTGCCGGCATGACGAATGACGTTTTCTTCAAGGTCGGCCTGATTACGCTTATCGGCCTGTCGGCCAAGAACGCCATTCTGATTGTTGAATTTGCGAGGCAGCTCCATCGCCAGGGGCAGCCCCTGCTGGCGGCAACCATTCATGCCGCCGGCCAGCGTCTGCGCCCTATTCTGATGACGTCGTTAGCCTTCACCTTAGGGGTTGTTCCGTTGATGCTGGCCAATGGTGCGAGCGACAGTACGCAGCATGCCATCGGTACCGGCGTATTTGGCGGCATGATTAGCGGTACGCTTCTCGCCATTTTCTTCGTACCGGTTTTCTTTATCGTCATCGCGCGCTTCATCGACAATCTCAGGAAAGCGTGAATACCCTCGCGGGATCGCGCTTCCTCGCTGGTTGGATGAGGTGAACCTGTTGCCGGGTGATATACTGGACGAATGCTGAAATTTTGAGCCCCCGCGAGTCCGCGGCGCATTCTTCGGGACAGGCGTCTTCGGAGAACAGCGAGAAATATCGTGACACAAGGGGCTGTGAGTGGGCTATAATTTCGAGCTAATTTCGAATGATTTTGAAATACTGCCTGTAACGCTATGAATTACAAGGCAAAATTAGCAATGAATATAAGGATTAAAGCTATGGGTTTTCTTTCCGGTAAGCGCATTCTGGTGACTGGCGTTGCCAGCAAACTGTCCATCGCATACGGCATCGCACAGGCAATGCATCGCGAAGGCGCTGAGCTGGCGTTCACCTACCAGAACGACAAGCTGAAAGGCCGTGTTGAAGAGTTTGCCGCGCAGCTGGGTTCCAGCATCGTTCTGGAATGTGACGTTGCACAAGACGAAAGCATCGACGGCATGTTTGCTGAACTGGCAAAAGCATGGCCGAAATTCGACGGTTTCGTTCACTCCATTGGCTTCGCTCCTGGCGACCAGCTGGACGGCGACTACGTGAACGCGGTTACCCGTGATGGCTTCAAAATCGCTCATGACATCAGCTCCTACAGCTTCGTTGCGATGGCGAAATCCTGCCGCGCGATGCTGAACCCGGGCGCAGCCCTGCTGACCCTGTCCTATCTGGGCGCTGAGCGTGCTATCCCTAACTACAACGTTATGGGCCTGGCGAAAGCCTCTCTGGAAGCCAACGTACGCTACATGGCGAACGCAATGGGTCCTGAAGGCGTGCGCGTTAACGCCATCTCTGCAGGTCCTATCCGCACCCTGGCAGCTTCCGGTATTAAAGATTTCCGTAAAATGCTGGCACACTGCGAAGCGGTTACCCCGATTCGTCGTACCGTTACCATTGAAGATGTGGGTAACTCTGCAGCATTCCTGTGCTCTGACCTTTCCGCTGGTATCTCCGGCGAAGTGGTTCACGTTGACGGCGGCTTCAACATCGCTGCAATGAACGAGCTGGAAATTAAATAAGCTGTGACTCTCTTCCCTCCCGGGAAGAGAGTTTTCCCCCCGCATCACCCCTTCGTTATTCCGTTCTGCTATTTGTTATCACCTAACAATATTTTTCCCTTTATCTGCCTTACGCCAGGATATTGATCGCCATTTTGAGATCAAGGAACGCACATGGAACAACGCCGTTTTTCCGGCAAAGGCCACTGGTATCACGAGACCCAGTCGAACCACGCGCAGACAGATGTTCTGCCTCTGGTGCCCGAAGCCGCTAACGTCGACGATCGTTTTTTGCTCGATTTAGCCCTGCCTGATGAGATTGTCACCGCCTGTTCAGGCTGGCTTACCCCTGCCAGAGCCTTGTGCCACCAGCTGTTTCCGCTCTCGATTCCCGTGAACCGCCTGCATACGCTCAGCGCCTACGATCGGCTCAGCACCGCGCTAACGGTCGCCCAGGCCTGTGGGGTTCAGCGGCTTTGTAACCATTACGCCGCCCTCCTCGCCCCGCTTCCCGGCCCGGACTCCTCGCGCGAAAGCAACCGACGTCTGGCGCAAATTACGCAGTACGCCCGCCAGCTCGCCAGCTCTCCTGATGTGATTGATGATAAAGCGCAAAACCAGCTTGATGAGGTTGGCCTGTCAATATATGACATTGTGGTGATTAACCAGATTATCGGGTTTATCGGTTTTCAGGCGCGCGTGGTCGCGGTTTTTCAGGCGCTGTTAGGACACCCCGTTCGCTGGTTGCCAGGCCATCATATTCAGCCGCACACGCTGCCCGCGAGCCACGCCGCCTGGGTGCCGCTATTGCCCGTCGTCGAGCTGCGCTATGCGAGTGCGCATCAGCTTGAGTCGCTGTCCCGCTGGCAGGCAGAACCCGCGCTGGAGGCGCTGACGCCGGTCCTTTGCCATGAGCCTTCGCTGCTCGACCTGACCGGAGAAATCCTGTTAAACACCCGCGAAGCGATCCCGCTGACGTCCCCCGCACTTTCGGCGGCGGTCGAACTGCTGACGCGCTCTCCGGACCGCTTCAGCGCCGCGCAGTTTACCCCGCTCACGGATCAGGGACTCCCCGGCGAACATGCCATCACGCTGCTTACCCGCAGCGCGTTTGATGGCTGGCTCAATCGTCTGAAAGTCGCGTTTGGTAAAGAGGAATAACCATACTAATTACCCAAAGAGCGCTTGCTGAGACAGTGAGAATCGCGTAAAACTGTCAGCCGCTCAATGGCTACGAAAATAGAACATTATGTTTCAGGACAACCCGCTGCTAGCGCAGCTTAAACAGCAACTGCATTCCCAGACGCCGCGTGCAGAAGGGGTCGTAAAAGCCACGGAAAAGGGCTTTGGCTTCCTTGAGGTTGACGCGCAGAAAAGCTACTTCATTCCGCCTCCGCAGATGAAGAAAGTGATGCATGGCGATCGCGTCATGGCCGTCATTCATACCGAGAAGGACCGCGAGTCTGCCGAGCCGGAAGAACTGATCGAACCGTTCCTGACCCGTTTTGTGGGCAAGGTGCAGAGAAAAGACGATCGTCTTGCTATCGTGCCGGATCATCCCCTGCTGAAAGATGCCATTCCCTGCCGCGCCGCCCGTGGCGTTGAGCATGATTTTAAAGATGGTGACTGGGCCGTAGCAGAAATGCGCCGTCATCCTCTGAAAGGCGATCGCGGTTTTTATGCTGAGCTGACCCAGTTCATCACCTTTGGCGCCGACCATTTCGTGCCATGGTGGGTCACGCTGGCACGCCACAATCTTGAAAAAGAAGCGCCGAACGGCGTAGCGACCGAGATGCAGGACGAAGGTCTGACGCGCCGCGATCTCACCGCGCTGGAGTTTGTCACCATCGACAGCGCCAGCACGGAAGATATGGATGACGCGCTGTACGCTGAAGAGAGCGCCGATGGCAAACTGCATCTGACCGTCGCCATTGCCGATCCAACCGCCTGGATTTCCGAAGGCAGCAAGCTGGATGACGCGGCGAAAATCCGTGCGTTCACCAACTACCTGCCGGGCTTCAATATTCCGATGCTGCCGCGCGAATTGTCAGACGATCTCTGCTCGCTGCGTCCAAATGAAGTGCGCCCGGTCCTTGCCTGCCGCATGACTATCGCCGCAGATGGCGCGATTGAAGACGATATCGAGTTCTTTGCCGCCACCATCGAATCGAAAGCCAAGCTGGCCTACGATAACGTCTCCGACTGGCTTGAAAATACCGGTAGCTGGAAACCTGAATCAGACGCCATTGCCGCGCAAATCCGTCTGCTGCATCGCATCTGCCTGAACCGCGGCGAGTGGCGTAAAACCCACGCGCTGGTGTTCAAAGACCGCCCGGATTATCGCTTTGTTCTGGGCGAGAAAGGCGAAGTGCTGGACATCGTGGCCGAACCGCGACGCATTGCGAACCGCATCGTTGAAGAGGCGATGATTTCCGCCAACATCTGTGCCGCACGCGTGCTGCGCGACAGGCTGGGCTTTGGCATTTACAACGTCCACACTGGGTTTGATCCGGCGAATACCGAAGCGCTGGCGGCCCTGCTGAAAAATCACGATGTGCACGTTGATCCGGAAGAAGTGCTGACGCTGCCGGGCTTCTGCAAGCTTCGCCGCGAGCTGGACGCGCAGCCGTCGGGCTTCCTGGACAGCCGCATTCGTCGCTTCCAGTCCTTCGCTGAAATCAGCACCGAGCCTGGCCCGCACTTTGGCCTTGGCCTCGAAGCTTACGCCACCTGGACATCGCCGATCCGTAAGTATGGCGATATGGTTAACCACCGCCTGCTGAAAGCGATTATCAAAGGTGAAACCATTGCCCGTCCTCAGGAGGACACCACGCTGCAGATGGCCGATCGTCGCCGTCTGAACCGCATGGCCGAGCGTGACGTTGGTGACTGGCTGTACGCACGCTTCCTGCAGGATAAAGCCGGTACGGATACCCGTTTCGCCGCAGAGATCATCGATATCAGCCGCGGGGGCATGCGCGTCCGTCTGGTCGATAACGGTGCTGTCGCGTTTATTCCTGCGCCGTTCCTGCATGCGGTTCGTGACGAAATGGTCTGTAGCCAGGAAAACGGTACCGTGCAAATTAAAGGTGAAACAGTTTACAAAGTCACCGACGTGATTGACGTTACTATCGCCGAAGTTCGCATGGAAACCCGCAGTATTATCGCGCGCCCTGTCGCCTGATAACCGGTTCAATTGTCGGCCGTTTCCTTTCCGGAAGGGCCGACAATTTTTCTTTTTATCCCCGCCACAAAATCATTATTTTTCCTTACTATTTTCAGTATCCCTTCGCCCAAAACCGCCATAATTATCTACAGTAAAAGAGTGTTGTTATATTCGGTTACGTGAATTTCTATACGCTCAGTATCCTTTTTAACCTGACTCGTTTTATTATAATAAAGCAGGGAAAAACAACAGGTTAACTTCGGTTTTGCCGCTGTTTCTCAACGGAAAAGTCGACAGCAAATGAATAATTTGTGCGCTAATGAACAGCTGCGGGAGAAAACATGATGGACGATCTGGAGCAGAATTTGCTGTTTCGCTACATGGGGACTCACAGCCCGTGGTGGCGCCTGTCAGCTGACAGCAACGCTCTGCACCTTTCCACCAGCGAAAATGCCGATGTCACTCAGGTCGTGGCGCTGGACGATGAACAGGCCGATCTCATCCGTCATTTAACCGTTATTACCTCCAGCATTTCCATGTCGCTCTCCCTGTACGGGGAAGATGTCCCGGTTCATCTTGTGGGACGTAAAATTACCCGCAACGAGTGGGCAGGCACCGCTTCCGCCTGGAACGATACGCCCTCCGTGGCGCGCGATCTGGCTCAGGGGCTCTCTTTCGCGGAGCAGGTTGTCTCTGAGGCCAACTCCGTCATTGTTATTCTCGATCAGCACGGCAATATTCAGCGTTTTAACCGGCTTAGCGAAGAGTACACCGGCCTGAAAGAGCAAGAAGTCATTGGTCAGAACGTATTTAAGCTGTTTATGAGCCGCAGCGAAGCGGCAGCCTCAAAGCGCAATATTACCGGTTTTTTTCGCAACGGCAGTTCCTACGAAGTCGAACGCTGGATCAAAACGCGTAAAGGGCAGCGCCTGTTTCTGTTCAGAAACAAATTCGTGCACAGCGGCAGCGGTAAAAATGAAATTTTCCTTATCTGTTCCGGGACAGATATTACCGAGGAGCGCCGCGCTCAGGAGCGGCTGCGCGTGCTGGCCAATACCGATACCATCACCGGCCTGCCAAACCGCAATGCGATCCACGATCTGATTTCTGACGCCATCGATAACCGCGGCGACACGCAAGTGGGCGTGGTGTATCTCGATCTGGATAACTTTAAAAAGGTCAACGACGCTTACGGGCATATGTTTGGCGATCAGCTGTTGCAGGCTGTCGCCCTCGCCATTTTGAGCTGTCTGGATGAAGAACAGGTGCTGGCGCGTCTTGGCGGCGATGAGTTTATCGTCATGGCTACCAATACCTCTCAGGGCTCTCTGGAGGCGATGGCGTCGCGCATTTTAACCCGCCTGCGCCAGCCGTTCCGAATCGGTCTGATTGAGATTTATACCGGCTGCTCTCTGGGTATTGCCCTCGCCCCGCAGCACGGAAACGACCGGGAAAGCGTTATTCGCAACGCCGATACCGCCATGTACACTGCCAAAGAGAACGGCCGGGGCAAGTTCTGCGTCTTCTCACCCGAGATGAACCAGCGCGTGTTTGAGTATCTCTGGCTGGATACCAACCTGCGCAAGGCACTGGATAACGATCAGCTTCTGATCCACTATCAGCCGAAAATAACCTGGCGTGGAGAAGTCAGAAGCCTTGAAGCGCTGGTCCGCTGGCAATCGCCAGAACGCGGCCTGATCCCGCCGCTGGAGTTTATCTCTTATGCCGAAGAGTCGGGGTTGATTGTGCCGCTGGGCCGTTGGGTGATGCTCGATGTGGTTCGCCAGGTGGCAAAATGGCGCGATAAGGGAATAAACCTGCGCGTGGCGGTGAACGTCTCTGCACGCCAGCTGGCCGACCAGACCATCTTCAGCGACTTAAAGCAGGCGCTGAAGGATCTGAATTTTGAATACTGCCCGGTCGACGTTGAGTTGACCGAAAGCTGTCTTATCGAAAATGAAGAGCTGGCGCTGTCCGTGATCCAGCAGTTCAGCCGACTCGGGGCGCAAATTCATCTGGATGATTTTGGCACCGGCTACTCTTCCCTTTCTCAGCTGGCCCGCTTCCCTATCGACGCCATTAAGCTCGATCAATCTTTCGTCAGGGATATTCATAAGCAGTCTATTTCCCAGTCACTGGTGCGCGCTATCGTCGCGGTGGCGCAGGCGTTAAATCTGCAGGTGATTGCCGAGGGTGTGGAGAATGCAAAAGAAGACGCCTTTCTGACCAAGAACGGCGTCAACGAACGGCAGGGTTTTCTGTTTGCTAAGCCGATGCCCGCTGCCGCATTCGAGCGATGGCTAAAACGATATCAAGCGCGAAATCAACGTTAACTGGCTTTACGCAGGCCCGCCGCGTGATGGCGGTTTTGCAGCGTGACCAGACGCTCCATGTAGGCGATATCTTTCGGCTCCAGGCAGAAAGCGGCATCAACCCAGTCTTCCGTGATGTCCATCAGTTCACTGCGAGGCAATTGCAGAACGCGCGTACGGGCGCGCAGCATCGCCCTTACGCCATTCAGTTTTGGCCGCAGCGTGTCGATGAAGGTTCGGGTAGAGACATAGCTTTGTGCCGGTTCAAACAGGACATCCACCAGCCCGTGCTGTTCGTACCATTCAGCCGTATGGGATTCCCCTTTGTAGATAAGTTCCTCCGCCAGCTTCATGCCTGCACGGCGTGCAACGAGGGAATATCCACCCATACCCGGAAACAGGTTGAAGGCTATCTCCGGGAAACCTAAACGGGCATCGCGCTGAGCCAGGACGAAATGGTGCGCCAGAGCGGCCTCAAACCCGCCCCCTAACGCACTGCCTTCTACCATTGCCAGAGTGATGGCTCCCGTATCAAACCCCCGTGAGGCCGCATGGACGCAATCAACGCAGGCGCGAGCGTACGCCCGTAACGCTTCCCGACGTCCGTTCTGAATGCACCCGACGAAGAACTGTAAATCACCGCCCGTATTGTACATCTCGGGAACCAGCGATCCGGTTACCCAAAAATCAACCGCAAACCCAGACTGGCGAACCAGCCATGAAAAGTTCATGATCTCCTCTATTAACGCATGGTTAAAGCAAGGACGTGGCTGAGCCCGCAGCATCATCCAGACCGTGTGACGCTCCGCCTCGTAATACCCTGACAGCTGCGTGAACCGTTCAGTATCGGTAAACAGTGTGCAGGTAGGCTGATTGATAACTGTCATAGTCTAATTCCTCTTATAAAAAAGCGCCTTGCGCGCAGTTTTAGACTAATCCAGTCATTAAGCCTGCTGCATGAGGGGGAATAAATTTATCACTTACGTTTATGTAATTTAGTTATTGCATTTTTTCCCTTCTCTTTTGAACCTATTTTCTGCATCATTGAAAATATTAACTTTTCGCGCCTGGGGTGAGATTATGTCGACTATTGACGCACAAGCTGTAGCACAACGAATTGATACCGTGCTGGATATCCTGGTGGCGGGCGATTATCACTCTGCTATCCGTAATCTCGAGATCCTGAAGTCTGAACTTCTTGCTCAGAATGGTGCTGACAACGCGCCTGAAAACAGACAGCCAAAAGCGCCGTGGGAAGTTTAATCCCACCGTCTCCGACCTCGTTTCGCTTTATTAAATGGATGCTATGAATTCCCGACAACAACTCATTTTGCAGATGGTCATCGATCAGGGACGCGTAAGCGTAGTCGATCTCGCTAAAACCACCGGCGTTTCTGAAGTCACCATCCGTCAGGATCTTAATCTGCTGGAAAAACAGAGCTACCTGCGTCGCGCTCACGGATATGCTGTCCCGCTGGACAGTGATGACGTCGAGACGCGCATGATGAATAACTACGCGCTCAAACGTGAACTGGCGGAATTTGCCGCGTCCCTGGTGAACAACGGCGAGACCGTCTTTATTGAAAACGGCAGCAGCAATGCCCTTCTGGCGCGCACGCTTGCCGATCAAAAAGACGTTACCATCATCACCGTCAGCAGCTATATCGCGCACTTGCTCAAAGAGACGCGCTGTGAGGTGATTCTGCTCGGCGGTATTTACCAGAAAAAAAGTGAAAGCATGGTAGGCCCGCTGACCCGTCAGTATGTCCAGCAGGTACATTTCAGCAAGGCCTTTATCGGGATTGACGGCTGGCAACCGGAGACAGGTTTTACCGGCCGGGATATGATGCGCTCCGACGTGGTGAATGCCGTGCTGGAAAAAGAGTGTGAAGCCATTGTGCTGACCGACAGTTCTAAATTTGGCGCCGTTCACCCTTACACGATGGGCCCCGTGTTACGCTTTAGCCGCGTGATTACCGATGAACGGTTGAGCGATGCGCACCGTAATAAACTGGAAGATGACGGGCTGATCGTCAATATTATTAAAACGACCGCCTGAGTTTCCCTCCGCGCCCGAATTTCGGGCGCATACGCCCCTTCTTTCTCTGAGATGATTCCTGGTACTTCTTTAAGAGTTTTTACCTGTTTAACCTGCATTAAAGTCGTAAAATTAATGTAGCGATATAACAGGAAGTGACTATCACCTGCGTGATTACGTAACGCCTGCGCGACCAGCTTTCACGGAGAACAGAATTAAGTATTCGATTCGTCTATACTTAACGTGTACATCTTTCCGTGAATCGATAATTCAGGAGAAAGTATTATGACCTTAACCAGCAAAAAATTAGCCGCCGCTGTTCTGGCAATCACTGTAGCAATGTCCCTGAGCGCGTGCTCTAACTGGTCTAAACGTGACCGTAACACCGCTATTGGTGCCGGTGCCGGTGCTCTCGGTGGTGCAGTATTAACGGATGGTAGTACGCTGGGTACATTAGGTGGCGCTGCTGTCGGTGGTATTATCGGTCACCAGGTTGGCAAATAATTATTATCTAAGCCTTCCCCGGTATTGCGATATTTGAACGCATTTCAGGTCTGACATACGCACGTATATAACACGAGCCACGGCATTTACCGTGGCTCATTTATTTTAACCGCCTGCCAGTTTGACTTTCATACCTTTGGCTTCCAGCAGAGATTTTATTAAATCGCGCTTATCTCCCTGGATTTCAATAATGCCGTCTTTCACGGCGCCGCCGCAGCCACATTTTTTTTTCAACTCGGCCGCCAGCTTTGCCAGTTCAGCATCATCCAGGTCAATGCCGGAGATTAGGCAAACCCCTTTCCCTTTTCGTCCACTGGTCTGGCGCTGGATCCGAACGATGCCGTCCCCCTTTGGACGTTCCACTTTCGCTTTCGGCTCGTCTATACGCCCGCTATCGGTTGAATAGACCAGACGGCTGTTGGAATCGGTCATTAGGCCCCCTTTTTCAGCGATGCGTTGATAGCCTTAAGCGTCTCAGCCGGGTTGGCAGACTGCGTTACCGGACGCCCGATGACCATGTAGTCAACGCCAGCAGCCAGCGCCTGCTCAGGCGTCATAATGCGGCGCTGATCGCCCACTTCGCTGCCTGCAGGACGGATACCCGGCGTTACCAGTTTAAAATCCTGGCCCAGCGCTGATTTGAAACGTACCGCTTCCTGCGCGGAGCAGACGACGCCATCCAGGCCGCAATGCTGCGTCAGACGCGCGAGACGTTCGGCATGCTCGGCGGGTGACAACGTCACGCCCAGGTCGCGAAGATCGTTTTCGTCCATACTGGTCAGCACCGTGACCGCAATCAGCAACGGTGCATCTTTACCGAACGGCAGGAGCGCCTCACGGGCGGCCGTCATCATTCTTGCCCCACCCGATGCGTGGACGTTGACCATCCATACGCCCAGCTCTGCGGCTGCGGCAACGGCATGCGCCGTGGTATTCGGGATATCGTGGAATTTCAGATCGAGGAAAACGTCAAAGCCGCGCTGCTGCAGATCGCGAACGATTTGCGGTCCAAACAGCGTGAACATCTCTTTGCCAACTTTCAGACGGCAGTCGCGAGGGTCGATGCCGTCGACAAACGCCAGTGCAGCGTCACGCTTATTGTAATCAAGCGCAACAACAACAGGAGAATCCGTAATTACGCGGGAAGTGGAGGATGTAACAGACGTCATGACCAGCCCTTTTCGTCTATGGGCGCGCAGCGGCGCGGAACAGATAAACGGCCAGCATTCTACCTGCCGACGCCGCAAATTGACAGGATCCATTTACGCGCCTGCCTGGCCGGCAAACCGCACGGAGTTCAGGACAGGGGAAAAACCATCAGTATGTTGTAACTAAAATACGGCGTTTTAAAAAATTACTGCCCGTCCAGGCCGCGGATTGGCTTGATGGTGGACCAGGCGCGGCAGGAAGGACAGTGCCAGTAGAGCGTATACGCGGTAAAACCACACTTCTGGCAGCGATAGCGCGGCTTGCTGCGCACCTGTTCGCCAACCATGTCGCGCAGCACCATCAGGCTCTCTTTGGCGCGCCCTTCTTCTGCGTCGTTCAGGTGGTAATCCATCAGCTTATGGAATACCCGCATGGTCGGATGACGCTGCAGCTGACGCGTAATATAAACCTGCGCGGTGTCGCTTCCCTCATACTGCTCAACAACGTCAGAGAGCATCAGTTCAGCGGTGGCGCCGGTATTTTCTTCCACGCAGCGACGCAGGAAAGCTACCCACTCTTCCTGCTTGTCGAGCTGTTGATAGCAGGTTTGCAGCATTTCCAGCGTTTCACTGACCAGTTCTTTGTCCTGGTCGATAACCCGCAGCAGGCTTTCAACGGCTTTGGCGTAGTCGCCATTCGCCATAAAGACGCGCCCCATCATGATGGAGATGCGCGCGCTGTTGCGGTCCGCGGCGGCGCCTTTCTTCAGCAGCGCCATGGCTTTATCCATGTCGTCGTTGCCCATCTGCTGAAGAGCGAGCTCACAGTAGAAATGGGCGATCTCAACGCGCTGCTTATCTTTACCCAGCTTCACCAGACGTTCAGCGGTATCAATGGCTTTCTGCCAGTCGCTGGTGGCCTGATAAATCTGCAGGAGTTGCTGCAACGCGCCGATGCGGAAATCTGTTTCATCCACCAGCTGCACGAACATATCTTCAGCGCGATCGTACAACCCCGCGGCCATGTAATCCCGCCCCAGCTGTTGCACCGCAAGGAGACGTTGATCGTAGGTCAGCGAGGCGCTTTCCATCAGGGTCTGGTGAATACGAATGGCGCGATCGACCTCGCCGCGCGAGCGGAACAGGTTGCCCAGGGTGAGATGCGCTTCAACCGTCCCCGTATCCTCTTTCAGCATATCGAGGAACAGATCTACCGCTTTGTCCTGCTGATTGCTCAGGAGGAAGTTCACCCCCGCAACGTAGTCGCGGGAGAGCCGGTTGGCCTCATCCTGTTTTGTTTGTTGCGCACTTCTGCGGCCCATATACCAGCCATAGGCTGCGGCTACAGGCAAAAGCAGAAACAACAACTCCAGCATAGTCGATTATTCCTTCACGACCGGCACACCAGAGCTTTCCGGGATGTCAGACGCAGGGGCAATGTTATTTTCGAGTCGCTTAATTTTACGTTCAGCGCGCGCAAGAGAAACACGGACTTTCAGCCAGAACAGACCGCAAACCAGCCAGCCAATGGCAAAGCCGGCAGCAAATAAGACCGCCAGCAGGCTCGAGACGCGATACTCACCCTGAGCCAGCAGATAGTTAAACGTCACCTGCTGATCGTTTTGTGCACCCAACGTGACTGAAATGACAAAAATCGCCAATACCAGTAAGAAAATGAGTAAATATTTCACATTACTTCCCGTTATGTGGTTCAAGCGAATAAAGTGTGTTCAATTCACCGCAATCAGCCTTATAAACTACCATTTTAGCGACGAGCGCGAAACGGAAAAAGTGACGCGCAGGTCATGGATCTATGGGCAAAATGCGGAATATCAACCGTCAGGCGTCTGTCTGGTCCCTTTCGGCTATTTCTTCTTTCTCTTCTGGCGGTGGCGTCAGCGGGCCGCAGAATCGTTCAGTGAGCCAGGTCGCCAGCACGATCAGCATCCATGAGATGAGCGTGGCGACGACCAGGTCGCGCGGCCAGTGCATCCCCAGCAGCAGGCGGCTTCCCATAACCCCCGTCGCCCAGACCAGTAAAATCACGATAGTAATCGTTCGACGCCTTGGCCAAAGCAGCCCAACCCCCAGCAACGCCCAGCTGGCCGCAAACATGGTGTGACCGGAAGGAAACGCGAACCCGGTCTCTTTCTGCCAGTGTTTACGCAAGAATTTAGGGATATCCTGCTGTTCCGCAAGCTGTTCTTTCACCAGCGCGCCGCGATCTTTACGCTTTAAATTGTAGAACTCATCTACCGGAACATGATGCGTTTTTTCCAGCCAGACGACAAAAGGACGCGGCTCCTGAACGCGATCTTTAACCCAGGACTTCACGCCCTGACCGACAAGGATAGCGCCCCCGAGGATCGCAAAGAGCACCAGCGCCGCGCGCAAACGAAAGCGCAGGCACCACAGAAACCAGACGCAGAGGAGTACGTGGGTAATAATCCCCCACGGCTGGGTGACCGTTTCCGTTATCCAGTATAACGTTTTCAGCCACGTGGCGTTCTGCCCGGGCTGCCACATCCAGCCTGAAAGCCATACGGCCAGAGGCATAATCAGTAAAATGGCCGCACCTGCTGCCGTACGTCTGGCGATTGAAAGCATGTCTTCTCCTTTTTCGCTAAGCGTCACAATCATAACTGAAATTAATCATCCTGGTGGATATGTCGGATCGTGCGTTTAACGTTCATATAGCATGGTGCCCATTAGGCGAACCTGCTGAGCTTGTGGCAAAATGAACTGATACAGAAAGCAAAACAGGGCAAAGGCACGAAACGTGTCAGCCTACTCTGGAGAATCACATGCAGCTTAAACGTGTGGCAGAAGCCAAACTGCCAACCCCATGGGGCGATTTCCTGATGGTGGGTTTTGAAGAACTGGCAACCGGACAGGATCATGTCGCGCTGGTGTATGGCGACATTTCAGGGCAGACGCCGGTTCTGTCCCGCGTCCATTCAGAGTGTCTTACCGGCGACGCGCTGTTCAGCCTGCGCTGTGATTGTGGTTTCCAGCTGGAAGCCGCCCTGTCTCATATTGCAGAAGAAGGTCGCGGTGTGTTGCTTTATCACCGTCAGGAAGGTCGTAATATTGGTCTGCTGAATAAAATCCGCGCTTACGCACTTCAGGACCAGGGCTACGATACGGTTGAAGCAAACCATCAGCTCGGCTTTGCCGCTGACGAACGCGACTTCACCTTGTGCGCCGATATGTTCAAGCTGCTGGGTGTGGACGAAGTTCGCCTGCTGACCAATAATCCGAAAAAAGTGGAGATCCTGACCGAAGCGGGGATCAACATCGTCGAGCGCGTACCGCTGATTGTCGGCCGAAACCCGAAAAACGCCCACTACCTGGATACCAAAGCCGCCAAAATGGGCCATCTGCTGAAAGAGTGATGCTAAAAAGCCCGGCACGGGTGCCGGGCTCGTTTCATCAGTCCAGCATCTTACGAATCACATAATGTAAAATGCCGTCGTTCTGGTAATAGGTCAGCTCGGTTGCCGTATCAATACGGCACCGGCAATCCAGCACCTCGGTTTTCCCGTCTGCCCGCGTTAACTTCACCGGCACCGTTTTCCCCGGCTGCAGGTTTTGCAGACCGCTAATCTCAATCTGCTCTTCCCCGGTCAGCCCCAGCGTTTTACGCGTCACGCCCTGCGGGAACTCAAGCGGCAGGATCCCCATACCGATCAGATTCGAACGGTGAATACGTTCGAACGATTCAGCGATGACCACTCGAACGCCAAGCAGACGCGGACCTTTCGCCGCCCAGTCGCGGCTGGAGCCGGAACCGTACTCTTTCCCGGCGATCACCGCCAGCGGCGTACCTTCCTGTTGATATTTGACCGCCGCATCATAAATCGAAACCACTTCCGTCCCCGGCAGATGGCGCGTCATGCCCCCTTCCACGCCCGGGACCATTTCGTTACGAATGCGGATGTTGGCAAACGTTCCGCGCATCATGACTTCATGGTTGCCGCGACGCGAACCGTAGGAGTTAAAATCGCGGCGTTCGACGCCCCGGCTCTGCAGATAACGGCCTGCCGGGCTATCGGCTTTGATACTCCCCGCCGGAGAGATATGGTCGGTCGTGACGGAATCTCCCAGCATCGCCAGTATGCGCGCGCCGTGGATATCCTTAAGCGGTGCCGGCTCGGCCAGCATCTCATCAAAGAACGGCGACAGACGAATATAGGTCGAGTCATCCTGCCAGTCGTAGGTATCTGAGCCCACGACGTTGATGGTTTTCCACTCCGGCGTGCCTTCAAAGACCTCCGCATACTCTTTGCGGAACATCTCGGTTGAGACCTTTTCAACGGCCAGCGCGATTTCACGCGAAGATGGCCAGATATCTTTCAGGTAGACAGGATCGTTCTTGCGATCGTGACCAATCGGATCGGTCGCCAGGTTGATATTCATGTTCCCTGCAAGGGCATACGCCACAACCAGCGGCGGTGAGGCGAGCCAGTTGGTTTTCACCAGCGGGTGAATACGCCCTTCAAAGTTTCGGTTACCGGACAGGACCGCGCCTACCGTCAGGTCACCCTGCTTGATCGCCGTTTCAATGGGTTCAGGCAGCGGGCCGGAGTTACCAATACAGGTCGTACAGCCGTAGCCCACGAGGTTGAAGCCCAGTTCGTCAAGGTACGGCGTCAGTTTGGCCTGCGCCAGGTAATCCGATACCACTTTGGAACCCGGTGCCAGCGAGGCCTTGACCCATGGCTGAGGTTTTAGCCCAAGCTCTACCGCCTTTTTCGCCAGCAGACCGGCCGCCATTAATACGCTGGGGTTCGAGGTGTTGGTGCAGGAGGTAATGGCCGCAATCACAACCGCGCCATCCGGGAGCTGATACTGATGTCCGTTCAGAACATAGTCGACCGGACGGTGATCTTTCTGCGCCACGTTCACTTCAAGGGCATTGCTGGCGGCAAAGGCTTTTGGCACGTCACTCAACGCAACCCGATCCTGCGGACGTTTCGGTCCGGCGAGGCTCGCCTCAACGCTTCCCATATCGAGTTCAAGCGTGCTGGTGAAGACCGGTTCATCGCCCGGGTTTCGCCACATGCCCTGCGCTTTGGTATAGGCCTCCACCAGCGCGACCTGCTCTTCGCTGCGCCCGCTAAGGCGCATGTATTCCAGCGTGACGTCATCGATGGGGAAAAAGCCGCAGGTTGCACCGTATTCCGGCGCCATATTGGCAATTGTGGCGCGGTCGGCCAGCGGCAGCGAATCCAGACCATCCCCGTAGAATTCTACAAACTTGCCCACCACACCATGCTTACGTAGCATCTGGGTGACGGTGAGCACCAGATCGGTGGCGGTAATGCCTTCAGACAGCTTGCCGGTGAGCTTGAAGCCCACCACGTCAGGGATAAGCATGGACACCGGCTGGCCGAGCATGGCCGCTTCCGCTTCGATACCCCCGACGCCCCAGCCCAGCACGCCCAGACCGTTGATCATGGTGGTATGGGAGTCCGTGCCCACCAGCGTGTCCGGATAGGCGACCCACTCTTTATCCTGCAATTCACTCCAGACGGCTTTACCCAGATATTCAAGGTTAACCTGGTGACAAATACCGGTACCCGGCGGGACCACGCTAAACCGGCTGAACGCCTGCTGCCCCCACTTCAGGAATACGTAGCGCTCGTGGTTGCGCTCCATCTCCAGACGCACGTTCTCGCCAAAGGCGTCGTCATCACCAAAGCGGTCAACGGTTACGGAGTGGTCAATGACGAGGTCAACGGGGGAAAGCGGATTCACTTTTGCCGTATCTCCGCCGAGACGCTTAACGGCCTCGCGCATCGCGGCTAAATCAACGACGGCAGGAACACCGGTAAAGTCCTGCATCAGCACCCTGGCGGGGCGGTAGGCGATTTCTCTGTCGGCATGGGCATTTTCCAGCCACCCTGCCAGCGCCTGGATATCATCGAGGGTGACAGAGTCACCGTCCTGCCAGCGCAATAGATTTTCCAGTAAAACTTTCAATGACTTGGGTAAACGCGAAATGTCCCCAAGCGTTCTGGCAGCCAGCGGCAGGCTGTAGTAATGCCAGGTTTTATTTTCTGCCTGTAACGTATCCTTACTGGCTTCGCGTAGGGTTAACGACATAAGCTCCTCCTTAATCACAGAGATGCCCCGACAATCATCAGGGCCGTAATTAAAGATAACACAAAGATGTCGTAACGTTTTGATAACAACCCAAATTGATAAATTTAGGATTGGTCCAGAAAGGGAAAACAAAAAACCCCGCCGTAGCGAGGTTTTACAATTTAGTGGAGGGCCAACCAGATGAGCTGACTCCAGAACAGAATCGACACGGTAAAAACGCCGATCCATGACCAGTATTTGTGAGACGTCATGTTATTCATCATAGGGACACCAGGCATTATTTATTAAAAGTTCCGAGGTAAGTCCTCAGTGCTATATTGCTGATGTGTATTTATTAAAGAGTACGAAAGTGCAGAGTCGATATTCAGACTATTTGCATCATTACGCAATTAACTAAATTATTGTTTTTTGGGTTCGTCTTCTGCGAACACATCAATAAACGCTTGCTGCTGCGGCGTCAGTTTCCAGGACGCGGGTACAACAGTCGCAGGTGCTTTACGCCCTCTGTGGCCGTTGTCACGATGCTGACACATCTGTTTTACCGTTTCTGTACGTACCGTCACTGCCATATTTAACCCCAATATTTCCAGGCCAGGAGAGCAACCACCACCCAAAACAGGGTAGAGACGAGAAAGACCGCCAGCCAGGCTTTACGCTTGAGCGCAGGATCCCTTTGCGGTTCTTCACTTCCTGAAGGCATTGCTAACCTCATACAATCGACATCGCTTATCATTTAGGACCAAACAATTGGTACAATTAATCATCTGTTGAGATAAATCCTAAAGAAACTTTAGCCGAAAAGCCAGTGAATTTACGCACCGGAAGGTATGAAATATTCAATCTTTTGACCAGAAATAAATAATTGAAAAGAAAAATTTGCGAAGGCGTAAATTAGTTTCTACTTTTGTCGCCAATTCACGACATTATAACCTTACGAATTAAATGGATAATGACATTATATGACAGGGGATACGCAGATGATGATAATTCTAATTTAGCTTTGAGGCGTTATTTCGGTATCTTTCCCTTAGGGAAGGTGCGAATAAGCAGGTCATTTCTTCCCAAGCTGACTCGCTGATTAAAATTTCGCGGATCTGGGCCGATTTTTTTCCCGCAAACACATCGAATCAGCCTATTTAGGCTATTTTTTCCACCATTTCTGGCGTTATTTCCGGTTTTTACTGAGATCTCTCCCACTGACGTATCATTTGGTCCACCCGAAACAGGTTGGCCAGGGTGAATAACATCGCCAGTTGGTTATCGTTTTTCAGCAGCCCCTTGTATCTGGCTTTCACGAAGCCGAACTGCCGCTTGATGATGCGAAACGGGTGCTCCACCCTGGCACGGATGCTGGCTTTCATGTATTCGATGTTGATGGCCGTTTTGTTCTTGCGCGGATGCTGCTTCAAGGTTTTTACCCTGCCGGGACGCTCGGCGATCAGCCAGTCCACATCCACCTCGGCCAGCTCCTCGCGCTGTGGCGCTCCCTGGTAGCCGGCATCGGCTGAGACAAATTGCTCCTCTCCATGAAGCAGATTACCCAGCTGATTGAGGTCATGCTCGTTGGCCGCGGTGGTGACCAGGCTGTGGGTCAGGCCACTCTTGGCATCGACACCAATGTGGGCCTTCATGCCAAAGTGCCACTGATTGCCTTTCTTGGTCTGATGCATCTCCGGATCGCGTTGCTGCTCTTTGTTCCTGGTCGAGCTGGGTGCCTCAATGATGGTGGCATCCACCAAAGTGCCTTGGGTCATCATGACGCCTGCTTCGGCCAGCCAGCGATTGATGGTCTTGAACAATTGACGGGCCAGTTGATGCTGCTCGAGCAGGTGGCGGAAATTCATGATGGTGGTGCGATCCGGCAGGGCGCTATCCAGGGATAATCGGGCAAACAGGCGCATGGAGGCGATTTCGTACAGGGCATCTTCCATGGCACCGTCGCTCAGGTTGTACCAATGCTGCATGCAGTGAATACGCAGCATGGTCTCCAGCGGATAGGGCCGTCGGCCATTGCCCGCCTTGGGATAAAACGGCTCGATGACAGCGGTCATATTCTGCCATGGCAGAATCTGCTCCATGCGGGAGAGGAAAATCTCTTTTCGGGTCTGACGGCGCTTAGTGCTGAATTCACTATCGGCGAAGGTGAGTTGATGGCTCATGATGTCCCTCTGGGATGCGCTCCGGATGAATATGATGATCTCATATCAGGAACTTGTTCGCACCTTCCTTAGGGAAAGATACCGGGTGTGATTATTTTTCGGGGAGTTTGATGTCTTTAAACATCTCTTCAATATCTTCATTTGAGCGTAATGCAACGGCGGTATCAACCACGTCACGCGTTAAATGAGGTGCAAAGCGCTGAATAAAATCATACATATAGCTGCGCAGGAAGGTGCTGCGACGGAAGCCAATCTTTGTGGTGCTATGACTGAAAACATCATGCGCATCAAGACGCACCAGGTCAGGGTCTGACACCGGATCCACCGCCATGCTGGCAATAACGCCCACCCCCAGACCAAGCCGCACATAGGTTTTAATCACGTCGGCGTCCGTCGCGGTGAAGACAATGCGCGGCGTTAACCCTGCCCGGTTAAAGGCCGTATCAAGCTCGGACCGTCCGGTAAAGCCAAACGTATACGTTACCAGCGGATATTGCGCCAGCTCTTCGATAGAGACCGACCCTTTGCCCGCCAGGGGGTGATCGGGGGTCACCACGATAGAACGGTTCCAGTGATAGCATGGAAGCATCACCAGATCGTCATACAGGTGAAGCGCTTCGGTGGCGATGGCAAAATCTGCATTCCCCTTGGAAACGGCTTCAGCAATTTGCGTTGGCGAGCCCTGATGCATATGCAAAGAGACGCGAGGATAACGCTCGATAAAGCCTTTGATAACGCCGGGTAGCGCATAGCGCGCCTGGGTATGCGTCGTGGCAATATACAGCGAACCTTTATCCGGCCAGGTGTGTTCTCCCGCCACAGACTTAATCGCATCGACTTTGGAGAGGACTTCACGCGCAATGCGGATGATTTCCTGCCCCGCAGGCGTCACCTGGGTGAGATGCTTACCGCTGCGGGCAAATATCTGGATACCTAACTCGTCCTCCAGCATACGAACTTGTTTGCTGATGCCCGGTTGCGAGGTATACAACCCCTCGGCGGTAGAAGAGACGTTAAGGTTATGATTCACCACCTCAACGATATAACGAAGCTGCTGTAATTTCATGCCAGACCATCCGATTTAGCGCATGCGGTCAATCGCTTAAGACGATTTAATAATAAGAAACAGGTTAACTATAACCACTATATCATTTATAGCCTGACTGTATAGTACGGAACAAAAAATAATAACAAGGCAATAAAAAAGGGCCGGAAATCCGGCCCTTTTACAGGTAAGTTACGGTAAGGGAAGATTATTTCTTGCCTTCAACCCATTTGCCATCGACAAAGAAGGCAGACCATCCGGTCGCTTTACCCTCTTTCTCGGCCGCAACATACTGCTGCTTAGTTTTACGGCTAAACCGTACCACGGTTTTGTTGCCTTCCGGATCCTGCTGTGGCGCATCGGCCAGATAACGCAGTTTCTCAGGCAGACGATCGCGGAAGCGATGCAACTCTTCCACCAGCGGCGCGCGCGTTTCACGCGATTTCGGGAAGGTGTTGGCGGCCAGGAAGACACCTGCGGCACCATCACGCAGCACGAAGTACGCGTCGGATTTCTCGCACGGCAGTTCTGGCAGCGGAACCGGATCTTCCTTCGGAGGAGCCACTTCGCCGTTACGCAGAATTTTGCGCGTGTTTTTACACTCGTCGTTGGTACAGGCCATGTACTTACCGAAACGCCCCATTTTCAGGTGCATTTCAGAGCCGCACTTCTCGCATTCCACAATCGGGCCGTCATAGCCTTTAATGCGGAACTCGCCCTCTTCGATCTCATACCCGTCACACGTTGGGTTATTACCGCAGACGTGCAGCTTACGTTTTGGATCGATCAGGTAGCTGTCCATTGCCGTGCCGCATTTCTTGCAGCGGCGTTTGGCACGCAGAGCGTTAGTTTCCGCATCGTCACCCTCCAGCACGTTGAGAACTTCGTTCTCAGGCACCAGGTTGATGGTGGTTTTGCAGCGCTCTTTTGGTGACAGCGCATAGCCGGAGCAGCCAAGGAATACGCCCGTGGTTGCGGTGCGGATCCCCATCTTGCGGCCGCAGGTTGGACAGTCGATGCTGGTCAGAACCATCTGGTTAGGCAGCATGCCGCCCTCTTCAGGATCTTTCTCCGCTTTTTCAAGCTGGTCGGTAAAGTCGCTGAAGAAGCTGTCGAGTACCTTTTTCCATTCCGCCTGATGGCTGGCAACCTGGTCGAGGCTGTCTTCCATTTGCGCGGTGAAATCGTAGTTCATCAACTCGCGGAAGTTTGCCTCCAGACGGTCAGTGACGATCTCACCCATTTTTTCCGCATAGAAACGGCGGTTTTCAACGCGTACGTAGCCACGGTCCTGGATCGTCGAGATGATGGACGCGTAGGTCGACGGACGACCAATACCGCGTTTTTCCAGCTCTTTCACCAGGGACGCTTCACTGAAGCGCGCAGGCGGCTTGGTGAAGTGCTGGGCTGGCACGAGGTCAACCAGCGAGAGCTCATCCCCTTTATTTACCGCCGGTAGCGTTCGGTCTTCATCACCTTTACGCAGCGCTGGCATCACCTTCGTCCAGCCGTCGAAACGCAGGATACGACCGCGCGCTTTGAGACGGAACTCACCCGCGCCAACGGTCAGCGTGGTGGAGTCGTACTGCGCTGGCGTCATCTGGCACGCCACGAACTGGCGCCAGATCAGCTGATACAGCTTCTGCGCGTCGGCTTCCATATCTTTCAGTGATTCCGCTAACACCGAGACGTCAGAAGGACGAATCGCTTCGTGCGCTTCCTGAGAGTTCTCTTTGCTGGCGAACTGGTTAGCGCTTTCCGGCAGGTATTTCTTACCGAAATTGTCACTGATGTAGCCGCGGACCATGCTGACCGCGTCCTGGCTCAGGTTGGTTGAGTCGGTACGCATGTAGGTGATGTAGCCCGCTTCATACAGGCGCTGCGCCATCATCATGGTCTTCTTCACGCCATAACCCAGACGCGTGCTTGCAGCCTGTTGCAGCGTGGAGGTAATAAACGGTGCCCCCGGCTTGCTGCTGGTCGGTTTGTCTTCACGTTCCAGCACCTGATAGCGTGCTTTTTCCAGCAGCGCTACGGCGGCCATGGTCTGGTCGCGGTTTTCTGGACGGAAAGGCTTGTCGTTGTGATGGCTCACCTGCAGCGGCAGAGCGTCACCGCCCGGCGTGGTCACATTGGCATCGACTTCCCAGAACTCTTCCGGCACGAAGGCTTTAATTTCGCGCTCACGCTCAACGACCAGACGCACGGCGACGGATTGCACACGCCCTGCGGACAGGCCACGGGCAATCTTCTTCCACAGCAGTGGAGAGACCATGTAGCCCACAACGCGGTCCATAAAGCGACGAGCCTGCTGTGCGTTTACGCGGTCGATATTCAGTTCGCCCGGCTTCTCAAACGCCTGACGAATCGCATTCTTCGTAATTTCGTTAAACACTACACGGCTGTAGCGTTTGTCATCACCACCGATCACTTCCCGCAGGTGCCACGCAATGGCTTCCCCTTCGCGGTCAAGGTCGGTTGCGAGATAGATGTGGTCTGCTTTTTCAGCAAGCTGCTTCAGCTCGTTAACGACTTTTTCTTTCCCGGGCAGCACTTCATATTGTGCATCCCAGTTATGCCATGGGTTAACACCCATGCGGTTGACAAGCGCGCTACGTTCATCCTTTTTAGGCTTTTTAGCCCCTTTGGTGGAGGTAGAGTCTGCGCTCTTTTTGCTGGCTGAGCCACTGGTCGGCAAATCGCGGATATGACCGACGCTGGACTTAACCACGTAGTCATTACCCAGATACTTATTGATCGTTTTGGCTTTTGCCGGGGACTCAACGATGACGAGAGCTTTACCCATATTCACCTTTACCTAATTTAATTCTTCCAGGAATACGCCGCACGTTGATTTCCCTTCCGCTGACGACGAGCCAATGATATTGCGACTGCGTCAGGAGATATCAACCCCTTTGACTTACCGGACGTTAATGAGAAGACGCCCAGGTGATTGAGTTTTCGGGTATTTTTCTCACATCTCGTGTAATTCGTGACGAATTCCCGGTTGAATGTCAAGCAATTCTGTTGCCAGAATGACGAAAGCGCACACTCTACCTGATAAAATTCGTTACGCAACTTTATTAGCATGCAAAAGCAGATCCCGCCAGCCAGGACCCTGCACCTTATCCCCTCACATTACAGGGAAAATTTGCCCCCAAAGCGCCCTCGGCGTAGACTATTGTCACTGTTTAAGGAGTGGATTATGCAGAATACGACCCAACCTATTGACCGAGCCTCTCTGCTTATCGAAGCAAACAAGCTTATCCGTGACCATGAAGATACGCTGGCGGGCATTGAAGCCACCGGCGTAGAGCAGCGTAATGGCGTGCTGATTTTCAGCGGCGAATACTTCCTTGACGAACAGGGTTTACCGACCCCGAAAAGCACCGCCGTTTTTAACATGTTCAAATACCTGGCGCATACGCTTTCAGAGAAATATCACCTGGTCGATTAACGCAAAACGCGAGGCATATGCCTCGCGTTTTTGTTTACAGCAGCGGTTTTTGTCCGCGCTGTAGCCAGCGCAGCAGCAGACGGTCCGCGCTTTCTGCCGCACTGTTGGTAAAGCGGTCAAGGAGTCGCTTACGCTGGGTAAAGCGCACGCCCACCAGTTCCCGGCCTTCCATCAGATTGAGCAGCAGATCGTCGCTGGTTCCGACTTCATCCACCAGCCCTTTCTCCTGCGCCTGGACGCCGTACCAGTGCTCGCCCGTCGCGACCTGTTCAATATCGAGCGTTGGGCGCATACGGTGTACAAAATCTTTAAAGAGATGATGCGTTTCGTTGAGATCTTCGCGGAATTTTTGACGCCCTTCTTCCGTGTTTTCCCCCAGCAGCGTCAGGGTACGTTTGTATTGACCCGCCGTGTGAAGTTCGATATCAATCTCTTTATTTTTCAGGAAGCGGTTAAAGTTCGGAATTTGCGCGACCACGCCGATCGAGCCAATAATGGAGAACGGCGCGGCAACAATTTTGTCCGCCACGCAGGCCATCATGTAGCCACCGCTCGCGGCCACTTTATCCACGGCAACGGTCAGCGGGATCTGTTTTTCACGCAGGCGCTGCAGCTGTGAGGCGGCCAGTCCGTAACCGTGAACCACCCCGCCCGGGCTTTCAAGACGCACGACAACCTGATCCTGCGGTGTCGCCACGGCCAGAACGGCAGTCACTTCTTCCCGCAGAGAAGACACTTCATGCGCATCCATACTGCCTTTAAAATCGAGCACATAGACGCGCGGCGTGGCCTTATCCTGCGGCGCATTGAGCTTTGCTTTTGCCTTTGCCGCTTTGGCTTCCTGTTTATGCTTTTTCTTCTGCGCTTTCAGCCAGAGTTTCTGTTGATGACTATCAAGCAGCGCCAGAGACATCTCTTCCTGCATCTCTTTATACTGCTCGCTCAGGCGGGTGATGCGTAACTCCCCACGCTGACGCTTGCGCTGCGTCAGGTTGGCAATCAGAACGGCTACCACCGCAATGGCAACCACCACCGTCGCGATTTTGGCCAAAAACAACCCATATTGAGAAAGTAATTCCACGCGTTCCACCTTGATTTAACCACGAATCTTTCACGGCAGTGTACAACAGCCCTGCCCATGCGTCTCGCTCGTGACATTACCTCTGCGAGCCGCCTTCAGGAATCCCCGGACTGGAGTTTAAATATTTGCAAATTGTTAATTTTACAGTAATGCGTCCTGTAGACTGATTGAATTATTAGGCTAATTCGGGCATAAAGCCGAAAAGTCATTATAAAGGCGCCATTGCATCACCGGTCGCCTGAGGAGTCACCGTGCATTATCAACCGCAAAAAAATCTGCTGCAAAACCGGATTATTCTTGTCACCGGTGCCAGCGACGGGATTGGCCGCGAGGCAGCCCTGACATACGCCGAATATGGCGCCAACGTCATTCTGATCGGGCGCAACGAAGAAAAACTGAAAAACGTCGCCCAGGAGATTGAGGCCGTATGCGGCACGCCGGCCCCGTGGTATACGCTCGATTTACTGACCTGCACGCCTGCGGTGTGCCGGGAATTAGCCCAGCGCATCAGCGCTCATTATCCGAGACTCGACGGCGTGCTGCATAACGCCGGTTTGCTAGGTGAAGTGCGTCCGATGGATGAACAGGATCCAGATATCTGGCAGCAGGTGATGCAGGTCAACGTCAACGGCACGTTTTTCCTCACACAGGCATTGCTTCCTTTATTACTCAAATCCGAGTCCGGGTCCCTGGTCTTTACCTCGTCCAGCGTTGGCCGTGAAGGACGCGCAAACTGGGGAGCCTATGCCGTATCAAAATTCGCGACCGAAGGCATGATGCAGGTGCTGGCGGAGGAGTACCAGAACCGCCATCTGCGCGTAAACTGCATTAACCCGGGCGGTACGCGCACCAAAATGCGCGCCAGCGCGTTCCCGAGCGAAGATCCGCAGAAGCTGAAAACCCCGGCAGACATTATGCCGCTCTATCTCTGGCTGATGGGCGACGACAGCCGCCGCAAAACCGGGATGACCTTTGACGCCCAGCCGGGACGTAAACCAGGAATTTCGCAATGAGTGAAGAACGTCATCAGCAGCGCCAGCAGCGTCTGAAAGAACAGGTCGATGCGCGCGTCGCGGCAGCCCAGGACGAACGTGGGATCGTCATCGTTTTTACCGGCAACGGAAAAGGGAAAACCACCGCCGCATTCGGCACGGCGACACGCGCCGTCGGACACGGGCAAAAAGTGGGCGTGATCCAGTTTATCAAAGGCGAATGGCCCAACGGTGAGCGGAATTTACTTGAGCCTCACGGCGTTGAGTTTCAGGTGATGGCGACCGGGTTTACGTGGGATACCCAGAACCGGGAAACCGACACCGCCGCCTGTCTCGCCGTCTGGGAGCATGCAAAGAGAATGCTGGCCGATCCCTCGCTGAATATGGTTCTGCTGGATGAGATCACCTATATGGTCGCCTACGACTACCTGCCGCTGGAAGACGTGCTGGATGCTCTGAAGAATCGTCCTGTACACCAGACGGTTATCGTCACGGGGCGCGGATGTCATCGGGATATTCTGGAGATGGCCGATACCGTCAGCGAGCTGCGTCCGGTCAAACATGCGTTTGATGCAGGCATCAAAGCGCAAATTGGAATTGATTACTAAAGAAAAAAGCCCGGTTCGTTGACCGGGCTTTTATATTAACCGTTGTTGTTACGGCTGCCGGAGCGGCGGCTGCTGCTCACCTGGCTGTGTCGCTTCACTGCGCGACGGATCTGATTCGCCTTCATGCGACGACGATCTTTTTCCACCGCCACTTTTGAGGTGGTTTCCGGCGTCAGGCCGACCAGCTCGCGCAGGTAGTTGGTTTGGGTCAGATCCAGTTCGGTATACCCACCGCGCGGCAGACCTTTCGGCAGCAGAATGTCGCCGTAACGGACGCGGATCAGGCGGCTAACCTGCACGCCTACCGCTTCCCAGAGACGACGCACCTCGCGGTTACGGCCTTCGGTCAGGGTCACGTTGTACCACTGGTTAATGCCTTCACCACCGGTAAACTTGATGGTTTTGAACGCCGCAGGACCGTCTTCCAGCTGAACACCACGCGACAGATCGCGCAGTTTATTTTCATCAACCTGGCCAAATACGCGCACCGCGTATTCACGTTCCACTTCACGGCTTGGGTGCATCAGACGGTTTGCCAGTTCACCATCGGTGGTAAACAGCAGCAGACCGCAGGTGTTCACGTCCAGACGGCCGACGGCAATCCAGCGAGCGCCACGCAGTTTAGGCAGACGGTCAAACACCGTCGGACGACCTTCCGGGTCGTTGCGGGTGCACAGCTCGCCTTCCGGCTTGTAGTAAGCCAGTACGCGGCAGATCTGTTCAGCGGACTCTTTAACGGAGATAAGATGACCGTCGATGCGGATCTTCAGCCCCGGTACGATTTCTACGCGGTCACCCAGCGTGGCGATTTTACCGTCCACACTCACGCGGCCCGCTTCAATAATGGCTTCGATTTCACGGCGTGAACCGTGGCCGGCACGCGCCAGCACTTTCTGTAACTTCTCGCTCATTGAGCTTCCTCAGGTGTCGCCTTCACAGGCGTCGAATCAGGTCAAAAGAGGGCTGAGCCCTGCTTTGATGGCCGCGTAGTATATCTGCTTATACCTTTACAAGAAAGGCTTTACGTCACCCACGCCTTCACGAATCACTTCCGGTGCATCTTCGGTTAAGTCGACCACGGTGGTCGGCTGCTGGCCGAGATAGCCGCCGTGAATAATCAGCTCGACCACCTTCTCCAGACGATCTTTGATCTCTTCCGGATCGGACTCGGTAAACTCGCTTCCGGGCAGCATCAGCGAGGTTGAGAGCATCGGTTCACCGAGGGTTTCCAGCAGCGCCTGCGCAATCGGGTTCGACGGCACGCGCATGCCGATGGTTTTGCGTTTCTCCTGCAGCAGACGACGCGGTACTTCCTTCGTGCCCTTCAGGATGAAGGTGTAGTTGCCCGGCGTGTTGTTCTTAATCAGGCGAAACGCCACGTTATCAACATACGCATAGGTCGACAGCTCAGAGAGATCGCGGCACATCAGGGTAAAGTTATGGCCGTCCGGCAGCTGGCGAATACGGCAAATGCGCTCCATTGCCCCTTTATCTTCGATTTTGCAGCCCAGCGCGTAGCCTGAATCGGTCGGGTAGACAATCACGCCGCCTTTGCGGACGATCTCCACGGCCTGGTTGATCAGACGTGGCTGCGGGTTATCCGGATGGATATAGAAAAACTGACTCATACTTCCCTCTCTTCAATTTGCTGCGGCTGTTCCCAGAGCTGCCAGACCGGCTCAACGCCAGCGGGCAACCAGAGCTTGCGCCCCAGTTCGATCCACGCGCAGGGCTGATGGAAATCAGAGCCCTGTGACCCAAGCAGGCCGAACTGGCGGGCATAGGTCGCGAGCTGCGCGCGCTCGTTGGGCGCCTGCTGACACTGGGCGACTTCCATCGCCTCGCCACCGCATTCGGCAAAGTGTGCCAGCAGCCTTTTCAGCCATTTAGCAGAAAGATTATACCGCCCAGGATGGGCCAGCACGGCCTTACCGCCAGAATGATGAATCACATCAATAGCTTGTTTTATTGTACACCACTGTGGCGGAACGTATCCGGTTTTACCGCGCGCCAGATACTTTTTAAAGACGTCCGCCATAGTCGTCGCTTTGCCCGCGTCGACCAGAAAACGGGCGAAATGACCGCGGGTGACCGCCCCGCCGTTCGCCATCTTTTGCGCGCCTTCCAGCGCGCCCGGAATATGCGCCTTTTCCAGACGCTCGCCGATCATCTCTGCGCGCTGATTGCGGCGCGTTTTTTGTTCTTGCAAAAATGCCGTAAGTGCCGGATGGTCTATATCGATATTCAGGCCAACAATATGAATCTCATGGTTTTCCCAGACGGTCGAGATCTCGACGCCGGACACCAGATTCAGCGCCAGCCCGCTGCGGGCGATCTCGGCGCGCGCCGCCGGAATGGCATCTGTCGTATCGTGATCGGTTATCGCCAGCGTGCCGACACGCATTTCAACGGCGCGATGAACCAGGGCTTCGGGTGTCAGCAGGCCATCAGAGGCCTGAGTATGGCTGTGTAAATCATAAATAATGGCGTAGGTGGTATCGCTCAAAGCACTTCCCATAACAGGTTGGAGACATCCGAAAACACCATGATACCGACTTAACGTGAAATTCTGAAATCAAGGGTTGACAACTCGCCATCGAACTAGTTAACTAGTACGCAAGTTCACACGAGAAAGGTATCTGAAAATGACAGCACATTTCACTCTGCACGGCTGGTGGCGCACTTCCTGATCTTCGGGCAGTGTCACGCGTCTGCGAAATGCAAACAGATACCCGCCCGCTACCCAGCGGGCTTTTTTTTGAACAAAATATGAGAACAACAACATGCAAACAGCCAAACCTCATCTCGAACTGCTGACCTGCGAGGCGGCCTATCGCCACAACCCGACCGCGCTGTTTCATCAGGTGTGCGGGGCACGTCCGGCAACGCTGCTGCTGGAATCGGCGGATATCGACAGCAAGGACGATCTCAAAAGCCTGCTGCTGGTCGATAGCGCGCTGCGCATTACCGCTTTAGGTGACACTGTCACCATCAAGGCATTATCAGACAATGGCGCATCGCTGCTGCCGCTGCTGGATGCCGCCCTGCCTTCAGGCATTGAAAACGAACATCATCCAGAAATGCGCATTCTGCATTTCCCGCCGGTGAGCCAGCTGCTGGACGAAGACGCGCGCCTCTGCTCCCTGTCCGTTTTCGATGCCTTCCGCCTGCTGCAGAATCTGGTCACCGTGCCGGAAGACGAGCGTGAAGCGATGTTCTTCGGCGGGCTGTTTGCTTACGACCTGGTTGCCGGTTTTGAAGATTTGCCGGAAACCGAGCAGGGTAATCGCTGCCCGGATTATTGCTTCTATCTGGCTGAAACTCTGCTGGTGATCGATCACCAGAAGCAATACACCCGCATCCAGGCAAGCCTGTTCACGCCGTCTGCCGCTGAGAAAAAACGTCTCGAATACCGCATCGCTCAGCTGCAGCAGCAGATGACGGAAGCACCGCCCGCGCTGCCGGTGCAGCGCGTGGAAAAAATGACCTGCGACGTTAACCAGACTGACGATCAGTACGGCGCCGTGGTTCGCCAGATGCAAAAGGCGATTCGCGCCGGGGAAATTTTCCAGGTCGTGCCGTCCCGTCGCTTCTCGCTGCCCTGCCCGTCGCCGCTCGCAGCCTACGACGTGCTGAAAAAGAGTAACCCAAGCCCGTACATGTTCTTCATGCAGGACAACGAATTCACGCTGTTCGGCGCCTCGCCGGAAAGCTCGCTGAAATACGACGCCACCAGCCGTCAGATTGAGATCTACCCGATTGCCGGTACCCGTCCACGCGGGCGTCGCGCCGATGGCTCGCTGGACCGCGATCTGGACAGCCGCATCGAACTCGAAATGCGTACCGACCACAAAGAACTCTCCGAGCACCTGATGCTGGTTGACCTAGCGCGTAACGATCTGGCTCGCATTTGCACCCCAGGCAGCCGCTACGTGGCGGACCTGACCAAAGTCGACCGCTATTCGTTCGTGATGCACCTGGTCTCCCGCGTGGTCGGCGAGCTGCGCCACGATCTCGACGTGCTGCACGCCTACCGCGCCTGCATGAACATGGGCACCCTGAGCGGCGCGCCGAAAGTCCGCGCCATGCAGCTGATTGCCGCCGCCGAAGGACGCCGTCGCGGCAGCTACGGCGGCGCGGTGGGTTACTTCACCGCGCACGGCGATCTCGACACCTGCATCGTAATCCGCTCCGCCTATGTCGAAGACGGTATCGCCACCGTCCAGGCGGGTGCCGGGATTGTTCTTGATTCTGTTCCGCAGTCTGAAGCTGACGAAACGCGCAGTAAAGCCCGTGCGGTCCTTCGCGCCATTGCTACCGCACACCATGCACAGGAGATTTTCTGATGGCTGACATTCTGCTGCTCGATAATATCGACTCCTTTACCTATAACCTGGCAGATCAGCTGCGTGCGAATGGCCACAACGTCGTTATCTACCGCAACCACGTTCCGGCCCAGACCCTGATTGACCGTCTGGCCACCATGCAAAACCCGGTGCTGATGCTCTCCCCGGGGCCAGGCGCACCGAGCGAAGCCGGCTGTATGCCGGAGCTGCTGACCCGTATGCGCGGCAAACTGCCGATCGTCGGCATCTGCCTCGGCCATCAGGCGATTGTTGAAGCCTATGGCGGCTACGTCGGCCAGGCGGGTGAGATCCTGCACGGTAAAGCGTCCAGCATTGAACATGACGGCCAGGCGATGTTTGCCGGGCTGCCGAACCCGCTCCCGGTCGCGCGCTATCACTCGCTGGTTGGCAGCAATATTCCCGCCGGGCTGACGATCAACGCCTCGTTTGAAGGCATGGTGATGGCGGTGCGCCACGATGCGGACCGCGTCTGCGGCCTGCAGTTCCACCCGGAATCGATCCTGACCTCCCACGGCGCCCGCCTGCTGGAGCAGACGCTGGACTGGGCGTTACAGAAGCTGGAGCAGACCAATACCCTGCAGCCGATTCTGGAAAAACTGTATCAGGCGCAGACCCTGAGCCAGCAGGAGAGCCATCAGCTTTTCTCCGCCGTGGTTCGCGGCGAGCTGAAGCCTGAACAGCTGGCAGCCGCGCTGGTGAGCATGAAGGTGCGCGGCGAAAGCCCGCAGGAGATCGCCGGTGCCGCTACGGCCCTGCTGGAAAATGCCGCCCCGTTCCCGCGCCCGGACTATCAGTTTGCGGATATCGTCGGTACCGGCGGTGACGGCAGTAACAGCATCAATATCTCCACCGCCAGCGCCTTCGTGGCGGCGGCGTGCGGTTTGAAGGTCGCGAAGCACGGTAACCGCAGCGTTTCCAGCCGGTCAGGTTCTTCCGATCTGCTCGCCGCATTCGGTATTAACCTCGATATGAACGCCGAGCGTTCCCGTGAAGCGCTGGATGACCTGGGCGTCTGCTTCCTGTTTGCGCCGAAGTACCACACCGGTTTCCGCCACGCGATGCCGGTTCGTCAGCAGCTCAAAACCCGCACGCTGTTTAACGTGCTCGGCCCGCTGATCAACCCGGCCCACCCGCCGCTGGCGCTGATTGGCGTTTACAGCCCTGAGCTGGTTCTGCCGATTGCCGAGACGCTGCGCGTGCTGGGCTATCAGCGTGCCGCCGTGGTGCACAGCGGCGGTATGGATGAGGTTTCTCTTCATGCGCCAACGCTGGTGGCCGAACTGCGCGACGGCGAAATCCTGAGCTATCAGCTGGACGCTGCCGACTTCGGCCTTGCGCCATACCATCAGGAAGCGCTGGCAGGCGGTACGCCGGAAGAAAACCGTGACATTCTCACGCGCTTATTACAAGGTAAAGGAGAGGTTGCCCATGAGGCCGCCGTTGCTGCCAACGTCGCCATGCTGATGCGTTTGCACGGTGAGGAAGACCTGAAGGCCAACGTTCAAAAAGTTCTGGATGTACTGCGCTCCGGTGCAGCTTACGATCGCGTTACCGCACTTGCGGCAAGAGGGTAAAGAATGCAGACCGTTTTAGCGAAAATCGTTGCCGATAAGGCCATCTGGGTGGAAGCCCGCAAGCAACAGCAGCCGCTTGCCAGTTTCCAGAATGACGTCGTCCCGAGCAGCCGTCGTTTCTATGACGCCCTGCGGGGGACGCGCACCGCGTTTATTCTTGAGTGCAAAAAAGCGTCCCCGTCCAAAGGCGTTATTCGTGACGATTTCGACCCGGCGCGTATTGCCGGCATTTATAAGCATCACGCGTCAGCCATCTCCGTGCTGACGGATGAGAAATATTTTCAGGGCAGCTTCGATTTTCTGCCGATCGTCAGCGGCATCGCGCCGCAGCCGATCCTGTGCAAAGACTTTATTATCGACCCGTATCAGATCTGGCTGGCGCGTTTTTACCAGGCCGACGCCTGCCTGCTGATGCTCTCAGTGCTCGACGACGAGCAGTATCGCCAGCTTTCCGCCGTGGCGCACAGCCTGAACATGGGCGTGCTGACCGAAGTGAGCAATGAAGAGGAGCTGGAGCGCGCGATTGCGCTGGAAGCCAAAGTGGTCGGCATTAACAACCGCGATCTGCGCGACCTGTCCATTGACCTTAACCGTACGCGTCAGCTGGCGCCGCGTCTGGGGTCTGGCGTCACGGTGATCAGCGAATCCGGCATTAACAGCTACGCCCAGGTGCGCGAGCTGAGCCACTTCGCCAACGGATTCCTGATTGGCTCCGCCATGATGGAACATGACGATCTCAATGCGGCGGTACGTCGCGTGCTGCTGGGTGAAAACAAAGTCTGCGGCTTAACCCGCGAACAGGATGCCCAGGCCGCGTATGAAGCCGGAGCGATTTATGGCGGGCTGATCTTTGTGGACTCCTCTCCTCGCGCGGTCAGTGAAGAGCAGGCGCGTAAGGTCATCGCAGCGGCTCCGCTCGGCTACGTGGGCGTTTTCCGCAACGCAGATATTGCAGACGTTGCGGCAAAAGCCGACGCGCTATCCCTGAGCGCGGTGCAGCTCCACGGCAGTGAAGACCAGCGCTACATTGATACCCTGCGCGCCGCGCTGCCACCACAGGTGCAGATCTGGAAAGCACAAAGCGTTGGCGATACGTTGCCCTCGCGTAACCTGAACCATGTGGACAGATACGTCCTCGATAACGGCCAGGGCGGCACCGGCCAGCGTTTTGACTGGTCGCTGCTGAACGGCGAAAAGCTAGACAACGTCCTGCTGGCGGGCGGATTAAGCACGGATAACTGCGTAGAAGCCGCTAAAACCGGCTGCGCAGGCCTCGATTTCAATTCAGGCGTAGAGTCCCAACCGGGTATCAAAGATGCCAGCAAGCTGGCCTCGGTATTTAAAACTCTGCGTGCATATTAAGGAAGAGAAGATGACGACATTACTTAACCCGTATTTTGGTGAGTTCGGCGGGATGTACGTCCCGCAAATCCTGATGCCCGCGCTGCGCCAGCTGGAAGAAGCGTTTGTCAGCGCGCAGAAAGATCCGGCGTTTCAGGCGGAATTTACCGACCTGCTGAAAAATTACGCCGGTCGTCCGACCGCGCTGACCAAATGCCGCAACCTGACGGAAGGCACCAAAACCACGCTGTATCTGAAGCGTGAAGACCTGCTGCACGGCGGCGCGCATAAAACTAACCAGGTGCTGGGCCAGGCGCTGCTCGCGAAACGTATGGGCAAAACCGAAATCATCGCCGAAACCGGTGCAGGTCAGCACGGCGTGGCCTCTGCGCTTGCCAGCGCCCTGCTCGGCCTGAAATGCCGCATCTATATGGGAGCGAAAGACGTTGAGCGTCAGTCTCCGAACGTCTTCCGTATGCGTCTGATGGGAGCGGAAGTGATCCCGGTGCACAGCGGCTCCGCGACGCTGAAAGACGCCTGTAACGAAGCGCTTCGCGACTGGTCTGGCAGCTATGAAACCGCGCACTATATGCTCGGTACCGCGGCGGGCCCGCACCCGTTCCCGACTATCGTGCGCGAATTCCAGCGCATGATCGGTGAAGAGACCAAAGCGCAGATCCTCGAAAAAGAGGGGCGTCTGCCGGATGCGGTGATCGCCTGCGTTGGCGGCGGATCTAACGCCATCGGCATGTTCGCAGACTTTATCGACGACACCAGCGTGGGTCTGATTGGCGTAGAGCCTGCCGGGCACGGCATTGAATCGGGTGAACACGGCGCGCCGCTGAAGCATGGCCGTGTGGGGATCTACTTCGGGATGAAATCCCCGATGATGCAAACCGATGAGGGCCAGATTGAAGAGTCTTACTCTATTTCTGCCGGCCTCGACTTCCCGTCCGTCGGGCCGCAGCATGCGTTCCTGAACAGTACCGGCCGCGCGGACTATGTCTCCATTACCGATGACGAAGCGCTGGAAGCCTTTAAAACGCTGTGCCGCAGCGAAGGGATCATCCCGGCGCTGGAGTCTTCACACGCCCTGGCGCACGCGCTGAAAATGATGAAAGAAAACCCGGAAAAAGAACAGCTGCTGGTGGTAAACCTTTCCGGCCGCGGTGACAAAGATATCTTCACCGTTCACGATATTCTGAAAGCACGAGGGGAAATCTGATGGAACGCTACGATAACGTATTTGCAGAGCTGAAATCCCGCCAGGAAGGCGCTTTCGTTCCCTTCGTCACCCTGGGCGATCCGGGCCCGGAACAGTCGCTGAAGATCATCGACACCCTGATTGAGGCCGGTGCCGACGCGCTGGAGCTGGGTATTCCGTTCTCCGATCCGCTGGCGGATGGCCCGACCATCCAGAATGCGACGCTGCGCGCATTCGCCTCCGGGGTGACGCCGACCCAGTGCTTCGAGATGCTGGCGGCGATTCGCCAGAAGCACCCGACCATTCCGATCGGCCTGCTGATGTACGCCAACCTGGTGTTCAACCGCGGTATCGATGAGTTTTACGCCGAGTGCGCACGCGTGGGCGTCGACTCCGTTCTGGTGGCAGACGTGCCGGTCGAGGAATCTGCGCCATTCCGTCAGGCGGCCATGCGCCATAACGTCGCCCCGATTTTCATCTGCCCGCCGAACGCCGATGACGCCCTGCTGCGCCAGATTGCCTCTTACGGACGCGGCTATACCTACCTGCTCTCCCGCGCGGGCGTGACCGGTGCCGAGAATAAAGCCGCACTGCCGCTGCATCATCTGGTGGAGAAGCTGGCCGAGTACCATGCCGCGCCTCCGCTGCAGGGGTTCGGGATTTCCTCCCCGGATCAGGTCAGCGCAGCGATTGACGCGAAGGCGGCAGGTGCCATCTCCGGCTCCGCAATTGTGAAGATCATCGAGAAGAACGTGGACAAGCCAGAGCAGATGCTGGCCGAGCTGAAAGCGTTTGTGACCGCAATGAAAGCGGCGACGCGTAAAGCATAACCCTTCCACCGTCTGGCTTCCTGCCAGACGGTTACCCTTCCTTCCCCACCTTCTACAACGGATTACCTCAAAATTGATCCCGTCGATATTTTCGGCGTGAATGGCTTTCCATTCTGGCGTGCAAGCGTATGATCTGGACTCTTTTTTATCTTTAATCCTTCTGAGTTCAGAGGCTTATTCATGTCATGGCACGCCTTCAAACAGACTTACCTGGTTAAGTTCTGGTCACCTGTCCCGGCCGTTATCGCGGCAGGCATTCTCTCTACCTACTATTTCGGCATCACCGGCACCTTCTGGGCCGTGACCGGCGAGTTCACCCGCTGGGGTGGTCAGTTGCTACAGCTCGCTGGCGTGCATGCCGAAGAGTGGGGGTACTTTAAACTCATTCATCTGGACGGCACGCCGCTTACCCGCATCGACGGGATGATGATCGTCGGCATGTTCGGCGGCTGTTTCGCGGCGGCGCTGTGGGCAAACAACGTTAAGTTGCGGATGCCCAAAAGCCGTATTCGCATAATGCAGGCGGTGGTCGGCGGTATCATTGCCGGGTTTGGCGCCCGTCTGGCGATGGGCTGTAACCTGGCCGCTTTCTTTACGGGTATTCCTCAGTTTTCGCTTCACGCCTGGTTCTTTGCAGTCGCCACGGCCATCGGCTCTTACTTCGGTGCCAAATTTACCCTGCTGCCGCTGTTCCGCATTCCGGTGAAAATGACAAAAGTCAGCGCAGCGTCTCCGTTAACCCAGAAGCCGGACCAGGCGCGTCGCCGTTTCCGCCTCGGTATGCTGGTCTTTTTGGCTATGGTCGCCTGGGCGCTTTGCACTGCGATGAATCAGCCCAAACTCGGCCTGGCGATGCTGTTCGGCGTGGGTTTTGGTCTGCTCATTGAACGCGCGCAGATCTGCTTTACCTCCGCGTTTCGCGATATGTGGATCACCGGCCGCACGATGATGGCAAAGGCGATTATCGCCGGGATGGCGGTCAGCGCCATCGGTATCTTCAGCTATGTTCAGCTGGGCGTTGAACCGAAAATCATGTGGGCCGGTCCTAACGCGGTCATTGGCGGCCTGCTGTTTGGCTTCGGGATCGTGCTGGCTGGCGGATGCGAAACCGGCTGGATGTACCGCGCCGTTGAAGGTCAGGTGCATTACTGGTGGGTGGGCCTGGGAAATGTTATCGGCTCGACGATCCTGGCGTACTTCTGGGACGATCTGTCCCCGGCGCTTGCCACGAGCTGGGACAAGGTCAATCTGCTGAGCACCTTCGGCCCTCTCGGCGGCCTGCTGGTCACCTATGCCCTGCTGCTGGTCGCTTTTTTACTGGTTGTCGCGCAGGAGAAACGCTTCTTCCGTCGCGCGAGTGTTAAAACAGAAACCCAGGAGAATGCTGCATGAAAGAGATCGTGCCCGATTACCGTCTGGATATGGTCGGTGAACCCTGCCCTTATCCGGCTGTTGCCACGCTTGAAGCCCTACCGCAGCTCAAAAAAGGGGAAATTCTGGAAGTGGTCAGCGACTGTCCGCAGTCCATCAACAACATTCCGCTGGATGCGAAAAACCACGGCTACACGGTGCTGGATATCCAGCAGGATGGCCCGACCATTCGCTATTTGATTCAAAAATGATCGCTAAGGGCCTCGCGAGGGGCCTTTATAGCATTGAATTATAAGACATCTTGATCCACGGCAAAAACGCGATCTTTGACTTAAGTAAAATCTCACTTCCCTTTTGAAGGAGGTTTTCGCGGTTTGATGTATTTACGAGCTTTACTGGTTTTCGCCTTATTAATTCCCTTCCATGCGCTGCCCCTGAATTTCTCTTCTACCTTCCTGCGCCTTAATTGTCCGCAAAGAGGACTTGTCGAGGTCATTCTGCACGTTTATGACCATACCCAGGAGCGATGGCACGGTCATTTTGAAACCGGTGCGGGACATAAACGTGCGGGAGATACCGAAATCATCCCGTTTGCCAACGGCGATATTCTTTTTCATTCCCTGTCCAGCGACGCTTTCAGCTATTTATATGATGGGGAAAATATCCTGAGGCACTGCGTAAAGCTTGATGAGCGGCCGGTTTATCCGTCGTTTTGAAGTGAGCAAAGCAAACTGGCCACCCTGTGGCCAGTTTGACGGGGGATCAGAAACGATAACCCGCAGAGAACATAAACACCCATGGATCCAGGCGAGTATTGATACTTTGCTGCTGACCGCCCGCCTTGAAGCGTACGTCCGTATCAATATCCATGTACCAGACCGAGGCGTTAATCAACCAGTCGCGGTTAATCAGATAGTCCAGACCGACCTGCCCCGCCATGCCCCAGGAATCTTTCAGGCTGAGGTCAGTCAGACCGGCCTCTTTACCGGTATCGTTAAACTTCTCGTCAAAGAAGGTGGTGTAGTTCACACCGGCGCCAATATAAGGACGCACCTTGCTGCTGGCATCGCCAAAGTACCATTGCGCCATCAGCGTTGGCGGTAAATGGTGAACCGTAGCGATATCACCGGTTGCGCCCAGACCCACGCGATGACGGAACGGCGTTGCAGCCAGAAGCTCAACACCAACGTTTTCCGTCGCCATATAGGTGAACGTTAACCCTAACTGGGTGTTATTACTGACGTTAAAACCGCCCATACCCAGCACGTTATCCGATCCTTCAGTTGGGCGAACCGTAGCCGAACCGGCACGAATAAAGAATTCGCCTGCTTCATGCGCATACGCGCCGCCAGAGAGACTGCTTAATACAAGGGCTGCCACCGCTAATTTTTTCATATCCGCTCCATCGTTGTGGTTTTAATCGCGGATGAGAATATACTCACAAATGAGTAATAAGTGATCTGCTACAGATCACATTAAAACCAGTAACTTAACATTCATTGATCTGGATTAATTTTTTGTTACACATCCAAAAGCGATAAGTTGTTTCCATGTCAATTTTTGGCATTTCACGGTTACAAAATTTTCCCTTTTCCCCCTCTTGCTCTTCCTCTGACGGCTGGATAATTTATCGCTCTCACAAGTTGATTTGATGCGTTCTTCTTTTGCAGGTGTGCCATGAGTGACATTAACCCGTGCATGACGTGCGGAGCCTGTTGTGCGTATTTTCGAGTCTCTTTCTACTGGGCCGAAGCCAGCGATGGCGGCGGTACCGTTCCGGTTCATCTTACTGAGCCGTTAACGCCCTTTCTGCGCTGCATGAGCGGCACAAACCAAAAGCAGGCCCGCTGCGTAGCGCTACAGGGTGAGCCAGGGGTCTCTACCCGATGTTCCATTTATGAGGATCGGCCCAGCCCGTGCCGGGAATTTGCCATGTCGAGGGAAGATGGGCAGGTCAACGAAGCCTGCAATCGCGCCCGGGCGCGCGTTGGATTACCGCCGCTTTACAAAGATATGCTTTTCCATACAAGCCTTGATGCTGCCACAGCAGGTGCATCCGGTGTACAATTGCCGGCTAATTAACACCTGCAATACTCAAGGAGAGTGCATGTCTATCACGGCGAAGTCTGTCTACCGTGACACGGGAAACTTTTTCCGCAATCAGTTCATAACCTTTTTACTGATCGCGTTGCTATGTGCCTTTATCACGGTGGTGCTGGGCCATGCCTTCTCACCGAGTGATGAACAGATTGCCAGCCTGAGCCAGGGCGACCATCTTGCCGGAAGCGTGGGGCTATTTGAACTGGTGCAAAACATGACGCCGGAACAGCAGCAAATTCTGCTGCGGGCGTCTGCCGCGTCCACGTTCTCAGGCCTGATTGGTAATGCGGTTCTGGCGGGCGGCGTTTTGCTGATGATTCAGCTGGTATCGGCGGGTCACCGGGTCAGCGCCTTACGGGCGATTGGTGCCAGTGCGCCAGTCTTACCTAAGCTGTTTATCCTGATCTTTTTAACCACCCTGCTGGTGCAAATGGGGATTATGCTGGTCGTGGTGCCGGGCGTATTACTGGCTATCGTGCTCTCATTTGCGCCTGTGATGGTCGTGCAAGATAAGATGGGGATTTTTACCGCGATGCGCAGCAGCATCAGACTGGCATGGGCGAATATGCGTCTGGTGGCTCCCGCCGTGATCGGCTGGCTGCTCGCCAAAACGCTCCTGCTGTTGTTTGCACCGAATTTTGCGGTATTAACGCCGAACGTTGGCGCGGTAGTGGCGAATACGCTGAGCAACCTGATTTCAGCGGTACTGCTGGTCTATCTGTTCCGCCTGTATATGTTAATTCGTCAGTAATCCTGAGGCGGGCGGCATCGCTGCCTCCCGCCCCGCTCAGAAGATGGAATCACAGAATGAAGCAGTTTCTTGATTTTTTACCGCTCGTGGTCTTTTTTGCTTTTTATAAGCTGTACGATATTTATGCCGCGACCACTGCGCTGATCGTTGCGACCGCTGTTGTACTCATCTACAGCTGGGTTCGCTATCGTAAAGTCGAAAAAATGGCGCTGGTTACCTTCGTCCTGGTCGCCGTATTCGGCGGGCTGACTCTGTTCTTCCACAATGATGAATTTATTAAGTGGAAAGTGACCGTTATTTACGCGCTGTTTGCGGGCGCATTGTTAATTAGCCAGTGGGTCATGAAAAAGCCGCTGATCCAGCGCATGCTGGGCAAAGAGCTGACGCTGCCTCAGGAAGTCTGGTCCCGTCTAAATATCGCCTGGGCGGTCTTCTTTATTCTCTGTGGTCTTGCCAATATCTATATTGCCTTCTGGCTGCCGCAGAATATCTGGGTCAACTTTAAGGTCTTCGGCCTGACCGCGCTGACGCTTATCTTCACGCTGTTAAGCGGCGTATACATCTATCGCCACATGCCGCAGGACGACAAGCACTGATTAATGACTGACCAGAACGTCTACGACAGGCGTTCTGGTCTATTCTCTCCGCTGTGAAATCATAGTAGCATCCCGCCTGAAGTCTTCCGTTACGAGTTAAAACAATGACAACAACTAACGCCCCGCAGGGCGAACTGGTTTTACGCACACTGGCAATGCCCGCTGACACCAATGCCAATGGCGATATTTTTGGCGGCTGGCTGATGTCGCAGATGGATATGGGCGGCGCAATTCTGGCTAAAGAGATTGCCCACGGGCGCGTGGTGACTGTGCGAGTGGACGGCATGACCTTCCTGCGCCCGGTTGCGGTGGGAGATGTGGTTTGCTGCTACGCGCGCTGCGTCAAACGCGGCAACACCTCTATTTCAATCAACATCGAAGTGTGGGTTAAGAAAGTCTCTTCTGAACCCATTGGACAGCGTTATAAGGCCACTGAAGCGCTGTTTATTTATGTTGCAGTCGATAGCGAGGGAAAACCTCGTCAACTTCCGCAGGCCTGATCGACAGGCAAAAAAAAGCCTCCATCAGGAGGCTTTTTTTATTCCATCTGCGCCCCGCCGTTCAGGCGGAAAACAATATTCACAATCAGTCCGCTGCCCGGTTTTCCGGCTTCATAGCGCCATCTGCGCATCGCCGATTTCACTTCGCGCTCAAACATATTGGAAGGCTGAGCGGACAAGATTTCCACGTTATCCACGCGGCCATCGGCAGTGACGTCAAATTTAACCCGTACGCGGCCTTCAATACGTAAGGCCTGCGCCCGCGCCGGATACTGAGGCTGGTTGCGACTCAGTGCGCGCGGGCCCGCGGGGGCACTGACTGTCGGCTTAGGCGCGGTTGCGGTGTTATTCATCACCGGACGCGAAGGCGCCGCATTCTCGACCGTCTGGGTCGCACGTGGTTCAACCGGACGTTCCTCGCGTTTCGGACGCTCCTCGACCTTCTTCACCGGTTTTGGCTTCGGCTTAGGTTTTGGCTTCGGTTCAGGCTTGTGGATCACCACCGGCGCTTCCTTCGGTGGCGGCGGAACAGGCTCGGGCTCTGGCTCAGGTTCAGCCACCGGCTGCGGTGGCGGAGGTGCAGCCTGCGGCGGTTCGAGATCCGCTGGCGATACCATCGTCACCGAAATCGGCTGCGCGGGCGCGGGCATTTCAATAACCTGATGAACCGAGGTATACAGCAAACCCGCCACAACAGCACCGTGAATCACGACAGAAAGCAGCGTCGGCCAGGGGAAGCGGCGAGGTAAATCAAGGGTCATCGAAGTCATAATCATCAACGTTAAAAAACCGAACACTGATTTTAAATGCAAATAGCAATCATATTCAATAAGACACTTTGTTCTGGCGCAACTTTAGCGCATGAGAGGCCAAAAAAGGCGCATTCAGATCAGGGTATTAACATTGTTTTTATTTTACATTGCAGTCGTTTGCCCTTTCACATAACGTAACTGACACTTTTACCGGTTAAGGAGCTTCGCCGTGTTTTACGTGATTTACTCTGAAGATGTTGCTGATTCGCTCGAAAAACGCCAGGCTGTGCGCCCTGCGCATCTGGCACGTTTGCAGCTGCTCCAGGATGAAGGCCGTTTACTGACCGCCGGCCCAATGCCTGCAGTAGACAGCAACGATCCGGGCGCCGCCGGTTTTGCCGGTTCCACAGTGATTGCTGAGTTTGAATCTCAGGAAAGCGCTCAGGCATGGGCTGACGCAGATCCGTATGTTGCCGCAGGTGTGTATGCGAAAGTGACGGTTCGACCGTATAAGAAAGTGTTCTGAAACCAAAGCGGCTCCGAAAGGAGCCTTTTTTATGGTGGAAGTTACGCGTCTCTGCGCCGGGTAAACTGCTGCTCCGTTATAAGGGTTCCCCACTGATCGCCCTCCCACTCTTTAACGAGCGTAAATCCAAACGATTCGTATAAACGTCGTGCGGCGGTCAGCTTATTGAATGTCCAGAGATGCACGGCAGAGAAACCTACGCTGTCGCAAAAGCGCATCGCTTCGGTCAGCAGTTTTTTCCCCACCCCGTGTCCCCGGCAGCCATCGTCGAGAATAAACCAGCGCAGATGGGCTTCACCCGGGGCTAAATCCTCGCCATCTATCGCCACTGACCCCACTATCCTGCCGTTCATCACCGCCAGCCAGATCTGGTTGCATGGCTTATCCAGGCGGTCACTAAATTCCGCAACTCCCGTAGCCACTTTGGCCTCAAAAAAACGGCCAAAATGATGCTCGCGCGCGTAATAGACCCCGTGTATCTCCGCGACACGGCCAATCATGCCGGGAATATATCCCTGCACTATCGTGAGCTCGTCGGGGCGCGTGTCGCTGCCTGTCTCACGGCACGCCAGCAGCGCGTTGGCATAAAGGGAGAGTCCTTCAGAAATGGTCTGCTGCTGCGCAGGAGCCAGACTCTTTATTGCTGAGACCACGCGATCATTGCTAAAGGTATTAATTTTACTGACCGTCTCATGGCCTTTCGCGGTCAGCCTGAGGCTCTTCGCTCTCGCATCTTCAGGTGAAGTCACTTCCTCGAGTTCGCCCGCAGCAATCAGGCGAGCCAGCATCCGGCTGACGCTGGATTTATCCAGGCCCAGCAGCTGCACCAGCTGACTCGCCGTCATCTCTTTGCGTAGGGCTATTTCGACCAGGGTATGGACGGTGGACGGTGAGTAATTCGTTGAGGCCAGGGTCGAGGCCATAAAACCTAACTCTCGCACCATCAGGCGCGAGGAACGTCGAATAACACTGACTACCGGGGTTTCGCTGTGCATGTTGTGCCCTCATCATTTAGTTGCACTATACAACTAACCAATGAGGGGCTGTCAAACATAATAAAAAAGCTCCCTCAGGAGCCTTTCAAACCATCAATGCAGCGACGCTAGCCTCGCCGCAAACCCGACAAACAGCAGCCCTATCAGCCCGTTCCCCAGCTTTGCCAGTTTCTTTTTCGTTTTCAGATAACGCGTGACAAACGCGCCTGAGAAGATCAGGAAGCTCATGTACATAAAGCTTATCAACTCCAGCGTCGTCGCGAGGATCATGAAAGAAGTTCCAGTGCTCTGTGCATTCACGTCAATGAACTGAACGAAGAACGATACGTAGAACAGAATCGCTTTGGGATTGGTCAGGCTTAATACCAGCGAACGTTTCATGATCATACTGGCCGGTTCGGGGCCGCTCTCATTCGCGTTTTTCTGGCGGTTCACCACCGACCAGAGCATTTTGCCGCCCAGCCAGAGCAGATAGAAAGCCCCGAGATAGCGCACGATATTAAACAATACCGGCGTGGTCTGGATTAATGCCGCGACGCCCGCCCAGGCCAGAAACATCAGCACCGCATCGCCGATAAATACGCCCGTGGCGGCAAGATACCCTTTTTTAACGCCGTGACCGATCCCGGTTTTGAGCACAAACAGGGTATTCGGCCCTGGCACCAGCACGATAAAAAACGCGCCGACAACATACGTCCAGAAATTCAGTACGCCAAACTCCGCAAACACTTCTCCCTCCTTTTGCTAAACACAACAGGAATATCGCTGCAAATACGCTATTCCTAAAAAATCAGACGCTATAAAATCAGCGGGCACCCGTTACGGTGCCCTCATGGTTTCAGATATCCTGGACTGCGAACAGCAACGCATTGCGGTGTCTGGTCAATCCACATTTTCTGATGGCGTGAATACGCATATTGCGGCGGGATTGTGCTTCCAGCCAACGAGCCTTGCGACGACTCACCTGTCGCAACATGCGCCAGCGCCCTACTTCTGTTCTACTGCGCTTCATGTCTACAACTCTTTAACTTACAGAGTCGCCATTATAAACCCAACCCGGCAGCAAACCAGCGCTTTTACCTGGCGTTTTTATTTGCCAGATGAATCCTGATGCGTACACTCATAACAATACGCTTTCAAAAGGATTTTTTTACCTATGACAACCTTCTACACCGTGGTGAGTTGGCTGGTCATTTTGGGATACTGGCTGTTAATCGCGGGTGTGACATTACGCATCCTGATGAAGCGCAGAGCCGTACCCTCTGCCATGGCCTGGCTTCTGATCATTTATATCCTCCCGCTGGTGGGAATTATTGCCTATCTCTCTTTCGGTGAGCTTCATCTGGGTAAACGCCGCGCCGAGCGCGCCCGTGCCATGTGGCCCTCCACCGCGAAGTGGCTTAACGACCTTAAAGCCTGCAAACATATCTTTGCCGAGGAGAACAGCAGCGTCGCCTCCTCACTGTTTAAGCTGTGCGAGCGCCGTCAGGGGATTGGCGGCGTTAAGGGCAATCAACTGCAGCTGCTGACCTCGTCCGACGACGTCATGCAGGCGTTAATCCGCGATATTCAGCTGGCTCGTCATAATATCGAGATGGTTTTTTATATCTGGCAGCCCGGCGGGATGGCTGACCAGGTCGCTGAATCGCTGATGGCCGCCGCGCGGCGCGGCATTCACTGCCGCCTGATGCTTGACTCCGCGGGTAGCGTGGCATTTTTCCGTAGCCCCTGGGCGGGCATGATGCGTAATGCCGGGATCGAAGTGGTTGAAGCGCTGAAGGTAAATCTCCTGCGCGTGTTTCTGCGCAGGATGGATCTCCGTCAGCATCGCAAAATGATCATGATCGATAACTATATTGCCTACACCGGCAGCATGAATATGGTTGACCCGCGCTTCTTCAAACAGGACTCGGGCGTAGGTCAATGGGTTGATTTGATGGCGCGAATGGAGGGGCCGATTGCCACCTCGATGGGCATCGTTTATTCCTGCGACTGGGAAATAGAAACCGGCAAGCGTATCCTGCCGCCACCGCCGGACGGCAATATTATGCCGTTTGAAGAGGCGAGCGGTCACACTATTCATACCATTGCTTCCGGGCCAGGCTTCCCGGAGGACTTAATCCATCAGGCACTGCTGACGGCAACCTACTCGGCGCGTGAATATCTGATCATGACGACGCCCTACTTTGTCCCCAGCGACGACCTCCTGCACGCGATCTGTACCGCCGCGCAGCGCGGTGTCGATGTGAGCATCATTTTGCCACGCAAAAATGACTCCCTACTGGTGGGCTGGGCCAGCCGGGCATTCTTCAGCGAACTGCTGGCCGCAGGGGTAAAAATTTATCAGTTTGAAGGCGGATTGCTCCACACCAAGAGCGTTCTTGTCGACGGTGAGCTGAGCCTGGTGGGCACGGTCAACCTGGATATGCGCAGCCTGTGGCTTAACTTTGAAATCACGCTGGTCATTGATGATGCCGGCTTTGGCGGCGACCTTGCGGCGGTGCAGGATGATTATATCTCCCGCTCGCGGCTGCTGGATGCCAGACTGTGGGTAAAACGTCCGATGTGGCAGAGAATTGCCGAACGACTGTTTTACTTCTTTAGTCCGTTGCTGTAAAACGTGCCCAACGATGTTAAACAGGTAGTCATCATGGAAATGGATCTGAACAATCGCCTGACCGAAGACGAAACGCTCGAGCAGGCCTATGACATTTTTCTCGAACTGGCGGTTGATAATCTCGATCCCGCAGACGTGATCCTCTTCAATCTGCAGTTCGAAGAGCGCGGCGGCGCTGAATTGTTCGACCCTTCAGAAGACTGGGCTGAGCATGTGGATTTCGACCTGAATCCTGACTTCTTTGCCGAAGTGGTGATTGGGCTGGCCGATGAAGACGGCGGCGAAATTAACGATATTTTCGCCCGCGTCCTGCTCTGTCGCGAGAAAGACCACAAGCTGTGCCATATTCTCTGGCGCGAATAATAAAAAAGGCTGCGATTGCAGCCTTTTTTATTTACTCCGGCAATTCACTGCCGCAGCGGTAACAAAACCGCGCGCTGTGTTCATGTTCGCCCTGCTGGCAATGAGGACACTTACGCTGCTGCTTGCGGCTCTGAAACGCGCTGCTCATGTGTGTGGTAATAAGTCCCGTCGGGATCGCAATCACTGAATAGCCAATCAAAATCAGCACGGACGCCACGATGCGCCCAAGTGGTGTATGGGGCGTAATATCTCCGTAGCCCACGGTGGTGACGGTCACAATGGCCCAGTAGACGGACGCATTGAGCGTCGTAAAGCCATATTTAGGCCCTTCTATTAAATACATCAGCGCGCCAAAAACAATCATGACGATGGCAATAAACGAGTAGAACAAAATAAGCTGATGCCGGGCGCTGACGATCGCACTCCAGAACACGCGTAATGACGGCATAAAACGCAGCAATTTCAGAATACGTAATACCCGAATCACGCGCATCGCTCGCCAGGCAAAGACATAACTCAGGCTGATCTCCGGCCACAGCCACATGACATAGAGCGGCAGGATGGTGGCTAAATCGATAAATCCCCAGAAGCTGAAAACATATCTGGCCGGATTGGGCCAGGCTATTACCCGGAGGAGATATTCAGCGGTAAAAACCAGGGTAATCGCCAGCTCAAGCCAGACAAAGATATGCCATTCGTCAAACGTCAGGTGGTATTGCGTCCCGGCACCCGATTCAATAAAGATGACAACCACGCTGAGGAGCGCAAATAAACCGCACAGACCTTCGAAGCGTCGCCCGGAAACCGTTTCAGGATCGAATAAAAAATGATATAGCCGCCGACGGGCTGACGTGAATAAACGCGACACAGTTACCTCGCAAAAAATAAGGGCTGACATGATGTCAGCCCTTGCGATTATAACGGGTCTACTTTCAGGCAGGAAACCGCATGTCGGAAACTGCCTTCCAGAACCGGTCGCGTTTTAGCACATTCCGGCCCGGCCATCGGGCAGCGCGTGCGGAAGACGCAGCCTGACGGTGGGTTAATCGGCGAGGGTAATTCCCCTTCCAGAAGCTGGATGGTTTTATTCTTTTCCAGATCCGGATCGGGGATCGGCACCGCGGACATTAGCGCTCTGGTGTAAGGATGCAATGGATTGTGGTACACCTCGTCATAGGTGCCCAGCTCCACGGCATGCCCCAGATACATCACCAGCACGCGGTCAGAGATGTGTTTCACCACGGCCAGGTCATGCGCGATGAAGATCAGCGACAGCCCCATTTCGCGCTGCAGCTTCTGCAGCAGGTTAACCACCTGCGCCTGAATGGACACGTCCAGCGCGGAAACCGGCTCATCGCAGATAATCAGCTTCGGTTCGAGGATCAGCGCACGGGCAATACCAATACGCTGGCACTGACCGCCGGAGAACTCATGCGGATAGCGGTTGATGAGGTTTGGCAACAGGCCGACTTTCATCATCATCGCCTTCACGCGGTCGCGCACTTCCTGACGAGACATCTTCGGATGATAGGTGCGCAGCGGCTCGGCAATAATCTCACCGATGGTCATGCGCGGGTTTAATGATGCCAGCGGATCCTGGAAAATCATCTGGATATCGCTGCGCACCTCGCGCCACTCGTCGGGCTTCATGCCCAGCAGATCTTTACCCAGCCAGGCCACTTTACCGTCGGTGGCTTTGACCAGACCGATAATGGCTCGCGCAAAGGTCGATTTACCGCAGCCGGACTCTCCCACCACGCCCAGGGTTTCCCCTTCGTACAGGCGCAGCGTGACGCCGTCCACCGCTTTCAGGGTCTTCGGCGGCTGCCAGAACCACTGTTTGCCGTCTTTGATGTCGAAATGCACTTTAAGATCGGCAATTTCGAGCAGCACGTTGCGTTTTTCATCTAATGCATTCATACCAGCTCCTCCTGCGGCTTAAAGCAGGCGCGCAGACGGCCTGGTGCAAACTCTTCCAGCGGCGGAGCGCTGTTGCAGATTTCCATCGCGTGCGGGCAGCGCGGCTGGAACGGACAGCCTTTCGGCAGACGCAGCAGGTTTGGCGGGTTGCCCGGAATGGTGAGCAGGGATTCCCCTTCCGCATCAAGACGCGGCACCGCGTTCAGCAGACCAATCGAGTACGGATGGGCTGGCTGATAGAAGACATCGCGCGCTTTGCCGTATTCCATGGTACGACCGGCGTACATCACCAGCACTTTGTCACAGATGCCCGCCACTACGCCCAGGTCGTGGGTGATCATGATAATCGCCGTGTTGAACTCGCGCTTCAGCTCGTTTAACAGGGTCATGATCTGCGCCTGTACGGTAACGTCCAGCGCGGTGGTAGGTTCATCGGCAATCAGCAGCTTTGGCCGGCACAGCAGCGCCATCGCGATCATCACGCGCTGACGCATACCGCCAGAAAACTCGTGCGGGAACATGCGCATACGCTTGCGCGCTTCCGGCATTTTCACCGCATCCAGCATTTTGACCGACTCTTCAAAGGCCTCCGCTTTGCCCAGGCCTTTGTGCAGCATCAGGACTTCCATCAGCTGCTCGCCTACGCGCATATACGGATTCAGCGAGGTCATGGGATCCTGGAAAATCATCGAGATCTGCTCAGCGCGCAGCTTGTTCAGCTCGTGTTCCGGCAGGTTGAGGATTTCACGACCGTTGAATTTAGCGGAGCCGCCAATCACGCCGTTAGCAGCCAGCAGGCCCATCAGCGCAAAAGCGGTCTGGGATTTTCCGGAACCGGATTCCCCCACGATCCCCAGCGTTTCACCCGCGCGCAGGTTGAAGTTGAGATCGTTGACGGCGGTAACATCCCCGTCCGGCGTTTTAAAGGTCACGCGGAGATCTTTCACATCCAGCAGAAGGTTATTCTGCTGTTGCGCCTGTGGCGCAGTGGCCGTTTCAATAATTGTCATGACGGCGCTCCTTAACGGTCTTTCGGGTCGAGGGCATCACGCAGGCCATCGCCGATAAAGTTAAAACAAAACAGGGTAACGACCAGGAAACCCGCCGGATAAAGCAGCAGCCACGGTGAAACTTCCATCGAGTTTGCGCCATCGCTCAGCAGCGCGCCCCAGCTGCTCAGTGGCTCTTGTGTACCCAGACCCAGGAAGCTCAGGAAAGATTCGAACAGAATCATGCTCGGTACCAGCAGCGACGCGTAGACCACGACCACGCCCAACACGTTAGGAACGATATGGCGAACCACGATATTCCCGGTGGACACACCGCCTACCTGCGCCGCTTCAATAAACTCTTTGCGTTTGAGGCTCAGCGTCTGGCCGCGAACAATACGCGCCATATCCAGCCAGGACACCATCCCGATGGCCACGAAGATCAGCAGGATATTCTGGCCGAAGAAGGTCACCAGCAGGATGACGAAGAACATAAACGGGAAGGAGTTCAGGATTTCCAGCAGACGCATCATTACCGAGTCTATTTTGCCGCCGAGGTAGCCGGAAAGTGAACCGTAGAGCGTACCCACGATCACCGCCACCAGCGCGGCAGCAATACCGACCATCAGCGAGATACGGCCACCGATAGCGACACGCACCAGCAGATCGCGTCCCGAGGAGTCCGTGCCAAAATAGTGGCCTGATTCCATATCCGGCGCGCTGGACATCATGCCCCAGTCGGTGTCGAAATAGGTAAATTGCGACAACATCGGCGCCAGGGTCACAAACAGCGCGATGATCACCAGAACAACCAGACTGGCAACCGCTGCACGGTTGTGCATAAAGCGACGGCGCGCGTCCTGCCAGAGGCTACGACCTTCTACTTCCAGTTTTTCACTGAAGTTTTCCAGCGCCTCGCTGTTTTTCTTACTCAACATCATGGCGTGCTCCAGCGTTAGTAACGAATTTTCGGATCGATGACGGCATACAGCACATCGACGATAGCGTTAAAGAGAATGGTCAGCGCACCGACGAGAATGGTCAGGCTCAGCACCAGCGAATAGTCGCGGTTGAGCGCGCCGTTAACGAACAGCTGACCAATGCCGGGCAGGCCGTAGATTGTTTCGATAACCATAGAGCCAGTGATGATCCCGACGAATGCCGGTCCCATGTAGGAAAGCACGGGCAACAGCGCCGGTTTGAGCGCGTGGCGGAAGATAATCCGACGCATCGGCAGCCCTTTAGCGCGCGCGGTACGAATGAAGTTCGAGTGCAGCACTTCGATCATTGAACCACGGGTGATACGCGCGATACTGGCGATGTACGCCAGAGATAATGCCACCATCGGCAAAATCATGAACTTCAGTGCCCCGCCGTTCCAGCCGCCTCCAGGCAGCCACTTCAGCGTGATGGCAAATATCATCACCAGTAATGGCGCGACAACGAAGCTGGGTATCACTACCCCGGTCATTGCCACCCCCATTACGGCATAATCCCATTTGGTATTTTGTCTGAGCGCGGCGATGACGCCCGCGGTGACCCCGAAAACGATGGCCAGAATGAATGCCGCAGCACCCAACTTAGCCGAAACCGGGAAGCTGGACGCGACCAGGTCGTTAACGGAATAGTCTTTATATTTAAATGACGGTCCAAAATCGCCGTGGGCCAGCTGCTTCAGGTAATTGAAGTACTGGGTGGAGATAGGATCGTTCAAGTGGTATTTCGCTTCGATATTCGCCATAACTTCAGGCGGTAGCGTACGCTCACCGGTAAATGGACTGCCCGGCGCAAGACGCATCATGAAGAAGGAAATCGTGATGAGAATAAATAGCGTTGGAATCGCTTCAAGACAGCGACGTAGGATAAATTTCAACATTGCCCGTACCTTCTGGCGTGTGCCTATATTATGTGACGTTGGTTAGACACCGTGGGGCGAGCATGCCCGCCCCACTCATTGCCATTAATGCTTGATAATATACAAGTTTTTAACGTAGATATTATCCATCGGGTCTTTACCGGTATATCCACCTACCCACGGTTTCACCAGACGGGCGTTAACGTAGTAGTAAACCGGAACGATCGCGGAATCTTTATCCAGCTGCTGCTCGGCTTTAGAGTACAGTTCTGTACGCTGCGCTTCGTCAGTGGTTTTCAGCGTGTCGCCAATCAGCTTGTCGAACGCCGGGCTCTTATAGTGCGCGGTGTTGTTCGAGCTGTCGCTCAGCATGGTGTTCAGGAAGGAGGTCGGTTCGTTATAGTCCGCACACCAGCCAGCACGAGCCACATCAAAGGTGCCCTGATGACGGCTGTCGAGGAAGGTTTTCCACTCCTGGTTTTCCAGCTTCACGTTCGCGCCCAGGTTCTTTTTCCAGATTGAGGCAACGGCGATAGCCAGTTTTTTGTGCAGATCGGAAGTGTTGTAAAGCAGGCTGAAGGTCAGCGGCTTATCTGCGGTGTAACCCGCTTCGGCCAGCAGTTTCTTCGCTTCTGCGTTACGCTGTTCCTGAGTCTGTTTGAACCACTCTGGCTCGGTCAGTTTTGCGCCATCGGTGTATGGAGGGGTATAGCTGTACGCCGGCAGATCGCCCTGGTTTTTCACTTTGTTCACGATGATATCGCGATCCAGTGCCAGCTTCAGAGCGGTACGAACACGTACGTCGGTAAACGGTGCTTTCTGGTTGTTAATTTCGTAGTAATAGGTGCACAGGTACGGATCGACGTGAACTTCTTTAGGGATCTCTTTTTTCAGTTTCTGGAACAGTTCAATCGGCATGTTGTTATAGGTCATGTCGATTTCACCGCTGCGATAGCGGTTAACGTCAGTCACTTCGGACGAAATTGGCAGGTAGGTCACCTGGTCAATAACGGTTTTCGCGTTATCCCAATACTGCGGGTTACGGTCAAGCACCATACGTTCGTTGACCACCCAGTCTTTCAGCTTATAGGCACCGTTGGTCACGATATTGGCAGGCTGCGTCCATTTCTCACCAAATTTTTCCACGGCAGATTTTGGTACCGGAGAAACGGACGGGTGAACCAGCAGCTTATAGAAGTACGGAACAGGTTCGCTCAACGTCACTTCAAAGGTATTTGCATCGATCGCTTTTACGCCCAGGTCGGTAACAGGTTTTTTGCCCGCGATGATGTCATCAATATTGGCGATGTGGCCATATTGCAGGTAGCTCGCATACGGAGAGGCGGTGGTTGGATTCGCCAGACGCTGCCAGCTATAAACGAAATCTTCGGCCGTGACCGGTGTACCGTCGGACCATTTCGCATCTTTACGCAGATGGAAGGTCCAGACTTTGAAATCTTTGTTTTCCCATTTTTCTGCAACACCCGGCGCCGGGTGGCCGTCTACGTCTGTCACCAGCAGGCCTTCGAACAGGTCGCGGTTAACGTTAGACTCAGGAACACCTTCAATTTTGTGCGGGTCAAGAGACTGAACTTCCGCACCGTTGTTACGCACAAGCGTCTGTTTCTCCGCCAGTTGAACACCTGCAGGAACGTCCGCAGCCATTGCAGCGTTGCCCGCGATTAGCGCAGTTAAAATCCCCGCCGCTACCAGATTTTTTTTTGTGATGATGGACATTGTGTTGGTACTCCACTCATTATAATGACTGGCCTTCGCCAGCTGTGTAATCCCCTTTTGGGGCCTGTACAGCGCAGGAGTTTTTTTTGCTGCTGTCAGGTTCTTCTTTTACTGCTTGCTATCACCGACTTTTTTATTACTGACCGCTCGTATGGCCGTCTTGCGTCGATTCTTTACAGGCCTCCCCTGTTTGAGAACTGCGCTGGATATCTGAGAAGAGAACTATATGAAAATAATTCTCATCTGCTTGTTTTATGCTGCAAAATATTAGGCCGGAAAGTATCAAATGGCGTAAACGCGCGCCAATACATTTTGCAAATTTGTTAAGCAATTCTCTTTTACGGTGAGTACCGCATCGTTGAGGGCAGCCCTGCCGGACATCGAACACCACTTAAAAATCATGATATTCAATAAGATAGAGAAAACCTTCTCTACACGCGCGTCTCTGCGCTATCATCGAGTGATTTTGTACAAAAATTTAACAACTGGTTATTATTTAGCACATTCATCTAGGGGAATGTTGAATTTACTAATATCATTTCGGTTATCTCTCAGCAAGCCCCAGAGTATCATGTGAGTAAAATAACAGATCGATCGAAGGTTTTCTGCGCAGGCGAGTTTGGCGGGAATTAATAACTCATTGAAATACAAGCAATGAACATTATTAGTAGAATTTATTATGATATGTGAGCATTTCAACTTTAGTTATAGGATTTACTGATAATGACGTAAAAAAACGGAGCCGTGGCTCCGTTCTTTCATACGAAATATCAGTGCAGCAAACCGGGGAAAATGCTTTTAATTCCTGTAACGATGAATTCTATCCCTAACGCCATCAACAGCAGCCCCATAATACGCGTTATGACGTTAATGCCCGTCTGCCCCAGCAGGCGCACCAGCCAGGGCGCCATGCGGAATACTCCCCAACAGCAGAGTGCGAAAAGCGCAATGGCAACGGAAAAGCCAATCAGGTGCATCAGGCTATGGTAACGCGTGCCCCAGACAATGGTTGAACTGATGGCGCCAGGGCCAGCCATGAGCGGTAAGGCCAGCGGCACCACGCCAATACTCTCGCGGATAGCTGTTTCTGACTTCTCCTGCTTGTTCTGTTTATCCTCGCCCAGCTTACCGCTGATCATGGACATGGCGATGGTCACGACCAGAATCCCACCCGCTATGCGGAAAGAGTCAATCGAAATGCCGAAGAGCTGGAGAATGGCGTCCCCAAGAAAAAGGGAGGTGAGCAATATGATAGCCACTGACAGGTTAGCGGTGAGGTTGGTCTTATTCCTCGCCGCCGCCGTCTGGTAACTCGTCATACTAATAAAGACAGGAATGATCCCCACCGGGTTGACCAGGGCAAACAAACCAATAAAAAATTTAAAATACGTTGGAAAATCAAAGAGCGTTTGGATCACGTTTTGCTCCGCTTATACACATGCCCGGGACTGACACTTTGTCATGAGAAATCGCGCTGAAGATACCCTTTTTATTAGCATACTTCACTCGAAATCTGTGGCAAAACGTTATCATTTCAGGATGTTAAACATATGTATAATCAGTGATAGCGCCGCTTCCATTACTTACGTAATTATTTAACACTTGAAAAATCTCAACGAAATAACCCTGCTGAAAGGTATCAGCTTGGGGGAAAATTGACGCAGATCATGATTTCCGTACTCAGAAGTGAGTAATCTTGGTTACGCCCCCAGGGAGATCACCTGACAAAAAGGGATGATGCTAAGGTAAGGCTCTTTTAGTAAATTAGTGTGCTGACGCAGAAAGTAACTCTTTGTTTTACTTTGTGTTACGCAAGTCGTATCGGCTCTGTCTATACTGTGTGACGTATCGAGCGCTGGTTTACTAAAAGAGTTTAAACATTATCAGGAGAGCATTATGGCTGTTACTAATATCGCTGAACTGAACGCCCTCGTCGAGCGCGTTAAAAAAGCCCAGCGTGAATATGCCAATTTCACCCAAGAACAGGTTGATAAAATCTTCCGCGCGGCCGCACTGGCTGCTGCAGATGCTCGAATCCCTCTCGCTAAAATGGCCGTTGCCGAATCCGGCATGGGTATCGTGGAAGATAAAGTGATCAAAAACCACTTTGCTTCCGAGTATATCTACAACGCCTATAAAGATGAGAAAACCTGTGGCGTGCTGTCCGAAGACGACACCTTCGGTACCATCACCATCGCTGAACCTATCGGCATCATCTGCGGTATTGTTCCGACAACTAACCCGACGTCTACAGCTATCTTCAAATCACTGATTAGCCTGAAGACCCGTAACGCAATCATCTTCTCTCCACACCCACGTGCAAAAGACGCGACTAACAAAGCGGCAGATATTGTCCTGCAGGCGGCGATCGCTGCTGGCGCACCAAAAGATCTGATTGGCTGGATCGACCAACCTTCCGTTGAGCTCTCCAATGCGCTGATGCATCACCCGGACATTAACCTGATCCTGGCGACCGGTGGTCCTGGCATGGTTAAAGCCGCATACAGCTCCGGTAAACCAGCGATCGGTGTGGGCGCCGGTAACACCCCTGTTGTTATCGACGAAACTGCTGACATCAAACGTGCCGTTGCGTCTGTACTGATGTCTAAAACCTTCGATAACGGCGTGATCTGCGCATCTGAACAGTCTGTTGTTGTTGTTGATTCCGTGTACGACGCTGTTCGTGAACGTTTCGCCAGCCACGGCGGCTACCTGCTGCAGGGCAAAGAGCTGAAAGCCGTTCAGGACATTATCCTGAAAAATGGCGCACTGAACGCCGCTATCGTGGGTCAGCCAGCGTACAAAATTGCTGAACTCGCAGGCTTTACCGTTCCGGCAACAACCAAAATCCTGATCGGTGAAGTGAAAGTTGTCGACGAAAGCGAGCCGTTTGCACATGAAAAACTGTCTCCAACGCTTGCCATGTACCGTGCGAAAGATTTCGAAGACGCGGTAGAGAAAGCCGAGAAACTGGTTGCTATGGGCGGTATCGGTCACACGTCTTGTCTGTACACCGACCAGGACAACCAGCCAGAACGCGTTGCCCACTTCGGTCAGATGATGAAAACTGCACGTATCCTGATTAACACCCCTGCTTCTCAGGGTGGTATCGGTGACCTATACAACTTTAAACTCGCACCTTCCCTGACTCTGGGTTGTGGTTCCTGGGGTGGTAACTCCATCTCTGAAAACGTTGGTCCAAAACACCTGATCAACAAGAAAACCGTTGCTAAGCGAGCTGAAAACATGTTGTGGCACAAACTTCCGAAATCTATCTACTTCCGCCGTGGCTCTCTGCCAATCGCGCTGGATGAAGTGATTACTGATGGCCACAAACGTGCGCTCATCGTGACTGACCGTTTCCTGTTCAACAACGGCTACGCTGACCAGATCACCTCTGTACTGAAAGCGGCTGGCGTTGAAACTGAAGTGTTCTTTGAAGTTGAAGCTGACCCTACCCTGAGCGTTGTGCGTAAAGGTGCTGAACTGGCTAACTCCTTCAAACCAGATGTGATTATCGCTCTGGGCGGCGGTTCCCCAATGGACGCCGCGAAAATCATGTGGGTCATGTACGAGCATCCTGAAACCCACTTCGAAGAACTGGCGCTGCGCTTTATGGACATCCGTAAACGTATCTACAAGTTCCCGAAAATGGGCGTAAAAGCGAAAATGATCGCAGTAACCACCACTTCCGGTACCGGTTCAGAAGTTACGCCATTCGCAGTAGTAACGGACGATGCAACAGGTCAGAAATACCCACTGGCTGACTATGCACTGACCCCAGATATGGCTATCGTTGATGCGAACCTGGTCATGGAGATGCCGAAATCACTGTGTGCGTTCGGTGGTCTGGATGCGGTAACTCACGCCCTGGAAGCTTACGTTTCTGTGCTGGCATCTGAGTTCTCTGACGGTCAGGCTCTGCAGGCGCTGAAACTGCTGAAGGAAAACCTGCCAGCGTCCTACAACGAAGGGTCTAAAAACCCGGTAGCACGTGAACGCGTTCACAGTGCAGCAACCATCGCCGGTATCGCGTTTGCGAACGCCTTCCTGGGTGTTTGTCACTCTATGGCGCACAAGCTGGGCTCTCAGTTCCACATTCCTCACGGTCTGGCGAACGCCCTGTTGATCAGCAACGTTATCCGTTATAACGCTAACGACAACCCAACCAAGCAGACTGCTTTCAGCCAGTACGACCGTCCGCAAGCGCGCCGTCGTTACGCTGAAATCGCAGACCACCTTGGTCTGAGCGCACCGGGTGACCGCACTGCTGCGAAGATTGAGAAACTGCTGGCATGGCTGGAAAGCCTGAAAGCTGAGCTGGGTATTCCAAAATCTATCCGTGAAGCAGGCGTTCAGGAAGCTGACTTCCTCGCTCACGTAGATAAGCTGTCTGAAGATGCATTCGATGACCAGTGTACTGGTGCTAACCCGCGCTACCCACTGATCTCCGAGCTGAAACAGATTCTGCTGGATACCTTCTACGGTCGTGAGTTCAAAGAAGGTGACGTTGCCGCTGTGAAAACAGAAGTTCCTGTCATCAAAGCTGACAAGAAAGCGAAGAAAAGCGCTTAATTGAAAGCAGAAGAAAAAACCCGCCTTTATGGCGGGTTTTTTTATGTCTGTATAACAAGGCTGGCGTTATTTCCTGTTGTCGTGTTGAATCGCCGTCAGCGAGCCTACAGACAACGCTTCTTTATAATGCTTACGACAGACTGAAACATAGCGTTCATTACCGCCTATAACCACCTGCTCGCCATCTGCATAAGGCTTCCCGGCCTGGTCAAGACGAAGCACCATGCTGGCTTTGCGACCGCAGAAGCAGATTGTTTTCAATTCGACAAGCTTATCCGACCAGGCAAGCAAATACTGGCTACCGGCAAAGAGCTCACCGCGGAAATCCGTACGCAGGCCGTAACACAGCACGGGAATATCGAGCTCATCGACCACCTCTGAAAGGGCATGAACCTGTTCACGCGTCAGAAACTGGCTCTCATCTACCAGAACACAGTGAATGGGCTGCAAAGCATGTTCTGTACGAATGTCCTCAAACAGATCGGTTTTCGGGTTAAACAGTCTGGCAGGCGACGAGAGCCCTATTCTGGAACTCACCTTCCCTGCGCCAAAGCGATCGTCAATTTCAGCCGTATAAACAACGGTACGCATCCCGCGCTCCTGGTAATTGTACGAGGATTGCAGCAACGCGGTGGATTTCCCGGCATTCATTGCCGAATAGTAGAAATAAAGTTGTGCCATTGGCTGTAAAACCCTAATCAATGTGTAATATTCCCGATGATTCATTGTACCATAATTTGTCTGGTCATCAGCGATGTAGCACACAGAGGAAGCGTTTCAGCACGGAGTTCACAACCTTCTTTTCATGAAAATAACCCGCTAAAACATGAAGTAAACGCCTTCAGCCTGGCCAATATGTTATATGTTTAGCCAAACATAACACTGCATTTTATAGTGGAATCGCCGTTCATTAAAATTCACTATTTATTAACTATTTCAGTCTTAACATCACGGAGGGGAACTAATACAAAAGGCTGATATTTCTCCGCCGCAACTATAATTCCTGCAGTAAATGTCACAAAAAAAAGAGGCAATCGACCGGGTCCAGCCGGGTTAGCTGATAACAAACGAGACTGTTGGGTGATGAAATTTAAGTTAGCGTAATTAATAATAGCGGCATTATTTAGTATTTTTTGAATTCCTTACATTCCTGGCTATTGCACAACTGAATTTATGGCTCTATTATTAGGTCAACAAACCACCCCCCATTATAAGTTTGAGATTACTACAATGAGCGAAGCACTTAAAATTCTGAACAACATCCGTACTCTTCGTGCGCAGGCAAGAGAATGCACCCTCGAAACGCTTGAAGAAATGCTGGAAAAATTAGAAGTTGTAGTTAATGAACGTCGTGAAGAAGAAAGCGCAGCTGCTGCTGAAATCGAAGAACGTACTCGTAAACTGCAGCAATATCGTGAAATGCTGATTGCTGATGGTATCGATCCAAATGAATTGCTGAACAGCATGGCTGCAGCTAAAACTGGTACTAAAGCCAAGCGTGCTGCTCGTCCTGCTAAATATAGCTACGTTGACGAGAACGGCGAAACTAAAACCTGGACTGGCCAGGGCCGCACTCCTGCTGTTATCAAGAAAGCCATGGACGAACAAGGTAAACAGCTGGACGACTTCCTGATCAAGGATTAATCCAGCCGTATTCAGAAAAATCCCGCGTAATGCGGGATTTTTTTTAACCTAAATTTGTCGCAAACATCCCCTTACACTCTGTCATAAAGCATTATTTGGCAATTTTAATAACTGTACTTTGAGACAGGTTTTGGAAGTGTTTAGGGCATAAAAAAACCGGTGGGCAGCGCCTCACCGGTTTCGGACATATCTAACCGTGGCTTATTTCTTAATACCTACGCTCTCTTTGAGCCAGGTTTTAAATTCTTCACCAAGAGTATTGTGGCGAATACCATATTCTACGAACGCCTGCATATAACCAAGCTTATTACCGCAGTCATGGCTCTTACCTTTCATATGGTAAGCCTCAACGGTCTCTTTCTCGATCAGCATATCAATGGCATCCGTCAGCTGAATCTCATCACCCGCTCCTGGAGGCGTTTTCGCCAGCAGAGGCCAGATTTCAGCGCTCAGGACATAGCGACCTACAACGGCCAGGTTTGAAGGCGCTACGTCGGCTTTAGGCTTCTCTACCACGCCAACCATTGGCACGCTTTCGCCCGGCTCAAGGTTAACGCCTTTGCAGTCAACCACACCGTATGCCGTCACGTCGTCAACAGGCTCAACCATAATCTGGCTGCTACCGGTTTCGTCGAAACGTTTGATCATCTCTGCCAGGTTATCCTGAGAAAGATCGGATTCGTATTCGTCCAGAATTACGTCAGGCAGAATTACCGCTACAGGCTCATCACCTACAACAGGATGTGCACACATCACAGCGTGGCCCAGACCTTTAGCCAGGCCCTGACGAACCTGCATAATGGTAACGTGTGGCGGGCAAATAGACTGAACTTCTTCTAACAGCTGACGCTTAACACGTTTTTCCAGCATGGCTTCAAGTTCAAAGCTTGTATCGAAATGGTTTTCGATAGAGTTTTTTGATGAATGCGTAACCAGCACAATTTCAGTGATGCCGGCTGCGATACATTCATTAACGACATACTGGATTAATGGCTTATCAACCAGAGGCAGCATCTCTTTAGGAATTGCCTTAGTTGCTGGTAACATCCTGGTCCCCAATCCCGCTACCGGGATGACGGCCTTTCTGACTTTCGAATTTAGGGCAGCCATTCAAATTCTCCTGAGCTGTTCAAGTTTTGAACTTTTATGCAATAAATAACGCGTTGAGTATATCAGCCTCGCCCCGCAGTCCGGGTCTGAAAAGAACGCGTTGCCGATCAATTAGGACAAATACGCATGAATCTGGGCAGCGATAGTAGCACTCCCCGTAAAACACAGGTAAAGCAATCTTAAAATTAAGATCCAATTGCTTATTCCGTGGACAACATTAAGCGTAGCCGTCCCCCGGCGCCCCAAATTTGGCACTGCCATGAGGAACAGCGGTGGCTAATTTGATTAAGATATGCCGTACCCAATGTCCCAAGCGGAACACCGTTACTCACCTGAATATGATGTTCACCGGTATTCAGTGAAGCGTTGAGACCTGCTGAAACGAGGATCAGATTCTTTAAACCGCTGTGGTAATAGCCGACCAGCAGCGGGAACTGTCCAGGCAAATTAGCCTGGCGAAAAAGCTGGTTTACCTGTTTGAGCAAACTGCCTAACTCCGGCAGCCGTTGTCCCTGATGCGATAACTGTTCCTGCAGCAAACCATTAAAAAGCGCGCGAAGAAGTAACGCGGCTAATACGCCATTATCCCCCGCACGGGTGACATCCAGAGAATAAAACGCAAGGTCGGAATCAGATAAAGGTGCGATATCCAGTACCAGTCCCGGCTGATCAGCCGCCACCAGCTGACGATAATTTACGCGGCAGTGTGAAATAGTTTGCTGTACGGGCGGCTGAAGTTCTTGCAACAGTTTCGCCGCAGCAGGAGGATCGCTCACCAGGGCATCCCAGTCCTGGAAAAGACGCTCCTCTTCCTCTACCCGGGAATTAAACATATTCGGATACAGGCACGCTAAGACCGTTTCTCGCAGCCGGTTCAGATCCTTGACCGGTTTAAGCAGAATATCCTGGACACCGAGCCGCAATGCTTTGGCGATATCCGCCATATTCTCTGTGGCAGAGATCACCAGAATCGGCGTCTGGTTGCCTTCGTTACGCAGATGTTCAACCAGCTTCAGCCCATTCATGCGCGGCATCTCAATGTCGCAAATCATTAAATCGGGCGTAATGCTGATCATTTTTTCCAGGGCGTCGATACCATCTTCAGCCAGTGAAGTGATTGCTCCCAGCGAGGATAACCACGAATCCAGTAGCGATCGGAAAACGGGCTCGTCTTCAACAATCAAAATGTGTTTTCCGGCCAATGGCTGCGTCATGGTTCCTCCCCTGGCTGACAGTAACTAAATAGTGGCATGCGATCGGCACTATCGCCTGTCAGATTTTGCTGAAGTAGTCAAAAAAAGGTGCTTAACGTGCTGTTTGCACAAAAGGCAACAATTCGTCCATTTTCTTTTCGACGGCTAACGAGCCCGCTGCGATGGCGGCCTCAGCCCGATGGAAATCAAGAGTAGAGATTTGCGGACAGTAAGGCTGAATAAGAATATCTGGCGGGTCGCCTGCCATACGATTGCGCTTAAGGCGATTCTCCAGTACCTGGATTGACGTGGTCATGATTTCTATCGCCGTCGGCGCGGCAACCGAGCGTCGCGCGGCCATGCGCCCGATTCTGCCGCGCAGGCGCTCATGCCAGGCCAGTTTCTCGCCCTCGGCATCTTCGCTCTGGAGATTGACCGGCATGAGGTCCTGTTGCATCAGGTGGGCGTCGTGCTGCAGGTCGACGGCAATCACGATATCCGCCCCCATTGCACGGGTCAGAGAGATGGGAACCGGGTTTACAACGCCACCGTCGACAAGCCAGTAACCGTTGTGTGGGACAGGCGCCATAAGCCCCGGCATGCTGCAGGAGGCGCGCACGGCAAGATGGATATCCCCTTCGGTTAACCAGAGTTCGCGTCCCGTGCTGAGGTTCGTCGCGACGGCGCCAAAGGGCATCTGACAATCAGTGAAGTCTTCGAGAGGCATAACCTGGCGGAACTGGTTAAAGACGCGTTCGCCGCGCAACAGCCCACCACGCTGCCACGAGAGGTCCATCAGACGCAGGACGTCCCAGTAACTGAAGGAACGCACCCAGGTCTCGAGTTCCGGAAGCTTCCCGCACGCGTAGGCGGAGCCGACAAGCGATCCTATTGAACAACCTGCGACAATATCTACGTTAATGCCCATCTTGTTTAAGGCATTAATCACGCCGATGTGTGACCATCCCCGGGCTGCACCTGAGCCCAGCGCCAGTCCAATTTTAACCTTTCTCATTAGCCCTGTTTTACTTCCCCTGGATTCCTGACATAGCGTCAACGCAACAGCTCAGTTAACATAGTGCTACCCGAAGCGTTTTACGCCTTTATTATTTGTTCCAGGAAGAGAATCGTGTCTCAACTCTGCCCTTGTGGTAGCGCTCTGGAGTATAGCCTATGTTGCCAGCGATATCTGTCTGGCGATCAGGTTGCACCAGACCCGTCACACCTCATGCGTTCACGTTACACTGCTTTTGTGATCAAAGACGCAGACTACCTGATTAAAACCTGGCATCCCTCCTGCCACGCTGCCGAATTCAGACAGGACATCGAAGCCGGCTTCGCGAACACGCAGTGGCTCGGCCTTACCGTCTATGAATCCTCAACGGGCAGTCATGTGGATGAAGGTTACGTCAGCTTTGTCGCTCGTTTTACCGAGAATAATAAACCTGGTGCCATTATCGAGCGTTCCCGGTTCTTAAAGGAAAGCGGGCAGTGGTATTATATTGACGGAACGCGCCCACAGTTTGGTCGTAACGATCCCTGCCCGTGTGGTTCAGGTAAAAAATTTAAAAAGTGTTGCGGGCAGTAATGCCTGACAACCCAGACTTCGCAAATACAAACAGGATTTCCCGGCGATGCAATCATTACAACGAAAAGTTCTGCGCACCATCTGTCCCGATCAAAAAGGACTGATCGCACGAATTACCAACATTTGCTACAAACATGAACTGAATATCGTGCAGAACAACGAGTTCGTTGACCACCGTACCGGCCGCTTCTTTATGCGTACCGAACTCGAAGGTATTTTCAACGACACCACCCTGCTTGCCGATCTCGACAGCGCGCTTCCGGAAGGTTCCGTGCGCGAACTAACCCCAGCCGGTCGACGCCGCATCGTGATCCTGGTGACCAAAGAAGCACACTGTCTGGGCGACCTGCTGATGAAAGCAAACTACGGCGGTCTGGACGTGGAAATAGCTGCCGTTATTGGCAACCATGAGACGCTGCGCACGCTGGTCGAGCGTTTTGATATTCCGTTCGAGCTGGTGAGCCACGAAGGCCATACCCGTGAAGAACACGACGATCTGATGGCGCAGGCCATTGAAGCGCATAACCCGGACTACGTGGTGCTGGCGAAATACATGCGCGTGTTAACGCCATCCTTCGTGGCGCGTTTCCCGAACAAGATCATCAACATTCACCACTCGTTCCTGCCGGCCTTTATTGGCGCGCGTCCCTACCACCAGGCCTACGAGCGCGGCGTGAAGATCATCGGTGCGACCGCGCACTATGTGAATGACAACCTGGACGAAGGTCCAATCATCATGCAGGACGTGATTCACGTGGACCACACCTACACGGCCGAGGACATGATGCGTGCAGGGCGTGACGTTGAGAAGAACGTGCTCAGTCGTGCGCTGTATCAGGTGCTGGCGCAGCGTGTCTTTGTCTACGGCAACAGAACCATCATTCTTTAATCTTTCGGAAAATGAATTGATTAGCTTTGCACCTTTACGGATAAAAAGCAGGCAAACAGCTTCATTTACCTAAAGGAATGCTTTACAGGGGCGCCTCATTTGATATGATGCGCCCCGCTTCCAGCAGAAGCAGGTAAGTCAAAAAGCATTACCCCGTGGTGGGGTTCCCGAGCGGCCAAAGGGAGCAGACTGTAAATCTGCCGTCATCGACTTCGAAGGTTCGAATCCTTCCCCCACCACCATCTCTCAGCACGACATCAAAATTTGAATTACCCCTGGTGGGGTTCCCGAGCGGCCAAAGGGAGCAGACTGTAAATCTGCCGTCATCGACTTCGAAGGTTCGAATCCTTCCCCCACCACCATCACTTCCAAATAACTCTGAATCTCCTTTTTGCACCAGGCATCATGCATTTCCGTAACGGGGAAGGATGAGAAGCTTCGACTAAGGTTCGATTCGAGCGTAGCGAGAAAGCGTTGCCGCAGGCAACGACCCGAAGGGCGAGGCGCAACGCGCCGAGTAATCCTTCCCCCACCACCATCACTTTCAAATAACTCCAAACCTCCTTTTTGCACCAGGCATCATGCATTTCCGTAACGGGGAAGCCTTCGCAGGCGCAGCCGCCACCTGGCGACAGAAGCCAGAAGCCTACATCGGCGGCAAACGACGCGTCACCGGCGAACTCTTCACAATCGACGTATTGCACTGGGCATGCTCCGCCAGGCCGTCCAGCAGCACATCCAGCTGCTCTATCGATCGCACCACCAGCCTAATCACAAAGCAATCTTCCCCGGTGACTTTGTCGCTCTCTATACACTCCGGCATCGCCTGAATGTATTTATCCACCTTATGCAACAACCCCGGCAAAGGACGCACGCGCACCAGCGCCTGCAGCGTATACCCCAGCGCCGCCAGATTCACCCGTGCGCCATACCCCTGAATCACACCGCGCTCTTCCAGCCTCTTCAGGCGTTCTGCCGTGCTGGGGGAAGTCAGACCGATGCGTCCGCTGAGCACCTTCAAAGACATGCGCGCATCTTCGACCAGACAGGCTAAAATTTGACGGTCGATATCATCGAGAAGGTATTCCATCGTTTTCACCTAATTTTAAAAAGCCATCACTGCATTTCACCTTATCTCATCCCTGTAAAACCCGACAGCGATTTTCGACAATAGTGACATACAATCAGGAGGTGGATGATGCGTGATTTCCATAAAGGCGTCTGGCAAATGAGCCTGGCGATGTTAATTTCCGGCTCTATCGGTGCGTTTGTATTACTCAGCGGTCTGCCGGTGACGGAAGTGGTGTTCTGGCGCTGTCTTATCGGGGCAATAGCGCTTTTTATTTTTATCCGGGCAAGTCAAAAGCCCTTCAGTCCCCTCACCCGCACCACGCTGCTGCTGGCCATTCTCGGCGGCGTAGCGCTCGTGGTGAACTGGCTGCTGCTCTTCGCGGCCTATGAACGGATCTCGATTGGTCTTTCTACCGTGGTCTATAACACCCAGCCGTTTATGCTGGTCTTAATGGGGATGTTTTTAGGTGAGCGCGTTAGCCTGGTGAAATGGGGCTGGCTGTTCCTCGCCTTCGGCGGCGTGGTGATCTTGCTCTCCAGCGAGCTGACCGGCGCGCACGGCAGTGAATGGCTCGCCGGAATCGGCCTGGCGATGGCCGCGGCTTTCTTCTATGCGGTCACGGCCATTATTGCCCGCAAGCTCAGATCCGTTGCGCCGCAGCATATTGCCTTTATCCAGGTGCTGACGGGCGTCGTGATGCTTTTGCCGTTTGCCAGCATGCCGTCATTTTCCGGTGATTTTCCCTGGCCGATCCTGCTGACGCTGGGCATCGTCCATACCGGCATTATGTACCAGCTGCTCTACAGCGCGATCCAGAAGCTGCCTACGCCCATTACCGGCTCCCTGTCGTTTATCTATCCGGTGGTGGCGATCGTTGTCGATAATCTGGTGTTCGGACACTCGCTGAACCTGACGCAGCTGGCGGGCGGCGCGCTGATCCTGTTTGCTGCCGCGGGCAATAACCTGGGCTGGGGCGAAAAAAAACCCCGCGAATGCGGGGTTGGTATCAAAACGGCGAATTAGCGACGGGCACGCACAATCTGGTATTTGCGCGTCAGGTACTCCACCGGCGCGCTCCAGATATGCACCAGACGTGAGAACGGGAACAGCACAAACAGCGTCATCCCCAGCACCAGGTGAACGCGGAAGATAAACGCTACGCCGTCCAGGTGCGCGGAGGCTCCGCCGTGGAAGGTCACCACGGACTGCGCCCAGCCGACGAGCTTCATCATTTCGCTCCCGTCCATATGCTGCGCCGAGAACGGAATGGTCAGCAGGCCCAGCGCGCACTGCACCATCAGCAGGGAGAGGATCAGAATATCCGCTGCGGTCGTGGTCGCACGCACGCGCGGGCTGAACAGACGACGTTTCAGCAGCAGCAGGCCCCCCACCAGAGTCATCACGCCGCAGGCACCGCCGGCGATCATCGCCATCTTCTGCTTCACCTCGATCGGTAGCCACGCTTCATACATCCAGTGCGGCGTCAGCATCCCCAGGAAGTGACCGGCAAAAATCCCCAGAATACCGATGTGAAACAGGTTAGAGCCCACATGCATCCCTTTACGATCCAGCATCTGGCTGGAGGCGGCACGCCAGGTGTACTGGCCGTAGTCGTAACGCAGCCAGCTTCCCACCAGGAACACGGTGCCCGCGATATACGGGTAAATGTCAAAGAAGAACATATTCAGGAAGTGCATTAGTGCCGTCCTCCGTTAGAGATATTCAAATATTGCGGGGCAACCGCGCCGGCAAAGCGACGCTGGTGAGCGGAGATTTCAGACTCGCCGCAGTTCTGGTCAGCAAAGAATTTCACCTGCTCTTCTTCCCAGACGGCATCCAGCGCCTGTGGGGTATCGTCGCGGGCTTCATCCGCAATTTTCTCCGCCACTTTTTCACTGTCGACCGAGGCGTTGGCCAGCTTCACCAGCAGATCGAACAGAACAGCATAGCGGCTCTCGCGCTGCTGAAGACGCGCGCCGAGCAGCGCCAGGATCGGCGCGATATCCTGCAGACCGCCCAGCGCCTCCTCTTTCGGCAGCTGCGCCAGGTACTCCAGATACAGCGGGAGATGATCCGGCAGCTCGCGGCTGTCGAGCTGCAGGCCGTGCTGTTCGTACTGGGCCATCAGGTCCACCATCGCCTGACCGCGGTCACGGGACTCACCGTGAACGTGTTCAAACAGCAGCAGCGAGGTCGCACGACCACGGTCAAACAGCTGGCTGTAGTCCGACTGGGCATCCAGAAGGTCGCGCGCCAGCAGATCGCGGAGGAAAACACCCAGCGTCTGGGCATCGTCTTTATCCAGGTTTTCAGATGACGCGAGTGCATCAAAGAGTTCCTGCTGATGCTGCGCAAGCGCAGCATCCGGGTACTCGAGCAGACGCGAAACAATGACGAGTTCAATCATTGGTGCGGCTCCGTTTTGCTGGTCACATCCATGGCATCGATGCGGCGGCTGTTGAACAGGTTGAATTTGCTGTCTGACCCGTGGCAACCGTCGCCAAAGGTAAAGCCACAGCCATTTTTTTCCGGGAAGGCTTCACGCGCCAGCTCGCGGTGGCTGCTCGGCACCACGAAACGGTCTTCGTAGTTGGCAATCGCCAGATAGCGGTACATCTCCTGCGCCTGCGCTTCGGTCAGACCGACTTCTTCCAGCGCGCGGGTATCGGTCACACCGTCTACGGTTTCCGCGCGTTTGAAGTGACGCATCGCCAGCATACGCTTCAGCGCGAGCAGAACCGGCTGGGTATCCCCGGCGGTCAACAGGTTCGCCAGGTACTGAACCGGAATACGCAGGCTTTCTACGTCCGGCAGGATGCCGTTACTGCCCAGTTCGCCCGCGTCAGCCGCGGACTGAATCGGCGACAGCGGCGGCACGTACCAGACCATCGGCAGGGTGCGGTATTCCGGGTGCAGCGGCAGCGCGAGCTTCCAGTCCATTGCCATTTTGTACACCGGTGACTGCTGCGCCGCGTCAATCACGCTCTGCGGCACGCCGTCCTTCAGCGCCTGCTCAATCACCTTCGGATCGTTCGGATCGAGGAAGACGTCCAGCTGACGCTGATACAGATCTTTCTCGTGCTCGGTGCTCGCGGCATTTTCAATCGCGTCCGCGTCATACAGCAGCACGCCGAGGTAGCGAATACGGCCTACGCAGCTTTCTGAGCAGACGGTCGGCATTCCGGCTTCGATACGCGGATAGCAGAAGATGCACTTCTCAGATTTACCGCTCTTCCAGTTGAAGTAGATTTTTTTGTACGGGCAGCCGGTGATGCACATACGCCAGCCGCGGCACTTGTCCTGGTCGATCAGCACGATGCCATCTTCTTCACGCTTGTAGATAGCGCCGCTCGGGCAGGTCGCCACGCACGCCGGGTTGAGGCAGTGCTCGCACAGGCGCGGCAGATACATCATGAAGGTATTTTCGAACTGGCCGTACATCGCCTTCTGCATGTTCTCGAAGTTCTGGTCTTTGGCGCGCTTCTCGAACTCGCCGCCCAGAATCTCCTCCCAGTTTGGACCGCTGGTGATCTTGTCCATGCGCTGACCGGTGATCAGCGAGCGCGGACGGGCGATCGGCTGGTGCTTGCTTTCCGGCGCGTTGTGCAGGTTCTGGTAGTCGTAGTCAAACGGCTCGTAGTAATCGTCGATGCCCGGCAGGTGCGGGTTAGCGAAGATTTTACCCAGCAGCATCGCGCGGTTACCCATGCGCGGCTGCAGCTTGCCGTTGATTTTACGGATCCAGCCGCCCTTCCACTTCTCCTGGTTTTCCCAGTCGGTCGGGAAGCCGGTGCCCGGCTTGCTTTCCACGTTGTTGAACCAGGCGTACTCCATACCTTCACGGCTGGTCCAGACGTTTTTACAGGTGACCGAGCAGGTATGACAGCCGATGCATTTATCCAGATTCAGCACCATGCCGACTTGTGAACGAATTTTCATTTTACGCTCTCCTGTACCTGGTCATTACCTTCGCCGTCTAACCAGTTAATATTCTTCATCTTACGTACCACCACGAACTCATCGCGGTTCGATCCTACGGTGCCGTAGTAGTTAAAGCCGTAGGCCAACTGCGCATAGCCACCGATCATGTGGGTCGGCTTCGGCGTAATACGGGTCACGGAGTTGTGGATCCCGCCGCGCTGCTCGGTAATTTCTGACCCCGGCAGGTTAACGATACGTTCCTGCGCGTGGTACATCATGGTCATCCCGGCCGGTACGCGCTGGCTCACCACCGCACGCGCCGTCAGGGCACCGTTGCTGTTGAACACTTCGATCCAGTCGTTATCTTCGATACCCAGATCTTTGGCGTCCGTTTCGCTCATCCAGACAATCGGACCGCCGCGCGACAGGGTCAGCATCAGCAGGTTGTCGCTGTAGGTGGAGTGGATACCCCACTTCTGGTGCGGCGTCAGGAAGTTCAGCGCCTTCTCAGGGTTACCGTTCGATTTCGCGCCCATCACCGCTTTCACGGAGCGGGTGTCGATTGGCGGACGGTAGACCAGCAGGCTTTCACCGAAGTCGCGCATCCACTGGTGATCCTGATACAGCGACTGACGGCCTGACAGGGTGCGCCATGGGATCAGCTCGTGAACGTTGGTGTAGCCCGCGTTATAGGACACGTGCTCATCTTCCAGGCCAGACCAGGTCGGGCTGGAGATAATCTTGCGCGGCTGCGCCTGAATATCGCGGAAGCGGATTTTCTCTTCCTCTTTATTCGTCGCCAGGTGCGTATGGTCGCGACCGGTGAACTCGCTCAGCGCCGCCCAGGCTTTGACGGCAACGTGGCCGTTGGTTTCCGGGGCCAGGGTCAGGATCATCTCTGCCGCATCAATCGCCGTGTTCAGCATAGGCTGGCCTTTCGCCGGGCCGTCCGCTTTGGTGTAGTTGAGCTTGCGCAGCAGATCCATTTCGCTCTGGGTATTCCAGGCGATCCCCTTCCCGCCGTTACCGATTTTCTCCATCAGCGGGCCGATAGAGGTAAAGCGCTCGTAGGTTGCCGGATAGTCGCGCTCAACCGGAATAATGTGCGGCGCGGTCACGCCCGGGATCAGGTCGCATTCGCCTTTTTTCCAGTCCTTCACGTCCAGCGGCTGCGCCAGTTCGGCGGCGGAGTCGTGCTGGATTGGCAGCGTCACCACGTCGGTCTCTTTGCCGAGGTGCCCAACGCAGACTTCGGAGAATTTCTTGGCGATGTCTTTGTAGATATCCCAGTCGCTTTTCGATTCCCACGCCGGGTCAACGGCCGCAGACAGCGGATGAATAAACGGATGCATATCCGAGGTATTCATGTCGTCTTTTTCGTACCAGGTCGCGGTTGGCAGCACGATGTCGGAGTACAGGCAGGTGCTGGACAGACGGAAGTCAAGCGTCACCACCAGATCCAGTTTGCCGTCGAGGCCATTATCTTTCCACTCCACCTCTTCCGGCTTGACGCCGCCCTGCTTGCCGAGATCTTTCCCCTGAATACCGTTTTCGGTACCGAGCAGGTATTTCAGCATGTACTCGTGGCCTTTACCGGACGAGCCCAGCAGGTTGGAGCGCCAGATGAACAGGTTGCGCGGGTGGTTTTTACCGTTCTCCGGCTGTTCCGCCGCGAAGCGGATTGAGCCATCCTTCAGGGATTTCACGGTGTAATCCACCGGTGACATGCCCGCCTTCTTCGCCGCTTCCGCAATGCGCAGCGGGTTAGTGCCCAGCTGCGGCGCCGACGGCAGCCAGCCCATGCGTTCAGCACGCACGTTGAAGTCAATCAGGTGGCCGCTGTAGCGGGATTTATCCGCCATCGGCGACAGCAGCTCCTGCGCGGTGACCGTCTCGTAGCGCCACTGGCTGGAGTGGTTATAGAAGTAGGAGGTGCTGTTCATATGGCGTGCCGGACGCTGCCAGTCGAGGGCAAACGCCAGCGGCTGCCAGCCGGTCTGCGGACGCAGTTTTTCCTGGCCGACGTAGTGTGCCCAGCCGCCGCCGCTCTGACCGACGCAGCCGCAGAAGATCAGCATGTTGATCAGACCGCGATAGTTCATATCGAGGTGATACCAGTGGTTCAGACCCGCGCCGACGATGATCATCGAACGGCCGTGCGTTTTGTCCGCGTTTTCTGCAAACTCACGTGCGATACGGGTAATGTGCGCGCGAGGCACGCCGGTAATCTGTTCCGCCCAGGCCGGGGTGTAGGCCTTCATGTCGTCATAGCCGGTTGCGCAGTTTTCATCGCCCAGACCGCGCTCCAGACCGTAGTTCGCCATGGTCAGGTCATAAACGGTGGTGACCAGCGCGGTAGAACCGTCGGCCAGCTGCAGGCGCTTAACCGGCAGTTTGTGCATCAGAACGTTTTTCAGTTCAACCTTGTTGAAGTGCTCTGAACCTTCACCGCCGAAGTACGGGAACCCGACTTCAGCGATCTCGTCCTGGCTGCCCAGCATGCTCAGGCGCAGCTCCGTCTCTTCACCGGTCGTACCGTTGCGTTGCTCAAGGTTCCACTTGCCCTTCTCGCCCCAGCGGAAGCCGATTGAGCCGTTTGGCGCCACCAGCTCGCCGTTGCTGTTATACGCAACGGTTTTCCACTCAGGGTTGTTTTCCTGGCCCAGCGAATCCACCAGATCGGCGGCGCGCAGCGTGCGGCCAGCGGCATAATAGCCCTCACGCTCTTCCAGCATGACCAGCATCGGCATGTCGGTGTAGCGGCGAACGTAGTCGGTGAAGTACTGGCTTGGCTTATCAAGATGGAATTCACGCAGCATGACGTGGCCCATCGCCATCGCCATCGCCGCGTCGGTACCCTGTTTCGGCGCCAGCCACAGATCGCAAAGTTTGGCGATTTCCGCGTAGTCAGGGGTAACCGCCACGGTTTTGGTGCCTTTGTAACGGACTTCGGTAAAGAAGTGCGCGTCCGGCGTACGGGTCTGAGGAACGTTAGAGCCCCAGGCGATGATGTAGCTGGAGTTGTACCAGTCCGCGGACTCCGGCACGTCGGTCTGCTCGCCCCAGGTCTGCGGAGACGCAGGCGGCAGGTCGCAGTACCAGTCGTAGAAGCTCAGGCAGGTACCGCCGATCAGCGACAGATAGCGCGCGCCGGAGGCGTAAGAGACCATCGACATCGCCGGAATTGGCGAGAAGCCCGCCACGCGGTCAGGACCGTAGGTTTTAACGGTGTAGACGTTGGAGGCGGCAATCAGCTCGTTTACCTCTTTCCATGAGGAGCGAACGAAACCGCCGCGACCGCGAGCCTGCTTGAAGCTTTTTGCTTTGTCAGCGTCTTCGATGATGGACGCCCAGGCATCCACCGGATCGCTGTGCTGTACTTTCGCCTCACGCCACATTTTCATCAGGCGCTTGCGCATCAGCGGATATTTCAGACGGTTGGCGCTGTAGAGATACCAGGAGTAGCTGGCACCGCGCGGGCAGCCGCGCGGTTCGTGGTTTGGCATATCCGGGCGGGTGCGCGGATAGTCGGTCTGCTGCATTTCCCAGGTCACCAGACCGTTTTTAACGAAAATCTTCCAGCTGCATGAGCCGGTACAGTTCACGCCGTGGGTCGAACGGACGACTTTGTCATGCTGCCAGCGCTGGCGGTAACCGTCTTCCCAGTCCCGGTTGGTATCCAGAACCTGGCCGTGCCCATCGGCAAAAGTTTCACCCTTCTGTTTGAAGTAGCGAAACCGGTCCAAAAATTTGCTCATCGGGTATCTCCTGTGTGGAGCCTGTGGCTCTCTAAATCGACATTGCTGATTTGCAGCGAAGGTAACGCCCTGAAAGAGGGGGAGAATTGATAACGATCAAGACGAGGAGGGACTTTCAGGCGAGGGGTTACACCAAATACCACCAAAGCGGTATCTTCAAAAATTTCATATCATCATGAAATATAGAGTTATTTTTATTTTATCGTACAAAAAGCCAGTCAACATTTAACATCTCAGGTATTAAGGGGTAGAGCCACCTGCGAAGCGATGGCGATCACAGTGTCACCGCAGGCGTCTGCCGTAAAAGCCGTAAGTATGTTGTAACTATTATGCTGGCAAAAAAAACGCGGCCCGAAGGCCGCGTAAACGGATAATCACACTTACTTATTTTTCTTGGTATTTCGGCCATATACCAGCCACGTAATCACAACGCAGGCGATATAGAAGACGAGGAAGACTTTCATGGCACCGACCGGAGAGCCGGTCAGGTCCAGAGAGATACCGAACGCTTTCGGGATAAAGAAGCCGCCAATCGCGCCGATGGCAGAGATAAAGCCCAGCGCCGCAGCCGTATCCGTCGCCGCTTCGCGCATGGCCTGCTCTTCGCTCCCGCCCTGCGCCTTCACCCGATCCATCGTCAGCTTACGGAAGATCACGGAGATCATCTGGAAGGTAGACGCGCTCCCCAGCCCGGCCGTCAGGAACAGCACCATAAACACGCCGAAGAAGGCGATGAAGTTACCGCCCTGCCCGTCGACGGGTAGAGTGAGGAACAGCAGCGCGCAGAAGACCGCCATCACGACGAAGTTCACCAGCGTCACGCGGGTACCGCCGAGACGGTCAGAGACCATGCCGCCCAGCGAACGCGCCAGGGCACCGATAAACGGTCCGAAGAAGGCAAAGTGCAGGATCTGAATCTCCGGGAACTGCGTTTTCGACAGCATCGCGAAGCCCGCAGAGAAGCCGATAAACGAACCGAAGGTGGCCAGATACAGCAGCGCCATCACCCAGAGGTGTCCACGCTTCAGCACCGGCAGCTGTTCGCTCAGCGACGCCTTCGACGCGGACAGGTCATTCATAAAGAACCAGGCTGCGAGGGTGAAGACCACCAGGAAAGGCACCCAGATCCACGCGGCGTTCTGCAGATAGAGGGAAGAACCATCCGCCTGCTCAACGCCACCGCCGCCAAAGGCCGCGAAAATAGAAACAGAGATCGCCAGCGGGGCAATCAGCTGCATCACGCTGACGCCCATATTCCCCAGGCCGCCGTTAATGCCCAGCGCACCGCCCTGCTTCGCTTTCGGGAAGAAGAAGCTGATGTTCGCCATGCTGGAGGCGAAGTTCGCACCCGCAAAACCGCACAGCAGGGAAATAATCACGAACACGCTGAACGGCGTAGAGGTATCCTGCACCGCGAAGCCGAGCCAGACGCAGGGGACGATCATGATGCCCGTACTGAACGCCGTCCAGCGACGACCGCCAAACACCGGCACCATAAACGCGTAAGGCACACGCAGCAGCGCGCCTGACAGCGACGGCAGCGCGGTCAGCATAAACAGCTGATCGGTCGTAAACGTAAACCCGACTTTGGGCAGGTTGACCGCCACCGCGCTAAACAACATCCATACGCAAAACGCTAATAACAAACACGGCACGGAAATCCACAGATTCCGGCTGGCTACACGATGGCCGCGCTGTTGCCAGAACGCCGGATCCTCTGGACGCCAGTCTGTAATAACGGCACCATTTTCCCTTTCGGGAGCGGATGAGTGACTCATAGACACCTCTGATTCTCGAATGATGCTGCAAACATTAGGGTTTTAGGGCGGCGGTAAGTTGATATAAATCAAAGGAAAAGTGGGAGGATTTGCGGCGTAAAATAAGGCCTCACCCTTAGTGAGTAGGCTAATTCGGTAAAAAAGACGTGGTTTTTCACGGCACTGACGGTTCCAGACTACCCCCACCTCCTTCCCCCTACTCCGTTGGCAATTTAGGGGTAATCCTTTATTGGTATGGGTATACTCCAGGGTATGCACCAGAATAGCGCCATTCCTGCAAGCAGGCCACGTCAGGAGCACGCCACCTCTATGTTAAAAAGATGTTTATCTCCGCTGACGCTCGTGAATCAGCTCGCTCTGATTGTTTTGCTGTCCACCGCCATCGGCGTGACCGGCATGGCGATCTCCGGCTGGCTGGTACAGGGCGTACAGGGTAATGCGCATGCCATCAACGAGGCAGGCTCGCTACGCATGCAGAGTTATCGCCTGCTGGCGTCGGTTCCCCTGACGCAGGACGATCGGCCCCTGATTGATGAAATGGAGCGCACGGTCTTCAGCCCCGAACTGGAAAACGCCGCCATCCGCGCCGGTCAGCAATATCAGCTTAAAGCCCTTCAGGGCTACTGGCACACCCAGCTGGAGCCCGGGCTGAAACAGGCGCGCAGCACCGAAACCGTTGCGCAGGACGTGGCCGGGTTCGTCTCACGCATTGATGCGCTGGTCTCCTCTTTCGACCAAACCACCGAATTACGCATCGACCGGGTGGTGATGGTGCACCGCGCCATGGCGCTGTTTATGGGGCTGCTGCTGATCTTCACCATCGTCTGGCTCCGCGCGCGGCTGCTGAACCCGTGGAAACAGCTGCTGGCAATGGCCCGCGCGGTGACCGCACGCGATTTTACCCAGCGCACGCACATCAGCGGGCGCAACGAGATGGCCATGCTCGGCCAGGCGCTCAACACCATGTCGGCAGAGCTCTCCGAGAGCTACGCGGTGCTGGAACAGCGCGTTCAGGAAAAAACGGCCGGACTGGAGCAGAAAAACGAGATCCTCTCCTTCCTGTGGCAGGCCAACCGTCGCCTGCACATGCAGGTACCGCTATGCGAACGCCTCTCGCCGGTGCTGAACGGCCTGCAAAATCTGACCCTCCTTCACGACCTTGAGCTGCGCGTCTACGACGTGGAAGACGAAGATAACCATCAGGAATTTACCTGTCAGTCGGATATGTCCTGCGATGACAAAGGCTGCCATCTTTGCCCTCGCGGCCTGCCGCCGCTGACGTCCGGCGGCACCACCCTGAAGTGGCGCCTGACCGACAGCCACACCCAGTACGGTATTCTGCTGGCAACGCTGCCAGCCGGGCGTCACCTGAGCCACGACCAGCAGCAGCTGGTCGATACGCTGGTCGAACAGCTAACGGCCACGCTGGCGCTCGACAGGCATCAGGAAAAGCAGCAGCAGCTGATCGTCATGGAAGAGCGCGCGACCATCGCCCGCGAGCTTCACGACTCTATCGCCCAGTCGCTTTCCTGTATGAAAATGCAGGTGAGCTGCCTGCAGATGCAGGATGCGGAGATGCCCGAAAGCAACAAGCAGCTGCTCAGCCAGATCCGCAACGAGCTGAACACCTCCTGGATACAGCTTCGCGAGCTGCTGACTACCTTCCGTCTGCAGCTGACCGAGCCGGGCCTGCGTCCGGCGCTGGAGGCCAGCTGTCACGAATTTAGCGCCCGGCTGGGGTTCCCGGTGAAGCTGGACTACCAGCTGCCGCCGCGGTTTGTCCCCTCCCACCAGGCCATACATGTACTGCAAATCGCCCGTGAAGCACTGAGCAACGTGCTCAAGCATTCCGGCGCGACGGCGGTAACGGTCACCGTCAGCCAGCACAGCAATCAGGTGAAGCTCACGGTTCACGACAACGGCCGCGGCGTGCCGGAAAATGCCGAACGCACTAACCACTATGGTTTAATTATTATGCGAGACCGCGCCCAAAGCCTGCGCGGTGATTGCCAGGTTCGCCGGAGAGAGACGGGTGGCACGGAAGTCGTGGTCACCTTTATTCCCGAGAAACCGCTTACAACTGCTCAAGGAGAAACCCATGACTAATCAGGAACCGGCATCCATCCTGTTGATCGACGACCATCCGATGCTGCGTACTGGCGTGAAACAGCTGGTCAGCATGGCGCCCGATATCACCGTGGTTGGCGAAGCCAGCAACGGTGAACAGGGCATTGAGCTTGCCGAATCCCTCGATCCCGATCTGATCCTGCTCGATCTGAATATGCCCGGCATGAACGGTCTGGAAACCCTCGACAAGCTGCGGGAAAAATCGCTTTCCGGGCGCATCGTCGTCTTTAGCGTGTCGAACCATGAAGAGGATGTGGTCACGGCGCTGAAGCGCGGGGCGGATGGTTATCTGCTCAAGGATATGGAGCCGGAAGACTTGCTTAAGGCGCTGCAGCAGGCCGCGGCGGGCGAGATGGTTCTCAGCGAAGCCTTAACGCCGGTGCTGGCTGCCAGCCTGCGCGCCAATCGCGCCACCTCTGACCGTGACGTCAGCCAGTTAACCCCGCGCGAGCGCGATATTCTCAAACTCATTGCCCAGGGGCTGCCGAACAAAATGATCGCCCGCCGCCTGGACATCACCGAAAGCACGGTCAAGGTGCACGTGAAGCATATGCTGAAGAAAATGAAGCTCAAATCCCGCGTTGAAGCCGCGGTGTGGGTGCATCAGGAACGCATTTTTTAAGGATTACTCCTCCGGCAGAAGCTTCCAGCGCGGGTCGTTGTCCGGCAATGCGACCAGCGGCTGCACGACGGTCAGCACGATCTCATTGGACGAGACGCGCTGGCCTTTCTCATCTTCCACCACCGCCGACAGGTGCCAGCGGTTTGTCGCCCCTTCACTGTCATCCCAGGCAGGCATAATTACACTCCAGCCGTCGCTGCTGTTGCTTTTGGACGGCGACGTCAGGCTCAGCGCCTGCGTATCCCCCTGCCAGTGGATCTCACGAATGCCGTGCGCGCTGCGAACCTGAAGCTTCAGCATAACGGTCTCGCCCCCTTTCAGATCCCACGGCGGCGTCGCCAGCCAGACGGACAGCGTTTTACGTTGGCGGAACTCCATCACCGGCAGGCTATTGCGCTCCGGCGAGTCGTAGCGGCTTCCGCGCAGGGAGCGCGTGGCGGCGACTTCACCGGCGGAAAGCTGCTTCACCAGCGGCACGCCAAAGCGATAGTTGAGCTTCAGCCCGAGGTTATTCTGGCTCGCGCCACTTTCGCCCTGCTTGTGCGCGGCGGTCAGGGTGACCAGCGGAACGGGGGTATAGTTAAGCCCCAGATTCACCGCTACGGGATTGTGATAGCCGGTTCCGCTGTTGAAGAGGTCGACGTTATCGCCGAAGTATTGCTCGAAGCTCACGCTGGTATTGAGATGATGGAACCACGGCAGCCAGGCTTTAGCGGTGACGTCATAGCCGCGCGCCATGCGCTGCTCCTGGACGTCAGAGCGATCGCGCCAGCCAGCAAAGGGCTGATAATAGTTGGCTGACAGGCGCAGATTTTCCCCCCACGCTTCCGCGCCCAGCCCGGCACGCTGCAGGTTTTCGTCCAGCAGGTTATCGTAAAATGTGTTGTAACCCAGCAGCCATTTCCCGGCGACCCAGCGCTGGCCTATTCCGGCGTTACTGACCAGGCCATCCGCCTGCTGGGTCAGGCCAAGCTGGCTCCAGCTCAGGTAACGGTTATTATCGTTCCAGGGGATAAACCAGCTCCCGCTGCTGCCGTTAAATTTGCCGTCGTTATCCACCAGCAAGTTCACGCTGGCGTTCCCCCAGGGCAAAAGCCAGGATTCAATCTGCTGGTTCACTTCGCCGCTCACCGCGTCGCGCACCTGGCCAAACGCAAACTGACGCGCCTGCTCGCCCGTTGTCAGGCCGTTGTCGGTCATGCTGGCTTCACCGAAGGCTTTCGCCATTTCGGCCAGGTGTTTTTCCCCCTCGCCCGTTGGCGCCGCCATGCCGAGGTCGGGCAAACTATCCCCGTTATTATCAAAGGGATTTTGCGCCTGCTGGATAAAGGAATTCGGCGCACCGTGAACGGCTCCGACCGTAACAAGGGAGAGTAATAACAGCAAACGAATGCGGGACGATACAGCCATCAACGTCGTAAATAAGAACCTGTGTTTATGAATAAACTCCTATTATGTTAACGCGATAAGCCTTGAAATGCAGTTCTGGCGGACATTTCAGGATTATCCTGAAACAGCCCTTTCAGCTCCGGCACGCAGGAGCCACAGTTCGTACCGCAGCGCAGCGTCGCCCCCAGCGCGGTGACGGAATCACACCCGCCGACGATCGCCTCCCGTATCGCATTCTCCCCGACGCTGAAACAGCTGCAGATGATGCGTCCCGGATCCGCCGCCTCCCCGACGCTCTGCCCGTTCAACAAGGCGTGGCGTTCTGCGAGAAGCACGGGTGGGGATTGAAAAGCGGCTTCAATCACCGCATGCGCCAGCGCCGGTAACGCGGTGCCCTCCCAGAAGCCCAGCATCAGCTGGCCTTCATGCCAGGCCAGCACGCTGCTGCGTTCGCCGGTTTGCGCAACCTGCAGCTGCCAGCCACGAGCGCTGGCGTATTCCATTACCCACGGCAGCAGCGGTTGATCGCCCGCCACCGTCAGGCGTGAGGCTTTACGCCACCAGTAAGCCGAAGAGGGCATTTCCGGCCATTCCCGGGCATAGAGTTCCCCCTGCCAGACGGGCTGCCAGGGCAGGATCCTGACGGCGGTTTGTTTACTCTCCGGCTGGCCCGAAACCGGATCGCAGCGCCCTTCCACCAGCGCATTCACCTTTCCCTGGCGGGCAAACCCGGCGTTCCAGTGCATCGGGGCAAACGCCTCGCCTTCCCGTATCCCGTCGCTGATTCGCACTCTTGCCACCATCACGCCGCGCGGCGAGCTGATGCGCGCCAGTTGGCCGTCGCACAGGGAAAACCGAACGGCGTCTGCCGGGCCAACCTCAACAAACGGTTCGGCGATATGCTGCATCAGCCTCGCCACGTATCCCGTTCGGGTCATGGTATGCCACTGATCGCGGATGCGCCCCGAGTTGAGAATCAGCGGGTATAACGCGCTGACCGTCGCGCCGTGCGACAGAGGGTTAACGGGAACGATGTTTCGGCGCGGAAAACTCCCCGTCGGCCACTGATAAGGCTCAAGCTGATCCCACTCCTCGCGGGTTAGCGCAGCCAGTTCATGAAGACTCAATGCCCGCGCGCCGTCATTTTCAAAGGCCGTCAGCGCCGCATGTTCGCAAAAAATCTCTTGCGGATGTTGCCAGGCAAAGGCCTCGCCGTAGCCCAGCCGTTTCGCCATCTGCGCGACGATCCACCAGTCCGGCTTCGCCTCGCCCGGCGCGGGCAGAAACGCGCGCTGGCGCGAAATGCGGCGTTCCGAGTTTGTCACCGTCCCGTCCTTCTCCCCCCAGCCCAGCGCCGGAAAACGGATATGGGCGAACCGGCTGGTATCGGTATCCTTCATCACCTCAGAGATCATCACCAGCGGGCAGTTCGCCAGCGCCTGACACACCGCGTGGCTGTCCGGAAGCGACACGGCGGGGTTAGTGCCCATGATCCACACCGCCTTCACCTCGCCGCGGGCAATGGCGTCAAACAGCTCCACCGCCATCAGGCCCGGGGTTTGCGCCAGCCGTTCCGTTCCCCAGAAACGCGCCACCCGCGAGAGATCGTCCGGCTCAAAGTTCATGTGCGCCGCCAGCTGGTTCGCCAGCCCGCCCACTTCCCTTCCCCCCATCGCGTTTGGCTGTCCGGTCAGCGAAAACGGGCCGCAGCCCGGACGGTTGAACTTCCCGCTGGCAAGATGAACGTTAATGATGGCGTTACACTTGTCGCTGCCGCTGGCGGACTGGTTGATCCCCATGGTGTAGAGCGTGATGGCCCGGGGCGCCGTCATAAACCAGTCATAAAAGGTGCCTATATCCTGCGGCGAGAGGCCGCAAAACGCCGCCACGCGCTCAACGGGCCACTCATCCGTTCCCTGAATCACATTAAGCAGACCGACAAACAGCCCGGCGTCGCTGCCGGGGGCGAGCGCCAGATGCAGATCGGCAATATCACAGGTGGCGGTTCTGCGGGGATCGATCACCACCACCTTCATCCGCGGGTTGTCGTGCTTCGCCTGCACCAGCCGCTGGTAGAGCACCGGATGCGTCCAGGCAGCGTTCGAGCCAGCCAGCACCACCAGATCGCTGTTTTCCACATCCTCGTAGCCGCACGGCACCACGTCTTCGCCAAAGGCGCGCTTGTAGCCCACCACCGCCGAGGACATGCAGAGCCGGGAGTTGGTATCGATGTTTGCCGCGCCGATAAATCCTTTCATCAGCTTGTTGGCGGCATAGTAATCCTCGGTCAACAGCTGGCCGGAGGCGTAAAACGCCACCGCCTGCGGCCCCCATTTATCGATAATCTCCCGCAGGCGCTCTCCTGCCGCGCTCAGCGCCTGCGCCCAGTCCACCTCAAGGCCGTCAACGACCGGGCGCAAAAGCCGCCCCTGTAAGCCCGTGGTCTCCCCCAGAGCCGATCCTTTCACGCACAGGCGCCCCAGGTTCGCAGGATGGGTTTCATCTCCCCGAACGCTGACCGCTTCACCTTGCACGCGGACGATCACGCCGCAGCCCACCCCGCAGTAGGGGCACGTTGTCCGGGTTTCCGTCATGAGGCCTCCGCACGCATTACCAGGGCGTCGCTGCCAACCCACACCTTGCCGTTTTCAATTTTCACCGGCCAGGCGCGCACCGCGGGTTCGCCGCTCTCCACCTGACAGCCGTCGCGCAGGCGAATGCGCTGCTTGTAGAGCGGTGAAATTACTACCGGCTCGCCCGCCGCATCGCCAAGAATGCCGCGTGAAAGCACGTTCGCATCGCCGCCCGGCTCCCGATCGTCGAGGGCGTAAACGGTTTTGCCAAAGCGGAACAGCGCAATCGGCTTACGTCCAAGCCGCGCGCCGATGCCCGCCTGCTCGGGGATATCGTCGATGCCGCAAATTTCCTGCCAGCGCTTGCTTTCATCCGGCGCAGTCTCGTTCACCGTCGTGCGGAACAGCGCCAGGCGGCTGGGATCACTGAGCGTGGTTTGCCATTCGCACTGGTAGGCTTCCACCACCCGGGCCATCTCCTGCTCCAGCTCGTGGGCGATGCCGAGGCTGTCGGTGATGATCACCTCCCGCAGATAGTCGAGGCCGCCTTCCAGGTTGTCCATCCAGGTGCTGGTGCGCTGCAGGCGATCCGCCGTGCGGATGTAAAACATCAGGAAACGGTCGACGGTGCGGATCAGCGTTTCGTCGTCCAGATCGCTGGCGAAGAGATCCGCGTGGCGCGGCTTCATCCCGCCGTTGCCGCACAGATAGAGGTTCCAGCCCTTATCGGTGGCAATCACCCCTACGTCTTTGCTCTGCGCCTCCGCGCACTCGCGGGTGCAGCCTGAGACCGCCATTTTGATTTTGTGCGGCGCGCGCAGGCCCTTGTAGCGGTGCTCCAGCCGGACCGCGAGGCCGGTGGAGTCCTGCACGCCGTAGCGGCACCAGGTCGAGCCGACGCAGGATTTCACCGTGCGCAGGGATTTACCGTAGGCGTGTCCGGTTTCAAACCCAGCTTCCACCAGCGCCTGCCAGATCGCCGGCAGCTGTTCCAGGGTGGCGCCGAAAAGATCGATACGCTGTCCGCCGGTGATTTTGCTGTACAGGCTGTAGCGTTTCGCAATCTGCCCGATGGCAATCAGCCCGTCGGCGGTCACTTCCCCTGCGGGCATGCGCGGCACGATGGAGTATGTGCCGTCCTTCTGGATGTTGGCGAAGTAGCGGTCGTTGGTATCCTGCAGCGGCAGGTGCGCCGGTTTCAGCAGATACTCGTTCCAGCAGGAGGCGAGCACCGATCCCACCAGCGGCTTGCAGATCTCGCATCCGTGCCCCTGTCCGTAGCGGCTGATAAGCTGGTCAAAGGTGCGGATATGGTTGACGCGCACGAGGTGGTAAATCTCCTGGCGCGAGTACGGGAAGTGCTCGCAGATGTCCTTTTTCACCTCCACGCCCTGCTCCGCCAGCTGGAACTCCATCACCTGCTTCACCAGTGCACTACATCCGCCGCAGCCGGTCGCCGCTTTGGTGCACTGCTTAACGGCGCCGATATCCGCCGCGCCCGCGCTCACCGCCCGGCAAATATCGCCTTTACTGACGTTATGACACGAACAGATCTGCGCGCTTTCCGGCAGCGCCGCCACGCCGAGCGCTTTTGGCGCGCTGCCTGACGACGCGGGTAAAATGAGCGTTTCCGGCTCTTTCGGCAGGCTGATGCCGTTAAGCATCATCTGCACCAGCGTGGCGTATTCGCTGGCATCGCCCACCAGCACGCCGCCGAGCAGCGTTTTGCCGTCGTGGCTGACCACGATTTTCTTGTAGATTTGCTGTGGGCCGTGCGTCCACTGGTAGCTCAGCGCCCCCGGGGTGCGCCCGTGGGCGTCGCCGAACGAGGCCACGTCCACGCCGAGCAGCTTGAGCTTAGTGCTCATATCCGCGCCGGTGAAGGTTTTATCCTCTCCCGCCAGCGCGGCGGCGGCCACGCGCGCCATCTGATAGCCGGGCGCGACCAGACCGAAGATTTTCCCCTCCCACAGGGCGCATTCGCCGATGGCCAGCACGTCCGGATCGGAGGTCTGGCAGCCGTCGTCAATGCAGATCCCGCCGCGTTCGCCGATAGCCAGCCCGCTGCTGCGCGCCAGTGCGTCCTGCGGACGGATGCCCGCCGAAAAGACCACCATGTCCGTTTCCAGCTGTTCGCCATCGGCAAAGCGCAGCACCAGCCCGCCGTCCGCGGTGGCGATCTCCGTCGTGGCTTTACTGGTGTGAACGCCGACGCCCAGCGCCTCGATTTTCTTGCGCAGCATCGCTGCGCCGTCGTTGTCGAGCTGGACCGCCATCAGGTTGGGCGCAAACTCCACCACGTGGGTTTCCAGCCCGAGCTGCTTCAGGGCATTCGCCGCCTCCAGTCCGAGCAGGCCGCCGCCAATCACCACGCCGCGGCGCGAGCCAGCCGCATGTGCAGCAATGTTGTCCAGGTCGTCAAGGGTGCGGTAGACAAAACAGCCCGGCAAATCGTTGCCCGGCACGGGCGGAACGAACGGGTATGAGCCGGTCGCCAGCACCAGCTTGTCCCAGTGGGTCTCATGCCCGCTGGCGGTACGCACCACGCGCGCGTCGCGGTCGATGCCGACGATCTGCTGCGACAGGCGCAGCTCAATGCCGCTGTCGGCAAAGAAATCCCCCTCCACCAGCGAGAGCGACGCCGCGCTGCGGCCGCCAAAATATTCCGACAAATGCACGCGGTCGTAGGCGGCATAGCGCTCCTCGCCAAAGACGACGATCTGATACTGCTGATGCAGATTGCGCTTAACGCAGTCTTCGAGGAAATGATGGCCGACCATACCGTGCCCAACCACCACCAGAGTAGGTTTTGTCATAGCATTCTGTCCTGCAACCTGCGGTTGCGTAGTGAAACGATCGAACAGCCAGTCCGCGTGGGCGGGCGTGGCCGTTGCCAGTAAATCGGTAAACGTTGCCGCGCTGCGGCAGTCGCCCATCAGCAGCGCGCCAGCCAGCGCCCCCTGATGGATCAATAAACGACGATAGTGACGGGTCAGCGGATCCCATGCGCTCCAGACCACGTCGCCCTCCTGCTCCGCCGCACGGCCGAGGCTGAACAGCTCCACGCCCGTCACCTTGAGACGCATCCCGCTGTCGGTCAGGGTAAACGGCGCGGTAGCGTCCCCGGCCAGCCGCGCGGCCAGGATTTCCGCCTGCGCCAGGCAGGGGGCGACCAGGCCAAACGTCTGCCCGTCAATTTCGCAGCACTCGCCGATGGCGTAGACGTTCGGTTCGGAGGTTTGCATCTGGTGATCCACCACGATGCCGCGCACGCAGCGAATGCCGCTGGCCTGCGCCAGCGCGACGCTGGGCTGCACGCCGGTCGCCAGCACCACGCGTGAGGCGGCGACGCGGCGCCCGTTGAGCAGCGTCACGCTATTTCCGCCCACCGCTGCGATGCCCGAGGCGAGCTCACAGCGCACGCCCCGCGCCGCCAGCGCCTCTTCCAGCAGCATTCCCGCCTGCCGATCCAGCTGCTGCTCCATCAGCCACGGGCCGCGATGAACCAGCGTGACGTTGTCACCTGAGCGTGCCAGCGCTGCCGCCGTCTCAACCCCGAGCACGCCGCCGCCCAGCACCACCGCCGGACCGGCGATCGTCCGAATGGCCCGCGTATCCTCCAGGGTGCGGAACGTGAACACATGCGGCGCATCGCAGCCGGGGATTGGCGGAATAAAGGGCGTTGATCCGGTGGCAAACACCAGCGCATCCCAGCCCAGCGTGCGGGCGGTGGTTTGCACTTCCCGCGCGTCCACGTTCACGGCGATCGCCTTTTCGCCCCGCAGCACCGTCACGCAGCGCGACTGGTACCAGTCGTCATCCTGCAGACAGATGTCTGCAGCCTGCTTTTCACCGCCCAGCACCGGCGAAAGCTGGATGCGGTTATAGGCATGCTCCGGCTCGTCACCGATGACGGTGATAGCGAAACGACCGGCAGCACGCCCGGTGAGCGAGGCAATCAGCCGCGTGGCCGCCATGCCATTTCCGATAATGACCAGTCGCATCAAAGCCCCCTCGTTACGCCGCTTTCGGCTGCTTTTCATAGAGGAAATGGAGGATCTGCTGGCGCATGTGGTGATAGCGGCTGTCGTCGGCCAGCTGCACCCGGTTGCGCGGGCGCGGCAGGTCCACGCGCAGGATCTCCCCGACGGTGGCCGCCGGGCCGTTGGTCATCATCAGCACGCGATCGGAGAGCAGCACCGCCTCGTCCACGTCGTGGGTAATGAGCACGATGGTGGTGTTCAGCGCCTGCTGGATCTGCATCACCGAGTCCTGCAGATGCGCGCGCGTCAGCGCATCGAGGGCGCCGAAGGGTTCATCCATCAGCAGGACTTTCGGCTTCATCGCCAGCGCGCGGGCAATACCGACGCGCTGCTTCATGCCGCCGGAGATCTCCCCCGGTCGTTTGTGCAGGGCGTGCCCCATCTGCACGCGGTCGAGGTTGTGCTCGATCCACTCCCTGCGCTCCGCCTTGCTCATGCTGTGGCGAAACACGTGATCGACCGCCAGGGCCACGTTGTCGAAGCAGGTGAGCCACGGCAGCAGCGAATGGTTCTGGAAGACCACCGCACGTTCCGGACCCGGCCCGGCGATTTCACGGTTGTCGCAGATCAGCCCGCCTTCCGTCGGCAGGGTAATACCGGCGATGAGGTTCAGCAGCGTCGATTTGCCGCAGCCGGAGTGCCCGATCAGGCTGACGGTTTCGCCCTCGTGGATATCAAAAGAGACGTTTTGCAGCGCCACAAACTCGCCGCTGGCGGTGGAAAAACGCTGGCTCACGGCCTGGACCTGAATTAATGGTTTCATGTTCGCTCCTTATTTTTCCTGCCAGCTAAAGCGACGGGCGATCAGCATCAGCCCCTGCTCCAGCAGCAGCCCGACCACGCCAATGATGACGATGGCGATGAGAATGTTTTCAACGTTGAGGTTGTTCCACTCGTTCCAGATCCAGAAGCCGATCCCTAAACCTCCGGTGAGCATCTCGGCGGCGACGATCACCAGCCAGGCGATGCCGATGGAGAGACGCACCCCGGTCAGCACCGCGGGCAGCACCGCCGGGAAGAGAATGCGGCGCATGATGGTCCACTCGGAAAGCTGCAGCACCCGGGCCACGTTGAGGTAGTCCTGCGGAATGCGGCGTACGCCTTCGGCGGTGTTGATCACCATCGGCCAGATGGAGCAGATGAAAATGGTCCAGCTCGACGCGGGCTCCGCTTTCTGGAACAGCAGCAGGCCGATGGGCAGCCAGGCCAGCGGGCTAACCGGGCGTAACAGCGAGATCAGCGGGCCGAACATGCGAGAGAAAAAGGTGAAGCGACCAATCAGGAAGCCGAGCGGGATCCCGGTGAGCGCGGCCAGGCCAAAGCCCACCGCCACGCGCTGTAATGAGGCGAGCACGTTCCAGCCGATGCCCATATCGTTAGGCCCGTCGCGATAGAACGGATCGGCAAACAGGGTGATGGCGGAATCGAGCGTGCTGAGCGGCGTCGGGAAACCTTTGCTGTTAATCGCCGCCAGCTGCCAGAGCACCACCAGCAGTCCCAGACCGAGTAACGCCGGGATGATGCGCTGGAGGATCGCGTTAATCCGACGCGCAAACGTCGGTGTACGGCGGCGAACCTGCACCGGAGGCAGGACAATCACCTCCCCACTCTCCGGCGTCTCGTGTGAATTCGTCTTTTGCAGATGCTGCATAATCAGGCCCCTTTACGGTGAATGGCGAAACGGCTGGCGTATCCTTCCGGATCGGTACCGTTCCAGACGGTGCCGTCCATCAATGTGCTGCTGCGTAATGGTGAAGTCGGTGTGCTGATGCCCCCCACCGCCGTGGCGGCATCCTGCCAGACCGCGGTCTGGTTAATGCGCTGCGCGATGCCCGCGTAGTCCGGCGCGGATTTGAGCAAGCCCCAGCGGCGGAACTGGGTTAAGAACCACATGCCGTCGGAGAGATACGGGTAGCTGACGGCCCCCTCGTTGAAGAAGCGGATCGGGTGCGCGTCCTGCCAGCGCTGGCCCAGGCCGTTGTCGTACTCGCCGAGCATGCGTCCGGTGAGATACTGTTCTTTGCAGTTGAGCCACGCCCGGCGGGAGAGGATCTGCGCGGTCTCGCGTTTGTTTTCCGGGGAGGCTTCGATCCAGCGCGCCGCCTCCAGTACCGCGCTCACCAGCGCCCGCGCGGTGTGCGGGTTTTTCTCCACCCAGTCGCGGCGCGTACCGAGGATTTTTTCCGGATGATCGGCCCAGATAGACTGCGACGTGGCGGCGGTAAAACCGATGCGGTCGTTGATGGCCCGGGCGTTCCACGGCTCGCCGACGCAAAAGCCGACCATGTTGCCAATGCGCATGTTCATCACCATCTGCGGCGGCGGCACCACCACCGTGCGCACGTCGTCAAAGGGGTTAATGCCCGCGCTGGCCAGCCAGTAGTAGAGCCACATGGCGTGCGTCCCGGTCGGGAAGGTGTGCGCGAAGGTGTAGGTGCCGGGCGCCTGCTGCCCAATGAGCTTTTTCAGCCCGTCAAGGTCTCGTACGCCCTTCTCCGCCAGATCGCTGGAAAGCGTAATCGCCTGGCCGTTCTGATTGAGCGTCATTAGGTTCGCCATCTGCTGCGGCTTGCCGGCGATGCCCAGCTCCAGGCCGTACAGCAGGCCGTAGAGAATGTGCGCGGCATCGAGTTCGCCCGCCACTAGCTTGTCGCGCACCGCCGCCCAGCTCGCCTCTTTGGTGGGCACGATGGTAATACCGTATTTTTTATCAAAGCCTTTCAGCGCCGCGATAACCACCGGGGCGCAGTCGGTCAGCGGGATAAACCCGATGCGCACCGTTTCCTGCTCCGGTTTATCCGAGCCTGCCGCCCATGCGGCCTGCATGATACCCGGTAACAGCATTGCGCCACTCGCCAGCACGCTGGCCTGCAAAAAACGCCGTCTCGACAAATCCGCCATGACCACTCCTGAAAAAAAACCAAAAAAAAGCGCCCACGATGCCGAAGCACCAGTGGACGCCTTTATCCCGAAGACGCATGCGCCGCCGTTGGCGCATCGTCAAAAATGGTTAATCCGATAATGCAAAGTGAATGCCAGGTTTTAACCCGCAGTTTCCAGGGCGCTAACCGAACTCCCCTCGCCTGCACGCACCTTAATCAGGCAAAAAATGCCCGCTGACCGTGCAGCTACTCCTTTGGTGTTACCTGCCATAAATTCTTCACCATCAGCAGCGCGCGGGCGATATCCACCATCCTTTGGTTCTTGTCCATCGCCATTTTGCGCAGCGCCGTCCAGGCCTGTTCCTCACTCATATTCTGGTGGGTCATCAGCACGCTTTTCGCTTTATCAATGACTTTGCGCTCTTCAAGCGTATCGCGCAGCGATGCTAGCTGGCGCGAGAGCTGTTCTATCTCGCGTGCCTGCTGGCGCACCAGGGTGAGCAACGGTTTTTCCGGATACTGTATCAGCGGGTCGTCCTGCTCATCGGCGGGAGGCACGTACTCATCGTTACGGTAAATACGCTCGTCCACCGCCGTCATCAGATCGGCGATGAGCGTCTCCTCCAGCGTGCGCAAATGCTCAAGGCGCGCGGTTTGCAGAGCAAACCAGGCCAGAGCGGTAAGGCCATCATCTGCGGCAGGCTGGCGGGTACAGGCCACGCGCCGGAGTTGCTCCGTTTCACGATCGGGCTGGCAGTGCAGGGAAAAGGTGGTCTGGACGTCAGCGGAGCTGTGCGAGAGAAAGATCTCAAAGCAGGCCTGCTGACCGTCGATGCGGTCAACCAGCCTCTGGCGAGTCACATCATCGAAAAAACCCTGCGTGAAGCCAATCGCCCCCAGGGCCCGTTCCTGTCCCGCCAGCTCTTTCCCCTGCATCAGGCTATAAAGGGCAACAAAACGCCCGGCGATTTGCGGATCGTCAATGCTGTCATTGAGCTGCGGCACGATACTGAGCAGATGGCGAAGCATGCGGGAGTAGTGTTCCATCGCCTGCGGCGCCGTTACCGTTTGCTGAATAACACCGTCGCGCAGCGCGGGAAGCATATCAAGGCTCTGAAGCGCGCCGCCGATGCGTTCACAGACCGTACTTCCCGGGATCGGCGACTGTTTTTCAAGAATGTCATAAAGTGCAGCGAGGTTTTCATCCACCATCGCCCGGCTGGCTTTGCATTCGAGGGCGTAAAGTTTGCCCTGTGAACAGAGCCAGACGTTGGACGCCCCACGCTCGCACTGTAACATGTGCACCAGTTGGCTAATGCCGTGCACAAGCACGCCAAGCTGTGCCAGCTTGCTGAACTGTTCCCGACGCATCATCCTTGCGCGCTCGAGCCATTCGGCAGCGCCTGGCGAAATGCCAGCCATTAATGTCATGCTTACTCTCCAGAACAGCGAAACTCGGGAAAGCTAAGCAATATTCGTGCCTTTATAAGAACAGGAGTCAACATGCAGAAGATTGTGATCGTCGCCAACGGTGCGGCTTACGGCAGCGAATCCCTTTTCAACAGCCTGCGCCTGGCGATTGCGCTGCGTGAAAAAGAGAGCGACCTGGCGTTACGACTCTTTTTAATGTCGGACGCGGTCACCGCGGGGCTGAAGGGTCAAAAACCGGCAGAAGGCTATAACATTCAGCAGATGCTGGAGATCCTCACCGCGCAAAACGTGCCGGTGAAGCTGTGCAAGACCTGCACCGACGGCCGCGGCATTACCGGTCTGCCGCTGATTGATGGCGTAGAGATTGGTACGCTGGTGGAGCTGGCCGAGTGGACGCTGTCCGCCGATAAAGTATTAACTTTTTAATAATAAACCCGTAAAAATATTATTTTCTTATGGACGCGGTTTCAGCATCAAGTTTACCTGCGGGGTTGCCGATAGGCATGGAAACAACACAGCAGGTATTTCACTTATGTTCAGATCGATTCGTGCACGCATCATCGTGGCGACGGCAGGCTGTCTGGTCGTCGCCCTTCTCCTTAATACCGTCATTAACTTCCAGGTCACGCGCCAGGATAACCAGCAGTCCCAGCGCGATATCCTGACCAGCACCAGCGCCAGCCATAACATGGCGATTGCCGACTGGGTAAAAAGCAAGATGACGGTGATCGCCTCCGCGCAGACCGTTGCGCTGAATGACGACCCGGTTCCGGTGTTTAAACAGCTTGCGCAGGCGGGTGGATTCACCAACGTCTATGTTGGCTACGCCAGCAAAACGGCGAAATTCTCTGAACCGGCGGGCGTTCCGGCGGACTATGACCCGACTATTCGCCCGTGGTATCAGCAGGTGATCAGCACGGACGGTCCGGTTGTCACCGCGCCCTACGTTGACGCGGGGACCGGTAAACTGGTGGTAACCTTTGCGGTGCCGGTGAAAGAAAATGGCACGCTCAAAGCGGTCGTGGCGGGCGATGTGGCCATGGATAGCGTGGTGGCAAACGTGCGCGGGATCCATCCAACTCCGGCCAGCAGCGGGTTGCTTCTGAACAGCGACGGCAGCGTGATTGCCGCTAACGATCCGGCTCTGACGCTGAAACCGTTTGGTGAGACGATCAAGGGCATTGATTTTGCTGCGCTGAAAAGCGGTAACCCCGTCGACGGAACGCTGAACGACGCGGAAAAAACCTTCGTGGCGACAGCCGTGCCGGGCACAAACTGGCTGTTAGTCATCGCGCTCGACAGCGGTGACGCCACCTCCGGCATGCGTTCCCTGCTTAAAGCCTCGGGGATTTCGCTGGTGATCCTCGCACTCCTGAGCGCGGCGATTGTGCATTTCCTGATTGCCCGCCTGCTCAAGCGCTTGTCCGACATTCGCGACGCGATGCACAACATTGCTAACGGCACTAACGATCTGTCCCAGCGCCTGCCGGATAACGGCGAGGACGAGGTCGCGCAGATTGCCCAGGCCTTTAACGCCTTCAGCGATAAGCTGTCGGTGGTGATGGTGCAGCTCCGTGACGCCAGCGAATCGGTGAAAAACGCCGCGCAGGAGATTGCCGCAGGAAACCAGGATCTTTCCGGACGTACCGAGCAGGCGGCATCCAGCCTGCGCGAGACGGCCAGCGCCGTGGAGCAGATCACCGCCTCCGTGACGCAGTCGAATGAATCGGCGGCAGAAGCGAACGACCAGGCGAGCAAGGCCTCAGCGGCCGCGGCGCGCGGCGGCGAGGTGGTATCGCAGGCGATCAGCACCATGCAGTCCATTGAAGTCGCGTCGGCAAAAATTGGCGATATCACCAGCGTGATTGACGGCATTGCTTTCCAGACCAACATTCTGGCGCTGAACGCCTCCGTCGAGGCGGCGCGTGCGGGTGAGCAGGGACGCGGGTTTGCCGTCGTAGCAGGTGAAGTGCGTAACCTGGCAAGTCGTAGCGCTCAGGCGGCGAAAGAGATCAAATCTCTGATTGACTCCACCACCGACAGCGTGGCAACCGGCTCCCGCTACGTGCATCTGGCGGGGGAAAGCATGGATGAGATCCGCTCCAGCATCGGCAGCGTCTCTGGCATCATGCGCGAAATCTCCATCGCCACCAGCGAGCAGATGAAAGGGATTCATGAGATCAACCACGCGGTGACCCATCTCGACAGAATGGTTCAGCAGAACGCCGAGCTGGTGGTGGAATCCGCCGCCGCCGCGGGAGCCCTGCAGAGCCAGGCGGGCGACCTTGCTGAAACAGCCGGGCATTTCCGCATTTAATCTTCTTCCGGCGCGCGTTTAGCGGGTAAAACGCGCGCTAGCCTAAATTTTGAGGAATTTTGTCATTTTTGTTTAATCGTTATGCCATTTTTTGATCAAAATCAGCATCCCGCCCCCTCCCCTTTGGTGTTATGCCATGAGTGAATTGTGAACAACATCACGCTCGGATATGGCAGCAGGGAGAGCGTTGTTTAAGACTACGGGGTAAAAAATGGCACTGGTAAAAACAAGTTTGAAACTGTTTGGTGGGGATACGGTAGTGGTGCGTTGCTCAGAACGCTGTCGTATTCATCTGATGAGTTCGAAAGCACAAAAACAGTCCCAGGCGGATATTCTCACCGTACAGGACGATAAGGCCTGGCTTACCGTGCCGTATACCGGCACGTGGGATGTGCTGATTGATAGCCACAGCCAGTCGCTGGAGCATTCCGTCAGCTACGTGGCAGCATAAGTTTAAACGCCCGGCAAGCCGGGCGTATTGTCAGGCAAAACCCGGTCGCAGCGCGCTGTTGAGCGGGTTCCCTTCCAGCAGCGCCTTCACCTTCACCACCAGCTCATTCAGACAATCGTCCTTCATGCCGAGGCGGGTCAGCTCCTGATCGAGGGAGAACAGATACTGCGCGTTGGTGCCCAGAGGCCCGCTCGCGGCGGCAATCAACGGGGCAATCACCTGCGTGCGGGTATCCGCTTCATACAGCGGATGGCGCGGATCCATAATAAACACCAGCGCATTGACGGTGCGTCCGTCGTCCAGTTCCAGCTTGCACCAGCTCGGCATATAGCAGCCGGTGATCATCTCGCGCTTCCAGAGCAGCGTGAGCTCCTCTTCCAGCGTGGCATCCGGCAGGCGATACGCCACGCCCGTGGTGCGTCCGCCCTCTTTCAGTGCAAGCATGCGCCCGGGCTGGCACGCGCTGCCGCGTCCGGCCGTCAGGCGCAGGCAAAATGCGCGATGCCAGCCAGGCAGCGTTCCCGTTGCCGATTCGACAAATTCCAGAGCCGGGTTCCACATCAGGGAGCCGTAGCCAAAAATCCATACCGGGCCATCATCCGGGCGGCAGACAAGCGTGGCAGCGAGTGACGCCGCACGTTGTTCAGCTGACCAGAGAAGCGATTCCTCAATAGCACCAAATGCCGTCTTACAATCTGCCTTCATTAAGAAATCACGCGTTAACACTTTCCACCTCCGCCACTGCATGCTTCCTTGCGACATCTGTAATTCGCCTTCCCGGCATTTTATGCTGGTCATTTTGCCAGCAGTCGAATAACGATAAGCAATTAGCGGACCAGTTGCAATACAACGGAAGTTCAACCGCCTGAAAAGTCAAAATGAAGGCAGCGAATCATTTCATGGCTATTTCTTTTTATGCCATTTATCGTCGTCTCCTTTCTCATATTCATGTTTTACTGCGGCCCAGGCGACTTTGTGGGCCGTCTCTTCACGACTGGCATCATCCCGGCGATCGTCCTTGTCTTTGTACTGATCCCAGGCGCTGTTAAACGCCTCTTTGTAGATATCCTGCGCGTGAGCGGGCAGCACGTTTTGTACGTTATCCGGTAATTCGCGTTTCGCTTTATAGGGCATCACTAACCTCTCTTTTGGTTAAAGAGATAAGTGTGGACGACGATACGCCATGGTGCCACTCGGCAATAATTTATGAATAAATTACATTTTTAATTAATTGTTATTTAATGAGTAATCAACAAAGAATCTGCATTATACCCATCATCAATGAAAATAATAACAAAGTGTAAAATTAAGTAAAAAATAAAGGGTATTTAACAGAGATCTGTTAATTTAATGACCTCAAAAATCTATCTATAATTACAAGCACCTGCATTGATGGAGAAGCACATGACAGCAACACACGAGGCGGTAAAGACCCGCCACAAGGAGACGTCACTCATTTTCCCGGTTCTGGCACTGGCTGTGCTGCTCTTCTGGGGAAGCAGTCAGTCACTGCCAGTGGTGGTTGGTATCAATATTCTTGCCCTGGTCGGCATCTTAACCAGCGCATTTAGCGTTGTTCGCCATGCGGACGTCCTGGCCCACCGTCTGGGCGAGCCGTACGGATCGTTAATTCTCAGCCTTTCCGTTGTTATTCTCGAAGTCAGCCTGATTTCCGCGCTTATGGCGACCGGCGATGCCGCGCCGACGCTGATGCGCGACACGCTCTATTCGATCATTATGATTGTGACGGGCGGCCTGGTAGGCTTCTCTCTGCTGCTGGGCGGGCGCAAATTTGCGACCCAGTATATGAACCTGTTCGGCATTAAACAGTATCTTATCGCCCTCTTCCCGCTGGCGATTATCGTGCTGGTCTTCCCGATGGCGCTGCCGGGTGCAAACTTTTCCACCGGGCAGGCGCTGCTGGTCGCACTGATTTCCGCCGCCATGTACGGCGTGTTTCTGTTGATTCAGACCAAAACGCACCAGAGTCTTTTTGTGTACGAGCATGAAGACGACGGCGACGATGATGACCCGCACCACGGCAAGCCGTCGGCCCACAGCAGCGCGTGGCATACGGTTTGGCTGATCGTGCATCTGATTGCGGTGATTGCCGTCACCAAGATGAACGCTAACCCGCTGGAGACGCTGTTAACCGAGCTGAACGCGCCGGTGGCGTTTACCGGCTTCCTGGTGGCGCTGCTGATCCTGTCCCCTGAAGGGCTAGGCGCGCTGAAAGCGGTGTTGAATAATCAGGTACAGCGCGCAATGAACCTGTTCTTCGGTTCCGTACTGGCGACGATTTCACTTACCGTACCGGTGGTGACGCTGATTGCCTTTATGACGGGCAACGAGCTGCAGTTTGCGCTGGGCGCGCCGGAGATGATTGTGATGGTCGCCTCGTTGCTGCTGTGCCAGATTTCGTTCTCAACCGGGCGCACCAACGTGCTGAACGGCGCGGCGCATATGGCCTTGTTTATTGCGTATCTGATGACGATATTTGCGTAATTTTATGCGGCGCGGGCTGATGCCCTCATCCGAACCCTCTCCCACAGGGAGAGGGAGAACAAAAAACCCGCCGAAGCGGGTTTTTTTATTAGTTGCTGGTGTCCAGCTCGTCGAAGCTCTTCACCAGATCGTCAATCGCTTTGATCTGCTTCAGGAACGGCTCCAGCTTGTCCAGCGGCAGCGCGGATGGGCCGTCGCATTTCGCGTTAGCCGGATCCGGGTGCGCTTCAATGAACAGGCCGGCCAGACCGGTCGCCATGCCGGCGCGCGCCAGCTCGGTCACCTGAGCGCGACGGCCGCCGGACGCGGCGCCAAACGGGTCGCGGCACTGCAGGGCGTGGGTCACGTCGAAAATCACCGGAGACTGACCGGAGACATTTTTCATTACGCTGAAGCCCAGCATGTCGACAACCAGGTTGTCGTAGCCGAAGTTTGCGCCACGGTCGCACAGGATGACCTGATCGTTGCCGCCTTCGATAAATTTATCGACGATGTTGCCCATCTGACCAGGGCTGACGAACTGTGGTTTCTTCACGTTGATAACGGCACCGGTTTTCGCCATCGCCGCAACCAGGTCAGTCTGACGCGCCAGGAACGCCGGAAGCTGAATCACGTCCACCACGTCTGCCACCGGCTGCGCCTGTGAGGCTTCATGCACGTCGGTGATCACTTTCACGCCAAAGGTCTGCTTCAGCTCCTGGAAAATTTTCATTCCCTCTTCCAGGCCCGGGCCACGGTAAGAGTTGATAGAGGAGCGGTTGGCTTTGTCAAAAGAGGCCTTAAACACGTACGGGATGCCCAGCTTCTGGGTCACGGTCACGTAGTGTTCGCAGATACGCATGGCGAGATCGCGGGATTCCAGCACGTTCATGCCGCCAAACAGTACGAACGGCAGGTCGTTTGCTACCTTGATATCACCAATGCTAACCACTTTTTGTTTCATAGGATCGCCTTATTCAGGTGTGAATCGGAATTAAGATTAATGCAGTGTAATTTGTTTGTGCGAGATCGCGTTGATCTGCGCACGAATCATTTCGCTAATGGGATCTTCCGGACACTGCTCAACGAAATAATTCAAATCATTCAGCGCCACGTGCTCACAGTCGAGCTGCGCGTAGATCAGCCCACGATCGCGAATTTCGTACGGGTCTTCCGGGTTGAACTGCAGCAGCACTTCGCTGGCGCGCAACGCCAGCTCCATCTGACGCTCTTCCATTAACGCAGACTTCAGCGTATCCAGCAGCTTGCGAATGACCTCGGCGTTATCTGCCTCGTCGAGATCTTCGTTGAAGAGCTCAGCCACCGGGCTGATATTGCCTTTCAGCCACACGTCCAGCGTATGTTCATCCAGCGTGTCGCCGTTGAAAGGATTAATGAGCCACATTTCGCCGTCCAGCCACTCAGCACGCAGGATCATCTGCGTCGGGAAAATGACCGGGACCAGCGGAATATCCAGACGGTGCGCGACCCACAGCAAAATAGAGCCCAGCGCCACGGCGCTGCCCTGACGATTTTTTAAGACCTGGTCCAGCCATAACGCGTCAGACAGGCGATACACGCCCCGCGTGTCGCAGAAACCCCATTCGCCGTAGAAAAGCTCCAGCAGCTTCTCTAATTGCCAGTCTTGCGGGCGAGCCTGATTAATCTCTTCACGCGCCAGGCTGACCAGATTCTCCAGCTCATCGTAGACAAACTGCGACGTAAAATCGTCGCGAATCATCTCGGAAATCAGGATCATGCCATCGCAAAGCGGCACTTTATTAAATTCGAAATCGGCTAAGGACCTCATGACTTACCCCAGTAACGGTATTCTTGTGGTGGCGAGTTTAATGATGATGTACAGCACCACCAGACCCAGCAGAAAGGCGATAAACCCGACCTGCTGGCTGCGCGGACGACGACGCCCAAGCGCGATAAAACCCAAAACGATGTAGATGATAACGCCAAACAGCTTTTCAGTCAGCCATGCACCTTTATCAGTAAATGGCAGATAGCCGGTCTTCCACATGAGCCCGGCACCGGAAAGGAGCAATAGCGTGTCGATGCAGTGCGGTGCGATACGCACCCAGCGGGCATCCATCAGCGGATTGTTGCTGTAGCGCCACCAGTAACGGACGATGAAAAAGCTGATGGTCAGCGCAACGGAAATGAGGTGGACAGTAATGAGCACGGTAAACAGGCTCATAGCCACTGCCCCAGCGTCAGGCGTTCGTTGCCGCCGTAGTCGCGGCAGGTTTCGACAGCGGCGTAGCCAGCTTGCGTAAACAGTGCCCGAACGGCTTCTCCCTGCGTCCAGCCATGCTCCACCAGCAGCCAGCCGCCGGGAAGCAAATGTTCCCGTGACGTTGTCACAATGTGTTCGAGATCGGCTAATCCCGCGTTGGCGGCCACGAGCGCCGTCAGCGGTTCGAAGCGCACGTCTCCCTGCGAAAGGTGCGGGTCATGTTCGTCGATGTAGGGAGGATTGCTGACAATCATCGCAAATGAGCGATTCTCCAGCGCGGCAAACCAGCTGCTTTGCAGCACCGTCACGTTGCGAAGCCCGAGACGTTCCACGTTACGCTGCGCCAGCGCCACCGCGTCGGGCATCACATCCACCGCCGTCACCGCGCAGTCGGGCCGCTCGGTAGCGAGCGCCAGCGCGATAGCCCCGGTGCCGGTACCGAGATCGAGAATGCTGCAGGCCGCCGCAGGTAAACGCGCCAGCGCCTGCTCCACCAGACACTCGGTGTCCGGACGCGGGATCAGCGTCGCCGCCGAGACGTACAGCGGTAACGACCAGAACTCACGCTCACCGACAAGGTGCGCCACCGGCTCGCCGGTTTTACGGCGGGCAAGCAGCGCGCCGAGCTGCGCTTCCTGTTCCGCGGTCAGTTCGGTTTCGCCAAAAGCCAGCAGATACGTGCGGGCTTTACCCGTCACATGCTCAAGCAAAATTTCGGCGTCGCGTTTCGGGCTTTCGCTTTCTGAAAGCTCACCGGCCGCCTCACGTAACCAGCGCTGAAAATCCATTATTCCTGCTCGGACAGCGCCGCCAGCTGGTCGGCCTGGTATTCCTGCACGATAGGCTCGATCAGCATATCCAGCTTCCCTTCCATCACCTCGTCCAGACGGTACAGCGTCAGGTTGATGCGGTGATCGGTTACGCGCCCCTGCGGGAAGTTGTAGGTGCGGTTACGGTCGCTGCGATCGCCGCTGCCCAGCAGGTTACGGCGCGTAGACGCTTCCGCCTGCTGGCGTTTCGCCATTTCAGCTGCGTGGATACGCGCGCCCAGCACGGACAACGCTTTGGCTTTGTTTTTGTGCTGCGAACGCTCGTCCTGACATTCAACGACGATGCCGGTCGGCAGGTGGGTAATACGGATAGCGGAATCGGTGGTGTTAACGTGCTGACCGCCCGCGCCAGAGGAGCGGAACGTATCAATACGCAGGTCTGCAGGATTGATGTCCGGCAGTTCAGCTTCCGGCAGCTCCGGCATCACCGCAACCGTACAGGCGGAGGTGTGAATGCGGCCCTGAGATTCGGTGGCCGGCACGCGCTGCACGCGGTGACCGCCGGATTCAAACTTGAGACGACCGTACACGCCGTCGCCGCTGATCTTGGCGATAACCTCTTTGTAGCCACCATGTTCGCCTTCGTTGGCGCTCATGATCTCCACGCGCCAGCGACGCGATTCGGCATAGCGGCTGTACATGCGGAACAGATCCCCGGCAAACAGCGCCGCTTCGTCACCGCCGGTACCGGCACGCACTTCCACAAACGCGTTACGCTCGTCGTCCGGATCTTTCGGCAGCAGAAGCACCTGAAGCTGCTGCTCCATCTCTTCAGAACGCGCTTTCGCATCCTGCAACTCTTCCTGCGCCATCTCGCGCATTTCAGGATCGTCGAGCATCATCTGCGCGGTTTCGATATCTTCCTGAACCTGTCGCCAGTCGGTAAAGCATTTAGAAACATCACTTAACTGCGCGTATTCACGCGAGAGCGCGCGAAAACGTTCCTGGTCCGCAATGGTCCCGGCATCCCCGAGCAGCGCCTGTACTTCTTCATGGCGCTCGTGCAGAGCTTCCAGTTTAGCGACGATAGAAGGCTTCATAGGCGTAAGTGCACCTTGTCTTAGAAAATGGGTATAGGGCGCTATTCCAGCCCGAGGCTGTTGCGCAGAATAGTCAGGCGTTCATCATCCCCGTCACGGGCAGCCTGCTGAAGAGATTTGGTTGGTGCATGGATCAGGCGGTTGGTCAGTTTCCACGCCAGATCCTGCATAATCGCATTTGCGTCGCCGCCCTGTTCAAGGGCTGCTAACGCTTTGGCAGTCAGGTCATCACGCACCTGCTCCGCCTGCCCGCGGTACTCGCGGATGGTCTCGCTGACGCTTTGCGCGCGCAGCCAGGCCATAAACTCACTGGTTTCCTGCTCAACGATGGTTTCCGCCTGAACCGCCGCCGCTTTACGCTGGGCAAGGTTGTGCGAAATGATGCTTTGCAGGTCATCCACGCTGTAGAGATAGGCGTTAGGCAGCTTGCCCACTTCCGGCTCAACATCGCGCGGGACGGCGATATCCACCAGCAGCATCGGCTGATTACGGCGGGACTTCAGCGCACGCTCCACCATCCCTTTTCCGATAATCGGCAGCGGGCTGGCGGTTGAGCTGATAATAATGTCAGCCTCTTTCAGGCGTTCATCGATGTCGCTCAGGGCAACCACCTCTGCACCCACTTCATCCGCCAGCACCTGCGCGCGTTCGCGGGTGCGGTTAGCGATAATCATCTTTTTCACTTTATGCTCGCGCAGATGGCGCGCCACAAGTTCGATGGTTTCGCCCGCCCCCACCAGCATCACGGTGACGGTAGAAAGGGATTCAAAGATTTGGCGTGCAAGGGTGCAGGCCGCGAAAGCAACAGAAACCGCACTGGCACCAATGTCGGTTTCTGTTCGCACACGCTTCGCCACGGAGAACGACTTCTGGAACATGCGCTCCAGCTCGCTGGCCTTCAGATGCCCTTTTTGCGAATCCGCAAAGGCTTTTTTCACCTGACCCAGAATTTGCGGCTCGCCCAGCACCAGCGAATCCAGCCCGCTGGCGACGCGCATCAGATGGCTGACGGCATCGTTGTCCTGATGCCAGTACAGGCTGTTGCGCAGCTCGTCTTCATTGAGGTTGTGGTAGTCGCATAGCCAGCGGATCAGCGCTTCGTGCAGGTTGTCCTGCTCTTCCACGCTTAAATACAGCTCGGTACGGTTGCACGTCGAGAGCACCACGCCACCCTGCACCATAGGCTGTGCAAGCAGGCTGTCAAGCGCCAGGTCAAGCGTATCCGGCGAAAACGTCACGCGTTCTCGCAGCGAAACCGGAGCCGTTTTGTGGTTGATGCCGAGTGCTAATAGGGTCATGTTGAGCGGGAGTAGTACCAGCGTTAATAAGGTTAGCAGAACGCATCATACAGGATGCGCGAGATCAATAAAAGGGACTGCCCCCTTTCGGAGTAATAGGTTACACAACCCTTTGAGATAATTTGAACGTAGACGGTAGCCCCCTTCGACGCTAGCATTAACAGTTATAACTGCAACGTATCTCAAGGATTTGTCCTCATTATGACCCGACTGATTCGCCTGCTGCCGCTGGCAGCACTGGTTCTGACCGCGTGTACCGTCACCCAACCAAAAGGCCCGGGCAAAAGCCCTGATTCACCGCAGTGGCGTCAGCACCAGCAGGACGTCCGTAATTTGAACCAGTACCAGACCCGCGGCGCTTTCGCTTATCTCTCTGACGAGCAAAAGGTTTATGCCCGCTTCTTCTGGCAGCAGACGGGGCAGGACAACTACCGCCTGCTGCTGCTGAACCCGCTGGGCAGCACCGAGCTGGAGCTTATCGCCAAACCGGGCGAAGCGCAGATCACCGATAACAAAGGCCAGCACTATACCGCGACCGATGCCGAAGAGATGATTGGCAAGCTGACCGGGATGCCTATCCCGCTCAACAGCCTGCGCCAGTGGATCCTTGGCCTGCCGGGTGAGGCAACGGACTACACCCTTGACGACCAGTACCGTCTGAGCCAGGTGAACTACACCCAGAACGGCAAAACCTGGAAAGTGGTGTACAGCGCCTATGACAGCAAGAGTAAACCGTCGCTGCCATCAAACATGGAGCTGACCCAGGGCAGCCAGCGTATCAAGCTGAAAATGGACAACTGGATCGTTAAATGATGACCCACTGGCCCTCTCCGGCAAAGCTGAACCTATTTTTATACATTACCGGCCAGCGTGCTGACGGTTATCACACCCTCCAGACGCTGTTTCAGTTTATTGACTATGGCGACACGATCTCTATTGAACTGCGCCAGGACGGGCAGATTTGCCTGCTAACGCCGGTCGAAGGCGTGGCGCATGAGGACAACCTGATCGTGCGCGCCGCGCGTCTGCTGATGAAAGCCGCGGCGGAATCGGGCCGTCTGACCGCGGGAAGCGGTGCGGATATCCGTATCGAGAAACGCCTGCCGATGGGCGGCGGTCTGGGCGGTGGATCATCCAACGCCGCCACCGTGCTGGTTGCGCTGAACCACCTCTGGGGCTGCGGGCTGTCGAAGGACGAACTGGCAGCCCTGGGCCTGACGCTGGGGGCGGATGTCCCGGTGTTTGTGCGCGGTCATGCGGCCTTTGCTGAAGGCGTGGGTGAGATCCTCTCCCCGGCTGAACCGCTGGAGAAGTGGTATCTGGTTGCCCATCCTGGCGTGAGCATTCCGACCCCGGTCATCTTTAAAGATCCTGACCTGAAAAGGAATACCCCGGTTCGGTCAATAGAAACGTTATTAAATTGTGAATTCAGCAACGATTGCGAGGATATCGCAAGAAAACGTTTTCGCGAGGTTGATGCGGTGCTTTCCTGGCTGTTAGAATACGCGCCGTCGCGCCTGACTGGTACAGGAGCCTGTGTCTTTGCTGAATTTGACACCGAATCCGCCGCTCGTCAGGTGCTTGAGCAAGCGCCGGTTTGGCTGCATGGTTTTGTAGCTCGCGGGATGAACACCTCCCCCCTACAGCAGACCATTCTGGCGCAGACTGAGTTTCGGTGACAACGTCACCCTGTTCCAGACGTTGCATCGCGCTCTTTAATACACCGCCTGGATAGCCTTCGCCTGGCCCGCACAGTTTGCGGCGAACGCTATCCACCACTGGACGCATGCCTGAGGTTCTTCTCGTGCCTGATATGAAGCTTTTTGCTGGTAACGCCACCCCGGAACTAGCACAACGTATTGCCAACCGCCTGTACACTTCCCTCGGCGACGCCGCCGTAGGTCGCTTTAGCGACGGCGAAGTCAGCGTACAAATTAACGAAAATGTACGCGGTGGTGATATTTTCATCATCCAGTCCACCTGTGCTCCAACAAACGACAACCTGATGGAATTGGTTGTTATGGTCGACGCCCTGCGTCGCGCTTCCGCAGGCCGTATCACTGCTGTAATCCCTTACTTCGGCTATGCCCGTCAGGACCGTCGCGTCCGTTCCGCACGTGTGCCAATCACCGCTAAAGTTGTCGCTGACTTCCTGTCCAGCGTCGGCGTTGACCGCGTACTGACCGTTGACCTGCACGCAGAGCAGATCCAGGGCTTCTTCGACGTCCCGGTTGATAACGTATTCGGCAGCCCAATCCTGCTGGAAGACATGCTGCAGCTGAACCTGGATAACCCAATCGTGGTTTCTCCGGACATCGGCGGCGTGGTACGTGCCCGTGCTATCGCTAAGCTGCTGAACGATACCGACATGGCGATCATCGACAAACGCCGTCCGCGCGCTAACGTTTCTCAGGTGATGCACATCATCGGTGATGTTGCTGGCCGTGACTGCGTGCTGGTTGACGACATGATCGATACCGGCGGCACGCTGTGTAAAGCAGCTGAAGCGCTGAAAGAGCGTGGTGCCAAGCGCGTATTCGCTTACGCGACTCACCCGATCTTCTCCGGTAACGCAGTAAACAACCTGCGCAACTCCGTCATTGACGAAGTTGTGGTATGCGATACCATCCCACTGAGCGACGAGATCAAAGCACTGCCAAACGTGCGTACGTTGACCCTGTCCGGGATGCTGGCCGAAGCGATTCGTCGTATCAGCAACGAAGAATCCATCTCAGCAATGTTCGAACACTAATCGAACACGGCCGAAAAACCCGCTGCGGCGGGTTTTTTTGTCTCCGGGTTTTATTTGTATGATTAATGCCTCCTTCACCTGCCATTCATATGACAGATGATGCGCATACGGATGATAGATAATTGTGAAAAACGTAGCCTCCTCACATGTTCTGCCCTTTCGCGCCCTCATCGACGCCTGCTGGAAAGAGAAGTACACCTTGTCACGCTTTGTCCGTGACCTGATTGCCGGGATCACCGTCGGCATTATCGCCATCCCGCTGGCGATGGCGCTGGCGATTGGCAGCGGCGTTGCGCCGCAGTACGGTCTGTACACCTCGGCCGTTGCCGGGATCGTCATTGCCCTGACGGGCGGCTCGCGCTTTAGCGTTTCCGGCCCGACCGCCGCCTTCGTGGTGATCCTCTACCCGGTTTCACAGCAGTTTGGTCTGGCAGGCCTGCTGGTCGCCACCCTGATGTCCGGCGTCTTTTTGATTCTGTTTGGTCTGGCCCGCTTTGGTCGCCTGATTGAATATATTCCCCTTTCCGTAACGCTGGGATTCACATCGGGGATTGGTATCACCATCGGAACCATGCAGATCAAGGATTTCCTCGGCCTGCAGATGCCCCACGTACCGGAGCACTACCTGCAAAAAGTGGGGGCGCTGTTTATGGCGCTGCCGACGGCCAACCTGGGCGACGCCGCCATCGGGATTGTGACGCTGGGCACGCTGATCGTCTGGCCTCGCCTCGGTATTCGTCTGCCGGGCCATCTGCCCGCGCTGCTGCTGGGCTGCGCGGTGATGGCGATCGTCAATATGTTCGGTGGTCACGTCGCGACTATCGGCTCGCAGTTCCACTATGTTCTGGCGGACGGTTCACAGGGTAGCGGCATTCCGCAACTGCTACCGCAGCTGGTGCTGCCGTGGGACATGCCCGGCTCCAGCTTCACCCTAAGCTGGGATTCCCTGCGAGCCCTGCTTCCCGCCGCGTTCTCTATGGCAATGCTGGGGGCGATTGAATCCCTGCTCTGTGCCGTCGTTCTGGACGGGATGACCGGCACCAAGCACAAAGCCAACAGCGAACTGGTCGGTCAGGGATTAGGCAACCTCGTCGCGCCGTTCTTCGGCGGTATTACCGCAACGGCAGCCATCGCCCGTTCTGCGGCCAACGTGCGCGCGGGTGCAACCTCACCGGTTTCGGCGGTTATCCACTCCGTGCTGGTGATCCTCGCCCTGCTGATCCTCGCCCCGCTGCTCTCCTGGCTACCGCTTTCCGCCATGGCCGCCCTGCTGCTGATGGTGGCCTGGAACATGAGCGAGGCGCACAAGGTGGTGAACCTGCTTCGTCGCGCGCCGAAAGACGACATCATCGTGATGCTGATCTGCATGTCGCTGACCGTGCTGTTCGATATGGTTATCGCCATCAGCGTCGGGATCGTGCTGGCTTCCCTGCTGTTTATGCGCCGTATCGCGCAGATGACGCGCCTTTCCCCGGTTAACGTCGAGGTGCCTGACGATGTGCTGGTGCTGCGCGTGATTGGTCCGCTGTTCTTCGCCGCGGCGGAAGGTCTGTTCAGCGATCTGGAGTCCCGCATCGCGGGCAAACGAGTTGTGGTGCTGAAATGGGATGCCGTACCGGTGCTCGATGCAGGCGGCCTGGATGCCTTCCAGCGCTTTGTGAAACGTCTGCCGGAAGGCTGCGAGCTGCGGGTGAGTAACCTGGAGTTTCAGCCGCTGCGCACCATGGCGCGCGCGGGTGTACAGCCGATCCCTGGCCGACTCTCCTTCTACCCTAACCGTGAAACCGCGTTAGCGGATCTGTGAGTTACCTGATGCAGAGAAACGTCTCTGCATCATCACCCCGATCGCCTGCTGGAGCCATGCAAGCACGGCAGGCGTCATCCAGGTTCCTTTCATCAGGTGCGGCTCCTGCTGCATGGCAGTACGAAACTTTTGCTGAGTTTCCGGGTTCTTGCCCGCGTAAGACTGGAACAATGCCAGCCAGTTTTCAGCCAGCTTTTGCGCCTCCTCACAGGCAGGATCGATATTTTCCCGCTGCGCCTGATGCAGTTTCGCCACCAGCGGCGGCCACTCCATCATGCGGTCAAAGTAGTGTGCCCGGGTAAAGGCCATCTCTTCGGCAGTGAGATACTTCTCCCATATGAAGAGCTTAGACTCAGCAAACGCGCGCGTGATGTAATCCGTCATCTCCGGCGTGATGCCGGTCTGCGCCTGCATCTGCGGTTCAACGCTGTGCATCTCGTTCAGCCGGGTGAGAAACTCCGGCTTGCCCGCCGTGTCCTGCTCAAGGCGCTCCATCCAGCGCGTCGCCAGATCCATCGCCCGGGCGTCAGTAGCGGGTATATGGTGCTCCAGCAGCGTGTTGGCCTCTGCAACCAGCCCTGACCAGATAGCCGCCAGCGCATCCTTCTGCACCGCAAACGGCAGCTGCTGTAACTCTTCTTTGCTAAACCAGCGATCGTACATATTCATTAACTCCAGAGTCTGTAGCCAGGATTCCAGATCCGGCGTCGCATCGTCGAGAAGCCCGGTTCGCAGCTCCACCAGCCGGTCGCGCAGCGTATGTATGCTGCGCAGCTGTTTATCCAGCAGCGTGATTTGCGCATCGAGTAACTCGGTTAACGACAGCGACTCCTGTTCCAGGAAATCCCTGATTTCAGCAAGTTCCAGCCCCGCTTTTGCCAGCGCCTGGATCATATGCAGACGCTGGACATCCGCCAGGTTGTAAAGCCGGTAACCTGCCGCGCTTCTGGCAGAAGGCAGCAACAACCCTGTTTGCTCATAGTGGTGCAATGTCCGCACGGTGATACCGGCGCGTTTCGCCAGTTCACCCACCTGAATCAACATAACTGCTCCTTTTTCTTTGCCAGTGGCGCCACTCTGGAGCCTTACGTTACGTGAGGGTCAACCCTTGATGCAAAAAAAAACGACTCCCGCGGGAGCCGTTTCGGCGTTCTTTATCGTAGCACTAGCTGTGCTTATGCTGATCGCGACGACAGCGTTTGTCGTAGTGGCGCACCCACCAGTATTTATCGCAGACTTCCTCATGGCCGCTCACGCGCGCCCCTGCAAGCCACAATACCGCACCAACGAAGATGCTCAATATCGCGCCGTGCGCGAAGTATTGCGGGAGGTCAATCTGAGGTAACTGGTTTAAAATGGAATAACCCACGCCGGCTACCATCACGAACAGCCCCAATCCCATCAGTACGTTACCGAGTAACGAAGCGTTTTTGCGTTTCATGTGTCACCTCCGGAACTTTGGGTTGTCAGGGGAAAAGCCCCTAATCCTTGTGTGTAAAGTATAGACAACGCCCCTTTTATGAGTTGCGTGAATGATCACAATTACAGATAAGTCCCAAACAAAAGTTTACAAATAAGGCTTTGAACAGCTTGAAATTCTAATGGTTCAAATCAGAAATTATTCGTATTTCGCTGGGAAGATCGCAGAATTTTGTCAAGCGGCGCGCCAGACAGTAAACTACGCGCCAGATCTGGAACCCATTAGGAATTGAATCGTGACGATTAAACTGATTGTCGGCCTCGCCAACCCCGGCGCAGAGTATGCGGCCACCCGCCACAACGCCGGGGCATGGTACGTCGATCTGCTGGCCGAGCGGTTACGTGCTCCCCTGCGTGAAGAACCTAAATTCTTCGGGTATACCTCACGTATCATCCTTGCTGGCGCGGATGTTCGTTTACTGGTGCCCACCACCTTTATGAACCTGAGTGGTAAAGCGGTGGCGGCAATGGCAACGTTTTATCGCATCAATCCGGATGAAATCCTGGTCGCACACGATGAGCTGGATCTCCCGCCCGGCGTGGCAAAATTCAAGCTGGGCGGCGGGCACGGCGGCCACAACGGCCTCAAAGACATCATCAGCAAGCTGGGCAATAACCCGAATTTCCACCGTTTGCGCGTTGGAATCGGCCATCCGGGCGATAAAAACAAAGTTGTCGGTTTCGTACTCGGTAAGCCCCCGGTTTCTGAGCAGAAACTGATTGACGAGGCGGTAGACGAAGCGGCGCGCTGCACTGAAATCTGGCTGAAAGATGGGTTAACCAAAGCGACAAACCGCTTACACGCTTTCAAAGCGCAATAATCCGCCCGATTCGGCTTTTTTACCGCGCGTCATGCGGGTTACGTGTATAATAGGCGTAGTTATTTACTTTTCATCAATCGGTTATCGTTAACGGATTGATTATCAAGATATTAAGGTGATTTAGAAATGGGATTCAAATGCGGTATCGTCGGTCTGCCAAACGTGGGCAAATCCACCCTGTTTAACGCGCTTACCAAAGCGGGTATCGAAGCGGCGAACTTCCCGTTCTGTACCATCGAACCTAACACCGGCGTTGTGCCAATGCCGGACCCGCGTCTGGACCAGCTCGCGGAAATCGTTAAGCCGCAGCGCATTCTGCCAACCACCATGGAATTCGTGGACATCGCGGGCCTGGTAAAAGGCGCGTCCAAAGGTGAAGGCCTGGGTAACCAGTTCCTGACCAACATTCGTGAAACCGAAGCGATCGGCCACGTTGTGCGCTGCTTCGAGAACGACAACATCATCCACGTTAACAACAAAGTGGATCCGGCTGACGACATCGACGTCATCAACACCGAGCTGGCGCTCTCTGACCTCGACACCTGCGAACGCGCTATTCACCGCGTGCAGAAGAAAGCCAAAGGCGGCGACAAGGACGCGAAAGCGGAACTGGCTGCGCTGGAAAAATGTCTGCCACAGCTTGAAAACGCGGGCATGCTGCGCGCGCTGAAAAACCTGACTGAAGAAGACAAGGCGGCGATCAAATACCTGAGCTTCCTGACCCTGAAGCCAACCATGTACATCGCCAACGTTAACGAAGACGGTTTTGAGAACAACCCGTACCTCGACAAAGTGCGTGAAATCGCGGCGGCTGAAGGTTCTGTGGTTGTGGCGGTTTGCGCTGCAGTTGAATCCGACATCGCTGAGCTGGACGACGCCGACCGTGAAGAGTTCATGGCCGAGCTGGGTCTGGAAGAGCCGGGCCTGAACCGCGTGATCCGCGCGGGCTATGAGCTGCTGAACCTTCAGACCTACTTCACCGCTGGCGTGAAAGAAGTGCGTGCGTGGACGATCCCTGTGGGTGCGACAGCTCCTCAGGCGGCCGGTAAGATCCACACCGACTTCGAGAAAGGCTTTATTCGTGCGCAGACTATCGCGTTTGAAGACTTCATCACCTACAAGGGTGAGCAAGGCGCGAAAGAAGCAGGCAAGATGCGTGCGGAAGGGAAAGACTACATCGTTAAAGATGGCGATGTGATGAACTTCTTGTTTAACGTTTGAGTTGTTTTGAATGAAAAAAATCCACGCTTTGGCGTGGATTTTTATTCCGAGATAAATTCCCCGGTTAATACTAAATTTAAAAAATCCCTTCTTTGAGAGGATAATCTTTTATTCCTCCCCAAGGGTCATCTAGCAAAAACTTAGCAGCAATAGCTTCTTTTGCCGGCACAAGAGTGAAATTATAATAAATTTCATCTCCTTCACAAATCTCATAAAAGAGTGAATAAACTTCATCGTTCACATCTATATTTAAATCGAATTTCTCAGTTGCAGAAGCGATTTGCAGCTTATCTTTATCCGTAATGAAAAATGGCACAACAATACAGCGCTGAGCATTTTCATCCGATTTGAAAGCATTCTCTATTTTGATATTGACGTTTGCTCCAAACGCGTCCTCTGGTAATGGATCGAATATAACATAATCCTTGTGTAGAACAGCCCCTTGAGAAACATTGCCTTTTCCCCACTGACTCAGCTTTTCGTCATAGTCTCGGGATCGTAACAATATTTGATTATGCGAAATTAGTAGATCTACTTTTTGCATGCTCTTATCACTCATAATATTACATCGTATTTTATTTTTGTTGTATCTGGCAGTTCTGAAAAAATAATCTATATTTGAACTATTTTTTTAAAAAAATGCACGATTTGGCGTGGGTTTTCCAAAATACTGAACTAAGCGTTTAATAAAAGCAAAACTATAACATAAATATACTATTACTTTCTTTATCAATTTCCAGGCTTCCTAATGCTCCAAGATCTAAAGAATAAATATCATCAGTACCCTTGCACAGATTCAAAAAATACCCAAGATCACCATCTTGACCAATCAATAAAAGGTCAGGCTCAACCTCTTGGATTGCATATGCATTATTTCTTTCAAGCAAATCAAAACAATTGAAAACATAAAGCTGGTCACCATTTGCTCGTTGAATTTCATAAAAGTCAGCGTACTTGACATTCTCAATTATAAAGCATTTATATTCAGATGGTAAAGAAATGTGCATAAGCTTTTCAATTTCATTTAGCTGATCAATTAAATTTTGTTTTTCCATACCAACTTGCCTTTAAGCTAATAAGTCATATATAAAATAAACATTATTACTATTAAACTATTTCTATTGGTCAAAATATTTATACGAATCCCTAAGCGATTTTCTTCCCTGCTGTTTTAGAACACATGCATCAATCATTTCTTTGTAACTGATATGAAACTATTGTTTCAACGTTGCATACTAATCTCCAGGCTAAGCTCTACGGGTTCGTTGAGTAGAACCTATATTAGCATATAGACTGCCTGATGCGGATTTAAGTAACTTGATTGTTGCGAACCCGCGGCTGTCTGATGACTTCCGTCAGGCGGTTGTACGTGACCTTCTCTGCAGATCCTTCGAGCAGGCAACCGTCCCGCTCTTCCCTTACCAGGTTGCGGTAGTCGTAATCCCAGCGGCGCGGCGACGATGGGCATTGCCGGTAAAGAAGACCCGACGATGCAGTCGACCAAGGTGGTAGTACTCGCGGCGGGTGGTAAGCAGCTACGGGGGACTATTCTCAGGGTGGAGTTGTTCGTTGCGAGTATAACGACCGCTTATTAAGGGTAACGGTAAGCAAGGCGCGAAAAAAAAATAAGCAAGACACCTGCAAAAGGAAAAAAGACTATTGTTATAAATGGCTACATAATGAACTAATTGTTTAACATTTTTTGGGATGAAAAAATCCACGCCAGGGCGTGGATTTGCATTCAGAGATAAACTCCCTCTTCTAATGAGTTTCCAGTAATCGTTGCTTTTGTAAAGGAAACTAGAACATCTGAACCTTGCTTTTTATATTTAACTTCGTAACTACCAGGGTCTAAAGAAATGAACTCACCTGAAATAGCATCTGAGTCATCAGGCTCAAGATCTCCGCCTGTGACATCTTCTCCCGCCCCAATGAAAACCTTTCCAGAAGGTACGCTTAAAAATAGTGACCCGGTATATTCATCAACATCATTTTTAATATGAACTTTATAGGCACCATCATCTCCAAGATTGAGAAATAATAGATTCCCTTTATTTATTTCTTCAACTTCATCTTCTGGAAGACTCCACCAATCTGCATCATCATTAATTCTATGCTTTAATGACATCAAATCATAAATAACTAATGTGGCAGTATCTGTTTGTATGCTTATGATTTTTCTCATGCCGTAAGTAAAAGGCCGGAAATATCTCCCCGGCCTAGTCTATTAGTTAACAAAGCTTTCTATAGATTTTATAACGCTTTTATAGAATTGAATCGACTCTTCACCGATTGGTATATTCTCAGTTGGTGAGTCAATTGTTACGCCATGCTCATCATATATTTTATTTCTGACAGGGTTTTTAAAATAATGTTGTGGTAAGATATCCACTTCGCTCGTTTCGATAGTTTTAAATGTTACGAAGTAACCGTTTTTCCAGCATGAATTATCAGTAATGATTGGCGGCAATAGCAAATTATCTTTTGCCAATACAGCATCTTCTTGAAGCGAAGATGTAAAATAGTCATATATATATATAACTATAGCATTTTTGAATGGACCGACATCTATTTTACCCAAGGAGACCATACCATAGCCTAATCGACCATCATTTAACTGAAAGTAAAAAAAATCACCTTGTTTAGGCCATTTTTTTTGCCTTTCATTTCCTGACACTACTGTTAATCTGTCGGCCATTTTACATTAATCCCATTATTTTTAAGCCAATTTTCGCCCCACGAAACAGCATCTGAGTATAACTTCCTTGTCGGACTTATGCTATTTATAGAGTTCTCAAAATGAGGGTTGTTGTGAATAACTGCTTGTTCTATGCTCCGCGCATGACCGCGATTTAACGGTTCTTCAGTAATTCTAACTAATTTGTCGAACCTTTCACCATGCTGCACAGCACGGATATCTACATCCTTACTGATACCTACATAGACAGGTTTACCGTCTCTATATCCTAAATAAACATGGGTGTTATTCCCACCTTTTGCCTTTCTTTTAATCCAGTCAGCAAAAGACATGTTTCTCACTGACCGTTTAGGACTCCCATTTTTGCAAGCGGTTAAACCTATAGGATCCACCCACCCCAGCGCATTCGGCGCATACTGGTAAAGGTTTATCCCCCCCGCCAGCCCTATCGGGTCCTGCTGCGTAAACCGCCCGCAGTCCGGGTCATAATACCGGAACAGATTGTAGTGCAGCCCTGTCTCACGGTCCAGGTATTGCCCCTGCATGCGCAGGTTCTGAGAATATCCTGATACCTGCGTCTCGCTTTCCCGCAGCAGCTTGCCCCAGGCGCTGTTCACCCCTTCCCAGCGCACCTGCCCTTCGATATCCGTCATCCGCTCCGGCGTGCCGTTGGGCTGGCAGTGGAACCAGAAGATCTCCGGAGCATTAACGCCATCAATACGCGCCAGCGGATCGTAGCTGTCCTGATCGCTGTAGACGTAGGTGAGCGGCACATCCCCGTGCACCTCCTGCAGCAGGCGGAACCCTTCCCAGACAAACCGGGTTGTGACCGGCTTGCCGGTTGGCTGTCCGCCCAGTATCTGGCGTCGCGTTTTGCTGATGCGTCGCCCGAGCGGATCGTAGCGGAAGCTGACCTGCGTCTGCGGCTTGTTGCGGTCCCGCGGCTGGCTGATGACTTCCGTCAGACGATGCTCACCGTCGTAGCGGTAGTGCCAGCGGGTCTGGCCGTTATCTTTTTCCACGGTGCGGCCGTGGATGTCATAGCGCCAGCGAATGCCGTTCAGCTGCGTCAGGCGGTTGTGCGTGACCTTCTCAGCGGAACCTTCGAGCGGGTTACCGGCAGCGTCCCAGCGCCACTGCTCCTGTCCGGGCAGCGTGCCGTCCTGAACTAGCAGGCGCCCGGCGCTGTCGTACTGCCAGCGGTACCAGCTGAACGGGTTATCGTCCCGCTCTTCACGCACCAGGTTATTTCGGTAGTCGTAATCCCAGCGTCGGGACCAGCGGCGCGGCGACGGGCGCTGCGCATTGCCGGTAAAGACGTCCCGGCGATGCAGTCGCCCAAGACGATCGTATTCGCTGCGGGTGGTCAGCAGCCCCTGAGTGCGGCTGGTCTCCCGGTGGAGTTCGTCGCGGGTAAAGTCGGAGACCGACAGCTTATCGAGAGCAATGCTCAACAGATGCCCGCTGCCGTAGTAAAACTGCTTCAGCTCGCGACCATCGGGCAGCGTGACGGAGGTGCGGTTGCCCAGCGCGTCATATTCCCACGCCAGCTCGCCGTGCTCGCCCGCCTCGCGCGTCACGCGACCAAGCGCGTCATACTCAAAGGCCAGCTCCTGCTCTGCCGCGGTGGTCCACGCGTCGGCTGCAAGCGCAGGATGCAGCCCAATCCGGCTTAACAGCCCGGACGACGTGTAGTGATAGCGTGTCTGCCCCTCCGGCGTGGTGCGGGCGACCAGCTGGCCGCTCGCGCTCCAGGCGAAGGCATGGGTGATGGCCTCAGGATGACCGGCGGCAAACGTGCGTGCTATCGTGCGTCCGCAGGCGTCATAGCGATACTGCGAGGCTACGCCATCGAGCCCCACCTCTTCCAGCAGCAGCGAGTCCGCGCCCCAGCGGAACTGATACGCTTCGCCGTTTTCGTTTTCCAGGGCAATCAGACGCCCGCGGCTGTCCCAGCGGCGACGGACCTCTTCACCCTGGGTATTACGCGTTGCGGTTAAGCGCCCTGCCTCATCGTATCTGAACTCACTTTCCTTACCGTCGGCGCCCGCATGCTTCACCGGCAGGCCACGTTCGTTCCATTTGAGCGATTCCGTCCAGCCTTCCGGGCGATCGAGCTGCACCGGACGCCCTGCGGCGTCGTAGCGATATCGCGTCTCTTCCCCGTCGGCGCCAGTCTCGGCCACCAGCCAGCCCAGCGGGTGATAGCGGTAGCGGGTAATACGCCCGGAACAGTCCGTCGAACGAACGATCTGCCCGGCCTCGTTGTACTCCTGGTAGCGGCTGTTTCCGGCGGCATCAACCTCTTCAATGACCTGGCCGAACTCGTCCCGGCGCAGCTGCGTGGTCTGCCCCATCGGGTCCACCACGCGCTTAAGCCCGTGATGTTCGTCGTACCAGAACCGGGTGGCGCTGCCGTCGGCTTCAATAATGGCCGCAGGAAGCGCGCGGTGTTCCAGCCAGGCGGTGGTGCGGGTATTGCCGTCGGCGTCGATCTCCTGAACCCGGTTGCCCATTTCGTCGTAGACGAAGGTAACGGCATTGCCGAGCGGATCGATGCGTCGCGTCAGAAGCTCGTTCTCGTTCCACTCGTAGCGCCAGTTTTCACCGCGCTCGTCAACGTAGCGGACAATCAGATTCTGCGCGTTCCAGTAGTGGCGGCGCGTCTGGCCGTCGTAGTGCTCGACGGTCGTCAGCCCGACGGCTAAATCGTAGCTAAAGCGGCAGCCGTCGCCGGTGCTGGTGCGGTTTTCCACCACGCGCCAGTGATCGAATTTTTTCCAGCGGTATTCGCTCTCCAGACCGCCCGGCATCCGGTGCCAGACCATCAGCCCGTGCTCGTTATAGCGGTACTCACGCGTCACCACGCCGGAGGCATCCGTCGCGCTCGCCAGCTGGCCGCGCGCGTCGTAGCCCCACTGCATCAGCGGCCAGGCCTGGCTGCCGTCAAAATGGCTGGCAGCGGTAACGCGCTGCGGGAAACGTTCATCGTCATAGCGCAGGGTGACGTCTATCGCCCGCGGCTCGTCGTGAAGGCCGACCAGCCTGCCGTGCTCGTCCCACTCCGTCAGCAGCGCGTTGCCGTATTCGTCGCTGAGGGAGGCCAGACGCAGGATAGATGGATTCGCCCGGGTCGGTTTATACAGACGCCACACCGCGCCGTCATCGTCGGCAATCGCCACGTCGCCGCTCTCATTGCGGCGGATAATGATGCCTTCGCTGATGCTGTAAAACGCGCGGTCGACAGGCGGCAGCTCGAAGCTCAGCTCGCGCCCGGTTTCGTCGAACCAGGTGGCGTTGTTGTCTTCCAGCGCCAGATAGCTGTCAAAGGTGGTTGCCCAGCCCAGACCGAACAGCCCTTCCCGGGTGGTCAGGCTGTTGTAGCTGCGCTGCCAGCGAAGCGGAAAGCGCCCCGGCAGCGAGAAGTCGAGCTCGTCGTCGTCATTCAGCACCTTCACGCCGGTGGCGGCGTGAACCGGGTGCGAGGAGCCAAACACCGCATTCACCGCCATATCGGCCAGCATCCCGCCGCCGGCCGCCGCCAGCGCGCAGGGCATGTTTTTCAGGATCTTACCCGGACGCCCGCGCAGCAGCGAGAGCGCAATCATCCCCAGCGCCAGACCCGGCGTTTTACCGCTTTTGATATCGCGGACCGTGAGCGTGTCGCCGCCGATGATCACGTTCGGGGAGACGTCGTCGGAAACGGTGCCTTCGCAGGTGGTGCGATCTTTGGCACGCACCGCGGGCTGCCCGTTGATGAAGACGCTTTTAGAGCCTTCCGCCAGATACTGCGGCCCGGAGTGCTTTTCGCACGCCACCTTGTCCTCTTCCAGCGGCGAGGTTCCCGCGGCGGCAGAGGCCACGCTCGGCTGCCACATTTCGCTGCCAAACTGACCGGCGGCGGATAGCAGCATGCCCGCGTAATCGGCAAAGCTGCCCGGCGACTGCGGCTCGGGGGACGGTGTATCGGCGGGCGTCAGCGTGCCTGCCGCGCGCGCGGCGGGGATTGCGTTGGTGAGAACGTTACTGGAACCGGTAGTGATTTTACCCGCAGGCGACGGCGGGAAAAGCGCATTACCTAACCCCTCAGCGGCGTTGCTGATATCGTCGGTGATCCCCGCGACGTTCGCCAGCACGCCACCGATAATTCCGCTTAACAGACAGCTGGATCCAATTGCCGCCACGCCCGCTGCGGCCGCCCCTGCGCCCAGCAATGGCGCCGCTACGGTTGCAGCTGCGCCTACCGCCGCGCCGATCACCGCATAGGCGGCACCCTCCGCCACAATGCTGGTGATGTCAGCAAAAATGCTGGAGTGAATAATCTCGTCGCCCTTACGGGCCGCCTTGTTATCGCTCATGCCTTACACATTCCGGTTGTCGTTTAGCGTCAGACTCTGCTTAAGCGCGCTCCAGCGCACCTCGTCCTCTTCGGTGAATGCCCTGAGTGCCGAGAGGGTAAAAATCATCAATACCGGTTTGCCCGGCGTCTGCACGGCCAGCTGTTTTTGCCACAGGCGCTGCCCGTTACGGTCAAAGGTGGTCTCAACTTCCAGCCCGTTAATTTTTCCGTCAGGCCCGGCTTTTACGTTCCGGAATTCGCTCTGGGCAATTTCGCCCATCTGCGGACGCAGCACATCCCACTGGCGATGGAACTCGTGTTCATAGTCGCTGCCATCGGGGATAACGCCGCGGCTGACCACCACGGACAGCCCGCTTTCGTCATCGCGAATAATGTTCATGCTGTTATCCTGCCAGGCAGCAGGAAAAAGGGAAAACGAACCTTCCTGGAGGGTGTATTTCATAAGTGAACTCGGGATGATTAATATTGTGAAAAACAAAAAGGCCAATCCATGCTGGCCCTCTGGCTGGCTGTTTTATTATTTACGCCATTGACCTGACTGTTCGACTAAAACATGGCCGCCTTTGCTGACAACCAATTTCGCAGGTGCATAATCTTGATTAGTTGTTCGTTGCAAAATGCATCGCATCAAATCTGGCAGCCCACTGCTGAATATCGGCATTAATAACCGGGCTATTATCTGAAGACTGGTAATGAATAACGTCCGACTCCGGAACCACCCAGGCCGCAAAGATTTTGCCGTCAGGATCGATAACCAGCGCTGACGCGTTCTCCAGATAGAGATCTTTTAGCCAGCCTTCAACAAACAATCCGCCACCTGCGGTGGTATGCGGTTCACCGAAGACATCAAAGTTATCAATAAAGGTCTGGTAATGATTTCCAAGCAACGTCCTGAGACTGTCTGTTACTTCTCTGTCGTTAACGATGCGGCTAACCGTATCGAGCTTATTGTATTGCGATAATTCAAGCGCCGATGACGTTTCAACAACGCCAGCCAATAAAGCCGTGAACAATACGGCTGCCAGATATTTTTTGGTCATAAATCACTCTGAAGAACCATTTTCGTAATTCATGGTTATTTTCACAACCTTACTGTCTTTAACCTCAAAAGAGAGCAATTTCTTACCCAATTCATAGGAAATCCACTGCTCCCCGGAATCATTTTCAACCTGGCCATCGCCGTATGCATTGTTCAGTGCTCTGATTGTTGAACCCACATGAACTCCACGCGGCGTTAAAATATCTGAGGCAGTCAGCGTAATCTGGGAGACGATATAATCATCAACGCTTCTTTCTGCTTTATCCCACCAGAGATTGGAAGTGAATATTTCTAAACCAGCCTTTTGATGCTGGAAGAACTTATATTGGGTTCCGTCAAAAGGAACCTCACCGACAAAATGGCCTTCAAGCGGCACGTCAATTTTACGGGCAATATCAGGAGTCCATCTGTCGCCTAATGCGACAGGCTGGCCTTTGACCTTGACGGAAAGATCCTGTTTTGTCAGAACGGGCGGCATAGCTTCTGCCAAAACCGCATTGCTGCTCAGACAGGTAAACATCAGGGCAGAACAAAGAAATGTCGGAGTGTGTTTTTTCACATTAGTTATCATTCAATGAATATTTATTGCGCTTCTCACCACTGGAAACATCGCCAGGACATGGAAGCAGCGTTTCTTATTCGGCGCTTATGACGACTGAACCCAGACAGTCAGGATTTTTCACGGTGAAACTGAAGCTCACCTTTTGTCCATTCATATCTTTTGGCGCTGTATAGCTGGTCACTTCGTTCTCAGAGCGGCCTCGTGGATAATCAGTTAGCGTCAGCTGCGGATAATGCTTTTTAACGGTATCGAGAGTGATGCACTGGCCGGACGGTGAAAAATTCAGTAACGGTGCCATACCGTCACTTTCTTTACTTAAACGTAAATCAATTGCAGTAATGTTCGTTCCATCCGCCAGTTTGATATCGTCGGCATTGTAGAAATTGATATATTCATTCTGTTTTGTCAGCCTGAATGACAACGGAGCGTTATCCAGACTGTTAACGGACAACGTTTTGAGTGATGCGCTCATTTGTGCAATGAACTGCCAAAGATCCTGTTTCTGCATGTTACCTCCTGCCATTCCCGTCGTTAATAAAGCCGCAAGCACCGCACCCGTTTTTAGACTATGGATAATTTTTATCATACCAACCGCCATAATAATCTTCGTAATATTGCCCTGTGGTAGACGTTTGTTCGCCTTTGCCAAAGATACGGCCTATCTGCGTACGCGCTTCACTTTCCTTTATAGCCCCCCGTTCGAGGGAATCATAAATACGATTATATTGTGTCTGATTTGCCGGATTGCCCGCAATACCGATATCCCCACCCTTGTTGGCTATGATTTCGCGCTGGACCCGGATATTGTTCAACGTTGCAGCGCCTTCATCACTGAGTGTGCTGTTGAGATAGGCGTCGCGCGAAGAAAAATCAATGTTGGGTTCATATAAAGCGTGGCCACTTTCATGTGACAAAGACTGAACAACCGCATTCGGATTACCGAGCTCGTTTTTATCAACGGTAATAACTCGCTTTTGACGATTGGCAAACGTCCCCTTACCTGCCTCACCTTCTTCAAATGTCCAGCCTCGTTTCTTTAACGTAGCTATGTCATTTTTCATGGTCGGTGATTTATCGACAAGACTATCTACATCCTTGCCATATCCGCTTGAAGGCACACCTGATGATGGGGGTGTTGCAGTTTTAGAGGTTTCGGCAGGCGCGCTTGCAGCCGCACCTGCCTTATTCTCCTTTCCCGGCGTAAATTTCGCCTGCACCGCCGCATCAATATCCCCTTTATGCCCCGATCCCGGTGCCGTTGTGCCCGGCTTGGTGCCAGAGGTATTCAGATGCAGCTTACCGCCCGTGGTGATATACCCATCCCCTTCCACGAAGAAGTTAAACTCTTTGCCGATCAGGTTAATCTTGCCGTTAGCGTTCAGCTCAATGGCGCTCTCACCGGAGACCAGCCGCAGCTTCGTCCCGGAAGCAATAACGTACTCTTCCACCGCAGCATCCAGCTTGCCTTTCCCCGTCAGGATCTCGGTTCCGCCCTTCACGGCCTGGGTTTGGTTCGCTTCCACGCGATGTAGTTCATTTTTCTTCACGTAATGGCTGCGCGCCCCGCCGACGCTGTGCGTTTCATCGTTTTTAACGCTGGTGTCCATGTTGCGCTCGGCCTGGATCCACACCTGCTCTGCGCCCGCCTTGTCCTCAAACCGCAGGGCGTTGGCATTGTCGACGGAACCGTCTTTCGTGCGGCTCATAAAGCCCATCTGCGTCGCCGCGGCAGGCAGCGCCCACGGCGGCATGCTCGCGTCGTTGTACACGCGCCCGGTAATAATCGGACGATCCGGATCGCCGTTGATAAAGTCCACCACCACCTCATCGCCGACGCGCGGAATTTGCACCCCGCCGTAGCCCTGGCCCGCCCACGCGCTCGACACGCGCACCCAGCAGGAGCTGGTGTCATCGCCCTTCGCCAGGCGGTCCCAGTGGAACTTCACCTTCACGCGACCGTATTTGTCCGTCCAGATACTCTCGCCCTTCGGCCCCACAACCTTCGCGGTCTGCGGGCCGTAGGTGCGCGGCCACGCCGTGTTCTGCGCCGGACGGTACACCACCGCCGACGGGATGACCGTAAAATCGGTGCGGTGAATGGTTTCACCCTCGCCGCTCGCGTAGCGGTTCTCTTCGAAGTGGTAACCCGCCGCCGTCACCAGATACTCGCCGTTGTCGCTGAAGAACGGCGCGTTGGTTAACGTGAAGGTGTGGCCCGGCGCAATCCCCGCCGCCGTGGCGGTGGCCTGAATCTGCTGATGCTCAACCTGCCAGCGTTCCTGACGAATACGGGCATAAAACTCCCCGTGGCCTTTGTCCACAAAGCGACCCGGCCAGTCGTACACGTCGATGCTGCCCGGCTTCGGCGACGCCGGGTTCTGCTGGGCCTGGAACAGCCACGCGTTCGGCTTGCGGAAGTCATAGTCGTCAAGGCTGTAAATCCCCGGCGTCACGCTGTCCTCCAGCGCCCACTGGCTGATGCCCTCTTCGTCCGTACTGCCGCCGGACGGCGTCTGGTGGTAAGGAATGACCTCATAGCCGCTGAACGGCTGATGCTGCGTGGCGGCGTCGGTGAGCACCAGGGTGTGTTTGTCCGCCTCGTGGCTGAAGTGATAGGCAATCCCCTCCAGCTCCATCAGGCGGCTGATGAAGTCCAGGCTCGACTCCTGATACTGCACGCAGTAGTCCCACACCCGGTAGCTGCCGGTGAGCTTATCCTCAACGTTGACCTGATGCTCGCCAAGCAGGGTTTTGACAATCTGCGGCACCGTCTGCCCCTGGAAGATACGCAGGTTACGGTCGCGCTTCATCGGCCACAGGTCCGGCTCAACCGTCAGCTGGTACACCGCATAGCGGGTGCCCGTCAGTTCGACGGCGCTGACCGCCACGCGGGTAATCTTGCCGTTAACATAGCGGGACGTCAGCAGGTTCTGCGTCGGGATGGTCACCGTGACCGGCTGGCCCAGCAGCTTGCTGCGGTCAATGCGCGCGTCCGTGCCGAGTACGGTCAGCGTCAGCGCGAACGACTCGGACATCGCCTCGCGGCCCGTCAGTTTCCAGAACAGAAGCCCCTCCACCGGGAGCTGAACGGTAATTCGGTTGAGCATAATCTTTATTCCATCTAGCTTATGCGATTCAGAAAAGAGGTTCGCATCTGTGACTGAGCGTAATTCTAAGGGTTCACCAGCCAGGTGCCCGGCTTGGTGATATCCAGCGTCTGGCCACGCGTTCTTCCGTTGCCCTGGAGTTCAATCTTCACCTCACCGGCCGGCAGCTTGAGCGATGCATAGCCGTTGGTCGCCGGACGCAGCGCTTTTGGCTCGCCGTTCACTTTCAGCGTTTCGCCGTCGAGGATGCGGATATAGACCAGCGCAACCGGGCTCTCCACAGGCGGCGGCGTCTGCTGTGGCGTCGCCTGCTCGTTAACCTTCGCCGTTTCCGGCTTCACGTCTGGGACGTTCGCGGCGGTTTCGGTTGGACGCGTCTCTGCGGGTGCCTGTGCAGCCTGCCCGGGAGCATCGTTACCGCCGCTGAACAGCATCGCCCCGGCGACAATACCCACCAGCACGCCTGCGGCAACCATGCCCGGGATCTTGTAGCGGCGCCAGTCGAGCAGCGAAGCCGGTTTTTCGTCTTCGACCGGAACCAGCATCGTGCCGGGCTTTTTCGCCGTCAGCACGTCGTTGATCCCTGCGACTGGCATCTCAATCAGCGCGGCGAACTCGTCGATGGACTGCGGACGGTCCTCCATGTGCAGCGCCAGCGCCCGGTCGATGGCCTGCAGCAGCGGAATGGAATAGCCCTGCGGCATGATCTCCACCAGCGGTTTGCAGGTATCCTGAATCGAGCGCACCACGCTGACCGGCGGCGGAGACCCCACAATCAGGGTACGCAGCACCGCGCCGAGGGCGTAAATATCCGTCCACGGGCCCTGCTCGCTTTCGTTGTCGTCGGTGTACTGCTCGATCGGCGCAAAGCCCGGGCGCAGCATGGTTTCCGTTTCATCGGAAAGGTTACCGATGGTGCGGCGCGCGGAGCCGAAATCAAGCAGCACCGGCAGGCCGTTATCCTGGATCTGAATGTTATCCAGCGAGATGTCGCGGTGCAGATAGCCTTCGTTGTGGATGGTCTTGATCGCACCGAACAGCATCGGCAGCGTGCGGCGGATCCAGGCCTCGTTGATCAGCTCCGGCTTTTCCTCGCGCAGGCGCGAAAGCGTGGTGCCGCTGTAAAACAGCGTCCCCATGTAGGCCGTGTCGTTTTGCACCCAGAAACGCAGAACGTGCAGCAGGTTCGGGTGGTTAAAGCGCGCCAGCAGACGCGCCTCCTGAATAAAGCTGTTCAGGCCTGCGGAAAACGCTTTGCCAAAGCGCTCGCTGCGCAGCACCAGGGTCATGTCGTCGCCGCGCACGGCGAGCGAGGAAGGCATAAATTCTTTGATAGCGATAGTGCGTTCGAGCTGGTGATCCCACGCGCGATAGACGATGCCAAAACCGCCGCCGCCGATCACCTCTTTGATTTCAAACTCGTTGAAGCGGTACCCGACCGGGAGCGCGTTTGGGACAGTCCGATTGTTATCATTATCCGTCATCTTTTACAGTTCTCTTGATGATTATTACGCGGCAAACTGACAGTGAAACTCGCCCTGCTCGCAGGTGACGTGCAGACGTCGGTACTGCTCGTCGCTGCGGCTGGCGGTAAGTAAGATCTGGCTCATCTGAGGCAGCAAGGTGTTGGTCAGAATAGCATCCACCATGCGGCCACCGGACTCCACCTCGGTACAGCGCTGAACAATCTGTTCCACCACGCTGTCGTCAAACTCAGAAATAATGCTGTGATTCTCTTCCAGACGACGCTCAATGCGCTTGAGCTGCAGGCGAACAATCTGCCCCAGCATCTCGTCGCTGAGCGGGTAGTACGGCACCACCAGCAGGCGGCCCAGCAGCGCCGGTGGGAAGACCTCCAGCAGCGGCTGGCGCAGGGCGCCGCTTAACGCGTCAGGCTCCGGCATCAGCTCCGGATCGGCGCACATGGCGCTAATCAGATCGGTGCCGACGTTGGAGGTCAGAATAATGATGGTGTTACGGAAATCGATGTGGCGCCCCTCGCCGTCTTCCATCCAGCCTTTATCAAAGACCTGGAAGAAGATCTCGTGGACGTCCGGGTGCGCTTTTTCAATTTCGTCCAGCAGCACCACGCTGTACGGGCGGCGGCGCACGGCCTCGGTCAACACGCCGCCTTCACCATACCCTACGTACCCCGGAGGCGCACCTTTTAAGGTGGAAACGGTATGCGCTTCCTGGAACTCACTCATGTTGATGGTGATAACGTTCTGCTCGCCGCCGTACAGGGATTCCGCGAGCGCCAGCGCGGTTTCGGTTTTACCGACCCCGGACGGACCGCACAGCATAAAGACGCCCACCGGTTTGTTGGGATCGTCCAGCTTCGCCCGCGAGGTTTTCACGCGGCGGGCAATGAGATCAAGGCCGTGACGCTGGCCGATAACGCGCTGGTTCAGCGTGTCGGCGAGGTTGAGCACCGCGTCGATCTCGTTTTTCACCATCCGGCCCAGCGGGATCCCGGTCCAGTCAGAGACCACCGCGGCAACCACGTTTTCATCCACCGCCGCAAACAGCAGCGGTTCATCACCCTGTAGGGCGTTCAGCGCCTGCTGCTGTTCCGCCAGCTGGCCGCGCAGCTCGGCGCTATCGTCATCGCCCGCCGCGAACAGCGCCGCGCGCAGGCGGATAATCTCCTGCACCAGGCCGCGTTCTTCTTCCCAGCGCCGGGCCAGGGCTTCGCGTTTTGTTTCATACGCGTCGCGTTCGGCGAGTAAAGCGGTCACGCGATCGGCGTCGCCGGCTCCCACGCGCGCTTCGCGCTCAGCAATCTCAATCTCCACGTCCAGCGCGGCAAGGTGGCGCAGGCAGTCTTCCAGCTGCGCGGGCGGCGCGCTCTGGCTGACCGCAACGCGGGCGCAGGCGGTGTCGAGCAGCGCAACGGCTTTATCCGGCAGCTGACGCGCCGGGATGTAACGATGCGACAGCTTCACCGCCGCGCTGACCGCTTCGTCGAGCAGCAGCACCTGGTGGTGCGTCTCCAGCGGCGACACGGTGCTGCGCAGCATCAGAATGGCTTTCGCTTCGTCCGGCTCGTGGACCTGCACCGTCTGGAAACGGCGGGTCAGCGCCGGGTCTTTCTCGATGTATTTTTTGTATTCCGCCCAGGTGGTGGCGCCGATGGTGCGCAGCTGACCGCGCGCCAGGGCAGGCTTCAGCAGGTTCGCCGCATCGCCGGTCCCCTGCTGGCCGCCAGCGCCAATCAGGGTGTGGATCTCATCGATAAACAGAATGATTGGCGTGGCGCTGGACTGGACTTCGTTAATGAGCGCCTGCAGACGAGCTTCAAACTCGCCTTTCATGCCTGCGCCAGCCTGCAGCATGCCGATATCCAGCAGCCACAGCTGAATATTTTGCAGCGGCTCCGGGACGTCGCCGTCGGCGATACGCAGCGCCAGCCCTTCCACTACCGCCGTTTTCCCGACCCCGGCTTCCCCGGTCAGCAGCGGGTTGTTCTGGCGGCGACGCATCAGGATATCCACCATCTGGCGGATCTCCTCGTCGCGCCCGACAACCGGATCAATCTTCCCTTCGCGGGCGCGGGCGGTCAGATCCTGGCCGTACTGGGCCAGCGTCCCCTGCGCCGCCGGTACCGTACCCGCCGGTGCGTCTGCGGCGGCAGCGGCCTGCTGCGTCTCTTTGCTGTTTGCGCAAATCGCGTCGAACTGCTCAATCAGCACCTCGACGTTAAGGCGGGTGAACTGCGACGAAATGCTTTTCAGCACGTTAGCCAGGTTCCAGGTTTTAAGCATGCCGATCAGCAAATGGCCGCCGCGAATACGGCTGACGCCAAACTTCAGCGAGCCGAAGACCCAGGCGCGCTCCACGGCGCTGTCAATGTGTTCGGAGAGATCGGAAACGGAACTGGCGCCACGCGGAAGGACATCCAGCGCGGCCACGATATCGCGCGTCAGCTGCTGTTCATCGAGGGCAAAGTGGCGGATGACCTGCTGCAGATCGCCATCCTGCTGCTGCATCAGCTGATGCAGCCAGTGCACCAGCTCAACGTACGGGTTGCCGCGCAGCTTGCAGAACGCAGTGGCGCTTTCCAGAGAGGTAAATAACAGCGTATCCAGTTTGCCGAAAAGCACGGCACGGCTAATTTCTGACATGTTAGTTTCCATTAACAATGATTCGGTATACGGAAGGATTACCGCTCTGCGCGATACAGCAGATCGCCACGCGGGACAGGCTGCGGCTGAAGGCCCAGCCAGGTGTTATAGCCTAATCGCCCATTGCTGCCGAGCGTGGTGCCCTGCACCGCGTCTTCACGCAGGATCACCCGCGTTTCCCATTCAAACTCCACCCCGGCGTACTGACGCACCCAGTCGCGCAGCTCGGTGACCCAAGCTTCACCCGGCAGAAAACGGTTGTACTCCTCCGCGCTCAGCGGGCCAATTTCGATGCGAAACTTGTGCTGCACGTCGCGGACGGCAACGCCGAGAAAGGCGGATTCCCCCATGCGCGGCATGCGGCGCCCTGCGCCAAGCTGCGCCTGCTCGCGCGTGGAAAGCGGCATCCACTGCGGCACGTTGCTGACCAGCTTAACCGGCGCGTTAAAATAGTTGCGCAGGATCTTCTCCAGCCCCTCCGGATCCCGCCCGTGACGGGTCAGGTGCCCGGCGTGGGTAAAGCGAGCATGCGAGCTCAGGCTGCCTTTGTTCATCTGTCCCGGCTGGCCCATGCCAATCAGCGACGCCAGGTAGCCCTCAAAGCGCCTGTTATCAGCGCGATCGAGGGAGACGGTGGGTTGCGCATCCGCCCAGGCGCGGTAAAACAGCAGCGCCAGGCGATGATGGAACAGGTCGGCAAACGCGCTGAGGCTGGTGTCCTGATGATGATAAATTCGCTCGCGGGCGTATTCGGTCATATGGACCGGCAGCGGGCCGTTCGGGCCAAACAGGCCGAAACTGAGGATAGACACCTCGTGCAGCCCGCTTTCCTCCCGCTGGCGGACCTGAGCCAGCGTCGACGGCGCAAAACTCATCGACGGCTGCTGGCCGATGCGCAGCGGCTCAAACTTCGGCAGCGGCGCGCGTCCCAGCGGGTAGCGCTCGCCGCCCTGGGCATCAATGCGCCTTAACAGCTGAAACAGGTCGTAGCGCCAGGGCGTCTCGCGAACCCCTTGCCAGAACGCGTCCGGCAGACGGGTCAGGCGATGCACGCGCAGCGGTGCAGTGGCAGCGTCACTCATATCAGCGCCCTTTTACCCATGCGCGGCGCCCAGTAGCCAATCTCGCCGCGCTGCTGACTTTTCAGGGTGAACTCCGTAAAGCTGTTGATGGACACCAGGCGGGCAAAGAGACGTTCCATCACGCTGCCAAAGAGCCACGGGCTGGCGCCGGAAAAGGCACGCTCATCGACCGTCAGGGTAATGCCGATCCCGCGGGCGAAAACGACCGGGCCGGGTTCAGGCACGCGGCGGTGAACCGGCTCCAGCACGCAGTGGCGTACCCCCTCCACCTGACGCGCAACGGGCGTTTCTGCCAGGTTGGCGTACAGCCCTAACAGCTGGCGCAGCGCGGCCGCGCCGTCTTCGTTTTCGCTGTCCATCAGGCTGAGGTAGTTCATCTGCAGCTGGCTGATGAGCCGCCAGGTGCTGAACCCTTCCGCCAGCGCCGGACGCGGCGGCGTTGGGCCTTTGCGCAGGGTCAGGGATTTCACCGGCATGGAGTCGGCCATAATGAACTGCCCGAGCTCCTGCTGCAGCATCAGCGGCAGATCGCGGCTGGTGCAGAGCACCTCGGCAGAGATATAGCGCAGGTTTTCCTGCCACGGCGCGTGCTGTTCATCCACCAGCGAAACAAACACCTCCGAGCCGATATAGCCGGTGCGCGTGCCGTAGCGCAGGGCGTGCTCGGACAGCACGCGCTGTTCGCGGCGCAGGGAAAAATAGGCCCCGTAGTTGCCCGCATCGCCGCTCCAGGTGCTCCAGAATGGACGAAACGTCTGGTCATCGCGCTGGCCGTCCGCGCTGCCATAGATTTTTTTGACCGCGTAAATTTCATAATCCAGCGGACGAATGTTATCCACCACCAGATGGTATTCATGCTGGCCTTCATTCAGCTTCTGACGCGCCGCGACCTTTGGGAAAAGGTTGATGACCGGGGTACAGTGCAGCGCCAGATGGCTGGCATCAACCACGCGCTCCAGCTGTTCATCCGATTTATCCAGCAGAATGAAGATGTCGAAGGCTTTTTCGCCTTCACAGCGCTCGATAAGCTTGCCCAGACCGCTCAGGCTAATGAAGCGGAAACGGGCCGGAAACGCGAAATACTCCTGCAGCAGGCGATAGCCGTCAAAGTTGCGCAGATCGTCCGGAAGCAGGGCCTGGTCAGGCTCAAAGCCTTCCTGGCGCAGCGCGTCAGACGCCAGCAGCTGCCGCTGCGGCTGCGGGCTGACCGTCTGACAGACGATCCCGGCGTGATGCTCCATCACCAGCTCCAGCAGCTTCAGCGCTTCAATGTCCGGACCGCCGAGGAAAAATTCCAGACGGTCGAAATCCAGGTGCCCGAGGTTTTGCGGGCCGTCGCAGGCGATGCGGATCCGCAAGGCGCTGCCGATCCCCCGCTGGCTCAGCCCCAGCTGCGCGAGCGGCAGATCGGCGGGCACGCCGCCCAGCTCGACCTTGTCGATTTTCAGCGGCAGCAGGTTGACCTCGTGCGCCGTGGTATAGCTGCAGGTCACGCCGGTTTTTTTTAGCGCCAGGCTGTCCATCATGGTACCGCGCGGCACGATAAAGCCCTTGCTCAGGTCGCCCCGGCTGCTGTCGGGCTCAATCTCCGCAATCGCCATCGACGGCGTGGGCGCGAGATAGTTAGGCGCAATCATCTCCAGCAGACGCTGGGAGAAGCGCGGAAACTCCGCGTCCATTTTCATCTGCACGCGGGAGGTCAGGAAGGCGAAGCCCTCCATCAGACGTTCGGTATACGGGTCCGCCACTTCGATGCCGCGCATGCCCAGCCGTCCGGCGACCTTAGGATAGCGTTCGGCAAACTCGGCCCCCATTTCGCGCAGGTAGGCCAGCTCGCGGTTGTAATATTCGAGCAGTTTACTTTCCATGATTACCCCGCATCTTTCAGTTCAAAATGGCCGTTTTCCAGATCGACATCGGTACGAAACAGAAACTCCAGCGGGTACGGCACACACCATAAACGCCCTTTGATCTCGATGGAGAGCACGTTGTGCAGATCCAGCGAGGAGGTATCCGACACGCAGCGGACCTGCAGCCCCTGCGGCAAAATGCGCGGTTCAAAATTGATGATGGCCTCGGTGAGCTTGCGCTGAATGTCGTGCCATTCGATATCCGACATTCTTTTCCCGGCCAGCGGCGCGACGCCGAAATTGACCACCGATCGCTTCACGTGCGGCAAGGCGCTCAAATCGCCGGAGGCATCGTGGTTGATGGTGTTAAACAGCCACTGCAGATCGCGCAGGACGTTGCGGCGCAGGGCGGCGTGGGTGATCAGATTGCTGTTGGCCGACTCGCGTTTTTTTTCCGGCTCATTATCGGTGAGACGATCCAGCAGCGAGGGCTGCATTTTGTCGCGCGCCCCCACCTTCTCCTGCTTGCTGCGGGCTTGCCAGCCGCTGCGCAGCAGATCGCCTTCGCCAGCGGGATTACTCATCGGCTCCATCCGTCGCAAACGTCACGAGGCTTAAGGAGAGCAGCGGGTATTCGCTTTGATCGCTCAGCCAGGCCTTCTGGCCCCTGCCTTCGTAAAGAGTGCCGTCTTCGTCGAGCGGCTGCCATTCGGTGGTGCGGCCCAGCCTGACCGCATCGGTGGCATCGGCAGCAAACGGGTAACGCGCCGGGATCTGACACACCTGCTCCGTACCGTCGGTCAGGCGCACCAGCGCGTGACGCCAGACCAGATCGGTCACGCTGGCGGGCGCCTGGAAACGGATCTCCGCGATGGCGCTGAACGGCAGCCAGAAATAACGGCCGTTCACGATGGTTTCGCAGACCGGGCCGAGACGGGCATCGCCGTCCATCAGCCAGTCAAACGCCTGCGTCTCCTCGTTTTCGAGGATAATCTGGCCGGGGATGGCTTCAGCCCGATCGAGGCCGTCAAGACGCAGCGCCCGGGCGCGCTCGCCCTCCTCGCTCAGCGCCGCGGCCAGGATCGTCAGCCACGGCCACTGGGTTTCAGGCATAGCCGGACGCGCCTGTCCCGCCATCACCTGCGCGCGCTGCAGCTCACCCTGAATGGATTGCTCCAGCAGCGTGACGGTGGGCTTCGCCTGAGGCTTCAGCGCCAGCCAGCTTTTCAGCTGGGTCAGCGCGCGCGTCCAGTTGCCGCTGAGGGTTAAAAACTGCACGAACGCGGCGCGGAGGTCGGCATCCGCCGGACGGGCTTTGATTTCAGCTTCAAGGCGCGCCAGCGCGTCGCTGAGCGACTCGCCCGCCAGGTGTTGATAGAGCGTATTCATAGCCACTCCTTAATTCGCCGCGCGCCATGCGCCGACCGCCGGATCGCGCAGCTGAGGACGCAGGGTGTCAATCAGGACGATATTCAGCGGCGTGCCGGGTGCGACCCAGGCGCTCCAGGTTTTTTTCACCGCCGCAATACGCGCCTGCAGTTTTGCATCGTCGCTGGCGATTTCACGGGAAATCTCCACCGCTACGGTGCCGTTGCTTTTCCAGCTGTTCAGGGCGCTATCGTAAGGCAGGATCATCCAGCTCTGGTCGCTGTTTGGGGTGCTGAATACCATGCGCTCTTTGTTGACGGAGGTGATCAGCGCGTTTTCAGGATCGGCGCTTTGATTCAGACCCGTCACCGGGAAGCCGTGGATATACGTCACCGCCATCTCTTTCTGTCCGCCGTTGCGGGACTGTGAAACCACGGTGTGTCCACTCAGCCAGCTGCCGTTACCGCAGCGGGTGGTGTCAGAATCCGGAATAAAGAGCGCCGGAGCGGAAGCGCCCCCTTCCCAGAAGGTGCGCAGGTGGCAGCCGTCCTGCAGGGTGAATTCCTGCCACGGCGTACGGTCAGCCGCGACGGTGCGGGAAGCCACGTTCTGGTCCGGCGGCAGCAGCGCGCCGCTGGTTGGGGTTGCGGTCACGGTCGCAGCAGGCGCGGCCTGGTCCTGTTTCACCACCAGCGCCCAGTCCTGCGCTTTGCCTGCCGTACCCTGCGCCAGCGTGGTACCCGCCGGATCGTTGAGCGTCCAGCTAAGCTTATTCACTTTGCTGCACTGGTGTTCCAGCAGGGAGCCAAGGCGCGGCACAAAGTTCTCCAGCACGGAGACGTCCTTCTTGCCGTTCGCCACAATGCGCAGCGCCACCTCAGGCTTACACCAGCTCTGCGGCGTGTTGTCTTTAATGTTGTCGATCCAGATATCCAGCTTCTGCGCAGGAGACTGCACGATGCGGAAATTCTCAGCCTGCGCGGTGGAGGTGACCGCCAGAAGTGCCAAACCCGATAGCCAAAGTTTCATATCGTTCCTTGTGTGTCTAATCAGTTCCGCAGGGAAGAAATTGTGCTGCGTCAGAGAGGGTGTGCAGCAAAGTGGTGTCCTGAGGGTTGCCCATCCATACCGCCAGGGCAGTATAGTTATCCTGAGCATTCCCCTCCTGTTCGCCATTCTTTTGAATGATTTGGTTCATTAAGGTCAGCCACTCCTGCGGCGTATTGACCATATGCAGCGACTGCTTCATTTGCTCTTCGCTAACGCCGTGCCAGAACCCGTCGGTGCAGAGTAAGAATGCATCGCCGTCTTCAACCTGCACCACGTCGCTGTAGCTCGCTTCCGGCCCGCCGTTTTCAATTCCCAGCGCCAGATAGAGCAGGTTGCTGTTCAGGTTGTCGGTCTGGTGCCCGGCGTCTTTCATCTGCTGCACCAGGCTGTGGTCGGTGGTCACATGCCACAGCCATCCCCGGCGAAACAGGTACAGGCGGCTGTCTCCGGCGTGCGCCCAGTAGGCCAGGCCGTAATCGCGGTCAATGAACAGGCTGACCAGCGTCGTGCCCATCCGGCGATAGTCCTGAACGGCCTGCTGTTCGCTGAGGATGGTGCGGTTAGCCGTCTGCACGTAGTCGCGGATATGCTGCGCATTAAGATGTTTGTCGCCATCGAAGCGGGAGATAATGCTGTTGCGGGCCAGCTCTGCAGCCACTTCACCGCCCGGCAGGCCCGCGATGCCGTCGCAGACGACAAAGCAGGCTGAACGTTCCCCTATGGTTTCTCCCGTCTGATCCTGGTTGCTGGCGCGCGTCCCCTGGCGGGAGAGAGAAGCCGTTGCGATATTCATTTGTCTTCCGATCCGCTCTGTGAGTCTTTGTACTGATTCACCTCCATGTCGTACGCATGAAGGAAGGCCTCGCCGAACAGGGTGTGGAAATCATCCTCAATCTCGCCAGCCGTTTCGCCATAGCTGCGCACAAAATAGTCCCACAGGGCGGCTTTGCGGCTGCCCGGCAGCGCCAGACGCGAGGTCATCCCGTTCTGCTTCGCCTGCTCTTCCAGCTGTTCCGGGTTAAAGGACTGCAGCATCGCGGCAATGATGGCGCGGATACCGGAGATCATGCCCAGCTGGTGCGCCTGCAGGTCGATCAGCGCGTCGCGCACGGATTTGGTCGGCGGCATAAAGCCCGGCATCGGGGTGCCGAACATCTGGATCAGCACGGTTTTGCCGGTCGGCAACAGCTTGAACGGGTTGTTGGCATCGTCCAGCACCATGGTCATATCGGCCTTCACGCCACGCTTGAGGATGGAGCGCGAGGAGAGCAGCGCCACGGTTCCCTGAGAGAACATGCCGAGGATCTGCCCCAGCTGACGCATATTTTCCCGATCAAACTGCGGGACGGGCTGCATTTCGCTCAGCCCCATTCCCTCCAGCAGCGCCTCCAGCAGCTCGCCCTGCAGCACTTCGCCCTTCTCACCGCTGTTTGCCGTGGCGGTTGGGGCGGCAGCGTTATTGACCGGGTCAATGCGCAGACGGCCCTTCGGCGCCTGAGCGCTGCTGCGCGCAACGGCCTGCGGCGTTGGCATGGTGAAGCCCGCGTAATCCGGCCGCGCGGGCTCTTCTTCAGCACGCGGTTCTTCCTGCGGCTCAGGGGCGAATAGCGGAGAATCGGCCAGCACGTCCTCTTCCTGCTCGGGTTCCGGCACTGGCGCAGGCTTTTCGGCAATAATGTCATCCGGATGGGTCAATGGCGCGCCGCCCATCAGTCCGAGCGGGTCGTCATTACGCGCGGCTGGCGCGCTGGCCTTACCGCCAAACAGGGCCAGCGGATCGAGCTCATCCGTCGCCTCGTCTTCTGGCTTCACGGGGCTATTCTCGCCCGGCGGCACCAGCGTTGACGGGGTGACGTCGTCAAAAATACTCTCTTTTTTGAACAACGCTTCGTCGCTGAACAGCGTGTCCGGGTCGACATTCTTACGCTCGAGCTTTGGATCGCTGTCGTTAAACATCGCCAGCGGATCTTCCGCGTTACGCACCGGGGCCGCAGGCTGGGAGAACGGATCGTGCGATGCAGCAGGCTGCGGTTTTGTACGGTTGCTGGAGATGCTGTCGGAAATGGAGAACTCCTGCATCAGGCTATCCCAGATCTCCGTTGGCACGGCGGTTGGCTCGGCCTTCCCGCGCGGTGCGGCACTCGCCGGCATCGGTTGCGCAGCGGGCGCGGGTGCGGCTGCCGGACGCGCCTGCTGATGCATACTGGCCGCCATACGGCTTACGGGTTGCGTATCGTGGATCAGTTCGGTCACTTCGATACGGTAGTCATCAATACCGAGAATGTCGCCATCCTGCAGCTCAACCTGACGCCCTCGCTCCAGCGGAATGTCATTTAATACCACGCGGGTGACGCTGCCACGGTTGGTCACGCGGCATTCGCCCTGGGCGTCAACGTGAACAATGGCCTGCAGACGAGAGATGGTGCGGTCATTATCCGGCAACACCAGATTGTTATCCGTACCGCGCCCAATGGTGCCGCCCGGGGCGTAAAAATCACAGCTGCTTTGCGGCGGCTGATGACCGGGTTTCGTAGAAATAATCGTGAATCGCATGACGTATTCCTGCTGGTATGATTAGCGCTCAAACGCTGCCGCTCTCGGGGCGAGAACGGCGGCGTTTGAGAAATTGAATATCAAAAACTATTTAATGAAGGTGATAAAATATAATCCAACAATGAGCCATAGAGTGAATATTAACGCCTGTAACTTATAACGGCGATGTAATTTTAGCATCCAACCAATTCTTTCTTCAGGTAACGACTGTACATATTTATAAGCATCTTCCTGAACAAGCCTTTCACGCGTGAATTTCATTTCAACGCCTTTATAAAGGCGAACAAACCAGATTATTTTTTGATAATTGGCCAGCGAACAAAAAAAGAAGCATAGTTGGTTACAAGATCCAGATCATATCCCTTGCGCCGATAGTCTGAAAGTAACCGATTATAATCAGCCTCGTGTTTTTTGAAATAACGAGAACTGAACAAATCCATCATTACAACAACCATTAACAAAACCACAACAAAAAACAAAAACAAGTCATCCATATTTACCTTAACTAGCACCAGGCAGATAACATTACATATATCCGGAGCGTCAGCGCGAGCACTAGCCCAAAAAAATATTTAAATCTTCAATGTATAATTAAATTTCATTAACGCCCGCAAGTATTAAAAGCAGTACAAACAAAGCCGTGGCAACTTTAACTTTTCTGTTATATGAATTAATCCAGGATAATTCGAAGCCAGATAAAACATTGTTGCAAGATTGAGGCTCAAGCCAACGTGATTCCGTCAACTTTATACGCTTGCCCTTCACAAGCCTTGATAAAATTGTAGTGCGAAAACCAAACCCCCAAAAACCAAGATTTTTCCAAGTTTGATAATCCTCTTCCTTGAGAAAATTCTTTTGAATTAGCAACTCATAGATTTTATCAACCTGACCGGAATGTTTCCGGTAATCAACATAGAACGTTAGCATAAGGATTATAAAAATGGCAAAAACACAGATAATAAAAGCAGAGTACATGTTATCAATAATCACGCTATTCTCCGCTAAATATTAAATTATCATTTGTTCTCCTACAAATCCTCACGTGAATTACCAAACAGTTGTCTTGCCTTGAAATCCAGCGTACCCGGTTGCTGTACCACACAGTAACCCGGAGCAACGTTTGACTGATTTGCCATGGAAAACTCCTTATGTCTAACGCATAAATAAAGGGTGAAATGCTATTTTAGGGCATTCAGCGGACGAATCGCATCGCTATTGGCGATTAAGCTGCACTTCAAAACCTGATAATGCCCCGGCTGAGTGCCACCCACTTTCTCTTTCAGTAGAGAAGCAATCACCTTGTCTGCTTTTTCAAAATTTTCAGCAGGCAAATTGCTAGCTTCGAGCCATGCGGCGGCACTAGCCTCGGCATCAGCTTTCAGGGCTTTGCTGTCCGCAATCTTACCGATACACCGGTTTTGCACCCAGTTTTCAAAGATTTGTTGCTGAGAAAAAGCGCTGATATCAGGCAGCGTTTGGGCATAAACAGCAGAGGCATTTAATGCCAACACGAGCAGCAGTAAACGTTTCATTTCATGCTCCAGAACGTTGCGTTGGTAGGTGCCCGGTAAACAGTAGTCATCAATATCGATAATATCGGCATCCGCCCGGGCGTGAGCCGCGGCGTTTGGGGTTAACACATTCTATTCAGTCTGCGTAAGCTTAAACTGGCCCGAAGGACTTTCCTGTAAGGTGAAACGAGCAGCATAGCGAATAGAATCGTTTTTCCCTGACACTTTCAGAGCAACATCATATTCTCCGGCTTGCCACGCTATCCCCTTCCACTGGTGACACTGTTGGGTCGTTAACGTCACCTCAGGGCTAAACGTTGACGGCGGCGATACCGCTTTCCATTCATTTCCCGCGCGTTTCATTATGGTGGGCGAATGGCTGGTGACAGGCGCGTCTAACCCGGAGTTAGCGGGAATAGCAAAGCAGGGTTCGTTGTCCTTTAGCGTAACCGAAAGCGACTTATATTGTGCAGGATGAGATACACAGGCACTCACCGTTAATGCGATTGCTACAACACTGAGTAACTGTTTCATAACCATACCCGCCGGTCTTTAGGATTTTGAATAAACAACGATAATACCTGCAGATATTTATCCTTCAGGTCGGGTCCGATAATTCCCTCAAAACCGGCAATGTTTCGGAAATCACCCAGACCGTAATTTACCAAATAATAAAAATCTGAAATGATAGAAGCCTGCTGCTCCATACCAAAGTCCGATAATTTTTTATCGGGGGGCAGAGAATAATTATAACTTGCTGCCCAACTGAATGCGCCTCGGGTTCGAACATTCATTCCAATCTGATGCTGCAATACATGCACCATTTCGTGAATAAACCAGTGTTTATATCGCGGAACCTCTATCGAGAAGTCATCCCTATAATGCGGCTCGCGAAAATAGAGCTCACCATTGGGAGTCATCGCGACATCTGTCGACTGCATATTAAATGGCAAATAGCTTTTATTATGGACTTTCACTTCTGAGTACTTTATTGCGTCACCAAAAACCGAGCGCGCCAGTGCTATTTCGCCAATGGTGAGAGGACGGGCGCCTCCTTCCTGCAAACTTGCCATGCTATCTTCCTTCCCGGTTGATAATGACCGGGGAAAACTCCCCGGCCACATACGCAATTACGCTTCTTTGTTTTCTTTGATGTTCCAGCCAGCGCTGCTTTCAGCACCTTTACCACCAGACGTGGTCTGCTCCCAGTACTGCTGTTTCACTTTCGCAGCCTGGAATGCATAGGTCACACCAACGGTATCGCCGTTGTCAGCACCGGTGTACTGAACAGAGGTGACCAGCACATCTTCCAGCGTGATGCGGGAGTATTCCACCTGCTGGCCACCGGCTTTACAGACGGACAGCTCAACTTTGGTCAGGTGTTTGCCGCTGGCGCAGTGTTTCAGGATAGCGGTGGTGGATTTGTCGATCAGCGCGTTAACGTGCAGGTCGTTGAAGTTAACTTTACCGGCACCGCCGCCACCGCCAACGCTCATATTACCTGGCTGGGAAGCGCCCCAGGAGAAGGAGGTAATATCAGTCCAGCCGGTGTGGTTAGAATCTTTAGATTCGCCCGTAACACCCTCGACCTTCAGAAACATATCAATAGCCATAATATCTACTCTTCGTGGATGAACAATATTGCTTTCGAAAAAGCACTTATATGGCAAACAGGAAAGCATGGGGCTGAATAAAACCGTCCATATTTTACCTCTGCCTCATATCAAATGACCCGTGTCATTTGACAGTCTTACATTCCCCCTGAATGAACGGAAAGAATGTGAAGCCTTTACTACCGGGCGTTATTCTGGAACCGAATAAGCCCGGCATTACCGGGGATTAATTTTTTTGAATTCTTACGGACCGTGACGTTTGAGGAAAAATGAATAACCACCGCAGCGGTATTTTCCCCTTACCCCCGCCCTCTCCCTCAAGGGAGAGGGGGCGTCCGTGTCTTCATCACGCGTCTTTCGTCTTCAGCGACGGCAGTTTAGAAACCAGACGCAGGGAAACGGTCAGACCTTCCAGCTGGTAGTGTGGACGCAGGAAGAACTTCGCGGCGTAGTAGCCCGGGTTGTCTTCAATCTCCTGCACCTGCACTTCCGCAGCCGCCAGCGGTTTACGGGACTTGGTCTCCTGAGAGGAGTTCGCCGGGTCACCGTCGACGTAGTTCATGACCCAGTCGTTCAGCCAGCGCTCCATCTCTTCGCGCTCGCGGAAGGAGCCGATTTTGTCGCGCACGATGCACTTCAGGTAGTGCGCAAAGCGGCAGCAGGCGAACAGGTACGGCAGACGAGAGGCCAGACGCGCGTTGGCGGTGGCATCCGGGTCATGGTACTCGGCCGGTTTCTGCAGCGACTGCGCGCCGATGAAGGCGGCAAAGTCAGAGTTTTTGCGGTGAACCAGCGGCATAAAGCCGTTTTTCGCCAGCTCAGCTTCACGACGATCGCTGATGGCGATCTCGGTTGGGCACTTCATGTCCACGCCGCCGTCATCGCTCGGGAAGGTATGGCACGGCAGGTTTTCCACCGCCCCGCCGGACTCCACGCCGCGAATCGAGGTGCACCAGCCGTACTCTTTGAAGGAGCGGTTGATGTTGGCGGCCATCGCATACGCGGCGTTCGCCCACGAGTAGCTGTTGTGGTTCGCGCCGTCGGTCTGCTCTTCAAAGTCAAAGCTGTCGACCGGGTTGGTGCGAATGCCGTACGGCAGGCGCGACAGGAAGCGCGGCATCACCAGGCCCAGATAGCGGGCATCTTCGGATTCACGCAGCGAACGCCAGGCCGCGTATTCGGTGTTCTGGAAGATCTTGGTCAGGTCGCGCGGATTAGCCAGCTCCTGCCAGGACTCCATCTGCATCACGCCCGGCGCGGTACCGGTAATAAACGGACAGTGCGCCGCAGAGCCGATGCGCGCCATTTCGCCCAGCAGCTCAACGTCCTGCGGGCTGTGGTCGAAGTAGTAGTCGCCCACGATGCAGCCAAACGGCTCGCCGCCGAACTGACCGTACTCCTGCTCGTAGATTTTCTTGAAGATCGGGCTCTGGTCCCAGCCCACGCCCTTGAAGCGCTTCAGGGTGCGGCCCAGCTCCTGCTTGGAGATGCTCATAAAGCGGATCTTCAGCATCTCGTCAGTTTCAGTGTTGTTCACCAGGTAGCTCAGACCGCGCCAGGCGCTCTCCAGCTTCTGAAACTCTTCGTGGTGAATGATCTGGTTTACCTGCTGCGACAGCTGCTCGTCGATACCGGCGATCAGGTTCTGAATGGTGCGGTAGGTGTCGTTGGAGAAAGTGACGGTATTTTCCAGCGCCTGCTGCGCCAGCGTTTTGACCGCGCTTTCGACGGCTGAACGGGCCTGATCGGTTTTCGGGCGGAACTCTTTGTTCAGCAGCGCGCTGAATTCATCCTGGCTGAACGCCTGACCCGCCTGCTGCTCGTGTTGTTGAGTCTGGTTGCTCATCGATTATTCCTCGCTACCTTTCGCGCTTTCGTCATTTTTCGGCAACTGGCTCAGGGATTTGAGCAGCGTCGGATCCTGCAGAATTTTAGCGATCAGCTCTTCCGCACCGTTTTTGCCGTCCATATAGGTCAGCAGGTTGGAGAGCTGGGTACGCGCTTCCAGCAGCTTGTTCAGCGGCTCGACCTTGCGGGCCACCGCATCCGGCAGGAAGTCGTCCATGCTGTCGAAGGTCAGATCCACGTTGAGCTTGCCTTCGCCGGTCAGGGTGTTATCCACCTGGAACGCCACGCGCGGCTTCAGCGCCTTCATGCGTTCGTCAAAGTTGTCGATGTCGATTTCGAGGAATTTACGCTCGTCGACGGCCGGCAGATTTTCAACCGGTTTGCCGACCAGATCGGCCATGACGCCCATCACAAACGGCAGCTGAATCTTACGTTCTGCACCGTAGATCTCTACGTCATACTCGATCTGCACGCGGGGGGCACGGTTACGTGCGATGAATTTCTGCCCACTGTTACTCATTGCCATGATGTTCTCCATCAAAGATGCGCGGTGAAGGTGAAACGGCAGGCTCCATGCCTGTCGTCATAATGCCTGGACGCGTTATTCGCGGCGCCCAAAGATGTTTTCAAGTTGGTTAACGCCGTCTGGCGCAAGGTCGCGAATAATGTCCATAAAGTTAAGTTCTGACAGCCGCTGCACCCGTTCAATCATCAGCGGTGCGGGGTGGCTCGGTTCGTACTGCGCAAAATACTGCTTCGCTTTTTCCAGCATCAGCTGCGCGTCGGCGCGGCTGGTGATCTGCACGCTGCGCCAGTCGGTGACCGGCTGAACGGGCTGCGCTGCCGTCGACTGCTGCTCGGCCTGGGGTTCTGCCTGCGCCTCACGGTTCGGCAGCAGCTTGCTGATGTCGGTTACCTGACACGCGCTGGCGACCAGTCCGACAGTTTTCAGCAGCTGTTCCATCTCGGGCACGCCGCTTTCACCGAGATGCCCGGTGAGAAGCTCGCGAATCGCCAGCAGACGTTCGTTAATGACGATAACCGCGGCGGTGCCGGTCTGGTCGCCGCGGGCCAGCTCGTCAATCAGCCGTGGACGGCCGCCGGGATAGTCCGGGCATTCCGTCTTGCTGCCGTCCAGCAGGGCCTGGGCATCCCGGAGCGAAATTTCATCGCCGTTTGAACGCAGAAGCGAGGCGTTTCGCACGGCGACGGTGAGGTCGGATTTATCGCTCAGCCCTGCCAGGGCGTTAATGCGATAGAACGGATCGGTTTCGCCATACTCTTCCAGCAGCGGATAGAGCGTCTCCCAGTAACGGGCGATCGCCTCCTGCACCAGCAATAATCCGTCCGCGTAGCCCGCTAGCCCGCGGCGGCGCGTCCAGGCATGGGTTAACGCCAGCAGTACGCGAAGATCTTTGGTGCGAGTCAGCAGGCTGGTGGCGTATTTTTCCACCGTGTTCCAGTCAGCGGGCTCTGCCGGGATAATGGTGTCGCCAAACTGCTGTTCCGCTTTTCCAAGACTTGCCTGATTCATGATCTGGAAGTCGGCGTCGTACTCCAGGTTTTCGCCGCAGGGTTTTTCGGGACTGATTGGCGCGAGAAATTCTTCGATATTCATGAGATCCCTGCTTATTCAAACATGGGCGGATAGAGACCGTGGCGCCCCGGACGGGCGCCCCCTGCCGGGTCGAACAGCAGGGTGAAAAGCTGCCCGGTAAAGTTACCGCTGTGCACGTGGGTGTACAGCGGGTAGCCGTCGCAGCGGTTGGTCCACCAGTAGCTGGTCTGACGCAGCGGATCAAAACACTCGGCCGCCTGAGGCCAGCCCAGCGTGCTCTGCCCGTCCTCGTCATAGCCAATCACATCAAGGATGTCGGAACGCTTTTGCGGCTCGACGGGCTGCGGCGCCGGAATGGTCATCAGCATCTCATCCAGCTGTGAGGCGGAAAAACTGTTGCGCACCGCGTGCAGCCCCAGGCGCCCAATCTGCTGGTACCAGCTTTCGGCCTGGCTGAGCAGGCTGGTCGACCACTCTGACGGGGCGAAGCTCAGCTGCAGGCAAACCGGATACTGTCGGCCAACGCTGTCGCGGCCGGGCAGCAGACAGCCCATCTGGATCATCTGGCTGCCCAGCATGGGCGGTACCACAAAATTCCAGACTGGCGCTTTGTGAAACTGGCGCTCGCCGCTGCGCTGCTCTTCCTGCTGCCAGGCCAGCAGGCCGACCTGGAACCAGTGTGACCACTGGCGCTGTAAAGTGTCAGGAAAGCGACGCTGCAAAAAATCTCCGGCGCTGGGTAATTTGCCATACCAGCTGTAGCGGTTCATCGCAGGGGTATTCGTCATACGGCTGTCCTTGCGGTTATGGGCATGAGAAACGGGGAAGCTGGAACGGGTTACGAATGCTGTTTGGCGCAAACTCCAGCGTGACCTGATGTCCGTCGACGTTGAAGGTGGCCTGACGGCTCAGGCTACCCGCGCCCGGGCTGGTGCTCGCTTTATCGAAGAAGCGGTTGAGCGCCCAGGCACCGTTGGTGACCAGCGTCGCCGTGCTGCCGTTCGCCAGCCCCAGCTGCATGCGTACCTGGTTAGTGCCGCCCGGCCCCGGCCAGTTCATGATCTGTACGGCCTGCGGACCGTGGCTGTAGCGCAGCAGCTGGCCGTCGACGTCCAGCGTCAGGTTCAGAATGGAGTTATCCATTCGCACGGTGCGAACCGTCACCTTGAAGGACGGCGTCGTGGCGCCATTAGCAAAGAAGGCGTCGCGAATCGACTGGGCCTGCTGGAACGGTCTCAGCAGCCCTTCGCTTCCCGGCAGCGTTTTCCCGTCGATGCCCGGCATAAAGCGCCAGTTTGCCTGCGTGGTATCCACTTTATTGGTCAGATTGTCGCGGAAGAAAGCGTCCATCAGCCCGGTTCCCGGCGCAAACATGCGCGCGAGATCGTCAGGGGTGACCTCGGTGCTGGCGCTGCGCACCAGCGGGTAACGGCCGGCGATTGCCTGACGGCAGAATCCGCCCACCTCAACGTTAATCCGCTTCCGCACGTTTTCGAGGTCGCGGCGCTGGGTATCGCTGCTGGCGCCCACCGCCATATTGCTGAACATGGTTTGCAGCCCGCCCGGCAGGCGACCGGCGCTGGCCTGCAGGCGGCTGATCGCCTCGCCGCCCGGTGCCGGCATACCGCTGTTGGCCGCGTCCTGGACGGCGGTCAGGTAGCGATAGAGCTCATCCACCTGCTTGAGAAAATCATCAAACACGATGGTCTTCCCGCCCTTTTCCAGCGGCTGCGCCAGCTCAATCATCGGCGCGTAGTGGTCGGTGACCAGCTGTTCCGGCGCCTGGGTGACCACGGCGGCCTGGGTCGGCGCAGCGTCATTGTTGCTGAACAGCGCTTCCAGCGTGCGGGTGGCGCGGCTGCTCTGCGCCTGCGCTTTATCCGCATTTTCCGGCGCTGGCGCATTGCGTGACAGCGTCAGGACCTGGCTCAGGTTCTGCACCAGACGGCGCAGAGGCGAGTTTGCGCCGGAGAGCAGGCGCGCGGTGTTGATGCGCTGGGAGAGATCGGCGCTGTTATTGAGCTGAATGTCGGCGAGGAAGCGATCCCAGTTCGCGATAAAGTCGCGCATGTAGAGCTGGCGCACGGCGTTATCGATCTGCTGTTTATCCTCCTGCGCCGTCGCGGCCCCCAGCACCCAGGCGTCGTCCTCGTGCAGGGCGGTGGTGACGCTGTCAATCTGACCGTTAAAGCTTTTCCAGTAACCGTCCGGCGTATAAAGACCCGGCACGCCTTCGCTCACCGGCTTGCCGCTTTTGCGTGAAAACACCAGCTCGCTCTGCGGTCCGCCCAGGTCGGAAAGGGAGACCGGCTTGAGGTTGTCGTCATGTTCAAGCAGGCGTTTAAGACGACCGTATACGCGCGTGGAGAGCGGCTGCTGATTGATCATCGCTCTTTCGCGGGCCACCAGAGATTCATCCTGCGCGTACGGCGAGGCCTGGATTTTCGGTTCCAGCAGCTGCGTCAGGTGCCATTCAAGCTGCTGCAGCTGCGCCTTCGTGACGTTCTGCGGCAGATTTCGCTGCAGGTTGAGCATCACCCACGAATGCAGGAATTTACCGTCGTAGTGCTTCGGCTGATACAGCATCTGATAGGCTTTCAGCGCTTCATAGCTGTATTCCACGTCGCTGCCGTTGTCGTTGCGCAGCCAGGTGGTGATGTGCATAGCGACGGCAGGCAACAGCATCTGATCCAGCGCTTTCTGGTACAGAGACTGCGAGGCATCGCTGACGTCATCTCCGCGGTAGAGCCCCATACGGCGGGATAGGGGCGGATCGTTTACATCAAACGCGTCGCTTTTCGGCAGGTCAACCAGACCGTTAAGCAGCGGCAGCAGATCGAACAGGTCACGCTGGGTCTGGTTCTGCAGCGCTTTGCTCTGCTGGTCCAGCAGCGGCACCTTCGCATCCACCTCTTCCAGATAGGCCTTGTTTTTGGCATAGCTGGTCAGCCACAGACCGCCGAGGATGACCAGCAGGGCCAGCAGCGCCGCGTAGCCAGACCAGATCACCGCCCGGTTGCGCAGCTCCCACCAGCGGTTTTCGCCCGCGATCCCGGCTTCCTGGAAGATGACGTTTTGCAGCAGGTTCTTAATGAAGAAACTCTGACCTTTTGCCCCCGGGATAGGCGCTTCTTTGCTGACCGAATCCCAGTTATCCGCCTCTCCCCCTTCCGGCAGCGACAGCGCGCGGTTCAGTTCGCCCATCACGCGGTCGAACGGCATACCTTCCTGCGTCCCGCTGGCGAAGTAGATCCCGCGCGGGGAGAACTCGGTTTCGAAGTTGGAGCGGGCGAAGACCGTGCTCAGGTAGTCCGCCAGCAGCGGACGCAGCGCGGCGAACTCCTGCGGGAAGAGATACGCTTCAGCGCGGGTTTTCGCGTCATGCTCTTTCAGCATGGTTTCCGGCAGCCCGGCATCAAGGCGCTGCTGGAGCAGAGAAAACTCCTGCTGGAAGTTGCCCATCAGGTCGTAATCGGCGTGTTTGGTTTGCTCCCACGGCAGCGTAAAGCCCCAGATCTGGTCGCGCTGCGCTTTGTCGTAGTCGGCAAACCAGGCGCGGAAGCCTTTAAGCAGGTCGGCCTTGGTCACCATCACGTACACCGGGAAGCGAATACCCAGCTGTTCATGCAGCTCGGACAGACGCTGGCGCAGGTTCACCGCCTGCTGGCGGGACGCCTCGGCGGACTGGGTGAGCAGGTCAGAAATGCTGATGGTGATGATAACGCCGTTGATCGGCTGGCGGCGGCGATACTTGCGCAGTAACCCCATGAACTCCAGCCATTCGCCGGCATCCTGCACCTGCTCGCTCTCCTGGGTGGTGTAGCGGCCCGCCGTGTCCAGCAGCACCGCTTCATTGGTAAACCACCAGTCGCAGTTACGCGTGCCGCCAATGCCCCGCAGCGCGGTTTTACCGAAGCGATCGGCCAGCGGGAACTGCAGCCCGGAGTTAACCAGCGCCGTGGTTTTACCGGAACCCGGCGCGCCGATAATGACGTACCATGGCAGCTGATAGAGATATTGCGTGCTGAAGCGCTGCGTCCACTGGGCGCCCTGGCCCGCTTTGCTGAAGTGCGCTTTTTTAAGCATCTGCGCGGCTTCATCAAAGCGGCTGGCGAGGATCTGCTCCTCGCTGTTCAGCCGCTTCTGCGGATCCGCCGCTTCCGGGCTGGCGGTGTTCTCCTTGAGCTTGTCCATCAGCTTGCGGTTCAGCCAGGCATTGTACAGGCGCGGCAAAATGTGGCCCTGCGCCCAGAGCAGATAGACCACGGCAATGCTGATAATGCGGTTCTGCTCAGACTCAAGCGGTCGGGTGTCCACGATGGACAACAGGGGACCAATCATCCAGATCACCGCCGCAAGCGCCGTTACGCCGAGGAAGCTCCACAGAATGCGGTTGGTCAAAATGGAAAGAAGTGTAGTCAGCATCCTTAGTTTCCTTGCGGCAATCCGTTCAGCTCAGCCTGAGTGTTTTCAGGCGACACCAGCAGAGTAATTTCCACACGGCGGTTACGGGCGCGGTTTTCAGGCGTCGTGTTCGGCGCCACCGGGTTAATCTCGCCCCGCCCTTCCGCTTTCACGCGGCCAGGCTGAGAGAGGCTTCCCTGCAGCATTTTCTGTACCGAGCGGGCGCGTTCCAGAGAGAGTTCATAGTTCGAGGCAAAGCGCGCGCTGCGGATCGGCACGTTGTCGCTGTAGCCCACCACCAGAATTTTGCCGCTGACGTTATTCATCGCCTGCGCAATGCGGTTGATGACCGGTTCATAGCGGTCACGCACGACGGTAGAGGCAGAGGCAAACAGCCCGTCGCCCTTCAGGATAACGACGCTGCGATCCGCTTCGTCTTTCACCGCGACCAGGCCCGCCTCGATTTCAGGCTTCAGGAAGCCTCGCAGGTTCAGCACCGCCGGAAGCTGACGGGCCGGTTGCTGAATAGTGGTTTCCGGCAGCTGGGACTGGTAAATCTTCGCCAGCACCGGGTTGGTGTTATCGCCAAGGCGCCAGTTAAGCACGATATAAAACAGGCAGGCGATAAACCCGGCCAGCGCCACGCAGGCCCACAGAGGAACCATCGGCCGCCAGAGCTTGCGCAGTACCGGACGATCTTCCGGATGGGGAGAAAGCGGCGGCGGATAGCTGCCGCGCACGCCGCGGATCATCTGCCACAGCCGCTGCTTGATGGTTTCAAGCTGCGTGCGGCCATTATCCAGCACCCGATAGCGTCCTTCGAAGCCCAGCAGCAGGCAGTAGTTGATCATCTCCAGCAGCAGGATATGCTCGCGCGGGTTCTGCGACAGGCGCGCCAGCAGCTGGAAGAACTTCTCGCCGCCCCAGGTTTCGTTGTGGAAGGTCACCAGCAGACCGTTGCTTGACCAGACGCCGCTGCTGCCCCAGGGGGTGAGCGCGGCGGCCTCATCGAGCGCCGTACACAGGCAGTAACGTGCCCCGACGATCACTTCGTAGGGCAGCCCCGCCTGCTGACAGCGGACTTCGAAACGGCGAATCTCATCGATCAGACGCTGGCGTAACGCCACCTGATCGTCATGGGAGACCGAATGACGGATCTGCGGAATCGCGTTGAGCAGCGGATTGGCGGCCGCCACCAGCTGGTTGTTGCTACTGGCTCCGGTAAACCCGGCATTACTGCCGGTGTCCTGTCGTTCCTGCATATTAAGCGCTCGCTTTATTATTCTGTCGGGCTACGGATGGCCCAAAACTCCATATCCAGCCCCGGGAACTCCCCTGCAAGATGCAGGGCGAATGCGCCGGACTTATCCATCTCGTGCCACAGCTCGCTGCCCTTCTCCAGTTCAAAGTAGCTGTAGCCGGCATGCCACGGGATCTGCGGCGGCGCGACCGGCATGGCGCGCAGCATAATGCCCGGCAGCTGAAGCTGAACCAGATCGCGGATTTTCGAGACCGGCGCAACCTTCATCTGCGCCGGGAAATGGGTTTGCAGGTGTTCGCCTGGCACATTGGCTTTAACCGCTAGCACGAAGCCGAACTCGCGCACCATGCTGGTTTCAGGCACCGTGGCGATGTTCAGGCCGTGAGAGCGTTCGTTAAGCGGCAGCTGAATTGCGTGGTCTTCCATCACCAGCGACAGCCCCTGACGCAGCATCAGCATCAGTTTGCTGAAGCAGTTAGCCAGATCGTCATGATCGTAAATCGGCAGCACGCTTTCGGCGGTACGCTGCGACGTCCAGGTGGCGAGCTCGGTCGCAAACGGCAGCCAGCTGCGCCAGAGCGTTTCCGGATGCAGCAGCGGGAGGGTTTTTAAATGAGAAACCTCGCCCAGATGACGGTTAACCAGCGACAGCAGCGTGAACTCAATCAGTTCGGAGGTGTTAAAGCGGCCAGGCTGGCGCAGACGACCGCCAATTTGCTGGCTGCGCTGCACCAGCAGACCGTGCAGATCGTTGATCATGCTGTAGATCTGCGGGCTGTTGTTGGCGTTGAGCATCGGCGGGATGTAGCTGTTATCGAGCCGCACGTGGTTGTCGTTACGTTTCTCCGTCACAAACGCCACGCCGATGGCGGTCCATTCCGCCGTGAGGTCTTTTTCCAGCATCAGGGTCAGACGCAGACGGCCAAACTGGACGGTGGCATCCCCCACCGACATGGCGTTGTCGTCTTCCACCTCTTGCTCGAAAGCGATGAAGCGCGCCAGCGAGGCCGGCTCTTCGCTAAAAATCACCTCTTCTCTCTCGCCACGACGAACCGGCAGCGCGAGCACCACCTTTTCGTTGGTGAGATTGTCAGGAATTTTCAGCGGCGCAGGGCCGTTGCGCCCGTTACGCACCTGGAAAAAGGTGCCGTCCGGCAGCAAGCCGCTGCAGTAGCTCAGGGCAATGCATCCCTGACGAAGCATCGCTTCATCCAGTTCCACGTCAAGAAAGCCCCAGAGATACGATCGCTGTAGCGCGCCCCATTCACGAACATGGTTGAGCAGATAGCTTTCAGTCCGCTGAAAATGGTGTGGACGCAGGAACATGCCTTCGGTCCAGACGACCTTTTCTGCTTTCGTCATGATGATGTGTTTCCTGTGTTGAAGCGCGTTACTGGCTGATGACCCGAATGCCGTTCACGTCGAGAAAAACGTTGGCCTGAAGTTCATCCGCGGACCATTTCCAGAACTGGTAGATATGATTTTCGCCAGGCACAGGCAGAGGGAGTGAAACGCGCCATTTTTTGCCATCCAGCATCTGATACTCCGCCATCACGCCGATGTAGCGGGCCTCCGGAGAGCTTTGCCCGCTGAGGGTTTTGGACAGCTGTCCCGGCATCAGGAAGAACACGTCGCTGTTCAGCTGATTCGCGCCAAGCGTGGCTGACGCGTTGTTCTGCAGGGAGTAGAAGTCGCTGGACATGAAATCCGCATCGGATTTCAGCAACAACACCCGGACCTTAAGCGGCGCAGATTCGTTGATTTGTGGATGAGCCTGAAACTGCAGATTGTAGCGGGAGGGGTCGCTGTGTGAAGACGACGTACAACCACTGACCAGGGCGAAAATCACCGCGTAAAAGAATAACCACAGCTTATGAAAATTTTTATTATTCATAAAAATGCGCTCATGCAAGCCGTTTAGTTTAGGATCCAGGTACCGTTAGCGCTGTCTTTGCAGGCTTTGCTGTTGCCATCGACGTCGACACAGGTCGCTTTTTTACGCGCCTTCGGACGAATGGCCTGTTTACGCACGGCGGCGTCGTACAGGTCGGCCTTGATCACGGCGCGCATCGGGACGTAACCAATCAGCTGATCGTTGCCTTCATCGGCAAGCGCCATCCAGTAATGTTCAACCTGACCCAGCACCACGTAGGTTTTTCCGGTGTCGAGAGTGCGGATAACTTTGCCGCCGAAGTCAGGACGGCTCATCAGGGAGGCTGGATACATGGCGCGATACGGTTCGTTGACCGGGTTGAACTCCGCCGGCGGCGTCACAGCGTGACGGTGGGTTAAGGTCACGCCGTTGACCTGGCTGGTCTCGATCGTATCGTCGTTGATCACAGGTTTCTGCGGCGCTTTACAGCCCGCCACCGCCATTACAAACAGAAGTGAAAACAGTACGCGCATTTTCATATGCTTTTCCGTAGCGATATTTCGATGATGAAGATAAGGGAGTGAAGTTTGACTTAGGTGCTATTGTTAAAATAGCCAGGATATTTTCGGGGCGTTACTATTTTAAGGGCATAGCTACCGCACGAGCCCTTCAGAATAAGGCCCAGTGTCTTCCTGACATATTTTGACAAACGGTAAACAAGTTTACATGAGCTTCGTCTCAATTCAATATTTACCGGTACGTAACTGTTGGTAAATGAAGCAGTCGGAAAATTATAGGATTAATCCTATGAAAAAAACCGATATGACCTACGCCCTTTTATTTCTTAGCCACACAACATTGCAATCATTTGTTTTATATACAAAAAATACAAAAGATGACCACTTTCATTAACGCAATATGGCTATTATCACCACTACCATAATTAGTAGAATTCGCGTATTGGTGAGGTCAGCAGAATATATGAAAGATGAATTATTTGTTGCACTAACAGGGTAACTTTAATATTGAATGCACGCGTTAACGTGAATGTGACTATTTCACTTATGTTGCACGACGTTAATTTTACGCCTCAAAATAACTTTATATTTCGCGTTGCGACAATTATCCGGCCAGGCCTGAATTTTATCCTTTAATCATTAAGCCTGAGTTAACCATCCTGACATTATCGCCGCCAAAAAATGCTCGCAATGGCCCGCCAGCTGCGACCCGTGTTTATTGCTGCCGCCCGCAGCCTTCATTCGAAATTTTATTGTTGCTACATCCTCTCCTGCTCGCCCCATCTATCTTGCCTACCGTGTGATAGATAAGATTTATTATTAAAATGATAAAATTTCGTTATAATTTCTTTAAATATTTAAACATCAGATCTGATAAATCGCTGTAATAAAACGAATTTAAGATAAAGCATTTTTCTACACCGCATGCGCATAGCCATCCGGTCGTCATTGCTTTCACTTATTGTCCTTTGCAGCGTTTTTATGGGTTCAGACGTTGTGTGACCGAAGAAATCAGGAGTGGGTATGAATAAGAAAAGACGCTCGGTGCCGGGTATCAGACACTATGACGGTCCTGCCGGAGGATGGGGCGCGTTAAAAGCGACGGCCATCGCGGTACGTACCCAAATGGATACCCTGGATGCTCCCGCCACGCTGCTGCGCACCAACCAGCCTGACGGTTTCGACTGCCCGGGCTGCGCGTGGCCGGATAAAGAACACAAGTCGACGTTCCAGTTCTGCGAGAACGGCGCCAAAGCCGTGACCTGGGAAGCGACCAGCAAACGCGTTACCCCCGCGTTTCTGGCCGAAAACAGCGTCTCCTCGCTGCTGGCAAAATCGGACTTTGAACTGGAAGGCTACGGTCGACTGACGCATCCCCTGCGCTATGACCGGGCAAGCGATACCTTCCGGCCCGTCGACTGGGACGAGGCGTTTCAACGCATCGGCGAAGTATTGCGCGGGCTCGAACCGGACCAGGTCGAGTTCTATACCTCCGGACGCGCCTCTAACGAAGCGGCGTATCTGTTCCAGCTGTTCGCTCGCGAATACGGCACCAATAACTTCCCCGACTGCTCGAATATGTGCCACGAGGCCACCAGCGTCGGTTTGCCGCGTTCGATTGGCATCGGGAAAGGCACCGTCTCGCTGGACGACTTCGATAAGACCGAGCTGGTGATCTCCATCGGCCACAACCCCGGCACCAACCATCCGCGAATGATGGGGACTCTCCACGAGCTGGCACGGCGCAACGTGCCGATTATCGTCTTTAACCCGCTGCGCGAGCGCGCCCTCGAACGCTTCGCCGACCCGCAAAGCGTGATTGAAATGGCGACCTACGGCTCAACGGATATCGCCTCGACCTATTTCCAGGTGAAGGCCGGGGGCGATGCCGCCGCGCTGAAAGGCATTGCCAAACATCTACTGGAAATGGAGGCCGAACGCGGTGACGTGCTGGATCATGCGTTTATTGCCGAACACACCCAGGGCATTGAGGACTTCGCCGCCGATATCGCGCAAACCCGCTGGGACGAGATCGAGCGCGAGTCTGGGCTGAGCCAGGCGGCGCTCAAAAAGGTGGCCGACGCCTATGCGAAATCAAATGCCACCATCATTACCTACGGAATGGGCATTACCCAGCACAATAAAGGTACGGCGAACGTCCGCCTGATCGCCGACCTGCTGCTGCTGCGCGGGAATATCGGCAAGCCCGGCGCGGGTATCTGCCCCCTGCGCGGCCACTCTAACGTTCAGGGGAACCGCACCGTCGGGATCAGCGAGAAGCCTACCCCGGCCTTCCTGAACCGTCTGAAGGACGTTTTCGGCTTTGAGCCGCCGTCTCACCACGGACACGATGCGGTGCAGGCCACGCAGGCGATGATCGACGGCCGCGCGAAGGCGCTCATCTGCCTCGGGGGTAATTTTGCCGTCGCGATGCCCGATCACGAGCGGGGTTTTCCGGCGATGGGTAACCTGGATTTGAGCGTGCACGTCGGGACCAAGCTCAACCGTACCCATCTGCTGGTGGGCAAAGAGACCTTTATCTTTCCGTGCCTCGGCCGCACCGAGCTGGATCTCCAGGCCACCGGCCGTCAGTCCATTACCGTCGAAGACTCCATGTCGATGGTGCATGCCTCATCCGGCAAGCTGAAGCCCGCCTCGCCGTTGCTCCGTTCGGAACCCGCTATCGTCGCCGGCATGGCGAAAGCCACGCTGCCGGAAACCCGCGTTGACTGGCTGACGCTGGTAGAAGATTACGACCGGATCCGCGATCTGATCGAGCAGACCATTCCGGGCTTTGAGAATTACAACGCGCGGATCCGCGTTCCCGGCGGCTTCCGCATGCCGCTGCCGCCGACGCAACGCATCTGGCCAACGGCGACGGGGAAAGCGATGTTCTCGGTGTTCGACGGCGTTCACGAGAACGCCAGCGGCGAAGGTGAGCACGTTCTGCGCCTGATCACGCTGCGCAGCCACGACCAGTACAACACCACCATTTACGCGCTGGACGACCGCTACCGCGGCGTGTTTGGCCGCCGCGACGTGCTGTTTATGAACGAAGACGATATGGCGCAGTCAGGCCTGGAACACGGCGACCGCGTGGATATCGAAACCGCCCTCCCCGGCAGCGTTCAGCGTCTGAAAGACATTACCGTGGTGGCGTACAACATCGCGCCGGGCACCGTCGGCGCCTATTACCCGGAGGCCAACGTGCTGGTGCCGCTTGATTATCTGGATAAGGACAGCGGTACGCCGTCGTATAAATCCGTTCCGGTTCGCATCACCCTGCGCTCGAAAGAGATCCGCATGCTGTAAGGCTGCCCGCGCAGAGAGAATGATGGATATTAAACAGTTAAAATATTTAATCGCGCTCGACGAAACCCGCCACTTTGGTAAAGCGGCCTCGCAGTGCAACGTCACCCAGCCGACCCTTTCCATGCGCATCCGCAGCCTGGAAGAGGAGCTGGGGCTGGTGCTGATCGTGCGCGGGCAGCGCTTTGAAGGGTTTACGCCTGAGGGGGAACGCATCCTCGCCTGGGCCCGCGCCCTGCTTGCCGCGCACGACGGGCTACAGGCGGAAGCCGCGCTGTGTAAAGGCCAGGTGGTGGGCGAATTACGTCTGGGGATGGTGCCGCTGGCGAGCGTGGATCCGATGATCTTTATTCGCCAGCTAACGCAAAAATACCCGGAGCTGACCTACAGCCTCTATTCCATGTCCTCAGCGCAGATCGCCGACGGCGTCAGCCGCAATCAGCTTGAGCTGGGAATTTGCTACCTCAACAGCATCGACACCAGCCTGTTTGACGTTATCCAGCTGCCAAAAACGAAGATGGGCCTGCTGCACGACACTCGCCATTTCCAGCTCGGCCAGGCAGCGCTGACGTGGCACGACCTGACGGATTTTCCGCTGGGGTTCCTGACTAAAGGGATGCACTACCGGGCGCATATGGAGGCCAGCTTTAAATCTGCAGGCATCGAACCGACGTCCGTTTTCGAAAGCGACTCGACGTTCCAGATCATTCAGGCGGTTCAGAGCGGCGTGTGCTGCGCCGTCATGCCGCTGAACAACGGGCTGGAGGCACTGAACAGCAACTTCAGGATTGTCCCCATCGCCGACGCGAACATTGAGGCTCCCGTCGGCCTGATTATGCGCAGGCAGAAGCCGGTCTCCTCGCTGGCGCTGCGCTGCTTTACCGACGCGCAGGAGATTTATCACGCGGACAATGAGGCGTAGGCCTCGCGCGTCACCACGCTAAAACCGCCGAACAGCACCGCGTCGCGCACCTCCCGGTATTCCGGCGCATCCACCAGCTCGTGAAGTGCATCACGAATGGCGTTAAGCGTTTCAGGCGAGGTGTCATGCGAGGTGATCAGCGGCAGGCCCGGCGTCAGCGGGGTGCGGCCAATGACCGCCAGCCCCGCAAGGCGTTCCGGCTCATGGCGCTGCAGCAGTGCCCAGGTCACGCAGTCGATGGCTGCAATATCCCCCGCCCCGCGTTTCACATCAATCAGCGACTGGCGATGGCTGCCGCTGAAGGACGTTTGCGCGAAAAAGGGACCGCCGCTCGCCAGGGGAGCCACTATTTTTCGCAGCGCATTGTAGCCGGACTGGGAATCCGGGGCATTACAGACCGCCCGACGTCCGCGAAAACCCGCCAGCGTCAGGTGCCGATCCTCTTCGCGCACCGCCAGAAAGCTGCGGTACTGGATCCCTTCGCAGCCCGGTGCCGCGTAGTGAAAACAGCCGACCACCTGCACGTCCGGGAGCTGCGTGACCAGCGGATAACCGCAGGTCTGGCTGAGGATAAGCGCTGGCTGTTGCCAGTGGGTCAGAAGGTCAGACTCCGGCCAGCCGGGGTCACGATCGACGGACACACCGCGCGCGGCCAGCAGCCTCTTTACCGCCAGCCAGAGCGCGCGGGTGTCGGCGCGATCCACGGCATACATGGGAAACGCCAGCAGGTTACTCATACCCTTCCCCCTGTTGTTTTGCGGGATGAACGGTGACGTCGACGGGCCTGGCCCAGAACTGACGCAACCATTCACCATAGCCCCTGACGAGAAAACCGTGGTTTCGCTGCTGGTACGCCTCCCGGTTTTGCTGGTAGATCGCCTTCAGCCCGTACCAGGGAACGCCCGGCAGATCGTGATGCACTGAATGGTAGTTGAGATTCAAAAACAGTACCCGCCAGAATAACCCGGCCTCGTTAATGACGGAGCGCGCCAGCGGGTCGTCCGCCGCGCGATGTTCGAAAAACGATCTGACCGTGGTCAGCGCCAGCGCCGGATAGCTGACGGCCAGCACGAACCAGACGGGTGAAAAACCGGTATGCGTCATCCAGGCGAAGAGCGCCACCAGCAGCAAAACGTGAACCAGCCACATCGCCATAGCCCGCAGCTGAAGGTGACGAAACGCCGCCGCGGCGCTGCCCAGCGTCTGCAGGATATCCAGCAGCGGCGCCAGCATCAGCCGCCCGGCGAAGGTATTCCGGGCGCGGATCGCGCGTTTCTGCCACGGAGAAAAGCGCGCCCAGCTCTCGTCGGTAAAATAGTACGACTCCGGATCATCCACCGGATGGGTCAGGCTATGGTGCCGATGATGGGCAAGATGGGAGTCCCGGTACAGGCCATACGGATACCAGACCGCCAGCGGGAGCGTGCCAAACAGCTGGTTGAGCCAGGCAAAACGCGTGGGGTGTCCGTGGATCAGCTCATGCTGAAGGGACATGTACCAGGCGGTAAACCCGATGAGCAGCAGCGTGGCGGGCAGCAGGCCGAGCGTTTGCCAGAACGCCAGCGTGGCAAACCAGCCTGCATAAATCGTGATAATCAACAGCCACGTGGGCAGTTCGCTGCGCCATAAAAAACCCGATGCAAGGTGGCTGATTTGTTCGCGTTGTTGCGGATGTAAATAGAGGGAGCTTCGTTGACTCATTCCTTCAGACGCCGTTTCGCCAGAGATAATTCTCTGACGATCGGGGATAACGCCTGAAATAACAAAGAACTTAAATCGCATTGCTTTGCCAGAAACGTGGGGCGCACGCGCTGCTTGACTTATTCTGTGATAAAGGTACTTTTCAGGACATGAAGAAGATCCTGATCATTGTTCCCGACGGCGGCATGCTGTTTGAAGCCGCCGGTATCGCCGACATTCTGATGCAGGCCAACCGGCTGCATCCGGAAGGTCTTGCGCAGCCCCGCTACCGGATTATCATCGCCACCACTCAGCCTCACCAGGTGATCCACGGCCAGTCCGGCCTGAATCTGCTGGCGGACTATCGCCTGCCGGAGCTGGACCCGCGTGAACCGCTGGACACGATTATCATCACCGGACGCGGCATGAACGAGCAGGAGAGCACGGCGGTGGTGGACTGGCTGCACCTCGCTGCGCCGCACGCCCGGCGGGTGGCCTCTATCTGCGGCGGCGCGATGCTGCTGGCCCAGACCGGCCTGCTGGACGGTCGCCGCGCGACCACCCACTGGCGGCTGCTGGAGACGATGCAAGCCCAGTATCCGGCTATCCACGTCGAAGGCGGTCCGCTGTATATTCAGGATGGCCCCATCTGGACCTCCGGCGGCGTGAGTTCCGGGTTCGATCTGACCCTGGCGCTGGTGGAAGACGACTACGGATTTACCCTCGCCCGCGACGTGGCGCAGGACATGGTGATGTACCTGCGCCGTCCCGGCGGCCAGCTGCAGTTCAGCCGTTACAGCCTGCAGCAGCCCGGCACATCGGGCCCGATAAGCGAACTGCAAGCCTGGATCCTGCAGAACCTCACCGCCGACCTGTGCGTGGAAAATCTGGCCGAGAAAGCGGCGATGAGCCCGCGTAATTTCACCCGCGTGTTTACCCGCGACGCGGGAGTTTCTCCGGCCCGCTACGTAACCGAAGCGCGTCTGGCCGCGGCCCGCCAGCTGCTTGAGCAGACCCATGACTCCCTTGAGCGCGTTGCCGAGCAAAGCGGGTTTGGCACCAGCATTAACCTGCGCCGCATCTTTGAGAAACAGCTCCACCTCACGCCCGGCGAGTACCGCCAGCGCTTCCACTGCCGCAAAATGGCGTAATCTGATCCTTTTTTGTCATTTACGCCAACCGGCCCGACGCCTACAGTGACTCCAGACAACAGAGATAAGGAGTGCACCATGGTTAAGGTCGGTATTAACGGTTTCGGCCGTATCGGACGTAATTTCCTGCGCGCGGCGCTGGGTAACCCGGATCTGCAGATTGTGGCCATTAACGATCTGACGGACAGTAAAACCCTCGCCCACCTGCTGAAACATGATTCCCTTCTGGGCACGCTTCCCGCCCCGGTTGAAGCGGCAGACGGCGCGCTGCAGGTAGACGGGCAGCGGATCGCCGTATTTAGCGAACGCGATCCGGCGAATATCCCGTGGCGTGACGTCAGCGTTGACGTGGTGATTGAGGCCACCGGCTTCTTTACCGAGCGGGAAAAAGCGGCGGTGCATATCACTCACGGCGGCGCTAAGCGCGTCATCATTTCCGCCCCCGGGAAGAACGACGACCTGACGATTGTGATGGGGGTTAATCACGAGCAGTACGATCCCGCCCGTCACGCGGTGGTGAGTAACGGGAGCTGCACCACGAACGGCCTGGCGCCGGCCGCTCAGGTTCTGCATCAGCAGTTCGGGATTGAGCATGGCCTGATGAATACCACGCATGCCTACACCAACAGCCAGGCGCTGCACGATCAGCCGGAGAAAGATCTGCGCGGCGCGCGCGCGGCGGCGCTGTCGATTGTGCCTTACTCCAGCGGCGCGGCAAAAGCGCTGGGGAAAGTGATCCCCTCCCTGGACGGCAAACTGACCGGGTACTCCCTGCGCGTGCCGGTGCCGGTGGTGTCGATTGTAGATTTAACGGTAACGCTGAGCCGAAACGTGACCGCCGAAGAGGTGAATGACGCGTTCCGCAACGCGGCCGCCAGCGGGCCTCTGAAAGGCATTCTGGGCTATAGCGATGAACCGCTGGTCTCCAGCGATTACCAGGGCGACCCACGCTCCTCGATTATCGACGGGCTTTCCACGCTGGTGATTGGCGGGAACATGGTGAAGATCCTGGCGTGGTACGACAACGAGTGGGGCTTCTCAAACCGTCTGGTGGATCTGGCGGTGTGGATGGATAAGAAAGGGCTGTAAGTCTTACCGTAATGCCGGGTGGCGCATGCGCTTACCCGGCAAATAATTCACTCCGCCTTCACCTTTACTCCCATAAACACAATCACCATCGCCGTTACCAGCAAAAGACCGCTGCCCGCGAATACACCGCTGGCGCCGTTGAGGTCAAATACCGCACCGCCCCCGGCCGCACCGGCACTTATCGCCAGTTGAATTGAGGCCACCAGCAGCCCGCCTGCACTTTCGGCTTCATCCGGAACGGTAGTGGCAAGCCAGGTTGACCAGCCCACCGGAACCAGACCAAATGCAAAGCCCCACAGCGCGACCAGGAACCCGTCCAGCATCGCCAGATGACCAAACGCCACCATCGTGAGCGCAAGAACGCCCATTGCGAACGGCACCAGCGCCAGCGTCAGGCGCAGATTACGCGCCAGCAGATGCCCGGCAACCGAGGTGCCGACAAAGTTGGCCAGCCCAAAGCCCAGCAGGATCAGCGAAATGGTCTCCACGCTCGCCTGCCCCACCGTTTCCAGGAACGGGCGCAGGTAGGTAAAGAAGGCGAAATGACCGCTGAAAATCAGGATGGTCGCCAGCATGCCGCCGATCATCCCCGGACGACGCAGCACGCGGAACAGCGTACTCAGGCTGCCGCTGCTCTCCGGCTTCATGGACGGCAGGACCCAGAGCTGCCACAGCAGCGCCAGCATGCTCGGTAGAATGCAGAGCACAAAGACGTTGCGCCAGCCGATCAGGCTGCCCAGATAGCTGCCGAGCGGCGCCGCGACCACCGTGGCTATCGATACACTGGAGAAGATCACCGCCAGCGCCTTCGGCACTTTATCTGCCGGAACCAGACGCATCGTGGTCGCCGTCGACATCGCCCAGAATCCCCCGATGGCGATCCCCAGCAGCAGGCGCCCCATCAGCAGGACGTGCAGGTTGGGCGCAAAGGCCACCAGCAGGCTGGAGATAATTTGCAGCACCGAGAAAAACATCAGCACCCAGCGGCGGTCAATGCTTTTGGTCGCCGGCGTAATCAGCAGTCCGGTTACCAGCGCCACCAGCGCGGTGGCGGTGACGGCCTGTCCGGCCATTCCTTCACTCACGCCCAGGCTCGCGGCCATCGGCGTTAACAGACTGGCGGGCAGAAATTCTGCCGTAATCAAACCAAACACCCCCAGCCCCAGTGAATAGACGGCCCGCCAGGCGGGTTTTGCAGGCGCTACCGCCTCGCTCGCCGCGACACATGAATTCATCTGTTTTTCTCCCGTTATAAAAATGTGACAACTGTCGCAAAAGCATAGAAGGTTCACCCTGGACGATCTATGACATATAATCTCCACTTATTGATTATTCGTCCGGAGTTGCGCCATGACCGTACAGTCACCCGATCTGATCAGCGAACTTTTACGCGGCATGCGTCTGTCAGGTGTGAAATACCGGCGGATCCAGGCCAGCGCGCCGTTTGGCGTCGCCTTCCATCAGGCGCCCGGTAGGGCGCAGTTTCATTTTGTGAGCCACGGTAGCGCCCTGCTGCGAATGGAAAGCGGTGCGACGTTCGAACTGAGCAGCGGCGATGCCCTCTTTATTCCTTGCGGTAATTCTCATGCCCTGCTCTCTGACGAGCGGGCAACCATTACGCCCGTCAATGCCTTTCCCAGCGAGCCCATCTGCAGCTCGGTGTGTGCCATCACCTGCGAACCCTGCCCGGAAAGCGAGAACACCATCATCTTTAGCGGGTGCATGGATTTTGAGCTGGGCGGGATGCAGCCGCTGATCAAGGCGATGCCGGAAGTGATGATGGTCAGCCGGCTGATGTCCACCTGGCCGGAGATCCACCCGCTGCTGGCGGCGATGGAGCGGGAATCCGTTTCGCGTCAGGCCGGGTACGCCGGGATCCTTGCGCGTCTGGCCGACGTGGTGGCCGCGTTAATCGTGCGTGGCTGGGTTGAAGGCGGATGTGGTAAAGCCACCGGCTGGGTGCAGGTTCTGCGCGACCCGCGCCTGAGCCGGGCCATTTACGCCATGCACCAGCAGCCCGGCCTGAACTGGAGCGTGGCGGATCTGGCAAAAGAAGCGGGCACGTCCCGTTCCGTGTTCGCCGAACGATTCCTGGCCGCGACGGGAACCACCCCGGCAAAATATCTCAGCGAGCTGAGGATGCGGCTGGCCATCCAGTACATTCGCCACGAAAATCAGCCGATTGAAACCGTCGCGCTGCGGCTGGGATACGGCTCTCTGGCGGCATTTAGCCGGGCATTTAAGCGCATCATTGGACATGCGCCGGGCACGCTGCGGGAAGCCAGCCAGACGCCGGAAGAGGTCTGACGGGCAGGCAATTATTAACGCGAAGCGGGCAATATTCGTCTAAGGTTTTCAGGTGATTGACAACAGCGGTCACGCTGTTTAGTGAAGACAGGAGACGAACTGATGATAAGACCTCGTACACTACGCCCCGCGTTCTTGCCCCTTGCGTTAGGAGGCGCGCTGCTCGGCGTCACGACTTGCGGTTATGCCGATGATAGCCCCGCAGCCCAGACAACCTCACCCGATATTTTGCTGGGCCCTCTGTTTAACGATGTGCAAAGCGCCAAACTGTTTCCCGATCAGAAAACCTTCGCGGATGCCGTCCCCAAAAGCGACCCGCTGATGATTCTGGCGGATTACCGGATGCAGCACGCGCAGTCCAGCTTTGACTTACGCCACTTTGTCGAGATGAACTTTACGCTCCCTGCGGAAGGGGAAAAATATGTTCCGCCTGCTGGACAAAGTTTACGTGAGCACATCGACGATCTCTGGCCCGTGCTGACGCGCACCACGGATAAAGCCAGCAACAAATGGGATTCCCTGCTGCCGTTACCCAAACCTTACGTTGTGCCCGGCGGACGTTTCCGCGAGGTCTACTACTGGGACAGCTATTTCACCATGCTGGGCCTGGCAGAGAGCGATCACTGGGACAAAATCAGAGACATGGTGGATAACTTTGCGTATGAGATTGATACCTTCGGCCACATTCCCAACGGCAACCGCAGCTATTACCTGAGCCGCTCCCAGCCGCCGTTTTTCTCAATGATGGTTGAACTGCTGGCGACCCACGACAGCGATGCGCTGAAGAAGTACCGTCCGCAGATGGAGAAAGAGTATGCCTACTGGATGGACGGCGTCGACGCCCTTCAGCCGGGGCAGGCTAACAAACGCGTGGTGAAGCTGGACGACGGCGTTATCCTCAACCGCTACTGGGACGACCGCGATACCCCGCGCCCGGAGTCCTGGCTTGACGACGTGAATACCGCCAAAAGTAACCCTAACCGGCCTGCGACCGAGATCTACCGTGATTTGCGTTCCGCTGCGGCCTCGGGCTGGGACTTTAGCTCCCGCTGGATGGACGATCCGCAAAAGCTCGGCACCATCCGGACCACCAGCATTGTCCCCGTGGACCTGAACGCCCTGATGTTCAAGATGGAAAAACTGCTGGCGCGGGCAAGCCAGGAGAGTGGCGACGCCGCCAGCGCAAGTAAATACGAGGCGCTGGCAACGGCGCGTCAGAAAGCCATCGAGAGCCACCTGTGGAATGATAAAGAGGGCTGGTACGCGGATTACGATCTCAAGAGCAAGAAGGTACGCAATCAGCTCACGGCGGCAGCCCTGTTCCCGCTTTACGTGAAGGCGGCGGCGCAGGACCGGGCCGATAAAGTCGCCGCGGCAACCTCGGCGCGCCTGTTGAAACCGGGCGGTATTGCGACCACCACCGTCAATAGCGGCCAGCAGTGGGATGCGCCAAACGGCTGGGCCCCGCTGCAGTGGGTGGCCGCGGAAGGGCTGCAGAATTACGGACAGGAGAAGGTCTCTATGGACGTGACCTGGCGCTTCCTGAAGAACGTTCAGCATACTTACGACCGCGAAAAGAAACTGGTCGAGAAGTATGACGTGTCGACAACCGGTACGGGTGGCGGCGGCGGCGAGTATCCGCTGCAGGACGGCTTCGGCTGGAGTAACGGCGTAACGCTGAAAATGCTGGATCGGGTCTGCCCGAAAGCAAAACCGTGCGACAGCGTGCCGGAGAATCAGCCTGCGGCAAATGAGGAGGCTGAGCCGGTGAAAGCTGCGGCGCAGTAAGGGTATTGCCGGGTGGCGGCTACGCCTTACCCGGCCTGCGCGTGCTGGCTCTAATCCTCACAAATTAATGCGAGTAGCGAACAATCCCCTCGCCCCTTTGGGGAGAGGGTTAGGGTGAGGGGAACATACGGCTGCGGTGGTCATTCCGTTCACTTTATGTTCCTTGCTATTCTGTAACGACATGGCCTGTGAACGTGCCAGGGTGGCTCAATCGCCACCACCCTGGCGACCCGGGCTCCCGGCGGTAAATCGCCGCTTCGCGGTGCCCTCGTCTTATTCCTTCCGGCTTATCGGGGACGGGCGGAGGTAACGTCCCTGTAAAGCCCGCCCTCTCGGCGCATCCATGCGCCTCGCCCCGGCCTTCAGGAAACGCCTCAGCGATTTACAGCCGGACCATGGCATCGCTGCGAATAAATCGTTTCACTTTAAAAACCAGAATCGCTACTGGTTAAAAATTTACTGGAGATCCCTCAGCACCGGGAATGGGAAACGATCGTCAGAAACTATAACTCGCCCCTAGCTGATACGTCCTGTCACGCCCAATCCAGCAGTTGGTCGCGTCGTAGCAGGTCAGCGTCTCTTTATTAGTGATATTCTGCGCGCTGGCTTTAAGCGTTAGCCCTGCCAGCGAGGGCAGGATTTCACCCATCCGGTAGGAAGCCGCCAGATCGTACTGCGTGGTGCCGCCCAGCTTACCCGCATCGTTTGCCGGAGAGATTTCCATCGGCCCGGTGTAGCGTGCGCCAGCCCCCAGCATCAGTCCTTTCAACGGCGTGTTGTCAAAGGTGTAATCCCCCCAGAGGTTGAAGGCATTCTCCGGTACCTGCGTTGGACGTTTGCCTTTGTACTTGTCATCTTCCCGGTTGATCGCGTGGGTGTACGCATAGTTGGCAATCAGCGTCAGGTTGTCCGTCGGACGGCTGATGGCGGAGAGCTCTGCCCCTTTGGATTCCACTTCCCCGGTCTGACGATAGTTCAGGAAGCCCGGATCGGAGGTGACGACATTTTTCTGCCGGATGTTAAACACCGAGGCGGTAAAGGTGGTGGCGTAGTCGGCCAGCAGATATTTCACCCCGCCTTCCACCTGCTTGCTGGTAGTCGGTTTGACGTCTTTCGCCACGAGCGTACCCTGCGGTGACACCGGCGCGAAACCTTCTGAATAGCTGATAAACGGCGAAATCCCGTTATCGAAGGCGTAAAGCGCGCCCAGGCGTTTGGTGACGCGATCCTGCGATACCCAGGCTTTATCACCGTTTTGCAGGTAGTTGGTGGTAACGGAGCGGTAATCGTCGTAGCGCAGGCTGCCCAGCAGGTTGAGGCCGCCAAACTCTACCTGATCCTGTAAGTAATAGCCGTTCTGCTGATAGCTGAGACGGTTTTTCTGGGCGGTATAGAGCCCCAGCGCGCTTTCCTGGATCTGCGAATAGTCAGGATGCCGCATATCGATGCCCGGCGTGGCCGACGCGTAGCGATAATGGAAATGGGAATTCAGCTTCTGATAGTCAAACCCGGCCAGCAGGTGGTGTTTCCAGTCGCCAAGGGCAACGGTTTTGGTCACCTGGTTGTCGATGTTGAAGCTCTTAAGGTCTTCATCGGTGGTGTAGGCAAAGCGGTTGAGCTGATACGCCTCGCTTCCCGTCCCTGTCGCGTAGACGCTGCGCTGGTGGGTATCGACGTCGAAATAGCGCGCTTTCTGATTAAAGCCCCAGCCGCTGTCAAACTCATGTTCAAAGCTGTAGCCCAGCATCCACTGACGCTGCTTAAACCCGCTCCACTCATCTCCGGCGTAATCGCGCTTGCCCGCATATTTCGAGCGCAGGTAGGCGAGCGGCAGCGGATTAGACGGCGTCAGGCTCGGGGTGTTTTGCGCCAGCGCGTCCAGGGTGAGGCGGGTTTTGCTGTCGGGCTGCCAGGTGACGGACGGCGCAACCAGGTAGTTTTCATACCGGGTAGTGTGCGGCTGATCGTCGTTTTCCGTGGCTTTGCCCAGCAGACGGTAGTTCCAGTCGCTGTCGGCAATCTGCCCGGTTGAATCGAGGTATCCCTCTTTCAGATTACGGTTTCCGGTGTTAACGCCGATTTCGGTTCGGGCTTCCCGCTGCGGTTTTTTACTTTGAATATTCACCAGCCCGCCCGGCGAACCGCCGCCGTAAAGGACCGATGAGGGGCCTTTCAGGATATCAACGCTGTCGATCAGCAGCGGATCGATGCGCGCTTTGGTATTGCCGGTGACGTTATAGGGCAGCTGCAGCCCGTTGTAGAACTCCTGGTCGACGGTAAAGCCACGAATTTTATATTCGCTCATGTAGGAGGTATTCCCCCGCACCTCGGTTGAGACGCCCGGGGCATAGCGCAGGATTTCATTCACCGAATTCGCATGACGCTTTTCAATTTCCGGCGCAGAGAGGGTCGTGATGACCTGCGGCGTTTTACTTTCGGCAACGGCCGATTTCGTGGCGCTGTTCGTCCAGGCCGGCAGCGCGCTGCCCTGCTCTGAGCCCGTGACGACGATGGTGGATTCTTCGGCAAACGCCGGGACCTGCAATGCCAGCGTGACGGCCCCTGCCAGAGCGCAAAGCGTAAAACGTGAGGTATTCATAATGTCGTCTTGTTGTTAGATGCAATACGGAACGACAATTATTATCATTTAGATTAACAAATCAATACTCAGGCAAAAAAAACGGCCCTCCGCAGAGAGCCGTTTACGTCAATTTATGCTCGTCGCAGTAACCTGAATATGCCCAGCACCACAATGGCACCCACGACAGCGACCAGAAAACTGTGCAGGTCGAAACCACTTATGTTGCCTCCAAAGCCAAACATCGTCGCCAGCCAGCCGCCCACAACCGCACCAACGACCCCGAGTACACAGGTCAAAATAAAGCCGCCGCCATCGTTTCCCGGCATGATCAGTTTAGCGATAGCGCCAGCAATAAGACCAAAGATAATCCAGGCGATGATACCCATAGCGATGCCCTCTTGCAGGTTTAACGCGTGCGCAGAAAACCTTCTGCACAGCTAACTTAAGTATAGGTCATCGCCGGAAAACCATTTTCATCTCACCGACTTATCTTTGGTTAAACAGGCAAAAAAAACTCACCGGTTTGTATTAAGTTTCATTGCAGATTGCCGATAACGCTAAGACAGTCTGTCATCTATCAAGGAGCCATCCGGCGTGAGTCATTACAGTGAGCAGTTCCTCAAGCAAAATCCGCTGGCTGTATTAGGGGTATTACGCGACCTGCAAAAAGGTGAAGTGCCGCTGCGCATCAGCTGGTCGAATAATCAGTTCATCAGCAAGATCCTTGACGCCTCGCAGGATCGGCTGGTGATTGATTTAGGCAGTCAGGAGTATGAAAACCGCGCGGCGCTGAAAGCGGAGAATATCGCGGTGATGGCCGAAACGCAGGGCGCCAAAGTGGAGTTTGTCCTGTCGCGGCTGGAACTGAGCGAATACCAGGGACTGCCGGCTTTTGTTACCCCGCTTCCGACCAATCTCTGGTTTGTTCAGCGTCGTGAATATTTCCGCATCAGCGCCCCGCTTCACCCCGCCTATTTTTGTAAGGCCAAAATGCCGGACAAAAAAGAGATCCGCTTCCGCCTCTTCGATCTGTCGCTGGGCGGCATGGGCGCGCTGATGGACACGCCGAAACCGGACGGGCTGGTAGAGGGCATGCGGTTTACGCAAATCGAACTGGATATGGGGGGCTGGGGTCGCTTTTATTTCGATGCACAGCTGATTGCCATCAGCGACCGCACCGTCGTGGACAGCAAAAATGAAACCATTACCACGCCGCGTCTGAGCTTTCGTTTCCTCAACGTCGGGCCTGGAGCAGAGCGTGAGCTTCAGCGTATTATCTATTCCCTGGAGCGAGAGGCGCGGGAACGCGCAAATAAGGTTCTGTGAATAAATCGGGCAGCGTGACCGCCGCCCGTCTGCGGCATTACATGGCATCCATCGCTTTCTGTACTTTCCAGATATAACGAGGCGCCTGTGGTGCCGGGTGATTTTTCGCCACATGTTCAAAGAACTCGTCTTTGTCCATGTCGTTAATCTCTTCTATCGCCTCTTTGCGGTCAGAGGAGAAGGTTCTGAGCAACGCGCCGGCACCGTTAACGTAAGACACCACCAGCGCGTACTGCATCACCTCTGGATCCTTAATCCCCTTCAGCACGCCATGCTCCATAATGCTCAGATAGGCCGTGCCCATTGAAATGTTACGTTCCGGGTTCTTCAGCTCGCTGGTCGACGGCTGGCCGTTCCAGCCCATGTAGCGGTAAACCTCTCTCCCGGCCGTTGACGCTTTAAGCTGCATCAGCCCCACCGCGTTGGATTTGCTGACAAGCGTGGGATTACCGCCGGACTCCACCGCAATGATCGCCGTGATGAGACGCGGGCTGACGCCCCAGGCCTTCCCGGCTTGCTCACTGATCGGCATCCACTGCATGGCCCGTTTCACCGGCACTTCCGGGTTCCAGGGCGGGTTTTGATAATCATGTTTTGAACTACAGCCAGCGAGCAACACAATCAAAAAAGCAAACCATCTCAATTTCACGTCATCTATCCTTATAGCCGGTCATCGCGGTGCGCCGCCTCTTGAAGCAGGCAGCGTATAAGCGGCATGATATAGACAATTAGTTTCTCATTCAGCAAGGAATTGCCATGTCTCAGTTTCATCTCATCGCGCCGTCGGGCTACTGCATTAATCAGGACGCGGCGCAGCGGGGCGTTCAGCGTTTGCTGGAATCTGGCCATCAGGTAGAAAATCAGACGATTATCCCCCGCCGCCAGCAGCGTTTTGCCGGTACCGAAGCGCAGAGGCTGAATGATATCAATAGTCTGGTGAACCTGACGGGCGAAAACCGGATTGTGCTTGCAGTGCGCGGCGGATATGGCGCGAGCCGGCTGCTGGAGAGCATTGACTGGCAGGGGCTGGCACTGCGCCAGCAGCAGGATCCGCTGCTGATCTGCGGCCACAGCGATTTCACCGTCATCCAGCTTGGGCTGCTGGCCCTGCATAACGTCATCACCTTCAGCGGTCCGATGCTGGCCGGTAACTTCGGCGCACCGGAGCTGGATGCGTTTACCGTGGAACATTTCTGGCGCGCGCTGCGCAATTCTACCTACAGCGTGGAGTGGCAAGGCAATGGACCGCACTGGGAATGTGAAGGCCAGCTCTGGGGCGGCAACCTGGCGATGCTGGTCTCGCTCATCGGCACGCCGTGGATGCCGCAAATCGAGGACGGCATTCTGGTGCTGGAAGATATCAACGAACATCCGTTCCGCGTCGAACGCATGCTATTGCAGCTTTATCATGCCGGTATTCTTGAACGCCAGTCCGCGATTGTGCTGGGCAGCTTCAGCGGCTCTGCTCCGAATGACTATGACGCGGGTTACTCCCTGGAGACCATGGTCGACTTCGTTCGCTCGCGGCTGGATATTCCGGTCATCACCGGTCTGGGTTTCGGCCATGAGCAGCAAACCGTCACCCTGGCGCTGGGGGCGCATGCCTCCCTGATCCACAACGATTCCGGCACTCGGCTGACCATCAGCGGCCATCCTGTCATAAAGGCATAAAAAAGCCGTTATACCCCCTTAATAAAACGCTGTTGCCGTTGTTAATATGTTAGGGTTTTAGTAACAGCGTTAACATTGAGGTGGGAGTAAGAGAACATTGGATGCCGCAGCGATAATCAGCCTTTTCATTTTGGGTTCCGTCCTTGTAACCAGCAGTATTTTATTAAGTTCATTTTCATCGCGTCTCGGCATACCTATTCTTGTCATTTTCCTCGCCATCGGCATGCTGGCCGGCATTGATGGCATTGGCGGTATCCCATTCGATAACTACCCCTTCGCCTATATGGTGAGTAACCTCGCGCTGGCGGTGATCCTGCTGGACGGCGGGATGCGCACCCAGGCGAGCTCCTTCCGCGTGGCCTTAGGGCCTGCGCTGTCGCTCGCCACGGTCGGCGTGTTGATTACCTCTGGCCTCACCGGGATGATGGCCGCGTGGCTTTTCCATCTCAATATCATGGAAGGTTTGCTGATTGGCGCCATCGTGGGCTCAACCGATGCGGCAGCCGTGTTTTCCCTGCTCGGCGGAAAAGGGCTTAACGAACGCGTTGGCTCCACGCTTGAGATTGAATCCGGCAGTAACGATCCGATGGCGGTATTTCTCACCATTACGCTTATCGAGATGATTCAGCAGCATGAAAGCGGGCTGAGCTGGATGTTTGCGTTACATATCCTGCAGCAGTTCGGTCTGGGGATTGTTATCGGACTGGCGGGGGGCTATCTGCTACAGCAGACGATCAACCGCATCTCGCTGCCCGCGGGGCTTTACCCCCTGCTGGCGCTGAGCGGCGGCATTCTTATTTTTGCCGTCACCACCGCAGTGGACGGCAGCGGTATTCTCGCGGTCTATCTCTGCGGGTTCCTGATGGGCAACCGCCCTATTCGCAACCGGCATGCCATTTTGCAGAACTTTGACGGCCTGGCGTGGCTGGCGCAAATCGGCATGTTCCTGGTGCTGGGCCTGCTGGTTACGCCATCGGACCTGCTGCCGATCGCCGTTCCGGCGCTGCTGCTTTCCGCGTGGATGATCTTCTTCGCCCGTCCGCTGTCGGTATTTGCAGGCCTGCTGCCGTTTCGCGGCTTCAACCTGCGCGAGCGGGTCTTTATCAGCTGGGTGGGGCTGCGCGGCGCGGTGCCGATTATCCTTGCGGTGTTCCCGATGATGGCCGGTCTGGATAACGCGCGGCTGTTCTTTAACGTGGCGTTCTTCGTGGTGCTGATTTCCCTGCTGTTCCAGGGAACCTCGCTCGGGTGGGCGGCGAAAAAAGCCAAAGTGGTGGTCCCGCCCGTGGGCTGGCCGGTCTCCCGCGTGGGGCTCGATATTCATCCGGAGAACCCGTGGGAACAGTTCGTCTATCAGCTAAGCGCCGACAAATGGTGCGTGGGGGCCTCGCTGCGCGATTTGCACATGCCGACCGAAACGCGCATTGCCGCCCTGTTCCGCGATAATGTCCTGCTGCACCCTACCGGCAGCACCCGCCTGCGCGAGGGGGATATTCTCTGCGTGATTGGTCGCGAGCGCGACCTGCCCGCGCTGGGCAAGCTGTTCAGCCAGTCGCCTCCGGTGGCCCTGGACCAGCGCTTCTTCGGCGATTTTATTCTGGAAGCCAGCGCTAAATTTGCGGATGTGGCGCTGATTTACGGTCTGGATGAAGGTGCTGAAGACGGTGATAACCCGCAAACGCTGGGCGAAATCATCCAGCAGCGGCTTGGCGCTGCCCCGGTCGTGGGGGATCAGGTAGAGTTTGCCGGGATGATCTGGACCGTTGCCGAAAAAGAAGATAACGCGGTGCGGAAAGTCGGTTTAAGGCCGATGGAAGAGGAAGCGGAGTAGTTTTTTGCCGGGTGGCGGTTTCGCCTTACCCGGCCTACAAAACCCTCTAACGTAGGCCGGGTAAGCGTTAGCGCCACCCGGCGAACGTAGGTTACACCGTCACAACCGGCACTCGAGGGGCCAGCGCGCACATCAATTCATACCCCACCGTGCCCGCCGCGGCAGCAACGTCATCAATCTTAACTTCGTTACCCCACAGTTCGACGGGTGAGCCAATGCCCGCCTGCGGGCATGGCGTCAGATCAACGGCCAGCATATCCATAGATACGGTGCCCACCGTTCCCGTGCGAACCCCATCGACCCAGACCGGCGTGCCGGTCGGCGCGATGCGCGGGTAGCCGTCGGCATAACCGCCCGCCACGATGCCAATCCGCTGCTCGCCCTTTGCCCGGTAGCGGCTGCCGTAGCCCACCGTGTCCCCGGCCTTCAGCGTCTGCACGCCAATGATTTCACTGCGCAGGGTCATGACCGGCTTAAGGCCGCTGTTGGCGATATCCTGCCACTCACCGGAGGGAGACGCGCCGTAGAGAACGATCCCCGGGCGCACCCAGTTATAGTGCGCCTCGGGATGCCACAGCGTGGCCGCCGAGTTCGACAGCGAGCGCGGGCAATCCAGCCCTTCTGCCGCCTGCTCAATGCGGACCATGGCATCGGCAATACCGTCGGGTTTTTCCGCGTCGGCAAAATGCGCCATCAGCGTCATTTCGCCCACGTTTTTCATGGCGCGCAGCTGCTGCCAGACCGTATGCACCCGCTCAGGCTGAAAGCCCAGGCGGTTCATGCCGCTGTTCACCTTGAGATAGATATCCAGCGGAGCATGGAGCTTCGCATCCTGGATCGCCTTAATCTGCCAGTTGCTGTGAACGCTGGTGGTCAGCCGGTACTTATCCAGCAGCGGCAGATCGTCCGCATGGAAGAACCCTTCCAGCAGTAGAATCGGCCCTTTCCAGCCGCGCTCGCGCAGCAGAATGGCCTCTTCCAGATTCAGTAGCGCAAAACCGTCGGTCGCGCTCAGCGCGCTCCAGATACGATCGATACCGTGGCCGTAGGCATTCGCTTTCACCACCGACCAGACGCGCGAACCCGGTGCCGCCCGACGAACAATTTGCAGATTATCCTTCAGGGCCTGCAGGTTCAGCTGGGCCAGAACAGGACGGGACATGACAACTCCTTAGCTATGCGCGCCGTGCAGGTGCTGTGGACGCGAAGGCGTAAACCCCGATTGATAGCGCGCGGCGCTTAAATCGTCAAACGGAATTGCCGGCGTGCGCCCGGAAATCAGGTCGCTCAGCAGCTGGCCCGATCCGCAGGCCATTGTCCAGCCGAGCGTGCCGTGTCCGGTATTGGTCCACAGGTTTTTAAACGGCGTGCGCCCTACGATCGGCGTGCCGTCAGGGGTCATCGGACGCAGGCCGGTCCAGAACGTCGCCTGCTCAACAAAACCGCCGCGCGGGAAGAGATCGCCCACGACCATCTCCAGCGTTTCACGACGCGGCTGCAGCAGTTCGGTGTTGAAGCCAACAATTTCCGCCATGCCGCCCACACGAATGCGGTTGTCGAAGCGGGTAATGGCGATTTTGTAGGTTTCGTCCAGAATGGTCGACACCGGGGCGCCGCTCTCTTCTTTCACCGGAATGGTCAGCGAGTAGCCCTTCAGCGGATAGACCGGAATGTCGAGAATGCCTTTCAGCATGGCGGTGGAGTACGAACCAAACGCCATCACGTAGGCATCGGCTTTGATTACCTCGTCGCCGCACTTCACGCCGTAAATTTTTTCGCCTTCCGACAGCAGCTTGTCGACGGAGGTGTTAAAGCGGAACTTCACCCCCGCCTGCTCGCACATTTGCGCAAGACGTTGCGTAAAGAGCTGGCAGTCGCCGGTTTCGTCATTTGGCAGGCGCAGGCCGCCGGTCAGCTTGTGCGCCACTTCCGCCAGCGCCGGTTCAACCTGGCCAAGCTGGCTGGCTTCCAGCAGCTGGTACGGTACGCCGGCATCTTCCAGCACGGCGATATCGCGAGTGGCATTTTCGTACTGTTGCTCGGTGCGGAACAGCTGCAGCGTGCCGCCCTGGCGGCCTTCATACTCAATCCCCGTCGACGCGCGCAGCGCTTTCAGACAGTCGCGGCTGTATTCCGCCAGGCGCACCATGCGCCCTTTGTTCTCCATGTAGTGGCGGGTGTCGCAGTTGCGCAGCATCTGCCACATCCACTTCAGCTGGAACTGCGTGCCGTCAAGGCTGATGGCCAGCGGCGCATGGCGCTGGAACATCCATTTAATCGCTTTCAGCGGAACGCCCGGCGCAGCCCACGGCGCCGCATACCCCGGAGAGATTTGCCCGGCGTTCGCCGCGCTGGTTTCAAGCGCCGGACCGGATTCACGATCGATAACGGTTACGTCATGTCCCGCCTGACTTAAATACCAGGCGCTGGTTACCCCAACGACACCACTTCCCAGTATGACAACACGCATAGCCACTCCATTATGTGCAAAAGAACAATCTTCTAATTACAGATTGATAACCTAGTTGAAAATATTATTCAACATACGACTTTTTTATGGTGACTTACCTCACACATCCCCCAGCATCAGGGGATAGTGCTAATTTGGGATCTCCTGCTGCGCGTTATTTTTAACCAGCATAATATTCTGAGACATGCCGTTTTTTTGCCGTATCAAAAACGCGAAATCGCAAAGAAAAAATTTCTGCCCCAGCACGCTTTTTAACACGTTGATCTATGCTTGAAAGGAGGCTCTCCAGACAGAGAGAGCACCCACAACGAGGGCGCGCTAATGGCTACTATTGATTCCCTGAACAAGGACAACACACGTCTGAGCGATGGACCCGACTGGACCTTCGAGCTGCTGGATGTTTACCTCGCCGAAATCGACCGGGTCGCAAAGCTGTATCGCCTGGATACCTATCCCCATCAGATTGAAGTCATTACGTCCGAACAGATGATGGACGCCTACTCCAGCGTCGGGATGCCGATTAACTATCCGCACTGGTCGTTTGGTAAAAAATTTATTGAAACGGAACGGCTGTATAAGCACGGCCAGCAGGGGCTGGCGTATGAGATTGTGATTAACTCCAATCCGTGTATTGCCTATTTAATGGAAGAGAACACCATTACCATGCAGGCGCTGGTGATGGCGCACGCCTGCTACGGGCACAACTCCTTTTTCAAGAATAACTATCTGTTCCGCAGCTGGACGGACGCCAGTTCCATCGTCGATTACCTGATCTTCGCCCGTAAATACATTACCGACTGCGAAGAGCGCTACGGCGTGGACGAAGTGGAAAAACTGCTCGACTCCTGCCACGCGCTGATGAACTACGGCGTGGACCGCTACAAACGTCCGCAGAAAATCTCCCTGCAGGAGGAGAAAGCCCGGCAGAAGAGCCGCGAAGAGTACCTGCAAAGCCAGGTGAACATGCTGTGGCGTACCCTGCCGAAGCGTGAGGAGGAAAAAACGATCGCCGAAGCGCGTCGCTATCCGTCCGAGCCGCAGGAAAACCTGCTCTATTTTATGGAGAAGAACGCCCCGCTGCTGGAGCCGTGGCAGCGTGAGATCCTGCGCATCGTGCGCAAGGTGAGCCAGTATTTTTACCCGCAAAAGCAGACGCAGGTCATGAACGAAGGCTGGGCGACCTTCTGGCACTACACCATTCTTAACCATCTGTACGACGAGGGAAAAGTGACCGAGCGGTTCATGATGGAATTCCTCCATAGCCATACCAACGTGGTGTTCCAGCCGCCCTACAACAGCCCGTGGTACAGCGGAATAAACCCGTATGCGCTTGGCTTCGCCATGTTCCAGGACATTAAGCGTATCTGCCAGTCGCCGACGGAAGAAGACAAGTACTGGTTCCCGGATATCGCCGGTTCTGACTGGCTGGAAACGCTGCACTTTGCGATGCGCGACTTTAAGGACGAGAGCTTCATCAGCCAGTTTATGTCGCCGAAGATCATGCGTGATTTCCGCTTCTTCACCGTGCTGGACGATGACCGCAACAACTATCTGGAGATCTCCGCAATCCATAACGAAGAGGGATACCGTGAGATCCGCTCTCGCCTCTCTTCCCAGTACAACCTGAGCAACCTTGAGCCGAATATTCAGGTATGGAACGTCGATTTGCGCGGTGACCGCTCCCTGACGCTGCGCTATATCCCGCACAATCGCGCGCCGCTGGATAAAGGGCGTAAAGAAGTGCTGAAGCACGTTCATCGCCTGTGGGGCTTTGACGTGCAGCTGGAGCAGCAGAATGAAGACGGGAGCGTCGAGCTGCTGGAACGTTGCCCGGCGCGGTTGAATACGCTGTAGTGACGCTTTTGCCCGGTGGCGCTACGCTTACCGGGCCTATAAACCCCGTAGGTCGGGTAAGGCGTAGCCGCCACCCGACGAAAAAAAACCTCTCATACGAGAGGTTTTTTCTTTTAGCGGGTCTGAATCGCTAAATCACCCGGCAGCGTTTTCTGCATACGGTGCCAGATTTCACCGGAATCGTGACCGTAGCGGCGCACCGTCTCATAAACCTGATCGTGCAGACCTTCGGTACAGAGCTTGCTCAGCTTGTGGTAGAAGCCCAGCGCCAGGCTACGCGCTTCCGGATTGGCAAAGTAGTGGCGGCCAATGCGGGTGTAAAGCCCTTTCATACCGTTGAGGATCAGGCCATACACCGGGTTGCCGGAGGCAAACGCCAGGCCGCGGAACACGTTGTAATCGAGGGTGGCAAAAGCATCGGCGTGATCTTCCACCTCGTTCGCGCTGGCCAGCACCGCAAGGGCGTCTTCCGGATGCTGACGGAAAGCGGTACGAATAAAGATCGTCGCGATGTTGGTGCGAACGGAGAGCAGATTATCAATAAGCTGCGGCACGCTTTCATGGTCAAGACGCGCCAGCGTTTCAAGAATGTTCAGCCCGGACGTTTCCCAGAAATTGTTCACTTTCGTAGGCTTACCGTGCTGGATCGTCAACCAGCCATCGCGCGCCAGCCGCTGAAGCACTTCACGCAGCGTGGTGCGAGTGACGCCAATCAGTTCAGAGAGTTCGCGTTCAGCCGGAAGAATGGACCCCGCAGGGAAACGATTATTCCAGATGCTTTCAATGATGTACTCTTCCGCGAAACCCGCCGGGCTCTGCGCCTTAATGACCATAGTGAGATTTCCATTACACAGCTTTAGCAAATTGGACTCATCATACCAGAGGCACGCAGTGGCAGGTAGCGCGGCAAAGAGAGAAAAGAGGGATCGCCGTTTCATTTTTGTGAAATTTACAATGCAGCCTTATCCGCCTCCAGGCCGCGATTTTTGCGTATACTGATGTTTTGTCTTACTTGACGGGAAGGACGTCTGTTGTGGAAATTTCTTTTGGGCGCGCGCTATGGCGCAATTTTTTAGGCCAGTCTCCTGACTGGTATAAACTGATACTGCTGGTTTTCCTGGTCGTTAATCCCATCATTTTTAGCGTGAATCCCTTTATCGCCGGCTGGCTGCTGGTGGCGGAGTTTATCTTCACCCTGGCCATGGCGCTGAAATGTTATCCCCTTCTGCCGGGCGGATTGCTGGCGTTTGAAGCCGTCGTCGTCGGTATGACCAGCGCCGGGCATGTCAAAGCAGAGCTGGCGTCTAATCTCGAAGTGCTTCTGCTGCTGATCTTTATGGTGGCCGGCATCTACTTTATGAAACAGCTGCTGCTGTTCATCTTCACGCGCCTGCTGCTCAGCATTCCGTCGAAAATGTTCCTCTCGCTGGCGTTTTGCCTTGCCGCCGCCTTCCTGTCGGCGTTCCTGGATGCGCTGACGGTCGTTGCGGTAGTGATCAGCGTCGCGGTTGGGTTTTACGGAATTTATCAACGCGTGGCCTCCTCTCGCCCAAATGAGGACCTGCAGGATGACAGCCACGTTGAGGCGCATAACCGTGACGTGCTGGAACAATTCCGCGCGTTTCTGCGCAGCCTGATGATGCATGCCGGCGTGGGTACCGCGCTGGGCGGCGTGATGACCATGGTCGGCGAGCCGCAAAACCTGATCATTGCCAAAGCGGCGGGCTGGCACTTCGGTGATTTCTTCCTGAGAATGGCCCCGGTGAGCGTACCGGTGCTGATCTGCGGGCTGGCGACCTGTCTGCTGGTGGAGAAGTTTCGCCTCTTTGGGTACGGGGCGCAGCTCCCGGAGCCGGTTCGTCAGGAGCTGCATAAATTCGATGTGCAGAGCCGAAGCCAGCGGACGCGCCAGGAGACGCTACGACTGATTGCTCAGGGGATCATCGGCGTCTGGCTTATCGCGGCGCTGGCGTTCCATCTTGCCGAAGTGGGGCTGATTGGCCTGTCAGTCATTATTCTCGCCACCACCTTTACCGGCGTGACGGACGAACATGCCATCGGCAAGGCGTTTACCGAAGCCCTGCCGTTTACCGCACTGCTGGCGGTGTTCTTTGCCGTCGTGGCGGTGATTATCGACCAGCACCTGTTCGCGCCGATTATTGCCTTTGTATTACAGGCCTCACCGGATGCTCAGCTCTCGCTGTTTTACCTTTTTAACGGCCTGCTCTCGTCGATCTCAGATAACGTCTTCGTCGGGACGGTCTACATCAACGAGGCTAAAGCGGCCATGGAGCAAGGCGTTATCAGCGCCGGACAGTTTGAGCTGCTGGCCGTGGCGATCAACACCGGTACCAACCTGCCTTCGGTAGCGACGCCAAATGGCCAGGCCGCCTTCCTGTTCCTGCTGACCTCCGCCCTCGCGCCGCTCATACGTCTTTCTTATGGCAGGATGGTATGGATGGCGCTGCCCTATACGCTGGTGCTCACGATCGTGGGATTGCTTTGCGTCAAAATTACCCTCATTCCCTGTACGCAATGGCTGGTACAAGCGGGTATACTTGCGGCGCAGTAAACTATGCATCTCGGGCAGTTCGCTGCCCGTTTGCCTTTTCGCACGATAAACATCCAATTACGTTTTATTTCGCCAGGTACAGGTGGCGCGAAAAACGAATTCGTTTACACTGCGCTTTCTAAGCATGTTCCAGGGAAATGATTATGTTGAGATTTTTAAACCAGTGCTCCCGCGGTCGCGGAGCGTGGTTGTTAATGGCCCTGACCGCCTTCGCGCTGGAAATGGTCGCGCTGTGGTTCCAGCATGTAATGGGACTGAAACCTTGCGTACTGTGTATTTACGAACGCAGCGCGCTGTTCGGCATTATGGGTGCGGGCCTGGTGGGTGCGATTGCCCCAAAATCGCCGCTTCGCTATGCCGGTATTGCCATCTGGATCTACAGCGCCTGGAAAGGAATTGAACTCTCCTGGCAGCACACCATGATGCAATTGCATCCGTCACCGTTTATGACCTGTGATTTTGCCGCCCGCTTCCCGAGCTGGCTGCCGCTGGACAAATGGCTGCCGCAGGTGTTTGTCGCATCCGGTGACTGCTCCGTTCGCCAGTGGGAATTCCTGACGCTGGAGATGCCGCAGTGGCTGGTGGGCATTTTTGCCGCCTACTTCGTCGTGGCGCTGCTGGTGCTGATTGCCCAGCCTTTCAAACCGAAGAAACGCGATTTGTTCGGAAGGTAAACGCAAAACGGCAACCAAGGTTGCCGTTTTTAGCGTTTGCGCCCTCTCCCGTGGACGAGGGTTGGGGTGAGGGCATCAGGGCGCACAAGCACAAAAAAACCCGCCTCGGCGGGTTTTTTAATCTCAACGGGTCGGGTGGTTCATGATGTGGTCTTCCCAGTCCTGCACCTCGGACTCTTTCACCGCAATGTGGCGCACAGAAATACGTTCACCGTGCATCGCCGCTTTTGAACCGGTTAACAGCGGATGCCAGTCAGGCAGACCTTTCCCTTCCGCCAGCAGGCGATACGCGCAGGTATGCGGCAGCCATTCAAATGTCGGCAGATTATCCCGGGTTAACTTGATGCAGTCAGGCTCAAATTCAAACCGGCGCTCATAGTTGCGGCACTGGCAGGTTTTAATGTTTAACTGCTTGCAGGCAACGTTGGTGAAGTAGATTTCATCCGTATCTTCATCCATCAGCTTGTGCAGGCAGCACTGCCCGCAGCCGTCGCACAATGATTCCCATTCCGCGTCAGTCATGTCGTCGAGAGTTTTGCTTTGCCAGAAAGGGATGTCGTTCATCAGGATGTCCACACGTCAAAAGAAAGCGCACCTTATAACGAGTCTGGCACGTTGTTGCAAGTTTTGCCGCCCTCTTCAGGCGGCAAGATGGGGTTACAGCACGCGGGTTTTCAGCGACAGGCCGTTGAAACCGACCTCAAGCTCGTCACCGCTGAGTAGCGGGCCAACGCCTTCTGGGGTTCCGGTCAGGATCACATCGCCCGGCTTCAGGGTAAAGAAGCGACTCATGTAGGCGATCAGCGGCACAATCTTATGGATCATGTCTGCCGTGGTGCCCTGCTGGCGGATCTCACCGTTAACCTTGAGGCTGAGCGGCGTGTCCTGCGGATCGCCGGTAAATTCGCTCACCGGCACAAACGCCGAAATTGGGCAGGAATTATCAAACCCTTTGGCTTTTTCCCACGGCTGCCCTGCTTTCTTCATTTTGCCTTGAACGTCACGCAGGGTCAGATCCAGCGCCACGCCGTATCCGGCAATCGCTTTTTTAACATGTTCTTCTGAGGCCTGGCGCAGCGTCGCGCCGATCAGCACGGCAAGTTCAACTTCGTGATGCACCGAGCCCAGCCCCTGCGGCAGCGCCAGCGGCTGGCGGATATCGCACAGCGCCGTTTCAGGCTTAATAAACAGGACCGGTTCTTCTGGCGTCGCGCTGCCCATCTCCTGAATATGTTTTGCGTAGTTGCTGCCCACGCAAACCACTTTGCTGACGGGATAATCCAGTAATGCACCTTGCCAGTTATGATGTTGATACATGGTCGACCCCTAAACGGTTGATGTGTTGTACCCAAAAACAGTTGAGACTATTTTTTACCGTTCGCCTCAAGATGCTGTTTTAATAAATTCTCGGGTTGCGGTGGAAGCTGTAAATAATAGCCTTGCTCGGCTAAGGCCGTTTTCACTTTATCCAGATCGGCGTTAATCAGTTTCTTACGACCATCGAGCGGCAGCAGCATCGCCAGCTGTGGTCGGCCAAAGTTCTTCATTAATTCTTCAGGCACGCGTGAAAAATCGTCTTTCTTTTCGACATAAAGATAGGTCTGGTCACGGCTTGTACTTCTGTAGATCACACAAAACATGTTTTTACTCTGAATTAATGGGTGGTTGCTTGCCTCAATATACTCCTGACTATAACATGCCTGATACTCTTCGGAATATCGCAGCGAGTGGTTGCGGTTAATAGCAAATTGAGTAAGGCCAGGATGTCAAACACGCCCATCGAGCTTAAAGGCAGTAGCTTCACCTTATCAGTGGTACATTTGCATGATGCAAAACCCGAGGTTATTCGTCAGGCGTTAGAAGACAAAATCGCCCAGGCTCCCGCCTTTCTGAAGCACGCCCCTGTTGTTATCAACGTCAGCGGTCTTGAGGCTCCGGTTAACTGGAAACTTCTCCAGCAGGCCGTCTCCTCGACCGGACTACGTATCGTGGGCATCAGCGGCTGCAAAGATACTGAGCTGAAAGCGGAAATTGAGCGTGCGGGGCTGCCCCTTCTGAATGAGGGCAAAGAAAAAGCCTCGCGAGCGGCACCCGTTGCCGTGCAAACGCCCCCTCCTGCGGTGCAAAACGTTACTACCGTCACAAAAACGCGAATGATTGATGTGCCGGTTCGTTCCGGTCAGCGCATTTATGCACCAAACTGTGATCTGATTGTTACAAGCCACGTCAGTGCTGGCGCTGAGCTGATTGCAGATGGCAATATTCACGTATACGGTATGATGCGTGGACGTGCGCTCGCAGGTGCAAGTGGCGATCGAGATGCGCAAATATTTTGTACTCACCTGACGGCGGAACTTGTGTCCATCGCAGGTGAATATTGGCTGAGCGACAAGATCCCAGCCGAATTTTATGGCAAAGCGGCTCGCCTGCTTCTGGCAGACGACGCGTTGACCGTTCAACCGTTGAATTGATCCCTTTTTAACAAGGAATTTCTATGGCACGCATTATTGTTGTTACTTCGGGTAAAGGAGGCGTTGGCAAGACCACCTCCAGCGCGGCCATCGCTACTGGTTTGGCCCAGAAGGGAAAGAAAACCATCGTTATCGACTTCGATATCGGTCTGCGTAACCTCGACCTCATCATGGGATGTGAGCGTCGCGTCGTGTATGACTTCGTAAACGTCATTCAGGGCGATGCCACGCTTAACCAGGCGATGATCAAAGACAAGCGCACCGAGAACCTCTACATTCTCCCGGCTTCTCAGACGCGTGACAAAGACGCCCTGACCCGTGAAGGCGTGGAAAAGGTGCTCGACGATCTGAAAAAAATGGATTTCGACTTCATTGTCTGCGACTCCCCTGCCGGCATCGAAACCGGTGCCCTGATGGCGCTCTACTTCGCTGATGAAGCGATCATCACCACTAACCCTGAAGTTTCATCCGTGCGTGACTCAGACCGCATTCTGGGCATCCTCGCCTCTAAATCCCGTCGTGCGGAAAATGGCGAAGACCCGATTAAAGAACACCTGCTGCTCACTCGCTACAATCCGGGCCGCGTGAACAAAGGTGACATGCTGAGCATGGAAGACGTGCTGGAGATCCTGCGCATTAAGCTGGTGGGCGTTATCCCGGAAGATCAGTCCGTGTTACGCGCCTCTAACCAGGGCGAGCCAGTGATCCTTGATACATTGGCAGATGCAGGTAAAGCTTACGCCGATACCGTTGACCGTCTGCTGGGAGAAGAACGTCCTTTCCGCTTCATTGAAGAAGAGAAGAAAGGTTTCCTCAAACGCCTGTTCGGAGGATAAGTTATGGCATTACTGGACTTTTTTCTCTCGCGGAAAAAGAACACCGCCAACATCGCAAAAGAACGTCTGCAAATTATCGTTGCGGAGCGTCGTCGTAGCGACGCCGAGCCTCACTACCTGCCGCAGCTGCGCAAGGACATTCTGGAAGTGATCTGTAAGTATGTGCAGATTGACCCGGAGATGGTCACGGTGCAGCTGGAACAAAAAGACGGGGATATTTCGATTCTGGAGCTGAACGTTACGCTCCCGGAAGCGGAAGAGTCGCGTCCGTAGGTTTGTGTTTTCGCCGCCCCGGTAAGCGCAGCGCCACCGGGGAAATATGCCGGGTATATCGCCCGGCATATTTTTTTATCGCGGGTAACCGTCCAGCAGCGTATTCAGGCGATCGGCCATCAATTCCCCGCGCCATCCCGCCATCATCTCCGGCACGCCATTCTGCGGCTTCAGCTTCCAGTGCCAGTTCAGCAGCTGGTTAATCTGACGACGTGAGGCGAGCAGTTCCGCGCTCAGCTTGCTTTCCGTTGCAACCGCCTGCACCAGCGCTTTGATATCCTTAAACGCTTTGCGATAGCCCGGCATGTCCATCAGGTTCAGCAGCGGTTCCGGCAGCGCATCTTCCGGCAGCTCCTGCGCTTTGGCGACCAGCGCCAGCAGGGTTTTACCATGGAAGCGGATCTCGCTGCCCGAAAGCCCAATGCTGTCCAGCTCGCCCAGGCTGCCAGGCATATAGCGCGCGACTGCCCAGAGATGCTCTTCGCGAACAACAAAGTTAACGGCCAGATCGCGCTCCCGCGCTTTACGCAAGCGCCAGTCTGCCAGCAGCTGCAGGCATGCCAGCTGACGCGTGCGCAACTGCCAGGCGTTACTGATATCGCGCCAGGCCTCTTTCGGGTCAACCACTTCCTGACGACGCTGCTGGGTCATACGGCACTCGTCCAGCGCAGCAGCGAGCCAACCGGAGGCTTCCGCCTCTTTCATCAGCTGTCCCGCAATCGGCAGCAGGTAAAACACGTCTGCCGCCGCATACTCCAGCTGACGCTCTGTAAGCGGGCGCGCCAGCCAGTCGGTACGGGATTCGCTTTTATCCAGCGTCAGGCCCGTATACTCCTCCACCATGGCAGCAAAGCCCCAGGAGAGCGGACGATTGCTGAATGCCGCGAGGATCTGCGTGTCAATCAGCGGCTGGGGCATGATGCCAAAGGTGTTCAGAAAGACTTCCAGATCCTCACTGCCTGCGTGCAGGTATTTCGTCACGGCGGTATCGAGCAGCAAGTTACGCATCGGCGTCCAGTCGGTAATGCCGAGAGGGTCAATCAGCGACACGTGTTTACCGTCGTACATCTGAATCAAACCCAGCTGCGGATAATAGGTCCGGGTACGGACAAACTCGGTATCCAGGGCAATGGCAGGAAAGTCGCGCGTCACTTCGCACAGCGAAGCCAGCTCGTCGTTGGTCGTGATCATCTGGTAATTCAAAACGGGTTCTCTTTTGTTTGCGCCCATAAAAAACGCCGGCTTAACCGGCGTCTGGGCGATTAGCGTGAAGCTCAGGCCTTATTGTCTACTTTGCCACGGGCTTCGTCACGTAATTCTCGTCGTAATATCTTTCCGACGTTGGATTTCGGCAGCTCATCGCGGAATTCAACCAGCTTCGGCACCTTGTAGCCCGTCAGCTGACGACGGCAAAACGTTACCAGCGCCTCCTCCGTCAGGGAAGGATCTTTTTTGACCACAAATATCTTCACCGCTTCACCGCTGCTGCCGGAAGGGACGCCGACCGCCGCCACCTCGAGTACGCCGCTGTGCTGCATAACCACGTCTTCGATCTCATTCGGATAGACGTTGAAGCCGGAGACCAGGATCATGTCTTTCTTGCGATCGACGATGCGCAGGAAGCCCTCGTCATCCATTACCGCAATATCACCGGTGTGCAGCCAGCCGTCTTTGATGATTTCGTCGGTCGCATCGGGACGCTGCCAGTAACCCAGCATCACCTGCGGACCTCTGACGCAAAGCTCACCCGGCTCGCCCGGCGCGACTTCGTTATCGTTATCATCGACCAGTTTGGCCTCGGTGGAAGGAACCGGCAGACCAATGCTTCCACTGTGATAGTCGATATCGTGTGGGTTCACGCTGACCAGCGGAGCACATTCCGTCAGCCCATAGCCTTCCAGCAAATACTGACCGGTGAGCTTCACCCAGCGCTCGGCGACCGCCTGTTGAACCGGCATGCCGCCGCCCGCAGAGAGATGCAGCGTGGAGAAATCCAGCTGCTGGAACTCTTTGTTATTAAGCAGCGCGTTAAACAGGGTGTTCACCCCCGTCATGGCGGTGAACGGGTATTTCGCCAGCTCTTTCACCAGACCCGGGATATCGCGCGGGTTGGTGATGAGGATGTTCTGACCACCCAGTTCAATAAACAGCAGGCAGTTCATGGTCAGCGCAAAGATGTGATACAGCGGAAGCGCGGTGATCACCACTTCTTTGCCCGGATGCAGAAGCGGCCCGTAGGTGGCGTTCACCTGTTCAAGGTTTGCCAGCATATTGCGGTGGGTAAGCATGGCCCCTTTGGCGACGCCGGTGGTCCCGCCCGTGTATTGCAGAAACGCAAGATCTTCCGCGACCACTTCGGGTTTCACATACTGCATACGGTAGCCCGCATGCAGCGCGCGGCGGAAGGAGATGGCGTCCGGCAGGTGGTATTTTGGCACCAGGCGCTTGACGTATTTAACGACAAAGTTAACCAGCGTGCCTTTGGCGGTCGAGAGTTGATCCCCCATGCGCGTCAGGATGACGTGTTTAACCTGGGTTTTGTCGACCACTTTTTCCAGCGTATGGGCGAAGTTGGACACAATGACAATCGCGGCCGCGCCGCTGTCGTTCAGCTGATGCTCCAGCTCGCGCGGGGTATACAAGGGGTTAACGTTGACGACAATCATCCCGGCTCGCAGGATACCGAACAACGCCACCGGGTATTGCAGCAGGTTCGGCATCATCAGCGCGACGCGGTCCCCTTTTTGCAGCCCCAGCCCTTCCTGCAGATACGCCGCAAACGCGCGGCTACGCTCCTCAAGCTTACGGAACGTCATGACCTCGCCCATATTCACGAATGCGGGCTGGTCCGCGTAGCGCCTTACCGAGTGTTCAAATAATTCCACCAGGGATTGATAACGGTCAGGATTGATCTCAGCAGGAACATCTGCGGGATAACGGTTAAGCCAAACCTTCTTCAATGCATCACCTCTGAAATGAGTGTTCGTCGTCATCACAACCCCGATAATAAACAGTTTGTTAACATTATATTAACTCAGCGTACCAGTTTATTAATTGTTCAGATTTAAGGTTGCGAAGCGCGTCACTCTTTTTTTTCGTTTTATCCGTAAAAAAACAGAGACAGCGGCTGAGCCGCTGTCTCTTTTCTAACAATAACAGTAAGTTACTCAGTAACGATCGTCTGAACCTGTGCAGGACCCGGGTTATACCAGCCCCAGCCCGGGTAGCCGTAACGATAAGGATGTGGACCCCACATCCACGGATCCATCGGCTGAGGCGGCATGATCACCTGCTGTGCCAGCCGCCAGCGTTTATACCCGTTGACCTGCATGGTCATAAATTTATACGGCGTGCTGCCGATTTTGCCCTGCACGGCGCCGGTAATCGGCCCGACGACGGTCACCAGCTGCCCGCGAAAATCGACCGGATCGAGGAAACCGCTGACGTCCGCATAGATACGTCCGCGAGAGGCCTCACCCAGTACCGGCCGCGCGCCGCTGTCCAGCGGAACGGTCGCGATCTCGAGGCGGGTTTTCCCCTGCTGGTTTTGTACGTCTATGACCTTACCGCCAAAGCGCGCTTCCTGGCCGACGTAAAGCTCAGGCGCATTCATCACCCGAACCAGATCCTGCTGTGGCGTCGGGCTGCTGCCCTTAATCGCATCAGGAACGGAAACGCATCCGCTCAGTGCTATGGCAACTGCGCCTGCCATAATAAGGCGTACTACTTTAGTTCGAACCGCCATGATGCGACTCCTTTTTCTCAGTTCCTGTTACTGAGATTCACTCGCGGCCCGGAAGTTTCTTCCACGCAACGGTGTTTCGCAAATAAACCGGCTCCGCGTGTTCAACGGCAACGGTTTTTCCTGCCGCGAGCAGCTGGCAGGCAATCGGAAGCATATCTTCCGCAGCCGGCAGCAGCATGTTGCCGTCCACCAGCGTCACCCCGGTGTCGTTTGCCATGTCAGGCCACGCCGGCCAGCCGGTGCCGACGGTTGCCCACTCGCCGGAGAGCTGCTGCAGCCGCTCAGTGACCGCTTCCGGCTTGAGCACGGCTTCCGTCTCTTCGCCGTGCCACACGCCCTGCTCGTCGCGGGTGTATTCGGCCCAGTAAACCTCGCCCATGCGGGCATCAATCGCGGCCAGCACGCACGTTGCCCCGGTCATGCGCCATGCGCCCTGGGCCATAGTGGCGAGGGTAGAGACGCCGATCATCGGCAGTTCGGCGCCCAGCGCCAGCCCCTGCGCAATACCAATCCCGATACGTACGCCCGTAAAGCTGCCGGGGCCACGGCCAAAGGCCAGCGCGTCGAGGTCGGTTAAGGAGGTGTTGCCCTGGGTTAAAATGGCTTTTACCAGGGGCAGAATGCGTTGGGTGTGTTCCCGTGGGCACTCTTCGAAATGAGCAGAAACAGCACCGTCGTTCAACAGAGCGACAGAGCAAGCCTCTGTCGCGGTATCAATAGCCAGAATTCGCATCAGTCGTCGCGCTCTCGCAAGGGTCAGTCACAAAATGGCGCGCATCTTAGCACACTCCGGGGTAAATTACTCCGCCGTTGGGTTTGCCAGGAAACGCACCGCGCGTTTTATGTCCCGCGTCCGCGGCGCGGGCGGCAGGCTTGCAAGGAAGGTCGCTCCGTAAGGGCGCATCACCAGCCGGTTATCGCAAATGACCAGCACTCCGCGATCGGTGACGTCGCGGATTAATCGCCCTACCCCCTGCTTGAGGGTAATCACCGCATCCGGCAGCTGTACCTCATCGAAAGGATCGCCCCCGCGCAGACGGCAGTCTTCCATCCGCGCCTTCAGCAGCGGGTCGTCCGGAGAGGTAAACGGCAGCTTATCAATAATTACCAGCGAGAGCGTATCGCCGCGCACGTCCACCCCTTCCCAGAAGCTGCTGGTTGCTACCAGCAGGGCATTTCCGGCGCTGACAAACTGCTGTAACAGCTGGCCTTTACTGGTTTCACCCTGCAGCAGCACCGGCAGCGTCATGGTGGCGCGGAACTGCTCGGCGAGGTCACGCATCATGGCGTGAGAGGTACAGAGCATAAAGCAGCGGCCGTTGTTGGCCTCGATCATCGGTTTTAACATCGCGGCCAGATGGCGCGCCGCACCCGGCTGGTTCGGCAGCGGCAGATTACGAGGCACGCAGAGCAGCGCCTGTTTTTCGTAATCGAACGGGCTCGGCAGGAGCAGCGATTCCGCATCCTCAATGCCAAGACGTTCCGTGAAGTGATGCAGATCGTCATTCACCGACAGGGTTGCCGAGGTGAAGATCCAGCTTCCCGGTTTTTGCGCCATCACCTCTTTAAATTTATCCGCTACCGTCAGCGGCGTGAGCGCCAGGGTGAAATGCCGCGAGGTGCACTCATACCAGTAGCTGAACCCCGGCTGGTTAATCTCTTTCAGCCGTTTGAGCCGCCCGCGATAGAGCGTGGCGCGTTCGAAGGCCGCGTCCAGCAGCGCGGAACGGCCAAGCGACAGTTTTGCCACGTCGTAGCAGAGTTCGAGGGCATCATCGAGCAGCAACAGCGCGCGCTGGATGTTTTTGTCCGCCAGCAGCTCGCGCAGGTTACCGCGATAGCCCGGCTCGCCAAGCTGTAAGCGGAAATCCTGCGCGCTTTGGGCCAGACGGTCGGCGCACTTCTGCAGCTGCTGGGTATCTTTGAGTTCGGTCCGGTAAGCAATGGTGAAATCTTTCGCCAGATCCTGAAGCTGGCGGCTGGAAAGCGACTGGCCGAAATACTGGCTGGCGATGTCCGGAAGCTGGTGGGCTTCGTCGAAGATCATCACGTCCGCCTCCGGGATCAGCTCGCCGAAACCGCTGTCCTTGACGACCATATCCGCGAGGAACAGATGGTGGTTCACCACCACCACATCCGCGTCCATCGCCGTTTTGCGCGCTTTCACCACAAAGCAGTCTTTATACAGCGGGCAGTCGCTGCCGAGGCAGTTGTCGTTGGTGCTGGTCACCAGCGGCCAGGCAGGCGAGTCTTCCGGCACGCTCGCGCAGGTGCTGATATCACCCTCTTCGGTCTGGTTCGCCCAGGCGCGAAGGATAATGACGTCGCTGAGGGTTTGCACCGGCAGGTCGCCGCCCGCCAGCGCCTGCTGCTCAAGACGTTCCAGGCAGAGATAGTTGGAGCGTCCCTTCAGCAGGGCCAGACGCCCCTTGTATTTCAGCGCTTTCGCCACCGTGGGCAAATCGCGGCTGTAGAGCTGATCCTGCAGCGCCTTCGAACCGGTGGAAATAATCACCTTCTTCTTCGCGCGCAGCGCCGGAGCAAGGTAAGCATACGTTTTACCCGTACCGGTTCCGGCCTCGACCACCAGCGGCTGAGCCTTATCGATGGCGCGTGCAACGGCGTGCGCCATCTGGCGCTGAGGCTCACGGGGCTTGAAGCCGGGAATAGCCTGCGCTAATTGACCTTCAGGGGAAAAATCGTCTGCCACGGTGCTCTCTCACTGTATTTTTGCACAGGGATTATGTCAGCCCATCCTCTCCTGTGCCACCCCAAATAGTGACGACACGAGAACAATATGGCAGTCTTGCCGCCTGACGACGAAAAATAACGAGGAAACGTTTATGACAATTGTGCGCATTGATGCCGAAGCCCGCTGGTCTGATGTGGTGATCCATAACCAGACGCTCTACTACACCGGCGTACCGGCTAACCTGGACGCGGATGCGTTCGAGCAGACGGCTAATACCCTGGCGCAGATTGATGCGGTGCTGGAAAAACAGGGCAGCGACAAATCCCGCATTCTGGATGCGACGATTTTCCTGGCAAACAAAGACGATTTCGCGGCGATGAACAAAGCCTGGGATGCATGGGTGGTGGCGGGTCACGCGCCTGAACGCTGTACCGTACAGGCCACGCTGATGAAGCCGGAATATAAGGTAGAGATTAAGATTATCGCGGCGGTGTAAGCCCGATTACTCTTCTGGATCTTCCTCTTCGAATCGCGCCACGATCCGCTCGCCGGAATGACTGGCGCGAATCTCCTCGGCGACAACCGTAATCGCCTGTCCGCTGCTCATCCCCTGGGACATCAGTTCCTGAATTCGCTCAACCGCTTTCTGCTGCTGTTCATGGCTCAGAGAAGGTAAACCTGCAAACATCGTCAACTCCTGCTAAATTATTCGCGCTAATTATTTCACGCTGCCCGGTAGTATGCCACACATGAACATGCGCTTCCCCACTGTTATTACCTTGCCCTGGCGTGCAGACGCCGCTGAATTCTGGTTTGCCCGCCTGAGCCATCTTCCGTTTGCGATGCTGCTGCATTCTGGCCATGCGGACCATCCCTATAGCCGCTTCGATATTCTGGTGGCCGATCCGCTAAAGACGCTGACAACCGATGACCTGTCGTTAACGGACGATCCCCTGAAGCAGCTGCAGCAGGCCATTAACGCGCTGGGCTTATCTGCCGCGCCGAACCCGGACCTCCCTTTTCAGGGGGGCGCGCTGGGTCTGTTTGGCTACGATCTGGGTCGCCGTTTCGAAACGCTGCCGGAGCATGCGCAGGCTGATATTTCCCTGCCAGACATGGCCGTGGGGCTGTATGACTGGGCGTTAATTGTCGATCATCAGAAAAAAACGGTTTCCCTGCTGAGCCATCATGACGTGCAGGCGCGTCTGGCGTGGCTGGAGGCGCAACGGCCTGCCCCGGCAGAGACGTTTACCCTTACCTCTGGCTGGCGCTCGAACATGACCGCAGCGGAGTATGCCGAAAAATTCGCGCGCGTTCAGGCGTACCTGCAAAGCGGTGACTGCTACCAGGTTAACCTCGCCCAGCGCTTCCAGTCGACATACCGGGGAGATGAGTGGCAGGCGTTTACCCGTCTTAACGCCAGCAACAAGGCGCCGTTCAGCGCGTTTGTCCGTCTGGAACAGGGGGCCATACTCAGCCTGTCACCCGAGCGCTTTATCCATCTGGCCGAGGGTACGATTCAAACCCGTCCGATTAAAGGCACGTTACCGCGTCTTGCGGACCCCGATGCCGATCGCCAGCAGGCGGAAAAGCTCGCCGCCTCGCCGAAAGACCACGCCGAGAACCTGATGATTGTCGATCTGATGCGTAACGACATTGGCCGCGTCGCTGAACCTGGCAGCGTGCGCGTGCCGGAACTGTTTGTCGTCGAGCCTTTCCCGGCGGTACATCATCTGGTCAGTACCATTACCGCGCGTCTACCCGCCTCTCGCACCGCCTGCGATCTGCTCCGCGCCGCGTTTCCGGGCGGCTCCATCACCGGCGCGCCAAAGGTACGGGCGATGGAGATCATTGACGAGCTGGAGCCGCACCGCCGCAACGCCTGGTGCGGCAGCATCGGCTATATCAGCCTGTGCGGCACCATGGATACCAGCATTACCATTCGCACGCTGACGGCCTGCGACGGAAACCTTTACTGCTCGGCCGGGGGCGGCATTGTTGCCGATAGCCAGGTCGATGCGGAATATCAGGAAACCTTTGATAAAGTTAACCGTATCCTGAAACAACTGGAGTAATCACGGGTGGAAAAAGAGAACCTGACGCTGGACGATTTTTTATCTCGTTTTCAGCTTTTACGACCGCAGGTCAACCGCGAAGCGCTCAATCAGCGTCAGGCGGCCGTGCTGATCCCGGTCGTGCGTCGCGCGCAGCCGGGCCTGCTGCTCACCCAGCGTTCTCCCCATTTACGTAAGCACGCGGGTCAGGTCGCCTTTCCGGGTGGCGCAGTGGACAGCTCCGACGCCTCGCTGATTGCCGCCGCGCTGCGGGAAGCGCAGGAAGAGGTTGCCATTCCGCCGGAGGCCGTTGAGATCATTGGCGTGCTGCCGCCCGTCGACAGCGTTACCGGTTTTCAGGTCACGCCGGTGGTCGGCATTATCCCGCCTGGCCTGCAGTATCATGCCAGCGTCGATGAAGTTTCAGCGGTGTTTGAAATGCCGCTCGAAGAGGCGCTCCGGCTCAGCCGCTATCATCCGCTCGATATCCATCGACGGGGGCATGACCATCGGGTCTGGTTGTCCTGGTATCAGCATTATTTTGTCTGGGGCATGACGGCGGGCATCATTCGTGAACTGGCGCTGCAAATCGGCCTGAAACCTTGACTATACTTTACATTCCACCCTTTTTCGCAGGTTTGCGATCCGCGTCGCGCTATTAGCAAAACCCATCGTTAACCATTAGTTTAATTCATGTGAATAGTTAAGCCGAGGTCGGTGTTCCCTCTTACACTATGCGCAGTTATAACATCGTTACTGGAACCCCGGTAACCCTGTCAGGAGTGTGAAAGTGATTAGTATATTCGACATGTTCAAAGTGGGAATTGGCCCTTCGTCTTCCCATACTGTTGGCCCGATGAAGGCCGGTAAACAGTTCGTCGATGATCTGGTCGAAAAAGGATTACTGGAAAGCGTTACCCGTGTCGCCGTGGATGTTTACGGCTCGCTGTCATTAACGGGTAAAGGCCACCACACCGATATCGCCATTATTATGGGTCTGGCAGGCAATATGCCGGATACCGTAGATATTGATGCCATCCCGGCATTCATCCGCGACGTGGAAACACGCGGCCGCCTGCTGCTGGCAAACGGTCAGCAGGAAGTCGATTTCCCGCAGGATGACGGCATGCGTTTCCGTAGCGACAACCTGCCGCTGCATGAAAACGGCATGACCATTCACGCTTACAGCGGTGAAAAAGAGATTTACAGCAAAACGTACTACTCCATCGGCGGTGGCTTCATCGTGGATGAAGAGCATTTTGGCAAAGACAGCGTCGGCGACGTCAGCGTACCGTACCCGTTCAAATCGGCTACAGAAATGCTGGGCTACTGCAAAGAGACCGGTCTTTCACTGTCCGGCATGGTGATGCAGAACGAACTGGCCCTGCACAGCAAAAAAGAGATTGAAGACTATTTTGCGAACGTCTGGCAAACCATGCGCGCCTGTATCGACCGCGGGATGAACACCGAAGGCGTTCTGCCGGGTCCACTGCGCGTACCGCGTCGTGCCTCTGCCCTGCGCCGTATGCTGGTGACCACGGACAAGTTCTCCAACGACCCGATGAACGTGGTCGACTGGGTAAACATGTTTGCCCTGGCGGTTAACGAAGAGAACGCCGCAGGTGGACGCGTCGTGACGGCGCCAACCAACGGCGCCTGCGGTATCGTTCCGGCAGTGCTGGCGTATTACGATCACTTTATTGAGCCCGTAACGCCGGACATCTACATCCGCTATTTCCTGGCGGCAGGTGCCATCGGTGCGCTGTACAAAATGAACGCCTCCATCTCCGGTGCGGAAGTGGGCTGTCAGGGTGAAGTGGGCGTTGCCTGCTCCATGGCGGCGGCAGGTCTGGCAGAGCTGCTGGGCGCAAGCCCTGAGCAGGTCTGCGTGGCGGCGGAAATCGGTATGGAACATAACCTCGGTCTGACCTGTGACCCGGTCGCGGGCCAGGTGCAGGTGCCGTGCATCGAGCGTAACGCGATTGCCTCTGTGAAAGCCATCAACGCCTCACGTATGGCGATGCGCCGTACCAGCGAACCTCGCGTATCGCTGGATAAGGTGATTGAAACCATGTACGAAACCGGCAAGGACATGAACGCGAAATACCGCGAGACGTCCCGCGGTGGCCTGGCCATTAAGGTGCAGTGCGACTAATACTGCCTTTCGCCCATCTGCAACGGATGGGCGAATTTCCCTCTTCTTTCTCGTCTCCTTCTGCTTTCCCCACTACACTTTTACTGTTGCGTCCGGCTTTTGTGGCTGGTGGCTTATCAGGCGACCGTTCATGCAAACTGCACAAACGATCATTAAAAACTATCGCCGAAAACGCGTTATCGTCTGTGTCACGGTTGCGCTCCTCACGCTCATCCTGACGTTAGGCATTCGCTTTATTTCACAGCGCAATGTTAACCAACAGCGGATCCTCGATTTTACCAGCCATACCGTTCGCGCCCTTGATAACGTCCTGCTTTCTTTAGAGAACCGCCGCAGCGTGCTGCAGCCCCTGGTAGGGCAGCCCTGCCCGCAGGCGCACCTGGCGCTGCGAAAGCAGGCCGCCATTTTGCAGACGGTACGCTCCATCGCCCTGATTAACGAGGGTATCCTGTATTGCTCAAGTATTTTCGGGAGCCGCAATGTGCCCGTTCGCGACTTCCTGAAAGAACTCCCAGCCAGCACGGCGAAGCTGATTTTATCGAGCGACCAGTGGCTGCTTAAGGGTAGCCCGATATTGATCCAGTGGTATCCCGTCTCACAGGACGGTGAAGCTGGCGTTATCGAAATCATCAATATCGATCTGATCGCCAAAATGATCCTCGAGCCCCAGCGCCCGCTCATCACTGACGTGGCGCTGACCGTAGGCGATCGCTTTTTGCGCTATGGACAACGCGTCAGCGACAGCCTGACGTTTGATGAGGAGGGCTCTCTTTTCCGGCAATCATCAACCCGAAATCCTTTCACCATTACGGTCAGCGGGCCAGGCCCTGGAGAGTTAGCCTTAAAAAGCCTGCCAGCCCAGCTGCCGCTGGGGGTGATGCTCAGCCTGCTGCTGGGCTATCTCGCCTGGCTGGCAACGGCAAACCGGATGAGCTTTACGTGGGAGATCGATATGGGCATTGCGGCGCGGGAATTTGAGCTTTTCTGCCAGCCGCTGGTGAATGCCCGTACCCAGGCGTGCACCGGCGTGGAGATCCTGCTGCGCTGGAATAATCCCCGTCAGGGTTGGATCACCCCGGAGGTGTTTATCCCTCTGGCAGAAGAGCATAACCAGATTGTCCCCCTGACCCGCTATGTCATCGCCGAAACGGTGCGCCAGATAGGCTACTTCCCTTCCAGCGCCGGTTTTCACATTGGTATTAACGTCGCCGCCAGCCATTTTCGTCACGCGGCATTGATACAGGACCTGAACCGCCTCTGGTTCAGCGCCGGTCCGCGCCAGCAGCTGGTGATTGAACTCACGGAACGGGATGCGCTGCTGGATGCGGATTATCGCATCGTGCGCGAACTGCATCGCAAAGGGGTGAAGCTCGCCATCGACGATTTTGGTACCGGGAACAGCTCCCTCTCCTGGCTTGAAAAGCTGCACCCGGACGTGCTGAAAATCGACCAGTCGTTTACCACCGCCATCGGTACCGACGCCGTGAACTCGACGGTGACGGATATGATTATTGCGCTGGGACAGCGGTTGAATATTGAACTGGTGGCTGAAGGGGTCGAGACGGAGGAGCAGGCGCGCTACTTGCGCCGCCATGGCGTGCCTGTCCTGCAGGGTTTTTTCTATGCGCGGCCCATGCCGCTACGGGATTTTCCGAAGTGGCTGGCGGGAAGTTCATCCCCGCCAGCGCATCATAACGGGCACATCGTGCCCTTAATGCCGCTGCGCTAAGCCGGCTTACTCATCTTCGTCGTGGGCAGATTGTTCTTTAACAATGCGAACCATATCAACGCGATAGTCGTTGGCTTCAACGATCGTAATGTGCAGCGGCGCCAGCTCGATCACATCGCCGACGCGCGGGATCTGTCCATTAACGGCGATAACCAGACCGGCAACGGTCGCGATGTCTTCTTCATCGTTGATCACGTTTTCCAGCCCCAGCGTGTGCGAGAGCGCGTGCAGGTCGGTGGTACCTTTAACCAGCCAGCCTTCACCGTCGGCAACGATCTCTGGCGTTTCGTCGGCATCCGGGAATTCACCGGCAATCGCTTCCAGCACGTCCAGCGGCGTAACCAGCCCCTGCACCACGCCAAACTCGTTGGTGACGATAACAAAGCTACCGCGAGCGCGGCGCAGCACTCCGAGCAGGTTGATAGGATCCAGCGTTTCCGGCACGACAATCGCAGGCGACGCAGCGGCAACGGCTTCCACGTTGACGCCCTCTTCCAGGGCCACCAGCATCTCTTTTGCCCGCACCACGCCGATGATCTCATCCAGCTCTCCGCGACACACCGGGAACAGGCTGTGCGGAGAAGAGAGCAGCTGCTGGCGAATTTCATCGACGCTCAGGTTAGCATCAACCCAGCTGATCTCCCCGCGCGGCGTCATGATGCCGCGCAGCGAACGGGAGGCCAGGGAGAGCACGCCGTTAATCATGTAGCGCTCTTGTTCCACAAACGCCCCTTCCGGGACCGGAACCGGGTTATGGTTTTCGGAATCAGACTGGACGTTCACCTGACGACGACCGCCCATCAGGCGCAGAATCGCGTCTGCGGTACGGGCGCGCAGCGGCTGATTCGACTGCTGCTTAATAAAGTTACGGCGCGCAATCTGGTTGAACAGCTCGATCAGAATCGAGAAGCCAATCGCGGCGTACAGGTAGCCTTTCGGAATATGGAAGCCAAAACCTTCCGCCACCAGGCTCAGACCAATCATCAGCAGGAAGCTCAGACACAGCACGACCACCGTCGGATGCTGGTTGACGAAGCGCGTCAGCGGCTTCGAGGCCAGCAGCATGACCGCCATCGCAATGACAACAGCCGCCATCATTACCGGCAGATGATTCACCATGCCGACCGCCGTGATCACCGCATCCAGCGAGAAGACTGCATCAAGCACCACAATCTGCAGCACCACCACCCAGAAGCTGGCATAGCCTTTACCGTGCCCATCATCGTGCTGACGGTTTTCCAGCCGCTCGTGTAGCTCCGTCGTCGCTTTGAAAAGCAGGAATATTCCCCCGATCAGCATGATTAAATCACGCCCGGAGAAGGTGTAATCCATGACGGAGAACAGCGGTTTGGTCAGTGTGACCATCCAGGAGATGACGGAGAGCAGCCCCAGTCGCATAACCAGCGCCAGCGAGAGACCAATCAGACGCGCTTTATCACGCTGTTTTGGCGGCAGTTTGTCCGCAAGGATGGCGATAAACACCAGGTTATCAATGCCGAGAACAATCTCCAGCACCACCAGCGTGAGCAATCCCACCCAGATTGACGGGTCCATTAAGAATTCCATGACAAGCTCCTGCTAAAGGAATGACGAAACGGTGCCCCACTCAACGTGGGCAAAACAGAGGTAAACAGAGTCGATACGTGGCGAGGATCGCCGGTGAATAAGGCGCGAAATGGCCTGGTTGATGACTGACGTCGGTGACGGTCCATATAGTGGGCTGTAACCCTATACTCCTGAACGATTAAACGGAGGCTAAACATATCAGAGACACTGTGTTTTTAGCAAAGATTTACGTTCCTTTGCAAAGTTCTGTAACACAGCGGCTTTACGCTACAGATAAATCTGTAACGCGTGGCTAAATTACGGATCTTCATCACATAAATTATTTTTTCACTATCTAAAATAATTCGCGGAAGTCTTAGTTTTTTTGAACTCTAACCCTTATCTGAATCGATTCGGTTCGCCAATACGATTCTCAGTACGGCTGCCTGGCAGGCGTATTAATGATAATAAAAGGAGGTAGCAAGTGACCATTGCTATTGTCATAGGCACACATGGTTGGGCTGCTGAGCAGCTACTCAAAACGGCAGAGATGCTGTTGGGCGAGCAGGAAAACGTCGGCTGGATCGATTTCGTTCCCGGTGAAAACGCCGAGACGCTGATAGAGAAGTACAACGCTCAACTCGCGAAGCTGGATACCAGCAAAGGCGTGCTGTTTCTCGTTGATACATGGGGCGGCAGCCCGTTCAATGCCGCCAGCCGCATTGTCGTCGATAAAGAGCACTATGAAGTTGTCGCCGGGGTTAATATTCCCATGCTGGTGGAAACCTTCATGGCGCGCGACGACAATCCGGCGTTCGATGAGCTGGTGGCGCTGGCCGTTGAAACCGGTCGCGAAGGGGTAAAAGCCCTGAAAGCGCAGCCGGTTGAAAAACCTGCCCCTGCACCTGCAGCGGCACCAAAAGCGGCAGCACCTGCAAAACCGATGGGTCCGAACGATTACATGGTCATCGGCCTTGCGCGTATTGATGACCGCTTAATCCACGGCCAGGTCGCCACGCGCTGGACCAAAGAGACCAACGTTCGACGCATTATCGTGGTCAGCGACGAAGTGGCCGCCGATACCGTACGTAAAACCCTTCTGACTCAGGTTGCTCCTCCTGGCGTTACCGCGCACGTCGTGGATGTCGCCAAGATGATCCGCGTTTACAACAACCCGAAATACGCGGGTGAACGCGTAATGCTCCTGTTCACTAACCCGACAGACGTTGAGCGCATTGTTGAAGGCGGCGTGAAAATCACCTCCGTGAACATCGGTGGTATGGCATTCCGTCAGGGCAAAACGCAGGTCAACAACGCCATTTCAGTCGATGCGAAAGATATCGAGGCATTCAACAAGCTGAATGCGCGCGGTATTGAACTGGAAGCCCGTAAGGTTTCTACGGATCAAAAACTGAAAATGATGGATTTGATCGGCAAAGTTGGGAAATAAGCCCGCGCCGGTTCTCATATAAAGTTTATGTAATAGGAGAAGTGCAATGGAGATTACCACTCTTCAGATTGTGCTGGTGTTCGTCGTCGCATGTATTGCGGGTATGGAATCCGTACTTGATGAATTTCAGTTCCACCGCCCTCTGGTGGCCTGTACGCTGATTGGGGCCGTTCTGGGTGACATGAAAACCGGTATCATCATCGGTGGTACCCTGGAAATGATCGCCCTGGGCTGGATGAACATCGGCGCAGCGGTTGCGCCCGATGCGGCGCTGGCCTCTATCATTTCGACCGTTCTGGTTATTGCTGGTCACCAGAGTATTGGTGCCGGTATCGCCCTGGCGATCCCGCTGGCTGCAGCAGGCCAGGTTCTGACCATCATCGTTCGTACTATCACCGTTGCCTTCCAGCACGCGGCGGATAAGGCGGCCGAAAACGGCAACCTCACGGCACTGTCGTGGATCCACGTTTCATCCCTGTTCCTGCAGGCGATGCGTATCGCGATCCCGGCGGTTATCGTGGCGATCTCTGTTGGTACCAGTGAAGTGCAGAGCATGCTGAACGCCATTCCAGAAGTGGTCACCGGCGGTCTGAACATCGCGGGCGGCATGATCGTGGTCGTCGGTTATGCGATGGTCATCAACATGATGCGCGCAGGCTATCTGATGCCGTTCTTCTACCTCGGCTTCGTGACCGCTGCCTTCACCAACTTCAACCTGGTTGCACTGGGTGTGATTGGTGCGGTAATGGCGATTCTCTACATCCAGCTCAGCCCGAAATATAACCGCGTCGCGGGTGCCCCAGCGCAGGCTGCTGGTAACAACGATCTCGATAACGAACTGGACTAGCAGGTGAGCGAAATGGTTGATATGACAAAAACTACCACCGAGAAAAAACTCACTCCGGGTGATATTCGTGGCGTGTTCATCCGTTCTAACCTGTTTCAGGGTTCATGGAACTTCGAACGTATGCAGGCGCTGGGCTTCTGCTTCTCCATGGTGCCGGCGATCAAGCGCCTGTACCCGGAAAACAACGAAGCACGCCGTCAGGCGATCAAGCGTCACCTGGAATTCTTTAACACCCATCCTTACGTAGCGGCTCCGGTTCTGGGCGTAACGCTGGCGATGGAAGAACAGCGTGCGAACGGCGCAGAGATTGACGACGGTGCTATCAACGGTATCAAAGTCGGCCTGATGGGTCCGCTGGCCGGTGTCGGTGACCCAATCTTCTGGGGTACCGTGCGTCCGGTCTTCGCGGCGCTGGGTGCCGGTATCGCGATGAGCGGCAGCCTGCTTGGCCCGCTGCTGTTCTTCATCCTGTTCAACGCCGTGCGCCTGCTGACCCGTTACTACGGTGTGGCCTACGGCTACCGTAAAGGGGTGGACATCGTTAAGGACATGGGCGGCGGCTTCCTGCAGAAACTGACTGAGGGGGCGTCAATCCTCGGCCTGTTTGTCATGGGGGCGCTGGTTAACAAGTGGACGCACGTGAACATCCCGCTGGTGGTATCGACCATCACCGGGCAGGATGGTCAGACGCGCGTCACCACTGTACAAACGATTCTGGACCAGCTGATGCCGGGCCTGGTACCGCTGCTGTTGACCTTCGCCTGCATGTGGCTGCTGCGTAAGAAAGTAAACCCGCTGTGGATTATCGTTGGCTTCTTCGTCATCGGTATCGCGGGCTACGCAGTCGGCCTGCTGGGTCTGTAAGTTTCAATGCTATAGGCCGGGGGCTTGCCCCCGGTTTTTTTATCTGGAGGATGAATGGCTGTCACGGACATCGTACTGGTTTTATTTATTGCTGCCCTTCTGGCTTACGCGATCTATGACGAGTTCATCATGCCCCGCCGTCACGGCGAGACGCTGCTCTCCCTTCCCCTTCTGCGACGCGGGCGCGTAGATGCGTTTATCTTCGCGGGTCTCATCGTTATTCTTATTTACAATAACGTCACCAGTCATGGTGCAATATTAACCACATGGTTATTATGTGCGCTGGCATTAATGGCGGTTTATCTGTTCTGGATCCGCACGCCGAAAATCATTTTTAAATCCCGCGGATTTTTCTTCGCCAATGTGTGGATAGAATATAACCGTATTAAAGAGATGAATTTATCCGAAGACGGTGTGCTGGTGATGCAATTAGAACAACGCCGCCTGCTTATTCGGGTGAAGAATATTGACGACCTGGAAAAAATATACAACTTACTTCTTAAAACTCAATGATTTGCATATATAGCAATGGCTATATTCTGTGTTTATCTTGCGCAAGAAATATAGCCTAAGCTATATCCTTTTCGTTAATTTTCTCTCTATTTTTTAACGATAACTTCACGCTTAAAGACAAATGAAAATCGTTATCAACAAGCATTTTAAATAATGCTTCTCCATTGTTGTTTTATATTCTCAAAATATGTTAAGGTTGCGCCCGTCGTTGGGGAGTAGCCGATTTCCTGCTCGCAGGAAATGTACGTGTCAACATACTCGTTGAAAAACGTGGCGCGTACGGATCGCTGACAGCACATCTTATGTGCGGTGCGATCAGGCGAGACCATAGATACATCAACTGCTGTTCACTGGGGGCAGTGATGTGTCATATGGATATCCCCGGTCTGGACGCTGTTATGAATATCTCCGCTACGATCCTCCTCGCTTTTGGCATGTCCATGGACGCTTTTGCGGCTTCCATCGGAAAAGGCGCCACGCTCCACAAACCTAAGTTCTCAGAAGCCCTGCGTACCGGCCTCATTTTTGGCGCTATCGAAACGCTGACGCCGCTTATCGGCTGGGGTCTTGGCATGCTCGCCAGCCAGTTCGTGCTGGAGTGGAACCACTGGATTGCCTTCGTACTGCTGGTGTTTCTCGGTGGCCGAATGGTGATTGAAGGTTTTCGCGGCGGTGATGATGAAGACGAAGAGCCGCAGCACCGTCACGGGTTCTGGCTGCTGGTCACCACGGCAATTGCCACCAGCCTTGATGCGATGGCCGTCGGTGTCGGTCTGGCATTCCTGCAGGTCAATATTATCGCCACCGCGCTGGCCATCGGCTGCGCAACGCTGATTATGTCCACGCTGGGCATGATGGTTGGACGGTTTATCGGCCCGCTGCTGGGTAAACGCGCCGAGATCCTGGGTGGAATTGTGCTGATTGGCATTGGTGCCCAGATCCTCTGGGCACACTTCGCCGGTTAATCTTCGCGCTGCCAGACGTGGATACTGAAATCCGTCTGGCAGTTAAATATTGATTGTACAGCTAACGCTTCCCACACTTCCGGTTTTGCCCGCCACGCGAACGGCGTCATCTGCAGCAACGCGGTTGCTTCTTCCCCTTTCAGCGTCATTTCATACGCTACGGTTTGCTCCTGCTTCAGGGTAAAACCGGCCAGCTGTTCAGAATGAGGTGCATGCAGTCGCACTTCGTCGTAGATCAGCCCTTTCAGCTCCATCAGATGACGCGGGCCCGGCGTTACGGTGACTACCCATCCGCCCGGTTTCACCACGCGAGCCAGCTCTTCCGCCTTGCAGGGCGCGTAAATGCGGATAACCGCATCCATGCTGGCATCGTCAAACGGCAGCCGGTGGCTGGATGCCACGCAGAACGTCACGTCAGCGTAACGCTTTGCCGCCGCGCGAATGGCCACTTTCGACACGTCCAGACCGAATGTCAACGCGCCCTTCTCACGTGCGATCTGGGCAAACCGTGCGGTGTAGTAGCCTTCCCCGCAGCCGACATCGAGCATGGCGGTGGCTGAACCCGGCAGGATGTCATTCAGCATCTGCGCGACGGTCTCCCGCAGCGGCAGATAGTGCCCGGCATCCAGAAACGCACGACGCGCCTGCATCATCTCTGCACTGTCGCCTGGATCGCGGGAGCGCTTATGCTGCACGGGCAGAAGATTCACGTAGCCTTCTTTTGCCATATCAAACTGATGCCCCTGCGGACAGGTATAGCTTTTATCTGAGTGCGTCAGGGGGGCGTGGCAAAGGGGACAGCTGAAGGACATGGTGACTCCGGAGCATAATCAAAGGGCGAAGTGTACCGCTATTCGCCCTGGTTATAAACGCCCGGTTAACGCATAACGATAAGGTGATCGGAACCCGCCGGTAACCCGTCAGGTTTCACATTCTCCAGACGCAGCACGTTACCCATAATCTCGCTGAATACAGGTGCGGAAACGGCACCGCCGTAGTAGGCGCCATTTTGCGGATCGTTAATGACCACCACCAGAGCAAAGCGCGGATCGCTGGCAGGCGCAACGCCGGCCGTATAGGCGACGTATTTATCGACGTACTTCCCGCTGTCGTCAATTTTCTTCGCCGTACCGGTTTTCACCGCCACCCGGTAATCACGAACGGCGGCCTTAACGCCCCCGCCGCCGGGCAGCGCAACGCTCTCCATCATGTGTTCCACCTCGTGTGCGATCTCTTCCGGCATGACGCGGTGCCCGATAACGGGTGGATCGATACGCGTAATCGAGAGAGGTCGCTCGAGCCCGAAGCCGCCGATCGTGGCGTAGACGTGCGCCAGCTGGAGCGGCGTCACCATCAGCCCGTAGCCGAAGGCAAAGGTCGCACGATCGAGCTGGCTCCAGTATTTACGATTTGGCAACAGCCCCGCGCTCTCGCCCGTTAAGCCAAGCCCCGTATTCGTGCCAAACCCAAAGTTTCGATAGGTATCAATAAGATGCTGGACAGGCATTGCCAGGGACAGTCGGGACACGCCGGTGTCGCTCGATTTTTGCAGGATCCCGGTCATCGTCAGTTCAGGATAATAGCCCACGTCGCGGATACGATGCCCGTCAAGGGTATACGGGTGAGTATCAATCACGCTGTCTGGCTGGACCAGGCCCTGCTGCAGGGCCGTCATCAGCACCAGCGGCTTGACTGTCGAACCGGGCTCGAACGTATCGCTGATGGCGCGATTGCGGAAATCGTTTATCGTCGCGCCTTCCCGATTATTGGGGTTGAAATCCGGATAGCTCGCCATGGCGAGTATTTCCCCGGTTGGAATATTAATTAGCACCGATGCACCAGACTCGGCCTTGTTCCAGGCCACGGCATTATCGAGCGCATCTTCGGTGATGGTTTGCAGCCGCTCGTCGATACTTAACTGGATGTTATGCGCCGGTGCAGGCGCCATTTCCGTCAGGTTTTCAACCACGCGACCGTATCGGTCTTCCCTTACCTGCCGCACACCCGGCTTACCGGTCAGCTGAGCGTTAAAGCTTTTTTCCACGCCTTCAATGCCCTGCCCGTCAATATTGGTGAAGCCAATCAGGTTCGCTGCCACATGGCCGGCAGGATAAAAACGGCGTGACTCGTCGCGTAAATTGATGCCGGGCAGATTCAGCCTATCGATCCACTTCGCCTGTGCGGGATCGACCTGACGGGCAAGATAAATAAAACGCCCCTGCGGGTTGGCGTTGATTCGCGCCGAAAGTGTGCCCAGGGAGAGATGCAGCGCATTTGCCAACGCCTGCCAGCGTTCATCAACGCCAACGCCCCCTTTTGCCAGCACCGTTTTAGGGTCGGCCCAGACGGCCCGGACGGGCACGCTCACCGCCAGGGGGCGACCTTCGCGATCCATTATCATGCCCCGTGGCGCATCAATCGCCAGCTGGCGGAGGGAACGCATATCTTCCTGCTTCACCAGGTTGTCAGGCTTGATGATTTGCAGCCAGGCAACGCGGCCCAGCAAAAAAGCCAGACTACAAAAAATAGCTAAACAGAGCAGCACAAAACGCGCCGGCGTGAAATTGCCAGCGGTCGTTATCAATTTCTTCTTCACCTGAACCCCAGGACTGTTAAACAACGCCCTGATTTAACGGGAAAAGATGGGGTTAAGGTGGCAAAACAGTGCTACTAACCTCGCAGCTTTGCAACAAGTTACTAACAAGACCGCAAATGGTAATATTTTGAAAGATAAAGGACATAAAAAAGCCCCGCGTTATGCGAGGCTTTATGTCTGAGATTGAAGTGCTAAGCGCTTCAGTCAGCAGCGGTTCGATCAGATAGCAGTTACGTTAACTGCAGCTGGGCCTTTCTGGCCGTCCTGAATTTCGAACTCAACGTTCTGGCCTTCAGCCAGAGTTTTGAAGCCGTTACCCTGGATTGCAGAGAAGTGTACGAACACGTCTTTGCTGCCGTCAGCAGGAGTAATGAAACCAAAACCTTTAGACTCGTTGAACCACTTAACTTGACCTTTAATCTTTGCCATTTTGCAAAATTCCTTAGAGTGTTTTCTTAGCCCGCAGGCATTAACTGAGATAAAACTGAGACATTACTGCATGAGGCACTAATATAAGGTTCGGCAGAGAAGCGGTATTCAACGACAACGTGTTTACTCAGGACTTCTTTACTGAAAATGCCACACATAAACAGAACTGTACCTCGTTTGACCCAAAACGTGTTATCACACACTATGTTTAATATGGCAAGCCATTTTTAAACATGTCTCGATCCGCCGCACAAATTCGAACAGTGCCTGTCAGGTTTTGCACAATTATGCGCATCACTTACAGACAGCTCGGCTGCGTAACAAAGACCCAGCGTTGCTTTCACAAGCGCTGTAATCTAAGACTTTTTTAACATAGCTCAATCATTACGAAGCGTCCAGCAACCGGGAAAAGAAATCTTACGTCCTGATTGAGTTAGAACAATTTGTGAAAACTTATGCTTAAATCATTGTAACGCGACCAAATTGTTTCAGAGAAAAAACACTGTTAATAACCCGCGCCGACCTGTATTAAAATGCACCAACTAATAAACAGTGTTATGCACCAAAATAATGAAATTTTTATGACTCTGCATCAAAAGAAGGCAAGCAAAACGTTTCGATAAAAATAAAACATTCCTGAACGCTTTTACAGACAGAATATATGCACTACGTTATCGCTTCGTTTATAAGGATAAATATTCACCAACTTTCAGTATCCTGAAAGAATGATTAACTGGTGCTAAATTATCTAGCGCGTCAGTTAACTCCCGCACAGGTTCATCCAGGGATTCATCTGCCAGTTCAAACACGCCCCAGTGAATGGGAAACGCCAGAGGGCAGCCCAGCTGCTGCCACAATGCCACCGCAGATTGCGGATCCATATGATGGACAGCCATGAACCAGCGTGGGGCATAGGCTCCAATCGGTAACGCGGCAGCATCTATATGGCCCAGACGTTCAGGTATCAACAGCAGCTCGGGCGAATACCCCGTATCTCCGCTGAACCAGAAACGATGATGTCGACCTTCCATAACCCAGCCGCACCATAATGAGCGATTGCGGTTCCATGGCGTGCGCATACTCCAGTGCTGTGCCGGTACGGCGGTTAGCGTCATCCCCTGCCAGGTGAAGCTCTGCCACCAGTCGAGCTCAACCACGCGTTTTCCCCCCCGGCGGCGAAACCAGCCGGCCAGGCCCAGCGGAACAAAAAAACTGACCTCGGGGAAGCGTTTGAGAATACGGCGAATGGTCGCGTCATCAAGATGATCGTAATGATTATGGGAGATGACGACCGCATCAAGCTGATGGAGTTGATCGACTGACAGAGCGGGAGGCGTTTTGCGCTGTGGTCCCAGGAAAGGGAGTGGAGAAGCGCGCCGTGAAAAAACCGGATCGGTAAGGATGATATTGCCGTCCAGCTGCAGCATCACGCTGGCGTGTCCCAGCCACCATACCCCATCTTCATGAGGTTGCGTAAGCTCAACCGGTTGCCACCACTGTTGGATAAAGTCTTCATAACCCAGCGCGGGTGGCTTCGGTAAACCGGCCTCTTTACGCGCTTTGCGCCAACGGTCAAGGTCGCCGGGTTGATGTCCGACAGGATCGGTATTACGAAAACCGTTCGGAGTGTGATGTTTCAGGGAGGGGTCATACCAGGGATTTTTCCAGACCACAGCCACCTCCCGGACAAAAGATTAACGCTCAGCCACCAGGCGGATAAAGTCGTCTTCGTCTTTGTTATCTTCAGCGACCGCGTCTTTCGGCGCGTCTTTCTCTTCCGGTTCGTTAGCCTCACACAGACGGCGCAGCAGCGCATTCTGACGTTTTTGCTGATCGAGCAGCGCTTCCAGCAGTTCAATCTGCTCGTTAGTACGGGAACTGGCGCGGTTCACGAAAAACCAGATGACCAGGCCCACAAGCAGAACAACCAAATAAATCATCAGGGATGCCATATTCAGCAGCCCTGAATTCAGTAACTCACCCATTTCACCACCTCAATAAAAACGTCTATTTTACCACTGGCGCGAAGGAAGGAAATCACCTTGAGAAAAAATGCGTATTACCACGGAATAAACTTATTGATTGCGCAAACGCCGCTAAAAAACTGTACATCCTGATCGCACATCACATTGATCGTCTGCGTCCATAACACCACGCACGCTATCAGCACGATAATCAGAATTACCCAGCGTATTTTTTTCACTCCACACTCCGTCTAAAAACCTGATGTAACGAGGTTATCACGCTTATCTTAAACAAGGACTAACTGTACCGCCATCGCGCTTTTTTTCAGAATCCTGCACTTGTTTCATCGTGTAAACCGTTTACGCTAGCTTTATGATAACAACGACAAAAGAGGTTAATGATGCGCTTCATCATTCGAACAATTATTGCGCTGGCCATCGTCTGGATTGGCCTTCTGCTCACGGGTTACGGTGTGCTCGTGGGAAGCACCGAGAACGCAGCCGGGTTAGGGATTCAATGTAAATATTTAACAGCACAGGGCGTGAGCACTGCGCAGTATCTTCATACGGACAGCGGGATCGTTGGCTTGACCCACTGTCCGGTCCTGCGTAAGACATCCTGACCTGCTCCCCGTTGATTAGTACACCCCGATGTTAGTAATGTCTTCATAAGCCACATGAGGACATCCCCATGAAGAAGCGTTTTTCCGACGAACAGATCATCAGTATTCTCCGCGAAGCCGAAGCTGGGGTACCCGCCCGTGAACTCTGCCGCAAGCATGCCATTTCCGATGCCACGTTTTACACCTGGCGTAAGAAGTATGGCGGTATGGAGGTGCCTGAAGTTAAGCGCCTGAAGTCGCTTGAGGAAGAGAACGCCAGACTCAAGAAGCTGCTTGCCGAAGCCATGCTGGATAAAGAGGCGCTTCAGGTGGCTCTTGGGCGAAAGTACTGACGACAGACCAGAAGCGGGAAGCCGTGATGTTGATGTGTGATGCGACCGGTCTGTCGCAACGTCGTGCCTGCAGGCTTACAGGTTTATCCCTGTCGACCTGCCGCTATGAGGCTCACCGTCCGGCTGCTGATGCGCATTTATCAGGGCGCATCACTGAGCTGGCACTGGAGCGCAGGCGTTTTGGCTACCGTCGTATTTGGCAGTTGCTGCGCCGTGAAGGGCTTCATGTTAATCATAAGCGCGTGTACCGGCTTTATCACCTCAGTGGCCTGGGCGTAAAACGCAGAAGACGTCGTAAAGGGCTGGCAACAGAACGTCTGCCGCTGCTCCGTCCGGCGGCGCCCAATCTGACCTGGTCGATGGATTTCGTCATGGACGCACTTTCCACCGGTCGCAGGATCAAGTGTCTTACCTGCGTCGATGATTTCACAAAGGAATGCCTGACGGTCACTGTTGCCTTTGGGATTTCAGGCGTTCAGGTCACGCGTATTCTGGACAGCATTGCACTGTTTCGAGGCTATCCGGCGACGATAAGAACTGACCAGGGGCCGGAGTTCACTTGCCGTGCACTGGATCAATGGGCCTTTGAGCATGGTGTTGAGTTGCGCTTAATCCAGCCGGGCAAGCCAACGCAGAACGGATTTATTGAGAGCTTTAACGGACGATTTCGCGATGAATGTTTGAATGAGCACTGGTTCAGCGATATCGTTCATGCCAGGAAAATTATTAATGACTGGCGGCAGGATTATAACGAATGCCGCCCGCACTCCACGCTGAATTATCAGACACCGTCTGAATTTGCAGCGGGCTGGAGAAAGGGTCATTCTGAGAATGAAGATTCCGACGTTACTAACTGAGTGTTGTATCTAATCGTGGGGGCAGGTCAGATTGATAATGGCTAATCGGCCGGTGAAATGACTGGCAAAAAAAACGCCGCAACAGAGCGGCGTTTTTTTATACGAGCAGAGGTTAAAACGGGTAGTCGTGGTAACCCATCTGTTCAGAAATCTTACGTGCGGCAGTGTGCAGAATAGCCACATATTCATGCAGGCGCTCTTCGGAGAAGCGTAAGGTCGGGAAGGAGATACTCAAGCCCGCGATTACTACGCCAAAGCGGTCAAACACCGGAACGCCGATGCAGCGCAGCCCTTCTTCCTGCTCTTCGTTATCTTCGCCATAGCCCTGCTCGCGTACGCGATCGAGCACCGTTAACAGCGCGTCCGTGCTGGTAATGGTTCGGGAAGTACTTTGCTTGTATTCCACGCCTTCGAGGATCTGCTTCACTTCCTCACGATCGCGCCACGCCAGCAGAACCTTACCAATCGCGGTACTGTAGAGCGGGTTGCGACGACCAATGCGCGAATACATGCGCAGATTGTACATGGAGTCGATTTTATGGATGTAAACAATGCTGTCTTCATCCAGCGCGCCGAGATGGATGGTCTCTTTGGTCAGGCGAGAGATTTCACGCATCTGGATATCAGCGCTGCGGATCAGGTCAACATTTTGTAGCGCACGGGCGCCCAGCTCAAACAGCTTCAGCGTCAGAGAGTATTTTTCAGATTCACCTTCCTGGGCTACGTAGCCCAGCGACTTCATGGTTTGCAAAAAGCGATATACGGTGCTTTTAGACATCATCACGCGCTGCGACAACTCTGTAATACCTATTTCACGCTCTTCCCCCAGCGCCTGTAAGATGCCAAAAACCTTCAGCACGGAAGAAACAGAATCTGGCTGTTTATCCAAATCCGCAATAGCCATTTACCACCTCATAGAGAGTGTTTTATAAAAATCAGAACCGGTTTTTATTATAAGTTCCCGTCATGTCACCTGCAATCAATCCGCGTTTACTTCGTTACAAATCTGCGACATATCGCGGCTGTAACAATGCTAAAATAGTTACCCTGAGAATAATTTCACGCTGAGCTTTTTTAATCCTAATGGAAAAGACCCTTTCCGATGGCCTGCCTTTACCCCAGCGGTATGGCGCTATAGCGACCATCATTATTGGTATCTCAATGGCCGTCCTTGACGGCGCAATCGCGAACGTTGCCCTGCCAACCATCGCCAGCGACCTGCACGCCTCTCCCGCCAGTTCGATATGGATCGTTAACGCCTATCAGATTGCGATTGTGGTTTCCCTGCTCTCGTTCTCTTTCCTGGGCGATATGTTCGGTTATCGTCGGGTGTATCAGTGCGGTCTGGTGGTCTTCACCTTCACGTCGTTGTTATGCGCCCTTTCAGATTCACTGCATACCCTGACGCTTGCCCGCATTGCGCAGGGTTTTGGCGGCGCGGCGCTCATGAGCGTAAACACGGCGTTAATCCGCTTAATTTATCCGCAGCGTCATCTGGGGCGCGGCATGGGGATAAACTCGTTTATTGTCGCCGTCTCTTCCGCCGCCGGGCCAACCATAGCGGCGGCGATCCTTTCCGTTGCGTCATGGCAATGGCTGTTTGCTATTAACGTGCCGCTGGGCATTGTCGCTATATTCTTTGCCCTGCGCTTTCTTCCCGCTAACGGTCCCAAAAGCACCATGCCGCGCTTCGATGTGGCGAGTGCGGTGATGAATGCCCTGACCTTTGGCCTGCTGATTACGGCGCTGAGCGGCTTTGCGCAGGGACAGTCCCTGATGCTTACCGGCGCGGAGCTCATCGCCCTGCTGGCGATCGGCTTCTTCTTTGTTCGCCGCCAGCTCACTCTCCCCGTGCCTTTGCTGCCGGTCGATCTGCTGCGTATTCCCCTCTTTTCCCTCTCCATTTGCACGTCCGTCTGCTCGTTCTGCGCCCAGATGCTGGCCCTGGTTTCTCTGCCCTTCTTTCTGCAGAGCGTGGTCGGCCGTTCAGAAGTGGAGACCGGCCTACTGTTAACGCCCTGGCCGCTGGCGACCATGGTGATGGCGCCGCTGGCAGGTTACTTAATTGAACGCGTCCATGCCGGTTTATTGGGAGCGTTGGGGCTGGCGGTGATGGCGACAGGCCTATTCGCGCTGGCTCTGCTACCGTCATCGCCAACCGATCTGGACATCATCTGGCGCATGATTCTGTGCGGCGCAGGGTTTGGCCTGTTCCAGTCCCCTAACAATCACACCATTATCACCTCCGCGCCGCGCCATCGCAGCGGTGGTGCCAGCGGCATGCTGGGGACCGCGCGCCTTCTGGGGCAAAGCACAGGTGCGGCACTGCTTGCCCTGATGTTTAACCTCGCCGGGCAAAACGGCAACCATGTCGCGCTTCTCACCGCGGGAGCCCTTGCTTCCCTCGCGGCGGTCGTCAGCGGCCTGCGGGTGACCCAGCCCAAAGTTCAGGCATAAAAAAAGCCGGGCGGAGTGTTCTCCTGCCCGGCTTATTAGGGTTCTAAGCGTTACTTCAGATATTCCCCACTGCGCAGCGCTTCGATACGTTTATCCAGCGGTGGGTGAGACATAAACAGCTCGCTCAGCGATTTGGACTTACCGTTAATGCAGAAGGCCATCATGCTGTTCGCTTCCTGCGGCTCGTAGCTGGTTTTCAGACGCTGCAGCGCGGCAATCATCTTCTCACGACCAACCAGCTTCGCCGAGCCGGCATCCGCGTGGAATTCACGGTGGCGGGAGAACCACATGGTGATGATGCTGGCCAGAATACCGAATACCAGTTCCAGAACCATCGAAACGGCGAAGTAGATCAGCGGGTTGCCGTTGCTCTCTTCACCTTCGTCACGGTTGCCGCCCATAAAGCCTGCCGCGATCTGCGCCAGAATACGGGAGATGAAGATCACGAAGGTGTTCACCACGCCCTGAATCAGGGTCATGGTCACCATGTCACCGTTGGCGATATGGCTGATTTCGTGGGCAATAACCGCTTCGGCTTCGTCACGGCTCATGTTCTGCAGCAATCCGGTGCTGACGGCAACCAGTGACGCATCGCGACGGGCGCCCGTGGCGAAAGCGTTGATGTCCGGGGCATGGTAAATCGCCACCTGCGGCATGGCGATCCCGGCCTGACGGGATTGCTGAGCCACCGTATTCATCAGCCACTGTTCCATATCGTTACGCGGCTGTTCAATAACCTCACCACCTACCGATTTCAGTGCCATCCACTTCGACATCAGCAGGGAGATGAACGAGCCACCAAAACCAAACAGCAGCGCCATAATCAACAGACCCTGAACGCTGCTCGACTGAATTCCTGTCAGGCTTAGCACGAGCCCGAAAACCACCATGACCGCCAGGTTGGTGAGCAGGAAGAGCGCGATTCGCATCATAATTTTCTTTTTACCTCAGTTTAACAAAACGCACTATGCGATTACCCACATCGTATGGGTATTGCGGCTATTTTCAAGCATCCGGCGGGCGTAAGTCACCAGAAAGACACAACTTTACACAATTGGAAATCTGGCTGACGGAAGGATGAAGAACAAAAAGAAACAGGCACAATTTCTTGTGCCTGTTGGGTGATTATTTTGCCGGAGCGGGCTGTACGGCAGGTTTCTCTTTTTCCTGATTCGCCAGGTCGAGAGCGATATGCACCGTCTCGTCCAGATACGGATCCGGCTCCTGGTAATCTTTTGGCAGATCGTCCAGTTTTTTGAGCAGAGGCTTACCTTCGCGCTTGAAGCGATCGTTGATACGCGCCAGGCGGGTTGCATCGTCTTCGTTATTCTCTTTCTCACGCTGTGCGTAGTTCAGAGAAACGATATTCCGCTTATCTTTCAGGGCATTGAATCGTGCAATGTCCTTCATGATGTACTGGAACTCCGGATCTTTCGCGATGCGGTCGTTATGCGCTTTCAGCAGTTCAGGGCCAAATTGCGTCATATCACCCGCTTTCACGTAGGTCGCGGCATTGATGCTGTCCCACGGCAAGGCGTTATCTTCAAACTTCTCGCCGGTTTCCGTCTCTTCCGTGCCTGTCGGCATCATGATGTCCGGCGTTACGCCCTTACGCTGCGTACTGCCGCCGTTCACGCGGTAGAATTTCTGAATGGTGTACTGAACCGAGCCCAGCGCAGGCCATTCCGGACGCAGCATCTGATCGTAAATACGATTCAGAGAGCGATACTGCTGAACGGTGCCTTTCCCGAAGGTTGGCTCACCGACGATCAGCGCGCGGCCATAGTCCTGCATTGCAGCGGCAAAGATTTCAGACGCGGAAGCACTGAAGCGGTCAACCAGGACCACCAGCGGGCCTTTGTAGTAGACCACACCGTCGTTGTCGGCATCTTCACGCACTTTACCGTTGTTATCGCGCACCTGAACCACCGGACCAGATGGAATGAACAGACCGGAGAGTGAAACCGCTTCCGTCAGCGCCCCGCCGCCGTTACTGCGCAGGTCGATGATAATGCTGCTGACGTTCTGCTTTTCAAGCTTCTGCAGCTGAACCTTCACATCGTCAGTCAGGCCCACGTAGAAGCCAGGAATATCCAGAACACCCACCTTCTCTTTACCCACAGTTTTCACCGACATTTTCACCGCGCGGTCTTCCAGACGGATACGCTCGCGGGTCAGGGTAACGATACGGGTTTTGGTGCCTTTACCGGCAGGCAGAATTTCCAGACGAACCTTGCTGCCTTTCGGACCTTTGATCAGCGCAACCACGTCATCGAGACGCCAGCCGATCACGTCGACCATGTTCTGGCCTGTTTGTCCTACACCCACAATGCGATCGCCTACGCTAATCGCTTTGCTTTTGGATGCCGGGCCACCCGCGACCATGGAATTGATCACCGTGTAATCATCATCCATCTGCAGCACCGCGCCGATACCTTCCAGAGACAGGCTCATCTCGGTATTGAACTGTTCGGTGTTGCGTGGAGAGAGATAGTTGGTGTGCGGATCGATTTCGTGCGCAAAGGCGGTCATCGCGAGTGAGAAAACATCCTCACTGTTGGTCTGCGCCAGACGACGAATGGCGAATTTGTAACGACGCGTCAGCGTGTCACGGATCTCTTTTTCGTCTTTGCCGGTCAGCTTAAGACTCAGTTCGTCGTATTTAACTTTACCGTCCCACAGCGCATTCAACTCGGCTTCATCTTTCGGCCAGGGTGCTTTACTGCGATCCAGATTAAAGGTGTCAGTACCGGTAAAGTCCATCGGACGTTCCAGCACTTTCAGCGCGTACTGATAGCGTTCAAAGCGGCGCTTTTGCGACAGGTTGTAGAGATCGTAGAACAGATCCAGCTTGCCAGAACGCAACTCGTCACCCACCTCGGATTTGCGCTTAGCGAACTGCTCGACATCGCTGGCGAGCAAAACGTTATGGCTGTAATCCAGCAAGTTCAGATAGCGGTCAAAGATTTTGGCCGAAAAGGCCTGATCGAGATCGAACTGACGATAGTGCGAGCGGGTAAAACGTGAGGTCACGCGCTCGCTCACCGTCGCGTGCTGCGTCTCTTCCTTGAGAACCGGAATTTGATCAACACGCGTGATATCGTCCACTGCAAAAGCGTGACCTGTTATGGCAAACAGGCCCGCCAGCGCGGTGAGCTTAAAAAAAGTGTTCATGCCAGGCTTGGCCTCCGTTTCAGAACAACAAGTGTTCTGCGCGTACAATCATTGACATACCAGAAGTCAGCTGTACACGAACGCCATCTTTGGTGATTTCCAGTACGGTGGCGTCCATAGCATTGTTACCCGCTTTTACCTTCAGCGCCTGACCTACGCTCAGGGCGTTAATGTCAGAAACCGGCGTATGGCGCGGCTCTTCACGAGGGGCACGCGGGGCTTTTGCTGCTGGTTTGTCTGCACGCGGTTTGCGATCGTTATTATCGTGACGGCGCGGCGCAGGGCGTGGTTTACGCTCACGACGAGGCGCTTCTTCCTGGCCGTTTGCCGCTGCGGCTTCACGTTTTTTCGCCTGCTGTTCTGCACGTTGTGCCTGAACGCGTGCTTTGGCTTCTTCAAGCTGCTTACGCGCGTGCTCAACGTGCTGCTCGTCCAGTTCACCACACGGGTTGCCGTCGAGATCCACGCGGGTCGCGCCAGGTTTGATACCGTACAGGTAGCGCCAGCTCGAAGTATAAAGACGTAAGGCGGAACGCAGCTGAGTTTTGCTGAGGTTCATTTCCCCTTCAACACGCGCCACCAGATCCTGAAAAATACCGACTTTCAGGGGACGAGCTTCACCTTCCGCGCTGAAGCACTGCGGGAAACGCTCGGCCAGAAATGCGATAACTTCTTTACTGCTATTCAACTTAGGTTGATTTTCCATGAAATTTCCTGATTACAACGGACGTTGCCAACAAGCGCAGGCATGAACAGGCGTCATTATAATGACGCTATCAGTAAATGCTACGTTATCCGTTGATTATCCTGCGACGCTCGCAAAGAATTTTTGATAATCGGTTGCGGCGAGTACGTTTTCCAGATTCGCCACCAGCTCGCGCAGCCCCTGTTCGTCCTCGGTTGTAAAGCGACTGAAGACCGTACTGTCGATATCCAGAACGCCAATAATCTGATTTTTGACCACCAGCGGCAGAACGATTTCAGAATTACTGGCGGCGTCACAGGCAATGTGCCCGTCAAACGCATGAACGTCTTCCACACGCTGGACCTGATTTTCGGCCACCGCCGTGCCGCATACGCCACGCCCTACCGGAATACGCACGCAGGCCAGTTTGCCCTGGAACGGACCGAGCACCAGCGTTTCACCTTCCAGGAGGTAAAAGCCGGCCCAGTTCACGTCAGAGAGACGTTCAAACAGCAATGCGCTAGTATTTGCCAGAGTGGCTAAGAAGCTGGTCTCACCCGCCATCAATGCCTTAAAATCGCGGTTCAGATCCGCGTAGAATTCTGTTTTGTTCATTATTCAATCACTTAGTTGTCTTACAAATTTACCGCATAGCCTATTAAAATAAGCATTAAATGCGCTCATGCTCAAGATGAATCCGTTCATGAGTTATTATAACTTTCAACAATACTTATTTGTGCGCAGCTGATGGCCTTAAAAACAACCAAAATTACGCCGACAAGAAAGATAACTGTCCATACGGTGAGCGAAGCTTTGCCACGTGCACATTATCAGCGTTGCCCCCAGTGCGATACGCTTTTTATGTTGCCGAAGATGAAATCGCACCAAAGTGCCTTTTGTCCCCGCTGCGACGCCAAAATTCGCGACGGCCGCGACTGGTCGCTCACCCGCCTCGCCGCCATGGCCGTCACCATGCTGCTGCTAATGCCCTTCGCCTGGAGCGAACCGCTGCTGAAACTCTACCTGCTTGGCGTGCGCATTGACGCCAACGTGCTGCAGGGTATCTGGCAGATGACCCGTCAGGGGGATCCCATCACCGCTGCCATGGTGCTGTTCTGCACCGTTGGTGCGCCGCTGGTGCTGGTCGCCGCCATTGCCTATCTGTGGTTTGGCAATATTCTCGGCATGAACCTTCGCCCGGTGCTGCTGATGCTGGATAAGCTCAAAGAGTGGGTGATGCTGGATATTTATCTGGTGGGCGTGGGCGTTGCGTCAATAAAGGTACAGGACTACGCCTTTTTGCAGCCCGGCATCGGACTCTTTGCTTTCATCAGCCTGGTATTGCTGAGCATCCTGACGCTGATCCACCTGAACGTTGAACAGCTCTGGGAGCGATTTTATCCTCAGCGCCCCGCCACGCGTCCTGATGAAAATCTGCGCGTCTGTCTGGGATGCCACTATACCGGCTTGCCCGACGCGCGTGGGCGCTGCCCGCGGTGTCACATTCCGTTGAGACTGCGGCGCAACAACAGCCTGCAAAAATGCTGGGCCGCGCTGATCGCCTCCCTGGTGTTTCTGATCCCAGCCAATATGCTGCCGATTTCCATCATTTACGTGAATGGCGGGCGTCAGGAGGATACTATCCTCTCCGGGATTATCTCCCTTGCGCACAGCAACGTCGGGGTGGCGGCGATCGTTTTTATTGCCAGTATCCTGGTTCCCTTTACCAAAGTGGTGGTGATGTTTACCCTGCTCATCAGCATTCACTTTAAATGTGAACAAGGCTTACGGCCCCGCATTCTGCTGCTGCGGTTCGTCACCTGGATTGGCCGCTGGTCAATGTTAGATCTGTTCGTGATTTCGCTGATGATGTCGCTCATCAATCGCGACCAGCTACTTGCTTTTACAATGGGACCCGCGGCTTTTTATTTCGGCTCTGCGGTGATATTGACTATTCTTGCTGTGGAATGGCTGGATAGCCGCTTACTTTGGGATGCACATGAGTCAGGAAACCCCCGCTTCGCCGACTGAAGCGAGAATTAAAACAAAACGCCGCATTTCGCCATTCTGGTTGCTGCCCGTCATCGCCCTGATGATTGCAGGCTGGCTGATCTGGACGAGCTATGAAGATCGCGGGAGTACCGTCACCATTGATTTCCAGACCGCCGACGGCATCGTCGCCGGGCGAACGCCCGTTCGCTTCCAGGGGGTTGAAGTGGGTACGGTTCAGGACATCTCCCTTGGAAAAGGGCTGAACAAGATTCAGGTGCGGGTCAGTATTAAATCTGACATGCAGGATGCCCTGCGCAGCGAAACGCAGTTCTGGCTGGTCACGCCAAAAGCGTCTCTGGCGGGCGTGTCAGGGCTGGATGCGCTCGTGGGCGGTAACTATATCGGCATGATGCCGGGTAAAGGAGAGCCGCAGGATCACTTTGTTGCCCTGGATACACAGCCCAAGTACCGCCTTAACAACGGCGATTTAATGATTCATCTGCAGGCGCCGGATCTCGGTTCTCTGAACAGCGGTTCGCTGGTCTATTTCCGCAAAATCCCGGTTGGCCGCGTGTACGATTACGCGATCAACCCGAATAAACAGGGCGTCACCATCGACGTGCTGATCGAGCGTCGCTTCACCAATCTGGTGAAAAAAGGCAGCCGCTTCTGGAACGTCTCCGGCGTGGATGCGGACCTCAGCCTGAGCGGTGCGAAAGTGAAGCTGGAGAGTCTGGCCGCGCTGGTGAATGGTGCCATTGCCTTTGACTCCCCGGAAAACTCAAGCCCTGCCACCGCGGATGACTCGTTTGGATTGTACGCTGACCTGGCGCACAGCCAGCGCGGCGTGATCGTCAAACTCGCCCTGCCCGATGCTAAGGGGCTAAAAGCGGGTTCAACGCCGCTGATGTATCAGGGGTTGCAGGTTGGTCAGCTCACCAAAATGACGCTCAACCCGGGCGGCTCGGTCACAGGAGAAATGACTGTCGATCCGAGCGTGGTCGACCTCCTGCGCGAGAAAACGCGTATCGAAATGCGCAGTCCAAAGCTCTCCCTGAACGATGCCAGCCTCAGCACGCTGTTGACCGGCAATACGTTTGAGCTCATCCCCGGTGAAGGTGAGCCCAGCAATAGCTTCGTGATTGCCCCGGCGGATAAATCCCTGCTGCAAAAGCCGGGCGTAGTGACCGTCACGCTGAATGCGCCAGAAAGTTACGGAATCGAAGCCGGCCAGCCGTTAATTTTACACGGCGTGCAGGTCGGCCAGGTGCTGGAGCGTAAGCTCTCCGCGAATGGCGTGACCTTCTCGGTCGCCATCGATCCGCAGTACAGCGACCTGGTGCACGGTGACAGCAAATTCGTGGTGAACAGTCGCGTCGATGTGAAGGTGGGACTGGACGGCGTGGAATTCCTCGGCGCCAGCGCCAGCGAATGGGTTAACGGCGGCATCCGCATTCTGCCCGGTGATAAAGGCCCCGTTCGCGACAGCTATCCGCTGTATGCCAACCTGGAGAAAGCGGTTGAAAACAGCCTGAGCGATCTCCCTACCACCACGCTGACATTAAGCGCCGAGACGCTGCCGGACGTACAGGCAGGATCCGTGGTGCTGTATCGCAAGTTTGAAGTTGGGGAAGTGATCGCCGTTCGCCCGCGTGCGGACGCGTTTGATATCGAACTGCATATCAAGCCGGAGTACCGCAAGCTGCTGACGCCAAACAGCGTCTTCTGGGCCGAAGGCGGCGCGAAAGTTCAGCTTAACGGTAACGGGCTGACCGTGCAGGCCTCCCCGCTCTCACGCGCGCTGCGCGGCGCGATAAGCTTCGATAATCTCAGCGGCGCGGGGGCGAATCTGCGTAAAGGCGATAAGCGTATTCTCTTCCCGTCCGAAACCGCCGCGCGCGCCGTGGGTGGACAGATTACCCTGCACGCGTTTGATGCCGGTAAGCTGGCGGAAGGCATGCCAATCCGCTATCTGGGCATTGATATTGGACAAATCCAGAAGCTGACGCTGATTACCTCGCGCAACGAGGTGCAGGCCACCGCCGTGCTGTACCCGGAATATGTGCAGACCTTCGCCCGCACGGGTTCGCGCTTCTCGGTGGTGACGCCGCAGATCTCGGCCGCGGGCGTTGAGCATCTCGACACCATTTTGCAGCCGTACATCAACGTTGAGCCGGGCCAGGGCAATGCCCGTCGTGATTTCGAGCTTCAGGAAGCCACGATCACCGACTCGCGCTATCTTGGCGGCCTGAGCATCGTGGTGGAAGTGCCGGAAGCGGGCTCGCTGAGCATCGGCACCCCGGTTCTGTTCCGCGGCATTGAAGTGGGTACGGTCACGGGCCTGACGCTCGGTACGCTCTCCGACCGCGTGATGGTGGCGTTACGCATCAGCGAACGCTACCAGCACCTGGTCCGTAATAACTCGGTATTCTGGCTGGCATCCGGCTATTCGCTGGACTTTGGCCTGACGGGAGGCGTGGTGAAAACCGGCACCTTCAACCAGTTCATTCGCGGCGGTATCGCGTTTGCCACGCCGCCGGGCACGCCGCTGGCGCCGAAAGCGCAGCCGGGTAAACACTTCCTGCTGCTCGAAAGCGAACCGAAAGAATGGCGCGAATGGGGAACCGCCCTGCCGCGTTAATCTGAAAGGCTCCGGTGTCAACGCACCGGAGCCTTTATGTTACACTGCGCGCCTGAACTTTTCCCTGTGGTGTGCCCGTGGCTCAAAACTCCGTATTTCTTCCTGAACAATTCCTGGCGCAGATGCGCGAGGCGCTTCCTTCTCACCTGTCGTTAGATGATTTTATCGCCGCCTGCCAGCGTCCGTTACGCCGAAGTATTCGCGTCAACACGCTGAAAATCAGCGTCGAGGATTTTCTGGCGCTGGTCTCGCCGTACGGCTGGCAGCTTACGCCGGTACCTTGGTGCGCCGAGGGGTTCTGGATCGAACGCGATGACGAAGCCTCGCTGCCGCTGGGCAGTACCGCTGAACATCTGAGCGGCCTGTTCTATATTCAGGAAGCCAGCTCGATGCTGCCGGTGGCCGCCCTGTTCGCCGATGGCAATGCGCCTGAACGCGTGATGGATGTTGCCGCCGCTCCTGGCTCAAAAACCACGCAAATTGCCGCCCGAATGGGTAACCACGGGGCGATCCTCGCCAACGAGTTTTCCGCCAGCCGCGTGAAGGTGCTGCATGCCAACATCAGCCGCTGCGGTATTCATAATGTTGCCCTGACGCACTTTGACGGACGCGTGTTTGGCGCCGCTTTACCGGAAGCCTTCGATGCCATTCTGCTGGACGCGCCCTGCTCCGGCGAAGGGGTGGTGCGTAAAGATCCCGACGCGTTAAAGAACTGGTCAGTTGAGAGCAACCTTGAGATCGCCGCCACGCAGCGCGAGCTGATCGAGAGCGCATTCCATGCCCTGCGTCCAGGCGGCACGCTGGTCTATTCAACGTGCACCTTAAACCGCGATGAAAACGAAAACGTCTGCCTGTGGCTGAAAGCGAACTACCCGGATGCCGTGGAGTTTCTGCCGCTTAACGATCTGTTCGCCTCGGCACAGGAGGCGGTCACGCCGGAGGGTTTCCTTCACGTGTTCCCGCAGATTTACGACTGCGAAGGGTTCTTTGTGGCGCGTCTGCGTAAAACGCAGGCGGTTGCTCCCCTGCCCGCGCCTAAATTTAAGGTCGGCAACTTCCCGTTTTCCCCTCTTAAAGGCCGCGATGCAGCACAGCTTGAAGCCGCCGCCAAAAAGGTCGGACTGGTCTGGGATGAGAGCCTGCACCCCTGGATGCGTGATAAAGAGATATGGCTGTTCCCGGCACAGATCGAGCCGCTCATCGGAAAGGTCCGTTTTTCGCGAATCGGGATCCGCCTGGCGGAAGTGCATAATAAAGGGTATCGCTGGCAGCATGAGGCCGTTATCGCCCTTGCCGGACGCGAGAATACCTTTGCCCTGACGCATCAGGAAGCCGAAGAGTGGTACCGTGGCCGCGATGTCTATCCGGACAGCACGCCATCAGGCGATGAAGTGATAGTGACGTATCAGGGATATCCGCTGGGGCTGGCAAAAAAGGTCGGCTCAAGGCTGAAAAACAGCTATCCGCGCGAGCTGGTTCGGGACGGCCGTCTGTTTACCGGTAACGATCGCACAGCCTGAAAAAAAGCGCATTTTTTTACTGGCGATTTTGCTCTCCTTGTCTACGATCAAAAATGGGTGATCGCACTGGTCATACCAGATTTTGACAACCGACCCGGAGAGCACTATGACGAAAACCAGCGTGCGTATTGGCGCTTTTGAGATCGACGACGCAGAGCTGCGCGGCGAAGCACAAGGCGATCGAACGTTAAGTATTCCCTGCAAATCCGACCCGGATTTGTGCATGCAGCTTGATGCATGGGATGCAGACACCAGCGTCCCGGCAATACTTGATGGCGAACATTCTGTTCTTTACCGCGAGCATTACGATAGTAAAACCGATGCCTGGGTCATGCGTCTTGCCTGACCTAAAGAGAACCCGCCCGAAGGCGGGTTATTTATTACTGCAGCTGCGCCAGCGTGAAGTAACCGTCGAAAACAGCCCCCGTATCAATGTAGTGAAGATTATTAAAATCATACCTTCTGTCGAGAGGCGTATGTCCAAACCAGAAATGATCCGCGCCGCTGATGCCCTCTCCTTTGCCCACCATAAATCCCATCAGCCTGTCGCGGTTCCATAAGACGCGCTGGGCGCTAACCGGTTTTTGCCATCGGTATTCCGCGGCCGGATAATCCGCATGGGCAATCACATTCAGACCGTTCGCACAGGTTATCTCGATGATATGCGGTAAATCGCGACAGGCATCGAGCAACGACAGGGCCAGCTGTTGCTGGTCGCGTTCAAGATGCGAAAACCATATTCCGCCATTCATCGTCCAGAGTGAAAAATCGTTATTATCCAGACTGTCGAGAGCCATTTGCTCATGGTTTCCCCGCACGGCACGAAACCATTTTTCATGAATTAACTGCAGGCATTTAACACTATCAGGGCCACGATCGATCACATCCCCGACCGAAATAAGTAAATCCTCATACGGGTTAAAGTGACGGAGTTTAAGCTCATCCATAAGCCACTGGTAACAACCGTGTATATCGCTGACAACCCAGACGTGACGCCACATCCCACCTTCAATTCGCTGATACATAGAACCTCCTTTAAACAGTATAGCCGCCGCAGAAAAGGCGACAGACCGGCGCGGTCGTCACGAAGTGAAACAAACGGTAAACCAAACAGAAATAAAGATCCTCGCGCTATTAATCCCTTTTTATTGGCTCTTTAGAATAAGGGTATAAAAAAAGAGGGGTCTTCACGTGTCTAATACGCACCTGCATAACGATGTTTTCTATCCGCATCGCACAAACATTATTTCCGAGCTGGTGAACGGCAAACGCGTGCCGGGCCCAATCTGGCGTAAACGCGAATATCGCCTGAAGTTCCTTTTACGCTCGCTTCTGTTCTGGTCTTCTACCCATCGCATGCTGGAAGCCCTTTCGGGTCGCGACGATTTCGACAGGCTGCTGGCCTCTCAAATTACGTTGCCCAGCAAGACCCACCGACAGTATCTGATGCGCGGCCTGACGGCTAACGATCGCGCCGACGCTATCGTCAACCATTACTACTGGATTGATAGCCTGAAAGAGAGCGGTCTCGCTCAGGCCCTGAGCAGCCCGCAGGAGCAAACCGTTGTGCAGTTCCACGCCAAAGACGGCGTAACCTATACGGTCAATGCCTCCTCTGCGGGGAAAGCCGAGCGCGAAGGCGAAAGCACGCTGTGGCTACGCGACAACGAGGATACGCTGCTGGCCAGCCTGACCTTTAGCGTCGCGCGCAGTAACGGCCAGCAAGTCATGGTCATCGGCGGGCTTCAGGGGCCCCGCCGCAGCGTATCGCGAGATGTCATTAAGCAGGCCACCCGCGCCTGTCACGGCCTGTTCCCTAAGCGCGTGTTAATGGAAGTTCTTTTTCAGCTGGCTGCACAGTCATCTGTCCGGGCGATTTTTGCCGTCAGCGATGAAGGGCACGTTTTCCGCGCGTTGCGATATCGCCTGAGCAAAGGCCGCCATTTCCACGCCAGCTACGATGAATTTTGGGCGTCTCTGGACGGTAAAAAACTTTCAAGCTTCTGCTGGCAACTGCCGCTGCAGATGGAGCGTAAATCCCTTGAAGAAATTGCCAGTAAAAAACGCGCCGAATACCGCCGTCGCTTTGAGCTGCTCGATGAAATAGAGGCATCCGTTAAGTCCCACTTTTAAGCCTGGCTGGCGTCTTCGCTCACTGCATAGCGGATGCATTCCGTTTAAAAAAGAATGATAAAGCAGCGCACTATTGCACAGGGCGAGGGCGCTCAGTTAGCATTGCGCGAAATGAAACCGGCGAATGCGTTGGGAAGAGCGCAATGTGGGCGCAAAAATGAGGGACTTCGGTAATGATCTATGACTGCTTCTTATATTACGATGAAGATATGCTTCTCGAAATCAGGCTAAACACGCTCGCGGGCGTTGTCGATCGCTTCGTTATCGTTGAGTCAACGTATACCTTTACCGGTAAAAAGAGGCCGCTGCATTTTGACATTAATAAATACAGCCAGTTTAAAGATAAAATTATCTACGTTGTTCATGATAAAGAGCCGATTACGAAAGCCGCTGAAGAATCACACCCTGCTCGGGAGGTGATTCCGGGTCTGCCAGAGGGGATGGTGGTGGATGCGTGGGCAAATGAAGCCGCGCAGAGGAATGCCATCATGCAGGGTTTGACGCATGCCAACGATAATGATTTGATTTTAGTTTCCGATGTCGATGAGATATTTTCACCACAGGTGGTGGCATCGATAAATCCCAAAAAGCTCTGCACCACTATTTATCAGAATTTCTATAATTATCAGTTCAACCTGCAGATTTTTAATACTGACAACACGCCAAGAAAATGTAAATTACCGCGAGCCACACAATATAAAAATCTCGTTAGTTTCTTTGGCGGCGAACCTGAATCATTCAGGAATCTTAAACGCACCCGAAGCGTTAAAAACTGGTCCTGGCTAAAGTGGAACTGGTTCAAGATTAACAACAGCATTATTGACAATGGTGGCTGGCACTTCTCGTGGGTAATGACACCCGAGCGCATCTCAGAAAAAATGTCGACCATATCCCATACTGAATACGATCTTCCTGAGTTTAACAACCCGGAACACATCATGAAGGTCATTAAAAATGCGGAAGATATCTGGGGGCGCGACAGGACGTTAATCAAGCAAGAGCTAACGGTTGAAAACTTCCCGGAGTACATTGTCCGCCACAAAGACAAATTCAGCGCGTTCATTATTTAACTTAGGGCTGCCCTTTTGCTCGCCAGAGGGCGTTTGCTCAGCGGTCGCTCGGCCACAAAATTTTAACAAAGATCCCAAAAAACCCTGGACGCACGCGGTCCGGAGTATGTTATGGTTTAGACAGGATATGGAATGTTCGAGAAAGTTTCGGGTGATTTAGAGTCAACACCGAACAATGCTTTGAAAAACATACAGATAAAAAGAGACCGAATACGATTCCTGTATTCGGTCCAGGGAAATGGCTCTTGGGAGAGAGCCGTGCGCTAAAAGTTGGCATTAATGCAGGCTAAGTCGCCTTGCCTTTTAAGAATAGATGACGACGCCAGGTTTTCCAGTCCACAGCAAAAGCGGTCGGAAAAAAAGCGCCAGAGCATCATTAAAAGTGAAAAACCGCAGTGCTTTCGCAAGCATCTGCGGTTTTTTATTGGAAACCCGAACGTTAGCAGAGCTTGTCGGCGCGCTCGATAAACGGCGCCAGACTCATTTTTTGTCCCGGATGCGCCGGGTCATCGATCTGAATAATGCTAATCGGCTGGCCGCTGCTCTTGCCGCTGGCTACCTGCTGCTCTGCGGTATCATTCAGCGGGTATTGCACCAGCGTACTCGGGTTGATCGCATACAGCGCATGGCCTGGACGGCAGGTCAGCATCACCTCTTCGCGATTGAACGCCCATTTGTCCTTACCCACTTCAAAACGACTCACGGTGATAACCTGCGGTGCGGCAAGGGCGCTCCCCGTACAGGCCAGCAATAAGAGAGAAAGTACTGTCTTTTTCATATGATATTTAACCTTGTCAGAAGGGTTCCCAGGTGGCGAACAGACTGACCGTTGCCAGCACCAGCGCTCCCAGCACCACTTCTGCCTGTGTCATCCTGATAAAAATCTGTTGTGCTCGCCCGCTCTCCGGACGAAACCGTGGCACCAGAAAATACCGATTTGCCAGCGCAATTACCACCATCAACGCCACCAGCGCACATTTGAACAACAAAAACCGCACGTAGCCAGCCTGCCAGGGAATATCGAGGCCCAGTATCATGAGCGCATTTATCACCCCGGAGAGCAGGACGCCCGCAACGGCGTAATGCCCCACGCGCGAGAAGCGCATCATGGTAAAGATGGCGGCATTCTGCCAGCGCCCTTTCGCCAGACGCATGCAGAACAGCAGGGGCAGTAATCCGCCAAGCCAGGTGGCGGCACATATCAGGTGAAAAGCATAATTAAGACGCTGCAGCGCCCCCGTCGGACCGTCGTTCATCGCCGCATGCCCTACCCCAGCCAGCAGGATAAGCTGGCCCATTGCGAGCAGCAGCAGCCGCGAACCTTTCAGCGGCGCAAGCCATGCCGCACCGACCGTCAGCGCAGCGAGGATTATTTGCCACAGCCAGACACCGCCAAACCGGGTTCCCATCACGCTGAACCAGATCTGTGGCGCAAACACATCTCCCCAGCCGTTGCCCATCAATCCGCCCTGCAGCATAAACATCAGGACCGCTGCCGCAAGGCTCACTAAGGCCGCCACTTTCTGCTGCGACTGGAATCGCCGGGACAGCAGACGGTGGAGAGAGGAAGGCGTAAACCAGACGCTGTAAAGCGCATTGCCAAACACCAGCATCAGCGCCCCAAAATGGATAAAGCGTAGCCCGATATAACACAGCGCCAGCATGCTATTTCACGCTAAAGTGATAGCTGCCTTTGGTTTTATGGCCATCCACGGAGACCACATGCCAGTCCACCTGGTAAGTCCCTGACGCCAGCGTTTGTTCCAGCGGCACGGTAAGCTGAGCTTTGTTCTTTTCGTCGCGCGTAGCGGTTCCCGTTTTGATGACCTGCTTTTGCGCATCCGTTACCACCACACCGCTAAATCCAGGTTCGATACCTTCTGAAAAATTCAGCTTAAGTGCCTGCGGTGCGGTCACGACGCTGTCTGCTGCCGGGATCTGCTGTTTAAGATGTGCATGTGCCAGCACGGAAGGCGTCATCATTGTCGAGGCCACAAAAACCAGTGCGCAGAACGCGCGGGAAGCGGAGAAACCCATCCTATCATTCCTTTTTGTTATGTCTGTATGCTAAAGAATAACGCTGTATAATAAACGAGTCGAGGATCATCCTGCCTCCGCTTGTCATCGTCGTGCAATCGCGGTAACGTTGCCGCCGCATAAAAAGGAGAAGGTAATGAAGATCAATCTGGCCGCCCTTCCGCAGGACGAGATGGATAAAGTGAATGTCGATCTCGCTGCCGCTGGCGTCGCGTTCAAAGAGCGTTACAACATGCCCATCGTGGCTGAAGTCGTGGAACGGGAACAGCCCGCCCATCTGCGCGACTGGTTTCGCGAAAGACTCATCGCCCACCGCCTCGCCTCGGTCAACCTCTCCCGTTTACCGTACGAGCCTAAAGTTAAATAAGCTTAACGAGTCGTTACATTTCCTTACGCGGAATCTGGCAGGATAAGAAAACCCTGATTATTTTAGGTGTATTCTTAAATCTCTGCGACTCAGTGTATAAGGAAGTCACGATGTCACATTGGAATATAGCGGCAGCCCAGTATGGCGGGCTGCATCAGACTGTAGATGACCATGTTACGCACCACCTGCGCTTCATCGCCGAAGCAGCACGGCAGCGGTGCGATCTGCTGGTTTTCCCTGAACTCTCATTAACGGGCTCTGGCTCGCCGACGTTACCTCCCCCGCCCGATGACGCGCAGCTGGAGCCGCTGCTCAACGCGGCACATCAACACCAGATCACCGTTATTGCCGGGCTCCCCCTGGAACAGAATGGCCAGCGCCAGAAAGGCCTTGTGCTGTTTTCGCCCGCTCGCCATCGCATTTTGCGCTATCCGCAAGGGGGCGGTGCCAGCCTCGTGCCGGGGGATAAACACCTTACCATCCTTGATGCACATCCCGATTCGCCCAATCTCGATCCCCGGGCAACGCTTGTTACCAGCTGCCAGTCGGTGGGGGATAATCGCTGGCGGCAGTCCATCAGTAACCTGCAGCGCTTCGCGCATAAATATGCCATTGCGGTGCTGATGGCGAACGCCTGCGGCGGCAGCGCGCTGTGGGATGAAAAAGGCCAGCTGATCGTGCGCGCGGATAAGGGCGAGCTTCTGGTGACCGGCACGCTCGGCGGAGAGGGTTGGCAAGGCGATATCATTCCTTTAGGCTAGGCGTTTTAAGCTCAGGAGTTTTCAATGCTGCGCGTCATCGATACCGAAACTTGCGATCTTCAGGGCGGAATAGTGGAAGTGGCCTCTGTCGACGTGGTTGATGGTAAAATCGTCAACCCAATGAGCCATCTGGTGCGTCCCGATCGCCCCATCAGCCCTCAGGCGATGGCTATCCATCGCATTACCGAATCGATGGTGGCGGATAAGCCGTGGATCGAAGAGATTATTCCGCACTACTACGGTAGCCCGTGGTACGTCGCGCATAACGCCAGCTTTGACCGCCGGGTGTTGCCTGAAATGCCGGGGGAATGGATTTGCACCATGAAGCTGGCGCGTCGCCTCTGGCCGGGGATTAAATACAGCAACATGGCGCTGTACAAGTCCCGCAAGCTGAGCGTCCGTACCCCTGAGGGGCTTCACCATCACCGCGCCCTGTATGACTGCTATATCACCGCCGCGTTGCTGATTGATATTATGAATATCTCTGGCTGGACGCCGGATGACATGGCGACGATCACAGGACGTCCCGCGCTGCTGACCACGTTTACCTTTGGTAAATATCGCGGGAAGCCGGTGTCCGAGGTGGCGGATAAAGACCCGGGCTATTTGCGCTGGCTGTATAACAACCTCGACAGAATGAGCCCGGAGCTGCGCTTAACGCTGAAACATTATCTGGGCGACGCTTAACGCTCCGCACGGCCTGGCAGCGTGTCCTGCGCCAGGCCTATTAAAAAGGCATATTCCAGCGCAACCCCTTCGTACGATTTAAATCGCCCCGATTTCCCCCCGTGTCCGGAATCCATATCGGTACACAGCAGCAGCAGATTGTCATCGGTTTTCAGCTCACGCAGTTTTGCCACCCATTTTGCCGGCTCCCAGTATTGCACCTGAGAATCATGCAAACCGGTGGTGACCAGCATATGCGGGTAGGCTTTCGCCTCCACGTTATCGTACGGGCTGTACTCTTTCATATAGCGGTAGTACATCTCATCCTGCGGATTCCCCCACTCCTCAAATTCCCCGGTAGTAAGGGGAATGGATTCATCGAGCATGGTCGTGACCACATCGACAAACGGAACCTGCGCGACAATCCCCTTAAAGCGGTCGGGACGCTGGTTGATCGCTGCCCCCATCAGCATACCGCCCGCGCTGCCCCCCATCCCAAAGCAGAGCTGCGGATCGCCGTAGCCCTGCTCAATCAGCGCATCGCAGACGTCGAGATAGTCATTGAAGGTGTTTTTCTTCTTCAGGAATTTCCCGTCTTCATACCAGTGCTGGCCCAGCTCACCGCCGCCGCGAATATGGGCGATGGCGAAAACAAAACCGCGATCGAGCAGGCTTAACCGGCTGCTGCTGAAATCGGCGTCCATGCTTGAGCCATACGAGCCGTAGCCGTACACCAGGATAGGGTTTTTGCCTTTCTGGAAATGCGCCCGATGGTAAACAAGAGAGACCGGCACCTCCACGCCATCACGGGCGATGACCCACAGGTGCTCGCTGCGGTAGTTTTCGGACTCAAACCCTTTTACCTCGGTCTGTTTAATCACCTGGCGCTGCCCGGTATCCATATCCAGCTCAAACAGGGTGTCCGGCGTGGTCATGGAGGAGTAGCCGTAGCGCAACCGCGACGATTCGGGTTCAGGGTTGAACCCAATCCACGTCACGTAGGCCGGGTCATCGAACGCAATCCCCACCACTTCCCGGGTTTTTCGGTTGATTTGTCGGATACTGGTCAGCCCGCGCTGACGCTCTTCCACCACCAGCCAGTCGGTAAAGAGGGTGAACCCTTCCAGCATCACCTGATCCCGCGCGGGGATAAGCACCTCCCACTTGCGCTCATCGCGCACTTTGGTTTTATAGAGACCAAAGTTTTTGCCCTCGCGATTGGAGCGCAAATAAAAGCTGTGCTGGAAGTGGTCCAGGCTGTACTCGTGATCCTTGCGGCGCGGCAGGAAACAGAGCGGCTGGGCGTCCGGCAGTTCGGCATCCAGCAGCAGGACTTCCGACGTCGTCGCGCTGGCAAGGAAGATAATCACATAGTGGCGTGAGGAGGTTTTATGCAGGCTGACATAGAAGGTTTCGTCTTTCTCTTCATAAACCAGCTCGTCGTCAGCGGAGTCCGTTCCCACGGTATGTCGCCACACCTGGTAAGGCAGCAGCGTCGACGCGTGCTTTTTGACGTAGTAAACCGTCTCGGAATCATTCGCCCAGACAAAATCCGGGGAGACGTTTTCCAGCATTTCCGGATACCAGTTGCCGGTGTCCAGATTGCGAAACCGCAGGCCGTACTGGCGGCGGGAGAGATAATCCTCCGCCAGCGCCATCACCGCGTTGTCAGGGGAAATGGACATGCCGCCCAGGGTATAAAACTCGCTGTGGGCGGCGCGCTGGTTGGCATCCAGCAGAATATCCCACTCATCCCATTCGGCGCTTAACACCGACTGACGCTGGTAGATGGGATACTCATTGCCGGGCTCGTAAATATGGCGATAGCGATAGCCGTTTTTGGTCCAGGGCGCGGAGATATCGCGCTGAGGAATACGCTGCACCATTTCATTCAGGAGCTGGTCCTGAAGCGTCTGCTGGCTGGACATGACCTTGCGGCCATAGTCGTTTTCCTCGTGCAGGTAGTCGAGTACCTCTGGCCGGGAGCGAGAATCGTCCCGCAGCCAGTAATAGTTGTCTATACGCGTATCGCCATGCGTGGTGATCGCATAAGGAGTACGTCGGGCTTTCGGTGGCATGTCATCATTCTTTTAAGTTTTACACCCTATAAGGTTGGCAAAACCCACGCATGATGCAAGCGAAACAGCGTCGCGACGGCGACGACTATCCCTGTAACGCCTGTTTTTGCTCCCGGATATCCCGCTCAATGCCCTCGCGCACGTCCTGAGGGATCTTTAACGCATCGCCCAGGGCGTTAAGGTAGCTCCGCTCCATAAAATGATCGATATCGATGGCTGCGCAGCTGAGGAAATAGAGCTCCAGCGCCTCTTCCTCATTTTTCACACTTTGCGCAAGACGCTGCGGCTCGAGCGGCTGTTCTATCGCCTGCGCCACCAGCACTCTTCCCTTCTCTTCAACACCGGCTTCGCGCAGCTGCTGCTCGATCGCCGCTCGTTCCTTATCGTCAATATGCCCGTCGCTTTTCGCGGCAAAAACCAGCGCAAGAATGAGCCGTTCGGTACGCAGATCCAGCGGCGAGGTGTGCTCGCCGTAATGCGGTTCATCGCTGTGCGCGGTCCGTATTCTGTCCTTGTATTTATTCCACAGCACGGAGCCCGCGATGGCGCCGCCGCCGGCCAGCAGCGCGCCTGTACCATACTTTGCCAGCAGCTTGCGTGAGGATTTATTCGCGACCAGCAGGCCTGCCAGCCCGCCGAGCGCTCCGGGTACCAGCAATTTGCTGAGGTCCCGCTCGCCAGACGATGTTTTCTGCCCTAACAGGGATTGCAATTGATTTAACCAGCCAGACATGGTTTACCTCACTTAACGGTGAACATGTTTCACAGCGTAAGCGAGCAGGCGTCAGGAAATGTCTGGTCGGGCTAAAGAAGCGCAAATTTCTGTCCCCTCGTTTAGCCGTGCACAAGACAGACGCAAACGTTTTCGTTTATACTGCGCGCAACTTTTTCAGGGGGATTGTTATGATTCGTTTAGGAACTGCGCTGCGGCCTGCGGCGACGCGAGTGATGCTGTTGGGATCGGGCGAGCTGGGGAAAGAGGTCGCCATTGAGTGCCAGCGTTTAGGTGTGGAAGTCATTGCCGTAGACCGTTACGCCGACGCACCCGCCATGCACGTCGCCCATCGTTCTTATGTGATTAACATGCTGGATGGCGATGCCCTTCGCGAGCTGATTACGCGCGAAAAACCCGATTTTGTCGTGCCGGAAATTGAGGCCATCGCCACCGATACGCTGATCGCCCTGGAGCAGGAAGGCCAGCGCGTGGTGCCCTGTGCGAAAGCCGCAAAGCTGACCATGAACCGCGAAGGCATTCGTCGCCTGGCGGCGGAAGAGCTGGGATTGCCCACCTCGAGCTACCGTTTTGCTGGCGATAAGGCCGCGTTCCTGCAGGCCGTCGAGGAAATTGGTTACCCGTGCATCGTTAAGCCGGTGATGAGCTCCTCCGGAAAAGGACAGAGCTTTATTCGCGACAGCGGTACCCTGGATAACGCGTGGGATTATGCCCAGCAGGGCGGTCGTGCCGGAGCCGGTCGCGTAATCGTCGAAGGCGTCGTGAAGTTTGATTTCGAAATCACCCTGCTGACCGTCAGCGCCGTTGACGGCGTCCATTTCTGCGACCCGATTGGTCACCGTCAGGAAGATGGCGATTACCGCGAATCCTGGCAGCCGCAGCAGATGAGCGCCCTGGCGCTGGAGCGTGCTCAGGAGATCGCCCGTAAAACCGTCCTGGCGCTGGGCGGCTATGGCCTGTTCGGCGTGGAGCTGTTTGTATGCGGTGATGAGGTGATTTTCAGCGAAGTCTCCCCTCGCCCGCATGACACCGGCATGGTCACGCTGATTTCGCAGGATCTCTCCGAGTTCGCCCTGCACGTGCGCGCCTTCCTCGGCCTGCCCGTCGGCGGTGTTCGTCAGTATGGCCCTGCCGCCTCGGCGGTGATCCTGCCGCAGTTAACCAGCCAGAACGTCACGTTTGATAACGTCGACGGGGCGGTGGGCGCAGGATTGCAGGTACGCCTGTTCGGCAAGCCGGAGATCGACGGAACCCGCCGTCTTGGCGTGGCGTTAGCCACCGGGGATAACGTTGACGACGCCGTGGCGAGAGCGAAAGCGGCCGCTGCGAGCGTCAAGGTAGCAGGATAAAAAAACGGGCCAGAAGGCCCGTTTTTCATATGGCGAATGGCTTACTGCTTCGCGCCTTCAACCGCTTCACGAGCCAGTTTGGTGATGCGATCCCAGTCGCCCGCTTCCAGCGCATCCGCCGGAACCAGCCATGAACCGCCGATGCACAGCACGCTTTTCAGCGCCAGGTAGTCACGGTAGTTGGCAGGAGAGATACCGCCCGTCGGACAGAAGCGTACCTGAGAGAAAGGACCCGCAATCGCCTGCAGCGCTTTGGTGCCGCCGTTCGCTTCAGCCGGGAAGAATTTGAATTCTTTCAGACCGTAGTCCATGCCCAGCATCAGTTCAGAGACGGTGCTGATGCCAGGGATCAGCGGAATAGTACCTTCGGTGGCTGCTTTCAGCAGCGGCTCGGTCAGGCCAGGGCTGATGGCGAACTGCGCGCCCGCTTCGGTCACTTCCGCCAGCTGCTGCGCGTTGAGAACGGTACCCGCACCGATGATGGCGTCCGGCACTTCTTTGGCGATAGCGCGGATAGCGTCCATCGCGCAGGCGGTGCGCAGGGTCACTTCCAGAACGCGAACGCCGCCCGCAACCAGCGCTTTCGCCATCGGTACAGCGTGCTCCAGCTTGTTTACCACGATAACCGGCACGACAGGGCCAGTGGTCAGGATTGCTTCTGCACTTGTTTTCCAGTTTTTCATCAGAGTTTTCTCTCGCCAGATCGTTAAAATCAAGTCGTCTTAAAACGTAATACAGGTTGCGCCCTGCTCCGCACCGGAGAGTTTCTCACGCAGCGCGCTGAACATTTCGCGTCCGGTTCCCACGCGCGATGCGCTCAGGTCAGGAATATGAGGCTGACGTGCCGCCAGCTCGGCTTCATCCACCAGCAGGGTTAACTCGCCCGTCTGGCCGTTCACGCGGATCATGTCACCGTCGCGTACTTTCGCCAGTAAACCGCCGTCGTAGGCTTCCGGCGTCACGTGGATGGCTGAAGGCACTTTACCGGATGCCCCGGAGAGGCGTCCATCGGTGACTAGCGCAATTTTGAAACGGCGGTCCAATAATACACCAAGTGGTGGCATAAGTTTATGTAATTCTGGCATCCCGTTGGCTTTAGGCCCCTGGTGACGCACCACCACCACGCAGTCTTTATCGAGCAGACCGGCGTCAAAGGCGGGTAACACGTCATGCTGGCTTTCAAATACCACCGCCGGCGCTTCGATAACCTGGTTCTCTTCCGGTACGGCAGAGGTCTTCATTACCGCACGACCAAGGTTGCCGCTCAGCACTTTGGTGCCGCCGTGAGGAGAGAACGGTTTGTCGATAGTGGCAATCACCTGCGCATCAAGAGACGCGCTCGCCCCTTCACGCCAGTCCAGCTCGCCGTTGTTCAGCCACGGCTCCTGGGTGTAGCGCTGAAGGCCAAAGCCCGCCACGGTATTCACGTCTTCATGCAGCAGTCCGCCTTTCAGCAGCTCGCGCATCAGCAGCGGTACGCCGCCTGCGGCCTGGAAGTGGTTGATATCCGCCGGACCGTTCGGGTACAGACGCGCCATCAGCGGCACCACGGAAGAGATCTCGGAGAAGTCATCCCAGTTAATCAGAACGCCCGCCGCACGCGCCATGGCCACCAGGTGCATGGTGTGGTTGGTTGACCCCCCGGTTGCCAGCAGCGCGACAATCCCGTTGACGATGACTTTTTCGTCGACCATTTTGCCCATCGGCATCCATTCGTTGCCGTTGCCGGTCAGACGCGTGACCTGACGGGCCGCGGCCTCGGTCAGCGCCTTGCGCAGCGGCGCATCTGGCTGGATAAAGGACGAGCCCGGAAGCTGCATTCCCATAAATTCCACGACCATCTGGTTAGTGTTAGCCGTACCGTAGAACGTACAGGTCCCCGGCGCATGATAGGACGCGGCTTCCGCCTCCAGCAGCGCCTGACGGTCTGCTTTCCCTTCCGCGTACAGCTGGCGGATACGCACTTTTTCTTTGTTCGGCAGACCGCTCGCCATTGGGCCGGACGGGACGAAGATCGCAGGCAGATGCCCAAACGACAGCGCCGCCATCACCAGGCCTGGGACAATCTTGTCGCACACGCCGAGGTACAGCGCGCCATCAAACATGTTGTGTGACAGGCCCACCGCGGCAGACATCGCAATCACTTCGCGGCTCAGCAGGGACAGCTCCATACCGTCCTGCCCCTGCGTCACGCCGTCGCACATGGCAGGTACGCCGCCCGCCACCTGGCCCACCGCATTTACGCTGTGCAGCGCGTTGCGGATGATAGTGGGATAGACCTCATACGGCTGGTGGGCGGAAAGCATATCGTTATAGGAGGTAATGATAGCGATATTGTTACGCAACATGCTTTTCAGCGACGCTTTATCATCAGGCTGGCAGGCGGCGAAGCCGTGCGCCAGGTTCCCGCAGGCCAGCTGAGATCGGTGGACGGTGCTGCTCTTTGCCTGTTCAATCCGGGCGAGGTAGGCCGAACGGGTCTCTTTCGAGCGCTCGATAATGCGTTGTGTTACGCGTAACAATGTCGGATTCATAAAAGCTCCTCTAAATTATCTGTCCGGCTCGGGAGTTTACAAAGTCGCTGGCAGTTGTTAACAACGCTGAAACGCTTGCTGTCCGGAGCTCAGGGGCAAAATCACTTCCGGCAGTGTAATAAAAAAAGCTCCGCGGGTGAATCCACGCGGAGCTTAAAAGTTGAAAATTGTGCCACTAGCTGTGTTAGATCATGTTACCGGTAAAATAACACTTTCGAGCTAGAGGATTATCTTACTCAAACTCGTTCCAGGAGCGGCCATCGCGGGTGATCATCGCCACCGACGCGACAGGTCCCCATGTACCCGCCTGATACGGTTTTGGCGCATCCTGATCGGCCGCCCAGGCTTCGGTGATGGAGTCGACCCATTTCCACGCCTCTTCCACTTCATCGCGGCGCACGAACAGCGCCTGGATACCGCGCATGGTTTCCAGCAGCAGACGCTCGTAAGCATCGGCCAGGTGCGTCTGGTTGAAGGTTTCGGAGTAGCTCAGATCCAGCTTGGTGGTCTGCAGGTTGTGTTTATGATCCAGCCCCGGCACTTTGTTCAGGATCTGGATATCCACGCCCTCGTCCGGCTGCAGACGAATAGTCAGCTTGTTCTGCGGCAGTTCCTGCCAGGACTCTTTGAACAGGTTCAGTTCCGGGTTTTTGAAGTAAACCACCACTTCGGAACATTTGGCTGGCAGACGTTTACCGGTGCGCAGGTAGAACGGAACGCCCGCCCAACGCCAGTCGTCGATATCCACGCGGATCGCCACGAACGTCTCGGTGTTGCTGGACTTGTTCGCGCCCTCTTCTTCCAGGTAGCCCGGCACTTTTTTGCCTTGCGCAAACCCGGCGGTGTACTGGCCGCGGACGGTCTTCTCACGCACGTTGGAGCGATCGATGCGGCGCAGTGACTTCAGCACTTTCACTTTTGCATCACGGATGCTGTCAGCCGTCAGGTCAGACGGTGGAGACATGGCAATCATGCACAGAATTTGCAGCAGGTGGTTCTGGATCATGTCGCGCATCTGACCGGCCTGGTCAAAGTAGCCCCAGCGACCTTCAATCCCCACCTCTTCCGCCACGGTGATTTCAACGTGGTCGATAGTGCGGTTGTCCCAGTTATTCACAAACAGGGAGTTAGCGAAACGCAGCGCCAGCAGGTTCAGTACCGTCTCTTTACCGAGATAGTGGTCGATACGGTAGACCTGGCACTCTTCAAAGAACTCGCCCACCTGGTCGTTGATTTCACGCGAGGTTGCCAGCGACGTCCCCAGCGGCTTTTCCATCACGACGCGAGCCGGTTTGGCGTTCAGTTTGGCTTCGCCCAGACCTTTGCAGATGGCGCCGAAGGTGCTTGGCGGCATGGCGAAATAGTTAATGGTGACACGGTTTTTCTGATCCAGCATCGCGCCTAAGCGGGTAAACGCGCTGACGTCGTTGACGTCCAGGTTGCAGAAATCGAGGCGTCCACTCAGGGTATCCCACAAACTTTCATCAATTTTTTCCTTCATGAAAGTTTCGAGCGCCTCGCGGACGACTTTGGTATAAGCGTCCTTATCCCAGTCGGCGCGCCCGACACCCAGGATACGGGTATCCGGATGAATTTGGCCCGCTTTCTCCAGTTGATACAGGGAAGGCAGCAATTTTCGGCGTGCAAGATCGCCTTTCGCGCCGAAAATGACCAGGTCACATGCCTGGGCTGTTTGCGTTACCGCCATGTCATTCTCCTCAGTTGGATCACCTGGTACTTCTGCCAGGTATCGTTGTAATTTTATTACAATGCACTGTACTGCTTTTACGTCATTCCCGAAACCATTAGCGCTTATCGTCGCGTGCGATAACGCGATTTTTCCCCCTTTGGAGGATTACGACGGCGCAATGACGCAACAACCGTCGTTTCTTTGCGCAACGGGGTCACAGCAAAACCCGACACCGATCAAGTAATGAAAAAAAACAACAACATTATCTTGTCGATTGTTACCCTTAATGGAAGCCACAAGGGTAATATCGGTTAAATCGAATCACGATTTCATCAATTTATGAAATCGTTTACACCCATGAGCGTCCTGTTAACATGAACATGCTGGAAAAAATCCAGTTTCAACTGGAACACCTTAGCAAATCCGAGCGAAAAGTGGCCGAGGTCATTCTCGCCTCCCCCGCTCAGGCGATTCATTCAAGCATCGCCGCTCTGGCACAGGAAGCGGGTGTTAGCGAACCGACGGTCAATCGCTTTTGCCGCAGCCTCGAAACGCGCGGCTTCCCTGATTTTAAACTGCATCTGGCACAAAGTCTGGCTAACGGCACCCCATATGTTAATCGTAATGTGGATGAAGACGACAGCGTTGATGCCTATACCGCGAAAATTTTTGAATCGGCTATGGCTTCGCTTGACCACGTCCGCCAGTCTCTGGACATGAGTTCCGTGAATCGCGCGGTGGATTTGCTCACCCAGGCCAAGCGGATTGCGTTCTTTGGTCTCGGGTCGTCTGCCGCAGTGGCGCATGACGCCATGAACAAATTTTTCCGCTTTAACGTCCCGGTTATTTATTCCGATGACATTGTGCTGCAACGCATGAGCTGTATGAATTGCAGTGAAGATGACGTCGTGGTACTGATTTCGCACACCGGGCGCACCAAGAGTCAGGTAGAGCTGGCGCAGCTGGCCCGTGAAAACGATGCCATGGTGATTGCCCTCACCACGGCAGGCACGCCGCTGGCGCGTGAAGCGACGCTGGCGATCACCCTCGACGTGCCGGAAGACACCGACATTTATATGCCGATGGTTTCCCGACTGGCGCAGCTCACCGTGATTGACGTGCTGGCAACCGGTTTTACCTTACGTCGGGGCGCAAAATTCCGGGATAACTTGAAGCGGGTCAAGGAAGCGCTGAAGGAATCGCGTTTTGATAAAGAATTGCTTATAAAGAGCGATGTTCCCTGATAGTTGATAACGAAGACGTAACCAATAATTACGATGTAACGATTTACGGCATTCGGTCCACTCTCCGCTGCCTTGCAGCAGATGAAGGCCGATTCAATGTTCACGCAACACCAAAGTTGTTTCAGTCAACGGAGTATTACATGTCCAGAAGGCTTCGCAGAACCAAGATCGTAACCACCTTAGGCCCGGCCACCGATCGCGATAATAATCTTGAGAAAATTATCGCCGCCGGCGCCAACGTGGTGCGTATGAACTTCTCTCACGGTACGCCAGAAGACCATAAATTACGTGCCGATAAAGTGCGTGAAATCGCAGCCAAACTGGGCCGCCACGTTGCTATCCTCGGCGATTTGCAGGGTCCAAAAATTCGTGTATCGACCTTTAAAGAGGGTAAGGTTTTCCTCAATATCGGCGACAAATTCCTGCTTGATGCCAACCTGGGCAAAGGCGAAGGCGATAAAGAGAAAGTCGGTATCGACTATAAAGGCCTGCCGGCTGACGTGGTGCCAGGCGATATCCTGCTGCTCGACGACGGTCGCGTACAGCTGAAGGTGCTGGAAGTTCAGGGCATGAAAGTGTTCACCGAAGTCACCGTCGGCGGCCCGCTCTCCAACAATAAAGGCATCAACAAACTGGGCGGCGGCCTCTCTGCAGAAGCGCTTACCGATAAAGACAAAGCGGACATCGTGACGGCTGCGCTGATCGGCGTTGACTACCTGGCGGTCTCCTTCCCGCGCTGCGGTGAAGATCTGAACTATGCGCGTCGTCTGGCGCGTGATGCAGGCTGCGATGCTAAAATCGTCGCGAAAGTTGAACGCGCGGAAGCCGTTTGCGATCAGGATGCCATGGACGATGTGATCCTCGCGTCTGACGTGGTGATGGTTGCGCGTGGTGACCTGGGCGTGGAGATTGGCGACCCTGAGCTGGTAGGGATCCAGAAAGCGCTGATTCGTCGCGCACGTCAGCTGAACCGCGCGGTGATCACCGCCACTCAGATGATGGAATCGATGATCACCAACCCAATGCCAACCCGTGCAGAAGTCATGGACGTGGCGAACGCCGTGCTGGATGGTACCGATGCGGTGATGCTCTCTGCGGAAACCGCTGCGGGCCAGTATCCGGCAGAAACCGTGGCCGCTATGGCGCGCGTCTGCCTGGGCGCTGAAAAGATCCCAAGCATCAACGTTTCTAAACACCGTCTGGACGTGCAGTTTGACAACGTGGAAGAAGCGATTGCGATGTCTGCGATGTATGCGGCAAACCATCTGAAGGGCGTTACCGCGATCATCACCATGACCGAATCTGGCCGCACCGCGCTGATGACCTCTCGTATCAGCTCTGGTCTGCCGATCTTCGCCATGTCCCGTCACGAACGTACCCTGAACCTGACGGCGCTGTACCGCGGCGTGACGCCAGTTCACTTCGACAGCACCAATGACGGCGTAGCTGCGGCGCACGATGCCGTAAACCTGCTGCGCGACAAAGGCTATCTGGTGTCCGGTGATATCGTCATTGTGACCCAGGGCGACGTGATGAGCACCATCGGCTCAACCAACACCACGCGCGTTATGACCGTCGAGTAATAATGTCTGTGTTAAAAAGCCCTCTCCAGATGGAGAGGGCTTTTTTTATTTCCGCGGATAAAGCTCTTTGCGTTTATAGGGCTCAGTTTCACCCGGCTTACGCGTTTTAAGCAGCTTCAGGATCCACGTGTACTGTTCGGCATGCGGCCCCACCAGAATTTCCACCTCTTCGTTCATTCGACGCGCAATGGTGTGGTCGTCCGCGGTCAGCAGATCATCCATCGGCGGACGGACCTCAATACTCAGGCGATGCGTTTTGCCGTCATAGACCGGGAACAGCGGGATCACGCGGGCACGACAGACTTTCATCAGGCGACCAATCGCGGGGAGCGTCGCTTTATAGGTCGCAAAGAAATCGACAAACTCGCTGTGCTCTGGGCCGTGGTCCTGATCCGGCAGATAGTAGCCCCAGTACCCCTGACGCACCGACTGAATGAAGGGCTTAATGCCATCGTTACGCGCATGCAAACGTCCGCCAAAACGACGACGCACCGTATTCCAGACAAAATCGTAGATTTTATTTCCCTGGTTATGGAACATCGCCGCCATTTTCTGGCCCTGAGACGCCATCAGCATCGCCGGAATATCAACGCCCCAGCCGTGGGGAACAAGGAAAATGACTTTCTCGTCATTGCGGCGCATCTCCTCGATGATGTCCAGCCCTTTCCAGTCAACGCGATCGACGATTTTATCCGGCCCTTTCAGCGCCAGTTCCGCCATCATCGCCATTGCCTGCGGCGCGGTGGTATACATCTCATCAATGATTGCCTCGCGCTCGGCGTCGCTTTTCTCAGGAAAACAGTAGTAGAGGTTGATCTGCGCGCGGCGGCGGGCGCTCTTGCCTAAACGCCCGGCCAGACGGCCAATTTTCCCCAGAACGGGATCGCGTACGGAAGCAGGCAGCATCGCCATCCCCGCAAAAGTGTAAACACCAAGCCAGGCGCCCCAGTTGCGCGGATGGCGGAAGGATTTTTCAAACTCAGGAATGTATTCAATATTGTTTTTTTTGGTTTCCATGCTGGATCCAGGGTCTGATGACGCAAAATTTTATTCAGATAGTGTAGCGAGGCAGTCGTCCACGCACAAAAGAAAAAGCCGGCGTCAGTGTGCGCCGGCTTTTTTAACAAAAACAGAGGGCTTAGTTTAAGCTCAGCTGCGGCATCACCTCTTTCACCTGCGCCAGATAATCAGTACGATCTTTACCTGTCAGGCCTTCGGTGCGCGGCAGTTTCGCCGTCAGCGGGTTCACGGCCTGCTGGTTGATCCACACTTCATAGTGCAGGTGCGGGCCGGTAGAGCGTCCGGTATTGCCGGAGATCGCGATACGGTCACCACGCTTCACCTTCTGGCCCGGCTTCACCAGCAGCTTACGCAGGTGCATATAGCGGGTCGTATAAGTACGACCATGACGTACCGCGACATAATATCCGGCGGCACCGCTACGCTTGGCCACCACCACTTCACCATCGCCAACCGCCAGTACCGGCGTGCCCTGCGGCATGGCAAAGTCAACGCCACGGTGCGGCGCCACGCGCCCGGTTACCGGGTTCAGACGACGCGGGTTAAAGTTAGAGGAGACGCGGAACTGTTTTGCCGTCGGGAAGCGCAGGAAGCCTTTCGCAAGGCCCGTACCGGTGCGGTCATAGAACTTACCGTCTTCGGCACGAATCGCGTAGTAATCTTTGCCCTCGGAGCGCAGACGTACGCCCAGCAGCTGGCTTTGCTCACGCTTACCGTCCAGCATTTCGCGGGACATCAGGACGGAGAACTCATCGCCCTTCTTCAGCTTGCGAAAATCCATCTGCCACTGCATGGCTTTGATCACCGAGCTGATTTCAGCGCTGGTCAGGCCTGCATCTCGCGCGCTGGAGACAAAGCTCGCGCCCACGGTACCTTTCAGAACGCTGTTAACCCAGTCGCCCTTCTGCATTTCGCTGGTCATTTTGAAACCGTTTGCAGTGCGATCGTAGGTGCGGGTTTCGCGGCGGGACATTTCCCAGGTCAGACGCTGGAGATCGCCATCCGCCGTTAAAGTCCAGGAGAGCTGTTGTCCGATTTTCAGGTTACGAAGATCTTTATCCGCAGCCGCCAGCTGGCTGATATTGCCCATGTCGATGCCGTACTGGTTCAGCACGCTGCTCAGCGTATCCCCGGTAGAGACAACATATTCGTGGATACCCGCCTCGTTCTCGGTTTTATCGTCCAGCTCATCCTGCGGGATAGCTTCATCTTCCTGAGCCGCCTGGTCGATAGGCTCACTGGCTTCAGGCAGCAAAGAACGGATTTCGCTCTTTTCAAGCTCAATGGTTTTAATGATAGGGGCAGAACTCGGGTGGTAAACATAGGGCCGCCAGACGGCGACCGCTAAGGTGAGAACTGTAAGCGACCCCAGCATAACGCGGTGGGGTCGTGGCAGATTGTTAAATGCCAGGGCGACAGAGCGGGCTATCTGTTGCACGTATTCACTTCCTCGTTAATCTCCTTTCAGGCAGCTCGCATACTGGTTCGCCAGTTGGCTGAGGAACTGCGTATAGCTCGCTTTGCTCAACTGGATATTCGTACCTAGCGGGTCAAGGGTTCCCATGCGCACGGATGTTCCCCTGGCCACGGCTTCTACGACCGCTGGCCTGAACTGTGGCTCAGCAAAAACGCATGTCGCTTTTTGCTCAACCAACTGTGTTCTGATTTCATGTAAACGCTGCGCACCAGGCTGAATTTCAGGGTTGACGGTGAAGTGGCCCAGTGGGGTCAAACCGTAGTGTTTTTCGTAATAGCCGTAGGCGTCATGAAAAACGAAATACCCTTTACCTTTCAACGGTGCGAGCTCATTACCAACCTGCTTATCGGTTGCGGCTAATTGTGCCTCAAAATCCTTCAGGTTGGCGTCTAGTTTGGCTCGACTTTGCGGCATAAGTTCCACTAATTTGTCGTGGATTGCAACCGCTGAAAGCCGCGCTATCTCTGGGGATAACCAAAGATGCATGTTGTACTCGCCGTGATGGTGATCTCCATCACCTTTTTCGCCGTCTGCGGCATGATGGTCATGTGCGTCGCCGTCGTCATCCGCCCCTTTCATGAGCAACGGTTTCACGCCGGAGAGTTCGGCAATCGCGACCTGTTTTTCACCAGCAATCTGTTTTGCTGACTTTTGCATAAACGCTTCCATTTCAGGACCAATCCAGACGACTAAGTCCGCGTTTTGTAAGCGTTTTACATCTGACGGGCGCAGGGAATAGTCATGCTCAGATGCACCATCAGGGAGCAGAGCCTGGGTTTCCGTTACCCCGTCTGCAATGGCAGACGCGATGAATCCGAGTGGTTTAAGCGAAGCGACAACCGCAGCGTTAACATCTTGTGCGGTTGTACCCCAAAGGGCAGCGGATAATGCTGCGAAAAGAAGCGTATTTTTATGTAACATAATGCGACTAATCATCGTAGTGAATGCGTGGAATGTGATATTATAACATTCGTTGACTTCTTCAAGCTTAAAATGACATGACGACATTGGTTTCTCTTGAAAATATTTCGGTCTCATTCGGGCAGCGCCGCGTCCTCTCTGACGTGTCGCTCGATCTGAAGCCCGGCAAAATTCTGACGCTGCTCGGCCCCAATGGCGCAGGCAAATCCACCCTGGTGCGCGTGGTGCTGGGTCTGGTCGCACCCGATGAAGGCGTGATTAAGCGCGAGGAAAAATTGCGTATTGGCTATGTGCCGCAAAAACTTCACCTCGACGCCACGCTGCCGCTGACGGTCAGCCGTTTCCTGCGTCTGCGCCCCGGCACCCGAAAAGCCGATATTCTCCCGGCGCTGAAACGCGTGCAGGCGGGCCATCTTGTCGATGCGCCGCTGCAAAAACTGTCCGGCGGTGAAACTCAGCGTGTTTTACTTGCCCGCGCGCTGCTGAGCAGCCCGCAGCTGCTGGTACTGGATGAGCCAACTCAGGGTGTGGATGTGAATGGTCAGGTTGCGCTTTATGATTTGATCGACCAGCTACGTCGGGAGCTTGATTGCGCCGTGCTGATGGTGTCTCACGACCTGCATCTGGTAATGGCAAAAACCGACGAAGTGCTGTGTCTTAACCACCATATCTGCTGCTCCGGTACGCCTGAAGTGGTGTCAATGCACCCGGAGTTTATCTCCATGTTCGGCCCACGCGGCGCGGAACAGCTGGGTATTTACCGTCATCATCATAATCATCGCCATGATTTACAGGGACGAATCGTACTGCGTCGGGGAAATGGACACTCATGATTGAACTGTTACTGCCCGGCTGGCTGGCCGGGATTATGCTTGCCTGCGCCGCGGGCCCGCTCGGCTCGTTTGTTGTCTGGCGCAGAATGTCCTATTTTGGCGATACCCTGGCGCATGCGTCTCTGCTGGGCGTTGCCTTTGGTCTGCTGCTGGATGTGAACCCCTTCTACGCGGTGATTGTGGTCACGCTGCTGCTGGCCGCCGGTCTGGTCTGGCTGGAAAAACGCCCTCACCTCGCCATTGATACGCTGCTTGGCATTATGGCGCACAGTGCCCTGTCTCTGGGACTGGTGGTGGTCAGCCTGATGTCGAACATCCGCGTGGATCTGATGGCCTACCTCTTCGGCGACCTGCTGGCCGTGACGCCGGAAGATCTCATCGCTATCGCCGTTGGCGTGGTGGTGGTGCTCGCTATTCTGCTCTGGCAGTGGCGGAATTTACTGGCCATGACCGTCAGTCCGGATCTGGCATTTGTCGACGGCGTGAAGCTGCAGCGCGTGAAACTGCTGCTGATGCTGGTGACGGCGTTAACGATTGGTGTCGCAATGAAGTTTGTCGGCGCGCTGATTATTACGTCGCTGCTGATCATCCCGGCCGCCACGGCGCGTCGTTTTGCCCGTACGCCGGAGCAGATGGCTGGCGTAGCCGTGATTATCGGGATGATTGCGGTAACGGGTGGGTTAACGTTCTCGGCGTTCTATGACACGCCTGCGGGGCCGTCAGTGGTGCTAAGTGCGGCGGTGATGTTTATCTTCAGTATGATGAAAAAGACCGCGAATTAACATGGAGGGCGCTGAAGTCCTCACCTGGCCCTCTCCCTGAGGGAGAGGGAACACAACATTACGGCATTGCCGGTGGCGTAATGCCGAAATGATTCCACGCCCGCACCGTTGCCATACGTCCACGCGGGGTGCGTTGCAGGAAGCCCTGCTGGATCAGATACGGCTCCAGCACATCTTCAATCGTCTCACGCTCTTCACCGATTGCCGCCGCCAGGTTATCCAGCCCGACAGGGCCGCCAAAGAACTTATCCAGCACCGCCAGCAGCAGTTTACGGTCCATGTAGTCAAAGCCTTCGGCATCGACGTTCAGCATATCCAGCGCCTGAGCGGCGATCTCGGCGGAAATCGAGCCATCGTGCTTCACCTCGGCAAAGTCACGCACGCGGCGCAGCAGGCGGTTGGCGATACGCGGCGTACCGCGGGAACGTTTCGCCACTTCAAACGCGCCCTCTTCGCTCATTTCAAGCCCCATATAGCGGGCGCTACGGCCAACGATGTGCTGGAGATCCGCCACCTGGTAAAACTCGAGACGCTGCACGATGCCGAAACGGTCGCGCAGCGGAGAGGTCAACGACCCGGCGCGGGTGGTGGCGCCAATCAGGGTAAACGGCGGCAGATCGATTTTGATGGAGCGCGCGGCCGGGCCTTCACCGATCATGATATCCAGCTGGTAATCTTCCATCGCCGGATAGAGCACTTCCTCCACCACCGGCGACAGGCGGTGGATCTCATCGATAAACAGCACGTCATGCGGTTCGAGGTTGGTCAACATCGCCGCGAGATCGCCCGCCTTCTCCAGCACAGGACCGGAGGTGGTGCGCAGGTTGACGCCCATTTCATTGGCAACGATATTCGCCAGCGTGGTTTTGCCTAAACCCGGAGGGCCAAAAATAAGCAGGTGATCGAGCGCATCGCCGCGCAGCTTTGCCGCCTGGATGAAAATCTCCATCTGGGAACGAACCTGCGGCTGGCCGATATACTCATCAAGCAGTTTTGGGCGGATCGCGCGATCCACCACGTCATCTGCCTGAATAGTGCCTGCCGACACCAGGCGGTCTGCTTCAATCATCCTTTACCTCACAATGCAGCGCGCAGCGCTTCACGAATCAGGGTTTCACTGCTGGCGTCCGGTTTGGCAATTTTGCTCACCATTCGGCTGGCCTCCTGAGGTTTATAGCCCAGCGCCACCAGCGCGGCAACCGCTTCCTGCTCGGCATCATCATCCGTTGCAGGGCCGCCAGGAGAGGTCAGTACCAAATCGGCAGCCGGAGTGAACAGATCGCCATGCAGACCTTTAAAGCGGTCTTTCATTTCGACAATCAGGCGCTCGGCGGTTTTCTTACCAATGCCCGGGAGCTTAATCAGCGCCGCAGGATCTTCGCGCTCAACGGCATTCACGAACTGTGGTGCCGACATGCCGGACAAAATCGCCAGCGCCAGCTTCGGACCGACGCCGTTGGTTTTAATCAGCTCGCGGAACAGGGTGCGTTCCTGCTTGTTATTGAATCCGTACAGCAGCTGGGCATCTTCACGCACCACAAACTGGGTAAAGACAATCGCCTCTTTGCCCGCGTCCGGCAGCTCGTAGAAGCAGGTCATCGGCATATGGACTTCATAGCCCACGCCACCTACTTCCAGCAGCACTAACGGGGGTTGTTTTTCAATGATGATGCCTCTGAGTCTGCCTATCACGTGACGCTCCTGCGTTCTGGGAGAAATTAACTGCCGACATAATAAAAAAAGGCTGGATGTTTATCCAGCCTGATTTCTGATTATCGTAACCTGCCTCGCGCCAGATTGAGCCGCGACTCGCTCATTTGCATCGCGTTCTGGCTGACGTGACAGTGGGTAATCGCAATCGCCAGCGCATCCGCGGCGTCGGCCTGCGGGTTCGCGGGAAGCTTCAGCAGGGTACGCACCATATGCTGCACCTGGCTTTTCTCCGCGCTCCCAATGCCCACCACCGTCTGCTTGACCTGACGCGCCGCATATTCGAATACCGGCAAATCCTGGTTCACGGCAGCGACGATGGCAACACCGCGCGCCTGACCGAGCTTTAGCGCCGAATCGGCGTTTTTCGCCATAAAGACCTGCTCGATGGCGAAATAGTCCGGCTGAAACTGGGTGATGATCTCCGACACGCCCGCATAAATGAGCTTCAGGCGCGAAGGAAGATCGTCCACTTTGGTGCGAATACAGCCGCTGCCCAGGTAGGTTAACTGGCGTCCCACCTGACGGATAACGCCATAACCGGTGACGCGTGAGCCTGGGTCAATCCCGAGAATAATCGACATCACGCGTCTCCTGTAACGGGTTTAAACGCTCTCATCAGAGAGTCGCTGCAACCTCATCAGAGATTTCACCGTTGTGGTACACTTCCTGCACGTCGTCGCAGTCTTCGAGCATGTCGATCAGACGCAGCAGTTTCGGTGCCGTTTCCGCATCCATGTCCGCTTTAGTGGACGGGATCATGGACACTTCAGCGTTGTCCGCTTTCAGGCCAGCCGCTTCCAGCGCGTCGCGCACGGCACCCATCTCTTCCCACGCGGTATAAACGTCGATAGCACCGTCATCGAAGGTCACCACGTCTTCCGCACCGGCTTCCAGCGCCGCTTCCATGATCGCATCTTCGTCGCCTTTCTCGAAGGAGATGACGCCTTTTTTGCTGAACAGGTAAGCAACGGAACCGTCAGTGCCCAGGTTGCCACCGGTTTTGGTGAACGCGTGGCGCACTTCCGCAACGGTACGGTTACGGTTGTCGGACAGACACTCAACCATCACCGCAGTACCGCCGGGGCCGTAACCTTCATAAATGATGGTTTCCATGTTCGCGTCTTCATCACCGCCCACGCCACGTGCGATTGCACGGTTCAGGGTGTCACGCGTCATGTTGTTTGACAGCGCTTTATCTACCGCCGCGCGCAGACGCGGGTTAGATGCCGGGTCGCCGCCGCCCAGACGCGCTGCTGTCACCAGCTCGCGAATGATTTTGGTAAAGATCTTACCGCGCTTGGCATCCTGTGCCGCTTTGCGGTGTTTGGTGTTGGCCCACTTACTATGACCTGCCATAAAAAGTTCTCCAAAAATCGCGCCTTCTCAGGCTGCGTTAATTACAAATTCTTCAATCGCCTGCCGGTTGCTCCACGACTTGGTCAGTGCGGCGGCATCCGCCGCATTCACCCAGCGGTAGGTCAGGTGTTCGGTAAACACGATCTCCCGTTCATGGGGGAGCGCGAGACAGAACCACGACTCCGTATTGCGCTCGGTACCCGGCGCGTAGCGATGACGTAAATGGCTAAAAATTTCAAACTCCACCGTGCGCTGGCAGTCCTTCAGGGTCAGTTGCTCGCGGGCAACGTCAATGGTGACCTCTTCCTTTACTTCGCGCGCGGCGGCCTGCGACGCGGTTTCCCCCTCTTCCAGACTGCCGGTAACCGACTGCCAGAAATCAGGGTCATCGCGCCGCTGCAACATCAGCACCCGCTTCGTGTCTTCTGCATAAATGACCACCAGGACCGAAACGGGAAGCTTATATGCCATATCAGTTTTTCTCTTCCTTCTTCACCACTTCAATGCCCAGCTCGGCCAGAGAGGCCGGGTTGGCAAAGCTTGGCGCTTCGGTCATCAGACACGCTGCGGCAGTGGTTTTCGGGAAGGCAATAACATCACGAATGTTATCGGTGCCGGTCAGCAGCATGGTCAGTCGGTCAAGACCGAAGGCCAGGCCCGCGTGCGGGGGCGTACCGTATTTCAGGGCGTCCAGCAGGAAGCCAAACTTCTCGCGCTGCTCCTGCTCGTTGATGCCCAGAATGCCGAACACGGTCTGCTGCATTTCACCGCTGTGAATACGCACGGAACCGCCGCCCACTTCGTAGCCGTTGATCACCATGTCATAAGCGTTCGCGACCGCATCTTCCGGTGCCGCTTTCAGCTCTGCCGCCGTCATGTCTTTTGGCGAGGTGAACGGGTGGTGCATTGCGGTCAGGCCGCCTTCACCGTCGTCTTCAAACATTGGGAAGTCGATAACCCACAGCGGCGCCCATTTGTTTTCGTCGGTCAGGCTCAGGTCTTTGCCAAGCTTCAGACGCAGCGCGCCCATCGCATCCGCCACGACTTTCTTGTTGTCTGCGCCGAAGAAGATCATGTCGCCGTCCTGCGCGCCGGTGCGCTCAAGGATCGCTTCCACGATGTCCGCGTTCAGGAATTTCGCTACCGGGCTGGTGATGCCTTCCAGACCTTTCGCACGCTCGGTCACTTTAATATAGGCCAGACCTTTCGCGCCGTAGATCTTGATGAAGTTGCCGTAGTCGTCGATCTGCTTGCGGCTCAGTGCCGCACCGCCCGGTACACGCAGCGCTGCTACGCGGCCTTTAGGATCGTTAGCCGGGCCAGCGAAGACGGCAAACTCAACGCCTTTCACCAGGTCTGCTACGTCCACCAGCTCCATCGGGTTACGCAGGTCTGGTTTGTCAGAGCCGTAACGACGCTCGGCTTCAGCGAAGGTCATGATAGGGAAATCGCCCAGCTCAACGCCTTTCACGTCGTTCCACAGGCTACGCACCAGGGCTTCCATAACTTCACGCACCTGCTCGGCGGTCATGAAGGAGGTTTCCACATCGATCTGGGTAAATTCTGGCTGGCGGTCAGCGCGCAGGTCTTCGTCACGGAAGCATTTCACGATCTGATAGTAGCGATCGAAGCCGGACATCATCAGCAGCTGTTTGAACAGCTGTGGAGACTGCGGCAGCGCGTAGAATTTGCCTTTATGAACGCGGGATGGGACCAGGTAATCGCGCGCGCCTTCCGGCGTGGCTTTGGTCAGCATTGGGGTTTCGATGTCGAGGAAACCGTGGTCATCCATAAAGCGACGCACCAGGCTGGTGATTTTCGCACGGGTTTTCAGGCGCTGAGCCATTTCCGGACGACGCAGATCCAGGTAGCGGTATTTCAGACGCGCTTCTTCAGTGTTGACGTGGTTGGAGTCCAGCGGCAGCGCTTCTGCACGGTTGATGATCACCAGATCGGACGCCAGCACTTCGATGGCGCCCGTTGCCATGTCGACGTTGACGTTTTTCTCGTCACGCGCGCGCACGGTGCCGGTAACCTGAATGCAGAACTCATTACGCAGCTCAGAGGCCAGCTTCAACGCATCTGCGCGATCCGGGTCGAAGAACACCTGGACGATACCTTCGCGGTCGCGCATATCGATGAAGATAAGGCTACCAAGATCACGACGACGATTGACCCAACCACACAGGGTGACCTGCTGTCCGACGTGGGACTGACGCAGCTGCCCGCAATATTCTGTACGCATGAGATATCCCTTAATTAGCCGCAGGCTAAATGTCGCCTGGTATGCAGGCTACTATGTCGCAGCTTTCTGTATGTCACAACTGGATGAAAAAAGGCGGCTATTATACTGGAAATTCCGCCGGACGATAAGAGCGAACCACGGCCAGGCGGTCGTTTGCTGCACTCTTATTGCGCATTCTCACAAAAATTAACAAAATTATCCGCCCAGGAACAGGCCATCACGTCGTATGGTGTCTGGAAGTGATTCATTTAACGGGAGTAACGATGTTAACACTTGATGCCAGTAAAACCGCACTTGTCGTGATTGATTTACAGGAAGGCATTCTGCCCTTCGCCGGTGGCCCGCATACCGCGGATGATGTGGTCAGCCGCGCAGCTCGCCTGGCGGAAACATGTCGTGCCAGCGGTGCGCCTGTTGTCATGGTGCGCGTCGGCTGGTCTGCGGATTACGCTGAAGCGTTAAAACAGCCCGTTGATGCAAAGGCTTCAGCACGCGCCCTGCCTGAAAACTGGTGGACGTACCCGGCCGCACTCGGCAAACGCGACAGCGACATCGAAGTGACCAAACGCCAGTGGGGCGCATTTTACGGTACCGATCTCGAGCTGCAGCTCCGCCGTCGCGGCATCGACACCATCATCCTGTGCGGCATTTCCACCAACATCGGCGTGGAGTCTACCGCCCGCAACGCGTGGGAGCTGGGCTTTAACCTGGTGATTGCCGAAGATGCCTGCAGCGCGGCCTCCGCTGAACAGCACCAGGGCAGCATGACCCATATCTTCCCGCGCATCGGCCGCGTGCGCAGCACGGATGAGATTGTCAGCGCGCTATGATGTACGTGGGCCTGCCCCAGTGGTCGCACCCGAAATGGGTGCGCCTTGGCATCACCAGCCTTGAGGAATATGCCCGGCACTTCAACTGCGTCGAGGGTAACACCACCCTGTATGCGCTCCCTAAAGCCGAGATTGTTACGCGCTGGCGGGAACAAACGACCGACGACTTCCGCTTCTGCTTTAAGTTTCCGGCCACCATTTCCCACCAGGCCGCGCTGCGCAACTGCGGGGATTTGACCGAAGAGTTTTTTACGCGCATGTCGCCGCTGGCGAACCGCATCGGTCAGTACTGGATCCAGCTGCCCGCCACGTTTGGCCCGCGCGATTTACCTGCGCTCTGGCAGTTCCTGGATGCCCTGCCCCGTGAATTCGCCTACGGCGTTGAAGTCAGGCATCCTGAATTTTTTGCGAAGGGCGAAGCAGAAAAAGCGCTCAATCGCGGCCTGCTTGAGCGTTCCGTTAACCGGGTGATCCTCGATAGCCGGCCGGTGCACAGCGCTGTCCCCCATAGCGAAGCCATCGTTGAAGCTCAGCGTAAAAAACCGAAAGTGCCGGTCCATGCCATCGTGACCGCGCATAACCCAATGGTCAGGTATATCGGCAGCGATAACATGCAGCAAAATCAGGCGATGTTCGCCGTCTGGCTGCAAACGTTAGCGAAGTGGGAACACACCACCACGCCGTATCTCTTTTTGCACACGCCGGATATCGCCCAGGCGCCCGAACTGGTCGATGCTCTGTGGCAGGCCTTGCAGGCTGCGGTGCCGTCCGTGGGCAGAGCCCCTTCCATCCCACAACAATCTTCTCTTTTCTGATATCACCCCCTATCATAGTGAAGTGCCATCTGCCAAAAACAGGGAGTTTGTATGGTCAGCGCGCTGTATGCGGTGTTAGGTGCATTACTGCTGATTAAGTTTTCATTTGATGTTGTGCGCCTCAGAACGCTGTACCGCGTCTCTTACGGTGACGGCGGGTTTTCCGAGCTACAAAGCGCTATCCGCATTCATGGCAACGCGGTCGAATACATCCCCGCAGCCTTAATCCTGCTGCTTTTTATGGAGATGAATGGCGCAGAAACCTGGATGGTGCACATCTGTGGCCTGCTTCTTATTGCTGGCCGCCTGATGCACTATTACGGTTTTCACCACCGCTTGATCCGCTGGCGTCGTTCCGGCATGAGTGCGACCTGGTGTTCGCTTTTGCTGATGGTGCTGGCTAACCTGTGGTATATGCCGTGGGAGTTGGTTTTCTCCCTCCATTAGCGCACAATACGCCACTTTATTTTTCCCGGATTTTTACGTTATGTCAGATCGCGACACGCTTTTTTCCGCGCCTATCGCCAGCCTGGGCGACTGGACCTTCGATGAACGGGTAGCCGAAGTCTTCCCGGATATGATCCAGCGCTCTGTTCCCGGTTATTCCAATATTATCTCTATGATCGGCATGCTGGCTGAGCGCTTCGTTCAACCCGGCACGCAGGTCTATGACCTGGGCTGCTCGCTCGGCGCGGCAACGCTGTCGGTTCGTCGTAACATTCACCACGAAGGCTGCCGAATCATTGCCGTCGATAACTCCCCGGCGATGGTTGAGCGCTGCCGTCGCCACATTGACGCGTATAAAGCCCCTGTTCCGGTAGACGTGGTGGAAGGCGATATCCGCGAGATCGAGATCCATAACGCGTCGATGGTGGTGCTGAATTTCACCCTGCAGTTCCTGGTTCCAGAAGACCGCCAGCTGCTGCTGGACAAAATTTATCAGGGGCTGAATCCCGGCGGCGCGCTGGTGCTCTCGGAGAAATTCAGCTTCGAAGATGCCGAGGTTGGCGAACTGCTGTTCAATATGCACCACGATTTCAAACGGGCGAACGGCTACAGCGAGCTGGAGATCAGCCAGAAGCGCAGCATGCTCGAAAACGTGATGCTGACGGATTCCGTAGAAACCCACAAAGCGCGCCTGCGCAAAGCCGGATTTGAGCACAGCGAACTGTGGTTCCAGTGCTTTAACTTCGGCTCTCTGGTGGCGTTGAAAGCGGGAGAATCCGCATGATCGAATTCAGCAACTTCTATCAGCTGATTGCCAAAAACCAGCTCTCCCACTGGCTGGAAACCTTGCCCGCGCAGATTGCCGCCTGGCAGCGCGATCAGCAGCACGGCCTGTTAAAGCAGTGGTCAAATGCGGTGGAGTTTCTGCCCGAACTGACCCCGCATCGTCTGGATCTTCTCCACAGCGTAACCGCCGAGAGCGAAGAGCAGCTTCCGGCCGGACAGATCAACCGCATCGAAACGCTGATGCGTAACCTGATGCCGTGGCGCAAAGGGCCGTTTTCACTTTACGGCGTGAACATCAATACCGAATGGCGCTCGGACTGGAAATGGGATCGCGTTCTGCCCCACCTTTCCGACCTGACCGGACGTACCATACTGGACGTGGGCTGCGGCAGTGGTTACCACATGTGGCGCATGATTGGCGCGGGGGCGCATCTGGCGGTCGGTATTGACCCGATGCAGCTGTTCCTGTGCCAGTTTGAAGCGGTGCGCAAGCTGCTGGGTAACGACCAGCGCGCGCACCTGCTGCCGTTGGGCATTGAACAGCTCCCTGCCCTGAAAGCCTTTGATACCGTCTTCTCCATGGGCGTGCTGTACCACCGTCGTTCCCCGCTTGAACACCTGTGGCAGCTGAAGGATCAGCTGGTCAGCGGCGGCGAGCTGGTGCTGGAAACGCTGGTGATTGAAGGCGATGAACATGCCGTTCTGGTGCCGGGCGATCGCTACGCGCAGATGCGCAACGTTTACTTCATCCCTTCCGCGCTGGCGCTGAAGAACTGGCTGGAGAAGTGCGGGTTTGTGGATGTGCGAATTGCCGACGTCAGCTTGACCTCAATTGAGGAACAGCGCCGCACCGACTGGATGATCACCGAATCGCTGGAGCAGTTCCTCGACCCGGCCGACCACAGCAAAACCATCGAAGGCTATCCAGCCCCGATGCGTGCGGTGTTGATTGCGACCAAGCCGTAGTTTTCCCCTCACCCCGGCCCTCTCCCCATAGGGGCGAGGGAGAAAAACCGCACCGAGCCGTCCCCTCTCCCCTATGGGGAGAGGGTTAGGGTGAGGGGATAAAAAAAGGCCCCTGTTGAAATTGCAGGGGCCTGGTACAAGCAAGCATCATATTGGGCGACATGATGCGCGGTAAAAATCGGTACGTTGCTACACGTGATGGCGCTCAATCAGCGACTTCATTTCCGCAACCGACTCTCCCTCTACGCCATAGCGTGAATACTCATCCGCTTCAGCATCCGTCGACATTGACAATCCTGTATTGCGATAACGCATGGGCGAAGGTATCCATTTACCCGCGGAGCTGTGCAGCTCTTCTACCCCTGCGTTTAAAAACCGTTCCAGATTGCTGGCGCGGACTCCCGCACCCGCCATTATTATTGGAACACCGGAATGTGCTTTTAGTTCCGTAATTAATTGCAGTCCTTTTTCAGCTGACGCCTGCTGACCCGATGTCAGGATGCGCGCCACGCCAAGTTCTCCAAGCGTTTCAAAGGCCTGAAGCGGATCTTTACACATATCAAATGCGCGATGAAAAGTGACGGCCAGCCCCTGCGCGGCGCTCATAATCTGACGCATGCGCGGTATATCGATGTTGCCGTCTTCATTCAGCAGGCCGGTCACCAGCCCCGGAAACCCCAGGTCCCGAACGAGTGCGATATCATCAAGCATGGCACTGAACTCGCCCGCCGTGTAACAAAAATCACCGCCGCGCGGACGAATAATCGGGTGAACGGGAATGGTGACGGCCTGACGGGCAGACCTCAACACGCCATAAGACGGCGTCAGCCCGCCCTCTTTGGGTGCCGCACACAGTTCAATGCGGTCAGCCCCGTGCTTTTGCGCGGTCACGGCACACTCCACGCTGTAACAACAAATCTCCAGCAGCGCCATTTAATCCTCCTGAAATTCCACTAAACGAAACATCATGACACACCGTCCGTTTTCAGTCCCGGCGTGAATTCACATCTCTTACGCTTCGCTGGCAACGATCTGCTCAATGGTCCACGGATGAAACTTCACCGTGACCTGTCCGTCAGTGACGGCCAGCGTCGGGTTAGGTAACCGCTCGCGCTCGCCTTTGGGTGAACTCGTCTTCACAAAAATCCCCGGCTTGCTTAAGCCTTCGTCGGAAAGGAGGGCCAGCGCGCGCGCGTTCAACGTTTCCGGCTCACCCGGCAGGACTATTTCGATATGCTCCCAGCCTTCGTGCGGATAGCGTTTCTCGCCCGGCCACGGCAGCTCAACCACGCTGAATTGCCAGTGCGCCACGTTCACCGGTTCATGCAGTTTGAACAGGCAAATGGGGCGACCATTGATGATGTTCTCGGAGAGCAACTCGCCGCACCGTTCGAACCCGCGACGCCAGCGCTCGGCCGTGGCATTCTGATGACAGCGCAAAGAGATGTGATCGGCCTCAAGCGGCGCGATATCCAGACCAAGACGGGTGGCAAGTTCTGTGAACGCCTGGGTGAAGCGCGGTAAATCTGCGGAAATATCATGCAGTTCGTCAATGGATTGCCAGTTCGCCATAAGTCACTCTCTTTTCATGTCGCAAAGCCGCTAATTTACTCTGTTGCCCTGTTTTGACCAACCGCAGAATCCGGCTTTTTGCGACTGCATGATTATGCACACCTTCACCGCCTGGATTCTGAGCAATCTTCAGGCCCCGCAATGCTGACGCCAGAGGGCATTTGCAGTATACTCCCGCCCTAAATTCTTTAACTGGCGCGGGCGGTTGTAAGCCCGCATCAAAAACGTAAGGTATCCAGGTGAATATTCAGGCTCTTCTCTCCGAAAAAGTCAGTCAGGCACTGATTGCCGCAGGCGCACCTGCGGATTGCGAACCGCAGGTTCGTCAGTCAGCAAAAGTACAGTTTGGCGACTATCAGGCTAATGGCGTGATGGCAGTGGCTAAAAAACTGGGCATGCCGCCGCGACAGCTCGCTGAGCAGGTACTGACGCATCTGGATCTTTCCGGCATTGCCAGCAAAACCGAAATCGCCGGTCCGGGCTTTATCAACATCTTCCTTGAGCCTGCATTCCTGGCAAGCCACGTTGACGCGGCGCTGAAATCTGACCGTCTGGGCGTTTCCCAGCCGGAGGCGCAGACCGTCGTGATCGACTACTCTGCGCCGAACGTGGCGAAAGAGATGCACGTTGGCCACCTGCGCTCCACTATCATCGGTGATGCCGCGGTGCGCACGCTCGAGTTCCTCGGTCACAAGGTGATCCGCGCGAACCACGTGGGCGACTGGGGTACCCAGTTCGGCATGCTGATTGCTTACCTGGAAAAACAGCAGCAGGAAAATGCGGGTGAAATGGCGCTGGCGGACCTGGAAGGGTTCTACCGCGAAGCCAAAAAACACTACGACGAAGACGAAGCCTTTGCCGAGCGCGCGCGCAGCTATGTGGTAAAACTGCAGGGCGGCGACCAATACTTCCTCGAGATGTGGCGCAAGCTGGTCGACATCACCATGTCTCAGAACCAGCTGACCTATAACCGTCTGAACGTCACCCTGACCCGTGACGACGTGATGGGTGAAAGCCTCTATAACCCAATGCTGCCCGGCATTGTGGCTGACCTGAAAGCCAAAAACCTGGCGGTAGAGAGCGAAGGCGCAACGGTGGTGTTCCTTGATGAGTATAAAAACAAGGAAGGCGAACCGATGGGCGTGATCATCCAGAAAAAGGATGGCGGCTACCTCTACACCACCACTGACATCGCCTGTGCGAAATACCGTTACGAGACGCTGCATGCTGACCGCGTGCTGTACTACATCGACTCCCGTCAGCACCAGCACCTGATGCAGGCGTGGACCATCGTGCGTAAAGCCGGTTACGTGCCGGATTGCGTGCCGCTGGAACACCACATGTTCGGCATGATGCTGGGTAAAGACGGCAAGCCGTTCAAAACCCGTGCGGGCGGTACCGTGAAGCTGTCCGACCTGCTGGACGAAGCGCTGGAACGCGCCCGCCGTCTGGTGGCCGAAAAGAACCCGGACATGTCTGCCGATGAGCTGGAAAAACTGGCCAACGCCGTGGGTATCGGTGCGGTGAAATACGCGGATCTCTCCAAGAACCGTACCACCGACTATATCTTCGACTGGGATAACATGCTGGCGTTTGAAGGCAACACGGCGCCTTACATGCAGTATGCCTACACCCGCGTGCTCTCGGTGTTCCGTAAGGCGAACATTGATGAAAACGTACTGGCGAATGCGACAGTGACCATCACGGAAGATCGTGAAGCACAGCTGGCGGCGCGCCTGCTGCAGTTTGAAGAGACGCTGACGGTTGTCGCGCGTGACGGCACGCCTCACGTGATGTGTGCTTACCTGTACGATCTGGCGGGTCTTTTCTCCGGCTTCTACGAACACTGCCCTATTCTGTCTGCGGAAAACGAATCGGTCCGCAACAGCCGCCTGAAGCTGGCGCAGCTCACGGCGAAGACCCTGAAGCTGGGTCTGGATACCCTGGGTATCGAAACCGTAGAACGCATGTAATACAAAAAACCCGGCAAGCGCCGGGTTTTTTCTTATCAGAAATACTTCCGCAAATATTCCGTTAAACAGAGAATCGCCATCGCCTGTCCGTACGGCATTGACGTCAGCGGGATCTGGCGATAAAACTCAAGATCGCTGCCCATGCCCGTGCCGAACGACGTTTGCAACAGCTCGCCTTCCGGCGAAATATTTTTGACGATACCGCGAATCGCTTTTTCTGCCACTCCGGCATACTCCGCGCCAACGTAGCGCTTGCGCACGGCTTTCAGAATGCCGTAGGCAAACCCTGCCGTCGCGGACGCCTCAAGATAAGAATGTGGATCGTCGAGCAGCGTATGCCATAGCCCGCTGTCGTCCTGATATTTCGCCAGCGCGGCAATCTGCGCATTCAATACCTGCACCAGGTAGCGGCGCACGGCGCTGTTTTCCGGCAGATCCACAAGCTCAAGGAAGTCCGGGATCGCGATGGTGAGCCAGCTGTTGCCGCGCGCCCAGCGGGCACGGGCGAAGTTATGGTTGCCGTCGTAGCTCCAGCCGTGGAACCACAGCCCGGTCTCCCGGTCCATCAGGTTCTGCACGTGCAGCAGGAACTGATACACCGTCTCTTCAACGTATTCCGGTTTGTTGAGCAGCTTGCCGATTTTCGCCAGCGGCAGCACCGTCATCATCAGCGTGTCATCCCACATCTGTTGATGGTTTTCTTCCGCCAGAGTGATGTGCTGCATCCCGCCGTGTTCCGTACGCGGCATCTCGGCCATCGCCCATTCCGCCCAGCTTTCCAGCCACGGCCGCCAGGCCTGATTTTTGGTCTCTTCGTAGCGATAAGCCAGCGTCAGGAACGGCGACATGGTATTCACGTTTTTGGTGGTCGCGCCTTCCGCAAAGCGGTCGGCAAACCAGCTGTCGATGATGTCTCGCATACCTTCATCGCCGGTCTGGCAGTAATATTGCCAGATACCGTACAGGCCAACGCCGTGCGTCCACTCCCATCCGGCCCAGCCTTTAGTGTCGATCACGCGCCCGTCGTCCAGCCGCAGCAAAAATTCACCCGTTTTGTCGTGGATATTGACCAGGCTATGCGTCACCTTTTGAATCAGCGATTTCAGTTCGTCCCGGGCGATAAAGCGCTCGGGCTGACGTAATAACGGGCTATGTTTGACAGGCCAAACTTTCATCATCTTAACCTCTGTTGTATGTCGAATTCAGTACCGCGCGATCCTTCAGCGAGGGTGCCGCTGGCTTATTGCGATTCAGATAACCGATGTTGTTATTGCCCCACAGTGACTCATAAGGCATACCGGCCAGCATCTCGACGGTGGCGCGGGCGTGTGGCGTCGCTGACTCAGGCATCGCATGACCACACTCACGCATTTTCGCGGTCTCCTCGCGCAGCGTGCTGTGGGTCTGCAAATTGAGCCTGAAGCGCAGGGAAACGAGGAAGCCGCAGAACAGCACCAGGATCGTGCCCACGCTCAGGATCGTCAAAATGGTGTGGCTCACTTCCGCAGGCTGTACTTTCTGACCGCTGACAAAGCCGGACATCTGCATCACGATACCCACCAGCATCACCGCACCGGCCTGTGACGCCTTACGGGTCAGGGTCATGATGCCCGCGAAGATCCCTTCGCGGCGCTGGCCGGTGATCGCTTCATCCACGTCAGCAATGTAGGTATAGGTGTTCCACGGCACGTAGTTGATACCGCCGCGACCGAGACCGGCAACCGCTGAGATCAGCAACAGCAGAGCGTAGACGTCACTCAGGCCCGCGTAATAGAGCATGGCGTAAGAGAGAGACGCCAGACCAAACAGCACCACGACCATGCGGTAGGACGGTGCAGGCCCGAAACGGATGCACAGCGGGATCATGGCGATAACCGCAAAGAACTGGAAAATAGCCATCGTGCCCAGCAGATTGGACGCCATTGACGCTTCCTGCATCAGCACAAACACCACGTAGTAGGTGAATACCGCATTAAACACGTCCTGCGCGATATAGCCGCCAAGGTACATGCCCAGATGCTGACGGAAAATCTTGATGCGCAGCGTGGAGCTTAACTCAACGATCAGGCGGTTGAGGCTCTGCCCCAGCGTCAGCTTCTTCTTCTCTTCTTCAGCACGCAGCGCCGCTTCTGACCACTCTTCGCGCGGGCGTTCCCAGGTAAAGAACCAGACGAAGGTTAGCATCAGGGCGCAGAGCAAGGAGAAGACCAGGCTTGCGTAGAAGAAGGAGATCGCGTTTTCTTTCCCGAAGTGGGTTAACAGGATCCCCGGCAGGAAGGAGGCCAGAATGGCGGACATCTGCGCCATTGAGATACGCGCCCCGGAGAACTTGGTTTTCTGTTTAAAGTCATCGGTCATTTCCGGTACCAGCGTTTCGTACGGCACCAGAATCATGGTGTAGACAATATCAAACACCAGATAGGTCAGCAGGTAGTACCAGAAGCTCATGTCCCCAACCCACATCAGCGAGTAGCTGAACACGCACGGAATCCCCAGCAGGATAAAAAACTTACGACGGCCGAAGCGCTTACCGAGCCAGGTTGTCCCAAAGTTATCGGTTAAAAAGCCCATTAACGGGCTAACGACGGCATCCAGCACCCTTGCAGCGGCAAAGATAAACGTTGCTTCGATCGGTGAGAGCCCGCAGAAGGTGGTATAAAAATATAAAAGCCAGGCCGCCGTCAGGGCGGTGGTACCCGCCCCGAGGAAATCGCCTGACCCGTAAGCGAGATAATTTGCGAGCCCAATTTTACGTGTTCTCATTGCCGTCACCCCTAATCAGTTTTGGGAGACTCCCTGCAAGCAAGCATCTTCCGGGAGCTTTTAGACGGCTACAGTAAATGCATCGACCGGTTGATACCTTTCTGTTTCTGCCATCCCTAAGAGGGTCAATGGCAATAATGCAAAGAGTACCGTCACGCGCGTCACTGATTTATAAAACAGCGTTTCTATTTGATCAAAAGGTGAGGTCAGTTTTGAGAGCCAGCCATCAAAATTGCTGATGGCTGGTGAAAGGCAGGGTGTTAGCGGTAGTTCACGATGACAGAATTACTCTGTACTTTCAGCGCCGGGATTAAACGTCCCCCGCCCGGCACTTCCCAGATGAAACGCAAAGGTTCAATGGCCGGTACGCCGTTGAACGCCTGTGTCGTGCCATTTTCGCCATCGATTTCCGTGCAGCGCGTCTGAGAACAGAGGCGCACCCGCAGCCCTGCGGGCGTTGGGCCAATCAGCCGGTAATTCCAGACCACAAGGCCCATCTGACCGGAAACGCCTTCAGAAGGCGACAGCGGGTTAGATGACATAGCAACGCCCCGGTTGCTGAGGGTCACTCCCATGCTGCTTGCCTGCCAGGTGCCTTCCCCGGCAGCGTGCGCCGCCAGCGGGAAGAACAAAATCCAGAGCCATTTACGCATTATTTTCCTCCGATCGTCGCGGTCATGCGGATGTGACGGTTATCCGACAGCTCCATATTCGACAGCACGACCAGCTGGTTCAGGCTACGACGCAGGAAGCGCGACAGCAGCGGACGCAGCGCATGGTTCACCAGCAGCACCGGCGGCGCGCCCAGCATCTCCTGGCGCGCCAGCGCCTCCTGCGTTTGCGCCAGCAGACGGTCCGCCAGGCCCGGCTCCAGGCCGCCCCCGCCCTGCAGGGCCTGCAGCAGCAGGCGTTCAAGCGGCGTATCGAGGCCAATGACCTGCACCTCTCCGGTTCCCGGGAACCACTGCTGGGTGATCGCACGACCCAGCGCCACGCGTACCACCGCCGTCAGCTCGTGCGGATCGCTTTGTATCGGCGCATGCTCGGCAAGGGTTTCGAGAATGGTGCGCATATCGCGGATCGGCACTTTCTCTTCGAGCAGGTTTTGCAGCACCTTGTGCAGCGTGGTTAAAGTCACCACGCCCGGGACCAGATCTTCCGTCAGCTTCGGCATCTCCTGCGTGACGCGGTCAAGCAGCTGCTGCGCTTCCTGACGGCCAAACAGCTCTGCCGAAAATTGCCCGATCAGATGATTAAGATGGGTCGCCACCACGGTACTGGCTTCAACAACCGTATAGCCCTGGATTTGCGCCTGCTCTTTCAGGGCACTTTCAATCCAGATAGCGGCCAGGCCAAAGGCCGGATCGATGGTTTGCTCGCCCGGCAGCGTGCCTGCGGCGGTGCCCGGGTTAATCGCCAGCCAGCGGCCCGGATAGGCATCACCGCTGCCAATTTCGACCCCTTTCATCAGAATGCGGTAGCGCGCGGGCGGCAGGTCCATATTGTCGCGGATGTGTACAACCGGCGGCAGGAAGCCCATATCCTGCGCGAATTTTTTACGGATACTGCGGATACGGCCAAGCAGCTCGCCATCCTGCTGGAAATCGACCATCGGAATCAGGCGATAGCCCACTTCCATTCCCAGGGTATCTTCCAGCTGAACGTCGTTCCAGGTCGCTTCGACGGCCTGGGTATTCTCCGGCATTTTTACCTGAACAGGTTCCGCTGCCGGTTTGATTTCACGGCCACGCATCCACCAGGCAAGCCCCAGCAGACCCGCCGTAAACAGCAGGAAGACGAGGTTTGGCATCCCCGGCACCAGGCCGAGCAAACCCAGAACGGCAGCGGCCAGCAGCATAACGCGCGGGTTGCTGAAGAGCTGGCCCACCATCTGCTCGCCAACGTCCTGATCGGTACTCACGCGGGTCACAATCACGCCCGCCGCCGTGGAGATAACCAGCGCCGGGATCTGCGCAACCAGACCGTCACCAATGGTCAGCAGCGTATAGCTTTCCGCCGCGTGCCCCATGTCCATCCCGTGCTGCAATACCCCCACCAGCAGGCCGCCGACCACGTTAATCACCATGATCAGAATGCCCGCGATGGCGTCACCGCGCACAAACTTGCTCGCACCGTCCATGGAGCCGTAGAAGTCCGCCTCCTGCGTCACTTCCGAACGGCGTTTTTTGGCTTCATCTTCGGCGATAAGGCCGGCGTTCAGGTCGGCGTCGATCGCCATCTGCTTGCCCGGCATCCCGTCCAGCACAAAACGCGCGCCCACTTCCGCGATACGCCCTGCACCTTTGGTAATAACCATAAAGTTGATGATAACGAGGATAACGAACACCACGATACCGATAGCGAAATTGCCGCCCACCAGGAAGTGGCCGAATGCCTCCACCACTTTACCTGCCGCTGCAGCACCGGTGTGACCTTCCATCAGAATGATACGCGTGGACGCCACGTTCAACGCCAGTCGGAGCAAGGTGGTAAACAGCAGAATGGTCGGGAACGCGGCAAACTCCAGGGTACGCTGGGTGAACATCGCCACCAGCAGCACCATAATGGACAGCGCAATATTGAAAGTGAAAAGCAGATCGAGGATGAATGCCGGGAGCGGCAGTACCATCATCGACAGAATTAGCAGGATCAGAATCGGCCCGGCAAGGATTTGCCATTGGGTCGATTTCAGGTTGCCGGGCAGGCGCAACATTGCCACCAGATTAGCCATCAGTGTCCTTCTCGTTCATAAAATCCAGCGCGGCAGGCACCGGAAGGTTTTCAGGTTTCACAGGCCGCTGACCGCCAGCCAGACGCCAGCGCTTCAACTGCCACACCCAGGCCAGCACTTCCGCCACGGCGGTGTAGAGTTGTCCCGGGATCTGTTGTCCGATATCCGCATGGCGGTACAGCGCACGCGCCAGCGGAGGGGCTTCCAGGATCGGCACGCGGTTTTCAGTACCAATTTCCCGGATACGCAGTGCGATCAGCCCCGCCCCTTTCGCAACGACTTTCGGCGCGCTCATTTTGTTTTCGTCATAGCGCAGCGCAACGGAATAGTGTGTCGGGTTGGTGACGATGACGTCGGCCTTCGGCACATCGTCCATCATCCGGCGACGGGCGGCGGCACGCTGCATCTGGCGGATGCGCCCTTTCACGTGCGGGTCACCTTCCATCTGCTTATATTCGTCACGGATATCCTGACGCGACATGCGCAGCTTTTTGAAGTGGGTATAAAGCTGGAAGATCACGTCAAAACCCACCATCGGGATAATGCTGAGCACCACCAGCAGCGCGCAGAGCCCGACCAGATTCAGCGCGTTGCTCATCGCGGTGAGCGGCGATTCGCTGATAAGACGCATCATTTCCGGCCAGTGGTACCAGAGGTAAAACCCCGCGGAACTGCCCATCAGCACCGATTTGAGAACGGCTTTGAGCAGCTCAGCCCCGGTCTGCGCAGAGAACATTTTCGCGATACCCGGCAGCGGGTTCAGTTTGGAAAATTTCGGTTGCAGCGATTTGGCACTAAAAACCAGGCCGCCGAGCATCACCGGAGAGACCAGCGCGACCAGCACGACCCCGGTTATCAGGGGCAGCAGCGCGACCATGGCCCCTTTAATAAGCTGAATAATCTGGCTGAGGATCAGATTCGGATCGTTGACCATGCTGTGGTCAAAACGTAACCCGGTGGACAACATTCCCGCCAGCTTGCGGGCGAGCGACTCCCCGCCCCACCAGATAATGCACACCCCTACGATAAGGATCAGCAGGGAGGTCAATTCTCGGGATCGGGGGATCTGCCCTTCCTCACGCGCTTTTTCTAGTCGGTGGGGTGTGGGGGCTTCCGTTTTGTCGTCGTTCTCTTCTGCCACAGTGCATGCTCAGCCCATTACGTCACGGGTATCATGCCAGCACCGCCTTTCATCAATGGGCAGAAAAAACCCTATAACCGGGTCTTTTTATCCAGTTTAAGCCCCCCTCTGCAATTCGGGTGAGTGAAAAGAGGGCAAGGAATGTTCGAACGAACATTCTCCAGCTTTTGTGATGTGTTTCATATTACAAAATGAATTAAGCGCAGTTTTAAAGAACATTTGCTCTAAAATATCCCGAAAAAAAATTAACATAACCGTCGATTTTAACTACCTAGTATTGCAGGAATGATATAACTATGTAAATTCAATAATTCAGAGCCATTAAAATTATATAAATCATTACCCCACAAAATCCAAAAATGGATAAATCTGTATAACATTAATCCTGAGACTCCCTTACCCGCAGAAAATTAAATGTTATAATTTCACGCGACATAATTTACTTTCCACCAGAAAGCAAAATGCATGCCAGATAATTATTTTTACTTAAAGGAACATTTAAGATGGATTTAAAAAAGAATATTATTGCGGGCTTAGCCCTTGCAACACTGTCGATGAATGGTTTCGCCGCAGAAATGAATGCTGGCACTATTCACTTCACGGGTGAAATTATCGAATCAAGCTGCACCATTCAGGGTGACGACGGCACGGACAGTACTATACCACTGGGTACCTATCCTACATCATTGTTTAATACCGTTGGGAAGGAGACCGCACTTACGGAGTTCTCCATTACGCTGGCGAACTGCCCGTTAACAAGCGCTGGGCTTCCGGCTGTTCAGCTGACCTTTAACGGCCCAACGACCCTGACCAAGACCAAGACGCTGCTGGACGTCAGTAAAATTACCACCACGGGCGAAACCGCGGCCACCGGTATCGGCATTGCCGTCAGCCCGGCGGGTAAAGATGATAAGCTCATCACGATGGATGGCGCTGAAGGGCAGATCTATATCGAACTGGCGACAAAATCCGAAGATACGATTAAAGCTGATTTTAATGCCCGCTATAAATCATTTGCAGATGCGGTTACCGCCGGTCCGGCAGATGCTGATATGACGGTAAATATTCTTTACCGTTAATAATCGTATTACTGATATTCATAATATATATATTTAGGCGTCATGACATTTAAGGAGTCATGATCTGATAATAGTCCGGACTCGGACTATTATCATTTCCCTTCAACCTCCTTTATTAAAGGTTTCACTATGCGCATTTTACTCCAGGTCTTATTATGCATCCCTGTTATTGCAAGCACCTTTTGTCACGCAGCAGGTATTCAGATCGGTCGCACACGCATAATCTACGATGCCGCGAAAAAGGAAGTTGCCCTGCCCTTACAAAATAATGATAAAGAGCTTCCATGGTTAATACAGTCATGGACGGATACAGGTGATGGCAAAACGCACGGACCGTTTATCGTGACACCGCCTCTCTTTCGGCTCGATCCGCAAAAAGAGCAAAGCCTGCGTATTACCTGGAACGGGACAACCTTAGCAGGCGATATAGAATCTCTGTTCTATATGAACGTACGAACCGTTCCTGCCACGGCTACGGATGAGGGAGACAAAAACGTCCTGCGGTTAATCTATAAAACGCGTCTGAAACTGTTCTGGCGCCCAGTCGGACTGAGCGGTACGCCCTATGAATCCTGCAAAAACCTGCGCTTCGCGCGTCATGGTCAGCAGCTCACTGTCATCAACGAGGGGGCATTCTACAGCGTCTTTGATTCACTTGCGCTGGGAGCGCGCAAAGTGGAGAAAGCCGACATGGTTGCCCCTAAATCCCGCGCTGACATTCCTCTTCCTGACAATGCTCAGGGAACGAGCGTCACCTGGCGCTGCATAACCGATTACGGCAATGCTTCCGAAAAATACACCGCCACCCTGGCGCAGGATTAAAAAACCGCGATGATGACAGGACGTAATGATATGTCATACGAGCGGCTCTTTAGACCGAATCCGCTACTTCGCTGCCTTGGCGGTGTCTTGCTCATCGCGAGCTTCTCGACGCTGGCCCGTGAGTATCGTTTCTCACCCTCATCGCTTGAAGGAGACATGCTGGCCCAGCAGGATATCGACCTTTCACTCTTTTCAAAGTCGAATGCTCAGCTACCCGGCACCTATTCTTCACGAGTGCAGGTGAACGAACACCGCCTGAGCACCACCAGTATCGCTTACGTCAGCTCCCCGGAAGGGTCACTGATACCGCAGCTCACACCGGATATGCTGCGGGCATGGGGGGTTGCTATCGACCAGTATCCCGACTTGCTTGCATTACCCGCCAATAAGGCTTTGCCTAAAGATATCAGCAACTATATCCCCCAGTCCTCCGCGCGGCTTGATTTTTCAACCATGACATTAGCGTTGAGTATTCCTCAGGCCGCGTTAAGAAGTGCCGGTCGCGATTACATCGATCCCTCGCGCTGGGACGACGGTGTTCCCGTGTTGTTCAGTGACTACGCTTTATCAGGATCAAAAAATAAGGAGAGCGGCGACAACAGCGCCACCAGTCAGTATCTGAATTTGCGCACCGGCGCCAACATGGGTGGCTGGCGAGTGCGCAACTATTCAACGTGGAGCAATTCAGAGAATGAAAACCTGTGGGAAAACATCAATACCTTCCTCCAGCATGACGTTGACGCCCTCAAGGCACAGTTCACGGCCGGAGAAAGCAACACGCGGGGCGAGGTATTTGATAGCTTACAGTACCGGGGCGTTAACCTTGCGTCGGATGAAGAGATGCTTCCCTACAGCCAACGCGGCTATGCCCCTGTCATACGCGGCATCGCCAGTTCAAATGCGGAAGTCTCGGTGCGCCAGAATGGCTACCTCATCTATCAGCAAAATGTCGCGCCGGGCGCGTTCGAAATCGACGATCTCTACTCCACGACCAAAAGCGGCGATCTGGACGTTACGGTGAAAGAAGCTGACGGCACCGAGCATCGCTTTACGCAGCCCTACTCCAGTATCGCGGTTATGCTGCGGCCTGGGCGTATAAAGTACGAAATGACAGCAGGCCGTTATCGTGCTGAAAGCGGGAGCGACCAAAAGGAACCCGACTTTTTCCAGGGCAGCATGATTTACGGTTTAAATAACCTTCTCACCTGGTTTGGAGGGCTGACGCTCTCGAAAGACTATAACGCAGCCAATACCGGTGCCGGTCTGGCGCTCGGGCCGCTGGGCTCGCTGTCCGCTGACGTTACCATGGCCGACACCCGGCTAGACGATAACAGCCAGCATACCGGCCAGTCATGGCGTTTGCTTTATACCGGTAAGCTGGATTCGACCGATACCAACTTCAGCCTCGGCAGCTACCGATACTCCAGCCGCGGGTATTACAGCTTTGCCGACGCCAACCAAAAGCATGACGGCCACGAAGACGATCTGCAGTTTCGTTACAATAAACGCAACCGCATTCAGGCCAGCGTTAGCCAAACCGTTGCTGGGGTAAGTCTGTATCTTAACGGCTATCAGCAGGATTACTGGGGCACCTCTAAAAAAGAGCGCAACCTGTCTCTGGGATTCAATACCGTTGTTTCCGGCACGAGCTATCACATTGCCTATACGTACAGCAAAACCAACGGCGACGAGTCTGACAGGATGGTTTCTTTGGGATTTAGCATTCCTCTCGCCAGATGGCTGCCACGCGCCTGGAGTAGCTATAACATCAGCAACACTAAAAATGGCTATACGCGGCAAAACGTGGGCCTCAGCGGCACGCTTCTGGAGGATGAGCGTCTGAGCTACTCGTTGCAGCAGAGCCACTCCAACCACAACGGGGAAGATATCAGCAGCGTCTATGGCAGCTACCGCTCGCAGTACGCCAATCTGACCGCCGGATATTACGCTTCCACCGATCACTCTCAGCAGCTTAACTACGGCATTAGCGGCGGTATTGTTGCCCATCCTCAGGGCATCACGCTGGCTCAACCTTTAGGAAGCCAGTTTGCTATCGTCAACGCCAACGATGCTTCCGGCGTCCGTTTCCTGAACCAGCGGGGTATTCAGACCGACTGGCAGGGTAACGCAGTCATTCCATCGCTCACGCCGTACCAGGAGAATAATATTCGTATTGATACCTCGAGCCTGCCGGAAAATGTGGACAGCAGCGATACCGCCATCACCGTCATTCCCTCGCGCAACGCGGCGGTGCTGGCCAGATTTGACGCCCACACAGGCTACCGGATGCTGATCACCCTGAAGCGTCCAAACGGTCTCCCCGTTCCGTTCGGCGCCATCGCGACCAGTAGCGACCCGGTGATGAGCGGCATTGTCGATGAAACCGGCACCGTCTATCTGGCAGGCATTGGAGAGACCGCGCAGCTCACCGTGAAATGGGGCAACGGCATGGGCCAACAGTGCCGCGCCAGCATTACGCAACAGTCAGCCAACCAAACCGAAAGCCCTAACGGTATTCGCTCGGTTAGCGAGCTTTGTCAGCAGGAATAAGCACATGACAACTATATTCAAGAAACGGGCCGTCTGGGCTTCATTGGCCACGGCATTGAGCCTGGCCGCAACCAGCCCGTGCAGGGCCGCGACTTTACTTCATAACTGCTTCAGTGCGCCGCAAGCCTACACCACGTCGTTCGATCATGAGTTTTCGTCCAGCGAAAATATTGCCAATCATGACTATGATGTGCCAAATCATCTGGTCGGCAATGGCCCGGTGATAGTGGCCAACTGCAGCTGTCCCGGAAATATGTTTTCTTCGAGCATGGTCTATGAAAAAACGTTTGCCGGAAGCCCGCTGAATCCTGGAACAAACGGATACGGCTTTTTGACAGAAAAGATCGATGCCGATATCACCGCCTATGCGGATGCAATCAACTCTCCGGACGGCACTTCTTTGACCCCGTTACCTGTCAATGAATACCCGACGTCCAGAGGTAATATGCGTAGCACTACCGAGAATGCACTCGCCAAAACGGAGGGAAATGCCAACGTTTGCAATAGCAGCACCCAGCCGAGCAACGCCGCTGTCATAAAGCGTAATTTCCGCTGGAACGTCGTTGCGATCCTGCTTCACGTTAAAAAACCCATCCTGGGTCAAGAGGTGATCCCTTCGACGATCGTCGCGCAAAACTATGCCTGCCTCTATTTCGGCACGGGGACAAGCTGCGATCCCGGGCAGGCAGAACAGGTCTCTGATATCTGGTTTAGCGGCACGTTATCTGCGCCGCTAAGCTGCACCATCAACGCAGGCAGCACCATTGAGGTTGAGTTCGGCAGCATCGTCAGCAAGCAATTCGTCATTAAGGGGCAACCGCCGAAACGTTATGCTATCAAAAACGTTGATATTGCCTACCACTGTGATGATAACGCAGTGGGAAACACGGACCGGATAAAGCTCACGCTGACCGCAGATCAGGGGGTCGCGGACAGCAGTACGCCGTACATTGCAAAACTTCTGGACAGAGACGACCTCGGGGTGCGTGTATATGATGAACACAGTCAGAACGTCGCGCTGGACGGGACCTATGAGTTTCCGGTGACGATGGACGCGCAGGGAAACGGTGTGGTCAAAATTCAGGCTGTACCGGTCAGCACGACCAATGCCTCTCCGGCCCCGGGCCGCTTTGAAGGTAACGTGACGGTGAAGATGGATCTTCGCTAACCGAACTACCCTCAGGTTGACGCCGCAGCCTGAGGGTAATCAGAACTATCAGAAGCCGAGGCTGTCCAGCAGATCGTCTACCTGATCCTGGCTTGCCACAACGCCCGCCTTGCTGGCGTCGAGCTGTGGACCATTGAGCAGGCTTTCGTTCTCGCGTTTTGGACGGGCTGCCGGTTCAGGGATGTTCTCCAGCAGAACCATCAGCAGCTGACGCTCAATCTCCTGGATAACATCCATCATGCGCTTGATCACCTGACCGGTCAGGTCCTGGAAATCCTGCGCCATCATGATGTCCAGCAGCTGGGCGTTGGTGAAGCTGGTGTGCCCCGGCACATCCCCCAGGTACTGACGGGTATCCGTCACCAGCTCGCGGGCATCCGCCAGCTCGATAGGGTTCTCAAACCACTCGTCCCAGCGTTTGCTCAGCGCTTTCGCCCCCTTTTCCATCGCATCCTGGTGCGGCTGTGACGCTTCAACGCTGTTCAGCGCACGTTCCGCGGCCTGAGCGGTCATCTGCACAACATAGTCCAGACGATCGCGGGCATCAGGAATGGCTTCCGCCGCTTCGGCAATCGCCTGATCCAGACCCAGCTCACGCAGGCTGTCACGCAGCATCCGCGTCAGGCTGCCGATGCGGACGATAATATCGCTCGGCGAGTGTTCTTCAACGGGTTTCATAGCAGGTTGCAACATTTCCATCACCTCACATGCCGAGTTTCTCGAAGATCTTACCGAGCTTCTCTTCCAGGGTTGCCGCGGTGAATGGCTTCACCACATAGCCGCTTGCGCCCGCCTGTGCAGCGGCAATGATGTTCTCTTTTTTCGCTTCTGCAGTAACCATCAGAACCGGCATAGACGCCATTCCGGCATCGGCACGAATGGTTTTCAGCAGTTCCAGACCGTCCATGTTTGGCATGTTCCAGTCGGAGATAACAAAACCAAACCCGCCAGCCTGCAGTTTGTTCAGCGCATCAACGCCGTCTTCTGCTTCTTCAACGTTGTTGAAGCCCAGCTCTTTCAGCAGGTTGCGCACGATGCGACGCATGGTGGAAAAGTCATCCACAACCAAAAACTTAAGCTCTTTATCCGCCATAAAATAATACTCCTGAGTCAAATACGTATTGCCTGTCCGGCACTGATTTTCGCCAGCATCTGCTGGCTTACCTGGCTAAGATCGACCACTTCGCTCACGCCACCCATATTGATGGCCTCGCGCGGCATGCCGAACACCACACAACTTGCTTCATTCTGCGCAATCGTCCAGGCGCCAGCCTGGTGCATTGCAAGCATTCCGGCGGCACCATCGTTGCCCATCCCCGTCAGGATCACCCCAACGGCGTTGCGCCCCGCATGTTTCGCCACCGAATGAAACAGCACATCCACCGACGGACGGTGCCGGTTGACCGGCGGTCCGTCATGAATTTTGATTTGATAGTTAGCGCCGCTGCGCGACAGCTCCATATGCTTGTCGCCCGGGGCGATATAGGCATGTCCCGGGAGCACGCGCTCGCCGTCTTCCGCCTCCTTCACGCTGATCTGGCACAGCTTGTTCAGGCGTTCGGCAAACGAACGGGTAAAGCCTGGCGGCATATGCTGAGTGATCAGAATACCCGGACTTGAAAGCGGCAATGGCTGGAGTACATGACGAATTGCCTCTGTTCCTCCGGTTGACGCTCCAATAACCAGCAGTTTTTCCGAGCTGAGTAAGGGACCGGCCTTCAGGGTCGCAGGCGCGGCCAATGGCGTATGGGCAGCAAGCTTCGCCCGCGACGCGGTGCGGATCTTCTCCGCAATCATTTCGCTGTAGGCCAGCATCCCTTCGCGAATGCCAAGCTGCGGTTTGGTGACAAAATCCACCGCCCCCAGCTCCAGCGCGCGCAGGGTGATTTCCGATCCTTTTCCGGTCAGGGAGGAGACCATCACCACCGGCATGGGCCGAAGCCGCATTAATTTTTCGAGGAAATCTATGCCATCCATGCGCGGCATCTCGACATCCAGCGTTAGCACGTCGGGGTTATATTTTTTAATTAAATCCCGCGCTACCAGAGGATCGGGCGCAGTCGCCACCATCTCCATGTCGCTGTGGCTATTGATAATTTCAGTCATGATCTGACGCATCAGCGCTGAATCATCGACAGACAACACCCTGATTTTACTCATGCTTTTTCCTTACTCAGCGCATATACCGTTTGCCCACGCAGGCTAAACTCACGCGCGAGGTTGCTGAAGTTTTCCGAGTGCCCGGCAAACAGTAAACCGTCAGGCTTGAGCAACGGAACAAACCGACGCAAAATGTCCTGTTGCGTCGTTTTATCAAAATAGATCATGACGTTACGGCAAAAAATGGCATCGAACGGCCCCGGCACGTTGTACTGCTTATCCAGCAGGTTAACGGGCGCGAATTCGACGCAGTTCGCCAGCTCCTGGCGTACGCGCACCAGGCCTTCATGCGGGCCCGTGCCGCGCATGAAATAACGCTGCAGCTGCTGCGGCGACAGCGTTTTCAGTTCATCCTGGCGATACACGCCGTTACGCGCCTTCTCCAGCACCTCGGTATCGATATCGCTGGCGTAGACTTTCCAGCGTCCGGGCGTCATGCCCAGGGTGTCAGCAAGGGTTATCGCCAGCGAGTACGGCTCTTCACCCGTCGAGGCGGCCGCGCTCCATACGCGATACTCCCCGGTGCGACGGCGGGCGTGCTCGGCCAGGACCGGGAAGTGGTGAGCTTCACGGAAAAACGCCGTCAGGTTGGTGGTTAACGAGTTAATAAAAGCCTGCCACTCTGCGCTGTTCTGGTTCGCCTCGAGCATGCTCAGATAGCGGCCAAAATCATCCAGCCCCAGCGTACGCAAGCGCCGCACCAGACGGTTGTAGACCATGTCCCGCTTATGATCCGCAAGCACGATCCCCGCACGCTGGTAGATTAACTGACATATCCGACGAAAATGCGCGTCGGACAGCGCGAGGCGCTGTGTCATCTGCAACAATAATGACGTTTGCCCAGGGGGCATTGGTGATGTCATAGCGCCTTCTTAATTACATTCAGGATACAACTGGCACGGCCTGCGACCGCCCGACTTCTGTTACTGCTTCAACGTGCTCTTTCACATTAAATACCGCGACCAGTCCGGTCAGACGATCCGCCTGGCTTGCCAGCTGATCGGTTGCCGCTGCCGCCTCCTCAACTAACGAGGCGTTCTGTTGCGTGACCTGATCCATCTGGCTGACGGCCTGGGCAACCTGCTCAATCCCGCGGCGCTGTTCGTCCGACGCAGAGGCAATCTCGCCCATGATGTCGTTCACCCGCGTCACGGAGGTGACGATCTCGTGCATGGTTTTCGCCGCCGTATCCACCAGCGTTGAGCCCTGCTGAACGCGCGAAACCGACTCTTCGATCAGCACCTTAATTTCTTTCGCCGCGTTGGCGCTGCGGCTCGCCAGGTTACGCACTTCCCCCGCCACCACCGCAAATCCACGCCCTTGCTCACCGGCGCGCGCCGCTTCCACGGCGGCATTCAGCGCCAGAATGTTGGTCTGGAACGCGATACCGTCAATCACGCTGATGATGTCACCAATTTTCTGCGAGCTGGTGGCAATCTCCTGCATGGTGCTGGCGACATGGGACGCCTGGTCGCCGCCTTTCTTCGCCGTCATCGCCGCCTGTTTTGACAGGTCAGACGCCTGACGCGCGTTATCGGCGTTCTGGCCTACCGTCGCGGTTAACTGCTCCATGCTGGCCGCCGTCTGCGCCAGCGAGGCCGCCTGCTGCTCGGTGCGGGACGAGAGATCGTTGTTCCCCGCCGCAATCTCAGAGATCCCGGTGTGCATGGCATAGCTGCCCTGCCGCACGTCGCTCACCGTTTCCCGCAGCGATCCCTGCATCGCCTTCAGGCTCGCAAAGATCGCCGAAATTTCGTTTTTGCCGAACACCGCGACCGGACGCGCCAGGTCCCCTTTCGCAATGCTGTCGAAGTGGCTGCTGATAATCGCCAGCGGCTGCACAATCATTCTGCGCGACCAGAGCAGCGCCCCGCCGGTTAGCAGCCCTGCCAGGATCACCACCACGGCAAAGATGACGCCCGACATGTGATAGCTTTGACGGCTCTGGTCACCGGCACGCTGAACAGACTGGTTAATATCCTGCTGCCACGCGTTAAAGCTGCCGTCAAACGCCGCCTGAGACGCCTGAACCGGTGCGGTCATAAAGTCCGAAAGCTGGTTGTTCTCAAGCCACGTCGCCTGGTGGTCCAGATCGCTGTACCACTGCTCAAAGTTCGTCTTCATGGCGGCCTTCAGCGCTTTCTCTTTCTCGCTGTCGGCGGCCTGCGCCGTAAAGGCTTTAAACTGTGCGTCAGCCTGCTTCAGGCTGTCGCGCGCGGTCGCCATCAGCGCTTTAATGTCATCCGGCGGATAACTCAGCGCGGTTAAGGTTCCCGCCTTGTTCAGCGCAGTGCTTGCCTGCAACAGCACGGCACGCGTTTGTGCCAGTGCGGAGCGCTGCTGATTACTCGCCTCAACTTCCTGCAAATTCTGATAGCCATCGCGAAACGCCCAAAAAGACAACCCGTTACTGCCAACCTGCAACACACCGCAAAGGATCAGAATCAAAAACAGTGTGGTCGAGATACGAATACGATTTAACATCCACGCTCCCATCAAGCGGCAAGCAGCCGCGGTTTAATTGTCAGTCAAAATGTTTCCCAGTTTTCATCTTGTCCGGTCGTCGCGGTGCGCGTACGTTTTACAGCCGATTCAACGGCTGGCGCGCGATACGTCGCCTGCGGGGTGACCGTGTTTCCAGCGAGTGAAGCGAGACGAAACGCCGAGACGGCCATCTTCAGACGGCTCGCCTGGTCTTCCAGAGCAACGGCCGCCGCAGCGGACTCCTGCACCAGCGCGGCGTTTTGCTGTGTCACGCGATCCATTTCCGATACCGCCAGGGCAACCTGGTCGATACCACGACTCTGCTCATCGGACGCAGAGGCGATTTCACCCATGATGTCCGTCACGCGGGTGACGGCATTCACGATGTCATTCATGGTCTCCCCGGCGCTTTCCACCAGCACGGAGCCGGTATCCACGCGGGAGACGGAATCTTCAATCAGGGACTTGATCTCTTTGGCCGCGTTGGCGCTGCGGCTGGCCAGGTTGCGTACTTCCCCGGCCACTACGGCAAACCCGCGCCCCTGTTCACCCGCGCGCGCCGCTTCCACGGCGGCGTTCAGCGCCAGAATATTGGTCTGGAAGGCAATGCCGTCGATAACGCTGATGATGTCGGCGATTTTCTTCGAGCTGTCGGCGATTTCGTGCATGGTTTTCACCACGCCATCCACCACGCGGCCGCCGCGCTGCGCCGTCTCGGAGGCGCTTTCTGCCAGCTGAGACGCCTGGCGGGCGTTATCGGCGTTCTGCTTCACGGTCGCGGTGAGCTGCTCCATGCTGGCGGCCGTCTCTTCCAGGGCGGACGCCTGCTGCTCGGTACGGGATGAGAGATCGTTATTCCCCATCGCAATTTCACTGGTGCCGGTGTAGATAGCCTCCGACCCGTTACGTACGTTGGCAACGGTTTCGATTAACGAACGCTGCATATGGTCAACGCTGTTTGCCAGCTCGGTGATCTCATTGCGCCCGGAAACGGTCAGCGTTTTGGTCAGGTCACCGCCGGCAATTTCACGAATGTGGGCAATGACGCGGCCGAGAGGGTTCAGCAGGATATGGCGAATGCCGTACCAGACCGCGACCAGCACAATGACCAGCGCCAGCGCCATCACGGCCATCTGCCATTTTGCAAAGCGGTAGTCATTCTGGCTTGCCGTAAAGGCCGAGTGATAGAGATCGCCACTGACCTTCGCGTATTCCCCCAGCGCCGCGCCGAGTGCGTTTTGCATCCCCTGCGTTGGCTGCGCGAAGTAGGCATCCATATTGCCGCTCTCCAGGAACTGAATCAGCTCTGTCAGGCCGGTATGGTAGGCATTGTATTTTTCATCGATATTCTGGCTCACCTGCTCCATAGCAGGCTGCGGGGCGATCTTTTTGAAGGCGTCGTAGTGTTTCGCGGCGTCAGCGAGGGTGGCACGGGCATTTTTCAACAGATCGTTTTTCGCGCTGCTCTGCTGATTGTTGGGGTCCATCATCATGCGCGCGGACGAGCGGCTCAGGTTGATACGCGTTTGCAGCATCAGATCCCACGTCGACGTGAGTTCACTCTGCTGCAGGCGGAGATCGTTCGAGGCCGCGAAGCTGTCCTGGTTCTGTTTTAATGACGAGAAAAAAAGCCCGCCGGAGATGAGCTGAAGAAGTGCGAAAATGACCAGCACCATCATGAGCATTGTGACAACGCGGATACGGTTCAACATACAACACCTTCTCATAGATTTATTAACGGTGTTATCGGCACAGCCCACAGGAACTTTACATTTGCGAAAGGGAAAAGCGCGGGGTTAAAACGCCACGTCAACAATCAGCGTGTCGGTGTAGGTTCCGGCGGGCGGCGTGGTCTGATTGGTCAGGACTTTCGCGGTGTAGTTGTAGGTGCGCAGTAAACCGTCGGTACTGACCTGGGACGATACCGCGCTTGACCAGCGCTCGCTGCCGCTGCCGCCCCAGCGGTTACCGGTGGCTTCCTTATAGATGTCGTAGCTCATGGCGTTGCTGCCGCTCACCATCCGCCGCACGTTGTTCAGCGCGTTGGCACCGTTATTAATGCCGATGGTATACGAACTTCCTTTGGTACAGGTGACGGCAATCGCCTGCGAGACGGTGGGGAAACTTTGCACCAGCGGCGCGCTGTTGAAGTTCACATCTGGCGTGGTCATGGCGCTGCAGTCGTTGGTGACGGTCATATCCAGCAGGATGGTGGTTGTCGCGGTTCCCGTCTGATTGATTGTGCAAATGCCGAGCGCGCCGACGGAGCACACGCTGTAGTTAATGCTGAAGGTTAACTGCACCTGATATGGTCCGGCAGTGACGTTTTGCCCGGCGACGGTGCGGAAATAGAGCGGAATGTTGTACTGCTTTGACCCCAGCAACCCCAGCAGGGTACTCCCGCTCCAGGTATACGATTTACTTATCTGTACCTCGCTGCTGCTCGCGCATCCCGATAACCCGCACAGCCGGGTGGGGATCACGTCGGTGATGGCCGCATTATCCGTGCGTTTCATCGTGGCCCGGCTGCTGCCCGAAACCGATGCCGCGGTGTAGGTCAGCGTTACCGAGTCGCTGGTCAGCAGATTCAGTACGGCATCGCAGGCCACCACCAGCGTGCCGGTGGTTTGAACTTCTCCGGTTCCGCTAAGCGCGAACGAGGTGACGCTGCCAAACGACGCATTAACCGTACTGACGGTACACGCCGCCCAGCCGCCGCCGGAGAACAGCAGCAGGATGAATAGCAGCAGGCGCGTCATGGCTCCTCCCGGCAAACCAGCGGCCCGTAGGTTTTCAGCTTGTGCTCCGGATTGGCCCCCACGGTCAGGGTAGTCTTACAGCGCCTCCCGTCAGGTGCGATCACCTCCAGCGGGTTCACATCGCTGAGATTTTCCAGCCAGGCGATGCCGTCATACCCCACCACCGCATTGCTGCGCGAGGCGCGTCGAACCTGGCTTCCCACCGGCAACGCCTTCCCGCGCGCGTCATGCAGAATAACGCTTGCCACCCGTTCCTGCTCCATCGGGAAATCGACCAGATAGCCGCTGTGGCGCCGAATCGCGATCCGCCGCTCGGTCTCTTTCAGACGGGTATCCGCCGGCAGATTCAAAGTATCAATCCGGTAGCTTGCCGGGTAATACGCCGACACCCCGCTGACCAGCAGGTAGCCGTTGTTATTGGTTTTACCGACGGGCTGGTTCTCATAGCTGACGGGCACATCCGGGTGGCCATCGGTACTGATGACCACAAACGCATCGTTGATCTTATTCGCCGCGAACAGCTCGCCGTCCATCAGCACAACGGCGCCCATCGCCTCGCCCCACCAGGTCATGGTATCCCTTTCGCCATAGCCGCCGCCCTGCAGCTCGATGTTGTTATTGCGCCAGCCCAGCGTACCCTGCTGATAATCACTGGATCTTGACTGGTTGGCCCAGGCCATGTTCCAGCTGAACCCACCGTCAGAAGGCATGGAGTGGTTGTAGTTAATGCGCTGGGTACTGCCTGCATCCGGGGTGTTTTCAACGGTGACGGCAGCGCTGTCGCGCGCCCCCAGCGGCACCTGCAGCGACAGCGCGACCGTCCAGTCTCCCCGCTGCCGATCCCGGCTGCCGGCCAGGTAAATACTGCTCGCTCCCCACAGGTTTCGGCTCCAGGAGAGATTGAGCAGCTCGGTTTTTTGGCTGTCAAAACTCTCCACGCCTATCCAGGCCGCACCGATATTGCCGTACCGTCCCAGATTGAAGGTCAGCGAATACTGGTCCGTATTACGGCTAAAGCTGGCGATGGGCTTATCGTTTTCGTCATACACCGTCGGCTGATCGTAAAGGGCCAAATTGCCAAAGCCTCGGTCGCGACGCGTGTGCTGGGTGGCGACGCTAAACTCGCTGGTACTGTACTGGTAACCCCAGTTGATTTGCCCGCCCGCATCACCGCGCATGCGGCTTTGCGAGTAAGAGGTATTCACCACGCCAAACTGGCCGAGTTTTATCACTGTCCCCGCGCCGCCCAGCGCCAGCTCCTGCGCCCCTTCCACGTGGCCCTCGAGTGTTAGCCAGTCCGTCATCCCGTAGCGATACGAGCCGCTGCCGGCTGCCGGACCGTAGTCAAAATTCTTGATACCGTAATTACGCCGTAGGCTGCCGAGCGTCACGGCGCCGTCGCTCAGCCCTTGCTTGAGCAGGTCGCTGGTGACGTAAAACGGTAGCGTGGTGCTTACCTGGCGCCCCAGCGCATCCGTCGTGACCAGCACCGCATCCCCGGCGCCGTTGATATAGGGCAGATTAGTCAGGGTGAAGGGGCCCGGCTGAAGCTGGGTTGAACCGGAGCGATAGCCGTTGATAAAAAGATCGACCGAGGTGGGTACCGCGGCTTCCCCCGCGAACTCGGGCAGCGGCCATGTCACCAGGTCAGGACGCAGGGAAAAATCCCGCCCGACGCTTATCCCCCCCATCCGCACGCTGGAGCTCCAGCTCAGGGCATCGCTGATCACGTCCCCGGCGCTCCAGCTCATCGCGTCATCTTCGTTGGTGAACAGCAGGGTCGTGTCATAGCGGACATACCCTTCCTGCTGTCCGTCGTTACCGGTGAAATTTTCCCGCGCGTAACCGGTCGAGGAAAACGAGCCGTTTTCGTTGAAGTAGCGGAACTCATGCCAGATCGACGCCTGACCGCCGATATGTTCCGTGTGGTTGGTGTAGAGATCGTAATTCAGCAGCGCCCCGCGCCCGTAGTGCGGTTTGGCCTGCGCCGCTTGCGCGCTGAAAGGCGTCACGCGGGCCGTCACCCAGTCGCGGGGAACGTTAAGCAGCAGGCGCTGCGCTGCGCTGTCGTACTCCACCCGAACCTGAGCAAGCGAGGAGAGATTTACCTCGCCGGTGGGAACGTGCGCCGGGGGCAGCCCCGCGCGCAGCAAATCGGCGCTGGAGATAAAGAAAGCACCTTTACGCTGCGTCACGGGCACGACCAGGCCGGTATCGTAGTGATTGACCACGATGGCCAGCTGGAAAACCGCTTCATCATTTATCGCCTGTGCCTGGGGAGGCGGCGGTAAACTGTCGTCGCCGGGCCCGGCCAGAGTCGCGGAACTGACGCATAGCAGTATCATCATCGCCGGCTTCAGTTGACGGGCATCGACTGCCATTGTTCGTCCCTGGCATTAATCTGCGCGCTCATCCGCTCTGGCTGACGAACGCCAGCGGGTATAGGCCAGCTGCGGGTGCTGCCCGGCAGGACGTAACCCAGCAATCCCTCCGCCACCGTGCGTTTCTGACCGCCCTGCTCCAGCGCCACCTGGCTCAGCCTGACGTGGACATCACCCCGATTTTTGACCTCCAGCGCAGGCTTCCCCTCCGCCTGCGTCACCCGCCAGCTCAGGTTTTGGGTCTCCGCCAGCGCGTGATGCGCGCCCTCTTTGATGGTCGGGATCCCCTGTCCATATACGAACAGAGGGATGGAGTAACGCATCTGCAATTTGAGGCCGATGGCGGGTTCAGCTTTGGCATCTGGCTGGGGAATTTCATCGACGATAATGCGATAGGCCTGTTCGACCCCTGCGGGAACTGAAGCCTGTTTGATAAGGCGAATAAGCTGCTTGCTGCCTGTGCCAATCGTGACGATGGGCGGGCTGGCGACCACGTCCTGCTGCGCGGTATAGCGCTCGTGTCCGTCCTCCTGCTTCCAGCGCACAATGCGGACCTGCATCGTCGTGGCACTATTTCCCTGGTTCTGGATCCACAGTTCCGTGGCGTTGGCGTCTGCAGCAAGCCAGGGATCGATGGGCCAGAGCAGGATGGTGGCCGCCGCCTGCGCCTGGCCAGCAACCGCCATTCCCAACGCGCCCGCCAGACAAACCGGTCTGAAAAATGGCTTCATCAACATTCTCCCTTTATTACCATGACAAGGTCACGGTGAGCTGATCGGAATAGGTTCCCGCCGGGCTAAACCCGGTCAATAGCGCCACGCCAAAAAGCGGCAGCGCGATGTTATTGCTGTTGGTATAGGTCACCGCTATCGCCTGGTTGACGCCAATTTCGCTGTTTGCGGCCAGCGAGCTGCTGCTGTAGAGCCGGTATGGCACCACGTCGGCGCCGTTCGCGCGCTTCATGCGGCGAACGGATGAATAATTTTGACCGCCATTAATGCTCATGCTCAGCGCCACGCCTGGCGTACAGGCAATAGACAACGCCCCGTTTGGCACAAAGCTGGTGCTGACCGGCGCGCTCTCGACGCCGTTATGGCTGCCAAAATCCAGCGTACCGAGAAGCCCTCCGCTACCGGTAGCCACCGCGCATCCCGGGACAATCGTCGCGCTGACCTTAAACGACTGGGATGTCACCGCATCCGCCGTGGGCATCGTGAGCAATCCGACGATCAGCGCGAAAAAAGGCTGCACGCGTCCCTCTGCGCGTTTGCGCAGACCTGTGAGAGATGCCTTCATGGCGGTTCGGGACTAGTAGGTGACGCTGACGTTAATCGTGTCGGTGTAGGTTCCCGGAACGACCGTCACGCTGTTACCGCCGCCGGTAATCCGTCCGTAGAGGGTGTAACTGTCCACCCCTCCGGCCGTAGACGCGATCGGCAGCGCGGCGTTATTGGCAATCACGGTGTTAAACCCGCTGTCGCTGTACAGGCTGTAAGCCACGCCCTGTGCCGCGTTGGCCGTATTCACCAGATAGCGTTCAGGCGTGCCCGGCGAACCGACAACCGAGCCGGGCGCGGTGGAGTGGGTATTACCGGTGATCGCGACCGTATAGCTGGCGGTCGTACATTGAATGGTGAAGGTGTTTCCGCCGCTGGCGCCGCTCAGCTGCGTCGTAAGCGTGGAAAAGGTTGCCGGATGGGTACCGAAATCGAGCGTACCGAAGTTAATACCACTCTGCGCGGGCGAGCCGTTTATCAGACACCCGTTTGTCAGCGTCAGCGTTGCACCGATGGTGCCGCTGCTGGTGACGGCCAGCGCCTGATGGGCCGTTGTCGCAGCCAGTAAGGTGCCTGCGCAGATCAAAAGAAGTTTTCTTTTCATTTACCACCCTCCAGAAGACGTCTCCGTTCCCTTGCCACATTTTATTTTTGTCGTTCAAGATGTTAGCCCCGCTTAACGTTCCTCTGAGGGGGTTATTGAGAATTTAGTTTACGGATATCGCTTCGACCACCCGACCCTTAACGCATAAGGCATATGTCTTATTGACACTAGTTTCTTATAAATAACAGCAAGTTAAATTAATTCAGGCAGCAATTTTATTCTATACGGGGAGAATATATCCATTAAAGTGTGACGGCGATCACAATATATCGTCGACGCATTAACAACAAAATTAATAAAAATTAAAAAGGAGTTGTATCCCCCTACACTTTGCGTCAATTTATGTGCCGAATAATTTCCCGCATCGTAATAAAAAATTTATATGTATCGACGCGGGCTACATCTGAAGCGCATAGAGGGTCTTTTTTCGTGGCAAGTGCAAACAAACTCACACTCTTCATCGTGATATTCATGCTGGCGGGTATTCTTTCAGGGGCAGCAATTCATGAGTACGCATCTGCGGATGCCATCAAAGCCTGGTCGGATAATATTACCCTTCTGACCGATATTTTCCTCCGCCTGATCAAAATGGTCATTGCACCGTTGGTCTTCAGCACGCTCACCGTCGGCATTATGAAGCTGGGCGAAACCTCCACCATTGGCCGCGTTGGCGGCAAAGCGATGGTGTGGTTTATCAGCTCATCCGTACTCTCTATCCTGGTTGGCCTGTTTATCGTCACGCTGGAGCATCCGGGAAGCGGTCTGAACCTGACGGTCCCGACCGAAGCGGTGGATACCGGCCTGGCCGTTGGCGGCATGACGCTGAAAGCGTTCCTGTCACACACCATTCCGACCAGTATCGCGGGGGCGATGTCGAACAATGAGATCCTGCAGATTGTGGTGTTCTCAATGTTCTTCGGCATCGGCGGCGCGTCGCTGGGGCAGAAATTCAACGCGCCGCTGGTGGCCGCGCTGGATGTGGTTTCCCATATCATGCTGAAGGTAACGGGTTACGTGATGTACGTTGCTCCGCTGGCCATTTTCGCGGCGATTTCATCCGTCATTGCCACGCAGGGTCTCGGCATTCTGCTGAACTACGCCTCCTTTATTGGCGGCTACTATGTTGCCATTCTTCTTACCTGCATGGTGCTGCTGGCCGTGGGCTACATGGTGCTGAAAAAAGAGGTGTTTCGCCTGGTCAGCATGCTGAAAGATCCGGTCCTGGTGGCGTTTACCACCAGCAGCTCTGAAGCCGCCTACCCGAAAACGCTGGAACAGCTGGAGCGTTTTGGCTGCTCGCGCAACATCGCCTCTTTCGTTCTGCCGATTGGCTACTCCTTCAACCTGGTGGGTTCGATGGTGTACTGCTCTTTCGCCTCGATGTTTATCGCTCAGGCGTACAACATTCACCTGAGCTTCTCTGAAGTGACGGTGCTGATGCTGACCCTGATGCTGGCGTCGAAAGGGATTGCCGGCGTACCGCGTTCTTCACTGGTGGTGCTGGCAGCAACCATTCCGAGCTTTAATATTCCGGTGGCGGGTATTCTGCTGCTGATGGGGATCGACCACTTCCTGGACATGGGCCGTTCCGCAATTAACGTGCTGGGGAATGGGATCGCGACCGCGATGCTGTCGCAGAATGAAGGCGCGCGGGAAGCGGAAGCTGAAGCCGAGCTGGTAAAGCAGGAAGCGTAAGGTGAAAAAAAGGGTGAGGCCTGATGCCCTCACCCCTGCCCTCTCCCACAGGGTGAGGAAGCAAACACAAAAAACGGCAACCTGGGTTGCCGTTTTGCATTTACCTACGCTACGTGACTCGCGGCGATATCCAGCAGCGCCATCTCATCGCTGTTCAGCAGCTTCTCGATGTTCACCAGAATCAGCATACGCTCGCCGAGCGCGCCCAGGCCGGTCAGGTATTCGGTCGACAGCGTGACCGCAAACTCCGGCGCAGGACGAATTTGGTCAGAGGTCAGGGAAAGCACATCAGATACGCCGTCCACCACGATACCTACCACGCGCTGCCCCAGATTCAGAACGATCACCACGGTGTTGTCGTCGTAGTCAACGTCGCCCTGGCTGAACTTCACGCGCAGGTCCACGATTGGCACAATGACGCCACGCAGGTTGGTGACACCTTTAATAAAAGCAGGCGTGTTAGCGATGCGGGTAACCTGGTCGTAACCACGAATTTCCTGCACTTTCAGGATATCGATGCCGTACTCCTCATCGCCTAAAGTGAATACCAGGAATTCCTGCCCTGATGGCTCGCCCGCCAGTTTCGTTACATTACTCATACCGGTCATGTTATTACCTTCTACTTAATCAGGCGGCTGTGTACGCCACACGTTGTTCACGATTTAATCCCTGAAGCGCCGACACATCGACGATCAGCGCCACGCTACCATCACCCAGAATGGTGGCGGCAGAAATACCCGGCACTTTGCGGTAGTTGCTTTCGAGGTTCTTCACTACCACCTGGTGCTGACCAATCAGCTGATCGACCAGCAGCGCGTAGCGACGGCCCGCGCTTTGCAGGATCACAACGATGCCCTGCGTGGCCTCTGTCTTCGCCCCGTCCACTTCGAACACTTTCCACAGTTCCACCAGCGGCAGGTACTCACCGCGCACTTCGAGGACGCGCTCGCCACCCGCCAGCGGATGCAGATCTTCTTCACGCGGCTGCAGGGATTCCATTACGGCGTTCAGCGGCAGGATAAAGACTTCGTCCGCCACTTTGACTGACATGCCGTCGAGGATCGCCAGCGTCAGCGGCAGCAGGATGCGAATAGTGGTGCCGGAACCCTGTTTAGACTGGATCTCAACGTGGCCGCCCATCTCCTGGATGTTACGTTTCACCACGTCCATGCCCACACCGCGTCCGGACACGTCGGTCACCTGCTCCGCGGTAGAGAAGCCCGGCGCAAAGATCAGCATGCCCACTTCTTCATCGGTCATGTTTTCATTGACCGCCATCCCCTGCGAAATCGCTTTTGCCAGGATGCGCTCGCGGTTAAGACCCGCGCCGTCATCGGTCACTTCGATGCAGATATTCCCGCCCTGGTGTTCCGCAGAGAGGATCAGATTGCCGACCGGCGATTTCCCGGCGGCAATGCGGTTTTCCGGCAGTTCAATACCGTGGTCGAGGCTGTTACGCACCAGGTGCGTTAACGGGTCGATAATGCGCTCGATCAGGCTCTTATCCAGTTCGGTTGAGCTGCCCATCAGGGTCAGTTCAATCTGTTTATTCAGCTTGCTGGCAAGGTCGCGAACCAGACGCGGGAAGCGGCTGAAGACATATTCCATCGGCATCATACGGATGGACATGACCGATTCCTGCAGGTCGCGGGCGTTACGCTGCAGCTGACCCATGCTGGTGATCAGATCGCCGTGCGTGACCGGGTCCAGTTCGTTAGAACGCTGAGCCAGCATCGACTGGGTGATCACCAGTTCGCCCACCAGGTTAATCAGCTGGTCGACCTTCTCAACCGCAACGCGGATGCTGGTTGACTCGCTGGAGCGCGCGGCAGGTTTCTCACCGCGGCCAGGTGCCGCGGCCTCTTTTGGCACGGCCTTCAGCGCCGGAGCCGCAGGAGCCACAGCCGGTGCGGCGGCCTGAGCGACAACGGCCACCTCTTCCGCAGCGGCAGGGGCGTCAACCGCGGGCGTTTCGGTTTCGAAGGCGATCTGGTCAGCTTCAATCACAAAGCACAGTACCGCCACGATATCGTCCTGGCCAATACCGTCATCAAGCGTCGCGGCAAGGCTGTCTTTGCCTTTTACCACGTTGCTTAACTTCGCCAGGTTACCCAGCTCTTCTTCCAGCAGGTTAACTTCATTCTCTTTGAGACGTGACAGCACAACGCGCAGTTTGCCCGCTTGTGCAGCGGCTGGCGCGGCCTCGTCGGCAGCAACCGCATCGACAACGCTCAGTTTCGCCGCAGGGACAACGGCTGCAGCGACCTCACCTTTTGCTTCCAGGGCGAGCTGGCGCAGCGCATTGCAGATGTATTCAAAGCTGGCGGCATCAGGCTCTGCCGAACTTTTATAGGCGTCGAGCTGTTCCTGCATAATATCTTTGGTTTCCAAAAACAGGTTGATAATGTCGGTATTGAGCTGCATCTCACCGCGTCGTGCTTCATCAAGCAGGTTTTCCATTAAATGGGTCGTTTCCTGCAGGATGGTAAATCCAAACGTTCCGGCTCCGCCTTTAATAGAGTGCGCCGCACGGAAGATGGCATTGAGCTGCTCGGAGTCCGGTGCTTCGGGCACCAAATCGAGCAAGTGTTGCTCCATATCGGCCAACAATTCGTCGGCTTCATCAAAGAATGTCTGGTAAAAATCGCTAATATCCATGCTCACGCTATCACCTCGGATTGGCTGGTGGCGATGTTGGAACGGCAGCCGAAGGAACGGCCCCAGGCTGTTTTAAATCGTCCAGTGACTCATTCTGACTTTCGGCGTTTTCATGCAGGATGGCCTGCTCCGCCTGCTGGTTCAGCACTAAAAGACTGATACGACGGTTGATGGCATCATCCGGCCCGCGGTCGGAAACGCGCATGGTTGCGGCCATGCCGACTACGCGCAGTACCTTGCCATCATCAAGCCCACCTACCACCAGCTCGCGACGCGAGGCGTTGGCACGATCGGCAGAAAGCTCCCAGTTGCTGTATCCCTTCTCCCCACTGGCGTACGGGAAATCATCCGTGTGTCCTGACAGGCTGATTCGGTTAGGAATGCCGTTCAGCACCGGTGCAATGGCACGCAGAATGTCGCGCATGTACGGTTCGACTTCCGCACTCCCGGTTTTAAACATTGGGCGGTTCTGGCTGTCGATAATCTGAATACGCAGCCCTTCCTGCACCAGGTCGATCTTCAGATGCGGGCGCAGCGCGCGCAGCTTTGGATCCGCTTCAATCAGCTGATCGAGATCGCCCCGCAATTTCTTCAGACGCGCCTGCTCCATCTTTCTTTTCAGCTCGTCGATGTTCGGCTCTTTTTTCACCTCACCCTTCTGCTGGGTGTAATCATCGCCGCCGCCCGGGATCGGGCTTTCGCTGTTAGAGATACGCGGCCCACCGGCCACCGCCGTTGCCAGCGGCGTACGGAAATATTCGGCAATCTGGATCAGTTCTTTTGGGCTGGAGATGGAGATCAGCCACATCACCAGAAAGAACGCCATCATTGCGGTCATAAAGTCGGCGTACGCAATTTTCCACGAGCCGTGTGCGCCATGCCCGCCGCCCTTGTGCTTGCGTTTTTTTACGATGACGATCGGATGGGACTGGTTTTTCATGCGTCCTCAGTTGTCGTCTGTTGGTTTGGGTTTTTCACCGCACGCACGTGTTCTTCAAGCTCGATAAACGACGGACGCTCGCTGGAGTAAAGCGTTTTACGGCCAAACTCAACCGCGATCGGTGGCGCGTAACCGTTGAGGTTAGAGAGCAGCGTGATCTTCACGCACTGCATCATTTTGGTGGTTTCCGCGCTCTTCTGGCGCAGAACGCTCGCCAGCGGAGAGATGAAGCCGTACGCCAGCAAAATACCGAGGAAAGTCCCCACCATCGCGTGGGCAATCAGCGCGCCCAGCTCGGCTGCCGGACGGTCTGCCGAGGCCAGGGCGTGAACCACGCCCATTACCGCGGCAACGATACCGAATGCCGGAAGCGAGTCGCCGACCAGCGCCAGGCTGTTGGCCGGCACTTCAGATTCGCTTTCGTGGGTTTCGATCTCTTCGTCCATCAGCGCTTCGATTTCGAAAGTATTCATGTTGCCGCTGATGATGAGTCGCAGATAGTCGACGATGAAATCCAGCATCATGGCGTCAGCAATAATTCGCGGATAGCTGGCAAAAATTTCGCTCTCTTTCGGGTTTTCAATATCCCGTTCAAGCGAGAACATGCCCTGCTGACGCGACTTCGCCATCAGGCGATAGAGCAGTGCCAGCAGATCCATATACATGCTTTTGGTGTATTTCGAGCGACGGAACAGCAACGGAATCGCTTTCAGCGTGCCCTTGATCGATTTACCGTTGTTACCAACGATAAAAGCCCCTACCCCTGCACCGCCGATGATAATAAGTTCAGCCGGTTGATAGAGTGCTCCAAGGTGCCCGCCGGTCATCATGTAACCGCCGAAAACTGTACCGAGAACTACCAGGTAACCTAATAAGATAAGCACGACATCATCCTTCCGCTAGTGACTATGGCAAGGACGTCCAGCTCGCAGCGTTTACCGTTTGCGGGGTAAAAAAAAGCAGCGGTAATTGCTTACCGCTGCTGGAATCTTTCCCACACGTTCGGGTTAAACAGCTTGTTCGATCTGTTCATCCAGCAGTTGTGGAATAATATCGGCAGCATCCCGGGAAAGTTTACGTCTTTTTACTGCGCGGGATGGAGGCTGACATAAACTACAGGCGAAGCTGCCTGCAGGTTGATGAGCATGGGTAATAAAATTGCCGTCGCAGCAGTTGCAGCGCGACAGTTCAAGCATTCCGCTCTCAACAAAACGCACCAGCGTCCATGCGCGGGTCAGCGCCAGCAGAGGGCCTTCTTCCTGCTGTGGGCATTGTTCAAGGTAAAGTTTGTACGCTTTGATCACGGCGTCAACGCCGCTACACAAACCGGTTTTGAGAAGATACTGCCAGGCATTACAGAACATGGAAGCATGAATATTCTGCTCCCACGTCATAAACCAGTCGGTAGAAAACGGCAGCATGCCTTTCGGCGGGGGACTACCACGTAACTCTTTGTACAGTTTGATGAGACGACCACGGCTCAGCTGAGTCTCGCTTTCCAGCATTTGTAAACGAGCACCCAGTGTAATCAGCTCCATGGCCAACTGTATGTCACGCGCTTCCTGAACAATGCTTTTCTCGCTCATTGCTAGGCCCTTTTCTTACGGGCTACGTCATCAGGCTGGCTGATTTCGTTAAGCAAGCGAGTGGAAAGAAGAATACCGGTATGGATCTGTTGAAGATCGTCCACACGGGATTCCTGCGTCAGACGCGTTATTGTCTGTGAATCATCGAAACGGAACTGGCAAACCAGTTGATTCGTTTCAGCCAGTTTAACCATCTGCGGGAGGGTTAAGCCGCCCAGCATGGTTGCCATTTCTTCGTTAATACCCAGACGAAACATCGCGGACGCCTTGTCCTGACTAATCAAACGCTGCGCGAGCAGTAAATACGACAAATTGATGTCATAGATATGTTTTAGCAACTCGGATGTATGCATTGTTCCCATCCCGAATAACCAACTATTATTTTTATGCGGAAAGACCGCACCCCGTGATGTCGCCGGGAAATCACCCGGTATAAAAAAGAAAAGGCTAAATGCATAGTTGAATTTAGGTTTGTATTCACTGAAACCGTAAGAGAGAAACCGCGAATGCGTCTCTTACATGATTTATCATTTCTTACAAATAACTAAGATTTTTCCTAATTCGACGCAAACTCTACTCGTCAGTTTTGACACATACAATCCAGCCACCCTCAAATTTAAAAAAAATGTGATCCACGTCACACAATTTAAGTGAATATGACCCATAAATCCATCAGTATGACTTGTAATTTGTTCAATATTTAGCCAATCGGTACTGTTTTGTATTCTTAATTGACGAATACTCATGCAGAAGGGTGATCCGAACTGGCATGCAACGTGCTTTTCATACCGTAAGCGCCGCGCGGAAACATTTACATCAGGCCCCTCTCCTGGAAACATTTTTCTTACCGTGAAAAAACATATAGTTATGCAGGTAGCACAAAAAAGATGTTTCAGGACGTGATCATTCGAAATGAGTTTGTAACGGGTCAGAACGATTTAACAGTCAAGGCGTGAATTTGTGTGATTTACATTAAGTTGTTAATTTTTTTCATTTAGGCGCGTTTTTCAGTTATTCTTCTTATAAGAATAATTAATGAATAATTATGATAAGCTTCACACTAATGTCGTAATCTGCTCTTGCAGAACCGGAGATTTCGCGGTAAAGGTGGTTAAACGCTGTCTTTCAGACATCTAAGGAGTGCGCCATGAGTTACTCCCATCTTCTTGTTTCCGTAGCAGTTTCCCCCGAAAGCCATCAGCTTGTCGCCCGGGCAGTTTCCATTGCCAGACCCCACAATGCCCGCATCAGCCTCATCACGCTCGCCGCTGAGCCGGAGATGTATAATCAGCTGGCCGCACCCATGCTGGAGGATATTCGCGAGGTTCTGCAGGAAGAAACGCAGCAATTTCTGCGCGAATTAGTGGAAAAGGCACAATATCCTGTTTATGAAACTGTTATTGCGACCGGGGAACTTAACGCCCATATTCTCGATATGTGTCGCAGACAGAATATAGATTTAGTGATTTGCGGGAACCATAACCACAGCTTTTTATCGCGGGCAGCCTGCGCGGCGAAATCTATTGTCGCGTCGAGCCAGGTGGATGTGCTGTTAGTGCCGCTTGGGGGGCATTAGCCCCCCAGCAGTAAATCAGGCGAGTTTAGGGAAGGTCGCGATCTTTTTTTGCAGATCGCCTTCATGGCTTTGCGGAGCGATATCCCGGAGATCCTGAATAAAACGCGCCTGCCAGTGGTTAATATCGTTCTTTCGGATTGTCTCCATCATGTCAGCATGGCGGGAAATACGTTCCGTGAGCGGCATTGTCAGGGCGCGATTCAGCGCGTTCGCCACGTCATCCCTGTCATAAGGGTTAACGATGAGCGCCGACGTGAGCTCATTTGCGGCTCCGGCAAACTGGGAAAGCACCAGAACCCCCGGGTCGGCAGGATCTTGGGCCGCCACATACTCTTTCGCTACCAGATTCATCCCGTCGCGCAGCGGCGTGACCAGCCCAACGTCAGCATAGCGGAAGACCTTCATCAGGATCTTACGGTCAAAGTGTTGATTCAGGTAAAACAGCGGCGTCCAGCCCAGCTGGCCGTAGCGGCCATTAATGCGCCCTGCTTCTGTCTCCAGCTGATGACGAATATCCTGATAGGCCTGAACCTCACCGCGCGACGTCGGCGCAATCTGGGTATAGCGAATTTTCCCGTGATGCTGCGGGTATTTATCCAGCAGCGTTTCATACGCCAGGAAGCGTTCCGGCAGCCCTTTGGAATAATCAAGACGCTCAACCGAGAAGATATTTTTCACGTGCTTGAGTTCATTCTTAAGCTGCGCCAGCTTCGGCGGCAGCGGGCCGGAAGCCTGCTCCGCGATTTCGTCAGGTTCAATCCCTATTGGATAGACCTCAGTGTGGAAGGTTTTCCCCCACGCCGTATGGGTTTTCCCGCCTTTGGTTACCAGACGCGCTTTGCCAGACACGGAGTCAAGGAACGCGAGGCGGTCATTTTCGGTCTGGAAGCCCAGCAAATCGTAATCACACAGCGCCTCCAGCAGCTCTTCATGCGGCGGCAGCGCGGTAAAAATTTCCGGCGTCGGGAAAGGAATGTGCAGGAAGAAGCCAATCCGATTATTCACCCCCCTCTTTCGCAGCTCTCTCGCGAAGGGCAACAGGTGATAATCGTGGATCCATAAAATATCGTCTTCCTCTATTAATGGCAGCAGTTTATCCGCCAGCAGCGCATTTACGCGCGAGTAGCCTTCGAAGGATTCACGCTGGAATTTGACCAGGTCAAGACGATAGTGGAACGCAGGCCACAGGACGGCATTTGAGAACTGCGAGTAATACTCGTCATAGTCTTTCTCTTTCAATGCAAATGAAGCCCACGTAATGTTTCCGCGCGTCACCTTGTTGAGCGGTTTCTCCTCTTCACTAATTTCTCCACTCCAGCCAAACCACAGCCCGCCAGCGGCTTTTAAGGCACCTAACACCCCTACCGCCAGGCCACCCGCGCTGGCTTTTTTATCATCCGGCGGTGCGATTCGGTTAGAGACGACGACTAAGCGACCCATAATGGTTTCCCCCTTTGCTTTGCGCTATTTGTTGTTGTTGCTGGTTAGCGATGTCAGATATCCACTGCCAGACGCTGGCGACATCCGCCAGCCGCCATTCGGCAACCGTGTCACCAGGCCCCACCTTGACGGCGATCCCTCCGGCCTGATTCACCACGCGAAACCCGGCCTCGTCGGTCAGGTCATCCCCAATGAAAACGGGCGTTCGCCCTTTGAAAGGCGGCGACGCCATAAACGCGGCGATGGCCGCGCCTTTATTAATGCCTTTCGGTTTTAACTCCACGACGCATTTGCCGGGCTGCAACGCCAGCTGTGGATGGGCATCCGCAACCGTTTGAGCCAGCGCCAGTACGGCCTCCTCATGCTGCGGCGCCTGACGATAATGCAGGGCAAAGGCCATGCCTTTGGCTTCCAGCTCGGTGCCAGGCAGCGCTTCCAGCGCAGCAGAAAGCTGCTTCTGGAGCGTTTGCGTGAGTGCGTCAGGGAGTGAAACGATATGCGTGTGATCATGGATGTCGCGGCGCTCCGCTCCGTGTACACCGGCCAGCGGAAAGTGGTAAGGACTGGCGAGCGTATCCAGCTCGGCCATTGAGCGCCCTGATATCAATGCCAGTGCTCCCTCGTTCATGAGCGAGAGCTGATGCAAATCCTGTAACACCGCATCCGGAATAGACACCTGGTCAGGGTGCGGTTTTATCCAGGCGAGCGTGCCGTCGAGATCGAAAAAGAAAGCATAGTGTCCGGGCAGTACAGGCGGTGCGGTTAACATGTCAGCCACCCTTTTCCTCCTTACGGTTTACGAGAGGTAAACGCCTTTACCTCTTTCATAGCCATGTAAGTATAGACAGTGTGACGTCGCTCGCCATTTGACAACCGCCCCGTCAGTAAAACTGGCGGGGCGGTTAAGGGGTCAACTATGGTTATAAGTTGAGCAATAAAAGACGGGAAAACGGGTTACAGGGTACGCTTCGCTTTTTGCTTGTAACGGTCGAAAATCACCGCTGCCAGCAGGATCAGACCACGAACCACGTACTGCGAGAACGGCGAAATGTTCAGCAGGTTCATGGCGTTCTCCACCGTGCCTAAAATCAGGATACCGGCCACCACATATGAGATTTTTCCGATGCCGCCCTTGAGGGAAACGCCCCCTAAAACGCAGGCCGAAATGACGATCAGCTCGTAGCCAATAGAGGTCATCGGCTGGCCGCTGGTCATACGCGAAGCCAGGATAATCCCCGCGGCGGCAGAAACCAGCCCTGAGAGCACGAAGATAATAATCTTGGTTCGCACCACCGGCACCCCGGCCAGACGGGCGGCCTCTTCGTTACCGCCAATCGCCAGGGTATTGCGGCCAAAGGTGGTCCGGTTGAGCAGGAAGCCGAACAGGATCAGGCAGGCCACGGTCAGCCAGATTGGCGCAGGCAGCCCCAGCCAGTTGGCGTAACCCAGGGTAAAGAAGCGCTCGTCTTCAATCCCCACCGCTTTACCGTCGGAGATGATATAGGCCAGCCCGCGGACAATTTGCATCGTCGCAAGCGTGGTGATCAGGGCGTTAATCTTCAGGCGTGCGATAACAAAACCGTTCACCAGACCGCTGATGACGCCGAGTAGCAGACCGGCGAGAACGCCAATCCACAGGCTCTCCGTCATGTTGATCACCACTGCCGTCGTGACGCCCGCACAGGCAATCACCGACGCCACCGACAGGTCAAAATCGCCGGAGGCCAGGCAGAACAGCATCCCGCAGGCCACCATCCCGGACATGGAAATGGCCAGCCCCAGCCCCTTCATATTAATGAAGGTGGCAAAGTTAGGAACAAAGATCGCGCAGGCGAGGAACAGCGCGGCAAAGACCACCAGCATGCCGTACTGATCCCAGATACGTCCAAAACTCAGCGCCGACTTCGACTTCGGCGCTCCGGATGTAGTAACAGAGGACATCATTAACTCCTTACTCAGGCGACAGCCTGGCTGACTTTAGGCATGGCGAGGTTCAACGCCTGTTGTTCATTCGCCTGTTCATGAAGCAATTCACCGGCAATTTCGCCTTCACGCATCACCACAATGCGGTCGGCCACGCCAAGCACCTCCGGCAGATCGCTGGAGGCGAAGAGCACCGCCACGCCGCGTTTTGCCAGCTCATAGATCACGTTATAAATCTCGTGTTTTGCCCCCACATCGATACCGCGCGTCGGCTCGTCGAGCAAAATGACCTTCATATCTTCCGACAGCCAGCGGCCTAAAATCGCCTTCTGCTGGTTTCCGCCTGACAGATTCATGATCAGCTGTTCCGGACCCGGCGTTTTAATATTCAGCGAGCGAATATGGTGGTCGGCGTTGCTCGACTCCCAGCCATCGTTTATCAGGCAGCCTGCGCGAATAAACTTGCGGCGAGCGGAAATATTGATGTTTTCGCGTACCGAATGTACCGGAATAATCCCCTCGGCTTTACGGTCTTCCGGGCAGAGCATCATGCCCGCCCTGATTGCGTGGGCCGGTTTCTGGATATCGACCCGTTCACCATCAATAGAAACCAGCCCATCGGTAATGCGGGTACCGCCGAACAGGCCTTTCATTAATTCACTGCGCCCCGCCCCCACCAGACCAAACAAGCCGACAATTTCGCCGCTGCGAACGGATAACGAAATCGGCGTGCGCACGCCCGGCGCTTTGACGCTGTCCAGACGCAGGCGTTCAGGGCCGTACTGACGCGGCTGCCAGTGATAAATATCACCCAGCTCGCGTCCAACCATCGCCTGAACAAGCTGGTCATGGTTAACCTGCTGCATGTCGGTAAAGGTGCGCACATAGCGCCCGTCTTTAAAGACGGTGATGGCGTCGCTCAGGGCAAATATCTCTTCCATGCGGTGCGAGACATACAAAATCGTACGGCCTTCCTGACGCAATTCGCGGATCACGCGGAACAGATTTTCAATTTCACGCGCAGAGAGCGAACTGGTGGGCTCATCGAAGGCGATAATTCTGGCGTTACGCGCCAGCGCCTTGGCAATTTCAACCATCTGCCACTGGCCGATGGAGAGATATTTCAGCGGCGTCTGGGGATCGACATCCAGACCCAGGTGTTTAAGCTGCAGCCCCGCTTCATAATTAAGTAGCGAACGATTTACCACACCGCCTTTGTGCGGGAGCTGTCCTAAATAGATGTTTTCCGCCACGGTCATCTCAGGAATGAGGTGCAGCTCCTGATAGATGATCGCCACCCCGGCATTGAGCGCCGCCGTGGTATCGGCAAACGCCACCTCTTCGCCGCGAATGGCCAGCGTGCCGGTCGTAGGCGCGTAGTTGCCGCTGAGGATCTTCAACAGCGTGGATTTCCCCGCGCCGTTTTCCCCCATCAGGGCGTGAACCTGGCCGGCATAGCAGTCGAAGCTGATATCGGTCAGCGCGTTAACACCGGGAAAAGTTTTCCCGATGCCGCGAAAAGAGAGATACGGATCAGACTGTCGCATAACGTCTCCGTGATTCCTGTAGTGTGTACGTCTGGCCCCTCACGATGCATGAGGGGCACAATCACAGCGTATTACTTACCGCCCAGCCCTTTTTTCGCCAGCTCCTCTTTGAAGTTGTCGCGGGTAATCAGCACCACGTCGGTCACTTCGGTAAATTTCGGCGGTTCGGCCCCTTTGGTTACCCAGTTGTAGAGCATCTCACTGGATTTGTAGCCGTGAACGTCCGGGCTCGGCAGAAGAGAACCGTAGAAGCCGGTAGCCTGCGCTTTGGACAGCTCGCTGACGGCGTCAACGCCGTTGATGCCAATCCCGATAACGTCAGGCGCTTTGAAGCCCTGGCCTTCCGTCGCGCGCACCCCGCCCAGCACGGTGTTGTCGTTCATGCCGACCACCAGCCAGTGTTTGACCTCCGGATGCTGGACCAGCATAGAGTTCGCGGCGTCGAAAGCGCCCGGGATATCGTTGGATTTGGTTGGGACTTTATAGATCTGTTTTTCCGGGAAGCCAGCCGCTTTCAGCGCATCCATTGAGCCGGTAGTACGACGACGGGCGGTGTCCAGCTCGTCAGCGGTGATAGCCATTACCGCGGTCTCTTTGACATCCCAGCCGCGCTTTTGCATCTCTTTATAGAGTTCCTGGCCCTGGCGTTCGCCGATTTTGGTCGCCGCCATCATGACCAGCGGGACGGTGTCCATCGGCTTGCCTTTGGCGTTAACGAACTGATCGTCAACCGCGATGACCTTCATATCGTAACCGCGCGCTTTCGCCGCGATTGCCGACCCCAGCTTTGGATCCGGAGTACAGATAACGAAACCTTTTGCACCGCTGGCCGCCAGGCTATCGATGGCGTTCAGGGTTTTTTCGCCGTCAGGCACGGCGATTTTAATGACTTCAAAACCTAAATCTTTCCCGGCTTTATCTGCGAATTTCCACTCAGTCTGGAACCAGGGCTCTTCGGGCTGTTTTACCAAAAAACCGAGTTTTAAATTCTCAGCGATAGCGGATTGTGACATAACGGCAGCCAGACCGATGGCCGCCAGCGCTTTAGTAAATTTGTGCATGGTAAACTCCAGCTTTAGCAATCTTTTCTGTAGGGAATAAGTGCGTGCTTCTTATTTAATCGGACTTAAAACAAGGCATTAGCGCTTACCTCGTCATAAGCGTTATTGCTGGTGATAGTTTTAGCGGGAAATTAATCATCCATAAGAGAGCCCCATCACACCGCAGAATTACAGTAATTGCGTACATAAATTCAGCGAAAAATGACATAAAAAAGGCAGGATTTGTCAGACAAATAGAAGAGGGTTAAGCAGAATTATCCATAAGATTAGCCAAGATATCCCTGATGCCTCTCAGCGGACAAAACGGCACCTGGCGTTAAGGGGTTCAACATGTTTTTCATCACGAATGTACAACGCACCTGAAAAAACGTTATTCCGCAGAATTTGATTTAGCGCAATTTTATTGACACATCATATATTCGAAATGATTAATCCGTATTTTTCCTTTTCCCGGAGTAATATTCCAACTTAATATTTTCGAAAGAGTAACAGTGTGCCCTCAAGATAAAAACCGTTAATTATTAGGCCATTAAGTCACATTCAATTCATGGCGAGCTAATTGTATTTCTGTACTATATTAAACTTTGTAATGTATGGTAAATATAGTCTGATTAAGAGTTTTCTTAGACCCAATACAAGGGTATGCTTATTTATATCGAACACAGGAAGTGAATTTCGGTCGACTTCGGTCACGGCAGAATGTCTATTTCTGCTCTTCTCTTCGTATTTGCCTGGCGCTCAGGTTACGCAACGGACATCACGTCCCACAGTCAATAAGGATATGAGTATGGCTACCCAAACGATGATGCAAAAACTTAACGCGCAGATGAACCTTGAGTTCTACGCCTCGAATCTGCACCTTCACTTAAGCGCGTGGTGTGCCGAGAATAGTCTTACGGGGTCTGCCACATTCTTTCGCTCTCAGGCGCAAAGTAACGTCACTCACATGATGCGTGTCTTTAACTTTCTGAAAGCCGCAGGGGCAAATCCTGTCGTTAAAGCCCTTGATGGGATCAACGAAAACTACTCCTGCCTGGAAGAACTGTTTCAGAAAACGCTTGAAGAGTACGAGCAACGCTGCAGCACGCTCAGCAAACTTGCCGATGAAGCCAAAGCGCAGCAGGATATTACGACGCTCAAATTCTTACGCGATATGGACAAAGAGCAGCAGCAGGATGGAATGCTGCTGAAGACGCTGGCGGATGAGATCCATAATGCGCAGCAGGCGGGTTTATGTCCTGAGCAAACCGACCGTCATCTGCTCGACATTGTGGCGGTGCAGCACCACTGAATTTTTGGCCTGCTTCCGTCCCAGGGAGCAGGCCCCCCTCCCATCTCCAACCTTCTGCTTTTGCTGAAATTTAACAAATCAGATCTGGCTCCCAATGATTAACCACACAACGTGTGATGATTTATTTAGTTACATAATCATTGACGAGGGAGCATCATGATCACCATTGAGTTTGTTGTCATTCTCCTCTGCCTGCTGACGGGTACGCGTTTCGGCGGTATGGGGCTTGGGTTAATCAGCGGTATTGGTCTTTTTATTTTATGTTTTGTCTTTGGTCTGCAACCGGGTAAACCGCCGGTTGACGTTATGCTGACCATCCTTGCGGTGATTGGCTGTGCGGCTACGCTGCAGACTGCGGGCGGCCTCAACGTCATGATGCAGTTTGCCGAACGTCTGCTGCGCAAACACCCGCAGCACATCACCCTGCTCGCCCCTTTCACCACCTGGATGCTGACCTTTCTGTGCGGCACCGGCCATGTGGTCTACACCATGTTCCCCATCATCGCGGATATCGCCCTCAAAAAAGGGATCCGCCCCGAGCGCCCCATGGCCGTGGCCTCGGTGGCATCACAGATGGCGATTACGGCTTCCCCCGTTTCCGTTGCCGTTGTGTCGCTGGTGTCTATCCTGGCGGCACAGCATGGGATCGGCCACGCGTGGGGGATTCTGGAAATTCTCGCCGTGTCGGTTCCCGCTTCGCTCTTCGGCGTAGCCATTGCGGCCCTGTGGAGTTTACGCCGTGGGAAAGATTTGGCTGACGACATAGAGTTTCAGGAAAAGCTGAAAGATCCTAAGCAGCGCGAATTTATCTATGGCGGGACCGAGACGTTAATGAATCAGCGTTTCCCTAAACAGGCCTACTGGTCCACGTGGATTTTCTTTGCCGGTATTGCCGTGGTCGTTTTGCTGGGGGCATTCCCGGAACTGCGCCCCGCTTTTGAAGTGAAAGGCAAAATGACGGCGCTGTCGATGAACCTTGTCATTCAGATGATGATGTTAATTGCGGGCGCCGTGATGCTGATGGCCTGTAAGGTCAATGCGTCGGCCATTTCCAACGGCGCGGTGTTTAAGGCCGGTATGGTCGCGATCTTCTCGGTGTTCGGCGTGGCGTGGATGAGCGATACCTTTTTCCAGGCGCATCTCGACGAGTTAAAGCTGGCGCTGGAAGGCGTGGTGAAGAGCCACCCGTGGACGTATGCCATTGTGCTGTTTCTGGTATCAAAACTGGTGAACAGCCAGGCGGCTGCGCTGACGGCCGTTGCGCCTATGGGCCTCATGCTCGGCATCGACCCGAAAATGCTGATCGCCTTTTTCCCGGCGTCCTACGGCTATTTTGTCCTGCCGACCTATCCCAGTGATTTGGCCTGCATCGGCTTTGACCGTTCAGGCACCACCCGCATCGGCAAATTTATCATCAACCACAGCTTTATTCTGCCAGGGCTGATTGGGGTAAGCTGCGCGTGCGCGGCGAGCTACCTGCTGGTCCAGACGTTCTTTTAACAGCATCAAAGGGCGACACGTGCCGTCGCCCCTTTCCCTGCTTTAGTGGGACTCACCCTGCGGCGTGAATCGCAGCTCAATCAGCGCGATGGCTTTCTGGATCGCACGAAGCGTAACCGGGTCAGCGGCAGCAGGATGGCTGGCGAAATCGATGTTTTTCAGCTGCGTAGACATCTTCTCGCGCACTTCAACCGGCGCAATCACGTCAAGAACATCAAGGATTTGTTTGATAACCAGCTGACAGGCGACAACGTCAGAGACCAGTTCCTGATCGGCGCTCAGGTTTTGTGACATGGGCTTTCTCCTTATTTAAAGGCCGCCATAGTAGCAAAACACGCCCCCTGACATCTTCCCTTCATCACCTGCAGGTACAAAAAAACCCGCCGAAGCAGGTTTTTTTATCAGAACATGGCGCCTGGCGGCACGTCTTTGAACGTGCGGCAGTAATTGGCCCACATGCTTTTCAGGATTTTGCGCAGTTTCACGATGATGCTCCATTAACTTGTTATACAACTTTATTGCCAACGTGCTTATAATATGACCATTATCACAAAAATCAATCATTTTGTGATACTCATCACATTTTTATGAGGAATTAGCCTGATAGCACTCCCCTCTGACCCGTTGCGAAGAGTGAGGGCAGATTGTCCGGCTATTCCAGGCATTGCAGCGGGCATCTGCGGGTACGATAAGATATTTCCATCCACTCAGAGCGAACCATGAAAAGAGTCATTGTAGCCGGCACAATCCTGCTGCTCGCGGGGTGTAGTATCAACCGCCAGGCTGAAGTCAGCAGCCTCGACGCGCCGAACGGCATCGTCCGCCTCGATTACGGCCAGGCAGCGCTGCAAAATGCGTATTCCGATGAGTATGTGAATAACGGCACGGCGGCAAAAGCGTGTCAGAGCATGGGGTATGCCACCGCCTCAGCCTATGGTCAGCCCATCAAAACCTGCACCCTGACGAGCGGCTCTTTGTGCCTGAACGAGAGCGTGACTATCCAGTATAAATGTATGGGTTACGCCGTTAACCCTAAGTCAAATAACCCCTAGTATTAATCAACCCTGCCAGCGTTTGCTGGCAGTATATTTCATTACGAACAAAAACAACTCTCATTAATAAATTATAAAAATCGCCAATGCGTTTTATTCCCATTCGTATTTTAAATAAATAAAATAAAAATTTTACGTTTTGCAAATAATTAAATAACAAATTATAGTGTCGCTCATTGTGAACCAGAAATAATAATCCGGAGCGTCACCATGCTGAAAACTGAAATGATCGACAAGCTCAACGCACAAATGAACCTTGAGCTTTTTTCATCCCTGCTCTACCAGCAGATGAGCGCCTGGTGCAGCTACCACAGCTTCGAAGGTGCGGCCGCGTTTCTGCGTCGTCACGCTCAGGAAGAGATGACCCACATGCAGCGTCTGTTTGATTATCTTACGGATACGGGCAGCCTGCCGCGCATTGAAACCGTGACATCACCTTTCGCTGAGTATAATTCTCTCGATGAACTGTTCCGCGCCACCTACGAGCACGAGCAGCTGATCACGCAGAAAATTAACGAACTGGTTCATGCGGCGATGACCAGCCAGGATTACCCAACCTTTAATTTCCTGCAGTGGTACGTCGCTGAGCAACACGAAGAAGAGAAGCTGTTTAAATCCGTTCTGGACAAATTATCTCTGGTGGGGAAATCCGGCGAAGGTCTTTACTTTATTGATAAAGAACTTTCCACTCTTGATACGCAGAATTAATTTCAGCGCGGTGCCGGTTTCCGGCACCGCGTTAATTTACATACAGCCCGCACAGCTGGTGCAGCGCCAGTCATGGGGATTCACGGCCTGGTAAAAATAGCGGTAGCTGGAGGTCTCCAGCGGAATCCCCACCTCGAAGAACATATCCGTTAACCAGTCGACATTCTCAACGATCCACTCATCTTCCTGTAAGCCTTGCGCAAAGGTTTCATCTTCAGGATCGATAATCGAATAGATTGCCCAGGTGCCCATATCCTTTTCGCGGCGGGACTCGGGAAGTATCAGGGGCTGGTTCTGCCAGCTAATTATCCAGTGGCCATGGCACAACAGGTTGCCTCCCCGGCTCCATGCCGCGGTAAAGGGATTCTCCCCTGCCATAAAACCCTCACTTAATTTGATAATTTATATTTATTGTTTACGTTACGCCGGAATGTCGCCTGGCAACATTGCCCTTATGAAGTAGGCCTGCGCCTAAAAAGGGTCAGAGCGCCAGCAGTTCGTAAATAATTCATTACACTACTTGTAACGGTGATTTGACGAGTTACGGCTTTTCCCTTACTCTGCGCCGCAGATTTTGTCGCGGTTAAGCATCGTTGTAGAGGAAAGCGTGAAAAACAGAACCCTGGGAAGTATTTTTATCGTCGCCGGAACGACGATTGGCGCAGGAATGCTGGCAATGCCCCTGGCAGCCGCGGGCGTGGGATTTGGCATGACCCTGCTGCTGCTGGGTACGCTCTGGGCGCTGATGTGCTACACCGCCCTGCTTCTGCTTGAAGTTTACCAGCACGTGCCCGCCGACACCGGTCTGGGTTCGCTTGCGGCGCGCTATCTGGGACGCTACGGCCAGTGGATAACCGGCTTTAGCATGATGTTCCTGATGTACGCTCTGACCGCCGCCTATATCAGCGGCGCCGGGGAACTCATCGCCTCAAGCGTCAACGACTGGTTTGGCTCTGACATCACCCCGGCGACGGGGGCTATCTTCTTTGCGCTCATCGGCGGCGGCGTGGTCTGCGTGGGGACATCGCTGGTCGATCTTTTTAACCGCTTTCTGTTCAGCGCCAAAATTCTCTTCCTGATCGTCATGCTGGTGCTGCTGGCGCCGCACGTGCACAAGGTCAACCTGCTGACGCTGCCGCTGGAAAAAGGGCTGGCGCTCTCCGCGATCCCGGTCATTTTCACCTCGTTTGGCTTCCACGGCAGCGTGCCGAGCATCGTCAGCTATATGAACGGCGATATCCGCAAGCTGCGTCGCGTCTTTGTAATCGGCAGCGCGATCCCGCTGATCGCCTATATTTTCTGGCAGCTGGTGACGCTGGGCAGCATTGACTCTTCGACCTTTATTGGGCTGATGGCGCAACACGCTGGCCTGAACGGTTTTCTGCTGGCACTGCGCGAGGTTGTTACCTCCCCGCACGTGGAGCTGGCGGTACACCTGTTTGCCGACCTGGCGCTGGCAACCTCGTTCCTGGGCGTGGCGCTCGGCCTGTTTGATTATCTGGCCGACCTGTTCCAGCGTCGCAATACCGCGGCCGGACGGTTGCAGACGGGGGCCATCACCTTCCTGCCGCCGCTCGCTTTTGCGCTGTTTTACCCACGCGGGTTTGTGATGGCGCTGGGCTACGCAGGGGTGGCGCTCTCTATCCTGGCCCTGCTGCTCCCTTCCCTGCTGGCGTGGAAGAGCCGCCAGCAGCATCCTCAGCAGGGATATCGCGTGGCGGGAGGAAAACCGCTGCTGTGCGTTGTGTTTGGCTGTGGGGTGGTGATTATTCTGGTGCAGGTATTGATTGCAGCCGGGATGCTGCCGGAAGTGGGTTAAATAAAAAAGGGGCAATCATCAGCCCCTTTTTTATTAGTGCAAACAGCAGCTCTTAAACTTCTTCCCGCTGCCGCAAGGACACGGATCGTTACGCCCGACCTTCGTGCCGTTCACCGTCGGCTTCTTCACTTCCGGCTGCTGCGGGTTGTTTACCCAGTATTGATATAGACGCAGTGCCGCAGGCTGGATGCTTTCGATGCTGGCGATATACTCCTCTTCGGACAGTTCATCCAGCTTTTCGCTGTTCTCTTCCGTCCCGTGCAGGGCAATCACGTCAAGATCGGCCTTCAGGGCTTCCGGCAGGGCTGACCAGTCCGTCAGCGCCACGCCGCGCATATAGCCATAGCACCACTCTTCCACCACGGTATAGCTCTCACCATCCACGTCGTTATAACCAAACATCGGTTCAAACTGATCCGGGTACTCGCTCAGGCGCTCGGCAATATCGTTCATATGCTTAAAGCAGAGATCGATAAAACGATTCATCTCACGATCGTTTTTCCAGCGCGGAATGTACTTCTCGCCACCCCACACCGCCACCAGCCAGGCATCTGGCTCAACGACAACAGGACCGGAAAGCACTGCGGTAAGCATGCCGTCCAGTTCGGACACGTCAATCACGGACGCGTCATCATGACCGTAAGACATTAACGTCTCTTCAAGCCACGCCATTTCGCTTTCATTCAATGGGCCTTCAGTCATCGCTGATACTCCTGCAAAAGGAAACGATCCTAACACATATCTCACGCCTCTCCGGGCTGAAGTTTAGGTCTTTATTGCTGCAAAAACGTGCAAATCGTGACCTTTGCACAACTTATGGGCTTTATTGTTAACGATATGTGATCTCCGCTGTAATTTCTTCTCCTCCCGCAAGGCGGCATAACGCGGCGCTCTATACTCAAACATGTCGCATGCCCGTCAATGGGTTAACCATTCTGGCAACGTTTTTGCTTAACGTTCTTCGCGCGCCTCTGCGCAGGGAAATCTCGCCGTAATATGCAGGATGCCGTCTGTATCTTGTTCGTTTAGTGCATTTTGTTCTTGCTCGTGTTTCGGATTGGCTGCGCCGTCGGGCGTTCGGGTTTACGCCGTGGTGCAAAAACCTCTTTGCTAAGGAACATAATAATGTCGCTGAAATTAATCAGAACTCCTCTTTCTCTTGTGTTGGCCGGTTGCCTGGTGACGGCGTTTTCCGCCCGGGCAGATATTGTGATTGGCGTGGCCGGGCCGTTCACGGGTCCGAATGCCACCTATGGCGATCAGTACTGGCACGGCGCAACGCAGGCCGCTGAAGACATTAATGCCGCAGGCGGCATTAACGGCGAGAAGATCAAACTGGTTCAGGGGGATGATGCCTGCGAGCCTAAGCAGGCCGTGGCCGTCGCCAACCGTTTAGTTGACCAGGATAAAGTCAACGCCGTGGTCGGCCATTTCTGCTCCTCTTCCACAATGCCCGCCTCCGAGGTGTATAGCGACGCGGGCATTATTGCGATTACCCCCGGCTCAACTAACCCGCTGATCACCGAACGCGGCATGAGCGATATGTTCCGCATGTGCGGACGCGATGACCAGCAGGGTCAGGTTGCCAGCGACTTCATCATCGACAAGCTGAAAGCCAAACGCGTGGTGATTATTCACGATAAAGACACCTATGGTCAGGGTCTGGCTGACGCCACCAAAGCGGCGCTGGCGAAACGCGGGGTTCAGGATGTGATGTATGAGGGGTTATCTCGCGGTGAGAAAGACTTTAACGCGCTGGTGACCAAGATCGGCGCGCAAAAACCGGACGTCGTGTTCTTCGGTGGCTGTCACCCGGAAGCCGGTCCGCTGGTTCGCCAGATGCGTGAACAGGGCGTGCAGGCGAAATTCTTCTCCGGCGACTGCATTGTCAACGAAGAGATGGTGACCGCCGCGGGTGGCCCGCAATACACCAACGGCATTTACATGACCTTCGGTAAAGATCCGCGCCTTATCCCGGACGGTAAAGCGGTTATCGAGAAATTCCGCGCCGGTAAATTCGAGCCGGAAGGTTACACCCTTTACTCCTATGCCTCCGTACAGGCCATTGCCGCAGCCTTCAAGGCCACCGGCGGCAAGGACTCCGCCAAAGCCAGCGAGTGGCTTAAAGCCAATTCCGTCGACACGGTGATGGGCAAAAAAGCCTGGGACAGCAAGGGCGATCTGAAAGTGTCTGACTACGTGGTTTATCAGTGGGACGACAAAGGCAAATATAAGGAAGTGCAGTAACGGGACGGAGTCACGCTCAACGTCGGCGGGCCTGCCCGTCGGCGCGTAATAAACATCAGGCTGCGCGCATCGCGCAGCCTATAAAACGAGCGCGCTAAGATGAGTACATTCTTCCTGCAACAGTTAATCAATGGCTTAACGCTGGGCTCCGTCTACGGTTTAATCGCCATCGGCTACACCATGGTGTACGGCATTATCGGGATGATCAATTTCGCCCACGGCGAAGTGTATATGATTTCCGCCTATCTCTGCGCCATCGGCCTGGCGCTGCTCTCGTTCTTCGGTCTGCAGTCGTTCCCGCTGCTGATCCTCGGGACGCTGGTGTTCACCATCGTGGTAACCGGGGTGTACGGCTGGACCATCGAGCGTATCGCCTACAAGCCGCTGCGCAACTCGACGCGCCTGGCGCCGCTGATCTCCGCCATTGGGATGTCTCTTATTCTGCAAAACTACGCGCAGCTGAGCCAGGGTCCGCGCCAGCAAGGGGTGCCGACCATGCTGGACGGCGTGATTCGCCTGCATCTGGGCGACGGGTTCGTACAGATAACCTACACCAAAGTGTTTATTCTGGTTGCCTCGTTTGCCGGCATGCTGGTGCTCACCTGGATTATCAACCATACCCGGCTGGGCCGGATGTGCCGCGCGGTACAACAGGATCGTAAGATGGCCTCCATTCTGGGCATTAACACCGACCGGATTATTTCACTGGTCTTCGTCATCGGCGCGGCGATGGCCGGTCTGGCGGGCGTGCTGATCACCATGAATTACGGCACCTTTGATTTCTACGTCGGGTTCGTGATCGGCATTAAAGCCTTTACTGCGGCGGTACTCGGCGGCATCGGCTCCCTCCCCGGCGCCATGCTCGGTGGCCTTATCCTGGGCGTGGCGGAAGCCCAGTTCTCGGGCATGGTGAACTCAGACTATAAAGATGTCTTTTCGTTCGGCCTGCTGGTCATGATCCTTATTTTCCGTCCCCAGGGGCTGCTTGGGCGCCCGATTGTGGCCAAAGTGTGAGGGAGAGAATGATGACGTCACACGGTTTTTCACTTAAACGCTGCATGCTGGACGCGATTTTTTCCGGGCTGATTGCGCTGATTATTTTCGGCCCCATTGCGGGCGTGGTGCTGGACGGTTACAGCTTTAACTTCGCCGGGCAGCGGCTGGCCTGGATGGTCGGCATCGTCATGCTCGGGCGTTTTCTGTTGAGCGCCTTTTTAGGTACCGCCGCGGGCGCCCGTTTCCAGTCACGCTTCGAAGCCGATAGCGCGGGCGTATATGTCCGGCCACCGGAATACAAAAGCCGCATGCGCTGGATTATTCCTCTGGTGATTACCCTTGCGATTTGCTTTCCGTTTGTCGCCACGAAATATGTGCTGACCGTCGCCATTCTCGGGCTGATCTACGTGCTTCTCGGTCTGGGGCTGAATATCGTCGTGGGTCTGGCCGGTCTGCTGGATCTGGGATATGTCGCGTTCTACGCAATTGGTGCGTACGGTCTGGCGCTGGGATACCAGTATCTCGGCTTAGGCTTCTGGAGCATGCTGCCGCTGGCGGCAATTATGGCCGCCGCCGCAGGCGCCCTGCTCGGTTTCCCGGTACTGCGCATGCACGGTGACTATCTGGCCATCGTCACACTCGGGTTCGGGGAGATCATTCGCCTGATACTGAACAACTGGCTGACCTTCACCGGCGGACCAAACGGCGTCTCGGCCCCTCCCCCCACCTTTTTCGGTCTGGAATTTGGACGACGCGCGAAAGAAGGCGGCGTGCCCTTCCACGAGTTTTTCCACCTGACCTACAACCCGAACATGAAGTTTATTTTTATCTACGCGGTGCTGTTCCTGGTGGTGATGCTGGTGCTCTATATCAAGCACCGCCTGACGCGGATGCCGATTGGTCGGGCGTGGGAAGCCCTGCGTGAAGACGAAATAGCGTGCCGCTCAATGGGGTTAAATCATGTTCTGGTTAAGCTGTCGGCCTTTACGCTGGGCGCATCGACCGCGGGCATTGCCGGGGTGTTCTTCGCCACCTATCAGGGGTTCGTGAACCCGACCTCCTTTACCTTCTTTGAATCGGCGCTGATCCTCGCCATCGTGGTGCTGGGCGGGATGGGCTCGACGCTTGGCGTAGTGCTGGCCGCTTTTGTGCTCACCGTAACGCCGGAACTGCTGCGCAGTTTTGCCGAGTACCGCGTCCTGCTGTTTGGCATGCTCATGGTGGTGATGATGATCTGGCGTCCGCGCGGTTTGATCCGCATTAACCGCAGCGGGTTCGCCGTGCGTAAGGGTGTCGCACCATGAACGGAACGATATTACGCGTTGAACATCTTATGATGCACTTCGGCGGGATTAAGGCGCTAAACGACGTCAACCTGGACGTACAGCGTGGCTCAATTACCGCCCTGATTGGGCCAAACGGGGCGGGAAAAACAACCGTGTTTAACTGCCTGACGGGCTTCTACAGGGCCTCCGGAGGCAACATTTTATTTAATACCCGCCATAAAACGACCAACGTTATTCAGGTGCTCGGACAAAAATTCCAGCCGGGAGACTGGATTAACCCCGCGCAGTTCGGGCAGCGTCTTTTCTACAAAATGTTCGGCGGAACGCATCTGGTCAACCGCGCAGGGCTGGCGCGCACGTTTCAAAATATCCGTCTTTTTCGCGAGATGTCGGTCGTGGAAAACCTGCTGGTTGCGCAGCATATGCGCGTTAACCGCAATCTGCTCGCCGGGATCTTAAATACGCCGGCATACCGGCGCGCGGAAAGCGACGCCCTGGACAGGGCCTTCTACTGGCTGGAAGTGGTGGATCTGGTGGAGTGCGCCAATCGTCTGGCGGGAGAGATGTCGTACGGCCAGCAGCGGCGTCTGGAAATTGCGCGAGCAATGTGCACCGGCCCGGAAATGATCTGTCTGGATGAACCCGCCGCCGGGCTTAACCCGGTTGAAACGCATAAGCTCAGCAGCATTATTCGTTTTCTGCGGGATCATCATGACATCACGGTATTACTGATTGAGCATGATATGGGGATGGTGATGGAGATTTCGGACGACATTATCGTGCTCGACCACGGGGATGTTATTGCCAGGGGAAAACCCGAGCAGATCCAGCATGATGAAAAGGTCATTGCCGCCTACCTGGGTACGGATGAAAGCGAGGTCAACCTATGAGCGAACCGCTGCTGGCATTTCGCGAGGTGGATGTGTTTTATGGCGCCATTCAGGCGCTTAAACAGGTTTCCCTCGAAGTCAATAAAGGTGAAACCGTGGCGCTGATTGGCGCAAACGGCGCGGGTAAATCGACATTGCTGATGTCCATCTTTGGCCAGCCCCGCATTCGCAGCGGACAGATCCTTTTCGGCGGTGAAGATATCAGCCATAAATCCACCCACTACGTCGCGTCCGGCGGCATTGCGCAGGCGCCGGAAGGCAGACGAATTTTCCCGGATATGACCGTTGAAGAGAACCTGCTGATGGGGACCATCCCCATCGGCAGCCAGTTTGCCGCTGAGGATATGCAAACCATGTTCGACCTCTTCCCTCGCCTCAAGGAGCGACGCAAGCAGCGCGCGATGACCATGTCCGGCGGAGAGCAGCAGATGCTGGCGATCGCCCGGGCGCTGATGAGCCGTCCGAAGCTGCTGCTGCTGGATGAACCGAGCCTCGGTCTGGCGCCGATTGTGGTGAAACAGATCTTCCAGACGCTGCGCGAGCTGGCCCGCAACGGCATGACCATCTTTCTGGTGGAGCAGAATGCGCATCACGCGCTGAAGCTTTCCGACCGCGGGTATGTGATGGTTAACGGGCAGATCCGGCTGAGCGGCAGCGGCGAGGAGCTGCTGGGAAATCAGGAGGTGAGGAAGGCGTATTTGGGTGGGGTGTGACTGGCGGATTTCAGGCACAAAAAAACCACCTTTCGGTGGTTTCACGACACTGCTTATTGTTTTGATTATTCTTTGTTTATCATGGAACCCGGATGGGACTTGCACCCATATAGCGCGAACGATGAGGATTGTGAATAACGCGTTTTATCACAAAGTTAAGCTATAAGGACTCATTATTGCTGCGTACAGGTAAAACCGCCGTTTATAGTCGGATTACAATTAGTTTCCAGGGTAGGTTTAGGTTGAATACTTTGATTATATGCAGCGCTAGCTGCATTCAGGTTAGCCGCCTTTTGTTGCCATCCTGCTGCCGTACTTTGTGCAATAGCCGCACAATCTGCCGCACTGACCGTAGAAGTGCCCGCCTGTATTCTGGCTTGCATCATTTGAGCCGCTTCCGACCCGCTGGTGAACGTGTCACCGCTCATAGCCTGACATAATTCATAGTCAGAGGCGTTAGGATTATTAGCACATCCCGTCATCACTACTGATAAAAAAGCAGCTATCATTATTTTTTTCATTTTTAATTATCCAATTCTTTTAAAATCTAGAGTCTTTCCCGATAGGGATACGGCTTCTTGTTATTGTAAAATATACATTTTGTTAACTGAGATAGGTGTGTTTCTGGTAAAGACATTCCTTGCCAGGACTTAACCCCGTGAACATAAGACTGACGGTTTGATCCGACAATATAGCGAATCGCCACCAGCAATTATCAAATTAAACGTCTTCTCGCTACGGCTAAGATACATCACTATTATTTTTTTGCGCGAATTAATTAATATTAGAAATGCATTAACTTAAATCAGTTTGATTTGCATCAATTTATGCGAACCGTGTTTCATTCGAAACTTGAAGATACTCGACTAAAACACAACCGTCTTTAAACATGACTATCTATTTAATAAAAAAGGAAAAATGGTTGATGTAGAGTGTACGGGACAGGATTGTCCTTTTCCTGTGGCGAGTCAAGCTGACGAAAAAAGTGAACAGAAATTACAGGCACAAAAAAACCACCTTTCGGTGGTTTCACGACACTGCTTATTGCTTTGATTATTCTTTGTTTCCCATGGTACCCGGAGTGGGACTTGAACCCACACAGCGCGAACGCCGAGGGATTTTAAATCCCTTGTGTCTACCGATTCCACCATCCGGGCTCGGGAAGAAAGTGGAGGCGCGTTCCGGAGTCGAACCGGACTAGACGGATTTGCAATCCGCTACATAACCGCTTTGCTAACGCGCCGTAAAACTTTTCAAACTGACACCCGCTACTGCGCATGTCTTTAATCTGGAGCGGGAAACGAGACTCGAACTCGCGACCCCGACCTTGGCAAGGTCGTGCTCTACCAACTGAGCTATTCCCGCATGTCATCAAGTAAACATCTAACCACTTGATTTCATTATCGTCCGGCTTACTGTGCCGCCGTTCGATGCGTTGCATTCTACTGATATGACGTTATGAGTCAACGTTATTTTTTGCATCCCTGGATCGTTTGCTGAAAATTACGGCGAAACGATCACTGATCAAGCAAATCCCCGCGCGCAGCGTTCAAATATTGCAGCATGGACCACAGCGTCAGCACTGCCGCTACCCACAGCAGACCAATTCCCGCCCACTCAACCCAGGCGTTCGGACGCCAGAGCATCCAGACCAGCGCCGCCATCTGCGCCGTCGTTTTGACTTTACCAATCCACGAGACCGCCACGCTGCTGCGTTTCCCCAGTTCCGCCATCCATTCGCGCAGTGCAGAGATAATGATCTCGCGGCCGATCATGGTTGCCGCGGGCAGGGTTACCCACCAGGTATGATAGTGCTCGGCTACCAGCACCATGGCGATAGCGACCATCACTTTGTCTGCCACCGGATCGAGGAAGGCACCGAAACGGGTGCTTTGATTCCAGCGACGGGCCAGATAGCCATCAAACCAGTCGGTGACCGCTGCGATCAGGAAGATCAATGCGCAGGCGAAAGGTGCCCAGACGACCGGCAGGTAAAACGCCAGTACAAAGAACGGGATGAGTACGACACGGAAGAGAGTGAGCAACGTAGGGATATTAAATTGCATAATGACGGTAACTGTTTGTTGTCAGTAAAATTTAGCTCTATGTTGCTACAGAGCCCTCAATGTTTCAACGAGTAGTAGATCTTTTCTGCCAGCCCTTGCGAAATACCCGGCACTTTTGCAATTTCCTCCATGCTGGCGTTGAGTAATCCTTGCAATCCGCCCATATATTTCAGCAGCATCTGGCGACGTTTTGGCCCCACGCCTTCGATCGTTTCCAGGCTACTGGTATTTTTCACCTTCGCCCGTTTTTTGCGGTGACCGCTGATGGCATGATCGTGTGATTCATCGCGAATATGCTGGATGACGTGCAGCGCCGGGGAGTCCGGCGGCAGGCTGAAGCCCTCGCCTTCCGGCTCGAAGAACAATGTCTCCAGACCGGCCTTACGATCGGCCCCTTTTGCAACACCCAGCAGCAGCGGATGGTTTTTATCCCAGCTGACATCAAGCGATTCAAATACCGCTTTCGCCTGGCCGAGCTGCCCTTTCCCGCCGTCAATCAGGATCACATCCGGAATTTTGCTCTCTTCTATGGCTTTACCATAGCGACGACGCAGCACCTGATTCATGGCCGCATAGTCATCGCCCGGCGTGATCCCGGTGATGTTGTAGCGGCGATACTCGGCGCGCAGTGGGCCATTCGCATCAAACACCACGCACGACGCCACCGTCTGTTCCCCCATCGTGTGACTGATGTCGAAACACTCCATCCGTTTCACTTCCGGAAGCTTCAGCAGCGTCGCCAGGGCCGTTAAGCGCTGGTTGACCGTCGACTGCTGCGAAAGCTTCGTGGTGAGTGCCGTCGCCGCGTTGGTTCGCGCCAGCTTCAGATAACGCGCACGATCGCCGCGCGGTTTGGTTTGTACATTGACCCGGCGACCCGCCAGTTCAGAGAGCGAATCGGCCAGCAGGGTTTTATCGTCAAGATTAAAATCGAGCAGGATCTCAGAAGGCAGCGTGCGCATCTGGCTTCCCTGCAGATAGAACTGGCCGACAAAGGTTTCTACCACTTCACCCAGTTCGGTACCGCCGGGCACTTTCGGGAAATAGCTGCGGCTGCCGAGCACTTTGCCCTGGCGAATAAACAGCACGTGCACGCAGGCCATCCCGGCGTCAAAGGCTACGCCGATGACGTCGAGATCGTCACCGGTATTCGAGACAAACTGTTTCTCAGTGACTCTGCGCACCGCCTGGATTTGGTCGCGGATACGCGCGGCCTCTTCGAACTCGAGTGCGGCGCTGGCTTTTTCCATCCGCGCGATCAGCTGCGTTAAGACCTGATCGTCTTTTCCGGCTAAGAACAGGCGCACATAATCCACCTGCTGGGCATACTCTTCTTCACTTACCAGCCCTTCCACGCAAGGCCCCAGGCAGCGTCCAATCTGGTACTGCAGGCACGGGCGCGAGCGGTTACGGTAAACGCTGTTTTCACACTGGCGGATAGGGAAGATTTTTTGCAGCAGCGCCAGCGTTTCACGCACGGCATAGCCGTTAGGGAACGGCCCGAAGTATTCGCCCTTGGCGTGTTTTGCACCGCGGTGCATCGCGAGGCGCGGATGGGTATCGCCGCTCAGAAAAATAAACGGGTAGGACTTATCATCACGCAACAGAACGTTATAGCGCGGCTGGTAGAGCTTTATATAGTTGTGCTCAAGCAGCAGCGCTTCTGTCTCGGTGTGCGTGACGGTGACATCAATATTCTGAATGAGTGAGACCAGCGCTTCGGTCTTACGGGAGGCCAGGTTGCTGCGAAAATAGCTGGAGAGGCGTTTTTTAAGATCTTTTGCCTTCCCCACGTAGATAACCGTACCGCCAGCGTCATACATGCGATAGACGCCAGGCTGGCTGGTTACGGTTTTCAGAAATGCTTTTGAATCGAACACATCACTCACTGACTTAACAACGTCTCCGCATTACACAAACCGTGCCGGATGGCCAGGTGCGTCAGTTCGACGTCGCCATGAATGTTCAGTTTACTGAACATCCGGTAACGATAGCTGTTCACCGTTTTCGGGCTGAGATTCAGCTGTTCCGAGATCTCATTCACCTTCTGACCTTTGGTGATCATCAGCATAATCTGCAATTCACGCTCGGACAAACTGGCAAACGGTGATTCGGTTTTCTCGGGCTCGATCTGACTCAGCGCCATCTGCTGAGCAATGTCGGAAGCAATGTAGCGCTGTCCGGCAAACACGGAACGGATTGCATTGACGACTTCCTGCGGCGCAGCACCTTTACTCAGGTAGCCCGCTGCGCCCGCCTGCATCACTTTCGCGGGCAGTGGGTTTTCGGTATGCACGGTCAGCATGATGACTTTGGTATCAACAAAGGTACGCGCGATTTTGCGTGTTGCTTCAAGGCCACCGATACCGGGCATGTTCATATCCATCAGTACCACATCGGCCGAGTTTGTGCGGCACCATTTTACCGCATCTTCGCCGCAGCACGCCTCACCGGCAACTTTAATACCTTTAATATCTTCAAGAATGCGTCGTATCCCTGCGCGCACCAGTTCGTGGTCATCAACAAGAAGGACGTTGATCAAAGGAAATGTCTCCAGAATAGGGATAACGCTACTGAGTGATAATTTGGTTTATATTAACGGTTTTCCTCGCAAGATTAAAACGTTAAAAAACCGGCTATTCGATTTTGCTCTCGTTTTTGGAAATTAGGCTGTACAGTCCGTGGAATGAGAGACCATGCATTCAGGGCTTTTGCAGCTTTTTTTAAGCATCTGTATTCAAAAAGTTACAAAAAACTTGCAGGCTTTTCCTGCAAAAAAACAGATCTCAAATTTTTGTAACAATAATTAACGGCAAGCGAACCGGGCATAAACAATTAATAGACTTTCACGGCGGTTTAGTTTACCGGTACGTTCTGTTTACGCAATTAAACATCAACGTAAAAGTACGAAAAACAACCGCTGCATTTTTTGCTGCAGCTTGTGGTATACTCCGCCGCCTTGACTTTCGTCGTCGCGCTTTAGCGCCGTTAAATAATGAGGAAAATAAATGAGCACACCTGAATTTGCCACTGCGGAGAATAACCAGGAACTGGCACAGGAAGTAAACTGCCTGAAAGCACTGCTGACGCTGATGCTGCAGGCGATGGGCCAGGCGGATGCCGGTCGTGTGATCATTAAAATGGAAAAACAAATCGCGGAGATGGAAGACCAGGCTGAATCTGCGGTATTTGCTAACACCGTTAAGCAAATCAAACAAGCCTACCGCCAGTAACAAAAAACGGCTGGATGCAGTGCATTCAGCCGTTTGCTCGTCTGTCACGCAGAACGTATTATCCCTTCAGATCAGTCCCGTTGCCGCCGCGTAGCACGCAATCTGGGTTTTGTTAGGCGCGTTGAATTTCTTCTGCATATTTTTCTGATGGAAGTTAACGGTATTCTCTGAGATAGAGAGAATGATCGCTATTTCCGCTGACGTCTTCCCTTCCGCAGTCCATTTCAGAATTTCGCGCTCGCGTTTGCTGAATTTCATTTCGGGTGGCATGACCATCTCATCTTCAAAACGCACCAGAGAAGTTAAGGCCATTTGCACCAGCATTTGCAGCCGCAGTTCTATTTCCTCACGGGCAAACGGCCCTTCCAGTACACTAGTACGGGAAACAGACAGGAAGCCAAGCGCATGATTAGGCAGCATCAGGCACTGCGTTATTCCCGCGCGTAAACCGTGGTCCTGCGCGCTGTGCCATAATTCCTGCGCGTCAGCGAATAATGCGTCTGTCCAGGGTAAATGACCCTGAATGAAATTCTCCGGTTTTAAGACCGGATCAATAGCGAAATAGTTCGCGGATTGATATTGCGCCATCCACTGCTTTGGGTAAGTGGTATGCACAGAGATCTTAGGCCGGGTAAACGGCACGGGATGGCGCACGCAGAGCGAGTAACAATGGAATTCAAGCGTCTGAGTTTGTCGCTGTAATTCCTGATATACCTCGTCGACACAGGTCAATTCCTGAAACCGGAGGGAGCAATCCCGTCGCCAGGTGAAAAAGTCTGAATCCTTCATACTTACTAAATGAAGCCTCTGAAAAGATAATCATTATTATGGTGAATATAACCTAACACATAAAACTTTTTTCTAACTACAAAATATCGGCATTAGCACAATTAACTTTACTATTGATAAGGTTTATCCGGGCCGGATGGAATAAAAAAACAAACGACTGCCCCCGAAGGGAGAATAATTTGCTCCAGCCTAAATTTCTGGAGCAAATTAGTGCAAAAATGCTACTGCATAAGGAATTTTTCAAGGAACTGACGGGTTCGCGGCTGCTGAGGGTTAGCAAACAGGTTTTTCGCTGGCCCCTGCTCCACAATCCGTCCCTGATCCATGAAGATGGCTCTGTCAGCCACATCGCGTGCAAAGCTCATTTCATGCGTCACGATCACCATCGTCCGTTTTTCCTGCGCCAGCTGGCGAATGGTGTTCAGCACCTCACCCACCAGTTCCGGATCGAGCGCAGAGGTCGGTTCATCAAACAGGATCACGTCAGGACGCATCGCCAGCGCGCGCGCTATCGCCACGCGCTGCTGTTGGCCGCCCGACAGACGGCGCGGATAGCTGGTCTCTTTCCCCGCCAGCCCGACTTTAGCGAGCAGTTCGCGCGCGCGCGCCGTCGCGTCCTCTTTCGATTCACCTTTTACAATGACCGGCCCTTCAATAATGTTCTCCAGCACCGTACGGTGCGGGAAGAGATTAAAGTTCTGGAAAACGAAGCCGACATGCTGGCGCAGGCGGCGAATTAACCCTTTCTGGTGGCTAATGGATTTCCCGGTATCAATCGTTATCTCCCCTACCCGAATAGTGCCGCCTTCCGGCTGTTCAAGCAGGTTAATACTGCGCAGCAGCGTCGTCTTTCCCGAACCGCTTGGTCCGATAATCGCCACCACTTCACCCTGCTCTACTTCAAGATCGATCCCGTGGAGCACCGTTTGACCGTGGAATTTTTTCACCAGGTTTTTGACGTCGATAGCACTCATTTTGGATCACGCTCCTGGCGGTTAAGCTGGTTTTCGAAGTAGTTTTGCAGAGCAGACAGCACCGTCGCCATCACCCAGTAAATCAGCGAGGCGGCCAGATACATGGTAAAGACTTCAAGCGTGCGCGAGGTAATGAGCTGTGCCTGACGGAACAGTTCCGGTACCTGAATCGTTGCCGCCAGGGACGTATCTTTTACCAGGCTAATGAAGCTGTTGCTCAGCGGTGGAAGCGCCACGCGCGCCGCCTGCGGCAGAATGGCCCGACGCAGCGTCTGCCAAGGCGTCATCCCGATACTGGCCGCCGCCTCCCACTGCCCTTTGTCAATGGAAGAGATCGCCGCTCGCAGGGTTTCTGACGTGTACGCCGCGGTATTGAGCGACAGACCAATCATCGCTGCGGGGATCGGATCCAGCTCGATACCAAACTGCGGTAAGCCGTAGTAGATCATAAAGAGCTGGGCGATGAGCGGCGTACCGCGAAAGACGGAGATATAAAAGCGCGCCAGCCAGCGTACCGGCAGGACGGGTGACATGCGCATTAATGCCAGCACAAATCCCAGCACCAGCCCGAAGAACATCCCGCCGATACTGAGCTGTAACGTAAATACCGCACCTTTCAGCAGAAAGGGCAGAGAATCAATAACCAGTTGAATACTTTCTTGCATTATTATTTTTCGACCTGATTTTTAGACATGAGGATGGTAGGCAAACAGCGCAGGCGCCCCGCCGGTATGGACAAATAAAATCGGCCCTTCATCCTTAAAGCGTTTCTGCGCAATGCCGTCAATCAGTCCGGCCATCGCTTTGCCGGTATAGACCGGATCGAGCAGTATCCCCTCGAGGCGCGCCAGCAGCTTCACCGCTTCCATGCCCTCTTCGTTAGGCGTGCCGTAACCCGGCGCAAAATAGTCATCCCAGAGCAGAATGTCGGCCCTGGCCTTCAGCTCCAGCTGCGCGGCTACCGCCTGCTGTAAAGTGACCACTTTCGGCTTCTGATCCGCGACGCTGCGGGACACCGTTACGCCAATCAGCTCGACGTCCGGCAGCAGTTGTTCCAGCCCCACCGCCAGCCCGGCATGCGTGCCCGCACTGCCGGACGCGACAACCACGGAGGAGAGGCTCACCGCGCCCTCGCACTGCTGCGCGATTTCCAGCGCACTTTCCACATACCCCAGCGCGCCCAGCGCGTTCGACCCGCCGACGGGAATAACGTAGGGGCGGAAGCCCTGTGCTTCCAGGCGCGTCGCCAGCTCGTCGAGCTGGGCGACCGGGTCGGTCAACGCATCCACCATTTCGACCTGCACGTTAAACAGGTCCAGCAGCAGGCGGTTACCGTTGGTCAGATAGTTTTCTGCCCGCGTGCCAATCGGGTTTTCCAGCAATGCCACGCAGTGGAGCCCGAGCTTTGCCGCCACTGCCGCCGTCTGACGAACGTGGTTGGACTGGATAGCCCCGGCGGTAATGAGCGTATCCGCGCCTTCGCGCAGTGCATCAGCCGCCAGAAACTCCAGCTTGCGCAGCTTATTGCCCCCCATCGCCATCGGCGTCACGTCGTCGCGCTTGATAAAAATATCGCGCCCTAAATAATCAGAAAATCGCGGCAGATACTCCAGCGGCGTCGGCGCGCCGATGAACTCCAGGCGGGGAAAGCGCGTTAAATTCTGTAGTGACATGGGTTCTCCGGTAACTCTGACAAAATGTGATATTTTTCATTATGCACGCAGACGCGAAAGAAATAAAAAAGGCGCTTTTAAAAGCGCCTTTTTTTACGGCAGAAATTTATTTCGTGACGTCTGCACCGAACCACTTCTCGGAGAGCGCCTTCAGGCTGCCGTCTTTTTGCATGTCAGAGATCGCGGAATCAATCGCTTTGACCAGGTCTTCATTACCTTTACGAACGGCAACGCCTGATTCCTGACGAGAGAACGCATCACCCGCTACCGCCAGGGTATTGTTGGTTTTCTTCACCAGATCCAGCGCGGCCAGGCGGTCAACCAGAATGGCGTCGATACGGCCCACGCGCAGATCCTGGTATTTCGTTGGGTCATCATCATAGGTGCGGATATCCACGCCCTGCACGTTCTGGCGCAGCCACTCTTCGTAGTTGGTACCCAGACCGACACCGACTTTCTTCCCTTTCAGGTCCGCGGCAGTTTTAATTCCACCTTCGTTGCCTTTCTTCACCAGCGCCTGAATACCGGACACGGTGTACGGCGTAGAGAAGTCATATTTCTTCTTACGCTCGTCAGAAATGGTCACCTGATTAATCACCACATCAATACGTTTGGAGTCCAGCGACGCCAGCATACCGTCCCATTTGGTCGGTTTCAGCGACGCTTTAACGCCGAGGTGCTTCGCCAGCTCTTCAGCAAACTCCACTTCAAAACCGGTCAGCTTACCGTCATCGCCCTGGAAGCTGAACGGAGGATAGGTTCCTTCCAGCCCGACCAGCAGCGTACCGCGCTCTTTTACTTTATTCAGCAGGTTTTCTGCGGCGAACGTTTTCACGCTCATACCCGCAACCAGCGCAACGGCCATAACACCCATCAGCGCCTGACGACCCAGAAGTGCAAATTTCATAAATACCCCGATATAGTGGAATTTTTACGTAGTGTAGAGAAATCGCCTGCAACGTCAAAGGCGACTGCGCTACATCTTATTCTTTTTTAATATATATCAGAAGTTGTTCCGGCGTGGGCTTTCTGCTTTATGGCACCGGGCATTTGTACCTTGTATTGCGCATACTTGCGCAGCGCAATTCGGTAGTTGTTGGTGCTGGTCGCAGGCAGCCACGGCTCCAGATTTTCATCCAGATAACCGGTTTTCAGCAGATCGCGAGAAATATTGTTTACGGTCAGATGTTGTCCAAGGCGGCGCAGGCGAACCACATATTCGCGAACGGTGCCGTGGCTCATCTCCGTTTGTTCAAACAGGAACTGTTTGAAGCCGATAATATCGAAGAAGTCGCTTTGCTCTTTGCAGTGGAGATCCCCACAGAAACGGCAAAGCGCCACCCACTCTTTTTGCTCTTCGAGCCATGCTGCTTCGTCCATCAACGTGTCGAGACGCGAAATCGCAATCTTATTGACGATTTCGCCCCGGCGAACCAGCGTGATACGATCGAGTAACTTGTTACAGTGGGCGCAATGCGTCTGGCTGTGTTTAAAGTCTTTCAGGTAGCGGCTTAAAGGCCGTCTTTTAGATTGCTGCACCGTCATGATAACTCCTGGTTGTCAATACGTTGTGCGGCATTTTTAAGGTGAATCAATCACCTATAACTTACCCAGCTTGGTTCGTAAGCGTTTAATGGCCTGGCTGTGCAGCTGGCTCACCCGCGACTCTCCCACCTCCAGAACAGCGCCAATCTCTTTGAGGTTAAGCTCTTCCTGGTAATAAAGGGTCAATACCAGCTGTTCGCGTTCAGGCAGAGCTTCAATAGCCTCCATGACGCGCTGGCGTAAATTCCCTTCCATTAAATGGTGTAACGGGTTTTCCTGCTGGTGCTCGTCCGTCACCAGCTCGATGCTATCGCCATGCTCTTCTCGCCACTCGTCATATGAGAAGAGTTGGCTATTATTGGTATCGAGCAACATCTGACGATACTCTTCAACAGCAATGCCAAGACGTTCCGCCACTTCGGTTTCCGTTGCGTTACGTCCCAGTTCCTGTTCCAGCTGCCCCATCGCATGCGCCACTTCGCGCGCGTTGCGGCGAACACTGCGCGGCACCCAGTCGCGGCTGCGCAGCTCGTCCAGCATCGCACCACGAATACGCTGAACTGCGTAAGTCGTAAATGCCGTTCCTTGCAGAGCGTCGTATCGGTCAACTGCATTCAATAACCCGATACCGCCCGCCTGTAGCAGATCGTCGAGTTCCACGCTCGCCGGCAAGCGCACCTGGAGGCGCAATGCTTCGTGACGCACCAGCGGGACATAACGCTGCCACAGCGAGTGTTTATCCATTACACCTTCAGCGGTATAGAGTGAATTCACGATAAACAGCCCTGCGTTAGTTGAGTTATCGGCATGATTATCCGATTCTGCAGGGCGTTCAATTGGATGAAAAAGGGGGATAAAGTGAGGTTATTCTGAGGTTGCCCACAACAGGGGCTACTTTTCTGCCTAAATTAACAGTTGTAACAATGAAAGATCGTCGCCCAGTTTCACGCTATCTATATGTTGATGAAAGAGCTTTCCCGCTTCCTGATTATGCTGACTAAGGGAGTGGAAGCTGTAAATAACATCAATGATATTATCTTGTTCAATTTTTCCCGCCACGAGAGCCTGACCGGCAAGTAACGTTTTAAGGAAATAGAACTCCGCAACGATTAAATAAAGGTTATTCAACATGCTGCGGCCATTGTTCTGCGGGAAGCCCTGCTCCCACAGTTTGTATTTAAAAAAGTTCTTAAATAAATGATCGTTGGTCGCCAGGTAACTGCCCGCCACATCGCGCCAGACGGACTCGATGTTCTCCATGACCTTATCTGCCGGCACGGTGTCACCAGCAGACTCAAACTGTTGATAAAGCTGAGTGAAATAACGGTTTAATACCGCACCGCCGCGGGCTGTCGCTTTCTTCGTAAAGTAGCTCTGAATGAGCGAAATTAACGCGAATTTCAGGCTGTAGTTCTGATTAAACCCGCCTAATTCCGTTTTGATTTTACCGCTCACCAGTTCGTTAACCAGCGAGAAATAGACCGTTTCGAGCGTGCCGATATTCTCTTCAAGATTATCGAGCTTTTCAGCCACCATGAGGAATTTCACCACGGCGTAAACCTGTTCTTCAACGCTAACCGCCTCAACGCTGAAAATATTCTGGCAGAAGAGATTGATGACCTTTGCCTTCAAATCAATCATCGGCGCATTATTGACGTCCTGCTGGACGCTGATGGATTCCATCATCGACATAGACTCCCGATCGTTCAACAGAAGTCGGGTCACTTCCGGACACGAGAGGTTCAGCGATTTTTCGATTTCATTTTTATAGACCCGGTTTGTCCGTGGAAAGGACGAACAGGTTGGGCTCAAGGCCTGGGCGCCCATGGCGCTATGAATAGAACAGAGTTTTTCCGTATCCATAAACGGACAGTTTTTACTTTCCGTGTGGAAAATCACTTCGCCCCAGTGACCATACTGCTTTTTGGTGACTTTTATCGCCGTTTTCGCCGTCTGACGAATGCCGGCATTTTTACTGTTCAGGTAGCGGTTAACGGATGATTTATCAAATGCGATGGTCCAGCCCTGACAACAATGTTCACGGCATTCCCCACCGACACAGGAGAAATCTGCGACCAGTTTAGGCTGGGTAATAACGATCTGTTTCACAGGCGGGTCCTCAAAATTCAGAGATAAAAAAACCCCGCCGAAGCGGGGTTTCACGCGTAATATTAACGCAGCAGAGACAGAACGGTCTGTGGAACCTGGTTTGCCTGAGACAGAACAGAAGTACCAGCCTGCTGCAGGATCTGCGCGCGGGACATGTTGGAAACTTCAGTTGCGTAGTCAGCGTCCTGGATACGGGACTGAGCAGCAGACAGGTTGTTAGAGGTGTTGTTCAGGTTGTTGATTGCAGAAGTGAAGCGGTTCTGCACAGCACCCAGGCCTGAACGTGCTTTATCAACGATTGCAATTGCATCGTCGATAGTTTTCAGTTCGCCGCCAGCCAGCGCTGTCAGGTCAATAGTTTTCACACCCAGCTTAGTAGTGTCAGCTTGTGCGCCTTTCAGGTCCAGATCGATGGTGTCCCCGTCGTTTACGCCAACCTGAATTTTAACTTTACCAGTACCACCACCAGCAGAACCGTCTAACAGTTTGATGCCGTTGAAGTCAGTTTTGCTCGCAACGCGGTCAATTTCATCCAAACGCGCTTTAACTTCATCCTGCAGAGAAGACAGGTCAGTTCCGCTGTTAGTCCCGTTTGTTGCCTGAACAGCCAGTTCACGAACACGCTGCAAGTTGCTGTTGATTTCGTTCAGGGAACCTTCAGCAGTCTGCGCCATGGAGATACCGTCGTTGGCGTTACGTGCTGCCTGATTCATCCCTTTGATCTGAGAGGTCATGCGGTTTGCAATCGCCTGACCAGCAGCATCGTCTTTCGCGCTGTTAATACGCAGACCTGAAGACAGACGCTCGATAGCAGTGCCCAGAGAAGACTGAGATTTGTTCAGGTTGTTCTGAGTGCTCAGGGACAACAGGTTAGTATTGATAACTGCCATAATTTTGTTTCCTTCAAAAATTGGGTTTTAGGTCCGGTGCCTAACACTCACAGCGTCTCTCACCGTCAACAAGGTTATCGACGGGTCCCCAAAAGACTTTAGAATCAATTTCTAAAAAATTACAACACATTGATTATTAATAATTTTATTTTTAAAAAATCAATTAAGGTCAACGAGAGGTTTATTATTTACGCTTTTTTAACGCACAATAGAGATGACAAAAAAGGCACACACTTATTCGTGTTTTTAATGCACTGATAATGGCCCTAAAGTGCAATCCTTTCATTTACCCCGCCAGGACGCGTCTATTCTTTGGATTATTTTTTTCTCACCGTCGTAAACTTTTACGCTGAGAGGCCGATAAGAGTCCTGAACTACTTTCGTATTTTAAGGAAAATATGCATGGCTACTATCAGTAACCTCGGGATAGGTTCTGCAGGACTCGGGGATTTATATAATCAGTTGGAAGCGGCAGAAAAAACCAAGCTGACGACGATTACTTCCCAGCAATCAACGTATAACGCACAGTTAAGCGCTTACGGCAAGCTGCAGAGCGCCATGACATCGCTGCAGACTGCGACCGCTGCGCTGGGTAAAGCAACCACATGGAACTCAACGTCCGTTAGCAGCACCAACACGGCCTTTACCGCCACGACAACGGCTGACGCGTCAGTAGGTTCCTTTGTTGTCAACGTCAACCAGGTTGCAAAGGCACAGGCGCTCACCACCGGCTCCTATGCTAACAACACGGATCAGCTGGGCGATACGACAGGTACAACGCGTAAAATCACCATCACCCAGCCGGGCACGAAAACGCCTTTAGAGGTGAACCTGGCAGATGGCGATACGTCGCTGGCCGGGATCGCGAGCGCGATTAATAAAGCCAACGGCAACGTCACAGCCAGCGTCATTAAAGCGAAAGACGGTGATTACCGCCTGATGCTGTCATCTAAAACCACCGGTACGGATGGTGCGATGACGGTAAGCGTTACCGGCGACGCCAAGCTGCAAAGCGCCATTGGCTACGACTCAACCACCAAAACGGGCGCGCTGACGGTAAACACCGACGCGCAGAACGCGATTGTGGTGGTGAACAACATCTCCATCGAGCGTCAGTCGAATACCATTACCGACGCGCTGCCTGGAGTCACCTTCTCGGTGAAAGCCGAAAGCAAAGCCGATGAAACCCTTGAGGTCTCACGCGCAACGGATGCGAACCAGAAAGCGGTGACGGACTGGGTGACGGCATACAACTCGCTGCAGTCCACGATTAACAGCCTGACGAAGTATGTTCCGGTTGATGCAGGCGCTGGCGGCCAGTCCACCAGCAACGGCGCGCTGGTCGGTGATGCGAACGTGCGTGGGGTTCAGTCCCAGCTGCGCGGCCTGCTGACCGAAGTGCAGACCGGCTCCATTCAGATTATGGCCCAGTTGGGGATTACCCAGGACCCGGTGAAAGGAGCGGACGGCACGGTCGGTAACCTGAAAGTCGATACCGATAAGCTGAAAAAAGCGCTGACCGACAACCCGAACGCCGTACAGCAGTATTTTGTCGGTGACGGAAAGAAAACCGGTATGGCGACCCAGATGAACAACACGCTGACCAACATGCTCAGCACCAGTACCGGCAGCGCCGGGGTGATCCAGAACGCGAAAGACGGGATCAACAAAACGCTGAAAACCCTGGGTGAACGTTACGATGCCATGGATGCCCAAATTGAAGCCACCATGGCGCGTTACAAAACCCAGTTTACCAGTCTGGACGTATTAGTCACCAAAATGACCAGCACGGCCAACTACCTGACCCAACAGTTCTCACAAAAGTAGTCGTAGCCTTCAGGAGTGGATATGTATAAGACCTCTGGTGTTCAATCCTATCAGCAGATAGGAGTAGAAAGCGCAGTCATGAATGCCAGTCCACACCAGCTGATTGTCATGTTGTTCGACGGGGCGCATAGCGCCCTTGTTCGCGCGCGTTTGTTCATGGAAGCCGGACAAATTCGTGAGAAAGGCGAAGCGTTAACGAAAGCCATCAATATCATCGACAACGGTTTAAAAGCAGGACTGAACATGGAGGTTGAGAGCGAGTTGTCCGGTAATCTTGCCTCCTTGTACGAATATATGGTTCGACGTTTGTTGCTGGCGAATGTCAGTAACGACGTAGACGCAATTGTTGAAGTCGAGGGTTTATTAAACAACATTGCGGATGCGTGGAAGCAAATCGGCCCCAATGCGTCCTCTATTTCAGGATAATTTTGATGAATAATCCCAGCGCAGCGCTTAGCCACTGGCAGGCGTTACATGCTCAGAGCATTGCTATGCTAAATCTCGCACATTCTGGTCAATGGGATGCGCTTATCGAGCAGGAAATGCATTATGTTCAACTGGTGGAAAAGATTTCTCAAACGCCCATCATGTCATGCCCTCCGGCTCAGGTTGAGCAAGCGCGTGCGCTGCTGGAAATGATCCTTGAAAATGAGAATGCGCTAAAGGCACTGCTGAAGGTCCGCATGGACGAACTGCGCAATCTGATTGATCAAACCGGTAAACAGCAATCCATCACGTCTACCTATGGAAAGCTGTCAGGGAATATTCTTTATCCAGAAAGTTTTACCCGCGACACACAACTATGATTTCTTCATCCATACTCCAGAAGTCTGCCAATGGCTTCTGGAGCAAGGATGATGAAAAACCCCACCCTGTTACAATGTTTTCACTGGTACTACTCTGCTGGCGGTGAATTGTGGCGAGAGGTCACGGCGTTAGCTCCCAATCTTAACGAAATCGGCATCAACATGATCTGGCTGCCGCCCGCCTGTAAAGGGGCATCCGGCGGGTATTCTGTCGGCTATGACACCTATGACCTGTTCGATCTTGGCGAGTTTGACCAGAAAGGCAGTATCGCCACGAAATACGGCGACAAGGCGCAGCTGCTGGAGGCCATTGATGCCCTCAAAAGTAACGACATTGCCGTACTGCTGGACGTGGTGGTCAACCACAAAATGGGCGCCGATGAAAAAGAGCCCGTGCGCGTTCAGCGCGTGAACGAACAGGACCGCACGCAAATCGATGACGAGGTCATTGAATGCGAAGCCTGGACTCGCTACACCTTCCCCGTCCGGGCCGGGCAGTACTCACAGTTTATCTGGGACTACAAATGCTTCAGCGGCGTCGACCACATTGAAAACCCCGATGAAGACGGCATCTTTAAAATCGTCAACGACTATACCGGCGAAGGCTGGAACGATCAGGTTGATGATGAGATGGGCAACTTCGACTACCTGATGGGCGAAAATATCGACTTTCGCAATCACGCCGTGACCGAGGAGATCAAATACTGGGCCCGCTGGGTCATGGAACAGACGCGCTGCGATGGTTTTCGTCTGGACGCCGTCAAGCATATTCCCGCCTGGTTTTACAAAGAGTGGATTGAGCACGTCCAGGAAGTCGCCGACCAGCCGCTGTTTATCGTGGCGGAATACTGGTCCCATGAGGTGGATAAACTTCAGGCCTATATTGACCAGGTGGAAGGCAAAACCATGCTGTTTGATGCCCCTCTGCAGATGAAATTCCACGAGGCGTCACGTCAGGGCCGTGATTACGACATGAGCCAAATCTTCACCGGCACCCTGGTAGAAGCCGATCCGTTTCATGCGGTCACCCTCGTTGCGAACCATGACACGCAGCCTTTGCAGGCGCTTGAAGCACCGGTCGAAGCCTGGTTTAAACCGCTGGCCTACGCGCTGATCCTGCTGCGGGAAAATGGCGTGCCGAGCGTCTTTTATCCGGATCTCTTCGGCGCCAGCTATGACGACGCGGGAGGAGACGGTGAAACGTACCATATTGATATGCCGGTCATTGAGCAGCTTCACGAGCTGATCCTCGCGCGCCAGCGTTTTGCCCACGGCGTGCAGACGCTGTTTTTCGACCATCCTAACTGCATTGCCTTCAGCCGCAGCGGCACCGATGACGATCCCGGCTGCGTAGTGGTGATGTCGAACGGGGATGATGGTGAAAAAGTGATTTATCTTGGGGAAAACTACGGCAACAAAACGTGGCGGGATTTTCTCGGCAATCGCGAAGAAACCATCACCACGGCGGCGGATGGCGAAGGGACGTTTACCTGTAATGGGGGAAGCGTCAGCCTTTGGGTGATAGAGGATGCGCTGTAGAAACAATACCGGGTGGCGCTGACGCTTACCCGGCCTACGGGACGGTACTTTTGTAGGCCGGGTCAGGCAAGCCGCCACCCGGCAAAAAAACGGCTACGGTAGTTTACTCTCGAGCGGATTCTTGCTCAGGTAATCCGCACACTCAACCGTTGGACGGTCGACCTTCTGCAGCTCCAGCCCGTCATACTCCAGCGTCGAGCCATCGCGCTCCAGCGGATAGATATCAAGCTTACGCGTCACGTTGTAATAACTGTCTGAACGCAGCATGATTTTACCCGGCACGGCAATCACGCGCTGCCACTGACGGCAGTCCAGCGTATCGCCCTCTTCCGTCACCACCAGCGTGGCAATCGCCTTCGGGCTAACCATGTTGCTTTGCGGCCCTTTCGACTGCCAGTATCCCGCCAGATGCGCCGGGACAGTATGCTTGATCACGTCGTTATAATTATCGACCTGAACGCACCCGGTCAGTGCCAGCAGCGCGCCAGCAATTGCTACTTTTTTCATCATCTTTCCTGCATTCGAAGAAAAAAATATTGTGGCATTAAAGCGCTGCGGCTGCCAGCGAAGATCTTCAGGTCCTAAACCTGCATCCCCTACATGAGCATACAATTTTCCTAATTGACGAAGCTGAATAGATAGCTGCCGACAGGACAATCCCAGCCGACAGGTTTATATGGCACGCCCTCACGCGCGCCGTGAGTAATTTGAAGAACCAGGGCCGGAATTAATCTCGTCAATTACCTGACAACAAGCAGATCTAGGTTTCTCGGCGTATATTGCGGCGACAGCATTTCTCACTTCATCTGCCACTGCCGCTGCACACTCAGCCCGGCAAAATAGAGCGTTCTCATCGAACAGTTTTAGCTGTATATAAATACAGAATCGTTAGATTTGAGGGTCGATCAAGTGATCATCTGGTGCTAAACTTCAGACCTTTCAGAATTGACTAATCTATATAATGTTAAAGCTCTTTGCTAAGTACACATCAATCGGTGTAATCAACACGCTCATCCACTGGGTTGTGTTTGCTGTTTGCATATATGCGTTGCACACAGATCAAACTCTCGGCAACTTCGCCGGGTTTGTCGTGGCGGTGTCATTCAGCTTCTTTGCCAACGCCAGATTCACGTTCAAGTCATCCACAACAACCATGCGCTACATGCTTTATGTGGCTTTCCTGGGCTCATTAAGTGCAGCAGTCGGTTGGGCGGCGGATAAAACAGATCTAGCACCTCTTATTACTTTAACCGTGTTCTCCGCCATCAGTCTGGTGTGCGGTTTTATTTATTCAAAGTTTATTGTCTTTAGGGATGCGAAATGAAAATTTCTTTGGTCGTTCCGGTGTTTAATGAAGAGGAAGCTATTCCTATCTTCTATAAAACCGTGCGGGAGTTTGAAGAGCTTCAACAACATGACATTGAGATAGTCTTCATCAATGATGGAAGCAAAGACGCGACAGAATCAATTATTAACGCGCTTGCCATTGCTGATCCGCTTGTTGTGCCACTGACATTCACGCGTAATTTTGGAAAGGAGCCAGCTCTGTTCGCCGGGCTTGATCACGCAACTGGTGAGGCTATTATCCCAATTGACGTTGATCTGCAGGATCCGATTGAGGTCATTCCTCACCTGATTGAGAAGTGGCAAGCAGGTGCAGATATGGTTCTTGCGAAGCGCACCGACCGTTCAACCGACGGTCGGTTGAAACGAAAAACTGCTGAATGGTTTTATAAACTCCATAACAAGATCAGTAATCCCAAAATTGAAGAGAATGTTGGTGATTTTCGCTTGATGTCACGTGAGATAGTTGAAAACATTAAAAAGATGCCTGAACGTAATCTTTTCATGAAGGGGATATTAAGCTGGGTGGGTGGAAATACAGATATTATTGAATATGCTCGCGCAGAGCGCGTTGCTGGCAACTCAAAGTTTAATGGTTGGAAATTATGGAATTTAGCTCTTGAAGGCATCACAGGCTTTTCAACGTTTCCACTTCGCATATGGTCATATATCGGTTTCTTTATAGCATTTCTTTCATTAAGTTATGGATTTTGGATGGTTGTAGATACCCTGTTTTTTGACAACCCAGTAAGAGGGTACCCATCTATTATAGTATCGATACTTTTTCTGGGGGGGGTTCAGCTTATCGGTATTGGTGTACTCGGTGAATATATTGGTAGAATTTATGTTGAATCAAAAAACAGACCGCGTTACTTTATTAAATCAAAGGGATTGAAATGAGCCGTAAAATTTATTGCTTACTTGCATCTTTAGTAATATTCGCACTGGTACTAATACCATCCTTGCACACACCAATGTTATCTGATGATTATTACTATATATCGATTGCAAATTTGCATGATCAGATTGCTCACTATAGAGAATGGAGTGGTAGAATTTTAACCAATATGCTCAGTTCATACATGATGTATTATGTTCCACATGCATTGTATGAAACCTTAACTGCAATTGCGTTAACTGCTACTATTTGTTTCATAGCATGCATTCCGAATGCATTGATGAAAAATGAACTAAATTTCCATCCGTTATCTGCTTTAGGTTTGTTTGCATTATACTGGATAGCAAATCCTTCATTAGGGGAGACAACATTTTGGTTTGTTGGAGCCGCAAACTATCTTTGGACAACATTTTATGTTTCATTTTTCATCCTAACAATAGCATTGCAAAAACCTAAAATAACATGGTGGAAATTGCCATTTGCATTATTATTAGGTTTTGCGGCAGGTTGTTCAAATGAAAACACCAGCATTGTGACGCTACTACTGACAATTTCTTTTATTATATACAAGAAGAATCTTTCAGCTATTTACCCTTATCTGATAGGCTTAATAATCGGTATTGGTGTGTTACTGCTTGGTCCTGGGACGGCTAACCGTTCACTGTATTTTACTGACTGGCACAATTTAACAATGTTAGGGAAGATTGAATTACAACTTTTCACTCGAATGCCAGATTCAATGTCTATATTTTGGCAGATCTACATTGTCATTGTGATTTTAGCTTTTTTGATAGGTTTAAATGGTTCATATAGTAAAAAACATATTGCTTTCAGTGCTATTTTTTTCGTTTCAGCAATTCTGTGCAATGCAGCATTTATTGCCTCTCCGTTCATGCCGCCACGCGCATATAGCGGAGCATTGTTCATGATTTTATTATCTGTATCATTTTTGACAAGTGCTGTTTTAGATAATAAGAAAACAATTTATGAATACACTGGATTATCCATTGCTGGAATATTCATTCTTTTATATTTCATACCATCATATTACATAATGACTAACGCCATCCTAGGCTCATGGAACCAGGAAAAAATTAGATTATCTATGATCCATGAGCAAGTAAGTCGTGGAATAAAAGAAATCACTATACCAGATCTCTATATGCCAAAACTTATTAAATCCACCGATGGTTATCCTGTATATAAACATCCTGCAAGAAACGATTTTTTCCATGTAAACTCAATAAATGAAGAGCAAACGCAATTCGATTATTCATCATTGAATAAACAAAAAACGTTTGTTGTTAATAGTTCTATTTATAAAGAGATAATGCTTGATAAAGTTACTTTTTATACTGAGCATTTATATGGATCAGAAAAAATCATCCTAAAACTATCTGGGGATATTAATAGAGAACTAAATGATGGAAAGGTAATATACGTTCATTTATTTATGGATAATGGTAAATTCGTGAATAAAGATACAGCAATGAAAGCCATTTTTATAGATGGTAGTTATTATACATACACTAACACAACAGATATTGATTTTAGCAAAATAAAACAAATAGAACTGGGGATGTATGATGCTAAAACCGGAGCACCATTCTCAAAATTAGTAATTAATATATAGCCATCCGTTGCAATGGGTTTTCTGTTTACAACCCATTGACTGTATATAAAAAAATTCAAATGCACTATAATCTTCTATAGTGCATTTATACAACATCATAAAAATATAATTTTATTTAGTTAGTTAAAGTCATTCCATTAAATGATATCTGAGTTAAAGAAGTATTGTTATGCACAATTACAGCACCATCCATGTTGAAATGAATGTGAGCAGGACAGGTATTCCTCCACGTAATTAAGTATCGTGTAACGCTCTTATGTAAAAATTCAGTCAATGTCATAACTAAACCGATCAGTGCGATCTGAACCATCCAGGCGCCCCTTAGCTCAACACCATTCATTGTGTATCGATATTGTGTTTTATTATTTAAGCCTGAGGTCACACCAGGTCATGCCATGCCATCCAATCCGACGGCTATTTAACTACCAGGCATATTTGGGCTGCACTTTCTTTGCAATCTCGTGGCCGTAAAACGGTATGCGTATGCAATAGGGTGAGGTTATACGCAATATACTTAAGGCGCAGCGAGTGCTGAGAAATGACAGTTCTCCAGAGGAAAGCAGCAAGGTCATATATAACCACAAAGCTATCGACCAGTCGGGTTGAAAGCCTCAAAAAGAAACAGCCGGGTGTGAGAAAACCTCGACGTGCCCGATACATCAAATAATAGTTTGGTCTCTGGCGTGCACCACGTGTTAGCGTGCATTGCTATACAGACCGACAATTTCAACTATACCTCAGCTCCCTGACTCTCCTTACCTGAAGAAATTCGGGGTGGAGAATAGTTTGTTCGCAGCGAAGCATATTTGTGCACAATCGTGTTTAACCCCAAAAAGGGATTGCGCAATCGCCCTGCAGGAAATCATTACGCTGTGGGGTCGATCAACCAGTCAAGGGAGGCAGCAATGCGGCTCACCGGGATTCGATATCGCAGAGCATACCAGTCCCGACACACGTATGCATGCTGGTCGTTAGCTGCCGGTGCTAACCCTAACTTCATCGTGAAGCAAATGGGCCACACCGACACGCAAATGGTTTACCGGCTGTACGGTGCCTGGATGGCTGAAAATAACCAGGACCAGGTACTCATCCTCAATCAGAAATTGAGTGAGTTTGCCCCATCCATGCCCCAGACTGTGGGATCCGATGGTTATTAATTATAAATAGCATCAGGTTAGATAACCTAAACCTGCATGCCCATCACTTCCTGATACGCAGACACCAGCTTGTTACGCACCTGGATCCCCATCTGCAGGGAAACCGAGGCTTTTTGCAAATCGGTCATCACATCATTCAGCGCCACGCCCGGCTCACCGAGGGTGAACTTTTCGGCCTGAGTGCGCGCGGCGGTCTGGGTATCACTGATACGGTCAAGAGCGGCATGCAGTTGCCCTGCGAAGCTGATGCTCGGCTGCTGATCTGCCACATTCTGATTACGGGCCGTCATCGCCGTTGCCTGCAACTGACTGATTACCCCTTCAATACCCTGTATAGCCATGACTCTCCCCTGGATGGTTTTTTACGCGGTCAAGACTAACAGCTTGTCAATAAGATAATGGCGGTAAATAGCATGAAAAAACCAGGTTATTTGACGCATAGAAAATCACGAATCATCAAATAATGGCAGGGCCATCAATATGGAACTTTTGTCGTGTTTGCCGACCCGGGAGTCAGTTTTGTTTCTCTACACGAATAACGTAAACCACCAGGATTTAAGAGGTGCGCAATGAGTGCAACAGCATCGACAGCGCCGCAGAATAAATCACTCGAGTGGATGAACCGCCTTCGCGCGAATCCTAAAATCCCGTTGATCGTGGCAGGCGCTGCCGCAATTGCGATCCTTGTAGCGATGGTCCTGTGGGCGAAAAGCCCTGATTACCGGACGCTCTACAGCAACCTTTCCGATCAGGATGGCGGCGCCATCGTCACCCAACTGACCCAGATGAACATCCCTTATCGCTTTGCCGATAATGGCGGTGCGCTTGAGGTACCGGCAGATAAGGTGCACGAACTGCGTCTGCGTCTGGCTCAGCAGGGGCTGCCGAAGGGTGGTGCCGTTGGCTTTGAGCTGCTGGATCAGGAAAAATTCGGTATCAGCCAGTTCAGCGAGCAGGTGAACTACCAGCGTGCGCTGGAAGGTGAACTGGCCCGCACTATTGAAACGTTAGGCCCGGTGAAGAGTGCCCGCGTGCACCTGGCGATGCCTAAACCTTCTTTATTTGTCCGTGAACAGAAATCACCTTCAGCTTCCGTTACCGTGAACCTTGAACCCGGCCGCGCGCTGGACGAAGGGCAAATCAGCGCGGTGACGCATCTCGTCTCCAGCGCCGTCGCCGGTCTGCCGCCGGGTAACGTGACGCTGGTCGACCAAAGCGGTCACCTGCTTACGCAATCCAATACCGCCGGTCGCGATCTGAATGATGCGCAGCTGAAGTATGCCGCCGATGTCGAAAACCGTCTCCAGCGCCGTATTGAAGCCATCCTCGGCCCGGTGGTGGGTAACAGCAACGTGCATGCGCAGGTAACCGCGCAGATCGACTTCGCGAACAAAGAACAAACTGAAGAGCAGTACAGCCCGAACGGCGATGCGGCTCAGGCGGTGATGCGTTCACGCCAGATCAATTCGAACGAGCAGGTCGGCGGTGCCTACCCAGGCGGCGTGCCGGGCGCGCTCTCTAACCAACCTGCCCCGGCTAACGCGGCACCGATCTCAACGCCGCCGGCCAATCAGCAGAACGGTCAGCAAAATAATCAGCAGACCACCTCAACGACCAATAACACCGGTCCGCGCACCAGCAGTCGTAACGAAACCACGAACTACGAAGTGGATCGGACGATTCGCCACACTAAACTGAACGTGGGCGATATTCAGCGTCTTTCCGTTGCGGTAGTGGTGAACTACAAAACGCTGGCGGACGGCAAACCGCTGCCGTTGACTGCCGAACAGATGAAGCAGATTGAAAACCTGACCCGTGAAGCGATGGGTTACTCCGAGAAGCGCGGCGATACCCTCAACGTGGTGAACTCACCGTTCAACTCGGTTGATGAGACCGGCGGTGAACTGCCGTTCTGGCAACAGCAGGCGTTTATCGACCAGCTGATGTCCGCAGGACGCTGGCTGCTGGTGCTGATTGTCGCGTGGCTGCTGTGGCGTAAGGGCGTTCGTCCGCAGCTCCAGCGCCGTGCTGAAGCCGAAAAAGCGGCTCGCGAACAGATGAACACGCGTCAGGAAACGGAAGAAGCGGTTGAAGTGCGCCTCAGCAAAGATGAACAGATACAGCAGCGTCGTGCTAACCAGCGCATGGGCGCTGAGGTCATGAGCCAGCGCATTCGCGAAATGTCAGATAACGATCCGCGCGTCGTGGCGCTGGTCATCCGCCAGTGGATGGGTAACGAACATGAGTAATACGCTTACGGGCACCGATAAAAGCGTCATCCTGCTGATGACCATTGGCGAAGATCGTGCGGCAGAGGTGTTTAAACACCTCTCCCAGCGAGAAGTGCAAATTCTCAGTGCGGCCATGGCCAACGTGCGTCAGATCTCCAACAAGCAGCTGACCGAAGTGCTGGCAGAGTTTGAACAGGAAGCTGAACAGTTTGCCGCGCTCAACATCAACGCCAACGACTACCTGCGCTCCGTGCTGGTCAAGGCGCTGGGCGAAGAGCGTGCCTCCAGCCTGCTGGAAGACATTCTGGAAACGCGCGATACCGCCAGCGGTATCGAAACGCTCAACTTTATGGAGCCGCAGAGTGCCGCCGACCTTATCCGCGACGAGCACCCGCAGATTATTGCCACCATCCTTGTCCACCTCAAACGTGGTCAGGCGGCCGATATTCTGGCGCTGTTCGAAGAACGTCTGCGTCACGATGTGATGCTGCGTATCGCGACCTTCGGCGGCGTCCAGCCGGCCGCGCTGGCGGAGCTGACCGAAGTACTGAACAACCTGCTCGACGGTCAGAACCTCAAGCGCAGCAAAATGGGCGGCGTGAGAACGGCGGCGGAAATCATCAACCTGATGAAAACGCAGCAGGAAGAAGCCGTCATTACGGCGGTTCGCGAATTCGACGGCGAGCTGGCACAGAAAATCATCGACGAGATGTTCCTGTTCGAAAACCTCGTCGAAGTGGACGACCGCAGCATCCAGCGCCTGCTTCAGGAAGTGGACTCCGAGTCGCTGCTTATCGCCCTCAAAGGCGCCGAGCAGCCGCTGCGCGAGAAGTTCCTGCGCAACATGTCTCAGCGTGCGGCCGATATCCTGCGCGACGACCTTGCCAACCGCGGCCCGGTTCGTCTGTCTCAGGTGGAAAACGAACAGAAAGCCATTCTGCTTATTGTTCGTCGTCTGGCGGAAACCGGCGAGATGGTGATTGGCAGCGGAGACGACACCTATGTCTAATGAGCTGCTCTGGAAGCGCTGGACGCCGGACGATCTGGCGCCTCCCCTCTCCGAGTTCACGCCGGCCGTCATCGTAACCGAAGAGCTTGACCCGGACGTCGAGCAGCCCGAGCTGACCGAAGAGGAGCAGCAGGCCCAGATGCTGGCGCAGCTGCAAATGCAGGCGCACGAGCAGGGCTATAACGCCGGTCTGAACGAAGGCCGCCAGAAAGGCCACGAGCAGGGGTATCAGGAAGGTCTGGCGAAAGGGTTAGAGCACGGTATCGATCAGGCGCGCCAGCAGCAGGCGCCGATCCATGCCCGCATGCAGCAGCTGGTCAGCGAGTTCCAGCACACCCTGGACGCGCTGGACAGCGTGATTGCCTCGCGACTGATGCAGATGGCGCTGGAAGCCGCGCGTCAGGTCATCGGCCAGACGCCCGTGGTGGATAACACCGCGCTGATCAAACAAATTCAGGGGCTACTTCAGCAGGAGCCGCTGTTCAGCGGGAAACCTCAGCTGCGCGTCCATCCGGACGACCTGCAGCGCGTTGAAGAGAGCCTGGGCGCGACGCTTAACCTGCACGGCTGGCGTCTGCGCGGCGACCCGTCGCTGCATCACGGCGGCTGCAAAGTCTCTGCCGATGAAGGCGATCTGGATGCCAGCGTCGCCACCCGCTGGCAGGAACTGTGCCGCCTGGCGGCACCGGGAGTCGTCTGATGACCGCGCGCCTCACCCGCTGGCTCACCACGCTCGACAACTTTGAGACGAAGATGGCGCTACTGCCATCTGTTCGTCGTTATGGCCGACTGACGCGCGCCACCGGCCTGGTTCTCGAAGCCACCGGCCTGCAGCTTCCGCTGGGCGCGACCTGCGTCATTGAGCGTCAGGATGGTCTGGAAACGCGTGAAGTTGAAAGCGAAGTGGTCGGATTTAACGGCCAGCGTCTGTTCCTGATGCCGCTTGAAGAGGTGGAAGGCATTCTGCCCGGCGCGCGCGTGTATGCCAAAAATATTTCTGGCGACGGGCTGCAAAGCGGGAAACAGCTGCCGCTTGGCCCTGCCCTGCTGGGCCGCGTGCTGGACGGCAGCGGGAAACCGCTCGACGGACTGCCCTCCCCGGACACCACCGAAACCGGCGCGCTGATCACCCAGCCGTTCAACCCCCTGCAGCGTACCCCTATCGAGCATGTGTTGGACACCGGCGTGCGCCCGATTAACGCCCTGCTGACCGTAGGTCGCGGGCAGCGTATGGGCCTGTTCGCTGGCTCAGGCGTAGGTAAATCCGTCCTGCTCGGCATGATGGCGCGCTATACCCAGGCCGACGTGATCGTCGTGGGGCTGATCGGCGAACGTGGCCGTGAGGTAAAAGACTTTATTGAAAACATTCTGGGTGCAGAAGGCCGCGCCCGCTCGGTGGTCATCGCCGCACCGGCAGACGTATCGCCGCTGCTGCGCATGCAGGGTGCCGCGTATGCCACCCGTATCGCCGAAGATTTTCGTGACCGCGGCAAGCACGTGCTGCTGATCATGGATTCCCTGACCCGTTACGCGATGGCGCAGCGTGAAATCGCGCTGGCCATCGGTGAGCCACCGGCGACCAAAGGCTACCCGCCTTCGGTCTTCGCCAAACTCCCTGCGCTGGTGGAACGCGCGGGGAACGGCATCAGCGGCGGCGGCTCCATCACCGCGTTCTATACGGTACTGACGGAAGGCGATGACCAGCAGGACCCGATTGCCGACTCCGCGCGCGCGATCCTTGACGGTCATATTGTGCTGTCGCGTCGTCTGGCCGAAGCCGGGCACTACCCGGCCATCGATATTGAAGCCTCTATCAGCCGCGCAATGACGGCGCTGATAACCGAGAAGCACTACGCCCGCGTGCGTAACTTCAAACAACTGCTTTCCAGCTTCCAGCGCAACCGCGATCTGGTCAGCGTGGGGGCGTATGCCAAAGGCAGCGACCCGATGCTCGACAAGGCGATTAGCCTGTGGCCGCAGCTGGAGGCTTTTTTGCAACAAGGCATTTTTGAACGCGCCGACTGGGAAGATTCAATTCAGGCACTGGAGCTGATTTTCCCGCAGGTGTAACACAGGTGGAGGGCGAAGGTCATGGCGCAAAACAGCGCGTTATCAACGCTGAAAGATCTGGCTGAAAAAGAAGTTGATGATGCCGCATTGCAGCTAGGCGCAATGCGACGCGGGTGCCAGCAGGCTGAAGAACAGTTGAAGATGTTGATCGACTATCAGCATGAATATCGCACCAACCTCAATACCGATATGACACAGGGCATTGGAAGCCAGCGCTGGATTAACTATCAGCAATTTATCCAGACGCTGGAGAAGGCGATAGATCAGCATCGCCAGCAGCTTAACCAGTGGACCCAGAAAGTCGATACCGCGCTCAATTTCTGGCGCGAGAAGAAGCAGCGACTGCAGGCCTGGCAGACTTTACAGGACAGACAGATCGCGGCAACGACCCTGGCGGAAAACCGTCTGGATCAGAAGAAAATGGATGAGTTTGCCCAGCGCGCATCAATGAGGAAACCGGAATGATCACACTGCAACAACTGCTGATGAGCGACAGCGACCTGTCAGGCGGCACGCAAACGGGGAAAGGCACCGACGGTGCACAGGACTTTCTCTCTCTGCTGGCAGGCGCCCTCTCGGACGCAACGGGCAAGGGCAAAGATGCGCCGCTGACACTGGCTGACCTGAAAGCCGCCGGCAGTAAATTGTCAAAAGTAGCTCAGGACGCCAAAGGGGATACCACCCTGCAGGCCAAAATCGCCGACCTGCTCTCGCGCCAGACCGCGCTGAACGGCGATGAAACGTCGCCCGTCACGTCGCTTGATACGCTGGTTTCCGGGCTGGTGCCGCTATCTAAGGGCGACGCGCTGAAGACGCTCAATGCGGCGAACACCAAAGATGACGGTAAAAGCGAGCTGAGCGAAGAAGAGTTGGCCGGATTAAGCGCGCTGATGGCGATGCTGCCGCACCAGCAAACAACCGCCTCTCGCGCGGCAGGCAGCGAGGGCGTTTCCGCCACCTCAACGCTGAATTCCGCGACGCTTTCAAACGGCGCGGGCCAACCGTCCCTGAATGCGTCTGCGGGAAGCCACGATAAAGCGCAGAGTTCTACGTCTTATCAGAACCAGGTGAAAAATAACGAGCCGGCCCTGCAGGGCAACGCGCCTGCTACACCGGCCGCGGCCGCGGCGGCAGAGAAGCAGGAGCTCGCCAGTTCGTCCTCTTCATCATCACCAACGGCCACCCTGGCACCGATTATGTCCAGCCATGCGACCAGTCAAACGGCCGCCACCGTCGCCACCGCGCCGGTGTTAAGCCAGCCTCTGGGGACCCACGAATGGCAGCAGTCCCTGAGCCAGCACATCACCCTGTTCACTAAGCAGGGCCAGCAGACAGCAGAGCTGCGCCTGCACCCGGAAGATCTGGGTCAGGTGCAAATTTCGCTTAAGCTGGATGACAATCAGGCGCAGCTGCAGATGGTCTCTGCGCACAGCCATGTTCGTGCGGCACTGGAAGCCGCGCTGCCGGTACTGAAGACCTCACTGGCGGAAAACGGCATTCAGCTTGCGCAGAGCAGCGTCAGCAGCGAGAGCTTCGCCGGGCAGCAGCAGTCCTCGTCCCAGCAGCAGCACCAGGCTTCGCGTTCCGGCAACACCGGCGGTTTTAATGAAGAGAGCGATGAGCTACTGCCTGTTCCTGCCGCCCTGCAGTCCGCAGCGCGCGGTAACAGTGCCGTAGACATCTTCGCCTAAACGCCAGAGGTAGCGTGATTATCCCCGTCTTTTCCACGCTTTGACGACAGCAGGACACGGGATAATCACCTTAATAAGCTGTACCGAAACAGGAAGCTCGTATCAGATGACTGACTCCGCTATCACCAAAAAAAGTAAGCGTTCCATCTGGATCCCGCTGCTGGTGTTGATCACGCTCGCCGCCTGCGCTACCGCGGGCTATAGTTACTGGCGTATGCAGCAGGAACCTACCACCGCTGCAGCCAAAGCTGAAGCACCGCCTCCGCCGGCTCCAGTCTTCTTCCCGCTGGATACCTTCACCGTCAATCTGGGTGATGCGGATCGCGTGCTTTACGTTGGCATTACGCTGCGCCTGAAAGATGAAGCCACCCGTTCGCGTCTGAACGATTACCTTCCAGAAGTGCGCAGCAGACTTCTGCTGCTGTTCTCTCGTCAGGACGCTTCGGCGCTGGCCACCGATGTGGGTAAGCAAAAGCTGGTCGACGCGATTAAACAAACGCTGGCGACCCCGCTGGTAAACGGCCAACCTAAGCAGGAAGTCACTGACGTTCTGTATACAGCATTCATTCTGCGGTAACGACATGGGCGACAGTATTCTTTCTCAGGCAGAAATCGATGCGCTGCTCAACGGCGACAGCGATAACAATGATGATCCTAAACCGGGTATTGGCGGCGATAGCGATATTCGTCCCTATGACCCGAATACCCAGCGTCGCGTGGTACGTGAACGTCTGCAGGCGCTGGAGATCATTAACGAACGTTTTGCACGTCAGTTCCGTATGGGGCTGTTTAACCTGCTGCGTCGTAGCCCGGATATTACGGTCGGTGCGATCCGCATTCAGCCGTATCATGAGTTTGCCCGCAACCTGCCGGTGCCAACCAACCTTAACCTAATTCACCTTAAGCCGCTGCGCGGCACCGGCCTGGTGGTGTTTTCGCCAAGCCTGGTGTTCATCGCGGTGGATAACCTGTTCGGCGGCGACGGGCGTTTCCCGACCAAAGTAGAAGGTCGTGAATTCACCCACACCGAACAACGCGTCATTAACCGCATGCTGAAGCTGGCGCTGGAATCTTACAGCGACGCGTGGAAAGCGATTAACCCGCTGGAAGTGGAGTACGTCCGTTCTGAGATGCAGGTGAAATTTACCAATATCACCACCTCCCCGAACGATATCGTCGTTAACACCCCGTTCCACGTGGAGATCGGTAACCTGACCGGCGAGTTCAACATCTGCCTGCCGTTCAGCATGATCGAACCGCTGCGCGAGCTGCTGGTGAACCCGCCGTTGGAGAACTCCCGCAACGAAGACCAGAACTGGCGTGAAAACCTGGTCCGCCAGGTCCAGCATTCGCAGCTTGAGCTGGTGGCGAGCTTCGCCGATATCCCGCTGCGGTTATCTCAGATCCTGAAATTACAACCCGGTGATGTTTTGCCGATAGAAAAACCCGACCGCATTATTGCCCATGTGGATGGTGTCCCCGTGCTGACAAGCCAGTACGGCACGATTAACGGTCAGTATGCGTTACGCGTTGAGCACTTGATCAACCCGATTTTGAATTCGCTGAATGAGGAACAGCCCAAATGAGTGACATGAACAATCCGTCCGATGAAAACAGCGGAGCACTGGACGATCTGTGGGCTGACGCGTTAAACGAGCAAAAAGCACCCCCGGCCAAAAGTGCTGCGGATGCCGTATTCCAGCAGCTCGGCGGCGGTGACGTCAGCGGTACGCTGCAGGACATCGACCTGATTATGGATATCCCGGTTAAGCTGACCGTTGAGCTGGGACGCACCCGCATGACCATTAAAGAGCTGCTGCGCCTGACGCAGGGTTCCGTGGTGGCCCTTGACGGTCTGGCCGGCGAGCCGCTGGATATTCTGATCAACGGTTATCTGATTGCCCAGGGTGAAGTGGTGGTGGTTGCCGATAAATACGGCGTACGTATCACCGACATCATTACCCCGTCTGAACGTATGCGTCGTCTGAGCCGTTAAGCATGAAAACCCAGGCAACAATATCACAGCCTTCTGCCGTTCCCGGCTCGCCTCTGCTCCAGGTGAGCGGGGCATTGTTCGGTATTATTGCCTTTATTCTTATCGCCGCCTGGCTGGCGAAGCGCTTTGGCCTGGCGGGTAAAACCGCCGGTGCCCGCGGCCTGAAGGTCAGCGCCAGCACCACGCTGGGTCCACGCGAGCGCGTGGTCATCGTCGAGGTGGACGACGCGCGTCTGGTCCTGGGCGTCACGGCCTCAAACATCAGCGTATTACATAAGCTGCCGCCCGCCCCTGTTGTGGTGGACGAGCGCGCAGACGCCCCTGCGGATTTCCAGTCCGTCATGAAGAGTTTGCTTAAGCGTTCCGGGAGATCCTGATGCGCCGTTTGTTATCCCTGACGCTTGCGGGCGTTGGCCTGTTTGCTCCCGCGGTTTATGCACAGCTGCCCGGTCTGGTCTCCACCCCTCTCGCGGGCGGCGGACAAAGCTGGTCGCTTCCGGTGCAGACGCTGGTGTTCATCACCTCACTGACGTTTATTCCGGCCATCCTGCTGATGATGACCAGCTTCACCCGCATCATCATCGTCTTTGGTCTGCTGCGAAACGCGCTGGGAACCCCTTCCGCGCCGCCAAACCAGGTTCTGCTGGGGCTGGCGCTGTTTTTGACTTTTTTCATTATGTCGCCGGTGATCGACAAGATTTATACCGACGCCTACCAGCCGTTCAGCGAAGACAAAATCTCCATGCAGGAGGCGCTGGATAAAGGCGCGCAGCCGCTGCGGGAATTTATGCTGCGCCAGACGCGCGAAGCCGACCTGGCCCTCTTTGCCCGCCTGTCTAACACCGGCGAGATGCAGGGACCGGAAGCGGTGCCAATGCGTATTCTTCTGCCTGCCTATGTCACCAGCGAGCTGAAAACCGCGTTCCAGATTGGCTTTACCATCTTTATTCCGTTCCTGATTATCGACCTGGTGATCGCCAGCGTCCTGATGGCGCTCGGGATGATGATGGTGCCGCCCGCGACCATTGCCCTGCCCTTTAAGATCATGCTCTTTGTACTGGTCGACGGCTGGCAGCTGCTGGTCAGTTCGCTGGCGCAGAGTTTCTACAGTTAAGGAACGGCAATGACACCCGAATCGGTCATGATGATGGGCACGGAAGCGATGAAAATCGCGATTGCCGTTGCCGCGCCGCTGCTGCTTGTCGCGCTGGTTACCGGTCTGATTATCAGTATCCTGCAGGCCGCCACGCAGATTAACGAAATGACGCTGTCGTTCATCCCGAAAATCATCGCCGTGTTCGTGGCGATTATCGTGGCCGGGCCGTGGATGCTGAACCTGTTGCTGGACTATATGCGCAACCTGTTTACCAATCTGCCGTACATCATCGGCTGACCTGACGATGCTCCACTTCACCAGCGACCAGTGGGTTCAGTGGCTCGGCGTCTATTTCTGGCCGATGCTGCGCATCATGGCGCTGATATCCACCGCTCCCATTCTCAGTGAGAAATCGATACCCAAGCGCGTCAAGGTTGGGCTGGGCATTATCATCTCCATTATCGTCGCACCCTCTCTTCCCCCCGTGGATATTCCGATCTTCTCGGCGAATGCGGTGTGGGTGGCCCTGCAGCAGGTGATGATTGGCGTCGCCGTCGGCTTTACCATGCAGCTCGCCTTTGCCGCGGTGCGTACTGCAGGGGAACTGATCGGCTTGCAGATGGGGCTATCGTTCGCCACGTTTGTCGATCCCGGTAGTCATCTCAACATGCCCGTGCTGGCGCGCATTATCGACCTGCTCGCTATGCTGCTGTTCCTGTCGTTCAACGGCCATCTCTGGCTTATCTCCATGCTTGTGGATACCTTCCATACGCTGCCGATTGGCGAAAATCCGGTGAACAGCAACGCTTTCCTCGCGCTTACCCGCGCTGCGGGGCTGATTTTCCTCAACGGGCTGATGCTGGCGCTGCCGATCATCACCCTGCTGCTGACCGTCAACCTGGCGTTAGGTTTACTCAACCGAATGGCGCCGCAGCTTTCAGTGTTTGTCATTGGTTTTCCGCTGACGCTGACGGTTGGGATTTTATTAATGTCATTACTGATGCCACTTATCGCTCCCTTCTGTGAACATTTATTCGGCGAGATATTCAACCTGTTAGCGGATATTGTCAGCGAGCTGCCACGCAAATAATAACCCTCACTGTTGCCATTGTCTTTCTGAGGATATTCCTAAAATAAAATGCGTAAAACATCTTCCAGGATATATCTGACGCGGTTTAATTGTTTCTAACCATCTCACAATACTTAATATTTACTTTACTTTAAGAAGATTCCTGGCAAATTATACGTAACTTTACGGGATAGTGAGTCCGCCTGAAAGTCTTTGTCATGCTCACAGGTTTATTATTTTTTTCCATCCCGTATGGCTGTTTTGAGCTCTCAGGCAGATGGTGAATTATCGTTACGCATTGAGTGAGGGTATGCCATGTCAACGATCATTATGGATTTATGCAGCTACACCCGGCTAGGGTTAACCGGGTACCTGGCAAGCAGAGGGGTAAGAAAGAGAGACATCAACGATGCACACACCGTTGACGAACTCGCAGCCGCTTGTGACGAACTAAAACCAGGCGTGGTGTTTATTAATGAGGACTGTTTCATTCACGATCCAGCCAACAGTCAGCACATTAAGCAAATCATTAATCAGCATCCAAAAACCCTGTTTATTGTTTTTATGGCGATCGCGAATATCCATTTCGATGAGTATTTGTTGGTCCGTAAAAATTTATTGATCAGTTCTAAATCGATTAAACCCGAGTCGCTGGATGACATTCTGGGTGATTATTTGAATAAAGAAGTTAAAAATGTAGGAGCGGTTAACTTACCCACCCTATCATTAAGCAGGACTGAATCAAGTATGCTGCGAATGTGGATGGCGGGACAAGGAACTATTCAGATCTCTGACCAGATGAATATTAAAGCGAAAACCGTTTCATCACACAAAGGAAATATTAAAAGGAAAATTAAAACGCATAATAAGCAAGTGATCTACCACGTGGTACGCCTGACCGATAATGTGACGAACGGGATTTTCGTCAACATGCGTTAGTCGCTTAAGACCTGTGCACCCTACCTTTGATCTCTGGCCTGGCCAGAGATTTTTGCTTCTGGAGAGGTTGTCGGGCACGCGATGTGCTACCCGACGCCGTGCTACTCCGCCTTCTCGACAAAAATACCGTCCGGATGCCCCAGTTCGTTAAAAAACCAGATGCCGAGCGGGTAGTCTTCAAGCGATACCAGGTACATTGTGCCTTCGCTAAACTCTTCAATTGCCAGCACCACACCCGGGCGGCGCGGCCCACCGTCCGTTTTAACGGTTACCCGATCGTTGACCTTCATACATTCCTCCTCTGGTTTTGAGCCAGTGTAGAACAAAACGCAAAAACGCACATCGCCGCCCGGCGTGATTGGCGTTTTTATACACAGTCTATACTTACCGTTGGACACGGCTGAAAGAGGAACCCCGTAATGAAGACCGATAAAGAGTACAGCGACACCATCAAGCGCGAAGTCGAGGTGGATGTCGATGCCCTGCTGGCCGCCATCAATGAGATCAGTGAGTCAGAAGTCCGCCGGTCGGACGACAATTCGGACCGCGTCATTGTCAACGGAAGGGATTATCACACCTATCGCGAGCTGGCGGAGGCCTTCGAGCTTGATATTCACGACTTTAGCGTGTCTGAAGCCAATCGATAGGGCGAAAAAAATCCCGGTCATGGGGATGACCGGGATCAAAACTTGCTTATGCAAGAAGCACTTGAAAATTCGTTACACCAGGAAATCTGATGTACATACCACACTATCCCCAACGAATTTGGCTGACAAGCATATATTCTTACGATGAATATAATATTTTTAACATAATGCTTTTTGTTATGAGCGATAACACACGCCGAATGCGGGTTTGCCAGGGGCATCCCTCTAATCTCCGGTTTTCGCCTCAATCATTTTTTAGGAATTTTCTTAGATCGAAACGCATCTGTTACCAGGAGTCGCTATGCCTTCGCTGCGGGATACATTGCTGATTTTTTCGGACCTGGATGGCTCGTTGCTGGATATTCATACCTATGAGTGGCAACACGCCATGCCCTGGCTGGACAGGCTGCTGGATAATCAGGTTCCGGTCATTCTTTGCAGCAGCAAGACCGCGGCAGAGATGCTGGATCTCCAGCTGGATCTGGGGCTAGAAGGCTTGCCTTTTATTGCCGAGAACGGCGCGGTGATTCAGCCTGACGTGCGCTGGGATAAGGTTCAGCGCCAGATCAGGGGGATGACGCACCGGGATATTCGCCCGCGAATCGAGCAAATTCGCCTGCAGACGGGCTATAAATTCACTACCTTTGACGACGTGGATGAGCATGTTATTAGCGAGTGGACCGGACTGTCGCGCTACCGTTCGGCACTTGCCCGCAAGCATGAAGCGTCCGTCACGCTCATCTGGCGGGATACCGACGAGAAAATGGTTCAGTTTGAAGAGGAGCTGGCGAATGTCGGCCTGAAATGCCTGCAGGGCGCGCGCTTCTGGCATATTCTGGACGCCCGCTGCGGCAAAGACGTTGCGGTGAACTGGCTGATTGAGCAATACCGCGAGCTGGAAGAGATTGAACCCACCACGCTGGGGCTCGGCGACGGTCCCAATGATGCGCCGCTGCTCGACAGCGTTGACTTCGCGGTAGTGATTAAGGGCATTAACCGTGAGGGCATCACGCTACGGGACGATAACCCCGCCCGGGTTTATCACACCCGACAGCCCGGCCCGGAGGGCTGGCAGGAGGGGCTGGATCACTTTCTCTCTTAATCGCGCCAGACGACCCGGTTACGCCCGCTCTGTTTGGCCTGATACAGCCGGACGTCCGCCACGGACTGCAGCTGTTCAAACTCGTAGTTACCCGCTTCATCCGCGCTGCTGACCCCCAGCGACGCGCTGATGCGCAGAGTCGTGCTCTTCTTCACCAGGATCTCCTTACTGTTGATGCGGCAGCGAATACGATCCGCGACGCTTCTCGCCTCCTCCAGACCGATCCCCGGCAGGACGACGCAAAACTCTTCCCCGCCTACGCGCCCTGCCACATCATTCTTGCGTAACGTGCTGGCAATCAGTCCTGCCGTGTGGGAGAGCACCTTATCCCCGGCCTGATGGCCGAAGCGGTCGTTGATGTTTTTAAAATGGTCGAGATCGATCTGAATCACCGAGAACGGCAGCGACTGCTGGCGACAGGTTTCCGCCAGCAATTTTGCGCGGTCGAACAGCGCGCCGCGGTTATTCAGCCGGGTAAGCGGGTCATGCCAGGCCTGCCACTGGAGCGAGTGCTGAAGCGTGTACATGTTACTCACCATCCGACGGATCACCAGCCACGAGATCAACAGCATGGCGGTAAAGAGCGCCCACAGCAGCGCCAGCACAATGCTGATGCTGCCGAAGTCGTCCTGTACCCCTTCATGCAGGGTGTGGATCCGCAGGACAACGCCGTCGAAGTGATCGAGCCGCTCCCAGCTCACAAAACGGCTTCCGAGGCGGATCCCGCCGCCGGTAGCGTGCTCAATCGCCTGCGCAATCTGCGCCGTTTCGCGTTCGTCAAAATGGTTAACCGCGTTTCCCGTATGGGCAGAGGTGGCAATCATATTGAGCCGGGTATCGTACAGCTGATACTCCCCTTCCGTTCGGTCTTCCGTTGCATCGGCCAGCAGACGCTGCATGGTGCCCAACGTAAAATCCATCGCCACGACGCCATACCAGTAATGATCGAAATAGATGGGGACGCTGGCGGTGATCATTCGTTCATCATTGGTCCAGGATGAGGGGGTGGAGATGAACCAGCGCACCGCGCGAGCGCGATTGTTCCGCTCTGACTGCTGGGTAAACCAGGACTGCGTGACAAGATGGTAATAGCGGGAGGTAATGTCGCCCGCCTGGTCCGGCGTATCGGTGGAAATGAAAAACCCGGCGCGGGAGACGTAGATCACGCGCGCTTCCGTTTGTGCTCTCGACGACGCCAGCCTGAGCAGATACCCCACTTCGAGCGTGGCAGAAATCTCGTGGCTGAGGCGTTCGGCGTCACGATTCAGAAACGTGGTTTTCTCGACGAATGCATCCGAGACACCGTTAATGGGAAGGGTACGTTTTTTATCAACGGCAAGCTGCCAGGTGGGGAGCATGCGGACAGTATCGAAGCGTGACACCGCGTTCTGGAGTACATCAAATGCCAGCGGCGTCTGGATTGCATCGCGCATGCCCTGACGGAACAGCAGCATCCTGTCCACGCTGTTCTGCAGCTGCCTGTCCAGCGAACTGGCCACCGTATCCAGATGGTTACGCTGGCTGGAGATGTACGCTTCTTCCAGTACCACCACTTCACGCCAGGTCAGTAGAGTCGAAAATACCAGAACAACCAGAAAACAGAGATTAACAATCAACCCCGGATTGCTACGCTTATGCAGCCATTGCAAAAAGGATTCTCTTACAACAAAGGTATCGCGCTGCACACACACTCCCTGATCGCTGCCTTACACCCGGTACTTGAGATAAAAACGCCCGGCAAAGCCGGGCGTTATGTGATTAAGCCTTGTCCCGCTGGTGCTGCCCGTCCCCCGGCTGAAGCTCATCTTCACGAAATGCTTCCCGCTTGATGCCATAGCCATCGTGCCACCGACATTCCACCATTCCGCTGGAATACCCGGTGACAATCATACGTGGGCCGCCCTTCTTAGGCTTAACTTCATCACTGACCAAAAAGACCATACCTGCCTCCTGTATCAGGGTGAAACTGTTTCAATTTAGACGAGGAATGGTCTTTTTGCATCCCACAGCGGGTAACAATTAGTGCGAAGTGCCGCGTATTTTTTCAACCAGCTTCACCGCCGCAACCACGATAGCGCCAATGATGAAGCCCAGCACCAGATTTAGCAGCGTGGGCAGAATCGCCGCGACAACGGCCCCCTGCGCCGAGGAAAAATGTTCGATAGCATGGTGCAGCGGCGCGATACCGTGAACCACGATCCCGCCGCCCACGAGGAACATCGCCAGCGTGCCCACCACCGACAAACTCTTCATCAGCCACGGGGCCAGCACCAGCAGGCTTTTGCCGATGCCTCTTGCCAACGCGCTCGATTTCTCTTCCAGCCAGTAGCCGATATCATCCAGCTTGACGATCAGCCCCACCAGGCCGTAGACGCCGACGGTGACCAGAATGGCGATGCCGGAGAGGATCAGGACCTGATTCAGGAGCGGCGCGTCAGACACGATGCCCAGCGTAATGGCGACAATCTCCGCGGACAGGATAAAGTCGGTCCGAATGGCGCCTTTGACCTTATCGCGCTCGAAGGTTTTCGGATCCTGAGCGGCCAGCGCCTCAAGACGCTGCTGGCGCATCTCCGGCGTATCGCTCTGCTTGCGCGCGCTAAAGGAGTGCAGGACCTTCTCTACGCCCTCGAAGCAGAGAAATGCCCCGCCAATCATCAGCAGCGGCGTGATGGCCCAGGGAATAAACGCGCTGATCAGCAGCGCCAGCGGCACCAGAATCACCTTATTCAGGAAGGAGCCTTTTGCCACGCCCCACACCACCGGCAGTTCACGGTTAGCCCTTACCCCACTCACCTGTTGGGCGTTAAGCGATAAATCATCTCCCAGCACGCCTGCGGTTTTTTTCGCCGCCAGTTTCCCCATCACTGAAATGTCATCCAGTAAGGTGGCAATATCATCCAGCAATGTTAATAAGCTACTTCCTGCCAAAATCTTAATCCTTCATTTTTTGGTAATTAGGTGAATAGTATGGAGCAAAAGCGCAAACCCGGAAACACCCACCTCGCGTCAACAAAAAATTCACACCAGCTACACAATTAAAGGGCTCGCCAGCACGATAGTTTTCGCGTTTACTATCAGCGACCTTTTTATTTCGTCGTGAGGGATTATGCGTTTCCGGCAATTGCTACCGCTCATTGGGGCACTCTTTTCGCTGTACATCATCTGGGGCTCAACCTACTTTGTCATTCGCATCGGCGTGGAAAGCTGGCCGCCACTGATGATGGCGGGCATCCGCTTTCTCTCGGCTGGCGTGCTGCTGCTGGCCTTCCTGCTGCTGCGCGGGCATAAGCTTCCCCCGCTGCGCCCGATGCTGAATGCCGCCCTGATCGGCCTGCTGCTGCTGGCGGTGGGAAATGGGTTTGTAACGATTGCCGAGCACCAGAACGTACCGTCCGGGATCGCCGCCGTGGTCGTTGCCACCGTACCGCTGTTTACCCTCTGCTTTAGCCGCCTTTTTGGTATCCGCACCCGCAAGCTGGAATGGCTGGGGATTGGTATTGGCCTTGCCGGCATCGTTCTGCTGAACAGCGGCGGTAACCTGAGCGGGAATCCGTGGGGCGCAATCATCATTCTGATTGGCTCGATGAGCTGGGCGTTTGGTTCCGTCTACGGTTCGCGTATCGAACTGCCGACCGGCATGATGGCGGGCGCGATTGAGATGCTCGCCGCCGGAATTGTGCTGCTGCTCGCCTCCACGCTGACGGGAGAAAAGCTGACGACCCTGCCGCCGCTGTCGGGCTTTCTGGCGGTAGGCTACCTGGCGCTGTTTGGTTCCATCATCGCCATTAACGCCTATATGTTCCTGATCCGCAACGTCTCCCCGGCGGTCGCGACCAGCTATGCCTACGTCAACCCGGTCGTGGCCGTGCTGCTCGGAACGGGGTTGGGGGGAGAAACGCTCTCACCTGTGGAATGGATTGCTTTAGGGATCATCGTGTTTGCCGTCGTGCTGGTCACCCTGGGCAAATATTTACTACCTGCAAAACCGGTGGTCACGCCTTGCGAGGTGGAGAAACCTTAAGCAGGTGAATTCCCTGCGTGTCGATCTGCGCGGTCTGGCCGCCGCCGCAGATCCACTCTTCCAGCCGCTCGGTCAGATCGGTATCGTTCAGTTTTAATCTGCCCCTCAGAGCACACTCCCAGACGATCAGCACCCGCCAGCCCTGCGCAATCAGCGCGCTGAGATCCCGTCTGTCGCGCTCGACGTTCTTGCCAATTTTATCCAGCCAGAAATCGGTGCGCGTCGCGGGGACTTTGAACAGGTAGCAATCGTGGTGATGCCAGAAACAGCCGTGGGTAAAGATGATGCACTGCCAGGCGTCGATGACGAAATCGGGGCGACCCGCCAGGGCGGGATCCTGCACGCGGAAATCAAACCCCGCCTGCGTCAGCAGCCCGGCCAGGCGCTTTTCGATGGCGGTGTCACGCGTACCGATGGCACGCATGTTTTTACTGCGCGTCGCCTTATCGTGAACATCCGTCATTGACGGCCTCACCCTGACGGAGCGCCACCGCCTGTCTGATGCGCGAGGCCAGCAGTTTTGCCACGGCCGCGAACGCGGGAACCACCACCGAGTTACCAAACTGGCGGTACGCCTGGGTATCCGAAACCGGAATGCGGAAGCGGTAACCCTGCGGGGATTCAAAGCCCATCAGCCGGGCGCATTCCCGCGGCGTTAAGCGTCGCGGGCGGTGGCGCTGGTTATGCGGATCGTCGAAATCTTTTTCACCCAGCGCCTTGTCCCAGCCCCTGTCGATCAGGATTTCCGCGCCGTCTTTGTAGTAGCGAGCAGACAGCGTGCGGGTCACGCTGTGCGGATTGTTGGGGTTTACCATTCCAAAACCGAAGCCGTTGCCCTTCGCCTGATGTTTCTTGGCGTAGCGGTAGAGGTATTTCCACAGCACCGGGGTGAGGATAAATTTCGCGTCAACGACAGGTTCCAGCAGGTCGGCCACGGTAGGACGACGCTCGGGATACAGAGACGGGATATCCCGCAGGGTGAAATTCCCCTTGAGATTGAGGTCGCGGCGGAAACCCACCAGCACGATACGTTCGCGATGCTGGGGCAGAAAATGTTTTCCATCAATGATTTTGGGATCGTCCGCGCCCATGTCCTGCGAGTCGGCCACGTCATAACCCAGCTCATCCAGGGTCTGCATGATAATGCGGAAGGTTTTTCCGCCGTCGTGGCTCTTTAAATTTTTAACGTTTTCCAGCACAAAGATGGCCGGGCGACGGGCATCGATGATGCGCGCCACATCAAAAAACAGCGTTCCCTGGGTATCGCAGGCAAAGCCGTGGGCGCGTCCAAGGGCATTCTTTTTGGAGACACCGGCCAGCGAGAAGGGTTGACACGGGAAGCCGGCCAGCAGCACATCATGAGCCGGGATAGTCTGGCGAATGTGCTCGGCGGCGTGTTCATCGCTCACGCCGCTTTTATTGCTCAGGGTGACATCGCGGATATCCGCGTTGAAATGATGCTCGTGCGGATCGCAGTACCAGTTGGCCTTGTAGGTCCGGACAGCATGTTTGTTCCACTCGCTGGTAAACACGCACTGTCCGCCGATAGCTTCAAAACCGTGTCGGATACCGCCGATACCGGCGAACAGATCGATAAAGCGGAAGGCGTAGTTCGGGTGCGCGGCAGGAGGACGCGGAAGCAGATTTTGCAGATAACGAAACTCGCCTTCGCTCAGGCGACGCCCTGCGCGTTCGCTGGTCAGCAGACGCTTAAGGATCGCCGGGCTCCAGTGGCTCTCGCCGTGCGCCACCAGCATATTGGCCAGCGTTTTAGCATCATAGATATCCAACAGCTGGCGCAGCAACGCCTGCACCGTTGCCGTTGATTTCTCAGCCTGCTCGGGCGCGGGCTCTGTCACTGATCGATTTTCCTGCATTCTTTTAACCGGAGAGTAAAGACTGGAAACAGATTACCACAGTTCAGTTGCGCAAACTGCGACGGAAGCGGCTCAATACCTGGCTATCCAGCCCGATGCAGTCACCGTGTAATTCGGCACTGAGTTTCGCCATAAACTGGATCAGGAAATCGGCATTGTGACGTGCCAGCTCGCAGCCCATTTCCGTTTGCATTGTATCAGGCAATCGCAGCAGCTTGGTCTGAAAATGGTCTAGGGCAAACGCACGATCGTCAAGGATACGCGCATCGGCAAAGGGATCGTCAGCATCAAAAAGCGGCACGCCCAGCGCGCCCGAGACGGCAAAGACGCGCGCCAGACCGATAGCGCCTAACGCTTCCAGCCGGTCTGCGTCCTGCACAATTTTGGCTTCCATGCTCTGCGGCGCAATCCCGGCGCTGAAGCTGTGCGCCTCAATCGCGTGTGCGACGCTGGCTGCGTGCTCTGGCGGAAAATCAGGGAAGTCACTGCGCAGAATGTCACACGTCCTGCGCGCTGCCATCTGGGATGACCGCCCGCGTTCGGGATGGTTTTTCGGCAGGCTGACAATATCGTGGAAATAGCATGCGGTCAGGATCACCAGCGGCTCCACCGCCTGGTCAGCCATGATTTTTTGCGCCGTCATCCAGACCCGACGAAAATGCGAAATATCATGTGCGGTATCGTCGGTGCTGTGGTTTTCCTCGAGCCAGCGCTCAAATCGCTGCTGCCACCGGGCAAGTTCCATCGTCATATCCTGTTGTTTAAAAGAGAATCAATTATAACATAGCCGAATTAAATCAATTTAAAAATAGAACCACGAAATACTTAATAATAATTACACCATATAAATTCAATGAATTAATTCATCAGAAAAATAAAGAGATTAATAGAAATATTTAGCAATATTTCATAGGATTTAATTACATTTATTTTTGAAACTAAATAACACTTCCTGGAATAGTATCAAGCCTGTAATTGCGGAGGGTGATTACATATATTCATATAAATTATGTTTGAAGGGAATATATAATGAAAAGAAAAGTTCTGGCAATTGTGGTACCCGCGTTATTAATGGCAGGCGCAGCCAATGCGGCTGAAATGTACAACAAAAACGGCAACAAAGTTGACCTGTACGGCAAAGTCGACGCGCGTCATACCTTCTCTGACAACCCTGGCGACGACGGCGACGAAACCTATGTACAGATTGGTTTCAAAGGCGAAACCCAGATCGCTAACGATCTGATCGGTTACGGCCAGTGGGAATATAAAACCTTCGCTAATAATACCGAGCGCGCGGGTGACAAATCGTTTAACCGACTGGCATATGCTGGCCTGAAATATGGCGAATACGGTTCATTTGATTATGGCCGTAATTACGGCGTCGTGTATGACGTAGAAGCCTGGACCGATATGCTGCCTGTATTTGGCGGTGACTCTTACACCTGGACCGATAACTTCATGAACGGTCGTGCGAACGGTCTGGCAACTTACCGCAACACCGATTTCTTTGGTCTGGTTGAGGGTCTGAACTTCGCGCTGCAATATCAGGGTGCGAACGAAGGCGCCAACATGGAAGAAGATCAGGAAGGCACCAAAAACGGCCATGAAAACGTACGCTTCCAGAACGGCGACGGCTTCGGTATGTCTACTACCTATGACTTCTCTGGCGATCTCTCCGGCCTGAGCCTGGGTGCAGCATACTCTTCATCTGACCGTACCAACGAGCAGGTGGCATACGGTAAAAACTATGAAGGTTTCGGCTATGCGGCTGGCGATAAAGCGGAAGCCTGGACCGTGGGCGCGAAATACGATGCTCACAGCGTCTACCTGGCGATGATGTATGCGGAAACCCGCAACATGACGCCAATCGGCAACGTTGGTATCGCCAACCAGACTCAGAACTTTGAAGCGGTTGCCCAGTACCAGTTCGACTTCGGTCTGCGTCCTTCCCTGGCATGGGTTTACTCAAAAGGTAAAGACCTGGACGGTAAAGGATTCGATCAGGACCTGGTTAACTACATCGACCTGGGCATGACCTACAGCTTCAACAAAAACTTCTCCACCTATGTTGATTACAAAATCAACATGCTGGATCAGGACGAAGCGCTGTATGACGCATACGGTATTTCCACCGATGACATCGTTGGCATCGGCATGACCTACCAGTTCTAATCCCCAAAATACCAAAGGCCGCAATTGCGGCCTTTTTTACGTCTTAACGGTGTGTATTACGGCGCTTCCTGCAGCGCCACGCGGATAAACCCGTTATTCTGCGCCAGCAGCTCATGGGCTTTCCACGCATCCAGCCCTGTCAGCACCATCAATACCGCCGTTTTACAGTTATGGTTACAGCTCTCCAGCGCGGCTTTTGCCTCGGCCCGTGTGCATCCCCCCGCTTCCATCACAATGGCGATTTGCCGTTCAGCCCATTTGGTCGCGCTTGCCTCAAGATCCACGCGCAGGTTGCTGTAAACCCGTCCGGTTCGGACGGCCAGCCCGGTGGCAATCATCGAGAGGATCATTTTTTGCGCGATCCCCGCTTTGGTGTTGATATAGCCTGCGACGACGTCGGCCCCCAGCTCCGGAGCGATAACCATGCTCGCCAGCTGCGCGGCTTCGCTTTCCGCATCATCGGTAACAATGGCGACCGGTGAACCCAGCGACCACGCATGGCGCATTGCCCCCCAAACCCACGGCGTTTTTCCGCTGACGGTCACGGCCAGCATCATATCGTGTTCACCAAACTTGATGGCCTGCAGATCGGCAACGCCGCGCTCGTAGCTCCCTTCCCCTTCTTGTGCCGTAACGGCCATCACAGGGGTTTTGCCCGGCGCATATTCATCGGCAACCTGTTGCGCTACGCGCCCTGACGGCCCCGCGCCAACGACGATCAGGCGACCACCGTGGCTGAGCGTCGCGGCGGCGTTGTCCACCACGCGGGCAATAGTATTTAAACAGGGGGTAATCGCAGCAGAAATGAGTGCATCATCCTGGTGAATGACTTTCAGCATGTCCAGCGTGGACAATCTATCAATATTCATCGTGCTGGCGTGCCGTCTTTCCTTGACCGAACCGGTAAGCATAACGCTCATAAACAGCCTCCTTATTATGAGTACCCACACACTATAAAGTGTTTTATATAGATGACCTGCGAGGAGGGTCACGAAAAGAGGACCAAATCCACGCCTTTACATGGCTTTAAGAAAAGCGCGTCATCGGCGATAATTACCCCTTTATTAATCATCGCGGAGTGTTGATGAGCGATTTGCAGCCTTTCCTTCCGACGCGCAAGCGCCCCATGAAGCTAAACACCCTTGTCACGCTGATGGTGTGCGCGATTATTGCCTCTGTGCTGCTGGTGGTCTTTGCGCTCTACTCCGTGCAAATCACCCGGGCGACCCGCGATGATGTAAAAGATACGGCTCTGGGTATTGCCAGAACGCTGGCCAACAGCCCGGAGATCCAGCGCGGCCTGATGCAGGCACCGCAGGAGAATATTATTCAGCCCATCGCCCAGGCGGTGACGAAACGAAACGATCTGCTGTTCACCGTGGTCACCGATATGCGCGGGATCCGCTACTCTCACCCGAACGAGGCGCTGCTGGGGCTGCATTTTATCGGTGACGATTTAACTCCCGCGCTTGAAGGCAAAGAGAACGTATCGGTAAACCGGGGTGCGCTCGCCGAAGCGTTGCGCGTTTTTACCCCCGTCTACGACCGCCAGCACGAGCAGATCGGCGTGGTGGCGGTAGGTATCTCCCTGAAAAAGGTTGAAGAGCAGATCGCTCGCGGGCGGCTAAACGCCGTCTGGACCATTTTATTCAGTATTTTTATGAGCTCCATGGCGATTTGGGGTCTGGTGCGGGTCCTGAAACGCATCCTGTTCGGGCTCGAACCTTACGAAATTTCCGCCTTGTTCGAACAGCGTCAGGCGATGCTGCAGTCGCTTCGCGAGGGGGTGCTGGCCGTCGATATTCACGGGCGCGTGACGATGATCAACCAGACCGCCAGAGAAATATTGCTTCTCCCTTCAGGCAAGCAGACCGAAAACGCCAGCGCCCCCCTGCTGGCCAGCCTGCGCGAAGTCTCAAAGACGGGCGTCGCGCGCCAGGATCAGGAGATCAGCTGTAACGGGCGTCTATTGCTGTGCAACATGGTGCCCGTTAAAAGTCAGGATCGGGTAATCGGCGCCATCACCACCTTCCGTGATAAAACGGAAATCAGCCAGCTGATGCAGCGTATTGATGGCATGGTTAATTACGTCGACGCCCTGCGCAGCCACACGCACGAGTTTATGAATAAACTGCATGTGATCCTGGGCCTGCTGCACATGAAGCGCTACGACAAGCTGGAAGAGTACATCATCCAGACGGCACATAATTACCAGACAGATATCGGTACGATACAGAGCAAGGTAAAATCCCCGGTTATTGCCGGGTTCCTGCTGGGTAAAATCAATCGGGCGAAAGAAGCGGGCGTCACCCTGACGCTGGCGGATGAATGCCAGATACCGGATACCGCGAGCGAAGAGCAGGTCGCGGTGCTGATCACCGTGCTGGGTAACCTCATTGAAAACGCGCTCGACGCGATGGAAGGACAGCAGGAAGGTGAGATCGGCCTGCTGCTGCATTATCAGAATGGCTGGCTCAGCTGCGAAGTCAGCGACGATGGCCCCGGCATTGATCCCGCTCAGCTGGAGGCTATTTTTACCAAGGGCTTCTCAACAAAAGGTGAAAACCGCGGCGTTGGGCTGTTTCTTGCTCGCCAGCAAATCCAGAACCTCGGCGGCGATATCGCCGTCGAGTCTGAGCCAGGCGTATTTACCCAATTTTTTGTTCACATCCCCTGGGATAGCGAGAGGAATATCGCGTGATAAATGTATTAATTGTCGATGATGACGCCATGGTAGCCGACCTCAACCGTCTGTATGTCAACCGTGTTGAAGGTTTTAGCTGCTGCGGCGTCGCCTCCACGCTAAACCAGGCCGAGGCCATCATTAATAACCCCGGGCAGCCTGTCGACCTGGTACTGCTGGATGTCTATATGCAGCAGGATAACGGGCTGGATCTGCTGCCCGTTATTCGCGCATCCGGTCGCCCAATCGATGTGATTATGATCTCGTCGGCTGCCGACGCCGCCACGATCCAGACCTCTATCCATTACGGCGTGGTGGATTATCTGATAAAGCCGTTCCAGTTCCCGCGCTTTGAAGAGGCGCTGAACGGCTGGAAGGCAAAGCATAGCCTGATGGGTTCGCACCAGTATTATGAGCAGGCCGACGTCGACCGGCTGATCCACGGCGGGGCGCCGGAACTGGCGGACAGTAAAAAGCTGCCGAAGGGGTTAACGCCGCAAACGCTGCGCACGATTTGCCAGTGGATTGACGCTCACCCGGAGACGGAATTTTCTACCGATGACCTGGCAAGCGCGGTCAATATCTCGCGCGTGTCCTGCCGCAAGTACCTGATTTGGCTCGCGCAAATCAACATTCTGTTCACCAGCATTCACTACGGCGCCACCGGCCGTCCGGTGTATCGCTACCGTCTCCAGCCGGAGCAGACCGGCCTTCTCAAGCAATACTGTCAGTAACGCGGTAGTCGTTATCCAGCAGGGTAAAGCGGAAGTGGTGTGCTGAAGAGAACACCACTTCTTTTGTTTTGGTCACAAAGATAGCTTCAATATCGGGGCGCGCGCGCAGGGCGTCACAGCCCTTCTCTACGCCCATGCCGTACATCAGCGTGGTCCAGATATCACCGTCGATGGAGTCCTTCGAAACAATCGTTACGCTGTCCAGCTCGTTGTCCAGCGGATACCCGGTACGCGGATCGAGAATATGGTGATAGCGCTTGCCGTTTTGCTCAAAGTAGCGCTCGTACGTTCCCGACGTCACGACGGAGAGGTTCTCTACGGTCATCGTGCCGATCAGCGCGTCACCGGCGAACGGTTTTTTCAGCCCCACGCTCCAGCCTCCTTCCGGCGAGCCTAACGTCTGAATGTTTCCGCCGAGGTTGATCAGCCCCAGCTCAGCGCCCTCTTTATGCAGGTAATCACGCACCCTGTCGGCGATATAGCCTTTGGCGATGGCCCCCAGATCGATCTCCATCCCCGCCTTGGTCAGAAACACGCTGCTGCTGGCCTCATCAAGAAGGACATCTTCAGGACGGGTTATCGCCAGCAACGACGCAATTTCCTCCGCAGGCGGAACGCTGTCCCCCTGAAAGCCAATTTTCCAGCGCTTCACCAGCGGACCTATCGCCAGGTTAAAGGCGCTGTCCCTGAACAGGCTTGCCGCTTTTGCACAGCGGATCAGCTCAAACACCGCTCGGCTGACGGTAACCGGATGCTGGCCAGCCGCATGGTTGATGTCCATCACCTGCGAGTGCGCGCGGTTGACGGTAAGCAGATCTTCGTACTGTTTGATCAGGCGAAACACGCGGGACGCGAGGGCTTCGTCATGGGAAAAGAGTTTGAGGAGGATGGGCGATCCCATCAGGACGGCGGAATAACTGTAAACGCGATGGCTATCAGGCATGGCTGGAGTCCTCAGATGTTGCCCCGGCAGGCACCGCGCCGCCGGGGAAAATGCCGGATAGCGCTGGGCGTATCCGGCCTACAACACAGGGGTCTTACTGCTTTTTCGAACGCATAGCCGCCTGATGTCCTGCAAGCGTACCAAAAATAATGATATCTGCCACTGCGTTACCGCCGATACGGTTACCGCCGTGGATCCCGCCGACCACTTCACCGGCCGCAAACGCGCCTGGCAGCACGTTGTGGTTGCTGTCCAGCACGCAGGTTTCGGTGTTGATGGTCACGCCGCCCATGGTGTGGTGCACGCCAGGCGCAATCTGAATGGCGTAGAACGGCCCTTCGTTGATAGGCGCGCGCAGCGCGGTGGTACGACCAAAATCGTCATCGTGCTGTTTTTCAACGAAGCCGTTGTAACGTTCCAGCGTCGCGAGGAAAGCGTGGTAATCCATCCCCAGCGCCTCAGCCAGGGCTTTTGGCGAGCTGGCGCTGGTCACGAAACCTTTCGCGATGTACTCATCCGCGGCTTTGTTTTTGGCACGTACGTGCTCGTCAAAGACGATATATGCGTATTTCTCCGGCAGCGCGATGATTGACGCCGAGACCTTATCGCGGGTCGACATTTCGTTGTAGAAGCGTTCCCCTTTCTGATTGACCAGAATCGCCCCGCCGCCGCGAATGGATTCGGAAATCAGGTACGAGGTGTTTTGCTCAACGGTTGGGTGAATTTGAATTTCGCCCATATCCACGGTACCCGCCCCGATGCGCTCCAGCAGCGCGATGCCGCCGCCGGTTGCCCCTTTGTGGTTGGTGGTGACGAACCCTTCCAGATCCGGACGGTATTTCACCACCATCTGGCTGTTGGCGCTGAAACCACCGGTGGCGACAATCACGCTTTTGGTTGCCACGGTGACGGTTTCGTTCTCTTCGGTGGTCAGACGTACGCCGGTCACTTGGCCGTTCTCGAAGATGATGTCGCTGACGGAGGTATCCAGCATCACCTCGATGTTGCGTTTGTTGACGTTCCGCACCAGGCCGCTGATCAGGTAGCCCCCCACCGCAGAACCGTCTTTTGGACGGTGAGTACGGTCGATGCTCATCCCGCCGGTGGTGGTGATGTCGTTCAGCATGATGCCGCGCGTGGCCAGCCACTCAATTGCCTGCGGCGCGTTCTCGACAAAGCGACGCAGCAGTTCCGGGTTGTTCTTGTTGCCGCCGCCTTTCAGGCTTTCCTGATAGAACAGCTCTTTGCTGTCCTGAATGCCCTTCACGCGCTGGAAGCGGGTTTCGGCGGCGTTCATACCGGCAGAGGCTTTAATGGTGTTCCCGCCGATGGTCGGCATTTTCTCAACAATCAGCACGCTCGCGCCTTCGTCGTGAGCCTGTATCGCCGCCGCCAGACCGGCGCCGCCGCTGCCGACAACGACCACGTCCACGCTGCGGGTTTCGTTCGGATCAACGCCCTCTTCCGCGGCCAGCGCTTTACTGGACTTCAGCATCGCTTTCGAGACCGCTTTCTTCACCGCTTCACTCTGGCTGGTTGCGCCGGTGATGGCATCCACGTGCGGGGTGTTGGCATCCAGAATGCGGGTACGGATCTCTTCAAAGCTGGTTACAAACTCAACGTCTTCGCTCGGGCCGGAGGCCAGCTCGATGTCCGCAATGCGGTCGGTTTCCAGGCTGACATTAATCACCAGTTCGTTAGCGTCATCCTGCACTTTCTCAGCAAAGGTACCCGGTTTGAATTTGGATTCGCCCATGCTCATGTCGCGGATCATCGCTTCTACCAGCGAGAAGCGCCACAGCGGTTCAGGAATGCTGAGCTCTTCGCGTTTGGTGCTGTCCATAAACAGCTCCAGGCTTTCCCCGGCCGCAATGCGGTCTGTCCAGTCCGGATAAGCGATGGTGGCGCGGCCAACGGCAATCAGGTCGTAACCGTGATCCAGCGCTTCATTCACATCAGAAGCATTCACCACGCCGCCCACGCCCATGACCGGAACCTGCGCCAGCGTTTCAGAACGCATCGCGCAGTATTTTTCGATAAGCGGGGTTGGATCCTGGGTGTCGACAATGGAAGGACGCAGGGTCGCGCCGACGGAGAAGTGCAGATAGTCCACGCCGCGCGCCGCCAGTTTTTCCAGCAGGTACATGGTGTCGTCAAAGCGGATGCCCGGGACTTCCATCTCTTCAGGGGAGAAGCGGTAGCCAATAATAAACGCGTCGTCCGCGTACTGGCGCACCATTTTGTGGGTAATGTCCAGCACGGCCAGCGGGAACTTCGCGCGGTTATCGCGGCTGCCGCCCCACTCGTCATCGCGCTGGTTTGAATTCGGTGAGTAGAACTGCTGAATCAGATAGGTGTTCGCCCCGTGGATTTCCACGCCGTCGAAACCGGCCTGGATGGCGCGACGCACCGCCTCACCAAACTTGCCGATCATGCCTTCCACTTCTTCTGCGGTCAGGGCAACCGGCGTTGCGGCACCTTCACGCGGCGCGGCTACGGCGCTCGGACCAACCGGGGTACGGCCACCAATCAGTTTTGGGTCGACCATGCGGCCGCCGTGGTAGATTTGCAGCAGCGCCTTGGATCCTTTGGATTTAATGGCCTCTGCGATTTTCGCCAGCCCGGCAATTTTCTCATCATTATCAATACCGATGGCACCCGGGAAGGCGAGACCGAGATCGTCGACGAAGCAACATTCCACAATGATGGTACCAATGCTGCCGGAACGGGCCCGATAGTACTCCACCAGCTCGCTGGTGACGGTGCCGTCAAAATAGCCGGTACAGGTTGTCATAGGGGCCATTAACAAACGGTTTTTCAGTTCAGTACCATTCGGTAATGTGAAGGGGCTAAGAATGCGTTCGTTAGTGCTCATAATAGAAACTCCAAACTTTTAAAAATTAAGAATTCGTTATCGGATTGATTTTTTATTTCGTCGTTATTTGCCGATGTCATGATATTAATATAATGATTTTTTTAGTTTCTAAAGTTATTACGTTAGTTAAAAAACTATTTAATCCCTGCGATAACACAAATAACACATTGGTGTTAGCGATTGTAATTCAGCCATTCACAATAATTTAAAATTCGTTAAATGATTAATGGTAAAACCAATTCACCAAAACAAACACAAAATTAATAAAAACAACTAATTACAAACAAACCGAAATCTACCTTGTTAATAAAATGATAAAAAATACGAGAAAAACTGGCAATACCCACATACGCCAGAGTGGTTATTAATAAAAGCATAAAAATAACGCCGCAATTCTATTTTTTTGATCTCGATCAATAGTTATGGCATTCAAAAGCGCAATATAAAAACATCATCAATTTTTAATTTAGCGCACACGAAAACGCGTTAAATCGCTATTACTGAAAAAACACGAAAGCACCTTTAATAACTAAAAAAAGCAAAGAAACTTAAGAAAGTGCTTTTCCAGTGCGACCGAATTTTTGACAACTTAAGACGTGAAACTATGAATACAAAAACTGCTGTAACGCCCCCTGTGGCGAACCAGGCATCAAATGGAAACGCAAAACGATTGCTGATGATGGCGCTACCCGTCATCGTCGCCGTACTGCTGCTGTTTGTTCCCGTTCCTGAAGGCTTGCCGCCTTACGCATGGCACTACTTCGCCATCTTTGTCGGCGTGATCGTCGGTCTGATCTTCGAACCGCTGCCGGGTGCGGTGATCGGCCTGACCGGCGTGGTCGCCATCGCCCTGTGCAGCCAGTGGGTGCTGTTCAGCCCCGATCAGCTGGCTGACCCGAAATTCAAGCTGGCGGGTGCCTCCTTTAAGTGGGCGGTGAGCGGGTTTGGTAACTCTACCGTCTGGCTGATTTTCGGTGCCTTTATGTTCGCCGCTGGCTATGACAAAACCCGCTTCGGCCGCCGTCTGGCGCTGATTCTGGTGAAGTACCTCGGCCGTCGCAGCCTCACGCTCGGTTACGCGATTACGTTTGCGGACCTGCTGCTGGCACCGTTCACCCCGTCCAACACCGCGCGCAGCGGCGGGACCATCTACCCGATTATCGCTAACCTGCCGCCGCTGTACGGTTCAAAACCTAATGACCCAAGCGCGCGTAAGATTGGTTCATACCTGATGTGGGTGGCGATCACCGCGGCCTGTATCACCAGCTCAATGTTCCTCTCCGCCCTCGCGCCAAACCTGCTGGCCCTGGCGCTGGTGAAAAGTACGGTTGGGATTGATATCTCCTGGGGCACCTGGTTCCTCGCATTCCTGCCGCTGGGTATCCTGCTGATTCTGACCATGCCGCTGCTGGCCTACTGGTTCTACCCACCTGAAGTCAAAGTGAATAATGAAGTGCCGCTGTGGGCGACCCGCGAGCTGGAAAAACTCGGCAAACTGTCCCGCAACGAAATTCTGCTGCTGGTTTTCGTATGCTGTGCGCTGCTGATGTGGATCTTCGCCGCCGCGTGGATTGAGCCTGCCATGGCGGCCCTGCTCATCGTCGGTCTGATGCTGTGGACCGGCGTGCTGGAGTGGAACGATATCACCGGTAACAAGGCCGCATGGAACACCTTCGTCTGGTTCGCTACCCTGGTGGCACTGGCGGATGGCCTCTCCTCCACCGGCTTTATCAGCTGGTTAGGTAAAGAAGGCGGTCTGTTGATGAGCGGTATCTCTCCGGGCGTGGCGACCGTCGTCCTGCTGCTGGCGTTCTACCTGCTGCACTACCTGTTTGCCAGCACCACCGCGCACACCACGGCGCTGCTGCCAGCGATGCTGACCATCGCCTCCACCATTCCGGGCATGAATATGGAAGTGTTTGTCCTGCTGATGGTGACCTCGCTGGGCGTGATGGGGATCATCACCCCGTACGGTACTGGCCCAAGCCCGATTTACTACGGTAGCGGCTACCTGCCAACCAAAGACTACTGGCGCCTCGGCACCATCTTCGGTGCCATCTTCCTGGCGGCCCTGCTGCTGATTGGTTATCCGTGGATGTCCATGATGTTCTGATTCCTGACCGCCGGACTTCTCCTCCGGCGGTTTTATTTTTGTGGAGCAATACGCTATGTCAAACAAACCATTTATCTACCAGAACCCCTTCCCTCTTTCCCATGACGACACTGAATACTACCTGCTGACCAAAGAGCATGTCTCCGTTACCGAATTCGACGGCCAGGAAGTGCTGAAAGTTGAGCCGGAAGCGCTGACCCTGCTGGCGCAGCAGGCCTTCCACGATGCCGCGTTTATGCTGCGTCCTTCCCATCAGAAGCAGGTTGCCGCGATCCTGAATGACCCGGAAGCCAGCCAGAACGACAAATACGTTGCCCTGCAGTTCCTGCGCAACTCTGAAATTGCCGCAAAAGGCGTGCTGCCAACCTGCCAGGATACCGGCACCGCGATCGTCATGGGCAAAAAAGGCCAGCGCGTCTGGACCGGCGGCGGTGACGAAGCGGCGCTGAGCCAGGGCGTGTATAACACCTACATTGAAGATAACCTGCGCTACTCGCAGAATGCGGCGCTGGACATGTATAAAGAGGTGAACACCGGCACCAACCTGCCCGCGCAGATCGATCTCTACAGCGTGGACGGGGACGAATACAAATTCCTGTGCATGGCAAAAGGCGGCGGTTCTGCCAACAAAACCTACCTCTATCAGGAAACCAAAGCGCTGATCACCCCGGCGAAGCTGAAAAACTACCTGGTTGAGAAGATGCGCACCCTGGGCACTGCGGCCTGCCCGCCTTACCATATCGCATTTGTGATTGGCGGTACGTCAGCAGAAGCCACGCTGAAAACCGTGAAGCTCGCTTCCACGCGCTACTACGACGCGCTGCCGACGGAAGGTAATGAACACGGCCAGGCGTTCCGCGACGTTCAGCTCGAACAGGAACTGCTCCAGGAAGCGCAGAACCTCGGCCTCGGCGCGCAGTTCGGCGGTAAATACTTCGCCCACGATATCCGCGTGATCCGCCTGCCGCGCCACGGCGCCTCCTGCCCAATCGGCATGGGCGTCTCCTGCTCCGCGAACCGCAACATCAAAGCAAAAATCAACCGCGACGGGATCTGGATTGAGAAACTGGAGCACAACCCGGGCCAGTACATTCCGGAGTCACTGCGCCAGCAGGGCGAAGGCGACGTGGTGAGTATCAATCTGGACAAGCCGATGAATGAGATCCTGGCGCAGCTTTCCGCGCACCCGGTCTCTACCCGCCTGTCGCTGAACGGTACCATCATCGTGGCGCGCGATATTGCCCACGCGAAGCTGAAAGAGTTGCTCGACAACGGTGAAGAACTGCCGCAGTACGTCAAAGATCATCCGATTTACTACGCGGGCCCGGCCAAAACGCCGGAAGGCTACGCGTCTGGCTCACTCGGCCCGACCACGGCGGGACGTATGGACTCGTATGTGGACCTACTGCAATCCCACGGCGCGAGCATGATCATGCTGGCGAAAGGCAACCGCAGCCAGCAGGTAACCGACGCCTGCCATAAGCACGGCGGCTTCTACCTGGGCAGCATTGGCGGCCCGGCAGCGGTGCTGGCGCAAAACAGCATTAAGAGCCTGGAATGCGTCGCGTATCCGGAGCTGGGAATGGAAGCCATCTGGAAAATTGAAGTCGAGAACTTCCCGGCGTTTATCCTGGTGGATTACAAAGGCAACGATTTCTTCCAGCAGATCCAGAACAAACAGTGCGCGGGTTGTTCACAGCGCTAGGTTGAGACAGGCCGGGTGGCGCAACGCTGCCCGGCAGTCGCAGTCAGACTTGCGCCTGCGTCATGTCACAAAACCGTAATATCAGCTACTTAGCAAAAAGTGGTGAATAAAAAATCAATTAATTGTTAAGTTATTGTTGTAATTAATTGTATTGATCCCGCGAAGGCGATTCATGCAAAAAGTGCATCAGCCGATGCGGCATTTGCGCTTATCTATTTCCTCATCCTGATCCAGTTTTCAAAAACAGACGCGTAAAACGTCAACAATAAACTGGAGATAACCATGTTTTCCTCAACCTCACCTGCAACCGTACGCTCGAAAGCGGGCGCCATACTTCGCGTGACGTCCGGCAACTTTCTTGAGCAGTTCGATTTCTTTCTTTTCGGCTTCTATGCCACCTACATCGCCCACACGTTCTTCCCCGCGAGCAGTGAATTTGCGTCGCTGATGATGACCTTCGCCGTCTTCGGCGCGGGCTTTTTGATGCGCCCCATCGGGGCCATTGTGCTTGGCGCCTATATCGACAAGGTAGGTCGCAGAAAGGGGCTAATCGTCACGCTTTCCATCATGGCGGCGGGGACGTTTCTGATCGTGCTTATCCCTTCTTATCAAAGCATCGGTCTGTGGGCGCCGCTGCTGGTGCTGATGGGCCGTCTGCTACAGGGCTTTTCCGCCGGTGCAGAGCTTGGAGGCGTCTCGGTTTATCTGGCTGAAATCGCCACGCCGGGCCGCAAAGGGTTTTACACCAGCTGGCAGTCCGGCAGTCAGCAGGTCGCCATTATGGTCGCCGCGGCGATGGGCTTTGCCCTGAATGCCCTGATGGAGGAGAGCGCCATTCGCGAATGGGGTTGGCGCATCCCGTTCCTGTTCGGCTGTTTAATCGTGCCGTTTATCTTCTTCCTGCGCCGCAAGCTGGAGGAAACAGAAGAGTTCAGCGCGCGCCGCCATCATCTGGAGATGCGTCAGGTCTTTAAAACGCTGCTTGGCAACTGGCAGGTGGTGGTCGCGGGCATGCTGATGGTGGCGATGACCACCACCGCGTTCTACCTGATCACCGTCTACGCCCCCACCTTTGGCAAAAAGGTGCTGATGCTCAGCGCCTCGGACAGCCTGCTGGTCACGCTGCTGGTGGCGATTTCTAACTTCATCTGGCTGCCGGTCGGCGGCGCGCTGTCGGATCGCTTCGGGCGCAAGCCGGTGCTGATTGCCATGGCCCTGCTGGCGCTGGCAACCAGCTACCCTGCCCTGACGCTGCTGGCGAGCGCGCCCAGCTTCTCCATGATGCTGATCGTGCTGCTGTGGCTCTCCTTCCTCTACGGCCTGTACAACGGCGCGATGATCCCGGCCCTGACGGAGATTATGCCTGCTGAAGTGCGCGTGGCGGGGTTCTCTCTGGCTTACAGCCTGGCAACGGCGGTCTTTGGCGGCTTTACCCCGGTCATGTCCACTGCGCTGATTGAATACACCGGTGACAAAGCCTCGCCTGGCTACTGGATGAGTTTTGCCGCCGTGTGTGCCCTGCTGGCCACGCTCTACCTCTACCGCCGCCGCGCGGTATCGCTGCAAAACACCGTCAAGTCACAGGGGGCAGTATGAAACGCACTTATCGCTATATCGCCAGCGCGCTGGTGCTGACGCTCCTGAGCGTTAATGCCTGTGCCCAGGACGTGAAAGTCATGATTTCAGGCGGCTTCAAAGCCGCCCTGGAAAAGCTGGCCCCGGACTATGAACGCCGGACCGGGGATAAAATCGTGATCATCCCCGGCCCCTCAATGGGCGCTACGCCGCAGGCGATCCCAAACCGACTGGCGCGCGGCGAGAAAGCCGACGTGGTGATTATGGTCGGCGATGCGCTGGAGAAGCTCGAAAAAGCCGGCCAGACCCAGACGGGTTCGCGAACCGAACTTGCGGACTCCCCCGTTGGCATGGTGGTGAAAAAAGGTGCGGATGTCCCTGATATCAGCAGCGAGGCGGCTCTGCGTAAAACGCTGCTGCAGGCCAGCTCCATCGCCTACTCTGACAGCGCCAGCGGCAGGTACGTCAGCCAGGCGTTGTTCAAAAAGCTGGGGGTTGAAAAGGAAGTGGCGGATAAAGCGACAATGGTCGAGCGTATCCCGGTCGCCTCAGAAGTGGCGAAAGGAAAATACGCCGTGGGCTTCCAGCAGGTCAGCGAGCTGCTGCCGGTTCAGGGCGTCACCTTTATCGGGAAAATCCCGGATAATCTGCAGTACATCACGCGCTTCGCGGGTGCGGTCACCCACCATGCAGAACATCCCGCGGAGGGGAAAGCGCTGCTGACCTATCTCGCCTCACCGCCCTCCAGGGCCGTCATCCAGGATACGGGGATGATCCCCGTTACGTCCGGCGATACTGCTCGGTAATCTGCTTTTCCAGTTCAGCCGCAATGTAGGACTGGATGCGCCCCCGGCGCCGGATAAGCCCCACGGTGCGTTTCACTTCCGGCGCCACCAGCGGCAGATGCGTCAGCAGCGTGTGCTCTGACGTCGGCATCGACATGGCGGGAACGGCAGCGATGCCGATCCCCGCCTCTACCATGCCGAGCATCGTGGTAACGTGGCGCGTTTCGCAGACGCTTGGGCGTTCGGGAACGATATCCCCCAGCATCCGATCGAGCAGGTTACGGTTACCTGACGTTTTATCGAGGGAGATATAATCCTGCTGATAAAAGGCCTGCCACGTCAGATGACTCTTCTGCGCCAGGGGGTGATCCTTTCGGCACGCCGCAACATAGACATCCTCCACCAGCGGGAAAAATTCGATGTCAGACGGCAGGTTTCCTGCGAAGCTGATGCCGAAATCCGCCTGGCTTCGGGCCACGGCGTCAATCACATTCCCCGCGCTGCTGTCGATGAGCTTAATACGAACCCGCGGATAGCGAGACTGAAAACGACGGATCACATCGGGCATAAAATAACAGGCGGCGGAAGGAACCGTGGCAACTGTGATCAGCCCCGTCCGCTCTTCGCTGACCTTATCAACGTCCGCCAGCATTGACTCAACGTTGTCGAGCAGCTGCGCGGAGCGTTCAGCAAAGTTTTGCCCGTATAACGTTAAGGCCACGCGGCGGGTGGTACGGTCAAACAGCCGGTTTCCCAGCGCGGCTTCCAGCTTTTCAATCCTGCGGCTCAGCGCCGACTGGGATAAGCAGATAGATTCAGCAGCGACACGGAAGTTACCGTATTCCACTAACGCTCTGAAAGCATAAAGATCGTTAAGGTCAAAATTCACGGGCATAGCGTCTGGATGTCCTGTCAGGGAAAACGCAGCAAAATCAAAAATAATAGCGTCTTATTGACCCACCGCAACCGGCGCGGTGTTAAAATACGTCAGAGTTCGTTGAGATGCAGGCGAACATACCCGGCGCGATCGGCAATGGCCTGCCGCTCCTCTTCCTTCATGTCCGCCAGCTGTTTAAAGACAATGCTCAGGCGGGGACTGTTACCCAGACGCGCCTGGTTGCGCGCAAAGAAATCCCAGTAAAGGGCATTGAAGGGGCAGGCCAGCTCTCCGGTACGCTGGCTGTGTTGATACCGGCACCCCTGACAGTAGTTACTCATCTTATGAATATATGACGCGCTCGAGACGTAGGGCTTGCTGGCCAGCAGCCCGCCATCGCCAAACTGGCTCATGCCGAGGGTATTGGGCAGCTCCACCCATTCAAAGGCATCAATGTAGACCCCCAGATACCATTCATGAACCGCCTGCGGCGACAGGCCGCTGAGCAGGCTAAAGTTCCCGATGACCATCAGGCGCTGGATATGGTGGGCGTAAGCCTCGGTGAGCGACTGCCCAACGGCATGCGCCAGGCAGCGCATCTGCGTCTTGCCGGTCCAGAACCAGTCCGGCAGCGGGGCGTGCTGGTCTAAGGCATTCAGCTCCCGGTAGCCCGGCATCTGCGACCAGTAGATCCCACGCACGTACTCCCGCCAGCCGAGAATTTGTCGAATAAACCCTTCAACGGCAGGCAGCGGCGCATGGCCCGAACGCCATGCCTGCTGGGCGGCAGCCACCACTTCCTGCGGATTAAGCATTTTGGTGTTCAGCGCGAATGAAATTAACGAGTGGAAAAGAAAAGGCTCCTCCGCGTGCATCGCATCCTGCCAGGCGCCAAACTGCGGGAGCACGTGAGTGATAAATTCATCCAGCCTGGCTTTGGCTTCCGAACGGTTGAGCGGCCAGCGAAAATTCCCGGCCTGCGGTTCGCCGAAGGTGTTTACGCCACAGCGTTGGATCTCCGCCCATAAGGCTGAATAATCGTGGCGCGGGCGCGAGTCCCCCGGCGCGGGCGGCTCGCCGGACCAGCGTTTACGATTTTCAGCATCAAAATTCCATTTTCCCCCTTCCGGCTCGCCTTCTGAGGTTAACAGTATGCCGTGCTGACGACGCATTTCCCGGTAAAAGTACTCCATTCGCCAGCTTTTACGCGTCGCAAAGAACGCGCTCACCTGTTCACGGGTGGTGAAGAAATGCTCGCTGCTGACGCAGGCCGTTTCGACGGACGCCGCTTTTGCCCACGCCTGCAGCTGCGTATCCAGGCGCCATTCGTCGGGCTCCTGCCACAGCACCCTGTCCGCGCCGTAATGCGCGACAAGCGCGTTGAGATTGTCTTCCAGCGCGCCGCGGTTAGAGCTGTCAGAGAGCCGGACATACCTCACCCGATGCCCCTTTTCCTTTAACGCAGAGGCAAACGCGCGCATGGCCGCAAAGATGGCGATCACTTTCTGGGCGTGATGAAGCACGTACGCGGTTTCCGCCCGCAGCTCCAGCATCACGTAAATGACATTTGGATTACAAGCATCAAACCAGCTGTGGTGCGGATTAAGCTGATCGCCCAGGATCAGGCGCAGCTCGGTCAACGGTGGCTCCTGCGACAGCGCTCGGAACAGTATTTGACCTCATCCCAGCATTTCGCCCATTTCTTGCGCCACGTCATAGGCCGCTGGCAGTGCGCGCACGCACGGCTGGGCAGGTCCTGCTTGTTACCTTTGAAATCGCTCATTTTTCAATACCGTACTGATTTCTTCACTGAACCTGTGGGTTAAGGCTACGACAGACTTCACAAAATGAAGGTGATGCCCGCAAACCGCTACCCACCGCTACGTACGAATGATAGTTTATTCAGGCTGGAATTGTCGCAGTGAGCGATTTTCTGGCATCTTAACCAAACCTGACTTTCCCATTTTTGTTCAAGTGACGAGTTTGCGAGCAAAGCGATGATAAAGTGGCCCTGGAAAACGAATGAGGCTGGCCGGGATATGGCGCTGCCATGGGATGACGCGCTGACGATCCCTGTTCTGGCAAATCTTAAGCCGGATGAACAAGCGAAACTGGTTCAGCTGGCGGATCGTTTTTTACAGCAAAAACGCCTGGTTCCACTGCAGGGTTTCGAACTCGATCCCCTGAAAAACGCGCGCATCGCCCTGCTTTTCTGTCTGCCGGTGCTTGAGCTCGGCATTGAGTGGCTGGACGGTTTCCACGAGGTGCTTATCTATCCCGCGCCGTTCGTGGTGGATGACGAATGGCAGGACGATATCGGGCTGGTGCACAACCAGCGCGTGGTGCAGTCCGGACAAAGCTGGCAGCAAGGGCCGATTATCCTCAACTGGCTCGACATTCAGGACTCGTTCGATGCGTCCGGTTTTAATCTGGTTATCCATGAAGTGGCGCACAAGCTCGATACCCGCAACGGCGATCGCGCCAGCGGAGTACCGCTGATCCCGCTTCGCGAAGTGGCGGGCTGGGAGCACGATCTGCACGCGGCGATGGATAACATCCAGGATGAAATAGACCTGGTCGGCGAAAGCGCGGCCAGCATTGACGCCTATGCGGCAACCGACCCGGCCGAGTGTTTTGCGGTGCTTTCGGAGTATTTCTTCAGCGCGCCCGAGCTCTTCGCGCCCCGCTTCCCGGCGCTGTGGCAGCGTTTCTGCCAGTTTTATCAGCAGGATCCGCTCCAGCGTCTGCGGCAAAATGAGGAGTCTGGCGGCCATTCCTCCCGCCAGATCCATTAAGGCTTTTCAGCAGGGGTCCGCTCGGTTGACCGCACCCCTATGCTCAACGCTAAAAACAGCACTGCCATTCCCCACGCGGCCACCGTCAAAGACTGCTCGCCGTAAAAGCGCGTCACCACGGGCACCAGCAGCGCGCTGACGCCGTAGCCTAACGTGTGGCTGGTGGCGATGACGCCCGCCCCTTTCCCGGTGGTCAGCCTGTCGTTCAGCAGCAGCTGGTAGCCCGGCGTGGCCATCGCCGCCCCGAGTGAAGTGATAACAATCCCCACGTAGAACAGCGTTAAACCCGCGACGGTCATCAGCCCAAGCCCGGCCACCATCAGCACCGCCGCGATGCAGAGTAACGTCACCGGGGTGAAATGCTGCGGGCGGACCACCAGAAACTGCGCCGCGAGCGTGGCCAGCGCGGCCAGGCTCAGCAGAAGCGCAACATGATGGCTGATCTCCCGGGCGTTGCCCTCCAGCAGGGGGCTAAGATGCGGTGACAGGCCAAGCTGCATCAGGCTCACCAGCGCCGCCAGCAGCAGCGCCAGCAGAAGGAACGGCAGCATGGATGCCTGCAGCCGGGTCGCCTGGTGCGCCACCGGCGGCAGCGGCGGGTCTGCGGCTTCGCGAAGCACCAGCAGCAGCGCGATTAACGGCGCGATCGCCATCAGCCAGAGCGGCGCCACCTGGCTGACGCTAAGCATCAGCGCCGCCAGCGGCGGGCCGAGCAAACGTCCGCAGCTGAGGCCGGAGCTTATCGTCGCCAGCGCCGCCATTCTCTTCTCCAGCCCCGCACGCTGAATAGCCCACGTCTGGGCCGCAGGCACCAGCCCCGAGACCGTCAGTCCGTAGAGCAGGCGCGAGAGGATTAGCCCCGCCAGTCCCCAGACGGTATCCAGCCTTCCGGCCGCCATCGCCCAGACCACCAGCGCCATGACGGCGAAACTGGCCAGATAGCCGCTCAGCGAGGCCACCATCACGGCCTTACATCCCCGCCTCTCGCTCTGGCGTCCCCACCAGGGCGAGGCCGGTAAAAAGAGCATGGATCCGAACATCAGCAGACCGGCCCAGACCGAGAGCGACAGCCCGGTCAGAGTCACCAGCTGCGGGAGCATCACCAGCAGGCCGTTTTGCCCGATACCTAATAAACCCGCACATAACGCCAGGGGCCAGTTGGCTTTTGAGGTGACGTTTTCTGTCAATGTTTCTGAGTCAGCGCGCATGAGAATGTGAACATAGTGTCAATAAATGTGTGGAAATCATGAAGTTTATGAAAACAAATATTGCAAAAATGGTTGCGACTGTAAACAGAATGAATATCATAACGAGAATTATTATCAATCATGGAATGAGGTACATCTATGCGTGCTCTGCCCCGCTCTGCCGGTACAGACGTTGCAGCCCAGTGTTTTTTAAACGCCCTGTTGCGCGAAACGAAGGACTGGCGCTATCTCCCCGCTACCGCTGCGGATGCGTTACCGGACATTCATATCCCGCTGTCACAGACCCAGGCTCTTCGGGTTCCGGTACGCTATTTCTCTCCTACCCAGCATCATCAGTACCGTTTCCCGGCAACGCTTATTCAAAGCAACAGTGATGACGGTGACGCCGTCACATTTGATCAACTGGTTGATTTAATTCTTGAAAAACCGTCAGTAAAAGGCTCGCTGGATGCCGATACGCTGGCGCGTTTTAAGCAGCGCGTTCTGGAAAGCCATGCGCACACCTGGCAGGCTATCGATTTGCGCCACGGCTGGGCAAACCTGCGCGATAGGCCTTTGACGTTTGCCGAGGCGGAACAGGCGCTGCTGGTCGGCCACGCGTTTCACCCGGCACCGAAGTCGCACGAGCCGTTCAACGAAACCGAGGCGCGTCGCTATCTGCCCGATTTCGCCTCCCGCTTCCCGCTGCGCTGGTTTGCCGTTGAGAGCACGCTCGTTGCTGGCGACAGCCTGAACGTCTCCCTGCGCGAGCGTCTGCTGCGCTTCGCGGCCCAGAGCGCGCCTGAGCTGCTCGGCCACTTCACCGACACACGCTGGCTGCTGCCGATGCATCCGTGGCAGGCCGACTATCTGCTTGAGCAGGACTGGTGCCAGCGTCTGGCGGCAAACGGTTCATTGCAGGATCTGGGTGAAGCGGGCGCGCAGTGGCTGCCCACCAGCTCGTCCCGCTCGCTGTACAGCGAAACCAACGGCGACATGATTAAGTTCTCCCTCAGCGTGCGCCTGACCAACTCCGTGCGCACGCTGTCGGTCAAAGAGGTTAAGCGCGGAATGCGCCTGGCGCGCCTGGCGAAAACGGAACGCTGGCAAGATTTGCAGGCTCGCTACCCGACCATGCGCGTGATGCAGGAAGACGGCTGGGCGGGGCTGCGTGACGAAAACGGCATCGTTCAGGAAGAGAGCCTGATGGCCCTGCGCGTCAACCTGCTGTTCGATACCCCTGAAACACAAACCAACGTGCTGGTGAGCCTGACCCAGGCCGCGCCGGACGGCGGTGATAGCCTGCTGGCCTCCGCGGTGCGCCGTCTGAGCCAGCGTCTGGAATTACCGCTCGCCCAGGCCGCCCGCTGCTGGCTGGACGCCTATTGCGACCGCGTATTACTTCCGCTGTTCAGCGCCGAGGCGGACTACGGTCTGGTCCTGCTGGCGCACCAGCAAAATATCCTCGTTGAGATGCAGCAGGATTTCCCCGTCGGGCTGATCTACCGCGACTGCCAGGGCAGCGCGTGGACCGAAGGGGCCGACGCGTGGCTGAAAGAGGCGGGCGAAACGGAGGTGGAAAACCGCTTCGGTGAGAACCAGCTGCTGCGCTACTTCCCTTATTATCTGCTGCTGAACTCTACCCTTGCCGTCACCGCCGCCCTCGCCGCCGCAGGTTTCGACAGCGAGGAAAGCCTGATGTCCCGGGTGCGCGACGCGCTGACGGAACTTCGCCGCACGGCAAAGCAGACCCGCTGCCTCGACTACGTGCTGGACAGCCCGACCTGGAACTGCAAAGGCAACTTCTTCTGCTACCTGCACGATCGCAATGAAAACACCATCGCCGATCCGGCGGTGATCTATTTCGACTTTAGCAACCCGTTTTACAAGGAGAAGGCGTAATGGCCATCGCGAATATCGTCCATTCCGGCTACGGCTTTCGCTGCACCGCCACGGAAAAGAACCTGCCGCTGACGCTGGGTCTTGACGGCAGCGCGGTGCTGGAGCGTCTGAATGGGATCCCGGACGGCTGGCTGGTCGAAGCCCTGGATCAGCTGTTTGTTGCCGCACCCGCGCTAACCGGCATTACCCTGCCCTGGGCGACCTGGCAGGATGAACCCCAGGCGCAGGCGCTGTTTAGCCTGGCCCACGGGGACTATCTGGCACGCGAAACCTTCTGGCAGCTGCCGCTGTGGCTGAAAGGCGAACAATCACGGGCCAGCGGCGGGATGCAGTTTGATGAGAGCCGTCAGCTGTATTTCCCGCTGCGTCCTCATCGCCCGCAGGGCGAAGTGTACCGTCGTTACGATCCGCCAATTAAGCGCACCCTCAGCTTCCGCGTGGCCGACGTGGCGCTGGACGGCGAACGCTTTACCCAATGGATGAACAACACGCGCGTGAACGCCTTCTGGGAGATGGCTGGCCCGCAGGCCGAACAGGAAAGCTACCTGCGTCGTCAGCTTGACTCGACCTACTGCTACCCGGTTATCGGCTGCTTCGACGACCAGCCGTTCGGCTATTTTGAGCTCTACTGGGCGGCGGAAGACCGCATTGGCCGCCACTACCGCTGGCAGCCGTTTGACCGCGGCCTGCACATGCTGGTGGGCGAAGAGAACTGGCGCGGCGCGCAGTACATCCGCAGCTGGCTGCGCGGGTTAAGCCACTATCTGTATCTCGATGAACCGCGCACCGCGCGCATTGTCGCCGAGCCGCGCTTCGACAACCAGCGCCTGTTCCGCCATCTGGCCTCCGCCGGTTTTGAGACGATGAAAGAGTTCGACTTCCCGCACAAGCGCTCGCGCCTGATCGTGAGCCAGCGTCACCGCTTCTTCAGCGAGGTGGAACTGTGAACGCGCTCTGGCAGAAAGTGAACCGCGAGATGGTGGCGAAGATCCTCGCCGAGCTGGAGTACGAACGCACCCTGCGCGCTGAGCCGGTTTCGTCGGACGGCTGGCGCATCACTATGGGCACCGAGTCCTGGCAGTTTCGCGCCGCGCGCGGGATCTGGGGCTGGCTGCATATCGACCCGGACAGCCTGATCGCCGCCAGCGGCGAAGCCGTCGAAGCGGAACGCGCGCTGCTGCAGCTGGCGACGGTGCTGGAGATGAGCGACGCGCAAACGGCAGAGCATATGGAAGATCTCTACGCCACGCTGCGCGGCGACATGCAGCTGCTGCAGGCGCGTGAAGCGCTGGACGCGGACGCGCTGATCCACCTCGACCCGGACGAATTACAGTGTCTGATGAGCGGTCATCCGAAGTTTATTTTCAACAAAGGCCGCCGCGGCTGGGGGCTGGACGCGCTGCGTCAGTACGCGCCGGAGTATCGCGGGCGTTTTCGCCTGCACTGGGTTGCCGTTCAGCGCGAGCATCTGGTCTGGAGCAGCGACGCCGATTGCGATATCAACGCTCTGCTGGCGAGCGCCATGGACAACGCCGAGCGCACCCGCTTTGACGCCCGCTGGCAGGCGCTGGGTCTCAACGACGGCTGGCTGCCGGTGCCGCTGCACCCGTGGCAATGGCAGCAGAAGATCGCCATTCATTTCCTGGCGCAGCTGGCGCGCGGTGAGATGGTTGAACTGGGCGAATTTGGCGACGAGTATCTGGCGCAGCAGTCCCTGCGCACGCTCACCAACGCCAGCCGTCGCGCGCCGTATGACATCAAGCTTCCGCTGACCATCTACAACACCTCCTGCTATCGCGGCATCCCGGGCAAATACATTGCTGCCGGGCCGCTGGCTTCGCGCTGGCTGCAGCAGCAGTTCGCTACCGACGCCACGCTGATCCGCTCCGGAGCGCAGGTGCTTGGCGAACCCGCCGCCGGATATCTGTCGCATCCGGGTTACGCCGCATTGCCGAAAGCGCCCTACCGCTATCAGGAGATGCTGGGGGTGATCTGGCGCGAGAATCCGTCCTGTTATTTAGAAGACGGTGAACAGGCGGTGCTGATGGCGGCGCTGATGGAAACCGACAATGCCGGGCGCCCGCTGATCGACGCGTGGATTAAACGCTCGGGGCTAAGCGCCGACGCGTGGCTTGAAAAGCTGTTTGAGGCAACGGTGATCCCGTTCTATCACCTGCTCTGCCGCTACGGCGTGGCGCTGATCGCCCACGGCCAGAACGTGACGCTGGTGATGAAGGATTACGTCCCGCAGCGCATCCTGCTGAAAGATTTCCAGGGCGATATGCGCCTGGTGGATGAGGATTTCCCACAGGCCCAGAGCCTGCCGGATCAGGTGAAGGCCGTCACGGCGCGTCTGAACGCGGATTACATTATTCACGACCTGCAAACCGGCAACTTTGTGACGGTGCTGCGCTTTATCTCGCGCCTCACCCTGCAATGCGGCGTGAGCGAAACGCGCTTCTACCAGATTCTGGCCGGGGTATTACGGGGTTATATGGCGGCGCACCCGGATCTGGCAGAACGCTTCGCCAAATTCGATCTCTTCAAGCCGCAGATTATTCGCGTGATCCTCAACCCGGTCAAACTGACCTTCTCCGAACACGACGGCGGCAGCCGCATGCTGCCGAACTATGTCACCGACCTTGATAACCCTCTTTTTCTCGCCTCCCGGGAGTCAGCGCAATGAAAACCTATGATTTCATCGGCATTGGTATTGGCCCGTTTAACCTCAGCATCGCCGCTCTGGCCGAAGGGCTGGACGGCTTTAGCTCGCTGTTCCTTGAGCGTAAACCGCATTTCTCCTGGCACCCGGGGATGATGGTGCCGGACTGCCACATGCAGACCAGCTTCCTGAAGGATCTGGTCAGCGCCGTGGAGCCAACCAACCGCCACAGCTTCCTGAACTACCTGGTGCAGCGCAAAAAGTTCTACCGCTTCCTGACCACCGAGCAGCGCACCGTCTCCCGCGAAGAGTTTGCGGACTACCTGTGCTGGGCGGCGGAAAACCTCACCAATCTGTCCTTCAGCCAGCAGGTGCAGCAGGTGAGCTTTGATGAGAAAAGCGGCCTGTTTGAGGTGGTGACCCAGCGCGACCGTTTCCTGGCGCGCCACGTCTGCGTGGGGATTGGCAAACAGATCAACCTGCCTGACTGCGTCACGACGCAGGACGAAACCTGCTTCCACGCCAGCGAGATGATGCTGCGCACGCCGGATCTCACGGGCAAGCGCGTCACCGTCGTCGGCGGCGGACAGAGCGGGGCCGACCTGTTTTTGAATATCTTCCGCGGCGAATGGGGCCAGCCGCTGAGCCTGAACTGGGTATCGCGCCGCAATAACTACAACGCGCTGGATGAAGCCGCCTTTGCGAACGAGTATTTCACGCCGGAGTATGTGGACAGCTTCTCCACGCTGGATGAAGAGGCCCGTCGTCAGATGTTGCACGAGCAGAAAATGACGTCCGACGGGATCACCACCGAGTCCCTGCTGGCGATTTACCGCGCCATGTACCACCGCTTTGAAGTGCTGCGTGAAAAACCCTGGGCACACCTGATGCCGTCCCGCTCGGTGACGGCGCTGACGCGCCAGGAAAACGGCCATCGCCTGAGCATTCAGCATCACCTCGACGGCGGCCGCGAGCAGCTGGAGAGCGACGTGGTGATTTTCGCCACCGGCTACCGCGCCGTGCAGCCCGCGTTCCTCGCGCCGCTGTCTCACCGCCTGCATCTGGACACGGACGAAGCCTTCTGCATTAACAATGATTTCACCCTCGAATGGGACGGCCCGCAGAGCAACCGCCTGTTCGCCGTGAACGCCGGGATGCACCGTCTCGGCATTGCCGAACCCCAGCTCAGCCTGATGGCCTGGCGCGCAGCGCGAATTCTTAATCGCGCGCACGCGGACGAGCCGTTTGAGCTGGCCACCACACCCGGCGTTATCCACTGGCGCACCACCGCCAGCCCGGACAGCAGCCCGGTTTTTAAATCATTAGCAAAAACCACCGAGTACTGACACACACAATCAGGATCAACATAACAATGAAACGTTCTCATCTTTGGGTTTTAAATCCTTGCTTGCTTGCAATGCTTTCTACCTCTGCGTGGGCGGAAGAACAAAAGGAAGAAAATATCGTTGTCTCCGCCAGCCGCGCGCACCGCAGCGTGGCGGAGATGGCGCAGACCACCTGGGTCATTGAGCGGGCTGAAATTGAGCAGCAGGTTCAGGGCGGGAAAGAGATTAAAGAGGTGCTGGCGCAGCTGATCCCGGGCATGGACGTCAGCAGCCAGGGCCGTACCAACTACGGCATGAACCTGCGCGGCCGCTCCATGATGGTGATGGTGGACGGCGTTCGCCTGAACTCGTCCCGCAGCGACAGCCGCCAGCTGGACTCAATCGATCCGTTCAACATTGACCGTATCGAAGTGATCTCCGGCGCCACCTCGCTCTACGGCGGCGGCAGCACCGGCGGCCTGGTGAACATCGTCACCAAAAAAGGCCAGCCGGAAACCGAAGTTGAGTTCCAGACCGGGGCAAAAAGCGGGTTTAACAGCCATAACGATCACGATGAGAACGTGTCGGCAGCCGTAAGCGGCGGCAACGACAACGCCTCCGGTCGTCTGTCGGTGTCATATCAGCGCTACGGCGGTTGGTATGACGGCAAAGGCAACGAGGTGATTATCGATAACACCCAGACCGGCCTCCAGTATTCCGACCGTATTGATGTGATGGGAACAGGCACCATCAACATTGACGATCGTCAGCAGCTGCAGCTGACGACCCAGTACTACAAGAGCGAGTCCGACGGCAAGCATGGGCTGTATCTCGGGAAGAACTTCTCGGCGGTAACGGGCGATGCGACCGCGTACAACAAAGATAATCTCGATTCTGACCGCGTACCGGGCACCGAGCGCCATCTGATTAACCTTCAGTACTCCAATACCGATTTTTGGGGCCAGGATCTGGTCGCGCAGATTTACTATCGCGACGAGAGCCTGACCTATTATCCGTTCCCGACCCTGACCAAAGGCGTGGTGAGCAGCATCGGCGCATCCCAGCAGAAAACCGATTTTTACGGCGGCAAGCTGACGCTGAACAGCAAGCCGGTGGACGATTTAACGCTGGCCTGGGGTGTGGATGCCGACCACGAAACTTTCGATGCCAACCAGCAGTTCTTCAACCTGAGCAAGGCTGCGGCGAGCGGCGGCATGGAGCTGGATAACGCCTACAACGTGGGCCGTTACCCGGGCTACAGCATCACCAACCTCGCCCCGTTCCTGCAGGCCAGCTACGACATTGACGCCATCACCCTGAGCGGCGGCGTGCGTTATCAGTACACCGAAAACAAGGTGGACGACTTTGTCGGTTATACCCAGCAGCAGGCCATCGCCACCGGGAAAGCCACCTCCGCCGACGCGGTGCCGGGCGGGAAAACCGATTACAACAACTTCCTGTTTAACGCCGGGATCCTCGGTCGCCTGACCGAACAGCAGCAGCTGTGGTTTAACTTCTCCCAGGGCTTCGAAATTCCGGACCTGGCGAAGTACTACGGCTCCGGCACCTATCAGCTCAGCAACGGTCACTATCGCCTGCTGAACAGCGTCAATGTGAACGACTCGACGCTGGACGGTATCAAGGTCAACGCTTATGAACTGGGCTGGCGCTACACCGGCGATAACCTGCGCACGCAGGTTGCAGCGTATTACTCGCTCTCGGATAAAACCATCACCATCAACAAGACGGATATGACCATCAATCTGGAAGACGACAAGCGTCGTATCTACGGGGTGGAAGGTCAGGTGGACTATTTCTTCACCGACAGCGACTGGAGCACCGGTGCGAACTTTAACGCTATCAAGTCTGAAACGCGCGAAAACGGCAAATGGGAGAAGCTGACGGTTGACAGCGCCAGCCCGTCGAAAGCCAGCGCTTGGGTCAACTGGGCGCCGGGCGACTGGACCCTGCGCGTACAGAGCACGCAGACCTTTGACGTGTCAGATTCCGACGGCAAGAAGATCGATGGCTATAACACGGTCGACTTCCTGGGCAGCTACGCCCTGCCGGTGGGTAAGGTCAGCTTCAGCGTGGAAAACCTGCTGGACAAAGACTACACCACCGCCTGGGGCCAGCGCGCGCCGGGGCTGTATAGCCCAACCTACGGCGCACCGGGGCTGTATACCTACAAAGGCCGCGGACGAACGTTTGGTCTGAACTACTCCGTACTGTTCTGATCCTGCGCGCCGCCTGCGGGCGGCGCATTTTGCTGTGTGATTTCAACGCGAATTTGCTATAAAATCAGCGATTTGCTGAAATTGTCGGCAAACGAACGAAAAGTTTAATTTCCCCCTTTGACAAGGTGAACGCAGGTCGATAATATTCGCCCCGTTCACACGATTCCTCTGTAGTTCAGTCGGTAGAACGGCGGACTGTTAATCCGTATGTCACTGGTTCGAGTCCAGTCAGAGGAGCCATTTTCAAGAAAGCAGACGTTCACTAACGTCTGCTTTCTGCATTTCTATCAATTGGTTATCCCCTCTCAGTCGTTCACCCTCGTTCATTAAAAACCACTCGAAGCCATATCATTTTGATGGTAAAAATGCTGGTAATGCTGGTTCGATTTCCCTTTTACCAACAAATGAGGGGGTGTTTTCATGTCACTGACTGATATTAAAGCAAAAAATGCAAAACCCCTTGAGAAGGAATACAAGCTTACTGATGGCTTTGGTATGTTCCTTCGTGTTACCCCTAAAGGTTCGAAATACTGGCAAATGGCTTACCGCTTCGAAGGGAAACAAAAACTCTTCTCTATTGGTGTTTACCCTGCAGTTTCTCTTTCTGACGCAAGACAACGCCGTGACGAGGCCAGAAGGCTTCTGGCTCAGGGTATTGACCCTAATGCAAAGAAACAGGCAGAGGTTAAAGAGCTTAAAGCCAAACGTGATAATACACGCTCCTTCAGAACAGTAGCCAAAGCGTGGTTCTCCACGAAAACAAAATGGTCTGATGATTATGGTGATGCCGTATGGAAGCGCCTTGAAACTTATGTCTTCCCGGTAATCGGTGACAAAGATGTTGCCGAACTGGATACGGGTGATCTGCTGGTTCCGGTGAAAAAAGTTGAGGCTCTTGGTTATCTTGAAGTTGCCATGCGCATTCAACAATACATTACGGCAATCCTGCGTCATGCCGTCCAGCAAAAGCTGATACGCCATAACCCAGCCTATGATATGGAAGGTGCAGTTCAGAAACCACAAACTGAACACCGCCCTGCACTTGAGCTGGAAGAAATACCCCAGCTACTGAACAAAATTGCCGAATACAAAGGCCGCAGGTTAACCATACTGGCAATACAGCTCAATCTGATGATTTTCATTCGTTCCAGTGAGTTGCGTTTCGCTCGCTGGTCAGAAATTGATTTCAAAAGTAAGTTATGGGTGATACCCGAACAGCGTGAAGCAATTGAAAACGTCAAACATTCGACTCGTGGGGCTAAAATGAAGCGTAAGCACTTCGTTCCCCTTTGTAAGCAGGCCATGAAGATACTCAAAGAGATCCGACAACTGACTTATGAAGAAGGTCAAGATGATGGGTTAATCTTTACTGGCTGTTATGACTCGTTTAAACCCATGAGTGAAAACACCATCAACAAAGCCCTGCGTAATATGGGATATAACACGAAGCAGGACATCTGTGGACACGGTTTCCGCACTCTGGCCTGTAGTGCCTTAATTGAGTCCGGGCTATGGTCAGAAGACGCTGTAGAGCTTCAAATGAGCCATAAGGAAAGCAACAGCGTCCGTGCTGCTTATACCCACAAGGCAAAACATCTTGATCAGCGTCGTCTGATGTTGCAGTGGTGGGCTGATTTCCTTGATGCTAACAGCAACGATATGGTCAGGCCGTTTGAGTTTGCTTCAAATAAATAAAGGGAAAGGCCGTTCGCGGCCTTTCAACTTCATGCTTAATTACAGTCTATGCTGAATATGATACTGAATCTTTCTCTATCGCTAAACCAGCGATTTTTTCCAGCATTATTTCCCAGAGTGCGTATTTTCTTTTGTGCTCAATAAACAGGGATTTTAAATACTCTTCTGTAGAAGGGATTTTTTTAGTCCATGTAATATCTTTACTGTAATCAATGCTTTTTTTCATATCAGATGCTGCATAGGTGTAGTATTTACTCTGAGAACGGCTGATACTGTCCTCTGCCAGCACTCTACGGAGCAGAGTTGCAGAACATGCATAGCCATGCCTGTAAAGCTCACTCGATAAGGTACGAACAAAAGAACCGCGTAATAAAGACATCATCTCTGCGATTTCATTTTCACTCGCATTCATGACTTCAGAATCAAGTTTTCCATAACTATCTGTCCCGGACAAGAAAAGAATAACAAACGGAAAGCCTTTTTTCTTTGCTATGCCAGAGAACAAATCCAGTGAGTCATTATTTTTCTCTACCCGATTATAGATATTATAAAAAATAACATCACACCTGTTCTTAAATCCGTCTATACAAATTGTTTTTGCCTGCTGAATCTCGCCTTCTTCAATCAACGCCAGAGCCAACACCTCAGTCCATTTATCACGAAGCCCTGCCTGATCAACTGATTTATCTTCTTTGATTTTATTGAGAACCTGAATGGCCTCCTCAGTACACAGTTCATCAACCAGCAACTCAGCAAACTTAATGATGTATTCTGGCTGGTTCAGTTTTCTTTTCTCAAAGCATTGCCTGATGAAATCAACATCCCTGATATACAGACTTAACTCAACAGCATAATTAACATCACCTGTCTTAAGAAGACTTTCCCTTAAAGCACGAATAACATTGTATCCCAGCTCTTTTTTATACTTATCAAAAATATCAAAGTTAAAATATACATCACCTTTAAGCACGGAAAGTATTTTATCCGCTATAACATCAATGCTTTTGTCTTTTTGTAGGGACAGGGATTTTAACCATGTTTCGACAGCACCATTATAATAGTCCATCCATGATCCATCTGATGTATCAGCAATTTCGCTGATTTTATCAAATGAGAGCAGTAAATCATGGCAAAACGCCTCGGTTTTTTCAGGCAGCGTTGATACCGTCTTTTCAAGTGGAAATATGACATTCCTGTATAGCCCCTCAAAAAAAACCGCTGCTTCATAATAATCATAAAAGCGTTTTGTTTTAATTACCCTTTTGTATTCAGCCTCAGCCTTTTTCAGTGATTCTTCTGGAGTTAACAGATATTTATTAATAATAAAGGATTTTGCCTGACCATTACTCTCTGCAATATCACAAATTATTTGCATGAGTTGATCGGCAGGCATTTCCTTGAGTAAAGCAAGTTGTTTCTTGTTCAGTTTAGCCATCATCACATCCTGATAATGTTTGGTAGACGCATAAAAGCTAATTGTACTAACACAAGGACAGGACATTCAATAAATGCATTAACATAATGATTTAAAAAGAAATCTGTAGCACACTGTTCATTGATGAAATGCACTATTTACCGTAAAATATCCCCCATCACACAGTAACCTGATACAGATACGTGGAATGGTCAATGAACAAACTTTCGCCTGAAATGCCCGAACTGCAATCAATGAATATCACTGCCGATAACATCACCAAACTTAAATCATTGTTTCCTGAAGCTTTTAATGAAGACAGTGTTGATTTTGAGGTTTTAAAGCAGCTTTTGGGTGAAAATGTAGACGACAAAGAAGAACGCTATGGCCTGAACTGGCATGGTAAACGTCAGGCTCGTCAGCTTGCGCTTACCCCTTCTCGTGGCACCTTACGCCCATGTAAAGATGAAAGTGTTGATTGGGATAACACCAAAAATCTCATGATCGAAGGTGATAACCTTGAAGTGTTAAAACTTCTTCAAAAAAGTTATGCCGGAAAAGTTAAGCTTATTTATATCGATCCTCCTTACAACACCGGGAAAGATTTTGTTTATTCTGATAACTTCCAAGATAACATGAAAAATTATCTTGAAATGACAGGACAAACAGAAGATGGGGTACGAATCACCACAAACGCAGAAACCAGTGGGCGTTATCATACTGACTGGTTAAATATGATTTACCCCAGATTAAAACTTGCTAAAAATTTACTTAGGAATGATGGTATATTTATTGCCAGTATCGATGATGCGGAACTGAGCAATTTTAAAATCGTGCTAAATGAAATTTTCGGAGAAGAAAACCACCTCGGCACTCTGGTTTGGGATAGAAATAGAAAAAATGATGCCAAGTTTATTTCTGTAGGCCATGAGTATATGTTGGTTTACGCTAAAGATATTCAGTCATTAATAAATAACAACATAGTCTTAAGAGAAGAGAGAGAAGGATTAGAAGAAGCCAAGGTAATATATAAAAGATTAGTTAAGGAATATGGCGACGATTGGGATAAAATAAAATCCGGATGGATTAAATGGTTTGATAACATTCCATTATCAGATCCCAAGAGACGCATGATGCGTTTTGTAAAAGTTGGTTCTCGGGGACCATATCGAGACGATGGAAATATAAGCTGGCCCGGCGGAAATGGACCAAGATACGAAGTTTTGCATCCTATAACAAAAAAACCAGTTCCAGTTCCTTCAAGAGGATGGGTTTATCCAAATGAATTGAGATTCTGGGAGGAGTACAATAAAGGGAAAGTCGTATTTGGGCCTGATCATACAACATCAGCTAGAATTGCATCATATCTTTTTGAGAGTGAAGGACAAGTTTTACCTAGTGTTTTTTATAGTTATGCACAAACTTCTACTCAGGATTTTTTATCATTAATGGGTGAGAAAGTTTTCGATAACCCCAAAAGCAGAAAAGATATAGCACGCTTGATTAATTACTTTACAAAAGAAGACGATCTTATCTTGGACTTTTTTGCTGGTTCTGGAACCACGGGACATTCTGTTTATGACATTAATGCGCAAAAGAGTGCCAACAGACGCTTTATCCTTGTTCAGTTGCCAGAGCGTTTACATACAAGTGTGAAAGAACAAAAAATCGCTTACGAATTCTGTAATAAAAATGGAAAAAAAGTAAATATCACTGAAATAACTAAAGAACGTCTGCGCCGAGCAGGTAAAAAGGTTCGTGAAGATAATCCAGACTGGAATGGTGACGTTGGTTTTCGTGTTTTCAAACTCGATACATCTAATATCCGTCCGTGGGAAGCCACAGCAGAAACCCTTTCAGAACAGATAGATGCCTATGTAAGCCCAATCCTTGAAGGCCGTAGTGAAGAAGATTTGCTCACAGAGTTAATGCTAAAGCGTGGCATTGACTTGAGTGTTAACATTGAAACCCGTCAGTTTGATGGATTAACCGTTTCTTGTGTTGACGGTGGAAAATTGTTTACCTGCTTTGCTAAACAAATCCCTGCATCTTCAGTAGAAGAACTGACCAAGGGGATCATCGACTGGCATAAGAGTTTGAAAGCTGGCAAAGATACTGTCTGCTATTTCCTTGATGACGCATTTGAAAATAACGTTGCTAAAACAAATCTTTGCGCCATTCTGGAACAGCATGGCCTGACTAACCTGCACAGCCTGTAAGGGAATGAGATGAAACTACATTTTGAATCTGACCTTACCTATCAGCAAAACGCCATAACTTCGGTCTGTGATTTGTTTGAAGGGCAAGAGAAATGGGAAAGCGAAATGACTGTGCTGGCCCCAGCTCAGGGTGCACTCTCATTTGAAGGCGCAACAGGTTCAATGCCTGTTAACCCACAAATACCCGAAGATGATGTACTGCTTAAAAATCTGAACAATGTTCAGTTAAAAAACCAGCTTCCACCTTCACCTGTGCTCGACAGCCATGATTTTACTGTCGAAATGGAAACAGGGACAGGTAAAACGTATGTTTATCTTCGCACCATGCTGGAGCTGAATAAACGCTATGGCATGAGTAAATTTATTATTGTTGTTCCTTCCGTTGCTATCAAGGAAGGCGTTTATAAAACACTACAAATAACTGAAGAACATTTCAAAAGCCTGTATGCGGGAGTTCCATACGAATACTATCTGTATGATTCGGCAAAACCTGCGGATGTTCGAAATTTTGCAACCAGTTCTGTTATGCAGATCATGGTAATGACTGTGGGTGCGATTAACAAAAAAGATGTTAACAAGCTCTATCAGTCCAGTGAAAAAACAACTGTGGACGATCTGGATAAGCCCATTGATTTAATCCGTGCTACACGTCCAATTATTATTGTCGATGAACCGCAAAGTGTTGATGGTGGCTTGAACGGTGCGGGTAAAACCGCACTTGATGCTATGCACCCTATGTTCACCTTACGCTATTCAGCAACGCATGTGCATAAACATCATATGGTGTACCGCCTTGATGCCATTGATGCTTACAACCAAAAACTGGTCAAACAGATCGAGGTTGCCGGGCTTGAAGTCCAGAATGCAAGCAACAGCCCTTATGTGAAACTGGTCAGTATTAATAGTAAGAAAAATGTTATCAGTGGTACTGTTCTTGTTGATATAGCCGATAAAAAAGGGAACGTAAATCGTTCAGAGATTACCGTATATGACGGTATGACACTCGATGACGAAACAGGACGTGATATTTATCAGGGTTACCGGATAAGCGAGATCCGAACTGGCAAAGAGGGTTATCTTACACTGGAAACACCTTCTGATACCTACTATATGAAAGTCGGTGATGTCGTGGGGGATATTGACCCTATGCTCATCCAGCGTCATATGATCAGACGTACAATCCGTGAACATCTGGATAAAGAACTTCGCCTGAATACTCAGCAAATCAAGGTTCTTACCCTGTTTTTCATCGATAAGGTTGATTTCTACCGTCAGTTCACTGAAGAAGGACAACGTGAGCCGGGAGAATATGCCCGTATCTTTGAGGAAGAATACCTTAAAGCCATCAAAAGCCCTGCATATAAAGATTTACTCCCTTCTCATCCAGAACATGCTAAAGACGTTCATGATGGTTATTTCTCCATTGATAAAAAAGGTGCGTGGGCTGAAACAAGCGAAAGCAATAATACAGGCCGTGAAAATGCTGAACGTGGTTATAACCTCATCATGAAAAATAAAGAGAAGCTTTTGAGTTTCTCGAATCCAGTGAGGTTTATTTTTTCACACTCTGCTTTGAAAGAAGGCTGGGATAATCCAAATGTATTCCAGATCTGTAGCCTTCGTGAGATGGGGAGTGAACGCGAACGCCGTCAGACATTAGGCCGTGGGCTTCGCCTGTGTGTTAACCAAGATGGTGAGCGTGTCCGGGATGACAGCATTAACATTCTGACTGTAGTTGCCAGTGAAAATTATCAAGCCTACGCCGAGCGCTTACAGTCTGAAATTGAGAACGAAACAGGCATCCGTTTTGGCATCGTCGAAAAAGATGCGTTTGCCCATCTGATATACTCTGATTCCTCACAAGTTGTAGGTATCATCGCTTCACAGGAGATATGGTCTGAACTACATGCTGAAGGTTATCTGGAAAAAACCGGGAAAATCACCAAAACACTGAAAGAGACTCTTTTCGATGGCACTTTTACTGTTAGCGAAAAGTTCCTTACCCTTCAGGAGCAAATTGAATCTATCCTGCGTAAATCAGCAGGACGACTCAATATAAATAATGCTGATGAGCGTAAAGTAATCAAATACCGGAAAGAGGTCTTAAACAGCCCGGAATTTGAAGCATTATGGCAGCGCATTAGTCAAAAAACATTGTATCGTCTGGCATTTGATGAAGATTTATTGATTAAATCCTGTACGAAATCACTTTCTGAAATGCAGCCTGTAGCAAAAGCAATGGTCAGTTTCAGTAAAGCCACAATAAAACAAAGCCAGTCAGGTCTTGGTGTTGAAGCTCAGTCAAATGGAACGACAAGCTCTGTTATTGATGTTGAAGAACAGCCACTGCCAGATGTTCTTGGTGTTCTACAGGAAAAAACAGGCCTGACAAGACGCAGTTTATGCACCATCCTTAAAGAGAGTGAAAAACTTGCTGATTTTGCTAAAAATCCACAGCAGTTCATCAGTGAAGCTATAGGCCGAATCAACTACTGTAAACGCCTGTCAATTGTTGATGGTATTAAATATTATCCACTAAAAGGAGAGGTGTATGCGCAAAGCCTCTTTATGGATAAGGAGCTAACAGGATATGCCCGCAATCTTTTCGAAACCTCGTCTAAGTCAGTTTACGAATATGTTCCTAAAGATTCTGAAGTCGAAAGTCGTTTCGCTCAAGAACTCGAAGAACAGGATGAAGTTAAGCTTTATGTGAAGCTTCCCGGCTGGTTTAAAATCCCGACACCATTAGGGACTTACAATCCTGACTGGGCCTTAGTTATTGAAGACAATGGTGAAGAACATATTTACTTTGTTGTAGAGACAAAAAGTAAACACATTGGTCTTGGTAATGAAGAAGATGCGAAGATAGCCTGTGGAACAGCGCATTTTAGTACTTTAAAAGCAGAAAAAATCAATGCGGCAAAATATGTTCGAGCCACAGTTCTTACAGAAATAATGAGCAGCCTTTAAATTATATAAATTGGCCTTTTAGGAGGCCAGTTTATAATTTACAAAATTAAAATATAAAAAAACACATCTGATTTGGATTTTGTCTTCCGTTGCTAGCTACAGCTATAGTAACCCTATACTCCTAAAATTTCTTATGAAAATTCGATATAATATTATAACCTTATATTTCAATCAAAACAAGACGCTCTTGCCCATGTAACAACACCTGCTTTCCAACCAGTAACCCTCATTTCTAAAATCCATGTGTCGCCTGAACGATAAACAACAGAGTGTTTAGTTGCCATATCAGTAGACTGATCTCCTGAAAAAACACACAGAAGGTGTTTGCCAAGATTTAATGTTTTATAAACATCACCACTTCCAGTGGTGGAAGATTCAAATACAACACTATATATCTTTTCATTAAATTTAAATTTTACCCATAACCCATTAACACAACTTAATGCCGAACCTTCGGCATCTCTTCCTTGTAAACCATTATTTAAGCATGGTTGTCCGCTTGTAGCCAATCCATTAACCTGAAGATATTCCCCAACTGTAGCTCTTCCAGTAGAATCTAATGTTGAACCAGTAATGTTCCCAGAAGCATATATATTGCCTGCACTGTTGATATAAGCGTTAACGTTACCTCCTATTCCCGCACCAATTGTACCAGAACCATAAACATCCTGAGTTCTCAAGCCACCTTCCCATCCTGATGGTATATCGTTAGGATTCAACGAATTTGTAGCTAACTTTGTTTGTATTCGCGTGTTTCCGTCAATATCTAATATCACATCTTGACCACGATTAGAATTTGGGGAATGAATAGTTAATGGCCTATTTGCGCCAAGTAGTAATTCATAATCTGGCCCCAACCCCCCCGGAAAAGCATCTCCACCAAACCCTATTGAATCACCATAGCCATTTTTTGCCCATACCCAATTCCCAGCATTAACATTACCTGTTGCATTGATATTATTATTGACCTGTAATGATCCTGTCATGGTGGAATTTCCTGTAACAGTAAGATTACCACCCACATTAGTATCCCCCATTGATTTTAATGTTCCAGAGGTTGTGGCACCAGACGCAGTAATATTTTGAGCATTATTAATATTCTTACCACCCATATCCAAATCTCCCGTCATAGGTAATGTCCCATCACGACGAAGATAAACAGAATACATAGCTGAATCATATCCAACCCTATACCCTAACAATCCCGCTTGAGTAATATTATTAAAATCAGTAGCATTATTAGACCAAGCACCTGAATAACCTGATACTGAGGATGAGGATTGCGTCATACCACTGTCAATACCCGCTGTTTGCATGGCTTTCCCTAATAAATCATAACGTGTTTTTCCGCCTTCAATCCATGCCGTCGATGTCGTTATAAGACCATTAATAACATAGTTAGGTGAAGTTCCATCTCGTTTTAATATGATTTTATACGAGGATTTATTAGCATTAGTGCCTGTGTAGGTTGAAGGTAGCAAACCTTCGTTAATCAATGTCTGGTAAGTAATTTTACATACTGAACCTGAACAGGTTCTTGGACCCGGATCGGTTCCTGTTCCGGCAGCATTGGATAAGGTTGACAACTTATCATAACGGATATTTATATAGCCATTGACTGCTTCACCGATCTGTTTCATTTGTTGACCGACAGCAGAAGCCATTATACTCTCCTGTTCATTTTTCATATCCTGAAACTTCATAAAAGCCACCATCGTCCCAACACCTAAAACAAGAGTTAATTCTAGTAAAGAGAATCCTTTTTTAATTTTCATTTTCATCGCCATTTTTATATTCACGTATTAATTAATTATCAAATAACAAACAAAAATCAAGATGGAAGAAGAACTATATAGAAGAATAAAAACCAATAGATGATTAAAAAGGCTCCTTTAAATAAGGAGCCAAAAAAAATAATTTATTAAAACATTGTTGTTAAATAGAAGTGAAGATCAATGTATTATCATTTCCACCATTTTGACACTGTGTAGCCGTTCCTGCGACATCCAGCACACCGCCAGCAGGTTTAACATTACCGACCGTGCCTACTCCTGCCGTATAGAAATTGCCTGCCGCTGCTGTAATAATTTTTGTACATTCTGCTGCAGGGACATTCTTATATGTTATGGTGAATGAGGAACCTGCAGCCGCAGAAGGTCCTGTATCTGCTGATTCAACCACAACATTTCCTTTGAATGCATTTATTGGTGTTGCTGAAGAACCAGAACCACTTAACATGTTATCTGGGAATATTTTTGCCTGAACAGCTACAGAGTTTGTAAGACCAGTAAAGCTTGAAGCTGAAGTATAAAGCGCTTTAACACCAGCTTGGATTGTTGCTATGTTATTGCTTTCAGCCTGTGCACGTTGAGACGCTTGCACTTTAGGATATACGATAAATGCTGCTACCACTAACGCTGCGATAATACCAAGAACAAGTAATAGTTCTAAAAGTGAGAAACCTTTTTTACTTTTTATGTTTTTAATTAATACTGTATTTTTCATTTCCTTTATATCTCCATTGTTTAATAAAATGATATAAAGAAAATAATAAATTTAAAAATAAACGCAACCACTTAAAAAATATTATATACAAAGTAGCCGATAAGCGGATTACCTAACAGAAAATAAAAAGACCGTGTTCACTTACGGTCGCTTTATCGGGAGGATACCCCCATGACTTTATTAAATACCACCACAGCTTACAAGATTTGAATATGGAGTTATCCATCTGTGATGATAAAATAAAAAATACAATTAATATAAAATAATGTCAAATTTAATTCAATGAAAGTTGAATACATATAACATTTTATACTTATACAATGACTTCTATATTCCATTAAGTTTTTCGGCCTTTCATACTAGCCAGAAATAACATTCCGCTTCTTTTAAACCTTTCTTTATCATCTGGATGTAGGTGAGGTATCTCTAGTAGCATACCTAAAACAAGATCCTTATCCACTGTAAAAACATCACAATCGAGAGCCTTGGCAACTTCCGCACCTAAAATTATTTTCTGGCGTGTTTCTATCTGTTTAGACTCTTTCTTAGACTTATGTTGTAAACGATTTAAACGCATCTGAGCAGATGCTAATTGCTGTTCCAGTGTCTTTTTTATTCGTGGTTTCTTTCTGGTTTGTTCTTTATCTGAAATATCACTCATTTTCTATCCTCTTATAGTTCCATGATACATATATATTTCTTATAAATATGTTAGTCAATGAGGATATTTGAATAATTGGATTATTATTTCTTTTTATACGATGGGAACTTTTCTTTTAAAATGTTAAAGCAGTTGATAACATTTTCATGCTCTACTGAAAAATGATCTACACTCCTTTTCAGAAGATCATTGGCAATATCAACGATAAATTGACTTTTTTCACTATGATTATAGACAGTAAATACATCAGCTATCCAGTGGTAGCAGCAAAGCGTCAACAAAATACAATAGTCTTGATATTCTTTAATTCCTGATAAAAAAGTATATCCGTTATAATCTACTTGCCTTGTTCTTCTATAATATTGTCTAAGCGTGGGTTTCATTATTATTAAATTGTTTTTAACTATATCATAGTGAATGTCATCCTGAACGTAGTCGTTTTTAAGAAAGAAGTTATTGCTATGAACATATAAAGCATAGGCAATTGTTTCAGTAGAGATTCCATATTTCTCGCATAGAGCCGTTGAGACAACAGGATTGTTTTCTATATGTCTTATAAACTCACTTTCCTTCAAGTTTTTTGTTTTCAATTTTTTCATGTATTACCTCTTATAAAAAATTATAATATCATCATTAATGAATGCTTTAACGACGAAATGGCACTGGTTTTCTCCATTCAAACTCTGCCTCAAACCTTTCTTTATTTCTTTCATTTTTGATCTGACAAGATATACGATTGTTGAGGATCTTTTTTCGAGCAATTTTTAAAACTTCTTTCATTTCACATTTTACAAGCTTTCTACCTTTAATTTTCATTTCTTCATATATGGCATTATTGATAAAATCTCTTTCTTTAGCTGATAGTATCTTTAATCTTCCTTGCTCATACGCATTATTTGAAATGGTATTAATTGTTTCATCTTCTTTTTCTTCCATATCAACTCTACTCTTCTTTTGTTTTTTTGATTTTTGCTCTTTTCTAATCGAGCGGACTTGATCACGAGCAATAAATTTGACAGTTTGTTTTTCTTTTTTATTTAGTGCTTTACCTTTTAACTTAGCGGCTTCTTCCAGAAAATCATCTATTATCTTTTTTTCATTCTCAGTAAGATTTTGTATCCATCCCATTCTTAGCTTTTTTGTTTTACTTTCCATATCATTACCTTTTTATTTATATTTTTTAATTAATACAATTAAAAAACAAGAAACTCAAATTAATCCATGCACCATATTTAATTTATAAGCCTACTTATCTTTCGTTAGTGCCTTGATGAAATGGCACCTACCTACTGATATTTTTAAAATTATTTTTTTGTACTAGTAGTACTAGAATTTTATTAGATTAGGTTCTGGGGTTTTAGATAGCGACTTTCAGTCGTAGTAGTTTTCCGTCAGGAAAACTTAGTTTTTCTGCAAGCTTCACCCCCCTAACCCCCCGTAAAAAAATACTATTGTAATATTTTTTTTAGGTTCGCAGGTTGGCGATTCTCACCGTAGCTATTGAGTTCCAGCACGTTTCCATTACTGGGACACCCCATCGGACTCCTACGGATACATCATGATCATTTAAAGCATTTTCTCGTTTTACTAAATAAAATTATACTACCGCTTTATAGATTTTAGATGAACGCTTCAAGTTGGTGGCTACCGACTTCCCCCCGTTTATATGCCACCTACAATAACCTAAGAACAAAACAGTTTTTAACACATGATGTCCAAAGATTCTTAGACCTGATACACAGGTTTAACGTTATTGCTTTTGAAGACTAAAATGTTTTTGGAAATGGTATTTGAAAGGCTTGTAAAAAGTTGAGATTTAGATTTGACAAATATGAAAAGATTATTTAATACTTTATTATATTTGTAATCACGTTATTCCTCTAACTGATTACAAGGCTTCAAAAGTCGGCAAAACTTTTTTAGTCCTTAAAAAGTCAACTTTGAAAGTTGGCTTTTTTTGTATCTTTATTTTATTTACAACACAACATTTTACTTGTCAAATAAAACAACCTAACTTTATTAAAAATAAAAAAGACCAGACAAACTTAAATATATTTCGTCAAAAAACACATTTAACATATGATCTCATGGATTTTTATTTGATTTTTACTGTTTAATCAGCAATAACTAAAATGGTTATGATACAAAAGGTGATAAATGAAAAGGCAGATTATAAAAATATCATGGGCTAAAGATTCAGAGGGAAAGGTTATCCATGTAAACGATGCTATAAAGGATAATAACTATTATTGCCCATGCTGTGATGAAAAATTAATATTGAGAGCAGGAACTATAAAAAGAAAACACTTTTCACACAGAAATGATTCTAAATGCGATCCAGAATCGGTTTATCACAAACTCGCAAAATTTCTTATTTGTTATGCTATTGATGAAAACTCAAATGGTCATAAACAAATAGAGTTGGTCAGCAAATGTCATGGTTGTGATAAAGAACATAAAAAAATAATAACGCCTTGTATTTTCTCAAATGCTAAAGAAGAGGTTCCTATCGATAAATATCGTTGTGATATTGTCGCTTACTTGAGTAATGGTAATAAAGTAGCAATAGAGGTATTTCATACACATGAGATAGATGAAGAAAAAAAGAAAAACCTTTCAATACCGTGGATAGAGTTAAAATCAGAAACAGTAATTGAAGATCCTTTTTTGTGGATTTGTGATGACTTTAAATTTAAATTAAGTTTCTGTTGTGATTGCATAAAACACTTCAAAGAAATCATTTCTGTATGTGATAAGTACAAAATAGACAGAAAACTCTATACACCATTGAACATACCTAATGATGAGGAATATAATTATATTGCCGACTTAATTACATGTTATCGTTGTAAAGCTATCACGCCAGTATTCTTTCATAATAATGGAACCGAATATGATGCCCCACATACATTAAAATTTATCAAGACACCTAAAGTTCCAAAAGGCTATCTCACTAATACTTGCGCTAAATGTGGTACAATAATAGGCATGAAATATGTATTTTGGGAAGCATCACACATAAATAAACTGCAAGATTTCGAAATTTTTAGAAGCCTAGAATTAGAGTCCTTATTCTACGAGAAACAACAGTGGTTTGGAAATATAAGTTCTAAGCAAAAAGAGTTAAACCTGATAAGATGTAAATTAATGGAGAATTGAAAAGCTACTGTACTACCACGTTCAGGCAGCACTTAGTGATTATCGGAAATAATCACTGAGCTGATAACAGGCTCGTCCTGTTATAGATTGGATTTATCCAAAAATGGTGTTTACAAGAGTCTGCACAAAAATGCAACAAGCTCTATATGTAATCATGCAACATATACAATCAAAATCATTAACCTAAATCATCTAATATTCCCCACGTTACTTGACTCTCTTTCCTTATGGTTTATTTTTCACCCTTTGCTTTTTCACTCATATTTTAAGTCCGAACCTACACCATCCATTTTTTTAAAAAAACTGTCGTTATAAGTCTGTTTTAGTGCATTTGGCTTTTCCCGCCTTACGGCGGGAGGGAAATTAACTCTTTTGCCCTTACGGGCGCTCTCTAAAACCATAGTCATTAAGATTCGTGTAATACCTCAGCCGTTCATCCGATTCTAGCCCTGTAAATTTCACAGCCCGTAAAACTAGAGTTATTATTTAACTATAGAAAAACTTTTTTACATTGTCGTTATTTTTAGCTCCGTTAGGAGATATAAAAATAAAGCAATGCCCACCTATACACTGCTACGCAGTGTGTGGGGTCTACCGACGGTTGCCTGCCGCAGGCTAAAAGCAAAACCAAGGTCAACGTCAACACCAGAGTTTTTCTTACGAAAAACTAAAACCAGCATAGTCGCATTTGAGATTTATATTTTGGTTTGATATTTAAATTTATATTGAGGTTGTTTTTATTGTATGGCTATTTTTCATCTTGATTTTAAAATTGTGAAACGTTCAGAAGGCAGGTCTTCCGTTGCGAAGGCTGCCTATCATGCTCGTACACGTATAACAGATGAAAGAACAGGTGATACGTATGATTACAGTCGCCGTACTGATTTATATGGGCACTTCATATTAGCTCCAGCTAATGCACCAGAACACATCGTAAAAGATTCTACAGCATTGTGGAATGAAGTGGAAAAAGTTGAGCGCCAGAACAATGGTCAAACAGCCCGTTATTTCGATGTTTCCATTCCTACCGAGTTAAATAATGATGAAAAGAAAAAACTTGTCCTTGAGTATTGTCAGAAAAATTTCGTTGATAAAGGTATGATTGCTGATATCGCTTTCCATGATCTCGATAGCGACAACCCACATGCTCACGTTATGTTGACGTTAAAAACCATTGGCCCGGAAGGGTTTGGTAAAAAAGAAAGAAGCTGGAATGACAGAAAAATGTCTGTGTTGTGGCGTGAATCATGGGCATCTATGGCGAACAGCTACCTCGCTGCTGCTGGTTCGCCAGAACGTATTGATCATCGTTCCCTTCAAGCCCAGCACGAAGAGGCATTAGAAAAAGCGGCGGCTGCTCTGGACAATAAAGAACAAGCACTATGGCTTGCTAAAGCCGCTGAAACAAATCGTCCTGCAATGAAACGTATCCACAGCGCGAAATGGCGTAGTAAGGCTGCTCAGGAACAAAGAGCCGCAGAACAGGCTGTTCGTGACGCTGCTAAACAAGAAGCTGTTGAAGTCTACAAAACATTCAGTGAACTTGACCTTGAAATCGTCGTTGATGTCAGAAGCTTTACGATTACACATCTTGCTGAACCAGAAGAAATCGTATTACCTGAAACACACTCCGGCTCTTCTACTGATGAGAATCAAAGACCTGTTTTGGTTGCACCAGCTCCTCATACTCGTATGCGTGGCGTTAAATCTTACCGTGATAAAACAAAAGTCAGTAAGGTTGTTGCTTGTATTCCGCCATCAATCAGTATTTCTGATTCTGGTACAAATACTATTCTGAAAACATCCACCTCTCAAAACCCAAACAGGGCATCCAGAAGCGCCCCTGACCGTGCAAGAAAGCATAAGACTACTCCACGTCAGGATAATATTTTTAAACGCTTCACAACTCTTGTCATAGATTTTTTTAAGCAGAAGTTTGTATGGGCTAAAGCAAACAAATCCCAAAATGATCTTATCAGTGAAGAACATGATAAACGTATTGCTGAAAACTATGTCTTTGATGAGGTATTAGGCCGTCATGTTCTACGCCCTGAATATGAGAAACGAGCTAAGTTTAACCAAGATGACTACAAGCCAACGACTGACGAGATCACCCGTTTCCCAAGCCGTCTTAAGCAGGATCAGGCAGAACACAATCAAAGTGAGAATCTCACCCCGTCTGTACCACTTGAGCAGATGGGAAAGGATAGCTATCCAAAGTTCAGGCCACCGGGATTACGAAGTAGAGATTCGTAGAGCTATAACAGAATGAAACTATAATATCATTTATCAGTTATAGCTTTGATTAGTTTACCAAAGCTGATAAGCCCACCCCGAGAAGTCAAATGATTAGGCAACTCTCTGGTTTTGGGAAATTTACGGTGTTTCGGACCAAAAGATAGTATTATTAGCTTTTTCTTAGTTGTAGGGTCATACCATCTGTAATGAATAACTGCTGCAGATGTTGCCCCAGATATATTTAAATCACGGATCTTGGCTTGGGTAGATGTTGAGTTAGGATCATATGGTCCAATATGATAATGCCAATGACCGCCTGCTTTATATCCTATAAGGATTGATATTTCATCACCATTAGTATCAGTCCAAGACGGCTTATTTTTCCCTCGAAGAAGTTTTCCATCTTCTACATCAAGAACAAATAGTGTTAAAAGACCAGCTTCGCAATTAGAAGTAAGATCATTAGTCAAGAGTGAGAAATCACAAAATTTATCTCCTCTATAATTACCACTAATAAAATCAGGATGATAATAAACGATAGCAGGCATAGTAAATTAACGTATAATAGATTATTTATAAAAAAGGTGAGGGGTAGCCTCTTGCTCTTCACCAAGAACTGTTTTTGCAACCTGACGTTGCCACTCTAGAAGAGACTGTAAACGCTCTTCTCTTGTGCCATCACAAACAGGTGCTTTGATCAGGTCCGATTCGTCAATGTGCTCACCACGCTTGAGAAGCATTTCATGTTCTTTAGGCTTTAAACTCAACATAATAACCTCCTATCACTCTTAAATAAATTTAAGCCAAAAATCTCTTTTTGTCAATTATTTATACAGTTTCCTACTAAGAGCCTATCCATTAGGCTAGGCGTAATTGTTGCAGGCAGTTTAAGCACAAACAACGCTTCAATCCCGGAGCGTACAGGTAGTACGTAAGGATTTTGAGCACCACCTCGCTTCAAAATGACCAATTAAATAGGCTAATAGGATAGGCTCTTAGTCTTTACACATAGATACTGTAAAAATCATCAGTTCACTTCTTGATTTACCCCCTAATTTTAGGTATAAAATCAGGAAGTGACGAGTGATGCGAGAACCGTATGAACAATCAAATGCAGCGTAAGGTAGTTTTTGGTGATGAGGCAATTGCCAATGTTTCTAAATATGGGATTAGCGAGTATGCACTTCAAGCAGCTATAGAAGATGGTCTTCTGGAGATCAGACAAAGTACTGATCTAGATGCTAAAACAGATCCGGGGTCTCGTGCTTGGGGAGCGGTTATTCGTGGCTTGCGCCGTGAATTGCTTACTGATAGTGAAGAATGGAGCTTTTCATTTGTTAGCGGGTTAAACCTGACTCATAACAAGGATAAAGGGTTAAATATTCTCGTTATGAGTGGCGACAAGTACACTGGTCTTTTAGATGGGAATCCCAAGAGCAAAAACCCTAAAGGGGCTGCTACTGAAGTTCTGGTCGGTGAAAACTTTGAATTGTTTAATCCTGAAAAAGGGATTTCTCCCATTGTCGCATCAGAACCTGTTGATTCGATGATCAACTTTGTTCTCCTTTACTTTTTCGATTATGGTAATAAAGAAGTGCGCTATGAATTATCCATTCCCGATGGAATGAGCAATTCTGCTGGTAAAACGCGAATAGCTTCATGGAAGGAACGATACATTTTCGAAGCGATTCCGTTTGTTAATAAAGTTATCCCTCTTAAAGAAGAGTTTAACGAAACCCCTGCGTTCACAGTTATTAGAAACGAGTAGTTCGGATATCACATGGCAAAATTTAACCCTTCGCGCCTTAAACTTGCAAGGACAAGAAGAGGATTAACAATGACAGCCTTAGCAAAAAAAGCAGGGCTTTCTTTGAGAATGATCGTTGATTATGAGAAAGATTATTGCCTATATGAGCCATCTGAGCAAACTATAGCTTCATTTGTAGATGTTTTAAAATATCCTGCCGATTTTTTCTTCGGTGAAGATATTGAATCAATTGATCCTTCTACAGTATCTTTTCGTTCTCTGAAGAAAATGACATCTGCACAGGAAGGTGCAGCAATTGGTGCAGGTCAACTCGGATTGATTGTTAGTGACTATTTTGAACAGTATTTTAAATTACCAGAACTCAACCTAATTGATTTAAGAGGCGAAACACCTGAATCAGCTGCACGAGCACTTCGTGATTACTGGAAACTTGGCAGTAAAAGCATTTTTAACATGGTTCATTTGTTAGAAATGAATGGGATTAAAGTATTTTCATTATCAGAAAATACAGCGGAAGTTGATGCTTATTCGTTTTGGAAAGCAGGAAAGGCATATGTATTTCTGAACAACCAAAAAACTGCTGAACGAAGTAGATTTGATGCAGCTCATGAACTGGGGCATTTGGTTCTGCATAAACATGGAACACCTCAAGGCAAGGATATTGAAATTGAGGCTAATGAATTTGCTTCAGCGTTTTTAATGCCAAAAGAGAATATTCTAGCTGCAAAAATGCGCAATCCATCTTTAGATGCCGTGCTTCAACTTCGTCATAACTGGAAAGTATCTACCTTTGCTCTTATTTACCGTATGAGGCAAGCGGGAGCATTAACTACTTGGCAATATAATAATCTTGTAAGAGAAGCTTCTGCACGTGGGTTTAGATTGAGAGAGGATCAAGTAATGGAGCGAGAAAGATCTATGATCATTGACTCATTACTCGACGCCCTAGCTGATGATGGTATAACCTTACCGGTGATTTCTCGCCAGCTAAATATCCCTGTAGGGGAGCTTTCTAATCTGTTGTTCAGATTTGGTTTGATTCAAAGTATCTGAATGTTCAAATGAAGTGAGGCTAACAGATTAGCATTTCAAGATGTTAGCATTGTCCACTTATGGCACAGATCAGTCTGTCTGTAATTGTTTGTTGTATCAGTTTCAACTTTTTACATACAAAAAAACCATACCTAGATAAGTCAATGGTATGGTTTCCTGTATTAAGTCTGATTACATCCTTCTTCTAAACACAACATTATCAGAGAATATCGCCTTACCAGCTATAAACCCAACAGCAGCAATGATTGGTAGGCTGATAGTAGCTCCCGCCATACCTGTAGACATTCCGATCAGTATAGACAGGCCGAAGGCCAATAATATAACCACGAAAGCATACCAGCCGGGGAAGGTTCCATACAGAACCGTCGCCATGCAGCCGGTGCAGACATGGACACCCCTTTGGCTTTCTTTCAGGCAAAATGGACACTTGATGGTATTGTTTTCCATGATAGCCCCTTAGATCGCTTTCCAGCCATTGCTGGTTTTAACAAGATTAATCATGCCGTCTTCAGGTTCATTCATACCCTTGACGCTGGAGAACGCTTTTTTGTCCACCCATGCAGGAACATCCGCCAACTTCCATGTATAAGACACGCGAACAATTTTCTGATTACCGTTTCCCGGTTCAGTCCATTCCTTTATCTCAGCAACCGCACGATGACCAATACAGGCACCATTTTTACGATCCCAAAACTCAACCGCTTGGCCTTTGTCTGTTACTTCCAGAACATCGACACTGCTAAACCCATTTGCCTGTTGTGAAACAGTGAGCAGCCCTTGTTCAGCAAGTCCTTTCAGGATTTCATCACTGGCACTGTATCCGGCAGAACGGTAGCCACGGTTAACCTTAATCGGAAAACCTTTGTTGAATACAATATCGTTGTCCTGCAGGGAGTAGCACAGCTTTGATTGTGATATTTTTGCGTTGATCGCTTTCTCAAAGTCGCCTTTTTCACCGCATCCCGATACAAGAGCAGCAAGACCCGCCACGAGTAAAAATTTACGCATAGTGTTATCCCAGAGTTAATGGTTGATTGTGCCGTTTCTCAGAACAACGAGACGAACTGGCATATCGGCATTGTTGACGGTAGCGAATCCACGGACTTCGAAATTGTTTACCGTTCCGGTGACGCTGATTTTCTGGCCTTTCTTATAGGTAAGAACTGCATCATCAATACCAGAGTAGTAATCCAGCCATACCATGCCACCGCAGTAGCTTGTATCGGCTGTTTTAAAGAGCAGGTAATAGTTAGGGGCTGTTTTGGGCATTCCCGTCATCATATCGCTGGCACTTCTGCCCTTCGTAACTTCCAGAACAGTGGCATTGGTGATAGAGATCCTTTTGCCAGTCCACTGTTTCTCTGCCGCCATTGCGTTTTCTTCATAGTCTTTGCAGACAGCACCAAGGCCAGATACAGACGATACCGGGCCAAGGCTTTGAGTGGTGGCGGTGCCCCCCAGCGCTTTACCTACTGAAGACAACGAAGAACTGATTGCTCCATTAACTGTATTCACACCATCGTTGAGCTGCTGGCATCCTGTCAGTGCGGCAGCAGACAGCAGTAGAGGCATCACTATCCGTAATTTCATATCTATCCCCAATGTGTGGAAACTTTATGTCAAAGACAGCCCTACCCATAGGTTGGTCTCTCTGGGCTGTAAAAAAGCATTAATCAATTGATAGGATTCAATTTATTTTTCTGTTCGTCATATCGTTTGTATCGATCGAATTCAAATCATTTGATAGATCAGAACTATCATATATCTATAATCGATCGATATAAACAATTAAAACACCGATCAATTGACGCTAATTTGATAGTTAAAATCTATCAAATGCAGTTTATTGATCTTTTATATCGATCAATAAGAGGTGTAATGTACACGAAGAGCCATGTCAGTAGCTGTTTGCACATGGATGGAGATAGAAAGGTATAGGTCGGAACAGATAATACCCTGTCGACCATTACGCAGACAGGTATTGTTAGATCTCAGGTAATGTAGCTATCTTCAGATATGGTGTTGTAAAAACCTGTATGCAACGCATGTTTTAATATACTGTTTCATATGGAATGGTAGCTACCATTCAGACTTTTCAATCATCTTCCAAAGCACTCACACCACTTGCCGGGAAATTGGTTTTCATATTATTCGATATCTTCGGAACTAAGGACTCTATTGTTTCTTCGCTAACTTGGCTGAGTTCAGAAATCAATCTTCTGTATGTATTAATCATTCGTTCCTGATCAAACTCATTTGCTGATTCTGATAAGAAGAAATAGCCATAATCTTTGACATGGATATTATCACCACTTTCCAAAGTGAGTTTTATTCCTTGTTCATTTTCTTCAACATCTTTAACAATACAAGTCATAAATGGTATTTTTTTATTTGTATGAAAGAGCGTATTAATCTTAATGTTGTTCATCCTTTATTTTCCTTCTTTTTTTATTATTTAATACCATATCGAATCGGTAAAAATCAAATTTAACTCATTTAATAAACGTTCTACCTGTTTTTATTATTCTTTTGAAAAGATATTTATCTTATGAGCTAACGCTCATGTGCTGACGCACGGCTACGCCCTAACGCTGTAAAATATATTTAACGATTTGACAATGGTATTTGCTATGTTTGAGGGAAAAGCCAAAAGGATCAATTTTTGTTCTTTTAATCATAATAAGATATATATGATCTTATATACCATAATAGTATTAGCACTAAAACATATAGCATTTGCTCTTAAACGCATAGGAAAACTATATTCATAGAAGCAGCACTTAGTGATTGTCTTGAACAATCACATTGCTGAAACAGGGTTCATCCCTGTTAATGATGGATTTATCCATAAAGAATTGCGGCGTAGCCGCCAGATTAAGTGAAAGAAAAATTAATTAAGTTCGTATAATAAAAGCAGCGGTTCGTGATTGTAGAAAAAAATCACTTCGCTGAGATATAAATTGAAGAGAGGAAACCAATGCAATAAATAGTTAAACTATACCCTTGAAATGCCTCTGCATAGTTGTTCTCAACTTCACTAATTGAATAATGAAGAAGGAAAATGCTCTCAGGGCAGCTATAGCTCAAAACCAAGTACCGACATCCGGGAGTTAAAGTCCCGAATCCCGGTACTTAAGTTGATAAGTATTCTCAAATAAAAATGATAAAGTGTTATTTATATATATTATGTAGCACTACAAGTTTCATAAGTAAAAACATCAAGTGTTAGTTATTTTAAAAAATATAAACTTTAAGTATTGACTTGCACGCAAAATATTGTATTTACTTAAATGTATAACTAAAAAAATAAAGGAGTAAATACCATGATAGAAAATAAGATACAAACTGAAGTAAAGAAATCAAGAAGAGGTCTCCCACGTCATACTAAAAACCCATTTCTTAATGATACAAGTCTACATACAAAAACTGGAGTCAGACGTATTACTACAGGAAAAGATCGATTAGCATTAATTAATGAAAATACTGGAGAGCAAGTTGGTAATGGCGGTTTCTATCAGGCTATGGAGGTTGATAAGACACAGTTCGTGAAACTTTATGTTGACGGAGTATCTGCTATTGAAGGACTGTCTTCATCGGGTAAAAAAGTTTTCAAGATCCTTTATCTTGCTATCAGAGATAATAAGGATACTGATACTATTTTGATGTCATACGATATTGTTGATCAAGATGTCGTAAAAATATCCAGAACAACATATTTCAAAGGCATGAAAGAACTTGCTGACAAGAAGTTTATTGCAGAGACCATGATACAGAACTATTACTTCATTAATCCAGACTATATGTTTAATGGCGACCGTTTAACATTTATGAAAACATATTATCTTTCCAGCAGTAACTCTAATAAACCCAGTAATAATAAGGTGAAGAAATGAAATACTTACCCGGATCACTTGAAATAAAACTTTATGAAAGATTATCGAAAACCGATATACTTGACATCTTAGCGGAACAAATGACTATGCTTGAGGAAACATTTGGTATCGAAGAGTTTAGTCTAAATTACTATCTTGGATGTTATATTGATAGTAAGAAACAATCCTTCTATCATGAAGAACATAACGCTATTGTAGAGTCATTTAATTTAAAAAATGATACGAAGCTTGAGAACACGTCTAAACTCATCTCAAAAAATGGTAATGCCCGAATTGTTTCCTTTGATAAAAATATTAATGTAGATAAAATTCGCTCAACCGTAGAAAGCATTCAGATGCATAATCCATATCGATATTGGTCTAATAATATCAAAGTTATTCCATCATCCGTAGTTAAAAACATCATTCAAGATAAAGAGAGAAAATTACAACTAGAAAGAGATAAAATTAACTTACTCAACCAACTAAGACGTAAACAACAAGAGGAGCAAAAGAGTAAGGAGCGTGAAGAATTTGATCGTCCGTTAAAATCACTCATTGCAAGAAAGATCATGGAAAGCGGTCTAACTGATGTAGAGTTCAAAAGAACAATATGTTCCAGCTTCGACTATATAAAAAGCGGCGCTGTAATAGCAAAATACCTAGCCAATAAACCTGATTTATTAGAAAAATATCATGATTCCCGATTAATAAGAATGTCCATCAAAAATGATGAAGGTAAAGTCGGCAAGGTTGAACTCTATGATCTTTCTGGAGCACTAATTTTTGAAAGCTATAAAAACAAATAAGAGAGGTATGATATGCAATGTTCATGTGGTAGAGAAATGACAGAGAGGTTTTCTGTTTCTAAGAAATGCAACTTGAGATGGGAATACTCTTTTTGTAAGTCTTGTGGAAGAATCGATGCAGATTATCTTTATAGCTACGATAAAACACAGTTTATTGAACGAGGTTATTCAGCAAGGCTAAATTATAGAGACATGACAAGAAAAATAGATAATTAAATTAAAACCATGCCTCTCCATTAAATTTGACACTTTGAACCAATCCCTTAAAATAAAATATATACACAATCCACTAAAAATAAGAGGAGTCAACATGACAGACCATATAAAAAAAGAACCAGAAGATGAAACAATTATTGATAGTGCTAAAATTTACGATGCGCTTAGAAAAAATTATTTTGATAGATGCTTCCTTTCTTCTTACTTAGATGAAAAAACAGATGATGATTTTAATCCTTTCAGTGACGAAGCATATAATAAAATGAAGTCCTTGCATGATGAAAGAGATAATCTTAATTTTAAAAACAAAATGAAAGAGATTAAAAGGAATTTATCTACATCACAAAAAAAAGAAGTCGAAAAAATAATGAAAAACAAAATAAAATAATTTTTTAAATATCCAGCCATGAAAAACACTTTCTCCGATGAGATAAAGATCATGACTACTTCCTTTATCTGAATATATAGAAGCCTACATTGACTTCTATATCCCATTAAACCTATTAAATATTTTTAACTTCCAATATTCAGAACCTTCCTCTTTCTCTCGAAGATTGGCCTCAAGATTCTTCATGATTAGCGCTTTTACTCCTTGGTTATGTGCTGCCATTACTTTGTTAAAGAGTTCTTTTTCATCTATATCTTCCCGTTTTTCTTTTCCTGTCCCATTCACTTTTTTGTAGTAATCGAAATCATCGAATAGATTGTTTATTTGTATTTTAAGTGCCTGTCCCGCACACTTTTCATTTTCAATGATCATTACCGCTTCATTATGAAATCCATATGCTATTTCGTATATGAAATCGCAATATAATGATAAGACCGTGCAAATGGCAAAAAACATTGATTCATTTTTTTCGTATAATACCACATCATTCATATCATATTCCTCTTGTAATCGATGTACAGCCCCATTACGGGGCCACATAATCTAAATCAGTGAGTAGATAACAACTCTGCCCATGATTTCTTAATCTATTTTTATTTTGATATTATTTACAAAACTCCCATGAATGCCGGACCAGACGTTCCGCTACCTCTTCAAAGTTTACTTCTTCAAGCTTTCCTTCCAGACATTCACATTGGATAATGATGTAAAAATTTTTACTGATATGCTCAATAACATTGCCGATGAAAACACACATAAAATCCGCATCATATACCAAGTATGAGACATTATCAGAGGCCATATCCTGCATAACCTTCCAACTAGCCTCAAACGAACGCTCTGCAATATTATAAAACGTTTCTGTAGATACACTTTTAATTTCAAAAATTTTACTCATGGTTACGCCTCACTATTAAATGATATTTGTTTTCTTTTTTATTTTTTCGCCCCATGAATGAGGCTAAAAATGATTTATTAAATAACCTTTTTATCTTCGTTTGTGATTAACACGTAATGTTATCAACACCACCTCCTTATCAACCATTTTTACTGAATGCCCTTGTTCAAAGTACTCCCATCTGACTACCTTTTTAAAAGATGCGCTTGCATTTTTGATACAATCCTTATAAATACTATCCATGAATGCATCATCCTCCATTAACATCTCTGCTTCATTAGGCCGTGTTTCCTTCAGCGTATTTATTCTCATTTCATAAAATAACTCAGCAAGGTGCAGGAATACTTTTCTTGATTCTTTTATCAGTTTTTCACTCATCTCATCACCTCTTATTTTACATCACAGACTGTTTATTTGCGCTGATTTCTACTTTTTTGTAATAACGAACATAATCATCACCATTAAAGCATTTAATCAAAAACTCATGATAGCTACTTAGTATAGTTTTAACCTCCGGGACTGATATGTGTTTAATCTTTATCTCTTCAGGACTTTCAAACCATTCCTGTAACGTGAGATTAATAATATCCATTATGAATATCTCCCTGTAAAATCCATCCTTCATTTTTTTCAGAAATGCATCCTCCCTTAGATTGTAATATAAGTAATGTATAAACTCATTGTAGACATTTACAACATCAGTAGCAAAGTTTGCTGTCTCAGCATTACTTGCGGATATTTTAACGGGTATTTCATTCCAGCCTAAACATTTTTCGTTCATATTCACCTCTCTCATTAATAGTTAGTACGATACGCAGAATAAATAACTCTCAGATTCCTTCTCACCTCATCCAAGAACAGATAATATTCTTTCCCTTTATTATCTTTCATTGATTCAGCAAACTCTTGTTTTGTTCGTTCGATCACTTTTCCAATCACTTCTTCAATATAAAGTCGGTCTTTAAAATGACGCTCATAATCATTTCCCATACAATCAATCATGACCTGAAGATGTTTTCTAAAGTTATTTATTGCCATTTCCATAAATACTTCTGTCTCATCATTCGTAACAGTCACCACACAAGGCAGTACGTTTTTACTTTTCATCTTAACCTCTCATTATTTAATAAACTTTTTTAGATATGATTGCGAGAATCAGAAATGATTTTGTAAATCCATTCATCAATCTCACTTTCAATAAATGCTATAGAGCGCAATCCGGTTTTTACTTGCTTAGGAAATTTACCCGCTCTTATTAAGGTATATATCCACGTTTTACCAAACCCTGTTCTTCTTTTTACTTCTGGCAAACGAATCAGTTTCGGATGTTTATCTGTTTTGTTTTGAACCATATTATCTCCTGTTTTTTTTACGTAATATCTTGGATATTTCGTTTTTTAGTATGTTGTTCGATGGAGATAATTCTAGGATTTTGGCTAGTTCTAAACTAGGGATGTTCACCAACCGTGAGTTTCGCGGAAATTTTTGGAGGGATACACTTTTTAGGGATGTTCGCAGGTTGTGAACATCCCTTGTGTTTACTTTTTGTTTTTATCCGAGGATTTATCGTTAACTGTTATCACATCAACGATACCCCAATCCTTCAACATATTATTTTTAATGTAAAAATCATTTAAAACCTTGAAGTACTCATCGTTATCAAGATAACTTTTCGCGTAATCATAATCAGTATCTTTGATGTTCTCACTACTTCTGACCCCATTATTACCATGCAGGATGTCAGCTAAAATGGTGAAAGGTATATTCTTACCTTCGTTGTAGAGCTGTTCCCATGAGATCAAATCCATCAAAGGGATGACTTTGTAATCAAGTATTCTTTCAAAGGTCTTATGACCAAACCTAAATTTTCGTTTCGGGGGTTTAGGCGTTTTCAGGTGCTTTTGCCATAGAGCAATCAGTACTTTCAGATGTTCTGCGAGATCGTCACTGCTGGCTTCTTCCAAGTCAATTTCAATCAGCATCTTGTTAGCAGGGTTCATGCCTCCTTGTTTCAGATACTCAGAGATGTAGTCGGAACTCACTGCAACAGGGTCTGTTTGCTCTGAAGTCTCCAGCCGATACATAGCCCGCCCATAGTTGAACAATTGAACTCTGGTCATTGGTCTTACAGCATAGCTATGCGACAGTCTGTGATTGTCTGAAATCCAGTCTGATTTAAGTATCACATCACCACATCGGATTGTGGCATCATGGTATATCGCTTGCATTTGATTATCTTTGCCTGCTGTTTCCCATTGTTGTCTTGTTTTGTAAGCCAACATCCGTCTTTCAAGCTCTGCATAGATTTGTTCTAAGGTGAGGTCTTTCAGGCCATCATATCGGCGTACATCAAACCAAGATAACGCTGCCCTGATTTCTTCCATTTCCTTTTGTGTAGTCATTGTTCTACCGATTGCTTTTGTGTTTCCTAAACGTTAGCCCATTCAACATGATAGAGAAAGTGGAAAAGAGGAGCGGGTTTTCAAAATGGTGTGAGCACAGTAAGTGACCTTGAAGGTCAGTGCTTTCACCTTGACTAAACATGATTTATTTAATAAAAAATAACCAATTGTTTTTCATCATTTATTTTAACAAAAATAACGACAACATCCTGTTGATAATGAAAGCAAATTTAGATACGTATAGTCAGATGATTATGACAACAACCAATTGTTTTTAATTGACATTTTTACCACAAGAAAACAATAATGATGGTAAATATGTTGGTAAAAATATGGCTATATTTAACAAAGTCAGTAATAACAGGAGATGTAGATGAAGTTCGAGTCCAGTCAGAGGAGCCAAATTTGAAAAGCCTGCTTTTGAAGCAGGCTTTTTGCTTTTCTGCGTCTCGACAATTTTCTGGTGGTGCTGCGCTTACCCGACCTACGGAACTGTATGCCCGGTCAGCGCATCACCACTGGCGCAGTAAACCGCTGCTTTCAGCATTTTTCCTCTGTCTTATTCTCGACTAGCGGAAAGACCCGTAACGCTTAGGGCAGCCTGGCAATCACCTTAATCTCAAACTGGAATCCGTATAGCCACGTCACGCCGATCCCGGTCAACGTAGGGTAAGGCGCTTCCCCCCAATATTCTGGCAGTATACTCCAGATAGCGTCGAGGTTTGACTCGGGATCGACGACAAAGAGGGTAACGTCAACCACGTCCCCGAACGTGCAGCCCGCAGCTGCGAGAACAGCATTAAGGTTTTCGAATGCCAGCCGGATCTGCGCGTTGAGATCCTCTTCAGGCGAACCATCCTCCCGGCTACCTACCTGTCCCGAAACAAACAGGAAGCCGTTAGATTTGATGGCGGGTGAATACCGGTTGCGCTCGTAGAGCGCCTGCCGATTGAAGGGAAAAACGGCTTCGCGTGTTGTCATGTTTGTGCCTCTGTAATGGGGCGAAATCTGCCCGGTGAACATAAAGACACTGTACAGGTGCCAGCTCGGGCGGATAAACAAGCGACTTTGTCCCTCATTGTTTGTAATATCCAAACAATCGGCGAAAGAAGAGGACTTGGGATGGATCGTTTCGATGCGATGCGCGCCTTTGCTCGCGTGGTGGAAGCAGGCAGTTTCACCAGGGCTGCCCAAACGCTTCATATGAGCAAAACCACGGTGACGCAGCTTATTCAACAGCTGGAAGCGCGCCTGCGCGTCAAGCTGCTCCATCGCACCACCCGCAGGCTCGGTGTGACTCCTGATGGCGCGGTCTACTACGAGCGCGTCATCCGCCTGCTGGCGGACATGGAAGATGCTGAAAACAGCCTGTCCAGTGCGACGATGGCGCCCCGGGGCCGACTACGGGTAGACGTGCCCACTCCGCTTGCACGCCTGGTGCTGGTGCCCGCGTTACCGGCTTTTCACGCGCGCTACCCTGATATCCAGTTCGACCTGGGCGTGAGTGACCGGGTGGTGGATCTGATCGGCGACAACGTGGATTGCGTCGTGCGCGGCGGGGAAATCAACGACCAGTCCCTGATCGCACGCCATGTTGGCGATTTGCAAATCGGTGTTTACGTCGCACCGAGCTATGTGGAACGCCTCGGCGCACCTGCGCATCCGCGAGAGCTGGAAAACACGGACCATCGCATAGTGGGATTCTTCTCCTCACGCACCGGTAAGGTTGATCCTCTGGTACTGCACGGTGAGAGCGAACATATTGAAATCACGGGCAGCTACGTGCTTGCAGTGGATGATGGCAATTCCTACCTCGAAGCCGGGCTCGCGGGATTAGGCGTGATTGCGCTACCCGTCTATATGGCGACAGCACATCAGGCTTGTGGCTCCTTGATTCCGCTATTTGAAGACTGGCGTATCAACCCAATGCCCCTGTACCTGGCCTTTCCGCCGAACCGCCACGTTAACGCCAAACTGCGCGTTTTTATTGATTGGATCGTTGAATTGATGCAGCAGCATGTCCCCACTTCTACCCATAAGTAACTGCATCTATTCGTTCATCACCGCGAGTGACGGTCATGCTGGCGGTTTTGAAGCAGGTTTTTTGCTTTTCTGCCCTACAGCACAAACTCATAGTGCGAGCCATCCGGCAGCTCCACATCAAGCCGCAGCTTTCCGCCCGCAGCCTCAACGTAGCGCTTGAGAGAAGAGAGTTTCAAATCGCGCCCGGGCTTTTCCATTACCGCAACGGTAGGTTGCCTGATACCCAACGCCTGCGCCATTTCTACCTGCGTTTTTTGTACTTTCTCGCGTAACTCAGCAAGATGAATGTTGAGCAAAATATCCGTTGCTAGCGCCTGAGCGCTGGCGACAACCTCCGGCTTTTCATCCGCTATAAGCTGCTCAAGGGTTCTTCCCATCGCGCTATTCCCTCTCTTTTAATATATTCAGCCAGTGAGTGAATTCCCGGTCAGCAACGAGAAGCATCTCATCGTAGAATCGCCTTTCATTGCCGACCTTATTGCCCGCACAAAGTATGATGCCAGTACGGTTTGGGTCAAAGGCGAAAAACGCCCGTAATGGATCGCCCTTACTCTGAATACGTAGCTCTTTCATGTTGCTGTGACGGGAGCCTTTAAGCGTATCAGCGTAGGGTCTCGATAAACCCGGCCCCTTCTCTCGCAAAACAAGCAGTGCTGCAAGTACGCTGGCGCGATCGGTATCGTCAAGCGATGTGAACCAGCGATCAAACCTGTCCGTCGTGTTAATTGCCCACACAAGACCCCCATCCAATATAGATCAAAAGCTATATATGTGCAAAGCTATAGCAGTGATTATGCAGAGATGGAAAAGCAGAATCTTGTGGGGTTACGGAAATTCTGAATGCGTGCCGGAGTAATTCTATGTATCCCTTGTTGGATATTCATTTTGTTACGAGCAGCATCGGAAAAAGTTCAGCAGCCCACCAACTGCCGCCAGGCCGCCACTTCCTCATCCAGCCACGCGACAAAAAGAGCCACCTCCGGCTTCGTCTCCGTTGACCGCGCTGTCACCAGCCAGTAAGGCCAGGGATACGGCGCGGTGATGGAGGTTAGCTGGACCAGTTCCCCCCGGGTGATGGCATCCTGAACCAGAGAGCGGCGCTCCAGCGCGATCCCTTTCCCGAGCCGAACAGCTTCGATAATGATATTGGAGTCGTTAATGCATAAACCGCCAGGCACGATCTCTTTCTCCAGCCCCGCATTCACGCACCACGTTTTCCATGACTCCATGGAAAAAATAATATGACTCTTTGCAATCTCAGCCGGCGTAGCGGGCAGCTCGCCGCCGTTATAGCCGGGTGCGGCCACAACAATAAGCTCATCGGAAAAAAGGTAATGGCTTTCGCTCCCTTCCCAGTTTCCTTTCCCCATCCGTATCGCGATATCTGTTCCTTCCTGCTGCAGGCTGGTGACCGTCAGGCTGGCCTGGATCCGAAGGGTGATAAGCGGATATTTCGCCCGAAAGTGTTCCAGGCGCGGCAACAGCCAGTGGCATCCAAAAGACGGCACCATTGCCAGCGTCAGCTCCTGCTTTCTCGGCTTCACCTGCACGAGCCGGGTGGCATCTGCGATATGGTTCAGCGCCTCGCGTACCTGAAGGGCATAGAGCCGCCCTTCTTCGTTAATCTGCACCCCACTTCCCTGACGGATAAAGAGCTTAACGCCCACCATCTCCTCCAGCAGTTTGATCTGCTGGCTGATAGCGGAATGGGTAACGTGGAGTTCTTTCGCCGCCAGCGTCACGCTGCCAAGACGGGCGACGGCTTCAAAGCTTCGCAAACTGGCAATGGGTGGAAAATCCGACATGAAAGCACTCCCTTATCCGCGCTGGATGTATAACGGCAACTTGCCCACATGTCAGTAATACTAACCTTTACGGTAAGATACTGAAGATATTCGCCAGGAAGTTTGTATTGTACTGTCTGTTCATCCTCTTCAATGACGCGTTATTTCACAGAGACAGGAAAACGGGAACGATGATTAAGCTTGTTGGCATGATGGATTCACCTTATGTTCGGCGCGTGGCGATTTCCCTTGAGCTTTATGGCGTTGAGTTTGAAAGTCAGCCGCTGTCGGTATTCAGCACTTTCGAAGCGTTCTCCCGAATCAACCCCGCGGTAAAAGCGCCGACGCTGATTCTGGATAACGGAATACGGCTGATGGACTCGTCGCTGATACTTAACTATTTTGAGGCTCAGGCCCCCCTCGAGCGGAGACTTCTGCCCGTCGAGCCGGATGCGCTGGCAAACGATCTTCAGACGCTGGGCTTTATCCTCGCCGCCGCTGAGAAAGCCGTGCAAAATGTGTATGAGCACAACCAGCGCCCGGTGGAAAAGCAGCACGCTTTATGGGTCGAGCGCATTACAACTCAGCTGCTGGCGGCCTGCCGGGAATGGAATATCTTGCTGGAGATTCGTCCGGCCTCCGCCGTTCCCGATCAGGTTGCCGTCACGAGCACGGTTGTCTGGACGTTTATTCAGTCGATGATCCCGCACGTCGTTAACGCAGCGGATTTTAGAGAGATTCAGGCGTTTGCCGAATCATTTGAATCACAGGCGGTCTTTAAAAAATATCCGTTCAACTAAGCGATGAGCCCGGTCAGCGCAGCGCTACCGGGCAAATCAGCGCCTAAATCTGATAATCAATCGCCACTTCTTCCGGCTCCATCACCTGGCGTTTAATCTCATCCACCGACAGCCCGGCGTTGCAGAGTTCGATAAAGCGCCACACATAGTTTCGCTGCAGCTGCCCGCGCTTCAGGCCAAGCCATACGGTATTGGCGTCGAACAGATGACGCGTATCAAGACGCACCAGGTTCCCGTCCTCGCGTTCTCCGCTGGACTGTTCCGCCACCAGACCAATGCCGAGACCCAGCTCGACGTAGGTTTTGATCACGTCAGAATCCTGCGCGCTCAGCACCACGTCCGGCGTTAGCCCTTTGCGGTTGAAGGCCTCGTCTATGCGCGAGCGTCCGGTGATCCCCTGGCGGTAAGTAATCAGCGGCCATTTCGCGACGTCTTCCAGCGTCAGAGGGGAAACCTGATTCAGCGGATGATCGACCGGGAGTAATAAGCTGTGGTACCAGCGGAACCAGGGGAACGCCACCAGCAGCGGGTCGTTGCTCAGGCGTTCGCTGGCAATGCCGATATCCGCCCCACCGTTTTGCAGCAGCACTTCAATTTCCTGCGGCGTGCCCTGGATGAGCTCCAGACGGACGTCGGGAAAAAGTTCGCGGAACGCTTTAATCACTGGCGGCAGGCTGTAGCGCGCCTGGGTGTGGGTGGTGGCGATGGTGAGTACGCCCGAGGCGTCATTGGTGAAGAGATCCGCCAGACGACGCACGTTACTGGCCTCGTTGAGGATCCGCTCAGCGATGGTGAGCAAAGCCTTACCCGGCTCCGTCATGCCGAGCAGCCGCTTGCCGCGACGGATAAAGATCTCTATACCCAGCTCCTCTTCCAGCTCGCGGATGTGGCGGCTGACGCCGGACTGAGAGGTATAAAGCATATTGGCGACCTCGGTCAGGTTGTAGTCCCGCCTGGCCGCCTCACGGATAATTTTAAGTTGCTGGAAATTCACGATTCACTCCGGCGCTTCTGACATAGCTCTATTGTTAGAGTCAGCCGCGCTGCAGAACAAATAATAAAAACCAGCATCTTATGCTTTTATGGAATATCAGCTCACAAGCTGGAGTTCACGGTTCTCAAGCGACGGCTTGCTGACCAGCGACATCAAAATCTCTTTTACCGCCTGCGCCTGCGGTGACAGCGAACCGCGTGCAGACATATTCAGCGACAGCGGCAGGCTCATCGAAGGCGTGGTGATGCGCGCCATCCAGCCGTTCGCCGCGCTGCACAGCGAGCGTGCTGCGGATTCCGGCAGAACCGTCACACCCATGCCGCTGGCAATGGCCGCGGTGAGCGTGGAGATTGAGTCAATTTCGCCGATGATTTTGGCCGTCAGGCGGCGCAGGGAGAACGCTTCGTCCACGCGCACGCGCACGGCGCTGTAGTCGCGCGGCAGATAAAGGTTCATCTCTGCCACGGCGGTAAGATCTACGCTCTGGCCCGGACAGTCGCGTGTCCCCACGAGGTAGAGATCTTCTTTCAGCAGCGGCTGGCTGGTGATGCCGGCGACCGGGGAGCGATCGTAAAGGACCGCCATATCCAGCTGGCCGTTGAGCAGTTTGTCATTCAGCACGGAACCGCTGTTTTCGTGCAGATACACCAGCACTTCTGGCAGCTCAGCGCGAACAGCCTGCAGCAGCGGCATGGTAATAGAGGACGCGGCCGTTCCTGGCGCCAGGCCGATAGAAACGTGCCCGCTCAGGGTCTGGCCCACGTTATTCACCGCCAGCTGCGCCTGTTCACACTGGCGAAGGATGGTGCGCGCATGGGTATACAGGATCTTGCCTGCTTCCGTTGGCGTGACGCCGCGTTTGGTGCGGATCAACAGCTGCTGATCCATCTCGCCTTCCAGAGTAGCCACCTGCTGGCTCAGCGCAGGCTGCGCGATATGCAGCACTTCTGCCGCTTGAGTCAGGCTGCCGATATCGACGATTTTTACGAAGTATTTCAGTCGTCTTAAGTTCATTTTGCCCCCTGTTCGAAATGCTGTGCCGGAACCGGCTGTCGTTGTTGAACAGGTTTTGCAATATGAATGCCACTTTTACCAGGCGGTCTAAATTGTTCGCTAAGCGCCTGAAAATAAGGAAACCTAATTACAGAGGGGGGTTTTATTACCGAAACAGCAGTTTATGATCTGCCCCATTAGGGGTATACCCGCACCATGACGGTGCATTCCGCTGTCAAAAACATCACTTTGCCGATTTTGTCAGCAAACGATCAAAAGGCGTTGATCCACCCTTTGACAAGGCGAACGCAGGTCGATAATATGCGCCCCGTTCACACGATTCCTCTGTAGTTCAGTCGGTAGAACGGCGGACTGTTAATCCGTATGTCACTGGTTCGAGTCCAGTCAGAGGAGCCAAATTTGAAAAGCCTGCTTTTAAAGCAGGCTTTTTGCTTTTCTGTATCTGGTAAAATTGTCGGGTGGCGAAAATCACCTCACATGCCGATCTTAACCGGCATCCCCGACCGCCGTTCCAGCTCAGCGCCCGCACCCTCGTTTATCAGCTGCGTTCGCTGCGCGGCTGAAATAGGCAGCGGCACTTTACTGGTCGATTCAAACTCCGCGCGGTTACGTGATAATGGCTCGTGAACTTCCACCCAGCGGCTGCCGTCCGGCTCGGTGGTGACTTTAACCGGCCTGTCGATAAGCTGCACGCGAGTTCCTACGGGAACATTATCGAAAAGATACTTGATGTCGTTATTACGCAGACGAATACAGCCCTGACTTACCCGCAGCCCGATGCCGAAATTCGAGTTTGTGCCGTGAATGGCATACAGCCTGCCAATGTAAATCGCATACAGCCCCATCGGGTTATCCGGCCCGGCGGGCACGAATGCCGGCAGCGTTTTCCCTTCTGCCGCATAGGCGCGGCGCGTATTCGGCGTCGGAGACCAGGTTGGCCCCTCCTGCTTACGCTCAACGGCCGTCACCCAGTTACGCGGGGTTTCGCGCCCGGCCTGACCGATGCCGATGGGCAGCACTTCAACGGTGTTACCGCCTGGCGGGTAATAGTAAAGGCGCATTTCTGCCGCGTTAACGATAATGCCCTCTCGTACGGTGTCAGGCAAAATGAGCTGCTGGGGTATCACCAGCCGGGTGCCAGGTTTGGGCAAAAAAGGATCCACCCCCGGGTTGGCTTCCAGCAGGTTGCTCAGCCCCTGCCCGTACTGCGCGGCAAAGGCTTCCAGAGGCAGCGTGTTGCCTTCGGGAACGGTGATGATAATCGGGTTTCCCACCAGACGACTGCCTTCCGGCGGAAGCGTATAGGTTACGGCAAACGCACCGGGTACAGCGGCACACAGCGTAAGGACGAACCAGGTAAGTCGAATCATAGTTTTCTGCGCTCAAAAAAGAGAAAGCCCGAACTCAGGCAGGCTTTCTCAGTTTACGCTATCACGCCTCGGTTTTGCGCCACCTGCGCGTCAGCACTTTCTCCGCCTCGACAATAAGGAACATCACAAAACCAATGAGGAAGGTGATGACCCAGTAGCGGAACGGCAGCGCTTCGGTGCCAAACAGCATCTGCATGAACGGTGCGTAAATGATAAGAAGCTGTAACGCCAGCAGTACGCCGCTCACGATCCAAATCCCTTTGTTCGCCAGCAGGCCTTTGCTCAGCGAGAAGCCGTCATTAACGCGGCAGTTGAGCATGTAGAACCACTGCGCAGTGACCAGGGTTTGCAGCAGCACGGTGCGGATAAATTCTGCCGAGTAGCCGCGCGGCTGTAGCCAGGCCTCCAGCACGAAGGCGCTGATGGCAATCATCAGACCGACAAACACCACGCGCCAGATGGCATAGCCGTCCATCACATGGAGATTCGCCTTGCGCGGTGGCCGGTTCATGATGTCCTTCTCACCCGCTTCAAACGCCAGGCCAAACGACAGCGTTGCCGACGTCGCCATGTTCATCCACAGGATCAGGACCGGCGTCAGCGGGATCAGGTTCCCCGCCAGCAGCGCGATGATGATCAGCAGAGCCTGCGCGATGTTGCTGGGGATAACGAACAGAATGGTCTTTTTCAGGTTGTCGTAAACCCGGCGTCCCTCGTGCACCGCGCTGGCAATGGTGGCAAAGTTGTCATCCGTTAACACCATGTCGGCGGCTTCCTTGGTGACTTCCGTCCCCTTAATCCCCATGGCGATACCCACATCCGCCCGCTTGAGCGCTGGGGCATCATTTACGCCATCCCCGGTCATGCCCACGACTTCCTGCTTACTTTGCAGGGCCTGCACAAGGCGGAACTTATCCTCCGGGCTGGTTCGGGCGAAAATATCGTACTGCTGTGCGGCGTCGCTCAGCTGACGATCGTCCATCGCCTCCAGCTCACGTCCGGTGATAGCGCTTGCGGCGTTACCAATCCCCAACATTTGCCCAATGCTCATTGCCGTTTGCGGGTGGTCACCAGTGATCATTTTCACGCGGATCCCGGCCTGCAGACAGTCGGCAATGGCGGTAATCGCCTCCGGACGCGGCGGATCCATCATGCCTGCAATACCCAGCAGGATCACGCCATCATGCAGGTCCGGGTGATCCAGCTCGCGCTGTCCCTCGCGGGCAGGTTTCCATGCCGCAGCCACCATGCGCAGACCTTCCCGGGCATACTCTTCAATCTTCCCTTCCCAGTAGGGCTGATCGAACGGCTGCAGTCCGTCATTCGTCTGCTGGTACTGGCAGAGGCGGAACAGGACGTCCGGCGCGCCGGTGATTAAAATCACCTCTTCATCGCCCAGCCGGTACAGCGTGGACATGTATTTATACTGTGAATCAAACGGGATTTTGCTGCGCATTTCGGTATCGAGCGGTGGGAGCGGAATTTTCACCGCCAGCACCTTCAGCGCGCCCTCGGTTGGGCCCCCGGTGATTTTCCACAGCCCCTGCTCGTCTTTGATCAGCTGGCTGTCATTACAAAGGTCAATGGTGCGCAGGTAGCGTTCCAGCAGGGAACCCTGCGTTACGCTAACGGGCGTTGGGTCATCTACGGGGTGAATATTCCCCACCGGTTCGTAGCTGTCGCCCTCCACGCGATAGGTCGTGTCAGCGGTAATCACCGCTTTGACCGTCATTTCATTCATCGTCAGGGTGCCGGTTTTATCCGAGCAGATGACCGTCATCGCCCCAAGCGTTTCCACCGTAGGCAGCTTGCGAATGATGGCCTTGCGACGCGCCATGGCCTGTACGCCAAGCGAAAGGATGATGGAAATGATGGCCGGCAGGCCTTCCGGCACGGCGGCAACGGCGAGGCTGATAAGCGACAGCACCAGTTCAGAAACCGGCATATCCCGGAACAGGAGGCTAAAGACAAACAGCGCCACCATCATCACCAGGATAGTGATGAAGATGGTCTTACCGAGCTTGTCCATCTGCACCATCAGCGGCGTGCGGTGCTTTTCAATGTCGGACATCATCTGATTGATGTGGCCCAGCTCGGTCTCACCCCCGGTTGCCACCACCACGCCTTTACCGCCGCCGGAGCTGACGGTGGTGCCTGAATAGAGCAGATTATACCGGTCACCTAAGGGCAGTTCCCCGCTTAACGCGTCGCTGTTTTTCTCAACAACGGTGGATTCGCCGGTCAGAATGGCCTCCTCCACGCGCAGGTTATGCGCCTCAATCACGCGCAGGTCCGCAGGGATACGATCCCCGGCGCGGATCACCACGATATCTCCCGGAACCAGCGCCGCGGTGGGGATCGTTTCATGATTCCCCTGTCGTACCACCACGGCTTCGCTGGAGAGCATATTGCGAATACTCTGCAACGACTTTTCAGCATTGCTCTCCTGAATATGGCCAATCAGCGCGTTAATGATGGCAACCCCAAGGATCACAAACATGTCTACCCAGTGGCCCATAAAGAGCTTAAGCAACGCGGCCACCAGCAGAACGTAAATCAATACGTCGTTAAAATGCGCCAGGAAGCGCAGCCAGGCGGGTTTGCCCTTTTTTTGCGGTAGCGCATTCTCACCATGCTGCTGAAGTCGGGCTGATGCCTCTGTGCCGCTAAGGCCTTCCAGGGTGGAGTGGATATTCGACAGGGTTTCGTCAACGGTTTGTTGATAATACGGACGTTCAGGTTTTCCTGTTTTCATCGTTCCTTCCTCAGGTTCTATTCAGAAATCACCTTGCTTCTCTGTAATTAACGAATAACGAAAACAGGAACATGAGCGTAACGAACAATACTTGCCGCCTCCGATCCTAACAAATGGGTTTGAATATTTGGATTTCGCGAGCCGACAATAATCGCGCCAGCAGCAAGTTCATCCGCCAGCTTAATAACCTCATCACGAACATTTCCGCTACGGACGTGGAGATGAACACGCTCTTCAGGCAGATTCAATTTTTTGACCAGGTCAGACAGCTTTTCTTTCGAATTATTAATCATATATTCATCCATTTTGCGCGCATCTGAAATAAAACCACGCGTCAGCTCGGCTGAAAATTTGGGCATGACGTGCAGCAAATGAATGTCACCCGATGCGCTTTGCGCCAGAAACTGTGCATGCTGCAACGCTTTATCCGCCAGGCTTGTCTCGTAGACATCCACCGGAACGAGAATGTTTTTATACATATCGAGCATCCTTTTTATAACCAACACGAGAGTGAGTGAAGCAAAAAAACGCATTAAATGCAGGGGGTTGCCCTTAATGCCTGTTACGGTAAAAAAAGATGAGTAATATTAAACGTAGCACAGGAATATCAGGTTTAGCGCTTCCCCACTGATAATGGTTATTTAACATTTATCTTTTCGCCGACTATGCTCATAGTCAGCTACTGCTTCCGGCTCATGGAGGAATCTATGTATGGTTTAAGCCTGATCCGTCTGGGTATGTTTATTGCGCTTGCCATTATCGCCAGCACGGCGATTGGTTTATTTACCTATATGGTCGTCACTGTTCTGGCAGAATAGTGTCACCCCTGTCCAGGTTATGGAATAAATAAAACAGTTATTTATTAGGGGAATACAGTGAACCGCTATCTCTCTCTTTTACCGTTCGTTTTGTTAACGCTCACGGCATGCGACCCGAAGCCCAAGCAAGCCGCCCCCCTGCCCAGGATGGTAAAAGTGGCGGAGGTGACGGTTCCCGGTCACGCCCAGCAGCGCGTTTTTCCCGCCCGCATTGAATCGGGCGATGCCACAGACCTTTCCTTCAAGCGCGCAGGTCAAATTGAAGCGCTCGATGTTCGTCAGGGCGCAGCCATCAAACAGGGGCAACAGCTTGCCAGACTGAACGCCCGTGAAGCCCAGCAGCGGGTTAACGACAGACAAACGGCGGCGACGCTGGCCCAGAGGCAGTTCGATCGCTTCCAGACGCTGGCGGGCCGCCAGGCGATTTCGAAAGCAGAAATGGACGTGCAGCGCGCGAACCGCGATTCGGCGAATGCGGCGCTACAGATTGCCCGGGAAGAGCTGAATCAGATGACGCTCGTCGCCCCCTTCAGTGGGACGGCGGCCAGCGTACACGTACGGAACCATCAGGTGGTGTCCCCCGGTCAGCCCATCGCGACGTTAACCCGCACCGACCTGCTGGACGTGGTGTTCAGCATTCCTGAAAACCTGTTTAAGACCTTCGATATCCGCAACGCGCAGTATCGCCCCGTGGTGAGAATTAACGCCATGCCGGATCGGGAATTTACCGCCGTCTACAAAGAGCACTCCGGCAGCAGTGACAGCAATACCCTGACCTGGCAGGTGATACTCACCATGCCGCGGCCAGATGATTTTCCCGCCGTCGGCGGCGTAAGCGGTACGGTGACCATCAATTTAACCAACCTCCCGGCGGGCGCGGACGCTCAGGCGCTGGTCGTACCGATTGAGGCAGTCTTTAACCCGGACAACAGCCCGCGCAACGAGCCGCACGTCTGGGTCGTAACGGGCGAAGGCGATGCGCTGCATCTGGAAGACCGCAAGGTCAGCGTGGGGCAAGTGAGCACCGAAGGGGTGGTGATTACCAGCGGGCTTAAGGCGGGCGAGCGCGTGGTGGCCGCAGGCGTTGGCGAGCTCCATGCTAACCAGCCGGTGCGTATCTGGACGCGTGAACGGGGACTGTAATGGATATCTCTCGTCAATTTATCAATAACCCTGTTCGCGTCTGGCTAACGATCCTGCTGCTGGGCATCGGGGGTATTTTCGCCCTGTTGAATATCGGCAGGCTGGAAGATCCCGCCTTTACCATCAAAACCGCAGTGGTGGTCACCCACTACCCCGGCGCATCCGCTCAGCAGGTTGAAGAAGAGGTGACGCTTCCGCTGGAGAATGCCCTTCAGCAGCTGCCTTATCTGGACAACGTGAGCTCCATCTCTTCAAACGGTCTGTCGCAAATCACCGTTAACATCGCTTCACGCTATCACTCGAACGAGCTGCCGCAGATTTGGGATGAACTGCGACGCCGCGTGGGCGATGCCTCGCGTCAGTTCCCGCCCGGCGTCGTTACGCCCTTTGTGAATGACGATTTCGGCGACGTGTTCGGCTTCTTCTTCGCCATTTCCGGAGATGAATTCAGTAATCCTGAGCTGGTGAGATATGCGGAGCAGCTGCGCCGGGAGTTAATTCTGATACCCGGCGTCGCGAAGGTCGCCATCGGCGGGGCCATTAGCCAGCAGGTCAACATCGATATCTCCCTGACCAAAATGGCCGCGCGCGGCATTACGCTGAACCAGCTTTCCGCCCTGCTCAGCAGACTTAACGTCGTTTCCAGCGCCGGAGAAATCACCTCCGGCACCGAATCCATTCGCCTGCACCCGACCGGTGAATTCGAGAATCTTGATGAACTGGCGGATATCATCATCACGCCTTCCGGCACCGGGGCGGCGACGCGTCTGCGGGATATCGCCACGCTGTCGCGCGGGCTGAACGAATCGCCGGCCAGTATCTACCATGCCAACGGTAAAAAAGCCGTCACCATGGGCGTCTCGTTTATTCCCGGCGTGAACGTTATCGACGTGGGCCACGCGCTGGAGGCAAAGCTAAGCCAGATGTCGGCGGAAAAACCGGCCGGCATACGGATAGACCTGTTTTACGATCAGGCAGCCGAAGTGGGCCACTCCGTTAACGGTTTTATTATTAACTTCCTGATGGCGCTGGCGATTGTCATCGGCGTGCTGCTGATCTTTATGGGCGTACGCAGCGGGATCATCATCTCGTTTTCTCTCGCGCTTAACGTGCTGGGCACGCTGCTGATTATGTATCTGTGGGGCATTGAGCTGCAGCGCATCTCGCTCGGGGCGCTGATTATCGCCCTCAGCATGCTGGTGGATAACGCCATAGTGATTGTCGAAGGGGTGTTGATTGCCCGACAGCAGGGCTCCCCGCTGCTAACCGCCGTGAACTACATCATCCGCCGCTCCGCCCTGCCGCTGCTGGGGGCGACGGTGATTGCCATCCTGGCGTTTGCCCCTATCGGGCTGTCGCAGGATTCCACCGGAGAATACTGTAAATCCCTGTTCCAGGTGCTGCTGATTTCCCTGATGCTGAGCTGGTTTTCGGCGCTCACCCTCACCCCGGTGCTGATTAAGTGGTGGTTGTTTAAAAACAACAGCGCGCCCGATAAAACCGACGAGTCAGATCCTTACGACAAACGTCTCTACCGCGCCTACCAGCGCCTGCTTAACACGCTGCTGCACCATAAGGCACCGACGCTCATTGTGATGGCTGCGCTGCTGGCAGCGTCTGTCTGGGGTTTTAGCGCCGTACGGCAAAACTTTTTCCCGTCGTCTAATACGCCGATTTTCTTTGTGGACCTGTGGTTACCCTACGGTACCGATATCAAGTGGACTGAGAAAATGACCGGCGATATTGAAAAGACGATCAATGGCCAGCCTGGCGTGGAGACCACCGTCTCAACCATTGGTCAGGGAAGTATGCGCTTCATTCTGACCTACAGCGGGCAGCGGCAGTACGGCAACTATGCGCAAATCATGGTAAGAATGGACGACCAGCGCAACATCTCCGTCCTGACGCGCCACGTGGATGAGTACATCGCGCGAAACTATCCGCAGGTCAACGCCAGCACTAAACGCGTGATGTTTGGCCCCTCCGGCGACAGCGCCATTGAGGTGCGCATTAAAGGCCCGGACCCTGACAGGCTGCGTCTGATAGCCAGCCAGGTGGACGATATTCTCACGCGCGACCCTGCCACGGGCAGCGTCAGGAACGACTGGCAAAACCGCAGCAAGGTTATCCGCCCACAGTACGTTGCCGCCCTGGGCCGCGAGCTTGGCGTAGATAAGCAGGACGTCAATAACGCGCTGGAGATGAACTTCTCCGGCAGCCGGGCGGGGCTGTATCGGGAAGGCAGCGACCTGCTCCCGGTCGTGGTGCGCCCGCCTGAGAGCGAACGGCTGGACGCCAATCACCTGAACAACGTGCTGGTGTGGAGCCAGACGCGGCAGCAGTATATCCCGCTGAGTAACGTCGTCAGCCGCTTCTCGCTGGAGTGGGAAGATCCGCTCATCCTTCGCCGCGACCGCTCGCGGGTGCTGACGGTGCAGACGGACCCGGACCCGCTGAGCCAGCAAACCTCCGGGGACATTCTCGCCCGCGTGAAGCCGCAGATTGATGCCCTTAGCCTGCCACACGGCTACAGCATTGAATGGGGGGGCGACGCGGAAAACTCCAGCGAAGCGCAGCAGGGGCTATTCACTACGCTACCTCTCGGGTATCTGGTGATGTTTGTCATTACGGTGCTGATGTTCAGCTCGGTGAAAAATGCGGTCGCCATCTGGCTGACCGTACCGCTGGCGTTGATTGGCGTCACGCCGGGATTTTTACTTACCGGCATTCCCTTTGGCTTTATGGCGCTGATTGGTCTGCTGAGCCTGAGCGGCATGCTGATCCGCAACGGCATCGTGCTGGTGGAAGAGATCGAGCAGCAGAAAACGCAAAAGGATCAGCACAGTGCGATCGTTTATGCCGCCACCTCGCGCCTGCGCCCCATTCTGCTCACCGCGTTTACGACCGTGCTTGGCCTGGCTCCGCTGCTGCTGGACGTTTTCTTCCAGAGCATGGCCGTTGTGATTATGTTTGGACTGGGGTTTGCTACAATCCTGACGCTGCTGGTACTCCCCGTTATCTATGCGTGTTTCCATCGTAAGGACGAAGCCAAACCACAATGAATGCGACAGGGCTGAACATTATCAAGACGCTGGGCTGTATGACGGCGGTGACCTTCTTTACCATCTACAACACCTGGGATCGTTATGATTATGACTATCACTGGATCCTGGGGTTTTTAACCTTTATCTCGACGATTGCCACGCCGCTGTTTTTTGTGGTTGCGGGCTATCTCGACGGACAATCACGGCACGGCACCCGCTGGCAGCTGGGTAAAATTAAAAGTCTGGTGACTGTTTTTCTGTTCTGGATAACGATCTACTACCTGTGGGAGCCCTATCAGCGCGGGTATTTAATCCAGCCCTGGTTCGTGTTCGCCTTTGTAGTGATTTACACCTTCCACCCGGCGGTGGAGTGGCTCAGCCAGCGGCGAGCGCTGTTCTGCGGCGCGATTGCCGCCCTGCTGCTCTTTTCTTACGGATACGATCTGCTATCGGCGCTCTATCCTGAGGCGCACGCCCTTTCTCTTTCACCGCAGTATCGGCTGTGGACGTGGCTGCTGTTCTATCTGACGGGGCAACTCTTCTGCGACCCGAAAATTGCCGAGTGGATAAGCCGCAAAAATGTGGTCAGGGCGGCGGTTGTCGCTATCCCGTTTATCTATCTATTCACCTGGTTTTACGAGCGCCACTTCTTCTTCGCGCTGTTCAAGGCGGACAGAAACGCCTTTATTCTCACCGGCTCGCAGATCTACATCCTGATTATTGCCCTGGTGATTGCGGCGAACGGCGTGCGCTTTCGCCGCAATGCTGAATTTAAGGAGTCCATTCTGGCCGCCATCAGCAAAACGATGACCGGCGTGTACATTGTGCACTACTCGGTGTTTCATCTGCTGACGGCGCTGATACCGGTGACCTCTCTCGGTATGAAGCTGGCGCTGATTGTGCTCACTTTCATTACCTCTGTTCTCTTCTCCATGCTGGTATTGTCTAACGCCGTGGCAAAAAAGGTGATCACCCTTTAGAAGCCTAAGCGCAGCCAGGCAAAGAGCACGTTGCCGTTGTTATAGGTTCCGGGAATATAGGTGAACTGGACGGTAACGCGCTTATACCCGGCCGAAAACAGCGGGAAGATGAACGGTAGCGGGACATAGTTTGCAAAATCATCTCGCGCCGTGATGCCCGCCGCAGCGCCGAGCCCAAGGCGGAAATCTTTGGCATTATCCAGATACCAGCCCTTCTCCCAGCCATAGCCCATCGCGGGCTGCCATTCGTTGTGCGAGTCCTTGAACATCATCGCGAACAGCGCGCTCCAGTTGCCCTCTTCGTTATAGCGGGAAACGCCCAGCCCGCCGCCCCACGGCATTTCATTGTAATTGTCCGTTTTTTCTTTGTCGTACATAAAGCGGGCGTGCCAGCTCAGAAACGGCAGGTACAGATCGTAACGTTGGGGCTCTTCCCAGGTTTGCGAAATATCATCCGTAAGCGCATTCCACCAGCCGCTGATGCGCTGTTCACCATAGACGTTGGGCTCCGCATGAAGCGGTGCGACGAATAAAAACAGGACCATCCAGAATGCCGAAAAGGTGCGTTGCATCGTTATTCCCTCAGCTTAACTCGCGCAGCAGTCACTATTACTGTAAACCATTCAGCACTTAACGGAGCCGGGAAGACATAATTATATGGCGCAGGTGTAGATGAAATTTATTTATTCAGCACCATCCGGAAAGATAAAAACGTTTTCTCAGGCGTTTTGTCGCGGTAGTCTCATAGGTTCCGTTTATATGACGGCCGCAACGTGAGTGACCTTTTCTTATACCAATAATTAAAAAATCAGTACGGACAGGACAACTATGGACTCCACCCTCATCTCCGATCGTCCCAACGAGGAGACACCTTCGCTCAATCGTGCCCGCCGCGCAGCCTTAGGCAGCTTCGCGGGTGCCGTCGTCGACTGGTATGATTTTCTGCTTTACGGCATCACTGCCGCCCTGGTCTTTAACCGCGAATTCTTCCCGCAGGTCAGCCCTGCGATGGGCACGCTCGCCGCGTTTGCCACCTTCGGCGTCGGCTTTCTGTTTCGCCCGCTGGGCGGGGTGATATTCGGCCACTTCGGCGACCGCCTCGGCCGCAAGCGCATGCTGATGCTCACCGTCTGGATGATGGGGATCGCCACCGCGCTTATCGGTATTCTCCCCTCGTTTGCCTCTATCGGCTGGTGGGCGCCGGTACTGCTGGTCACGCTGCGCGCCATCCAGGGTTTTGCCGTGGGCGGCGAATGGGGCGGCGCGGCGCTGTTATCCGTAGAGAGCGCGCCGAAAAATAAGAAAGCGTTTTACAGCAGCGGCGTACAGGTCGGGTACGGCGTGGGCCTTCTGCTTTCCACCGGGCTGGTATCGCTAATCAGCCAGCTCACCACCGACGAGCAGTTCCTGAGCTGGGGCTGGCGTATTCCGTTTATCTTCAGCATCGTGCTGGTCATCGCCGCGCTGTGGATCCGTAACGGGATGGAGGAGTCGGCTGAGTTCGAAAAGCAGCAGGAAAAACCGGCCACGAACACACGTCTTCCTGTTATGGAAGCCCTCGTCCGGCATCCTGGCGCTTTTCTGAAAATTATCGCCCTGCGCCTCTGTGAACTGCTGACGATGTATATCGTCACCGCGTTTGCGCTGAACTACTCGACGCAAAACCTTGGTCTGCCCCGCGAGCTGTTCCTGAATATTGGCCTGCTGGTCGGCGGGATCAGCTGTCTGACAATCCCCTGCTTCGCCTGGCTGGCGGACCGGTTTGGCCGCCGTCGCGTTTACATCACCGGGGCGCTGATTGGCACCCTCAGCACCTGGCCATTCTTTATGGCGCTCGAGGCGCAGTCGATCTTCTGGATTGTCTTCTTCGCCATCATGCTCGCCAACATCGCTCACGATATGGTGGTCTGCGTCCAGCAGCCGATGTTCACCGAGCTGTTCGGCGCAAGCTACCGCTACAGCGGCGCGGGCGTGGGCTACCAGGTGGCAAGCGTGGTCGGCGGCGGATTTACGCCGTTTATTGCCGCCGCGCTGGTGACCTTCTCCGGCGGCAACTGGCACAGCGTGGCGATTTATCTGCTGGCCGGCTGCCTGCTGTCGGCGGCGACGGCGCTGCTGATGAAAGAGAAGAGCCACGGCTGATCTCCCTTTTGTTTCACGGGCGTGTGACATACTATCGGGTAGAGTCGCACACCTGTGGAACAAGGAGACAGAGATGAATAATAAGGGCTCCAGCCTGACCCCGGCTCAGGCGCTGGAAAAACTCGACGCGCTGTACGAACAGTCCGTCAACGCGCTGCGCGGCGCCATCAGCGAATATATCGAAACAGGGAAACTTCCCGACCAAAAGGCCAGAACCGAGGGCCTTTTTGTTTATCCATCGCTCTCTGTGACCTGGGACGGCAGCGCCAGCAGTAATCCCAAAACCCGCGCCTACGCGCGCTTTACCCACTCCGGCTGCTACAGCACCACCGTCACCCGCCCTGCGCTGTTCCGCCCGTATCTTGAAGAACAACTCACGCTGCTGTACCAGGATTACGGCGCGCACATTGCCGTTGAGCCCTCGCAGCATGAGATCCCGTATCCGTACGTGATTGACGGTTCGGCGTTAACCCTTGACCGCTCCATGAGCGCGGGGCTGACCCGCCACTTCCCGACGACGGAACTTTCACAGATTGGCGATGAGACGGCTGACGGGATTTATCACCCGGCAGAATTTTCTCCCTTGTCGCACTTTGACGCCCGACGGGTCGATTTCTCCCTGGCGCGCCTGCGCCACTACACCGGTACGCCAGTCGAACATTTCCAGCCGTTCGTGCTCTTTACCAACTACACCCGTTACGTTGACGAGTTTGTCCGCTGGGGCTGCAGCCAGATCCTCGACCCGGAAAGCCCGTACATCGCGCTGTCCTGCGCGGGCGGGATCTGGATCACCGCGGAGACCGAAGCGCCCGAGCAGGCCATTTCCGACCTGGCGTGGAAAAAGCACCAGATGCCCGCCTGGCACCTGATCACCGCCGACGGTCAGGGCATCACCCTGATCAACATCGGCGTTGGCCCGTCAAATGCCAAGACCATCTGCGACCATCTGGCGGTACTGCGCCCGGACGTGTGGCTGATGATTGGCCACTGCGGCGGCCTGCGCGAAAGCCAGCTGATTGGCGACTACGTGCTGGCCCACGCCTATCTGCGCGATGATCACGTGCTTGATGCGGTCCTGCCGCCGGATATCCCAATCCCGAGCATCGCCGAAGTACAGCGCGCGCTGTATGACGCCACCAAAGAGGTCAGCGGTATGCCGGGTGAAGAGGTTAAGCAGCGCCTGCGTACCGGCACCGTCGTCACAACGGATGACCGCAACTGGGAGCTGCGCTACTCCGCCTCCGCGCTGCGGTTCAACCTGAGCCGCGCGGTGGCGATCGATATGGAGAGCGCCACCATTGCCGCGCAGGGATATCGCTTCCGCGTCCCTTACGGCACTCTGCTGTGCGTCTCCGATAAGCCGCTGCACGGTGAAATTAAGCTACCGGGCCAGGCCAACCGTTTCTACGAAGGGGCTATCTCTGAGCATCTGCAGATTGGTATTCGTGCGATTGATTTACTTCGCGCGGAGGGCGACAAGCTGCATTCGCGCAAGCTGCGCACCTTCAACGAGCCGCCGTTCCGCTAATCACGATAAGGAAAAACAATGTCCAGCACATCTCCGCTCTCTGCCCTGCGCCACTGGCTTGAGGCCAGCCATCTCGACGGGGTGATCGTCCCGCGGGCGGATGCCTGGCAGAGCGAATACTGCGCGCCCTGTGACGAAAAGCTGGCCTGGCTGACGGGCTTTGACGGTTCGGCCGGCGTGGCGCTGGTGCTGAAAAACAAAGCGCTGCTGTTCGTCGACGGGCGCTATCAGGTTCAGGCGCGCGTTCAGGTCAACACGGATGAGGTTGAGATCCACCATCTGCACAACGAGCCGCTGGCAGAATGGCTGGCAGAAAACGTTGAGGCAGGAACGCGCATCGGTTTTGACGCGCTGCTGATGACCAACGCGGAGTTTGAGCAACTGTCTGCCACGCCGTGCGAGCTGGTGCCTCTGAAGGTCTCGCCGTTTGACACGCTATGGACCGATCGCCCTGCCGCACCGGCGGGGCTTATCCGTGAAATGCCGGTTGAACACAGCGGCGAACGCAGCGCGGACAAACGTCAGCGCGTTGCCGCCGTACTGGCCGCAAACAATGCGGATTATCTCGCCGTTACCCTGCCGGATAACATCGCCTGGCTGCTAAACGTGCGCGGTGCGGATATTCCCTACAGCCCGGTACCGCTCTCCTTTGCCCTTCTTGGTCGTGACGGTCACGTTGAGTGGTTTGTTAACGACAATAAGCTCAGCGCCCTGCCTGATAATCTGCGCAATGCGTTTACCGTTGCCCCGCAGGATACCTTTATTGAACGCTGCCAGCAGAGTGCTGTAGGCAAACGGGTGATGGTTGATGCCGATTCCGCGCCGGTGGCCCTGCGCTTCGCCATTGAGCCACGGGGAGAAATTGTCTGGCGGACCGACCCCATCACTCTGATGAAAGCGACTAAAAACCCGGTCGAGCTGGCAGGTTATCGCGAGTGCCATCACCGGGACGGGGCCGCGTGGGTCAACTTCCTCGCCTGGCTGAGCCGCGAAGTGCCGCTGCGCGAGGCGGCAGGACAACCGCTCACCGAGCTGGACGCGCAGGCGCAGCAGCTTGCGTTCCGTCAACAGCAGCCCGGGTTCATCGAGCAGAGTTTTGCGACCATCTCCGCCTCTTCGAGCAATGCGGCGATGTGCCACTATCATTCGAGCGAGGCCAGCAATAAGCCCATCGGCCATGACCATTTTTACCTGAACGATTCCGGCGGTCAGTACGCTAACGGCACCACCGACGCCACGCGCACGCTGGCATGGGGGAAAGTCGATCCGCAGCCGCGCCTGCACTACACAGCCGTGCTGAGAGGCTTCCTGTCGCTTATTACCCTGCAGTTTCCTTCCGGGACTCAGGGGCATCAGCTGGATGCGTTTGCGCGTCGCCCGCTGTGGGAGATGGGGCTGGATTACGATCACGGCACGGGGCACGGCGTGGGGCACCAGCTGCTGATCCATGAGAACCCGCATCGCATCGCCAAAAAGGTCAATCCGTGGCCGCTGGTGGCAGGCAACATCATGACTATCGAGCCGGGCTACTATCTGGGCGATAGTCACGGTATTCGTATTGAAAACCAGGTGGAGGTTGTGGAGAGCCGTCCGGGGTTCTGCAAATTCGCCTCGCTGACGCTGATCCCGATCGACTTAAGTCAGGTTGAGCTGCATCTGCTGAGCGAGCAGGAAAAGCAGTGGCTGGATGAATATCATCAGCAGGTACGCGAGGCGCTTTTACCTCTGGTGAATAGCGATGCGCATGAGTGGCTGGTTGAGGCGACGGCACCGATTGGTTTGTAATTTCGTGCGGTCTGGAGCCCTCACCCCAACCCTCTCCCACGGGAGAGGGTGCACACACTAAAAACGGCAACAAGGTTGCCGTTTTGCATTTACCTTGCGCAGAAAAGCAAAAAGCCTGCTTAAAAGCAGGCTTTTTAAATTTGGCTCCTCTGACTGGACTCGAACCAGTGACATACGGATTAACAGTCCGCCGTTCTACCGACTGAACTACAGAGGAATCGTGTGAACGGGGCGCATATTATCGATGCTCCCCCGGGATGTCAAAGGCAGAATGCACATTTCCGATCGTTTGCCGAATTATTCTCCACTTCGCGCAATAGTCAGGCATTTTTTCGCGGATATTTCCACAGCCAGCGTCCGCTGACCATCCGCCAGTAGAACAGCGCGCCCCGCACGGCCCAGTCGAGGAACATCCCCAGCCAGACGCCGACCACACCCCATCCGAGCATCACCCCGAGCGTATACCCCGCGACAACGCGACATCCCCACATGCCGAGCATCGATACCCACATCGCAAAGCGGGCATCGCGCGCCCCTTTCAGCCCGGCGGGCAATACCCATGAGGCCGCCCAGATGGGCATAAAGGCCGCGTTGAGCCAGATAAGGATCTTAACGACCTCTTTAACGTCGTCTTCGTGGGTATAGAACGAGGCCATCAGCCCGGCAAACGGCGCGGTTCCCCAGGCGATCAGCGTCAGCCCAATGGTTGACAGCCAGAACACGTGCCGCAGCTGCCGCTCCGCCTGGCCTATCTGCCCTTTCCCGAGCCGTTTACCCGTGATGATGGTCGATGCCGAACCCAGCGCGTTACCCGGCAGGTTAATCAGCGAGGCAATAGAGAAGGCGATAAAGTTACCGGCGATAACGTTGGTCCCCATCCCGGCGACAAACATCTGCGTGAGCAGCTTCCCGCCGTTGAACAACACCGATTCTATGCTGGCGGGGATGCCGATCCCCATCACTTCCCAGATAATGGCGAAATTAAAGGGGCGGAAATAGCTTTTTAGCGTCAGACGCAGCGAGGGGGTAATCCCCGCCATCAGCACCCCGATGATGGCAGCCGCACCGATATAGCGTGAAATGGTTAATCCCAGTCCGGCACCGACGAACCCCAGCCCCTCCCACGAGAACACGCCGTAAATCAGCACGCTGCTGATAATGATATTCAGGATATTCATCCCGCCGTTGATCAGCAGCGGAATTTTGGTATTGCCCGCCCCGCGCAGCGCGCCGCTGCCAATCAGCGCAATGGCCGCCGCCGGATAGCTTAAGACGGTCATTTCCAGGTAGGTCAGCGCAAGGTCTTTAACCTCGTTCGTGGCCTCCCCGGCGACAAAATCGATAATCTCTTTACCGAAATAGTGGATCACCGCCGCCAGAACGATCGAAAAAATGGTCATGATCATCAGCGACTGGCGGGCCGCCTCGCGTGCACGTTTGGGATCAAGCTTGCCGAGGCTAAAGGCCACCACCACCGTCGTCCCGAGATCTATGGCGGCAAAGAACGAGATCACCACCATGTTAAAGCTGTCCGCCAGCCCAACCCCAGCCATCGCCTCTTTTCCCAGCCAGCTTACCAGGAAGGTGCTCAAAACCCCCATCAGCAGAACGCAGGTATTTTCCAGGAAGATAGGCACGGCAAGAGGGGTGATTTCACGCCAGAACAGGACACGATAGCTTTTACGTTTTGCATACCATGGCGTGCGAGTTATCGCCTGGCGTAAGGAGGCAGTGACGTTCAAAATGGACCTTAGCGAGAAAAGTTGAAACTCCATTTCAAATGATGGGGGACAAATGCTAATCCTGCAAAGTATTTTCCAGAAAAAGATGTGTGGATTTACAACAAACTGACGACAGAATCAGCAATCAGTCGATTTTCCCTAAGATCAGGTTTGACAAAACTTTTTTCGCCGCTAAGATAAGCCTCCACAACGATTCCTCTGTAGTTCAGTCGGTAGAACGGCGGACTGTTAATCCGTATGTCACTGGTTCGAGTCCAGTCAGAGGAGCCAAATTTAAAAAGCCTGCTTTTATAGCAGGCTTTTTGCTTTGCGGATGAGGGAAAATGAACGCTCTGTTTGTCTACGGCACGCTGCGCCCGGGCCACTCTAATACGCATATTCTTGAAAACATCGGCGGCGAATGGCTGGCCGGTTCCGTATCCGGCACGTTTTACGAACGCGGCTGGGGCGCCGCGGCGGACTTCCCGGGAATTGTGCTTCACCCTGACGGCTCCCGCGTCGAAGGCTATCTGTTTATCTCGGATAACCTTGCCGCGCACTGGCAAATGCTGGACGAATTTGAAGACGGCTACGATCGGGTTGAGGTCACGGTGACCACCCTTGAAGGCAAGCAGGTTCAGGCCTGGATTTATCAGCTACAGCCGCGTTCTGAGTCATAAAAAAAGGCTCTCTGTCACCAGAGAGCCTTTTTCACCATTCGCTGCGATTACTCGCTTTTTGCTTCGCCGTTTTTGATTTCGCCCATCACTTTCAGCTTTTTAGAGATGTCGCGACGCTCTTTGGACAGCTCAGCGTTTTTGATGATGTAGTCATCAACGCGGTCTTCATAGTCGCTCTTCATGCTGGCGATGATGCCCTGAATAGCTTCAACGCTCATACCTGGCTTGATGTAGTCGCTCAGGTTGTCGAGGAGCAGAACACGTTTCTGGTTGTCACGGATCTTCTTCTCAACGTCCTGGATTTCACGCTGCAGCTTGTTTTTGCGGCGGAACAGGCGGACGAATTCCAGAACATCCTGGAACGAAGGCTTGGTAGTTTCCATTTTTACACCCCTGATAATGTGAGATTCGGATTCGTTAAGGCAACCGCTGTAACAATAACCTTACTGACAGCGGCTGCGAATGACAATGAGTATATCGTTTAAAGCTATCATAACCCCAATTGCTGCTGAATCGAAGCAGCAGGCGTCACATAAGCCTTTTATTTGCGCAGCGCCCGGCAAATAAGGTGCGATAACAGCTCAAGCTGCCGCGCCAGTTCCATGCTCAGCCAGACGTAGCCATGAATAGGCGTTTCCGCCACGTTATCGCTCTGGCGCTCATTGATTAACTGCTTCAGCTCCACGACGATCTCATTCAGCCGCTCACTGTTGGCCAGTATCGGCTGCGGGTTCCCTTCATAGAGCGCATGAGCGATGGTCAACAGCGTTTGCTGCGTCATCTGCTGGGTCTCTTTGAGGGTCTGCGCGTTAAGCATCAACAGATGGCTGGGACGCGAGGCCCAGTGCGCGTTGATCTGCAGTTCAAGCATGCAGACCAGATTGCGGCTTACCGTCTGGATGGCTTCGAAAATCGATTTCTGAATATGGGTTTCTTTGCTGGCGGGCGTGATCAGGCCGCGCATTTTGACCACGTCGTTGAGGATCGTTTGCAGATGCTTTTCCAGCCGGGGACGTTCGACCAGATTCGGGGAAAAACCGGCCTGATAGACGCGGTTAAAGGCGGTGACGTAGTTCGCCATCTGAATACGCCAGTGCAGAAAAGCCCGCTGCGGCCAGATACCGGTGAAGAGCATGGCCAGCAGTGACCCAAGGATGACATCCCCGCTTCGCCACAGCGCCGTGGTCATATCCCCGGCGGGCGCACCGACAACCACCGCGAGAGTAATCCCAATCAGCAAGGCCTGATACGGTCTTTTGCCCAACGCCAGCCAGCCGCACAGGAACATGGCGGCCCCGCACCATGCCAGCATCACGGGAAACGAGATAAGCTCCAGCTTCAGGGCAATAAGCCCAAGGGCCGAGCCTAAAACCGTCCCGCCAATTCGCTCAAAGGCGCGCGGAACAACGTTCCCCCAAAACGAGATGGGCCCCATAACCACCACCAGGGTGATCAGCGGCCACGTCCCTTCCGGAACATCAAGCAAACGGACCAGTACAAACGTCAATACGAACGCCAGCGCGATGCGACACCCATGCACCACGCGGTAATGTTTGTACAAGCGAATTTCAAAAGGGGTTAATGATTTGTCGGGACGCACACCCGCTCTCCAGCTACACGGCAAATCACAATTGTACTGTGTTTTCAGCCGGGCGGCTCGCTCCCGGCTGAAAAACCCTTCATTTAGCAGGCTTAAGCCGTTTTATGCTCTACCGCGATATACATTTCGATATCCCAGTAGCCGTCTGCATTACCGTCATTGAGATAGCGCTCAAAGCAGGGTTTGAGCGCCATCTGGTACTTATTGTCCTGCAGCAGGGAATTAAAGAACTGATACCACGGCGTGGCGAAGTCGTAGTTTTCCACGCGCGCCGTCGCCACGGCATAATCCCCGGCCGCGATTTCCGTCATCATGACGCCTTCGCTGTTTTCCGGGATAACGAAATCGTCAGGTACCGTAACGGCCGTATCGCAGCGCAGTTTTTCTGCCGGGACCTCGTCGGGGTTATCGTAGTAGACCGCAACCCACTCCAGCGGCTCAATGTGGCGCCCGTCCACCCACATCACCAGCTGTTCAAAGCCCTGTTTTACCGTTTGTTCCCACGGTCCGACCAAATGAAAACCGGCAATCTTACGTTTCTGTTGCTGCTTGATGCTGTAGTCCATGCTGCCTCCATTTATTACTGTATATACATACACTATAAAGCGAATTCTGAGGGTTCAGCAAACGTGAAGTGTTTATTATGTGAGCAGACTCGCAACCCCGCCAGTCTGCTCATCAACCGCTAGAGCGTGTGGTGCAGATAATCGCTCATGCGAGAGAACAGTCCGCCTTTATCAACGGCTTCCAGCGTCACCAGCGGCCAGTGCGCCACCACTTTGTCGCGGTCATAGAGCTGGATCTCCCCTACCCGCTGATGCGCAGCAATCGGCGCTTCCAGCTCTTTTTTATCCAGCACGTATTTGGCCTTGATGTTCGGCACTTCCGCTTTCGGCAAGGCCAGCCAGAAGTCCTGGTCGGTGCCCAGTTTCACCTGCTCCTTATCACCGTACCAGATACGCTCTGTCCCCACTTTTTTACCGCTATGCAGGATTTGCACCGTATCGAAATTCTGCTGCCCCCAGTGCAGCAGTTTTCGGGCCTGGTCCTCACGCCCCTTCGGGCTGTCCGCCCCCATGACCACCGCGATTAAACGACGCTGCCCGTCAACGGCGGAGGCAATCAGGTTAAAGCCCGCCCCCGAGGTATGTCCCGTTTTAAGGCCGTCCACGTTCATGGTTTTATCCCACAGCAGGCCGTTACGGTTCTGCTGGGTGATCCCGTTCCAGGTCAGGCTCTTTTCGCTGTACATATGATAAAACTCAGGCTCGCCGTGGATGATGGCCCGGGAGAGTACGGCCAGGTCATAGGCCGAGCTGTGCTGGCCCGGCGCGTCCAGCCCGTGGACGGTTTCAAAGTGCGTATCGCGCAGGCTCAGCTTCTGCACGTAGTCGTTCATCATCTTCACAAACTGCGGCTGACCGCCCGCCACGTGATCGGCCAGCGCCACGCAGGCGTCGTTGCCGGAATCGACAATCAGACCGCGGCTTAAGTCACGCACGGAGACGCGATCGCCCTCTTTCAGGAACATCAGCGACGAGCCGTCAAAAACCGGGTTGCCTTTTGCCCATGCGTCACGCCCGACGGTGACAATGTCGTCCGGCGTAATGCGATGGCTATCAATGGCCCGGTCAACCACATATCCCGTCATCAGCTTGGTCAGGCTCGCCGGATTACGTTGTTGATGTTCGTTACCCGCCGTTAAGATCTGACCAGTCGTGTAGTCCATCAACACCCAGGAGCCAGCTTGAATGGCCGGAGGCTGCGGCGAAAAATCCAGTGGTTCGGCCGCAAAAGCAGATGAGACACTCGAAGCGAGTAAAGAAACAGCAATAAACAGACGGCGTTTCAACGGTATATCCTCAGGTCATTAAAAATCGATGACCTTTTTACGGGAGTTCTGATGTCGTTACCTGGCTTAATTGCAAAAAAATGTGACAGCGCACAGGTTTTTCTCTGAAGCTGGCGCGCAAATTTGCTCGACGGCGGTGCTTTTTATTCGGTCTGAACCGCACGATCGTTTACCATAGTGACGTCATTTTTTAACAGGATGGTATTACTGGTGTCTGACTCTGCCGCTCGCCCGACTTTTTTATTCCATGACTACGAAACCTTTGGCACGCACCCGGCGCTGGACCGACCGGCGCAGTTTGCCGCCATCCGTACCGACGACGAATTCAACATTATTGGCGAGCCTGAGGTCTTTTACTGCAAACCGGCTGATGACTACCTGCCGCAACCCGGGGCGGTCATGGTCACCGGGATCACTCCTCAGGAAGCGCGCGAGAAAGGCGTTAACGAGGCAGAATTCGCCCGACGCATCCACGATCTGTTTACCGTCCCCAATACCTGCGTGGTCGGTTACAACAACATCCGCTTCGATGACGAAGTAACGCGCAACATCTTCTATCGCAACTTCTACGATCCCTATGCCTGGAGCTGGCAGAACCGCAATTCACGCTGGGATTTGCTCGACATCATGCGCGCCTGTTATGCCCTGCGTCCTGAGGGCATTAACTGGCCGGAAAATGAGGAAGGGCTGACCAGCTTCCGGCTGGAACACCTGACGCGCGCCAACGGCATCGAGCACAGCAATGCCCACGACGCGATGGCGGACGTCTATGCCACCATTGCCATGGCGAAGCTGGTGAAAAGCGCGCAGCCCCGGCTGTTTGAGTATCTGCTGAGCCACCGCAGTAAACAGAAGTTAACCACGCTGATTGATGTCCCACAGATGAAGCCGCTGGTGCATATCTCCGGCATGTTTGGCGCCTGGCGCGGGAATACCAGCTGGGTCGCCCCGCTGGCCTGGCATCCGGACAACCGTAATGCGGTCATCATGGTGGATTTAGCTGGCGATATTTCGCCGCTGCTTGAGCTCGACAGCGATACCCTGCGCGAACGGCTTTATACTCCGAAAAATGAACTCGGCGATCTGCCTGCGGTGCCGGTCAAACTGGTGCATATCAATAAATGTCCGGTACTCGCGCAGGCGAATACGCTGCGCCCGGAAGATGCGGACAGACTGGGCATTAACCGTCAGCACTGCCTCGATAACCTGAAAGTGCTGCGCGATAACCCGCAGGTGCGCGAGAAAGTGGTTGCTATCTTTGCCGAGGCGGAGCCGTTCGTGCCGTCTGAAAACGTTGATGCCCAGCTCTACAACGGCTTCTTCAGCGATGCCGACCGCGCGGCGATGAATATCGTTCTGCAAACCGAGCCGCGTAACTTACCGGCGCTGGATATTACTTTCGCCGATAAACGCATCGAAAAGCTGATGTTTAACTACCGCGCGCGTAACTTCCCCGGCACGCTGGACGAGGCAGAGCAGGATCGCTGGCTGCAGCATCGTCGCAATGTCTTTACCCAGGAGTTCCTTAATAGCTATGCTCAGGAGCTGGAAATGCTTTATGGCCAGTATGAAGGGAATGCTGAGAAACAGGCGCTGTTGAAATCCCTGTTCCAGTACGCTCAAGAGATTGTCTGAGCGAGGGGTATAAAAAAAAGCCGGAGGCGATGTCTCCGGCTTTTTTTTGCCCGATGGCGCAGGCCTACGGGCTTTGTAGGTCGGGTAAGGCGTAGCCGCCACCCGACACGGAATTACGCGACGTCTTCGTACTGTGGAACCGGGTTACGGAAGCTCTTCGTGACGCAGGCCAGGTAAACCAAACCGATAGCACCCCAGATCAAACCCAGAACCATAGAGCTCTCTTCCAGGTTAATCCACAGCGCGCCCACGGTCAGGGCACCACACACTGGCAGCACCAGATAGTTGAAGTGGTCTTTCAGCGTTTTGTTGCGCTTCTCACGGATCCAGAACTGGGAGATGACGGAGAGGTTAACGAAGGTAAACGCCACCAGCGCACCGAAGTTAATCAGCGCGGTCGCCGTCACCAGGTCGAATTTAATCGCCAGCAGGGCAATAGCGCCAACCAGCAGCACGTTCCACGCCGGAGTACGCCATTTCGGATGAACGTAGCCGAAGAAACGGGTCGGGAATACGCCGTCACGGCCCATCACGTACATCAGACGAGAAACGCCTGCGTGTGCCGCCATGCCGGACGCCAGTACGGTCACGCTGGAGAAGATCAGCACGCCCCACTGGAAGGTTTTACCCGCAACATACAGCATGATTTCAGGCTGTGACGCATCCGGATCTTTAAAGCGAGAGATATCCGGGAAGTACAGCTGCAGGAAGTAGGAAGCTCCGATAAAGATCAGGCCGCCAATCAGCGCTGTCAGGAAAATCGCTTTCGGGATCACGCGCTCAGCATCTTTGGTCTCTTCGGACAGAGAAGAGATACCGTCAAAGCCCAGGAACGAGAAGCACAGAATTGTCGCACCGGTAATCATCGGCACAACGTGCGCACCTTCAGACCAGAATGGACGCGTGCTGGTCAGCGTACCTGCACCTTCACCGTGAGAAACACCGTAGATGATCAGGCCAACGATAACCGCCACAATGCCCATCTGCAGAATAACAATCAGGGTATTGAAGTTCGCCACGGTCTTGATGCTGCGCAGGTTAGAGATGGTCATAAAGGCCACCAGCGCGACAACGAAGATCCACGATGGAACAGAAGGCACCAGCGCTTCGAAGTAAATTTTTGCCAGCAGAATGTTGATCATCGGCATGAACAGATAGTCCAGCAGAGATGACCAGCCCACCATAAAGCCAACCGCCGGGCTGATGGATTTTTGGGCATAGGTGTAGGCAGAGCCTGCAGACGGGAAACGGCGAACCAGTTTACCGTAGCTCAGCGCAGTAAAGAGAATAGCGACCAGCGCAAAGGCGTAAGCCGTTGCCACGTGACCGTCTGTGAGGCCCGATACGATACCGAATGTATCGAACAGCGTCATCGGTTGCATATAGGCAAGGCCCATCATAACAACCGGAATCAACGTAAGCGTTTTACGTAATTCCACGCGAGAGGTGTTTGGAGTTGCGTTATGCGACATAGTTATTCTCCTTTACGGTGATAACCGCCACGTAAGCGAAAAATTGCCCCATTTCTTTCTTCCTCAGCGACAACAACTGTCGGATTTTAGTAAATATCTATCCGGTACGAAGCCCGGCCTCTTGGTTTTTAGTTTCGTTTCGTACATGCAAAAAAAAATAACCGACGCCTTTTATATCGTCGATTATTCATTTGGTTGCAGCGGCGGCATTTTGCCCCACATCGGATACAAAAGGCAATACTTTACAAAGCACGGGACAATTTTCTTTTTGCTAACTGGCTGATTTCTGGACGCCGGGCTGAGAGTAAACGGCGGCGATAGCACTATTTGCTAAAATCTCGTCTCGCCACCAGGCGCTTGCAAGCCCGGCAGTTTGTTCATTCCAGCCTACCCACACCGATTCATTACTGCTTTGAGCAAGTACCTGTTTTTCAACAAGCGCACCGCTGTCTATAAACCGCTGCGCCAGATAGCGGGGCAAATAGCCGCAGCCCAGGCCGCTTATTTGCAGTTCCAGCTTGGTTTTAAAATCGAAAACGGTAATGGCCTCCTGCTCATCAAGCAGCTGCGAGGAGACCGAACATTCCGGACGCGAGCTGTCCCCGACCACGATGGCTCGGTAGCCTTTAATTACGCGACGGTTAAGCGGCTCGGGTTCCTGAGCCAGCGGATGATGGGGCGCTACGGCAAACACCTGCTCGAGCACGCCGAGGCGGGCAAAACCAAAATCACTCAGTTGGGGAGGCTCATGGAGTGCACCGACAAAAATATCCGCCCTGCCCTGCGTCAAGGCTTCCCAGGAGCCACCCAGCACGCCGTTGATAAAGATAAGCCGGGTCACGCTGTGGTGTTGATAGAAGGCTTCGATCAGCGGCGTCAGGAGAGAAAACGGAAAGGTATCATCCACGCCAATAACCAGCTCGTTTTCCCACCCCTGATGGAGTTTAACGGCCTGTTTTTCGAGTTCACGAACGGTATGGAGGACTTCGCGGCCTTTTTCCAGCAGCATCTGTCCGGTACGGGTAAAACGTGCGCGGTGCCCGGAGCGATCGAGGATCTGGATATTGAGATCGCTTTCCAGTTTTTGAACGGTATAGCTCAGCGCAGATGGGGTTTTGTAGAGCTTTGCTGACGCAGCGGCAAAGCTCCCCTCTTTTTCCAGAGCATCCAGAATAATAAGAACATCCAGCAGCGGTTTCATGCTCGCCCCCCTTCTGGTGCGCGATCGTCTCCGCTGCGGGTCTTATTCCATGGGCATCACCAGCGGATCGGGATACTGATACTCAAACCCCAGCTCATGACAAATGCGATTGCCATCAACAATTTTGCCTTTACTGTCATCCTTTGCCTCACCAAAAACCGGCGGAGCCAGACCCAGCTGACGTGCCATCAGCGGGTAAAACGTGCTGCGCGCCGGATGAGAAGGTGCACATATATTATAGATGTGTCCACCTTTCGGAGCCTGTAAGAGTAGCTCAATCGCTGCAACAACATCGTCAAGATGCACAAGATTGACGACATGCTGGCCGTCTGGCGCAGACTTACCGGCAAAAAAGCGTCCCGGATGGCGGCCAGGGCCCACCAGCCCCGCCAGACGTACAATATCGACCTGCGTGCCGGGAAGATGATGCAGCCAGTCTTCCAGCTCTTTCAGAACCTGACCGCTCGCCGTCACGGGACGGCGCTCGGAACTCTCTTTCACCACGCCCTCAACTTCGCCATACACCGACGTCGAGCTGGTAAAAATGATGCGCGGAACATGGTGCGCCAGCGCGCTGTCGACGATCTCCTGTATCGCCTGCAGATAAAACGACTCTCCCGGGCCACTGCGCCGCGCGGGGAGCGTGATCACCAGCGCATCGACGTTCATCAGCGTGTCCAGATCGTCAGCATCACACACCAGCTCCGGTTCAAGGCGCAGCTCAACGCCATCAATACCGCACATGCGCGCTGCCTCTACCCCATCCGCCGTGGTTTTGCTCCCGGTCACCTGCCAGCCTTTCGCGGCTAATGACATCGCCAGCGGCATTCCCAGCCATCCTAAACCGACAATCGCGACCTTTTTCATGCGAATTCTCCTGACTCTCACTCGTCTTTTATAAGGCTACGCCAGCCCGGCAGAACACACAATTCATAGCATCAATATGAAATGAATTAATGATCAAAAAAAGCCCTTGCAATATGTCGTACAACTGGTTTAGGTTAAAAGACATCAAATGAATAAGCATTCATCGAGAATTTATATGACACGCGTTCAATTTAAACACCACCATCATCACCATCATCCTGACTAGTCTTTCAGGCGATGTGTGCTGGAAGACGTTTGGATCTTCCAGTGGTGCATGAACGCATGAAAAAGCCCCCGGAAGATCTTCTTCCGGGGGCTTTTTTTTGGACCGAATTCAGACAGGTTAAAACAGGTTAACGAGGAATAAAGAATGTTAGATAACTCACGCTTACGCATAGCTATTCAAAAATCAGGCCGTTTGAGCGACGACTCGCGCGAACTGCTGGCCCGCTGCGGGATTAAAATTAACCTGCACACCCAGCGCCTGATTGCTCTGGCTGAAAACATGCCCATCGACATTCTGCGCGTACGTGATGACGATATTCCCGGCCTGGTCATGGATGGCGTCGTTGACCTCGGCATTATAGGGGAAAACGTGCTGGAAGAAGAGCTGCTGACCCGCCGCGCGCAGGGCGAAGATCCGCGTTACTTCACCCTGCGTCGTCTGGACTTCGGCGGCTGCCGCCTGTCCCTGGCTACGCCGGTTGACGAAGCGTGGGACGGCCCGGCCGCGCTGAACGGCAAACGTATTGCCACCTCTTACCCTCACCTGTTAAAGCGTTATCTCGACCAGAAAGGCGTGCAGTTTAAATCCTGCCTGCTGAACGGCTCCGTTGAAGTGGCGCCGCGTGCGGGTCTGGCTGACGCCATCTGTGACCTCGTCTCTACCGGCGCGACGCTAGAAGCCAACGGTCTGCGCGAAGTGGAAGTGATCTACCGCTCTAAAGCGTGCCTGATTCAGCGCGACGGCGACATGGCCGACGCCAAGCAGCAGCTGATCGACAAGCTGCTGACCCGCATTCAGGGCGTGATTCAGGCGCGTGAGTCTAAATACATCATGATGCACGCCCCAACCGAGCGTCTGGATGAAGTGATTGCCCTGCTGCCGGGAGCTGAGCGTCCAACCATCCTGCCGCTGGCGGGCGATCAGCAGCGCGTGGCGATGCACATGGTGAGCAGCGAAACCCTGTTCTGGGAAACCATGGAAAAACTGAAGGCGCTGGGTGCAAGCTCCATCCTGGTGCTGCCTATTGAGAAGATGATGGAGTAATGGCCATGAGCTTTAACACAATCATCGACTGGAATACCTGTAGCGACGCACAGCAGCGCGAGCTGCTGATGCGCCCGGCGATTTCCGCCTCTGAGAGCATCTCACGCACCGTGGCGGAGATCCTGGATAATGTCAAAGCCCGCGGCGATGACGCGCTGCGTGAATACAGCGCAAAATTTGATAAGACGGAAGTCGGCGCATTACGGGTAACCGAGCAGGAAATCATTGACGCCAGCAATCGTCTGGGTGACGACATCAAACAGGCGATGGCCGTCGCGGTGAAAAACATTGATACCTTCCACACCGCGCAAAAGCTGCAGACCGTGGATGTCGAAACCCTGCCCGGCGTGCGTTGCCAGCAGGTCACGCGCCCGGTTGCCTCCGTCGGCCTCTATATTCCAGGCGGCTCTGCCCCGCTTTTCTCCACCGTGCTGATGCTGGCGACTCCCGCACGCATTGCAGGGTGTCAAAAAGTGGTGCTTTGCTCACCGCCACCGATTGCCGACGAGATCCTTTATGCGGCGAAGCTGTGCGGCGTGCAGGCGGTATATAAAGTGGGCGGCGCGCAGGCGATTTCAGCCCTGGCGTTTGGCACAGAATCCATTCCGAAGGTCGACAAAATCTTTGGCCCGGGCAATGCGTACGTGACCGAAGCCAAGCGCCAGGTCAGCCAGCGTCTGGACGGCGCGGCCATCGATATGCCTGCCGGCCCGTCTGAAGTGCTGGTGATTGCCGACAGCGGCGCAACGCCGGACTTCGTGGCGTCCGACCTGCTTTCTCAGGCGGAACACGGCCCGGACTCGCAGGTCATCCTGCTGACGCCGGATGCCGATATGGCGAAACGCGTGGGCGAAGCCGTTGAGCGTCAGCTTGCCGACCTGCCCCGCGCCGACACGGCACGCCAGGCGCTAGCGGCCAGTCGCCTGATTGTGGCGCGCGACCTGGACCAGTGTATTGCCATCTCCAACCAGTACGGCCCGGAGCACCTGATCATTCAGACCCGCAACGCGCGCGATCTGGTTGAAAGCATTACCAGCGCGGGCTCGGTGTTCCTCGGCGACTGGTCACCGGAGTCCGCGGGCGATTACGCCTCCGGCACCAACCACGTTCTGCCGACGTATGGCTATACCTCTACCTGCTCCAGCCTGGGCCTGGCGGATTTCCAGAAACGCATGACCGTGCAGGAACTCTCCCGCGAAGGGTTTGCGTCACTGGCTTCGACTATTGAAACCCTGGCTGCCGCCGAGCGGCTGACCGCCCACAAAAATGCCGTTACGCTGCGCGTTGCAGCCCTGAAGGAGCATGCATGAACATTGAAGAGTTAGCCCGCAAAAATGTCCGTCGCCTGACGCCTTATCAGTCGGCGCGTCGTCTGGGCGGTAAAGGGGATGTCTGGCTGAACGCCAACGAATTCCCGACGGCGGTGCAGTTCGAACTGTCGCAGCAAACGCTGAACCGCTATCCGGAGTGTCAGCCAAAGGCCGTTATTGAAAACTACGCGCAGTACGCGGGCGTGAAGCCGGAGCAGGTGCTGGTCAGCCGCGGCGCGGATGAGGGTATTGAACTGCTGATCCGCGCCTTCTGCGAGCCGGGCAAAGACGAGGTGATGTACTGCCAGCCGACCTACGGTATGTACAGCGTCAGCGCGGAAACCTTCGGCGTGGCGTGCCGCAACGTGCAGGCGCTCGAGAACTGGCAGCTGGATCTGCAGGGCATCGCCGACAATCTCGATGGCGTAAAAGTGGTGTTTGTCTGTAGCCCGAACAACCCGACCGGACAGATTATCAACCCGCAGGATATCCGCACCCTGCTGGAGATGACGCGCGGTAAAGCGCTGGTGGTTGCCGACGAAGCCTACATCGAGTTCTGCCCACAGGCGACGCTGGCAGGCTGGCTGGAAGAGTATCCGCACCTGGTGGTGTTGCGTACGCTGTCGAAAGCCTTTGCCCTTGCGGGCCTGCGCTGCGGCTTTACCCTGGCGAATAAAGAGGTCATCGACCTGCTGCTGAAAGTGATCGCCCCGTACCCGCTCTCGACGCCGGTTGCCGATATTGCGGCACAGGCGCTGACGCCACAGGGGATCAACGCGATGCGCGAGCGCGTGGCGCAAATCCTGGAGGAACGTCAGTATCTGGTGACCGCCCTGAAGGATATCCCTTGCGTGGAGCAGGTATTCGACTCGGAAACTAACTACATCCTGGTGCGCTTCACCGCATCGAGTGCCGTATTTAAATCTTTATGGGATCAGGGCATTATCTTACGAGACCAGAATAAACAACCTTCTCTGAGCGGATGCCTGCGCATTACCGTAGGCACCCGTGCAGAGAGCCAGCGCGTGATTGACGCCCTGAAAGCGGAGAAAGTATGACCCAGAAGATCCTTTTCATCGATCGTGACGGCACCCTTATTTCGGAGCCACCAGCCGATTTTCAGGTCGATCGATTCGACAAGCTGGCTTTTGAACCGGACGTGATCCCGGTGCTGCTTAATCTGCAAAAAGCAGGCTTTAAGCTGGTGATGATCACCAACCAGGACGGTCTGGGTACCGACAGCTTCCCGCAGGCGGACTTTGACGGCCCGCATAATCTGATGATGCAGGTGCTGACCTCTCAGGGCGTGGTATTTGATGAAGTGCTGATTTGCCCGCACATGCCGGCCGACGAGTGCAACTGCCGTAAGCCCAAGGTGAAGCTGGTAGAGCGCTACCTGGCTGAAGATGTGCTGGATAAAACCAACAGCTATGTCATCGGCGATCGCATCACCGATATCACGCTGGCGGAAAATATGGGCATCGCGGGGCTGCGCTACGACCGCAACAACCTGAACTGGGCGAAGATTGGCGAGCAGCTGACAAAACGCGACCGCTATTCCCACGTTGAGCGTAACACCAAAGAGACGCAGATTGATGTGAAGGTCTGGCTGGACCGTGAAGGCGGCAGCAAGATCCACACCGGCGTCGGTTTCTTCGATCACATGCTGGACCAGATTGCTACCCACGGCGGTTTCCGCATGGAAATTACGGTAAAAGGCGATCTCTACATAGACGATCACCACACCGTGGAAGATACCGGCCTGGCGCTGGGTGAAGCCCTGAAGCTGGCGCTCGGTGATAAACGCGGTATTAACCGTTTCGGCTTTGTCCTGCCGATGGACGAGTGTCTGGCGCGCTGCGCAATGGACATCTCCGGTCGTCCGCACCTGGAGTATAAAGCCGATTTCACCTACCAGCGCGTGGGCGATCTGAGCACCGAAATGGTGGAGCACTTCTTCCGCTCCTTGTCCTACACCATGGGCCTGACGCTGCACCTGAAGACCAAGGGCAAGAACGACCACCACCGCGTGGAGAGTCTCTTTAAAGCCTTTGGCCGTACCCTGCGCCAGGCAATTCGTGTGGAAGGTGACGCCCTGCCTTCATCGAAAGGAGTGCTGTAATGAACGTGGTCATTCTGGATACCGGATGCGCCAACCTGAACTCCGTGAAATCGGCCATTGCGCGCCACGGCTATGAGCCGGTGGTAAGCCGTGACCCGGACGTGGTGCTGCGCGCCGACAAACTCTTTTTACCGGGCGTGGGGACCGCGCAGGCGGCGATGGATCAAATTCGCGAACGCGAGCTGGTCGACCTGATCAAAGCCTGTACCCAGCCGGTGCTGGGCATTTGTCTGGGCATGCAGATCCTGGGCCGCCGCAGCGAAGAGAGCAACGGCGTCGACCTGCTGGGCATTATTGATGAAGACGTGCCGAAAATGACCGATCGCGGCCTGCCTCTGCCGCATATGGGCTGGAACCGCGTTTACGCCAAAGCGGGCGACCGGCTGTTTCGCGGCATCGAAGACGGCGCGTATTTTTACTTCGTGCACAGCTACGCCATGCCGGTGAACGCGAATACGATCGCCCAGTGCACCTACGGCGAGGCGTTTACGGCGGCCGTACAGAAAGACAACTTCTTCGGCGTGCAGTTTCACCCGGAGCGCTCTGGCGCCGTAGGCGCGCAGCTGCTGAAAAACTTCCTGGAGATGTGATGATTATTCCCGCGTTAGATTTAATTGACGGTACGGTTGTCCGTCTGCATCAGGGCGATTATGGACAGCAGCGCGATTACGGAAACGACCCGCTGCCGCGTCTGCAGGATTATGCCGCTCAGGGTGCGCAGGTACTGCACCTGGTGGATTTGACGGGCGCGAAAGATCCGGCGAAACGCCAGATCCCGCTGCTTAAACAACTTGTTGCGGGTGTTGATGTGCCCGTCCAGGTAGGCGGCGGCGTGCGTACGGAAGATGACGTCGCGGCGCTGCTGGACGCTGGCGTGGCCCGCGTGGTGGTGGGTTCAACCGCCGTGAAAGATCCTGAGACGGTGAAAGGCTGGTTCCGCCGCTTTGGTGCCGATGCCCTGGTGCTGGCGCTGGACGTGCGTATTGACGAACAGGGTAACAAGCAGGTTGCCGTTAGCGGCTGGCAGGAAAACTCCGGCGTGACGCTGGAAGAGCTGGTCGATATCTATCTGCCCGTTGGTCTGAAGCACGTGTTGTGTACGGACATCTCCCGCGACGGAACGCTGGCGGGCTCTAACGTCTCGCTGTATGAAGAGGTCTGTGCACGTTATCCGCAGGTGGCGTTCCAGTCTTCGGGCGGTATCGGTGATATCGGCGACGTGGCCGCGCTGCGTGGTACCGGTGTGCAGGGCGTGATTGTGGGCCGGGCCCTACTGGAAGGTAAATTTACAGTGACGGAGGCGATTCAATGCTGGCAAAACGGATAATCCCCTGCTTGGACGTACGCGATGGTCAGGTCGTGAAAGGCGTGCAGTTTCGCAACCACGAGATCATTGGAGACATCGTCCCGCTGGCAAAACGCTATGCCGATGAAGGCGCCGACGAGCTGGTCTTTTACGACATCACCGCCTCCAGCGATGGCCGCGTGGTCGATAAAAGCTGGGTGGCACGCGTGGCGGAAGTGATCGACATTCCGTTCTGCGTGGCGGGCGGTATTAAGTCCGCTGACGACGCCGCCAAAATTCTCTCCTTTGGCGCCGACAAGATTTCGATTAACTCCCCTGCCCTGGCCGACCCGGAGCTGATCACCCGCCTCGCCGATCGTTTTGGCGTGCAGTGTATTGTGGTTGGGATCGACACCTGGTATGACGCCGCAACGGGCAAGTACCACGTAAACCAGTACACCGGGGATGAAAGCCGCACGCGCGTGACGCAGTGGGAAACGCTCGACTGGGTGCAGGAAGTGCAGAAGCGTGGCGCGGGCGAAATTGTCCTCAACATGATGAACCAGGACGGCGTGCGTAACGGGTATGACCTCGAGCAGCTGAAAAAAGTCCGTGCGGTCTGCCACGTTCCGCTGATCGCCTCCGGCGGTGCGGGCACCATGGAACACTTCCTCGAAGCCTTCCGCGATGCGAACGTGGACGGCGCGCTGGCCGCGTCCGTGTTCCACAAACAGATTATTAATATTGGTGAGTTAAAAACGTACCTGGCCGACCAGGGCGTGGAGATCAGGGTATGTTAACAGAGCAACAACAGGCGCAGCTGGACTGGGAAAAAAATGACGGATTACTGCCGGTGGTTGTCCAGCATGCCGTCTCAGGCGAAGTGCTGATGCTGGGGTATATGAACCAGGACGCGCTGGCGAAAACAATCGACAGCGGCAAAGTGACCTTCCACTCGCGCACGAAACAGCGCCTGTGGACCAAAGGCGAGACCTCGGGTCATTTCCTGAATGTTGTGAGCATTACGCCAGACTGCGATAACGACACCCTGCTAGTGCTGGCAAACCCAATCGGCCCAACCTGCCATAAGGGCACCAGCAGCTGCTTCGGCGAGGCGAGCCACCAGTGGTTGTTCCTGTATCAACTGGAACAGCTGCTGGCAGAGCGTAAAACGGCGGATCCTGAAAGTTCCTACACCGCGAAGCTGTACGCCAGCGGTACCAAGCGCATCGCACAGAAGGTGGGAGAAGAAGGCGTTGAGACCGCGCTGGCCGCGACCGTACATGACCGCGAGGAGCTGACGAATGAAGCGTCTGATTTGATGTATCACCTGCTGGTGCTGCTGCAGGATCAGGAGCTGAATTTGACGGCGGTGATTGAGAATTTACGCAAACGTCACAAATAAAAAAACCGGGGAATATCCCCGGTTTTTTTAATCTGCAAATCAGGCTTTTGGTTTGTAGTTGCGCAATGCGTTGCGGCCAAGCACCACCCCAGAACCAATCATTCCGCCCAGCAGCACGGCAAGAATCAGAACAATCACTTTTTTCGGGCTGTCACGACGCACAGGGAGTTCAGGTTTCATAACATAACGATAAACGTGGATCGTGTCCGGGTTTACGTTCAGATTCTGGATGTCCAGTAGATTTCGCCTGGTCTGATAATAGGCTCTTGGAAAGACCAACGGAAGAGAAGCTTCGTTGTCAATCATGGATTTCAGCCCCTCACTTCCCAGCAGGAACATCGTTTCCTGAGTCACTTCCTGGGTTTGCTGGAGTCGCGGCGAGGTAATATTCGCTGCTTCAGCGTTCTTCAGTGCCTCAGCAATCTGTTTGATACGCAGATCTTTCTGTTCCTGAGCGACCTTCTCCTGGTTTTGCAGGGAAGCATTCAAGGTCTTTATTTGCTCTTTGATATTGTCATTAAGGTCAACGGCAAGCTCTTTCGCCGTTTGCTCATCAACCAGCTGAATGTACTGCGCCAACTGCTTTTGAGCTGCTTCTGCGGATGTACTGGTATAGGAGACGTTTAGTGGCAACGCTTGCCCTTTAACAGCAGGCTCGATGGTGAGTTTTTCAGGCTCTGCCTGATTGTCCAGCGCCTGCGATAACGCTGAGAAAGAAGCACTAAAACGATCAATAGCGCGCGTTTGGTTGTCAATCATTGTAGGTGCGGCGGTACCATACAGGATATTCAACGCATTAGAATAGGTGGCAATCTGAGCTGCGTCAGGTTGTGCAATGATTGCACTAGAAGTCCACTTTTCTTTTGCAACGGATAAATATCCAATTGCCAGGGCGATAGAAACAACAACGAAGGCTGCTATCACCCACTTCCCACGCCACAGCTGGAACACTAAATCAAGTAAATCAATTTGCTCAGGCTCGTTACCTGGAGCGACCTGGCCATTGTTATTTTGCGTCATACAATCCCTAACTGATAAAAAAGGGCAAACATAATTTTGTTTGTATAGTTTATCCATTACTGGCGATTTTTCTATAAGAATCCGATGAGTAATATCGGAAAGATGGGTTATGTAACTTACACCCTTCGCGCTATCATAGACGTCATCTGATGCGTTACGGTATCTATAGAATAGGGTTTATGAGGGAAGTTATGAAATTTTTAGTCACGGGTGCAGCAGGTTTTATCGGTGCGAATGTCAGTAAACGCCTCCTTGAGGCGGGTCATAAGGTTGTTGGTATCGATAACCTCAATGAATACTACGATGTCAACCTGAAGCTGGCACGCCTGGAACTGTTAAAATCTGAGAGTTTCACCTTCCACAAGCTGGAATTAGCTGACCGGGAAGGTATGGCCACGCTTTTCGCGGCTGAGAAGTTTGATCGTGTGATTCATCTGGCCGCGCAGGCGGGTGTACGTTACTCTCTTGAAAACCCTCACGCGTATGCCGATGCCAACCTTATCGGCCATCTCAACGTGCTCGAAGGCTGCCGCCATAATAACGTGCAGCATCTGCTTTATGCCTCGTCCAGCTCCGTATACGGCCTCAACCGCAAGATGCCCTTCTCCACTGACGATTCCGTGGATCACCCGGTCTCACTCTATGCTGCGACCAAAAAAGCCAATGAACTGATGTCGCATACCTATTCGCATCTGTACAACTTGCCGACCACCGGCCTGCGCTTCTTCACCGTGTACGGTCCGTGGGGACGCCCAGACATGGCGTTATTTAAGTTTACTAAGGCGATCATTGAAGGCAAAAGCATCGATGTCTATAACTACGGTAAGATGAAGCGCGACTTCACGTACATTGATGACATCGCTGAAGCAATTATTCGTCTGCAGAATGTTATTCCTCAGTCAGACACAAACTGGACCGTTGAGACCGGCTCCCCGGCAACTAGCTCAGCACCCTACAGGGTTTACAACATCGGTAACAGTTCGCCAGTCGAGCTTATGGATTACATTACCGCGCTGGAAGACGCGCTGGGTAAAAAAGCAGAAAAAAACATGCTGCCTCTCCAGCCTGGCGATGTTCTGGAAACCAGTGCCGATACCCAGGCGCTTTATGAGGTGATCGGATTTAAACCGCAAACCTCGGTTAAAGATGGGGTGAAGAACTTTGTAGACTGGTACAAACGTTTCTACAAAATTTGAATGCATTCATTATGTCTACGCCAAAAGGAACTGCTATGTCTATTCCAGTAATTCACCAGACAGATCTTATCGTGGGTCGCTCTGTTAAACTTCGAAATGTAAAAACCGATGATGCAGCTTTCATTGTCGCGCTAAGAACGAATGAGAAAAAGGGGCGATTTATAAGCACCACCTCTGATGATATTAAATCTCAAGAAAAATGGATAGCAGGTTATCTGAAAAGCGAGGGCCAAGCCTACTTCATCATTACCGACCTTGATGATATACCTTTTGGAACGGTAAGAATTTATGATCAGCAGCAAGATTCTTTCTGCTGGGGATCATGGGTCATTCATGAAGATGCACCTTCACACTTTGCAATTGAGTCGGCACTTCTAGTTTATTACTACGCTTTGAAATTAGGGTTTACCAGCGCCCACTTCGACGTACGTAAAGGTAATCATTCTGTCATCAGATTCCATGAGCGTTTCGGTGCTGTTCGTCAAAAAGAAACTGAGGATGATGTTCTTTTCACCATTTCGAAAGATAGCATTCAGCACTCAATGAACAAATTCAAAAAATATCTTCCTGAGCGTATTTTAATCAAATAAGAAACGTTTAACTACTCTAAGATTAGAGATTAAAAAGGACAGCCCATAACAGGCTGTCCTTTTAAGCTAAATTATTCTCTTAATCACTACCAAACAGATCGCGGGTATAAACCTTATCCGCCACGTCAGCCAGCTCTTCCGCCATGCGGTTTGAAATGATGACATCGGCTTCTTTCTTAAAGGCATCCAGATCGCGGATCACCCGGGAATTGAAGAACTGATCGTCCGGCATGGCAGGCTCATAGATAACAACCTCAACCCCTTTCGCCTTAATGCGCTTCATGATCCCCTGAATGGAAGAGGCGCGGAAGTTATCGGAGCCGCTTTTCATGATCAAACGGTAAACGCCGACCACTTTCGGTTGACGCGCAAGGATGGAATCGGAGATGAAATCTTTACGTGTACGGTTAGCGTCAACAATCGCCGATATCAGATTGTTCGGCACAGCCTGATAGTTTGCCAGCAGTTGTTTAGTATCTTTTGGCAGGCAATAGCCACCGTAGCCAAATGACGGGTTGTTGTAGTGGTTGCCAATACGCGGGTCGAGACACACACCTTCAATAATCTGGCGGGTATTCAGGCCAAGACTCTCTGCGTAGCTGTCGAGCTCATTGAAATAAGCTACTCGCATTGCCAGGTAGGTATTCGCGAAGAGCTTAATTGCCTCAGCCTCAGTGGAATCGGTAAACAAGACCTGAATATCTTTCTTCACTGCGCCTTCCTGAAGCAGCGCAGCAAAGCGTTCAGCGCGCTCTGAACGTTCGCCAATGACGATACGCGAAGGATGCAGGTTATCGTAAAGAGCTCTCCCCTCACGCAGGAATTCAGGCGAGAAGAAGATATTATCAATACCGAACTTTTCTTTAATAGATTTGGTAAACCCAACAGGAATGGTCGATTTAATAACCATCACCGCGTCAGGGTTAATCGCGATAACGTCTTTGATAACCGCTTCTACAGTTGAGGTGTTGAAGTAGTTGGTTTTAGGATCGTAGTCAGTAGGCGTCGCAATGATGACGTAATCCGCATCGCGGTATGCATCTTCTTTATCTGTCGTGGCGCGGAAATTCAGCGATTTATTGCTGAGATAGTCCTGGATTTCTTTATCCACAATCGGCGATTTTTTCTGATTGAGCATATCCACTTTGGCCTGCACGATATCCAGCGCAACCACTTCATGATTCTGGGCAATCAGAATGCCGTTAGAAAGACCGACATACCCTGTTCCGGAGATTGTTATTTTCATTCGCTAATGACTTCTGTGAGTTAACTGTACTGATGGCCGCCAGACCATCGCGATAAACATAACTGTTGGGCTTTGTACCTCCTGGCAAACTGAACTGTCAAGGCAAACCAGGAGTAATCACTACGAGCGGGGCGAGATTCAGACTACTTCGAATAACAGACGACATTTTTTGCATAAAAAAACCCGGAGACAGGCTCCGGGTTTTGATTACAGCGAGTGAGTTAACTTATTCCATCCATTCGGTATGGAACACGCCTTCTTTATCGGTACGTTTGTAAGTATGCGCACCGAAGTAGTCACGCTGTGCCTGAATCAGGTTAGCTGGCAGCACAGCAGCACGGTAGCTGTCGTAGTAGGCCACTGCAGCAGAGAAGGTCGGAACCGGGATACCGTTCTGGACAGCGTAGGCAACCACGTCACGCAGCGCCTGCTGATATTCGTCCGCAATCTTCTTGAAGTACGGTGCCAGCAGCAGGTTGGCGATACCGGCGTTTTCAGCATAAGCATCGGTGATTTTCTGCAGGAACTGCGCACGAATAATACAGCCAGCGCGGAAGATCTTCGCGATCTCACCGTAGTTCAGATCCCAGTTGTTCTCGTCTGACGCCGCACGCAGCTGAGAGAAGCCCTGCGCGTAAGAAACGATTTTACCCAGGTACAGTGCACGGCGCACTTTCTCAACGAATTCGGCTTTATCACCCGCTGGTTTAGCCTGCGGGCCAGACAGCACTTTAGATGCCGCGACGCGCTGCTCTTTCAGAGAAGAAATGTAACGCGCAAAGACGGATTCGGTGATCAGAGACAGCGGTTCGCCCAAATCCAGAGAGCTCTGGCTGGTCCATTTACCGGTACCTTTGTTCGCAGCTTCATCCAGAATCACATCAACCAGGTATTTACCCTCTTCATCTTTCTTCGTGAAGATATCTTTGGTGATGTCGATCAGGTAGCTGTTAAGCTCGCCTTTGTTCCACTCGGTAAAGGTTTCAGCCAACTCTTCGTTAGAGAGGTTCAGACCGCCTTTCAGCAGGGAATAAGCTTCAGCAATCAGCTGCATGTCGCCGTATTCGATGCCGTTGTGCACCATTTTGACATAGTGACCAGCACCGTCCGGACCGATATAAGTCACACACGGCTCACCATCTTCGGCAACGGCAGCGATTTTAGTCAGAATAGGAGCAACCAGTTCGTATGCTTCTTTCTGGCCACCAGGCATGATGGATGGACCCTTCAGTGCGCCCTCTTCACCACCAGATACACCGGTACCGATGAAGTTAAAGCCTTCAGCAGACAGCTCACGGTTACGACGAATGGTGTCCTGGAAGAAGGTATTGCCGCCATCAATGATGATGTCACCTTTTTCAAGGTAAGGTTTCAGGGAGTCGATAGCTGCATCGGTACCTGCGCCCGCTTTTACCATTAACAGGATACGACGAGGCGTTTCCAGAGATTCAACGAACTCTTTCACCGTATAGAAAGGAACCAGTTTCTTGCCTGGGTTCTCGACAACCACTTCTTCGGTCTTATCACGGGAGCGGTTGAAAACGGAGACGGTATAACCACGGCTTTCGATGTTGAGCGCCAGGTTGCGCCCCATCACTGCCATACCGACGACGCCGATCTGTTGTTTGGACATTACATACTCCTGTCAGGTGTGGTCCCGCGATTTATACGCGGTTTGAATGTATTGTTAATGTTAACCTAAGTAAGGTGGAAGGGACCAGAGTTTACTTAACTGTTTCAGTTATAATTCGTACAAAAAGTGAAATAACACAAAGTTTAAAAAGGGCAATATATTCCTAATTTAAACACAAGATAAATACACTAACTATCGACAAGTTCATTTCGTACCCGCCCAATATAAAGCGAACGATCATACAGGAATAAACTAATGAAAACCAAAATAAACAAACCACCACTAAAAATCATTGCTGAGAGAGAATTAAACAAAAGAAAAACCAAAGGCACAAATGTGCATGCTTTAACAACAAATATATCACTTTGTATAGCACACCTAATAATAAAAACTATAATCAAATTATAGATTAGCACCCCAAAAACGCCCCAGCCAATATATGAATCTACAAAATATGACGTATTAGCAGAACCTGTTCCACTCTCGTTTTGCCCCCATTGAAATTCAAAAACCTCTCTTTCAATATTTAATTTTTCCTCACCCTGCATTGAGGCTATGATAGAGATGTTACGCCCCATCAATTCATTTCCATTTAATCTCGAATCTCGATACTTTAGCCAGTCAACGCTAGTAGCATAAGGTATAAAAAATATTCTATTGATTACATAAAAAAACTGACTATCAGATTTAAAAATATTATATTTATCCGGAACGGAACTTAAATCACTCGTGCTTGATTCTGATGATATACCACCACGCGCCAAAAATGATGTCGCCGCAACTAATATTATTGTTACATATAATATCCTGCGTGCCACTTTAGGTCTTATTTGGAAAAACAAAAAGAAAAGTGGAATTAAGGCAATTACACAGACGCTTTTCTCCAAAGTTAATAGCAAGGTAAATAAAAATACAATTACGGAGAAATAGCGCCAGCTATTTTTAGCATAAAATAACCAACATACTGCAAATGGCATTAAGACCGACCGATACATGGCGAAAAAATAATTCAATATTACTTCCCAACCGGTCCGCGTACGCAGAAATGTTTCACGACCATTTGAAATTACATCAATACCACTTCCTCTTAATGCATCAAGTAATGGAATTGTCGGAGCAGTCAACGCCGTATATAACATCAGCAGGCTGTAACTTATAACGATCCCCTTAGATAGGGATGTAAGGTTTAAATTAAATTTTGCTGTTTTGAAGGGGAATAGTAATTTATCAAAGTTAGAAATCAGCACTAGCGTATAAAATAAAATAGATACACTAGATATTGTCATCATTTCAAAAGAATAAACATCACTATTTATAAAGTAGCTAATTATTGCTGGTATGATGTAAAAAAAAAGCGTGCCCAATGGGAGGACGCTTATTAGAAAAAATGTAGACATGGAAATTCCACGATTAACTTGAGACATATAAACTCCACAACCAATTTAAATAGCAAGCAATTTTTCCGCCCAAGAATCGATACTATAATTACTTGTAAATGAAATATCTGATTGCACAAAATCACTGGCAATAAAAGATTGCTCAATCACTGGTTCATCTCGTTTAATAATACAAATATTATTGACATTATAAAACGGATAAGACGTTATCGAATCGTTTGTAGTAATAATTTTTCTTTCCAGAGGTAACAATTCTATCACCCTCATCGTCAAACCGTTTTGGTATGGATGGTGGACATCAATCACGGCAATAGAATTATTGTACTCTTTTGCGATGGTTTCACCTGAAATAGACTTAAGTGTAATCTTAATATGCTTCAGAGCAGATAATGATTTTATATTTTTGATTATAAAAGATGATAGAAGAATAATCGATGGGAAATATAGCGTGAAATTCAAATCATAATCAGCACTATATTTTTCACAAATTTTCTTTAACACATAAAATCTGTCACTATGATAAGAACCAATAAATGATATCTTGTTTGCTTTTGGTTTTATTGACGATTTATTGTAATGGGGCGAATAAAATAAAGGTAAATGCTGTAGATGTTCATATTCTAGTGCATCATTTTTATCAAATGAATAACTTTTATTAAAATGATGTAATAAATGTTCTACATGGGGGTAGTTTTTAATCGAATCCCATGCATAAAAAACAAATTTGCTTTCTTTATACTTTTCCTTTAACCACATCATAAATTCACCGGATATACATTCCGCCTTGATAATTATAATATAATCAAAAGAATCGATCTTTAAATCATTCACTTTCTTTTTCAAGCTTGCTAAAAGAAATTTTTGAACAATTTTTCTCTGCCCAAACAACCTTATAACGATTTTAGCGAGCGCCATATTTGAAGGTTTTTCATCCAAACGCACACACTGCAATCCTTGTCTCTCAATAGCTTTTTCAATCTGTACAGCATAATCAAAAAAATCAGGACAAATCAAAAGGGCATTCATGCAATAACATCCTTTATTTTCAGCACTTTAGCAGGAACCCCGCCTAAAACACAAGAATCTTCGCAGGTATTAATAACAACACTGTTAGCAGCTATAGTCACATTGTTGCCAACAGTAATCCCTCCCAAAACTTTGGCACCCGAGGCAATAGTCACATTATCACCAATTATAGGCCTATTGACATGCGAAAATGGCACGTCCAAGTTTTTTGCACCAATTGTAACACCTTGATAAATTATGGCATTTTTACCGATTTTTGAAGCGCCAATCACAATCCCAAAAGAGTGAGGAATAAACATACCACCAGCAATATCCGTCTCCATACTTATCTCTACATTAAAGACAAGTGTATTTAATAATTGCAACAAACGTGATAAAAACCTCATTCTTTTCATGTGTAAATATTTACTGGCTCTATATAGTGCGATGCATGAAAAGCGTGGATGAAAAGTGTACTTAACAATATTAAGCCTGGTTGTTTTTTTACCAATTTTGTAAATTTTAAAAAAATGAGATAAGTCTTCTTTAATCATGATCAGTTACCTTACGCTATATTGCGCTTAATGAATGATTTAAGTTTTGGTAACATTCTTGATAAACATAACACGACAAAATTATTCGATAATACCCAACCAAGAATCTTCGCTACATACCTGCCTTTGTTTGTAGAAGTAGACTCTAGTAGTGAAAAAAGATATTTCATGTTACTTGTCTTATTAGAAATAATCTGACGATAAACCTCTCCCAGGATGTATCGGCGCTTACCTTTAGCACAAACGTCAACAAGGTGAGCATCACTTTTTCCATATCGATCAATAACAACATCAAGCGTCAGTAAAGATTCAGACATTAGCTCTAAGGTGCGCTCACTAGCACCTTTTCCATGTTTACGATAACGCCCGAGCATTTCATCAAGAAACGCAACTTTCCCCTTCAGGGCGACCTCGATGTAGAAAATCCAATCTGAGACAACAGGGAATAGCGGATCAAAACCATGTTCAGGACACGCTGAACGCCTGACCATTACCGATGAAGCTCCAGGAATACCCCCCTTAGAAATAATATCATAAACGTTTCCAATGAACTCATGGTGCGTAGTATTAGTCAAAAATAAAGTTTCACCAGTTTGATGCAAGAAAATGTCTACAGGATGATAAGAAAGAACGACTTCTGGATCCTCAAATTGTCTAACTTGTTTCTCAATTTTACCAGGTAAAAAAATATCATCACCTCCGAGAATAGCAACAAATTCTCCAGTACAATTGAAAAAAGCAGAATTAGAATTTCCTGTAATGCCTAGATTTACTGGGTTGAGGACAGGTTTTATAATTCCGGGGAATCGCATTTCATATTCATGAATAATTTTAGGAGTATTGTCTGTCGAAGCATCATCAGCCACAACAATTTCCAGGTTTGGGTAATCCTGCGATAAAACACTATCTAATGTCTCCCGAATTAAATCCTCTTGATTGTAGGTAACAATCATGACTGAAACTTTAGGAGAAAAAATGTCATTCATATTTTTTATACCAATAGAAAAAAACAGAAATTGCGAGAAGCAAATATAAAAAATAACTTACAGAATAAGCTATAATCGACCCTTTGAGCCCATATAACGGAACGGAAAAATATATCAAGCTTAGGTACACACAAAAATAAGCCAATTCAAGAAGTATTAATGTTTTAACTTTACCTAATCCCAGCAGAGAAAAAGTCAAAATTAATGCAAAAATTTTAAATACGTCGCCGGGCAACTGATAGATGAAAAGTTCTTTCATCGGTAAAAACTCACGACTAAAAAGGATAATTATAATATATTCTTTTAATATATAGACTAATCCAACACCAATAAAAATAACAGGCGTTAATAATAAAAACAAAGGTAGAATACAATCTTTAATATGAGCTTTAGTTTTCGCGGGTGATATCTTCGGTAGAATATAAATACTTAGAATAGAAGAGATCAGTACTAAATAAACCTCCGAAAAACGAGTCAGACCTTGCCAAATGCCTGAATCGTAAAGCCCATTATGATTTGCGATAAAATCCCTAGCGATGATTTGCGCTGAAGGCAAACAAATCGAAGAAACCAACCCGGCAAATGAATAATGAAGAAGATAATTGAGATTTCTTTCAGGTTCTATATTTTCAGTTAATACATAATCATTATTCGCTTTAAAGTACTCATACATATATTTGAATGCTGGCCCCAGACACATACAAATCGCGAAAACTCGCCAATCAGTTGTAAATAAATATGCGGCACAAGCAATCACAACAGTGAGCAAACTCGCATAAATACTTTTCCTTGCTAATAGATTAACTTTCTTTAATCCGTTTAATATTGCCAGGTAAAAATTAAATCTAGTCTGTAATAATATAAATGGCAAAGATATTAAAAGAAGGATAATTAGATCATAGCTGTCATTTTCTACTGAAAAATAAACTACGCCAATACAGAGTGGTAATATAACCAAAACAGAAAAAAGGCATAACGAGTTAAGAAATGAATTTACTCCTAAATAAAATGCTGTGAATTCGTTATCATCTTTTGTTCTTGCGATCTTAGATGTTACTCCTGCAAAAACAACACCACCACTCATCATTAATAATACAGTTACCAGATTTTGATATAAACCAAAACTAGAGAGGGCATTAGGCCCTCCTACTTTTGCAATTAATTTGATGATAATAAAACCTGCCATTAACTTAACCAAGGTTTGAGACATAGCCCAAAAAGCAGTTTTAATAATCATCATTGCCCCTCTTTACGAAAGCGTTTTATAAATTCATCAATCATAAAGGATAAACTATCGGTAACTGAGATGGGACAGTACTGCATGATACTTTTAATCTTAGCGAGATCAATTACAGGGAAAGTTTCATTTGTTGAGTTTGGATGCCAGACAATCTCACAGTTGATTTTTGACTGTATAATTTCTGCGATCTCAATAGCTGTTGTATTTTTCCCTGACGCAATGTTGAATATTTTTTCCTCACCCTCATAGGCTAAAGCAAGGTATTTTATTGCTTCCGAAACATCAGCTACTGAAACATAATCCTTGCTATATTCCCTGTTGACATACATATTGATCTTTTTATTCAAAATTGCATGTTTAACAATCATGGGTAGAAATAACTTGCTTTCAAATGCATTACCATAAACATTACTTGGTCGTACGATTAAAACATTTTTACCAGATTTTAAGCAGCACTCTTCAGCAGTTAGTTTAGTTAAATTAAAAAGTCGCCTGTTATCATCATATTGTATCGTTATCCCAGTATTCTCTGCTGAATGTTCTGAGTTAAGATAAAGACGCGTGGATGATAGATAAATAAGTTTTTTGAAATTACAATTCGCAAGTATTTGTTGTAAATATATTATATTAGACTCTACTACCTGCTCAGGTCGGGAACAATCACCATTGCCAGCACAATAAATAATAATGTCACTTCCAGCATTAGTCGTAAATAACTCGTTGCGAGTAGGCACAATTACTTCTACTGCTGATGACTGGAAAGTTTTTACGACTTCGCTGCCAATAAAACCATTGCCGCCAACAACGAAAACTTTCATTTTATTCATTCTGAAACCTTGGACTTGAATTCAGCAAACGATATTAATTTTTCATCTTTTGGTGATACGATCGGATTTTCAATTGGCCATGCAATATTGATCTCATCATCACTCCAAATGATTCCCCCCTCATCTTTTGGATCATAAAAACTTGTACATTTGTACTGAAAATCGGCCATCTCTGATAACACACAAAAGCCATGAGCAAATCCAGGGGGAATGTAAAGCTGGTTATTCATTTCAGAGCTAAGAATTACAGAATAATATTTACCAAATGTGCTCGAATTTGGACGCAAATCAAGAGCAACATCAAATACTTCACCAGCAGTTACGGTAACAAGTTTTCCCTGTGGTTTTGTTATTTGAAAATGCAGTCCCCGCAAGACATTACGTACCGATCGCGAACGATTATCCTGAACAAACTTTTCTGTAATACCAATTTCGGCATATTTTTTTTCGTGATAAGACTCAAGGAAAAAACCACGAGCATCCTTAAATACATTTGGTTTTATGAGAAGACAACCATCAAGCCCTGTTTCAATAACGTTCATGTGAATAATACCTTTTCAAAGTACATATAATTAAAAAGAGTTAATTACGCTTACAACTTTCATTATTTCTTCGTTTGTCATTGTAGTATCAATTGGTAAGCTAAGTACTGACTCATGAATCATTTCGGTGACGGGCAAATTCAGATTGTTATATATCGAATAAGCTTGTTGCTTGTGTGGTGGAATAGGATAATGGATAAGCGTTTCAACACCATTCTCTTTTAGGTATTTTTGTAACTCATTACGATGTTCTGATTGAATAACAAAAAGATGCCAAACATGCTCACACTCATTATTGACCTTTGGGAGCTTTATTTTATTGTTATTAATGTGTGTCCTGTAATACGACGCGATATCTCTTCTAATATTATTTTCTCTATCAAGATGTGCAAGTTTGATATTCAAAACAGCAGCCTGAAGTTCATCAAGGCGACTGTTTACTCCAACATATGTATTTTCATATTTTTTGAATGAACCATAATTACGCAATGCGGTTAAAACATCAGCTAAATCAGGATCATTTGTTGTAATCATCCCGGCGTCACCTAATGCACCAAGATTTTTACCAGGATAAAAGCTGAAACCACTTGCATCACCCCAGTTGCCGGTTTTAATTCCATTAAGTTCAGCACCATGCGCTTGTGCTGAATCCTCAAGAATCAAAATACTATGCTTATCAGCAATTTCTTTTAGTTTGTCCATAGGGCATATTTGCCCGTATAGATGGACAGCAAGAATACATTTAACATTTGCATCAAGGTGTTTTTCAACATTTTCTACTGATAAATTAAAAGTATCAGCATCAGGTTCAACGAAAACAGGCTGTAGCTTATTTTCAGTGATAGAAAGTACTGAAGCGATATAAGTATTAGCAGGCACAATTACTTTATCGCCATCCTTTAATTTACCCATCAATTTCCAGGCACGAAGTGTTAAGGTTAACGCATCTAGTCCATTAGCAACGCCAAGCGCAAATTTCACACCGCAATAGTCTGCAAATGCTTTTTCAAATTTCTTTAATTCTGCACCACCAATATACCAACCTGAATCTAATACTCGCGCAAATGCTTCTGTTATTTCTTCTTTATACTGATTATTAATTTTTGCCAAATTGAGGAAACTAATCATTTTGTTCGCCTTGCAAGTTAATCTATAGGGAAATTATTTAGCTTGATAAATCACAATTGTTTTTTACTAATTCCTGGAACTGCTTGTAATCTCTAATATAATCAGTTTCTTCATAGAATGAGTCGGCAAGAACCATTAAAACGCAATCTTCCGAAAAATCATGCATTTCTCGCCACATAGTGGAGTCAATAAGTAACCCTTGGGCGGGATTGTTAAGAATAATATCAACGCGTTCTGAGCCATTATCTAAAATAAAGCGACAAGAACCTTTGACTGCTATAGCAACCTGTTTCAGTTTGATATGCGCATGATAACCACGGCTCACACCCTGCTTTGTATCAAACATGTAATATACCCTTTTTACAGTAAAAGGGATGTTTTTTGACTCTTCGAGAGACACAAGGCAACCGCGTTCATCGCCATGAGTTTGTAATGGAATAAGTTTAATATCCATATAATTAGTGCGCCCCATCTAATAATCTTAACAAGTAGCTACCATAATCATTTTTACTTTGCTCTTTAGCCCTGTTTTCTAAAGTTTCTGTTGAGATCCACCCATTTCGCCACCCGATCTCTTCAAGACATGCAATCATCATACCTTGACGTTTTTGAACCGTTTCAACGAAATTTCCCGCTTCGATCAAACTTTCATGTGTTCCAGTATCCAACCAAGCGAAACCTCGACCCAGGAGTTCTACTTTTAGTTTACCCTGTTTAAGGTATTTTTGGTTAATTGATGTAATCTCAAGTTCACCTCGTTCTGAAGGGGTGATACCTTTGGCTATCGAAATCACCTCATTATCGTAGAAATAAAGCCCAGTGACAGCCCAATTAGATTTTGGAACTTTCGGTTTCTCTTCAATTGAGATGACATTATTATTTGAGTCAAACTCAACCACTCCAAAGCTTTTCGGGTTCATTACTTGATAGCCAAATACAGTTGCACCATCTTTATTCTCCGCAGCTTCCCGTAATTTTTTACTAAAACTCTGACCAAAAAATATGTTATCGCCTAATACAAGGCATACGCTATCATCACCAATAAAATCCTCGGCAATAATAAAAGCTTGAGCCAGCCCTTCAGGTTTAGGCTGAACAGCATAAGATAAATTCACTCCGAAATCAGAACCATCACCGAGTAAACGCTTAAAACTTTCGTTATCTTCAGGTGTTGTGATGATCATAATATCCTTAATCCCCGCAAGCATTAATACGGAAAGCGGATAATAAATCATAGGTTTATCATAAACCGGTAAAAGTTGTTTTGAAACGCCTTTAGTTATTGGATATAAGCGTGTACCAGAACCACCAGCCAATATAATTCCTTTCATACTGTCACCTCTTAAGGGTAAATTTAATATTTTTTATTTTCTTGACAACGAACGTATCTAACTCAGTTTCTGTCATTATAATTCTTAGCAACCCAAGATTGATAACTCCCTGTTTTCACATTATCAATCCATTGTTGATTACACAGATACCATTCCACCGTTTTGCGGATCCCACTTTCAAAGGTCTCGAGCGGCTTCCAACCCAACGTCTGGCTAATCTTCTCAGCATCAATGGCATAACGGCGGTCATGACCCGGACGGTCAGTCACATAGGTGATTTGATCGCGGTAAGACCCCACCTTCGGCACAATCTCATCAAGCAGGTCGCAAATCGTTTGTACCACTTCCAGGTTCTGCTTCTCGTTATGGCCACCAATGTTGTACGTTTCACCCGGTTTCCCTTGAGTGACAACGGTGTAGAGTGCGCGCGCGTGATCTTCTACATATAGCCAGTCACGGATTTGATCGCCCTTGCCGTAAATAGGCAGAGCTTTACCGTCCAGCGCATTCAAAATAACGAGCGGGATCAACTTTTCCGGGAAATGGTACGGGCCGTAGTTATTTGAACAGTTGGTGACAATGGTCGGGAAACCGTAAGTACGCAGCCAGGCACGAACCAAATGGTCGCTGGAGGCTTTCGACGCCGAATACGGGCTGCTAGGAGCATACGCGGTAGTTTCAGTGAAGAGTGGCAGCTCAGTTGATGCCGGATGCTCATCAGGATGCGGCAAATCACCATACACTTCGTCGGTTGAGATGTGGTGAAAACGAAACGCTTTCTTCGCCTGCTCATCCAACGTTGACCAGTATGCTCGTGCGGCTTCCAGCAGCACATAAGTGCCGACGATATTGGTTTCGATAAACGCAGCCGGGCCGGTAATAGAACGATCGACGTGACTTTCAGCAGCCAGGTGCATAACCGCATCAGGCTTATGTTCTGCGAAGATACGATCCATTGCATTTTTGTCGCAAATGTCCGCATGCTCAAAAACATATCGATCGCTGTCGCTGACTTCACTAAGCGACTCAAGGTTGCCGGCATAGGTCAGCTTATCCACATTGACGACGTCGTCCTGGGTATTTTTAATAATATGTCGTACAACCGCTGAGCCGATAAAGCCGGCCCCGCCCGTCACAAGAATTTTCACGTTATCTGTTCCGTCTGTTGGAAATGTCTGGATATTTACGCTCTGAATCCGATCGGTTTTGACGGTTTCAGAAATTGAGCACGCTACCGCCCCTGGCTTAACAGCTACCAGTGCACTGAGCGATGTCTGATTAAATGATTTTTCTTGTCTGGATCCAGACAAAAAACTGGCGTTAATTGTCGTCCTAAACGACCTCAGAAACAAGCACAAATCGCTACAAAGAGATCCCGATTTAAACCCTGTAACCCTATGTAATCATAGGATTAATAATAAAAAACGGCAGTCATCATTTTGGCTATATTTCAATACACCAAAATAATGACTGCCGCTTGTTCAAGACGTTGCAGGAATATCAGTCGTTTGCGAGCAACTTCTCAATACGGGTTCTGAACTTCGCCCCTTCCTTCAGGTTACGCAGCCCATAGTTCACGAACGCCTGCATATAACCCATTTTCTTACCACAGTCATAGCTGTCGCCGGTCATCAGCATCGCGTCAACAGACTGCTTCTTCGCCAACTCGGCAATCGCGTCGGTCAGCTGAATACGATCCCAGGCGCCTGGCTCAGTTTTTTCCAGCTCGGTCCAGATATCCGCGTTAAGAACATAACGACCCACTGCCATCAGGTCCGAATCCAGCGTCTGTGGCTGATCCGGTTTTTCGATGAACTCAACGATACGGCTCACCTGCCCTTCCGTTTCCAGCGGTTCTTTAGTCTGGATAACAGAATACTCAGAGAGATCGCCTTTCATGCGTTTCGCCAGCACCTGGCTACGGCCCGTTTCATTGAAACGTGCCACCATTGCCGCCAGGTTGTAACGCAGCGGATCGGCAGAAGCGGTATCGATGATAATGTCAGGAAGAACAACAATGAATGGGTTATCACCCACAACCGGGCGAGCACATAGGATAGAATGCCCCAGACCCAGCGGCTGCGCCTGGCGCACGTTCATTATAGTCACGCCCGGCGGACAAATAGACTGCACTTCCGCCAGCAGCTGGCGTTTGACGCGCTGCTCAAGCAGCGCTTCGAGTTCGTAAGATGTGTCGAAGTGGTTTTCTACCGCATTCTTGGAGGAGTGCGTAACCAGGACGATTTCTTTGATCCCTGCAGCAACAATCTCATCGACAATGTACTGAATCATTGGTTTGTCGACGATCGGCAGCATCTCTTTAGGAATGGCTTTTGTGGCTGGCAGCATATGCATGCCCAGGCCTGCTACCGGAATGACTGCTTTCAAATTGATCATTATCTCTTCCACCTTAATATGGTTGACGAAGTATAAACTGTGTCAGGAAAAATGCCTGAAGAAGAAAGTCTACTCCGTCGAATGCAAATCACGTTTGGCTCAGAACTCTGATTACTTAAGCTCATTACGCTATAAGTGTGACCCAGAATCGTCGGAAACCCTACCAATAAAAAAGAGGATAAACGTGTTTCCGACAAATCCCAGATCGTCGGTTGCTACTCAGAAATAAACGTGATGTCATCTTTCTTCTCATGCACGAATTCGTACTTCAACGTACGGTCCAGTCCTTGAGATAGGGTATAAGGTGCTTTAAAACCAGAGGTGTGCACTTTAGTGGCATCAAACTGAGTGGTGGCACAGAATTTTTTTACACGTACGGAACTAATCGCATACTTCTTGCCGGTAACTTTGCTAAGGATATCAAAGCAAAAACCGCCTAGCATTCCTAAAGGATAAGGGAGGTGAACTGAAGGGATTTTTTTGCTGAGGCTCTTTTCAACCTCAGCAACTAATTGATTCATATTCAGATCGGGTTTGTCGACATAGTTGTAGACGTCGTAGCCAGGGTTGGCGTTGCTCAATCTGAATTTGATAAACTCAACAATATTACCCACATAAGCCATAGACTTAAAGTTGGTTCCGGCGCCCACCATTGCGAATTTTCCACCCGCGATTTGCTTCAGAAGATTGTAGACATTGCCACGATTGCGTTCACCAAAAATGACCGTTGGACGAATAATAGTCAGAGATCGTTCTTCAGGCGCTTTGTTGAACCATTCTCTCAGAACCTCTTCCGCCTGCCACTTACTTTTACCGTAGTGGTTGAAAGGATCATGCGGGTGAGATTCGTCAGGATTGACTTTATTAAGACCATAAACGGCAACTGAACTGGTAAAAATAATATTCTTAACATTATTTTTTTCCATAGCTGCCAGTACATTACGTGTACCCTGAACGTTGACATCATAGTAGAGCGACGTTGGGCTGACATCATCACGATGCTCAGCGGCGAGCAATACCACCGTGTCGAAACCTGCAAGAGCGTGATCGAGTTGCTCCTGATTGCGCACATCTCCGGAAACAGTAATGTCAGGGTAGAAATGACTTTGCTGTTTGTCGAAGTTGGTTACATTAAACTCAGCCTTAGAAATCTCGATCAAACGAGTCCCAACGAAACCGGACGCGCCAATAAACAAAACTTTATCGTTCATAAACCACTCAGTGCGTTATGTGTGTTTGGCAAACCTCCGGTAATCTCTGTATTCCCTGAGGTATCGCTAATGATAAGACAGAACTGACAAAAAGATGGCACGGATTATAAACCCTAAAATCGCTGAGTTCAGTAACAAATTTTAGGGATTACCGCGCACTCAATGAGAAGTGACCTCACGACTTACTTTCTGAAGGAAGGAAGCGCAAAGTTAAGCCTTTCCACATTCACCACCTGCTGGTCGACCCGGTCAATATCGACCGAGCTTTGCCCCTTCTCATTCACAGCTTTTATGTTCGCCAGCGACAGCAACGTCTCGTCTTTCGCCATGAATTTACCCCGCACATCCTTGCGCAGGTCGAAGTTGATCTTCAGGGCGGGCCCCACAGCGGCTTCTTGCATCACATTGATATTGCGTAAAAAAAGATGCTGCGGCTTGTTGTGCAGCTCAAGCGTCGCCCGCTGCATTTCCACGTTGGTTATCGCCACAAACGAGGTGGCGTTACCGGATGAAATCTGTATTCCGCGCAATTTATAGGCAAGCTGGCGGTTATCGAGATGAATATTGTTGAGCTTGAAGTTCTGCGGGATGGACAAATAATCGCCTTTTATCACCCCATAGCCGATTAACATTCCGGCGCTGTTAACCATATCGACATTATCAATAATGAAATTATCACAGCCATAAATGGCCACCGTGGCGTTGTCTATTCCCGCCTTTTTACTGAAGTCGGGAGTAATATTTTTGGCTTTGATATTACGGATAACAAAATGCTTTCCGTTTTCAACGTGCACCAGCTGACGACAGTTGCTGCCGGTGATGTTTGCCACCACGAAGTTCTTGACGGTTTGCTTCTCCGGATAGTCGTTATCGTAGGTGCTGCCGGCGAGGCCAATGCCGATGCCCCAGTTGATCTTGCCGTTGGTGCAGTTGATGTTGTCAATGACATGATCGGAGATCAGGATATTGCGATCGTTGATGGCGACGTTCCACTCGATCGCATCCCCCTGCAGATGGCTAAATTTGCTGTTGGTGATGCGGGCGCCATCCACCTGATTGTGGAAACCCTGGCGCAGGATGGCGTAGTTGGCCTGGCTTACGCTGATGTTATCAATCAGCAAATTGCGCATCACGCTCGGTTTCTTGCCGCCGATGTAGATCTGCGCCACCGGGCCAAAACCGCTCATGGCCAGCCCTTTGATGACGCAGTCAGAGCCGCGAACGTCGAGCGTAATGTTCTCCGTGCGACCAGCGCCTTCGCCTATTACTTTGCTGCCTTCCTGCAGAACAAAGCGGCCGCGCCCGTTGCCGGTTAACGCCCCGCGGATCAGCAGCGTTTTACCGTCGGGAATGAAAATGCCCGTATTGATGTTTTCGCAGGTGAGCCCGGCAGGGACCATGACGGTGTCGCCGTCATTAAACGCCTGCTTAAAGGCGGCGATCCAGTCGTTATTATTGTACTGATTAACAGAGACCGTTCTTCCGGCTGCCGCCCGCGCAATGCGTGACGACAGCAGCGGCGTGGCCGCCAGAACGGACAGAGAAGAAACAAAGGTGCGTCGGGTAATCTTTTTCAGCATACATCCTCGGCGTTACAACGTTTGCAGCAGGCTCGCTAACTGGCGGTTAATCACCTGCTGGTTAAAATCGGTTTCCACTTTTTGTCGGGCGTTCTGGAGCACGGGCTCCAGCGCCTGCTGGTCAATATCGCTGAAGGCTGCTAATCGGTCCGCAAGGGCCATCGCGTTATTCTCCGGCACCAGCCAGCCGGAATGGTCAGACTTAATCAACTCCGGGATCCCACTGTGCAGGGTTGATACCACCGGAATACCTACGGCCATCGCCTCCATCAGCGCCACCGGAATGCCTTCCATATCGCCATCGGCGCCCGTTACGGAAGGCAGCAGAAAGACATCCGCCTCGTCGAGCATGGCCTTGACCTCGTGGCTCGGCTTGAAGCCCGGCATCTCTACGACATCTTCCAGCTGATACTGTTCGATAAGCGTGCGCAGACGACGCTCCCACGGCCCAATGCCGAGAATGCGATAGTGGAAATCCACCCCGCGAGCTTTCAGCTGGCGGCAGGCTTCAATGGCCACATGGAGGCCTTTCTTCTCGGTCAGGCGAGCAACGGAGATGATCTGTAGCGGCTTTTCCGGCACCTTTACAGGACGGCGTGTGAAGCGCGTTAAATCCACGCCCATACGCGAAACGGCAATTTTCTCTCCCGGGCAGCCCATGTTTTTCAGGCGTCCGGCCCACAGGTCGCTGATAGGCAGCATCATGTCGCCACGCCTGAACAGCTGCTGATACTCCGGCGTGTAGTGGTTAAGCACTTCGCGGCTGGAGATGTCGATGCCGTGGAAGATCGTCGCAATTTTGCCGTCAATCACGCCCAGTTCGCGCAGCTTCGCGGCGGTGACGCCCGCCGGGCCAAAGTGGGCGATAAACACGTCGGCACGATACGGCTGCGCGGTTTGCCCGCAGATGGCCGACAGGATCAGATTCCGGGATTCGGACCCATAGCGGGAAACATTCAGCGCCCGCCAGGTCGACGCGCGGTGGATCCCGCGCAAGGTCTGGCTGGCCCGGTGGCGCAGCTTGCTCAGCCTCCCGGACGGCTCATCCTGCAGCCAGCGGGTTTTCGCCTCCAGCCCATACTGGGTATACGCCGCATGGGTATTTTTGGTATCGCCCTTTTGCAGGGCGATAATCTCCACGTCATATCCCATATCGATAAACGCGGTGATTTGGTTCAGGACAAACGTTTCAGACGACAGCGGAAATTTCAGTAAGAAGAAACCAACCTTCATTTCCCCTCCCGTACGCGGTCAAGTACCGATTTAACCATCCCAATGCCCTTCTCGCGCTCGGCTTTCACCGCCACCGACAGGCGTTCATTGATAGCAGGCAGTTGACCCAGGGTGTCCCCCACCATCGCACCCAGCGAACCATCCAGCAGATGACGGATATCCACGGCCATTTCAGGCATGCCAAGCTGCTGCATGATGCCTGCTGATTTGTGTTCGTAGTTGATGGCAATGGCCGGCGTGCCAAAGTTCATTGAGATAATGGCCGAGTGCAGGCGCGTGCCGACGGTCAGGTCGCAGGCGGAGAGCAGCTTGCCCATCTCCAGGTCGTTCAGTTCGTCCATCACAACGTGATAGCGGGACGGATCGTTCACCAGGCTGCGCAAGTTCAGCGCCACCATGCGGTCGTCTTTGTTGTAGCTGTCGATGCCGGTGCAGGTTGAGAGCGCCAGCACCTGGTACCCGCTGTCCAGCACGCGGTTCACCACGTCGGCGAAGGCTTTCTCATACGCCTCCTGGGTCGTACCTAAACGCTTATCAAAAGGCGCCAGCTCGCGAAGGGTTATGGCGACAGTTTTCTGTTTCGCCGCCACGTCGAGCCAGTGCTGCACCGCGTAGCTCGGCTGGAAGCTGTCGTCCTGATGATCCACCAGCCACGCGGTGTCCACGCCGTGCTCAACTTTTGAGGTGTCAATTTCGCTGCGCTTCATCATGTCGAGGCTGACCGACTCGCGCAGGATCAGCGCGTCGCAGTGGCCGAAGACGTAGTTTGCGAGCTGGTTAAACTGCGGATCCTGGAATGGCCCGACGCTGTGGCCAATCATAAACAGCGGCTTTTTCGCCATAAAGGTACAGAGCGCATGCTCAAACTGCGGCACGCCGTAGAGATCGACGAAGAACGAACCGCCGACCTGAATAATGGCGTCGTAGCCGGACAGCAGACGGACAAAATCGGTAAAGCCCTGCGCGATCGCGATGTTGCGCAGCTTGCCGGTATCGGTCACGCGGGAAAGCAGCACCTGGTGCTGGTAGCGACGGCGCAGCACTTTCTTCACGCGGCCCATCACGCCCGCGGCGTTGTTATGCTGTTTCATCTGGCTGTAGAGCGGGTCACCCATCACCGGGCGGTTCAGTAACCAGGATGAGCTGACCGGATAACGGCTCATCACGTCCACTTCGGTCTCAGGCTTAAGGGTGTTAATTGCATCCAGTAAACCGCGCAGGATGGCGCTGTCGCCACGGTTGCCGCAGGTATGGTTGCCAAGAATTAATAATTTCATAATGGCCTCTTAAATAACTAGCCTGCGCGAAGCAGCGTTTTCATTTTTTCGTTACGGCAAAACTGGCGCTTCATCTCCACCACCAGCGCATTGCGTGACAGCACAATCATCACGACGAATGCCAGCGCGCCCGCGGCAACCTGTACCGCCAGCAGCGCGGCCAGCGGCAGGTTGCCGCTGAGGATGATGCCCAGGCCGTAGCTCACCGCCAGGGTCGGCAATGAGAGATAGAACGGCAGCCACAGGCTCAGGATGTACTGACGGTAGCTGGAGCCCAGCACCGGCTTGATCATGATGAAGTAGCTCAGAACGGTATTGACTACCTGCACCAGCAGGAAGCCCAGCGTGACGCCGATGGCGCCCGCCATATGCCCGCCGACGATAATCGCCGGAATAAACAGGAAGGTTTTGAACACGTTGAACTTAAAGCTGATATCCACACGCGCTTTTGCCATCAGCAGGGAACCAATCGGATTCCCCACGGAGCGCAGGAGCCCCACCACGCACAGCAGCTGCAGGATCGGGATGATGCCGTTCCACTTCTCGCCAAACACCAGCGGCACGAAGTTGCTGGAAACCACCATCAGCCCCAGCAGCACCGGGAAGTTAATGATCCCCACCACGGAAAGCAGCTTGTAGAAGTTAACGCGCAGCTTCTCGGTGTCGTCCTGGATCTTGGCGAAGGCCGGGAACAGCACGCGGGTGATTATCGGGTTCAGCTTCATCGGCGGCACCACCGCGACGTTGTAGGCCAGGTTGTAGCCCCCCGCCACGCTCGCGCCAAGAATACGCGCCAGCACCAGCGTCGACAGGTTGGTATTCACATAGTTGATGATGCTGTCCGCCGTCAGCCACGCGCCAAAGCGCAGGTTGGACGAGACGGACGCGAGAGAGAAATGCAGCCCCGGACGGTAGATCTTGCGGCCAAAGTAGCCGAACAGCAGCGTGCGCACGGAAGAGTTAACCAGGTATCCCAGAATGGCCGTCATCGCCAGCGGCCAGAAATGGGCGCTCACCACGGTGAAGGTAAAGCCCGCCAGAACGGCACTGGTCTCGATCATGCCGATCTTGTTGAACTCCAGCTCTTTCTGCATCAGCGCGCGGAACTGCTGCCCGTGCGGGATCACCACGAAAGCAAACGACAGCGTGCGCATCAGCGGAGCCAGATCCGGGTTATGCAGCACGCTGGCGATAGTGTCGCTCAGCAGGAACACCAGCACGAACACGAAAATCCCCAGCCCCACGTTCAGCCAGTAGAGGGTGGTCAACTCAAGATGGCTGATCTCTTTGCGCTGGATAATCGAGTTGGCAATACCAAAATCAGACAGCGTATCGGCCAGCGCGATAATCACCAGCGAGACGGTCAGCAGACCGAACTGGTGATTATCAATAATGCGCGCCAGCACGGTCATCTGCACCAGACCGAGGCCAATGATGACGATGGTCGCCATCGCTGACCACTTCGCCCCGCTGATGGTTTTTTCACGTAAGCTCATCTTAGTACGCCGCTTTGTTCACGAAACCTTTGAAGATGGTCAGAAAAACAATCTTGATATCGAACCAGATACTCCATTCGCGGATGTACTCCAGATCGAATTCGATACGTTTTTCCATTTTTTCCAGCGTGTCGGTTTCGCCGCGCCAGCCGTTGATCTGCGCCCAGCCGGTGATGCCCGGCTTCACCTTATGGCGCAGCATGTAGCCTTCAATCAGCGAGCGGTACTGCTCGTTATGCGCCACCGCGTGCGGACGCGGGCCAACAATCGACATGCCGCCGGTGAAGACGTTGATAAACTGCGGGAGTTCATCCAGCGAGGTGCGGCGCAGGAAGTTCCCCACGCGGGTGACGCGCGGATCGTTCTGCGTTGCCTGGGTCACCACCTTGTCGTTTTCCATCACCTTCATGGAGCGGAATTTCCACACCATAATCGGCTTACCGTCCATACCGTAGCGGGTCTGGCGGAAGATAACCGGGCCAGGAGAGCTCAGCTTCACCGCGAGGGCAATGCAGCACAGCACCGGGGAGATGAGCAGTAAAATCAGCGAAGAGAGCACAATATCTTCCGCGCGCTTCAGCACGCGGTTAATGCCCGACAGCGGGGTGTCGTACAGCGGTACCACCGGCACGCCGTTCACTTCTTCAATGCGAGAATGGAGGATGTTAAAGGTAAAGACGTCCGGGATCAGGATCACCGAACAGGTGGTGTCCGCCAGCTCGCGCATCAGCTGCTTAATTCGGGATTCGTCTCTCATCTGCATGGCGATGTAGACGTTGTGAATTTTACCGGCTTTCGCGTCTTCAATAAGCTGTTCGTAATTGCCCGCCCAGTCCGACGGCACGCCGCCCGGCTTCGCGTCGTGATAAATTCCGACCACTTCAAACCCTAACCACGGCTCTTTGCGGAAGCTGTCGAGCAGAACCTTACCAACCGGCAGATCGCCCGCTACCGCAACGAAGCGACGGTTATAACCGCGGTTACGCAGCCAGCCCGCGCCGAAGCGGATAAGGGAACGGCAGACCACCATGCCGACGCTGGTGATCAAATACCAGCAGAGATAGGTGACGAGGCGATTATCAAAATCATGGCTGAAGGCCACCAGGCCTGCGCTGAAGATCAGGCTCAGGGTCCAGTTTTGCAGCAGCAGCATCAGTTCGGTGGTCATTTTCACGCCGCGCCACGAGCGGTAGAAATCGGTCATCCCGCCGATCATCTGAAACACGACCAGCGCAATGAGTGCCATCAGCAGATGCATATATAAGAACGGCAGCCCGCCGATCCGACACACCGCCCACAATCCACCGACCATGATGGTGATATCAGAAAAACGCTGCACCATAGAGATTAACGATGCATTCGTTCTCGCTCGTTCGCGTTTTTTTAGATTCGTCATCGTTGTTCCTGTATTCGGTTCCCCCTCCCGCAGGAGGGGCAATTGTTACTGATTCAACAGCGCCAGAATGTCCTTCGTTCGGGCTTCCATCAGCGCCGTATCAGCACGGGATTCCACGTTCAGGCGCACCACCGGCTCTGTGTTGGACGAGCGCAGGTTAAAGCGCCACTGCGGGAACGCCATGCTGATGCCGTCCGTACGGTCAATTTCCAGCGCGTGGATCGCAAAGTGCTGCTCCACGCGGGCAATGGCCTCGGCCGGCTGCGCCAGCTTGCTGTTGATCTCCCCGCTCGCCGGGAACGCCGCCATACGGTCGCGCACCAGCTCGCCCAGCGTCTGCCCCTTCAGGCACAGCAGCTCGGTCACCAGCAGCCACGGGATCATCCCGCTGTCGCAGTAGGCAAAATCACGGAAGTAGTGGTGGGCGCTCATCTCGCCGCCGTAAATGGCGTCTTCTTCGCGCATACGCTCTTTGATGAAGGCGTGGCCGGTTTTGGACATCACCGGCGTGCCGCCCGCCGCTGACACCACATCGACGGTGTTCCAGGAAAGGCGCGGGTCATGAATGATTTTAGCGCCCGGGTTTTTCTCAAGGAACGCTTCCGCCAGCAGGCCGACAATGTAGTAGCCCTCGATGAACTGCCCTTTCTCGTCGAACAGGAAGCAGCGGTCGAAGTCACCGTCAAAGGCGATGCCCATGTCCGCGCCGTGCTCAATCACCGCGTTGCGGGTGTCGTCGCGGCACTCCGGCAGCAGCGGGTTAGGAATACCGTTCGGGAAGTTGCCGTCCGGGGTGTTGTGCACCTTGACGAAGGTTACCGGCACGTTCAGCGCCTTAAAGCGGGCTTCCAGCGCATCCACCACCGGGCCGGCCGCGCCGTTACCGGAGTTAATCACCAGCTTCAGCGGCTTGAGGTTCGCCACGTTGATGTAGCCCAGCAGGTGGTCGATGTACTCTTTCTGCAGGTTGATTTTTTTGTAGCTGCCGCGCTTCGCCTCGTTCACCGGCGGGAAGTCGTTGGCTTCCGCCAGGCGCTGCACGTCGCGCAGACCGGTGTCGCCGCTGATAGGACGGGCGCCCTTGCGCACCAGCTTCATGCCGTTGTAGTCCATCGGGTTATGGCTGGCCGTCACTTCGATACCGCCGTCCACGCCCAGGTGGAAGGTGGCGAAATAAATCTCTTCGGTCCCGGAAAGGCCGATATCCAGCACGTCCACGCCCGCATCCTGCAGCCCTTTCGCCAGAGCCAGCTTCAGGGATTCACTGGTCAGACGCACGTCACCGCCCAGCACGATGGTCTGCGGTTTTAAATATTCGCCGTACGCGCGGCCAATGCGCCACGCGATGTCTTCATTCAGCTCTTCGCCCAGCTTGCCGCGAATATCGTAGGCTTTAAAACAGGTTAATTTTTCCATGATGACCCCTTTTTCAGGCAACAGTCGGCCCTGACCACTAAATGGCCAAATTGATTTTTTTGTCATTCGTAGGCCCGGTAAGCGCAGCGCCACCGGGCATAATGCAGAGTGCTACACCCGCCCGTAGCGGTCCTGGAAGCGCACGATATCGTCCTCTTCCAGATACGAGCCGGAGCGCACCTCAATTAAGTCGAGAGGAATTTTCCCCGGGTTCTCCAGACAGTGCGTCGCCCCCAGCGGAATATAAATGGACTCGTTTTCGCCCAGCAGTTTGACTTCACCGTCGATAGTGACTTTAGCGGTACCCGCAACCACCACCCAGTGCTCGGCGCGGTGGTGGTGCATCTGCACCGACAGCCCCTCGCCCGGCTTCACGGTGATGCGTTTCACCTGATAGCGGTCACCGGAGTCAATGGAGTCATATTTCCCCCACGGACGGTAGACTTCGCGGTGAATATGGTGCTCGTGACGACCATCGGCCTTGATCTGCTCCACCACTTTTTTAACGTCCTGCACGGCGTTACGGTCGGCAATCAGCACGGCGTCCTTGGTCTGGACAACCACCAGATCCTTCACCCCGACCGTGGTCACCAGGCCGGATTCGGCGTAGACGTAGCTGTTTTCCGTTTTGTGGCTAATAACATCGCCGTGGTGGACGTTACCCTCCGGGGTATGGGCGCTGATCTCCCACAGGGAGGACCAGGAGCCTACATCGCTCCAGCCCGCATCCATCGGTACCACGACGGCGTCCGCCGTGCGTTCCATCACCGCATAGTCAATGGACTCTTCCGGACAGGCGAGGAACGCCTCTTCATCCACGCGGATGAAGTCGAGATCCGGGTCCACCACCGCCATCGCTTTCTCGCAGGCGTCCAGAATATCCGGGCGGTATTTGCGCAGCTCTTCCAGATAGCGTCCGGCGCGGAACAGGAACATCCCGCTGTTCCAGTAATACTCACCGCTGGCGACGTACGCCTGCGCGGTTTCCAGATTCGGTTTTTCAACAAACTGCGCCACGTCAAACGCCACGCTGTCGCCTTCACCCGGCGTCACGTTGCCGCGACGAATATAGCCATAGCCGGTTTCCGGCAGATCCGGCACGATGCCGAAGGTCACCAGCTTGCCGCTCTCGGCGTAAGGGATCGCCGCACGCACCGCGTCGCGGAAGGCGTCTTCCTGCTGGATAACATGGTCTGCCGCCAGGACCAGCATCAGCGGGTCACAGTCCGGGCTGCTGCGTTTTGCCGCCAGCGCCGCCAGGGCGATCGCAGGCGCGGTATTGCGCCCGGCAGGCTCCAGGATGATGTTTTCGGTGAGCTTATTCAGCTGGCGCAGCTGCTCGGCAACAATAAAGCGGTGCTGTTCGTTACAAATCACCACCGGGCTTTCACACTCCACGCCGTGCAGACGGTTTACCGTCGTCTGCAGCATAGTGAGATCCCCTTTCAGGCAGAGGAACTGTTTTGGATAGAGCACGCGGGACAGCGGCCACAACCGGCTACCAGAGCCACCAGCCATCACAACCGGATACAAAGTGGTTTGACTCATGATTTATCCCCGTATATCTGCAATAAATTGGCTCAGCACGTTCTCTTTCTCGAGCGTGCGTTCGGCATATTCACGTGCCACCGTGTTCACTTTTGGCATGGCAAGCGCTTGCTCAATTCCGGTTACCAGCGCCGGGACCGATTCCGGCTCCACGCACACGGCAATCCCCGGATAGCTGTCACACAGCTGTCCTAATTCTGTTTCGGCTTCTGCCGTGATCACCGCGTTACCGCCCACTGCCAGAATGTTGGTCAGCTTGGACGGCAGCACCGCGTCCGCGGCGCCGCGTTTTTGCACCACCAGATGGCAGTCGCCCATCTTCAGCAGCGCAGGCAATGCCTCGTAAGACTGAAGCGGGAAAAATTTCACGTTGGTCAGGCCGCGTTCCCCGGCCATTTTTTCCAGCCGCGCCTTTCCACCGCCCTGCCCGACAATCACAAACGTCCACGGATGTTCACTCAGCAGCTGGGCCGCTTCAATCACGCTCTCCAGCCCCTGTTTTTCGCCGATGTTGCCTGAGTAAAGAATGATTTTTTGATCTTCAGGCAAACCGAGCTGCGCGCGCAGGGCCTGAGCGTCCTGCTCAGTCACATCGCGAAAACGCGCCACTTCGGACCAGTTCGGGAAGAAGATCACCTTCTCTGCCGGGACGCCCTTCTCCTGCGCCTTGTTCATCATCGAGCGCGAGATAGTCGAGACATAATCCACGTTATGCAGGCCGCTGCGCTCAAACGCGCTGGCGAGCTTCGCCACCTTGCCGCCTTTACTTTTGCCTGCCATCCCCAGGCCCAGCATGGCGTCAACTTCATAATCCTGAATGTGCAGCAGGGTGCGCGCGCCAGAGAGTTTGCCCAGCAGGCGCATGCCCGGCGTGCAAAACAGCGTCGGCACCACGCCGATGATGCGATCCGGCTTCCAGCGACGCTGCGCCATCAGCGGGAAGAAACTGCTCAGCGCAAAGCTGCCCAGATGAAGTAACCGCTTCAGCGTTGAGGGCTGCTTGGGCACATACAGCGGGCAGCGCCAGACGGTCGCTGCGCCCTCTTCGCGACGGTAGCGCCAGCTTGAGTAGCGCTCCCCGACTTTCCACTCCGGGTAGTACGGCGGCGCGGTAATGACCCGCACGTCATGTCCCTGGCTCGCCATCCACTCGACCATCTCGCCGGTGTATTTCCCGATGCCGGTTAATTCCGGCGAGTAGTTGATTCCGTATACGAGGATCTTCATATGCCCGGCACCTCGGCCTGACGTTCAGCCAGGAAATAGGCACGACTGTTGTCATGCACATTGTCGCTGGCAAGCAGTGCCTCTGGCGTCTGCCAGCGGTAGTCGTCATGCTGAGAATCTGGCAGACGCAGGTCTGCCTCACTCACCTTCAGGCGGAATCCCAGCACGATGTAGTGCGTGGTGAACCCGGTGCCTGAAAAGTTATCGTCATAGAAGTGCTGCCAGACCCCGTAAAACTGGCCCGCTGCCATCGGCAGCTGCAGGCCCAGTTCCGCCAGAGTGAGACGCTCAAACGCATCGCTCAGCGTCTCATCCTTCTGCACGCGCCCGCCGGGCACGAACCAGAATCCCTGTGCAGGACGGTTGGTTCGTTTCCCCAGCAAGAACTCGCCGCGTTCGTTCTCCACGATCAAATCAATTGAGATGAGCGGAGTGGAACGCACTACCGTGGCAAAATCTTCCTGACTTAAAAACATCGTTACCCCCGGAAGCGGTGCTGGTTTTCCAGGAACCACTGGTAGGTACTGGCCAGCCCCTGCTCCAGTGACACCTCGTGATACCAGCCCAGCTGATGCAGACGGGTCACGTCCAGCAGCTTGCGCGGCGTGCCGTCCGGTTTCGTCGCGTCAAACACCACGCGGCCTTTGTAGCCCACCACCTGCGCGATGGTTTGCGCCAGCTCGCGAATGGTGCAGTCCACGCCGGTACCGACGTTGATGTGCGACAGCATCGGCTCGGTGTTCTCCTGCCACACTTCGCGATCCAGCTCCATCACGTGAATGCTGGCGGCAGCCATGTCGTCCACGTGCAGGAATTCGCGCATCGGCGTACCGCTGCCCCACACCACCACGTCCGGCGCGTTCTCGGCTGTCGCCTCGTGGAAACGGCGCAGCAGCGCCGGGATCACGTGCGAGTTGCTCGGGTGGAAGTTGTCGTGCGGTCCGTACAGGTTGGTCGGCATCACCGAACGATAGTCGCGGTTGTACTGACGGTTGTAGGACTCGCACAGCTTGATCCCGGCAATCTTGGCAATCGCGTACGGCTCGTTGGTCGCTTCCAGCGTGCCCTGCAGCAGTTCGCTCTCGGCGATCGGCTGTTTCGCCATTTTCGGGTAAATACAGGACGACCCGAGGAACAGCAGCTTATTCACGTTGTGCAGATGCGCCGCGTGAATGATGTTGCTCTCGATCATCATGTTTTCGTAGATGAAATCCGCCGGGTAGGTGTTGTTAGCGACAATACCGCCCACCTTCGCCGCCGCCAGATACACCTGGTCAATGCGTTCGCTAGCAAAGAAGTCCTGTACCGCGCGGCTGTCGAGCAGGTTCAGCTCGTCGCGCGTGCGGACAACCACTTCCACGTCACCGCGCTGTTCGAGCTGGCGAACAATCGCGGAACCCACCATTCCGCGATGACCGGCGACAAAAATACGTTGTTTTGTCATTCTCAGGACTCCAGCGCGATGGCAACCTCGTAGCCATGAGACTTGAGCAGGGAGTGTTTTTTCGCTGCTTCAAGATCTTTGGCTACCATCTCGGAAACCATCTCCTGCAGAGTGATTTCTGGTTTCCAGCCCAGCTTCTCGTGCGCTTTGGTTGGGTCGCCCAGCAGGGTTTCCACTTCAGCAGGACGGAAGTAGCGTGGGTCAACCTGCACAATCACGTCGCCCGGCTTCACGCCCGGTGCATCGTGGCCGGTCACGGAAACAACGACACCTTTCTCTTCCACGCCGGTACCTTCGAAGCGCAGTTTGATGCCCAGCTGTGCCGCGGCCATTTCAACGAACTGACGTACGGAGTACTGCACGCCGGTCGCAATCACGAAGTCTTCTGGCTGTTCCTGCTGCAGCATCATCCACTGCATTTTCACGTAGTCTTTGGCATGGCCCCAGTCACGCAGGGAATCCATGTTGCCGAGGTGCAGGCAAGACTCCAGACCCTGCGCGATGTTGGCGATAGCGCGGGTGATTTTGCGGGTCACGAAGGTTTCGCCGCGACGCGGAGATTCGTGGTTGAACAGGATGCCGTTACAGGCGTACATGCCGTAGGATTCACGGTAGTTCACGGTGATCCAGTAGGCGTAAAGTTTTGCTACCGCATACGGAGAGCGCGGGTAGAACGGCGTGGTCTCTTTCTGTGGGATTTCCTGCACCAGGCCGTACAGCTCGGAGGTGGACGCCTGGTAGAAGCGAGTTTTCTTCTCAAGGGCGAGGAAGCGGATCGCTTCCAGCAGACGCAGCGTACCCATGGCATCAACGTCGGCGGTGTATTCCGGGGATTCGAAGGAGACCGCTACGTGGCTCATCGCGCCCAGGTTGTAGACTTCATCCGGCTGTACTTCCTGCAGGATACGGGTCAGGTTGGAGGTATCGGTCAGGTCGCCGTAGTGCAGGTGGAATTTCGGGTTCGCCGCATGAGGATCCTGATAGATATGATCCACACGTTCGGTGTTGAAAGAAGACGCACGACGTTTAATACCGTGTACTTCATACCCTTTTTCCAGCAGGAACTCTGCCAGGTAAGAACCATCCTGCCCGGTAACGCCGGTGATGAGAGCGACTTTAGACATGTTTATATTCCTCTACTTATGAATTTAATCAGTTTCAACGCGTTCGCGTATCACCACTGCGGGGTTGCCACGGCAAACTTTATTTGCCGGTAGCGATTTAAAAACGCTGCTGCGGGCACCGACTACCGTGCCATCGCCAACAGAAACACCCGGTGCAACAAAAACATCCGTTGCCAGCCAGCATTTTTCACCAATCACAACAGGCGAAGCGGTAATATCAAAATGCTGACTCATAAAGTCGTGGCTGCCGGTGCACAAATAACATTTCTGTGAAACCACCGAATTTGCGCCAATCGTAATATCGCCCAGGGTATATAACACCGCGTCATCCCCAACCCATGCGTAATCCCCCAGCGTTAATTTCCACGGATAGGTAATTTTCACAGAAGGTCGGATGACTACGTTTTTTCCGATTTTTGCGCCAAACAGGCGCAATAAAAAAGCTCGCCAGCGGTACATTATTTGCGGCGACCAGGCAAATAATGTTGCCTGAACGGCCCACCACAGCTGTACCTTAATACCGTTCCCGCCCCGAAAGCCTTTGGGCACGGAGAAACCTTTTAAATCCTGCATTGCGTTTCCTTATATTCAGGCTTTGTTATATAAGGTTTTCGTTTTGCCTGTAGTACGCAGGCGTAATAAATAAGACAATTCCGCCCAGAACCCCGGCACGCGTAATATTTTACGCTGTACGTTTTTGGCATCCTGGCACAATTCCAGATTATTCGAGGTTGACACGCCGCCCATTGAGAATTCAGATACCAGGCCTTTAATTCGGCGGAACGGGTAACCTGACTTATACAGGCTGGCCGCCAGTGCATAATCTGAAGACACTTTATACTGCAAATCGTAAGGCTGTTTTTTCAGACCTTTTACCGGGAAGAAAATGGCCTGATGGCTGGCCGGCAAGCTGTGATAGATATACCAGCCTGGCTTCGCGCTGCGGCACACTTTATGTCCTTCGCCAAAATCGAGCAGCGCATCGCCAATATACATGGCATCTTCTTTCTGCCGAGCCAGCTGGCGGGCAAACAGCGCCACGTCTTCATGGAAAATATCGCCCGAGTTCAGGAAGATGGCATAGCGGCCTTGCGCCATGTTGATGCCTTTATTCATCGCATCGTAGATGCCTTTATCTTTCTCGCTGATGTAGCGTAAGTTGAACTCACCGTTGAGTTTTTCCAGAAACTCCGCCGTGCCATCGTTCGAGCCGCCGTCGACCACAATCCACTCAAAGGTGAGGCTTGGATCGCGCGCCAGGTTGCGCAGCGAGCGCCAGGTTTTTACCACCCCTTCGTAATTACGAAAAGCGACAGTAATGACGCTAAGAAACATAAATCACCTCATTTCGTCATACGTTCGTAATATTAAGCGCCTTGCGCAGAATAAACGGACAGACAATCAAGAAAGCATATTCCGGGCTAAATATTGACCCGGTAAAAAACAGCGACACCGGAGTAAACAGATAAAGCTGAACGCGAAAGTTCTGGTTATCACCAAACGCGTTAACCATCATTTTAAAAACTTTAAACAGATACCACAGGGTCAACAGTACGGCGAACCACGAAAAATAAATAATTAACAGATACAGACCATTGTCTATGGTTTTACCGACATCCGCACCGTTAAAGATTCCGAATGATGCAACATATTCGTAAAGTGAGCCGAATCTTACTACCCCATCGATATGGGTTAAGGAATAACCCACCATCACCAGTGGCCCAATGATGCGATAATAGGACGAAGACCCTTCCGTTCCCAAATCTCCCAGACGTTCTGAGATGTACGGGAAGGCAAATATCACGCCTACCATAAATACCGTCAGGGAGATAATCGCCAGCGGCAGTTTTTTCTTAATCGCATCTTTGTTCAGGTACTGGAACGCCCACTCCAGCAGGTAAAACAGGATAAATGTCATTACCCCTGAGAACGATCCAGACAGAACAATTCCTGCAAGAATCATAGCATCGGTCTTAGGCGTTTTGATACCAAACTGTTTGATGCTGAGCCAAATTGAGATTAACGCCAGAGCGAAAAACGCCGGTTCAAAATAGAGGGCCGTAGTACGCTTCCCGCCAAACTTGATGAAGTTCAATACATAGCTGTTACTGTAAATGAGATATTTCGAAATTATCTCCATCAGGCTGCTGCCACCGGTCAGAATAATTTGCGCCATCTCCAGTGCGGCAAGCATAACAATTAACGCAACGGCAATATAAAAGAACCTAAGGATTTTCCGATAATTGTGCGGAGAAATAGTTTTAAACCGAATACTCCAGACCATTCCGATAATAATAACAATATAAACAAACAGCATGGTCGACGTGACGTATTTACTGGCATCCAGCGACTGGCCAAAGATGTAGTTAAACAGCGTCAGGCCCGTGCCCAGCCCTAAGGCAATCATCAGCTTCTTCAGGTTAATTTTATCGACATACAGCAGAAGCAGAACGGGCAAGAAGGTCACGATGGTTATCGGGAAGCTTTCGCCGAGCTGGGCAATTTTGACGTTGACCAGCAGGTAGATCAGCGGCAGCAGCAGATAACTACAGATTCTGATAGAACGAGACATACTCCTCCAGCATCTGTTGTCCACTGTAGGCCTTGCGGCTGCGGTTGCGGAACGATTCCAGGTCAGTGCCAAAAACGATCTCAGCAATCTGCGCCTTCGGCAGCTGCACCAGGGGCAGGACCTCCTGCTCCGTGAAGGTTTTCCCGCCGGACTTTTCCAGCACTTCACGCGCCGCATCGCTGTGGGTGGCAATCACCGGCACGCCGATTGAGAGCGCTTCGCAGAGGATCAGCGGGTAGTTATCCACTCGGGAGCTGAACACGAGCGCGTCCATTTCATTCAGCGCGCTCATCAGCTTGCGCTTGTCGGTCTCAAACCCGTGGTTCACCACGTTGGCCCCTTCGAACGGTGAAAACTTGCCGAAGGTGTGAAGCTCTATCTTGTCACCCAGCGCCATCATGTCGCGCACCAGCTGCTGGTTGGTTTTACCGTCGTAACGCAGGTCATGCGCAACGATAGCGATTTTCGGTTTGCCCGCGGTTTCCGCCACCGGGGTCAGCTCGGCAAGAATGGCTTCCGTCGCCACGTCGATGCCGTTGTTGATGATCTGACAGCGCCCTGCCCCGTACAGGTTGTTGAAGGCGTCGGCCACGTGCTGGCTCGGGGAGATAAACGTACAGCCGAGCGAGAGCATCTCGCGGAACAGCTGACGCTTTCCGGCGACCAGCTGATGCGCGCGATCCACCTTCACCGGCGGGTAGTTGCTTAACGTCGGGCACTTCTGGCAGTTATCTTTCCAGCCTTCGCAGCCGTCGGTAAACGCGCAGCGGCCCGTCACGCTCCAGTGATCGTGCAGCGTCCAGACAAAGCGGGTATCGGGCTTGTGGGCCTGCACCTTCTGGCAAAACGCCACCACCTCTTCCAGATTCAGCCAGTAGCTGTGCAGCACGTGAAAATGCAGCACAACCGGGCCCGTGGTGCGGGTAACCGTACGGTAAAGCGTGTTCAGGTTGCCAAACAGATCGCGGTTAAACAGGCGGAACAGCGCAATGTTGGCAATCGAGGTCAGGCGCGGCGTGTGCTTGTGCACCTGCGGGAAGTTATCGTGGCTGACGCTTTTCTTTCCGCCTTTGCCGTAGCCGTAAATAAAACGAGACTGAAGTCCTTTTTGCAGCGCGCGCTGGTGCAGATCCAGGGCCACGCCTGCCGCTCCGCCTTCTGCGAGGCGTACGTTAAATTGCAGAATGTTCATTTAATCACCTTCACGCGGGCTTTTTCTCCCACCACCAGCGCGTTATCCGGAATGCTGTCCAGCACCACGCTGCCAGCACCAATCGTGACGTTATTACCAATCGTAATGTCACCGATGATCACCACGTTCGCCCCCAGCTCGACGTTATTGCCGATGACCGGGCAGGCCAGGCTGTCAGGCCCACGGTTGCCAATGGTGACCGCATGACGAATGGTGAAATCATCCCCGGCGACCACGAACTTGTTGATCACCACCGCATAGCCGTGATGGATGGTAAAGCGGCGGCCAATGGTGGCAGCGGCCTGAATTTCATAGCCAAAAAAGCATTCGGTAATGATGCGGTACAGCACCAGCACGGGCGCCGCCCAGATATTGTTCAGCACGTTTTTCTTACGCCACACCGAGCAAAAGTGCGCGATGCGGTACGCCAGAACCATGCAGCACGGACGCAGGCTCCAGCTGTTAGCGCGGCAATCTTCCAGAAACATTATTTCCCCCGAAGCCCGTCAGCCAGGCGCTTGCCGTTACGCACGGACAGCAGCGTCAGCAGCGTGCGCCAGTTCATGCGCTTATTGCGGATCTGATAGAGGGTAAAGAGCTGATATTTACGGCTGGCACGGTCAAACTTGTCCTTGTGCTTGCGGTAAAAATGGAAGTAGCCCGAGAACTTCTTCGGCGAGGAGGTGATTTGCATCTCCCCGTGGTTGATATGCAGGATCTGCGTGGCCTCTTCCACTTTCCACGGCTCGCCGTATTCCACCACCATGCGCAGGAAGATATCGTAATCCTGCGCTGCCTTGAGTTCGGTATCGAACAGGCACTCTTTGAAACGCCACGCCCAGGTGAAGACCTGGTTACCAATAATGTTGCGCTTGTAGAACAGGCGGCGAGAGTACGGTGATTTCGGATACAGCGGCAGACTCGCGGGCTGCGAGTAAACCTCGCCCTGGCAGACATAGTCGTTGGCATACAGGAAAGCGTGCGTGACCAGCTGTTCTTTATGCGACAGGAAGATAGACAGGCGGTTCGGCGTCCATTCGTCATCGTCGTCGATCCCGGTCAGATACTGCCCTTTGGCCTGCATAATCGCCTGATTACGCACCGCACATGCGCCGGAGTTAATGGCGTTATGCGTATAGACCACCCGCGGGTCGTTGAGGTCAGTCACAAACTTTTGCAGCTGTTCATACGAGGAAGAGCAGTCATCAACGATGATCAGCTCCCAGTTATCGTAATCCTGTCGCAGGACGGATTTGATTGCGCGGATCGCCAGCTGCTGACGATTCCATGTCGGCATATAGATTGAAACTAAAGGGCGTTGTGTGGTCATCTTTTCCCCTCACCCCGGCCCTCTCCCCAAAAGGGAGAGGGTGAAAGGCAGCCAGTGGTTATCATTACGTTCGTCCCCCAAATCCCGCACCGAACAGTCCCCTCTCCCCTTTGGGGAGAGGGTTAGGGTGAGGGGAATGGGGTGTGTTTAGTTATTTACTGTCAGATTTATATTCGTACTCGTAATAGCCGTAATCCTGGTACCCGGTCGCGCGGCGGAAGATGGAGTTCAGGATCACCCCTTTCACCTCAATGCCGTTCTGCTCGAAGCGGCTCAGGCTGGTTTCCACCTCTTTCAGGGTGTTCACCGCGTAACGCGCCACCATCAGCGTGGTGCCAGCGTGGCGGCCAACAACGGCTGCGTCGGTCACGGCCAGAATTGGCGGCGTATCGATCAGCACCAGGTCGTAATTTTTGCTCGCCCACTCCACCAGCTCGGTAAAGCGTTCGCTCATCAGCAGCTCGGACGGGTTAGGCGGCACCTGACCCCGCGGGATCAGGTCAAATTTCGGCACCGTTGTGGGTTTCGCGCTCTGGCTGATTTCCCCTTTGCCGAGCAGGATTTCCGACAGACCGTTCACGTTGTTGGTGCCCAGCAGTTCGTGGGTGTAGCCCTTACGCATATCGCAGTCGATCAGCAGCACGCGCTTGTTGGTCTGGCTGACCACCGCCGCCAGGTTGGCGCAGACGAAAGTTTTACCGATCGACGGGCTGACGCCGGTTAACATCAGGACGTTGTTCTTGGCCTGCATCATGGCGAAGTGCAGACTGGTACGCAGGCTACGGATCGCTTCGATGGCGAGGTCGGTCGGGTTACCCACCGCCAGAAGCTGGCTCTGTTTATAACGCTTGACGCCCTTGATGGTTTTGACGCTATCACGGGATTTTTGCCACTCAGACAGCGGAATGCTGGCATAGACGTTGATACCGCTCTCTTCCAGCACCTGCGGGCTTTCGATACCGCGGTTGAACAGCGAACGCAGCAGCACACCCACGATGGAGAGCATCAGGCCGAGAATAATGCTGCCGAGAATAATCAGCGCTTTCTTCGGCTTCAGCACGCCAGGCTGGGTAATGGCCGGGTCGACGATGCGCACGTCACCGACGGTACTGGCTTCGGTGATTTTCAGCTCCTGCTGCTTGTTCAGCAGCTGCATGTAAACCTGCTGTCCGGACTCCACGTCGCGGGTCAGACGCACGATCTCCTGCTGCGTTTTCGGCATCGCGGTCACGCGGTCATTGAGCTTCGCCTTCTCTTCTTCCAGGGTACGGCGTTTCTCCAGAAGCGTGCGGTAGGCCGGGTGACGTTTGGTATAAAGCTTGGAAATCTCCGCCTCTTTGAAGGTCAGCTCGTTCAGCTGCGCATCAATGTTGACCATCGAATCGAGGACCGATTTCGCCTCCAGCGGCAGGTCAACGGAGTCTTTATCCTGACGATAGGCGTTCAGCTTGTTCTCGGCATCATCCAGATGGGCGCGCACTTCCGGGAGCTGTTTCGCGAGGAAGGCCAGGCTTTTCGCCGCTTCCGCCGACTTACGCTCAACGTTCTGCTCAAGATAGTTGCGGGTAATGCTGTTCAGGATGTCGCGGATTTGATCCTTATCTTCACCGGTAAAGGTCATGCTCAGCACGCCGGTGTCCTTACCGTTTTCGGTGACGGTCAGGTTGTTTTGCAGATTGTTGATCATCCCCAGGGTGGAGAATTTGGTGACGGTAAATTCGCCGCCCTCCTGAGCGTTAATCGCGCTGACCATCATGCTGACGCCGTCTTTGGTCAGCATTTGCCCCACTTCGCCGCGGGCGCTAAAGCCTGCGTCGCTGGTTAGCTGGTACTGTTTCGGTCCAAGCACCGTCAGGGTAAACGTCTGATCGGCAGCCCCTTTCGGCAGCACGAAGTCAGTGACTTTCACCGTGTCGTTGTTGCGCCCCATCAGACGATCCCATCCGGCACCAAAGACTGGGAAGGTATTCTTGGTGACGGAGATATCGAGCCCGAGGTCGTGAACCGTTTTACCCAGCACCAGGCGTGACTGGATGAGCTGAATTTCGGCGTCGGATGCCGGCGGCTTGTTCGCCAGCGCGGAACCAATGTCCTGCACCAGCGAGTTGCCGGTATTCTGCTCGATCTGCACCAGCGCATCGGCGCTGTAGATAGGGGTGGCGAACAGCGTATAGACGACGGCCGCCGCGGCGAACACGGCGGTAATGCCAAGCACCCACCACTTTGCCTCTACAACAGTGCCGACCAGGCGCCCAATATCAATTTCATCACTGCCCGAAGTCGGGGCGGCAGAAGGTCTTGTTTTTTCTGTCATTGTTATCCCTGCTGAACTTTCAGTGCCTGCGCCCACTGTTGGGCAGACTGGTCAAGTAAGGTGTAAACCGCCTCAAAGGCTTCATGGCTTTTGCGATACGGATCGGGGATTTCACGTTCATTGTCCCAGTGACCAAACAGCATCACCTTGCCGCGCATCTCCGGAGCGATATCGCACAGCGCATGAATATGGCGTTTTTCCATCGTCAGGATCAGGTCATACTCCCGGCACATGCGGCCAGTGACCTGGCGGGCCACGTGGCCGTCGAGAGAGAGGTGATGATCCCGCGCCACGCTCGTTGCGCGCTCATCGGCACCTTTACCGACCAGTGCACCCAGCCCTGCCGAATCAACGGTCAGTTCGGGCTGGTAGTGTTTCAACAACCGTTCAGCCGTGGGGGAACGGCAGATGTTCCCCACGCATACCACCAGAATTTTGTTAAACATCGCGGATTACCAGGTATGAATGTCGCGCGCCGTATCCGTCATGTAGCGAACGCCACTGATGGTTGGCAGCAACTGGTTGATCAGACGGTTCCAGCGGGCAACCGGCGCGGTGGTGACATACACCACATCGTATGGCTGGAGACGGAACTCCGTTGCCATCACCAGAGAGGTCGCATCGGACATATCCAGCTGGTAGATGTTGGCAATCTTGCCTTTCGCACTGCCCTCACCTTTCAGCGGACGGATAACGAAGATACCGGTCGCGTTAGAGGTCGTCAGATCGATACCTTCAGCATTGCCCAGCGCTTCGGTCAGCGTCATACCGCTGAAGTCCATTTTGAGGGTGCTCTGTTTCTTCACTTCACCCATCACGAAGACTTTCAGATCGTCATTGCGCGGCACGTAGAGAATGTCGCCCGGATAGAGCAGGCGGTTCTGGGTCAGATCGCCGTTTTGCATCAGCGCCTGCAGCGAAATGCGCTGCTCCTTCCCGTTGTGGGTGAGCACGACGTTGCGCCAGTCGGCGCCGTCGGTTAACCCGCCCGCGGCGTTGATGGCATCCAGGACGGTCAGAGGAACGTTGGTGATGGCCTGCTGCCCGGATTTGTTCACCTGGCCGGAGATATAGGCTTTTTGCGAGCGGAATGCGGCGATATTAACGTCCACCTGCGGATCGGCGATGTACTGCGCTAAGCGGCCGGTAATATCACTACGGATCTCGGCAAGCGTTTTGCCTGCAACATGGACTTTGCCAATGTAGGGATAGAACATGGTGCCATCTGACTGCACCCAGTTACCGGTGTCGCTTGAGCTGCGGTACTGTCCCGCTGGCGTGGTCAGTTCGGGGTGGTCCCAGACGGTCACGTTGATCACGTCACCCGGCCCCACGCGGTACTGGTAGGAGGCAATTTCCTGGTCCAGCGACATATTCGGCTGGGCAACATTCGGACGTGGACGTAATTGTTCGACCAGACGAGGCGTAAGTGGATAAACATTCACCATTTTGTCGAGATCAAAATCGGCATCCTGTTGCTTGATCACATCCTTACCCATTGTTGACATATTGCTGCCGGGAAAGACCGTGCAACCACTCATCAAGGTCACAGACACCAATAATGGCATCAATTTCATTTTGGATTTCATCATTGATTATTTATCACTTTGGCAGAGTAATTATCCTGTGCAATTTAAATAAGCTCGAGTCGTATTGGGTTTCAGCATGCAGTTAATCAAATAGAAATATAACTGGCATCAGTCCTAAAAAAAGCTTATTCATCCATTGGCTATTGACAGAATAATCGAGGCTGATTCACACGCTTTCAGGCACGCTACCGCCCTTGGCTTTCAGTTACCAATACACTGACTAAACAATGTGTTATGGATAGACACCCTCTTGAGCAAGGTCTTCTGGAAATATATCAGCCGCTTGAAAAAACCGACGGATAATGAATAACCATCCCTGAAGACCGAACATTAATAGCAACACCGAGATTTAACATTTGATGCTGGGAGAATTGTTGCAGCTAACCTAATAGCAGGCAAGGAGACAACTGTCCTAATATCTGTTTTTAAGATTAATATTAAGAGCAAATTTTTGACCTTTTAGGAATTTCTTTATATTGACAAAGTGAGAGTGAAAATCATCACCTGCGATATATCCTAAAATGCATTCCTTGTAATTAAATATACGTATTTCGCTTATTTACACCCTATTGAGAAAGCTCTCTTTTTTATCCGTCGTATTAAGAGAAATCTCAGCCCGGCATTGCAATTTCCCCCAGCTTTATCCATGATCGAAGTGTGACATTCGTCATATAACAGAAGGTATTGCTATTACTATGGAATGGATTGCCGATCCCTCAATCTGGGCCGGGCTGGTTACGCTGGTCGTCATCGAGCTGGTGCTCGGGATTGATAATCTGGTCTTTATCGCCATCCTCGCTGAAAAACTGCCCCCTTCCCAGCGCGACCGCGCGCGCGTGACGGGTCTGCTGCTGGCGATGGTGATGCGTTTACTGCTGCTGGCCTCTATCTCCTGGCTGGTCACGCTCACTCAGCCTCTGTTCTCCATTCACGGCCTGAGTTTTAGCGCCCGCGATCTGATCATGCTCTTCGGCGGGTTGTTCCTGCTGTTCAAAGCCACGGTGGAGCTCAACGAGCGGCTGGAGGGCAAAGACAGCGAGAATCCAACCCAGCGCCGCGGAGCTAAATTCTGGCCGGTAGTGGCGCAAATCGTGGTGTTGGATGCGGTCTTCTCCCTGGACTCGGTGATTACCGCCGTCGGGATGGTGGACCACCTTGCGGTGATGATGGCCGCGGTGATTATTGCCATCACGCTGATGGTCATGGCCAGCAAGGCGCTGACCCGCTTTGTAAACAGTCACCCGACCATCGTGATCCTCTGTCTGAGCTTCCTGCTGATGATTGGCTTTAGCCTGGTGGCCGACGGTTTTGGCTTCCATATTCCGAAAGGCTACCTGTATGCCGCCATCGGCTTCTCCGTCATGATTGAAGCGCTTAACCAACTGGCGATATTTAACCGCCGCCGCTTCCTGTCCGCGAATCAGACCCTGCGTCAGCGCACGGCCGACACGGTGATGCGCCTGTTAAGCGGTAAGAAAGAGGATGCGGAGCTGGACGCCGAATCCTCCGCCATGCTGGCCGATCACAGCGACGGGCTGATCTTCGACCCACAGGAACGACGGATGATCGAGCGGGTGCTCAATCTGAACCAGCGGACGGTCAGCAGCATCATGACCTCGCGGCATGACATTGAACATATCGACCTGACGGCACCGGAAGAGCACATTCGCGCCCTGCTGGATAAAAACCAGCACACCCGCGTGGTGGTGACCGGCGGTGAAGAGGAAGAGGAACTGCTGGGCGTGGTGCACGTTATTGACCTGCTCCAGCAGCAGCTGCACGGCGAGGCGCTCAATCTGCGCGTCCTGGTCCGCCAGCCGCTGGTTTTCCCGGAGGGACTACCGCTGCTCTCCGCCCTTGAGCAATTCCGTAACGCGCGCACGCACTTTGCCTTTGTGGTGGATGAGTTTGGATCGGTGGAAGGGCTGGTCACGCTCAGCGACGTAATGGAAACCATCGCCGGTAATTTGCCTAACGAAGTGGATGAGATTGACGCCCGCCATGACATTCAGAAAAACGCAGACGGTTCGTGGACGGCTAACGGCCATATGCCGCTGGAAGACCTGGTGCAATACGTGCCGCTGCCGCTGGATGAAAAACGGGAGTATCACACTATTGCCGGCCTGCTGATGGAGTATTTGCAGCGTATCCCGCAGCCGGGAGAAGAGGTTCAGGTGGGCGACTATCTGCTCAAAACGCTGCAGATTGAAAACCATCGCGTGCAGAAGGTTCAGCTCATTCCGCTGCGGGATGAGGAAGAACTGGATTTTGAGGTGTAAAAAAGCCTGGTGGCGCTGCGCTTACCCGGCCTACGACGTCAGGCTTTTGTAGGCCGGGTAAGGCGAAGCCGCCACCCGGCGCAACGGACATCAAAGCTTATCCAGCAGCTTCTTCACGTCCTTACCGTCTTGTGAATCTTTATTACGGTCCGCCCAGCCGCTAAGCCGACGCTTCGCTTCATCCTGCAGATGCTTACGCAGGATCTGATCCACCTGGAGGCTGTAATTCAGGGCCTGCCATTTGCCATATACGGTCAGCGGGACCGGCGTCTCTTTCAGGAAGTCGATGAGCTTGCTTTCACCCTGCCAGCCGGAGAGTACCCGCACGTTAAATCGCGTGTCCGCGGTTTCTTTCACCAGATCCAGCTTACCTTCACCGGTCATTGATAAGAGTGAAGAAGTGCCCTGCATACCGTCGAGAGTAAGTTGTCCGTTGTCCAGCGTCAGGTCCGTGGTGAAGCTGTCGAGGCGCGTGGCACTGTCGTAGTTATCCTGGGCTTTTACATCGCTGCTGCGCTCGACCGCCTGCTGCACCAGCTGCTGGAAGTTAAGCCCATCCATACGGGAATTCTTCAGATCAAGATGCGCCTGCCCCTGCCACTCGCGGCGGAAAGCATCGGCATCAATTTTCGTGCCTGAGAAGTCACCCGCGAGCGTCAGCTGCCCCGTCAGGGATATCGGGTAGTTAAACGCTTTCAGGATGGTGCCTATCTCAACGTTGTCGAGACGCGGCTGGAATGCGGCGCTGGCAACGTCTTTACGGACATCCAGCGTGCCCGGCAGCGAGAGGTTCCCGGCGCCCATCTTACCGCTCAGTTCGAAGATCACCAGCAAACCGTTATGGTTAAACATCTGGCTGCTCACGTCGGTAAAATCAATGCCGCGCCAGCGCAGGCTATTGGCTTTCAGCAGAATATCCGCCGTGAAGCCGCGCAGAGCGTTATAGTCAGGCTGATCGAGATTAGACGAGATAACCGGACGTGATGCCGGTACCTGGCTTTGCCCCGTCTGGGTGGCATCGTTGTCCGTGGCGCTGGCCGGCAGAGGCGGCAGCAGGTTTTCCAGATTGAGCTTGTCAAACTGCAGATTCAGCACCCACTTCGGCTTCTCTTCGAGCGTGACGCTCGCCTGCCCCTTCAGGCTACTGTCATTTGCCTGCAAGTTGAGATTATCCAGCTCCAGCTGCTTTTGCTCTTCGCGCCAAACGGCCTGCAGCGTTCCCTGCCCGGTTATCCCCTGGGTGGGGAGATCGGCACCCGTCAGCTGCCAGTTCAGCTGCTGGATGTCGGCCATGAGCTGATGCGGGTAGTCCGAGGCGTTCACATTAGCATTCAGCGACAGGGTCAAATCGCGCTGATCGCGGTTCACGCGCCCGCTAAATTCCAGCGACGCAAGATGGTGAGCATCCTGTTCCATCTGCAGGTTGATGTTGCGAATGGTCACCTGCTCCTGGTGCTCATGCTGGAAAACCAACACGCTGTCGGCAACTTTCAGCTTGCCGATATCAAAGGACCAGCCGGTATCGGACGGTTCATCAGGCAGGGTATTTTCGCGCGGCGCAACCGGCGCACTGGCATCACGCACGGCTTCGGTTTGCGGGGTGAGCTGAATCACTGCGCCTTTCAGCATCACCTGCTTAACCTGCAGCTGATGGGAAATGAGCGGGATCAGCGCCACATCAAGGCGCATGTTGTCTGCGGACACCAGCGGCTGGGACGCCCCCGGCGCCGTGAGCGACATGCGGCCAGAGAGAATGCTGAGCTGCGGCCAGACGTGCCAGCGCAGCGGCCCGTCAAGCTTCAGTTGATAACCACTGCGTGCCTCGACCTGCCGCACCATGTAAGCGCGGAAATCGTTGGGGTTAACCAGCAGAACCAACGCCGAAAGGCCGGCCACCAGCACCACCAGCAAAATCATCAGCGTTGTCAGAACTCTTCTCATGGCATCCTCAATGGGCTAACGATCAGTCTTTATCAATGCGGCTGGCAACCGCGCCCTGCTGGTCGCGATATTTTGCGTCCTGCCGACGGTTATAAGGACGATCTGCCGGGCCTGACAGCGGTTCAAAGCTTAACGCGCCGATCATCATGCCCGGACGCAGCGCCAGCGGCAATTTACCGGCGTTGAAGAACTCCAGCACGATACGCCCCGACCAGCCTGGATCGATACGGTGCGCGGTCACGTGAACCATCAGCCCCAGTCGCGCCAGCGAAGAACGGCCATCAAGCCAGCCGACCAGGTCCGAAGGCAGAGTGACGGATTCAAACGTCACCGCCAGGGCCAGTTCACCCGGATGCAGATAAAAAGCTTCGCCTTCGTCGATTACGATTTCGTCACTCATCACGCGATCGAGCGCGGCGCTGACTTCGTCCTTCGGCCCGCTGAGGTCAATGAACGGCGCAGTGTGGCCACTAAAGGTGCGGAATTTATTCCCCAAGCGGACATCAACGGTCACGCCATTGATACGCTCAACAGGCGGGCGCGGGGTAATAGACAAACGGCCTTCATCCAGCCAGGCTTCTATATCGCGATCACAAAGACGCATGCCACTTTCTCCTTTCATGCATCGTACCCTGAGGCGGTAAGCGCTCAGGGTAAAACCAGGTTATCTCTGAACGGTACACAATTCACGCGGCTTATTCAAAAAACTGGCTGATTTTCGCTTTTAAGATATCAATAGCAATGCGGTTTTTACCCCCGCGCGGCACGATGATATCGGCGTATTGTTTGGATGGCTCAATAAACTGCAGGAACATCGGGCGGACCGTTTTCTGATATTGCGCCATGACGGAGTCCATCGAACGGCCGCGTTCATTCACGTCACGCTTGATGCGGCGCATCAGGCAGATGTCCAGCGGGGTATCGACGAAAATCGAGAAGTTCATGGATTCACGCAGGCGGGCGTCGGTCAGCAGCAGGATCCCTTCGAGGATAATGACCTTTTTCGGCTCGATGCGGATGGTTTCCCGGGTGCGGGTGTGTTCTACGTAACTGTAAACGGGCAGCTCAATCGCCTGGCCGCTCTTAAGCGCTTCTAAATGCTGGAACAGCAAGCTGTGATCCATTGCATTCGGGTGGTCATAGTTGGTTTTGACGCGCTCTTCCATCGACAGATGGGATTGATCTTTGTAATAGCTGTCTTCGGGAATGACGCCGATATGCTCATCACCTACTTGTTCACGCAGTTCGCGATAAAGCGTACTGGCAATTAGACTTTTACCTGAAGCCGATGCGCCGGCGATGCCTATAATGACGCATTGATGAGACTTATCAGTCATAAATTTAGCGACCTGATTAACCTGGATGTTAAGGAAGGACGACGCCGGAGCGTCAAACGCGGCAATTATAGGGATTTCACGGGCGTGATACCAGTCGAAAGCACAGGTTCTGCGAGACTGGCCGAAAAGTGACGTCTTATTCCCTGAGTGAAATTTAAATGAGCGTTTTTTCAGCGTTTAACCGTTTTTTTTCACGGAGCCTCTATTTAATAAGTCTGTGGTGTCAAATTCTGAGCGGTCACCATATGAATTGTAAATTGTTTGTACTAGCATAAACCAAATTATCAAATTCACGCGTTCGGACATCTTCCCTGACGGCATGGCGTCTCTGGATAAAGCGGTAATGAATAAACAATACCAGCGGGTTTTGGTTACCACCCCACATCCTTTAATACGACTTGTCTGTCTGGGCCTGGTCACCTTTATCTTTACCTTATTTTCCCTGGAGCTTACCCGGTTCGGCACCCTGCTAGCCCCGCTCTGGTTCCCCACCGCCATTATGATGGTGGCGTTTTACCGCCATGCAGGAAAAATGTGGCCGGGAATCGCCCTGGCCTGTTCGTTTGGCAATATTCTGGCCACCTGGATGCTGTTTTCGTGGGGATCGATAAGCCTCACCTACACCTCGATTAACGTGGTTGAAGCCTTTACCGGTGCGTTATTGCTGCGCAAATTGCTCCCGTGGTACAACCCGCTGCAGAATCTGAATGACTGGATCCGCGTGGCCATCGGCAGCGCAGTGATCCCGCCGCTGGTGGGCGGCTTGCTGGTGTCCCTGCTGGCTCCCGGCCCTGAACCCCTGCGTAATTTCTTCGTCTGGGTGTTGTCCGAAGCCATCGGCGCGCTGGCGGTGGTACCGTTGGGACTGTTGTTTAAACCGCATTATCTGCTGCGCCACCGTGACCCGAGACTGCTGCTGGAAACCCTGACCACGCTGGCCGTGACGCTGGCCCTCAGCTGGGCAGCCATCACCTGGCTGCCGTGGCCTTTCACCTGCGTTATCGTTTTGCTTATGTGGAGCGCCGTGCGCTTGCCGCGAATGGAAGCGTTCCTGGTGTTTCTGGTCACAGTGATGGTTGTGTCGCTGATGATTGCCCGAAATCCTGTGGCGCTGACAACCCAGCACGTCGGGGCGATGCTGAACGCCCCCTGGCTGCCGTTCCTGATGCTGCTCCTGCCTGCCAACGTGATGACCATGGTGATGTATGCCTTCCGCGCCGAGCGCAAACACATCACCGAAAGCGAGGAGCGTTTCCGCAATGCGATGGAGTATTCCGCTATCGGTATGGCGCTGGTCAGCATTGAGGGCAAATGGCTGCAGGCTAACAAGGCGCTGTGCAATTTCCTCGGTTACAGCCAGACGGAGCTCCAGTCGCTGACCTTCCAGCAGCTCACCTGGCCGGAAGATCTGCACACCGACCTGGAACAGCTCGAACAGCTGGTCAACGGCGACATCAATACCTATACCCTTGAGAAGCGCTATTACACCCGCGACGGGGAAGTGGTCTGGGCGCTCCTTGCCGTCTCCGTCGTGCGCCATGCCGACGGCTCGCCGCTCTATTTTATCGCCCAGATTGAAGACATTAATGATCTAAAGCAGACCGAGTGGGTCAACAAACGCCTGATGGAGCGCATTACGCTAGCTAACGAAGCGGGCGGCATCGGCATCTGGGAGTGGGATCTGGAGCCAGACATTATCAGCTGGGACAAGCGGATGTTTGAGCTGTATGAAATCCCGCCGCACATCAAGCCTACCTGGCAGCTCTGGCATGACACGATGCTGCCGGAAGATCGTGCCCACGCTGAGCAGGTGCTGCGGGACTCGCTGATTTCCCGCCTGCCGTTTAAGCTGGAATTCCGCATTCGCGTTAAGGAAGGCGTGCGCCATATTCGCTCCCTGGCGAACCGGGTGCTCAATAAGCAGGGTGAAGTCGAACGGCTGCTCGGTATCAACATGGACATGACCGAGGTTAAGCAGCTCAACGAGGCCCTCTTCCAGGAAAAAGAGCGTCTGCACATCACCCTCGATTCCATCGGTGAAGCGGTGCTGTGTACCGATATCAACATGAACGTCACCTTCATGAACCCGGTGGCCGAGAAAATGAGCGGCTGGCTGCAGACCGAGGCTATCGGCCAGCCGATCCTCAAGGTGTTGCACATTACCTTTGGTGAAAAAGGGCCGCTGATGGAGAATATTCACAGCGGCGATATGTCCCGTTCCGATATCGATCAGGACGTGGTGCTGAACTGCCGTACCGGCGGTAATTTTGATATTCACTACAGCATTACGCCGCTCAGCACGCTGGACGGGCAGAATATTGGCTCGGTTATCGTGATTCAGGACGTGACCGAGTCGCGCAAAATGCTGCGTCAGCTGAGTTACAGCGCCTCCCACGATGCCCTGACCCACCTGGCAAACCGGGTCAGCTTCGAAAATCATCTTAAACGCCTCCTGCAGACCGTTCGCGAAACGCGCCAGCGTCACGCTCTGGTCTTTATCGATCTCGATCGCTTTAAAGCCGTCAACGATACGGCAGGCCACGCGGCGGGAGATGCCCTGCTGCGGGAACTCTCTTCCCTGATGTTGACCATGCTCCGCTCCAGCGACGTGCTGGCGCGTCTGGGCGGGGATGAGTTCGGGTTACTGTTACCGGACTGCAATATTGAAAGCGCGCGCTATATCGCCGGGCGCCTGATCCAGGCGATCAATGACTATCACTTTATGTGGGAAGGCCGCCTGCACCGGATCGGCGCCAGCGCAGGTATCACGCTGATTGATGAAAATAACCATCAGGCGTCGGAGATCATGTCGCAGGCGGATATAGCCTGTTATGCCTCGAAAAACAGCGGGCGCGGCATGGTGACGGTTTACGAACCCCAGCAGGAGCGGGATCACAACACGCGCAGCATGATGTCGCTTGATGAACAGTGGCACATGATAAAAGACAATCACCTGATGATGATTGCCCGCAGCGTCGCCTCTCCGCGCATTCCGGAAAGCAGTAATTTCTGGCTGCTGTCGTTACGCCTGTGGACCAGCCAGGGCGAAGTCCAGGAGGAGCATGCGTTCCGCTCGGGCCTGGCGGAGCCTGAGCTTTTTCACGCCCTCGACAGACGTATTTTTAATGAGTTTTTCCGCGCCTCTGCCGCACAGGTCGCCAGTAAAGGCATGGGGGTGGCACTGCCGCTTTCTGAGGCCGGTTTAGCCAGCGTAACGCTGGTTGATGAACTTCTCGACCTGCTGGATAAAAGCCCCATGCCGGGCCGTCTCCTGCATCTGGTTATCTCTGCCGACGTGGTGTGCAGCCCGGATAAAAACCTGCAGCGGAGTCTGCAAAAGCTTCGCCAGGCGGGCTGCCGCGTGATCTTCAGCCAGGTGGGCCGCGACATGAACGTCTTTACCCATCTGACCGCCAATATGGCCGACTATCTGATGCTGGACGCAGAGGTGGTAAGCAACGTGTATGGCAATCTGATGGATGAGATGATGGTGACCATTGTGCAGGGCCACGCCCAGCGTCTGGGAATGAAAACTATCGCGGGCCCCTGCAACCAGCCCATCATGATGGATACGCTCTCCGGCATCGGCATTGATTTTATCTTTGGTGACACCATCGCCGAGCCGCAGCCGCTGGATCTACTGCTCAACACCAGCTATTTCGCCATCAACTGACGGCGCCCAGCCGTCGGTATACCAGATGTGCAGCAGCGCGTAAGAGCGCCACGGCTGCCAGCGCTCGGCATAACGACGAATCTGCGCGGGCGTCATCCCGGCAAAGCGTTGCTTAATCAGATAATCATCAGGCAGAAAGACATCTTTCGCCTGCCAGCCGCGCAGGGCCAGGTAGTTTGCCGTCCAGGACCCTATCCCCGGCCGCTGCTGTAGCGCCTTCATCCCGGCCTCAATATTCTCAGGTGGGAAAAGCGGAAACGTCCCGTCAATGACCGACTGCGCCAGGTGAATTAACGACTCCGCGCGTTTTACCGGCATGCCCAACGCTTTCAGCGCCAGCGGGTCCGCTGCCGCCAGCGCGTCCGGCGTGGGGAAGCAGAGATAGCCCGGACAATCCGCCACCGGCTCGCCGCACAGCGCCACCACGCGCGACGTCAGCTTCGCCGCCATCGCCACGCTCACCAGCTGCCCGAGGATCGCCCGCACGCCCTGCTCGTACGCATCCATCGCCCCCGGCAAACGCAAGCCTGGCCGGGCAGCACTCAGATCGCCCAGCGTATCCGCGATGTGCTGCGGGTTGCAGGCGAGATCGAACAGGCGCTCGATGCGTTCAAGGCACGTCTGCACAACCGGGATTAACCCCGGACTGAGCGTGACGTTCAGCGTATGGGTGGCGATATCCGGCGTGACGCGAAATATCCCCTGATGCCCTTCGCAGGCAAAACTGCGCTCGTAGTAGTCGTGCGTGACGGTTTCAATGCCCGTCACCGCACGCGCGCCGAGAAAGCCAAACATCCACTGCCAGTCATAAGGGGGTTGCCAGTTCAGGGTGTACATCGTTGCTCCTTTTTCATTCTTATACCCTAAATAATTCGAGTTGCAGGAAGGCGGCAAGAGAGCGAATCCCCAGGAGCATAGATAACTATGTGACTGGGGTGAGCGAGCGCAGCCAACACACCTGCAACTTGAAGTATGACGGGTATATCAGCATAAACGGAAAGACCTTGTATTGCCTTGCTTTCATATTCCTGTTGTCGCCATGCAGACATTTCGTTAAAGTCTCGCCCCTTCTCACTGGCATGGGGATTCATCGTGTTTATTGGATTTGACTACGGTACGGCAAACTGCTCGGTTGCGATTATGCAAAACGGGCAGCCGCGGCTCCTGAAAATGGAAAAAGAGAGCACGCTGCTGCCGTCTATGCTCTGCGCACCGACGCGTGAAGCGGTGAGCGAATGGCTGTTTCGTCACCATCAGGTTCCGGCCACGGCGGCGGAGACCCAGGCGCTGCTGCGCCGGGCGGTCAGCTTTAACCGCGAGGAAGACATCGACGTTACGCCGTCCAGCGTGCAGTTCGGTCTCTCTTCGCTCGGGCATTACATTGAAGATCCTGAAGAGGTTTACTTCGTTAAGTCGCCAAAATCCTTCCTCGGCGCCAGCGGCCTGAAGCCGCAGCAGGTCGCGATGTTCGAAGACCTGGTGTGCGCGATGATGCTGCATATTCGCAATCAGGCGCAGACGCAGGTCTCCGATGCGATTACCCAGGCGGTCATTGGCCGCCCGATCAACTTCCAGGGGCTGGGCGGCGACGAGGCCAACCAGCAGGCGCAGGGGATCCTGGAACGCGCGGCGCACCGTGCAGGCTTCCGCGACGTAGTGTTCCAGTACGAGCCGGTCGCGGCGGGGCTGGATTTTGAAGCCACGCTGACGGAAGAGAAGCGCGTGTTAGTCGTGGATATCGGCGGGGGCACCACGGACTGCTCGCTGCTGCTGATGGGACCGCAGTGGCATAACCGACGCGATCGTGAAAATAGCCTGCTCGGGCACAGCGGCTGCCGCGTAGGCGGTAACGATCTCGATATCGCGCTGGCATTCAAGAGCCTGATGCCGCTGCTCGGCATGGGCGGTCAGACGGAAAAAGGTATCGCCCTGCCGATCCTGCCATGGTGGAACGCGATTGCCATCAACGACGTGCCTGCGCAGAGTGATTTTTACAGCACCGCGAACGGCCGCTTCCTTAACGATCTGGTGCGCGACGCGCAGGACGCCGAAAAAGTCGCGCTGCTGTATAAAGTGTGGCGTCAGCGCCTGAGCTACCGCGTGGTGCGTACGGCCGAAGAGAGCAAAATTGCCCTTTCCGACCGCGCTGAGCATGCGGTCTCCTTGCCGTTTATCAGCGACGATCTGGCCACCGCGATTTCGCAGGACGGGCTGGAGACGGCGCTCGCGCAGCCGCTGCAGCGTATTCTGGAGCAGGTACAGCTGGCGCTGGAGAACGGTAAAGAGAAGCCGGACGTTATCTACCTGACCGGGGGGAGCGCCCGTTCGCCGCTGATCAAGAAAGCGCTGGCGGAACAGCTGCCTGGCATTCCGATTGCCGGTGGCGATGACTTTGGCTCCGTTACCGCAGGGCTGGCGCGCTGGGCGCAGGTGATGTTTAGCTAGTGCGGTTGCGGTGCGGTCTGGTGCCCTCACCCCGGCCCTCTCCCACAGGGAGAGGGAGAAAACACCAAAAACGGCAAGGGATGTTGCCGTTTTGCTTTTACCTCCATTCAGACCATTCCTGACAGTCTTCCATATTTCCTCCATTTTTCCGCTGTGTTAGCTGACTAAACTAGTATCATTCCCCGAAGTCTTCAGGATGAGAACGTATAACGATGAAAGGCAGTAACAAATCCCGCTGGGCAATCGCCGCAGGCATCATTGTGGTGGTCCTTGCCGCCGCCTGGTACTGGCACAGTCAATCCGCGAACTCCGCCGCCCCCGCTGGTGCCAGTAGTCAGGCGCAGCGCCCTGCAGGCGGAGGACGTCACGGCATGCGCGGCGGCGCGCTGGCGCCGGTACAGGCGGCGACGGCAGTGAATAAAGCCGTTCCTCGCTATCTAACGGGCCTTGGGACCATTACCGCCGCCAACACCGTGACGGTGCGCAGCCGCGTCGACGGCCAGCTGATGGCCATTCACTTCCAGGAAGGTCAGCAGGTTAAAGCAGGCGATCTGCTGGCGGAAATCGACCCGAGCCAGTTTAAGGTCGCCCTCGCCCAGGCGCAGGGGCAGCTCGCGAAAGACAAAGCCACGCTCGCCAACGCGCGCCGCGATCTGGCGCGCTACCAGCAACTGGTGAAAACCAACCTCGTATCTCGTCAGGAGCTGGACACCCAGCAGTCGCTGGTCAGCGAAACGCAGGGCACCATCAAAGCTGACGAGGCCGCCGTGGCCAGCGCACAGCTGCAGCTGGACTGGAGCCGCATCACCGCGCCGATTGACGGGCGCGTGGGCCTGAAGCAGGTCGATATCGGCAACCAGATCTCCAGCGGCGACACCACGGGCATCGTGGTGATCACCCAGACCCACCCGATTGATTTAGTCTTTACCCTGCCGGAAAGCGAAATCGCGACCGTGGTGCAGGCGCAAAAAGCCGGTAAAGGGCTGGTGGTGGAAGCCTGGGACCGCAGCAACAAGCAGAAGCTGAGCGAAGGCTCTCTGCTCAGCCTGGATAACCAGATCGACACCACCACCGGCACCATCAAGCTGAAGGCGCGCTTTAACAACCAGGACGATGCCCTCTTCCCGAACCAGTTCGTCAACGCGCGCATGCTGGTCGCGACCGAAGAGAACGCGGTGGTGATCCCTACCGCAGCGCTGCAGATGGGTAACGAAGGTAACTTCGTCTGGGTACTTAACAGCGACAATAAGGTCAGCAAGCACCTGGTGAAAACCGGTATCCAGGACAGCCAGACGGTGGTCATCGCCGCAGGCCTTTCCGCAGGCGACCGCGTGGTCACCGACGGCATTGACCGTCTGACCGAAGGGGCCAAAGTGGAAGTGGTTGAACCTGCGAAACAGGGAGAGAAATCCTGATGCAGGTGATGCCCCCAGGCTCTACAGGCGGGCCGTCACGCCTGTTTATCCTCCGTCCTGTCGCCACCACGCTGCTGATGGTGGCGATCCTGCTCGCCGGGATTATCGGCTATCGCTTCCTGCCCGTGTCGGCGCTGCCGGAGGTGGATTACCCAACGATTCAGGTTGTCACACTCTATCCAGGCGCCAGCCCGGACGTGGTGACGTCCGCTATTACCGCCCCACTGGAGCGCCAGTTCGGCCAGATGTCGGGGCTAAAACAGATGTCATCCCAGAGTTCCGGCGGGGCATCCGTCGTGACGCTGCAGTTCCAGCTGACGCTGTCGCTGGACGTCGCCGAGCAGGAGGTGCAGGCCGCCATCAACGCCGCCACCAACCTGCTGCCGTCCGACCTGCCTAACCCGCCGGTCTACAGCAAGGTGAACCCGGCGGATCCGCCGATCATGACGCTTGCCGTCACCTCCTCCGCCATGCCGATGACCCAGGTCGAAGACATGGTCGAAACGCGCGTGGCGCAGAAAATTTCACAGGTCTCCGGCGTCGGCCTCGTCACCCTCGCGGGCGGCCAGCGCCCCGCCGTGCGCGTGAAGCTGAACGCGCAGGCGATTGCCGCGCTGGGTCTGACCAGCGAAACCATCCGCACCGCCATCAGCAGTGCCAACGTTAACTCGGCAAAAGGCTCGCTGGACGGCCCCACCCGCGCCGTGACGCTCTCTGCCAACGATCAGATGCAGTCCGCCGATGAATACCGCCAGCTGATTATTGCTTACCAGAACGGCGCTCCGGTGCGTCTGGGCGACGTGGCGACCGTGGAGCAAGGCGCGGAAAACAGCTGGCTCGGCGCCTGGGCCAACAGGCAGCAGGCGATCGTGATGAACGTGCAGCGCCAGCCGGGCGCTAACATCATCGAAACCGCCGACAGCATCCGCACCATGCTGCCGCAGCTGATCGAAAGCCTGCCGAAATCGGTCAGCGTGAAGGTGCTTTCCGACCGCACCACGAACATTCGCGCGTCGGTTACCGACACCCAGTTCGAGCTGATGCTGGCGATTGCGCTGGTGGTCATGATCATCTATCTGTTCCTGCGCAACGTTCCGGCCACCATTATTCCCGCCGTCGCCGTGCCGCTCTCGCTGGTCGGGACCTTTGCGGTGATGGTGTTCCTCGATTTTTCGATTAACAACCTGACGCTGATGGCGCTCACCATCGCCACCGGGTTCGTGGTGGATGACGCCATCGTCGTTATCGAGAACATTTCGCGCTATATCGAAAAGGGTGAAAAACCGCTGCCGGCCGCGCTGAAGGGCGCGGGCGAAATCGGCTTTACCATTATCTCGCTGACCTTCTCGCTGATTGCGGTGCTGATCCCGCTGCTGTTTATGGGCGATATCGTCGGGCGGCTGTTCCGCGAGTTTGCCGTCACGCTGGCGGTCGCCATTTTGATCTCCGCCGTGGTGTCGCTGACCCTGACGCCGATGATGTGCGCCCGCATGCTGAGCCACGAGTCCCTGCGCAAGCAAAACCGCTTCTCGCGCGCCTCCGAGCGGATGTTCGAGCGGATTATTGCCGCCTACGGTCGCGTGCTGGCGAAAGTTCTGAACCATCCGTGGGCCACGCTCGGCGTGGCGCTGGGAACCCTGGCGCTCAGCGTGATGCTGTGGATTTTCATTCCGAAAGGCTTCTTCCCGATTCAGGACAACGGCATTATTCAGGGCACGCTTCAGGCCCCGCAGTCGGTCTCCTTCGCGAACATGGCCCAGCGCCAGCAGCAGGTGTCTGAGATCGTTATGAAAGATCCGGCGGTGGAGAGCCTGACCTCCTACGTGGGCGTCGACGGCACTAACCCGTCGCTCAACAGCGCGCGTCTGCAGATCAACCTTAAGCCGCTGGACGAGCGCGACGATCGCGTCAACACCGTCATTGAGCGTCTGCAAAACGCCGTCGCGCGCGTGCCGGGCGTTGAGCTTTACCTGCAGCCGATCCAGGATTTGACCATTGATACCCAGGTCAGCCGCACGCAGTACCAGTTCACGCTGCAGGCCACCTCGCTGGACGCGCTCAGCACCTGGGTGCCGCAGCTGGTGAATAAGCTTAACACCCTGCCGCAGCTCGCCGACGTCAGCAGCGACTGGCAGGACAAAGGGCTGGCGGCGTACGTGAACGTCAACCGCGATACCGCCAGCCGTCTGGGCATTACTATGTCCGACGTGGACAACGCACTGTACAACGCCTTCGGTCAGCGCCTGATCTCTACCATCTACACCCAGGCCAACCAGTATCGCGTGGTGCTGGAGCACAATACGGAGAATACGCCCGGGCTGGCGGGGCTGGACTCGGTGCGCCTGACCAGCAAAGACGGCGGCATTGTGCCGCTGAGCGCTATCGCCACGGTGGAAGAACGCTATACTCCGCTGTCGATTAACCATCTGGATCAGTTCCCGTCCACCACCATCTCCTTCAACGTGCCGGACAATTATTCTCTCGGCGAAGCGGTGGAGGCCATTCAGGCTGCTGAAAAAGAGCTCAGCTTCCCGTCCGATATTCAGACCCAGTTCCAGGGCAGCACGCTGGCGTTTCAGGCCGCGCTGGGTAACACCATCTGGCTGATCGTCGCGGCGGTCGTGGCGATGTACATCGTGCTCGGGGTCCTGTACGAAAGCTTTATCCACCCGATCACCATCCTCTCTACCCTGCCGACGGCGGGCGTGGGGGCGCTGCTGGCATTGATGCTGGCGGGCAGCGAGCTGGACGTCATTGCCATCATCGGCATTATCCTGCTTATCGGGATCGTGAAGAAAAACGCCATCATGATGATCGACTTCGCCCTGGCCGCCGAGCGCGAGCAGGGCATGTCGCCGCGCGACGCCATCTTCCAGGCCTGTCTGCTGCGTTTTCGTCCAATCCTGATGACGACGCTGGCCGCCCTGCTGGGCGCGCTGCCGCTGATGCTCAGCACCGGCGTCGGCGCGGAGCTGCGCCGTCCGCTGGGTATCGGCATGGTCGGCGGTCTGCTGGTGAGCCAGGTGCTAACGCTCTTCACCACGCCGGTGATTTACCTGCTGTTTGACCGCCTGGCGCTGTGGGCCAAAAGCCGCTTCCCGAAACGTGAAGAGGAGGCATAAGTGAAGTTTTTCGCCCTCTTCATTTATCGCCCGGTGGCGACGATTTTAATCTCGCTCGCCATTACCCTCTGCGGCGTGCTGGGCTTCCGGCTGCTGCCGGTGGCGCCGCTGCCGCAGGTGGATTTCCCGGTGATCATGGTCAGCGCCTCGCTGCCGGGTGCGTCACCGGAGACCATGGCCTCGTCGGTTGCCACACCGCTGGAGCGTTCCCTTGGGCGGATTGCAGGGGTCAACGAGATGACCTCCAGCAGCTCGCTGGGCAGCACGCGCATCATTCTGGAGTTCAGCTTCGACCGGGATATTAACGGTGCGGCGCGCGACGTGCAGGCGGCCATCAACGCCGCACAAAGCCTGCTGCCGAGCGGAATGCCGAGCCGCCCAACCTACCGCAAGGCCAACCCGTCCGATGCGCCGATCATGATCCTGACGCTGACCTCGGATACGTACTCGCAGGGGCAGCTTTACGACTTTGCGTCTACCCAGCTGGCGCAGACAATCTCACAAATTAACGGCGTGGGTGACGTGAGCGTCGGCGGGAGTTCCCTGCCCGCCGTGCGCGTGGGCCTAAACCCGCAAGCGCTGTTCAACCAGGGCGTGTCGCTGGATGACGTGCGCTCCGCCATCAGCACGGCCAACGTCCGCAAGCCGCAGGGGGCGATTGAGGACGGCAGCCACCGCTGGCAGATCCACACCAACGACGAGCTGAAAACCGCCGCCGAATATCAGCCGCTCATTATTCACTACAATAACGGCGCGGCGGTGCGCTTGAGCGACGTTGCCAGCGTCACCGACTCGGTGCAGGACGTGCGTAACGCTGGGATGACCAACGCTAAGCCGGCCATTCTGCTGATGATCCGCAAGCTGCCGGAAGCGAACATTATTGAGACGGTAAACAGCATTCGCGCTCGCCTTCCGGACCTGCAGGAGACCATCCCGGCAGCAATCGATCTGCAAATTGCGCAGGATCGCTCCCCGACCATTCGAGCCTCGCTTGAGGAGGTGGAGCAAACGCTGATTATCTCCGTCGCGCTGGTGATCCTGGTGGTCTTCCTGTTCCTGCGATCCGGTCGCGCGACGCTTATTCCGGCGGTGGCCGTGCCGGTGTCGCTGATCGGTACCTTTGCCGCCATGTACCTGTGCGGGTTTAGCCTCAACAACCTGTCGCTGATGGCCCTGACGATAGCGACGGGCTTCGTGGTAGATGACGCCATCGTGGTGCTGGAAAACATTTCCCGCCACCTGGAAGCGGGCGTGAAGCCGCTTCAGGCTGCGCTGCAGGGCACGCGCGAGGTGGGCTTTACGGTGCTCTCCATGAGCCTGTCGCTGGTGGCGGTATTCCTGCCGCTGCTGCTGATGGGCGGGCTGCCGGGCCGGCTGCTGCGCGAGTTCGCCGTCACCCTCTCCGTCGCCATCGGCATTTCGCTGGCGATCTCCTTAACGCTGACGCCGATGATGTGCGGCTGGATGCTCAAGCGCAGCAAACCCCATTCGCAGCCGCGACGCAAAGGCTTTGGTCGCTTCCTGATGGCGATGCAGGAAGGCTACGGCAAATCGCTGAAGTGGGTGCTGAACCATACCCGGCTGGTCGGCCTGGTGCTGATCGGCACCATCGTGCTCAACGTCTGGATGTACATCACTATCCCGAAAACCTTCTTCCCCGAGCAGGACACCGGCGTGCTGATGGGGGGGATTCAGGCGGACCAGAGCATTTCGTTCCAGGCGATGCGCGGCAAGCTGCAGGACTTTATGAAGATCATTCGTGAAGACAAAGCCGTGGATAACGTCACCGGCTTTACCGGTGGGTCACGCGTTAACAGCGGGATGATGTTTATTACCCTGAAACCGCGCGGCGAACGCAACGAAACCGCCCAGCAGGTGATTGACCGCCTGCGGGTGAAGCTCGCCAAAGAGCCGGGGGCAAACCTGTTTTTGATGGCCGTTCAGGATATCCGCGTTGGCGGCCGTCAGGCGAACGCCAGCTATCAGTACACGTTGCTCTCGGACGATTTAGCCGCCCTGCGCGAGTGGGAGCCGAAGATCCGCAAGGCGCTGGCCGCCCTGCCGGAGCTGGCGGACGTCAACTCCGATCAGCAGGACAACGGCGCCGAGATGGCCCTGACCTACGACCGCGAAACCATGTCGCGGCTGGGCATTAACGTTGAAGCCGCCAACAGCCTGCTGAACAACGCCTTCGGCCAGCGCGAGATCTCCACCATCTACCAGCCGATGAACCAGTACAAGGTGGTGATGGAAGTCGATCCGCGCTATACCCAGGACATCAGCGCGCTGGACAAAATGTTTGTGATTAACAACGACGGCAAGGCGATTCCACTCTCCTACTTTGCCAGCTGGCAGCCTGCCAACGCGCCGCTGTCGGTGAACCATCAGGGGCTTTCGGCGGCGTCGACCATCTCCTTTAACCTGCCCGCCGGTTCGTCGCTTTCTGAGGCCAGCGACGCAATCAACCGCGCAATGACGCAGCTTGGCGTGCCGTCCACCGTGCGCGGCAGCTTTGCCGGGACCGCGCAGGTGTTCCAGGAGACGATGAACTCGCAGGTGATTTTGATTCTGGCCGCCATCGCCACGGTTTATATTGTGCTGGGCGTGCTGTATGAGAGCTACGTTCACCCGCTGACCATTCTCTCAACGCTGCCGTCGGCGGGCGTGGGGGCGCTGCTGGCGCTGGAGCTTTTCGGCGCGCCGTTCAGCCTGATCGCGCTCATTGGGATCATGCTGTTGATCGGCATCGTGAAGAAAAACGCGATCATGATGGTGGATTTCGCCCTGGACGCCCAGCGCAACGGCAATCTGTCGCCGGAAGAGGCCATCTTCCAGGCCTGCCTGCTGCGTTTTCGGCCGATCATGATGACTACCCTGGCGGCGCTGTTTGGCGCGCTGCCGCTGGTTATCTCGGGCGGCGACGGCTCAGAGCTGCGCCAGCCGCTGGGGATCACCATTGTCGGCGGCCTGGTCATGAGCCAGCTGCTGACGCTGTACACCACGCCGGTGGTCTATCTGTTCTTCGACCGCCTGCGGCTGCGCTTCTCGCGTAAAAACAGAACCACGGTGACCGAGTAAATGACCGATCTCCCCGCTAACGTTCGCTGGCAGCTATGGATAGTCGCTTTCGGCTTCTTTATGCAGTCGCTGGATACGACCATCGTCAACACCGCCCTCCCCTCCATGGCGAAAAGCCTGGGGGAGAGCCCGCTGCATATGCATATGGTGATTGTCTCCTACGTGCTGACGGTTGCCGTAATGCTGCCTGCCAGCGGCTGGCTGGCCGATAAAGTGGGGGTGCGAAATATCTTCTTTACCGCCATCGTGCTGTTTACCACCGGCTCGCTGTTTTGCGCGCAGGCCAACACCCTCGACCAGCTGGTAATGGCGCGCGTGCTGCAGGGCGTTGGCGGGGCGATGATGGTCCCCGTCGGGCGGCTAACGGTGATGAAGATTGTGCCGCGCGAGCAGTACATGGCGGCGATGACCTTTGTGACGTTGCCCGGCCAGGTGGGGCCGCTGCTAGGCCCGGCGCTCGGCGGCATTCTGGTGGAGTACGCCTCCTGGCACTGGATCTTCTTAATCAATCTTCCTGTTGGCATCATCGGCGCCATCGCCACCCTGACGCTGATGCCGAACTACAAAATGCAGACGCGGCGCTTTGATTTCTTTGGCTTTATCCTGCTGGCGGCGGGCATGGCCATGCTGACCCTGGCGCTCGACGGGCAAAAGGGGCTGGGCATTTCGTCCCTGACGCTGGGGATGCTGGTCGTTATCGGCATCACCGCCATACTGTGGTATCTGCGGCATGCCAGAGGTAACGATAAAGCGCTGTTCAGCCTGAACTTGTTTAAAAACCCTACCTATCGCCTTGGCCTGCTCGGCAGCTTCGCCGGGCGTATCGGCAGCGGCATGCTGCCGTTTATGACGCCCGTTTTCCTGCAAATCGGAATGGGATTTTCGCCGTTCCACGCGGGCCTGATGATGATCCCGATGGTGCTCGGCAGCATGGGAATGAAGCGCATCGTGGTGCAGGTCGTGAACCGTTTTGGCTACCGTCACGTGCTGGCCACCGCCACGCTGGGGCTGGCGCTGGTGAGTCTGCTGTTTATGGCCGTGGCGCTGATGGGCTGGTACTACGTTCTGCCGCTGGTGCTGTTCTGTCAGGGGATCGTCAACTCCATGCGCTTCTCGTCGATGAATACCCTGACGCTAAAGGACCTGCCGGACGATCTGGCGAGCAGCGGCAACAGCCTGCTGTCGATGATCATGCAGCTCTCGATGAGCGTCGGGGTGACCATCGCGGGTTTACTGCTCGGCATGTACGGCCAGCACCACCTCAGCGTCGACACGCCGGTGGCGCATCAGGTCTTTTTGTATACCTATCTCAGCATGGCGGTCATCATCGCCCTGCCCGCTTTCATCTTCGCCAGAGTGCCGGATGATACCAGCAAGAACGTCGTGATTAGGCGCGGCAAAAGGAGTGGCTCATGAAATTCTGGCGTCCGGGCATTACCGGCAAGCTCTTCGTGGCGATCTTTGCCACCTGTATCGTCCTGCTGGTCACCATGCACTGGGCGGTACGGATCAGCTTTGAGCGCGGTTTTATTGATTATATCAAGCATGGCAATGAACAGCGTTTACAGGGCTTAAGCGATGCGCTGAGTGAACAGTACGCCCAGCATGGCAACTGGCGTTTTCTGCGCAATAACGACCGCTTTATTTTCCAGATCCTGCGCTCGCTGGAGCACGATACCGGTGACGATCGCCCGGGGCCAAGCATGCCGCCGCACGGCTGGCGCACCCAGTTCTGGGTGATTGATCAGGACATGCGCACGCTGGTGGGGCCGCGCGCGCCGATACCGCCGGACGGCACCCGCCGGGCGATCAAAGTCAATAATGCGACAGTCGGCTGGGTTATCGCCTCCCCGGTGGAGCGCCTGACGCGCAACACCGACATCAACTTTGACCGCCAGCAGCGTCGGACAAGCTGGCTGATTGTTGCCCTCTCCACCCTGCTCGCCGCGCTCGCCACCTTCCCGCTGGCGCGCGGTCTGCTCGCCCCGGTGAAAAGGCTGGTGGAAGGCACGCACAAGCTGGCCGCCGGGGATTTCACCACCCGCGTCGATACCCGCAGCCAGGACGAACTGGGCAAGCTGGCGCAGGATTTTAACCAGCTCGCCAGCACGCTGGAGAAGAACCAGCAGATGCGCCGCGACTTTATGGCCGATATCTCCCACGAGCTGCGCACGCCGCTGGCGGTGCTGCGCGGCGAGCTGGAGGCCATTCAGGACGGCGTGCGCCAGTTTACGCCCGAATCGGTGGCCTCTCTGCAGGCAGAGGTGGGCACGCTCACCAAACTGGTGGATGACCTCCACCAGCTCTCTATGTCCGACGAAGGCGCGCTGGCCTACCAGAAAGCGCCGGTGGACGTGATTAATATTCTGGAAGTGATCAGCGGCGCGTTCCGCGAGCGGTTTGCCAGCCGCAACCTGAAAATCGACCTCTCCCTGCCGGACAGCGCGGTGGTGTTTGGCGACAAAGACCGCCTGATGCAGCTGTTCAATAACCTGCTGGAAAACAGCCTGCGCTACACCGACAGCGGCGGCGGGCTGCACATCTCCGGCAGGCAGGAAAACGGGCGCTTTGCCCTCACCTTCGCGGATTCCGCCCCCGGCGTGCAGGACGCGCAGCTGGAAAAACTGTTTGAACGTTTCTACCGTACCGAAGGCTCCCGCAACCGCGCCAGCGGCGGTTCCGGCCTGGGGCTGGCGATTTGCGTTAACATCGTTGAGGCGCATAATGGCACGATCCGCGCCGCCCATTCGCCTTTTGGCGGGGTTAGCATTACAGTAGAGTTACCTCTGGAACGGGATTTATCGAGAGAAGTATGACCGAGTTACCGATTGACGAAAACACGCCGCGCATTTTGATTGTGGAAGACGAGCCGAAGCTTGGGCAGCTGCTGATCGACTATTTACGCGCGGCCAGCTACGCCCCGTCGCTAATCAGCCACGGCGACCAGGTGCTGCCATACGTGCGCCAGACCCCGCCGGATCTGATCCTGCTTGATTTGATGCTGCCAGGCGTTGACGGTCTGACCCTGTGCCGGGAAATTCGTCGCTTCTCCGACGTGCCGATCGTCATGGTCACAGCCAAAATCGAAGAGATCGACCGCCTGCTGGGGCTCGAAATTGGCGCAGACGATTATATCTGCAAGCCCTACAGCCCGCGTGAAGTGGTCGCCCGCGTGAAAACCATTCTGCGCCGCTGCAGGCCGCAGCGCGAGCTTCAGGTGCTGGACGCCGAAAGCCCGCTGATTGTCGACGAAAGCCGCTTCCAGGCGAGCTGGCGCAGCAAGCTGCTGGACCTGACCCCTGCGGAGTTCCGTCTGCTGAAAACCCTCTCCCACGAGCCGGGGAAAGTCTTTTCCCGCGAACAGCTGCTGAACCACCTGTATGACGATTACCGCGTCGTGACCGACCGCACCATCGACAGCCATATCAAAAACCTGCGCCGCAAGCTGGAGGCGCTGGACGCCGAGCAGTCGTTTATTCGCGCGGTGTATGGCGTGGGGTATCGCTGGGAAGCAGATGCGTGCAGGATAATGTGATTAACGATGCTTTACAGCTATGTATAGTACAGTCAGACATTTTTAAACAATACAGAAAAGAAGTCTGGTTCTATTTTTTTCTTTAAGGAAATATCATGGCAGATAATCTTTTGGAAATGATCGTCTTTGGCCGACCAGCCACGGTTAACAGGAAAGGCCCTAAATCTTTGAAGGAAATCTGGCAATCGAAAGTTTTTAATTCTGCAAGAGCAGGATATACTGGCATGCCGGTTAAGTATAAGACAACTTTTAAAATTTTTTATTTCCCACATAACAATTCCTATTCAGACGTAGACAACGGACTTAAATTTACCATTGATGCCCTGGCTCCGGTAGTCATGGAGAATGACAGGCAAATAACGCGCATTATTGCTGAGCGATTCGTGAAGGAACCTGGAAAATCCCTTGTCGTTCCATTATCCCTAGCTCCCTCAATTGCTAAAATATTAGAAATGAGAGAAAACAACTCGCCTGCAGAATACATGACCTTAATTAAACTTGAAGAATATAAATGCAATGGGGGCAAACTATGGTAAACTATTATGATTATTACCATTACCAACTTGAATTAATTAAAACAGAATATATTTTAAAAGAGTATGCTGTTTATGAAGACTTACCAAGAAGACCTTTATATAAAAACTTTCTATTTGATTTAGTTGCAATTAGCAAAGACAAAAAAGAAATTATAATCATAGAAATAGTAAATAAGCGTCACGGCGACCATTACCATAAGCGTATAAGAATGATGGAAGAATTAACCACCCATCCTTTTTTACATCACTATTTTAATGTTGATAAAGATGCTCAAATATTAGTTGACTTTAGATATATTGATAATCGAGAGAGTGAGCAATCGGAAATAAATGCTAAGATCCAAGAAAAATTTTCTGATGATAATATAGCTATTATTCTTTCCGAAAGAATACCACCACTTTATCTTAATAACGAAAGCACTGCAACCAATTCATTTATTAGAGACTGGATTTATATAGCAAGAATGATTCGTTCCATGTTCTCTTTTCACAGAGCACAAAATAATAATCATCAAAACAAGAATTCAACCCTTGATTATTTCAACCTGATACTTTACGAATTTGACATACATCCTCTGGAACAAATTAATGCAGAAGTGAGAGACCTTTACACGCTATATTCAATCGTGCTAAGTGTTATCGAAGGAAATAAAGTATCAGAACTTGAAGCCAAAGAAATGAGATGGCATCTAAAATACCTACAACAGCAATTCAAAATAAAAATTACATCAGAAAGAAATAAATAACAATGCAAATTTAGCCGTAATTAACTTTACGGCTAAAATAAATAATAATTCAATCTTTACCTCCCTGCCCCGCAGCGCTACAATGCCCGCCCTTAAAGTGGGGGATCTCCCCTTACCGCTGCACCTGGTGCACGCGGATCTGACCTGTCATCAGAACGAGAACAAACATGTTTAAACCGGAACTCCTTTCCCCGGCGGGAACGCTGCAAAATATGCGTTACGCTTTCGCCTATGGTGCCGACGCCGTTTATGCGGGCCAGCCGCGCTACTCGCTGCGCGTGCGCAACAACGAATTCAACCACGAGAACCTGCAGCTCGGCATCAACGAAGCGCATGCCCTGGGCAAGAAATTCTACGTGGTCGTGAACATCGCGCCGCACAACGCCAAGCTGAAAACGTTCATCCGCGACCTGAAGCCGGTGGTGGATATGGGGCCGGACGCGCTGATCATGTCGGACCCGGGTTTAATCATGCTGGTTCGGGAGAATTTCCCGGAGATGGATATTCACCTCTCCGTACAGGCTAACGCCGTCAACTGGGCGACAGTCAAGTTCTGGAAACAGATGGGGCTGACCCGCGTCATTCTTTCCCGCGAGCTTTCGCTGGAAGAGATCGAAGAGATCCGCACCCAGGTGCCGGATATGGAAATCGAAATCTTCGTTCACGGCGCGCTGTGCATGGCCTACTCCGGCCGCTGCCTGCTCTCCGGCTATATCAACAAGCGCGACCCGAACCAGGGCACCTGCACCAACGCCTGCCGCTGGGAATATAACGTCCAGGAAGGCAAAGAGGATGACGTCGGCAACATCGTCCACAAGCACGAGCCTATCCCGGTGACTAACGTTGAGCCTACGCTGGGCATCGGCGCGCCAACCGACAGCGTGTTTATGATTGAAGAAGCCAAACGTCCGGGCGAGTACATGACCGCCTTTGAAGACGAGCACGGCACCTACATCATGAACTCGAAAGATCTGCGCGCCATCGCCCACGTTGAGCGTCTGACCCAGATGGGCGTGCACTCCCTGAAGATCGAAGGCCGCACCAAATCCTATTACTACTGCGCGCGTACCGCGCAGGTGTACCGCAAAGCCATCGACGATGCGGCGGCCGGTAAACCGTTCGATACCAGCCTGCTGGAAACCCTGGAAGGCCTGGCGCACCGCGGCTATACCGAAGGCTTCCTGCGCCGTCATACCCATGACGACTACCAGAACTACGAGCACGGCTACTCCGTTTCCGAGCGCCAGCAGTTTGTCGGCGACTTTACCGGCGAGCGTAAAGGCGCGCTGGCGGCCGTCGCGGTGAAAAACAAATTCACCAAAGGCGACAGCCTGGAGCTGATGACCCCGCAGGGCAACATGAACTTTACGCTGGAGCATCTGGAAAACGGCAAAGGCGAGGCGATTGACGTGGCGCCGGGCGACGGCCATACCGTCTGGCTGCCGGTTCCGGAAGAGGTGGAGCTGAAGTTCGCGCTGCTGATGCGTAACTTCAACGGTGAAAGCACCCGAAACCCACACGGCAAATAGTTAATCAGGGAAATTTTTTCGCGCTGGGATAATTCTTAGAATCGGATCACATACCGCTTCGTTCAATACGGGTATTATCCCCCCGCTGAAAAACATAACCCATAAATGCTAGCTGTACCAGGAACCACCTCCTTAGCCTGCGTAATCTCCCTTACGCGGGCTTATTTTTTGCCTTCTCTCTCCTCAACCCAGGCAATCAGTTCGTCGATTTGCCCCTCCGAGAACACGGCTATCCCATGCTCTGCGAGCAACGATGCAGCAACACCCCTCCCCGCTTTATGGATCCCGCGAAAAGATCCGTCATAGATAAACTGACTGCCGCACGTTGGGCTGCCATCGGTTAATAGTGCTGCGCTACACCCCGACTCCTGAGCAGCGCGTAGCGCGAGCCAGGCTGCAAGCTGATACTGCTCAGTCACATCCTGCCCTGTATTTTCACTAATTCTGGCTTGCCCGCGCATTACGTCTTTGCCATCAGCGGACATAATCTCTGCCGGAGGACGAGGTACAGGCATCCCGGCCGCAAGTTCAGGGCAGTGGATAACCAGACGCTGTTCCTGCTGCCAGCGCTTGAGCTGCTCGTTCATTCGCGCTTTTACACTTCCGTTATAACGAATCTTGAAGCCCATCAGGCACGCGCTTACCAAAATTTTATTCATCATCACTTTCCTGTGATTACGTTACTATCATCGCTGGAGTGTAACGCGCTTTCGGGCATATTTTGTTCCTTTCATCCTGTTCTTACCCGCTTTTTTCCTCTCTGCTATACACTCTTACTAACGCTAAAAAAGGGAGCAGCGCGGATGGCAACCTATTCAGACAGTTTATTGATTCTCAATGGCAAAAGCGCGGGCAACGATCCGTTGCGTCAGGCAATTCAGAGTTTGCGTGACGACGGCGCGCGCATTCACGTCAGGGTGACGTGGGAAAAAGGCGACGCGGCACGCTATATCAATGAAGCCCTCGGGCTTGGCGTCAACACCATCATTTCCGGCGGCGGCGACGGCACCATCAATGAGATTGCGTCAGCGCTTATCGACCTGCCCCCGGCAGACCGGCCGGTGATGGGCATTTTACCGCTCGGTACCGCCAATGATTTTGCCACCAGCGCCGGGATCCCTGAGGAGTTAGAGAAGGCGCTTCAGCTGGCAATCCTCGGCAAGGCCACCGCTGTGGATATTGCGCAGGTGAATGATAAAACCTGTTTTATCAATATGGCGACGGGCGGGTTTGGCACACGCATCACCAGCGAAACGCCGGAAAAGCTGAAGGCGGCGCTGGGCGGCGTATCGTACCTGATCCACGGCCTGATGCGCATGGACACCCTCAAGCCTGACCGCTGCGAAATTCGCGGCGAGGATTTTCAGTGGCAGGGTGACGCGCTGGTAATTGGGATTGGCAACGGGCGTCAGGCGGGCGGCGGGCAGCAGCTGTGCCCGGAGGCGCTGATCAATGACGGTCAGCTACAGCTGCGTATTTTCACGGGCGACGGCCTGCTGCCCGCGCTGTTTACCACGCTGACGCAGCCGGAAGAGAGTCCAAATATCATCGCCGGGAAATCGGCGTGGTTTGAAGTGAATGCTCCGCACGGGATGACCTTTAACCTCGACGGAGAGCCGCTGAGCGGAACGCAGTTCCGCATTGAGGTGTTGCCCGGCGCGCTGCAGTGCAGGCTGCCGCCGGACTGCGTGCTTTTGCGCTGATTGTATTGCCGGGTGGCGGCTACGCCTTACCCGGCCTACGTTTCACCCTCAGGTCAGGCAATCGTGACTTTGCTGTCCAGATAGACGTCCTGAACCGCATTGATCAGCTTCACGCCGTCAGCCATCGATTTCTTAAACGCCTTGCGACCAAGGATCAGCCCCATGCCGCCCGCGCGTTTGTTGATCACAGCCGTACGCACCGCGTCTGACAGGTCGGTATCACCGCCCGCCGCGCCGCCTGAGTTAATCAGCCCCGCGCGGCCCATGTAGCAGTTCGCCAGCTGGTAGCGCACCAGGTCGATCGGGTTATCGCTGGTCAGCTTGCTGTAAACGCGATCGTCGGTATAGCCAAAGTTCACCGCTTTATAGCCGCCGTTATTCTCGGCCATTTTCTGCTTCACAATATCTGCGCCGATGGTCGCCGCCAGGTGGTTCGCCTGCCCGGTCAGGTCGGCCGACACGTGGTAATCCACGCCGTCTTTCTTGAACGCGTTATTGCGCAGATATGCCCACAGTACGGTCACCATGCCCAGCTCGTGCGCGCGCTCAAACGCCGCGGAGATCTCTTCAATCTGACGGCGAGACTGCTCAGAGCCGAAATAGATGGTCGCCCCTACCGCCACCGCCCCCATGTTGAACGCCTGCTCGACGCTGGCGTAGAGGGTCTGGTCATATTCGGTTGGGTAGCTAAGAGTTTCGTTATGGTTCAGCTTCACAAGGAACGGAATGCGGTGGGCATAGCGGCGCGAAACCGAAGCCAGCACGCCGTAAGTAGAGGCCACGCAGTTACAGCCCGCCTCAATCGCCAGCTCAACAATGTTCTTCGGATCGAAGTAGAGCGGGTTCGCCGCGAAAGACGCGCCCGCCGAGTGCTCAACGCCCTGGTCCACAGGCAGAATAGAGAGATACCCGGTGCCGCCGAGCCGCCCGGTGTTGTATAGCGTCTGCATATTTCGCAGGACCGCAGGCGGACGATTGTTGTCGATCATCACGCGGTCAACGTAGTCATGACCAGGCAGATACAGCTGGTCGGCTGGAATGGTCATACAACGATGCTGTAAAAGGCTGTCGGCGTCTTTGCCAAGCAACTGCGCAATATCAGTCATGTGATACTCCCGTAAGTCCGACGTCGTGTCGGTGTGTGTTTATCCAGTCCCATCTTTTATGGGCAGACTAAGCCTGGTACCGACTTAACAGATTTTCCACCCTTTGCATTTTTTTTCAGCACAATCTGCTGGCTCGATTCGTGTACAACAAAACTGTTACATTGATCAAACAATCGCCACAAAGGTATTTAAAAGGTATTATTGAGTGGTATGTTAAAGGCGTACCCTCTCTGACATGCAGGATTAAAAAATGAAAACGAAAGTCCAACTGTCATTCATGATGTTTGTTGAATGGTTTATCTGGGGCGCGTGGTTTGTGCCGCTGTGGCTGTGGCTGAGCAAAAGCGGTTTTACAGCCGGGGAAATCGGCTGGTCTTACGCCTGTACCGCCATTGCCGCTATCCTCTCCCCGATTCTGGTCGGCTCGCTGACGGACCGCTTCTTTGCCGCGCAGAAAGTGCTGGCGGTGCTGATGTTCGCCGGTGCGATTCTGATGTACTTCGCCGCACAGCAAACCCAGTTCAGCACCTTCTTCCCGCTGCTGCTGGTTTACTCCCTGACCTATATGCCGACCATCGCGCTGACCAACAGTATCGCCTTTGCCAACGTGGACGACGTCGAGGCCGATTTCCCGCGCATCCGCGTGATGGGCACCATCGGCTGGATCGCCTCCGGGCTGGCGTGCGGATTCCTGCCGCAGATGCTGGGCTACAGCGATATTTCCGATACCAATATCCCGCTGCTGATGACGGCAGCCAGCTCCGCCCTGCTCGGCGTCTTTGCCCTGTTCCTGCCGAATACGCCGCCGAAAAGTACCGGCAAGCTGGACTTCAAAGTGATGCTCGGGCTGGACGCGCTGATCCTGCTGCGCGACAGAAACTTCCTGGTGTTCTTCTTCTGCTCGTTCCTGTTCGCCATGCCGCTGGCCTTCTATTACATCTTCGCCAACGGCTATCTCACCGAAGTGGGGATGAAAAACGCCACCGGCTGGATGACGCTCGGCCAGTTCTCCGAAATCTTCTTTATGCTGGCGCTGCCGTTCTTTACCAAACGCTTTGGTATTAAGAAGGTCTTACTGCTGGGTCTGATCACCGCCGCCATCCGCTACGGGTTCTTCGTTTACGGCGGAGCGGAACAGTACTTCACCTACGCCCTGCTGTTCCTCGGCATTCTGCTGCACGGCGTGAGCTACGACTTCTACTACGTCACCGCGTACATCTACGTGGATAAAAAAGCGCCGGTGCACATGCGCACCGCCGCGCAGGGCCTGATTACGCTGTGCTGCCAGGGCTTTGGGAGCCTGCTGGGCTACCGCCTGGGCGGCGTGATGATGGAAAAAATGTTCGCATACAAAGAGCCGGTGAATGGGCTGACCTTCAACTGGGCCGGAATGTGGGCGTTTGGTGCAATCATGATTGCCGTGATTGCCGTGCTGTTTATGCTGTTTTTCCGCGAATCGGATAAAGAGATCGCCGCAATTGAGGTGGTTGATGGCGATGCCGCGCTGACACAGGGGGAAGTTAAATGAAACAAGAACGTGTTCTCGGTGCTCTTTACGGGCAGGCGTTAGGGGATGCGATGGGCATGCCGTCGGAGCTGTGGCCGAGAAAGCGCGTCAAAGCGCACTTCGGCTGGATCGACCGCTTTTTACCCGGCCCGGCAGAGAATAATGCGGCCTGCTATTTCAAACAGGCAGAGTTCACCGACGATACCTCAATGGCGCTGTGCCTGGCGGACGCGATTATTGAGTGTGAGGGAGACATTAACGCGGACGTTATCGGCAAGCATATTCTTCGCTGGGCGCTCGATTTCGATGCGTTTAATAAGAACGTGCTCGGCCCGACCTCCAAAATCGCGCTTAACGCGATTCGCGACGGGAAACCGGTCAGCGAACTGGACAACAACGGCGTGACCAACGGGGCGGCGATGCGCGCCTCCCCGCTGGGCTGCCTGCTTCCGGCCACGCGTCTGGAACACTTTGTTGAGCAGGTGGCGCTGGCCTCCAGCCCAACCCATAAATCGGACCTCGCCATTGCCGGCGCGGTGGTGATTGCCTGGGCGATTTCGCGCGCCGTCGACGGTGAAAGCTGGCAGAACATCGTCGATGCGCTGCCGGGTATCGCCCGCTATGCGCAGGAGGCGAAAACCACCACCTTCAGCGCGTCGCTGGCGGCACGTATTGAGCTGGCGCTTAAGACCGTGCGGGAAGCCAACGGGGTTGAGTCCGCCAGCGAGCAGGTGTACCAGCTCGTGGGGGCCGGAACCAGCACCATTGAGTCCGTTCCGGCGGCCATTGCGATGGTCGAACTGGCGGGAACCGACCCGAACCGCTGCGCCATTTTATGCGCCAACCTGGGCGGCGACACCGACACCATTGGCGCGATGGCAACGGCCATCTGCGGCGCGCTCCACGGCGTGCAGGCGATTGACCCGGCGCTGAAGGCCGAGCTCGACGCCGTTAACCGGCTCGATTTCGGCCACTATTGCGAGAAACTGCTGCACTACCGGGAGCAAAGGGAGGGCGTATGAATGCATTTGCCCAACGTCTCGACACCCTGCACGCCACGCGCCCGGTGACGGTGCTGGGCGCGGCGGTGATAGACGTCATCGCCGACGCCTACGCCCTGCCCTGGCGCGGGTGCGATATCGAACTTAAGCAGCAGGGCGTGAATATCGGCGGCTGCGCGCTGAATATCGCCATCGCCCTGAAGCGGCTCGGCATTACGGCGCAAAACGCTCTGCCCGTCGGTCACGGCGTCTGGGCGGATATTATCCGCAACGCCATGGCGAAGCAGGATCTGCACAGCGCCGTGGAGGCCGATACGGGCGACAACGGCTGGTGCCTGGCGCTGGTTGAGCCTGACGGCGAGCGCACCTTTATGTCCTTTAGCGGTGTGGAGAACCAGTGGCAGCAGAGCTGGCTTGATGTGCTTAACATCCCGTCGAACAGCCTGGTTTATTTATCCGGCTATCAGCTGGCCTCGCCGTGCGGCGAGCTGCTGACACGCTGGCTGGAGGGGTTGCAGGACGTGACGGCCTTTATCGATTTCGGTCCCCGCATCGCGGATATCCCCGACGCGCTGATGGCGCGGATAATGGCCTGCAGGCCAATTGTGTCACTCAATCGTCAGGAGGCGGAACTTGCCGCAGAAAGACTGGGCGTTGAAGTGGAAACCCTCGGCACGCAGTGGCAGCAGCGTTTCGGTGCGGCGCTGATTGTGCGCCATGATAAAGACGGTGCCGCGTGGTATGACGGTGACGTCTCGGGCGTCGTTTCGGCGTTCCCGGCTACGGTTGTGGACACCATTGGCGCTGGCGACAGCCACGCGGGCGGCACGCTTGCCGGGCTGGCGGCGGGATGGTCACTGGCAGACGCCGTTCTGCTGGGGAATGCCGTGGCGTCCTGGGTAGTCAGCCACCGCGGCGGGGACTGCGCCCCGACTCGCGACGAATTATTCCTCGCACACAAAGACGTATAGATCGCTGCGGCAGTAGCTGATGCTGTACTCAATCGGCCGGTGCTGTTGGTCAAGCGCAACCTGCTTGATCACCAGCACCGGTATTTTTTCGTCCATCTTAATGTGCGCCTGAAACTCGCTGTCCGGCATACGGGCGCTGACCCGTGAACGGGTGCGCTGCGGGAAAATATTCTGCGTGCGGAAGTAATCGTACAGCGAAATGCCAATCGCATCCGGATCGGGAATGAGCCCGACCGGCACCCAGGACTCTTCAATCGATACCGCATCGTCATCCACATAGCGAATACGCTTGAGCAAAAAGACCTCGCTGTCCGGAGGGACCGACAGATGGTTTGCGACCTCTTCCGGGCACTTCACCACCCGCTTGTTGACCCACAGCGTATTCGGCTTTTGACCGCGCAGCACCACCTGCTGGGAAAAGCCGCGCGCCTCTTTCAGCGAATATTCAAAGATATTGTTGATTTGCGTGCCATAGCCACGGGAGCGGGTGACAACGCCCTCTTCCTCCAGCGCCTGCATCGCCTTTCGCACGGTGATGCGCGACACGCCGGTTAACTGGCTCAGATCGCGCTCGCCGGGCAAAATATTCCCGTGCTCCAGCACCCCGCTGCGCACCGCGTTTTTTACCGTTTCGGCAAATTTCAGGTACAGCGGCGTGTTGTCTGCTGCTGAGATCCGTTCATTCAGTTGAGCGATTAACCGGGTATGCGCTTGTTCCATCTCTGTTTTCTCAGGCGTGGTGTTTCCTGCCAGTATACTGGGTTACCACCATGCATGAAAATGATGAACCGGTCCAATACCGTGACCCACTTCCAGAGTATCGGCTTTTGCCAGCGCCGCAGAGAGCCAGGTTTTCGCTTCGCGCACCGTATCGGCCCAGCCGTCATGCCGCGGGCGCAGCGCCGCCAGCGCGGCGGAGAGCGTACAGCCCGTGCCGTGGGTGTTTTTGGTCTGCACGCGCGGCGCGGTAAAGCGTACTTCGCCGTCGCGGGTAAAGAGCCAGTCCGGGCTTTCAGCGTCATCCAGATGACCGCCCTTCATCAGCACCGCCCCGCAGCCCATCGCCAGCAGCGCGTTTCCCTGCGCTTTCATCTCGCATTCAGTTTGCGCATGCGATGTGCCTAAGAGCGCGGCAGCTTCTGGCAGATTGGGCGTGATAAGCGCCACCTGCGGCAGTAGCTTTGTACGCAGCGTCTCCACGGCGGAGGCGGAAAGCAGCGGGTCGCCGCTTTTCGCCAGCATGACGGTATCCAGCACCACGTTTTGCACCTGATAGCGCTTAAGCCGCTCGGCCACCGCTTCCACAATATCCGTCTCGGCCAGCATGCCGGTCTTGGTGGTATCGATGCGCACATCGCTGAATACAGAATCCAGCTGCGCGGCAACAAAATCCGGCTCGATACGGTAGACCGACTGCACGCCGCGCGTGTTTTGCGCCACCAGCGCGGTAATGACCGAGCAGCCGTACGCGCCAAGGGCCGAGAAGGTTTTGAGATCGGCCTGGATACCCGCGCCGCCGCTGGGATCGGTACCGGCAATGGTCAGGGCGTTAATCCGTTTCATGCCTGCTCCTCCAGCGTATAGAGCGCATCCAGGAACGCGCTGGCAAAACTGCCTGACCCACGTGACTGCGCAACGGCCACCGTTCCGGCCCGCTTCATCCATCCGCAGGCGGCAGCGACGTTATCCATCCGGTCGCCGGGCAGCGAGCAGCTCGCCGCCACAACGGCAGAAAGCGCGCATCCGGTTCCCACTACGCGCGTCATCAACGGATCGCCGCCCGTTACCTTGCGTGTACGTTGCCCGTCAGTGATGTAATCCACCTCACCGGTGACGACCACAACGGCATTGGTCTGGCGAGCCAGCGCCTGTGCAGCGGGCACCGCGCTGGCTGCGGTATCGGTCGTATCGACGCCGCGCCCGCCCGCGCTCATTCCGGCAAGGGCCAGAATCTCGGAAGCATTGCCGCGAATGGCGGCCGGTTTCAGGGCAAGGATTTGATGGCAAAAACGGGTGCGGAACGTCAGGGCACCCGCGGCAACCGGGTCCAGCGTCCAGGGCTTGCCTGCCGCCACCGCGCTTTCTATTGCCCGACGCATCGACTGGGCGCGCGGCGAGGTCAGCGTGCCAACGTTAATCAGCAGTGCATCGGCGATGCCGGCAAACTGTTCAGCCTCTTCGGCCTCAATCACCATCGCGGGTGATGCGCCAAGCGCCAGTAAAACGTTGGCCGTAAAGGTCTGTACGACATCGTTGGTCATACAGTGGGTCAGCGGAGAACGGGTTCGGAAGTGGTGTAAAACGTGTAAATCGAGCAGGTCAGGCTGCATGGGTTCGCTCCTGCCTTGCGTGAAGAAGCGATGACCGGGAAGGCATCTGACTTCCCTACGCTGGCATTATCCAGATCAGGTAATACGGGTATTTCTCAGCCTTCACAAAGAAGGGCACCCCGAGTCAAAATACTTTTAAAACAGTTAGTTATGAAACTCATTAACGTTATGTAGTGTAACCGCGGCCCTAGGCCAGGCGCAAGGAGTTTCGATTTATCACACCGTTTGTCACAGCGGAAATCTCCAGGCACTCTTTCCCGTCATTTGCCTACATTTATTACGCTTAAGTTAATTCTGGTTCAGTAATTGTTAATACGTTATTGAAAAACCTTATTACGTACTTTTACTGAGACTATTATTTTTATTTTTTATTACGTGCTCATTCTGTTTTTATAAGATAGGGAAACTTCTTTCGCATGAAAGAATAAGACAATATTAATTTATTTAACTCTATTAAACATTTGTACTTTCATCAATAGCTTAACGCTTCCCTTGATTTATCACACAATCCATAAGTTAATGTATACATTAAATAAACCTCCTCGATGCCGCACCCAGCCCTTTCATTTATTCATATCATTTATGATTTAGATCAAAATCATAAATTTGGGTTTAATCGATAGTTTATTCACACCACTAAAAAAGTTCCGGGCATTGAATATCCAGTGTTGACATACGGAAATACAGATATCCATATGCCACTGAAGCCAAAACTGTTCTGCTTAATTTTGTTTTTTAATACGTTAATGATGTGAGTCCTTCGAATGAAACTTTTTAATAAATCTGTTATTCCTTTTTTTGTATTTGGGGTGGTCGCTGGTAGCGCCGTGAATATTACCAACGCTGCTGCTGCAGTTTGGGATGACGCATCAATCACAGATATTGTGAATGACCATCAAGACCAAATTACGCAAAACAGGGTCGATAGTATTGCTCGCGATCTCTCAACTGAAAATCGCTTAACGCAGGTGGATAGCGACCTTCAATCCACTAAATTAGGTGTTTTGGTTATTGAGCAAGCCACAAATGACGCTTACCAAAAAGCCTTGCTTGCTGGTGCGCTTGCAGATACCGCCAATCAAAAAAGCGATGCGGCTTTACAGGGCGTTATGACGAACGGCACAGAAATTATCAATATGGAAAACGTTAACAAAGTGCAAGATAACCGTCTTGACAGCCTGTAAAATGCCCCTAAACCCACTAACGGCAAAGATGGCAAAGATGGCGTGACGACCACCGTGACGCACATGCAGGTAGACGCAGCAACACAAACTAAAGTGGCTAATAATACCCAGGCAGTTACCGCCACCGCTCAGGATCTGCTGGCAACGAAACAGACGTTACAGGCAATGAATAATAATACCAACCAGCAATTTAAATCACTGCACGATGAAGTAGATAATAATAAGAAGCAAGCCAACGCCGGTATCTCGGGCGCCATGGCGATGGCAGGGTTACCGCAGGTACAAACGAATCAGCATGTTATGTTCTCTGCTGGCGGAGCCACATACAATAGTGAAAGCGCCCTTGCCGTTGGGGCATCCGTTAACTTTAGTTCACATGTGATCGCGAAAGTCAGCTTCTCTGATGATACCGCCAATAATATGGGAGCGTCAGTTGGCGTCGGAATGGGCTTTTAACGAAATACAACTTAAGCATTATTAACTGACGCCATTAAGTTAATAACCCGCTTGCCTCCGGCAAGAATAGCGATGACAGAAAAAACATGCTCAGACATATCATTATTTCAGCGACCCTGTATCTGATGCTCATTGGTGTCGGTATGTGGATAGGCATGATGTACGTCTCCTATTATCTGTGCGTTTTATAAGGTGGACAAAAGTTTAGCCATGAAAACTCAATTAATATGGATTGCACTGATGTTGACGGTAGCGACAACACCGGCTCATGCGATTAACGCGCACTATCGTGCTCAATTAGAACGTTCAGGATGCACTGAGATGAACGCGAATGACGGCTCTTGTGATATCCACAAAACAAAAGCCCAAAATGCGGCGCAGCACGCGACAGCTGCGGGCCACGACCCTTTGCGTGAAGCCACTTTTACTTCGGATGCGGTTAACGCCACGATTTCAAATGGCTTTTTTAACGCCACCATTAACGGCAAAAAGGCCACCGTTAAGCGTCTGAATGCTCATTTCTATGAGATTCACGGTAATGGTTTTGTTATATCGCTAAGCCTTGATGAGAACGGCATTACGGCGGCTTCCTGGAATAAGACGACGGGGCGTAACCACGGCATTTTGCAGGTGTCGCAGAAATAAAGCGAACAAGGAGGCAGTCTGCCTCCTTTTCGGTCAGCGAATGGCACGATTTGTCACACTCTTTTTTATGAATTTACAGTCAGGGCAGAACACACGTAACAGTCTGTTTTTCTTTACCATAAAGTGCAATTTTCTTTCTTAAAAAGGGGATATCCCCTCCCCTGAGCACCATGTCACAAAACAGTAAACAAATTAACCATTGAGCCCCGTGGCAAAAGGCTCTATATTGGCGGCGTTTTTTTCAGGCCCCCATCTGTTTTTTAACTTTTTATTCAATCGTGGCTCATAACGAAGCGGCGGTTGTAGGAGTGATATGATGACGGATAAAGTCCGTATTGACACCGTAGATGCCCACAAAAGCAACGAAACCTATCTGGCCCGTCAGGCCGAGTTTGAATCTAACGTCAGGAGTTATCCGCGCAAACTGCCTTTAGCCATTACTAAAGCAGAAGGCGTGTGGATCACCGATGCAGATAATAAAGAATACCTTGACTGTTTAGCAGGCGCGGGGACCCTTGCGCTTGGCCATAACCATCCTGATGTGCTGAAAAGCATCCAAAATGTCATTACCAGCGGCTTGCCGTTACATACCCTGGATCTGACTACGCCTCTGAAAGACGCGTTTTCTGAATACCTGCTCTCTCTGCTGCCTGGTCAGGGCAAAGAGTACTGCCTGCAGTTCACCGGTCCATCCGGTGCTGACGCCGTTGAAGCGGCGCTGAAGCTGGCGAAAAAAGTGACCGGTCGTAGCGGTATCATCAGCTTCTCTGGTGGTTACCACGGTATGACCCACGGCGCGCTGTCCGTTACCGGCAACCTGTCTCCGAAAGAAGCGGTTGACGGTATGATGCCAGAAGTGCAGTTCATGCCTTACCCGCACGAGTACCGTTGCCCGCTGGGTATCGGTGGTGAAGCGGGCGTGAAAGCGCTGACGTACTACTTCGATAACCTGATCAACGACGTTGAAAGCGGCGTGCGTAAACCTGCTGCGGTGATTCTGGAAGCCGTTCAGGGCGAAGGCGGCGTGAACCCGGCTCCGGCTGAGTGGCTGCAGCGCATCCGTAAAGTGACTCAGGAACACGGCATTCTGCTGATCCTCGACGAAGTTCAGGCTGGCTTTGCCCGTACCGGTAAATTTTTCGCCTTCGAACACGCAGGCATTGAGCCAGACATCATCGTGATGTCTAAAGCCGTAGGTGGCGGTCTGCCGCTGGCCGTTCTCGGTATCAAAAAGCAGTTTGACGCATGGGCACCAGGTCACCACACCGGTACCTTCCGCGGCAACCAGCTGGCGATGGCGACCGGCCTGACCACGCTGAAAATCCTGAAAGATCAGAACATCGCGGGCAAAGTTGCCGCTCAGGGCGAATGGCTGAAAGGCCAGCTGAAAGAGATGGCGAAACGCTATCCTGTTATCGGCCACGTGCGCGGTCTGGGCATGATGATCGGTATTGAGATCGTTAAGCCACACGAAGCCGCTGACCACATGGGCTGCTTCCCGGGCGACGGCGAGCTGTCTGCACTGATTCAGAAGAAGTGCTTCGAAGCCGGTCTGATTCTGGAGCGCGGTGGCCGTAACGGTATCGTTCTGCGTCTGCTGCCGTCTCTGCTGATCAGCGACGAAGAGCTGAAAATCTTCCTGGATAAATTTGAGCAGGCACTGCTTGCTGCGGGCGTTCGCCCGGCGTAACCGGAGTTATTGATTACGATGTCTGATTCAAACCCAATTTTGTTCTCCTCTGCGCAGAGCATTGAAGCTTACCAGCAGGCGATTGAACAAAGCACTCAGGCTGTGATGCAGTGGCTGAAACAGCCTGAGATGTACCAGGGCAAAACGGTCGCGGAACTGCGCGACCGTATTAAGCTGGATTTCAACCCGAAGGGGCTGGGCAACGAAGCGGCGATTGAACGCGCCGTGGAGTTCTTCCTGAAAGACAGCTTGTCCGTTCATCACCCGCAGTGTGTGGCACACCTGCACTGCCCAAGCCTGGTCGTAAGCCAGGCGGCGGAAGTGCTGATCAACGCCACTAACCAGAGTATGGACTCCTGGGATCAAAGCCCGTCCGCAACCATTATCGAGATCAAACTGATCGAGTGGCTGCGTACCCGCGTGGGTTATCAGGCCGGCGACGCAGGTGTCTTCACCAGCGGCGGCACTCAGAGCAACCTGATGGGCCTGATGCTGGCTCGCGATGCGTTCTTCGCGCGTCTGGGTCACTCCGTTCAGCAGGAAGGGCTGGTCGGCGATCTGCGCAAAATTCGCGTGCTGTGCTCCGAAAACGCACACTTCTCCGTGCAGAAAAACATGGCGCTGATGGGTCTGGGCTACCAGTCCGTCGTGCAGGTGAAAACGGACGAATTCTCCCGCATGGATCTGACCGATCTGGCGGCGAAAATCGAACAGTGCAACGCGAACGGCGAGCAGATTCTTGCGATCGTCGCGACGGCAGGTACCACCGATGCCGGTGCTATCGACCCGCTGCGTGCGATTGCAGAGCTGGCCGCGAAGCAGAACATCTGGGTACACGTTGATGCGGCCTGGGGCGGCGCGCTGCTGATGTCTGAGCACTATCGTCACTACCTGGACGGCATCGAGCTGGTGGATTCCGTCACTCTGGACTTCCACAAGCAGTTCTTCCAGACCATCAGCTGCGGCGCGTTCCTGCTAAAAGAAGCGCGTCACTATGAGCTGATGCGCTATCAGGCGGCCTACCTGAACTCTGAGTTCGACGAAGAAGCGGGCGTGCCTAACCTGGTGTCCAAATCTCTGCAGACCACCCGTCGTTTTGACGCGCTGAAGCTGTGGATGAGCCTGGAAGCGCTGGGGCAGGAGCAATACGCGGCGATCATCGATCACGGCGTGACCCTGGCGCAGCAGGTTGCGGCCTACGTGGAAGAGCAGCCTGCTCTGGAACTGGTTATGCAGCCACAGCTGGCAAGCGTTCTGTTCCGCTTCCGCGGACAGGTTCAGATGGATGACGCGGGCATCGCCCTGCTAAACCAGAAAATTGGTGATGCGCTGCTGGAATCTGGCCGTGCGAACGTTGGTGTGACCGAGCACAACGGCGTCACCTGCCTGAAGCTGACGCTGCTGAACCCAACCGTGACGCTGGAAGATATTAAAATCCTGCTGTCTCTGGTTGAGCGCACCGCGCAGGAAGTTCTGGCTAAGTAATACGACACCCCTCTTCCGCCGGGAGAGGGGTTATTTTTATACGCCTGCCCACCACATTCTTAATTTTAAACCCCAGTAACTCGTCCAGCCCGTCGTGGTGCTGACCACATTACCCTTCGACACAATGACCAGCGTCGGCGTGACGCTCACCTGCCACTGCTGCGACAACGCACCATTTTCATCGTTAATCACCGGCATTTTCAGCTGTTTCTTTTCAACCCAGCGCGCAAGTTTTGCATCATCGCCGGAACGCATGGCAATGCTTACGACGTTGCCCCCCTCTTTCGCCAGTTTATTGACCGAAGGCGTCGTGTAACGGCATATGCTGCACCAGGTCGCCCAGACGTAAATCAGCAGCGGCCGTTCATGGCTAAGCGCCGCGATATCGTGAATATTGCCATCGATGCTCTGCATAGGTGTTGCACTAAAACTGGCGGGGAGTGTCGGTTTTCGATACCGATCAACACCCCACACTACGGCCAGCGTCAGCAGAACGAGTATGATCCCTTCCCGCACCCAGCGGCGCAGTCGACTGATTTTGCGGTTATCCATTGTGACCTCATGTTTCAACGAAGGTCATCTTAACGAGCAATACGCCATCACGCTGTAAAGAATTGTCGCGTCTGTATGATGGTAATGATCATGTCATCGATTAGGCATACCAAATGCAAAACGATTATCAGATAGGTTCATTTTTGTTACATTTTTTATCGAACAAGCCATAGTCTGATATTTAAAATAGGCAGGTTGCCGTATTGTTGACAGGCAAAAACAAACTTAAAAACCGTTCAACTGGAGAAAAAATGGCTAAGTGTAAATGGCTGCTTCTTGGTGTCGCGATGTCTCTGGGAAGCGCGGCGAATGCAGCGCCACAAGCAGCATCCGGCATCAAGGCCTATGAAGAACAAGAGTTCATCGCGGACTTTACGAAATTCAAGATTGGCGACACGGCGCCGGCGCAGTATCAAACGCCGGAATACACCATCAAACAGTACCAGCTGCGTAACCTGCCGGCTCCGGATGCCGGAACCCACTGGACCTACATGGGTGAGAACTACGTGCTGATTGGCGATGCTGATGGCAAGATCTACAAAGCCTACAATGGAGATATTTTCTATCACCGCTAACGCAATTCTGATTCGCCCCTGGCAGGAAAGCGATCGTCCTTTCCTGCGCACGCTCTACCTCCACGCCCGGCGCGAAGCCTGGCCATGGCTGGACAGTGCAGACTGGCAGCTTGAAGACTTTGACGCGGCAACCCGCGACGAAGTGATTTGGGTTGCTGTTCAGAACGGTCATCGCCTGGGTTTTGCCTCCGTCTGGACGAACGATAATTTCCTGCACAACCTGTTTGTCGATCCGCAGTATCAGAGCCTGGGCGTCGGGCATGAGTTGCTTGAACACGTACAGAAGACGTTTACCAGTAAGGGTTCACTTAAGTGTCTGGTGAAGAATGCGCGGGCTATTGCGTTTTACCAGCGACACGGCTGGCACATAGAGGCGACGGGTGATTCTCCGGACGGAGAGTATTATTTGATGCACTATCGGTTGGGTTAAAGTCGGGTGGCGGCTTCGCCTTACCCGACCTACGTGATGGTGCCGTTTGTAGGCCGGGTAAGCGAAGCGCCACCCGGCAATTCAGAGCAGAGGAATTACACCGCGCGGAACGCGATTTCCCCCGGAATGATTTCACCCTGCCAGTAGAGCTGCGCCGCAACGCGTCCCGCCAGCTGGCGATACATTTCTGCAAATTCGCTGTCCGGGCGGCTGACCACCGTCGGCTTTCCGCTGTCCAGATCTTCACGGAGGGTAATGTGCAGCGGCATCTGCCCCAGCAGCTGAGTGTGGTACTTCGCGGCCAGTTTTTCTGCGCCACCCGTACCGAAGATAGGTTCGTGGTGACCGCAGTTGCTGCAGATGTGCATGCTCATGTTCTCGACGATACCGAGCACCGGCACTTCCACCTTCTCGAACATCACGATGCCTTTTTTGGCGTCGATCAGCGCGATATCCTGCGGCGTAGTCACGACGACCGCCCCCGTGACCGGAATGTTCTGCGCCAGCGTCAGCTGAATGTCACCGGTGCCCGGCGGCATGTCCAGCACCAGATAATCCAGATCCGGCCACATTGTCTCCTGCAGCATCTGCAGCAGCGCTTTGCTGGCCATCGGGCCGCGCCAGACCATGGCGTTATCGTCAGTCACCAGGTAACCGATGGAGTTGGTCGCCAGACCGTGCGCCATAATTGGCGCCATGTGGGTCCCGTCCGGCGAGGTGGGGCGCTGGTTTTCCGCGCCCAGCATGTTCGGAATAGACGGGCCGTAGATATCCGCATCCAGAATACCGACCTTTGCCCCTTCCGCCGCCAGCGCCAGCGCCAGGTTAACGGCGGTAGAGGATTTCCCCACACCGCCCTTGCCCGAACTGACGGCAATGATATTTTTCACGCCGTTCACGCCAGGCTGGTTTTTCACGCGCTTCAGCGTGGCAATGCTGTGGCTCAGCTTCCAGTCAATCGCCTTCGCACCGGTAATGCGCAGCAGCTCAGAGCTGGTCTGCTCTTTCAGCGCGTCAAAGGCGCTGGTCCAGACGAACGGCATCTGCAGCTCGATATGCAGCGTATCATCGAGCCAGGCAACGTGGTGTAACGCTTTCAGCGTAGTAAGATTGTGCTTCAGGGTTGGATGCTGAAAGTTAGCCAGCGTCCCGGCGACCATTGCTCGTAAGGCTTCCGGTGATTTGGCCTGGGATTGAGAACTCATCCCGACTCCTTTGTTCTTGTGAATAAGACCTTAGATGAACAAGTTTACCTGAAAGGCCGTGGTTTGTGCTTACTTAATAATGCCCCTTTTGGTAATATCAAAAACCCTTTTCACAGTTAAAAGAAGTAATGCCTACTATGACTCAAGTCGCGAAGAAAATTCTGGTAACGTGCGCACTGCCGTACGCCAACGGCTCAATCCACCTCGGCCACATGCTGGAGCATATCCAGGCTGATGTCTGGGTCCGTTACCAGCGAATGCGCGGCCACGAGGTTAACTTCATCTGTGCGGACGATGCTCACGGCACGCCGATCATGCTGAAAGCGCAGCAGCTGGGGATCTCCCCGGAGCAGATGATTGCCGAAATGAGTCAGGAGCATCAGACCGATTTCGCTGGCTTTGACATCAGCTATGACAACTATCACTCCACGCACAGCGATGAAAACCGCGAGCTGTCGGAGCTGATCTACAACCGTCTGAAAGAGAACGGTTTTATCAAAAACCGCACCATCTCTCAGCTGTACGATCCGGAAAAAGGCATGTTCCTGCCGGACCGTTTCGTCAAAGGCACCTGTCCGAAATGTAAATCCCCGGACCAGTACGGCGATAACTGCGAAGTGTGCGGCGCGACCTACAGCCCGACCGAGCTTATCGAGCCGAAATCCGTGGTTTCTGGCGCCCCCCCTGTCATGCGTGACTCCGAGCACTTCTTCTTCGACCTGCCGTCCTTCAGCGAAATGCTGCAGGCGTGGACCCGCAGCGGCGCGCTGCAGGAGCAGGTGGCGAACAAAATGCAGGAGTGGTTCGAATCCGGCCTGCAGCAGTGGGATATCTCCCGCGATGCGCCGTACTTCGGCTTTGAAATCCCGAACGCGCCGGGCAAATACTTTTACGTCTGGCTGGACGCGCCAATCGGCTACATGGGCTCCTTCAAGAACCTGTGCGACAAGCGCGGCGATACCGTCAGCTTCGACGAATACTGGAAGAAAGATTCCACTGCCGAGCTGTATCACTTCATCGGTAAAGACATCGTTTACTTCCACAGCCTGTTCTGGCCGGCGATGCTGGAAGGCAGCAACTTCCGCAAGCCAACCAACCTGTTCGTACACGGCTACGTGACGGTGAACGGCGCGAAGATGTCCAAGTCTCGCGGGACGTTCATCAAAGCCAGCACCTGGCTGAACCACTTCGACGCGGACAGCCTGCGCTACTACTACACCGCGAAGCTCTCATCCCGCATCGACGATATCGACCTGAACCTGGAAGATTTCGTGCAGCGCGTGAACGCGGACATCGTCAACAAGGTGGTAAACCTGGCCTCCCGTAACGCGGGCTTTATCGCCAAACGCTTTGACGGCGTAATGGCGGCTGAACTGGCTGACCCTGCCCTCTACAAAACCTTTACCGACGCGGCAGCCACCATTGGCGACGCGTGGGAAACCCGTGAGTTCGGTAAAGCGGTGCGCGAAATCATGGCCCTGGCTGACCTGGCGAACCGCTATGTGGACGAGCAGGCACCGTGGGTTGTCGCGAAACAGGAAGGTCGCGATGCCGATCTGCAGGCCATCTGCTCCATGGGCATCAACCTGTTCCGCGTGCTGATGACCTACCTGAAGCCGGTTCTGCCACAGCTGGCTGCCCGCGCTGAAGCGTTCCTGAACACCGAACTGACCTGGGATGCCATGGCGCAGCCGCTGCTCGGCCACAAGGTGAACACCTTTAAAGCGCTGTATAACCGCATCGAGATGAAGCAGGTTGAAGCCCTGGTGGAAGCGTCTAAAGAAGAGGTGAAGGCGGCTGCGGCACCAGTTACCGGCCCGCTGGCGGACGATCCGATTCAGGAAACCATTACCTTTGATGATTTCGCCAAAGTTGACCTGCGCGTGGCGCTGATCGAAAACGCGGAATTCGTGGAAGGTTCTGACAAGCTGCTGCGCCTGACGCTGGATCTGGGCGGCGAGAAGCGTAACGTCTTCTCAGGCATCCGTTCTGCGTATCCGGACCCGCAGGTGCTGATCGGTCGTCAAACCGTGATGGTGGCGAACCTGGCCCCACGCAAAATGCGCTTCGGCATCTCTGAAGGGATGGTGATGGCCGCAGGCCCTGGCGGGAAAGATATCTTCCTGTTAAGCCCTGACGAAGGCGCGAAGCCTGGCCAGCAGGTGAAATAACAAAAAAGCCGGAGATAATCTCCGGCTTTTTTTATGGCATTTTGTTTTCTCCCTCTCCCCGTGGGAGAGGGTCGGGGTGAGGGCATCATGCCGCATCCATTCCGCAATCACGCTTTCGGGTGATGCACCCGGTGGGTCAGCCCGCGCAGGAAATTACGCAGAAACTGGTCGCCGCACTCGCGGTAGTTTTTATGATCCGGCGCGCGCATCATGGCGGTCACTTCCGGGACGGATACGCGGTATTTTTGCTCAGTCATGATCGCCACGATATCGTCCGTTTTCAGCGAGAACGCGATGCGCAGCTTTTTCAGCACCGTGTTGTTGTTCACGCGGCGCTCCAGCGCCAGCTCCGGCGCGGCGGGATCTTTGCCACGCTTATCGTAAATCAGGCCGTTCAGGAAACCCGACAGAATAATGTCCGGGCAGCGAACAAACCCCTCTTCATCCTCTTTGGTCATCCAGGTATCGAAACCGGCAGACGTGGATTCCATGTCCGACAGCGCAAGAATGCGCACCATGTCGTTATTGTTTGCTTTCAGGGTGTAGCGCAGGCTACGAAGAATGTCGTTACTTAGCATAGAGCCTTCGAATGTCGATGATGCAATGGCGCGCAGTGTACCAGTTTTACAGGCCAATCGCCTCTTTCAAACTCTTGAGATAGCGACGGCTGACGGGTACCGTTTGCCCGGCACGCAGCACCAGCTCGGCCTGGCCGTTATCTTCCAGGCGGATCTCCTTCAGGTGCGCCATGTTCACCAGATACTGGCGGTGGCAGCGGATCAGCGGCGTGCGGCTCTCCAGCGTGCGCAGGGTCAGCTCGGTGAACCCTTCGTTCCCTTCCGCGCTGGTGACAAACACCCCGCTCAGGCGGCTGCTGACAAACGCCACGTCATCCATCTGCAGAAGGTAGATTCGGCTGTGCCCGGTGCAGGGGATAAACTTCAGCGGCTGCTGGTTTTCCGGCAGCAGCGTGACGTCCTGTACGGTTCGCTCCTGGCGTAAACGGGTGAGCGTTTTTTCCAGACGCTTCTCTTCAATCGGCTTGAGTAGATAGTCAAACGCGTGCTCCTCAAAGGCCTTAACGGCATATTCGTCGAACGCCGTCAGAAACACGATATAGGGGCGATGCGCCGGGTCGAGCATGCCGACCATCTCCAGCCCGCTGATGCGGGGCATCTGAATATCGAGGAACAGCACGTCCGGGCGCAGCTTGTGCACCGCGCCGATAGCCTCAATGGCGTTCGCGCACTCCCCCACAATCTCAATATCAGGCTGCTCCTGCAGCAGAACGCGCAGGTTTTCCCGTGCCAGCGGCTCGTCATCCACAATCAGCACTCTTAACATGCGTTTTCCTCCAGCGGCAGTCGTACGGTAATACGGGTAAATCGGTCTGGCTCACAGGCGACGGTAATGCCGCAGTCGTCGCCAAAATGAGCGCGCAGGCGTTTATCCACCAGGCTCATTCCCAAACCGCCGGAGGCGGAAGGCTGGTAAAGCCCGGCATTATCTTCAATGTCCAGCACCAGATGGTGGTTGAAACGGCTGGCGGCAATGGTTATCTCCCCTGTCCCCAGAAGCTGTGACGTGCCGTGTTTAATGGCGTTTTCGACAATAGGCTGCAGGGTAAAGGCCGGGAGATGCTGATACGCCAGCTCGTCCGGAACGGAGAGCGTCACCTGCAGGCGCGACTGGAAACGCGCCTGCTCAATCTGCAGATAGGCATTCACGTGCTCAATCTCATCGGCGAGAGTCACAATCTCAGACGGCCGTTTCAGGTTCTTGCGGAAAAAGGTCGACAGAAACTGCACCAGCTGCGCGGCCTGATCGCTGTCACGGCGGATAACCGCTTTGAGCGTGTTGAGGGCATTAAACAGGAAATGCGGGTTGACCTGGGCATGCAGCAGCTTAATTTCGGACTGCGTCAGCAGGGCTTTCTGCCGTTCATACTGCCCGGCCAGAATTTGCGCGGACAGCAGCTGGGCAATCCCCTCCCCCAGCGTGCGGTTGATGGAGCTGAACAGACGGTTTTTTGCCTCATACAGCTTGATAGTGCCCATCACCCTCTGATTTTCCCCGCGCAGCGGAATTACCAGCGTGGAGCCCAGCTTGCACTGCGGATGCAGCGAACAGCGGTAAGGCACTTCGTTACCGTCGGCATACACCACCTCACCGGTTTCAATGGCGCGCAGCGTGTAGGCTGAGGAGATCGGTTTACCCGGCAGATGGTGATCGTCCCCGGTGCCGGTAAAGGCCAGCAGCCGCTCGCGGTCGGTTATGGCCACCGCGCCGATATCCAGCTCCTTGTAGAGCACCTGCGCGACCTTCATGCTGTTCTCTTCGTTAAACCCCTGGCGCAGGATCCCTTCGGTCGAGGCGGCGACCTTCAGCGCCGTGGCGGAAAACGCCGAGGTGTACTTCTCAAACATGGCGCGCTTGTCGAGCAGAATGCGCATAAACAGCGCCGCACCCACGGTGTTGGTGACCATCATCGGGGCGGCAATACTGCTGACCAGGTGCAGCGCATCTTCAAACGGACGGGCAATGAGCAGAATGATCGCCATCTGCGCCACTTCGGCCACAAAGGTAATGGCACCAGCGGTAAGTGGGCTAAAGACTTTATCCGGGCGGCCGCGTTTGATCATGTAGCTGTGCACCAGCCCACCGAGCAGCCCTTCCACGATCGTGGAGATCATGCAGCTGAGCGCCGTCATCCCGCCCATAGAATAGCGATGCAGCCCCCCGGTTAAGCCGACAAGGCCACCGACGACGGGACCGCCCAGCAGCCCGCCCATCACCGCGCCGATAGCGCGCGTGTTGGCAATAGAGTCTTCGATATGGAGACCAAAATAGGTCCCCATGATGCAGAAAATAGAGAAGGTGACGTAGCAGAGCAGCTTATGCGGCAGACGTACGGTAACCTGCATCAGCGGGATAAACAGGCGCGTTTTGCTCATCAGCCAGGCAATGACCAGAAACACGCACATCTGCTGAAGCAACAGCAGCACCAGATTAAACTCGTACATACTCAAAACCGCACACGCTAAAAACGCGTAACATACACTGATGCGGGTTTACTTTCTTTGAAGCATCCCAAAAAAGCGCAAAATCGTGTCCGTTATCACACCTTTTTCTGAATATCGCGCATGCTTCGCATTGTTTGTTCAAAAATCAATCAATCCTTCCTGGTTCGCCAAAGTGGGTCTACAGTTAAGCTGGGAACGCGTAAGCCAGGGGGCGAATATGGCGCTTTACACGATAGGTGAAGTGGCACTCCTTTGTGATATCAATCCCGTTACGCTACGGGCGTGGCAGCGACGGTATGGATTGCTTAAACCGCAAAGGACCGACGGTGGGCATCGCCTTTTCAATGAGGCCGATATCGACCGCATCCGCGAAATTAAAAGCTGGATCGACAACGGAGTGCAGGTCGGCAAGGTGAAGTCCCTGCTGAGCCATGATGACCCGGACACGCAACACCTCTGGCGCGAACAGCAGGAAACCCTGCTGCGGCTTCTGCAGGCGGGGAATCTTCAGCGCCTGCGCGCATGGATAAAAGAGCAGGGCCGCGACTATCCGGCACAGACGCTGATCAGCCATCTTTTCATTCCGCTCCGTCGACGTCTGCAGTGCCAGCAGTCCACCCTGCAGGCGCTGCTCAGCATGCTCGACGGGGTGCTGATCAACTACATTGCCGTCTGTCTGGCCTCGGCGAAGAACAAGGCCGGAAAAGATGCGCTGGTGGTCGGCTGGAACGTGCACGATACCACCCGCCTGTGGCTGGAAGCGTGGATTGCGACCCAGAAGGGCTGGCGCGTGGATGTTCTGGCGCACTCGCTGGCGCAGCTTAAGCCCGAATTTTTCGACGGTCAGACCCTGCTGGTCTGGTGTGGCGAAGTGCCCTCCGCCACGCAGCAACAGCTGCTGACGGAATGGCGAGAGAATGGTTACCCGGTTTATTCCCTTGGCCCGGATGAGCCATAACGGCATTTAATGGTTCATTAACAGCTGCGCTTCACCGTATAATTGTTCCGTTAACAACAGGAGCACATGATGAAGGCAACCAAACTGGCCATTATTACCCTTTTTGTCCTGATGGCCGTGAGCGGTATCGGCGGCGTGATGCTGGCAGGATACTCGTTTATTGTTCGCGGCGGTGTCGGCTGAGGTACAGCGCCAGCCGCTCAAAAAGGCGATCGACGACGATTGCCGCCAGCGCGACCAGCACAGCCCCCTGCACAATGTAAGCCGTATTAAACCCGCTCAGGCCGATAATAATCGGCGTTCCCAGCGTATTGGCACCGACCGTAGACGCAATGGTCGCCGTCCCGATGTTAATAATCACCGACGTGCGGATCCCGGCAATAATCACCGGTGCCGCAAGCGGCAGTTCTACCTTGCGCAGCCGCTGACCGCGACTCATCCCCATCCCTTCTGCCACGCTCAGCACCGACGCCGGTACCGCCGCGAGGCCCGCCAGCGTGCCCTGCAGCACCGGCAATACGCCGTATAAAATCAGCGCAATAATGGCGGGCTGCTGGCCAAAGCCCATCACCGGAACCGCTATCGCCAGCACCGCCACCGGGGGAAACGTCTGACCAATGGCCGCTATCGTCTCCACCAGCGGACGAAACTCCTTGCCCGCGGGCCGCGTGACCGCGATGCCTGCCCCTACCCCCAACACAACCGCAATGACGCTTGAGAGCGCCACCAGCCAGAAATGCGCCAGGGCGAGATTAATAAAGCTCTCCTGCTGATAGACCGGCCGCGGCAGCCCGGGAAAAAGGGCGTTAAACAGCGCCGCGCTGTGGGGCATCAGAAACAGTAAGGCGACAAAGATCGCTACCAGCCAGAGGAGCGGATCACGCAGTGCCTTCACGCGTCACCTCCCCGGCCAGCAGATCGCGAAAATGTAAGGTTCCGCACGGCGCCCCGCGTGAGTCCGAGACGGGCAATACCTCGCACTGTCGCGCGACAAACGCCGAGAGGGCATCCCGCAGGCTCATCTGCGCCTGCAGCGGTTCGCCGCTCACCGGGAGCTCCTCCCGACGCATATAGTCGCTGACCGTCCGCAGGGAGAGCAGCCTCACGCCCAGCTCGCTGCGGCCAAAAAACTCGCGCACGAAGTCGTTCTTCGGCCATGTTAATAGCTCAAGCGGCGAGCCCTGCTGCACCACTTCGCCATGATCCATCAGCACCAGATGGTCGGCCAGGCGCAGAGCTTCATCAATATCGTGCGTCACGAGAACGATCGTGCGCCCGAGAATGCGGTGAATGCGGGTCATCTCCGCCTGCAGCGCCCCGCGCGTGACCGGATCCAGCGCGCCGAAGGGTTCATCCATCAGCAGCACCTGCGGGTTAGCCGCCAGCGCGCGCGCCACGCCCACGCGCTGCTGCTGGCCTCCGGAAAGCTGGTGCGGATAGCGATCGCGCAGCGCGGGCTCTAACCCCAACAGCGACATCAGCTCATCCACCCGGTCAGCGATTTTTGCCCGCGACCATTTCTCCAGCTGCAGCACGGTGGCGATGTTCTGCGCCACCGTCCAGTGCGGAAACAGGCCGATAGACTGAATGGCATAGCCCATCCGGCGGCGCAGCTCCAGCACCGGGAGGCTGCGGATCTCTTCTCCTGCAAAGCGGATCAGCCCGCTGTCATGCTCCACCAGGCGGTTGATCATCTTCAGGGTGGTGGATTTTCCCGAGCCCGAGGTGCCAATCAGCACGGAAAACGCCCCCTCGGCAAAGTTGAGGTTCAGGTGGCTCGCCGCCGGGCGACCGGCAAAGGTTTTACTGACATCGTGAAATTCAATCATTGGCTCTTCTCCTGAGCAGCGCGAGCCATAAGGCAAACAGCGCGTCGACGACAACCGCCAGCGCAATCGTGGGAACCACGCCCAGCAACACCAGATCGAGGGCACTGCTGAGCAGCCCCTGGAACACCAGCGCGCCAAAGCCGCCCGCACCAATCAGCGCCGCAATCACCGCCATGCCGACGGTTTGTACTGCCACCACCCGCAGGCTGCGCAGCAGCAGGGGCAGCGCCAGCGGCAGCTGAATTTTCCAGAAACACTGCCGTGCGCTCATGCCCATCGCATGGGCGCTTTCCAGCACATCCGGCGCGACCTGACTCAGCCCCGCGACCACACCGCGCACCAACGGCAGCAGCGCATACAGCACCAGCGCGATAAGCGCGGGCGTTAACCCCGTTCCGGCTATGCCAAGCGTTCCCAGCACCGGAAACGACTTCACCAGCCCCGCCAGCGGGGCAATCAGCAGGCCAAACAGCGCGACGGAAGGTATGGTCTGGATCACGTTGAGCACGGCAAAGATCCCCCCCTGACGTGAAGGATGACGATAGCACCACATGCCGAGCGGTATCCCGATCAGCAGAGCCGGGATTAGCGTGCCAAAAAGGATCGTCAGGTGTTGCGCCAGGGCATCATCAAACACCTCCTGACGGTTGGCGTACTCTTTCAGCAGCGAGAGATTATTCAGCTCACCGCTGAACAGCAGGAACAAGGGAATGCACCATATCTGCGCGTTGAGCACCCAGCGCCAGACGGCGCTGGAGATGAGTCGACGAATGGCGTCGCTGCTGGCCAGCAGACACAGCGCCAGCCACAGCCAGAGGCCGCTGCCTATTGTGGTTCTCGCCAGCGGGCTTTCCGCCGACGCCATATGCGTCGCCGCCAGCCCGGCGCTCCAGAACAGCACGATGAAGAGCCCTTCGGAGAGGAGCAGCGTCAGCCACTGCGCCGTGCGCCCTTGCCAGAGCGAAAGCGCAACCCACGCGGCCAGCGCCGCCGCCAGCCACCACGGCGTGAACGCCCACACATCCCAGAGAGAGCGCCCCTCCCCTGACATCAGGCGGTTAGGGGCGACATTTACAAACGGCAGCGCGACCGCCGCGATGGCCACGCAGGCCAACAGCAGCAGTACGCGGTTATGACATTTTATTGGCACAGCCCTTTCCCGTTACTTCACAAGCCCTTGTTGTTTCAGGAAGTCGGCGGCCACTTTTTTGGCATCCAGCCCCTCGACGGCAATGCTGGCATTCAGCTGCTGCAGCGTTTTTTCATCCAGTTTTTCGAAGACCGGTTTGAGCCAGTCGGCAATCTCCGGATAGGCTTTCAGCACCGCCTCACGCACGACCGGGGTCGGGGCGTAAATCGGCTGTACACCTTTAGGATCGGTCAGGGTTTGCAGGCCGAGCGCCGCCACCGGACCGTCGGTGCCGTAGGCCATGGCCGCGTTAACGCCGGAAGTTTGCTGTGCCGCCGCCTTGATGGTTACCGCCGTATCCCCGCCCGCCAGCGAGAGCAGCTGCGCCTGGTCGAGCTTGAAGTCGTAGGCTTTTTCGAACGCCGGGAGCGCGTCAGGACGCTCGATAAACTCCGCGGATGCTGCCAGCTTAAAATCGCCCTTCTCTTTTAGATAGCGGCTGAGATCCGCCAGAGACGTCAGCTTACCTTTCTCCGCCACGTCCTTACGCACCGCGATAGTCCAGGTGTTGTTGGCCGGGGCTGGGGTCAGCCAGACCAGCTTGTTCTGTTCCGCGTCGAGTTTTTTGACTTTCTCATACCCGGCTTTAGCGTTTTTCCATGCCGGATCGTTTTCATCTTTGAAGAAGAATGCCCCGTTGCCGGTGTACTCCGGATAGATATCCAGCTCGCCGGAGGTGATCGCCCCGCGCACAACGGGCGTGGTGCCGAGCTGGACTTTATTGACGGTTTTCACGCCGTGGCTTTCCAGCACCTGCAAAATAATATTGCCGAGCAGCGCGCCTTCGGTATCGATCTTTGAGCCCACTTTTACCGGCTCCGCCGCCTGTAACGGCAGACTCAGCGCCGCCAGCAGCACCGCAGATCCCAACATCCCCTTTGCAATCGTCATTCCGCTATCCTCATTTTTTTATCGCCTTTTTCAGAGGCTTGAGAGAAAAGCGTAGCTTAAAACAGCGGATTTACCCGGCAAAATGCCTTTTTAGCATAAGGTAAGACGCATCCCCCGGAAGCCGGGGGATGCAAAGGAAGGAAGGTTACAGCAGCTCGAACTCGCCTTTATTCACACGGGCGGAATCCACCCCGATAAAGACGTTAAACTTGCCCGGCTCCGCATCGTATTTCATCTGCTGGTTCCAGAACTTCAGCGCGTCCACGTCAATCGGGAAGCTGATGGTTTGGGTTTCGCCAGGCTTCAGGTTGACCTTCTCGAAGCCGCGCAGCTGCTTAACAGGACGGCTCATCGAGGCGGTGACATCCTGCACGTACATCTGAATCACCGTTGCCCCTTCGCGCTTGCCGGTGTTGGTCACCTCGACGCTGGCGGTAACTTTGCCGTCACGCTTCAGGCTCGGTGCCGACATTTTCACGTCAGAAACCTTGAAGGTTGTGTAGCTCAGGCCGTAACCAAACGGATACAGCGGGCCGTTAGCTTCGTCGAAGTAACGGGAGGTGTACTTGTTCGGCTTGTCGGCGTTGTACGGGCGACCGGTGTTCAGGTGGCTGTAGTAGACCGGGATCTGCCCGACGGAGCGCGGGAAGGACATCGGCAGCTTGCCCGACGGGTTGTAATCACCAAACAGCACGTCGGCGATGGCGTTACCGCCTTCGGTACCGGCGAACCAGGTTTCCAGAATGGCGTCAGCCTGCTGGTCCTCTTTCACCAGCGCCAGCGGACGACCGTTCATCAGCACCAGCACCAATGGCTTGCCGGTGGCTTTCAGGGCAGCGATCAGATCGCGCTGGCTCTGCGGGATGGTGATGTCAGTACGGCTGGAGGCCTCGTGCGCCATACCCTGCGCTTCGCCCACGACCGCGACAACCACGTCAGACTGTTTCGCGGTATTTACCGCCTCGTCGATCATCTCCTTCGGCGTGCGCGGATCGACCTTCACCGCTTCCTCGTACTGGTTGAGGAAGGTGACGATGTCTTTATCGTTGGTGACGTTCGCCCCTTTGGCGTACACCACTTTCGCGTTTTCACCCACGGCACTCTTGATCCCGGTCAGCACGGTCACGGACTGATCGGCTACGCCTGCCGCAGACCAGCTGCCCATCACGTCGCGCTTGCTGTCGGCCAGCGGGCCCACCACGGCAATAGTGCCGGATTTTTTCAGCGGCAGCGTGTCGAGGCGGTTTTTCAGCAGCACCAGACTTTCGCGCGCCACGTCACGCGCTTCTTTGCGGTGCAGACGGCTTTCTGCATTGGTATCTGCCGGGTCGGAATCCTTCGGCCCAAGATGACTGTACGGATCGTTAAACAGCCCCATGTCGTATTTCACGTTCAGCACGTGGCGCGCGGCATCGTCCAGCTCCGCCATCGTTACCTTGCCGCTCTTCACCAGCCCCGGCAGGTATTTGCTGTAGTATTCGTCGCTCATGCTCATGTTGATGCCGGACTTGAGCGCCACGCGCACGGCGTCTTCCGGATCGGAGGCGGTACCGTGTTTAATCAACTCTTTAATCGCGCCGTGGTCGGAAACGGTGATGCCCTTAAAGCCCCACTGGTCGCGCAGCACGTCTTTCAGCAGCCAGGAATCGGAGGTCGCAGGCGTGCCGTTCAGCGAGTTCAGCGCCACCATTACCGCGCCGCTGCCCGCATCCAGCCCTGCTTTGTACGGCGGCATGTAGTCGTTGAACAGGCGCTGCGGGCTCATGTCGACGGTGTTGTACTCTTTCCCGCCCTCCACTGCGCCATAGGCCGCGAAGTGTTTGACGCTGGTCATCACCGAGTAGCGATCCGCCGGGCTTTTGCCCTGCATCGCTTCCACCATGGTTTTCCCCATCGTGGAGGTTAAATAGGTGTCTTCACCAAAGCCTTCCGAGCCGCGGCCCCAGCGCGGATCGCGCGAGACGTCCACCATTGGCGCCCAGGTCATGTTCAGGCCGTCGTCCGCCGCTTCATAAGCCGACACGCGCCCAACGGTTTTCACCGCGTCGAGGTTAAAGGAGGAGGCTAAACCGAGGCTAATCGGGAAAACGGTACGCTGGCCGTGCACCACGTCATAGGCGAAGAACAGCGGAATTTTCAGGCGGCTGAGATCCATCACCTGATCCTGCATCTTGCGGATATCCTGTCGGGTGACGGTATTAAAGATGGCCCCTACCTGCCCGTCTTTGATCATCTCGCGGATGGCCTCTTTCGGGTTATCCGGGCCGACGCTGATAAGGCGCAGCTGGCCGATTTTCTCATCGACCGTCATTTTTTTGAGCAATTCCGTGACAAACGCGTCCCGTGCTTCAGGCGTGAGCGGGTGATTACCAAACAAATCCTCTGCCAGCGCAGGTTGCAGCGCCAGGCTGACGGCGACACCTACAGAACATAGCCATTTCATGTCGTTTTACTCTCTCATCAATAACCGCCGGACGATCTCGGCCATACCGTGCGAAAAGCGCAGTGTGCCACAAACCCTCGAAACGTTGCAGGGTTATTCTCTGATTTTTCTCGTGAATACTCGACCGCTTAACAGTTAATCGCGCTATGCTTTACAGCGAGAAATTTGCCCCACCACAAGGAGTGGAAGATGACTTCTGTTCGAACAAACGATAACACGGCTTTTATTAACGAACTGTCGCGCCTGGTTGGCTCCTCTCACCTGCTTACCGACCCGGCCAAAACCGCCCGCTACCGTAAGGGTTTCCGCTCCGGTCAGGGCGAGGCGCTGGCGGTGGTCTTCCCCGGCACGCTGCTGGAGCTGTGGCGCGTCCTGAGCGCCTGCGTCGCCGCCGACAAGATTATTTTAATGCAGGCCGCCAATACTGGCCTGACCGAAGGCTCCACGCCGAACGGCAACGATTACGATCGCGACATCGTGATTATCAGCACCCTGCGCCTCGACAAGCTGCACCTGCTGGATAAAGGCGAGCAGGTGCTCGCGTTCCCCGGCACGACGCTCTACTCCCTGGAAAAAGCGCTTAAGCCGCTGGGCCGCGAGCCGCACTCGGTGATTGGCTCCTCCTGTATTGGCGCCTCAGTGGTCGGAGGGATTTGCAACAACTCCGGCGGCTCGCTGGTGCAGCGCGGCCCGGCCTACACCGAGATGTCCCTGTTTGCCCGTATTGACGAGAACGGCAAGCTGACGCTGGTGAACCATCTGGGCATCGATCTCGGCGCGACGCCGGAACAGATCCTCAGCAAGCTTGACGACGATCGCGTGAAGGACGAAGACGTGCAGCACGACGGTCGTCATGCGCACGATCACGACTACGTGACCCGCGTGCGGGATATCGACGCCGATACGCCAGCGCGCTACAACGCCGACCCGGACCGCCTGTTTGAATCCTCCGGCTGCGCCGGGAAGCTGGCCGTGTTTGCCGTGCGTCTGGATACCTTCCCGGCGGAGAAAAAGCAGCAGGTGTTTTACATCGGCACCAATCAGCCTGAGGTGTTGACCGAAATCCGTCGCCATATTCTGGGCGAATTCACCCATCTGCCGGTAGCGGGCGAGTACATGCACCGGGACATTTACGACATCGCCGAGCGTTACGGCAAAGATACGTTCCTGATGATCGACAAGCTCGGCACCGACAAAATGCCGTTCTTCTTCACCATGAAGGGACGCACCGATGCGATGCTGGAGAAAGTGTCGCTGTTCAAACCTCACTTCACCGACCGCTTTATGCAGAAGCTGGGCAACGTTTTCCCGGCGCATCTGCCGGAGCGAATGAAAACCTGGCGCGATAAGTACGAGCACCACCTGCTGCTGAAAATGGCCGGGGACGGAATTGCCGAAGCGCAGTCCTGGCTGACCGAATTCTTCAAAACCGCCGAAGGGGATTTCTTTGCCTGTACGCCTGAAGAGGGCAGCAAAGCGTTCCTGCACCGTTTTGCCGCCGCAGGCGCCGCTATCCGTTATCAGGCGGTGCATTCGGAAGAGGTGGAAGATATTCTGGCGCTGGATATCGCCCTGCGACGTAACGACACCGAGTGGTTTGAGCACCTCCCGCCGGAAATCGACAGCAAGCTGGTGCATAAGCTCTATTACGGCCACTTTATGTGTTATGTCTTCCATCAGGATTACATCGTCAAAAAAGGGGTCGATGCGCACGAACTGAAGGAGCAGATGCTCGCCCTGCTGCGTGAACGCGGCGCACAATATCCTGCGGAACATAACGTCGGGCATCTTTATAAAGCCCCTGACGCACTTAAGCAGTTTTATCGCGAGAATGACCCTACAAACAGCATGAATCCCGGCATTGGTAAAACAACGCGGAAGAAATACTGGAAAGAAGAGGCAGATGCGGAGCAGCGCGTAACGCAAGCGTCTGATTAATTCCTATAGCCAAATTTGAGAGATTGTTTAGCGCGCCTTAATCGTAATAGAGTAACCGTCTGACGCCGGAGGAACGTTTCTCCGGCTTTCTATAACGAGGAGCAGGCACATCATGTCGGCTGTTGATGTTTTATCCGAGACCGAACTGGAAGTGCGCGATGCCCTTCCCGATGATGTGCATGCCATCGCCGCCATCTATGCATGGCATGTGCTGCACGGGCGCGCGTCATTTGAAGAAGTCCCCCCTACCATCGACGAAATGCGTCATCGAATGAAAAGCGTGGCTGAGAGCGGTTTACCGTGGCTTATCGCGCTGTATCGCGGCATCGTGGTGGGCTACTGCTACGCCACGCCTTACCGCCCGCGACACGCCTACCGCTATACCCTGGAAGAGTCGATTTACGTGGATGCCAGCATTACCGGGCGCGGTTTTGGTTCGGCATTAATGGATGCGCTGATCGCCCGCTGCGAGCAAGGCCCGTGGCGGCAGATGATTGCCGTTGTGGGAGATGGCAACAATAATGCCGGCTCGCTGCGGCTGCATAAAAAGCACGGCTTCGAGATTGTCGGTCAGCTGCGCAGCGTGGGGTATAAGAAAGGCGACTGGCGGGATACGGTGATTATGCAGCGCTCGCTCAACGATGGGGACTGGACGCTGCCGGAATAAACGCAAAACGGTAACCTGGGTTACCGTTTTTAGTGTTTTCTCCCTCTCCCTGTGGGAGAGGGTCGGGGTGAGGGCATCAGCGCGCACAAACGACTCAATCGTTCTGCGCCGTCGCCATCTGTTCCGCTTTCTGCTTTTTATACGTCAATGCTGCGGCCGGCACGGGCTGCACTTTCCCGGTTTCAATCCAGGTACGCAGGCGGCTCGCGTCCGCGAAGTGGGTATATTTGCCGAAGGCATCCATCACCACCAGCGCCACCGGTTTACCGTTAAACACGGTGCGCATCACCAGACAGTGTCCTGCCGCGTTGGTAAAGCCGGTTTTGGTTAACTGAATATTCCAGTTATCGCGGTATACCAAATGGTTAGTGTTGCGGAACGGCAGCGTATAGGCCGGGTTCGCAAAGGTCGCCATCTCTTCACGGGTGGTGCTGAGCTGACCAATCAGCGGATATTGTTTGCTGGCAATCAGCAGTTTCGTCAGATCGCGGGCCGTGGAGACGTTGTTGATCGACAGACCCGTCGGTTCAACATAATGCGTATTGGTCATCCCCAGCGCTTTGGCTTTCGCGTTCATCGCGCGGATAAAGGCGTCGTAGCCGCCCGGATAGTGGTGCGCCAGGCTCGCCGCCGCACGGTTTTCAGACGACATCAGCGCCAGCAGCAGCATATTTTTACGGCTGATTTCACTGTTCAGCCGCACGCGAGAGTAGATCCCCTTCATCTCCGGCGTGTGGCTGATATCCACTTTCAATTTTTCGTCCAGCGGCAGATGGGCATCAAGCACCACCATCGCGGTCATTAATTTGGTTATTGAGGCGATCGGGCGCACCAGGTCCGGATGGCTGGCGTAGATCACCTTATTGGTGTTGAGATCGACAATCATCGCGCTGCCGGACGCAATTTGCGGCTGAGCAGCAGCGGCGGTCACCGCGGGCGTTTTAGCGACGGCCGGCACGGCAGCGGACGCGCCCAGCAACAGCGCCAGGCTAAGTAAAGAGACTCGGAATTTCAGCATGGTGAGACTTCTGATAATTATTCACGCACGTCATGACGTACACCGCCTGTATCAACGGATAAACACAGGCTGGCTTCGGCATCATAGCGGTCACCGGGCGTTGTCGCCAGCGGATAATCGTGAACAGATGCTGCATTGCTGGCATTTACGCCAGCAATGCAGTGAACTCAGAAGAGACGGTATCCGTAACCCCAAAGAATAACCGTCAGCGCCAGTAGCGCCTCCAGCACCAGCACCCCAATAGCGAGTGTTGAACTGGAAAAACTCAGGCCTTCTTCTTTATTGATATTCAGGAAGGTTGGAACCCCCAGATACAGCAGATACCCGGTGTAAAAGAGGGCAATGGTACCGATCAGCGCGCACAGCCAGACCAGTGGATAGAGCGCAACAATACCGCTTAAGAAGAGCGGGGTCGCGACATATCCGGCAAAGACCATACAGTGCGCCAGCGATGGACGTTGCGGATAGTTACGCGCCATCCAGTGAATGACGCGCCCCATTACCGCAACACCCGCCAGCATCAGGCCATAAAAAACGATGGCCAGATAGAGTCCGGTAAACCAGGAAAGCTGAACCACGGTGCCGTCACCGAAGTTCCAGCCGATTTGTGTTGTTCCGATAAAAGCGCATATTACCGGCACCGCAGCCATCAGCAGCACGTGGTGCGTGTAATGATGCGAGACCGTTTCGTTCTCACTTTTAATGACATGCATCTCACGATCGGGATGGGAGAAAAGTCCCCAGACATGGTTCATAGCGCCCCCTTGTTGTCGGCCCGTCAGCGATACCTTAAGTATAATGCAGGCTTTAGATTATTTTCTGTACAGTGGGAAATTTCCGTTGATTTCCCCGCTGTTGATTCATGGGGTATATGATTAAACGAGGTACGCTGAGGGAGATAACATTTACGTAATGGATATTAACGCACTCATTGAACAATATGGCTATGCCGCGCTGGTCGTCGGTAGCGTGGCAGAAGGTGAAACCATCACGCTGTTAGGCGGCGTCGCCGCGCATCAGGGATTGCTGAAATTCCCGCTGGTCGTAGCAGCGGTCGCGCTCGGTGGAATGATTGGCGATCAGCTGCTCTACTTTCTCGGGCTGCGCTTCGGGCCCACGCTGCTTAAGCGTTTCGCAAAGCATCAGAAGAAAATTCGCCGCGCTCAACGGCTCATTCAACGTCATCCCTATCTGTTCGTCATCGGCACGCGCTTTATGTATGGCTTTCGCATTATCGGGCCGATACTGATTGGCGCCAGCCATCTGCCGCCAAAAATTTTCCTGCCGCTCAATGTTCTTGGTGCGATTGCCTGGGCGCTGATCTTTACGACGCTCGGCTACGTCGGGGGCGAAGTGATTGGCCCGTGGCTGCATAATCTCGACCAGCACCTGAAGCACTGGGCGTGGTTGATTCTGGTGGTTGCGGCGGTGATTGGGGTCAGGCTGTGGCTGAAGCACCGGGATAAGACGCGGGATGAGGAGTGAGTGCGGTCTCCTCCCCTCACCCCGGCCCTCTCCCAAAGGGAGAGGGTGTTTTTAGTTCCCTCTCCCTTTGGGAGAGGGTTAGGGTGAGGGAAAACTACCCCTCCGGCTTAAACTGCGGGTTCGCCAGCATAAAGCCCCCGTCGACAATAAACGATTGCCCCGTCGTGTAGCTGGCGTCGCTGTCGCACAGCCATGCCACCAGGCTGGCAATCTCTCTGGTGTGGCCCGGTCTTGCCAGCGGGATTTCCGGCATTGAGCCCTCCTTCACTTCGCTGTCGTCCATGTCGTTCATCGGTGTGGCAATGGCGCCCGGCGCGACGGCGTTCACCAGAATGTTGTGCTTGACCAGTTCCATCGCCATGGATTTGGTTAACCCGCCAAGCGCGTGTTTTGCCGCCGTGTAGGCGCTGGCCTCCGGCAGCGGCGTGTGCTCGTGCACCGAGGTGATATTCACAATCCGCCCCCCTTCCCCCTGCTTCACCATCTGCCGGGCGGCAATCTGCGAACAGAGAAACGCGCCGTCTACGTCGACGGTGAAAATGTTCCGCCAGTCGTCAAACGGCATCTCAAGGAACGGCGCTTTGGTCATCGCTCCGGCATTGTTAACCAGCACGTCCAGCCGACCAAAACGCGCAATCAGCGTTTCAATAGCCTTTGCGCCTTCCGGCAGCGCGCTTAAATCAAGATGGATAGCCTCTGCGCGCTGCCCCTGCGCTTCAACTTCGCGGCAGGTTTCCAGCGCCCCTTTTTCATCCGAGTGCCAGGTGACGCCAATATCAAACCCGCGCTCTGCGAGCATCAGCGCCGTGGTTTTACCAATCCCGGAATCCGATGCGGTCACTATCGCTACTCTGGTCATACTCACCTCCTGAAAAACTGCAAAGAGGTAAGTATAGATAATGACCATTTTTAGCCATGATGATAGCCACCGCCCAGCGCCGACGTCAGCTGCAGCGTGGCGTCGACATACTGACCTTTCAGCAACAATCCGGCGAGGTCTTCCCTGAGGGCCGGGATCCTGGCTTCACTGACCCGCGAGCCCGCAACGATCCCCGCGCTGAAGCGCGCCTGCGCCAGCGCCACAACCCGCGCCGCATCTTTTTCAACCTGCTGCTGATGGTGGTTCTTCGCCGTCAGCGTTTCGACTTCACTGGCCGTGCGCGCCACCTGATTGACCGCTTCGACCACCGCTTTGTTGTAGTTTGCCACCGAGAGATTATTTTGCGCCTGAGCGATATCCAGGCTGGCGTTCAGCCTGCCGCTGTCGAAGATCGGCAGCGTAAGCCCGGCGGTCACGCCCATCTGCTGCGCTGAAGCGCGAAACAGATCGCTCAGATGGAGGGCATCCTGCTGTAAGAACGCCATCAGGTTCACGTCAGGATAGAAAGCCGCTCTGGCGGCCTCCACCTCGCTCATGGAGGCTTCGATATACCAGTGCGCCTCCTGAAGATCCGGACGGCGTGCCAGCAGCTCATAACCGAGCGTCGGCGGTAACGCGGCGTCAACCGTCGGCAGCGCATGCTGCGTAAGCGTTACGGAGGAAGAATTCGTCAGCGCGACCAGACGCGCCTCAACGGCTTTCATCTTCCCGTTGACTTCTGCCAGCTGTTCTTCGGTTTTGTTGGCGTCGATATCGGTTTCCACCCCTTCAACGGAGGAGGTGATCCCGTGCTGATACAGTTCGCGATCGGCGCCGATTATGTTGTCCTGCTCATGTTTGATCTGCGCGAGAACCTCCCCTGCGGCGGCCTGAGTTTGCCACTCCCAGTAGAGCCGCGCCACGCTGCTGGCCAGCAGCTGGCGGGTCTGCTCCAGCTCCGCTTTTTGCGCATTCACTTTGCCAATCCGGGCCTCGACCCGGGCGCGATTTTTTCCCCACAGATCGAGATCCCAGCCTGCGGTCAGCCCAAAGATGCCGTTGGTGTACCACGGCCCGGTGGTGCCTGCAGCCGGGTCGGTAAGGGCGAAAGGCCCCATCAGCCCTTCGGCGGACATTTTCTGGCGTTCCGCATCGGCGGAAAAATCAATCTGCGGACCGTCAGCGGCCATTGCGGCTTTGGCCTGGGCTTCGGCAAGCGTAATGCGCTTACGGGCAATCTGCATATCCGGCGCATCGCTCAACGCTTTCGCAATCAGCCCGTTAAGCTGGGGATCGTTATACGCTTTCCACCACTCATTCTTCGGCCAGTCCTGATGATTCAGAACCGTATTCACCGACGCCGCAGCGGTTTGCGTTTTAATGGGAGACACCGTGGCATGTTCAGGCGCACAGGCTGCCAGAATAAAAGCGAAGGGTGCACTCAGAGATAAAATAAGAGAACGTTTCATGACGCCATACACTCAAAAAATAAAGGCGCACGTTACGCTCGATATCGTTCATTTTTTTAGTAACGCGTGGCAATCCGCAAATTGTCATACATTTTAATACCCGGAAATTTATTCCCAAAGAGAATGATTAAATTCAATACATTCACGCCAAATATAAATACGCTGCTAAACTTATTCAGGACATACATGAGCGGGAGAAAGGAATGAAAATATTACTGTGGGTTATTTTAATTATATTTCTGATAGGGCTCTTAGTGGTTACCGGCGTATTCAAGATGATTTTCTGATCTATTTGCCCGGCTCAGAGCCGGGCAACGTCATTAATATCAGGCTTTCAGCGAAGCCCCTTTCGTGGCAATCACCTCTTTATACCAGTAGAAACTTTTCTTACGGCTGCGCGCCAGCGTGCCGTTACCGCTGTCATCGCGATCGACGTAAATAAAGCCGTAGCGCTTGGAGAGTTCAGCTTTAGACGCGCTCACCAGGTCGATTGGCCCCCAGCTGGTATACCCCATCACCTCAACGCCGTCGTCAATGGCTTCACGCACCTGCACCAGGTGGTCGTTAAGGTAGCTGATGCGATAGTCATCCTGCACCACGCCGTCCGCATCCGGTTTATCCTTCGCCCCCAGGCCATTTTCCACGATAAACAACGGCTTCTGATAGCGATCCCAGAGCACGTTCAACAGGGTACGCAGGCCGATGGGGTCAATCTGCCAGCCCCATTCGGAACTTGCCAGATGCGGGTTTGGCACCATGCTCAGGATATTGCCGCGCGCCTGCTGGTTGAGGGCCTCATCCGCGGTGACGCAGCCCGTCATGTAGTAGCTGAACGAGATAAAATCGACGGTCGATTTCAGCGCCTCGCGGTCGTCATCCGTTACCTCAAGCTGAATCCCGCTGTCGCGGAAGAAGCGCTGCATATAGCCCGGGTAGGCGCCACGGCACTGCACGTCGCCAAAGAATTGCCACGCGCGGTTTTCCTGCAGCGTCTCCAGAACATCTTCCGGCTTGCAGGTCAGCGGATACATCAGGCCGCCCAGCAGCATGTTGCCGATTCTGGCATCCGGGATAATCTCGTGGCAGGCCTTCACGGCCAGCGCGCTGGCCACCAGCTGGTGGTGGATCGCCTGGTACACCTCCCCTTTGCTGCTGGTTTCCGGCAGGCCCACGCCGGTCATCGGCGCGTGCAGAGACATATTGATCTCGTTGAAGGTCAGCCAGAGCTTCACCTTCTCCTTGTAGCGCGCAAACACGGTACGGGCGTAGCGCTCGAAGAACCCAATGGTCTGGCGGCTGCCCCACCCGCCGTACTGCTTCACCAGCCCCCACGGCATTTCGTAATGCGAGAGCGTTACCAGCGGGGTAATGCTGTGCGCGGCCAGCTCGTCAAACAGCCGGTCGTAAAACGCCAGCCCCGCTTCGTTAGGCTGCAGCTCGTCGCCGTTCGGAAAAATGCGGGTCCAGGCAATGGAGACGCGCAGGCAGTTAAAGCCCATCTCAGCGAACAGTTTGATGTCTTCCGGGTAGCGGTGATAGAAGTCGATGGCGACGTCCTTGATGCCGCTGTCGCCCGCCACGCGCTCAACCACCGGGCCGAAGACACCCTGCGGCTGAACGTCCGAGGTGGACAGCCCTTTCCCCTCCTCCAGATACGCGCCTTCTACCTGATTCGCGGCAACCGCGCCGCCCCATAAAAAATCGTCCGGGAAAGTTTTCATCACGTTCTCCTGTTATTGATGGCTTACGCTGAGTAACGGCGCACCGGCATTGACGGACGTTGCCGCCACGGTCACCACATCGCGATACTCATCGCTGTTACTGATAATGATCGGGGTCGCCAGGTCGTATCCGGCATCGATAATCGCCTGTCGGTCAAACTCCAGCAGCAGATCGCCGGGCTGTACCCTGTCGCCCACCTTCACGTGGGCGGTAAACGGCCTGCCGTCTAGCTTCACGGTATCGATACCCACGTGGATTAACACTTCAATCCCGCTGTTGCTGAGCAGGCCGATGGCGTGTTTGGTCTGAAACAGCGAGGCCACCACGCCGGCAAACGGGGCCACCACTTTGTTATCGGAGGGAATAATGGCGGCACCGCTGCCCAGCAGGCCGCTGGCAAACGTGGTATCCGGCACCTGGTCGAGCGCCAGAACGGTCCCGGTCATCGGGGATAAGACATCGTTTTCCCCTGCCATAACCGCAGCTTCCGCCTCTGCGCGTCCCGGCATGCCCGCCGCCAGCGTCAGGCCACAGCTCAGCACCAGCGCTACCGCGGTGCCGATCACGCCGCCCCACAGCGTGGCGTTTACCCCACCCGGCGGAATCATCTGGGCGATGGTAAAGATATTGGCGAAGCCGAAGGAGTAAACGTGGGTATCGCTGAAGCCGACAATCGCGCCGCCGATAGCCCCCGCCACGCAGCCAAAGATAAACGGACGACGCAGCGGCAGGTTTACGCCATACACAGCGGGTTCGGTGATACCGAAAATCCCTGCCGTAACGGACGACCCGGCCAGCATCTTCTGACGGGCATCGCGGGTACGCAGGAAGATCCCCAGCGCCGCCCCCACCTGGCCAAACACCGCGGGCAATAGCATTGGCAGCATGGAGTCATGCCCCAGCACCGCCAGGTTGTTAATCATCAGCGGCACCAGCCCCCAGTGCAGGCCAAAAATAACGCAGACCTGCCACAGCGCGCCCATCGCCGCGCCCGCCAGCCACGGTGCCAGAACGTAAATGCTCTGATAGCCGTTCGCCAGCATCTGGCTCAGCCAGGTCGCCAGCGGGCCAATCACCAGGAAAGTCAGCGGCACGGTCGTGCCCAGACAGATCAGCGGCGCGAAGAAGTTTTTCATCGAGGAAGGCAGCAGCCTGGTGCTCTGTTTTTCCAGCCAGCAGCTGACCCACGCGGCGAGAATAATCGGGATCACCGACGAGCTGTAGTTAAACCAGGTGACGGGAATGCCCAAAAAGGCGTCCGATACCGCGCCCGGCTGCTGACTGGCGTTAAACGCCGCAATCATCATCGGATGGGTGAGCGCCCCGCCGATGACCATGGTAATAAACGGGTTGCCGCCGAATTTTTTCCCGGCGGTATAGCCCAGCACCAGCGGGAAGAAGAAGAACAGCGCGTCGCTGGCAGCGAACCAGATTTTATAGGTGCCGCTCTCGGTGCTGAGCCAGCCGCACACAACGGCCAGCGCCAGCAGCCCTTTCAGAATACCGGACGCGGCCAGAATGCCGATAAACGGAGTGAAAATCCCGGAGACGATGTCAATCAGGCGGCCCAGCAGATTCCCTTTTTCGCCCCTCTCTTCTACGACGGGCGCGTCATCGGTAAGGCCTGCCTCATTGCGCACCGCCTGCCAGACGTCGTGGACGTGGTTGCCAATCACTACCTGAAACTGGCCGCCGCTTTCGACCACCATGATCACGCCCGGGTTTTTCTTCAGCCCTTCCGCATCCGCCCGTTGATTCTCTTTCAGTTTGAAGCGAAGCCGGGTCGCGCAGTGTACAAGACTGACGATGTTCTCTTTTCCGCCAACGTGGCCGAGAATATCCTTCGCTAAAGCCTGGTATTCCATCTCGATTTCCTTACATCCGATGCCCGCAGACACCTGTTGACTGAGTACAAAAAATAAAAAAACCCGAGAACGACCTTCTGACGAAGGCCGCGCTCAGGTTTTGCCTGCGTGATGCAGTAACAATCCTGTTTTGAGGCTTAACGCCCCTCTTTTCTCACCCGCTCGATATGAATAGCGAGGAACATAATTTCTTCGGTCGTCAGCTCGCGCTGATAGCTTTTGTTCAGGTGCTGGGCGATTTTCTCGGCGCATTTCCACGCTTTCGCGTAGTTGTCTTTTACTGCCGTATGCAGCGAAACGTCGTCATCTTCCACCACGGTGCGGGTCAGCATCCGCTGGGCAAAAAACTTCAGGTGGGTGACGAAACGCTGATAGCTGAGCGACTCTTCATCGTACTCAAGCTGCAGCTGATACTTCACCAGCTGCAGGATCTCCTGCATCACCCGCGTCACGTGCATCACTTCCGGCATTTCGCTGTTCAGCTGCGCGGTGACCAGATGCAGCGCGATAAACCCGGCCTCATCCTCTTCCAGCTCGACGTTCAGGCGTCTGGCAATAATGGCCCGCGCCTCCTGCCCTAATTCGAACTCCTTCGGATACAGCCGTTTAATATCCCACAGCAGCACGTTTTTGATGGCCAGCCCGTTCTTCTGCCGCTCAATCGCAAAGTAGCAGTGGTCGGTGAGGGTTATATACAAACTCTCCTGCAGCTTGCCCAGCCGCTGCGCCGCCAGCCCGATGATGCGGTCGCAGGTGGTCATCACTTCCAGCGGAATTTGACTCAGCAGCTCGCCAAGTCGACGCACCAGTTCATCGCTTTGTAACGCAAACACCTTTTCAACCAACGCGGTATCCAGCGCTTCGCCGACGCGCTTCTGAAAGGCCAGCCCACGGCCCATCACCACCTGTTCGCGCCCGCGCTCATCCTGAACAACCACCACGTTATTATTGAGTATCTTGGCGATTTTCATCTGAACCCCAGAAACAAAAAAACCTGACCTCCGGCAGATGCCAGAAAATCAGGTTTTGCCTGCCTAAGCAGTAACAATCCAGTTCTGGCACTCTATCAGTTTCATTCATAGCCTCAATGCATCACGCATCAGAAACGTGACGCGGATCGAACTTGCTACGGTGATATCAGAAGCTCACCACCGTTTTCAGCTCGGTAACCCAGCCATCCTGGGTGCGACTGACCCCGCCGGGATGGTGCCAGTACTGAATGCCCGGCTGCAGCTCCAGCCACGACACCGGACGGAAGCGATAATAAAACTCACCGTTCAGGGAGTGGCCTGGCTCCGGGTGATACGCCGGATCGTTATAGTCCGACACGCCGCTCAGGCTGTTCATATAGCGCTGGTTGCGGGCGTACTGGCTACTCATATCAATCCAGGTTAGCCCGAAGCCAATCCAGTCTTCCGGCCGCGCGTCAAAAAGCCCGCGGTAGCGCAGCGAGGCGGCGTAAACCTGGTGCATGTAGTTGGTACTCTGATCCGCAAGGCTCATGCTGAAAGAGGTGCTCAACCCGCGATTCGGGTCATCCTGATGCTGCGTAAGCTGCTGGTTCAGCCCGGCGTACATGAACCAGGTCCGGCTGTGGGTATCAAAGCCGTTCGGGTCCGTCGCGCCCGCACCGCCGGATTTGCCGCGATAAAGATCGGTTTGCGGCGCGTTGGTAAACACCACGCCCAGGTTATACGCGCCCGGCAGGCCGTTAATCAGCGGACGCGCTTCGATTTCAACCGGCAGTAAGACCCCTTTGCTGCCCTTCGTCGACCAGCTCCACGCGTGGCTGCGGCTGGAGGCCTCGGGATTTTGCTCCATCACGCCGCCCTTCAGGGTCAGCGTCGGCGTTAATTTATACGCAAGCGTGGTGCCCCAGGTGTGAACGTTCCAGTTGTTCCACGTCAGCGAGTTGGCTGACTTCCCGCCGCACTGCGAAAGCAGCTGGAAATCACAGGGGATGATTTGATCGAAGGTCTGCACCTTGTTCATCATCCCGATGCGCCAGGTCAGACGCCGGTCGTCAAAGCTGCGGGCAAAGGTCAGCCAGCCCAGGCGGGTAATGGACTGTCCGCCCCAGCTCTCTTGGGTCAGGTCGTTAAAGTTGACGCGAGGGTCCTGCACGCGTTTGGTGGTGAGGTCGTCATTGTGGTTACGGTTGACGATGTTCCCTTCGATACGCGCATCCGGGATACCGGTCCAGCGCTCAAGATCCTGGCTGAAGGTCAGCGCAAACTGGTCGATATAGGCCACGTGGGAGTCGTGGTTATAGCCACCGCCTCCGTTCCAGCCAATTTCATTCAGATATCCGAGGTTCCAGGTAAAACCGTTATGGTTGAGGATTTTACGTATGCCGAGCATTTCGCCCAGAACAGGCTCCGGCGGAGCTTCAAAGCCTAATACCGTTCCGTTCCAGTCCTGCGCCACCGACAGCGGGGATATCGTCAATAAGGCGAGCGCATAGAGTTTATTTTTATATGCCATGATAACAACCTGTGATTGAGTATTTTGTGCGTAACCGGTCGCAGGAAATTTTTCTATTTCCTGTCGATATTTCATTTTTTTAAAATCAGTAAAAAGCGCTAAGCCAAATTTCTCTCCTGCGTAAACGAGAGGCAAAAAAAAACCTAAGCGCTCCACAGCGAAAATGCTGTGAAACGCTTAGGTTTTGCCTGTTAACCAGTAACAATCCTGCGTTGAAAACAGTGGCACCTTAACACCGTCGCGCCACGTTGAAAACCAGAACTGTTTTCTGGTTTAAAAAAGTGTGAGCAATTTAACGCTTATTATTTTGACTGAATCACCCGGGCAATTTCAGACGAAGTCTGTAATGTCCGAATCTCCTGAAATAATCCCAGCGCTTCATCGTACTCTTTGCGTAAATAGCTCAGCCACTGTTTAATTCGCGCGACGTGATACAAACCGGTATCGCCCTGCTTTTCCAGTCGGCTGTATTTTTGCAGCAGCGTGACGACGTCTTCCCACGGCATTCGCGGCTCGTTATATTTCACCACCCGGCTAAGGTTGGGCACATTCAGGGCACCGCGACCGATCATCACCGCATCGCAGCCGGTGGCGTTCAGACAGGCCTGCGCGCTCTCGTAATCCCAGATTTCACCGTTGGCGATGACCGGAATGGTGAGGCGCTTGCGGATCTCGCCGATCGCCTGCCAGTTAATGCGCTCGGCCTTGTAGCCATCTTCTTTGGTGCGGCCATGCACCACCAGCTCGGTGGCCCCGGCCTGCTGCACCGCATCGGCGATTTCAAACTGCCGCGCGTCGCTGTCCCAGCCCAGGCGCACCTTCACCGTCACCGGCAAATGCGAAGGCACGGCCTCACGCATGGCCTTCGCGCCGCGGTAAATCAGCTCAGGATCTTTCAGCAAGGTCGCCCCACCGCCGCTGCCGTTGACCAGCTTCGACGGGCAGCCGCAGTTGAGATCCACCCCGTAAGAGCCCAGCTCAACCGCGCGGGCGGCGTTTTCCGCCAGCCATTCGGGGTACTGGCCGAGCAGCTGAATACGCACCAGCGTGCCGGAAGAGGTCCGGCTCTGGTTGTGCAGCTCGGGGCACAGGCGGAAGAAAGATTTTACCGGCAACAGCATATCGACAACGCGCAGAAACTCCGTCACGCAGAGATCGTAATCGTTCACCTCGGTCAGAAGCTCGCGCACGAGGGAGTCGAGCACGCCTTCCATTGGGGCCAGTAAAACACGCATAGCAGTACCTGTGAAAAAAGACGCGCTATAGTAGCCGCTCTCTATATCGCTGGGAAGCGCTTCTGTTCAGGGAGAAAGTCAGCCGGCGTTGCCCCCACAATGGCGCGAAACGCCGCCGCAAATGCCGCCTGCCCGGAAAACCCCAGCATCCAGGCCACCTGTTTAACCGGGTATCCATTGGCGAGCAGGTCCAGCGAGGCACAAATCCTTGCGCGCTGTCGCCAGGCCCGGAAGCTAAAGCCGGTATCTTTGATAAACGCGCGTGAGAATGTGCGTTCAGACATCGCGGCCTGTTCCGCCAGCCTTTCCATCGAAACGTCCCAGAGATTGTTGGCAATGATGTCACAGGCAACGCGATGTAACCGCTCATCTACGGGCATAGGTAATTCCGCCGAAATCTGCTGCGCCTCGCTGAGGATTTCGAGCAGCAAAACGGCCATGCTGCGCTGACTGGCTGGCCGGTATTGCGCACTGAACAGCCCGGCAATCAGCTCTTTGAACAGCGCTGTCGCCATAATCACGTGAACCTCTTCTTTCCGTTTAAAAGATCGGCATTGCGATATCAGCGCGGGGCTAAACCAGACCGCGCGGAGCTCCGTTGCGGATAACACGCTGTAGGTGTGTTCCTGAAAGGGAGGGATCCAGAGCGCGCGCTGTGGCGGTATGACCCAACGCTTATTGCCGGTTTCGACCAGCATCACCCCTTTGATGGCAAACAAGAGCTGCCCCTGTGGATGCCGGTGAGGGGGATCCACTTCGCCGCGCGTATAGCTAATTGCCCCTCTGGACCATCCGATGGCATCGTCGTGAATTGGCGTTTTATCGATAACGGTTGGCATTTCACATTCCTCCCTTCCTCTTATGATGCTACTTGTACACGTAACCGGAGAGAGACGCAATGCACATTCATTTTATCATTCATGAACATTTCGAAGCGCCAGGCGCATATGAAATCTGGGGGAAAAATCGCGGCTGTAGTATGAGCTACTCCAGAGTTTATCAGGGCGATCCGTTACCCGAGGATCTGCAGAGCACAGACTTGCTTATCATCATGGGAGGCCCGCAGTCACCTGCCACCACGCTTCAGGAGTGCCCCTGGTTTGACGCGCAGGCGGAAATACGGCTCATCGGCCGCGCAATAGAGGCAGGTAAAACGGTGATTGGCGTTTGTCTGGGCTCGCAGCTTATCGGTGAAGCGCTGGGCGCAGCGTTTTGTCCTAGCCCGGAAAAAGAGATCGGCAAATTTCCCGTCAGGCTCACAGATGCAGGCAAGGCGAACCCGCTGTTTGAGGATTTTGGCCACGAGCTAAACGTCGGTCACTGGCATAACGACATGCCAGGGTTGACGCCGCAGGCTAACGTGCTGGCTTACAGCGAGGGCTGCCCCCGTCAGATCGTGCAATATGGAGAACGGGTTTACGGTTTTCAGTGTCATATGGAACTGACGCCGGAGGTGGTTGAGCTGCTGATTGAACATTCGCAGAACGATCTCCGCCGCGCGGCTGAATTTCGTTTTGTCGAAACGGCGGAAAAACTTCGCTCGCATGATTATCGCGAAATGAATCAGGTGCTGTTTTCTTTTCTGGATAAACTCGCCGCCCAACGCGAGGCCTGACTCAGAGGCATTTCTCTGGCTCGTCACTTCGCCACCGCACGCCCTTTCCTCTAAACTGTAGCCTGCCCCTGTGCGGTGATACCAGACGTTCCATTCTGGAATGTCTGGTATGCTCAAATTTCATGATGTGATCCGTGGCACATTTTTAGGTTTAATTGTATGATGAATGCGTTTCAGCAAGGACTATCACCATGAGCAAATCATTGAATATTATCTGGCAATATCTGCGCGCATTCGTCCTGATTTACGCCTGCCTGTACGCCGGGATTTTCATCGCGTCGCTGCTGCCGATTGTTATTCCCGGCAGCATTATCGGTATGCTGATCCTCTTCGTTTTGCTGGCGCTGCAAATCCTGCCCGCAAAATGGGTCAACCCCGGCTGCTTCGTCCTCATTCGCTACATGGCGCTGCTTTTCGTGCCCATCGGCGTCGGGGTCATGCAGTATTTTGATTTGCTCAAGGCCCAGTTCGGCCCGATTGTGGTCTCCTGCGCGGTCAGTACGCTGGTGGTTTTCCTTGTGGTGAGCTGGAGTTCGCATCTGGTGCATGGCGAACGTAACGTGGTCGGGGAGAAAACAAAAAAATGATGGCCAATATCTGGTGGTCGCTGCCGTTAACCCTGGCGGTGTTCTTCGCCGCGCGCAAGCTTGCCGCACGTTTTAAAATGCCGTTGCTGAACCCGCTGCTGGTGGCGATGGTGGTAATTATTCCGTTCCTGCTGCTCACCGGCATTCCCTACGAACGCTACTTTGCCGGCAGCAAAATTTTAAACGACCTGCTGCAGCCTGCCGTTGTGGCGCTCGCCTTTCCTTTATACGAGCAGCTCCATCAGATCCGCGCCCGCTGGAAATCCATCATTACCATCTGTTTTGTGGGCAGCCTGGTGGCGATGATCACCGGCACGTCGGTGGCGCTGTTGATGGGGGCCTCCCCGCAAATTGCCGCCTCTATCCTGCCTAAATCGGTGACCACGCCTATCGCGATGGCGGTCGGCGGCAGCCTCGGCGGGATCCCGGCCATCAGCGCGATGTGCGTCATTTTCGTCGGTATTCTGGGTGCGGTGTTTGGTCACACCCTGCTGAACGGGATGCGTATTCACACTAAAGCGGCACGGGGGCTGTCGATGGGAACAGCTTCCCACGCCCTGGGCACCGCCCGCTGCGCGGAGCTGGATTATCAGGAAGGGGCGTTTAGCTCCCTGGCGCTGGTGATCTGCGGGATTATCACCTCCCTGCTGGCCCCGTTCATTTTCCCGCTGATTCTGGCGGTGATGGGCTAAAATTTGCGATGCGTCGCGCAAATTTCATTTTGATTTCATAAGTTGCATACATAATGAGAAGTGGATCACATATAAAGCCCTGACGGCTCCGTAAACTACCGATCCATTAACCTTTATGAGGCAAACGCCATGCACCCACGTTTTCAAGCTGCTTTCGCCCAGCTTGCAGAGAATTTGCAGTCAGCCCTGGCTCCCGTTCTGGCAGATGCACACTTCCCCGCCCTGCTGACCGCGGAGCAGGTCACGATGCTGAAACAGGCAACGGGACTGGAAGAAGACGCGCTGGCTTTCGCACTGCTTCCTCTGGCTGCCGCCTGCGCGCGGGCCGATCTCTCCCACTTTAACGTCGGGGCCATTGCGCGCGGCGTCAGCGGAACCTGGTACTTCGGTGGCAATATGGAGTTCCTGGGCGCGACCATGCAGCAAACGGTTCACGCCGAGCAGAGCGCCATCAGCCACGCCTGGCTGCGCGGTGAAAAAGCCCTGAGCGCCATTACCGTTAACTACACCCCCTGCGGCCACTGCCGTCAGTTTATGAACGAGCTGAACAGCGGGCTGCAGCTGCGCATCAACCTGCCGGGCCGCGCGCCGCACACGCTGGGGGATTATCTGCCTGACGCGTTTGGCCCGAAAGATCTGGAGATCAAAACGCTGCTGATGGACGAGCAGGACCACGGTTACGCCCTGTCCGACGATGACCTGAGCCAGGCGGCCATTCGCGCGGCCAACAAAAGCCACACGCCGTACAGCAAGTCCCCGAGCGGCGTGGCGCTGCAGTGCCGCGATGGCCGGATCTTTAGCGGCAGCTACGCGGAAAACGCCGCGTTTAACCCAACCCTGCCACCGCTGCAGGGCGCGCTTAACCTGCTGAGCCTGAACGGCTATGACTATCCGGACATTCAGCGCGCTATTCTGGCAGAAATTGCCGATGCGCCGTTGATTCAGTGGGATGCGACCGCCGCGACGCTTAAAGCGCTGGGCTGCACGACGATTGACCGCGTACTGCTTGCGTAATCCTTCCGGCGGGCAGAAATGCCCGCCAGTTTGCTGAAAAACCCCTCAGTTAAGTCGCTGTTTCTTGCGCTAACCAGGCGGGTAAAGTAGCCTGAGTTAAATTTCATCCACGAACGAGCCATCTCCATGTTAAAGCGCGTTTTTTACAGCCTGTCTGTCCTGGTCGGCATACTGCTGTTGATCGTGCTGGGTCTCGATCGCTGGATGAGCTGGAAAACCGCCCCCTACATCTTTGACGACCTGCAGGACCTGCCCTATCGTCAGGTTGGCGTGGTGCTCGGCACCGCCAAGTATTACCGCACCGGCGTGATCAACCAGTATTACCGTTACCGCATTCAGGGCGCGCTGAACGCCTACAACAGCGGCAAGGTGAACTACCTGCTGCTGAGCGGCGATAACGCGCTGCAAAGCTACAATGAACCGGTGACGATGCGTAAGGACCTGATTGCCGCGGGCGTGGACCCTGCCGATATCGTGCTCGACTACGCCGGATTCCGCACCCTGGACTCCATCGTGCGCACGCGTAAAGTCTTCGATACCAACGACTTCATCATCATTACCCAGCGCTTCCACTGCGAGCGCGCGCTGTTTATCGCGCTGCATATGGGCATTCAGGCGCAGTGTTACGCGGTGCCGTCGCCAAAAGATATGCTGAGCGTGCGCGTGCGCGAGTTCGGCGCGCGTTTTGGCGCCCTGGCCGATCTGTATATCTTCAAACGCGAACCGCGCTTTTTAGGCCCGCTGGTTCCGATTCCGGCGATGCACGAAGTGCCGGAAGACGCGCAGGGTTACCCGGCCGTCACGCCCGAGCAGCTGCTGGATATGCAGAAAAAGGAAAAATAACAGGGCCGCCTTTATACTTTCTTTACGCCGGGCCTGACGCTTTTTATCCCCCCTTTACGTCGGCTCTTTTAAGCTGAGTTCACTGCCGCTACGGCTTCATTGAAGAATGACTATGAACTCAATAATGAATGCGTTTTTCCTCAAAAGTCTCCGCCCGTATTTTAACTTTCCCGGTTTATCACTTCCTGGCGCACTCAATTCCGGTCTCTGGCTTGATGAAAAAATTGACGCCCTGCAGCACAACATTTCAGTGGAAGTGGCAGATTATCTGGAACGCTACCCCCAGACGAAACACATTGACGTTTACCTGAACGATATCAACGGCACGATGCGCGGCAAGCGTCTGTCGGTGGAGAGCATGCTGAGCCTGGAAAAAGGCTGTTATTTTCCCCTTTCGGTCTACTCGATGGATCAGAAAGGAAAAATCGCCGCCCCGCTTCATGATGAACCGGACCGACTCTGCGTGCCGGTCGCCGGCTCCCTGCGCCCCTGCCCGCAGGATCCGCAGCACAATGCGCAGATCCTGCTGACGATGAAAGACAGTGACGATACCCCCTGCCCGCTTGAGCCGCGCGTGATACTGCAGAACGTTCTGGCCCGCTTCCACCAGCACGGCCTCTTCCCGGTGATTTCCCCGGAAATCGAGTTCTATCTGACGGGACATGACAATCGGGATCCGCAAAATCAGGGCTGTTTTCATATGGATACTACGACGGCCCATGCGGCACTGTTTGACGAGCTGGAACAGCTGGCGCACCTGCAGCGCATCCCGCTGTCCGGGATCGTGGCGGAAGCCGAGTCTGGTCAGTACGAATTAAACCTGAAGCACAGCCATCGCGTCGTTGAGGTCTGCGATAACGTGCTGGCGCTTCGTCGCCTGACCCGTTACGTTGCCGAAAAGCACGGCCTGCAGGCCAACTTTATGGCGAAGCCTTTCAGCCAGCTGTCCGGCAGCGGTTTGCACTTCCATTTCAGCCTAAACAATCGTCACGGCGAAAACGTTTTTGCTTCCCCGGTGAACGCGCTTAACAGCATGATGCGTTTGTGCATCGCGGGGCAGCTGGCGCTGATGCCCGCCTCTGTCGCCATTCTTGCGCCGGGCGTTAACGCGTTTCGTCGCCTGCGTAAAAACCTGACGGAGCCCGTATTTAACTCCTGGGGCTATAACACCCGCTCCGCCGCCCTGCGTATTCCCTGCTCGGATGACCACAACCGTCGTATCGAGTACCGGCTGGCCGGGGCCGATGCCAATCCCTATCTGGTGGCAGCCACTATCCTGACCGGCATGCTGTACGGGCTGGAAAACACCGACGACGAGGATTTGCCCGAACCGCAGCACGATCGTCCCGAGCTGCCGCTGTTTCAGCAGGAGGCGATTGAGACCTTTGCCCGCTGTCAGTACCTCACCGACAGCCTGGGAGACGCCTTTTCCGAACAGTGGGTCGCCTGCAAGCTCTCTGAACTCGACTGGTTTGAGCGCATCGTGACCCGAGAGGAGTCACAGCTGGCATAAGGCATAAAAAAGCCCGCTCGATGAGCGGGCCGGATAACGCGAGGAGGAATTACTTCTTACGCGCGTACTTCAGTGAATCCAGCGCAACCGCGAAGATAATGATGGCGCCTTTGATGATGTACTGCCAGTACGGGTTCACGCCGATATAGGTCAACCCGTAGTTGATGACGGTGAAGATGATCACACCGGTCACCACGCCCAGTACCGTACCCACACCGCCGCTGAAGGAGACGCCGCCCACCACGCAGGCTGCGATCGCATCCAGCTCGTACATGAAACCAAGGTTGTTAGTTGCAGAGCCGATACGGCCCGCTTCCAGCATCCCGCCGAAGGCGTAGAACACGCCGGACAGGGCATAAATGATGAGCAGGTTCAGGGCAACGTTCACGCCGGACACTTTCGCCGCTTCCGGGTTACCGCCGATAGCGAAGATGTTTTTACCAAAGCGCGTTTTGTTCCACAGGATCCAGACGAAGGCCACCGCAATCAGCGCATAGAAGGTGATATACGACAGGCGGAAGCTGCCCAGCGCGATGAACCCTTGCGTAAAGGTCGAGAAGCCGCTGTCAAAACCCGAGATGGGGGAAGCACCGACAAAGTCGTAGTACAGGGAGTTGATACCGTAAACGATGATCATCGTACCCAGCGTGGTGATAAACGGCGTCACATTCAGGTAGGCGATAATGATACCGTTGATCAGACCAATCACCGCACCGATGGCGCAGACAATCAGGATCACCACGAAAATCGGCATGGTGGCCATTTCCGGGAAGACCTTGTTGGCGTTTTCCATCGACTGCAGCAGGGTTGCCGCGATAACCGCCGCCAGCCCCACCTGACGACCGGCAGAAAGGTCCGTCCCCTGGGTCACGATCAGACCCGCCACGCCCAGCGCAATAATAATACGCACGGAGGACTGGGTCAGAATGTTACTCAGGTTCAGCAGGCTTAAGAACGTAGGGTCCTGGAAAATGATGATAGCCAGCAGTACTAAAAGAACAACGTAAATACCGCCTTCTTTCAGGTAAGTGAGAAAACTTTTTTTATTTAACGCACTCATGAGGAGCCCCTGATCTTAAAGGTGCAAAGACGCAAGACGCAAAATTTCGTTTTGCGTTGTCGTTTTGGTGTCAACAATACCGGCAACGAGACCATTGCTCATAACCAGAATACGATCCGTGATCCCTAACAATTCCGGCATTTCGGAAGAAATAATAATGATCCCTTTATTCTTTTTCGCCAGTTCGGCAATCAGCTGATAAATTTCAAACTTCGCGCCGACGTCAATACCGCGGGTCGGTTCATCCAGCATCAGAATTTCTGGCTGGGTTAATAACCAACGTCCGATAATGACTTTCTGCTGGTTACCACCTGACAGCGAACCAATTTGGGTGCGGTGTCCTGGCGTTTTCACGCGCATGGAGTCAATAACCCATTGGGTATCGCTCTTCATGCGGGAGTTATCCAGCAGTCCGACTTTGTTTTTGTAATTGCGAATGTTAGAAATTAACGAGTTAAAGTTAATATCCAGATAGGCATAAATACCGGTCGAACGACGCTCTTCCGTCACCAGCGCAAAACCATTATTAATGGCTTCGTTGGCGTTGTGGTTGTTAATTTTCTTACCGTGCAGCGTAATAGTGCCTTCGGCTTTCTCACGGATACCGAACAGAGTTTCCACGATATCGGTACGTTTTGCCCCGACCAGACCGGCAATCCCCAGGATTTCGCCCTTGTGCAGGTCGAAGGAGACATCGCGAATAGACGGCTGACGTAACGAGGTCAGATTGCGCACTTCCAGGATCACTTCGCCCGGCTTGTTTTCTTTGTCCGGGAAGCGCTGGTTTAGGGAACGGCCGACCATCATAGCGATGATCTTGTCCATGTCCAGCCCTTCCAGCGGCTGCGTGGCAATCCACTGACCGTCGCGCAGAATGGTAATCTCATCGCACAGCTGGAAGATCTCTTCCATTTTGTGGGAGATATACACAATGCCGCAGCCGCGATCTTTTAGCTTACGAATAATGGTAAAAAGGTGATTAACCTCTTTTTCCGTTAATGACGATGTCGGTTCGTCCATGATGACGATTTTCGCATCATAGGAGAACGCTTTGGCGATTTCGATCATCTGCATCTGGGAGACGGATAATGTTCCCACGCGGGCGCGCGGATCGATATCAATATCCAGCTCATCAAAAATCGCTTTGGTGTCGCGATACATTTTGTCCTGATCGACAAAGACACCCTTGGTTGGATAACGCCCCAACCACATGTTATCCATGACTGAACGCTGCAGCACCAGGTTTAATTCCTGGTGAACCATCGAGATACCGTTTTCCAGTGCTTCTTTCGCTGAATGGAAATCGATCTCTTTCCCCTGAAAAAGAATGCTGCCAGAATCTTTTTGATAGATCCCAAAAAGACATTTTAATAATGTTGATTTACCCGCACCGTTCTCCCCCATCAGGGCATGAATAGAGTGAGGACGAACTTTTAAATTAACATTATCGAGTGCCTTAACGCCGGGAAATGACTTGTTGATACCGCTCATTTCCAACAGGTATTCACCGGATGACTGAGTATTTGTGCTGACCATAATTATACCTTGTTGGCCTCGCATATCGCGTTATAAAAGGGCGCAACGAATTGCGCCCAGTGGAGACAGTACCGCTAACTTATTTACCGATAAACTCAGCCAGGTTGGACTGGTCTACGCCCACGTAAGGTACGCGAACGATTTTGTTTTCAATTTTCCAGCTGGTGCCATCAGCCGCGCCTTTGCCATCGGCCAGGTTTTTCGCCAGATCGAAGGTCGCTTTCGCCTGGTTGTTGGCATCGTTCAGAACGGTACCGGCCATCGCACCGGATTTAACCAGCGCCAGCGCTTCTGGCAGTGCATCTACGCCGAATACAGGGATGGAGGATTTGTTGTGTGCTTTCAGCGCTTCTACCGCACCCATTGCCATCGCATCGTTGTTGGCGATAACCACTTCGATTTTGTTCGCATTAGGGCCGGACAGCCACGCGTCCATCTTATCTTTCGCCTGAGCGGTATCCCACATCGCGGTATCTAACGCCAGCTGCTGGGTTTTCAGACCCTTGTCGTTCAGCTCTTTGATAACGTAGGTGGTACGGGCTTCAGCATCCGGGTGGCCGGGTTCGCCTTTCAGCAGCACGAACTGAATCTGACCGTCTTTGTTCAGGTCCCAGTTCGGGTTCGCCGCCCAGTGTTTTGCGATCAGATCGCCCTGAATAATACCGGACTCTTTGGAGTCGGTACCGACGTAATACGCTTTGTCGTAGCTATCCAGCGCATTACGGGAAGGTTCTTTGTTGAAGAAGACGATTGGCACGTTCTGGCCGCGCGCTTTTTCAATAACCGTGCCTGCTGCAGCCGGGTCAACCAGGTTGATGGCCAGGGCTTTCACGCCTTTCGCCAGCAGAACGTCGATCTGGTCGTTCTGTTTGGACTGGTCGTTCTGGGAGTCGTTCATCAGCAGCTGAACGTCTGGCGCTGCTTTCGCATCTTTCTCAATCGCTTTACGTACAACAGACATGAAGTTGTCGTCGTATTTATAGATGGTCACACCAATACGGGTATCCGCAGCGTGCGCTGCTGCACCAAAAAGCATGCTTGCCATTACGGCAGACAGGGTCAACACCTTCTTATTCATGGTATCTCCGGTTTTTTTTATGCAGGGTAGTTCTTGTGAATAACGATCGGCGGGCAGGTGTTAATAAAACGTTACTGACAGCCGAAGTTCACTTATAAAATTTCTATCTTCCGTGTTCGGTAACGCTCCAGAAATGCGTTTTATTCGTTGTTTGCGGCACATTGGCTATAGTGAAAGTGAATAATCACCGTTACATAGCGTTTCAGCCCCTAAAACGCTGACATCATAGTCAGCGCCTTGTTAAGATACTGTGAATTTACTCACAGATTGAAAACGGTTACATCACCTCAAGTAATCAGTTAGTGATCGGAACCACAATTTGCCGGGCCGCGACGGAGTGCCGACGCACCAAAGTCGGCATGAAACAGTGCGTTGCGCCCGGATCCAGCAGCCCTGCCGCCCCCTGTAACGCCAGCTCAGTCGCCAGTTTCGCCATAGAAGCAATGGGGTAACGCACCGTTGTCAGCTGCGGGTCGGTGTAACGGGCAATCGGAATATCATCAAAACCAATGAGTGATAAATGATGTGGCACCGCAATGCCGTTATCCTTCAGCGCCGTCAGGGCTCCTGCCGCCATGCTGTCGTTATAGGCAAACACCGCAGTAAGCTGCAGGTTGCGGCCCAGCAGCTCCACCATCGCCGCCTCACCGCCCTGCATGTCCGGTGTACCTGTGCCTGTCCAGCTTTCTGACGGCGTAATGCCGTGCTCTTTCAGGGCGTTTTGCCACCCCTCGCGCCGCAGGTCGTCATCTTCAATATGATGGCTGGAGGCCAGATAGCCGATCCGCTGATGCCCGTTGTTGATGAGCATTTTCGTCGCCATCATGGCCCCGCTGACGTTATCCAGCCCGACGCAGCGATGGGCATAGCTGGGGACGATGCGGTTGATCAGCACCATGCCCGGGATCTGATCCATAAAGCCGGTTAGCTCTTCATCGCTCAAGGCTTTTGAGTGGACAATCAAGGCGTTACAGCGCTGGCGGATCAGCACTTCGATGGCATGGCGCTCCTTTTCCGCCTCATGATAGCTATTGCCGATCAGGACATATTTCTGATGCTGCTGGGCGACCACGTCGACCGCTTTGACCAGCGCGCCGAAAAAGGCATCCGATACATCCATCACCACCACGCCGATGGTGTCGCTGACCTGCGTCGCAAGCGCCTGGGCATTGGCATTTGGCCGGTACCCGAGCTGGGTCACGGCTTTCATTACGGTTTCACGGGTTTCAGGGCTGACCAGCGCGCTATTGTTCAGCACGCGTGAGACGGTAGCCACAGAAACGCCCGCCTGACGGGCGACGTCACGAATGGTGATCATATTCACCATCCTTCAAAGGATTGCAGCAACTCACAGACACCCCCTGTGTTTAGCAAGGTGGCTATTTTGGCAGCGAGAGAAAGGGGACTACGTGAAGAAGCTCACACTCATGAAAACGCTTACATCCGTTTTGTTAATGATTGTGATCCAGATCGTTATCTGGATGTGTTCCTCAATGATACCCCTGAAGCATGTGAGGTTAACTGACGCCACACCCACTCCAGCGGTCCCTGGCGGAAATAGCGTAGCCAGAGAACAGAAAACGCCAGGTTAATCACCCAGACCGGAATAACAAACGCCAGCAGCGTGAGGCGGTCGAATTTCATAAACAGGCCAAAGCGATAGAAAAGCGTGGTGCATATCAGCGTTTGCAGGAGGTAATTGCTCAACGCCATGCGGCCCACGCAGGCGATAGCGCTGACGATCCACAGGCGGGAAAGCGTTGGCCAGTAGCCATAGATCAGCGCCGCGTAGCCGATGGTCTGGAACGGCGCGCTCAGTTCGCGCGGCACCTGGAGCAGGAACGCGCACCAGCGGTAATCCCAGTGGATATGCCACTGCGTGATTACCGCCGGGAGGTTAATCAGCACGCCGATCAGCACCAGCCCGACACCCGTTCGCCGATAGTGACGCAGGCTGAACTCTCCTTTCAGCCAGCCGGTGCGCATCAGTGACGCGCCCATCAGCATCATGCCCGCCAGCTGCCAGCCGTATTGCGCGCCCAGCGCAAGGAGGTTATCCCCCAGCATATCCGCGCGGTTGCTTATCGCTTCCGTACCGCCCTTCAGCTTCCAGTACTGTTCGTACTGCAGGTTAGCGGCATCCGGTATCCAGGAACGGTTCGTCGCCTCGCCGGAGATCATCCCCAGCAGCAGCAGGACCCCAAGCCCCATGACATAGAGCATCACGCCGGTGTTAAACAGGCTTTTTACGCTGTGCGCATCGCGAATCAGACGCCAGCAGATGAGCCCGACTAACCCATACGCGAGAAGAATATCGCCGTCCCAAAAGAACAGCCCGTGGATAAAGCCGAGGAGAACCAGCAGCGTCAGGCGCGACTGGATCCAGCGCGTACCGCGTTTGAGGAGGAGTTGCAGACCTGCACCAAACAGCAGGGCAAACAGCGTGAGGAATTTAACCTGCGCGAAGAGATCGAGGACAGCCCAGGTCCAGGCATCACTGCGCGTGATGTCGCCATACCAGGCAGGATTGAGATAAGCCGCCTTCGGCAGGCCGAAGGCGCTGATATTAAGCAGCAGGATACCGAGAATGGCGACGCCGCGAACAAAATCGAGCGTGACGTTTCGCTCCATGGTTCCTGCCCTGTAAGACTTAGTTGTGGTGACGTACGGCGCGCAGGAACTCCTGGCGGGTATTCTGGCTCGATTTAAACAGGCCGCCCAGCGACGTGGTGGTCGTTGCACTGGTCGCATCACGCACGCCGCGCGCCTTCACGCAGTAGTGAACCGCGTCGATAGAGACGGCCACGTTATTGGTGCCCAGCAGCGTTTGCAGCGCGGTCAGGATCTGCTGCGTCAGACGCTCCTGCACCTGCGGACGCTGAGCAAAGAACTGCACGATGCGGTTGATTTTCGACAGGCCAATCACCGTATCTTTTGGGATATACGCCACGGTCGCTTTACCGTCGATGGTCACGAAGTGGTGTTCGCAGGTGCTGGTCAGCGTGATATCGCGTACCGTCACCATTTCATCCACTTTCATCTTGTTTTCAATGACGGTGATTTTCGGGAAGTTGGCGTAATCCAGCCCGGAAAAAATTTCGTCGACGTACATTTTCGCGATGCGGTGCGGCGTCTCCATCAGACTGTCGTCACTCAGATCGAGATTCAGCAGCTCCATGATCTCGGTCATATGACCGGCAATCAGACGCTTGCGGGTTTCATTGTCCAAATCCTGTACGGGCGGACGCAGTGGCGTTTCAAGACCGCGTGCAACCAGGGCTTCGTGGACCAGGGCAGCTTCTTTACTGAGTGATGACATTTTGTTCTCCTGCAGGTGTGGCGTCTTTTGCCCTCGTTGTGGCAAAAGTATGCGCTCATTGTGCGTGAGGCGGCGCACATAATCCAGTATTCACGACGATAATTATTGCAATTGCTGTTGCCTTTCAGCGTGACGATTCCAGACCAGCGCTCCGCCGACGAACAGCGCAACGCCCGCCAGCCCCAGCGCGGGCTCCAGCCGGTGGGTAAGCCAGGTTGATAACGCCGAGGTCATCGGGCCAATCAATTGACCAATCGCATACCCGGTGGTGAGCAGGCCTGCCATATAGCGCGTATGGTTTGGCGCCAGTTCGCGACCGTATAAAAGAGAGAGCTGCACGGCACACAAAAAACCGCCGCCCACCAGCAGCCCGCCCGTCAGCAAACCGCCAATCCCCGGCAGCAGCCAGGCCGCCAGCACGCCAGCCCCCTGTAACCACAGCACGATAGCCAGCCTGCGGTTCGCCGTTGAGGTGTGGCGTAAAAGAATACTGAGCGCAATGCCCACCACGGCGGCGATACCAAAAATCGGCCAGACAAACTGGGCGAACAGGCTGCCGGGAAAACGCACCGCAGCCATTTGCGACAGAAATGTCGCCGGGAGGATATAGCCAAACCCGGCCAGGCTGTAGCTCCAGACCAGGCGCTTTAAATCCGCCGTCAGCACCAGCGGCTCCGGCGCGGTGCCGGGGCGATGGAGCTGCCCGGATCGCGGCAGGTAGCGCGCCACCAGCGCAATCAGCACCAGCGCCAGCACGCCGTAGATTTGCCATGCCGCCCCGGCCGAAAGGGATTTCGCCTGGATATAGACGGCGAGCAGCCCGCTCAGGGCAATGCCCGCCCCTGGCCCGGCAAACACGGCGGCGCTCAGGCCCGGTTTACCCAGCTGCCCCAGCCGTTCGTTGGTCCAGGCGGCAATGAGTACCATCGACCAGCCGCTCATGCAGCCAATCACGAAGCGCAGCAGGCCGTGCACGACGGCGTTATCCGCCGCCGCGGAGAGCAGCGTCAGCGCAACCGCGCCGGTGATGCCAAGCCAGAGGCGCGTTTCCACAAAGCGGTGCGCGCGCATGGCATCCCATGCGCCCACCAGATAGCCCAGATAATTCATCGCCGCCACCAGACCCGCGCTGGTCAGCGTAAGCTGCCCGGCAGCAATCATGAGCGGCACCTGAGGCGTAAAGGCAAAGCGCCCTATTCCCATCGCCACCACCAGAACGACAAATCCACTGAGCGCAATACGCAGCGCCATGACCGCTCCAATTGTTAAAGAAAAGTAAATTTATGATGCAGCATCTCGCCGTCTGGCGAAAGTGAAAGTTACTCACAGGTCAATGAAAAGGCTGTATTATGGTTTTTATGAATACGCATTCTCATTAAGGAGCCCTGCATGGAACTGCTCGAAGAGCACCGTTGTTTTGAAGGTCGACAGCAGCGCTGGCGGCATGACTCCACCGTCCTGAACTGTGCGATGACGTTCAGCATTTTCCTGCCGCCGACGGAAAATCCGCCGGTTCTGTTCTGGCTTTCAGGCCTGACCTGCAACGACGAAAACTTCACCACCAAAGCGGGCGCGCAGCGACTTGCCGCCGAGCTGGGTATTGCGCTGGTGATGCCTGATACCAGCCCGCGTGGCGATGATGTGGCCGACGATGCAGGATACGACCTGGGTAAAGGCGCCGGGTTTTATCTCAATGCGACCGAGCAGCCGTGGGCAGGCCACTACCGCATGTATGACTACATTCGCGACGAGCTGCCCGCGCTGATTCAGTCCGGGTTTGCGGTAAGCGACCGCTGCGCCATCAGCGGACATTCTATGGGCGGTCACGGGGCGCTGATCATGGCGTTAAAAAATCCGGGAAAATACGTCAGCGTGTCGGCATTTGCGCCAATTGTGAACCCAACGCAGGTGCCGTGGGGGCAAAAAGCCTTCACGAACTATCTGGGTGAAGATGAAGCAAAATGGCAGGAATGGGACAGCTGTGCGCTGATGCTGGCCAGCAGCTCGGCAAATGCGATCCCGATGCTTGTCGATCAGGGCGATGCGGATCAGTTCCTCGCCGGACAGCTACAGCCTGCGGTGCTCGCAGAAGCGGCACGCCAGAAGGACTGGCCGCTGACGCTGCGCATCCAGCCGGGGTATGACCACAGCTATTACTTCATCGCATCCTTTATTGAGGATCATCTCCGCTTCCATGCGGAGCATTTGTTTGGGTAAGTGCGGCTACGTGCGCTCTGATGCCCTCACCCTGGCCCTCTCCCACAGGGAGAGGGAACAAATACTAAAAACGGCAACTTACGTTGCCGTTTTGCTTTTACCCTGGCCGCATCAGAACTTGTAATCCACACCGACAAAGTAGCGACGGCCATCTTCCGTATAGCTGTAATCGTCGCGGCTCAGATCTTTATCCAGCAGGTTCTGCACGCCCGCGCGCAGCTTCACGCTTTTCGTCGCCTGCCACGCGGCGCCGGTATTCCAGATGACATAGCCACCCGGCGTTGCTGCACTGCTGGTCAGCGCGCGTTTCTCACCGGTGTAGTTGCCCTGAACGTAGAACGACCAGTCCTGCGTCGCCTTCCAGTCAACGGTACCGTTGGCGGTGTGGAACGGCAGATCGGACAGCGGCTTGTTGCCGCCGTTGCTGATATCGCGACCATCGTTGTAGGTGTAGTTCAGGGTCAGTTTCCAGTCGTCCGCCAGCGGGAGTTTCAGCTCGGTCTCCACCCCGCGGATACGCGCCTTGTTAACGTTGTAGTAGCGGAAAATTGGTTCACCGTCCGCATTCAGGCCAACGTAGTTAGGGTAGCCCTGCGCCTGTTTCGCATTGGCCGTACGGCTGATGCTGATGCGATCATCCACGTTATTCTGGAAGGTGGTAACGCTGGCCTGCACGCCCTCTAACCAGCCCTCTTCCCCGCTGTAGTACAGACCGAATTCGAAGCTCTCGCTGGTTTCCGGTTTCAGATCCGGGTTACCGACAATCTCACAGGCACCGCGGCACGAGCCGGTGACCCAGTCCGGGCTCAGCTGGAGCAGTGACGGCGCTTTAAACGCGGTAGCCCAGCCCCCTTTCACCGTTACGGTATCGGTCGCGTTGTAAACCAGATAGGCTCGCGGGCTCCAGTGGTCACCGTAGGTATCATGGTCATCCATACGGATGCCGGTGGTCAGCGCCAGAGGTTCAAAGATACGCCACTCATCTTCAAGGAACAGGGCATACTGGCTTGTCGAGGTACTGCTGCTGGAACCGCCCGTCAGGTTGACCGGATCCTTCAGCTTATCGTGACGCCATTCCCCGCCGAAGGTCAGCAGCTGGTTGATTTCGCCCAGAGGCAGCACGTATTTCCCGTCCACCGCGTTGCTCTCGGAGGTGATCGGATTGCTGTTGCCCGGGTTTTTGTTATCCACCTTTTCGCCGTAAACCTTCAGCTCGCTGTTGCCGACGCCCCAACGGCCGTTGTGGCTGAGAGAATAGTTCTGACGCTCAAGGCGGTTTTTGTCGAGGGAATCCGAGTCGCGATCCTGACGGTCGAAACCGTAGCCCGCCGTAAAGTCGTGCTTTTCAGACGGTGTCCAGGCGAACTCCACATTCGCATCGCGGCTGGTGAAGCCCTCAATGCGCGGCGTTTCACCGCTCGCCGTGGTAGAGGACTTCTGCTGACCGTCTTTCTCACGCTTCGCGAGGCTACCGTAGGCTTTCAGCCCCAGCAGGCCGTCCACCAGCGGACCGCTGGTATAGAACTGACCGTTGTAGGTGTCTCCACGGTCGCGGTGCTCCTGAATCGTGGAATCGGCGCTCAGGGTGCCCGTCCATTTCTGGCCGATTTTTTTGGTGATAATGTTCACCACGCCGCCCAGCGCATCGGAACCGTACAGAGAAGACATCGGTCCGCGCACCACTTCGATTCGTTCGATGGCGTCAACCGGCACCCAGTTGAGGTCGAAATCATTATGGCGGAATACCGCGTTACGCGAGTTGACGCGCTTGCCGTCGATCAGGATCAGTGTGTAACTGCTGTCCAGTCCACGAATACTTACCCCTTTACGGTTGTCCCCTTCGCTCGTGAGCTGAACGCCCGGCACCTCCCGTAACACATCTTTCAGATTCTGAACGGGTTTGCGCTGCAAATCTTCCTGGGTAATCACGCTGATGCTTGCCGGGGCGTCTTTCAGGTTTTGCTCGGTCGCGGAGGCCGTTACAACCATTGTGTCGCCGGATTCCGCTGCGATAACAGGCAGGGCCAGGGACATTGCGGACGCACAAAGTCCTCCCCTGACGAAGGGATTCAACCTAAACATTCCATATCTCCATGAGGTAAATACAACTAAATCAAATCATCATTGCTCACAGCGTCTTCCCTGCCGCCCACATCTGCGGTGGGTCGGTGACACGCTTATTTTTGATAACGATAAAGCAAACGATAATTATTATCAATTAAATTGTTAAGAAATATATCTTTGTATCAGAATGCGGGAATAAAAAAACCCGCTCGATTGAGCGGGTTAAAAGAGAGGAAGTGCGGTTATTGTTTAAATCGTTCCGGGAATTCCATTTCACTGTAGCGAACGAATTTTGTTCCTTTCGTCAGCTTGTAGCCAAACCAGATGACGAGGAACAGCGGAATACCAATGTAGGTCGCCGTCACGGCGCCCCAGTCAATGGTGTCCGCCAGGAACGCTTCATAGTTCTGTCCCAGCGTAATGATCAGGCACAGTATGAAGGCGAAAATGGGACCCAGCGGGAAGAAGCCGGAGCGATACGGCAGCGAGTTAATATCGTGCCCCTGCTTGACGAAACCGCGGCGGAAACGGTAGTGGCTAATAGCAATCCCCAGCCAGGCAATAAAGCCCGTCATCCCGGACGTGTTAAGCAGCCACAGGTACACCGTCTGGTTGCCAAACATGGAGGTCAGGAAGCACAGACCGGCAATCACCGTTGTGGCGTACAGTGCGTTACGCGGTACGCCGCCACGGGACAGCTTCGCGAAGATACGCGGCGCTTTACCGTCGCATGCCAGCGTGTAGAGCATACGGGTGGACGCGTACATCCCGGAGTTACCGGCTGAAAGCACTGCGGTCAGGATAACGGCGTTCATCACCGCCGCGGCCGAAAGCAGACCGGCGTGCTGGAAGACCAGCGTGAACGGGCTGACGCTAATGTCTTTTACGTCATTACGCAGCAGGCTTGGATCGGTGTACGGGATGATCAGACTGATAATCAGGATCGCGAACACATAGAACAGCAGGATACGCCAGAAGACCTGACGGACCGCACGCGGAATATTTTTCTCCGGGTTCTCTGACTCACCGGCGGCGATACCAATCAGCTCGGTCCCCTGGAAGGAGAAGCCGACAATCATCGCCACGCCAATCATCGCCGAAAGGCCACCGGCAAACGGCGCATCGCCTATCGCCCAGTTACTCCAGCCCGCAGGTTCTGCGCCTTTGAAAATACCAACGATCATCGCCACACCGACGACGATAAAGATGATGACGGTTGCCACTTTGATCAAAGAGAACCAGTATTCCGCTTCGCCGAAACCGCGCACGGAGATGTAGTTCAGCAGGAAGATGACGGCCAGGAACAGGGCGCTCCAGATCCAGCCCGGCGTATCCGGGAACCACCAGTTCATCACCAGCTGTGCGGCGACAAGGTCAACGGCGATAGTGACCGCCCAGTTGTACCAGTAGTTCCAGCCCAGCGCGAAGCCGAAGCCTTCTTCAACGTATTTTTGACCGTAGGTCGAGAACGAACCGGATACCGGCATGTACGCGGCCAGTTCGCCGAGACTGGTCATCAGGAAGTACACCATCAGGCCAATCAGGATATAAGAGAAGAGTGCCCCACCCGGGCCGGCTGCCGAAATCGTTGCGCCAGAGGCAACGAAAAGACCTGTACCGATTGAGCCGCCAATGGCGATCATCGTCAGGTGACGCGCCTTGAGTTCACGACGTAGCGTGGGCGCTTCTGTGGTTTTAATTTCTGAAACCATATGAAAATGCTGTCCATTTAATAAATGAGGCGCGATTGTAGCAGACGATCCGCGTTCCTTCCGGCAGAAATACTCAGTTATAAGAGAGCTTCATGACTCGGCCAGGATTATAAGTAAAGCATAAAAACGTGGGGTGACAGGCGCGCGTAGCCCCGGTAAGCGAAGCGCCACCGGGAAACGTTAAATGGCGCAGTAGCGCAGAAAACGCTGCAGAGAGCTGGAAAGGTGTTTCTGACGATGATGGATGCACCATAGCGTGCGCACCAGTTTCGGCAACGGAACCGGGATTTCAACCAGCGACCCCGTCTCAAGCTGTTCGGCAATGACGCGCCGGGAAAGACAGCTGATCCCCAGGCCATGACGCACCGCGTGCTTGATAGCCTCAGAGTTCCCAAGCTCCATCCCTAACTGGAAATGCGGCAGATGGGAAAGCAGCAGATAATCGACAATTTCACGCGTGCCGGAGCCCTGCTCGCGCAGGATCCACTGCGCCTGCGCCAGGCGCTCCAGCGTCACCTCGCCCTGCAATAACGACGAGGCCGGGGACGCAAACACCACCAGTTCATCTTCCAGCCAGGGCTCGGCAACGATATCGACGTTATGGCAGGGCCCTTCGATGAGGCCGATATCCACGCGGAAGTCAATCACCGCGTTGATAACGTCCTGGCTATTGCCCACGCTCATTTCCAGCGGCAGGGTCGGGAAATCCCGGCGGTAGCGGGCAATCACTTCCGGCAGAATGTAGTTCCCAATGGTGCTGCTGGCGTAGACGCGGATCGCACCGTTGTCTTCGCGGAACAGCTGTTCGATTTCGATAGCCTGCTCCAGAAGCGCCAGCGCGCGTGGATAAAGAAGACGACCGTGCTCGTTGACCACCAGACGCTTCCCTACCCGGTCGAACAGCTGAACGCCCAGCTGTCCTTCAAGATCGGTCAACGCCGCGCTGACCGCAGACTGCGAGAGCGCCAGCATTTGTGACGCCTGGGTCGTCGAGCCGCTTTTCAGCACCTCGGCAAACACTTCCAGCTGACGCAATGTAATGTGCATGGTTGCTTACCACTTATATAGATTGATTATAAGTATATAATCAATTTTATTTTTAAGCCAGAGCGCCGTAACCTTTAGCCAGACAAAGGAGAAGGTTATGTCAGAAATCACCTTACAACATCATCGTACAGTGTGGCACTTCGTGCCGGGCCTCGCGCTTAGCGCAGCAGTGACCGCCGTAGCATTATGGGGCGGCAGCATCCCGGCTATCGCAGGCGCAGGTTTCAGCGCGTTGACGCTGGCCATTTTGCTGGGCATGGTCGTGGGAAATACCGTTTACCCGCACATCTGGAAATCCTGCGACGGCGGCGTGATCTTCGCCAAACAGCACCTGCTGCGTCTCGGGATCATCCTTTACGGCTTCCGTCTCACCTTTTCGCAGATTGCGGACGTGGGCGTGAGCGGAATTGCCATCGACGTCCTGACCCTGACCAGCACCTTTTTACTGGCCTGCTTTATCGGCCAGAAAATCTTTGGCCTGGATAAGCAAACCAGCTGGCTGATCGGTGCCGGGAGCAGCATCTGCGGGGCCGCAGCGGTGCTGGCAACAGAGCCCGTCGTTAAAGCCGAAGCCAGCAAGGTGACCGTGGCAGTGGCGACGGTGGTGATCTTCGGTACGCTGGCGATCTTCCTCTACCCGGCGATGTATCCGCTGGTAGCCCACTGGTTTAGCCCGGAAACCTACGGCATCTATATCGGTTCGACCATGCACGAAGTGGCGCAGGTAGTTGCGGCAGGACATGCCATTAACCCGGAAGCCGAAAACGCGGCGGTAATTGCCAAAATGCTGCGCGTGATGATGCTGGCACCGTTCCTGATTTTCCTCGCGGCTCGGGTTAAGCAGCTGGCTCCGGCAGGCGGCAGCGAGAAAAGCAAAATCACCATTCCGTGGTTTGCGATCCTGTTCATCGTGGTCGCTATCTTTAACTCCTTCCACCTGCTGCCGAAAGCGGTGGTGGATATGCTGGTGACGCTGGATACCGTGCTGCTGGCGATGGCCATGGCGGCGCTGGGGGTCACCACACACGTCAGCGCGCTGAAAAAAGCCGGTGCCAAACCGCTGCTGATGGCGCTGGTGCTCTTCATCTGGCTGATTGTCGGGGGCGGTGCGATTAACCTCGCGGTCCATAGCCTGATGGCATAAACCATCTCGTCCTTCTCCTGCTAACCCGCTATCATAAGCGTTTCGGGTTAGCAGGAGTTTTTTTATGAAATATGTTGGAGCGCACGTCAGCGCTGCAGGTGGCCTTGCGAATGCCGCCATTCGCGCCGCCGAAATCGAGGCGACCGCTTTCGCCCTGTTCACCAAAAACCAGCGCCAGTGGCGCGCCGCGCCGCTCACCGCTGACGTGATTGATGATTTCAAAGCCGCCTGTGAGAAGTACCACTACGGGCCAGGCCAGATCCTTCCCCACGACAGCTACCTGATCAACCTCGGTCACCCGGTTGAAGAGGCGCTGGAAAAATCTCGCGAGGCGTTTCTTGATGAAGTACAGCGCTGCGAACAGCTAGGGCTGACGCTGCTGAACTTCCATCCGGGCAGCCATCTGATGCAAATCGATGAAGATGCCTGCCTGGCGCGCATTGCCGAATCCATTAACATCACGCTGGACAAGACCAAAGGCGTCACCGCGGTAATAGAGAATACCGCCGGTCAGGGCAGCAATCTCGGCTTTAGGTTTGAACATCTGGCGGCGATCATCGACGGCGTGGAGGATAAATCCCGCGTTGGCGTGTGCATTGATACCTGCCACGCGTTTGCCGCCGGCTATGACCTGCGTACAACCGAGGCAACGAAAAACACGTTCGATGAGTTCGAGCGCATTGTTGGCTTTAAGTACCTGCGCGGAATGCACTTAAACGATGCGAAAAGCGCCTTTGGCAGCCGCGTTGACCGCCACCACAGCCTGGGTGAAGGCAACATTGGCCACGATGCGTTCCGCTTCATTATGCAGGACGCCCGCTTCGACGGTATTCCGATGGTGCTGGAAACCATTAATCCGGACATCTGGGCAGAAGAGATTGCCTGGCTGAAGGCACAGCAAACCGCTGAACAGGCGGCATAAAAAAAGCCGGGTGCATAATGCAACCCGGCTTTTTTGTGGTTTATCGCTTACGCTGCTTTCGCCACGACTTCCGCTTCAGGACGTTTCAGCACCGCGTATGACAGACCCGCCACCAGCGTACCGGCAACGATGGCCAGCAGGTAGCCCAGCACCGGCGTGATGGCGCCAGGGATAAGCAGCACGAACAGACCGCCGTGTGGTGCCATCAGCTTCGCGCCAATCGCCATGGAGATCGCCCCGGTCACAGCCCCACCCGCGATACAGCACGGCAGTACACGCATTGGGTCACGTGCTGCGAACGGAATCGCCCCTTCGGTGATGAAGCACAAGCCCAGAACCAGCGCCGCTTTACCGCCTTCCTGCTGTGCTTTATCGAACTTACGACGGGCAATAATCGTCGCCAGGCCGAGCGCCAGAGGAGGCACCATACCTGCCGCCATGATCGCTGCCATCGGTGCGTAGGTCTGGGTACTCAGCAGGCCAACACCAAAGGCGTACGCCGCTTTGTTCACCGGACCACCCATGTCGGTACACATCATGCCGCCGAGAATTGCGCCCAGCAGAACCGCGTTCGCGGTACCCATGGTTTGCAGCCAGTGGGTCAGACCCGCCAGGATGCCCGCAACCGGCTTACCAATTAGGTAAATCATCGCCAGACCGACCACCAGGCTGGAAATCAGCGGGATGATCAGAATCGGTTTCAGCGCTTCCATACTCTGCGGCAGCTTGAGCTTCGAGCTGATGAGCTTCGCGACGTAACCGGCCAGGAAGCCCGCAATAATACCGCCGATAAAGCCAGAACCGGTGCTCACGGCCAGCATACCGCCGATTAGGCCCGGCGTCAGGCCAGGACGGTCAGCAATGGAGAAGGCAATAAAGCCTGCCAGAACGGGGACCATCAGTGCGAACGCGGATCCGCCGCCAATCTGCATTAACGCAGCGGCCAGCGTGCCTTGCTCTTTAAACGCGGTAATACCAAATGCGAACGAGAGAGCAATACACAGACCGCCCGCAACCACCATCGGCAGCATGTAAGACACACCGGTCAACAGATGGCGATAGGCGCCTGCAGACTCTTTTTTACCTTCCGTCGCGGTCTGACGCGCGCCGGTTGCCTGATACGGCTTCGCTTCCACCAGCGCTTTATCAAACTCCTGCGCGGTCTTTTTCAGCGCCAGGCCGGTAGACGTGCGGTACATTGGCTTACCGGCAAATTTCGCCAGGTCCACTTCAATATCCGCCGCCACAATCACCAGGTCGGCCTCAGCCACTTCTTCAGGGGTGATAGCGTTGCCGGCACCGACGGAGCCGCGCGTTTCAACTTTAACCCACCAGCCGCGTTTTTTCGCTTCGGTTTCAATGGCCTCAGCTGCCATGAAGGTGTGAGCCACGCCCGTCGGGCAGGCCGTCACCGCAACAACGCGTTTCGGACCCGTGGCCGCAGCCGGTGCCGTCGCGACAGGCGCGCTGTAGACAGACGCGTGCCCTTTCGCTTCGCTCAGGAACAGTTCCGGATGTGCCACCGCGCGATTAATATCGCCCAGCCACACTTTTTTGCCGTTCAGCGCACTGTCAGCCGGGATGTTGTCGCCCAGGACAATGACCAGTTCGGCATCGCCCGGGTTATCAATGATCTCGAGATGTGCTTTGTTCGCCGCCGCTCCCAGCAAGGTCTTCGCCATATAGGCGCGAGCCTGTCCGAGACCGGAGTCAATGATCAGCAGCGTTTTCATTATTCCTCTCCTGCTGTTAGTTAAAAGGTTTTAAGTCAACGCGCGCCATCATCGCGGCTAACTGGGTACGATCGGTAATACCGACATTGCTCTGGCTTACGGCCAGGGCAGCAACGGCAGTGGCAAGACGTAAAGTATGTTCACTGGATTCACGCATCAGCAGACCATAAATCAGGCCGCCAACCATCGAATCCCCTGCGCCAACGGTGCTGACAACGTCAACCGACGGCGGTTTGGCGATCCATTCGCCAGAAGCGTTAACCCACAACGCTCCTTCTGCACCAAGCGAGATAACCACGTGAGCGATACCCTGCTCGCGCAGCGCATGGGCAGCGTCAATCACATCTTTTAATTCCGGCAGCTTACGACCCGCCCAGATCTCCAGCTCGCGGCGATTCGGCTTCACCAGCCACGGCGAGGCTTTCAGACCGGCAACCAGCGCGTCGCGGCTGCTGTCAAAAATAATGCACGGGCACTGGCTGCGCAGACGCGTCATCCAGTCGGTAAACGCTTCCGGGCTCACGCCGGACGGCAGGCTGCCGCTGACGCAGACCATGTCAAACTGACCAAGCCAGGTCAGAGAGTCGTTAACAAAACGCTCCCAGTCAGACGGCGTCACTTCGAAGCCAGAGAAGTTCAGATCGGTCACTTCACCGTCTTTCTCCGTCAGCTTGACGTTGATGCGGGTGCGGCCCTGAACAACCTGAAAACGGTTGGCAATGCCCAGCTCGCTGAACAGCTGCTGGAAACCATCCTGGTTATCTTTACCGAGGAATCCACCCACGGTGACGTCGATACCGAGATCCTTGAGCACTTTCGCGACGTTAATCCCTTTGCCCGCAGCATGCAGGCCAGTGGTACGCACGAGGTTGACTTCGCCGCGCTCAATTTCCGGGCAAAATCCTACCAGGTCATAAGCCGGGTTCAGCGTAATAGTCGCAACACGTCTGCTCATTATGCGCCCTCCCCCAGACCTGCCGCGATGGCGTCGCCAATCGCTTTCAGCGCCTGTTCAGCATCAGCACCCTGCGCGGTGAAACGCAGACGGTGGCCTTTCTTCACGCCCAGCGCGACAACTTTCATCAGACTACGGCCGTTGGCCGGTTTGCCCGTGCCATCAAGATTCGCCACGGTGATCTCACTCTCGAATTGTTTAATGGTATTCACCAGCATGGTGCCCGGACGGGCATGCAGGCCGTGCTCGTTGCGTACCACGAACTCCGCGGTCTGCACGTCTTCGGTCGGCGCATCATCACTGGTCAGCAGTGCCAGCACGGTAGAGGCATCAGCGTTCAGCAGTTTTTCAGCTTGGTTGTTCAGCAGCAGATCGCCAAGACGCTTGAGCACGGAAACCGGCTGCTCATCGTTCATCGCCACGGTCACCAGCATGGCCGCACGCTCGCCTTCCACGTCAAACGCATTAGCCGCGCGGCTCACGGCGATAGCGCTGCGCAGGTTGCCTTCAGCACTGTCGTTCAGCCAGATACCCTGACCCAGGTTCAACGGCTTATCGTTAATCACGCGCGTCACAAACGTGGCATCCGCCGCGCCGGCTTCTTTCAGACGACCCGCGTTCAGCGCCTGCAGCGTCACCAGATCGGAGGCAACCACGTCCAGCGTCAGCGTTTCGTTATCCAGCTTCAGCGCTTCGCTCTGTTTTTCGCCCATCAGCAGGGCGCGCAGCTCTTCAGCCGTGGTCGCGGACTTCAGCTGTTCAGCCACATCGTCATCGCTCAGGACATGCGTCAGCTGACGCAGCAGACCTAAGTGTTCGTCGCTGCTGGCCGCGATACCGATAGCCACATAGGCCACCTGACCGTCGCCCCAAAGCACGCCCTGCGGGAACTGATAAACCTGAACGCCGGTTTTCAGCACCTGATCGCGGGTGTCGGTTGTGCCGTGCGGAATGGCAATGCCATTGCCGAGGAAGGTTGAGGTCTGCTGCTCGCGGGCCAGCATGCCGTTTACATAGCCGTCCGCGACGTTACCCGCCTGCACAAGCGCAGCGGCAACCTGGCGAATAGCCTCTTCTTTATCCCCGGCCTGAGCGCCCGGGTGGATATCCTGAACAGATAACTGGAACATGGTTCTCCACTCCTGCTGAACTTGAATCGTTTCAGCTTTAATGAGAAAAAATGCGCTAGCCTGCTCCGTTTGTTAAAACAAGATAGCGCTGAAACGTTTCAAAAAGTCTTGCGCTTTCTGCAATGTCTTGCAAGTAAACTCGTATTTCTGATATCAGAATTTAGAGATACAGCACATTTCTTCTTCGTTCAGCTGAAATTTGCTGAAGTTCAGCAGGACAGTTTCAGCTAAGGTCAGCCGGGCGGGACGTAAGTTGAAATGCCATTTTGATTTTTCGTGGCATCATTGACCGCACCCACTGTTTATTTTTTAGCTGACGGCGTAAACTCCGCCCCTCTCTGCTACTCGCTAATTATAAAACATGCATAACACCCCTGCGGCCGTCTCGCCGAAGCCCTTTGATTTGACCTCAGAGGCATTCCTCGTTGTTGCCTTCTTCACGGGCATTGCCGGTGCGTTACAGACGCCAACATTGAGCCTATTTCTGACAAATGAGGTTCACGTCCGTCCGGCAATGGTCGGCTTCTTTTTTACCGGAAGCGCCATCATCGGCATCCTGGTCAGCCAGTTTCTGGCGGGACGATCTGACAGAAAAGGCGATCGCAAAAGCCTGATCGTTTTCTGCTGTCTGCTCGGGGTCATGGCCTGCGTTATGTTTGCATGGAACCGCAACTATTTCATTCTGCTCTTCGTCGGGGTATTCCTGAGCAGCTTTGGCTCAACGGCGAACCCTCAGCTGTTCGCCCTTGCCCGTGAACACGCCGACCATACCGGACGTGAAGCGGTGATGTTCAGCTCTGTCCTGCGTGCTCAGGTGTCGCTGGCATGGGTGATTGGCCCGCCGCTGGCCTACGCGCTGGCGATGGGTTTTGGCTTTACGGTGATGTACCTGAGCGCGGCCGTCGCGTTTGTGGTGTGCGGCGCGCTGGTGTGGTTCTTCCTGCCGTCCATGCGCAAAGAGACCAAAGTGGCAACGGGCGTGCTGGAAGCGCCGCGCCGCAACCGCCGCGATGCCCTGCTCCTGTTTGCTATCTGCACGCTGATGTGGGGCACCAACAGCCTGTATATCATCAATATGCCGCTGTTTATTATTGATGAACTGCATCTGTCGGAAAAGCTGGCGGGCATCATGATGGGCACCGCGGCCGGGCTTGAGATCCCGACGATGCTCATTGCGGGCTATTACGCAAAGCGCTTCGGAAAGCGTTTTTTAATGCGCATCGCCGCCATCGCCGGTCTGCTGTTTTATATCGGTATGCTGACGGTACATACGCCGGGGCTGTTGCTGGCTTTACAGCTGCTGAACGCCATCTATATTGGCATTCTCGCCGGGATAGGGATGCTCTATTTCCAGGATCTGATGCCGGGCCAGGCAGGCTCTGCCACCACCCTTTATACTAATACCACCCGCGTGGGCTGGATTATCGCGGGCTCAATGGCCGGTGTCGTTGCAGAAATCTGGAACTATCACACGGTGTTCCGGATTGCGCTGGTGATGTGTACCCTGACGATCGGCTGTCTGGCGAGGATTAAAGACGTTTAGGGCGCGGTGAGCGCTTCCAGCTCAAGAAGGTACGTCATCGCCTGCCCTCGCGTGCTGCCACACATTTCGGCCGTGGGCTGAAGCCCGGAGCAGACTTTCGGGCGCAGCGGTGAGCCAAAGATCATGCACAGGTTCGTTTCCGAGAGCTGAACGCAGCGGGTATTGGCAGGCTTGCCCTCCGGCATTCCTGGAATGGGGCTTGAAATGGACGGTGCAGTACAGCACGCGCCACAATCGGGACGACAATCCATAAATGCTCTCTTTCGCTGACGATCGCCCGCGCAGTCGGGCATCGCGCGCACAGTAACACCTTTTGCGTATTGATAGCAAAAGCCACGAATTCCTCTTGCCTGAAAGGCCGCGCGCGAGTAATTTGGCGCGATATTTTTTACCTCCCGTAAACAGGATTACTGCAATGCCAAGAGCGAACGAAATTAAGAAAGGTATGGTGCTGAATTACAACGGCAAACTGCTGATTGTGAAAGATATCGACATTCAGGCACCCAGCGCCCGTGGTGCAGCAACGCTGTATAAAATGCGTTTCGCCGATGTGCGTACCGGCCTGAAGGTGGAAGAGCGCTTTAAAGGTGACGATATCGTCGATACCGTGACCCTGACCCGTCGCTACGTTGATTTCTCCTACATCGACGGCAACGAATACGTGTTCATGGACAAAGAAGATTACACCCCGTACATCTTTACCAAAGATCAGATTGAGGAAGAGCTGCTGTTCATCCCTGAAGGCGGCATGCCTGACATGCAGGTTCTGACCTGGGACGGCGTGCTGCTGGCGCTGGAGCTGCCTCAGACCGTCGATCTGGAAATCGTGGAAACCGCACCCGGCATCAAAGGCGCATCCGCAAGTGCGCGCAACAAACCGGCTACCCTGACCACCGGCCTGGTTGTGCAGGTGCCGGAATACCTCTCCGCTGGCGAGAAGATCCGCATCCATATCGAAGAAAAACGCTATATGGGTCGCGCTGACTGATTGCGGCGTTTGTCGGGTGGCGGCTTCGCCTTACCCGACCGACAAAAACACAAAAACCGGCTCTCAGGCCGGTTTTTTGTAAGCCCGGTAAGCGTAGCGCCACCGGGCAACAGCGCTTACAGAAGCTCCGGATACTTCGTCATCTTCAGCGCCAGCTCAACGCCGCGCACTTCCGCCATCCCTTTAAGCCGGCCAATCGCCGAATAGCCCGGGTTGGTTTTCTTACGCAGATCGTCCAGCATCTGGTGGCCGTGATCCGGACGGAACGGGATAGGACGCACATCGCCCGCCTGCTTGCGACGCGCCTCTTCCGCCAGAATGGCGTCTACCACCGCTACCATGTTCACATCGCCGCCCAGGTGCGCCGCCTCGTGGAAGGTTTTTGGGTTCTCTTCACGGCAGGTCGCACGCAAGTGCGTAAAATGAATGCGATCGCCAAAGGTTTCAATCATCCGCACCAGGTCGTTATCCGCACGCACGCCGTAGGAGCCGGTACACATGGTGAAGCCGTTATAGATGCTGTTTACCGTCTCTTTCAGCCACTGCATATCTTCAATAGTGGAAACAATGCGCGGCAGGCCGAGTATAGGACGCGGTGGATCGTCCGGGTGCACCGCCAGACGCACACCAGCTTCTTCAGCAACCGGCACGATAGCGCGCAGGAAATACGCCATGTTTTCACGCCACTGCTGCCTATCAATATCGCCGTATTCCGCCAGGCGCGCGCGGAACTGATCCAGCGTATACCCCTCTTCCGCCCCCGGCAGGCCCGCAATGATATTACGGGTCAGCTTTTCGATGTCCGCGTCACTGGCGGCATTAAACCACGCGAGCGCCTGCTGCTGCTCTTCCGCGGTGTAATCCGCTTCGGCGCCGGGGCGTTTCAGAATGTGCAGCTCAAACGCCGCGAAGGCGATCTGGTCGAAACGCAGGGCTTTCGAGCCGTCCGGCATCTGATATTCAAGGTCAGTACGCGTCCAGTCGAGGATTGGCATAAAGTTATAGCAAACCGTATCAATGCCGCAGGCCGCCAGGTTGCGAATGCTCTGCTGATAGTTAGCAATCCAGGTCTGGTACTCCCCGGAATGGGTTTTGATGTCTTCGTGAACCGGGATGCTCTCTACTACAGACCAGGTTAACCCCTTCTCCGCCAGCAGCGCCTGACGCTGTTGAATTTCCTCTACCGGCCATACCTGACCGTTTGGAATATGATGCAGCGCCGTGACGACACCCGTTGCGCCTGCCTGGCGCACATCATCAAGAGAAACCGGATCGTTCGGCCCGTACCAACGCCAGGTTTGTTCCATTGCCTCACCCTCTTAAGTTGTTATACCAATATGCGTTACTGCAATGACGACTACCATACATGTTTACCGCTAAGGGTCAACATACCGCCACACATTGATTGATCAAACTCACAGAACGGGGATATTTACGGCTCACCAATTTTATTTGCTGTCATATAACTTTACACTGGCATTGTTAATTAATGGTTAATCAGGTGTGTATCTCATGAAGACAATTGCCTCCACCGCCCTTCCTGCCCAGGTTCAGCAGCCGCGCTACGATCGTCAGCAACTGCGCTCCCGCATCGTCCATTTTGGCTTTGGCGCGTTTCACCGTGCGCACCAGGCATTGTTAACAAACCGGGTGCTTAATGAAAAAGGCGGCGACTGGGGTATTTGTGAGATTAGCCTTTTCAGCGGCGACGTGCTGATGAGCCAGCTGCGCGCGCAGGATCACCTGTTCACCGTGCTGGAGAAAGGGGCGGAAGGCAATGAGGCGATTATCGTCGGTGCCGTCCATGAATGCCTTAACGCAAAGCTGGACTCTCTGCCCGCCATTATTGAGAAATTTTGCGAGCCTCAGGTCGCAATTGTGTCGCTCACCATCACGGAGAAAGGCTATTGCATAGATCCCGCGACCGGGAAACTCGATCTGCACAACGCCCGAATAATCCATGACCTTGAAAACCCCTCAGAGCCACATTCCGCACCCGGGATCCTGGTCGAAGCGCTTCACCGCCGCCACGAGCGCGGCTTGCCTGCGTTTACCGTGCTCTCCTGCGACAATATCCCTGATAACGGGCACGTGGTGAAAAACGCGGTGCTGGGCATGGCGCAAAAGCGTTCCGCAGCGCTGTCTGAATGGATTGACAGCCACGTGAGCTTCCCGGGGACGATGGTCGACAGAATTGTTCCCGCCGCGACGGACGCCTCGCTGGCGGAAATCACCGACGCGCTCGGCGTTGAAGATCCGTGCGCCATCAGCTGTGAACCGTTTATTCAGTGGGTGGTGGAAGATAATTTTGTTGCCGGCCGTCCGGAGTGGGAAGTCGCGGGCGTTCAGATGGTGCAGGATGTTCTGCCGTGGGAGCAGATGAAATTGCGCATGCTCAACGGCAGCCACTCTTTCCTGGCGTATCTGGGGTACCTCGCGGGCTACGCCCATATTAATGAATGCATGGAGGACGCTGCGTTCCGTGAAGCCGCCCGTCGGCTGATGCTGGACGAGCAGGCGCCCACATTACGCATTAAGGATGTCGACCTCACCGCCTACGCCGATAGCCTGCTCGAGCGCTTTGCCAACCCGGCACTTCAGCATCGGACCTGGCAAATCGCGATGGACGGTAGCCAGAAGCTTCCACAAAGAATGCTGGACGGGATCCGCGTTCATCTCGAGCGAAAAACACCGTGGTCGCTGCTGGCTCTGGGCGTGGCCGGCTGGATACGCTACGTCAGCGGTACCGACGACCGTGGCAACGCGATTGATGTTCGCGATCCCCTCAGCGATAAAATTCGCACCATGGTCAATGCCAGCAGCGACGCCGACCGCGTAAACGCCCTGCTGGGGCTGAGCGAGGTCTTTGGTCACGATCTCGCGCAAAACAGCGCGTTTGTGGAGGCTATCAGCCAGGCATACCAGCGCATCACCCGCCACGGCGCGCGTCAGGCTGTTATCGAAACGTTAAATATTTAACGATTATTGCGCTTAACGCGAACGGATGAAGCCTCCGTTCGCCCTCCCCCTTCTCACCGGTCACGTTTTTCGCCAGGATAGAGAGATTAGTGTTATAGCATCACAATCCTCATCTGGAGCGCACGTGACCAAAACCAACCTCATCACCGGTTTTCTCGGCAGCGGTAAAACCACCTCAATTCTCCACCTGCTGGCGAATAAAGATCCTGCCGAGAAATGGGCCGTGCTGGTCAATGAATTTGGCGAGGTAGGCATTGACGGCGCGTTACTGTCATCCAGCGGCGCGATGATTAAAGAGATCCCCGGCGGGTGCATGTGCTGCGTCAATGGCCTGCCGATGCAGGTCGGGCTCAATACGCTGCTGCGTCAGGGCAAACCCGACCGCCTGCTGATTGAGCCCACCGGGCTGGGCCATCCGAAGCAGATCCTCGATTTACTGACCGCCCCGGTTTACGAGCCGTGGATCGACCTGCGCGCCACCCTGTGTCTGCTCGATCCGCGTCAGCTTCTGGATGACAAAGCGGTGGCCAATGAGAACTTCCGCGATCAGCTCGCCTCGGCTGACGTTATTGTCGCGAATAAAGCAGATCGCGCCACGGCTGAAAGCCAGGCCGCGCTGGACGCGTGGTGGCAACATTTCGGCGGCAACCGCACGCGGGTGCAGACCACCCAGGGGAATATTGATAGCGCCCTGCTTGACCTTCCTCGTCTGAACCTCACCGAGTTGCCTGCCAGCGCGGATCATTCGCACAGTCATCCGGTTAAGCAGGGTTTAGCCGCTCTCAGCCTGCCGGAACATCAGCGCTGGCGTCGTAACCTGAACAGCGGCCAGGGATATCAGGCCTGCGGATGGATATTTGATGCTGAAACCGTTTTCGACACCATCGGGATCCTGGAGTGGGCCCGACTTGCTCCCGTCGATCGCGTGAAAGGGATCATGCGCACGCCAGACGGGCTGGTGCGGATCAACCGTCAGGGTGACGATTTCTTTATTGAAACGCAGAATGTGGCGCCGCCTGACAGCCGAATAGAGTTAATTAGTGCGGTTAACGCCGACTGGAATGCCCTCCAGTCCAGCCTGTTGAGGATTCGTTTAAGTTCGGGCGGCTAACGTTGCCCCAGTTTTCACTCTATGCAGAACGTTATGACAACTCGATTTCCCCTGATATTACTGCTTAATGTCGCCGGTCTGGCGCTTTTCTTCTCCTGGTATATCCCGGCGGATCATGGCTTCTGGTTCCCGCTGGATTCTGCCATTTTTCACTTCTTCAACCAGGAGCTGGTGAAGAGCAACGCGTTCCTGTGGCTGGTGGCAATTACCAACAACCGCGCCTTCGACGGCTTCTCGCTGCTGGCCATGGGCTGCCTGATGCTCTCTTTCTGGCTGAAAGAGGATAAAGCCGGGCGTCGGCGTATTCTCATTATCGGTCTGGTGATGCTGCTGTTTGCCGTTGTCATTAACCAGCTGGCAACCGCGATTATTCCGGTTAAGCGTTCAAGCCCAACGCTATTCTTCACCGATATTTATCGCGTCAGCGAACTGCTGCATATTCCAACAAAAGATGCGTCGAAGGACAGTTTCCCCGGCGATCATGGCATGATGCTGCTTATTTTTTCCGCAATTATGCTTCGCTATTTCGGCAGAAAAGCCTTTGCCATAGCCCTGATTATTTTTGTGGTTTTTGCCTTCCCGCGCGTAATGATTGGCGCTCACTGGTTTACCGATATTGCCGTCGGTTCGCTCTCCGTGGCGCTGATTGCGCTGCCGTGGTGTTTGATGACCCCACTGAGCGACAGGATAATAGCGCTGTTCGATCGCTATCTTCCCGGAAGAGCGCAACAACAATTAAACAAATAACTAACCTAAATTAACGTGAGCTATCAGGGATCGACATGATCCCTGATAGCGTTCTCGCCGCGATCTTTCCCCACTGTCATATTCTCGTCATCATATTCATGATAAAAATGAAGCAATTGCATACTGGTGCAGCGGATCCGTCGCTATTTTGAGCAATTCTATGTTTTTACTTTCTGTATCACATTTTCTTATAAAAAAAAGGCTTTTTTTTCTCGCAATACCCCAGGCAATCGGTTAATCTCGAACTCGTTTTGCCCCATAGAGATAATTATTTCACTGGCGAATAATTTTGTGCGCTGTGCCACAAATGTGACCAGAAAGAATTGTCTCAATGTGAACAGATAATTAGTCTCGTCACGTTTGGCATTTTTATAACGATATTTGTCGTTAAGGACTTCAAGGGATAATAAACAAAATGGTCAAATCTCAACCGTTTCTGAGATATATCTTACGGGGGATCCCGGCGATAGCAGTCGCGGTACTGTTGTCTGCATGTAGTACATCTAACACCGCAAAGAATATGCATCCTGAGACGCGTGTTGTGGGAATGGAAGATTCCTCGTCACTGCAAGCCTCTCAGGATGAATTTGAAAATATGGTACGTAATCTGGACGTGAAGTCCCGCATTATGGACCAGTATGCTGACTGGAAAGGCGTGCGCTATCGCCTTGGCGGCAGCACAAAAACAGGTATTGATTGTTCCGGTTTTGTACAGCGTACGTTCCGTGAGCAATTTGGGTTAGATCTTCCGCGTTCAACCTATGAACAGCAGGAGATGGGCAAGTCGATTTCACGTACCAAACTGCGCACCGGTGATTTAGTCCTGTTCCGTGCCGGTTCTACAGGTCGACATGTTGGCATCTACATTGGTAATGACCAGTTTGTACATGCCTCCACCAGCAGCGGTGTGACCATTTCCAGCATGAATGAACCGTACTGGAAGAAGCGCTACAACGAAGCACGCCGCGTACTGACCCGCAGTTAATATGACTATTGTATCGTTGGTTATCCCTTGGCTGACGATATGATGAAAAAAAGCACTGCTTCGGCAGTGTTTTTTTTTGCCCGTTACACTGAATACATCCAGCGGCATTTCAGGAATCACGACGTCTATGTTCACCCGCTATTTCTCCAGCAATCGCAAAATACTGATCCTCAGCATCATCACAGGCCTGATCGCCGCCCTGCTCCTGGGTTCGTTGCAATTTTTCTGGAGCTACCACAAGCGGGAAGTCAAATTCGACACCCTGATCCACGATGTGAGCATCTATATGGAGAGCTACTTCGATGAGTTAAAAAATTCTATCGATGTGCTCCAGCCGCTCACGTTAAACAACTGCCACGACGTCAATCAGGAACTTACCTCGCGCGCTGCCTTTAGCGTTAACGTTCGCGCATTCCTGCTGGTCAGAGACAAAATGGCGTTCTGCTCTTCTGCCACGGGGCCGATGAATGTCCCCATGGAGGAGCTGATCCCCGAGCTGCACATCGACAAACAGATTGATATGGCGTTACTTCCCGGCACCCCCATGTTGCCCAACAAGCCCGCGATTGCCATCTGGTACCGTAACCCGCTAGTGAAGGACGGCGGCGTGTTTACCTCGGTGAACCTCAATCTGACGCTTTACCTGCTCTACACCGCGCGCCAGGACGAATTTGCCGGCATTGCCATCATTATTGGCGACCATGCGCTGTCAACGCGGTCCAGCACGTTGGTCCTTGCGCATGACCTGCATGAAACGCCGGCCCGTACCGCGACGCTGAAAGACGTGCCCCTGACCATCAACCTGTATGCTGACGCATGGACCAGCGATGAAATTCTCTACGCCCTGTTCTTCGGGCTGGTATGCGGCATTTGTGCCGGATCGCTCAACTACTATATCCTCAGCATTCGCCTCAACCCGGGTAAAGAGATTTTAAGCGCGATTAAGCGCGGTCAGTTTTACGTGGTTTATCAGCCCGTCGTCGATGCTAAATCGCTCCAGATGACCGGGCTTGAAGTGCTGATGCGCTGGAAACACCCGACGATGGGGGAAATTCCGCCGGACGCGTTTATCAACTTTGCCGAAGCGCAGAAGCTGATTGTCCCGCTGACGCTGCATCTCTTCGACCTTATCATTCACGATGCCCACGTGTTACAAACTCTGTTACCTCCGGGAGCAAAGGTGGGCATCAACATTGCGCCGGGGCATCTGCATGCGGAAAGCTTCAAAGACGATATGCGCACCTTCAAAGCGCTACTGCCGCAGGATTACTTCCAGATCGTGCTGGAAATCACCGAGCGCGACATGCTCAATCATCGGGAAGCCAACAGCCTTTTCGAATGGCTGCATAACGAAGGGTTTGAGATAGCCATTGATGATTTTGGCACCGGCCACAGCGCGCTGATTTATCTTGAGCATTTCACCATGGACTATCTCAAGATCGACCGCGGCTTTGTTAATGCAATTGGCACCGAGACCGTGACGTCGCCGGTGTTGGATGCCGTCCTGACGCTGGCAAGACGACTGAATATGTCGACCGTCGCCGAAGGGGTGGAAACGCCGGAACAGGCCGCCTGGCTGCGCGAACACGGCGTTAATTTCCTGCAGGGATACTGGATTAGCCGCCCGATGCCGCTGGCGCAGTTCCGCGAATGGCGGCCTGATATTTCGCCCGAGGGTGATTAATTTCACATTGCCCGTGACGTCACTTATTATTCAGCTTAACCGAGCCGGTCTGTAAAAGAGGGAGCCGCCGCAAGATGCTTATGCGCTTCATGTTGCTGATGTTGGCACTAACGAGCCTGTCCAGCCAGGCGCAGGCCATCAAAGAAAATATCGCCTTCGCGGTGATTGGCGAGCCGAAATATGCGGTCAATTTTACGCACTTCGATTACGTTAACCCTGCCGCGCCGAAGGGCGGAAAGGGCACGCTTTCCGCCACGGGAACATTCGACAACTTCAACCGCTTCGCCCTGCGCGGCGTGGCGGCCGCGCGAACGGAATCGCTTTACGATACGCTCTTCGTCACGTCGGATGATGAGCCCGGCAGCTATTATCCGCTGATTGCCGAGAACGTGCGTTACGCCGATAACTTCGCCTGGGCGGAAATCTCGCTGAACCCGCGGGCGCGTTTTCACGACGGTACGCCGGTGAAGGCCAGCGACGTCGCGTTCACCTTTCATAAATTCATGACCGAAGGCGTCCCCCAGTTCCGCATCGTGTATAAAGGGGCTTCCGTCAGAGCCATTGCGCCGCTCACCGTGCGCATCGAGCTGAGCGAACCGAACAAAGAGAACATGCTTAGCCTGTTCTCGCTGCCGGTGATGCCTGAATCGTTCTGGAAAAATCATAAGCTAAGCGACCCGCTTTCCACGCCGCCGCTGGCAGGCGGCCCATACCGCATCACCGACTGGCGCATGGGGCAATATGTCGTTTACTCTCGCGTGAAAGACTACTGGGCGGCAGACCTGCCGGTAAACCGCGGGCGCTGGAATTTCGACACCCTTCGCTATGATTACTACCTCGACGATAACGTGGCGTTTGAAGCGTTCAAAGCCGGCGCTTTCGATTTACGCGTCGAGAGCAGCGCCAAAAACTGGGCGACCCGCTATATCGGCAAAAATTTCGCCAAAGGCTATATCGTCAAAGACGAGCACAAAAATGAGTCTGCCCAGGACACCCGCTGGCTGGCGTTTAATATTCAGCGTCCGGTATTTAATGACCGCCGGGTGCGCGAAGCCATTTCCCTGGCCTTTGATTTTGAGTGGATGAACAAAGCGCTGTTTTACGGGGCTTACAGCCGTGCGAACAGCTATTTTCAGAACACCGAATACGCCGCGCGCGATTACCCGAAAGCCGACGAGCTGGCTCTGCTGGCGCCGCTGAAAGCGGAGCTGCCGCCGCAGGTGTTCACCACCGTGTTTCAGCCGCCCGCGTCGAACGGTGACGGTTACGACCGCGACAACCTGCTGAAAGCCAGCAAACTGCTGGATGACGCGGGCTGGCACCTGAAAAATCAAAAGCGTGTGGATGCCAAAACGGGTAAGCCTCTCAGCTTTGAGCTGCTGCTCTCGTCCGGGGGCAACGATCAGTGGGTACTGCCGTTTAAGCACAACCTTGAGCGGCTGGGCGTGACCATGAACATTCGCCAGGTCGATAACGCGCAGATCACCAGCCGCATGCGCAGCCGTGATTACGACATGATGCAGCGTCTGTGGCCCGCGCAGCCGTGGCCCAGCTCCGACCTGCAAATCTCCTGGGCCTCCAGCTACATTGACTCCTCATACAATGCGCCAGGTGTAAAAAGCCCGGCGATTGACGCGCTGATTGCGAAAATAGTGGCGGCGCAGGGGGATAAAGAAAAGCTCCTGCCGCTCGGGCGCGCCCTCGACAGGGTCCTGACCTGGAACTACTACATGCTGCCGATGTGGTATATGGGCGAAGATCGCCTGGCGCGCTGGGACAAATTCTCCGTGCCTGCCGTGCGCCCTGTCTACTCCCTGGGCTTTGATACCTGGTGGTATGACGTTAACAAAGCCGCCAGACTTCCCGCTGAGCGGCGATAAGGAATCATCATGGGTGCCTATCTTCTCCGTCGTCTCCTGCTGGTCATCCCCACCCTGTGGGCCATCATCACGATTAACTTTTTTATCGTGCAAATCGCCCCCGGCGGCCCGGTCGATCAGGCGATTGCCGCCATTGAATTTGGCAACAGCGGCGGCATGCCCGGCGGCGGCGGTGAAGGGATGGGCGCGAGCCATGCGCGAACCGGCGTAGGGAATATCAGCGAAAGCCATTATCGCGGCGGACGCGGGCTGGATCCGGAAGTGATCGCCGAGATCACCCACCGCTACGGCTTTGACAAACCGATTCACGAGCGCTATTTCAAGATGCTCTGGGATTACATCCGCTTTGATTTTGGCGACAGCCTGTTTCGCAGTGCGTCAGTGTTAACGTTGATCAAGCAAAGCCTGCCGGTTTCGATAACGCTCGGGCTGTGGGGAACGCTGATTATCTATCTGGTCTCTATACCGCTTGGGATCCGCAAAGCGGTGTATAACGGCAGCCGGTTTGATATCTGGAGCAGCACGTTCATCATCATCGGCTACGCCATCCCGGCGTTTCTGTTTGCCGTCCTGCTGATTGTCTTTTTTGCCGGGGGAAGCTATTTCGACCTCTTCCCGCTGCGGGGGCTGGTCTCCGCCGATTTTAGCTCCCTGCCGTGGTATCAGAAAATCACCGACTATCTCTGGCATATCACGCTGCCGGTGCTGGCCACGGTCATCGGCGGGTTTGCGGCCCTGACCATGTTGACCAAAAACGCCTTTCTCGATGAAATTCGTAAGCAGTACGTTGTCACGGCCCGCGCCAAGGGCGTGAGCGAGAAGCAGATCATGTGGAAACACGTGTTCCGCAACGCCATGCTGCTGGTGATCGCCGGATTTCCGGCCACGTTCATCGGCATGTTTTTTACCGGCTCGCTGCTGATAGAGGTGATGTTCTCGCTCAACGGCCTGGGGCTGCTGGGCTATGAGGCTACCGTATCGCGCGATTATCCGGTGATGTTTGGCACACTCTATATTTTCACCCTGATTGGCCTGCTGCTGAATATCATCAGTGATATCAGCTATACGCTGGTCGATCCCCGAATTGATTTTGAGGGCCGCTGATGCCGCGTTTAAGCCCCGTCAACCAGGCCCGCTGGGCCCGCTTTCGCCACAACCGCCGCGGCTACTGGTCGCTGTGGATTTTTGCCGTGCTGTTTGCCTTAAGCATGTGTTCGGAGCTGATCGCCAACGACAAACCGCTGCTGGTGCATTTTAACGACCGCTGGTACGTGCCGGTTATCGCCAACTACAGCGAAAGCGACTTTGGCGGCCCGTTTGCAACACCGGCGGAGTATCAGGATCCGTGGCTTCGCGATCAAATCGACAGGCGCGGCTGGGCGCTCTGGGCACCGGTGCGCTTTGGCGCAAACAGCATTAACTTCGCCACCACGACGCCCTTTCCTTCCCCGCCCTCCGCGCAAAACTGGCTGGGAACGGATGCTAACGGCGGGGACGTGCTGGCGCGCATCCTGTATGGCACGCGAATTTCTCTTCTCTTTGGGCTGATGCTGACAATATTCTCCAGCGTAATGGGCGTCGTGGCGGGTGCCGTTCAGGGCTACTACGGCGGGAAAATCGACCTGTGGGGCCAGCGGGTTATTGAAGTGTGGTCAGGCATGCCAACGCTGTTTCTGATCATCCTGCTTTCCAGCGTGGTGCAGCCTGGCTTCTGGTGGCTGTTAGGCATCACCGTCCTGTTCGGCTGGATGGCGCTGGTGGGCGTGGTGCGCGCGGAGTTCCTGCGCACCCGCAATTTCGACTACATTCGCGCCGCGCAGGCGCTTGGCGTGAGCGACCGGGGGATCATCTTCCGCCACATGCTGCCCAACGCGGTCGTGGCAACGCTCACTTTCCTGCCGTTTATTCTGTGCAGCTCCATCACCACCCTCACCTCGCTGGATTTTCTTGGTTTCGGGCTACCGCTGGGTTCCCCGTCGCTCGGCGAACTGCTGCTGCAGGGTAAGAACAACCTGCAGGCGCCGTGGTTAGGCATCGCCGCCTTTCTTTCCGTGGCCGTGCTGCTGTCGCTGCTGATTTTTATTGGTGAAGCCGTGCGCGATGCCTTCGATCCGAACAAGGCGGTATAAAATGACCCAGCCTCTTCTCAGTATTGATAACCTGTCGATTGCTTTTTCAAAGCAGGACGAGACGCGCACCGTGGTCACCGACCTGTCGCTGCAGATCCAGCCCGGGGAAACGCTGGCCCTGGTGGGCGAGTCGGGTTCAGGCAAGAGCGTTTCGGCACTCTCCATCCTGCGGCTGTTGCCGTCTCCACCGGTGAGCTACCCGCAAGGGGATATTCTGTTTCACGGCAGCTCGCTGCTGCATGCCGACGAACATACCCTGCGCGGTATTCGCGGCAACAAAATCGCGATGATCTTCCAGGAGCCGATGGTTTCCCTCAACCCGCTGCACAGCCTGGAAAAACAGCTCTATGAAGTGCTCTCCCTGCACCGGGGGATGCGCAAAGAGGCCGCGCGGGGAGAAATTCTGGACTGTCTGGAACGAACGGGCATACGCAATGCGGCCAAACGGCTGAATGATTTTCCGCACCAGCTCTCCGGCGGCGAACGCCAGCGCGTGATGATCGCTATGGCCCTACTCACGCGCCCCGAGCTGTTGATTGCCGACGAGCCCACAACGGCGCTGGACGTGACGGTACAGGCGCAAATATTGACGCTGCTGCGGGAGCTGCGTGACGAGCTGAACATGAGCCTGCTGTTTATCACGCACAACCTGAGCATTGTGAGAAAGCTGGCCGACAGCGTCGCGGTGATGCAAAACGGACGATGCGTTGAACAGAATAGCGCGTCCACGCTGCTGAGCGCGCCGCAGCACCCCTATACGCTGCGCCTGCTCGACAGCGAACCCTCCGGCGACCCGGTTCCCGTCAAGGCGGACAGCACACCGCTGCTGCGCGTTGAGGATTTGTCCGTCTCGTTCCCGATCCGCAAAGGTATTCTGCGGCGCATCGTCGACCAGAATCCGGTGCTGAAAAACATCCGCTTCTCGCTGCGCCCGGGAGAATCCCTGGGGCTGGTGGGCGAATCCGGTTCCGGCAAAAGCACCACCGGTCTGGCGCTGCTGCGCTTAATTGCCTCGCAGGGCGAGATCTTCTTTGACGATATGCCGCTGCACCGCTGGAACCGCCGCCAGATGCTGCCCGTGCGGCCCCGCATGCAGGTGGTGTTTCAGGATCCCAACTCTTCGCTTAACCCCCGGCTCAGCGTGTTACAGATTATCGAGGAGGGTCTGCGCGTGCATCAGCCCGGCCTGAGCGCTCAGCAGCGAGAGCAGGAAGTTATGCGGGTGATGGCCGAAGTGGGCTTAGATGCCGGGACCCGCCACCGCTATCCGGCTGAATTCTCCGGCGGGCAGCGCCAGCGTATCGCCATTGCCCGCGCGCTGATCCTGAAGCCGGAGCTGATTATTCTGGATGAACCGACGTCGTCGCTGGACAGAACCGTTCAGGCGCAGATCCTGGCGCTGCTGAAAGGGCTTCAGGAAAAGCACCGGCTGGCCTATATCTTTATCAGCCACGATCTACAGGTGGTGCGGGCGCTATGCCATCAGGTGATTGTGTTGCGACAGGGAGAAGTGGTCGAGCAGGGAGAGTGCCAGCGCGTATTTAGCGCGCCAACGCAGCGCTACACGCGCCAGCTGTTGTCGGCAGACTAGCGGTCAGAACGGGTACTGGCCGGAGAAAGGCTCCGCGATGGCAACGCCAAAATTCTTCAGACGGCAGGTGGCGGCAAACTCGTCCTGGCTCTTCACGAACAGGCACGGCTCACCTTCACACTCCAGCACGGAGCTGTCCACTTCGATATCCGTCAGGGCCTGACTGAGACGCTCCATCACCCGCCATGCATTTTCGTCGCTCGGGCTCAGCAGCTTGAGTGCCACCAGGCAGTTTTCACAGCCCGCGACGCTTTGCGGAATCGGTTCAACTTTCGAACCTGCAAAACCCGCCGACCAGCGATAGCTCTGGGGCAAGCGATGGACAATGGAGAGTTGTAATGTATTCACGTTCGTTCCCCGGAAGCAAAATTTACTTCACAATTTATTTACATTTATAGTAACACATCATCGCCAGCCTGCACTATTCAGCGCTTTTTTATCGATATCCAGGCTCGCGTCGGCGCTATATGTACCCGTTTCTGCGATCTAACTCAACCTTTTTGAATACAATGATGTGACTTTTTACACAAATAGATTTTACATAAAATAAACAAACACGGAATAAACGAACGGGGGTTTGGTTGATATGCATCAACAAAAAAGGCCCTGTCGGGCCTTCTCTGTATTTTAGTGGGCCGCTTTTCGCGGTCGACTGGCGTAAAGATAGAAGAGTATCGAGCTGGTTGCGCAAAAAGACATCGCCCACAGCATGGGCCATGCCGTCGTAAAGGTAGCCATTGAAAGCAACGCCCCAACGATAGCGCCGATGCCGAAGCGGAACGTCCCCGCCAGGGAAGAGGCGGTGCCCGCCATATGCGGAAACTCATCCAGGATCACCGCCATCGCATTAGATGACACCATCGACACGCAGCCGACAAAGGCCGCTACGCCGACCACTAGCGCCCAGAAGCCCACGCCTATAAACGCGCTCACCACCAGCCAGATAGCCATCACAAACTGGATCCACAGCCCGGCGCGGAACATGTTCAGCGCCCCCACCCGCCGGACAAAACGGCTGTTGATGATGGTCATGATGAACAGGAAGACGATGTTAAGCGCGAAATAGTAGCCGAAGTGCTGCGGCGAAACGTGATTCAGTTCAATGTAGACAAACGGCCCGGCGCTCAGGAAGGAGAACATCCCGGCAAAGCTGAACCCGCTTGCCAGCATGTAGCTGAGCACGCGCTTGTGGCGAAACAGCGAGGCAAAGTTGCCGATTGTGGTTCGGATGTGGAATTTCTGACGGCGCTCGACGGGAAGCGTTTCATCAATAAAGAAGAAGATCATCGCCGAGGCCAGCAGCGCGGCCAGGGCCAGGATCCAGAAAATCACATGCCAGCTAAACCACACCAGCACCGCGCCACCGGCCATCGGGGCCACCAGCGGCGCAATCGTCGTCACCAGCATCACGAACGACATCATGCGGGAGAACTCTTCCTTCGGGTAGATATCGCGCATCAGGGCGTTAATCACCACGCTTGCCGCAGCCGCCGCCAGACCGTGGAAGAAGCGCATGATAATCAGATGATCGATGGTCTGCGCCAGCGCACAGGCCACCGCTGCGGCTGCAAAGACCAGCGTCCCGCCCAGAATAACGGGCTTGCGTCCAAGACTGTCCGCCATCGGGCCATAAAACAGCTGGCCGAGGGCAAAGCCGAGAATATAGGTGCTGAGCGTCATCTGCGCGCTGCCCGCCGGAACGCCAAACTGCGCGGAAATGACCGGCAGCGCGGGCAGGTACATATCAATAGACAGCGGCATCAGCATGGCCAGCAGGCCAAGAATGAAGACGATTTTGAACGACGAGTGTGGCCTGGTGGTCACAGAGCTCTCCTGAAATTAGTGCGAAGGCAGACCGACGCTGGCGATCTCTTCTTCCGTTAACGGGCGATATTCGCCTGGCGCCAGGTCGGGATCGAGTTCGATCGCACCAATCCGCTCACGATGCAGGCCAACAACGTGGTTCCCCACCGCGGCAAACATACGTTTCACCTGATGGTAGCGCCCTTCGCTGATGGTCAGACGGACCTCCGTCGGCGTGATCACCTCAAGCACGGCGGGTTTGGTCAGATCTTTTTCATTATGCAGCTGAACGCCTTTCGTGAATTGCTCTGCCGTGTCATCCGACACCGGCGACTCCAGCGTGACCAGATAGGTTTTCTCGCAGTGGTGACGCGGGGAAGTAATGCGATGCGACCACTGCCCGTCGTCGGTCATCAGCACCAGACCCGTGGTGTCGATGTCGAGGCGGCCTGCGGCGTGCAGCTTGTGCGCCACCGGTTCGTCGAGGAAATAGAGCACCGTCGGGTGATCGGGATCTTCCGTTGAGCAGACGTAGCCTTCCGGCTTATTGAGCATGAAGTAGCGCGGACCGTGCTGCTGGGTCAGCGGATTGCCGTCATACTCCACCTGATGGTCAGGTTGCAGTTTGAACGCGCTGTCTCTCACAATGTCGCCATCCACGGTAACGCGGCTGGCGCGAATTTCGCGCCCGGCAATAGCGCGGCTTACGCCGAGTTGCTGAGCGATAAACTTATCAAGTCGCATGAAATCTTTTTAGCCTTAATGGTGCTGGAAGTCGGACAACAGGTCCGAAAAAAGAAGCAGTCTGGAACGGTTCAGTATAATGGTCTGGTTGCGCCACTCAAGGGAAAAAGTTTCGTGGCATACTATCTATACCCTAAATAATTCGGGTTGCATGAAGGCGGCAAAGGAGTGAATCCCCGGGAGCTTACATAAGTAAGTGACCGGGGTGAACGAGTGCAGCCAACGCACAGGCAACTTGAAGTATGACGGGTATATGTGCGGAATAACGAAACCGAGACCCTATGACTTTTACACTTCGTCCCTATCAGCAGGAAGCCGTTGACGCCACCCTCGCCTGGTTCCGTAAACATCGCGAGCCGGCGGCGATTGTGCTCCCGACCGGCGCAGGCAAAAGCCTGGTCATCGCCGAACTGGCGCGTCTGGCCCGTGGTCGCGTGCTGGTGCTGGCGCACGTCAAAGAGCTCGTCGCGCAAAACCATGCCAAGTATTGTGCGCTTGGGCTGGAAGCCGATATTTTCGCCGCCGGGCTAAAGCGCAAAGAGAGCCACGGCAAAGTGGTCTTCGGCAGCGTGCAGTCGGTGGCGCGCAATCTGGAGCTATTTCGCAGCGAATTTTCGCTGCTGATTGTTGACGAGTGTCACCGCATCAGCGATGACGACGACAGCCAGTATCAGCAAATCCTGGCTCACCTGAAAGCGGTGAACCCTCACCTGCGCCTGCTGGGCCTGACGGCGACCCCGTTTCGCCTGGGGAAAGGCTGGATCTATCGCTACCATTATCACGGCATGGTGCGCGGCGATGACAAGGCCCTGTTTAGCGACTGCATTTACGAACTTCCGCTGCGCTACATGATTAAACATGGCTACCTGACGCCGCCTGAACGGCTGGATATGCCGGTGGTGCAGTACGATTTCAGCCGTCTGCAGGCGCAGAGCAACGGCTTATTCAGCGAAGCGGATCTCAACCAGGAGCTGAAAAAGCAAAAGCGTATTACGCCGCATATCATCAGCCAGATTGAGGAGTTCGCCGCGACGCGCAAGGGGGTGATGATCTTTGCCGCCACCGTTGAGCACGCGCGCGAAATTACCGGGTTACTGCCCGCCGGCGACGCGGCGTTAATCACCGGCGAAACGCCCGGTTCGGAGCGCGACGGCCTGATTGACGACTTTAAAGCCCAGCGGTTCCGCTATCTGGTAAACGTGTCGGTATTGACCACCGGCTTTGACGCCCCGCACGTCGACCTGATCGCCATTTTGCGCCCGACCGAATCGGTCAGTCTGTATCAGCAAATTGTTGGCCGCGGCCTGCGCCTGGCCCCGGGGAAAACCGACTGCCTGATTCTGGATTATGCCGGTAACCCGCACGATCTCTATACGCCTGAGGTCGGCGCGCCAAAAGGGAAAAGCGACAACGTGCCCGTACAGGTCTTTTGCCCTGCCTGCGGGTTTGCCAACACCTTCTGGGGAAAAACCACCGCCGACGGTACGCTGCTCGAACACTTTGGCCGCCGCTGTCAGGGCTGGTTTGAAGATGATGACGGGCATCGCGAGCAGTGCGATTTCCGCTTCCGGTTCAAAAACTGCCCGCAGTGCAACGCCGAAAACGATATTGCCGCCCGCCGCTGCCGGGAATGCGACACGGTGCTGGTTGACCCGGACGACATGCTGAAAGCGGCGCTAAAGCTGAAAGATGCCCTGGTGCTGCGCTGTTCCGGCATGGCACTGCAGCCCGGCGCCGATGAAAAAGGCGAGTGGCTGAAAATCACCTATTACGACGAAGACGGGGCGGACGTCAGCGAGCGCTTCCGCGTCCAGACGCCTGCCCAGCGAATGGCCTTCGAACAGCTGTTTATCCGCCCGCATACCCGCACGCCGGGCGTGCCCCTGCGCTGGATAACCGTAGCAGATATCGTGCGTCAGCAGGTGTTATTGCGCCATCCGGATTTTGTCGTCGCCCGTAAGAAAGGCCAGTTCTGGCAGGTGCGCGAGAAGCTCTTTGACTACGAAGGTCGCTTCCGTCGCGCCAACGAATTGCGCGGTTAGCGGGACTTTTCATTGATGTGAGGGGCATTTGAGTATAAAATGCCGCCCGCTTCACATCCGTGAGGCAGAACACTCACCTGCTGCTGGGTCGCCTGTAGTAGGGTTTTAAATACAGAGAGAAATCAATGTTCACTATCGAAGCAGAAGTACGTAACGTGCAGGGTAAGGGTGCGAGCCGCCGCCTGCGTAACGCTAACAAGTTCCCGGCTATCGTTTACGGTGGCGAAGCTGCTCCAGTTGCAATCGAACTGGATCACGACAAACTGTGGAACCTGCAGACCAAAGCTGAATTCTACAGCGAAGTTCTGACCATCGTTGTTGGCGGTAAAGAAGAAAAAGTGAAAGTTCAGGCTGTTCAGCGTCACGCGTTCAAGCCAAAACTGACTCACATCGACTTCGTTCGCGCGTAATCGCAAACTCGTCGAAAAAAAACCCCGCTTCTGCGGGGTTTTTTTATGGCTGTTATTTCCCACCCGAGGTGCGGCGCTGAAGCTGATCGCGCAGGTTCGGCGGCGTACCTTTAATGGTCAGCGTATCGGTGGCCGGATCCCAGAAGATGCGTTCACCCAGCAACATCGCGTCAAAGTTGATGGTTAACCCACCGCCGCTGCCGGCAAACTTGGTTAACTGACGCAGCGTACTGCGATCTGCCGGGAAGCTCTCTTCAAGCTCATAGCCTTTCTCCGCGGTGAATTCCTGGAAGCTGACTTCGCTGACGCCCGCCAGCTCTTTTGACAGGGACTCCAGCTCGATCTCCTCCCCTGCCTGCAGCTGTTCGTTGCAGTAGCTGTAAACCTGCTGGCGCACGGTCTGGCGCTCAGATTTATCGAGCTGCGCTTCAGCCGTGAAGTCGTCAACCGCCTGGAGCAGCCCTTTGTTCTGCGCTTTGGCGTTAAGACCTTCGCTGGCACCGAGGAAATCCATAAAGAAATCCGCCACTTTGCGGCCCACGCGCCCCTTCAGGAAAGTCAGGTAGCGGGTCGACTCCGGGTTGGTTTCCCACTCGGTCAAATCAATACGCGCCACGATATCCGCATGGTTGATATCCAGATAATGCGTTGAGCTGATATCCAGCTGCTCGTTGACGCGCATGCTGCTTAAGTTATTCAGCACGGTAACCAGCAGATACTCGACCGCCAGGTAGCGATAGTGGCAGAACAGCACGATCCCGCCGTCGGCGAACGGATATTTCGCCAGCTCGTCGCGCAGACGCCCGGTGGCGGCGCGGCTAAACGCCAGGAAATCCTCTTCGCCCTGACGCTGCAGGCGCAGGCTATCGGCCAGTTCACTCTCTTCGCTGAACAGGCCATAGGCTTTATTTTTGGCACTGTAGACGCGATGCAGCTCTGCCATCATCTCCACCACGGTCGCCGTGGGTTCCAGTAACGAATCGCGCAGCACCACTTCAAGGGTTTGCTCATCACGCTTGATAAGCTGGTGCAAGGCAATCTGGTTGATTTCCAGACTCATGATAAACTCTCCTTTTAGACCGGGCGGTATTCAACCACCACCAGGACATGTGTGCAACAACAGATAAAAAAGGGGAAAAAAAGCTGTTGCTACGGTAATATGTTGCCCTTTCATCAACAAACTGATTTTGATTTATGCCACAACATTCCCGCTACAGTGATGAACACGTTGAACAACTGCTCAGTGAGCTGGTCAACGTACTGGAAAAACATAAAACGCCGACCGATCTCTCCCTGATGGTTTTGGGAAATATGGTCACCAACCTGATTAACACCAGCGTTGCTCCGGCTCAGCGTCAGGCGATCGCAAAATCTTTCGCCCAGGCTTTACAGTCGTCCGTCAGCAACGACCCGGCCCATTAAGGGATACGAACAACAGTTTATGGTGACGAATCGTCAGCGCTACCGTGAAAAAGTCTCCCAGATGGTCAGCTGGGGGCACTGGTTTGCCCTGTTCAACATTCTGCTGGCGACGGTCATTGGCTGCCGTTATCTGTTTGTCGCAGACTGGCCAACAACGCTAACCGGGCGTATCTACTCCTGGATAAGCGTTGTCGGTCACTTTAGCTTTTTGGTTTTCGCCACCTATCTGCTGATCCTGTTCCCCTTGACGTTTATCGTCATGTCGCAGCGTCTGATGCGGTTCTTGTCCGCCATCCTTGCGACGGTGGGGATGACGCTGCTGCTTATCGACAGTGAAGTGTTCACCCGCTTCCACCTGCACCTCAACCCCATCGTCTGGGAACTCGTGATTAACCCCGACCAGAACGAAACGGCCCGTGACTGGCAGCTGATGTTTATCAGCGTCCCTGTGATCCTGCTGATTGAGATGCTGTTCGCCACCTGGAGCTGGCAAAAGCTCCGCAGTCTGACCCGGCGACGCCATTATGCGAAGCCCGTCGCCGCGCTCTTTTTCGTCTCCTTTATCAGTTCGCACATCATGTATATCTGGGCGGATGCGAACTTCTATCGCCCTATTACCATGCAGCGCGCGAACCTGCCGCTCTCGTACCCGATGACGGCCCGTCGCTTCCTCGAGAAACACGGTCTGCTTGATGCGCAAGAGTACCAGCGCCGTCTTATCGAGCAGGGCAACCCGGAAGCCGTCAGCGTTCAGTATCCTCTGAGCGACCTGAACTACCGCGATATGGGGCGCGGGCAAAACGTCCTGCTGATCACCGTCGATGGCCTGAACTATTCCCGTTTCGAGAAGCAGATGCCTGCGCTGGCCGCTTTCGCGAGTCAGAACGTCTCGTTTACTCAGCATATGAGCTCCGGTAACACAACCGATGCGGGCATCTTTGGCCTCTTCTATGGCATTTCAGCCGGCTATATGGACGGCGTACTGTCTACCCGCACGCCTGCGGCGCTGATCACCGGGCTGAATCAGCAAGGCTATCAGCTAGGGTTGTTCTCCTCCGATGGCTTTAACAGCCCGCTTTACCGTCAGGCGCTGCTGTCCGATTTCTCACTGCCGACGGCGCAAAATCAGTCCGACGCGCAGACCGCCGGCCAATGGATAAACTGGCTGCAGCGCTACGCCCAGGAAGATAACCGCTGGTTCTCATGGGTTGCCTTTAACGGCACAACGCTTGCCAACAGCAATAAGAGTGACTTTGCGCGCCGCTACGGTCGCGCGGCTGGCGATGTTGATGCGCAGATAGGCCGCGTACTTGACGCGCTTCGCGAGTCGGGCAAGCTGGACAATACCGTGGTGATCGTGACCGCGGGCCATGGCATCCCGCTAGGTGACGAGACGAAGAGTATGAGCTGGTCTCGCCCGAATCTGCAGGTTCCGCTGGTGATCCACTGGCCTGGCACCCCGGCGCAGCGCATCAATATGCTCACCGAGCATAAAGATGTGATGACCACCCTGATGCAACGCCTGCTGCACGTCAGCACGCCAGCAAACGAGTATTCGCAGGGGCAGGATCTCTTCAGCGCCGCGCGCCGCCACAGCTGGGTGACGGCTGCGGGGAATAATACGCTGGTGGTGACCACGCCGAAGCTGACGCTGGTGCTGAACAGCAACGGGAATTATCAGACGTATAATCTGCAGGGCGAACGGTTGAAAGACCAGAAACCGCAGCTGAGCCTGCTGCTGCAGGTCCTGACGGATGAGAAGCGCTTCATCGCTAACTGATTAATAATAAACCAGTTAGCGACAGATTCCCTTGCATTCAAAACGGAATCGAGTAGTATTCTTTTTATGCGTCGGCACGTAGCGCAGCCTGGTAGCGCACCGTCATGGGGTGTCGGGGGTCGGAGGTTCAAATCCTCTCGTGCCGACCAAAAACATATTGAAAACCAGCCTGATGGCTGGTTTTTTTATTTCGCCTCGTCCGGCGTTTTGCGCAGATACACAAGCGTAGTCAGACAAATCACCGCTCCGGCATAAAACGTATATTCCGCGCCAAACGTTTCCCATATCGCGCCGGCTCCCACGCTGGCGATTAACAATCCTACGCCGCTGACCAGACTAAAAATACCGAAAGCCGTACCGCGCAGATCGGGCGGTGCGGTTTTAGCGATCATTGCCGCCAGTAGTCCCTGGGTCATACCCATATGTATTCCCCAAAGCGCGACGCCTAAAATGACCCCCATCCAGTGGCTGCTCAGCGCCAGAACAACATCTGCACCAATCAGCACCATTAGCCCCCACTGCAGAAGCCGGGTGTGGCTCATGTCATCAGAAAGTTTGCCAAAAGGGTATGCGGAAAGGGAATAGAGTACGTTCATGACCACCATCACCAGCGGAATAAGGGCCAGAGGAACGCCCGACTGCTGCGCACGAAGGACGAGAAAAGCCTCGCTAAACCGGGCAAGCGTGAACACTGCACCAAGGCCAATCACCCACCAGCACGCTTTACCCAGCCGCCTTAAATTCTCTCGTTTAATGGGATTAGTACGTTTATGTTCGAGGGGAGTTTTCGGCTCCTGAAGGCCAAAATAGAGCAAAGCAACTGAAAGCAGACCGGGGATAAGGGCTATCCAGAAAACAGTGCGAAAGTCGTTGTCCAGCAATAGCATTAAGCTTACGGCCAGTAATGGGCCAAGAAATGCGCCTGTGGTATCCATTGACTGACGCAGACCATATGCCGCACCACGCATTTCCGGCGGCGTGACGTCTGCAACCAGTGCATCCCGCGGTGCGCCCCGTATCCCCTTCCCCGTACGATCTATCAGACGTGCGCCTAAAACCATCCCGGAAGAGGAGGCTAATGCGAAAAGAGGTTTGCTTAGCGCCCCCAGGCCATACCCTAGCAGGGCCAGCCCCTTACGTTGACCCAGGTAGTCGCTTATCGCCCCCGAAAAGACCTTAATAAAAAGCGCAGTGGCCTCCGCCAGCCCTTCAATCAGGCCGATAAACAGCACGCTCGTACCGAGGGTGGTCATCATAAAAAGTGGCAGCAGGCTGTGAATACTCTCTGACGAGATATCCATCAACATACTGACGCCTCCCACAACCCAGACGCCTTTGGGGATCTGGCTGAGCACTGGAAATCTGGAACGCATCTACTGCTCCTGCTTTAAAAACAGTTGCCTGAATGCTTACAGGATAGGATATCGCGGATTAAAAAAACCTGAGGAGAGTGGGATGAGACCATAAAAAAAGCCATCCGGCAGGATGGCGAGTCCGCGCTTAATGCTTCTCACGTCCGCCCAGGAAGAAAATGCCCAGCGGGATGGCCAGCAGAACGGTGAACACCAGGCTGTAGACGAAGATCATCGCCGACTGCAGGACATACATGCTGGTTGTCCAGGCTGAGAGGGGAATATTGTACTGTTCGATAACGCCAACAATGGTTGCCCGCCCCACGCACGCGGCGGCAATCATAAATACGACCAGCAGCGCCAGGAGGAACTTGCGGCCTTCAGGCGTTTTCAGTTTTGCACGAACCATCTCTCTTCCCTTTTACAGATGAATAACAATATATAGGGTCTAAAATAACACGAACTGGCACCCGACTCCACACCAGCACAAACAACCACTAAACAGGTAAATTAAAAGCGCATAACGCTACCTATAGTGAAAATGTAAGTAAATAACACCAATCATTCATCGTTGTTATGTTAACCTGCGCAGGATCGTTTTGACATAAAGGAATGACAATGAAAAACGCACCTAAATTTGCCATCGCCCTCATCGCCGCCGCGTGCGTCAGCAGCAGCGCTTTCGCCAGCGAAACCCCAAAACAGCAGCCGCTGGAAAAAGTGGCTCCGTACCCGCAGGCGGACAAAGGGATGAAGCGTCAGGTGATTCAGCTGCCGGTTCAGCAGGATGAAGCGAACTTCAAAGTGGAACTGTTAATTGGCAAGACGCTCGAAGTGGACTGCAACCAGCACCGCCTGGGCGGTCAGCTGGAAAGCAAAACCCTGGAAGGCTGGGGTTACGACTATTACGTCTTTGACAAAGTGACCTCTCCGGTCTCCACCATGATGGCCTGCCCGGACGGCAAGAAAGAGAAGAAATTTGTAACGGCGTATCTGGGCGACAACAGTCTGTTGCGCTACAACAGCAAGCTGCCGATCGTGGTCTATACGCCTGAAAACGTGGAAGTGAAGTATCGCATCTGGAAGGCAGATGAGAACATCGGACAAGCCGTAGTACGTTGAAATTAAGTCGGGTGGCGGCTTCGCCTTACCCGACCAGGAAAGGGTGCGCTCTGGTGCCCTCACCCCAACTCTCTCCCACCGGGAGAGGGAGAAAACACTAAAAACGGTAACGGATGTTACCGTTTTGCTTTTACCTTACAGCGCGATATCCGCAACCGGTTTGTTTTCCGGCTGAGGCTTCAGCTCCGCTTTTGGCGCAGCATCCGCAGCCTGTGGCTTGATGTACTGCAGCTGCAGTACGCGGCTGGTGTATTCCAGCTCCTGCTCCGTCGCGCTCACGTTGCCGTTCAGCTTCGTGCCGTAGGATGGAATAATGGTTTTCAGCTTCGCCTGCCATTCCGGGCTGGCGACTTTGTCTTTAAACACTTTTTCCATCAGGTGCAGCATGATTGGCGCAGCGGTAGACGCGCCCGGTGACGCACCCAGCAGCGCGGCAATGGTGCCATCCTTATCGCTTACCACTTCGGTACCCAGACGCAGCACGCCACCCTCTTTCGGATCGCGCTTGATGATCTGTACGCGCTGACCCGCCTGCCACAGACGCCAGTCTTCTTTTTTCGCCTGCGGATAGTACTCTTTCAGCGCCTCGAAACGGTCGTCGTCAGAGAGCATCACCTGGCTAATCAGGTATTTCACCAGGTCGAAGTTATCCAGACCCACGTCCATCATCGGCTTGACGTTAGAGGTGGTCGTGGCGCTGAGCAGATCCCACAGGGAGCCATTTTTCAGGAACTTGGTGGAGAAGGTCGCGAACGGCCCAAACAGCACCACGCGTTTGCCGTCAAGCATACGGGTGTCGATGTGCGGAACAGACATCGGCGGTGCGCCAACGGAAGCCTGGCCGTACACTTTTGCCAGATGACGATTCACCACTTCCGGGTTATCGGACACCAGGAACTGGCCGCCCACCGGGAAGCCCGCGTAGTCGTCAGCTTCCGGAATACCGGACTCCTGCAGCAGCTTCAGCGCCGCGCCGCCCGCACCGATAAAGACAAACTTCGCCTTGATGACGTGCTCGGCTTCGTTGTTTTTCAGATCGGCGACGGTCACGCTCCAGCTGTTATCCGCGTTGCGCTTGAAACCGCGTACTTCGGTGCTGAGCTGCAGGTTGAAGTTCTCTTTTTTCTTCAGAGACGTCACCAGCTGACGGGTAATTTCGCCGTAGTTAACGTCGGTACCAATTTCGGTACGGGTCGCCGCCACTTTCTGGTTCGGGTCACGACCTTCCATGACCAGCGGAGCCCACTCTTTAATCTGCGCGTGGTCTTCAGAGTATTTCATCCCGCGGAACAGCGTGCTCTGCTGCAGAGCGGCGTAGCGCGCGCGCAGGAAGTTAACGTTCTGCTCACCCCACACAAAGCTCATGTGCGGCACGGTGTTGATGAAGGAGTGCGGGTCGTGCATCACGCCGCTGTTGACCTGATGAGACCAGAACTGGCGAGAAACCTGGAATGCTTCGTTGATCTCTACCGCCTTCTCGATACTAATGGAACCGTCCTTTTTCTGCGGCGTATAGTTCAGTTCCATGAGTGCCGAATGTCCGGTACCGGCGTTATTCCATCCGTTCGAACTCTCCTGCGCCACGCCATCAAGGCGCTCGACCATGGTCATAGACCAGTCCGGCTGCAGTTCTTGCAGATAGGTTCCCAGCGTGGCGCTCATGATACCGCCACCAATTAAAAGGACGTCCGTTTCCTGCTCTTTTGGTGCGTCAGCTTTCGCCGCCATGGAGACGGTGTTAAGCCCCACGGCCAGAGAAAAGAGCATGGCAGTCATTTTTTTCATAATTTATGCCTTAGTGTAAAAGTGCTTGATGCGTGGAAATTGCAGGTGAAAAAAGCTGCGGGGGCACGGTAACAACTTTTAAATATTGTTTAAAGGTTACGAAATTATTGTAATTGTGAAATTTAATGATGGATTGTTTGTGAGGAATTATCGATGCGTCTGGTAAAGCGCGGTTTTACTGGATAGTATGTTGCGTTTTGCGATCGCGCGCACGGAAGCCTGCCCTAACCAGCGAACTGTTATGTCCCTACCCAATTCTGCTGTATCCCCCGAAGACCGCGTAGCCAACGTGCTGCGTTCCCCAAAGCGGCTGACGCGTGAAACGCTGGCAGGCGTGATTACCGCCCTGGCGCTGATCCCCGAGGTTATCTCATTTTCGGTGGTGGCGGGTGTTGACCCGAAGGTCAGCCTGATCGCCTCCGTGGTGCTGTGTCTTGCCCTGTCTGTACTCGGGGGCCGTCCGGCGATGGTCACGGCAGCGGCCGGGTCCGTGGCGCTGGTCATTGGCCCGATGGTGCATCAGCACGGCGTACAGTACATTCTTCCCGCCGTGCTGATGGCGGGCGTGATTCAGATTCTGTTTGGCGTGCTGGGCATGGCAAGGCTGATGCGCTTTATACCCCAGTCGGTCATGACCGGATTTGTTAACGCCCTGGGCATTTTGATCTTCTTCGCTCAGGTGCCGCATTTCTGGAGCCGAAGCCCGCTGATTGTGGGCCTGTTCGTCCTGACGCTACTGATTGTGCTGTGGGTGCCGCGCTATATCAAAAGCATCCCTTCCCCGCTGATTGCGATTGTTGTGCTTACCTTGTTCACCGTTTCAACCGGTCAAACCCTGCCGACCGTGGGCGATGAAGGCTCCATGAGCGGCGGTTTGCCGGGTCTTACCGAGCTGCTGGTCCCGCTCAATGTGCAGACGCTGAGCATTATCTGGCCGTGCGCGCTGAGCATCGCGTTTGTCGGCCTGCTGGAATCCCTGCTGACGGCAAAGCTGGTGGATGAGCTGACCTCGACACCGTCAGGTAAACGCCGCGAAAGCATTGGACTAGGCGTCGGCAATATTCTGGCCGGATTTTATGGCGGGATTGCAGGCTGCGCGATGATCGGTCAAACCATCGTCAACGTGGAGATGGGGAAAGGTCGAAGCCGCATTTCAACCTTTGCGGCGGGCATCGTGCTGCTGATCCTGGTGACGGCGCTCAGCGACATGATGGCCAACATCCCGATGGCGGTGCTGGCGGGTATTATGGCGATTGTCGCCGTCAAAACCTTCAGCTGGCACAGCCTTCAGCCAGCCACGGTGAAAACGGCCCCGATAGCAGAAACGGTCGTCATGCTGGTCACCGTTGCCGCCACGGTATCAACCGGCAATCTGGCGATTGGCGTGCTGGGCGGGATTATTCTCATGGCACTCCTCCCCGCCCCCATTAAGCGTCGGCTTAAAGCAGAAAAATCGTCGCCAGCCCAAGAAAAATAAAGAAACCGCCGGTATCAGTGATGGCGGTGATCATCACGCTCGACCCCACCGCGGGGTCGCGCCCCAGTTTGGTCATCGTCAGCGGGATAATGACCCCCATCATTGATGCCACCAGCAGGTTCAGCACCATCGCCAGCATCATCACGCCGCCCAGGGCCATATCGTCGTACAGCCACCAGGTGATGCCGCCCATAATGCCGCCCCACACCAGGCCGTTGATCAGCGCCACGCCCATCTCCCTGAAGATCAGAAAGGCAAAGTTACCGGGCTGAATGTTTTCCAGCGCCAGGGCGCGGACGATCATGGTGATGGTCTGGTTTCCGGTGTTGCCGCCGATTCCGGCCACAATCGGCATCAGCGAGGCCAGCGCCACCAGCTGAGAAATGGTGTGTTCAAAACCGTCGATCACCCGGGAGGCGATAAACGCGGTACACAGGTTAATGGCCAGCCACGCCCAGCGCGTTTTCACCGCCTTGCCGACGGAGGCATGGACGTCATCTTCGGCGCTGATCCCCCCGAGCGCGCGCAGGTCGTTGTCGGTTTCTTCGTAGACCACGTCAACGATCTCATCGATGGTCAGACGCCCCATCAGTTTGCCGACGGAATCCACGACGGCGGCACTCACCAGGTCGTCACGCTCGAAGGTACGCGCCGCTTTCTCCGCGTCGTCTTCCGGGGAGAAGACCATCGGCTCGTTTTCCATCACCTCGCTCACCTTCCGCTGGGTGCTGTTGAGCAGGATGGTTTTCAGCTCCAGCTCGCCAAGCAGGGTTTTATCCCGGGAGGTAACAAAGAGTTTATCGGTGTTGTCCGGCATTTTGCCCAGGCGACGCAGATAGCGCTGCACGGTACCGAGCGTGACGTCCGGTCGCACCGTGATAACGCCGAACTCCATGATCGCGCCGACGCTGTTTTTCTCGTAGTGCATCACCTGACGCACGCGCGCGCGTTCATCGGCAGGCAGCGACGCCAGCAGGCGACCGGTCAGGTTTCGCGGCAGGTGCTGAACGAGGTAAATCTGCTCGTCGATATCCAGGGTTTGCAGAGCGTCGAGAATATCCCGGTCGCTCATCTCGTCGATCAGGTCGTCCCAGACGTTTTCGGAGGCCTCAAGCAGCACCTGCCCGCGCTCGTGATCCTGCACCAGACGCCACAGGGCGTGGCGCTCTTCCGAGGGAAGCGCCTCAAGGGTATCCGCCAGATCCGGCGGGGGTAAATGAGCAACCAGCGCACCTACCTCAGCAATATCGTCGGCCAGGGTGCCGACATCATATTGCTCAGCCAGGGTGAGTTTGCCTAAAAGCGTAGAAGTGACCGCTTTATCGGTCGTGAGAAGCCAGATGAGTCGCGCGCGCTCCTGGTCACGCTGTCTGGCGCTGTTTTTCTTTAATACCGACATCAATCATAAATCCATTAAATGAGTTGGGGTTAAGCATAGCGCGGGGATATGTAAATAAGAATAAACAACGCGGCGGGATGGAGAAAAAAGCGGCATCGCGGCCACGATTTATCCCCTCTCCCAGTGGGAGAGGGCCAGGGTAAGGGCATCAGGCCGTGCGCGCTACCGCGTCACGCGAGGCCGCATCGCGCTCTTCACCGGTCAGCTCGCTCAGCTTGCCGTCACGCATCTCCAGCAGGCGGTCAGCATGAATGAAGTAGTGATCGTCGTGGCTGATGGCGAAAATGGTTTTGCCCATCTCCTGCATCAGCGGCAGCAGCACCTGATAAAACTCGCGGCGGAAATGCGGGTCCTGATCGGCCGCCCACTCGTCCAGCAGGATGATGTCACGCTCTTCCGCCAGCGCCAGCAGCAGCGCCACGCGCTTTTTCTGCCCTTTGGACAGCTTCAGGTTGAGGATCTTCCCGTCCTGTAACGCCAGCTTGTGCGACATCTGCAGCTGCGCCAGCCATTTTTCCACCAGCACAGGATTGGCCGGTTGCCCTTCCGGCCCCAGCAGTTGGTCAAACAGCCAGACGTCGGTGAACACCGCCGAGAAAAGCTTGCGGTAATCCTCGGGCTTCTCCGCGCTCAGCGCCCTGCCGTCCAGCAAAATCTCGCCCGACTGCGGCTGATAGAGTCCGGTCAGCAGCATCGCCAGCGTAGATTTACCGCTGCCGTTGCCGCCGATGAGGAACAGCAGTTCACCGCGGCGGATCGTCAGGTTGACCGGCCCCACGGAGAAGGCGCTGTCCTGATAGCGGAACGTGACGTTACGCAGCTCCAGCGTCTGCCAGTTCGGGAAGGCCTGCGGGCGCGGGAATTCGGCTTTAAACGGCGCGAGATCGAATTTTTTGAGCTTATTAAAGGCCACCTGCGCACTCAGCAGGGTGGGCAACGCACCGACCGCCGAGAGCAGCGGCGTGCGTAAAAACAGCAGCGTCAGCGAGTAGGTTGCCGCGACGTTGGTGTCAGCCCAGCCCAGGCCGTTCGCCATCCAGAATACCAGGCCAATGGCACCCAGCATCATGATGTTTGACCAGTTCACCGCGCTCAGGTGGAAGGTGTCGGCGCGAATAATATGATGACGGTATTCGCGCGCGTCCGGGATATAGAGATGATTAAAGATATGCTCGGCGCGTTCGCGGTTCAGGGTGAGCTCTTTGCGCCCTTCCAGCACCGTCTGGTAATCGTTATAAAGCTTATCTTCGGTTTCGCGCAGCACCGCCATGTGTTTATAGACGCGCGACACCAGCATAAAGCCGCCCCAGATTGTAATGGCAATCCACAGGGCGGTCACCGCCAGCATTTTGCTGGAGAGCCAGGCGAGATAGGCAGCCGAGCCAAAGGTCAGAACGATCCCCTGCACCAGCTCCGGCAGCCGAACGAACGCGATGGTGATGGCGCGCACGTCGCTGGTCAGCCCCGCCAGCAGGGATGCGCTGCCGAGCTGCTCAACGCGCTCAACCTGAGTATCGAGGATCCGCTTGATAAACTCACTGCGCAAACGGAAAACGAAATGGTGCCCGAGCGTGGTCAGCGCCAGCTGGGAACCGAGCGTAACCGCCATCAACAGGAGCAGCAGGCCGAGAAACTCCGGCAGAACGGAGAGCGAGGTATCGACCATTTCAATCAACCGCACGTTGATAAACGCGATCAGGCCAATACCCAGCGCGGCGCTGGCGAGGCTTAACGCCATTACTGCGATGAAAGGCCAGCGATACTGGCGCCAGACGAGGAGAAGTAGTTGCATGCAGGCAATCCGGACAATAAAAATCAGCCAGCAGTGTAAACTGCCCTGCGTGTACATCAAGAATAATTCTTATTTTAGTTTACTGTGCCCCGCCTGACGAAAGGTCAGGTTATAACGGTACTCGCCCGTGAGCGGGTGAACCCCGGGCTTCAGCGGCTGAATGCCGTGATAATACAGCCGCGACTCCCTGCCCCACACCACCACATCGCCATGTTCCAGCATGATGCGCTTGAGCGGGTCGTTGCGGCGTAATCCCCCAAACTGGAAGACGGCAGGCAAACCTAACGATACCGAGACGATAGGCGCGCGCAGATCGGGTTCATCCTTGTCCTGATGCAGCGAGAGCTTCGCGCCAACGGCGTAGCGGTTGATCAGGCAGGCATCCGGCCGGAAGTCAGGATACTGCGCTGCTACGGCGGCCTCGTGGCAGAGAGCCTGAAAAACCGCAGGCATCGGGGGCCACGGCTGGCCGGTAGCGGGATCGTTCGGGGCATACAGATAGCCCCGCTCGTTCGTCGCCCAGCCCAGTTCCCCGCAGTTGGCCATGGCTACTGACATGGTGTAGCCGCCCGGCGTCACCATATGGCGAAACGGCGAAACCGCCGTCACCTCGTCGATACCGGCCAGCAGCGCCGCCGCACGGGAGAGCGCAAAGCGACGCAGGATCACAGCTCCCGGCGCAAGCGGCTCCTGCCAGGGTTCAGCATCCGCAAAAAGATCGAGCATTATCCCTCCTGGCGTTTCGCCTCGCGTTTCAGTAATAGCGCTTTTCGCGCCGTCCCCCAACGGTAACCCGACAGCGCGCCGTCGTTACGAACCACGCGATGACAGGGGATCACAATCGCCAGCGTGTTTGCCGCACAGGCTCCGGCAACGGCGCGTACCGCACTGGGCTGGCCAATCGCCTGCGCCACCTGCCGGTAACTTGCCGTTTCGCCGCAGGGAATGTTGCGAAGGGCCTGCCAGACGCGCTGCTGGAACGCGGTTCCGCGAATATCCAGCGGCAGCGCAAGCGGTACGTCGCGATTATCGATACTGACAATCACCTGCTGGACCCGCTGCGCGAAATCCTCTTCCAGCGGCGCATGTGCTGCTTTTGGAAATTGCGCGGCAAGCTCTTCGGTTAATTCTTCATCGCTGTCACCCAGCAGGATCGCGCAGATCCCCCGCTCGCTTTCTGCCACCAGACAGCGTCCTAACGAACAGTCGCTGATGGCATAACGCACCGCCACATCCCCTTTGCGGTACTGCTTCGCCGTCATGCCCAGCGCATCGTTGGCTTTACGATAATAGCTGCTGCTGTCGGGAAACCCCGCTGCCAGCACGGCGTCGGTAATTTTGTCTCCCTGTGCAAGCGCGGTGCGCAGGCGCTGGCCTCGCGCCGCCTGCTGCCAGGCTTTTGGCGTCATGCCGGTCACGGACTTAAACAGACGGTGGAAATGGAAAGGACTCATGGCGACCTGCTGCGCCAGCCCCTCCAGGGTTAGCGTGGGATCCTGCTCCAGAAGACGGCAGGCGTGTTCCACTTTTGCCAGCTTCTGCTCCTGCGGATCGCGTTTGTCCGGCATGCAGCGCTTGCACGGGCGAAACCCTGCCTGTACGGCATGGTGGGCATCGGGATAAAAGCGGACGTTTTTACGCAGCGCGTGGCGGGCGCGGCATGACGGGCGGCAGAAAATTCCCGTCGTCTGCACGGCGAAGACAAACCGCTCGTCAGCGCGCGGATCGCGGGCCAGCACGGCCTGCCAGCGATCCTCATCGGTAATAAAGGTCGGGTTTCTCATTATCGGCTCCTCATGTAAGCATACATAGAGCGTGCCTGAGCGCCAGTGATAAAAAACCCGCAACCTTGCTTTTTAATTTTTGTCGTGCACCAGGAAACTCTTGAACTGCGGCGAGCTCCAGGTTTTGAACCCGTCGCCTTCTTTGGTGATCATATAAACGGCCAGTCCTTCCTGGCGAACCACCTCTTTGGCTTTTTCCGGGCCGAGAACCATTAATCCGGTATCCCAGGCATCCGCTTCCAGCGCGGTGGGGGCGATGACCGTCACCGAGACCAGATTATGCGTGATGGGACGCCCGGTCTGCGGATCGATAACATGCGAAATACGCTTCCCGTCAAGCTCGTAATAGTTACGATAGCTTCCGGAAGTACTGATGCCGTGACCGTTGATATCCACTATCGCCTGCACCGCATTTTGCCGATCGGTCGGCTTTTGAATCGCTACGCGCCACGGCTTATCGCTGGCGTTCATCCCCCGGCTGACTAACGCGCCGCCCACGGAGACCAGATAACGGGAAATGCCTTCCTGGGCCATCAGCGCAGCAAGATGATCCGCCGCATAGCCTTCCCCGACCGTCGACAGATCGACAAACAGATCGGGGATATCTTTTTGCAGGTACTGTTGCCCGTACTGATTGATCACCGTCAGATGCTGCAGCCCTGTCCGGGCGCGGGCGTCATCAATGGCCGCCTGTTCAGGCGTGGTCACCGGCTGTTTGTTAGGGCCAAATCCCCAGAGGTTCACCAGAGGTCCGACGGTCACATCCATCGCCCCGTTGGTTTTGTAACCCACGCGTATGGATTCGGTCACGATATCGGCCATCGCTTCGCTCACCGGCCACAGGGAGGTACTGGTGGAGAGATTAAAGCGCATCAGCGCCGAATCATTTTTATAGGTTGAGAGCAGCTGATCGTCGGCATCCAGCTGAGACTGGATTTTGCCGCGAAGTTCATCTGTGCGTGTTTTATCGAGGTTCATCACGCTGACGCGCCAGAAGGTGCCCATCGTTTTGCCTTCGAGCACCGTCGCGGCGGGTGCGTCGGTTTTCGCCACGGGTGTGGGATCGTTACACGCGGTCAGGAAAAAAAGCATAGCCAGAAAGCTGGCGCGTAAAAAAGTCATGTCCATTCATTATTATCCTCATGCCAGGGCGGCAAGAGTACACCAAAACGGGTGAGTTGTGAGAATCCGGTAAGCACAAAAAAGGGGCCATCAGGCCCCTTACGTCACACGGTGAAGCGATTAGAACTGGTAAACCAGGCCCAGCGCGACGATATCGTCAGTACCGATACCCGCCTGACGGGTGAATTCATTTTCATCAACCAGGTTGATTTTGTAATCCACGTAGGTAGACATGTTTTTGTTGAAGTAGTAAGTCGCACCAACATCAACATATTTCAGCAGATCCTGATCGCCGTAACCTTCGATGTCTTTCCCTTTAGACTGCAGGTAAGCCACGGATGGACGCAGGCCGAAGTCGAACTGGTACTGAGCAACCACTTCGAAGTTCTGCGCTTTGTTAGCGAAGCCGTAAGCGGTAGTCGGGCTGTCGCCGTTAGAGGTACCGAAACGGGTTGCGTTGTAGGTCTGGGAGTACTGCGCTGCCAGATAGATGTTGTTGGCATCGTATTTCAGGCCACCAGAATAGACTTCTGCGTTATCGCCATGACCGTAAACGCTTGCGCCGTTCTGATCGGCGGTACGTTTGGAGGAGGACATTGCGCCGCCCACGCTGAAACCTTCACCCAGGTTATAGGTCACGGATGCACCGTAGCCGTCGCCGTTCTGTTTCAGCAGGCTACGGCCACCTACGTTTTCACCGCTTACGCTGCCGTTTTTACCCTGATACTGCAGGGCAAAGTTCAGACCATCCACCAGACCGAAGAAGTCCTGGTTACGGTAGGTCGCTACGCCGTTAGCACGGGACTGCAGGAAGTTGTCTGCGCCGTAGGTATCGCCGCCAAATTCTGGCAGAACGTCAGTCCAGGAGGTTACGTCGTAGATTACGCCGTAGTTACGACCGTAATCGAAAGAACCCGCGTCACCGAATTTCAGACCCGCGAACGCCACACGCGTCCAGGCATCGTTTTCGCTTTCGGAGGTGTTGCCCTGGATCTGGTATTCCCACTGGCCGTAACCGGTCAGCTGATCGTTAACCTGAGTTTCGCCTTTGAAGCCAAGACGCATGTAGGTCTGGTCGCCGTCGGCACCCTTGTCGTCAGAGAAATAGTGCAGACCATCGACTTTGCCGTACAGATCTAATTTGTTGCCATCTTTGTTATAAATTTCGGCCGCATTTGCTGCGCCTGCCACCAGGAGTGCTGGTACCAGGAGGGACAGTACTTTAACTTTCATTTTATTAACCCTCTGTTATATGCCTTATAATTGCCACTGCTTACTGGTTAACCCTCATTAACCAGTCGGCAATTTCATTCTCCTCAAAATTACAGAATAATCCAATGCGAATATGATACGAAAACTTTGAAGATGTTTCATTTATCTATCAACATGTTTCAAAATGTAAATATCAAGGAACTTTTACAAAGCACAAATAGCTTAGAAAATTAGCACTTATAATCAAACGAAAAAATCACCCCATAAACATCAGTAAGTTACAATAAAATCCGTTACAGCACTGAATGACAAAACAAGATCGCAGCTAATCTCTAAAATAACTCTCGCTATCATCATTAACTTTATTTATTACCGTCATTCAGTTTTGAATGTCTGTTTATCCCTAATTGAACCGGATGCTTCGCATTCGGTTTTTTTTTACCTTTCTTTACGTAACTTCTCTTTTTTTGTGCTACCACACCGTAATTGTAACGACTATTAACTAAATTCTCGTCGGGTATTCTCCGAAGTCCATAAATTGGTGCAAAACTTAATTTCTTGTTAATTCGTGCTATTTATTGACGGCGTGGGTCGATTATTTGTACGCGCATGGCGAGTTTGTACATGTTTTCTGCACTCCCCGCCGCCGATATTGTCCGGAGAAAAAGTCGCCTCTTCCCGGACAGTCGCGCTGGAAATTCAGTTATTACCCTTTATACTGCCCTATCGCCACAGAGCACGACCATAACGGGTTAAAGATATCAATGAGTCAGACTGAAACTACCGCCCCGAGCAAATTCTCCCTCCTCCCAGGGAGCATCACCCGTTTCTTTCTTCTTTTGATCGTTGTGCTGTTAGTCACCATGGGGGTGATGGTACAAAGCGCGGTTAACGCCTGGCTGAAGGATAAGAGCTATCAGGTCGTTGATATCACCCACGCCGTGCACAAGCGCATAGACACCTGGCGCTACGCCACCTGGCAGATTTACGACAATATCGCGGCTGCCCCGACCTCGACATCCGGGGATGGACTTCAGGAGACGCGGCTTAAGCAGGATGTCTATTATCTCGAAAAACCGCAGCGTAAGACCGAGGCCCTTATCTTTGGCTCTCATGACAGCGCGACGCTTGAGATGACGCAGCGTATTTCGACCTATCTGGATACTCTCTGGGGTGCCGAAACGGTACCGTGGTCGATGTATTATCTGAACGGTCAGGATAACAGCATGATCCTGATCTCAACGCTGCCGTTAAAAGATCTCTCGTCCGGCTTTAAAGAGACAACCGTGGGCAGCATCGTCGATTCCCGCCGGGCAGAGATGCTGCAGCAGGCGAACGCCCTTGATGAACGTGAGAGTTTCTCTTCCCTGCGTCGTCTGGCCTGGCAAAACGGCCATTATTTTACTCTGCGCACCACGTTCAACCAGCCCGGACATCTGGCGACGGTAGTGGCCTTCGATTTACCGATTAATGATTTAATCCCGCCGGACATGCCGCTCGACAGCTTCCGCCTGGAGCCAGACACCAGCACCCAGAACATGCGTGCGGCGTCTGACAAAGAGGCCGCAGAGAGCGTATCGATCTCCTTTAACGGCTCGAAAATCGAAATTGCCTCATCGCTGAACTCGACCGGTATGCGCCTGGTGTGGCAGGTGCCGTTTGGCACGCTGTTGCTCGACACCCTGCAAAATATCCTGCTGCCTCTGCTGCTGAATATCGGTCTGCTGGCGCTGGCCCTGTTTGGCTACAGCACCTTCCGTTTCCAGACGGGTCGTCAGAGCGACGCCTCTGCGGTTCCGGCTGGCACCAGCAATGAGCTGCGCGTATTGCGTGCACTGAATGAAGAGATTGTTTCCGTGCTGCCGCTTGGGGTCCTGGTTCACGACCAGGAGGCGAATCGTACGGTGATGAGCAACAAAATTGCCGACCATCTGCTGCCGCATCTTAACCTGCAGAACATCACCACCATGGCGGATCAACACCAGGGGGTGATTCAGGCCACCATCAACAATGAACTGTACGAGATCCGTCAGTTCCGCAGCCAGGTGGCTCCCCGCACGCAAATCTTCATTATCCGCGATCAGGATCGCGAAGTGCTGGTCAATAAAAAGCTCAAGCAGGCACAAAGGCTGTATGAGAAAAACCAGCAGGGGCGCGCCGCATTTATGCAGAACATTGGCGATGCCTTCAAGCAGCCGTTAAAAACGCTGGCGACCCAGGCGGCGGCGTTAAACACCTCTGAAAGCCACCAGCTTGCCTGCCAGGCCGATTCGCTGGTCAGAATGGTTGATGAGATCCAGCTGGCGAACATGCTGGAGAATGATTTCTGGAAGGGAACGCCAGCCCTCTTCTCCATTCAGGATTTGATCGATGAAGTGGTGCCGGAAGTGCTGCCCGTCATCAAGCGCAAAGGGCTGCAGCTGCTGATCAATAACAATCTCCCTGCGAATGACGAACGCCACGGCGATCGCGAAGCGCTGCGCCGTATTCTGCTGATGATTATTCAGTACGCCGTGACCACCACGCAGATCGGCAAGATCACCCTTGAAGTCAGCACCGAGGAGTCGGCAGAAGACCGTCTGACGTTCCGCATCCTGGACACCGGGGAAGGCGTCACAACGAGCGAAATTGATAATCTGCACTTCCCGTTCCTGAATGACACGCAGAGCGATCGCTACGGCAAGGCCAATGCCCTGACCTTCTGGCTGTGCGATCAGCTGGCGCGTAAGCTCGGCGGCCACCTGAATATCAAAGCTCGTGAATCCCTCGGCACCCGCTATTCTCTGCACGTGAAAATGGCGGCCAATCCGCAGGAAGAAGATGAGGAACGTCTGCTGGATGACGTCGTGGTGATGGTCGACGTGACCTCGAACGAGATCCGCAATATTGTCGTTCGTCAGTTAGAAAACTGGGGAGCGGCCTGCATCACGCCGGATGAAAGACTTGCAAGTCAAGAATTTGATCTGTTTTTAACTGATAATCCGTCTAATCTTACTGCCTCCGGCTTGCTTTTAAGCGATGATGAGTCAGGCGTGCGGAAAATCGGCCCTGGCCAGCTGCGCGTCAACTTTAATATAAGCAATGCGATGCAGGAAGCTGTACTACAACTAATAGAAGAGCAGCTGGCGCAGGAAGAGATAACGGAGTCACCGTTAGGCGGCAATGAAAATGCCGAGCTTCACGCCAGCGGATACTATTCACTCTTTGTTGATACAGTACCAGATGATGTTAAGCGGTTGTATACTGAGTCCGCTGCGAATGATTTTGCAGCGCTGGCACAGACAGCACACCGGCTTAAAGGGGTGTTTGCCATGCTTAATCTGGTTCCCGGCAAGCAGTTATGTGAAACGCTGGAACATCTAATTCGTGAGAAAGATGCCTCTGGCATTGAAAAATACATCAGCGACATTGACGCCTACGTCAAAAGCTTGCTGTAGCAAGGTAGCCTTATACATGAACAATATGAACGTAATTATTGCCGATGACCATCCGATTGTACTGTTCGGTATTCGCAAATCACTTGAACAGATCGAGTGGGTGAATGTAGTCGGTGAATTTGAAGACTCTACAGCACTGATCAATAACCTCCCAAAGCTTGATGCACACGTGCTCATTACCGATCTCTCCATGCCTGGAGACAAATACGGTGATGGGATCACGCTCATCAAATACATTAAGCGTCACTTCCCGGATATCTCGATCATTGTTCTGACCATGAACAACAACCCGGCGATCCTCAGCGCGGTGTTGGATCTGGACATCGAAGGGATTGTGCTGAAACAGGGCGCCCCGACCGATCTGCCAAAAGCGCTCGCTGCGCTGCAGAAAGGCAAGAAGTTCACGCCTGAGAGCGTCTCTCGTCTGCTGGAAAAAATCAGCGCGGGTGGCTACGGTGACAAACGCCTGTCCCCGAAAGAGAGTGAAGTTCTGCGCCTGTTCGCAGAAGGTTTCCTGGTAACCGAGATTGCCAAGAAGCTGAACCGCAGCATTAAAACCATCAGCAGCCAGAAGAAATCAGCGATGATGAAGCTGGGCGTGGACAACGATATTGCTCTGCTGAACTATCTCTCCTCCGTTACGCTGAGCGCAACGGACAAGGATTGATCCCGGACGGGTGTGCGGCCTGATGCCCTCACCCCGTCCCTCTCCCACGGGGAGGGGGTGAAAAAACGAAAAGGCCCTTGCGGGCCTTTTTTATATTCTGGTTTTTCTCACGCGATCCGCGTAAATCGACAACGTCTGCTTCAGCACGTCCAGCGTCACCGGTTTCGACAGACAGCTGTCCATGCCTGACTCCAGACAACGCTGTTTCTCTTCCGCCAGCGCGTTCGCCGTTACGCCCACTACCGGCAGCGTTAGGCCAAGCTGTCGGATGCGCTGCGTCAGACGGTAGCCGTCCATGTTTGGCATGTTGACGTCGCTAAGCACGATATCAATATGATTTTTACTCAGCACATTCAGCGCATCCACGCCGTCATTGGCGGTTTTGCACTGGTAGCCCAGCGATCCAAGCTGGTCAGCCAGCAGGCGACGGTTAATCGGATGGTCATCCACCACCAGAATCATCATATCGTCATTCACCGACGCCAGAGACTCCGGTGACGGCAATCCGCCCGCGCCGTCGCGCTCTTCCAGCTCCACTTTGTAGATGCGCGCCAGCAGGCTCAACAGCTCGTGCGGCGTTGCAACACTGTGTACCCATTCCCCGGGCGCACGCTCGACAGGAATGCCGATGTGGCGACGGCAGAAGAGCACTGCCCCTCTCCCCTGCCACGGCTGCTCCGGCAACTCGTCGGCGATCAGCACATCGTCCACATCCGGTGTTTGACCTTCATAGAGACACACCCTGACTCCACTGTGGGCAAGCAGCGCCGTCAGGTAGTCATTCAGCGAGGCGTTATGCACCGCCAGCCAGCAGCGCTTGTCGCTCAGACCGTCCACCGTCGCTTTTGCCGGATACTGCGCCGAATAGAGCGGAATACGGATGGTGAACTGGCTGCCCATACCGGGCTCGGTATCCACAGAGATATCGCCGTCCATCATGCTGACGAGCTTCTCACAAATCGCCAGCCCCAGTCCGGTGCCCTGGAAGTTACGCTGCACGCCGGTCCCGACCTGGAAGAACGGGTCGAACAGGCGGACCACTTCCTTCGCCGGGATGCCGACGCCCGTGTCGCGCACGCGAATGCTCAGGTAATCCCCCGCCCGGCAGACGTGCAACACGATACAGCCAACGTCGGTGAATTTGATGGCGTTGCTGAGCAGGTTAGAAATGACCTGCTGCAGGCGCATCGGATCGCCGTGCAGCGTCAGCGGCACGTCAGGTTCAATAAAGCAGTAGAGCCCCAGCTGTTTACGCACCACCAGCGGCAGATAGTTGGCGCTGATGTGGTTCATCACCTCGCGCGGCGAGAACTCCCGCGGTTCGATTTTCAGCTGCTCAGACTCAATTTTAGAGAAGTCGAGAATATCGCTGATGATTTTCAGCAGCAGGCTGGAGGAGTTGTTCATTGCCGTCACCAGCCTGTCGACCCCTTTCGGCAACTCTTTGGTCTGCAGCAGGTCGAGGTTACCGATGATCCCGTACAGCGGCGTTCGCAGCTCGTGGCTGACGGTGGCAAGGAACATGGATTTCGACTGGCTGGCCTGCTCCGCGGCCTGCGCCATCTCCTGCAACGACTCTTCCATCTTCACGCGCGCGGAGACATCCACCAGCACGCAAATCGCCACGTTTTCATTGCGATAGCGGGAATGCACAAAGCTGATCTGCAGGTTGGTGTGCGTGCTGGTGAGCACGTCGACAAAGTTAACCTGCTGACCGCAGATAATTTGCGTCAGCCTCTGGCGGTCCTCGTGCGTCAGCATGTTCAGGTAGTTATGCGCCAGCTCGTTACTCAGGATGTTGGTTCCGTCCTGGGTACGCAGAATGCAGATCCCCACCGGCGCCGACGCGACAATCTTCCGGTTAAACTGCTCGTGTTCCTCCAGCCGCTGGGCGTCGCTTTCGGCCGGAATAAAGATTTTCCGCTCATACATGCGCGCCAGGGTAAACAGCGCCCCGCCCGCGATCAGGTTCAGCAGAATCGCATTCATGATGAGAATACGTATCCGCTCAAGCACCATATCCACCGGCAGCGAATAGACAATACTCAGCGACGAAGGCGGCAGGCTCTTCTTCAGCACCAGCTCGCGGAAGCCAGAGGTATAGCCAAACCACGACCGCTCCTGCATCCAGTGAGGTTCAACGTTTAACCGGTTATCCGGCCCGGCGAGTGAGATCAGCTGATGACCGTTTTCATCCAGAATGGTCACCCCCATAGGCAGGCTGCCCGGAGTGAAAAAGTTTTCCATGCGAATGGTCTGCTCAATCCCCAGCAGCGCCTGCAGGCGATTGCCCAGATACACCGGCGTCAGGGCGTAGAAATAGCCCACGCCCGGTCGCGGGCCCTGGCTAACCCAGAAGATGTTATTCCCGCGCTCGTCCTGCGGCGCATTGCGATATTTCACAATACGTTCATGCAGGCTTTTCAGCGCATCGTCACGCTCAACGGGCACGTCGCGCAGGCCAAAGTCAGCCATGCAGAGATTTTCACTGCCAATCAGGAATACGCGGTTCAGGTCATAGGCGGCGGAGAAATTGTCGCGCCAGTAGCGCATAAACCAGGCAAGGGATTCCAGCGACCCGCGCCAGGTATTGCTCATGGTGGAGCAATCGGAATCCGGGAACAGCGGCTGGAAGTCCGGGACTTCGGTTTTGTCGTTACGCCCGCGAAGCGCAAGAATGCCGTTTTCCGCCGTCAGACGATTTTCGGCAATATACTTCAGCTCCTTCATCACGTCAGACGTTCGCTGAATGTAGCGCTGGGCCTGGTCGGAGCTTAAGTTAAACTCCTGGCGGATCTCCGCTTCTTTCTGGTGTAGCGCGTTAACGATGTAAAACACCGAGAACAAGGCCACCAGCAGCCAAAGCAAGAGCGCCAGCGCCCGAAACAGATAGCGAGAAACTTTCAGCGTAGTACGAAAGGAGACGAGGTATTTCAAGGGGGCGAGGCTCCGCCGTCGGGGTCAAAAGAATGTGGTTAAGGTAGCGGTAAACGCGCCAGGTCGCAACGTTGACTTATCTGCTTGTGCAAAAGAAAAGGGCCGGAATCCGGCCCTTTTTTGCATCAGGAGACATTACTCGTCAGCGTCATCCGCTACGTCATCGTCGGTGTCGGCTTCCGGCGCGATATCATCATCGCCTTCCGCAACGCTACCGTCGATGGAATCGAGCTCTTCGTCATCCACCGGCTCAGCAACGCGCTGCAGACCCACCACGTTTTCATCTTCCGCTGTACGGATGAGGATCACGCCCTGGGTGTTACGCCCCACCACGCTGATCTCAGACACGCGGGTACGCACCAGCGTACCGGCATCGGTGATCATCATGATCTGATCGGCATCGTCTACCTGCACCGCGCCCACAACGGAACCGTTGCGCTCGGTCACTTTGATAGAGATAACGCCCTGCGTGCCGCGAGACTTGGTTGGGTATTCCCCTTCCGCCGTACGTTTACCGTAACCATTCTGCGTCACGGTCAGGATAGCCCCTTCACCGCGCGGAATAATCAGAGAAACAACGCTGTCTTCGCCAGCCAGTTTGATACCACGAACGCCCGTAGCGGTACGACCCATTGCACGAACGGCGTTCTCTTTAAAGCGCACCACTTTACCGGCCGCAGAGAACAGCATCACTTCATCAGAACCGGAGGTCAGATCCACACCGATCAGCTCGTCGCCTTCGTTCAGGTTCACCGCGATGATCCCGGCGGAACGTGGGCGGCTGAACTCGGTCAGCGCGGTTTTCTTCACGGTACCGCTGGCGGTCGCCATAAAGACGTTCACGCCCTCTTCGTACTCGCGTACCGGCAGGATGGCGGTGATACGTTCATTCGCTTCCAGCGGCAGCAGGTTAACGATTGGACGGCCACGCGCGCCACGGCTCGCTTCCGGCAGCTGATAGACTTTCATCCAGTACAGACGACCGCGGCTGGAGAAGCAGAGGATCGTGTCATGGGTGTTCGCCACCAGCAGGCGGTCAATAAAGTCTTCTTCTTTAATGCGTGCCGCAGATTTACCTTTACCGCCACGACGCTGTGCTTCGTAGTCGGTCAGCGGCTGATACTTCACATAGCCCTGGTGAGACAGGGTGACCACCACGTCTTCGCGGTTGATCAGATCTTCAATGTTGATATCAGAGCTGTTCGCGGTGATTTCGGTGCGGCGCGCATCGCCGAACTGATCGCGGACCAGCTCCAGCTCTTCACGGATCACTTCCATCAGACGCTCTGCGCTGCCCAGGATATGCAGCAGTTCAGCAATCTGTTCCAGCAGCTCTTTGTATTCGTCGAGCAGTTTCTCGTGCTCAAGGCCGGTCAGTTTCTGCAGACGCAGATCCAGAATCGCCTGAGCCTGCTGTTCAGTCAGGTAATACTGACCGTCACGCACGCCGAACTCAGGTTCCAGCCACTCAGGACGGGCTGCGTCATCGCCCGCACGTTCCAGCATCGCGGCGACGTTACCCAAATCCCACGGACGGGAAATCAGGGCGGCTTTCGCCTCCGCCGGGGTTGGCGCACGACGGATCAGTTCGATGATCGGGTCGATGTTGGCCAGCGCAACCGCCAGCGCTTCAAGGATGTGCGCACGGTCACGCGCTTTGCGCAGTTCGAAGATGGTACGACGGGTCACCACTTCACGGCGGTGACGCACGAACGCGCTCAGGATCTCTTTCAGGTTCATGATCTTCGGCTGACCATGGTGCAGCGCAACCATGTTGATACCGAAGGAAACCTGAAGCTGAGTCTGGGAGTACAGGTTGTTCAGCACAACCTCACCCACCGCGTCGCGTTTGATTTCAATCACGATGCGCATACCGTCTTTGTCAGACTCGTCACGCAGCGCGCTGATGCCTTCAACGCGTTTTTCTTTTACCAGCTCGGCGATTTTTTCAATCAGACGCGCTTTGTTCACCTGATACGGGATCTCGTGAACAATGATGGTTTCACGGCCGGTTTTAGCGTCCGCTTCCACTTCGGCGCGGGCACGGATGTAAATCTTGCCGCGGCCGGTGCGGTACGCTTCTTCAATACCGCGACGACCGTTGATAATCGCCGCCGTTGGGAAGTCCGGACCCGGGATGTGTTCCATCAGCCCTTCAATGCTGATGTCTTCATCGTCGATATAGGCCAGGCAGCCATTGATCACTTCGGTGATATTGTGCGGCGGAATGTTGGTTGCCATACCGACCGCGATACCAGACGAACCGTTAACCAGCAGGTTCGGGATCTTGGTTGGCATCACATCTGGGATGCGCTCGGTGCCGTCGTAGTTATCGACGAAATCAACGGTCTCTTTTTCCAGGTCGGCCATCAGCTCATGAGCGATTTTCGACATACGGATTTCCGTATAACGCATCGCCGCAGCGGAGTCGCCGTCGACTGAACCAAAGTTACCCTGACCATCTACCAGCATGTAACGCAAGGAGAATGGCTGCGCCATACGAACGATGGTGTCATAAACGGCGGTATCACCATGCGGGTGATATTTACCGATGACGTCACCGACGACGCGGGCAGATTTTTTATAGGCTTTATTCCAGTCATTGCCCAATACGTTCATGGCGTATAGTACGCGACGGTGTACCGGCTTAAGGCCATCGCGGACGTCCGGCAGCGCACGGCCAACAATGACCGACATCGCATAGTCCAGATAGGAGCTCTTCAGCTCTTCCTCGATGTTAACCGGTGTAATTTCTCTCGCAAGGTCGCTCATCTAACCGCTATCCCTCTACTGTATCCCGGATTCAAAGGTCGCAAATTATAACACAGCCGAGGTGATTGAGGTAAACCTATACGCTTTATTTACGGGGATTGCCTGATATACTCCTTTGTCTTGCTAAATAAGGAGTAAAAGCGCCCATGAATGCCGAAAAATCCCCGGTGGCTCACAACGTTGACCACGAAGAGATTGCCAAATTTGAAGCGGTGGCGTCCCGCTGGTGGGATCTCGAAGGTGAGTTCAAACCGCTGCATCGCATTAACCCGCTGCGTCTGGGCTATATCGCGGAGCGTTCCGGCGGTCTGTTCGGTAAGAAAGTGCTCGACGTCGGCTGCGGCGGCGGCATCCTGGCTGAGAGCATGGCGCGCGAAGGGGCGAATGTTACGGGCCTGGATATGGGCTTTGAACCGCTCCAGGTGGCCCGCCTTCACGCGCTGGAGTCCGGCATACAAGTGGAATACGTGCAGGAAACCGTGGAAGAGCACGCGGCAAAACACGCCCATCAGTACGATGTGGTGACCTGCATGGAGATGCTGGAGCACGTTCCCGATCCGCAGTCGGTGGTGCACGCCTGTGCAAAACTGGTGAAACCGGGCGGCCAGGTCTTCTTCTCAACCATCAACCGTAACGGTAAAGCCTGGCTGATGGCCGTTGTCGGCGCGGAGTATGTGCTGCGCATGGTGCCGAAAGGGACGCACGACGTGAAGAAATTCATCAAGCCTGCGGAACTGTTAGGCTGGGTTGACCAGACGTGGCTCAAAGAGCAGCACATCACCGGCCTGCACTACAATCCGCTGACCGATAAATTCAAGCTCGCACCGGGCGTAGATGTTAACTATATGTTGCATACCACCGCCAAAAACGACTAACGTCATTCGTTATTCTTATAAAGATTGCGCGACATCATGTTGCGCAATTCTGACCTCCCGTTGAAGAAATCAGCACTCGATCAAATTTTGAATTTTTTTTCTTAATTATTGACATGTCTTCCAGGCCTTACGGTACGAGGACTTAGCCTTTTTTACCCTTTCACAACCTCAATTTAACGCCAAAATCAACCCTTGTGCTGAAAAGATTCGATACTAGAATACTCACCATATAGCGTTTTTCTTATCGCAAACCCCCTACATGTAGTATTTACCCACAGAGTTAGTCACAAGACGGATCTGTGGATAAACGGGGGATATTTTTTATTTCACGGACAGGTAAAACCCACATGAATCAGAGTCTGCTGGTGACAAAGCGCGACGGTACTACCGAGCGTATCAATCTGGACAAAATCCATCGAGTTCTCGACTGGGCAGCAGAAGGACTGAACAACGTATCTATCTCCCAGGTTGAACTGCGTTCCCACATTCAGTTCTACGACGGCATCAAAACGTCTGATATCCACGAAACAATCATTAAAGCAGCGGCAGACCTCATCTCCCGCGAAGCACCGGATTATCAGTACCTCGCTGCACGTCTGGCGATTTTCCACCTGCGTAAAAAAGCCTACGGCCAGTTTGAGCCGCCGAAGCTTTACGATCACGTAGTGAAAATGGTTGAGCTGGGCAAATACGACACGCATCTGCTGGAAGACTATACGGAAGAAGAGTTCGAGCAGATGAACGGGTTTATCGATCACTGGCGCGACATGAACTTCTCCTACGCGGCGGTGAAGCAGCTCGAAGGCAAATACCTGGTTCAGAACCGCGTAACCGGTGAGATCTACGAAAGCGCCCAGTTCCTCTATATTCTGGTGGCCGCCTGCCTGTTCTCTAACTACCCGCGTGACACCCGTCTGGAATACGTGAAGCGTTTCTACGATGCGGTATCCACGTTCAAGATTTCTCTGCCGACGCCAATCATGTCTGGCGTGCGTACCCCAACCCGTCAGTTCAGCTCCTGCGTACTGATCGAGTGTGGTGACAGCCTGGATTCCATCAACGCCACCTCCAGCGCGATCGTGAAATACGTCTCCCAGCGTGCCGGTATCGGCATCAACGCCGGTCGCATCCGTGCGCTGGGCAGCCCGATTCGCGGCGGTGAAGCGTTCCACACCGGCTGTATCCCGTTCTATAAACACTTCCAGACGGCAGTAAAATCCTGCTCTCAGGGCGGCGTGCGCGGCGGTGCTGCGACCCTGTTCTACCCGATGTGGCACCTGGAAGTGGAAAGCCTGCTGGTTCTGAAAAACAACCGCGGCGTGGAAGGCAACCGCGTGCGCCATATGGACTACGGCGTGCAGATCAACAAGCTGATGTACACCCGTCTGCTGAAAGGCGAAGACATCACCCTGTTCAGCCCGTCCGACGTTCCGGGCCTGTATGACGCGTTCTTTGCCGATCAGGACGAGTTCGAGCGTCTGTACACCAAATACGAAAAAGACGACAGCATCCGCAAGCAGCGCGTGAAGGCGGTAGACCTGTTCTCCCTGATGATGCAGGAACGTGCCTCTACCGGCCGTATCTACATCCAGAACGTGGACCACTGCAACACCCACAGCCCGTTTGATCCAGTAGTTGCGCCAGTGCGCCAGTCTAACCTGTGCCTGGAGATCGCCCTGCCGACCAAACCGCTGGAAGACGTGAACGACGAAAACGGTGAAATCGCGCTGTGTACGCTTTCCGCGTTCAACCTGGGCGCAATTAAGAGCCTGGACGAGCTGGAAGAGCTGGCGGTGCTGGCGGTTCGCGCGCTCGACGCCCTGCTGGACTACCAGGATTACCCAATCCCGGCCGCTAAACGCGGTGCAATGGGCCGCCGTACCCTGGGTATCGGCGTGATCAACTTCGCCTACTGGCTGGCGAAAAACGGCAAGCGTTACTCCGACGGCAGCGCTAACAACCTGACGCACCAGACGTTCGAAGCGATTCAGTACTACCTGATGAAAGCCTCTAACGAGCTGGCGAAAGAGCAAGGCGCGTGCCCGTGGTTCAACGAAACCACCTACGCGAAAGGCATTCTGCCAATCGACACCTACAAGAAAGACCTGGATGCGATCGTCAGCGAGCCGCTGCACCTCGACTGGGAAGGCCTGCGCGAGTCCATCAAGACCCACGGCCTGCGTAACTCCACGCTCTCTGCCCTGATGCCGTCCGAGACCTCTTCGCAGATCTCTAACGCCACCAACGGTATTGAACCGCCGCGCGGCCACGTCAGCATCAAAGCGTCGAAAGACGGCGTGCTGCGTCAGGTGGTGCCGGATTACGAAACGCTGGGCAATAACTACGAGCTGTTGTGGGAAATGCCAAACAACGACGGCTACCTGCAGCTGGTGGGTATCATGCAGAAGTTTATCGACCAGTCGATCTCTGCCAATACCAACTATGACCCGACGCGCTTCCCGTCCGGCAAGGTACCGATGCAGCAGCTGCTGAAAGACCTGCTCACCGCCTACAAATTTGGCGTGAAAACGCTGTACTATCACAACACCCGTGACGGTGCGGAAGACGCGCAGGACGACATGGTACCGTCAATTCAGGACGATGGCTGCGAAAGCGGCGCATGTAAGATCTAATGAAGGGCGGGGATATCCCCGTCTTTATTTCGTAAGACAGGACACACTCATGGCATATACCACCTTTTCACAGACGAAAAACGACCAGCTCAAAGAGCCGATGTTCTTCGGCCAGCCGGTCAACGTGGCACGCTACGATCAGCAAAAATATGACATCTTCGAAAAGCTGATTGAAAAGCAACTCTCCTTCTTCTGGCGCCCGGAAGAAGTGGACGTCTCCCGCGACCGTATTGACTACCAGTCGCTGCCGGATCACGAAAAACATATCTTCATCAGCAACCTGAAGTACCAGACGCTGCTGGACTCCATTCAGGGTCGAAGCCCGAACGTGGCGCTGCTGCCGCTGATCTCCATTCCTGAGCTGGAAACCTGGGTGGAAACCTGGGCGTTCTCCGAGACGATCCACTCCCGCTCTTACACCCACATCATCCGCAACATCGTGAACGATCCGGCGGTGGTGTTTGACGATATCGTCACCAACGAGCAGATCCAGAAGCGCGCGGAAGGCATTGCCCATTACTACGACGAGCTGATCGAGATGACCAGCTACTGGCATTTGCTGGGCGAAGGTACGCACAACGTGAACGGTAAAACCATCACCGTTAACCTGCGCGCGCTGAAAAAACAGCTGTACCTGTGCCTGATGAGCGTCAACGCGCTGGAAGCGATCCGCTTCTACGTGAGCTTCGCCTGCTCCTTCGCCTTTGCAGAGCGCAAGCTGATGGAAGGCAACGCCAAAATCATTCGTCTGATCGCCCGCGATGAAGCCCTGCACCTGACCGGTACCCAGCACATGCTGAACCTGCTGCGCAGCGGGACGGACGATCCGGAGATGGCGGAAATTGCCGAAGAGTGCAAGCAGGAGTGCTACGACCTGTTCGTGCTGGCGGCTCAGCAAGAGAAAGAGTGGGCAGACTACCTGTTCCGCGACGGCTCCATGATTGGCCTGAACAAAGACATCCTGTGCCAGTACGTTGAGTACATCACCAATATCCGCATGCAGGCTGTCGGTCTTGACCTGCCGTTCCAGACGCGCTCTAACCCGATTCCGTGGATCAACACCTGGCTGGTGTCCGATAACGTGCAGGTTGCGCCGCAGGAAGTGGAAGTCAGCTCTTATCTGGTCGGTCAGATTGATTCTGAAGTCAACACCGACGACCTGAGCAACTTCCAGCTCTGATGTCACGCGTCACGCTACGTCTTTCCGGCACTGAGGTACTGTGTCGGGAGGAGCACCCTTCTCTGCTGGTGGCGCTTGAGGCGCATCAGGTAGAAGTAGAGTACCAGTGTCGTTCCGGCTACTGCGGCTCCTGCCGCTGCCGCCTGGTCGCCGGCCAGGTGGACTGGCTGACCGAGCCGCTGGCCTTTATCAACGAAGGGGAAATTTTGCCCTGCTGCTGCCGGGCAAAAGGCGATATAGAGATCGAGATGTGATGTTGTCCGTATCCCCTCTCCCGGTGGGAGAGGGTTAGGGTTAGGGTATCAGGCCGCAGAGCCTGATTGTCGGGTGGCGGCTTCGCCTTACCCGACCTGCCAAACCTACTTCCGGTGAATGAATTCGACCGCTTTATCCGGGAAATCCGTAAACAGTCCGTCCACGCCCGCCTGGTTATACAACACCTCATAAAGCTGATTCACGTCCGTGGCATACGGCGGCAGCTGGTCTGCACGCACGGTATACGGATGCACCTGCATCCTGCTGGCGTGCGCCTCTTTCACCATCGCCGTCAGCTTCACGTGGCCCGGCGCTGAGCCTTCCGCCACCAGCATGTGGTAATCCGGCCCGATGCCGTCGGCGTACTGCGCAATCTGCTTCATCGCGCCCGGCTTAAACATCCAGTCGTAGCTGTAGTTCACCCACTTGCCGTCCGGCTGCTTCTCCTGGGTTTCATTCCAGTCGGTATAGGCAATCAACTGAACCAGATTGAGGTTCATCCCCATCTTCGGCTCCAGCTCGGTTTTGATGCGCTTCAGCTCGGCGGCGTCAAAACACTGCAGGTAAACTTTGTCCTTCTTGCTGGTGTAGCCGTACTGTTTCAGCACCTCCAGCGTCTTCGCGGCAATGTCTTTGCCTTCCTGATGGTGGAACCACGGCGCTTTGATCTCCGGGTAGATGCCGATATTTTTACCGGTTGAGTGGTTCAGCCCCTGAACAAACTCAATCTCTTCCTGGAAGGTATGGATCCGGAAGTCAGACTTGCCCATCGGGAAACGTCCCGGATAGACCTGCACCTTCTTGCCGTTTTCAATCTCAAAGCCTTCGGTAAACTTCAGGGAACGGATCTCCGCCAGCGTGAAATCAATGGCGTAGTAGCGACCATCTTTGCGCGCGCGGTCCGGGAAACGCTCCGCCACGTCCGTCACGCGGTCCAGATAGTGGTCATGCAGGACGACCAGCTGGTCGTCCTTGGTCATTACCAGATCCTGCTCCAGATAATCCGCGCCCTGGGCATAGGCCATCGCTTTCGCCGGGAGCGTATGCTCCGGCAGATAGCCGCTGGCGCCGCGGTGGGCGATAACGATTTTATCCGCCGCCAGCGCGGAGCCTGTCATCAGGCCCGCCAGCAGCAGGCCGGTTGTTACGTAAGATAATTTCATCGCAATGCTCCTTATTGACGACGCGCCAGCACTTCCGCGTGGTGACGTTTCTCACCGATCATGACCACAATGAGCAGCAGTACCGCCAGCACGCTGCCGCCGATCATCACCATAAACCCGCCGTCCCAGCCGAAGAAGTCTACGGTGTAGCCCACGATGGCGCTCGCCGCGACCGAACCGCCCAGGTAGCCGAACAGACCGGTAAAGCCTGCCGCCGTGCCTGCCGCTTTTTTCGGCGCCAGTTCCAGCGCGTGCAGGCCGATCAGCATTACCGGACCATAAATCAGGAAGCCGATAACGATCATGCAGGCCATGTCTACTGATGGGTTGCCCGGCGGGTTGAGCCAGTAAACGACGGTCGCGATGGTGACCAGGGTCATAAAGAACACGCCCGTCGCGCCGCGGTTGCCTTTAAACACCTTGTCCGACATCCAGCCGCAAAGCAGCGTGCCCGGGATCCCGGCATATTCATACAGGAAATAGGCCCACGAGGATTTATCCAGCGCGAAGTGCTTCACCTCTTTCAGGTAGGTCGGGGACCAGTCCAGAATGCCGTAGCGAAGCAGGTAAACGAACACGTTAGCCACCGCGATGTACCACAGCAGCTTGTTCGGCAGAACGTACTTCATGAAGATCTGTTTTGCGGTCAGCTCTTCTTCGTGCTCCTTGCTGTAATCATCCGGATAGTCGTTTTTGTACTCTTCAATCGGCGGTAGGCCGCAGGACTGCGGCGTATCGCGCATCAGCGCGAAGGCGAAAATCGCCACGACGATAGCGCCAAAGGCAGGCATATAGAGCGCAGCGTGCCAGTCGTTGAACCAGGCCATCCCCAGCAGGAACAGCAGCGGCGGAATACCGCCACCGACGTTATGCGCGCAGTTCCAAACCGACACGATCCCGCCGCGTTCCTTCTGCGACCACCAGTGCACCATGGTACGTCCGCACGGCGGCCACCCCATCCCCTGGAACCAGCCGCAGAGGAACAGCAGCACGAACATAATCGCAATACTGGACGTCGCCCACGGCACAAAGCCCATGAACAGCATGACCGCGGCCGCCAGGATCAGGCCGGCGGGGAGGAACACGCGCGGATTCGAGCGATCCGATACGGAGCCCATGATGAATTTGGAAAAACCGTAGGCAATTGAGATCCCCGACAGCGCGAACCCCAGATCGCCGCGGGAGAAGCCCTGCTCCACCAGATACGGCATCGCGAGCGCGAAGTTTTTACGTACAAGGTAGTACGCCGCGTACCCGAAGAAGATCCCCAGGAAAATTTGCCAGCGCAGACGGCGGTATAGCGGATCAATTTCTGCCTCTGGCAGACGCGCCCTGTGCGGCGCAGGTTTGAAGATACTGAGCATAACAGCCTCCGTGGCCTTGAATTGAATGGGCAGGTGGCTCGCACCTGAATTCCAGAGGCGGGGATGTTAAGAAATCACGGTGATTGTTACTGTGAATCAACGCACAGATTGTTACAGAAATATGACAGAATGCGCAAAAAAGCGCATGAAATCACGTTCCACTTTCGAATTTCGCGCGTTTATGTTCGAAATCAAACAAACCACACTATTGGTATGGCTAAATGATAAAAAAACGAACATAGAGGGTAAACAATGACCATTCACGATCCTCGCTACAGCGATGTGATAATCATTGGCGGTGGCGCAACCGGCGCCGGGATCGCACGCGACTGCGCCCTTCGCGGCTTAAGCGTCACGCTGCTGGAGCGCCACGATATCGCCACGGGCGCAACCGGGCGTAACCATGGTTTGCTGCACAGCGGCGCGCGGTATGCGGTGACCGACGGTGAATCCGCACGCGAATGTATTGCTGAAAACCAGATCCTCAAGCGTATCGCCCGCCACTGCATTGAGCCGACCGACGGCCTCTTTATTACTCTTCCCGAAGATGACCTCGCCTTTCAGGACACCTTTATTACCGCCTGCACTGCGGCGGGCATTCAGGCTGAGGCCATGGACCCGGCGCTGGCGCGGCGGCTGGAACCGTCGGTTAACCCGGCGCTTATCGGCGCGGTAAAAGTGCCTGACGGCACCGTTGACCCCTTCCGCCTGACCGCCGCCAATATGCTGGACGCCCGCGAGCATGGCGCGCAAATCCTGACCGGGCACGAAGTGACCGGGCTTATCCGTGAAGGTCATCGTATCTGCGGCGTGCGGATCCTTGATACGCAATATAACGAACACAGCGAGCTGTATGCCGCCGTGGTGGTTAACGCGGCGGGGATCTGGGGGCAGCGCATCGCGGAATACGCGGACCTGTCGGTACGCATGTTCCCGGCAAAAGGCTCGCTGCTGATCCTCGACCACCGTATCAATAACCACGTGATCAACCGCTGCCGCAAACCGTCTGATGCCGATATCCTCGTCCCGGGCGACACCATTTCGTTAATCGGTACCACCTCAACCCACGTCGACTACAGCGAGATTGACTACAACCGCGTGATCGCCGAAGAGGTCGACATCCTGCTGCGCGAAGGGGAAAAACTGGCCCCGGTGATGGCGCAGACGCGTATTCTGCGCGCCTACGCGGGCGTGCGTCCGCTGGTTGCCAGCGACAACGACCCGAGCGGACGTAACGTCAGCCGGGGCATCGTGCTGCTCGATCACGCCGAACGCGACGGCATGGACGGGTTTATCACCATCACCGGCGGCAAGCTGATGACCTACCGCCTGATGGCCGAGTGGGCGACCGATGCCGTCTGCCGCAAGCTGGGCAATACCGAACGGTGCGTGACGGCAGAGCAGCCACTGCCCGGCTCGCGTCAGTCCACCGAAAAAACGCTGCAAAAAATTATCTCCCTGCCCGCGCCGCTGCGCGGATCCGCTATCTACCGCCACGGCGACAGAACGCCGCAGTGGCTCGGTGAAGGACGCCTGAGCCGCAGCCTGGTATGCGAGTGCGAAGCCGTCACCGCCGGTGAGGTGCAGTATGCGGTGGAGAGCCTGACGGTCACAAGCCTGCTCGATCTTCGTCGCCGCACCCGCGTGGGAATGGGTACCTGTCAGGGCGAGCTGTGCGCCTGTCGTGCCGCCGGGCTGCTGCAGCGTTTTCACACCACTACCGCCACCCAGTCGCTCGATCAGCTCAGCGCGTTTTTAAACGAGCGCTGGAAAGGCATTCAGCCTGTCGCCTGGGGCGATGCCCTGCGCGAAAGCGAATTTACCCGCTGGGTCTACCAGGGGCTTTGCGGTCTTGAGAAGGAGCAACGCGATGAAATTTGATACCGTAATCGTCGGCGGCGGGCTGGCAGGCCTGCTCTGCGGCATCAAGCTCACGAAGCAGGGGCTGCGCTGCGCCATTATCACCCGGGGCCAGAGCGCCCTGCACTTCTCGTCGGGCTCGCTGGATCTGGTGGACGACGCGTACCGCGATAAGCTCCCGCCGGAGCATCCGTATCACCTGATTGGCGCCCAGCATATTGACCGCTTTGCGCTGGAAACCGAAGCGCTGCTGGCAGACTGCGGCGCGCGTCTGAAGGGAAGCGCCCGGCTCAATCACCAGCGCGTCACGCCGCTCGGCACCCTGCGCTCTGCCTGGCTCAGCCCGGAAGAAGTGCCCGTTGCTCCCTTCAACGCCGCGCGCGTGCGGGTCGTGGGCATTAGCGGCTTTCTGGATTTTCAGCCCCATCTCGCGGCGGCGTCGCTCTGTCGCCAGGGCGTCAATGCCGAAACGGCAGAGATAGAGCTGCCTGAGCTTGATGTCCTGCGCGACAACCCGAGCGAATTTCGCGCGGTGAATATCGCCCGTTTTCTGGATAACGAGGACAAATGGCCGCTGCTGTATGACGCGCTCAGACCGCTCAGCGACAGCTGTGACGCCCTGCTGATGCCCGCCTGCTTTGGTTTACGCGACAACCGGCTCTGGCGCTGGCTCTCGGATCGTCTGCCCTGCTCGCTTGGCCTGCTGCCAACCCTGCCCCCTTCCGTCCCCGGCATTCGCCTGCATACCCAGCTCCAGCGCCAGTTTGTCGCGCAGGGCGGCGTGTGGATGGCGGGTGATGAGGTGAAAAAAATCACCCTGACCGACGGCGCGGTCAGCGAAATCTGGACGCGCAACCACGACGATATTCCGCTTCGCGCGCGCTTTACGGTTCTGGCAAGCGGCAGCTTCTTCAGCAACGGGCTACTGAGCAGCCGGGAGGGCATCCGGGAAGCCATTATGGGGCTGGATGTTCGCCAGCGTGCCTCCCGCGCGGACTGGTATCAAAGTGATTTCTTCTCGCCGCAGCCCTGGCAGCAGTTCGGCGTGATTGTCGATAACCAGCTGCATCCGCAACTTTCCGGTAAGCCCGTCAGTAATCTTTTTGCCATCGGCTCGCTGCTGGGCGGGTACGATCCCATTGCCCAGGGATGCGGTGGCGGGGTCTGCGCCGTCACGGCGCTGTATGTGGCAGAGCAGATTAGCCAGAGCACGGAGGCTGAACAATGAACGACACCCGTTTTGAAAGCTGCATTAAATGCACGGTGTGTACCACCGTCTGCCCGGTGAGCGGCGTGAACCCACGCTATCCCGGACCAAAGCAGGCCGGGCCGGACGGCGAGCGTCTGCGCCTGAAGGACGGCAAGCTGTACGACGAGGCGCTGAAATACTGCATCAACTGCAAACGCTGCGAAGTCGCCTGCCCGTCGGACGTTAAAATCGGCGATATTATCCAGCGCGCCCGGGCGCGCTACAGCACGCAAAAGCCGACGCTGCGGGACGCTATTCTGAGCCATACCGATCTGATGGGCAGCGTCTCGACGCCGTTTGCCCCGCTGGTGAATGCCGCGACCTCCCTCAAACCGGTGCGTCAGCTGCTGGATGCCACGCTGAAGATAGACCATCACCGCAGCCTGCCGAAATATTCTCACGGCACCTTCCGCCGCTGGTACAAATCCGTCGCGGCGGAGCAGGCGCAGTACGCCGACCAGGTGGCCTTTTTCCACGGCTGCTATGTGAACTACAACCACCCGCAGCTGGGCAAAGATCTGCTGAAGGTGATGAACGCCATGGGAACGGGCGTTCAGCTGCTGAACAAAGAGAAGTGCTGCGGCGTACCGCTGATCGCCAACGGGTTTACCGATAAAGCGCGCAGGCAGGCTCAGAGCAATGTCACGTCACTGCGCGAAGCGATTGTCGATAAAGGTATTCCGGTGCTGGCGACCTCGTCCACCTGTACCTTCACCCTGCGCGATGAGTACCCGCATCTGCTGGACGTGGATAATACCGGCCTGCGCGAGCACATCGAGCTGGCGACACGCTTCCTGTGGCGCAAGCTCGATAGCGGGCAGACGTTGCCGCTGGGAAAATTGCCCCTGAAAGTGGTGTATCACACGCCGTGTCATATGGAGAAAATGGGCTGGTCGCTCTATACGCTTGAGCTGCTGCGGTTAATTCCGGGCCTGGAGCTGACGGTGCTGGATTCGCGCTGCTGCGGGATTGCGGGAACCTACGGCTTTAAGCGTGAAAACTACGAAACGTCGCAGGCGATTGGCGCCCCGCTGTTCCGTCAGATTGAAGAGAGCGGCGCGGATATCGTGGTAACGGACTGCGAAACCTGCAAGTGGCAGATTGAGATGTCCACCAGCAAGCGCTGCGAACATCCAGTCACCCTGCTGGCGAAGGCGCTGGGCTGAACACGGCCGGGGCGAAACGCCCCGGCCAAGGTTTTACTCCACGAACAGCGACTCGACAACGTTAATCCAGCCGTGCTCGCTGGCAACCTCTTTGCCATTCAGCCAGCGGCGCAGCATGTTCAACGCCATCATGGCGCAAACCTCCTGACGCACCGCCAGGCTGTGGCGGGTAATGCTCATTTTTACCCGCAGGGCCCAGGTGCCTTCCGGCGTCGCCAGCGCGAAGTTAAGGTGTTCCTCATCCAGCCCCCCGACAAACAGCGCCAGACCGGCAAAATGCTTCACCCTTCTCTCGGAAGCCCAGCGGGCGGTCTGCGCCAGGGTCTCCTGCTGGAACGGCACCACTTCGCTGGCCAGCAGCGGCGCGTTGACGCGCGACAGCTGCAGCGCTAGCAGGCCACCGGTGAACTGCTCGCTTAAGGTCACGCTCAGCTGACGCGACTGCAGATGCGTCGCAATCTGCGCGGGTAGCCCTTCCGTCCCTTCAAAGATCAGGCTTTCGCCCGCCACGCGCTGCACCTCGGGCCACAGGGCCAGCATCGCCTCTTTCTGCTCGGCCGGACCTGTCAGCTTGAGCTCAATGATCGGCATGGAGGAGCGGTAGCCCATGGAGACGCCCGGCGGCAGCGGGAGAGGGTCAAGGCTCTGGGCCAGATCGCTTTCCGAGCGGCCAAAGGTGGTCAGACGCAGGCACAGCGGCGGTTCAGGCAGGGTAAAACGATCGCGAAGGCGCGGCAGGATCTGCTGCTCGACCATCACTTTAAATTCTGAGGGCACGCCCGGCGTGAAGAACATCAGGCAGCGGTTCAGCTGCATGGCAAACCCGCACGCGGTACCCACCGGGTTATCGACCAGCTCGGCGCTGGCGGGAATTTCAGCCTGTTTGCGGTTGCTGGGGGCCATGACGCGGCCGCGTTCGGAGAAAAAGCGCTCCATCTGCGAAAGCCACGCCTCGTGCAGCACCAGCCCTTCGCCTTTTGCGGTCGCGGCGGCCAGCGCGCTGAGATCGTCACCGGTGGGGCCGAGTCCGCCATTCACAATCAGCACGTCACAGTGTTCGCTGCGCTCGCGCAGAATAGCGACCAGCGACTCAAGATTGTCGCCCACCGTATTGCGGCGCGTTAACGGCAATCCTTGCTCAAAGAAAAGATCGGCAAGCCAGGCAGCATTGGTATCAATAATTTGTCCATGCAGCACTTCGTCGCCGGTGGATAACATCTCCACGTTAATCATTATGTTCTCCCGCTTATTTAGTCAAAACACTATAGCGCAAACGCGGGGTGGAGAAGAGAGAAACTGGCGCGACAGAACGCCGCGCCGGAGTGATTAGAAGCCTGCGCTGACGCCCACGTACGGGCCGTCGGCCAGCGCGTTGTCGCGGTTGCCGTCTTTGCCGGCCAGGTTCAGATAGCGATAGCCCGCTTCGATGGTAATCGGACGCATGATGGTCCAGCGCGCGCCGGCGTTGGCCTCTTCATAGCTTTCGATACCGCTTGAGAGGGAGTCCGGCGAATAGTAGTACTCACCAAACAGGCCGAAGCTGTCGCCAATTTTCCACTGCAGGCCGCCGCCCACTGCCGCCGCGTACCCTTCGTCACCGTCATTTGGGTTGGTGTAGATACCTTTACCGCCGACGGTGGCCAGAAACGGGCCAAGAGGAACGTTCAGACCCAGGCCGAGGCTCGCCGCGTCGCCGTCGTCATCGTTATGCGTCCAGCCGCCGGTCATCGCCAGACCGGAAGTCTCGGTACCCATGCCAAAGCCCAGGTGGGTATAATCCTGACCCGCCGATCCGTTAATGCTGATGGCGTTAGCCGCCGCAGATACAACCATCAGGCCGAAGCCCACGAATGCCACTTTTTTCATTGTCGTGATCCCGCACAATTATTATAAAGAAGTCCCAAAACCGCGAGATTTTAACCGGAGTCTCCCGGGGATCAAGCACTCTGCGTGCGGCAGGTCAGTAGATTGTAATTATTTGAAACGGCTATTATCCCTTCAGCGAGGCGTTCACCCACTGCTGCAACGCGCGGCGCGAGACTTTAATGCCGCCATTTTTGAGTTCGGTCGGCAACAGCAGCCAGCGGACGGGTTGTTCAAAACGCGCCACCTTATCCCTGACCCAGTCAGGTAAACAGGTGATATCCGTTCCCGGCTCGCACTCCACCACCGCCACCGGACGCTGTCCAAACTCGGCGTCGTCCAGCGGGACGATAAACACCTGGTTAATCTGCGGATGGCGGGCGATAACGCGCTCAAGGCTTTCCGGCTGGATCCCTTCTCCGCCGCTAAAAAAGAGGTTGTCCATGCGGCCCAGGATCGTCAGGCGGCCGTCATGCCATTCCCCGCGATCGCGGGTAGCGAACCATCCCTGCGCGTTGGTCAGCGGAACCAATTCGCCGTCCCGCCAGTAGCCTGAGGCCATACTCTCTGCCCGGATCCAGACTTCACCGTCAACCACCTGCACCTCTCTGCCCGGCAGCGCATAGCCTACGTCCGGCTCGCCGTCCGCCGCTTTCGCGCAGACGGTAGAGGCAAACTCGGTCAGGCCGTAGCCGCAGAAGGTGTGAATACCCTGCTCGCGCGCCTGCTGCGTCAAGTCAACAGGGATGGCGGCCCCGCCCAGCAGCACCGCTTTCAGTGCAACAGGCTGGTGGATATTAAGCAGACGCCAGAGCTGGGTCGGCACCAGCGAAGCGTGCGTACAGCCGCGCAAAGCCTGCGCCAGCGGCTGTTTCTCGCGCACGGTTAACCGCGCGCCGGCCTGCAGCCAGCGCCATAAAATTCCCTGGCCGGAAACGTGAAACAGCGGCAGCGAAAGCAGCCAGTCGTCGTCTTCGCCGTAGGGCATCAGCGCCAGCACGCCGCGCGCGCTGGCGAGATGGGCGTCGCAGGTATGCACCGCTGCTTTCGGCAGCCCGGTAGAGCCGGAGGTCAGCGTCATCGACGCCAGCCGCGCCGGCTGCCACGCAACGCGATATTCCCCCGCGCGCTCGCGCATGCTCAGGGCAGGAAGACCGTCGCAGGTACCGTCCAGCACCAGCGCAAAGCGCAGCGTCATCTGCGGGAGCAACACGTCCAGCAGCGGGCGAGGCAGCTGCGGATTAACGGGAAGAATACGCGCCCCGCACTGGAGCAACGCCAGCCACGCCAGCAGGGTTCGCGGATGATTATGGGCCAGCAGCAGCACGCCGTTGCCCTCCTCCACGCCCTGCAGGTGAAACTCTGCCGCAAGGCGGTCGACGCGGGCGCACAGCTGTTGCCAGCTGAGCACCTCGTCGTTCAGCCTGAGGGCCGGTTTATCAGCAAACTGCGCGCGCCAGTGCCGCCACGGCCAATCGGTAAAACTCATAACAACGGCTCCAGCGCCGCGACGTTGAGGCACGGCAGCGCGCTGTCCGGCCACCTGCGGATAAGCTGAGCCTGCATCAGGTTCAGCGTGTCGAGGCCAGGGATCGTATCCGGCGTTAGCCAGGCGGCAATGCGCGCCAGCTGGGTCAGCCCAAGGCTGGACTCAATCGACGAGCTGATGACCGCCGTCAGCCCTGAGGCATGCGCTGCCGCGACCTGCTCGCGCACCTTCGCCAGGCTGCCGGTCAGCGTTGGTTTAATCACTACCGCGCTGACGCCGGGCTCGGCGACAAATTCAAAATCGTCCTCGCGCAGGCTTTCATCCCAGGCGATGGCAATCCCCGTTTCGCGGGCGAACGCGCGCGAATCGTCGCGGGTTTTGCACGGTTCTTCGAGGAAGGCAATGCGGCTGCGGTACGCCGGGTTGACGTACTTTGCAAACTGCTGCGCCTTGAGCGGCGTCCAGGCGCGGTTAGCGTCAAGACGCAGATGAAGGTCGGGGATCGCCTCCAGCAGCAGGTTGGCGACCATGCCGTCGCGCACCGCTTCGTAAAGACCGACTTTAATTTTCGCTACTTTCTCGCCCGGCATGGCGGTGAGCAGCGCGAACAGCTCGTCAGGGTCGCCCGTACAGAGCGGTGCCGCACGGTAGTTAGCCTCTTCAGGCAGGCTGCCGTCAAGCTCCGCCAGCGCGCAGCTGATGCCAAAAGCCGCGGAAGGCACGTCCGGCAGCGCCGGATCCGCGCCCTCACGCCACGCGTCCGACCACGCCAGCAATACAGACTGCGCGTCATCCAGCGACTCCAGGCTAAAGCCCGGCAGCGGCGAAATCTCGCCCCAGCCTTCCCGCTCGTCCTGCTGCAGATGCACGAAGAAGCCGTCACGGGTTTTTAACCGCCGTTCACGCAGCACCACGCCCGCGTCCATCGGTATCTGCCAGCGGTAAACCTGCGCGCGACGCATTATGGGTTCCGTTTGTATTTGCTGAAGTCCGGCTGGCGTTTTTCGTTAAACGCGTTGCGCCCTTCCTGACCCTCTTCGGTCATGTAGAACAGCATGGTGGCGTTGCCAGCCAGCTCCTGCAGACCCGCCTGACCGTCACAGTCGGCGTTGAGAGCGGCTTTGAGGCAGCGCAGCGCCATCGGGCTGTTTTGCAGCATTTCGCGGCACCAGCGAACGGTCTCTTTTTCGAGATCGGCAATCGGAACCACGGTATTCACCAGGCCCATATCCAGCGCTTCCTGAGCGTTGTACTGACGGCACAGGAACCAGATTTCACGGGCTTTTTTCTGCCCGACGATGCGCGCCATGTACGAGGCGCCCCAGCCGCCGTCGAAGGATCCCACTTTCGGACCGGTCTGGCCGAAGATGGCATTTTCTGCGGCGATGGTCAGATCGCACATCATGTGCAGCACGTGACCGCCGCCGATGGAGTAGCCCGCCACCATCGCCACCACAGGTTTTGGACAGGTGCGGATCTGGCGCTGGAAATCGAGGACGTTCAGGTGGTGCGTACCCGCATCGTCCTGGTATCCGCCGTAGTCGCCGCGCACTTTCTGATCGCCGCCGGAGCAGAACGCTTTATCGCCTTCGCCGGTCAGGACAATCACGCCGATGTTATCGTCGTAGCGCGCATCCGCCAGAGCCTGAATCATCTCTTTCACGGTCAGCGGACGGAAGGCGTTACGCACCTGCGGGCGGTTGATGGTGATTTTGGCAATGCCGTCGGTGGATTTGTGGTAACGAATGTCGGTGTAGCCTTCGGAGCAGTCCTGCCATTCAACCGGGGCGTAAAGCATGTTTTCATCAGGGTAGATCATAGAGTGTCCTTTATTCGATAACGCAGTATCTGAGCCAGACTCGCGATAACCGCATCGGGGTTTTCCCGGTGGGCGTTGTGTCCGGCGTCTGGAATGGCATGGCGAACGGCGTTCACTTCCGCGGCAAGGGCCGCGAACTTCTCATCCCGTTCGCCATAGAGATAGTCAAAAGAGAAATCGCGTGCGCTAAGCGCGGCACGCAGGTCAGGCTGCACGGCCAGCGAGGTCGTCTCAAGCATCATCGCCAGCGTCGCGCCGTTGTTCTGGCTGCGCAGGGTAATAAGCGCATCGCGCTGGGCGTCCGTGAGGGAGGCGAACACGGGCTGTTGGTACCAGTCAGCGAACACCTTCTCCAGCGGTTCGGTGCGAAAACGCGTTGCCCAGCGGCGGTCGGACGCCAGCCGCGCACTTCGCGCATCGGCATCCTGCAGGCCCGGGTGTCCACCTTCAACAATCACCCCGAGCAGCCCCTTCGGCTGCTGGCAGGCATGAAACATCGCAATGCGGCCGCCGAGGGAGTACCCGATGAGCCACAATTTAAGTATGTTGTAACTAAGAAGGGTTCGGGTGAGCAACGTGCTCATCTCGTCAAACCCCGTCACGCCCAGATTCCGGGATCCACCGTGCCCCGGCAGATCCAGATACAGCCGGGGATAATCGCTGAGCCCTTCACCGACCCTCTGCCACTCGCGGCGGTCGCCGGAAAAACCGTGCAAAAAGACCAGCCAGGGATAGCCCGGTTTGCCAGCCTGCTGCACGCCAGAGAGGATCACAGCTGGCTCACCTGCGCCAGCAGGCTTTGCAGGGCCTGCGCACCGTCAGCCTCGTTCACCACCAGCTCAATCAGCGTCGCGCCCGGCTGTTTCCAGGCGCTGCTTAACGCCGCGTCCAGCTGTTCCCAGCTTTCCGGGCGATGGTATTTCAGGCTAAACATCGCCGCGGCGTGTTCGAACTGCACGTTCTGCGGCATCAGATAGAAGCGCTCGCGCTCGCTCTGCGGCGTTGGCAACAGGGAGAAAATCTGTCCGCCGTTGTTGTTGACCACAATCAGCACAAACGGGGCAGACGCCTGACGCAGCAGCGCCAGCGCGTTAAGATCGTAGAGCGCGGAGAGATCGCCCACGATCGCCAGCGTCGATTTCGCGCTGGCGCGCTGCACGCCCGCCGCCGTGGAGATCAGCCCGTCGATGCCGCTGGCACCGCGGTTGCTGTACACCGGGTAGCCCGCGGGCAGCTTCGAGAAAGCGTCAATCAGCCGCACGACGAGGCTGTTGCCGACAAACAGCTGCCCCTGTTCAGGCAGGTACTGGCGAATGCGGTGCGCCAGCCCGGCTTCGCTAAACGCTTCGCAGTGCGCTTTGGTCAGTTCCCACGCCTGGCGCGAAAGGTCCGGTATAGCCACCGCCCAGGGCTTGCGTTTCTCAGCCGGATGAAGCGTCAGCCAGGCGTCGATACTGCTGACCAGACGACGGCCGCGGTGGTGCGCCGGGTCAAGCCGCCCTTCCAGCGAATCCACCAGCCAGTACTCTTCCGGCGTGCAGGTGGCCTGCCACTGCAGTAACCGTTTGCCGGTCAAACTCGATCCAAGCTGGACCACAATCTGCGCCTGCGCCAGTTCGGTGACAGCTTTCGCGTTACCCAGCCAGAGATCGGCGCACGGCAGCGGCTGACCGGTCTGGGAAAGCACATCGCCAATCAGCGGCCAGCCAAGGGTTTGCGCCCATTCAGCGACCAGCTTGCCTTCGGCGGCGCTCATGCGCCCGGCAATCACCACGCCGCGCTTCTGCCGCCAGAAGAACCAGTCGCGCTGCTTCGCGCTCTCAAGATGCGTCTGCTCGCGCAGCCACGGTTTTTCACTCTGCCACCAGTCGCCGAGGCACTGCTGCCAGTCAAGACCGGTGTCGTCCAGCTCGCCGTAGAGCGGCTCGGCAAACGGGCAGTTGATATGCAGCGCCCCGCTGCGCAACGTCTCCATGGCGTGATCGACAGTGGAGACCAGCCAGCTTGCCGGAATATCCTGGGTGGGACGCGGTAACGAAATCGTCTGCGAAGGATGCGAAGAAAAGAGCCCCGGCTGGCGAATGGCCTGATTGGCGCCGCAGTCGATAAGCTCAGGGGGACGATCGGCCGTCAGTAAGATCAGTCTTTCACCCGTTAACCCGGCTTCTATCAGGGCCGGATAGAGGTTCGCCACGGCGGTACCGGAGGTGACGATCACCGCCACAGGTTCTTTGCTGACTTTCGCCAGACCCAGCGCCAGATGCCCGAGGCCGCGTTCATCAAAGTGGGTGTGGTGAATCAACGCCCGGTTTTCTGCGGCCGCCAGCGTCAGCGGCGTTGAGCGAGAACCCGGTGCAATACACACGTGCCTGACGCCATGGCGCGTCAGGGCTTCAAGGATCACCGCCGCCCAGCGTCGGTTAAAAGAACTTACTGACATGAGATTGTCCGGTATCAAGAATGCGACACAGTATAAATAATAGAAAAAATTGGAATTTTGATATGAATCGGGATTGCGCGAATCTGTATTAATCCCTTAGGAGCAGAGAGCGCAATCCGGCGGCTTTGTTTTCAATCTCCTGCCACTCCTGCTCCGGGTCAGATCCGCTGACAATACCGGCGCCGGCGTAGAGCCGCAGGGAGTCCTCCTGAACGCGCGCGGAGCGCAGCGCCACGCAGAACTCACTCTGTTCGGGGGATAAGTACCCGGCCGAACCGGCATACCACTCGCGGTTAAAGGGTTCAACCTTCTGGATGAACTCGCGCGCGGGCTGTCGGGGTAATCCGGCAACGGCCGCGGTCGGCTGCAACATGAGCAGACACTGCTCGTCGTCGGCCTGTTTCAGCTCGGTCCAGATACAGCGGCGCAAATGCTGCACCTTACGCAGGCGTACCACCTGGGGGGGCAGTACCTCAAGCATCCGCGTAGAGCGCTGAAGACGCTGGCAGATATCTTCCACCACCAGCATATTTTCGCGCTGGTTTTTATCATCGTTCAGCAGCCACTCGCCGAGACGCTGCGCCTGGCTATCATCGATATGGCTGGCGACGGTGCCAGCGAGCGCTTCCGTGCGCAGCAGCTTGCCGCGCCGCCGCCAGAGACGCTCGGGCGTAGAGCCGAGAAACGCGTTGCTGGCATCGAATACCATGCAGAAATGATAGCAATGTAAATTGAGGGCGCGGCTGGCGGCCATCAGCGCGACGGGGTTAACGCGCTGCGTGAACTGAAGATCGGTTGCCCTGGCGAGCACAACCTTTTCAAACTCACCGCGCGCGATGGTCTCCGTCGCCCTGCGGATAAGTTTCAGCCATTCGGCCTGCTGCGGCTGATGGGTTTCGTGCTCAACCTGCACGGAGAGCGGACGGATAGATTTGGCAGGACGAAGCCGCTGTAAAAAATCCAGCGCGGCGCGGGCATCCTCCACAAGCGAGCGGTCGCTCCAGAGCTGCAGGCGCAGCGTGGCGTTGCCGGCGGTACGTCGCCAGAGCAGTCGCGGTAAAAAGAGGCTCCCCTGTTCGGGATTAAAGGCGTTCAGGCCGCAGATGCGAGTATCTTGCGCCGCATTTTGCTCGCGCAAAAACTGCGAGGCTAATGCCAGAGAGGAAAATTGGTTGACCGCCCCCAGCGCGGCCAGCTCTTCATCGCCGTTACGCTGCTGCCAGTAAAACTGCGGATAACACTGCTGCTCGCCCAGCCAGGCGAGGGGATCGAAGGCGTCGTTTAACGGGAAAGAGACGTCGAAATGACGTATACCGGGTGCTGCGGGTAACGCTTGCGATAGCTGGGTACGCAATTGCTCCAGCGCGAGGAAAATCGAATTCACGCGAACCTCTCCCTGTTAAAACCTCATATTATACGGGGTACTGGCCATAAATAGCAGTACCCACGTATAGGGAGTGGTTAAGCGGCTTAACGACGGGCTAACAGCAGCCCCAGCACCAGCCCTACGGCAGCACCCACCCCAATGCCCTGCCACGGTTTTTCATGCACATAATCATCGGCACGATAGACCGCTTTTTTGGCACGGTAGTAGTAAGTATCTGACGCATGGCTGACGCGGTTTTTCACTTCATGCAACGCCTGCTCGGCACGGGCTTTTAGCTCAATATATTTCTGATCGGCAGGGTCGCCCGAGGAACGTAACACCTCTTCCAGCGTTTCGCTCAGCAAGGCCAGGTCGTCGTCGATACGGGTATCCCAGGATTGAAATGACATATTTTTCTCCATGTTAGTACACCAGTCCGCTAACTATAGCCAACGAGATGCCATTACGCCTGTTTCACTTCTCGCGCCATGCCGACGTGCGGAATGCCATCTTCATCGTATACCTCCGTCACTGGCGCAAAGCCAAAGTGCCCGTAAAAGGATTGAAGATGCGCCTGCGCGCCGAGGTATAACGCCTTGTCCGGCCACTGTTTCCGGCACGCCTCCAGCGTTTTTTCCATCAGCTGATAGCCCAGTTTTTCCCCTCGCGCTTTGCCGCTAATGATGACGCGGCCAATGACGACGGGCTCAAAATCGTCTTCGCTTTTCAGAATCCTCGCATACGCCACCAGCTCGTTATCCCGCCAGCCGAGGATATGGCGGTTCTCACCGACAAGGTCATCACCATCGATGTCCTGATACGGGCAGGTCTGTTCCACAACAAACACTTCACAGCGCAGCTTCAGCAGGGCGTAAAGTGAATGAACGGTGAGGTCGCTATGATGTAAATCTTGCCACTGGATCATGTCAGTCTCCTTCCTGGGGTTCATCACGTTATACTAAACCCCTCCCCGTTCGGCAAAGGGCTGATTGCGTTATGGAACTGATTTTTCTGGGTACGTCCGCTGGCGTGCCAACCCGCTCACGAAACGTGACGGCGATCCTGCTGGATCTTAAGCATCCCACCCGCGGCGGGCTGTGGCTGTTTGACTGCGGTGAAGGGACGCAGCATCAGCTGTTACACACCGCTTACCACCCCGGCAAGCTGGATAAAATTTTTATCACCCATCTGCATGGCGACCACCTGTTTGGCCTTCCCGGCCTGCTGTGCAGCCGCTCGATGGCCGGTAACGCCAACCCGCTGACGATTTACGGGCCAGCGGGTATTCGTGAATTTGTCGAAACTACGCTGCGCCTGAGCGGGTCATGGACAGATTATCCGCTGGAGGTCATTGAGATTGCCGAAGGGCTGGTATTCGACGACGGGGATTATCGGGTTACCGCTCAACCGCTCAATCATCCTGTGGAGTGCTATGGCTACCGTATTGATGCGCATGATAAACCCGGCGCGCTGGATGCCGCCGCGCTGATGGCCGACGGCGTAAAACCCGGGCCGCTGTTCCAGCGTCTGAAGCACGGAGAGACCGTCACGCTGGAGGACGGACGCGTCATAAACGGCCAGGATTATCTCGCCGCACCGCAGCCCGGCAAAAAACTGGCGATTTTTGGCGATACGGCCCCGTGCCCGGCGGCGCTCACGCTGGCCCAGGGCGTGGACGTCATGGTGCATGAAGCGACGCTTGAAACGGCGATGGAAGAGAAAGCCAACAGCCGGGGCCATAGCTCCACGCGTCAGGCGGCACAGCTTGCCCGCGACGCGGGCGTCGGGCGGCTCATCGTCACCCACGTCAGCTCGCGCTACGACGCGCGGGGCTGCGAAAAGCTGCTGGCAGAGTGCCGCGCGCTGTTCCCGGAATGTGAGCTGGCCGAAGATTTCGCTCAGGTTAGCGTTTAGTCCTTCATTTTTCCCTCAGGATGCCGATAACGATTAAAAGGTCAGCATTTCTCTCGAGGGTAGAATGGATAATTTCCAGAAAGATATTGATGACAGGGCGAATCTGACCCTGTCGAACCGTTTTGAACTGTTGCTGTTCCGTCTTGGCACCTCTCTGAACGAAAATAAATCCGAGCTGTTTGGCATTAACGTCTTTAAGCTGCGTGAAATTGTGCCGATGCCGGAGTTCACAAAACCCGCTGGGATGAAGTCACCGCTGATGGGAATGGTGAATATTCGCGATCAGGTGATCCCGGTGATTGACCTGGCCGCCGTGGCGGGCTGTAAGCCAACCACCGGGCTGAACATCCTGCTGATCACCGAGTATGCGCGCAGCGTGCAGGCGTTTGCCGTGGAATCGGTTGAGAACATCATGCGTCTGGACTGGAAGCAGGTGCATGCGGCGGAAACCGCCGTCAGCGGTCGCTACATCACCAGCATCGCGTGTCTTGACGAGAAGACCGATACCAACGATCTGGCGATGGTGCTGGACGTTGAGCAGATCCTGTATGACATCACCCCGGCCAATCACGATCTGCACGCCACGAACCTGAAGACCACCAAATTCCATATCAAACCGGGCGCTGTCGCCATCGTCGCGGAAGACTCCAAAGTGGCGCGCTCGATGCTGGAAAAAGGTCTGCAGGCCATGGAGATCCCGGCACAGCTGCATATCACCGGCAAAGACGCGTGGGAAAAAATCGGTGTGCTGGCGGCGCAGGCCCAGGCTGAAGGGGTTCCCATCACCGATAAGATCGCTCTGGTGCTGACCGACCTCGAAATGCCGGAGATGGACGGTTTTACGCTGACGCGCAAAATCAAAACCGACCCGATATTGAAGGACATTCCGGTCGTGATCCACTCTTCCCTTTCCGGCAACGCCAACGAAGACCATATTCGCAAGGTGAAGGCGGACGGGTATGTGGCGAAGTTTGAGCTGAACGAACTGTCGTCGGTGATTGAGGAAGTGCTGGACCGCTCGATGAAGAAGATTGACGGACCGTTGATTAGCCGGAAGCAGCTGGCTTAGTCGGGTGGCGCTACGCTTACCCGACCTACAAAACCCGTAGGCCCTGCAAGCGTAGCGCCGCTGGGCAAACCATAAAAAAACCCGCCGAGGCGGGTTTTTTCGTTACGTGCGGGCTGGTGCCCTCACCCCGTCCCTCTCCCACCGGGAGAGGGCGCAAACATTAAAAAAGGCAACTTTCGTTGCCTTTTTGCTTTCACCTTACATCAGCGGCATCGCGCGCTGCACGATATCAATCAGCGGCTGCGGATAGATACCGAAGATCAGCACCAGCAGTGCGGAGATAAGCACGACGATACCACCGGCGCTGTACTGCCAGTTGGTTGGGGCATCACGATTGAGCTGCTGAGGCGCGCTCAGGTACAGGCTCACGGCCACGCGCAGGTAGTAGTAGAGGCCAATCGCGGAGCCGATAACCACGCCCGCGGTCAGCCACCACAGGTGCGCCTGCACACCGACGGCCAGCACGTAGAACTTACCGATAAAGCCGAGCGTCATCGGGATACCTGCCAGAGAGAGCATCATCACGGTCATTACCGCGGACAGGATCGGACGGTGCCAGAACAGACCACGGTAGGAGAACAGTGAATCGGCATCCGGGCCACGGTACGGGCTGGACATCAGGCTCACCACGCCGAAGGCGCCGAGACTGCTGAACAGGTAACCGGCCAGATACACGCCCACGGTTTCCATCGACATCTCGCCGCTCTGCAGCGCAATCAGCGCCATCATCAGGTAGCCCAGATGAGAGATAGACGAGTAGCCCAGCAGACGCTTGATGTTGGTCTGGCTCAGCGCCATCAGGTTACCGAAGATGATGGAGACGAACGCGATAATGCCCAGCACCACGCGAACCGCTTCGCTGTCACCAACCGGCGCGTACAGGAACAGACGCATGACCACACCGAAGATAGCGATCTTGCTCGCCGTCGCCAGGAAGGTCGACACCGGAGCCGGGGCACCCTGGTATACGTCTGGCGTCCACAGGTGGAACGGCACCAGAGAGAGTTTGAAGCCGAGGCCAACGATCATCATGCCCAGACCCGCCAGCAGCAGCGGCTCATGCAGCATGCCGTCACCGAGGCTCTTGCCGAGCGCCATGAAAGAGAGGTTACCGGACTGTGCGTACAGCAGCGCAATACCAAACAGCAGGAACGAGGACGCAGCAGCAGACAGAATGGTGTACTTGATGCTTGCTTCCAGGGAACGCTTCTGACGGAAGGCGTAACCAATCAGGCCGAACAGCGGCAGAGAGATCAGCTCAATACCGAGGAACAGCGCGGCCAGGTGGTTCGCATTCGCCAGCAGAATGCCGCCCAGCGCGGCAATCAGAACCAGCAGGTAAAACTCTTCTTTGTTGTCGTTGTAGCCTTCGAGCCACGGGTACGCAAAGGTACAGGTTGCCAGGCTCGCCAGCAGCACCAGACCGGTATACAGCATGGCGTAACCGTCAACGCGCATCAGCGGGGTGACGTCCATCGCCCCACCCTGGCCAACAAACCAGAGAGAGACTAACGCGGCGTTCAGGCCGATGACCGACAGCGTGGCATTCAGGAAGTGATTGCGTCGCCACGCAATGGAGAGCATCACAACCACCACCGTCAATCCGACGATCAGCAGCGGTAGCAGCGCGATCAGTTGTTGTGGAGTTATTGTCATGGCGAATTACGGCCTTGTAGTAGAAGCAGAATTAACAAACCACTGCTGGATGTTACCCATCGCGCTATGCGAGGTATCCAGAATCGGCTGCGGGAAGAAGCCCAGCAGCACCAGCAGTACGACCAGCAGCAGGATGATGAATAGCTCACGCAGCGACATCCCCGGCAGTTCTTGTGCAGCAATTTCGCTCTTCGCTTTACCGAAGTAAGCGCGGTGCAGCATCGCCAGCGAGTACACGGAAGCGAACACCAGACCAAAGGTGGAGATCACGGTAATCACCGGTACCACTTTGAAGCTGCCGAACAGAATCATAAATTCGCCGACGAAGTTACCGGTACCCGGCATCCCCAGGGTAGCCACCGCGAAGAACATGGACAGCGCTGGCAGCCATTTAATTTTGCTCCACAGGCCGCCCATCATGCGCATGTCGCGGGTATGCAGACGTTCGTACAGCTGACCGCACAGGATGAAGAGGCCGGCTGCGGACAGACCGTGCGCAATCATCTGGATCACCGCGCCCTGGTACGCCAGCTGGCTGCCGGTGTAGATAGCAATCAGCACGAAGCCCATGTGGGAAACGGATGTGTAGGCAATCAGACGCTTGATGTCGTACTGCGTGAAGGCCATCCAGGCACCGTAGAAGATACCGATCACACCCAGCCACATGGCAATCGGTGCGAACTCAGCGGAGGCATTCGGGAACAGCGGCAGTGCGAAACGCAGCAGACCGTAGGCCGCCGTTTTCAGCAAGATGCCCGCCAGGTCAACGGAACCCGCCGTTGGTGCCTGAGAGTGCGCGTCTGGCAGCCAGCCGTGCAGCGGAACAACCGGCATTTTCACCGCGAACGCGATGAAGAAGCCCAGCATCAGCAGGTATTCAACGCCGTGGGACATTGGCGTTTTCAGCAGATCTTCGTAGTTGAAGGTCCAGGTTCCGGTCGCATTGTGGTGAACAAACACCAGCGCCAGAATGGCAATCAACATCACCAGACCACTCGCCTGGGTATAGATGAAGAACTTGGTTGCCGCCGTGATACGCGTTTTACCGTCGGACGCCTTGTGGCCCCACAGCGCGATCAGGAAGTACATCGGCACCAGCATCATCTCCCAGAAGAAGAAGAACAGGAACATGTCGATGGCAAGGAACACGCCGATCACGCCGCCCAGGATCCACATCAGGTTCAGGTGGAAGAAGCCCTGGTATTTTTCGATTTCTCGCCAGGAGCAAAGTACCGCCAGAACGCCGAGCAGACCGGTCAGCACCACCATCAGCAGCGACAGACCGTCAATCGCCAGGTGGATCGTAATGCCGAAACGCGGGATCCACGGCAGGATGAACTCAGACTGCCACTGCGGAATGCCCGCAGACTGGGTCAGTGAGTAACCGCCCTGCAACCACAGTTGCAGGCCAAGCGCGAGCGTCAATCCCATGGTGATCAGCGCGATCCAGCGCGGCATCTTCACGCCAAAGCGTTCAGTCTGCCAGCACAGGAAGCCGCCGATGAAGGGAATTAATATTAGCCAGGGTAGTAACATGGCGATTTACATTCCTTTTTAAGGCCCCCAGCAGGGGCCTGATTTTCAACGAATTCGAATAAAATTCACTTAACGATCAACGCAACACCATCAGCAGCGCCAGCACGACAACCGCACCTATGCTCATGGACGCCACATACCAGCGCAGGTAACCGTTCTCGCTGTACAGCAGGCCTTTACCTGCAAAGCGGGAAAGGATCGCCGGGATATTCATCAGGCTGTTCAGTGGGTCGCGCTTCAGCAGCCACGCAATGCCCAGGAACGGCTTAACGAAGATCATGTCGTACAGCCAGTCGAAGCCCCACGCGTTGTACCACCAGGTGCCCAGCAGACGGCCCGGCGCACTGTTGGCAACGGCAGTCACCAGCGTACGTTTGCCCAGCCACAGCCATGCTGCAATCAGGATGCCCGCGATAGCGACCACACCGGAGGTGATTTCAAGCGTCAGAACGCGACCGTGCTCAAGCTCGGTGGTGTCTGGCAGTACGCCCTTCAGCGGTGGCACAATCATCGCGCCAACGAAGGTGGACAGTACCAGCAGCACAATCAGCGGCAGGTGGTGGGTGATCCCCTTCCCTGCGTGAGCGTGAATTTGTTCTTTACCGTGGAATACGATGAAAATCATACGGAAGGTATACAGGGAGGTCATGAACGCACCGACCAGACCCGCAACCATCAGATTGATATGACCATTCGCCATGGCACCCGCAAGGATTTCGTCCTTACTGAAGAAGCCCGCGGTGATCAGCGGCAGTGCCGCCAGCGCCGCGCCGCCCACCAGGAAGCAGACATACACCAGCGGAATGGACTTACGCAGTCCGCCCATCTTGAAGATGTTCTGCTCGTGATGGCAGGCCAGGATCACGGAACCGGATGAGAGGAACAGCAGCGCTTTAAAGAACGCGTGCGTCATCAGGTGGAAAATGGCTGCGTCCCACGCCTGAACGCCCAGCGCCAGGAACATGTAACCAATCTGGCTCATTGTGGAATACGCGAGAACGCGTTTGATGTCGGTCTGCACCAGCGCGGCAAAGCCTGCCAGCACCAGCGTGACCGCACCGACGATACCCACCAGATGCAGAATTTCCGGGGTCATCAGGAACAGGCCATGGGTACGCGCAATCAGGTAGACACCGGCGGTTACCATGGTCGCGGCGTGGATCAGCGCGGAGACAGGGGTTGGACCCGCCATCGCGTCGGCCAGCCAGGTCTGCAACGGCAGCTGCGCGGATTTACCCACGGCGCCACCCAGCAGCATCAGCGTTGCCCACCACAGCATGTTGTTGCCAGCAGCGAAGTGCGCCGGTGCCAGTTCCACCATTTCGCGGAAGTTCAGCGTGCCCAGTTCGTTGTAAAGAATGAACAGCGCGAAAGCGAGGAAGACGTCACCCACGCGGGTCACGACGAACGCTTTCATGGCCGCTGCGCCATTCTTCGGATCGGTGTAGTAGAAACCGATCAGCAGGTAAGAACACAGACCTACGCCTTCCCAGCCCAGATACATCAGCAGCAGGTTATCGGCCAGCACCAGAACAACCATGCTGGCGATAAACAGGTTGGTGTAGGCGAAGAAGCGGGAGTAACCCTCTTCACCGCGCATATACCAGGAGGCGAACATGTGGATCAGGAAGCCCACGCCGGTGACCACGGAGAGCATGGTCAGCGAGAGGCCGTCCAGCACCAGGTTGAAGCCGATATTGAAATCACCGACCGACATCCAGGTCCACAGCGGCACGCTGAAAGGCTGACGCCCGTTGTTAAAGAAGTCGATACCCGCATACGCCGTCACCAGCGCAGCCAGACCGATGGAGCCAATGCCCACGGTCGCAGACAAATTCTCAGACCAGCGGCCGCGAGAAAACGCCAGCAGCACGAAGCCAATCAGCGGAAAAATAATGGTTAAGGCAAGCATGTTCATCCACGCAACTCACTTACTGAATCGATGTTCAGGTTCTGGCGGCGACGATGGAGCTGCAGCAACAGCGCCAGGCCAATACTCGCTTCGGCAGCCGCGAGGCTGATGGCGAGAATGTACATCACCTGACCATCGGTCTGGCCCCAGTAGCTTCCGGCGACCACGAAGGCCAGCGCGGAGGCGTTAATCATGATTTCCAGACCGATCAGCATAAACAGCAGATTGCGGCGGATAACCAGACCGGTCAGACCCAGAACGAATAAAATCGCAGCGAGGATCAGTCCATGTGTTAAGGGGATCATGCGCGCTCCTCCGTTTTTCTTTTCGCGCGGTCGTCAGTGCGGTTGCTCAGCACCTCGCCAGCACGCTCTTCGCGGCCAACGTGGAAAGCAACAACCAGACCTGCCAGCAGCAGCATTGAGGCCAGTTCAACCGCCAGAACGTATGGGCCAAAGAGGGTAATACCGACCTCTTTAGCGCCGATCGGCGTGCCGTCGATGCCCTGATCGTTGACGCCCAGAATGGCGTAAACAATCACCGCCAGCATGATGGCCGACAAAATTGCCGGGCCAATCCACACCTGCGGTTTTAACCACTGACGTTCCTGCTCAATTTCAGAGCCGCCCAGGTTCAGCATCATCACCACGAACACGAACAGCACCATGATGGCCCCGGCGTAGACGATGATTTCCAGCGCACCGGCGAAGTGCGCGCCCAGTGCGAAGAACACCCCGGAAATGGCCAGCAGCGAGATGATTAAGTACAGCAGCGCATGCACCGGATTGGTGTGCGTAATCACTCGCAGCGTAGCCAGGATGGCGATAAGGCCACAGATATAAAAAGCGAATTCCATTGCCCTCTCCTTACGGTAACAGGCTCTTGACGTCGATAGGCTTAGCTTCGTTCTCTGCTTCGCCCTTATCTTTGCCGTCGATTGCCATACCCGCCATCCGGTAGAAGTTATATTCCGGGTATTTGCCCGGACCGGAAATCAGCAGATCCTCTTTCTCGTACACCAGGTCCTGACGCTTGTACTCACCCAGCTCGAAGTCTGGAGTCAGCTGAATCGCCGTGGTTGGGCACGCTTCTTCACACAGACCGCAGAAGATGCAGCGTGAGAAGTTGATGCGGAAGAACTCAGGGTACCAGCGGCCGTCTACCGTCTCTGCTTTCTGCAGAGAGATACAGCCGACCGGACACGCTACCGCACACAGGTTACAGGCAACGCAGCGCTCGGAACCGTCCGGGTCGCGCGTCAGCACGATACGGCCACGGTAGCGCGGCGGCAGATATACCGGCTCTTCCGGGTACATCCGGGTTTCGCGTTTGGCAAACGCGTGCAGGCCGATCATCCAGATACTGCGTACCTGGGTACCAAAGCCTACCAGTAATTCTTTTAAGGTCATGGTCTATAGCCCCTTATGGCTGCTGCCAGAGAATGACAGCCGCCGTTACCAACAAGTTGACGAGCGTCAGCGGCAGGCACACTTTCCAGCCGAAGGACATTACCTGGTCATAACGCGGACGCGGTAACGCTGCGCGAATCAAAATGAACATCATCATGAAGAACGCGGTTTTCAGCGCGAACCAGATGAACGGCGGTAAGAACGGGCCATGCCAGCCACCGAAGAACAGCGTTACCATCAACGCGGAAATGGTGACGATACCGATGTACTCGCCCACGAAGAACAGACCGAATTTCATACCGGAATATTCGATGTGGTAACCGTCGGCCAGTTCCTGTTCGGCTTCTGGCTGGTCAAACGGGTGACGGTGACACACCGCCACGCCCGCGATAGCAAAGGTAATAAACCCAAAGAACTGCGGGATAACGTTCCAGATGTCGGCCTGGTTATTGACGATGTCGGTCATGTTGAATGAACCGGCCTGCGCCACCACGCCCATCAGGGAGAGCCCCAGGAACACTTCGTAGCTCAGCGTCTGCGCGGAAGCACGCATCGCACCCAGCAGCGAGTATTTGTTGTTACTGGACCAGCCTGCGAACAGCACCGCGTACACCGCGAGGCCTGCCATCATCAGGAAGAACAGAATGCCGATGTTCAGGTCAGCGACTACCCAGGTCGGGCTGACCGGAACGATAGCAAACGCCAGCAGCAGCGAGGTGAAGGCGATCATCGGTGCCAGAGTAAAGATCACGCGGTCCGAGAAGCGCGGGATCCAGTCCTCTTTAAAGAACATCTTGATCATGTCCGCGACCAGCTGGAGTGAACCACCCCAGCCCACGCGGTTCGGTCCGTAACGGTTCTGGAACAGACCGAGCAGACGACGTTCACCAAAGCTCATGAACGCGCCGCAGGTGACCACCACCAGCAGGATAACAATCGCTTTCAGAATGCTCAGCAGGATGTCGATAAGATCCGGCGTTAACCAACTCATGCTTTTGCCTCCTGCAGATTATCAAGACGCGCACCCGCCAGAACCGGCGCGATGCCAGGCATACCCATCGGCAGACCCACCTGCCCTGCTGTCAGACCTTCGGAGATAATCAGCGGCAGGCTGATTGTCTGGCCGTCATAGCTAAAGGCGATGTTCGCGCCCGCGTTTACGCCAAGCTTCGCGGCATCCGCCGGGTTGAGCTTGATGTAAGGCTGCGGCATACGGGTCTGGAAGACAGGCGAACGCTGAGACAGCTCGTCGCTACCGAACAGATGGTAGTACGGCGCGATACGCCAGCTGCCATCCTGCGCCTGGAAGCTTGCCGGTACGGCGGTGAAGAAGTCCAGACCGGTTTCGGAGGCTTCAATCAGACGCACGCCCGGATCGCCGTGACGCAGGGAGCCACCCACTTCAGCCTGGAACTTGTTCCATGCCTGCGGGGAGTTCCAGCCCGGCGCCCATGCGAATGGGATTTGCGAACGCGGCGCAGACGGCTGGTTGTTCCCTTCCATAGAGAAGGCGAACATGGTGTCTTTATCCTGCGGCTGGCGCGGTTCGTGCACGCTGATATTGGCGCGCATCGCGGTACGGCCGCTGTAACGGTGCGGTTCACGCGCCAGTTTCTGGCCGCGAATGCGGAAGCTTGCTTCAGGTGCGGCATCTTTAATGCCTGCCAGCTGAGGCAGTTTTTCCACTACCGCGTCGATAACGTGGTCGAGCTGCGTCCAGTCCACTTCACGGCTCTGCACGGTGCTGTGCAGGGAGTGCAGCCAGCGCCAGCTTTCCAGCATCACGGTGTTGCTGTCGTAGTACGCCGGGTCATAAACCTGGAAGAAACGCTGGGCGCGACCTTCGTTGTTGATAACGGTACCGTCGCTTTCTGCGAAGCTTGCCGCAGAGAGCACCAGGTGCGCTTTGTCCATGATCGCGGTGCGCTGATGGTCAATGACCATCACCAGCGGCGCTTTGGAGAGCGCGGCGTCAACGCGAGCGGCAGAGGCGTGGCGATGCAGATCGTTTTCCAGCACCACAACGGCGTCAGCGGCACCGGACTCCAGTTCGCTTAACGCTGCTTCCAGCGAGCCGCCGCCGATCATGCCCAGACCAATGCTGTTCACCGCACGGGCAATCATGGTCACACCGACATCCGCACCGCGGCCTTTCAGGGCTTTAGCAACGTTGGCTGCCGCCTGAATGATCTCCGCGCTGCCGGCGTTGGTACCGGAAATAATCAGCGGTTTTTTCGCACCCGCCAGGGCCTGAACAATCACGTCAACCTTGTTCTGCAGGTCACGATCCAGTTCAACGGCCGGCGAGCTGCTGTCCAGCGCGTGGGCAATGGCAAAGCCGAGGCGCGCCTGATCTTCAACCGGCGCGCAGTAGGTCCACGCCGCGATATCGTCCAGACGGGTGTTGTCGACGTTGGTCACAAACAGAGGATGCTTCGCGCGCTGGCCGATGTTGAGGATCGCCGCAATCTGCCAGTCAGCCACTTTCTGCGCCGCTGCCATTTCACGTGCTTTCCCCTTCACCGCCTGACGAACCGCCAGAGCCGCGCGTGCGCCCGTCTGCGTCAGGTCTTCACCCAGCACCAGGACCGCATCATAAGATTCGATTTCGCGCAGCGCAGGGGTATGAATACCGCCTTCACGCAGCACTTTCAGTACCAGCTGCAGACGTTCCTGCTCGCCCTGGGCGATACCGGTATAGAAGTTTTCCGCGCCAACCAGCTCGCGCAGCGCAAAGTTGCTTTCGATGCTGGCGCGCGGGGAGCCGATACCGATCACTTTCTTCGACTGGCGCAGAATATCTGCCGCGCCCTGCATCGCCTGTTCAGCGTTCAGGGTAATGAAGTCGTCGCCACGGCGCTGAACCGGCTGACGCGGACGGTCTTTCAGGTTCACATAGCCATAGCCGAAACGACCGCGGTCGCAGAGGAAGTAGTGGTTAACGGTGCCGTTGTAACGGTTTTCGATACGACGCAGCTCGCCGTAACGCTCACCCGGGCTGGTGTTACAGCCGAGGGAACACTGCTGGCAGATGCTTGGCGCAAACTGCATGTCCCATTTGCGGTTGTAACGCTCGGAGTGAGTTTTATCCGTGAATACACCGGTCGGGCAGATTTCTACCAGGTTACCGGAGAATTCGCTTTCAAGCGTACCGTCTTCCGGACGACCGAAGTAGACGTTATCGTGCGCGCCATATACGCCCAGATCCTGACCGTCTGCGTAGTCTTTGTAGTAACGCACGCAGCGGTAGCAGGCGATGCAGCGGTTCATTTCGTGAGAGATGAACGGCCCCAGGTCCTGGTTACGGTGGGTACGCTTGGTAAAGCGATAGCGACGGAAGCTGTGGCCGGTCATCACGGTCATATCCTGAAGGTGGCAGTTACCGCCCTCTTCACAGACCGGACAGTCGTGCGGGTGGTTGGTCATCAACCATTCCACAACGCTTTCGCGGAACTGTTTCGCTTCTTCGTCATCAATCGAAATAAAAGTGCCTTCGGTGGCTGGCGTCATACAGGACATCACCAGGCGACCACGCGTGTCTTCCGCGTTTTGATATTGCTTCACCGCACACTGGCGGCAAGCACCGACGCTGCCCAGCGCCGGATGCCAGCAAAAGTACGGAATATCGAGGCCAAGAGACAGACAAGCTTCCAGCAGGTTGTCCGCCCCGTTGACTTCGTATTCTTTGCCGTCTACATGAATCGTAGCCATTAGCATGCTTCCAGTTGGCTCGGTCGAAACCGAGCGTTAATCAAAATTCTTGTCGTTACCAGCGCGCTTTAAGCAGGTTCGGCTGAATCCCATTGATAGCATGGGTATTGCTGAACGGCTGCTTGATGCCTGCTTCGAACTCGTCGCGGAAATATTTGATCGCGCTCTGCAGAGGTTCGACGGCACCCGGTGCGTGGGCACAGAAGGTTTTACCCGGGCCTAAGAATCGACACAGTTGCTCAAGCGTCTCGATATCCCCAGGCTGGCCTTCGCCACGTTCGATTGCACGCAGGATCTTCACGCTCCACGGCAGACCATCACGGCACGGTGTGCACCAGCCGCAGGACTCGCGGGCGAAGAACTCTTCCAGGTTACGCACCAGCGAGACCATGCCGATCTCGTGGTCGACGGCCATCGCCAGCGCCGTACCCAGACGGCTGCCTGCTTTACCAATGCTTTCGAATTCCATTGGCAGATCAAGGTGGGCTTCGGTCAGGAAGTCTGTCCCTGCCCCACCCGGCTGCCAGGCTTTGAATTTCAGGCCATCGCGCATGCCGCCAGCGTAGTCCTCAAGAATTTCACGTGCGGTGGTACCGAACGGCAGTTCCCAGACGCCAGGATTTTTAACGCGACCAGAGAAGCCCATCAGCTTGGTACCGGCATCTTTGCTTGAGGAGATGCCCTGATACCACTCCACGCCGTTGGCGAGGATAGCCGGAACGTTACACAGGGTTTCAACGTTGTTTACGCAGGTCGGTTTACCCCATACGCCGGAACTTGCCGGGAACGGTGGCTTGGAACGCGGGTTCGCGCGGCGGCCTTCCAGGGAGTTAATCAGCGCGGTTTCTTCGCCGCAGATATAACGCCCTGCGCCGGTGTGCACGAACAGTTCAAAGTCAAAGCCGGTGCCCAGGATGTTTTTACCCAGCAGGCCCGCTTCGGTGGCTTCGGCAATCGCGCGACGCAGGTTTTCCGCTGCTTCGATGTACTCACCGCGCAGGAAGATGTAGCCACGGTACGCTTTCAGCGCAAACGCGGAGATCAGCATGCCTTCCACCAGCAGGTGCGGCAGCTGTTCCATCAGCAGGCGGTCTTTATAGGTGCCCGGCTCCATTTCATCGGCGTTACACAGCAGGTAACGGATGTTCATGGATTCGTCTTTCGGCATCAGGCTCCACTTCAGACCGGTGGAGAAGCCCGCACCGCCGCGCCCTTTCAGGCCGGAGTCTTTCACCGCGTTAACGATGTCATCCGGCGCCATGCCGCCAAGGGCTTTACGCGCGCCGGCATAGCCGTTTTTGCTCTGGTATTCGTCGAGCCATACCGGCTGTTTGTCATCGCGCAGACGCCAGGTCAGCGGATGCGTCTCAGCAGTACGAATTACAGTTTTCATTTGTACTGCTCCAGCAGGTCAGGAATCGCTTCCGGCGTCAGATGGCTGTGAGTATCCTCATCAATCATCATGGTCGGCCCCTTGTCGCAGTTACCCAGGCAGCAGGTTGGCAGCAGGGTAAAGCGTCCATCGAACGTGGTCTGGCCCGGCTTGATATTGAGCTTCTTCTCAATCGCAGCCTGAATGCCCTGATAACCGGTGATGTGGCAGACAACGCTGTCACAGTAGCGGATCACATGGCGGCCAACCGGCTGACGGAAGATCTGGCTGTAGAACGTGGCTACGCCTTCTACGTCACTTGCCGGAATACCCAGCACTTTCGCGATCTCATAGATCGCCCCATCCGGCACCCAACCACGCTGTTTCTGTACGATTTTCAGCGCTTCAATGGACGCCGCACGCGGGTCTTCGTAGTGGTGCATCTCGTGCTCAATCGCGGCACGTTCTGCTTCACTCAGCTCAAAAGCCTCGGTTTGTGGTTGTTGATTCTCGTGCATAATTAGCGGTCCACATCTGACATAACAAAATCGATACTACCCAGATACACAATCAGGTCGGAGACCAGACTGCCGCGGATGGCGGACGGGATCTGCTGCAGGTGCGCAAAGCTCGGCGTACGCACGCGGGTACGGTAGCTCATGGTGCTGCCGTCACTGGTCAGGTAGTAACTGTTAATACCCTTGGTCGCTTCAATCATCTGGAAGGATTCTTGCGCCGGCATGACCGGACCCCAGGAAACCTGCAGGAAGTGGGTGATCAGGGTTTCGATATGCTGCAGCGTGCGCTCTTTCGGTGGCGGCGTCGTCAGCGGGTGATCCGCCTTGAACGGGCCTTCCGGCATGTTGTTGAGGCACTGCTCAAGGATGCGCAGACTCTGGCGCAGCTCTTCCACTTTCAGCATCACGCGGGTGTAGCAGTCGGAAACACCGCCGCCCACCGGGACTTCAAAGTCGAAGTTCTCGTAGCCAGAGTAAGGACGGGCTTTACGCACGTCGAAATCAATACCGGTCGCACGCAGACCTGCACCTGTCGTACCCCACTCCAGCGCTTCTTTCGCGCCGTAGGCAGCAACGCCCTGGGAACGGCCTTTCAGGATGGTGTTACGCAGCGCGGCTTTCTCATAAGACGCCAGACGTTTTGGCATCCAGTCGAGGAATTCACGCAGCAGACGGTCCCAGCCGCGCGGCAGATCGTGTGCCACGCCGCCGATACGGAACCAGGCCGGGTGCATACGGAAACCGGTAATCGCTTCCACCAGATCGTAGATTTTCTGACGGTCGGTAAAGGCGAAGAAGACCGGAGTCATCGCGCCGACGTCCTGAATGAACGTGGAGATGTACAGCAGGTGGCTGTTGATACGGAACAGTTCTGACAGCATAACGCGAATCACGTTAACGCGATCCGGCGTAACGATACCCGCTAGTTTCTCAACGGCCAGCACGTATGGCATTTCGTTGACGCAGCCGCCGAGGTACTCGATACGGTCGGTATAAGGAATGTAGCTGTGCCAGGACTGACGCTCGCCCATCTTCTCAGCACCACGGTGGTGGTAGCCGATGTCCGGAACGCAGTCGACAATCTCTTCGCCATCAAGCTGAAGGATAATACGGAATGCACCGTGCGCAGACGGGTGGTTTGGACCGAGGTTGAGGAACATGAAGTCCTCGTTGTCGGTACCGCGCTTCATGCCCCAGTCTTCCGGTTTGAAGGTCAGCGCTTCCATCTCCAGATCCTGTTTGGCTTTGGTCAGCTCAAACGGGTCGAATTCGGTTGCACGCGCAGGGTAGTCTTTACGCAGCGGGTGGCCGGTCCAGGTCTGCGGCATCATGATGCGCGTCAGATGCGGGTGGCCGTCGAAGGTCATGCCGAACATTTCCCAGGTTTCACGCTCATACCAGTTCGCGTTCGGGAAAAGTTTGGTGATCGTCGGCAGATGCATGTCGTTTTCAGACAATGCCACCTTGAGCATGATATCCGTATTACGGTCTATTGAGATCAGGTGGTAGAAAACGGAAAAATCCGCAGCAGGGAGACCCTGGCGGTGGGTACGCAGACGTTCATCCATGCCGTGTAAGTCAAACAGCATGACGTACGGTTTTGGCAATTTCTTGAGGAAATCGACAACTTCCAGCAATTGCTCACGCTTCACCCAAACAACGGGTACCCCGGTGCGGGTAGCCTGAACAGTAAAGGCATCCGGCCCAAAACGGTTGCGCAGTTCGCCAATGACTGGGTCATCCAGATGATCCCGGGTCTGCCAGGCGGCTTCTTGCGCGGTTAAGTCGGTCATATTGTTCACCATTGCAAATGGTCCGTGGTGACTGTTGAGCCTGGCTTCGCGCTATTTGAGTAGTGATATGCGAAGGTGTTCTCCAGGCCTACAGGCGCAAATTAAATTTCGTCAGGCGTACGCAGATTGGTGACGGCAATACGTTCACCACGTTTACGCTCGCGCTCAGACTGCATGTTCGCGCGATACACACCCTGATCGCCAACAACCCACGACAGTGGGCGACGTTCTTTACCAATAGATTCCTGCAGCAGCATCAGCGCCTGCATGTAGGCTTCCGGACGTGGCGGACAACCCGGGATGTACACATCCACTGGGATAAATTTATCTACGCCCTGCACGACGGAATAAATGTCGTACATACCGCCAGAGTTTGCACATGCGCCCATGGAGATAACCCATTTTGGCTCCAGCATCTGGTCATACAGACGCTGAATAACAGGTGCCATCTTGGTAAAGCACGTACCGGCAACCACCATCAGGTCAGCCTGACGCGGGGAAGCACGGAGTACCTCGGCCCCAAAACGCGCAACGTCATGCACCGCAGTGAATGACGTCACCATTTCAACGTAGCAGCAAGAAAGACCAAAGTTGTAAGGCCAGATGGAGTTCTTACGACCCCAGTTGACCATATCGTGCATGGCATGTTCGAGCTTGCCCATGTACACGCTTTTATTGACTTCTTGCTCCAGGGGGTCGGTTACGATCTCCTGTTTTTGCAGGGGGTAACGGTCATTCTCACCGTTAGGATCTATGCGGGTGAGCGTATAATCCATCTTATTGCCTCGCTGTTACTGCTGACGATTAGAGATACTGTTTTCCGGGTTGATGTGTTCACGACGTGAACGCGCAGGCGTCCAGTCAAGCGCGCCAATACGCACCAGATAAACCAGACCGGCCAGTAGCACTAAAATGAAAATTGCGGCCTCGACAAAGCCCACCCAACCACTTTCGCGGATGGACGTTGACCATGCGAAAAGGTAAAGCGCTTCCACGTCGAAGATGACGAAGAACATGGCTACCAGATAGAACTTGGCAGACAGGCGTAAGCGAGCGGAACCTACTGAATCAATACCTGATTCGAAAGGTGTGTTTTTGTGCCTTGCACGGGCGCGACCGCCCAGGAACCAGCCGCCGACTAACATCAGGCAGCACAGGCCAATGGCTACAATAAGAAAGATTGCGAATGCCCAGTGATGAGCGATGACTTCTGTGGATGTTGACATACTCATTGCTTACTCATCAAAAGTGATACCAACGACACTGCTCTTGCTGGCAGATGGGCATCACATCGATTCATGGGGAGGAACAAATAACCTTACACTAACTGTCAGAAATGAGACGTAGACAGCAAAATGATGGGGTTTTTTACTCCTTTCTATAACCTATTGTCAACTTTAACAAAGGTTTCTTCACATTAAATTACATCGAGCGATTCTCATTAACATTTGGTGCCCTTTAACCCTGGTGGGTGCATGACTTTCCGTCAAATGTATGTTGTTGAATCGTGTCCGTTTCGGAAGTAAAAAAAATAACCCTCCTATTTTGACAGGATTTGCCAACGATTCCTCCCCCCAAATAGGAGTATTTTCTTGATCTGCGACACGCTTTTGTTAATTCAACATGGAAAACGGCAACATATTTCCTGTTTTTTTAACATGAGAGGGATATGGGCGAAGTTAGAACGGAAAACGGACAAGTTTTAAGCAAAAGTATTCAGCTTATTGATAAATAAGAGAGTATCCTAAAAACCCTTGCGCCATAAGCGGGTATTATTGCGTAAAAAAAGCCACTGCATGTGAAAATCACACGAGTGGCTGTTTTTTACACTTACATTTTGTTACCAGAATATTGAGCTATCGATCACTCAAAATCCCCTTCGACGATCAGGGAGTCATCCCCCCCTTCGGAGGTAACGCGCTCGAATTGCCACGGGTTATGGTAGTTTTCCATCGCCTCGAACACCACTTTGGCCAACTCGTTATGGCTGGACGAATTGTGGCAGAGCAGATACTCCGTATCCGGCAGCGCAGGAAGACCGTCGGATTTCCCCAGAACGCGCAGATCGGGGCTCATCATCTCTACCGGACGGGCCGTTACGCCCAGACCGGCCTTCACGGCGGCACGAACCGCTGGCAGCGTGGAAGCCACATACGCCAGACGCCACGGAATGTTGGCCTCATTCAGCGCCGTGAGCACCATATCGCGGAACGGGCTCGGGTCATCCAGCAAGACCAGCGGAACCGGCTCCCCTTTTTGCAGCACGTACTCGGCTGCGCAATACCAGTGTGTAGGTGATGTGCGCAGCGTCAGGCAATCAAACTGCCCGGGACGATGCGTCGTCACCACAAGGTCGACTTTGTGCTCATTTAACATCTCAACCATAAAGGCATTACGTTTTACGCTAACGTCCAGCGCAAGCTTCGGATAAACCGAACTAATACGGTTGAGAAGAAACGGCAATATAGTATCCGCTGACTCATCAGATGCACCTAACGTTAGCACCCCTTGAAGGTTGCTAAACATTAATGACATACATGCTTCATCATTAAAGCGAAGAATTTTCCTGGCATAACCCAGTAGCTGAATACCGTGTTCCGTTAAGAGCTTATTACGCCCGTGACGTGCAAAAAGCTCTTTACCAACCAGTTGCTCCAGCCGCTGCATTTGCTGGCTAACGGCGGACTGAGTTCGGCAAACGGCGGCAGCAGCTGCTGCAAAAGTGTTGAGATCGGCGACCGCAACAAACGTTCTCAGCAGATCGAGGTCGAGATTCATTATCGGACGATTTGCATTTATCATATCTATTCACTTTCAGGTTGCTCGTGCGGAGCTGCCCGGGTTGAAGCTGTGTGTAACAGTTAAGCAATTCCCTCTGAAGGTTTTCCCTCGCATCCCGGCCCGGCAGACTGCCTGACAGATAGTTATTGTGCTGCTTTATATCAACAGTCAGAAAGCACGTTTCATGACGTTATTTTTATTCTCTTAAACGTTCAGGATATTTAGATGTTCGCAGGTTTATGTAAATTACATTAAAGGTATAACACCTTTTCTGCCATCTTTATCGCAGCGCTGTCAACGTAGCAGGAGATGTGCGACACATTCCAGCCAGAGATAACTCCAACAATAACAATCAATTAATTCGAAAAGTCAGTGCCAGATATACAAAATTTTTGCATCTGTCCTCTGCTTTCCTGAAAGACATCTTAACCCAAATCCACTTTATTTATAAGTCTTATTGCAATATTGAGGATTAAAGAAGAATGTTAAGCTTCTAAACTAATTTTATTAAAATTAACTAAAGTTGCATTTTATAGGTTAATAATAAATAAATTTTAATTTAGATTAAGACCATTCATTAATGGCACTTAACATTAATTTCACATGAGTAACTTTTAGCCACATTATGCTTTTACAGGAACATTTATCAAGCATTCAGGTTTTACGAAAAGTCACGCAGGGTGATTGCTACCGTTGTCAGGTTCAACACTTATTTTTACCAGCACAATATACAGAATTCTGACAAATGAATAGCACATTTAACCTATCATCGTGCCATGCGCACAACTTTAAGACAGTAAAAAAGCTAACGCACAGCGAAAAAGATTTATCAAAATTTTGCTCCAGGCACAAAATCTTCTACTGCACACCCTTCAAAACGAAGCGAGGGGGGAGTACATTATTCCGTGCTGACTTCCACGGCAGGGAGCGGCAATAATAGCGAAAAGGTTAAAGGTTCATGTCCCCTATCGAAAAATCCAGCAAGCTAGATAACGTCTGTTATGACATCCGCGGCCCGGTTCTGAAAGAGGCAAAACGCCTTGAAGAGGAAGGCAATAAGGTTCTGAAACTCAACATTGGTAACCCTGCGCCATTTGGTTTTGAAGCGCCGGATGAAATTCTGGTTGATGTGATCCGCAACCTTCCAACTGCACAAGGCTATTGCGATTCAAAAGGACTTTACTCCGCACGTAAAGCCATCATGCAGCACTACCAGGCACGCGGTATGCGCGATGTTACCGTTGAAGATATCTATATCGGCAACGGCGTTTCCGAACTGATCGTGCAGGCGATGCAGGCGCTGCTGAACAGCGGGGACGAAATGCTGGTGCCCGCGCCGGACTATCCGCTGTGGACGGCTGCCGTATCACTGTCGAGCGGGAAAGCCGTGCACTATCTGTGCGACGAGTCCTCCGACTGGTTCCCGGACCTCGATGATATTCGCGCAAAAATCACGCCCCGCACGCGCGGCATCGTGATCATTAACCCGAACAACCCGACGGGTGCAGTGTACTCAAAAGAGCTGCTGATGGAGATCGTCGAGCTCGCCCGCCAGCACAACCTGATCATCTTTGCCGACGAAATTTACGACAAGATCCTGTACGACGCGGCACAGCACCACTCAATCGCTGCGCTGGCACCGGATCTGCTGACCGTCACCTTTAACGGCCTGTCTAAAACCTACCGCGTGGCCGGTTTCCGTCAGGGCTGGATGGTACTGAACGGCCCGAAAAAGCACGCCAAAGGCTATATCGAAGGGCTGGAGATGCTGGCCTCGATGCGTTTATGCGCCAACGTGCCGGCGCAGCACGCAATCCAGACGGCGCTGGGTGGTTATCAGAGCATTAGCGAGTTCATCGTTCCCGGTGGTCGCCTGTACGAACAGCGCAACCGCGCGTGGGAGCTGATCAACGATATCCCAGGCGTCTCCTGCGTGAAGCCGAATGGCGCGCTCTATATGTTCCCGAAAATTGACGCGAAGCGCTTTAATATTCACGACGACCAGAAAATGGTGCTCGATTTCCTGCTTCAGGAAAAAGTGCTGCTGGTTCAGGGGACGGCGTTTAACTGGCCGTGGCCGGATCACGTGCGCATCGTGACGCTGCCGCGCGAAGATGACCTCGAAATGGCCATCAGCCGCTTCGGGCGCTTCCTCTCCGGATACCATCAGTAATCTTAAAATCAGGCTACTTCGGTAGCCTGATTTGCATCTTTCCTCCCCTCCCCGCACAATGAACGCCTGTCGCAGTGAAGACAAAAGGTAACCTATGAGTCAGAGTCATTTCTTCGCCCACCTCTCCCGCCTGAAACTCATCAACCGCTGGCCGCTGATGCGCAACGTGCGCACTGAGAACGTGTCAGAGCACAGTCTGCAGGTTGCCATGGTTGCTCATGCGCTCGCCGCCATTAAAAACCGCAAATTCAACGGCCAGGTTAATCCAGAGCGCATCGCCCTGCTGGCGATGTACCACGATGCGTCAGAAGTGCTGACCGGCGACCTGCCCACGCCGGTGAAATATTTCAACTCGCAAATTGCGCAGGAATATAAGGCCATCGAGAAAATTGCCCAGCAGAAGCTGATTGACATGGTGCCGGATGAGTTGCGCGACATTTTTGAGCCGCTCATCGATGAGCATCAGTACACGGAAGATGAAAAGTCGCTGGTCAAGCAGGCCGACGCGCTCTGCGCCTATCTGAAGTGTCTGGAAGAGCTGTCTGCGGGGAATAACGAATTTTTACTGGCAAAAACGCGTCTGGAAAAAACGCTGGAATCCCGCCGCAGCGAAGAGATGGACTATTTTATGCAGGTGTTTGTGCCGAGCTTCCATCTGTCGCTGGATGAGATTAGCCAGGATTCACCGTTGTAATCTGTTTGCCCAGCGGCGCTGCGCTTGCAGGGCCTTCGGGTAGTAGGCCGGGTAAGGCGCAGCCGCCGCCCGGCAAAATTATCAGAACGGGAACAGGACCGGTATCAATACCACGCACACCACCATCACCAGCGCGGTGAACGGCACGCCCAGCTTCACGAAATCACTGAACTTATAATTCCCGGGCCCCAGCACCAGCGTATTCACTGGTGAAGAGACCGGCGTCATAAATGCCGCGGAGGCCGCCATTGCGACCATCATCGCAAAGGGATACGGCGACACGCCCATGGATTTGGCCATCGCCAGCGCAATCGGCGCCATCAGTACCGCCGTCGCGGTATTGGAGATAAACAGACCGATGGTGGCGCACATAATGAACAGACAGACCAGCATCATGTACGGCCCATACCCGCCGCCAACGTCCATTAAGCCTTTAACAATCAGATCCACCCCGCCGGTTTTTTGCAGCGCCAGGGCGAAGGGCATCATCCCGACGATCAGGATAATGCTCGGCCAGTGAATGGCTTTATAGGCGCTTTCGGCGTCAATGCAGCGGAATTTGCCCATCAACAGGCAGGCGATGATTGCCGCGACCGGATTGGGAATTTCATCGGTCAGCATCAGCGCCACCATCAGCACCAGACAAAAAATCGCGTGGGGCGCCTGGCTGTGCGCAGGCGACGCGTCGCTCTCCTCGACAGGCATGTTGAGCACCACAAAATCGCGCCCTTTTTGCCCAAGCTGGCTAATCAGCTTCCAGTTACCGACAACGAGGAAGATATCGCCCAGCAGGATCGGCTCATCCACCACCGCCCCTTCCATCGCTACGCCATCGCGCTTCAGCCCCACGACATTCAGGCCATAGCGGGTTCGGAACCCCATTTCCCGCACGGTTTTGCCCAGCAGTTCCGATTCCGGGATCAGCGATACTTCGGCCATGCCGACATCCAGCGCCTGATCCGAAAAATACTCCCCGCGCAGCACCATCGGTTCCAGCAGCTGTTCGCTGCAAAACTCGCGCAGATCCACGTCCGCGGTGGACATATCAATCAGCAGGACATCCCGCGCGCGGAATTCCGACACCCCGTTGACGTTGACAATCACCCGGCGAAAACGACGCCAGCGCTCAACGCCGATCACGTTCGCGCCATAGCGCTCACGCAGCTTCAGGTCGTCAAGACGCTGTCCCACCATCGGCGAGCCGGGGCGAATAGCCAGACGGCGCGCGCGCCCGGTAAGGCGGTACTCCTTAATCAGATCGCGGAAGGTGCGTCGCTTCCACCCTTCTTTATTTTTGTCCTGTTTTTCACCTTTCAGGGCAAACCGGGTCAGCAGCATGTAGACCACGCCCATCACCAGAATGACCAGCCCAAGCGGGGTGACGCTGAAAAAACTGAAGCCCTGGAATCCTTCCCGGATAAGCTCGCTGTTGACGACCAGGTTCGGCGGCGTTGCCACCAGCGTCATCATGCCGCTGATCAAACCGGCAAAACTCAGGGGCATCATCAGGCGCGACGGCGAGATCTGCATCCGCATGGAGACGCTCAGCACCACCGGGATAAAGATGGCGACCACGCCCGTTGAGCTCATAAACGCCCCCAGCCCGGCGACGGTCACCATCAGGTAGATCAGCATTTTGGTTTCGCTGCTGCCCGCCACCTTCACCAGCCACGACCCCATGATGGTCGCCACGCCGGTACGCACCAGCCCATCACCAATAATAAACAGGGCGGCAATCAGGATAACGTTGGGATCGCTAAACCCGGAAAACGCTTCCGGTAGCGTGAGCGTTCCACTCAGCACAAACGCGACGATGACAAACAAGGCGACGGCGTCCATGCGTACCTTGCCCGTTGCAAAAAGAAGGATGGCGATTAAAAGCAGGCTCAGGACCCAAATCAGTTCACCGTTCACAACATGTCCTTGTCAGTGGGAGATGAGAAATTGTGCCATAAAAAAGCCCCAGCAATGTGGGGCTATATCATGTGATTACATTTTTAGCGAGACGGTTACAACCCCGTCAGAGGCTTTCGAAACAGCCAGCGCCGTCAGGGAATCCAGCACAAAGTCTGCCTCCTCCAGCCGGGAGGATCCCGCCGGAACGTTAACGGCGATAACGTGGCTTCCGGCGTTCAGCCCGGCCAGTACGCCAGCGGCCGCGTCTTCCACCACCACGCACTCTTCAGGGGCGAGGCCCAGCAGTTCAGCGCCCAGTAAAAACGCGTCGGGCTCCGGTTTACCGCGCTTTACGCGCTCCGCCGTGATAAACACTTCTGGCGTCGGCAGACCTGCCGCCTTGTGACGGGCGTGGGCGACGGGAATGGAGCCTGAGGTAACGATAGCCCATGGGATCTGCGCCTCGTTCAGATGCTCAAGCAGCTCGCGCGCGCCCGGTAAGGCTGTGATGCCGTCCGTATCCGTGGCTTCAATATGTTCCAGGTATTTGAACTCCGCCTGAATTTCGTCCTCAGAGCGTCCGGCCAGGAAGTGCCGTAGCGAGGTGATGGCCTGTTTGCCATGGATAAAATTCAGCACGTCCTGATGGTCGATGCCATGTCTGTCAGCCCAATGGCACCAGGAACGCTCCACAACCGGCAGCGAATCCACCAGCGTACCGTCCAGATCAAACAGAAAACCTCTACACTGCACACGCACCTCCGTCAGGCATTAATGATTTGTTGAATTTCGTTGCTGCTTAAATGGTACTGACGCGGGCAGGCGTGCCACGCGCTCAGCATACGCTGATATTTTTCCCACATTGGGGTCTGCGCGTTGAAGCCGTGGGTGCCCGCGTCAAAGTGGGTATAGCGCCCTTCTGTATTCACCATAAAGCGAACATAGCTCAGATAACGCGCTTCCGTTGCGGCATCAAAGCCTAAGAAGGTCACGCGGCGCTCGTCGATGGACTGCTGATCTTTGAGATTCGTCCAGGACACGTGCAGGGCGTGATACATCTCCATAATGTCGATCACGATGCGACAGGTTTCTTCTTTCAGCTCGCCAAACTCGCGGTCCAGTTCACGCATTTGCAAACCAAAACCGCGTTCGACGATGGTTTGCAGGCGGCTGTAGCGCGCAGCGTTATCGGGATCAAGCATAGTCATCATCTTGTACTGGTTGGACAAAATCAGACGTTGAGCATGGGTCATTTCCATCTTTCGACTCCTGTAGCGCATTGCACTTTAAAAAAAAGACACGGTAACTGATTGTTACTGTGCCTTCTTTTCGTCGTCGTTTCGATGATCAATCACAAATCATCGAGGAATGTTTTATCCAGTTGCTTAAAAGCGCGCTTTAACGTGTCCGCCAGCGCCTGGTAGTCCGGCTTGCCTTCGACCGGGGCGAGCGCCTGTCCGGCCTCCTCCAGTTTTCCGCGCACTTCATAAAACCAGTGTAAAATAGAAGGGGGAAGCGGAGTGATGGACCGTTTACCTAACCACCACAGGCCCTGCATCGGCAGGCTTAAGGCGAAGAGCGCCGTCGCGACTGCAGGACCAAGCTGCCCGCCCAACGCAATCTGCCAGCACAGCGTAAAGACAGCGACAGGCGGCATAAAGCGAATTGCATAGCGCGTAGCGCGGATGGTGCGATTCTCAATGAACATTGGCGCAAGGCGCTTTTCCATCGGCCACGTCTTCGCGTAATGCTGTCCCCGACGAAACAGACTAAAGAAATTTACGGACGGGTTCTCTGGTGTCGACATGGCTGTACCTCAACTTCACATATAAAAATTAAAATTTTCGTGCAAAACCACAACAAGCTATGACAACGTTCAAAATATTTTGTCATCTCTACCCCGTATCGGGTATCCTGTGCCAGCCTGATAGGGCCCTAGACGAGAATCATTAACTCGTCAAATTATTGCATATTATGCCATTGGCTGAAAATTGTGCAAAATGGCATAAAATCATAGTTATTTCTTCCATCATGCCACAATGTTCGTTTGGCATGATGTTAATCATAAATGTCTGAGTCCTCATGCGTTACGCTGTTAGACTCACTGACGTTTTTTTAGCCACGTATCAATAATAGGTACTTCCATGTCGAGTAAGTTAGTACTGGTTCTGAACTGCGGTAGCTCCTCACTGAAATTCGCCATCATCGATGCGCTCAACGGTGACGAATACCTCTCTGGTTTGGCCGAATGTTTCCATCTGCCTGAAGCACGTATCAAGTGGAAGATGGACGGCAGCAAACAAGAAGCGGCTTTAGGTGCAGGCGCCGCTCACAGTGAAGCGCTGAACTTTATCGTTAACACTATTCTGGCACAAAAACCAGAACTGTCTGCTCAGCTGACTGCGATTGGTCACCGTATCGTCCACGGCGGCGAAAAATACACCAGCTCCGTCGTGATCGACGAATCTGTGATCCAGGGCATCAAGGACTCTGCGTCCTTCGCACCGCTGCACAACCCGGCTCACCTGATCGGTATCGCTGAAGCGCTGAAATCCTTCCCGAATCTGAAAGACAAAAACGTGGCCGTATTCGACACCGCGTTCCATCAGACCATGCCGGAAGAGTCTTACCTCTATGCCCTGCCATACAGCCTGTACAAAGAACACGGCGTACGTCGCTACGGCGCGCACGGCACCAGCCACTTCTATGTAACTCAGGAAGCCGCAAAAGTTCTGAACAAGCCGGTTGAAGAACTGAACATCATCACCTGCCACCTGGGCAACGGTGGTTCTGTTTCTGCTATCCGCAACGGTAAATGTGTTGATACTTCCATGGGTCTGACCCCGCTGGAAGGTCTGGTGATGGGTACCCGTTCCGGTGACATCGACCCGGCGATCATCTTCCACCTGCACGACACCCTGGGCATGAGCGTTGACCAGATCAACAAAATGCTGACCAAAGAGTCTGGCCTGCTGGGTCTGACCGAAGTCACCAGCGACTGCCGTTACGTTGAAGACAACTACGCAGAGAAAGAAGACGCTAAACGTGCAATGGACGTTTACTGCCACCGTCTGGCGAAGTACATCGGCTCTTACACTGCGCTGATGGACGGTCGTCTGGACGCGGTTATCTTCACCGGTGGTATCGGTGAGAACGCGGCAATGGTTCGTGAACTGTCCCTGGGCAAACTGGGCGTTCTGGGCTTCGACGTTGATCACGAGCGTAACCTGGCTGCCCGCTTCGGCAAGTCTGGCTTCATCAACAAAGAAGGCACCCGCCCTGCTCTCGTTATCCCAACTAACGAAGAACTGGTCATTGCGCAAGACGCGCACCGCCTGACTGCCTGATTCCACACCGCCAGCAATGCTGGCGGTGCTGTTTTGTAACCCGCCCAATTGCGGCGGTAACGAAAGAGGATAAACCGTGTCCCGTACTATTATGCTGATCCCTACCGGAACCAGCGTCGGCCTGACCAGCGTCAGCCTTGGCGTTATCCGTGCTATGGAACGCAAAGGCGTTCGTCTGAGCGTCTTTAAGCCAATCGCCCAGCCACGTGCTGGTGGCGATGCGCCAGACCAGACCACCACTATCGTTCGCAAGAACTCCAATCTGCCAGCGGCTGAACCGCTGAAGATGAGCCACGTTGAGTCTCTGCTGTCCAGCAACCAGAAAGACGTGCTGATGGAAGAGATCATCGCTAACTACCATGCTAACGCGCAAGACGCGGAAGTGGTGCTGGTTGAAGGCCTGGTCCCGACGCGCAAACACCAGTTTGCCCAGTCTCTTAACTTTGAAATCGCGAAAACCCTGAACGCAGAGATCGTTTTCGTGATGTCTCAGGGCACCGACACCCCAGAGCAGCTGAACGAGCGTATCGAACTGACGCGCAGCAGCTTCGGCGGCGCGAAAAATACCAACATCACCGGCGTGATCGTGAACAAGCTGAACGCACCGGTGGATGAGCAGGGACGTACTCGCCCTGACCTGTCCGAGATTTTCGACGACTCTTCCAAAGCGAAAGTCATCAAAGTTGACCCGGCTAAGCTGCAGGAATCCAGCCCTCTGCCAGTACTGGGCGCGGTGCCATGGAGCTTCGATCTGATTGCAACCCGTGCAATCGATATGGCGCGTCACCTGAACGCTACCATCGTTAACGAAGGCGACATCAACACCCGCCGCGTGAAGTCCGTGACCTTCTGTGCGCGCAGCATTCCGCACATGCTGGAACACTTCCGCGCAGGTTCCCTGCTGGTAACCTCCGCAGACCGTCCTGACGTGCTGGTTGCCGCCTGCCTGGCCGCGATGAACGGCGTGGAAATCGGTGCGATCCTGCTGACCGGTGCCTACGAGATGGACCCACGCGTCAGCAAGCTGTGCGAACGCGCGTTCGCTACCGGCCTGCCGGTCTTCATGGTGAACACCAACACCTGGCAGACCTCCCTGAGCCTGCAGAGCTTCAACCTGGAAGTGCCGGTTGATGACCACGAGCGTATTGAGAAAGTTCAGGAATACGTAGCGGGCTACATCAACGCAGACTGGATCGAATCCCTGACTGCGACCTCCGAGCGCAGCCGCCGCCTGTCTCCTCCAGCATTCCGTTACCAGCTGACCGAGCTGGCGCGTAAAGCGGGCAAACGCGTTGTTCTGCCAGAAGGCGACGAACCACGTACCGTTAAAGCGGCAGCTATCTGTGCAGAGCGCGGCATCGCGACCTGCGTGCTGCTGGGTAACCCGGATGAGATCACCCGCGTTGCGGCGTCTCAGGGCGTTGAGCTGGGCGCTGGCATCGAAATCGTTGACCCTGAAGTGGTTCGCGAAAGCTACGTTGCCCGTCTGGTTGAGCTGCGTAAGAGCAAGGGTATGACCGAAGCCGTTGCGCGCGAACAGCTGGAAGACAACGTGGTGCTGGGCACGCTGATGCTTGAGCAGGACGAAGTTGACGGTCTGGTTTCCGGTGCGGTTCACACCACGGCGAACACCATCCGTCCACCGCTGCAGCTGATCAAAACCGCGCCAGGCAGCTCTCTGGTTTCTTCCGTGTTCTTCATGCTGCTGCCTGAACAGGTTTACGTTTACGGCGACTGCGCGATCAACCCGGATCCAACCGCAGAGCAGCTGGCAGAAATCGCTATCCAGTCCGCGGACTCCGCGATTGCCTTCGGTATCGAACCGCGCGTAGCGATGCTCTCCTACTCCACCGGTACTTCTGGTGCAGGTAGCGACGTAGAGAAAGTGCGTGAAGCGACCCGTCTGGCGCAGGAAAAACGTCCTGACCTGATGATCGACGGCCCGCTGCAGTACGACGCCGCCGTAATGGCCGACGTTGCGAAATCCAAAGCGCCGAACTCGCCGGTTGCAGGTCGCGCTACCGTGTTCATCTTCCCGGATCTGAACACCGGTAACACCACCTATAAAGCGGTGCAGCGTTCAGCAGACCTGATCTCCATCGGGCCAATGCTGCAGGGCATGCGCAAACCTGTGAACGACCTGTCTCGTGGCGCGCTGGTTGACGATATCGTCTACACCATCGCTCTGACCGCGATCCAGTCTTCGCAGCAGCAGTAATGTTAAAAAGCCCGGTGGCGCCAGCGCTTACCGGGCAACAAAAAGGCGACCACTTAACGGGTCGCCTTTTTTATTTACAGCAGCTCTCGCGCCGCCGATACAATGTCATGTGCCGTCAGGCCATACTCCTTCTGCAGGAAATCCTGTGTCCCCACCTGGCCGTAACGCTCCTTGACGCCCACCCGCCGCATCGGTACCGGGCAGGTTTCCACCAGGACTTCCGCCACCGCCGATCCCAGCCCGTTGTGAATGCTGTGGTTTTCACAGGTGACGATGCGACCGGTTTTCTCGGCGTAGTTTTTCACCAGCATCCGGTCGATGGGCTTCAGGGTAAACATGTCGATGACCGCCGCGCTGACCCCCTCCTGCTCAAGCTGGCGCGCCGCTTCCAGCGCTTCCGCCACCATGATGCCGTTGGCAATCAGAGTTATATCGGTTCCTTCGCGCAGCACGTTGCCTTTGCCAATAGTGAAGGTTGAGCCCGGGGCATATACGCTCGGCGCCTGCTTACGGATGGTGCGTACCCAGTAGAAGCCTTCGAGGTCGATAAGCTGGCGCAGCACGTCCTCAAACATCACCGCGTCGGTCACCTCCAGCACCACCGAATGCGCCAGACCGCGTACGATGCCCATATCCTCAAACGACATATGCGTCCCGCCGTTGTGACAGGCCGTCACGCCCGCATCCGAGGCAATTACCTTCACGTTGTTGCGCTGATAGTCCAGGGACATAAACAGCTGGTCGAAGCAGCGACGGCTGGCAAACGCGGTGAAGGTATGAACGAACGGTATACGCCCGGTAAGCGACAGCCCCGCCGCAGTGCCAATGACGTTGGCCTCCATAATGCCGCAGTTAATCACGTGCTGCGGATAATCGCGCGCCACGCCGTCCATCGCCATCGAGCTCATCAGATCCGCTTCCAGGGCGATAATCTCGCTTCCCGCCTCAATCTGCTTTGCCACAAAGCCCGCGTAGACCTTACGCATCTCAACGGCGTCTTTCTCTCCTGCCGGTGCAACCTTAATCATGTGAAGCCTCCAGTTGGCGAATCGTCTCGTTGAGGGCCGCTTTGCTCTCCGCGGTCAACCGCAGGTGGTGCGAGTTGCTGAGCTGTTCCAGGTACGGCACCCCCTGCCCTTTGATGCTGTCGAGGATGACGACTAACGGACGCGCGTCGGCAGCCGGGACCCGCGACGTCACCGCCAGCAGTCCCGGGATGTCGTCGCCCTTCACCGTCGCCACGTCAAAGCCAAAGGCGCGGAATTTCCCCTCCAGGTCGAACGCGCTGATAATTTCGTCCAGCTCGCCGTCGAGCTGCTGTTTGTTCCAGTCCACGAACACCGTCAGGTTGTTAAGGCGATGATGAGCGATAAACTGGAAGGCTTCCCAGCACTGCCCCTCGTTCAGCTCGCCGTCACCGACGATGCAGAAGACGCGGTTCGGTCGCCCCGCCAGCCTGTGCGAGAGCGCCATACCGCCGGCAATTGAGATCCCCTGCCCCAGCGAACCGGTGGTGGCGTCCACGCCGCGCGTTTTCAGACGGTCCGGGTGGCTTGGCAGGCGCGTGCCGTTCTGGTTCAGGGTGATCAGCTCTTCCACCGGGAAGTAGCCCTTGATCGCCAGCGTGCTGTAGAGCGCCGGGCCCGCATGGCCTTTCGACAGGACAAAATAGTCTCGCTCCGGCCAGTCCGGATCCGCCGGGTCGATTTTCATCACCGCGCCGTACAGCACGGCCAGGGTTTCAACCACCGACATACTGCCGCCATAGTGTCCAAAGCCCAGCTGCGTCAGGGATTTCAGCGTCTCAAGACGGATCTGACGCGCGAGTTCGGTTATCTCTTTCTCATTCATGATTTGGCTCCGGTGTTTTCCTGCGCGTTACCGCCCGCAGGTTTGTTTTTCGCGAAGACGTTGTACGCCACCAGCAGCGCGAACAACGCCACAACCAGTCCGGTGATGGCAAGCGGCGACAGGAAGCGCGCCAGGTTGCCGAGCACAATCCCGACCGCGCCAAAGTCGGCGTCCGAGAAGGTGGTGTTGGCAAAGCCAATGGCGCCCAGCACCGGCAGCAGCAGGACCGGCAGGAAGGTGATCAGCAGGCCGTTAGCAAAGGCGCCAATCATTGCCCCGCGGCGTCCGCCGGTGGCGTTACCGAACACGCCCGCCGTTGCGCCGGTGAAGAAGTGCGGCACGACGCCCGGGAGAATCAGCACCCAGCTAAACTGACCGCAGATCAACAACCCTACAATCCCGCCGAGGAAGCTGAACAGGAAGCCAATCAGCACCGCGTTTGGCGCATAGGGATACACCACCGGGCAGTCCAGCGCAGGACGCGCGTTCGGCACCAGTTTTTCCGAGAAGCCGGTAAAGGCCGGAACGATTTCCGCCAGAATCAGGCGTACGCCCTGCAGGATGATGAACACGCCCGCCGCGAAGGTGATCGCCATGATGATGGCGTAGACCAGGTAATTCTGACCGCCGCTGAAGGTAGCCTCCACGTACTCACGTCCGGCGCTCACCGCCATGATCAGGTAGATAATCATCATGGTCAGGGAGATGGAGATCGAGCTGTCGCGCAGGAAGCTCAGGTTCTTCGGCAGGTTCATCTCTTCGGTTGAGCGGGAGCCTTTGCCAACCTTGCTGCCAATCCAGCCGGACAGCACGTAGCCCAGCGTGCCGAAGTGCCCGAAGGCAATCTCATCGTTGCCGGTAATGCGCTTCATGTAGCGCTGTGCAATCGCCGGGAAGAAGGCCATGATCAGGCCGAGGATCAGCGAGCCGGTAAAGACCAGACCCACGCCCTCAAAGCCTGCCACCGTCAGGATCACGCCAATCATGCACGCCATATAAAACGTGTGGTGCCCGGTCAGGAAGATGTACTTCAGGCGGGTAAAGCGCGCGACGATAATATTCGCCACCATGCCGAAGGCCATAATAAGCGCGGTCGCCGCACCGTATTTTTCCAGCGCAATTGACACAATCGCTTCATTGTTTGGAATAATGCCCTGAATCGTAAAGGCGTGCTCAAACATACCGCCCAAAGGATTTAATGACCCCACCAGCACCGTGGCACCGCCGCCCAGCACAATAAAGCCGAGAATGGTTTTAATCGTCCCTTTCACCACGTCCGAAAACGCTTTTTTCTGCGCAACCAGACCAATAAGCGCAATTAAGCCGACCAGCACCGAAGGGACTTTTAAAATATCAACAACGAAATTCAGCGTTTCAAGGATAAACATATCCACCTCGCCTTATCAGGGTTATTGTCTTTCGAACCAGGCGCACAGCTGCGCTTCAAGTTCGTTGATGTCGATGATGTTGTTAATCACCACCAGCTGGCTTTCCGGCACGCTGGCGCTGGCCGCAATGTCTTTTGCCATCACGAACAGATCGGCTGCGCCCGGCGTGGCCGAGGAGAGATCGGAATGTTCAACCTCAGCCTCAATCTCCAGTTTTTTAAGCACCTTTTTAATATTCATTTCGACCATAAAACTGCTGCCCAGGCCGGAGCCGCAAATAGCCATGATTTTCATTGTTGTCCCCTTATTTTGAGTAGAGCACGCCCCATCACGCTGTCGCGTAATGTTGTGAATAATCGGATTAAAGAATTAAATCAGAAGCGGTCAATAACCGTTTTAATTTCCTCCAGGGTATTCGCCTGATGCAGTTTCTCCATATCCTCGTCGCTGGAAAATAATTCTGCGAGTGCGGATATCATTTCGATATGGCTATGTTTATCCGGTGCCGCGAGCATAATAATCACATCGACAGGGTCAAACTCACCGGCACCAAACGAGACGCCCTGTTTTAGTTTTAATAAAGACAACCCCAGTCCTTTGGCGCCTTCCTCCGGCCGCGCGTGCGGCATCGCCAGCCCTGGTGCCAGCACATAATAGGGTCCTAACGTGTGGTGCTGCTGGATGATGGCCGTGACGTATTCAGGCTCAATCACCTGCAAATCCAGAAGCGGCTTCGCGCACAGCTCAAGCGCCTGCGGCCAGTTTTCCACGCTCTCCTGTAGCGTGATGGTTGTATCATATATCCATTTTTTGAGCATTTTTCACTCCCGCTACACGCTAAAGATGAGCAAACTTTATTCAACACATCGCTGAATGACTGCGATCGCGATCACAAAGATAGCGCTACCAACCGTTAACATGCAGAAATGTGATAGCGCTATCAAATTGCGATCACGGCGCTAAATCACAGCAAAAAAAGGGATTTAAGGCGTATACTGCCTGTCACGTGAAGCGAAGGAAATGAAGAACGCGTCTGGTCAGCAGGAAGGTGTATGTCTCTAACCCGAAAACGGCGCAGTACCGGTAAAGTGACACTCGCCGATGTCGCACAGCTTGCCGGTGTGGGCACGATGACCGTGTCCCGTGCACTCCGCACGCCCGAACAGGTTTCCGATAAACTACGAGAAAAAATTGAAGCTGCCGTGCAAGAGCTGGGCTATATGCCTAATCTTGCCGCCAGCGCGCTGGCCTCGGCGTCGTCATGGACGATAGCCATGGTGGTGCCTAACCTCTCCGAAGCCGGCTGCTCGGAGATGTTCGCCGGGCTACAGCAGGTGCTACAGCCTGCCGGGTATCAGATCATGCTGGCTGAATCCCAGCATCGCCTGGAGCAGGAGGAGAAATTGCTGGAGACGCTGCTGGCGTCGAATATTGCCGCCGCTATCCTGCTCAGCGTTGAACATACCGATACCGTTCGCCACTGGCTGAAAAACGCCTCTATTCCGGTGATGGAAATGGGTGCCATGCGCGCCGACCCGATTGATATGAATATCGGGATTGATAACGTAGCGGCCATGTATGAACTTACGGAAATGGTGATTAAGCGCGGCTACCAAAATATTGGCCTGCTTTGCGCCAACCAGGAGCAGTGGATTTTCCAGCAGCATTTGCAGGGCTGGTACAAAGCCATGCTTCGCCACCATATGTCGCCGAACCGGGTGATTAACGCGGCGATGCCGCCGAGCTTCTCGACCGGCGCGGCACAGCTGCCTGAATTCCTGCTGGCGTGGCCGGAGCTGGATGCGCTGGTGTGCGTCTCAGACGAGCTGGCCTGCGGGGCGCTGTACGAGTGTCAGCGCAGACGAATCAAGGTGCCGGACGATCTGGCGGTGGTAGGCTTTGGCGATAGCGATGTGAGCCGCGTCTGTCAGCCGCCGCTGACGACGATGGCGGTGCCGCATCGTAAGATTGGAATTGAAGCCGGGAAAGCGCTACTGGAGCGTCTGAATGACGGGGACTGGCGCGATCAAAAGCCCATCGCGTCCAGTCTTTGTCTGAGAGAGAGTTGCTGACGCTTACTCAGCTTCTTCCTCTTTCTCTGATTTGGTCGATTCGTTTTTGGCGTTGCGGGTCATCCACAGCGCCAGCGCTTTTAACGAATCCGGCGTGAACTCGTCGCAGCGCGCGGTGATCTCTTCCGGCGTCATCCAGCTGACTTCACTCACCTCTTCTTCCTGCAGAGCGAACGGGCCGTGGGAGACGCAGCTAAACAGCCCGCCCCAGACGCGGCAGTTTTCGTCTTCGAAATAGAACTGACCGTGCTCGGCAAACGGCACACCGGCGATGCCTAACTCTTCTTCTGCTTCGCGACGTGCGGAATCCAGCAGCACTTCATCTGCCTGAACAACACCGCCAGCGGTGGCATCCAGCATACCCGGGAGAAAATCTTTGGTGTCCGTACGGCGCTGAACCAGAATTTTGCCCATCCCGTCATGCACAACGATGTATGTTGCGCGGTGGCGCAGACGCTCCGCACGCATTTGTTCGCGGCTTGCCTGCGCGATCACTTCATTCTCTTCGCTGACAATGTCAACCCACTCTGTACTTGCCAAATGACTCTGCTCCACCATCGGGAAACCTTCTCTTCTAAGCGCTCTTTCGGCGCGTTTGCAGTTGAGGTGTAACTTACGGATTAATCGCTACCTGCGCAATAACTTGCTGATCATTAAGTGCGATAACGCTCAGGGTATTTCCATCCAGCATGCCATAGCTCGCAGGATAACCGCCTTTCGGTATGCTGACCGATCCCGGGTTGAAGTGATAAATCTCACCGCGTTTTTCAGCAACCGGAATATGAGTATGACCGTAAACCAGGACATCGCCAGCCGCGAGCGCCGGGAGATTATCCGGGCTAAAAAGATGCCCGTGCGTCAGGAACAGGCGGCTTTGTTCCAGCAGCACCTGTTGCCATGGCGCGGTAAGGGGAAAATGCAGCAGCATCTGGTCTACTTCGCTGTCGCAGTTGCCGCGAACGGCGATGATGCGCGAGGCGTACGGGTTGAGCTTTTCCGCGACCTGCGCCGGGGCGTAGCCCTCCGGCAGCGCGTTGCGCGGGCCGTGGTTGAGGACATCCCCCAGAATAATCAGCCACTGCGCGCCGCTTTGTGCAAACAGGGAAAGGACACGCTCGGTAGCGGGCAGCGATCCATGGATATCCGACGCAAACATCAGTTTCATCAGTCACTCCTCGGGAAAACAGACTGCCCCCATCATACCTGAAGCGTCAGGGCTTATCAGCCCGCGCGCTTAGCCGAGAGTGCCACATAGCGCTGCACGGAGGCGCGCTGCCACTGAAACGCGGCATAATCCACCAGCAGCTGCGGCACCTCATCGCCGTTGAGGATCAGGCGGTTTAGCATCAACGCCAGATCGGCGTCGGCGATGCACCACTCGCCGAACAGGTTCGGGTTGCCGTGTGCGAGGAGCGAGGTGGCGGTTTCAATGAGTTTTTGCGCGCTTTCACGGCCTTCAGCGCTGAGCGCTGGCTTTTTGACCCCGGCAAACACGACGTCCGTTGAGCGTTCCACGCGAATGGGCACCAGATCGCTTCGCAGCCACGCCTGGATCTGCCGCGCCCGCGCGCGTTTTTGCAGGTCGTGCGGATAGATCCGCTCCCACTCGGGCGGCGCGAACCGATCTTCCAGATATTCATCAATCGCCGACGATTCGCTCAGGGCAAAACCGTCGGTCTCCAGCACCGGCACGCGTCGGGTCAGGTCGTAACCCTGCCACTGTGGCTTGAGATGCTCACCGCCGTCGAGATCAACGGTCTTCAGCGTAAAAGTGAGTCCTTTTTCGGCCAGCGCAACGTATACGCTCATAACATAGGGAGAAAAGAAATTCGCATCGGACCACAACGTGATTACGGGCTGGTTCATAACATCCTCATCGGCTGATCGGTTTTTTACTCAACATATAATCTCTTTGCCCCGCTGTCACTTGATGAAAACTCACGATTTACAACAACCACCTATACTCATTTGTCATGGCACCACTCTTAGCATGGACAGGAGTTGAGAATGATCGACCTTTATTACGCCCCTACCCCAAACGGCCATAAGATCACCCTTTTTCTTGAAGAAGCCGAGCTGGATTACAGAATCATTCGCGTGGATATCAGCAAAGGCGATCAGTTCAGCCCTCTCTTTCTGGCTATCTCGCCGAATAATAAAATCCCGGCCATTATTGATAACCACCCGGCAGACGGGGGCAGGCCGCTGAGCCTGTTTGAGTCCGGTGAGATTTTGCTCTATCTGGCGGAGAAAACCGGCAAACTGCTGAGCGGCGAACTGCGCGAGCGTCACCATACCCTGCAATGGCTCTTCTGGCAGGCGAGCGGACTGGGGCCCATGCTGGGGCAAAATCATCATTTTACCGCTTACGCCCCGCAGCCCATTCCTTATGCAATAGAACGCTATCAGGTTGAGACTCAACGGCTCTATGACGTTCTGAACCGTCGGCTGGAGAAAACGCCGTGGCTCGGGGGCGATCATTACAGTATTGCCGACATCGCCTGCTGGCCGTGGGTGAATACGCATGAAAAACACCGAATTGACCTGGCCGCTTACCCGGCGGTGAACAACTGGTTTGAGCGCATACGAACCCGCCCGGCCACCGAGCGAGCGATGCAAAAAATCCAGCAGATTTAACCCTCTATGAGGCTGGGTGCCCGCGAGCCTCTCATGTATGATGAGCAGGAAATACTGACACGGAGAAGACCTGCAATGTCACAGCCAGACGCTATTATTCGCATAAAAAATTTACGCTTGCGCACCTTCATCGGCATCAAAGAGGAAGAGATCGCCAACCGTCAGGATATTGTCATTAACGTGGTAATTCACTATCCCGCAGACAAAGCGCGGGCCAGCGAAGACATCAACGACGCGCTGAACTACCGCACAATTACCAAAAACATCATTCAGTACGTGGAGAATAACCGCTTCTCTCTGCTGGAAAAATTAACTCAGGATGTGCTCGATATCGCACGCGAACATCACTGGGTCACTTATGCTGAAGTTGAGATCGATAAACTTCACGCCCTGCGCTACGCCGATTCCGTCTCCATGACGCTAAGCTGGCGACGCCAGGCGTAATCCTGGAGGTTGTATGAAGATTTTGCTGACCGGCGGCACGGGCCTTATTGGTCGTCACCTCATTGCGCGTCTGCAGGCCTTGCATCACGACATTACCGTGGTCACGCGCAGCCCGGAGAAAGCGCGCCAGGTGCTCGGGGCGGGTATCGATATCTGGAAAAATCTGGCCGAGCAGCAAAATCTGGACGGCTTCGACGCCGTCATTAACCTCGCGGGGGAACCCATCGCCGATAAGCGCTGGACGGAAGAGCAAAAACAGCTGTTATGCAGCAGCCGGTGGAACATTACCGAAAAGCTGGTCGAGCTGATCCGTAATAGCCACACGCCGCCTTCGGTGCTGATTTCAGGTTCAGCGGTAGGCTATTACGGCGATCTCGGCGAGGTGGTGGTGACCGAGGAAGAGCCGCCGCATAACGAGTTTACCCATAAGCTCTGCGCCCAGTGGGAGCGTATTGCCTGCGCGGCGCAGAGCGATCGCACCCGCGTCTGCCTGTTGCGGACCGGCGTCGTGCTTGCGCCGAAGGGCGGTATCCTGGCGAAGATGCTTCCCCCTTTCCGGCTCGGACTCGGCGGCCCTATCGGCAATGGTCGTCAGTACCTGGCGTGGATCCATATCGACGATATGGTCAACGGTATTCTCTGGCTGCTGGATAACGATCTGCGCGGGCCGTTTAACATGGTTGCGCCGTATCCGGTGCGTAACGAACAGTTCGCCCACGCGCTGGGTCATGCCCTGCACCGCCCGGCGATTTTGCGCGTGCCTGCCACGGTCATTCGCCTGATGATGGGGGAAGCCTCTGTGCTGGTATTAGGCGGACAGCGGGCGCTGCCAAAACGGCTGGAAGCGGCCGGGTTTGCGTTCCGCTGGTATGAATTAGAAGAGGCGCTGGGGGATGTGGTGCGGTGAATATGTTACAGTGACAGGCCATGTTCCGAAGATATGGCGTAACAATGGCAACGATCACCACTCCCCGGCTTCACCTCACCCCTTTCGAACCCACTGACTGGGCCTTCTTCCGCTCGCTGCGTGAAGATCGCCGCATCATGCGCTACATGGCCGCCATCGCGCCGGAAAAAGAGACCCGCCGCGTGTTTGCCGCTCGGCTCACTGCTGCCCATGTGTTTGTTATTCGCTTGCGGGATGATGATACGCCGCTTGGCGATATCGGCCTGCAAATCAGCCCTGAGAATCGTGAAGAGGCCGATATCGGCTACACGGTTGTGCCTGCCGCGCAGGGAAAAGGGATTGCCAGCGAGGCGCTGCGCGCGGTGTGCGATTACGCGTTTAACAAGACCAGCGTAAAAGCGATTAACGCATATGTGCTGGCGGATAATGGCGGTTCGGTGCGGGTGCTGGAGAAAGCCGGGTTTGTGCGCACGCAGGTGCTGGAAAAGGCGTATGAAATTGACGGCGTGCGCTATGACGACTGGGTGTATCGGTTGGAGTGCGGTGCGGCCTGATGCCCTCACCCCAACCCTCTCCCACAGGGAGAGGGAGAACACCCAGCCAGTAGGCCCGGTAAGCGAAGCGCCACCGGGCGATTGGGCTGCACTGCGGTCTGATGCCCTCACCCCGCCCCTCTCCCACAGGGAGAGGGGGAAAGGTAAAACCTACTTCAACGACCCTTTCAGGAACTGCTGCAGGCGCGGGCTTTGCGGGTTCGCCAGCACCTCGTCCGGGTGGCCCTGCTCTTCAATTTTCCCCTGATGCAGGAAGATAACGTGGTTCGAGACGTTACGGGCGAAGCCCATCTCGTGCGTCACCACCACCATCGTTTTGCCCTCTTCGGCCAGCTTCTGCATGATGCGCAGCACTTCGCCAACGAGTTCAGGGTCCAGCGCGGAAGTCGGTTCGTCAAACAGCAGCACTTCGGGCTCCATCGCCAGCGCGCGCGCGATGGAGACGCGCTGCTGCTGACCGCCGGAGAGATGTACCGGGTATTTCATCTGCTGGCGCTCGTCGATACCCACTTTCGCCAGGTATTTCACCGCGCGCTCGCGGGCTTCCTGCTTGCTCAGGCCCAGCACCTGAATCGGTGCTTCCATCACGTTCTCCAGCACCGTCATGTGGCTCCAGAGGTTGAAGTGCTGGAACACCATCGTCAGGCGCGTACGCAGCAGGCGCAGCTGGTGCTTATCCGCGACCTTCAGCTGGCCGTCTTTATCACGGACCAGGTTAATATTCTGCCCGCTCACCACAATCGAGCCTTCGCTCGGTTTTTCGAGGAAGTTAATGCAGCGCAGGAAGGTACTTTTACCCGAGCCGGATGAGCCGATAATACTGATCACGTCGCCCGCATTCGCCTGCAGCGACACCCCTTTCAGCACTTCATGTTCGCCGTAGCGTTTGTGCAAATCAATAACGTTTAATTTGTTCTCAGCCATCATCTTTCTCAGTGCGTCGAAGAAGGTTTTATATGCTGCAACCAGCGTTTTTCAGCCTTACGGAACAGGCTAATCAGAACATAAGAGATAATTAAATAGAGCACCGCCGCAATGCCAAACGCGGTAAACGGCTGATAGGTCGCGGAGTTAATATCGCGCGCGATTTTGAGCAGATCCGGCACCGTCGCGGTAAAGGCGAGCGCGGTGGAGTGCAGCATCAAAATCACTTCGTTACTGTACGCCGGTAACGCGATACGCAGTGCCGACGGCAGAATAATGCAGCGATAAAGTTTCACTGAGGAAAAGCCGTACGCGCGCGCCGCTTCAATCTCACCGTAAGGGACAGAGCGAATTGCCCCGGCGAAAATCTCGGTGGTGTAGGCGCAGGTGTTGAGCGTCAACGCCAGCACCGTACAGTTCAGACCGCTGCGGAAGAACGCATTCAGCATCTCAGTGCCTTTTACGATCTCAAGCGTATACATCCCCGAATAGAACACCAGCAGCTGCACGTACAGCGGCGTACCGCGAAACACGTAGGTAAACAGCCAGATCGGGAACTGGATAAATTTATTGTTCGACACGCGGCCAATGGCAAGAAACACCGCCAGAATGCCGCCCATCACCACGGAGGAGATCAGCAGCCAGAGCGTAATCGCCACGCCGGTAAAGCGGTAGCCATCCGTCCACAGCAGCGATTTCCAGTATTCCTGAATAATCTCAATCACAGGTCAGCCCTCTTCACACCCACGGAGTAGCGACGCTCGAGCAGAAGCAGCACACCATTGGAGGCGGTCGTAAAGACCAGATAAATCACGCCACAGACCACCGCAAAGTAGAACGGCTCCCAGGTGCTCTTGCCCGCCAGCTGAGTCGCTTTCACGACGTCTTCCAGACCGAGCAGCGAGACCAGCGCTGTAGCTTTGAGGATAACCTGCCAGTTGTTGCCGATGCCCGGCAGCGCATAGCGCATCATGGCCGGGAACATAATCCGACGAAACGTTTGTGAAGAGGTAAAACCAAATGCGGTTGCCGCCTCAATGTGGCCTTTCGGAACGGCCATGTAGGCACCGCGGAAGGTTTCGGTGAAGTAGGCACCGTAGATAAAACCGAGGGTAATAATACCGGCCACCATCGGGTCGATATCAATTTGTCCCATGCCCATCGCGTCCGTTACGCTGTTCAACGCAATCTGCAGACCGTAAAAGATCAGCAGCATCAGCACCAGATCGGGAACGCCGCGAATAAGCGTGGTGTAGCCTTCAAAAATAAGCGCCAGCGGTTTGTTAGCCGAAAGCTTCGCCCCTGCGCCCGCCAGACCTATCAGCACCGCCAGCACCACGGAGCTGATAGCCAGCTCAAGGGTGACAAGCGCGCCCTGTAAAATAACGCCAGAAAATCCGTACAGCATACCGCGAGCCCTGTCGTATCGTGAGTGGTGGAACCGTGTCTTTTCCCCTCCCACTGCGGGAGGGGCCGCACGTTATTTGACGGGGCGATTAGCCGCCGTAAACATTAAAATCAAAGTACTTTTTCGCCAGCTTGTCGTAGGTGCCGTCAGCGCGCATTTCAGCAAACGCTTTGTTCAGCGCCTCACGCAGCTCGTTGTCTTCTTTGCGCAGGCCCATGCCGGTGCCCACACCAAACAACTTCACGTCCTTAATGGACGGGCCGCCAAACTTGTAATCTTTGCCCACCGGCGTTTTCAGGAAGCCTTCGCTTGCCGCGACTTCATCCTGGAATGCCGCATCAATTCGGCCTGCCGTCAGGTCTGCGTAGATATTTTCCTGGCCCTGATAGGAGACGATTTCAATCCCCTTCGGCGCCCAGTGTTCGTTGCCGTAAGTTTCCTGCGTGGTGCCCTGCAGCACGCCGACGCGTTTGCCTTTCAGGGACTCCAGCGTTGGCTGAATGTCAGAAGCTTTAGCCACCACCAGACGAGAATCGGCCGCGTAGAGTTTGTCGGTGAAGGCAATCTCCTGCTGGCGTTTTTCGGTGATGGAGAGCGAGGACATGATTACGTCGATTTTTTTCGCTTTCAGGGACGGGATCAGCGCATCCAGCGGGTTCTCAACGTAGGTACACTGTGCTTTGATGCGTTTGCACAGCTCATTGGCCAGATCGATGTCAAAACCGACCAGTTCACCCTTTGAATTCTTCGATTCGAACGGCGCATAGGTTGGATCGGTACCAATCCGAATTTTCTGCGGAATGGCTGCGAATGCCGCGGTGGCGCTGGAAAAGGCCAGCACCAGAGATAGTGACAACACGAGTTTTTTCATATTTGTCCTCAACAAACTGTCTTCATACGGGATTTTTACGACGACGGGGTGGTGCTAATGTGCCATTAATCCCCTCTTTCAGGCAAAGACTAATGCCCTTAAGGCGGGAATTTTTGCATTATAAATGCGTAAGTATGCACAAAGCGATCCAATACGGTGCAACAAATGCACCGCATTGGGTCAACCGCTCCCGCAACGCACCTTTGCGGTGCGTTAGCGTCAGGCATTATTCACCGTATACATTGAAGTCGAAGTATTTCTTCGCCAGTTTGTCGTAAGTACCGTCTTTACGCAGCTCTGCAAAGGCTTTGTCGAAGGCGGCTTTCAGCTCGGTATCATCCTTACGCAGGCCAATACCGGTGCCGTCACCAAAGTATTTTTTGTCTTTTACCGACGGGCCCGCAAACGCATAGTCTTTACCCGCAGGCTGTTTCAGGAAGCCTTCGCTCGCGGCGACTTCATCCTGGAATGCCGCATCCAGACGGCCTGCGGCCAGGTCAGAGTAAATCAGATCCTGGTTCTGGTAAGCCACCACGTCTACGCCCTTCTCACGCCAGGTCGCGTTGGCATAACCTTCCTGCGTCGACCCCTGAAGCACGCCAACATGCTTGCCTTTCAGCGAGTCGATGGTGGGCTTAATCGGGGAGCCTTTCGGCGCAATCAGGCGAGAATCCGCGGCGTAGAGCTTGTCAGAGAAGGCAATCTCCTGCTGGCGTTTTTCGGTGATGGAAAGAGAAGAGATAATGGCGTCGATTTTCTTGGCTTTCAGCGACGGGATTAACGCGTCAAAGTCGCTGCCCACCCATGTGCATTTCACCGCAATGCGTTTGCACATTTCATTTCCCAGATCGATATCAAACCCCACGAAATCGCCTTTCGCATCCTTGGAAGAGAATGGCGCGTAGGTTGCGTCTGTACCGATACGAACCGTCTGTGGAAGCGCTGCGTAGCTACCTGCTGCCGCACTTAACCCCACGAGCAAAGACAGAGCCAGAACCGTCTTCTTCATACATTTACCCTCAAGTACCGTGATTTTATTATGTATTGTGTTGTGTGTTGTGTTGCAGGCTTCATCTTGCAGGTCTTATGCCACATTGCCGTCTGGTCAAAACTTCGACGTTAAATATGTTAATAAAACGTTGCGATATTGCCTTAATGGTGAAAGATAGCAGGTCTGCCGAACGAACCGGAAAGAGAAAAAGGGAAAAAACGAATTAAATGTCGAGGATATGATCGCCGTTGCATAATTGCCCTGAAACAGGGCAACGTCTCTTTTCATGCACTCTGTTTGTGCACAGAATCAGGCCCCTTGCCAGCGGGTGAAGAGATCTTCGGGCAGGTCGATGTCAAACTGATCCAGCACGCGGTTGACGGTCTGATTAATCACGTCGTCCAGCGAGGTCGGGCGATGATAAAACGCCGGAACCGGCGGCATGATGATGGCCCCAAGCTCGGCGGCCTGGGTCATTAAACGCAGATGGCCGAGATGCAGCGGCGTTTCCCGCACGCAGAGCACCAGAGGACGACGCTCCTTCAGCACCACATCCGCCGCGCGCGTCACCAGGGTGTCGGTATAGCTGTTCACAATGCCGGAGAGCGTTTTAATCGAACAGGGCAGGATAACCATGCCGGCCGTTTTAAACGAGCCTGAGGAGATGCTGGCGGCGATATCACGGGCATCGTGAACCACGTCCGCCAGTGCCTGAACATCGCGCAGGGAGAGATCGGTTTCCAGAGAGAGGGTCTGCCGTGCCGCCTGGCTCATCACCAGATGGGTCTCGACTTCCGCCACGTTACGCAGAACCTGTAACAGACGTACGCCGTAAATCGCGCCGCTGGCGCCGCTGAGCCCAACAATGAGTCGTTTCATGATTTTCGCCCTTACTGATTTCAGGGCAGACTGTGCAGGATTTTGCGGGGAGTTGCAAGTGAGGGCATTCGCCCTCACCTGCCGGAGCATCAACCTTCGTTGTGCATCTCTAAGCTTTCAAGATCGTTCTGCATCTGAACGGCTTTCGCATCGTCGTTGCGCAGAGAATCAAGATAGTCGAGGTACTGCTGGTCAACGTCTTTGGTCACGTAAATACCGTTGAACACGGAACATTCAAACTGCTGGATTTCCGGGTTCTCGGCACGCACCGCGTCGATGAGATCGTTTAGATCCTGGAAAATCAGGCCGTCGGCACCGATGATCTGGCGAATTTCATCCACTTCACGGCCGTGAGCGATCAGCTCGTTGGCGGTTGGCATATCGATGCCGTACACGTTCGGGAAGCGAATCTCCGGCGCGGCAGAAGCCAGGTAAACTTTCTTCGCACCCGCTTCGCGCGCCATCTCGATAATCTGCTCAGAGGTGGTGCCGCGAACGATGGAGTCATCCACCAGCAGCACGTTCTTGTCGCGGAATTCCGCGCGGTTGGCGTTCAGCTTGCGGCGCACGGACTTACGGCGCAGGTGCTGGCCCGGCATGATAAAGGTGCGGCCAACGTAGCGGTTCTTCACGAAGCCCTGACGGTATGGCTTGTCCAGAATGCGGGCGATCTCCAGCGCGATATCGCAGGAGGTTTCCGGAATAGGAATAACCACATCGATGTCGAGATCGTCCCACTCGCGGGCAATCTTCTCGCCCAGCTTGGTGCCCATGTTGACGCGCGCGCTGTAGACGGAAATCTTGTCGATGAAGGAATCCGGGCGGGCAAAGTAAACGTATTCAAACAGGCACGGGTTGCTGACCGGGTTATCGGCACACTGGCGGGTAAACAGCTGGCCCTTCTCGGTGATATAAACCGCTTCGCCCGGCGCAACGTCGCGCAGGAACTCAAAGCCCAGGGTATCCAGCGCCACGCTCTCAGAGGCAACCATATATTCGGTACGGCCATCGCCAAGGTCGCGCTTGCCGAGCACCAGGGGACGAATGCCGTTTGGATCGCGGAAGGCAACCATGCCGTGACCAATGATCATCGCTACGCAGGCGTACGCGCCGCGGATCTGGCGGTTGGTCGCGGCAATCGCAGCAAAGATGTTGTCTGCTTCCAGCGGGTAGTGACGGAAGTTATCCAGCTCGCTGGCGAACACATTGAGCAGAATTTCAGAATCAGAGGTGGTGTTAATGTGGCGACGTTTCTCTTCGAACAGCTTTTTACGCAGCTCATGCGCGTTGGTCAGGTTGCCGTTATGAGCAAGGGTGATGCCATACGGTGAGTTGACGTAGAAAGGCTGTGCCTCAGAGGCGCTGGAACTGCCAGCAGTAGGATAACGAACGTGACCGATCCCCATATTACCTTGCAGACGCTGCATATGGCGGGCTTCAAACACATCGTTTACCAGGCCATTCGCCTTGCGTAAACGGAAGCAGTTGTTTGCATCAATGGTGATGATACCCGCAGCATCCTGCCCACGGTGCTGAAGCACCGTTAACGCGTCATAAATCGACTGGTTTACCGGCATGAAACCGGCGATACCGACAATACCGCACATTCGTCTTTTCCTCGTTAAGCCACATCTCAGGGTTTATGCCCTGGGCAAAAAACTCGACGAGCTTTGCAGATAGTCAAAGAACCATCTGATGATGAAGCTGAACTCTGGAATGAGCTGCGATTTCTGCCAGTCTTCGCTTTTGGAGAACCCGGTGAAGGTATCCAGGAAGAACAGGATCGCGGCCACAATCAGCACGCCTCGTAACGCCCCGAAACAGATCCCGAGCACCCTGTCCGTTCCTGACAGACCGGTTTTCTCGACCAGCTGACCTATCACGTAATTCACGATAGCGCCGACAATCAGCGTTGCGATAAACAGCACCGCGATGGCAATTCCGTTTCGGACCAGTTCATCTTCAAAGCCCGTGAACCAGACAGACAGGTAAGTGTAGTAATGACTGGCAACAAAGAAAGCACAACCCCAGGTTACCAGCGATAACGCTTCACGAACAAAGCCACGGATCAGGCTAACCAGACAGGAAAAACCAATCACCGCAATGATGGCGTAATCAATCCAGACCATATGTGTCCCACGATTTAACGCCCTGTCATCCAGTTCGGGGCGAATTCTAACAGAAAAAGAAAACGTTTGCGTAGGGATTTCCTTCCCGCGCGTAAATAAAAAAGGCGCTGAAAAAATGTTCAACGCCGTTGGCTCATTACGTCTCTTTGGACGTCTGCCATTCCCCCTCACCCCAGCCCTCTCCCTCAAGGGAGAGTGAGCAAACCACTCCGAGGTTGGGTAAGATCTTATCAGTTCGCGCTGTAGCCCATCACCACACCGCTCAGGCCGGAGATCTGCTTCAGCTCGCCGAGCGAACCTTTAAGCTTATCTTTGGACGCTTCTGGCCCCACGAGGATGCGGGTAATTTTACCCTGCACCGGCGTGGAAGGTGAAGTGTAAACACGATATCCCGCACTGCGCAGTTTGCTCACGACCTCGTTAACTTTGTCGGCGTTTTTCAGCGCGCCGAGCTGCACAACGTACGCTTTTCCGGTCGGTGCAGCGTCTTGTTTTGCCGGCGGTAGGGTTTCTGATGCGGCAGCCAGCTGCTCTGCGGCTTTATCCCGCTGCGGTTTCGGCTGCGGCTTCTCAACCGGCTTCGGTTTTTCAACGGGTTTAGGCTGCTCTACCGGCACTGGATCGATATCGCTGCTGCTCGCTGCCGCCAGACGAGACGGATCGAGCGACGGTGCGGCGGCATCGCCTGCACGCACCTCTTCCGCCGCGCCTTCCGGCGGCTGAGCAGGCAGCGCCTGCGTCGCCGCTGGCAGCATATCCGGCTCATCGCGGTCACCCGGTTTCGGCACCAGCGGAATAGCGGCAAACTCGTCCTGATAATGCTTTTTCTGCCCGTCGAGCAGACCCGGGAGAATAATCACCCCGAGCGCGACCAGCACAATGGTTCCTGTTAAACGGTTCTGAAACTTACTCGCCACCGGTTCTCCCCGCGTCCATCACTTCCATGACATGTGCCACCGTGTGGAATGAACCACACACCAGCACGGTATCTTCTGGTTTAGCATCCGCCATCGCGGCATGCCAGGCCTGAGCCACGCTACTATAGATTGCGCCTTTGCCGAGATGTTCCATCAGCTGCTCAGCCGTCGCGCCGCGCGGCCCCTCCAGTGGAGCACAATACCAGCTATCGACCACAGTCTCCATGCAGGCCAGCGTCCCGCCGATATCTTTATCATGAAGCATACCGATAACCGCCAGCACGCGCCCGGTTTTTGGTAACGATTTGAGACGTCCCGCGAGATACGCCGCCGCATGCGGGTTATGCGCCACGTCCAGAATCAGGCGCGGTGACTCGCTGACAATCTGGAAACGCCCGGGCAGAATTGCGCTCTGAATACCGTCGCGGATCGCCTGCTCGCTGACCACAAGGCCGCTGGCGCGCAGTGCCGCCAGCGCGGTTGCCGCGTTCGGCTGCGGCACCTGCGGCAGCGGCAGGTTGTCCAGCGCGCCCTGGGCATCGCTGAAGCGCCAGCCGTTATCCTGAACCTCATACTGCCAGTCAACGCCGCGGCGCAGCAGACGCGCGCCCTTCTCGTTTGCCACGTCAGCAATGGTGTGCGGCATATCTGGCTCGCCGACCACGGCGGGCTTATTTGCGCGGAAAATACCGGCCTTCTCGCGGCCAATGCTTTCACGATCCGGTCCAAGCCAGTCGATATGGTCCAGCGCGATGCTGGTGACCACCGCCACGTCCGCATCCACGATATTGGTCGCATCAAGACGTCCGCCGAGGCCGACCTCAAGGATCACGACATCCAGCTGCGCCTGTTTGAACAGCCACAGCGCCGACAGGGTGCCGTATTCAAAATAGGTTAATGAGATCTCACCGCGTGCGGCTTCAATTTCCGCGAACGACGCCGTATGCGCCGATTCCGGCAGCTCGCTGTTCTGCACGCGAACGCGCTCGGTGTAGCGGACCAGGTGTGGAGAGCTGTACACGCCAACTTTGTAACCCGCGGCCATCAGGACAGATTCCAGCGTGCGGCAGGTCGTGCCTTTACCGTTGGTACCCGCGACGGTGAACACGAAAGGTGCCGGTTTGAGCACATCAAGACGCGCGGCGACCTGGCTTACGCGCTCAAGCCCCATATCGATGGTTTTACTGTGCAGGTTTTCCAGATAAGAAAGCCACGCGGCCAGGGGCGACGTGGCTTGGGGAATGCTTTTATTTTCCATAATGCCCGGTTGTCATTAACAGATTAGAAAGCAAAAGGGCAGCGCCAACCGGCCCTGCCCTTTTCAGTTATCAGGCCTCGGGTTCCTGATCCGGTACCACCACGCCTTCGCGCGGCTCATCCGGGTTCGGCGCTGGCAGATTCATCAGCTTCGCCAGAATGCTCGCCAGCTTCAGGCGCATTTCCGGACGGCGGACGATCATATCGATAGCGCCTTTCTCAATGAGGAACTCACTGCGCTGGAAACCCGGCGGCAGTTTTTCACGAACGGTTTGCTCGATAACGCGAGGACCCGCAAAGCCGATCAGCGCTTTTGGCTCAGCGATGTTCAGGTCGCCCAGCATCGCGAAGCTCGCGGAGACGCCGCCCATGGTTGGGTCGGTCAGCACGGAGATGTAGGGAAGACCGCGCTCCTGCATTTTCGCCAGCGCAGCAGAGGTTTTCGCCATCTGCATCAGCGACATCAGCGCTTCCTGCATACGCGCGCCGCCGGAGGCAGAGAAGCAGATCAGCGGACAGTTGTCTTCCAGCGCCTGCTCAACGGCACGCACGAAGCGCGCACCGACCACGGAGCCCATTGAGCCGCCCATAAAGGAGAACTCAAAAGCAGCGGCGACAACCGGCATCTCATGCAGGGTGCCTTTCATGACGATCAGCGCGTCTTTCTCGCCGGTCTCTTTCTGTGCAGAGGCCAGACGATCTTTGTATTTTTTAGAATCGCGGAACTTCAGCACGTCTTTTGGCTCAAGTTCGCTACCCAGCTCTACCAGAGAGCCTTCGTCCAGCAGGCTATGCAGGCGGTTGCGCGCCGACATACGCATATGGTGGTCACACTTCGGACACACCTCAAGGTTGCGCTCCAGCTCTGCGCGATACAGAACCTGACCGCAGCTATCACACTTCGTCCATACCCCTTCAGGAATGCTCGCTTTGCGCGTTGGGGTAATGTTGCTTTTAATTCGTTCAATCCAGCTCATTGATAACCTTTCTGCCTGAACCTGGTCGTATGCCAGTTTTGCTATAAGAGGCGAATAATGCCATTTTTGCCTCCAACAGACCATGAATGTTGCACATTAAAACATAACAGCCCGAAACTTTGGATAAAAAAGTGGTCGAACCGCCAGTGTGCATTTACTTCGCTTGTTTTGCCGCCGCACGTTTGTGACGAATGATTTCGATAACGCCAGGCAGTACGGAAAGCACAATAATCGCTACAATCAGTAACTTAAGGTTTTCCTGAACCACCGGGAGATCGCCAAACAGATAGCCTGCGTAGGTAAACAGCAGTACCCACAGCAGCGCGCCAACCACGTTGTATGCCGCAAAATGACGATAGGACATATGCCCCATTCCCGCCACAAACGGTGCAAATGTGCGCACAATAGGCACAAAACGCGCAAGGATAATGGTTTTCCCGCCATGGCGTTCATAAAACGCATGGGTTTTGTCTAAATAGCTGCGACGGAAAATTTTCGAATCAGGATTGCTGAAAAGCCGCTCACCGAAAACCCGTCCAATCGTATAGTTGACCGCATCACCGACAATGGCGGCAATCACCATCAACACAACCATAAGATGCACGTTCAGATCGTTAGTGGGTAACGCCGATAGCGCCCCGGCAACGAACAGCAGTGAATCCCCTGGCAGGAATGGGGTAACGACCAGACCGGTTTCACAAAACAGAATGAGGAACAGAATGGCGTAAACCCAGACGCCATACTGCGCGACCAGCTCTGCCAGGTGAACATCAATATGCAGAATGAAATCAATCAGAAAACGTATTACGTCCATATTGTCTAAGCCCTAATTGCACCTTTGTTTAGTCCGCTAAAAACAGCGGGCCCATTGGCGGTTTCGGCAGGTCAAATCGATCCGGATAGTCTACTGAGACCAGATACAATCCTTCCGCTTTCGCCGTGGCTGCCGCAAGCGTTCTGTCCTTCGCTGCCAGCAGGTCTGCAATCCAGCTCTCCGGCTGGTGTCCGGCACCCACTTCCATCAGGCTGCCCACAATATTCCGAACCATATGATGTACAAAGGCATTGGCTTTGATATCCACCACCACATACGCGCCAAAACGGCTGACGTTTATGTGCATGACGTTGCGCCACGGCGTGCGGGACTGACACTGCACCGCACGAAACGACGTAAAGTCATTTTCACCAATCAGACACTGCGCCGCGCGATGCATACGTTCTGCATCAAGCGGTTCATAAAAATGCGTGACGCCCTGGCTTAACACCGCCGGACGCAGGCGCTGGTTGTAGATGACATAACGGTAGCGACGCGCCGTGGCGCTGAAGCGCGCGTGAAAATCATCCGGCACAGCTTTTACCCAACGCACCGCAATGTCACCAGGCAAATTCGCATTTACACCCAGCGTCCAGGCGGCATCCTTACGCACGGCGGTGGTTTCAAAGTGCACCACCTGCCCCGTGCCGTGAACTCCCGCGTCCGTACGTCCCGCGCACAGGACGTTAATCGGCTCGTTTGCCACCTGAGAGAGCGCTTTCTCCAGCTTCTCCTGGACGCTGCGCACCTCGTTCTGACGCTGCCAGCCATAATATTTACTGCCGTCGTACTCAATTCCGAGGGCAATTCTATGGACCGGCTTTTGTTCCACGTCTGACATCAGTACAGGTACTCCTGCACCAGTTTTTCAGCGATTTTGACCGCCATCAGCGCGCCGCCGAAGCGAACGTTATCGGCAACGGACCAGAACTGAACCTGCTCCGGCATGCCGTAATCGTTACGCACGCAGCCAACGGAAAGATGCGCGCTACCGGTGGCATCACCTACCTGCGTCGGGAACTCGCTCTCTTCAGAGAGCACGATGTCTTCACCGCGGCCAAACGCGTCGCGCGCCTCTTCAGCCGCCAGCGGACGGAGGGCTTCAAAGCCGACCATCTGCGCGTGGCCGTAGAAGACCGGAGACTGCACGACGTTCGCGGAAACCATCAGGCCATCGTCCTGCAGAATTTTACGCACTTCATCGACGATACGACGCTCTTCGCGTACAGACCCTTCGCGATCCGGCAGCAGCGGCAGCATGTTGAACGCCAGCTGACGGCCAAAGAAATCGTCTTCGTCAATCGGGATACCGTTCAGCAGCTTCGCGCTCTGCCCGGCCAGCGCGTCAACGGCCTTTTTGCCGTTCGCGGACGCGGACAGCAGGCTGGTGACGGTAATGCGCGACAGGCCGCCATCGTCGATCAGCGGTTTCAGGGCGGTCAGCAGCTGGCTGGTGAGGCTGTTCGGCACCGCAATAACGTTACGATTGCGGTAGTCAGCCAGCACAAACGGGTTCACGTCCGGCACCACCAGCGGCACATCCGGCTCCATTGAGAACAGGCCGCTCAGGTCGATCACCAGGCAGCCTGCGTTAGTCGCCTCTTCAACGTACGCAGCCGTCGCTTCAGCGCCCGCGGCGAAAAACGCCAGCTGCGCCTGCGTCCAGTCGAACGCGGCCGCGTCCTGGACCATGACGGATTTACCGTTAAAACGCAGATGCTCACCTGCGCTGTCGGTACGGGCCAGCGCATAGATGTCGCCCACCGGGAACTGACGCTCAGCAAGGGTTTCGAGCAGGGCTTCGCCCACGGCACCCGTGGCACCTAAAATGGCAATGTTCCAGCCTTCAGACATGGTGGTTTACTCCAGAAATAAAAAAGCGTCCCTGTCGGAGTATCCGACAGGGAGCATTAAGAAGACATTAATGCGCCGGGTGATGAACGGCGTTAAATCCCAGCTTATGCAGCAGCGTCGCCGCCGGGGCGTCGTCGCATATTACATACAGGGAAGACCACTCGCGGCGCTCAACGTAGTTCTTGCGCAGCTTATCAAACTCACCCGGGATCCCCGCCACTTTACGCAGCAGCGCATCATCGCGGCGCACATCATACACCAAATGCACCAGCCTTTTCAGCGTTGCCTGATCGAGCGGGCCGTGCAGGGTAATGCGGCCAAATTCAGGCGCGGGGAGTAAGGTATCCAGCGCCACCTGCTGCGGATGGCCAATAAAGGCGCTGTAGGCTTCAAAGACCTGCGTGGTACCGCGCGCTTTGCCTTCCAGGGTATAACCAGCGATATGCGCCGTGCCCACGTCCACCTTGTTAAGCAGCTCAACGTTGAGATCCGGCTCCGGCTCCCAGACGTCCAGCACCACGCTGAGGTCTTGTCCTTCGTTCAGGCATGTCAGCAGCGCGGCGTTATCTACCACCGGACCACGGCAGGCATTTATCAGAATAGTGCCAGCCTTCAGACGACGGATCAGCGCCTCGTCAGCAAGATGCAGCGACTTATACGGCCCCTCTTTAAACAGCGGCGTGTGGAACGTCAGCACGTCACACTGTTCAACCAGCTCATCCAGCGAGCGGAAATCCTCGTCATCGCCGTTATCTTTACGCGGCGGATCGCACAGCAGCGTGCGGATCCCTAACGCTTCAAGGCGCTTTTGCAGGCGCCCGCCGACGTTACCCACGCCGACAATCCCCACGGTGCGGTCCTTCAGCGCAAACCCGTCGCGCTCGGCCAGCATCAGCAGGGAGGAGAAAACGTATTCCACAACGGCAATGGCGTTACAGCCCGGCGCGGCGGAAAAACCGATTCCGGCCTGCTTCAGCCATTTATCATCCACATGATCGGTCCCTGCCGTTGCGGTTCCGACAAACTTAATCGCTTTACCGGCGAGCAACGCCTCATTTACTTTAGTCACCGAGCGCACCATCAGCGCGTCTGCGTCATCCAGTTCGTTGACCGGGATCGGGCGACCAGGGACAGCCTTAACGTTACCCAGGCGGCTAAACAGCTCACGGGCGTAAGGCATATTTTCATCAACGAGGATTTTCACGTCTGAGTACCTGTTTGAGAGGAAGAAAACCTGCCAAGTGTGCCATAATCTCGCCGCCAGGCATATATGTATGCCTGGTTTACGCTGAGTTTTGACTTTAAGGATTTTTGACGATGCAGCCCATTTCAGGTACGCCGCCACGCCCTCCGGGTGAAGGCCCCGTCACGCCAAACGTTGCCGGTGAACAACCGCTATCCACGCAACAGCGCACCGTGCTGGAGCGACTGATCACGCGCCTGATTGCGCTGACTTCACAGCAAAATGCGGAAGTCTGGGCCGGGGTAAAGCATGATTTAGGCGTGAGGAACGACGCACCGCTGCAGTCGCGCCATTTCCCTGCGGCCGAGCAAAACCTGAACCAGCGTATCAATACCGCGCAGCAGAACCACACCACGCGCCAGATTGTTGCTCAGCTGACGGAGCTGCTGGGTCAGGGCAATAACCGGCAGGCGGTGAGCGATTTTATTCGCCAGCAGTATGGTCAGACCGCGCTGGGCCAGCTGACGCCCGACCAGCTCAAAACCGTGCTGACCCTGCTGCAGAACAACGAGCTGTCTATTCCGCAGCCTCAGGTGCGCCCGGCGACCGAGCGTCCGCTGCTGCCAGCCGAGCACAACACGCTCAAGCAGATGGTGACGAAGCTGGCTGCGGCCACCGGCGAACCGACGAAGCTTATCTGGCAATCCATGCTGGAGCTGTCCGGCGTGAAGGCGGGTGAGTTAATACCGGCCAAACAGTTTACGCATCTGGTGACCTGGCTCCAGGCGCGCCAGACGCTCAGCACCCAGAATGCCCCTACCCTGCATACCGTCCAGGCGGCACTGAAGCAGCCGCTTGAGCCGCACGAGTTTGAAGTCATCCGGGATTACGCCCAGCAAAACTGGCAGGCCACGCCGCAAACGGTTCTGACCACCGCGCAGGTGCTGGATCTGCTCAATCAAATCTTCGTTCGCCGCGCCGAGCGCGAAGGCGGCGTGCCGGAGGTGAGAAACATTCAGCCGATCTACAGCCCGCTGTTTGCGCCGGTCGTCGAGACGTTCAGAACGCTCTCTGCGCGTCCGGGGTTGATGTTTATTGCGCTACTGATTGCGCTGGCGATTTTCTGGCTGGTTGCTTAACACTGCCGGGTGGCGGCTTCGCCTTACCCGGCCTACGGCTAGTGCGGTTGTAGGCCCGGTAAGCGAAGCGCCACCGGGCAAAAACTACGATCTGCGAAACGCCACCAGCGTCACCACGATCCCAACCACCGCAGAAACCGCACCGGCCAAAAAGACGGACGGATAACCAAACGAGGTGGCTAACACCCCGGCCAGCGGCCCGGTTATCCCGTATGAGATATCCTGAAAGGCCGCATAGCCGCCCAGCGCCGTACCGCGCACCTGTGGGGCCACGCGCTTCACCACTTCAACGCCCAGCGCCGGGAAGATCAGTGAACAGCCGCAGCCGGTCAGCGCCGCGCCAAGCAGCGCAACGGAGGCCACGGGTGCATTCCACAGCAGCAGCAGACCGATGGTTTCAATCACCAGCGACGCCACCGCCACCTTCACGCCGCCAAAGCGATCCGGCATCCAGCCGAAAAGCACGCGCATCAGCACAAACGCGCCGCCAAACGCGGTGAGCGTAAAACCGGCCATCGCCCAGCCGCGGCTCATAAAATAGAGCGAGACGAAGGTACCGATCACCGCAAAACCCACTCCCTGCAGCGCCAGGCCAAGACCCGGCTGCCAGATTTGGCCGACCACGCTCCACAGGGAAGGACGCTCGCCTTTGTGCGCGGGCACCTTACGCACCGAGCCGTTAAACGCCCACGCCAGCAGGGGTAAAGCCATGGTGGTGGCAGCCAGCGCCGCAAACCCAAACTGGCTATTGATCAGCAGCCCAAGCGGTGCGCCTGCGGCCAGCGCGCCATAGATGGCCATGCCGTTCCAGGACATCACCTTGCCGGAGCGTGCCGGCCCCACCAGACCCATTCCCCAGGTCAGGGTGCCGGTGAGCAGCTGGCTTTCACCAAAGCCAAGGATTAAACGGCCCAGCACCAGCAGCGCAAATTTATACGCCGCTTCTACGGGCAGGAGAGCAGCCAGCAGCCATGCGCCGCCCGCCAGCCCACAGGCAAACATCCCCTGTAACGCCGAACGTTTTGCACCGTGCTGATCCGCCAGCCGTCCGGCGTAACCGCGGGTCAATACCGTGGCTAAAAACTGAATGCCCACGGCAATGCCGACCATGGTGTTGCCATAGCCCAGCTCCTGATGAACGAACAGCGGGATCACCGGCAGCGGCAGGCCGACGGTCATATAGGTCAGAAATACCGCAAAAGCGATACGGAACAGCGAGACGTTCGCTGAAGGGGTTGTTTCTGTTTGAGTTACTGCAGTCATGCTTTACTCCGAAATGAAGAGTAAGGCGGGGAAATGCCACGCCCCCTCTACCTGATGATCAGGATTAAGGTGCGTTGGTTGACGTTAAACGCTTACGCATTATCGTGAGGATAATGTTGAGGGGTGAAGTTTGCCTGTGAGATCAGCCGCTTGTCAATGCATAAAAAAAGGGAGCCTTATGGCTCCCTTCCGGAATCAAACGTAAAACTTATGCTTTCAGCTTACGCATAACCAGCGTGGCGTTGGTGCCACCGAAGCCGAAGCTGTTTGACATGACGGTGGTCAGCGTCGCGTCCATTGGTTTGGTCACGATGTTCAGGCCAGCAGCCTGCTCGTCCATCTCATCGATGTTGATGCTTGGCGCGATAAAGCCGTTTTCCAGCATCAGCAGAGAGTAGATCGCTTCCTGCACGCCAGCCGCCCCCAGAGAGTGACCGGTCATGGCTTTGGTCGCGGAGATTGCCGGGCTGTTGTCGCCGAAGACTTCACGGATCGCACCCAGCTCTTTCACGTCGCCTACCGGAGTAGAGGTACCGTGGGAGTTCAGGTAGTCGATTGGGGTGTCAACGCCGTGCATCGCCATCTTCATGCAGCGCACCGCGCCTTCGCCGGATGGCGCAACCATGTCGGCGCCGTCAGACGTTGCACCGTAGCCCACGATTTCAGCGTAGATGCGCGCGCCACGTGCCAGGGCATGCTCCAGCTCTTCAACCACAACCATACCGCCGCCGCCCGCGATAACGAAACCGTCACGGTGCGCATCATAGGTACGGGAGGCTTTATCCGGAGTTTCATTGTACTTGGTGGACAGTGCGCCCATCGCGTCGAATTCACAGGCCATTTCCCAGCCCAGCTCTTCGCCGCCGCCAGCAAATACGATGTCCTGTTTACCCAGCTGGATCTGCTCAACAGCATTACCGATGCAGTGCGCGGAAGTCGCACACGCGGAGCTGATGGAGTAGTTCACACCGTGGATTTTGAATGGGGTCGCCAGGCAAGCGGAAACCGCAGAGCCCATGGCTTTTGTTACCACGTACGGACCTACTGCTTTCAGACCACGCGGGCTACGCATTGCGTCAGCGCCGAATACCTGCGCTTTTGATGAGCCGCCGGAACCGGCGATCAGACCCACGCGCGGGTTGTTCTGATAAACCTCTTCGCTCAGGCCGGAATCTTTGATCGCTTCCTGCATGGAGAGATAAGCATAAATAGAGGCATCGTTCATGAAACGAACCACTTTGCGGTCAATCAAACCGGTGGTGTCCAGTTTGACGTTACCCCATACGTGGCTACGCATACCTGAATCTTTAAACTCTTCAGAGAAAGTGATCCCGGAGCGTCCTTCACGCAGAGATGCCAGGACTTCCTGCTGGTTATTACCGATGCTGGAAACAATGCCCAGGCCAGTAATCACTGCACGTTTCATTCAATACCTCTGTAAGTCGCACTATAGTAAGTTTCGAGTCGCACAATAGCGTACACTTGTACGCCGAACAAGTCCGATCAGACATTTTCTGCGGAAATTTGCACCGATGGACTCACATCGTTAAGATCGTGCCACTGCCTGTCAGACGAGTAACTTACGTGAAACAAAACGCTATACAACCCGCCAACCTCGAATTCAACGCTGAGGGTACACCTGTTTCCCGAGATTTTGATGACGTCTATTTTTCTAATGATAACGGACTCGAAGAAACTCGCTATGTTTTCCTCGACGGAAACCAGCTCAGCACCCGCTTCCCGGAGCATCCGCGGAGCCTGTTTGTGGTCGCGGAAAGCGGATTCGGTACCGGGCTCAATTTTCTGACCCTTTGGCAGGCGTTTGACCAGTTTCACGCTGCCCACCCTGAGGCTACGCTACAAAGATTACATTTCATCAGTTTTGAAAAATTCCCGCTCACCGCGCACGATCTGCGGCTCGCTCATCAGCGCTGGCCAGAGCTTGCTGCCTGGACGGAGCAGCTTCAGGCGCAGTGGCCACCCCACATCGGCGGCTGCCACCGTCTGATTCTGGACGGCGGACGCGTGACGCTGGATTTATGGCTTGGCGACATCAATGACCTGACCGATACGCTCGATGATTCGATGAATCAGACGGTGGACGCGTGGTTCCTTGACGGCTTTGCCCCCGCCAAAAACCCGGACATGTGGAGCCAGCATCTGTTTAGCGCGATGGCGCGGCTGGCGCGCCCGGGCGCAACGCTTGCCACCTTCACCTCGGCAGGCTTTGTCCGCCGCGGGCTGCAGGAGGCGGGCTTTACCATGCAGAAAACCAAAGGTTTTGGCCGCAAACGCGACATGCTGGTCGGCAGAATGGAGCAGACGCTGGATATCCCCGCAAGTGCCCCCTGGTTTGCACGCGGCGCCAGCGCATCCCGTGAGGTGGCGATAGTCGGCGGGGGGATCGCCAGCGCTCTGCTGTCTCTCGCGCTTCTCCACCGTGGCTGGCAGGTCACGCTCTACTGTGCTGACGACGCGCCAGCAAGCGGCGCATCCGGCAACCGCCAGGGTGCGCTCTATCCGCTTTTAAGCGCGCACGACCCGGCCCTGTTCCGGTTTTTCCCGGCGGCGTTTACCTTCGCTCGTCGCCTGTATGACGCCCTGCCGGTGGCGTTCGATCATGACTGGTGCGGCGTGACGCAGCTCGGCTGGGATGAAAAGAGCCAGCAAAAAATCACGCAGATGCTGTCACTGGGCCTGCCTGACGAGATTGCACGCGCGGTAAGTGCGCAAGAGGTGGCAGACACCGCTGGCGTGGAAACCGGGTGTGGGGGCATTCAGTATCCGCTCGGCGGCTGGCTGTGCCCGGCTGAACTGACCGCGGCGGTCATTGCCCTGGTGCAGTCGCGCGGGCTGACGGCGCATTATGCTCACAAGGTTGAATCGTTGAGCCGGACAGAACGCTGGAATCTGCGTTTTGCCGATGGCAAAGAGGCGAGTCATGCCAGCGTTGTGCTGGCAAACGGGCATCACATCAGCCAGTTTATCCAGACAGAATCATTGCCGGTTTATCCGGTCGGCGGCCAGGTAAGCCATATTCCTTCCGCGCCCGAACTGAGCAAACTGCGTCAGGTGCTGTGCTATGACGGCTATCTGACGCCGCAAAATCCGTCTAACGGCCACCACTGCATCGGGGCCAGCTACCATCGTGGCGAAGCGGATATGCGCTACAGCGAAGCGGATCAGGCCCAGAACCGCCAGCGCCTGATTGACTGTTTCCCGGATGCGGCGTGGGCGAGAGAGGTTGACGTCAGCGAGGGTGACGCGCGCTGCGGCGTGCGCTGCGCCACTCGCGACCATTTGCCGATGGCGGGAAATGTGGCGGACTACGACGCGACGCTTGAGGCCTATCAGGATCTTGCTGAACGCAAGGAAACGGCGGTGACCTCGCCGGTGTATCCGGAGCTGTTTATGCTGGGTGGATTAGGGTCTCGCGGGCTCTGTTCCGCGCCGCTGCTGGCGGAAGTGTTAGCCGCGCAAATGAGCGGCGAGCCGATTCCGCTGGACAGGGTTACGCTTGCGGGGCTGAATCCGAATCGATTGTGGGTACGGAAACTGCTGAAGGGGAAGAAGGTTAAGTAGGGTGCGGTCTGGTGCCCTCACCCCGTCCCTCTCCCACAGGGAGAGGGAGGTGAAACACTTACTTCGCTTTCGCCTGCTGGAACAAAGTGTCCCACATGCCTAACACCAGAGACTGGTCGCGCGGCGAGAGCTCCCCGGCCAGAATGGCTTTTTCCAGGCTGCGAGTGACTTCAGCGTGAACGGCGTCGGCAGAGTGATCGTCTCCCGCTTCCAGCTCGGCTACCGCGAGCGTCAGGTGACCACGCAGATAACCGCTGGCGAACAGCTCATCATCACTGGCGTGTTCCACCATGTCATCAATTAACGCCAGAATGCGTGATTCAAATTCTGCGATCATCTTCTTTCCTCTGTTAAAGATCTTCCGGCCAAGGGAAGCATTCCGCCGTGATAACCGGCGTGTGGTAATAATTCTGTAAGGCCTCGATCAGGCGTGCCGGACGTTCCGGGATGCCTTTCTCAAGATATTCCATCACCTGCGCGTGAACGCGGCGCTGGAAGACGATACGGTCTGGCTCGAAGTCGCCTTCGAGGTTGTCACAGCTGACGTTGAACGGGAAACCCGCCGCGACGCAGAATAGCCATTCCAGCGCCTGCGGCTTCACTTCCACATCTTCAAACTGGCCCTGAGTGGCGGCATCACGTCCGTCCGGGCAGTACCAGTAACCGAAGTCCACCAGCTCGCGCCGCGCTTTCCCCGCAATGCACCAGTGCGAAATCTCGTGCAAGCCGCTGGCATAAAAGCCGTGGGCAAAGACGATGCGGTTATACGGAACCTCCGCATCAGCAGGAAGATAGATCGGTTCGTCGTCGCCTTTAATCAGACGGGTATTAAAATCGTCAGCAAAACAGCCGTCGAAAATCTCAATCAGCTGTTCGTATTTATGCGTACTGTTCATTAGTGCATCCCCAACCAGGTGAGGATCTCCTGTCCATGGCTGTCATAAAGAAGTTTGGCGCTCATTACGGCCGAGACGATGACGATCATCGGGCGAATAAGTTTTTGTCCTTTGCTTAATACCAGACGCGAGCCCGCGCGCGCGCCCAGGAACTGCCCTGCCATCATCACAAATCCGGTTGCCCAGATAACCTTGCCGCCGATGATAAACAGCAGCAGGCCGCCGACGTTTGAGGTCGCGTTGAGCACTTTGGCATGGGCGGTGGATTTGGCGAGGTTAAACCCGGCCAGCGTCACGAACGCCAGCGCATAAAATGAACCCGCCCCCGGCCCGAAGAAACCGTCGTAAAAACCCACGCTGCCCCCGGCAATCAGGGCAAACGGCAGGCCGTACAGGCGACGCTGGCGGTCTTCTTCACCGAGCTTTGGCATCAGCAGGAAGTAAAGCCCGATGCAGATGACCAGAATCGGCAGAATCTGGCGCAAAATATCGGACTGCACGTGCTGAACCAGCAGCGCGCCCGACGTGGAGCCGATAAAGGTCATCAGGATATTGAGCTTCTGATCGGCAAGGCTCACCACCTTGCGGCGGATAAAATAGAGCGACGCCGAGAGCGAACCGCCGCAGGCCTGCAGCTTGTTGGTGGCAAGCGCCTGCGCCGGACTCATGCCCGCCGCCAGCAGCGCGGGCACGGTTAACAACCCGCCGCCGCCCGCGAGCGCGTCGATAAAACCGGCCAGCATGGCCACAAAGAACAGCACCACCAGCAGCAGCGGCGACACCATAAACAGATCGACGAAATTATCCATTAAAGTACATGCTCATCCAGTAGCGCCTGGCAGGAAGGCGGCAACGGAGGCGGTGTCTTCTTCTCAGGCTTAGAGGTTCCAGGTTTTGCCGGTTCAAACCAGCTTTGCAGTTCCGCACCGCAGCCATCGCCTGGCGGTGGTAGCGGCTGATCTTCACATTCCAGGCTATTCGCCGGGCAGCGCAGACGAACGTGCATATGCGCACGATGCTGGAACCACGGGCGCACTTTGCGCAGCCAGTCGCGATCGGTTCCGGCATCCAGGCAGAGCTGCTGCTTGATGGCCGGGTTAACGAAAATCCGCGTGACGTCGTTATCTTCTGCCGCCAGCTTGATCATGCTGGATACGTCCCGCGTCCACAGGGACGGCACAACGCGCTTACCGTCGCTCGCCACCAGATCCAGCGCCTGCGGTTTCAGCAGTTGGGCGGAGGTCCAGCGCGTTTTCGGCAGCTGCAGGAAGATATCGACATCCAGTCCGGTCTGGTGGCTGGCGTGTCCACCGTTAAAACGCCCGCCGGCAGGCATCCCCATATCGCCAATCAGCATCGTGCCCAGCCCAAGGTTATGCACCTGGTTTCCCAGACGCTGGATGAACAGCACCAGATCCGGGTGGCCGAAATAACGTCGCTGATCGGTGCGCATCACCTGATAGGTATCAGACTGGAGAGGAAGCTCCTGGGCACCGACGATACAGCCGTTGGAAAAGGCGCCAATGGACTGCGCGCTCCCCGCCACCGGGTGGGTGATTTTTTGCCATGGCGTCGCGGCCAGACTGGCTCCACTGGCAAGCAGCGCCAGCAGAGCAATTGCGGTTTTTTTCATGTTTACCAGCGTGGAATGGTGGTCGTCACATCCGCATTCTGCGCGCGCTGGCGCAGGAAGTGATCCATCAGCACGATCGCCAGCATCGCTTCTGCGATCGGCACCGCGCGGATCCCCACGCACGGATCGTGACGTCCTTTGGTGATCATCTCAACTTCTTCGCCATCGCGGTTAATCGTGTGGCCCGGCACGGTGATGCTGGAAGTTGGCTTCAGCGCGATGTTGGCAACAATCTGCTGCCCGCTGCTGATACCGCCCAGGATGCCGCCCGCATGGTTGCTCTGGAAGCCCGCTTTCGTAATCTCATCGCGGTTTTGGCTGCCGCGAAGCTGAACCACGTCAAAGCCGTCGCCAATCTCTACGCCCTTCACCGCGTTGATGCTCATCAGCGCGTGGGCAATGTCGGCGTCGAGACGGTCGAATACCGGCTCGCCCCAGCCAGCCGGGACGCCGTCTGCTACCACGGTCACTTTCGCGCCAATGGAGTCGCCCTCTTTTTTCAGGCCACGCATCAGTTCGTCCAGCGCCTCAAGCTTGTCGGCATCGGCGCAGAAGAACGGGTTTTGTTCAACCTGATCCCAGTCTTTGATCGCCAGCGGAATGTCGCCCATCTGGGTCAGACAGCCGCGGATAACGATGCCAAATTTCTGCTGCAGGTATTTCTTAGCAATCGCCCCTGCCGCCACGCGCATCGCGGTTTCACGCGCGGAAGAACGTCCGCCGCCGCGATAGTCGCGGAAGCCGTACTTTTGTTCGTAGGTGTAGTCGGCGTGGCCCGGACGGAAGACGTCTTTGATGGCGCCGTAGTCCTGGGAGCGCTGATCGGTGTTTTCGATCAGCAGGCCAATGCTGGTCCCGGTAGTGCGCCCTTCAAAGACGCCGGAGAGAATTTTGACCTGGTCCGGCTCGCGACGCTGCGTGGTGTAGCGAGAGGTGCCCGGGCGACGACGGTCGAGGTCGTGCTGTAAATCGGCTTCGGTCAGTTCGATGCCTGGCGGTACGCCATCAACGATACAGCCCAGCGCCAGCCCGTGCGACTCGCCAAAGGTGGTCACGCGGAATACCTGTCCAATACTGTTTCCTGCCATCACGGCTCCGATGTTGTAGTTTGTGTTTGAGCGTTGTGAAACGGGCCGAAGCCCGCTGGATTAATCTTTATAGATGCTGAAGTGTTCGCGCGCGTCGAGCAGCTGCGCTTTAGTCAGCATAAAGACGCCGTCACCGCCGTTGTCGAACTCAAGCCAGGTGAACGGCACATCCGGGTACTGCTCTATCAGATGTACCATGCTGTTGCCCACTTCACAAATCAGAACGCCGTCGTCGGTCAGGTAATCCGGCGCGCAGGCCAGAATGCGGCGGGTCAGCTTCAGGCCATCAGAGCCTGACGCCAGACCCAGCTCCGGCTCGTGACGGTATTCGTTCGGCAGATCGGACATGTCTTCAGCATCGACGTACGGCGGGTTGGTGACGATCAGATCGTACTGCAGCGTCGGCAGATCGCGGAACAGGTCAGAGCGAATTGGCGTAACGTGATGGATGAGCCCATGCTCTTCGATGTTGTGCTCGGTCACGGCCAGCGCGTCGGTGGAGATATCGACGGCGTCCACTTCCGCTTCCGGGAAGGCGTACGCGCAGGCAATCGCGATGCAGCCGCTGCCGGTACACATATCGAGAATGTGCTGCGGCTGATGGCCAATCAGACCGTCAAAGTGGTTGTTGATCAGCTCGCCAATCGGCGAGCGCGGCACCAGCACGCGTTCATCGACATAGAACTCGTGGCCGCAGAACCAGGCTTTGTTGGTCAGATAGGCGACCGGAATGCGCTCGTTCACGCGGCGGATCACGCGCTCAACGATGCGGTGTTTTTCGCTGGAAGTCAGGCGCGCGGTGCGCATGTCTTCCGGAATATCCAGCGGCAGGTAGAGAGACGGCAGCACCAGCTGCACGGCTTCATCCCACGGGTTATCGGTACCGTGACCGTACCAGATATTAGCGGCGCTGAAGCGGCTAACCGACCAGCGCAACATGTCCTGTATGGTATGCAGCTCGTTTACTGCTTCATCGACAAATATTTTATCCACTCTTTCCTCCAGGGCATGCTCGCATAATTTTCGGCGGCTAGTTTGCCATGAAGACGGCGATAAATCAGCAATGACGCGTCTCGCTTGAGGTTAAAAAATGCATTTAGTCGGGTACACTGTCGGAAATACGAGATGAGAATGACGAATGAAAAAGAAAACATCGCTCAGCGAGGAGGATCAGGCGCTCTTCCGTCAGCTGATGACCGGGACGCGTAAAATCACGCAGGACACCATCGTCCATCGCCCGCTGCGTAAAAAAATCAGCGAAGTACCGGTCAAGCGTCTTCTGCAGGAGCAGGCCGATAACAGCCACTATTTTTCAGATGAATTTCAGCCGCTGCTCAACACGCAAGGGGCTGTGAAGTACGTACGCGAAGACGTCAGCCATTTTGAGCTGAAAAAATTACGCCGCGGGGATTATTCGCCGGAGCTGTTTCTCGATCTGCACGGTTTAACGCAGATGCAGGCGAAACAAGAGCTGGGGGCGTTGATCGCCGCCTGTCGCCGTGAACATGTTTTTTGCGCCTGCGTGATGCACGGCCACGGTAAACATATCCTCAAGCAACAGACGCCGCTGTGGCTGGCTCAGCACCCACACGTCATGGCTTTTCATCAGGCACCGAAAGAGTACGGCGGAGATGCCGCGTTGCTGGTGTTGATTGAAGTGGAAGAGTGGCAGCCGCCAGAGTTGCCCTGACAGAATGGCGGGAAGCACATTGCACCCCGCCATATCGCACGTCACGTCAGATAGCTTTTGCCATCTTCAGGTTGCACGGACTCATTTGCCAGTTGAAGACACCTTTGCCCGTTTCGTCGAGAGAAACATTGGCAATGGCGGATGTCGTGAACATCGGCGGGGTTTCGCCCGGGCACAGCTCAGATACCAGATAGCCAACCAGTGGCAGGTGGGAAATGACCAGCGCGGAAGCGACACCTTCATTGCACAGCGCCTGAAGATAAGCGCTGACAAGGCCTACATCGCCACACGGGGTGAGTTCAGGGAGAACATCTACACTGGTCGGCAGGTTCATACACTCCCCTACCACATCCAGCGTCTGTTCTGCACGCAGGAACGGACTCACCAGAACGCGTTCGATGTCCACTTTTTGACCGTTAAGCCAGGTCGCCATCAGACGAGATTCGTCGCAGCCACAGACGGTCAAAGGACGTACTGAGTCACTGGCGGCATCGAGTGCCGCGTCGCCGTGACGCATGATAAAAACTTGCATATTGCACCGCTTTTGTTAACCAGAATCACCGGCGTTAACTACCCGCGATAAATGCTAAGAGGTAGAAAACCCGATGGCCGGGCATTGTGCCTGATCCATTCGGTGAATGAAACGCTGTTTTTTACCTCAATGGCGTAAGTATAGTCAATCTCTGTTTACAAAATCGCCAGAACAGGTCCATTCACTTCAGGATTTACCCTTCTTTGACCTCAGCTTACGAGGACAGTTTCCCTTGCAGGCCAAAATGTCTGGCCGCGTTCCGCCATCTGCAATAATTCGTCACACGGCGTAAACCGTGGACCATATTGCGAAGCCAGACGTTGCAGGATAGCAACCACTTCACCCGCGCCGAGCGTATCCATGTAACGGAACGGGCCGCCAAGGAACGGCGGGAAACCAATGCCAAATACCGCGCCGATGTCACCATCGCGTGCACTCTTAATCACCTGCTCATCAAAGCAGCGCGCCGCTTCATTGAGCATCATCATCACGCAGCGCTCAGCGCACTGAACGGCGGACAGTTTTCCCTGACCTGTGGTCGAAATGAGTCCATATACCGAAGGGTCGACCTGTTTCCTGCTTTTACGCCCTTTCGCGCCGTAAAGATAGAAACCGCGTTCATTTTTTCTGCCTTTGCGATCGTCCTTCAAAATCGCAGAAACAATGTTTGCAGGTGGGCTAAAACGATCGCCATATGCAGCTTCCAGCACTGGTATAATTTTAGTGCCGGTGTCTATTCCCACCTCATCCAAAAGTTGGATTGGGCCAACGGGGAAACCAAACTTTACCAGCGCCTCGTCGACGTGCTCAATCTTCTCCCCTTCCGTCAGCAACCGCATTGCTTCATTAATGTAGGGAGCCAGAATGCGGTTGACGTAGAAGCCAGCTTTGTCCGCTACCACAATCGGGGTTTTGCCCTGTTTTTTCGCCAGCTTCACCACGGTGGCAACAGTTTGCGGACTGGTAGTCGCGTGCGGAATAACTTCCACCAGCGGCATTTTTTCAACCGGGCTAAAGAAGTGCAGCCCAATCACCTGCTCAGGACGCGCGGCTTTCGCCGCGATATCGCCAATCGGCAATGACGACGTATTGGAGGCAAAAATGGTATGCGGGGCGCAATGTTGCTCAACGTCTGCCACCATCTGCTGCTTAAGCGCCAGATCTTCAAACACGGCTTCAATCACCAGATCGCGGTGAGCAAAACCGCTGTAATCCGTCGTACCGGAGATCATCGCCAGGGTTTTGTCGCGCTCGCTTGCCTTGATATGGCGGCGCTTGACCTTTTGATCAAGGTTCTGCCAGCTGTACTGTAGCGCGTGATTGATCCCCTTAGGATTAATGTCTTTGATTCGTACAGGCAATTTGCCTTTGCTGGCGGTAACAAAAGAAATTCCGCCACCCATGAGCCCCCCACCCAGTACGCCAATCGCACGCAGCGGAGCGGGCTGCGCCTCGCTGCCCGGATCTTTTTTCACTTCCGTGCTGGCGAAGAAGATGCTGCGCAGCGCCTGCGACTGCGGCGTCATCGCCAGTTCGCCAAAGGCTTTGGCCTCCGCGGCATAGCCGCTGCTGCTTCCCTGCGACAGCCCGGTCTCGATCACTTCGAGGATCCGCTTTGCCGCCGGGTAATTGCCTTTGGTTTTTTGTTCGGTCTTTTTGCCCACCATGTTGAACAGGAGCGTTCTTCCCAGCGGGCCGGCCAGCACGCGCTCACGTACCGGCAGAGGACGTTTTGCCTGACGCCCTTTCAGCGCAAGCTCAACGGCGGCCTCCAGCAAAATGGACTGCGGCACGACGTCATCGACCAGACCGGCTTTCAGCGCCTGGCGGGCACGCAGCTGTTTACCGGTTAAGATCATCTCCAGCGCCGTGCTTACGCCCACCAGGCGCGGCAGCCGTTGCGTTCCGCCGGAGCCAGGCAGCAGGCCCAGCTGCACTTCCGGCAGACCCAGAATCGTTTTCGCATCGTCGGTGCAAATCCGGCTGTGACAGGCCAGCGCCAGCTCAAGCCCGCCGCCCAGACAGGCACCGTGGATCGCGGCAATGACCGGGATCGGCAGACCGTTGATCTCCGCCATGACCTGCTGGCCCTGACGCGCAAGCTCTTCGGCTTCCAGAGCGCTTTGCGCCCGGGCGATCATGTTGATATCCGCGCCGGCGATAAAGTTATCCGGCTTGGCAGAGATAAAGACCAGACCACGAATCGCTTTGTTGTCGCGGATCTGCTTTAGCATCGCGCGCACCTGAACACCAAATTCGGCCTTCAGGGTATTCATCTTTTCATCAGGCACATCGATCGTGATAACGGCCACGTTATCGAGGCGAACCGTCAGATTAAATGCAGATGGCATATCCATTATTCAGCCTCCAGAACCATTGCTGCGCCAAGGCCACCCGCCGCACAGGCGGTAACGAGGCCAAACCCGCCGCCACGGCGACGGAGTTCATGTAAAGTTTGCGTGATCATCCTCGCCCCTGTGGCGGCAAATGGATGACCGTAGGCGATAGAGCCGCCCAGCACGTTGAATTTACTTTGATCCACTTCGCCTGTGGCATGGGCGCGGCCCAGCACATCGCGCGCGAAACGCTCGCTTGCCAGCAGCTGTACGTTTGCCAGGGTTTGCGCGGCAAACGCTTCGTGCATATCGATCAGGGTTAAATCAGCCAGCGTCAGCCCCGCACGCTCCAGCGCCAGCGGCGTGGACCACGCCGGACCTAACAGCATGTCCTGCCAGACATCAATTGCGGTGAAGGCATAGCTGCGTAGATAGCCCAGGGGAGTGATGCCCAGCTCCTTCGCGCGGGATTCGGTCATCAGGATCACGGCGGCGGCACCATCCGTCAGCGGCGTACTGTTCGCCGCCGTCACCGTGCCGTGTTTGCGGTCAAACGCCGGGCGCAGTTTGGCGTAATCCGCCAGCGTTGAGGTGCCGCGAATATTGTTATCTTCCGCAAGCGGTTCACGGTAGGGGGGAATATAGGCGGTCATGACCTCGTCGGCCAGCTTGCCTTCCGACCAGGCTTTTGCCGCAAGCTGATGTGAACGATGCGCCAGGGCATCCTGCTGTTCACGCGTAATGCCGTACGTTTTTGCCATCTGCTCGGCGGTATCGCCCATGCGCAGGCCGGTGGAGTATTCCGCGACGGCAGGTGGTACAGGCATGAGATCGCGCAGGCGTAAACGCGAGAAGAGTTTGAGTTTCTGACCCGTCGTGCGGGCTTTATTGGCATCCACCAGGATGCGCGCCAGCTTTTTACTGACCCCAATTGGCAGCACCGAAGAGGAGTCCGCTCCACCCGCAATCCCGGCGCGAATAGTGCCCGCCATCAGGCTTTCAGCGACGTTAGCCACAGCCTGAAAGCTGGTTGCGCAGGCGCGGCTGACGCTGTAGGCATCGGTATGCACGTTCATCCCGGTACCGAGGACGATTTCACGCGCAATATTGGGGGCTTCAGGCATCTGCACGACCTGACCGAATACCAGCTGTTCGATGACCTCAGGCGGAATTTCGCTGCGAGCCAGCATCTCCCCCACTACCATTTTCCCCAGGTCGACGGCCGGTATGCCATGAAACGCCGTTGCCTGACGCGCAAATGGCGTGCGCAATCCACTGACTATGGCAATGCGATCGCCCTGACGGGTAATAAGCGGTAATGCCTGACTCATAACACTCCCCTGTAAAAAATTTTCGCAAACATAAAGTGGTCTGACCTGATAATAGTCTTAACCATTTTTTTACATTCAGCCAATCGGGGAAACGAAAAAGTGCGAGCTAAAACACAGAGAAGAAAAAGAAAATGCCCCTGCATGGCAGAGGCATTTGTGCGGTTTGTTGCCGGGTGCGCAAGGAAAAAGCAAAACGGTAACCCACAGGTTACCGTTTTTAGTGTTTGCACCCTCTCCCGTGGGAGAGGGCTGGGGGTGAGGGCATCAGGCCGCAGAGATTAACGCAGGCCCAGCTGGAAAATCAGCGTTTCTGCTTCGCAGGCGAAGATAAAGTCGATGTCCAGCTTCACGCCGCCTTCCACTTCGGTAAAGGTAGACTTGATTTCACACGGATCGGATTCAACGTCACGCGCACGCTTGCTCAGCGCAGTCAGGGTCTCTTCCGCTTCGGCACGGTTGGTGAATACACGGCTGTAAGAGGCGGTGCAATCGGTGTTGTCCATGATGGTCCCAACATCCATACAGCAGCAAACCGGGGTTTCATCAGCACTGCATTTACTCATAGCTCAATTTCCTCTGTATTCGCGCAGCGCGCGAGATAGACACGATGCTGATATTTTACGCCCCGGCGCGGGCGCTCTCCAGCCGTTAATGGCGCAAAATCGGAGAAGTGACCAATATCACACTAAAAAATGATCTAAAACAAAAACCACCCTTTTGGGTGAGTCGTGATGGTCACAATTTTGCCAACCAGATCTCGTTTCACGAAACATGTTTGAAAATATTAATAAACAAACTTGCAACATTCCGGCTGGTCAGACCTATACTCTGGCCACTGGTCTGATTTGTCTGTCATACCTCAGACCCTACACTTCGCGCTCCTGTTACGGTATGTAACAATTATTGAATAAAAATAACTCAATGAGGTTATGGTCATGAGCCAGAAAACCCTGTTCAACAAGACTGCGCTGGCAGTCGCAGTGGCACTCGTCTCCACTTCCGCCTGGTCAGCGGGCTTTCAGTTAAACGAATTTTCTTCCTCTGGCCTTGGCCGTGCGTATTCCGGGGAAGGCGCTATCGCTGATGATGCGGGTAACGCGAGTCGTAACCCCGCGTTGATCATGATGTTCGATCGTCCGACTTTTTCTGCCGGTGCGGTTTATATCGATCCTGATGTCAACGTTTCTGGTAAGTCGCCTTACACGGGTGCGAGCCTTAAAGCAGACAATATTGCCCCAACAGCATGGATCCCAAACCTGCACTTCGTTGCACCTATCAACGAACAGTTTGGCTGGGGTGCATCGGTAACGTCTAACTACGGCCTGGCTACCGAGTTCAATAACAACTACCCGGCTGGTGAATACGGCGGTAAAACAGACCTTACTACGCTGAACCTCAACCTGAGCGGTGCGTATCGCCTGAACGATAACTGGAGTTTTGGCCTGGGCTTTGATGCCGTCTACGCCGATGCGAAGATCGAACGTTATTCCGGGGAACAGACCGCTCGCCTGCCTAAAAACAGCAATAAAATTGCCAGTCTTGAAGGTGATGAGTGGGGCTATGGCTGGAACGCCGGTATCCTGTACGAGCTGGATAAAAACAACCGTTGGGGCCTGACCTATCGTTCCGAAGTGAAAATTGACTTCGACGGCGATTACAAGAGCGGTATCCTGACGCCTGTGAACAATCTGGTTCCAGGTGCGGGCACCACCATTCCTTGGGGAACGTCCAACCAGACCGTTCCAGGTTCACTGTCACTGCATTTGCCAGAAATGTGGGAAGTCTCCGGTTACAACCGCGTTGCGCCACAGTGGGCTATTCACTATAGCCTGGCCTATACCAGCTGGAGTCAGTTCCAGGAGCTGAAAGCGACCGGTACCAATGGTCAAACGCTGTTCTATAAGGACGAAAGCTTCCACGACGCCTATCGTATAGCGTTGGGTACCACCTACTACTACGATAAGAACTGGACTTTCCGCTCCGGTATCGCATTTGACGACAGCCCGGTTCCGGCAGATAAACGTTCCATTTCCATTCCGGATCAGGACCGCTTCTGGTTAAGTGCTGGCGCGACCTATGCGTTGAACGAGAATGCATCCATCGATGCGGGCGTATCTTATATGCACGGTCAGAAAGTGACGTTCAAGGAAGGTCCGTACGAGTTTACCTCTGAAGGTAAAGCCTGGCTGTTCGGTACGAACTTCAACTACGCGTTCTAATCGCGCTGGAATCAAAAAAGGTGAGCATTGCTCACCTTTTTTATTTACTCCGAATCGATATCTTTTAGTTCGTTTTCGATCGCCTTCGCGTTTGGATTCTCTTCCGGCTTCAGCTTGCCGCCGTTGGCAATAAAGTCATGATTCTGGAAGTACGCTTCACGCACCATAATGTACGGGTCAGAAGACTGGCGCAGCAGACCATCGGAGTCGAGCAGTTGCGCGCGGGTTTCAATCCCTTCCACCGTCCATTTACCCACCGACAGCGGCCAGGTCAGCCACGACAGAACCGGATACAGCGTATCCACCATATCGCCGCCATCATCACGGAGGGTGAAACTACCGTAGAACGGTAAATGCACGTACGGACCATACCCGACGCCATAGTGTCCCATCGTGCTGCCGAAACGGTGCGGTTGTTCACGCTGCAGTTTCTGGTTAGCCATACCTGCAACATCAATAAAGCCACCCATCCCCAGAATGGAGTTCAGGAAGAAGCGGGTAAAGTGGACCATCCCCTGATACGGGTCGCCCTGCAGGAAGTAGTTCACCATTACCGCAGGCTCTTCGAGGTTGCTGGTAAAGTTACTTAACCCGTTACGCGCAGGTTGTGGAACATAATCGCGCCATGCTACTGCCACCGGACGAACCACATACGGGTCCAGTACGTTGTAGTTGAAGCTATACATTGAGCGGTTAAATCCTTCGAGAGGATCGGAGCGTCCCGTTTGCTCACCGGAGCTGGCGCAGCCCACAAGCATCGTCGCGCCAAGCGCAAGCGCCGACAGCCGAAGTTTCATAAATATCTCCCTGTTCAGTATGGCTATCGTTGATTGCCATCCGTAACGGAGCCGTTGACGCTCCGTCTGTAAACGTGCAAGCGATTGTAACAGCACGTTTACCGATGTCTATGAGCACAATTACGGGCAGTAACCACCGTGACTCTGATCTCAGCATAGCCTGGCTTTTGGAATTCGTTTCGCTGGCAATTTTATAATGACTTTGAAAGAGATGTATCACCTTTGTTGTCATTGCCGCCAATTTAAGAGCATCCCCACAGGCATCCCGATAAAAGCCGCTACGCTTAACAGAAAGATCAACCTCCGGGAGCAGATATGAAAGATGTAGGCGAAGAAAAAATTGGTGAGAGCACTGAGGAGCTTGAAATTGAAAGCGAGGAGAAAGCGCGCGGCGAGAAGATAGAAATTGATGAAGATCGCCTCCCCTCCCGCGCAATGGCCATCCACGAGCATATACGCCAGGATGGTGAAAAAGAGATGGAGCGCGACGCGATGGCCCTCTTCTGGTCAGCCATTGCTGCCGGACTCTCAATGGGCGCATCTCTGCTTGCGAAAGGGATATTTCATGTGCAGCTGGAAGGCGTACCCGGTGGATTTTTACTGGAAAACCTCGGCTATACCTTCGGCTTTATTATTGTCATCATGGCCCGCCAGCAGCTGTTTACCGAGAACACGGTGACCGCCGTTCTGCCGGTGATGCAAAACCCCACACTCGGTAATTTCGGTTTATTGATGCGGCTCTGGAGCGTGGTTCTGCTGGGTAATATCATCGGCACGGGCATCGCGGCATGGGCGTTTGAATATATGCCGATCTTTGATGAACCCACCCGGGATGCGTTTGTGAAAATCGGCATGGACGTAATGAAAAACACGCCGGTCGAGATGTTCTCAAACGCCATCATCTCAGGCTGGATTATCGCCACAATGGTCTGGATGTTTCCTTCAGCGGGAAGCGCCAAAATTGTGGTGATCATATTGATGACCTGGCTGATTGCGCTGGCGGACACCACGCATATTGTGGTCGGTACCGTTGAAATCCTCTATCTGGTCTTTAACGGTACGCTTCACTGGAGCGATTTCTTCTGGCCGTTTGCCCTTCCGACGCTGGCAGGAAACATTTGCGGCGGAACGTTTATCTTCGCGCTTTTAAGCCATGCCCAAATTCGTAACGACATGTCGAACAAACGCAAAGCTGAGCTTAAGGCACGGGAAAATGATGATAAATCGACAAAAAAATCGACCTGAATGGTGACTCTTTGAGCAGTCAGGCGGCGATGCGCTTAACGCAAAGTGTAAATAAGGCTATACTCGTGCCGCCTCGTCCCCTTAGTTAAATGGATATAACGAGCCCCTCCTAAGGGCTAGTTGCAGGTTCGATTCCTGCAGGGGACACCATTTCTTCGTTACCCGCCATTTCCTCTCATTACCAAAATCCCTGATATCACTGTCACACAAACATTTCGACGTTACCGCGCATTACTCAACATGAATTGACTACGCCAAACTTTTGCGGGCATAGTGTGGGCACACTGAAAAATGACCATGGATTTATGCCCGCATGCTTACGGTAAAGCAAATAGACGCAGCAAAGCCTGCGGAAAAATCATATCGCCTGGCAGATGCCGGAGGGCTATTCCTGTTCGTTCCCCCGTCAGGGAAAAAGGTGTGGCGTATGCGGTACCGATTCGAAGGGAAGGAAAAGACACTCGTTATCGGACCATATCCTCAAATATCTCTCACAGAGGCCAGGTCAAAACAGTCAGAAGCAAAAATGAAGTTGCTGGCAGGTGTTGATCCGGCAGAACAAAAGCAAGCCATTAAAAAGAAAGAGAAAGAAGCTGTAGCCGATTCATTCGGTGACATTTTCCGAGAATGGCATGCTCACAAATCAAAGGTGTGGTCGAAAGGATATGCTGACGAGATGATGAGTATGTTCACGGATGACATACTGCCGATCATCGGTCATTTACGCATGGAGGAAGTCGAGCCTATGACTCTGCTGAAGGTCATCAGGCTGTTCGAGGACAGAGGCGCAATGGAACGAGCTGATAAAGCGAGGCGCAGATGCGGTGAGGTTTTCAGTTATGCGATCGTAACCGGACGAGCAAAATACAATCCATCGCCAGACCTTGCAGGGGCCATGAAAGGATATCGCAAGAACAACTACCCTTTCCTTCCCATGCATCGCATACATGAATTCCAGCGGGCTCTTAATGCGTACGGTGGCTGGGTAGTAATGAAGATTGCCGCGCAGGTATTGCACTATACAGCTATGAGAACCGTCGAGATGAGATCGCTGGTATGGTCAGGAATAGATTATGAGAACAGGATTATCAGCATCGACCCGTCGGTAATGAAAGGCAGGAAGCTTCACATCGTTCCTATGTCAGATCAGGTCGTTGAGCTATTTAAAGTATTGCAGCATATAACCGGTCAGTATTCGCTTTGCTTCCCCGGCAGAAACGACAGGAAGAAGCCAATCAGCGAGAACGCTGTTCTTGGTGTGATTCGTAGCATTGGCTATGAAGGACAGACAAGCGGTCACGGTTTCAGGCACCAGTTTAGTACTGTGCTGAACGAGAAGCACTGGAACAGTGATGCTATAGAAACGCAGCTGGCACACGTCAGCGGTGGTACCAGATCTGTTTATAACCATGCCGCCTATCTCGACACGCGCCGCGAGATGATGCAGTGGTGGGCCGATTGGCTGGATGAAAAGGTGTCATAAGAAAGCAACACAAAGCCTTGCAAACCGATGCAAAGCTTGTGTGTGCCGCTTTGCGGCAAATTACCACATCATAGCCAACTTGATTTTTCAACTTAATATTCAATAAGTTAAATGTATTTTAAATACCAGTTGACGTATCTTTTGCCACGAATAGAATTACCACACTTAAAATCAGAATTTTCGCACACTATCAACTACAGTGATTTTACTCGAAGAGCTACTCTCGGGGTATTGAGTTCTCGGGTTATCAATATGCTCATTGAAAGGATGCGGATTGTATAATGGATCATAGTTCTAATGAGAGAAACCATCTATAACATCCAGGCACTAAGATTTTTTGCTGCCTTCTCAGTTGTCTTTGCTCACCTGCAAATCAGTAGATACTCAGGCATAGGAATTAAGCCGGATCTCTTTGCAATCGGAGCTTTTGGTGTTGATATCTTCTTTGCGATATCAGGATTTATCATGGCGTTTGTTTCAAACGGAATGAAAGGTAGCAACATACAAAACTCTGTTGAGTTTTTTATTAAAAGGGTTTTCAGAGTCGTCCCTCTTTATTGGATGTTTATTTTTGTGGCATACATACTTGCCTTTATGTCCATATCCTGCCCTCCTAACCTTACAGTTTGCCCTTGGTATCTGAGCGAAAATTACAATTTTGCTAAAACTTCTTTTGATTGGCTATTTCAGTCTCTGACATTCACCAACTGGACAAGGGGGCCAATATATTCAGTTGGGTGGACACTAATATACGAATTCTGGTTCTATGTTCTTTTTTCAATTTGTTTATTGTTTGGATCTAAGCCTTTAAAGTTCTTCTCCATTCTAATGGCTCTTGTAGCAGTCGCTGGCATTCCGTCATTTTCATCATCAGTGCCTCCCGGTGTAATGACAATTTTTCTTCATCCTTTCATGATTGAGTTTGTTCTTGGTGTCTATCTTTACTCAATTTTTAAATCTAATAAATTGAGCATAAAAATGATTGTCCCTTTGCTTGCTGTTTGCGCGCTATGTGGAGGTTTGTATCAGATAAACTCAGTTGTTACTTATCTTGGTTCTTTCGCCAGGCCATTACTTTGTGGAGGAGCAGCGTTTTGTGTTGTTGCTATAGCTCTCACACTTGAACGTGTAAACATAAAAGCAAATAAACTTCTAGTTACCCTTGGTGACTCAAGTTACAGTCTTTATCTTACGCATTGGCTTGTTGTTACTAACTTACCTGCAATGATTGATATATATGGATATAGTAATATGTCTTTTACCACATTCGTGGTGATTAATGTATCAGTATCACTTTTAGCATCTCAGGCTGTTTATTATTTAATCGAAAAGCCAATAAGAAAATCATCTCGGGTTATTGTTGGTGACTTGCTTTCATCATTAAGAATAGGAAGTAAAGTGTCAATTAAAGCCAGCCAAAGCAAATAGCCTATCCCACACGCAATGTCTAATATCTTGGCATTGCGTGTGGTAATATTAGATGAAAATATTATCCATTGATATTACATTACTGCTATAATTTGCAACCTTAACATTCCCATCTGAATCTATTTCTGTTCTAATTAGTTCTCTACTCCCCCATTGAACATATCTCTTAATTGAAGATGGTGATATATGTGAAGGTATAGAAGCTATTATGCCGTTGAATGGTTTTTCGCAACTAACCTCTCCAGAAAGTTCAACTCCTCCACTCACATATCTAAATTTCAAAGAACCTTTTACACCAGCCGGGAAAGAGTTTATTGGTATCCATTCTGATGGGATTTCTACAACAGGGCAAACTTCAGCAGCGATTGCCTTGGCAATTTCATAACCAAAAATACGATATGCATATGCGGTTGGATGTAAGTTATCCCGTAACATAGAGTCTGCAAAATCTGATGATACATAATCAGGATTTACTGGTCCTGTAACACAGGTCATATCAACTAACTGCAGACCATTATCTGCCGCAACCCTTCCAATTTCTGCCCGAATATCACCACCTTTATTGGAGTTATTTGTTAGTGCATAAGCCAAATTTTTTCTGTCGTCTTTTAAGTACCACATTGGTGGAATGACAATTACAATCCTTCTGTCTTGTAAAAGAAGATCATTAATAACCTTATTCATGGTTAATGAAAATGATCCCAAGTCGTTTCCTCCTTGAATGTCATTAGTGCCTATGAATATAACGACAACATTAGCATCCACAAATGGGTTACCAGCAAGATTTTCAATTTGCTTAATTAATGTCTGACCTGAAATAGCACGGTTCTCAATGCCATTTATTCTGATTCCTAGAGATCCATCAAGAGCTTCTGCACACCACGCTGGCCACGCGCCATGCACTGCACCATCAGTAATGCTATCACCAATCATGCCAATAGAAAAAGAGCGAGGGGACTTGGCAATCTTAAAGTTGTTTGTATACCATCCTGTAAAATTACTACTGCTAACCAATTTATTGCTTATCGCACCTATCCCAGCATATTGAATTGTCCCGGAAGTAATTTTCAAATCTACCGCAACAACGCCATTTATTAAAATCTGACCACGCACTGGACTTACACAACGAACAGTTAGGATATTATTGCTTGCTGAGTATGTGGCAGTTCCTCCACCATCAGGATATATTTTACGCTCGATGCTCGGCTCATCTTTATATTTTACTGTTAATAGCCAATCACCAAGAGTAGGATCGCCTCGAAGAATTGCATAACCTGTAGAAAACAAAATACCGGCTGCAATTTCACCTCCATTATTTGGAATGTTATTAACAGCTGCCTTTAACTCCAATCCTGGCCTTACCGGAACAATCCCAATATGACAATTTCCACCTACTGGAGGGGTAAGATAGAGGCTACTAACAGAACGACCAGCAGGAAGAACCGTAGTTAAATCATCACTTACTCCTATCTGAAATTGTTTTATCAAAATTGAGTCAGCATTGACAGGAGTTGCTCTGCAATCAATAACGTCACCATCATTTAACCAAAGAGACTTATTTGCCCATTTACTCCCTATGTGAAAATTCTTCCTTATGTCGACGAAGTAATTTCTTGGATCTCCACCATCGAAATAAACTCTAAAATCATTATCTGTTACGATAAGTGCATGCACCATATATGCTGAGGCAGGTCCTCTTATCACCACTCCACTTACCGGGCTCATGATAAATCCGGTAAGGTCTGTGTTGAGTGGGAAGTCGTAGACACCAGGGTTTGGAAAGATAATCCGCCCTCCAGACGCTGCTATTTTAGCCTTTGATAAAGCATTGGCATTGATAGATGGTGGCTTACCAACTCCACCTCCAAAGTCATTGATGTAGACTTCGCTAAAAATGTTTTCTTTCGTAGGGAGAGTTTTTTTGTTTCTTCTTTGGTGTGCCACACCGTTTCCGGATGCTGTTTCTGCTGCGTGGGCACCATAAGCACCAGTTAAGAGTGCTAATGGTGCTACCATCTTCAAAAGAATCCTTCGTGTGATAGCCATGTACTTATCTTCCTGGTAACGTCATTACTAAAATGTGGATTGTACAACGTTTAAAGTACATTATCTCAAAATCAGCATAGAAATTTTCTGTAGTTCACACCTGTTAAAAATGTTAATTTGTCAATATTATTCCATCTAATGAAATTTGATTTGATGATGGGTTGTTATGGACGAACGCAGTCCCGTCAGTCCTGATGGCAATAGGAATGCTACCTGTGTTTCCCCACTGAATGAAATATCTGTCAATGCTTTGCCGGATACATTCTGGAATAGTGAAAATAGTTCCGCTCAGAGTCGCTGTAGCCTCCAGTTTACCACGCAATTCAATACCTACTTTTGTATATCGATACTGCGCTGTTCCTGAAACACCAGCAGAGAACGTAGTGAATGACACCCAATCTGATGGAGTTTTCACAACTGGGCAAAGTCGAGCAGCAATAGCGCGGGCAATCTCGTATCCGTAAATGCGATATGCATAGGCAGTAGGATGCATGTTGTCGCGAAGAATAGGATCCGCAAATGTTGATGCCAAATATCCAGGATTCACAGGTCCAGTGAAGGTGGTCATGTCTACTAATTGCAATCCTCTGTCGGAGGCAATACGACCTACCGCAGCGCGTATATCTCCGCCACGATTAGAATTGGTGGTGGCTCCGCCAGGATTTCCCGGTACGTCTGATGAGAGATACCATTGCGGAGGGATAACTAGTATGCTCTGCCGACCCTGTGATTGGAGAGTGTTAAGCAAATTTATTAATGAGGTCTGAAACGCTGATAGAGAATTTCCACCTTGAATATCATTCGTGCCGATAAATACTGCCACTATTGAGGCATTAACAAACGGATTTACTACCAGATTTGCAATTTGCTGATCAAGCGTCTGGCCAGATATCGCTCTGTTCTCTATGGCATTAATACGAATACCCAGTGATCCATCTAGTGCCTCTGCTGCCCATACTGGCCACGCACCATCAACAGCGGCGTCGGATATGCTGTCACCAATAACCCCTAGCACCTGAGAGCGGGGACTAGAAGCGACTTTGAACTGCCGTGTGTACCAGCCTGTGAAATTACTTCCGCTCACTGCACTGATACTGGTCGCACCCACACCCAGCCACTGGATTGCCCCCCCTGAAGTCTGGAAGTCTGCTACTACTACACCATTAATCAGCACCTGTGCACGAACTGTGCTGATGCACCTTACGGTAATCAGATTATTACTGGCTGAATATGTCGCGGTACCTCCACCGTCTGGATTAATGACAGCATCTGTTGATGGTTGCCCTGCATACTTAGTGGATAATGACCATGATCCAGTAGAAGGATATCCTCGAACGATCGCGTATCCCGTGCTAAACAGAATGCCAATCGCTATTTCACCCGCGTTACTTGGGATATTATTCACGCCAACTTTCAACTCAGTTCCTGGCACGGCAGGAATTACGCCCAGCTGGGTTGTACCGCCCGTTGGTGGCTGTAAGAATAAAGAGCTCGCAGAACGCCCAGCCGGAGTTACGTTCGCAAACGTATCTCCCACACCAAGAGCTATTTGCTTAACGAGAATGTTATTGGCATTCACTGCTAAAGGAACGTAATTATCAATGTCACCTTCAGTTAACCACAGAGATTTATTAGCGCCTTTACTCCCTGCATGGACATTGGCTCGCATGTCAATATAGTAGTTTTTAGGGTCTCCTGCATTGAAGTACACACGGTAATCGCGAGTGGTAATAATGCCAGGATTCACTGCATTGTTCGATGCTGGGCCACGGAAAACCAAGCCTACATCAGGATTGATAACAATGCCAGTCATGTCAGGAAAGGCGGAAAAGTTATAAATTCCGGTGGAGTTTTTAGGGAAGGTGACCATACCACCATTTCCTGCTGCAGCCTTTGCAAGATTAAATGCTGCAAGGTTATCGGAGACAGACTCACCACCACCAAAATCGGTAATAAATACTGTTTTATTTAGTCTGTCGCCAACTGTCGTGCTTTTATAACCGGATAGAAAAGCGCCTGTCTCTTTCGCTAAATCTTTTCTAAGGACATCGGCAACATCAACTGGCTGCCACTTTCCTGAGCCAACGCCACCGGCCGAAGCTGGAGTTGATCCGGGAGGGACGGTTTTTGGCAAAGTTTCCAGGTCATCCCATCGGTACCATATATTAGTGCTTTCATCCTGCAACAGATCGCCGGCAGACGTAACTGTACCGCCATTCTGGAAAGAACCTTCAAGGTTCCAGCCAAGGTTATAGATTTGCTGCAGTGCCAGTTGCGTAAGACCTTCAATGGTGTAATGAGCATTACCAAAACGATCGATGTATTGCTGAGCGAATGAAGTCGCGAATTCGTCAATTTTTCCCGCGTTAAATTTCAGGTCGCGAGGAGATTCGCTTGGTACAGCATTTTGAGTAGGTTGCGTAGCCATATTGATTCCATAAAAAAACCCGGCGCGGTGGCCGGGTTGGGGTGATCGGGATGGGCCTTATTGGTAAATCAGATCGCTATACTCGGCGAGGGTTAATGCAGTGCTGCCCTTTCCGTCTGGTTGCTTAGCCGTGATAGTCCACTGCCCTGCATCGAGCTCCTGTGAGGTGGCGATGACGTACCTTGAAGGAGACTGGACGTCGAAACCATCAAACAGGTTGAGCTCAATGCCAGGGATAGCAGCGGTAAAGCCGAACGCGGTATCAGCGCGCGGAGATGCCGGGTATCGCGCGGTGGTGGCACCTGATGAGTCCGTGACCTGCACAAACATGGATCCGGAGAAGTTGATGCGTTCACTCGTCTCAAAGTCATTCCCAACCCGCGACACTATATAACCGGCCTGCTGGTTGGTGTCGTATGTGTCCGGCACCTGAACCATATCGCCAATGTTTACCCACTCTCCGTCAGCCATTGCCGTTACCTGCATGGTCATACGGGAGTAGATAAGGCGCCTGCATTCCCTGAGCGCGCGCTCCGCAGCCTGGAACCTGTTCCTGACGTACAGCATTTCGAACTTCTTCGCTTTGGCCGGCGATCCTTCAATGATGGAATTTCCGGATATCCGGTATCGGACAAAGTCCTGCTTATTGGTGTCCGGGTTGCGATACTGCACTTCAACGCCGTCATAGCCGCCAGGAAGCGTCATGTCGTAGGAGAGCGAGTAACCATCTGGCCTGGTGTTTGAGCGGTTGAATATCGTGGCCGCAGACGTCTTTTTGCCGTCTCTAGTGAATGACAGCACGCCGTTGTCGTCGTAAACCGATACGCTGGCGGCGTCACATATTGTCTCCATGCGCGAACCGAGCGACACATCCTCATCGTCAAAGGTGAAATCGAAATACCCCAGACGAGGGTCGATAGCGTCAATTTCAGCTTGGATCTGGTAAAGGCCGTAAATATCAATGCTCGACTCAGGCTGCTGCCCGACCACCAACCAGTTAAACAGCGCGATGTCAGCGAATTTACGCGATGGTCGGAGCGTGTAGTCGACCTGTTGCGTCATCATGTTATAGCTGATGACGTGGCGGGTGATCAGCGCGTTGTACTTCCTGTCGCGCCCGCTCGAGGCATTCTCGGTGGCCCGGACTTTTACCATTACCAGCGAATCTTCAGCGTGAACGACGTTTGTCCTGACGTTTACCGCATGAATCTCTTCGACCTGCAGCTTGCTCGCGTCGCTGCTGTTGTCGGTCCTCTGGAAAGTGATTGCATAACGCCCAAACCCGCCAGCCGGGGTGAGTTTGTCAGTCCGGTTAAACGTCTCCGACATGTAGTCGTGCGGAGTGGTCTGCCGGTACGTAAACGTCTGCTCCGTTCCTGGGATCAGGTTGTTGTCATTGTCCACTTTCCAGATGTTTACAACCCAGTTCGTTTCGCTGTTCCCGCCGAGCCCGGAGTTAGTATGCAGCCACAGCTGGCTTGATGGTATCGGCGAGAAGAACGGACCGACGATAAGCGCGGCGTTATCGTTCAGAATGAACTTCGTCGTGTTGATTGTTGCATCCTGAATCGGAATGGATGGTCCATTCAGGTTGTCGAAAGTGAACGTGTAGTAATATTTCGGGTTAACAACGGCGCCGTCGTTCGTCTCAGCAAAACTGATGAGACGTCCGGAAAGCGTGACGTCTTCTGTACGCGTTCCGCCGGTGATCGGATACGTCACGTTGATAGTGAACGTTACCGGATGAGGGAAAGTCAGATCAGCGAAGTAGTCGAAGTCAGCCTGTTTAAGGATTTTCATCGCAATCTGCCCACCAGCATATACGCCGCTGATGACGGTGCTTGCTGTCGCGGTCTCAATCGGGAAATCGTCGCTTTCGTTAAGGCCTGGAACTTCCTGCCCGTCGACATCGTCGAACTGATACCCCTCGTTCACCACCGGGATGACATTACCTGGCTGGTAAATGGTATAGCTGGCACCAGCCATAGAACCAAGATTCGACTCCGAGAAACGAACAGACGTTACATCGTACTTCCCCAGGCCAAACACCATCAGCTCAGTGATGTATTTCAGGTTGCTGATATATTCAAAGAGCGACTCCTGAGCCAGATCAGGGAAAGAGCGGACCTGGCCGAAATTGTCCGGCTTCGCCTCGCCATTGCGCGCGATGTTAGTCTGCCCCTTCAGGCTGTTATTAGGTGAGGTCTTACTGTTTCCGCCGCCGGCGTTCGTGTTTGGCTTCGGCATCAGCGAAGACAACACCTTTTGGGTGAACTTGATCGGGTTCAGGTGCTCGAGCGGGTTTAGCAACGTGCCGACAAGACCGCCGCTCTTCGGCTGGTCGAAAATTATTACCCGGTCGTCATCCTGAAGTGCAAACTCCAGCTCATCATCGGGTTGCAGTTCTTTGCCGTTAACGTTGATGCGAATATCGCGGTGAAAACTTTCCTGCTCAAGCCACTCGGAAAATAACGTGCCGGCTTTAACAATCGCCCGGTCCTTCGGCATCCCCGGAACGCGCTGAATCTCGATTACCGGCATAGGTGTAAAACTCCACTCTGGTGAATAGCTTCTGTATTGTCCGGATAGCGTCGAACCGGACGTGTCCATTTTCCCCGCGGCTGTGCAGCGCGCGACCGTCAACAATCAGGCCGACATGCACAGGCTGGCTGCCAACCCAGGCGACGAAGATCCCGCTCTCAGTGAACGTGGCGCCAGGCTGCCAGAACACGACATCAGCGTCATAGCACGTCATGAAGTCGCACCCGGATTCGTAATCCACCGTCTGGTGAATTTCGATCCCCAGAACGTGGCGGTAATAGAGGACCACCAGGCCCCAGCAATCAGCAGCGTCAAAGCTACAGGCGCGGTTACTCCATGGAATGCCCTCCACACGGGATATAAACTCGTCTTTAAGCATTCTGGAGCCCCGGATATTCTTCGACAGTATACAGCCGCCCGACGTTGCGATTGAGCGGGTTAACGCGCGTCAGGCTGCACGTCACGTCCTTGTCGTCCATCGAGCAGTCGCTGACGTAGAGTGTCCACGACTTGATGGCAGTCGTCATGTCAGCTGCGTCAAACTGCTGGTACGTCGCCGAGATGGGCGTTATGCGCGAGTAGGCTTTCCACTGCTTGAGCTGTTGCTTGAAGTCCTGCGCCAGCCGGCCAAATTTGACGGTACTGTCAAGGATCGGCGTGTTGCTCTGCTGGCTTTCGGTTAACTCCATTCTGCATGGTGTGTAGACCTGGCCGCCGAGCGTTTTGGGGAAAATCTGGTTATTAACGAGCCTGATATAGCCAAAGACCGGGCTGTAAAACGTGATGGTTTCGTACAGGATTCGGTTTGGCCTTCGGCTCTGAAATTCTCTGAGCGTTGGCATTATGGCACCTTCGGTAAGCTCTCCGGGTCGCGCCCGTCAGGATAGCCAGTGACAACGATATCCAGCCAGGATGCCCATGGCGGGGGCAGCTCAATGATAATGTCGTCAAACTCGTCATCTGAGTTAACCAACTCGCGCGCAACGACATCACCGCTCCACGTGAAAATGGAACCGGACTGTGACCATGACGGCCAGGAGAGGAAGTGTAATTCCTGCACCTCAACGCCAGTATCTCCAGTCCCGGTACCGAGCGGCATCGTGAACCACTGATTGCAGTTGTCGAGGTAGTTCGGGCTGCGCAACCACTGCATGAACGCCCGGTGCTGATCCTGTGTGAAGATCCACGTCAACGAGAAGGATGTCTTCAGGTCGTCGGTTAATTTCTGAAATACCGGCGCGCCGACCGTCGGCTGGTCGACGCGAAATCCGGTATCGGTGGTTGGCGATTTCCCTTTCTGGGCCAGCGGCAGCCAGTCAGGGTAAGGAATTGGCATGTTATCCCCTTGCTTTGCGTGGCGCCTGGTGATTTTGCTGGATTGCCTGACCGATGCGGCCGCCCTGGCTGATATCGGCAACAATCATATCGATCGTCACACCGCTACCGTTCTGGGTCGCCTGCGCGTCGACAGTTGCTCCGGTATAGTTCTGAATGTTGATTGTGACAGGCACAGAACTACCACCTGCACCGGCATTCATCTGCTTGTTGCTGATGACCTTCCCGTTATCTCCGGGGATCATGTATTGGCTGCCGTTCGACGCCTGGTAGATTTCAGGCATACCGCCCTCACCCACCTGATACGTACGTCCAGCCGATACCGGGCCGCCGTTCTTACGCTTGCCAGCAATACCACCAGCCATCGCCATAGCCGCGATAAGAGCAGCAATACCGATCGCCGCAGCACCACCGAATGAACCGATTGAGGCAACGGCCGCCGCAGGGGTCCAGACCGCCATCGTGGTCGTGGCCGCCGCGGTGCTTGCCGCAGTGGTTGTCGCTAAACCAGCAGTTTGCGCCGCAGTGGTGGTGGCAATCGCAGAGGTTTGTGCAGCAGCACCCATGACGGCAGATTTAACCCAGTCGACGCCCATCTGAACGAAGCCGTTAATTAGGCTATTCAGAGCGTTGCTGGCGAGAGATTGCATTGCCTCCTGCGCCGACATGCTCCCGGTGATGATGCCGGTTAAGGCATTGGATGCATTGCCTGCGAGAGAGTCAAAGCTCGCGGCCAGCAACTCATTTCCCATACTTTGGTTACGGAAGATCTCCCACTGGGCAGCGATGCGCGCCTGCTCATACTGCGTGTCAGTTGCAGCACGCAATGCCATGGCGTTCTGGTGAGTAATGAGCCCCTGCTGCTCGTATGCCTGAATAAGCGCGAGTTTCTTGGCGTTCTCGTTAGCCAGTTGCTGAACAGGGTCAACTCCGCCGACAGCCTCCTGCTGTGGCGTCACTGCCTGTTGAGCCTGGATTTTCGCGAGGTTAGCCTGGTGCGTTGCCGCCAGTCGTTCTGAGGTCTGGTTGTACTGTTCCTGGCTGATTTTCTTCGCAGCCAGCGCCGTATTCAGATCCTCAACATCCTGTTTGTAACTGGCGTTCTCAGCCGCTTCAGGAAGAAGCTTCTGAGCTGCAGCCTCTGCCTTGATAGCGTTGGCCGTATCCCATTTTTTTGCCGCATACTGTCCGGCCAGTGCGATCTGCTCTTTCGTAGCACCTTTACCAAGGGACTGCTGAGCATTCAGGATCGCCTGTTCACGGCTCAGTTTGTTTGTTGAGTCAGCCGCAAGCTCTGATTGCTGCTTCAGGTTTGCCAGTTTCTGAGCAACAGATTCAGCGGAAGACGCTGATTTTTTCCCCTGCTGCTCACTCTCTTGTTGAGCTTTTTTCCTGGCTTCTTCTGACTTCTCTAAATCATAATTTTCAGCAGCCAGCCTGCCAGCTGCAGAGATTTGATTCTGATTGTCAGTGACCTTGGCAGCCTGCATCCTGGCTTTGGCTATCGCCCGCTCTCTCTCGTCCTGAATTTTAAGTAATTCATTCTGCTCTTCCAGAGTAGCGATAACTTTATCGCCCTCCTTGGTCGCGGGAGATATCTGCAGCGCTTTGGGGTCGAAGCTTTTTCCGGCCTGATTGGCTCGGTTTATTTCATCAGCTGTCTCTCCAAAGGCTTTCGCTACCGCCCCCTGAACCTGCTCAAGAGACCAGGATTTTTCGATGAGTTGATCATGAACTCCCATCGCCGTGAGCATGTTGTTCGTGAGTGTGCGAGTCGCCTCTGACGCGGTTTCTTCTGTTCGGGATAATTTATCCTTTGCGGCCTCAAGATCTCGCGTCTTGCGAGCCAGCTCATCAGACACCTCAGCCTGTTGGCGAGCGAAGTCTGTACCTTGCCCCATAGATTCAGCAACCTTCTGGGCAGCCGGGGTAAAGTTCTGGTATCTGTCTCTCAGCGAGTCAACTTCACTTTGCAGATCCGCAACAGCCTCTTTCTGAGCTCGAATAGAATTATTGGCATCTGCAATAGCCCCACGCAGCTGCGTGTTCGACATTGCATTCATGGCGGCGTTGAGCTTATCCAGACCATCGGCGAAGGCGATAGCCTCCTCTTTTGCCTGCTGAGCTTTCTGCCAGAAATAGAAGATCGCGCCGGCAGCAAGCATAGCCGCCCCCGCTGGACCACCTATAAGAGCAAGCGCACCACGAGCCATTCCGATACCAATGGACGCTGCACGAGCAGCTGTCGCTGCACGGGCCGACGCAGCAGCCTGGGCAGTTTCAGCCTCAGCAAGGGCAAGAGATGCGGTAGTAGCCCGAGTTTTCGCGGCCACAAGAGCATCCATTGCCAGCATCTCTGCAGCGCTACCTTTTGCCACGTTATACTCAGCCTGGGCCAGCGCGAGAGAAGATAGAGCAGCCTCTTTATCAGCAAGAGCCTTACGCTGAACAGAATTAGCGGCTACCAGAGCAGCCTGTGCCGTCTGATTGTCTGCGACAACCTGCTGACGGGATGCTGCGATATCAGCAATTTTCGCTGAGGTAGCCATGGTCAACGCACCGACATATCGCGCGCCCATAACGCCAGCAACAATGGTCAGAGTAGCGCTGAGAACGTCCAGGTTTTCACTGAGTGAAATAACTGAATCACTGAATATTTTGACGCCAGTTTTTACAGTGGCATTCTCGCCAAAGAACTTCGTGATGTTGTTGTTGGCAATTTCAAGAGACTGGCTGATCGTGGCAGTGGTTTTAGCGAACTCCTGTCCAATTTTATCGCCCTGAGAAAGCAACCCATTCACGATCACATCAGTGGTTAACTTGCCCTCTGCAGCCATGTTTCTGAGCGCCCCAATGCTGACATTCATAGAGTCAGCAAGAGCAATCATGAGCCGGTTACCCTGCTCGTTCACAGAGTTAAATTCATCACCTCTTAAAGCTCCGGACGCCAGCCCCTGAGCAAGCTGAATGATTGCGTTGCTTGCCTCCTCGGCTGTTGACCCTGACACCACGAAACCCTGGTTAATAATGGTTGTCAGCCTGGTAATGTCCTCTACACTGACGCCATAACTTCTTGTTGAACGCTCCAGACGCGCATAGAGTGTGGCCGTGGCATCAAGACCTGAGCGAGTCTTTTGAGAGATGTCAAAAACACGCTCTGTGACATCAGCCAGTGTTTCAAACGGCGGTACGGACTCCCTGACGGCGTTTTCCAGTTTATTACTCAGGTCCTGCCATGCCTGGGCATATGCGCCAACCTGCTGGACAGAAAGAGCTGCTATGAGCGCTTTCGCGACGCCAGTTAAGCTGGACATAGTGCCTTCAATCGAGGACAGGGATCGCTCAGTGCGGTTTAATCCCGCTTCAAGACGACCCATGCTACCGTTAAGACCATTCAATGCGGCATCGATATCCCGGCGTCCCTGAAGGATCCCGGCGGTGTCCATGTCAACTTCATAAACAATCGTTCCAGCGCTGACAGTACCAGCCATAATCTAATCTCCGGGCAATAAAAAACCCCGCCGGTGCGAGGTTTTTTGAGTGTGATTTTATTTAGGTGGCCCGTTTCGCCCGGGCTAATCGTTTTTCTTTCTTCGCCAGATAGTCATCTGCGACTGCGTCGTACTCGTCTTTTGTGAAGCCTTTCTGGTCCGGATATTTGGCGGCAATTAAGAGCTGAAATTCCGTCATGGATAATTGCTCTGCTTCCGCCCGGCTCATGCCGAAGTGATTACGTGCCGCGCTGATGTACTCGAAGGCATTAAATTCGGTTGTGGTCTCTCCACTCTCATGGCGCTGCAACTTGCGAACCTTTGCTTTTCCGATGATACCGTGTGTAATCAAAGACTGAGCAATCACCAGCATGTCGAATTCATCCATCGATCCACGGCGAATTTTAAACGTCTTTCCTGATGCTTTTGCTGGTCGAATCTCTCCGATTAACTGCGTCACATCATGGTCGCAACAAGCCGCCAGTACCGTCATGGACGCCATAACTGCCTTCCGCCCGTAACTGGTCGATTTAATATGCTGAATCAGCCACTCAGGAATCAGTCCATACGCTTCAAATGCTGATTGCAACACATTTGAAATCTCGTCGTGATGCAGTTCGTAGAACGCCTGCACAATCTCTTTCGGTTCGCCGATGCGCGTCATATTAATGAACGATGGACGGAAGAAGTATTCTTTCTCACCGACACTGATAAGGCATTCGCCAATCTCTTTCATGGGGATCATAGCTAAATCCGGTAACAATCATTTTCGGGGCCACCAGGTGGAAGCCCCTGAAATGGCAATTACGAAGCGGTAACGGTTACAGCGGTAGTTCCGACCTTCCCGCCGTCTGTAGTGGTGAAGGTTGCGTTACCAGTGCCTGCAGCGACGCCTGTGATCAAGCCACTGGTGCTAATGGTGAACTTCGATGTGTCAGAAGATGCCCATACACCGGTTTTATCAGTCGCGTCAGCAGGTGATACGGCCGCAGAAAGCTGCCGCGTCGCGCCAACAACAACTGATGTGGTGGCTGGCGTCAGCACAACGCCGGTTACAGGCACTTCGTCAGGAGTTTCCTGCACGTCAATAGTGTCAGAATCAGACACCTTGAATTCGGTTGAGAGTGTAACGATGTCATTACTTCCGCCATCAGAGCTAAGTGCGGTAATAACCATGTATCCCTGAAATTGCACCGGGCCATAATCCATAAACACCCAAATGGTTGGCTGGCGGCCTGCTTTAACTTCATCGTTGTAGTATTTGATGAACTTGCCGACGCCAAATTGATCCAACTTGTCGCGTTTACGCACCTCACCTTCAAAACTGATGGTGAAATCCGAGTTAGTAACGATATTTTCAACGTATCCCTTCGTGTCATCAGCATCGCTGGTAACAGTGTTTGGGCTGAAGTCGAAACCCTTTGAAGTGCCAGCCATGAGAGCCTGGCGCTCGCTTTCCGGTGGGACGGCATCAGGGCAGCCCAAGGCTACCTCTAACACAACGGCACGACCAAATAGCTTACTGTTGTCAGTAGAGCAGCCTTGCATAGTTACTTACCTCTTTGAAATGAAAAAGGCCGCCGAACGGCAGCCATTTGATTGCGCTTACTCCCCGTAGAGGCAAGCGAATTGAAGTCGGAACACGATCCTTCCCTCTTCGGTTAATACTGGCGGCGGGATGCCCCCCATATTCTCGATATGGCCGACACAGCTATCACTGATGGGATTGTCCTGGACGTAATCAACGATATGCTGAACAGCATCCAGTGCGGCCTTACGCTTATCTCTCGCGCCGATGACATCAACCAGAACGTGATACTCCGATCCAAGCTCATTACGGATATTAGCCCCACCGTTGGGACGGAAAACCATAACTGCCTTCGACGGGTCGCCCGGGTCGTCATACATCAGTTGCTGAACGGTGAAGCCAGCCGTTAATCCTGCATTAACGAACAGGTTTCGGACCCGCTCGTACATCATGGGCGTCATAGCGAGAGCTCCTTACGAACAACATCATCAATAGCTCCGCGCTCTTCCTCAAAACCAGCAGTGAGGAATTCTTTTTTAGCAGTTGAGCGACGGAAAATCTGCGGGTTGGCCGGGTCATGAACATAAACGGCATAGTTGGTCGAGTAACCCACCCTGCCTGTGATTACTGCTCCGGCAGTTACGATTTCGCGAAACTGGCTATTTAAAAGTGCTGAGGTGTCGATCGGTGTGTAGAGCGCCGCTCTTGCCGCCCCCAGAATCATCGCCGACTGGAGCGCTCGAATGATTTTTCGACCCTGAATATCATTCAGAATTCGGTCAATATTGCGCTCAACACGTGCCGCGCCGCGAACCTTGATACCCATGGCTACACTCCCGTCAGGATGGCGTAATCATCCACCAGGCGCTCGAACGTGTCTGCGTACCGGATAACCTGCCGCACCTCGTCGGCGCCGGCCACAACCGGGTCAGCCTCGGTAGAAACGCCAATAAGCAGGTAATCACCAGTGGCCGCCAGCGCGAACTCCGTCCAGACAGTGTTCTTAACGACGATTTCTGCACCCAGGCTGGCTAACTTCTTGCTGAGCCCGCCCTCGTAATCACAGAGGATTTGCTCAGGTTCGGCATAGCCCTGCGGGTCGCCTATCTCATCGTTTCCGCCAACCTTGCGCCAGATGGTCGCGGTGGCGGTGTAAGACCAGCGAGCAATTTCCGACATTACACCACCCTCCGATATGAGCGGCCCTGTTTAATATGAGCAATGGCACCTTTAGATACGTTGTATCGCACTGCTAATGGCTTCAGTTCCTCTCCATTAGCAAGCGCTGCTCGTATCTCTCTAACCTGCTCATCCGTTAGCTTTGCGTGTGGAGGTGTAACTCCGTGCATAGGGTTGCCAGTACCAGAATGAAGTGCAGACATTTTCGCCCTAATTTCAGGGCGCTTGCTTGCGCCTTGGCATGGCAATTTCTTCCCATACCAATAGTTACCGCTACCTTTAACCCTTTCACTGATTTGTTTTTTGCGCTCATCTGAAAATTTCATACCCGCGCAACTACCGGCGTTTGGTGCAATGTTGAATGCTGGCTTTAGCAAATCAAAAAAGGATTGTTCAGCAGGCACTAGTCCAGCTTTGTCTTTGACAATTTCCAGAACCGAGAACTCAAAGACACCTTTGCCATGCTTATTCCATGACTCCTGAAGGTTTCTGTTTCCATGCGTGCCTTTCCGCAGCTTATAGCGATGACTCGCCCACCGTCCTGAAATGTTAACCGTAGAGCCGATATACGCCTCACCAGTGATGGTGTTGGTAATCTGATAGACGCCTGCAACGCCATTATAAGATGGCGCATTATGGTGCTGATGGCTTAAGATTTGATGAGCCATGAGTTACCTCCGCAATAGGTAATGATGGTTAGAGCCGGTGGCAATGTTGACGCATTCCCCGGCTCGTTAATTTTACCATTTGCTGGCTTTTTATACACCAATTCTCACTCCTTCCAGCGCAGCACCTTCGCGCCAGTCACCCGGATGCGAGCACAGTTGATATGCCACTCGCCGTCCGATTTAACGTAGCCTGTAGTTTCCCGCCCGGTGTCAGTCATTACCCATACGCGGGTGAATGAGCGCGGCAGGCCATGCTTAACTGATTTGTACGTCATCAGCAGCCACCCACAACTTCAAAGAAGCCAACAGTATTGCCTGCGCTAATTGGCAATTCTCCAGTGCATCCACTCGTATCAAGTTGAGACAGGGAGTTGCGTAGCCAGGTGATACTGTCGTCGCCATACTCAAACGAGCGGGAAGCGCCAGACGGCGCACCCTGCGATTTGATGCGTCGAGCACCGGATGACGTAGCCATCAACGCAGCTGCATACATCAGGATCAGCTTCGCGGTGCACTCGTCATACCCCGCACCGTCGAGGCACGGGATAATCTTGTTCACCACGCAGAGGATTGGATCCAGTAGGGCGCCCGGGATGGAGTAACCCAATTCACCGAGAAACGCCTGCACGTCTGCCGCTGTGATTGGGTCAGCCATGGTTATTTCGCCTTTTTCGATTTAGCGGAGGTGTCTGCCTGCTCTGCCTGCTCTGCCTGCTCTGCCTGCTCTGCCTGCTCTGCAGGATTATCGCCAGAAGTAGAGACCTCAAGCTTGCGATCACCACCGGATACGATTTCCACCAGACCAGCGGCTTTCCACTTTTCCGCGGTGTCTTCGCTTACTTCCACCGTTGCACCAACCTCCAGTTTCTGGAGATTGGCAAGGGAGAAAAGGTTATCGCTAATCACTTTAACCAGTGCCATATCTCACCCCTTAGCTGTGTGCGTAAATGACTGATTTTTTGCTGTTGATGTCGGTCTTAACCATCAGGCCAGCAGCGCCCCAGGTGCGCCAGATGTAATCGCTGTTGTAGAACGGACGCGGATCGGCAACGGTACCGAACGCCTGGCCCACAATCGGAGCAATCACGCCTGCAGTCAGCGGAACAATCAGGATCTGGTTGCCGGTCAGTTGAGCATCTTCTTTAATCGCGGCAATACCGGACAGTTTCAGAAGCTCTTGCAGGATGGTGTCTGACTGGTAGTTGTCACTGAAGTAGCGCTCCAGGTTGGAGATGATGGCGCTGGAAACATACCAGGTCTGCTCTGCGTACTGATTGTTGGTCAGCTTGAGAGTGTCGCGCAGCTTAATCGCCGCGTTACGGATCTGCTCTGCCGTGGCGGATGCGCTGGTGAAGTCGATATTCAGACCAGATGCACCCAAATCAACAAGAGCCACACGCTCGTCGTTCTTCAGGCCTTTCCAGGTCTTATCATCAAACTTGATGTAGTTGCCTTCTGCGTCACGATAGCCGTTGTAGATGTAATCCACATACTGGCGACGAACTTCGTTGGTGGACTCGAACTGAGCATCAGAGATGATGTCGAACGCATCCGGGTTGTTCAGGCGAGGCTCTCGCCAGTGGAACTTGAAGCCGGTATCGTGCACCGGAACCATCGTGCCGTCGTACTGGTACTGCACAGCATCCAGTGCCGCACCGATCTGGCCTGACATGGAGGTGTGAGCCCACATGCGGCCGCCGGATTTGGCGTATTCGTACACGGTCTGGTTGATGCGCACCGAACGAGACAGCGGCATCAGGTCGTTGAACAGGGTGAACTCTGTGTTCGGCTGGAATTGACGCAGCACAGTCTGGTCAAAGGCTTTGTACAGATCAGCAGGTGAGCGAACAGCGTTGATGCCATTCAGCTGATTGACTGTATTCAGGCGATCAGCCATTTCCTGCATTACGTTAATGCCCTGATGGTTCAAAGCGGCATTACGCTCCTGCGTCAGCATACCAAACTGGTACTGGTTCACGGCCAGGTTGCCGGTCTTTTCGCCCAGCGATTTAGAATAAACAAGCATTCAGTGACTCCTTACTTAATCACTACGCGAATGAGGTCGCCAGCAGCGGCGGAGATTGAGCGCTCTTCGTCGCAATAGCAGCGGTCATTTTCGCCAGTGGCCCACTTCTTCACCTGACCGTTGACGATTGAGAGAGCGTCGCCTTTTTTGTAGGTACCGGCGGCAGCGCGGACGTTCAGGAACATTCCCGGCAATGGGTGGATGCCAACCAGCAGATCATCGACAGCGAAAGTGTCATCTACCGTTTTGCAGCGCAGATAGTCAAAGTCAGCGACATAGATAATCGCTGTTTCGCTACCATCTACCGACACCTTGAAGACGCCAGCATCAAAGAAGCCCAGGGTACCAGGCTTGACCGCAGTAGCGCGGCCTTCACGGTTGAGCAGCGGATTAGGGAATACGCCACCGGCGTGAATTACATGTTTTCCGTCTTTAGCCATTTTTTACTCCGGCATTTCGCTGACTGATTGGGTGTTGGTAGCCTGTCGGAATGCACCGTTCAGGCCGAAGGAGGTCTGGCACTTGGCATACATGGCGTCGAGCGCCTTGCCGTCCAGATCTGCGACTTCTTCATCGCTCATGTTCATCGCCAGCTTCACAGCCGCGCGCTTTTCGCCTTTCTCTTTGTCGGCGTTCGCGCTCAGGCTGTTGAAAACGACGTCCACGCGATCGGCGAGTGTTTTCGCCCACGCTGGCATCTCTTCGTTATTGGTGACCTGCTCTTTTTTCTTGGGCTTGCCGGTTTCAGGGTCGATTTCTTCATCGCCTTTTTTCTTGGCGGTGGCTTCTTCGGCCTTCATCTGGTTGTATGCGTCCATCAGCTCGGCGTCGGACTTGCCTTCAGTCGGCTTACCAGCGGCTTGCAGCGCATTGATAATCAGTTCTTTCATCGGATCGTTCTCTCCGTTGGTTTTAATCTCGTACTCAGTGGGTTTGCGCACGACTTCTACAGGTTCGCCGACGAACACGGCCTTGCCGTCGTCATCGATGAGGTACTTCTGCTTCAGGTATTTGGTGTCATTGCGGTAGATGAAGCTGTCCGGCCACACCGTTTCAGGCCAAAGCCACTTATCTTCGGTGTCACCCTCGCGCAGCTTGTCGCTGATAGCGCGGGAAATGTCGTCGAAAGAGAAGTTGGAGGCATTGGTGAAGAAGAATTTGGTTTTGTTGATCAGCCCGTCGCGGGTGCAGTCGATACCATCAGCCAGGCGGGCAACTTCGATCTGTTGCTCATCACCTTCTGAGTTAACGAAGATGCCTACGCCCTCCTCCGGCGTTCCGGCGCCAGGCTCATCAAGCAGAACCGCCACATGGTCAAACATCATGTTGGTGGCGATCTCGTTGTATTTCTTACCCTTCGACTCGCCGTTGGCGGCAATACCGGAATACAGAAGGCCGGTGGAAATGTGGATAGGGTCCGAGTTGGTACCGGCCAGCATCTCATCCAGACGGTTGATCAGGCGCTTGCCCTTATCTCTCGACTCGGCGTACTGGCGGTTGACGTACATATCGCCCGTCACCTTCCCGTCTTTATGGCTGACGTTTTGCAGCCAGGCACCGACGTGGTACTCGTTCACCGCCCGGACATCGCGCGCCGAAACATGTTTGCCGTCCACTTTCGGGTGGCCCAGCGGCATCGGGTTACGCTCAAGCGTGTTGTAGGCCTTTTCGATTTCTGCTGCCGGGTACAACTTCCGGTTCATCACAATATCGTCCACGACAGGCGTGATGCCGCGAACCACGATATGTGGCTTGCCGTCGATGGTTTCAGTGGTGATGTTTGAAGCGGAGTTGACGACGGTCAGCACGTTAACGCGGTTGCGTTTCATGCTGGGTCCTCATTGGTGGAATTCAGGCAGTAAAAAAAGGCCGCCGGGGCGACCTTTTAACAATTGATGGATTTAAACTACAAGAGCTTTGAGTGTAAGACTTTCAAAAAACTCGTTTGAATTTAAGGTCACTTCTTGAAGAGTGGCATCATAGGAGTGCTCAGATTTATTGCTGATGAGAGTAAATTTCAGCTTTTCCTTACTGAGGCTTATTAGGCGACTAATTTGCTCCCTATCAAATTCAGCCTCTTTACGAGTAAATACCAGCTTAATTTGTCCGTTGCCAACTTCAGCCACGTACTCAAAGAGAGAAAGTCTTTCAAGATTTATGGATTGTTGCTTACCATTGCCTACGTGAACAACTGTATTTTGGTCAATCATAAAACCTCCATATCATAAGAGGTTAAAGATTATTCCCATTTACTTGTCGATCCAAGACTTTCTTTCCCTCGCCAGCTTATCCGCCAGCCCTTCATTGAAGATGCTGCCGTCGTCGTTGAGCAGCACCGGAATCTGGCTGCAATAGCAGTTGTACCGGTTGCCGTTTTCAGCGTAGAAGTCCCGCACCTCTTCGGTGGTGTAGACCTTGCCGTGTCGGCTGGCGTGCCAGGTGCGCGTCGTTGGCTTGAGCGCTGACAGCCACAGCAGGCCGGTATTCAGCCCCAGCCGGTCAGCAGCCCAGTCCGTTTCATTCCACTGAGCCTGACGCAGCGCGCCGACCTGTTCAGTCTGAGCGATGGTCTTTGCTTTCGACATGGACACATCAAGACGCTTGCTGATGACGCTGGCTGTCTCGCGTGGGCTCACTCCGCGCGCTACCGCATCGGTGATGATGTTGGTTAAATCGCCGCGAGCGTTGTCGCTGATGACCTTCCAGTCGCTGAACGTTGTCAGCCTGGCTGACGCTATCTGGTTCAGGTAGCCCGGACTGCTTAAAAGCTGCTGCAGCGTCGTCTGACTGGCGTACACCTGCGACTGCACCGAAAGGTTGGTGAAGGCGTTTAGAGTGCCGCGGTCATACTCCGCAATGACATAGTCCATCGCCCATAGGTTCTGGTTTCCGCCATCAAGAAGCTCATCATCCAGAATCGACTGTACAACCTGCAGCAGGTCGGCCAGTTCAGCAGCTGTCATGTCATAGATGAACTTACCGGCATTGACCTGATACAGCGACGGCTCTGCGCCATCGTTGTTGCATATCATCCAGGACTGCTCGCCATTAACCTCACGCTGCTGCCCTGTCAGTCGCAGATCAAACAGAGCCTTAAGCCTGCGCTTGATGTTCAGATACCGGTCTTCAATATCATTGAACATCCGGCTTACCTGCCGCGATGACTGCGTGGGGTCAGCTTTATTGCGCGGTACGATTGGCGTCCCGATTCTGGTTTGCGCTGTCATCATCATCTGTCAGCGGATCCTTATCGGTTTGCTTTACATCAGGGTTAGGTGGCGACACAACCTTGCGAGGCTCCAGCTCACCGACTGCGCGGATTTCGTTTTCATCCACCGCCGGTGTGCCGTATGCCTGCTGAGTATCTTTCGCCACAACAGCCATTGCCTGCATGTTGGCAATTTTCTCTTTTTCGCTCGGCGCGAGCAGATCAGACCATGCCAGCGTGACCTCTCCGGATGATGGCGGGTCAATGACGCCTACGGTCCAGAAGCGCTCAAGCACGCTCTCTACAATCGTCGACTGGAATCCCCAGCGGCGGCCGTTACAGCGCTTCGCCCAGTCTGTTTTGTCCTCATCGGAGGCAAGGCGCCCCGTCTGCTGACCAAACAGTATGGTGAACGGGCACTGGATCGAAGATGCAAACTCGTTGGCTGCCACTGTCCAGGTCGGGGACGGGTCTGCCGCCGCAACAGAAAGCACCGACGGCGTGCCGGCCTGCATAACCAGGGCCGCATCCGTGCCACGGTTCATCTTGGCGACTTTGTCGTTAAGCGCCTCGCCCAGGTCTTTGTAGCCAGATTCTGTGGCTTGCTTTGACAGGTTCGCAATGTTGGTTTCTTTGTCGAACGCAATCCCTAGCTGACGGCTGGCATTCTTCAGGAACCCCTCGGCACTACCGCCAGATACCTTTTCAAGGTCGAGCAGTTTGTTGTAGCCCGCTCGCAGGAAGGGTACGCCAGACAGCATGTTCTCGTCTTCTGAGCCTTCGCAAAGGATGATGATTCTCTCTGGGTGCACGGTAACGCCACGCACCGGGCCGTACGTGCCATCATCACCAACTGGCTGCTCGTTGAAATTGTACGAAACTGGCTGACCGTACGTTTCTGAAAGCGTGTCGGTATCGAAGTTACCTGGCTTGACCTGTGATTCCCATGCGGGGATTAGCTTAACGATAGGTCCGCTACCGATATTTCGCAGGGATTTAACCTTCGCCCGGTCTACCGGCTCATGCCATTCCTTGCCGTCGCGGAACTGAATGAGCAATGCCGAGTACCGGCCAACAAGATTGCGGCGATCCGCATCCTTAATTTTCGGCCAGTGCTTCTTCAGCAGCTTTGTAACTGACTTTTCCCAAGGCGTAGTCTTAGTGGACTCCTTCGCACCATCTCCATCAATTATCGTCGGATTATCAACCCAGCACGAATCAAGCAGCTTATGGACTGCAGCAAACGCCACCGCGTTGCGCTCGTAGGCCCGATAGTAGCGGTCGAACTCGAGACTGTTTGGATAGCCGAACTCATCCCACAACTTCGTGCGTTTGGTGTTTCCCGGCTGGCCCGCGTACAGCATGCGCTGTCGCCCGATAGCATCAGCAAGGGCATTAACGAGGAACTGTTCCCCGGTGCTTAATTCACTCACTGATGAGCTCCTTAGAAGAATACTGCGCCGACCTGCTTGTGGTTGTTCTTCGCTACAGCAAAGTAACGGAAGCCGTCAGCACCGTGTGATGTGAAGTCATGAAGCGGTTTGTCTTTCCAGCAACCGCGCTTGTCGTCCCACTCCTTGCGGTAGCCTTCGAGGTGAGATATGCCCTCGGCACATTTCTCCTCATCGAAGACGCAGGACGGGAGAATTTCACGCACAGACTCAATGCCGGTATCAACTCCCACTTTCGGAACCACCTGAAACGTCATGCTGTAAACCTGCCCGTCGATTTCATACCCTTCGCGGGCAAGTTCTCTGCGGGATTTTGCGTCAGCACCGAATTCACGGTTATCGATGTCGTGCGGCCCCCAGTGCTCGCCGTACTCATAGCCGCGGTCTTTCAGCACCTTCATGTAGTGCCTCAGACCCTCACCGGAGTTTTCGTAGTAATCGATGATATGGAACTCTTCGCCAACCTCACGAACGAACCAGATCGCCGTGGAGTCACCCACACCGATATCCCAGAACGTGTGCACCGGGAGGTGCAAGTTATCCGGGATTTTGCCGATCCGCTTGTTGGTGTAGAGCCATCGGAACTGTTTGGCGTAGTACGCGCCTTCGACCGACTGCTGGAATGCCTCGTCCGGAATGGTCGGGTATTCGCGCTTCATGTCGTCGCCGAGCGTTTTCTCTTTGGCGTGATACCAGGCTTTCTGGCGCTCGTTTACCACTACGCCGTGCTTCGCTTCCATCTCTGCGAAGTATTCAAGCAGGCGCACCGGCAGAGACTCGACCGGGTCGATTGCGTACTGCGGATTCTTCCACCAGGAGAAGAAGAAAAACTTCCAGTCGAGGTTGGATAGTTCCTTGCCCTGAAGCATGGCCTTCTCAGCCTCAGAGCAGTAATCATAAAAATATCCCGCCCGCCCCTCAGCCGTGCTTTCCAGGGTGATTACGCCACCAAGTGGCACAGCCTCGAAAGCACCGGTAACAATCTCCTTAGCCTTCTCTGGCCACTTTGCGCATATCTTCCCAAACTCGGAAACGTGCAGGCTATACAGCGTGCCGCCTCGGAAGGATGTCGATACCGTTACGCTACCTCCTTTCGCGAAGACGTACTCGCTGGTCGTCTCTTTAACGAGAGGATTGGCCAGCTTGATATCGTCGGGCATCCGCTGGTAGGCAAACTGCGTTTTGTTTCGGAATAGCCTTTCTGCATCCGGGAGGGAATGAGCGATCAGCGCGCATTCTTTTTTGTGGAAGATCGCCAGATCAAGCTGGATGATGCACACCTCGGTGGTGAATCCGAGCTGGCGTGCTTTAAGTATCACGTTGCGGTCGTGCATCCCGTCGAAATACTCCAGCTGCTCTGGAGTCATCTTGAACGTTACGCACTTACCGTTCTTATCTTTGATTTTGTACAGGTGATTGAGACGCCAGAACCTGTTCTTCAGGAGCGCTTTCTGCTTATCAGTTAACACAGCCACTCCTTACAGGTCTTCATCTCCTATCTCGTCCATGACAGATGCAACTGAGCTCACGGCTAGGCCGCCTGAGTGTTCAACCTTCTGCTTGTTCGTGTATGCATCCCCGCACTCTTTCGCTGCCTGCTCGATTATTTCCGCTGCAAGCGCGATGTTCCTCATTTTTTCAGCATTACCCATCATCCGGTCAAGTACACGGAGCCTGTATGCCTTGTTGGCAATGGGGATGTCTGATATGTCACTCTGGAATCGGGCACGCGTTGAGTGAAATAAATCCACCCACTTCTTAGCCAAACTCACACCAGCAGCCTTTGTTGGATCGTGTGACGCCACATGCTGGCGGGTTATCTGAATAGAGAATTCATTTTGTACGGCCTCGACTATTTGAGATGGGGTATCGAAGCACGCAAGCTGCTGGACGATGAAGGCTTTCACTTCTGGCTTTAATGCAGCCATGCTTCACCACCCGTATAAACAAGTATAAAAGTTAAGCCAATTTCATGAGGCAAGTTCCACATGCTCTGGCTATGTTGATTTTTGCCACTTCGGCAGGTTTGTTTGCAGCATCGACTAACTCCTGCACGTCGACACTTGCACCATATCTACGCACAACGCCAACAAACTCTTCGACGTCATGCCCTCGCATACAGAGCTTTGGCAGCCCGGATTCTTTGTAGAACTTAGGAGCGCCGAACTCATCTGCCTCTTGCGCTATGTGATAAAGCTCGTGCTCAATCAGGGCGCAGAATTCCAGGTCCGAGCATTGAGAACAGAAGTCAGCGGCTAATGTGATGATGTAGTCCGGTTGGTGACCGAACCAGTCATTCATCTGCTGCTCCATTCTTGCCTTCTGCCACCCACCGGCACGAAACATAACTTCTTCAGCCTGACCTAGAACTGTACGGCCTTTTTTGGTGAATCCGTGCTGAGCCCAAAGGAAAGCGATATCTGCTCCTTCGAGGTGAGCGTGATCGGGGTTATGTATAGCGCCAGTGCTGGAGATGATGTTCTGATGCACCCATTCGTAAATGCCATCAGCGGGAATCAGTCTGTTGTACGGATAGAACTCAGCAATGAAAACCTCACCCGGAAGCGGCCTCGACTCACGGGCAAACAGCTCTTGCTTGTCAGTGAGCTTTGCCATGTTATTTCTCGGTTTTGAACTTGAAGCCGAATCTGGCGATGAAGCCGGTCAGTGGCTTAAAGTGTTTCTCTTTGACGACTCTCGCGTAGACCAGAGCCTTTAACGCTGTGAGTAATGGAGATACCCACCACCGCTTTTGAGCCACTACCTTCATCGTGCTTGCCATATCAGCATTTCCTACTTTTAACCCTCGGAGGATTTCTCACTTCGCGGGATATTGTTCTTTATGAAATTACGCCAGCAGCCTTTAATGATGCAATCAGCGCATTAAGCTGTGTGCCTGCGCTTGTGCCGTCAGCTGCAACGGTGCAAGCGGCAACTGTTGCGCCCTTCTTAACGCCGCCAAGGTCATTTGTAGTGGCAGCAGGAAGCGAGTAAGCCTCTCCATCCACATCATCCATATTGGCGACAGTCGTGGGGACGCCGCCAGCTGAGATTACGCGAGTTGGCATTTTTGTCTCCAGGTTGATTTATCCCCTGGAAGGGATATTTTTGTTTTATCCCCGCAAGGGGATATTCATTATCAAGCGCCCCAGTAGAGACGCTTTGTAATGAAGAGCCGTTGTGAAAGTGGCTCTCGGGGTGGTTACTTCTTGGATTTAGCGCCCTTTAACACATCCTTTCTCTCTTTGAGCTTCATCAGTGCGTCTATCAGTAAATCCACATTGTCTACACAGGCAACGCCTTCAGCCACTCGACCACATGAGAGGTGTTCGACTGCGCTTTTCAGGTATCGCTGTGCAGTGACTATTTGCGCCCTTTCATCTTTCGTCATTCTGTAACCCCCGGAAGGCAGATTTGTGATTGCTGTTCCAGCCTCTCGATTTTGGCAAGCAACACCGGTTTCTTTACCTTTCCCCAGCGATTCAGCAATCTGCCCGACATACTAGCTACGTCTTTCTCTTTCATGTATTCGAGCATCACCGCGTTTCGCTCCGCTTCATAACTTTCGCTGTATTTGCGTAGCTCAGAAGTCATCCAGTTAAATGCGTTGATATATGACTCTTTTACAGAATCAGCCTTGGCACCACTGAACCCCATTACGAGCATCATGAAGCCACTGAAATCCATGCGATAATAGGTTTGCTTTTTATCAAAGACACCTAAGTCATTGATTCTCTCGGCGACGCAATAATGCGCTCTCCGAAACTCATCTGAAAATCTGCAATTTTTAAGGGCTCGCAATACATCCGCATGGCGTTTTCCAAATGCCTTCGCGATTTGAAAGGTGTCTGTTACCGGCTCACCATCTGCGGCGGATACCAGTTGTCGGAAATCAAAATCAGACGTAACTGACAATTCGTTCATAGCGTCTTTACCTTTTAGAAAGTGAGCCTGTCTCACAGAAAAGCCGCCCGAGAGAGGTCGCCACCTATAACGGCATTTCTCAGGCTCGCTTACTGAAAGGCTCTCGTTGTGAAATGCGCGTGAGATGCGCGGTGAAATTAGGGAATAAAAAAGCCCGACCGAAGTCAGGCTGTGTTATTTGGGTGATGAATCACTTCAGGCATTGGGTGGTGATGTATTCCTGCAGCGTTCTTAATGCTGTTTGGTCGTTGAGGATTCCGGATCGGATACCGAGAACGTTTATTTCACTTCCGACCATGCTTCTTTTCGTATGATTCGTGAAATCAAAACTTGTGACACTCCATACTTTTTCGCTAATTCAGCATGCGGCATGGATTTACAGGAAAGGATGTCAACAACCTGCTCACTGGTAAGCTTTGAATTTGGATGTCGTTCTCCATTAAGCGCTTTTCTCAATCCTGATCGGTAAGCATGTGTGTTATTTTGCGATCTGCTTACCCATTCGAGATTAGATGCACGGTTGTCGCTCTTAATGCCATTTACGTGATTTACCTCGGCAAATGATTGGGGATTATCCGAAAATGCAGAAGCCACTAACCTATGGACAAACTGGTACTTTTTTTCACCGTCAAGATAAAGACATACCTTTAAATACCCATCTCTGTCTGTTCCAGGCTTCAACCAACGACCTTTAACCAGCCTACCTGATCGATTTACTCTTGAGTGTGAATAAACCCTGCCTTCATCGGTAACTGCATACTGGCCTTCGTATCCAGAAATATCTTTTGATGTTTCGCTTAGCATTAAGCTACTCCCTAAAGGTGAATCATTTCACTTTAAACACTGATTACGTACGTATTCCTGTAATCCGGTTAATTGCTTGGTGACTGCTTCGATTCGTTGTCTGAGGGTGAAATAATCCCGTTCAGCGGACTCAGTAAGTCTGGCGGTGGAAGCATCATCCATGCCGGTGGCGCTGGTCGTTCCGTTCGCGGGACATTTTGCGTTGACGCGCAGCCCACACTTACCATCGCGAACACAACGCTGCAGATCATCAAGCTGCTTTTTCGCATCAGCTAAATCCTTCGTGTATTTGGCATCTATGGCCGCGACATCGCGCTGGCGGGTTGTCATGTCTGTGATGGTGGCGTTAGCCTGATTCAGCGCCTGCGTTTTCTCATCGCGCTGCTTCTTGTATTCTGTGGCGTTGTCGCGGTAGTGATTAATAGCTAAAGCCATCGCCGCGATAATTGCCAGCACTGCTAGTTGTAACCAGTACCGCTTAAGCAGCGCCGTCAGCATGACAGAAACAGAGCCCGCTCCGCCTCTCGCCGACGAGTTAGCCCGGCCAGCACTTTTCCACCCGCTTTATTCCAGCGAAGGAATTCATCGGCAGCGCCAGCGTAATCACCGGCGTTGAGTTTTCGCAGAAGGGTCGATGTCGACAGTGACCGGGCGCCGAGGTTGTAAGTGAACGACACCAGAGCATCGAATTGCCCCTGAGTCAGACCAACTTTAACCAGGCGTGACACATCGCTTTCATAGCTGACCAGTCCGGTCTTCAGCAGACGCTCTGCTGTTTCCTGCTTAATCGTCATCCCTGCGCGGATTGGTTTCCCGTCGACGGGCTTGGTCCAGCCATAGCCGATCGTCCACACTCCGACGCTGTCCTGATACGCGGTGAGCTTGCAGCCTTCGAACTGCTTGATCAGGGCAATGCCTTTATCACTGGTTTGCATCACCGCCTCCAAAGCGAGAATTAAACACCCATGCAGCCATAACCTTCACCTGCTCTACGCCAACAAAACCGAGTGCGCCACCTATAGCAATCGACAGGGACTGCGGAAGGTTGAAGTAATCAAGAGCTGACACAGCAGTAAGGGTCAGAGCCCCACAGATTGCCCCCTCAAGTAGCATTTTCTTCCAGCCGCCACCGCCGTAAGCGATTCGTAATGCGGCCATGGCAACCGATAGCAATACGGCACCCATCGGCGTTTCGCCACGCCACCAGCTGTGGAGTAGTTCGATAAACTCCGTCCAGGAGTGGGGATCGTTATGCATTTTCATAGTCTCTAACCTCCGGCTTAAAAGCGGGGGCTGTGTGTTTAAATGGGTTCTGTGTGCGGCGTACCGCAAATAAAAAAGCCCCGCACGATGGCGAGGCTTGGTATTCATTCATGTCACACACAACAATGGCAACATATACGATTTATTCTGCTCATTTGTTCATTGGAAAGCAAGCACGTTTTGATGTTTATTTGCTATTTTCCTCACACTTTCGCGATCGTTAAACGCATTTTGCAGCGGTTGGTACAAACAGAACAGCGCAGCATTGATGACATCCTTCACTTCCCGGCGGATGGTTGAGATGCTCGGGCGCTTATACTGGTTTCCGGCGCGAGTCTTCATCAGGCGCGGCTTGCTGACAGCATGTTGCCAAGTGGCGATGCGGATCTCGCTGGAGTTGCAGACGTAGTAGGCGAAGATAACCCGCCAGGCATTTTCATCCACATTCTTCAGGTAGTGGCGAATGACAGCATCAATGAGCATCCCGTCATCATCACTACATACCGGCCGTGATGCTTGCTGGGGCTCGACGGTAGCCATGAATCTGGCAATCATGTTAATCATCGCTTTATCAATCTTGCCGGTCTGGCACCATGCGCCCCACAACTGGAGCCACTGGTCTACCCATTGATGCTGGCCGTTGGTTAATTCCAGTTTCATTATGCGGCTTCCTTCTGTGGCTGGTTGGTTTTGGTCTGGCTGTGCTTTGCTACTGGCGGCATGCTGGCGCGCTTAACGCTTTCTGCCTGGTACCGGAGAAGTTCTGAAAAATTCATAAGTCCTCCCGGTCTGGGTGAAGGCTTTTCAGCATTTGGTACTTTCTTTGAAACCGAATACCTTTGCTGATTGCTGAGAACTGAATGCGACATTTTTTGTAATTGATATGACTGATAATGCCCGTCGCGATCAGCGGAATGAGGTAAAAGGCCAGCAGAAATAAAGACTCAAGTTTCATGCGGCCTCCCGCTGTTTCAGTGCTTTGAGCTTGGCGCGGTACTCATCGCGGATCCGGATGAAGTCTTCCCGGCGGTAGTTGGTCATTTCGTGGGGACCATTGAGCCAGTCGACGTATTCCTGACCATAGCGAGCGACCAGACCAGCTTCGTATTGCTGTGCGACCGTCGCCTCTTTGGCGGTGTACTTCCCGGCCCCGGCATTGCATGATTTGCACTGCTTATGGGCGTTGCGCTCTTCAAAGCGCAGTTCAGGGTTAGCACCGACCGTCTTGAAGTGGCCGCAGTCCCACTGGCCGCCGTGCAGATCGGGAGGATTAGTCTCACCGCAGCTGATGCATGGCAAATCGGCATCGCGCGCACGGATGTAGGCGTTGAATGCCTGCTGTGCCTGCGCTTTGTAGTAACCGGCAGGCCGAAGCTCAGCCAGCCGCTCCTTGCGACGTTTTCGCCCGGCCTTCTCGGCTTCCTTCTGCTCCTTGATGCGCTTAGCCGCGGCTTTCACTTTCTCCTTTTCGCGTTCTTCCATCGCGAGGATTGCGCCGTGTTCCGGGCAGCACCAGCGGATCCGGATATCGTGGAATTTCGGCACGAAGTATTCACCGCATACTTTGCACTTACGGCGGGATGGTTTACGCATGTGACTTCTCCTTGTCAGATGCCAGTTCATTTGAAAAATCGCCACCATCTATAGGCATCAGCCATTTTGCGGGGCAATTAACAGTTGGCCAGGAAACGATCAGGCCTCCAGGCAAGTAACCGCTCAGATTGCCACCGCTAGCGGATTCGACTTTCCACGCTTCAAATCTTTCTTCAGAAATAGCGCCTTTAATCACCCCGAGATACTCAACCAGACGCACTGTTGCGCCGACATTCTCAGGAATTCTGCTTTTGATGATTAAAGCGAGACCATCAACTTTTAATTCACTCATGATTCCTCCTCGCCGCGAGACGCAGCCATTTCTGATCCACCAGGCGGGCGGTATAGCCTTTCAAGGTCGGGATGTCGGACGGATTAACCACGGCCTTGCGCTGGCGGCGCGCCGGAACGCGAAAGATTTCGTTCGTGATGACGCGGGAAAGTGGAGTAGACATCAGGCCTCCTGTTTATCGCGCAGCTGCTGGTATTCACAGTTGGATGTGGCAGAGCAATAACTCCACTGCATCCCCCTGTGCTCACCCTGCTTTCCGTTGATCGACGCGTGGACTAACGCCGGGTTGCATCCGTACTTCTTGGTCGATTGCATTGATGGAAACCAGTATCCAAACCCATCTCTCTCTGCAATTACAGGCATTTTATTCTTGTTGGATAGCCCGGTTTCATTGGCGTGCTTCATGTTCATGGCATGCGTGCACCACTCAAGATTCTCTGGCAGATTGTTGTGCTTATTTCCATCGATGTGGTTGACGTGCGGGTAGTTATTAGGATTTGGCACAAACGCTAGCGCCACGAACCGATGTAGCATTTCGTGTTTATTAGAAAGTGATACCCTGATGTATTGGGATGATGTGCATCCCTTAAGAATCCGCCCAGCGATAGTCCTAGTGGTCCACGTCTTCTTATCGCTCCCGCACGTAGTAACTTTGCGAGACAAACTACGGACGCGAGCAAGAGAGCTAACCTCAAACCGGCCTTCATACCCCGGAACCGGCTTCCAAATTTCATTCTCAAACATGATCGTGTCCTTTTTCGTGATATTCGGAGTTGGCGGGGATCCGCAATTTGATACCGCGTTCAGCACACCAGACTTCAATGCGGCGCAGGTAGAAGGTCATCTCTTCGGTGTCGAGTAGCTTGGTGGACTTCACCATCTTGGTTTCACCAAGAACGGTTACAGGCTTGGCGGGACAGAACATATCCTTCATAAATTCATGAAGGTCTTCCTCTGTTAGCTTGCTATCAGCGTTCCGGTTGACGGCAGATGCAACGTCACCATTCCACATCCAGAGAAGGGCATTTTGGGAGAGGCTGCGCTTGTCCTTCCAGGGCTTGATGATAAGGCGATAGCAGTCGCCAGATTCCAGCATTGGCTGTATCTGCTGCCCGATGGCGGAAAAATTGGATTTGTGCAGACGGATGCCGTCTTTGTTCATGCTCATACGGCCTCCTTAACGGAAACCGCAGAATGCAGAAAATCGCAGGTGCATTTCTGCATCTGTGACAATGTGAGGAGTTCAGATTGTGGTCGCATTTAAGTCCCCTTAAATGCGCAGAAGTCACCGGAGTTGTTCAGGCTCCGATGACATGATTATAACATCACTTTTGAAAAATGATTATCAAGAATCACTCTAACTTCGGCGCTGCTTCAATCATCCTGCGATAGACATCGTAAGTTCCGAATTGTTCATCACCAGCCTCAAGCATTTCATGGGTTGGATCTTCTGGCACCATCACCCAACCATCCGGAATAACCGGAGAGTTGAGTTGTTCGGAATTACCGAACGACTTAAGCATGGTGGTGCGGCAGGCGTTCCAGATATCCCACGCGAAGTCTTTCATCTCGTCATCCTGCGTGAGAGGATGGGTGGACGATGACCAGATTTCCTCAAAATCGCTGTATCCAGATGGCAAAGCTACCGGTGCTGGCGGGGCGGTGAATAGCGGGGCGATATTTCTTTCCAGGTCGGTAATTACGCTCCATACCGGAATAGATTCAACACCATGATTAGCCATATTGCGATAACTGTCTGCATAGGCCAGCACTGGATTTCGCCCCGACGCCTCCGCTTCGAGCGATGCCAGCGCGATACGCGCATTATTAATCAGGAGGCTATCAGCAGGAGATAAAACAACATGAGCGTTACCCTCAGCATCAATTTCAGAATTCGTAATTTTTCTGAACAGCTTTGCCAGTTCTCTGGTAATAGTGCTCATGATGCCTCTCCTTTACCGGCTGCTGCTGGCATATCGCACATGTTTGTTGGGTGCGGGTTCTCACGAATAATCCGTGCCATTCGTGCTGCCGGGGTTTCTGTCTCTTCGTTGAATTCACGAATTACAGCCGCCAGTTTGTCGGCGTCAGCGGATGAAATATCACCATCGATAAACATTACCGGCTTACCCTCCCGCGCCTCCAGCTCAGCAATCCTCTTGTCTTTGGCTTCCAGCTCATCCAGCAGCGCCAGCACGGTGGAGGGGTCACACAACCTGAAGAACAACTCATCAGCTTCACTGTTTCCACCAATGAATCCGTACTCCATATTTTTATGGTCTGTTTGCAAAACCAAAGAGCCGTCGTTACCGAAGCACTGATATTTGAAACTGCCACTGCCATCAATCCTGTCTCCGATGCGACCAGGTGTAGCCTTCTCTGCCGCTTCACGCAGCGCCTGTTTGTCGATGTTGCTCATTGGGCGGACTCCTGACGGTCTATGCGTTCAATTTCCGCGAGGATTAACGCGCCTGCTTTAACAAGATCGCGGCGCTGGCCGGACTGTTTCCACCACTCCCGCGCCCACGGCCAAAGACCCGGAACAGAAAAGCCCTGGTTATTGGCAAACATCGCATAACACGCCGCCGCTTCTGCCATTTCCCCTTCTGTGTGTTCGTCGTCGTGTTCGGGTGTCCAGCCCTCAACAGATTGCTGGCGTTGACGCTCTGAAATCACTGACTGAACTGCATTGGATAGAGATTTCACACCCTGCGCCCGCACTTCAGCCAGGAAAGCGTCGGTTGCCGGGGTTTTAATATCGTTAAGCGCATCAGTGAATCCTCCGCGCTCCATGCCTAATTCAGCTTCGTAATCAGCATCGAATGCAGCGTCTTTGCAGAACTTCATCAATCCCGCATTCTCCGCAGCCAGCGCCGCGCACTTGGCTTCACCTTCAGCCACGCCAGCCTGGTACGCTTCGAACATGTGCTGCGTCATCTCGTACACAAAGCTTCTGTCGTCTTCCATCGCTGGCGAGCAGCCGTTGTTGTTCTTGGTAAACCACTCGATAAATTTCTGTTTCATACCCCTACCCTCTCCCAAACCATCAATACCCTTCTCATCGCCGGACTGTTGCGGCATTCCTGAAATATTCCGTTGGTGCAGCTGCGTGCGGTACCGGCCTGCTCTTCCTGCGTGGCCAGGCGATAAGTCACCGTTCGCCAGACCTTGCTCACCCGGATAATTTTTCGAGACTTTTCCAGATCGATAGCGTTCTTCGTGATGCAGTTGATGGTCATGCCGCACTCTGTGGCCACATCCTTCGCTGTGAAGGTCTGGTGCGTTTCGAGATAACGCAGAATTGCCTGTTTGCCTTTCATCAGTAGCCCCCTTTCTTTTTCGGCTGCTGCTCGCGCCCGCGGCGTTCTGCGGCGGCGGCCTGCTGGTCTGTGTCGTAAATTGCACCGTTTATCTGATTGCAATAAACCGTTCCGGTACTGCCGTGGCGGTTGAGTCGCAGGATTAACTCGGTTTCTCCCGGCGGCACGCTGTCATCGAAAGCACCTTCCCGGTGGATACCAACCCAGTAGTCGCAGTCCTGCTCAATCTGCCCTGTGTCGCGGGAATCGCTCGGTAACGGGCGTTTATTCACTCGTTTCTCCAGTTCGCGGTTGAGCTGGGTCAGCAGCACGACGACGCAGCCAAGCTCTTTGGCGATGTTCTTCAGACCTTTGGTGATCATCCCGTAGGCCAGGTCATTACGGTCGGCCTTTTCGGCGGTCATCAGAGTCAGGTAGTCAACCAGGATCATGCCTACGCAGCCCTTCTCGCGTTTGATTCGGCGGCTTTCGCTAACGATGTGCGCCAGTGACAGGCCCGGGGTGTCGTCGATGTACAGCATGTCGATTTCACTCAGTCTCCCGGCTGTGGCGATCGCCTTCTTAAAGTCACCGTCGTAGTCTCCCTGGTACTGGTCGTCGGCGTCATCCGTGGCGGGCATGTAAAAAATGCTCGGGTTAATGCCGGACTTCTGACCAACCAACTTTTCAAGGATCTGATCGCCTGGCATTTCAAGGCTGAACATCAGCGCTGGCTTTTTCTCACGAACTGCGCAGTTGATCGCCATCTGCCCGTACAGGGTGGTGTTGTGGGTCACGATATAGTCATCTGTGACATAGAGGTGCCGGGGGTGAGACACCATAATGCAAAGGCACTCTTCCGGATCAATCTCGATAACTGATTTAATCCCAATACCACGGTTTCCAAGACGGTTCACACCAAGGTTTGCACGGATCCTCGGTGACTTAATGTGTTCAAGAATTTCATCAGGCAGCTTCATGCTGACCATTTGCGCATCTAAGCCCTGAAGAGCTTCTCCCTTGTAGGTGTATGAAATATCGGTGCGCGTTGTTTCCCTGGCTGTTCCACCGAGAGAATGAACAAGCTTTACCACCCCTTGCGAAAGCTTCTTGCTGGCCGAAGAGAATCTAATGCAGCCGAATTTTTCAACCCAGCCATCAGTCTCGAGCAGTCCAACCAATACGCCGATCCGCGTGGCTTTTCCTGCACTGAAAATAGACTCTGGGATTTCTTTATCCTGCGCAGTTTTCCCCACCAAGCCGTACTCTCTCAATCTCTCAAGGAGAGGGTTTTTACACCCACGATGATGCGTTACCGTGTAATCATTCCCGCCAACATGGCGGAGGTTCAGTGGAAATACGCTGGCCGCCATGCGAGACAGAACGTAGTCTTCTGAGTTAGTGAATTTGACGCTTTTGGTTAAAGAACCATCGCCAAGGAGAGCACCTAACACCCACCCGTCGACGTGATCGGTTGATGAGCCAAAATCACCTGACAGCGATGGAATGCGCAGCCTTCCTTGATACCTAACCCTCTGAAGCATCGCTTCTAACTTTTCCGTATCCACTACACGATCACCTTCAAATTTCGACGAGCTTATCTCCCAAAGGTGAGAGTCGGCCGCCTTAACGGTGCGCCCATCCTCAAAAGTGACTTGATACATTTTGCGGACTCCCTGAGGAAATACCCCAGTAACCATTGAGGCGTGGCCATCAACAGATGCAACTTGTTGACCCACTTTGATTTCCCCATGCGTTGTCCAAGACCCGTCCTGCAAAAGAATTTTTGCGTCCAAGGCCATTGCTTTCCCCATCTTTGGCCTTGCGCCAATTACGAACAGAGACCCTTTAACCAGACCTTTCGGCGCCAGCAGTCGGTCGAGCGACGGGATACCGGTACTCATTCCGCGCTGTTCGCCTGAAGGGTCAAATCGTTTCTCCAGATCCGCTACCCAGTCATCCATAACCTCGCCGAATGAACGCAAACCACGGCGGCTGCCGGTTTTTGAATGGTCTGCGAGCTGGGTGAAAATACCCTGAATGGCCTCGTACTTCTGCGTAGCGCTCATGCCGTTGCGGGAATACAGCAGCTCAGTAGCTTCGGTCAGACGGTTGATGCCATAGCGCTCCATTGCGGCTTCCCGGACTGATGCTGCGTATGCCACGATGTTTGCAGCGCTGGGAGTGTTCTTGGCAATCTCCGCCAGGTAAGCAAAGCCACCTACCTGCTCCGCGAGCCCTTTGCCTTCAAGCGCGTCGAACAGTGTCAGACCATCGACTGGCTTGTTGTCGCGGAACATCTGGCGCATCTCGGCAAAGATCAGCTGGTGAGGTCGGCTGTAAAACGACTCAGGCTTGAGCATTGCCAGCACTTTTTGAACACGCTCGCTGTTGTCATCGTCCAGCAGGAGTCCGCCGATGACGCTCTGCTCTGCTTCGACGTTGTGGGGTACGGTCAGGATTTCAGAGGTCATCACAGGCCCCCTCGCGCGTCTTGGCATACACATCCACGTTCAGGAAGTATTCGAGAGCCTTGCGGCGCCATGTGCGTCCCGTGCGCTGGTCTGGGCGGTTCTCCAGCATCCAGCGGCAGTTAGTGGCGATGTAGCTCAGATACGATTCCCAGTCGCTCAAGGTGAACTTATGGCCGTCGAGCTGCTGAGTTACTTTCCCGGCCTTCTGCCAGAAGGTGCGGATCAGAGCACGGCGCTTGTCAGTCAGTATCCTGATGCTCTGGGCTTCAGGCAGTACGCGATGGTAAACCTCGACTACCTGCTCACAGCTGATTGACGATTTTTTCTGTGCAGGAATAAATTCCGCTGATGCACTCTCTCTTACGTTAGTAAGAGAGTTATTAATAACTTCTTTATCTGTGGTAATTTGCTGGTAATCTGCTGGTACACTCTTCGCTTCAAGCTGCGCCACATCTGGCTTTGCGCTGGTAATCTGCTGGTAATCTGCTGGTACAGAATTTGACTGATAATCGTCATATTTCACGATGGTAAAAACAGAGAATTTACCGTGTGAAACCCAGCTAACCATCCCCAGCTTCTGGAACTTTCTGAGCAGGTACTGAACGCGATCTGCTTTCAGACCTGTTTCAAATGCCAGGGCGTTTCGACCACTGAGCAACTGTCCCCGGTTAACCAGCATTTCGCCGATATCGGTGAGAACTGACTCAGGAGCGTGCTTGGCTTTGAGGATGAGATGCACCCATAAGTGTGATGCCTCAGCGTCCTTGTAGAACGGCACATCCATAATTTTACGGTGCAGCAAGGCAAACCCCTTACCGTCATTCGTGCGCGGTTTCTGGAGCCTTCTGGCCTCTCTGGCTTCGGCTAAATTGGATACGTTACCCACGGCCACTCTCCTTACGTTTCAGTTCTTCCAGGATGGCGCGCATCTTCTCTGCCACAATCGGATTAACCGAGCGGATGAAGCGGTCGCGGGTTATGTTTTTATGTACAGCGGTATGGAAATAGCGTGGTTTTTTTGCCATTATTCCTCCTGCAATGAGTGCACACGATTTGCATCTGAAGGCCAGTTCTGTTCGCGCAGACTGGCTTTCGCCATTTTTGATACTTCCCATCACATAACCCCCAGCATCGACGTAACCATCGTCATCAGCGGCCCTACCTGCTCCGGCATGAGGCGGAACAGCGACGCTATGCCCTCGCTTACCTCTTTGAGCTTCTGATGCTCTGGAGCGTCCAGCAGCACGGCCTGCTTAGCTTCGGCACACTCTTTCATCGCAGTGGCGATCAGCGACATCGTGTCGTTCTGCGGCGCCAGACGGTTGCGATACTCCAGCGGCAGGACCGCCATGATTGCCGGTGTCAGCTGGCGCACGTTCTCGCGGTACTGCTCAGAGTCGAAACGGTTATCCAGAAAGCGAAAAAGTTTCTGGCGCGCCCTGCTGATGTCTTCCGGGAAGCTGATGGCGGTCCCGCCCTGCTCCCGGTATTCGTTGATGATCAGCGCCGAAACGACGTCCTGATTGTCCAGCGCCGACGACCATGCCCGGACCGCATCGCGGATTTTTTCGTGGTCTGGCGCCGCTTTAGCTTGAGCGCGGTTTATCATCGCTCCCGGGTGTATTCCGGTATTGTTTTGATACGCAAGTGAATGCATTGCTTTCCCTTTCGTGGTTAGGGCCGCCGGTTAGGCGGCAAAGATACCTGGATATAGAACTTCGCGAGGAAGTCCCGTTACTTCTTCGTACTTACGCATTTTTGTTACTGGAAGGCTGCCACCTCGCTTTTTAAGCATATTGATGGCCTGAGGCGTTACGCCGACCTTTTCAGCAAGCACCTTTTGAGAGCCGCCCACTGCATTAATGGCTTTCTCAAGCGGGGTGCTGGCGTTGGATTTTTTGTTGATCATGTTTTGCTCCGCTCATGTGTAATCAACACCATGTTAATTCATGACGTGGATTAAATCAACATTATGGTGATGGAAAAAATCCACATGTTGTTTACCATGCATGGAGCGGAGGGTTTTATGAGTAGCATTTCTGAAAGAATTAAATTTTTACTGGCAAGGGAAGGCTTGAAGCAGCGGGATTTGGCTGAGGCTTTGTCGACCAGCCCACAGACCGTCAACAACTGGATAAAAAGAGACGCGTTAAGTCGTGAGGCGGCGCAACAAATATCTGAAAAATTCGGTTATTCTCTTGACTGGTTATTAAATGGAGAGGGTTCTCCAAAGAAGGATCTGGAGAGCAACATCCCGCCGGAGTCTGAGTGGGGAGTTGTTGATGCATGGGATAAAGACACCCCGCTTCCTGTTGATGAGGTTGAAGTGCCATTTCTTAAGGATATTGAATTTGCGTGTGGTGATGGTCGAGTTCAGTGCGAAGACCACAATGGATTTAAGCTGAGATTCTCTAAGGCAACGCTCAGAAGGGTGGGTGCAAATAGTGATGGTTCTGGAGTGCTTTGCTTTCCCGCTTCTGGTGACAGCATGGAGCCCGTTATTCCTGACGGCGCAACGGTAGCAGTCGATACAGGCAACAAGCGGATTATTGATGGCGAACTCTATGCTATTAACCAGGGCGATTTAAAGCGCATAAAGCAGCTTTATCGAAAGCCTGGTGGGAAGCTATTAATACGAAGCATCAATCGCGATTATGACGATGAAGAGGCTGAAGAGTCCGATGTGGAGATAATCGGGTTTGTATTTTGGTATTCTGTTTTGCGATACAGAAGATAACAAAAAGCAATCATATTTCACTCAACTACATGTGATGTTAAGATGTTTCTGATTGCAATCAATGGAAATGAAACATGAAAAAAATAGCTCTTGCAGTGATTATTGCCACCGGCCTTGTTGGGTGCGCCTCTTCTGGAAATCAGCAACTGAAAAACGAAACTGAAACCAGTGTTCAGACAAAAATTCAGGAAGGAAAAACCACCAAGGCAGAAGTTAAATCCTACTTTGGATCACCTGATGCCGTGTCATACACTGATGGCGGCAATGAGATTTGGAAGTATGCCTTCGCCAAAGTTAAAGTTAACGGCACTACTTTCATACCGTTCTATGGGCTTTTCCATAACGGAACGAATGGCACCAAGAAAGAGCTGACCATTCTCTTCAAAGATGACAAGGTCCAGAAATACACTATGGCCGAATCAGCGATTAATACAAAATCAGGATGGGCTGATTAACAACCATCACTTTCAACGCCCGGCCTTAAGGTCGGGTTGCTTCACTTTAACGCTTTCCTGCCCTTCCTTACGATCTCAGCTGCATCTCTGTTAATACCTTTCCCGATCACATTACCGGTCTCCTTTCGGTACTGCTCCAGCTTGTCGATGATGGCTTGCTGAGTCACAGGCAGATCCGCCAGCGATAACTCCATCACCGCGCGCCCAGCGGCATGGGCCATCATTTTCACCCTTTCTTCATCCAAGTCCATTACCCAATCCCTTTTTGATGTTTTTTGCAGCATATCACTTATGCCACCAAAAAATAAATCAACATAAAAATCAACAAGAAACGATTAAATCAACAAATTAAATCCACAAGGTGTTGACCTATAAATCCACATGATGTTTAATTACCCCATCGAAACGAAACATCGACAGCTGAGCGAAGTTAGCCAGCGGCGGACAGCAAGTCGCCTGCTTTTTAACAACATGCAGATTTACAGCGTCAATGACCTGTTAAGACCCCTACACGTAAACGTGCTGTATCACCGGGTGCGATCCGGTCGGTGAGAGAGTATCCCCGCGCGAGAGCGAGAACGGCGTGAGAACGGGCAACACTGGCAGGGAGTTGGCGCTGACCATTAGAGGGAATGTTTTGGGATTGGATGAATGCGCAGGCTGATGCGCTGAGACGTCAAGATGATGATGCTCAAGCTGCCTGGGCACGGTTCGCAAAGTGGTGAGAGGCAGGTTTACCTAGCGAGAAATCATCAATGCCGGGAGTAGTTCAGCGCCGGCCATCCAATCACCAAAGCATTTCGAAAGTTCCTGGCTAGCCGCTGCCACCCTTTTCGACGCGGCACACCGCATCGGAGGAATTATGTAACAGGTAACAGTGACGACTGAAAACCAACATTCAGCCCCGGATTATGCCGGGGCACACCGTGGAATGTTTTGGGGTGTGGTGAAGCTCAACGGCGAGCTAGGGAATAGGCTTGCGGAAAAAATTCGCGATGAAATCCGCAAGGCGCGCGTAACCCAATCGGCAGCGCACCGATGGAAGCTGGTTCGACTCCAGCCACCACACCACCAAAGCATTTCTCCCGCATCAGCGGGTAACTACAGAGGGTAAGGCGATGAAAAGCAGTTTATTAACAAGTGAGATTGAAAAAGATAAGGCTAATGAGATTAGCGAAATCATCTTCCAGGCATTGCAGGAAATCGACCCAGCAGAGTTTAAAGATGAGGACTCTGGTGGCACAGAGAGGGCATCAGGCCTTGCTGATCAAATTTCAGAACGCCTTGTACTCAAGGGCGCATCTATCAACTAACCCGCTCCGGCGGGTTTTTTATCGGCCATACATAGGCAGATTTTCGAGTCTGCCCATTTATGACAACCGGCGGCAATCCACCGCCCATTGAAACACTGAATAAATGCGTTGAAGTCTTGTATTAACCGTTCCGTTCGCCGCGATAAGGCTAAGAGGATTTATGAGCACTGTAAAGATGATTGGCGCCAGTCCACTAACTGGAACAATTTTCGAAGGACGACTTAACCCAGTCAAAAGCTGCTGGGTTGGAAAGAAAACAGATGTTACCGATATGGTTCTGAGAGCTACCGCTGACCACCTCTACGTTGTGAAAAAGGAATATGCGTTCCCGTTACGAGACGGAAAGGTGGCTGTGTTGAGCATGCATATTTTCGATGAATTGCCAGAGCGCTTCATTGGTGGCACGGAGCATGGCGAATGATGACAGTCACCCACAACGGCAAGCAGTACACCGCCAAAAAGCTCAACGACAACGAGTGGCAACTCTCATCAGTCGATAAACCTCGCGAGAAAATCACAATGAACCGCTGGCAGATGGATTTCGCCGGTTTATTGCAGCAGGTGGAGGGTAAATCATGATCGGACACTACGGCACGACACCAATGATTCGCCAGTGCGTGACGCCTGGAATGATGGCACTTCACGAAGGCAGAACTTATCGCGTCTCAGCAGTCATTCAGGAGCGCAAATGGGTGTACCTGCACACGGATGCAGAGATTATCCGGCTCACTGACTGCGTAATTGACGTCCTCCTGGACGGTCACGGAAACCCTATCCAGCACTAATTTCAAACCCATTCCCCCCTGCTCGTCCGGCTATCGCAGACGGGAAGCGCACAACCAAATTTCAGGAGAGACCATGAGTGAAGTAACGGATTTAGTCGTTATCGAAAAATCTAGTGCAATGGCTGTATTCACCACCAAAGAGCAGCTCGATCCAATCATTGAAAAAATTGAGAAAGAAGCTCGCAGCCTGGTTCCGGATGTATCCACCAAGAAAGGTCGTGATGCTATCGCATCTATGGCGCATAAGGTTGCCCGTTCCAAAACCTACATCGACAACGCCGGCAAGGATCTGGTTGCTGAGCTTAAAGCCCTGCCGAAGCAGATCGACGAAAGCCGCCGCATTGTGCGTGAGCGGCTGGACGCGCTGAAGGATGAAGTACGGCGCCCACTCACCGAATGGGAAGCCGAGCAGGAACGCATTAAGGCTGAAGAAGCCATGAACGCGCTGCACGCCGAAGCGCTGGAAATGAACATCAAGTTCGATCAAGAGCTGGCGGCCAAGTTTGAAGCGGACCACGAAATGGCTCTGCTGATGAACAAGGATATTGACCGTGACCGCGAAGAGCAGCGCCGCCTGGCGGAACAGGCTCAGCGTGAACGTGACGAACGACTGAAGCAGGAAGCGGCAGAACAAGCCCGCCGCGATGCCGAAGCGAAGCACAAAGCAGAGATTGAAGCCGCAGCGCGCCGTGAAGCCGAAGAGAAAGCCCGCGCTGAGCTAGCCGAGCGCTAGCGCATTGAAGCGGAACAGCGTGCGGTACGCGAGAAGCAGGAAGCAGAAGCCCGGGCGGAACGCGAAAAAGCCGCGGCGGTAGAAGCTGAACGCCTGAAAGCAAAACAGGCAGAAGAAGCCCGTCTGGCTGAGCAGAAGCGCATCGCCGACGAACAGGCAAAACGTGAAGCTGACGTGAAGCACCGCAAGACGGTCGGCACCAACATCGTTAACGCGCTAACCAGCAATACCAGCTTAACCCGCGAACAGGCTATCGAAGTTCTTACCGCTCTGAAAGATGACCTGATCCCCTGCGCGAAAATTCATTACTGAGGTGAATCATGAATATTACATGCGAGTGCATAGACATGCGCACATCCGTCGGCCCCCACAACACTATCAAAGTAGAGATGGAAGGCGTTGTGCTGGCCGGTACCGTTAAAACCCGTGACGTACTACCCCAACTCGACGGCGCAGAAGTCATCGAATGGCTGGCTGAGCAGGGTTACGTCATCACTCATCAGGAGCGTGCAGCATGACGGCAGCAGAACGGTGGGATGAAGAGTCGTTCCTTCGCCTTATGCGCGACGTGATACCAGAAAAGCCAGAAAACGACGACGAGCCAGTTAACCTGGCCGCCGAGCGGCAGAACCCGGTCATTAGCTGGGATGAATTTGCGGGGAATTACACATGAACCTTGATGAATTAGATGCGCCATTTGCCAGCGAGGATATTGAATGGCGCATTCAGCAGGCGGGAAAAAACAATAACGGCATCTGGGCAAAGGTGCTGGCCTACGTCACCAACCGCGCAATCATGAAGCGGCTGGATGAAGTATGCGGCAAGGCTGGCTGGCGTAACGAATATCGCGATATTCCGAACAATGGCGGCGTTGAGTGCGGCATTTCCATCAAGGTTGACGGCGAGTGGATCACCAAGTGGGATGCGGCAGAAAACACACAGGTTGAAGCTGTGAAAGGTGGTCGCTCTGGCGCCATGAAGCGCGCCGCCGTGCAATGGGGGATCGGTCGTTACCTCTACAACCTGGAAGAAGGGTTCGCAGTGGTTTCAGCAACGCGCGCGCCCGGGTTCCAGTACGCCAAATCAAAAGAGGTTGGTGTTTTCTACTGGAAGGCGCCCGCTCTACCGGGATGGGCATTGCCTTCAGGAACACCAATCGAGCAGGGCCAGCAACCGCATGATGGTCACCAGCAGCGAGATCAGGCACCACAGTCCGTAGATGCGGACAAAATCCTCGACGAATTCTCGGCATACGCTGGCTCTGAAAACGATATCGATCGGCTTAAGCATCGCTATGAAGACACATGGAAATTACTGAACGGCTTTGCTGAGCACCAGAACAAATGCAAAGACGTTACTGGCATTCGACTCAAAGAACTTAAACAGGCGGCGTAAATGGCTAGCAAAGGCGTAAACAAAGTGATCCTCGTAGGCAACCTCGGGCAAGACCCCGAGGTCCGTTATCTTCCGTCCGGCGGCGCAGTGTGTAGCGTGACGCTGGCAACTTCGGAGTCATGGCGAGATAAAGCCACCGGCGAGCTTAAAGAGCAAACGGAATGGCACCGCGTCGTTCTGTTCGGAAAGTTGGCTGAAGTGGCCGGAGAATACCTGCGCAAAGGCTCTCAGGTCTATATCGAGGGCCAGCTGCGCACCCGCAAATGGACAGATCAGGCAGGCACGGAGAAGTACACCACAGAGGTTGTTGTAAACGTCGGCGGCACCATGCAAATGCTCGGTGGTCGTCAGGGTGGTGGTGCACCAGCAAGTGCTGGCCAGCAGAATGGTAACCAGCCGCAACATAGTAGTGGACAGCGTCAGCAACAACAGCGACCGCAACATGGTGGTGAACCAGGAGGATGGGGAACCCCACAGCAAGCGCAGGGACAGCAAGATGCCCCAATGGACTTTGACGACGACATACCCTTTTGAAGCATCTCCCGGCCAGGAGAAACCAATGAACAAATTTACCCCCGAGTATCGAAAATATCTTCTCCGGCCAATCCCTGACCGGAAGCTTTCACCCTCTGAGCTAGCAGATCGCAAAGAGCTTTACCAAATCATCCAGCAAGAAAGAGCCAACGACGATTCACCCCCTGCCCCATCCAATTACACGCCAGCCGACCCATATCTCAACGACAACCGCAAAGGCCTCGGCGGCGCTTCAAGGAGTGACTAATGACTCACGCTCACGACGATATCAGGGTTGGTAATCTGAGCCTTCCCTTCATTGGTAAAGGCTGGCTAATGCCATGGGGTGAAGTGGTCAGCAATCCATTAAAGGCGCAGCGGCTCGGTGAGGAATATCGGGAAAGACAGGAGGCGGCATGACAGCGAAATACTCACTTCTGTATGTCGATCCCCCTTGGTCTTACGGCAACACCATCAGCAACGGCGCCGCTGCCGATCACTACTCCACCATGAAGCTGATTGACATCAAGCGCCTGCCGGTTTGGGAACTTGCTGCCGAAAACTCGGTGCTGGCGATGTGGTACACCGGCACGCATAACCAGGAGGCTATCGAACTGGCCGAAGCATGGGGCTTTACCATTCGCACGATGAAGGGATTTACCTGGGTGAAGCTGAATCAGAACGCCGAGCTGCGCATCAACAAGGTACTGGCTGAGGGTGAAGTAACCGACTTTTACGACTTCCTCGATCTTCTTAACGCCGAGACGCGCATGAATGGCGGCAACCACACCCGAGCCAACACCGAAGACTTGCTGATTGCCACTCGCGGCGCCGGGCTTGAACGACAGCATGCCGGGATTAAACAGGTGGTCTACAGCCCGCTCGGAGCACACAGCGAAAAGCCGTGGGAAGTTCGCCACCGACTGGAGCTACTTTACGGCGATGTGCCGCGCATTGAGCTGTTTAGCCGCAGCGCGGCACCGGGCTGGGATCACTGGGGAAATCAGTGCGCCACCGCCGCGGTTGAATTGCTACCCGGCTGCGCCATCGATGTTGTGAAAACGGAGGCCGCATGACGCCAGAAACAGACAACGTCATCCGATCCGCCTGCCGCCGCTGCACCGAGGAAATCCAGCAGGCCATGCGCAAGAAGCCAAAGCCAAACTGGAACGAAACGGTGCCTCCCATCATCAACAAGCATCACAAGAAAATTGAAGCTCTGGGAGTTAGCCTCCTGGAGTTCGTCGTCAAAACTGGCCGCCTTAACGGGCGGTTTGGAGCCGAACAATGAGTAAATACAGAAAAGGCGCGGTGTATCTCCGCAAAATGAAAGCCGGCGATAAATCGAATGACTTTCGCACTTATATGCGCATGGCGATGTTCAGTGACAAAAAAGCGTGGAAACACCCCGAGAAGATTAAGCCTGTCGTGCTCGTTCAGTATGGGATGAAGAATATCGTAAGTGTCTTCATGAATATGGATGACGCTACCGGTTGCCTGTTCAGTGGGGCGATTGAAAAGCGTGCGCGTAACTCCCGACACAATCCTCGCCGCGGCATGCCTTACACAAAAGGCGACCTGAAGAAAGCTTTCCGAAAGTGGGCATTCAAACACAATGCGGAGCGTGCCGCATGAAGGCACTAATCACCAAGGAGCTTAAAGCTCCTTTTTTATTGCTGTCGTTCACCTTCAACCGAATTAACCGACAGTTCCGGGAGCATTGACCAGGGACATCATCGATACCGCAGCAGAGATTGAAGAGCTTCAGCGTAACGCTGCCCTTTCAGCTCACCGCCTCAACCGAAACGTCGTATCGGCTGAGCGTTGTGAAGAATGCGACGAACCAATTCCCGAGCCGCGGCGCGCTGCCGTTCCAGGCTGCCAGACGTGCGCGGAGTGCCAGGGTGTTATCGAACTGAGGAAGAAGCAGCGAGGTGCGTGATGTTTGCACTCATTCAACGAGGTCAGATTTACGCTGACCAGCACGGTTGGCCCGTCATCATCCACAGCTGCACTTCACAGATAGTCCGCTACTGGCGACAGGGCCGGATCAACACCGCTTCAATCGACCGCTTTAATAACGATTTCGAACACCTCGATCACCGTGAGGCGGCGCAGATACGCGCCGAACTGGAGACGAGCGAGCACATTAAATTGCTGCGCGCCCAGCGTGCGGCGTAAGGAGAACTATGAGCACCATTCAGGACATCCGAAACCAGCTATCAACTCTGGTCACCGAGGCGCACAAGGTTGCATGCGCCCTCGATATCGGTGACGAGCGAACCGAGGCTTTCGAGCTATACGAAGCGCTTCGTCGACTTCAGCGCCAGGGTGCCGCTGGAGAGGTTCTATCAGCAACCAACCCGCTTCTCGCCTCGCCATATTACGACGAGGACTGGGAGGAAGATGAAGACGACTGACGCAACTGATAGCCAGTTATGAGCTGGCTATTGGGTGCGAAAGCACTGCCACGTTATCCCCCATTTTCCCGGCCATAGTGCCGGGTTCTTTTTGCCTGGCTTCCAGGTTCGATTTCCAAACCGGAGATGAAACCCATGCGCGAACTGCGAGACGACTCTCTTATTGACATGAAGTTCATGATCGAAGATGCTGGCTATACGGCGAAGTACTTCTATTCGCAGATTAATGCCGGAAAACTCCCCAAGCCAATCAAACTTGGTCGCACATCACGATGGATGTATGCCGACTACCAGAACTGGAAACGCAGTTATCTATCCCCACTAAAAAACGCATCATGATTTGCCTTTGCGGGCATAAATGCGGGCATAAAATTCTTCACTTCTGCAAATAATCTTATTTCCCCAGTAGTTACATACATTTTGTGATGTCTGCAGGGGACACTTTACCCTCCCGCTTTTTCCAGCACATTCGTCTGTCTACCGCCAGAATTCACTGAGCAGAAGAATCCTGTTTTATTTGAGCGTAACGCGTTGCCAGCTGTTTAAGACGCAACTCCAGTTGAGTCTTTTCTGCTTCAGGAAGCGCATCTCCTGCTGGATGCTGTGACAGGCGCCTGAGTTGTTCTTCAGCCGGTATCGTCTGGTTAAATGACTGTATAGTCGAAAAAACTACCGATTTAAGCTCGCTTACCGTGATGTATTTTCCTTTTTGCTCGTCCAGACTACTCAGCCGATGACTCAGTTGCTGAAGCGTCATCATTCCCTGATAGTGGGCGATACGTGACAGCAGGAAGATGTACGGAAGACGGGCGTTGATGCGGCTGTTCGCCGTCGCATCAACGGTGTCGTACAGCGCCGGTTTCTGAGTGGAGTTGGCTGAGAAGAAGCACGCGTAGTCGCGGTTTTTGTAGTAGGACAAAGGAATGAAGCCCAGATTCGCGAATTCGAATTCGCGGGTTTCGGGAATCATCACTTCGCTCGGGATTTTTACCTGATTGCCGGTACCGAGATCGTACAGATGGATAGGCAGGTCCTGAACCGCACCACCAGCCTGCGGGCCACGGATTTGTACACACCAGCCATTATTGATAAAGCTGCGCACCATGTTGGACGCGAAGGCAAACGATGCATTGGTCCACAGGTATTTGTCGTGATCGGGACCTTTGACTTCTTCGACATAGTTGAAGCTGCGAACCGGAACGGTGTCCGGGCCATACGGTAAACGTCCCAATACGCGCGGCATGACCAGGCCGATGTAGCGAGCGTCATCAGTATCGCGGAACGATTTCCACTTGATGTACTCTGCGCGGTCAAAATAATTACCAATATCTTTAATCGCCGCGACGTCTTCCATGGACTCTTTAAGGAAGAATTTCGGGCCTGCTGAGCCGATAAACGGCATATGTGCAGCAGCGGATACCTTAGAGATGTTGCGAAGCAGAGCGACATCCTGAGCTGAAGCATCAAACTCGTAAGCGGAAATCAGTGCCGCAATCGGCTCGCCGCCTGGAGTATCATATTCATCAATGTAGGTGTGTTTATACAGACCACTCTGGATGATTTCCGGGGTATCTTCAAAGTCCTGCCGCAGGTCTTCTTTGGACATACTCAGAAGCTCAATTTTCACGTTCTGGCGAAAATCTGTTTTATCAATCAGTGATTTCACCCCACGCCAGAGGCTTTCGACCGCCTGAAACTCGTCATGGTGCATAACCGCGTCCAGCTGGCGGCTGATCTGGTAATCGAGCTCAGCGATGTGATGATCGATAAGGCTTTTATCCAGTTTTTCGACCTTCGCGCCTGCTTTGGTCAGACATTCCAGAAAGACTTGCATACCTGCAGTCAGACGCTCATCAGCGGTTGCATCTGACATCGCCTGCGCATCTTGCCAGAGGTCTAATGCGCTCAACTCAGAGACAGGATTCAGATTGATTTTCTCAAACAGGGAGGCGTAAACCCCACGCGCAGCAGGACGTTCCAGCACCACGCTTTCACTACCGGCAATATTATTTTGTACAGACATGAGCATTCCTTGTTTAATCCGTTAAAACAGCGTGATGGTTACGATTTTCTTGATGCCAGTGCGGATAGTTCATTTCTCAGTTCAGCACTAAGGGACTGGTCCAGAAGGATTTTTTCCAGCTCTTTTCGGAAAGTCTGGTTATCCAGCAAATTGGCCTTCAGATCGCGAAGCAAGTTGCGCATCGCCAGCATCGCCTTCAGCTGCGGTATCTGAGCAGCCACCTGCTCTGGCGTGAAATCTTTCATGCTCTGGAAAGTCAGCTGAACATTTTCCTCACCACCATCATCAGAGAGCGTATTTTTAACGGTTAGATTAAGTTTTGGGGAGTATTCAGAAAGAACACTGTCGAAATTATTTTTCGTGATGTTAACTTTCTCACGCTCAGATATTTGAGCAGACTCTTTCCCATTACTGAAATCACCCGCAACCAGTAATTTCAGCGGTAATTCCATTTTCTTGCTTGCCCCGCCTGTATGCAGGTCAAGCTTCAGGTTAATACGTGCCTTAGGCACCTCATTCTGAAAACTGTCAGCCATCTCATCATCCCTCTTTGTTTTTGCTACGCCAACTTCACGGTATCGTTCTTGATGCGCAATATTAGAATAATGATCGATGCAAAATCAAATACACAGATCATTTATCCGCAATGAGAAATTTCTTAAGAATTTTCCACTAAGATATTATTACGGATTATCCGTTCAGCTCAGGGAAAGACACTGCTTTTTTCACACAAAGCGAATATTTGCACCGTAAAAAGGATCGCAGCCAGAGAGATGCTAATAAAACCATCTTGTTTTGATTTGCATCACAACATGATATTAAAAAAAGATGAAGGAACGGCAACAGGTTATTGCAAGCAGATAAATGACAGAGGTTAATGAATGAAGAAGAGTGACGAATTGATTGATAACATGAATAATAAATAAGAATTTTCACAAAGAAAATTCTTATTTATTATTCGAAGGAAAATAAAATGTAGATGCGGGTCCGAAAATAAACACTGCTGCTCTTTTGTCGGCCCACTCCTCTTTGCGCAAAGACTTCAGTTCTCCTCTCAGGCATGAGAACTGCTCTCCCTTCTGGAGTTTATACAGTGTAAAATCAAACACCTCCCGGATCGCCGCTTTTTTAATCAAAAACGAGTAATAGCACATATCGTATAACGGTGCTACATTACGCCGCCCGCCCAAATCAGCAGTGGCCAGGCAACGCCGCCGTAAAGTTCGGTAAAGCCTGCAACCATCACCTTGAAGAACGGTCTTATCGGCACGTCGTATCGCAAACTCTGCGCTACCTTTACAGGCTTCACATAGGTTCTACTATTTTGTCTCAATCCAAATTTCAACGTGCGTTTTTACACCCGCGTTACTGGTTTACATGGTTTGGCCTTGGCGTACTCTGGTTGCTGGTTCAACTTCCGTACCCTGTCCTGCGCTTGCTGGGGTCAAAACTGGGCAGCGCTTCCCGCGTTTTCCTGAAACGTCGCGAATCCATCGCGCGTAAAAATATTGAGCTTTGTTTTCCGCAGTACAATGCAGAGGAGCGTGAGAAACTCATCGCTGAAAACTTCAAGTCTATCGGCATGGCGCTGCTTGAAACCGGCATGGCATGGTTTTGGCCAGATGAACGTGTCCGCAAATGGTTTGACGTGGAAGGCCTGGATAACCTTAAACGCGCGCAGATGCAAAAACGCGGCGTGATGGTCGTCGGCGTTCACTTTATGTCGCTGGAGCTGGGCGGCCGCGTGATGGGGCTTTGCCAGCCAATGATGGCAACCTACAGACCGCACAACAGTGCGCTTATGGAATGGGTGCAGACGCGAGGCCGTATGCGTTCCAATAAGGCGATGATCAGCCGTAATAACCTGCGCGGTATGGTCGGTGCTCTCAAGAAAGGAGAGGCCGTCTGGTTTGCCCCCGATCAGGATTATGGACGTAAAGGCAGCAGCTTTGCGCCTTTCTTTGCGGTGAAAGACGTTGCTACGACTAACGGCACCTTTGTCATTTCGCGTCTGTCTGGTGCCTCTATGCTGACCGTGACGATGGTGAGAAAAGCAGATAAGTCAGGCTACCGCCTGCACATCTCCCCTGAAATGGCTAACTATCCGGAAAACGAGTGCGAAGCGGCAGCGTTTATCAATAAAGTCATCGAAACTGAAATCATGCGCGCGCCAGAGCAGTATCTGTGGATGCATCGTCGTTTCAAAACCCGCCCTCTTGGCGAAGCCTCGCTCTATATTTAGCCCTTCATGAAGGTTAGTTTCGCTAAGAAACTAACCTTTTCAATCACCTGTCTTCCCGCTGAGTAACTATCTTTTAATGCGTCGCCCAAAGTGAATTTATTGCGAAGTGAAATCAAACTGTCGCCGTTCCACGACACTCGTAAGTGACGGAAATTATTTAAAAAAATCCCTCTTGTCACCCCTCATTTTTAAGCGTACATTAGCGCCGTCTGGCAACAGGAAAGCACAGAATTCTGAGCTGGAGTTAACGGCATAACGGGAAAATTCTTATTTCCGTTTTGACCGGATTTCAGTTCTCTATAATCAGGTGGACTCTGTTTTTAAATGCGTACCACAAGATACGCGGAGCGATGAAACGTGAAATATTTCTTTATGGGCATTTCGGTGATTGTTTTAGTCTGGGCCGGAACCTTTGCCCTGATGATCTAGTGAAGAACATGCAGTCAAAAAAACAGGAGCCATCGGCTCCTGTTTTTTTATGTCATGACGACGCGGGATGTTCAGCGACGCTCTTTGAGGTCAGAAGACCGTCGGCCCGGAACATACTCTTGATGCCCCTCACCGCCTGACGAATACGGTCGCTGTTTTCAATCAGGGCAAATCGCACATGGGTGTCGCCATAATCACCGAATCCAATGCCAGGCGAGACACACACCTTTGCATCCTGAAGCAGCTTTTTAGCAAACTCCAGCGATCCCATCGCCGCATAGGGCTCCGGAATTTTTGCCCAGACGTACATAGACGCCTTCGGCATTTCCACCATCCAGCCCGCTTCATGCAACCCTTTTACCAGCACGTCGCGGCGGCGCTTATACTGGGCGGCAATCTCGTGGACGCACTGCTGGTCGCCTTCCAGGGCAGCGATAGCGGCGACCTGCAGCGGCGTGAAGGTACCGTAGTCGTGATAACTCTTAATGCGCGCCAGGGCACTCACCAGCGTTTTGTTACCCACCATAAAGCCAATACGCCAGCCCGCCATGTTGTAGCTTTTCGACAGGGTGAAGAACTCTACCGCCACATCACGCGCGCCCGGGACCTGCATAATCGACGGGGCTTTCCAGCCGTCATAGACGATATCTGCATAGGCTAAATCGTGAACCACCAGCACGTCATAACGCTTGGCCAGCGCGACAACTTTCTCGAAGAAATCAAGCTCCACGCACTGCGCCGTTGGGTTCGACGGGAAACCGAGGATCATCATCTTAGGTTTCGGATAGCTTTCGCGAATCGCACGTTCCAGTTCGTTAAAGAAATCGACACCTTCCACCAGCGGCACAGAACGGACCTGCGCCCCGGCAATCACCGCGCCGTAGATATGGATCGGGTAGCTTGGATTAGGCACCAGCACCGTGTCGCCATGATCCAGCGTGGCCAGCATCAGATGTGCCAGCCCCTCTTTCGAGCCGATGGTGACAATCGCTTCGCTTTCCGGATCGATATCAACCTGATAGCGATCCTGATACCAGCGCGAGATCGCGCGACGTAACCTGGGAATACCGCGAGAGGTCGAGTAGCCGTGCGTATCCGGGCGCTGGGCAACCGTGCAGAGCTTTTCAACGATATGCGGTGGCGTTGGGCCGTCAGGGTTACCCATGCTGAAATCGATAATATCTTCGCCGCGCCGACGCGCAGCCATTTTCAGTTCAGCAGTGATATTGAAAACATAAGGGGGGAGACGATCGATACGCGTAAAACGGCGTTCAGGACTGAATTCAGCCATAGATTCCTCAGATTAACGTTAGCGCCCGGACCGTCCGAGCGACGCTGCCACTGATGTGGCATGTTTAGAAAATAACCTGAAAAAAATCATGCTGTCGAGAGGGAAATGAAAAAAAAGCGCTCGACTAAAAACCGGAACCCCGCTGCGCCTAAAAGCGGAAGCCCCTGTTTCGGGATCGGCTGTCTGATAGCTGTTATTTAACAGGATGATATCAAACCAGTTACCTGACGATGCGCCGTTCAGAAAAAAACAGGACGCCTCGGTCATCACCAGATAATCCCCTTTCAAAATTATGGTTTTTCCTCATTTGATAAACCTGACGGATAGCTGGTCAATACGCGCCAGGTTTTTTATCATGGTTCTTTCCCGTTTTCCCAGGTCTACTCGTGCACGAAATATTCAATATGCTGCTGGCGGTTTTTGACCGTGCGGCATTAATGCTGATTTGCCTGTTCTTCCTCATTCGCATTCGCCTGTTTCGCGAGCTGTTGCACAAATCAGCCCACTCGCCAAAAGAGCTGCTGGCCGTTACCGCCATCTTTTCGCTGTTCGCCCTGTTCAGCACCTGGTCCGGCGTGCCGGTAGAGGGTTCGCTGGTTAACGTGCGCATTATCGCCGTCATGTCCGGCGGAATTTTGTTTGGTCCGTGGGTGGGCGTTATCACCGGCCTGATTGCCGGGACGCACCGCTATCTGATTGATATCGGTGGCGTAACGGCGGTGCCGTGCTTTATCACCAGCATTATCGCCGGGGTGCTTTCCGGCTGGATCAGCCGCAAAATCCCGAAAAAACAGCGCTGGCGCGCCGGGATCGTCGCAGGCATGGTGTGCGAAACGCTGACTATGATCCTGGTCGTCGTCTGGGCTCCCACCACCGAGCTGGGGCTGGATATCGTCTCGAAAATCGGTATTCCGATGATCCTGGGCAGCGTGTGCATCGGTTTTATCGTGCTGCTGGTGCAAAGCGTTGAAGGGGAAAAAGAGGCCAGCGCCGCCCGTCAGGCCAAGCTGGCGCTGGATATCGCCAACAAAACGCTGCCTCTCTTCCGCCACGTTAACGCGGAATCGTTGCGTCAGGTCTGCGAGATCATTCGCCATGACATCCACGCTGACGCCGTCGCCATCACCAATATTGACCACGTGCTGGCCTACGTTGGCGTCGGGGAGCACAACTATCGCGACAACGATGACACCATAAGCCCGACCACCAGACAGGCGATTAACTACGGTAAAATCATTATTAAAAACAATGATGAAGCCCACCGAACGCCGGAAATTCACTCGATGCTGGTCATCCCGCTGTGGGAGAAAGGCGTCGTGACGGGCACGCTGAAAATTTATTACTGCCACGCGCATCAGATCACCTCCACGCTGCAGGAGATGGCCATCGGCCTGTCGCAGATAATCTCCACCCAGCTTGAGGTTTCGCGGGCGGAACAGCTGCGCGAGATGGCAAATAAGGCAGAACTGCGCGCGCTGCAGAGTAAAATCAATCCCCATTTCCTGTTTAACGCGCTGAACGCTATCTCCTCGTCCATTCGCCTTAATCCGGACACCGCGCGCCAGCTGATTTTTAACCTGTCGCGCTATCTGCGCTACAACATCGAGCTGAAAGATGACGAGCAGATCGACATCAAAAAAGAGCTGTATCAGATCAAGGACTACATCGCGATTGAGCAGGCCCGCTTTGGCGACAAGCTCACGGTCATTTACGATATTGATGAAGAGGTCAACTGCGTGATCCCGAGCCTGCTTATTCAGCCGCTGGTCGAAAACGCGATTGTTCACGGTATTCAGCCCTGTAAAGGCAAAGGCGTCGTCACCATTAGCGTCACCGAAAGCGGCAACCGGGTGCGGATTGCCGTGCGCGATACCGGCCACGGGATTGATCCAAAAGTCATTGAGCGCGTGGAGTCTAACGAGATGCCGGGGAATAAAATCGGTCTGCTGAACGTGCACCACCGGGTCAAGCTGCTTTACGGCGACGGTCTGCATATTCAACGTCTTGAGCCGGGCACCGAAATTGCTTTTTACGTCCCGAATGCGCGCTCGCGCGCGCATACGACGACATCACTGTTGCCCCAGGTGGATTAACCCATGAAAGTTATCATCGTAGAAGATGAATTCCTGGCTCAGCAGGAGCTCACCTGGCTTATCAAAACCCACAGCCAGATGGAGATTGTGGGTACGTTTGATGATGGTCTGGACGTGCTGAAATTTTTGCAGCATAACCGGGTCGATGCGATTTTCCTGGATATCAATATCCCGTCGCTGGATGGCGTATTGCTGGCGCAAAACATCAATCAGTTTGCCCATAAGCCGTTTATTGTGTTCGTTACCGCCTGGAAAGAGCACGCCGTAGAGGCCTTCGAGCTGGAGGCGTTTGACTATATTCTTAAGCCTTATCAGGAGTCGCGGATTGTCAGCATGCTGCAAAAGCTGGAGGCCGCATGGCAGCAGCAGACCGCTCCCGCTAGCGCCACCCCGACTGTACGGGAAAACGACACCATTAATCTGGTCAAAGACGAGCGCATCATCGTGACGCCGGTTAACGATATCTATTACGCCGAAGCACACGAAAAGATGACGTTTGTCTATACGCGGCGGGAATCGTACGTGATGGCGATGAACATCACCGAGTTTTGCAGCAAGCTGCCGACTGCCCACTTTTTCCGCTGCCACCGGTCGTTTTGCGTGAATTTAAATAAGATCCGCGAGATCGAACCGTGGTTTAACAACACCTACATTTTGCGTCTGAAGGATCTGGATTTTCAGGTGCCGGTAAGCCGCAGCAAGGTGAAAGAGTTTCGTCAGCTGATGCACCTGTAAAGAAAAGGCCCTCTCCCGCGGGAGAGGGCTCTGCATCAGAGGATTTGACCGAGAACCTGACGCAGATGGGCCCCGGAACCCAGCAGTCCCGGGTTGTCATGCACGATCAGATAAACCGGAATGTCCTGCACGTAGCTTCTGAAACGCCCTTTATCTTCAAACCCGCCGCGGAAGCCCGAGGCTTTAAAGAAGTCGAGGAAGCGCGGTACGATCCCGCCCGCGATATAGACCCCACCGAAGGTGCCCAGCGTCAGCGCCAGGTTGCCGCCGAAACGTCCCATGATCACGCAGAACAGCGACAGGGCACGACGACAGTCAATGCAGCTGTCCGTCAGCGCGCGTTCGGTGACGTCTTTCGGCTGCAGGTTTTCCGGCAGACGACCGTCTGATTTCACAATCGCGCGGTACAGATTCACCAGCCCCGGACCTGAAAGGACGCGCTCGGCGGAGACGTGGCCGATCTCAGCGCGTAACTCTTCAAGGATAATGCCCTCTTCTTCGCTGTTTGGCGCAAAGTCTACGTGGCCGCCTTCACCCGGCAGGCTCACCCAGCGCTGAGCAACATGCACCAGATGCGACACGCCGAGGCCGGTACCGGCCCCGTAAACCGCAATCGGCTTGCCTTCGACCGGTTCAGCGCCGCCAAACTGGATCAGATGCTCTGGCTTCAGCATTGGGATCGCCATGGACACCGCGGTAAAGTCATTGATGATTTCAAGATGCGAAAAACCGAGGTTTTTTTTCATCTCGGCGATGGAGAATGCCCAGGTATGGTTGGTCATTGCGACCCAGTCGCCGGTTATCGGGCAGGCAATAGCGATGCAGCCGTCTTCAACGCTCACCTGATGCTCTTCCAGATAGACGCGGACAACGGCCTCAAGGCTTGGATAATCCAGCCCGGAATAGGTTTTCGCCCGGGAAATCTCACCGCTACTAACATCGCACAATGCGAGGCGCGCATTCGTGCCGCCCACATCACCTACCAAAGCATACTTTGTCATTCTTCTACTGCTCCGCTAAAGTCAAAATAAATCTTTGGGACACTGTAAATTCAAGGCGTGATAACAACAACGGCCATAAGGTGAATGCCCATGGATTATCGATCTTCGTCACAGAATAACTTTACCGTTTCAGCACCTTTTGCACTATTGCCATAAAGCTTAATGTGCAAAGTAACGTAATACCGTTTTGTACAAGGAAATCATCATGCTCCACCCGCGAGCCAGAACCATGCTGTTGCTGGCAATTCCGGCGCTAATTATTGGCGTGGCCTCAAGTCTGGTGCTCATTGTCGTGATGAAAGTCGCGTCGGTGCTGCAAGCCATGTTGTGGACAGCGCTTCCGACAAAACTGGGGGTCAATGCTGATTCCCCTGCCTGGATCGTTGTGATGCTGACGTTAACCGGTATTGCGGTAGGCCTGGTGATCCGTTTCAGTCCCGGCCATGCCGGCCCCGATCCGGCGCAGGAACCGCTGATTGGCGCCCCGGTTCCCCCTTCGGCACTGCCCGGACTGCTCATTGCGTTGATTATCGGTCTGGCCGGCGGCGTCAGCCTGGGGCCGGAGCATCCGATTATGGCGGTGAATATTGGCCTGGCGGTTTTCCTCGGTTCACGCATTTTGCCCCGCGTCGGCGCGCTGGACTGGACCATCCTCGCCTCCGCAGGCACCATCGGGGCACTTTTCGGCACGCCCGTCGCTGCCGCACTGATCTTTTCTCAGACGCTCAGCAGCAATAACGACGTCCCACTGTGGGATAAACTCTTTGCTCCGCTGATGGCAGCAGCCGCTGGCTCGCTGACGACCAGCCTGTTTTTCCATCCCCACTTCTCACTCACCCTCCCCCACTATGGGCAAATGCAGATAGCCGATATTTTCAGCGGCGCCATCGTCGTCGCGTTCGCCATCGCGCTGGGAATGGTGGCGGTATGGTGTCTTCCTCGCCTGCACCGGCTGATGCATAAACTCAAACACCCGGTGTTAGTTCTGGGGGCAGGAGGTTTGATCCTCGGTATTTTAGGGGCAATCGGCGGGACGGTGACGTTGTTCAAAGGTCTGGACGAGATGCAGCAGCTGGCCTTCAGCCAGGTGTTTAGCGTCTCCGACTATCTGCTGTTTGCCGTGATTAAGCTGGCCGCGCTGGTGGTGGCTGCAGCCTGCGGTTTTCGCGGTGGACGCATCTTCCCGGTGGTCTTTGTCGGCGTAGCGCTGGGGCTGATGCTGCACGAACACGTCGATGCGGTGCCTGCGGCCATTACCGTCTCCTGCTCTATTCTGGGGCTGGTTCTGGTGGTCACGCGTGACGCCTGGCTCAGCCTGTTTATGGCGGCGGTAGTGGTACCCGATTCGACGCTTTTCCCCCTGCTCTGTATCGTGATGTTGCCCGCCTGGCTCCTGCTGGCGGGCAAACCGATGATGATGGCCTGGCGAAACGACAAGTAATCAGGCGCTATTGCGCGCTTCCAGCGCTTTAGTAATCGCCCCCAGCAGCGGCGGGATATCGGCTTTCGGCAGCATCACCTCAATTAGCGAGAGCCGCTCGTGGTGCGCCACTTTCTCAAGGACATCCGCCAGCTGCTCCGCTTCACTGACCCGCCAGCACTGGGCCTGAGGATCAAGGCTCAGGGCCTGCGGGATTTGCGTCCAGTTCCATAGCGCAATGTCGTTATATCGCTGTTCCGGCCCGTGGATCGCTCTTTCCACCGTGTACCCTTCGTTGTTAAGGACCAGAATAATCGGGTGTTGTTTATCGCGCAGCATAGAGCCAAGCTCCTGGATGGTGAGCTGCGCTGCGCCATCCCCAGTCAGCACAATCACGCGCCGGTTTGGGCAGGCGGTTTGCGCGCCAAACGCTGCGGCCAGGGTGTAGCCGATCGATCCCCACAGCGGCTGGACGATAAAATTCACATCAGCCGGAAGACGAAGGTCGATCGCGCCGAAGGCCGAGGTGCCTTGATCCGCAAGGATGATGTCTCCAGGGCGGATAAACGTCTGCAACGTTTTCCAGAAATTCTCCTGCGTCAGCGAGCCATCCGGCTGCGGATATTCAATCGTGCTTTGAGACGACGGTGCCGGCGCATCGTGCACGTGCTGTTTACACAGCTCTACCAGCGTTTCGATTGCCTGAAGCATGGGGATGCCGGTAAACCAGACGTCACCGACGCGTGAGGCATGAGGCTGAACTTCAATTGTTTGTGACGGGGTTAGCTGATGCGTGAAGCCGGCGGTCAGGGTATCGGTAAATCGCGTCCCGATGCACAGCACCGTGTCTGCCCCTTCAATCGCCTCTTTTACCGCACCGGCGCTCGCCGAACCGCTGTAGGTGCCGTAAAAACCGGCGTGACGCTCGTCAAATATGCCTTTACCCATCAGCATGGTGGCGTGTGCCATCGGCACGTCCTTGACCCACTTCTGTAGGGCATGCTTCAGGCCGTGGCGAAGGACAAGGAAATCGGCCAGCAGCGCAGTACGCTTGCTCATGGCCAGCCTGTTCTCAGCGGCATCCCGGAACGCTTTCAGGCAGGCGCTATCGGCATGCGCGTGTTTGAGAGTGAGAGCGTTTACAGGAGGCGTGGCGGCTTTTTTTGCCACATCCGCAGGCAGCATCAGATAGCCGGGGCGACGCTCCCGGAGCATGGTAGTTAATACCCGGTCAATCTCATAACAGGCGTTTTGTTCGGTCAGGATCGCCTGTGCAACGGTGATCGGTTCGCTCATATGGTAAAAATGACGAAACTCACCGTCGCCCAGCGTATGGTGCAGCAGCTCCCCTCTTTGCTGTGACGCCGTACCCGGCGCGCCCACAATATGCAGTACCGGAACGTGCTCAGCGTAGCTGCCCGCAATGCCATTCATCGCACTTAACTCTCCTACGCCAAATGTCGTCAGCAGCGCGGCAAAGCCCTTACATCGGGCATATCCGTCCGCGGCATAGGAGGCGTTTAACTCGTTGGCACAGCCCACCCAACAGATATCCGGGCTGTCTATCACATGGTCGAGAAACTGCAGGTTATAGTCGCCCGGCACGCCAAACAGATGATCGGCTCCACAATCCGTAAGACGGTCCAGCAGGTAATCGGCGACGCAGTATGGGGTACGCATGAACAGGTATCCTTCTAATGTTGACCTCACCTTGAGTATTAAATAAGCGTGATGACTGTCCAGAATTGGCGATAAGAAGATCATGGAAAGAATGCTTTACAAAAAAGGCTGCGCTATGCTGCTTTTTTTCGCGTTAATGTAAACGCATACACTGATTTTTTCTTCAGCGCCAGAGGTGATGAGAATGGGTTATCAGCCGGACAAAAATCGTTATCGGACAATGGAGTATCGTCGCTGCGGGCAAAGCGGACTCAGGTTGCCCGCCATCTCGCTTGGGCTGTGGCATAACTTTGGCGACACCACGCTTATCGAAAACAGCCGTCAACTTTTACAGCGCGCGTTCGATCTAGGCATTACGCATTTCGACCTTGCCAACAACTATGGCCCGCCGCCGGGATCGGCCGAACGTAATTTCGGCCGTATTTTGCAGGAGGATTTCCTGCCCTGGCGCGACGAGCTGCTCATCTCTACCAAAGCAGGTTATACCATGTGGGATGGCCCTTACGGCGACTGGGGGTCACGCAAATATCTGCTGGCAAGCCTGGATCAGAGCCTGAAGCGCATGGGGCTGGAGTATGTGGATATCTTCTATCATCACCGTCCTGACCCACAAACGCCGCTGCTGGAAACCATGAAAGCGCTTGACCATGCGGTGCGCCAGGGAAAAGCCCTGTATGTCGGGTTATCCAACTACCCTGCGGAGCTGGCCCGCAAGGCGATTGATATCCTTGACGATCTCGGTACGCCCTGCCTGATCCACCAGCCGAAATACTCCCTTTTTGAACGTGCGCCGGAAGAGGGACTGCTAAACGTGCTGCAGGAAAAAGGGGTCGGCTGCATTCCCTTCTCACCGCTGGCCGGTGGACAACTGACCAACCGCTATCTCAACGGCATTCCGGCAGACTCACGCGCGGCAAGCGGCAGTCAGTTCCTGAACCCTGACCAGATCACCGAAGAGAAGCTGGAGAAGGTAAGAAAGCTGAACGCCATTGCGGAAGAGCGCGGTCAGAAGCTGTCCCAGATGGCGCTGGCCTGGGTATTACGCCATGAGAACGTGACGTCAGTGCTGATTGGGGCAAGTAAAACGGCCCAGATTGATGATGCCGTGGGGATGCTGGAAAACCGCCATTTCTCTGCGGAAGAACTTGTCCGTATTGACACGATTCTGAACAGCTCAAAATAGAATCACTTTTAGCAAAAAGTGCTCTCGCTCAGGAATTCGGAGTTGAGGCGATGAAACGAGGCTTTACCAACTCGTAATATTGCGTTAACAGGCCCCACAAGGGCCCCGATCGTGAAGGAGAAAGAGTATGTTCAGGTCACTGATTCTTGCAGCGGTATTACTGGCTTCAGCCCCGCTGATCGCCAATGCGGGCGAAATCACCCTGTTGCCATCAGTAAAATTACAAATTGGCGATCGTGACGACTACGGCAGATACTGGGACGGTGGCTACTGGCGCGACCGTGACTACTGGAACCGTCACTATGAGTGGCGCGGAGACCGCTGGTGGAAACATGATAACGGCAGACACCGCGGCTGGTATAAAGACAACGCGTATGAGCGCGGCTACCGTGAAGGCTGGAACGATCGTGACGACCGTCGCGGCGGCTGGGATCGCGGCGGGAAAGGACGCGGCCACGGTCATGGCCACGGTCACCATTAATACAAAAAGGAGCCTCCCGGCTCCTTTTTCTTTTAGAGCCCCAATGCGGTGCCAATAAGCAGCCACAGGTTTAGTGCCACCACCACCACCACGATTGCCCACCCGGTCCGTTTCACCAGCGTTGAGTTAACCAGTTCGCCCATCAGGGTTTTGTTGCTGGTAAAGATCAGCAGCGGCACCAGCGCCAGCGCGATACCAAAGCTCAGCAGCACCTGGCTCATGACCAGAATTCTCGTAGGATCAAGCCCCATCAGAATCACGATAAATGACGGGAGCATGGTGACGGAGCGACGAACCCACAGCGGAATATGGAAGCGGACAAACCCCTGCATCACCACCTGGCCTGCCAGCGTGCCCACTACCGTAGAAGAGAGACCGGCAGCCACCAGGCTGAGACCAAATATCGTGGCGGCAGCATGGCTCAGTAAGGGCTCCAGCGTGAGATAGGCCTGGTCGAGATCGGCAATACCGGTGTGGCCGTTAAAGTGGAAAGCGGCGGCTGCGGTAGCCATCATCGCCAGATTGACAAACCCCGCGATGGTCATGGCAATCGCCACGTCCCATTTGGTGGCGGAGTAACGCTCTTTGCGCGTTCCACCATGGAGATGCTGGGTCAGCGAGGAGTGCAGGTAAATCACATGCGGCATGATGGTCGCCCCCAATACCCCGGCGGCCAGGAACACCGCTTCCGAGGTTGGCAGGCTTGGTATTGCCATACCTTTACCGAGCTGCACCAGATTCGGCTGTGAGAAAATCAGCTCGACGATATAGGCCGCCGCGACAAACAGAAGCAGACCGCCGATAACCTTCTCCAGCGGCTTTTGACCCCGACGCTGCAGCATCAGGATCAGGAAAGTGGCAATCCCGGTCAGTACCGCCCCCTGCAACAGCGACACGCCCAGAATCAGCTTAAAGCCGATCGCTGCACCGATAAATTCAGCGAGGTCAGTGGCCATGGCGATGATTTCCGCCTGAACCCAGTAGAGCCAGACGGCCGGACGCGGATAATGGTCGCGAATTTGCTCCGCCAGGTTTTTACCCGTGGCAATCCCCAGCTTTGCGGAGAGCATCTGAATCAGCATCGCCATCAGGTTAGCCCAGACGACCACCCACAGCAGCTTATAGCCGAAGCTGGCCCCGGCCTGAATATTGGTCGCAAAGTTACCTGGATCGATATAGCCAATGGCAGCGATGAACGCAGGTCCCATTAATGCGAACCGCAACTTGCGCGCGGCTCTGCCACTGCTACCCTCTACGCGACTGTTTGTCATTTCTGCCTCTGAAATATAGCCTTTGCTATGTTTAATGCTATCAAAATGAGAATGATTATCAAGATCATTTATGCTGTTTACAGTGATTTCTCTGATAGCTTTGAACGATAGACGGGCGGGTAAGTGGGGCGATCTAACAGAAACTAAAATCGCGCGCGCTTTTGTGAAGACTAGCACACAAACTTAACTTTTCACTCATTTACCTAACATAACAAAAATGTATTGTGGATCACTATTTTTGAGACTCGTCACAGGATGTAACTATAGTGTGTCCTCGATCTCGTTTTCTTTTCGCTTGTTACATAGAATGTGCACGAAAATTAAACCTGCCTCATATTTGGAGCAAATATGGACCGCGTCCTTCATTTTGTCCTGGCACTTGTTGTCGTTACTGCACTTGCATTGCTGGTCAGCACAGACCGCAAAAAAATTCGTATCCGTTATGTTGTCCAGCTGCTGGTCATTGAAGTTTTACTTGCGTGGTTCTTCCTGAACTCCAATGTAGGCCTCGGCTTCGTGAAAGGCTTCTCCGAAATGTTCGAAAAACTGCTCGGATTCGCCAATGAAGGGACCAACTTTGTCTTCGGTAAAATGAACGATGAAGGTCTGGCGTTCTTCTTCCTGAAGGTTCTCTGCCCTATCGTCTTCATCTCCGCGCTGATCGGTATTCTGCAGCACATCCGCGTTCTGCCGTTCGTTATTCGTGGAATTGGCTTCCTGTTATCCAAAGTGAACGGCATGGGCAAGCTGGAATCCTTCAACGCCGTCAGTTCCCTGATCCTCGGTCAGTCTGAGAACTTCATCGCGTATAAAGATATTCTCGGCAAAATGTCCCGCAACCGCATGTACACCATGGCGGCAACCGCAATGTCTACCGTTTCCATGTCTATTGTGGGCGCGTATATGACCATGCTGGAGCCAAAGTATGTTGTTGCGGCGCTGGTTCTGAACATGTTCAGCACCTTTATCGTTCTGTCGCTGATCAACCCGTACCGCGTTGACGCAAGCGAAGAGAACATTCAGATGTCAAACCTGCACGAAGGCCAGAGCTTCTTCGAAATGCTGGGGGAGTACATTCTGGCGGGTTTCAAAGTGGCGATTATCGTTGCCGCCATGCTGATCGGCTTCATTGCGCTGATTTCTGCGCTGAACGCCCTGTTCGCCGCGGTGCTGGGTATCTCCTTCCAGGGTATTCTGGGCTACATCTTCTACCCGGTTGCCTGGGTGATGGGTGTTCCGGCTCACGAAGCGCTGCAGGTGGGCAGTATCATGGCAACCAAACTGGTTTCTAACGAATTCGTTGCGATGATGGATCTGCAGAAAATTGCCAGCACGCTTTCTCCGCGCGCGGAAGGCATTCTGTCCGTGTTCCTGGTCTCCTTCGCGAACTTCTCGTCCATCGGGATTATCGCGGGCGCGATTAAAGGTCTGAACGAAGAACAGGGCAACGTGGTTTCTCGCTTTGGCCTGAAGCTGGTTTACGGCTCTACGCTGGTGAGCGTCCTGTCTGCTTCTATCGCGGCACTGGTACTCTAACGTTTAGCGTTAAACAAAAACCGGGAGCCTGGCTCCCGGTTTTTTTATGCCCGCAATTCTTCCAGCGGTTTGGGTTTGCCTATCAGGTAGCCCTGCAGGTAATCCACGCCGAAGCGAAGCAGCATCTCGCGCTGCGCCGGTGTTTCGACGTATTCCGCTACGACGCACAGCGATTTCGTCTTCGCCAGATTACACATCGACTGCACGATCATCGCATCCATATCATCGGTACAAATGTCTTTAATAAAGCAGCCGTCAATTTTAATGATGTCTGCCTGCAGGCGTCTGAGGCGCTCGTAGTTGGCGTAGCCGGTACCAAAATCATCTATAGCAATCCGGAAACCGTAATCCCGCAGTTGCTGAATATTGTGGATGCTGCTGCCTGAATTTGAGAAGGCCTGCTCTTCGGTAATCTCAATCACGACGGACTGAGGCGCAACGCCGTAGCGTTCAAAGAGCGCACAAATCTCGGACGCCACCTCTTTTTGCATCAGCGTAAGCGGCATCAGATTAACGGAGAAACGAGCGCCAGCCTGCGTTGAAGGGTGATCGCGCAGCCACAGCAGTAATTTCTCCATGACGCACATATCAAACCGGTGGCTGAGGTTGAACTGGGCAATCAACGGAATAAAGCGGTCAGGAGTGAAGATCTCGCCCTCGCTCTCCATACGCGTCAGAATTTCGTAGTAGCCGCTCCCGTCCGCCTTCTGGATCGGTTGCGCGTATAAATGGAACTGACCCGCCTCCAGGGCATGCTTAATCCGCGCCAGCATCAGGACTCGCTCTGTCGTTTGCCCTGATGCCGCCTCGAGGCTATTCGTGAGCGCAAGCACGTTGTTTGCTGCTCCGCAGGATTGCTCGGCCAGCCAGCTCAGCTGCCCCAGCGTGTGGTGCAGTTTTTCGCCGTTTTCGACCATTCCCCAAGACGCACCGAATTCAATATCCAGCCCGGTGTTGTTCCAAAAAATCTTACGGCTGTTCAGTCGATCAACCATATGCTGGAGGCGCTCAGCGGTTCCCGGGCCCAGTAATACCAGCACAAGCTCGCTTCCGGGAAGCTGGAAGAGCGTCTCATCTTTTTGCAGGAGAGGCTGCAGCGACGTGGCGATCGTACGTTTGCAATGGACCCGCATCAGGATCCCATAATGGCGGCTCAAAAATTCCAGGTTATCCATACGCAGAATGCTCACTTTTGCATCCGGGTGAATCTCAAGATAATCCTCCAGCGCACGAATATTGGGCAATCCGGTCAGCGGATCGGTGAGCGCCCTCCCCTGCCAGCCCCGCTTAAGCCACTCGCTGCGCTGATAAATGCGCGACATGTAAAGCAGACAGATCGCGAATGAGATAAGCACGGACAGAATAAAAGAGAGCGAATGGCCCGATTCCACCCCGTTAAGGAAGTTGTAGTTGTAGGTCAACAGCAGGAGCGCAGATACAGCCCACAGCAGAGAAATCAACGCATAGGTCAGTCGGCTTATCGCTAAGGTAAAAAGAATAAAAATCAGCGGCATCAAATAGCCCGCAATGACGGGAGATTCAAAAGGACCACATAAAATGACGAGAATGAAACTTAATAGCACCAGCCAGGCAAAAATATATAATGAATTCTTGTGAAAAAACACGGGCTTCACGCTTCGTCGCCAGAAACTTATTGCATAACGAGGATTAATTATCATTCTTAACGGGTAATAGAACATCATGGTAAAAATCAATGCCGCACATATCAGGCTTTGTATATCCACAACGTTATAAATTACCGTCCCTTCGCCGAAAAAGGTCGAAATTGTCACCGGAAAATCAAACAAATAGCCCGCCAAATACATCGACAGCTTAATCCCTATTGGCACCATAAAACCGAGCCAGAATATCCGCAATCCGATGTGCTTGTTAGGGATGGAGTAGCGCCAACGCTTACCCAGCATGATGCGCAGAAGGCCGCACGCCGCGAACAACGCAAAGGTCTGACAGAACAGTAATACTGAATATTGTAGCGGTGCTAAATTTACATAGAATAAATTAGTGACAGTAAAACCTAACAAAATGGGAAGAATAGCCCTGCGCCCAAATAGCAGAATTACCGCCAGCATTACGCTTAAAGGTAACCATGCTAAATAAACGTCGTGACCATTAACAATTGCGCGGGGAGAGAGATAACGGGAGACAGGTACCGCAATCAGGCATAAGGCCAGAGCAATCATAAATATCTTTACATTATTGTAAGTTTTTCTATTCATTAACCTGGGCGTTATTTTCCGAGAGAATTATTGACCGGATGGATAATAGGTTTATTAATTGCGCGAATCAAGTTCAAGTCTATTTTTAGACTGGTTTATTGATGTCGATTGAGGTGAGGTACGGGAATACCTTCTTTTTGATAACAAAATACGGTGGCGGGTGTTACAAACACATAAAAAAAACCCTCGTCTTTTGACGAGGGTTTACAATTTTGGTGGAGCTAAGCGGGATCGAACCGCTGACCTCTTGCATGCCATGCAAGCGCTCTCCCAGCTGAGCTATAGCCCCACATGTGACTTTACTGACCGCACTCTGTTGGGTTCAGAGTTTGGTGGAGCTAAGCGGGATCGAACCGCTGACCTCTTGCATGCCATGCAAGCGCTCTCCCAGCTGAGCTATAGCCCCATCGTAAAGCTGTCATGTTGACGGGCGGCATAATATGAATTCCGCCGCGGAGTGTCAACGGCAAAATCAATCCCAGCCATTCAATCGCCGAAAAATCATGCAAATGAATCACTTTGCGAGCCTGCTCGCAGTCAGGAGTTAAGCCTGTCACGTTTTCACGTAAAACGGTGCTATAAAATGAGCCGTTAATTAACCCCACTGATATTCAGGAAATTGCATGATCAAGGAACGAATGACGCCAGAAGAGTTAGCCCTCCTCACTGGCTATAGCCGCCAGACCATCAATAAATGGGTACGCAAAGAGGGTTGGATTACATCACCAAAACCAGGCGTCCAGGGCGGGAAAGCTCGCCTGGTACATGTGAACGAAAAAGTCCGTGACTTTATCCGCAGCGCACGTCGGGCAACTGAAACGTCCGAACTGCCAGAAGGCATCAGTCATGATAGTTCGCTTCACACGCTGCTCCTGACGCTGGCCAATGAAATGACGCCGGAAGAGCAGAAGCAGATGACATCGCTGTTAATGCGGGAAGGGATTACCGGATTGTTGCAACGTTTAGGAATTCGCGATCAGAACTGATATGAAAAAATTACGCAGCAAAATGACCACGGAAGAGCTGGCGGAGAGTTTGGGCGTTGCCAGACAAACGGTTAATCGCTGGATACGCCAGCAGGGATGGAAAACCGAAGGCCTCAACGGCGTGAAGGGTGGTCGCGCGCGGCTCATTCATATTGATGCGCGCGTGAAGGAACATATTATGAGCCTCCCGGCGATCCGTAACCGTCAGGCGGTTTACCATCTCGCTGAGGTCACCGCTTCATACAGTGAACCCTCTTCAAACCTGTCTCCGGGCATTATTGAGACGCTGGAGAGTATGACTCAGCCAGAGCAGAGGCGTCTGGACGCCTTATTGAAACGTGAAGGCATACACGGCTTCCTGACGCGGCTCGGTCTCACGGAATAAAAGGCATAAAAAAAACGGCAGGGTAACCTGCCGTTTTTTATCTGAGGCCTAATTACTGCTGATTTTCACGTTCAGCGATAAAGTCCAGCGCCCTGTTAATGCGCGCCACGCTGCGTGACTTGCCGATGGCGTGAACCGTCACATCCAGTGCCGGAGACTGACCCGCCCCGGTCACCGCAACGCGCAGTGGCATACCGACTTTACCCATACCGACTTCCAGCTCGTCTGCCGTCGCCTGAATGGCGTGATGCACATTCTCAGCGGTCCACTCGGTAAGGGCCGCCAGCTTGTCGCGCACCACTTCCAGCGGCTGACGCGCAACCGGACGGAGGTGTTTCTTCGCGGCGTCCGCGTCGAACTCTTCAAACTCTTCATAGAAGTAGCGGCAGCTTTCGGCAATCTCTTTCAGCGTTTTGCAGCGCTCGCCGAGGAGTTTCACCAGGTCCGCCAGCTCAGGGCCAGTGCGGGTATCAATATTTGCCTGCTCAATATGCCACTGCAGATACGTCGCCACATATTCTGGCTGCATGGTGTTGATGTAGTGATGGTTCAGCCACAGGAGCTTGTCGGTATTAAAGGCGCTCGCTGATTTGCTTACAGAGCTCAGAGAGAATAGTTCGATCATCTCTTCGCGACTGAAGATCTCCTGGTCACCGTGGGCCCAGCCCAGACGCACCAGATAGTTCAGCAGTGCTTCCGGCAGATAACCGTCGTCGCGATACTGCATAACGCTTACCGCACCGTGACGTTTAGACAGTTTTTTCCCGTCATCGCCGTTGATCATGGAGACGTGCGCATAAACTGGCACAGGGGCGTTCAGCGCCTTCAGGATGTTGATCTGACGTGGCGTATTGTTGATATGGTCTTCACCACGGACAACGTGAGTAATTTCCATATCCCAGTCGTCAACCACAACGCAGAAGTTGTAGGTTGGAGAACCGTCGGTACGACGGATGATCAGATCGTCCAGCTCCTGGTTGCTGAATTCAATTGGGCCACGGATCTGGTCGTCAAAGATCACCGAGCCCTCTTGCGGGTTAGCAAAACGCACCACGCAAGGCTCATCTGCAGCATGCTCGCTATGGTCGTGGCGGCAGCGGCCGTCATAACGCGGCTTTTCACCGTTCGCCATCTGCGCTTCACGCAGTTCATCCAGACGCTCTTTAGAGCAGTAGCACTTATACGCCGTGCCCGCGACCAGCATCTCATCAATGACAGCGTTATAGCGGTCAAAGCGTTTGGTCTGGAAGTAAGGACCTTCATCCCATTCCAGATTCAGCCAGTTCATCCCATCCATAATGGCTTCAATTGCTTCTGGCGTGGAGCGCTCAAGATCGGTGTCTTCAATACGCAGCACGAACTCACCTTTGTTGTGGCGTGCGAAAAGCCAGGAATAGAGAGCGGTACGTGCACCACCGACGTGCAGATAGCCTGTCGGGCTCGGCGCGAAGCGAGTTTTGATTTTCATGAAATGGCCTTACATTATAAAGATGCCGGCAATCGGCAAATCCTGGGGAAAAAACGATGGGCAATATTCTATCACTGTGGGGGGATTCCTCAATGTTGATCACTTTATCGTGACCGAGTTTGCGATTTTTGTTTAGAAATCATGCGTCATTGCCCGTTTCGCGATCGTTTTGTTTAATTTTACGACGAACGAATAAAAACTTTAGAAAATGCGTTGACTCATTTTCAACTCTCCCTATAATGCGACTCCACACAGCGGGGGTGATTAGCTCAGTTGGTAGAGCATCTCCTTTACACGGAGGGGGTCGGCGGTTCGAGCCCGTCATCACCCACCATCTACTTCGGTAGACCCGCAGTGTAGATAAGAATTGAGATTGGGCGATTAGCTCAGTTGGTAGAGCATCTCCTTTACACGGAGGGGGTCGGCGGTTCGAGCCCGTCATCGCCCACCATTCTCACCTTATCGCAGCAGTTCCGAAATGGGCGATTAGCTCAGTTGGTAGAGCATCTCCTTTACACGGAGGGGGTCGGCGGTTCGAGCCCGTCATCGCCCACCATTTCGGGTCGTTAGCTCAGTTGGTAGAGCAGTTGACTTTTAATCAATTGGTCGCAGGTTCGAATCCTGCACGACCCACCAATGTAGAAAGGCGCCCTAAAGGCGCCTTTTTGCTATCTGCAGTTTGTCTACTTCCGCCTTCCAGTACACTTTCACCGCATCATCAATACTGATTGTGTATCAATGTAACTCCCTGCCAGATATGGCAGTTTTGCTCAAGCTAATCCCGTTGGTGCCGATACCTCTGTTTTATAACGCGAGGAAAAAGTATGACGACCATTCAGGCTTCAACCCAACAGATTCAAACCAGCGGCGCGAGTGGAACTTCGAGCAGTAACGATATTGCTGCGCAAATCACCCGCATTCTCGACAAGATCAAAAAGCTGACTCAGCAGTTAAAAGAGCTGGCAAACAGTCCCGTCAGCACCGATGAGAAGAAAAAGCAGCAGGAACTTATTCAGACCCAGCTCAAAGTGCTGCAGGCACAGCTCGCCGCGCTGCAGCGCCAGCAGGCAGAAGAGGCCCAAAAGAAGCAGGATCAAAAGCTGGGCAAAGTGGAAGGTGTGAATACCCCTTCAGACAATAATCAGATTGATATTTACATCTAATCTTCTGATGCGTTAAACAGTGGGTCGCGTATGCGGGCTTCGGTTAATCGTTGTGCCTGGATACGCACCACTTCCCAGATAGCCTGCGCCGCCCCTGAGAGTGAGCGATTTTTTCGCCGCACCAGCATCAGCTTTCGCTCAACAACGGGCGTTAATCGCTTGACGGCCAGCCGGCTTCCCTGCGGCAGGGGAAGCGCCAGGGCGGGCAACACGCTGATGCCAATGCCGGCTTCCACCATGGGAAACAGCGTCGCCGGGTGACCAATCTCCTGCACGATCGTTGCCTTTACACCCTGATTCACCAGCGCGGAATCAATCAGCGGACGGCTGCCCGAGGCATAATCCTGTAAAACCAGGTTCGCGCCCGTCAGGGACTGCCAGCTGACCTCCGGCAACGTGGCCAGCGGGTCGTCGTCACGGCAGAGCAGCAAAAAGGGCTCGGAAAGTACGCTTTCGCACGCCAGATCGCTCGCCTGGCCGGGATCGATAACGATACCAAAATCCACATCTCCCTGGCGGATGCTCTCCAGCACCCACTGCTGCGGCCTGTCATGCAGGACAAAATCAATGTCCGGGTAGCGATGACTTCCCTCGGCAATACATTGCGGGATAAGGTGTGCAGAGATCGTCTGACTGGCCGCGACGCGCACGGTCCCCGAAAGCTGCTGCCCCAGCCTCCCCACGTCTCTGAGCGTGCTGTTCAGCTCATCCAGCAATCGTTCAAGACGCAGGGCGAGCTGCTGCCCCGCTTCGGTGAGCACCACTTCACGGGTTGTGCGGTCAAGCAACTTCACCCCGGTCTGATTCTCAAGCTCTTTCACGCTGTGGCTGACCGCCGACTGGCTCAGGCCAATCATCTCCCCTGCCCGGCTAAAGCTGCGGGCGTGAGCGACGGTGACGAAAATACGAAGCTGGCGTAAGGAGTAATTCATCTGTTTCATTCATGAATGGATGCAATAAATCAATTTTATTTCTCAAATGGAAAAAAGCACAATAGCGACATCTGTTTTCAGGAGTCATTATGAAACTATTTCGTATTGTTGATCCGTTTACGCTCACCCTGGTGGTTACCGTTTTACTGGCCTCGTTCTTCCCCGCCCGCGGGGGCTTCGTCCCGTTTTTTGAAGGGCTGACGACGGCCGCCATCGCGCTGCTGTTCTTTATGCACGGCGCAAAGCTCTCGCGCGAAGCGATTATTGCCGGCGGTAGCCACTGGCGGCTGCACCTCTGGGTGATGTGCAGCACGTTCATTCTGTTCCCAATCCTCGGAGTGCTGTTTGCCTGGTGGGCGCCGGTTAACGTCGACCCGGCGCTCTACACCGGTTTCCTGTATCTCTGTATTCTGCCGGCTACCGTACAGTCCGCCATTGCCTTTACCTCTCTCGCCGGAGGGAACGTTGCGGCCGCGGTCTGCTCGGCATCGGCATCCAGCCTGTTAGGGATTTTCGTTTCCCCGCTGCTGGTGGGCCTGCTGATGAACATGCACGGCGCGGAAGGCAATCTCGAGCAGGTTGGAAAAATTTGCCTGCAGCTGCTGCTGCCGTTTGTCCTGGGGCATCTATCCCGTCCATGGACCGGGGCGTTCGTGGCTAAGCACAAGAAATGGATCTCAAAAACCGACCAGTCGTCGATTCTGCTGGTGGTCTATTCCGCCTTCAGCGAAGCGGTTGTAAATGGGATCTGGCATAAGGTGGGCGCAGGCTCGCTGCTGTTTATCGTGGTGGTCAGCCTCGTCCTGCTGGCGATTGTGATTGCGGTAAACGTCTTTGTGGCACGCAGGTGCGGCTTCAGCAAAGCGGATGAAATCACCATTGTCTTCTGCGGTTCGAAAAAGAGCCTGGCGAACGGTATCCCGATGGCCAATATTCTGTTCCCGACCTCGGTGATTGGGATGATGGTGCTGCCGCTGATGATTTTCCACCAGATCCAGCTGATGGTCTGCGCGGTGCTGGCGCGTCGCTACAAGCGCCAGACCGAAAAGCTGGCGCAGGAAGAGACCCGCGCCGCGAAGGCTTAAGGACGTTTCAGGGGCTGAACCAGCTGGGTCAGCCCCTCGGTTTTGATCAGTAACGTGATAGCCATCAGCTCGCCCAGCCGCCCTGCCGGGAATTCATCCTTACGGGCAAACCACAGCAGATACTCCTCCGGCAAATCAATCAGCCTGCGGCCCTTGTATTTACCGAACGGCATCTCCGTATTGGCTATTTCAACGAGCTGTTCTTTCTCCACGTTACTCTCCTAACAGACGCATCATTTCCGCTTCATCGATAACCTCAATGCCGAGCTCCTGGGCTTTCGCCAGCTTAGAGCCCGCCGCTTCCCCGGCGATCACCAGGTCGGTTTTCTTCGACACGCTGCCCGCCACTTTGGCCCCCAGCGCCACCAGGCGCGCCTTCGCATCGTCGCGTGCAAGCTGGCTCAGGCTACCGGTCAGGACGACCGTTTTACCGGCGAACGGGCTGTCGATCTCTTCGGCGTTAACCACCACCGGCGCGGGCCACTTAATGCCCTCTTCCAGCAGCTTGCCGATGACTTCACGGTTGCTCTCTTCGGCGAAGAAGTTAAAGACGTGCGTGGCGACCACAATGCCTACGTCAGGGACTTTCTGCAGCTCGTCGATGCTTGCCTTTTCCAGCGCCTCCAGCGTACCAAAGTACGCCGCCAGGCCCGCTGCCGTCGCCTCACCCACTTCACGAATACCCAGCGCGTACAGGAAGCGGGCAAAGGTCGTATCTTTGGCGGCTTCCAGCGCGTTAACCACATTCTGGGCTGACTTTGGCCCCATGCGATCCAGACCGGTCAGTTTACCTGCCGTCAGCCTGAAGAGATCCGCTGGCGTATGGACATACTCTTTCTCAACCAGCTGATCGATAATCTTGTCGCCCATGCCGTCGACATCCATCGCCCGACGGGAGACGAAGTGCTTCAGCGATTCTTTACGCTGCGCACCACAGATTAAGCCCCCAGTACAGCGCGCCACCGCTTCACCTTCCACACGCTCAACGTCGGAGCCGCACACCGGGCAGTGGGTCGGGAAGACGATCTCGCGCGTATCGGCAGGACGTTCCGACTCCACGACGTTAACCACCTGCGGGATAACGTCGCCCGCGCGGCGAATCACCACTTTGTCACCAATGCGCAGGCCGAGGCGTTCGATTTCATCGGCGTTATGCAACGTGGCATTACTCACCAGCACGCCCGCAACCTGCACGGGCTCCAGACGGGCGACCGGGGTAATCGCCCCCGTACGGCCAACCTGGAACTCCACATCGCGAACGACGGTCATCTGCTCCTGAGCAGGGAACTTAAACGCCACCGCCCAGCGCGGCGCGCGCGCCACAAAGCCCAGCTGCTCCTGCAGCGCCAGTGAATTCACCTTGATGACAACGCCATCAATATCAAACCCGAGCGTCGGACGGTCCTCTTCCACCTTGTGGTAGAACGCCAGCACCGCTTCCGGCGAGTCGCAGAGCTGAACGCGGTTGCTCACCGGCAGGCCCCACGCTTTAAACTGCAGCAGGCGTCCGAGGTGCGTATCCGGCAGCTCGCCGCCCTCCAGAATACCGACGCCGTAGCAGAAGAAAGTAAGCGGTCGCTTCGCGGTAATACGCGGGTCAAGCTGGCGCAGAGAGCCTGCCGCCGCATTACGCGGGTTAGCAAACACCTTCCCGCCGGTGCGACGCGCCTCATCGTTAATTTTCTCGAAGCCCGCCTGGGGCAGGAACACCTCGCCGCGCACTTCCAGACGCGCGGGAATGTTGTCACCCTGCAGCTTCAGCGGGATCGCGCGGATGGTACGCACGTTGGTGGTGATGTCTTCGCCCGTCGTACCGTCGCCACGCGTTGCGGCACGCACCAGCACACCGTTTTCATAGAGAAGACTGACCGCCAGGCCATCCAGCTTGAGCTCGCAGCACCAGGTGAGGGAGTCGCTGCTTTTCAGGCGATCCTGCACGCGCTTGTTAAACGCGAGGAAGCTCTCTTCATCAAATACGTTATCCAGCGACAGCATCGGCACCTCATGGCGCACCTGGCTGAAAGCGCCCAGCGGCTCAGCGCCGACGCGCTGGGTGGGGGAATCCGGCGTGATAAGCTCCGGATGCTGCGCCTCTAATTCGCGCAGCTCGCGCATCAGGCGGTCATATTCGGCATCCGGGACTTCCGGCGCGTCCATAACATGATAGAGGTATTCATGATGGCGAAGCGTGGTTCGCAGTTCAGTGAGTTGTTGTTCGATTGAGTCCATATCGCACCATCAATGAGAAAAAACCCCCGACAGGCGGGGGTTGAGGAGGAGTTGAAGTAAACGCGACGATTACGCGTTAGCTTCCTTAACTTCGCGGATGCGGTCCTGATACTCGCGCAGCTTCTGCGGGGTCATCATTCGACGCTGATCGTCGAGCACCACGCCGCCGACTTCGTCAGCGATGTGCTGAGCGGACTGCAGCATCAGCTTAAAGTTTTGCAGTTCGTCGCCGTAAGAAGGCACCTGCATAAAGATAGTGACGCCCGGGGTCACGAAATCACCGGTCATTTCCGGATCAAAGGTGCCAGGGTTAACCATGTTGGCCAGGCTGAACAGCGCCGGACCGCTACCGTCAGGGCTCAGCTGGCGATGGAAAATGTTCATATCGCCAAACTTGAATCCTGCCTGTTGAATACTGTTGAGCAGCACGTCACCGTTAAGATGGCTGCCGTGATGCGCGGCCACGTTCATGATGATCACCGCTTCTTTACGCTGCGGTTTTTCAACAACCGGCTCTGGTTCTACAACGGGCTCAGGCTCAACGTGCGGAGCCGGAGCAGGCTGAGGCGCAGGCTGTACGTGAACAGGCTGCTGCGGTTGTTGTACCGGCTGAGCAGGCTGTTGCTGCACGGGCTGCTGCACCGGTTGCTGTTGAACCGGCTGTGGCGCAGCAGGCTGCTGATAGACAGGCTGTTGCGGCGGCTGGCGCACCGGTTCTTCCACAGGCTGCGGCGCTGGCTGGCGCGGCTGTGCAGAAGCATACGGCGGTTGATACTGGTGCTGCGAAGGACGAGGCGCTTCATGCTCCCCATGGCCTGCGCCGGGCGCAGTATTGACCCGATGAACACGAACTTCACCCACGCCGTCGTCATCGCTGCCGTCGATGTCATCTTCACTGTCATCGTCGTCACGACTGGACTTCATGCGCTTCAGTGGGCGATCGCGAAACATCGAGGAACGCTCTTTACGGCTGGTCCAGAAACCATGTACCAGTAAAGCGATTATGGCGATCGCGCCAACAATGATTAATATCAGACGCAAATCCTGCATCATTATATTCTCTGTTGTTCTAACACCTTGCCACCACGGCAAACATTTACTCACTAAGAGTATTTGCCGTTTACGTCAAGTGCAAGTGTGTGCAGAGCATTCACAGCATAAAGATGAAGGAAATCGTGCTTTTTGCTGGTTTTTCGAACATTTCCGAACTGGTCATTGCTCCGTAAGTGGATAATATAGGCGGGCAATTCCACTGGTTGTGTAAAAAGGAGTACAGCCTGGCTATGGTTTCAACATCTTCTTCTCCCCCGCGCAGCGGCGTCTGGTATTTTTCTCAGGGCTGGAAACTGGTCTCCCTGCCGGGGATTCGACGCTTCGTGATTCTGCCGCTGTTGATCAACATTATTCTGATGGGCGGCGCGTTCTGGTGGCTATTCACAAAGCTGGAGAGCTGGATCCCGTCGCTGATGAGTTACGTTCCGGACTGGCTGCAGTGGCTTAACTACCTGCTCTGGCCGGTGGCGGTGATCTCCGTGCTGCTGGTGTTTGGGTACTTCTTTTCGACAATTGCCAACTGGATAGCCGCACCGTTTAACGGTCTGCTGGCGGAACAGCTGGAAGCGCGGCTTACCGGTGCGACGCCGCCGGACACGGGCGTGCTGGGGATCATGAAAGACCTGCCACGCATCATGAAGCGCGAGTGGCAGAAGTTTGCCTGGTACCTGCCCCGCGCGGTCGTGCTGCTTATCCTCTATTTTGTGCCAGGCATTGGCCAGACGGTGGCGCCGGTGCTGTGGTTCCTGTTCAGCGCCTGGATGCTGGCCATCCAGTACTGCGACTATCCGTTCGATAACCACAAGGTGCCGTTTAAAGAGATGCGCACTGCCCTGCGAAGCCAGAAGGTCGCCAACATGCAGTTTGGCGCGCTGACCAGCCTGTTCACCATGATTCCCTTCCTGAATCTGTTCATCATGCCCGTCGCCGTCTGCGGCGCGACGGCGATGTGGGTCGACTGCTACCGTGCTAAGCACGCGTTATGGAAATAATGCAAAAATGTGTAAAGCAGGGGTGGCTTATGCCGCCCCTTATTCCATACTGATCCCCATTATTTCCTTGCAGTATATAGATATGCGAATTCCTTACTTCCCCCTACCTGCTCAACAGGTATGCTGGGTCGGTATCCCAATTTCATACAGTTAAGGACAGGCCATGAGTAAGATTTATGAAGACAACTCGCTGACTATCGGTCATACGCCCCTGGTTCGACTGAACCGTATCGGTAATGGACGCATTCTGGCGAAGGTCGAATCACGTAACCCGAGCTTCAGCGTAAAATGCCGTATCGGTGCAAACATGATTTGGGATGCTGAAAAACGTGGCGTACTGAAGCCTGGCGTTGAGCTGGTGGAACCGACCAGCGGTAACACCGGTATCGCTCTGGCCTATGTGGCCGCCGCGCGTGGCTACAAGCTGACGCTGACCATGCCAGAAACCATGAGCATTGAGCGTCGTAAGCTGCTCAAAGCGCTGGGCGCGAACCTGGTGCTGACCGAAGGCGCGAAGGGCATGAAGGGCGCCATTCAGAAAGCTGAAGAGATTGTGGCCAGCGATCCGGCGAAATATCTGCTGCTGCAGCAGTTCAGCAACCCGGCTAACCCGGAAATTCACGAGAAGACCACCGGTCCGGAAATCTGGGAAGATACCGACGGCCAGGTTGACGTCTTTATCTCCGGCGTAGGTACCGGCGGTACGCTGACCGGCGTGTCACGCTATATTAAAGGCACAAAGGGTAAAAAAGACCTGATCACCGTTGCCGTTGAGCCAACTGACTCACCGGTTATCACCCAGGCACTGGCGGGTGAAGAGCTTAAGCCAGGCCCGCATAAAATTCAGGGTATTGGCGCAGGCTTCATTCCGGGCAACCTGGATCTGAAGCTGATCGATAAAGTGGTGACTATCACTAACGAAGAAGCCATTTCTACCGCGCGTCGCCTGATGGATGAAGAAGGCATTCTGGCGGGTATCTCTTCCGGTGCAGCCGTTGCGGCAGCGCTCAAGCTTCAGGAAGATGAAGCCTTTACCAACAAGAATATTGTGGTTATCCTTCCTTCTTCGGGCGAGCGTTACTTGAGCACCGCACTGTTTGCCGATCTGTTTACCGAAAAAGAACTGCAACAGTAGTGCCAGCATGTTAATAACGCGTAAAAAAGCACCTTTTCAGGTGCTTTTTTGTGGCCTGCTTCAAACTTTTGCCCCTCCTGGCATTGCTTCACCCCGTTGGGTCTGGTATTTAAACCAGCAATTATTTTGATGCGTGAAATTAATCGGTGAATGAAATAGCCTTGCTGAATCGATTTTATGATTTGGTTCAAGTCTTGCTTTCGCTGCATAATGTTTAATGACGATCGAAACGTCAGCGCTAACAATACAGGCTAAAGTTCAGTCGCCAGGCTAGACTTTAGTTCCACAACACTAAACCTATAAGTTGGGGAAATACAATGTTCCAGCAAGAAGTTACCATTACCGCTCCGAACGGTCTGCACACCCGCCCTGCTGCTCAGTTTGTTAAAGAAGCAAAAGGCTTCACTTCTGAAATCACTGTGACTTCCAACGGCAAAAGCGCGAGCGCAAAAAGCCTGTTCAAACTGCAGACTCTGGGCCTGACTCAGGGCACCGTTGTCACCATCTCTGCAGAAGGTGAAGACGAGCAGAAAGCAGTTGAGCATCTGGTAAAACTGATGGCTGAGCTCGAGTAAGTTTCCGGGTTCTTTTAAATATCAGTCACAAGTAAGGTAGGGTTATGATTTCAGGCATTTTAGCATCCCCGGGTATCGCTTTCGGCAAAGCACTGCTGCTGAAAGAAGACGAGATCGTCATCGACCGGAAAAAAATTTCTGCCGACAAGGTTGATCAGGAAGTTGAACGTTTTCTGAGCGGTCGTGCCAAGGCATCTGCGCAACTGGAAGCAATCAAAACTAAAGCTGGCGAAACTTTCGGTGAAGAAAAAGAAGCCATCTTCGAAGGGCACATCATGCTGCTCGAAGATGAGGAGCTGGAGCAGGAAATCATAGCCCTGATTAAAGATAAAGGCATGACGGCCGACGCGGCTGCGCATGAAGTTATCGAAGGTCAGGCAACTGCCCTGGAAGAACTGGATGATGAATACCTGAAAGAGCGTGCGGCTGACGTACGTGACATCGGTAAGCGCCTGCTGCGCAACATTCTGGGTCTGGCCATTATCGACCTGAGCGCGATTCAGGATGAAGTGATCCTGGTTGCCGCTGACCTCACCCCGTCTGAAACCGCACAGCTGAACCTGAAAAAGGTCCTCGGTTTCATCACCGACGCGGGTGGCCGTACCTCTCACACCTCTATCATGGCGCGCTCTCTGGAACTGCCTGCCATCGTGGGTACCGGTAGCGTCACCTCTCAGGTGAAAAACGGCGACTATCTGATTCTGGATGCCGTAAACAATCTGGTTTACGTCAACCCAACCAATGAAGAGATCGATAAACTGCGCGCGGTTCAGGAGCAGGTTGCGACTGAAAAAGCGGAACTCGCTAAGCTGAAAGACCTGCCAGCCATCACCCTGGACGGCCATCAGGTAGAAGTGTGCGCAAACATCGGTACCGTCCGCGACGTTGATGGCGCTGAGCGCAACGGTGCGGAAGGCGTAGGTCTCTATCGTACAGAATTCCTGTTCATGGACCGCGACGCGCTGCCAACGGAAGAAGAGCAGTTTGCTGCCTATAAAGCCGTGGCTGAAGCGTGTGGTTCTCAGGCGGTTATCGTCCGTACCATGGACATCGGCGGCGACAAAGAGCTGCCGTACATGAACTTCCCGAAAGAAGAGAACCCGTTCCTGGGCTGGCGTGCAATCCGTATCGCGATGGATCGTAAAGAGATCCTGCGTGACCAGGTTCGCGCGATCCTGCGTGCCTCTGCTTTCGGTAAACTGCGCATCATGTTCCCGATGATCATCTCTGTTGAAGAAGTGCGTGCACTGAAGAAAGAGATCGAAATCTACAAACAGGAACTGCGCGACGAAGGTAAAGCGTTTGACGAGTCAATCGAGATCGGCGTGATGGTGGAAACACCTGCGGCGGCGACCATTGCGCGTCATTTAGCCAAAGAAGTTGATTTCTTTAGTATCGGCACCAATGATTTAACGCAGTACACCCTGGCAGTTGACCGTGGTAATGATATGATTTCACATCTCTACCAGCCAATGTCACCGTCCGTACTGAACTTGATCAAGCAAGTTATTGATGCTTCTCATGCAGAAGGTAAATGGACTGGCATGTGTGGTGAGCTTGCAGGCGACGAACGTGCTACACTTCTGTTGCTGGGTATGGGTCTGGACGAATTCTCTATGAGCGCCATTTCCATCCCGCGCATTAAGAAGATTATCCGTAACACGAACTTCGAAGATGCGAAGGTGTTAGCAGAGCAGGCTCTTGCTCAACCGACAACGGACGAGTTAATGACGCTGGTTAACAAGTTCATTGAAGAAAAAACAATCTGCTAATCCACGAGATGCGGCCCAAATTACTGCTTAGGAGAAGATCATGGGTTTGTTCGATAAACTGAAATCTCTGGTTTCTGATGATAAGAAAGACTCCGGAACTATTGAGATTGTTGCTCCGCTCTCCGGCGAGATCGTCAACATCGAAGACGTGCCGGATGTAGTGTTTGCTGAGAAAATCGTTGGTGATGGCATTGCTATCAAACCAACTGGCAACAAAATGGTTGCTCCAGTTGACGGCACCATCGGTAAAATTTTTGAAACCAACCATGCGTTCTCTATCGAATCTGATAGCGGTATCGAACTGTTCGTTCACTTCGGTATCGACACCGTTGAACTGAAAGGCGAAGGCTTCAAACGTATCGCGGAAGAAGGCCAGCGTGTTAAAGTTGGCGACCCGGTAATTGAATTCGATCTGCCACTGCTGGAAGAAAAAGCCAAGTCTACCCTGACGCCGGTTGTTATCTCCAACATGGACGAAATCAAAGAACTGATCAAACTGTCTGGCAGCGTCACCGTGGGTGAAACTCCGGTTATCCGCATCAAGAAGTAATTCTTGCCGCACAGAAAAATGGCGCCTTCGGGCGCCATTTTTGTTTATGCCGGTAGGATAAGCTCGTCGTAGCCCTTCGACTGGGTATAGAGCATCACGTCAGTCACCCGATCGCCGGCCATGCGAATGGCGTCGGCAACGGTTTTCCCCTCAACAATTCCGCTCACCAGCTCTGAACAGAACAGGTCGCCCGTCCCTTTCAGATCGGTTTCTACGCGCGGATGCGCGCTGACGGTCACGCCTTCATTCGTCACCAGCACCACGTGGATGTTTTCCGGGTCATCGGTCACCGGCGCGCTGGTGATCGCCACCCATTTCAGGCTATCAGAGAGCAGTCCCTGCGCCGCCGCGATGGCGCTTTCCGGCGTACGGCACGGTTTGCCGCTTAACACTTCCAGCTCATAGACGTTTGGCGTAATCCCCTGCGCCAGCGGCAGCAGGTGCTCCCGATACGCCTGCGGGATCTCGGGCTTGACGTACATACCGCTGTCGATATCTCCGATAACCGGGTCGACCAGCACCAGCAGGTCAGGATGCTGCGCTTTGACCGCCTTCAGCCATTGAGCCAGCAGGACGATCTGGCTTGCGCTGCCCATATAGCCGGTGGTGACCGCTTTAAGCTCGCGCAGGATCTCGCGTTCTTCCAGTGCCTTAAGATAGCCGCTGAACCACTCGTCGGGGATCACCCCACCATAAAACGTGTCGTAATGCGGCGTGTTGCTAAACAGAACCGTCGGCACGGCGGTGACGTTCAGCCTGTGGGTACGAATATTCGGTACCGCAATGCTGTTCCCCACGCTGCCGTAAACCACCTGCGACTGCACTGCGACAATGTCGGTTTGCTGCGCCCGGGTGTTATCCCGGAATAGAATCATCTCCATGACGCTTAAATCCCCGCCCCCTGCGAATAACTCTCTTCACCAAAGACGCCGGTAGACAGATAGCGATCGCCGCGATCGCAAATAATCGCCACTACTACCGCCCCCGGGTTTGCCTGCGCCACCCGAATCGCCCCCGCTACCGCGCCGCCCGAGCTGACGCCGCAGAAGATACCTTCGCGCACGGCCAGCTCACGCATGGTATTTTCCGCCTCGCGCTGGTGAAGATCCAGCACCTGGTCCACCAGCTGCGCATTAAAGATGCCGGGCATATACTCCGCCGGCCAGCGGCGAATACCCGGAATGCTGCTCCCCTCTTCCGGCTGGAGGCCAACGATGGTGACGGTTTTTTCCTGCTCGCGCAGAAAACGCGATACCCCGGTAATGGTGCCTGTGGTGCCCATGCTGGAGACAAAATGGGTGATACGCCCGTCGGTTTGCTGCCAGATTTCCGGGCCGGTGGTGGTGTAGTGCGCGTACGGGTTGTCCGGGTTGTTGAACTGATCCAGCAGTTTACCTTCACCGCGCCCGGCCATCTCCAGCGCTAAGTCGCGTGCGCCTTCCATTCCCTGCTCTTTGGTCACCAGAATCAGCTCGGCCCCGTAGGCACGCATCGCGGCGCGGCGCTCCTGGCTCATGTTGTCCGGCATCAGCAGCTTCATGCGGTAGCCTTTCAGCGCGGCGATCATCGCCAGGGCGATACCGGTGTTGCCGCTGGTGGCCTCAATCAGCACGTCGCCTGGCTTAATTTCTCCGCGTTTTTCGGCCTGGACAATCATCGACAGCGCCGCACGGTCTTTCACCGACCCCGCCGGGTTATTGCCTTCGAGTTTGACCCAGATTTCGCTGCCGTTGTCCGGACCCGTGCGCTGAAGCTTGACCAGAGGAGTGTTGCCGATGGTGTTTTCTAATGTATTCATGATCGCTGTCCAATAAAAAGCCCGGTGGCGCTTCGCTTACCGGGCCTACAGACGTCATATTGTAGGCCGGGTAAGCGCAGCGCCACCCGGCAAAACTACGTAATCCTAACCTATCAGGCTGACTCCGCCAGAGCAATATCCTCGCGCGTCTCGATGCGCTCCTTCCCGTGATAAATACGGGCGTGCTGCAACCCAACAAACAGGCGCTCACCCCGGTGCGGCGGCACGTCGTCGCGCATGACCACGGTCAGCGGCTCGGTATACCAGCCCAGCGGCTGTACCACCAATTGGGTGTAGTGACCTTTAGGGCTAGCTTCCAGCACCTGCACCGGCAGCGGTGAATCCAGGCTGGTTCGGCGGCTCACGTCCACTTCCCACGGACGCAGGAACAGATCGACCGGCCCCTGATGCGCGGAGGTATAGCCCAGCGGCCAGCGGTGCGCGCCAACGTGGAACTGTCCGCCGCGAATAGTGCCCTGCAGACGGTTTACCTCGCCCATAAACTCCAGCACGAAGCGGGTCGCCGGCTCACGCCAGAGCTGCTCCGGCTCGTCAACCTGCTCAATGTTGCCCTGGCTCATGACCACCACGCGATCCGCAACTTCCATCGCCTCTTCCTGATCGTGGGTCACGAAGACGCTGGTGAACTTCAGCTCTTCATGCAGCTGGCGCAGCCAGCGGCGCAGCTCTTTACGCACCTGCGCATCCAGCGCGCCGAAGGGTTCATCCAGCAGCAGAATTTGCGGCTCAACGGCCAGCGCGCGCGCCAGCGCCACGCGCTGTTTCTGCCCGCCGGACAGCTGGGCCGGGAAACGATCCGCCAGGTGAGCCAGCTGCACCATCTCCAGCAGTTTGGTCACTTTCGCCTTAATGGTTGCCGCATCCGGGCGTTCGCGACGCGGCAGCACGGTCAGGCCAAACGCGATGTTGTCGAACACGGTCATGTGGCGGAACAGCGCGTAGTGCTGGAACACAAAGCCTACTTTACGATCGCGGGCGTGCAGACGGCTCACGTCGGTGCCGTGGAAGCGGATGTGCCCGCTGGTCTGATGCTCAAGCCCGGCGATAATACGCAGCAGCGTGGTTTTGCCCGAGCCGGACGGCCCCAGCAGCGCCACCATTTGTCCGGAAGGGATATCCAGCGAGATATCATTCAGCACCTGGGTGCGACCAAAAGACTTCTTAATATTGGCAATCTCAATGCTCATGATTTCCCTCCTGATGCTGACGTTTTTCCTGATTTTCTAAACGCCACTGCACCACACTCTTCAAAAACAGGGTCAAGATGGCCATCAGCGTCAGCAACGCTGCGGCAGTAAACGAGCCGATGGTGTTGTAGTCCTGCTGCAGCAGCTCAATCTGGAGCGGCAGCGACAGGGTTTCACCCCGGATGGAGCCGGAGACGACGGAAACCGCACCGAACTCACCAATCGCGCGGGCGTTGGTCAGCACCACGCCGTAAAGCAGCGCCCAGCGGATATTCGGCAGCGTCACGCGACGGAACATCTGCCAGCCGGAAGCGCCCAGCAGCACCGCCGCTTCGTCTTCGTTGCTCCCCTGGCTTAACATCACCGGCACCAGCTCACGCACCACAAACGGACAGGTCACGAAGATGGTGACCAGCACCATGCCCGGCCAGGCGAACATGATCTGCAGGTTATGCTCGTCCAGCCAGCCGCCCAACGGGCCGTTGGAGCCGTAAAAGAGCAGGTACACCAGACCCGCCACCACCGGCGATACGGCGAAAGGAATGTCCAGCAGGGTCAGCAGCAGCTGACGTCCCGGGAAGTTAAAGCGGGTTACCAGCCAGGCCAGCAGGGTCCCGAACACGAGGTTCACCGGCACGGTGATCAGCGCAATCAGCACGGTCAGCCAGATGGCATGCAGCATATCCGGGTTCGCCAGGTTTTCCAGCGCGGGCATCAGGCCCTTGCTGAATGCCTGAACGAAGATATAAACCGTCGGCACGACGAGAATGAGGGCGGAAACCAGCACGCCCGCCCCAATCAGAAACCATTTACCCCAGTTAATGCGGGGTGCATCGTATCGCTTCAATTGCGTAACTTCCGCCATCAGTGACCTACCACACGTCGACCAAAGCGACTTTGCAGAGTGTTAATTGAGTACAGCAGCAGCAGCGACGCCGCCAGGATCACCGAGGCAATCGCGCTCGCCGCCGGATAATCAAACTCCTGCAAACGGATGAAAATCATCAGCGAGGTGACTTCTGTTTTCCAGGCGATGTTCCCGGCGATAAAAATCACCGCGCCGAACTCACCGAGGCTGCGGGTAAACGACAGCGCGACGCCCGCCATCAGCGCCGGAGAGAGCTCCGGCAGAACCACCTTGCGGAAGCTCTGCCAGCGCGTGGCGCCCAGCGTTTCCGCCGCTTCTTCGTATTCCGGACCCAACTCTTCCAGCACTGGCTGCACGGTACGGACCACAAACGGGATGCTGGTAAAAGCCATCGCCACCGCGATACCGAGCCAGGTGTAGGTTACTTTGATGTCGAATTTCGCCAGCCACTCGCCGTACAGCCCGTTCACGGAGAAGAGCGACGCGAGGGTTAAGCCTGCCACCGCCGTCGGCAGCGCAAACGGCAGATCCATCAGGGCGTCAAGCAGCGTGCGGCCCGGGAAGCGATAGCGGGTTAAGATCCACGCCATCAGCAGGCCAAACACGCCGTTAAAAATGGAGGCGACAAACGCCGACAGCAGCGTCACCTTATAGGCCGCCACCACCTGCGGGTTGGTGACCACGTCCCAGTACTGCGCCCAGCTCATCTGAGCAAGCTGCATCACCAGCGCGCTGAGCGGCAACAGCAGGATCAGGCAGACGAACAGCAGGCTGGTCCCGAGGCTTAAGGTAAAGCCCGGCAGCACGCGTTTTGTCGAAACTGCAAACATTACTTATGCCCCGCCGCCAGCAGTTTGTCTAACTCACCGCCGCTGGCAAAATGCGTTTTCATCACATCAGGCCAGGAGCCGAAACGATCTTCCACGCGGAACAAATCGGTCTGCGGGAACTTATCTTTCAGCTTGTTCATCACGTCCGGGTTGTTCACGCGGTAGTAGTAATCGGTAATGATGGTCTGCGCCTGTGGGCTGTACAGGTAGTTGAGATAGGCTTTTGCCGCTTTCTCGGTACCGTTTGCCTGCACGTTTTTATCCACCCACGCCACCGGGAACTCGGCCAGGATGTTGGTTTTCGGGATAACGACCTCGAAGCCCTGCGCTTCGTACTGTTTGCGGATGTTATTCACTTCCGATTCAAAGCTGATCAGCACGTCGCCGAGACCGCGCTCCGCGAAGGTCGTAGTCGCCCCGCGGCCGCCGGCATCAAACACTTCGACGTTTTTCAGGAACTGGGTCATGAACTGCTCGGTTTTGGCTTTATCGTTACCGTCAGCCTTGTCCGCCGCGCCCCACGCGGCTAAATAGGTATAACGCGCGTTACCGGAGGTTTTTGGGTTCGGGAAAATCAGCTTCACGTCGGAACGGACCAGGTCGCTCCAGTCGTGGATATTCTTCGGGTTGCCCTTACGCACCAGGAAGCCCATGGTGGAATAGAACGGGGAGCTATTGTTCGGCAGTCGGCTCTGCCAGTCTGCCGGGATCAGCTTGCCTTTGTCGTGCAGGATCTGCACGTCAGTCACCTGGTTGTAGGTCACCACATCCGCTTTCAGGCCCTGCAAAATCGCCAGCGCCTGCTTGGACGACCCGGCGTGGGACTGCTTGATGGTCAGCTTGTCGCCGTTATTATCTTTCGCCCACTGCTGTTCAAACGGTGGATTAAGGGCGGCAAACAGCTCGCGGGAGACGTCATACGAACTGTTCAACAGTTCAGTCGCCTGCGCCTGTGCCACCAGCAGTAAACCTGCCAGCGCCAGAGTTCCTTTTTTCAGTACAGTAACGGCCATTGCGAACCCTTATAAATGTGATGACTATCTTATAGTCATAATATTTATAACGGGGATGAAAGGAGTAACGGTTTTATATACCGTTTGGTGATTTAGAAGCAGAAAAGGGAATAAGGGGGAGGCCTGATGCCCTCACCCCGGCCCTCTCCCACAGGGAGAGGGAGAAAGGACATTACAGCGCCAGCAGACGCTCAACGGACGGCGCAAAGTAGTAGCCGCCGGTCACCGGTTTGGTGAAGCGCAACATGGCGTCGCGCTTGCCGTCGGTATCACCGAACATGCTCAGCAGCTGCTGCTCAATGTTATACAGGCGCGCGCAGTAGGCGCAGAAGTAGAGGCCGTGCGTGCCGCTTGCCGTGCCGTACGGCAGGCTCTGGCGAACAATCTTCAGCCCTTTACCGTCTTCTTTCAGGTCAACGCGGGTCAGATGAGAGGTCACAGGACGGTCGTCGCCGTCGATCTCTTCGTTGGCTTCTTTAGTGCGGCCAATCATCATCTCCTGGTCGTGCACACTCATGCGGTTAAGCTGCTTGAGGTTGTGCTCCCAGCGCTGCACGAACACATAGCTGCCGCCAGCGTCCACGCCGTCTTTGATCACCGCCACGTCGCGACGCGTCTCTTCGCCCGCCGGGTTTTCGGTGCCGTCGACGAAGCCGCTCAGATCGCGCTCTTCCACCCAGCGGAAGCCGTGAACCTCTTCCTGCACCTCAACGCTGTCGCCAAAGGCCGCTACTGCCGCCTGGGCAACGGAGAAATTCACGTCGTGACGCAGGGAGAGAATATGGATCAGCACGTCGTACTGAGTTGCCGGAGCCAGGCCTTTGCCGTAAGGGATGAAGTCTTTCAGCTCTTCCGCCCCTTCGCCACCGCTCAGCTGACGCCAGACGTTATTGCCAAAGGCAACAACGGCGCCGAGGTGCGCTTCCGGGAATTTGGTCTGGAAGGTTGCCAGCTTATCAACAAACGCTTTACTGGCCGCACGCAGGGCATCCACGTCCCCTTCAACATTGGCTTCAATCCAAATCGCCGCGCGGCAATGTTCTGGCAAAATGCCACTCTGAACCTGAGACATCGCTCCTCCTGAAATAAAGATGCCACGTCAGCGTGGCATTGATGGAGGCTATTATACCCGGATTTCAGCGAGGCGGTTTGTTCAGGCGCAAATTACTGCTTCCAGAGTATTTTGCTCACTTTCCAGCTCTTGAGCGTGTCGTCGGACGGCATCAGACCTTCCGGGCCGCTCCAGGTTCCGGTGAAGACATAGCTGATGTGCTGGCTGCCCTCAGCCTTACATTCCACCGCGACCTTGTCGTCAGACGGCAGGCTGGTGCAGTTGCCAAAGGCCTGCTTATAAAGGTCGCGGAACGGCGTACCCACCTTCACACCGCTCGCCGTCGGAATATCGTCATCCATTACAGCGATACGGTTTACGGTGCCTTTGTCACCGTTAATCACCAGCGCCAGCTTGTCGCCCTTCAGCGCTTCGTAATAGCGAACAATATTGCCATTCTCCGTTTTCATGCCGCTTCGCAGGCGGTAATCGCCGCTGAGCGCATCCTGAATAGCGTCCTGATCCAGCGCCGTCGCGGCGGTAATTTTCCCCACGCCCTGCTCGGTCACTTCCGTTGATGAGCCAAACCAGTTCCACGGATACGCGGCTGACCAGTTAATGGAGGAGAGCGTCGAACAGCCGGTCAACGCCAGCGGGAGAGCGCATAAAAGTAAACGCAGCGATTTCATTGAAACGTCCTTTCTTGTTAAATCAACGCTTGTTGGAGTGCGACATCGGCAAAAAGTGCCGGATTAATCATCATGATGCGCAAAACAGGCGCGAAGACGCGGGTTGGTCAGCAGCCACAGCAGCGCCACAATATCGGCAACCACCAGCGCAACGCCGGTGCCCGTCGGCGGTTCACCGTACCACCAGAGTACCGGCTGCCAGAAGAGCAGCGCAACCTGGGCGAGGATCAGCAGCCAGCGAAGCGCGCGCCAGAAACGTGGGATCGCATGCCGTCGTCCGCTGCACAAAAAAGCGACCACCGCCGGTACGCCCGGCAGTAAGCCGAGCCAGAAGGCGTCGTGATCGGGATAAAAGAGATTCAGCAGCGTGTCGCCCTGCCCGCGAGACGCGGCGGCCATCACAAACAGCCCCCAGGTCCGGGCCTGGAGTAGCAGAACGCACCAGAATAAAAAGGGCAGCCTGACGCGGCCCTGCGCGTCATAGTCTGCCGGATGGATCTCAGTACTCTTCATCTTCAATCAAACGCTTGCCCAGAGTCAGCACGTCAGCGTGTTCATAACCCAGACGCTCATACATGCCCAGCACCACGTCGTTATCTTCCCGCACCATGATCTGGATTTTCGGGCAGCCGCGGGCGATCAGCTTCTTCTCGAGCCGGTTCAGCAGCGCATTGGCAATGCCGCGGCCACGGTATTCCGGGTGGACGCCCAGATAATAGGCCGAGCCGCGGTGGCCGTCGTAACCGCCCATGACCGTCCCCACAACCTCGCCATTGACTTCCGCGACCAGAAACAGACTGACGTCGTGATTCACCTTACGTTCGATATCCATTTCCGGATCGTTCCACGGACGCAGCAGATCGCAGCGCTCCCAAAGGGTGATCACCTCTTCGAAATCTTCCTGGCGAAAAACGCGTATCTCCATGGTATTAACCGCCTTTTCGGGTTTAAAAACAGTGATTATGGCGCGAAGCTCGCCTTTCGCCAATAACCGGGGAAAATCTCGCCAAAATTTGGCATAATGTCACTTTGTCACGTATTGAAATGAAAAGTAAAACAATTCTCAACATGGACTGTCGTAACGGGAAACACGATACGATATAACACCAGGACCCCATTTTTTAGTATTCAGGCCGCATGAGCACATTCAAACCATTAAAAGCACTCACATCGCGTCGTCAGGTTCTCAAAGCCGGGCTGGCGGCCTTAACGTTAACGGGCATCGCAAAGCAGGCTCAGGCGAAAGACGAGAGCACGCTCAAAACCAGTAACGGACACAGCAAACCGAAAACCAAAAAGCCGGGCGCGAAGCGTCTGGTAATGCTCGACCCGGGCCACGGCGGTATTGATACCGGCGCCATCGGCAAAAACGGGTCAAAAGAAAAACACGTCGTGCTGGCAATTGCAAAAAATGTGCGCGCAATTTTACGCAGCAACGGCATTGACGCCCGTCTGACGCGCTCTGGCGACACCTTTATTCCGCTGTATGACCGCGTTGAGATCGCCCACCAGCACGGTGCGGATCTGTTTATGTCGATTCACGCCGACGGCTTTACCAACCCTTCCGCGGCCGGCGCCTCGGTGTTTGCACTCTCTAACCGTGGCGCCAGTAGCGCCATGGCAAAATACCTCTCCGACCGCGAAAACCGGGCGGATGAAGTCGCCGGGAAAAAAGCCACCGACAAAGATCATCTGCTACAGCAGGTGCTGTTCGACCTCGTGCAGACGGATACGATTAAAAACAGCCTGACGCTCGGCTCGCATATTCTGAAGAAGATTAAGCCAGTGCATCGTCTGCACAGTAAAGGCACCGAGCAGGCGGCATTCGTGGTGCTGAAGTCGCCGTCCATCCCGTCCGTGCTGGTGGAAACGTCCTTCATAACCAACCCGGAAGAAGAGCGGCTCCTCGGCACCACGGCGTTTCGTCAGAAGATCGCCAACGCTATCGCCTCCGGCATTATCAGTTACTTCAACTGGTTCGATAACCAAAAAGCGCACTCCAGGAAACGTTGATGAAACCCGATGCTCAACTGGTCAAAACCTTCCTGCTGCAGCTGCAGGATGAGATCTGCCAGAAACTGGCTGCCGCAGACGGCGGTGAATTTCAGGAAGATAACTGGCAGCGCGAGGCCGGGGGCGGCGGGCGCAGCCGGGTGCTGCGTAACGGCGGCATCTTCGAACAGGCAGGCGTGAATTTTTCCCACGTTCACGGCGACGCCATGCCCGCATCTGCGACGGCGCATCGTCCTGAACTGGCGGGCCGTAGCTTCGAGGCGATGGGCGTTTCGCTGGTAGTGCACCCGCACAACCCGTTCGTGCCGACGAGCCACGCCAACGTGCGCTTTTTCATTGCGGAAAAACCGGGCGCCGACCCGGTCTGGTGGTTCGGCGGCGGTTTCGATTTAACGCCATACTACGGCTTCGAAGAAGATGCCGTGCACTGGCACACCACCGCGCGGGATCTTTGCCTGCCGTTTGGCGAAGACGTCTACCCGAAATTTAAAAAGTGGTGCGATGACTACTTTTACCTGAAGCACCGCGACGAGCAGCGCGGCATCGGCGGGCTGTTCTTTGACGATCTCAACGCGCCTGATTTTGATACCGCGTTCAGCTTTATGCGCGCGGTAGGCGAAGGGTATACCGACGCCTATCTGCCGATTGTCGAGCGCCGTAAAAATACCGACTACGGCGTGCGCGAGCGCGAGTTCCAGCTTTACCGCCGCGGGCGCTACGTGGAGTTCAACCTGGTGTGGGATCGCGGGACGCTGTTCGGTCTGCAGACCGGGGGGCGCACGGAGTCGATTCTGATGTCGATGCCGCCGCTGGTGCGCTGGGAGTACTGCTACGAACCAAAAGAAGGCAGCCCGGAGGCTGCCTTGCGTGAGTTTATTCAGGTTCGGGACTGGGTGTAGCCCTTATGCCCTCTCCCTTTGGGAGAGGGTAAAAATTACAGCGGCTGCGTCTGCGCCTCAACCACCGCCAGCGCGACCATATTCACGATACGACGCACGGAGGCAATCGGCGTTAACACGTGCACCGGTTTCGCCACGCCCATCAGTACCGGCCCTACGGTCACCCCTTCAGAGCTGGAGACGCGCAGCAGGTTGTAGCTGATACGCGCCGCTTCCACGTTAGGCATAATCAGTATGTTGGCCGATCCCTTCAGCGGGCTGTCCGGCATACGTTCGTTACGGATGCTTTCCACCAGCGCGGCATCGCCGTGCATTTCCCCGTCAATCATCAGCTCCGGCGCACGCTCGCGCACCAGCTCCAGCGTCTGACGCATTTTGCAGGCCGCCGCGGATTTAGACGAACCAAAGTTAGAGTGCGACAGCAGCGCCACCTTCGGCTCGATACCAAAGCGACGCACGGTCTCGGCGGCCATCACCGTGATTTCCGCCAGCTCGTCCGGGGTCGGATCGTCGTTAACGTAGGTGTCCGCAATAAAGGTGTTGCCGCTTGGCAGCAGCAGCGCGTTCATCGCCCCGGCGGTATGGACGCCGTCGCGATAGCCGAAAATCTCCTGCACCACGCTAAAGTGCTCGTGATAATCGCCGATGGTGCCGCAGATCAGCGCATCCGCCTCGCCGCGATGCACCATGATCGCGCCGATCACCGTCGTGTTGCTGATCACCGCTTTCTGCGCCTGCTCCTGGGTGATCCCCCGGCGCTTCATGATCGCGTAGTATTCGCTCCAGTACTCTTTGAAGCGCGGATCGGATTCGTTGTTAACGATCTCGAAGTCGACGCCCGGCTTAATCTGCAGGCCCAGCTTCTGGATACGCATTTCAATCACGCTCGGACGACCAATCAGGATCGGCTTCGCCAGGCCTAAGGTGATCAGCTCCTGGGTGGCGTGCAGCACGCGCGCCTCTTCCCCTTCCGCCAGCACCACGCGCTTCGCGTCGGCGCGCGCCTGGGAGAAGATCGGCTTCATGAACAGGTTCGTTTTATAGACAAACTCGGTGAGCTTATCGACGTACGCGTCGAAATCATGAATCGGACGCGTCGCCACGCCGGAGTCCATCGCCGCTTTGGCCACCGCAGGGGCAATCTTGACAATCAGACGCGGGTCGAACGGTTTTGGAATGATGTAGTCCGGACCGAAGCTCAGATCCTGATCGCCGTACGCGGACGCAACCACTTCGCTCTGCTCGGCGTGCGCCAGCTCCGCGATGGCGTGAACGGCGGCAAGCTTCATCTCTTCGTTGATCGCCGTTGCGCCGACGTCCAGCGCACCGCGGAAGATGAACGGGAAGCAGAGCACGTTGTTGACCTGGTTCGGGTAGTCCGAACGGCCGGTACAGATGATGGCGTCTTCGCGCACCGCTTTCGCCAGCGGCGGCAGGATTTCCGGTTCCGGGTTCGCCAGGGCCAGGATCATTGGCGCACGCGCCATCTTCTTCACCATCTCCTGGGTCAACACTTTCGGACCCGAGCAGCCGAGGAAGATATCCGCGCCGTCAATCACGTCGTCCAGGGTGCGTTTACCGTCGTCGTCGACCGCGTACGCCGCTTTGGTTTCAGCCATGTTCGGCTCGCGGTCTTTATAGATAACGCCCTTGGAGTCGCAGACCACAATGTTGTGTTTCTGCATACCCAGCGCTACCAGCAGGTTCATACAGGCGATGGCCGCGGCGCCTGCGCCAGAAACCACCATGCGCACGTCGGAGAGATTTTTCTCGACCACGCGCAGGCCGTTGAGAATCGCGGCGGTGCTGATAATCGCGGTTCCGTGCTGGTCATCATGGAACACGGGAATGTTCATACGCTCGCGCAGCTTCTGCTCGATATAGAAACATTCCGGCGCTTTGATGTCTTCCAGGTTGATCCCGCCGAATGTCGGCTCCAGCGCGGCCACTACGTTGATGAATTTGTCAGGATCGAGTTCATCCACCTCGATATCGAACACGTCGATACCGGCGAATTTCTTGAACAGTACCCCCTTCCCTTCCATCACCGGCTTACCGGCCAGCGCGCCGATGTTGCCCAGCCCCAGCACCGCCGTGCCGTTAGAGATCACGGCGACAAGGTTGCCGCGCGCGGTGTATTTGTAGGCCGCCAGCGGGTCTTTTTCGATTTCCAGACACGGGGCTGCGACGCCCGGCGAATAGGCCAGCGCCAGATCGCGCTGGGTTGCCAGCGGCTTGGTTGGGGAGACCTGGATTTTGCCCGGGACAGGGAACTCGTGAAAATCGAGGGCACTCTGTTTCAACTGCTCATCCATCTTATTTTTCCTTTCACGTATCGGTCAAAAGGGTGACGTAAGCGATCCTGATGCACACCCTGGTGTGCCGCCTAGTATCGCCTCAGGCCGCCTCCTAAACTTTGAAGGCAGCCAAACTCTCACCATCACACATTAAAAATTGTTATCAATTTATAACAGCCATGTTACCCGTCTCAAAAGCAATGCCTCCCCCGTCTGCTATGCTTTTTTGTTAAGTCCATCATGATTTTTCCAGAAGTGTGAACTAACGCACTCATCTAACTCTTTTATTTCCAAGGAGTAATTATTTATGAACCAGCTAGACGGCATCAAAAAATTCACCACCGTGGTTGCAGACAGCGGCGATATCGAGTCGATTCGCCACTATCAGCCGGAGGACGCGACCACTAACCCTTCGCTACTGCTCAAAGCTGCAGGGCTTGCCCATTTTAGCCATCTGATTGATGACGCCATTGCCTACGGTAAACAGCGCGGGAAAACGCAGGAGCAGCAGGTCGCCGAAGCCAGCGACAAGCTGGCGGTTAATTTTGGTGCGGAAATTCTTAAAAGCATCCCGGGCCGCGTCTCGACCGAAGTCGACGCCCGCCTCTCGTTCGATAAAGAAAAGAGCGTTAATAAGGCGCGTCGCCTGGTGGAACTGTACGAGGAGCAGGGGATCGATAAATCACGCATTCTGATCAAGCTGGCGTCCACCTGGGAAGGCATCCGAGCGGCTGAGGTGTTGGAAAAAGAGGGCATCCACTGCAACCTGACCCTACTGTTCTCGTTTGCCCAGGCGCGCGCCTGCGCTGAAGCGGGCGTGTTCCTCGTCTCGCCGTTTGTCGGGCGCATCTACGACTGGTATCAGGCGAAACAGCCGATGGATCCGTACGTGGTGGATGAGGATCCGGGCGTGAAATCGGTCCGTAATATCTACGACTACTACAAACAGCACCGCTATGAAACCATCGTGATGGGGGCCAGCTTCCGCCGTACCGAGCAGATCCTCGCCCTGGCAGGCTGCGACCGTCTGACCATCTCCCCTAACCTGCTCCAGGAGCTCCAGGACAAAGAAGAAACGGTGATCCGCAAGCTGGTGCCGACCTCCACCGTTCTGCCAAAACCGAAAGCCATGACCGAAGCGGAGTTCCGCTGGGAGCACAATCAGGACGCCATGGCCGTGGAAAAACTGGCGGACGGCATCCGCCAGTTCGCCGTCGACCAGCGCAAACTTGAAGATCTTCTCGCCGCCAAACTTTAACCTTGCCACGGAGTGAACTATGTCCCGTAAAGAGCTAGCCAATGCCATTCGCGCCCTCAGCATGGATGCCGTGCAAAAAGCCAATTCCGGCCACCCCGGCGCGCCGATGGGCATGGCTGATATTGCCGAAGTGCTGTGGAACGACTTTCTGAAGCACAACCCCAATGACCCGACCTGGTACGATCGCGACCGCTTTATTCTCTCCAACGGTCACGCCTCAATGCTGCTCTACAGCCTGCTGCACCTTTCCGGCTACGAGCTGCCACTTGAGGAGCTGAAAAACTTCCGCCAGCTGCACTCCAAAACGCCGGGGCACCCGGAAATTGGCTATACCCCGGGGGTGGAAACGACGACCGGACCACTCGGTCAGGGGCTGGCCAATGCGGTCGGGCTGGCGATTGCCGAACGCACGCTGGCGGCACAGTTTAACCAGCCGGACCACGAGATTGTCGACCACTACACCTACGTGTTTATGGGCGACGGCTGCCTGATGGAGGGGATTTCACATGAGGTCTGCTCCCTGGCGGGCACGCTGGGGCTCGGCAAGCTAATTGGCTTCTACGATCACAACGGCATCTCCATCGACGGGGAGACCGAAGGCTGGTTTACCGACGACACGGCAAAACGCTTCGAAGCCTACCACTGGCACGTGGTGCACGAGATCGACGGCCATGACCCTGAAGCGGTGAAAAAAGCGATTCAGGAAGCGCAGAGCGTGAAGGATAAACCGTCCCTGATTATCTGCCGCACGGTCATCGGCTTCGGCTCGCCGAACAAGGCGGGCAAAGAAGAGGCGCACGGCGCGGCGCTGGGCGAGGAGGAAGTCGCGCTGACCCGGCAGAAGCTGGGCTGGAAACATCCGCCGTTTGAGATCCCGAAAGAGATCTACAGAGCCTGGGATGCCCGTGAGGCGGGTGAAAAGGCCCAGCAGGCCTGGAACGAGAAGTTTGCCGCCTACAAAAAAGCGCACCCGGATCTCGCCGCCGAGTTTTCCCGCCGCATGAGCGGTGGCCTGCCGGAGGACTGGGACGATAGAACCCAGGCGCTGATTGAAAACCTGCAGTCCAACCCGGCGAAAATCGCCACCCGCAAGGCGTCGCAAAATACCCTGAACGCAATCGGACCTCTTCTGCCCGAACTGCTCGGCGGCTCGGCGGATCTGGCGCCCAGTAACCTGACTATCTGGTCGGGCTCAAAATCGCTGAAAGAGGACATTGCCGGGAACTACATCCACTACGGCGTGCGCGAGTTTGGGATGACCGCCATTGCCAACGGCATCGCCCATCACGGCGGGTTTGTTCCGTACACCGCCACCTTCCTGATGTTCGTCGAGTACGCCCGTAACGCGGCGCGCATGGCGGCCTTAATGAAGGCGCGGCAGATTATGGTTTACACCCATGACTCCATCGGACTCGGGGAAGACGGGCCTACGCACCAGGCGGTTGAACAGCTGGCAAGCCTGCGCCTGACGCCCAACTTCAGCACCTGGCGCCCGTGCGATCAGGTCGAAGCGGCGGTAGGCTGGAAGCTGGCGGTAGAACGCCACAATGGCCCAACGGCATTAATTCTGTCACGCCAGAACCTGGCGCAGATTGAGCGAACCCCGGAGCAGGTGAAAAACATCGCCCGCGGCGGCTACATCCTGAAGGACAGCGGCGGCAAGCCGGACGTGATCCTGATTGCGACCGGCTCCGAGGTGGAAATCACGGTGAAAGCGGCGGAGAAACTGACTGCCGAAGGACACGCGGTGCGCGTGGTGTCCCTGCCCTCAACGGACATTTTCGACGCCCAGGACGAGGCGTACCGGGAATCGGTCCTGCCGTCCAGCGTCGCGGCTCGCGTGGCGGTGGAAGCCGGTATTGCCGACTACTGGTACAAGTATGTCGGGCTCAAAGGGGCGATTGTCGGCATGCGGGGCTACGGCGAGTCCGCCCCTGCCGACAAGCTGTTCCCGTACTTCGGCTTTACCGTTGAGAACGTGGTGGAGAAGGCGCTGAGCGTGATCTAGTGGGGTCTGCGTTGCCGGGTGGCGGCTACGCCTTACCCGGCCTACTAAAACCGCCAAACCGTAGGCCGGGTAAGCAACAGCGCCACCCGGCATAAAACTACCGCGTGATCCACAGCGTGGGCCAGGCATCTGGCCCGTTCCAGCTGTCGCAGCTGGGCTCCTCGGCGTAGCGCACCAGGCGGAAGCGCTGGCCGTCAAAACGCCAGCGCGTCTGGATCCCGCAATCGCCCAAACCGCGCCCCAGCGCGAGCGTTGTCAGCTCGCGCGTCTTTTCATCGAAGCTGGCGTTCATCAACTCCATTTCGCTCCCGTCGCCTGATGGCGTAAACGGCAGACGCAGCCTGACGCTGCGCGCGGTGAACGGTTTTTTACGCGATACCAGCCACGCCAGATCGACCGTGTTATAGGCCCCCGCCTCGCAGCTGACGATCAGCAGCGCTTTGTCATCGGTTAACGCGGTGACGCGCACTTCCCGACGGTTAGGATCCAGCGAGCACTGGCTTGCGTTCATCCGCCCGGTACCATAGTCCAGCAGGTCGTTCAGTTCGGCGTGGGAGAGCGGCGTCGGGGTCGGGTTGACGACCGCCACCTTTTTAAGGGCAGGAGCAGGCGGAACGCTTAACGGCGGATCGTCACCTTTCTTGATCCACGCGGTTTCACTGCCGACGCGCTTTTGCTGCGCATCAATGAACAGCAGCGCGGCCTTAAGCCCGGTCAGTGAAATAACCTGCTTACCGTCGCGCAGGGTCAGGGCCTTCCCTTCCTGGATGTTTTTCAGAAAGGCGGTGATGGTAGCCGCATCGTCCGTTTTAAGATGCCAGGGCGTGAGCTGCCAGCGCTGTTTGTCCAGCTTCAGGGGAACGTTATCCAGCAGCAGCCGGGGGGCAATCTCTGGCTCTTTTACCGAGGGCGTATCAAGGCCGCCGAGATCGATACGCAGCGTGGCGTCCGTTTTCGCCCCGGCGCTACGGGTGAGCGTCATGACCAGACCACGGTGTTCACCCGTGTTGCGTGCGAGGCAAAAATTCTGGTTATTGCAGGTTACCTGCCAGTCGGAGAAGGCTTGCTGGGCAGGTGCAGCCCGCACCTGCGGCGCGAGGAGCACACAAAACAGGTAAAACAAAAAGACGCTGTAGCGCATGAATGACACAATCCCGGAACGAAAACGCTTAACTGGGCAGTATCTTCGTGTTCCCGCCGGGGTTGCTCAATCGGATTTATCAGATATACCCGAAAAACAGGCTATATCCGTTCGAAAGTGGTGCTCATCAGCCCGGTTGTCTGTAAATACTGCAGTAATATCACCGCCTTACCATCCCTGATTTCGCCTGAACGCATCATCTCCAGCGCCCGGGCAAAAGGAAGCTCCAGCACTTCGATATCTTCATCCTCCACGCCACCGCCCCGGTGAGTGCGCTGCGCGTCGCTGTATTCCGCAATGAAGAAATGCACAATTTCCGTTACGCCGCCCGGCGACATAAACAGCTCGAAGACCTTTTTGACCTCGCCCACTTCGAAGCCGGTCTCTTCCACGGCCTCTTTGCGGATACAAACTTCCGGCTCATCATCATCGAGCAGGCCCGCGCAGGTTTCAATCAGACGTCCGTCAGGGTTGCCATTAACCCATGTCGCCACCCTGAACTGACGGATCAGCACCACGCTCTGCTTTTCACGGTTATAGAGCAGAATGGTTGCCCCGTTGCCGCGGTCGTAAACCTCGCGTTTGTGGCGGATCACCTCACCGTTGTTACGTGTAAGATCATAGGTGATGTTACGCAGGACAAAGTAGTTTTCAGAGAGAATTTTGTCTTTGATAACGTCAATTTTCAGGGTCATACGGGCTCCACAACACAATGAGTCGTCTTATACTACGCCGTGAATCCCGCTTTGTCGCCCGCCGGTTTAATGATGATTTGGCGCGTTAACCCCAAGCCAGTCGAGTATCCCCTGCGCCGCATGACGCCCTTCCGCCATTGCGGTCACCACCAGATCCGCGCCGCGTACCGCATCGCCCCCGGCGAAGATTTGTGGGTTAGTCGTCTGGTAACGGTAGCGGCTCTCGACGGAGGCAACGATCCGCCCCCGGTCGTCCGTTTCGACACCCTGCGCCTGCAGCCACGGCATCGCGTGCGGGTTAAAACCAAACGCCATGATGACCGCATCAGCCGCCATCACGAACTCGCTGCCCGCCATGGGAACCGGTCGACGCCGTCCCTGCGCGTCCGGTTCACCGAGCTCGGTACGCAGCATCCGGATACCGTTGATCTTACCGTTCGGATCCAGCGTCAGCTCAACCGGCTGGACGTTAAATTCAAACGCCGCACCCTCTTCTCGGGCGTTCTTCACCTCTTTCTTCGAGCCAGGCATATTGGCCTCATCCCGACGATAGGCGCAGGTCACCTTTGCCGCGCCGTGGCGTAACGCGGTGCGGACGCAGTCCATCGCGGTATCGCCCCCGCCAAGCACCACCACGTTTAAGCCATGGGTGTCGATAAACGGTTCGCTGGCCGTCGACTCCAGCCCCATAACGTGCCGCGTGTTACCTACAAGGAAAGGCAGCGCGTCATAGACCCCTGGCGCGTCTTCATGCGGGATACCCGCCTTCATCGAGCGATAGGTTCCCACGCCAATAAACAGGGCGTCGTACTCGTTCTTTAACTGCGACATCGACACGTCCTGGCCCACCTCGCAGTTCAGCTCGAAGCGGATCCCCATCGCGGTAAATATCTCTCTGCGCCGCGCGAGCAGCGATTTGTCCAGCTTGAATGCCGGGATGCCAAAGGTCAGCAATCCGCCAATTTCCGGATGCCGGTCATAGACCGTCACACTCGCGCCGCTGCGCGCCAGCACGTCGGCGCACGCCAGCCCGGCGGGCCCCGCGCCGACGATCGCGACACGTTTACCTGTCGGCGTGACGGCGGACATATCTGGCCGCCAGCCCATCGCCAGCGCCCGATCGGAGATATAGCGCTCAATGTTACCGATGGTCACGGATCCCGCCTCTTCACGTATTGTGCAGGCACCCTCGCATAATCGGTCCTGCGGACAGACGCGGCCGGTAATTTCAGGTAAACAGTTGGTCTGATGTGAAAGCTCGACCGCGTCGGCGATATCCCCCGCGTTGAGGCGCTCGATCCACTGCGGGATGTGGTTATGCAGCGGGCAGGTCCATTCGCAAATGCTGTGCTCTCCGCATTTCAGGCAGCGCGACGCCTCGCGGGCGGCCTGCTCGTCCCGGAACGGCAGGTAAATTTCGTTAAAATGGCTCACGCGTTCTGCGGCAGCCAGCTTGTCGGGCTCGCCGCGTGGCGGGGTTGTTTGCATCTGATGCAGTTTGGTGCGCGAAGCGTCTTCTCTGACGGCTTCCGCGTGCCAGGGCTGCGCCTCCAGGCAGGCCGTGCGCTGGCGGCGCGATTTCGCCAGAGTATCAAGGACAGCAGGCGTCGCCAGTGAGAGGACATCTGCCGGGCAATTTTCGATACAGGCCGGGCCGTGTAGCCGCGTCAGACAGAGATCGCATTTATTCGCCGAGGCCTTCACGCCGCCGCTGTCGAGCGGGGTGACGATAATCTCCATCGTGCCAAACGGGCAGGCCACCACGCAGGCCTTACAGCCGATGCATTTTTGTTGATTCACCTGTACGCTGTCATCGCATTTGCTGATGGCGCCGTTCGGGCAACTTTGCGCGCAGGGCGCATTTTCACAGTGATGGCAGGTGACGGGGCTACTCTTCTCGCCGGACCTCAGGACCGTAATGCGGGGATGAAAATGGCGCTCGCTCAGGACGTGCTGCTCATCGTTGTGCGCCATCACGCAGGCCACTTCGCAGGCGCGACACCCGATGCACTGCTGGCTGTTAGCCATAATAAAACGATTCATAACCACACCTGTTTTTGGTTCAATAACCTTATTCTTTGTATGAATATGGTATTTACGCATCACGGCGCGATCGGGCAATGTTCAAATGCCCGGAATGCCGAATTATTTACAGTGAACCTGTAGCAGATCAATTTTATTCAGAGAGCCGTTCTGTGACCGTCAAACGACCCGTTTCCGGAAGCCTTGCCTGGGCTTTCTTTTCGATAATTGCCTTATCCGTGCTGACCAGCACCGTCGCGCTGCTGACGCTAGCCAGCAGCCAGCGTGACGCCGAAGCCATTAATATCGCGGGTTCACTGCGCATGCAGAGCTATCGTCTGGGCTACGAGATGCAGCGCAACAGCCCTTCCCTTGCCGCGCATCGCGACAGCTGGCAACGGACGCTGAGCGCGCCTGCCCTGCAGAAGCTGAACCGCTGGTACGTCCCGGACAATGTTAAAGCGCGCTACCAGCAGCTGCACGTGGCCTGGCTGGAGATGGATGCGCGCATCGCCCGCGGCGACAGCGCGTGGTATCAAACCCACATTGAGGATTTTGTCGGCCGTATTGATGCCTTTGTGCTCGTCCTCCAGCACTACACCGAACATAAAATTCAGACGGTGACCCTGCTCTCGCTGGCGGGCGCTCTCGGGATCCTGCTGCTGACGCTATTTACCCTGCGAGGCATCCGTCGCCAGGTGGTGTTGCCGCTTAACAATCTGGTGGCGGCCAGCGAACGGGTTGAGCGAGGGGAATTTGCAACCCCGGCGCCCGATACCGCCCTGCCGAACGAGCTGGGCCAACTCTCCCGCGCCTTCAACCACATGTCCGCCGAGCTGGCTACGCTCTACCGTTCGCTCGAAGCCTCGGTCGCGGAAAAGACTCGGCATTTGCATGAAGCCCACCAGCAGCTCGACATGCTGTTCAAATGCTCTCAGGCGCTGAATACCGGCCAGATAGACAGCCACTGCTTTCGGCATATCCTGCAGATTGTCCATGACTATACGCAAATGAATTATCTCGAACTGCGCACCAGCGACGACTGGCGGCTGTCTGAAGGGACGGAGTCACATGGCATTCCTTTGCAGCACCTGCCGGTACTGATGCAGGACACCCTTTATGGCGAGCTGCGCTGGCAAAGCGAGACGGACAGCGTTCCCCTTCCGCTGATGAGAAGCGTGGCGACCATGCTCGGGCGCGGGCTGTACTTTAACCAGGCGCAAAAACATTACCAGCAGCTGCTGCTGATGGAAGAGCGCGCCACCATTGCACGCGAGCTGCACGATTCGCTGGCGCAGGTGCTGTCGTATCTGCGCATTCAGCTTGCGCTGCTCAAACGCGCCGTGCCCGAGGAAAATATCCCGGCGCAGACCATCATCACCGACTTTTCCCGCGAGCTGAACAATGCCTGGCAGCAGCTTCGCGAGCTGCTTACCACCTTCCGCCTGACGCTCAACCACGCGAACTTACCCGCGGCGCTGCAGGAGTCCCTCGACGTCCTGCAGAGCCAGACGCAGGCGAAGCTGCATCTCGACTGCCGCCTCTCCTCGCTGGCGCTGGACGCGCAAAAGCAGGTGCATTTGCTGCAGATCGTGCGTGAGGCCGTGCTGAACGCCATTAAGCACGCGCAGGCCAGCGAGATCACCGTCAGCTGCGTGACCGCCGTGGACGGTACGCACAGCGTCAGCATACGCGATAACGGCATCGGGATTGGCGAAGCCAGCGAGCCGCCGGGACACTACGGCCTGAACATTATGCGCGAACGCGCGCAACGGCTCGGCGGGATGCTGCACTTCTCGCAGCCGCAAAACGGCGGCACGCTGGTCAGCGTGACGTTCCCGGCGCCCACGCCGTTAACGGGTAAATAACGGTAAAGAGGGAAGCGCAGGGAAAAGCGCATGATAATTTACATTATCTCCTTTATTTCTCCACGTTTGACCTGGGCCTTACCGCTAAAGTTATGCGGGCAATAAACAATAATGACGTGCAGCAAAACGAGGTCACTCTTTCATGGCGAATTTTTTCATCGATCGCCCCATTTTTGCCTGGGTGCTTGCCATCCTGTTGTGTCTGACAGGTGTCCTGGCGATTACTTCACTGCCTGTTGAGCAATACCCCGATCTGGCACCGCCTAACGTGCGCGTAACAGCAAACTACCCCGGCGCTTCCGCACAAACGCTGGAAAACACCGTGACGCAGGTTATCGAGCAGAACATGACGGGTCTGGATAACCTGATGTACATGTCCTCGCAAAGTAGCGCCACGGGCCAGGCGACGGTTACCCTGAGCTTTAAGGCGGGCACCGACCCGGACGAAGCGGTGCAGCAGGTGCAAAACCAGTTGCAGTCGGCCATGCGCAAGCTGCCCCAGGCGGTGCAGAATCAGGGCGTGACCGTGCGTAAAACCGGTGATACCAACATTTTAACCATCGCGTTTGTCTCGACAGATGGCTCGATGGATAAACAGGACATTGCCGACTACGTCGCCAGTAATATTCAGGATCCCATCAGCCGTATCAACGGCGTCGGGGATATCGACGCCTACGGCTCACAGTACTCTATGCGCATCTGGCTCGACCCCAACAAGCTGAACAGCGTCCAGATGACGGCAACCGACGTGACGAATGCCATCAAGGCCCAGAACGCCCAGATTGCGGTGGGGCAGCTGGGGGGAACGCCGTCCGTCGATAAGCAGGCCCTGAACGCCACCATCAATTCGCAATCCCTGCTGCAGACGCCGGACCAGTTCCGCAACATCACCCTGCGCGTGAATCAGGATGGGTCGGAAGTGCGTCTGGGCGATGTCGCCACTGTGGAAATGGGGGCGGAAAAATATGACTACCTGAGCCGCTTTAACGGCAATCAGGCCTCCGGTCTGGGGATAAAGCTTGCGTCCGGCGCAAACGAAATGGCCACGGCAAAACTGGTGTTAGACCGTCTGGACGAACTTTCACAGTATTTCCCGCACGGGCTGGAGTACAAAGTCGCCTATGAAACCACCTCCTTCGTTAAAGCGTCGATCGAGGACGTGGTGAAGACCCTGCTGGAAGCCATCGCGCTGGTATTCCTGGTGATGTACCTGTTCCTGCAAAACTTCCGCGCGACGCTGATCCCAACCATTGCCGTCCCCGTGGTGCTGCTGGGGACCTTTGCGGTGCTTTACGCGTTCGGGTACAGCATTAACACCCTGACGATGTTTGCGATGGTGCTGGCGATTGGCCTTCTGGTGGATGATGCCATCGTGGTGGTTGAAAACGTCGAGCGCATCATGAGCGAAGAAGGACTCTCGCCGCGCCAGGCGACGCGCAAATCCATGGGGCAAATTCAGGGGGCGCTGGTCGGTATCGCGATGGTGCTGTCGGCCGTCTTTATCCCGATGGCCTTCTTTGGCGGCACCACCGGGGCGATTTACCGTCAGTTCTCGATAACCATTGTCTCGGCGATGGTGCTCTCCGTGCTGGTGGCGCTGATCCTCACCCCTGCGCTGTGCGCCACCATTCTGAAACCGCTGCACAAAGGAGAGCAGCACGGGCAAAAAGGGTTTTTCGGCTGGTTTAACCGGATGTTCAACCGCAATGCCGCGCGGTATGAATCTGCCGTCGGTGGCGTGCTCCATCGCAGCCTGCGCTGGATGATGATTTACGTTGTGCTGCTGGGCGGCATGGTCTGGCTGTTTATGCATCTCCCCACCTCGTTCCTGCCGATGGAAGACCGGGGCATGTTCACCACCTCGGTGCAGCTCCCGAGCGGCGCAACGCAGCAGCAGACGCTGAAAGTGGTCCAGAAAGTGGAGCAGTACTTCTTCACCAAAGAGAAAGATAACGTTGTGTCGGTTTTCTCCACCGTGGGCTCTGGCCCGGGCGGAAACGGGCAGAACGTCGCCCGCATGTTCGTCCGCCTGAAGGACTGGGACGAGCGCGATACCAAAACCGGAACGTCATTTGCCATTATTGAACGCGCAACCAAAGCCTTTGCGCATATTAAAGAGGCGCGCGTCTTCGCCAGCAGCCCGCCGGCGATAAGCGGTCTGGGCAGTTCCGCCGGGTTTGATATGGAGCTGCAGGATCACGCCGGCGCGGGCCACACGGCGCTGATGGCGGCACGCGATAAGCTGTTAGCGCTGGCGGGCAACGATCCTGGCCTGACCCGCGTTCGCCATAACGGTCTTGACGACAGCCCGCAGCTCCAGGTGGATATCGATCAGCGTAAGGCGCAGGCGCTAGGCGTGTCGATCAACGATATCAACGACACCCTGCAAACGGCGTGGGGCTCGAGCTATGTGAATGACTTTATGGATCGCGGCCGCGTGAAAAAAGTGTATGTCCAGTCCGCCGCGCCGTTCCGCATGCTGCCGGATGATATAAACCGCTGGTTTGTCCGGAATAACGCTGGCGGCATGGTGCCGTTCTCCGCGTTTGCCACCTCGCACTGGGAGAGCGGTTCGCCGCGTCTGGAGCGCTATAACGGCTACTCTGCGGTTGAAATCGTCGGGGAAGCTGCGCCGGGCGTCAGTACCGGTACCGCTATGGATACCATGGAAAAACTGGTCCAGCAGCTGCCCGCCGGTTTTGGTCTGGAGTGGACGGCCATGTCCTACCAGGAGCGTCTCTCCGGGGCACAGGCTCCCGCACTTTACGCGCTCTCTCTGCTGGTGGTCTTCCTCTGCCTAGCCGCACTGTATGAAAGCTGGTCGGTACCGTTCTCGGTCATGCTGGTCGTGCCGCTTGGGGTTATCGGTGCGCTGCTGGCGACCTGGATGCGCGGCCTCGAGAACGATGTTTACTTCCAGGTGGGTCTGCTCACCGTGATTGGGCTATCGGCGAAAAACGCCATTCTGATCGTTGAATTTGCCAACGAGATGAATGCCAAAGGCCACGAGCTGATGGCCGCCACGCTGCACGCCTGCCGTCAGCGCTTACGCCCGATCCTGATGACGTCGCTGGCGTTTGTCTTTGGCGTACTGCCGATGGCAACCAGTACGGGTGCAGGCTCCAGCAGCCAGCATGCCGTCGGGACGGGAGTGATGGGCGGCATGATTTCGGCAACCATCCTGGCCATTTACTTCGTGCCGTTGTTCTTTGTGCTGGTGCGTCGTCGCTTCCCGCTAAAGGAACGGGCTGAGTAAGTGATTGAAATAAAAAAAGGCGGTTTTATCGGCCGCCTTTTTATTGTGTGATTAATTCACACTATGGTTATTTTACTTATTTTAGTGCTCTTGCAATTCTTACTGAATGTCATTTACGAAGCATGCCTTCGATAAAATCTTTCCAGTTCCCCAGTTCACGTTCAATCATAACAACCTCTCTTATTATTATGCGCATTCTACAAAAACGGACCATCATTGTGAAGACTATTTAACCAATTGCTGTGATTGTACCCCACGTCCTGCGGGGATTTATGATAAATATGAACGGAGAGGCCTCAATTTTTTGTGACGGCTAGCAATATTTTGAAATAACCCTCCGAACGGGTGAGTTTTATTTTACCCGCTGAGTTTATTCGAAATTTAAACTTTATGGACATCTATGCTTAAAGGGTGAAAGAATATTCAGCGTACAGATGTGAGTTGAATTAAGAAGAAGCGTAAATCCAGACGATTCATGAATGTGTTATATTCCACTTAAGGATATATCTTCGAATTTACTGAACATTTAATCATCATTAGGTCAAAAGGATTCACCATGGTTGTGATGTACGGCATTAAAAATTGCGACACCATCAAAAAAGCCCGCCGCTGGCTGGAAGCAAACGGCGTGGAGTACCGTTTCCACGATTACCGAGCCGATGGGCTTGATGCAGAATTTCTGCATAGCGCGATCGGCGAGCTGGGGTGGGAAGCCCTGCTGAACACCCGCGGCACCACCTGGCGTAAGCTGGACGAATCTCTGCGCGCCAGCATCAACAACGCCGACAGCGCGGCAAAACTGATGCTCGAGATGCCGGCAATTATCAAACGCCCATTGCTCTGCGCGCCAGGGCAGCCTATGCTGCTGGGTTTCAGTGAAACCCTTTATTCCGACTTTTTTCGTTGAGGTGTAGTTTATGTCATGCCCGGTCATTGAGCTGACTCAGCAGCTTATTCGCCGTCCTTCCCTTAGCCCGGACGACGCAGGTTGTCAGGCACTTATGATTGAGCGCCTGCGTGCCATCGGTTTTACCGTTGAACGCATGGATTTTGGCGATACCCAGAACTTCTGGGCGTGGCGCGGACAGGGCGAAACGCTGGCCTTTGCCGGGCATACTGACGTCGTTCCCGCCGGTGACGCGAATCGCTGGATCAACCCGCCGTTTGAACCGACCATCCGCGACGGCATGCTGTTTGGTCGCGGCGCGGCAGACATGAAAGGCTCCCTGGCGGCGATGGTCGTGGCGGCAGAGCGCTTTGTGGCTCAGCATCCAAACCACAAAAACCGTCTGGCGTTTTTAATCACCTCCGACGAAGAAGCCAGCGCCCATAACGGCACCGTGAAGGTTGTTGAAGCGCTGATGGCGCGTAACGAGCGTCTCGACTACTGCCTGGTCGGTGAGCCGTCCAGTACCGAAGTGGTGGGTGATGTTGTCAAAAATGGGCGCCGCGGCTCGCTGACCTGTAACCTGACCATTCACGGCGTTCAGGGGCACGTTGCATACCCGCATCTGGCCGATAACCCGGTCCATCGCGCTGCGCCGATGCTGAGCGAGCTGGTGGGCATCGAGTGGGATAAAGGCAACGAATTCTTCCCGCCAACCAGCATGCAGATCGCGAACGTCAAGGCCGGGACCGGCAGCAACAACGTGATCCCGGGCGATTACTTCGTCCAGTTCAACTTCCGCTTCAGCACCGAACTGACCGATGAGATGATCAAGGCGCGCGTCGTCGCGCTGCTGGAAAAATATCACCTGCGCTACACCGTGGAGTGGTGGCTTTCCGGCCAGCCGTTCCTGACGCAGCGCGGTAAGCTGGTGGATGCGGTGGTGAACGCCATCGAGCACTATAATGAAATTAAGCCACAGCTGCTGACAACGGGTGGCACCTCAGACGGGCGCTTTATCGCCCGTATGGGTGCCCAGGTTGTCGAACTGGGTCCAGTGAACGCAACCATTCATAAAATCAATGAGTGTGTCAATGCGGCAGATTTGCAACTGCTGGCCCGTATGTATCAACGTATTATGGAGCAACTCGTCGCCTGACGAACGCTCTGAGAGGAATAGCGAATGGATTGGCTTTCAAAGTACTGGTGGATTCTGGTGTTAGTTTTTCTGGTCGGCGTACTGCTGAACGTGATTAAAGATCTTAAGCGCGTTGACCATAAAAAATTTCTCGCCAACAAACCGGATCTTCCCCCGCACCGTGATTTTAACGACAAGTGGGACGATGACGACGACTGGCCGAAGAAGGACCAGAAGAAATAATCGTTAAGTTCCCCTCTCCCCGGGAGAGGGGGAAACCTCACATAAACTCTACAATATCATCGTTATCCGGCTTGCCGCCGCTGAGCGCTTCATCAAAGTAGTGCTTCGGTACGGTATAGCGCAAACGATCGAGCGCGAACTGCATGCTACGGTCGTCAATCGCGTGGCCCAGCTCGTCAACGATATCCAGCGTCACGTCCCCACCTTCGCGAATCAGCGCTTCCTGAGCGGCAACCGCATGCGATAGCTCAATCACCCGGTCTTCACCACCGTGGATCAGGTGGATCGTGGTCTGCGTGGTCGCGCTTGTCGGTAACGTCGCAAAACGGCCGTTAAACGCGATGACGCGTGACGCCAGACCCGGCTGCGCTTTTACGCTTTCCAGCGACATGATTGACCCCTGCGAGAAGCCAATCAGCGCGGTCGCGTCAGCACCTACGCCGCTCTGCTGCTGCCAGTAGCGGACGATGTCGATAAAGGTCGGCATGATGGCGTCGATGCGAGCCTGACGATTCTCTTCCGTCACGCCCTGAACAGAGAACCACTGGCGCCCGTTCGGACCACATGGCTCTACGCCACCGATGCTGACAATTAATGCCTCCGGAAAAACGGGCGCAAACCAGCTGCCAATCTGACCCATATTGACGGCATTATCGCCAACGCCATGAAACAGAAGCAGTAACTGTTTAGCCGGTTTGTCAGGGCTTTGAACAACAAAATGGTCGTGTTTCATGGTGGTCTCCTTAATAGATGACCTGGATTCTACGCCTCCGGACGTGAATGACCATGCCACTTTACTGAAGAAGTCATTGAAAAAATTGCCATTGCAAAATATCTTCTTTCAGCTGCTGGCAGCGCGGATAGTCAATACTTTCAATCGCTTGCGCGGTTTCATTCCGCAACGTTGCCAGCAAGGCTTTTCGCCCGACGTCTTCCGTTTTTCCGTCCATTTTCCCGCGCAGGGCCGGAAGCGGCATGTCCACGGTTAACAACAGCCGCGTCAGTGCGGCAACCGAGGTTGAAAACGCCCGATGCGCAAAAGCAAACCCCGCCAGCTCCAGCCAGTCGTCATTATTAAGGGTAGCTTCCCAGCCGTCTTCCACGGGGATCTTTTCACCGTTCCAGGCCGATAACACCCGCGCATCGCGCTTCAGACGCTGCTGCGCCTGCTCGCACAGCTGACGCCCGGCCTCGCTCTGGGGCAGCAACGCCATGGCGGTGTAGCAGCCGCTGCTGGCTTCACGATGGCTGCCCATCCGCACCAGCACAAACCCACATTGCTGCCAGAAATGCCACAGCCCATCGGTATAGCCAAAGCTCACCGACAGATAATCTTCGCCGCTGGCGCCGCGAACAAGCGCCTGGCCAATCCCTTCCCGCTGACGGTGAGGATGTACGGCAATGCGGGTGACCCGTCGTCCTCTGAGCGTCGCCGCCAGCGGAGAGCCGCCGTGCGCCGCAAGAGACTGCGCCACCAGGTTACCGCGCGGACGCCGATATCCTGCCCATACGGCGCGGCTAAGCTCAGGGGAGAGCCCGCCCTCCTCCACCAGCCAGAGCGCCCCGGCGATATCCGGGTCCGTTTCGGCAACGGCAAACTGCTGCCCGGGCGCGTCCATCATGCGGCGTAAATCGAGCGGCGAGGTACGATAATGCGCCGCGCAGAGGAGCTCGTATACGCTCGCTGCAAGCGCCGGGCGGCTTTCCCATGCCGTCGGCGTCAGGGACGTTAAACGCACCTCCCCTTCCGGGCGTCGGTCAATCAGCGTATCGTCAAACAGCAGCGCGCTGGCAACAACCCGCTCAAGCGGGCAGCCCGCCGCCCAGCGTACCGGTGTAGATAAGCTGTAGCGCTGCAGCCCGGTAAACCGACCGCAGAATTTAAGCAAGAATCCCCGACCCGTCCCTTCATATCCCTGCACCGTGGTGGTCAACAGCACGCGAGGGAAACGGGCAACTAGCTTTTCCAGCAGAGGTCCGGGGATCGCAGCGGCTTCATCGACAATCAGCCAGTCAGCCTGGTATGAAGAGGCAAGCAGCGCGTCCGGGGCCATAAAATGAAAACGCTCTCCGGCAAAGCGGGCGATGATATCCGTCGCCCCCTTCGACGGTGCGGTAACCACGGCGCTGCCGGCAATGCGGTTCAGCAGCATTCCCGCCAGGGCTGATTTTCCTCGCCCGCGCGCGGCGGTGACGGCCACGATGCCCTCCGGCATCCCCAGCAGCACATCCAGGATCTCAGCCTGCTCGCGCTGCGGTGCGCCGCTGGCAGGCTGCCAGTCTGGCGCTTCGGGTAAAGGCGGAAGGGATAACCCGCAGCCCTGAAGCCAGACAATAGCGTCGGGATCGGCGGCAATCGTCCGGCAGAAATGGTGGACAAAATGCGGCGTGGCTATCGCTTCGGCGCTGTCGCTCCAGCGCAGTGAATCGCTGTCTGGCAACCCGGGCCACGCATCAAGCGGCGGAACCCGCAGCACCAGAAGGCTTCCGGCGCTCAGCGTTCCGCTCAGGGCGGCAAATGCGGCGACATCAAACCCGGCGCTGGCGTCAAAAACGGCATGCCGGAACTCGCGTCCCAGCAGGCCGCTGATGGCTTTTGAAGGATGTTCGTCAAGCCTTACCCAGTCTCCGGGCAAGGCGTCACGCAGGGTCAGCGCCTGGGTTAACGTCCACTGCGCCTCACCGCTGAGCACCACCAGCCGACGATGGCCTGTGCGCTCAAGCTCGCTTATCAGCTGTTCAAACTGCAACATTACATCGCTTTGCCGAAGGTATTACACTGCGCCGGATCGCCGCTGTCGAAGCCGCGTTTGAACCAGCTATAGCGCTGCTGTGAAGTACCGTGAGTGAAGCTGTCCGGCACGACGCGCCCCTGGCTTTGCTGCTGAAGACGGTCGTCACCGATAGCCTGAGCGGCATTTAACGCCTCTTCAAGATCGCCGGATTCCAGCACGCCCTGCTGCTGCATGCTGTGGCCCCAGACGCCCGCGAAGCAGTCCGCCTGCAGCTCCATTTTAACGGAAAGGCGGTTCACGTCAGCCTGAGACGCATTTTGCTGAAGCTGGCGCACTTTTGGCTCAATCCCCAGCAGCTTTTGCACGTGATGGCCGACTTCATGCGCAATCACGTAGCCCTGGGCAAAATCACCGTCAGCGCCAAGCTTGCGTTTCATGTCATCGTAAAAAGAGAGATCGATATAGACGGTGCCGTCTGCCGGGCAGTAGAACGGCCCCATCACAGATTGCCCGGTACCGCATCCGGTGCGGGTTGCCCCCCGGTACATCACCAGCTTCGGCTGCTGGTAGGTACGCCCCATCTTCTCAAACAGCTGACCCCAGGTGTCTTCTGTTGTGGCGAGAATAACGGAGGTAAATTTGGCCGCTTCATCTTCATTCGGGCTGATGGAGCGCTGAGAATGCTCCTGCTGCTGCAGCGGCTGACCGGTCATCAACCCGGTGAGGTCAACGCCGTAGTAGCCCGCGACTAAAACCACAATCAGCAGGATGATACCGCCCTTGCCGCTGGGTAACCGGAAGCCTGGCCCACCCATTGAAGGACCGCCGCCGCCATCACTGCGTCTGTCTTCTACATTGTCACTTTCACGACGCCCTTGCCAGCGCATAACCACCTCGAACTATTCCATTTATAATAGCTATGATCGTAGGCGGTTAACGGCAAGATTACCATAGGAAACAAAGGTAAGACGCCAAAGGATGGGAACATCCTTTGGCAAGTGAGGGAGTTAGTCGAGCTTAACGCCTAAACGGTGAGCAACCGCTTCGTACGCTTCAATCAGGCCACCCAGGCTCTGACGGAAACGGTCTTTGTCCATTTTATCCAGAGTTTCTTTATCCCACAGGCGGCTACCGTCTGGTGAGAACTCATCGCCCAGCACCACTTCGCCTTTGAACAGACCAAACTCCAGCTTGAAGTCGACGAGGATCAGGCCCGCGTCATCAAACAGTTTTTTCAGCACGTCGTTGGCTTTGTAGGTCAGCTCTTTCATGCGCGCCAGGTTCTCCTGGTTCACCCAGCCGAAGGTTTCGCAGTAGGATTCGTTGACCATCGGGTCGTGCATCGCATCGTTTTTCAGGAACAGGTCGAACAGCGGTGGATTCAGTTCGATACCTTCTTCAATGCCCAGACGCTTCACCAGGGAGCCCGCCGCACGGTTACGAATAACGCACTCAACCGGAACCATATCCAGTTTCTTCACCAGACATTCCGTATCGGACAGCAACGCTTCCATCTGGGTCGGGATGCCCGCTTCGGCCAGTTTGGTCATAATGAAGTGGTTGAACTTGTTGTTCACCATGCCTTTACGATCGAACTGCTCAATGCGTGCGCCATCCCCTGCTGACGTATCATTGCGGAACTCGAGCACCAACAGATCCGGGTTTTCCGTGCTGTATACGGTCTTCGCTTTGCCACGATACAACTCAGCTTGCTTCTGCATCTTCATTACTCCTGGTGTGATGATTTGTGTTCAAAACTGGGGATATTATGCCACGCACACGTTTGCGTAGCACTAAAATAAAAAGGGCTGGATTCACCAGCCCTCGTATTTATTTGCTGAATGCTGCCTGGAAGACAGCGACCAGCGCATCGTTCTGCGACTGGGTCAGCGTATGACCTTTTGGATCGATAAACTGCAGACTGCTGCGGTTATCAAGGTCGCCTACCTGAATCTTGTAGTCACCGGAGGCAAGCTGAGGATCTTTCGCGCCCAGTTCCTGCCATGCGCTGTCGGAGAGCAGCTTATACGTTGCCGTCATGCTGCCGGTTGAACGCGTGCTGTCGGTCACTTTCATGCCCACTTTTTCCAGCGTCGCTGGCAGACGCTGCCAGGTCTGGTTAAACGGTGCACGCACCACCAGCATTGGCAGGCCGGTATCATCCGCACCGCTTTGCACATCGAAGGTCGCGCCGTTGCGGCTCTGCGCGGCGTTGGCGGCATCGGTAGCGGTCTTATCCAGACCCGCGGCAATCACGTTCAGCATTTCGGTACTGTAACGCTGCAGGGACGCGGCATCCGCAACCGGTTTACCCGCCTGCTCCAGGTTCAACAGCTTAACGTTAACCGCCTGCTGGTAACCCTGTGGTTTAACGGAGACTTGATAACGACCGCGGTACTGCTGGTCTTCATCCAGGCGGTTCCATTCGATCCAGTCGGTGGTTAACGTCTGGCTGGCGTCATCGCGTTTATCGATGGTGTAGTTCTTCGACTGAATGACGCTGACAACCTGCGGCCACAGCGTGCTACCGCGCGCGCTCTCAACCATCAGAGACGCCGTATCACCGGTGAACTGGGTACGCGCCCCGCTCACCAGCGCCAGAGGCTGTGCTGGCGGACGAATATCAAGCGCTTTACCGACCAGGCCGCTGCCGTTGGTCACGGGAATATTATAATCGCCGTTCTGAATCGGCAGGATCATACCAGCCGGTGCGTGAAGTTCAGCAAGCGGGGTCGCATCCAGATAGGATTCATCACCGCTCACCTGGCGCTTGTAGCGCGAATCTGAACTACAGGCAGCGAGCAGCATAACAAGCGAAACACTCGCAACCTTCGCCAGGCGCGACTTCTGTACTGAATAAGCCATCAAATCTCCCTAAACTCTACAGCAAACCGGCATGCTTCAGCGCCGCCCTGACGATGTCACGACCGTGGTCGGTAATCGGTGTCATTGGCAGACGCAGCGTATCGGTTGCTACAAGCCCCAACTCCTTACATGCCCATTTCACTGGGATCGGATTGGGTTCGACAAATAATTTATTGTGCAGCGGCATCAGACGCTGATTAATGACGCGCGCTTCATCAAAGTGACCGGCTGCGGCCAGTTTGCACATTTCAGCCATATCGCGCGCCGCAACGTTTGACGTTACGGAGATCACGCCATGACCACCGAGCTGCATAAAGTCCAGCGCGGTCGCATCATCACCACTCAACAGGATAAAGTCGTCTGAAACCAGCTCTTTGATCTGATGAACGCGGCTTAAGTTCCCTGTCGCCTCTTTAATACCGATAATATTTTTTACTTCCGAGAGACGACCAACGGTTTCCGGCAGCATATCGCAACCGGTACGGGACGGCACATTATACAGAATTTGTGGCAAGTCAGTATGTTCAGCGATGGCTTTGAAGTGCTGGAACAAACCTTCCTGAGTAGGACGGTTGTAATAAGGGGTCACCGTCAGACAGCCCACGATGCCGCTGTCGTTAAAACGTTTGGTCAGGCTGATAGCTTCTGCGGTTGCATTAGCCCCTGTCCCCGCGATGACCGGAATACGTCCGTCCGCCAGTTCCAGGGTCAGCATCACCACATCGCCGTGCTCGTCGTGGCTCAGCGTTGCGGATTCACCGGTAGTCCCTACCGAAACGATCGCCGAGGTTCCGTTGGCGACATGGTAATCAATGAGCTTCTTCATGCTTGACCGGCAGACATTACCTTTTTCATCCATCGGTGTAACAAGCGCGACAATACTTCCCGTGAACATGAGCCATCCTCTGTGCGAACAAGAGCCTCAATGTTACGTTTGGAACTGTAATAAAAGCAAGCGAACTGAGGCTCGCAGGCGGTTGTATGCATGTTTTTTTTATGCTTTCCTTAGGAAGACTTAACCATGCAAAGGAAGAACAGGTTTGACAACCTCATCACAACATTACCTGGTTATCACTGCGCTGGGTGCCGACAGGCCGGGTATCGTGAACACCATCACCCGTCACGTAAGCAGCTGCGGCTGTAATATCGAAGACAGCCGTCTGGCGATGCTTGGCGAAGAGTTCACATTTATTATGTTGCTTTCCGGGACATGGAACGCCATTACGTTGATTGAATCGACCCTGCCGCTGAAGGGGGCCGAACTGGATTTGCTGATTGTCATGAAGCGCACCACCGCGCGTCCGCGTCCGGCACTGCCTTCTACCGTCTGGGTGCAGGTTGAAGTGCCTGATTCACCGCATCTGATTGAGCGTTTCACCGCGCTTTTTGACAATCATCAGATGAATATTGCCGAACTGGTTTCCCGTACGCAGACAAGCGATGACCAGGGTCTTCCGGTGCTGTTTATTCAAATTACCGCGCACAGCCCTGCCTCACAGGATGCGTCAAATATCGAGCAAGCGTTCAAAGCCCTCTGTACAGAATTAAACGCGCAGGGCAGTATAAGCGTCGTCAATTATTCGCAGCACGAACAGGATGGAGTTGAGTAATGAACCCACTGAAAGCCGGTGACATCGCACCGAAATTTAGCTTACCGGATCAAGACGGCGAGCAAGTAAATTTGACCGACTTCCAGGGACAGCGTGTTCTGGTCTATTTCTACCCGAAAGCCATGACCCCCGGCTGCACCGTACAGGCCTGCGGCTTACGCGACAACATGGACGAGTTGAAAAAAGTCGGTGTGGAAGTGCTGGGTATCAGCACGGATAAACCAGAAAAGCTGTCACGATTTGCTGAAAAAGAGCTGCTGAACTTCACGCTGCTTTCTGATGAAGACCATCAGGTATGCGAGCAGTTCGGCGTCTGGGGCGAGAAGACGTTTATGGGTAAAACCTACGACGGTATTCACCGCATCAGCTTCCTGATTGACGCTGACGGTAAAGTTGAACATGTGTTTGACGACTTCAAAACCAGCAACCACCACGACGTGGTGTTGAACTGGCTGAAAGAGAACGCCTGATAAACAGCAAAACGGCAACCCAGGTTGCCGTTTTTAGTGTTTTCCCCCTCTCCCATAGGAGAGGGTCGGAGTGAGAGCCCCGGGCCGCACAAAAACTATTTCTCTTCCACCGCCGGCACATCCGGCCACGCGTGGACCACGGCTTTAATTAGCGTCGCCAGAGGAATCGCAAAGAACACGCCCCAGAATCCCCACAGCCCGCCGAAAATCACCACGGATAAGATAATCACCAGCGGATGCAGGTTCACTGCTTCGGAGAACAGCACCGGCACCAGCAGGTTACCGTCCAGGCCCTGAATAATCAGGTACACCGCAAAGCAGCTCCAGAACTCCGTCCCCAGCCCAAACTGGAACAGCGCGACGCCAACAACCGGAATGGTCACCACAAACGCGCCGATGTACGGAATCAGGACCGACAGCCCCACCAGCACCGCCAGCAGCAGCGAGTAGTTCAGGCCGAAAATCAGGAAGCCAATCCAGGTGGCGACCCCCACGACAATCATCTCCAGCACCTTGCCGCGAATGTAGTTGGTGATCTGCTGGTTCATCTCTTCCCAGACCTGCCCTGCCAGCCCGCGGTTGCGCGGCAGAATACGGCGCACGGCGTTGAGCATCTGATCTTTATCTTTCACCAGGAAGAAAACCATCAGCGGCACGAGCACAAGGTAAACCGCCAGCGTCAGCAGCCCGACCAGCGAGGCCAGAGAGTACTTCACTACCGAATCGCCCATCGTCATGATGCGGGCGCGCATATTTTCGGCCATCGCGTCAATAATCCCGGCATCCATCAGGGCCGGGTAACGGCGCGGCAGCGTGGCGGCAAAATCAGACAGCTTGTTCAACATGCCGGGCATGTCGCGGATCAGGTTAATTCCCTGCTGCCAGGCGACCGGCATTACCACAAAGGCCATTAGCAGCAGGATGCCGACAAACAGCACCAGCACGATGCTGGTCGCCCAGCGGCGGGAACAGCCGATGTGCTCCAGGCGCACCGTTGGCCACTCCAGCAGGTACGCCAGCACAATCGCCACCAGCAGGGGAGCGAGCAGGCCGCTGAAGAAGAACAGAATACCGAACCCGGCAACCAGAATAACCAACAAAGCAATGGCTTCCGGGTCGCTGAACCGACGCCGGTACCACTGCATTAACATTTCGAGCATACAACCCTTCCCTGAATCGAATGGCGGGAGTGAGACGGTGAATTGTATCTAACTGTCACAAAAAAGACTTTCGCTTTTTGTATCCCGATCGCAATCCGCAAAAGCCTGATGAATGGGATTTTCTTCATGCTGTAACACGGCTACACTCGCAGAGCAGCAGAGATGAACGTTATGCCGGTTCATCGGTCAAATTAGCACATCCAACATACAGGACAGTGGTTATGTTCAGGCAGTTGAGAAAAACACTGGTTGCAACACTGATTGCCGCGGTGACGGTCGGTCAGGTGTTGCCCGCTTTTGCTGACTCGTCCGATTCATTGCCGGACATGGGCACCACAGCAGGAAGCACGCTCTCTATTGGGCAAGAGATGCAAATGGGGGATTACTATGTTCGCCAGCTGCGCGGCAGCGCCCCGCTGATTAACGACCCTTTGCTGGTACAGTACATTAACGGGCTGGGGATGCGTCTGGTTTCGCACGCCGATTCGGTAAAAACGCCCTTCCATTTCTATTTAATCAATAATGACGAAATCAACGCCTTCGCCTTCTTTGGCGGAAACGTGGTGCTGCACTCGGCGTTATTCCGTTACTCTGACAACGAAAGCCAGCTGGCCTCGGTGATGGCGCACGAAATTTCGCACGTCACCCAGCGCCACCTGGCGCGCGCCATGGAAGACCAGAAACGTAACGCCCCGCTGACCTGGGTGGGCGCGCTGGGCTCTATTCTGCTGGCGATGGCCAGCCCGCAGGCCGGGATGGCGGCCCTGACCGGTACGCTGGCGGGAACGCGCCAGGGGATGATCAGCTTTACCCAGCAAAACGAACAGGAAGCGGACCGCATCGGGATTCAGGTGCTGCAGCGTTCGGGCTTTGACCCGCAGGCCATGCCGAGCTTCCTCGAAAAACTGCTCGATCAGGCGCGTTACTCTTCCCGTCCGCCGGAAATTCTGCTGACCCACCCGCTGCCGGAAAGTCGCCTGTCGGACGCGCGTAACCGTGCCAACCAGATGCGTCCGGTGGTGGTCCAGTCTTCGCAGGATTTCTACATGGCGAAGGTGAGAACGCTGGGGATGTACAACTCCGGGCGTAACCAGCTCACCAGCGATCTGCTGGATACCCTGGCGAAAGGCAACGTGCGTGAGAAAAACGCCGCGCAGTATGGTCAGGCGCTCCAGGCGATGGAAGCCAGCAAATACGACGAGGCGCGCAAAGCGCTGCAACCGCTTCTGGCTGCAGACCCGAACAACCCGTGGTACCTCGATCTGTCGACGGATATCGATCTGGGCCAGAAGAAAACGGCCGATGCAATCAACCGTCTGAAGGGGGCGAAAGACGTCCGTACCAACCCGGTGCTGCAGCTTAACCTGGCGAACGCTTACTTACAGGGCGGTCAGCCTGGCGAAGCGGCGACCATTCTGAACCGCTACACCTTTAACAATAAAGACGATCAAAACGGCTGGGATCTGCTCGCTCAGGCGGAAGCCCAGCTCGGCAACCGCGATCAGGAGCTGGCGGCGCGTGCCGAAGGTTTTGCCCTGGTGGGCCGCCTCGATCAGGCGATTTCCACGCTCAGCAGCGCCAGCGCGCAGGTCAAACTCGGCAGCCTCCAGCAGGCCCGTTACGACGCGCGTATCGATCAGCTGCGCGGCCTGCAGCAGCGCTTTAAGCCGTACGAGAAGATGTAATAAAGGAGAATTCACGTCATGACAGACGCCGTAAAAATTTATCACAACCCTCGCTGCTCCAAGAGCCGCGATACCCTGAGCCTGCTGAAGTCTAACGGCGTTGAGCCGGAAGTCGTGCTGTACCTCGACACCCCACCTGACGCGCAAACCCTCCGCCAGCTGCTGCACATGCTGGGAATGGGCAGTGCAAGAGAGCTGATGCGTCAGAAAGAAGATCTGTATAAGTCGCTTAACCTAGATGACAGCCGTCTCACCGAGGCTGAGCTGATCCAAGCGATGGTTGAAAATCCAAAGCTGATTGAGCGCCCGATAGTGGTGGCGAACGGCCAGGCGCGCATTGGACGCCCGCCGGAAGACGTGCTCGAGATCCTCTAGTCCTTATGCCGCAGCGCTTCCAGAAAGGCCTGCGGCGTACTCTCTCCCAGCTTTTTCTGCGCTTTTCCCCGGTTGTAAAATTCGCACAGCTGGATCAACAGCTCGCCTGCCGATTCACTGTTCAGACGTGGGATGATTTCACATAGCGGTAGATCAACCTGAACGGCGCGGTATTGCTGTGGATGCGCTGTCACGGTGGTATTACGCTCCTCAAGCTTCACCTCGAAACCAAAAGTCTCAACAGATTGAATATCAGCCGGACAGGCTGCCAGCGCGTCGTTCGCCCAGTGGGCCAGCAGCTGCGGAGAAATGCCCGCGTACAGCCGGGCGTAGCACCAGCCGCTCACGGGTTCACGCGCCCACAGCAGATGCTGTTCCCCGCCATCGTCCATATGCAGCGACAGAGGCTGATGATGTAACAGGAGTTTTTGCGGCACGATACCTGCCTTCAGCGCCTTTTTTCCCTGCAACGTCGCGCCCTTCTGCTTTATCGAAGCCGGTTTGAGATAGCGGTTCAGGGTCGCGCGGGACACGGCGATCCCGAGTTCGCTATTGACCATCTGCAGCAGGTCGTCCAGCGGGGCGCCAGTGATATCCCGCAGGGCATTGACCAGCGCAACCTGCTCCAGTCTCAATGCTTTGTGTATCACTTTTGGCGTCGTGTGATTATCCGAAACCTGCTCGCGGTTGCGCCAGCGCCTGACGGTAGTGACCGAAATACCCAGCTCGGCAGCCAGCTCTCTGTCGCTTTTATCTGACTGCTGTAGATAGCGACGGATGCGCGGCGTCGTGGTGGCATTAGCATGCAGTTTAATTTCCATCGCAGGATCCTCGGAACCAATCTTATGAGATTTATATTACACCAGCGATTGCTTTGTGACCGATTTCACCTTTCGCTCGCCGCGCTTCACTGATAATCCCCAGACATAACACAAACAACACCCCTCAATCTTGTACGGAGTTCACAATGAACAATGTTCTGGGATTTCTTGAAGCAAAACTGATGCCGCTGGCGGCCAAAACGGCCCAGCAGCGTCACCTCGGGGCCATTCGCGGCGCCTACGTGTCATTCATGCCGTTTATCATCGTCGGCTCTATTCTGCTGGTGATCTCGTCGTTCCCGAATCAAGCCTATCAGCAGTTTATGTCTCAGGCCTTTGGTGAGAGCTGGAGCGCCATTATTGAAATCCCGTTCAACGCGGTGTTCTCCACCATGTCGCTGTTCATCAGCTTCCTGGTGGCCTTCCGCCTGGCGGAACACTACGGTGAAGACCGCATCTCCTGCGGTATCCTGGCGCTGGTTGCCTTTCTCATCCTGACGCCCTTTATCAAAGTGGCGGAAAACGGCGGTATTACCGTCATTCCGGTGGAGTGGATTGGCAGCAAAGGGCTGTTCGTGGCGATGATCGGTTCCCTGCTGTGGACGGAGATGTTCTGCTGGCTCAAGCGCAAAAAACTGGTGATCAAAATGCCGGACGGCGTACCTCCGGCGGTGCAGGAGTCGTTCGCCGCGCTGATCCCGGCCCTGCTGGTGATGATTCTGGTGCTGGGTATCCGCATCGTTTTTGAAAACACCCACTACAACACCATCCACCAGTTTATTTACGAAGTGGTTGCCACGCCGGTGCGCCACTACGGCACCTCTTACTTTGGCGCGCTGATGACGGTGTTCAGCATCACCATTCTGTGGTCAGTGGGCATTAACTCCGGCTCGATGATCAACGGCATCATTCGCCCACTGTGGATGGAGAACCAGACCGACAACATCGCCGCGATTCAGGCAGGCACGACGCCGCCGCACATTATCACCGAACAGTTTTTTGACATGATCTGGATGGGCGGCGCGGGGGCCACGCTGTCGCTGGTGATTGCGATGCTGATTTTCGCCCGCAGCAAAAACATGCGTGAAGTGGCGCGCCTCGGCGCCGGGGCATCGGTGTTTAACATCAACGAACCGATCCTGTTTGGCCTGCCGGTGATCATGAACCCGATAATGCTTATCCCGTTCAACCTGGTGCCGCTGGTGCTGGTCACCGTGCAGTATGCGGCGATGAAGATTGGCGCGGTTGCCGTCACCACCGGGGTGTTTATTCCCTGGACGCTGCCGCCGGTTATCAGCGGCTTTATCGTTACCGGACACCTGAGCGGCAGCGTCATGCAGCTTATCAACCTGCTGATTGGCGCCATGCTGTACCTGCCTTTTATGCGTATCGTGGACAAACAGTACCGCGCGGCGGAAATGGCCACCGTTACGCAAACCGACACCACCCTTGCAAAACAGGAGTAAAGCATGTGGGGAATTATCGCGACCTGGAGAATGGCGCTTGAAGGCGTTACGGAGTCTGCGTCTGCGCTGGCTGCGGGTAAACCGGTCTCTGCAGCGGTGGTGGATGCCGTCGCCGCCGTCGAAGACTTTCCGTTTTATAAATCCGTCGGCTACGGCGGGCTGCCCACCGAAAATGGCGAAGTGGAGCTGGACGCCGCCTACATGGACGGCGATACGCTGGCGTTTGGTGCCGTGGGCAACCTGGTGGATATCGCCAACCCGGTGCGCGTGGCGCATGCTTTAAGCCGCCAGCGCTACAACAGCCTGCTGGTCGGCCAGGGTGCGCGGGAATGGGCGCTGAGCCAGGGCTTTGCCGACAAAACTATGCTCACTGACCGCGCCATGCAGCACTACCGCAAACGCTGCCGCGAAACGCTGGATAAGGGCTTAAGCCCTTACGACGGGCATGACACCGTCGGCATTATCGGCCTTGATAAACAAGGGTCAATGAGCGTCGCCACCTCCACCAGCGGCCTGTTCATGAAAAAACGCGGTCGACTCGGGGATTCACCCATTATTGGTTCCGGCTTTTACTGCGACAGTGAAACCGGCGCGGCCACCGCAACGGGCGTCGGTGAAGATCTGATGAAAGGCTGCACCAGCTACGAAATTGTCCGCCGCATGGCGCAGGGTATGACGCCCCAGCAGGCGGCGGATTCGGTGGTGTTCGAGCTGGAAGACAAGCTGATGTCGCGCTTTGGCCGCGCGGGCGATCTTTCCGTGGTGTGCATGAACAACAGGGGCGAATTCGGGGCCGCCACCAACATAAAAACCTTCTCGTTTGTGGTGGCGACGGCTCGCCAGCCCCTCACCGTTTTTCGTACCGAACGCCTGCGGGAGAAAACGCATTATTACGCCGTAGACGATGAATGGATGCAGGCCTATGCCGCGCGGATCCGCGCGCCGATTGAGGAGTCATAATGATCACGTATCAGTTTATCACCGCGCTTTCTGACGCGGCTCCGCAAAGCCATTTGATTGCGTCCGCCTCCTGTACGCATTTGCCCGAAACGGCGCTTGTCGCGGAAATGCGCGAGTCTGCCAGCATCGCTGACACCCGCTTTGGCTGCGCCCCGTTTGCCCGGATCACTCTGCTGCCGGATGCCCTCTGGCAGGATAGCCTGACCGAAGGATTGCTGACGGCGCTGCGCCCGCTGCTGGCCTCGCCCGTCAGCCCAGGGCTGATACTGAACGTTACCGATATCGACGATGTGGTGCTGGCGCAGGTGCTGCGTTTTCTCTTTAATCAGGCGCACAGGCTGAGCGACCTGAAGCTCAAGAAAACGGATGAATCCACGGTGCGCCTTACGCACATTACCGCCCTCTGCCTGCCGGAACAGCAGGCAAAACTGGAGAGTGTCTTCCGCCAGCAGCAGGCCATCTCCCGCGGCATGGTCGCGGCGCGACGTCTGGCGGATATGCCGTCCGACCGATGCACGCCGCAGTTTGTGGTGGAAGAGGCGCAAAGGCTCTGTGCCGCCTTCCCCGCCCTGCGCTGCGAAGTGCTGAACGAAAAGGCTATTGCTGAGCAGGGTCTGGGGCTACTGCACGCCGTTGGCAAAGGGGCGACCTGTCCGCCGCGCCTGCTGGCGATCCATTATGACGGCGTCAACGACGGCCCGGTGCGCTGCTATGTGGGAAAAGGCATAACCTTTGATACCGGCGGCCTGTGGCTGAAGGAAGGCGCGGGCATGTACACCATGAAATACGACATGTGCGGTGCGGCTAACGTGCTGGGCCTGATGCTGACCGTCGCAGAGCTGGCGCTGCCCGTACGCATCATGGGCGTGCTGGCGCTGGCGGAAAACGCCATCGGCCCGGACGCCATGCAGCCCGGCACGGTGGCGACGGCCTGCAACGGCACCACGGTTGAAATCAACAACACCGATGCCGAAGGCCGACTGGTGCTGGCGGACGCCATCGCCTGGGCCAGCCTTCGTCATCCGCAGGCGCGCTATATTATTGATATGGCGACCTTAACCGGTGCGGTCGTGAAGGCGCTGGGGTATGAGCTGAGCGGGCTGATGACGCAGGATGAACCGCTGCGTGCGGCGCTGACGCTGGCAGGTAAGCAGAGTGGCGATGAAGTGTGGTCCCTGCCGCTGGATGCGCGGCTGAAAAAACAGACCGACAGCGCCATCGCCGATCTGTGCAACACGCCGACCAACAATGCGGCAATCAGCGCGTCGGCGGCGTGGCTACTGCACCACTTTTGCCCGCCGACCATTCCATGGGCGCATCTGGATATCAGCGGTACGGCGCTGTGGCGAGAGAACGGCAGGAGCGTGGCATCGGGAAGACCAATTCCACTTTTGGTTGAACACCTGCTGGGGGATGTCTAGTTTTCGTAGGCCGGGTAAGGCGCAGCCGCCACCCGGCACAACTACAGCTTGAGAATATCTTTCACAAACGGAATGGTCAGCTTGCGCTGGGCGGTAATGGAGGCGCGATCGAGCTGATCGAGCGTGTCAAACAGCGTGCGCATTTCGCGATCCAGTCGTTTAAGCAGGAAACGCCCCACGTCCTCCGGCAGCTCAAACCCGCGCTGCTTTGCGCGCAGCTGTAACGCCTGAAGCTTATCTTCATCCGACAGCGGCTGGAGCTTGTAGATTTGCCCCCAGTCCAGACGAGATGCCAGATCCGGCAGCCCCAGATTGAGCTGTCTCGGCGGACGATCGCCGGTGATCAGCAGCCGGGTTTTACCCGATTCCAGAATGCGGTTGTAGAGGTTAAAGATCGCCATTTCCCACGGCTCGTCCCCCGCCACGCATTCGATATTATCGATGCAGACCAGCGAGAGATGTTCCATTCCCTCCAGCACCTCAGGTACGAACCAGGTGCGTTTATCCAGCGGCACGTAGCCTACCGCATCACCGCGCGCCGAAAGCTCCGCGCAGGCGGCATGCAGCAGATGGCTGCGCCCCGCGCCTTCGCGTGACCAGATATAGATGTATCCGCTGTGATCCTGGCGCAGCACGTTTTGCAGTGCAGCCAGTAAAGAGGGGTTATCACCCGGCCAGAAACTCGCGAAAGTTTCGTCGTCAGGGAGATAGAGTGGCAGAGAGAGCTGTGCCGGTCCGTTCAGAAATACCTCAACCAGAGATCCTACGTAAAATCGGAATGGAGTTTAACACGGAACCTGCAAGGAGAGAACCGGGCGATCCTTCGCCCGGTAATACGATCAATGTGACGCTTTTTCGCTGTCGTCCGCGTCCAGAATTTCTTCTTCCGGGCGGATGACCGAGATCAGCTTGAAGATCAGGCTCAGGCCCACGCCGACGATGGTCGCCAGCGCCATGCCCTTCAGCTCGGCCGCACCAATGTGCACCTTCGCGCCGCTCACGCCGATGATCAGGATAACGGAGGTCAGGATCAGGTTTTGCGCCTTGCTGTAATCCACTTTGGATTCAATCAGCACGCGAATACCGGAGGCGCCGATCACGCCGTACAGCAGCAGAGAAACGCCGCCCATTACCGGCACCGGAATGATCTGAATCGCTGCCGCCAGTTTACCGACGCAGGAGAGCAGAATGGCGATAATCGCCGCGCCGCCGATAACCCAGGTACTGTAGACGCGGGTAATCGCCATCACGCCGATGTTCTCACCGTAGGTGGTGTTTGGCGTCGAGCCGAAGAAACCGGAGATGATGGTGGAGAAACCGTTCGCAAACATGGAGCGGTGCAGACCCGGGTCGCGGATTAAATCGCGCTTAACGATGTTCGCCGTCACCACCAGGTGGCCGACGTGCTCCGCAATCACCACCAGCGCCGCAGGCAGAATGGTGAAAATAGCAAACCATTCAAAGCGTGGCGTATAGAAGGTTGGCAGCGCGAACCAGTGGGCCTGTGCGATCGGGGTGGTATCCACCACGCCCATCGCGAAGGAGAGCGCATAGCCCGCCAGCACGCCGATCAGGATCGGGATAATCGCCATGAAGCCGCGGAACAGCACGGAGCCAAACACCGTCACGCCCAGGGTTACCAGCGAGATGATAATGGTTTTGGAATCCGGTGACTGGCCGTCAGCAGGCAGCAGACCGGCCATATTCGCCGCGACGCCCGCCAGCTCAAGACCGATGACCGCAACGATGGCGCCCATCGCCGCAGGGGGGAACATCACGTCCAGCCAGCCGGTACCGGCTTTCTTCACAATGAAGGACACCACGCAGAACAGGACGCCACACATGATAAAGCCGCCCAGCGCGACTTCATAACCCAGCGGCAGCAGCAGCAACACCGGCGAGATAAAGGCGAAGCTCGACCCGAGATACGCCGGGATTTTGCCTTTACAGATAAAGAGGTACAGCAGCGTACCGATGCCGTTGAACAGCAGCACGGTGGCCGGGTTAATGTGGAACAGGATTGGCACCAGCACGGTTGCGCCAAACATGGCGAACAGGTGCTGCAAACTAAGCGGGATAGTCTGTAAAAGCGGCGGTCTTTCACTCACCCCGATAGCACGGCGCGTCATAGTGTTTTCCTCTGTGTAGTATTGTTGGTGTTTTATTCAAAAAAAAGCCGACTATCAAAGTCGGCTTATTTATCGTTATTCGATTATTTCGTACCAAAGATCTTATCGCCGGCATCGCCGAGCCCCGGGATAATGTACCCGTGCTCGTTCAGGCCCTGGTCGATAGAGGCGGTATACAGCTCAACGTCCGGGTGCGCTTTTTCCAGCGCCGCGATCCCTTCCGGAGCCGCAACCAGTACCAGCACCTTAATGCTGTTACAGCCCGCGTTTTTCAGCAGGTCGATGGTGGCGATCATTGAGCCACCGGTCGCGAGCATTGGGTCAACCACCAGCGCCATACGCTCGTCGATGTTAGAGACCAGCTTCTGGAAGTAAGGAACCGGCTCAAGGGTTTCTTCGTTACGGTAGATACCCACCACGCTGATACGCGCGCTTGGCACGTGCTCCAGCACGCCTTCCATCATGCCGAGACCGGCACGCAGAATTGGCACCACGGTAATTTTCTTACCTTTGATCTGCTCAACCTGCACCGGGCCGTTCCAGCCTTCGATGGTGACTTTTTCTGTTTCCAGATCAGAGGTCGCTTCGTAGGTCAGCAGGCTGCCGACTTCAGATGCCAGTTCGCGAAAACGCTTCGTGCTGATGTCATGCTCACGCATCAGGCCCAACTTGTGTTTAACGAGTGGGTGTTTCACTTCCACAATCTTCATTCTCTTTCTCCTCTGAGGTGGCGTCCGCAAAAAAATCGCGGGATTATACCGCTTTTTTCGGATTAGGCCATACCCATGTTGCTTGACGTATATCAAGCAAAGTGATTTAGAGACAAAAAAACCGGAGGCGAGACTCCGGCTTGGGTGCGGGGTTCTGCCCGGTGGCACTGCGCTTACGCGGCCTACGTGTAGTGTAGGTCGGGTAAGCGTTAGCGCCACCCGACAATTACAGGTTCTCGCCGTTGCTCGCAATCACCTGCTTATACCAGTCGAACGATTTTTTCTTACTGCGGTTCAGCGTGCCGTTTCCATCATTGTCTTTATCCACAAAGATAAAGCCGTAGCGTTTTTTCATTTCGCCCGTGCCGGCAGACACCAGGTCGATGCAGCCCCACGGGGTGTAGCCCATCAGATCCACGCCATCTTCCACCACCGCTTTTTTCATCTCGCGGATATGGGCGGCCAGATAATCAATACGGTACTGGTCGTTCACCGTGCCGTCGCTCTCCTGCACGTCGATCGCGCCAAAGCCGTTCTCAACGATAAACAGCGGCAGCTGGTAGTGATCCCAGAACCAGTTCAGGGAGTAACGCAGCCCGACCGGGTCAATCTGCCAGCCCCAGTCGGATTTCTGCACGTAGGGGTTAGAGACCAGGCTCTTGCTTTCGTCGTAATCCAGCTGCGGGTTGTCCGCCGTCGCCTTGGTGGCGAAGGACATGTAGTAGCTGAAGCCGATGTAATCGACGCAGCCCTGCTTCAGCGCGGCTTTATCCTCTTCGGTGATATCCAGCGCGAAGCCGCGACGTTCGAAGTAGTTGAGCAGGTGCTGCGGGTACTTCCCGCGAACGTGCACGTCGGTGAACCAGTAGCGGCGGTGCATGGCGTTCATCGCCATCATCATATCGTCCGGCGCACAGGTCAGCGGGTAGATAGGACACATGGCAATCATGCAGCCGATCTGCAGCGACGGGTTAATCTCGCGCCCCGCCTTCACCGCCAGGGCGCTGGCCACGAGCTCGTAGTGCGCCGCCTGGAACATCACCGGCTCACGGTCTTCACCCGGCGCGTACTTCAGCCCGGAGTTCGTGAACGGCGCAAAGTCTTCGTGGAAGTTAGCCTGGTTGTTGATCTCGTTGAAGGTCATCCAGTACTTCACCTTATGCTGGTAGCGCTGGAACACCACTTTTGCAAAACGAACGAAGAAGTCGATCAGCTTACGGTTGCGCCAGCCGCCGTATTCCGTAACCAGATGGAAAGGCATCTCGAAGTGAGACAGGGTGATAACCGGTTCGATGCCGTACTTCAGGCATTCGTCGAACAGATCGTCATAGAATTTCAGGCCAGCCTCGTTAGGCTCAAGCTCGTCACCTTTCGGGAAGATCCGCGTCCAGGCAATAGAGGTGCGGAAGCATTTGAACCCCATCTCGGCAAAGAGTCTGATGTCTTCTTTATAGCGGTGGTAGAAATCGATGGCTTCATGGTTAGGATAATTTTTCCCCTCCAGCACGCCGTTGGTGATTTCACGCGGCACGCCGTGCGCCCCCGCGGTCATCACATCGGCGACGCTCACGCCCTTGCCGCCCTCTTTCCAGCCGCCTTCCAGCTGGTGCGCCGCAACGGCCCCGCCCCACAGAAAATCTGCTTTAAATCCCGACATTCGCTTTCCCTCATTCTGCGTTATTTTCTGCAAAAACAATTACAGAAACCGGTTTCAGTTCGATGATGTGCAAAGGGAATAATCGTTGCAAGCAGTTCTCAGAAACCGGTTTCATTTTCGTGAACAGAGTCAAGTTTGGCTGCATTCACGAGGTACATAGAAAAAAAGATCCCCACGTCCAGAATAGGCTCGCAAACGTTTGCCTGGACTGTTAGAATTGCGCCGATTTTTCTTACTAGCTATGCAATCGCGTGGGGATTTAAGCCGTGACCAACAAAACTTCTCTCAGCTACAAAGATGCCGGTGTTGATATTGACGCAGGTAATGCGCTGGTTGACCGAATCAAAGGTGTGGTGAAAAAAACCCGCCGCCCGGAAGTGATGGGTGGTCTGGGTGGATTCGGCGCACTGTGCGCGCTGCCGCAAAAATATCGTGAACCTGTTCTGGTCTCGGGAACTGACGGTGTAGGCACTAAACTGCGCCTGGCGATGGATTTAAAACGTCACGACACGATCGGTATCGATCTGGTCGCAATGTGCGTGAATGACCTGGTGGTACAGGGCGCAGAGCCGCTGTTCTTCCTCGATTACTACGCAACCGGCAAACTGGACGTGGATACCGCTGCCAGCGTGATTAACGGTATCGCCGAAGGCTGTCTGCAGTCCGGCTGTGCGCTGGTCGGTGGTGAAACCGCGGAAATGCCGGGCATGTATCACGGCGAAGATTATGACGTCGCGGGCTTCTGCGTCGGCGTAGTAGAAAAATCAGAAATTATCGACGGCAGCAAAGTGGCCGATGGCGATGTGCTGATCGCGCTGGCCTCCAGCGGCCCGCACTCCAACGGCTACTCCCTGGTGCGTAAAATCCTCGAAGTGAGCGGCTGTGATCCGCTGACCACCGAGCTGGACGGTAAACCGCTGGCTGACCATCTGCTGGCGCCGACCCGCATCTACGTGAAAAACGTGCTTGAGCTTATCGAGAAGGTCGACGTTCACGCTATCGCTCACCTGACCGGCGGCGGCTTCTGGGAAAACATCCCGCGCGTCCTGCCGGATAACACCCAGGCGGTGATCGACGAATCCTCATGGCAGTGGCCGGCCGTGTTTAACTGGCTGCAGACCGCGGGCAACGTGAGCTCTCACGAAATGTACCGCACCTTTAACTGTGGCGTGGGCATGGTTATCGCCCTGCCGGCAAGCGAAGCGGATAAAGCGGTTAAGCTGCTGACTGAAAAAGGTGAAAACGCGTGGAAAATCGGTACGATTAAAGCTTCCGATTCCGAACAGCGTGTGGTCATTGAATGAAAAACATCGTGGTGCTCATTTCCGGCAACGGAAGCAATTTGCAGGCCATCATAGACGCCTGCAAGCAGAAGAAAATCAATGGCACCATTCGGGCAGTTTTCAGCAACAAGGCCGACGCGTTCGGCCTTGAGCGCGCGCGGGAAGCGAACATTCCCGCGCACGCGCTGGAAGCCAGCCAGTTCGCCGGGCGTGAAGCCTTTGACCGCGAGCTGGTGCATGAGATTGATGCCTACGCGCCGGACGTGGTCGTGCTGGCGGGCTATATGCGTATTCTGAGCCCGGCCTTCGTCGAACACTTCGCCGGTCGTCTGCTGAATATCCACCCTTCCCTGCTGCCAAAATATCCCGGCCTGCATACCCATCGTCAGGTTCTGGAAAACGGCGATGAGGAGCACGGTACCTCCGTGCATTTCGTTACCGACGAGCTGGACGGCGGTCCGGTGATCCTGCAGGCGAAAGTTCCGGTCTTTGACGGCGACAGCGAAGAAGACGTGACCGAACGCGTGCAGACCCAGGAACACGCCATTTACCCGCTGGTGGTCAGCTGGTTTGTCGACGGGCGTCTCGAGATGCGCGACGGCGCAGCCTGGCTGGACGGCGTGAAGTTACCCCCGCAGGGTTATGCGGCGGAAGAGTAGTTTGTTACGTCGGGTGGCGCTGCTGCGCTTACCCGACCTGTTCATTGCATTACCCGATATTCCCTTCTCCAACCTTCTAAAATCCCCAACAAAAAAAATAACTGTCATACTTTTCTGGCACTGTTGGACATATCGTGGAAATGCTCGCCATAATAAGGACGAGACGGATTTACCACGTCCTGTGATTGAACTGGAGTGTGAGCTGTAATGGGTCAGGAAAAGTTATATATCGAGAAAGAGCTAAGCTGGTTAGCATTCAACGAACGTGTACTCCAGGAAGCGGCAGACAAAAGTAACCCGCTTATCGAGCGCATGCGTTTTTTGGGCATTTATTCCAACAACCTGGATGAGTTCTACAAGGTTCGCTTTGCCGAGCTGAAAAGACGCATCATCATCAGCGAAGAACAGGGCTTAAACTCGCACTCGCGGCATCTGCTGGGCAAAATCCAGTCCCGCGTGCTGAAAGCCGATCAGGAATTTGACGGCCTGTATAACGAACTGCTGCTGGAGATGGCGCGCAATCAAATCTTCCTGATTAACGAACGCCAGCTTTCCGTTAACCAACAAAACTGGCTGCGCCACTACTTCAAACACTACCTGCGCCAGCACATTACCCCGATTCTCATCAACCGCGAAACCGATCTGGTTCAGTTCCTGAAGGATGATTACACCTACCTGGCGGTGGAAATTATTCGCGGTGAATCTATCCGTTACGCGCTGCTGGAGATCCCGTCCGACAAGGTGCCCCGCTTTGTGAACCTGCCGCCGGAAACCCCGCGCAGACGCAAGCCGATGATCCTGCTGGATAACATCCTGCGCTACTGTCTGGACGACATCTTCAAAGGCTTCTTCGATTACGATGCGTTAAACGCCTATTCGATGAAGATGACCCGTGACGCCGAATATGACCTGGTGCACGAGATGGAAGCCAGCCTGATGGAGCTGATGTCCTCCAGCCTGAAACAGCGCCTGACGGCCGAGCCGGTCCGTTTTGTCTATCAGCGCGATATGCCGGACGCCATGGTGGAGATGCTGCGCGAGAAACTGACCATTTCGCGCTATGACTCCATCGTGCCGGGCGGTCGTTACCACAACTTTAAAGACTTTATTGGCTTCCCGAACGTCGGCAAAGCCAATCTGGTGAACAAGCCGCTGCCGCGCCTGCGCCATCTGTGGTTCGATAAATTCCGCAACGGATTCGACGCCATTCGCGAACGCGACGTGCTGCTTTACTATCCGTACCACACCTTCGAGCACGTGCTGGAGCTGCTGCGTCAGGCCTCGTTCGACCCGAGCGTGCTGGCGATCAAAATCAACATCTACCGCGTGGCAAAAGATTCCCGCATCATCGACGCGATGATCCATGCGGCGCACAACGCCAAAAAGGTCACCGTGGTGGTTGAGCTGCAGGCGCGCTTCGACGAAGAGGCCAACATTCACTGGGCGCGCCGTCTGACGGAAGCCGGTGTGCACGTCATCTTCTCCGCGCCGGGTCTGAAAATTCACGCCAAGCTGTTCCTGATTTCCCGTAAAGAGGGCGACGATGTAGTGCGTTATGCCCACATCGGTACCGGGAACTTTAACGAGAAAACGGCGCGAATTTATACCGACTACTCGCTCTTAACCGCCGACGCCCGCATCACTAACGAAGTGCGCCGGGTCTTTAACTTTATCGAAAACCCGTACCGTCCGGTGAGCTTTGACTATCTGCTGGTCTCGCCGCAGAACTCGCGCCGCCTGCTGTACGATATGATCGATAAAGAGATCGCCAATGCCCAGAAAGGGCTGTCGTCCGGCATCACGCTGAAGCTTAACAACCTGGTCGACAAAGGGCTGGTGGACAGGCTGTATGCAGCGTCCAGCTCCGGCGTGCCGGTTAACCTGCTGATCCGCGGCATGTGCTCGCTGATCCCGGAACTGGAAGGCATCAGCGACAATATTCGTGTGATCAGCATTGTTGACCGTTACCTGGAACACGATCGGATCTATATTTTTGATAATGCGGGTGATAAACAGGTCTATCTCTCTTCGGCAGACTGGATGACGCGCAATATTGACTACCGTATTGAAGTCGCGGCACCGCTGCTGGATCCGCGCCTGAAGCAGCAGATCCTCGACATCATCGAGATTCTGTTCAGCGATACCGTGAAAGCACGCTATATCGACAAAGAACTCAGTAACCGCTATGTACCGCGCGGCAACCGCCGCAAAGTGCGGTCGCAACTGGCGATTTACGACTATATCAAATCACTCGAGCAACCCGATTAACCTATGCCGATAAATGATAAGACCCCACGCCCGCAGGAATTCGCCGCGGTCGACCTTGGCTCTAACAGTTTCCACATGGTCATCGCCCGTGAGGTGGATGGCGCGCTGCAGATCATCGGTCGTCTGAAGCAGCGCGTACACCTGGCGGATGGTCTTGATGAACGCAGCATGCTCAGCGAAGAGGCGATGGAGCGCGGGTTAAACTGCCTGTCGCTGTTTGCTGAACGCCTGCAGGGCTTCTCGCCTTCCAGCGTGTGCATCGTGGGCACTCACACCCTGCGCCAGGCCCTGAACGCCCCGGAGTTCCTCAAGCGGGCCGAAAAAGTGATCCCCTACCCGATTGAGATCATCTCCGGTAACGAGGAAGCACGTCTGATTTTCATGGGCGTTGAGCACACCCAGCCGGAAAAAGGGCGCAAGCTGGTTATCGATATCGGCGGTGGCTCAACGGAGCTGGTGATCGGCGAAGACTTTGAGCCGCGCCTGGTGGAAAGCCGCCGAATGGGCTGCGTCAGCTTCGCGCAGATGTATTTCCCGGGCGGCACCATCACCCGCGAGAACTTCCAGCGCGCGCGTATGGCGGCTGTCCAGAAGCTGGAAAATCTGGCCTGGCAGTACCGTATTCAGGGCTGGAACGTGGCGCTGGGCGCGTCGGGCACCATCAAGGCGGCGCATGAAGTGCTGCTGGCGATGGGTGAAAAAGACGGGTTTATCACGCCCGAACGCCTGACGTTGCTGACCGAAGAAGTGCTGAAGCATAAAAGTTTTGACGCCTTAAGCCTGCCGGGTCTTTCCGACGAGCGTAAAGCGGTATTCGTGCCGGGGCTGGCTATTCTCTGCGGCGTGTTTGATGCCCTCGCCATAAAAGAGCTGCGTCTGTCGGACGGTGCGCTGCGTGAAGGCGTGCTGTATGAGATGGAAGGCCGCTTCCGCCATCAGGATATTCGCAGCCGCACCGCGCAAAGTCTCGCCAACCAGTACAACATCGACCGTGAACAGGCGAAGCGCGTGCTGGACACCACGGTGCAGATGTACGAACAGTGGCAGGAGCAGAATCCGAAGCTCGCGCACCCGCAGCTTGCCGCGCTGTTGAAATGGGCCGCGATGCTGCACGAGGTGGGGCTGAACATCAACCACAGTGGGATGCACCGCCATTCGGCCTATATTCTGCAAAACAGCGATCTGCCTGGCTTCAACCAGGAGCAGCAAACCATGATGGCGACCCTGGTGCGTTATCACCGCAAAGCCATCAAGCTTGACGACCTGCCGCGCTTTACGCTGTTCAAGAAAAAACAGTTCCTGCCGCTTATTCAGCTGCTGCGCCTGGGCGTGCTGCTCAATAACCAGCGTCAGGCCACCACCACGCCGCCCACGCTGAAGCTTAAAACCGACGACCATCACTGGACGCTGAGCTTCCCGCACGACTGGTTCAGCCAGAACGCGCTGGTCCTGCTGGATCTGGAAAAAGAGCAGCAGTACTGGGAAGCGGTCACCGGCTGGCTGCTCAAAATTGAAGAAGAGAGCGCCGACGTCGCCGCGTAACGGCTCAGGCGTCCGCGGTGGACGCCTCTGCTTCCAGCAGTGACTCAAGCGGTGCCGGTCTGCCAATCAGATAACCCTGCACATAATCGATGCCTAGCGCGTGAACCGCGCTACGTATCTCTTCGCTTTCGACATACTCCGCCACCACCAGCATCTTTTTCATACGCGCCAGATGGCAGATAGACGCCACAATCTGATAATCCAGGCTGTTGTTGACGATATTGCGAATAAAGCTGCCGTCAATCTTGAGAATATCCGCGTCCACGCTTTTCAGCCGCGCATAGCTCGCATAGCCGGTGCCAAAATCATCAATTGCAATACGTACCCCCATTTTCTGCAGCTGCCGGAGGATGTGTAGCGCCTGTTCCGCATTGCAAAAAGTGCTGCACTCCGTCACTTCAAAGATTAGCTGCCACGGCTCAATGGCGTATTTCGCCAGCAGGCGATTCACCTCAAGCGGAAACTGCACCCGACACACGGTCGACGGGGCAAGATTAATGGCAAAGCGCTGGCCGGGCAGTCTTTCGCGATGCGCGGCGAGAAAGCGCAGGGTGTGCTCCAGCACCCACAAATCTACCCGGGAAGAGAGACCAAACTCCTGCGCGACGGGCAGGAACTGGTCGGGGGAGATCAATAGCCCGTTGATATCCGGCATCCGGAGCAGGACTTCGTGATAGCAATCGCCACGCATGCCGCGAACGGGTTGAACCAGCAGGGTGAATTCGTCGTTATCAAGCGCCTTTTGCAGGCGGCTCATCATCGCGACTTTATCCTTCAGGCTGCGCTGCAAATGGACGGCCCCACGCTGCTGAAGGTTTTCCGGATGGTTGGAGGAGAGCGACAGGTCGGCAACCACGCCCAGCTCGCCCAGCACCAGATAAAGATGGTTAACCGGGGACCGGACATAGCAATAGCTCACGCCCACCTGCGGCTGCAGCGGCATGCCGTCCCAGACAAAGCGGAACTGCTTGATATGCTCGTCCAGGGCTTCAATCCGCTGCTGGTGCGATTCCGCGTTGAGCCGTACCGCCAGGTCATACCCGGTCAGGTGATACACCAGCTCATTGGGCTGGAGAATGCCATTCACCCACTGCGCCAGCTGCTGCTTGTACTGAATCCGCAGCAACACGCCGTAATTTCGGCCCAGAATTTCCAGCTCCGGAATGCGCAGCAGGCAGAGCGCCGACCACGGGTTTTTCGCCAGATCGCGCGACAGCGCCCGCAGGTTAGGCATATGGACGACCGGGTCGAGCAGCGCCAGCCTGCGGGAGCGTTTGTTCGCCGCGCGCTGCCGGGTCGCCAGCATCGACATATAAATCACCACGAACGAGAAGACTAGGTAACTGGAAGAGGTGATCGCCAGCTGAATGTCATACCCCGGGTTCACCGGGATATAGCGGTAAAAATAGTGAATAGACACCAGCAGTATCGGCGTCCAGATAAGCGAAATCAGCTTATAGCCAAAACGCATCGCGCCCCAGAGCATCACCGGCATCAGCAGGGAAAGAGTGTAGTTGGTGGTGAAAATGGAGCTGTTCTCATTCATCGGAATCAGCAGCAGCGAAAGCAGCCCGCCAAGCGCGATAGCCCACACCAGCAACTCAACGACCGTCACCTTTTTGTCTATCTCGGAACGGATCTGCGAGAGAAGGCTTTTGATATAGCGCGGATGTCGAAGCAGGCGGATCAGCAGATAGCTCAGCGGCACGCCCGTCAGGCCGCTGACCAGCAGCGTCTGATAGTTGATGAGCGTGCGAATATTGAGGGGGTTTAATCCCGCAAGGCTCTGGCGGCTCTCATACACGCCTAAATACACCGCAAACTGAAACAGCACCAGAAATAGCGTCGCGGGGCAGAACGCCTGCCAGAAGATGCGCTGCGCCATCAGCCGCACGTCGCCGTACGCGGTCATATTCCGTCTGGGCGCAAACACCCGGTAGCCACCCCAGCTGAGCACTAAAGGGACGACAAAATGGAGGATCCCCGCGACGGTTTCAAACATACCGACCGACGGGTAATAGCGGATAAACAGCGACAATACGATCCCGGGCAGCGCTTCCAGGCCAAAGAACATCATCAGCGAAAGCAAAAATGAGAGGGGTAAATAATAGAGTGCCGCAATGCCGTCGCCCAGCTGCGTGAATGTATTCGCGATGCTCAGCACGGGAAGTAAAACCACCGGCAAAATAAGCGGCAATGCCCACCAGCGGTTTTCATTTTTTTTCAGGAAAGCCAGAATGTTCATAGATGCCCGGTTAAACCCCTTTCGCTCCAGAGGGAAAATAAAGACAGGCATCCAACCTGACGTACGCGCCGCCCGGCGGCGTGCGGGGCGAACAGTATGGAGGAAGGATTTTAAATAACAGGGCCGGGAAGCCGTTGACTTAAATCAAACTACTTTACGCAAATAACTTTTCGCGGCGTTTTTTTGAAATTATTTTCTTCATATTATCAATATGGTAAATGCATTAATTAATTTCAATAACATTAATCAATGTAAACATTGACGGTTATTTACACACAGCAGAATTGACCCCGCCTTCCCGCTGTGCCTTAATATCCTTGTCGCCCAAAAGGGCTTATCCAGGAAAAACAGAGTGAGTCAGGTCACGCGTATGCGCAAACGACATCAATTTAATACCCGAATGACCCGCATCATACTGCTTATCAGCTTCCTGTTTTTCTTTGGCCGCTTCGTTTACTCTTCAATTGGCGCCTGGTACCACCATCAGGACAAAACCCAGTCGCAGCAATCCAGCCTGACCGTCGACACCGCTGACCGCTAAACAGCCGTAGGATGTTGCACGAGCCGAATAATGGCCGCAATCCCTTTGCTGAGGATTTTATCCTGTCGCATTACCACCGCCAGCTGCCGCTGCAGCATGGGCGTAAGCGACATCACGCATAGCCCTTCGCGATCGGCATCCTGTTCGACCGCCATTCGCGGCACAATACTGTAGCCCAGCCCCGCGCGAACCATGCGTTTGATCGCCTCGATGCTGCCAAGCTGCATCACCGGTGCGATCGCTAATCCATTAGCCGCAAACCAGCCATCGATCAGCGCCCGGGTACCGCTGCCTGATTCAAAGGCAATCAGCGGCTGAGCGTGCAGCGCCTCCGGGGTAAAATCCCTGAAAGCATCCTGCTGCTCCCGCGACGCGATAAAAACAAACTCTTCGTCCATTACCGGCATGACGTCCAGCGCTCTGCCGCTCACCGGCAGCGTCACCAGCCCCATATCGAGCCGGTTCTCTTCGATGGCCCTGACGATGTCGAGGGTGTTGCCCGTCGTCACCCCCACGCTCAGGAGCGGATAGTCTCGCCGCAGCTTCTCCAGCAGCGGCGGCAGAAGATGGATGCAGGCCGTTGCCCCCGTGCCAAGCGTAATGGTGCCGCTCACATCGTGGCTGAATGCGCTCACGGACCGGATGGCGTCATCCACCGCCAGCTGAATACGCTCCCCATGCGCCAGCAACGCCTGCCCGGCAGCCGTAGCCTTAATCCCTCGCCCGGTCCGCTCCACCAGCCGCGTTTGCAGAAACTGCTCCAGCTGACGTATTTGCAGGCTGACGGCAGGCTGGGAAATACCCAGCGCATCCGCTGCCGCTGAAAAGCTGCCGCGCTGGATCACCAGACGGAAGGTGGCGAGATAGCCCAGATTAAGCGTTGTCATTCAAAGTTTCTCTTATACCGCGCATAAGGTTGCTGCCCTGTCAGCACAATAGCGCGCGAGTTATGCTCAGGACAACTGCATAACGGAATGAAAAACAATGGAAACACCCGCCCTGCCACGCCGCCTCGCCCTCACGGCGGGATGTAATCAGCTCATCAACTGGGGGATCTCGTTTTATATGCCCGGCACCTTTGCGTTGGCGATTTCAGCCGACCGGGGATGGTCATCACCGCAGATTTACCTCGGCCTGACGCTGGCAATGCTGGTGATGGCGGCGGTTTCTCCGTTTGTCGCCCGCCTGCTGGCACGCTTTGGCGGTCAGACGGTGGTGATGAGCGGCACGTTGCTGATCGCCGCAAGCTGCGCAGGGATGGCCTATACCCAGACGCTTTTTGGCTGGTACTGCGCCTGGCTGATCGGCGGCGTAGGGATGCGCCTGTCGCTGTACGACGCGCTGTTCGCCGCGCTGGTAAACCTCTACGGGCAGCAGGCGCGAAGAACAATCTCACGCGTCACGCTGGCGGGCGGGCTGGCCTCCGCCGTTTTCTGGCCGCTGGGCGATGCTCTGCTTCAGGTCATGAGCTGGCAGGAAGCGCTGCGCGTCTACGCGCTCTTCGGCCTGCTGAGCGCGATGCTGATTCGAACGCTTCCCCGGCAGCGGCTGACGGTGACGACAAAGGTCACCGCGCCGCCGCTGAACAACGAGCGGCGTAACGGCTGGCTTTATGCCGCCTTCATTGCCCTCATCACCTTTGTCTCTAACGGCACGTCCACCCATCTGCCGGAGTTTATTGCCCACTTTGGCCTGCCGGTCGCCATCGGCATGCTGTGGGGAGTCGGCCAGACGGGCGCCCGCTCGCTGGAAGTGCTGGCGGGTGCCCGCTTAACCCCCTTCAAACTCACGCTTTTTACCGCGCTCGCCATGCCGCTCTGCTTTCTTCTGGGGATGAGCAGCGCCCTGTTTGCGTGGTGTGCAGCCGGGTTTGTGCTGGGCTACGGCGCCATCAACGGGCTGGTCACCATCGTAAAAGCCACCCTGCCGCTGGAGCTGTTTAGCACCGAAAGCTATGCCCGCCGCACGGGCATGCTGCTTATCCCCGGCCAGCTGATGGCGGCAGCCTCACCGTTTGCCTATGCGTGGCTGAATAAAACGCTGGGGATCGCAGGTGCAATGTGGGTATCAACGGGATTGACGCTGGTGATTGCCGGGCTGGCGATAGCGATTGTGCGTCGTCCAGGCAGGCAAACCGTATCGCACTGTATCCAGAGCGCCACGCTGACAAACGGGTACAAAACGCCGCCTCCGGCAAATATCTCCGATACATAAAAATGGTTTTCTTTCCCTGTCGTCATTCACAACCGATGAGGAGAGAACCCATGATTCGTCGCTATGCACTTTTCCCCCTGCTGTTCCTGGCCTCTGTAGCCCATGCCCGGACCATGCCGCTGGATAACCTGAGCGCCGCGGACGTTAACGGCCCCGCCGCCGTTGCGCCGCTGGCGCAGCCGCAGCCGCCCGCAAAGCTGATAGTCGATCCGCCGCTTGCCGGGCCGCTGAGCAAAGGCGCGGTGTTTATCCAGTACCGTGCCGAAAACCTGCGCATCGAACCGGTATTCGGCCCCGAGGCGCTCAAGGTCACGCCGCGCATCGGGCACATTCACGTGGTGGTGGATGACGCGCCGTGGCACTGGGCTGACGCCAGCGGAGAGCCGGTGATCCTCGTGGGGCTACCCGCCGGTAAACACAAGGTGACGATTATTCTGGCCGACCCGACGCACAAGCCGCTCGACCACAAAACCGTTGAATTCACCGTCCCGCCCCACGCGACGGTCCACCACTTTTAAGGAGTCTGAAGATGAAAGCACTGTCTGTAGTGACGGCAGGCCTGCTGGCGGTTTCCGCCAGCGCCTTTGCGCAGAGTAAAACCAGCGTCGTGCTGGTGCACGGCGCGTTTGCCGACGGCAGCAGCTGGAATAAGGTGATTACCCTGTTGCAGAAGCAGCACGCCGAGGTCATTGCCGTCCAGCTCCCGCTCACGTCGCTTAAGGATGACGTTGCGGCCACGCGGCGGGCCATCGCCCGCGCCCAGGGTGACGTGGTGCTGGTGGGCCACTCCTGGGGCGGCACCGTGATTAGCGAGGCGGGCAACGATGCGCGGGTAAAATCGCTGGTGTACGTGGCGGCGTTCGCGCCGGATTCCGGCCAGTCGACTGCGGATCTGGCAGGAAGCTATCCTGCCCCGCCGGGCAGCGCGGGCATTGCTAAAACGGCGGACGGCTATTTATACCTGCCGACAGGAGCTGTCAGAAAGGACTTCGCGCCTGACGTGAAGCCAGACACTCAAAACACCATTGCAGCCACGCAGGGGCCAATTAAGGCCGAGGCGTTTGGTGAAAAGGTCGCCCACGCGGCGTGGCATGATAAACCGAGCTGGTATGTGGTCAGCAAGAATGATCGAATGATCAACCCCGATCTTGAACGGGCGATGGCGAAGACGATCCATGCGAAAACCGCCGAGGTGGCGGCAAGCCACGTGTCGATGGTGAGCCAGCCGCAGATCGTCGCCCGGACGATTGAGCAGGCGATAAGCGGTAATTAACCGGAGTGACTCATTCGATCTTCTGCACTTCCGTATCCACCGGCAGCAGCGCAGTGCCGTCATGCGCTGCTGGCGCCATAAAGGGAACCGGCCTGCCCGTCCGCCTGTCGACCAGCAGCGAGTGACGCTCGCCCTGTGAAAACAGATTTTGCTCTCCCCACTGACGCAGCGCCACGATCACGGGGAAAAGACGTTCGCCTTTGTCGGTCAGAACATATTCCTGATAAGCCGTGCCGTCCGATGCCCCCTGTAACGTCAGGATTTCCGCCTCAACCAGCTTGCGAAGCCGGTCAGAAAGGATGTTGCGCGCCACCCCAAGGCTGCGCTGAAAATCCCCGAAGCGCGTCATGCCGTCAAACGCATTACGCACAATAAGAAGCGACCAGCGATCCCCGAGCAGGCCAACGCTGCGGGCAACGGGACAATATTCCTCTTTTACCGTATTTCGGGACATCACCTGTTTTCCTCGCAAAGGCCACCCTATAACTAGTTGCATTTTAAAACTGCATAGCCTAGCATTCAACCAGTTTCATTTTGAAACCAGGTTATCACAGGCGAGGATTTTGAATATGTCACTGACGTCAGCCCTTCCTTCAGCCGACATGCCGCGCAGCATGGTCTGGCTGTTCGCCACCGCCAGCGGCCTAAGCGTGGCAAACGTCTATTACGCCCAGCCTTTGCTTGACGCGCTGGCGAACGATTTCGGCATCAGCCATGCGGCCGTGGGTGGCGTGGTGACCGCGACACAAATTGGCTGCGCGCTGGCTCTTTTGCTTGTCGTTCCTCTGGGTGACAAAGTGGATCGTCGACGACTCATGGCAGTACAGCTGATTGCTCTGGTGGTGGCGCTGGTTTCCGTCAGCATGGCACAGTCCTCTTCAGCTCTGCTGATCGGTATGCTTGCGACAGGTATGTTGGGCACGGCCATGACGCAGGGGCTGATCGCCTACGCCGCCAGCGCCGCGTCGCCCCATGAACAGGGACGCGTTGTCGGCGCGGCACAGGGCGGCGTGTTCACAGGTTTGCTGCTCGCTCGCGTCTTTGCCGGTGGCATCAGCGATATCGCGGGCTGGCGCGGGGTTTATCTTTGTGCTGCCGCGCTGATGCTCATGATTGCGTTACCGCTGTGGTGGCGACTCCCCACCCTGTCAGCCGTCACTGCCACGATGAGCTATCCGCGCCTGATTGGCTCAATGCTCACGCTGCTGCGGCAGGAAAAAGTGCTGCAGATACGCGGCGTGCTGGCGCTGCTGATGTTTGCATCGTTCAACATTTTCTGGAGCGCGCTGGTGCTGCCGCTGAGCGCACCGCCGTTTAACTTTTCGCATACAGCGATTGGCGCGTTTGGACTGGCTGGCGCGGTGGGCGCGCTGGCGGCTGGCCGGGCAGGACGCTGGGCCGATCGGGGATATGCCCAACGCACCAGCGCGGCGGCGCTGAGTATCTTACTGTTAGCCTGGTGGCCCTTGTCGCTGATGGACCGTTCACTCGGGATCTTGCTTATCGGCATCATACTGCTCGACTTGGGCGGTCAGGCGCTGCACGTCACTAATCAGAGCATGATTTTCCGCACCCGTCCCGAGGCGCACAGCCGGCTGGTCGGGCTTTACATGCTGTTTTATGCCGTCGGCAGCGGGCTCGGTGCGCTCGGCACAACGATGACGTATGCCTGTGCCGGCTGGCCGGGCGTCTGCCTGCTTGGCGCCTCGGTCAGCCTGCTGGCGCTGGTGTTCTGGTGGCTAACCCGCGCTAGCCACCGCTGTCCGGGGGATAATCCCGATTAATCCACGCGTGGTCCTCTTCCCAGGTGAACATCCATTTGCGCACCGGGCCGGCCATCACGTTGAGGTAGTAGCTGTCATACCCGGCCATCGTCGCCACCGGGTGGTAGCCCTTCGGCACCATCACCACGTCACGGTTATAGACCGCCATACACTCATCCAGCGTTCTGTCGTCGGTGTAGACGCGCTGCATGCAGAACCCCTGCTCCGGGTTGAGGCGATGGTAGTAGGTCTCCTCCAGATAGGTCTCCTGCGGCGGGTTATCCGTGTCGTGCTTGTGGCTCGGATACGAGCTGGTGCAGCCCTCACTGGTCCACACCTCCACCACCAGCAGGCTGTCGGCGGGCCTGTCTTCCGGCAAAATATTATGCACGTAGCGCTGGTTATGACCTTTGCCGCGCGCTTCACCGTCGATATCCTGCGGCGCAATCAGCCGCGTCGGATACGTGCCTTTGCCCGGCGCGGCGCAGACCGCCAGCTCCAGCGTCGTCAGCGCCTTCACCTGCACCGTCTCCTGCGGGGTGACGTACACCGCCCACGGCTTAATGCGCTCGAAGGGGCTCATCCGCTCGCCGATATCGTTAAACTGCGCGGAAGGCGTGCTGATGGAGGCCCGCCCGGCGACCAGCACCAGGCAGCGCTCTTCGCTGACGGCGGGCAGCGTCAGCGTCTGCCCCTCCTGCAGCTCATACGCCTCAAAGCCGACGTAGCCCCACCCTGCGCTTTCCGGTGTAACACACTGGGTGCGCCCCTCCGCGTTCGGCTGTTGCCAGCGTGATAACAGACGTGACATGTTCCCTCCTCAAATCAGTCCGGCGTCGCGCGCCAGGCGGCTCAGGTTGTTATACCCCAGACGGGCGTAGGTCAGCGGATGGGCAATCGCCGGATCCTGCTCGGCCTCGACCACCAGCCAGCCGTGATAATCCTGCGCCTTCAGCAGCCGCATAATAGGTGGGTAATCGACGCAGCCGTCGCCCGGCACGGTAAACACGCCGCTCAGCACCGCATCGAGGAAGCTGGTTTTGCGGTTTTTCACGTCCGCCAGCACGTCGGCGCGCACGTCTTTGCAGTGAACGTGGTTGATGCGCGACGCCCAGCGCTGCGCCACCGCCAGCGGATCGGCCCCGGCAAAGGTCAGATGGCCGGTATCCAGCAGCAGTCCGACCGCCTCGCCGGTGTGGATCATCAGGTTGTCCACGTCCTCGGCGGACTCAATCACGGTGCCCATATGGTGATGGTAGGCAATCTGCACGCCCTGCTGCTGCGTATAGCGGGCAAATTCGGTGAGCTTCTCGCCGTACTCCTTCCAGCGCTCCTGCGGGAAGCGCGGGCGCAGATGCACCGGGGTCTGCTGCTCGCCGTGAATGCAGCCGCTCACTTCCGCAAACACCAGCACCTTCGCCCCCAGCTCGCGCAGCAGCGTCAGGTGCGGCTGCACGGCGGCGATCTCCTCCTCCACGCTGCGCTCCAGCAGGCGGCCAGAGTACCAGCCTGAGACCAGCTGCAGGTCGTGACGCTGCAGGATGGGGCCAAGCAGGCGCGCTTCGCGCGGGAATTTATTGCCCAGCTCGAAGCCGGCAAAACCGGCCTCTTTACCTTCGCTCAGACAGGTTTCCAGCGAGGTTTCCGCGCCGAGAGAAGGCAGATCGTCGTTCGTCCACGTCAGCGGGTTAATGCCTAATTGCACACTCATTGTCGTCTCCATTATGCGTGTCCGCGCTCGCGCCACCAGGCGATAAGCTGCAGGTAGTTGTCCCGGATGCGCGCCACCAGCTGCGCATCGTCAATATCGTGCTTCAGCCACGCGCGGGAGGCATCGCCAAACAGCGTGCGCCCCACGGCGAAGCCTTTCACTACCGTCTGCCCCGCTGCGGCTTTGAAGTCGGCGCGCAGCTGTTCCGCCGGGGCGTCCAGGCCGAGGATCACCACCCCGCGGCAGTGCGGGTCCCGGCGTTCGATAATCTCGCTCAGCGCCGTCCAGCCGTCGGCGGAGAGCGGCGGCAGCTTCCACCAGTCCGGGTAAATGCCGAGGTTGTAGAAGCGGGAGATGGCGCGCAGGTAGAGCTCGTCGCTGCGCGGCATGGTCGCAGGTAGGATCACCTCCAGCAGCAGCTCGTGCCCGGAACGGCAGCAGGCGTGGTACACCTCGGCGATTTTCTGCTCCTGCTCCAGGCGCAGGCCGTGGGCATCTTCCGGGTGGAAAAAGACCAGGCACTTCACCACGTGCTCCTGCGGCCAGCTGATAAGCTGGGTGCCGATGTTGCCGTGCTCCATCTCCAGCGGCCGGGAACCCGGCAGCTCGATGGGACGACCAATCCACCACCCTTCCCCGGTGATCGCGTTCAGCGCGTCCTGACCAAAGGTGCCGTCGCACAGAAGACCGGCTTTGCCTTCCAGCCCGGCGCGGCTCGCCGCCTCGCGGCTGGCCTGCAGGATCAGCTGCTTCAGCGCCGGAATGCGCTTAAGCGACGCGCCGCACTGCATCGCCATATCCTCAAGCTGGCTGCGGTGGTCGAAGGCCATCACGCACAGCTCCGGCCATTCGCGGCGGCGAGTGGTCACCCGGTGGAGATGGTTAAGACGCGGGTCGAGATCCGGGCGCGGCACGTTCGCGGCGCGGGAAAGATAGTCATCCAGCTCGATTTTGCTCGGCATCGCCGGGGCGCAGCCGTGGCGCGAAACCACCAGCGCGCCGCAGGCGTTGGCGTAGCGGCACGCCTGCTCCCAGCCTTCGTCGTTCAGGTAGCCGCGCAGCAGGCCGGACATAAATGCGTCCCCCGCCCCGAGGACGTTCAGCACCTCCACGCGCACGCCGGTCACCGTCAGGCCGTCGTCCAGCCGGGGCGGAATGGCGTCGGTATAGACCGAGCAGCCGAGCGCGCCGCGTTTGCAGACCAGCGCAGCGTCACTGACGGCGCGCACCTGCTCCAGCGCCTGGAGGGTATCCGTGCTGCCGCCCGCAATGTGAAACTCCTCTTCGGTGCCGACAATGACGTCGAAGAGGTGCAGAACCTCCTGCAGCTCGCGGGTGACCTTCTCGGCGGCGATAAAACGCGTTTCGCCGTCGCCTAAGGAGGTGAGCCCCCACAGCACCGGACGATAGTCGATGTCCAGCACCGTGCGCACGCCGTGACGGCGGGCATAGCCCAGCGCCGTCAGCACCGCCTCGCGGGTCTGCGGATGAGAAAGGTGAGTCCCGGTGATGGCAAGACAACGTGCGGAGGCAATGTAGCTTTCGTCCACATCGCTGGCGGTAATCGCCATATCCGCGCAGTTATCGCGATAAAAAATCAGTGGAAAGGTGTCCCGGTCTTTAATGCCGAGGAGCACCAGCGCCGTAAGTCGTTGTTTATCGGTAATCAGATGGCTGGTATCGCAGCCCACCTGGTTGAGCTCTTCCCGCAGGAAGCGGCCCATATGTTCATCGCCGACGCGCGCCAGCATCGACGAACGTAAACCCTGACGCGCGGTGCCGTACGCCACGTTACCCGACGACCCGCCGAGATATTTGGCGAAGCTCGACGCGTCCTCCAGACGGGCACCAATCTGCTGACTGTAGAGGTCTACCGCCACGCGGCCCATGCATATCACATCAAACTGCTTTTCCACGTTGATACCTCATCAGACAATGTCGTTCACGTTCAGCCAGCGGCCTTCCCGGTGCGAGAGCGCAATCGCGTCCAGCACGCGCGACACCTTCCAGCCCTCTTCGAAGTCCGGCCACATCGGCGCGTCGGCGGCAATCCCGTCCACCAGGTCGCGCACCTCCACCGTTTTTTGATCGTTAAAGCCAATCCCGTGGCCCGCGCCCATGCAGAACGCGGCGTAGTCCGGGTGCGCCGGGCCGACGAGCAGCGTGCGGAACCCCTGACGGTTCACAGGATCGTCATGCAGATAGAGCTTCAGCTCGGCCATGCGCTCCTGGGTGAAGCTGATGGCGCCTTTCGTCCCGGTGATGACGTACGAGAGCCCCATCTTGCGTCCGCAGGCAACGCGGGAGGTTTCAATCACGCCCTGCGCCCCGCCCGCGAAACGCACCATCGCGTGGGCCTGATCCTCGTTTTCAACGGCAATCATCTCAGACGATCCGGCCTTCGCCGGTCGCGCCGGGACCACGATCTTCAGATCGCCGCAGACCTGCTCGATATCCCCGACCAGGTACTGGGCCATGTTGACGATATGCGCCGCGAGGTCGCCCAGCGCCCCCAGCCCGGCGGTCTCTTTGAAGCAGTGCCAGTGAATGGGCGAAAGCGGGTCGGCCATATAGTCTTCGTTGTGGGTGCCGTAGAAGTGGATCACCTCGCCAATCTCGCCTCGCGCGATAATCTCCTTCGCCAGCTGCGCCGTCGGGTTCTTCATGTAGTTGAACCCCACCAGCGTTTTCACTCCTGCCCGCTGTGCAGCCTCAACCATTTCACGCGCGTCGTGGGCGTTCAGCGCCAGCGGCTTTTCCGAGTACACATGCTTGCCGTGGCGGATCGCCTCCAGCGCCATCTCCTTATGCAGATGGTTGGGGGAACAAATATCCACCACGTCAATGGCCGGGTCGGCCACCAGCGCCCGCCAGTCCCCGGTGGAGCGGTTGAAGCCAAACGCCTGCGCGCGCGCTGCCGCCAGCTCCGGCGTGACTTCCGCCACCATCTCGCGCACCAGCCTGCCGCGCAGGTTGAACACCGTCGGGGCCTGGGCATAGGCGATAGCGTGCGCCTTGCCGATATACCCGGTGCCAATTAATCCAATACGAACCTCTTTCATCGTGATCCTCACAGTGCGCCGCGACGGCTTTTGGCATAGGTATCGAATGCCACCGCCAGAACGATAATTAATCCGGTGATAATCTGCTGGTAGTAGGCCGAGACGTTCATCAGCACCAGGCCGTTAATCAGAATGCCCATGATGATGGAGCCGATAATGGTGCCGCCGATGCGCCCGTAGCCGCCCATCAGCGAGGTGCCGCCGATCACCACCGAGGCGATGACGCGCAGCTCAAAGGAGATCCCGGCTACCGCCTCGGCGCTCCCCAGACGCGCGCTCAGGATGAAGCCCGCCAGCCCGGCCAGACAGCCGATCAGCACGTAGACGCTGACCAGCACGCGCTTCACGTTGACCCCCGCCAGTCGCGCCGCCTCCGGGTTGCCGCCGATGGCGTAGACGAAGCGTCCCCAGCGGGTTTTATGCAGCGCCAGATAGCCGCCGACGGCGACGATGGCGAAGATCCAGATAGGAATAGAGATGCCGAGCAGCTCCCCGCGTCCCCACCAGCGGTAGCCCTGATCGAAACCGGCGATCGGCGCGCCGTCGTTAATCACCAGCGTCAGGCCGCGCCAGATTGTCATCCCGCCGAGGGTGACGATGAACGGCGGCAGGCGCAGGCGGGTGACGCCCAGGCCGTGCAGGAAGCCAATCGCCGTGCCCATCGCCAGACAAATCCCCAGCCCAATCAGCCAGCTCATGCCGCCCCAGGCGTTCGGGTCGACGGTGGTGAAGTTGTCGCCTTTGATCACGTACGCCGCGGTCATGGCGCACACCGCCAGAATGGAGCCCACGGAGAGGTCGATCCCGGCGGTGAGAATGACGAAGGTCATCCCCACGGCCATGATCCCGTAGATGGACACTTCGGTCAGGATGTTGAAAATATTGCGTTCAGAGAAAAAGTTGCTGTTCTGCGACTGGAAGAAGATCAGCAGCAGGATCATGAAAATCAGCACCCCGAAGCGCTCGAAGAAGGCGATGGGATCGATGCGTCCGGCGCGTTTGACCGGGGCCTGCGTTTTAGAAATCATCTGCGTCATGAGAAACTCCGTTATGCCGCGTTCAGGGCGTTGTGGTTGATGGCCATCATCGTCATCAGCCGTTCTTCGTTGGCATCGTCGCCGTGGATCTCGCCGGTCACCCGGCCTTCGCTGAGGGTGATGATCCGGTCAGACACCGCCATCACCTCAGGCAGATCGGAGGAGATCACGATCACCGCCACGCCCTTTTTCGCCATGTCAAACAGCACCTGGTGCACTTCCGATTTGGTCCCCACGTCGATGCCGCGCGTCGGCTCATCGACGATCAGCACCCGCGGGTTGAGCGCCATGCAGCGCGCGAGGATCACCTTTTGCTGGTTGCCGCCGGAGAGCTTGCGCACCTCCTGCGCGCTGTTGACCATTTTGATCTGCAGCGCCTTGCGGTAGGACTCAATCAGATCGTCCTCTTTGCGGGTGTTCACGAACCAGCACCACTGCAGCAGCGAGGAGAGACAGGAGAGCGACAGGTTGTCGCGGATCGACAGCCCCAGCACCGCCCCCTCTTTTTTGCGATCTTCCGGCACCAGCGCCACGCCCTGGTCGAGGGCATACAGCGGGTCGCGCGGCTGGTACGGCACGCCGTCCAGCTCAAAGCTCCCGGAGGTAAACGCGTCTGCGCCAAACAGGCAGCGCGCCACCTCGGTACGTCCCGCGCCCACCAGCCCGGCAATGCCCAGAACTTCCCCGGCGTGGACGTGGAAGCTGATGTCGTGCAGGGCGATGCCGTGCGGATCCAGCGGCGGCTTTTCGCGGCTCAGCCCCTTCACCGCCAGGCGGACGGGTTTGTCTTCATGATGCGTTTCGCTGGCCGGACGGCGGTTAAAGGCCACGTCGCGCCCGACCATCAGGCGGATCAGCTGTTCGACGTTGGTCTCCGCCACCGCGCCGGTGCCGGTAAAGCGGCCGTCCTGGAAAACGGTGAAGCGATCGCAGAGCTGGAAAACTTCGTGCAGACGGTGGGTAACGTAAATAATGCTCACGCCGCGGTTTTTAAGCTCCCGCACCACGCGGTGCAGGCTTTCCACCTCGCTGTCGCTCAGCGCGGCGGAAGGTTCGTCCATAATGATTAACCGGGCGTTGAGGGTCAGCGCCCGGGCGATCTCCACCATCTGCTGCTGGGCGACGCTCAGGCGGGCGACAGGCGTGGTCGGCGCAACGTTCAGCTGGAGGTAATCGAGAATGACCTGCGCCTCCTGGTTGACCGCCCTTTCGTCGACGATCAGGTTGCGCCTGCGCGGCTCGCGACCGAGAAACATGTTTTCCGCGACGGTCATGTTGGGCAGCAGGTTGAATTCCTGATAGATGGTGATAATGCCCTTGTTCTGGCGCGCCACCGGGGAGTCGTCCACCGGCAGCGTTTCGCCGTTGAACCAGATATCCCCGCGCGTTTGCGGCTGCGCGCCCGCGAGCGCCTTCAGCAGCGTGGATTTTCCCGCCCCGTTTTCCCCCAGCAGGGCGTGAATTTCGCCGCTGCCAACGGTCAGCTGAGCGCTGCTCAGCGCCCAGACGCCGGAAAAGCTTTTTGCCAGGTCGGTCACTTTCAGTAAGGGTTGCGACATCAGTCTGCTCCTCCTCATGATGAGCCGCCAGAGGCGGCTCGGGACATATTAGTTACCGGCCTCACCGATACGCTCAGCCTGCTGCAGGTTCTCTTTGGTGATCAGCGTCGGCGGGTAGTCGGCCCCGGTGATGGCTTTCTTCTCGCGCACGTTGGCCACCAGCTGGCTCATCGCCGTCTGCACCGCAAAGCCCGGGCGCTGATCCGCCGTTACCGCCAGCCAGCCGTCGCGCACGCGGGCCAGCGCTTCCGGCACCGCATCAAACCCGGTCACGAGGATTTCGCCCGGCTTCACGCCCTGGCTCTGCAGCGCTTCAATCGCGCCCAGCGCCATATCGTCGTTGGCGGAGAGGATCACCTGCGGGCGCTTCGGCAGCGAAGGCAGAACGCTTTCAACGATGCGCATTCCTTCAGAACGCATCCAGTTGCCGGTCTGATCGGCGACGATCTTGTACTTATCCCCGCCCGCCTTCAGGCTGTCGCGGATCCCTTTGGTGCGTTCAATGTTGGAAGAGGAGCCCGGCTGACCGGTGAGGAGAATGATGTCCGCGCCGTCGGGGAATTTGGTTTTAACGAAGTCGCCAACCGCCTGGCCGCCCTTGTAGTTGTTGGCGCCAAAGTGCGGCACTTTCTTCTGGCTGTCGACGGAGCGGTCAAGAGTGACGATCGGCAGCTTTGCATCCTGAATTTCATCCACAGCGCTGGAGACCGCGTTGACGTCGTTCGGGGAGACGATAAAGCCCTGCGCCCCGCGGGTGATGGCGTTTTCCAGGTCAGCCACCTGCTTCGGCGAGCTGCCCTGCCCGTCCAGCACCTGAAGCTTCACGCCCATCTCTTTTGCGGCTTTCACCGCCGTGCGCTGCATGTGAACTTCAAACGGCATGGCCAGGTTTGGCGTACTGAAAACGATTTGCTCGTTTTCGGCGAGGGCGGCCCCGGACGTCATGGCGATGAGGGCGGCTACGATCAGTTTTTTCATTATTATGTCTCTCTGTGTAGGGTTGTTGTGTTTAGAGGACGATCTCGCGCTGGCTGCGCAATGACTCCAGCGCTTTATCCGCAAGGTACAGCGCACGTTCACCATCATCGCCGCTGCAGTCAGGCACCGCTTCGCCGCGCAGGACCGCAACAAAGTGTTCCCATTCCGCGGCGTAAGCGGATTTGTAGCGCTGCAGGAAGAAGTGTTCCGGCAGCGCGCTGGTGCAGCCCTGTTTGCCGTAGTGCTGCACCTGGTTTTCCAGAATGTTGCCCGCGCACAGCAGCCCTTCGGAGCCGTGCAGCTCCAGGCGCTGGTCGTAGCCGTAAGATGAACGGCGGCTGTTGACGATGGTCGCCATCGCGCCGGAGGCATATTTCAGAACGATAAACGCGGTATCGATATCTCCCGCCTCGCCAATCGCCGGATCCACCAGGTTGCTGCCCTGGGCATACACCGACACCGGCTCTTCGCCCATGATGAAGCGCGCCATGTCAAAGTCGTGAATGGTCATATCGCGGAACATGCCGCCGGAGACGCGCACATACTCCGCAGGCGGCGGAGACGGGTCGCGAGAGATGATCAGCAGCGATTCCGGTTTGCCGATGCGCCCGGCCTGCGCGTCGGTTTTCACGCGGCGAAACTGCGGGTCAAAGCGGCGGTTAAAGCCGATGAACAGCGGCACGTCGTACTCTTTGACCACCTTCAGGCAGTCGCGCACGCGGGCGAGGTCGAGGTGTACCGGCTTTTCGCAGAAGATGGCCTTGCCGTGGCGGGCGGCCATTTCAATCAGGTACGCGTGGGTATCGGTGGCGGAGGCGATCAGCACGGCGTGAACGTTAGGGTCGGTCATCGCCTCGTTCAGGCTCTGCTGGCGGGCCTGATACTGCGCGGCGAGACGGGTGGCAAATTCCTGATTCGGGTCAACCACGGACCAGAGCGTGGTCGCGCCGTGGCTGGCGATGTTAGCTGCATGTACCTGGCCAATTCGGCCAGCGCCCAGTAAAGCAATGTTAAACATAACGGCTCCCGGTGTTGGTGAATGCTGTGAACTAACGACCCTATAAATAAAACATTTATTTCATTTTTATAAATAGTGAAAATTATGTTTTTGAGTGCGGGTTAACACTTTTGAGATGAATGAGATAAATTTTGTTATCAATCTCACAACATGAGTGGGCATGCGGCAACTCCCATCACCCCGGCCCTCTCCCTCAGGGAGAGGGAGTAAAAAACCGCACCGATCCGTCCCCTCTCCCTGTGGGAGAGGGTTAGGGTGAGGGGAAAACAAAAATGAAATGAAAATTTCGTTACGGCAGGAAAACTTAATACTGACGGGCTTTTTTCACCTGCGCCTGCGTTTGCTCAGCGGCCTCACGCACGGCAGACGACGCCGCCACCTGCGCATCACCGGTTCGCCACCAGGAGGCGTAGTCGTGAGTCATGGTCTTCGGCAATACCTTGATGTCCAGCAGCGTCGGGCCGGGATGCGCCCGCGACGCCTCCAGCGCCGCCAGCAGGCTTTGCTCATCGTTCACCCGCCACGCGCGGCAGCCGTAGCTTTCCGCGTTTTGCGCAAAGTCGACCTTCACCAGCGGCCCGTCGAGACGCCCGGTTTCCGGGTTGCGGTGGCGGTTTTCGGTGCCAAAGCTGCCCATGCCGTGCCCCATCTGCAGGTTATTAATGCAGCCGAAGCTGGCGTTATCAAATAGCAGAACGGTGACCTTAATGCCCTCCTGAACGGCGGTTTGCAGCTCGGAGTGCAGCATCATGTAGGAGCCATCCCCCACCATGGCGTACACCGGCTGCTCGGGTCTGGCGAGCTTCGCGCCGATGGCCGCCGCAATCTCGTAGCCCATGCAGGAGTAGCCGTACTCCAGGTGATAGCTGTCCGGCGTTTTAACCTGCCAGAGGCGCTGTAAATCCCCCGGCAGCGAACCGGCCGCGCCCACCACGATGGCGTTATCTTCAATATGCTGGTTGATCAGCCCCAGCACCCGCGTCTGGGTCAGGCGGGTGTTGAGCGTCTCGCCGTATTCCGCCAGCTGCGCATCCAGGTGCCCCGCCACTTCGGGCGCGTCGTCAGGACACCACTGGCGATCCCACAGGCGGCGGCACTCGTCGCGCCAGGCAGACTTCGCCTGAGCGATCGCCTCTCCCCAGCCGCTGCGGTAATCCCCGAGCGCGTGGGTCAAGGCCTGGAGCCCGGTTTGGGCATCGGCAATCAGCGCGGTGGCGTCCAGCTTCAGGGCATCAAACTCGGCCACGTTCAGCAGCAGGAATTCGACGTCCGGGTGGGAAAAGAGCGCCTTGGAGCCGGTGGTAAAGTCGGTAAGGCGCGTGCCGATGCCAATCACTAAATCGGCCTGCGGCGCGAGCTGGTTGGCGGCCATTCCGCCCGTCACCCCTATGCCGCCCAGGTTAAGTGGGTGGTCACTTACCAGCGCTCCCTTTCCGGCCTGGGTTTCGGCAAACGGCAGCCGCAGCGTTTCGACAAATTCGCGAAACGCCTCATGCGCGCCGGAATAGCGCACGCCGCCGCCGCACACCACCAGCGGACGACGCTTGCGGGCGATCAGCGCCCGCGCCTGCGCCAGACGCTGCGGATCGGGCGGACGGCGTTCGATGTGATGCACGCGACGCGCGAAGAAGCTCAGCGGGTAGTCCCAGGCCTCTCCCTGCACGTCCTGCGGCAGGCAGATGGTCACCGCGCCGGTATTGGCGGGGTCAGTGAGCGTTCGCATCGCGCTTAGCATGGCGCTCATCAGCTGCTCGGGGCGGTTAATCCGGTCCCAGTAGCGGGAGACCGGACGGAAGCAGTCGTTGGTGCTGATGCTGAGATCGTGATACTGCTCGATCTGCTGCAGCACCGGGTCCGGCTGGCGGCTGGCGTAGATATCGCCCGGCAGCAGCAGGAGCGGGATGCGGTTCGCCGTGGCGGTGGCCGCCGCCGTGACCATATTGGCGGCGCCCGGCCCGACGGAGGAGGTGACGGCAAAAATGCGCTGACGGCGGTGCTGTTTGGCGAATCCCGTCGCCATATGGGCAATGCCCTGCTCGTTGCAGCCCTGCATCACCTGCAGATGGCCCGGATCCTGCTCCAGCGCCTGGCCAATGCCCAGCACGTTGCCGTGCCCAAAGATGGTGGCGACACCCTCCACGAAGGGCGTTTCATCGCCATCCACGCTGACGTACTGTTGATTCAGGAACCGGACCAGCGCCTGGGCCATGGTCATACGTTCGGTTTGCATAAAATCTCCTGTCAGCCCAGCGTCGGCATGGAGAACGCAGCGCCTGTCTCCTGCTGCATTTCCGGCCAGCGCGCGGTGATGGTTTTCATTCGGGTGTAGAAGCGCACGCCGTCGCTGCCGTGAACGTTGAGCGCGCCAAAGATGGAACGTTTCCAGCCGCCGAAGCTGTGGAATGCCATCGGCACCGGGATCGGCACGTTGACGCCCACCATGCCCGCCTGCACCTCTTCGCAGAAGCGGCGCGCGCAGCCGCCGTCGCGGGTGAAGATCGCTGAACCATTACCATATTCATGGCGGTTAATCAGATCCACCGCGCTGGCGTAATCTGCTACGCGCACCACAGAAAGCACCGGGCCAAAAATCTCTTCTTTATAGATGGTCATCTCCGGGGTGACGTTATCGAACAGCGTCGGCCCGACGAAGTAGCCCTGCTCGTGGCCCTTCACGCTGAAGCCGCGACCGTCCACGCGAAGTTTCGCTCCCTGCGCTTCCCCGCTGTCGATGTAGCCCAGCACCTTGCTGCGGTGCGCGGAGGAGATGAGCGGCCCCATTTCGTTTTCCGGCGACTGGTCCAGGCCCGGTCCGACGCGCAGCGCGGCAATCTGTTTCTCCAGCCGGGCGCAGAGGTCATCGGCGGTTTTATCCCCCACCGCCAGCACCACCGAGAGCGCCATGCAGCGTTCGCCCGCCGCGCCGTAGGCCGCGCCCATGATGGCGTTAGTCGCCATCTCCATGTCGGCATCCGGCATGAGAATGCAGTGGTTTTTCGCGCCGCCCAGCGCCTGGCAGCGCTTTCCGTGGGCGGACGCGGTCTGGTAAATGTATTCCGCAATCGGCGTGGAGCCGACAAAGCTCACCGCCTGCACGCGTGGGTCGGTCAGGAGCACGTCAACGGACTCCTTATCGCCCTGCACCACGTTGAACACGCCCTCCGGCAGGCCGGCCTCTTTCAGCAGCTGCGCCAGCGCGAGCGCCAGAGAAGGATCTTTTTCCGACGGCTTCAGCACGAAGGTGTTGCCAGTCGCCAGCGCAATCGGGAACATCCACATCGGCACCATCGCCGGGAAGTTAAACGGGGCGATCCCGGCGCAGACGCCGAGCGGCTGCATCAGCGAGTGGCTGTCGACGCCGGTACCGACGTTCGCAGAGTGTTCACCCTTTTGCAGATGTGGGATGCCGCAGGCAAATTCTACTACTTCCAGGCCGCGGGTCAGTTCGCCCACCGCATCGGAGAAGACCTTGCCGTGCTCTTCGCTGATGATGCGGGCCAGTCGCTCCATGTTCTCTTCCAGCAGCGCCTTGAAGCGGAACATCACGCGCGCGCGCTTAAGCGGAGCATGGCGCGCCCACGCCGGAAACGCCTGCTGCGCGGCGGCAATCGCCTGCTCCGTTTCCTGCGCCGTACTCATCACCACCTGGCGGATCTGCTCGCCGGTGGCCGGGTTGAAGATCGCCTGAACGCGCTGGCCTGAACCGGTGACACATTCGCCGTGAATAAAATTCGCTACCGTCTCCATCCTTAACCTCTCGCTGTTGATACGTGACTGTTAACTGAACACTGTGTACTGAACACTATATATGAAACAAATATTCCATTTTAATTTGAAATAAAATAAATGATGATTATTGTGATCAAGGATGGATTTTTATGTTAACAGCCAACAACACTGACGCAGCGTGCGCTATTAAGGGATTTCGGGCGAGGAAATGACTGAAGTTTCTGTTTCATTTTTGCTGCCAGATGGATGGCCGACATTTAAAAGACGCGGTTTTGCGTTTAGAATCATAAGACTGTATTTGGGGGATAACATGACGACAGCAACCAGCCTGAACGAACTGCAGCAGCAAATCCGCGATCGCTACGATAGCCTGAGCAAGAGGCTGCAGCAGGTCTCCCGCTACGTGCTGGATAACACCAACAGCGTGGCCTTTGATACGGTTGCCGTCATTGCCGAGCGCGCCGACGTGCCGCCCTCGACGCTGATCCGCTTTGCCAACGCCTTTGACTTCACCGGCTTCAACGAAATGAAACAGCTGTTTCGCATGAACCTGGTGGAGGAGACCGCCAGCTACAGCGACCGCGCCCGGCTGTTCCGCGAGATGGAGAGCGAGGCCGTGCCGGAAACGCCGCTCGATATTCTGCAGGAGTTCGCCCGCTCGAACGCGCAGGCGCTCCAGCAGCTGGCCGCCCGCGCCGAACCGGAAATGCTGGAGCGCGCGGTACAGCTGCTGGCCGACGCCGACACCATCTACATCGCCGGACTGCGCCGCTCCTTCAGCGTCGCGGCCTACCTCACCTACGCCCTGAGCCACCTGGAGTGCCGCCCTATCCTGCTCGACGGCATGGGCGGGATGCTGCGCGAGCAGATCAGCCGCATTAAGGCGCGCGACATTGTGGTGTCGATCAGCTTCTCGCCGTACGCGGAAGAGACGGTGATGGTCAGCGAAACCGCCGCCAGCGTCGGCGCGCGGCAGATTGTGATTACGGACAGCCAGATCAGCCCGCTGGCGACGTTCAGCGATCTCTGCTTTGTGGTGAAAGAGGCGCAGGTTGATGCGTTTCGGTCACAGTCGGCAACGCTGTGCCTGGTGCAGTCGCTGGTGGTGGCGCTGGCGTATCGCCGGGATAACAGCGGAAAATAGTTCACGCCTCCGGCCCGGCACGCCGGGCCGCAGACTTTACGTTATTTTTTATATTCTTTTATTTTTGATAAATGTTCGAGCTTCTTTCGTTTCCACCATAAAGATAGCAATGAAGATGCCTCGTCATCAGTCTTATCCATAATGACTGGCTGATTGATAGACATGATGCTTAATGCCGAGGTAAATATAATCAATAAGCACACCGCAGCATTACCTTCATTATACCATGACCTTGTAAAGATCCCCGTGAGGTACAACCCGTAGCAACTACCAAGGAAAAGCATAGCATTAAGTAATAATGCAATAATTCGCCACTTTCCTAATAAATATAATTTAGCTTCAAAATATTCCATAGAGACTCCATGTTATTGGGGAACCAGATGCATCAGGCCACAATAATGTTTGGCTGAATTCTTATCTAGGAACTCTGCTCTACTTTACGCAGGAGGCGCAGGAAATGCATTCCTGTATCTAAATAACTTTGCATATTGCCTATCCACTTTAGCCCGGCTTTGTTGATTACCGGTGAATGCAATGGCAGCACTCATGAGGTAGATAAATCATCCGTCTAAGTAATCACCGCCAGCGCCATAAGGCTGCGGGAGAACTTATTTTATTCTTAATCGTTCTGGTACAGCATTATTCATTGTGACCAGAGCGTGACGCTTAGCAGGACATCCGAAAGCTAGCTCACTCAGTGACAACGGTGTGGTGGATAATCGATTCCACCGTTCGGCGGCCTGCAGCGCTGAAAACGCTTGAATGCAATTTTCCATCCCCGGCAGAAACCAAAGCGCTTGATGCTGACAAACGTATATTTTGAACATGAAGGATGATAGCGACAGCGCCGTCTGACGCTGTCTGGTGCATGTTTGCGGTAAAGCAGTATCAGCCAGAAACTCAGACTACGCAGCACAGTTACACCTCTTTCCTGAAGGTAATAACATAGTACTGCATAAATTTGACCTTACTGCCGCCAAAACAGCCCGGTCGTTCTTCAATACCGATAGTATCAACTCGCTGAAATTCCCAGCCCTGCGCTGCCCACTCGTTGACCACGTCCTCAAGGTATTGCGCAGCAATACCGATTTTGTTGTCTTTAGCCCTGACTGAAATGTTGGGTGGAACCTGGACCATTTTGTACTGAAACATTAGATTAACCTTGTTGTTCACGGTGGCTGATTATTCGCTCTGCCAGGAATAGCGACAGAGGCGTTAAATGCCGCTGGACATTTATTATTTGCATAAGCTGGCTCTGTGCACAGTGATTGCTTTACTTAACTCTTCGCACATCTGCTGTAGTACCTTCAACCTGCATTTTGTAACCTGTTCCGCTATTGTAAATTAATGCCTCCGGTCTGTATGAATACTTGTATTCATAGTGGTAGGTGCATTGCTTCCACACCTGCCCGTTAGTGAGAGTGTAAACGGTTTCGCCTTCCCATCCTTTAAATTCGCCATCAATTCGTGATTGGATGACATCAGTGATTTGTCTGACTGGTACAACTTTGTCTTTCCCATCTATCTGCAGATAAAACCGCCCATTCGCTCGTAAGAGATTGACATCAGGTCGATAGGCATAATGATACCAGTACATGTATTGCGCCTGTATCCAGTATGTCCCGTCAACAAACCTGAATAAAACCTCGTCATCAAACCCTTCGAAATCACCATCGATTTTTGTTTTGCGTACAAGTTCATATGTGCTCATGGTCATTCTCCATTGGATATAACTTTTTCACTACTACAAGCTACTCCTTTATTTGTGGTGATATCAACCGCAAATAGGAGCATGGTCTAAATATTTCGGTAAAATATTCATGACACGAATATTTTATTTTTTAAACATATTTCTTGTGAATTTTTTATGATGGAATTCGAGGCGCGTCAAATAAATTCTGGTTAGTCCGTTACGATTATTACAAACCTGGCTTATATTGCTACCAGGCAGGGCTAACAGGAAACAGGGCGATGGGTTTAATTAGAAAACTACGCAGTATTTTAGGACATCAATCTGGCAAGAGAGAACCTTCATCTACGTATGAACGCAACACGGAACTGGAGGGTAAATGGCTTACCGTGGATCACCCTTACTTCTTCGGTCACGCAAATATTTCGCCGGATAAGCGCTGGGTGGTGGGCTGCGATGATTCGGATGGTGGCAGCCTTGGAGGCCACAGGATGAAGGGCAATGGCCGTGTCATTCTTGTCGATTACCCCTCTGACAGGATTGTGTATGAGCTAAAATGTTTTGCACGCCCTGTCGATGCCGCTGTTTCTGATTCCGGTAGTTTCATAGTCCACGATTGTGGTTTCGGTAGTGCACTTAGCGGGGATGTCATCGCTATCAACACCAGCGGTGATGAAATCTACCGTCGGCATTACTGCGCCAATATCTTTAATATTGGTTTGTCCCAATGTGGCCGGTACGCAGCTGTCCAGACAGCAAATGCAGATAATAAAGACAGTAATATTTTGGAGGTTCTCGATCTTCAAAAAAGACAGCAAATGTTTACAGTTCGCCCCGTCGGGACCTGGGCAGATTGCTATTTATTCGATACAAACGCTGACGGAGAGTTATGCCAACTACGCGTCAATCTGCGTGATCTTGGATACTTCCGTTATTCCACCGCTGGTGAGTTCCTTGATGCTGAATCACTACAGATAGCCCAGTTGGACAAAGGTGATTACACCACAAAGATTATGGCCGCGCAGGAGTTGCTTAAGACGGATACCACCGAGGAAAGCGCCAGGAAAGCTCTGAGCGTCGCTGATACAGCTCTTACGCAGGGAGCCCGAGAACGATATGACTGGGGAGCGCTAGCTCACAGGATCAGAGGGGAGTCGTTTGAATCGCTTGGGCAGTTATCTGACGCTTTGGAAGCCTATGAACAGGCACTTGCAATGAATCCTAAAGTGGGTGTATTGCGCCGGGCAACCACTCTGCGTAAAAAACTTTCTGCAAAGAAATAAAACGCCCTCCTAATACGGTGCAAGTAAAATAAGTAAAGATGATGAGACGAAATGGCACGAAACCGTGATCATTTTAGCCAGCGCACAAAAACCGAACTGGCTCTTCGGGTCAGCTATCATTATTCAAAATGTAAATGTCCAACTATATGTACAAAAAAGCCCGCAGTTACGCGGGCTAAGAGTACTTTACTGTTTTTACGCGCTGGCTATTGCCAGTCGTTAAATCATTCCCACTCAATCGTAGCCGGTGGCTTACCGCTGATGTCATACACAACGCGGGAAATACCGTTCACTTCGTTGATGATGCGGTTAGACACGCGCCCTAAGAAGTCATACGGCAGGTGCGCCCAGTGCGCGGTCATGAAGTCGATGGTTTCCACCGCACGCAGGGAGACAACCCAGTCGTACTTACGGCCATCGCCCATCACGCCGACGGAGCGAACCGGCAGGAACACGGTGAACGCCTGGCTTACCTTGTTGTACAGGTCAGCTTTGTGCAGCTCTTCGATGAAGATCGCGTCCGCGCGACGCAGCAGGTCGCAGTACTCTTTCTTCACTTCGCCCAGCACGCGCACGCCCAGACCCGGACCCGGGAACGGGTGACGGTAGAGCATGTCGTACGGCAGACCCAGTTCCAGACCGATCTTACGCACTTCGTCTTTGAACAGCTCGCGCAGCGGTTCAACCAGGCCCATCTTCATCTCTTTCGGCAGGCCGCCCACGTTGTGGTGAGATTTGATGACGTGTGCTTTACCGGTTGCGGAGGCCGCAGACTCGATCACGTCAGGGTAGATGGTGCCCTGCGCCAGCCACTTCACGTCTTCCAGCTTCAGCGCCTCTTCGTCGAACACTTCCACGAACACGCGGCCGATGATTTTACGTTTGGCTTCCGGATCGTTCTCGCCTTTCAGCGCATCCAGGAAGCGTTGCTCGCCTTCCACGTGAACGATGTTCAGACCGAAGTGGTCGCCGAACATGTCCATGACCTGCTGGGCTTCGTTCAGACGCAGCAGACCGTTGTCCACGAAGACGCAGGTCAGGTTTTTGCCGATGGCGCGGTGCAGCAGCATCGCGGTCACGGAGGAGTCCACGCCGCCGGAGAGGCCGAGGATCACTTTGTCATCGCCAACCTGCTGGCGGATACGCTCAACGGCGTCGTCGATGATTTTTGCCGGGGTCCACAGGGCTTCACACTGGCAGATGTCACGCACGAAGCGCTCCAGCATGCGCATACCCTGACGGGTGTGGGTCACTTCCGGGTGGAACTGCACGCCGTAGAAGCGTTTTTCTTCGTTCGCCATGATGGCAAACGGGCAGCTTTCTGTGCTGGCAACGGTCACGAAGTCAGACGGGATGGCGGTGACTTTGTCGCCGTGGCTCATCCACACGTCCAGCAGCGGTTTGCCGTCTGCGGTCAGGGAGTCTTCGATACCGCGCACCAGCGCGCTGTCGGTGACGACTTCTACCTGTGCGTAGCCAAACTCGCGCTCGTTAGAGCCTTCTACGTGGCCGCCCAGCTGCATTGCCATGGTCTGCATACCGTAGCAAACGCCGAATACCGGCACGCCAGCTTCGAACACATACTGCGGCGCGCGCGGGCTGTTCTCTTCGGTGGTACTTTCCGGGCCGCCGGACAGGATGATGCCGCTTGGATTGAATTCGCGAATCTGTGCTTCCGTGACATCCCACGCCCACAGCTCACAGTAAACGCCCAGTTCACGTACGCGACGCGCCACCAGCTGAGTGTACTGAGAACCGAAGTCCAGGATGAGAATGCGATGTTTATGAATGTTTTCCGTCATTGACGCTAATTCCGAGGCAAGTGAAACAAAAACAGAGCGCCCGGCAGAAGCCGGGCGCGGAAACTTATCAGGAGCCCAGACGGTAGTTCGGGGACTCTTTGGTGATCGTCACGTCGTGAACGTGGCTCTCCTGGATACCCGCACCGCTGATGCGTACGAATTCCGCTTTAGTACGCAGCAGGTCAATGGTACCACAGCCGGTCAGACCCATACAGGAGCGCAGGCCGCCCATCTGCTGGTGAATGATCTCCTTCAGACGGCCTTTATAGGCAACGCGACCTTCGATACCTTCCGGTACCAGTTTGTCTGCGGCGTTATCGGTCTGGAAGTAACGGTCGGAGGAACCTTTGGACATCGCGCCCAGGGAGCCCATACCGCGGTAAGATTTGTAAGAACGGCCCTGGTAGAGTTCGATTTCACCCGGGGATTCTTCGGTACCGGCCAGCATGGAGCCTACCATTACGGCAGCTGCGCCCGCGGCGATCGCTTTGGCGATGTCGCCTGAGAAGCGGATACCGCCGTCAGCGATAACCGGAATACCGGTGCCTTCCAGCGCTTCAACCGCGTCAGACACGGCGGTGATCTGCGGAACGCCCACGCCGGTGACGATACGGGTAGTACAGATAGAGCCAGGGCCGATACCCACTTTCACCGCGCTGCAGCCAGCGTCAGCCAGCGCACGAGCGCCTGCGCCAGTGGCCACGTTACCGCCGATGATCTGCAGATCAGGGTATTTGGCACGGGTGTCGCGAATACGTTGCAGAACGCCTTCGGAGTGGCCGTGAGAGGAGTCAATCAGCAGGACGTCAACGCCCGCAGCAACCAGCGCGTCAACGCGCTCTTCGTTACCGGCACCGGCGCCAACCGCAGCGCCAACGCGCAGACGGCCATGCTCGTCTTTACAGGCGTTAGGCTTACGTTCTGCTTTCTGGAAATCTTTAACGGTGATCATGCCGCGCAGGTGGAAGCTGCCGTCAACAACCAGCGCTTTTTCAACGCGTTTTTCGTGCATTTTTGCCAGCACCACGTCGCGGGTTTCACCTTCGCGAACGGTGACCAGACGCTCTTTTGGCGTCATGTAGACGCTGACAGGCTGGTTCAGGTCAGTCACGAAACGCACGTCACGACCGGTGATGATGCCAACCAGTTCGTTCTCTTCGGTCACAACCGGGTAACCGGCGAAACCGTTACGTTCGGTCAGGGCTTTCACTTCGTGCAGCGTGGTGGTTGGCAGAACGGTCTGTGGGTCAGACACGATGCCGGATTCATGTTTCTTCACGCGGCGAACTTCTTCTGCCTGACGTTCGATAGACATGTTTTTGTGAATAAAGCCAATGCCACCTTCCTGTGCCAGGGCGATAGCCAGGCGCGCTTCAGTCACGGTGTCCATTGCCGCAGAGAGCATAGGAATGTTCAGGCGAATGGTTTTCGTCAACTGCGTGCTGAGATCGGCAGTATTCGGCAGAACAGTGGAGTGAGCGGGAACGAGGAGGACGTCGTCAAACGTCAGTGCTTCTTTAGCGATACGTAGCATGGGCAATATCTCTGACCTGGGTGGTTAAATATTGCCGTGGCATTATACAGAGCGTAACCGATTGCATCTACACTTTTTTATAAAAAAGCTTGCGATTGCCTCTCAGCAGGTTACTATCGACTGAATAACTTGCTGATTTAGAATTTGATCCCGCTCACATGTTATCCTCTCAATCTCCCTCAATTTATACCGTCAGCCGCCTGAATCAGACGGTGCGTTTGCTGCTTGAGCAGGAAATGGGGCAGGTCTGGATCAGCGGTGAGATCTCTAACTTCACGCAGCCGTCCTCCGGTCACTGGTACTTTACCTTAAAAGACGACACCGCCCAGGTGCGCTGCGCGATGTTCCGCAACAGCAACCGTCGCGTGACGTTTCGTCCTCAGCACGGCCAGCAGGTTCTGGTTCGCGCCAATATCACTCTGTATGAGCCGCGCGGCGATTATCAGATCATCGTCGAGAGCATGCAGCCTGCGGGCGAAGGCCTGCTGCAGCAGAAGTATGAACAGCTAAAAGCCCGGCTCTCTGCCGAGGGGCTGTTCGACCAGCAGTATAAAAAACCGCTGCCCTCCCCTGCCCACTGCGTTGGGGTGATCACCTCGAAAACCGGTGCGGCACTGCACGATATTTTGCACGTGCTGAAGCGTCGCGACCCTTCCCTGCCCGTCATCATCTACCCGACCGCCGTTCAGGGTGACGATGCGCCGGGCCAGATAGTTCGCGCCATTGAGCTGGCGAACGCCCGTCAGGAGTGCGACGTATTAATCGTCGGGCGCGGCGGCGGCTCGCTGGAAGACTTGTGGAGCTTTAACGACGAGCGCGTGGCGCGGGCAATCTTTGCAAGCCTTATCCCCGTGGTGAGCGCCGTCGGCCACGAAACTGACGTAACGATAGCCGATTTTGTCGCGGACCTGCGCGCGCCTACGCCGTCCGCGGCGGCGGAAGTGGTCAGCCGCAACCAGCTGGAGCTGCTGCGTCAGATTCAGAACGGCCAGCAGCGCCTTGAGATGGCGATGGACTACTTCCTTGCCAACCGTACCCGCCGCTTTACCCAGCTTCATCATCGTCTTCAGCAGCAGCACCCGCAGCTGCGTCTGGCGCGTCAGCAGACCGTGCTGGAGCGCCTGCGTCAGCGCATGAACGTTGCAGTGGACGCGCAGCTTAAGCGCGCGGTATCGCGCCAGCAGCGCGTGACGCAGCGCCTGAACCAGCAGAACCCGCAGCCGAAAATTTATCGCACGCAAACGCGGATCCAGCAGCTGGAGTATCGTCTGGCGGAGACAATCCGGGCGCGGCTGAGCGCCACCCGCGAACGTTTTGGCAATACGGTGACCCATCTTGAAGCGGTCAGCCCCCTCTCCACGCTGGCGCGCGGCTATAGCGTGACGACGGCGACGGACGGCAAAGTGCTGAAGCAGACCAAACAGGTGAATACCGGCGATGTGCTGACGACGCGTCTTTCCGACGGCTGGGTAGAAAGCGAAGTGAAATCAATTAAACCGGTGAAAAAAACGCGTCAGCGTAAAACCGGATAATTCCTCGCCGGTTACTTACTATACTGCTGCTATTCCCTTTTTTAATAAGGAGAGCAGCATGCCCCATCTTCATAGCGTTATTCCACCTTATATTCTTCGTCGTATTATCGAAAGCGGTTCCGAGCCGCAGCAGCGCTGTGCCCGTCAGACCTTAACCCACGTCCAGACGCTGATGGCCCACATGCCCGGCAAACCCGCCGCGCCGCACGTGAATAAAGCCGGACAGCTGGAGCGCGATATTTACGACGCGAAGCAAACCCAGGAGCTGCCGGGTACCCAGGTGCGTTACGAAGGCCAGCCATCGAACGGCGATGTGGCGGTGGATGAAGCCTACGATTATTTAGGTATTACCCATGATTTCTTCTGGAAAGAATATCAGCGCGATTCGCTCGATAATAAAGGGCTTATTTTGACCGGCACCGTTCACTATGGCCGGGAATATCAGAACGCCTTCTGGAACGGTCAGCAGATGGTATTTGGCGACGGCGACGGGGAAATATTTAACCGCTTTACCATCGCCATCGACGTGGTGGCGCACGAGCTGAGCCACGGCGTGACCGAGACCGAAGCCGGGCTTATCTATTTTGAACAGTCGGGCGCGCTGAACGAGTCTCTGTCGGACGTGTTTGGCTCGCTGGTTAAACAGTACCATCTGAAGCAAACCGCAGATAAGGCTGACTGGCTCATTGGTGAAGGGTTGTTGGCGAAAGGGATTAACGGCAAAGGGCTGCGCTCAATGTCTGAACCCGGCACCGCCTATGACGATCCCCTGCTCGGCAAAGACCCGCAGCCTGCGCACATGAAAGACTTCATTAAAACGCGCGAGGATAACGGCGGCGTGCACCTGAACTCCGGCATCCCCAACCGGGCATTTTATCTGGCCGCTACGGCGATCGGCGGCTACGCCTGGGAAAAAGCGGGTTATGCCTGGTACGACACGGTTTGCGATCGCAAACTGGCGCAGGATGCGGATTTTGAGGCCTTCGCAAAGCTGACGATCGCGCACGGAGAGAAACGCTCCGGCAGCGACGCTGGTGCGGCCATTAAACAAGCCTGGGAACAGGTGGGAGTGTTGTAAATGCAGGTTCCGGAACTGACGGATGACGCCGTGGTTGAGCTGGCCCGGGAAGGCGGCGTCGCTTTTATTCCCAAGCTGAGCGGACAGCGCACCATCGCGCTCTCCTCGCTCAATGAGGCCCAGCGCCAGCGCCTGGTGAGCATCCTGGAGCAGGCTTTTCCACGCGGTCTGCCGCCGGGGCAAGCCTCTTCACCCGGCAGCGGCGACCAGCGCTATTTCCGCATCCAGATTATCTGGACCGGGCAAAATCAGGCGCACTACGCCGATATCATCGTGCTGGTACCCGAGCAGGAAGCCCCCGAGTCGCTGGTCGAGCTGTGGCAGAAAGGCGAAGGCTGCGTCTGCGATTAACCTTCGGCCCGAACAAACTCCACGCGTTTTTTAGAGATAAGACCGTGGCCGTTCTGGCAGAAATAGTCCACCGCACCGCAGGCTTTTAATACCTGGAGCGGCTGATGGCACTCCGGGCAGCGGGCTTCAAGCGCAATATCTTTATTACAGCTGTCGCAGTGCGCTACCCCGTTCTGGGGCTCCAGCGGTGCCTGGCATTCCGGGCAGGTAATCGACATATTCTCTCCTGTTGGGTTTTACCGGGACAGGATAACTGCCCCGGTAGGCTGAACATTATCAGGCTTCAGCTGCCGGTTTAGTCTGCGCATTTTCCAGCATGCGGCGCACCGGAACAATAAGGACGATCAGTACCGCGGCACAAATCAGCAGCGCGATGGAGCAGCGAGCAAAGAGATCCGGCAGCATATCCAGCTGGTCGGCCTTCACGTGACCGCCAATCAGGCCCGCCGCCAGGTTACCCAGCGCGCTGGCGCAGAACCACAGCCCCATCATCTGGCCGCGCATTCTTTCCGGCGCAAGCAGCGTCATGGTCGCCAGGCCAATCGGACTCAGGCACAGTTCGCCGAGCGTCAGCATCAGGATGCTGCCCACCAGCCAGAACGGCGACACGCCCGCTCCACCGCTGCTCAGCACGTTCTGTGCCGCCAGCATCATCAGGCCAAAGCCTGCCGCCGCGCACAGAATACCAATAACAAACTTGGTGATGCTGCTCGGGCGAATGTTTTTGCTCGCGAGCTTCGGCCATGCCCAGCTAAACACCGGTGCCAGCAGGATGATGAACAGGGCGTTGATTGACTGGAACCACACCGCCGGGATTTCAAAATCACCAATCATGCGGTTAGTGTAGTCGTTGGCAAACAGGTTGAACGAGGTTGGCTTCTGCTCAAACGCGGACCAGAAGAACGCCGCTGAAATCAGCAGAATAAAGCAGACCAACAGCCTGGCGCGCTCTTTACGGTTCAGCCCCGCAAAGACAAACAGATAAATAAAGTAGAGGGCAACGGACGCCGCAATCACGTAGACCAGCACGCTGGCTACCGCGACCGGGTTAATCACAATCACGCCCTGCGCAATCAGCGTCACGATCGTTGCCACGCCTGCCGCCAGTGCCAGCAGCCAAACGCCCACGCCGTTACGCTTCACCACCGGGCTGTTCCAGGTAGAGTCGAGGCCGACTTCGCCGTCATAGCGTTTCATTGCCGGAACGGCAAACACGCGGAAGATAATCAGCGCCACCAGCATCCCGATACCGCCTATACCAAAGCCCCAGTGCCAGCCGTGGGTTTTGATCAGCCAGCCGGAAATCAGCGGCGCGATAAACGAGCCCATGTTGATGCCCATATAGAACAGCGAGAAACCGCCGTCACGACGCGCGTCGCCTTTTTTATACAGGGTGCCGACCATCACCGAGATACAGGTTTTGAACAGCCCGGAGCCAAGCACGATGAACATAAGGCCGATAAAGAACAGGTTGTTCCCCATCACCGCAGAGAGCGCGATCGACAGGTGGCCGAGCGCAATCAGGATCGAACCGTACCAGACGGCTCTCTGCTGACCGAGCCAGTTATCGGCCAGCCACCCACCCGGCAGCGCGGCCAGGTACATGGTACCGGCAAAGATGCCGACAATCGCCGAGGCGTTTTCACGCGCCAGGCCCATCCCGCCGTCATAGACGGTGGCGGCCATAAACAGGATCAGTAACGGACGAATGCCGTAAAACGAGAAGCGCTCCCACATCTCGGTGAAGAACAGGGAACCGAGCGGATACGGATGGCCGAAGAACGTTCGGCTCTCTTTTTGATTAACAGTGGATTGCATAATTCTCCCGAAAGGTATGTCGTCGTGCTTGTAAACACCAGCAGGTACGCCGGCCAGTTACGTATCTGGCCGATTTTTTACATGCGGCGAAAAGTTAGTTAACCATTTGATAACCAGGCGCTAGTTTTGTCTAGTACCAGACCCTGGACTTTAAGATGAAAATTCGACGATTGTCTACTTTCTTAGATTTAAACTTGGTTAAAAGTGAATAGTGATTGACTTCACACAGAGAAAACCGGCGGTATGATTTGGCAAAAAAAAGCCCGCGATAAACGCGGGCTTTCGTGAGGCAGGTAAAGATTATTTGCTTTTCTTAATGTGCTTAATCAAGCGCTTACGCTTACGCATCTGGTTTGGCGTCAGGGTGTTGCGCTTGTTGGCAAACGGGTTTTCCCCTTCCTTGAACTGGATACGGATAGGCGTGCCCATTACGTCCAGCGATTTACGGAAGTAGTTCATCAGATAGCGCTTGTAGGAATCCGGCAGGTCTTTCACCTGGTTGCCGTGAATTACTACGATTGGCGGGTTGTAACCACCGGCGTGGGCATATTTCAGCTTCACGCGACGGCCGCGCACCAGCGGCGGCTGATGGTCTTCAGCAGCCATATTCATGATGCGGGTCAGCATCGCGGTGCTCTGACGACGGGTGGAGCTGTCGTACGCTTCACGCACGGATTCGAACAGGTTACCCACCCCGCTGCCGTGCAGCGCAGAGATAAAGTGCACGCGGGCGAAGTCGATAAAGCCCAGACGGAAGTCGAGGGTCTCTTTCACCTGCTCGCGCACTTCATTGCTCAGGCCATCCCACTTGTTGACCACGATAACCAGTGAGCGCCCACTATTGAGGATAAAGCCGAGCAGAGAGAGATCCTGATCGGAGATACCTTCGCGTGCGTCGATGACCAGCAGCACTACGTTGGCATCTTCGATCGCCTGCAGGGTTTTGATAACGGAGAATTTTTCCACCACATCGGTGATTTTCCCGCGCTTACGCACCCCGGCGGTGTCGATGAGGACATACTCGCGCTCGTCGCGCTGCATAGGAATGTAGATACTGTCACGGGTGGTGCCCGGCATGTCGTAAACGACCACGCGCTCTTCACCCAGAATACGGTTAGTAAGCGTAGACTTACCTACGTTTGGACGACCCACGATGGCCAGCTTGATCGGCAGATCCTGCGGGTTGAAGTCGTCTTCAGGCTCTTCTTCGCCCTCTTCTCCGTCTTCAAACTGCGCCCAGTATTCAGCGTCTTCGTCCACTTCTTCCGGCGGGTTTACTTCGTCAACCCACGGCAGCAGAACGGTTTCCAGCAGGCTGGTGACGCCACGGCCATGCGATGCCGCAATCGGGTAGATTTCACCCAGACCCAGAGACCAGAAATCCGCGACGGCCTGATCGGCATCGATGCCGTCAGTTTTGTTCGCCACCAGGAAGGTCGGCTTTTCGCGTGAACGCAGGTGTTTGGCAATAGCGGAGTCCGCCGGCATCAGGCCAGCGCGCGCATCCACCATAAACAGCACCACATCCGCCTCTTCAATCGCTAGCAGCGACTGTTCCGCCATGCGGGTTTCAACGCCGTCTTCTGTGCCGTCAATACCACCGGTATCAATACAGATGAACTCGCGTCCTTCCACCTCTGCACGACCGTACTTACGGTCACGCGTCAGCCCCGGGAAATCCGCAACCAGCGCATCACGGGTGCGTGTTAAACGGTTAAAAAGAGTGGATTTTCCAACGTTAGGGCGCCCGACAAGCGCGACCACAGGTACCATGTTTGAAGCCTCATAAAATTCAAAATAACGTCGCTTTCGCGGCGTTTTTAAAAATGTCAAAACGGCTCCTGAGTGAACAGGAGCCGTTTAGTATACTACAACCGCCGGGTAATTAACGCGTGATCGCGTACAGCGTGCCGTCTTTTGCCTGAATCAGCAGTTTGCCGTCGGCCACAACCGGATCGGTCAGGAAGCCAGAGCTGTCGACTTTTTGCTGTGCAACAAAGCGGCCGTTATCCGGATCGATCCAGTGCATATACCCTTCGCTGTCGCCAACCACCAGGCTACCGTTGTACAGCGCAGGCGAGGTCAGCAGACGGTGCAGCAGATCGCTTTGCGTCCACAGCGTCACGCCGCCTTCGGTGCTCAGCGCCAGCAGACGGTCGTTCTGATCAACCATATAGATGCGGTTGCCCTCAACGATGAAATCGTTCACAGAGCCCAGCTCACGTTTCCACATGATCTGGCCGCTGCGCAGATCCAGCGCGGTCAGGTTGCCGTTATAGGCCAGCGCGTAAACCACACCGTTAACGATGACCGGCGTTGTGTCTACGTCGCTCAGACGGTCAATTTCCGTTGAGCCGGTGGCCTGAGAGATACGCTGCTGCCAGATCATCTGACCCTGCTGCATCAGCACGGCGCTCACGCGACCGTTGTCACCGCCCACAATGGCAGCACCAAATGCGGTAGCCGGTGCTGATTCACCGCGCAGAGAGAGCGCAGGCATATCCAGGTTAACGGTCCATTTCACCAGACCGTCAGCTTCGTTCAGCGCCTGCAGCTGGCCGTTGCTGGTATGAATCAGCACCAGACCGTCGCTCACCACCGGACGAGACAGGGATTCACCCGCTACGGTTGTTTGCCAGGCAATAGAGCCGTCGCTGCTGTTCAGCGCATAAACCTGCGCTTTTTCGCTGCCCACGTAAACATGGCCACCGGCAACGGTCAGACCGCCAGAGAGCAGTGCAGGTTTACGGGAGAACCAGCCGTCTTTTTCCGCCAGGTTAACGGACCATACTTCTTTCCCGTCATCGACGTTCACCGCTTTCACGGTACCTTTGCGGTCAGCGGCATAGACAACGCTGTCTGCATACGCAGGATGAAGGTTGGAATAGAAATCACCAATCCCATTGCCCACGGAGACATCCCACGCGGTGGATGGGGTAAACTGGTTTTCAACCGTCGGCAGTGGGGACATTTTCACAACGTCTTCTTCGCCACTGAACAGTGAACAACCACTCAATAACGTAACAGAAAGCAGTCCTGGCAGAAGTAATTTACGCAATTGCATCGGGTCCCTCTCAGACGGACAAATTATTTATTTTCATCTGCATCATTTCGCTCAGCGCAGGTGAAGCATTGCTCTCGACGCCAGCTTGCCACGCTTTACGCGCGCCCGCTTTGTCACCTTTGCTCAGCAGTGCTTCACCGCGCAGATCGGCAACGATGGCAGCAAAACCTTCGCCTTTGATGGTATCGAGCGTTTTCAGCGCATCGTCAGCTTTTTTCTGCTGAACCTGAATACGTGCCAGGCGCAGATTGATCACCGCTTTCAGGTTCTCATCGCTTGCCGCAGCAAGGCTCTGAGAGAGCTGTGCAGCGGCTTTATCCAGTTCGTTCTTATCAACGTACTGCTGAGCCACTTCCAGCGCAGCCAGTGCACCGTAGGTGTTTTTGTTGTCAGCCGCAAATTTTTCTGCCGCCGTCAGCGTTTGCGGCTGATCGGCACGAATTGCGCTCACGGTATTTTCATAGGACAGGGACGCGCCGCGCGCGGAATCTGCCTGATGATTGTTCCAGTAACGCCAGCCCACCAGCGCACCGACACCTAAAATAACCCCAACAACCAGCGCTTTGCCGTTTTCAACAAAGAAGCGCTTAATCGCGTCGACCTGATCGTGTTCGTTCTCGTAAATTTCCACGCAGTCCTTCTCCTTAGCCCAATAGAGTGCGCAAGTGCGCCGCAACGCCGTCCTGCGTTACCGTTGTCTGCTCACCAGAGCGCAGGTCCTTCACCACCACTTCGCCGTTAGCCACTTCGGACTCGCCCAGCACCAGTGCAATACTTGCGCCCCACTTATCGGCACGAGCAAACTGTTTTTTAAAGTTGCCGCCGCCATGGTTGGTCATCAGCTTAACGCCCGGCAGCGCATCGCGCACGCGTTCGGCAAGCTGCATCGCCGCAGACTGCGTTTCCGCGCCTGAAGCCACCAGGTATATATCGACAACGGAATCTGCTTTAAATTCCGGATTAACTGCCTGAACCAGCAAAACAAGTCGCTCAAGGCCCATCGCGAAGCCAACAGCAGGGGCTGCGCGACCGCCAAGCTGCTCAACCAGACCGTCATAACGGCCGCCCGCACATACGGTGCCCTGAGAACCGAGGCTGGTGGTCACCCACTCAAACACGGTGCGGTTGTAGTAGTCCAGACCGCGCACCAGGCGCTGATTCACGGTATAGGCGATGCCTGCCGCTTCAAGCAGCTTGCACAGGCCCGCGAAGTGTTCGCGAGATTCTTCATCCAGGTAGTCACCGAGCGCAGGCGCATCGTTCAGCAGTGCCTGAACATCCGCGTTTTTGGAATCCAGAACGCGCAGCGGGTTACTGTACATGCGACGTTTGCAGTCTTCGTCCAGCTTCTCTTTATGCTGTTCCAGGAACGCAACCAGCGCATCGCGGTAGTTAGCGCGAGCTTCCAGAGAACCGATAGAGTTCAGCTCAAGGGAAACGTGATCGGCGATACCGAGCGCACGCCACCAGCGGGCGGTCAGCATAATCAGTTCGGCGTCGATGTCCGGGCCCTGCAGACCAAAGACTTCCACACCCAGCTGATTGAACTGGCGATAACGACCTTTCTGAGGACGTTCGTGGCGGAACATCGGGCCGATATACCACAGGCGCTGCTCCTGATTGTACAGAAGACCATGTTCGATGCCGGCGCGTACGCAGCCCGCCGTACCTTCCGGACGCAGGGTCAGGCTGTCGCCGTTGCGGTCCTCAAAGGTGTACATCTCTTTTTCAACCACGTCGGTGACTTCACCGATCGCGCGTTTGAATAACGGGGTCTGCTCTACAATCGGCAAACGGATTTCGCTGTAACCGTAGCTGCCGAGCACCTGCTTCAGTGTGCCTTCAATGCGCTGCCAGATGGCGGTTTCGCCAGGCAGATAATCGTTCATGCCGCGGATGGCTTGAATGTTTTTTGCCACGTTTATTCTCTTTCTATATACAAAAAAAACCCAAAGAATGGGTTCAATCATACATGGGAAGCGGCACGCTTCCCATCACGTTATTTTTCAACCTGCTGAACGCTGATACGCTGTGTTTCGTCCATCATGGCGGCTTTGGCGCGGATGCGGGCTTCAAGCTGGTCGATCATGTCGCTATTATCCAGACGATCTTTACGAACGCCATCTTCATAGAGACCACTTTTCTTGTTACCGCCGGTTACGCCCAGGGTTGACACCAGTGCTTCACCCGGACCGTTTACCACGCAGCCGATGATGGAGACGTCCATCGGGGTGATAATGTCTTCCAGACGCTGCTCCAGGGCATTCACCGTCCCGATCACATCAAACTCCTGACGCGAGCAGGTTGGGCAGGCAATGAAGTTGATCCCACGCGCGCGAATGCGCAGCGACTTCAGGATATCGAAACCGACTTTGATCTCTTCGACCGGATCGGCCGCCAGCGAGACGCGCAGGGTGTCACCGATCCCTTCAGAGAGCAGCAGCCCCAGACCGATCGCAGATTTTACAGAGCCGCTGCGCAGGCCGCCCGCTTCGGTTATCCCGAGGTGCAGAGGCTGGTCGATCTGTTTTGCCAGCAGACGATAAGACTCCACCGCCAGGAACACGTCGGACGCTTTTACGCTGACTTTGAACTGATCGAAGTTAAGACGATCGAGATGATCGACATGACGCATCGCGGATTCGAGCAGCGCCTGTGGCGTCGGCTCGCCGTATTTTTCCTGCAGGTCTTTTTCCAGGGAACCGGCGTTAACGCCGATACGGATAGGAATATTTTTATCGCGGGCGCAGTCCACTACCATGCGGATACGCTCTTCGTTACCGATGTTGCCCGGGTTAATGCGCAGGCAATCGACGCCGTATTCGGCCACTTTCAGTGCGATGCGGTAGTCGAAGTGGATATCAGCCACCAGCGGAACGCTGACCTGCTGTTTGATCAGTTTGAACGCCTCAGCGGCATCCATGGTCGGGACGGAGACGCGAACAATGTCCGCGCCTACACGTTCTAATGCTTTGATTTGATTGACCGTCGCTTCTACATCGGTAGTGCGCGTGTTGGTCATCGACTGAACGGCGATAGGTGCCCCATCGCCGATTGGCACATTCCCAACGTAAATCCGTTTCGATTTTCTACGTTGAATCGGAGCCTGGTTATGCATGAAAAATCTCCCGCGTTGCCCGTCTGTTACTGTGCTGCTGATTGTTCGGCATTAACGGTAAGACGTGCAACCTGGTTAGTTCTGATAAAGCGGCTCAGGTCGACAGGTTTTCCTTGATACTGGATCTGTACCGCTGCCGGAGCGCCGATTTTAAGTTTATAGGGAGCCTGGCCGGTTAGGTTTAACGTGCCATCTTTACGCTGCAGGCCGCTGAACAGTTTTTTACCTGTCGCGTCAGTCACTTCCAGCCAGCAGTCGGCGCTGAAGTTCATCACCAGCGCGTTGGGATCGGCTGCTGTTGCCGTACCCGCCGGGTTGGTTGGCAGAGACGCTGCGCTATTGTCTGCAGGCTGAGTAGCCGCAGGCACGTTCGCTGCAGTATCAACATTCGCCTGAGAAGGGGCAACAACCGCATTTTGATCCTGAGCCTGCGGCGCAGCGGTGTTAGCCGTTGCTGACGGAGCCTGTGCTGCATCGGTCGCCGACGCGTCTGGCGCTGCGGTCTGTGGCTCGCTTGAGGACGCTGCACCGTCGGTATTCAGCGGCACGTTCTGGGCATTCTCACTTCCGGCCTGGTTGAGTTCAGCAGAGGATTGATCGGCCATGGTGGTGATCTCTTCCTGCTGGGCTTTGTGGTTTTGCCACCACCATGCGCCCGTCAGGCCAATCACCACAAACAGCACCAGCCAGGTAAAGCTCATCAGCCAGCCATCGCGTTTTTTACGACGTTTCCCCAGGGAGAAGGTCTGCATCGGCGCAACTTTTGCTGCACGGACCGGTGCCTGCTTCTCCATCATTGGCAGTAATTCATTTTCGGGGATATGGACCAGTTTTGCGTAAGAGCGGATATAACCGCGCAAGAACGTTGAAGCCAGATCGGCAGGCGCCTTATCTTCTTCAATATCGCGAACCGTGGAAACCTTCAGGCACAAGCGTTCCGCAACGGCTTGCTGGCTGAGTCCGAGTTGTTCACGGGCGTTGCGAAGACGAACGCCAGTGGAAAGTGCTTCATGTTGGTCGTGAGTGGCTTCAGTATTCATTCGCTACAACTACTGGTACGTGAAAAATAAGGGTTCAGGTGCCGGTGAGTCACAATGCCACCCGCACCGCGAAACTTCTGGTCAGTTAACCTTGAACAGAGAGTATAAGACTGTCAGCCCGGAGATGACAGTACAGCCCTGCCCGTACGGCTAAACTGTTGTTACGTCGTTACATACTGCCCGAAAGTCGGATGAAACGCACCGTAATTATTGTTCAGTCATAACGAATCTGACTGATTATTCAGTAAGACCAGGCTTCACGGCGCAGATAATGCGCCGTGAGTGCATAATAATCAAACAGCTTTAACCGCGATCGTCTCGCCCTGCATGCGTTTACGCAGGGTACGTTTGGTACGGTCAATAACATCACCTGCCAGCTGTCCGCATGCTGCATCAATGTCATCACCACGGGTTTTACGCACGATGGTGGTGAAACCATACTCCATCAGCACCTTGGAGAAACGGTCGATACGGCTGTTCGAGCTACGGCCATACGGCGCGCCCGGGAACGGGTTCCATGGGATCAGGTTGATTTTGCATGGCGTATCTTTCAGCAGTTCAGCCAGCTGATGCGCATGTTCGGTACCGTCGTTGACGTGGTCAAGCATCACGTACTCGATTGTGACGCGGCCCTGGTTGGCGTTGGATTTCTCCAGATAGCGACGCACCGCAGCGAGGAAGGTTTCGATATTGTACTTTTTGTTGATCGGCACAATTTCGTCACGAATTTCGTCGTTTGGTGCATGCAGGGAGATCGCCAGCGCAACGTCAATCATGTCGCCCAGCTTGTCCAGCGCAGGCACAACGCCTGAGGTAGACAGCGTTACGCGACGCTTGGACAGACCAAAACCGAAGTCATCCAGCATGATTTCCATCGCCGGAACGACGTTGGTCAGGTTCAGCAGCGGCTCACCCATCCCCATCATCACCACGTTGGTGATAGGACGCGTACCGGTTACTTTTGCCGCACCGACGATTTTCGCGGCACGCCAGACCTGGCCGATAATTTCTGACACCCGCAGGTTACGGTTAAAGCCTTGCTGCGCGGTTGAGCAGAATTTGCACTCCAGCGCACAACCTACCTGAGAGGAGACACACAGCGTGGCGCGGTCTTCTTCCGGGATGTAGACGGTCTCAACGCGCTGATCGCCGACCGCAATCGCCCATTTGATGGTGCCATCCGCTGAGCGCTGCTCTTCCACCACTTCCGGTGCGCGGATTTCAGCCACTTCCTTGAGCTTGTTGCGCAGGACCTTGTTGATGTCAGTCATGTCATCAAAATTGTCGCTGCAGTAATGGTACATCCACTTCATGACCTGATCGGCACGAAACGGCTTTTCGCCCATCTCTTTAAAGAACTCGCGCATCTGCTGACGGTTCAGATCCAGCAGGTTGATTTTTCCATTTTTATTGGGAACCGCAGGAATGGCGACTTCGGAGGTATTCACTAATTCAGACATAATATTTTCCGGCCTCGTTGTTACACGTTATGGCCCATGGAGGGTTGAATAGAAACGCCCCGGAAAGCAGTCTGCTCGTCCGGGGCGTTGCATTGTACAAAGTCTGGCGCAGGGATGCCACGTCTGGACGCGGCATTTACGAAAATAATGTGTAAACGAAACCGTTAAATTAACGGGTGCGTGGACACACTTCGCCTTCTGCGAAGAAGAAAGCGATTTCGCGTGCAGCAGATTCAACAGAGTCAGAACCGTGGGTACCGTTCTCGGTGAAGCTGTCCGCATAGTCAGCGCGCAGAGTACCTGCCAGCGCGTTGTCCGGGTTGGTTGCGCCCAGCAGGTCACGGTGACGCTGTACTGCGTTTTCGCCTTCCAGCACGGATACCACGATTGGACCGGAGGTCATGAACTCAACCAGGCCGTCAAAGAATGGGCGACCTTCGTGCTCAGCGTAGAAACCGCGAGCCTGCTCAACGGTCAGGTGCAGCATTTTGGTGCCAACAATTTTGAACCCTGCAGATTCAAAGCGAGCGAAGATGCTGCCAATAACGTTTTTTGCCACCGCGTTTGGTTTGATGATGGAAAAAGTACGTTCAATAGCCATGATAACCTCTGTCAATGTTCTGTTGTTTTGCATACCTGAGTATGGTGTGGCGCGGATTATAATGAGCAATAGCGCCATTGCCTATGGATTCAGGTAACATTTTTTTAAAATAAGACGAGTTTTAGCAACAGCTCACATCAGAAAGCTATTTTCAGGTCACTGCAGCGTAAAATTCACCGTCGCGACCTGACCGGTCTCATCCATAACGAGCAACTGATAATCGCCCGATTTATCAAGCTGTAATGTGTAAACTCTTCCCTTCACATTCAGCGGTTCACCGTTCAAAAACCACCAGCGCTCGCCGCTATTGCCGGTCGCCTGAAGCGGCAGCGAAACGCGGGATTCGCCCGGCAGACGTTTGATGACGGCCCCTTCACGCACGCCTGTCAGGATGAGTGGCGCAGGTGCGTCCTGCGACAGCGGAGGACAGGTGGTTGAGGAAGGAGGGACCCGTACCGCGCGACGCTCGGTCGCCGGCAGCCACGGCTCCAGCGGCAGCGGCCAGACATCCAGGACTTTTTCAGTTGCATCAGGGCAATCTGCCGCCACGCGTTTACCCGTTTTATCCAGCCAGACCGGGAAACGAATGCCGCGTATCCCTTCCTGTTCGGGCAATAGCAGCGTGGGCGGTTCACTCCCTTCCAGCAGCCAGGTCGACAGGCGACGCCGACAGTTTTCACTTCCTTCCGGCAGCGACTGGCCGCCCGGCCAGCAGATCACGCCCCGCCCGACGCTCTCCGGACGCGGGTCGCGCGGCAGGCGGGCTTCGTCTACCGTTGAGCGTGACTGAAGCAGGTTATTGACCTGATTTAAGAGTGGAACTGCGCTGGCGAAACCAAATTGCCCCGCTACGGGCGTGCCGTCCGGTCGTCCTGTCCAGATGCCTATTACGTAGCGGGCATTCAGACCAATGGCCCATGCATCACGGTAGCCGTAGCTGGTGCCGGTTTTCCACGCCAGCGGCGCGATCTGCGGTAACGCATTATCCGGGAGCGGCTGCGCCTCGTTCGCCAGAATACGGCGAATAATCCACGCCGAGCCTTGCGACAGCAGCGGACGTTCAATGAGCGGATCGCCCGGCTGTAACCGCAGCCTTCCCGCCTTACCGTGTCGGGCAAACGCGCTGTAGGCCGCTGTGATATCCGCCAGCCGGGCGCCTGCCCCGCCGAGGATCAGGGACAGATTCGGCTGCGCCCCGGCAGGCAGGATCAGCGGCAAGCCTGCGTTGCTCAGCATCCCGGCAAAACGTTTTGGCCCGTAGGCTTCCAGTACCTGTACCGCGGGAAGGTTGAGGGAGCGCACCAGCGCTTCACTCATGCTGACCGGTCCGTGGAACCCACTGTCAAAATTCCCGGGGCGATAATCACCGGTTTTTCTGGGAACGTCCTGGAGCAGCGAGGCGGGATGGATCAGGCCATCATCCAGCGCCATACCGTAAATAAAGGGCTTTAACACCGATCCGGGGGATCGGATCGCATTGACCATATCCACGTGGCTAAAACGCGTGTCATCGTTAATATCCACCGAGCCGACCCAGCCGCGCACTTTCATATCGGTGTGATCCACGACGATCATCGCCAGCGAGCTGCGTGCCGGCAGGCGAGATTTCCAGTTCATCGCCAGCTCTTCCAGCTGCCGCTGCAGTCCGGCATCCAGCGTGGTGACAATTTTTGCGTCGCGGCTTTTGCCGAGCATCATGCGCGCAAAGAGCGGCGCCAGCTGCGGCATCTGTCGGGGCGCCAGCCATACCGATTCTTCCCGTGATTCTTTGACCTGCTTCGCGGACCAGACGCCCTGCGTTACCATGCGGTCGAGCACTTTGTTGCGCGCCGCTTCTGCCCGTTCAGGCCATCGGTCCGGACGCAAGCGGCTGGGTGCCTGCGGCAGTACCGCCAGCAGCGCCGCTTCGGAATAGCTGAGCTGCGACGGCGGTTTGCCGAGATAGGTCCAGCTTGCCGCCCCGACGCCCTGCAGCGTGCCGCCAAACGGAGCGCGGTTGAGGTAAAGGGTGAGAATGTCGCGTTTGGAAAGATGCCACTCCAGCTGCATCGCCCGCCAGAGTTGACGAACTTTGCCGCCAAAGGTGCGCGGATGCGGGTCCAGCAGGCGTGCCACCTGCATGGTGAGCGTGCTTCCACCAGAGACGACTTTGCCAGAACTGAGATCCTGCCAGGCAGCGCGCAGGACAGAGAGCGGGTTTACGCCTGGGTGATCCCAGAACCAGCGATCTTCATACTGGATCAGCGCCTCAAGGTAGCGGGGAGAGACCTCTTCAATGGTAACCGGGTAGCGCCAGATCCCGTCGCTATCGGCAAAACGCCAGAGCGGCGTGCCCTTCTCATCTACCACCACCCGGGCGGGATTAACCTCTTTCAGAGGCAACGGCCACAGGCGGTCGGCGGCGACAATCAGCCCCCATAAAATGAGAAGCGCTCCCGCCAGCCATAGCCAGCGGGAGCGTGTCAGACGTGCCATTCGCATATTACGGAACAACAATCAGCGGGCCGCTGGCCGCCCCCGTTGCCCGCCACTGCGGAACGTACATAGACTCCACCATCGGGACCGGCACCTGATAGGTTCCCGGCGTCACGGCGCGGGCCAGATAAACCAGCGTGACCGGCTGACCTTCGTTTACCGGCACGGCAGCCACAAAGCGGTCGTCGCGGAACTCCATATGCTGAATATCCGCCTGCTGCATCTGGCTGAGCAGGTTCTGAACCTCACTGCCGCTGTCCTGCAGGCTGGCGCTGCTGCTCGCCAGGTTCTGGTTTTCGAGCTCCAGACCCGCAGGGAGCAGATCCACCACCAGCGCATCCGGCACGTTCTGGCTGGCTTTAACGTCCAGCCACACCAGCACCAGCTCACCGCTCTTCAGCGAGGAGAGCGATTTACTGCTGCCGTCGGTTGCCAGGATATGACGTTCAACCTGCAGCACGTTCGAGCTCGGCTGAGGGGCATATTCCGGATAACCGATGCTGTCCAGGCGTACCCACAGCGGCGCTGTACCGGTGTTAGTCACCTGCAGCGCGCCAAGCTGGTCGCCGCTCACGTTTTGCACCAGTGACTTATCGCCGCCTGATGCGGCCTCAGACAGCGAAGTTTTCGCCTGCCACGTACCAGACAGGGTTTGCAGCGAGCGTCCGGCCAGGAACAGCGCATTGCTCTCCTGCGTTGACAGCCAGCGCTGGCTGAAGGCCTGTTCAGACAGAGCATTCAGCAGCGTATTTTGCGCATCCGGCAGCAGCTTGTACTCCTCCAGAAGAGAGAGCATCAGCGCGTTATCGCGAAGCTGGCTGCCGTAATCGGCCATCCAGTTTTTGCTGTCGTTGCGCGGGGTTTTGAGCGCCAGATCCAGCGCCTGCTGGCTGCGCGGCGCATCGCCCATCAGTTTGAGCGCCATGCCCAGCTGCATCAGCGGCAGCCCGGAAGCCGCCTGCCCGTGGCGATCCCAGATTTCACGCAGCGCGCCCAGCGGCGCTTTTTGCTGACGTGCCAGCACCAGCGCGGCATAGGCCTGCACGGCAAACTTGCTGGCCTGAGTATCGTCGCTGTAGCGAATGGACATCATGCCCGGATCCTGCAGGTAGCGCAGCAGGCGGTTATTGGCGTTATTCACCGCATCGACGGGTACGCTGTAACCCTGCTCGCCCGCGCGCACCAGAAAGTCGGTCACGTAGGCCGTCAGCCAGTACTCTTCCGGACCGTTTTTATCCCACAGCGCAAAACCACCGTCTTCACGCTGCATCTGCAGCAGACGGGAGATGCCAATATCAATCGCTGCACGGCGCTTGTCATCGGTGTCGCCCTTGATGCCAAGTGCAGTCAGCTGCGCCGCGTTGGTGTAGAGCGACGGGAACAGGCCACTGGTGGTCTGTTCCAGGCAGCCATACGGATACGCCTGCAGCTCGCGAATATAGCGCGCCAGGTTAAGCGGTGGTTTGCCGCTCAGCAGCAGTTGTCCCTGCAGGGTAGCAGGAGAGAAACCGTTACTATGCTGCGCCGGTGCGGTCCAGGACTCACCGGGGTTCAGCATGGCACCGGTATTCACCGTCTGCGCCGGGAATGCCGGCCGCACGCCGATTTTCCAGCTCTTCTGCTGCGGTGCGAAAGTCTCGCCCGGAAGTTGCAGGCCCGTAACCTGTGCTGTCACCTCACCATCACCATAACCGTCCAGCGCTCGCACCGGAATAAACAGGGTACTGCGCGCGCCAGGAGACAACTGAACCGGCTGCGGCTGCGAGCCTTCCAGCGACAGTTTTCCTGTCGCGGTCAGGGCGACATTCAGCGTTTGCGGCTTGTCCGTCAGGTTGGTGAGGTCCAGCGTCAGCCGTGAGGTGTCCCCGCTTGCCAGGAAGCGCGGCGTGTTAAGCTCGGTAATGACCGGCGCAGCCACCACAACCTTGCTTTCGCTGCTGCCGAAATCGTCTTCCGTCCAGGCCTGCGCCATCAGACGCAGCTCGCCGTTGAAATCACCAATCGGCAGCGTAATCGTGCCTTCTCCGTTGGCATCCAGCGTAACCGGCTGTGCCTGCTGGGCAATAATGGTGACGTGGTTCACCGGCGGCTTACCGCCGCGCTTCAGCTCATCACCGTCACCACCAAAGCGCAGCGCGGCCAGGCGGCCCTGCCCTTCGATGACCTGGCCGTAGATATCGTAGATATCCGCGCCGTAGCGTTTCTGACCGAAGAAAGCCTGCCACGGATCGGGCGTAACGTAATCGGTGATGTTCAGCACGCCGCTGTCAACCGCCGAGACCAGTACGTTCACTTTCTGCGGAACCGCACCCTCTTTCACGCTGGCTTTCACCTTCACAGAGAGCGTCTGGTTTGGACGCATTTTCTGCGGGTTATCGAGCGCAATGTTCAGACGACGATTTTCATCGCCCATCGGCAGATGCAGCAGGCCGACCGCGCGTTTCGGCGTGGCGGATTTCGATTTATCCCCAGGACGAACCACCAGCGTACTCAGGTAGAGATCGTGACGTTTCCAGGCTTTGTCGACCGGGATAGCGAGATCAAGCCCGTTTGCCGGTACGTCGATCTCTTTCCACCACAGCGGCCCTTCGCTGGACTCGATCATCGCATAGCCCTTACCTGCTGCCGGCGCTGCAATGTGCAGGTTAATGGTATCGCCTGGCTGATAGGCTGGCTTATCCAGTTTCAGCGTCACGCGGTCAGGACGTGCAGCCCCGGTGCCGTCGCTGTTATCCTGCCAGCTGTAGCCTGCCCAGAAGCGCACGCTGCTGACCATCTCATCAGGCGCTTTAACCTCCAGACGGTATGAGCCCCACTCCACCGGGAAGGTGACTTTACCCGTCTCGTCGGCCTTGAGAGTCAGCTCCTGCTCGCCTTCAACCAGATCTTTCTGATCGAACTGAGACTGCCAGCCTTCGCTCTCAGACCAGTTCCAGAAGTAGTCGCGGCGCTCACGGATCAGGCGTACCTGTAAACCGGAAACCGCCTTTTTCGCTCCGCTGGCATCGGCATAAACGATGTCGAAGCTGGCGTTGCCGTTCTCGTCAACAATCGGTTGGTTGACGGTGGTATCGGTGCGGTAGTCGTAAACGGCTTTACTGGCGAACTGAGGGCGGATACCCGGCAGCTCAGCCGCTGGCCAGATGGCCTGCTCAGCGCGACGCGTCACCGGACGGCCGCCGGACTCCAGCAGGCTGGCCTGCAGAATCAGCTGCAGAGGAGAATGCACCTCTTTCCACTGGCTTTCGGTGGTTACCTGCCCACGCCCCTGCTCATCCAGCGTAAGCTGAACTTCATCCAGACTGCGGCTCAGGTTCTCCTCAGCGATATCGCCAAACTGGAAGCCCGGCAGCGCAGCCACCGCGTCACGCAGCGGACGCAGGAAAAGCTGGCCCTGCAGAGAATTACCGTTGGCCGGTGCGCCATACAGGTAATAGCCCACCACGTTAAAGTCCACGTTATCCTGCGGTGAAACCGGCGTTTTTTGTCCGCTCAGGTTGAGCGCCATACGCTCGGGCATGAAGTCTTCGACGTGGAAGTCCCACAGGCGCTGCAGGTTATCGCCCGTGTTGGCGCGGATATGCCACATACCGGTCTGCGCTCCGCTGTCCAGCGGATAGTTAAAGCGATAGAGCCCGTTCTCTGGCTTGACGACAATCGTACGCGCGACCTGTCCATCCGGGCGCAGCACGTCAAGCTTCACGGGCTGATCGGGAAGCGGCTTACCGTCACTGTCGCGCAGTAAGCCGTTGAGGATCACCGTTTCACCCGGACGATAGAGATCGCGCGGGCCAAACATAAAGAATTGCTTGCTGTAGCCGGGGCTACCGGCAATATCGAACTCCGCCAGATCCAGCGCCGGAAGCTTGAGGTCAAGCAGCGTGGTCTGGCCGTCTTTGCTCGCCAGAATCAGCGCGGCTTCTTTGTCCGTTTCAAGCTTCGCATGACCGTCGGCATCGCTCTTCGCCTCGGCGAGAGTCTGGCCTTTATCGTTCAGCAGCGTGACGGCCACGCCGGACTGCGCCGCACCGTTTTCCAGACTCTGAGTGAAGATATCCAGGCGGTTATGGTAACGGTGAGCGGACAGGCCAATATCGCTTAGGGTAAAGAGCGTTGCGGCATTGCTGTAGTTATAGTGCCCAGCCTGGTTCATGACCGCGATATAAACGCCAGACTGCTGGAGCGGTTTAATATCCTTCAGGGGCAACAGCAATTTTTCGCGCGTGTTGCGCGCCGGATTAAGATCGAATCGACCGGTGTAAACCAGCTCCGCCATCTTCAGCAGGTTATCGGATTCCCAGTTGGTCAGCGAGTTACGGTACTCCCACTGGCTGACAAGGGAGGCCAGCGATTCCGGCTTCACGCGGTAAAAGTTGACATCAACATTGTTGACGTTGAGCGCCATCACCGGCAGACCTTCCACCACTTTGCCCGGCAGCAGCGAGCCGCGGCTGGCAAAACCAACGGTGGGTTCAATGTCCCGGGTAGTCAGGGCTTTTTCATAATCAATGCCGAACGTCGCCTTGTTCAGCGCCTGCAGGTCACGTTCAACGGTGACGACCAGGTTGCGGTTAGGCTCCAGATGACGCAGGCGAAGTTCTTTCAGGTTAGGCGCAAGTTCCCACGCCCCGTCAACCTTGCCGCTTTTCTTGTCCACGACATGCACCGTTTTGGCGAAATCCTGATCGGGATTCAGCGGAACAGAAAAGGTCAGCACCAGCGTGGCGGCACCGTCGAGCTGAACTTCAGAGGTATCCAGCAGCGTCAGCGCTTTTCCCTGAGTCTGGGCAGCCAGTTTAGCCAGCGTTTCAGCATTGGGCTTTTCTGCAGCTTTCGGTGTGGATGCGGTGGATGCCGCGGGAGCCGCAGCCTGAGTTTTATCGTCGCTGTTATCACAGCCGACAAGCGTAAACGTGGTGAGCAGCGCAAGAGAGAGCGCGGCTAAGCGAAACGGTTTCATCCTTTGTCCCTGGCCCATGGAGCCTGTTGGTCGTCGTCCGGATAAGTATTATCCGCAAGTTTCATTAATTCAAAAAGGCCAATTTTAAAATCTGGAAAGCGTCTCGCAGAACGGCATCACGCCGCTACGCCGTGATGGAACCGCGATCACAGCACATAACGTCACATGTTACCTTTCAAGTCATTTGTTTTTAAAACAAGAAGATAGCTGGCTAAGCTCGCCCGAAGGCTGCTAGTTTTATGACCATGACGCACCCCGAGTGCGCGGTTCAAAAAGAGAGAAAGCCATGAAACGAGCCGTGAACGCCCTACAAAATTTCGGAAAATCATTGTACGGACCGGTACTTATTTTACCGATCGTCGGTCTGTTTATCGCCTTTGGTAACGTGCTGGGTAACGGTAATCTCGCTGAATACCTGCCGTTTCTGGGCCATCCGCTGATTCAGCACCTTGGTCAGCTTATCGCGAAATCTGCCGTGTCGGTGCTGGTCAACCTGGCGCTGGTGTTTGCCGTCGGGATCCCGATTGGTCTGGCAACGCGTGATAAAGGCTATGCCGCGCTGATTGGTCTGGTGACCTTCGTCGTGTTCATCAACGCCATGAACGTCACGCTACAGCTGCAGGGCGCGCTGGCGCCAGCGGCCCAGATGAAAGCGGCCGGGCAGACCATGTTACTGGGCGTGCAGGTGCTGGAGATGGGCGTTTTTGCCGGGATCCTGACCGGGGCGCTCTCCGGATATCTGTACAACAAATACTCCAGCGTACAGTTTAACGGCGCGATGGCGATTTACTCCGGCCACTGTTTTGTCGCCATCGTCATGCTTCCCGTCTCCATGCTGCTCGGCGTGGTGATGAGTGAACTGTGGCCGTATGCCCAGCACGGCATTAGCGCCCTGGCGCTGGCCATCAAAGGCTCCGGGCCGTTTGGCGTGGCAATCTACGGTTTCCTGGAACGTATTCTGGTCCCCACCGGCCTGCACCATCTGGTTTATACCCCGTTCCTCTATACCGAGCTGGGCGGCACGCAGGAGGTGTGCGGCGCAACCTATCAGGGCGCACGCAATATCTATTTCGCCGAGATGGCCTGCCCGGACGTGAAGCAGCTCAGCAGCACCGTGGTGTGGGACGCGCGCGGCATCAGCAAGATGTTCGGCCTGCCTGCCGCAGCCCTGGCGATGTATATGACCGCAAAGCCGGAGCGTAAAGCCATTGCGAAAGCCATTCTGATCCCGGCGGCGCTGACCTCGCTGCTGGTCGGCGTAACCGAGCCGATTGAGTTCTCCTTCCTGTTCGTCGCTCCGCTGCTCTTCGTGGTGCACGCGGTGCTGACCGGCATCGGCATGATGCTGTTCTCGCTGCTGGGCGTTCACGCCATCGGCGCCAACGGAATTATCGACTTCATCCTCTACAACCTGCCGCTCGGCACGGAGAAGTCCAACTGGCCGATGTACATCGTGGTCGGGCTGATCATGTTCGCCCTCTACTTCGTGGTGTTCCGCTTCCTGATCCTGCGCTTCAACATGAAAACGCCGGGCCGTGAGGATGACGATCGGGAGACACGCCTCTACAGCAAGCAGGAGTACCAGGCGAAGGGCAATAACGACGGGCTGGGCGAATCCATCGTGACGGGTCTGGGCGGCCGGGAAAATATTGAGGTGGTGGACAACTGCTACACCCGCTTACGCGTCACGGTGAAGGACGTCGCCATTATCGACGAGCCGCGGCTCAAGGCGACCGGCGCGAAAGGGATTATCAAACAAGGTAACAACGTTCAGGTGGTCTACGGGCTGCACGTCAAAAAAATGCGAGAAGCCGTTGAGACGTTTCTCTGAAAGGAGCTAAAGATGTTTACACCCCCATTCATTCTGTCGATTGCCGGCGGCGGCAGTACCTACACGCCGGGCATTGTAAAAAGCCTGATGGTGCGCCTGCAGGATTTCCCGCTAGCCGAAATCCGCCTTTATGACATCGACGAGGCGCGCCAGAACACCATTGCGCCCGTCGTCGAGAAGGTCATTCGCGACCACAGTCAGAGCATCAAATTTACCGTCACCGGTGATCCGGAAGTGGCGTTCAGCGGCGCGCATTTCGTCTTCGCCCAGATGCGCGTCGGCCAGTACAAGATGCGCGAGCAGGATGAGAAGATCCCGCTGCGCCACGGCGTGGTCGGCCAGGAAACGTGCGGGCCCGGTGGCCTGGCCTACGGACTGCGCACGATCCTGCCGATGGTGGAGCTTATCGATCTGGTCGATCGCTACGCGCGCGAAAAAGCCTGGATCGTGAACTACTCCAACCCGGCGGCGATCGTCGCGGAGGGCGTGCGGCGGCTGCGGCCAAATGCGCGGGTGCTGAACATCTGCGATATGCCTGTCGCCGCGATGCGCAATATGGGGGCGATTCTGGGTGTCGATCGCCGCAGGCTGGAGGTGGACTACTTCGGCCTGAACCACTTCGGCTGGTTTACCCGCGTGCTGGTGGACGGCGAAGACAAGCTTCCCGAACTGCGTAAACATATCGCGAAGTTTGGCCTGCTGACGGAAGATGCGGCTAAAACCGATCCGCAGCATTCCGATCCATCATGGGTCAAAACCTGGCGCAACATTAAGCCGATCATGGACAACTTCCCGGAGTATCTGCCGAACCCGTATCTGCAGTACTACCTGATGCCGAACCAGATCGTGGAGCATCAGAACCCGGACTATACCCGCGCCAATGAAGTGATGGACGGGCGCGAGAAAAAGCTGTTCGCCGCTGCCGAAGAATACAAGCGCACCGGGATCCTGCCGGACGCTTTCCACGTAGGCGTCCACGGCGAGTTTATCGTCGATGTCGCCTGCTCGCTGGCCTTTAACCTGCGGAGCCGCCATCTGGTGATGGTGGAAAACCGCGGGGCGATTACCAACCTGCCTTACGATGCCGTGGTGGAGGTGCCCGCTTATATCACCTCCGAAGGCCCGGAACCGATTCGCGTCGGTCAGGTGCCGCTGTTCCATCAGACCCTTTTGCAACAGCAGCTCGCCTCTGAACAGCTGCTGGTAGAGGCCACCATCGAGGGCAGCTATGAGAAAGCTCTGCAGGCGTTTACCCTCAACCGCACCGTGCCGACCATGGAACACGCGAAAGCGATTCTGGATGAGATGATCGAGGCCAACCGCGACTACTGGCCTGCGCTGCAAAAAGCCTGGCAGGACGGCGAAACGGTGAAAAAATAGGGGCTTGCTCGCGAGTTGAACGTGGTTTGCTTGTCGGTGTCAGAAAAAACACCGACAATCCTTTTTTACGGAAAAGAATGGAGGCAACCCATGTCCACCTCATATTTTGTCGCCGCCGACTGGCTGATTGAGCACGGTGACGATCCGGAAGTTCAGATTATTGACGCGCGTATGGCCCCGGCCGGGCAGGAACACCTTCGCGATATGGTCGCGGAATACCGTGCCGGACATCTGCCTGGCGCGGTATTTTTTGATATCGAAGCCCTCTCCGATCGCAACTCTCCCCTGCCGCACATGCTGCCGCGCCCGGAAGCGTTTTCTGTGGCGATGCGCGAGCTGGGCGTCAGTAAAGACAAACACCTCGTTGTTTATGATGAAGGTAACCTCTTCTCCGCACCGCGCGCGTGGTGGATGCTGAAGAACTTCGGCGTGGAAAAAGTCTCTATTCTGGCGGGCGGGCTGGCGGGCTGGAAGCGCGACGAGCTGCCGCTCCAGCAGGGTGACGTGACGCTGCCGGAAGGCGAGTTCGACGCCACGTTCGACGCGCACATGGTGAAACGCCTGACCGACGTGCTGGTCGTGAGTCATGAAAAAACGGCGCAAATCGTCGATGCTCGTCCTGCACCGCGCTTCAATGCCGAAGCGGATGAACCGCGTCCGGGGCTGAAGCGCGGACATATTCCGGGGGCGCTGAACGTGCCGTGGGGCGAGCTGGTGTTTGAGGGCGAGCTGAAAACCACCGACGAGCTGCGGGCCATTTTTGACCGTGCTGGCGTGGATTTACATCGTCCGATTATTGCCAGCTGCGGCTCCGGCGTAACGGCCTGCGTGGTGATCCTGGCGCTCGCCACGCTCGGCGCGAACGACGTCACGCTCTACGACGGCGCCTGGAGCGAATGGGGTGCGCGGGACGATCTGCCGGTTGAACCCGCGAAATAATGGATAACCGCCTGGCCACGCTGTTAACGCGCGGGACATCGCTGACCCGCGCGGAGTATCGCGTCCTCGCCCACCTCACGGAGCACCCGCTGCTGGTGGGCAACATCACGGTACGCGAGCTGGCGCAGGCGACGTTTGTTTCTACAGCCACCATCATGCGGCTGTGTCAGAAGCTGGGGTTCAGCGGCTTTAGCGAGTTTATCTGGCACTGCAAGCAGCTGCTCTCCGACACGCCGCATATTGCCGCCCAGGGGCAGTCGCTTCCTGAACTCCCGGCGCTGTTTAATCAGTTTATCGCCAACTATCAGCACACCTTCCAGTGGGTCACGCAGGAAAAGCGCCAGCAGTTTGCCGACCTGCTGCGCCAGAAAGAGAGCTTCTTTCTCTACGGGGCCGGGTTTTCCTATCTGTTTGCGGAGTACCTGACCAAGAAGCTGCAGGTGCTGGGCAAAACGGCGTTTATCTCCGGGCCGGGGGACAGCCGGAATATTTTCCTCAGCAACGCCTCACGCTATCAGGTGTTTATTGCCGTCTCGCGCAGCGGCGAAACGGAGCAGGTGCTGGATAAAGCGCGGATTGCCAAAAACGTCGGTATGACGATTGTCGCGTTTACCCGCGCCTCGGCCAATACGCTGGCGGGGATGGCGGACGTGCATTTTGCCCTCTATGACGAAGCGGTACACTTCGCCGCCGAAGCCGCGGGGGTGACGTCGTTTGAGTCGAATCTGGTGCTGCTGATGGATTTACTGCTGCTGGAAGCAACGGGGTGATATTCACCCCGCCGTAATCAGATGATGCGGTTGGTTTTGAGATCGCGCAGGAAGCCGCCCCAGCGACGCTCGTAGAACGGGGTGATGTGCTCGGTAATAAAGTGGCTGATGCCCTTCTCGCCGTTCTTCACCTGGCAGATATCAATCGGCTCATCGCCCGGCAGCGTGTCGGTCGCCACGCTTCCCGCGGCCTGAATGATATCGTCGATATCGCCGTCCGCCTCAATACCAATCAGCAGAACCGGATGCTCGTCCGCACGCTCTTTAATGGAGCAGAGAAACGCGCGTCTAACCGGTTTCAGGGTTTTGAACAGCGTCGTCAGGGAATCAATCATCTGCGCGGGCGGCTCGGCTACTTCAGACAACAGCAGCGTTTCGCCCCCTTCCAGCACTTCCTGGGTGCTGAGCGGGTTGCCTTCTTCACCTATCAGATGGCTGATTTCACGCGGGGTAAACTCTTTCCCGGTCGGCAGCTTCGCGTTAAGGAACAGCGTCTGGCCCAGCGTCATTTCGAACAGGGTACGCACCGGCATCACTACGAACGCCTGTTCGTCTTCTACCGCTTCCTGCAGGGCTTCCAGCGAGGTGAAGAACGGGATCACCGACGTGCCGTCGTCTTTCTCCCAGTGCAGCAGATCCAGCGCGCTGTCTTCGACAACCTGCTCACCTTCCGCCGCGGTGCCCGGCACCCAGACGGTGGATTCCAGCAGCGTGCGGAAAAATGCCGGACGGTGGGCGGGCTCGGTCGCCGCCTGCTCCAGCAGGGTTTCTAATTCGTTTTTGGTTTCGGACATAACAATTCCAGATGATGCATTTCCCCTCACCCCAGCCCTCTCCCTCAAGGGAGAGGGAGCAAACCATCCCCTCTCCCCTTGGGAGAGGGTTAGGGTGAGGGCAATAAAGATTACTCAGCCGTCAGCAGGTTCGCCACGGTACGCACGCCCAGACCGGTCGCGCCAGCGGACCACTGCTCAACCGCCGCTTTACGGTACGTTGCGGAACAGTCGATGTGCAGCCAGCCTTCGTGGTAGTTCTCAACGAAGTGGGACAGGAAGCCTGCCGCCGTGCTTGCACCCGCAGGGTACGCCGCGCTCGCGGTGTTGTTCAGCTCGGCAAAGTTGGACGGCAGCTGGCTGCGGTGGAACTCGGCCAGCGGCAGACGCCAGAACGGCTCGTTTTCCGCAGCGGCGCTTTCCAGCAGGCGAGCAGCCAGCTTGTCGTCAAAGCTGAACAGCGCGTGGTAGTCGTTACCCAGGGCGGTTTTTGCCGCGCCGGTCAGGGTCGCCATGTCGATAATCAGCTCTGGCTTCTGGGCAGACGCGTCGATCAGACCATCGGCCAGCACCAGACGGCCTTCGGCGTCGGTGTTCATCACTTCGACGTTTTTGCCGTTGCGGTAGCGAATGATGTCGCCCAGCTTGAAGGCGTTACCGCTCACCATGTTGTCCGCGCAGCACAGATACAGCTTCACGCGCTTGTTCAGACCGCGGGTAATGGCGAACGCCAGCGCGCCGGTGATGGTTGCCGCGCCGCCCATGTCGGACTTCATGGAGTCCATGAACGCGCTCTGCTTCAGGCTGTAGCCGCCGGTATCGAAGGTGATGCCTTTACCCACCAGGCAGGCAAAGACCGGCGCCGCTTTATCGCCGGTTGGGTTGTAATCCAGCGCCAGCAGGACCGGAGGACGCTCAGAACCACGGCCCACGGTGTGGATGCCCATGTAGTTCTGCTCGCGCAGGTCTTCACCTTTGGTGATGCGGTAGGACATTTTCTCGCCCGCCACGCCGCACAGCAGGTCAACCGCGCGCTGCGCCAGCTGCTCAGGACCGAGCTCTTCCGCCGGGGCGTTGATGGTGTCGCGCACCCAGTCGATGATTTGCAGGCGGCTTTCCAGCTCTTTCTGACCGGCTTCGTCGAGGTTAGCCCACTCGATTTTGCGGGTGCCTTTCGGCCCTTTGTAGCCAGCCCAGAATGCCCAGCTGCGGTCGGTATCCCAGCCTTCGCCTTCCAGGGACACATGCTTAATGCCCAGGCCGTCAATTTTGCGGGCGGCGCGCTGGATCAGGCCCAAATCATCTTTGCCCGTCAGGTGCAGGGTAATGCCGTCGTTATTAATGCTGTAGGTGGCTTTCTCGCCCCAGCGTGCGTCAGCAGGCTGATTCGAGAGCGTAATCTTCATCGCTTCGTTCATTTTATTTTTCCTTATTAGCAACTAGCAAACGGGCCGCCTGAAGGCAGCCCGTTATGTTATTTATTCTGCTTCATCTAACCAGACTAACAGAATCGCCTCCAGAATTTTTTCATTGGATGCGTTTGGATCGTCGTCGAAATCCTCTAAATCGCAGATCCACTGGTGCATGTCGGTGAATCGTACGGTCTTCGGATCGAGATTCGGGTTCGCGTCGTAGAGCGCTTCGCCGATTTCACGGCTGTCTGTCCACTTCAGTCCCATATCAATGCTCGCGTGCGTGGTTGATAGTGTAGCGTGGGAATTCCACGACCAGATCTTCATCGGTCACCGCGGCCTGGCAGCTCAGGCGGCTGTCAGGCTCCAGACCCCATGCTTTATCCAGCATGTCGTCTTCGTCTTCGGTGCTCTCGGCGAGAGAGTCGAAACCTTCACGCACGATGCAGTGGCAGGTGGTGCAGGCACAGGATTTTTCACAGGCGTGTTCCACTTCGATACCTGCACGCAGGGCAACATCGAGAATGGTTTCACCGGTCTTCGCTTCCAGAACAGCGCCATCCGGACAGAGGTCCGCATGAGGCAAAATAACAATCTTTGGCATATTAAACCTCGTCCACGGACTGGCCTTTCAGCGCGACGCGGACAGATTTGTCCATGCGGCGAGCAGCAAAGTCCTGGGTTTGTTTATCAACGTTTTTAATGGCTTCTTCTATTGCGTCAGCGTCATTGCCTTCTGCTACTGCGCTTAAATGCGCGGCAGCGTCGTCAATCACCTGGCGCTCAGCGGCGCTTAACAGCGCGGCATCGGCAGCGAGCGCGCCGTTCAGGCTCTCCAGCACGCGGGCGGCTTCAACTTTTTGTTCAGCCAGCATACGCGCCTTCACATCCTGTTCGGCGTAGCTCATTGAGTCCTGAATCATGGAGGCGATTTCGCCATCGGTCAGGCCGTAGGACGGCTTCACCTGAATGGACGATTCCACGCCGGTCGATTTTTCCATCGCCGTGACGCTCAGCAGACCGTCCGCATCCACCTGGAAGGTGACGCGAATATGCGCCCCGCCCGCAGGTAGCGCCGGGATACCGCGCAGCGCAAAACGCGCCAGAGAGCGGCAGTCCTGCACCAGCTCGCGCTCGCCCTGCATTACGTGGATGGACATCGCGGTCTGGCCGTCTTTGAAGGTGGTGAACTCCTGCGCGCGCGCCACCGGAATGGTGGTATTACGCGGGATCACTTTCTCCACCAGGCCGCCCATGGTTTCTAACCCGAGCGACAGCGGGATGACGTCGAGCAGCAGCATTTCGCTGTCCGGCTTGTTGCCGACCAGAATATCGGCCTGGATTGCGGCGCCCACGGCAACCACTTTGTCCGGGTCGATGGAGGTCAGCGGCGTGCGGCCAAAGAATTCGCCCACGCGCTCGCGCACCAGCGGCACGCGAGTCGAACCGCCCACCATGACCACTTCCAGCACCTCGTTCGCCTCAACGCCCGCATCTTTCAGTGCGCGACGGCAGGCCAGCAGGGTGCGTTTCACCAGCGGGGCAATCAGATCGCTGAACTGGTCGCGGGCGATCTCACCCTGCCAGCCCGCAACGTTTACGGTAACCGTCTGCGCATCGCTCAGGGCGATTTTGGCGTCGATGGCCGCATCCAGCAGTTCACGCTGCACGCGCGCATCGCTGCGATCGCTGATGCCCGCCTGCTCGCGAATATAATCCGCCAGCAGATGATCGAAGTCATCGCCGCCCAGCGCGGAATCCCCGCCGGTCGCCAGCACTTCAAATACCCCGCGGCTTAAGCGCAGGATCGAGATATCAAAGGTACCGCCGCCGAGATCGTAAACCGCGATCACCCCTTCCTGACCGGAGTCGAGGCCGTAGGCAATCGCCGCCGCCGTCGGTTCGTTCAGCAGGCGCAGCACGTGCAGGCCTGCCAGACGCGCGGCGTCTTTGGTGCCCTGACGCTGTGCATCGTCAAAATAGGCCGGAACGGTGATGACTACACCGTCCAGATCGCCGCCAAGCGTTGCCGTCGCGCGCGCCGCCAGCGCTTTGAGGATGTCGGAGGAAACGCGAATCGGGTTCAGCAGACCGGCCGCAGTCGCAATCATCGGCAGGCCGTTTTCACTGGCCTGCAGCTGATACGGCAGATGCGGATAGCGGGTCTGAATATCGGCCAGCGAGCGGCCCATCATGCGCTTTACGGAGCTGATGGTGTTGGCCGGATCGCGCGCGGCGTTGGCGCGGGCGTCATAGCCGACCGCGTGACCCTGCTGCTGGTAGTGGACCACGGAAGGCAGCAGATGGCGGCCCTGCTCGTCAGCCAGCGTTTCCGCCTGGCCGCTGCGCACGGTCGCCACGAGGGAATTGGTGGTGCCCAGATCGATACCCACCGCCAGACGACGCTGGTGCGGTGCGGCACTTAAGCCAGGCTCACTAATTTGTAATAAGGCCATAATTGCTTCCGAAATTAAAAATCGAGCAGCTTTTCTTCGAGTTGTTCAGCACTGCTTCGCAGTTTATCGAGAAAACGGAGTTTGCGCACAGTGTCTGCCGCCACGTCCCAGGTCTCGTTGTTCAGTTGCTCCACCATCTGCTGATGGCGGGTATCGAACATGCCCTTCACGCGCGTGATGAAGCTTTCCAGACGCGCTTCGTCTTTGGCCTGTTCAATCTCATCCAGCTCTTCGCGAAGCTCCAGCTGTTCCATCAGAAAAGCGGTGTCGCGTACGGTATGCTGTTCGCTCGCCAGATCGAAACCGTGGAGCGAGAGCAGATATTCTGCACGCGCCAGCGGATGGCGCAGCGTCTGCCAGGCCTGGTTGATGGTCGCAGAGTGCGATACCGCGGCCAGCTGTTCTGCCTGAGTACCACTGGCGAATTTATCCGGGTGATACTGACGCTGAAGATCCTGAAAACGAATCGTCAGCGCCTGGAGATCAATCGGGTATTGAGCGGGTAGTCCGAAGAGAGTGAAGTAATCCATAACAATCTCAGGGGTAGCCTGTTAGAAGAAACCCCACGCGCAGCAGAGCCACGGTGGGGTTATACCTTCTTACTTCGCGCTGCAGATGCGTTGTCTGCGCTCGTTCACCCCAGTCACTTACTTAAGTAAGCTCCCGGGGATTCACTCGCTTGCCGCCTTTCTGCAACGCGAATTAATCGGTATAACAGCGGAACGCGGTTAAACGTGGAAGCTTTCGCCGCAACCACACTCGTCTTTGACGTTCGGGTTCGTGAACTTGAACCCTTCGTTCAGGCCTTCTTTGACGAAGTCCAGCTGAGTGCCGTTGAGGAATTGCAGGCTTTTGCCATCGACCACCACCTTCACGCCCTTGTCTTCAAACACGGTGTCGTCAGACGCCGGCTCGTCAACAAACTCCAGTACGTAAGCCATACCAGAACAGCCGGAGGTACGTACGCCCAGTCGCAGGCCAAAGCCTTTACCACGGTTCGCCAGAAAAGAGCTTACTCGCGCGGCAGCGCTGTCGCTAAGGGTAATCGACATACTCAAACCTCAATTATTTTGCTTCACGTTTGCTTTTGTAATCCGCAATGGCGGCTTTGATCGCGTCTTCTGCCAGAATTGAACAGTGAATTTTCACCGGTGGCAGTTCGAGTTCTTCAGCAATATCCGTGTTCTTGATTGCCTGTGCTTCGTCCAGAGACTTGCCCTTCACCCATTCGGTAACCAGGGAGCTGGACGCGATAGCAGAACCGCAGCCGTAGGTCTTGAAGCGCGCGTCTTCAATGATACCTTCATTGTTGACTTTAATCTGCAACTTCATCACGTCGCCACACGCCGGTGCGCCAACCATGCCGCTACCGACAGATTCGTCGCTGTTGTCAAAAGAGCCAACGTTGCGCGGGTTTTCGTAATGATCGATGACTTTTTCGCTGTATGCCATGATTGAATTCTCCTTATGTACCGATTAGTGATGTGACCATTCAATGCTGTTCAGATCCACGCCCTGCTTGAACATTTCCCACAGTGGAGAAAGGTCGCGCAGACGGCCGATGGAGTTGCGAACCAGCTTGATGGTGTAGTCAATCTCTTCTTCGGTAGTGAAACGACCTAAAGAGAAACGGATAGAGCTGTGCGCCAGCTCGTCGGTCATGCCCAGCGCGCGCAGCACGTAGGATGGCTCCAGGCTTGCAGACGTACAGGCAGAACCGGAAGAAACGGCCAGATCTTTCAGCGCCATGATCAGCGATTCGCCTTCAACATAGTTGAAGCTGACGTTAAGGATGTTCGGTGCGCCCTGCTCGAGATCGCCGTTCAGATACACTTCTTCCATATCTTTCACGCCGTCCCACAGACGGTTACGCAGCGTGCGCAGGCGCGCCATCTCGGTTTCCATCTCTTCTTTTGCAATGCGGTACGCTTCGCCCATGCCCACGATCTGGTGAACAGGCAGCGTGCCGGAACGCATGCCGCGCTCGTGACCGCCGCCGTGCATCTGTGCTTCGATGCGGATACGCGGTTTACGACGAACGTACAGCGCGCCGATCCCTTTCGGGCCATAGATTTTGTGGCCGGAGAAGGACATCAGGTCCACTTTCAGCTGGCTCAGATCGATAGGCAGTTTGCCCACGCTCTGGGTCGCGTCAACGTGATAGATGATACCGCGCGCGCGGCACATTTCGCCGATGGTCGCGATGTCCTGAACGACGCCGATTTCGTTGTTGACGTGCATGATGGAAACCAGAATGGTGTCATCACGCATGGCCGCTTCGAGCTCTTTCAGGTCGATGATCCCGTTGCTCTGTGGCGCCAGGTAAGTCACTTCGTAACCTTCACGCTCCAGCTGGCGGCAGGTATCCAGCACGGCTTTGTGTTCGGTTTTGCTGGTGATGATGTGCTTGCCTTTTTTCTGATAAAAGTTGGCTGCACCTTTGATCGCCAGGTTGTCGGATTCGGTCGCACCGGAGGTGAATACAATCTCACGCGGGTCGGCACCCACCAGGTCTGCAATCTGATTACGGGCGATATCAACCGCCTCTTCAGCATGCCAGCCAAAACGGTGTGAACGGGAAGCTGGGTTACCAAAGTTTCCGTCCAGGGTCAGACACTGCATCATTTTCTCGGCAACACGCGGGTCCACCGGCGTGGTTGCGGAGTAATCGAGATAAATCGGTAATTTCATTGCTCTTTAAACTCCGTACATCGCTTCAATGCAAGGAATCAGGCAACCGGCTGGATGTACGACCGAGTACGCGGGGCGTGACCGCCCCGGCCTGATTCTGAAATCTTTATCGTTTTATTACGCGCGCAGTTTGACGTCGATAGCGTCCTGCGCGCGGGTGCTGCGTTGGGAATCCTGACCGTGCTGACGACCAGAGACATCCAGAACTTCCTGGTTATTGACCAGTTCACCCAGGGTGATGTTGTTCAGGAAGCCGGTGAGACGGTCGCTCAGATCGCGCCACAGCGCGTGGGTCAGGCATTTATCGCCGCCCTGGCAGCCGCCTTTACCCTGGCAACGGGTCGCGTCAACGGATTCGTCAACTGCGCTAATCACTTCACCAACTGCAATACTGCCCGCGTCTTTACCCAGCAGATAACCGCCGCCTGGGCCACGAACGCTGGAAACCAGTCCATTTTTACGCAGTCTGGAGAACAGCTGTTCCAGGTAAGAGAGGGAGATCCCTTGTCGTTCAGAAATATCAGCCAACGGAACCGGGCCCGCTTCGGAGTTGAGCGCAACGTCCAGCATCGCGGTCACGGCATAACGCCCTTTAGATGTCAGTCTCATGTCTTACTTAACCTCAAACTCGCCCCTGCCCGGGGTTTTTTATTGTAAAATGGGGGTATTGCATAGCAGGGCCAAGTCTGACATTCCTGACTAAAATGGTCAACTATTTACTTGACTGTTTTAGTCAGGTATTTAACGTTCCGTGCCTTCAAAATCCCGGTGCGGCCTGATGCCCTCACCTCAGCCCTCTCCCACGGGGAGAGGGGAAATCGACACTACTCTTTATTCTTCTGCTCAATCGACGCCAGAATCCCGCGCAGGATGTTCAGCTCCTGGCTTTCCGGGCGCGCGCGGGTAAACATGCGGCGCAGCTTGTTCATCACCTGGCCCGGGTGGCCTTCACGAATAAAGCCGGTTGAGAGCAGCGTCTGCTCCAGGTGACCGTAGAAGCGCTCAAGGTCGTCCACCAGCGGGTAGGCCGTTTCTTCTTTAGGCTCTACCTGTTTCTCCTGCGTCGCCAGCCACGCCATACGCACCTCATAGGCGATAACCTGCACCGCCATCGCCAGGTTCAGCGAGCTATATTCCGGGTTAGCCGCGATGGCGACGTGATAATGGCACTTCTGCAGCTCGTCGTTGGTCAGGCCAACGCGCTCGCGGCCAAACACCAGCGCAACCGGAGCCTGTTCCGCTTCTGAGACGCTTTTCAGGCCGCATTCGCGCGGGTCCAGCATCGGCCACGGCAGCGTGCGTGAACGCGCGCTGGTGCCAACAACGAGGCTGCAGCCGGCCAGCGCTTCGTCAAGGGTATCGACGATCTGAGCGTTGCCGATCACGTCGCTGGCACCGGCCGCCAGGGCGATAGCCTGCGAGTCAGGTTTGACCAGCGGGTTAACCAGCCACAGGTTCGTTAAGCCCATGGTTTTCATAGCGCGGGCAACGGAGCCCATGTTGCCGGTGTGCGATGTTTCGACCAGCACGATTCGAATGTTTTGCAGCATAATTTTTAATGTCTGAATTCAGCGTCTGAAGAATATTCCGGCATATTATCATAAACGGGAGACATAATCCGATCCCACTGCTATACTCTGCGCCGATTTTCCTGTTCTTTAACATCCAGTGAGAGAGACCGATGCATCCGATGCTGACCATCGCCGTGCGCGCAGCGCGCAAGGCGGGTAATGTAATTGCCAAACACTACGAAACGCCAGACTCCGTAGAAACCAGCCAGAAAGGCAGCAATGATTTCGTGACTAACGTCGATAAAGCCGCAGAAGCGATTATTATCGAAACGATCCGCAAATCTTACCCGCAGCACACCATCATCACCGAAGAAAGCGGTGAACATGAAGGTACCGATCAGGATGTTCAATGGGTTATCGATCCACTGGATGGCACCACCAACTTCGTCAAACGCCTGCCACACTTCTCTGTGTCTATCGCAGTACGCATTAAAGGCCGTACTGAAGTCGCCGTTGTTTACGATCCAATGCGTAACGAACTGTTCACCGCTACCCGCGGTCAGGGCGCACAGCTGAACGGCTACCGTCTGCGCTGCAGCAACGCACGCGATCTGGACGGCACCATTCTGGCGACCGGTTTCCCGTTCAAGGCGAAACAGCACGCGACCACCTATATGAATATCCTGGGCAAACTGTTCACCGAATGCGCGGACTTCCGCCGCACCGGTTCTGCCGCACTGGATCTGGCCTATGTAGCAACAGGCCGCGTTGACGGTTACTTCGAGCTGTCGCTGAAGCCGTGGGACTTTGCTGCGGGCGAGCTGATCGCACGTGAAGCAGGCGCCATCGTGTGTGATTTCACCGGCGGCCATAACTATATGTCTACCGGCAACGTCGTTGCGGGTAACCCACGCGTTGTTAAAGCCATGCTGGCCAACATGCGTGATGAACTGAGCGATGCGCTGAAGCGTTAATCCCGGTCATTCCCTCTCCCGTGGGAGAGGGAATCCCAACTAAAACGGCCGCAATCCTCTTCCCACCGGCATCGCGCTCATCCACATCGTCACCGCCGCAACCAGCAGAATCACCCCGCCCGCCAGCGCAAGCGTTGTCCACCCTACCTGCCGCCACAGCACCGGTGTTTTATTGCCGCTGAGTCTGACCGCAAGCTGACGGAAGCTGTGAACCAGCAGCGCTAAAGACGAAATGGTGAGAGACGTCCCTGCCGCCATCGCCAGCGCGGAAAGCATTCCCCAGCCAAACACGCCTATCACCTTGCTGAACAGCAGCACCATTATTGCCCCCGAACACGGGCGCATGCCCATCGAGAGAATAATCATCAGCCGCGCGCGCCAGTCGTCGCCGTTCTGCAACTGTTCCTGCGTGGGCAAATGCTGATGCCCGCAGCCGCAGTTTTCATCATGAACGTGAGGCGGCGTAAAGGTTTTGAATTTCGGTTTTTGCAGCAGCACGCGCAGCTTTTTCAGCGCCCGCCAGCAGAGGGTCAGCCCCAGCACGCCCACCAGCGCGTAGCTCCCCTTCTCCAGCCAGAAACTGCTCATGTGCAGCTGGCGCGCGGGAAGCTGCAACAGCGAAAGCACGACTACGACGAGCGCAATCGCCACGCTGCCCTGAAGCAGCGAGGAGGCCAGCGTCAGCCCGATACTCGATTTCAGCTTCGACGGATGGGTGGCGAGCCAGGTCGTTATCACGATTTTGCCGTGCCCCGGCCCCAGCGCGTGCAGAACGCCATAGATAAAGCTGAACGCCAGCAGGGAACCACCCGCTTTGGTCGGGTTCTCGGCCACCGCCTTCAGCAGACCGCTCATCTGCTGGTTGACCTCACGCTGCCAGACGATGCTTTTCATCATGACCTGCGGCCAGGCCTGCCAAAGCCAGAGCGAGCCGCAAACGGCCAGCAGGAGAAAAAGCGCCAGCGGCCAGAGGTGCAGCCAGCGGCGCGGTTTCCGAACCGGAGAGGAGATCACTGACATTGTAACGTCACCTCCTGCGCGAACTGTTTACCCAACTCCATGTCCTCAGGCGGTGCATCTTCCTTATCAAGCGAGACCGCAAAGTTCAGCGTCTCCTCGCTGGGTTTCGGGGTGTGAACGCCAATTTTGCAGTTTTTTTGCAGAGCGTCCGGCAATCGTACGTCGCCGTCTTTGTCATAGCGCATATCGACATAGTAGGTAGGATCAAAAGTGGAAAACGTGTAAGTTTGCCCGGCCAGCGGCTGCGGATGCGCCAGCGGGAGCACAAACGTCAGCACCGCCTGATGCCCGTCACGCGTCATCCCGTATTCCGTTGGCCGGTTCAGAAATTTAACCTTTTGCCCGTTGTGCCAGAATTCCGTGAAGTAGTGCTGGCCGAGCACGTTGGCCATCACTTCCGCCGCCAGCTTTTTCCAGATTTCATCGCCGGGCTTCGCGTTTCCCGCATCATAGAGCAGATCGGCCGAGGTGATTTCATCCATCGTCCAGCGCATCTTCAGGCCGCTCAGCTGCGTGCCGTCGGTAACCAGCTCGGTCTGGAGGTCAATAAAACTGTGAGGGTGTGCGCTGGCGGTGAAGCTGATAACCGCCAAAAATAACGCCATCGCACTTTGTTTAACTGTTTGCATCAATTCCTCACGTCAAAAATTCTGTGATGTTCCCCAGCAATCCTGAGTGAAAGGCCTGCCGGCGCGCTTTTCAGCGCTCATCCTTTAGCTATTCTTATCAAACATTCACACTGGATACCTGACAGATGATGACGACGCTTGAAATTCCATCTGTGCTTTCCAGTTCGCAGCGCCGCTGCCAGGTGCTTTTGATGCTTTACCTGCCCGATGCTGCCGTCACCGCACAGAGCATAATCGCTGCCAACGGGGTGGACGACGCGATGGCACGGCAAGATATAGCCGAGACGCGCGATGAAATCCAGCGCTATCACCGGCTGGACATCGTCACGCACCACGACGGCAGCTACCGGATTGAAGGCACAGCCCTGAATCAGCGTTTATGCCTGCTGCACTGGCTGCGCCGGGCGCTGCGGCTTTGCCCGCAGTTTGTCTCGCACCAGTTTACCCCCGCATTAAAAACCGCGCTTAAACAACACGGCATTGCGCGGCCGCTTTACGACGATGCGAACCTGCGGGCGCTGATCGGCTTCTGCTCACGCAAGCTGCAGCGCCAGTTTGAATGCCGCGACGTCCAGTTTTTACAGCTCTATCTGCAATACTGTCTTATTCAGCACCAGCTCGGGAATACGCCACAGTTTTCTCACGTTCAGCGCAGCTGGACCCAGTCGAGAGGGGAGTATTTTACGGCCCAGGAGATCGTGCGTCACTGGAGACGTCGCGTGCCGCAGGGAGCGCACGGGGATGAACAGCTGTTTCTGGCCCTGCTGTTTATGATGCTGCGCACGCCCGATCCGGTGCTCGATAAACACCAGCAGGATCAGCGCTTGCGCCGGGCCATCGTGCGCATGGTCGCCCGTTTTCGCTCGCAGACCGGGATGAACTTCAGCGATGAGCAAGGGCTGACCGATCAGCTGTATATCCATCTGGCTCAGGCGCTGGACCGCTCGCTGTTTGAAATTGGCATCGACAATAGCTTGCCGGAGGAGATCCATCGTCTCTATCCCCGGCTGTTACGCACCACAAAGGAAGCGCTGTTTGAGCTGGAAGCGGAGTTTGGGCTGCGTTTTTCTGATGAAGAGATGAGTCTTGTCGCGGTGATTTTCGGCGCCTGGCTGATGCAGGAGACCGATCTGCACGAAAAACAGGTGATCCTGCTAACGGGAGACGATAAAGCCAGCGAGGATCTGATTGAACAACAGCTTCGCGAGCTGACGCTGCTGCCGCTTAATATTCGCTATCTGACGCTGCAGGCTTTCCAGAAAGAGGGGGCACCGCGCGAAGCCGCGCTGGTTATCACCCCCTACCCTACCGTCCTGCCGCTGTTCTCGCCGCCGCTGATACATGCCGTTGAGACATTGAACGCGCAGCAGCAAGAACATATTCGCGCCATGCTGGAATCATAGCGAGGCGCGAGCGGCCACTTTCGGGCGAACAACGATGGCGGGTAAGGCGACCAGCGCCATTACCCAGAAAACCCCATGCCCCAGATGCTGGTAGAGGAACCCCGCAAAGACCGTCATGATTGCGATACTGCCCCCCATCGCGACCGCCGAGTAGACGGCCTGCAGGCGAATAACGTCTCCGCCCTCGCGCGCAGCGATATAGCGCATCGCCGCCAGATGGCACACGGTAAAGGTGCCGCAGTGAAGAATTTGCGCCACTATCAGCCACGGCAGATCGGTCGTCCAGCCCATAATGCCCCAGCGCGCCACGCCGCACACGGCGGAAAGCAGCAGGAGGTCTCGCGCACCAAAGCGACGGAACAGCTTTTTGCTCAGGGCGAAAATAATGACTTCGGCCACTACCCCCAGCGACCACAGATAGCCCACTGCGGAAGCAGAATATCCCGCCCCCTGCCAGTAGATGGCGCTGAAGCCATAGTACGCCGCATGCGCCCCCTGAAGCAGACAGACACACGCCAGAAAACGCCAGCTTTGTGCCACCAGGCTCCGCCAGGCGGGCCAGCCTGCGCTCTCCTGATGGCGGCTTTCCCCTTGCGGCATCACCGACGGACGCAGCAGCATACCCAGCAGCATAGAGGCAATACCGATACTCAGCAGGGCGAGAATGGCGCGGTAATCGTAAAGGCTGACCAGTTTGCCCACCAGCGCGGAACCAATCACAAAGGCAATTGAGCCCCACAGGCGCACGCGGCCGTAGTCCATGGTGATCTGCTTTTGCCAGGTGTTCGCCAGGGCATCCGTCAGCGGTACCAGCGGTGAGAAGAACAGGTTAAAGCCGACCATCACCACCATCAGCCAGGCAAACTGGTGGCTGACCCAGAAGCAGGCAACAAAGACCAGCGTCAGCAGAGCAAGAATGCGCACGGCCTTGATCAGTAAGGAGGGATTGCTGACGCGCGGGGCAATCAGCAGGCTGCCGAGGAAACGCGCCACCAGCCCGGCCCCCAGCAGGACACCGATGGTCTCAGGAGTCAGGCCGATCCCCTTGAGCCAGACGCTCCAGAAAGGCAGAAAAATACCGTAGCTAAAGAAATAGGTGAAATAACTGAGCGCCAGCCAGCGCGTGGAATGCAAGACCATGAATCCCTCCCGAAATCGAGGCCATAGTCTGGCGAGAATATAAAAATTAAGCAAGTAGATAGCCTGCTATAAATTAACGAAAAATTAACATCTTGTGCAGTCGTCTGGCTTATGGCAGGGAATGAAAATATGTATTACGTTTAAATTACTCCACTTGCAGAGGTTTTTCTGCCATGAACTCACTACGTTATTTCGATTTCGGTCAGTCACGTCACCTGCTGCTGCTGATTGGTCGCATCGCGCTTGTCGTGCTGTTTATCATCTTTGGCTATCCAAAACTGACGGGGTTTAGCGGCACCGTACAATATATGACCTCGCTGGGTACGCCGATGCCCATGCTGGCGGCCATTATTGCGGTGGTGATGGAAGTCCCTGCCGCCATCCTGATCGTGCTGGGCTTTTTCACCCGTCCGCTCGCGGTACTGTTTGTATTCTATACGCTGGGTACGGCGATTATCGGTCACCATTACTGGGATATGACCGGTGATGCGGTCGTACCGAATATGATTAATTTCTATAAGAACGTCAGTATTGCTGGCGCCTTTATTTTGCTGGCCATTGTTGGTCCGGGGGCTATTTCCCTCGACCGGCGTTAAGCCATAAAAAAAGGCCGCAAGCGCGGCCTTTTTTATTTCTGCAAGGCAGAGGAATTATGCGTATACCGGGAAGCGTGCGCAGATATCCAGAACTTTACCTTTGACGCGCTCGATAACCGCTTCGTCATTGATGTTGTCCAGAACGTCACACATCCAGCCAGCCAGCTCTTTCACTTCCGCTTCTTTGAAGCCGCGGCGAGTCACGGCCGGAGAACCGATACGGATACCGGAGGTCACGAACGGGCTCTTCGGATCGTTTGGCACGCTGTTTTTGTTCACGGTGATGTTGGCGCGGCCCAGGGCTGCGTCAGCTTCTTTACCGGTCAGGTTCTTATCAACCAGATCCAGCAGGAACAGGTGGTTTTCAGTACCGCCGGAGACCACTTTGTAGCCACGGTTCAGGAACACTTCCACCATCGCTTTAGCGTTCTTAGCAACCTGCTGCTGATAAACCTTGAACTCAGGCTCCATCGCTTCTTTCAGCGCAACGGCTTTAGCCGCGATAACGTGCATCAGCGGGCCGCCCTGCGCGCTTGGGAATACAGCGGAGTTCAGTTTTTTGTACAGCTCTTCGTCACCGCCTTTCGCCAGGATCAGGCCACCGCGTGGACCCGCCAGGGTTTTGTGGGTGGTGGTGGTCACAACGTGAGCGTGTGGAACCGGGTTCGGGTAAACGCCAGCGGCAATCAGACCCGCAACGTGCGCCATGTCGACGAACAGGTAAGCACCGATGCTGTCTGCGATTTCACGCATTTTTGCCCAGTCAACGATACCGGAGTAAGCAGAGAAGCCACCGATGATCATCTTCGGTTTGTGCTCTTTAGCCTGCTTCGCCATGTCTTCGTAGTCAATTTTACCGGACTCATCAATACCGTAAGGGATGATGTTGTACAGTTTGCCGGAGAAGTTAACCGGGGAGCCGTGAGTCAGGTGGCCGCCCTGCGCCAGATTCATACCCAGAACGGTATCGCCCGGCTGCAGCAGCGCGGTATAGACCGCGAAGTTAGCCTGAGAGCCAGAGTGTGGCTGCACGTTCGCGTAGTCAGCGCCAAAGAGTTCTTTCGCACGGTCGATAGCCAGCTGCTCAACGATATCCACGTACTCGCAACCGCCGTAGTAGCGTTTGCCCGGGTAACCTTCAGCATATTTGTTAGTCAGCTGAGAACCCTGCGCCTGCATGACGCGCGGGCTGGTGTAGTTTTCGGAGGCGATCAGTTCGATGTGCTCTTCCTGACGTACTTTTTCCTGCTCCATAGCCTGCCACAGTTCGGCATCATAATCGGCAATGTTCATTTCACGCTTTAACATCCGCATCTCCTGACTCAGCTAACAAGTAAATTTTGGCCTGAAAAGGCAGTCCTGTTGGACGACGGGCAACAGTATAACTGATTAGTTCTGTGATAACAGGTCTTGACAAACGATTTTACGCAAACGTTTTCCTTCGCGCCACGCAAGGGTTTGAGGAATAAAGCTCTCGCCCTTTCCAGCGGATTTCTTTTCAGGTTTGTGATGCATATTTTTCATCTTGCAAAGAACCATTTACAACGCAGGGGTATTTTTTATAAGATGCATTTAAAATACATCATTAAAGTCACATCGGAAGGAAGCTGCCATGCTCGACGCTCAAACCATCGCTACCGTTAAAGCCACCATCCCCCTGCTGGTGGAAACCGGCCCTAAACTCACCGCCCATTTCTACGATCGCATGTTCACGCATAACCCGGAGCTCAAAGAAATTTTCAACATGAGCAACCAGCGTAACGGCGATCAGCGCGAAGCGCTTTTCAACGCCATCGCGGCCTACGCCAGCAATATTGAAAACCTGGCGGCACTGCTGCCCGCGGTGGAAAAAATCGCGCAGAAACACACCAGCTTCCAGATCCAGCCCGAGCAGTACAACATTGTGGGTAGCCACCTGCTGGCAACGCTGGACGAGATGTTCAGCCCGGGCCAGGAGGTGCTGGACGCGTGGGGGAAAGCCTACGGCGTGCTGGCAAACGTGTTTATCAACCGCGAAGCGCAGATCTACAGCGAAAACGCCAGCAAGAACGGCGGCTGGGAAGGCACGCGCGCCTTCCGCATCGTTGAGAAAACGCCGCGCAGCGCGCTGATTACCAGCTTTGAATTTGAGCCAGTGGACGGACAGCCGGTTGCCGATTACCAGCCGGGCCAGTATCTGGGCGTGTGGCTGAAGCCTGAAGGTTTCCCGCATCAGGAGATCCGCCAGTATTCTCTTACCCGCAAGCCAAACGGCAAAGGCTACCGCATTGCAGTGAAGCGTGAGGACGGCGGTCAGGTATCCAACTGGCTACACAACGAAGCTAACGTGGGCGACGTGGTCCATCTGGCCGCGCCGGCGGGCGATTTCTTCATGGCGGTTGAAGCGAATACCCCGGTTACGCTGATCTCTGCGGGCGTCGGCCAAACGCCAATGCTGGCGATGCTCGATACGCTGGCGAAAGCCAACCACGGTGCGCAGGTAAACTGGTTCCACGCTGCGGATAACGGCGACGTGCACGCCTTTGCGGATGAAGTGAAAACGCTCGGGGCGTCCCTGCCGCGCTTCACCGCGCATACCTGGTATCGCCTGCCGACGGATGCAGACCGCGCGGCCGCACGGTTTGACACTGAAGGCCTGATGAATTTAAGCCAGATGGAAGGGGCGTTTAGCGCGCCGGACATGCAGTTCTACGTCTGCGGGCCGGTGGCGTTTATGCAGTATGCCGCGAAGCAGCTGGTGGAGCTGGGCGTGAACAAAGACAACATTCACTACGAATGTTTCGGGCCCCATAAGGTGCTGTAATGAAAAAGCCCCTCGTTCGAGGGGCTTTTTTTCCGCCGGGTGGTTGCACCTTACCCGGCCTACAAAACCGTTGGCATTTTTAAATCGCGGCGTCGTCTTCTTCGCCGGTACGGATACGGATCACGCGCGCCACGTCAAAGACGAAGATTTTACCGTCGCCGATTTTGCCCGTCTGCGCGGTGCGGATAATGGTATCCACGCAGGTATCGACGATATCGTCGCTGACCACGATTTCAATTTTTACTTTCGGCAGAAAGTCGACCATGTACTCTGCGCCACGGTAAAGCTCGGTGTGGCCCTTCTGACGACCAAAACCTTTCACTTCCGTCACGGTCATCCCGGTGATGCCGACTTCCGCCAGCGCTTCACGCACGTCATCCAGTTTGAAAGGTTTAATAATCGCATCAATCTTTTTCATGGTGGGTCCTTAAACTCTTGCCTGTAAGCTGCCTCGTAATCGATTGCCCACAGTACCATACGGCATTACTCTTTAAAATCGTTTGCTTCCAGCTCGTGGCGCGACAGCAGCTTGTAGAACTCGGTGCGGTTGCGTCCGGCCATGCGCGCCGCGTGGGTCACATTGCCTTTGGTTATCTGCAATAGCTTGCGCAGATAGTTCAGCTCGAACTGATTCCGCGCTTCCGCAAACGTCGGCAGGGCCGTGTTTTCCCCTTCCAGCGCCTGCTCCACCAGCGCATCGCTGATCACCGGTGAGGAGGTCAGCGCCACGCACTGCTCAATCACGTTCACCAGCTGGCGCACGTTACCCGGCCAGCCTGCGGCCATCAGCCGCTTCATCGCGTCGGTGGAAAACGCGCGCACGAACGGTTTATGGCGATCGGCCGCCTGGCGCAAAAGATGGTTCGCCAGCAGCGGAATGTCTTCCGCACGCTCCGCCAGCGCCGGGATCTTCAGATTCACCACGTTCAGACGGTAGTAGAGATCTTCGCGAAACTCGTTGCGCGCCATCACTTTTGGCAAGTCGCGGTGGGTGGCGGAAATAATGCGCACATTAATATCGATATCGCGGTTGCTGCCCAGCGGGCGAACTTTTCGCTCCTGCAACACGCGGAGCAGTTTGACCTGCAGCGGTGCGGGCATGTCGCCAATCTCGTCCAGGAACAGCGTGCCGCCTTCCGCGGCTTGGAACAGCCCTTCCCGGCTGCTCACCGCGCCGGTGAATGCGCCGCGGGCGTGTCCAAACAGTTCAGATTCGAGCAGCTGTTCCGGAAGCGCGCCGCAGTTAATGGCGATAAAGGCGTTTTTACTGCGCGGGCTGGCGTTATGGATCGCCTGCGCCAGGATCTCTTTTCCGGTTCCGCTCTGGCCGTTGATGAGCACGCTGACGTCGGACTGCGCCACCATCCGGGCCTGTTCAAGCAGACGCAGCATAATGGGGCTGCGGGTGACGATGGACTCCCGCCACGCTTCATCCCCCGCCGGGGCGGCATGTTCCAGCGCGCTGTCGATAGCCTTATACAGCGCGTCTTTGTCCACCGGCTTGGTCAGGAAGCTGAAGACCCCCTGCTGCGTCGCGGCAACCGCATCCGGGATCGACCCGTGCGCCGTCAGGATAATCACGGGCATACCCGGCTGCTGCTTCTGGATCTCCGCGAACAGCTGCAGGCCATCCATTTCGTCCATCCGCAGGTCGCTTATCACCAGATCGATTTTCTCGCGGCTGAGGATCTTCAGCCCCTCCAGCCCGCTTTCAGCGGTCACGACGCTGTAGCCTTCACTCACCAGACGCATCCCCAGCAGCTTTAACAGCCCGGGATCGTCATCCACCAGTAAAAGATGGGCAGGTTTACGGCTCGTCATGCTTCACATCCTCTTGTTTCGGCGTATCGCTGTCCGGTGCAGCGGTTGAACTCCCCGGCTGATATTTACGCGACGAGAGCTGCCTTTCGATATCCGTCAGGTTCTCCAGCTTACGCGTCGTGGTATCCAGCTGCGTACGTAAATGTTGCTGCTGTTGACGCAGCGTATCAAGCTCGCTGTCGGTTGACTGCTGTAGCTTGCTGTAGCGAGAGCGCTCTTCAGACAGCTGAAGCTGTAATGTCTGCCCATCGCGCCAGAGCTGGTATACCGGGCGTACCTGCACGGGAAGATTGACTACAAACGTGTCCAGTCGAGTCACATTGACGCGGCGTTCAACGGGGGTGATTTTCGCATCTGCGAGTAAAATCCCACGCTTGAAAGCGTCCTGCCAGGTGTCGTCATCCAGCATCGCCGCCTTCGAGCGGGCGTCTACCGGCGCCAGACGCTGGGCGCAATCTATCCCACGCAGCCAGAACAGCGGGTTGCTTTCAACGTCATGTCCTGACAGGTTCCAGATGTCGTCACAGCGGGTTGAGAGGAAGTCTGCCAGCTGGTTATCGGGCCATTTATCTTCCTGTTTATCGCTAATGGCACTTTGTGGCGCATGGGAAACACACCCAGCCAGAAATAAACAGGGCAGGCTCAGGCGAAGCGTTTTGCTGGAAAACACCGCGCGTACGGCGCGGAAAAAGACGTGTGACATACTCACCAGACATAGATTCATTTTATTGATTTTTCCGGCTCACGGGCAGTTCGATACGGAAGCAAACATCTGAACGTTCGTCCGCGGCAATGTTTAGCTCACCCTGCATGCGTCGTATGCAGTCCCGGGCGATGCTCAAGCCCAGACCGCTTCCTTTAACCGCGCCTTTCCGCTGATGACTTCCCTGGAAAAAGGGTTCGAAGATCATGGTTTTTTCGTCATCGGGGATCGGGGTGCCGGTGTTTGCGACGTCAATAAACACCCGTGAACCATTCGTATTACTTCGGATATAAATGTTACCGGATTCAGTACCATAGTGCACCGCATTGGAGTAAAGATTATCCAGAACGCTCATCAGCAGCATGGGTTCAGCCAGGCACGCAGGCGCATTCAGCTCAACGCCGGTATGCATCATTTTAGCTCTTGCTGGCAAGCTGTGGGCGGAGATCACCATATCCACCAGCGGCTCAATTTCAACGTTTTCCAGTACGACCGCCCCGTCAGCCAGCTTGCGGTTGTAATCCAGCAGTTGCTCAATCAGCTTTTGCAGATTGCGGCTGCTGTTATCCAGGATCTCGACAATTTCTTTCTGTTCTGGCGTAAGGGGCCCGGCCACTTCGTCCGCCAGCAGCTCCGTCCCTTCGCGCATGCTGGCCAGCGGCGTTTTAAGCTCATGAGAGATATGGCGCAGGAACTGATGGCGCTGTGATTCGAGCCACGCCAGGCGCTCGGACAGCCAGATAATGCGCTGGCCTACGGATCGCAACTCGCGCGGGCCTTTAAAAGCGACCGTATCCCCGAGCGATTTCCCCTCCCCCAGGCGGTTGATCATACGCTGGATACCCTTTACCGGGCCGATGATCATGCGGGTAAAGAGCAGTACCAGCCCGAGGCTCACCAGGAACAGCACCAGCGCCTGCCAGCCGAAAAACTGGCCACGCTCGGCAATCTCCTGCTGGAGCTGCTGGCCGCGAGAGAAAATCACCGCGCGCGTAGACTGCACCATCTCGGTATTGGCGCTGGCAAAAGCTTCGAGGCGCGCGGCGGCAACGGCATCCGGGCCGCTGTTGCTGCACTGCAGCTGCGCGAGATCGTTTAAATCCTGACGCAACGCCTGATAGAGCTTGTCATCAGGTAAGACCCCCGCGTGAGCGTCCAGCATTTCGCTGTAGCGTTTACGCTGGCTCTGATAAACCTTTTCCAGCGTCCGATCGTCAAGCACGCAATACTGACGATAGCTGCGCTCCATCTCCAGCGCGGCGTTGGTCATCGCTTCACTGCGTCTGGCGTCGATGAGCGTCGTACGGTTGGTCAAAGCCGCCTGCGCACTCAGCGCGTTCAGGCTTTGCCACGCCTGCCAGGCAAGGATCAGCAGCGGCAGCAGGATCAGCAGGAAGGCCATCATGACGAGCTGCCGCAGGGAGCGGGGGAAAACGGGCCAGCGTTTCAACGCATTACTCTCTTAATGGGGGTTTACGCAGAGCGTAACTGAGTCTGCCCTTCAGATACAACAAAGCCGGGTAAAAACCCGGCTTTGTCATGGAATGAGGCGGTGCCTAACTCGACGTTTCGCCCTGGCCTGATAAAGCATCGCTATGATCAGTAGTTGGACGGCAGGCACCTTTTTGTGCGTCATTCGAAGTTTATGTAGCGCGTCCCGAAGGGGCTGACATAAGAAGGTGAATGAGCCACTGGTTAATATTATGCAACACCCGTGCCAGAATGCAAAACAAAATATTAACAGTTTGAAATATATGATTTTTACTCGTTTATCACGTTAATTATCGGTTGAATGATTTTCAGGCTAAGTGTCGCTATTCAGCAACACCTTAAGGGGAACCTTACCTGACATATATAAATCAAAGAGTTAAGTGTCTCCATTTGGAGACAGCTATATTGCGGGTCTGTCGCGTAATTGCGACACAAACAAAAAAGCCCGGTCGAGCTTTCGCTTACCGGGCCTGGAAGGGGGTGGGGCTAAAACTTAACCCAGCTGCTTACGCGCGTTGCGGAAGATACGCATCCACGGGCTGTCCTCGCCCCAGTTTTCCGGGTGCCAGGAGTTGCTCACGGTACGGAATACGCGTTCCGGGTGCGGCATCATGATGGTCGCGCGACCGCTTTCGCTGGTCACTGCCGTAATACCGTTGGCGGAGCCGTTCGGGTTAGCCGGATAGGTTTCCGTCACCTTGCCGAAGTTATCGACAAAGCGCAGCGCTACCAGGCCTTTGCTCTCCAGCTGAGCCAGATGCGCAGCGTCGCGCACTTCTACCTGTCCTTCACCGTGGGAAACGGCGATTGGCATCTGTGAACCGACCATTCCCTGCAGCAGCAGAGACGGGCTTTGGGTCACTTCCACCAGGCTGAAGCGCGCCTCGAAGCGGTCAGACTGGTTGCGCACAAAGCGCGGCCAGGCTTCGCTGCCCGGGATCAGCTCGCGCAGGTTAGACATCATCTGGCAGCCGTTACACACGCCCAGCGCCAGGGTCTGCGGACGGTGGAAGAAGGTTTCGAACTCGTCGCGCACGCGGCTGTTGAACAGGATGGACTTCGCCCAGCCTTCGCCCGCGCCCAGCACGTCGCCGTAGGAGAAGCCGCCGCACGCCACCAGCGCCTGGAAATCTTCCAGACCGGTACGCCCGGCCAGCAGGTCGCTCATGTGGACGTCGATAGCGTCAAAGCCCGCGCGGTGGAAGGCGGCCGCCATCTCAACGTGGGAGTTGACGCCCTGCTCGCGCAGCACGGCCACTTTTGGACGCGCACCCGTCGCTATGTACGGCGCGGCGATGTCTTCGTTGATGTCGAAGGAGAGCTTCACGTTCAGGCCTGGATCCTGGTCATTCGCTTTCGCGTTATGCTCCTGATCGGCACATTCCGGGTTGTCACGCAGGCGCTGCATCTGCCAGGTGGTTTCTGCCCACCACATGCGCAGCGTGGTGCGGCTTTCGCTGAACACGGCGTGACCGTCTGCTTCAATGACGAAGCGGTCGCCCTGAACGGCTTTGCCCAGATAGTGCACGCAATCTGCCAGACCATGCTTCGCCAGAATCGCTTCAACCGCGTCGCGATCTGCCGCACGCACCTGAATCACGGCGCCCAGCTCTTCGTTGAACAGCGCCGCCAGACGGTCTTCGCCCAGCGTCGCAATGTTCGCTTCCACGCCGCAGTGGCCGGTGAAGGCCATCTCTGCCAGGGTCACCAGCAGGCCACCGTCGGAACGGTCGTGGTAGGCCAGCAGCTTACGCTGCGCCACCAGCGCCTGAATCGCGTCGTAGAAGCCTTTCAGCTGCGCCACGTCACGCACGTCGGCTGGCTTATCGCCGAGCTGGCGGTAAACCTGCGCCAGCGCGGTAGCACCCAGCGCGTTGTGGCCTTTGCCCAGGTCAATCAGCAGCAGGGCGTTGTCTTCGGTCGCAAGCTGCGGCGTAACGGTGTGACGCACGTCTTCCACGCGGGCAAACGCGGTGATCACCAGCGACAGCGGAGAGGTCATCTCGCGCTGTTCGTTGCCTTCCTGCCAGCGGGTTTTCATCGACATGGAGTCTTTGCCCACCGGAATGGTCAGGCCGAGGGCAGGACACAGCTCCTCGCCCACCGCTTTCACGGCTTCATACAGGCCAGCATCTTCGCCAGGGTGGCCGGCAGCGGCCATCCAGTTGGCGGAGAGCTTGATACGTTTGATATCGCCAATCTGCGTCGCGGCGATGTTGGTCAGCGCTTCACCGACCGCCAGACGGGCAGAGGCCGCGAAGTCCAGCAGCGCCACCGGGGTGCGTTCGCCGAGAGCCATCGCTTCGCCGTAGTAGCTGTCGAGGCTCGCGGTGGTCACGGCGCAGTTCGCGACCGGGATCTGCCACGGGCCGACCATCTGGTCGCGCGATACCATACCGGTCACGGTGCGGTCGCCGATGGTCACCAGGAAGGTTTTCTCTGCCACAGCAGGCAGGTGCAGCACGCGGTTTACCGCTTCTGCCACGGTGATGCCCTGGCGATCGAGCGCTTTGCCCGCCGCTTTGCGGGTGGCTACGTCGCGGGTCATCTTCGGCGTTTTACCGAGCAGCACGTCCAGCGGCAGATCGATCGGCTGGTTGTCAAAGTGGGTGTCGCTTAAGGAAAGGTGCTGCTCTTCGGTCGCTTCACCGATGACGGCATACGGCGCGCGCTCGCGGCGGCACAGCTCGTCAAACAGCGGCAGCTGGTCGGCAGCAACCGCCAGCACGTAGCGCTCCTGGGATTCGTTACACCAGATTTCCAGCGGGCTCATGCCCGGCTCATCGCTCAGGATGTCGCGCAGGTTGAAGCGCCCGCCGCGGCCACCGTCGCTCACCAGCTCCGGCATGGCGTTGGACAGACCGCCCGCGCCCACGTCGTGGATGAAGAGGATCGGGTTGGCGTCGCCCAGCTGCCAGCAGCGGTCGATCACTTCCTGGCAGCGGCGCTCCATCTCAGGGTTGTCGCGCTGCACGGAGGCGAAGTCGAGATCCGCATCAGACTGGCCGGAGGCCATAGAAGAGGCTGCGCCGCCGCCCAGACCGATGTTCATCGCCGGGCCGCCCAGTACGATCAGCTTCGCGCCGACGACGATCTCGCCTTTCTGCACGTGATCGGCACGGATGTTGCCGATCCCGCCCGCCAGCATGATCGGCTTGTGGTAGCCGCGCAGCTCTTCGCCGTTGTGGCTGTCCACTTTCTCTTCATAGGTACGGAAGTAACCGTTCAGCGCCGGACGACCAAATTCGTTGTTAAACGCCGCGCCGCCCAGCGGGCCTTCGGTCATGATATCCAGGGCGGTTACAATGCGCTCTGGCTTGCCGAAATCTTCTTCCCACGGCTGCTCAAAGCCCGGGATACGCAGGTTAGAGACGGAGAAACCGACCAGACCCGCTTTAGGTTTAGCGCCACGACCGGTCGCACCTTCATCGCGGATTTCGCCGCCGGAGCCGGTCGCCGCGCCCGGCCACGGGGAGATCGCCGTCGGGTGGTTGTGGGTTTCCACTTTCATCAGGATATGCGCGGGCTCCTGATGGAAGTCATAGCGCCCTGCTTCGCGATCGGCGAAGAAGCGGCCCACCTCGGAACCTTCCATTACCGCGGCGTTGTCTTTATAGGCAGACAGCACGTGGTCAGGGGTTTGCTCCATGGTGTTTTTGATCATTTTGAACAGCGACTTCGGCTGCTGTTCGCCGTCAATAATCCAGTCGGCGTTGAAAATCTTGTGGCGGCAGTGCTCAGAGTTAGCCTGCGCGAACATATAGAGTTCGATGTCGTTCGGGTTACGGTTGAGCTTAACAAACGCATCCTGGAGGTAGTCGATTTCGTCTTCTGCCAGCGCCAGGCCGAGACGCAGGTTGGCGTCAATCAGCGCCTGACGGCCCTGCCCCAGCAGGTCTACGCTCTGTACCGGCGCAGGCTGATGGTGAGAGAAAAGCTTCTGCGCGTCATCGAGAGAGGTAAATACGCTCTCCATCATGCGATCGTGCAGTTCAGCCGCAACCGCCTGCCACTGCGCGTCGCTCAGGGTAGAGGCTTCCACGTAGTACGCCACGCCGCGTTCCAGACGGTTAATCTGGTTCAGGCCACAGTTGTGGGCGATGTCGGTGGCTTTGGAAGACCAGGGGGAGATGGTGCCCGGACGAGGCGTCGCAAGGATCAGTTTGCCGGTTGGCGTATGGCTGCTCAGGCTTGGACCATACTTGAGCAGGCGTTCCAGCTGTACGCGCTCCTCTGCATTGAGGGGGGCATTCAGGTCAGCAAAATGGACATACTCAGCGTAAATATTGCTTACCGGAAGGTCGGCCGCCTGAAAACGTGCCAGCAGTTTAGTGATACGGAAGGCAGACAGTGCAGGCGAACCACGCAGAATTTCCATCATAAGTCTCTCGTCTTCGAAGCGCCGGGGCGCTTACAGTGTGCGCAAGGGGGGAAAACGGGCGTCATTATAGAGAATCCTGAGCGCCGACGAAACCGTTTGCGTCGAAATAAAATTTGCACAGAGATTTAACAATAGATGTGACCTGTCTCTCTAATTGGTTGCCAAGTGGCGCAAGTTTACGCAAAATGCCGCTCATTCAATGGCAAACCTTATGATTAACATGGCTACAGCAGACTGAGGCAACCGGCGTCGCAGAGAATTAACTAATTGAAAAAATTAAAGATTAATTATCTGCTCATCGGCATTGTAACGTTGCTGCTGGCAGTGGCCCTCTGGCCTTCCATCCCCTGGTTCGGCAAAGCCGAAAACCGTATCGCCGCCATTCAGGAGCGGGGGGAATTGCGCGTCAGTACCCTCAACTCGCCGCTGATTTACAGCGACGTCAACGGCAAAATCATTGGCCTGGATTATGAACTGGCACAACAGTTCGCCGATTATCTTGGCGTGAAGCTTAAAATCACCGTCCGCCAGAATATCAACCAGCTGTTTGACGACCTCGATAACGACGATGCCGATATGCTCGCCGCCGGGCTGGTGTATAACAGCGAGCGCAGCAAGAACTACCAGCCAGGCCCGACCTACTACTCCGTTTCTCAGCAGCTGGTTTACCGCGTCGGGAGCCTGCGCCCGCGCTCGCTGTCCACGATTAACGATCGGCAGCTGACGATTGCGCCCGGCCACGTGGTGATTGACGATCTGCGGGAGCTCAAGGAGAAGAAATATCCCGACCTGAGCTGGACGGTGGATCCGAAACTCGGCACGACGGAGCTGCTGGAGCAGGTAAAAGATCAGAAGGTGCCCTACACCATCGCCGATTCGGTCGCGATCAGCCTGTTCCAGCGGGTGCATCCTGAAATCGCCGTGGCGCTGGACGTCACCGACGAGCAGCCCGTGACCTGGTTTAGCCAGCTTGATGACGACCAGACCTTCTCTGCCGCGATGCTTGATTTCTTCAACACCATCAATGAAGACGGTACCCTGGCGCGTCTTGAGGAGAAGTACCTCGGGCACGGCGATGACTTTGACTACGTTGACACCCGCAGCTTCCTGCGCGCGGTAGACAGCGTCCTGCCGGACCTGCAGCCGCTGTTCGAAAAATACGCCCAGGAGATTGACTGGAAACTGCTGGCGGCTATTTCGTATCAGGAATCCCACTGGGATACCCAGGCCACGTCGCCCACGGGCGTACGCGGTTTGATGATGTTAACCAAAAATACCGCGCTGAGCCTGGGCGTGAACGATCGTACCGATGCCGAACAGAGCATCAGCGGCGGCGCGCGATACCTGCAGGACATGATGGCTAAAGTACCGGAAACGGTGCCGGAAGAAGAGCGGATCTGGTTTGCGCTGGCGGCCTACAATATGGGCTACGCGCATATGCTTGATGCGCGAGCGTTGACGGCCAAAACGAAAGGTAACCCGAACAGCTGGTCAGACGTGAAGCAGCGCCTGCCGCTGCTGAGCCAGAAGCCATGGTATAACAAGCTGACATACGGCTACGCGCGGGGACATGAAGCCTACGCCTACGTGGAAAATATCCGTAAATATCAGATTAGCCTGGTCGGGTATCTGCTGGAGAAAGAGAAAGAGGCGACGGAGGCCAAACAGCTGGCTCAAAGTTACCCGGTCGTGGCGCCGGACGAGCTTAATCGTCCGACAGCTTCAGTTCTGCCTTTTGCTGCTTTTTCTGCTGACGGCGCATTCGAAAGAAATCGCTTAATAGCCCCGAACACTCTGGTGCAAGCACCCCACCGATAGTCTTCACCTGGTGGTTCATACCCGGGTGACCCAGCACGTCCATCAGCGAACCGGCCGCACCGGTTTTTTCATCCCGCGCGCCGAAAACCAGAGTCCCGATCCGGCTGTGCACCATCGCGCCGGAGCACATCACGCACGGCTCCAGCGTCACATACAGCGTGGTATCAAGCAGGCGATAGTTTTGCAGAACCAGACCGCCCTGGCGAAGCGCCATAATTTCGGCATGCGCAGTAGGATCGTGGCGGCCAATAGGACGGTTCCACCCTTCGCCAATCACCTGGTTGTTATGAACCAGCACCGCGCCCACGGGCACTTCGCCCTCGTCCCAGGCGCGTTGAGCCAGCGTCAGCGCGTGGCGCATCCAGTATTCATGATTGTGTTCAGGGTTGGACAAAGGCTGATACTCCAGTCGAAAAGCGGGCGGCATTATACACGCCAGTTTTAGAGAAGACTATTCGAGTTGCTGAAGTTCGCCTGATGGCGTGACGCGCCAGCGGTGCTGGCAAAAATAGAGCAGCGGGTTGTCCTGCTTGCTGTCGCTGTAGCCGCTGTACAGGCGCAGCGGCGTACCGATGCGTTTCTCCAGCTGGACCACTTTTTCATGCCCCAGGCAGCGCAGGGTCAGCACCCAGCCGCCGTAACCGCGGGCAATTTGCGTGGCGATAAGATTCACGCGCGGAAGCCAGGGGGTATCAAAGTAGACCTGCTCCACCAGCGTCTGCGGGGAGCCGGTAATCAGCCAGATGTCGGCATCGTTCGCGTCGAGGTAGCTGGTCAGGCGCGCCTGCACCACCGGAAAGGCGGCGACGTGGCCGCGGAACCAGTGCGCAAAATCCTTTTCGAGCTGCTTAAGCCGCGCTTCGCTGTGCCCAAAGGTACATCCCCACAGCAGCAGACTCATCGGCCATCGCGCCGCCCGGCCTTTCACCAGCAGCGCGATCCCGATAACCGGTAAGAGCGGCAGCACGAGCAGCGCATTCAAAGGCTGACGCCGCAGCAGGTACCGCATAAACGTACCAAACATATCTTGCTGATGCAGCGTTCCATCCAGGTCGAAAAAGACAACGCGACGCGCGTGATTTGCCAAACCTTACTCCTCTGGGTCGTTGAAACCTAACAGCCAGGTAAACAGGAACCCGGCGATCACCGCTACTAAATAGCCTAACAGATAGAGCATCACTTTTCCGGTCACGATGGTTAATGCCAGCGGTAAACCGGAAAGACCAAAGGTGATCACGGTGGCGACTTTCCAGTAGCTGATCAGCGCCCCGCCTACCGCGCCCCCCAGACAGGCGGCGAGAAAAGGTTTACCCAGCGGCAGCGTAACGCCGAAAATCAGCGGCTCGCCAATGCCGAGCAGTCCGACCGGGAGCGCGCCTTTAATCATTTTTTTCAGCCGCGCGTTGCGGGTTTTCATCAGTACGGCAATCGCCGCGCCGACCTGCCCCACGCCCGCCATCGACAGGATAGGCAGCAGCGCGTTATAGCCGTGCGCCTGCACCAGCTCGACGTGGATCGGCACCAGCCCCTGATGTAGCCCCGTCAGCACCAGCGGCAGGAAAGTACCTGACAGCACCGCCCCCACCAGCAGACCGCCGCGGTCAATAGCCAGAGACGCACCGTGAGCGATGGCTTCAGAGATCCATCCGCCTAGCGGCTGGAGGGCCACAATCGCTACGCTACCGGTAATCAGCGTGGTCAACAGCGGGTTGAGAATCAGCTCGATCGAGCCAGGCAGAACCGCTCGCAGCCTTTTCTCGATCCAGCACATCAGGATGACCACCAGCAGCACGGCGATCACCCCGCCGCGCCCGGGCTGGAGCGCCTCGCCAAACAGCGTGATCTGCGCCAGCTGCGGGCTGGACAAGATGCCCGCCATGACCCCGCCCATCGCCAGCGATCCGCCAAACACCTTCGCGGTATTTACCCCGACCAGAATGTTCATGATGGCGAAAACAGCGCTGCCGAAGATCCCAAGGATCCCCAGCAGGTTTGGATAGTGCGTGGCGAAATCCCCCACGATATCCGGTCGCTTGAGGATATTGATGATCCCGGTGATCAGGCCGGAGGCAATAAACGCCGGGATCAGCGGAATGAAGACGTTTGCCAGCTGACGCAACGCATCGCTCATGGGGGCTTTGTATTTGGCCTTCGCCTGCGCCCTCGTTCGTTCCGCATCGTCAATCGACGCGCTCGCGCTTACGCCCATCAGCGCGCGCATGGCATCAACAACCTGCGCCGCTTTCCCCGGCCCGACGATCAGCTGATGCTGCTGCCCCTGTTTAACGTAGCCGCTGACGCCGGACAGCTGCTTCAGGCGCGGCACGTCGAGCTGGTCGTCGTTATGCACCTCGACGCGCACGCGCGTCATGCAGTTTTCGAGACGCTGAATATTTTTTTCCCCACCGATTCCCTGCAGGATATCGCTGGCGAGCGCTGCTGTTTTGTCCATAGACGCCTCTGTTAGTTTTCTAATGCCGCCCGTAAGAAGCCGCTATGCGCATCGAGTTTGGCTCTCGCGGTAGCCGCATCCAGCCCGCTCAGGATCATCAGAATGGCCGGTTTAACATCGTGATCGGTCTGCTTGAGTACCGCTTCTGCCTCTTCACGGCCTGCGCCTGTCGCCTCCATCACCATGCGGCAGGCTCTGTCCACCAGCTTGACGTTGGTGGCCTGCATATCCACCATCAGGTTCTGATAAACCTTGCCGAACTTCACCATCGCGCCGGTGGAGATCATATTGAGCACCAGCTTTTGCGCGGTCCCGGATTTCAGGCGCGTGGAGCCGGTGAGCGCTTCCGGCCCGACAACCGGAGAGATAGCAATAGCGGCCACCTGCGCAATCGGTGAGCCCGGATTACAGGAGATGGCCACCGTCGTGCAGCCCGTCCGGTTGGCGTATTCCAGCCCGCCAATGACGTACGGGGTACGCCCGGATGCCGCCAGCCCGACCACCAGATCCTTCGCGGTCAGATTCAGATCCTTCAGGTCATCCTCGCCCAGCGGTGCATTGTCTTCCGCTCCTTCAACGGCTTTCAGCAGCGCACCGGGTCCACCGGCAATCAGCCCAACAACCAGACCGTGCGGCACCCCAAAGGTGGGCGGACATTCTGACGCATCCAGCACCCCAAGACGCCCGCTGGTGCCCGCCCCCATGTAGATAATGCGACCGCCGGCCTTGAGGGCTTCCGCCGCCGCATCGACAGCTTTCGCCACCTCGGGTAATGTCTCTTTCACAGCCTGCGCGACCAGCGTATCCTGTTGATTAAAGCGGTTAACCAGCTCCAGGGTGGAGAGTGCATCCAGATCCATGGTTTGCGGGTTACGCGTTTCAGAAACAAGTGAGCCAAGATTCATTTTTGTACCTCAAGAATTTTTAATTCATAATAATCACACTATAATGGAATATAAAATTCATTCAGGCGAGCAAAATTCGTATTTGCGCAGATAATCACATTTTCGCCAGGAGACCCTATGAACTGTTTAATTCGCATTCGCCAGCGCTATGCAGGCTTTGCCCAAAGCGACAAGAAGCTGGCGGATTTTCTGCTTTCTCAACCCGATCGCGCGCGCCATCTCAGCTCGCAGCAGCTGGCGAGTGAAGCCGGCGTGAGCCAGTCCAGCGTGGTGAAGTTTGCCCAGAAGATTGGCTTTAAGGGATTCCCCGCCCTCAAGCTGGCGATCAGCGAAGCGCTGGTGAGCAACCCCAATCCGCAGTCCATGCCGGTGCATAATCAGATCCGCGGCGATGACCCGATGCGGCTGGTTGGCGAAAAGCTGATCAAAGAGAACGTGGCGGCCATGCACGCGACGCTCGATGTGAACACTGAAGAGAAGCTGCTGGAGAGCGTGGCGATGCTGCGCGGCGCGCGGAGGATCATTCTGACCGGTATCGGCGCGTCCGGACTTGTGGCGCGTAACTTTGGCTGGAAGCTGACGAAAATTGGGCTTAACGCCATCGTCGAGCAGGATATGCACGCCCTGCTGGCAACCGTACAGGCAATGGATCCTGACGATCTGCTGCTGGCCATCTCCTACTCCGGCGAGCGCCGTGAAATCAACATGGCAACTGATGAAGCGCTGCGCGTCGGCGGTAAAATTCTGGCGATCACCGGTTTTACACCGAATGCCCTCCAGCAGCGGGCAACGCGCTGTTTATATACCATTGCCGAGGAACAGGCCACGCGCAGCGCGGCTATCTCGTCCACCAGCGCGCAAATGATGCTGACGGACCTGCTGTTTATGGCGCTGGTGCAGCAGGATCTGGAGCGCGCGCCCGAGCGCATTCGTCACAGCGAAGAACTGGTAAAGAAACTGGTTTGACGCGTATAATGCCCCCCCGGTTTGTGTTGTTTCTGAGAATTTCCTGATGGCGCTGTTAATTACCAAAAAATGCATTAATTGCGATATGTGCGAGCCCGAATGCCCGAACCAGGCGATTTCGATGGGCGACAGCATTTATGAGATTAACAGCGACCGCTGCACGGAATGCATCGGCCACTATGAAACGCCGACCTGCCAGAAAGTGTGCCCGATCCCGAATACCATCCTGAAGGATCCGGCCCACGTCGAGAGCGAAGAGCAGCTATGGGATAAGTTTGTCCTGATGCACCACGCGGACAAACTTTAACTTTCGATGATCACCGTCGCGCTGGCATAGTGACGTTCATCCGCGATCGTCACGTGCATATGATTCACCCCCAGCTTTTCCGCCAGCTTTTGCGCTTCTCCCCACAGACGCAGGCTCGGTTTGCCCAGCTCATCGTTAAACACTTCGAACTGATTAAACGCCAGGCCGTTACGAATGCCGGTCCCGAAGGCTTTGGCCGCCGCCTCTTTTACCGCAAAGCGCTTTGCCAGAAAACGCACCGGCTGCTGATGCGCTTCCCAGATGGCCCACTCGTTATCGCTCAGCACGCGTCTTGCGAGGCGATCGCCGCTACGGGCGATCACCGCTTCAATGCGGGCTATTTCAACGATATCGGTGCCTAAGCCCAGAATGGCCATTACTGACGCGCTTCCTGCATCAGGCGTTTCATCTCTGAGACCGCCTCTTTCAGGCCGCTCATCACCGCACGGCCAATGATGGCGTGGCCGATGTTCAGCTCGTGCATTTCCGGCAGGGCGGCAATGGCCTTCACGTTGTGGTAGGTCAGGCCGTGACCGGCGTTAACCTTCAGTCCCAGGCTTGAGGCGTACGTGGCCGCTTTAGCGATACGCTCCAGCTCTTTGGCCTGTTCGGCATCGTTTTTGGCATCGGCATAGCAGCCGGTGTGGATTTCGATATACGGTGCGCCCACGTCGGCCGCCGCTTTAATCTGGGCGAAATCGGCGTCGATAAACAGAGAAACCAGGATACCGGCATCCGCCAGGCGCTTGCAGGCATCGCGCATTTTGTCGAGCTGACCGGCCACGTCCAGACCGCCTTCGGTGGTCACTTCCTGGCGTTTTTCCGGCACCAGGCAGCAGAAATGCGGCTGGGTCTCGCAGGCAATCGCCAGCATCTCTTCGGTGACCGCCATCTCCAGATTCATACGGGTGTCCAGCGTCTGGCGCAGAATGCGCACGTCGCGATCGGTGATATGGCGACGGTCTTCACGCAGGTGAACGGTAATGCCGTCAGCGCCAGCCTGTTCAGCGATAAACGCCGCCTGAACCGGATCGGGATACGCCGTGCCGCGCGCATTACGCAGCGTGGCGATGTGGTCGATGTTGACGCCTAACAGTAATTCAGCCATGACAATCCTCGGTATTTTGGTTCATTTCTCTTCCCCCTCTCCCTCCGGGAGAGGGCTGGGGTGAGGGGTAAAACGTTAACGTTTCGGCACAAACTGCCTGAATAATTCGCGGCTCTTTAAGGGCTTGCCGCCAAGATACGGCTTGAGGGCAATCCGGGTAAAGCGTTTTGCTGCGCGCAGGGTGTCCAGATCGGGAAACTCGCGCTCATACAGCGCCCGGAGCTGGCGCCCGGTAAAGGTGCTGTTGTCTATCACGATACTGGCAATGAAGCCCTTTTCTTCGCGGTAGCGGTAGGTCATAGTGTCTTCTATCTCATCACCGCTGCCCGCGCAGTGCAGAAAATCTACGCCGTATCCGAGGTGGCCCAGCAGCGCCAGTTCAAAACGACGCAAGGCGGGTTCGGGCGTGCCGGTTGCGCCAGCCAGCGACTGGATACAGTGCAGATAATCGAAGAAAAGTTCAGAGAAGCGGGTCTCATGTTCAAGAACGCGTGAGATGAGTTCGTTGACATACAGACCGCTGTAGAGCGTGATGCCGGAAAGAGGAAGCGCCAGGGAGACGGCTTCAGCACTGCGCAGGGTTTTCACTTCCCCTCGCCCACCAAAGCGTACCAGCAGCGGCGTGAAAGGCTGTAGGGCGCCTTTCAGATTAGAACGTTTGGAACGTGCGCCTTTCGCAACAAGGCGCACGCGGCCCGACTCTTCCGTGAAGACGTCCAGCATGAGGCTGGTTTCGCTCCAGGGACGACTATGCAGGACAAAGGCGCGCTGCCATCCATCCATATGCTCGTCGTCTTATGTTACTGGTCTTCGCCGTAACCGAGGCTGCGCAGAGCACGCTCATCATCGGCCCAGCCAGATTTCACTTTCACCCACAGTTCGAGGTGAACCGGTGCTTCGAACATTTCCATCATGTCCTTACGGGCTTCGATACCGATGGTTTTGATCTTGGCCCCTTTGTTGCCGATAACCATCTTCTTCTGCCCTTCGCGCTCAACGAGGATCAGGCCGTTGATATCGTAGCCACCGCGCTCGTTGGTCTGGAAACGCTCGATCTCTACCGTTACGGAGTAAGGCAGTTCAGCACCCAGGAAACGCATCAGCTTTTCACGGATGATTTCAGACGCCATAAAGCGCTGAGAGCGATCGGTGATGTAGTCTTCCGGGAAGTGATGAATCGCTTCCGGCAGATGCTTCCGCACGATGCCCGCGATGGTATCCACGTTCAGGCCGGTCTCAGCAGACAGCGGAACGATATCAAGGAAGTTCATCTGGCTACCGAGCCACTGCAGATGCGGCAGCAGGTCGGCCTTTTCCTGCACGTTATCAACTTTGTTGACCGCGAGGATGACCGGCGTTTTGCCGTCACGGAGCTTGTTCAGCACCATCTCGTCGTCCGGCGTCCAGCGGGTGCCTTCCACAACGAAAATCACCAGCTCTACGTCGCCGATCGAGCTGCTCGCCGCCTTGTTCATCAGGCGGTTGATGGCACGCTTCTCTTCCATGTGCAGGCCCGGGGTATCGACGTAGATCGCCTGATACGCGCCTTCAGTATGGATGCCGACGATGCGGTGACGCGTGGTCTGCGCCTTACGCGAGGTGATTGAAATCTTCTGCCCAAGCAGATTATTCAGCAGGGTGGATTTGCCAACGTTCGGACGTCCGACGATGGCAATAAATCCGCAATAGGTTTTCTCTTCGCTCATTCCAGCTCCAGCATTTTTAACGCCTGTTCGGCGGCAGCCTGTTCAGCCTTACGACGGCTTGAACCTGTGCCCACCACCGGTTCACTCAGGCCACTGACCTGGCAATGGATGGTAAATTCCTGATCGTGCGCTTCGCCACGCACCTGCACCACCAGATAAGACGGCAGCGGCAGATGACGACCCTGCAAATATTCCTGCAGACGCGTTTTTGGATCTTTTTGTTTATCGCCCGGGCTGATTTCGTCCAGACGGGTCTGATACCAGTTCAGGATCAGCTTTTCTACGGTCTGGATATCGCTGTCCAGGAACACACCACCAATTAATGCTTCGACCGTATCGGCAAGAATAGATTCACGACGGAAGCCGCCGCTTTTCAGTTCACCCGGTCCAAGACGCAGACATTCGCCCAGCTCAAATTCGCGCGCGATTTCCGCAAGGGTATTACCCCGAACCAGCGTGGCACGCATGCGGCTCATATCACCCTCGTCCACACGCGGGAAACGATGATAAAGCGCATTCGCAATCACGAAACTTAAAATAGAGTCGCCTAAAAACTCGAGACGCTCATTATGTTTGCTGCTGGCACTGCGGTGGGTTAATGCCTGTTGCAACAACTCCTGATGATGAAAAGTGTAGCCCAGCTTCCGTTGAAGCCGATTAATTACGATGGGGTTCATGCGATACCAATAAATGAATGCGTCAAAAATGCAGCACACGAAACCGACCTGAGAAAACCAACGCGGTTTCGTGTGCCGTGGCACCCTTGCAGGGCCAACCTTAAACTTCGGGGGAATATTCTATACACAACGACAGGGGATGTCGTTAGTTCGAAGAGATTTATCGTGGAAATAATTCACGTAGCCGCTAATTAACGCGGCTACGCGTTCATTTATTGAGAATTAATGGATTCCGCCGATACGATTCAGGCGTACACCGGTCGGCCATTCGCCTTCCTGCTTCTCAAAACTCATCCAGATGGCTGTGGCTTTGCCGACCAGATTCGCTTCCGGCACAAAGCCCCAGTAACGGCTGTCCGCAGAGTTATCGCGGTTGTCACCCATCATGAAGTAATGTCCTGGCGGTACAATCCAGCTCGCCAGCTGCTGGCCAGGCTGGCGATAGTACATACCCAGCTGATCCTGCGCGATTGGCACGGTGAGGATTCGGTGCGTCACATCGCCCAGCGTCTCTTTGCGCTCAACCAGACGGATGCCGTCCTCTTTGGTTTCACCTTTCGAAACCTGGAAGAACCCGCTGGTCGCTTCGCCGCCGTTACGACGGGCAAAGGTCTGCACAAAGTCACTTGGCTCAACGTTTGAGTAAGTGATTGGCAACGCGTTTTCACAGGCGGTACCGGAGCTGCAGCCCGGCTGAACGGTGACTTCTTTCGCAACCGGATCGTAAGTGACTTTATCACCCGGCAGACCTACCGCGCGCTTGATGTAGTCCAGGCGCGGATCTTCCGGATATTTAAACACCACGATGTCGCCACGTTTCGGATGACCGGTTTCGATCAGCGTTTTCTGGTAGATAGGATCTTTAATGCCGTAGGCAAACTTCTCTACCAGAATAAAATCACCAATCAGCAGCGTTGGCATCATTGAACCTGATGGGATTTGGAACGGCTCGTAAATAAACGAACGTACCACCAGCACAATCGCCAGCACCGGAAATACCGAGGCGCCCGTTTCCAGCCAGCCCGGTTTCGGGCCGACTTTCTTCAGGGTTTTCGCGTCAATCCCATCTCCAGTGGCTGCCTGAGCGGCAGCCTGACGTTCACGACGTTTTGGGGCGAAGATAAACTTATCCAGACACCACAGCAGACCTGTTACCAGGGTAGCAATGACCAGGATCAGGGCAAACATGTTCGCCATGCCAACTCCTTAGGGTTATTTGCCGTCTTTACCAACATGAAGGATGGCAAGGAATGCTTCCTGCGGCAGCTCGACGTTACCGACCTGCTTCATACGCTTCTTACCTTCTTTCTGCTTCTGCAGCAGCTTTTTCTTACGGCTGACGTCACCGCCATAGCACTTCGCCAGAACGTTTTTACGCAGCTGTTTCACGGTTGAACGCGCGATAATGTGGTTGCCAATCGCCGCCTGAATCGCGATATCGAACTGCTGACGCGGGATCAGATCTTTCATCTTCTCAACCAGCTCGCGGCCACGGTAAGGCGCATTGTCGTTGTGGGTGATCAGCGCCAGCGCATCCACGCGCTCGCCGTTGATCAGCACGTCCACACGCACCATGTTGGAGGCCTGGAAGCGTTTGAAGTTGTAATCCAGTGACGCGTAGCCACGGGAGGTCGACTTCAGACGGTCGAAGAAGTCGAGTACCACTTCCGCCATCGGGATCTCATAGGTCAGCGCCACCTGGTTACCGTGGTAAACCATGTTGGTCTGCACGCCACGCTTCTCAATACACAGCGTAATGACGTTCCCCAGGAATTCCTGCGGCAGCAGCATGTGACACTCTGCAATAGGCTCACGCAGCTCCTGAATGTTGTTCAGCGGCGGCAGCTTGGACGGGCTATCGACGTAGATCACTTCTTTCGAGGTGGTTTCAACTTCATAGACTACCGTCGGCGCCGTGGTGATCAGATCCAGATCGTATTCACGCTCCAGACGTTCCTGAATGATCTCCATGTGCAGCAGACCGAGGAAGCCACAGCGGAAGCCGAAGCCCAGCGCCGTTGAGCTTTCTGGCTCGTAGAACAGGGAAGCATCGTTCAGGCTCAGTTTACCGAGCGCGTCACGGAAGTTTTCGTAGTCGTCAGAGCTGACCGGGAACAGACCCGCGTAAACCTGCGGTTTCACCTTTTTAAAGCCTGGCAGCGCTTTATCTGCCGGGTTACGTGCACCGGTCAGGGTATCGCCCACAGGCGCGCCGAGGATGTCTTTAATGGCGCAGACCAGCCAGCCTACCTCGCCGCATCTCAGCTCGGTACGGTCAACCTGTTTTGGCGTAAAGATGCCCAGACGGTCTGCGTTGTAGACCTGTCCGGTACTCATTACCTTAATTTTGTCGCCTTTACGCATGGTGCCGTTTTTAATACGCACCAGAGAGACAACGCCCAGATAGTTATCGAACCAGGAGTCGATAATCAGCGCCTGCAGCGGACCATCCGGATCGCCTTCCGGGGCCGGAATGTCACGTACCAGGCGTTCCAGCACGTCGGTCACGCCCACACCGGTTTTCGCGGAGCAGCGCACGGCATCGGTCGCGTCAATGCCGACGATATCTTCAATCTCTTCCGCTACGCGTTCAGGATCGGCGGCTGGCAGGTCGATCTTGTTCAGAACCGGCACAACTTCGAGATCCATTTCCATCGCGGTGTAGCAGTTTGCCAGGGTCTGGGCTTCAACGCCCTGCCCGGCATCCACCACCAGCAGCGCGCCTTCACAGGCCGCGAGAGAGCGTGAAACCTCATAGGAGAAGTCAACGTGGCCTGGGGTGTCGATAAAGTTCAGTTGATAGGTTTCACCATCAGCCGCTTTGTAATCAAGCGTAACGCTCTGCGCTTTAATGGTGATACCGCGTTCGCGTTCCAGGTCCATGGAGTCCAGAACCTGGGCTTCCATTTCACGATCAGACAGGCCACCGCAAATCTGGATAATACGGTCAGACAGCGTCGACTTACCGTGGTCAATGTGAGCAATGATCGAAAAGTTACGTATGTTCTTCATATAGTTAAATAATTATGCCTTACGAATTCCTGGAGGCCGCTGTTCTTAGCCTGACGTTTTTCAGTGCGAAAACGCAGCATTCTACACTACATCCTCGCTACCTGGAAATGCACTTAGAAGCAGGTATAGCGTGAAGAAAGGCCGTTTTCTGTTTTAGGGTGTAAAAAATGATAAAGCCCGATGGATCACCGGGCCTCAGAAGAGAGCGTTTCAACACGAAGCTGGTCTGGTGCCAGCCCAACGCTGAGAATGACAGGCTGCCACTCCTCGCGCGCGGCGAGCGTCGGAGAGAGCCCTTTGGCAAGCCAGAATCCCCCCACGCCACCCAATGCGGCACCGCACATAGCGGCCACATCGGTACCAAACAGCATCTGAAACAGGCCGCCCATGATAAACAGGCCGACCAGCGGAGAGAGATACACCAGCATAGCGGAGCTGAGCAGGCTGCCTTCCGCGATGCCCAGTTCCACCTTCTGCCCCGCCATCAGCGGCTGTTCGCTTGGCACAGAAATCGTGTGCGATGTTTGTGGCCCGAGCTTATTCAACACGCGGCTGCCGCAGCCGGCGCGTGATGCGCAGCTATTACATGAGGCTTTAACATCGCAGCTCACCAGCGCAATGCCGTTTTGCCAGGAGACAACCGTCGCCCACTCTTTGATCATTGTGCAGCCCTGAATTTAATGCTGTCGGAGATGCGCTTCGCCGTCTGCGGAGGGAGTTCTCCCACAATGGTGATCTCTGCGTTATCGCGTACCGTTGTACTCACCGTACGGCGCCCGGTACGCAGCATTTGTTCGGCGCTGTTTGCCGTTGCGCGATTAATATTCACCGAGAAGCTGAACAAACCATCCGAATAGAGGCGCGATTCTACCGGCGTTTCAATCGTTGGCAGCTGACGACGGCTGCTGGACACTTCGCTAAACCCTTGCGGGATCCAGGCAGGTACCCAGTTGAAATTAACGGAATCCCCGGCAGGAACAGAAAGCAGCGGCGGCAGGCTGGCCTTAGCCAGATTCTGCATGCTGTTGCCAACCTGATTGTTCACGCTGAAGGAGATAACCCGGAACTGTTCCAGCGTTTCACCGTCACGGTCGAGCAGGTCAACACGCATGGGGAGTTTGGTTTCGGCATCAATCCAGACGATGTAGCTGTAGCGCGTTCCGTCCCGGGCAACAACGCGAATTACCTCGCACAGTCTGTCCGCGATGCGGGTACGCCCTACTGAAATAAAATCGTAGTAAGGGGCAAGCCGTTTGAAGTCGGTGTAAATGAGTGACGGCAGGGAATCAACGATATAGTCGCCATTCAGCGTGAAAGGCTCCAGGCCTGGCTCGAAATAGCTGATTTCATTACCACGTTGGACCACTTCCCGACGCGGGCCATCCATCTGTAAAAGCTGGGCGAGCGGCTGCTTATCAAGACGGGCATGACGATAGCGTAACGACTCGACGCCCTGCTTATTGATGCTGATAAATGCCAACTCATAATTGAGTGACTGGCTGGCCAGATTCATTTGCTGCAACAACGCCCCGGATGAAACATCAGCCGAGGCGTTGGCAGAGAAGAACAGGCTACCCGCCATCAGAGACATGGCGAACCAAAGTTGCTTCATTACTGCGATTGCGTTCCTAAAGTTTGGTTTCCGGGCACCTGCACAGCAGCTTGCTGTGTCTGCGCCTGCTCAAACTGAAGCTGTTCAGAGTGCAGACGACGCTGCAACTCGTAATCCTGCAACATCGCATTAATGCGACGGCGCTGCTCCTGAACCTGCTGTTGCTGACCGCCGCTGGCGGATGCATCAGCCGGTACGCCCAGGCTTACCGGGCTGGCTTTGCCCATCATCGGCAGTGTGTTAAACACTGGCGCTTCTGGCTGCTGATTAGTTTCAGACTGAGTATTATAGTGCTGGACGCCAACAATAACTGCAAGCGATACGCATGCAGCCACACCCATTTGGGTAAGCTGGCTGGCCCACGGACGCACCTTTTGCCAGAACGGCATTTTCTGCCATTGGTGAGGCGCGGGTTGAGCTTCAGGAATCAGCGGAGTGGTCTGATGAACAGGCTCATTCTCGATCGCCGCCATGACGCGGGCTGAGATATCGAAATGGAGAACCTCGCCGGTGTCACCGCGAAGGGTGTCACGGATGAGATGGTAACTCTCCCAGGTCTCTTGCATTTCGGGTGAATGAGACAGCTCGTTGAGCAGCTCACTATCCACCGTTTCACCATCCATTAAAGCGGAAAGTTTTTCTTTCTGCATGCCTAATACCTTTTCCAGTATCCCGCTATCGTCAACGCCTGATAAGCGGTTGAACTTTATTATCAATAGCTTCTCGCGCACGGAAAATTCGTGAACGTACCGTGCCGACCGGACAATCCATGATAGCGGCTATCTCTTCATAGCTCAGACCATCCAGCTCCCGTAACGTAATTGCCATACGTAAATCTTCCGGGAGCGACTCGATCGTGCGAAAAACGATTTGTCTCAGTTCTTCTGACAACATTAAGTTCTCAGGGTTCGAAATTTCTTTCAATGCGCCGCCGCTTTCAAAGTTTTCGGCGTCGATTGCGTCCACATCACTTGAAGGCGGACGACGGCCCTGAGCGACCAGATAATTCTTTGCCGTATTGACCGCAATACGGTACAGCCAGGTATAAAAAGCACTATCTCCCCGGAAAGAATCCAGCGCGCGATAGGCCTTAATAAAAGACTCTTGCACCACATCAGGCACATCGCCTGACGGTACATAGCGGGAAACCAGGCTCGCCACCTTATGCTGGTAGCGGACCACCAGTAGGTTAAAGGCTTTCTGATCTCCCTTCTGGACCCGTTCAACCAGGACCTGGTCCGTTAACTGCTCGCTCATCCGAGGTAATGTCTCCCCAAACCTAAATTCCACGCGTTATCGAAACGCCACTCTAAAAATACCGCACTTTGAGCAAGCACCATTTAGAGTGTCTGATCTTCAATAAGTTCCGTGACGCCTTTGTTTTTGTTCATCGCGCCGCAGACCGTTTATTTTCTCTCATTATAAGTCTGTTCACGATACGCACCACTTTATGACAAGAAACATCTTTTTCCCGCCAGAAGAGTAACGCAACACAGGCTTTATTTCACCACAAAATCTGACGCTAACGATCTGCTTCGCAAAATAATTTCACTCATTTACCCTCCGTTTACCTCCGCTTACGCGTTTAGCCATTGCGACAGCCTCTAAAAAAATACGTGCGATATATCGCATTCAGGTGCTATTCTGACCCAACACTGTTTAGTAAATTAAACAACAATCATGAACACAACACCTGAACTCCATTGTGATGTACTGATCATCGGCAGCGGCGCTGCCGGTCTCTCTCTGGCGCTGCGCCTGGCCGAGCATCAAAACGTTATCGTTCTGAGTAAAGGACCGATAAGTGAAGGTTCCACGTTTTATGCCCAGGGCGGCATTGCCGCCGTTTTTGATGAGACAGACAGCATTGCATCCCACGTCGAGGATACGCTCATTGCCGGAGCAGGGATCGTGGATGCACACGCCGCAGAGTTTGTCGCCAGCAATGCCCGTCACTGCGTTCAGTGGCTCATCGACCAGGGCGTCTTATTCGATACTCAGGTTCAACCCAACGGTGAAGAGAGCTACCACCTGACTCGCGAAGGCGGCCATAGTCACCGCCGCATCCTGCACGCAGCGGATGCCACCGGAAAAGAAGTGGAAACCACGCTGGTCAGCAAAGCGCTGAACCATCCTAATATTCGGGTTCTCGAGCGAAGCAATGCCGTTGACCTGATTATCTCTGACAAGATTGGCCTGCCCGGCACGCGTCGCGTGGTGGGCGCCTGGGTCTGGAACCGTAATAAAGAGAAGGTGGAGACCTGTCAGGCGAAGGCAGTGGTGCTGGCGACGGGCGGCGCCTCCAAGGTGTATCAATACACCACGAACCCGGACATAGCCTCCGGAGACGGTATCGCTATGGCCTGGCGCGCTGGCTGCCGGGTGGCGAACCTCGAGTTTAATCAGTTTCACCCAACCGCCCTGTTCCATCCCCAGGCGCGCAACTTCCTGCTGACGGAAGCCCTGCGCGGTGAAGGCGCGTATCTGAAACGCCCTGACGGCTCCCGCTTTATGCCCGACTTTGACGCCCGGGGTGAACTGGCCCCGCGTGACATCGTTGCCCGCGCCATCGATCATGAAATGAAGCGTCTTGGCGTGGACTGCATGTATCTCGATATCAGCCATAAGCCAGCAGAGTTCATTCGCCAGCATTTCCCGATGATTTACGAGAAGCTGCTCAACCTTGGCATTGATTTAACGAGTGACCCGGTGCCCATTGTGCCAGCGGCCCACTATACCTGCGGTGGCGTGATGGTTGACGATCATGGGCGTACTGACGTAGACGGTCTGTATGCTATCGGTGAGGTCAGCTATACCGGACTTCACGGCGCGAACCGTATGGCCTCTAACTCGCTGCTTGAGTGTCTGGTGTACGGCTGGTCGGCGGCGGAAGACATCACGAAGCGCATGCCTTACGCCCGCGAGACAGAGCGCCTGCCAGCCTGGGATGAAAGCCGCGTGGATAATCCGGACGAGCTGGTCGTGATCCAGCACAACTGGCATGAACTACGGCTGTTTATGTGGGACTACGTAGGGATTGTGCGCACCACGAAACGCCTGGAACGCGCCTTGCGCCGCATCACCATGCTGCAACAGGAAATTGATGAGTATTATGCTAATTTCCGCGTATCCAATAATCTGCTGGAGCTGCGCAATCTGGTGCAGGTTGCCGAGCTGATTGTTCGCTGCGCGATGATGCGTAAAGAGAGCCGCGGGCTGCACTATACCCTGGACTACCCGGATCAGCTTGCTGAATCCGGCCCGTCGATACTCGCCCCGCAGGTTTACATAAACAGATAAAATGCCTGGGTCAGGGCAGTGTAATCTTCGGAATAGCGCTGGTCTGGCCCACGGATCACCATTCGGTCATTAAAGCATTCACCCTCTTTTGGCGAGAGCGCCAGCAGCACGCGGTGCGGCAGTCGACCTTCCGTATCCGAAATATCGGTACGCAGACGTAACGTCCAGCCGATCTCCTGCGCGATACCGATGAACGTGTAGCCGGTACTCTCTGGCAGGACCACACAGAAAAAACCCTCTTCGGAGATGAGTTCTGCCGCGCTGGTGAGCAGCGCTTTATGATCGAGGGAGCCGGTATAACGCGCCTGTTCACGCTCGGGTGTCCCGCACTCAACGCCGGGCTCGTAGTAGGGAGGGTTGCTGACGATCAGATCGTAACGAGCGGTTTGTTCAGGCGCCCAGGCGAGCACATCTGCGCATTCCACCTTCATTCGTGCTGCCCAGGGGGATTCGGCCATATTGTCACTCGCCTGCTCTGCGGCCTGCGCGTCCAGTTCGACGGCATCAATGATGACATGTTCTTCCGTACGCTGCGCCAGCATCAGCGCCACCAGCCCGCTGCCGGTACCGATATCAAGAATACGCTTAACACCTGCGACAGGCGCCCACGCTCCCAGTAAAATACCGTCTGTACCGACCTTCATGGCACAGCGATCGTGCGCGACAAAAAATTGTTTAAACGTAAAACCATCGCGGCGCAGCTGCGCTTTGAGTTGAGACATGTCAGGGCAACCTTCTAAGTGAAACTGGAGTAGCATAGGGGAAAGCGAAGTGGCCGAAAAGCGATATCCATACAAACAGATGAAGATTACAGCCGTAACGTCTATAATCAGCGCCCCACACAGAGGTAGAACATGACTGTAACGACTTTTTCCGAACTTGAACTCGATGAAAGCCTGCTCAATGCACTTGAGAGCAAAGGCTTTACACGCCCGACCGCCATTCAGGCAGCGGCCATTCCGCCTGCGCTTGAGGGCCGCGATGTGCTCGGTTCTGCGCCAACCGGCACGGGGAAGACAGCAGCCTATTTGCTGCCTGTGTTGCAGCATCTGCTCGACTTCCCGCGTAAAAAATCTGGCCCGCCGCGTATTTTGATCCTGACGCCTACGCGCGAACTGGCAATGCAGGTTGCCGATCACGCGCGTGAACTTGCGGCAAATACTCATCTGGATATCGCCACCATCACCGGCGGCGTTGCGTACATGAACCACGCCGAAGTGTTCAGCGAAAACCAGGACATCGTCGTTGCGACGACGGGCCGCCTGCTGCAGTACATTAAAGAAGAGAACTTCGACTGCCGCGCGGTTGAAACGCTGATCCTCGACGAAGCCGACCGCATGCTGGACATGGGCTTCGCACAGGATATCGAGCACATTGCAGGGGAAACGCGCTGGCGTAACCAGACGATGCTGTTCTCTGCCACCCTCGAAGGGGAAGCGATCAAAGACTTCGCAGAGCGTCTGCTGGAAGATCCGGTGGAAGTCTCGGCGACGCCGTCCACCCGTGAGCGTAAGAAGATCCACCAGTGGTACTACCGCGCGGATAACCTTGAGCACAAGGTTGAATTGCTGAAACACCTGCTCAAACAGGAAGATGCTCTGCGCACAATCGTATTTGTGCGCAAGCGTGAGCGTGTGCACGAGCTGGCTGAGATGCTGCGTAACGCCGGGATTAACAACTGCTATCTTGAAGGCGAGATGGCTCAGATCAAGCGTACCGAAGGGATTAAGCGTCTGACCGATGGCCGCGTTAACGTGCTGGTTGCAACTGACGTTGCCGCTCGCGGGATCGACATCCCGGACGTCAGCCACGTCATTAACTTCGATATGCCGCGCAGCGGAGATACCTACCTGCACCGTATTGGCCGTACCGGCCGCGCGGGCCGCAAAGGGATTGCAATTTCACTGGTCGAAGCGCATGACTACCTGCTGCTGCAGAAAATTGGCCGCTATGTTGATGAGCCGCTGAAAGCGCGCGTTATTGACGAACTCCGCCCGACCACGCGTGCGCCGAGTGAAAAGATGACGGGTAAACCGTCCAAGAAAGCGCTTGCAAAACGTGCTGAGAGAAAAGAGAAAGAAAAAGAGAAACCGCGCGTGAAGCAGCGCCACCGCGATACCAAAAATATTGGTAAGCGCCGTAAGCCAAGCTCTGCCGCACCAGAGACGAAAACTGAAGAGTAAAAAAAAGCCGGGGAAATCCCCGGCTTTTTTATTCCCCCCTGCTGAAGCCGTTACAGGCTTTCAGTAAAGGTACGGGCGATAACGTCGCGCTGCTGTTCTGGAGTCAGTGAGTTAAAGCGAACCGCATAGCCAGACACGCGGATGGTCAGCTGTGGGTATTTTTCTGGGTGCTCAACGGCATCCATCAGCGTTTCGCGGCGCAGCACATTAACGTTCAGATGCTGCCCCCCTTCCACGCGCACTTCCGGCTGCACTTCCATAGGAACTTCACGGTATTCGATTTCGCCCAGTTTGTTTACCGGTACGATTTCATCTTCAGCAAAACCCGCTTTCGCAACGACGCAGCGCGCTTCGTTCTTCTCGCTGTCCAGCAGCCAGAAAGAATTGAGCAGATCGTCATTTGCAGCTTTAGTAATCTGGATACCTGTAATCATGTGTTGCCTCCCTTAGGCTACATTAACTCGTGTCGGCCTCTCGCGGCCAATTGGTAAAACCATTGTTGCTTGTGTGTATATATAACATTCGCACCCTGGCGATTTATTGATTTAAATCAACAAAAACACCAACCACATAAAGAGTGTGGTTTGAATTTATTGTTTTAGATCAATTTAACAGCCTTGCCAATTCAACTTACCCTGTATCTTTTCAAAATAAATTTAGCCACTTAGTACGTATTTCAGCGCGTAATTTTGCTCACCGGGGTGAAACAGGTAAGCTAGTCAGAGATTGAGATTCGCAGGAGAGCGAGATGACGACACCTTTAACCTGGCATGACGTGCTGGCAGAAGAAAAGCAGCAGCCTTATTTTATCAATACGCTCAGCACCGTTGCCGCTGAGCGTCAGTCCGGACAGACGATTTACCCGCCGCAAAAAGACGTGTTCAACGCCTTTCGCTACACCGAACTGAGCGATGTGAAAGTGGTCATTCTGGGCCAGGATCCCTATCACGGCCCCGGGCAGGCGCATGGGCTGGCGTTTTCCGTTCGTCCGGGCGTGGCTATCCCCCCTTCTCTGCTCAACATGTATAAAGAGCTTGAAGCAACCGTGCCCGGTTTTACCCGGCCAAACCACGGTTACCTGGAAAGCTGGGCGCGCCAGGGCGTGCTGTTGCTGAATACGGTGCTTACCGTACGGGCGGGTCAGGCGCACTCGCACGCCAGTCTGGGCTGGGAGACGTTTACCGATAAAGTCATTAGCCTTATCAACGAGCATCGTGAAGGGGTGGTGTTTTTACTCTGGGGTTCTCACGCGCAGAAGAAAGGGGCGATTATTGACCGTCAGCGTCATCACGTGCTGAAAGCACCGCACCCGTCACCGCTGTCTGCGCATCGCGGTTTCTTTGGCAGTAATCATTTTGTTCTGGCGAATGAATGGCTGGAAAAACGTGGCGAAAAGCCGATTGACTGGATGCCTGTATTACCGGCAGAGAGCGAGTAGTTTGAGTTTGTATGCCCGGCTCACCGGGCATACAAAAAGCATAATGGATTATGCCTTATTCTGGCGCCACCATTCGGCCAGCAGTACGCCGGTCGCAACGGATACGTTCAGACTTTCCACATTGCCTGTTCCTTCGATAGAGACGCTCAGATCCGCACTGGAGAGCGCCGCGTCAGACAGACCATCACGTTCCTGACCTAATACCAGCACCATTTTGCGCGGCAGCGTCGCTTTAAACAGCGGCGTACCGGCATGGCTTGAGGTGGTCACGATGGAATAACCCGCTTTACGGAACTGCTCGAGTGCGTCCAGAACGCTGTCGCCGGTGATCGGCTGTACGTGCTCGGCTCCGCCTTCCGCAGTACGGATCGCGGCACCGGATTCCAGCAGCGCGGCATCCTGCAACAGCACGCCTTTCACGCCAAAGTGCGCGCAGCTACGCATCATTGCACCCAGGTTGTGCGGGTTGCCCACATCTTCCAGGGCCAGCACGCAGTCATCGGCATCCGCCTGGCTGACCCACTGCTGCACGGTCGTGCCGTTACGCTTTTTGATCAGGAAGCAGACGCCGCCGTGGTGTTCAGTGCCGGACGCTTTGGTCAGCTCGGCATCATCAACCACGTGGTAGGCTTTACGGTTCGCGGCCATCCAGCGCAGCGCTTCTTTGAAGCGCGGGGTCACGCTCTGGATAAACCAGGCGCGGACGATACACTCAGGACGGCTCAGGAACAGCGCCTGGCAGGCGTTCTCGCCATACACGCGGGTCTCTTCCGCACGCTGACGGCGCAGCACTTCCGGGTCGATAAAGCTTTTACCGCTGATACCGCCGTGCTCGGCTTTTTCCGGCGTCTCATCGCCAGGGGCGCGAGAAACGGTACGCCACGGGGAGGCGTTATCACGTGAGAAGTCATCACGCGGACGATCGTCGCGTGGACGGTCACTGCGTGGGCGGTCGGAACGCGGACGGTCATCGCGTTTGCGATCGTCACGTTTGCGGTCATCACCGCGGTTATTTCTGTCATCGCGGGCGGGGCGACGGCCACCGTCTGCACGAGAAGACGCCGGACGCCCGCCACCTTTTCCGGTACGCGGATTTTGGGTGCGTTTATCAGAGTCATCATCACTGCGGACATACATCACTTTGACCTTGCCGCTTTTGTTTTTCATTTCGTCGTTCATGCTTTTCTCCACCAGCGCTGCGCGAAGCGCGCAGATTACCCGATGTGCCAGCGCATAGCCATAATTTCGTACAAAAGCCTGTGACTATTGTTCTCATTGAATAAAACGCATTGTTGTTTCAAACAGGCTCATTGATAATATGTAACATATTAGAAACATTATCGGCGTTGTGCCGCTGTCCCACGGCTCTATCAGAGGTTAGTTATGAATACCGTATGTGCCAACTGTCAGGCTTTTAATCGCATTCCGGACGATCGGATGGAAGATGGTGCGAAATGCGGACGTTGTGGCCATGAATTATTTGATGGCGATGTCATTAACGCGACGGGTGCTACGCTGGACAAACTCCTCAAGGACGATCTTCCTGTCGTGATTGATTTCTGGGCGCCATGGTGCGGCCCTTGCCGTAGCTTCGCGCCGATTTTCGAAGATGTTGCCGAAGAGCGCAGCGGAAAAATGCGGTTCGTTAAGGTCAATACCGAAGCCGAACCCGAACTGAGCGCACGTTTTCGTATTCGCAGCATCCCGACCATTATGATTTTCAAAAATGGCGAAGTGATCGATATGCTCAACGGTGCGGTTCCAAAAGCACCTTTTGAAAGCTGGTTAAACGAGTCGCTGTAACATTCACGGGGCACGTCTTGTGCCCCGCTCCCGCCTCTGCGAAAATAGCGTTTTTCCTGCATTTCGCCCATGACTGATAACGCCGTTCTTAAATTACGCGCCGAACGCCTTGCGCGCGCCACCCGACCGTTCCTCGCACGAGGCAACCGTATTCGCCGCTGTCAGCGCTGCCTGCTGCCGCTGAAGGTTTGTCTGTGCGAGACGCTCGCTCCGAGTACGGCGGAAAGCCGTTTTTGTCTGGTCATGTTCGATACCGAGCCGATGAAACCCAGCAATACGGGGCGTCTTATCGCCGATATTCTGCCGGATACCACCGCGTTTCAGTGGTCCCGTACGGAGCCACCTCAGGCCCTGCTCGATTTAGTGACCAGCCCCGACTACCAGCCGATGGTCGTCTTCCCCGCGTCATATGCAGGTGTGGATCGCCAGGTGCTTTCAGCGCCGCCATCCGGTAAACCACCGCTGTTTATCATGCTGGACGGTACCTGGACCGAAGCGCGAAAAATGTTTCGCAAAAGCCCGTATCTCGACGCGCTGCCGGTGATTTCTGTCGATCTTTCCCGCGTCTCCGCCTACCGCCTGCGTGAAGCGCATGCTGACGGGCAATACTGCACCGCCGAAGTGGCGATTGCGCTTCTGGATTTAGCGGGAGATACCGCTGCGGCTGGTGCCCTGGGCAACCATTTCTCATGCTTCCGGGAGCGCTATCTGGCGGGAAAAACCGTTCATAAGGGCAGCGTCACAGCGCCCGAGCCAGAAAGCGTTTAAAATCATCAGGTCGCTTGCATTCACAGGAGGCCTGCATGAGCCAGCGAGGGTTAGAAGCGCTACTTCGTCCTAAATCCATTGCCGTTATCGGCGCATCAATGAAGCCGGATCGTGCTGGCTATCTGATGATGCGTAATCTGCTGGCCGGGGGATTTAATGGCCCCGTCATGCCCGTCACGCCGTCCTATAAGGCCGTTCAGGGGGTACTTGCATGGCCTGATGTACAAAGCCTGCCTTTCGTGCCGGATCTTGCCGTACTCTGTACAAACGCGAAGCGCAACCCGGAACTGCTGGAATCACTCGGCAAGAAAGGGTGTAAAACCTGCATAATTCTCTCGTCTCCGCCTGAACAGAAAGCCGAGCTTCTGGCCTGCGCCAGCCGCTATCAAATGCGCATTCTTGGGCCAAACAGTCTGGGCCTGCTCGCCCCCTGGCAGGGGCTGAATGCCAGTTTCTCCCCGGTCCCGATCCGCAAAGGCAAACTGGCGTTTATCTCGCAGTCGGCTGCGGTATCGAACACCATCCTCGACTGGGCGCAGCAGCGTGAAATGGGATTCTCCTACTTCATTGCCCTGGGAGACAGCCTGGATATCGACGTTGATGAGCTGCTGGATTTTCTGGCGCGTGACGGCAAAACCAGCGCGATCCTGCTTTATCTTGAGCACCTCAGCGACGCGCGTCGTTTTGTCTCGGCTGCGCGAAGCGCTTCGCGTAATAAGCCGATCCTGGTGATCAAAAGCGGACGCAGCCCTGCGGCACAGCGTCTGCTGCATTCTCATTCCGGCATGGATCCCGCCTGGGACGCCGCCATTCAGCGCGCGGGGTTGCTGCGGGTACAGGATACGCACGAGCTTTTTTCCGCCGTTGAGACGTTAAGCCATATGCGCCCGTTGCGCGGTGAGAAGCTAATGATTGTCAGTAACGGTGCGGCGCCTGCCGCACTCGCGCTGGACGAGCTGTGGCGGCGCTTCGGCAAGCTGGCAACGCTGAGTGAAGAGACGCTGCAGCGCCTGAAAGAAGCGCTTCCGACCAGCGTGACGCCCGGCAATCCGCTTGATTTGCGCGATGACGCCAGCAGCGACCACTACATCAGGGCGATATCCATTTTGCTGGATAGCCAGGATTTCGATGCGCTGATGATTATCCACTCCCCCAGCGCGGTCGCGCCGGGCAGTGAAAGCGCGCGCGCGCTCATTGACGCCGTGCGCAACCATCCGCGAGGTAAATACGTTACCCTGCTCACCAACTGGTGCGGTGAGTTTTCCTCTCAGGAGGCGCGGCGCTTGTTCAGCGAGGCCGGGCTGCCAACCTACCGCACGCCGGAAGGCACCATCACCGCGTTTATGCATATGGTGGAATATCGCCGCAACCAGAAACAGCTGCGTGAGACGCCGGCTTTGCCGGGGAATCTGACGGCGAACACCGTCGACGTTCACCGGCTGTTGCAGCAGGCTATCGAAGAGGGCGCGACCTCGCTTGATACGCATGAAGTGCAGCCCATTCTGGGCAGCTACGGGATGCAAACCCTGCCGACCTGGATCGCCAGCGACAGCGCTGAGGCCGTGCATATTGCTGAACAGATTGGCTATCCGGTGGCCCTGAAGCTCCGCTCCCCGGATATCCCGCATAAGTCTGATGTTCAGGGGGTTATGTTATACCTGCGTACGGCGACTGAGGTGCAGCAGGCAGCTGATGCCATTTTTGATCGGGTCAAAATGGCCTGGCCGCAGGCAAGGATCCACGGATTGCTGGTGCAAAGCATGGCAAACCGCGCAGGGGCTCAGGAATTACGGGTGGTGGTTGAACACGATCCCGTCTTCGGCCCGCTCATCATGCTGGGAGAGGGTGGCGTTGAGTGGCGTCCGGAGGAGCAGGCCGTGGTGGCGTTACCGCCGCTGAACATGAACCTGGCGCGTTATATGATCATCCAGGCGATTAAAAGTAAAAAGATCCGTGGCCGGAGTGCGCTGCGCCCGCTTGATATAGCCGGGTTAAGTCAGTTCCTGGTGCAGGTGTCTAACCTGATTGTGGATTGTGCCGAAATCCAGCGGCTGGACATTCATCCGCTGCTCGCCTCGGGCAATGAGTTTACGGCGCTGGACGTGACCCTGGATATCGCGCCATTCGAAGGAGACAGAGAGAGCCGTCTGGCGATCCGCCCGTATCCCCTGCAGCTGGAAGAGTGGGTTGAGATGAAGAATGGGGAACGCGCCTTGTTCCGCCCTATTCTGCCGGAAGATGAGCCCCAGCTGCGGGCCTTTATCTCTCAGGTCACGAAAGAGGATCTTTATTATCGCTATTTTAGCGAAATCAACGAATTTACCCACGATGATTTAGCCAATATGACCCAGATCGACTACGATCGAGAAATGGCGTTTGTTGCCGTTCGTCGCTCCGATAAGGGGGATGAGATCCTCGGCGTCACGCGTGCTATTTCTGACCCGGATAACGTCGATGCGGAGTTTGCGGTGCTGGTGCGCTCCGATCTTAAAGGCCTGGGTCTGGGCAGACGGCTGCTGGAAAAACTTATCAGTTATACGCGAGATCACGGATTGTTACGCCTCAATGGCATTACTATGCCTAACAATCGCGGTATGGTGACCCTTGCGCGAAAACTTGGGTTTGACGTTGATATTCAGCTGGACGAAGGTATTGTGGCCTTGTCCCTCAGTCTGACATCAGCAGACAAACGCGAGTAAGCTACTGGAAATGTTACCCACTTTGGACGGGACTGGTGGTATCATTGTCCGCTTATGTTGTTTGCATGGTACAGACAACCCTTCAATGAACAGAGAAGAAACGCACTGTGATGTTGTCAAAATTTAAGCGTAATAAACATCAACAACACCTTGCTCAACTACCGAAGATTTCTCAGTCAGTTGATGATGTAGAGTTCTTTTACGCTCCCGCTCATTTTCGGGAGACGCTTCTGGAAAAGATTGCCAGCGCCACGCGACGCATTTGCATTGTAGCGCTCTATCTTGAACAGGATGAAGGTGGGCGCGCGATCCTGAACGCGCTCTATGAAGCCAAACGTCAGCGTCCGGAACTTGATGTTCGCGTGCTGGTAGACTGGCATCGCGCTCAGCGTGGCCGTATTGGCGCTGCCGCCTCAAACACCAATGCTGACTGGTATTGCCGCACGGCGCAGGAAAATCCTGGCGTTGATGTGCCTGTTTATGGCGTCCCGGTTAATACCCGTGAAGCGCTCGGCGTCCTTCATTTCAAGGGATTCATCATTGATGACAGCGTGCTTTACAGCGGCGCAAGTCTGAATGATGTTTACCTTCATCAGCTCGATAAATATCGCTACGACCGCTACCATCTGATCCGTAATCCGCAGATGGCCGATATCATGTTTAACTGGGTTGATAAAAATCTGGTCCATGGCCGCGGTGTTAATCGCCTTGACGATCCTGAGCGTCCTAAAAGCCCGGAAATCAAAAACGATGTTCGCGCCTTCCGCCAGGAGCTGCGTGATGCGGTCTATCATTTCCAGGGTGATGCGAACAACGAAGAGTTATCCGTTACCCCGCTGGTAGGGCTCGGTAAATCAAGCCTGCTGAACAAAACGATATTCCATCTGATGCCGTGCGCGGAGCAGAAACTCACCATCTGTACGCCGTACTTCAACCTTCCTGCCGTGCTGGTGCGTAATATCATTCAGCTGCTGCGCGACGGTAAAAAAGTGGAAATCATCGTTGGTGATAAAACCGCAAACGACTTTTTCATTCCTGAAGATCAGCCGTTCAAAATCATCGGTGCGCTGCCTTATCTCTATGAGATCAACCTGCGCCGTTTCCTGAGCCGTTTACAGTATTACGTAAACACTGACCAGCTGGTTGTGCGTCTCTGGAAAGATGAGGACAACACTTACCATCTGAAAGGAATGTGGGTCGACGATGAGTGGATGCTGCTGACCGGTAATAACCTGAACCCACGCGCGTGGCGACTGGATCTGGAAAACGCTATCCTAATCCATGACCCGCAGCACGAGTTAGCCGCAAAACGTGAACGTGAGCTGGAGCTGATTCGCACGCATACCACTGTAGTTAATCATTACCGCGAACTGCAGAGCATTGCCGATTATCCGGTAAAAGTCCGCAAGCTTATCCGCCGCTTACGTCGTATCCGTATCGACCGACTTATCAGCCGCATTCTGTAATGTCCAGGCCCTGCCACCCGCAGGGCTTTTTTATGGAGCCGTTGATGCGTATTCCTCTGTTACTTAGCGTCCTCTTTCTGACTGGCTGTAGCCATATGGCCAACGATAACTGGTCCGGACAGGATAAAGCCCAGCATTTCCTCGCTTCCGCGATGTTGTCCGCAGCCGGCAATGAATATGCGCAGCATCAGGGATACAGCCGGGATCGTAGCGCGGCGATAGGGTTGATGTTCTCAGTCAGTCTTGGAGCATCAAAAGAACTGTGGGATAGCCGCCCCGCAGGGAGCGGCTGGAGCTGGAAAGATTTCGCCTGGGATGTCGCCGGCGCAACGACCGGCTATGCCGTGTGGCAGATGGCGCGCTATTAAAGTCGAATGCCTTTCCCTTTGCGATGCAACATCAGGGAAACAATAAAGGCCAGTGCGCCCATTATCGTTACGTACCAGAAGAATGTCGTTTCACTTCCCCATGATTTAAGCGATAACGCAACGTACTCCGCCGATCCGCCAAACAACGCATTAGCTACCGCATAAGAGAGCCCTACCCCTAAAGCACGTACCTGCGCCGGGAACATTTCGGCTTTCAGTATTCCGCTAATAGAGGTATAGAAACTGACAATCACCATCGCCAGCATCACCAGCGCAAACGCGGCATATGGCGAAGTCACATGCTGAAGGGCAGACAGAATAGGTACGGTACATAACGCCGACAGCCCGCCAAAAATCAGCATCGACGTTCGTCGACCGATTTTATCCGAGAGCGCACCGATAATAGGTTGTATGAGCATAAAGACAAACAGCGCCACGGTCATGACTACGCTGGCAACGTTTGCGTGCATGCCGGTGGTGTTCACAAGGTACTTCTGCATATAGGTGGTGAACGTGTAGAAACTAAGAGAGCCGCCCGCAGTAAAGCCCAGCACCATAAGGAAAGCTTTGCGGTTACGCCATAACCCTTTGAATGTTCCAGCCTCCTTCAGCGTTCTGACTTCCTTCTGAGAGGTTTCATCTAACTGACGGCGTAGCCAAAGTGCGACCACCGCCAGTACTGCACCCATCGCGAAAGGAATTCGCCATCCCCAGGCGTGAAGTTGTTCGTCCGTCAGGATTTGCTGCAGGATCACCACCACAAGAATGGCCAGCAGTTGACCACCAATCAGCGTGACATACTGGAATGAGGCGTAAAAACCTTTACGGCCTTCCAGTGCAATCTCACTCATGTAGGTCGCACTGGTACCGTATTCTCCGCCCACCGATAATCCCTGAAATAAGCGGGCCAGTAAAAGTAGCGCCGGTGCCCAGGTACCAATCGATTCATATCCCGGCAAGCAGGCGATCACCAGAGAACCAAAGCACATCATGCACACCGAGATCAGCATAGAAGCCTTTCGGCCGCGACGATCCGCAATGCGACCGAACAGCCAACCCCCGATGGGTCGCATTAAAAACCCTGCGGCAAAAACCCCCGCTGTTTGTAGCAGCTGCGTTGTGGTGTTGCCGGATGGGAAGAAAATATGTGCGAAGTAGAGTGAACAGAATGAGTAGACGTAAAAGTCGAACCATTCAACCAGATTCCCTGAAGAGGCGCTGACGATTGCCCATACCCTTCTTCGGGTATCACTGTTAGCCAGCGTCCCGTTTGATGTAATGCTTTCTGTCATTGTGATTATGCTCCTGCCATAAACAGCGGCGTATTGAGCCAGGAGACTCAATTACCTCGTAAATGAAATGTTATAATTTTGTTATAAATAACATTGCGACAGGGATCACACATTCCATTAGCAGGATAAGGGATTAAGAGAAAGGCCAGAGAGGATAAGCACAAAGCAAAAAACCCCGCACCTTACGGTACGGGGTTCTTCTAATTGATGCCTGGCAGTTCCCTACTCTCACATGGGGAGACCCCACACTACCATCGGCGCTACGGCGTTTCACTTCTGAGTTCGGCATGGGGTCAGGTGGGACCACCGCGCTAAAGCCGCCAGGCAAATTCTGTTAATCTGTATCAGGCTGAAAATCATGTCTGTCTCTTCGCCGAAACAGCTTCGGCGTTGTAAGGTTAAGCCTCACGGTTCATTAGTATCGGTTAGCTCAACGCATCGCTGCGCTTACACACCCGACCTATCAACGTCGTAGTCTTCAACGTTCCTTCAGGACCCTTAAAGGGTCAGGGAGAACTCATCTCGGGGCAAGTTTCGTGCTTAGATGCTTTCAGCACTTATCTTTTCCGCATTTAGCTACCGGGCAGTGCCATTGGCATGACAACCCGAACACCAGTGATGCGTCCACTCCGGTCCTCTCGTACTAGGAGCAGCCCCCCTCAATTCTCCAGCGCCCACGGCAGATAGGGACCGAACTGTCTCACGACGTTCTAAACCCAGCTCGCGTACCACTTTAAATGGCGAACAGCCATACCCTTGGGACCTACTTCAGCCCCAGGATGTGATGAGCCGACATCGAGGTGCCAAACACCGCCGTCGATATGAACTCTTGGGCGGTATCAGCCTGTTATCCCCGGAGTACCTTTTATCCGTTGAGCGATGGCCCTTCCATTCAGAACCACCGGATCACTATGACCTGCTTTCGCACCTGCTCGAGCCGTCACTCTCGCAGTCAAGCTAGCTTATGCCATTGCACTAACCTCCTGATGTCCGACCAGGATTAGCTAACCTTCGTGCTCCTCCGTTACTCTTTGGGAGGAGACCGCCCCAGTCAAACTACCCACCAGACACTGTCCGCAACCCGGATCACGGGTCTACGTTAGAACACCAGCCATTAAAGGGTGGTATTTCAAGGTTGGCTCCACGCAGACTGGCGTCCACGCTTCAAAGCCTCCCACCTATCCTACACATCAAGGACCAGTGTTCAGTGTCAAGCTATAGTAAAGGTTCACGGGGTCTTTCCGTCTTGCCGCGGGTACACTGCATCTTCACAGCGAGTTCAATTTCACTGAGTCTCGGGTGGAGACAGCCTGGCCATCATTACGCCATTCGTGCAGGTCGGAACTTACCCGACAAGGAATTTCGCTACCTTAGGACCGTTATAGTTACGGCCGCCGTTTACCGGGGCTTCGATCAAGAGCTTCGCGTTGCCGCTAACCCCATCAATTAACCTTCCGGCACCGGGCAGGCGTCACACCGTATACGTCCACTTTCGTGTTTGCACAGTGCTGTGTTTTTAATAAACAGTTGCAGCCAGCTGGTATCTTCGACTGATTTCAGCTCCACCCGCAGGGGCTTCACCTACATATCAGCGTGCCTTCTCCCGAAGTTACGGCACCATTTTGCCTAGTTCCTTCACCCGAGTTCTCTCAAGCGCCTTGGTATTCTCTACCTGACCACCTGTGTCGGTTTGGGGTACGATTTCGTGTTACCTGATGCTTAGAGGCTTTTCCTGGAAGCAGGGCATTTGTTACTTCAGCACCGTAGTGCCTCGTCATCACACCTCAGCGTTAAAAGGTACCGGATTTACCTGGAACCTCCGCCTACATGCTTAAACCGGGACAACCGTCGCCCGGCTAACATAGCCTTCTCCGTCCCCCCTTCGCAGTAACACCAAGTACAGGAATATTAACCTGTTTCCCATCGACTACGCCTTTCGGCCTCGCCTTAGGGGTCGACTCACCCTGCCCCGATTAACGTTGGACAGGAACCCTTGGTCTTCCGGCGAGCGGGCTTTTCACCCGCTTTATCGTTACTTATGTCAGCATTCGCACTTCTGATACCTCCAGCATGCCTCACAGCACACCTTCAACGGCTTACAGAACGCTCCCCTACCCAACAACGCATAAGCGTCGCTGCCGCAGCTTCGGTGCATGGTTTAGCCCCGTTACATCTTCCGCGCAGGCCGACTCGACCAGTGAGCTATTACGCTTTCTTTAAATGATGGCTGCTTCTAAGCCAACATCCTGGCTGTCTGTGCCTTCCCACATCGTTTCCCACTTAACCATGACTTTGGGACCTTAGCTGGCGGTCTGGGTTGTTTCCCTCTTCACGACGGACGTTAGCACCCGCCGTGTGTCTCCCGTGATAACATTCTTCGGTATTCGTAGTTTGCATCGGGTTGGTAAGCCGGGATGGCCCCCTAGCCGAAACAGTGCTCTACCCCCGAAGATGAGTTCACGAGGCGCTACCTAAATAGCTTTCGGGGAGAACCAGCTATCTCCCGGTTTGATTGGCCTTTCACCCCCAGCCACAAGTCATCCGCTAATTTTTCAACATTAGTCGGTTCGGTCCTCCAGTTAGTGTTACCCAACCTTCAACCTGCCCATGGCTAGATCACCGGGTTTCGGGTCTATACCCTGCAACTTAACGCCCAGTTAAGACTCGGTTTCCCTTCGGCTCCCCTATACGGTTAACCTTGCTACAGAATATAAGTCGCTGACCCATTATACAAAAGGTACGCAGTCACACCACAAAGGTGCTCCCACTGCTTGTACGTACACGGTTTCAGGTTCTTTTTCACTCCCCTCGCCGGGGTTCTTTTCGCCTTTCCCTCACGGTACTGGTTCACTATCGGTCAGTCAGGAGTATTTAGCCTTGGAGGATGGTCCCCCCATATTCAGACAGGATACCACGTGTCCCGCCCTACTCTTCGAGTTCACAACCTGTGTGCTTTCGTGTACGGGACTGTCACCCTGTACCGTGCGACTTTCCAGACGCTTCCACTAACACACAAGCTGATTCAGACTCTGGGCTGCTCCCCGTTCGCTCGCCGCTACTGGGGGAATCTCGGTTGATTTCTTTTCCTCGGGGTACTTAGATGTTTCAGTTCCCCCGGTTCGCCTCGTTAACCTATGTATTCAGTTAACGATAGTGCAACGAATTGCACTGGGTTTCCCCATTCGGACATCGCCGGGTCAAAGGTTCATATCACCTCGCCGGCGCTTTTCGCAGATTAGCACGTCCTTCATCGCCTCTGACTGCCAGGGCATCCACCGTGTACGCTTAGTCGCTTAACCTCACAACCCGAAGATGTTTCACTTCATGATTGCGAAAATTTGAGAGACTCGAACACACCAATTAAGATGTGTCGTTTCAATTTTCAGCTTGATCCAGATTTTTAAAGAGCAAATATCTCAAACGTCACCCGGAGATGAGTTTTGAGATATGACGGCAGGTGACTTTCACTCACGAACCAGCAAGTGGCGTCCCCTAGGGGATTCGAACCCCTGTTACCGCCGTGAAAGGGCGGTGTCCTGGGCCTCTAGACGAAGGGGACACTGAAGTCTCAATCGCAAGACGCCTTGCTATTTACTTTTCATCAGACAATCTGTGTGAGCACTACAAAGGCAGGTTCTTTAAGGTAAGGAGGTGATCCAACCGCAGGTTCCCCTACGGTTACCTTGTTACGACTTCACCCCAGTCATGAATCACAAAGTGGTAAGCGCCCTCCCGAAGGTTAAGCTACCTACTTCTTTTGCAACCCACTCCCATGGTGTGACGGGCGGTGTGTACAAGGCCCGGGAACGTATTCACCGTAGCATTCTGATCTACGATTACTAGCGATTCCGACTTCATGGAGTCGAGTTGCAGACTCCAATCCGGACTACGACGCACTTTATGAGGTCCGCTTGCTCTCGCGAGGTCGCTTCTCTTTGTATGCGCCATTGTAGCACGTGTGTAGCCCTACTCGTAAGGGCCATGATGACTTGACGTCATCCCCACCTTCCTCCAGTTTATCACTGGCAGTCTCCTTTGAGTTCCCGGCCTAACCGCTGGCAACAAAGGATAAGGGTTGCGCTCGTTGCGGGACTTAACCCAACATTTCACAACACGAGCTGACGACAGCCATGCAGCACCTGTCTCAGAGTTCCCGAAGGCACCAATCCATCTCTGGAAAGTTCTCTGGATGTCAAGAGTAGGTAAGGTTCTTCGCGTTGCATCGAATTAAACCACATGCTCCACCGCTTGTGCGGGCCCCCGTCAATTCATTTGAGTTTTAACCTTGCGGCCGTACTCCCCAGGCGGTCGACTTAACGCGTTAGCTCCGGAAGCCACGCCTCAAGGGCACAACCTCCAAGTCGACATCGTTTACGGCGTGGACTACCAGGGTATCTAATCCTGTTTGCTCCCCACGCTTTCGCACCTGAGCGTCAGTCTTTGTCCAGGGGGCCGCCTTCGCCACCGGTATTCCTCCAGATCTCTACGCATTTCACCGCTACACCTGGAATTCTACCCCCCTCTACAAGACTCTAGCCTGCCAGTTTCGAATGCAGTTCCCAGGTTGAGCCCGGGGATTTCACATCCGACTTGACAGACCGCCTGCGTGCGCTTTACGCCCAGTAATTCCGATTAACGCTTGCACCCTCCGTATTACCGCGGCTGCTGGCACGGAGTTAGCCGGTGCTTCTTCTGCGGGTAACGTCAATTGCTGTGGTTATTAACCACAACACCTTCCTCCCCGCTGAAAGTACTTTACAACCCGAAGGCCTTCTTCATACACGCGGCATGGCTGCATCAGGCTTGCGCCCATTGTGCAATATTCCCCACTGCTGCCTCCCGTAGGAGTCTGGACCGTGTCTCAGTTCCAGTGTGGCTGGTCATCCTCTCAGACCAGCTAGGGATCGTCGCCTAGGTGAGCCGTTACCCCACCTACTAGCTAATCCCATCTGGGCACATCTGATGGCAAGAGGCCCGAAGGTCCCCCTCTTTGGTCTTGCGACGTTATGCGGTATTAGCTACCGTTTCCAGTAGTTATCCCCCTCCATCAGGCAGTTTCCCAGACATTACTCACCCGTCCGCCGCTCGCCGGCAAAGTAGCAAGCTACTTTCCGCTGCCGCTCGACTTGCATGTGTTAGGCCTGCCGCCAGCGTTCAATCTGAGCCATGATCAAACTCTTCAATTTAAGTTTGATGCTCGTGAATTAAACTTCGTAATGAATTACGTATGTTCACTCAGAGACTTGGTATTCATTTTTCGTCTTGCGACGTTAAGAATCCATGTCACTTTGAGTGCCCACACAGATTGTCTGATAAATTGTTAAAGAGCAGTGCCGCTTCGCTTTTCGCAGCGGCGCGGGGTGTGCATATTACGCTTTCCCGCTTCAGAGTCAAGTGATTAATTTCGCTTTTCTCTGCTGACCCGGCGGCGTGTGTGCCGTTGTTCCGTGTCAGTGGAGGCGCATTATAGGGAGTAATTCCGAAGCTGCAAGGATAAAGTGACATTTATTTACTAACCGCTCACTTTCCAGGCAAATCTTACTCCAGACCTCAATTTTCGCCTGGTTTTTAAACAAAAACGAGCCGCAAGCGGCTCGTTTTTGCGTTTTGTGACTTACTGCACTGCCACAATACGATCGTCGTTGGCTTCCAGACGAATAACTTTGCCCGGAATCAACTCTCCGGAGAGGATCTGCTGCGCCAGCGGGTTTTCGATCTGCTGCTGGATAGCACGTTTCAATGGACGCGCACCGTACACCGGATCGTAACCATTCTCGCTCAGCAGCTTCAGAGCCTCGTCGGAGATGTGAATTTCATATCCACGCTCTTCCAGACGTTTGTACAGACGCTGCAGCTGGATCTGCGCAATCGACGCAATGTGTTTCTCACCCAGAGGATGGAATACCACCACTTCATCAATACGGTTGATGAACTCCGGACGGAAGTTATGGCTCACGACACCGAGCACCAGATCCTTCATATGGCTATAGTCCAGTTCACCGAAACGTTCCTGAATCAAATCGGAACCCAGGTTCGAGGTCATGATGACAACCGTATTACGGAAGTCGACCGTTCTCCCCTGTCCGTCGGTCAGACGGCCATCATCAAGCACCTGAAGCAGAATGTTGAACACATCAGGGTGCGCTTTTTCCACCTCATCCAGCAGGATGACGGAATAAGGGCGACGGCGAACGGCTTCCGTCAGATATCCCCCTTCTTCATAACCAACGTATCCCGGAGGCGCGCCGACCAGACGTGAGACGGAGTGTTTCTCCATAAACTCGGACATGTCGATACGTACCATCGCATCGTCGCTGTCGAACATAAAGTTAGCCAGCGCTTTACACAGCTCGGTTTTACCGACCCCCGTCGGCCCCAGGAACAGGAACGAACCAATCGGACGGTTTGGATCGGACAGCCCTGCACGACTACGACGAATAGCGTTCGAAACCGCTTCAACCGCTTCGTTCTGGCCAATCACCCGATTGTGTAGATCTTGCTCCATGCGCAGCAGTTTTTCACGCTCGCCTTCCAGCATGCGCGCCACCGGAATACCGGTCCAGCGAGCAAGCACTTCCGCGATTTCCGCATCCGTCACTTTATTACGTAACAGACGCATCGTTTTCCCTTCTGACTGCGTCGCTATCTCAAGCTGTTTCTCCAACTCAGGAATTTTGCCGTACTGCAGTTCAGACATCCGCGCCAGATCGCCGACACGGCGAGCCTGCTCAATGGCAATTTTAGCCTGTTCGAGTTCAGCTTTAATGGTCTGAGTGCCGGAAAGGGATGCTTTCTCGGCTTTCCACTCTTCTTCCAGCTCAGAGTACTGGCGCTCTTTATCGTCCAGTTCTTCATTGAGCATATCCAGGCGTTTCTTACTGGCTTCATCAGACTCTTTCTTCAGCGCCTGCTGTTCCAGCTTGAGCTGAATGATGCGTCGGTCGAGCCTGTCCAGCTCTTCCGGTTTCGAGTCAATCTGCATACGAATGCTCGAAGCCGCTTCATCAATAAGGTCGATCGCTTTATCCGGTAGCTGACGGTCAGCAATATAACGATGCGAAAGCGTCGCTGCCGCAACGATAGCCGGGTCAGTGATCTGCACGTGGTGGTGCAGTTCATAGCGCTCCTTCAAACCACGCAGGATCGCGATGGTATCTTCAACGCTTGGCTCAGCAACAAACACTTTCTGGAAACGACGTTCCAGAGCAGCATCTTTCTCAATGTACTGACGGTACTCGTCGAGCGTGGTGGCACCGACGCAGTGAAGTTCACCGCGCGCCAGCGCAGGTTTCAGCATGTTCCCGGCATCCATCGCGCCGTCCGCTTTACCCGCACCGACCATAGTGTGCAGTTCGTCGATAAACAGGATAACGTTCCCTTCCTGCTTCGCCAGGTCGTTAAGCACGCCTTTCAGACGCTCCTCAAACTCACCGCGGTATTTCGCACCGGCCACCAGCGCGCCCATATCCAGCGCCAGTACGCGGCGGCCTTTCAGGCCTTCCGGCACTTCCCCGTTAACGATACGCTGCGCCAGCCCTTCAACAATGGCGGTTTTACCGACACCCGGTTCACCAATCAGCACCGGGTTGTTCTTGGTACGACGTTGCAGTACCTGAATCGTACGGCGAATTTCTTCATCACGGCCGATAACCGGGTCAAGTTTGCCCTGTTCAGCACGCTCGGTCAGATCGACCGTAAATTTCTTCAAAGCCTGACGTTGGTCTTCGGCTCCCTGATCGTTCACGCTTTCACCTCCGCGCATTTTCTCAATCGCCTGAGTCACATTGGCGGTGGTCGCACCGGCAGATTTCAGCAGGTCGGTCAAGGTACCGCGTGATTCAAGCGCCGCCAGAACAAACAGCTCTGACGAAATAAAGTTGTCCCCACGTTTTTGCGCCAGCTTGTCGCAAAGGTTAAGCACGCGCACCAGATCCTGCGACGGCTGAACGTCGCCGCCGGTACCTTCTACCTGCGGTAAACGGCTCAGCGCCTGATCGATGGCGGTGCGTAACTGGCCAGCATTAATGCCAGCGGACGTTAATAAAGGACGTACCGATCCCCCTTCCTGATTCAGCAAGGCGCTCATTAAATGAAGAGGTTCGATAAACTGGTTGTCGTGCCCCAGTGCGAGGGACTGGGCATCGGCGAGAGCAAGCTGGAATTTATTAGTAAGACGATCCAGACGCATAACTCCTCCCATAACAGGTCAAATTTGCTACTGGAGATTAAATGAGGTCATCCCTCAATTATTCAAGGTTAATGACCTGAATTATGTGAAAAGAAAACGGCACGTACCGGATCGTCTTGATTCTTTAGGTTATATCAGCCAAATGAAACTTGCCATACGCCCCGTGGTCTTGTCGCGACGATAGGAGAAAAAATCACCCTTTTCGGTGAATGTGCAGCGATCGCCGCCGAAGATCTGCATCACGCCAACGTTATTCAGACGCTGACGGGCGAGCTGGTAAATATCGGCCAGATATTTATCCCCCGAAGGCAGGAAGGCTTCAACCGCTTGCGGATCTTTTTCCATAAAGGCTTCGCGAACCTCTGGCCCCACTTCGAAAGCGCGAGGACCAATGGCCGGGCCAAGCCAGGCCATAATATTGGCTGGCTCATCGCTAAAGCAGGCGACAGTTTCTTCGAGCACGCCTTCACACAGACCACGCCAGCCCGCGTGTGCTGCAGCCACCTCGGTACCTGCACGGTTACAGAACAGAACCGGCAGACAATCGGCGGTCATCACGGCACAAACGGTTCCCGGAGTATTACTGTAAGAGGCATCAGCGCGTTTAGAAGCATAGGGTTCTCCCTTCAACTTCAGCACCGCGTTACCATGAACCTGTTCCAGCCAGACCGGTTTCGACGGCAAGTTCCCCGCAGCAAACAGACGTCGGCGGTTCTCTTCAACATGTTCCAGGTTGTCGCCACAGTGCGCACCGAGGTTCAAAGACTCCCACGCGCCCTGGCTAACACCGCCAATACGGGTTGAACTGCAGGCGGCCACGCCTGCAGGCAATGGCCACTCCGGGACAATCAGTTTGGTCATAACCAGTCCACTTGATCCTTATGTTCTTCGAAATCAGCACGCATGGCGTCGATAAGATCCACCATATCCTGCGGGATAGGCGCATGCCACTCCATCTGAATACCGGTGATAGGGTGGTAAAGACGCAGCATAGTCGCGTGCAGCGCCTGGCGATCGAATTTACGCAATACGCTGATGAACTCATCCGATGCGCCTTTAGGTGGACGCGGACGACCACCGTATACCTGATCCCCGACCAGCGGATGGGTAATGTGGGCCATATGCACGCGGATCTGGTGAGTACGTCCGGTTTCCAGACGCAGACGCAGGCGCGTATGAATACGGAAGTGCTCCATAATGCGATAGTGCGTCACCGCCGGTTTACCCATCGGATGCACCGACATATGGGTACGTTTAGTTGGGTGACGGCTGATTGGCTCTTCCACCGTTCCGCCAGAGGTCATATGCCCAATGGCTACCGCTTCATACTCGCGGGTGATTTCGCGCAGCTGCAGCGATTCCACCAGACGGGTTTGAGCAGGAACGGTCTTCGCCACCACCATCAAACCGGTGGTGTCTTTATCCAGACGGTGCACGATGCCCGCGCGCGGGACATCCGCGATCGGCGGATAATAATGGAGAAGTGCGTTAAGTACCGTACCGTCAGGGTTCCCCGCGCCCGGATGAACAACCAGGTCGCGCGGCTTGTTGATCACCAGAATGTCATCATCTTCATAGACGATGTCCAGTGGGATATCCTGCGGCTCGAAGCGGATTTCCTCTTCGATTTCAGCATTGATGGCGACAGCTTCCCCACCTAACACTTTCTCTTTTGGTTTGTCCCAGATCTTGCCGTTTACCAGCACGCGCTGGTCAAGGATCCATTCTTTTATGCGTGAACGCGAATAATCAGGGAACAATTCGGCCAAAGCCTGATCTAAGCGTTGACCGAGCTGATTTTCGGAGACTGTTGCGGTGAGTTCTACTCGTTGTGCCATAAACTGCTTCTTCGTTTAACGTTGGGTTTTACGGCTTTGCCGTTTAATATAGTGTGCTATTGTAGCTGGTCTTAATCGGGAGCAGGAACAGAGTTTCTCCCGGACAAACATTTGAGGAAAGTCAAAACGTCATGACGCGCATGAAATATCTGGTGGCAGCGGCCACGTTGAGCCTGGCTTTGGTGGGCTGCTCCGGTTCAAATGAACAGGTCCCTGACAATCCGCCGAATGAAATCTATGCGACTGCACAACAAAAGTTGCAGGACGGTAACTGGAAACAGGCGATAACGCAACTGGAAGCGTTGGATAATCGCTATCCATTTGGTCCATATTCGCAGCAGGTACAGTTAGATCTCATCTACGCATACTATAAAAATGCCGACCTGCCGCTGGCTCAGGCAACCATCGATCGTTTCATGCGTCTGAACCCGACTCATCCTAACATCGACTATGTGATGTACATGCGCGGCCTCACCAACATGGCGCTGGACGACAGTGCGCTTCAGGGCTTCTTCGGCGTGGATCGTTCTGACCGTGACCCGCAGCATGCGCGTGATGCCTTCAATGACTTCTCCAAGCTGGTGCGCGGCTATCCGAACAGTCAGTACGTGACCGACGCGACCAAACGTCTGGTGTTCCTGAAAGATCGTCTGGCGAAATATGAATACTCCGTAGCGGAATACTATACCCGTCGTGGCGCATGGGTTGCCGTGGTTAACCGCGTAGAAGGTATGCTGCGTGATTATCCGGATACTCAGGCAACGCGCGACGGCCTGAAGCTGATGGAAAATGCTTACCGTCAGATGCAGATGACCGCTCAGGCTGAAAAAGTGGCGAAAATCATCGCCGCGAACAGCAGCAACACCTGATATTGCCTCAATGCAAAACGGCAGCCCGAAGGCTGCCGTTTTTTTATTCATTTTAGCGCGTCGCTGAAGCGCTTAAGCCTCAACACATCCAGTCAACTATGGCCCCAATTTTTACCTTCGACAAGGTAAATCTCACCTCTTCCTGCCCTGCCTCACAAAAAAGATTCCCTGACAAAAACCGACAAAATAACGTGATCTAAATCACACATTTTGACATTAGGTCGGGTATGCTGGAATCACCAAGACGGAAAGACAAGAGGTAAAATTTATGACAATGAACATTACCAGTAAACAAATGGAAATTACTCCGGCAATCCGCCAGCACGTCGCAGACCGTCTCGCCAAACTGGATAAATGGCAAACTCATTTGATTAATCCACATATCATCCTGTCCAAGGAGCCGCAGGGTTTCATCGCTGACGCAACTATCAATACTCCAAACGGCCATCTGGTCGCCAGCGCAAAACATGAGGATATGTACACAGCAATTAACGATTTGATCAACAAGCTGGAACGGCAGCTCAATAAAGTGCAACACAAAGGTGAAGCCCGTCGCGCCGCAACATCGGTGAAAGACGCCAGCTTCGCGGAAGAAGTTGAAGAAGAGTAATCCTTTAAATTGAGTGTACCGCCAACGCGCCTTCGGGCGCGTTTTTTGTTTTTTATTGACAGGGTGAAAACAGTACGGGTACTTTAACGGTATCAATCACAGGATGACTTTATGAAACTTACGCCGTTCTTCTTCGCATTCTTTTTTACCTTCCCCTGAACGGGAGGCGTTTCGTCGTGTGATAAAGAATGCGAAGACGAACAACAAGGCCTCCCACACCGGGGGGCCTTTTTTATTGATAACGATAAAATGAGACAGGCAACACTATGACACCGGAAAACCCGTTACTGGATCTGCGAGTAAAAATCAGCGCGCTGGATGAGAAACTGCTGGCGCTGCTGGCCGAACGCCGCGCGCTTGCCGTTGAAGTGGGCAAAGCCAAGCTGGACTCCCATCGCCCGGTACGAGATATCGACCGCGAGCGCGATCTGCTGGAACGTCTCATTCAGCTCGGCAAAGTGCATCACCTCGATGCCCACTACATTACCCGGTTGTTCCAGCTCATCATCGAAGACTCCGTTCTCACTCAGCAAGCGCTGCTCCAGCAGCATCTGAACAAAACCAATCCACACTCTGCGCGTATTGCCTTCCTCGGTCCGAAGGGATCTTATTCTCACCTGGCCGCACGTCAGTATGCCGCACGCCATTTCGAAGAATTTATTGAGAGCGGCTGCGCGAAGTTTGCCGACATTTTTAACCAGGTTGAGACCGGCCAGGCGGATTACGCCGTCGTACCGATTGAAAACACCAGCTCCGGCGCCATCAACGACGTCTACGATTTGCTGCAGCACACCAGCCTGTCGCTGGTAGGCGAGCTGACGATCCCTATCGATCACTGCGTGCTGGTCTCCGGCTCAACGGACCTGAGCAAGATCGAAACGGTTTACAGTCATCCACAGCCGTTCCAGCAGTGCAGCCAGTTCCTGAACCGCTATCCGAACTGGAAAATTGAGTACACCGAAAGCACCTCGGCGGCGATGGAAAAAGTGGCGCAGGCTAACACCCCAACCGTCGCCGCGCTCGGCAGCGAAGCAGGCGGGGCGCTGTATGGCCTGCAGGTGCTGGAACGCAACCTGGCGAACCAGACGCAAAATATCACCCGCTTCGTGGTGCTGGCCCGCAAGGCGATCAATGTGTCAGACCAGGTGCCGGCCAAAACCACGCTGCTGATGGCGACCGGCCAACAGGCCGGGGCGCTGGTTGAAGCCCTGCTGGTGCTGCGTAATCACAACCTGATCATGACCAGGCTGGAATCACGCCCAATCCACGGTAACCCGTGGGAAGAGATGTTCTACCTCGATATCCAGGCCAACCTGGAATCTGCTTCCATGCAGAAGGCCCTGCGCGAACTGGGCGAGATCACGCGTTCCATGAAGGTGCTGGGCTGCTATCCGAGCGAAAACGTGGTCCCGGTTGACCCGGCTTAACGTTCGATGAACCGGCTTTTCTTCATCCCTGCCACGTTCACCGGCAGGGTGAATATGGCGCCGGAGAGCGGATACTTCGCCAGCTCGTCCGCGTCCATATTTTCCCGCGTGGTGGTAATAAACAGTGTTTTCATGTCATCGCCGCCAAAGCAGACCATCGTCGGGCAACGCACCGGCATGCGGTATTCTTCCAGCTGCTCCCCTTGCGGAGAAAAACGCGCAATACGCCAGCCGTCAAACAGCGCGCTCCAGTAGCAGCCTTCCACATCCACGGCAGCGCCGTCCGGTATCCCTTCGCCCTCTTTAAACTGACGAAACACCTCGCGCCTGCCGGGTTCGCCCTTCTCATCAAGCGGCGTTCGGTAAATAACGCCGTTTGGCGTATCTGAAGTAAACATCCATTGATTATCAGGGCTAAACGCTAAGCCGTTGTGCCCGTGAATATCGCACTGGATCACTTTCGGCGTCAGGTCGTTGTCGATGCGCATCAGCAGGGCACCGTTGTAATCTCCCGGCCCCCAAAACGTGCCCGCGTAGAATCGCCCCAGAGAATCGGTGCCGCCGTCGTTAAAGCGTGCGAGCTGTGGGTTAGAGGGGTTATCGCACACCTTGCGGCGCAGCAGGCCGTGTTTATCGGTCAGCCAGATACCCGTTCGCATCGCAACGATAAAACCACCCTGCTCGCGCAGCGCGAAACAGCCCACCTCCTCATGGAAAGAGAGTACGGTGTGTTCTGCCGTCGGCAGATGGTAGCGGTGGATCTCCCCTTCCAGAATATCGGCCCAGTAGAGCGCGCGCTCTTCTGCGTTCCACGTCGGGCACTCAGGCAGATGCCCGGTGTAATTCAACAGCAGCTGCGGTTCGGCCATGACAGTTCCCCAAAATAAAAAAAGCCAGCATTGCTGGCTTTCAGTATATACATCATCGCATTACTGGCGACTGTCATTTGCCTGGCGCAACAGCGTCCGGCTCTCACTCTGGAAACGCTGCGCGTAATCGCCAAACCAGTGCTCGACCTTGCGGAAACTGTCGATAAACGCCTGCTTGTCTCCGTGCTCCAGCAGCGTAATGGCTTCGCCAAAGCGCTGATAGTAGCGCTTGATGAGCGCCAGATTGTTCTCGGAGGACATAATAATGTCCGCGTAAAGCTGCGGATCCTGAGCAAACAGACGCCCGACCATCGCCAGCTCCAGACGATAGATAGGCGAAGAGAGCGCCAGCAGCTGTTCAAGCTGCACGTTCTCTTCCGCCAGATGCAGACCGTAGGCAAACGTCGCAAAGTGGCGCAGCGCCTGAATGAACGCCATGTTCTGATCGTGCTCGACCGCGCTGATACGATGCAATCGCGCGCCCCATACCTGAATCTGTTCCAGGAACCACTGATAGGCTTCCGGCTGACGACCGTCGCAGTAAACCACCACCTGCTTAGCCAGGCTGCCGCTGTCCGGGCCAAACATCGGGTGCAGACCCAGTACCGGGCCCGTATGCGCAGCCAGCATCGCCTGTAGCGGACCATTTTTGACGGAGGCCAGATCCACCAGGATGCAATCTTTCGGTAAAGCAGGAAGCTTTCCGATGATCTGCTCCGTCACGTGGATCGGCACGCTGACGATAACCATCCCGGCATCTTTCATGAGTTCCGGAGCATGCGCCCAGTCCTCTTTTTCCAGAATGCGCACCTGATAGCCAGAAAGCGTCAGCATTTTTTCAAACAGACGCCCCATCTGTCCTGCCCCGCCGACAATCACCACCGGCCGCAGGGACGGACAGAGGGTTTTGAAGCCCTTGTCGTTTTCGCTGGAATAGGATTCCCGCATCACGCGACGCAGAACATCTTCAATTAAATCCGGCGAAACGCCCAGCGCCTGGGCCTCTTTGCGACGAGAGGCCAGCATTGAGGCTTCGCGCTCCGGGACGTAAATCGGCAGGCCGTATTTGCTTTTCACCTCACCGACTTCGGCAACCAGCGCCATGCGGCGCGCCAGCAGGTCCAGCAGCGCCTTATCCACTTCATCAATTTGATCGCGCAGTGCGGTCAATTCAGCAACCATAACTAACCTCTTAAGCCAGACGCGTCGCCAGCTGGCCTTTCAAATCTTTGTGGATCTCACGCAGCAGCGCATCGGTGGTTTCCCAGCTGATGCAAGCATCCGTCACGGAGACGCCGTGCTTCATTGCACTGCGCGGTTGTTCAGATGATTGATTGCCTTCATGAATATTGCTCTCAATCATCAGACCGATAATCGAACGGTTGCCATCTTTGATCTGTGCGACCACGGATTCCGCAACCGCAGGCTGGCGACGGTAATCTTTATTTGAATTACCATGACTGCAATCTACCATCAGTGCCGGGCGCAGTCCCGCCTGCTCCATCTCTTTTTCACACTGCGCCACGTCCGCCGGGCTGTAGTTAGGTGCTTTCCCGCCGCGCAGGATCACATGGCCGTCCGGGTTACCCTGCGTTTGCAGGAGGCAGACCTGGCCCGCCTGGTTGATACCGACGAAACGGTGCGGCATCGCAGCAGCGCGCATGGCGTTGATCGCCGTCGCCAGGCTGCCATCGGTACCGTTTTTAAAGCCAACCGGCATTGACAGGCCAGACGCCATCTCGCGGTGGGTTTGCGATTCCGTGGTACGCGCGCCAATCGCCGACCAGCTGAACAGATCGCCCAGGTACTGCGGGCTGTTCGGGTCCAGCGCTTCGGTTGCCAGCGGCAGCCCCATGCTGACCAGCTCCACCAGCAGGCGACGCGCAATCTTCAGGCCTGCTTCCACATCAAACGAGCCATCCATGTGCGGATCGTTAATCAACCCTTTCCAGCCGACGGTCGTACGTGGCTTCTCAAAATAGACGCGCATCACCAGATAGAGGCTATCGCTGACCTCCTCCGCTAACGCTTTAAATCGACGAGCATATTCAATGGCGGTTTCAGGATCGTGAATGGAGCAAGGACCGCATACCACCAGCAGGCGCGGATCGCGGCCGGCGATAATGTCAGAAATGGTCTGGCGAGAGTGCTCGATCTGAGCCTCCTGCGCGACGCTCAGCGGAAATTCCGCTTTCAGTTGATCCGGAGTGATTAACACCTGTTCGTCAGTGATATGTACGTTGTTCAGCGCGTCTTTTTGCATGATGGCGATCCTGTAAAGCTCGTTTGCGATAGTTGTTTTCCTCAATGAGGTGAAACCACGATACCATAAAAAGTAAACATTTCAATCCAAAATACGTACACATTACTTTACAGATGCCAATTTATTGCAAAAATCAGCCGATAAAAACGTAAACTTTAAATTACAGACAGATTTTCTTTAGCCAGGCTATGCTGAAGAAAAAAGGAGAATGGCTATGCGTTCAATTGCTCTCGCGCTGTTGTCGCTGTTTTTAACGGGCTGTCAGATCAATCCTTACACCTTCCAGCCCGACTGGACCAGCCCATCCTGGTTTGATGCAGGTAAAGAAGACGCCATGAATGGCCTGCCGGTTAAAGATAACCAGGCCCTGGCCGATAGTTTTAACGACACACACGTTGATCGTAGTGAATATCTTCGCGGCTATGCTGATGGTCAGAAGAAAGTCTGCGAAGAAGGGTTTATTCACGCCTGGGGATTAGCAGGCAAATCTTTCCCTGCCAGTTGCGATACAGCCGAAAACGCGGCAAAACTGCGTGCGTCATGGCAGCAAGGGATGGATGAAAGTATGCGCTCCAGCAGACTGAATTAATCTATTTTTATCCACCGGAAAATAAACAACTGTAGGATTTAGCTTAGGTCGGCCTCATGCTATTTCTGACATAATGACGGCCCTGATAAACAATGGTATTCTGCCCGCAACTCTTAAGGACATCTATTTCCAGAGCGATGTGGCGGATTCTGGTGAGAAATTTATTCTTGATCTCTTTTTTCCGACTCACTCTGGTGATAATGCTGTTCCTTATGGTGGGCCCTGCGGCGGCAGGCACGCTTACGGAAACGGATAAATCGGTACGCTCGATTGTCTCAGGCATCGTGAGCTATACGCGATGGCCGTCACTTTCCGGTCAGCCTAAACTCTGCGTCTACGCCACTTCGCACTATACGCACGCCCTCAGCGGCGATGAGGGGCATAGCGAGTTACCTTATACTCCCGTTATTGTACGTAACGATCAGGAAGCCCTGGCCGCGACGTGCGATGCGATCTATTTCGGGTCTGAATCACCGGCAAAACAACTTGAATTAATAAGTCAATATCAGGGCAGAGCGTTGCTATTAATCTCAGAGCAAAATCCGGAATGTGTAATTGGCAGTGCCTTTTGCCTGATAATCGATCGCGGCCAGGTACGGTTCGCCGTCAATCTGGATGCATTGACGCGCAGTGGCGTAAGAGTCAATCCGGATGTATTAATGCTTGCACGGAATAAGCAGCATGGATAAAGATTTCACTTCAACGCCACGTCCGACGTTTAAAAGAACGTTGAGGCGAAACAGCATGATAAGCGTCATCATCACGATGACGCTAATATGGCTGCTGCTCTGTTTTGCTTCCGTCGTGACGTTAAAACAATACGCGCAAAAGAATCTCGAATTAACCGGCGCAACAATGAGCCACAGCCTGGAAGCCTCGCTGGTGTTCAACGACTCGCTGGCGGCCAACGAAACGCTGGCTGCGCTGGGCAAACAGGGGCAGTTTGCCGTGGCCGAGGTTATTAACGCGCATAAAAAGCGGTTTGCCTACTGGTCCTGGAACCCGGAGGACAACAACGACACGCTGGGCGCACTGGTCAGCCGCTGGCTTTTCCCCGTACCGGTTGCGCAGCCCATCATGCATAACGGCGCAACGATCGGCGAAATTCGCCTGACCGCGCGTGACAGTCTGATCGGCCATTTCATCTGGATGTCGTTTGCCGTTCTGACCGGCTGCATTCTCTTTGCAACCGTCGTCGCGCTCACCATTACCCAGTCTTTGCACCATGGGATGGTCACGGCCCTGCAAAACATCACTGACGTCGTGCATGACGTTCGTACTAACCGCAACTTCTCCCGCCGGGTGAAAGACGGCCGTATCGAAGAGTTTCACCAGTTTGGTGAGGACTTCAACAGCCTTCTGGATGAGATGGAGGAGTGGCAACTGAAGCTTCAGGCGAAAAATGCCCAGCTGCTGCGTACCGCCATGCACGACCCGCTCACCGGTCTTGCCAACCGCGCTGCGTTTCGTAACAGCATTGCAGCCTTAATGAACGACCCTTCAGCCAAAACAAACTCGGCCCTGCTCTTCCTCGACGGTGATAATTTTAAGTTTATTAACGACACCTGGGGACACGCGGCAGGTGACTGCGTGCTGATAGAAGTCGCCAGCAGGATGATGGAGTTTGGCGACAAACGTCACCAGGCATACCGCCTTGGCGGTGACGAATTCGCTATGGTGCTGTACGGCGTACACTCTGAGCTCGAGGTTCAACACATTTGTGCTGCGCTATCGCAGCAGTTTATCCGTCCGTTTGATCTTCATAACGGACAAAAAGCATCGATGTCACTCAGCATTGGCTTTGCTCTGGCGTGGGAAAATGCTTCCGTGGAAGCATTACTGGAGAGGGCTGACCGCAACATGTATCAGGTGAAAAACCAGCGTACGAAAACAACAAGTTAGAAAGGATACACTATGTTAAAACGTTACTTCGCGCCGATAGTTCTGGCCTCACTGGTTCTGGCAGGCTGTCAGTCGCCCCCGGAAGGCAAATTCACTCCTGAGCAAATTTCGGCGATGAAGTCTTACGGTTTTAACGAACTGAACGGTGACTGGTCACTTGGCATGTCGGACACCATCCTGTTTGATAAAAATGACGCCAGACTGCGCCCGGAAAGTGAAACGCAGATCCAGTCCATGGCCTCTCGCCTGGCGGAAACCGGCCTGAACCACGCGCGAATGGACGGTCACACGGATAACTACGGTGAAGAAAGCTACAACGAAGCGCTGTCGTTAAAACGCGCCAATGCCGTGGCCGATGCCTGGGCGAAGGGGGCAAATATCCCGCGCAGCAATCTCACCACGCGGGGGTTAGGTCAAAAATATCCGGTTGCGAGCAACAGCACTCCGCAAGGGCGCGCTGAAAACCGCCGCGTCGCAGTGGTTATCAGCACGCCATAGGTTATTTAGCGGAAGATTCGGCGAGCGTCACCCTGGTTGCCGCTCGCCAGCGCAGCCAGTCCACCAGAACAAACAGCGCCAGACTCACGCCCATGACCGGCAAGGCCAGCCCCAGCAGTATGCTGATTATCACCGTAATCCCTCTTCCCCACCCTGACAGCGTCAGCCAGCTCTGACAAAGCGTCTGCACCGGATCCACGGCCGACTGTGCCGGACGACGCATCCACCACATCCGGTAACCCCAAATGATGAGCACGCACAGGGCGAGGCCGAACGCCACCAGCAGCAGCTGATTCACCAGCCCGAATAAGATCCCCATATGGAAATCCACGCCCCAGCGGGTCAGTTTTGCCATTAACGGGAAATCCTCGAATCGGGTTCTGTCCAGGACCTGCATCGTAGAAGGATCAACCGCAACGGCGTCCACCTGGGTCGGCCAGCTACGATCGATTTCCGTCACGGTCCAGGCGCGATCCGCCGTTTTTGCCGGGCGGATCTCCAGCCTGTTGGCATCAATTCCCGCGTTACGGGCCGCGCTTAATACTCCGTCAAACTGCGTCAGATCCATCGCCATTTCCGGCATCATCATTCCGCCGTGATGGCCCCGGTGTTCGGCGTGCTCATCCACGATCTTCTGTTGACCGGAAAGCGTCGTGTTCACCTGCGGGGTAAGCCAGTTCATCTCTGCCCGCACCTTATCAACGTTCCCGCCTGCCCATTGAGACCAGGTCAGGCCGGTTGCTGAGAACAACAGCATTCCGCCCAGCAGACTCCAGCCCAGCGTCACGTGCATCCGACGACGATTCTGGAAGCGATTATTGATCCGCCGTTTGGGTCGGGTATAAAACCACAGGGCAGCACCGCCCAGCGCGGCAACCCACATCCAGGAGGCGGCAAGCTCGCTGTAGAGCCGCCCCACGTCGCCCAGCATCAAAGAGGTATGCAGATAATCAATGGTCTGACGCAGCGGTAAAATCCCGCTGGTGCCGTATACCGTCATATCTCCCAGCACCGCCAGGCTTACTGGATCAATAAAGATAGCCCGGTTCTCCGATGGGCCAAGCGTCGGATCGGCAAACATCACGCGGGTGGTTTCGCCTTCAGCCAGCCCCGGACGCACGGCGTGCAAATGCAAATCTGAGCCAACGGTTTTTTCCGCCACGGCGATTTGCTCCGCCAGCGGCTGCAACTCGCCTACGGAATCCGTGTGGAGCGCGTGCCGGTAGAGCGCATTCTCCAGCTGCGGGGTCGCCACATACAGCGTACCGGTCAGCGCGGCAAAGAAGATAAACGGACCAACAAAAAGCCCGACGTAGAAATGGAGGCGACGCAGCAGGTTTCCCCATGCCGCGCGCGGAGTGCAGGTAGTCATACTTTTCCTTTTTAAGGCAAAAAGTTATCGATTTAGTTTTAAAGGGAAAAAGCAGACTGCCGCGGCGGCGCGCGGGTATCAGGGTAAAGCCAGGGGAAAAAGTGCCAGTGGCTGACCGCCTGGCGCGGCGGCTTAATGCGAAGCCTCTGTAATACCGCGCTGAGCAGGACGATCAGCGCCAGCATCACGCCAGGGACATGCGCTAACAGCACGCAGTAGCCGCACGCTTCCGCATGGTCGACAGGCATCGTATGCGGCATATCGCCCTGATGCTCGTCCATCGACATCATGCTCATGTCATGATGCATGCCCGGCATCGCGCTCATGGGATCTTTCTGCAAGGAGACGGAGATAAGCGGCGCCACCACGATCAGCAGGATCGCAAACAGCGCGGTCAATGCCGCTGCGCGTTTCCGGTTAGGCTGATGCAGTACGTTATCCACTTCTCCTCCTTTCAAGAGGCAAGCATTGTAAATGATTTATGACAAAAGGGTTAACGCGAGAGGTGCGCAGGGATAAAAAAAGGGCCAGCCTTTCGGCCAGCCCTTTCTAACAGGATGTCGCTTAAGCGAATCTTAGTTCAGACGCTCTTTAATACGAGCAGACTTACCAGTACGCTCACGCAGGTAGTACAGTTTAGCTTTACGTACAGCACCACGACGTTTAACAGCAATGCTGTCAACTACCGGAGAGTGAGTCTGGAAGACACGCTCAACGCCTTCGCCGTTGGAAATTTTACGAACAGTGAATGCAGAGTGCAGACCGCGGTTACGAATAGCGATAACCACGCCCTCGAATGCCTGCAGACGTTTTTTGGAACCTTCAACAACCCATACTTTCACTTCCACGGTGTCACCTGGACGGAAGGAAGGTACGTCCTGCTTCATCTGCTCTTGTTCAAGTTGCTTAATAATGTTGCTCATAATTTAATCTCTTATCCTGGGTAAACTGATATTCGGGAGCGTATTACGCATTCCCATCATGTTCATGCTGCTGGTGCGCGTGTTCAGTTTTGAACTCGGCCAGCAACTTTGCTTGCTCTTCAGTCAGAGCCAGGTTTTCCAGAAGTTCAGGTCTTCTAAGCCAGGTTCGGCCCAGCGACTGCTTCAAACGCCAGCGACGTATCTCGGCATGGTTTCCAGACAGTAACACCGCCGGTACTTCCATCCCTTCTAACACTTCAGGACGAGTATAGTGTGGACAGTCCAGCAACCCATCGGCAAAGGAATCTTCCGTTGCCGAAGCTTCATGGCCCAGAACCCCCGGAATGAACCGGGCGACGGAGTCAATCAGCGTCATTGCGGGTAACTCACCACCGCTGAGAACGTAATCGCCGATAGACCATTCTTCGTCAATCTCGGTTTGAATTACGCGCTCATCTATCCCTTCGTAGCGCCCACAGACCAGAATCAGCTTTTGATTCGTCGCCAGTTCGCTCACGCCCGCTTGATCAAGCTTGCGTCCCTGAGGTGACAGATAAATCACCTTTGCGCCTTCACCTGCCGCGGCTTTTGCTGTGTGAATGGCGTCCCGTAAGGGTTGCACCATCATTAGCATCCCCGGTCCGCCGCCGTAAGGACGATCGTCCACGGTACGGTGCCGGTCATGAGTAAAGTCACGAGGACTCCAGCTCTGGATGCTCAGCAGGCCATTCTTTACTGCCCGGCCAGTTACCCCGTAATCGGTAATCGCGCGGAACATTTCAGGAAACAGGCTAATTATGCCAATCCACATAGCGCCGTCTTTTACCGTTTATCCGGAGAATTTAAAAACCAGGATCCCAATCTACTTCAATGGTTTGAGTAGTGAGATCGACTTTCTTGATAACCTGTCCATCGAGGAACGGAACCAACCGCTCCTTGATGCCAAATGCATCTTTCAGGTTTGCCTTAATGACGAGAACGTCATTTGACCCGGTTTCCATCATATCGATGACTTTCCCCAGGCTGTAGCCTTCGGTAGTGACTACCTGGCAACCCATAAGGTCTTTCCAGTAGTAGTCGCCCTCTTCCAGCTGTGGCAACTGCGACGAATCCACGACAATTTCACAATTAGTCAGCGCATTCGCAGCATCACGATCGTCAACGCCTTTCAGCTTGATGATGATGTCCTGATTGTGGTGACGCCAGCTTTCCAGCTCGACCTCTTCCCACTTACCGCCTTTCTGGATAAACCAGGGCTGGTAATCAAAAATGCTATCAGCGTCTTCAGTGGAGGAAAACACTCTGAGCCAACCACGGATACCGTAGCAAGAACCCATTTTTCCCAATACGATCGGTTCAACAGGTGCTTTATTGCTCATCATGACCACCGTGACAGATTAAGCTGCTTTGTTTGCTGCTTTGATCAGCGTAGCAACGCGATCGGAAACAGTAGCGCCCTGGCCAACCCAGTGAGCGATACGATCCAGATCCAGACGAGTTTCTTCTTCTGCGCCAGCGGCCAGTGGGTTGAAGAAACCAACGCGCTCGATGAAGCGACCGTTGCGTGCATTACGGCTGTCAGTCACAACAACCTGGTAGAACGGACGCTTTTTAGCGCCGTGACGAGCTAAACGAATAGTTACCATAACATCCTCTTGTGTGAATAAAACAACCGGGCCCCATCGAGGAACGGAGCCCGGGTGTCATATTAAAAGCCCGAAAATTTTACTCATTTTCGGGCAAAAAGCAATCTCAAAAGCGATTAACGCCCTGGAAAACCGGGTGGCATCATGCCTTTCATGCCGCGCATCATCTTCGCCATGCCGCCTTTCTTCATTTTCTTCATCATGCGCTGCATGTCGTCGAACTGTTTAAGAAGACGGTTAACGTCCTGCACCTGCATGCCGCAACCGGCTGCGATACGGCGTTTACGGGAACCTTTGATGATATCCGGGTTAGCGCGCTCTTTCAGCGTCATCGAGTTGATGATCGCCTCCATACGCACCAGCACCTTGTCATCCATCTGCGCTTTCACGTTGTCAGGGATCTGGCCCATGCCCGGCAGTTTGCCCATCAGGCTGGCCATGCCGCCCATGTTTTTCATCTGACGCAGCTGCTCAAGGAAGTCGGTAAGATCGAAACCGTCACCTTTTTTCAGCTTGCTGGCAAGCTTCTCGGCCTGCGCGCGGTCAACTTTGCTCTCGATATCTTCGATCAGCGACAGCACGTCGCCCATGCCGAGGATACGGGAGGCAATACGATCCGGGTGGAACGGCTCGAGCGCTTCAGTTTTCTCGCCCACGCCGAGGAATTTAATCGGCTTACCGGTGATGTGACGAATCGAGAGCGCCGCACCGCCGCGGGCGTCACCGTCCACTTTAGTCAGCACCACGCCGGTTAGCGGCAGCGCTTCGTTAAACGCTTTCGCGGTATTCGCCGCATCCTGACCGGTCATGGCGTCGACAACGAACAGGGTCTCTACCGGGTTGATAGAGGCATGTACCTGCTTGATCTCGTCCATCATCGCTTCGTCAACGTGCAGACGACCGGCGGTATCCACCAGCAGCACATCGTAGAATTTCAGCTTCGCTTCTTTCAGCGCCGCGTTAACGATGTCGACAGGCTTCTGCGCCACGTCGGACGGGAAGAAATCTACGCCGACCTGCTCGGCCAGGGTTTCCAGCTGTTTGATCGCCGCCGGGCGATAGACGTCCGCAGAAACTACCAGCACTTTCTTCTTGTGCTTTTCACGCAGGAATTTACCCAGCTTACCGACGCTGGTCGTTTTACCTGCACCCTGCAGGCCCGCCATCAGCACCACGGCCGGCGGCTGAGCCGCCAGGTTAAGCACCTGGTTCTCTTCGCCCATCGCCGAAACCAGTTCATTACGAACGATTTTGACGAACTCCTGACCCGGGGTCAGGCTCTTGTTAACTTCATGACCAACCGCCTTCTCTTTAACGCGGTTGATAAAATCACGAACAACCGGCAACGCGACGTCTGCTTCCAGCAGCGCCATGCGCACTTCGCGCAGCGTTTCCTTGATGTTCTCTTCAGTAAGGCGTCCGCGGCCGCTGATGTTGCGCAGCGTGCGCGACAAACGATCGGTTAAATTATCAAACATTGTCTCTCGCCTGAGTAGAAACGTTGGGCCGCCATGGGCGACACATACACAGAATTTTGCCGGAGTATAACATGAAGGCGCCTTTGTTGTTATGCAACGGTTGGAGCAGGCGTCACGTAACGTTATACTGCTTCTCTTTCTTATTAAGACAACTGTCGATGCCTATATGCCTGTTTTCGCACTGATCGCCCTTGTTGCCTACTCTGTCAGCCTCGCGCTGATCGTTCCCGGACTGCTGCAAAAAAACAGCGGCTGGCGGCGCATGGCTATTCTTTCCGCGGTGATCGCACTGATCAGCCACGCGTTTGCGCTGGAATCACGCATCATTCCCGGCGACGGCAGCGTGCAAAACCTGAGCGTCCTCAACGTCGGCTCGCTGGTCAGCCTGATGATCTGTACGGTAATGACCATCGTCGCGTCTAAAAATCGCGGCTGGCTGCTGCTGCCGATTGTCTATACCTTCGCGCTGATCAATCTGGCCCTCGCCACCTTTATGCCTAATGAATTTATTACGCATCTGGAGGCGACGCCGGGGATGCTGGTGCATATCGGCCTGTCGCTCTTTGCCTACGCGACGCTGATCATCGCCGCGCTTTATGCCATGCAGCTCGCCTGGATTGACTACCAGCTGAAAAACAAAAAGCTGGCGTTTAACCATGAGATGCCGCCGCTGATGGTCATTGAGCGTAAGATGTTCCACATCACCCAGGTGGGCGTGGTGCTGTTGACGCTGACGCTCTGCACGGGCCTGTTTTACATGAAGAACCTGTTCAGCGTGGAGAATATCGATAAAGCGGTGCTCTCCATCATCGCGTGGTTTGTCTATATTGTCCTGTTATGGGGCCATTATCATGAAGGCTGGCGCGGTCGTCGCGTGGTCTGGTTCAACGTCGCGGGTGCGGGCATTCTCACCCTTGCCTATTTTGGCAGCCGCTTCATACAGCAATTTGCTGGCTAAGTAACAAAAGGAGTTCCCCCTGGAACACATCTCTACCACCACGCTGATCGTTATCCTGATCGTCATGGTGGTCATCTCCGCCTATTTCTCCGGCTCGGAAACCGGCATGATGACCTTAAACCGCTACCGGTTACGTCATCGTGCTAAACAGGGTAACCGTGCCGCTCGTCGCGTTGAAAAACTGCTTCGCAAGCCGGATCGCCTGATAAGCCTGGTGCTCATCGGCAACAACCTTGTCAACATTCTGGCCTCCGCCCTCGGCACCATCGTTGGGATGCGCCTGTACGGCAACGCCGGGGTGGCGATTGCCACCGGCGTGCTGACGTTTGTGGTACTGGTGTTTGCCGAAGTGCTGCCGAAAACCATCGCCGCGCTTTACCCGGAGAAAGTCGCCTACCCGAGCAGCTTCCTGCTGGCACCGCTGCAGATCCTGATGATGCCCCTGGTCTGGCTGCTGAACATGGTGACGCGCGTCCTGATGCGGATGGTGGGGATCAAAGCCGATGTCACCATCAGCAGCGCGCTCAGCAAAGAAGAGCTTCGCACCATCGTGCATGAATCCCGCTCGCAGATCTCCCGACGCAATCAGGACATGCTCCTGTCGGTGCTGGATCTGGAAAAGGTGAGCGTAAACGACATCATGGTGCCGCGTAACGAAATCGTCGGTATCGACATCAATGACGACTGGAAAGCCATCGTTCGCCAGCTGACGCACTCCCCGCACGGGCGCATTGTGCTCTATCGCGACTCGCTGGATGACGCCATCAGCATGCTGCGCGTGCGCGAAGCCTACCGTCTGATGACCGAGAAAAAAGAGTTCACCAAAGAGGTGATGCTGCGCGCCGCCGACGAGATTTACTACGTGCCGGAAGGGACCCCGCTCAGCACGCAGCTGGTGAAATTCCAGCGCAACAAGAAGAAGGTCGGCCTGGTGGTCAATGAGTACGGCGATATTCAGGGACTGGTGACGGTCGAAGATATTCTGGAAGAGATTGTCGGGGACTTTACTACGTCAATGTCGCCTTCCCTCGCGGAAGAGGTTACCCCGCAAAACGACGGCTCGGTGCTGATTGACGGTAGCGCGAACATTCGTGAACTCAACAAAGCCTTTAACTGGCATTTGCCGGAAGATGAGGCTCGCACGATTAACGGGATGATTCTGGAAGCGCTGGAAGAGATCCCGGCGGCGGGCACGCGGGTGCGCATTGAGCAGTACGATATTGATATCCTGGACGTGCAGGACAATATGATTAAGCAGGTGAAAGTCCTGCCCGTAAAACCCCTGCGCGAAAGTATCGCTGAGTAAGGCTGTAGGCCGGGTAAGGCGAAACCGCCACCCGGCACTACGAATGGCAAATTACGCTTTCGCTTTCACCACGGTCACCATCGCAGCGCGAATGGTACGGCCGTTCAGGGTGTAACCTTTCTGCATCACGCCCAGCACTTTACCGGCTTCCACCTCTTCTGACTCCACCATTGCAATCGCCTGGTGGACGTTTGGATCCAGCGGTACGTTGGTATCGGCAATCACTTCCACGCCAAACTTACGCACCACGTCGAGCATGGATTTCAGCGTCAGTTCAATACCTTCGATCATCGCCGCGTTGTCCGGATTCGCTTTGTCAGCCACTTCCAGCGCGCGATCGAGGCTATCGATTACCGGCAGCAGTTCGTTGACGAATTTCTCCAGCGCAAATTTATGCGCCTTCTCAACGTCCTGCTCGGTACGACGACGCAGGTTTTCCATTTCCGCCTTGATGCGCAGAACACCATCGCGTTCGCGATTCTGTGCTTCTACCAGCTGGGCTTCCAGATTCGCAATTTTTTCATCGCGCGGGTCCACCTGCTCAGCAGATGCGTCTGGCTCTACAGCCTCAACTTCATCGTGCTGTTCCGTGATAATTTCTTCAGGGGCTTGCCCCTCAGGCGTTTTCTGTTCTTTACTACTCATGAATTTCTCCGCGTTTTTCTGCATTCATCTCGCTAACTTCGCTTATTATGGGGATCAGTTTCCGGGATTCAAGGGAACAAGACAGATTGTCATCATTCATCAGGCACAAGGACCTCCAGAAAATGAATAATCATTTCAGGTGTATTGGGATCGTCGGGCATCCGCGTCACCCTACCGCACTAACGACACATGAAATGTTGTATCGCTGGTTGTGTAGCAAAGGCTATGAAGTGATGGTCGAGCAGCAGATTGCGCAGGAGCTGCAGCTGAAGAGCGTCAAAACCGGCACGCTGGCGGAAATTGGTCAACAGGCCGATCTCGCCGTGGTGGTGGGCGGCGACGGCAACATGCTCGGCGCGGCCCGCACGCTGGCGCGTTATGACATTAAGGTCATCGGCATCAACCGTGGCAATCTCGGCTTTTTAACCGACCTCGACCCGGACAATGCCCAACAGCAGCTGGCCGACGTGCTGGAAGGGCACTATATCAGCGAAAAACGCTTTTTACTGGAAGCGCAGGTGTGCCAGCAGGACTGTCAGAAGCGCATCAGCACCGCGATTAACGAGGTGGTTCTTCACCCCGGAAAAGTGGCGCACATGATTGAATTCGAAGTTTACATCGACGAAATCTTTGCCTTCTCCCAGCGTTCCGACGGGCTGATTATCTCCACCCCGACAGGCTCAACCGCCTACTCGCTTTCTGCCGGCGGCCCGATCCTGACGCCCTCGCTGGATGCCATTACCCTGGTGCCGATGTTCCCGCACACGCTCTCCGCCCGCCCGCTGGTCATCAACGGCGACAGCACGATACGCCTGCGCTTCTCGCACCGCCGTAACGACCTGGAGATCAGCTGCGACAGCCAGATAGCGCTGCCGATCCAGGAAGGTGAAGATGTCCTTATTCGTCGGTGTGATTACCATCTGAATCTGATTCACCCGAAAGATTACAGCTATTTCAACACATTAAGCTCGAAGCTTGGCTGGTCAAAAAAATTGTTCTGATTTTGCATCCAGTACTTTACTGTATAAAAAACCAGTTTATACTGTATGAAAACACAGTTATGGTTTTTCATACAGGAAAACAATTATGCTGGCACAACTGACCATCAGCAACTTTGCCATTGTTCGTGAGCTTGAGATCGATTTCCACAGCGGCATGACGGCGATCACCGGGGAAACCGGTGCAGGTAAATCCATTGCCATTGATGCCCTCGGCTTGTGCCTTGGCGGCCGCGCAGAGGGCGACATGGTGCGCATGGGCGCAAACCGTGCCGACCTGTGCGCCCGTTTCTCCCTGAAAGACACCCCTGCCGCCCAGCGCTGGCTGGAACAGAACCAGCTTGAAGATGGACGTGAGTGTTTACTTCGCCGCGTGATCAGCAGCGACGGTCGTTCACGTGGCTTTATCAACGGCACGGCGGTCCCGCTCTCCCAGCTTCGCGAACTCGGCCAGCTGCTTATCCAGATCCACGGTCAGCACGCGCACCAGCAACTCGTCAAACCTGAACAGCAGAAAGCGCTGCTCGATGGCTATGCGGGTGAGTACGCGCTTACTCAGCTTATGGCGGAGCACTATCGCCAGTGGCATCAGAGCTGCCGTGAACTTGCCCAGCACCAGCAGCAAAGCCAGGAGCGCGCAGCACGTGCGGAGCTGCTGGCGTACCAGCTTAAAGAGCTCAACGAATTCAACCCGCAGCCGGGTGAGTTTGAGCAAATCGACGAAGAGTACAAACGTCTGGCAAACAGCGGCCACCTGCTCTCAACCAGCCAGAATGCGCTCAACCTGCTGGCGGACGGCGAAGACGTGAACCTGCAAAGCCAGCTGTATAACGTCCGCCAGCTCATTACCGAATTGGTCGGCATGGACAGCAAGCTTTCTGGCGTCCTGGATATGCTGGAAGAAGCGGCCATTCAGATCTCCGAAGCCAGTGACGAACTGCGCCACTACTGTGAACGTCTGGATCTCGACCCGAACCGTCTGTTTGAGCTGGAGCAGCGTATCTCCCGTCAGATTTCACTGGCGCGCAAGCACCACGTCACGCCGGAAGAGCTGCCAGGATTCTATCAGTCTCTGCTGGAAGAACAGCAGCAGCTTGACGATCAGGCTGACTCGCAGGAGACCCTCTCTCTCGCGGTGAACCTGCACCATGAACAGGCGCTGGCGACAGCGCAAAAGCTGCATGAAATCCGTCAGCATTACGCCCAGGAGCTAAGCCAGCACATCACCGACAGCATGCACACGCTGGCGATGCCGCACGGCATCTTCACCATCGATGTTCGCTTTGAAGAGAACCACCTGACGGCGGAAGGTGCGGACCGCATCGAGTTCCGCGTCACTACCAACCCGGGGCAGCCGCTGCAGGCTATCTCCAAAGTGGCCTCCGGCGGTGAACTTTCGCGTATTGCGCTGGCGATTCAGGTGATTACCGCGCGTAAAATGGAAACCCCGGCGCTGATTTTCGATGAAGTGGATGTCGGCATCAGCGGCCCAACGGCGGCGGTGGTGGGCAAACTGCTGCGCCAGCTAGGCGAATCAACGCAGGTGATGTGTGTCACCCACCTGCCGCAGGTCGCGGGCTGTGGTCATCATCACTTTATTGTCAGCAAAGAAACCGACGGTGAAATGACCGAAACGCACATGAAGCCGCTGGATAAACGTGCGCGTCTGCAGGAGCTTGCTCGCCTGCTCGGCGGCAGCGAAGTCACCCGCAATACGCTCGCGAACGCGAAAGAACTGCTGGCGGCATAAACTTTTTCGGGATCTCAGGGTCATACAGAACAACAAAAACGCCGCCAGACCGGTTTCAAAGTGGGACAAGGTCTATTATCATCGGCATATTACATATGAGCCGCGTTCTGCTCGGGCCCGAAAAGGAATCAAATCACTATGCGTTGTAAAATGCTGACCGCTGCCGCAGCGGTTCTTCTGATGTTGACCGCAGGCTGTTCCACTCTGGAGAAAGTGGTTTACCGTCCTGACATCAACCAGGGGAACTACCTTACCCCTAACGATGTGTCCAAAATCCGTGTGGGGATGACACAACAGCAGGTCGCTTATGCACTGGGAACCCCGATGATGTCCGATCCATTCGGCACTAACACCTGGTTCTATGTATTCCGTCAGAAGCCGGGCCACGAAGATGCGACCCAGCAGACCCTGACGCTGACCTTCAGCAGCGCCGGTGTGTTGACCAACATCGACAACAAGCCTGCCCTGACCAAATAATCGGAAGTCAGAAATGCAAAAAGGTGCTCATTGAGCACCTTTTTTGTTTTTCTTTTATCCCCTCGCCCCTTTGGGGAGAGGGTCAGGGTGAGGGGAAAACACGCTACTTACCCGATTTCTCCGCACGCTGACGTCGCAGCTCTTTCGGGTCAGCAATCAGCGGGCGATAAATCTCAACCCGGTCGCCCTCTTTCAGCACATCACCCAGCTTCACCGGACGGCTATAAATCCCGACCTTATTTTTCGCCAGGTCGATATCGCTGCGAAGTTCGAGGATGCCGGACGCGCGGATAGCCACCTCAACGGTTGCCCCCTCTTCCAGCGTCACGTGCTGCAGATACTGCTTCTCCGGCAGCGCGTACACCACTTCTACAGCAATCTTATGCGACACTGTAAACCTCTTTGGCGCGGGTGGTGAACGCCTGAACCATATTCGAGGCCAGCTCTTTAAAGATGCGGCCAAACGCCAGCTCAATCAGCTTATTGGTAAATTCAAAGTCCAGCTGGAACTCGATGCGACAGGCGTCAGCGCTCAGCGGCGTAAACTTCCAGCCCCCCATCAGGGTTTTAAACGGACCATCCACCAGATGCATCAAAATACTCTGATTGCTGGTCAGCGTATTGCGGGTGGTGAACGTCTTGCTGATCCCCGCTTTGGAGACATCCACCGCCGCAGTCATCTGCGTCGGGCCGGACTCCAGAACGCGGCTCCCGGTGCACCCCGGAATAAATTCTGGATAAGACTGAACGTCGTTCACTAACTGATACATTTGTTCCGCGCTGTAAGGCACGAGCGCAGTACGGCTAATCTGAGGCATAGCATTTCCCATGGTCACACAACGGACAAATAATAACATTTATCACCTGTTAAAAAAACGCTAAGCCTCATCTCGTGCTAAGATAGCGCGTTAGACCTCACAGGACGCAATGAGGTGACTTTTTGAAATCAGATTACCGACGGCTTTACGACACTTATGACGAAGAAAAAAGCACATAAACCAGGCTCGGCGACCATTGCGCTCAACAAGCGTGCTCGCCACGAGTATTTCATTGAAGAAGAATTCGAAGCTGGCCTTGCGTTGCAGGGCTGGGAAGTAAAATCGCTGCGCGCCGGGAAAGCCAACATCGGCGATAGCTACGTGATCCTGAAAGATGGCGAAGCCTTCCTGTTCGGCGCGAATTTTACGCCGCTGACCGTCGCCTCCTCACACTACGTGTGTGATCCAACGCGCACGCGTAAACTGCTGCTAAACAAGCGTGAACTGGAATCCCTCTACGGACGCATCAACCGTGAAGGTTTCACCGTGGTCGCCCTGTCCCTGTACTGGAAAAATGCCTGGTGCAAAGTGAAAATTGGCGTCGCGAAGGGTAAAAAACAGCACGACAAACGTACTGACCTGAAAGAGCGCGAGTGGCAGCTTGATAAAGCGCGCATCATGAAAAACGCAGGACGTTGATTCTGCACACTTATTGTACTATTCAATAAGGTAGCGTTCCGGGCTGGTATCCAGGAAGTGAAATCTGGTATACTTAGTTCAACACTATTGGGGCTGATTCTGGATTCGACGGGATTTGCGAAACCCAAGGTGCATGCCGAGGGGCGGTTTGCCTCGTTAAAAGCCGCAAAAAAATAGTCGCAAACGACGAAAACTACGCTTTAGCAGCTTAATAACCTGCTCTGAGCCCTCTCTCCCTAGCTTCCGCTCTTAAGACGGGGATCAAAGAGAGGTCAAACCCAAAAGAGATCGCGTGGAAGCCCTGCCTGGGGTTGAAGCGTTAAAACTAATCAGGCTAGTTCGTTAGTGGCGTGTCTGTCCGCAGCTGGCGTGCGAATGTAAAGACAAACTAAGCATGTAGTACCGAGGATGTAGAAATTTCGGACGCGGGTTCAACTCCCGCCAGCTCCACCACTTTTGATAGGACTGCAACCGGACAGTGGCAATAAAAACAGCCACTTATGGACTCTGACCAGACAGAACGCAGACCGAGAAAAGACAAAAAAATGCACGTGAAATGCACGTGCACTTTAAAAGAACCCCAGATCTCACGGTCTGGGGTTTTTCTATTTGTAACTAAGGGTAACAAAAACACTTCCCTTCCTCCCGCTGCGCTCGCCTTGACACTGTTTATTTTTACAGTAAAAATACTGTACACAACAACAGTGGTTTTCCGGAGGCTTTTATGTTCGTTGAATTGGTTTATGACAAGCGAAATGTAGAGGGTCTTGAAGGGGCCAGAGAGATTATCTTGGCAGAGCTGACGAAGCGAGTGCACCTGATTTTCCCTGATGCCGAAGTGAGGGTGAAGCCGATGCAGGCGAACGGCTTGAATAGCGATGCCAGCAAAAACGATCGGGAAAAACTGAACCGCATGCTGGAGGATATGTTTGAAGAGGCCGATATGTGGCTGGTATCTGAGTTCCCGACAGTTCGCCAGGTTGGGCTGTAAAACTAAGCAGGCTGCCAGCTTCAACATCCATCGGCGGCCTGCATCCCGGAAATTTTAACTCGTTTTCCCCTGGCCACAATCATTCCCTCGGCTTACACCCATTACTTATTGAAACACCTTGTCCTTCGGTCGCCGATAAGCCCCTATCTTTTATGAAATAAAAAGAAACATCTTGTTTTTAATAGTGTTTTGTGGTAATTGATTTGACCACTTTACTCAGGATTTTTACTATAAGGGACACGTAAATGAAGGTTGGAAAATATTCCATAATTTCTGAAAAAGCATTAATAGGTAACAACGTGACAATTGGTGATTTTGTTACCATTCACGATAATGTCACCATTGAAGATAACTCTATCATTGAGTCCTATTGCGAAATAGGTGTGGCGAATAAACTTTCAGGTGGGGAACAATTAAGAATCGGCAAAAACTCGCATGTTCGTTCACACAGTATTTTTTACGAAGGCTCGGTATTTGGCGATGGTTTGATGACTGGGCATCGTGTAACTGTTCGAGAAAAAACTAAAGCAGGGAAAGGCTTTCAGATCGGTACTCTTTCCGACATTCAGGGACATTGTGATATTGGCGATTATGTCAGAACTCACAGCAACGTCCATATTGGTCAACATAGCTCAATTGGAAACTATGTCTGGCTCTTCCCATATGTAGTTCTGACCAATGACCCACACCCGCCAAGTGAAGTTGTCATGGGTGTGACTATTGAAGATTTCGCTGTAGTTGCAACTATGTCTGTAATCTTACCTGGCGCTAACATAGCTCATGGCTGCTTAGTGGGGGCTCATTCCTGTCTCTCGGGTAAAACTGAAGCCGATATGATTTACGCAGGAAACCCAGCTCGTGCAGTCGGACCAACTAGCAGACTAAAACTTCGTGATGGATCTCGTAAGCCAGCTTATCCATGGAGAAAACACTTCTCCAGAGGTTACCCGCAAGAAGTCGTCGAATCATGGATTGAGGAAGTATAAATGTACAAACTGGAAGATTTACAGGTAGGCATGTCGGCCTCTTACTCTCAGACAATCACTGACTCTGACATTAAGAGCTTTGCTGCTTTGTCGGGCGACCGTAACCCTGTGCATATGGATGAAGAATATGCAGCATCTTCTCGTTATAAAAAACGTATTGCACACGGAATGTTTAGTACCAGTTTCTTTTCTGCACTTTTTGGAACAAAACTACCCGGTGAAGGCTGTGTATATGTTTCTCAAAATACCAAGTTCCGAAAGCCTGTATATATAGGTGATACTGTTATTGCCACTGTTGAAGTTAAAGATATTGATATTGAAAAGCGTCGTATATTTTTTAACACTTACTGCAAAGTAGGAAATTCAAAAGTAATAACAGGAGAGGCCGAAATCTACATGCCATTGTAAGCACCTTCCCGCATAAATATAGCATCATATTTATGCGGGGATATTCCTATTCTAAGGCTTTAAAGGCCAGTTGATATCCGGCGCTTTCGACGTGTCGATCGCCTGAAGAGCTTTGATGTAGTTCATCCAAGCTATCAAGCTGGCTTTATCTTCATCGCTGATGATGCCCAACTGCAGCTCAGTTTGCCAGAAACTGATAGTTCCCTGCGCTTCAGACAGCAACGCTGCTTTCTGCTTGTCCGCCGCTTTTACATCAGCAGCATGCTGAGCATCTGTATCTGTTACCCATTTTTTCCCATCCCATTTCTGGTAAGGACCTGATGGGGTAATGCTGGTGTAACCATCCTTGATTGGACCGATATAGTCCACCGTTGAGGCTGAGGCGTCAGAGGTTGAATATACCGTTTCACCACGATGGTCTTCATTCAGAACCCATCCGCCGTTCTGGAATACAGCAACCTTCCCAGCCACTTCATTACCTGGGTCAATATCAGTAGAATCACCGGGCATGCTGACACCAATATTAATATATTCGTCAGACCATCCCATGTATTCAAACGTCATCGCGTCGTAGTAATAGCATCGGATTTCACCCGGTTCTGTTGCTAGTCCATTTTCATCGAAAATAGGTTTCATTATTTAGCCCTTACTAAAAAGTTGAATGCAATGTTACGCGGGCGTGTTTCAGTGCCGCCTGGATTCTGGAATGCAGGCAAAGCCGATCCACCGGGCTGACTGATGCCGTTTGTATATAAAGGAGATGCATTCGAAACGGTGCCAAACACTACATTACTGCCACTTCCATTTGTCCCTAAAAATTTATGCTCGTGAGTTTTGAAATCGTCTGATTGCGCGGAAAGTAATGTGCGGCCACTATCCACACCACGGCCATCATCCCAGATTCGCAAAAACTCCCCGCGCGCTTCGGTAAGCGTTAATCCTGGAAATACCAGAGCAAGCTTAGGATAAGTAGCCGCCGAGAACGTCGCGCCGTTGAACTTCAGAAACACCATGTCGGCCCATTCAGTCATAACGGTATTAGGCATCGCCGAGGACGGCCAGAAAAACGGAATACCGATAGCTGGCGCGCCAGCTCCCAAACGGAGGTTTGCGATAAGGGCGTTCGTGAATTTTGTCACCAGACCGTTAACATCAGCATTGTCCAGAGCATCCGCGCCAGAGTTCGCAATAAACTGGCCCACCAGCGCAGCGATTGTGGTCGCCTGGCGAATTGCTTTGTTGACCTGTGCGCTGGATGCTTTTCCTGCCGTGAAGCCAGACAGCAGTGCCGGGAGCGCCTCCCAGTCAGCTTGTGATGTGACGTTAGCATTCGGATCTAGCGCGAACGCTTTAAAGTTATTTGTTGCCATTAGAGTAAAGTCCCCCATGCTCCAACATCGAACCCGCCGATGTATTCGTTATCCATATCAAACCCAAAGAATTTAGAGCCTTCTGACGGTGTTTCTACCGAAGGCGTTTCCACGTCACCGGCCCATACGCCAGCAGCTTTAACGGTGAGATAGCCCTGTTTAATAGCGGCGATCAGTTCTAGAGACACTTCAGAAATGTCAGTCTCGGGAAATACCCAGACCGAGATAGTCATGTCCTGGTTGTCGACGATTTGCATCCTCAGGCCAGAGCCTGCGGTCGCAGCGTCAAGGATGGGAGGAAGCGAATCATTGCGGCCGTCCCAGTTGTTGATAGCGATTTTCGCCTTAAGCACGATGCGATAGGTTGCATCGCTCAGCGTGGTGTAACCTGAATCTGGGTCATACGGGCCTTGCCATACACCCTGGTCATATCCAAGCCCGTCAGTGTCCCAGCTGAAATAAACGCCGCTTATCGGCTGGCTGACGATGCGACTGCGGCCAATCCAGAGGCCGAGCGTATCGAGCTGAACGCCGACAGCGGTATCAATATCGAAAGCGCTTACCAGCCCCCAGGTGGCACCGGTGATATCAATCAGTGGCCGCGTGCTCAGGTCGACGTGATCAAAAAATTTCGGCTTCGTGGCGTGATAGTTGGTGATTAAGTCCGTGTACTTGCTCATGACGTCACCGTTAGAACAATGTTTTCGGGTTTACACGACGCGGATTCGTTGTAGGCGATAATGATGTTTGCCGCCGCGACGCTACCGGCTGATTTGCCAATCAGCAGTTCCTGTATGTCGTAGTAGCGCGCGTTGCCACCACTCACTACACCGAGGTTCGCCGGAGAATAAATCCTGCTCAGCAGTACATCGTCGCCGATCGTCAGCCCGTTGATGTAATCCGCGACGGCCTGCTGAATCTGTACGCCAATTTGCGACGTGTAGCCGGTGAATGCCTTCAGGGTGATATGTCCATAAATTGGCACATCAGTAGACCGAGAAAAGCTGATCACGTGTGGGTTGCCGTAGGTGTCCAGTACCGTGACAGATGTCGTCCCATAGGTGGCTGTTCCCTGCCCTTTGTTTCCCCTGATTGTCTGGGCTATCTCGGTAACATCACCTCCATCGACGATGGCGGAAATGGAATGAGGCGGTAGCCCGTTGCTGTCGGTGGAACCAGTATCATTCTCGTAGAGTTTATGACGTGTCACGCCTGCAACGTTGGCGATCGCACCGTCGACACCTTCAAACGGTGTGAGGGATGGTAGCGCTACGCTTTGCCCCTGCCTGATGCGCAGCTCTGCGTCGGTTTCAGCCGGTGCGCCTACGGTGGCCGCCGCCGGGTTGGTTACCGATGCCCAGCCACGGGTCGGCGTGTTGATAGTGGTAATCGTCCCGGCCAGCGCCGCAACCGCTCCGCTGTTTGAACAGGTAGCAGTTACCGTCACGGTACCACCGACACCGATCGTCACCGAGGCAGGAAGTCGCCAGATCACGTTATTCGTGTCTTTCACAGTACCGTTTGTGATGGATGTCCCGGCAGTACCGGTCAGAACGAGATCCACGGTAGAGTTCGTCGCCCCCCGGCGCGCGATACCGTTAATTTTTACGTTACTCGTCAGTGCTGCACCGTAACCCGTAGCAGGTGAGAAGCAGTTATAAACGGAGATGGCCGTGTTGTTGGCATCGTGGATAGCCAGCGCCACCAGCGCCACCATCTGGCCGTCTTTGCTGTCTGGCTCCAGATAAGCGTCACTGCCATAAATCTGCTGGAAATAGCTCGTCAGGGTATCGAGTATCGTCTGGTAATCAGGCGCACTGATCCCCTCAGCGGTTACCGTTGCCGATAAGCCGAGTGTGTCCAAATTGAGGGCCATTTATGCCTCGCTGGTTACTGTCGTTGTTCCGTAGATGGTGTCGATTTCAGCGAAGAACTGGACGCGGCGCGTCGTCGTGTTCACTGTCGTATTGAAAGAGAGGATGGATTTAACGCCCCGCGTTTCGAGGATGCGCTTACGGATCGCCAGGTTGTAGGTTTCCGGCTTCTGCTTACCGAGTACGGACTGAATCCACGGAGTCCCCTCGGTGGTGTCGAGAAACCATTGCCCATACCACAATTCGAATCGCGTTTTTACCGCCTGCGCCACGGCCTCCGGTGAGTTAATCAGCCAGGTATCATCGCCGCTGCCAAAGGTGTAATCCCCCTCGGCGTCTTCACGTCTGTATCGCATCAGTTCACCCCGTCTGTGTTGCTTCCGCCTCGCTGAACCCCGCCGTGCGTGTGCGTATCATCAATTGACTTGCCGTTAGCTTTAACGGTACCGATAAACTCGACAGCGCCGGTGATTTTGGATGCAACGCCAGAAGCGACAGAACCCACCATTCCACCCAGCCAGGACAGGAGCCCGTGAATGGTAACTTTCGCCGAGAAGTCGGCCTGCGGGGTAACTACATCCAGACCGCCTGGCGCTACGATTTTAATTTTCTGCGTAGTGGGGTTGAGCTCAAAGAACGTGCTTCCGTCGTCGCTGCGCAGCTGAGCGGCCCCCGTACTGATTCCGCTGATTTTCTGCGCCTGAGACTGCGGCCCGACGATACAGAACGCATCCGATAAATCATGCACCCGGTCGTCGACAGGCTCCTGTACCCCGCCGTTCTGCCACCAGAAATCGATACAGCGATCTGCAAAAATCACCAGGCATTCATCACCGGCTTTCACCGGGAACGTTAGCGTGCAGCCGCCGCCGCGCGGAAATACCACCGGCACATCCACCAGCAGCGGGTAATTTTTGGTAATGCGGTTCCCGTCGTTATCCGTTTCAACCGAACGGATAGCAGGCTGCACAACCGCCGTAAACTTACGTGCTTTCCAGAACAGTGCTTTCGGGTCGCCGGTACTGTCGACATATTCCTCTTTGCGGGAACCAAACCCGATCACCATTTCTTTATTGAACAGGCAAAGCGAACAGGCCAGACCGATAGAGGTCCAGCTAAGCCCCATTTCGCGGCTTTTTTCTGTCAGTCCATGCTCAAGACTGGCGCGCCTGTCCATGATCCAGTGAATCCATTCCTCCTGGCGGGGGAACAGCAAAAACGGGATGGTGGCAGGCAGGCCATAATCGAGGTTACGCGGGTCCGTCGTCATGCCCCAGTCGATGATGAACTGGGCCGGGTTAGTGCGGTAAAACTCACGGAGTGCCGGAAGCATTTCAGGCGCTTTCCTGATCCGCTCCAGCCTCTCCATTCTCCACTCAAACACGGCGGTATAGTCCGGTTTGCGGAAGTTAAAGGGGAACGGGATCGGCACAGAAAAATTCCTCAAAAACGCCCCGATTTAACATAATGGACGTTACCCGCACTGGGGCAACAGCACCCATCACGCAAACGGCGTGAAGCCTCTGTTTTGAACAGAAAAGTGGTCAAATCGGGATGAATAAAACGTGCATAAAACGGGTCAAAAAGTGCATAGCGTTTTTACGGTTCGAAACGCCTGTTTTTGCAATTTTCAGCCCAGGTATTTTTTGTAGATATCGGCTGCTTCTTGCGGGGTCAGGTTCGCCGCGTCGGCTTTGGCTGCCTCGTCCATATTGTTGAACGGTTCGAAAATTTTCGGTGCTCCCAGCTCCATTTGCAGGGTTGCCGGAACTTTTACCCCCTCAGCCTCAAGCAGCTGTGCCGCCTCCAGCGCGGAGTATTTTCCGGCCACCTTGTTTTTCATCACCTCGCGAAGCACATCACGCTGACGTTCTTCCTCGCTATAGACGCTGGTACCAAGACCGAGCACCTTTGAGAAAACAGCAATATCGTTGTGCGTGGGCAGCACATCTTCAATCGTGGTTTTCACACCATCCGGCGATGTGGTGACAACCTTCCGTTTGCGAACGTCCAGGCTCTTACCGGCGACGCGGTTTATTTTCTCTCTGAGAGCTTCGCGAGCCTCAGTGAAAGCGCGCTCAAACTCGATATTCTCTTTACGCCAGCGACGGATCGTCGTCTCGTCCACACCTAAGCGCTGAGCAACCATCCGATTGCTGATTTTGCTACGGGCTAATGCCATGTCCATAACGATACCGACGTAGGCTTTTCTGAAGCTTTTTTTAGGAGCCATACTTCCGCCTAAGTCAATGTGATTATTTTTTGTTCAAAATCCAATTTCTCCGATCCGGGTGCGGCGTATCACGCGGTAAATTCTGGCGTGCAGGCCGCGTCCTCTCTGGTGCCAAGTGCGGCATATCAGAGGGGGTAAAAATGCGGCATATCCTTTTTTTCGGGAAAACTGCGATTTGATGCCCGGAGGCCGCGCAGAATGGGGAGATAGTGGATCGCCCTAATATTTCCACTATGTGGATAACTCAGTCCAAATCCATCTCCACCACTTCACCGAACAGGTGACCGTAAACGTCCATTGTGGTTTTGATGTTCGAATGCCCAATAAGTCGGGAAACCTTCAGGATATCGACGCCTTTGTTTGCCAGCCGAGATACAGCAAAGTGGCGAAGATGATGGAATCGCTTAATGCCATAGTCGTTCAGGGTTCTGACGAGAACGCCCTGAGTGCCGTAGCTGGTAGCGAGGCATGCGCCGGTAAACTGGTTGCAGATAAGAGGCTCAGAGGTACCGAGTTTACTTTTATCCAGCAACGCGAAAAGCTCACGCGGCATCCGTACCCGGCGCTCCACTCCTCTTTTCAGCCCCTCATGTATAACGCCGTCAACAACATGCCCCCGGATGTCGATCCAGTCGGCTGACACGTCGTTATACGTAACCGCCAAAGCCTCACCGATGCGCAGGCCACAAATCCCGAGCCAGCACGCGATACGCTCACGAACTGGCGCGTTATTCAGTAGCTCCCTGACCGATGATGATGGCGGTATGGTGATGGGTCGACGCTTCCGGCGCGCGGGACGGTCAACAGGGTTAAAAGTGATGAGCCGTTTTTCCACCAGCAGGAAGAAAGCCGAACGAATCCAGCGATGGCAGCCGGTGCGAACCGAATCACCGATATCACGATGGCTGATATGGAGAATATTTTTTTCCAGTATCGGCCCGTCTACAGCGAGAAGATCGTGACGGCATTTCGTATATGACGACAGCCGTATGATATTTTTTTCCAGCTTGCCGGCCTGATACCCCAGATAAAAAAGAATTAACTTTCGGAAAGTCCAGGAATGGTCTATTCCGGTCCAACTGGCGGTTCGACAATCCAGCTCGATATTCTGTTTTTGCCAGAAAAGATGTGCGGCATCATCAATATTCTTAAAGATGCGACGGCGTCCATGACCGGATTTTTCATCCTTCCAGTGGACGTAATATTTTGATTGTCTATTGGCATCAGTGGATTCTTTTATCGAAGCCATACTGAACAATCCTCACTCAAAAAACATTATCAAAGCCACTCAGTGAATGACTTTTGTAATGTCATGCTGGCAATAGTCATTGCCTGCCCTTCTCTATTTCACGTATTCCAGACAGCTGGTTATTCGCTTTTTCGATAGCGGCCAGTAGCGGCTTAATCCAAAGAACAGCCTGGCAATACGTCAGCGTGCTGGGGGGAGTGGCGCTATCACCGGCTGCGTCAGCGTTCCCGGAATTGGTGTGCATTGCGCTGGCACGTAGACGGTGCGTGTATTCGAGCAGCCCACCAGCGACATCAGCAGGAACAGGCAGATCACAGGTTTTTTCACGGCGGAGGATCTCCCGATATTCAATAACCGTTTTATCGGAGCTGGCATCAATCAGTGAATTTAGTCGGCTGGCCTTTTCGGCCACCTGGTTAAACCGGTTGAAGTTGAAAGCCTGAGCAGCGATAACCGTCCCCTGCAGGGTGTTGTCACTGTGCAGAACGTCATTATCACTCTTTAGCGTAGCAACGTCAGATCGACTGTTTGCCAGCAGGACACACAGTACGGCGACTACCGCAATGACGACCACCAGCAGTATCAGACGCCATGAGGCTTTAATATCAGCAAGGGTAATCACGACAGGAACAGAGCACGCTCCGCCTCACGCCGACGGGTCAGCCCATTCAGAACTTTGCCACCGGCTTTATTCCAGCGCAGGAACTCGTCGGCAGCGCCAGCGTAATCACCGGCGTTGAGTTTGCGCAGGAGGGTCGATGTCGACAGGGAGCGAGCGCCGAGGTTATACGTGAACGACACCAGCGCATCGAACTGGCCCTGAGTCAGTCCAACTTTGACCAGGCGCGAGACGTCATTTTCGTAGCTGACCAGCCCTGTTTTCAGAAGGCGCTCTGCAGTCTCCTGTTTAATGAGCATCCCGGCGCGAATTGGCTTTCCATCGACAGGCTGGGTCCACCCATAACCAATCGTCCAGACGCCTACGCTGTCCTGGTAAGCGGCAAGTTTGCATCCTTCAAACTCTTTAATCAGGGAAATCCCTTTATCACTGGTTTGCATTACGATGCCCTCACAAATTTTGCCAGGTTCCCACCGGCCAGCCATACCGCAATGCAAACCGTCGCATTCAGCATGAATTCACCAGGGTCAACCTGCATGTAATCGCCGTGGATGATCCGGAATGCGGTATACCCGGCGGACAGAATTATCAGATACGCAAACAATGAGACGCCACGCCGGTATGATTTTCCCGTCTTATTGAAGAACATCAGACGGAACATTATCAGTAGGCAAACCACCGCGTTTGCGTGAGGAATCAGCGAATCCCATATCATTCATCACCCCCATCCAGTCCGGGAAGGCTCCCGTTTTTGGATTTGGACAAAATGCGAAGAAGGATAGCGACCGAAATGGATGCGGCCACCAGCGCGCCGATATTTGGTGATACTTCGATGGTCACTGGCGGCGTCAGCAAACTAAGTGCTGAGTTAATAACACCAGCCATAATTGTCGCCATAGGCACCGCGAACGAGACGCCACCAAGAAACGAAATAATCGCGAATACCGCCTGTTTCCATATCTGGTGCGGCTCAGACGTCAACACATAGAGCGCAGCACCTCCGAGAGAGAAAAGCATTACGCCGGGAGTGGCTTCGGGAAACAGGGTAGCAAGTGTCACCCCCACAGTCCCGGCAGCAAACCCACCAGCTACAGTTAATGGATCAGACATAAGATTTCCGTGTGTAGGGTTCAGGCCCTCGGGACGATTTAACAATTAGGCGTGTCGATAATGGTTCCCGGATCCTGAAATAGAAAAAGGCCACCAAATGGCAGCCTTAGAAATGAAAAAGCCCCACCGAAGCGAGGCTATTTGAATTGAGGCACCTCATCCAACAAACCACCCGAGGTTAATTGGATTTTGACGAGATGCTTTTGGATGAGCGCTGAACCCAAAGGTCAGTATTTTCACACAGCAATTTTGCAAAAAGCAGCGCCCATTCAAAACCGGGGCGCTTTTCAGTCACTCCGGGAAACCCATCATCGCAGACCGAAAAGCTTAAACTGGAGCGGTCAGCGGGAATCGAACCCGCATCATCAGCTTGGAAGGCTGAGGTAATAGCCATTATACGATGCCCGCATATGGTGCCGACTACCGGAATCGAACTGGTGACCTACTGATTACAAGTCAGTTGCTCTACCTACTGAGCTAAGTCGGCATTGGTCCGCCACCGGGGCCTCGAACCTCGTACTACAACATAAAGTTGCCGCTCTTCCCGATGAGCTAGTGGCGGTCTGGTGGCCCTTGCTGGACTTGAACCAGCGACCGGGCGATTATGAGTCGCACGCTCTAACCAACTGAGCTAAAGGGCCGGGAGCGAGATGATACATAAGTCAAACTTCCCACGCAATATCAATGGTTTTTATGTTTGCCTTACATCAAGCCAAGCATCATAAAATAGCTACTCAGCCGGAGAATGGTTAGAACCAGGATAATCTTTAAGGATATTATCTAAAAAGACAGACTTGATATAATCAATTACGTCTAAATATTTATCCTTGCCGCTCACGCTTGAAAATGTTTTTTCATCAAAAAAGCCCATACCTGTCACAACAAAGGTTATTAGGCCATTAACGAGACGAATATTGATTGTAAATGACTCAACCCTTATATCATTATTAGATGAATCATCAAGGACAGTATTTACATTTACAGTTATACCATCATGAGGATGAACATTTAAAGAATCAGCATCGCTGAGTATACCTTTTGACAAAATGCTCACATACTTACGTTGATTCCCTTTGCCATCAACAAAACTCTCGCCAGGAAAATCAAAAGAAGCAATATATTGACTCATAAATTCGCGGAACACACTTCGGAGTTGCTCATCATGTTTTTCAATAGCAAGCTTAACTTGTGCCCTTTTCTCTTTAAAATCATTAAACGATGTCATATGAAAGCCTTTTTAAAATGCTAAAGCTAACAGTATGACATTTGGATGATAATGAGAAAACCCCACCAATAGGCAGGGTTAAATTTTTATACAGGCAGTCTTTGAGGTTTGCCCATATGATATGCAACCCGACTGCTTTTGCTACCGTCTTCCCAGATCGTGGTGTTTTCGGTAATCATTAGGATTACCCAGCCTTTAGAAAGGCCCAAATTGACTTGCTCAACATCCTCAACGATCCGTACTTCTTGAATCTTGCTTAACGGGCTTTCATCTGTGCTCATCAACTGACCCTCAGTAGAAAAAACACAACATATCAAATGAGATGAGTAAATACCTTGCTGTAGATAAAAAACCCGCTCGGAGGCGGGTTTGATTTCGTGCAGGCGCAACAACCTACGATTTGAAGCATACACGACAAGTTCGGACAAAATCAAGCTTAACGTGGCAAATATACTAAATTTTGTTCACATCATCACGAAAGCTCGTTGCATCCTGAAACGCCGTGTCTGCTTTTTGTTCTTCCCTGTGGCAGACGTCGACAAGCACCTCCAGAAACGGTTTCCAATTGCGAGTCCATGTTCTGACATGCAGATCCGGAACGCGCTTCAGTATCACTTTATAGGCTGCGGTAGACGGCACCGCAGAAAATCCATTTCCGCTGCAGCGCTCGCAGGTTTTAAACACCGGCGCGCCGAGCTCGCTTGTGGCCTTGCGGTCGAGCACCTCACCCTTACCGCCGCAGCGGCAACGTGCGCTGATCGTTCCCTTACCTTCGCAAGCATCACAGACTGCCGGTACAACCTCTGTTACTTCTGTCCACTGCTCCCAGTCAGACGGACGAACGGCACGGGAGCGGCTGGCCCAGTATGGCGCTTTACCCCATGGGTACGAAACCTTGCGGGTGATTTGCTCGCGGGTTGTTCGTCCGGTACCACTGCAGCTGTGACACGACACGCTGGTTTCCGCCGAACGGGAGTAATCAGCAAAGGCAAATTGTGCCAGCACCTGCATGCACCATCCGAACTGCCCACCAGCTGCTTTACGAACATTTTTCGGCGCGACGTCCATCGCATAACGCGTCAGCGCCTGAACTGCGAGCTGTTCATCCGTTTTGCTGATTCCCGCTTTACCGAAGAACGCCGCCAGGCCGAAGCGCGCGCGGCTGCTGGTGGTACCAATGGCCGCCATAACATCCGTGCCGGTGATACGATCCGGAGAGGTTCCTTTCACGTCGTCGCTGATGTGCATACCCTGAGGGCTAAAGTGTTTTAGCGATGCCTCCAGTTTCATTCTTCACACTCCCCTACCAGGTTAAGAATTACCGCCGCGCCGTGGTTTTCCATGTACTGGGCCTTTTCACCTTCAAGGAACCAACGACATACCTCGATAGCTTCAGCTCGCGTCACGGGTTTGATGGTTTCCAGCAATTTTTCAAGGTAGCGCTCGCGGTCATATACGGATTCGTGATGCTCGGAGTAACCAAATTCATAGCCCTGTTCTTTAGTTGCAGTGTGACGAACGCTGTAGAGCCAGTCCCAGTAAACAAACTCACGAACAACGTCAGAAAGGGTTTTGGGCTCTGGCAGTACATCACGATAGCCTTCAACAAATGCCCGGCGCTGTTCATCAATTTCGTTCATACGGCTGCCGTTAATGCTGCCAGCTTTCTTCTCGGCCGAAGTCCATCCCCAAAGGTGATCGTCGATAAATTTCGAGGAAGACTTGATTACTCGCTCGGCCTCCACATCTTCGAGAGCTGCCTCATAGCTGCCGAACGTGGCCCTGACTGATGCTGCTTTTTTGATGTCCTCCCGGGCGTTCTTGATTGCCTGGGCCGGGTTATCCATGCCGATGGTACCGAAAGCAACCTGGAAAGGATCTCCACCATTCGCCAACAGATAACGCGAATAGCGTTCCTCGGCCTCTTTTGGGGAGATTTTAATTTTCGCCAGCGCGGCTTCGGCTGCCTCCAAATGTGCGGGTTCGTTAAGGCGGATTACCTCCAGCATCCAAAGATAAGCATCAGTCTGCTTATGCCCGGTGATTCTCCGTTGCTCTGGCAGAGGCTTGATGTTTGCGAGGGCGGAGCTGTGAGCTGCCGTCGGGATGGTGAATAGTGCTTTATGTTCGTTGTTATCAGTACGCATTACGCAGCCGCCTTTTTCTTATGGAAAACCAGCTCACGAACCTGATCACCGTTCATGAGCATATTGTTGAAATCATCGTGATCCGGCCAGTACACGCTCACGCGCTGCAGGTCATTCTTTGCCAGCAGATTGCCATGAGCGCATTCATACGCAGCCGCCAGCCCGGTAGCGCTGTTCTCGTCGCGGTCGGCAAAAATAATCAGGTGCTTAACACCAGCAGGAACGCGGAATTTCTTCATGAAATTTGCCGTCATAGTTGCCCAGGTATTCACGTTATAAATCTGGTGCGCAGATAGGGCCGTTTCGATGCCTTCGGCAATGCCCAGGGTGCTGGCGACCGGGAACATACGGATCGCAACTGACCGGGCATGATCGAGATAGTTATCTTCCTGTAGTGATTTCTGTCGCTTTGCGCTGGCCCCGATATCAGCCTTTTTTGCGCCATCGAGTAACGTCTGGTGGAGGTAACACAGCTCCCCTTTATCGTCCGTTGCCAGTGAATAGATCGACTGGTAGACACGGCCGTTATGCCGTTGTTTTGGGTTTAACCGTACCGCCTCGGCTGGAAGCTTAAAAATACCGCGAGAATTAAGGTAGTCGGCACCAGAGGTACCGCGCAAAGGAGCCATTTTTGCAAAATTGTTGAGTACCTTTTTCCGCAGTTTAGAAGCGTCACTGGCTTCAGGCACTTTGTCACGCCTGAACGTATTGCCGATCAGCTCATCAATTTCGCGGCAGACCTCGTTAAATGGTTTGCCCTGGGTTTTGGTAACCAAGTCCATTCCTGTACCGTAGCCGCAGGTGCAAATCCACGTTCCCGCACCGTCGCGGTCATCGATGCGGAATTTACCAATCGAATCACAGAGCGGACATTTACCTCTGAAATGGTGTTTACCGGTGATCGGCGGCAGCCCGTAATGTTCAAAAATCATGGCCCACTGGCCTTTTGCTGCTTCTGCCGTCTTCATGCTCGTTTTCCTAACTGCTGTCTGATATCGCTAATCGCTTTCTGTGCTTGTTGTACTGAGGATGGGGCTGGCGTGCCTGATGCCTCCTTCAGGCGCTTGGCCTTCTCCTGCCCTTTCGCATACGCAATCAATTTGTGCCGGATGAAATTAGAGACGGTCGGCGTGATCTCCATCGGGAAATCGCTCAACCCGTTAGGCCACTCGTCAAACCGTTCGCGAAAGGTATTTGCGCACCAGCCATCACTAACGGGCTTTTTCCCCTGCGATACGCGCTGGCGCTGATAGAATTTGATCTGACTCCACCAGGCCTGTTTCTCTGCCTTCGTGGGCTGATGCTGGTTTTTACCCAGCTTTTTGAGTTTGCGGCCGGTGTCGGTATCGACGTCCTCACCGCCCAGCGGCTTATGCCCACATTTCGGGCAGACGTACACACCTGCGGGTTTCATGTAGTGGCATTGTGAGCATTCGTGCGGCAGCTTTTCGGCCCGTTCCTCAGCTGCGCGGCGCGCGCTTTCCTCCATGCCGTCAGACTTACCGGGAAGATCGTCGTACTCGATTGAATCCGGATAACCCAAACGGTGCACGGTGCCGCTGTGATCGAAGATGAGGCAGGACTCTTTACCCGGAGCGGTGCGCAGGCCACGCCCGAGCGCCTGCAGCCAGCGAATTTCGCTTTTTGTTGGCCTGGCGTAGATGATGCAACGAACGTCACTATCGAAGCCGGCCACCAGAACGCCCACACTAACGATGATTTTCGTTGCACCAGTTTCAAAGCGGTGAATGATGGTCTGGCGCTCATCCACTGGAGTGTCGGCAGTCATGACCTCAGCGTTAACACCCGCCAGGTTAAACTGGATTGTCAGGTAATTGGCGTGGGCTACGTTGACGCAGAAAGCGATAGTAGGCAGATCCCGGCCATTCTCCAGCCAGTTCTGTACGATGTCGCCCACCAGCGTAGACCCGCACATGATTTCAGCCAGCTGCGTTTCGTTGTAATCGCTGCCGTACTCAAGCGATGCTTTGGTTTTAACACCTTTCAGATCCGGCTTAGTTGGCGCGTAAAATTCGTATTTACTCAGATCGCCACGCTGGATTAACTCGCCGATGGTGGTCGGCTTAATCAGTCGGTCATAGTATTTGCCCAGGAACGGGGAAAACGGAGTACCCGACAGGCCAATCACCTTTACGCCTTTGCCGCGCAGACGTTCGATATCCTTCAGGATGCGTTTTTTACGCAGGTGTGCTTCGTCGATAATCAGCAGATCGATATTTTCAGGAAAAACACGACGAATAAGCGTGTCGGCGCTGGCAATCTGAATTTTCCGGTCCGGATCGTAGTTCGGGTGATCTGCCCAGATATAACCGATTTCATCCCCCGGCAACCCATACTCCACGAACCGATTAGCCGTCTGACCGATCAGGATGGTGTACGGTGCACAGAACAGGACGCGCATACCACGGCTGACAAACCCGGCGACGATGAAGGCTGCCAAACCCGTTTTACCGCTACCGGTTGGCGAGTACACCATGAAGGTGTCGTTTGCCTTCCAGTCACGGCGCAACATGTTTAGCGCTCGTTCCTGTGCAAAATTCGGCGTGATCGTCAGCTCCATTGTGCTGCCCCCGTGCTGATGAGATAATAATTTTGTGATGTGGTTTTCATGGATTCCCCCTCACATGGCTGGTGGCCTCCCCAAAGGCTGCCAGCCTCCCTTCTGATTCAGCTCCTCTGAAAAAATCACTCTTCCAGGAAGAACCCTTTTCGTTTCTCAGCGCCTGAGCGCTTTGTACTACCTTGCTGATACAGGCGTTTTTTAAAATTGCGCCCTTAAGACAGTGATCTACCTAACCAATGGATCTCTCCTGTTGGAAAAGACCCTATTCCTGCCCCTACACCCAATCCCCCCTTACCCCCCTTTCCCTCTTCCCCATAAAAAACGTACTACTTCCCTAGTACATATGAGGAGTTGGGTCAGTTGGTTGCCAACCTGAACAGGCACCTTTAAGCCTGATTCTGTTCGGGTACCTTTAAACCCGAAACAATGAGGAGCGCGATTGCGTTCCAGCCAGGGGAGGTTCGGCGGTATACCCCTGTAAAGCTCTGCCCTGATTTCTCAAAAACAGGCGAAGCCTTGTGTTTGCTTCATGCCTTGCCCGGTTCTCCTTGCGGTAGGAAACGGGTTCAGCTTCGAACGTCTCCTGATACACAGCTGCATAACGCTGGATAGCTTTTTGTCGTGCAGTTGGTGTCAGGCTAAGTAACTGCTGCTTAATCCACTCGGCATCAGCTTGTGAGTGGGTATCCGGCAGCAGTGCGTTATCGAAGTTGCTCTCCTGTATGTTCATCGGAAAAAACCTCATCCAGACTGGTTTCATATCCGAGCTGCTTAAAGGCGCTCACAATGCGTTTCCCAACTTCAATATCTGGGATTCGACGACCAGTTTCGTAGTGGCTAACGGCCCCTTGAGAGCTAGCGATCAACGCTGCCAGCTCCCCCTGGGTCACTTTTGCTTTCAGCCTTAGGCTCTTAATACCGCTCATTCGGATAGTTCCTATCTAAATAATACATAACGTACTATACACACATAAAACAATAATACAAAATGGAAGTTGCTCAAAAAATACGGATTGTAATAATCATGTCTATGAAACAGAGATGGCAGGACCTGGCCAAATCCAGGATGAAAGAAGTCGGAATGACTCAAGAACAGCTAGCTGAAGCACTCGGTATGACTCAGGGTGGGCTAGGCCATTGGCTGAACGGAAGACGTGAACCTAACCTGGAGGTCATAGCAAAAATTTTTAAAATTCTACAAATGCCAGGTTTTGTGGTTGACGCTGACGGCGCAGTGAGCGACGCAAGAGCTGATCACAATGTGTCATTTCACGCCATGAATGAATCGAAAGGAAGCTACCCCGTAATCAGTTGGGTCAGCGCAGGGGATTGGATGGAAGCAGTGGAACCATATCATAGGCGCGCGATCGACCGCTGGTATGATACAACCGTGGAATGTTCAGAAGATTCATTCTGGTTAGATGTCAGAGGGGATTCGATGACATCGCCAGCTGGGCTTAGCATTCCTGAAGGCATGGTTATACTGGTCGATCCTCAGGTTGAACCCATCAACGGAAAGTTAGTTGTCGCTAAGCTCGATGGGGATAACGAGGCCACTTTCAAAAAGCTAGTTATCGATGCTGGTCAACGATTCCTCAAGCCGTTAAACCCTCAATACCCGATCATTCCCATAAATGGTAATTGCCGTATTATCGGCGTCGTGGTCGATGCAAAAATAACCAACCTGCCATAGTGCACAAGCCGCGAAAGCGGCTTTTTTTATCCCCTTCGTTACGAAATCAAACAAAAAAACCTTAACAAACATAGAGATAAAAATTAATACATCAGATTAATCCGTTTTGTATTGACGCTCGTTAATACGTTATGTATTGTTTAATCATCAACAAGCAAACGGAGCAGGAAGATGAGCACTCAACAATTGATATCTGAAAATGGTCCCATCCACAAGCTAGCTATGGATATTGATCGCGTGGTAAACGTGCTTGAATATGCCGAATCTGATCCAGATACTGGCTATAAGCCAGCTGCCCTCATTCAAATTTGCATTAACCAATTAAAGAAAAATCTTTCAGTTATAAATCGCGAAATCGGGCATGACTGGCCGGAGAATAAACAATGATAACTGATACTGTAGTTCTCAATAAAGATGAAACAAGCTCTATGGTCATGAGTTGGGCGCACGATATAACTTGTTGTTCATCTTCATTATGGTTACTCCTTGAAAAAATGACCTCCGAGGAAGAAATAAGAGAACATGCATTAATTACTTTAGTTGTAAAAACATTAGAAGAAGTAAACGAACAAATAAATAACTTCGAAATTAAATTACTATAAATAAAACAATTAATAGAACACCTTAAATGGTGTGACCAAACTCATCCCGAGGAAATGAAAATGCAAAATTCACTTTCTTTTAACGAGTCAATTAAAACACCACAAATGCTGTTCGGTTCTGACAATATTAATGATTTTGGAAACAGAGTTAAGAGCTGCAGGATGGAAGGTGATTCAATGCAGCCGACTATCGAACCCTGTGAGGTTGTAGCTTTCGTTGATTGTGGAGGCCGCGTTCTTACCCCCGGCATCTATGTTTTTACGGGAGATGTTTTTGGCCGTAACTGCCTTTTCATCAAGCGAATTGAACCCTTACCGGACGGGGCATTAAAGATTATTTCTGACAATCTCCACTACCAAACTTTCACGCTTAACTCGGGTGAGCAAAAAGACATGCGTATTCACGGTCGGGTAGTCGCTTCTTTGGCTGTGAGGCGCTTCGTATGACTTTCATCATTGATAAATCGGCATATAGAACAGCGTGCCTTTATGCGGCGTGTGGTTACGAAGTAATCGCTAGGCTCTATCTTAAAAAAGCATATGGGAGGTAAACAATGCCAATTGAAGAACGCCAGGATATACAAGGCGTAAATGTTAAAGCTGAGCAGTTAAATGCCTTAATGCAAACAATTCACGCTCATCATGAACAATTTGACCGTCACCAACTGGATGGCCTTTTAGGTCTGGCTTATGACCTAGCCAGTTTGATTTATAGCTGGACAGAGAAGGAAGAAACTATCGTTTTAGCGAATGAAGATGCGCAAAGGGAGATTAAATAAATGGATAATTTAATTAACACTTATCGCCGACGAATTTTAAAGGCTGCATTATTACGCCACCAGCGTAAAACCGGAAGCACCTGCATCATTATTAATATGCCTAAGGGTGGAATAAACACAGTCGAATTAACAGAAATACTGCTTGATGGTTTGTTGAGACGATTCGAAAAGCTGGCTCTCAGTGAATACGGGAATATCGACGGCGTAAAAGCCATCAGAGGAATTTACAGCAACGCCGTAGATGTGAATGGCAGCGGTGAGTTCCTGACAGAAAGCGGAAAGGCATTAATCGACGATCTCATTGCTGAGCTGGTCGAGTTTGCCAAGAAACAAAAATCAGTAACAGCGGAGACAAGCCATGAGTGATCAGACACCAATTATCACGCACGAACCAGTAAATATCGTGCTGACAATTGAGAACGGGAAAGTTATCCACGCGCGCCCGGTTCAGAACGGCGAGGTTACAGCATCGCTGGAGACTTTTTTATGGATGGCTGAACGCGCCGGTTACACGATCACCCCACCTGCAGGAGAGAAGGACAATGGCCCTGACAGCGATACGAATTCCTGAGTGGGTGCACCTGCAGGCGGTCCATGTACTCCGCCAGTTCAGAGCCAGGCGAATTCATCCCTGCCGTATGCACGGCTCCGGAAATCTGAGCCTGAGGGTTAATCGTCGCTGGAGGCTGCTGTCCCGAGACGGCGGCCACAACTGGGAAGTAATGAGCCATGAACGATACAGCAAACTGAAGGACAGAAAATGAAAGCGCTTTTCCTTTCCCTGCTGTTTGGCCTGTTGTTGGTGGCCGTCGTGTTCGGCGCGCTGATTGAGTATAAATTTTTGATGGGTTTCTGAGGCATGCCATGAAAAAAGTTACCACTGAAATTATTGAACGCTGGACCCGTTTAGCAGCGGAGGCCAAAGAGTTGGGGCTTGCCACCATTCCCATCGACCCGGAAAACATGTTGATGGTGCTGGGGGAACTGCCAGCCAGTTCGGCGGAAAAGTCCGCCGATTGCCAGAACGACTATCAGGCAGCGATCGACATCTTGCGCGACAGAGCTGCTCGCGAACTCGATGGTGGTTTTCGTGCTCATCACAATGCCCTGATTTATGCAGCTAATGAACTGGAAAATGCCCAGGCCTTCGGGCGGGAGGTCAGCCATGAGTCTTGACTGTGTACCCCTTTCTACGTACTGCAGGGACGCGGGGGAAACGGTAGAAGCCGTTAACAAACGGATACAAAGGGGGTTATGGAAGGAGGGAGTACATGTATTAAAAGTCGATGGCGTTAAAGAACGCTGGATTGACTTAACGGAGGTTTCAAAGTGGGCAAGAAAGAACAAGGATCATTATCTCTCCCAAGAGGAGTAACCATCCGCCAGCATAAAACTGGCGACACTCTGGTTATCACTTTCACATACAAAGGGGTTCTGTGCCGGGAGCCCCTCTCCAAAATGGAAGCAAACGCGCGCGGTGTGAAGTACGCCGAGCGTCTGCTCGGGGAGATACAAAACCAGATCGTCAGTGGCACCTTTGAATATGCGAAATATTTCCCCAACTCCAAAAAGCTGGAGCTGTTCGGAGTGGTGAAGAAAACCAAAAACATAAAGTCTTACCTGGACGAGTACCTCAAAATCTGCCAGAACCGAAGCCTGTCCCCGTCGACTATCAACGGTTATGAAAAATGCCTGTCGGCGCTGTCAGCTCTGCATAAACTCCACGTGTCAGAACTGACGCCAGCGGTCCTTAAAAACTGGATAGCCAGCCGGAAAACAAAGCTGAAAACGACCAGGAATAACCTTTCGTTTCTACGCAGCGCCATCGATGAAGCTGTTACGGATGGCCTGCTGACCATTAACCCGGTAACCCTCGTCAGCGCCAGCCGGTACCACGTGATCGACAGCAGCCCGAGCGCCGACGATTACGAGGTTGACCCGTTCACGCCAGCGGAGACCCTCGCCATTTACCAGAGCTGCAGATACCCGGAATGGGAAAACCTGTTCCGCTTTGCTTTCAATACCGGTCTGCGGAGCTCCGAACTGTGCGCGCTGCGCTGGCCTGATCTCGACACCCTCGCGAACACAGCCCACGTTCAGGCGGCCAGTGTCGTAGGGGTACTTAAAGGCACCAAGACAAAAGCCGGTACCCGTAAGGTGGAGCTGAACAGTGAGGCGCTGGCGGCCCTGCAGGCGCAGAAGCAATACACCTTTATGAAAAGTGAGTTCATATTCAGCGATCCAAAAACGGGAGAACCCTGGGCGAACGCCGACGCGATCCGTAAAAAAGCATGGGTGCCGACCCTGAAAAAAGCTGGCGTGCGCTATCGTAACCCTTACCAGACGCGGCACACCTTCGCCACCAAGCATATTAGCCAGGGCGTTAACCTCTTCTGGCTTGCCGGACAGATGGGCCACAAAGGGCCGGAAATGATATTCCGCAACTACGGTAAATACCTGGCTGAATATGACGGTAAAACCGCGATTTCAGCCGCTCTGTAGCGGGGTAAATATTTCAAAATGTTGGACAGAATCAGGACGTTAGACAGACCTCAATATGCACGTAAAATGCACTTGAAGCCTGAAACGGAGAAAATATTTTTTATTTTCAACGAGTTATACTAATTTCAGACGCGAGTTCAACTCCCGCCAGCTCCACCAAATATTGATGTACTGAAGTTCAGTAAAGTCTACTAAGCCCGCACAGCACAAGCTCTGCGGGCTTTTTTACGTCTATTGTAGTCTAGTGAGAATTGCTGAGAACTTCGAGTTATGGCACCCTGAATGGGACCCACGAAAAAGGGTCCTAAAATTGAGGGTCCCAAACATGGCCAAAATCGCTAAGAAACTCACTGACACTGAAATCAAAAGCACCAAACCTGCCGAGAAAGAGGTTAACCTTTTTGACGGCGATGGTTTGCTGTTGCGAATCGCTCCCTTGGCGAAGGGAGGGAAGAAAAATTGGTATTTCAGATATGCAGTGCCTGTGACCAAAAAGCGAACTAAGGTGAGCTTAGGAACCTATCCTCACCTTACACTTGCGAAGGCACGAGCTTTACGTGATGAATACTTGTCGTTGCTTGCAAATGGTATAGACCCCCAAGTTCATAACACCCAAAAAACCAATGCACTGAAAGATGCCACGGAACATACATTTCAAGCAGTAGCCAAGAAGTGGCTTGATGAGAAAGTCAAAACGTCAGGCATCTCCCAAGATCATGCTAACGACATCTGGCGAAGCCTAGAGAGAAATATCTTTCCCACATTGGGTGATACCCCCATTAAGGAGATTCGCCCTAAAATGCTTAAACAGCATTTAGAACCTATAGAAAAACGAGGTGTCCTTGAAACACTTCGCCGCATCATATCCCGCCTGAATGAAATTTTCCGCTATGCAGCAACAGAAGAACTCATAGAATTCAACCCGGCAGACAATCTGGGGCAACGGTTCAGCAAGCCAAAAAAACAGAATATGCCAGCATTACCCCCTTCCGAACTCCCTCGCTTCCTGGTTGCTCTAAACAATGCTTCTATCCGTTTGGAAACAAGGCTACTGATTGAGTGGCAACTTCTCACATGGGTTCGCCCAGGTGAAGCTGTTCGCACAAGATGGTCAGATATTGATATTGATACTGGCATGTGGAACATCCCGGCGGAGTTTATGAAAATGAAGAAGCCTCACAAAGTTCCACTGAGCAAAGAAGCTTTGCGAGTTTTGGATTTAATGAAAGCCATCAGTGGGCATAGAGAGTGGGTTTTCCCCAGTATCAAAGCTCCACTCAATCACATGCATGAACAAACAGCTAATGCGGCCATAATCCGTATGGGTTTCGGAGGTGAGCTTGTAGCTCACGGTATGCGATCAATCGCCAGAACGGCTGCGGAGGAGTCTGGCAAATTTAGGACTGATGTCTTAGAAGCCGCCCTTGCCCACTCGAAGAAAGATGAAATAATTGCAGCCTACAATCGTGCAGAGTATCTCACAGAACGGGTGGTTCTCATGCAGTGGTGGAGTGACTTTGTTTCGTCTCAAAAATACAAAATTATTGCCGCATTGACCTGCCCCCACGATTAGATACAACACTCAGTTAGTAACGTCGGAATCTTCATTCTCAGAATGACCCTTTCTCCAGCCCGCTGCAAATTCAGACGGTGTCTGATAATTCAGCGTGGAGTGCGGGCGGCATTCGTTATAATCCTGCCGCCAGTCATTAATAATTTTCCTGGCATGAACGATATCGCTGAACCAGTGCTCATTCAAACATTCATCGCGAAATCGTCCGTTAAAGCTCTCAATAAATCCGTTCTGCGTTGGCTTGCCCGGCTGGATTAAGCGCAACTCAACACCATGCTCAAAGGCCCATTGATCCAGTGCACGGCAAGTGAACTCCGGCCCCTGGTCAGTTCTTATCGTCGCCGGATAGCCTCGAAACAGTGCAATGCTGTCCAGAATACGCGTGACCTGAACGCCTGAAATCCCAAAGGCAACAGTGACCGTCAGGCATTCCTTTGTGAAATCATCGACGCAGGTAAGACACTTGATCCTGCGACCGGTGGAAAGTGCGTCCATGACGAAATCCATCGACCAGGTCAGATTGGGCGCCGCCGGACGGAGCAGCGGCAGACGTTCTGTTGCCAGCCCTTTACGACGTCTTCTGCGTTTTACGCCCAGGCCACTGAGGTGATAAAGCCGGTACACGCGCTTATGATTAACATGAAGCCCTTCACGGCGCAGCAACTGCCAAATACGACGGTAGCCAAAACGCCTGCGCTCCAGTGCCAGCTCAGTGATGCGCCCTGATAAATGCGCATCAGCAGCCGGACGGTGAGCCTCATAGCGGCAGGTCGACAGGGATAAACCTGTAAGCCTGCAGGCACGACGTTGCGACAGACCGGTCGCATCACACATCAACATCACGGCTTCCCGCTTCTGGTCTGTCGTCAGTACTTTCGCCCAAGAGCCACCTGAAGCGCCTCTTTATCCAGCATGGCTTCGGCAAGCAGCTTCTTGAGTCTGGCGTTCTCTTCCTCAAGCGACTTCAGGCGCTTAACTTCAGGCACCTCCATACCGCCATACTTCTTACGCCAGGTGTAAAACGTGGCATCGGAAATGGCATGCTTGCGGCAGAGTTCACGGGCGGGTACCCCAGCTTCGGCTTCGCGGAGAATACTGATGATCTGTTCGTCGGAAAAACGCTTCTTCATGGGGATGTCCTCATGTGGCTTATGAAGACATTACTAACATCGGGGTGTACTAATCAACGGGGAGCAGGTCAACCCGGGATCGCACCCAGTATTCCGCATGGGTGAAAGTGCAGATGCCGCTCTATCAGGGCGGCGGCCTCACCGCCCGGCGTAACGCTGCCGGACACGCGGTGGAGGCGGCGCAGTCCACCGTTCAGCGCACGCGCCTTGATGTCCGCCAGAAACTGCTGGAAGCCCGCAGCCAGGTGATGAGCCTGCAAAGCACGCTGCAAATCCAGGGTCGCCAGGAAGCCCTCAGCGCCCGCACCCGCGAACTGTACCAGCAGCAGTATCTCGATCTCGGCTCGCGCCCGCTCCTCGACGTGCTCAACGCCGAGCAGGAGGTCTACCAGGCGCGCTTCACCCAGCAGCAGACCCTCGGTCAGCTGCACCAGCTGCAGCTCAACTGCCTGTATAACACCGGGCAGCTGCGTCACGCGTTCGATCTTGATAACCGCACCATCCAGACCGTGGAGATCCAGCCATGAAGCAACGCGAAATCCCGCAGGGCGAAACGATGACCGATGAGGCGCTGGCGCAGTGGGCGCAGGCCTTCGGTTTTGTCGCCACGCGCTACCGCGTGGCCTGCTCCCCCGGCGCGCTGATCGCAGGCGCGCCGTGGCTGAAAGGCAAACCGATGGTGCCCGCCCTCACCCAGCTGGCCCGCGAAGCGGGGCTGTCGTTTCAGCTCCTTACCGACGATCGGCAGGCGATCAACAGCTGGCGTCTGCCGGTGGTAGTGGCGATGCATGACGGCAGGATCGGCGTGATCGAGCATTTCGACGGGGACGATACGCTGGAGGTCAGCTTTTTCGACGATGACACCTACACCAACCGGCTGTCGATGACGGCGATGCTGCCCGCTATCCGCCACGTCATTGCCCTGCGTCCACTCGCCGCGCTGAAGGACAGCCGCGTGGATGCCTATATCTCAAAATACCGCCCGGACTGGCTCTACCGGCTGGTGATGCGCGACCTGCGCCCCTACAGCTGGGTCATGCTGGCCGCCCTCTTTATCAACATGCTGTCGCTCTCCGGGATCGTCTTTTCCATGCAGGTCTATGACCGGGTGATCCCCGCGCAGTCCTACCCGACGCTTTACGTCCTGACCATCGGGGTGCTGATTGCCACCCTGTTTGGCTTTGTGCTGCGCGTGGCGCGCGGGCACATTATGGATCTGCTCGGCAAGCGCTCGGACATGCGCGTTTCGGATCGCGTCTTCGGCCACGCGCTGCGGCTGCGCAACAGCGCGATCCCCCGCTCCACCGGCAGCTTTATCTCTCAGCTGCGCGAGCTGGAGCAGATCCGCGAGATGGTGACCTCGTCCACCATTTCGACCATTGTCGACCTTCCCTTCTTTCTCCTGTTCGTGGTGGTGCTGGCGATCATCGCCCCGCAGCTGGCGTGGATCGCCCCGGTCGCGGCGGTGATCATGGTCCTGCCCGGCCTGCTGCTGCAGAAGAAGCTGGCGGAGCTGGCAAAGCAGTCGGCCCATGAATCGACCCTGCGCAACGCGGTGCTGGTGGAGAGCGTGCAGGGGCTGGAGGACATCAAGCTGATGCAGGCGGAAAACCGCTTTTTGCAGCAGTGGAACAGCTATATCCAGATCACCGCGGAATCCGGCCTGCGCACCCGCGAGCTGACGCAGAACCTGATTAGCTGGGGGATGACCATTCAGAGCCTGGTCTACGCCGGGGTGATTGTGGTCGGCGCCCCGATGGTGATCGACGGCACCCTCACCACCGGTTCGGTGGTCGCCGCGTCGATGCTGGCCTCCCGCATGATCGCCCCGATGGCGACGCTGTGCGGCGTGCTGGCGCGCTGGCAGCAGGTCAAAGCGGCAAAAGAAGGGCTGGACAGCATCATGCAGCTTCCCACCGAAAATCAGCGCGAGGAGACGCCGATCCGCCAGGACGTGCTGCGCGGTCATTACCTCTTCGAGCAGGCGCAGTTCCGCTATCAGCCAGACGATCCGCGCATGGCGCTGCGCATTAACCGGCTGGAGATCCGGCCGGGAGAAAAAGTGGCGATCCTCGGGCGCAACGGCGCGGGCAAATCGACCCTGCTGCAGGCCATGGCGGGCGGAATGGATCTGGCGGCCGGCGAGCTGCGGCTTGATAACTTCAGCCTGCCGCATCTCGACGTCGCCGACGTCCGGCGCAACGTCGGCTTTATGACCCAGAACGCCCGGCTGTTTTACGGCACCCTGCGCGAAAACATCACCCTCGGCATGCCGCGCGCCACCGACGAAGAGATTTTCGAGGCGCTGGAGCTGACCGGCGCGGCAGGCTTCGTGCAGAAGCTGCCCAAGGGGCTGGACTATCCGATCATGGAAAACGGCGTGGGGTTATCCGGCGGGCAACGCCAGTCGATTCTGCTGGCGCGGATGCTGCTGCGCGATCCGAATATTGTGCTAATGGATGAACCCACCGCGTCGCTGGACGAGCACACCGAGCGGGAATTCATCCAGCGTCTTGGCGACTGGCTCGGGCATCGCACACTGATTGTCGCCACGCATCGCGTACCGGTGCTGGAACTGGTGGAGCGCGTCGTGGTGTTGAAAGAGGGGATGCTGGTGATGGACGCGCCAAAAGCCCAGGCGCTGAACAACAGCCGTATGCAGCAGCAACAGCAGCAGGCAGCAACCGGACGGGAGTGGAAAAATGAAAATCAGTCAGCGTGACGTGGCGGCAATGGACGATCTGGATAACGCCCTCGACTCCGAAAGCGGCTATACCGGCGCGCGTCGGATCGTGATCTTCTCGCTGCTGATGTTTGTGGTGCTGGGCGTCTGGGCGTGGTTTGGCGTGCTGGATGAGGTATCAACCGGCTCGGGTAAAGTGATCCCCAGCTCGCGCGAGCAGGTCTTACAGTCTCTCGACGGCGGGATCCTCACCGAGCTGAACGTCCACGAGGGCGATCAGGTGCAGGCCGGGCAGGTGCTGGCGCGGCTCGATCCAACGCGTTCCGAATCGAACGTCGGCGAAAGCGCGGCGCGCTACCGGGCCTCACTGGCCTCCAGCGCCCGCCTGTACGCCGAGGTGAACGATCTCCCGCTGAAGTTCCCCCCTTCGCTGGCAAAGTGGCCGGATCTGATTGCTGACGAAACGCGCCTCTACAACTCCCGCCGCGCGCAGCTGGAGGATACCCAACGGGAGCTGCGCGCCGCGTTAGATCTCGCCAACAAGGAGCTGGCCATCACCCAGCGGCTGGTCAAAACCGGCGCCGCCAGCCACGTGGAGGTACTGCGCCTGCAGCGGCAGAAAAGCGATCTGGAGCTGAAGCTCACCGACGTACGCTCGCAGTATTACGTTCAGGCGCGCGAGGCGTTATCCAAGGCCAACGCCGAGGTGGATATGGTTTCGGCGATCCTCAAAGGCCGCCAGGATTCCGTCACCCGTCTGACGGTAAAATCCCCGGTGCGCGGGATCGTGAAAAACATTAAGGTCACCACCATCGGCGGCGTGATCCCGCCCAACGGCGAGCTGATGGAGATTGTGCCGGTGGACGATCACCTGCTGATCGAAACCCGCCTGTCGCCGCGCGATATCGCCTTTATCCACCCGAACCAGGAGGCGCTGGTTAAAATCACTGCCTACGATTACGCCATTTACGGCGGCCTGCACGGGGTCGTCGAAACAATCTCTCCGGACACCATCCAGGACGAGGCCAAGCCGGAAGTGTTCTATTACCGGGTGTTTATCCGCACCAGCCAGGATTACCTGGTGAATAAGGCCGGCAGGCACTTCTCGATTGTGCCGGGGATGATTGCGACGGTGGACATTAAGACCGGCGAGAAAACGGTGCTGGATTATCTGATCAAGCCGTTTAACCGGGCGAAAGAGGCGCTGAGGGAGCGATAGTCAATCGCCGGGTGGCGGCTCCGCCTTACCCGGCCTACATACCCGGAGGCCCTTGCAAGCGCAGCGCCGCCGGGTATTTAACCGCACGTCAGAACTGGAACCTACCTCGAAATATTAATCTTTAGTCATGCATCCCACTTCCCTTCAGCCATCGCCAAGGTAATATTAACCGCAGACAAAAACGCACTTGCGCACTGTGCAGGAGTGCATTACTATTCAATCAGCTTCAAGGACTGGAGCTCAGCACCATTATGATTAGTTATTTTCGGGATCAATGGCTTGAGGATTTTTTTCTTTACGGCAGATCGAGCAATGTTATTCCTGCAAATCTGGAAACAGCGCTTGCGAGAAAGCTCGATATCATCAGGGCAGCAACCTCGCACAGGGATTTGCGATCGCCACCGGGCAATATGTATGAAGCATTGAATCCTCCGCTAAAGGGATATTCCTCAATCCGGGTAAACAGGCAATACAGGCTCGTATTTCGCTGGACAGAGGGTAAAGCAGAAGATCTCTACCTCTCTCCACACAAGTACACGCAACACAAGTGAGGCATCACCTATGACACTTCAACAGGCACTCCGCAAACCCACCACGCCGGGCGACGTGATGCAGTATGAGTATCTTGAACCGCTCAATCTGAAAATCAGCGATCTGGCGGAGATGCTCAATGTTCACCGCAACACCATCAGCGCGCTGGTCAATAACAATCGCAAGCTGACTGCCGATATGGCGATCAAACTGGCAAAAGCCTTTGATACCACGATTGAATTTTGGCTTAACTTACAGCTGAACGTCGATATCTGGGAAGCGCAATCCAACCCCAGGACGCAGGAGGAGCTAAGCCGTATAAAGACCGTTGCGGACGTCATGGCTAAGCGAAAATCTGGCCAGCCGGATGTAGCCTGATTCGGTAAACACTTCACCTATTAATACTTTTTCAGGAAGAAATCATGCGCCAACGAACCATTGTCTGCCCCATCATCCAGAACGACGGTGCCTACCTCCTGTGTAAAATGGCCGACGATCGCGGCGTGTTCCCCGGCCAGTGGGCTCTCTCCGGCGGTGGAATGGAGCCGGGCGAAACCATGGAACAGGCGTTGCGCCGTGAGATCCGCGAAGAGCTGGGCGAAGCGCTGGAGATTGTCTCGGTTACGCCATGGGCTTTTCGCGATGACATCAGGGTGAAAACCTACGCCGATGGCACCACTGAGGAGATTTACATGATCTATCTGATCTTCGACTGCATCAGCGCCAACCGGGAAGTCACGTTTAATGAAGAGTTTCAGGAGATCGCCTGGGTTAATCCGGAGTCGTTAAAAGAGCTGGATCTCAACGCAGCCACGCGCATTACCTTCGCCCAAAAGGGCCTTCTTTAATCACCCACTGCCCCGGCGTTTTACCTGTCCATGCTCTGAAAACCTCAATAAATGCGCTGACGCTGCTGTAGCCGCAGGACAGCGCAATCCACCCTACCGGCTTCCCCGCCGCCAGCCACTCCATTGCCCGCATGACGCGAGCCAGCTGCCGCCAGTTAACAAAGTTCATTCCGGTCTGGGCGCTAAACCGACGGTTGAACGTACGCACGCTCATCCCAGCATGAACAGCATGGCTCTCGACCGTCTGGTTATCATCGACACACTGCAGCAAATGGCTGACCACGTTCTTCAGACGCGGATCCGTCGGCACGGGCAGAGAAAAGCGAGCCTGGGGCGTCAGGGCAAGCTCATCCAGCAGCAAAGCAAGCTTTCGCGGATCGTACTCGCTCTCTGCATCGCATAAACGGGAAAACAGTGCATGGGTGAGATCGTCGGGCTCGAACAGCGCGGGCGCATCGGGAAGCATTGCGCACACGGCGGGGTCAAGAAAGATAGCGCAGCCTTCTACCGCACTTTCGGAAAAAGCGGCGTGCTGCCGATCCGGAGGGATCCAGCCGATGTGTTTTGCCGGTACGACCGATCGCGCCTGCTGCGTCTCAATGACCAGCAGCCCCGTTGCAATGCGCCACAGCTGGCCGGTGCGATGACTGTGCCGGGGCGTTCGGTACCCGCCGGGATGAAGGAGCGTTTCAACACTGACCATATCATTTTGACCGAAAATCGTTATTCTTCGGCGTATTAGAGAAACTGCGACTTCAGCTGTCAAGGATAATGGTGATTCAACCACATAAGGAGCCCGCATGAGCATTATCACGTCCCTGATAGCCCACACCGACAACGCCGCGCAGCGCGAAAAGATGGCCTGCCTGTTAACCCGCTTATTCAACGGCGATATCGATCCGGCAGAGGTATTTACGCCCGATTACCAGCAGTTTACGGACGGTCACGCGCTTGACTACCGGGGTTTTGTCCAGCATCTGAGCCACGTCAGCTCACAGATCCGCGCAATCGCCTTTACCGTGGTGGAGATAGCCTGCCATGACGAACTTCTGGCTGACCGGCATATCGTAACGGTCACGTATCCTGATGGTCGTCAGGCAGAGATCGAGGTTTACCTGTTTGCCGCGCTGCGTGAAGGGAAAATCTGGCGGATCCATGAAGTCACGCGAGCACTCAGCGGTGATGCTGCAGATCGCACGCTGGCACACGCGACAGAATAACCTTACTCCGCCGGGCGCGATGCGGCACTGTTATATACCCCAACGTAACGCGCAAATTTCCCGAGAAACACGCCGGCAAACACGCCGCCGGAGACGATCGCCAGCGCGCTCATGGCGGGCTGCTGCATCGTCTGGGGAGAGACCGCGCTCATCACGCCCAGCACATACTTCACGCCGAACGCCAGCATCATAAACGGCAGCGCGGTGTAGTCTGCCTGGCGGTAAAGGCTGCGCGGCGCATCTGCGCGGGTGATAACCGCCTGCTTAATCAGGATATACCCCAGCGCGGCCCCGGCGAGGATCCCCGCCGTCCACAATGCGACAGTTCCGGGCGTCAGGGTGCGGTAGACCACCAGATCGTAGATATCCCAGATTAGAAATATTGCCGGAATGATGGCAAGCCTCTCCAGCGTAACGGTGGCAGGCCTGCGGGCTTTAATGCCGCGAGAGATAAGGAAGATAAACAGCACCCACACCCAGGCGGGCGTGTGCGTAACGACACCGAACAGAAATTCAAACATGGAGATCTCCATGGACGATCGCGGCCCGTGCCGCCTGAACGCGTATTGCGCATAACGGCAGGAAAACCATTATGCGCAGGTCTTTTACAGCGATTTTTTCAGGCGTTGAACCGCTTCCTTCAGCTCTTCATCCGTTGGCGTGACAAACGACATACGCAGCGTAGAATGGTCTGGCTCATTGCAGTAGAAAAATTCGCCCGGCACAAATACTACGCCGTTACTTAACGTTTTTTCCAGCCAGCGGGTGGTATTACTACCATTTTTCATATTCGCCCACAGGAACATGCCGCCCTTCGGCTTGTGGAACGACATCACATCGCCCAGCTCGGCCTCCAGCTCGGTTGCGAACGTCTGGTATTTCTGGCGATAGGCTTCGCGGATCGTTTTAATCTGATCGGGCAGACGACCGGTTTTCAGGTATTCATACGTCATCAGCTGCGACAGCGTGCTGGTGTGCAGGTCGGTGGTTTGCTTAAGGTTGACTACTGCGCGCTTCAGCCATTCCGGCACCAGCACCCAGCCCACGCGGGTTCCTGGAGCAAGAATTTTGGAGAAGGTTGAGGTATACACCACGTTCTCTTCGTTGCCGATATCTTTGGCATGGGCAATTAACGGGCGGAAAACTTCATCGGTATAATTAATTTCGCTGTACGGATCGTCTTCAATAATGACGAAATCATAGCGCTTCGATAATTCCACCAGCTGTTTGCGACGCGCCTCAGAAAGGGTTACCCCGCCAGGGTTGCCAAACGTCGGAACAATATAGACCGCTTTGATGGTTTTATTTGCCGCCAGCGCTTCAAGCTCGTCGACCTTCATGCCGTCGCCATCGGTGCCAACGGATTCAAAATTCGCCTGCGCCAGGCCAAATACCTGCAGCGCAGCAAGATAGGTTGGACGCTCAACCACAACGGTATCGCCCGGGTTAATTAATGCACGCGCCAGCACGTCGAGGGACTGCTGTGAACCGGAGGTCACGATCACATCATCCGCCTTGCAGCGGATCCCGCGCCCTTCACAGATGCGCTGAATTTCTTCCCGTAGCCCCGGTACGCCTTCGGTCAGACCGTACTGAAAGGCCTCACCAAAATGCTGTGATAATACGGCATCAGCGGCAATTTTCAGCCCTTCGTGATCGAACAAGGCCGGGTTAGGAATCCCCCCACCCAGCGAAATGACGCCGGCCATTTTGCTATGTTTTAACAATTCACGGATGGCAGATGATTGCAGGCCCTGCGCGCTGCTGGCGAGTTTATTCACAGACATTCTTTGCATACCTTCTTTTTTTATAGTGTGCCCAATCTTAGCAGAATATGGGCGATAAATTCCGTTAGCTTAGGGAGAGGTCGTAAATCCTGACGCCACAGCAAATGCACGGGTCTAGGCGCCGGAATATACGCCTCCAGCACCCGCACCAGCCTGCCGCTTTCCAGATCTTCCGCCACCAGAACCTCCGGCTGCAGCAGCAGTCCCGCCCCGGCTCTCGCGGCCATCCGCAGCCCGTAGCCGTCGTTGCATCTTAAGACCGCGTCCCGCTTCCAGCGCACTTCGCCCTCAACGCCCGGCAGCCGCCACTCGTTGCGCGCGGTCCACACGCTGTGGGACAGGCAGAGATGATCCACCAGATCGGCAGGGGTTTGCGGCGTACCGTAGTGCGCAAGGTAGTCCGGCGCGGCGCAGATCACCATCCGGTAAGGGCAGAGGTATTTCGCCACCAGATCGTCGTTGTGAATGTCGCCAATGCGAATGGCCAGATCGATGCCCTCTTCCACCAGGTCCACCATCCGGTTGGTGAGATCCAGCTCGATGCGCACCTCCGGGTAGCGTTGTAAAAAAGAGGCCGTAAGCGGCGCGATCGCGCTGCCGCCAAACGAGGTGGGCGCCGTCACGCGCAGGGTGCCGGACGGCGCGGCGCGCAGGCGTTCCACGGCGCTTTCGGCGATCGCGACCTGCTCCAGCACCCGCTTCGACTCGTCGAAATAGACCCGCCCGGCGTCGGTCAGGCTCTGGCGCCGCGTGTTACGCTCCAGCAGGCGGGTACCGAGCTGTGATTCCAGCAGCGCAACGTATTTCCCCACCATTACCGCCGACATCTCCAGCCGTGCCGCCGCGCCGGTAAAGCTGCCGCTTTCAACCACGGCAATAAAGGTCTCCATGCTGCGAAGCTTATCCATATTCCAAACTCCTGGTTAGCAATCTTCTAACTTTAGCCCAGTTTATCTCCATTTTTATTTATTAAAGAATGGGGGTTCACAACATAAGGAGTCGGCTATGAAAATCGTCATTATTGGTGCCAGCGGTACGGTCGGTCGTGCGGTAACGGAAGAGCTGAGTCGTCGCCACGAGGTCATCCGCGTCGGCCGCACGCAGGGCGACGAGCAGGTGGATATCACCTCGCAGGCGAGCGTCCAGGCGCTGTTTGAGAAAATCGGCCCGGTGGATGCGATTGTCTCCGCCAGCGGTGGCCTTTACTTTGGCCCACTCGCGACCATGAAGGACAGCGACTTCAACCTGGGCCTGCAGGACAAGCTGCTCGGGCAGGTGCGCCTGGCGTTGACCGGCCAGCATTATCTGAACGAGGGCGGCTCGATTACGCTGATAAGCGGCATCGTGGCGCACGAGCCGATTGCCCAGGGCGTGAATGCCACTACGGTGAATGCGGCGCTGGAAGGGTTTGTCCGCGCCGCAGCCTGCGAGCTGCCGCGCGGGATCCGCATCAACCTGATTAGCCCGACGGTACTCACCGAATCCGTCGAAACCTACGACGGCTTCTTCCCGGGCTTTGAGAGCGTTCCCGCCGCGACCGTGGCGCAGGCCTATCGCCGCAGCGTGGAAGGCGTGCAGAGCGGGCGGGTGTATAGGGTGGGTTATTGAGCCTTACGGGCGGCGATCAGCACCAGCATCGGGCGCTCCGCCTCTTCGGCCAGCGCGGGCCAGGCGTCAATCTGCGCCTGCGCTGGCCCCCACTCGTTGACGTCGCTTATCGTTAATCCGGCCCCGATCAGCGCGTTAAGCGTGGTGCCGAGCGTGCGGTGGTATTTAACCACCCCGTCCGCCAGCCAGTTGCTGACGCGTTTGCCTTCATCCTGATAATGGTTCACGCCCCAGAACCGCTCGCCGTTATCGTCGGTCAGCCAGCCCTGACGGGTGGCGCAGGTGTAGATCGGGTGCTCCATTGAGAACACCAGGCTGCCGCCGGGCTTGAGCGCGCGCTGAACCCTGGCGAATAACGTATCCAGTTCCGGCAGGTAGTGCAGCGCCAGCGAGCTGTAGACCAGATCGAGGCTATTCTCGTTAAGCTTAAGAGATTCCAGATCGCTACGCTGATAGTGAATCTGTGGGTCAGCGGTAAGCTCCGCCGCGCGGGCGAGCATCTTTTCTGAGATATCGACCCCCGTGACGTCAGCAGCGCCCAGCTCGCGGGCCGCGCGGCAGAACCAGCCGTAGCCGCAGCCGAGATCGACAACCGATTTGCCGGTTAAATCCGGCAGCATACTTTTTAGCGCGGGCCACTCCGGCGCGCCGTCCAGACCCTGCACCGAGCGTGGAAGCCGGGCGTAGCCTTCAAAAAACGCCGGATTGTCGTAGATATTTTGTGCCATGGCAGATCCCTCTTTAAGAATATGCATAGCAGTATACTGCATTGTCGGGTGGCGGCTTCGCCTTACCCGACCTACGGAAGTGCGGCCTGATGCCCTCACCCCAACCCTCTCCCACAGGGAGAGGGAGAAATGCACCTCACCCCAACCCTCTCCTACAGGGAGAGGGAGAAATGCACGTCAACCCACCGAGCCCCAGACAAGGTTGCCCTTATGGAACGTCGCGGTGCGCGGAGAAATGCGCGCCACGGCCTCGGCGGAGCAGGAGGCATCCACCAGCACAAAGCTGGCGTCGTCCTGCGCTTTCGGCCACACGCGCTCGCCTTTGTCGTTCAGCGGCAGCACGTCGCCGGTGGCGATACCGAGCGCGCGGGAGAGCGTCTGCTCGTTCGGGCGGATGTAGAGCTGAGCGTAAAGATTCGCTTTCTCCAGCATGTCCCCCAGACCGTACGGCGACCAGTGGTCGATGACGCTGTCGGTCCCCGTCATCACGAACACGCCCTTCTCACGCAGCTGCTTCAGCGGCATATGCAAGGTGCCAATCGGCACGGTGGAGGCGATGGTCACCTGCTGCGCCGCCATGCGGGTGGCGATCTCATCTACCTGCTGCTCGTTGAGCGTCGCCAGCGCGAAGGCGTGGCTGATGGTCAGCTTGCCCTTCAGCTCCGGCGTTTTCTCCACGGTTTCGACCATATAGTTCACCGCCGCCACGCCCGCCGGGCTGGTTTCGTGCAGGTGGATATCCACCCCTTTGTCGTAGTCCAGCGCAATCTGGAACATGGCGTCGAGGGATTTCTCCATCGCGCCGTCGACGTTGGTAGGATCCAGCCCGCCCACGTAGTGCGCCCCGGCCTGCATCGCCTCGCGCATCAGTTTTTCTGAGTTTGACAGCAGCAGCCCGTGCTGCGGAAAAGCGACAATTTCGCAGTCAAAGCCGGGCTTACGGCGCGATAAAACCGCCTGCAGGTTTTCCAGATTCTTCAGGCCGGAGGTCGGCTCGATATTGCAGTGGCTGCGGGCGATGGTGGAGCCTTTCGACTGGATCAGATCGATCAGCTTTTCCGCGCGCTCCTGGGTGTAGGGCTGTAGCTCCGGCAGCAGCTTCTGCTCAAGGCGGATCATGTCCTGAATCGTCGTGCCCGCCGGACGGTTCAGGGAGCGCCACGGACCGCCGTAAAAGGTTTTATCCAGGTGAATGTGCATGTCGCGCATCGCCGGGAGCATCAGCTTGCCGCCTGCGTCATAGTGCGGCAGCGTGGCGTCGGCGTGGCGCTTGTTATCGCGCAGGGCGACGATCTTCCCGTCGTTAATCTCCAGCGTTTTCAGCTCGGTGCGGGTGCTCGTCGCCACGCCGCCGTCGACGTTGAACCCGGCCTCCAGCAGCACGTTGTCCAGATAGTAATGTTTCGCGGTGATGCTCATCGGTTTGCCCGTCTCGCAGGTTGGCTTCGCGGAGTCAGCAGCATACGCGACGGATCCGGTGGCGCCAAACAGCGCGCAGGCGGTGACCATTTTGCCGCTCTGGCTGATAAATTCGCGGCGGCTTTTGTTTTCACTCATCTTATCTTCCTTCATTAACGATATGGGTGCCGGTTTCCCCGCGCAGCGCCGCGGGCAGGCTGTCCGGCGAGGTGATAATCACGCGCCTGCCGCCGTGGTGTAAAAATTCCAGCGAGGCGACGATTTTGGGGAGCATGCTGCCCGCCGGGAAGTGGCCCTCTTCCCTGTAGCGCGTCATCTGCGCCACGCTGACGGTGTCCAGCGCCTGCTGGTTCGGCTTGCCGAAGTTGATGCACACCTTCTCCACGCCGGTGGTGATCGCCAGCACATCGGCGCCGATCTCGCGTGCCAGCAGCGCGGTGGAGAGATCTTTATCAATCACCGCATCGACGCTCTGGTAGTCGCCCTGCTCGCTGCGAATCACGGGGATCCCCCCGCCGCCCGCGCCGATCACCACAAAGCCTTTTTGCGTCAGCGTTTTGATGGCGTCGGCCTCAACGATGCGCAGCGGCTGCGGTGAAGCCACCACGCGACGGTAGCCACGGCCTGAATCCTCGACAAAATGCCAGTCCGGGTGTGCCTGCTGCAGCTCGTCGCGCTGCGCCTCGGTGAAGAACGCACCGATAGGTTTCGTCGGGTGCGTAAAGCCCGGATCGTTTTTATCCACCTCCACCTGCGTGACGACCGTGACCGCTTTTTGCTCCCCGCGCGCGGCCAGGCGGTTGTTGAGCGCCTGCTGGATCAGGTAGCCAATCCCGCCCTGGGTGTCCGCCACGCAGTTTGCCAGCGGGGTTAGCGGCAGCCCTTCCCGCTCGTGGGCGATTTCGGCGCGGCGCAGATCCAGCCCCACCTGGGGGCCGTTGCCGTGGGTGAGCACGATGTCATAGTCGGATGCCAGCATTTCCAGCACCGACTCTGCCACCGCTTTCACCGCCTGCGCCTGGTGTTCAATCGACTGGCTGGCGTTGTCTTTGATAATGCTGTTGCCGCCGATGGCGACGACCATAAGCTCTTTCATTTTGTGTCCTTTAGAAGGTGCGTTCTGGTGCCCTCACCCCGGCCCTCTCCCACAGGGAGAGGGGGAGTAACAGAGAAATCCAGCACATGCTTCACCACAAACATGCCGCCCATCATCAGATACGCGGTGACGAACATCAGCGAACTGCCCTCGGCAAAGCCCACCACCGGGGCATGGATCACGCCAAACAGCGCCAGCAGCGCCCCGACGGCGGCCGCAACGGCTCCGCGCAGCGGCTTGTTGATGATGGCGAAAATGGCGATACAGCCCCACAGCATGCTGGCGAGCGGCGCGCCGTTGCCGAGATGCACCAGGCCTTCGTAGTAAATTCCTTTGCTGTGCAGCACGTCGGTGCCGATCTTCGCCGCGCTGGTGCCCGCCGCCCCCATCACGCTGTTCATCATCGTCAGCGCCCAGTTGGCGATCCACGGGAACAGGCAGATGAAGATCACCGGCACCTCCACTTTGGGCGTTTCCCTTACCACCTGGTTGGCGGTAACAACACCGATAAACACCAGAATCGGCACGATGGCGGTCATCGGAATAATGGCGAGCATAAACGCCCCCAGCCCGAACAGCGGCACGATGAACATAGTCACGCCGGAGGCCAGCGTATAGCCGATGCTCGCGCCCATCGCTTTCCAGCCAGGGTGGCCAACGTAGACCGTCACCGGGAACGGGTTCCCCATCAGGCAGCCGAGCATCGACGCCAGACCGTTCGCCAGCATCACCTTACGCGTCGGGTACGCATCTCCCGCCGCGTGGGCGCTTTCGATGTTCTCCAGGTCAAAGATGTAGTTCGCCAGCCCCAGCGGTACGGCAGAGGCCAGATACGGCAGCGCGTGCGGCAGGCCCTGCATGAAGCTGTCCACGTGCACTTCCGGCGGGTTAAAGCCGAAGGATGACATGGACGCTTTAATCGCTTCCGGGCTTTGCAGGCCGGAGATCCACGCCAGTGCCGTACCGGCAACCAACAGCAGCAGACCGGTCGGGATACGGGCGAAAATCGGCTTTTTACCGAACCAGTTGATGAAGATCAGCAGCAGCACGATGAACGACACGGTCGGCGCTTCGAACGCCTGCAGCATCGGGTTCATCGCCAGCAGCAGCAGGCCCAAACCGGAGAGGCACGACAGCAGCACGGTACGCGGGATCATCTTGCGGATGGTTTCCCCCAGGAACGAACCGCCCGCGAGGATCATCGCCTCCACGAAGCACCACACGAGGCCAATCTGGATCGCGAAGTCCGCATCGCCGGTCTGCTGATACACCGGCATCAGCACCAGGAAAGTCACGGTAAAAATCGACGGCGCGCTCGGGCCGGACGGCAGCGCGGTCACATCCGTACGCCCGGTGGCGCGCGCCATCTGCATGCCGAACCAGGCGTAGCAAATACTCGCGACCAGCACCGCCAGCCCGAAGGCCGGCGCGATGCGTCCATAAACAATCTCCTTCGGGATGCCGACGACAAAAATGAGCAGCCCCATCATGGTCAGCAAATTGGTCAGGTTATTGGTCATCAACCCGAAATACGCCGCCCAGTCACCTCTTTTCCACTCCAGCTTCATGTTTTTCATGGATGCATGCCTTATAAAAAGTAGCGATCGCGGAAGGTCAACAGCGCCTTTTCAAAACAGCTAAACGGCGGGTGAACGATGCCCGCCCCAATCATGCCGATGCCCGCCTCTTTATGAGCAATGGCGGTGTTAATCACCGGCAGAATGCCGCTGCCCGCGACTTTGGTGATGTCGATAGCGGTCGGAATGCCCATAAACGAGAGCAGCGGAATGGTGACGTTCGGGTTTTCGCCGAGGGTGATTTCGCGCATCTGACGGGAGAAGTCGATGGCTTCCTCCACCGTGCCGCCCACCAGCGCAACGATTGCCGGGGCCGTCGCCATCGCAAAGCCGCCAATGCCGTAGGTTTCGGTGATGGCGCTGTCGCCGATGTCCAGCCCGGAGTCTTCCGGCTTATAGCCCGCAAACATCGGGCCAATTACCTGCTGCGCCGGGCCGGTGAACCACTGCCCCGGCAGGCCGGAAACGCGCAGGCCGAACTCGTAGCCGTTACGCGCCATGGTGGTGACGACGGTGCTGTACTCAATGCCGTGAGCGGCGTCCAGCGCGGCTTTACACATCGCCATCCATGTCGGGCCGGAGAAGTAGTCGCTGCTGGCGACAAACTCGAACACCTCGCGCTGCTGCTCCACCGGATAGCCCGCCTGAATCAGCCCCGGCGTCAGCGCCTGGATCAGCAGCGTGGTGCCCGCGTTGTTGCGGTTGTGGCACTCGTCGCCCATGTGCAGCGCCTGGGCCAGCATCAGGCGCAGGTCGATTTCGCCGACGATCTTCATCGCCTCGCGCAGCATCGGGCCAAGCACGTCGCGCATCCAGTTCAGACGGTCGATCACGCTCTGGTCGTTGGCCCCCATGCGCAGGATCTTCGCCATCTGCTCGCTGAGGTTGGTGAACGCGCGGTTGCCGTAGGTTTTGTTCTCCACGATGTGCATAAACATCGACGCGGAGGTGACGCCCGCCATCGAGCCCACGCAGTCGTGCTCGTGGCACGGCGAGAAGGTAATTTCTCCCGAGGCGGCGAGCCTTGCCGCGTCGTCCAGATCTTTCGCCAGCCCTTCAAACACCAGCGCCCCGGTGACCGCGCCCTTCATCGCTCCGCACATGTTCTCCCAGGCGACAGGCGGACCGGCGTGCAGAATGGTGGTGCGGGTCATGCCCGGCACAACGTTAATCGCCTGGTCATAGCCCACCAGCACCGGATGAGACTGAATAATGCGCTCAAGGGCGATTTGGTTAGCGGCGGCGATTTTCTCCGCCAGCGGTTTTTCCGCCAGCTGGTCGAGCGCTTCAACGACCTGCATATTGCCCCGTCCCGGCGGCGTCCAGTCGAGCTGGGTGACGGGAACGTGCTGTTTTTTGAGATCGTCGCTGAACATCGCAATGCCGACGTTAATCACGTTCAGCGGCTGGTTGAATAAGGTCGTCATTATGCTTTCTCCCCTTTGCAGACAAATTCGCGTGCCAGTAATCCGGTGTTGGTGCTGCTGCTGGCCCAGATGACGCCTGCGTCGGTCAGCAGCTGGCACTGCTGCGCCAGCGACTGCGGATCCTGGTCGGTGCCGAGCACGTAGCCGAGAATTTCCAGCGGACGGTTATCGGCCTTCGCGATGGCCTGCGCCTCTTTAATGGCGTCGATCATTACGCCGACCGGATCCTCGTGCGCGCCGAAGCCCAGCACGAAGTCCATCACAATTACCCCGACTTCCGGGTCGCGGGCTTCCTGCAGCAGGCGGCTGATGCGATTGGTCGGGTCGATCATCGGGTGCGGCTTGCCGTTGGTGAAATCGTCGTCGCCAAAGTCGAGGAAGGTATGGGCTTTACTGACGCTTATGTCGCTCAGGCGCTTAGCCGGATCCGGCTGGATGTTGCTGTAGACGTCGTCGAATTTCGCAAGCGCCGCGAACATCGCCTCGTCGCACAGGGTGCCGCCGCAGAACAGGCCGCGAATGTACTTCTGCCGCGGAGTCAGGCGGGCGCGCACCTCTTCAATCAATGGCCAGTTGAGCGGATGCAGATCGAGGGACTCTTTCTTGATGCCGGTGAGCAGGACCGCCTTCAGGGCCGCCTCTTTGGTGCCGCGCGCAAACTGCAGGCCGTCTTCATCGGCGGGCGGTTCGCTGCGGCCGAGGAAACAAACAACCACGGGCTTGCGGCAGGCGCGCGCGCGGGCCAGCACTTTTTCCGCTACGGCTGGCGCTGGCGGCTTGGAGATCAGCGCGATAACCAGGGTGTCCTCGTCGGCTTCCAGCATGTCGATGGCGTCGAGCATCATCAGGCCGCCAATTTTCTCGCTGAGATCGCGCCCGCCGGTGCCGATCAGCTGCGACACGCCGCCGCCGAATTCGTGAATGCGCACGCTCAGCTCCTGGCTGCCGGTGCCGGATGCGCCTACGATGCCAATCGGTCCGCGGCGCACCGCGTTGGCGAAGCACAATCCCGCGCCGTTGATGATGGCGGTGCCGCAGTCCGGCCCCATCATCAGCAGCCCTTTCTTATGCGCCAGCTGCTTCAGCGCCAGCTCGTCGTCGAGCGACACGTTATCGGAAAACAGCATCACGTTAAGATCGTTTTCCAGCGCCTGGCGCGCTTCGCGGGCGGCGAAGGTGCCGTTGACGGAAATCACCGCGAGGTTGCTCTCCGGCCGATGGGTTTTGGCGCTGGCAATCGTGGCGTAGCGCGCTTCATGGGCGCCGCCGCTCTCTTTACGTGTGAACAGCGCTTCGATGGCCGCCAGCGTTTCATCATTCGCCGCGTCGCCTTTAATTACGATCATCAGGTCGCCGTTTTTGGCTTCCGCTAATTCCGGCGTTAATAGCCCGAGGTTTTTTAATACGCCTTTGTTCATTTCCGTCGCCATCGCGACAAACGCCTGCTCGACGCCCGGTAATTTATTGGCTTTGGTGGAAACGGACATTAATGAGACGGAGTCAAAATAGGTGTTCTTTTTTATGACGATTTTTGTGGGCATTATTTTCTCCTGAACGCGGATAAAAGGGGGCCGCCGTCGTGCAAAATGCACGTCGGTAAAAATGCTTTTTAAATTAACGGCCAGCCGGACGCGGCTGACCGAATGCGTTATGCGCCCGCCGCCAGCAGCAGGTCAGCTATTGCATCGAAGCCTTTTTCCCGCGCCAGCTCGAGCGGAGTTTTACCGTATTTATCGGTCATGTGCGGGTTCGCGCCGTGATCCAGCAGCAGCTTCACGATCTCCTGCTGCTTTGCGCCGCCGTCGTTGAGCACGATCGCTTCCAGCAGCGGCGTCCAGCCAACAAAGTTGGTGTGGTTGACGTTGATATCCGTTTTCTCCAGCAGCTCGCGCACGATCTCCACGTGCCCTTTTTCGCTGGCAGGGGTAATGCCCACGCCGCCAAAGCGCGTCAGGCGATCGAGATCCGGATTTGCAGGAAGGACAAGGCGCAGCAGGGTGATATCGTTGGTCAGGCAGCTAATCAGGAAAGGGTTAAAGCAGGTCTGATCCTGTTTATCAATATCCGCCCCGGCGGCAATTAATAACGCCACGCAGTCATAATGTTTTTTCAGGCTGGCAATAATAACGGCGGTTCTTTTCTGTCGATTGGTGGCGTTAATATCCACGCCTTTCTCCAGACAGGCTTTTAGCGCATCGCTATTGCCCTCTTCTGCCGCCAGCAGAAATTCAGTAACGAGTTCGTTCGCAGACATATTCAGACTCCCGATGTTTTTATTTCTGTTGACCTGAGAATAGCAACAGCCTGGTGATAAAAGAATCCGCTTAAAAATGATTCATCGACAGTCAATTCATTGTTGAGGTAAATTCAATAAACTGGTTAAAACGTGCGTCTGTGCAACCTTTTTCTTATGTTTCTCCGCTTTTTAGCGCTTCTGGCTGCATTATGCTTATGCCTGACGAAGCCTTACTGCGTGCGGCTTTCGACAAAGAGTCAGAACTGTGATCGGCTTCAAATGCGTTGTAACGAAGCTGTTAAAATATGTTCAAAACTGATGGCTGAAGGGAGTGAGATATGAATTCCATCTTTACCGAGGAAAACCTGCTGGCCTTTACTACCGCCGCACGCTTCGGCAGCTTCAGCAAAGCCGCCGCCGAACTGGGCGTGACGACCTCTGCCATCAGCTACACCATCAAGCGCATGGAGACCGGGCTGGACGTGGTGCTGTTCGTCCGCAGCACGCGCAGCATCGAGCTGACCGAGTCCGGGTTTTACTTTTACCGTAAGGCCACCGACCTGCTGAACGACTTTCACGCCATCAAGCGCGGGATTGATACCATTTCTCAGGGCATTGAGGCGCGGGTGCGCATCTGTATCAACCAGCTTTTGTATACCCCACGCCACACGGCGCGGCTGCTGCAGGTGCTGAAAAAGCAGTTTCCCACCTGTCAGATCACCGTGACCACCGAGGTCTACAACGGCGTCTGGGACTCCATCATCAACAACCAGGCCAACATCGCGATTGGCGCGCCGGACACGCTGCTGGACGGCGGCGGGATTGATTACACAGAGATCGGCGCCATTCGCTGGGTGTTTGCCATCGCGCCGGAACACCCGCTAGCGTTCACCCCGGAGCCAATAGCGGAAAGCCAGCTGCGCCTGTATCCCAACATCATGGTGGAAGATACCGCGCACACCATTAACAAAAAGGTTGGCTGGCTGCTGCACGGGCAGGAGGCAATTCTGGTCCCGGACTTTAACACCAAATGTCAGTGTCAGATCCTGGGCGAAGGGATTGGTTTTTTGCCGGAATACATGGTCCGCGAGGCGGTAGACGCGGGGCTGCTGGTCACCCGACGGATTAACAACCCGCGTCAGGACTCGCGCATGCTGCTCGCAACGCAGCATGCCGCAACCGGCCAGGTCACGCGGTGGATCAAGCAGCAGTTTGGTCCGGCGGGGGTACTGACCGATATCTATAGCGATTTACTGTGGCGCGCCTAGCTTTTGCTCTGTACCCAAAACGCGTGAATGAGGCCGGGGAAGTAGCCCAGCAGCGTCAGAAGAATGTTGATAATAAACGCCCAGCCAAACCCTTTACCCAACAGCACGCCCAGCGGCGGTATAAGGATCGTAAAAACAATACGCCAAAATCCCATATAAACACTCCGTTCAATCTAATCCATTGAAAATAATAAAGAGAACGTTGTAAGCATAGCCAGTTTATTCGTCTGTACCAGTTCCGGGCCTCGCGTTTACCCTCTTTTACGCTTTTGACGCTAGTTTAATGCACCGGATTAGTTTAGCATTCACTTAATTAAGCAAACACTAAACAATCATGACCGAACTCGAACAGCTTCAGGCCAGCGCCGGGCAGGCCGCCACACTTTTAAAAGCGATGAGCAACCCGCGTCGGCTGCTGATCCTCTGCACCCTGTGCGGAGCGCCCGGCACCAGCGCGGGGGAGCTTGCGCGAGCCACGGGGCTAAGTCCTTCCGCCACGTCGCAGCATCTGGCGCGCATGCGTGAGGAAGGGCTTATCGACAGCACCCGCGACGCGCAGCGCATTCTCTATTCCATTAAAAACGATGCGGTACATCAGCTTATCAGCACCCTGAAAACCTTTTATTGTCCGTAAGGAGCCGCCATGTCACTTCCTCTTCTTTCACCGCGCCAGGCCAATGCCCGCGTCGCTGAAGGCGCAAAACTGATTGATATTCGTGATGCCGACGAGTATGCCCGCGAGCATATTCCCGCCGCGCGGTCCGTGCCGCTGGATACCTTACCCGGCGCACTTAACGCGCTGGCGGGCGATACGGTGATTTTTCACTGCCAGTCCGGCGCCCGGACGTCGGGGAATGCCGAGCGCCTTGCTCAGGCCGCCGCGCCCGCAGAGGCATTTGTGGTCGAGGGGGGGATTCAGGGCTGGAAGCAGGCGGGGCTGCCAACCGTTGAAGACAAATCCCAGCCGCTGCCGCTGATGCGTCAGGTGCAAATTGCCGCCGGGCTGTTGATACTCTGCGGCGTGGTGCTGGGCTATAGCGTCTCCAGCGGCTTTTTCCTGCTCAGCGGTTTTGTCGGAGCCGGGCTGCTGTTCGCCGGTGTGACGGGCTTTTGCGGTATGGCGCGACTGCTCAAGGTGATGCCATGGAATCGGCGTACCTCATAAGCAGTAATCGGTGAATTACGCTGTACCCGGCGTCATGCGTGGGCTAAGGTGAAGATCGCTAAAACGATGAGGAGGTAATATGTTTTCTGTCGGTGATTATGTGCAACCGCGTAAAGGCGGCCCGAAACTGAAAGTGCTCGAAGTGAACGGTGACAGCATTGTGGCGGTTCAGGCCAGCAATGAGCAAGGCGAGAAATATACGCTGAAAGCCGCCGACGTGGCGCCTTATACCGAAGAAGGCGATTTCGGCGTCTGCTGAACAGTCAGCCGGGCGGCGTGTTCCGCCCGGCTCATCCGTTAGATCAGAAAATCATCCAGTGATTTACCGTCTGCCAGCGCGCTGGCGATAGGCTTCGGCGTGCGGCCCTGGCCGGTCCACGTTTTCTCTTCGCCGTTCTGGTCAATAAAGCGATATTTTGCTTCACGCGGCTTACGCTTTTTCGCTGGCTTACCCGCCTGCGCCAGTTCAGAACCCAGCAGGTCAGTCGGGGAAATACCATCGGCTTTCATCCGCTCCAGCAGCGCATTAATTTTTTCCTGCTGCTCAGCACGCTGCTGCTCTAATTCCGTCAGCTCGCTGCGTTTCTCTTCAGTAACGACCCTGACCTTTTCCAGCATTTCCTCAAGAACGTCCAGGGATAATTCACGCGCCATAGCGCGCAGGGTTCGGATATTATTAAGATTCTGTAACGTCAAAGACATATTATTTGAAAACCTTTTCTTTGGGGGATAAATAGATAAATCGCCGACAGAATAATTCATTTGAGTTGAAATATCTACCCAAGGGTCCGTACGGACATCAGCGTTAATATATTTAGAACTCACTGTTAATAATAGCGCAAGGCGCTGACAGGACACCGGTGAATCCAATCATCACATTAATATAAATAGCCAACCTTAATCCAAACCGCAGCATACTCCACCGCTATCAGATGGGGATTCCTGCCTCTCGCCACCGAAAAAACAAGTGATTGATTTTAATATAAAAACCATCAAACGAGACAGATTATAACGATCGGAACAAAAAACGAACAACTTTAGAGAATTTTGTGGACAAAAGGCGATTAAATAAAAATTAATCACTAGTTGTTAGTTAAAACGCAGAGATATACGCTATACACGTCAAACAAACCAACCTAAAGCACTAACCGCTGAAGGAAAATCGTTTCTTTTGTGTTCTTCTCAAGGAGTTCAGACATGTTCTCGCCGCAATCTCGCCTGCGCCACGCGGTGGCGGATACCTTCGCGATGGTTGTTTACTGTTCCGTCGTGAACATGCTGATCGAAATATTCCTCTCCGGAATGTCCTTCGAGCAGTCGCTTTCTTCTCGTCTGGTGGCGATCCCGGTCAATATTATTATTGCATGGCCTTATGGTTTATACCGCGATGCGGTAATGCGCTTCGCGCGTCGTATCAGTCCTGCAGGCTGGGTGAAAAACCTGGCGGACGTTCTGGCGTATGTGACGTTCCAGTCGCCGGTTTACGTAGCCATTCTCCTGACAGTCGGTGCAGACTGGCACCAGATCGCTGCGGCGGTCAGTTCGAATATTGTTATTTCGATGTTGATGGGAGCCGTTTACGGCTATTTCCTCGACTACTGTCGCCGCCTGTTTAAGGTCAGCCAGTACAGCCAGGCAAAAGCGTGATGTGAAGCGACTGGCGCACGCCAGTCGCGGATTTACTGTACGTCGCCAAACAGTCCCTTCAAAAATCGCTCCAGCGCCATACGCGAACTGAAACCGTGCGGAATACCATAATGCTCGTGCCGTTCACCGCCTAAATAGAGCGGAAATTGCTGATAATGATCGCAGGTTTTAATATCCGAGGCAGGCTCAGCAAATGACAGACTTCTGTCTTTCAGCGTCGGGTGAATAATGAGAGCGGTACGTCCCATTCTTGCTTCGCGATTAACATAAACATAATTCTCGCCGCGGCGATATCCATACGCTTTTGGCGTCACCTCATCCATGGTGAATCCCTCTTTTTCAAGAACGCGTGCCACCTCGTCAGGTCGTAAATACATATCTTTTCCTCGTTATCTTTTCCTGCCCGGCAACCTTACAGTATTCAGCAATAGCAGGGCTTTCAGAATAGTCCATAAACTGCCGGATAACGCGTGATGCGCTTCAGATATTAAATTTCTGAACTAAACTGAACGGGAACACAAAATTACGGAGGATCGTATGTTTAACAGACCGAACCGAAACGATATTAACGACGACGCTCAGGATATTCGTAATGATGTCAGCCAATTAGCGGACACGCTGGAAGAGGTGCTGAAGTCCTGGGGAAGTGACGCGAAGGACGAAGCGGATGCCGCAAAGCGTAAGGCTCAGTCTCTGCTCCGTGAAACCCGCGCCCGTATGAACGGACGTTCACGCGCCACGCAGGCTGCCTGCGACATGGCAAGCTGTGCTACGACCTTCGTGCGTGAAAAACCGCTATGTACTCTGGGAACCGTCGCGGCGGTCGGCATCTTCGTCGGTGCCCTGCTCAGCCTGCGTAAATAATCCCGCGTATTCTGCCCCGGTAGCCTCAGGCGCCGGGGCATTTTTATGCCCGTTAGCTTGAAAAACCCGTACAGCCTGCCCTGCCCCGCTGTGCTCATCACAGGGGCGATATCAATCTAAATTTCCCATATCTTGTATGGTTGAAACTTAAGACATCTACATCTAGTATTCCTTTAGCAAGATACACACAACCCGACGCGATGATTCGCGCCGTACCCTCATTTTAAATGGAAATACGAATCATGAGCATTATTATTTACACTCGTAACGATTGTGTTCAGTGCCACGCGACCAAACGGGCAATGGAAAGCCGTGGCGTGGCGTTTGAAATGGTGAATGTTGACCAGGTCCCCGAGGCCGCAGATACCCTGCGCAAGCAGGGTTTTCGTCAGCTTCCGGTGGTGGTCGCCGGGGAAACAAGCTGGTCTGGCTTCCGCCCGGACATGATTAACCGCCTGAGCGCTCAGGCCGCCCGGGCATGAGTGGGCTGGTTTTCTTCTCCAGCAGCTCGGAAAACACGCTCCGCTTTATTGAGCGCGTCGGGCTGCCTGCGGTGCGCATTCCGCTGAACGAGCGGGAGCGGATCCGGGTAGAGGAACCGTACATTCTGGTGGTGCCCAGCTATGGCGGCGGCGGTACGGCAGGAGCCGTGCCTCGCCAGGTGATCCGCTTTCTGAACGATCCTCATAACCGCGGGCTAATCCGCGGCGTGATCGCGGCGGGGAATCGCAATTTCGGCGATGCCTTCGGCCGCGCCGGGGATGTCATTTCTCAAAAATGCGGCGTGCCGTATCTCTATCGTTTTGAGCTGATGGGGACACAGCAGGACGTCGAAAACGTGCGTAAAGGAGTGAACGAATTTTGGCAACGACAACCGCAGAACGGGTGATTCAGGCGACACCGGATTACCACGCATTAAACGCCATGCTTAACCTCTACGATCGGGAGGGGCGCATTCAGTTCGATAAAGATCGTGAGGCGGTGGACGCCTTTTTTGCCGCTCACGTGCGGCCCAACAGCGTGACGTTTGCAAGCCAGAATGAACGCCTCGACTATCTGGTTAACGAGGGCTACTACGACGCGCGCGTGCTCACCCGCTACGACCGCGCCTTTGTGGTGAAGCTGTTCGAGCGCGCCCACGCCAGCGGCTTTCGTTTCCAGACCTTCCTCGGCGCGTGGAAGTACTACACCAGCTACACCCTGAAGACCTTTGACGGTAAACGCTACTTAGAGAGCTTTGAAGATCGCGTGGCGATGGTGGCGCTGACCCTGGCGCAGGGTGATGAAGCGCTGGCGGAGCAGCTCGCCGACGAGATCCTTTCCGGACGCTTCCAGCCCGCCACGCCGACCTTCCTCAACTGCGGCAAAGCCCAGCGCGGCGAGCTGGTCTCCTGCTTCCTGCTGCGTATTGAAGACAATATGGAGTCGATTGGCCGCGCGGTGAACTCGGCGCTGCAGCTTTCCAAACGCGGCGGCGGCGTGGCGTTTCTGCTCTCGAACCTGCGTGAAGCGGGCGCGCCGATCAAGCGCATCGAAAACCAGTCCTCCGGCGTAATCCCGGTGATGAAGATGCTGGAAGATGCCTTCTCCTATGCCAACCAGCTTGGCGCGCGTCAGGGCGCGGGCGCGGTTTACCTGCATGCGCATCATCCGGACATTCTGCGTTTTCTTGATACCAAACGCGAAAACGCCGACGAAAAAATTCGCATCAAAACCCTGTCGCTCGGCGTGGTGATCCCGGACATCACCTTTAAGCTGGCCAAAGAGAATGCCGAGATGGCGCTCTTCTCGCCGTACGACATCGAGCGTATTTACGGCAAAGCGTTTGGCGACGTGGCCATCAGCGAACTTTATGACGAACTGGTGGCCGACGATCGCATTCGCAAAAAAACCATCAACGCCCGCGATTTCTTCCAGCGGCTGGCGGAGATCCAGTTTGAGTCCGGCTATCCGTACATCATGTTTGAGGATACGGTGAACCGCGCGAACCCGATTGCCGGGCGTATCAACATGAGCAACCTGTGCTCGGAGATTTTGCAGGTCAACAGCGCGTCAGCCTACGACGAGAACCTGGACTACGCGGACATCGGCAAGGATATCTCCTGCAACCTCGGGTCGCTGAATATTGCCCACACCATGGATTCCCCCGACTTTGGCCGCACGGTGGAGACCGCCATTCGCGGGCTGACGGCGGTATCGGACATGAGCCACATCCGCAGCGTGCCGTCTATTGAAGCAGGCAACGCCGCGTCGCACGCCATCGGTCTGGGGCAGATGAACCTGCACGGCTATCTGGCGCGGGAAGGCATCGCCTACGGCAGCCCGGAAGGGCTGGATTTCACCAACCTCTATTTCTACACCATTACCTGGCACGCGCTGCACACCTCGATGATGCTGGCGCGCGAGCGCAACCAGCGGTTCGCGGGCTTTGAGCAGTCCCGCTACGCCAGCGGGGAATATTTCAGCCAGTACCTCGAAGGCGACTGGCAGCCGAAAACCGAAAAAGTACGCGAACTGTTTGCCCGAGCGGGGATTACCCTGCCGACGCGAGAGATGTGGCAGCAGCTGCGAGACGAGGTGATGCGCTACGGCATTTATAACCAGAACCTGCAGGCCGTCCCGCCGACCGGATCGATTTCGTACATCAACCACGCCACGTCGAGCATTCACCCGATCGTATCGAAAATTGAAATTCGAAAGGAAGGCAAAACCGGGCGCGTTTACTACCCTGCCCCGTTTATGACCAATGAGAACCTGGCGCTGTATCAGGACGCGTATGAGATCGGCCCGGAGAAAATCATCGATACCTACGCCGAAGCGACAAAACATGTGGACCAGGGGCTGTCGCTGACGCTGTTCTTCCCGGACACCGCCACCACGCGGGATATCAACAGAGCGCAAATCTACGCCTGGAAGAAAGGCATCAAAACGCTCTACTACATTCGCCTGCGCCAGCTTGCGCTGGAAGGCACCGAAATCGAAGGCTGCGTGTCCTGCGCGCTGTAAGGAGAAAGGATGAAACTGTCACGCGTGAGTGCCGTTAACTGGAACAAAATCCAGGACGATAAAGACCTGGAGGTATGGAACCGCCTGACCAGCAACTTCTGGCTGCCGGAAAAGGTTCCGCTCTCCAACGATATTCCGGCCTGGCAAACGCTCGGCCACGCCGAACAGCAGCTGACGATCCGCGTCTTTACCGGCCTGACGCTGCTGGACACCATTCAGAATACCGTTGGTGCACCCGCGCTGATGAGCGACGCGCTCACGCCGCACGAAGAGGCGGTGATGTCGAATATCAGCTTTATGGAGGCGGTGCATGCCCGCTCCTACAGCTCGATTTTCTCGACCCTGTGCCAGACCAAAGACGTGGACGCGGCCTACGCCTGGAGTGAAGAGAGTGAGTCACTACAGAGAAAGGCAGAGCTGGTTCTGGAATATTACCGCGCCGACGAGCCGCTGAAGAAAAAGATCGCCAGCGTGTTCCTGGAATCTTTCCTCTTCTATTCCGGCTTCTGGCTGCCCATGTACTGGTCGAGCCGGGGCAAGCTCACCAACACCGCCGATTTGATTCGGCTCATCATTCGCGATGAAGCGGTGCACGGGTATTACATTGGCTATAAGTATCAGAAAGGGCTGGAGAAAGTCAGCGAGGCGAAGCGCGAGGAGCTTAAAGGCTTTGCGCTCGATTTGCTGATGGATCTGTACGACAACGAGCTGAGCTATACCGAGGAACTCTACGCCGGCACCGGCTGGGAGGACGACGTGAAGGCCTTCCTCTGCTACAACGCCAACAAGGCGCTGATGAACCTGGGCTACGACGCGCTTTTCCCGCCGGAGATGGCGGAGGTGAACCCGGCGATTCTGGCCGCGCTGTCGCCCAATGCCGACGAAAACCACGATTTCTTCTCGGGATCGGGCTCATCGTATGTGATGGGCAAAGCGGTGGAAACCGAGGATGAAGACTGGGATTTTTAATGAACGCTAACGTTCGTTAATTTAATATAAACCCAACAATTCCCGCTCTAATATTTACAAAACAACTACACTGTAATTTCCACGTCATATTCGCCTGAATCATTCCGATTCAGGCGAAATTTCCCGATGCAGCAGCAAAAAATTGAGAAAAATTCAAACCGTCCTCAGCCCTTTATTCATGGGAAATTCAGCCGTTTCGCTTACTTCAAAATTCCGCTCTTAGCCCGACTCAGGGTTGTCTCAGATTCTCAGTATGTTAGGGTTATGCCCGTTAACAATTTATCATGGTAATCATATCGGCATAAACAAATAACAGGACACTCTCTATTGCATGGCAATTAAATTAGAAGTGAAAAATCTTTATAAAGTATTTGGCGAGCACCCGCAGCGCGCATTCAAATATATTGAGAAAGGCCTTACGAAAGAGCAAATTCTGGAAAAAACCGGGCTATCGCTTGGCGTTAAAGACGCCAGTCTGGCCATTGAAGAAGGCGAGATTTTTGTCATCATGGGATTATCCGGTTCGGGTAAATCCACTATGGTTCGCCTTCTCAATCGCCTGATTGAACCCACCCGCGGGCAGGTGCTGATTGACGGCGTGGATATCGCCAGAATATCAGACGCAGAGCTTCGCGAGGTGCGCAGAAAGAAGATCGCAATGGTGTTCCAGTCATTCGCGCTAATGCCGCACATGACGGTGCTGGATAATACCGCTTTCGGCATGGAATTAGCCGGCACGCCGGCTCAGGAACGTCAGGAAAAAGCCCTTGATGCGCTGCGTCAGGTCGGGCTGGAAAATTATGCGCATGCGTACCCGGATGAACTTTCCGGCGGTATGCGTCAGCGCGTGGGATTAGCCCGTGCATTAGCCATTAATCCAGACATATTATTAATGGATGAAGCCTTCTCCGCCCTCGATCCGTTAATTCGCACCGAGATGCAGGATGAGCTGGTAAAATTACAGGCTAAACATCAGCGAACGATTGTCTTTATTTCCCACGATCTGGATGAAGCCATGCGTATTGGCGACCGCATTGCCATTATGCAAAACGGTGAAGTGGTGCAGGTCGGCACGCCGGATGAAATTCTCAATAATCCGGCGAACGATTATGTCCGCACCTTCTTCCGCGGCGTGGATATTAGCCAGGTCTTTAGCGCCAAAGATATTGCCCGCCGAACGCCAAACGGCATTATCCGTAAAACGCCAGGCTTCGGCCCGCGCTCGGCGCTGAAGCTGCTGCAGGATGAAGACCGTGAATACGGTTATCTGGTTGAACGCGGCAATAAATTTGTTGGCATTGTCTCCATCGACTCCCTGAAAACGGCTCTCACTGAGAACCAGGGAATCGATACGGCGTTAATTGACGCTCCGCTTGCCGTGGACGCCGAAACGCCGCTCAGCGAGTTGCTCTCTCACGTGGGCCAGGCGCCGTGCGCCGTGCCGGTCGTGGGTGAGGAACAACAGTACGTCGGCATCATCTCAAAAAGGATGCTGCTGCAGGCTTTAGATCGCGAGGGGGCAAACAATGACCGATCAATCTAACCCGTGGGGCGCCACTGAGGCAGCGGACAGCGCTGCACAATCCACCGACGCGTGGGGTTCCACGCCCGCTCCTGCCGATGGCGGCGGCGCGGCAGACTGGCTCAACAGCGCACCCGTGCCTGCGCCAGAACACTTCAACATCATGGATCCGTTCCATAAAACGCTGATCCCGCTGGACAGCTGGGTTACGGAAGGGATCGACTGGGTGGTCACCCACTTCCGTCCGGTCTTCCAGGGGATCCGCGTCCCGGTGGATTACATCCTGAACGGCTTCCAGCAGCTGATGCTGGGCATGCCGGCGCCGGTGGCGATTATCCTGTTCTCCCTGATCGCCTGGCAGTTCGGTAGCGCGGGCATGGGGCTCGCCACGCTGATCTCTCTGATCGCTATCGGCGCGATTGGCGCGTGGTCGCAGGCGATGATCACCCTGGCGCTGGTGCTGACCGCCCTGCTCTTTTGCATTGTCATCGGCCTGCCGATGGGGATCTGGCTGGCGCGCAGCCCGCGAGCGGCGAAGATAATTCGTCCCCTGCTGGATGCGATGCAGACCACCCCGGCGTTCGTCTATCTGGTGCCTATCGTGATGCTGTTCGGCATCGGCAACGTGCCGGGGGTGGTAGTGACCATTATCTTCGCCCTGCCGCCGATTATTCGTCTGACCATTCTGGGGATTAACCAGGTACCTGCGGACCTGATCGAAGCGTCACGCTCGTTCGGCGCCAGTCCGCGCCAGATGCTGTTTAAGGTTCAGCTTCCGCTGGCTATGCCGACCATCATGGCGGGCGTTAACCAGACGCTGATGCTGGCCCTGTCGATGGTAGTCATTGCCTCGATGATCGCCGTTGGCGGACTGGGTCAGATGGTGCTGCGCGGCATTGGCCGTCTCGATATGGGGCTGGCCACCGTCGGCGGCGTCGGCATTGTGATCCTCGCCATTATCCTTGACCGCCTGACCCAGGCCGTCGGTCGTGATTCACGCAGTCGCGGCAACCGTCGCTGGTATACGACCGGTCCTGTCGGGTTACTCACCCGCCCTTTCACGAAATCAAAATAAGGAACAACGATGCGACATAACGTACTTCTTGCCACAGCGTTTGCCACCCTTGTCTCCACCAGCGCGTTTGCGGCTGACCTGCCTGGCAAAGGCATTACCGTACAGCCGGTGCAGAGCACCATTTCGGAAGAGAGCTTCCAGACCCTGATCGTCAGCCGCGCGCTGGAGAAGCTGGGCTACACGGTTAACACGCCGAGCGAAGTAGATTACAACGTGGGCTACACCTCGATTGCCTCCGGTGACGCCACCTTTACCGCCGTCAACTGGCAGCCGCTGCACGACGACATGTATGCCGCCGCCGGCGGTGACAAGAAGTTCTATCGCGAAGGGACCTTCGTGACGGGTGCGGCGCAGGGGTATCTGATTGACAAGAAAACTGCGGACCAGTACCACATCACCAATATTGAACAGCTGAAAGATCCGAAGATCGCCAAACTGTTCGACACCAACGGTGACGGCAAGGCCGACATGATGGGCTGCTCGCCGGGGTGGGGCTGTGAAGCGGTGATTAACCACCAGAACAAAGCATTCGATCTGGCGAAAACGGTCGACGTGAGCCACGGCAACTATTCAGCGATGATGGCCGACACCATTGCCCGCTTCAAAGAGGGTAAACCGGTGATCTACTACACCTGGACGCCGTACTGGGTGAGCGACGTGCTGAAGCCGGGCAAAGACGTGGTGTGGCTGCAGGTGCCGTTCTCCTCCCTGCCGGGCGAGCAGAAAGATATCGACACCAAGCTGCCGAACGGCATGAACTACGGCTTCCCGGTGAACACCATGCATATCGTGGCTAACAAAGCCTGGGCGGAGAAAAACCCGGCGGCGGCGAAGCTGTTCTCGGTGATGAAGCTGCCGCTGGCGGACATCAATGCCCAGAACGCAATGATGCATGCGGGCAAATCGTCTGAAGCGGATGTGAAAGGCCACGTTGACGGCTGGATCAAAGCCCACCAGCAGCAGTTTGACGGCTGGGTGAAAGAGGCGCTTGAAGCGCAGAAGTAAAAACAAAACCCTACCCCTCACCCTAACCCTCTCCCAGAGGGAGAGGGCACGATGACCTCCCTCTCCCCTTGGGAGAGGGCCGGGGTGAGGGGATCAAACCGCACAATCCCCCTAAACCGCACAATACATCACCCAACAATCCCCCAACTTTCACAATCATTAGCTATTATGGTTTCCGGAAAAATAATCACTCAACTAACGATTCCTGAAACTAATGACAAAAACAACTCAAGGGCTTAGCCCCGCACTCATCCTTTTAATGTCCGTGGCAACGGGTCTGGCGGTCGCCAGCAACTATTACGCGCAGCCTCTTCTCGACACCATCGCCCGCGCGTTCAATCTCTCCGCCAGCTCCGCAGGCTTTATCGTCACCGCTGCACAGCTGGGCTATGCCGCCGGGCTGCTGTTCCTGGTGCCGCTCGGCGATATGTTTGAACGCCGAATGCTGATCGTCTCCATGACCCTGCTGGCCGCCGGTGGGATGCTGATCACCGCCAGCAGCCAGTCGCTGACGATGATGATCGTCGGTACCGCGCTAACGGGGCTGTTCTCCGTGGTGGCGCAAATCCTGGTCCCGCTCGCCGCGACCCTCGCCTCCCCGGAAAAACGCGGCAAGGTGGTGGGCACCATCATGAGCGGCCTGCTGCTGGGGATTTTGCTGGCGCGTACCGTTGCAGGGCTGCTGGCAAGCCTCGGCGGCTGGCGCACCGTATACTGGGTGGCGAGCGTGCTGATGGTCGTCATGGCGCTGGCGCTGTGGCGCGGGCTGCCAAAAGTGAAGCAGGAAAACCACCTGAACTATCCTCAGCTGCTGGCCTCCGTTTTCAGCCTGTTTACGCAGGACAAGCTTCTGCGTACCCGCGCCCTGCTGGGCTGTTTCACCTTCGCTAACTTCAGCATTCTCTGGACGTCAATGGCGTTTCTGCTGGCCGCGCCGCCGTTCAATTATTCCGAAGGGGTGATTGGCCTGTTCGGCCTGGCCGGTGCCGCAGGCGCGCTGGGGGCACGCCCCGCTGGCGGGCTGGCCGACAAGGGCAAATCCCACCTGACCACCTCCGCAGGGCTGGTTTTACTTCTGCTCTCCTGGGCGGCGATCTGGTACGGACACATCTCGGTGCTGGCGCTGATCGTCGGTATCCTGGTGCTCGATCTCACCGTTCAGGGCGTTCACATCACCAATCAGACCGTCATCTATCGCGTGAAGCCAGAGGCGCGTAACCGCCTTACGGCCGGATACATGACCAGCTACTTCATCGGCGGCGCGGCGGGTTCACTCATTTCAGCGTCGGCGTGGCAGCATGCGGGCTGGTCGGGGGTATGCGCGATCGGGGCCATCGTCGCCACCCTCAACCTGCTAGTATGGTGGCGCGGTTATCACCGTCAGGATGCAATTAACTAACATTTACATTGAGTTGGCCTCTTAGGGTGTTAAGAGGCCCTTCACTCTGTTAATGTAAACGTAATCATTTATCCCAGAAATTTTAATGTGGGTGACATATTTACAATCGGCATGAATAGTTCAGACCCCCGTCCTCACATCCTCTCTTCAGCGGGTTCACACCCAACGCTTTCTGTGCTCACCGGGTCACGGACTTACCCGGCGCTTTCTGATGGTGACATAAGTTTGGCGGATATAACCGCACAAATAATTCATTTACATTATTTGTCACTATCGTTACTATATCGGCTGTAATTAATGAGGTTATGCCCAAATGGATAGTTCGTTTACGCCCATTGAACAAATGCTTAAATTCCGCGCCAGTCGCCATGAGGACTTCCCGTATCAGGAAATCCTGCTGACTCGCCTGTGCATGCACATGCAGGGTAAGCTACTGGAAAACCGTAATAAAATGCTGAAAGCTCAAGGGATTAACGAGACGTTGTTTATGGCGTTGATTACGCTGGAGTCTCAGGAAAATCACAGCATTCAGCCTTCCGAACTGAGCTGCGCGCTGGGCTCCTCCCGTACCAATGCGACCCGAATTGCCGATGAACTCGAAAAGCGCGGCTGGATTGAGCGCCGTGAAAGCGACAACGATCGCCGCTGCCTGCATCTGCAACTGACCGATAAAGGTCACCAGTTCCTGCGCGAGGTGCTGCCACCTCAGCACAATTGCCTGCACAAACTCTGGTCTGTACTCAGCACCGCCGAGCGCGACCAGCTTGAGCACATCACTCGCAAGCTGCTCACCCGTCTGGACCAGATGGATGAAGACGGCGCCGTTCTTGAGGCGCTGCGCTAACGCGACGACACGCTCACCATTCCAGATTCATAAGAAAACCGACAGGCCAGCACGTCACAGTGCTGGCCTTTCTGACAACAGGTCGGCTCAGCCGATGTGAAAATAAGAAGATCGTGGAGAACAACAATGAGCGCAAATGCGGAGAGCACTACCCCGCAGCAACCGGCCAACAAGAAAGGCAAACGTAAGAGCGCCCTTCTTCTGTTGACCTTGCTCTTTATCATTATTGCCGTGGCATATGGGATCTATTGGTTTTTAGTACTGCGTCATGCTGAAGAGACTGACGACGCGTACGTGGCAGGGAACCAGGTACAAATTATGGCGCAGGTGTCGGGCAGCGTGACGAAAGTCTGGGCTGACAATACCGACTTTGTGCAAAAAGGCGATGTGTTGGTGACCCTCGATCCAACCGACGCCCAGCAGGCGTTTGAAAAAGCACAGACCGCGCTGGCCTCCAGCGTCCGTCAGACCCGCCAGCTGATGATCAACAGCAAACAGCTGCAGGCCAACATCGACGTGCAGAAAACGGCGCTGGCGCAGGCGCAGAGCGACCTGAACCGCCGCGTACCGCTCGGCACGGCTAACCTGATTGGCCGTGAAGAGCTGCAGCACGCCCGCGATGCCGTTGCCAGCGCTCAGGCACAGCTGGATGTGGCCATTCAGCAGTACAACGCCAACCAGGCGATGGTGCTGGGCACCAGCCTGGAAAACCAGCCTGCCGTACAGCAGGCGGCGACCGAAGTGCGCAACGCGTGGCTTGCCCTGCAGCGTACCAAAATCGTCAGCCCGATGACCGGCTATGTCTCCCGTCGTTCCGTCCAGCCAGGGGCGCAGATTAGCCCAACCACGCCGCTGATGGCGGTCGTGCCGGCAGACAATCTGTGGGTAGACGCCAACTTTAAAGAGACGCAGCTTGCCCATATGCGTATCGGCCAGAGCGCGACGGTTGTCAGCGACATCTATGGCGATGACGTGAAGTACACCGGTAAAGTGGTCGGCCTGGACATGGGGACCGGCAGCGCCTTCTCCCTGCTGCCTGCGCAAAACGCCACCGGTAACTGGATCAAAGTGGTTCAGCGTCTGCCCGTGCGTATTGAGCTGGATGCCAAACAGCTGGCGGATCACCCGCTGCGTATCGGCCTCTCTACGCTGGTAACGGTCGACACCGCCAACCGCGACGGTCAGATCCTGGCAAGCCAGGTGCGCAGCAGCCCGGCTTATGAAAGTAACGCCCGTGAAATTAGCCTCGATCCGGTCAACAAGCTGATCGATGACATCGTGAAGGCAAACGCCGGTTAATCCGAAGGTGAGCGTTATGCAACAGCAAAAGCCGCAAAAACCGCTGGAAGGCGCGCAGCTGGTCATTATGACCATCGCGCTGTCGCTGGCGACATTCATGCAGGTGCTGGACTCCACCATCGCAAACGTAGCGATCCCGACCATCGCCGGTAACCTTGGCTCGTCGCTGAGCCAGGGGACCTGGGTCATTACCTCGTTTGGGGTGGCAAACGCCATCTCCATTCCGATTACCGGCTGGCTGGCAAAGCGCGTCGGTGAAGTGAAGCTGTTCCTCTGGTCAACGGTATTGTTCGTTCTTGCCTCCTGGGCGTGCGGCATGTCCAGCAGCCTGACGATGCTGATTTTCTTCCGCGTCATTCAGGGGATTGTCGCCGGGCCGCTGATCCCGCTGTCGCAGAGCTTACTGCTGAACAACTACCCGCCAGCCAAACGCTCGATTGCGCTGGCGCTGTGGTCAATGACCGTGATTGTCGCGCCGATTTGCGGGCCTATCTTAGGCGGCTATATCAGCGACAACTATCACTGGGGCTGGATCTTCTTCATCAACGTACCGATTGGCGCCCTCGTGGTAATGCTGACGCTCCAGTCGCTGCGCGGCAGAGAAACCCGTACGGAACAGCGGCGTATCGACGCCATTGGTCTGGCACTGCTGGTTGTCGGCATCGGTAGCCTGCAGGTCATGCTCGACCAGGGCAAAGAGCTGGACTGGTTCAACTCCAGGGAGATCATCATCCTGACGATTGTCGCGGTGGTGTCGCTGAGCTTCCTGATTGTCTGGGAGCTGACGGACGATAACCCGATAGTCGACCTGTCGCTGTTTAAGTCGCGAAACTTCACCATAGGCTGTCTGTGTATCAGCCTCGCCTACATGCTCTACTTCGGCGCGATTGTACTGCTGCCGCAGCTATTGCAGGAGGTATACGGCTACACCGCAACCTGGGCAGGTTTAGCCTCGGCGCCGGTTGGATTGATTCCGGTTCTGCTGTCGCCGATTATTGGCCGCTTCGCCCACAAGCTCGACATGCGCCGGCTGGTGACGTTCAGCTTTATCATGTACGCCGTGTGCTTCTACTGGCGCGCGTATACGTTCGAACCGGGAATGGACTTTGGCGCGTCCGCGTGGCCGCAGTTTATTCAGGGCTTTGCCGTGGCGTGTTTCTTTATGCCACTGACCACCATCACGCTTTCCGGTTTACCGCCTGAGCGCATGGCGGCAGCATCGAGCCTGTCGAACTTTACGCGAACGCTGGCGGGCTCGATAGGTACGTCGATCACCACCACCCTGTGGACGAACCGTGAATCGATGCACCATGCCCAGCTGACCGAAGCGGTGAACCCGTTCAACCCGAACTCTCAGCAGATGTACAACCAGCTGCAGGGAATGGGTATGACGGAACAGCAGGCGTCAGGGTGGATTGCCCAGCAGATCACCAATCAGGGTCTGATTATCTCGGCCAACGAGATTTTCTGGATATCGGCGGGGATCTTTATCGTCCTGCTGGGGCTGGTGTGGTTTGCTAAACCACCGTTTGGCGCCGGTAGCGGCGGCGGTGGCGCGCACTAGTCTTGTGACAGTTGCCCGGTGGCGCTGCGCTTACCGGGCCTACGAACGTAGGCCGGATAAGGCGTAGCCGCCATCCGGCAAAAAACCGCACCGTGTCCAGAACGCGACAGCGATTGTCAGTGTCGATAAAGCAGCGCTCCTGAAATCCATTCACGATAGTGAAAAGACAACAGGAGCGCATCATGCTGAACACACCCGCCGACAAGTACCAACCCTATCCGCCCCTTTCCCTGCCCGACCGCCGCTGGCCGGAGCAACGCATCACCCGCGCGCCGCGCTGGCTCTCCACCGACCTGCGCGACGGCAACCAGGCCCTTGCTGAGCCCATGGACAGCACCCGCAAGCTGCAGTTCTGGGATCTGCTGCTGGGCTGCGGCTTTAAAGAAATTGAGGTGGCTTTCCCATCCGCCTCGCAGACAGACTTCAACTTTGTTCGCCAGCTGATTGAAGAGAACCGCATCCCGGATGACGTCACGATTCAGGTATTAACCCAGGCGCGGGAAGATCTCATCCATCGCACTTTCGAATCCCTGCGCGGTGCGAAACAGGCCACCGTCCATCTGTATAACGCCACCGCCCCGCTGTTCCGCCGCCTGGTGTTCGGCATGGAAAAAGCGCAAATCGTTGAGCTGGCGACGCGATCCACGCGGCTTATTCGTCAGCTGTGTGAAGAGAACCCGGACACCCGCTGGCAGTATGAATACTCCCCGGAGACCTTCTGCTTTACCGAGCCGGAGTTTGCGCTGGAGATCTGTGAAGCCGTGGCGGAGATCTGGCAGCCGTGCGACGAACGGCCCATGGTGATCAACTTACCGGCCACCGTCGAAGTGAGCACGCCGAACGTCTATGCCGACCAGATCGAGTATTTCTGTCGCCACTTCAGCCGCCGCCGGGATGTCTGCATCAGCGTGCATCCGCATAACGACCGCGGTACCGGCGTCGCCAGCGCCGAGCTGGCCGTGATGGCGGGGGCAGACCGCGTGGAGGGCTGTCTGTTTGGTAACGGCGAGCGCACGGGCAACGTCTGCCTGGTGACGCTGGCGATGAACCTCTACAGCCAGGGCGTCAGCCCGAATCTCGACTTTAGCGATATGAACCGGATCGTGGAAGTGGTGGAAGTCTGCAACCAGCTGCCGGTGCATCCGCGCCACCCGTGGGCCGGACGGCTGGCCTATACCGCTTTCTCCGGCTCGCACCAGGACGCGATCAAAAAAGGTTTTGATGCCCGCAGGCCTGGCGAGCGCTGGGAGATGCCGTATCTGCCGGTCGATCCGCAGGATATCGGCTGCACCTACGAAGCGGTGATCCGCGTAAACAGCCAGTCAGGGAAAAGCGGCAGCGCGTGGCTCATCGAACAGAATCATGGCCTGAAATTACCCCGCGCCCTGCAGCAGGATTTCAGCCAGCACGTGCAGCAGGAAACCGATCGCCACGGAAAAGAGATGACGCAGAATGCGCTGTGGCAGCTGTTCCGCACCCGCTACGGCCTGGTAGCCACGCCGCAGTTTGCGCTGCAATCCTACCGCAGCGACAGCCAGCAGGACGGCCAGCTGCGTTTGACGGCAAGCATCGCTACGCAGGGGGGAACGCGTCAGCTGGAAGGTCAGGGTAACGGTCTGCTCTCCGCCGCCGCTCACGGCTTAAGCCGCTGGGTCAACGCCCCGTTCGTGATTAAGGATTATCACGAGCATACGTTAGGCGAACGCAGCGACAGCCGCTCGGTGGCCTACATCCGCTGCCTGTTCCAGGACAGCAGCAGCCGCTGGGGCGTGGGCATCGACAGCGACGTGGCGCGCGCGTCGCTTCAGGCGCTCTTAAACGCCGTCAGTCGTTCTTAAAGTAATCGCTGGGTGAGACGCCCATCACCCGGCGGAACATCGCCGTAAAGGCGCTGTGGCTGCCGTAACCCAGATCCAGCGCCACGCGCAGCACCGGCTGGCCCTGCGCCAGCCGCACTAAGGCTTCCAGCAGGCGCGCCCTTCTCAACCACTCGCCGTAGCTTAATCCCGTCTGCTGCTGAAAATGGCGGTTCAGGGTGCGCTCGCTCACGTTCATCATGCTCGCGGCCTGCGCGCTGCTCCAGCTCTCCCCCGCGTTTTGCCGGATTTGCAGACACAGGTGACGTAACGCCTCGCTTTCCGGCTCCGGCAGATGAAACGGCAGCACAGGCATAGTGCGGATTTCATCGAGAATGAGTTCATAGACGCGTTCATCCCGGCTGCCGGGCGAGTACGATTCAGGTAAAGCAAGGGAGACGAGGATCAGCTCGCGCAACAGCGGCGCGATCTGCACGATCTGACAGGTGGCCGGGAGATCGGCCCGCGCCAGCGGATCGATAAACAGCGTTCGCGCCGCCACGTTGCCGGTGATGCGAAGCGAGTGGCGGGTCCCCGCCGGTAGCCAGACGCCGCGACCGGGAGGAACAACCCAACAGCCCGAAGCCGTATCGACCCGTACCACGCCGCTCAGGGTGTGCAACAGCTGCGCGCAGTCGTGCTCATGCCACGGCTCGCTGTCACCATGAACGTAATCATGGGCAAACGGAACGAGGGGACGATGGGTAAAGGAGAATGTTGAGGTTGTGGTCATGGGGTTAAACCACCCTCACCCTACCCTCTCCCGGAGGGAGAGGGAAAAGGTGCACTAGATGTGCAGTTCCTGCAGTTTTTCTTTTGGCAGGGCCAGCTCTTCGTTGCTGTTCACGCGAACATCACGCTCGATGATGTGACGCGCGATGTCCTGCGCTTCTTCCAGAGAGTGCATCTGGTAAGTACCGCACTGGTAAACGTTCAGCTCAGGGATCTGGTTCTGCTCTTTCACCTTCAGCACGTCTTCCATCGCCGCTTTCCACGCATCAGCGACGCGTTTCTCTTCCGGCTGGCCAATCAGGCTCATGTAGAAACCGGTACGGCAGCCCATCGGAGAGATGTCGATGATCTCAACGCCGTTGCCGTTCAGATGGTCACGCATGAAACCGGCGAACAGGTGTTCCAGGGTATGAATGCCTTTCTCTGGCATCACTTCTTTATTTGGCACGCAGAAACGCAGATCGAAGACGGTGATCGTGTCGCCGTGCGGGGTGTGCATGGTCTTCGCCACGCGTACTGCAGGTGCTTCCATACGGGTATGGTCGACAGTAAAGCTATCTAATAACGGCATACGTCACCTCCGATAGTGATTTTTTTTAAAATAAACTGAACTCTTCTACAGAATGCACGTCTGAGTATATGAAAGACGCGCATTTGTTATCATCATCCCTGAATTCAGAGATGTATATTTTGGCCACAGCGATGTGGCCTTTTTCTTTTCTGCTTAAGCCTGCTTCGCCAGAAACGCCTCAAACGACTCGGTATCCGCCGCTTCAACCTCTTTCTGACGCACCACGGACGCATCGCGTTCCGCGGCAAAATCTGCTTCGCTCAGCACTTCTAACGGCTCCTGCATCAGCATCTCGCGGTACTCCGCTGAGAGTGAACGCCCCGTGCCGCCAATGCCCTGATCGATCATAGAACGCAGAATACGCGCTGAGAACGTCAGTTCCGGATTATCAAAACATTCCACCAGCTGGTCGCAGATCTGTTGATACGCGTCGCCGCCGTCAATGCTGTCCATTGTGCGGGCAACACGCTTCAGATCGCGGAACAGATCTTTGCCGACTTTGGTCAGCGGGAACTGTGCTGTTTCACAGCCGATACCCAGCGTCAGACCCGGCTTACGCCCTTCCAGAATCACGCGATTCCAGTTTGTACGGGTACAGAGCAGTTCGTCTGAACTCATTTCCGGCGCATCCGCCAGCACGCACCAGACCATAAACAGATCCAGGAAGCGAATCTGCTGCTCATCAACGCCAATCGGTGAGAACGGGTTGATATCCAGCGAACGCACTTCAATGTATTCGATCCCGCCGCGCTGCAGCGCATCCGACGGGGTTTCACCGCTGCGCGTTACGCGCTTAGGACGAATAGGCGCATACAGCTCGTTTTCAATCTGCAGCACATTGCTGTTGATTTGCAGGCGCTTGCCGTCTTTTTCGAGGCCGATTTTCTCGTACTCTTCCGACGGGGTTTTGATCGCCCGCTTCAATCCTGCCACATATTCGTGCAATTCGTTAAACGTAATACCGAGATTGCTTTGCGATTTATTGGTATAACCGAGATCGCTCAGGCGCAGAGAGGTGGCGTACGGGAGATAGTACATTCCGCACTCGGTCTTCTCGAACGGCAGCGTGGTCGGTTTCCCCTGCAGGAACGAAGAACAGATCGCCGGGGAGGCACCAAACAGATACGGGATCACCCAGCCGAAACGGTAATAGTTGCGGATCAGGCGGAAGTAGCCTTCAGAGATCGCGTCTTTATCCGTTTCACCGCATTTCGCCTGCCAGAACGCCATTGGCAGCGAGAAGTTGTAATGCACGCCCGAGATCGTCTGCATCAACGCGCCGTAGCGGTTTTTCAGCCCTTCGCGATAGAGCGTTTTCAGCCGGCCGATATTTGACGTGCCGTACTGCGCCAGCTCAATCTCCTGGCCCTGCTCGATATAGCACGGCATGCTGAGGGGCCACATACGTTCGTCGCCCATGTTGCGCGCGGTGTAGCGATGGATATCGCGCATGATCGTCAGCATATGATCAATATCACCCTCTACTGGCGTGATGAACTCCAGCAGTGCCTCAGCGAAATCGGTTGTGATCCATTTATGTGTCAGCGCCGAGCCTAACGCCTTCGGGTGACCCGTCGTCGCTAAGCTACCGTCCGCGTTAACGCGCAGCGTTTCACGCTCAAGACCACGCTGAATACCCTTCAATGCCTGAGGGTGGTTTTCCAGCCAGGCCAGCGCCTGAGATACGTCCGGGATCAAATTGACCTCCCGCCTGTCAAAGTAATGTTACTCAGCATAATTGTAATGGTTGACGATTGAAGGTCGCGTATTCATTCCACCAATTAGTGCCACCACGTCATACCCTGTAGTGTTGCCCACGCCACGAGAACATAGCGCAACGCCTTGCCAAGGCACAAAAAAAAGAGCACCGGTCCCCAGGAGATGCGCATCCATCCCGCCAGCAGACACAGTAAATCGCCTATTACAGGCATCCAGCTTAATAACAGCGTGGCAGCGCCATAGCGTTTTAGCCAGCCGACTGCCTTTTCCTGCCAGCGCGATTTTTCGCGCAGCGGAAAGAAACGCCCAAGAATAACGTTAGTCAGCCCTCCAAGGCTATTACCCATTGTTGCTATTAATACAAGCAGCCAGGGCTGACTCACGCCGGACAACAGCATCGCCACCAGCACCACTTCCGAATTTCCCGGTAACAGCGTGGCGCTTAAAAAACTGCTGGCGAATAATGAGGCAAGTGACAGCGCGTCACTCACAGTAAGCGCACATCCACCGCATCCATTCCGGCATCACGCGCGGCCTGGATGCCGAAATCGGCATCTTCAAACACGACACATTTTGCCGCCGGGACGCCCATTAATTCTGCGCAAAGCAGGAAGGTGTCCGGTGCGGGCTTGTGATGTTTAACATGATCGGCGGCGACCACGGCAGAAAAATAGTGGCGCAAGCCAAGATGGTTGAGCAAAGCTTCTGCAATCGCGCTTTCGCTCCCGGTTCCTACAGACATCGGGCGGCGCCCGTGCCACTCTTTTACCACATCAATCAGCGGCAGAGGGCGTACGGTATCTAAAAGCATGGCTTTTACCGCATCGGTTTTTTCGCGCGCGAGCAGGTGCGGGTCGAGATCGGCCTGATTCAGTTCAATCACGGCCTGCGCAATACGCCAGGTGGGAGATCCGTTGAGGGCAATCATCGCCTGAAGATCGAAACGCATTCCGTAGCGGCCCAGGACGTCAGTCCAGGCTTGACGATGCGTGGGTTCGGTATCCAGGAGAGTGCCGTCCATATCGAAGATCAAACCGTCATACTGTGCGTACATCGTGCTCTCGCTAAACGATTAACAAAGCATTACTTTATCGTAAATGGTGATTTTTGTCGCTGACTGAGAGTGTGATTACTGACGGAACGTCGAAGGAATAAACAAAGAAGGAAAAGATGGTGCATCCGGGAGGATTCGAACCTCCGACCGCTCGGTTCGTAGCCGAGTACTCTATCCAGCTGAGCTACGGATGCATCGGGAAATGCTTTTAGAAACAGTAAATGGTGCATCCGGGAGGATTACTCGGCTGCGCCTCGCCCTGCGGGCCGTTGCTGAAGCAACGTTATCCTCCCTGGTGCTCGCGATTAACTCGCAGACCTTGAAACAACAGCGTGGCTATTATCTCGGAGAATATGGTGCATCCGGGAGGATTCGAACCTCCGACCGCTCGGTTCGTAGCCGAGTACTCTATCCAGCTGAGCTACGGATGCATCAGGGTACTGCTTTCAGAAATAGTAAATGGTGCATCCGGGAGGATTCGAACCTCCGACCGCTCGGTTCGTAGCCGAGTACTCTATCCAGCTGAGCTACGGATGCATCGGGATTTACTATTGTACTGCTCGATATTCATATCACTTCTAAAGCAATATGAAGTAATAGATGGTGCATCCGGGAGGATTCGAACCTCCGACCGCTCGGTTCGTAGCCGAGTACTCTATCCAGCTGAGCTACGGATGCAAAATGGCGGTGAGGCGGGGATTCGAACCCCGGATGCAGCTTTTGACCGCATACTCCCTTAGCAGGGGAGCGCCTTCAGCCTCTCGGCCACCTCACCACACAACGCCTCTTTCGAGTGCTTCGAGTTACTCGTTAAGAGCTTCTCGTCGCTGCGTGGCGCATATATTACTTTCTGGGACTTATAAGTCAAACAATTTTCCAAAAGCTTTTATCGTTTGCACAAATCACACGCAATTCGCATGTAAAAGCCGCAAAGAGGGTGTTTTATAAGCGGATTTTGCAGGCATCTTCACAGAAAACCTTTGCAGAAATAGCGGCGTAAGGGCGAGTTCAGGGTAACGGAGTGGTTAAAAAGAGAGCGTTTGAAATTAAACGGTAACGTTGAGCAGGAAAAATGACAGGAGGGTTGCGTCTCGCCCGACAGCGAGACGCGACAATATCAGTAACTGGACTGCTGGGATTTTTCAGCCTGGATACGCTGGTAGATCTCTTCACGGTGGACAGATACTTCTTTAGGAGCGTTAACACCAATACGTACCTGGTTACCCTTTACCCCTAAAACTGTCACGGTGACCTCATCCCCAATCATGAGGGTCTCACCAACTCGACGAGTCAGAATCAGCATTCTTTGCTCCTTGAAAGATTAAAAGAGTCGGGTCTCTTGTATCCCGGCATTATCCATCATATAACGCCAAAAAGTAAGCGATGACAAACACGTAAAGTGTAAGCAGTCACGGCATCACATTCTGTTAAACGTAAGTTTAGCCGATATACACAAACTCAACCTGACTTTATCGTTATCGATAGCACAGTGAACAAGACGCCATAACGTTACCGCTATGGCGTCTGCTTGTGCTTTGTAGTTATTACAGTTTCGCGCTTACCCAGCTTTCAACGCTGGCCAAAGCTTGCGGAAGTGCCGCTGCATCCGTACCACCGGCTTGCGCCATGTCCGGACGACCGCCACCCTTGCCGCCCACCTGCTGAGCGACCATACCAATCAGTTCCCCTGCTTTAACGCGGTCGGTCACATCCTTAGAGACGCCCGCAATCAGAGAAACCTTACCTTCTGCCACTGTCGCCAGCACGATAACGGTAGAACCAAGCTGGTTCTTGAGATCGTCGACCATAGTACGCAGCATCTTAGGCTCAACGCCCGCCAGATCGCTGACCAGCAGTTTGACGCCCTTAATGTCTACAGCCTTGCTGGAGAGGTTTGCACTCTCCTGCGCCGCAGCCTGCTCTTTCAGCTGCTGCAGCTCTTTTTCCAGCTGACGCGTGCGATCCAGCGCAACGCGCACTTTCTCGCCCAGGTTCTGGCTATCGCCTTTCAGCAGCTGCGCGATGTCGTGCAGCTGATCGCTCTGCGCATGCAGGCTGGCGATTGCGCCTTCACCGGTCACCGCTTCAATACGACGCACGCCTGCCGCCGTACCGGATTCGGAAACAATGCGGAACAGGCCGATGTCACCGGTGCGCGATGCGTGCGTACCGCCGCACAGCTCGGTAGAAAAGTCGCCCATGCTCAGCACGCGAACGCGGTCGTCATATTTCTCGCCAAACAGCGCCATCGCACCTTTTTTCTTCGCGTCCTCGAGCTCCATGATGTGGGTCTCGATTGGCAGGTTACGACGGATCTGCGCGTTCACCAGATCTTCCACCGCGCGGATCTCAGACGGTTTCATCGCTTCAAAATGCGAGAAGTCGAAACGCAGCACTTTGTCGTTAACCAGAGAACCTTTCTGTGCAACGTGGTTACCGAGCACGTCGCGCAGGGCTGCGTGCATCAGGTGGGTTGCAGAGTGGTTCAGACGAATGCGCGCGCGGCGAGCTTCATCCACGTTAGCCTGTACGCCCTCGCCCACTTTCAGAGAACCGGAAACCAGTTTGCCCTGGTGACCAATCGCCTGACCGTATTTCTGGGTGTCGCTGACGCTAAAGCTAAAGCCGTTGCCTTTCAGCTCGCCCTTATCGCCAACCTGACCGCCGGATTCCGCGTAGAACGGCGTTTTGTCCAGAATGACAACCGCATCCTGGCCCGCGCTGATGCTGTCCACGGCTTTACCGTCAACAAACAGGGCGGTCACTTTGCCGGTCAGTTCCAGCGCGTCATAACCTTTGAATTCAGACGCGCTATCAACGCGAATCATCGCGTTGTAGTCCGCACCGAAACCGCTGGACTCACGCGCACGACGACGCTGCTCTTCCATCGCGGCTTCGAAGCCCGCTTCGTCAACTTTGATATTGCGCTCGCGGCAAACGTCCGCCGTCAGGTCAACCGGGAAGCCGTAGGTGTCGTACAGGCGGAAAGCGGTTTCGCCATCCAGCGTGTCGCCCTTAAGTTTCGCCAGCTCTTCGTCCAGCAGCGCCAGGCCGCGCTCAAGCGTACGCGCAAACTGCTCTTCTTCGGTTTTCAGAACCTGCTCTACCTGCGCCTGCTGGCGTTTCAGCTCATCACCGGCAGCACCCATCACGCCAATCAGTGGCCCAACGAGTTTATAGAAGAAGGTGTCCTTCGCGCCCAGCATGTTGCCGTGACGGATGGCACGACGAATGATACGACGCAGCACGTAGCCACGGTTTTCATTCGACGGGATTACGCCGTCGGCAATCAGGAACGCACAGGAACGAATGTGGTCCGCGATAACGCGCAGCGATTTGTTGTTCAGATCGGTCGCGCCGGTAACGTTCGCAACGGCTTTGGTCAGGGTGCTGAACAGATCAATTTCGTAGTTGGAGTTAACGTGCTGCAGAACCGCTGCAATACGCTCCAGGCCCATACCGGTATCGACGGAAGGCTTCGGCAGCGGCTCCATCGTACCGTCGGCCTGACGGTTGAACTGCATGAACACGATGTTCCAGATCTCAATGTAGCGATCGCCGTCTTCTTCCGGGCTGCCCGGAGGCCCACCCCAGATGTGGTCGCCGTGATCGTAGAAGATCTCGGTGCACGGACCGCAAGGGCCGGTATCACCCATCTGCCAGAAGTTGTCAGACGCGTATGGCGCGCCTTTGTTATCACCGATGCGAATGATACGCTCGCGCGGGATCCCGACTTCTTTTTCCCAGATTTCGTAGGCTTCGTCATCGGTTTCATAGACGGTAACCCACAGACGCTCTTTTGGCAGGTTGAACCAGTTTTCACCGGTCAGCAGTTCCCACGCATATTGAATAGCATCGTGTTTGAAGTAGTCGCCGAAGCTGAAGTTACCCAGCATTTCGAAGAACGTATGGTGACGCGCGGTGTAACCGACGTTTTCCAGGTCGTTGTGTTTACCGCCCGCACGCACGCAACGCTGTGAGGTTGTGGCGCGGGAATAATTACGCTTGTCGAGACCAAGGAACACATCCTTGAACTGGTTCATCCCGGCGTTGGTAAACAGCAGAGTCGGATCGTTGTTCGGTACCAGGGAGCTGCTGGCAACAACCTGGTGTCCCTTACTATGGAAAAAATCGAGAAACGCCTGACGGATCTCAGCGGTGCTCTTGCTCATAATTATCCTGAAATCAAGCTAACGAAATGTCGTAGCCAGCCTGTATCGGTAAACCGTTGGACAGACCAGCTACTGGAAAAAGTGGGAATAAGATAAGTTTTCTTTAGTGGGAAGTAAAATCCCGCATGCGTTCAATCGGCAAAATTACGCCAGATATCCTGAATATCTTCCATCAGAAAGCCGCGGTAGAGCAAAAAGCGCTGGATTTTAACTTTTTCTGAAAACTCACGCGGCAGCGGTTCGCCGTATTTACGAATCGCCTGTTCTCTGGCCAGCTCGCACCAGTCAGTATCGCATTCGCGCATCGCTTTTTCGATGGACTCCCTGGCCACCCCTTTCTGGTTCAGTTCCTGCCGGATGCGCGCGGGCCCATATCCTTTACGGCCGCGGCTGGCGAGAAACCGTGAGGCAAAACGCTCGTCATCAAGATAACGATGCTCATAGCACCAGGCAATCACGCGGTCATAATCTTCCGCGGTGGCATCAATCTCTTCCGGCCCGTTTTTACTCATCACCGGAGCCGACAGTTTTCGCCGCAGCTCCTGTTCACTGTGGTCACGAACGGCCAGGATGCGCACCGCGCGGTCCAGTAAGCGTGCATACGCGGGTCGACGTGTTGTCGGTTCACTCATAAAAAACCTGCTGATTCAGAAATGCAAAAAGGGCCGCATCAGCAGCCCTTCATTTTTAAACGAAACAATTAAAAGTCTTCGTTAGTTTCTTCAGCATCCGCGGCATCCACCACGAAATCAGGTTTGGAGTCCTGGTTGTTCAGCAGAAGCTCACGCACCTTCTTCTCAATCTCTTTCGCCGCAGCCGGGTTCTCTTTCAGCCAGGAGATCGCGTTCGCTTTACCCTGACCAATCTTGTCACCGTTGTAGCTGTACCAGGCGCCCGCTTTTTCAATCAGCTTCTCTTTCACGCCCAGGTCAACCAGCTCGCCGAGGAAGTTGATCCCTTCGCCGTAGAGGATCTGGAACTCAGCCTGTTTGAACGGCGCGGCGATTTTGTTCTTCACAACCTTCACGCGGGTTTCGCTACCGACCACGTTCTCGCCCTCTTTCACCGCGCCGATACGGCGGATATCCAGACGGACAGAGGCGTAGAATTTCAGTGCGTTACCACCGGTAGTGGTTTCCGGGTTACCGAACATCACACCAATTTTCATACGGATCTGGTTGATGAAGATCAGCAGCGTGTTGGACTGCTTCAGGTTACCCGCCAGCTTACGCATCGCCTGGCTCATCATACGTGCCGCGAGGCCCATATGCGAGTCACCGATTTCACCTTCGATTTCGGCTTTTGGCGTCAGTGCGGCAACGGAGTCGACCACGATAACGTCAACGGCACCAGAACGCGCCAGCGCGTCACAAATTTCCAGCGCCTGCTCACCGGTGTCCGGCTGAGAACACAGCAGGTTGTCGATATCCACGCCCAGCTTGCGGGCATAAACAGGGTCCAGCGCGTGCTCGGCATCGATAAACGCACAGGTTTTACCTTCGCGCTGTGCCGCGGCAATCACCTGCAGCGTCAGGGTGGTTTTACCGGAGGACTCTGGCCCGTAGATTTCTACGATACGGCCCATAGGCAGACCGCCAGCGCCCAGCGCGATATCCAGAGAAAGCGAACCGGTGGAGATGGTTTCCACATCCATGGAACGGTCTTCACCCAGGCGCATGATGGAGCCTTTACCGAATTGCTTTTCGATCTGGCCCAGTGCTGCCGCCAACGCTTTCTGTTTGTTTTCGTCGATAGCCATTATTACTCCTGTCATGCCGGGAGAAGCGACTGTGCTTCACCGTGGATTTCTGTTCTGTTGGTGCAATTATACTGTATGGTCATACAGTATCAAGTGTTTTGTAGAAATTGTTGCCAGAGCGTTTTTAACGCATAAACGGTTGCCTGACGACGCACGCTTTCGCGATCGCCGCTGAAGCACTCCCGGCGGGTGATCCCTTCCCCTTTGGAGGTGGCGAACCCAAACCAGACGGTGCCGACAGGCTTCACGTCGCTGCCGCCGTCCGGGCCTGCAATGCCGCTAATGGAAATGGCGTAATCTGCCCGCGCCTCTTTGAGCGCGCCAATGGCCATCTCGATCACCACCGGTTCGCTGACCGCGCCATGCTGTTCAAGCGTGGATTCACGCACGCCAATCATCTGAGCTTTAGCTTCGTTACTGTAGGTCACAAAACCGCGTTCAAACCAGGCGGAACTGCCGGCAATATCGGTAATCGCTTTCGCCACCCAGCCGCCGGTGCAGGATTCCGCAGTGGTGATTGTCGCGCCACGCTGCTTCAGCGCAAGGCCAACGATCTCGCTAAGCTGCATCAATTCATGGTCAGTCATTCTCGCTCCTGGCATCAGAAAAACGTGCTGCACAAGATAGCACTTTCTCGTCAGATGTGGGGATGGACTTCCGGTTTTACGAGGGGGCTTCAGAAAAAGCCGGTACGGACGCACCGGCGGTGGAAAGGTTATTTCATGCTGTCAGCGAGAGTGTTCACATTGTGGCGAAACGCCTTAATGTAGGTGTCTGCCACCCCACCTTTTGCCGACAGCGCTTCGGGGTAAAGCTCGCCCCCGGGCTGTGCGCCCGTCGCCGACGCAATCTGTTTCACCAGACGCGGATCGAGCTGATTTTCCATAAACCAGGTTTTCACGCCGTCGGCTTTGATCTGATTGATAATCTCAGCGACCTGCGCCGCGCTGGCTTCGCTCTCAGACGACAGCCCCTGCGGCGCCATAAACGTCACGCCGTAAGCGCGGCTGAAATAGCCGAACGCGTCATGGCTGGTCAGCACTTTACGCTTCGCCGGCGGGATCTGGCTAAAGCGCGTTTTGGCCCAGTTATCCAGTTGCGTCAGCTCCGCGATATACGGCTTACCGGTAGCCTCGAGCGCCGCTTTATCTTGCGGATCGGCTTTCACCAGCCCGTTCAGAATATTTTGCGCATAGAGCGCCCCGTTCGCCGCGCTGTTCCACGCATGGGGATCGGTCACAGTCTTTCCATCTTCCTCAAGCGTGTGGGTTTTCACCCCTGTTGAGGCGACAACCAGTTGCCCTTTGAACCCGGAGGCTTTTACCAGACGATCAAGCCAGCCCTCCAGCCCCAGGCCGTTCACCACCACCACATCAGCCTTGCTCAGGGCCGCGCTGTCTTTCGGCGACGGTTCAAAGGTATGCGGATCGCCGTCCGGCCCGACCAGCGTCGTCACGTTCACATGGTCACCGCCTACCTCCTGCGTGATATCCCCCAGAATCGAAAAGCTGGTCACCACATTCAGCGTTTTCGCCATCACGCCGTGCGACATCATCCCCAGCGCGAGCGCCACTACAAATCCTGTACGTTTCATCGTTTCCCCTTGCGTTAAAAATACGCCCGCAGGCTGCCAGCGAGCCTGCTTCGCGTGCCCAGTAAAATGGAAATAAAGAACAGCGCGCTGGCGGTGAGCACGATGGACGGCCCGGCCGGCAGACTCATCGACCAGGAGAGGCTCAGCCCCAGCCATGCGCAGAAGATACCGCTGATACCCGCCATCAGGAGTAAGGCAGGTAACGTGCGCACCCAGTAGCGGGCTGCCACGGCCGGAAGCATCATCAGCCCGACGGCCATCAGCGTGCCGAGCACCTGAAAACCGGCCACCAGGTTAAGCACCAGCAGCGCAAGAAACAGTCCGTGCAGCAACCCAGGCAGCCAGCGGGCGTTCACCTGCAGCCAGGCGGTATCAAACGCTTCTGTCACCAGCCCGCGATAAAAGAGCGCCAGCGTGATAAGGGTGAACATACACACGCCCGTGACGAACAGCGCGGCGTCGTTGTCCACGGCGAGGATGGAACCAAACAGCAGATGCAGCAGATCGACATTCGACCCGCGAAGCGACACCAGCGTGACCCCCAGCGCCAGCGAGCCGAGATAAAACCCGGCAAAGCTGGCATCTTCTTTCAGCGGCGTGCGTCGACTGACCAGACCGGCCAGCAGCGCCACGGTAATTCCCGCGATAAAACCGCCAATACTCATCGCCAGCAGAGACATACCGCTGAGCAAATACCCCACGGCGACACCCGGCAAAATGGCGTGAGAAAGGGCGTCGCCCATCAGGCTCATCCGACGCAGCTGAAGAAACACGCCGAGCGCGGTGGTGCTGACCGAGAGCGCCAGGCAAACCACCAGCGCGCGACGCATAAAGCCGTACTCAATAAACGGCTGAAAAAAGAGATGCCAGATCATGCCACCCTCACCCGCTCGGTTTTCCACTGGGGAACGTCCGCATCCAGCCGCAGCGTCTGCGGAAAATGGCGCGACACGCGCTCGCTGTCGTGCAGTACCGCGAGCAGCGTTTGCCCCTTCATATACATCTCCAGCATCAGATCCATCAGCACGCTGCAGGTAGCTTCATCGACTCCGGTAAAGGGTTCATCCAGCATCACCAGCGGCGCCTGCTGCACCAGGACGCGGGCAAACAGCATGCGCTGAAACTGACCGCCGGAGAGTTCATCGATGGTGGATAACGCCATGGACTCAAGCCCGACGCGCTCAAGCGCGCTGGCAATGCGCAACCGCGTTTCGCGACGAAACCCGGAAAAAAGCGACATGCCCGGCCAGCAGCCCATGCTTACCACGTCCTGTACGGTCAGCGGAAACTGCGCCTCCAGCGCGTGACGCTGTGCCAGCCAGCCGATTACCGGGCGCTTCCCCTGCCAACGGAAGCCGCCGCTGACGGGAGGAATAAATCCCGCCAGCGTTTTCAGCAGCGTGGATTTCCCGCAGCCGTTAGCGCCGATAATGGCGGTCATGCTGCCGCGCTCAATCGTGCCCGAGAGGGGCCGCGTAACGGGCTGACGTTCATATCCCGCGACCAGTTCATTCATCACAATCATGGCAATGCCACCGCCCAGCGCACGGCCAGCCCGATAAAGGCAACAAGCACCAGCGCCAGCAAAAGCCGAGCCAGAGCAGACAGAGAAAAAAGGGACGTTGACATTCTGACACCACGTTAAATGTTATAACATAACAATAATGAAAGGCGGTGAAGATGTAAATGGCGGGTTTGAAAAGGGAGTGTGGCGAAATGTTTCTGCAGGAAATAGGTGCGCGCGGGTGCCCTCACCCCAGCCCTCTCCCACAGGGAGAGGGGGAATAAGATGACTTACTGACTAAACGGAGACGCTGCCGGCACGCGGGCCTGCGATACCGCCAGCCCCAGCTGCCATACGGCCATCGCATAGTGAGTGCTGTGGTTATAACGGGTGATGGTGTAGAAGTTCGGCATGCCGTACCAGTACTGATAACCGGTTCCCACATCCAGACGCAACAGACTTACCTGATCGACATTGCCCAACGGCTGAGTCGGTGTTAAGCCCGCCGCCGTCAGCTGCGCAACGCTGTATTTGGTTTTGAAGCCGTTTTCCAGCCCCGGCGCCTGACCGTTCGCCTGCACCGCCACCTGGCCGCCCGGCGTCCAGCCGTGCGCTTTGAAGTAGTTCGCCACGCTGCCGATGGCATCTACCGGATCCCACAGGTTGATATGACCGTCCCCGTTAAAGTCGACGGCATATTGCTTATAGGAGGACGGCATAAACTGGCCGTAGCCCATCGCGCCGGCAAACGACCCTTTCAGATCGAGCGGATCGTCCTGCTCGCTGCGCGCCATCAGCAGGAAGGTTTCCAGCTCGGAAGAGAAATACTCCGCGCGGCGCGGATAGTTAAAGGAGAGCGTCGCCAGCGCGTCCAGGATGCGGGTTTTACCCATCACGCGGCCCCAGCGGGTTTCTACGCCGATAATCCCGACGATGATTTCAGGCGGTACGCCGTAGACCTGCCACGCGCGGTTGAGCGCATCTTCATACTGATTCCAGAACACCACGCCGTTTTGCACGTTGTCCGGGGTAATAAACTGTTTGCGGTAGCGCAGCCACGCGCCGTTCGGCCCGCTCGGCACCTGGGCGGTTGGAGCCTGCCTGTCCATCAGGCGCAGCACGTAGTCCAGTCGCCTGGCCTGAGACAAAATTTCGTGCAGCTGCTGTCTGTCAAAGCCGTGCTTGCTCACCATTTTATCGATGAACTGCTCGGCCGCCGGGTTATTCGCGAAGTCGCCGCCCATCTGCATCATATTGTGCTGCGGCTCCAGCAGGAATCCTCCGGAAGGCGCGCCCGCCGTTTGCTGAACGGCTTCGGTCTTAGGTTTGCTACTACAGGCAGACAGCAGAATAAGCGCAGGCAACAGCGCTGCATAACGACGCTTGAACATGAGACATCCATTTAACGGGTTCGATAAGAACCCAGTATGGTAAAGCATTCGCAACACCTCAAGGAAGCGGTACGCGCCTCCCCCACGCAAATCCGCCCTTTTTTCCACCGAAATCATTGACCCCATCAATAAACTTTCAAAATAATCCATTTTTCTTTCATTGTGAGATCTAACTAACACTTTAAAACCTTTCAAAGTGATTATTATTAGCCCCGCAACACAAAAACAAAAAAGCCTCACAGGAGAGAAGAATGATAGAAACCATCACCCACGGCGCCGAGTGGTTCATCGGGCTGTTTCAGAAAGGCGGAGAAGTGTTCACCGGCATGGTGACCGGGATCCTGCCCCTGCTGATCAGCCTGCTGGTGATCATGAACGCGCTGATTAACTTTATCGGCCAGCAGCGCATCGAACGCTTCGCCCAGCGCTGTGCCGGTAATCCGCTGTCCCGCTACCTGGTACTGCCGTTCATCGGCACCTTCGTGTTCTGCAACCCGATGACCTTAAGCCTCGGCCGCTTCATGCCGGAAAAGTACAAGCCGAGCTACTACGCCGCCGCCTCCTACAGCTGCCATTCGATGAACGGCCTGTTCCCGCACATTAACCCCGGCGAGCTGTTTGTCTATCTCGGGATCGCCAGCGGTCTCACCACCCTTGGCCTGCCGCTCGGCCCGCTGGCGGTGAGCTACCTGCTGGTTGGCCTGGTCACCAACTTCTTCCGCGGTTGGGTGACCGACCTCACCACCGCCATTTTTGAGAAAAAAATGGGCATCCAGCTTGAACAGAAAGTCCATCTTTCAGGAGCCACAGCATGAACCGGATCCGCATTGAGAAAGGCACGGGCGGCTGGGGCGGCCCGCTGGAGTTCGACGCCACCGAAGGCAAAAAGATCGTCTACATCACCGCAGGCACGCGCCCGGCGATCGTCGACAGGCTGCGCGAGCTAACCGGCTGGGAAGCGGTCGACGGCTTCAAGGAGGGCGAGCCGCCGGAAGCGGAAATCGGCGTGGCGGTGATCGACTGCGGCGGCACGCTGCGCTGCGGTATCTATCCGAAGCGCCGCATTCCGACAGTGAATATTCACTCCACCGGAAAATCCGGCCCGCTGGCGCAGTACATCCTTGAGGACATTTATGTCTCAGGCGTGAAGGAGGACAACATCACTCTGGTGAATGGCACTGCCGCGCCGCAAAAAGCGGCCCCGCGCGAGTACGACACCAGCAAGAAAATCACCGAGCAGAGCGACGGCCTGCTGGCGAAGGTCGGGATGGGCATGGGGTCCGCCGTAGCGGTGCTGTTCCAGTCAGGGCGCGACACCATCGACACGGTGCTGAAAACCATCCTGCCGTTTATGGCATTCGTTTCGGCGCTGATCGGCATCATCATGGCGTCCGGCCTGGGCGACTGGATTGCCCACGGCCTCGCCCCGCTCGCCAGCCACCCGCTCGGGCTGGTGACGCTGGCGCTGATCTGCTCCTTCCCGCTGCTGTCGCCGTTCCTCGGCCCGGGCGCGGTGATTGCCCAGGTCATCGGCGTGCTGATTGGCGTGCAGATTGGTCTGGGGAACATTCCCCCGCACCTCGCCCTGCCCGCCCTGTTCGCCATTAACGCCCAGGCGGCGTGCGATTTCATCCCCGTAGGGCTGTCGCTGGCGGAAGCACGCCAGGACACCGTGCGCGTGGGCGTGCCGTCCGTGCTGGTGAGCCGCTTCCTGACGGGCGCGCCGACGGTGCTGATTGCCTGGTTTGTCTCCGGCTTTATTTATCAATAAGAGGTTCCTGCGATGACCGTGATTTACCAGACCACCATTACCCGCATCGGCCAGAGCGCGGCTGACGCGCTGAGCGACCAGATGCTGATCACCTTCCGCGAAGGCGCCCCGGCGGATATCGAAGAGTTTTGCTTTATCCACTGTCACGGCGAGCTGAAGGGCGAGCTGAAGGCCGGGAGCCAGCTGGAGCTGGGCGAGGCGCGCTATGCCGTGACCGCCGTCGGCGACGTGGCCGAGCAAAACCTGCGCGAGCTGGGCCACATCACCCTGCGTTTCGACGGCCAGCCGCAGGCCGAATATCCCGGCACGGTTCACGTGGCGGGCCCGGTTCCGCAGGCTGTCACCCCAGGCTGCACGTTAAAATTTGTTGCGTAATTAAGGAGAAACACATGAGTCAGGTTGCCGTTGTCATTGGTGGAGGACAAACCTTAGGCGAGTTCCTCTGCCGTGGGCTTGCCGCAGAGGGCTACCGCGTGGCGGTAGTGGACATTCAGAGTGAAAAAGCCGCCCGCGTGGCGGACACCATTAACACCGAGTTTGGTGAAGGGATGGCGTACGGGTTTGGCGCCGACGCCACCAGCGAACAGAGCGTGATGGCGCTGGCCCGCGGCGTGGACGAGATTTTTGGGCGTACCGACCTGCTGGTCTACAGCGCGGGGATTGCGAAAGCGGCCTTTATCAGCGATTTCGAGCTGGGGGACTTTGACCGCTCGCTGCAGGTGAATCTGGTGGGCTATTTCCTCTGCGCCCGCGAGTTTTCCCGTCTGATGATCCGCGACGGCGTTCAGGGGCGCATCATTCAGATCAACTCCAAATCAGGGAAAGTGGGCAGCAAGCATAACTCCGGCTACAGCGCGGCGAAGTTTGGCGGCGTGGGGCTGACGCAGTCTCTGGCGCTGGATCTGGCCGAGTACGGCATTACCGTGCACTCGCTGATGCTGGGCAATCTGCTGAAATCGCCGATGTTCCAGTCCCTGCTGCCGCAGTACGCCACCAAGCTCGGCATCAAGGCTGAGGAAGTGGAGCAGTACTACATCGATAAAGTGCCGCTGAAGCGCGGGTGCGATTATCAGGACGTGCTGAACATGCTGCTGTTTTACGCCAGCCCGAAAGCCTCGTACTGCACCGGGCAGTCGATTAACGTCACCGGCGGGCAGGTGATGTTCTGATCGAGCGGCCTGATGCCCTCACCCTAACCCTCTCCCACCGGGAGAGGGAACAAAACAAGGAGCCGATATGGTCACCGCACTCATCACCGTCGCCGCCCTCGCCTGGATTTGCCAGATGGCGTTTGGCGGCTGGCAGATCCACCAGTTTAACCGCGCGTTTGACGCGCTGTGTCAGAAAGGTCGCGTCGGGGTCGGGCGTTCCGGTGGACGCTTCAAACCGCGCGTGGTCGTCGCCGTTGCGCTGGATGAAAACAATCACGTTTGCGATTCCCTCATCATGCGCGGCATGACCGTCTTTGCCCGACCGATGAAAATCCAGGCAATCAACGGCATTTCGCTGCAGGAATTACGGCCTGATGTGATCTTTCCCCATGATCCACTCTGTCAGAATGCACTATCATTAGCGCTTAATCTGAAACATGGATAATTTCGTTGTGAAAGCTATAGACTTGCGAAATTATCATTTCGCAACCTAAGGAACGAAGCGCCTATGAAACCTCGTCAGCGGCAGGCGGCCATTCTCGAGCATCTGCAAAAGCAGGGAAAATGCTCGGTAGAGGATCTGGCCCACTACTTTGACACCACCGGCACGACAATACGCAAGGACCTGGTATTGCTCGAAAACTCTGGTGCCGTCATTCGAACCTACGGCGGCGTGGTGCTCAATAAGGACGAAGCGGACCCGCCTATCGACCACAAAACGCTGATCAATACCCACCAGAAAGCGCTGATTGCCGAAGCCGCCGTCAAATTTATCCACGATGGCGATTCCATCATTCTGGATGCAGGCAGCACAGTCCTGCAGATGATCCCGCTGCTCAGCCGCTTTAACAACATCACGGTGATGACCAACAGCCTGCACATCGTCAACGCCCTGTCAGAGTTCGACAGCGAGCAGACCATCCTGATGCCCGGCGGCACCTTCCGCAAAAAATCGGCGTCGTTTCACGGCCAGCTGGCGGAGAATGCCTTCGAGCACTTCAGCTTTGATAAACTCTTTATGGGCACCGACGGCATCGACCTGAACGCCGGCGTTACGACGTTCAACGAGGTGTTCAGCGTCAGTAAAGCCATGTGCAACGCCGCGCGGGAAGTGATTTTGATGGCAGACTCGTCGAAATTTGGCCGCAAAAGCCCCAACATTGTCTGTAGCCTTGAAAGCGTTGATAAGCTGATTACCGACGCGGGTATCGATCCGGCGTTCAAGAAAGCGCTGGAAGAGAAAGGAATCGACGTGATCGTAACCGGAGAGAGAGATGAGTGATTTTCTGTTAGAAACGGGCCGCCAGACGCTGATGCTGGAACTGCAGGAAGCCAGCCGCCTGCCGGAACGTCTGGGCGAGGATTTCGTCCGCGCGGCCAACACCATTATCCACTGCGAAGGCAAAGTGATCGTGGCGGGCATCGGTAAATCCGGCCATATCGGCAAAAAGATTGCCGCGACGCTCGCCAGCACCGGCACCCCAGCGTTCTTCGTGCATCCGGCAGAGGCGCTGCACGGCGATCTGGGGATGATTGAAAGCCGCGACGTGATGCTGTTTATCTCCTACTCCGGTTCGGCCAAAGAGCTGGATCTGATTATTCCGCGCCTGCAGGAAAAATCGGTCGCCCTGCTGGCGATGACCGGAAAATCCCGCTCGCCGCTGGCGCTGGCCGCCAAGGCGACGCTGGATATTTCCGTTGAGCGTGAAGCCTGTCCGATGCACCTCGCCCCGACCTCCAGCACCGTTAACACCCTGATGATGGGCGACGCGCTGGCAATGGCGGTGATGCAGGCGCGCGGCTTTAACGAAGAAGATTTCGCCCGTTCGCATCCGGCGGGCGCGCTCGGCGCACGCCTGCTCAACAAGGTTCACCACCTGATGCGCACCGACGATGCCATTCCGCAGGTCAAACTCGATACCAGCGTCATGGACGCGATGCTGGAGCTCAGCCGCACCGGCCTTGGGCTGGTTGCGGTGTGCGATGACGGCGGGAGCGTTAAGGGCGTGTTCACCGATGGCGACCTGCGCCGCTGGCTGGTGGGCGGCGGCAGGCTGGAAACCAAAGTGTCGGACGCCATGACCAAAGGCGGGCTGACGCTGAACGCCGAGAGCCGCGCCATTGAAGCCAAAGAGATGCTGATGAAGCGCAAAATTACCGCCGCACCGGTGGTGGATGACGCCGGCAGGCTGTGCGGCGCCATCAACCTGCAGGATTTCTATCAGGCCGGGATTATCTAACCCTTCAGTCCCAGACGCTTCGCCAGCCTGTGCAGGTTGGCGACGTCCATCTCCAGCGCCCGCGCGCACGCCGCCCAGCTGCGGTTATTCTGCTCCAGCGCGCGGGTAATCATCTGACGCTGAAATGTCTCCGTGGCTTCACGCAGATTTTCATTCGCTATCTCGGGTACTGCCTGGGCGACAGCCGGTGCGGTTTCATCCTGCAGCGCAAAATGACGCGCGTGGAGCACCACTTCATCACCCGAACGCGTCGCCCGCGCCAGCACCACCGCGCGGTGAATCGCATGCTCCAGCTCGCGCACGTTGCCCGGCCAGCCGTAGCTCAGCAGATGCGACCTCGCACCCGGGCTCAGCACCACGCGGGAAAGCCCCATCCTGAGACGGCACTGCTCGCAGAAAAAGCCCGCCAGCAGCACCACGTCGTCCCCGCGCTCGCGCAGCGGCGGCACGGTAAGCGGGAACACGCTCAGGCGATGGAACAGGTCGGCGCGGAACTGCCCTGCCAGCACCGCTTCACGCAGGTCACGGTTGGTGGCCGCCAGCACGCGAACGTCCACTCTGTGGCTGCGGTCATCCCCCACGCGCTGGATGTCGCCGTACTGCAGCACGCGCAGCAGCTTGGCCTGCAGCGACAGGGAGAGCTCACCGATTTCGTCCAGAAACAGCGTGCCGTTATCGGCCATTTCGAACTTGCCGCTGCGGTTGCTGATGGCCCCGGTAAACGCCCCTTTTACGTGACCAAACAGCTCGCTTTCCGCCACGCTTTCCGGCAGCGCGGCGCAGTTGAGGTACACCAGCGGGTTCACCGCGCGCGGCGACGCTTCGTGAATGGACTTCGCCACCAGCTCCTTGCCGGTGCCGGTTTCCCCGAAGATCAGCACGTTCAAATCTGAGGCGGCGACAATCTCAATCTCTTTTTTGAGCTGCGCCATGCCCGGAGAGAGGCCGATCATCTCCGTGTGCGTCACCTGCTCAAACGCCGCCGGGCTGCCGGGAAGAATGTTCTGGCTCTCCAGCTGTTCAATCAGCAGGGCATTGTTCAGCGCCCCGGCGGCCAGGGCGGCAATCAGACGCAGCTCTTCGTCACTAAAGGTGTCAAACTGGTCCGGCGACAGGCCGTCGAGGGTCAGTGCGCCGATCAGGTTTTGTCCGGCAAACAGCGGCAGGCCGATACAGGCGTGCACCTTCAGGCTCTCCTGTCCGGGAATCAACCCGTCGTACGGGTCGGGCAAGTCGCTGTCCGCCGGAAAGCGCACCACGTCACCCGCGCGGGCGATAGTTTCCAGACGCGGATGGCCCTCAAGGGTAAAACGCCGTCCAAGCACGTCCTTCGCCAGCCCGTCGATAGCCAGCGGAATAAACTGCCGTCCTTCGTAGCGCAGCAGCGCGGACGCATCGCACTCAAGCACGTGGCGCAGCGTGGAGATCAGCCGCTGAAAGCGGTCCTGATGGCCGATACCGGTCTGCAGCTCAATGGCGATCTTCGCCAGCACGTCTACGGAAAAGCTCATATTGACCTCGCTGTCATTTTGACAATGGATGTTGTCATATTGACACTGCTTTTGATAGTCATAATGACTAACCACTACGGATCATAAAAATATTAATTAAGTTAAATCAATAAATTAAAAACTGGCACGCAACTTGATATAGGAAAACCATCTTATTTGAAAATGCTGTATTACGTAGAGGTTGCTATGTCTATTCTGGTTAAAAATAACATTCATTGGGTGGGTCAACGTGACTGGGAAGTGCGCGATTTCCACGGGACGGAATACAAAACGCTGCGCGGAAGCAGCTACAACAGCTATCTCATCCGCGAAGGAAAAAACGTGCTGATCGATACCGTCGATCACAAGTTCAGCCGCGAGTTCGTGCAGAACCTGCGCAGTGAAATCGACCTGGACGCCATCGACTACATCATTATCAACCACGCGGAAGAGGACCATGCCGGCGCGCTGACCGAGCTGATGTCCTACATTCCGAACACGCCGATCTACTGCACCACTAACGCCATCGACTCAATCAACGGCCACCACCACCATCCGGAGTGGAACTTCCGCACCGTAAAAACCGGCGACGCGCTGGATATCGGCAACGGCAAGCAGCTGATCTTCGTGGAAACCCCGATGCTGCACTGGCCGGACAGCATGATGACCTACATGACCGGCGACGCGGTGCTGTTCAGCAACGACGCCTTCGGCCAGCACTACTGCGACGAGCGCCTGTTCAACGACGAAGTGGACCAGACCGAGCTGTTCGAGCAGTGCCAGCGCTACTACGCCAACATCCTGACGCCGTTCAGCCGCCTGGTGACGCCGAAAATCACCGAGATCCTCGGCTTTAACCTGCCTGTGGATATGATTGCCACCTCCCACGGCGTGGTGTGGCGTGAAAATCCCCCCCAGATTGTGGAGCTGTACCTGAAGTGGGCGGCGGACTATCAGGAAGACCGCATCACTATTTTCTACGACACCATGTCCAACAACACCCGCATGATGGCGGACGCCATTGCCCAGGGCATCAACGAAGTGGACCCCAACGTGGCGGTGAAAATCTTCAACGTGGCGCGCAGCGATAAGAACGAGGTATTGACCAACGTCTTCCGCTCTAAGGGCGTGCTGGTGGGCACCTCCACCATGAACAACGTGATGATGCCGAAAATTGCCGGTCTGGTAGAAGAGATGACCGGCCTGCGTTTTCGCAACAAGCGCGCCAGCGCCTTTGGCTCCCACGGCTGGAGCGGCGGCGCGGTAGACCGTCTCTCCACCCGTTTACAGGATGCGGGCTTTGAAATGTCCCTCAGCCTGAAGGCGAAATGGCGCCCGGATATCGACGCCCTGGAGGTCTGCCGCCAGCACGGCCGCGACATTGCCCGCCAGTGGGCGCTCGCACCGCTTCCGCAAGCTGCCGAACCGACCGCACAGCAGGAAACCTGCGCCTGCGCCGCCGCGGCAGCCGCCGATCCCGGACCGCGCATGCAGTGCAGCGTCTGCCAGTGGATTTACGATCCTGAACTGGGCGAGCCGCTGCAGGACGTTGCTCCGGGCACGCCGTGGAGTGACGTGCCGGAAAACTTCCTCTGCCCGGAATGTTCACTCGGTAAAGACGTCTTTGACGAACTGGGTACGGAGGCAAAATGAACAACGGTATCGTCATCATCGGCTCGGGCTTTGCCGCCCGCCAGCTGGTGAAAAACATCCGCAAGCAGGACGCCAGCGTGCCGCTGACGGTGATCGCCGCCGACAGCATGGACGAGTATAACAAGCCCGATCTGAGCCACGTCATTAGCCAGAATCAGCGCGCCGAGGACCTCACCCGCCAGACGGCGGGTGAGTTCGCGGAACAGTTTAACCTGCGTCTGTTTCCCTACACCTGGGTCACCGACATCGACGCCGCCGCCCACGTGGTAAAAGCAAAAGAGAAAACCTGGCAGTACGACAGGCTGGTGCTGGCCACGGGTGCCTCTGCGTTTGTGCCGCCGATTGAGGGCCGCGAGCTGACGATCACCCTCAACAGCCAGCAGGAGTACCAGGCCAGCGAAACGGCGCTTCGCGACGCGCAGCGGGTAATGATTGTTGGTGGCGGGCTGATAGGCACCGAGCTGGCGATGGATTTCTGCCGGGCGGGTAAATCCGTGACTCTGGTCGACCATGCGGCGAGCATTCTGTCGTCGCTGATGCCGGCAGAAGTAAGCAGTCGCTTACAGCATCGCCTGACCGACATGGGGGTGCATGTGCTGTTGAAATCGCAGCTGCAAAGCCTGAGCAAAACCGAAGGCGGCATTCGTGCCACGCTCGACCGCAGCCGCAGCGTTGAGGTGGATGTGGTAATCGCTGCAACGGGCCTGCGCCCGGAAACCGCGCTGGCGCATCTCGCAGGCGCCGAAATACAGCGTGGCGTGAAGGTAAATAGCTACCTGCAAACCACGCAACCTGATATTTACGCGTTAGGTGACTGCGCTGAAATTAACGGTCATGTGCTGCCATTTTTACAGCCAATTCAATTAAGTGCGATGTATCTGGCGAAAAACCTGCTCGGCGGCAGCGCGCCGCTGAAATTACCCGCCATGCTGATTAAAGTCAAAACGCCGGAATTACCGCTGCATCTTGCCGGTGAAACGCAGCGTCAGGATCTGAACTGGCAAATTACCCTCGAACCGCAGGGAATGGTCGCGCGCGGCGCCGATAACGAGGGTCAGATTCGCGCTTTTGTGGTTAGTGAAGACCGGATGAAGGAGGCTTTCGCTCTGCTGAAACTGTTACCTGCTTAACCCTCGTTTTGCCGGGTAGCGCTTCGTTTACCCGGCCAACAGCAAGTCTACGCTGTCTTAATCTTTGGATTTTATTATTCACCGCCCCGATATTCCGGGGCTTTTTTTTACGTATTCTATTCATCAAATAAATGCAAAGTAGATATATCATCGCTATCAATCCCTTATTTATTATTTTCGTAAATACTTTAATCTGAAACAGATTAAAAACATCATCCAGCTTTATTATTGTCAGCCGACTCAGTCTGAAAAGACATCATCAGCAGGAGGCGAATCATGGCGAATTTTTATAAATAACTCAATTATCTTTCTCGTTATTTCACACAAGCGAAGAATGCGGAATATATTTATTCCGCAAAAGTTCTACATTTTCAGCATCTTTTTTATCGGTATGCCGCTATGCGCCAGCCATTGAGGAAGTCGCGGAGGTTGCGCCGTGCAGGAGCCGGTTCAGGAACGTACCACCAGCGCGTCATAGCCGCGCCAGCGGTAGTTGACCATGGAGATCAGCCAGCAGGCGACAAACAGCCCCACCACCACAAACCCGGCGTTGCCCAGATTGTCGTTTACCGTGCCAATCAGATCCCACACGCCGCCGCTGAGGGCAAATTTGTCCATCAGCAGACCCAGCGCTTCCAGCCCGCCGATAAACAGCGCCACCACCACGGAGGTGCCGGTGATGGTCATGTTGTAGTAGAGCTTGCGCTGCGGCTTGTTGAACGCCCAGCCGTAGGCGCCGACCATCAGCAGGTTATCGAGGGTATCCACCAGCGCCATGCCGCTGGCGAAGAGCGCCGGGAAGACCATGATTGACCACACCGACATCCCGCTTGACGCGCTGGCGGCAGAGATCCCCAGCACGCCAATCTCGGTGGCCGTGTCAAAACCGAGGCCAAACAGGAAACCGACCAGATACATCTGCCAGCTTTTATTCACCAGGCGGAAGGTTTTGCCAAACAGCCAGTTCATGACGCCGCCCTGGGCAGGGAGCGTAATATCGCCCTGCACGGGCCTGCCCTGTTTCAGCGCCTGAAAACTGCGCCAGACGCCGCGCAGGATCACCATGTTCACCAGCGCCATCGCCAGCAGGAAGGTGGCGGAAACCGCGGTGCCGATCAGGCTGCCGGTTTCGTGGAACCACTCCATGTTTTTCTGAAACGCCGTCGCGGTCGCGGCGATAGCAATAGAGGCCAGCACCACGATGGTGGAGTGCCCCAGCGAGAACCACGCCCCCACGCCGGAAGGACGTTTGCCCTGCTGCATCATCTTACGCGTCACGGTATCAATCGCCGCGATGTGGTCAGCGTCCACCGCGTGACGCAGCCCGTAGCACCATGCCAGCAGGCTGGCGGCCATCAGCGCCGTGCTGCCGCTAAAAGCGTGCCATGCCCATCCCCAGGCCAGCAGGTTTGCCATTACCAGAGCCAGCAGCAGAAGCGCGGCGCGAGGTTCATTGCGTAAGAGTCGTAACATTTTAAGTCCTTTGTGAACATGACCGGGCAGCGGCAACCACCGCCTGCCCGAAGGAGATCGCTCCGTCACCTGCGGGCAGGCGCGAAGGAAAAAGAAGCGTAAAGTCAGAAAGATAATGACGCAGGCGTGCGCGCAGCAGACGGTTGTGCAGCACGCCGCCGCTGAGACAGATTGTTGACAGCGACAGGCGTCGGGCATGGCGCGCGGCGAGTTCCGCCAGCCCTTTTGCCAGCGCGTCGTGAAACGCCCACGCGCGCCCGCAGGATTCCGCCTGCCAGCTCAGCCACTGCTGCCAGAACTGCGCGAGGTTATCCACGTCCAGCGTCACCGGATGGTCGACGCCCGCGCACTGCGAGGCCAGCGCTTCCAGCCGGCAGGCCGCTTCACCTTCCCAGGATTGGGTTTCAATACCCAGCGCGCAGGCGACCGCATCAAACAGACGACCACAGGACGAGGCCTGCGGCGCGTTGATGCAGCGCCGGATCGCCGTTGCCAGCAGCGGCCAGTTTTCACGCTGAACCGCGCGCGTTTCCGGGTACTGCTGCCAGTCAGGGACAAACGCCAGGCAGTGGGCGAGTAAATTACGCCACGGCTGCCGCGCCGCCAGATCGCCCCCCGGCAGCGCAACGGCAGGCAGCCCGCCCAGACGCTCGCACGCGAGATAGTTCACCCGCAGGCACTCCCCGCCCCACAGCGCGCCGTTCTCGCCCATGCCGATCCCGTCCAGCGTCAGGGCAATCGCGTCTCCGCCGTCGAGCGGCCAGCCGTTCTCCGCCAGGCACGCCGCCGCGTGGGCGTGATGGTGCAGCACGGTTTCGACCGGCAGCCCCTGCGCCTGCGCCCATCGTTGTGTGTGATAGCCCGGATGGGCGTCACACACCACGCGATCCGGCTGAAAGGCGTAAATTTTCTGCATCAGCGATAGCGCGCCGCGCCACTGCGCTTCGACGCCCTCGTCACCGAGATCGCCAAAATGCTGGCTCAGCACCGCCTGGCTGCCACGCACCAGGCAGAAGGTGTTTTTCATCTCAGCGCCAGTGCATAGCATGGCGGGGATATTCTCAAAACCCGCAGGCAGCGCGACGGCATCGGGCACAAAACCGCGCGCGCGGCGAAGCATCGCGCCGTCGCGATCCACCACCGAATCGTCCATCCGCTGCAGGATATCGCGGTTGTGCAGCAGGAAGCCGTCCGCGACGTCGCCGAGCTCATCCAGCGCCTGCTGGTTGGTCATGGCAGGCGGTCTGCCGCTAAGGTTGCCGGAAGTCATCACCAGCGGGCGCCGGCAGTCCATCATCAGCAAATGTTGCAGCGGGTTAGCGGGAAGCATGATGCCAATACAATCGAGTCCCGGTGCAATCCCTTCGGGAAACCCGGGAAGCGAGGCTTTTGGGGTCAGCACAATCGGCGCTGCGGAGGAGCGTAACAGCGTCTGGATCGCCTCCGGCACGCCGTCCGCATTCGGGATCATCACCGCCAGCGGCTTCGCGGGACGCTGCTTGCGTGCCCGAAGCGTCGCGACCGCCTGCGGATTACGCGCGTCGCAGACGAGATGAAAACCGCCCAGCCCTTTGACCGCGACTATGCCGCCGCTTTTCAGCATCGCCACCGCCGCGCTCAGCGCAGCCTCACGGGAAGCGGTGATGTTGCCCGCACGCCATTCCAGCGCTGGCCCGCAGTCCGGGCAGGCTACCGGCTGGGCGTGAAAACGTCGATCGGCTGGGTTACGGTATTCCGTCTCACACGGCAGGCAGAGGGGAAATGCGGCCATTGACGTGGCCGGACGGTCATAGGGCATCGCGCGGATAATGGTAAACCGCGGCCCGCAGTGCGTGCAGTTGATGAACGGATAGCGATAGCGGCGCTCGGCAGGGTCGCGCATTTCAGCCAGGCACGCCGGACAGGTCGCGGCGTCGGGGACAATCTGCGTGTCCATCGTCCCGCCCGCGCTGTGGCGGATGGTAAAGTCCTCCGGCACCTGCGCCCACGTAAACGGATGCGTTTCAACGTGGTCAATGCGTGCCAGCGGTGGGCAGTCCTGATGCAGCCTCGCGGTAAAGGCCCCCCCATTACCCGCGAGGCGCACCAGCACGCCCTCTCCATCATTGCAGACGTCGCCGGTCAACTGAAGCGCCTGCGCCAGCTGCCAAACGAAGGGACGAAACCCCACGCCCTGCACCTTGCCCCGCACGCGCAGCTGTACGCCGTTACTGCACATACGGTTCAGAACAGCAGCGATGACGACGTGTCGAATGCCGCACGACGGCGCTTTTCGGCGCTCATCTGCTCAAGCTTCTCGCGATCCACGCAGACCAGCGCATGCGTCGGGCAGGCTTCCATGCAGGCCGGACCGGCGTCGCGGTGATAGCAAAGATCGCATTTGTTGGCTTCGGCTTTCTCCGCACGTACGCTCAGACCCATGCCGCTGTTGCGTACCACCGGACGAACAACCACCTCCATCGCGCCGTACGGGCAGGCGACCACGCAGGTTTTGCAGCCAATGCAGCGCTCCTGCATGACGTGCACAAAGCCTTTCTCGCGTTTAATCGCCCCGTTCGGGCAAACGTTCGCGCACGGTGCGTCTTCGCACTGGCGACAGATGGCGGCGGTGGAAATATTCACGCCTTTGATGACGTGGATGCGCGGCAGGAAGGTGTCAGGGGTGAGCGACGCGCAGTCCTGCTCCGCCTGATGGGAAACCACGCACGCCACTTCACAGGTACGGCAACCAATACACTTACTGGCATCGGCCATAATAAAACGGTTCATCTGCTTCTCCAGCATTACAGTTATGCGCGGAGATATTCATAAACCGTGCCAATAATTAACCTGTTGATTTTAGATGAATTTAACAATCACGATGGTGCTGTCATCGTCACTTATGACGATGACAGCTGTCGACATCAGCGGTGCGGGCCGTCAATAACGGAGTCGCGCAGGACAAGCTCGCCGGAGAAGGTCTGCTGATACTTAAACTCACCGCCGTCGAGCATGAAGATCAGGCGGCTGATGGTCTCTTTGATCATCTCCGTCACCGGAATACGCACGCTGGAGAGCGACGGCACGATGTAGGGCGCGATGGCCACGTCGTCGAAACCGATCACCGACACCGCGTCCGGTGCGGCCACGCCGCTGTCGTGGAGCTGCTTCATGGCGCCGATCGCCATGTCGTCATTACTCGCCACCAGCGCCGTAAACCATTCACCGCGCGCAAGCAGTTCGGCAACCGCCGCCGCGCCGCTGGCGGGGTTCCACTTTCCCTGCGCAATCAGCCCCCCGCGCAGCGGAATACCGTGCTGCGCCAGCGCGTCTTTGTAGCCGGAGAGACGTTCAACCCCGGTGGGAGAATCCAGCGAGCCGGTGATAAACGCGATCTCCCGGTGCCCTTTCGCAATCAGCTGCGACACCGCCTCCTGGCTGGAGGCTTTATGATCTGACCAGACGCAGTGGCTGCTGTTTTTCCGCAGGCGGCGGTTGAGCACCATAATCGGCTGTTCGCACTTCTCGACGATCTCATCCATCTCTTCCACGCTCAGAAAACGCGGATAGATGATCACCGCGTCGCAGCGCATATCGAGCAGGTACTGGATCGCCTCGCGCTCTTCATCCGCGCTGTGCTTGCCGTCCGCGAGGATCAGCTGCCGCCCCTTTTCTTCCGTCATGCGCGCGGCGTGAAACAGCAGTTCGCTAAAGTAGACGCCGTGATAGAGGGTGTTCGTCACCACCAGCCCCAGCGTCTGGGTACGTTTGGTTGCCAGGTTTCGCGCCAGCAAATTCGGGCGATAGCCGCTCTCTTCAATGGCCTGAAACACCCGGTCTTTGGTCTCCTGGCTGACGTAGCCATTTCCCGACAGCACCCGGGACACCGTGGCTTTCGAAACGCCTGCCCGCTTCGCCACTTCAAGCATCGTGGTCATAGTGTTATTCCGTCTGAATCTGATGGAACGCAGTGTACTGCACTGCAAAAAAATTGTCGCAGCGGTGAAATCACGCTTTCGATACCCCATTGCGATCTGCATCACGAAACGAAAAAATGGTCAAAAAGCGATCTTGTTTCATTCACAGAAACTCATGATGATTATGTGGAACCGGTTTCCTACATGTCTCACAACAATAACAGGATCACATCCGATGGCCAAAAATTACGCTGCGCTGGCGAACGACGTTATCAGCGCGCTGGGCGGTAAAGAGAACATCGTCGCCGTCACCCACTGCATGACGCGTCTGCGTTTCGTACTGAAAGACGAAAGCCTGACCGACGCTGCGCGACTGAAAAGCATCAGCGGCGTGCTCGGCGTGGTACGCAACGACAACCAGTGCCAGGTCATTATTGGCAACACGGTTTCACAGGCGTACCGCGAAGTGGTGAGCCTGCTGCCCACGGACCTGCAGCCCGCAGTGCCGGAAGGTCCGCAGAAGATGACCTTACGCCGCGTTGGCGCCGGGATCCTCGACGCGCTGATCGGCACCATGTCTCCGCTGATCCCGGCGATCATCGGCGGCTCGATGGTCAAGCTGCTGGCGATGATCCTCGAGATGACCGGCGTGCTGCCAAAAGGCGCGCCGACGCTCACTATTCTGACCGTCATCGGCGACGGCGCCTTCTTCTTCCTGCCGCTGATGGTGGCGGCCTCGGCGGCGGTGAAATTCAAAACCAACATGTCGCTGGCCATCGCCATTGCCGGCGTGCTGGTGCACCCGAGCTTTATCGAGCTGATGGCGAAAGCCGCGCAGGGCGAGCACGTTGAGTTCGCCTTTATTCCGGTGACGGCGGTGAAATACACCTACACCGTCATCCCCGCGCTGGTAATGACCTGGTGCCTGTCGTACATCGAACGCTGGGTGGATCGCATTACCCCGGCGGTGACGAAAAACTTCCTCAAGCCGATGCTGATCGTGCTGATTGCCGCCCCGCTCGCCATCGTGCTGATTGGGCCGCTGGGGATCTGGATCGGTAGCGCCATCTCCGCGCTGGTCTACACCATTCACGGCTACCTGGGCTGGCTCTCCGTCGCCATCATGGGCGCGCTCTGGCCGCTGCTGGTGATGACCGGGATGCACCGCGTCTTTACGCCGACCATCATTCAGACGATTGCCGAAACGGGCAAGGAAGGGATGGTGATGCCGTCGGAAATCGGCGCCAACCTGTCGCTCGGCGGCTCGTCGCTGGCGGTGGCGTGGAAAACCAAAAACCCGGAGCTGCGCCAGACGGCGCTGGCGGCAGCAGCCTCCGCCATTATGGCGGGGATCTCTGAACCGGCCCTGTACGGCGTGGCGGTGCGTCTGAAACGTCCGCTGATTGCGAGCCTGATCAGCGGCTTTATCTGCGGGGCGGTCGCCGGCATGGCCGGTCTTGCCAGCCACTCGATGGCGGCACCGGGGCTGTTCACCAGCGTGCAGTTCTTTGACCCGGCGAACCCGATGACCATCGTCTGGGTGTTCGGCGTGATGGGGCTGGCAGTGGTGCTGTCGTTTGTTCTGACCCTGCTTTTAGGGTTTGAGGATATCCCGGTCGAAGATGAGGCTGAAAAAGCGCGCGCCCTGCAGACCGCACCGGTACAGAACAACGCAGCAAAAGCATAAATTGAAAGCGAGGTAAGAATGTCTGTTTTTCCACAAGGATTTTTATGGGGCGGCGCGCTTGCCGCCAACCAGAGTGAAGGTGCTTACCGTGAAGGCGGCAAAGGACTGACGACGGTCGATATGATCCCCCACGGCGCGAATCGCCTGGCGGTGAAGCTCGGTAAGGAAAAGCGTTTTTCGCTGCGTGACGACGAGTTCTACCCGAGCCACGAAGCGATTGATTTTTACCATCGCTATAAAGAAGACATTGCCCTGATGGCGGAGATGGGCTTTACGGTGTTCCGCACCTCCATTGCCTGGAGCCGCCTCTACCCGAACGGCGACGAACCGCTGCCGAACAAAGAGGGCATTGCCTTCTATCGCGCGGTGTTCGAGGAGTGCAAAAAGTACAACATCGAGCCGCTGGTAACGCTCTGCCACTTCGACGTGCCGATGCACCTGGTGACGGAATACGGCTCCTGGCGCAACCGTAAGATGGTCGATTTCTTTGCCCGCTACGCCCGCACCTGCTTTGAAGAATTCAACGGGCTGGTGAAATACTGGCTGACCTTCAACGAAATCAACATCATGCTGCACAGCCCGTTCTCCGGCGCGGGGCTGGTGTTTGAGGAAGGCGAAAACGAAGACCAGGTGAAATACCAGGCCGCGCACCACGAGCTGGTGGCAAGCGCGCTGGCGACCAAAATCGCCCACGAGGTAAACCCGGAAAACCAGGTGGGCTGCATGCTGGCGGGCGGCAATTTCTACCCCTACTCCTGCAAGCCGGAAGACGTGTGGATGGCGCTGGAGAAAGACCGCGAGAACCTGTTCTTTATCGACGTGCAGGCGCGCGGCAGCTATCCGGCCTACTCCGCCCGCGCCTTCCGCGAAAAAGGCGTGGTGATTGTGAAAGATCCCGGCGACGACGAGCTGTTAAAAAACACCGTCGACTTTGTCTCGTTCAGCTATTACGCCTCGCGCTGCGCGTCGGCGGATATGAACGCGGGCAACACCAGCGCGGCGAACATCGTGAAGTCCCTGCGTAACCCGCATATTCAGGTGAGCGAATGGGGCTGGGGCATCGACCCGCTCGGCCTGCGCATCACCATGAACATGATGTACGACCGCTACCAGAAGCCGCTGTTCCTGGTGGAAAACGGCCTCGGGGCGAAGGACGTCATTGATGAAAACGGCGAGATCAACGACGACTACCGCATCAGCTACCTGCGCGAGCACATTCGCGCGATGGGCGACGCGATTGAGGACGGCGTGCCGCTGATGGGCTACACCACCTGGGGCTGTATCGACCTGGTGGCCGCCTCAACGGGCGAGATGAGCAAGCGCTACGGGTTTGTGTACGTTGACCGCGACGACGCCGGAAACGGCACGCTGGACCGCAAGCGCAAGAAATCGTTCTGGTGGTATAAGAAGGTGATTGCGAGTAACGGGGGGGATCTGGAGTAGCCTGTCCTTACCCTCTCCCCTCTGGGGAGAGGGCCGGGGTGAGGGGTTCAAACCCTCCATCCCCAACCCACTCCGCAAGCCGTGAATAGACCCGTTCCACCGCCTCCTTCACCGGCGGCGTCATCGGGTAATAAAACCCAACGATGTCCGGCTGAATCCCCAAAAACAGCACCTCGCCCACGTCGTCTTTAATCTGATCGACCAGGTAGTTCAGGGGCATATTGTGGGTGGTCATCATAAACATCTCGGCGATGTCGTCCGGGTCAATCAGGCGGATCTCACCGGGGTTGAGCCCCATATCGGTGGCATCGACGATTAACAGCCTCTCCGGGCGCAGCTCGCGGATGGCGACCACGTCGTTTTCCGGCGCGCTGCCGCCGTCAATCACCACCCAATTGCCCTGCGGATTCGCGGCGCACATCTCTGCCAGCAGGGGGCCCGCGCCGTCGTCGCCCATCATGCTGTTGCCGACACACAGTAAAACGTCAGTCACGTAATCTCCTCACCATCAGGTAGATAGCGCTCTCCTGATGAATATCGTGAAGCATGCTAAGCAGCGTTTTGCTCCACGCCTGTTGCTCGGGAGTTTGCCTGGCGAGCGCCGCGTCAAAGGCGTTGGCGAGCATCGCAATGTGGTTGGCGTCGATGACGATCTCGCCGTACTTCGGCACGCCCTCCATCTTGCGCCGCGCCGTGCTGCCCTCCTCCAGCGTGGCGATCCACGCCAGGTACTCGGGCCACGGGCAGCTCAGCGCCGCCTCCAGGCAGTCAATCACCCCGAGGTGATGCCCAATCGCCAGGCTGTAATAGACCACCTGCTGCGCCGCATCCGGCGTGGCATCGTTCTCATCAATAAACTTACGGCTCAGCTGGCTGAACACCACCGTTTCACTCATCGGATACGCGCCTCATCCACGATGCTGTTCAGGTTTGCCACGATCTCATTGAGACGCGGATCGTTTTCCGCCTCCAGCCAGCGCGCCACCTGATGGTCGCCCTGGCTCAGCAGGCGCAGATAATCATCGGCAATCTGGCGCCCGTAGCGATAGCCCGCCAGCCTGCGCGCCGTGCGGTCAATCTTCACCCGCAGCGGCTGAACCATGTCCGGGTGCAGGATGGCCGCCGGCCGGTTGTCCAGCTCGCCCGGCTCGCGCGCGTGGATTTTCTGCTCCAGCAGGCCAAGCGCCATCGCGAAGCCGTACAGCGTCGCGGCGGGCGTTGGCGGACAGCCCGGAATGTAGACGTCCACCGGCACGATTTTGTCGGTCCCGCCCCAGACGCAGTAGAGGTCGTGGAAGATGCCGCCGCTGTTGCCGCAGGCCCCGTAGGAGATGCAGATTTTCGGGTCCGGCGCGGACTGCCAGGCGCGCAGCGCCGGCGAGCGCATGGCGCGGGTGACGGCCCCGGTAAACAGCAGGATGTCCGCATGACGCGGGGACGGCACCACTTTGATGCCGAAGCGCTCGGCGTCAAACAGCGGCGACAGCGTAGCGAAGATCTCAATCTCGCAGCCGTTGCAGCCGCCGCAGTCCACGCGGTAGACGTAGGCCGAGCGTTTGATTTTTTTCAGCAGCGACGCCTTCATGCTGGCGATGGACTCCTCCACCGTCATCGGCACCGGAATGCCGTTAGCGTCGCGCGGGCCGAGTAAATTTTCCATCAGCTGGCCTCTCTCATATGGCGGGTGATATCAATGCGGTCGGACGGCAGGAGACACTTCTGACGCTTGCACTCCGGGCAGGTTTCAAAGCTTTCGCGGTGATGCTCCGCGCGGGCGTTACCGTTGTGCTGCAGCAGCGCGATGGCGTAGTCGATCTCTTTTTGCACGGCGAACGGGCGCTGGCAGACGCGGCAGCGGCACAGGTCAAAGCGCGACTGCTGGAGGAAGTCCTCCTTCTTCCACACCGCCAGCTCGTACTCCTGCGACAGGCGAATGGCGACCGTCGGGCAGACCTCCTCGCAGCGGCCGCAGAAGATGCAGCGCCCGAGGTTAAACTGCCAGGCCAGCTCGCCGGTTTTGAGATCCGTTTCTACCGTTAAGGCGTTCGACGGGCAGGCGTTGACGCAGGCCGCGCAGCCGATGCACTGCTGCGGGTTGTGCTCCGGCTTGCCGCGAAAATTTTTTTCCACCGGCATCGGCTCCAGCGGATAGCGGCTGGTCTGAGTGCCGGTTTTGATTACTTTTTTGATAAAGGTAAACATGGCGAGTCCTTATTTCAGCGGCGAGTTTTTACGCTCGATGCTGTAGCGCTCAAGCTCTTTGTACGGCACCACCAGGCTTTTCTTCTTGCGCACGTCCACCACGGTCATGCGGTCGGTGCACGAGTAGCACGGGTCGAGGCTGCCGATGATCAGCGGCGCGTCGGAAACCGTGTTGCCGCGCAGCATATAGCGCAGGGTTGGCCAGTTGGCGTAGGTGGCCGCGCGGCAGCGCCAGCGGTAAAGCTTCTGGTTGTCGCCGGTCATGCTCCAGTGGATGTCGTCCCCGCGCGGCGCTTCGGCAAAGCCGAGGGCAAAGCGGTTCGGAATGTAGGTGAAGCCTTCCACCATCAGCGGGCCGCCCGGCAGGTTATCGAGGCCGTAGTCGATCATGTTCAGGGCGGTGAACACCTCGTTGATGCGCACCTTGAGGCGCGAGATGACGTCGCAGCCCTGCTCGCTGTGCACGGTCATCGGCAGCAGGCCGTAGCCGACGAACGGGTGATCGGCACGCGTGTCGCGGGCGTGGCCGCTGGCGCGCACCATCGGGCCGACGTTGCTGAAGTCGCGGGCGATCTCCGGGTCAAGGCGGCCGATGCCGACGGTGCGCTGCTCGATGTTTGGCGTGCTGAGCAGCATGTCCACCAGCTCCTGCACGTCGCGGCGCATCTGCTGCGCCAGCTGGCGGGTCTGGATCATGTCGTCCTTCAGCAGGTCGCGGCGGATCCCGCCGATCAGGTTCAGGCCGTAGGTTTTACGCGCCCCGGTGAGGATCTCCGCCATCTTCATTGACGCTTCACGCACGCGGAAGAACTGCATAAACCCGGAGTCAAAACCGACGAAGTGGCAGGCCAGGCCAAGGTTCAGCAGGTGCGAGTGCAGACGCTCCACCTCCAGCAGAATGGCGCGGATCATCTGCGCGCGCTCCGGCACCACGATCCCCATGCCGTTCTCCACCGAGGTGGTGTAGGCGGTGCTGTGGGCGAAGCCGCAGATGCCGCACACGCGGTCAGAGAGGAACGTCACTTCGTTGTAGCCCATGCGGGTTTCCGCCAGCTTTTCCATGCCGCGGTGGACGTAGAACAGGCGGTAGTCGGCGTCGATGATGTTTTCGCCGTCGACGAACAGGCGGAAGTGGCCCGGTTCGTCGGAGGTAACGTGCAGCGGGCCGATCGGCACCACGTTGTTCTTCTTGCTGCCCAGCTCGTTGATAAACTCGTAGGTTTCGCTGTCGGTGGTCGGCGCCGGGCGCTGGCGGTAGTCCATGCTGTCTTTGCGCAGCGGATAGAGTTCGTCCGGCCAGTCGTCCGGCAGCACCAGGCGGCGCTCGTCCGGCAGGCCGACCGGCACCAGGCCGTACATGTCGCGCACTTCGCGCTCGCCCCAGACGGCGGCGGGCACGCGCGGCGTGACGGACGGGTATTCCGGCTTAGCCGGGTCGACTTCGACGCGCACGGTGAGCCAGCACTTTTCGCCCTGCTCCATCGACATCACGTAGTACACCGCATAGTTGCCGCACAGCTGGCGCTCGTCGTTGCCGAACAGCACCGACAGCCAGCCGCCCTGCTGGTAGTACAGAAACTCCACCACTTCCGGCAGATAGTTCACCTTAATGGTGACGGTTACCTGGTCTTTGGTTTGCCAGGACTCTTCCAGCACCACGCCGGGGAAAGCCTGATGCAACGCGGCGAGATACTGCTGACCTTTCTTTTCTTCAGACATAAATACTCTCTTTAATCACGCCACCAGCAAGGAGACGAACGCTAAAAATGCAAAACCAAAACCGGCCCAGGTGATGCGCGACGTTTCCACAAAACGCAGGCGCGCCATGCTGTTTTCAAACAGGGCAATCACCAGCACGCCGACCAGCAGCTTGAGGGCGGCAATCACGACGGCCAGCACCAGACCGCCTGCGGAGAAGTGCGTCATCTGCCCCCACGGGAAGAAGACGCCGACAAACATCTGCAGCACCACCAGCTGTTTGAGGCTGATGCCCCACTTCAGCACCGCGAAGCCGTAGCCGCTGTATTCGGTAAGCGGCCCCTCCTGCAGCTCCTGCTCGGCTTCCGCGAGGTCGAACGGCAGTTTGCCCATCTCAATAAACGTCGCGAACGCGCAGGCGCACAGCGCCAGCACCAGCGGGATCGAGCGCGCCACCGGCCAGTGGTAAACGGTGTGGGTGATAAAGCTGATGTGGGTAGAGCCCGCGACCTGCGCGGCGACCCACAGCCCCAGCAGCAGGATCGGCTCCACCAGCACGCCGAGCATTGCCTCGCGGCTGGCACCGATGCCGGTAAACGGGCTCCCGGTGTCCAGGCCCGCAATCGCAAAGAAGAAGCGGGCGATAGCAAAGAGGTAAATCAGCGTGATCAGATCGCCAAGCACGGGCAGCGGCGACGCCACCGTCACCACCGGCAGCGCGGTGGCGATGGTCAGCATCACGCCCACCATCACAAACGGCGTCAGGCGGAAGACCCAACCTGCGGCGTCCGGCGCGATGCTCTGACGGGAGAGCAGTTTAAAGAGATCGCGGTATTCCTGAAGCACCCCAGGCCCGCGACGGTTGTGCATCCGGGCGCGCGCCACGCGCGTGACGCCCGACAGCAGCGGCGCAGCGGCGAACAGCACCAGCGCCTGAAGAATTGCCAGTAACAGACTCATGTCAGGCTCCTCGTGAAATCACAATGACCACCAGCACCGCCAGCTCGATGACCGCCAGACGGCGGAACAGAGCGGGTGCGGCGGCGCTCTGCCAGCCGGGTACCCAGCCTACCGGGTTCAGCCAGTGGCGCAGCTTCAGCACGGCGGCGAAGTTCTCCTTCACCGGCATGGCGAAACCGTGGGCGGTGATGACCATCGACTGTTCGTGTTCGTAGCCGCAGGCCCACGCCGCACCGCGCGAGCGGGAGGCGAGTCGGTCGCGTTTGAAGAACAGCATCAGGACGAGCGGCAGCAGCGGTGCGCCAATCAGCAGCAGCGCGATCATGGGCTGAGAGACGGTGGTATTCGCCACGGTCAGCGGCAGCGCGATCATGGGCTGAGAGACGGTGGTATTCGCCACGGTCAGCGGCAGCGGAATGGCGTTGCCCAGCAGCGGCAGCAGCCACGGCGCGGCGACGCCGCCCGCGATGCAGCACAGCGCCAGCGCGACCACGCTGATGCCCATCAACAAGGGTGCGCAGCAGGCGTTTTCCGCTTCGCGGGTGCGCGCCGCGCCGAGGAAGGTCACGCCGTAGACTTTCGCCATACACATCACCGCCAGCGCCCCGGTAATCGCCAGACCGACCGCCAGCAGCGGGCCGAGCAGGTGTGCGATAAATGCGTCGCTCTGGCCGAGCGCGAAGAAGGACTGATAGATCACCCACTCCCCGGCAAAGCCGTTCAGCGGCGGCAGCGCGGCCATTGCCATCAGCCCGACCAGCATCGCCAGCGAAATCACCGGCATCTTTTTGCCAATCCCGCCCAGCTTTTCGATATCCCGATGACCGGTGCGGAACCAGACGCTGCCCGCGCCGAGGAACAGAGTGCTTTTAAACAGGCTGTGGTTGACGAGGTGATAAAGACCGCCGATAAACCCGGCGGCAATCAGCGCCGGATGATTGAGCGCTAGCCCGGTCACGCCCGCGCCAATACCGAGCAGGATAATGCCGATATTTTCCAGGGTGTGGTACGCCAGCAGGCGCTGGATATTGTGCTCCATCAGCGCGTACAGGCCGCCGACGAACGCGGTAATCATTCCGGCGACCAGCAGCACGACGCCCCACCACAGCGGCGGTTGTCCGCCGGCCAGCGTAATCGCCAGAATCCCGAACAGACCCACTTTCATCACCACCGCAGAAAACAGCGCGGCGGCGGGCGCGGAGGCATTCGCATGCGCCTGCGGCACCCAGCCGTGCAGCGGGATAATCCCGGCGAGCAGGCCAAAGCCGATCACGCCCAGCAGCCAGACGTCGTTCCCCAGCGGATGGCCGTTGAGCGCAGCGAAGTCCAGCGTGCCGAAGCGGTGCCACACCAGCCAGCAGGCCAGCGTCAGCAGCAGCGTCCCGAGGCGTCCCAGCGCAAACCACAGCTTGCCGGAGGCGCTGCAGCCCGTCAGGAACACGCCGCACAGCGCCATGATTTCCGCCATCACCACCAGCGCGCCGAGGTTGCTGGCAATAACGGTGCAGACCGCCGCCGCCATCAGCAGGTTAACCAGCAGGCCGTTAGCCCTGGCGTGCGGATGGCGGTGCCAGTCGATATTGAACAGGCTGATAAACAGCCCGCACAGGCCAAACGTCACCAGCCAGATGGCGTTCAGCGGCGTGATCTCAACCGTGTGGCGAATCAGCGGCATCACGGCCTCTGCGGACTGGCCGCCGAGCAGGACAACGCCGCCTGCCGCCAGCGTCATCAGGCTAGCAACCGCCCCGCCGATCCCGGCGATCGCGCCGCTCAGGGTTTTATGGAATGAGAAGATCAGCGCCAGAACAGCGGCGGCAGCAAAACAGGCTACCGCGCTGGTAATCATCATCGCCGCGTTCATTTCGCCCCCTCGTTAAGCGCCTGTAGCAGAGAAAGGTCGCCAAAATCACTGTTGATGGTCAGCTCGCGTTTACGCTTGCTGGTACGGGCGATGTCGCGAATGTTAACCAGAATCAACGCCTTAGTCGGGCAGGTGCGCACGCAGGCCGGGCCCTGCTCATCGAAGCTGCACAGGTCGCATTTCACCGCAACGGCACGGATGCCGGGCACCCAGTCCAGCAGCGTACTTACGCGTGCCGGAGCCGGTGGCGCGGGTGGGGCTTTTGGCGAGTTGGCGTTCGCCGGAATATGCAGCGGACGGCTGCCGGAAAATTCAATCGCGCCGAACGGGCAGGCAATGCCGCACAGCTTGCAGCTTACGCACAGGCTTTCGTTCAGCTGGACAGCGCCATCCACGCGGGTGATGGCATTCACAGGGCAGACACCCGCGCAGGGGGCGTCTTCACAGTGATGGCAGAGCTGCGGGGCAGACTCTTTTTCATTACGCATGACGTGCAGGCGCGGCATGGACTGCAGCCCATGCAGGCGATGCGTTTCCGAGCACGCCGCCTCACAGGTTCGACAGCCAATACAGACCGTCGAGTCAGCAATTACAAAACGGTTCACCGGGTTATCCTCTGGTGATAGTCATTTTTGACGAAAAACTGTCTTGTCGACACTTCTCGACACGCAGGAGTCAGGCCACATTCGCTGAGGCGTTTCCGTCCATCAGCTGCTTCAGGTTGACCGGAAGATCGTGCTCAACGGCGGCGTACAGGCCGTTATAGACCGGCGCGATTTTTTCCAGATAGTGCTCCAGCACCTGCTGGCGATCGCGGTTGCTGACGTGGCCGTCCACCATGCCATCGGCCATCAGCTGCGCCTTCGCAATACACTGTTTTTCGCCGTCTTTTGTCTCGAGGTGGTACTCAATGGTGTGGCTGTTGAAGTTATCCGCCAGGGTAACGTTAATGGTGAAATGGCCGAACAGGACGAAGCGCATGTCGCCCTGCGCCGCGCAGCTCATCGCGTGGTGAAGACGCGCTTTCGAGAGGGTGATGCCCTGAACCAGAGAGTTGCAGTAGAGGTGCCACTGGTCCTGCAGCTGCTGATGACGCTGCGCGATGTAATCCGCTTTTTCGCTGATTTCCCAAATAGTCATAGAAGGTATCCGGTTAATGGAGATAGCGGCTGTTAAGCAGATTCCATGCCAGTTTTTATCTTGCTGATTTTAAATAGATTCAATTACAAAACCGCTGTCAACGCCGCGGTGTCGACGTGTCATTTCGACAGCGTTGACATCGTCACGCCTTAACAAAAATCAAGCTGGCACCGTTATTGCATTCAATGGCGTAATTCATTGAGGAGGCGTCATGCACGAAATCACCCTCTGCCAGCGGGCTCTGGAACTTATCGAACAGCAGGCAGTGCAAAACCACGCGAAGCGCATCACCGGCGTCTGGCTGAAGGTCGGGGCGTTTTCCTGCGTCGAGACCAGCGCCCTGAATTTCTGTTTTGAGCTGGTTTGTCGCGGCACGCTGGCGGAAGGCTGCGAGCTCCATATCGAAGAGCAGCAGGCGGAGTGCTGGTGCGAGCAGTGCCAGCAGTACGTCACCCTGCTGTCATCAAAGGTTCAGCGCTGTCCGCAGTGTCAGAGCACCGGTCTTCGCATCGTGGCGGACGACGGCATGCAGATCCAACGCCTCGAAATCGAGAAGGAGTAAAGTATGTGTAGCACCTGCGGTTGCGCCGAAGGCAACCTGTATATAGAAGGGGATGAACACCGTCCCCATTCCGCGTTTCGCTCCGCGCCCTTTTCGCCTGCCCCGCGGCCTGCTGCGGCTTTAACCGGTATCACCTTCGCCCCGCAACGCTCCGCTGCGGGCGATCTGCACTACGGCCACGGCGAAGCGGGTACCCACGCGCCGGGCATCAGCCAGCGCCAGATGCTGGAGGTGGAAATCAACGTGCTGGACAAAAATAACCAGATCGCCGCCCGCAACCGCGCGCGCTTTGCCGCCCGCAAACAGCTGGTGCTGAACCTGGTCTCCAGCCCCGGCTCCGGCAAAACCACGCTGTTAACGGAAACGCTCAAACGCCTGAACGGGCGCGTCTCCTGCGCGGTGATTGAAGGCGACCAGCAAACCGTTAACGACGCGGCGCGCATTCGCGAAACCGGCACCCCGGCGATTCAGGTCAATACCGGCAAAGGCTGCCACCTGGATGCGCAGATGATTGCCGACGCCGCCCCGCGCCTGCCGCTGGCGCATAACGGCATTCTGTTTATTGAAAACGTCGGCAATCTGGTCTGCCCGGCAAGCTTCGATCTGGGCGAACGCCACAAGGTGGCGGTGCTTTCGGTGACCGAAGGCGAAGACAAGCCGCTGAAGTACCCGCATATGTTTGCCGCCGCCTCCATCATGCTGCTGAACAAAGTCGACCTGCTGCCGTACCTGAACTTCGACGTGGATAAGTGCCTGTCCTGCGCCCGGGAAGTGAATCCCGAGATTGAGATCCTGCTGGTATCCGCCACGCGCGGCGACGGCATGGACGCCTGGCTGAACTGGCTGGAGAGTGAACGATGTGCATAGGCGTACCGGGACAAATCCATTCCATTGACGGGAACCAGGCCAAAGTGGAGGTCTGCGGCATCCTGCGCGACGTGGACCTGACGCTGGTGGGCAGCAGCGATGAAACGGGCGCATCGCGTCTCGGCCAGTGGGTGCTCGTCCACGTGGGGTTTGCCATGAGCGTGATTAACGAAGCGGAAGCCCGCGACACGCTGGATGCCCTGCAAAACATGTTCGACGTGGAGCCGGACGTGGGCGCGCTGCTGTACGGCGAGGAGCGTTAGCCATGCGTTACGTTGATGAATACCGCGCGCCGGAGCAGGTGCTGCAGCTTATCGGGCACCTGAAAACGCGCGCGTCGCTGCTGGACTACACCGCGGAAAAACCGCTGCGGATCATGGAGGTGTGCGGCGGACACACGCACGCCATCTTCAAATTTGGCCTCGACCAGCTGCTGCCAGAGAACATCGAGTTTATCCACGGCCCCGGCTGCCCGGTGTGCGTGCTGCCGATGGGGCGCATCGACAGCTGTATCGAAATTGCCAGCCAGCCCGACGTCATTTTCTGCACCTTTGGCGACGCGATGCGCGTGCCGGGGAAAAACGGCTCGCTGCTGCAGGCGAAAGCGCGCGGGGCCGACATCCGGATCGTCTATTCGCCGATGGATGCCCTGACGCTGGCGGAGGACAACCCCGCGCGCAAGGTGGTGTTTTTTGGCCTGGGGTTTGAAACCACCATGCCCGCCACCGCCATTACGCTGCAGCAGGCGAAAGCGCGCGGCGTCGGGAATTTTTTCTTCTTCTGCCAGCACATTACGCTCATTCCCACGCTGCGCAGCCTGCTGGAAGAGCCGGGAAACGGCATTGACGCCTTTCTGGCACCGGGGCATGTCAGCATGGTAATTGGCACAGACGCCTACGGTTTTATCGCTGAACAGTACAATCGTCCGTTAGTGGTCGCTGGTTTCGAACCACTTGATCTACTGCAAGGTGTCACCATGCTGGTTGAGCAGAAAATAGCGGCCCTGAGTACCGTAGAAAACCAGTACCGCCGCGTGGTACCGGATGCGGGAAATGAGCGGGCGCAGCAGGCGATAGCCGACGTGTTCAGCGTTGAGGGCGACAGCGAGTGGCGTGGTCTGGGGCTGATTGCCGAATCCGGCGTTCGCCTGACGTCAGCCTATCGCGCGTTCGACGCCGAAGCGCATTTCCGCCCGCAGCCGCAGCAGGTTTGCGACGATCCCCGGGCCCGCTGCGGCGACGTGCTCACCGGTAAATGCAAACCGCATCAATGCCCGTTATTTGGCAATACCTGTAACCCGCAAACGGCGTTTGGCGCGCTGATGGTCTCCTCCGAAGGGGCGTGTGCCGCGTGGTATCAGTATCGCAACCAGGAGAGTGAAGCATGAATACGGTTGAAATGGCGCACGGCAGCGGCGGACAGGCGATGCAGCAGCTGATTAACCGGCTGTTTATGGAAGCCTTCAACAACCCCTGGCTCGCCGAACAGGAAGACCAGGCGCGCATTGACCTCGCGACCCTCACCTCGCAGGGCGACAGGCTGGCGTTCTCCACCGACAGTTACGTGATTGACCCGCTGTTCTTCCCCGGCGGCGATATCGGCAAGCTCGCCGTCTGCGGCACGGCCAACGACGTGGCGGTCAGCGGCGCCATTCCGCGCTACCTCTCCTGCGGGTTTATCCTCGAAGAGGGGTTACCGATGGAGACGCTCACGGCAGTGGTCAACAGCATGGCGCACACCGCGCGCGAGGCGGGGATAGCTATCGTCACCGGCGATACCAAAGTGGTGCAGCGCGGCGCGGCCGACAAGCTGTTTATCAACACCGCCGGCATGGGGGCGATCCCCGCCGATATTCACTGGGCGGCACAGCATCTTAGCGTGGGCGACGTGCTGATCGTGACCGGAACGCTGGGCTGCCACGGGGCGACCATCCTAAACCTGCGCGAAGGTCTGGGGCTGGACGGGGAACTGCGCAGCGACTGCGCGGTGCTCACCCCGCTGATCCAGACGCTGAGGGGTATTCCCGGCGTGAAAGCCCTGCGGGACGCGACGCGAGGCGGCGTGAACGCCGTGGTCCACGAATTTGCAGCAAGCTGCGGGTACGGGATTGAACTCACCGAGTGTAGCCTGCCCGTGAAGCCTGCCGTTCGCGGCCTTTGCGAACTGCTGGGCCTTGACCCGCTTAACTTCGCCAACGAAGGCAAACTGGTGATTGGCGTTGAACGCGCGTCAGCGGAAGCGGTTCTTGAACAGCTGCGGGCTCATCCGTCAGGAAAAGAGGCGGCGATGATTGGTGAAGTGGTTGAGCGCAAAGGGGTGCGCCTGGCCGGGCTGTATGGCGTTAAACGGACGCTGGATCTGCCGCATGCGGAACCCTTACCCCGTATTTGCTAGAACCGCGCCAAAAGCGGTCAGCACTGAATGTCTCTTTTTTGCCAGTTTCTATTGGAAAGCAATATGCCGTATACACCGATGAGCGATCTTGGACAGCAGGGCCTGTTTGACATCACGCGCACACTTTTACAGCAGCCCGATCTCGGTGCGCTGAGCGATGCCCTGACGCGGCTGGTCAGGCAATCGGCGCTGGCGGACAGCGCCGCGATTGTGCTCTGGCATAGCGGAACGCAGCGCGCGAGCTACTACTCGACGCGTGATAATGGCAAAACGTTTGAATACGAAGACGAAACGTATCTGGCGCACGGCCCGGTGCGCCGCATACTCTCCCGGCCTGAAGTGCTGCACTGCAACTTTGCGGAATTCCGTCAGGCGTGGCCGAAGCTGGCGGAAAGCGACCTCTATCAGCCTTTCGGGCATTACTGCATGCTGCCGCTGGCGGCAGAGGGCCAGATTTTTGGCGGCTGCGAGTTTATCCGCACGACCGACCAGCCCTGGAGCGAGGCGGAATACGAGCGCCTGCATACCTTCACCCAGATTGTGGCCGTCGTCGCGGAGCAGATCCAAAGCCGCGTCACCAATAACGTCGATTACGACCTGCTGAGCCGCGAGCGCGACAACTTCCGCATTCTGGTCGCCATCACCAACGCCGTGCTCTCCCGCCTGGACATGGACGAGCTGGTCAGCGAAGTTTCGAAAGAGATCCACCACTATTTCAAAATCGACGCCATCAGCATTGCGCTGCGCGGCCATCGCAAGGGCAAGCTGAACATCTACTCCACGCACTATCTCGATGAAGCCAACCCGGCGCACGAGCAGAGCGAGGTTGACGAAGCGGGCACCCTTTCCGAGCGGGTCTTCAAGAGCAAAGAGATCCTCCTGCTCAACCTGAACGAGCAGGACCCGGTCGCGCCGTACGAGCGGATGCTGTTTAACACCTGGGGCAATAAAATTCAGACCCTGTGCCTGCTGCCGCTGATGTCCGGCAACACCATGCTGGGCGTGCTAAAGCTGGCGCAGTGCGAGGAGGGCGTGTTTACCACCGCTAACCTGAAGCTGCTGCGCCAGATTGCCGAGCGTATTTCCATCGCGCTGGATAACGCCCTCGCCTATCAGGAAATTCATCGCCTGAAAGAGCGGCTGGTGGATGAGAACCTGGCCCTGACCGAACAGCTCAACAACGTGGACAGCGAGTTTGGTGAAATCATCGGGCGCAGCGACGCCATGTACAGCGTGCTTAAGCAGGTTGAGATGGTGGCGCAAAGCGACAGCACGGTGCTGATTCTGGGCGAAACCGGCACGGGCAAAGAGCTGATAGCCCGCGCCATCCACAACCTGAGCAACCGCAACAGCCGACGGATGGTGAAGATGAACTGCGCCGCGATGCCTGCGGGACTGCTGGAAAGCGATCTGTTCGGCCACGAGCGCGGAGCATTCACCGGGGCCAGCAGCCAGCGGCTGGGCCGTTTTGAGCTGGCGGACAAAAGCTCGCTGTTCCTCGACGAAGTGGGCGATATGCCGCTTGAGCTACAGCCGAAACTGCTGCGCGTCCTGCAGGAGCAGGAGTTTGAGCGCCTGGGCAGCAACAAGCTTATTCAGACCGACGTGCGGCTGATTGCCGCCACCAACCGTGACCTGAAAAAAATGGTCGCCGACCGCGAGTTTCGCAGCGATCTTTACTATCGTCTGAACGTCTTCCCGATCTTCCTGCCGCCGCTGCGCGAGCGCCCGGAAGATATCCCCCTGCTGGTCAAAGCCTTTACCGCGAAGATCGCTCGCCGGATGGGGCGAAACATCGACAGTATTCCTGCCGAGACGTTGCGCACCCTTTCATCGATGGAATGGCCCGGCAACGTGCGCGAGCTGGAAAACGTCATCGAACGCGCGGTGCTGCTGACGCGCGGTAACGTGCTGCAACTCTCCCTGCCTGAGGTTACGCTTCCTGACGTAACCGCGCCCGCCGCCGAGACAGCGAAAGAGGGAGAAGATGAATATCAGCTCATTATGCGCGTGCTGAAAGAGACCAACGGCGTGGTCGCCGGGCCAAAAGGTGCCGCCCAGCGACTGGGGTTAAAACGCACCACCCTGCTGTCACGCATGAAGCGTCTCGGGATTGATAAAGAGAGCCTCATTTAAGACCTTATTCCGGCGGTGTTTTTCCGACACCGCCTTTTGTTCCCCTGCGTAATTGTCCCTCATTGACACAAAATCGTTTCCTCTGTATAAAATTCCGCCTTAATAATGAGTTTCATTTGCATCAATAATAATTTTAATGAAGGGTAGCGTTTCATGAAAAAGGTCATCTGCGCGTTAGGCCTGGCGATTGCGTCGGTCGGTTCTGCTCTGGCAACCACCTATCCCCTGACGATTGAAAACTGTGGCTACAAAGAGACGTTCACCAAAGCGCCGGAACGCGTCGTGGCCCTGGGCCAGAACACCGTCGAAATTTTGCTCCTGCTGGGCCTGGAAGATAAGGTGAAGGCCAGCGCCTTCTGGCCGACCAAAGTGCTGCCGCAGCTGGCGGAACAGAACGCAAAAATCAACACCCTGACGGTCGAAATCCCGACCCTTGAATCCGTTCTTGCGCAAAATCCTGACTTTGTCCCGGCGCAGTCCCCGCTGCTGCTGGGGCCTGAAAGTAAGGTCGCAAAACGCGAAGACCTGATGACCCTGGGCGTGAACAGCTACGTGTCGCCGGGCATGTGCGCGACCAAAAAAGCCACAGGCGATATGTACGGCAGCCGCCAGAAGCTGTGGGATATGACGTATCTCTATAAAGAGATTGAGGATTTCGCCAAAATCTTTAACGTTGAAGACCGCGGTCAGGCCGTTATTGCCGATTTCAAAAAACGCGAGGCCGACCTGCGTAAGGAATTCGGCAAGAGTAAAAAAGACCTTTCGTTTGTCTTCTGGTTCTCCAGTTCGTCCCCTTCTGCTGACGCCTACGTCGGCGGTAAAAATAGCCCCTCCGGGTTTATCGCCAGCCTGATGGGCGGCCATAACGCCATTACGTCCGAGACCGAATGGCCAACCGTGGGTTGGGAAAGCATTATTGCCGCCAATCCGGATGTCATTGTGGTGTCCAGCCTGGACCGCAACCGCTGGGCGCTGGATAACGCGGAAGAAAAAATCAAATTCCTGAAGAGCGATCCGGCGGTCAGCCAGCTGGACGCGGTGAAAAAAGGCCATATCGTGGTGATGGACGGCCAGGCGATGAACCCGACGATCCGTACGATTTACGGGGCTGAGCAGGTCGGCGAACAGCTCAGAAAGCTGGGGCTGAACTGATGACAACCGCCGTTCTTCAGGCCCGGCAGAGCCTGGTTCTGACGACCTCGGGTTTGCTCGCCCTGGTACTGTTATTTCTGACGATCGCGCTGAGCGTCAGCGTCGGCGAGCTGTCCATCCCGCTGGATAAGGTGTTTTACGCCATCAGCAATAAAATGGGGCTCACCGAGGTTCCGCTCACCCGCATCTATGAGAGCGTGATCTGGGACTTTCGCCTGAGCCGCGCGCTGGTGGCGGCCTGCTGCGGCGCGGGGCTGGCCATCTGCGGTGCCGTATTGCAGAGCCTGCTGAAGAACGCCCTGGCGGAACCTTACGTGCTCGGCGTGTCGGCAGGTGCCTCAACCGGGGCGGTGTCGGTCGTCGTATTGGGGATTGGCACCGGTGCGGTGTCGCTCTCTGCGGGCGCGTTTGCCGGGGCGTTCGCCGCCTTTGCGTTTGTCGCGTTTCTGACGAACGGCGCGCGCGGGGGAAATGAACGTACCATTCTGGCTGGCGTTGCCGCCTCACAGCTGTTCAACGCCATTACTGCCTACACCATCAGCACCTCCGCCAGCGCCCAGCAGGCGCGCGACGTGATGTTCTGGCTGCTGGGCAGCTTCAGCGGCGTACGCTGGCCTGAATTCCAGCTGGCGCTGGTGGTGGTGCTGACTGGATTAGCCGTTTGCCTCTACTATTCCCGGGCGCTGGATGCCTTCACGTTGGTGATGACGCTGCGGCCTCTTTAGGTATTGCCGTCCCGTGGGTGCGCCTGACGCTCTTTACCACTACCGCGCTGATTACCGCGACGATTGTCAGCATGGCGGGCTCAATCGGCTTTGTCGGGCTGGTGGTCCCGCACGTGATGCGTTTCCTGTTCGGGCCGCTGCACCGCACGCTGCTGATTGCCAGCGCGCTGGCAGGGGCGATCCTGATGGTGCTGGCTGATATCGCCTCGCGCATGCTGATTGCGCCGCAAAGCCTGCCCGTCGGCGTGGTCACCGCGCTGGTTGGCGTGCCTTTCTTTGCCGTGATTATCTACCGTTCAAGGAATAAGTGATGAGTATCTGCGCTGAAAATATTACCTGGAAAGTCGGCAAAAAGGTCATCGTTAACAACATCTCGCTGAAGGTTTCCCGGGGCGAAACGGTAGGGCTGCTTGGCCCTAACGGCTGCGGTAAATCGTCTCTTTTACGGATCCTCGCGGGGCTTCGTCGCCCGAATGCTGGCTGCGTTACCCTGGACGGCCAGGACATCTCCCGCATCGCCAAAAAGCAGCTGGCGCGCCGGGTCGCCTTCGTCGAGCAGCACGGCATGACGGACGCCAACATGCGCGTGCGGGACGTGGTGAAACTCGGGCGTATTCCGCACCACTCTGCTTTTTCCAACTGGAGCAACCACGATGACGAAACCGTCACTGCCGCCCTGCAGCGCGTGGATATGCTGGATAAAAGCGGCCAGGGCTGGCTGAGCCTCTCCGGCGGAGAGCGCCAGCGCGTGCATATTGCCCGCGCGCTGGCTCAGGCCCCAACGGAAATCCTGCTGGACGAACCGACCAACCACCTGGACATTCATCATCAGATGCAGCTGATGCAGTTGATCAGCGAATTACCGGTCACCAGCATTGTCGCTATCCACGATCTGAACCACGCCTCGATGTTCTGCGACTCGCTGATTGTGATGCAGAAAGGGCAAATTGTGGCGACGGGGACACCGCAGGACATCTTATCCGAGTCATTATTGTGGGATGTCTTCCGGGTCAAAACCAAAATTGAGATCTCGCCGTTCCATGGCAAAAAGCACATCCACTTTATCGTTTAGGGGCGAGTGAACGACGATGCCCCTTCGCCCTGCCGCCGCGCTCTGGCCGCCCGTCTTACTGGGTAGCCAGTTTGTTTTCAACATTGGCTTTTACGCCGTCGTTCCCTTCCTGGCGATATTCCTGCGCGACGACATGCTGCTCTCCGGCGGACTGATCGGGCTGATCTTGGGCCTGCGTACCTTCTCGCAACAGGGGATGTTTATCGTTGGCGGTGCGCTCTCGGACCGGTTTGGCGCGAAAGTGATTATCCTGAGCGGCTGTATTGTTCGTGTTTCAGGCTATCTGCTGCTGGCCTTCGGGGAATCCCTGTGGCCGATTATTCTGGGCGCGTGTCTGACGGGCGTTGGCGGCGCGTTATTTTCTCCCTCAATTGAGGCACTGCTGGCAAAAGCGGGCACTCACAGCGAGGCAAAAGGCAAACGCAGCCGCGCGGAGTGGTTTGCGCTCTTTGCCGTCTGCGGAGAGCTCGGCGCGGTACTGGGCCCGGCTGCTGGCGCTCTGCTCACCGGCCTCGGCTTTCGTCAGGTGGCGCTGGCGGGAGCAGGCGTCTTTATCATTGCGCTAGTGGTGCTCTACTTTTGCCTGCCTGCTGCTGGCCACCGTTCACAGACGCTGAAAATACAGCCCTGGTGGACAACGTTCCGCCAGCCGCGCTTTGTCGCCTTTATCATTGCCTACAGCTCGTGGCTGTTAAGCTATAACCAGCTTTATCTGGCGCTTCCGGTGGAAATCCAGCGTTCTGGCGGTAACGAGAAAGATCTCGGCCCGCTTTTTATGCTGGCCTCCGTTCTGATCATCACCTTACAGCTGCCGCTGGCGCGCTTCGCCCGTCGCGTGGGCGCGGTGAGAATTCTGCCGGTGGGATTTTTGCTGCTGTCAGCCGCATTTGCGAGCGTGGCGACGTTCGCCCCGATGACGCCGCCGGAAGGCTGGCTGCGCTTACTGCCTTCTGTCTGTTTTGTGACGCTGTTGACGCTGGGGCAAATGCTGCTGGTGCCCTCGGCTAAAGATCTGATCCCTCGGTTTGCGGAGGAATCCACGCTTGGCGCGCACTACGGCGCACTCGCCACCGCCGGAGGCATAGCGGTACTGGCGGGAAACCTGGTGTTTGGCAGCCTGCTGGACCGCGCGCTGGTGCCCTCAACGCAGGCGATGTACCCCTGGCTGCTGCTGGCCCTCTTCCCGCTCTGCAGCGCGCTGGCCCTGAAGATGATTTGCCGCCCGCTGAGACGCTGAACCGATCACTTTTTCGGACGGTACTTCTCCGGCAGTTCCGGCACGGGACGGCGGTCATCCATCAGATGGCGAACGGTAAGAATAGGATGACGCCATAACATACGCGGGCCTGCCCAGCGCATAACCTGCTTCATCTCTTCACGTCTGGCAGGCTGGTAGCAGTGTACGGGACACTGCTTGCAGGCCGGCTTGTCCTCACCGAAAACGCATTTATCCAGGCGCTTATCGGCATACGCGTTGAGCGCCTGATAATACCCTTCCTCCTGAGAGGCCTGTGGACACTGCTTTTCATACAACGCGATCATTTTCGCGATGGTCTCTTTTTCTCGTGAGATGCGTTTACCGGACATAGCGGATTACCGAATAATAAAGTGCATCGATAATACACCTTTCAACGCTGGATTTCAGCGGTTGCATTTCGTTTCCTGAAGGCTGATTCCAGTTTTAGCCCTGCACCGGCGAACAATCACTGGTATTTTATACAGCATCAGAAATGACCTTTGTCCGTGTTGTCTGGAGACCCTATGCAAGAGCTCACGATCGGCAAACCCTATCGCCATTTGAAAGTGGGATATTTTAGAAAGCGCCATGAAGACCGCAATACAAAGATACCGAAGCGCTACAGCGTACATGCGGCGCTGAGCTTAAAAGGTGACTGGCTTGAAAAGGCGGGGTTTACGACCCATTCCCGAGTCAGGGTGGGCGTGGAGCATGGAAAAATTGTCATCGAATTAATGGCGGAAGATGCCTCGTAAAGCCACGACATTTTTCTGCGCCGGACCTTTTTTTCATGCGACAATAGAAGGAACAAACGGCCATTGAGCCCATCAAAACGGTTTATTTTCAAAGAAATGGACATCATAACTCCATGAGCACAATCGACAATTTCGACGCACATACGCCGATGATGCAGCAGTATCTGAAGCTGAAAGCACAGCATCCGGAAATCCTGCTGTTTTACCGTATGGGCGATTTTTACGAGCTGTTTTATGACGATGCTAAGCGTGCATCGCAGCTGCTCGACATCTCGCTGACCAAACGTGGCGCATCGGCAGGCGAGCCCATTCCTATGGCAGGTATCCCGCACCACGCGGTAGAAAACTACCTGGCGAAGCTGGTGAATCAGGGCGAGTCCGTTGCCATCTGCGAACAGATCGGCGATCCGGCGACCTCAAAAGGCCCGGTGGAACGCAAAGTCGTGCGCATCGTTACGCCTGGCACCATCAGTGATGAAGCCCTGTTACAGGAGCGCCAGGATAACCTGCTGGCAGCGCTGTGGCAGGACGGTAAAGGGTTTGGCTACGCGACGCTGGATATTAGCTCCGGACGTTTTCGTCTGAGTGAACCGGCTGACCGTGAAACGATGGCCGCCGAACTGCAGCGCACCAACCCGGCAGAATTGCTCTATGCCGAAGATTTCGCCGAAATGGCGCTGATTGAAGGTCGTCGCGGGTTGCGCCGTCGTCCGCTGTGGGAATTCGAAATTGATACCGCGCGCCAGCAGCTGAATCTGCAGTTTGGCACCCGCGATCTGATTGGCTTTGGCGTGGAAAACGCACCGCGCGGGCTGTGTGCGGCCGGTTGTCTCCTGCAGTACGTGAAAGATACCCAGCGCACCGCCCTGCCGCATATCCGCTCTATCACCATGGAGCGCCAGCAGGACAGCATCATCATGGATGCCGCCACGCGCCGTAACCTGGAGATCACGCAGAACCTGGCGGGTGGCGTAGAAAATACGCTCGCGTCGGTCCTCGATAGTACGGTTACGCCAATGGGCAGCCGCATGCTGAAACGCTGGCTGCATATGCCGATCCGCAATACCGAGACGCTGGTTTGCCGTCAGCAGACGATTGCCGCGCTGCAGGATCGCTATACCGAACTGCAGCCGGTCCTGCGCCAGGTAGGCGATCTGGAGCGTATCCTTGCGCGTCTGGCACTACGAACAGCGCGACCACGCGACCTCGCGCGGATGCGTCATGCTTTCCAGCAGCTGCCGGAACTGCGCGCGCAGCTGAGTGACGTTGACAGCTCGCCGGTACAGAAACTCCGCGAAACCATGGGCGAATTTACCGAGCTTCGCGAACTGCTGGAGCGCGCCATTATCGATGCGCCTCCGGTTCTGGTGCGTGATGGCGGCGTGATTGCCCCAGGCTACAACGAGGAGCTGGACGAATGGCGCGCGCTGGCCGATGGTGCGACGGACTACCTCGATAAGCTGGAAATCCGCGAGCGCGAACGTCTTGGGCTCGACACCCTGAAAGTGGGATATAACGCGGTACACGGTTACTACATTCAGATTAGCCGCGGGCAGAGCCACCTGGCGCCGATTCACTACGTGCGTCGCCAGACGTTGAAAAACGCCGAACGCTACATCATTCCTGAACTGAAAGAGTACGAAGACAAAGTCCTCACCTCGAAAGGCAAGGCGCTGGCGCTGGAAAAACAGCTTTATGACGAGCTATTCGACATGCTGATGCCGCACCTGGGCGACCTGCAGCAGAGCGCCAGCGCGCTGGCGGAGCTGGACGTGCTGGTCAATCTGGCAGAACGCGCTGAAACGCTGAACTACACCTGCCCGACCTTTACCGATAAGCCCGGCATTCGCATCACTGAAGGCCGTCACCCGGTGGTAGAGCAGGTACTCAACGAACCGTTCATCGCCAACCCGCTAAGCCTGTCACCGCAGAGAAGAATGTTGATCATTACCGGTCCGAACATGGGCGGTAAGAGTACCTATATGCGTCAGACGGCGCTTATTGCGCTGCTCGCGTATATCGGCAGCTACGTCCCGGCGCAAAACGTGGAGATTGGCCCCATCGACCGCATCTTTACCCGCGTCGGGGCTGCGGACGATCTGGCGAGCGGACGCTCAACCTTCATGGTCGAGATGACCGAAACGGCAAACATTCTGCATAACGCGACGGAGCACAGTCTGGTGCTAATGGACGAAGTCGGACGCGGAACGTCAACCTATGATGGTCTGTCCCTGGCATGGGCCTGTGCGGAAAGCCTTGCTAATAAAATCAAGGCCATGACGCTGTTTGCCACCCATTATTTCGAACTGACGCAGCTGCCGGAGAAAATGGAAGGGGTTGCGAACGTTCATCTGGATGCGCTGGAGCACGGCGATACCATTGCCTTCATGCACACGGTGCAGGATGGCGCGGCGAGCAAGAGCTATGGCCTGGCCGTCGCGGCGCTGGCAGGTGTGCCGAAAGAGGTGATCAAGCGCGCGCGTCAGAAACTGCGTGAACTGGAAAGCCTGTCACCGAATGCGGCGGCGACGCAGATTGATGGTACGCAGATGTCGCTGTTGGTGCCTGCGGAAGAGACGTCGCCTGCGGTGGAAGCGCTGGAGAACCTCGACCCGGATTCACTGACGCCGCGTCAGGCGCTGGAGTGGATTTACAGGTTGAAGAGTCTGGTTTAGTTTTCTGCGGTCTGTTTTGTCGGGTGGCGGCTTCGCCTTACCCGACCTACAAAACCGTAGGCCCGGTAAGCGCAGCGCCACCGGACTTTTTTTACAGCAGCGGCGGGATCGTCGGCACCTGCGGCGCCTCGTCAATATCCTTCTGCGTCATGCGGAACGCTTCCGGGTAATGCTCGCGGCTGGTACGGCGCAGCGGTTCAGTATTACGCCAGGTATACAAACAATGCTGGCACTGGTAAACGGTCCAGACCCCTTTTACCGGCGACGTCGCCATCACTTCAATATGCTCATCGGCACAACGTGGACAAATCATCTTTTCCTCCTTATTGGCGTGCTGCCAGCATCGCGGTCAGTTTTTCAGCCCAGGCTTTGGTTTCAGGCAGATCCTGTACCGGCTGGCTGTAGTGGCCCCGGGTGTCCGGCGCGACAGGCGTGGTGGCATCGATAATCAGTTTGTCGGTAATGCCCGCCGGGCTGGAGCCAGGATCGAGTTCAAGGACCGACATGTTCGGCAGTTGCACCAGATCCCCTGCCGGGTTCACTTTCGACGACAGCGCCCACATCACCTGCGGAAGGTTGAACGGATCGACATCCTCATCCACCATAATTACCATCTTCACGTAGCCCAGACCGTGCGGCGTGGTCATGGCGCGTAAACCCACCGCGCGGGCAAAACCGCCGTAGCGTTTTTTGGTGGAGATAATCGCCAGCAGACCATGGGTGTACATCGCGTTCACCGCCTGCACTTCCGGGAATTCCGCTTTCAGCTGCTGGTAGAGCGGCACGCAGGTGGCCGGTCCCATCAGATAGTCAATCTCGGTCCACGGCATGCCGAGGTAAAGGGATTCGAAAATCGGCCTGGTGCGGGAAGAGACTTTGTCGATACGGACCACCGTCATGTTACGGCCACCGGAATAGTGTCCGGTAAACTCGCCGAATGGCCCCTCGATTTCACGCTTGCGGCCTTCAATCACCCCTTCCAGGATCACTTCAGACCCCCACGGCACATCGAAGCCGGTCAGCGGCGCGGTGGCAATCGGGTACGGGCTTTCACGCAGCGCGCCGGCCATTTCATACTCGGACTGATCGTATTTCAGCGGCGTGGCGCCCATCAGGGTGATGATCGGGTCGTTGCCCAGCGTAATCGCAATCGGCAGGTCTTCACCGCGCTCTTCCGCCTTCTGCAGATGCAGGGCGATATCGTGCATCGGAACAGGCTGCAGGCCGAGCTTGCGCTTGCCCTTCACTTCCATGCGGTAGATCCCGACGTTCTGCTTGCCGAAGTTGTCCGGGTCGAGCGGATCGCGCGAGACAACGCACGCTTTATCGAGATAAAAACCGCCGTCACCGTCGTTCAGGCGAAACAGCGGCAGGATATCGAACAGGTTAATATCTTCACCGTCCACCGTATTCTGCGCCCAGGCCGGGTTGGCGCGGCGCTCCGGCGTGACGGGAAATTTATCCCAGCGGCGGATAAATTCGTCGATCTGTTTTTTTACCGGAGTGTTCGCAGGGAGCCCCATCGAAATGGCGTGGTTCTGCCAGGAGCCGATGGTGTTCATCACCACGCGGGCATCGGTAAAGCCACGAATGTTGTCGAACCACAGCGCGGGAGCGCCGTCGCCAATGCGGCCGGTCGCGTTGGCTGCCGCCGCGAGATCGGGCTCGGCGTTAACCTCTTCCTCAATTTTCAGCAGCTGCCCTTGCTCATCGAGCGCCTGCAGGAAGCTTCTCAAATCATCAAATGCCATCTTTATTCTCCTGTGAAAAATGTTTCGCCTCCCGCAGCCCGTTCCAGCGGCGCGCCTTTTTATGCTCCAGCCCGAACTGATCGAGCACGCGGGTCACGATGTGCTGGGTAATGTCATCTGCGGTTTGTGGGTGGTTGTAATACGCAGGCATGGGCGGCACCATCGCCACGCCCATGCGGGAAAGTGCGAGCATGTTCTCAAGATGAATGGTGCTGAGCGGTGTTTCACGCGGAACCAGCACCAGCTTGCGCCCCTCTTTTAGCACCACGTCAGCCGCGCGTCCCACCAGCCCTTCGGCGTAGCCCGCGCGGATCCCCGCCAGCGTTTTCATGCTGCAGGGAATGACGATCATGCCGTCGGTACGAAACGAGCCGGAGGAGATGGTGGCGGCCTGGTCAGCCGGACTGTGGACAACGTCAGCCAGGGCAGCAACGTCCTGCGCGGTGTAGGGCGTTTCCAGCTCAATGGTGGTTTTTGCCCACTTAGACATGACCAGATGCGTCTCCACCTCCGGCATTTCCCGCAGCGCCTGCAGCAGCGCCACGCCCAGCGGTGCGCCCGTTGCCCCCGTCATTCCCACTATCAATCTCATTCATCACCTCAATATTTTGTTCGTGTACGAACATTATAAATAAGCTACTCCAGGATCGTTTACCTGACAAGATCGTTCGCATACGATCACACGAATGGCTAAAAGATGCCGCGTTAAAATTGAGAGCAATAGCGGCTATCATAGGGGAGAGATTTTTTCCGTCGGAGTGTTCATGGAACTAAGACAAGAGGCGTTCCACCTGTTACGTCAGCTTTTTCAACAGCATACCGCGCAGTGGCAACATGCCTTACCGGAACTGACCAAGCCACAGTATGCGGTGATGCGCTCTATTGCCGAGCATCCGGGTATTGAACAGGTGGCGTTGACCGAAGTGGCGGTCAGCACGAAAGCGACCCTGGCGGAGATGCTCAGCCGCATGGAGGCGCGCGGGCTGGTGAAACGCGAGCACGATCCGGCTGACAAGCGCCGCCGGTTTGTCTTCCTGACCCCAGAAGGTGAAGCCCTGCTTGCAGGCTGTAAACCGCTTGGCAACGAGGTGGATGAGGCGTTTTTAGGACGTCTTAACAAGGCCGAGCGGGAGCAGTTCTCTGCGCTCATCAAAAAGATGATGCACGATTAATTCACGCTGGTGCGCATAAAATCGATAAACGTGCGCACCTTCGCCGTCACGTGCCGGGCATCGGGATAAACCGCATAGATGCCCTGCTGCGCAAAGGTATATCCCGGTAAAACCGGGACCAGTTTTCCCGCATCAAGCGCATCGCGCGCCAGCCATTCCGGCAGTAACGCCACGCCTCCGCCAGCAAGTGCAAAGGCCATAAGAGCCTGTGCGCTGTCGGCAAACAGGCGCGGCGCTTTTTTTATCTCCAGCGTTTCGGGCGCACCGCTGGCATCCTTCACCTGCCAGCGCAGCGGCGAGGCCAGGCGCTCGTGAATAATCCAGTCGGCGTTGGCAAGGTGCGCAAGCGTTTCGATCGGATGGTTAACGAGCCACACGGGCGTCGCGACGGGGAGAATGGAGAAGTGCGAAATCAGCGCGGCGTGGTTGCGCGAATCGGCAAGCGTTCCCAGCCGGATAGCTACGTCAAAGCGCTCCGAGATAAGGTCGGCGTGCAGGGAGGACGAAACGTGCCGCACGCGAAGATCCGGGTGTTGCTGGCTAAACCTGGCCAGCAGCGGCACCACCACCTGTGAGCCATACTCGGGCGTCGTCGTGATCCGCAGTTCGCCAGTGAGCCCCGCATGATTCGCGCGGACATCATCCTGCAGCCGTTCCGCATCCTTCAGAAGCGCCACGCTGCGTTGATGAAAGAGCGCGCCCGCCTCGGTTAACGTCAGACGGCGGGTGGAGCGCAGCAGCAGCGTAACGCCCAGCTCATCTTCAAGCTGGCGAATATTGAAGCTGACCACGGCTTTTGTCAGCCCCATTGCCTCGGCTGCGGCAGTGAAACTGCCGGTATCGGCCACCGCGACAAACATCTGCGCCCGCTGCAGGTTAATCATCATCACGCCCTTTACTGTCAAAATATTTTTGACAGTATATCGCGCTTTGCCAGGTTTATCCGTTCTTCCCGGATCGATACGATACGCCACCTCACCGGAGGATCCACCATGACGTATCGCAGCAAAGTCGCCGTTGTTTATCTGCTGGGCTTTTTTCTTGATTTGATCAACATGTTCATTGCCAGCGTCGCCTTCCCGGCAATGGCTCACGCCTTTAACACCACGCCTTCAGCCCTTGCCTGGGTCAGTAACGGGTACATTGCCGGCCTGACGCTGGTGATCCCGTTTAGCAGCGTGCTCACGCGACGAATCGGACCTAAGCGCGTCATCCTGCTCTCGCTTTTTCTGTTCAGCGCTGCCTCCGCTGCGGCGGGCCTGTCTGCAACGCTTGAAAGTCTGATCGCCTGGCGAGTGCTTCAGGGCGTGGGAGGAGGCTTACTGACCCCCGTCGGACAGGCGCTGACCTGGCAACAGTTTAAGCCTCACGAGCGGGCCCGACTCTCCTCGGCGGTGATGCTGGTGGCGTTGCTTGCCCCGGCCTGCTCTCCTGCTATCGGAGGACTGCTGGTGCAGACGCTCAGCTGGCGATGGATATTTTTCGCCACGCTACCGGTCGCTATCGTGACCTTTGTTTTGGCCTGCCTGTGGCTTAAACACGAAATGCCCGCGATGAAAGCGGCCAGACTGCTAAACCTGTCGTTGCTCGCGGACCCGCTTTTGCGTTTTTCCATGCTCGTTTATATCTGCGTACCCGGCATGTTTATTGGGGTGAACGTCACGGGCATGTTTTATCTTCAGCACGTGGCGAACATGAGCCCAGCCGCAACGGGGATGCTCATGCTGCCGTGGTCCGTGGCATCGTTTATCGCCATCACGGCAACGGGACGCTATTTTAACCGTATCGGCCCCCGACCGCTGATCGTCATCGGCTGCCTGCTGCAGGCGACGGGTATTCTGCTTTTGATTAACGTCAGTTCGGCTACGCTGCTGCCTGCCATTGCGTTTACCTTAATGGGCGCGGGGGGAAGCCTGTGCAGCAGTACGGCTCAGAGCAGCGCTTTTCTGACGACGCGCCGGGAAGAGATGCCGGATGCCAGCGCGCTGTGGAATCTTAATCGGCAGCTGAGCTTTTTTGCCGGTGCCCTGCTGCTGGCGCAGGCGCTGAGCCTGGCGCAGACCTGGCTGACACCGCTCGCCGCATGGCACGGAATGTTTATTTTTGCCGCAGGCATGACCTTGCTGCCTGTACCGTACGTTTTTCGTCTCAACAATACGCAGGTGCTCACCCAGCTGCGACAGGAGAATTCATGACGCCTTTCGAACACGACATTATCGACCTCCACATTGCGCTTGAAGACTGGTTAGGCAAAGGTGAAGGTGATTCCGACGCCCTGCTCGCCCGCTTCAGCCCGGATTTTCTGATGATCCCGCCGGGCGGCGTTCAGATCGACTATATCGGTCTTGCCAGTTTTCTGGAAAACCAGCGCGGAAGCCGTCCAGGACTGAAGATCGTCATTGACGAATTGTCCACGATCCAGCGCTGGGATCGTGGCGCGGTGCTCCACTACCGGGAGACGCAAACCCGGCCGGACCTGCCCGCCAACGTGCGCTGGTCAACCGCGGTGCTCAATCAGGAAGGCGATCGGATAGTGTGGCGTCTGCTGCACGAAACGGCTAAGCCGTAGCGCAAAAGAAAAAGGCCCGTCTCACGACGGGCCTTTTTTGACGAAAGGTTGCTTATTCGCGGAACAGCGCTTCGATGTTCAGACCTTGCCCCTGCAGGATTTCACGCAGGCGGCGCAGACCTTCAACCTGAATCTGACGAACACGTTCACGGGTCAGGCCAATTTCGCGGCCGACGTCTTCCAGTGTCGCAGCTTCATACCCCAGTAAACCGAAACGACGTGCCAGCACTTCACGCTGTTTGGCGTTCAGCTCGAACAGCCATTTGACGATGCTCTGCTTCATGTCATCGTCCTGCGTGGTGTCTTCCGGACCGTTGTCTTTTTCATCGGCCAGGATGTCCAGCAGCGCTTTTTCGGAGTCGCCACCCAGCGGGGTGTCAACGGAGGTAATGCGCTCGTTGAGACGCAGCATACGGCTTACGTCATCAACCGGTTTATCGAGTTGTTCGGCAATTTCTTCTGCGCTTGGCTCGTGGTCCAGTTTATGGGACAACTCGCGCGCGGTGCGCAGATAAACGTTCAACTCTTTGACGATGTGAATCGGCAGGCGGATCGTACGGGTCTGGTTCATAATAGCCCGTTCGATGGTCTGACGAATCCACCAGGTCGCGTAGGTTGAGAAACGGAACCCGCGTTCCGGGTCAAACTTCTCAACTGCGCGGATGAGACCTAAGTTGCCCTCTTCAATCAGATCCAGCAGAGCCAGACCACGATTGCCATAACGGCGGGCAATTTTCACGACCAGTCGCAGGTTACTTTCAATCATGCGACGACGCGAGGCGACATCACCACGCAAAGCACGACGTGCGAAATAGACTTCTTCTTCGGCCGTTAACAGTGGGGAGTAACCAATCTCCCCAAGGTAAAGCTGAGTCGCGTCCAGTACACGCTGTGTGGCGCCCTGCGATAACAGCTCTTCTTCAGCCAAATCGTTATCACTGGGTTCCTCTTCTACTAAGGCTTTTTCGTCAAAAGCCTCTACTCCGTTCTCATCAAATTCCGCGTCTTCATTTAAATCATGAACTTTCAGCGTATTCTGACTCATAAGGTGGCTCCTACCCGTGATCCCTGAACGAGACACCCTGGCTGGCATGCCCCGTCAAATTATCGCTGCGGCAAATACTGCAGCGGGTTTACGGATTTCCCCTTGTAACGAATTTCAAAATGCAAGCGTGTAGAACTGGTTCCGGTGCTACCCATGGTAGCGATTTTTTGCCCCGCCTTAACTTCTTGTTGTTCCCGGACCAGCATTGTGTCGTTATGGGCGTAGGCACTCAGGTAATCATCGTTATGTTTGATGATAATAAGATTACCGTAACCGCGCAGAGCGTTACCGGCATACACAACGCGCCCGTCTGCGGTCGCGATGATAGCCTGTCCTTTACTCCCTGCGATATCGATCCCTTTATTTCCCCCCTCGGAGGAAGAGAAGTTCTCGATAACCTTGCCGTCAGTTGGCCAGCGCCATGCAGAGATTGGCGAACTGGAGGTCATACTGCTGGCAGTCGGTTCAGTAGAGCTAACCACAGGTGCCGTCACCGGTGCTGTGACAACAGTCGCAGTCCCTTTATTATTCGGCAACATTTTGTTAGCAGTCTGATCACCTGAATCCTCAGAATACGTAATTACAGGTTGTGAAGCAACCACCGTGGTGGATTTTTGTGCAGGCTTAACGCTGTTATTTTGAGCCGTCACATCGGCCGCTGAAACGGTGTTGCCAGGCGTAAGCGGCGTGCCCGTCGCGTTGCCAACCTGGAGCGTTTGCCCAACTTCCAGACCGTATGGGGCCTGGACGTTATTGCGCTGCGCGAGGTCACGGAAATCGTTCCCGGTGATCCACGCAATGTAGAACAGCGTATCCCCGCGTTTCACGGTATAGGTGCTGCCACCGGTATAGCTGCCTTTCGGAATGTTCCCATACTGACGGTTATAGACTATGCGGCCATTCTGGGTCTGAACAGGCTGTTCCACTGGCTGAATCTGCGTCGGCTGCGTCATTGGACGCTGAACCGGCTGGATTGGCGGATTTTGTTGCGCCGTAGAGGTACCCATTTTAGGCGGAGGAGTGATCAACATTCCGCCGGACGTGTTACCCGAGCCGCTGTTTCCGCCGACAGAACTGACGGGCGCAGGCGCGTTATTAGAACTTGTACAGCCTGCCAGCCAGAGCGAAACCAGTGATAATGCCGCAACACGGCTGATGGTGAATTTAGGGCTTCCCGCGCTCATTTATCCCCCAGGAATGTGTTAACTACCAGTGACTTAAAATTTACCGTGATGGCACGAATCTTTCGCGCCACACCATACGCTGAATTTGCCTTAATAACCCTGGATAATTCCGAGTCTCAGGCCAACTCCCCCTTGACCAGAGGCACAAAGCGCACGGCTTCCACGGTGTCGATAATAAACTCTCCGCCGCGCCGACGAACGCGCTTCAAAAGCTGCTGCTCGTCCCCGACGGGCAGAACAAGAATGCCCCCCTCATCCAGCTGCGACAACAGGGCCGCAGGAATTTCAGGCGGGGCCGCCGTCACGATGATCGCGTCAAACGGCGCGCGCGCCTTCCAACCCTGCCATCCATCACCGTGTCGTGTCGAAACATTATGTAAATCAAGTTGTTTCAGGCGACGACGCGCCTGCCACTGTAAACCTTTAATCCGTTCAACGGAGCATACATGATGAACCAGATGCGCCAGGATCGCGGTTTGATACCCCGACCCGGTGCCAATCTCCAGCACGCGGGAGTCAGGCGTCAGCTCCAGCAGCTCCGTCATGCGCGCCACCATGTAAGGCTGCGAAATCGTCTGGCCCTGTCCGATGGGCAGCGCCACGTTTTCCCACGCTTTGTGTTCAAACGCCTCGTCTACAAATTTCTCACGCGGAACCTGAGCAAGCGCTTCAAGCACGTGCTCGTCGCGGATCCCCTGCGCGCGGAGTTGTTCCAGAAGAGTTTGTACACGTTTGTTTACCATTGCGCGTTCACTCCTGCGCGATCCAGCCAGCCCGACACCACATCATGCGCGCTATACGCGGTTAAATCTACGTGCAGCGGGGTAACCGAAACATAGCCTTCATCCACGGCGGCAAAGTCGGTATCCGGACCCGCATCGCACTTATCGCCGGGAGGGCCAATCCAGTAAAGCGTGTTGCCGCGAGGATCCTGCTGCGGGATCACCTGATCGGCAGGATGTCGGCTTCCGCAACGGGTGACGCGAATGCCTTTAATTTCATCGAGAGGAAGATCCGGCACGTTGATGTTGAGGATGCGCCCGGTACGCAACGGCTCGCGACCGAGCGCCCGCAGGATCGAACAGGTCACCGCGGCGGCGGTGTCGTAGTGCGTGTGGCCGTTTAACGAGACCGCCAGCGCCGGGAACCCCAGATGGCGCCCTTCCATTGCGGCCGCCACGGTGCCGGAGTAAATCACGTCATCGCCGAGGTTAGGACCGGCGTTAATGCCGGAAACAACGATATCCGGACGCGGCCGCATCAGCGCGTTCACGCCCAGAAAAACGCAGTCGGTTGGCGTGCCCATCTGCACGGCAATATCGCCATTTTCAAAGGTAAAGGTGCGAAGCGACGACTCCAGCGTCAGTGAGTTAGACGCTCCACTGCGGTTACGATCGGGCGCCACGACCTGCACGTCCGCGAATTCGCGGAGGTGTTTCGCCAGGGTCTGAATGCCTGGCGCGTGGATACCGTCATCGTTACTCAGCAATATTCGCATAATCACCCGAGGTGTTGATAAGTTCCCTGACAACACTGGTGGCAAAGCTACCTGCCGGTAGCCAGAAGCGTAACTCGACGGTCACGTCATCCCACCAGTTCCAGCTTAACTGCTGCGGGTAGAGCAGCATCGCGCGGCGTGCCGCCTCGACTTTTTCCCGCACCAGCAAGGATTGCAATTCTGGCGCATCCGCTACGGCTAACTGCTCGGCAGCCAGCGCGTCGCCCTGCGTTCCCCAGTCGCCCGTACCGGGCAGCGCGGCGGTAATCATCAGCGCTTTTGCGTCCACGCGCGACTGCACATCGGCCATTTCTTCGGCCGTTGCCACAAACCAGCTTCCGCGTCCCGCTAATTGTAGCGCATCGCCAACAACAACTTGATTCGCGTCCGGTTTTTTCAGCCTTTCGCTCACAATCTGATTAAACAACGCGCTGCGGGCCGCCGACAACCAAAAACTGCGTTTATTCCTGTCGCGCACCGGGGCATCGCTTTGCGCCCAGCGCAGCGCACCATGCAGGTTGCTGCCGCCAATGCCAAAGCGCTGCGCGCCAAAGTAGTTCGGCACACCGCGTTCACTGATCGCGTTCAGACGTTTTTCAACATCTTCGCGGTGAGACACTTCACGCAGCACCAGCGTAAAGTCGTTCCCCTTCAACGCCCCCAGACGCAGTTTGCGCTTGTGGCGGGCGAATTCCAGTACCTTACAGCCTTCAAGCTCAAATTTGCTTAAATCAGGCATCGTATTGCCGGGAACGCGCGCGCAGAGCCACTGTTCCGTGACGGCGTGTTTATCTTTCTGTCCGGCAAAGCTCACTTCGCGGGCATGGATTTTGAGGAATTTTGCCAGCGCGTCGGCCACAAAGCGGGTATTGCAGCCATTTTTCAGAATACGCACCAGGATATGTTCGCCTTCGCCATCCGGCTCAAAGCCCAGATCCTCCACCACGAGGAAATCTTCCGGGCTGGCTTTCAGCACCCCGTTCCCCTGCGGTTTAGCGTGCAGGTATGTCAGGTTGTCGAAGTCTGTCATTTGCTCGCCTTCAGCAGCAGCGCCACGGCTTCACAGGCAATTCCTTCTCCACGCCCGGTAAAGCCCAGCTTCTCGGTCGTCGTCGCTTTAACGTTCACGTCGTCCATATGGCAGCCCAGATCTTCTGCAATAAACACGCGCATCTGCGGAATATGCGGCAGCATTTTCGGGGCCTGGGCAATAATCGTCACGTCGACGTTGCCGAGGGTGTAGCCTTTCGCCTGAATGCGGCGCCACGCTTCGCGCAGCAGTTCGCGGCTGTCCGCGCCTTTAAATGCCGGGTCGGTGTCCGGGAACAGCTTGCCGATATCGCCCAGCGCGGCAGCGCCCAACAGCGCGTCGGTCAGCGCATGCAGTGCCACGTCGCCATCAGAATGCGCCAGCAGTCCTTTTTCATAAGGAATGCGCACGCCGCCAATGATAATTGGGCCTTCTCCGCCAAAGGCGTGTACATCAAAACCGTGTCCAATTCGCATTATGCCTTCTCCTGATGGGTCGAACGGGTAAGATAAAATTCCGCAAGCTTTAAATCTTCCGGACGCGTCACTTTAATATTATCAGCGCGTCCTTCAACAAGCTCAGGGTGGAAACCGCAATACTCCAGCGCGGAGGCTTCGTCCGTGATGGTCGCGCCTTCTTTAAGCGCACGCGTTAAGCAGTCGTGGAGTAATTCGCGGGGGAAAAATTGTGGCGTCAGCGCGTGCCATAAATCGACGCGATCGACGGTGTGGGCGATAGCCTGTTTGCCCGGCTCGGCGCGCTTCATGGTGTCGCGCACCGGTGCGGCCAGAATCCCGCCAACCTTGCTTGTTTCGCTTAGCGCCAGCAGGCGCGCAAGATCGTCCTGATGCAGGCACGGACGCGCTGCGTCATGTACCAGCACCCACGACGCGTTTCCGGCGGCCTGAATGCCCGCCAGAACGGAATCGGCGCGTTCGGCGCCACCGTCAACGACGGTAATATGTGGATGATTTGCCAGCGGCAGCTCCGCGAAGCGCGCATCGCCAGGGCTGATAGCGATGATCACACGCGTCACCCGCGGGTGCGCCAGCAGCGCCGCCACGGCGTGCTCGAGGATCGTTTTATCGCCAATAGAGAGGTACTGCTTGGGACATTCTGTCTGCATGCGCCGGCCAAAACCTGCGGCCGGCACCACGGCGCATACGTCCGAAAAAGTTACTGCCATGTCGTAATCCTGGGCCTGATTATCGATTGTTTTGTGCTGAGCCCTGATTGCGTTTAGACGCATCCGGAACCAGACGATAAAAGGTTTCGCCCGGCTTAGTCATACTGAGTTCATTGCGTGCGCGTTCCTCAATCGCCTCTTGCCCGCCATTGAGGTCATCAATTTCAGCAAAGAGTTGATCGTTTCGCGCCTTAAGTTTGGCGTTTGTTGCCTGCTGAGCCGCGACGTCATCGCTCACCCGGCTATAGTCGTGCAGTCCGTTCTTACCGAACCACAGCGAATATTGCAGCCAGATTAGCAAAGCCAGCAACAGCAGCGTTAGTTTACCCATCCTGCCCCCTGAAAAACGGCATCATCATCCCAAGACTTCCCCAGAGCACTACGCCGGGGTAACAGAGATGCCGCAACATCGCGGGCAAATGTACCACATTTTTTCCGCAGAATCGTCCTGCTCAATATCGTTACACAGTTGGTTACGGTTTGAATTATGGCTGAAGTTAGCCCATGAGCCACAAAAATAACAGACCAAACATGAGAACCACCGTCACAATCGTGACCACGGTGCTGTACAGGAGCTTACCGTTGAGCAGCGAGTGCAGCGCAATGCCGACGACAACCGCCACGGGCATCAACGCCAGAAAGAAAGGCCAGGTGTAGAGAAAGAAGAACAGCGTGTTGCCGCCATAGATGAGAAACGGAATGCCAAGCGCCAGCAGCCATGAGACGAAGCCAATGATGGCCCCAGGAAATGACCAGGTCGTTTCGTCGTCGGTCGCTAGCGGCTCCGACCCGGTGGTGGTGATGTAATGTTCACTGTTGCGCATAGCTAATCCTGTGACCGTGACTGATCGTTCGGGAAGACAGCTCCCGAACGATACCGCCTCAGGATCTGATAATATCGTCCCGTCTGAGCAGGTCTAATAATTGGCTTACTAAATTTGTTACCAATTGTTGACCTTCCAGGTGAATTTCAGGCGATTCAGGCGCTTCGTATACCGCGTCAATTCCGGTGAAGTTACGCAGTTCTCCGGCACGCGCTTTCTTGTACAGCCCTTTCGGGTCGCGCGCTTCGCAAATCTCCAGCGGCGTATCGACAAACACCTCGATAAAGCGATCCTGGCCCACGCGTTCGCGCACCATCTGGCGCTCGGCGCGGTGCGGAGAGATAAACGCGGTCAGCACCACCAGCCCGGCGTCAGCCATCAGGCTGGCGACTTCGCCCACCCGGCGGATGTTCTCTTTGCGGTCATCGTCGCTAAACCCTAAATCGCTGCACAGGCCGTGACGCACGTTGTCGCCATCCAGCAGGTACGTGCTTACGCCCTGCTGATGCAACGCCTCTTCCAGCGCGCCGGCCACCGTCGATTTACCCGAGCCGGACAGCCCGGTAAACCACAGCACAACCCCACGATGACCGTGGAGCTGTTCGCGCTGGGCGACGGTGACCGGATGAGGATGCCAGACGACGTTCTCATCATGGGCGGCCATTACTTGCCTCCCAGCAGATCGCGTGCACCCCAGTGCGGGAAGTGTTTACGCACCAGCGCGTTCAGTTCCAGCTCGAAGGCGCTGAATTCAGACGTCGCGGCAGCCTGTTTAATCGGTTCGCGCACCATACCGGCTCCGACGGTAACGTTGGTCAGCCTGTCGATAAAGATAAGACCTCCCGTGACCGGGTTCTGATGATACGGATCCAGCACCAGCGGTTCGTCGAAGGTCAGATCGACCAGACCAATGCCGTTCAGCGGCAGCTCGGTGACGTCACGCTGGGTCAGGTTGTTGATATCCACCTGGAACTGAATACCGTCCACGCGGGCGCGGGTTTTCTTGCCGGCAATTTTGATGTCATAGCTCTGGCCAGCGGTCAGCGGCTGTTCGGCCATCCAGACCACGTCCACGGAAGCCCCCTGCACTGCCGCCAGCGTTTCCTGCGCGTCAACCAGCAGGTCGCCCCGGCTGATATCAATTTCGTCTTTCAGCACCAGCGTTACGGCTTCACCGGCGCCCGCTTCCTGCAGGTCACCGTCGAAGGTGACAATGCGGGCGATAGTCGATTCCACGCTGGATGGCAGCACCTTGACGCGCTGACCTACCTTCACGGAGCCTGACGCGAGGGTGCCTGAGAAGCCGCGGAAATCGAGGTTTGGACGGTTCACGTACTGCACCGGGAAGCGCATCGGCTGGGTATCGACCACGCGCTGAATTTCAACGGTTTCCAGCACTTCCAGCAGCGTCGGACCGCTGTACCACGGCATGTTCGCGCTCTGGGAGGCGACGTTATCCCCTTCCAGCGCCGAAAGCGGTACAAAGCGAATATCCAGGTTGCCCGGCAGCTGTTCGGCAAAGGTCAGGTAGCTCTGGCGGATCTCCTCGAACTTCTCTTCGCTGAAGTTGACCAGATCCATCTTGTTGACCGCCACCACCAGGTGTTTGATCCCCAGCAGCGTCGAGATAAAGCTGTGACGACGGGTCTGATCCAGCACGCCTTTACGCGCGTCCATCAGCAGGATCGCCAGGTCGCAGGTAGACGCGCCGGTCGCCATGTTGCGGGTGTACTGCTCGTGCCCCGGGGTGTCGGCGATAATAAATTTGCGCTTCTCGGTAGAGAAGTAGCGGTAGGCCACATCGATGGTGATGCCCTGCTCGCGCTCCGCCTGCAGGCCGTCCACCAGCAGCGCCAGGTCGAGTTTTTCACCCTGGGTGCCGTGACGCTTACTGTCGTTATGCAGGGAAGAGAGCTGATCTTCGTAAATCTGGCGCGTATCGTGCAACAGGCGGCCAATCAGGGTACTTTTCCCGTCATCCACGCTGCCGCAGGTCAGAAAACGCAGCAGGCTTTTGTGTTGTTGCGCGTGCAGATACGCTTCCACGCCGCCTTCGTTGGCAATTTGTTGAGCAATAGTGGTATTCATGGCGGCTCCTTAGAAATAACCCTGACGTTTCTTCAGCTCCATGGAGCCTGCCTGGTCGCGGTCAATCACGCGCCCCTGTCGCTCGCTGGTGGTGGACACCAGCATCTCTTCGATGATCTCCGGCAGCGTCTGCGCGCTGGATTCCACCGCCCCGGTCAGCGGCCAGCAGCCGAGAGTACGGAAGCGCACCATCTGTTGTTTGATCACTTCGCCCGGCTGCAGGTCGATACGATCGTCGTCGATCATCATCAGCATGCCGTCGCGCTCCAGCACCGGGCGCTCGGCGGCCAGATACAGCGGAACGATTTCAATGTTTTCCAGATAGATGTACTGCCAGATATCCAGCTCGGTCCAGTTGGAGAGCGGGAAGACGCGAATGCTTTCGCCTTTGTTGATCTGGCCGTTGTAGTTGTGCCACAGCTCCGGACGCTGGTTTTTCGGATCCCAGCGGTGGAAGCGGTCGCGGAAGGAGTAGATACGCTCTTTGGCGCGGGATTTCTCCTCGTCACGGCGCGCGCCGCCGAAGGCCGCGTCAAAACCGTATTTGTTCAGCGCCTGCTTAAGCCCTTCGGTTTTCATGATATCGGTGTGCTTGGCGCTGCCGTGCACGAACGGGTTAATGCCCATCGCCACCCCTTCCGGGTTTTTATGCACCAGCAGCTCGCAGCCGTAGGCTTTCGCGGTACGGTCGCGGAACTCGTACATTTCGCGGAATTTCCAGCCGGTATCCACGTGCAGCAGCGGGAACGGCAGCGTGCCCGGATAAAACGCTTTACGCGCCAGATGCAGCATGACGCTGGAATCTTTACCGATGGAGTACATCATCACCGGGTTAGAAAACTCGGCGGCCACTTCGCGGATGATATGGATACTCTCCGCTTCGAGCTGCCGCAGGTGTGTAAGACGTTTTTGGTCCATAACCGTTCCTTAAGCCAAATTTACGACAGAAGAACCAAAGCCTTCTGTATCGGTTGTATGTTGGAACCAGGCGAGCGTGCTGTGCAGCTGCACCACTTCTCCCACCACGATCAGGGCGGGCATCGGGGCGTCTTTCGCCAGGGTTGCAAGATGTTCCAGCGTGCCCGTCGCCACGTGCTGATCGACGCGCGTGCCGCGAGAAATAACGGCAACGGGCGTCGTCGCCTCGCGACCGTGCTGAATAAGTTGTTCGCTGATGTCTGCCGCTTTCATCGTGCCCATGTAGATCGCCAGCGTCTGGCGGCTCTGGGCGAGATACGACCAGTCAAACGGCGTGCTGTCGGCCTTGTAGTGGCCGGTCACGAAGGTCACGCTCTGGGCGTAATCACGATGGGTCAGCGGGATACCGGCGTAGGCCGTCACCGCAGAGGCTGCCGTGATGCCGGGCACCACCTGGAAGGGTATGCCCGCTTCGGCTGCTGCCTGCAGCTCTTCGCCGCCGCGACCGAAAATAAACGGATCGCCTCCTTTCAGGCGCACCACGGTTTTACCCGCTTTGGCGGCGTCAACCAGCATCTGGTTAGTGTCGTGCTGCGGCACAGAGTGCTCGCCAGCCCGTTTGCCGACGCAGATTTGCTCCGCGTCGCGACGGATCAGCTCGCGCACGCCGTCGGTGACCAGATGGTCGTAGAACACCACGTCCGCGTCCTGCAGCACCTGCAGACCGCGCAGCGTCAGAAGCCCGGCATCGCCCGGCCCTGCGCCCACCAGAATGATCTCCCCGCCCGTACTGCCGGGGTTATCCAGTTCGTCCTCGAGAATTTTCTGCGCTGCCGTCTCATTACCGGCATGCATCAGGCTGGCAAAGCGGCCGCGAAACACGCGTTCCCAGAAGCGACGGCGTTCCGTTACGCTGGTCAGGCGCGTTTTCAGGTGGTTGCGCCAGTAGCTGGCTTTTTCCGCCATGCGCCCGAGGCTGGTCGGCAGCAGCGCTTCGATTTTTTCACGCAGCACGCGCGCCAGCACCGGTGCGGTACCGCCGGAGGAGATCGCCACCAGCAGCGGAGAACGGTCAACGATCGACGGGAAGATGAACGAACATAACGGCTGGTCGTCCACCACGTTCACCAGGCGGTAGCGGGCCTGAGCGGCGTCGGAAATCCGCCGGTTCAGGTCGCGATCTTCGGTCGCCGCAATCACCAGCACGACGCTGTCGATTTGTGATTCGTCAAAATCCGCTTCTGCCACTACCCGCACCTGCGCCCCTGCGCGCTGCAAAAACGCGATTTTGCGATCGGCAATTTCACCCGTGCCAACAACCAGCACCGGCTTCTCTTTTATCGCGGCAAATAAGGGCAGATAGTCCACAAGCAACAACTCACTAACAACGAGGAATAAAGGGACTATAGGGGGCGGCTTAGACCGAATGAAATTACGAATTGGAATGAGTAGTTACTCAATGGAATAACGCCGTGAAAAAGCTAATACCAAAAAGTGCTTAACACGCGAAATTTCGGGCATTTAAGACCAATTCAAATTGTGTATGGACGATCACAGTTTCATACTAGGCGGGTTATTATTTTGCTCAGTTTTTAAGGACTCACTATGTTTTCCGCAACGCGCCACCGTATTGCTGCCCTGGCGCTCGGCGTTTGCTTTATTCTTCCTGCCCAGGCAAAAAACCAACCTTATGGTGAAATCGCCACTATGCAGGCGCGGCATATTGCCACCGTCTTTCCAGGCCGCATGACCGGCTCGCCTGCGGAGATGCTCTCCGCAGACTATCTTCGCCAGCAGTTTGCCGGGATGGGCTACCAGAGCGATATCCGGTCGTTTCACAGCCGCTACGTCTATACCTCACGAAATAAAACGAAAAACTGGCATAACGTGACCGGCAGTACGGTTATCGCGGCGCATGAAGGTCGCGCGGCTGAACAGATTATTATCATGGCGCACCTTGATACCTACGCTCCGATGAGCGATGCCGATACGGATAACAACCTCGGCGGGCTGACGCTGCAGGGCATGGACGACAACGCGGCGGGCCTGGGCGTGATGCTCGAACTGGCCGAACGGATGAAAGATATTCCAACCCAGTATGGCATTCGTTTCGTGGCCACCAGCGGTGAAGAAGAGGGCAAACTCGGCGCTGAGAATCTCCTTAAACGCATGAGCGCTGAGGAGAAGAAAAATACGCTGCTGGTGATCAACCTCGATAACCTGATCGTCGGCGATAAGCTTTATTTCAACAGTGGGCAGAGTACGCCGGGACCCGTGCGGAAACTGACGCGCGACCGGGCGCTGGCGATTGCCCGCAGCCATGGCGTTTTTGCCACGACCAATCCGGGCGGGAATCCTGCTTTCCCACGCGGAACAGGCTGCTGCAACGACGGGGAAGTGTTCGATAAGGCGGGCATTCCGGTGCTGTACGTGGAAGCGACAAACTGGGCGTTGGGCAAGAAAGATGGCTATCAGCAACGCGCTAAATCGAAAGCCTTCCCGGACGGGACAAGCTGGCACAACGTGATGCTGGATAATCAGCAGCACATTGACAGCGCGCTGCCGCAGCGGATTGAGCACCGCAGTCGTGATGTGGTGAAGGTCATGCTGCCGCTGGTGAAGGAGCTGGCGAAAGCGGGGAAAGCCTAGTGCTTATTTTCCCCTCACCCTAACCCTCTCCCCAAAGGGGAGAGGGGATTGCTCGGAGCCGTCTTTTCTCCCTCGCCCCTTTGGGGAGAGGGCAGGGGTGAGGGGGGGATAAGGAATCACCCTTCGTGCAGCCCGCACTCGCGCTTCAGCCCAAAGAATCGCGTCTCTTCTTCCGCCATTCCCGGTTCCCATTTGCGCGTGGTGTGGGTGTCGCCCACCGACAGATAGCCCTGGTCCCACAGCGGATGGTACTTCAGCCCGTGTTTTTGCAGATACTGATACACCGTACGGTTATCCCAGTCGATAATCGGCAGCACTTTAAATACCCCGCGCTGGACCGCCAGCACCGGTAAGGTTGCACGGCTGCCGGACTGCTCGCGGCGCAGCCCCGCAAACCACGTCTGCGCATTGAGCTCTTTCAGCGCCCGGTTCATCGGCTCGACTTTGTTGATCTCATTGTATTTCTCAATGCCCTCAACGCCCTGCTCCCACAGCTTACCGTAGCGCGCCTCCTGCCAGGCCGCACTTTCCGTCGCGCGGTACACTTTGAGGTTCAGCTTGAGCTTGTCCGTCAGCTCGTCAATAAACTGGTAGGTTTCAGGAAACAGGTAGCCGGTATCGGTGAGGATCACCGGAATGTCCGGACGGATCTGATTCACCAGATGCAGGCTGACCGCCGCCTGAATACCAAAGCTCGACGAGAGCACATAGTCTCCCGGCAGGTTTTCCAGCGCCCACGCCACGCGCCCTTCGGCGTCCAGCTTTTCAAGGTGGGCATTGGTTTCTGCCAGCGCCAGAATGCGTTCGACTTTAGGCAGATCGTTAAGGGCGTTTAGATCGAGTACGGACATAATTACCTCTCGTGGTTACTCCCAGAAATCCCTTGCGGGATCGAGCACCGGGCGAATGATGCCCGCACGCACCGTAAAGTCGCCGAAGCCTTCACCCGCTTCGCGCTCTTTCGCCCAGCGCCCGACAAGCTCGTCGATGGAATCAAGGATTTCCGGCTCGGTAATGTTCTCGCGGAACATACGCGGAATGCGCGTGCCGATACGGTTACCGCCCAGGTGCAGGTTATAGCGCCCCGGCGCTTTCCCCACCAGACCCAGTTCGGCCAGCATCGCGCGGCCGCAGCCGTTCGGGCAGCCGGTGACGCGCATAACAATATGCTCGTCCGGAATGCCGTGTTTTTCCAGAATCGCTTCCACTTTGTCAGTGAATGACGGCAGGAAACGTTCCGCTTCGGCCATCGCCAGCGGACAGGTCGGGAACGACACGCAGGCCATCGAGTTTTCACGCTGCGGCTTAACCGCATCCATTAATCCGTGGTCGCGCGCCAGCTTCTCGATCTTCGCCTTCTGGCTTTCCGGCACGCCGGCAATAATGAGATTCTGGTTAGCGGTAATGCGGAATTCGCCTTTATGGATCTTAGCAATTTCCAGCAGACCGGTTTTCAGCGGACGGCCCGGATAGTCCAGAATACGGCCGTTTTCGATAAACAGCGTCAGGTGCCATTTATTATCGATACCTTTCACCCAGCCAATGCGATCGCCGCGACCGGTGAATTCGTAAGGGCGGATCGGCTCAAATTTGATGCCCGCACGACGCTCCACTTCCTCTTTGAACGTCTCAACGCCCACGCGCTCCAGGGTGTATTTGGTTTTCGCGTTTTTACGGTCGGTACGGTTGCCCCAGTCGCGCTGCGTGGTCACTACCGCTTCCGCCACGGCCAGCGTGTGCTCCAGCGGCAGGAAGCCGAACTCGCTCGCGGTGCGGGCGTAGGTTTTCTTATTACCGTGCTCAATGGACAGGCCGCCGCCCACCAGCAGGTTAAAGCCAATCAGCTTGCCGTTTTCGGCAATCGCCACGAAGTTCATGTCGTTGGCGTGCAGATCGATATCGTTCTGCGGTGGGATCACGACCGTGGTTTTAAACTTACGCGGCAGATAGGTCTGGCCAAGGATCGGTTCTTCGTCCGTGGTCGCGACTTTTTCCTGATCGAGCCAAATCTCCGCATAGGCGCGGGTGCGCGGCAGCAGGTGCTCAGAGATCTTCTTCGCCCACTCATAGGCTTCGGCGTGCAGCTCGGACTCATACGGGTTCGACGTGCAGAGCACGTTACGGTTCATGTCGTTGGCGGTCGCCAGCGCGTCCAGCCCGACCGAGTGCAGCATCTGATGCACCGGCTTGACGTTCTTCTTCAGAATGCCGTGGAACTGGAATGTCTGACGGTTGGTCAGGCGGATGCTGCCATAAATCGTGTTTTCACCGGCAAACTTGTCGATGGCCTGCCACTGTTTGGTGGTGATCACCCCGCCCGGCAGACGGCAGCGCAGCAGCATCGCATGACGCGGCTCCAGCTTCTGTTCGGCACGCTCGGCGCGGATGTCGCGATCGTCCTGCTGATACATGCCGTGGAAGCGGATCAGCAGGAAGTTGTCGCCTTTGAAGCCGCCGGTGAGACCGTCATTCAGATCTTCAGCAATGGTGCCGCGCAGATAGTTGCTTTCCAGCTTCATGCGCTCGGCGTCTGTCAGTTTACCTTCGACCACCAGTGGCCCTGGATGTTTTTCGCTCATTAGTAGACATCTCGCTGATAACGGCGCTCAACGCGCAGCTCACTTAAAAATTCATCCGCCGTTTCGGCATCCATACCGCCGAATTCGGCAATCACTTCCAGCAGTGCCTGCTCAACGTCTTTCGCCATGCGATTGGCGTCGCCGCAGACATAAATGTGGGCACCGTCATTGATCCAGCGCCACAGCTCTGCGCCCTGTTCGCGCAGTTTATCTTGTACGTATACTTTTTCTTTCTGGTCGCGGGACCAGGCCAGATCGATGCAGGTCAGTACGCCTTCTTTCACATAGCGCTGCCACTCAACCTGGTAGAGGAAATCCTCGGTAAAGTGCGGGTTGCCGAAGAACAGCCAGTTTTTACCCGGCGCTTCATCTGCCGCGCGCTGCTGCATGAAGGCGCGGAACGGCGCAATGCCGGTGCCTGGGCCAATCATGATGACCGGCGTTTCCGGGTTCGCCGGCAGGCGGAAGTTGTCGTTGTGCTCGATAAAGACGCGCACTTCGCCCTCTTCTTCCACGCGATCCGCCAGGAAGCTTGATGCCCCACCCGCACGGGCGCGGCCTTCGATGTCGTAGCGCACCACGCCGACGGTAATATGCACTTCACTCTCCACTTCGGCCTGCGAAGAGGCGATGGAATACAGGCGCGGCGTCAGCGGTCGCAGCAGGCCGATCAGCGCATCGGCATCCAGCTGAGCCGGAGAGAAACGCACCATATCGACAATTGGCGTCGTCGCGGCGTAATGCTGCAGCTTCGCTTTGTCGCCCACCAGCGGCAGCAGGGATTCGCTGCGCGTTAAGGTGGCATAATTTTCGACGATATTCGGGGTATTCACCGTCAGTTCGAAATGCCACTGCAGCGCCTCTGCAAGCGGCTGGGTTTTGCCGTCAACGGTGACGGGCTCGTCACCCTTCAGCCACAGCAGCTCAACCAGCTCTTTCACCAGCGCCGGATCGTTTTGATACCAGATACCCAGCGCGTCGCCCGGCTGATAGCGCAGGCCAGAGTCGCCGAGATCGATCTCGATATGGCGCACGTCTTTTTCCGAATCGCGGCCGGTGATTTTCTGGTTCACCGACAGGCTCGCCGTCAGCGGCGCCTCTTTGGTGTACGGGCTGGTGTGGATGTCGTTGACGGCACCCGTCGCGGTGAACGCGGCCTGCCCCGACGTCTCTTTCGGCACGCGCGCTTTCAGCACCTCAACGATGCGCGCACGCCATTCGGCGGCGGCGGTCTGGTATTCAACATCCGCGTCAACGCGGTCCAGCAGGCGCTCCGCGCCCAGCTCCGCCAGCCTGCTGTCGAAGTCTTTACCGGACTGGCAGAAGAATTCATACGAGGTATCGCCAAGGCCAAATACGGCAAACGCCGTGGCATCCAGCTTCGGCGCTTTTTTCGAGAACAGGAACTTATGCAGGGCCACCGCTTCTTCAGCAGGTTCACCTTCACCCTGCGTAGAGGCGACCACCACCAGCAGTTTTTCTGACGCGATTTGCTTAAATTTATAATCCCCGGCGTTGACCAGGTTCACGTTCAGTTTGGCGGCCAGCAGGTCGTCACGCAGCGCTTCGGCCACGCGGCGCGCATTGCCCGTCTGCGAGGCGGAAATCAGGGTAATGGCCGGAATTTCAACGGCCGTTACCGGTGCACCCGCCACAGCGCCAGGCTGCTGATTGAGCATTCCCCAGAAATAACCGGAGACCCAGGCAAGCTGAGTGGGAGAAAAATCAGAGGTGGCAGCCTGAAGGCGCGCCAGTTGCTCCGGGTTCAGGGGAAGCAAATTTGAAGGTGGGGCCTGTGTTGTCATGCGTCGTTATGTTCCAGTAGCCAAGCGGACTTTAAGCGAATAAATCCAAACTGAAGATAAGGTTAACGGCGAGGATAATAACAATTAAAGAAGGGATGGAAATAATAAATAACCAAATGGACTAACCTGTTTTAGTTGTCATACTTAGCGATAAAAGCGATTAATTAACCCACTGAAAATTATCGATAAAAACAACAAAAAACGCCTGTTAACGAGACGCCTGGCTTCAGAGCCGTTTTAGTTAATGCTAAAAATTGTGCTTTCCGGTACTATGCGGCGGTTTTTTCCGCATTACTGAGAGCGATCATGTCCACCACACTGTTTAAAGATTTCACCTTCGAAGCCGCCCACCACCTTCCGCATGTCCCTGAAGGGCATAAATGCGGCCGTCTGCACGGGCATTCGTTCATGGTGCGTCTTGAGATCACCGGTGAAGTTGATCCGCATACCGGTTGGATCATGGATTTTGCCGAGCTGAAAGCGGCGTTTAAGCCGACCTACGATCGTCTGGATCATTACTACCTGAATGATATCCCGGGCCTTGAAAACCCGACCAGCGAAGTGCTGGCGAAATGGATTTGGGATCAGATGAAGCCGCTGGTGCCGCTGCTGAGCGCGGTGATGATCAAAGAGACCTGTACCGCTGGCTGTATCTATCGCGGGGAGTGATGCTTGCCGGGTGGCGCTGACGCTTACCCGGCTTACAAGAGCCTCGAACCGTAGGCCCGGTAAGCGCTAGCGCCACCGGGCTTTTTTATGCAATATTCAGGTACTTATGCGTCTGCATCGACAGGCGCCAGTTGCGCGCAATACAGGTTTCAATGCACAGGCGCGTCGCGTCGTCTTTCTGGCTGATCGGCTGTAGCGCAATGACGCGCTGCTTTTCATCCGTCAGCGTTGCCAGCAGTTCATCCAGCGCTTCGATATCACGCACGCGCCCAACCGGGTGCTTAATCTCATCCGCGCGTTCCAGCGCCTGAGACAGCACGTCATACCCGCCGCGCATATTCACTTTTGGCGATACCGTCACCCAGGTCGTGTGCGAACAGCGCACTTCATGGGTGCCGCTGGTTTCAATCTGGCAGCTGTAGCCGTTCTTTTCGAGCAGTTCGGTCAGCGGCGTCAGATCGTGGATACAGGGTTCACCGCCGGTGATCACCACGTGGCGCGCCGTCCAGCCCTGACGACCAATAATGGCCAGCAGATCTTCTGAACTGCCCGCGCCCCACTTATCGCTCTCTTTGGTTTTCGCCAGAATGCTAAACAGCGACACTTCCCGATCTGCGAGCTTATCCCACGTATGTTTGGTATCACACCAGGCACAGCCAACCGGGCATCCCTGTAAACGAATGAAAATAGCGGGAACGCCGGTAAAGTAACCCTCGCCTTGCAGGGTCTGGAACATCTCGTTAATCGGGTACTGCATAGTCATCTCAGTAAAGGGGATAAACGATAAGTATCGCAGATCCCCGCCTGATGGTCATGCTCCATCGGTGCTTTGCGCGCCAATCGCCGCCATAAAACGCTCGGTAATTTGCTGTGGACGGGTGATGGCGCCGCCGACGACGACCGTATGCGCGCCCAGCGCCAGGCATCTGGCCGCGCGTTCAGGCGTATCCACGTTGCCTTCGGCAACCACGGGAACCGTCACGGCAGCCAGCGCGGCCTTCAGGAACGCGCAGTCGTTCTCCGGAAGCGAATGGCCCGCCGTTTCCGCCGTATAGCCGTAAAGCGTGGTGCCGACGCAGTCAAAGCCAAGCGCCTGCGCCGTCACGGCTTCGCCCACGGTGGAAATATCGGCCATCAGCAGTACTGAGGGGTAGCGCGAGCGGATGCGCGTGACCAGCGTTTCCAGGGATTCTCCACCGGGGCGCTCCCGCGCCGTCGCATCAAGCGCAATGATTTCCGGAGAGACGGTCATCAGCTCATCCACCTCTTTCATCGTGGCGGTGATAAACACCTCGCTTTCCGGGTAATCCCGTTTGATGATGCCGATGACAGGCAAAGAGACCTGCTGCTTAATGGCCTCGATATCCACCACGCTGTTGGCACGAATGGCAGCGGCTCCGCCCTGTGCCGCCGCCAGCGCCATGCGCGACATAATAAACGGGCTATGCAGCGGTTCATTTTCCAGCGCCTGACAGGAGACGACCAGTTTTCCCTTCAGGTTATCCAGTACAGTTTTCATTACGATAAGATCTCTTCCACTTCGTTTTTGATAATCGTGACGTGCGGGCCATAAATGACCTGAACCCCGTTACCGCGCACGATAACGCCGCGCGCGCCGGTGGCTTTCAGCGCCGCGTCATTCACTTTGCTGCCGTCCTTCACCGTGACGCGAAGACGCGTGGCGCAGCAGTCCACCTCTTCCAGATTCTCTTTTCCGCCTAATCCCGCGATCACCGCAACGGCGCGCTCGCTCTGCGAGAAGGTCGCTTCACTGGCCATCGCCTCCTTTTCCCGACCCGGCGTGGCAAAATCAAAACGGTTAATCAGATAGCGGAAGGTGAAGTAGTAAAGGAAGAACCACGGCACGCCGACCAGCGGAACGAACATCCAGTTGGTTTTGGCCTCTCCCTGCAAAATGCCGAACAGCACGAAGTCAATAAAACCGCCGGAGAAGGTTTGCCCGATGGTGATATGCAGCATGTGCGCGAGCATGAACGCCAGCCCGTCAAACAGCGCATGAATGACGTAAAGCACCGGCGCAATGAACAGGAAGGAAAACTCGATAGGCTCGGTAATTCCGGTCAGGAACGAGGTTAATGCCGCAGAGAGCAGCAGCCCGGCAACGCGCTTTTTATTCTCCGGTTTTGCCGTGTGGTACATCGCCAGACACGCGCCGAGCAGGCCAAACATCATCGTAATAAAGCGCCCGGACATGAAGCGGGACGTGCCCTCATAGAAATGCTGCGTGTTCGGGTCGGCCAGCTGGGCGAAGAAGATCCGCTGTGTGCCCTCGACGAGGTGACCATTAACAATCTCACTGCCGCCGAGCGCGGTGGTCCAGAACGGCAGATAGAAGATGTGGTGCAAACCAAACGGGCCCAGCATGCGTAAAATGAAGCCGTACAGCAGGGTGCCCAGATAGCCGGTGGCATCCACCAGCCCGCCGAGACCAAAAATCAGCTTCTGGAAATGCGGCCAGACCACGGTCATGAGCGCGCCTACGAGTATCGCCGCCAGCGAGCTGATGATGGGAACAAAGCGCGACCCGCCAAAGAACCCGAGGAACTGCGGAAGCGCAATTTTATTAAACCGGTGATGGAGCGTGCAGGTCACCAGCCCAATCACCACGCCGCCAAACACGCCGGTTTCCAGCGTCTGGATCCCCAGCGTCATTCCCTGCCCTACAGCGCCCGGGTTCTCGTGCGCCAGTTTGCCGGTGAGGATCAGCAGCGCGTTGATGGTGGCATTCATCACCAGAAACGCGAGTAGCGCCGCCAGCCCAGCCGTGCCCTTATCGCTTTTTGCCAACCCGACGGCAACACCAACCGCAAACAGCACCGAGAGGTTCGCAAACACGATTGAACCGGCGCTGCTCATGATAGTGAAAATGGCCTGCAGCCAGCCCACATCTAAAAACGGATAAGCCGCCAGCGTATTGGGATTCGATAACGCGCCGCCTATCCCCAGCAGCAGGCCCGCCGCGGGCAGCACGGCGATAGGCAACATAAAGGATTTACCAAAGCGCTGCGCTTTTTCAAACCATCCCCCCGAAGAAGCACCACTGAACATTTGCATCATTTTTTCATCTCCCCTTTAAACGATGAAAATTTTTACCATATAAATATCACTCAGTGAAAATTATCATCAAAAACCAGGAAGCCGATCATACTTTTTCAAAATGACTGGCATCTTTCCCCTCCTTTCCGCCACACTAGTCGCAGCGAAACACATTAAGGACGTGGCATGTCGGACCATGAAAATCTGCTGCTGAAGCTCCGCCAGGAGGCTTCCGGGTACAGCCCAACGCAACAAAAACTCGGTGAGTTTGTCCTCAGCGATCCTGCCCGGGTGCTCTACCTGACGATCACTGAACTGGCGCGCGAGAGCCACACCAGCGAAGCCAGCGTCACGCGCCTTTGCCGGACGCTGGGCTGCAAGGGCTATAACGAATTTAAAATGGCGCTTGCGCTGGATATTCAGCAGGGCCAGCCCGCGCGTCAGGCGGGGGATGAGATTGATAACGTCGTGGATGAGTCGGTGCAGGCTTTGCAGGATACCGCCAGACTCCTCGACCGCACGTTGCTTGAAAAAGCGGCGCTGGCGCTGCATCAGGCGCAATCCGTGCAGATTTATGGCGTCGCGGCCAGCGCGATCCTCGGGGAGTATCTGCATTACAAGCTGCTGCGGCTGGGCAAACCCGCACAGTTGTTTAGCGATATGCACCGCGCGGCCATGAATGCGACAACGCTTTCGAAAGATACGCTGGTTGTGGCCATCTCCAGTTCGGGTTCAACGCGGGATTTACTCCACGTGGTGAAGCTTGCCCGCAAGCGCGGCGTTAAGGTTCTGGCGCTCAGCAATACGCCCCGCAGCCCGCTGGCGTCTCTGAGCGACATGCAGCTGGTTGCCGCCAAACCAGAAGGCCCTCTAAGTGCAGGCGCGCTCAATGCTAAGGTTGGAGTGATGCTGCTGGTCGAGCTGCTGACCACGTCCATGATTGCGCTGGATGGTCATTACGGCAACGTTAGCCAGCAAACAGCTAGCGCCACGCTTCCCCTTTTGCTCTGAAAATCATTCGCAGGCTAAATAAATCGGCCTGCGACGTATGTTGTCTGATTTGAGTTAAGGGGTATTTAAAGCATTTATTCGATAAATATTTGGTGTAACAAATTATTATATTTATTACATTTTGAATTAGGTTTGCTATTCGGCACAGAATTCATAAAAACAATTAAATTCAATGAGTTAAAATTTAAATTTTAATAGAGTGAATTTTTACCCTTGCGATACTGTCCAATATATCCACCTGATTTCCTTTCCTTAAAATAAGCTTAAGACGCCATTGATTTCGGCGTTTTATTATTTAAATGCCGTTTACTTTTGCACGCCTACAATCCGCCTCATCAATCATAATGAGACGGTATTAATGAAGATGTTATTGATTACAGGCGTGACCGGATTTCTGGGTGGTGCAGTTCTTGAAAAAATCCTGACCAGCGATCAACCCGCAAAACTCCTTTTGCTTGCGCGCTCCAGCGATCCGCAGAGCGGGCTGGAGCGCGTGCTGGAGAACATGCGCAAGTTCAACGTTCCCGAGGACAAGCTGGCCTCCCTGAAGGTGGATAATATCCTGATTGGCGACCTCAGCCAGCCTGAAGCCTTTCTCAACGATCCCCGTCTGGATCGGGTCACGCACGTGGTTAACTGTGCGGCCGTCGCCTCATTTGGTAATAACCCGCTGATCTGGAAAGTCAACGTTGAAGGTACGCTCGCGCTGGCGCGCCGTATGGAGCAGGTTACAGGACTGCAGCGTTTCCTCCACGTCGGCACAGCAATGTCATGCACGCCGGAGCAGGATTCACTGGTCGCCGAAAGCGCTGAATTCAGAGAGAATGCAGAACACCTGGTGGAATACACGTTTTCGAAGTCAACTATCGAACAGCTTATGCGCCAGGAGTGTCCGAACCTGCCGCTGCTCATCGCCCGTCCGTCCATCGTTGTCGGCCATACCCGTCACGGCTGCACGCCGTCGAGCAGCATTTTCTGGGTCTTTAGCATGGGCCTGATGCTGCAGAAATTTATGTGCTCAATGGAAGACAGGATCGACGTTGTTCCGGTGGATTATTGCGCCGACGCGATGTTAATGCTGCTCAACAGCAACGCTCGTCCGGGAGAAGTGGTACACATTTCTGCGGGAGAAGAGAACAGCGTTCGCTTTGCGGATATCGATCAGGCAATGGCGCAGGCGCTGGAGAAAGCCCCCGTCGGGGATAAATATGCGCAGGTCAGCTACGAAACGCTGGTCAGAATGCGCCGCGAGCTGAAACATATTTTTGGGCCGTGCAACGAACGTCTGATGCTGAAAGCCATGCGTTTATACGGTGCGTTTGCCACGCTTAACGTGCGCTTCAGCAACGATAAGCTGCTGAGTATGGGGATGCCGAAGCCACCCCGGTTTACGGATTACATCGCCCGCTGCGTGCAAACCACTCAGGGGCTGACCATTCCGGAGCAAATGGCGGTCGATTTTAAATAGCCAAAAAAATGCCAGTCATTCGACTGGCATTTTCATTTTAAGGCTTAAGCAATTATGCCTGGCCTTTGATCTCTTTCAGACCGTTGTATGGTGCTTTTTCGCCCAGAGCTTCTTCGATACGAATCAGCTGGTTGTATTTAGCAACACGGTCAGAACGGCTCATAGAACCGGTTTTGATCTGGCCTGCAGCGGTACCCACAGCCAGGTCGGCAATGGTAGCGTCTTCAGTTTCGCCAGAACGGTGAGAGATAACAGCGGTGTAGCCAGCGTCTTTCGCCATTTTGATCGCAGCCAGAGTTTCGGTCAGAGAACCGATCTGGTTGAATTTGATCAGGATGGAGTTAACGATGCCTTTCTCGATGCCTTCTTTCAGGATCTTGGTGTTGGTTACGAACAGGTCGTCACCAACCAGTTGGATTTTGTCGCCCAGTACTTTAGTCTGGTATGCGAAGCCAGCCCAGTCAGACTCGTCCAGACCGTCTTCGATAGACACGATTGGGTACTGTTTGGTCAGGTCTTCCAGGAAGTGAGTGAACTCTTCGGAGGTGAACGCTTTGTTGCCTTCGCCAGCCAGAACGTATTTACCGTCTTTGTAGAATTCAGATGCTGCACAGTCCATCGCCAGGGTGATGTCTTTGCCCAGCTCGTAGCCAGCAGCTTTTACTGCTTCTGCGATAACAGCCAGCGCTTCTGCGTTAGAACCCAGGTTTGGCGCATAGCCACCTTCGTCACCAACAGCAGTGTTCATACCTTTAGCTTTCAGAACTTTAGCCAGGTTGTGGAACACTTCAGAACCCATACGTACCGCTTCTTTCAGGGATTTCGCGCCAACTGGCTGAATCATGAATTCCTGAATATCAACGTTGTTGTCTGCGTGCTCACCACCGTTGATGATGTTCATCATTGGTACAGGCATGGAGTATTTGCCTGGGGTGCCGTTCAGTTCAGCGATGTGCTCGAACAGTGGCATACCTTTCGCAGCAGCTGCCGCTTTGGCGTTCGCCAGGGAAACAGCCAGGATTGCGTTCGCACCGAAGTTAGATTTGTTTTCAGTACCGTCCAGATCGATCATGATCTTGTCGATGCCAGCCTGGTCTTTGGCGTCTTTGCCAAGGATTGCCTGAGCAATCGGACCGTTTACAGCGCCAACCGCTTTCAGTACGCCTTTGCCCAGGAAGCGGGATTTGTCGCCATCGCGCAGTTCCAGCGCTTCGCGAGAACCAGTAGAAGCACCTGATGGAGCAGCAGCCATACCAACGAAACCACCTTCCAGGTGAACTTCGGCTTCAACGGTCGGGTTACCACGGGAGTCGATGATTTCACGACCGATGACTTTAACGATTTTGGACATTAGATTTTCCTCAGTACAAGTTAAACTAAAACTCCAGACAAACAACGCGTACCAAAGGTACGCGTTGCCGTTCTAACTTTTTTTACTTCGCCTGACGCTTCTGGTAGTCGCTGGCGGCCTTCACGAAGCCTGCAAACAGCGGATGCCCGTCACGTGGCGTTGAAGTAAATTCCGGGTGGAACTGGCAGGCGACAAACCACGGATGGTTTGGCACTTCAATGATCTCGACTAACTGATCATCCCCGGAGCGGCCCGCAACACGCAGGCCCGCGGCTTCAATAGGTTTCAACAACATGTTGTTGACTTCATAGCGGTGACGATGGCGCTCGGTGATGACCGGCTCGCCGTACAGCTTGCGAACCACGCTATCGTCAGACAGCTGGCAGGCCTGTGCGCCAAGACGCATGGTGCCACCCAGATCGCTCTTCTCGGTACGGACTTCGACGTTACCTTCTTCGTCACGCCATTCAGTGATAAGCGCCACAACAGGGTACTTACAGTCTGGCACAAATTCCGTAGAGTTCGCGTTTTCCATTCCCGCTACGTTGCGCGCAAATTCGATCAGCGCAACCTGCATACCCAGACAGATGCCGAGGTATGGAATATTGTTTTCACGCGCATAGCGCGCGGTGGCGATCTTGCCTTCTACACCACGGTAGCCGAAGCCGCCAGGGATGAGGATAGCATCCAGATCTTTCAGGATTTCAACGCCACGCGTTTCAACATCCTGCGAATCAATCAGCTTGATGTTCACGGAAACACGGTTCTTCAGACCACCGTGTTTCAGCGCTTCGATCACTGACTTATAGGCATCCGGCAGTTCAATGTACTTGCCGACCATACCGATAGTCACTTCCCCTGCCGGGTTGGCTTCTTCATAAATAACCTGTTCCCATTCAGACAGGTTCGCTTCCGGACAGTTCAAGCTGAATCGTTTACAAATATAATCGTCCAGGCCCTGAGATTTCAACAGGCCCGGGATTTTATAAATGGAATCGACATCTTTCATTGAAATAACGGCTTTTTCAGGCACGTTACAGAACAATGCAATTTTCGCACGTTCGTTCGCCGGAACCGCACGATCGGAGCGGCAAACCAGGATATCTGGCTGAATACCAATGGAGAGCAGCTCTTTCACAGAGTGCTGAGTCGGCTTGGTTTTCACTTCACCTGCGGCGGCCATGTACGGCACCAGAGTCAGGTGCATGAACAGCGCGTGCTCACGGCCGATATCTACCGCCAGCTGACGAATCGCTTCCAGGAATGGCAGGGATTCGATATCACCCACGGTACCGCCGATTTCAACCAGCACCACGTCGTGGCCTTCGCCACCCGCAACAATGCGTTCTTTGATTGCGTTAGTGATGTGCGGGATAACCTGAACGGTTGCACCCAGATAGTCACCACGGCGCTCTTTACGCAGAACGTCGGAGTAGATGCGGCCAGTCGTGAAGTTGTTACGACGGGTCATTTTGGTGCGGATGAAACGCTCGTAGTGGCCAAGATCCAGATCGGTTTCAGCGCCGTCTTCAGTAACGAACACTTCCCCGTGTTGGATTGGGCTCATGGTGCCCGGATCGACGTTGATGTACGGATCCAGTTTCATCATGGTCACATTGAGGCCACGGGCTTCAAGAATGGCTGCGAGGGAGGCTGCGGCAATGCCTTTACCCAGAGAGGATACGACCCCGCCGGTCACAAAAATATAGTTCGTTGTCATGCTGAACCTGAGAAGTTAGGGTGAAACGATGGAATAACCAGGACGGGAAAGTAGTATACCCGAACACGGCGAGCGCCACAAACTTTCATTCTCCGTCTCCATTCCAGGCCATGACAAACATAAGGAGTGAGAAAATAGCCCCTTTTGGGTAAATGTTTTTGACGCAAATCAAGCGCTTGTCATTTAAAAAATCACACAAATTGCGCTTGATCGCAAAATCTCGTTAGAGATCAGATTCCTGGCGCTTTACTTCTTGCCAGACTTCTTCCATCGCTTCGAGGTCAATTCCGCTCATTTCCAGGCCTCGCGAGGCGACAATCCGCTCAACTTCGCGAAAGCGTCGTTCGAATTTTATGTTGGCTTTTTGCAGGGCGGTTTCCGCTTTTACACCCAGATGGCGAGAAAGGTTGACGGTTGCAAACAGCAGGTCGCCCATCTCTTCCTCAAGCTTTGCTTCATCCACCACCGCCTGCTGCGCTTCGTGCATGACTTCGTCAATCTCTTCGTGCACTTTATCGAGCACCGGGCCGAGGGAGGTCCAGTCAAAACCGACGGCGGAGCAGCGTTTCTGGATTTTATGCGCGCGCATCAGCGCGGGCAGGCTCAGCGGAATATCATCCAGCGCCGAGTGCTGGGATTTTTCCGCCCGCTCGGCGCTTTTGATCTGCTCCCAGCGGGCCAGCACCTCAGCGCTGTTCCCTGCGGTGGCATCGCCGAAGATATGGGGATGACGGCGCTCAAGCTTGTCGCTGATGGCAGCGCAGATATCGTCAAAGTTAAAGCGCCCCTCTTCCTGCGCCATTTGCGCATAGAACACCACCTGGAACAGCAGATCGCCCAGCTCGCCGCGCAGGTCGTCAAAATCTTCGCGGGAAATGGCGTCCAGCACCTCGTAGGTCTCTTCGAGGGTATAAGGCGCGATGGTGGCGAAAGTCTGCTCTTTGTCCCACGGGCAGCCGTTTTCCGGGTCGCGCAGGCGTTTCATGATGCCGAGCAGGCGGTCGATTTGAGTCATAGTGTTTTCCATTAAAAAAACAAGCCGGGTGGCGGCAAAGCCTTACCCGGCCTACAGAAGAGTGTGTTTAACCGCCGTGCAGACGACGCGCGTCAATCACATCCGGCACCTGGTTCAGTTTGCCAAGCACGCGGCCCAGCACCTGCAGGTTGTAGATTTCGATGGTCATATCGATGGTGGCAAGCTGCTCGCGGGTATCGCTGCGGCTGGCGACGCCCAGCACGTTGACCTTCTCGTTGGCGAGAATGGTCGTGATGTCGCGCAGCAGGCCGCTGCGGTCGTTGGCAGTGACGCGCACCACCAGCGAGTAGCCGGCAGAATAGCTCTCACCCCAGACCGCTTCCACGATGCGCTCCGGCGCATGCGACTGCAGCTCGGCAAGCTGGTCGCAGTCGGAGCGGTGAATCGAAATCCCGCGTCCCTGAGTGATAAAGCCGACGATATCGTCGCCCGGAATAGGCTGACAGCAGCGGGCAATGTGGTGCATCAGGTTACCTACGCCTTCAACCACCACGCGGCCGTTGTCTTTGCTGCGCTGCTGCGGCGCATAGGTTTTCTGCTGCAGCTGCTTCAGCGCCGCCGCGTCCTGCTCTGCCGCGCTTGGCTTATTGAACTGCGCCTGCAGGAAGTTCACCATCTGATTCAGACGAATATCACCGCCGCCAATGGCCGCTAGCAGCTCGTCAAGCTCGTTGAAGTTGTAGCGCGGCAGCAGGAATTTCTCCGCCTCTTTCAGGCTTATCCCGATATGCTCCAGCTCGTCGTCGAGGATCTGGCGACCGGCAAGGATGTTCTTGTCACGATCCTGTTTACGGAACCAGGCGTGAATTTTCGAGCGCCCGCGGCTGGTGGTGACGTAGCCCAGGTTCGGGTTAAGCCAGTCACGGCTCGGGTTGGGCTGCTTCTGGGTAATGATTTCAATCTGGTCCCCCATCTGCAGTTGATAGGTGAACGGTACGATACGTCCGCCAATTTTCGCCCCGATGCAGCGGTGCCCCACATCGCTGTGGATGTGGTAGGCAAAATCGAGCGGCGTAGAGCCCGCAGGCAGGTCGACAACGTCCCCTTTTGGAGTAAAGACGTAGACGCGATCGTCAAAGACCTGGCTGCGCACTTCGTCGAGCATCTCGCCGGAGTCGGCCATCTCTTCCTGCCACGCAATCAGCTTGCGCAGCCAGGCAATGCGGTCTTCGTGGCCAGAACGCGCTCCGCCGGAGGTGCCTTCTTTGTATTTCCAGTGCGCGGCCACGCCCAGCTCGGCGTCTTCGTGCATCTGTTTGGTGCGGATCTGAATCTCGACCGTTTTGCCGCCAGGGCCAAGCACAACGGTATGGATAGACTGATAGCCGTTCGGTTTGGGGTTGGCGACATAGTCATCGAACTCATCGGGCAGATGACGGAAGTGAGTGTGTACTATCCCCAGCGCGGCGTAGCAGTCCTGCAGACGATCCGCCACGATACGCACGGCGCGCACGTCAAACAGCTCGTCAAACGCGAGGTGTTTCTTCTGCATTTTGCGCCAGATGCTGTAGATATGCTTAGGCCGGCCGTAGACTTCGGCGCGCACGTTCTCTTCTTTCATCGCCTGGCGCAGGCCGCCGACAAATTCCTCGATATAGTGCTCGCGGTCGATACGGCGTTCATGAAGGAGTTTGGCAATACGTTTATATTCCGCCGGGTGCAGATAGCGGAAGCAGTAATCTTCCAGCTCCCATTTCAGCTGACCAATGCCTAAGCGGTTCGCCAGCGGCGCGTAGATATTTGTACACTCTTTGGCCGCCAGCACGCGCTCGTCTTCCGGCGCATCCTTCACCTCACGCAGGTGGGCAATCCGCTCGGCAAGCTTGATGACCACGCAGCGGAAATCATCCACCATGGCCAGCAGCATCCGGCGTACGTTATCGACCTGCTCAGAGGAGACGGAATCGGTGTGCGCGGCTTTGAGCTGGCGAATGGCCGCCATATCGCGCACGCCGTGGATCAGCTCGACGACGGATTTCCCGACGCTGTCGCGCAGCACGTCTTCGCTGACCACGTCCGCATCCGCTAGGGGGAAGAGAAGCGCGGCCTGCAGCGTTTCAATATCCATGTTCAGCATGGATAAGATTTCCACCATCTCCACGCCGCGCCACAGGAGAAGATCGGCGTCGGGATGCCCCTGCGTGGTGCGCAGACAATAGGCCCAGGTTTCGGTTAAGCGTTCACACGACTGCTGGCTGGAAATTCCCAGACTTGCGATCCATTTTTGTGGGTCAAATTCCCCAGCTTTATTGAGATGTGCACTTCTTACCGCAACCATTGTCCTCTCCTTTAGGGACCTGGGCCTGTCGAAGTCGACAAGCCAAACAAATTAGATGTGCTCGAACAACACCATCGATTCCAGATGTCCAGTGTGCGGGAACATGTCCAGCATTGCCAGACGCTGAATCTGGTAACCCGCGCTGATTAATGCCTCACTGTCCCGGGCAAGCGTTGCCGGGTTACAGGAAACATAGACCACACGCTTTGGCGCGAGTTTAATAATATGTGCCATCACACCCGGGGCACCGGCACGCGCCGGGTCGAGCAAAATTTTATCAAAGCCCTGTTTTGCCCACGGCTGTTGGGTGACATCTTCTTCAAGATTTTGATGAAAGAATGTCACATTTTGCAAGCCGTTCTGCAGCGCGTTCTCCTGCCCTTTAGCCACCAGCGCCTCAACGCCTTCCACGCCGACGACGCTGGCCGCTTTTCGCGCCAGCGGCAGCGTGAAGTTGCCCATTCCGCAGAACAGATCGAGCACCCGATCGCTTTTCTGAACATCCAGCCACGTCAGCGCTTTCTCAACCATCAGTTGGTTAACGCCGTCATTCACCTGAATGAAATCCCGCGGGCTGAACGTTAAGCGTAGCCCGTTTGACGCATACCAGGACGCCTCACCGGTAACCTGCTCAAGTATCTCGCTTTGTGGTGCAAGGAAAAGCGCCAGGTCGTGGGAATGCGAAAAGCGTTCCAGTTTTTCGCGATCTTTTTTCGACAACGGCGCGGTATGGCGGAGGACCATCAGCGGTCCATTGTTGGCCATGACCAGTTCGACATGTCCGAGGTGGCGAACGCCGTCCAGCCCGGAAAGACAGGTGCGCACTTCCGAAAGCAATGCCTCAAGATGGGGCACCAAAATGGGGCAATGCTGCACATCGACGATGTCACTGGAACCGGCCTTGCGAAACCCCATCTCCAGCCGCGCCGTTTTTGGCTGATAGCTGAGGCTCAGGCGCGCGCGTCGACGATAGCCCCAGGGCACATCGGCGAGAATTTCGTTAACGTCATGTTTAAGCTGACGCGCCAGCGCGCGGCTTTTGCTTTTTTGCTGTAATTCTGTGCTCGCATGCTGTTGCTGGCAGCCCCCGCAAACGCCAAAATGTGGGCAGCGGGGCTTCACGCGCTCTGGGCTATCGTTGAGGCGACGCTTAACCTGTCCGCGCGCGAACTGGCGTTTATCTTCCGTCAGCGTAATTTCTGCTCGTTCTGTCGGCAGTAAACCTGTTATAAACAGAGCCTTACCGTTGTGACGTGCCACTCCCTGACCAAACGGATCGAGGTCCGTGGCTTCAACAGTAATGATTTGACGCGTCGTCACGCGTCGCTTTGCAGAGTAGAATTGCGCCATCGCCGAGATTTTTCTCACATAAACATAATTATCTTAATTGTCCCATAACGGAACGCCATGACCAACTACAGCCTGCGCGCGCGCATGATGATTTTGATCCTCGCCCCCACCGTTCTCATCGGTTTGCTGCTGAGTATCTTCTTTGTTGTGCACCGCTATAACGATTTGCAGCGACAGCTTGAGGATGCAGGCGCCAGCATTATCGAACCGCTTGCCGTTTCCAGCGAGTACGGCATGAACCTGCAAAACCGCGAATCCATTGGCCAGTTAATCAGCGTGCTCCACCGCCGTCACTCGGACATCGTACGCGCCATTTCCGTTTACGACGAACATAACCGCCTGTTTGTCACCTCGAATTTTCATCTCGATCCGGCGGCTCTGAAGATCCCGGACGGTACGCCGTTCCCGCGCCACCTCACCGTACTGCGGCGCGGCGATATCATGATCCTGCGCACGCCGATCGTGTCGGAAAGCTATTCGCCCGATGAGTCTGCGCAATCCGATGCCAAATCCAGCAACAATATGCTGGGATACGTGGCGCTGGAGCTGGATCTCAAGTCGGTCCGGCTACAGCAGTACAAAGAAATTTTCATCTCTGGCGTGATGATGCTGTTCTGCATTGGCATTGCGCTGATCTTCGGCTGGCGCCTGATGCGCGACGTGACGGGCCCCATCCGCAACATGGTTAATACGGTTGACCGCATCCGCCGGGGACAGCTCGACAGCCGGGTGGAAGGGTTTATGCTGGGCGAGCTGGACATGCTGAAGAACGGCATCAACTCAATGGCCATGTCTCTGGCGGCGTATCACGAAGAGATGCAGCACAACGTTGACCAGGCCACGTCCGACCTGCGCGAAACGTTGGAGCAGATGGAGATCCAGAACGTTGAGCTGGATCTGGCGAAAAAGCGCGCCCAGGAAGCGGCACGTATTAAGTCGGAATTCCTGGCCAATATGTCGCACGAGCTGCGTACGCCGCTCAATGGCGTGATCGGCTTTACCCGCCTGACGCTGAAAAGCGAGCTTAACCCGACTCAGCGCGATCACCTGCACACCATTGAACGTTCGGCTAACAACCTGCTGGCGATCATCAACGACGTGCTGGACTTCTCCAAGCTGGAAGCGGGCAAGCTGATCCTGGAAAGCATTCCGTTCCCGCTGCGCAGTACGCTCGATGAGGTGGTGACGCTGCTCGCGCACTCGTCGCACGACAAGGGCCTTGAGCTGACGCTCAACATTAAAAACGACGTGCCGGATAACGTCATTGGCGATCCGCTGCGCCTGCAGCAGGTCATTACCAACCTTGTCGGGAATGCGATTAAATTCACCGAAAGCGGTAACATCGACATTCTGGTAGAAAAACGCTCCATCAGCAGCAATAAGGTGCAGATTGAAGTCCAGATCCGCGATACCGGCATCGGTATTCCTGAGCGGGATCAGTCGCGTCTGTTCCAGGCGTTCCGTCAGGCGGACGCCAGTATCTCCCGCCGTCATGGCGGTACCGGCCTGGGGCTGGTGATCACGCAGCGCCTGGTGAACGAGATGGGCGGCGATATCTCTTTCCACAGCCAGCCGAACCGCGGTTCAACCTTCTGGTTCCACATTAATCTGGACCTCAATCCGAACGTTTTGACCGATGGCCCGGTGACGGACTGTCTGAAAGGCAAGCGCCTGGCCTACATCGAACCTAACGCGGCGGCAGCGCAGTGTGCGCTCGATATTTTAAGCACCACGCCGCTGGAGGTGGTCTACAGCCCAACCTTCTCAGCGCTTGCCGTTGAGCATTACGATATTCTGCTGATGGGGATCCCGGTTACCTTCACCGGCGAACTGACCATGCAGCAGGAGCGGCTGGCGAAAGCCGCCTCAATGACCGACTATCTGCTGCTGGCGCTGCCCTGCCACGCCCAGATTAATGCGGAGGAGTTGAAAAACGACGGAGCCGCCGCGTGTCTGCTGAAGCCGCTCACCTCGACCCGCCTCCTGCCCGCGCTCACGGAGTATTGCCGTCTTAGCCAGCATGCTCTCCCTCTGATTGACGACGAGCAAAAATTGCCGATGAGCGTGATGGCGGTGGATGATAATCCGGCCAACCTGAAGCTGATTGGCGCATTGCTTGAGGACCAGGTTCAGCACGTTGAGCTGTGCACCAGCGGCGTGCAGGCGGTTGAACAGGCGAAGCAGATGCAGTTCGATTTAATCCTGATGGATATTCAGATGCCGGGCATGGATGGCATTCGGGCCTGCGAGCTGATCCACCAGCTGCCGCACCAGCAGCAAACCCCGGTCATTGCGGTCACCGCGCACGCGATGGCCGGTCAGAAAGAGAAGCTGCTGAGCGCCGGAATGAATGACTATCTGGCGAAGCCCATCGATGAAGAGAAACTTCATAACCTGCTGTTACGCTATAAGCCGGGTCACATTGGCGGGACGTACACGGTTTCCAGCGAGCCGGTTGAAATCAGCGTTAACCAGAACGCCACCTTTGACTGGCAGCTCGCGCTGCGCCAGGCGGCTGGTAAACCCGATTTAGCCCGCGAAATGCTGCAAATGCTGGTCGCGTTTCTGCCGGAAATTCGCAATAAGGTGGAAGAGCAGCTGGTGGGTGAAAACCCGGAAGATCTGCTGGAAGCGATCCACAAGCTGCACGGCAGCTGCGGGTACAGCGGCGTGCCGCGGCTGAAAAACCTCTGCCAGCTGCTGGAGCAGCAGCTGCGTGCCGGCACGCCGGAATCGGAGCTTGAACCGGAGTTCCTGGAGCTGCTGGATGAGATGGATAACGTAACGCGCGAAGCGACGAAGTTGCTGGGAAGCTGAGATAAAAGCCCGGTGGCGCTACGCTTACCGGGCCTGCAATTGCGGGTGCGGCCTGATGCCCTCACCCCGCCCCTCTCCCACAGGGAGAGGGAGAACTACATTCCCTGCCCCACTTTCAGCACCGCCGCGATATTCCGGGCGGCCATCCTGACGTTCTCGCTGGCATTTTCCAGCGCATCCTCCAGCGAGCAGATGGTGTAGATCACGCTAAACACCGCATCAATACCGTGATCGTGTACCACGCCAACGTCCGCCGTCAGGCTTCCTGCAATGCCGATAACGGGTTTGTTAAAGCGTTTCGCCACTTTCGCCACGCCCACCGGGACTTTGCCGTGGATCGTCTGGCTGTCGATGCGGCCTTCTCCCGTGATCACCAGATCCGCATCGGCCACCTGGTCGGCCAGGTGTAGCGCATCGGTCACGATCTCAATGCCCTGGCGCAGCTCCGCGCCGCAAAAGGCGTACAGCGCGGCCCCCATGCCACCCGCCGCGCCGCCGCCAGCTAGGTTTAGAACATCGATGTCCAGATCCCGGGCAATGACTCTCGCATACTGCGCCAGCGCGTTGTCCAGGGTGACGATCATCTCGGGAGTGGCCCCCTTTTGCGGGCCAAATACGGCTGACGCGCCATCCTTACCGGTGAGCGGATTCGTCACATCACAGGCGACCTCTATCCGGCACTCAGCCAGACGTCTGTCCAGCCCGCTCAGGTCGATACGCGCGAGTTTTCCCAGCTCGCCCCCGCCCTGCCCAAGGGGCTGCCCGCTGTCGTCCAGCAGCTTTGCCCCCAACGCCTGCACCATCCCTGCTCCGCCGTCATTGGTGGCGCTGCCGCCAATGCCGATGATGATATGCTTAACGCCCGCATCCAGCGCGTGACGAATAAGTTCGCCCGTGCCCCACGAGGTGGTTTTCAGGGGATTACGCTGCGAAGGGACGACCAGCTCCAGGCCGCTTGCCGCCGCCATTTCAATAAAGGCACTTTGCTCGTCACCGGATAAGCCATAAAACCCTTCCACGCGCTCACCCAGCGGGCCGGTCACCGGAACATGCACAATGCGTCCCTGCGTTGCCGCAATCATCGCCTCAACCGTCCCTTCGCCACCGTCCGCGACCGGCAGCTTGACGTAAACCGCCTCGGGAAAGATCTCGCGAAAACCACGTTCTATCGCTGTCGCAACCTCAAGCGCACTCAAACTTTCCTTATACGAGTCCGGTGCGATAACAATTTTCATAAGCCATCCTTACGCATAGTCGTTACGTTAAGCATACACCACGTAAAAGACCGCTTGTGGGAGCGGTCCCAATGCGTTTATCGTACCATGCACGGGCGTTTATTGTCGAATGTCCAGTCGGGGATCAGATACTGCATCGCCATGGCGTCGTCACGGGCGCCCAGACCGTGTTTTTGATACAGCTCATGGGCTTTCATGACCTGGTCCATATCCAGCTCAACCCCCAGCCCCGGCGTGGAAGGCACCTGCACCATGCCACCTTTGATCTCAAACGGCTGCTTAGTCAGACGCTGATTACCTTCCTGCCAGATCCAGTGCGTGTCGATAGCGGTAATCGTGCCCGGCGCGGCGGCGGCAACGTGCGTGAACATCGCCAGCGACACGTCGAAGTGGTTATTAGAGTGCGAGCCCCAGGTCAGGCCAAACTCGTGGCACATTTGCGCCACGCGCACCGACCCCTGCATCGTCCAGAAGTGCGGGTCCGCCAGCGGAATGTCGACAGACTGCAATGACAGGGTGTGTCCCATCTGACGCCAGTCGGTGGCAATCATATTGGTCGCGGTCGGCAGCCCCGTGGCGCGACGGAACTCCGCCATAACTTCACGGCCCGAGAAGCCCTGTTCAGCCCCACACGGATCTTCCGCATACGCCAGCACGCCTTTCAGCTGCTTGCCAATTTTGATCGCTTCATCTAGCGACCACGCGCCGTTCGGATCCAGCGTCACGCGCGCCTGCGCGAAACGTTTTGCCAGCGCGGTAACGGCTTCCGCCTCTTCTTCACCTGCCAGCACGCCGCCCTTCAGTTTGAAATCATTAAAGCCATATTTGTCGTATGCGGCTTCCGCCAGGCGCACCACCGCTTCCGGGGTCATCGCCTCGTCGTGGCGAAGTCGGTACCAGTCGCATTGTTCATCCGGCTGGCTCTGATAAGGCAATGGCGTCAGCCTGCGGTTGCCGACAAAGAACAGATAGCCCAGCATTTCCACTTCGCTGCGCTGCTGCCCCTCGCCCAACAGCGACGCAACGTTAACGCCCAGATGCTGACCCAGCAGATCCAGCATCGCGGATTCAATCCCGGTCACCACGTGAATGGTGGTGCGCAGGTCGAAAGTCTGCAGGCCACGCCCTCCGGCATCGCGATCGGCAAAGGTGTTACGCACGGTGTTGAGGACATTTTTATACTCACCCAGCGCTTTGCCCACCACCAGTGGAATGGCATCTTCCAGCGTCTGGCGGATCTTCTCCCCGCCCGGAATTTCGCCCACGCCCGTATGCCCGGAATTGTCTTTGATAATGACAATATTGCGGGTGAAGAATGGCGCATGCGCGCCGCTCAGGTTCATCAGCATGCTGTCATGGCCCGCAACCGGAATGATTTGCATGGAAGTGACGACAGGGGTCGTAAAAGTACTCATCGTGTAATCCTTTTATCAGTGACGTCCGAAAACAGGGCGCTTACGGTCAAATGTCCAGCCGGGGATCAGGTACTGCATCGGGCCCGCGTCGTTACGCGCGCCGCCCGGTAGCTTTTTATACGCCTCATGGGCTTTATGGATCTGATCCCAGTCAATCTCCACGCCCAGGCCCGGCGCATCCGGTACGGCAATCTTGCCGTTGATGATTTCCAGCGGATTTTTCGTCAGGCGGGCTTCCCCTTCCTGCCAAATCCAGTGGGTATCGATGGCGGTCGGGTTACCCGGCGCCGCCGCGCCAACGTGGGTAAACATCGCCAGCGAAATATCAAAGTGGTTGTTAGAGTGACAGCCCCAGGTCAGCCCCCAGTCATCGCACAGCTGCGCCACGCGCACTGCGCCTGAAAGCGTCCAGAAGTGAGGGTCCGCCAGCGGTATGTCGACGGCGTTCAGCATCACCGCATGACCCATTTCACGCCAGTTGGTGGCGATCATGTTGGTCGCGACAGGCAGCCCGGTGGCGCGACGGAACTCAGCCATGACTTCACGGCCCGAGAAGCCCTGCTCCGCGCCGCAGGGGTCTTCCGCATAGGTCAGGACATCCCCCAGCCCCTTGCACAGGCTAATCGCTTCCTCCAGCAGCCAGGCGCCGTTGGGATCGACGGTGATCCGCGCATCAGCAAAGCGTTTTTTCAGCGCCCGGGCCGTATCAATCTCCTGCTCGCCGGGCAGCACGCCGCCCTTCAGTTTGAAATCCTTAAAGCCGTAGCGATCCTGCGCAGCCTCGGCCAGCCGCACCACCGCGTCGCTGGAGAGCGCTTCCTGGTGGCGCAGGCGATACCAGTCGTGATCGCCCGTGGATCGCGCCAGATACGGGAGATCGGTCTTATTGCGATCGCCCACGTAGAACAGATAGCCCAGCACGGTAACCGCATCGCGCTGTTTGCCGGGCCCCAGCAGCTCGCAAACCGGAACATTGAGCGCCTTACCCAGTAAGTCGAGCAGGGCGGCCTCCAGCGCGGCGACCGCGTTGACGCGCAGTTCGAACGTCCAGGCACCTTTACCGAACGTGTCAAAGTCCGCCGACTGATTGCCCTTATGCACCCGCTGAACCACCTTGTTCAGACGGGCGACCTCCTGGCCCACCACCTGCGGAATGGCATCGACCAGCGTCTGGTAAATCACCTCTCCGCCCGGGGCTTCGCCCACGCCGGTATGCCCTGCGCTGTCTTTCAGCACGACGATATTACGGGTAAACCAGGCGTTATGCGCCCCGCCAATATTGAGCAACATGCTGTCCTGCCCGGCCACCGGAATAACCTTCATCTCCGTAACGGTTGGGCTCGATTGCGTTGTCATCATCCACGCTCCGCAACAGGTTTAAGTTCGACGCGTTTGATATCCCCCACCAGCACCAGGTAACTCAGCACCGCCACCAGCGCATGTACCCCGACATAAATCAGCGCACCGTTAAAGGAGCCGGTGGTGCCAACGATGTAGCCGATAGCGATAGGCGTAACAATCCCGGAGATGTTGCCGAACATGTTGAACAGGCCGCCGCTCAGGCCGCTGATCTCTTTCGGCGCCGTATCCGCCATCACCGCCCAGCCCAGCGCGCCAATGCCTTTGCCGAAGAAGGCCATCGCCATAAAGCCGATAATCATCCATTCGGCGTTGACGTAGTTACAGAACACCATGGTCATGGAGAGCAGCATGCCGAGCACAATTGGGGTTTTACGCGCGATGTTCAGTGACCCCGTGCGGCGCATCAGCCAGTCGGAAATCACTCCGCCGAGCACGCCACCGACGAAGCCGCAGATTGCCGGAACCGACGCGACAAATCCCGCTTTCAGAATCGACATGCCGCGAGCCTGCACCAGGTACACCGGGAACCAGGTGATGAAGAAGTAGGTTAAGGCGTTAATACAGTACTGGCCCAGATAGATGCCGATCATCATGCGCGAGCCGACGAGCTGCTTGATCTGCGCCCATTTCTGGCTGAACGGGACTTTTGCTTTTGCGGATTTCTGATCCATGTTGATCAGCGCGCCGCCTTCCGCGATGTACTCCAGCTCTTTTTTGTTCACGCCAGGATGCTGATTGGGTTCGTGGATCACTTTCAGCCAGACGAAGCTGATGACGATCCCAAGCCCGCCCATGAAGAAGAAGACGTGCGACCAGCCCACCTCATGCGTCAGCCAGCCCATGATTGGCGCGAAGATCACCGTTGCGAAGTACTGTGCGGAGTTGAAAATCGCCACCGCCGTTCCCCTCTCCTGCGCCGGGAACCAGGCAGCGACAATGCGGCTGTTCCCCGGGAAAGAAGGTGCTTCCGCTAAACCTACCAGGAAGCGCAGCGTGAAGAGCGCCACGATAATGCCGAAGCCGCTGAAGATATCGACGAAACCCTGCAACAGGGTAAACATCGACCAGATAAAGATGGACCAGAAATAGACGCGTTTAGATCCAAAACGGTCCAGCAGCCAGCCGCCAGGAATTTGCCCGATGACGTAGGCCCATGAGAATGCGGAGAAAACGTAACCCATGCCCACCGGATCAAGGCCGATATCTTTTGCCATTTCCGAACCGGCAATCGACAGCGTGGCGCGGTCACCATAGTTAAAGGATGTGACGATAAACAGCATCACCACTATCCAGTAGCGGGCGTTGGTGCGCTTTTCAGCGCTGCTCGCTGCGTGGCTTAATGTACTCATTGTTGCACTCCTGAAACATAGCTTTCGCCTGGTTCATTCTGTACAGCACCGGTAGGGTAATCAGAATGAGATTGGTGTTTTGTCGTTTTGGTACGGCCTGACGCCGTTTTATAGTGACCGGAAAAGTATATGAAGGAGTGCCTCATCACCTCACCGTGCAGAAACACAGTATTAAAGGGTGTATGAGAGGTTGTTTATGGCATAAGCCCAGGGGAATGGAAGGTGGTTCACGGATTTGGCGTTTGGAGCGGGGTGTATCGCCGGGTGGCGGCTATGCCTTACCCGGCCTGGATAACTATTTAAGGAGAGTTGCCCAGTTCTCCACCCACGGGTTCGATTCGCTTTCGGGTTCAGGATGCTCACCGGCATCAATCAGCAGCATCTCGCCGACGCGCTGGGCGCTCTGCTCCTGCAGGAGCGCATCGAACTGCTTGCCGCCGCCGCAGAAGTTAGCGTAAGAGCTGTCGCCCAGGGCAATGATGCCGTAGTGTACGTCCGGCTGATAGCCAAGCTGGTCTTTAATGCCCTGAAACAGCGGCACGATGCTGTCCGGCAGATCGCCCTGCCCGGTGGTGGAGGTCACCACCAGAATGTACTTATCTTTATACTTTTCCCAGTCTGCCAGTTCCGGGTCTTCATAGACCGTGGCTTTATGGCCCTGGCTGGCGAGTATTGCTTCAGCCTCTTCCGCTACCAGCAGCGAGTTGCCGTACATTGTGCCGACAAAAATGCCTACTTCAGCCATGATATTTTCCCATAATGTATGCGTTTACCGTTCATCCTGAACGTTGCCCGATACAAACTCAACCCTTTCATTTTCGGGGAGTTGTCCCAGCCAGCCAAACTGTGACAGCGCCTGCATCCAGACGTCGTCCAGCCCCGCACGGATAGTCAGCGGTTCGCCGGTAAACGGGTGCGTCAGGCTCAGCTCGCTGGCGTGCAGCATCAGACGATGGCAGCCAAAGTGTTCGGCTGCACTGCGGTTCTGGCGCAAATCACCGTGTTTGCTGTCGCCAATAATCGGATGGCGCAGGTGCGCAAGATGGCGTCGCAGCTGGTGCTTACGCCCGGTTTTAGGCAAAAGCTCAACCAGGCTGTAGCGTGTGGTCGGGAATTTGCTGGTTGCCACCGGCATTTCGGTCGTCGCCATGCCGCGATAATCCGTTACTGCGGGCTGTGGACCTTTGTCATCGCGGGCAAATTTATCGGCGATTTTGTCCAGTTCCTCCACCAGCGGATAGTCCAGCGTGGCGGCTTCCGTCAGCCAGCCGCGCACGATCGCGTGGTAGCGCTTTTGCATCTGATGCTGTTCAAACTGCTGTGACAGCAGACGCCCCGACTCGCTGGAAAGCCCCATCAGCAGCACGCCGGATGTCGGCCTGTCGAGACGATGGGCGGTAAAAACATGCTGACCAATCTGGTCGCGAACGGTCTGCATCACCACCACTTTCTCATCGCGATCGAGCCAGCTGCGGTGTACCAGCCAGCCTGACGGTTTATTCACCGCCACCAGCCACTCGTCCTGATAGAGGATCTCAAGCGTCATGCATCTTCACCGGCAAACAGGGCATCCAGTTTTTCCAGTTCGACCAGCATCACGTCGCGCGCCGGGTGTGTCGCCTCGAGCGCCATTTCATAGTAGGGAGAGACAGCAAACGCCTGCGGAAGCGGGTGATCGCCCTCAAGCAGGGCGTGCATGCGCGGAATTAACACCCACTGCAGCCATTCAAACGGGGCCAGCGTATCCAGGCAGAAGGGCTGAGTGCTCGCGAACGCTTCTGGCTGCGGCGCGGTCTCCTGCCACAGCTGATGTTGGCGCAAAAGGGCTTCGATGGCGTGCAACTGAGCACGAACGCTATCGTGTTGCGTCATAGTAACCTCAACTGAAAAAGTGAACGGCGCGCAGCATAGCATTGCGGAAGGCAGAAATAAAAAAGGGAGCACTGTAAAAACAGTGCTCCCGGTTCGTTTCGCAGCATTCCAGCTACAATTCGTGCTCCCTGCTCATCCGTGACAACTTTTCCTGACGCCCGAAGGCCTGGTCATCCGTAAGCCGATGCATCCTGCACACATCTTCCTGACGTGTTTGTCTCATCCTGAAACGTCCTGGCCTTCCTGACCCACCGACCATCCTGACCGGCTCTCGTTCTCCTTCCTGGAGGTGTCCCTTACGCATCCTGCGTTATCCACTTCGCTTCATCCTGAAGCCTTCCTGAAGCGCCATCCTGACGAGTCCTGTGTGAGAAACGCCATCATCCTGATGTTCGTTTCTCGTGTCGGCGTCCTGTCGACAGAAATAGAATCCGCTATTCCGCTTCGTCTTACAACCCACCCTTTCTGGGTTGTAAGCCGTAAGAAATCCCTAAAAACAATACGATGAACAAGTAATTCATTGAAAAACAGAGCAATATTAATCTGAATTAAATGAGGTAATACTGAATCTTCAGCGATCTCTCACAAACGTTGTAAGAGATCTCTCACACACGCTATAGCATCATGGATTACAGAAGTGGCTCAAGTCGGGTAAGGAAATCCGCAAGAGAGGGGGCGAGAGTCTCGCGATTGCGGGTGCCGATAGTCTCTTTAACCACTTCACCTGACAGGTTACAGACGGAGATAACGTCCAGTTCGCTGTCCAGCGTGGCAATAAAGAGCGTCGGAGAAAGCTTCAGGCGTTTTTGCGTGACCAGGTGACCAATCAGGTTTTCCTGAACACGCTGCAGATCGTCTTCGCTCCAGGTCTGCAACAGCGTCAGCGTGATATCAGCAAAGCGTGCGGGCATATCCCCTGCGAACTGCGTGGTATATAACGCATGAACCGCTGGTTGTACCACAATGTCCATTGCCCGCTCAACCGCATTTACATTTTGCTCGCCATCGAAAGGTTTTGGCTGCCAGATAACGTAATCGTCGACTGAAGAGATAATGCACGGCGAAGGTACGCCATACAAATCAGCACTTTGCGGCCATGTCTGGTCCTTTTCATGCCATGCGTCGCAATAGCGGGTCGTGAAGCTAGTGAGGGCATTTGCAGTTTCGATGTCCACCGATTTCTCTCTTCTTGTCAGACAGGATAAACTCAGGCCATAAGTGTACCTGTAAAGTGGCTATGAAACATGTCTTACGAAAATCATCAGGCGTTAACCGGCTTAACGCTGGGGAAATCGACCGATTACCGCGATACCTACGATGCAAGCCTGCTGCAGGGCGTGCCGCGCAGCCTGAACCGCGATCCTCTGGGCCTGCATGCGGACGCATTGCCGTTTGTCGGCGGTGACATCTGGACGCTGTACGAACTCTCGTGGCTTAACGCGCGCGGTCTGCCGCAGGTGGCAGTGGGCCACGTTGAGCTGGATTACGCCACTGTTAATCTCGTGGAATCCAAAAGCTTTAAGCTCTATCTCAACAGTTTTAACCAGACAAAATTCAACAGCTGGGACGACGTTCAGCACACCCTGGAACGTGATTTAAGCGCCTGCGCGCAGGGAAAGGTGAGCGTTTCACTGTATCGCCTGCACGAACTGGAAGGGCAGCCGGTCGCCCACTTCAACGGGACCTGCATCGACGATCAGGATATCGAGGTGGAGAATTATGAATTCAGCGCCGATTACCTCGAAAACGCGGCGAGCGGAAAGGTGGTCGAAGAGACGCTGGTCAGCCACCTGCTGAAATCCAACTGCCTGATCACCCACCAGCCGGACTGGGGCTCGGTGCAGATCCAGTACCGCGGCCCGAAAATTGACCGGGAAAAGTTGCTGCGCTACCTGGTGTCGTTCCGCCATCACAACGAATTTCACGAGCAGTGCGTGGAGCGTATCTTTAGCGATATTCAGCGTTTTTGCCAGCCAGAAAAACTGAGCGTTTACGCGCGCTACACCCGCCGTGGCGGTCTGGACATCAACCCGTGGCGCACCAACACCGATTTTGTGCCAGCAACGGGGCGGCTGGTGCGTCAGTAATATAAATATTTTCACAATATGCGCGGTATCTTCCGCGCTTTAGGTTGTGAAACGTCACGCGCCAGGGCTATTGTAATCAACAGGGAAAGACGATAATCGTCCCGTAAGGAGCTCACTTGATTACACATATTAGCCCGCTTGGCTCAATGGATATGTTGTCGCAGCTGGAAGTGGACATGCTTAAGCGCACGGCCAGCAGCGATCTTTATCAACTGTTTCGTAACTGTTCACTTGCCGTACTGAACTCCGGAAGCCTGACAGATAACAGTAAAGAACTGCTGTCCCGCTTCGAAAGCTTTGATATCAACGTGCTGCGCCGCGAGCGTGGCGTGAAGCTTGAAGTCATCAACCCGCCGGAAGAGGCCTTTGTCGACGGCCGTATCATTCGTTCACTTCAGGCTAACCTGTTTGCCGTGCTGCGTGACATCCTGTTTGTTAACGGGCAGATCCACAACGCAGGCCGTTTCCAGCATCTCGACCTGGAAAGCTCGGTCCATATCACCAACCTGGTGTTCTCCATTTTGCGTAACGCCCGTGCCCTGCACGTTGGCGAAGCGCCGAACATGGTCGTCTGCTGGGGCGGCCACTCCATTAACGAAACCGAATACCTTTATGCGCGTCGGGTGGGCACACAGCTTGGCCTGCGCGAGCTGAATATCTGTACCGGCTGCGGTCCGGGTGCGATGGAAGCGCCAATGAAAGGTGCCGCAGTGGGACACGCGCAACAGCGTTACAAAGAGGGACGGTTTATCGGCATGACCGAGCCGTCGATCATTGCCGCTGAGCCGCCTAACCCGCTGGTTAACGAGCTGATTATCATGCCGGATATCGAGAAACGTCTTGAAGCGTTTGTCCGTATCGCCCACGGCATTATCATCTTCCCGGGCGGCGTGGGGACAGCGGAAGAGCTGCTCTATCTGCTGGGTATTCTGATGAATCCGGCCAACAAAGATCAGGTTCTGCCGCTGATCCTGACCGGTCCAAAAGAGAGCGCCGACTACTTCCGCGTGCTGGACGAGTTTATCGTGCACACGCTGGGCGAAGCCGCGCGTCGTCACTATCGCATCATCATTGACGATGCCGCGGAAGTGGCGCGCCAGATGAAAAAAGCGATGCCGTTGGTAAAAGAAAACCGTCGCGATACCGGCGATGCGTACAGCTTTAACTGGTCAATCCGTATCGCGCCGGATCTGCAGATCCCGTTCGAGCCAACGCACGAAAATATGGCGAACCTGAAACTCTATCCGGACCAGCCGGTGGAAGTCCTGGCTGCCGATCTGCGTCGTGCCTTCTCCGGGATTGTGGCGGGCAACGTCAAAGAGATGGGCATCCGCGCTATTGAACAGTACGGTCCGTACAAGATCCACGGCGACCCGGAGATGATGCGTCGCATGGACGACATGCTGCAGGGCTTTGTCGCTCAGCACCGCATGAAGCTGCCGGGCTCAGCCTATATTCCTTGCTACGAAATCTGCACATAACGCTCAACAGCATCTCATCAAAGCCGGGTCGCCCTGTTGCGCGTCCCGGCTTTTTTATTACCGAGGTAATTCATACGCATCACTTATGTCTTTTACAAACTATGCGCAAACGCAAACGATTACCTTGTTTTTTCAACCGTAAATTATCAGCCTTAATCCAAATTACCTGCCAGAAAATACTAAAAACCCATTTCTTTACAGCTAAAGACACCTATATCACGGGCCAGTCTTTCAGCTCACATGTCGTTGGTGGTAGCCTTCGCGCCCGTAAATTCTCTTTGACGTTTTTTTAACAGATAAATGGTCTAAAGATGCCCACATCATAAGTGGATTATTGCATTTGGGATCAGGATCACTGATAGATTCATAACTAGAATGTATCTTTCCGCCCGCCAATAGTTACGGGCGAAAATTATTAAAAAACCGTCACTGAACGAATTTCATATTACCGTCAGGCACTTTTTCATCGGATTTGACTAAAAACCTGACAATTTGCTTCCTCCAGGAGATACAGATGGAAACCACTCAAACCAGCACCGTTGCTTCGATTGAATCCCGAAGTGGTTGGCGCAAAACGGATACCATGTGGATGCTTGGCCTTTACGGCACAGCAATCGGCGCTGGTGTACTGTTCCTTCCTATCAACGCAGGCGTCGGCGGTCTGATCCCGCTGATCATCATGGCTATCATTGCTTTCCCGATGACCTTCTTCGCACACCGCGGTCTGACCCGCTTCGTGCTGTCCGGTAAAAATCCGGGCGAAGACATCACTGAAGTTGTTGAAGAGCATTTCGGCGTTGGCGCAGGTAAACTGATTACCCTGCTCTACTTCTTCGCGATTTACCCTATTCTGCTGGTCTACAGCGTGGCGATCACCAACACCGTTGAAAGCTTCATGATGCACCAGCTGCACATGACGCCGCCTCCGCGTGCGATTCTGTCGCTGATCCTGATCGTGGGCATGATGACCATCGTTCGCTTCGGTGAGCAGATGATTGTGAAAGCAATGAGCGTACTGGTCTTCCCGTTCGTTATTGCTCTGATGGTACTGGCTTGCTACCTGATCCCACAGTGGAACGGTGCAGCGCTGGAAACCCTGTCCCTGAGCAGCGCATCGGCAACCGGTAACGGCCTGCTGATGACCCTCTGGCTGGCAATTCCGGTGATGGTGTTCTCCTTCAACCACTCTCCAATCATCTCTTCTTTCGCTGTGGCGAAACGTGAAGAGTACGGTAATGGCGCAGAGAAGAAGTGCTCCAGCATCCTGGCGCGCGCTCACATCATGATGGTACTGACCGTAATGTTCTTCGTCTTCAGCTGCGTACTGAGCCTCTCCCCGGTGGATCTGGCGGCAGCGAAAGAGCAAAACATCTCTATTCTGTCTTATCTGGCGAACCACTTTAACGCACCGGTCATTGCGTGGATGGCACCAATCATCGCGATTATCGCCATCACCAAATCCTTCCTGGGCCACTACCTCGGCGCGCGTGAAGGCTTCAACGGTATGGTGATTAAATCTCTGCGCGGTAAAGGCAAGAGCATTGAAATCAACAAGCTGAACAAAATCACTGCGCTGTTCATGCTGCTCACCACCTGGGCGGTAGCGACCCTGAACCCAAGCATCCTGGGCATGATTGAAACCCTGGGCGGCCCGGTCATCGCGATGATTCTGTTCCTGATGCCGATGTACGCGATTCAGAAAGTCCCTGCTATGCGCAAGTACAGCGGTCATGTGAGCAACGTGTTTGTGGTTATCATGGGTCTTATCGCAATCTCTGCGATCTTCTACTCCCTGTACACCATGTTCTGATTATCACCCGCGCCGTCTTCGGACGGCGCACTCCTCCCTCTCTGACTGAAAGCAATGGACGCATCATGATTAGCGTATTCGATATCTTCAAAATCGGTATTGGTCCTTCCAGCTCTCACACCGTCGGACCAATGAAAGCCGGTAAGCAGTTCACGGATGACTTGATTGCACGCGGCATCTTGCATGACATTACCCGCGTGGTTGTCGATGTATACGGCTCGCTTTCCCTGACCGGGAAAGGCCACCATACTGATATCGCCATTATCATGGGCCTGGCGGGAAACCTGCCGGATACCGTTGATATTGATGCGATCCCTGGCTTCATCCAGGATGTGAACACCCACGGTCGCCTGCTGCTGGCGAACGGTGAGCATGAGGTTGAATTCCCGGTTGACCACTGCATGAATTTCCATGCGGACAACCTGTCGCTGCACGAAAACGGCATGCGCATTACCGCGCTGGCCGGCGACAAAGCGGTATACAGCCAGACGTATTACTCTATCGGCGGCGGCTTTATCGTCGACGAAGACCACTTTGGTCAAACCAATACCTCTTCTGTAGAAGTGCCGTATCCGTACAAAACGGCGGCGGATCTTCAGCGTCACTGCCAGGAGACGGGCCTTTCCCTCTCCGGCCTGATGATGAAAAACGAGCTGGCGCTTCACAGTAAAGAAGAGCTCGAACAGCACTTCACTAACGTCTGGGAAGTGATGCGCGGCGGTATTGAGCGCGGGATCACCACCGAGGGCGTTCTGCCGGGCAAGCTTCGCGTGCCGCGTCGCGCTGCTGCGCTGCGCCGTATGCTGGTGAGCACCGACAAAACGACGACGGACCCGATGGCCGTTGTAGACTGGATCAACATGTTCGCCCTGGCGGTAAACGAAGAGAACGCCGCAGGGGGCCGCGTGGTCACCGCGCCGACTAACGGTGCCTGCGGTATCGTTCCGGCGGTGCTGGCGTACTACGACAAGTTTATCCGTGAAGTGAACGCGAACTCGCTGGCGCGCTACCTGCTGGTCGCCAGTGCGATTGGTTCGCTGTATAAGATGAACGCGTCTATTTCCGGTGCGGAAGTGGGCTGTCAGGGTGAAGTCGGCGTGGCGTGCTCCATGGCGGCGGCGGGTCTGGCCGAACTGCTGGGTGCAAGCCCTACACAGGTGTGCATTGCTGCGGAAATCGGCATGGAACATAACCTGGGACTGACCTGTGACCCGGTTGCCGGACAGGTACAGGTACCGTGCATCGAACGTAACGCGATTGCCTCCGTGAAGGCGGTGAACGCGGCACGTATGGCGCTGCGCCGCACCAGCGAACCGCGCGTCTGTCTCGATAAGGTTATCGAAACCATGTACGAAACCGGTAAAGATATGAACGCCAAATACCGCGAAACCTCTCGCGGCGGCCTGGCGATGAAGATTGTGACCTGCGATTAAGCCTCTCAGGAAGCCTCATTTTGCGAGGCTTCTTCCTGTTTTCCCCACCATTCATAGTTTCACGCTGCTGACAGTGTTACCCTTCACGCATGAGATAGAAGGGAGATTATCTGTGGCCGTTCATTTACTTATCGTCGATGCTCTTAACCTGATCCGCCGTATCCATGCGGTACAGGGGACGCCTTGTAAAGACACCTGTCTGCACGCGCTGGAACAGCTTATCCGCCACAGTGAGCCCACCCACGCGGTCGCGGTATTTGATGACGAAGCCCGCAACACGGGCTGGCGACACCAGCGTCTGCCCGACTACAAAGCCGGACGCGCCCCGATGCCGGACGATCTTCACGCTGAGTTGCCCATGCTGCGCGCTGCATTTGAACAGCGGGGAGTTCCCTGCTGGGGTGCACAGGGAAATGAAGCAGACGATCTCGCGGCCACCCTGGCCGTAAAGGTGGCAAGCGCCGGACATCAGGCCACTATCGTTTCAACCGACAAAGGCTACTGCCAGCTGCTCTCGCCGACTATCCGCATTCGCGACTATTTTCAAAAACGCTGGCTGGACGCGCCGTTTATTGCCAGCGAGTTCGGCGTCTCGCCTGAGCAACTACCGGATTACTGGGGGCTGGCAGGCATCAGCAGCTCTAAGGTTCCGGGTGTCGCCGGTATTGGGCCGAAGAGCGCCGCGCAGCTGCTGATCGATTTTCAGAGTCTGGAAGGGATTTACGCCCGTCTGGATGAGGTACCGGAAAAGTGGCGCAAGAAGCTGGAGGCGCATAAAGAGATGGCGTTTATCTGCCGGGAGATCGCAACGCTACAGACGGATTTACAGCTGGACGGGAATTTACAGCAGTTGAGATTAGAGCGTTAACGCTTTTCTGTAGGCCCGGTAAGCGTAGCGCCACCGGGCAAAACAAAGCACGTACTATCGCTCGTCGCGACGTCCGCCAACCGCAGCCCACCAGCGACGAATATGCACCGTCACCTCTTCACGGTCGTGATACAGCTGACGCGCCTGGATCTCCACGTTAATACCGTGTTCGTCCATCTGCTCCTGAATGTAGGCCAGGTTCTGCGATACTTCCTCATAACGCTTTTTCATCGGCAGCTTGAGGTTGAAAATGGTCTCACGACACCAGCCGTTCACCAGCCAGGAGGCCATCAGCGCGGCGACTTTTGCCGGCTTCTCAACCATATCGCACACCATCCACGAGATGTTGTTACGGTTCGGGCGATAGCGGAAACCGTCTTCCCGCAGCCAGGTAACCTGCCCGGTGTCCATCAGGCTTTGCGCCATTGGACCGTTATCAACGGACGATACCCACATATTGCGTTTCACCAGCTGATAGGTCCAGCCGCCCGGGCACGCGCCAAGGTCGACGGCGTACATGCCGTTTGCCAGACGTTCATCCCACTCATCCGCCGGGATAAAGACGTGGAACGCCTCTTCCAGCTTGAGCGTGGAACGGCTTGGCGCATCGGACGGGAAGCGCAAACGCGGAATGCCCATAAAGAAGGGAGAGTTGTTGGTGGTGTACGAATAGCCTGTATAGCAGCAGCCCGGTGCGATAAAGAAGATATGCACCACCGGACGCTTCGGCGTTTCGTAGTTCGTCAGCACGCCTGCATCACGCAGCGCCGCTCGCAGCGGCACGGTGAACTTACGGCAGAACTTCATCAGCTCTTTACTTTCGTTGGTATCCGCCACTTCAACGCGCAGATCGCCGCCTTTCTCCACCACGCCCTGCAGCATGCCGACAATTGGCGTGATGCGGTCTTCCGGCGGAAGATCCTTCAGCAGCTCACCCGCGACAAACATCTGGCGAGCAAAGATCAGCGAGCTGAACGGCAGCTCGCGCGCCAGCTTGTCTGCGTCTTCAGGCTGATAGCACTCGAATACCACATAGCCCGCGTTTTCTTTTACGCGGGCAAAGCCGAAGACTTCGCGCTTCGCCGCTTTATCGGTAATTTCCGCGGCGCACTCTTTCTCAAACCCCGGGCGACAATATAAAACAACCTTATTCATGAACAACGCCCTTGCGTTTCAGACGGATAGCTCCGATAAACATTAATACCCAACCCGCCAGGAAGCTGAAGCCGCCGACAGGTGTAACGAACGCCCACAGGCGCAAATGTGAGAGCGCAAGGCAGTACAAGCTACCGCTGAACAACACGGTACCCAGCGCCATAAACACGCTGCTCCAGTAAAACCAGATACTGATACGACGCTGCATCGCCACCGCCAGCCCAAAAATAGCCAGCGTGTGAAACGCCTGATATTCAAGGCCGGTCTGGATCCAGCCCATCTCTACTGCGCCCAAAGACTTGCTTAATACATGTGCGCCAAAGGCGCCCAGTGCAACAAAAATAAAGCCACTCACCGCGGCAAAAATCAGCATGAATCGGCTGGTCATGTTTAAGTCCTGAGTTGATGCGTGCCCGGCACACAAACGTTATTGCTCATACCTGAAGCGGAATTTTTCTTGCTCGGTTGCCGCTTTCGCCAGTATCCACTGCCGGAAGGCGGCTATTTTACCCAGTTCTGCCTGACTGTCATGACAAACCAGATAAAACGCATTCTTGCTGACCAGTACATCATTAAAAGGGCAAACCAGGCGGCCTGCCTCAATTTCGGACTGCGCCATGACGTTGTTCGCCAACGCCACGCCCTGCCCGTGAATGGCAGCCTGTAACACCATCGCACTGTGGCTAAAAATGGGTCCCTGCTGCACGTTAATATGTGTAAGACCTAATTGACGGGTATAAGTTTGCCAGTCGCGGCGAGAGGCATCATGCAAAAGCGTATGCTGAGCCAGATCGGCGGGTGACTTCAGCGCCTTCTCACCTGTTAACAGCAGAGGAGAACAGACCGGCAGGAGATATTCTGCGTATAATTTTTCTACGCGCAAGCCCGGCCAGTTACCGCGACCATAAAAAATGGCGACATCCACGTCATCGGCCAGCTTGTCCTCCTGACGATCTACCGCCTGGATTCGAACGTCGATCCCCGGATAAGCTGAGTTAAAGCTTGAGAGTCTTGGCACCAGCCAATGAATGGCAAAACTGGGCAATAAACTGACGGTCAGAGCACCTTTTGCACTGCGAGCCTGCAGCTTACGCGTGGCTTCCGTAAGCTGGGAAAAAATCTCTTTAATATCCTGAAAATAGCTCTGCCCCTCTTCGGTCAACAGCAACGAACGGTTGCGTCGACGAAACAGCTTAAGGCCCAGAAAATCCTCCAGAGACTTGATTTGGTGACTTACTGCGGCCTGTGTCACAAAAAGCTCATCTGCTGCGCGGGTAAAGCTCAGATGACGTGCTGCTGCATCAAAAACTCGTAATGCATTAAGAGGTGGCAATCGCTTTGACATGGTTATCTGGCTTAGATGTTAACGGTATTTAACAAACAGGAAACAACGTTTAACCTATTAGTTTTTTTTATCTGAGCCATTATAATTTGTCCGTTGAGGAACTACCAGCAAATACCTATAGTGGCGGCACTTCCTGAGCCGGAACGAAGAGCTTTTTTCGGAATGCGTGTTCTGAAGGGCTTTTGGCTTACGGTTGTGATGTTGTGTTGTTGTGTTTGCAATTGGTCTGCGATTCAGACCACGGTAGCAACGCTACCAATTTTTCACTTCCTGTACATTTACCCTGTCTGTCCATAGTGATTAATGTAGCACCGCCAATTTGCGGTGCTTTTTTTTCGCCTGCGATCTGTTAATGCTCGATCTCTTTCATCTCTTTCACGTCCGTGCGGTTGATCTGCTGCTTGTTCCCGTTAGCATCTTTGTACGAAATCATCCCGGTATCATTATCGGTAGTCGGTTTCCCTTCCGAAACGATAGAACGACCATCGTTGGTGTGCATCACGTAGTTGTTACTGGAACAGGCGCTCAGGGCAAAAGTAAACGCACAGGCAGAAATGATTGCAGCTGTCTTATTCATGATTATTCTCCTTTAGCAATTAATGCTATTCAAACCTCGATTTATAACAGGCTAAAACATCCGCCTAACACTATTTAGCATAACCTGCTTTTTTGAGGCCGTAAGGATAAGCAGACAATTCTGATAGATATCAACCTCCTTGCCCTGCCGCTGAAATTGCGCGACGATCGCTATATTGAAATGAGGAATCCCATGAACGCTTTCAGTCCTGCGCAGTTCCGCGCACAGTTTCCGGCCCTGGCCGATGCCGGTATTTACCTGGATAGCGCCGCCACCGCCCTTAAGCCACAGGCGGTGATTGAGGCCACGCAGCAGTTCTACAGCCTGAGCGCCGGGAACGTGCATCGCAGCCAGTTTGCCGAAGCGCAGCGATTAACCGCGCGCTATGAAGCCGCACGCGATCAGGTCGCACGCCTGATCAATGCCGAAAGCGGGAAAAACATCGTCTGGACGCGCGGCACGACCGAAGCCATCAATATGGTGGCCCAGTGCTACGCGCGCCCGCTGCTTCAGCCGGGCGATGAGATCGTCGTCAGCGAGGCGGAACATCACGCCAACCTGGTGCCATGGCTGATGGTGGCAGAGCAAACGGGTGCACGCGTGGTGAAGCTTCCACTGGGTGCAGACCTTCTTCCCGACGTTGCCCGTCTCCCAGAGCTGATTACCCCCCGCAGCCGCATTCTGGCGCTCGGACAGATGTCGAACGTCACGGGTGGTTGCCCGGACCTGGCTCAGGCTATTCGCATAGCCCATGCCAGCGGGATGGTGGTGATGGTCGACGGCGCTCAGGGCGTGGTGCACTTCCCCGCTGATGTGCAGGCGCTTGATATCGATTTCTATGCCTTCTCTGGTCATAAGCTCTACGGGCCAACCGGTATTGGGGCGTTGTACGGCAAGCCAGAACTGCTGGCAAAAATGACGCCGTGGCTCGGTGGCGGCAAAATGATCACTGAAGTGTCGTTCGATGGCTTCAAAACTCAGGATGTTCCCTATCGACTGGAAGCCGGTACGCCGAACGTGGCGGGGGTGATTGGCTTAAGCGCGGCGCTGGAGTGGCTGGCAGAAACAGACATCGTTCAGGCTGAAAGCTGGAGCCGGGGGCTGGCGACGCTGGCAGAGGAAGAGCTCAAAAAGCGCCCGGGTTTCCGCTCGTTCCGCGTTCAGGATTCAAGCCTGCTCGCCTTTGATTTTGCGGGCGTTCACCATAGCGACATGGTGACGCTGCTGGCCGGGTACGGCATTGCCCTGCGTGCCGGACAGCACTGCGCCCAGCCGCTGCTGGCGGCGCTTGGCGTTAACGGTACGCTGCGCGCCTCGTTTGCGCCGTACAATACCCAAAGCGATGTCGACGTGCTGGTTGCCGCCGTTGACCGCGCCCTTGAAATACTGGTGGATTAATGACTAGCGCTGCTTTAGCCGGACATCCGTTTGGCACCGTCATCACAGAAGAGACCTTAAAACAGACCTTCGCCCCGCTCCAGCAGTGGGAAGATAAATATCGACAGCTGATCCTGCTGGGTAAACAGCTCCCGGCCCTTTCAGACGATCTTAAAGCGCAGGCGAAAGAGATCGCAGGCTGTGAAAACCGCGTCTGGCTGGGCGTGAGCGTCTCCGGCGAGAAGCTGCACTTCTTCGGCGACAGCGAAGGCCGCATCGTCCGGGGCCTGCTGGCCGTATTGCTGACCGCTGTGGAAGGGAAAAGCGCGGCGGAATTGCTGGCACATTCGCCGCTGGCGTTATTTGATGAGCTGGGGCTGCGCGCGCAGCTCAGCGCCTCGCGTGGTCAGGGGTTGATCGCGCTGGGCGACGCGGTACTGGATGCCGCACGTCAGGCTCAGGCCTGACGTTCCGCCTTCGCCATCATTTTCTTGAGGGCGTGAGACACCGCCACAAAGCCAAAGGAGGCGGTCACCATGGTGGCCGCACCAAAACCTGAGGCGCAATCCATTCGTTTTGGCCCTTCCGCCGTGCTTTTCATCGCGCAGACTGAGCCATCCGCCTGCGGGTAGACCAGCGCTTCGGTCGAGAACACGCAGTCGACGCCGAGCTTGCCTTTGCTGTTCTTCACCACGTTAAAATCGCTCTTCAGGCGCTCGCGCAGCTTGGCCGCCAGCGGATCCTGGATCGTTTTCGCCAGGTCGGCCACCTGGATCTGCGTCGGATCGATTTGCCCGCCCGCGCCGCCCGTCGTGACCAGCGGCACCTTGTAGCGACGGCAGTATGCGATCAACGCCGCTTTTGGCCGCACGCTGTCGATGGCGTCAATCACATAGCTATAGCCTTTGCTCATGTACTCCGCGACGTTATCTGCCGTCACAAAGTCGTCGATCACCGTCACGCGGCACTCCGGGTTGATCAAACGGATACGTTCCGCCATGACCTCAGACTTCGCCAGGCCGACGTTATCGCGCAGGGCGTGGATTTGACGGTTGGTGTTGGTGACGCAAACGTCATCCATGTCAATCAGCGTGATTGCGCCAATACCGGTTCTCGCCAGCGCTTCTGCCGCCCACGACCCCACACCACCAATGCCCACGACGCAGACGTGCGCATCCGCAAACAGCTGCAGGGCTTTTTCACCATATAAACGTGCCGTCCCGCCAAAACGCTGGCGCCAGGCGTCGCTGATTACCACAGACATAAAACCTCAGATGTAAAAAGGGTGAGGTTTTCCTCACCCTGAACAGTAATCCGTATTGCGCTCAGAATACCACAATCAGCCGCTGAATACGTTTCCAGCTCCCGGAGCTGCCTTCAGTACCCACACGCGTCCGTAGTGGTTATACCAGCCCGCGCGATGGCCTGCGTCAGGGCCAATGCCCTGATAGATGTCAAAGTGCTGGCCTTTAATCGCCCCGCCGACGTCCAGCGCCACCATCAGACGCAGCTCATACTGACCGTTGAACTTGCCGTTATTGTCCAGCAGAGGAACCTCAGCCAGCAGCGTGGTGCCTGCAGGAATAATCGAACGATCCGATGCTACCGACGCGCGGCCAATCAGGGGAACTGCACTCGCTCCTTTCACCGGCGCGAAGTTTTGCGGTTTGAAGAAGACGAACGACGGGTTCTGCTCCAGCAGCTCGCGCACCTCGGCTTCGCTGTGTTTCTCGCCCCACTCGCGGATCGCCTGCATCGACATATCTTCTTTCTTCACTTCACCGCGGTCGATCAGCACCTTACCGATACTGCGATAGGCGTGACCGTTTTTACCGGAATAGCTGAAGAAGTTGAGCGGCGACCCGTCGCCAAAATCAATGTAGCCGCTGCCCTGAACGTCCATGATGAAGTTATCCATCAGGGAGTTGCTGTAGGCCAGAACGTAATTTTCGCTCAGCGCACCGGCGTAGATCTCAGCGCGAGACGGCAGACGACCGCGTTTTGGCGGCATACGGTAGATAGGATACTGGAACTCGCCCTGACGCGAGTGTCGTGCCTGGATAACCGGGGTGTAGTAACCGGTAAACTGGACGTTGCCGTAGTTATCGGCCCCTTCCATCTGCCAGGCGTCGATACCAAACTGGCGCATGTTGCGCGTATCGCCGCCTGCTTTAAGCCAGTCCTGGACCGCGTTATACACGCTACTCTGGGCGCCATACAGACGCGGCGACGCGTTGCGGATCTGGTAGACCTGCTCGGAGAAATCACCGGCATTAATCGGTGCGCCGACGGCATCAGGCTGATTAACTAAAGAGAAAGGCTGGGATAACTTCCCGTCTTTATACTGTTGACCGCGATCGGTCGGTTTGGAAGAACAGGCCGCAAGAATCGCTACCATTGCGCCCGCCATCAGATACTTCGCCCAACGTCCTTTCATTATATCTCGTCTTTAAGTTGCCCATTTCCGCGTGATGAAGATAACAAACCGCCAGGGCTAATGAAATGCGATGGCATGCCCTTTGGCAAATTTTGCGCAAAAAATAGTCCGAACAGAGCCATGTCGTTCAATTTGCATACAAAATCATGATTTATGTGAAAAAGGGGTTGCATCACAAACCTATCCGAGTATAGTGCGCATCCACGGACGCGGGGTGGAGCAGCCTGGTAGCTCGTCGGGCTCATAACCCGAAGGTCGTCGGTTCAAATCCGGCCCCCGCAACCAATTAAAATTTGATGAAGTATCTTCTACGACTGTAGAAAGACGGACGCGGGGTGGAGCAGCCTGGTAGCTCGTCGGGCTCATAACCCGAAGGTCGTCGGTTCAAATCCGGCCCCCGCAACCAATCAAATTTGAAGAAGTAAGTTTCTACACGAGTAGAAAGACGGACGCGGGGTGGAGCAGCCTGGTAGCTCGTCGGGCTCATAACCCGAAGGTCGTCGGTTCAAATCCGGCCCCCGCAACCAACACTTCTAAAACAATAAACACCCTTAAGGGTGTTTTTTTGTATCTGTCGTTTGTGCATTTGCCGGGCATTTACCCGGCTGAAAGCGTTATCCGCGTCGCGCCAGCGTCGCCCCGTCAGAGAAATATGCCCGTATCCCCGCCAGAATCGACTCCGCAACCTCCTGCTGGAATTTTGCCGTCTTGAGCTTACGCTCCTCTTCGACGTTACTGATAAAGGCGGTTTCAACCAGGATGGACGGGATATCCGGTGCCTTGAGTACCGCAAACCCGGCCTGTTCAACGCTGTTTTTATGCAGCTTATTGATGTTCCCCAGCTTGCCCAGCACCGCTTTACCAAACTTCAGACTGTCGTTAATGGTCAGCGACTGCACCATATCGAACATGGTGTGGTCGACGTAGCGGTCGCCGCTTTTGCTCACGCCACCAATCAGGTCAGAGGCGTTCTGGCTGTCAGCCAGGAATCTTGCTGCGGTACTGGTCGCGCCTTTGGTTGAGAGCGCAAACACCGAAGAGCCGCTTGGCTGGCGGCTGGTGAAGGCATCCGCATGGATCGACACGAACAAATCGGCGCGCTGCTTCTGCGCTTTCGCCACCCGGACCTTCAGCGGAATAAAGATATCTTCATTGCGCGTCATATAGGCGCGCATATTGCCTTCTTTATCAATCAACGCCTTCAGGCGACGTGCAATTTGCAGCACCACGTCTTTTTCACGCGTGCGGTATTTCCCCACCGCGCCGGAGTCTTCTCCGCCGTGGCCGGGATCGAGCATGATCACAATCGGACGATCGCGCCCTGCTTTTCCGGGCTGCGGGCCGCTTTGCGCAGGCGGTACCTGACGCTGCAAATCGCCCTTGTTGTAATCCTCCAGCAACGCAAGTAGCGGATCCTGGATATCCGTTGCGTTGGCCGGGTAGAGATCCATCACCAGGCGCTCTTTAAACGTCGCGACGGGCGCCAGGGCGAACAGCTGCGGCTTAACGTTCTGTTTAAGCTCAAACACCATGCGCACGGTTTGCGGATCAAACTGCCCGACGCGCGCCGATTTAATAAACGGATCGTCGCCGCGGATCTGCGCCGCCATCCCTTTCAGCACGGAGTTGAGGTTAACGCCTTCGAGATCCACCACCACGCGTTCCGGGTTGCTGAGGGCAAATTGCTTATATTTCAGCACGCGATTGGATTCGACCGTCACGCGCGTATAGGTCGACGACGGCCAGACGCGCACCGCCACCACCTGACTCGTGGCGGCAAGACCGACCTGACTGACGCTAAGCAACCACATTGCCCCGGCCCCTTTTAACAAACGGCGGCGGCTTATTGCTGAATTGGATCCCGACATGCTTCTCCCGAGCAAGAACACTGACTGATATACAAAATGTCCAAATTGACCGAAAACTTTAACGAATGACGCATAAACTGTCATCTATAAAAGGGTAAACAATCATACGCTAACGCACGGATTACTTACCAATTTCTGTGGGTCGCGGAAAATTTGCGCTTGCACACGCGGCCACAATCGAATAAAAATACAGAAATTACGAATAAACATTCATTAAGGGTTGTGCCATGGTGAAGGAACGTAGAACCGAACTGGTCCAGGGATTCCGCCATTCTGTTCCCTATATCAACGCCCATCGGGGAAAAACGTTTGTCATCATGCTTGGCGGCGAAGCCATTGAGCATGAAAATTTTTCCAGCATCGTCAATGACATTGGCCTGCTGCACAGCCTCGGGATCCGCCTGGTGGTGGTTTATGGCGCGCGTCCGCAGATCGACGCCAACCTGGCCGCTCACCACCACGAGCCGATTTACCATAAACATACCCGCGTCACCGATGCCAAAACCCTGGAGCTGGTGAAACAGGCGGCGGGTCTGCTGCAGCTGGATATTACCGCGCGTCTCTCCATGAGCCTGAACAATACGCCGCTGCAGGGCGCGCATATCAACGTCGTGAGCGGCAACTTTATCATTGCCCAGCCGCTCGGCGTGGACGATGGCGTGGATTACTGCCACAGCGGCCGTATCCGTCGTATTGATGAAGAAGCTATTCACCGCCAGCTGGACAGCGGTGCCATCGTGCTGATGGGCCCGGTCGCCGTTTCCGTGACCGGCGAAAGCTTTAACCTGACGTCCGAAGAGATTGCCACGCAGCTGGCGATCAAGCTGAAGGCGGAAAAAATGATTGGGTTCTGCTCCTCCCAGGGCGTCGTGGACGCTGAAGGAACAATCGTACCAGAACTCTTCCCGAATGAAGCCCAGGCCCGCGTGGAAGCGCTGGAAGCCGAAGGCGATTACCACTCCGGCACCGTCCGCTTCCTGCGTGGCGCCGTGAAGGCCTGCCGCAGCGGCGTGCGCCGCAGCCACCTGATCAGCTATCAGGAAGACGGGGCTCTGCTGCAGGAGCTGTTCTCCCGCGACGGTATTGGTACGCAGATTGTGATGGAGAGTGCGGAGCAGATCCGCCGCGCCACCATCAATGACATCGGCGGCATTCTGGAGCTGATCCGCCCGCTGGAACAGCAGGGCATTCTGGTACGTCGCTCACGCGAACAGCTGGAGATGGAGATCGATAAATTCACCATTATTCAGCGCGATAACCTGACCATTGCCTGCGCCGCACTCTATCCGTTCCCGGAAGAGAAGATCGGTGAAATGGCCTGCGTGGCGGTGCATCCTGATTACCGTAGCTCTTCACGCGGCGAAATGCTGCTTGAACGCGTGGCGGCACAGGCGCGCCAGATGGGGCTGAGCAAGCTGTTCGTCCTGACGACGCGCAGCATTCACTGGTTCCAGGAGCGCGGATTCACGCCGGTGGATATCGATTCTCTGCCGGAAACGAAGAAAGAGATGTACAACTATCAGCGTCGTTCAAAGGTGCTGATGGCTGACCTGGGATAATACAACGCTTGCCGGGTCGCGCTGCGCGTACCCGGCCTGCATGTCTGGCGTTGTTCAGAGTGACTCAAATATCGCGCCCAGTCCGCTTCGGCGTTCCGTTCGGGTGGCGATCGCCTGCACCAGCACCCGTTCATCGGCATACAGCGACAGACGCTGACGCGCGCGCGTAATGGCGGTATAGATCAGCTCGCGGGTAACGACGGGTGAAAGCTGCGTGGGCAGGATCAGCGCCGCATGGTTAAACTCGGAGCCCTGGGATTTATGCACCGTCATCGCCCAGGCGGTTTCATGCTCGGGCAAACGACTGGGCTGGAAGGACTTCACGCTCCCGTCCGGCATCTGGAACCAGACGCGCAGGCCCTGACCGCAGTCGAGCGCAATCCCGATATCCCCATTAAACAATCCCAGCGCGCTGTCGTTGCGGGAGATCATCACCGGTCGCCCTTCATACCAGCGCGAGTGCTGGGTACGGTTAATTTTGCGTTTTTGCGCCAGCAGCTGTTCCAGCCTGTCGTTCAAACCCCGGACGCCAAAGGGGCCTTCCCTCAGCGCACAGAGCAGCTGGTATTCGCCAAACGCAGCAATGACCTGCTCCGGCGTACTTTGCTGTTGTACGCCCGTCAGAAAGTGCTGATACCCCTGCAGGGCGTCGTCCAGCATCGCCTGATACTCTTCCCCACTTTGCAGCGATTTTTTCTCAATATCCGTAAAGGTACCGTCAAATACCGCTGTGGTGGTGCGCCGGTCGCCCCGGTTCACCGCCGCCGCAAGCTGGCCGATGCCAGAGTCGCTGCCGAAACGGTAGCTTTTTTGCAGCAGACACAGGCTGTCGCGCAGCGCCCCTGCAAGCGAATGGTTTTCAGACGTGAGCGAACATCCGGTGAGACGGGCCAGCTCCTGCGCGCGTTCCGCGGTATATCCCAGGCTGGCATAGGTGCAGATATCCCCCAATACGGCTCCCGCCTCTACGGAGGCAAGCTGATCGCGATCGCCGAGGAAAATGACGCGCGCGTGCGGCGGTAGCGCATCGATCAAACGCGACATCATCGTCAGGTCAATCATCGACGCTTCATCCACGACCAGCACGTCAAGGTGCAGTGGGTTACCGGCATGATAGCGCAGACGCTGGCTACCCGGCTGTGCGCCAAGCAAACGGTGCAGCGTGCTCGCTTCATTGGGGAAAAGCGCAAGCTGCTCCCCGGTTAGCGGCAGTTTTTGCAGCGCGCCGCCTAACGACTCCGTGAGACGTGCCGCCGCTTTACCGGTGGGGGCCGCCAGGCGAATACGGCACTTTTTCTCACCCGATAGCTGAATCAGCGCGGCAAGCAGTTTTGCCACAGTGGTCGTTTTCCCGGTGCCCGGGCCGCCAGAAATCACCGAGATCCGTCGCGTTAAGGCCACGGCTGCCGCCACTTTTTGCCAGTCTGTCGCGTCGTCAGAGGTAAACAGCGTATCCAGCGTTTGCCGGAGCTGCGCTTCATCGCAGGGAAGCGGGGCGTTGGTCTCGCTGAAGAAGCGCGCTACCGTCAGTTCGTTACGCCACAGCCGGTTAAGATACAAACGCTCGCCGACAAGGATCATTGGCGTCCCGGTATCGGCTCCGCTCACGGCAGGCGAGCCGAGTAATATCTCCTGCCAGTCCACTGCGTCCCCCAGCAGCGCGAAACACGCCTGTAAAGCCGGAGGCATTTTCTCATCCACCGCCAGACGCGACAGCGGCAGACATACGTGCCCTTCCCCCGCGTCTTTACTCAGAATGGCCGCGGCCAGCATGACGGCAGGCTCCTCGCCTGCCACCATCATGGCGAACTGCACATCCAGGTGACGCAGTAACCGTTGTTCAACCGCGTCCAGCAGTAGCGCCTGCATCGTCATGCCACCTCCTTCGTGCTTGCAGCAAACAGATTATCCATTTTTTCAATCAGTTCCGCAGCCGGACGCGTACTAAAGACGCCGGAACGCGGGTCGTTACCATCCACTCCGCGCAGGAACAGGTAAATGACGCCGCCAAAATGATCTTCGTAGCGGTAATCGGCCATGCGATGGCGGAGGTAACGGTGCAGCGCAAGGGTGTAAAGCTGATACTGCAGATCGTAGCGATGCATTTGCATTGCCGATGCCATCGCGTCCTGGGTGTAGGCTTCGCTGCTTTCACCCAGCCAGTTCGATTTGTAATCCAGCAGGTAGTAGCGCCCTTCGTGGCGGAAAACCAGGTCGATAAAGCCTTTGAGCATCCCCTGCACCTGGCGGAAGTTCAGCGGCGGGCACCCGGCGGATAACGGATCGTACTCGCGGATCAGCGCATCAAGCGCCTCGGCCCTGAGCGGGCTGGCGATGGGGAGATAAAACTCCATCTCCACCTGCTTGTCTTTGGCGGTCAACTGGTTCAGCGAGATCCCCTGCGTCGTGAGCGGCGCGTGCAGTACCGCGCGGATCCAGTCGGTGAGAACCGGCTGCCACTGCGCGTCGTAGCCGCCACTCTGTAACATTTTCAGCACCCATTCTTCGGAAACCGGCTGGGTAAAATCCAGCTCTTCAAACAGGCTGTGCAAAAACGTGCCCGGCGAGGCGCCGCGCGGGAACTGGTGCGGCGTGAGAACCGGCTCAGCGGGTACGCTACCGGCTCCTGCTGCATCCACGTCCAGTTTTGGCATCAGATCCTGCGCAATACTCTGCCCGTGCTGCTGCAAACCGGAGTAGCTGGTGACGCGCCAGTCGTCGGCAATGGTACGCACAACCTGGCGGGCATGGAGCTCTGACTCACCCAGCTCCGGCATCTGCCAGCGGCTGTTGTCGGGCTGCGACGGAATATGCAGGGCAACATGCTCCGTGCAAAGCGATTCGATGCACTGGCGCAGGCCCACCGCATCTTTGGGTTCGCCGTGCTGAATAAGCCGCCCCAGCGCGCTCAGATGAAAATCACTCTCCCCGCTCTTTTCGCCACGGCGACGGAACAGCGGCGCAACGCCCAGGCTGCAGTGCCAGACCGAACGGGTCAGCGCCACGTAAAGCAGGCGCAGGTCTTCCGCCAGACGCTCGGCTTCGGCCAGCTCAACGCTGGACTCCGCGTTGCTGAGATCGAGCACCGCCTCAAAAGACTCGCGATCGTGGTAAAAGGCCTGATCCTGCACGCGATAATTGGCGATAAACGGCAGCCAGACCAGCGGATATTCCAGGCCTTTCGACTTGTGAATGGTGACGATCTGCACCAGATGTTTATCACTCTCAAGGCGCATCTGCTGGCTGGACGAATTACTGTTCGGATCGGCAATCTGCTGCGCCAGCCAGCGTACCAGGGCGTGTTCGCTCTCCAGCTGCGTACCGGCTTCCTGCAGCAGTTCGCTGATATGTAAAATATCGGTCAAACGGCGCTCGCCGCCTGCTGTCGCCAGCATATTCTCCGCAATGTGGCGCTGCGCCATGAGCTCGCGCACCATCGCCATGACTCCACGCTTCTGCCATTTTTCGCGGTAGCGAACAAACTCTTCTACCACGGCATCCCACGCGGCTTCGTCATTGTTCAGCGCATCAATATCCCGCGCGTTCAGCCCGAGCATCGCGCTCGCTAATGCGCTACGCAGCGTGCTTTCCCGCTCCGGGGCCAGCACGGCCTGCAGCAGCCATAGCATCTCCTGCGCTTCCAGCGTTTCAAAGACGCTATCGCGGTTCGAGAGATAGACGGAGGGAATATTCAGTAACGTCAGAGCGTCGCGGATGAGCGCGGCCTCCTGACGGCTGCGCACCAGCACCGTGATATCGGATGCCTTTACCGGGGTTGGTTTATCCCCCTTCCACAGCAGCGCTTTACCGTGCGCGCCCGCACTGAGCCAGTCGCGGATTTGCGCGGCACAGTGCTGGGCCATCGCATTTTGATAGTCGGCAACGCCGCAGCCTTCCCCGTCCAGCAGCCAGAAGTTCATGGCAGGCTGCGTCTCGCCGTTGAACTCGAAGCGCAACGAGGCATTTTTCTCGGCAAATTTTACCGGCTGAAACGGGATCTCACGGAACATAAACGCCGTATCCATGCGGCTGAAGAGCGCGTTGACGCTTTCCACCATGCCGGGAGAGGAGCGCCAGTTAGTATCAAGAGTGTAGTGTGCGTCAACTTCGCTACGGGCTTTCATGTAGGTGAAAATATCCGCACCGCGGAAGGCATAAATGGCCTGTTTCGGATCGCCGATTAACAACAGCGCGGTGCCGGGCTGCTGGCGCCAGATACGGCGGAAAATGCGGTATTGTTGAGGGTCGGTATCCTGAAATTCGTCAATCATCGCCACCGGGAAGCGGGTGCGGATCGCGGCGGCAAGCGCTTCGCCATTTTCACTGCACAGCGCCCCATCGAGTCGGCTCAGCATATCGTCAAACCCCAGCTCACCCCGGCGGCGTTTCTCACGCGCGACGGCGTCGCGAATTTCCGTCATGGCGCGGGTAATCATCAGATCGTTGAGCGTTAAGGGCTCAGCCAGCAGGGTTTCAATCGCCACAAACAGAGGATGCTCAGGCACAATGCCGTCGGCTTTGGTCCGCTCAGCCAGGAAACGTTGGGAGAATTTCTCCAGCGCATCCGGGAGCTGGTAGCCTCGCGTCTCCTCCTGCGCCCAGGCGCTGATCTTGTCGATCCATTTCCCCTGATTGCCACGGTTAAACTTGCGTCGGTCAATCCCGGAATTTTCGATGATTGCGTCAATCTCGCCAACGGACTCAATCCATTTTTGCTTAATATCCGTAATTCTCGCGATGATTTTTTCATGGCGTGAGGCCAGGGTTTCATCCGCAGGCGGCGGGGATTTGATGACCGGTGCTTCACCCTGCAGATAACGATCGATAGCGCGCAGCAGCGCCTCCGGGCCCTTCCACAGCGCATGTACCGCTTCGGCGATATCGCGCTGTAACGGGTAGCAGTGGCGACGCCAGAAATCCGCGCAGGCCTGATAGCGAAGCACGGATTCATCTTCAATGAGCTGCTGTTCAAACAGCATCCCGGATTCAAACGCATTCAGGCTCAGCATACGCTGGCAAAAACCGTGAATGGTGAAGACGGACGCTTCATCCATCTGCCGTTCAGCGAGCAATAGCCACTGGGCTGCCTGTTGCTTATCGGCAATTTCTTCCAGAAGGCTCGCGTAGAGAGGGTTATCCGTGCTCTGACGCAGACAGGCGATGCGCAGCTCGTGGATATTGCTGCGAATACGGCCCCGCAGCTCAGCGGTGGCAGCCTCGGTGAAGGTCACCACCAGCAGTTCCTCCACGCTCAAAGGACGTGGAAAAGCGGCGTTGCCGCCAAGCCCCAGCAGCAGACGCAGGTACAGCGCGGCAATGGTGAAGGTTTTTCCCGTTCCCGCTGAGGCTTCAATCAATCGTTCACCCTGCAGAGGTAAACGTAAGGGATCAAGGGACTCAGCGGTATCGGTCATTCTTTCTTACTCCAGGGCATAGATTGCTGCAGCGCGCTGACGCTCTTCCAGACTTTCCAGCCTTTCGGGTTCACGTACTCCGTTTTCCCGTTCTGGCTACCGGAAACCTGAGACAGGATGGTGATTCCCTGCGGCTTAATGACCGCCTGATGGAAGAAGTCTGCAACCTTCTGCGGCGTCAGCTGTTTTATCTCGGCCACTACTTTATCACGCGAATCAAATTTCAGATTACCGCGATCGAAATCTTTGCTCAGCTGCGAGGCTTCTTCACCCAGCGTCTGCGGCGGCTGCATCACCTGTGCGATGACGGCCTGCTGGATTTGCGCAAACTCTTCCGGCTTCATGGCGCGCAGTTTTGCTTCCACCTGCGGGAAGAAGGCCTTGTAACGCTGCCAGAGATACGCCGGCTGTTTATCGCTGCTTTGCAGCAGGAAACCCAGCCCCCACTGTCGGCCTACGTTCATGGAGAAGGCAAACACCGCGTAGCCAAGCTGCTCCTCTGTGCGTAACTGGTTGTAGAACCACGGCTGAATAATTTGCCCCAGAACGGCACTCTGCGCTGAGCTGGCGAATTCATCGTAGCCCGTTGGCACAAATACCGCGGCCAGCGCGGAATCCGTGCTGTTACCCGCCTTTTCAAAAATCACATTCTGTTTTTTCTCAACCAGCACGTCCTGGTTGCGGCACCACTCGTCGCCTTTCGAACCGAGCTGAGTGCGTACATTCTCTGCCAGGGTTTTGGCCTGATCCTCACTCATGTTGCCGACGATCAGGAACTCCGGACGCGTGTTGGTTTTCAGCGCGTCACGGTAAGCCAGCACGTCTTTTAAGGTGATCGAAGGCAACAGCGCGCGGCGATCCTCTCGCTGGAAATAAGGAACTTGCGACAGCATTTGCGCCGGCATAAGCGCCATATCGTAAGCTTTGCCCTTCTCCGCAGAATCCATCATCTGCGCATACCACGATTTAGCCTGTTCAAGCTGCTCTTCCGTCGGCGTATAGCTGAAATAGCCCTCCAGCAGTGCCTGGAACAGCTGAGGCAAACGCTGGGTATAGCCGTTTGCATTGAGCATCAAACCGTTGTTGGCGTTGGTGGAGAAGCTGATCCCGCCCACGGCCGCCTGGTTGCTGAGCTGATCGAGCGCAATCCCGGCGAGATAGTCATTGAGCGCGAACATCACCTGATTTTTGGCGCTGTTCATCGCTTTCGGGTTACGCAGCACCACGCTGACATCGGCCTTTGGCTCGCTTGCGAAGTAGCGGCTGGGGGTGTACACCACGCGCAGCGTCGGTTCATCAACGATGAGCGCCGGGTGCGGGTAATCTTTAGTCGTTTTGGTCAGCGAGAAGTCATCCGGAATATAGGGGTTCAGCTCCGGCAGCTTTAACGCAATCTCCCCGGCCTTCTTCTGCCAGTCGGCGAAGGTCTGCGCGCTGATTTTGTCCACCTGGTAAGGAGCATCGACAAAATACGCCGTCTTGTTATGCGGTTCGTTCGGGCTGATGTACCAGATGCGGGCATTCTCCGGCGTCATCATCGCCAGGCGGGCTTTTACCGCATCGGCATCATAGCGGTCGGCAATATTGACCGCATCGAGGGTGTGTTCCACCGGCACGCGGATCATGGTATCCGCCAGCCACTCAACGTAATCCATATCGCGGGTAATGGACGGGTAACGGAAATCGAGATCCAGCACGTGCGCGAGCTCATCAAAGTAGCGCTTATCGACGCCTTTCTCACGCAGTAAAGAGAGGTAGCTGAAGATCGCCGCCACCACTTCGTCACGGTTTGCCAGCCCTTTGTCGGTCAGGGTGGCGGAGATCGCCAGCACGCCGCTATTGCCGTTCACAACCGGATCGGAGTCGGCGCGAATACCTTCCACCAGCCCCTGTTTTTGCAGCCAGTCAGAAAGCGTACCCGGGCTACGGTTACCTATCAGATAGGTCACCAGCTCATCGGTTTTACTGCGAAACTGTGCGGTGTTGTTATCGATGCGGAATTCCACGCGCAGCACTTTGCGCGGCAGCGCAGGCACGTAGTGGATCACGATGCCCTTTTGCGCATCCGTGACCACCGGTACGTCTATCTGCGGCAGGTCGATATTTTTATTCGGCACCCGGCCAAACGTTTTAGCCGCCATGCCTGCCAGTTCTGGCAACGGTTTATTGCTGTAGATGACCGCTTTCATCAGGTTGGCGGAGTAGTATTTATCGCGAAACGCGTGCAGGGCATCAAGCACCAGGCTGTTCGGTTTGTCGCTTAACGTCTCAAGGTTACCGCCGGAGAAGCGCGAACCCGGGTGCGCAGGGTTGATGGTTTCGGCGCTGACCTGGGCCATGCGCATACCGTCTCGCGTGCGGGCAAGGGTCAACTCAGCATTGACGGCATTGCGTTCACGGTCGGCATATTTTTTATCCAGCAGGGGGGCGGCGATGGAATCAGCAAGGCGATCGACCGCGCCTTCCAGCGCATCATTTTCGACTTCAAGATAAAAGGCCGTGCGGTACGGTGCCGTACTGGCATTGTGGCTGCCGCCATGCATTTTCAAAAATTCGGACAGGCTATCTGGCTGCGGGTATTTTTTTGACCCCATCAGCGTCATATGTTCCAGATAGTGTGCAAGCCCAGGATGCGCGTCAGGATCTTCCAGCGATCCAACCGGCACCACTAATGCCGAGAGGGACTTCACCGCCTGCGGATCGGAAACCAGCAGCACGGTCATGCCGTTATCAAGACGAATAGCCTGATATTGACGGGTATCTTTTTCGCTTTTACGAATAGTTTCCTGAACGGGTTGCCAACCGGAGTCTGCCTGAGTGACAGGTACCCAGAGGGCGAAAAACAAAACAAACGCTTTAAACAAGGTGCTACCTCTTTATCACGGCTACATCATTAATACATTGCGTGCTGGACACGCCAACATCTCTTTATTGGGTACATCAGTCCGTGATAAGAAGTGCATCATAATTGAACACCCCACACTGCGCAATTTTTATACAGCGCTCAGGACTGGTTAAATTTAAACAACGGCAGCAGGTAGCGCTGCGCCTCTTCCGTGATGGCCTCAAAGTACTCTGGCTCAAGCGTTCGCCATAAGCGCTGATACCAGACATCTTCACCTTCGCCCCGTACCATCATGTTACCTTCGTAGGCCTGCATAAATTTACTGCGCGCTTTCTGCAGTGACGCCTCATCCGTTAACATCGCATCATTCTGTGCGTCATAACAGGCTTTTATCCAGGCCCCGCCACTTTCCGGCAGTACCAAGAGCGGTTTGTTCATTCCCTGACGGTAGCCCTCAATGTACAAAGACAGATACCGTAACGCCTGCTCAGACTCCATCGGCGGGAAGCGCCATTCGCCCTCTTTGCGCACGAAAATCCGACTTTCACCTTTATGACCATCCGCACTGTAGACAAGATGTTCCAGCCAGAGTTGCAAACCCTGTGAAACGCTCAGCATAGAAGGCCGCCAGCGCAGCAGCCCGTCCGGCTGAACCTGGGTTAACCAGCCCGTGAGCTGTACACCATTGCAGTTGAGATCGATTTCAATACTTTTCCTTGGCTGTCGGCACGCTCTTACGCGCTCTGCCAGGGCGGTCATCTCCTGACACTGCGCCTCCCACACAATTTCTCCGAACGCCCCATAGGGCAGCTGTCCTGCAGCACGGTAGCGGCGGTAAAGTTTGTCCGCATCTTCCTCTTCAACCAGCGCATTCAACAGCTGCAGGTTTAACTGGTAGCGCTCCAGCCCTTCCAGCGTAAAAGGCTCTGCATCAGGAATTTCACTCTCTTCAGAACGGAAGTTGACCTGCAATCGCTGCTGGAAGAAGGCGCGCACCGGATGTGCCCAAAACCGCTGAAGCTGTTCGAAGGTCAGGGTATCGACAGGGCGCGGGTCAAGCTCCTGAATGAAATCGGTATGTGCACTCCCCTCCTTTTTCGCCGCCGGTAGCCACTCCTGGGCATAGCTCTGGCGCTCGCTGGGCGTGTAGTTCACCGGGTCAAACGGCATGCGGCTGTGGAAACAGGTGATATGGGCTTGCACCCTCTTCTCGCTTTCATCGCAGTTGCGATCTTCATCCCCCGGCAGATAGTGACTCTGGCCTATATAGTCCACCAGCTCCTGCACCAGAACGGAGGGAAAACGCTCGCTGTTGTCCTGAATGGAACGGCCGATATAGCTGATATAGAGCTTACTCTGGGCGGAAATGAGCGCCTCAAGGAAGAGGTAGCGGTCATCATCGCGGCGGCTACGGTCGCCCCGCTTTGGATCTGCACTCATCAAATCGAACCCCAGCGGCGCCAGCGCGCGCGGATAAACGCCGTCGTTCATGCCAAGCAGACAGACCACTTTAAACGGGATAGAACGCATTGGCATCAGGGTGCAGATATTGATGGGGCCTGCCAGGAAACGCTGGCTGATTCGCTCCTGGTCAAGCCGCTGCGTTAGCTCATCCCTCAACAGCGACAGTGGGATTGCCTCCTGATAATGGGAATTCACGCCTTCATCGACGATCGCCTGCCACTGCGTTTCAATCAGTGCCATTGCCGCTTCGGTGTCACTGTCTGGCAGGAAGAAATCATTAAGCAATGCCCTGCAAACCGGGAGCCACGCTTCAAGCGGACGCGGCTGCATCAGCTCGTGTCGCCAGCGGTTAAGCTGCATCAGGAGTGATGCTAAATGCCCCACCAGTTCAGCAATTAACCCGCTGGACTCATCGTAAGGCAGCACCTCATTCCACTCGCCCTGGCTGCTCTCCATGGCGTAGCCCAGCAGCATACGCGTCAGGCCAAAACGCCACGTGTGCTGCCCGGTTGGAGGAAGTTCGAACTCCTGAACGTTATCGTCATCGATCCCCCAGCGTACGCCAGATTCATTCACCCACTGGCGAAGGTAGCGCAGCCCCTCTTCATTGATGTTGAAGCGTGCAGCCAGCACGGGAACATCCAGTAACGCCAGGACATCTTCGGAGATAAAGCGGCTATCCGGCAGTGAAAGCAGAGTGATAAAGGCCTGCAGTGCCGGATGCGACTGACGGGCACGACGGTCAGAGATAGCGTAAGGCAGATATCGCTCGCCCGTCGCACTGCCAAAAACGGCCTGAATGAAGGGACTGTAGCTGTCGATATCCGCCACCATCACCACGATATCGCGCGGGGTGAGTTCGGGATCGTCCTGCAGCATCGCCAGCAACTGGTCGTGAAGCACTTCGACCTCACGCTGAGGGCTATGGCAAACATGGATCGTGACGCTGCGATCGTCAGCATCCAGCTTACGCTTGCTCTCGCTGCGTTCGAATTCTTTCGCCGTCACGCCCATCACGGCACGGTTTTCCAGATCGAGGATATCCAGCTGAATATGATGCAGCAGGCTATCCGGGGTAATATCGACAAAGGCATCCACATCGCCTTCGCCTGATGAGGTGATGTCTGAAAGCATGTGAATATAGTCACGCCCCAGCTTCCCCCACGAGGCAAGCAGTGGATTGGGCAGGTTCTGGATACCGTCTTCATCAAAAAGCTGCCCGGCAGTCGAGCCGTCTTTAAACAGCGGGACGGAACGTTCTTCAAAAAGGCGCTTTCGTTGGCGAGTCACCAGCCGCGCAAGCCAACGTTCGTCGAGGATATCCCCCCAATACTGTCGGCAAGGGTTGGTGAACAAAATATGAATATCAATATGTTTACCCAGCGCGTTCAACGCCTTCAGATAAACAGGCGGTAATGCGGATATCCCGCAGATAAAAACGCGTGACGGCAGTCGGGCCGGGCGCTCCGACGCATTATCGAGTATGGAGATAAACCGATCGTACAGGTTGGCACGGTGCCACTTAGGCTGCCCAAGTTTCTCCGTATGCTCTACCAGCGCTTTCCACAGCGGTGCCTGCCATATTTGCGCCTCCGGTAGCCCTTCAACCAACTCGCCCGCTTCCCAACGAATTAACCAGTCAGAACGGTAAACAAGGTATTGGTCGTAGAGATCGGCGGTGCGCGACGCCAGCTGGAACAGCTTGCGCTTATCGGTATCATCATTGAGGTAGTGGCGCAGCATGGCGAATTCATCGTGCTGCAGCATTTCCGGCAGCAGCGCCATGAGCTTCCAGCTCATGCCTTGCTTGTTGAAGGCGCTCTGCTCCGGAATGTCCGGCAACACGCGCACAAACATCTCCCAGATAAAGCTCGCGGGCAGCGGGAAATCAATATTTGCGGCTATGCCAAATTTACGGGAAAGCGACATTTGCAGCCACTGTGCCATACCGGTGCTCTGCACCAGCACCATTTCAGGCTCAAAAGGATCGTCAAGCCGCTCGCGCTCAACGATAAATTCCATCAGCGCTTCCAGCACATCCAGACGATTTGAGTGGTAGACCCTTAACATAGACGCTCCCGACTACTGGCTAACCGGGCAATGCAGGCGCGTTATCTCACCGCGCCGCCCCAGAGGAGAAATAAGTGTGACCGTGATGCTGACACATCCTGCGTGCGTTGTCTGCCCCCGACTGGCCAGCCAGCCAGCCGGGAGAACATTTGTTGAGAGCTGAGACTGATTCCAGGCATGATGCCAGAGCTGTCGATACTGGTTAAACAGGGTAAACCGAGCCGCCAGCGCCCGATGATAACCGGACAAAGCCGTCACGACGATCACCAGCAGCATCATCGCCAGCAGTACCTCAACCATGCTAAACCCTTTTTCTCTGTTCACGGCAGCTGGCATAACGCGCTCTCCTTAAGGGGACAAAAATCACTCCAGCCGTGAGGCGAAAAGCGAACGTTCCCGTCGACAATCTCTCCTGAGCGCCAGAGCAGCAGGTCGCTGTCTCCGGCAATCAGCAGCACACGCGCCCCACTCAGCTGGCGCAAACACGCTCGCCACGCAGGAGTCTTCTTGCACTGAACCTGTGGCTCTGACGACCAGCTCTGAACCCGTCCCCATTCAAGCGCGGACTGCACCGCCGCCTGCTGCTGAAGCGAACGCTTCTCCCCGCCGACGAGCGCGCTAAAGGTTGTGAGCTGCTGATTGAGACCGGTGAGGATCAGGGTACCGAGCACCAGTAAAAGCAGAACCATCGCCAGCGAAGACATGCCGCGTTGACGATTCACAGGTTGTACCCCGTGACCGTATACAACGCCTGCCAGGGTTCCCCCTGCTCGCCTTTACGAATCGCCGCCAGTTCGATATTCACCTCTGGCGCAAAACCGGCATGTTCCACTGTCCTCACCACAAAATGCGCGATAGTAAGCCTGTCCGGGTCCGTGAGCTTTTCCCATCCTTTTCCTTCACATGAGGTCGCTCCACGCTGGGTTTCAAGAGCGCCAGACTCCAGACGAAAACCGGTGCTGTCATTTTCTGATGCGCTGTTATCCCAGATGCCGTTACTGTTGGCATCCCACCGCACAATGACGCAACTTCCTTGCCTGGCTGTCACCAGCGCCTGTCCCTGACAGTTTCCCGCGCAGTACCCCGCACGCTGGAGCTGTTTGCCCAGGGCGAACAGGTGGTGCCAGACCTCTTCCTCCAGTTGTCTCTGGCCAGATTGCGCTAAGACCGCCCGCTGCAAGCTGGGTAAAAAACGCGATGCGCTTATCAGCAGGAGGCTGCTAATCGCCGTTGCAATCAGAACTTCAGTCAGTGAGAAACCTCGCTGCTTCATCGACATGAACCTCCCGCAGAGACCTTACACATCCTGATGCGTCCTCCATTTGAGACAATAATCAGCCATTCTCCTGCACGACTTTGAACGCGTATCCGCCCTGCCCATGCCGTATCCTTTAATCCATAGAACGCGAGCGACGGCGTTACCTCGCCGATCGCGACCTCAGGCCAGAGTGGTATCAGCACAAAGGGATTGCCCTTCTCACAGCCTTGCGCGGCAGAGCTCAGCAGACAATCCATGCCTCCCACCCGCTGATGGATAATTTGATGGTCGCGGTTGTAGCGGTTGGCATGATTGCGCAGAAACAGCAGGTAATCTCGTACCTGACTGGCGGTTTGCCACAGCCGCTGCTGCCGCTGCCAGCTGTCCCAGCGGTAAAGACCTGAGGCGCTGAGGATAACGACAAGCGAAATCGCGACCAGCGTTTCGATAAGCGTAAAACCGTTCTCTTTTTTCATATCGGGAGTGTGGCGAAGCGCGGTGAACATGACGAGCGACGGATCCTAGTTTTACGAGGCGTTATCCGGAGAATCAGGAGTGTTGCAGCGCGTTGCACGCTTTCTGGATAGCGCTTCGGGAAACGGGATAAAGGCGAAAAAAAAACCGGCGCTAAAGAGCACCGGTTGTGTCACGCTTTATCGCATCAGATAGCGACAGGCGCTTTGATGCCCGGATGCGGGTCATAGCCCTCAATCTCGAAATCATCAAAGCGATAGTCGAAGATTGATGCCGGTTTGCGTTTGATAATCAGCTTCGGCAGCGCACGCGGTTCGCGGGTCAGCTGGAGATGCGTCTGTTCCATATGGTTGCTGTAAAGATGGGTGTCCCCACCGGTCCAGACAAAATCACCCACTTCCAGGTCGCACTGCTGCGCCATCATGTGGACCAACAGCGCATAGCTGGCAATGTTAAACGGCAGGCCGAGGAACACGTCACAGGAGCGCTGGTAGAGCTGGCAGGAGAGCTTGCCGTCAGCGACATAGAACTGGAAGAACGCGTGGCAAGGTGCCAGCGCCATTTTATCCAGCTCGCCGACGTTCCAGGCGGAAACGATGATTCGGCGCGAGTCCGGATCGTTTTTCAGCTGGTTCATCACGGTGGTGATCTGGTCAATATGGCGGCCATCAGGCGTTGGCCAGGCGCGCCACTGCTTGCCGTAAACCGGGCCCAGGTTGCCGTTTTCGTCTGCCCACTCGTCCCAGATTGAGACGTTATTTTCGTGCAGATACGCAACGTTGGTATCGCCTTGCAGGAACCAGAGCAGTTCATGAATGATCGAGCGCAGATGGCAGCGCTTTGTCGTCACCAGTGGGAAGCCTTCTTGCAGGTTGAAGCGCATCTGGTGGCCAAAAATGGAGAGCGTACCGGTGCCGGTGCGGTCGTTTTTCGGCGTGCCCTCGTCGAGCACTTTTTTCATCAATTCAAGATACTGTTTCATGGTTCCTCAGGAAATTTGTTGCTGTGGACGACGACGATACGCCCAAATCATCATAATGGCACCCGCGACAATCATCGGAATGGAGAGGATCTGCCCCATGCTGATGTACTGTACCCATTCGCCGGTAAACTGTGCGTCTGGCTGACGGAAGAACTCGACGATAATACGGAATGCGCCGTAGCCAATCAGGAACAGGCCGGAGACAGCACCCATCGGGCGCGGTTTGCGGATAAACAGGTTGAGGATGATAAACAGCACCACGCCTTCCAGCGCCAGCTCATAAAGCTGAGACATATGGCGCGGCAGAACGCCGTAGGTATCGAAAATGGACTGCCACTCCGGGTGTGATGGCAGCAACGCGATATCTTCTGCGCGAGAGCCCGGGAAGAGCATCGTGTACGGCACGCTCGGGTCGACGCGGCCCCACAGCTCACCGTTGATAAAGTTACCCAGACGGCCAGCGCCCAGCCCAAACGGGATCAGCGGTGCGATAAAATCTGAAACCTGGAAGAAGTTGCGTTTGGTGCGTTTGGCAAAAATCACCATCACCAGGATCACCCCAATCAGGCCGCCGTGGAAGGACATGCCGCCGTCCCACACGCGGAACAGATAGAGCGGATCGTTCAGGAATACCGGGAAGTTATAGAACAGCACATACCCAATACGGCCACCGAGGAACACGCCGAGGAAGCCCGCATAGAGCAGGTTTTCAACTTCGTTTTTCGTCCAGCCGCTGCCCGGACGACTGGCGCGACGGCCAGCGAGCCACATGGCAAAAATGAAGCCCACCAGGTACATCAGACCGTACCAGTGAAGCGAAACAGGTCCTACTGAGAAAATGACCGGATCAAATTCCGGAAAATGCAGATAACCACTGTTCATCTGTCACCACAAGATGTTGTTATTCCGCTGAAAGTGGACAGCGGTAGAAATGCGATTCTGCCGTAAGCAGAGGCTCCAAAGTTGCGAATCATAGCACAAGGCGGGCGTGGAGGATGCGCCAGAGATGTAAAAGATGTGTATAGGGTTTTATGCGCGCTGGAGCCCTCCCCCACAGGGAGAGGGCGAAAGATGATTAGCGGCCGCCGCGGATCAGGCCGCCCATACCGCGTCGTTCCATAAACGCCGCGACCTGATGACGAACCTCAGCGGCCAGCTGCGCGTCAAGGCTGCGTTCAGCCAGCTCGCGGGCATCATTGATGTCGATATGTCGCAGCAGGTACTTCACGCGAGCAACAGCGCGACCGTTCATCGACAGATGGCGGTATCCCAGACCAATCAGGATCGCAACGCACATTGAATCCCCGGCCATTTCACCGCACAGGCGTAAATCAATGCCGTACTGTTCCGCTTCACGGGCAATCATCGCTAACGCGCGAATGATCGCCGGATGCAGGCTGTCGTAGATACTGGCGACGCGGGTATTGTTACGATCGACGGCCAGAATATATTGCGTCAGGTCGTTCGTGCCGACAGAGATAAAATCAACACGGTTTGCCAGCTGCGGCAGCATAAAGACCATAGACGGCACTTCAAGCATCACCCCGATCCGCGGTTTCGGGATCGCATAGCCGATCATCTCTTCCACTTCACGGCCTGCACGCTCGATCAGTCGCCTGGACTCGTCGATCTCATCAATGCTGGTGACCATCGGGAGTAAGATGCTGAGATTGCCCGTCGCCGCGTTGGCGCGCAGCATCGCACGCACCTGGATCAGGAAGATCTCCGGCTGATCGAGCGTAATGCGGATCCCACGCCAGCCCAGGCACGGGTTTTCTTCGCTGATCGGCATATAGGGCAGCTGTTTATCCGCGCCGACATCCAGGGTTCGCAGGGTGACAGGTTTGTCGTTAAACATCTGCAGCATCCCCTGATACTGCGCCACCTGCTCCTCTTCGGAGGGGAAACCGCTCTGCAGCATGAACGGGATTTCAGTACGGTACAGGCCAATACCGTCGATGCGGCTGCCAAGCTTTTCTTCATGCTCAGGGCTTAAACCGGCGTTGAGCATGACTTTGATCCGCTCACCGCTCTTAAGCTGTGCGGGCAGGTTAACGTCATCTTCCGCCAGCTTGCTTAATTCATTCTCTTCGCTGACAAGACGCTGGTATTCCTGGAGCAGAACCGGCTCAGGATCGACCAGCAGCTCACCGCGATAGCCGTCCACTACCAGCGTACGGCGGTGCAGTACCGACGGCTGGATATCCGCGCCCATAACGGTTGGAATACCCAGCGCGCGCACCATAATGGCGGCATGCGAGTTGGCGGCGCCATCGCGCACCACCACACCGGCCAGCCTGTCCTGAGGCAGTTCAGCCAGCGTCGTTGCCGAGAGCTCATCGGCGACCAGAACAAACCGTTTTGGCCAGGCATTCGGCCCCTGAATGGTGTCATCAAGATGGAACAGCAGACGCTGTCCCAGGGCGCGGAGATCGCCAGCCCGTTCTTTCAGGTAACCGTCGGTCAATGCCGCAAATTGGTCGGCAAATTTTTCGATGACCTTCTTAACCGCCCACTCTGCGACCGAGCCTTTATCCACTTCCGCAAACAGCTCACGACGCAGACGCGCGTCGGAGAGCAGGTGCGAATAGAGGTCGAAGATGGCCGCCGTCTCTTTTTGTGCACCTGCGGCAAAGCGCTTGCTGTAACGACGAAATTCATTCGCCGCCTCTTCCAGCGCGGCGGTAAGACGCTCGCGCTCAAGCGCTTCATCTAGCGTTGAGGCTTCGTAAACCTGCTCCATCAGCGGCAGCGTGGCGTCCATCCAGCCTTCCGCAATCGCTACGCCTGGCGATGCCGGAAGGGCACGAATGCGCGTATGGCGATATTGACCAAAGAGCGCGGCAAGCTGGGACTGGGAGAGGATCGCCGCCATCTGAGTGGCCAGAGTGACGAGGAAAGACTCTTCGCTTTCATCGTACTGACGTAGCTCGCGCTGCTGGACAACCAGCACGCCGAGCAGCTGGCGACGCTGGATAATCGGCACGCCAAGAAAAGCGCGGAAGCGCTCTTCTTTTACGGAAGGGATGTATTTAAAGCTGGGGTGTTTTTGCGCGTCAGCAAGGTTGATGGGTTCAGCCAGCCGCCCAACCAGGCCCACGATACCTTCATCAAATGCGAGCGTGACGGTGCGTCCACGTGGTTTTTTCAAACCACGGGTCGCCATCAGGTAATAGCAGCGCCGATCGTGGTCGGCCAGATACACCGAACAGACCTCGGTCTCCATCGCAAGACAGATGTCAGTGACCAGAATATTCAGCGCCTCGTTCAGACGCGGAGCACTGGCCACCTTCTCGACTATTTCTCGCAAGCGGGTGAGCATGATTTGCGTAGCTTAACCTCTTTTACGTCGCCAGGCAGGTGCGCTCTGCGGCTTAGGCGGGATCTCCTGAAGCTGCATTACCACACTTGCAAACTCTTTCATCACCCTACGGTAAACATCGCGTTTAAATGACACGACCTGACGAACAGGATACCAATAGCTCACCCAGCGCCAGCCATCGAACTCCGGCGTACTGCTGGTTTGCATATTGATGTCTGAATCGTTGCCCACCAACTGCAACAGAAACCACTTCTGTTTCTGGCCGATACAAACCGGCTTTGTGTCCCAACGCACCAAACGTTTCGGTAACTTGTAACGCAACCAGTTGCGGGTCGAAGCCAGGATGCGAACATCTTTTCGGCTTAAACCGACCTCTTCAAAAAGCTCCCGGTACATCGCTTGTTCTGGGGACTCTCCCGGATTGATCCCGCCTTGCGGGAACTGCCAGGAGTGCTGACCATATCGCCGGGCCCACATTACCTGGCCCTGACGATTACAAATTACTATTCCTACGTTCGGGCGGTAGCCATCGTCATCAATCACCGGACTACCCCAAACTAAACCTTATATATGAATGATTGTTTCACACTACAGGGAGGCGGTAAACCACTCTCTTACAGGGCTGCAACCTAATAACATTTGAATAACTCACAAATAAGTGCTGAGTTATAAACAGATGAGAGGTGGTGAAGGGAATTTTATTCACCTTTTCTGTGGATATAGTTGTGAAGAAGTGTCTGATTACCGATGAACAACCTCAAACGATGCAGTCTCCCCTTTTTCATCTTAATTAGATAATGCATTTATTTTCAAATAGTTAAATGTATTTCCATGAGCACAAAACAGAATATCGTGACGATCATCACATCAGGGATCGTCATGCTGATGAAAGATCGAACAGCGTCGGTTTTATCCACAGATTGTGCCAATAAGTTAGTCACAATTTGTTTGAAAATTCGATTTTCATCGCACGTCAAGGCTGTAAATTGAAACAGTAGTCAGGGTTATGCCCAGTTATCCCATTTTTCTGTGGATAACATGGTGTAAGATCCTGTTCATTGTCAGTGACCAGATTTGAACAACCGGTTTTCTGAGTCTGGCAAAACGATTTCAAACTAATAAAAAAACATATAAATCATAGACATGGAATATTGGTACAGAAATAGTTAAACTCTATCCACAGGGGACAATTTCTTAGTTTATTTTTTAATCAAAAGGTTACCTTCATGCATCCGCTTACACCCTTGCTCTCACCGCCATCCAGCGAAGGTCAGTTGCTACAGCAGGCACGGCGTCTTGCAGGCTTTTCGCTTGGCGAGCTGGCGGCAATGGCAGGGCTTCAGATCCCGAAGGATCTGAAACGGGATAAAGGCTGGATCGGCATGCTGCTTGAGCTGTGGCTGGGTGCCAGCGCAGGAAGCAAACCCGAGCAGGATTTTGCAGCGCTTGGCGTGGAGTTAAAAACCATCCCGATAGACAGCCAGGGCAAGCCTCTTGAGACCACCTTCGTCTGCGTTGCGCCACTAACCGGCAACACCGGCGTGACGTGGGAAACCAGCCACGTTCGCCACAAGCTGAAGCGCGTGTTGTGGGTACCGGTCGAAGGTGAACGTCAGATCCCCCTGGCTGACCGTCGCGTTGGCGCGCCGCTGCTTTGGAGTCCTAACGACGATGAGGAGCAACAGCTGCGTCTGGACTGGGAGGAGCTGATGGACATGATTGTGCTTGGGCAGGTAGAGCGCATCACCGCCCGACACGGAGAAGTTTTACAATTGCGCCCGAAAGCGGCCAACAGCAAAGCACTTACCGAGGCAATCGGCGCGAAAGGTGAGCCGATACTGACGTTACCGCGCGGTTTTTATCTCAAAAAGAATTTCACCGGCGCACTCCTTGCCCGTCATTTTCTGTTAAAAACATAGTTTTTTACTTATTTTGCGAGCTCTCAAACATAATCGACTGCTTTTTAAGATTTTACCGCTTCCTCAAGTCGCCATATCGGGTTAATACTAGATTATGATTTGATACGCGCCAGATGAGGACGATAACGATGAAAAAATGGGCAGTGTTAGTTTCAGCAGTCGGTTTAGCGTTTGCCGTATCGGGCTGTAGCAGCGATTACGTCATGGCGACAAAAGATGGTCGAATGATCCTGACCGACGGCAAACCCGAAGTCGACGATGATACCGGTCTGGTCAGCTACCGCGACCAGGAAGGCAATAAAATGCAGATCAATCGCGACGAAGTATCGCAAATTATCGAGCGATAAACAGATAAAGGTCAGTAGCTTGCTGGCCTTTTTGATTTTTTTCTTCCCCTTTTGCTTCCCCTCTGCCATGTTTATATTCCTTTGTCGGGCACGCCCTGACGCGGTCTATAAGTCTACTGAGGAAGCCGGCTATGCATTATCACCGTATCCCCCACAGCGCTCTGGAAATTAGCCAACTGGGGTTGGGCACGATGACATTTGGTGAACAAAACAGCGAAGCCGATGCCCATGCACAACTCGATTACGCCGTCAGCCAGGGGATTAACCTGATTGATGTTGCAGAGATGTACCCTGTTCCGCCACGTCCGGAAACGCAGGGACTTACCGAAACCTACGTCGGTAACTGGCTGGCAAAACATGGCAACCGTGAAAAGCTGGTGATTGCCTCAAAAGTCAGTGGCCCCGCGCGCAACAACGATACCGGGATCCGCCCGAATCAGATCCTCGATCGCAAGAATATCCGTGCCGCACTGGACGCCAGCCTGAAGCGCCTGCAAACCGACTATCTCGACCTGTATCAGGTGCACTGGCCGCAGCGTCCAACCAACTGCTTTGGTAAGCTCGGCTACAGCTGGAATGAGAGCGCCCCCGCCGTAACGCTGCTGGAAACGCTGGAAGCGCTGACCGAGTGCCAGCGCGCGGGAAAAATCCGCTACATTGGCGTCTCTAACGAAACGGCCTTTGGCGTAATGCGCTATCTGCATCTGGCGGATAAACACGATCTGCCGCGTATCGTTACCATCCAGAATCCGTACAGCCTGCTTAACCGTAGCTATGAAGTGGGTCTGGCCGAAGTGACGCAATATGAAGAAGTGGAACTGCTCGCCTATTCCTGTCTCGGCTTTGGCACGCTCACGGGGAAATACCTGAACGGCGCGAAACCGGCCGGGGCGAGAAATACCCTCTTTAGCCGCTTTACCCGCTACAGCGGCGAGCAGACGCAGAAAGCCGTTGCCGCCTATGTGGATATCGCAAAGCGTCACGGTCTTGACCCTGCACAGATGGCGCTGGCCTTCGTGCGTCGTCAGCCGTTTGTTGCCAGCACCCTGCTGGGCGCAACCACGATGGAACAGCTGAAAACCAATATTGAGAGCTTCCATCTGAACCTGAGTGAAGAGGTGTTAGCGGAGATTGAAGCGGTGCATCAGGTTTATACGTATCCTGCGCCGTAATAAAAGCAAAACGGCAACGCAGGTTGCCGTTTTTAGGGTTTGCTCCCTCTCCCTGTGGGAGAGGGCCGGGGTGAGGGCATCAGGCCGCACTTATCAGCGCCGACGTTGCCAGACCCACAATCCCGCAATCGCCAGCGCAAACAGCCCACCAAACCCGACGCCAATCCCCACCACCGGCACACCCACTTTTACCGCCAGCGAGTAGAGCCCCAGCATTAACAGCATCGCCAGGTTTTCACCCAGGTTTTGTACCGCGATGGCATTCCCCGCCCCGACGGTCTGTTTGCCACGTTCCTGCAGTAACGCGTTCAGCGGCACCACGAAGAAACCGCCCAGAATACCAATCAGGATCAGGAGGACATACGCAGGCAATAATGCATGCTGCAGCGAGAAAATAAGCACTACGACGCCAATCAGGATCCCTGCAGGCATGCAGCGTGCTACCGTCTCGAGCGTCACCAGCTTCGCCGCCGCGCCGGCCCCCACCACAATGCCGATGGCCACCATCGCGTTAAGATAGGTCGGCGTCGCGTTGTCGGTAATCCCCAGCGCCACCGGCACCCACAGCACCAGCAGGAAGCGCAGCGTGACGCCCGCGCCCCAGAACATGCTGGTCCCCATCAGTGAGAAACGCGTTTCACCGTTACGCCACAGCACGCGACAGGCGGTAAAGAAACTGCCGGTCATCGGTTTAAAGCGCCAGGATTGCCCCGGGCGAGCCACCGGCAGTTTGGGAATAAACAGGTTCGCCACAACCGCCCCGCCATACACCACCGCGCAGATGCCCAGTGCCGCCAGGACATGCCAGTCGGCCAGTACGCCGCCCGCGACGGATCCGAGCAGGATTGCGGCAATGGTTGACGACTCCATCAGGCCGTTGGCTTTCACCAGCTTATCGCCCGTGGTCAGCTCTCCGAGAATGCCATACTTCGCCGGGGAGTAGGCGGCAGCGCCGATGCCCACCAGCGTGTAGCCAATAAACGGGTTGAAGCCAAAGCAAATGCTGGCGGCACCCAGCAGCTTGAGGCCGTTGGCAAACATCATCACCCGGCCTTTCGGGAAACTGTCCGCCACCTGCCCGACGAACGGAGCAAAGATAATGTAAGCGCCCACAAACACCATCTGCAGGATCGGCTGGCTCCAGTCGGGGTAAAACTCGGCTTTCAGCAGCGCCAGCGTGGCAAACAACAGCGCGTTATCACCGAACGCAGAGAGAAACTGCGCGGCGATGACGGCCATCATGCCTTTCGACCTGAGCGATGTGTTAGTGTGTACTGACTCACGCATTTTGCTGTTCCGCCTCTTCAACCATGCCTTTCAGGGTCACGAAATCGGGCTTCCCGCTACCCAGCACCGGGAGTTGCTTCAGGTAGCGAATATCGCGCGGCACCGCCAGTTCAGGAATACCGTGTTCACGCGCATAGCTTAGTAACCTGTCGCGCTTAAGCTCAGCGTCGGTCGTAAACAGCACCAGCGCCTCGCCTTTGCTGGCATCGCTCTTTACTACCGTCGCATGCATCTTATCCGCGGACACGGCCGTCGCCAGTTGCTCAACCATTTCCAGCGAGACCATTTCACCGGCGATTTTGGCGAAGCGCTTCGCGCGTCCCTGAATCTGTACAAAGCCTTGTTCATCAAAACGGACAATATCACCGGTGTCGTACCAGCCGGTTTCAACCTCGCCGTTGACGTTTTCAGCCGTCGGCACCTCAAGCACGCCTGGGTTTTCCACGCGCAGATAACCGTTCATCACGTTTGGCCCTTTCAGCTGCAGACGGCCACCGTCTTCAATGCCCGGCACGGCCAGCAGACGCGCGTCCATCCCCGGCAGAATTCGGCCCACCGTGCCCGGTTTCGCCGCCATCGGTACGTTAATCGAGACCACGGGAGCACACTCGGTAACGCCATAGCCTTCGAGAATGCGCAGGCCAAACTTGTCCTGCCAGATCTGACGCGTGCTCTCCTGCAGTTTTTCCGCACCGGCCACCACATACCGCACGCGATAGAAGTCATACGGATTGGCGAAGCGCGCGTAGTTGCCGAGGAACGTTGAAGTGCCGAACAGGACGGTGCAGTTACGGTCATACACCAGCTCCGGCACAATGCGATAATGCAGCGGACTTGGGTAGAGGAACACTTCTGCGCCGGTCAGCAGCGGCGTAAACAGCCCCACCGTCAGGCCAAAGGAGTGGAACAGCGGCAGCGCCGACATAAAACGGTCATTCGCGGTAAAGTCGGCAATGCTTTTGATCTGCTCAACGTTCGCCAGAATGCTCTTGTGGCTGTGGACAACGCCTTTCGGGTTGCCCTCCGATCCCGACGTGAAGAGGATAATCGCGTCATCTTCCGGCTGCTGTTTGACCTGCGCCAGACGCGGCATCAGCAGGTGAGCAAAAATCCACAGCTTGTCGCCGGTGGTTACGTCCGCTTTCAGATCCTCCAGGAAGACCCAGCGCACCTGGGTGAGCTGCTCGGGAAGATGCCAGAGCTTGCCTTTGTCCAGGAACTGACGAGAGGTAAAAACGGTATTAATCTGGGCAGCGGTGATGGCGCTGGTCAGCCCTTTCACCCCCGCCGTGTAGTTCATCATTGCCGGGATGCGCCCCCGGGAAACCGCACCAAAAATCACCGCCGCGCTGATGCCCGAGTTAGGCAGCATCAGGCCAATCTTTTCGCCCTTCTTGCTGTACTTCTCCAGAATACGGCCCACAAACAGGGTCTTGGTCAGCAGCTTGCGATAGGTATCCGGGGTAAAGTTGATGTCTTCGATGCAGTTTTTCTTCGCGCCATAGCGGTGCTGCGCGGAAAGCAGGGACTCGTACAGCGTTTCGCGCGGGCGCACGGCCATGCGCGCTTCCATCATAATCTGATGCAGCATTTCCCCGGCGATTTTACGGCGATCGCGGGCACGCGGCGCGTCCGGCATTGGTAACGACGTGGGCGGCAGAATATGCAGCGTGATTTTTGGGAACAGGCGCTGCTTCACCAGCCCCTTCAGGCGGCTGAAATGGGTCAGTTCTGCGCCTTCAATGCGCAACGGCACCACGGTCGCTTTTGATTTCGCCGCGACAAACCCCGCGCCGTCGTAGATTTTCATCAGCGAACCGGTCACTGAAATACGCCCTTCCGGGAAAATAACCACCGGACGCCCCTGCTCAACCAGACGCACCAGATGCTTAATCATCATCGGCTTTGTCGGGTCGAGCGGCACAAAATCAATCAGCGGCGTGAGCCAGCGCATGTACCACTGCTGGCTGATAGAGGTATAGACCGCAAACACCGGGCGCACGGGTAAAAATAGCGCCAGCAGAATGCCGTCTATAAAGGAAACATGATTTGGCGTGATGAGAACGCGTTCGCCGCGAAGCGCCTGGGCATCGCCAGTGACGCGGATGCGAAAAAGAATACGGAAGAGTGTACGGAAGAACCCAAATAGCATCTCAACTCCCTTTGCCAGCCAGTGTGGAGGGTTGATAGTAAATGGTGGCAGATTACACGAGAAGTGATACGGGAGCGACAGCAAAAGTGGAGGCGAAAAAAAACCTGCGCATCCGCGCAGGTTGGTGCAAGAGATGAGTACGAAACCGTACTAAGAATTCTCACCAATCAATACCTCTGGGATCTTGATTGTGGCTGTTCGCCCTGCGCTTCGCCAGCAGGAAAACGCAAGGGAATGAGCCTAAGTGCAACCAGGTGTGAATATTCTCTGTTGCTGTTACAGATTGAACTATCAGGCAAAAAAAACCTGCGTAAAAACGCAGGTTGGTGTAAAGCGTGTTAATCAACCGGAGTTGATTCCACCTATCAATACCTCTGGGACTTTGACTGTATCAACCTCTTTGACCACCTCGCCATTGGCCAATCGCAACAGCCTGACGCAAAGTGTAACCAAAGGTTCAGATTGACATTCTTCAGACATGAATGCGCGTGTAACGATTACACTACCAGGGTTGTCCTGCGTCACGTTTGCGGTGCGCGGAAATCCGCTCCCCTTGAATGCGCGCCGCTTTTCCGCAACACTATTTGGTGTGTAAACGCTTACCCCCAATAAGAAGGTAATGAATGGCGACAATAAAGGATGTGGCCCGTCTGGCAGGTGTGTCTGTGGCAACCGTCTCTCGCGTGATTAACGACTCCCCAAAAGCCAGTGACGCATCGCGCCAGGCGGTACAAACCGCCATGGAATCCCTGAATTATCATCCCAATGCCAATGCCCGCGCGCTTGCCCAGCAGTCCACCGAAACCATTGGGCTGGTAGTGGGTGATGTTTCCGACCCCTTTTTCGGTGCCATGGTGAAAGCGGTTGAACAGGTCTCTTATCAGACAGGCAATTTTTTGCTGATCGGCAACGGCTATCATAATGAGCAAAAAGAACGCCAGGCCATCGAGCAGCTGATCCGCCACCGCTGCGCGGCGCTGGTGGTTCACGCCAAAATGATCCCGGATGCCGAACTGATTCACCTGATGAAGCAGATGCCCGGAATGGTGATCATCAACCGCATTATTCCCGGGTTTGAAAAACGCTGTGTGGCCCTCGACGACCGCTACGGTGCCTGGCTTGCGACCCGTCATCTGATTCAACAGGGCCATACCCGGATTGGCTATCTCTGTTCCAATCACCCGATTTCTGATGCGGAAGACCGCCTGCAGGGCTACTACGACGCTCTGCGCGAAAACGGCCTGCCGTGTAATGACCGTCTGGTGGCCTACGGTGAACCGGATGAGAGCGGCGGTGAACAGGCCATGACCGAGCTGCTCGGTCGCGGACGAAATTTCACGGCGGTTGCCAGCTATAACGACTCGATGGCCGCAGGGGCAATGGGGGTGCTGAATGACAACGGGATTGAGGTACCGGCAGAAATTTCGCTGATTGGCTTCGATGACGTGCTGGTCTCTCGCTACGTGCGCCCGCGTCTGACCACCGTGCGCTACCCGATTATCACCATGGCAACGCAGGCCGCCGAGCTGGCGCTAGCGCTGGCTGAACAGCGCCAGCCGCCGGATATTACGCATCTGTTTAGCCCGACGCTGGTTCGCCGTCACTCCGTTGCTTCACCTGCGGAAGCGCAGAGCGAATAGCGATAGAGGTGAACCCGCGTGTTGGGGTATTCCAGCCCATCACCGATATACTGCCAGCCGTAACGTTCGTAGAAGTCGCGGCAGGCAGACCAGAGGTGCAGTTCTTCATATCCCGCCTGCGCGGCCCAGGTAATAACGTGCTGCTGTAGCTTTCCTGCCAGCCCCTTGCCTCGCGCCGCGTCGTCAACGTAGAGCGCCGCCAGCCACGGAAAGAGATCCTGACGGGTGATCAAATCGCAGCGCCAGAGCCCTACCGTACCAACAAGCTGTTCGTCTTCTACGGCGATAAAGGTCAGCGGTAATGCTCCCGGCGTCTGGCTGTGCTCAATAATGCTGTGGAAAAATTCCCGAGAAAGCCCTTCGCCAAAGGCCTGCCAGAGCCAGTCGGTGACCTGCTCCGCATAGTGCGGTGCCTGGTAAAGCGGGAGGATGGCTATGTTTTTCACGTTTCACCTGCGTTTTCTCATGTATTTGCTGGCCTGTCGCCCCAGCTCGGTTCGGCGATTATTTTACCAGAGTCAGACTATTTAGTTTTACTTCACGCAGGCCAGACGAATCGTGACCAAAAAGCGTGATCGTGGCAGAAGTTTTGCGCTTCCCGCATCGCTTATACGCCGTGAGGTCTGTGTTAAACTGCAAATCATTACGTGGAAGCAGGAATGTAGAATGGCAACAATGCTGGATGTCTCACTGCGTGCGGGCGTGTCGAAGGCTACCGTCTCGCGCGTGCTGAACGGCACAGGTCAGGTTAAAGAGAGTACGCGTCAGCAGGTCTTTGCTGCGATGGAAGAGCTGGGATATCGCCCGAACTTCCTCGCGCGTTCGCTGGCTAACCAGACCAGCAACAGCATTGGCCTGGTCGTCTCGACCTTCGACGGCTTTTACTTTGGTCGTCTTCTCCAGCAGGCGTCGCGGCAGACGGAAACTCACGGGAAACAGCTGATCGTCACCGACGGTCACGACGCGCCGGAACAGGAAGAACAGGCGGTGCAGATGCTGGCCGATCGCCAGTGCGATGCCATCGTGCTTTACACGCGCTACATGAGCGAAAAAGCGATCGTCAAACTGATGAACACCGTGAAAACGCCGCTGGTGGTCATTAACCGCGAAGTGAGCCAGGCGCCGGATCGCAGCGTGTTTTTCGAACAGCAGGATGCCGCATTTAAGGCCGTGGATTACCTGATCGCCCAGGGCCATCGGGAGATCGCCTGTATCACCGTTCCGATCCATACCCCAACCGGGAAAGCGCGGCTGATGGGCTATCGTAAAGCCCTGGAAAAGCACGGCATTCGTCTGGACGAGCGTCGGATAAAGTACGGCGATGCGGGAATGACGCGGGGATACGAGCTGTGCAAAGAGTTGATTGCCGACGGTGTGCCGTTTAGCGCCCTGTTTGCCTGTAACGACGATATGGCCCTGGGGGCGTCCAAAGCGTTACACCAGGCGGGGCTTAAAATTCCGCAGGATATTTCACTGTTCGGCTTTGACGATGCCCCAAGCGCGAAATGGCTGGAGCCTGCGCTCTCATCGGTTTATCTGCCCATCGACAATATGATTGTCACGGCCATCGATCAGGCGATCCGGCTGGCAAAAAACCAGCCGGTCGATGCTATCCCGCCGTTTACCGGCACGCTGGTGTTACGCGATTCGGTCACAACGGGGCCGTACTTTCATCAGATGAGTTCTAAAGCCAGCAGTTCCTGAATGGTCTGGCGACGACGGATCAGCCGTGCCTTGCCGTTATCAAACAGCACTTCCGGCAGCAGCGGGCGGCTGTTGTAGTTAGATGACATCGACGCCCCGTAGGCACCGGTATCATGCAGCACAAGATAATCACCCGGTTTGACCTCTGGCAGCGCGCGAGTCTCCACTTTGCCGCCTTCCTGCTGGGTAAACACGTCACCCGATTCGCACAGCGGGCCCGCAACGACCGTCTCAACGCGCGGCGCCTGCGTTAAATCACGGCCGTCGGCAGCCAGGGCGGTAATGTGGTGATAGCTGCCGTACATGGACGGACGCATCAGATCGTTAAAGCCTGCATCAATCAAGACGAAGTGGCGAGACCCCATCTCTTTGACGCTGCGCACCTGCGAAACCAGCACGCCGGCTTCCGCCACCAGGAAACGACCCGGCTCAATTTCCAGCTTCACCGCGTGACCAAGATGCGCGGCGATTTGGTCGCGCGCGGCGCTCCACAGACCGTAATAGTGATCGGTATCGATCGCCTCTTCGCCTTCGCGATAGGGAATGGAGAGGCCGCCACCGGCTGAGATCGCCTCCAGATCCTGACCGAAGTCGACAACCTGGTGCACCATCGCACCGCACACCTGCTCCAGGTGGCCGTAATCGACGCCAGAGCCAATGTGCATATGAATCCCCACCAGCTTCAGGCCATAGCGCTGTAATACCTCCAGCGCGGCAGGCATATCGGCATACCAGATCCCGTGCTTGCTGTTTTCACCGCCGGTATTGGTTTTTTGGCTGTGACCATGACCAAAGCCTGGATTCACGCGCAGCCAGACGCGATGGCCGGGAGAAACCTGACCCAGCTGCTCCAGCATATCTACAGAACCGGCATTCACCGGGATCTGCAGTTCGTGGACGCGCGCAAGCGTCGCATCGTCGATCACATCGGCGGTGAAGACGATCGCGTCGCCGTCGGCTTTCGGATCGAATCCGGCCGCCAGCGCGCGCTCGATTTCGCCAAGCGAGACGGAGTCGACCTTCACGCCCTGCTCACGCATCAGGCGCAGAATATGAATATTGGAGCACGCCTTCTGGGCAAAACGCACCACGTCAAACTGATGCAGGGCGGCGATCTTCTCGCGAACGATCTGCGCGTCGTAGACCCACACCGGACAGCCAAACTCGGCAGGCAGGCGCAGCAGGTTATCGGCGTTCAAATCGGTCTCAGTCTGGCTCAGCGGGCGTGGCATGGTCTTCTCCGGGTAAATGCGTTTTGAAGATTACGCCACAGCGCGAAGAGAATAACAAATATCGTTTTATCGCGAGTCTATGCAAAAATGATATGGACAGTTATCTGCTTTCAGGTGCCCTATGCCCGCCGTCAATTTACGCCACATCGAGATTTTTCACGCCGTGATGACCACCGGCAATCTCACCGAAGCCGCACAGATGCTGCATACCTCGCAGCCGACGGTGAGCCGCGAGCTGGCCCGGTTCGAGAAAGTGCTGGGGCTGAAGCTGTTCGAGCGCACCCGGGGCAGGCTTCACCCGACGGTGCAGGGGTTGCGCCTGTTCGAGGAAGTCCAGCGCTCCTGGTACGGACTGGACAGAATAGTGAGTGCTGCGGAAAGCCTGCGCGAGTTTCGCCAGGGCGAGCTGTCGATCGTCTGCCTGCCCGTCTTTTCGCAATCCTTTTTGCCGATGCTGCTGCAGCCCTTTCTGGCCCGATACCCGGAGGTCAGCCTCACTATTGTGCCTCAGGAATCTCCTCTGCTTGAAGAGTGGCTTTCGGCCCAGCGCCATGATTTAGGGCTAACCGAAACCCTTTCCACGCCAGCGGGAACGGCACGCACGGAGCTGATCTCGTTAGATGAAGTGTGCGTTCTGCCCGCCGGACATCGGCTTGCCGGTAAGGCAGTGCTCACGCCGGAGGATTTCCACGGGGAAAACTACATTAGCCTTTCGCAGACAGACAGTTACAGACAGCTGCTGGATACGCTGTTTGCCGAGCATCAGGTCAAACGGCGAATGGTGGTGGAAACGCACAGTGCGGCTTCGATTTGCGCGATGGTGCGGGCGGGCGTCGGCGTCGCGGTGGTGAATCCGCTCACGGCGCTGGATTATGCCGGAAGCGGGATCGTCATCCGCCGCTTTAGCGTGTCCGTCCCGTTCACCGTGAGCCTGATCCGCCCGCTGCACCGTCCGGCTTCCGCGCTGGTGGACGCTTTCACCGAACACTTAATGGAGCACGCGCGTCAGGTGGCGCTTCGTTTACCTGACCTGCAAAACTCGTTATGACAGCATAAACGCCACGGCATCTGCCGCGTGAATGGCGGTGGTATCAAATACCGGGACGGGGCTTCGCTCGGCCGGCACCAGCAGGCCAATCTCGGTGCACCCGAAGATCACGCCTTCTGCCCCCTGCTGCGCCAGCTTTTCAATCACGCTGACGTAATACGCCCGGGAAGATTCGCTGAAGGTGCCAAGGCAGAGCTCGTCAAAGATAATCTGATTGATGCGCGCCCGATCGTCTTCATCCGGGATAAGGCTCTCGATCCCAAATTCACTGTGCAAACGCCCGCGATAAAAATCCTGTTCCATGGTGTAGCGTGTGCCCAAAAGCGCTACGCGGCGCATACCGGATGCGGCAATCGCACGACCGGTCGCGTCCGCGATATGCAGAAACGGCAGCGAGCAGCGGTCCTCAATATGCGACGCCACTTTGTGCATGGTATTGGTACAAAGCACGATACCCTCGGCGCCGGCACGCTCCAGTCCCAGCGCCGCCTGGGCCAGGATCTCTCCGGCTTTATCCCACTCCCCGCTCGACTGGCAGGCTTCGATTTCATGGAAATCAACGCTGTGCAGCAGCAGGCTTGCGGAGTGCAGCCCCCCCAGACGCTGCTTTACCCCTTCATTAATCAGGCGGTAATAAGGGATTGTCGATTCCCAGCTCATTCCACCTAACAGGCCGATCGTTTTCATCATCCCTCCTTTTCTTTGTTTCTTTTTTAACACAACCGAAGTACATAAAAAAAGGCGCTGTATTCAGCGCCTTTTTAAACTGCAGAGCTTATTTCGCTACCGGTTCTGGCGGCGAAGTACGGGTGAGCATCGCCTCGCGAAGTAAAACGCTACCGCAGGCAAACATCCCCCCCAGAAGCGCCGCCAGAACAACAATCAGAGCCTTGCCCGGGCCATCCTTTTTCACCGGCATGGAGGGAGAAAGCTGGTACCTGAATGGCTCAAGTTTAACATCGGCGAAGGAGAGCTTTTTCAGCTGTGCGAGGTAGTATTCCCTGTTCTGGAAATCCGCATTCAGCTCGGTTACGTCCTTCAAATTTTTTTCAATCTGCAGCTTTTGCGCGATACCGTCAGCACCGAGCGCAACGGAGTAATCCGGATCATCTTTTACGGCCTGCCCGTTGCTGTAAACCGGCCTCTTGATGCCTGCGGCATTTGCCACTTCCAGCGAATAATTCAGTCGCTGCAGGTTGGTATTGTGAATATTGGTCAGACGAACTCGATCCAGTTCCAGCTGCTGCTTAACGACGTTCGTTTTTAGGGCGATCAGGTTGCGGATATTCTGCACCGTCTCTTTTTCTACAATAGCCGCGATATAATCAATGTACCCCGCCAGGACGGCTTGCGCATCGTCAGCTGTCGGCGCAGTAAAGCTCAATGTCCAGGAAACATAAGGCGTTTTATCCGCCTCTTTTCCCTGAGCGTTATTCACCGCTTTCATTCGATCTGAAATGTTGACTATCGCGCGATGCAGCTCAAGCGGATCCACCGTGGTGCCTTGCAGCTTCGATGTTACGTAAGGAGAGGTTGTCATATACTCTTCGAGCAATGACTGTGACTGGAACTTTTTAATAAACAGGTCAAAAATTTGCGGACGGGTAATCTTCACGTGCACATCAAGCACCTGTAACGCCACCATCATCTGGCGCAGTGGGTTCCACTGCAGCTGTTCTGCCGGGGTGATCACCGCTTTACTGGTCCATTTCTGCGGCAGTAAAAATGAAACGGCCAGCCCCACCAGCGCGAAAGTAAAGATAATGGCGGCGATACGTTTTTTCGCCGCCAGAAGGACCTCAAACAATCCCAGAAGATCTATCTCTTTTGCGCTTACAGCCGGGGCGGCAAAACGGGGAAAGTCGAGGTCCGTGCTTTTTCTTAAATCCATTTCTGACATAGTGATTCTTCTTTTTCCGGCTGCAATGCGTCTTTGCTCAATTGATAGCGGTGGCCCGACAATTCAACAATCTAAGAAAAATCCTAATGCCTGTTCCCTCTCTGTGTCTACTCCCTACCAGAGTTAGTAGTGATCTTAGTCACATTATTATTGTGGCTAAGCCACCTTTTTCTTTTCCAGTTACGGCATAGAGTGAAGCCTTCGAACAGGCAAAACAATCACACGCCGATGTTCCGCAGTTTCTCTCCTGCCATCAGCTTGCGCTCGATATGTTCCAGCGTCACGCCTTTGGTTTCCGGGATCAGCCAGAACGTAACGCCAATAAACGCTACGTTCAGCACCGTGTAGAGCCAGAACGTTCCCGCTGCGCCAATCGCGTCCAGCAGCGTCAGGAACGTCGCACCGATGATCATGTTCGACACCCAGTTGGTGGTAGTGGAACAGGTGATGCCAAAGTCACGGCATTTGAGCGGCTGAATTTCGGAGCACAGGATCCACACCACCGGCGCGGCGCTCATCGCGTAACCTGCGATACACATCATGGTCATACCGACAGAAAGCCAGGAAAGCCCGCTTGAGGCCGTGCCGTTATCAAATTGCATCAGGCAGTAGCCCAGAATCAGCGTACCGAGCGCCATCACGCTGAAGCCAATTTTCAGCGCCGGTTTACGCCCGGCTTTGTCCACGGTGAATACCGCAATAAAGGTGGCGAACATGAAGGTCAGCCCGACCACCAGGGTTGCAATCATCTGCTGTTCCGTGGTGGTGAATCCGGCCATTTTGAAAATGCGCGGCGCGTAATACATGATGATGTTCATGCCGGTGAACTGCTGCATTGCCTGCAGCAACATGCCGAGGAAGACCGCGCGGCGCACGTTGCGGTTGATCTTAAACAGCGCCCAGCCGCCCTGCTTTAGCTTCAGGCTTTCGCGGATTTCGTTCAGCTCTTCGCGCGCTTTTTCCGAGGTATCGCGCAGCATGCGCAGAACCTCTTCTGCCTCCACGTGACGCCCTTTTTGCGCCAGCCAGCGCGGGCTGTTTGGCAGGAAAATCACCAGGACGATCAGCACCAGCGCCGGTAAGGCCAGCACGCCCAACATCGCGCGCCAGTTGCCGCTGTAGCTGAAGTAGGTGTCAGACAGGAACGCCAGCACAATACCCAGCGTGACCATCAGCTGATACATGCTGATCATCTTGCCGCGCACGTTTTCGCTCGCCATTTCGGAGAGATAAAGCGGCGCGGTGTAGGAGGCAATCCCCACCGCCACGCCCAGCAGCACGCGGGAGAGCAGGAGGATTTCAACGTTAGCGGCAAACGCCGAGCCAATGGAGCCGGCAACGAACAGAATCGCCCCGACCATCAGGCTGTATTTGCGCCCCAGGCGGAACGACAGCCAGCCGTTGAACAGCGCGCCGATGGCCGCGCCGAGCATCATGCTGCTCACCACCCACTCCTGCAGACGACTGCTGAGGGTAAAGTGATCGGTAATAAACGGTAATGCGCCGGCAATGACGCCGATATCCAGTCCAAATAACAGGCCCGCCACGGCGGCGGCAATGGAGACAAACTGGTTCATGCGGCGAGTATCACGCAGCGCAGCGGGCATTAGGGTAGAGTCATTTATCGATGTCATATTTTTCCTGCCTCAACAGCAAAATTCGTTAACTGAAATTACGAGAAAGCGAGGAAAAGTGTCAGGCAGGAAATCGCGAAGTTATGGATTATTCCGCTACGGCATACGGTTCTGTGATGGACATTACAATTTCAACTGGTGGCGAATAATCACGCATTTTTACTAATCAGTTAATATTTAAGCAATAAAAGTGTGATTGCCGTCATTTGCGATTTTTTAGTATGGATTTTTCATCTTTATCGATATGGACTAAGCCAATTATTGCGCAAAAAAAACCTCCGCCCACAGGCAGAGGTTCTTAATACAGGTGGAATTAACGCGCCAGCCAGCCGCCGTCTACAGCCACGGTGTAGCCGTTGATGTAATCCGATGCGGAGGAGGCCAGGAAGACAATCGGCCCCATCAGATCGCTCGGCAGACCCCAGCGTCCCGCAGGGATACGCTCCAGGATCGCCGCGCTGCGCTCTTCGTCAGCACGCAGCTGCTGCGTGTTGTTGGTCGCCATGTAGCCCGGCGCAATCGCATTCACGTTGATGTTATGTTTCGCCCATTCGTTTGCCAGCAGGCGGGTCACGCCCATCACGGCGCTTTTGGACGCGGTGTACGACGGCACGCGGATGCCGCCCTGGAACGAGAGCATAGAGGCAATATTAATGATTTTGCCGCCTTGCCCCTGCGCAATAAAATGCTTCGCCGCCGCCTGGGACATGAAAAATACGCTCTTGATGTTCAAATCCATCACGTCATCCCAGTCGCGCTCGCTGAAGCCGATCGCGTCTTCGCGGCGGATCAGCCCGGCGTTGTTCACCAGAATGTCGATATGACCGAATTCAACCACCGCGCGGTCCAGCAGTTCAGGAATGGCATCGATTTTACGCAGGTCAGCGGTCAGGCTCAGGAAACGGCGGCCCAGGGCCGTCACGCGTTCGATGGTCTCAGTCGGTTCAACGATATTAATTCCGACGATATCGCAGCCCGCTTCCGCCAGGCCTAACGCCATTCCCTGACCCAGCCCGGTGTCACACCCGGAAACCACAGCCACTTTCCCCTGCAGAGAGAATGCATCCAGAATCATGTTTATTCCTTACTCTTTCAGAGCCTGTCACTCACAGGCAGGTTTATGCTTCACCGCCCGCGACTAGCGCAGATCGCTGACCGCAACGTGGTCCATATCATCAAAGACCTGGTTTTCCCCCACCATTCCCCAGATAAAGGTGTAGGCTTTCGTCCCTACGCCGGAGTGAATGGACCAGCTCGGTGAAATCACCGCCTGCTCGTTGTGCATCACGATATGGCGCGTTTCCTGCGGCTGTCCCATCATGTGGAATACGCAGGCGTCCTCATCCATGTTGAAGTAGAAGTAGACTTCCATCCGGCGCTCGTGGGTATGGCACGGCATGGTGTTCCACAGGTTGCCTGGCGCGAGCTCGGTCAATCCCATGCTGAGCTGGCAGGTCTCCAGCACGTCCGGCACGAAGTATTTATTGATGGTGCGGCGGTTGCTGGTGAGGTTGTCGCCCAGCGTCACGGGTGCGACGTCTGCGGTGGTCACTTTTTTGGTTGGGTAGGTGGAGTGAGCCGGCGCGCAGTTGTAGTAAAACTTCGCAGGCCTGCTGCCGTCGATGCTGGCAAAGACCACGTATTTCGCCCCTTTACCCACATACAATGCCTCGCGATGGCCAATCTCATAGCATTTTCCGTCTACGGTGATGGTGCCCGGCCCGCCGATGTTAATCACCCCCAGCTCGCGACGCTCGAGGAAGTAGCTCACGCCCAGCTGCTTACCGACCTCACCGCCCACGGAGACGCTTTTCGTGACCGGCAGAATCCCGCCCACAATGATGCGGTCGATATGGCTGTAAACCATGGTGTACCTGTCGGCCTCGAATACCTGCTCGACTAAAAATGCATTGCGCAGCCCCTGAGTATCCAGCGTTTTGGCGTGCGCACTGTGGATGCTTTCTCTGACGTCCACGGTAACCTCCAGATGTGGTCATGCCCGAAGGCGGAAATAAACGAAACAGCGTTCCGTTTTTCATAATGAGCACATACTATCGGCATAAAGCGGGCTTTTCAATTATATTTAAAACAACGTTTCATTTTTATTTTTGTTTATAGCGAAAATGATGTTCGGATCACAATTAAGCCGCCGGGAGAAAAAGGACGCGAAAAAAAACCTCCCGGAGGAGGTCATTTTTAATGAGAAGAGGTTAGCGTTCGATGGCCAGCGCCACCCCTTGCCCGCCGCCTATACAGAGTGTGGCAATCCCTTTGCGGGCATTGCGCTTTTTCATTTCGTGGACCAGCGAAACCAGGATCCGGCAGCCGGACGCACCGATAGGATGGCCCAGCGCGATCGCGCCGCCGTTAACGTTGACCCGCAGAGGATCCCACTCCAGCATTTTTCCGACGGAGATCGCCTGCGCGGCATAGGCTTCGTTCACCTCGATCAGATCCACATCCGAAAGCTGCCACCCCGCACGCTCCAGGCAGCGGCGGGTCGCGTAGACCGGTGCGATCCCCATTAACGCAGGATCAACCCCTACGCTGGCGAATGCTTTAATGCGGGCCAGGACCGGAAGATCGAGTTCAAGGGCTTTGCTTTCGCTCATCATCATGACGGCGGCAGCGCCGTCGTTAATGGAAGAGGCATTTCCCGCCGTCACCGAGCCCTGCATTTCAAACGCGGGGTTCAGCCTCGCCAGGCCTTCTGCGCTGGCGTCAGTGCGCGGCTGTTCATCGGTATCCACGAGGATACGCTCGCCGCTCTGACGCTGCGTGCTGACCGGAACAATCTCGTCGCGAAAGCGACCGGAATCAATTGCCGCACGCGCTTTTTGCTGCGAGCTTAGCGCATAGGCATCCTGCACCTCACGGCTGATGCCGTACTCGCGCGCCAGGTTTTCCGCCGTCACGCCCATATGATAGTCATTGAACGCATCCCAAAGCCCGTCATGCACCAGGCTGTCGAGCAGCTGACTGTTGCCAAGCTGTGCGCCGGTCCGGCTGTCGGTCAACACGTGCGGCGCGCGGCTCATATTCTCCTGCCCGCCCGCTATGATCACGTCCGCTTCACCACACTGAATGGCTTGCGTCGCGAGATGCAGCGCTTTTAATCCTGAACCACAGACGTCGTTGATGGTGATGGCCGAAACGGTATTGGGCAGCCCGCCCTTCAGCGCCGCCTGACGCGCAGGGTTTTGCCCGGCACCGGCCGTGAGAACCTGTCCCAGGATCACCTCATCAACTTCATGTGCTGCGATCCCGCTGCGTTCCACCAGCGCTTTTACCACCACGCTGCCCAGGTCAACCGCCGAGTGACGCGCGAGCGCTCCCTGAAAACAGCCGATAGCTGTACGCAACGCACCCACTATTACGACATCTTTCATCACGACCTCTGTGTTAAATGACATGACGATAGTAGAGGATTGTTACTGGCAATTATCTTAATTGTTTAAAAATAGTGAGTTTAATCACAAGGATCAGCGCGCATCCTGCAGATACTGCCGCAGCCAGCTGCCGGCAACGCCGGGAGGGGATCGTTTATTCCACAGCAGATCGATGCCGATCGCCCGCGGCCAGCCGGGAACACTGAGCTGTACCAGGGATTTCGCGGCGGCAAATTCATCCACCAGAGCGCACGGCAGCACGCACCAGCCAAATCCCTGTACCGCCATACTCAAGAGTAACAGGTAATTCGGTGCTGACCAGACGGGCCCGCGCGCGATCTCAGCCTCGCGCTCAAGATAGGTGCTGAGCCGCAGCTCTCGCCAGCCGTGCAGCTCGTCATGCTGAACGTCATGTTGTCCGGCCAGCGGATGCGTGGTCGCGACGTAGATCGCCATGCGGGTCTGCATCGGCAGGCGGGTGACGCCAATATCCGTAGGGTAACTGTCGCGCGCTTCCGTCAGGCCAATCTGCGCTCGCTCCTTTTGCAGCAGATCGATCACGTCCTCTTCCTCGCCAATCAGACATTCGAATTCCGTATGGGGAAAATGCGCGTCAAACTGCTTCATCATCTCTTCCAGCACGTCCGGGTTGAGGGTATCGGAAAGGACAAACGTCAGACGCGCCTCCGTTTGCGCCGTTAGCGATACCGCCAGCTCATCCAGCCGCGTGCTGGCGGCCAGGATCGCCTGCACATAGCCCAGCACCTGTTCTCCCTGGACCGTTAACACCGGCTGGCGCGCCGAGCGGTCAAACAGCTCAAAACCCAGATCGGCTTCAAGATTGGCAATTGACGTGCTGATCGTCGACTGGCTTTTACGCAGCCTTCGCGCGGCAGCGGAAAAAGAGCCCGCCGCAACGGTCTCGACAAACGCCTTAAGGGCTTCGGGTGAATAGCGCATAACCTATCTACTTTAGCGATGGATACTAACTTTAATATATCAGCTTTAGCGATGAAAATAGGCTGCATCAACGCCCATACCGGCGAATTAATGAGGTCTATGACTATGCAACATCAGGATGCACTCCAACGTAAACTGCCGGAGCGGATCTTTCATGCTGTCTGTTTCGAAGGGATTGCGACGGCGATCCTCGCCCCTACGGCGGCGTGGCTCATGCAGCGTTCCGTGGTGGAGATGGGGGGGTTGACCATTATCCTGGCCACTACCGCCATGCTCTGGAACATTCTTTATAACTTCGGCTTCGACCGTTTCTGGCCCGTTCAGCGCGTCAAACGTACCGCAAAAGTACGTGCGCTGCATGCGCTGGGGTTCGAATGCGGGTTTATTGTGATTGGTGTGTCGATTGTCGCCGCCGTGCTGGGCGTTACCCTGCTTCAGGCATTCACGCTGGAAATAGGTTTCTTCCTGTTCTTCCTGCCCTACACCATGTTCTATAACTGGGCATACGATTGCCTGCGCGAGAAATTTCTTAAGCGTCGCCAGCAACGGCGAGCCCTGGCAGGCTAAACCGCCTTTGGCCGGACGCCCGTTCCGGCCAAACTCCGTCGAAGCAACTGCGCTCTTCAGGCATAACTATGGTAAATTGCACGCCATTCCGATGGTTTGATAGTTGATACGTTGCTCTAATGTCGAAAATTTGGTCAAAAGATGAGACTCTCTGGAGTTTCGCTCTCTATGGCACGGCCGTGGGCGCAGGAACGCTGTTCTTGCCCATTCAGCTGGGCTCCGCAGGCGCTATCGTCCTGTTTATTACCGCCCTCGTGGCCTATCCCTTAACCTACTGGCCGCACCGGGCGCTGGTGCAATTTATCCTGTCGTCGAAAACAAAAGGCAACGAAGGGATCACCGGCGCCGTCTCGCACTATTACGGCAGGAAGATTGGCAACCTGATCACCACGCTCTATTTCATCGCCTTCTTTGTGGTGGTGCAGATTTATGCGGTGGCCATCACCAACTCGCTCACGGAGCAGCTGGCGAAACACCTGACGGTGGATACCGCCGTTCGCGTGCTGGTCAGCCTGGGAGTGGTGCTGGTTCTGAATCTGATCTTCCTGATGGGGCGCCATATCACGATAAAAGTGATGGGCTTCCTGGTGTTTCCGCTGATTGCCTATTTTCTGTTTGTCTCGTTCTATCTGACCGGAAGCTGGCAACCTTCGCTGCTGACCAGCCAGATGGCCGTCGATCGTCATACGCTGCATCAGGTATGGATTTCGATTCCGGTGATGGTGTTTGCTTTCAGCCATACCCCGATTATCTCAACGTTTGCCGTTGACCGTCGCGAGAAATTTGCTAACGGCGCCATGGATAAATGCAAGAAAATCATGAAGGTGGCGTACCTGATCATCTGCCTGAGCGTGCTGTTTTTTGTCTTCAGCTGCCTGCTCTCAATTCCGCCGTCGTACATTGTGGCCGCCAAAGAGCAAGGGGTAACGATCCTGTCCGCGCTGTCGATGATGCCTTCTTCTCCGGCGTGGCTGGGCATTTCCGGGATTATCGTGGCGATTATTGCGATGTCGAAATCGTTCCTCGGCACCTATTTTGGGGTGATTGAAGGGGCGACGGAGATCGTGAAGTCGTCGCTCAATCAGGTGGGCGTGAAAAAGAGCCGCGCCTTTAACCGCGCGATTTCCATTATGGGGGTGTCGTTAATCACCTTTGCCGTCTGCTGCATTAACCCGAACGCCATTTCGATGATTTACGCCATCAGCGGCCCGCTTATCGCCATGATCCTGTTTATCATGCCGACGCTGTCGATGTATCTGATCCCCTCACTGAAACAGTACCGCTCCATTGGCAACCTGCTGACGCTGATCGTCGGCGTGCTGTGCGTGTCGGTGATGTTTGTCGGCTAAACGCCCTGCATGCCCGGCGTTCTGCCGGGCATGCCTCTCAGTCTCGCCCTGCTGATTACAGCGGAAAAGGTCTGTCCTGCACGACCGTTTTCATCACAAGCGTAGAGCGAAGGTGCTGCACGCCGGGCATGGCGGAGAGCTTCTCGTCGTAGAGTTTCTGGAAAGCGGACAGGTCGCGGGTCACGACGTGCATCAGATAATCGGGATCGCCAAACAGACGCTGAGCCAGCACGATCTGCGGGATTTCCTCCACCGCCGCTTCAAACGCGCTAACCGCCTTTCTGTCACCCTCCTTCAGCGTCGCAAACACTATCGCCAGGAAGTTGAATCCCATTTTGGCGGGGTCGAGGCTGGCACGGTATCCCGTTATGGCCCCGCTTTGCTCCAGCGCCCGCACGCGACGATGGCACGGCGAGAGGCTCAGATTCACTCTTTCCGCCAGCTCGGTAAGGGATAAGCGGCCATCAGACTGTAGCTCAGCAAGAATTTTTCGATCGATGCTATCCATGTGGAAGATTTTCTCATTTTCACGGTGTTATGAGCATAACATTGAAAGCCTATTTCGCAGGGTTAGCGATATTCTTTTTCTCAACGTTTGACGCACTGCGGGAGTTTTCAGAACGATGGAAATGAGTATTGTGGCCGGCTTTTGGGTGGTTTCTTTTCTGCTCATCATGACGCCGGGCGCCGACTGGGCCTACGCCATTAGCGCCGGGATTAACGGGCGACGCGTGGTACCGGCGGTGATGGGGTTAATGTCCGGGCATCTGTTAGCTACGCTGATTGTGGTGGCTGGCGTGGGCGTAGTGATTGCTCAGCATCCGCTGGCGTTAACCGGGCTGACCGTTGCGGGGGCCGTGTATCTCCTCTGGCTTGGCATCGGGCTGTTGCGTCACCCGGCCGCACCGGAAAAGGCCACCCACCATGCGGGAAACTGGAGACAGTGGGCGGTGAAAGGACTCTGCATTAGCGGCCTTAACCCGAAAGTTTTTTTACTTTTCCTGGCGCTGCTTCCGCAGTTTACCGACCCGACCGGAAGCTGGTCGCTAGCGATGCAAATGTCCGCGCTTGGCGTGATGCACCTTATTACCTGTACGCTGGTCTATCTGCTGGTGGGGTATGGTTCGAAAGCGGTACTGGCGACCCGGCCACAGGCGGCGCGTAGGGTGAGCATGGCGTCAGGAGGGATAATGGTGCTGATCGCGATGGTATTGCTGTTTGAGCAGGTAAGATAAAAAAACACCGGCCATCGCCGGTGTTATTTACGCCCGAATATCGTCATATTCCCGCGTTTTATCAAACTCATGCTTCGCGAACGGGCACAGCGGGATAATTTTACGGTTCTCACCGCGCATCTTCTCCACCACTTTCGCCACCAGCTGTTTACCGACGCCCTGCCCTTTCAGGCTCTCATCCACATCGGTGTGCTCGATAATGCTCAGGTGCTCGCCGGTCGGTACAAAGACAATCTCCGCAACCTGGTTGCCGTTCGCATCATTGACGTAAAACTTGTTATGGCCTTCCAGAATATCCATGGTTCCTCGCTTATTTTTGGCGATACTTCAGCGCACCGCTCGGGCAGGTATCAATCACGCGTACAACCGTTTCAACGTCCACTTCATCGGGAATGATCCACGGCTTACGTTTCAGATTAAACAGCTTTGCGCTCCCACGCACGCAGTTACCTGAGTGTTTGCAGATCCCGGTATTGAAGTAAACGTCAATTTTCTCGCCGGTATAGGCCCGGTAACCCGCATCCAGTAGTTCTTTGTCCATGACATTGCCTCTGTAATTATTATCGTGCTGAATGAAGCATAGCCTTACGGGATCCTGATGGCTATAACGCCGAAAACGAAAAGCCAGGTCACAACTCTTTTCTCGCCAGATTGCGTCCGCTATTGGCCCATGTCAGGCTCGGCAAATGTCACTTTTACATAACTTCCGCAGGTTGAATGAAACGCAGACTCTCTTTTCAGGTAAAGCTGTTTTTAGCGCTGGTGTGCTTCTCCTGCCTGCTGTTAGTTCTGCTGGGAACAATCCTGTTCCATTTTATTGACCGACAGCTCCATCACGATCTCGGCCAGCGCGCCCGGGTTCAGGCCAGCCAGATCGCGCTGATGCCGGGTCTGGCGGCAATGGTAGCGGCCAGAGATATTCCGGGAATAGCCCGGTTAATTCAGCCGCTGCGCGCCGAAAGCGATGCCAGCTACATTGTGATTGGCGATACCGAGGAGCAGCACCTTTATCATTCGGAATCCCCGGAGCGTATTAATTTACCGATGATCGGCGGGGATAATGCCGAGGTGTTAAAGGGCAAAACCATTATTTCCGTGCGTCAGGGCGGAATTGGCGTGTCGCTACGCAGCAAAGCGCCCATCTTCAACGCGCAGCATCAGGTGATTGGTATTGTCTCGGTCGGCTATCTGACGTCGTATATTGCCAATATTAACGCCCGCATTCTCTGGCAGTCCGGGCTATACGGCGCTGCGCTTCTGCTGCTGCTGTTTATTTTCTCCTGGCTGTTTACCCGCAATTTAAAAAAACAGATGTTCCGGCTGGAGCCGAAAGATATCGCTCAGCTGGTTTTGCAGCAGCGCGCGCTATTAGAAGCCATGTACGAAGGGGTATTTGCCGTTAATGGCGAGAAGCAGCTGATTTTAATTAACCGCGCGGCACGCGAAATGCTGGATATTCGGCAAAGTGAGAAAGAACTTATCGGTAAACCGCTGGAAGACATTCTGCAGACGGCGCCGGGGTTTTTATCCCAGCGCTACGCCTCGGTGAGCGCTGGCAGCCACGACCAGATTGCGGTGCTGAACCAGCGCGAGGTGATCGTCAACCGGGTAGCCATTGAGGTCGAACCGGGCGTTGAAAGCGGTTGGGTATACAGCTTTCGCGACAAAAATGACATCAACACGCTCAGCAGCCAGCTCAGTCAGATCAAACGCTATGCGGATAACCTGCGCATTATGCGCCACGAACAGCTGAACTGGACCGCCACTCTCGTCGGGCTACTGCAGATGAAACATTATGACGAGGCCATCCGTTACATCCAGGTGCAGTCAGAAGGCGCGCAGCGCGTGCTGGACTTTGTCTCAGCCCATTTTGTCTCCCCGGCGCTGTGCGGGCTGCTGCTCGGAAAATACGTCAGCGCGCGCGAAAAAGGCATCGAGCTGCTGTTTGACCCCGCCTGCCAGCTCACCCGCATGCCTGCCGCGCTGAGTGAAACGGAGCTGATGTCCATTATTGGTAATCTGCTGGACAACGCCGTGGAGGCGACACTCAACGCGCCGGTCCACGCGCCGGTAGAACTCTACATTTCTGACCGTAACCAGGAGCTGCTGATCGAGGTGGCTGACCGGGGCTGCGGGGTGGACGATGCGTTGAAGCCGCACATTTTCCGCCAGGGATTCAGCAGCAAGCCGGACAGCGAAAACGACATTGTGGGTACCGAGCACGGTATTGGCCTGTTCCTGGTGGCAGGATATATCGACAAGGCCGGCGGCAGCATTGAGATTGCCGACAACACGCCGCAGGGCACTATTTTTTCTGTGTTTATTCCGAATGGGCAACAGCATGACCCGACCACTTGACGTTGTGATAGTTGAAGATGAGCCGCACCTGGCGGAGCTGCATCGCGAGTATATCGAGCAGAATTTCCATCTGCGCGTGGTGGGCATCGCCGCGTCGATTGAGCAGGCATGCAGCCTGATTCGTCAGCACCAGCCGCGACTTATCCTGCTGGACAACTATCTCCCGGACGGTAAAGGCGTGGAGTTAATTGATAATCCGCTACTGAAAAGCTACGAATGCTCGGTGATTTTCATCACCGCCGCCAGCGATATGCAGACCTGCAGCCACGCCATGCGCAGCGGCGCGTTTGACTACCTGATTAAGCCCGTCTTTTTCCAGCGCCTGCACGCCTCGCTGGAGCGGTTTATGCGTTTCATCCACACCGTGCAGCAGGTGAAGGTGGTCGACCAGCATGCGCTGGATCGCCTGTTTAATCTTCCCGCCGCGGAAGCCTCCATTACGCCGTCGACGAAGGGCATTGAACCCCAGACGCTGGAACGGATTAAAAACCTGTTCGCCGAGCATCCCGATACCGCGATGTCGGTTGAAGAGGTGGTGGAAAACGTGGGGATCAGCAAAACCACGGGGCGTCGCTACCTTGAATACTGCGTGGAGAGTGGGTTAATCAGCGTCGAAATGCTGTATGGCAATATAGGTCATCCGCGAAGGTTATACCGCAAAGCGCCCGATAAACCGTAATCCAGAACCGTTCACAGGCTAACGTTCGCGGATTTTATGGTGTTAATTGCTGAAACGACGGCGACAATCACACTTCGGAATCATTGCCCGCTTCACCCTCTTGTGGGTGGAGCCCGATACGCTATGTTGACAATTAGTTCCTCAAATGTAACTAAAAGGTTAACTATAATGTCGAACACGTTCCGAATTTCTCTGCTTACCGCTACTGTACTGTTCTCTGCTTCTGCACTCTCTGCCCTGCCGCAGGGCTATCCTGCTGAATATCAAAAAGTTGTTGATGCCGCAACGAAAGAGGGCAAGGTTGTTATTTACTCCACCACCGACATCAAGGCCGCGGGACCGCTGATCCAGGGCTTCGAAAAAACCTACCCGGGCATTAAAGTCGAATACAACGACATGAACAGCACCGAGCTGTACAACCGCTTCATCAGCGAACAGGCCTCCGGTGGCGTGAGCGGCGACGTGGTCTGGAGCTCCTCTATGGACACCGGCCTGAAGCTCGCCACCGACTACGCCATGGAGTATAAATCGCCGGAGCAAAGCCAGCTGCCGAAATGGGCGGTCTGGAGGGATAAGGCTTATGGCACTACCTATGAGCCGGTGGTCTTTATCTACAACAAGCGCCTGATCCCGGCTGGCGACGTGCCGGATTCTCACGCCGCGCTGGCGAAACTGATTGCCAGCCAGACGGACAAATTCAAGGGCAAAGTCACCACCTACGACATCGAAAAATCGGGTCTGGGCTTTATGCTCTCGGTTCAGGATCACAACGCCGATCCTAATTACTTCAAAACCCTGGCCGACGTCGCCAAAGGTGGCTTATCGGTGCAGTCGTCTACCGGCACCATGATGGAGCGCGTCTCCTCCGGTGAAAACCTGATCGGCTTCAACATCCTCGGTTCCTACGCGGAAGCGCGCGCGAAGAACGATCCTTCGCTCGGCATTTCCTATCCAAAAGATTACACCCTGGTGCTGTCGCGCGTGTCGTTCATCAGCCAGCAATCGCAAAACAGCAACGCCGCTAAGCTGTGGCTGGACTATGTGCTGTCTGAACAAGGGCAAAACATTCTGGCCAATCAGGCGGATATTCCCTCCATTCGTAACGATATCGAAGGGAAAAATGATATCGACGGCCTGACCAAAATCCTCGGTAACGCGCTGAAGCCAATTCCGGTTGATGAAACGCTGCTGGAATACCTGCAGCCGAAAAAACGCCTGGAGTACATCAAAGAGTGGCGTACCGCCGCCGGTAAATAAGCGTCTGAGCGCGGCGCAGGCCGCCGCGCTCCCTTATCGACTGAGTTCGTTTTTCTGGGCCGCAACACCAGGGATACCCCATGAATACATTACGCAGAAAGTGGCAAAGCCTGCCGCGAGGCATCGTCGTGCTGATAACCGCCCTGGTTATCTATACGCCGCTGTCGTTTATCGTGATACAGAGCTTCCTGTCCGCCCCGTTCTTTTCGCCGTCAAAAGAGTGGAGCTTTGAATCATTTGAGTTTATTTTCACCGACCCTGATTTTTATAAGGCCCTGAAAAGCGGCTTTATTCTTGCTTTCGGGCTGGTCTTTATCTCCATCCCGCTGGGTGGCGTGCTGGCGTTTCTGATGGTGCGTACCGACCTGCCCGGCCGCCGGCTGATTGAGCCGCTGATCCTGGTCCCGATCTTCGTTTCACCGATGGTGCTGGGCTTTGGCTACGTGGTGGCCGCCGGTCCGGTGGGCTTTCTCTCCCAGTGGGCTCAGGCGCTGATTGGCTTTGTGCCGTGGAATATCTACGACATGTCGAGCATTGTGGTCATCGCCGGCCTGACGCACGTCCCGCACGCCTATCTGTATATATCGTCTGCGCTGCGCAGCGTGGGCTCCGATGTGGAAGAAGCCGCACGCACCGCGGGCGCGTCGCCCTGGCAGGTCATGACCTCCGTCAGCCTGCCGATGGTGCGCCCGTCCATTCTGTACGCCACCGTGCTGCTGTTCTTCCTCGGGCTGGAAGTGTTCGGCCTGATGCTGGTCCTCGGCGACCCGGAAGGCAACATGGTGCTGGCGACCTATCTCTATAAGCTGACGAACAAGATGGGCACCCCATCCTATAACCTGATGGCGGCGGTTGCCGTGGTGCTGATCTGCATCACCATCCCGCTGGTGATGCTCCAGCGTCGCCTGATGCGCACCGCCAACCGCTTCGTCACCATGAAGGGGAAAGCCTCGCAGGCACGCGCGCTGCCGCTGGGTAAATGGCGCTGGGTGGCTGGCGGAGTGATTGCCTTCTGGCTCACCGTCACCATCGGCGTTCCGCTGCTCGGCGTGGTATTGCGCGCGTTTATCTCCAACTGGGGCGTGGGCGTTTCGCTGTGGGACGAGCTTTCTCTGAACACCTTCCGCACCATCTGGGCGCAGCCCAACCTGCTGCGCGCCATCGTCAACTCCATGGCGATTGGCGTGATTGGCGGCGCGCTGGCCGTGGTGTGCTACCTGTTTGTCGGCATTGCCATGCACCGCAAGCCGGACAACACCACGCGTTTTCTGGACTACAGCGTGCTGGTGCCGCGCGCCGTGCCTGGCCTGCTGGCGGGTCTGGCGTTCCTGTGGGTGTTCCTGTTCCTGCCGATGTGGCTGGATAACTCGCTGAAATCCGGCTGGCTTTCCGGGTTCGCCTGGACCGACTGGATGCGCGAAAACGTCATCGTCTGGCTGCGTTCGCTGCGCAGCACCATTTTCAGCGTCTGGCTGGCCTATACCGTGGTGTGGATGGCTTACGGGCTGAGGCTGATCTCTTCCACGCTGCTGCAGGTAGGGCCAGAGCTTGAGGAAGCGGCGCGCAGCACCGGGGCGACGCGCGGGCAGATCACCCGCCACGTCACCATCCCGCTCTCCCGCTACGGTCTTATCGGTTCGTGGCTGCTGATGTTCCTGATCTTTGAGCGTGAATATTCAACGGGTGTGTACCTGCTTTCACCCGGCACGGAAACCATCGGCTCGATGCTGGTTTCCCTCTGGGCCGCGGGTGCCATCGATATCGTGGCGGCGCTCTCTTTCATTAACATCCTGCTGGTCGTGGTAGGTCTGGGCATTGCCCTTCGTTTCGGAGTGAAAATACATGATTGAATTAGCGGTTGACGATCTGCACTTAACCTACGGCGACAATCCTGTTTTAAAAGGTGTCTCCATGAACCTGAAGCGCGGCGAAGTGGTCTCCCTGTTAGGCCCCTCCGGCAGCGGTAAAACCACCCTCCTGCGCGCCGTTGCGGGTCTGGAAAAACCGACGCAGGGGTCCATTGTCATTGGCAATAATAAAGTTTACGACGGCACGCCGCGCAGCGAGGTCCCGGCGGAAGAGCGTAACCTTGGGCTGGTGTTCCAGTCCTATGCCCTGTGGCCGCACAAGACCGTGTTTGAGAACGTGGCCTATCCGCTCAAGCTGCGCAAAGTCCCGGCCAAAGAGATCCAGCAGCGCGTGCAGGACGTGCTGGACCAGCTTGGTCTGGGCCATCTTGGCAAACGTCACCCGCACCAGCTCTCCGGCGGACAGCAGCAGCGCGTGGCGATTGGCCGGGCGCTGGTGTACAACCCGCCGGTGATTTTGCTGGACGAACCGCTCTCTAACCTCGACGCCAAGCTGCGCGAAGAGGCCCGCGTGTTCCTGCGCGAGCTGATTATCAAGCTCGGGCTATCCGCGCTGATGGTGACGCACGACCAGAACGAAGCGATGTCGATTTCCGACCGCATCCTGCTGCTTAACAACGGCAAAATTGAGCAACAGGGCACGCCGCAGGAGATGTACGGCTCGCCGAAAACGCTTTTTACCGCCGAGTTTATGGGCAGCAACAACCGCCTGCACGGCAAAGTCACCGAAGTGCGCGACGGCAAAGCGCGTATCGAAGGAAAAGGTTGGGTGCTGTGGGGCCAGGCCGGTGAAGGGGTGCAGAGCGGTGAAGAAGCGACGGCGGTGATCCGCGTCGAACGCGTGGCGGTGGTCGAGGGGCCAGGGGAAAATCAGCTTGAGCTGCCGCTGCTCACCAGCATGTATCTCGGCGACCGCTGGGAGTACCTGTTCCGCACGGTGGGAGATGATTTTGTCATTCGTGCGTATGGGCATGAGGTTCGGGATCCGCAGCACTGCCATCTTTCGCTGCCTGAGAAGTATGTGTGGGTGTTCCCGAAAGGGTGAATGGGAGAGAAAAGGCTGCGGGATGCAGCCTTTTTTGCTTTGACAATCCTGCGTAGAGCCAATGCTGCCAGCGCACCCATACCTTCCACTGCGAGCTAATTCCCGTCCAGAGCCTGATTTGCCATCTCCCCCAATAGCTGACCAGGCTTCAGTTTTCATCAGGTTTTTTATGGTATTCGCAACACCCTGATGCTTACCTTCCAGGGCGTTTAGAGCTTTATTGCAGTAACTGTCACCTATCGCCAGGCTGTCAGAGCCAATGCACCATCAGCAGCATAGTCTGCGGAGCCTATTGAAAAATCTCCGGTATCAGAAAGGGTATCGATGATAGCGTTAGTCGTTGCAGGTAATGGGCATTCACCCCCCTTGTCTCTTTTTCCTGACCGATAAAAGTAAGATCCCGGATTGGCGGCCGGGATCTCTAATATCATGATTCCAATAATCGCAACCAATCATTAAAATCATCGATACCATACAAGTAATCTCGATCTGAGGAAGGAAGATCGACAGCACCTAAGCTTTGAATCACTTTCCAGGCAACTTGATCAGTGATTCTAATATCATCCGCATCAATAATTGAAAAAGCCCATTGAGCAACGTAGGTTCTGTCTACCACACCCACTTTCAACTTATTAATTACGCTAGAAATTTCGTAACGCGTTGGAAGTTCGTTCATATTTATCTCCTTCCTTGATAATTCCCATCAGCATCAAAAATATGGTGGTTCTTATCATTAGTAACGGGTTTCGGAGCCACACTACGAATATTGCCAGCATGATCAAGTGTTTCATACCAAGTTCGGGTTTGACCTGTTTTTGGATCCCACTCTCTTACCAGTCGAGCTCCAGCCATTTCTCCAGTTGTTCTGGAAGGCGTCATATCACCATAAAAGCGATAATTTCCATTCTCCAGTTCCTTAACCCCAGCTTGCCCATATTTCTCAGCCTGTCGATAGTATTCTTTTAGCTTCGCTCCTTCCAGGGAACTAACTGCACGCCCCCCACCTTTTGCTATTCCACCGCCACCTTTCAGCAACTCTCCGTCTGCATCCTCAATTCCAATTTTCAGCATTGGATTAATATCGAAGATATTTGGTTTGTCCTTACTCAGCGAGTTATTCTCAACCTCCACCTTCGCCGTTTCCGACGCCGTCGCCGCCATGGAGACACTGCCATCCGTCACCGCAGCGCCCGCCAGACCACCCGCTATACTCACGAGGCTACTGACCAGCCGTTTCTCCTCTGCTGTCAGGTCACTGGATTTTTTATCTCCATACAGCGCGCTAACCAGATGGTCCGTCATCGCCGAGGCCGTAATGGCTCCAATGGCACCAGCCTTCAGGCCATCCGCAGTGCTCCCGCCACTCAGCTGCGTCAGCGCCGCCGCCACAATACCGTGCAGCGCGGCACGGGCTGTCAGGTCTTTCTGCTCCTTGACAAGGGTCGCCAGCTTCGCGCCCAGCGCCGCATTGCGGGTAAACTTAACGGCTGATTAAGCGATCCAGGCACAGTGGCCGGGATTCGTTATATGATTATTTGATTTATTCTTAATATATCTTTTCTTAACTTATTGTTAACGCTTGAATGTGCTAGCTGGTTTATGAGCTTCCTTATTTGGATAAAAGTACTTTTCTGATCTTTTAGATCTTCTCCTTTTATCGTTGATAAGGCAGCAATTAGTTCGCCATCGTAATATTCACCCGCCAACGGATTTTCAGTCAGAACTTCCAACACTTTCGGTATCAACTGATCAATACATAATTTTTGTCGAATAGCGCGACAAAGATCTTCCACTTTTAATCGCCTTGATGGCTGGTAAACAATTCTCGGCTCTAGGGAAGGTGCGAACAAGTTCCTGATATGAGATCATCATATTCATCCGGAGCGCATCCCAGAGGGACATCATGAGCCATCAACTCACCTTCGCCGATAGTGAATTCAGCACTAAGCGCCGTCAGACCCGAAAAGAGATTTTCCTCTCCCGCATGGAGCAGATTCTGCCATGGCAGAATATGACCGCTGTCATCGAGCCGTTTTATCCCAAGGCGGGCAATGGCCGACGGCCCTATCCGCTGGAGACCATGCTGCGTATTCACTGCATGCAGCATTGGTACAACCTGAGCGACGGTGCCATGGAAGATGCCCTGTACGAAATCGCCTCCATGCGCCTGTTTGCCCGATTATCCCTGGATAGCGCCCTGCCGGATCGCACCACCATCATGAATTTCCGCCACCTGCTCGAGCAGCATCAACTGGCCCGTCAATTGTTCAAGACCATCAATCGCTGGCTGGCCGAAGCAGGCGTCATGATGACCCAAGGCACTTTGGTGGATGCCACCATCATTGAGGCACCCAGCTCGACCAGGAACAAAGAGCAGCAACGCGATCCGGAGATGCATCAGACCAAGAAAGGCAATCAGTGGCACTTTGGCATGAAGGCCCACATTGGTGTCGATGCCAAGAGTGGCCTGACCCACAGCCTGGTCACCACCGCGGCCAACGAGCATGACCTCAATCAGCTGGGTAATCTGCTTCATGGAGAGGAGCAATTTGTCTCAGCCGATGCCGGCTACCAGGGAGCGCCACAGCGCGAGGAGCTGGCCGAGGTGGATGTGGACTGGCTGATCGCCGAGCGTCCCGGCAGGGTAAAAACCTTGAAGCAGCATCCGCGCAAGAACAAAACGGCCATCAACATCGAATACATGAAAGCCAGCATCCGTGCCAGGGTGGAGCACCCGTTTCGCATCATCAAGCGGCAGTTCGGCTTCGTGAAAGCCAGATACAAGGGGCTGCTGAAAAACGATAACCAACTGGCGATGTTATTCACCCTGGCCAACCTGTTTCGGGTGGACCAAATGATACGTCAGTGGGAGAGATCTCAGTAAAAACCGGAAATAACGCCAGAAATGGTGGAAAAAATAGCCTAAATAGGCTGATTCGATGTGTTTGCGGGAAAAAAATCGGCCCAGATCCGCGAAATTTTAATCAGCGAGTCAGCTTGGGAAGAAATGACCTGCTTATTCGCACCTTCCCTAATACATTCTCTGAAAACCCAAGATAACCAAGGGCAAAGTCAACTAATGAAGGATCCAGACGACTTTTTAATCCTTCACCAAATTCTCTAATTTCGTCGTTAATATCCATTTCACCCACACTATTTTTTAATAGGTTTTAAAGTTGGAGGAGTCGGATTACTATCCGGAAACGCTGTTACAATTTTCCCACTAGCGGGCTCGTATAGCACACGAACTCTGACACCATCTCGTTCTTCCCAAGCAACCCACCTTGCCGGCCTTCCTGCGTTTGTATACGCCCCACCAGTTCCGGTCTGAGCAAACCATTGGGTATCGGGGGAGGTAGCAATGTCTTCTGCCTGGCCCGTACCGATGGCCGGTGCCAGGTTGCAGTTTTCACCGTTTCCTCTGCCATCCGCGCAGCCGGAAAGCGCCACCGTATAGCTGTTGCCGCTGGTCTGGCAACCGTTGTGGAGATTACTGAAACCCAGCTTGGTGCAGCGGGAGTGCTGAACGATATCGGCGATGTGGTGGTGATTAGGGGCCGGGACGGGTATTTTAGGTGAGCCTGACGGCTAAAAGAAGATCCCGGCCCTGTGGACGGGATCTATTATCTTAGTGAGTTTTTGGCAAATAAAATAACTTTTCAGCAATTATACGATCCAAATCACTATCTCCATTCAAACACATATGATCCGTAGCAACCCAATGTAAATATTGATAAATATCTTCGATTTCTTTTCCCGCGTATAACATCTCACAAATAGGTTGTACATATGCATCATATTCATCACTGGCCTCAATGAGATCATTGATACCTATAGGATCCCATTCTTGTAATAGAACAGATCTAACTTGCTCATATAAAAATCGATCATTCATTTCGTAGGTGCTCCCGGAATTACAGTTACAACATCGCCTGTATTAGTGTTAATTATTACCCGAAGATTGTTGGTTGCATCGTAGTATCCCGTAGTTCCAGGTTTTGTCGGATAAATGTTTCCTGTCTTTATTGTATTTTCTACTGCTGAAGGCGGGACGCCACGCCCCTGCATACGATCAACAGCATGAGCTGAATATGCTCGCTCACCAATTACCGCAGGTGAATTAGAACCTTTGGTATTCATGGGATTACCACTTCTACCTGTAGGATTGTAAGCACCTCTGGAGCCTCCACCTTCAATCAGCGGATTATCGCGGCAGTCCCAAGGACTTTCCGCGCACATCATGCTCTTCAGAGAGTTATTCTCAACCTCCACCTTCGCCGTTTCCGACGCCGTCGCCGCCATGGAGAAACTGCCATCCGTCACCGCAGCGCCCGCCAGCCCACCCGCGATACTCACGAGGCTACTGACCAGCCGTTTCTCCTCTGCCGTCAGGTCACTGGATTTTTTATCTCCATACAGCGCACTGACCAGATGGTCGGTCATCGCCGAGGCCGTGATGGCCCCTATAGCACCGGCCTTCAGGCCATCCGTACTGCTCCCGCCACTCAGCTGCGTCAGCGCCGCCGCCACAATACCGTGCAGCGCGGCACGGGCTGTCGGGTCTTTCTGCTCCTTGACCAGGGTCGCCAGCAGAGGGGCCGCCCCCGCTGCCGCGCCTGCCTTCAGGTTACCGCCAAGCGCGCCTGCCAGTAATCCCGCCGCTGCGCTGCCCTTCGTCCAGAAGGCACTCCCCGGGCCGTACTCGGTATTCTGATATCCGGGCTGCGTCTTCAGGAACGCTTCCTGCTCCTGCGGCGTATCGCCCTGCAGTTTTCCTTCTGACGCCAGCTTCGCGCCCAGTGCCGTATTGTGGGTAAACTTAACGGCTAATTAAACGATCCCGGCAAAGTGGCCGGGATCTGGCTTGCTATGTCAGGGGTGATAATCTTCATATTCCCAAAAGCTCAACCGACTTAATTTTATGGCAGCTTTTGACCAATCACTATCATTGCAGGCAACGATCTGTTCTTCTAAATAAGAAAGGATCTCATCATAATCATATTCTTCTACGATAATCATACCCTTACCAGACAAAGTTTTATTTGATGCTAGCTCGTTTTGAAGCCAAGTTGGCGTGCATACCAACATATCAAAAGCTTCAGCACCATCTTCATCATTCGGTCCAATCATTGCTCTTACCCAACAACCGAAATTGACAGGATCAGTTGGCCAATAGTTTATCAAACTGTCTTCAAGTTCTAGCGATCTCAGTCCTTTCAATTCAATATTCATTTAGTTATATCCAAATGCCCATTGCTAATAGGTCTTCCTGTTGGTGTGAGTTTTTGTTCAAAATTGGCCTGAACTCCCGTCGTGGCATGAGGGCTATTTGGTTTAGATGAAGGTGGTCGATAAACTCTCAATCCGTCAGAGCTTACCCATGCCGTGCCATCACTAGACACTCGATACCCCGGCCCTACCCATGCTTCACCCAATGCATTAGCATCTTTGGCAGTCGCCTGACCTAAACCAAAATTACCTTTATTCCCTTTTGCTGCATCTCTCAATATACCTATTTGCTCTTCAACAGGTAGGGAAGATATGTTACTTACATCGGATTTATTTGGTTGAGACTCGGCGCTCCGAGCATTCTCCTCATCCTGCGGTCCCCAGCCTCCCGGCGTGCCTGATCCCGCCCCCCCCAGTTCTGCCTTCTCTTCATCCGTCCAATTTGCGCCAGTATTTGGCTGTTCTTTATCATTAGTCAGCGCTTCACCGATTGCTACACCTGCACCAGTGGCGGCAGCAGTCCCGCCTCCTGGCACAAACCCACCACCTTCCAGCAATGGATTTCTGCATGCCCACGGCTCCTGTGCGCACATTGCGCTGTTCAGCGAGTTATTCTCAACCTCCACCTTCGCCGTTTCCGAAGCCGTCGCCGCCATGGAGACGCTGCCATCCGTCACCGCAGCGCCTGCCAGCCCACCCGCGATACTCACGAGGCTACTGACCAGCCGTTTCTCCTCTGCCGTCAGGTCACTGGATTTTTTATCTCCATACAACGCACTGACCAGATGGTCGGTCATCGCCGAGGCCGTGATGGCCCCTATAGCACCGGCCTTCAGGCCATCCGTACTGCTCCCGCCACTCAGCTGCGTCAGCGCCGCCGCCACAATACCGTGCAGCGCGGCACGGGCTGTCGGGTCTTTCTGCTCCTTGACCAGGGTCGCCAGCAGAGGGGCCGCCCCTGCTGCCGCGCCTGCCTTCAGGTTACCGCCAAGCGCACCTGCCAGTAATCCTGCCGCTGCGCTGCCCTTCGTCCAGAAGGCACTCCCCGGACCGTATTCGGTATTCTGATATCCGGGCTGCGTCTTCAGGAACGCTTCCTGCTCCTGCGGCGTATCGCCCTGCAGTTTTCCTTCTGACGCCAGCTTCGCGCCCAGCGCCGCATTGGATTCACGCGCTTTCTGCTCCGCATACTTGCCGTAAGCATCCAGCGCAGAGGTAGCCAGCGCCGCGCCTTCGCTCTGGACCGCCAGGTTATCCCTGACCTTCTGCACATCACCGTTCACGTCCACGCCGTGGTGGGCGTCAGCCGTATCACGGCTCAGGTCAGCAATATCCTGTTTCTGTCCCGCCGGGTTGCGAATGACAATGCTACCGCCACTCACCGCTGATGAGGTCGTGCCGGTGTGGCTCTCTTCTGCCTGGCCCGTACCGATGGCCGGTGCCAGGTTGCGGTTTTCACCGTTGCCGCTGCCGCCCGCGCTGCCGGAAAGCGCCACCATGTAGCCGTTGCCGCTGGTCTGGCTCTCGTTGTGGAGATTACTGAAACCCAGCGTGGTGCAGCTCGAGGGGCTGAGCGTCGCCAGTATTAATAGGCCAAAGATGTTACGGTAGCTGGAAGGGTTTCCGGGAGTGCTGAACGATACCGGCGATGTGCTGGTGATGAAGCACCGGGACGGGCATTTTAGGTGAGCCTGACGGCTAAAAGAAGATCCCGGTGCGATGGCCGGGATTCTTTTTAAGCGATCATATTGTCTAAAATACAGCCTATTTAACTAAGTAATGTACAGACCTCTTCTTTCGAAGCCCCTATTCTGGTTTCAAACTCAGGAACAGAGATACCATTACAAATCTCATTCAAAGCTGAATTCAGGATTAATAACTCATTCTCACCAAGAGTTAATTGAGCTTGTTTCCCTGCAATAGATATTACATCCATTCATCACCTCAAATTATCAAAGTATGTCCTACCGTTTACCGGTCTAAAAGACGTTCTGCCATCAGATGCTTTCTGATAACGAATTACAACAGTACCTGTAGACTGTTCCCAATAAGCCGAACGACCACGTACTATTCCCGCATCCCAGCCTGCGCCTTAATGATAACTGGCTGGTAGAGGCGGGATTCAGCACCGACATGCCGGTCACGGTCAGCGTGGAGCAAGGACGGCTGGTGATCAAACCGACCAAGGGCTGACAGGTAAAAAGATCCCGGCTCGAAAGGCGGGATCTTTTTGCTATTGAGAATAAAAAACCTTTAGCTCTTCCGGATCACGTTCAAGTATCCCAACGTAATGTGAGTACGACCTTATCAGCTCAAGATATCCACAGATTGAATGAATCCCAAAAGCCTCAGATAAATCGGCATACCCTTCACTTCTTTCAGTAAGGACACATCCCCACCCGAGAGGAATTTCATCTTCTACAACATCAAATAGGTTTGATGGAACCCACATCGGACCACCTGATGGAGGGCAAACTAAAAAATCTATTCTGGATGCGAAGAACATCAACCCATAAACCTTATATTGCTGGTCTGGTTGCAAAGGTGAGAAGTCAGTTTCATCCGTTTCCCCCATAATTCTTACATTTTCAGGTAATGCTTTTCCTGAAATTGAGCGACATAGAACTAACATTTATAAGGTCCTATTTAAATTTGAAGTCATCAACCTGTCCTGTTTTTGTATTACGAACATAATGAACTTCAACTCCATTGACGTTTTGAGCCATTTTTACCCAACCATCAGCTCTTGGCCATCTTGGGTCCGTCATAATTACAGGCAATTGATGACCTGCAGCAGGATTAGACATAGCCTGCTCCATAGACAATTTCTCCCCTAAAGAGTTTGGTGTGGTCCTTCCGGTTGAACCTCGACCCAGTGGGATAATATCTTTACCGACCCCACCACCATTTTTAATAGGAACTGCCCCAATGCCAAGACCAGCAGTTCCAGGAAGCGGCTTGCCATCTTCGTCAAACAACACCCCGGGCCTGGCAATGTTATGAACTTTTGGCAACCGGTCGCCGTGCTCTTTTTCAAGCTCTTCCTCGTCATGGCCAGGACTCAGCGAGTTATTCTCAACCTCCACCTTCGCCGTTTCAGACGCCATCGCCGCCATGGAGACACTGCCATCCGTCACCGCAGCGCCTGCCAGCCCACCCGCGATACTCACGAGGCTACTGACCAGCCGTTTCTCCTCTGCCGTCAGGTCACTGGATTTTTTATCTCCATACAGCGCACTGACCAGATGGTCGGTCATCGCCGAGGCCGTGATGGCCCCTATAGCACCGGCCTTCAGGCCATCCGCAGTGCTCCCGCCACTCAGCTGCGTCAGCGCCGCAGCCACAATACCGTGCAGCGCGGCACGGGCTGTCGGGTCTTTCTGCTCCTTGACCAGGGTCGCCAGCAGAGGGGCTGCACCCGCTGCTGCGCCTGCCTTCAGGTTACCGCCAAGCGCACCTGCCAGTAATCCCGCCGCTGCGCTGCCCTTCGTCCAGAAGGCACTCCCCGGACCGTACTCGGTATTCTGATATCCGGGCTGCGTCTTCAGGAACGCTTCCTGCTCCTGAGGCGTATCGCCCTGCAGTTTTCCTTCTGACGCCAGCTTCGCGCCCAGCGCCGCATTGGATTCACGCGCTTTCTGCTCCGCATACTTGCCGTAAGCATCCAGCGCAGAAGTGGCCAGCGCCGCGCCTTCGCTCTGGACCGCCAGGTTATCCCTGACCTTCTGCACATCACCGTTCACGTCCACGCCGTGGTGGGCGTCAGCCGTATCACGGCTCAGGTCAGCAATATCCTGTTTCTGTCCCGCCGGGTTGCGAATGACAATGCTACCGCCACTCACCGCTGATGAGGTCGTGCCGGTGTGGCTCTCTTCTGCCAGGCCCGTACCGATGGCCGGTGCCAGGTTGCGGTTTTCACCGTTTCCGCTGCCACCCGCGCTGCCGGAAAGCGCCACCGTGTAGCCGTTGCCGCTGGTCTGGCTCTCGTTGTGGAGATTACTGAAACCCAGCGTACCCGTGTCGAGGCTATTTTTATCTGCAGACGCCGTGGATGCAATCACCGCGCCGTCAAGCTGGGTATGATTTCCGGTGGTGACAGCAAAGCCGCCCTTGCCTGCGAATATCCCGCTCTGTTCAGCGACGCTCTTACCATTCTGGGTGATATTCTCACCCGATGCACTGACGCTACCGGAAGACGCACCATAACACAGCGGCGGTATGCACAGGCTGAGGGACGCGCCTGACGAAGACTGCTTGCTGTTATAACTGGCCGTATCCTGCACGCTGCTGATGGTGAGATCGCGCCCGGTGTTGACCACCACACGGTTACCCTCCAGCTCCGCACCTTTCAGGGTGGTGTCGCGTCCGCTGCTCACCGTAAGCTGTTCATCAGCATGGACAACGCTGTTCGTATTGCGCTGCGACTGGCTGTTTTCCTTACCCTTATGCTGTGACGCTCCCAGCTCCACCGAGATGCCGTTTTGCGCACCAATCAGGCTCACACCGACACCGACGCTGAACTGGCTGCCGCTGTTTTTACTCTCAGAGTGGGTTGTGTTCTGGGAGGCAGACAGCAGAATATCCCGCCCCGCATCCAGCGCCACGTGTTTACCCGCGATCTGTACCCCCATACCGGCAATGTCATTTCCGGCACGAACAGAGACATTCTCGCCGGCATTAATGGTGGTGCCCTGCGTGTCGGTACTGTGGTAACGACTATCCTGAGATGACGTCCCCGCCGTTAAAGACACTTTAGCCTTGATGAGCGACGAGTCCGACATAGCGCCCTGCGCCGCGGTTGCCGCCGACTGGCCTGTTCTGATGGCGGTCAGCCGTGGATCATCGCCGTTTTCTGCGCTGCGGGCCGCCGTCTCTGCGGCTTTAGCAGCCTCAACAGCCCAGCCGCCAGCAGATGCCGTCACACCATACTGGGCGCTGCTGCTGTGGTTTTCACCGTCACGGGTATCCCGGCTCACCCCCATGAGGACATTTTCGCCACTGAGTGAGACCGATTTACCGGCACGGATATCCGTACCTGACAGGGAGAGATCGTTACCGGCCTGCGCGACAACGTTACCGTTTTTGCTGCTTAGCTGGCTGCGCAATCCGTTTTCGAGGCTGCTATCTTCCCGACTGCTGTTTTTTTCATGACGGTAGCCTGCCGTGGCGCTATAACCATCGCCGTCCAGCGTTCCCAGCAATTTTCTGCTGCCGCTGCTCTCACTGCGCGATGTATCGCGTCCGGCAGAAACGGATATATCCCCATGTGTGGCTGACAGCAGAAGATCGTCCGTGGCGGTCATCAGGCTGCCGTTGATATTCACGCTGCCGTCACGACTGTTAACGTAAATATCTGAGCCCTGAATGACCGACGCGTTTTGTGTGGTTCGGGTGCCGCTACTGTTGCTCTCCGCCTTGCTCATCCCGCCCGGCAGGAGCTGATTGCCGTGGGAACCCCCACCCGAGATGGCGCGAACAGCACTTCCGGCACTCAGGTCGCTCGAAAGATTCCAGCCGCTATTTTTAGTGCTGCTGCCGTATTTCTCGCTGTCTGTGGAGGTGGTGATATCAACGTCGCGTTTCGCATCGAGGATCACCGTTTCACCGGCCTTAGCCTGGCTCCCGGCAATCAGGATATTGCCGCTGTTGCTGCCTCCCTGTTTACCGGTGGCAGTCATCTGGATATTGCCTGCGGCGGCAAGATGGCTGCCGCTGTTAAACTCGCCCTCGTAGTGCGACTCAGAGGAAGAGCGGGTGCTTCCTGCGGAAATAGCCATCATCTGGCCTGGTCCGTCAAGCGCGAGCGCACCGCCTTCCGCCCCCAGCCCCTTCACTTTATCGACGGTGCTGTTGCCACTGTTGCCCTTACCACGAACGATATCGCGCACGTTACGCACAGTATCTTCAAATGGCGCTTTCACACTGACCGTAACGCCAGACGATTTGGACTCCTGCTTCATGGACTCAGTGGTCGTATCCCGTCCAGGAAGGATGGCGATGCTGTCGCCAGTGATATCGATATGGCCGGTTTTGCGGGAGGAATCATCCTTCGCTCTTCCGGCAACCACATCTGCCGCACTCAACTGGACGTCATTTCCGGCGCTGATGATGACATTACCGCCAGCAGTGCCCACCGTGCTGCGGGCATCGCTCTGCGTTGTATTTGCCCCCTGTCGGGTGCTTTTTGAAGACTGCGACCCGATGGTGATACCCAATCCCGACCCGCTGGAGAAAACGCCGGATTTCTTCGTCTTCTTCATGTCGTAGTGCGTGTCGGTGTTGGTTGCTGCCTCCACGGTCAGATCATTTCCAGCCTTCAGGGCCACATCGCGCTCAGCGGCAACTGATGAGCCCTGCACCGTCAGGTTGTTACCAGCCCGGAGAGCAACGTTGTCGCCGGAAAGCTGCGTACCTTTCTCACGCGTATGCGTCTCTTCGTGGATGGTGTGAGTGGTTTTCTTGCTGAGGAACCCACCGGACGTCTTTTTCTCCTCCCGGTACGCATAGTCACTTTCCGTCGCAGTGGAAAGGGTGATATCCCGCCCGGCGGCCACGGCTGTATTGCCTGCGGCATAGACATCTGCAGCCTGTGCCGTTACATCCCGTCCGGCGATAACAGTCACATTCCCGCCCGCAGTGATGTCGGTTCCCGACTGGCGAACCGACTCGTTAATCACTTTTTTACGGCCTGATTTATAGCTGTCGCCCTGCGTGGTCTCTGCAGCAGCCAGATTCACGTCGCGACCCGCCTGCAGCCCGACGCTTTTCTCCGCCGCCAGCGCGGCGGCCCGGGCGTTGATATCCTGCCCGGCCTTCAGGACCAGGTTATCGCCTGCGGAAATCGTGGTGCGGTCGAGTCCGGTGCTGTGGGACTCGCTTTTCCCTTTACGGCTGCTTTCGCTGGTCTGTGCCGCGTTCAGGTTCAGATCGTTGCCCGCGCTCAGCCCCGCGCTGCCGCCCGCCTTCAGGTCGCTGGCGGTCACGTCAAGGTTGTGCCCGGCATTCACCAGCAGGTTGCCGCCCGCACTGACGTTACTGCCCTGATACGTGACGGAGGAACGGCTGGTTTTCTCCCGGCTGGAGCTGAATGCGTCGTTGATCTGATTCGCGTTGACGGCAATATCGCCCCACGCGTTCAGCAGCATATCGCCGCCGGAGGCCAGGTTCGCTCCGGTAACGGTGATGTTTTTACCCGCCTCAAGCGACAGGCCATCCTGCGCGGTAATGGACGCCGTGTTGCCCAGCAGGGTGTCCTTCAGGCCGATGTTGCCGTATTTACCTCCGGCGTTGATATCAATCTGCTCAACCTGCGTCAGGTTGTTGATGCTGCCGTCCAGGCTCTCCAGCGCGACCGTTTTGCCGCTGATGGTGGAGCTGATGTTATTGATATCGCCGATGGCGCTCAGGTTCAGGTCGCCGCCCGCTTTCATCAGGCCGTTGCTGAGGTTGCTGATGCTGTTCTGGCTGTCGAGCGTCAGGCTGTTTTTCGCCAGCAGCGTGCTGCCGCCGTTGGTGATGCTGCCGCCCTTCAGGGTGACGTTGTTGCCCGCGATCACGCTGCCGTTATTGACGGTGACGTCCTTCGGCGACAGGTAAAGCTTCGGCACCATCACCGTTTCGCCGTTGACGGTGGCTTTCTCCCACCACAGCAGGCTGTGGTCGAGCGCGGCAATCTGATCGGCGGTCAGCGAGACGCCAAACTGCAGGCCCAGCGACTGCTGCGCCGCCGCGGCGTTGTCCATCAGATAGCGCATCTGATCCAGATCGGAGCCGATGCCGTTCAGGTAGCGGTTACCGGTCTGGTTGAGTACCACGTTGGAAACATAGCGGGTATCGAACGCCGCATCGCCGAGGAAGCGGTAATCGTAGTCCGGGTTCAGGTTGAGGCGCCCCAGCATATAGGACGAGCCGAGGAACTGCTTCTCGTCGGTAAACGCCAGCCGCGTCTCCTGCGGCGCCGTGGACGACGGTTTGATCCCGAGCATCGCGTTCAGATCGGCAAACAGGGCGGGATCAAGCTGTCCGAGACCATTCAGTTTCGGGTTGATGCCGATCAGGTACGGGCTTTTCGGGTTGTCGGAGAAGACAAAATAGCCGTTGTTGCCCGACGGCAGCGGGTAAGCGCTGGTGTCGACGCGCTGGCCCTGATAGTGCCCGACGGCGCCGCCCTGCGCGGTGCGGAGATCGGCGGTGGTGACCCCGGCGTTCGCCAGCGTGCCCAGCTGGCCGAGGTTCGCGTTGCCTTTCTGCGTGGTGCCAATGTTGCTGAGAGGCGTACCGGACGCGCCGCCGTTTTCCAGCGCGCCGCCGCCGTTAAGCTGCTGCAGCGCCCCCTGAAGCCGATCGTTCCACTGCGGCGAGGTCACCGCCACGGTTCCGGCAGCGCTCAGCCCCTGTTTTTGCACACCGCTGCCGATGGTCTGGTTGCTGAGGGTGTTCAGCGACGGGGTGGAGATAACGTTGCTGACGCCGCCTGCGTTGGCGGTGGTATTAGTGTTGCTGATGTTGCTGGTGAAGTTTGCGGTGACGTTGCCGCCCGCCTGGATGACGGCGCGGTATAACGAACCCGGTTCAAAAGATGAATCATGTCCAGTTAAAGCGAAGATTACCGAATCATTATTGAAGGTAATATTTTTTGCTGAAGACAGCTCATTCGTAGCGTACTTAGGCTTAACGTTTTGATATTTAGATGAATATTCATAAACCAAATACTCGTTCTGAATACCCTCTTGCCAACTTTGATTATTAAGCGTCCCACCAGCAAGAATGATGTTTCCTTCTGCAAGAATATTGCTAGCCTGGTTATCCAGAGACGTTGCGTATAGAGCTAAATTTTTTCCTGAATTGATACGACCAGCAGGGTTATTGCCTCCGGTAACCGTTGTAACAGTATTTGACGTTACAAATTTTTGCGTCGAAGCATCCTTAAACGGTGCATAGTAATAAAACATCGCCTCATGATAATTACACCCACCGTTTTGCCCCCCAGCGCAAGTGCCCGTTTGCCATCTTTGTAACTGGGAGTAATAACCATAACTCCCTTCAGCTAAGGCTGTGACAGGGACATTTATAACCGATTCACCTGTCATCCAGCTTTCTGTTGGCATTGAGGTATGCACAGTTGTTGCTTTCAGACCATCCCTTTGGTTCAGCAAATGCCCCGTTCTGATCCCAATATCGCCACCCTGCGTCTCAATATTCCCCGACGTGTTCACCACCTGGCTGTTCGCATTCCCCGCCGCATCCCGCTGCATCCACAGGTTGTTCCCCGCCATGATGTCGCCGCGCCGGTTGGTGATGCTGTCGGCAAACAGCGCCAGGTTATTCGCCGCGTACAGCAGCGCGGTGTTGACGATGGCGCCCGGCGCGCTCAGGGTCAGCGAGCCGCGCGTGCCGGTGAAGCCGTCGACGGTAATGTTGCTCCGGCTGGCGACGGTGATGTCGCCCCCGCCCTGCACCGAGCCCGCGGCGTTCAGCGCCACGCTGCTGCCGGAGAGCGTGCTGGTGCCGCCGCCGGTGGTGATTTGTCCGTTGTTGCTGAGCTGCCCGCCCGCGCTGAGGTTGACCGCCTGCCCCTGCAGCACGCTGCGGTTATCGATGTCGCCGCCGCTGCTGATGGTCAGGGTCCGGCCTGCCGCCACGGCGGTCCGGCTGGTAAACGCGTTCGTCAGCTGCAGCGTTAAGTCCCCCAGGGAGACCAGCTGGCCGGTCAGGTCCAGCCCCCGGCTCTGCAGCCACAGGTTGCCGCCGCTCAGCAGCCTGCCGCCCGCGCTCTGGGTCACCTGGTCCGCGTCGATGTTCAGCTTCGCGTTGCCGAGCAGCGTGCCGCTGTTGGTCAGCTGGCCGTAGTTAACCGTCAGCTGTCCCGCCTGGGTGGTGCCCTGGCTGGTAAAGGTGGTGCCGGTCAGCGTGGCCCGGTCGGCCACCCACGTGCCGCCGTTAGTGGCGTTTGCCGCATTGAGTATCAGGTCGGTGGCCTGCAGCCAGCCGGTGCCGGTGAACTGCGGCGTGCCGAGCGTCAGGCGCGCGCCGGAGAGCAGCCTGCCGTCGTTACGCGCCTGCGAGGAGGCGGTCACGCGCGTCTCGCCGCCGCCCTGAATCAGGCCGTAGTTAAACAGCGCGGGCGTGGTCAGCGTCAGGCCATCGCGGCTGACGATTTCGCCCCCGCTGCTGTTGGTCAGCGTGCCGCTGAGGGCCAGCGTCGCGCCGTTATCGCCCTGCAGACGTCCGCCGTTGGTGAGCGCCCCGGTGGTGATGCCGAGCGTGCTCCCCTGCATTTTGCCGTCGCTGGTGACGGAGGCCGCCGTGACGTTCAGCGCCCCGCCGGAGAGCAGGGTGCCGGTCGACTGCTGGCTGACCGCGCCGGTCTGGCTGAGGGTCAGGCCATTCACCCCGCTGATGGCGCCGCTGTTGCTGAGCGTGCCGCCGGTCAGCGTCAGGTTTTTCGCCGCCCACTGCCCCTGGTTCGCCAGCGTCGCGGCCTGCAGCGTGGCGCTGCCCAGCGCGGTAATCTTACTGCCCGTGGTTCCGGTGAGCGTGTCGGCCAGCGTCATCTGCAGCCCGTCGGCGCTCTGCACCGTGCCGCTGTTGCTGAGCGACTGCGCGTTAAGCAGGATGTTCTGCGCCTGCCAGCTGCCGGCGTTGGTCACCGCCCCGGAGGCAATGGTCAGCGCGCCCTGAGTGAGAAGCCTGCCGCCAGCGCCGTTAATCAGCGCCTGCTGCGGCGCGGCCATAGCCATGCGCGCCATCAGCCGCTGCTGCCCCTGAACGGTCAGGCTCTGCAGGCCGGTCAGGGTGCCCTGGTTGTTAATGCTGTCCTGGCGCAGCGCGAGGGTGTTCCCCTGCACGGTGCCGCTGTTTTTAAGGGTGCTGCCGCCGAGCGTCACGTCTCCTTCGCTGAGGAGCTGCCCGCGGTTATCCAGCGTCTGCGCGGTGATATCCGCCCGCCCCTGGCTCATCAGCGAGCCGGACGAGGTCAGCGTGCCGCCGGTCGCGGCCGTCAGCGCCCCCTGGCTGAGCAGGGACCCGCCGTGCGTCCAGTCGCCGGTGGCGCGGATGTCCGCGCCGTTCCCCTGCAGCGTGCCCTGCGTGGTCAGCTGGCCTGCGTCCAGCGTCAGCATGCCGCCGGAGAGGGTGCGCGAGGCCGCGCCCGTGGTCAGCGCGGTGCCGGTGAGCGCCAGGCCGTTCGTTCCCTGCATCAGGCCGTCGTTGTTCATCTCGCGGGCGGTCAGGGAGAGCGTGCCGCCGGTGATGCGCCCCGGGTTCGCCAGGGTGTCCGCGGTGAAGGTGGTTGCGCCGCCGCTCTGCAGCAGCCCGGTATTGGTTAACGCCCCGCCGAGCGTGCCGCTGAGCCCCGCCAGCCCGTTCACCGTGCCGCTGCTGGTCAGGGTGGTGCCGGTCATGTCCAGCGTCGCGCCCTGCAGCGTACCGGCGTTCGTCAGCTGCCCGCCCGTCAGCGTGAAGCCGCCGCCGGAGAGCCATTTGCCGTTCAGCGCGTTGATAAAGCGGTCAGCGGCGGCGTTAACCGCGCTGCTGCCCTGCATCAGGCCGCTGTTGCGCAGCTCCGTCGCGCCTGCGGTCAGCGTTCTGCCCGCCACCGTGCCGCTGCTGGTCAGCGTCGTCGCGTGAAGCGCGGCATCGCCGGTGGCCACGATGTTCCCGGTATTGCTCAGGGCGTTGCCCAGCCCCAAATCCAGGTCCTGCGCCTGAATATCGCCCCGGTTGGTCAGGTCGCTGCCCCGGAGGGTGAACCCGCCGTTCACCAGCAGCAGACCGGCGTTATCGAGCGTGTCCAGGGACAGATTCAGGCCGCTTCCGCTCACCAGCTGCCCGGTGGCGCCGTTGCTCAGCGCGCGGGTGGTCAGCGCCAGCGTGTCGTTGCCCTGCAGCATGCCGGTGTTGGTCAGCTGCGCGGCGTTCACCGTCAGCGCTTTCCCCGCCAGCCGGCCGTCGTTAAACAGCTGCGCCGCCGTCAGCGTGAACAGGTTCTGGCTGAGCAGGGCGCCGGTGTTGTCCAGCCTGCCGGTTGCAGCAAGCGTCAGGGCGTCCAGCGCCTGAACGCTGCCCTGGTTATTCAGGCCTGCGGCGTCCAGCGTGGCGCTGCGCCCCTGCAGGCTGCCCGCGTTGCTCAGCGTGTGTCCGCTCAGGGTGAGGGTCTCACCGCCCGTCACCTGCCCCTGAGTCTGGTTCGCGAAGGTGTTGCCGGACCAGGCCAGCGTGCTGCTGCCCTGAAGCAGGCCGCTGTTCTGCAGGTCGCCCCGCAGGGTCAGCACTTTCGCCAGCAGCTGGCCCCGGTTATCGGTATTGCCGGCCTGAACGTCCAGCGCCTGCTGGCTGAGCACCTTACCGCTGTTGGTCAGCGCGCCGGTCACCGCCGCCGTCACGCCCGCTTCCCCCAGCGCGTTACCGGTGTTCATCCACTCGCCGGTGGCCAGGTTCAGGGTGTTGCCCTGCATGAGCCCGGCGTTGTTAAGGGTGGTGTGGTGCAGGCCGAGCGCGCCACCGGAGAGCAGCATGCCCGCCTGCAGGTTGCTGAGCTGTGCCCCCGTCGCCGTCAGCGAGCGGGTTCCCTGCAGCGTGCCGCCGTTGGTCACCGACGCGCTGTTGAACTGCGCGTCGGCACCGGCCATCAGCCCGCTGTTGGTCAGGCTGGCGGCGGTCAGCGTCAGGCCGTCCCGGGCAATCACCCGGCCGCCCGCCTCGTTGCTGACCTGACGGGTCAGGTTCAGCAGCAGCGCGGTGGCGCTGAGCTCGCCGCTGCTGGTAAGGGTGTCGCCGCTGAGCGTCAGCGTTCCGCCGCTGCGCAGCGCGCCGCGGTTAGTGAGGTCTGCCACGCCGAGCGTCAGGGCCGCATCCCCCTCGACGGTGCCCTGGTTCTCCAGGCTGTCCGCCGTGATGTGCAGGTCGCCGGCGGCAATACTGCCCGCGTTAACCAGAGTAGTGCCGTTCAGGGTGAGCCGGTCGTCCGCCAGCAGGCGTCCGCTGCTGGTCAGGCTGAGGTAGTCGCTGCTCAGGCTGACGCCGTTGATTTCACCCTGGTTGGTCAGCGTGTCGCCTTTAATGCGCAGCGTGCCGTCGGTGGTAATAAGCCCGCGGTTGGCCAGCACCGGAACGTTCAGCGTTAAATCCTGCGCGCTGTAGACCGACCCGCCCGCGAGGTTCGTGAGTGACCCGGTCTTCAGGCCGAGCAGGGTGGTCCCCTGCAGCAGCCCGCCGTTCTCCACCGAGGCAGCGTCCAGCGAGAGGGTACCGGCAACCAGCGAGCCGCTGCTGGTGATGCGCCCGGGGGCCGTCAGGGTCATGCGGTCCGCTTTTGCGGCGCCGGACTGGAGGATGTTCTGTCCGCTGAGCGTGAGGGTGCCGGCGGTGAGCTCCCCGCCGCTGGTCAGGTCGCCGGACGCGTTAAAGCTCAGCGCGTCACCGGTGGATTTCCCGGCGTGCGCAATCGTGCCCGCCGTCACCGACAGGGCGCCTTTCGCCGCCTGGGTGCCGTTCAGCGCGGCGTTCTGCGCCTGCAGGGTGAGCCCCTGCCCGCTCTGCAGGTGCGCGTCCGGGCCGGTGGTCAGGTCGCCGGCGCTGACGGTGACCGCCCCCGCCGCATCCGTCTGCCCGTTCAGGCTGGCGCTGCGGGTCGCGGTAATCTGTATATTGCCCTGGCTGGTCGTGCGGGACGCCTGACCGCTGGTCAGGGTGCCGGCCTGCGCCGTCAGCGCCGTCGCGCCGGACAGGGTGCCGTTCTGCTCAAGCACGCCGGCGGTCACGTTCATCGCGCCGTCAGCCAGCAGGCTGCCGTCGTTACGCAGGGTCTGCTGCGCCGTGACGTTCGCATTGCCCTTCGCGCTCAGCGTGCCCCGCTGCGCCAGGGTTCCGGCGCTTAACGCCAGGTTGCCGGCGCTCTGCAGGGTGCCGCTGTTGGTCACCGTCTGCCCCTTCAGGGTGACGTCGCTGCCCTGCGCCGTGCCGCCGTTCGTCAGCTCTCCGGCGTTCACGTCCAGACGGCCTTTCGCCGCCAGCAGGCCGCTGCTGGACACCCTGTCGCCGGAGAGCGCAATGTCGCGCCCCGCATTCACCTGCCCCTGGTTACTGACGGTGCTGCCCGTCAGGCGGATATCGGCCGCGGCATCGGCCCGGCTCTGGCCGTCCAGCACCAGCTGCCCGCCGCTCAGCGCCAGGCTCTCCCCTGCCGAGACCGCACTGCCCGTGGATGACAGCGTGCCGCCGCTGCTGAGCGTCGCGCGGGTATCGCTTCCGCTGCGGGTATTCGTCAGGGTGATATCCTTCCCGGCCGCCACGCTGAGCGCGCCCCTGCCGGTGACGCTGCCGCCGCGCTGCGTCAGGCTGCCGCCGGTGGACAGCGTGGTGTCGCCCTGGCCCGTCAGCGTGGCATCCGAAAGTGCCACTCCCTGCCCGCCCGCGACGGTCAGCGCCCCGCCCTGTGCCGACACGCCGCCGCCGTTGACGGTCAGGGTGTCCTGACTGTCCAGCGTCGCCGCGCCGCGGGAGATAAGGGAGGTATTGCTGAGCGTCATCGCCTGCCCGCTGCTGACCGCCAGCGCGCCCGCGCTGTTTGTCCCGCCGCCCGTCATCTGCACTTTCCCCGCCGCGGAAAGGCGCATGTCGCCCTGGCTGGCGAGCGTGCTGTTATTCAGTTCCATATCCTGCGAGCTGGCCACGTTCAGTGCGCCCCCGGCCTGATGGCTGCCGCTGAGGGCCACTCCCGCGCCCTTCGCGCTAATCGAGCCGCTGGCGAGGCTGTTCCTGACCGTCAGTTTCCCGCCCGCATCCAGCTGGATATCGCCCTGGCGCGCGGTGAGGTTGCCGAGGTTCACCCCGACGCCCGCCTCGCTGGAGACCAGGCGGATACGGTTCGCATACATCCCGCCGAGCGCGCCGGTATCCACCGCCACCACGGGCGCGGCGCCCTCGCCGGCAACCGGCCTGACGCTGCCGTCGGCGCCCACGCGGTTCGCCCCTGCGGTCACCGTCAGGTCGTTCGCGTGTATCGCGGCGTTCACTTCCGTTGCGCGCGCAATCAGCGACAGCGCGTCGCTCTTGCTGGCGTCCAGCCCCTGGCCTTCAACCGTGATGGCCCCTTTCGTCACCTCCAGCGCCAGCAGGTTACCGCTGGCGTCAAACTGCGGCTTGCCGGTGGTCAGGGTGACGTTCGGGGTGTTGATAAATCCGCACCCGTTACAGGTAATGCCGTACGGGTTGGCCACCATGACGTTTGCCGCCTTACCGGCGACTTCCGTGTAGCCCTGCAGCTGCGAGCGGCTGGCTCCCGTGACTTCGTTGATGATGCCTTTCGCTTCCCGCCCGGCCTGCAGGTTGGGGTTGTTCTGGATAAGCCCGCCCAGCTGGGTCCGGGTTAAGCGGTCCGTGCCGTTGTTGAGGATAAGCCCCTCGCTGCCGACGTTATATTCACCGAACTGGTTATGCGAGATGCCCGCCCCGTTCGGGGTGGCGATGTTGACGACCGGCACCCCGTTCCCGGCCCGATCGACCGTGGTCTGCCCGGCCGGCGTGAGCGCCGCCGCGACGGCGGGTGCCACCGGCTGCCAGACCATCAGGCCGCAGACAATCCAGCTGATCAGACGCTGCGAGAAACGAACGGGTGGGTGACGGGTATCCATAGTCGTAGAGTCTCTTAAAGCATGAAGGCAATGCGCCAGTTAACGCTCACATGATCCGGGCCGAGCCAGTCGGGGTAGCGCAGGGGCGTGCCGACCGAAATCTGGCTGCTGTACCCGCGTCCTGCGCTGCTCAGCCCCACCGAACCGCCCCACAGCGTGCCGGAGGCAAAGCGGTCCTGACGGTCTTTTTCCAGCCAGCCGCCGTCAACGGCGACCGTTGCGCTTACCGCGCCAATCACCGGGAGGGTGAAGAGGGAATACCCCAGCTCGTTACGCCAGTAGCCGCCGTTGTCCCCGGACAGGTACTGCTCTTTAAAACCGCGCACGGAGCTTTCGCCGCCGAGCGTCAGGCGCTCGGCGCCGTACAGCCGGTCGGGCGACCACTGGCCGTAGGCGCTGGTCAGCCACCACGCGTTACGGGCGACTGGACGCTGGAAGCTGGCGTTCAGGCTCCATTTGCGGAACTCTGCCCGCGGCATATCCCCGGATTTATTTTCGTCGGTTTCGGCATTGAACCACGGCATGCCGTGGCTCCAGGTCGGGTTGAAGGTCGCCACGCCGCCCAGCATTTTTTGCGTATGGGTAATCCCCAGGACCAGGCTCGAGAGGTTGCGCGTGCTGCTCTTAAGCGGCGCGTCGTTCAGCCAGTTGCGGCTGGAGCGCTGAACCACGCCCGCCGCAATGCCGGTTTTGACATCCCCGTTGCGGAAAACCACCCAGGACGCGTTAAGGCGGTGGGTTTTCGTATCGCCCGTGGAGAGCCAGTTGAAGCCCTGGTTACTGATGGTGGTCCGGTAGTTACTCCAGGCGTAGCTGTAGTCCAGCAGGCCGTAGCCAGACGGCACGCTGACGCCCGCCTGGAAATTCTGCGCATCGTACGCGCTGGCAAAATCGCTGCTGCGCCCGCCGCTGACAAACCATTTATCCGCCAGCCCCAGCATATTATTGGCGGTGAGCACGCCGTTCAGCTGGTTTTCACCGGTGCTCTTCTGCCCGCTATTATCCAGGCTCACGGATGCACTTAACGGAAATTCCGGCTTGCCCGTGAGATTAACGATGGAATATCCGGCCTGCGTTCCCGGCAGAATTTCAATCTGAACCGGCTCGGCGCGCAAACGGTTAATTTGCTCCATCCCCTGTTCGATGTCGCGTAAATTAAGGATGCCACCCACCCGTCCCGGAAACGCCATTTTCAGCATGCGCGGCGTTTCACCTTCCAGACGGATCGCTTCCAGCCGCCCTTCCAGCACCACAATATTCAGCTGACCGCCGGAGAGATCCTGCTCGGTAAGAAAGGCGCGGCTGGTGATATATCCCCGGCTGATATACCAGTCAGAAATACGGGCGAGAAGCTCCGTTATTTTCGCCATATCCAGACACCGGCCCTGCCACGGCGCAACCAGGGTCTGCCGCGTTTTCGGGGAAATGAGGGTCGTGCCGGAAAGGGTAATGGTATCAATGGTGAAGCAGGGCCCGGTGCCGGCTGCAGGCAGAGTTCTGGCAGGCGCCGGGCGAGGAATACTCCGCTCCAGCTCTTCACGCTGTTGCTGGTTCTTTAATAACAGTTCCTCCTGCTGCTGACGCACGGTGTCCCGGTCAGCAGGAGTAAGGGGGGCTGCATGGCTCAGAGAGCAAAAAAATAACGAGCAAAAAAAGACGGCTTTGCTGTAATAGCGCATATAAAAGGATAATATTTTTTGGTTTTCTTAATTATGCCAGCTCCGACGCAATAGAGAATAGTCTCAAAAAGAGGGCTACTATAATTAGTAGTAATATTTGCGTTAAGTCTAAAAAAATAAAAATCCGTGATAAAGAAGAGTGTAGTTTCTGAAAGCTTTATTATTCGATCATGGTTCCTTCTTTCACAAAATATTAACTAACCTTCCCAATAATGAGATGTAAACGTCAGCGAGTAGTGCTGATTAAATTACCCGTTACACTCATCGTGCTGCAAACTCTGATGGAGTCTGATATTTCAGTGCTGAATATCGGGGCTCGCGCGATAACGTCTTTGAAGTTATCAATCAACAGCATGACGATATCTGTATGGGAAAGCGTGGACAGGATAAAAACAGGCAAAGGAAGATAACATCAGGAAAAGCTGGAGCGGGCGAAGGGAATCGAACCCTCGTATAGAGCTTGGGAAGCTCTCGTTCTACCATTGAACTACGCCCGCTTTGAGGTGCGTATGGCATTATAGACCTTACGCACCTTCATACAAGCCTCTTAACAACTAACCGGCGATAAAATAATCACTTAGCACTTCGGTTTGCTGCCGGGCGCAGGCAGATAACGCTGCGGGTCGATGGCAGTCGCCTTATAGCGAATCTGGAAGTGCAGCTTCACCGCGTCCGTGCCGGTGCTGCCCATGGTGGCAATCTTCTGCCCGGCTTTGACGTTCTGCCCGTTGTTGACCAGCATCGTGTCGTTGTGCGCATAGGCCGTGATGTAGTCTTCGCCATGCTTAATCATGATCAGGTTACCGTAGCCGCGCAGCTGGTTACCCACGTACACCACCTTCCCTGCCCCGGAGGCATAAACCGGCGTACCGCGCGCAGCGGCGATATCAATACCCTTGTTGCCACCTTCAGAAAGTGAGTAAGGGGCGACCACTTTACCGCTGGCAGGCCAAATCCAGCAGCGCTGTCCAACCGGCGGCCATGATGATTGCGGCACCTGATAGGACGGCGTCACTTTGGCGGTTTTGCCTTTCGAAGAGGATTTTTTGCCCGAGGACGAGCCGCCGCTAACCTTCAACTGCTGCCCCACCTCGATGGTGTAGGGCGGAGAGAGGTTATTCAGCCGCGCCAGATCCTTCACGCTGGTCCCCGTTGCGCGCGAAATCCGGTACAGCGTATCCCCGCGCTTAACGGTATAGACCGAACCGGAATAGCTGCCCATATCCGAAGATTTGCTCCCTGAACAGCCCGCCAGCAATAGCGTCAGCGTCAGGCAAAAAATGGCGGTGATGGGATTTCTCGTCAGGCTTCCTGCAAACAAAACAGATCCTCGGTCAGCGTGAATGGCGCACTATGATAACAGCCAAAACGAATATGGGTCATGCCCTTTTCCGCTCTACGCGCCAAACCGTTCGTATAAGAATGCAGTATAATGTCCCGGCTGATGGTGCTGAACCACTCGGCATTTTGGCACTGGAGCATCAATGAGTATTCAAGAACACGTTATTTTGGTAAACGACCAGGGAATGGTGATTGGCACTCAGGAAAAATATGCCGCGCACACCTTACATACCCCGCTGCATCTGGCTTTCTCTTCCTGGCTTTTTAACGCAAACGGCGAATGTCTGATCACCCGGCGCGCCTTAACCAAAAAAGCCTGGCCCGGCGTCTGGACCAACTCCGTCTGCGGCCACCCGCAGTCCGGCGAAGAGACGATACAGGCGATAATCCGCCGCTGCCGCTTTGAAGTGGGCGCTGAGCTGACCGATATCACCGCCGTCGCCCCTGAATTTCGCTATAGGGAAACCGACCCGTCGGGGATTGTGGAAAACGAAATTTGCCCGGTATTCGCGGCCCGCATCACCAATGACGTGACGATAAACGAAGATGAAGTGATGGACTATCAGTGGGTGGAGCTGGGCGCGTTATTCCGCGCGCTGGACGCGACGCCCTGGGCCTTTAGCCCGTGGATGGTCATGGAAGCGACAACCGCCCGCGAAAAACTCAAAGCCTTCGCGGCGCAATAAAAAAGCCCCTTTCGGGGCTTTTTTTACATCTTAACGCCTTATTTCACCGGGCGCATCGCCGGGAACAGGATCACGTCGCGGATGGTGTGGCTGTTGGTGAACAGCATGACCATACGGTCGATACCAATCCCAAGGCCCGCCGTTGGTGGCAGACCGTGCTCCAGTGCGGTCACGTAGTCTTCGTCGAAGAACATCGCTTCGTCGTCGCCTGCCGCTTTCGCGTCAACCTGATCCTGGAAGCGCTGAGCCTGGTCTTCCGCATCGTTCAGCTCGCTAAAGCCGTTGCCGATTTCACGGCCGCCGATGAAGAATTCGAAGCGATCGGTGATTTCCGGGTTCTCGTCATTACGACGCGCCAGCGGAGAGACTTCAGCCGGGTATTCGGTGATGAAGGTCGGCTGAATCAGGTGCGCTTCGGCCACTTCTTCGAAGATCTCGGTCACGATACGGCCCAGACCCCAGCTCTTCTCAACCTTGATACCGATGCTTTCCGCGATCGCTTTCGCAGAATCGAAGTTATCCAGGTCCGCCATATTGGTTTCCGGACGGTATTTCTTGATCGCTTCGCGCATGGTCAGTTTTTCGAACGGCTTGCCGAAGTCGAAGACTTCTTCACCGTAAGGAACCTGCGTGGTGCCCAGAATGTCCTGCGCCAGGGTGCGGAACAGGGATTCGGTCAGCTCGATCAGATCTTTGTAATCCGCATACGCCATATAGAGTTCCATCATGGTGAACTCTGGGTTATGACGAACGGAGATACCTTCGTTACGGAAGTTACGGTTGATTTCGAACACGCGGTCGAAACCACCGACCACCAGACGCTTCAGGTACAGTTCCGGCGCGATACGCAGGTACATGTCCAGGTCCAGGGCGTTGTGATGGGTGATGAACGGACGCGCAGACGCGCCGCCAGGGATCACCTGCATCATTGGGGTTTCCACTTCCATAAAGTCGCGGTTGACCATGAACTGGCGGATACCGGCCATGATCTGAGAGCGAATTTTGAAGGTCTTACGGGATTCATCGTTAGAGATGAGATCCAGGTAGCGCTGACGATAGCGCGCTTCCTGATCCTGCAGGCCGTGGAATTTGTCCGGCAGCGGGCGCAGGGCTTTGGTCAGCAGACGCAGCTCGGTGCAGTGGATAGACAGTTCACCGGTTTTGGTTTTGAACAGTTTACCTTTCGCGCCCAGGATATCGCCCAGGTCCCACTTCTTGAACTGCTCGTTGTAGATGCCTTCCGGCAGGTCGTCACGGGAAACGTACAGCTGAATACGGCCACCAACGTCCTGCAAGGTCACGAAGGAGGCTTTACCCATGATACGACGGGTCATCATGCGGCCTGCAACGGCCACTTCAACGTTCAGCGCTTCCAGCTCTTCGTTCTCTTTAGCGTCGAAGTCAGCGTGCAGTTGGTCTGAGGTATGGTCACGACGAAAATCGTTCGGGAACGGCACGCCCTGCTCGCGCAGCGCTGCCAGCTTCTCGCGGCGGGTTTTCAGTTCGTTGTTAAGATCGACTACCGCGTCAGCGCCCTGTGCTTGTTGTTCAGACATGTTGGTTCCTCATAACCCTGCTTTCAAACTTGCTTCGATAAATTGGTCCAGGCTGCCGTCCAGCACCGCCTGCGTGTTGCGGGTTTCAACCCCGGTACGCAGGTCTTTGATGCGGGAGTCATCAAGGACGTAAGAACGGATCTGGCTGCCCCAACCGATGTCGGACTTGTTGTCTTCCATCGCCTGTTTCTCAGCATTTTTCTTCTGCATCTCCAGCTCATAAAGCTTCGCTTTCATCTGCTTCATGGCCTGGTCTTTGTTCTTATGCTGGGAACGGTCGTTCTGGCACTGTGTTACCAGCCCGGTAGGAATGTGGGTAATACGCACCGCCGATTCCGTACGGTTAACGTGCTGACCACCCGCGCCGGATGCGCGATAAACGTCGATACGCAGGTCCGCCGGGTTAATTTCGATATCAATATCTTCATCAACTTCCGGGTAAACAAACGCGGAGCTGAAGGAGGTATGACGGCGGCCACCGGAGTCGAACGGGCTCTTACGCACCAGGCGGTGAACGCCGGTTTCGGTACGCAGCCAGCCGTAGGCGTAATCGCCAATGATCTTGATGGTGACGGATTTCAGACCCGCAACTTCACCTTCAGACTCTTCGATAATTTCGGTTTTGAAGCCGCGCGCTTCTGCCCAACGCAGGTACATACGCGTCAGCATGCTGGCCCAGTCCTGCGCTTCGGTGCCGCCAGAACCCGCCTGAATATCGAGATAGCAGTCAGCGCTGTCGTATTCGCCGGAGAACATACGGCGGAACTCAAGCTGCGCCAGCTTCTCTTCCAGCACGTCGAGTTCTGCCACGGCTTCGTTAAAGGTTTCTTCGTCGTCGGCTTCGACGGCCAGCTCCAGCAAACCGGAAACATCTTCCAGCCCCTGAGCCATTTGATCCAGCGTATCTACGATAGCTTCGAGAGAGGAACGCTCTTTACCCAGCGCCTGTGCGCGTTCAGGTTCGTTCCACACGTCCGGCTGTTCCAGCTCGGCGTTTACTTCTTCAAGACGCTCTTTCTTGGCATCGTAGTCAAAGATACCCCCTAAGAACGTCAGAGCGCTCCGTGAGGTCCTGAATACGGTTTTTTACCGGATTAATTTCAAACATGGTCTGTTTTCTTTTATGGACTTGTCAAAATGCGGTGATAAGAGCGGGATTGTACCGAATCCACGCCCTTTTTTATAGAGATTACTGCCGCTAAATTGGCCAGATATTGTCGATGATGATCTGCAGGGTGCGGTTACCGCGAAACTCGTTGATGTCCAGTTTGTACGCCAGCTCAACCTCGCGCACGCCGTTGTCCGGCCATACCGCCGTGTCAACGTTGAAGGCGATGCCGTCCAGCAGCGGACCACCGCCCACGGGCTCGACCATCACTTTCAGATGACGTTCGCCGACAATACGCTGCTGCAGCAGGCGGAAACGCCCGTCGAACAGCGGTTCCGGGAACATCTGCCCCCACGGACCGGCATCGCGGAGCATTTGCGCCACGTCCATCGTCATCTCAAGCGGTGAAAGCTCGCCATCGGACACCACTTCCCCCTGCAACAGGGCCGGATCAATCCAGTCGGTGACCAGTTCACCAAACAGCCGCTGAAACTCGTCGAACTTCGCCTCTTCCAGCGACAGGCCCGCCGCCATCGCATGGCCGCCAAACTTGATCATCAGACCCGGATACAGCGTATCGAGACGCTCCAGCGCATCGCGCATGTGCAAACCCTGAATCGAACGGCCTGAGCCTTTCAGCGTGCCGTCGCCTGCGGGGGCGAACGCGATCACCGGGCGGTGGAAACGCTCTTTAATGCGCGACGCCAGAATGCCGACCACGCCCTGGTGCCACTCAGGATGGTACATCGCCAGGCCGCCCGGCAGCGTATCGCCGCTGCGTTCAAGCTTTTCGCATAGGGTCAGCGCTTCGGCCTGCATCCCCTGCTCAATCTCTTTGCGTGTCTGGTTCAGCGCGTCCAGCTCGTTGGCCAGCACGCGCGCTTCACCGATGTTGTCGCACAGCAGCAGCGCCACGCCGACGGACATATCGTCCAGCCTTCCGGCTGCGTTCAGACGCGGCCCGAGGGCAAAACCCAAATCGCTGGCCGCCAGCTTGAGCGGATCGCGGTTGGCAATCTCCAGCAGCGCCTTGATCCCCGGACGGCACTTGCCTGCCCGGATACGGCTTAGGCCCTGCCAGGTCAAAATGCGGTTATTGGTATCGAGCGGTACCACGTCCGCGACGGTGCCCAGCGCCACCAGATCGAGATATTCGGCCAGGTTCGGTACGGCAATACCGCGAGAGTCGAACCAGCCCTTATCGCGCAGCAGGGTCCGTAACGCCAGCATCAGATAAAACGCTACGCCCACGCCTGCGAGGGATTTCGACGGGAAATCGCAGTCGCGCAGGTTGGGGTTAATAATCGCTTCCGCATCGGGCAGCGTTTCGCCCGGCAGGTGGTGATCGGTGACCAGCACCGGGATCCCCAACGCGTGAGCATGATCGACGCCCGCATGGGAGGAGATCCCGTTATCGACGGTCATGATCATCTGTGCACCACGGGCGTGGGCCTGATCGACCACTTCCGGGCTGAGGCCATAGCCGTCTTCAAAACGGTTCGGTACCAGATACGTGACGTTATCGCAGCCCAGCGCGCGCAGGCTGAGCACGCTCAGCGCGGTGCTGGTTGCGCCGTCGGCGTCGAAATCGCCCACCACCACAATCCGCGTTCCCTCTCGAAGCGCGTTGTAGAGCATTTCGGTGGCTTTTTCGATACCGCTCAGCTGCTGCCAGGGCAGCATCCCTTTCACGCTGCGTTCAAGATCCTCAGCGCGACGCACGCCGCGGCTGGCGTAGAGACGCTTAAGCAGCGCCGGGAGATCGTCCGGTAAATCAACGGGTTCAACCGCCTCGCGGCGGCGCAATTTTATCGGGGCTTTCACGCGGATTATTTACCACCAAACTGTTTCTGGTGCGCGTCGAGGAACTCTTTCATCTCTTTTGGTCCCTGATAGCCCGGAACAACATAGCCGTTGCTCAGGACAATCGCTGGCGTACCGCTCACGCCAAACTGCACGCCGAGCGCATAGTGGTTAGCGATATCAATGTCGCAGGAGGCCGGCTTAACGCCTTTGCCGTTCATCGCGTCGTCGAACGCTTTGTTGCGGTCTTTCGCACACCAGATAGCCTTCATGTCCTGCTCTGGCTGGCTCTGCACGCCCGCGCGCGGGAAGGCCAGGTAACGCACAGTAATGCCCAGCGCGTTATAGTCTTTCATCTCTTCATGCAGCTTGTGGCAGTAGCCGCAGGTGATGTCGGTGAAGACGGTAATGACGTGTTTTTCCTGCGCCGCTTTATAGACGATCATCTCTTTTTCGAGCGCGTTCAGGTTTTTCATCAGCAGCTGGTTGGTGACGTTTACCGGCTGCGCGCCGCTCACGTCGTACATTGGCCCCTGAATAATGTGTTTGCCGTCTTCGGTGACGTACAGCACGCCGCTGTTGGTGAGTACCGTTTTCATGCCGGCAACCGGTGCAGGCTGAATATCGCTACCGGTGACGCCAAGCTTAGCCAGTGACTGTTTGATGGCGGCGTCGTCCGCATGGGCGAAACCGGTAAATGAAGCTGCCAGCAGGGTGAACAGCGCGAAAGTCTTTTTCATATGTGATCCTGTTACAATTCGTCGGCACTCACGCACGAGGGTGGTGCTGTTGGTGTAGCTGCCGCAGGCGTTCCGTCGCGACATGGGTGTAAATTTGCGTCGTGGAAAGATCGCTGTGGCCCAGCAGCATCTGCACCACGCGTAAATCAGCGCCGTGGTTTAACAGATGCGTCGCGAAGGCGTGACGCAATACGTGCGGCGAAAGCTTTTCACTATCGATACCCGCCAGTGTGGCGTAATGCTTGATGCGATGCCAGAACGTTTGCCGCGTCATCTGCTGGGCGCGCTGGCTCGGAAACAGGACGTCGATAGACGTACCATTGAGCAGCCACGGACGACCATGCTCCAGGTAAGTTTCCAGCCAGTAAACCGCCTCTTCACCCAGCGGAACCAGCCTTTCCTTGTTGCCTTTACCAATGACGCGCACCACGCCCTGACGCAGGCTGATGTCGCTCATCGTCAGGCCAACCAGTTCCGAAACGCGCAAGCCGGTAGCATACAATAGCTCAAGCATGGCTTTATCGCGTAACTCCAGCGGCAGGTCAACAGCCGGTGACTGTAATAATCTCTCAACTTGTGCTTCGCTGAGATCTTTCGGCAGCCGCTGCGGGAGCTTAGGAGATGCCAGCAGCGCGCTGGGATCGTCTTCGCGGATCTTCTCACGGTAGAGGTGCTGGAACAGCCGACGCATGGCGCTAAGCAAACGCGCGGAACTGGTGGCTTTGTAGCCCCCTGCGATACGTTCCCCAAGCAGCGCCTGCAGGTCGTCACGCTGCGCGCTCGCAAGGGATAACCCCCGGTGCGCAAGCCACTCCACCAGCATGGTGAGATCGCGACGGTAGGCGCTGAGGGTATTCTCGGCAAGATTTTTCTCCAGCCACAGCGCGTCGAGAAACTGTTCGATCAGTGCGAGATCCTTTTCCACATCAGCCCCTTTGATTTTGCAGTCAGGCCATTATGCCTGATTGCGACCGGTTTCTGGTACACTACGCGCAAAGTCAAAGCAAGTATTGAGATAGTTACGCGATGAATATTGGTCTGTTCTATGGTTCCAGCACCTGCTACACCGAAATGGCGGCAGAGAAAATTCGCGACATCATTGGCCCGGAACTGGTGACGTTGCATAACCTGAAAGATGACGCGGTCGCGCTGATGGAACAGTACGATGTACTGATTCTTGGCATCCCAACCTGGGATTTTGGTGAGATACAGGAAGACTGGGAAGCCATCTGGGATCAACTCGATTCACTCAATCTCGACGGCAAAATCATTGCCATGTACGGCATGGGGGATCAGCTGGGCTACGGGGAATGGTTCCTGGACGCGCTCGGCATGCTGCATGACAAGTTGGCGCCGAAAGGAGTGTCGTTTATCGGCTACTGGCCAACCGAAGGTTACGAGTTCACCAGTAAAAAACCGATTATTGCCGACGGCGAACTGTTTGTTGGACTCGCGCTGGATGAAACCAACCAGTACGATCTCAGCGATGAGCGCCTGCAAAGCTGGTGCGAGCAGATTCTGGGCGAAATGGCTGAAAAGTTTAGCTAACGCGCATTACCCCTGCGTCGTCTGTTGCAACAGCATCCGGCGCAGGTCTCGCCACTCGGCAGCATCCATACTGTCAGCCGCCAGCCACAGATGCTGGCAACGCCCGCCGTCCACCTTGCGTAACCGTAACATCATGCCGCAGTTGAGCATCCAGGGCATACCGAGAATATCCCACTCTTTACCCTGCCAGCGCAGGCGGGAATCCATCAGTAATTTAATCTCTCCCTGACGGGCATTAATGCGACGCTGGCTGCGTACGCTGTCAAAAACGACAAACGACAGTAACAGCAGCCACAGCGGCGTATAGCTCAGCGGCCACGGCATCAGTAAAACAAAGGCCGCGACCAGGCCGTGGAGCAATAAAGACATCCACTGCGAGCGCCACGAGACGCGAAGATCAGATTGCCACAGGACCACGTTCCCGATTCCGTGTTTGAATTAATTGCACCATCCGTTGCAACTCGGTGTCGGCGGGTTTGCCGTGGTTCATCAGCCAGTTGAATAAATCCGGATCGTCAGACTCAAGCAGGCGAACAAACAGACGCTTATCATCATCGCTTAAGCTGTCATACTCATATTCGAAGAAAGGCATGATGGAAATATCAAGTTCACGCATGCCGCGACGGCACGCCCAGTGAATACGGGCCTTGTTGTTAATATCCATGTTCAGTTTCCTGCATTACGTTTGGCACAGTCGGGACCCCGTTCAGTGTTCTTTATTTCTCTACGGGGACACCAGCTAGTGTAACGTGTTTTTGACCGTTTCATTACTGGAATATTGCGATCGCCGAGCAGGCTTCCAGAATAATCCCTACAAAGACAGCGGATTACATTATTTTGCGTAGCGCTACGCATAACTGGTTTAGGGCACAAATGGTCTGTTGAAAGCGCTTGCATTGCCTGCAGGCTCTTTTACCATTAGGCATTATCAAAGCGTTAAGCAATTCAGGATATCGTTATGGCATTTACACCATTTTCTCCTCGCCAGCCCGCCGCCTCTGCGCGTCTGCCGCTGACGCTTATTTCTCTTGATGACTGGGCGCTGGCAACGCTCACCGGTGCCGACGCCGAAAAATATCTGCAGGGCCAGGTGACCGCCGACGTCAGCCAGATGACCGAACACCAGCACCTGCTGGCAGCGCATTGCGATCCAAAAGGCAAAATGTGGAGCAACCTGCGACTCTTCCGCCGTCAGGACGGCTTTGCCTTTATTGAGCGCCGCAGCCTGCAAGAGGCCCAGCTCAAAGAGCTGAAGAAGTACGCGGTCTTCTCCAAAGTCACTATCGCCCCGGACGACGAACATGTCCTGCTGGGAGTGGCCGGTTTTCAGGCGCGTGCGGCGCTGAAAAATCTCTTCAGCGAACTGCCGGATGCAGAAAAGCAGGTGGTCAGCGAAGGCGCGACCTCCATCCTGTGGTTTGAACACCCTGCGGAGCGTTTCCTGTTAGTCACGGATGCGGCAACGGCCGAACGCGTGACAGAAGCGCTGCGCGGCGAAGCGCAGCTCAACAACAGTCAGCAGTGGCTGGCGCTGAATATCGAAGCGGGTCTGCCGGTGATTGACGCCGCAAACAGCGCGCAGTTCATTCCTCAGGCAACGAACCTGCAGGCGCTGGGGGGTATCAGCTTTAAAAAGGGCTGTTATACCGGCCAGGAGATGGTGGCGCGTGCAAAATTCCGCGGAGCTAACAAACGAGCGCTGTGGACGCTGGCGGGCCATGCCAGCCGTGTACCTGAAGCGGGTGAAGACTTAGAGCTGAAGATGGGTGATAACTGGCGCCGCACCGGCACCGTGTTAGCCGCCGTACAGCTCGATGATGGACGTCTTTTGGTACAGGCCGTCATGAACAACGACATGGAAGCCGACAGCGTGTTCCGCGTGCGTGACGATGCGAACACGCTGAGCATCGAGCCGTTGCCATATTCGTTAGAAGAGTAATCGTATCCAGGTGCCCTCCCTCTCCCTGTGGGAGAGGGCCGGGGTGAGGGCGACCGCCCGCACGATGGAAAAAACTACACCTGCCCCACGTACAAATAGATCGCCAAAAAGTGGCATACGCTGCCGCCCAGCACAAAGCCGTGCCAGATGGCATGGTTGTACGGGATGCGCTTGCAGACGTAGAAAATCACGCCGAGCGAGTACACCACGCCTCCTAAGGCCAGAAGCGTCACGCCCCCTACCGACAGTTTGATTGCCAGTTGATACACCACAATCAGCGACAGCCAGCCCATTGTCAGATAGGTGACCAGTGACAGCACCTTAAACCGGTGCGCGATGGTCAGCTTAAACAGGATCCCCAGCAGTGCCAGGCTCCAGATAACAATCATCAGGCCACGCGACAGCGGTGAGTTGAGCCCCACCAGCAAAAACGGTGTGTAAGTGCCTGCAATCAGAAGATAGATAGCGCAGTGGTCAAATTTCTTGAGCCACATCTTGGCCCGCTGATGCGGGATCGCGTGATACAGCGTCGACGCCAGGAACAGCAGGATCATACTCCCGCCATACAGGCTGTAGCTGGTAATGGCCATCGCGCTGGCATTGGCGTCCACCGCCTGCACCAGCAATAACACTAAACCGACAATCCCAAACACCAGGCCAATGCCGTGGCTGATGCTGTTGGCTACTTCCTCAGCCAGCGAATATCCCTGTGCGATTAATGGTCTGCTCACCATACAAAACTCCGGGAAAACAAAAGATGATTATTCATCGCATAACTATGCTAACTGAGAATGATTCCAGTGAACACCTGTTAGCTAAAATAAAGTTAAACATAACATTTCTAAATTACAATCAGACAGTTACACTTTAATTTCAGCGAACGTGCGTTTCGATTTCAATTATAAACATTTAAAATCAATTACATAAAACTGGTTCTGCCTGGGGTAGATCTCTGCGATCACGCTTTTGAATTCATCCAGGGTCATGTTCTCCTGTTCAGCATGTTTTTGCGTCAATGTGTCGAACGTAACGGTTGACGTTCCTGTTACTTCAATGGTGCAAAAATAACCATCATCCTCATAACGCCCCACCCGCAGGATATCGCCGGTTTTGAAATGGGATTCACTTTTATCCCGGATAGTGATGGTTTTACGTCCGGCCAGGATGTCGTCCTGAAAGCGCTGAAAAAAAGTGATGTCGTTTGGCTGCATGTTATTATTCCCTGAAGAAAAGTCTGATGAGTGAGTGTAGCCATTGTGAGCATGTTCTCCCATTCCGCCATTGCCAGTCTCAATAACCTGGAGATGATGGTCTACAACTATGTCATAAAAAATCGTGACAAAGTGATGTACATGACCATCCGCGAGCTGGCGGATGCGGCAGACGTCTCAACCACGACCATCCTGCGCTTTTGCCGCAAGCTTAACTGCGAAGGGTATTCTGAATTTCGGGTGCGCTTTAAGCTTTATCTTGAACAGAACGAGCCCCAGCAGGCAAATTTCGGTGCCAGCGAAATTATCAGCTTTTTTAAAAGCGTGAATAATGAAGAGTTCGATGCGCTATTAGATAATGCGGTTGATATTATTTTATCGTCAGAGCGAATTATATTTGTCGGTGCCGGAACATCGGGTTCGCTGGCAAAATATGGCGCACGCTTCTTTTCTAATATCGGGAAATTCAGTAACCATATTGATGACCCTTATTTCCCGGTCACCAATGATATGGCGAAAAATGCGCTGGCGATTGTGCTTTCCGTCTCTGGCGAGACCGAGGAGATCCTGCGCTTCGCCAGCCAGTTCAGCCTGCATCACTGCAAGGTGCTCTCGATAACCAGCCACGAGCACTCGCGTCTCGCAAAACTGGCGGACTTTAATCTCTCCTGGCATGTTCCTCAGACGCGTATTGCAGGCGTCTACGACATCACCACGCAAATTCCCGTCATTTATATTCTGGAGTCTCTCGGACGTAAACTGGCGAAGAAACTTACAGAATAAAACACCCTGTTTTTTTGATGTAACAAATCACATTTACTGTGAATTGTTATATCGTGACATTCAATTTCGCTTTGCTAGACTCGATGCCAATAAGCCATTTATTGAGAAGAGCAGCGATGAAAAAATTAACCTTACCAAAAGATTTTTTATGGGGCGGCGCGGTTGCCGCTCACCAGGTTGAAGGCGGCTGGAACAAAGGCGGCAAAGGGCCAAGCATTTGTGACGTATTGACCGGCGGTGCGCACGGCGTCCCGCGCGAAATCACCCAGGAAGTAGTGCCGGGTAAATACTACCCAAACCACGAGGCCATCGACTTCCACGGCCACTATAAAGAAGACATCAAGCTGTTTGCCGAGATGGGTTTCAAGTGCTTCCGCACCTCTATCGCCTGGACGCGCATCTTCCCGAAAGGTGACGAAACGCAGCCAAACGAAGAGGGGCTGAAGTTCTACGACGACATGTTCGACGAGCTGCTGAAATACAACATCGAACCGGTGATCACCCTCTCCCACTTCGAAATGCCGCTGCACCTGGTACAGGAGTACGGTAGCTGGACCAACCGTAAAGTGGTCGATTTCTTCGTGCGCTTCGCGGAAGTGGTTTTTGAGCGCTACAAAAACAAGGTCAAATACTGGATGACCTTCAACGAAATCAATAACCAGCGTAACTGGCGCGCGCCGCTGTTCGGTTACTGCTGCTCGGGCGTGGTCTATACCGAACATGACAATCCGGAAGAGACCATGTACCAGGTCCTGCACCACCAGTTTGTGGCCAGCGCCCTGGCGGTGAAAGCCGCGCGCCGCATCAACCCTGAGATGAAAGTTGGCTGCATGCTGGCGATGGTGGCGCTCTATCCGTTCTCCTGCAAACCGGAAGACGTGATGTTCGCCCAGGAATCCATGCGCGAGCGCTATGTCTTTACCGACGTCCAGCTGCGTGGTTACTACCCGTCCTACGTGCTGAACGAGTGGGAGCGCCGCGGCTTCTCCATCAAAATGGAGGCAGGCGATGAGCAGATCCTGCGTGAAGGTACCTGCGACTACTTAGGTTTCAGCTACTACATGACCAACGCGGTGAAAGCGGAAGGCGGGACCGGCGATGCGATTTCCGGCTTCGAAGGCAGCGTGCCGAATCCGCACGTGAAGGCGTCCGACTGGGGCTGGCAGATCGATCCGGTAGGCCTGCGCTATTCCCTGTGCGAACTGTACGAACGTTATCAGAAGCCGCTGTTTATCGTGGAAAACGGGTTCGGCGCCTACGATAAGGTGGAAGAGGACGGCAGCATCAACGACGACTATCGCATCGACTACCTGCGTGCCCACGTGGAAGAGATGATCAAAGCCGTGACGCACGACGGCGTGGATCTGATGGGCTATACGCCATGGGGCTGCATCGACTGCGTGTCGTTCACCACCGGCCAGTACAGCAAGCGCTACGGCTTTATCTACGTGAACAAGCACGACGACGGCACGGGCGACATGTCGCGTTCCCGCAAGAAGAGCTTTAACTGGTATAAGGAAGTGATTGCCAGCAACGGCGAGAAACTTTAACGCCGTAACGCCGGGCGGCGCTACGCTTGCACCGGCCTACGATTGATCCCCTCTCCCCTTTGGGAGAGGGGTTTACTTCCCGCCCGCCAACTCAATAAAACTGCCCGTTACGTACGACGCCTTCTCGCTCAGCAGCCAGACAATCGCCTGCGCCACCTCTTCCGGCTGGCCGCCGCGCTGCATCGGCAGCAAGGATTTCACGCGATCCACTCGCCCCGGCTCTCCGCCGGACGCATGAATATCGGTATAAATCAGACCCGGACGCACGCAGTTGACGCGAATGCCCTGCGCCGCCACTTCCAGCGATAGCCCGGTTGTCAGCGAATCGACCGCCCCCTTGGACGCGGCATAATCCACATATTCACCCGGCGCGCCCAGGCGCGACGCGGCGGAAGAGACGTTCACTATCGCCCCACCCTTGCCGCCATGCCTGAAGGACATGCGTTTTACCGCTTCCCGGCAGCAGAGAAAGTAGCCCGTGACGTTGGTCGCCAGGACGCGGTTAATGCGCTCAGCGGAGAGGTTCTCGATAGTGGATTGCTCAAACAGAATGCCCGCATTATTGACCAGCGCACGAAGCGGCTCGCCTTCACGATCGAGGCTGTCAAACATCGCCAGCACCTGGGCTTCATCACTTATATCCGCGCGGACGGCAAAGGCTTTACCGCCCGCTTCAACGATCTGGTTGATCACGTCCGTCGCGGCTTTAATGTTGTGGTGATAGTTCACCGCCACGGTGTAGCCTTCGCGCGCCAGCTGCAGCGCGGTGGCTTTCCCAATGCCCCGGCTGGCGCCGGTGACCAGTGCTATTGCCATTTTCTTCTCCCAATAAAAAAGCCGGGTGGCGGCTTCGCCTTACCCGGCCTTTATGACTACACCAATAATATTACTGGTATTCGCTCATCGGCACGCAGGAGCAGAACAGGTTACGGTCGCCGTACACGTCATCAAGACGCTTCACGGTCGGCCAGTATTTGTTTGCCACGCCTGCCGGAAAGACCGCCAGCTCGCGGGAATAGCCGTGGTTCCACTCTGCCACCATTTCGTGCTGGGTGTGCGGAGCGTTAACCAGCGGGTTATCTTCCAGCGTCCATTCGCCGTCCTGCACGCGGTCGATCTCCATGCGGATCGCCAGCATTGCGTCGATAAAGCGGTCCAGCTCGGCCTTGCTTTCAGACTCGGTCGGCTCAACCATCAGCGTACCCGCAACCGGGAACGACATGGTTGGCGCGTGGAAGCCGTAGTCGATCAGGCGCTTGGCGATATCCAGCTCGCTGATGCCCGTCGCTTCTTTCAGAGGACGAATATCCAGGATGCACTCGTGCGCCACGCGACCGTCGCGGCCAGTATAGAGCACCGGGAAGGCAGACTTCAGGCGAGTCGCAATATAGTTGGCGTTCAGGATCGCCACCTGGCTCGCCTGCTTCAGCCCTTCCGCGCCCATCATGCGGATGTACATCCAGCTGATTGGCAGGATAGAGGCGCTACCGAACGGTGCCGCAGAGACCGCGCCCTGACGGGTCAGCATGCCTTCAATCTGCACTACGCTGTGGCCCGGTACAAACGGTGCCAGGTGCGCTTTCACGCCGATTGGTCCCATGCCCGGGCCGCCACCGCCGTGCGGGATGCAGAAGGTTTTGTGCAGGTTCAGGTGCGACACGTCCGCGCCGATAAAGCCCGGAGAGGTAATGCCCACCTGAGCGTTCATGTTCGCGCCGTCGAGGTAAACCTGACCGCCGTACTGGTGCACCACTTCGCACACTTCACGGATGGTCTCTTCGTACACGCCGTGGGTAGACGGGTAGGTCACCATGATGCAGGAGAGCTTGTCGCCCGCCTGCTCGGCTTTCGCGCGCAGGTCGGCCAGATCGATGTTGCCGTTCTTATCGCACGCCACCACCACCACTTCCATGCCCGCCATTTGGGCAGAGGCCGGGTTGGTACCGTGGGCGGAGCTTGGGATCAGGCAGATATCGCGGTGACCTTCGTTGCGGCTTTCGTGATAGTGACGGATCGCCAGCAGACCCGCGTATTCGCCCTGCGCGCCGGAGTTCGGCTGCATGCAGAGCGCGTCATAACCGGTCAGTTTCACCAGCCAGTCGGAAAGCTGGTTGATCATCATATGATAACCTTCCGCCTGCTCTGGCGGGCAGAACGGGTGCAGTTCGGAGAATTCAGGCCAGGTGATCGGGATCATCTCCGCCGCGGCGTTCAGCTTCATGGTGCAGGAGCCCAGCGGGATCATCGCCTGGTTCAGCGCCAGATCCTTGCGCTCCAGAGAGTGCATATAGCGCATCATCTCGGTTTCGCTGTGGTAGCGGTTAAACACCGGATGCGTCAGGATCGCATCGTTACGCAGCATGCTTTCCTGAATGGAGCGGCTGTCGAGCGCGACCTCTTTGTCGAGCGCATCAATGTCCAGACCGTGCGCGTCACCCAGTAACACGCTGAACAGGTTAAGGATATCGTCGCGGGTGGTGCTTTCATCCAGAGTAATGCCGACGGCGTTGTGGATGTCGCTGCGCAGGTTGATCTCTGCTGCATTCGCGCGCGCCAGCACGGCCGCTTTGTCCGCCACTTCCACACACAGGGTGTCGAAGTAGTGAGCGTGGCGCAGCTTAAGGCCTTTCTGCTGCAGACCGCAGGCCAGAATATCGGCCAGGCGGTGAATTCGGCTGGCAATGCGTTTCAGGCCAGCCGGGCCGTGGAACACGGCGTACAGGCTGGCGATGTTTGCCAGCAGCACCTGGGAGGTACAGATGTTGGAGTTCGCTTTCTCGCGGCGGATGTGCTGCTCGCGGGTCTGCATCGCCATGCGCAGGGCGGTGTTACCGGCAGCGTCTTTTGAGACGCCGATAATACGGCCTGGCATGGAGCGTTTGAATTCATCTTTCGCGCCGAAGAACGCCGCGTGCGGGCCGCCGTAGCCCATCGGCACGCCGAAGCGTTGCGCTGAACCGAATACGATATCCGCGCCCTGTTTACCCGGCGCCGTCAGCAGCACCAGCGCCATAAAATCGGCGGCAACGCTGACAACCACTTTGCGGGTTTTCAGCTCGGCAATCAGCGCGCCGTAGTCGTGAACTTCGCCGGTGGTGCCCACCTGCTGCAGCAGCACGCCGAAGACGTCCTGGTGATCCAGCACTTTGTCAGCGTCGTCTACGATCACGTCAAACCCGAAGGTCTCTGCGCGGGTACGCACCACGTCCAGCGTCTGGGGATGCACGTCCGCCGCGACGAAGAAGCGGTTGGCATTTTTCAGCTTGCTCACGCGTTTGGCCATCGCCATTGCTTCGGCGGCAGCGGTCGCTTCATCCAGCAGCGAAGCGGAGGCGATGTCCATCCCGGTCAGATCCAGTGTCACCTGCTGGAAGTTCAGCAGCGCTTCCAGACGGCCCTGGGAGACTTCCGGCTGGTACGGGGTGTAAGCGGTGTACCAGCCCGGGTTTTCCAGCATGTTGCGCAGGATAACCGGCGGTAACTGCACGTTGGTGTAGCCCATGCCAATGTAAGACTTATAGCGCTTGTTTAGGCCTGCGATAGCCTTCAGCTCCGCCAGCGCGGCGAATTCCGTGGTGGCTTCCCCCACCTGAGGCGGCGTGGCAAGCTGGATGTCTTTTGGCACAATCTGGCCGATCAGTGCGTTTAATGAATCCGCGCCAACTGTCTTCAGCATCTCCTGCTGTTGCTGAGCATCCGGCCCAATGTGACGTTCAATGAAGGCGCCACGGTTTTCAAGCTGGCTTAAAGTCTGTGTCATGAGCGATGGTTCCTGAAACGTGCAGTGAATTTAAGTTCCCTCTCCCTCTGGGAGAGGGTTAGGGTGAGGGGAAGATGGGCACCCTCGCCCCTGCCCTCTCCCGAAAGGAGAGGGGGATAAACAATTACTCGTCTTCTAACAGTGCTTCGTACGCGGTCGCATCCAGCAGCGCGGCAACCTGAGATTCGTCGCTGGCTTTGATCTTGAAGATCCAGCCGCCTTCATAAGGCTCGCTGTTCACCAGCTCTGGCGAATCGCTCAGCGCGTCGTTGACGGCAACGATTTCGCCGCTCACAGGAGCATAGATGTCAGATGCCGCTTTTACGGACTCCGCCACGGCGCAGTCATCGCCCGCGCTAACGGTCGTGCCCACGTCAGGCAGGTCAACAAACACCATGTCGCCCAGCAGCTCTTGCGCGTGCTCGGTGATCCCTACGGTGTAAGTGCCGTCCGCCTCTTTGCGCAGCCACTCGTGTTCTTTGCTGTATTTCAGTTCTGCTGGCACATTGCTCATTGAAGTTCTCCTGATAAAAATGATTAGGCGACCGGCTTACCGGCGCGAACAAAAATCGGTTTGGTCACGTTGACCGGCATTTCGCGGTTGCGGATTTGCACCACCGCCGTTTCGCCAATGCCCGCCGGCACGCGTGCCAGTGCAATACTGTAGCCCAGCGTCGGGGAGAAGGTACCGCTGGTGATCACGCCTTCGCGAGGATTGCCGTCAGCATCGGTAAAGCGCACCGGCAGTTCACCGCGCAGCACTCCCTTCTCGGTCATCACCAGACCCACCAGCTGTTCAGTGCCCTTCTCGCGCTGCATCTCCAGCGCTTCACGGCCAATAAAATCACGGTCAGCCGGTTCCCATGCGATGGTCCAGCCCATGTTGGCGGCCAGCGGAGAGACGCCTTCATCCATCTCCTGACCGTAGAGGTTCATCCCCGCTTCCAGACGCAGCGTATCGCGCGCGCCCAGACCCGCAGGCTTCACGCCCGCTTCCACCAGCGCGCGCCAGAAATCAGCGGCCTTCTCGTTCGGCATCGCAATTTCGTAGCCCGCTTCACCGGTGTAGCCGGTGGTGGCGATAAACAGATCGCCCGCCTGCACGCCGAAGAACGGCTTCATGCCTTCGGTTGCTTTGTGCTGCTCGTCGTTAAACAGAGATGCGGCTTTCGCCTGCGCGTTCGGCCCCTGTACGGCGATCAGCGACAGGTCGTCACGGACGGTGATGTCGATGGCATAAGGTTCGGCGTGTTGGGTGATCCAGGAGAGGTCTTTTTCGCGGGTGGCGGAGTTGACAACGAGGCGGAAGAAATCTTCAGTGAAGTAATAGACGATAAGGTCATCAATCACGCCGCCCGAGGCGTTCAGCATGCCGGTATAGAGCGCTTTACCCGGCGTTTTCAGTTTGGCGACGTCGTTTGCCAGCAGATAACGCAAAAACTCCCGGGTGCGGCTACCGCGCAGATCGACAATCGTCATGTGGGACACGTCGAACATACCGGCATCGGTGCGCACCGCGTGGTGCTCATCAATCTGCGAGCCGTAGTGCAGCGGCATCATCCAGCCATGGAAGTCCACCATGCGGGCGCCGCATAACACGTGTTGTTCGTACAAAGGAGTCTGTTGAGCCATCTTGTCCTCGTTGAAAAATTCACCGTGAAACCCGGTGTCGGCCCCGTTACCTGGCGCCGACGCAAACGTTCTCTTTTACCCGAACTTACCACCGAAACCGGCGGTTAACCATAAGGTAAAACGGGTCATCACATTAGCTTATGACCAAAAAACGCTAAAAAGCCTACAGAGTTATTCACTGGAAAAATGCGATTAACCCCGCACAAAATTAACAATGATCTAACAGGATTTAGCACATGGTGATATTTCATGCGGAAAAACGGGCCGAATTTCCGTAACATAAAATCTCGTAGATTAGATTTTCTAATGCGAAAAATGACGTGAAATTAGAATATTTCAAACGAGGGAATTTCCCCGGCGCAGAGGCCGGGAAAATAAAGTGTGACGGGGATCGAGATTAGCGTAACCAGTCGGGAAGATCGTTAAGACCCATCGCCTGGCGAAGAAGTTGAGGTTTGACGCCAGGAAGCGTATCGGCCAGTTTAAGACCAATATCGCGCAGCAGTTTTTTCGCCGGATTTGCGCCGGCAAACAGCTCGCGGAAGCCCTGCATGCCCGCCAGCATCATCGCCGCACTGTGCTTGCGGCTGCGCTCGTAGCGACGCAGGTAAAGATGCTGGCCGATATCTTTGCCTTCGCGATGCAGGCGACGCAGTTCCTCAACCAGCTCCGCCGCGTCCATAAAGCCAAGGTTGACGCCCTGCCCTGCCAGCGGATGAATGGTATGCGCCGCATCACCGACCAGCGCCAGACGGTGCGCCGCAAACTGACGCGCGTAGCGGCCGGTTAACGGGAACACCTGCCGCTCGCTTTCAAGGGTGCACAAGCCAAGGCGGTTATCAAACGCCATGCACAGCGCCTGGTTAAAGGCATCCGGCGTCGCCTCCTGCATCAGCTGGGCTTTTTCAGGCACCAGGGACCAGACAATCGAGCACAGGTGCGGATCGGCAAACGGCAGGAACGCCAGAATGCCGTCGTTGTGGAAAATCTGCCGCGCCACGCCGCCGTGCGGCTCCTCGGTACGGATCGTCGCCACCAGAGCGTGATGCCGGTAATCCCAGAAGGTCAGCGGAATATCGGCTTTATTCCGCAGCCAGGAGTTCGCACCGTCAGCACCGACCACCAGACGCGCGGTCAGCATGTCGCCGCTCTGTAAGTTGATAAACGCCTCGTTTTCACCCCACGCCACCTGCTGGATCTGCGCAGGCGCAATCAGCGTCACGTCGCTGCACTGCTGCGCTTTCTGCCACAGCGCGTGGTGGATCACCGCGTTTTCGACGATATGACCCAGATGGCTGTAGCCCATGCTTTCATCATCAAAAGCAATATGACCAAAGCTGTCTTTATCCCACACTTCCATGCCGTGGTAGCAGCTGGCGCGCTGCGCCACAATATCTGCCCAGACGCCAAGGTGCGTCAGCAATTTCTCGCTGGCGGCATTGATCGCCGAGACGCGGAGTTCCGGCGGGGCATCTGGCGCAACGGGCTGAGGCTGCTTTTGCTCCAGCACCGCCACGCGCAGGCCGCTGCCCTGTAAACCACAGGCCAGAGCCAGTCCGACCATACCGCCGCCAACAATGGCGACATCAACATTTTGCACGGTGATAACTCCTTAACGCGCGACCCAACCAAGCGTCCGCTGCGCCAGCACGTCACGTGCCGGAATGAATAATTCCATCGCCATTAGCCCGAGGTTGCGACCCGCAACCAGCGGTGCCCAGCGATTGGCAAAAAGATGGACTAAGCCGTCGGTGACGCCAATCGTCGCCTCTTTATCCACCTGGCGGCGCTTCTGGTAATGGCTGAGCACCGGGTATGCGCCACAGTCTTTTTGTTCGCCCCACGCCTGAGAAAGGGTTTCCGCCAGACTCATAACATCCCGCAGGCCAAGGTTGAACCCCTGCCCCGCGATGGGGTGCAGCGTCTGAGCGGCATTACCGACAAGCGCCAGACGATGGGAGATGGACTGAGAGGCAGTAGTCAGCGAAAGCGGGTAAACCGCCCGCTGTCCAGCATGGGTAATACGCCCCAGCCGCCAGCCAAAGGCTTTCTGCAGCTCGGTACAAAAACGTTCGTCTGACCAGGCTTTAACCTCTTCGGCCTTATCCTGCGGGTGACACCAGACCAGGGAACAGCGCCCGTCCGACATCGGCAGCATCGCCAGCGGGCCATGCTGCGTAAAACGTTCAAACGCCCTGCCGTGGTGTTCAGCTGCGGTCGCGACGTTCGCAATGACCGCAACCTGCCCGTAAGGCTGCTGACGCCACTCCACGCCGCACTGGGCGCCGAGCGATGAACGCGAGCCGTCCGCGGCAACCAGAAGCTGGCCTTCAAGCACGGTGCCGTTTTCCAGCGTCACGCTGACCGACGCCTCACTGCGGCTCACGCTGGCCACGCGCGCCGGGCAATGCAGCGTGACGCCAGGCGCATCCTTGAGCAGACGAAACAGACGCAATCCGACGTCGTGCAGCTCGACAACCTGACCCAGCGCGTCAATGCGGTAATCCTGCGCGTCCAGCGTGACAAAGCCAGCATGGCCGCGATCGCTTACGTGAACGGTTTTAATTGCCGTCGCGCAATCGGCGATGGCCTGCCAGATGCCAATACGGGACAGCTGCTGGCAGGTACCCTGCGCCAGGGCAATAGCGCGGGAATCAAAACCGGGATGATTTTTTGCCTGCGGCGCGATAGCTTCAACCAGGTGCACCGGAAGCTGCCCCTTCGTCAAATGCGAAATGGCCAGCGCCAGCGTGGCCCCGGTCATGCCGCCGCCAACGATAATCACGCTCATGCGCGTGCCGCTGCCATCAGCGCCTCAATATCGTCAGCGTTTTTCACGACGCTCGCGGTCAGGTTTTCGTTACCGGTTTCGGTGATCACGATGTCGTCTTCGATGCGAATGCCAATCCCGCGGTACTCTTCAGGCACGTCGGCATCCGGCGCGATATACAGGCCTGGCTCCACGGTTAACACCATGCCCGGCTCCAGCACGCGCGAACGGTCGGTGCCGTACGCGCCAACGTCATGCACATCCAGCCCCAGCCAGTGGCTTAGGCCGTGCATGAAATACGGTCGATGCGCATTTTCAGCGATCAGGATATCGACCTCCCCTTTCAGGATCCCGAGCCTGACCAGGCCGGTAATCATGATGCGCACCACTTCGCCGGTCACTTCCTGCATGGAGGTACCGGGACGATACAGCCTGAGCGCCGTCTCAAGCGACTCGAGAACGATGTCATAAATGGCGCGCTGTGCCGGTGAGAATTTACCGTTCACCGGGAAGGTACGGGTGATGTCTCCCGCGTAGCCCTGGTATTCGCAACCGGCGTCAATCAGGACCAGATCGCCGTCGCGCAGCGCGCTTTCGTTTTCGGTGTAGTGCAGAATGCAGCCGTTTTCTCCGCCGCCAACAATGGTGTTGTAGGAGGGATAACGCGCGCCGTGGCGGTTAAATTCGTGATGTATTTCGCCTTCCAGCTGGTATTCGAACATCCCGGGACGGCACTTTTCCATGGCGCGGGTGTGCGCCAGGGCGCTGATTTCGCCCGCTCGACGCATCAAATTCAGCTCTTCTTCAGACTTGAACAGGCGCATTTCATGCACCACCGGACGCCAGTCCGTCAGCGTGGCCGGCGCGGACAGGTTCTGCCGCGAGCCTTTGCGCAGCTTATCCAGCGCGGTGAAAACAATCTCATCGGCGTAGGCATATTCACCCTGCGCGTGATAGAGCACGTCGAGGCCGTTAAGCAGCTGATAGAGCTGCTGGTTGATTTCGCTAAACGCCAGCGCGCGGTCAACGCCCAGCTTCGCCGGTGCGGCCTCCTGGCCCAGGCGGCGGCCAAACCAGATTTCGGCCGTTAGATCGCGCACGCGGTTGAAAATCACGCTGTGGTTGTGGGTGTCATTGCTCTTAATCAGCACCAGCACCGCTTCCGGCTCGTTAAAGCCGGTGAAGTACCAGAAATCGCTGCTCTGGCGATAGGGGTATTCGCTGTCGGCGCTGCGCGTGACTTCGGGCGCAGCAAAAATCAGCGCGGCGCTGCCCGGCTGCATTGTTGCCAGAAGCGCCTGACGGCGGCGCGAATACTCTTGACTCGAGATAACCATGACACCCTCCTGTGCGTTATTTTTCTTAATGTAAGGTTGGCTTGCGGACTTCCGGCGCGGTCGGCTGTGAGCGCGTGAAGTTGTCGTGGCACAGCAGTGCCGCCACGCGCACGTACTCGATAATCTCTTCAAGAGACATTTCCAGCTCTTCCTGGTCTTCGTCTTCATCGTAGCCGAGCTGGGCGATGTTACGCAGGTCGTCGATCGCCTCACCCGCTTCGCCGGTCACTTTATCCAGTTTAGGCTGCGTCACGCCCAGCCCCAGCAGATAGTGGTTTACCCAGCCGGCCAGCGCATCGGCGCGATCGAACACGCTGACGTCGTCGCCTTCAGGCAGATAAAGCTGAAAAAGGAAGCCATCGTCTTCCAGCGAATCGCTGGTTGCGGCGTGCATTTTACGCAGCGCTTCCGCCAGCTCGTGACCAAACGCCAGCCCTTCATTCGTGAGGTCGTGGATCAGCGGCTGCCATGAGCTGTCGCTGTTTCCGCCGCACAGCATGCCACTGATCAGACCGTGCATTTCGGCAGGGGTTAAACCGACTCCCTGCTGGTTCAGTAACTGGTTTAAATCCTTGTAACCAGGCATTTCGTTCTGTATAGACATGAGCATTCGTCATCAAAGGGGGGAAGTTTCATGATATGCTACCACTTTGGACCCTGGTGATACCAGAAAAGGGCTTGTATCTTCACATCAGGGTAGCTATAGTGTCGCCCCTTCGCAGCCCCCGGGGCAGTAAGCGAAGGCAGCGCAGTCAATCAGCAGGAAGGTGGCATGTCTGCACAACCCGTCGATCTCCAGATTTTTGGCCGTTCACTGCGAGTGAATTGTCCGCCTGAACAAAGGGATGCTTTGAATCAGGCAGCGGACGATTTGAATCAGCGGTTGCAAGATCTAAAAGAACGCACTAGAGTCACAAATACTGAGCAGCTGGTTTTCATCGCCGCGTTGAACATCAGCTATGAACTGACTCAGGAAAAAGCGAAGACCCGCGACTACGCGGCAAGCATGGAGCAGCGCATTAAAATGCTCCAGCAGACCATAGAACAGGCATTGCTTGATCAAGGTCGCAATCCCGAAAGACCGGGACCAAAGTTTGAATAACACTTCTCAGTTGACTATGGTAGAGTAACTGTGAAGACAAAATTTCTCTGAGATGTTCGCAAGCGGGCCAGTCCCCTGAGCCGATATTTCATACCACAAGAATGTGGCGCTCCATGGTTGGTGAGCATGCTCGGTCCGTCCGAGAAGCCTTAAAACTATGACGACACATTCACCTTGAACCAAGGGTTCAAGGGTTACAGCCTGCGGCGGCATCTCGGAGATTCCCTCTCTTTTCTTCTACCGACTACCATGACCCAATTCCCTGAAGTTTCTGCTTCACGCCAGGACATCCGTCAGTTAATTCGTCAGCGCCGCCGTGCGTTAACCGCCGATCAGCAAGCGCATTTTGCCCAGCAGGCCGCAGCCCGCATGATGGCGTATCCCCCTGTCGTGATGGCGCACACCGTTGCGCTGTTTCTGTCATTTGATGGAGAGCTGGATACCCAACCGCTGATAGAGCAGCTCTGGCGCGCCGGGAAGAAGGTCTATCTGCCGGTGCTGCACCCGTTCAGCGAGGGGAATTTGCTGTTTCTGCACTATCACCCGCACAGCGAGCTGGTGGTGAATCGCCTGAAAATCACCGAGCCGAAACTCGACGTGCGCGACGTGCTGCCGCTGTCACAGCTGGATGTGCTGATCACGCCGCTGGTGGCGTTTGATGAACAGGGCCAGCGTTTAGGGATGGGCGGCGGTTTTTACGACCGGACGCTGCAAAACTGGCAGCAGTACGGGTTGCAGCCGGTGGGTTATGCGCATGATTGTCAGGGCGTAGAGGCGTTGCCTGTGGAGAAGTGGGATGTGCCGTTGCCGGCGGTAGTGACGCCATCGAAGTTATGGGAGTGGTGAAACAGGCGTGCGGCCTGATGCCCTCACCCCAGCCCTCTCCCACAGGGAGAGGGTGAAAACATAAAAAACGGTAACTATCGTTACCGTTTTGCATTTATCTCGCACCATCAGTACAGCAGACGCGCGCGAATCGTCCCCTGAATCGCCTTCATGCTCTGCAGCGCTTTTTCGGCCACATCGTCATCCGCTTCGATATCAATGACCACGTAGCCCATCTGCGAGTTCGTTTGCAGATACTGTGCGGCAATGTTGACGCCCTGCTCGGCAAAGATCTGGTTGATCGCGGTCAGCACGCCCGGACGGTTTTCGTGGATGTGCAGCAGGCGACGACCACCGTGCAGCGGCAGAGACACTTCCGGGAAGTTCACGGCAGAGAGCGTAGAACCGTTGTCGGAATATTTGCTCAGCTTACCCGCCACTTCCAGACCGATATTCTCCTGCGCTTCCTGGGTAGAGCCGCCGATGTGCGGCGTCAGGATCACGTTGTCGAACTCGCACAGCGGAGAGGTAAACGGATCGCTGTTGGTGGCTGGCTCCGTCGGGAAGACGTCGATGGCCGCGCCCGCCAGGTGCTTACGCTTCAGCGCATCCGCCAGGGCCGGGATATCGACAACCGTGCCGCGCGCGGCGTTGATCAGCAGCGAGCCCGGCTTCATCAGCGCCAGCTCTTCCGCGCCCATCATGTTTTTGGTGGACGCATTTTCCGGCACGTGCAGGCTCACCACGTCGCTCATATTCAGCAGGTCAGAAAGGTGTTGAACCTGGGTCGCATTGCCCAGCGACAGCTTGCTTTCGATATCGTAGAAAAACACGTGCATACCCAGGGATTCCGCCAGAATACCGAGCTGCGTACCGATGTGGCCGTAACCGATAATCCCCAGTTTTTTACCACGTGCTTCATATGAGCCGGACGCCAGCTTGTTCCACACGCCGCGGTGCGCCTTGGCGTTCGCTTCAGGAATACCGCGCAGCAGCAGCAGCAGTTCGCCAATCACCAGCTCCGCCACGGAGCGGGTGTTGGAGAACGGGGCGTTGAAGACGGGAATACCGCGTTTGGCGGCAGCATTCAGGTCAACCTGGTTGGTACCGATACAGAAGCAGCCGATAGCCACCAGCTTTTCCGCCGCGGCAATAACCTCTTCAGTCAGGTGAGTACGGGATCGCAGGCCAATGAAGTGGGCATCACGGATGGACGCTTTCAGCTCTTCGGTATCGAGCGCGCCTTTGTGAAATTCGATGTTGGTGTAACCTGCCGCACGAAGGCTATCGATTGCTTTTTGATGCACGCCCTCGACCAGCAGGAATTTAATCTTGTCTTTCTCCAGTGATACCTTTGCCATTTACCCGACCCTGTTTTTGTCTGAACTGATGTTGTGCTGGATATGAATCCGCTGTAGCCAACATATCAAAAAAAACTATTGCAGCAATATGAACGTTTGCGTCGGCACTCTGAAGAAAAGTCATACAGAGCAAAATGTCAGAGGAAAATGCTATGGAAATTTACAAACGCGGCAGGATCGGCAAAAGAGGCGTAAAAACGTGACACAAGTCACCGAATTTAGCTTTTCAAAAATTTTTTAGCGGGGGGAGGACTCCCCCCGTCAGATCATTTTACGATGGTTTTCACGCCGTCAGCGGTGCCGATCAGCGCCACATCCGCGCCACGGTTGGCGAATAGCCCTACGGTCACTACGCCTGGAATACCGTTGATGGCATTTTCCAGCGCAATCGCGTCAAGAATTTCCAGACCGTGAACGTCGAGGATCACGTTACCGTTATCGGTGACTACGCCCTGACGGTATTCCGGACGACCGCCCAGCTTCACCAGCTGACGGGCAACCGCGCTACGCGCCATTGGGATCACTTCGACCGGCAGTGGGAAATTACCCAGAATGTCGACCTGCTTGGAGGCGTCCGCGATGCAGATGAACTTGTCCGCAACGGAGGCGATGATCTTCTCGCGCGTCAGCGCCGCGCCGCCGCCTTTGATCATCTGCATGTGGCCGTTGATTTCATCCGCACCATCAACGTAAATCCCCAGACGATCCACTTCGTTGAGATCGAAAACGGTAATGCCGAGGCTTTTCAGCTTTTCCGTGGAAGCATCAGAGCTGGAAACCGCGCCCTCGATTTGCCCCTTCATCGTGCCCAGTGCATCGATAAAGTGTGCCGCGGTTGATCCCGTACCGACACCGACAATGGTACCCGGCTGCACGTACTGGAGAGCGGCCCATCCTACTGCTTTTTTCAGTTCATCCTGCGTCATGATCGTTTTGCCTGTGGTGTGAAAACTCAGGGCGCATTATAGAACACGTCGAATGGAATTCGTCTGCCACGAAGGGAAAATTGTGTCATAGTGCAGAATAAGCAAAATTAAGGAGCCAGCCAGAGCAATGAAACGTCCGGACTACAGAACACTACAGGCACTTGATGCAGTTATTCGTGAACGCGGTTTTGAGCGCGCGGCGCAAAAGCTTTGCATCACCCAGTCCGCCGTATCACAGCGTATCAAACAGCTTGAAAACATGTTCGGCCAGCCGCTGCTGGTGCGTACCGTGCCGCCACGTCCAACCGAGCAAGGGCAAAAGCTTCTCGCCCTGCTGCGCCAGGTTGAACTGCTGGAAGACGAGTGGCTGGGTGACGAACAAACGGGCTCTACGCCGCTGCTGCTCTCTCTGGCGGTCAACGCCGACAGCCTGGCAACCTGGCTGCTGCCGGCCCTTGCGCCGGTATTAGCGGATTCCCCTATCCGTCTGAATTTACAGGTTGAAGATGAAACCCGTACCCAGGAGCGCCTGCGTCGCGGTGAAGTGGTTGGGGCAGTCAGTATTCAGCCTCAGGCGCTGCCAAGCTGTCTTGTCGATCAGCTGGGCGCGCTGGACTACCTGTTTGTGGGTTCAAAAGCCTTTGCCGAGCGCTACTTCCCGAACGGCGTCACCCGCGCCGCGCTGCTGAAAGCCCCTGCCGTGGCGTTCGACCATCTGGACGATATGCATCAGGCGTTCCTGCAGCAAAACTTCGATCTGCCGCCGGGCAGCGTGCCGTGCCATATCGTCAACTCGTCTGAAGCCTTTGTGCAGCTTGCGCGTCAGGGCACCACCTGCTGCATGATCCCGCATCTGCAGATTGAGAAAGAGTTGAAAAGCGGTGAGCTGATTGACCTCACGCCGGGGCTATATCAGCGCCGGATGCTCTACTGGCACCGGTTTGCGCCAGAAAGCCGCATGATGCGCAACGTCACCGACGCGCTGCTGGCCTACGGGCACAAGGTGTTGAGACAGGATTAATCGATTGAATTCCCTCTCCCTGCGGGAGAGGGTTAGGGTGAGGGCAAATTACTGCGCCTTAGCCGCCTCAGTTTGCTGAGTTTGAGTTGGCTCCAGCTGGAACACCACATCCACCTGATCGTCAAACTGAATGGTTGGCTGCTCGTAAGTTTCCTGAGCGGATACAGGCGCCGCATCGGCCTTCATCATCCGTACCATCGGGCTTGGCTGGTAGTTAGAGACGTGGTAACGCACGCTGTAAACCGGGCCGAGCTTGCTCTTAAAGCCAGAAGCCAGCTGTTCCGCCTGATGAATGGCATCATCAATCGCCGCTTTACGCGCTTCGTCTTTGTATTTCTCCGGTTGCGCAACGCCCAGCGACACGGAACGAATTTCGTTCAGACCCGCCTTCAGCGCGCCATCCAGCAGCGAGTTAAGCTTATCCAGCTGACGCACGGTCACTTCGACGGTACGCACGGCACGGTAGCCTTTCAGGATGCTTTTACCATTCTGGTAGTCGTAATCGGGTTGAGTACGCAGGTTCGCGGAGTTGATATCTTTTTTACCGACACCGTTCTGCTCGAGGAAAGAGAGGTATTGCGCAACACGATCGTCAGCCTGCTTCTTGGCAGATGCCGCATCTTTCGCAGACACATTGACTTCAATTGCCAGCGTTGCGACATCGGGTACCGCGTCCACGCTTGCGGTGCCTGAAGTGACGATGTGCGGGCCATCCGGCAGTTCACTTGCCTGCACCGACACCGCACCAAAACTTACTAATGCCGCCAGGGCCATCACCTTAAACTTCACTGTTATTCCTCCATGTTGCGAAGAGTGCCCATTAACAGGGCGCATGCCAGCAAGCTTAGCGGGTCTTGTTCAGTTGTCCATAAGACAAGGATTAGTTGAACAATTCCTGAACGTGGTGAATCCCCTCTTTTGCCAGCTGAAAAGCAATAAACCACATCACCAGCCCCACCAGCGTATTAATGATGCGCTGGGCTTTGGCCGTACGCAGACGAGGAGCCAGCCATGCAGCCAGAATGGCGAGACCGAAGAACCAGAGGAAAGAGGCGCTAACCGTACCCAGCGCAAACCAGCGTTTCGGCTCAACGTCCAGCTGCCCGCCCAGGCTGCCCAGCACCACGAAGGTGTCCAGATAAACATGCGGATTAAGCCAGGTGACCGCCAGCATGGTGACGATAATCTTCCAGCGGCCCTGCTTCATGACTTCCGCGCTCGCCAGTTCGAGGTTGCTGCTCATCGCGGTTTTCAGGGCACCAAAACCGTACCAGAGCAAAAACGCCACGCCGCCCCAGGTGACCAGCGCCAGCAGCCAGGGAGACTGCATGAGCAATGCGCTGCCGCCAAAAATCCCGGCACAGATCAGCAGTAAATCGCTTACCGCGCACAGCAGGGCAATCATCAGATGATACTGCCGGCGAATGCCCTGGTTCATCACAAACGCATTTTGCGGGCCAAGGGGAAGGATCATGGCCGCACCTAAGGCAAGCCCTTGAAAGTAATAAGATAACATGACGAAATTCTCACAGTGTTGTTCTGGAAGGAGACTATACTGCGCGAATCACATTAGAGGAAATTGATAATATTAATTGGGGATTAGCAGCACTTATAAAAATAAAGCCCGGTGGCGCTAGCGCTGACCGGGCCTGCGAGAAGTTATTCGGCTTCTTTGACTTTTTTGACGTTTACGTCCATCTGAGGGTACGGGAAGCTGATGCCGTTGGCATCGAAGTCGCGCTTAATGCGCTCCAGCACGTCCCAGTACACGTTTTGCAGATCGCTGCTTTTGCTCCAGATACGCACCACGAAGTTAATGGAGGACGCGCCCAGCTCGTTCAGGCGAACCGTCTGCTCTTTGTCTTTCAGAATGCGATCGTCTGAAGCAATGATGTTGCTAATCAGCGACTTAACCTGATCGATGTCGGAGTCGTACGCCACGCTGATAATCAGTTCGTTACGACGCACCGGCTCACGGGAGAAGTTAATGATGTTGCCCGCGATGATTTTCCCGTTCGGCACGACCACAATGCGGCCATCGACGGTACGCATGGTCGTTGAGAAAATCTGCACCTGCAGCACGGTCCCGGCAATGCCGCCAAGGTCAACGTATTCGCCGGAGCGGAATGGACGGAAGGTGACCAGCAGAACGCCTGCCGCCAGGTTTGACAGCGAGCCCTGCAGCGCCAGACCAATAGCCAGACCGGCGGCACCGAGAACGGCAATGACGGAGGCGGTCTGCACGCCCACACGGCCCAGCGCCGCAATCAGCGTAAAGGCGATAATGCCGTAGCGCACCAGAGCGGAGAGGAAGTCAGCCACCGTGGCGTCAATGTGACGGGCCAGCATTACGCGGTTAACCGCGTTCGATACGATACGCGCCACGATCATCCCGACGATGATGATGGCAATCGCCGCGACGATGTTCACGGCATAGCTCAGCAGCAGCGCCTGGTTGCGCACCAGCCAGTTACCGGCGTTATTGATGCTGTCTACAACATCGAGTTGTTCCATTTATTCTTCCTTTTGTTAAACCAAAACACAAAATCCATCCCCCATGGAGACAGGCAGGTCCGTAAAGGGTAAACAAAAAGCGCAAGTATTGCCAAACAGATCACAAAAACCGGCCTGGCAGGGTATTGAAAAAGCATAAAAAAAGGCCCGCATTTGCGGGCCTTCTGATGCTGTTAGCAGCTCAAATTACAGAACGTCTACCGCGTTCAGTTCTTTGAATGCCTGCTCCAGACGAGTAATCATTGAAGTCTGGGCAGCGCGCAGCCATACGCGTGGATCGTAGTATTTCTTGTTCGGCTGGTCTTCGCCTTTCGGGTTGCCCAGCTGACCCTGCAGGTAAGCTTCGTTGGTTTTGTAGTACTGCAGAATACCGTCCCATGTTGCCCACTGGGTGTCGGTATCGATGTTCATTTTCACTACGCCGTAGCTTACGGAGTCTTTGATTTCCTGAGCAGAAGAACCGGAACCGCCGTGGAAGACGAAGTTCAGGCTGTTGTGCGGCAGGTTGTGTTTCTTAGAAACGTATTCCTGAGAATCACGCAGGATAGTCGGGGTCAGAACCACGTTACCTGGTTTGTAAACGCCGTGTACGTTACCGAAGGACGCTGCGATGGTGAAGCGTGGGCTGATTTTGCTCAGCTCGGTGTAAGCGTAATCAACGTCTTCTGGCTGGGTGTACAGTGCAGAAGCGTCCATGTGGCTGTTGTCCACGCCGTCTTCTTCACCACCGGTGCAACCCAGTTCGATTTCCAGAGTCATGCCCATTTTGGCCATGCGCGCCAAGTATTTGGAGCAGATTTCGATGTTTTCGTGCAGTGACTCTTCAGACAGGTCGATCATGTGAGAAGAGAACAGTGGCTTACCGGTAGCCGCGAAGTGTTTTTCACCCGCGTCCAGCAGACCGTCGATCCACGGCAGCAGTTTCTTCGCGCAGTGGTCAGTGTGCAGGATAACTGGAACACCGTAGTGCTCAGCCATCTGGTGTACGTGGTGCGCACCAGAGATAGCGCCCAGGATTGCAGCACCCTGAGGAATGTCAGTTTTCACGCCTTTACCTGCGATGAACGCAGCGCCGCCGTTAGAGAACTGAACGATAACTGGCGCTTTAACTTTAGCGGCAGTTTCCAGTACGGCGTTGATGGAGTCGGTACCCACGCAGTTAACTGCTGGCAGAGCGAAGTTGTTTTCTTTAGCTACCTGGAACACTTTCTGTACGTCATCACCAGTGATAACGCCAGGTTTTACGAAATCAAAAATTTTAGACATGTTGCTTAGTCCTGTATCTTCGGCCGTTAGAAAAGGTGCGAGCTCTTAAAAGCGCGCTGAAAATTGGTGGGCAGGTTTCCCTGCCCTTGAATGGCTTACTTCTTAGCGCGCTCTTCGAGCATTGCTACTGCTGGCAGTACTTTGCCTTCCACGAATTCGAGGAATGCGCCGCCACCAGTGGAGATGTAGGAGATCTTGTCAGCGATACCGAACAGGTCGATTGCCGCCAGGGTGTCACCACCGCCTGCGATAGAAAACGCTTCGCTGTCTGCGATAGCGTTAGCAACGATTTCAGTACCTTTGCGGAAGTTCGGGAATTCGAACACGCCAACAGGACCGTTCCACAGGATAGTTTTTGCGTTTTTGAGGATTTCAGCCAGTTTCTGTGCAGAAACGTCGCCCAGGTCCAGAATCTGCTCTTCATCTTTGATGTCGTTTACAGATTTCAGGGTCGCGGTTGCGGTTTCGGAGAACTCGGTCGCTACGCGAACGTCAGTTGGAACCGGGATATCGCAGGTGCTCAGCAGGCGTTTGGCTTCGTCAACCAGGTCTGCTTCGTACAGGGATTTGCCCACGTTGTGGCCCTGAGCGGCAACGAAGGTGTTCGCGATACCACCGCCAACGATCAGCTGGTCAGCGATTTTAGACAGGGAATCCAGAACGGTCAGTTTGGTAGAAACTTTAGAACCACCAACGATAGCCACCATTGGACGAGCAGGTTCTTTCAGTGCTTTACCCAGCGCTTCCAGTTCGTCAGCCAGCAGAGGACCGGCACACGCTACGTCTGCGAATTTACCGATACCGTGGGTTGACGCCTGAGCACGGTGAGCCGTACCGAATGCATCCATCACGAACACGTCGCACAGTGCAGCGTATTTTTTGGACAGAGTTTCGTCGTCTTTCTTTTCGCCTTTGTTAAAGCGAACGTTTTCCAGAACAACCAGTTCACCGGCTGCAACTTCAACGCCGTCCAGGTAATCTTTAACCAGGCGAACCGGGTTGGACAGTTTGTCTTTCAGGTAATTAACCACTGGCAGCAGAGAGAACTCTTCGTTGTACTCGCCTTCAGTTGGACGACCCAGGTGGGAGGTGACCATCACTTTCGCGCCCTGCTTCAGAGCCAGTTCGATGGTTGGCAGAGATGCACGGATACGCGCGTCGCTGGTCACTTTGCCATCTTTAACCGGTACGTTCAGATCGGCACGGATGAAAACGCGTTTACCAGCCAGATCCAGATCGGTCATCTTAATTACAGACATGGTGAATCCTCTCGTTGATTCTTAAAGTTTTGCAGACGCACAATGCGTCTTACCTGAAACCTTGAGCGGCCATTGCTAACGTGGTGTCGAGCATTCGGTTAGCAAAGCCCCATTCGTTATCACACCAGACCAGCGTCTTGATAAGGTGTGCGCCACTGACTCTCGTTTGCGTGCCATCGACGATGGCGCTGTGCGGGTCGTGGTTAAAATCTACTGAGACCAACGGTAATTCCGTATAGTCAACTATACCATGAAATGCCCCCTGTGCCGCTTTTTGCAGCAACAGGTTGACTTCACAGGCTTTTACCGGTTTTTTCACCGTCACGCTAAGGTCGATTGCGGTGACGTTAATCGTCGGGACACGTACGGCAATCGCTTCAAATCGGTCATTAAACTGCGGAAAAATTCGGGTGATCCCTGCCGCCAGTTTCGTGTCCACCGGAATGATTGACTGGCTCGCTGCGCGAGTGCGTCGCAAATCCGGATGGTAGGCGTCGATAACCTGCTGATCGTGCATGGCGGAATGAATCGTGGTCACGGTACCGGATTCAATGCCATACGCATCGTCTAACAGTTTGATGACCGGAATAATGCAGTTAGTGGTACAGGAGGCGTTGGAAACAATGCGGTGTTCGGCCTGCAGCTCATGCTGGTTGACGCCAAACACGACGGTCGCGTCGAGGTCGTTACTGCCGGGATGAGAAAACAGGACTTTTTTCGCGCCTGCAGCAAGATGCGCTTCGCCATGTTCGCGGTTGCCGTACACGCCGGTACAGTCAAGCACCACATCCACACCCAGTTCACGCCAGGGTAGCCCGGAGATGCTGTTCTCATGCAGCACGCGAATAGCGTCGTCACCCACAAACAGCTGTTCTCTTTCCTGGCGTACATCCCAGGCAAAGCGTCCGTGGCTGGTGTCATATTTCAACAAATGCGCCATGCCCGTAGCATCCGCCAGTTCATTGATTGCCACCACGGTTATTTCCGCCCGACGTCCGGATTCATATAAAGCACGAACCACGTTACGTCCGATGCGACCGAAGCCATTAATCGCTACGCGTACGGTCATAGATCTCCTGCAAAGCAATCCCTGAGTTTGAGGTGGCTGAAAGAGTAATCCAGCTACGCCCGAAGGGGAATCCTTGCTGTCACAAACTGCGATTGATTGGTCAATTGTCGAACATTTAATCGACTGAAACGCTTCAGCAAGAATAAGCGAATCGGGGAATAAAAGGAATGTCTGTCCAGATGAATAAGCGCGCTATATGACTTGCGTCACATTTTAGGTGGAATAATGCCGGCAAGGTAAAAGCAAAACGGTAACCGAGAGGTTACCGTTTTTTAGTGTATGCACCCTCTCCCCGTGGGAGAGGGTTGGGGTGAGGGCATCAGCCCGCACCGTACAAACGATTACAGCAGTTCTTTCGCTTTCGCGACAACGTTCTCAACGGTGAAGCCGAACTCTTCGAACAGCAGCTCTGCCGGAGCAGATTCACCGAAGGTGGTCATACCGACGATAGCGCCGTTCAGGCCCACGTATTTGAACCAGTAGTCAGCGATACCCGCTTCCACTGCCACACGCGCGGAAACCGCTTTAGGCAGGACGGATTCACGGTAGGCAGCATCCTGTTTGTCGAACGCATCGGTAGACGGCATGGAGACCACGCGCGCTTTCACGCCTTCGGCAGTCAGTTTTTCCCACGCTGCAACCGCCAGTTCAACTTCCGAACCGGTGGCGATGAAGATCAGCTCTGGCTGGCCCGCGCAATCTTTCAGCACGTAACCACCGCGAGCGATGTTCGCCAGCTGCTCAGGCGTACGCTCCTGCTGTGCCAGGTTCTGACGGGAGAGGATCAGCGCGGTTGGACCGTCCTGACGCTCAACGCCGTATTTCCACGCCACCGCGGATTCCACCTGGTCACATGGACGCCATGTGCTCATGTTCGGGGTCACGCGCAGGGAAGCCACCTGCTCTACCGGCTGGTGAGTTGGACCATCTTCGCCCAGACCGATGGAGTCGTGGGTGTAGACCATCACCTGACGCTGTTTCATCAGCGCGGCCATACGCACGGCGTTACGTGCATATTCGACAAACATCAGGAAGGTAGAGGTGTACGGCAGGAAACCACCGTGCAGGGAGATACCGTTGGCAATCGCGGTCATACCGAATTCACGTACACCGTAATGGATGTAGTTACCGGCAGTATCTTCGTTGATTGGCTTAGAACCAGACCACAGAGTCAGGTTAGATGGCGCCAGGTCAGCGGAGCCGCCCAGGAATTCTGGAAGCCATGGGCCGAACGCTTCAATCGCATTCTGAGACGCTTTACGGCTCGCGATTTTAGACGGGTTCGCCTGCAGCTTAGCGATGAATTCGTTCGCTTTCGCGTCGAAGTCAGACGGCATTTCACCTTTCATACGACGGGTGAATTCAGCCGCTTCCTGCGGGAACGCTTTCGCATAGGCAGCGAATTTCTCGTTCCAGGCCGCTTCTTTCGCCTGGCCTACTTCTTTTGCATCCCACTGAGCGTAGATCTCAGACGGGATTTCGAATGCAGGGTGTTTCCAGCCCAACGCTTCGCGGGTCAGTGCGATTTCCGCGTCGCCCAGCGGTGCGCCGTGGGAGTCGTGAGTACCCGCTTTGTTCGGCGAACCGAAGCCAATGATGGTTTTGCACATCAGCAGGGACGGTTTGTCCGTAACCGCGCGCGCTTCTTCCACTGCACGTTTAATCGAGTCAGCATCGTGACCATCAACGCCACGCACTACGTGCCAGCCGTAGGCTTCGAAACGTGCTGCGGTGTCGTCGGTGAACCAGCCTTCAACGTGACCGTCGATGGAGATACCGTTGTCGTCATAGAACGCAACCAGTTTGCCCAGCTTCAGGGTGCCTGCCAGGGAGCACACTTCGTGAGAAATGCCTTCCATCATGCAGCCGTCGCCCATGAACGCGTAGGTGAAGTGGTCTACGATGTCGTGACCAGGACGGTTGAACTGCGCCGCCAGCGTCTTCTCGGCAATCGCCATACCCACAGCGTTAGCAATACCCTGACCCAGCGGACCGGTGGTGGTTTCTACGCCAGCGGTGTAACCCACTTCCGGGTGACCTGGAGTTTTAGAGTGCAGCTGACGGAAGTTTTTCAGCTCTTCGATAGGCAGATCGTAGCCGGTGAGGTGCAGCAGGCTATAGATCAGCATAGAGCCGTGGCCGTTGGACAGCACGAAGCGGTCGCGGTCAGCCCATGACGGGTTCTGCGGGTTGTGGTTCAGGAAATCACGCCACAGGACTTCGGCGATATCAGCCATACCCATAGGAGCCCCTGGGTGGCCGGATTTGGCTTTCTGTACTGCGTCCATGCTCAGCGCACGAATAGCATTAGCAAGCTCTTTACGTGAGGACATTTTAACTCCAGATCGGACTGTTAAAGGCCATGCCCTTGACGACAGCGCGTTTTGGGCTACGCCGGAAAAAAGTGCCAACAATGTAACCCAAGCCGCAAGTCATGTACATGGAGCATTCTTTTGCTTGTTAAGAAATCTCTGGATCATGCTCGCATGTTGCGCAATCTGCTCGCCCGGCCCTGTAGATATTCCTTATACTTAGCCCGACACCGGCTTCGCTGACGGTGCCCTTTTCGGATTTTATTCAGTTTAACGAGTACGGAAGCAACCTCATGAAAATGCGTGCAATAGTGCTGGCCCTGGGTACAACGCTCCTGCTGAGCGGCTGTCAGAATATGGATTCTAACGGTCTGATGACGTCAGGCGCAGAGGCCTTTCAGGCCTATTCCCTGAGCGATGCGCAGGTTAAAGCGCTGAGCGACCAGGCCTGTAAAGATATGGACGGAAAAGCCACGCTTGCGCCGGCTAACAGTACCTACACGCAGCGTCTGAATAAGATTGCTTCCGCGCTGGGCGACAACATTAACGGCCAGCCGGTGAACTACAAGGTGTACATGGCGAAAGACGTCAACGCCTTCGCGATGGCGAACGGCTGTATCCGCGTCTATAGCGGGCTGATGGACATGATGACCGACAACGAAGTGGAAGCGGTCATCGGCCACGAAATGGGCCACGTTGCCCTGGGCCACGTGAAGAAAGGGATGCAGGTTGCCCTGGGCACCAATGCCATCCGCGCAGCGGCGGCCTCTGCGGGCGGTATCGTTGGTAGCCTGTCGCAGTCACAGCTTGGCGACGTGGGTGAAAAGCTGGTTAACTCTCAGTTCTCACAGCGTCAGGAGTCCGAGGCGGATGACTACTCCTACGATCTGTTGCGCAAACGCGGCATTAATCCATCAGGCTTAGCCACCAGCTTCGAAAAACTGGCCAAGCTGGAAGCCGGACGCCAAAGCTCCATGTTTGACGATCACCCGGCCTCAGAAGAACGCGCACAGCATATTCGCGATCGTATGGCCGCAGACGGAATTAAATAATTTTGGAAGGAGGCAGATTTGCCTCCTTTTTATTTCGCATGAATTGTTAACTTAACAGCACGTATCGACAACACCCCTGAAAGCCCCGCCAAATCTGCCTCATCACCTTGAAATGTCTGGTCACATAATTATTGCAAAGGTCACTTTTTCCGGTAATTATCACCCCCGCAGTTATTCAAATTACTATATCCAGACAGAGACGTTCCCTCCGTGAAAAAAGAATTATCATTAATTGCTTTAAGTTTATTTGCTGCATTACCTGCCGCTGCAAGCCAGCAATCCGACAGCCAGGGTTTTATTGACGACAGCCATCTGGATCTGTTTTTACGCAATGCGTATATCAGCCGCGACTACCATCAGGGCCAGCAGGACAAAGCCGAGTGGGGTCAGGGGATCATCGCCACGTTTGCATCCGGCTATACCGAAGGGCTGGTGGGCTTTGGCGTGGACGGTATTGCTCAATACGGCGTGCGCCTGGACGGCGGCCGTGGCAAAAGCGGCGCAGGTGGCATCGACTTCTTTAAACAGGAAGAGGATGGCCGGGCAAAATCCGATCTGGCAAAGTTTGGCGCCACCGCCAAAATGCGTATATCAAACACCGTGCTGAGCTACGGAAATCAGCGTCCTGAGCTGCCTGTCATCAATGCCGACAGCTCCCGCCTGCTGTTTGAAAGCTACACCGGCACCATGCTGACCTCGAAAGAGATCGACGGTCTGGAAATCAACGCCGGTTACTTCACCGACGAGCAGCGTAAAAGCGATGACCGCCACGACAGCGGGCTGAAGAGCCTCTCCTTCGGCGGTGCGAGTTATCAGTTTAACGACCAGTTCAGCGGCGCGCTGTACGCCTCTCATAATGAAGAGGTGATGAACAAGCAGTACCTGGGCATGAACTTCAAACAGCCGTTCAGCACCGGGCAGCAGCTGGTGCTCGACTTCAACGGCTATAACTCCCGTCTGGATCAGGGTTACGCGGACAGCCTCGACACGGGCCGCAGCAACACCATCTGGAGCCTGGCGGCGAGCTACATCTGGGATATTCACACGTTCAAAGTGGCGTACCAGCAGAGCAGCGGCAGCACCGGCTACAACTACGGCGGCTATCGCGACAAGGGCGGCGTGGGTGACGGCGGAAACACCATCTGGCTGGCGAACTCCTACTGGTCTGATTTTAATGGCGAAGACGAACGTTCCTGGCAGGCATCCTACGGTCTGGACTTTGGCGGTCTTGGCTTACCGGGCCTGAGCTGGACCACTGCCTACGTACGTGGGGATAATATTAAAACCTCTGAAACCAGCAACGGCAAAGAGCACGAGTGGTTTAACCAGATCCAGTACCAGGTGCAGGATGGTCCGGCGAAGGATCTGAAGCTTAAACTGCGCTACTCCGTACTGCGCGTCTCCGGCAACGCCAGCGAGTACAACGTGGGCGGGGACGAGATCCGGGCTTATGTGGAATACCCGTTTAACGTGTTCTGAAGGCAATAAAAAACCTCTCAATAGAGAGGTTTTTTTTCACGCAAGGTGAGGCTTATTCGCCTTTTTTGGCTGCCTGAATGTAGAGCATTTCCAGCGCCAGAGTCGCTGCGGCCAGCGCGGTGATCTCGGACTGGTCATACGCAGGCGCCACTTCCACCACGTCCATCCCGACAATGTTTAGATCCTTCAGGCCGCGCACCAGCTTGATGGCACGATCTGAGGTCAAACCGCCGATGACCGGCGTACCGGTACCCGGAGCAAATGCCGGATCCAGACAGTCGATGTCGAAGGTCAGATACACGGGCATATCACCCACGATCTGCTTCACCTGCGCGATGATGTCGTCCACGCCGCGATCGTTAACCTGGCCCGCATCCAGCACGGTGAAACCGTTGTCTTTGTCGAACTCGGTGCGAATACCGATCTGCACGGAGTGGTTCGGATCGATCAGACCTTCGTTCGGCGCGGTGAAGAACATGGTGCCGTGGTCAAACTCACAGCCGTTCGCGTAGGTGTCGGTATGTGCATCGAAGTGCACCAGCGCCATTTTACCGAAGTGCTTCGCATGGGCGCGCAGCAGCGGCAGGGTCACGAAGTGGTCGCCGCCGAAGGAGAGCATACGCTTACCGGCAGCCAGCAGCTTCTCGGCGTGCGCCTGCAGCTTCTCGCTCATCTCACGCGCGTCGCCGAAGGCGTACACCAGGTCACCGCAGTCCACGACGTTCAGGCGCTCGCGCATGTCGAAGTTCCACGGGAAGCGGTTATGCTCCCAGGCCAGGTTAGTGGAAACCTGACGAATCGCAGCCGGGCCGTGACGACCACCCGCGCGGCCAGATGTTGCCATATCGAACGGCACGCCGGTGATCACCCAGTCAGCGTCGCTGTCGTACGGCTGGAAGTTCATCGGAAGGCGTAAAAAACCAAACGCGTTAGATACCAGAGAGTTATCGTACTGATGACCTAAAGTGCTCATGTCCTGACCTCTTTTAAAGTCGATACATTAAAAACAGATGAAAAAAAATCCCCTCCGCGTCGTTAAACCCGACGAGGAAGGGATTGATTCGTAAATCGCTTATTGGGGCGAATTATCGCCGGTAATGCATACGGGTTCAAGTGAGTATAGGGCATTGTGCGGTCTGATGCCCTCACCCCGCCCTCTCCCTGTGGGAGAGAGCGTTTTCCTACTCGTCTTCCAGGTAGGTGTACCCGTACAGGCCCGCTTCAAACTCTTCCAGGAACTGCTGCTGGAGCGCATCGTCCAGACCGGTGTTTTTCACCTGGTCGCGGAACTGAGTGAGCAGTTTTTTCGGATCCAGCTGAACGTATTCCAGCATGTCCGCCACGGTGTCCCCTTCATCGGACAGCTCAATTTCCACGTTGCCGTCAGGGAACACGAACACGTCCACCGCTTCGGTATCACCGAACAGGTTGTGCATGTTGCCGAGGATCTCCTGATACGCGCCGACCATAAAGAAGCCCAGCATCGGCGGGTTCTCCGGGTCGTATTCCGGCATTGGCATCGTCGTTGCGATACCGTCGCCGTCGACGTAGTGGTCGATGGCACCGTCGGAGTCACAGGTGATATCCAGCAGCACCGCACGACGTTCCGGGGCGTGGTTCAGCCCTTCCAGCGGCAGAACCGGGAACAGCTGGTCGATACCCCAGGCATCCGGCATCGACTGGAACAGCGAGAAGTTGACGTAAATCTTATCCGCCATACGCTCCTGCAGCTCGTCGATAATCGGACGGTGCGCGCGGTTGCTCGGGTCGAGCTGTTTCTGCACTTCATGGCACATGTTCAGGTAGAGCTGCTCCGCCCACGCGCGCTCCTGCAGGCTGAAGGTGCCTGAAGAATAACCCACGTGAATATCATGCAGGTCCATCTGGCTGTCGTGCAGCCATTCGCGCAGGGAACGACGCGTGCCCGGCTCGTGCATTTCCTGCCAGGTTTCCCACATGCTTTGCAGGGAACGCGGAGCATCGTCTGCCGGAGGCGTCGCTTCGCTGATTTCGCTACGCTCAACGCCGATGATGTTAGAGACCAGCACCGTATGGTGCGCGGTCACCGCGCGACCGGATTCGGTGATCACCGTCGGATGCGGCAAGCCGTTCTCTTCACAGGCATCACCGATTGCCCAGATGATGTTGTTCGCGTATTCGTTCAGGCCGTAGTTCACGGAACAGTCAGACTGCGAGCGGGTCCCTTCGTAGTCCACGCCGAGGCCACCGCCCACGTCGAAGCACTGAATATTCACGCCGAGCTTGTGCAGCTCAACGTAGAAACGCGCTGACTCACGCACGCCGGTGGCGATGTCGCGAATATTGGCCATCTGCGAGCCGAGGTGGAAGTGCAGCAGCTGAATGCTGTCCAGACGACCGCGCTCGCGCAGGATTTCCACCAGCTGCAGCACCTGGTTTGCCGCCAGGCCGAACTTGGATTTCTCGCCGCCTGAGGACTGCCATTTACCGGAACCTTGTGACGCCAGACGCGCACGCACGCCAAGGCGCGGCACCACGTTCAGACGTTCGGCCTCTTCCAGCACGATGGCGATTTCGGTCATCTTTTCGATAACCAGATAGACCTTGTGGCCCATCTTTTCGCCGATCAGCGCCAGACGAATGTATTCTCGGTCTTTATAGCCGTTACAGACGATCACTGAACGGGTCATGCCCGCATGCGCCAGAACCGCCATCAGCTCCGCTTTGGAGCCAGCTTCCAGGCCCAGCGGCTCGCCGGAGTGGATCAGGGATTCAATCACGCGGCGGTGCTGGTTCACCTTGATCGGGTAAACCAGGAAATAGTCGCCTTTATAGCCGTAGGACTCACGCGCGCGCTTGAACGCGGCGTTAATAGAACGCAGGCGATGTTGCAGGATCTGCGGGAAGCAGAACAGTGCAGGCAAACGCTGGCCCTGAGCCTCACGGGCTTTCACCAGTTTCGCGAGATCCACGCGCGCTTCAGGGACGTCCGGATCCGGGCAGACGCTGATGTGGCCCAGTTCGTTGACGTCGTAGTAGTTATTGCCCCACCAGGCAATATTGTAAGTGCGCAGCATCTTGCTGGCTTCCTCGGAGCTCATCGCAACCTCCTGCATAGAACGTAGTACACCCTGTTCGCCCGCTGACGAAGGCGAAAAAGAAGACATGTCGTCAGACATAGCGAACCTCAACTCTTTGTAATAAGTGTAAAACAGTTGACTACTATCGCAGCGTTATACGGCGATAACAACCCATAAACGGCTCCGTTTCCCAGCAGAGTATGCTGAAAACCAGACCGTGCGACCGGTTTCTTATTCATATCATTGTAAAACACGTATCCGAACTCTGTATGACAAGGTTCGGCGAAACCACGAGAAAACTCTTGTATTAACAAGAGCGCCCTTGTTCAGTTTTCACAAAGCGTGACCGGCCCTGGAATCCTGAGAAGCGCCGAGATGGGTATAACATCGGCAGGTTTGCAGACTAGAAATGCGGGTTGCGGGAATCAAATACGCGCCAGAACGGCTGCGCTGAATGTGCGGAAAACGATGGTTCATTATCTCGTATCACCTCCACGGCCGCCTCTGTTGAAACGGACCACAAGCCAAAGCTAAAAGTTCACTGCTTAACCCGGCTGGAAGTGGCGACACGATGAGTTCATCGAGCGCTTATTTTATATGAGCCGCGCGCCGCGTTTTATACCGAGAACAGGGGTAAAAAGCAAAAGATAAATGTGCGTGTTGCCGGGGCCGTCAGGAATTATTGCCAGCAGCAATTTCAACTGAGTGAGAGGTTAGTCAAAAAAAACTGGAAATCGGGCGAAGAAGTGACCTAAAATAGCCGTCCAGATGTTAATCCATCTATACTGATTAACACTCATACTGCCAGTGTCAAAAACCTGCAGGCCTTGGTAGAATTATCTCCTTTGGCTATTCCGCACAGCAGCTTGAGCTAACCAAATTCCTCTTAGGTGAAATAAAACATGGCAAAACACCTGTTTACGTCCGAGTCCGTATCAGAAGGACATCCTGATAAAATTGCTGACCAAATCTCCGATGCGGTGCTGGATGCGATCCTGGCGCAGGATCCTAAAGCGCGCGTAGCGTGCGAAACCTATGTCAAAACCGGCATGGTTCTGGTTGGCGGTGAGATCACCACCAGCGCATGGGTTGATATCGAAGAGATCACCCGTAACACGGTGCGTGAGATCGGCTATGTGCATTCTGATATGGGCTTTGATGCCAACTCCTGCGCGGTTCTGAGCGCGATTGGCAAACAGTCTCCAGACATCAACCAGGGCGTTGACCGTGCCGATCCGCTGGAACAGGGCGCGGGCGACCAGGGCCTGATGTTTGGCTATGCAACCAACGAAACCGACGTGCTGATGCCAGCACCGGTCACCTACGCACACCGTCTGGTGCAGCGTCAGGCTGAAGTGCGTAAAAACGGCACCCTGCCGTGGCTGCGCCCGGATGCGAAAAGCCAGGTCACCTTCCAGTATGACGATGGCAAAATCGTCGGTATTGACGCGGTGGTTCTGTCTACCCAGCACTCCGAAGATATCGATCAGAAATCCCTGCAGGAAGCAGTGATGGAAGAGATCATCAAGCCGGTTCTGCCGACCGAATGGCTGAGCTCTGCGACCAAATTCTTCATCAACCCAACCGGACGCTTCGTTATCGGCGGCCCAATGGGTGACTGCGGTCTGACCGGTCGTAAAATCATCGTTGATACCTACGGCGGCATGGCGCGTCACGGTGGCGGTGCGTTCTCTGGTAAAGATCCGTCTAAAGTTGACCGTTCTGCGGCGTACGCGGCACGTTATGTGGCGAAAAACATTGTTGCAGCCGGCCTGGCTGACCGCTGTGAGATCCAGGTTTCCTACGCGATCGGCGTAGCTGAGCCAACCTCCATCATGGTTGAAACCTTCGGTACCGAGAAAGTGCCTTCAGAACAGCTGACGCTGCTGGTGCGCGAGTTCTTCGACCTGCGTCCATACGGCCTGATTCAGATGCTGGATCTGCTGCACCCAATCTACAAAGAAACCGCGGCATACGGTCACTTTGGTCGTGAACATTTCCCATGGGAAAAAACCGACAAAGCCGCCCTGCTGCGTGAAGCTGCCGGTCTGAAGTAATCGACTGACATCTGCGTGATAAAAGGCCAGCCTTCGGGCTGGCCTTTTTTTGTAGGTGGCGCCGCAAAGGTGCACATATGGTACCGATTACACCGCACCGGATGCGCCTCGCTTTCAGAATATTCTCTTTGCATGATCGCCTTTCTTCTGCTGTTACATCGCCTTTCAGTTAAGTCTGAAATGTGTTCTTTCGCGATGCATATCACCTCGTTTACCTCTATATTTTCAAAGCTTTAATTATTTTTACGGTTGCACGCTAGTGTAACCGATTACACCTATGTGATTAATCTCACATATTTTTACGGGTCACTCACCTACCCTTTACATCAATAAAACTGATAACCCAACTGGAGGGCATAATGCCTGACAATAAAAAACAGGGGCGTACGTCCAACAAGGCGATGACATTCTTCGTCTGTTTCCTCGCCGCCCTGGCAGGATTACTTTTTGGCCTGGATATCGGCGTGATTGCCGGTGCATTACCTTTCATCACTGACGAGTTCCAGATCAGCGCTCACACCCAGGAGTGGGTGGTCAGCTCCATGATGTTTGGCGCTGCAGTGGGTGCCGTCGGCAGCGGCTGGCTCTCCTTCAAGCTCGGGCGTAAAAAGAGCCTGATGATCGGCGCGATCCTGTTCGTTGCCGGTTCACTCTTCTCTGCCGCTGCGCCTAACGTTGAGGTTCTGCTGGTTTCCCGCGTGCTGCTCGGCCTGGCCGTGGGCGTGGCGTCCTATACCGCCCCGCTTTACCTGTCTGAAATCGCGCCGGAGAAAATCCGCGGCAGTATGATTTCGATGTACCAGCTCATGATCACCATCGGTATTTTGGGCGCGTACCTTTCCGACACCGCGTTTAGCTACAGCGGCGCATGGCGCTGGATGCTCGGCGTGATCATCATCCCGGCCATTCTGCTGCTGATTGGCGTCTTCTTCCTGCCGGACAGCCCGCGCTGGTTCGCCGCCAAACGTCGATTCCACGATGCCGAACGCGTACTGATGCGCCTGCGCGACACCAGCGCCGAAGCGAAAAACGAGCTGGAAGAGATCCGCGAAAGCCTGAAGGTCAAACAGTCCGGCTGGGCGCTGTTTAAAGAGAACAGCAACTTCCGCCGCGCGGTGTTCCTCGGCGTGCTGCTTCAGGTCATGCAGCAGTTCACCGGGATGAACGTCATCATGTATTACGCGCCAAAAATCTTTGAGCTGGCGGGCTATACCAACACCACCGAGCAGATGTGGGGGACCGTCATCGTGGGTCTGACCAACGTGCTGGCGACCTTTATCGCCATCGGTCTGGTGGACCGCTGGGGACGTAAGCCAACTCTGACGCTGGGCTTCCTGGTGATGGCGGCCGGTATGGGTGTCCTCGGTACCATGATGCATGTGGGCATTCACTCACCAACCGCCCAGTACTTTGCGGTCGGCATGCTGCTGATGTTTATCGTCGGGTTTGCGATGAGCGCCGGCCCGCTGATTTGGGTGCTGTGCTCTGAGATCCAGCCGCTGAAAGGGCGTGATTTTGGTATCACCTGCTCTACCGCAACCAACTGGATTGCCAACATGATCGTCGGCGCAACGTTCCTGACCATGCTCAATACCCTGGGCAACGCGAACACCTTCTGGGTCTACGCTGGTCTGAACATCTTCTTTATTGTGCTGACTATCTGGCTGGTTCCAGAAACCAAACACGTTTCTCTGGAACATATTGAACGTAACCTGATGAAAGGTCGTCCGCTGCGCGAAATCGGCGCCCACGACTGATCCTCATGCGGGAGGCGCCTCTTGCGCCTCCCCGCTTCGCGCTTTATGCTCTGCCCCTATGAAAGCACCCCGTCTCCCCATTGCCGTTCAGCAAGCCGTTATGCGCAGCCTGCGGGAAAAACTCGCCCAGGCGAACCTGAAGCTCGGCCGTAATTACCCTGAACCTAAGATCGTATATCAGCAGCGCGGAACCGCAGCGGGTACTGCCTGGCTCGAGCCCTATGAGATCCGCCTTAACCCGGTGCTGATGATGGAAAACCAGCAGGCGTTTATCGAGGAAGTGGTACCGCACGAGCTGGCGCATCTGCTGGTGTGGAAACACTTCGGACGCGTCGCGCCCCACGGCAAGGAGTGGAAGTGGATGATGGAAGCGGTGCTCGGCGTTCCGGCACGCCGTACCCATCAGTTCGAGCTGGAATCGTTGCGCCGCAATACCTTCCCCTACCGCTGCCAGTGTCAGCAGCACCAGCTTACCGTCCGCCGCCATAATCGCGTGGTGCGCGGCGAGGCGACCTACCGCTGCGTCAAATGCGGCGAGCCGCTGGTTGCGGAATAATCATCTGAACTTTCAGGAACTTTCCTGATCTGACTGATTGCATACGGGAACAACATTCGTTACGTTGCGGGCTCGTTTTGACACGGAGTGTAAGATGTCCCGTAATTTTTCTCTCGCGGTCGCCTTTCTGACGACGGCGCTCTCAGGCCATGCTCTGGCCGACGGTATCAACAGTTTTTCCCAGGCTAAGGCAGCAGGCGTAAAGGTAAACGCCGATGTGCCGGGCGATTTCTACTGCGGCTGTAAAATTAACTGGCAGGGTAAAAAAGGGGTCGTTGACCTTGAGTCCTGCGGCTATAAGGTGCGTAAAAACGAAAACCGCGCCAGCCGCATTGAATGGGAACATGTCGTTCCGGCCTGGCAGTTTGGCCACCAGCGCCAGTGCTGGCAGGATGGCGGACGTAAAAACTGCGCCAAAGATCCGGTTTATCGCCAGATGGAAAGCGATATGCATAACCTGCAGCCTGCCGTCGGTGAAGTGAACGGCGACCGAGGTAATTTCATGTACAGCCAGTGGAACGGTGGTGAAGGCCAGTACGGCCAGTGCGGTATGAAGGTTGATTTTAAAGAGAAAGTCGCCGAGCCCCCTGCCCGCGCGCGCGGCAGTATCGCCCGCACCTACTTCTATATGCGTGACCGTTACGACCTCAACCTCTCCCGCCAGCAGACGCAGCTGTTCAACGCCTGGGACAAGCAGTATCCGGTGACGGAGTGGGAATGCCAGCGCGACGAACGTATCGCCAGAGTCCAGGGGAATCACAACCCTTACGTCCAGCGGGCTTGCCAGGCGCAAAAGAGCTAACCTACACTACGGCAATTCGCTTATATCGCATGACACATGGAATTTCTGACTATGCGCATTCCCCGCATTTACCATCCTGAACTGATTACCGCAGGCCGCGAAATCGCCCTGTCTGATGACGCCGCCAACCACGTTGGCCGCGTGCTGCGCATGGGCGCAGGTCAGGCAATACAGCTGTTCGACGGCTCGAACCAGGTTTTCGACGCGGAAATCACGCGGTCTGATAAAAAAAGCGTACACGTTAACGTCCTGCGTGGCGAAGTGGATGACCGGGAATCACCGCTGCACATCCATCTGGGCCAGGTGATGTCGCGCGGCGAGAAAATGGAGTTCACCATTCAGAAATCCATTGAACTGGGTGTAAGCCTCATTACGCCACTTTTTTCTGAACGCTGTGGCGTTAAACTGGATGCGGAACGTCTGAACAAAAAGATCCAGCAGTGGCAGAAAATTGCCATTGCGGCTTGCGAACAGAGTGGCCGCAACCGTATTCCGGAGATCCGCCCGGCGATGGATCTGGAGGACTGGTGTGCAGAAGAGGAGAGCGGGCTGAAGCTCAATCTTCATCCGCGCGCCAGCGCCAGCATCAATACGCTGCCTCTGCCCGTTGAGCGCGTACGCCTGCTGATTGGCCCCGAAGGCGGCCTGTCGGCGGACGAAATTGCGATGACGGCACGTTACCAGTTTACTGATATTCTGTTGGGACCTCGCGTTCTGCGCACTGAGACAACGGCACTCACGGCCATTACCGCGCTACAGGTACGGTTTGGCGATCTGGGTTGAAGCATTAACGGAGAAGAACATGATCAAGCTCGGCATCGTGATGGACCCCATCGCAAACATTAACATCAAGAAAGATTCCAGCTTCGCCATGCTGCTGGAAGCGCAGCGTCGCGGCTATGAACTTCACTATATGGAGATGAACGATCTTTACCTGATCAACGGTGAAGCCCGCGCGCGCGCCCGCATCGTTAACGTCGAGCAGAACTACGACAAATGGTACGAGTTCGGCACCGAGCAGGATATTGCCCTGGCCGATCTCAACGTCATCCTGATGCGTAAAGATCCGCCGTTCGACACCGAATACATCTACAGCACCTACATCCTTGAGCGTGCAGAAGAGAAAGGCACGCTGATCGTCAACAAGCCGCAGAGCCTGCGCGACTGCAACGAGAAGCTCTACACCGCCTGGTTCTCTGACCTGACGCCGGAAACCCTGGTGACCCGCAGCAAAGCCCAGTTGAAAGAATTCTGGCAGAAGCACGGCGATATCATCATGAAGCCGCTGGACGGCATGGGCGGCGCGTCGATTTTCCGCGTGAAAGAAGGCGACCCGAACATTGGCGTGATTGCCGAAACGCTGACCGAACTGGGTACGCGCTACTGCATGGCGCAAAACTATATTCCGGCGATCAAAGACGGCGATAAACGCGTTCTGGTGGTAGATGGCGAACCGGTTCCTTACTGCCTGGCGCGTATCCCGCAGGGTGGCGAAACTCGTGGGAACCTGGCAGCCGGTGGCCGCGGTGAGCCGCGCCCGCTGACCGAAAGCGACTGGGAAATTGCCCGCCGCGTTGGCCCGACGCTGAAAGCCAAAGGCCTGATCTTCGTTGGCCTGGATATCATCGGCGATCGTCTGACCGAAGTGAACGTCACCAGCCCGACCTGCATTCGTGAAATCGAAGCGGAATTCCCGATTTCGATCACCGGAATGCTGATGGACGCTATCGAAAAACGTTTACAGAAATAACCTAACAATACTATTAGTGACAGCGCCTGTGTTTGTCCCCATACTGGGCGCTGTCGCTTTTTAAACCAGGAAACAGTACCTCTGACAATGAATTTACAGCATCACTTTCTTATTGCCATGCCTGCTCTCCAGGACCCGATTTTTCGCCGTGCCGTGGTTTATATTTGTGAATACAATGAAGACGGCGCGATGGGTATTATCATCAATAAACCACTGGAAAATCTTCAGGTTGAAGGAATTCTGGACAAGCTGAAAATACCGGCTGAAGCGCGACTGCCGGAAATCCGGCTTGATAAACCGGTGATGCTGGGTGGACCTCTTGCAGAAGATCGCGGCTTTATCCTGCATACGCCGCCGGTATTCTCTTCCAGCATTCGCATCTCCGACAACACCGTTATCACGACATCGCGTGACGTGCTCGAAACGCTGGGCACCGCAGAGCAGCCTTCTGAAGTGCTGGTGGCGCTGGGCTATTCGTCGTGGGAGAAAGGCCAGCTTGAGCAAGAGATCCTCGATAACGCATGGCTTACGGCGCCTGCGGACATGAATATCCTGTTTAAAACCCCTATCGCCGATCGCTGGCGTGACGCGGCGAAGCTGATTGGCATTGATATCCTGACCATGCCTGGCGTAGCGGGGCACGCCTGATGAGCGGAACGCTTCTGGCCTTCGATTTTGGTACCAAAAGCATTGGCGTCGCCGTGGGTCAGCGCATCACCGGTACCGCGCGTCCACTCACGGCCCTGAAGGCTAATGACGGCACGCCAGACTGGAATCTTATCGAACGTCTGCTCAAAGAGTGGCAGCCGGATGACGTGATTGTTGGGCTCCCGCTGAACATGGACGGCACAGAACAGCCGCTTACCGCCCGGGCGCGTAAGTTCGCCAATAAAATCCATGGCCGCTTTGGCGTCTCCGTGAAGCTTCACGACGAGCGTCTCAGCACCGTCGAAGCGCGTGCGGGCCTGTTTGAGCACGGCGGCTTCCGGGCGCTCAACAAAGGCAGCGTGGACTCCGCTTCTGCCGTGATTATCCTCGAAAGCTATTTCGAACAGGGCTTTTAACCACAGGGGCCTACAGCCGCCCCTGCGCCCGTCTCTCCGCCAGGCTCTGGTCAAAGTTCTGCATTCCTGCCTGCTGACCGGTTTGAATGATGCCGGGCAGTTGCCACGTTTTCCCTTCACGAATCAGATTCGCCGCCGCCGCTGTGTTCACCAGCAGTTCATACAACGCGACGCGCCCGCCCTGCAGATCGGGAAGCAGCCTCTGCGCCAGCACCGCCCGCAGGCTGCCGGCCAGCTGGCTACGCACCGGATCTTTCTCCTGCGCCGGGAACGTATCGACCAGCCGTTCAATCGCCTGCGATGCCCCGCGCGTATGCAGCGTCGCCAGCACCAGATGTCCGGTTTCCGCCGCCGTCAGCGCCAGGCGGATCGTTTCGCTGTCGCGCAGCTCCCCCAGCAGAATAACGTCCGGATCCTGGCGTAAGGCGCTGCGCAGCGCTTCAGCAAATGACGGGCTGTGCTGGCCTATCTCCCGCTGCTGGATCAGGCAACGTTCGCTCTGGTAGATAAACTCCACCGGATCTTCAAGCGTGAGGATATGGCCGTCAGCATGGTGGTTTAGAAAATCGACCATCGCCGCCAGCGTAGTGGATTTGCCGCTGCCGGTCGCCCCCGTGACCAGAATCAGCCCGGCGTCATTGGATAACAGTTCCGGGATTACCCGCGGCGCGCCCAGCGAAGCGAGCTGCGGGCAGCTACGCGGCAACAGCCGCAGCGTCACAGAAACACCTCTCATCTGCTTAAAGGCACTGCCGCGCAGGCGCTGGCCTCCCGTTACCGTCGCGGCAAAATCCACCTGGCCCTTTGCCCACCATGTTCCCTGCTGCTCATCGTTAAGCCACGCTTTTAATAACGCCCCAACGTCGGGAGGCTGAAAGGGAGCGGGTTCAAGCCGGCCTAATCTGCGCCAGCGCGGTGGCGAATCACTGCACAGGTGTAGATCGGAGACGTTATGCTTTACACTAAGGGCCACAATTTCTTCCACATCCATAGACTACTCCTCGGAAAATGAACGACATTGCGCATAACCTGGCACAGGTCCGGGACAAAATCTCAGCCGCCGCAGCGCGTTGCGGCCGTGCTTCAGAAGAAATTACGCTGCTTGCAGTCAGCAAAACCAAGCCTGCGAGCGCCATCGCAGAAGCTATTGATGCAGGCCAGCGGGCGTTTGGTGAAAACTACGTGCAGGAAGGCGTGGATAAAATTCGCTACTTCCAGGAACAGGGGAAGACGGATCTGCAGTGGCACTTTATTGGCCCCCTGCAGTCGAACAAAAGCCGTCTGGTGGCAGAGCACTTCGACTGGTGCCACACCATCGACCGCCTGCGTATTGCTACCCGTCTGAATGACCAGCGTCCGGTAGAAATGCCGGCACTCAACGTGCTTATTCAGGTCAACATCAGCGACGAAAACAGCAAGTCCGGCATTGCGCTGAGCGAGCTGGGCGCGCTGGCCGCCGAGGTGGCCGAACTGCCGCGCTTAACCCTGCGCGGGCTGATGGCAATTCCTGCGCCTGAGTCAAGTTATGAAAGGCAGTTTGCCGTGGCACAGCAAATGGCTGTAGCATTTGAGGCGCTTAAAGCGCGCTATAACACGGTAGACACGCTTTCACTGGGCATGTCGGATGATATGGAAGCCGCCATCGCGGCAGGCAGCACTATGGTGCGCATCGGCACGGCAATTTTCGGTGCGCGCGACTACTCAAAATAATAAGGAAACCTGAGGAACGCCATGAAGACGTTGACTTTCCTGCTCTCAACAGTGCTTGAGCTGTATACGATGGCGCTTTTGCTGCGCGTCTGGATGCAGTGGGCCCGCTGTGATTTTTACAATCCGTTCTCGCAGTTTGTCGTGAAAATCACGCAACCTGTTGTCGGACCGCTGCGCCGCATTATCCCGGCGATGGGTCCCATCGACAGTTCGTCTCTGCTGGTGGCGTTTATTCTGAGCGTTATCAAAGCGATCGTGCTGTTTATGGTCATCACCTTCCAGCCGATTATCTGGATTGCTGCGGTCCTGATTTTAATCAAAACCATCGGCCTGCTGATTTTCTGGGTGCTGCTGGTCATGGCCATCATGAGCTGGGTGAGCCAGGGGCGTAGCCCGGTGGAGTATGCGCTGATCCAACTGACCGAACCGCTGCTGCGCCCGATTCGCAGCCTGCTGCCTTCGATGGGCGGTATTGATTTCTCGCCGATGATCCTGGTTCTGCTGCTTTACGTGGTTAATATGGGGATCGCTGAGCTGTTACAGTCCACGGGCGATATGCTGCTGCCGGGGCTGTGGATGGCGCTATGAGTGCCGTAAGCACCTGCGCTGACGGGCTGGTTTTGCGGCTGTATATTCAGCCGAAAGCCAGCCGTGACGGTATTGTCGGGCTGCATGGCGACGAGTTAAAGGTCGCCATCACCGCCCCACCGGTTGACGGCCAGGCGAACGCGCATCTGACCAAATATCTGGCAAAACAGTTTCGCGTCGCCAAAAGCCAGGTCATCATTGAAAAAGGTGAACTTGGGCGACATAAACAGGTAAAAATCCTTAATCCGCAATCTATCCCGACGGAAGTCGCGGCTCTGAAAGAACAGGACTAAACCATGCAGAAAGTTGTTCTCGCGACCGGCAACGCCGGTAAAGTGCGCGAGCTGGCCTCGCTATTAAATGATTTTGGGCTGGACGTGGTCGCCCAGACCGCTCTTGGCGTGGAGTCCGCCGAAGAGACGGGGCTGACGTTTATCGAAAACGCGATCCTGAAAGCACGTCACGCCGCGCAAATTACCGGCCTGCCCGCGATTGCCGACGACTCCGGCCTGGCCGTGGATTTTCTCGGCGGTGCGCCGGGGATTTACTCTGCGCGCTATTCCGGCGTGGACGCCACCGACCAGCAGAATCTGGAAAAGCTGCTTGTCGCCCTGAAAGACGTACCGGACGAACAGCGCACCGCGCAGTTCCACTGCGTGCTGGTCTATATGCGCCACGCGGAAGACCCGACGCCGATTGTCTGCCACGGCAGCTGGCCGGGCGTGATTACCCGTGAAGCGGCTGGCAACGGCGGCTTTGGCTACGACCCGATTTTCTTTGTCCCGACCGAGGGCAAAACCGCTGCGGAACTGACCCGCGAAGAGAAAAGCGCGATTTCCCACCGTGGACGCGCGCTGAAACTGTTACTGGAAGCACTGCGTAATGGCTAATTTGCCGCCTCTGAGTCTGTATATTCACATCCCGTGGTGCGTGCAGAAATGCCCGTACTGCGATTTCAACTCGCACGCGCTGAAGGGCGAAGTGCCGCACGATGACTACGTTGCGCATCTGCTGGCCGACCTGGACGCCGATGTCGCTTACGCACAGGGACGTGAAGTTAAGACCATTTTCATTGGTGGCGGTACGCCGAGCCTGCTGTCCGGCCCGGCAATGCAGACGCTGCTGGACGGCGTGCGTACGCGCCTGAACCTGGCGGCAGATGCTGAAATTACCATGGAAGCCAACCCCGGCACCGTTGAGGCCGACCGTTTTGTCGACTATCAGCGCGCGGGCGTGAACCGCATCTCCATCGGCGTGCAGAGCTTTAGCGAGCCGAAGCTGAAACGTCTGGGGCGCATTCACGGCCCGGAAGAGGCAAAGCGCGCGGCCAACCTGGCGAGCGGGCTGGGCCTTCGCAGCTTTAACCTGGATTTGATGCACGGCCTGCCTGATCAGTCGCTGGAAGAGGCGCTGGACGACCTGCGCCAGGCGATCGAACTGAACCCGCCGCACCTGTCGTGGTATCAGCTCACCATCGAGCCAAACACGCTGTTCGGTTCCCGCCCGCCGGTGCTGCCGGACGACGACGCGCTGTGGGATATCTTCGAGCAGGGACACAGGCTTCTAACCGCTGCGGGCTATCAGCAGTATGAAACGTCCGCATATGCGAAGCCGGGCTATCAGTGCCAGCACAACCTGAACTACTGGCGCTTTGGCGACTATCTGGGAATTGGCTGCGGCGCGCACGGCAAGGTGACCTTCCCGGACGGGCGCATTCTGCGCACCGCCAAAACCCGCCACCCGCGCGGATACATGGAAGGCCGCTACCTGGAGCGTCAGCACGACGTCGAGGCGGCGGATAAGCCGTTTGAGTTCTTTATGAACCGCTTCCGTCTGCTTGAAGCCGCGCCGCGCGCGGAATTTGCGCGTTACACCGGGCTGCCGGAATCGGTGATTCGCCCGCAGATCGACGAGGCGCTGGCGCAGGGGTATCTCACCGAGAGCGAGGAATACTGGCAGATCACCGAGCACGGCAAGCTGTTCTTAAACTCTCTTCTTGAGCTGTTCCTCGCCGAAGAATCCTGAAGGCTGATTCAGGATTTTGCATCCCGCTCTGCCGGCTGAGGGAAAGGCTGGCAGAGTGTGGGGATGGAAATTACTCGTTCTTATGCAAAACAGCTCAGACGTGAGCTGACAAAAGAAGAAAGACGGCTTTGGTATCTACTGCGCAGCCGCCGTTTCGAAAATTATAAATTTCGTCGACAACATCCTGTAGATCACTACATTCTGGATTTCGCCTGCTGCGCGGCTCATCTGGCTGTTGAGCTGGATGGTGGGCAACATGATGAAAAGCAGGAATACGATCGTCAAAGAACGTGCTGGCTTAACGAGAAAGGCTGGCATGTCATTCGATTCTGGAACAACGAACTCTGGAATAACGAAGAGGCGGTGTTAGAAAAGATCCTTGAAACACTGCAAATGCTGCAACCCTCACCCCGGCCCTCTCCCTGAAAGGGAGAGGGAGCAAACCATCCCCTCGCCCCTTTGGGGAGAGGGTTAGGGTGAGGGGAAATTACTTAAGCGTCCCCACCAGCGCTTTCCGGCTATCTTCCAGCGACACCACGCGTTTACACACGTCTTTGCCGAACTGCTGGAAATCATCTTCCTGGTTCTTCCACTCGTTCTGAATGGAGGTCTGCAAGCCGCCCAGACTGCCCAGCACGCCCTGCAGCGGATTACCGCCGCCCTTCAGCACGGCTTTGGCGCCCATCTCGTTGATGCTGTCCTGCAGGATGCCGCCCATAGCCTGGTTCACCAGCTGCTGCCCGTCAGCGCGGACCTGATCGATCGCCTTGTAGTGGAACGTCAGGCCGTCGGAGCGCGTCTCGATAATGCGGTTCATCTGCTCTTTAAGCTGCTTGTCCAGCTTCGTCAGGCGGGTGCGCATATTGCTGCTCTCACCCACCTCTTTGGTGATGATCTTATCCAGCGCGACGCGGCTTTTCTCAACGCGGGTCAGCGCGCCTTCATTAATCCATGGCAGCGCGGTACGCAAATCGGCCTGATAGTCTTTCGCCTGCTCACGCTGTGCGGCAGTCAGGTTGTACTGCTTGCCGTTAAAGGTGACGTTCCCCTGCGGCGTAATCACCAGATTGCCGTTCTCGCCTTTGACCTGCACGGTTTGCGGGCTTAACACCACGTCATCACGCGGGGTGACGCTACATTGATAATCCGCATGGGCGGTGAATCCGGTTGCCATCAAAGCAACAGCCAGCAACGTTTTGCGCATCTTAAACACTCCCTCAGACAAAATGGGCCAGCTAATGCTGGCCCCTTACTGCTTTATTAGTCCCACCAAACGTCGAAAAGTTCGCTGACGCGGACATCTTCGAGCTTGTGGTCTTCAAGCCATTTACGTACCAGGGCCTGATGTTCTTCAGTGCATTTACCCACTTCCTGGGTGCAGATCAGACCTTCCCAGGCCAGGTAGCCGCTACCGTCGAAGGCCAGCTTGTTTGGCTCAATCACGTCATTGATGAACGCGTCAACGTCCTGATCGATCTGCTCTACACTGGTGCCTTCCGGGAAATGCCACGCAACGGAGAAGCCCACTTCCTGGAATTCTTCGATGTGCATCTTTTTACGCAGACGACGGCTACGATTCTTTGCCATTATTTCACCCTCTCGAACATTAAGTCCCATACACCGTGACCAAGACGATGGCCACGCTGTTCAAATTTCGTTACCGGACGCGATTCCGGACGCGGTACATAGTCGTTGCTCTCAGACTGGTTTTTATACCCGTCCAGCGACGACATCACCTCCAGCATATGTTCCGCATACGGTTCCCAGTCGGTCGCCATATGGAAGACACCGCCCAGCTTCAGCTTACTTTTCACCAGCTCGGCAAACGGCGCCTGAACGATACGGCGTTTATTATGACGTGCTTTGTGCCACGGGTCAGGGAAAAAGAGCTGAACCATGGTTAAAGAATTGTCAGGAATCATTTTATGCAGCACTTCCACCGCGTCGTGACACATCACGCGCAGGTTCTCAACGCCCTCTTCATGGGCCGTTGCCAGGCATGCACCCACGCCCGGGGAGTGGACTTCGATACCGAGGAAGTTCTGCTCCGGTCGCGCTTTCGCCATGGCCACCAGCGAGGTGCCCATACCAAACCCGATCTCCAGCGTGACGGGTGCTTCGCGGCCGAACAGTTCGGTAAAGTCCAGAGGCTGCTCGCTGAACTCAACGCCCATCACCGGCCAGTAGTTGTCCAGCGCATGTTGCTGCCCTTTTGTCAGGCGGCCCTGACGGCGGACAAAGCTGCGAATACGGCGCAGCGGGCGACCGTTTTCATCAAATTCCGGTGAAATGACGTCGTTTTTCATAAAAGAGTTGTCTGCTTGTGAGAATGTTCGGGAAACGGGCATTATCCAAAGTTAAGGCTTCTATGCAAGCATGGGAAAGATCCGGTTTACAGCAGATTGACGCTGTGCTGCAATCTGCGTCCCTGATTATGCGAATCGATGACCATGCAAGCCTCTCAATTTTCAGCCCAGGTGCTGGACTGGTACGACAAATACGGGCGTAAAACCCTGCCCTGGCAAATTGAAAAAACGCCTTACAAAGTATGGCTCTCCGAGGTGATGTTGCAACAAACGCAGGTCGCCACGGTGATCCCTTACTTCGAGCGTTTTATGGCGCGCTTCCCGACGGTGACCGATCTGGCCAACGCGCCGCTGGACGAGGTTCTTCATCTGTGGACCGGTCTTGGCTATTATGCCCGCGCGCGTAACCTTCACAAGGCCGCACAGCAGGTCGCGACGCGCCACAACGGGAAATTCCCGGAAACCTTCGATGAGGTGGCCGATCTCCCCGGCGTCGGACGTTCAACCGCAGGCGCCATTCTCTCCCTGTCTTTAGGCAAGCATTTCCCGATCCTCGACGGCAACGTGAAGCGCGTGCTGGCACGCTGCTACGCCGTCGACGGCTGGCCGGGGAAGAAGGACGTCGAAAAACGCCTTTGGGAAATAAGTGAAGCGGTCACCCCGGCCAACGGCGTCGAGCGTTTCAACCAGGCGATGATGGATCTCGGCGCGCTGGTCTGCACGCGCTCAAAACCAAAATGCGAACTCTGCCCGGTGAATAATCTCTGCGTGGCGTATGCCAACCATTCATGGGCGCAATATCCGGGTAAGAAACCCAAACAGACGCTGCCGGAGCGCACCGGCTATATGCTGCTGATGCAGCACGGCGACGAGGTCTTCCTCGCACAGCGTCCACCGAGCGGTCTGTGGGGTGGTCTATACTGCTTCCCACAGTTTGAAGATGAAGATTTGCTGCGTGAATGGCTTAAACAGCGCGGGATTGCTGCCGATAACCTGACGCAGCTGACCGCGTTTCGCCATACGTTCAGCCATTTCCACCTGGATATTGTACCCATGTGGCTTCCCGTGTCGTCATTTGCCTCGTGCATGGATGAAGGCACCGCTCTCTGGTATAACTTAGCGCAACCGCCATCAGTCGGACTGGCGGCTCCCGTGGAGCGCCTGTTACAGCAATTACGTGCCGGTGCAATGGTTTAGCATCGACAAGAAAAAGAGGAATGAGTATGGCCAGAACGATTTTTTGTACTTTCCTGCAGCGTGACGCTGAAGGCCAGGATTTCCAGCTTTATCCGGGCGACCTGGGTAAACGCATCTACAATGAAATCTCCAAAGAAGCCTGGGAACAGTGGCAGAAAAAGCAGACCATGCTGATCAACGAGAAAAAACTCAGCATGATGAACCCGGAACACCGCAAGCTGCTGGAGCAGGAGATGGTGAGCTTCCTGTTCGAAGGTAAAGACGTGCACATCGAAGGCTATACGCCACCGGAAAAATAACAGCGTGCGGGGGAAACCCCGCCGTTAAAGCAAACACAACACGCACTCCCGGAATGATGAAAAAACTTTTAGCGCTAGCCCTTGTTGCGCCGTTGCTTGTCTCGTGTTCGTCAAAAAAAGGCGAAGATTACAACGAAGCCTGGATCAAGGACACCAACGGTTTTGACATTTTGATGGGGCAGTTTGCCCACAACATCGAGAACATATGGGGATTTAACGAAGTTCTTATTGCCGGACCTAAGGACTACGTTAAGTACACCGACGCCTATCAGACCCGTAGCCACATCAACTTTGATGAGGGTACGATCACGATTGAAACCATCGCAGGCACCGACCCTGCGGCACGACTGCGTCAGGCGATCGTCAAAACCCTGCTGATGGGTGACGACCCGGGATCTATCGATCTCTACTCCGATGCCGACGATATCACTATCTCGAAAGAGCCGTTCCTGTACGGCCAGGTCGTCGATCAGACCGGTCAGCCGATCCGCTGGGAAGGTCGCGCCACGAAATTTGCCGACTACCTGCTGCAGACGCGCCTGAAAAGCCGCTCTAACGGCCTGAAGATTATCTACAGCGTCACCATCAACCTCGTCCCGAACCACCTCGACAAGCGTGCGCATAAGTACATTGGGATGGTGCGTCAGGCCTCGCGCAAGTACGGCGTGGATGAGTCGCTGATCCTGGCGATTATGCAGACCGAATCCTCGTTTAACCCATACGCGGTGAGCCGTTCCGACGCCCTGGGGCTGATGCAGGTAGTGCAGCACAGCGCCGGTAAAGACGTCTTCCGCGCGCAGGGGAAATCCGGCACGCCGAGCCGCAGCTATCTGTTCGATCCGCAGAGCAACATTGATACCGGCACCGCCTACCTGGCGATGCTGAACAATGTGTACCTGGGCGGAATTGATAACCCAACGTCGCGCCGCTATGCGGTGATCACCGCCTATAACGGCGGCGCGGGCAGCGTGCTGCGCGTCTTCTCGAATGACAAAGTGCAGGCCGCGAACATCATCAACAGCATGGCGCCGGGGGATGTCTACTCTACCCTCACCACTCGTCACCCGTCTGCGGAATCCCGTCGCTATCTGTATAAGGTGAATACGGCGCAGAAGAACTATCGTCGCCGGTGATCGGCACACCTTCTCCCCTCTGGGAGAAGGTGTTCTGTTTCCCCTCTCCCTGTGGGAGAGGGTCAGGGTGAGGGCATCAGGCCGCACCTATCCAACCCCACCCATACGAAAATGTTATTTGCATCACAATCCAAACTGCAAATTAATGTGGATTGCATTTTTTTGCGGGAGGTAACAAAACATATTGTTGCCAACTGATAGAATTGCATCAAATAACAACCCTGAATGTTCCCAAAACAACATATCTCCCGCTCACTTGTGAGGAAAGTAACATGAACCTTAAGCTGCAGCTTAAAATATTGTCGTTTCTGCAGTTCTGCCTGTGGGGTAGCTGGCTGACCACACTCGGCTCCTATATGTTTGTGACGCTCAAGTTCGACGGTGCGTCAATCGGTGCCGTATACAGCTCGCTCGGTATTGCGGCTGTCTTCATGCCAACGCTGCTGGGCATCGTGGCGGATAAATGGTTGAGTGCGAAATGGCTGTACATGCTTTGCCATCTGGTGGGCGCGGGGACGCTGTTTATGGCAGCCCAGGTGACCACGCCGGGGGCGATGTTCATGGTGATCCTGCTTAACTCGCTGGCCTATATGCCAACGCTTGGCCTGATCAACACCATCTCCTACTACCGCCTGAAATCCGCGGATTTGGATATCGTGACCGATTTCCCGCCAATCCGTATCTGGGGTACCATCGGCTTTATCATGGCGATGTGGGGCGTGAGCTTCGCAGGCTTCGAACTGAGCCATATGCAGCTCTATATCGGTGCGGCGCTTTCCGTGGTGCTGGCGATCTTCACCCTGACGCTGCCAACCATTCCGGTCTCTAACCAGCAGAAAAACCAGAGCTGGAGCACCATGCTCGGCCTGGACGCGTTCGCGCTGTTTAAAAACAAACGCATGGCGATCTTCTTTATCTTCTCCATGCTGCTGGGCGCAGAGCTGCAGATCACCAACATGTTCGGCAACACCTTCCTGCACAGCTTCGATAACAACCCGCTGTTCTCCGGCAGCTTTATCGTTGAACATGCGTCGGTGATGATGTCCATCTCTCAGATCTCTGAGACGCTGTTCATCCTGACCATCCCGTTCTTCCTGAGCCGCTACGGCATCAAAAACGTCATGCTGATCAGTATCGCGGCATGGATGTTACGCTTCGGCCTGTTCGCCTACGGTGACCCGAGCGCGTTTGGTACCGTGCTGCTGGTGCTGTCGATGATTGTTTACGGCTGCGCCTTCGACTTCTTCAACATCTCTGGTTCGGTGTTTGTGGAAAAAGAGGTGAAGCCTGAAATCCGCGCCAGCGCGCAGGGTATGTTCCTGATGATGACCAACGGCTTCGGCTGTATTCTGGGCGGCGTGGTAAGCGGTAAAGTGGTTGAGATGTACACCACCAACGGCATCACCAACTGGCAGCCTGTGTGGCTGATCTTCGCGGCGTACTCGCTGGTGCTGTTCTTCGCGTTCATCGCGCTGTTCAAGTACAAGCACGTGCGCGAGCCGCACGGTGCGCAGCCGATAGCGCATTGATTGTTGTGCCCGGTGGCGCTGCGCTTACCGGGCCTACAAAACCAGACCGTAGGCCGGGTAAGGCGAAGCCGCCACCCGGCTATTTTATTGCAGAGAGCACCCACCCCACTGACAGTAAATCCGCGCTGCCGCCCGGGCTCAGGTTCCGTTCAATCAATGCCTTATCCATCTTAAGCAGCGCCTCGCGATCCCAGCCGTTAGCCAGTAATTCCCGCGCGTAGCCCTGAACGTAGCGCAGCCCTTCAATGCCGCCGCGCGAGACGAGATTACTGTCCTGATTAACCGCCATCAGGCGCAACAGCAGGCCGTGAAGCGACTGTCCGCTCCACTGCGCCAGCGCCCTACGCGCCGTCGCAAAGCCGCTTTCCGCCTCTCCGCGCGCGCCGGTTAAGCCGTACAGCTGAAACTGCCGCTCGCCCGCCGTCGCCTGTCCGCTGCGCGCGGCCAGTTCCCGCGACACCAGCCCGCTGCAGATGTTACTCACCTCACAACAGAGGCTATCTGCGGAGATATTTTTCACACGTCCGGCAGCGAAGCACAGTAAACCCAGGGCAAAAATCCCGCCCTTGTGGGTGTTCACTCCGTTCGTCGCGGCGTACATCGCCTGCTCGCAGGCCATCCCCATCGGGCGGATAATGCGAAGCAGTGCGTCAGCGGGTTTATCTGCATGCGCGTTACCGAGTTCGGCAAAGCGCGAAAACCACGGCGTTATCGCCGCAATGCTGCGGACGAACAGCGCGTGGTCCATATCGCGATGGGAACCGTTATTGAGCTTGTCCACCAGCCCCGGCTTGGGCGTCAGCTCCAGCTCCTGCCATAGCGCCGCCTCGGCAAGCGCGGGCACGTCAACCGGGTGCGGTTTAGTCGCGAGCAAACCAGTCATCGATCGTCTTCTCCACGCGGGAAACCACCTGCTCAAGGGGGTGATTGCGCGAACGGGAACAGGCATGAGCGGGTTCGTCGCAGATCAGGCAGCGTCTGAGATTCGCCCCCAGCGACTGACGCCCGACGTGGCCGTGCTGAGGGCAGATCACGTCCAGATCCCACAGCCTGCCGAGCGGGTGCGTCTGCTCCAGCTCCGCGCAGTGCGCTTTGATTTCCACCGCGGGATGGGCCACGCACCACAGGGCTTCTGGCCCGGTCGGGAGCCACAGCACCTGACGGTCCAGCACCTGCCAGCGGTTTTCCCACAGCAGCTGGTCGCACATTTGCAGCGCCACGCCCATGGTATTGCGATAGCGCAGGCTGTCTTTGATTTCCCCTGGTGTGACCAGCGTGAGGGAAATCACCGGTTGTTGATAGTGCTCAAGCATGTCAGCCTGGCGCGCTGCGCGGCGCTCTTTCGCCGCCAGCAGTTCATCCAGGCTGACACCCGCACGCACGGGTGTCGCTACTGTCATAACTACTCCTTTACCTGTCGCACGGTGTCGATCACGCTGCCGTCGCGGTAGCGGATCACCCCGACGATTTTGTCGGTAAATTCAATTGGTTTCGGTACGCCCGTCAGGGAAATCGCCCGCTCGTAAAGCGCGCTGATATCTACAACTTTGAGCCCAGCTTCCAGCAGGCGCTCGCGGATCTCCGGGCGCGCCGGGTTGACCGCAATGCCGTGGTCGGTGACCAGCACGTCGATGCTTTCGCCCGGCGTGAGGCGCGTGGTGACGCGCTTCACGACCGTTGGAATGCGGCTGCGCAGCAGCGGCGCGACGACGATGGTCAGGTTTGCCGCGGCGGCCACGTCGCAGTGTCCGCCGGACGCGCCGCGCATCACCCCGTCGGAGCCGGTGATAACGTTGACGTTGAAATCAACGTCGATTTCCAGCGCGCTGAGGATCACCACGTCGAGCTGGTCGCAGCTTGCCGCCTTGCTACCGGGGTTGGCGTAGACGTTGGTGGAGATCTCCACGTGGTTCGGGTTGCGCGCAAGCGAGGCCGCCGCCTGACCGTCGAAGCACTGGGTATCGAGCAGCTTTTCGATGAGCCCCTTCTCGTGTAAATCCACCAGGCTGCCGGTGATGCCGCCGAGCGCAAAGCGCGCCTTCACGCCGCTGCGCTCCATCTTCTCTTCCATAAAGCGCGTGCAGGCAGTCGCCGCCGCGCCGGAGCCGGTCTGCATCGAGAAGCCCGGTTTGAAGTAGCCGGAGTGTTCAATGACGTCCGCCGCATAGCGGGCGATCATCAGCTCGCGCGGGTTGCTGGTGACGCGCGCCGCGCCGACGCTGATTTTCGCCGGGTCGCCCACGCTTTCAACCTGCACGATGTAGTCCATCTGGTCCTGCACCAGGCTGGCGGGCATATTCGGAAACGGCACCAGTTTTTCAGTCAGCAGCACTACCTTGCGGGCAAAGTGCGCGTCCACCATCGCGTAGCCCAGGGACCCGCAGCACGATTTACCGTGCGTGCCGTTGGCGTTGCCAAACTCATCGCTGCACGGCACGCCGAGAAACGCTACGTCGATATTCAGCTCGCCGTCCTGGAGCAGCTTCACGCGCCCGCCGTGGGAGTGGATTTGCACCGGCTCGTCCATCAACCCGTGGGAGATGGCGTCCGCCAGCCTGCCGCGCATGCCCGAGGTGTAAATCCGGGTGATGACGCCGCTTTCGATATGCTCGATCAGCGCGTCGTTGCAGGTCATCAGCGAGCTGGAGGCCAGCGTCAGGTTTTTGAAGCCCATTCGCGCCAGCAGCGCCACGACGGTGTTGATCACCCGGTCGCCTTCGCGAAAAGCGTGGTGGAAGGAGATGGTCATCCCGTCCTGCAGGCCGCAACGCTTAACCGCCTCTTCAACAGAGGCGCAGAGCTTGCGGCTGTGCTTCGCCTCGCTGTCCGACAGCCACGGCGTGGCGCTGTGGGCGTTATCAAACGGTTTTAAGTCCCGCAGATGGGGAAAGTTCACGTGAAGAAGTTCTGTCTGATTCATTATTTTATCCTTACCGACGCACGCCGGAGGCCGCCGCGCGCTCCAGCACCACCTGCGCGTGGTTAATAATCGGTGCATCCACCATTTTGCCGTTGAGCGACACCACGCCCAGGCCGTTACGCTCGCCCTCTTCTGCCGCCTCAATCACCCTTTTGGCGTGATCCACCTCTTCCTGCGTCGGGGCGTAGGCGTTGTGCAGCAGGTCAATCTGGCGCGGGTTAATCAGCGATTTGCCGTTGAAGCCCATCTTGCGGATCAGATCGACCTCGCGCAGGAACCCGGCCTCGTCGTTAACGTCTGACCACACCACGTCGAAGGCGTCGATGCCCGCCGCGCGGGCGGCGTGCAGCACGGCGCAGCGGGCGTAGAACAGCTCGGTGCCGTCGCCGCGCTCGGTCTGCATGTCCATCACGTAGTCAAAGGCGGCCAGCGCAATCCCGATGAGGCGCGGAGAGCTGCGGGCAATCGCCACGGCGTTGATGACGCCAATGGCCGATTCAATCGCCGCCATCACGCGGGTGGAGCCAACCTCGCGGCCGCACTCCTGTTCGATACGCTCGAGATGGCTTTCCAGCTCGTAGATATCGTCCGGCGTGTCGGTTTTCGGCAGGCGGATCACGTCCACGCCGGCCCGCACGGCGGCTTCCAGATCCAGCAGGCCAAATGGCGTGCTGAGCGGGTTAATACGCACTACGGTTTCGATATCCTGATACATCGGGTGCTGCAGGGCGTGGAACACCAGCATGCGCGCGGTATCCTTCTCGCGCAGGGCGACGGCGTCCTCAAGATCAAACATGATGGAGTCGGGACGGTAGATAAAGGCGGTTGAGAGCATGGCGGCGTTAGCGCCCGGCAGGAACAGCATGCTGCGGCGGAGTTTGCTCATTTCAGCGCCCCCCAGTTGATGGCCTGTTCATCGGCGGCACGCATCAGCGCGCTTTGCAGGCGGGCGCGGATCACACAGTCCAGCGCCCCTTTGTCTTCAATAATAATTAATCCCTGGTGCACGTTCATGGCGCGCAATGTGTCGTTGACCACCTGGCGAATCTGCTCGCCAAACTGCTTAATCACTTCACTGTGGATGACTATCTCCAGCTCGCCGTGAGCGGGAGCGATTTTCACCATCAGGTCGCTGGACTCCTGCGTTCCGGCCAGCGCCTCCCTTACAATTTTCATGATAAATTCCTGGTAGTTAAGCGACTTCCGCACTCGCACGGTAATGCGTTTCGAGATGCGCGAAGGTGGAGTCCGGGACAATCTCCCGGATCCGGGAAAACTGCTGTGTCTTCAGTAAGCGGCGCACTTCGGACGCTGAAATAGCGTTGCCGGTGGCCTTGATGCGCGGCATTTCCACCACCTCGATATGCGAGGCCAGCAGGTCGTGCAGCGTCTGGTTGTACTGGCGGGTGATATCGCAGAACGGCTCCGAGCCGATGAAGCGGTGCGTGATGCCGAGCGCCGGGGCGATGAAGTCCCGGAAGATCAGCACGTCGATCTCGCTCCACGCCTGCTGCACTTTGCCGGTCTCCTTCAGGAAGTAGGCCGGGAAGGTGGCGCGGGAGATGATGTACTGCGAGCCTTCATGCACCAACACGTTCGGCAGATGCGCCACGCCCGCGCGCACCATCTCGAGGCGAGCGCTGAACGGGAAGAACGAGGCGTCTTCACGCACCACGAACAGGTGCAGGGCGTCGCACCGCTGCGCCGCCTGCTCCACCAGATGGCGGTGGCCGAGGGTGAACGGATTGGCGTTCATCACTATCGCGCCAACGTTCTCCCCGCACTTGCGCTTCGCGCGCAGGGAACGGCAGTAGCGTTCGATCCCCTGCGGGGTGTTTTCCATCAGCACCGCGTTGTTCCCGCTCTGGGCAATCGGCCAGAAGCCGCTGCGGGCAAAGCGCTCCCGGTTGCACGGACGGGTGCAGAGGAAGAGATGAAAATGGCCGCACTCCAGCGCTGCATTTTCCACCTCTGCAAGCAGCCGCGCGCTGAGGTTCTCGCCGCGAAGCTGCTCATTAACCGCCACGCATTTGATGACGTTGGCAGCAAGCCCTGCGCAACCCACCAGCTGCGAGCCGGACCAGGCTTCGACAAACAGCGTGATGTCGTTGTCCAGGCCAAGGCCGCTGTCTGCCAGCAGGTAGCGGATCTGGCTTAAGCGTTCCGGGTGTTTCGCCACCAGCGTGTGGCGAAAATCGATGGGTTGACTGTTCATGCCGTCTTTCTTAATGTGCTGCCGCAAGCCCGACGGCTGGCGCTTCCACGATCACGTTGCTGAGATGACCGATATGCTCGATCTCCACCTCAATGCGATCCCCTTCCTTCATAAACAGCGGCGGATTGCGCTTTTTACCCACTCCGCCCGGGGATCCGGTGATGATCACATCGCCCGGGCTGAGGCGGGTAAAGGTGCTGATGTACTCGATCAGCTCCGCCACCTTGTGGATCATGCTGCTGGTGTTGTCTTCCTGCACCATGCGGCCGTTCAGCCAGGTGCGGATCGCAAGCTGGTGCGGATCCGGGATCTCATCTGCCGTCGCCATCCACGGCCCAAACGCGCCGGTTTTGCGCCAGTTTTTACCGGCGGTGAACCAGGTGTGCTGCCAGTCGCGGGCGGAGCCGTCCATGTAGCAGCTGTATCCCGCCACGTGGCGCAGAGCGTCGTCGCGGCTGATGTTCTCCCCACCTTTGCCGATGATCACCGCCAGCTCGCCTTCATAGTCGAATTCACTGGAGTGGCGCGGCTTCAGCACCGGCTCGTTGTGGCCGGTCTGTGAATCCGGGAAGCGGACAAACAGCGTCGGGGCCGGGTTATGCTGGTCAAACTCCTTGCGCTTGTCGGCATAGTTCATGCCCACGCAGAGGATTTTTTCCGGATGCTCAATCACCGGTAAGAAGGTGATGGCGCTCATCGGCACGTCCACGGCGTCGTTCAGGTAAGGGGTGGCCTGCGCCAGCCCGTTGCCCTGCAGCAGCGCCTTGAGGTCGCTGTAGCGGTCGCCGAGACGGCGGCCTAAATCAATCACGCCGTCGGCCTGGACGATGCCGTAGCTGCGTTTTCCCTGGTATAAAAAGCTTGCGAGTTTCATTGTTCTTTCCTGAAAACTTAAACGAGGAAGTTGCCCAGAATCAGCAGTGAGACAGAGACGTTAATCGCCCCGCCGATACGGGTAGCAATCTGGGCGAACGGCATCAGGCTCATACGGTTGCCTGCGGTCAGGATCGCCACGTCGCCGGTACCGCCCTGGCCGCTCTGGCAGCAGGAGACGATGGCGACATCAATCGGGTGCATACCAATCTTTTTGCCGACGAAGAAGCCGGTTGCCACCAGTGCGGAAACGGTGCTGACAATCACCAACAGGTTGCTGACGGTGAACGCCGCCACCAGTTCATGCCAAGGGGTGATAGCTACGCCGACGGCGAAGAGGATTGGGTAGGTCACGGAGGTCTGGAAGAATTTGTACACCACCTGAGAGCCTTCCAGCAGACGCGGAGAGGCGCCGTTGCAGAGTTTCACCAGGACCGCCATAAACAGCATGCCAACTGGTGCAGGCAGGCCAATCAGCTTGTGGCCGAGCATGCCCAGCATGTAGAGCAGCACCGCCAGCAGCGCGCCGGAGGCAATAGTGGTGACGTCCGCTTTGCCGGAAAACGCAGGCTGAGAGACGGTGGCATCGGCATTCGCGCGGTTAGGCATCAGCTGTCCTTCACCGGTCAGGTGCGGGAAGCGTTTACCGAGCTGGTTCAGGCAGCCGGAGATGATGATTGCCGTCAGACCGCCGAGCATTACCATCGGCAGCACGCGGCCGAGTGCCACGCCCTGGTCCATGTGCAGCAGGGTGGCATAGCCGATGGAAAGCGGGATTGCCCCTTCCCCGACGCCGCCCGCCATAATCGGCAGAATGATAAAGAAGAAGATCTGGAACGGCTCAAGACCCAGCGCCAGGCCGACGCCCATTCCCACCAGCATGCCGACAACTTCACCGCACAGCATCGGGAAGAAGATGCGCAGGAAACCCTGAATCAGCACCGTGCGGTTCATGCTCATGATGCTGCCGACGATAATGCAGCAGATGTAGAGATAGAGAATGTTGGTGGATTTGTAGAACTTGGTGGTGGACTCGACCACCACGTCCGGCAGCAGGCCATAGTAGACCAGCGCGGAAGGGATAAAGGTGGCGCAAATCGCCGCCGCGCCGAGCTTGCCGACAATCGGCAGGCGTTTGCCAAACTCGCCGCAGGCAAAGCCGAAGAAGGCCAGCGTTGCCACCATGACCACGATATCGCTCGGCAGTTTTCCGCCCAGGCAATCAATCGCAATCAGTGCGCCCGCCAGAACGAACAGCGGCAGAGGAATAATCCCAACTTTCCAGGTATCCATAATATGCCACCAGCGCTCTTTGAGCGAAGGCCGCTGAATTTCAATCGGGTCGTGGGTAACAGAGAAAGAATCGTCAGTTGTGCTCATAATAAGCCCCTTGGTTATTTTGCGCGTTCAGCTTAGAGTCACAAAGGCTTACTTTATGTGAGGAATGGCATATTAAAAGCGAAGTTTTAATGGCAGCTATGGTTTTAATGGTTTCTTTTATTTAATGTGATTTATACCTTATTTATTGCCGTGGTTTTTATGGTTTCTTTTCCGAATTGAACAAACAAATAACATTTGTTCGCGCAGCCCGAAGCACGTTCGCCTTCAGGATAACTCTTTTACAGCGCCCGCTGTGCAAGGGATCACAAGTTTTCGGCAAAGCGGGCGTCAGCGCGAAAAAAGATGATATATTGGCGATCTTTGCTGCTACCTCGCGTGATAGTTATGAAAGTTTCTTTCCAGATTAAGCTGTTTATTTCGCTGGTTGCCTTTTTCTCGGTGCTTTTCGCGCTGCTGGGCGGATATTATTATGCCGACGTCGGGAAACAGCTTTATCAGGAAATGAGTACGCGTGCCAAAATACAGGCTGAAGAGATTGCGCTTATTCCGACATTGCGTAATGAAGTTGAACAAAAGAATATCAGCGCCATCCATGATTTTATGCAGAAGATTTCTGCGCACAGTGACGCCAGCTTTATTGTGATTGGTGATAATAAGGGGCAGCATCTTTTTCACTCCGTCTTTGCCGACAGAGTGGGCACAACCCTGGTTGGCGGAGACAATGAAGCCGTATTGCAGGGTAAAAGCACCACCACCATTCGCAAAGGCGGGCTGGGCATTTCGCTGCGCAGTAAAGCTCCCATCTTCAACGCCGCCGGACAGGTGGTCGGCATTGTTTCAGTAGGCTATCTGACCAGCTACCTTGATACCATTACCGTCAGCAAAGTGGTCAATATCCTGATTGCCGCCGTGCTGCTGCTGATCGCTCTCTTTATCTTCTCCTGGTTCTTTACCCGCAGCATCAAGAAGCAGATCTTCTCCCTTGAGCCGCGCGAGATCGGCCTGCTGGTGCGCCAGCAGAAGGCGATGATGGAATCTATTTATGAAGGGGTGATTGCCATTGACGATCGGCGGCGGATTGAAGTCATCAACCAGGCGGCGCGCAAGCTGCTGGGCCTGAGCCAGCCGGCCCGCGAGCTGCGCGGGCAGCTGATAAGCCAGGTGATCGATCCGGTCCCGTTCTTCGACACGCAGACGATGCTGGCGAAAGATACCCATGACGAGATTTGCCGTTTTAACGATCTCACGGTGATTGCCAGCCGGGTGCACATTATGCTTGAGGGGGCGCTGCAGGGCTGGGTGATCACCTTCCGCGATCGCAACGAGATCGACTCGCTGAGCGCCCAGCTCAGTCAGGTAAAACGCTATGTCGATAACCTGCGCATCATGCGCCACGAGCAGTTAAACAGGATGACCACCCTCTCCGGCCTGCTGCATATGGGCCGCTATGAGGAAGCCATTGGCTACATTCAGGCGCAGTCGGAACATGCCCAGGAGCTGCTGGACTTTATCTCTTCGCGCTTCAGTTCCCCGACCCTGTGCGGCCTGCTGCTGGGGAAAGCCGCCCGCGCGCGGGAGAAAGGCGTAGAGCTGTGTTTCGACCCAGGCTGTCGGCTGGACAGACCCTTCCTGCCCCTTGGGGAGCAAGAGCTGATTTCAATTATTGGCAACCTGTTGGATAACGCCATCGAAGCAACACAGCGGTCTCCACTTCCCCACGCGCCGGTAGAAGTGCTGATAAAACTCAGCGAACAGGAGCTGATTATTGAAGTCGCCGACCAGGGCGTTGGCATTACACCGGAGATGCGTGACCGGATCTTTGAACGCGGCATCACCACCAAAACACGCGGCGATCATGGGATTGGCCTGTATCTGATCGAAAGCTACGTCACACAGGCTGGCGGCGCGATAGAAGTTGCCGATAATACGCCACGCGGCGCCATTTTCTCCTTGTTTATCCCGGCCACGGGAATCGCCCGGCAACTGGAAGACACCGACTATGCAACATGAACTTATCGACGTACTGATTGTTGAAGACGAGAACGAACTGGCGCAACTGCACGCGGAGCTGATAGGCAAACACCCGCGTCTGAGGCTGGTAGGCATTGCCTCGTCGCTGGCTGCGGCTCAGGCAGAGCTTGAAAGCAAACAGCCGCAGCTCATGCTGCTGGATAACTATCTGCCGGACGGCAAAGGCATCTCGCTTATCAATAACCCCATGCTGGCCCGCGCCAACTGCTCGGTGATTTTTATTACCGCCGCCAGCGATATGGACACCTGCAGCCAGGCGATTCGCAACGGCGCGTTCGACTACATCCTCAAACCCGTCTCCTGGAAGCGGCTCAGCCAGTCGCTGGAGCGGTTTGTGCAGTTTGCGGAACAGCAGCGCGTGTGGAAGATTGTCGACCAGCAGAACGTGGATTCGCTGTATCAGCTCCAGGCGAAAAACTACCGCCTGGACAACGGCAGTAAAGGCATTGAGGAAAATACGCTGGCGCGGGTGCAGACGCTGTTCAACGACAAGGCAACGCACTGCTTTACCGTGGATGAGGTGGTGAGCGAAACGGGATTAAGCAAAACCACCACCCGGCGCTATCTGGAGCACTGCGTGGAGGCGGGTTTTCTGACGGTGGAGATGCTGTACGGCAAGATTGGGCATCCGAGGAGGATGTACAAGCGTAGTGCGGTTTGATGAAACGTTCCCCTCACCCCGGCCCTCTCCCCAAAGGGGCGAGGGTGAAAAGACGGCCCCGTGCAATCCCCTCTCCCTGTGGGAGAGGGTTAGGGTGAGGGCAACAGCCCGCACTATCTCAATACATACCCATACAGCCGCTTAATCCCGTCGGCATCCTTCTCGCTGTAAACCCCCTGCAGCTCCGGCGAGAAGCCCGGCAGCAGGTTGACGCCCTCCTCCAGCGCGAGGAAGTAACGCTGTACCGCCCCGCCCCAGACCTCACCCGGCACCACGCACAGCACGCCCGGCGGATAGGGCAGCGCCCCTTCGGCAGCAATGCGCCCTGCGGCATCACGTATGCGAACCAGCTCCACGTCACCGCGAATATAGGCCCGGTTCGCATCCTGCGGGTTCATCACCACCTCAGGCAGGCTCTCCTTGCGGAACATCGCCTTCTGCAGATCCTTCACGTCAAAGCTGACGTAGAGATCGTGCATCTCCTGGCACAGCTGGCGAAGGGTGTAATCCCGGTAGCGCACCGGGTATTTCTGGAAGATCGTCGGCAGCACGTCCGCCAGCGGCGTGTCGTCTTCAATATGCTGCTCGAACTGGCCCAGCATCGCCACCAGCTGCGCCAGCTTCTCGCTGCTTTCAGCAGGCGTCAGCAGGAACAGGATCGAATTGAGGTCGCATTTCTCCGGCACGATGCCGTTTTCGCGCAGGTAGTGCGCCAGAATCGTCGCCGGGATCCCGAAATCGGTGTACTCCCCGGTTTCAGCATCGATACCCGGCGTGGTCAGCAGGAGCTTGCACGGGTCGACAAAGTACTGCTCGCGGGCATAGCCCTCAAAGCCGTGCCATTTGGCCCCCGGCTCAAAGCTGAAGAAGCGCAGCTCGCTGGCGATGGCGTGCGTCGGATGATCCTGCCACGGCCGGCCCGCCACCACCGGTGGGATAAACGGTTTGATCATATGGCAATTCGCAATGATTGCCTTGCGCGCTTCAATCCCCAGCTCGACGCACTCCGCCCACAGCCTGCGTCCGCTTTCACCTTCGTGGATCTTGGCATTCACATCCAGCGCTGCGAACAGCGGATAAAACGGGCTGGTGGAGGCATGCAGCATAAACGCGTTGTTCAGCCGCTTGTGCGGGCAGAAGCGCGCCTGCCCGCGAATGTGGTTATCCTTTTTATGGATCTGCGACGTTTGCGAGAACCCGGCCTGCTGTTTGTGCACCGACTGGGTCACGAAAATCCCAGGATCGTTCTCGTTCAATTCCAGCAAGAGCGGGGACGTTTCCGCCATCATCGGAATAAACTGCTCGTAACCCACCCATGCGGAGTCAAAGAGAATGTAGTCGCAGAGATGACCGATCTTGTCGATCACCTGGCGGGCGTTGTAGATCGTCCCGTCGTAGGTGCCAAGCTGAATGATTGCCAGGCGGAACGGGCGCGCCTCGTCGGCCTTCTCCGGCGCCGCCTCGCGGATAAGATCCCGCAGATAGGCATCGTCAAAGCAGTGGTCGTCAATCCCGCCAATAAAGCCAAACGGGTTACGCGCGGCCTCAAGATAAACCGGCGTGGCGCCCGCCTGGATCAGCGCTCCGTGGTGGTTAGATTTGTGGTTATTGCGGTCAAACAGCACCAGGTCGCCGCGGGTCAGCAGCGCGTTGGTCACCACCTTATTGGCCGCTGAGGTGCCGTTCAGCACGAAGTAGGTTTTGTCCGCGTTGAACACTTTCGCCGCGAACTTTTGCGCGTGCTTGGCGGACCCTTCGTGGATCAGCAGATCGCCCAGCTTCACGTCGGCGTTGCACATGTCGGCGCGAAACACGTTTTCACCGAAGAAATCATAGAACTGTCGCCCTGCCGGGTGTTTTTTGAAAAATGCCCCGTGCTGGTGGCCCGGACAGGCGAAAGTGCTGTTGCCCATCTCCACATACTGGCTCAGGGTATCAAAAAAAGGCGGCAGCAGGTTCTCTTCGTAGCGGCTGGCAGCGCTCTCCAGTTCCAGAAACTCCTGAGCTTTACCCGAGATGACCGCGGTGGCGCCGTCGGGTACGTCCGTTGGCTCCTGCGAGAAAATAAACACCGGTAAATGAAAGCCCGTGCGTTTCAGCAGAGCAAGAATGCCGCTGCGACTTTCAGCTGTTGTGATGACGACGGCCGCCACATCGGTAAAATCAGTGCTGTCCAGCGTCACCTTTTCGCGGTGCGTAGACACAGTGGAGAGCAGCTCGCGGCTGACGGCAATTTTCATGGTTTTCATAGGCGCAGTTACCCTCACCGGGCGGTGAGACAGGGAGGAGAAAATTCGCGCAATAATGTCACCTTTTATTTTGAGGTGCAAGAAGGAATCAGTATGCACGAAATCAACCAAAGCTAAGGCCCGCGCAGCCCTGCCGTGTCATAATAATGCAATATCAATGATTAAATAACAGGAGTTAACTTTGGTTATCGGGCCATTTATTAACGCAGGCGCCGTATTGCTGGGCGGCGTACTCGGCGCCGTGCTGAGCCAGCGGTTGCCGGAGCGTATTCGCACCTCCATGCCCTCAATATTCGGCCTGGCATCGTTAGGGATCGGTATTCTTCTCGTGATCAAATGCGCCAACCTGCCGGTGATGGTGCTGGCCACCCTGCTCGGCGCGCTGATTGGCGAGTTCTGCTATCTGGAAAAAGGCATTAACAGCGCGGTGAGTAAAGCCAAAAACCTGATTGCCCGACCGGGCGGCAAGGCGAAACACGGCACGCACGAGTCGTTTATTCAAAACTATGTCGCCATCATCATTCTGTTTTGCGCCAGCGGCACCGGGATTTTCGGTTCAATGCAGGAAGGGATGACCGGCGACCCAAGCATATTAATTGCGAAAGCGTTCCTTGATTTCTTCACCGCCACCATTTTCGCCACTACCCTTGGCGTCGCCGTGGCGGCGATTTGCGTCCCGATGCTGCTTATTCAGCTCGCGCTTGCCACCTGCGCCACGTTGATTCTCCCGCTCACCACGCCGGCGATGATGGCAGACTTTACCGCCGTCGGCGGCCTGCTGCTGTTGGCGACCGGGCTGCGCATCTGTGGGATTAAGATGTTTGCCGTGGTGAACATGCTGCCCGCACTGCTGCTCGCCATGCCGCTCTCCGCGCTCTGGACGCACTTTTTCGCTTAAGGATGCGGCGAAATGGTGAGAGATTGCGCAGTCTGTAACGAAAACAACATTTTTCGTTGACGCCACGGGGCAGATCGGGTTTAATGCGCCCCGTTGCCCGGATAGCTCAGTCGGTAGAGCAGGGGATTGAAAATCCCCGTGTCCTTGGTTCGATTCCGAGTCCGGGCACCACTCATTTATAACCCTCGCTTCGGCGGGGGTTTTTGCTTTCTGAGTCAACAACTTGTTGGTTTATCGGTAGTTACCTCTTTTTAATTTCCTCCGGCCCCGCTTCCCGGTGGTACAGAAAGGTGGTACAAAATGGGCATTATGATAAAGCCTACCAAAGACCGAAACGGCACCTACTACATCCGCAAAGCGGTTCCTCTGGAGCTGCGTTCAGCCATCGGCAAAGGCGAACTAAAACGTTCCCTTGAGACGAAAGACCTCGGACAAGCCAAGCTCAAAGCCCCTGTCGCTCTGGCAAAAATTAACGCTATCATCCAGAACGCCAAAGCAGAGCGCTCCGTAACGCAGGACGATACAGAGGTGATCGCTTCGGTATGGATGACCAGAATCCTCCAGCAGCCAGAAACCATCAAAGCACGTTATGTACGGCAAGACGATTATGGTTATGGCCTGACCGCAGATAACGTGCAATTAAGCGAATGTCTGCGTAAGGGAGAGCAGGCAGACGAGGCAGATTTGCAGCTTGTCACCCAACTTATGCAGCCTGAACTCGAAGAGGCTCTTCGGTGGACGCCAGCAGTACTGACGCCCGCATGGAGACAAAAGCTCGCATGGCGTCTGGCGGAGTACAGGCTCAGTACGGCAGAAATGTATATTATTGATGAACTACCTGTCTACACCGCCATCAACGCCACGCAACAAAAGAAAAGCATGACTTTCGCCAGTCTTTTCGAGCATTACAAAGCACATATCCGGCTAACCGACAAGGACAGAGCTGAGTCACGTATACGGGATTACACACCATCGGCTAACCGATTCATCAAATTCATCGGTGATAAACCCATCCGGGACATCTCGAAGAGTGACCTCGCGGCGTTCCGTACGCTCCTGGAGCTGACCCCGGCTAACCGCAGTAAGGCCGTCAACTTGCTGTCGCTGGAGAATCAGGCCAAAGCTCAGGGCAAGAAACTCAGCGCCAACACCGTGCGAAACAACTTCATGCACCTCTCGGCCATGTTCACTGTTGCACTCCAAGACGACCTCGTGGATGAACATCCCTTCGATAGTTTCAAAATGCGTAAAAAAGTGCAGACGATCAATGAGGATATCCCGTTCACCGACGACGAAATCAGGGTGATGTTCCGGCTACCACTGTTCCACGGGGAGCAATCTCTCTATGGCGAAATGGCCTACTGGATGCCGATAATCCTTTACTACACCGGGGCTCGCGTTGAGGAAATCGGACAGCTACGCAGGGCCGATATCGTGGATGCTTTCGGTGTTCCCTGCTTCAAAATCCAGATGGGGAAAGAGCAATCAGTCAAAACGGCTGGCTCCGTGCGTTACGTCCCGATACACAGCCATATACTGGAGCTGGGTTTTATGGATTTCGTCAATACCAGAGAAGGCCAGCTCTTTGCTGAGAAATCTGTCGTTAACGATAAATACGCCTACAACTATGGCCGCTGGTGGGGCCGGTTGATCCGTAAGCACGGCATCCGTAAGGAAGTTAAACCCTCCCACAGCTTCCGTCACTATTTCATTACGCAATGCCGTGCTCTGGACGTCCGCGAAGACACGCAGAACAACATTCTCGGACATGTTCCCGGCTCCGTTCCACGGCGTTATGGCAGCTATCTGATTGAAACAAGCCGGGTGCTCATTGAGAGGATCCCCAGACTGGAGCTAAAGCGGCTGGAAAACTGACTTTCAGCGGTATAAGGCACAGTAACTTACTGGAGATTATCAAAATGTTAAGAATTCCTGACTCAGACTGGCAGACCGTTGACGGGGTCCCCCAGCTTTCCGTTGCTTTCTTGCGGAAAATGACGCCTCAGGCAACAAGATTTACTCAATGGGCACAGCGGACACATGCCAAATTGCTCAAGGCTCCCGAAAATGTCCTGTCGTGCTGCACATCCGGCCTGATTGACGGTGAAATTCCCGACAAAAACGGCTGGATTCCCGCTGGCGATGCCCTTGCCCTGCTGACTTACAGCATCCACTCCAGCCAGAACGGACTTCTCATTGATGCAATTGAGCTTAAATCTGGTTTGAAACTGCCAGTTAGGTCCGGTGAAAGCCGTCTTGAAGGGCAATTTGGCGTCAAATTACACGATTTGATCGTCGAACTAAGGCAACAACCACGATTCACAAGCTATGAACTCGAACGGCAAAAGCAGATCGGTCCCTACAGAGTAGATTTCTTCCTCACTGAGCAGTGGTACACCGATATGGCAAAAGGAAAAACCGCTAAACGCCAGTTCATCATTGAATTTGATGAGGAGGCTCATAGAACGACACGTTATCAGTTCAACGATAAACGACGGGATCGGTGGTTACGGAAAAATCTGCACGGTACAAAGCTAATCAGGGTCAGACATGCAGAACAGGAAGTATGGCTGGAAGCGGTCCGCCAGCTAAAGCGGTTCGTCAGTCTGGAGGATTGCTATTCCCACTGCCTGCGAATGGCCTGTATCAGCCTTTCAGACTCCACGCTAAAGATAAGCAGCGAGTCAGCCCGAAAAGCCTATGATGCAGCCCATAACGAATGCATTTTCCTGCTAAAAAGCCCACGGCAGCCTCTAAGTGAGATGGGTAAACTGCTGGACAGGCTGACAATCCCCTTTGATAAACGCAGGGACATATACTTCCAACGTGCGAAATTGAGGTCATACGGCATATAAACCGAAAAGTTGCATCAAAAGTTACAACAAAAGCCTAAGGGATTAGGCTTTTCTACCTGTCCAAACGTTGCAACCTTTGAAACCTAACCCCAAGACACTTATATAGATTTATAGGGTTCTATCAATTTTTATTACTCAAATTCATCTTACTCATAGCATCCTACAGATAATAATCCTTAAGCTATCAACGCTAACTCGCATTTACCAAAAGTGCAAAGTTCCCGCCGTATCAATACGTCGAACTGAGCGACAGCTTAATGATTTTGTAGCCTCAACTCCCCAAAAGTTCTTTTCACGTCAGAAGTCACCAGACGCCGTGTAGGCCTCTCACGGCCTTTCTGCATTCTAGGTATGAATCACTCCTGAACGCAGCTCACAGGCCCGTACAGATCGTCAGGCAGGCATCTAAAGCCACTCGCCCAAACCTCCTTTCCAAGATTCCCCGCTCCGCAGGTACAAGAAATATGCAGATCACCACAGGAGGATGAATCATGCATGATGAAATCATCAATCAGGCCCGCGAAATTCTCACTCAACGGCTCTACCGTACCGACACACTGGCATCACCGCAGGACACTGCGAGCTATCTGGCTTTACAGCTTGGCGATCGGGAGCAGGAAGTGTTCAGTGTGATATTCCTCGACAACCGGAATCACGTCCTGAACTATCAGGAAATGTTCCACGGCAGCATAGCGACAACGCCAGTCTACCCCCGCGAGATTGCCCGGCAGGCGCTTAAGCTCAACGCCGCAGGTGTTATCTGTTCCCATAATCACCCATCTGGCAACGCCGAGCCATCCGCTCAGGATAAAGCGATAACGCTCAATATTCAGAAAGTTATGGAGCTAATCGAAGTCCGACTGGTAGATCACATCGTCGTGGGCGGTGGTCAAACAGTTTCATTCGCAGACAGGGGCTGGCTATGAACTGGAAATCCTTACTTGTTGAAGCCCTGATAATGGCTCTGACAACCTTTGCAACCGTCTTCTTCCGGGGAATGGCAGCACGCTACGCCTCAGAAGAAGATTTCCTCTAATCCCCTACTACCGCTAGACCCATACCAATAGCCCATGCCCCAAAGACCTGCCACCGCCGCAACGGTGGAATGCCGCACTCGCCCCTGCTACAGGGTCGGTTTGGTATTCTGGCAGGTCTTTGCAGGGCGGTGAGTCTATTGGCAGGGTAAGGAGTCCACATGGCTACACTCGGTTACGCCCGTGTATCAACTACCGAGCAGAGTCTCGATGCACAAATCGCAGCGTTATCCGGTTGCGAGAAGGTATTCAGGGAAAAGATCAGCGGGGCAAAAGATGACCGCCCAGAACTACAGGCTTTACTGGAGTTTGTTCGCGAAGGCGATATAGTATGTGTAACAAAACTTGACAGACTCGCCCGTAACACTCGACATTTGCTTGAAATTTCGGAGTACCTGCAAGGCAAAGGCGTGGCGTTAAACATCCTTAATATTGGTATCAACACAGCCACTCCGACCGGAAAGTTAATGCTGACCATGATCGGCGCTATCGCCACGTTCGAACGTGAGCTGATGCTGGAGCGTCAGGCCGAAGGCATCGCATTGGCAAAACTAAAAGGCAAGTACAAAGGACGGAGAGCGACCGCCACAAGTAAAACTCAAGAAGTTATAGATTTGGTCGAAAACGGTATGAGTAAACCGGAGATATCCCGCCAGTTAGGTATCGGCATCACTAGTATTTACCGGATTGTTCGGAACGAGCGCCCTGACCTGTTAGATAAGTGATATGAGAACACTACTTTGAGGAAATGTTAATGGATGATACAGGCAAGATCGATATTGGTGACTACAACGAGAGCGGTTTTTGGTCGAAAGTAAAGAAATACTGTAAAACTATCGGAAAAGATTCACTTGAGCAGGTATTCCGTTTGTATTACGGCTTAGAAAGTGACAACTGCACAACTACACACAGAGCAACCATCTACGGCGCGCTGGCTTACTTAGTGTCACCGATAGATATTATCCCCGACTTAACCCCGATACTCGGGTATACCGATGACATGGCTGTAATCGCCGCAGCTCTTGTAGCAGTGGCAGGTTGTATAGACGATGCAGTTAAAGGGAAAGCAAAGGAGAAGGTTGATGAGCTTTTTGACTGACATACGAGATAAACTATTACCTGAGACAGTAAAAGAGAAAATCATTAAGCACGAAGTGAAGAAAATGGTTAATGATAAACTTAAGCTTGATGGTGAGTTAGATAAACATATTGATGCATTCGCAGATAAGGTTATGGATAAGGTGGATCCTTCAACCATATTCAAGGCCAAAGATATGTATGACAAACTGAAGGCTGCTGAATCCAACAAGGATAAGTAGTAAGATCGTCAGCTTTAGTGCTCTTGAATGTGGTACGGAGTAGTGGTACATTCGGAATCGAAGCATAAAGGTAACTTACTGTTATTAGGTGATTTCGTTGCTATAGAAACGAATCCTTGGTTCGATTCCGAGTCCGGGCACCACTATTTAGAAAACCCAGCCTATGGCTGGGTTTTTGCTTTATGGCTACGGCCGATTTCTGGGCGCTGATAAGCGTGGCTTTAATGCAGGCACGCTTACGCTAATAGCCCGGTAAGTTAATACAGGCGGTGGCTCTTTTTTATCACTTAATTTTGCCGGATAAATTGCTGACCTGATTTGAAAGGTTGTCATTGCTCCGCTTCATGTCATCAAGGCTTCTTTGCAATCGCTCGATCTTACTCTCCTGCTCAGAATTCTTTCTCTCAAGCTGTAAAACCTTCTGAGTTAGTTCATCGACTTTGCGGTTGTCGGACTTCATCTTCCTCAGGCCATCCTGCATCTCCTGTAGATCCGACTCCCTGAAATCAGAAGGCTCGATTTCATCTGCATCAGAAATTACCGGGATATATCCTCCATTAGCGCTGCTGGGTTTGATACTAACCTGAACTTTATTTAGCCCCGCAGAGTGCGCGTAACCTATTGAAGAAAAATAAAAAAAAGAAACAACACACAGACCAGACAGAAATTTATTCATTTCTAACGTCCTTTTAAATTTTTCAATCACTTCCAGGAGTCTCCTTCTGGTATCACCCGCTCAGGATAAAACACATGGCTTAGCCTCTGGCAGTTCATAAACGGGGTTAAAGAGCAGAAGATACCATTCGTTTTTCATTATAATACGCGTTTCCTCTCCCCCAAAATCCAACCGCCACCCGCTCATTTTCTGCCACCTTACATCCGCCGGTAGATAGCGGTTTGTACTGCCGATCGCGGAATTTTTTTCTGAGCCGAAACTGAAACCAAAACAGCTCCGGTTCAAAATAATGGTCCATCACAAAGTTGCTCTACTCAATTCCGTACCGGATGAAAAGGTCAAGCAGCATGTCCTCAAGATCTTCAGGTATGAGATTGAAATGCTCCTGGAAGGTCCATTCTTTCTTTGCCGGAGATTTACGGTCACTGTAATTCTCAGTGAGGTAATCTAACAATTCTTGCTCATCATGTAGCATCAGAAAAATTTCCAACCAGTCTCTTCAACCGTGTCCATTACAACGCCCTTTCTCTCGTTTTGAGCCAGAGTAAATCCATAGCTAAAACAAGGATGTCGTCACCGTCCAGTTTTCTTAAAACTCAGAATACCACCCGCAAGTCAGTTCTATGCTTTTGGTTCCCCCCCTAGGGATCGTTCCCACCTGCGTCCAGCAGTTTGTTTTTAAAGATAAACAAACACGCCTCGTTGAAGTTCTCCGCCCCCAGGCGTTCCGAGAGCGCCGTTCGTTTGCGATAGAGGCTTTTGACCGACGTATTCAGCTCATCGGCGATGGCTTCCATCGGCATCCCTGCCCTCAGCAACCGCAGCATGATCGCTTCGTGTGTGCTAAGCCGTAAGTTAAGCAGCCACTTCGTGGTCAGGCGCCTGCCCTTCATATTAAGCACCAGGTTAAATAACGACGCCATATCCGGCGCGGTCAGCGACGTGTTCATAAATAACTTCATACTGAGCAGATTCTCCTCGCGGTGTCGCATATCGAGCATAACGCAGCAGATTGTTTTTTTCGTTCTGGCTGGATGGCGTATCAGGTAATCATATAAACGGAGCGGAGAACGACTATCAATCAATACAGAATATTCATCTGCACCGTTATCAAATATGTTTCTGTCAATCGAGTCGAGCAGGATAATATCCGGGAAAAATATCCGCATCCCTCTGACAAGGTAGCGATCCTGAGTCACTAAAACAATTGAAGTTGCCACTAACCATCCCTTTTAGATTAAAGCAAGCACGATCCCTCGCAAAGAAGGCCGCCTTCGTTTTATAGCGCTGTTATATTAACGATAAATGTATTCTGGCTTTGGACATCCCTCAATACAGACATTGATGAGTAAGACTTCCTGCAGACTATCATTCAATGGCTGCCATTAATTATAAATAAAAAACAATCGCAGAAAAGTCACTTCTCTAAACATTAAGAGTTTTTGTCATGAAACTTCCCAAACATGCACCAGAAAGTACTTTAATTGAGGCAAGTAAACCACATTGAAAATATATACAAAGCTGTCACGATATAAATAAAAAACATATAGTTCAATTACTTACAAATAATCAATCATTTCAATAAAACCGCCAAAAACCACTCGATACAGAATTATCTCAAAACAACACAGCCCCATTTCAACATATTTATCCGGCAACATATCAGGTGTACATTAGCTTTCACCCAGTCCACTGAGATAAGGATCCATAATTACCTTTAGGTAAGTACCCCGTAACATCACTGCATTCAGATTTAATGTTCTCATTTATGGCCTTTAACCCTGAGTTTAAAGGCGGCCGTGTTATGCAATGGATTCATGATAAACAAATGGCAAATAGATATGGAAAGATCGCTTCGCTTCAATACGTTATTCTTTTATCGCGCCCCAACATTATTGTTTCTGTTATTCCTCTTTCCTGTTCTGGCTCAGGCGACTGAATCCGTTTATGAGCAACAGATTCAACAGGCGCGTAACGGTAATTACTCGCCGTTTCTCGATTATCTTCAGCGTTATCAGCAGCAGCATGCCCTGACGCCAGAACACGTTGCGGACTGGTTACAGGTTGCGTCCTGGGCAGGTCATGATGACGAGGTTATTCAGGTCTGGCAGCGTTACGGTATTTATATGCCGCTGCCCGCCCGCGGCGTTGCTGCCGTCGCGCAATCCTGGCGGAATAAAAAAGCCTGGCAGCCAGCCCTGGCGCGCTGGAAAGAGGCGCGTAGCCTTGCGCCGGACAACGACGAGTATCGTATCGGCTACATAAAAACTCTCGCCGATGCCCGCATGGACACGCTTGCCCTGCAGGAAGCCCAACGGCTGGTAGCGGAAAATCCTTCTCAGGCACATCTTGAGACGCTCTCGTATGTCTGGTTACGCCAGGGAAAAAGCTGGGATCGGCTTCTGGCAGACTCGCGCGCGCTGAATATCGCGCCTGAGAATAAAGCGCTCCTCAGCGAGCTGATCGACGCGCTAACGGATAGCCGGGTGAACACCCCCGCGCTGCAGCTTTCACAAAGCGTCACGCTGTCCCCCGCGGAGCGTCGCCGTCTTGAGCGTAATGCCGCCGCCGAACGGGTTCGCCTCGCCGATGTGCCCGGCAGAACAGAAAAGGAGCGCCTGCAGCTTGCGCAAACCGCGCTGAATCGTTACGACGCCCTGCTTTCCCGCTGGCAAAACGATCCGCAGGCGGCGGAAGACGTCGTCCTGGCGCGTATCGACAGGCTTGGCGCGCTGTATGCGCATGGTGATTACCCGCAGGTCATCCGTGAATATCAGGCGCTGACGGCTGAGCAGCATCCGATGCCGGGCTGGGCAATCGGCTGGGTCATCTCCGCGTATCTTCAGGAGAAAAACGCGGCCGCCGCCTTCGCGCTTCTGCAACGCTATCCGCAATACGCTTCCGACCCGCAGGACGAGGAGCACGCGCTTTTCTACGCCTGGCTGGATACGGGAGATTATCAATCCGCCCGCCGATATGCTGAGCGCCAGACCCGCAGCGTCCCGTGGACCCGCTACGATTTCGGCTCCCCTACCCCTCAGCCGAACGATCGGTGGCTTACCGGGCAGTCGCTCCGCTTTAACTATTTGCTGGCGACGAATGCCCTGCCGGAAGCCGAAAAGCTGGCGCACCGTCTGGCGACAACGGCGCCGGGCAATCAGGGATTACAGATTGACTACGCCACCCTGCTTCAGGCGCGGGGCCTGCCGCGTGCGGCCGAGCAAACGCTGAAAAAGGCGGAGGCGCTGGAGCCGTCCAATACAGAGCTAGAGCAACAGCAGGCTTACGTCGCAATGGATCTACAGGAGTGGCGACAGATGGATTTACTGGCCGACGACGTGCTTGCCCGCGCGCCTGCCGACCGCAGCGCCAGGCGTCTCGACAGGCTCAGGACGGTCCACCACATGTCCGAGCTGCGCCTCAACGCGAGCAAGGGTTTGCACTCCGATAGCCCCGTCAGCGGGACGCACGACCTGAGCTGGGACGCCACGCTCTATGGCCCACCCGTAGCGGACAGCTGGCGGCTGTTTGCGGGTACCCGCTACGCGCAGAGTAATTTCGATGAAGGCAAAGGCACCAGCCGTCACCTTTTGGGCGGCGTCGAGTGGCGACCACGCGACCTCCAGCTCGAAGCCGAGCTTTCCAGCAACCGCTATCACGGCGAAAACAAGCCGGGCGCTCGCCTCGCAACAACGTACTTTGTGAACGATAGCTGGCAGGTCAGCGGCAGCCTGGAACGCCTGTCGCGCACTACGCCCCTTCGGGCGTTACGCAACGGCATTAGCGCCAACCGGGGTGAAGGTGGGGTGCGCTGGTATCAAAACGAGCGGCGTGAGTACCAGTTCAGCGCCGCCCTCAGCCGCTTCTCCGACCATAACCGTCGCCAGGAATATACCCTCACGGGCAAGGAGCGTCTCTGGCAGACCCCGTCCCTGACGCTGGATCTCGAGCCGGGGATCGCCGCCAGTAAAAACAGCCTGCGCGACACGCTCTACTACAACCCGGCGCGGGATCTGTCCGTGACGGCTGCCCTGGCCGTTGACCATGAAATGTACCGCCATTACGACACACTCTGGAGCCAGCAGTTCGTGGTCGGAGGCGGCAGCTACTGGCAGAAAAATCAGTCCGCTGGCGCCATCGCCCTGCTGGGTTACGGACAGCGCGTCCAGTGGAACAACGTTATTGATACCGGCGTGATGCTGAACTGGGATAAACGCCCTTACGACGGCAAACGCGAGAGCAATCTCTCCGTCACGTTTGACGCGACTTTACGCTTTTAAGGATGAATATGCTGAACACACGTTTTTCCGTGAGCCTGATACTCCTCGGCTGGCTCTGCCTCAGCGCGAGCGTCTGCGCGCAGGCGATCTCGTTCATTGCGCCCAAAGAGAGGCCGCAACTGGAGGCGAGTAAACCCTGGCCGAAGAACCAGTTTCTGGTCCTGGCCTACCACGACGTCGAAGACGATGCCGCCGATCAGCGCTATCTCTCCGTTCGCACCAGCGCGTTAAACGAGCAGATAAGCTGGCTGCTGCACAACGGCTACCACGCCATCAGCGTGCAGGACATTCTTGACGCGCATGACGGGAAAAAAACGCTGCCGCCAAAAGCCGTTCTGCTCAGCTTTGACGACGGCTACAGCAGCTTTTACACCCGCGTCTGGCCGCTGCTTCAGGCCTGGAACGTCCCCGCGCTGTGGGCGCCGGTGGGCAGTTGGGTCGATACGCCAGCCCATCAAAAGGTGAATTTTGGCGGCCTGATGACGCCCCGGGATCGCTTCGCGACGTGGGACATGGTGCGCGAGCTCAGCCAGTCTCCGCTGATTGAAATCGGATCGCATACCTGGGCCTCGCATTACGGCATTCCGGCCAACCCGCAGGGCAGCCGCGAGCCGGCCATCGCCAATCGCTTTTATGACAAAGCCACGGGTCGCTATGAAACCGACCAGCAGTTCAGCCAGCGGATCGGCGATGACGTTCGTAAAGTGACTGAAAAAATCACGCAGGTGACGGGCAAAGCGCCGCGCGCCTGGGTCTGGCCCTACGGCGCCGCCAGCGGTACGTCGCTCGCTATCGCCAGACAGCAGGGTTACCGGCTGGCCTTCACCCTTGAGGACGGGCTGGGGAACGTGCAGGATCTGGGCAACATCCCCCGCCTGCTGATCGCCGGGAATCCCTCGCTCAAGGCGTTTGCCAGCACGGTCAGCCAGGTTCAGGAGCGCGATCCCGTGCGCGTCATGCACATCGATCTCGACTACGTTTACGATCCCGATGCGGCCCAGCAGACCCAAAACATCAACAGGCTGATCCAGCGGGTTTACGACATGAAGATCAGCCATGTTTTCCTGCAGGCGTTTGCCGATCCGCAGGGCGACGGCAGGATCAAGGCGCTTTATTTCCCCAACCGTCGGCTGCCGGTTCGGGCCGATCTCTTTAATTTTGTCGCCTGGCAGCTGCAAACCCGCGCCGGGGTAAAAGTCTTCGCGTGGATGCCGGTGCTCTCGTTCGATCTCGATCCTTCCCTGCCGCGCGTGCAGCGCCGGGATCGTCAAACCGGCCAGCTGCAAGAAGCCACCGAGCCCTACATCCGGCTTTCCCCGTGGGACCCGCAGGTGCGCCAGCAGGTGACGGACATCTATGAAGATCTGGCCCGCTATGCCAGCTTCAACGGGGTTTTGTTCCATGACGATGCGGCGCTGACGGACGTGGACGATGCCGGTCAGAACACCACGAGCCAGAAAAGCCAGACGCTCATCGGGTTTACCCACGCCCTGAGCCTGGCGGTGAAGCATATCCGCGGCCCGCAGATAAAAACCGCGCGCAATATGTTCGCCTTACCCATTCTGCAGCCCGAAAGCGAGGCGTGGTTCGCGCAGAATCTTGATGATTTTCTGGCGGAGTACGACTGGACGGTGCCGATGGCCATGCCGCTGATGGAGTCCGTTCCGGCAGACGAGAGCGATGCCTGGCTGACTCGTCTGGTTAACGCGGTCGCCGCACGCCCCGGCGCGCTTGATAAAACCATTTTCGAGCTGCAGGCCAGGGACTGGGACCAGAAACCGCAGCGCGCCGTGTCCGACAGCCAGCTTGCGCAGTGGATGCGCGTGCTCCAGCTGAACGGCGTCAAAAACTACGGTTACTACCCCGACGACTTCCTCAACAATCAACCTGATATCTCACGCATCAGGCCTGAATTTTCTTCGTACTGGTACCCTGACAATGACTGATCGCATTATCGCCTTCTCTATTTTATGTCTGGTATTCGGGTTGCCGTTAGGCGTGGCCGCCCTCTTTACCGGCGAACTGATTCTGGATTTCGTGTTCTTCTGGCCGCTGTTCATGTCGGTACTCTGGATAACAGGCGGCCTTTATTTCTGGTTTCAGCTTGAACGCCACTGGTCGTGGGATAAAGACACGCCCGCCCCGACGCTCGCCGGTGAGCCGCTCATCTCCATTCTTATCCCCTGCTTCAACGAGGGACGAAATGCCCGGGAGACCATCAGCGCCGCGCTGGATCAGCGGTATGAAAATATAGAAGTTATCGCCATCAACGACGGATCCTCTGACAACACCGCGCAAGTGCTGCAGGAGTTGGCGCAGGAACAGCCGCGCCTGCGGGTGATTAACCTCGCGGAAAATCAGGGGAAAGCGCTGGCGCTTAAAGCCGGAGCCGCGGCGGCGCGGGGCGATCTGCTGGTCTGCATTGACGGCGACGCCCTGCTCGACCGCGATACCGCCGCTTATCTGGTGGCCCCGCTGATTCAGTACCCCCACGTCGGGGCGGTTACCGGGAACCCGCGCATTCGCACGCGCTCCACGCTGATTGGCCGCATTCAGGTGGGCGAGTTCTCTTCCATTATTGGGCTCATCAAGCGGACGCAGCGGATCTATGGCCGGGTCTTTACCGTCTCCGGCGTCATCGCCGCGTTTCGCCGACAGGCGCTGGCGGACGTCGGGTACTGGAGTCCGGACATGATCACCGAAGACATCGACATCAGCTGGAAGCTTCAGCTGCGCCACTGGGATATCTTTTTTGAGCCGCGGGCGCTGTGCTGGATCCTGATGCCGGAGACGCTGAGGGGCCTGTGGAAACAGCGCCTGCGCTGGGCCCAGGGGGGCGCGGAGGTGTTTCTGGTTAACCTTCGCAGGATCGTGCGCTGGGAGCATCACCGCATGTGGCCGCTGTTTCTGGAGTACGCGCTGTCAACGCTGTGGGCCTTCGCGTACGCGATGACGGTGCTGCTGTTCCTCCTCAGCCAGGTTGCGCCTGTTCCCGCCAGGCTGACCGTGGAGAGCCTTTTTCCACCGGAGTTTACCGGGCTGCTGCTGGGCGTGATGTGCCTGCTGCAGTTCCTGGTCAGCTTGTACATCGAGCGGCGCTATGAACGAAAAGTGGCCAGCTCGCTTTTCTGGGTGATCTGGTTCCCGATGGTGTACTGGATGATCGGCCTGTTCACCACCCTCGTCGCATTTCCAAAAGTCATGCTTAAACGCCAGCGCGCCCGCGCGCGCTGGATCAGTCCGGACCGGGGAAAAGGGAGCATTTAATGAACGAAAATACCTTAATTTTGACCGAGCATCGGCTCTTGCCGCGTCTTTTTGATGCCGCGCTAACGCTGGTGGCGTGGGGAGGATTTCTGTTTTTCCTGTATGCCCGTCTGTGGATGCAGCTAACCGATGAGAGCGACCACCGCTGGAGCGTGATTATCGCGTCCTTTAATACGGTGTTGATCTACCTGCTGTTTGCCGCGCTCAACGGCTGGCTGCTGATTTTGTGGTATCAGTACAACCGCCGTCGCGCCAACGTGAGGCGGCGCCAGCCGGGCTATTTTCACCAGGAGGAGCTGGCCCGCAGCTTTAACGTCTCACCGCAGATCATCTCCGAGATGAGCCAGTACAACCTGCTGACGGTGTACCACGATCAGATTGGCCGCATCATCGATCTGAAGATCAACGAGCAGGAAGAGGAAGAGCAGTAACAAAAAGCCCCCGCAGGAGACCCTGCGGGTTGAGGGATCCACAGTATTTTGTAGCAAGGAACATAACGTGACCTGAGCCGTATGTTCCCCCTCACCCCAGCCCTCTCCCTCAGGGGAGAGGGGGCCGTCCTTGCAGGCATTATTTTGTAGGCAATCCTCAGCCCTGCGGGGGGATTTTTATAGCGAGTCCTTCACCACAATCAGCGGCTCGATATCGCTCTCTTTCTTCACCACCAGCGAGTCATCGCCGCGCAGACAGGTTCCGCCGTAGTTCCCGCCCACGGTGAAGGTGCAGACCTGTATGTACTTGCCGTCGACCTTCGGCAGGCACCACAGCTGCTGGTAGATATTCTTGCGGTCGACAAACTTGCCGCTGGATTTATCCAGCAGTTCGTCCTGGGCGCTGATGAGATCGATATTGCTGCCGCAGCGTCCGGCAATCGGCTTGACGGCATAGCCGGTCTGCTTCAGCAGATCGTTAACCCCAAAATCGGTGTCGAGCAGATAACGGTGATTCGGGAACAGCTGCCACAGGACCGGGAGAATCGCCTTGTTGCCGGGAATAACGGTCCACAGCGGTTCGAAGACCAGCACCTCCGGGCGCAGCAGGACGTCAATCAGGCGCACCTCGCCCTCGGGATGTCCGGTGCGGATCGGCACGGCGGCGTATTCGGTTTCGCTTACCTCGCGGATCTGCTCTATCGCCGTTTCCCACGCCCAGGTTTTCCACACGCAGTTGACGTGGCGACCTTCGTCGTCAATCAGCTGTCCGGCGGCATCCCAGCTGAGCGCCTCCAGCCCGTGCAGAATTTTGGTCTCGAACCCGGCCTGCATCAGCGAACGCTGAATAAAGAGCGCGTGATAGTCCTCTTCGACATCGTTGTCCTGCATGATGTGGACGAACGGCCGCGCGTGGCTGTGCTTCCACGCCCCGGTCAGCTCTTCCAGCAGCCCTTCCGCCGGGTTATGCCCGTTGCCGCGATAGCCGTTTTTCACCCACTCTTCGAGAATCAGCCCGCCCTCGGTATGGCAGGACGCGGAGTCGGCGTTGTACTCGTAGACCTTAATGCCTCGCTCATCCATGCAGAAATCCATACGACCGGTGATCATATGGTGGCGACGCCACTGCCAGGAGAGGCGCAGGCGCGGCCAGAGGATTTTCGGGATGTCGAAAAGCGCCAGCAGGCTGTCGTCTTTCAGCACCTTGTCCGTCGCGTGCAGGTACATCAGGTGCAGTTCGTTGGTGGCCTTGATCAGCTCCTGCTCGGCGCTTTCGGTAATGGTGAAGTACTGGCAGGGATCTTTGTTGATCACATGGCCGTTAGCGCGGATATACGCCTGCTGCAGCGCGTCATTTTCGTTAAGCCATTTGCCGTCGAACTGACGTTTGTTTTTCAGCCGCGCGCCGCTGATTTTCAGCAGTTCGCCGTCGATTTCCGGCTGGGGAATGCTGTGTTCCGCGTCGTCGGTCTGGATCATCCAGCCGAGAATCTCCGTGTCGTTGAAGGTGTCATGGATCGTGTAACACCCGTTCTCCACGCTCAGACGCAGCTCGCGCGTCCACTGCTGCCCGAGCGGCAGCGGGGAGTGAATCACGTTCTGCTCCGCAATACGCACCTTATCGTCGAGAAGCTGGGTGATCACCGCCACGTGGCCGGTCTCGTGAAACTCGCCGCCCTTTTGCCAGATCAGCAGCGCCCCGGCGCGCGGCGCGCGTTTTGAACCGTTGGCAAAAGCCTGAAGGGGCAGAATGTTATCGTTCACCACCTGGCGCAAAAAGCGCAGGGAGAAGATTTCCCACGCCATGCCGACGTCGGTAAACACGAAGCCATAGTTGAGAAACAGGAAACGGCGGGCAAACTCAACGCATTGCCACTTGTGGCCCATGTATTCGTTGCCGATATAGCTGCGAAAATCCGCGTCTTGCGGGTATTTTCGCGGGTCCAGACTGCCGTAATTTGAAGAGTAAATCGCCACGCCACCGGGCGCATAGCCTAACAATGTCCCGAATGGCGCATCACTGCTTAACTTTCCTTTACGCATGTATCCAACCTAAAACAGGCAGGCGGCAATTTTTTTAAGGGTTGTCGTCGTCTGCACGTTGTAATTAACCTGACAGAGGGACATTTATCATACACCTGCGCGGCGCATTAACTACATGTTAAACAGCCAGCATGCCGCGAAATGCCCTGGCGCGATCTCCCGCATGGCAGGCTCCTGCGTCTGGCAAACCGGCATGGCGTGCGGGCAGCGGCTGCAGAACTTACAGCCCGGCAGCGCGGACGTGGGGCCGGGAATGTCGCCGCGCAGGGTGGCGTCTTCGAGATTGCGGATGCGCGGATCGGGCTGGGGAACCGCCGCCAGCAGCGCGCGGGTGTAAGGGTGCGCCGGACGTTGATACAGTTCATTCGCCGGGGCCACCTCCACCAGTTTGCCGAGATACATCACCCCAATGCGGCTGGAGATATGGCGAACCATGGAGAGATCGTGGGCGATGAACAGATAGGTTAGCCCCAGCTCCTGCTGCAGATCCTGTAAAATATTCACCACCTGCGCCTGCACCGAGACGTCCAGCGCAGAGAGCGGCTCATCGCACAGCACAAATTCAGGATGCACGGACAACGCGCGGGCGATACTGATGCGCTGACGCTGGCCGCCGCTGAACTCATGCGGGAACCGTTCAAGGTGCTCGTGCTTCAGCCCCACTTTGTAGAGCAGCGTTTCCGTACGTTCCCGCTGTTCTTCGCGGCTGTAGCCGTGGATCTGCATCGGCTCGGCCACCAGCTGTCGCACCGTCATACCGGGGTTGAGCGAGGAGTAAGGATCCTGAAAAATCGCCTGCATCCGTTTACGCAGCGGCTTAAGCTCTTTTTCACGGGCGTGGGCAATCGCCTGCCCGGCGAAGTGGATCTCACCCGAGGTGATATCGAAAAGGCGCAGGATGGCGCGCCCGAGGGTAGATTTTCCGCAGCCTGACTCCCCCACCAGGCCAAACGTCTCGCCGGGCTGGATATCAAAGCTCACGCCATCAACCGCCTTCACGGCCACGCCTTTACGCAGCAAACCGCCGTTGAGCGGATAGTGCTTGCGCAGATCGCGCACGCTCACTAATGGCGCCAGTTGTTCACTCATGCCTGAATCTCCTTGTCTGCCCATAGCCAGCAGGCGGCGCGATGGCCCTCTCCGGCGGTGTAAAATGCGGGCTGCCGTTCACACTGGGGCATGCGTTTCGGGCAGCGTTCCGCGAACGGACAGCCCGGCGGCGGGTTAAGCAGGCCAGGCGGCGAACCTTCGATCGGCGATAAACGCTGATTGACCTCATCCGGGCGCGGCAGCGAGGCCAGCAGCCCCTGGGTGTAAGGATGCGCAGGGCGATAAAAAATGTCCTCTACGCTCCCCTCCTCCATCACCAGCCCGCCGTACATCACCACCACGCGGCTGCAGACCTGCGCCACCACGCCGAGATCGTGGGTGATCAGCAAAATCGCGGTCCGGGTCTGCTGCTGCAGGCTTTTCAGCAGGCGCAGGATCTGCGCCTGAATGGTCACGTCCAGCGCGGTGGTCGGCTCATCAGCAATAAGAAGCTTCGGGTTGCAGGAGAGCGCAATGGCGATCATCACCCGCTGTCGCATCCCGCCGCTGAACTCGTGGGGATACTGGTCGTATCGCCGTTCCGCCTCGGCAATGCCTACCTGTTCCAGCATGGCGATGGCCGCCGCTTTGGCCGCTTTTTTGCTGAGTCCTTTGTTGCGCATCAGGATCTCAGCCATCTGCTTGCCGATGGTCAGCACCGGATTCAGGGCGGTCATCGGATCCTGAAAAATCATCGCGATCTCGTTGCCGCGAATGGCGCGCATCTGCGCGGGCGTTTTCTGCGCCAGATCCTCATTCTGGAAGCGGATGCTGCCGCCGGTTATCCGTCCGTTGCTCCCCAGAAGCTGGATAATCGACTTGCAGGTGACGCTTTTCCCGCAGCCCGACTCGCCGACGATGCCGACAAGTTCGCCCGGCTGAACCTGAAAGCTCACGCCGCGCACCGCGTGAACCTCGCCCTCGCGCGTGCGGAACGTGGTTTGCAGGTTCTCAAGCGCTAATAAGTTACTCATCGCGATTCGCTCCCGGCTCAAAGGCGGTACGGAACACATCGCCCAGCACGTTAAAGCTGAACACCGTCAGCAGGATCAGAATGCCGGGGAACATCGCCAGCCACGACGCTTCGCCAATATAAGACTGCGCGTTGTTAAGCATGCTTCCCCACGACGCCGCGGGCGCCTGCACGCCCAGCCCTAAGAAGCTGAGGGTTGACTCCATCAGAATGGCCGAGGCGATATTAAGCGTGGCCGCCACGATAATGGTCGGCAGCACGCCGGGAATGATGTGGCGCGCGATAATGCGCAGCGGATGCTCCCCCGACGCGCGGGCATAAAGCACGTACTCGCGCTCTTTCACCGACAGGGTTTCAGCACGCACCAGACGCGACATGTTCATCCACGTCAGCAGGCTGATAATCAGAATGATGTTATCCACGCCCGGCTTGAGGTAGGCATTCACCACCAGCAGCAGGAAGAAGGCCGGAATGGCCATCAGGATATCCACGGCGCGCATCATCAGGTTATCCAGCCAGCCGCCAAAATAGCCGCTCACCGTTCCCACCACCGTGCCGATAAGCGTGGAAAAGAGCATGGCGAGAAAACCGACCATCAGGGAGATCTGGCCGCCATACAGCGCGCGGGTGAAGTAGTCGCGGCCGTATTCGTCGGTGCCAAACCAGTGCGCGGCATCCGGCGGCAACGTGCGCGCGCCGAGCGCCATCTGATCCGGATCGTACGGGCTTAACCCCGCACAGAGCGCGGCGACAACGAAAATAAAAAGCACAAACAGGGAGAACTGCGCCGGACGGTTGCGGCGCAGCTGGTGACGAACCTGCTGCCAGCGTCTGCTCATCCGGGTTACCTCAGCGTACGAATGCGGGGATCGGCGAAGCGATAAAGCACGTCGGCGATCAGGTTACCGACGATCAGCATCATCGACGAGAGCATGATGATCGCCATAATCAGCGGGTAATCCAGCGAGGCGATCGACTGGATCCCGAGCAGCCCCATCCCCGGCCAGGAGAAGACGCTTTCCGTCACATAGGCCCCCACAATCAGCTCTCCGAACGACAGCCCGAACAGGGTAATCACCGGCAGCAGCACGTTTTTCAGAACGTGCCGAAACAGAATACTGGAACGCGTCGCGCCGTAGGCAAGCTGGGTCTGAACGTAGTCGGCCGAGAGCTGCGAGATGGTGTTGGAGCGGATGTAGCGCACGTAGCTGGAGAGGTTGTAGAACGTGAGGGCAATACACGGCAGCACGCCGTGACGCAGCAGATCCAGCCCGTTATCCTCCATGCCGATGGTGCGCATCCCCATGCTGGGGAACCAGTTAAGCTGCACGGCAAAAATGGTGATGAGCAGGATGCCGAACCAGAAAATCGGCACCGAAATGCCAATATAGGCGAACAGGTTCAGCAGATGATCCAGCCAGCGGTGCTTAAATGCCCCCGCCAGCAGCCCCAGCGGGATCGCCAGCACGATCGCCATCATCAGCGACGCGCCCATCAGCCCCAGCGTGGCCGGTATGCGTTCGCCGATCATCTCCAGCACCGGGCGGTGATAAATCAGCGAATAGCCGAGATCGCCCTGCAGGACGTTTTTCAGCCACAGGACGTACTGCGTGACCAGCGGCTTATCCAGCCCCAGGCTCTGGCGAATACGCTCGATATCTTCCGGGGCCATACGCGGCGTAATGTACGCCGCCACCGGATCGCCGGGCGCGAGCTTGACCAGCAGAAACGCCACCAGTGAAATAAAAAACAGCATCGGCAGCAGCTGCAGCAGCCGACGCGTGAGGAGTGTGTTCACGACGTGCCCTTACCAAGGCCCCGACCTGACGGCCGGGGCAATCACTTATTTCTGATAGATTTTTGACAGATCCTGGAACAGATAGACCGGTTTCGGCTCCGCTTCCTGGGTGCCGCCGAAGCGCTTGTCCACCGCGACGGTCGCATTGGTGTAGGCGATCGGGTAGTAGGTCATATCGTTCGCCACGGTCTGCTGAATTTGCTTGTAGATATCGGCACGTTTTGCGGCGTCGGTTTCCACTGCGCCTTTATCCCACAGGGCATCAAACTGCGGATTTTTGTAGTGCGCGTAGTTATAGGCTTCGTTGCTCATGAACAGCGATTTGTAACCGTCCGGCTCGGAGCCCATGATGTAGCCGCCCAGGTTCAGCTCCCACGCGGTGTTGTTCATATCGAGGCTGCGCTGAGACATGGCGTTGGAGTCCAGCGGCATCAGCTCCACGTTCACCCCAATGCCCTTCAGCGCCTGCTGAATGTAGAGCGCCATGCTCTCCTGGGTTTTGTTGGTGTTCACATACGCCAGGCGCAGCTTGAGATTGTCCGGCGCGCCGGACGTCTTCAGCAGCTCTTTGGCTTTTTGCAGATCGAACTTGTACTGCTCGACGTCATCCGTCTTGTAAAGCGTATCTGGCGTCAGGAAGGAGGTCGCCGGTTTAGCGTAGTCCAGCGAGGTAAAGGCGGTCTGGGTGAGCTCGTCTTTGTTGATGGCATACGCGATGGCCTGGCGCAGCGCTTTGCTCTTCATCACCGGCACGTTCTGGTTGAACGTCATATAGGCCAGACGGCCTTCCGGATAGACCACGAAGTCAAACTTACCGGTATTTTTCAGGCGGTTCACGTCCTGCGGGTCAACCATCTTGAGGTTGATTTCCCCGTTTTGCAGCGCAAGGTTGGCGGCGTTGCTGTCTTTGGCGAAACGGTAGGTGACCGAATCAAGCTTCGCTTTGCCGTTCCAGTAATCGTCAAAACGGGTCAGGGCGTAATATTGCCCGGCGCGGTACTCTTTGAATTTGAACGGGCCAGAACCCACGGGCGCATCGTTTTTGCTGCTCTTTTCCAGGTCGCCTTCACCGGCGAACACGTGCTGCGGGATCGGGTAGATTTGTACCAGGGTGCCGGTAAAGGCCGCGCTGACCTGCGGTAGGGTGAATTTGACGGTGCGCTCATCCACCTTGCTCACCTGTACCGGCTTGTCGCCGTAGGTGAACATGCTGCGGAAGAAGCTGTGCTGTTTGGCATCCAGCAGCTTATTGAACGTAAAGACCACGTCGTCCGCCGTCAGCGGCTGGCCGTCCTGCCATTTGAGGTTGGGTTTTAACGTCAGGGTATAGCTCAGGTTGTCGGCGGAAGGCGTCAGGCTTTCCGCCAGGCCCCACTCAATGTTGCCGTTATTAAAACTGTACAGCGGGGCATAGAGCGCCTGCATGATCGTTAACGTCGTACGGTCACTGGCATAGAGCGGATTAACGGCTAACGGGTCGCCGGAGGTAATTCCAATAATTAGCGAACCGCCCTCTTTTGGCGCGTCGTTTTTTGCCGCAGCCGCACTGTTTGTCTCTTTATTTTTCGCATCATCACAGCCCGCCAGGCCTAACGCGAGCGAAACGACCACTGCCGATAACAGAAGCTTGCGCATCTCACTAACTCCTTGCCTTATAAAGTGTTTATTACTGCATCTTTTATTTATGTTGAAGCATCATATTCAGCTTTATCGGTTTACGCATTAATTATGAAAATGCGATTTTCGATTAAGCTTATGCCGGATTTGTTATATATAAGCGCCGGAAGGAATAGCGGCAGATCGATTACGCTCAGTTCGTTAAACGCTTCACAAATCTCCTGCTACACTGCCTCAACACATCACTCAAAAGGCAGGCCAACATGTCAGACAACACGTATCAGCCACCAAAAGTATGGGAATGGAAAAAGAACGGCGGCGGCGCGTTCGCCAACATCAACCGCCCGATTTCCGGCGCGACCCATGAGAAAGATCTGCCCGTGGGCTCCCACCCGCTGCAGCTTTACTCTCTCGGAACACCGAACGGTCAGAAAGTGACGATTATGCTCGAAGAGCTGCTGGCGCTGGGCGTGACGGGCGCGGAGTACGACGCATGGTTGATCCGCATCGGCGAGGGCGATCAGTTCTCCAGCGGGTTTGTTGAGGTGAACCCGAACTCGAAAATACCGGCGCTGCGTGACCACTCCACGAACCCGCCAACGCGCGTCTTTGAATCCGGCAATATCCTGCTCTATCTGGCAGAGAAATTCGGTCACTTCCTGCCGAAAGATCCGGCTGGACGCACCGAGACCCTGAACTGGCTGTTCTGGCTGCAGGGCGCAGCGCCGTTCCTCGGCGGCGGCTTTGGCCACTTCTACAACTACGCGCCGGTAAAAATTGAATACGCGATTGACCGCTTCACCATGGAAGCCAAGCGCCTGTTCGACGTGCTGGATAAACAGCTGGCGCGCGGTCGCTACGTGGCGGGGGAAGAGTATACCATCGCGGATATCGCCATCTGGCCGTGGTTCGGCTGCGTGGCGCTTGGCAGCGTCTATAACGCCGCCGAGTTCCTCGATGCAGAGAAGTACACAAACGTGCAGCGCTGGGCGAAAGACTTGGCGAATCGCCATGCCGTTAAGCGCGGCCGTATCGTTAACCGCACCAGCGGCGAGCTGAACGAGCAGCTCCACGAACGCCACGCGGCGAGCGACTTCGATACCAATACGGAAGATAAGCGTCAGGCGTAATGTTCAGCCGGGCGGGTCCCCGCCCGGCAACTGAGATCCCAGCCCAGGGCATGATTAGCTTAAAGGTTGAGCCGGTATTGCTGGCACTATCTGGACGTTTTTCTCGCGTGAGAAACGACGTCTCAACCGACAGCAGTCACAAAGGATCTGTTATGAAACTTATTAAAACAACGCTGGTTATCAGCGCCCTCATTTTTTCCACCTCGGGAATGGCTATCGACAAAACCGCCGCTGGCGCGGTAGCAGGCGCGGCCATTGGTGCGGCCACGGGCAAAGATCTGAAATCGACCGTTGGCGGCGCCGTCGTGGGCGCAGGCACAGGTGCCATGTTCAAAAACGGCGGCAAAGGTAAAGCCGCGCGTAAGGGCGGCGCGGTAGGGGCTGCCGTGGGAGCAGGTGCCGCAGCGGTTACCGGCAAGAGCGTGCTGAAAGGTGCAGCCGTTGGTGCGGGCACGGGTGCGCTGATTGGTGAAGCGACGTACTGATAAATACAGCCGGGCAGCGCTCTGCGAGCCCGGCCTCGTTGTTATGCAGTCATCCCTCCGCACAAGATCTCACATTTTTGCGATCCGCTTTCAGAAATCACATCTTCCCCACTGCAACAACCCTGTGAACAGTTGCCTGTCGTAGCCTGAAGATTACAATGCATTTGCTTATCGTAAACTACAGGCTACAATAATGGCTAAGGTCAAACACTACATCACAGCAGACGGGTACGACCCTTTTGATGCATATCTGAGAAGTGTGAAAGATCCCATAGCTAAAGCCATGATTGCTACACGTGTCGCCAGAATGTCTACGGGTAACTATGGTGATTGCAAGCCATGCAGAGAGAGCGTTTCAGAACTCAGGATTGACCAGGGGCCGGGTTACCGCGTCTATTTCAGCGAAGTCTTCGATCCGGCAGATGGCGCAGTGAGTCTGGTGCTATTGACTGGAACGAAAAAAAAGCAAAATGCAGATATTGACAGGGCCGTTGAGTATCTCAACGACTACAAGCGCAGAATATAAGAGGAAATCGGAATGGCTAAATCAGTACTTCATGATGACGCAATGGTACAGCTCCTGAAAGATTCTCCGGATTTCGCGCCCGTATATCTTCATCAGGCTTTCATTGAAATTGACGAGCCCGGAGGCTATGAGGCGTTCATGCTGGCTTTACGACATGTGATTGAAGCCTCTGGCGGGATGACCGTCATTGCTAAACGTGCAGGCATTTCTCGCGAATCACTCTATAAATCACTTTCACCAAACGGTAACCCTTCATTTAAGCGTATTGCGGAAGTGGCATCCGCAACGGGATATCCGATTTCCAGAATTGCAGCTGCAGGGTTAAACGCACCAGCGTGAGACGCACGTCAAAATACGCCCTAAGTTCTGGCCGGGCGAAGCATCAATGACGATCGTCATGCTGAAACGCCATTGGAAAAGGCGGTAAGAGACATGCCTGCATGCCGCCTCATCTGTTGCATTAATACTTAATGTCCCGCGCTTTTTGTCTTCCGGACTGTTTCATCTGACGCTTGTCCTGACGGCAGTCGTGATTGCTCTGGTTATTGTTCGCCACGCAGGTCTGCTTCACCTGCCGCGACGCGTCGCGGGTTTCCTGCCTGACATCACGCGCCACGCGCCGCTCCTGCGCCTGCTGGGTCGCACTGGCAGAAACCGAGAACAGCATCAGAAGAATGAAAGAAAGGACGGGAACGACAGATAACGATCTGTTCATAGCAACACCTCGAAGAAGAGAGCCCAGAACGTCAGGGGGTTAGCAAAAGAATAGCAGTTTCAGAAGGGGCTGAATGGGGAAGGCGTTAATAATATAAGGCCGCACAAGGCGGCCTTGTACGTTGCGTTATGCCGTCAGGCGGAACTTCTGCACCGAGCGCTGAAGCTCTTCGGTCTGGCGCTCCAGCGCCGCCGCCGCGGCAGAAACTTCTTCAACCAGCGAGGCGTTTTGCTGGGTCACGCCGTCCATCTGGGTAATGGCAATCCCGACCTGCGAAATACCCTTGCTTTGCTCCTCAGAGGCGGAAGCGATTTGCTTCATGATGGTCGTCACTTCCGTCACGTCGCGCAAAATCGCATCCATGGTGGTGCCGGTGTCGCTCACCAGCTGCGCCCCCTGCTCTACGCGGGAAACGGAATCGGTAATCAGCCCCTCAATCTCTTTAGCCGCGTTGGCGCTGCGGCTTGCCAGGTTACGAACTTCACCTGCCACCACGGCGAAACCACGCCCCTGTTCGCCGGCACGCGCCGCTTCAACCGCCGCATTGAGTGCCAGAATATTGGTCTGGAAGGCAATGCTGTTGATCACGTTGGTGATTTCAGCAATTTTCTTCGAGCTTTCCGAAATACCGCTCATTGTGGTCACCACCTCTTCCACCAGCGAGCCGCCGCGGCTGGCGGTAGTTGAGGCCACATCAGCCAGCTGGCTGGCCTGACGCGCGCTTTCCGCGTTCAGTTTCACCGTGGCGGTCAGCTGTTCCATGCTGGCTGCCGTCTCTTCCAGCGCAGCCGCCTGCTCTTCGGTACGGGAAGAGAGGTCGTTGTTACCGCTGGAGATTTCCGTCGCACCGCGCCAGATATTTTCACTGCCGGAGCGAATCGTACTGACCGCTTCGCGCAGGCTGTCCTGCATCGCGCTCAGCAGCGGCACCAGCTGCCCCACGCAGTTGCGGCCGAACGGCTCAATGGGCTGGCTGAGATCGCCCTGGGCAATCTGGCGGAACTGCTGGCGAATGCGAGCCAGCGGTTTGACCAGCATCGCCACCAGGTAACGGTCGGTGAAGAGCAGGATCAGCAGGCCGATAATCGTGGCGACGATAATCACCGTGCGGGTCATGCTTGTCAGGCCGTCCACCACCACGCGGGTGCTGTCGAGCGACTTCGCGGCGGCATTGTTGAACGCCTCAGCGGCCGCACCGAACGCGCGGCTCAGCGGTGGCGTGACGTTGTTGGCCTGCTGGCGATACCCCTCCAGAGCCCCCTGCTTCGCCTGCTGCATTTGCGGCGTGACGCCCTGTTCGAGCAGCGCCTGCCAGGAGCCGATCACCCGGGAAGAGACCTGCTCGTCCATCGGGCCTGGGGAGATCGCTTTCATCTCGGCCAGTTTCTTGCCCATGTTATCCAGCGCCTGTTGGGCGGAGGACAGATCCGGCGTGCCGCCTGCGGCTTTGACTTCCATTGCGCGGCTCAGACGGGTCACAAAGCGGAAATATTGATCGTTACCCTGGCTGAGTACCGTCATCTGTTTAACCAGCTGGCGATCGACTTCATTGCCATCCGATACGCGAGAAAGGGACCAGGTGCTGTACAACCCAACGCCCGCCCACATTAAACAAAAGATCCCGAGAATCGTCAGCATGACGAAACGGATCGTGAAATTACGGAGCATATTCATAAGTCTTCCTTGCCGTGAGGGTGAGTTCGCCCAGAGGCGAGTACTACTCTCGTTATCGGCAGGAAAGAGGGAAATTATAACGTTTTGTGATCATTTTTAATTAGCGTGGCTTCACTGGTCACACAGCTGCCGTTAATCATTAGGCCCACGCTTAGTGATGCAATTTGTGATGTGATAAGTGCAGAGTGGGAAAGCGCTTTGAATCTGTGGCAGGCGTCGTCGGATAAATAGTGCGGTCTGATGCCCTCACCCCGGCCCTCTCCCACAGGGAGAGGGAGAAAGGCCGCACCGAGCGGTCCCCTCGCCCCTTTGGGGAGAGGGTTAGGGTGAGGGGTAAGGTGTACTTTATTTCTTACTGATCTTATCCAGATACCCCATCACAAACGCAGACAGCACAAACGTCAGGTGGATGATGACGTACCACATCAGTTTGTTATCCGGCACGTTCTTCGCGTCCATAAAAACGCGCAACAGGTGGATAGAAGAGATCGCCACAATCGACGCGGCCACTTTATTCTTCAGCGACGAAGCATCCATTTTGCCCAGCCAGCTGAGCTTCTCTTTACGCTCGTCGATATCGAGCTGGGAGACAAAATTCTCGTAGCCGGAGAACATCACCATCACCAGCAGCCCGCCCACCAGGGTCATGTCCACCAGCGACAGCAGAACCAGAATCAAATCCGCTTCGGCAATAGAAAAAATGTTCGGCAGAACATGCCAGATTTCCTGAAAGAACTTAATCGTCAGTGCGATAAGTGCCAGCGAGAGGCCAAAATAGACGGGGGCCAGTATCCAGCGGGAGGCATACATGGCATTTTCAAAAAAGCGTTCCATAAAGTCCTGTTTGCAAAAGAAACCAGCGCCCAGTATATCTCAACGGCGCTGGCTGTTTGCAATAACTCAACGGTACGTCACTTAGACGTTGTCTGGGTTAACCTCGGGACGTGCGTACTCCGGCCAGACAAGCGCCACCAGTTCAGGATAGGCTTCCAAGCTGAACTCGCGAAAACACTGACGCAAATTTAATACGTCCAGATCGGAATAAGAGACCTTCTCGCCGTTAAGACAGCGCTTTTTAATATTGTCATAATATTTATAGACTGCTGAATTCAGATCGCTACAGCGACGCTGTGCCTCAAACAGTCCAGGCGTGTCATTAATTTCCGACATTTTCATGCGCTTAATTGTCGCGTGTAAAAAGTCAATATATTCGTGGTTCACCCGCCAGTACCAGACAGGCGTAACGGAGTTCATCAATACAGAGAAATGGTCTTCCCCTTCCTCTTTTGTCATCAGTTCAGGTTGCGGGGGTTCACTGGTGTCTTTCGACACTTTCGTTTTATTGAACTCCTGCATCAATAAAAGCACACCAGCGGTCAGTAATAGTAATGTGATGACCGTAAAAAAGATGCTGTTCATGGGTAGGCTCCATTTTTTTTGATTTTAAATTTGCCTCATGATATTGTCAACGAATCTCACGCCTTTACCAACCCCACCCTGTTGAAAATAAAGGAAATTAAAAATGCTGCCCGACTATCTCGTCCCGGCTAAGTACCACATTACGCCTGTGGAACAGCAACCGACGGAAGCAGAAAAAGAGGCCAGTTTCACTCAGGGGAAAAGAAAGCTCTCTGATTTCGAGCCCGATATATTAATTGGTGTTTCCCGAACTGGCAAATCCCGAAATATGTTGCTGGAAGAGCACGATCGCCATATAAAAGACCGCTTATTTCGCGCCATAAAAATTGAAGCCTTTGTCCACCTGCTGAATGACCTGCAGGCCGAGGGTGAAATAGATGCCCAGAAACTAAGTCAAATAATGGCCGAGAAAACCGAAGAAATTAATGAAGCGGGCAATGAAATTTGGCTTAATTTAATTACGCGCGAAAAAAACAACCCAATCTTTTATAGCCTGGGGGAAGATTAACGTGAAAGAAGTTAAAAACAACGACGTTTATTTGACTTTAGATGATAAAAAAAGTGATGAATTTATCTTAAAGCAAAATCTCGACGCGCTAAGAAACACAAAAAATGACGAGATGACGCGTATTACGCAAGACCTGGTATCGATCCCGGCGACGCTGGTTCGTCTGAAGTGGCAGAATCGCCGTGAAATTTATCCGCTACAGGTCAAAGAAGAGATTTACGGTGCCGTGATGAACGCCATCATAGAGCAGCGTCCCGAGCTGAAAGAGAAGCTTCTGGGACGTCTTGAGGCCAATTATCAGTATCTGCTTGCCAGAGAAATCTCCACCCTGCGTCTGACGCGCAAGCTGTCCGACGGTGAGTACCGTACCTCAAACGTCACCTGCGTGGCGCTTGATGAGGACGCGCTGGCAATCCCTTCTACCGCACCGACGGATAATAAAAACGCTTAAGCCGACAGGCATAAAAAAAGCCGGCTTTCGCCAGCTTCTTTATCACTTCGAGGCCGCTTTCTCTTCGCCGACCAGTCCAATCTTCAGGTAACCCGCCTGATGCAGCGTGTCCATTACCTTCATCATGGTTTCATAATCAACGGTTTTATCCGCGCGGAAGAAGACCGTGGTGTCTTTCTTACCGCCCGTAAGCTGCTCCAGCGCCGGGATGACCGAGTCGGCCGTCACCGGGTCGTTCCCGAGGAACATTGATTTATCCGCTTTCACCGACAGGTAGATAGGCTTCTCCGGGCGCGGCTGGGGCTGGCTGGAAGAGGCGGGCAGATTCACCTTCACATCCACCGTCGCCAGCGGCGCGGCCACCATGAAGATAATCAGCAGAACCAGCATGACGTCGATAAACGGCGTCACGTTGATTTCATGCATTTCGCCGTTATCGTCCAGATTTTCGTTTAGACGCATCGCCATACTCTTAACCTGCGCGCAGTTTAGACGCCGCGTGCACCGGCTTAACCGAGCTGGCGTTCAGGTCGAGATCGCGGCTTTGCAGCAGCAGAACCTGCGCGGCAACATCACCCAGCGTGGCTTTGTAGCTGCCAATCATGCGTGCGAAGATGTTGTAGATAACCACCGCCGGGATAGCGGCGACCAGACCGATTGCCGTCGCCAGCAGCGCTTCTGCGATACCCGGCGCCACGACCGCCAGGTTGGTGGTTTGGGTCTGCGCGATACCGATAAAGCTGTTCATGATGCCCCAGACCGTTCCGAAAAGACCGATGAACGGTGAGATCGCGCCGATGGTCGCCAGATAGCCATTGCCGCGTCCCATGTGTCGGCCAACGGCCGCAACGCGACGCTCCAGGCGGAAACCGGTACGTTCTTTGATCCCTTCGTTATCTTCACTGCCAGCGGAGAGTTCCAGCTCGTTCTGCGCTTCGTTCACTAACAGGGTGGTCAGGCTTTTCGCGTGGAAGGATGAGGTCATATCTGAAGCCTGATCCAGAGAGCGGGCTTCAGCCAGCTGCTGCTGTTCCCGCTTAAGGCGACGCTTCTGCGAAAGCAGCTCGGCGCTTTTGCTGAAGAAGATAGCCCAGGTGACAACGGACGCCAGAATCAGGCCGATCATCACAATCTTAACCACGATGTCAGCATGCTGATACATGCCCCAAACGGAGAGATCCGTCTGCATCAAATTATTACCCACTCTGTATCTCCAGGACGCAAATCACAAAATCTGAGCGTAATAATATCAAAACGTCGTCGAATTGATAGTAGTTCTCATTAGTATTTGCATGGTGCCGTAATTTTCGTTCACTTTCCTTGCGCTTACGCAGTAAAAATTTCTTATGCAAATTTTTGCTAATATTTTCTGCTTATTCGATAAGCCCCGGGGTGCAGTTTTTTCCAATCGTGGTAGTCTGGACGTCCAGACGTATAAAAACAGGGTTAGCGAACATGACAAAGAAGCATCTTGATACCACGCTGGTACAGGCAGGACGCAGCAAAAAATATACGCAGGGATCGGTCAACAGCGTGATTCAACGAGCCTCCTCGCTGGTGTTTGATACCGTAGAGGAGAAAAAAATCGCCACGCGTAACCGCGCGAAAGGCGGGCTGTTTTATGGCCGTCGCGGCACGCTGACCCATTTCTCTCTTCAGGAAGCGATGTGCGAGCTGGAAGGCGGCGCGGGCTGCGCGCTGTTCCCGTGCGGGGCGGCGGCGGTCGCCAACACCATTCTGGCGTTTGTGGAACAGGGCGACCATATCCTGATGACCAACACCGCCTACGAGCCCAGCCAGGACTTCTGCACCAAAATCCTCAGCAAGCTCGGCGTAACGACCGGCTGGTTCGACCCGCTGATCGGTGAAGGCATTGCCGAACTTATTCAGCCAAACACGCGCATTGTGTTCCTGGAATCTCCGGGATCGCTCACCATGGAAGTTCACGACGTACCGGCTATCGTGAAGGCCGTGCGCAGCAAAGCGCCAGAGGCGATCGTGATGATCGACAACACCTGGGCGGCGGGCGTGCTGTTTAAAGCCCTGGAGTTCGACATTGATATCTCGATTCAGGCGGCGACGAAATACCTGATAGGCCACTCTGACGGCATGATTGGCACCGCGGTTTCCAACGCGCGCTGCTGGGATCAGCTGCGTGAAAATGCCTACCTGATGGGCCAGATGGTGGATGCAGATACGGCCTACATGACCAGCCGCGGACTCCGCACGCTGGGCGTTCGCCTGCGTCAGCACCATGAAAGCAGCCTGAAGGTGGCCGAATGGCTGGCGCAGCATCCGCAGGTTGAGCGCGTGAATCATCCCGCGCTACCGGGCAGTAAAGGCCACGAATTCTGGCAGCGTGATTTTACGGGCAGCAGCGGTTTGTTCTCGTTCGTACTGAAAAAGCGGCTGAATAACGACGAGCTGGCGAGCTATCTGGATAATTTTACCCTCTTCAGCATGGCCTACTCCTGGGGCGGTTTTGAATCCCTGATCCTGCCTAATCAGCCGGAACAGGTTGCGGCTCTGCGTCCCGGCGGTGAAGTGGACTTCAGCGGTACCCTGATTCGACTGCATATCGGTTTAGAAAATGTTGACGATCTGATTGCCGATTTAGCAGCAGGGTTCGAGCGTATCGTGTAGAGTGCTGGCTGAAAATGTACTCTCTGGACGCTTTTGTGGACACGGCAATGAGAAAAGTCTGCATGAGTTGCGCCCGGGATCAAACCCGACGGGCGAATAAGGGAGTACAATAGCGCTATATCTGCTGTTCCACAGGAAAGTCCATGGCTGTTATTCAAGATATTATCGCGGCGCTTTGGCATCACGACTTTGCCGCGCTGGCGGATCCTCACATCGTTGGTATCGTTTACCTCGTGATGTTCGCAACTCTTTTTCTGGAAAATGGATTACTGCCAGCCTCGTTTTTACCCGGTGACAGCCTGCTTTTACTTGCCGGGGCGTTAATCGGGAAAGGCGTCATGGACTTCACGCCAACAATGGTTATTCTCACCTCCGCAGCCAGCCTGGGCTGCTGGCTGAGCTATCTGCAGGGCCGCTGGCTTGGGAATACCCGCGTCGTAAAAGGCTGGCTGGCGCAGTTACCGCATAAATATCATCAGCGTGCGACCTGCATGTTCGACAGGCATGGCCTGCTGGCCCTGCTGGCGGGGCGTTTCCTCGCGTTTGTTCGCACGCTTCTGCCAACGATGGCGGGCATTTCCGGTCTGTCAAACCGCCGCTTCCAGTTCTTCAACTGGCTGAGCGCTCTGCTGTGGGTGGGTGTGGTCACCACGCTCGGCTATGCGCTGAATATGATCCCCTTTGTGAAACACCATGAAGATCAGGTGATGACCTTCCTGATGGTGCTGCCGATGTTCCTGCTGGTGGCAGGCCTGGTGGGAACCATCGCGGTGGTGATTAAGAAGAAGTACTGCAGCGCGTGATCCCCTCTCCCCATAGGGGAGAGAGGAAAAAGCTTAAGCTCCCTGCATGGTTCGGATGCGTGATGCATCTTCTCCCGGCGTAACGCCAAAATAGCGCTTAAACTCCCGACTGAACTGCGACGCGCTTTCGTAACCCACCCGCATTGCCGCCGCGCTGGCCTTCATGCCGTCGTGGATCATCAGCATCCGCGCCTTATGCAGCCGGTAGGTTTTAAGGTACTGCAGCGGCGAGGTGCTGGTCACCGACTTGAAGTTATGATGAAACGCCGAGACGCTCATGTTCGCTTCCGCCGCCAGCTGGTCGACGCTGAGGTTTTCCGTGTACTGGCTTTCGATACGCTTGAGCACGCGGCTTATCAGGCTGAAGTGGGTCTGTCGGCTCACCAGAGCCAGTAACGCCCCGCCGCCCGGACCCAGCAGCACATGGTAGAGAATTTCGCGGACGATCTGTTTGCCCAGAATACGCGCGTCCAGCGGCCTTTCCATCACGTCCAGCAGACGCTCAATGGCGCAGAGGATATCTTCCGACAGCGTCGCCGAGTTAATCCCGCTCGATGCCATAGACGGCTGGAAGAACTCATCTTCGCCAATCTCCATCAGCAGCTCCTGCAGCTGAAGAATATCGACGTTGACGCGAATACCGGCCAGCGGAACGGCTTCTGTCGCGAAGGTTTCACATTCGAAGGGTAAAGGTACCGTCAGGAGCAGATATTCATTGGTGTCGTAGCGGAACACGCGCTCGTTGATATAGCCAATTTTATGGCCCGAGAAGAGAAAAACGATGCCCGGCTGATACATGACCGGCGTGCGCGTCCCGGGCTGCGTGCCGTAGAGCAGGCGAATGTCAGGAAGCAGATCGCTGACGCCATTTTCTTTATCTATCAGTCTTTTAATCTGCGCAGTGAGCTGATGGCAGATCGCTTCACGGTTCATATTACGTTACTCCGGGTACGGTTTCCGACGTTGACAGTGTGCGTGCTTTTCCGCGCTTTCTCCAGCGCTCTGTAGAAATGGGCAAGACATCGGCAGGAATGTGCATTGAGAGGATAGCCCCGGACGGCCACAATGTGCAGCATCAGGTCGCCCTCTGCGCCACCACGGTTTTTCACCCACTAAAGGGAACGAGCAATGAACAACTTTAATCTTCACACCCCAACCCGCATTCTGTTTGGTAAAGATGCTATCGCCGATCTGCGCGCGCAGATCCCCGCTGACGCCCGCGTACTGATCACCTACGGTGGCGGCAGCGTGAAAAAAACCGGCGTGCTGGATCAGGTTTACAGCGCCCTGGACGGTCTGGACGTGCGTGAGTTCGGCGGCATCGAGCCAAATCCGTCTTACGAAACGCTAATGAACGCGGTGAAAATTGCCCGCGAAGAAAATATCACCTTCCTGCTGGCCGTCGGCGGCGGCTCCGTGCTGGACGGCACCAAGTTCATCGCGGCGGCAGCGCACTACGCTGACGGCATCGATCCGTGGCACATTCTGGAAACCCGCGGCAGCGACATTAAAAGCGCCATCCCGATGGGCTCCGTGCTGACCCTGCCGGCCACCGGCTCTGAATCCAACAAGGGCGCGGTGATCTCCCGTAAAACGACCGGCGACAAACAGGCCTTTATGAACGAACACGTTCAGCCTGTGTTCGCGATCCTGGATCCGGTTTACACCTACACCCTGCCTGCGCGTCAGGTGGCGAACGGCGTGGTCGATGCCTTTGTTCATACCGTTGAGCAGTACGTCACGTATCCGGTAGATGCCAAAATTCAGGATCGATTCGCGGAAGGCATTCTGCTGACGCTCGTCGAAGAAGGTCCAAAAGCGCTGAAAGAGCCGGAAAACTACGACGTTCGTGCCAACGTCATGTGGGCGGCAACGCAGGCGCTGAACGGCCTGATCGGGGCTGGCGTGCCGCAGGACTGGGCAACCCATATGCTGGGCCACGAGCTGACGGCGATGCACGGTCTGGACCACGCTCAGACGCTGGCCGTTGTGCTGCCTGCGCTGTGGAACGAAAAACGGGATACCAAGCGTGCCAAACTGCTGCAGTACGCTGAACGCGTGTGGAACATCACCGAGGGTTCTGACGATGCGCGTATTGATGCCGCCATCGAAGCAACCCGCAGCTTCTTTGAAAGTCTGGGCGTGCCAACGCGTCTGTCTGGCTACGGCCTGGACGGCAGCTCCATCCCTGCCCTGCTGGCAAAACTCGAAGAACACGGCATGACCCACCTGGGCGAGCACGGCGATATTACGCTCGACGTGAGCCGTCGCATCTACGAAGCGGCACGCTAAGCGTTTTTGCCCTCCCGACTTTCGTTTTTTGACATTTCGTCCAGACTTAATGCACAACCCATCGCCGGAGGAACCCTCCGGCGATGCGCACCTGAAGGAGGAAAAATGGCAAACCAAACCGTAATCAAGCTGCAGGACGGCAACGTGATGCCCCAGTTGGGGCTAGGTGTATGGAAAGCCGGTAACGACGAGGTCGTCTCCGCCATTCATAAAGCCCTGGAAGTCGGCTATCGGTCCATTGATACCGCCGCCGCATATAAAAACGAGGACGGCGTGGGTAAGGCACTGGCCAGCGCTGGCGTCCCCCGCGATGAGTTATTCATCACCACGAAACTGTGGAACGACGATCAAAAACGTCCCCGCGAAGCGCTGGAGGAGAGCCTGGAGAAACTCCAGCTCGATTTCGTCGATCTCTGGCTGATGCACTGGCCGGTTCCGGCTATCGATCACTACGTTGACGCCTGGAAAGGGATGATTGAACTGCAGAAAGAGGGGCTGGTGAAAAGCATCGGCGTCTGTAATTTCCAGGTTCATCACCTGCAGCGGCTGATTGACGAGACGGGCGTTGCGCCAGTGATTAACCAGATCGAGCTGCACCCGCTGATGCAGCAGCGCCAGCTACACGCCTGGAACGCTACGCATAAAATCCAGACCGAGTCCTGGAGCCCGCTGGCGCAGGGCGGCGAAGGGGTGTTTGATCAAAAGATTATCCGTGAGCTGGCGGATAAATACGGTAAAACCCCAGCGCAAATCGTCATTCGCTGGCATCTGGACAACGGCCTGGTGGTCATCCCGAAATCGGTCACGCCATCGCGCATCGCCGAGAACTTCGACGTCTGGGATTTCCGTCTGGACAAAGACGAGCTGGGTGAGATTGCGAAGCTGGATAAGGGTAAACGTTTAGGCCCGGACCCGGACCAGTTTGGCGGGTAATCGCGTAAAAAAGCCGGGTGGCGGCTTCGCCTTACCCGGCCTACGTGTCGACATAAAAACCCCGGCTCGCCGGGGTTTTTTATTTACGCTTTGCGCTTCACGGGCTTCTTCACACTCGAATTACCGTTCGAACGCTGATGCACAATCGGCGTGTGCTTGGTCAGCGCCGGGCGCGTATTGCGGTTCTGGCGACGCGCTTCGCGCATCTCATCCAGCGTCGGGGCCGGTACCAGGCAGTCGCGGCGCGAGCCGATCAGGTGTTTTTTACCCATCTCTTCCAGCGCCTGACGGATCAGCGGCCAGTTTTTCGGATCGTGGTAGCGCAGCAGCGCTTTATGCAGACGGCGCTGTTTATCCCCTTTCGGCACCACCACCTCTTCACTCTTGTAGCCAATCTTACTCAGCGGGTTCTTGCCGGTGTAATACATGGTCGTCGAGTTAGCGAGCGGTGACGGATAGAAGTTCTGCACCTGATCCAGGCGGAAGCGACGCTGCTTCAGCCACAGCGCCAGGTTCACCATGTCCTCATCGCGCGTGCCCGGGTGCGCGGAGATGAAGTAAGGGATCAGGTACTGCTCTTTACCCGCCTGCTTTGAATAGGTATCGAACAGCTCTTTAAAGCGATCGTAGCTGCCCATGCCCGGCTTCATCATTTTCGACAGCGGGCCTTCCTCGGTGTGCTCCGGCGCAATCTTCAGATAGCCGCCGACGTGGTGCGTCGCCAGCTCTTTGATGTAGCGCGGATCTTCCACGGCGATGTCGTAACGTACCCCGGACGCGATCAGGATCTTCTTGATGCCCTTCAGGTCCCGCGCGCGGCGGTAGAGGTTGATCGTCGGCTCATGGTTAGTGTCCATATGCTCGCAAATGCTCGGATAGACGCAGGAGAGGCGACGGCAGGTTTGCTCCGCGCGCGGCGACTTGCAGCGCAGCATGTACATGTTCGCGGTTGGGCCGCCAAGGTCGGAAATCACGCCGGTAAAGCCCGGCACCGAGTCGCGAATCGCTTCGATCTCATTGATGATCGAATCTTCAGAGCGGCTCTGGATAATACGCCCTTCGTGCTCGGTAATGGAGCAGAACGAACAGCCGCCGAAGCAGCCGCGCATGATGTTGATCGAGAAGCGGATCATCTCATACGCCGGGATACGGGCGTTACCGTACGCCGGGTGCGGCACGCGCTTGTACGGCAGCGCAAAGACGCTGTCCATCTCTTCGGTGGAGAGCGGGATCGCCGGCGGGTTAATCCAGATAAAGCGCTCGCCGTGCTTCTGCATCAGCGCGCGGGCGCAGCCCGGGTTGGTTTCATGGTGCAGAATACGGGACGCGTGCGCGTAGAGCACCTTGTCGGCTTTCACCTTCTCGTAGGACGGCAGCAGCACGTAGGTCTTTTCCCACGGTTTCGGGCGCGGCGGCTGCACAACGATAGCCTTCGCTTCCGCTTTTTTCGGCTCAACCGGCTTGTTATCGGCACACGGCAGATCTTCGCCGTACGGGTGCGGGATCGGGTCGATTTTGCCCGGCATATCAATGATGCGGGAATCCACCCCGCTCCAGCCCGGCAGCGCCTCTTTTACCATGATGGCGGTATTGCGCACGTCGCGGATGCTGCTCACCGGCTCACCCTGCGACAGACGGTGCGCCACTTCCACCAGCGGACGCTCGCCGTTACCGTAAATCAGCATGTCGGCTTTGGAATCCACCAGCACCGAGCGGCGAACGGTATCTGACCAGTAGTCGTAGTGCGCGGTGCGGCGCAGGCTCGCCTCGATGCCGCCCAGGATCACCGGGACGTCTTTCCAGGCTTCTTTACAGCGCTGGGTATAGACCAGGGTCGCGCGGTCGGGGCGTTTACCCGCCACGTTATCCGGCGTGTAGGCGTCGTCATGGCGCAGCTTGCGGTCGGCGGTATAGCGGTTGATCATCGAGTCCATGTTGCCTGCGGTGACGCCGAAGAACAGGTTCGGTTTACCCAGACGCATAAAGTCGTCTTTGCTGTTCCAGTCAGGCTGGGAGATGATCCCCACGCGGAAGCCCTGCGCCTCAAGCATACGGCCACAGATGGCCATGCCGAAGCTCGGATGGTCAACGTAGGCATCGCCCGTGACCAGAATGATGTCGCAGCTGTCCCAGCCCAGTTGGTCCATCTCTTCCCGGGACATCGGCAGGAATGGCGCCGGTCCAAAGCAGGCCGCCCAGTACTGGGGCCAGGAGAAGAGGTCACGATCCGGCTGGATCAGGGAAATTGCGCTCATAATGCTTCCGAAGAAAAAATAGACAAAAGGAGCGGGATTATACGCTGTTCATCCGCCAGATTTGAAGAAAAGGATGCATGAAGCAGGCAGATATTCGGGGAAGTCGTTAAAATACGGCGCCCTGATAATTTTGAATCATAATATTCACTATATTTTCCGGTGAGTTGCCCCGGAACGTGTTATTGCGCGGAGCTCTGTCGTGAAGCCCAACGATTCGTTACATGTATCCCAGCTGCGGGTTGTCCTTCACCTCTGCGGTTTTCTGGTTCTGCTGTACAGCCTTTCCATGCTGCCGCCGATGGTGATCGCCCTGCTGAATAAAGAGCGGACCTACTTTGCCTTCCTGACCACCTTTTTAACCTTTTTTACTCTCGGAGGGCTAACCTGGCGGGCTACACGTCACGCCGGCATACAGCTTCGCACCCGCGACGGGTTTGTGATTATCGTGCTGTTCTGGCTGCTGTTTTCATTCATTAGCGCCATGCCGCTCTGGATGGATGATGGGCTACAGCTCTCCTTTGCCGACGCGCTCTTTGAAGGGGTTTCCGGGATCACCACCACCGGGGCAACGGTCATCGGGGACGTCAGCGCCCTGCCCAAGTCGTACCTTTATTACCGCGCACAGCTGAATTTCATTGGCGGGTTAGGCGTCATCGTGCTGGCCGTCGCGGTCCTGCCGCTGCTGGGCATCGGCGGCATGAAGCTCTATCAGTCAGAGATGCCGGGGCCGTTCAAAGAGGAGCGTCTGACTCCCCGCCTTGCCGATACCGCGCGCACGCTGTGGGTGACCTACTTCGCGCTGGGCGTGGCCTGCACCCTGGCCTACTGGCTGGCGGGAATGTCATTTTTTGACGCCCTCTGTCACGGGCTGTCGACCGTGTCGTTGGGCGGATTTTCCACCCGCAGCGAGAGCATTGGGTTTTATGACAGCCACGCGATTGAGCTGGTCGCCGGGGCGTTTTCACTGCTCTCCGCGTTCAACTTCACCCTCTGGTACGTCGCCATTGTCAGACGCACCCTGAAACCGATTCGCCGCAGCCCGGAGGTTAAATTCTTTCTGAGCGCCGCCGCGGTGATTATTGTCATCACCGCCTGGCAGGTCTGGCATGCCGGGACGTACAACGCCACGGATAGCCTGGTGCACGCCTTCTTCCTTGCCAGTTCGATGATGACCGATAACGGCCTTTCGACAGCCGACTATGCCCAATGGCCCGCACACACCATCTTCCTGCTGTTGAGCGCCAGCTTTTTTGGCGGCTGCGTAGGCTCGACCTGCGGCGGGATCAAAGCCCTGCGTTTTCTCATTATGTTCAAGCAGAGTATTCAGGAGATGAACCAGCTGGCGCATCCGAGAGCGCTGCTGAGCATTAAGGTGGGCAAAAGCGTGGTGAATGAACGCGTCCTGCGCTCGGTATGGAGCTTCTTTTTTCTCTACGTCATGATCACAGGCTTTTTTGTCTGGTCGCTCAACCTGATGGGCTACGACCTGTTTACCGCATTCGCAACGGTTGCCGCCTGCATCAACAACATGGGGCTGGGGTTTGGCGAGACGGCGTCGACGTTCGGCACGTTAACCGAGGGGGCAAAACTGCTGATGTGCGCGGCGATGATCCTGGGGCGTCTGGAAATTTATCCGGTGCTGATTCTGTTCTCGCGCTTTTTCTGGCGGGCATAAACCATTCCCGGCGAACCGGGAATGACAGGATTATGGCGCAGGGTTGATCAGCATCTGCCCCACGGAGCCCCTGTCCATCATCTCCAGCGTCTGGCTGTGGAACAGGAACGGGAAGTGCGGCCACGAAGGCTGACCGTAATAGACAAGCAGTTCAACCTGGCCGTCCACCCAGACGGTATCTTTCCAGCCGCGGTCTTCCGGGAACGGCATCGCGCCGTTGACGTTGCGGATCAGGAATGCCACCCCTTCAATATGGAACGACTGCGGCATATCTGAACGGACCGTCCAGCGCTCCCAGGTGCCCTGCTGCGCGGTAATGTCGATGCGGTTGACGTCCCACAGCGCGCCGTTGATGCCCGGGTCGTCGCCCAGGCTGATATCACGGCTACGCACCGGCGAGCCGCTCATGATCTCCTGCGGCAGCAGACGCATTGGCAGGCTATCGGTCACCAGCGGCAGCAGACCGGTCGGGCGCAGGGTCAGAACCAGAGTCGAGACAAGAATGCTCGACGGTTCAAAGAACCCGCGAATGCGGTCCACAATGCTGGCCGCTTCACCGCAGGTGACAGACACTTCATCCCCATTGGTCATATCAATGAGAACTTCACGACGTTCGCCCGGCGAGAGCGCCAGCTGTTTGACGGAAACCGGCGCCGGTAAAAAGCCCTGGTCGCCGGAGATCACGTGCAGCGGACGGCCATCGCTCATTTGCAGCTGATAGCGGCGCGAGTTAGACGCGTTGAGCAGACGCAGGCGCACCCAGCCGCGCGAAACTTCCACATACGGGCTTTGCGCGCCGTTGACCAGCAGCGTATCGCCGACAAAGCCACCGCTGCCCGGCTCGCTGTATTCCGGCGTACCGAAATTATCCAGACGCTTGTCCTGGATGATAACCGGGAAGTCATCCACGCCGTAGTGGTTCGGGATCGGCAGGGATTTGCTGACCTCATCTTCCACCAGCCACATTCCGGCCAGGCCATTATAAACCTGCTGCGCCGTGCGGTTAGGCGTGTTGGCGTGATACCACAGGGTGGCCGCGCTCTGGCGAATCGGCAGAACGGGCGCCCAGTCGGCGCTGGGAGACATCATTCGCGCCGCGCCGCCAATTAACGGGCCAGGCACCTGCAGGCCGCTGATGGTCATGGCGACATTTTCAGGGGTACGGTTACTGTAGATGAGCTTTACGTCATCGCCATTCCACACGCGTATGGTCGGCCCAAGGTAACGTCCGTTAATGCCCCAGACCGGCGCGCGCGTCCCCTGGGTAAAGGACCAGTGGCTACGCTGCAGCGTCAGGAAAAGCGGCTGACCGCGACGGGATTCAATTAATGGCGGAATGGGCAGCGGCTGTTGCTGCCCGGCGGCGCTGGCTGTCAGCGGCATCGCACCCGCACAAAGGGCGATCCCGGAAGCCTGAATAAACTGACGCCGACTGAGTGACATATAAGCTCCATCTGAAACGACTAACAACGCGGGAATTCGTTTTCCCTTCAACGCCGGATTAAATCTTACCGGCGGCTTCTCTCTCTGCGACTTCTTTGTCGAGCTGCGCAATATGCTGAGCCATCAGCTCACGGCAGTGCGCTGCCAGCTCGCGCACCTGGTCTTTACCGTATTTGCTGGTATCGACGGGTGGCAGCATTTCGACAATCACCAGCCCGTTATTCAGGCGGTTAAGATTAATCTTATTCGAAGTATTGGAAACGCACACAGGAATAATTGGAACACCTGCCGCAATTGCGGCATGAAACGCACCGGTTTTAAACGGCAGCAGGCCGCGGCCGCGGCTGCGCGTTCCTTCCGGGAACATCCAGATTGAGATTCTGCGCTTTTTAAAATGATTGACCACTTCCGCAATGGTGCTGTGCGCTTTCGCACGGTTGTTACGGTCGATCAGCAGGTTACCGGTCAGCCAGTACAGCTGGCCAAAAAACGGGATCCACAGCAGGCTTTTTTTCCCCACCGTCACGGTCGGTGGCAAAACGATATTTGCGGCGGTCACCATATCGTAATTGTTCTGATGGTTGGCGATATAGATGGCGTTACCGAAATTCTCCGCCCCTTCAGGCAGACGTTTTTCAACCTTCAGACCAAACAGCGGCGCAAGGCGACCGAACATATGGCCGAAGGTGGCAACATGCTTAGGATTACGCGGACTGAACAGGCAATAGATGCAGCCGAAAATACAGACCAGAATGCAGTAGATAACGGTAAGAATAAGACGAACAATATATAGCATAGCGACCTCTGAAGCCCCAACAGCTGACAATTATACTTCACCTGTGGCCAGGTAAGGACTTTATTACGAGCGCGTATTGTTAATCGCAACGCACGAATTAACAACGATTTTACGGGAAATTTTATTGAAACTCCCCCTCCGGGCAGAGGGGGATATCACGACATTACTCTTCGCTGTCACCCGCGGTGCTGCGTGCAGGAGAGTCAATCTCCACGCGGTCGATGCGCTGCAGTCCGCGCATCAGCGAGCCGCGGCGACCGCGCTCACCCACCACTTTCTGCAGCTCTTCCGGACGAAGCTTGATCTTACGCTTGCCGACGTGAATGGTCAGCGTGCTCTGCGGCGGCAGGAGGAAGAGGTGCGCCAGGCTATCTTCGCCTTTCGCGGCTTCCGCCGACGGGATGTTGATGATCTTGTTGCCCTTGCCTTTCGACAGTTCCGGCAGATCGCTGACCGGGAACATCAGCATACGTCCGGCGGTGGTGATCGCCAGCAGCATGTCGCTTTCGTTCTCGATCACCAGCGGCGCCATCACGTGGGCGTTGTCCGGCAGGCTAATCAGCGCCTTACCGGCACGGTTACGGGAGACCAGGTCGTTAAAGGTACAGATAAAGCCGTAGCCCGCATCGGACGCCAGCAGCAGCTTCTGGTCATCGGCTTCCATCAGCATATGGTCAACCGTCGCCCCCGGCGGCAGCGTCAGCTTGCCGGTGAGCGGCTCGCCCTGCCCGCGCGCGGAAGGCAGCGTAATCGGGTCGATGGCGTAGCTGCGGCCGGTGGAGTCGATAAACGCCACCGGCTGGTTGCTCTTGCCTTTCACCGCCGCTTTGAAGCTGTCGCCCGCCTTGTAGCTCAGCCCCGGCGCGTCGATATCGTGGCCTTTGGCGCTACGCACCCAGCCGCTCTGCGACAGAACAATGGTCACCGGCTCGGACGGCTGCATGTCGTGCTCGTTCATGGCCTTCGCTTCTTCGCGCTCGTGCAGCGGAGAACGACGGTCGTCGCCGAAGGCGTCTGCATCGGCCTGCAGCTCTTTCTTCAGCAGGGTGTTCATCTTGCGCTCGGACGCGAGGATCGCCTGCAGCTGATCGCGCTCTTTTTCCAGCTCGTTCTGCTCGCCGCGGATCTTCATCTCTTCCAGTTTGGCGAGATGGCGCAGCTTCAGTTCGAGGATCGCTTCGGCCTGGGTTTCGCTGATGCCAAAGCGCGACATCAGCGCCGGCTTCGGCTCGTCCTCGGTACGGATGATCTCAATCACTTCGTCGATATTGAGGAACGCCACCAGCAAACCTTCGAGGATATGCAGGCGCTTAAGCACTTTCTCCAGACGATGGTTCAGACGACGGCGGACCGTATCGCGGCGGAACGTCAGCCATTCGGTGAGGATCTCCAGCAGGTTTTTCACCGCCGGGCGTCCGTCGAGGCCAATCATGTTCAGGTTGATGCGGTAGCTTTTTTCCAGATCGGTGGTGGCGAACAGGTGGTTCATCACCTGTTCCATGTCCACGCGGTTGGAGCGCGGCACGATCACCAGACGGGTCGGGTTTTCGTGATCCGATTCGTCGCGCAGGTCGTCCACCATCGGCAGCTTTTTATTGCGCATCTGGGAGGCGATCTGCTCCAGCACTTTGGCACCGGAAACCTGATGCGGCAGCGCGGTGATCACCACGGCGCCGTCCTCTTTATTCCACACCGCGCGCATACGCACGGAGCCGCGACCGTTCTGGTAGATTTTGCGGATTTCCGCGCGCGAGGTGATGATCTCGGCTTCGGTCGGGAAATCTGGCCCCTGCACGATATCCAGCAGCTCGTCGAGCGTCGCTTTCGGCTGCTCAATCAGGGTAATGGCGGCTTTCGCCACTTCACGCAGGTTGTGCGGCGGAATGTCCGTCGCCATACCGACCGCGATACCGGTGGTACCGTTCAGCAGGATGTTCGGCAGACGCGCAGGCAGCATCTTCGGCTCCTGCATCGTACCGTCGAAGTTTGGCACCCAGTCAACGGTTCCCTGACCCAGCTCGCCCAGCAGCACTTCGGCATATTTAGAGAGACGGGATTCGGTATAACGCATCGCCGCGAAGGATTTCGGATCGTCCGGCGCACCCCAGTTCCCCTGCCCGTCCACCAGCGGATAGCGGTAAGAGAACGGCTGCGCCATCAGCACCATCGCTTCATAACAGGCGCTGTCGCCGTGCGGATGGTATTTACCCAGTACGTCACCGACGGTACGGGCGGATTTCTTAAACTTGGCGGTGGCGTTCAGCCCCAGTTCGGACATCGCATACACGATGCGGCGCTGAACGGGCTTCAGGCCATCCCCGATAAACGGCAACGCCCTGTCCATGATGACGTACATGGAGTAGTTCAGGTAGGCGTTTTCCGTGAATTCATGTAGCGCGAGGCGCTCTGCCATATCGCTCATTACGTGTGATTCCTCAACTCAGAAACCGAAGGGTTTCAGGCAATATTGCCGCAGATACTACCTCATCTGATGAATTGAGTCACAAAGAAAAAGGGCCGCACAGGCGGCCCATTTCGGGTTATTTGTTCAGCTTAATAACCTGCTTCACGTCGATTTCAAACTCGTTCCAGTCTTTATCGACTTTACCCTGCAGTTCAACTTTATCCTGCGGAGTGACGGTCACGCCGTTCCAGCGCTTGTGGTCAATCTCAACTACGACCGTGCCGGACTCATCGCGGAAGGTGTAGCGGTCATCGGACAGGCGCTCGGTGATGTTCCCGCGCAGCTTCACCCAGGCATCGTCCTTCAGGTCTTTCACTTTTGCCGCAGTGGTGAGGTTGGCGTTGTTATCGACAAAACCGCCCTGCTGAGTTTGCGTCTGGGTCTGTGTGGCCGATGGGCCAGTAAAACCGCCCTGAGCAGCAAAGACCGGCGCGGTGGTCATCATCATGATGGCAGCAATTGCAGCGAATTTTTTCATCTTCATCTCTCCCTTTAATGTCGTTTCGCAGTCCATTTAACAGGGTAATCCTTAACAACTTCTTAAGGGAAAAATTTATTTATTATTGCTGTACAGCAGGCGCTTACAGAGGGTTTACTGACGACATCAAGGAGGGAACATGCGCATTTTACTGGTAGAAGACGACAGGTTAATCGGCGACGGTATCAAGGCGGGGTTGAGCAAAATGGGTTTTAGCGTGGACTGGTTTACCGACGGTAAAACCGGCCAGGCCGCGCTGTCTTCTGCACCCTATGATGCCGTGGTGCTGGATCTGACGCTGCCGGAAATTGACGGTCTGGACATCCTGCGCGCGTGGCGCGAGAGCGGGCGCAGCGAGCCGGTACTGATTCTGACGGCGCGGGATGCGCTTAACCAGCGCGTCGAAGGGCTACGTCTTGGCGCGGATGATTATCTCTGTAAGCCGTTCGCGCTGATCGAAGTGGGTGCCCGCCTCGAAGCGCTGGTCCGCCGCAGCCACGGCCAGGCGCGTAGCGAGCTGCGTCACGGGAAGGTCACGCTCGATCCGAGCCGTCTCATCGCCACGCTGGACGGTGAGCCGCTGACGCTCAAGCCGAAAGAGTTCGCGCTGCTGGAGCTGTTAATGCGTAACACCGGTCGGGTGCTGCCGCGAAAGCTGATCGAGGAAAAACTCTATACCTGGGACGACGACGTCTCCAGCAACGCCATCGAGGTTCACGTCCATCATTTGCGCCGCAAGCTTGGGAGCGAGTTTATCCGCACCGTGCACGGCATCGGCTATACCCTGGGTGACGCATGAAACTGAGCCTGAAGCTGCGCCTGACGCTTCTCTTTTTACTTCTGTCTCTGACGGCCTGGTTTGCCGCCAGCCTGGTTGCCTGGCAGCAGACGACCCACAAGCTCGACAAGCTGTTCGATACCCAGCAGATGCTGTTTGCTAAACGGCTGCTGACGATGGATCTGGACGAGATCCGCGCCCCCGAACGCATGCGCGAGATCCCGAAAAAAGTGAAGCACGGTCGTCTGGACGACGACGCGCTGGCTTTCGCCATTTACGCCGTCGACGGCAAAATGCTCCTCAACGACGGTGAAAACGGACGCGATATTCCGTACCACTATCGCCGCGACGGGTTCGATAACGGGCAGCTGCAGGGCGACAACGACGAGTGGCGTTTTTTATGGCTAACCTCACCCGACGGGAAGTACCGCGTAGTGGTCGGCCAGGAATGGGAGTACCGCCAGGAGATGGCGCTGGACGTGGTCAGCTCGCAGCTGACCCCCTGGCTGGTGGCGCTGCCCGTGATGCTGCTGCTGCTGATCGTCCTCCTGAGTCGGGAGCTGAAGCCGCTGAAAAAGCTGGCGCAGACCCTGCGCTCCCGCTCGCCGGATGCCACCGATAAACTGCCGACCGAGGGCCTTCCTACGGAAGTACGCCCCCTGCTCGACTCGCTGAATCATCTCTTCGCGCGCACCCAGGAGATGATGACCCGCGAGCGCCGCTTTACGTCCGATGCCGCCCACGAGCTGCGCAGCCCGCTGGCGGCCCTGAAGGTGCAAACTGACGTGGCCCAGCTCTCTCATGACGATCCGCAGGCGCGGGAAAAGGCGCTGACGCAGCTGCATGCGGGCATCGACCGCGCTTCCCGGCTGGTGGATCAGCTCCTCACGCTGTCGCGTCTGGACTCGCTGGATAACCTTGACGATGTCGAACCGATTCCCCTGGCCGACTTGCTGCAGTCGGCCGTGCTGGATATCTGGTATCCGGCGCAGCAGGCGGGCATTGATATTCGCCTGAACATCCATGCACCAGAGGTGACACGCACGGGCCAGCAGCTGCTCCTGAGCCTGCTGGTGCGCAACCTGCTGGATAACGCGATTCGCTACAGCCCGCGCGGCAGCGTGGTGGACGTAACGCTGGACGCGCGTGGCTTTACCGTGCGCGACAACGGCCCAGGCATTTCACCGGACGCGCTGGCGCGCATCGGCGAGCGCTTTTATCGCCCGCCGGGTCAGGATGCCACGGGCAGCGGGCTGGGGTTATCCATTGTAAAACGCATCGCCGCCCTGCACGGGATGCGCGTTTCGCTGGGCAATGCCCCTGAAGGCGGTTTTGAAGTGAAGGTCAGCTGGTAAGGGATTATTGCGTTTAACGCAAAAGACTTTGCACATTTTGCTCATTTTACCGCACCGTCCTCGCCCGTAGAATACTGGCCATACTCTCATCATCGAGGACAAATAATGAGCAACATCCTGATTATCAACGGTGCAAAAGAATTTGCGCACTCTAAAGGCCAGCTGAATGACACCCTGACCGAGGTCGCGGACGGTTTCCTGCGCGACGCCGGGCATGATATTAAGGTCGTGCGTGCAGACAGCAGTTATGACGTGAAGGCCGAAGTGCAGAACTTCCTGTGGGCTGACGTGGTGATCTGGCAGATGCCAGGCTGGTGGATGGGCGCGCCGTGGACCGTGAAAAAATACATGGACGACGTGTTCACCGAAGGTCACGGCTCGCTGTATGCCAGCGATGGCCGCACCCGCTCTGACGCCTCCAAAAAATACGGCTCGGGCGGCCTGATTCAGGGCAAAAAATATATGCTCTCGCTGACCTGGAACGCCCCGCTGGAAGCCTTCACCGATAAAGAACAGTTCTTCGAAGGCGTGGGCGTCGACGGCGCGTACCTGCCGTTCCACAAGGCTAACCAGTTCCTGGGCATGGATCCGCTGCCGACCTTTATCGTCAACGACGTGATTAAAATGCCTGACGTCCCGAGCTATATCGCAGAATATCGCAAGCATCTCGCGGAAATTTTTGCTTAACTGGTAGCCTGGAATTAAAGGAGTAGTAAACATGCTTACCGTAATCGCAGAAATCCGTACTCGTCCAGGTCAACATCACCGCCAGGCGGTGCTGGATCAGTTCGCGAAAATTATCCCGACCGTACTGAAAGAAGAAGGCTGCCACGGCTACGCGCCGATGGTGGATGCCGCCACTGACGCCAGCTTCCAGGCGACCGCGCCAGACTCGATCATCATGGTTGAGCAGTGGGAAACCGTCGCGCATCTTGAAGCGCACCTGCAGACCGCGCACATGAAAGCGTGGAGCGACGCGGTTAAGGGTGACGTGCTGGAAACCCACATCCGCATTCTGGAGCAAGGGGTTTAAGTTTCCCCTCCCCCGCCCTCTCCCGAAAGGAGAGGGAGAACAGATCCAGGCCCGGTGAGCGTCAGCGCTACCGGGCTTTGTTTTTAGGTGCTTTTCTTCCCCGGCTTTAACCCACGGTGTAGCTCGTTGATGCGCTTCATCGACTTGATGGTGCGCTGCGGCTCGGTGGAGGCGACGGATAAGATGATCATCTCCAGACACAGCAGCACCGTGCCGTGGAGCGGGATTTTGCCTTTTTCGCCGCCGCGCGGAACGTGGATCACCACGCTGGCCTCCTTGCTGAAACGCGAATCGAGGGCGTTGGTCAGCAATATAGTTGGAATGCCCAGACGTTTTGCTTCACGCAGCGTGGTTTGCCCCTCCCGGTGCGCGGATTTCTGCGCCATCATCACCAGCACGTCGCCGCGCTGAAGCGCAATCAGCTGCTCGGCAAGCCCTATCCCGGTACGGTTAAGCGGCGTGGCGGGTAACCCCATGCGACTGAACAGCCTGGCGGTGTACTCGGCCAGAATGCCGGAGGCGCCAATGCCAAATATGGCAACCTGCCTCGCCTGCGCCAGCAGAGAGACCGCCTGGGCCATCGCGTAGCGGTTGTGGGGCTCGGATAACACCTCGCAGGTATGCTGATGCCCCTCCAGCACGAAATCAATGCTCGCGTTGACGTCGCTGGCGAGCGTATTCACCGTGGTGGACATCTTTTCGCTGGAGGTGACCACCGGACCAAACCACTGCTCCAGCGTCTGCTTGAGATCGCGCAGCCCGGCGAAACCCAGCGCCTGAATGGCGCGGACCACCGTGGCATCCGAGGTTTTCAACAGCGTCGCGATCTCCATTGCGGTCTGTTCCATCACCGCTTCGCGGTTGTCATGGATATAGCGTGCAACCTGCAGCAGACGCGGCGTCAGCTGATGCGCACGCGCGCGAAAGCGGTCGCCATAGACATCCACGCGCCCTTTCTCTTTGCGGATCACCGTGACGCCTCCGGCAGCGGACGCCCGGCAATCTGCGACTGCACCTGCGCGGCCATCAGCCCTAACGAGGCGTACGAATTCGAGATGGCCTCTTCACGCGAGATCAGCACGTAATGCCCGGTTCTGCAGGCATTCAGGAACTGACACCAGCCCGGCATGACCGCATCCATCGCCGCCAGCTCGTCCTGCGGTTTACCGCCCGTATCCCCGCGCCAGGTGGCGAAGACGAAATCGGCATCCAGCTCCGGCAGGCGCTCGGCGCTGACGTCGATGCGCCCTCCGTCCGGGATGGACTCAATCAGCGGCGGGAAGGTGAATCCGGCGTCGCGCAACACGCGGCCCAGCGAGTGGTAGCTGTGCATGGCATTAATCTTTCCCTGATTCGCCTGAATCACGGACACGGTCACCTTGCTGGTATCAATTGTCGCCTTCAGGGCCTTAATCTGCTCCTGATAGCGCCGCTCCAGAACCTTGAGCCGCGCCTGCGTTCCCGTCAGCTGAGCCAGCTTGCGGTAGATCTCCGGCGCGCCGCCGTCGAGATGATCGATGCTCACCGTCGGGGCAATTTTCGCCAGCTGTTCCACCGGGGTGTTACGGGTCGGCTCGGTAACGATCAGGTCAGGCTTTGCGGCGGCGATGGCTTCAATGTCGATATCGGCCGTGCCGATAAATGTAATGTCGGAATTATCGAAGTCGACGCCGGTCAACATGCCGCTGGAGCGCAGAAAGTGGCTGCCGTCCGGCCGCGTGCGGCCATGGCTTGCCACCGGCGGCACGCCAAGCTCAATCAGCGGAATGGTGATATCCAGATCGTGTAAAGAGACAATCCGTTTCGGATGAACCGGCACCACCACTTTTCGGTTCAGATCGTCAGTAAACGTCTGCGTCGGCTCCGCCGCACCCACCGCGAACCCCACCAGCAACAGCATCGAAAACACTACGCGCATCCTAGTCTCCTAAAATCTGTCCCGACGCTGCCAGAGCAGCAGCAGGAAAAACGGTCCGCCAATCAATGAAATCACAATTCCCGCCGGCAGCTGCAGCGGGAGGAACGCCAGACGTCCGACGTTATCCGCCAGCAGCACCAGCAGCGCGCCCAGCACGGCGCTTCCCGTCAGGAGCGCGGTTTGCCCACCGCGCAGCAGCAGGCGCGCCATATGCGGGGCAATAAGCCCCACGAAACCAATACTGCCCACGCACGAGACGCAGGCCGCCGTCAGCACCACCGGGGCGAGAACCCGCAGCAGCGCCAGCCGGGTTGTGCGTACGCCAAGGCCCGCGGCGGCCTGATTGCCAAGCAACGCCACGTCCGCAGCCCGTGCGGTAAACAGCAGCAGCGCAAACGCGGGGGCAGCCCAGAGCGCGGCTAACCCCACCAGCGTCCAGTTTGCCGCATGCAGGCTTCCCGCCAGCCACAGCATCGCCGTCTGCACGTCCCGCACGTCGGCGGTGGTGATAAAGACGCCCATTGCGGCGGCAAACGCCCACGACACGCCGATGCCGATCAGGATGAACCGCGGGCGCGAGATATCGCGCGCCAGGCCGATAACCAGCAGCGCGGTAAGCAGCCCGCCGGCCATGCCGACCAGCGGACGCCAGGCCAGGCCCAGCGCCGGGAACTGAAAAATCAGCAGCAGTACCGCCGCGCTACAGCCCTCCTTCACGCCAATAAGCCCGGGATCGGCCAGACCATTGCGGGTGATGGACTGCATTGCCGCCCCCGCCATGCCGAGCATCGCGCCGCACAGCACCGCCATCAGCAGGCGCGGCAGGCGGATATCCATCACGATGTAGCGCGTCTCCGCCGTCAGGCTCTCAGGAGAAAACAGCGCGCGCCCGATGGCGGAGATGGGAACAGGCAGAGAACCGTGCGTCAGGCCAAAGCCCAGCAGGCTTAACGCCACCAGCGCTAAAAGCGTCAGGCAGGCCAGCGCCCTCGGGCGAACCAGCGCCGATAAACGGCCAATACGGATCGCGCGGAATCCGGCCCGGTTCATTTGAACATCCTCGATGCCATAAAGATGAATACGGGTGCGCCGACCAGGGCCGTCATGATGCCGGTTGCCAGCTCCCAGGGCGTAAACAGCGTGCGGGCGGCGATATCCGCCAGCAGCAGAACCAGCGCGCCACACAGGGCAGACAGCGGCACCATAACGCGTAAATCCACCGACACCAGACGGCGAATGAGCTGCGGCACGACCAGCCCGATAAAGCCAATCGGCCCGGCAATTGAGACGGCCGCGCCGCAGAGCAGCGCGATGGCCAGCAGGGCAAGCAGGCGGGTTTTCAGCAGCGACACGCCAAGCCCCTGCGCCATTCGGTCTCCCAGCGCCAGCATGTTGAGCGAGGGCGACAGCCCGATGGCGAGAACAAAACCGGCTGTTGCAGCCCAAAGGGCGCTCCGGAGCGTCTGCACGTTGATCCCGGCCAGGTCCCCTGCCAGCCATGTGCGCATGGCGAGCAGCGTCTGTTCATCGAGAATTAACACCGCGGCGGTAATCGACGAGGCAAACGCCGACATCGCCACGCCGCACAGCGTGACCTTCATCGGCGTAAGCCCGGTGCGACCGGACGAGGAGAACATCAGCACCAGCAAAAACAGCGCGGCGGCACCGGCGGCGGCAACGAGCGGGCGCCCAAACGGCAGCGACAGCCCAAGCGCGCTGGTAATCACGACCGCCAGCGCGGCCCCGGCGTTGAGCCCCAGAATATGCGGCTCGCCGAGCGGGTTGCGGATCACGGACTGCAGCAGCACGCCCGCCACGCCGAGCGCGGCGCCCGTCACCATCGCGGCGCAGAGGCGCAGCAGTCTTAATTTGATAATGACGTTATGGTCGAAATTGCGCGGATCGAAATGGAAGAATGCCTCCACCACCGTCTGCGGGGCGATGAAGCGTGCGCCGATGCCCAAATGCATAATCGCGCCCAGCGCCAGCAGCAAAGCGAAGATCGGGAAGGCCAGAGAGGAGCGCATCATGGCTGAACAGGGCCCTGGCGAAACGGCATAAAGAACGGCTTGCCGGTCAACGGGTTTATGGACATATGCACGTCCACATCAAACACCGCTTTAATCAGCTCCGGCGTACAGGCATCGCCCTCATGCAATACGCCTTCAACTTTCCCCTGGCGTAAAAAGACCAGCGAATCGCCGTAGTTTACGGCGAAGTTGAGATCGTGCAGCACCACCACGACGGTACGCCCGTGCCGGCGGGTCAGGGTGTGCAGCAGTTCCAGGATCTCCACCTGATAGCGGAGATCGAGAAACGTCGTGGGCTCGTCAAGCAGGATATACGGCGTTTGCTGCGCCAGCGCCATGGCGATCCAGCAGCGCTGACGCTGGCCGCCGGATAAGCTTTCCACCGGCATATGGGCAAACTCCGCCGTGCCGGTCAGGCGCAGGGCCTCTTCCACCGCCAGCTCGTCCTCGTCGCTCCACTGGCGCATAAAGTTCTGCCAGGGAAAACGCCCGCGCGAGACCAGCTCAAAGACGGTCAACCCTTCCGGGAGCAGCGGAGACTGCGGCAGGATACCCAGCTGGCGGGCGACGGCTTTGGTCGGCTGCTCGTGGATCGCCTTGCCGTCGAGAACTGCCGCGCCGCCAAGCGGCTGAAGCAAACGCGCAATGGTGCTCAGCAGCGTGGATTTTCCGCAGCCGTTCGCCCCTACCAGCACGGTCATTTTCTGCTGAGGGATCGCAAGGGAGATATCATCAACGATGATTTTTTTCTGATAGCCCGCAGAGAGGTTCTTCAGAACCAGTCCCGGTTTTTTTGTGTTGTGAGCCACGTGAATGCCAACGTAATAAAAAAGCGCAACAAATATAAATAAAAATCATTCTCTTTTGAGAGTTTGACGCTGCGCCATGTAGTAGTCAAGAGAAGAAACACCCTGATAAAACCAGGGGTAAGCCTGAGGAAAAATGAACAAGGAATGACTTTAAAAAGCATTTAATTCAATAAATTAATAATCATCCCGCTGCGCTTATACGCCCGGCTAAACGTTGTAGTCGATTTTTTCTTTTTTCCATTTACTACTACATTCGCGCATGATTGAATGATTCTCAATTACATGTCCGATGCCCACCGTGGCTAACGGACAGACCGTAAAGGGCAATGACTCACACATTTTTCCGCGAAACGTCATTCGCGGGATATTTCGGGATAACAGATGTAATGGCTACGTTCACACCTTCACTCTCTGGGGTAAAAGGGCGCGCGCTCTTTTCACTGCTGTTTATGGCGCCGCTGGTGCAGGCAGCAGATAACACCGCGACTAAAGACGGCGAAACGCTTACCGTCACCGCCGATCCAAATACGACGGCGGAGGCCACGAATGGCTATCAGCCGTTGAATACCTCCACCGCGACGTTAACCAACATGCCGATGCTGGACATCCCGCAGGTGGTCAATACCGTCAGCGACAAAGTGCTGGCGGATCAGCATGCCACCACGCTGGATGAAGCGCTCTATAACGTCAGCAACGTGGTGCAGACCAACACCCTGGGCGGCACGCAGGATGCCTTTGTGCGCCGCGGATTTGGCGCGAACCGCGACGGCTCGATCATGACCAACGGCCTGCGCACCGTGCTGCCGCGCAGCTTTAATGCTGCAACCGAGCGCGTGGAGGTGCTGAAAGGCCCGGCCTCGACGCTCTACGGCATTCTCGATCCGGGCGGCCTGATTAACGTCGTCACCAAACGCCCGGAGAAGACCTTCGGCGGTTCCCTTTCCGCTACCTCGTCCAGCTTTGGCGGCGGCACCGGACAGGTTGATGTTACCGGCCCGATTGACGGCACGCGCCTGGCGTATCGCCTGACGGGCGAATATCAGGACGAGGATTACTGGCGTAATTTCGGCAACGAACGCAGCACCTTTATTGCCCCGTCGCTGACCTGGTTCGGCGACGATGCCACCGTGACCGTGCTCTATTCGCATCGCGACTATAAAACGCCGTTCGATCGCGGAACGATCTTCGATCTCAACACTAAAAAAGCCGTCAACGTCGATCGCAAAACCCGCTTCGACGAACCGTTTAACGTGACCGACGGACAGTCCGATCTCGCTCAGCTCAACGCGGAGTATCGCCTTAACAGCCAGTGGACCGCGAAGTTCGACTACAGCTACAGCCAGGATAAATACAGCGATAACCAGGCCCGCGTGATGGCCTACGATTCAAAAACCGGCAACCTGACCCGCCGCGTGGATGCGACCCAGGGCTCGACCCAGCGTATGCACACGACGCGAGCGGATCTGCAGGGGAACGTGGACATCGCGGGCTTTTACAATGAGATCCTGACCGGCGTGTCGTATGAGAATTACGATCTGCTGCGTACGGATATGATCCGCTGTAAGAACGTTAAGGACTTCAATATTTACCACCCGAGCTACGGCAGCCTCGGCAAGTGCACCACCGTCTCGGCATCCGACAGCGATCAAACCATTAAGCAGGAAAGCTACTCCGCCTACGCGCAGGACGCGCTGTACCTGACCGATAAGTGGATCGCCGTCGCCGGAATGCGCTATCAGTATTACACCCAGTACGCGGGGAAAGGCCGTCCGTTTAACGTGAACACCGACAGCCGCGACGACCAGTGGACGCCGAAGCTGGGTCTTGTTTATAAGCTCACCCCGGCGGTCTCGCTGTTTGCCAACTATTCCCAGACGTTTATGCCGCAGTCGTCCATTGCGAGCTACATTGGTGACCTGCCGCCGGAAACGTCAAACGCGTATGAAATAGGCGCTAAGTTTGACCTGTTCGACGGCATTACCGCCAATATTGCGCTGTTTGATATCCACAAGCGCAACGTGCTGTACACAGAAAGCGTGGGTGATGAAACCGTCGCCAAAACAGCGGGCCGCGTGCGCTCGCAGGGCGTGGAGGTGGATCTCGCCGGGTCACTGACCGAGAACACCAACATTATCGCCAGCTACGGCTATACCGACGCGAAGGTTCTGGAAGATCCGGACTATGCGGGCAAACCGCTGCCGAACGTGCCGCGCCATACCGGCTCCCTGTTCCTGACCTACGATATTCACAATGCGTTTGCCGGGAATACCCTGACGCTGGGCGGCGGCGGGCACGGCGTAAGCCGTCGCTCAGCAACCAACGGTGCGGATTATTATCTGCCGGGCTATTTCGTGGCGGACGCGTTTGCGGCGTACAAGATGAAGCTACAGTATCCGGTGACGCTGCAGGTGAACGTGAAAAATCTGTTTGATAAGACCTACTACACGTCGTCGATTGCGACCAACAACCTGGGCAACCAGATTGGCGATCCGCGCGAAGTGCAGTTTACGGTGAAGATGGAGTTTTGATGTAAAAAAGCCCGGTGGCGCTAACGCTTACCGGGCCTACGATCCATTCCCTCTCCCGGCGGGAGAGGGTTAGGGTGAGGGCATCAGGCCTCAATATCCGCCATATCGCCTTTCTCCTGCAGCCAGTTACGTCGGTCTTCCGAACGTTTCTTGGCAAGGAGCATATCCATCATGGCGTTGGTTTGCTGCTCGTCTTCATCGCTGATCGTCAGCTGCACCAGACGGCGCGTGTTCGGATCCAGCGTCGTTTCGCGAAGCTGCATCGGGTTCATCTCGCCCAGCCCTTTAAAGCGCTGCACGTTCGGTTTGCCCTTCTTGCGCTTCAGCTGTTCCAGGACGCCCGCTTTCTCTTCTTCCGTCAGCGCGTAGTAAACCTCTTTGCCGAGGTCGATACGGTAGAGCGGCGGCAGCGCCACGTGGACGTGACCATTTTTCACCAGCGTTTTGAAGTGCTTCACGAACAGCGCGCACAGCAGCGTGGCGATGTGCAGACCATCGGAGTCCGCATCCGCGAGGATACAGATCTTGCCATAGCGCAGCTGGCTCAGATCGTCGCTGTCCGGATCGATGCCGATCGCCACCGAAATATCGTGCACTTCCTGCGAGGCCAGCACTTCATCAGAAGAGACCTCCCAGGTGTTCAGGATCTTACCCTTGAGCGGCATGATCGCCTGATATTCACGATCGCGCGCCTGCTTGGCCGATCCGCCCGCCGAGTCCCCTTCCACGAGGAACAGCTCGGTACGGTTGAGATCCTGCGCGGTACAGTCCGCCAGCTTGCCCGGCAGCGCAGGGCCGCTGGTCAGCTTTTTACGCACCACTTTCTTTGCGGCGCGCAGACGACGCTGGGCGCTGGAAATGGCCATTTCGGCCAGCATCTCTGCTGCCTGCACGTTCTGGTTCAGCCACAGGGTAAACGCATCTTTCACCACGCCGGAAACGAACGCCGCGCACTGACGTGACGACAGGCGCTCTTTGGTCTGACCGGCAAACTGCGGATCCTGCATCTTCACGGAGAGCACGTAGGCGCAGCGATCCCAGATATCTTCCGCCGACAGCTTCACGCCGCGCGGCAGAATATTGCGGTATTCGCAGAACTCACGCATCGCGTCCAGCAGCCCCTGACGCAGGCCGTTGACGTGGGTACCGCCGAGCATGGTTGGGATCAGGTTGACGTAGCTTTCGGTCAGCAGCTCGCCGCCTTCCGGCAGCCACAGCAGCGCCCAGTCCACGGCTTCGGTATCGCCGCTAAAGTTACCGACAAACGGTTTTTCCGGCAGCGTCGGCAGGCCGTTTACCGCTTCGCACAGGTAATCGTTCAGACCGTCGGCGTAGCACCAGGTTTGTGCGGTATTGTTAACGTGATCGGTAAAGGTGATTTCCACGCCCGGACACAGCACCGCTTTGGCTTTCAGCAGGTGCGTCAGGCGAGAAACGGAAAAACGCGGGCTGTCGAAGAAGCTTTCGTCAGGCCAGAAGTGGACGCTGGTACCGGTGTTGCGTTTGCCGCACGTGCCGACAACCTGCAGATCCTGCACCTTATCGCCGTTTTCAAACGCGATGTTGTACACCTGACCGTCGCGACGGACGTTCACTTCCACGCGTTTGGACAGGGCGTTCACCACGGAAATGCCCACGCCGTGCAGACCACCGGAGAACTGGTAGTTCTTGTTGGAGAACTTACCGCCCGCGTGCAGACGACAGAGGATCAGCTCAACGGCAGGCACGCCCTCTTCCGGATGGATATCCACCGGCATGCCGCGCCCGTCGTCGATGACTTCCAGCGACTGATCGGCGTGCAGAATGACGTCAACGCGTTTGGCATGGCCCGCCAGCGCTTCGTCCACACTGTTATCAATAACTTCCTGGCCCAGATGGTTTGGGCGCGTCGTATCGGTGTACATCCCCGGGCGGCGGCGAACCGGCTCAAGCCCGGTGAGGACCTCAATGGCATCAGCGTTATAGGTTTGCGTCATGATTTAAACTAGCAATTCGCATTGATTGTCAGTGGCTGTGCAGTCCAAGAAAATCGACAATCTGGGTGAAATGATTCTCAAAGCCCGTGAAAGCATGGTTTCCGCCCTCTTCTATAGTCTGGCGGCAGGAGGCGTAATACGCCACTGCCTGGCGGTAATCCAGCACTTCATCACCCGTCTGTTGCAGCAGCCAGATGAGATCCGGTGCCTCAAGCGGGTCGACCTGCATAACTTTGAGATCGTAAATATGGCGTGACTCTAGCACATATTGCTGCCCGGTGTAGGGGTTCTCGTTTTCGCCAAGAAAGTCCCTCAGCAGCTCAAATGGCCGTACCGCCGGATTAACCACAACGGCGGGCAGCATGAAGCATTGTGAGAGCCAGGTGGCGTAGTACCCGCCCAGGGATGAACCGACCACACCGAAGGTTTCGCCGCCGTGCGCAAGCACAATAGATTCCAGCATCTCCGCGGCCTCTGCCGGGTAAGGCGGCAGCTGCGGGATAATCATCTCAACGTCGGGGTGATGCTCGCTCAGCCACTGGCGAAACTGTGTCGCTTTTGCAGAGCGCGGCGAGCTGTTGAATCCGTGCAGATAAAGGAGCGTAGACATCAATAGCCTTCTGAAGCGGTATCCGGGCGGAATTTTGCACCGGTCAAACGGCAGACTTCCGTGGTCAGCGTGCCGTCGGCATGCAGTTCCAGCCAGCGCCAGCCTGGCGCGATGGTATCCAGCGTAAAGTTGGCGCAGTGCGGCTTAAACTGAACGCAGGTCGACGGCGTCGCCAGCATGCGGCGTCCGTTCCAGTCGAGATCCTGTTCCTGATGAATATGTCCACACAGCAGATTTTTCACCCGTGGGAATTTCGCCAGCACGCGATCCAGCGCTGCGGAGTTGCGCAGGCTGTGCTGATCGAGCCAGCTGCAGCCCGCCGGCAGAGGATGATGATGAAGCAACAGCAGCGTGTGACGTTCAGGTTCAGCAGCCAGTTTGGTCTCAAGCCAGTCGAGCTGAAACTCGCTTAACTCACCGTGCGGGACGCCAAACACCTGGCTATCGAGCAGCAGGATCTGCCACTGTTCACCCGCAAAAACACATTTCGCCGGAGAAATCCCCGCATCCTGGAGAGAACTGTACATGGCGGGCTGGAAGTCATGGTTTCCCGGCAGCCAGACGCAAGGCACGCTAAAGCTCGCGATGCCTTCAGCAAAATGCTGGTAGGCCGCGGAGGACTGATCCTGCGCCAGATCGCCCGTTGCGACAATCAGATCGCATGCACGGTTTTCAGCGTGAATGGCGCTAAGTACCGCCTGATAACTCTCCCAGGTGTTGACCCCCAGTAGCGTTTCATGCTTTTCGGCAAAAAGGTGGGTATCGGTGATTTGTAATATCCTGACTGGCGCCCCACCAGCAACAGTCAGGTTCAACAGGCTTTCCAAATGGTGTCCTTAGGTAGGTTTATGACGCTAACAAACCGGAATCGCCATTGCTCCATGTGCTAAACAATATCTTAGCCAGTCGGCTAAAAACTGGTTAATTTGATGCTTTTCGTCGCGTTGATGCAACTTTTTATTCGGGTAATCATACCGCGCCTTGAAGCGAAAGATCTGCTGGCTTGAACACACTTCAGCGACCATCGCGTCGTGATAGAGGCGCACCGTCATCGACGGCAGGCTCCAGTAGCTAATGCTGGGTGCCGTTTGCTCAATCTCCACCAGCGTAGTGTAGCGCGTTGATTCTGTTATCGTTAACCGATACTGCGCGTTGCTCACCTGATAGCTTACCGTTTCGCCGGGTGCGTCGTTTCGCGGCAGCAGGCGGCGCAATTGTGCGAAATTGGTTTCGCACAGGCGCATCATTTCTGGGAAGTCAGGCGTATAGCGCTTCATTTTTTCCACTCGTTTCGTAATGTCTGATAATGCAGCTGCAGCCATTGCAGGGCGATGACAGACGCTGCGTTGTCGATTTTCCCCTCTTCTACCCACTGATAAGCCTGTTCCCGGCTCACCACATGAACCCGAATATCTTCGTTTTCATCTGCCAGACCGTGGATCCCTTCCGCCGTCGTGGCGTCCACTTCGCCCACCATTATGGACAAGCGCTCGCTGGTACCGCCCGGGCTTGCCAGATAGCTCAGCACCGGTTTTGTACGGCCCACCACCAGTCCGGCCTCTTCCAGCGCCTCGCGACGGGCGACGTCTTCAACAGACTCACCTTCTTCGATCATCCCGGCCACCATCTCCAGCAGCCACGGGCTCTCACTGACGTCATAAGCGGCGATGCGGATCTGCTCCACCAGCACAACTTCGTCACGCACTGGGTCAAAGGGTAGCAAGACTGCCGCATGCCCGCGCTCAAAAATTTCGCGTCTGATTTCGCCGCTCATTTCCCCGTTAAACAGGCGATGCCTGAAACGGTAAAGATCCATTGAAAAAAAACCGCTATAAAGCGTTTCTCGTGCAATAATTTCTACATCGTTTTTGGCGAATGTCACGGGCAACTTTTCTGGTTTTTGCATGAGTCGAGTCCTGGTAGCAATGGTGATGAAATTGTGAATTTCAAGGCTGTTTGGCTGCCGTTTGTAAGGCTATATGGTAGATTGGTGCAAATTACCGCCAGATGGCACGTTACGCCAACCTTTTGGTATGGAAGATTCTGTTAGAATCGGCAATTATTTTTTAATTAGATCAGCGCTAATACTGCTTCACAACAAGGAATGCAAATGAAGAAATTGCTCCCCATCCTTATCGGCCTGAGCCTGACGGGCTTCAGTGCAATGAGCCAGGCGGAAAACCTGTTACAGGTCTACCAGCAGGCACGTCTGGGCAACCCTGATTTACGTAAATCAGCGGCCGATCGTGATGCTGCGTTTGAAAAGATTAACGAAGCGCGTAGCCCCTTGCTGCCACAGTTAGGTTTAGGTGCAGATTATACCTACAGCAACGGTTTCCGCGACGCTAACGGCGTAAACTCCAATGCTACCAGCGCCTCACTGCAATTGACACAGACGCTGTTTGATATGTCCAAATGGCGCGCCCTGACCCTGCAGGAAAAGAGCGCGGGTATCCAGGATGTGACCTATCAGACCGACCAGCAGACGCTGATCCTAAACACCGCCACGGCGTACTTCAACGTGCTGAGCGCGATTGACGCACTCTCCTACACCGAAGCGCAGAAACAGGCGATTTACCGCCAGTTAGATCAAACTACCCAGCGTTTCAACGTGGGCCTGGTCGCGATCACCGACGTGCAGAACGCCCGTTCACAGTACGACACCGTGCTGGCTAACGAAGTGACCGCGCGTAACAACCTCGACAACGCGCTGGAATCCCTGCGTCAGGTCACCGGGAATTACTATCCTGAGCTGGCGTCGCTGAACGTGGACAGCTTTAAAACGGATAAACCGCAGGCCGTTAACGCCCTGCTGAAAGAGGCGGAAAACCGCAACCTGAGTTTGCTGCAGGCGCGTCTGAGCCAGGACCTGGCCCGCGAGCAAATTCGTCAGGCGCAGGACGGCCATCTGCCAACCCTGAGCCTGAGCGCGTCTACCGGTGTCTCTGATACGTCCTATAGCGGCTCTAAAACCAATACGTCCCAGTATGACGACAGCAATATGGGTCAGAATAAAGTGGGTCTGAGCTTCTCCCTGCCACTGTATCAGGGCGGTCAGGTCAACTCTCAGGTGAAACAGGCGCAGTACAACTTTGTTGGCGCGAGCGAGCAGCTGGAAAGCGCCCACCGCAACGTGGTGCAGACCGTACGTTCCTCCTTCAACAACGTGAACGCCTCGATCAGCAGCATCAACGCCTATAAACAGGCCGTTGTGTCTGCGCAGAGCTCTCTGGATGCGATGGAAGCGGGCTACTCGGTCGGTACACGTACTATCGTGGACGTGCTCGACGCGACCACCACGCTGTACAACGCGAAACAGCAGCTCTCAAGCGCGCGTTACCAGTACCTGATTAACCAGCTGAACATCAAACAGGCTTTGGGTACGCTGAACGAGCAAGACCTGCAGATGCTGAACAGCGCGCTGGGCAAACCGGTCTCCACCTCTCCGGACAGCGTTGCGCCGGAGAACCCGGAGCAGGTTGCCGCGGTTGATAACTTCAACGCTAACAGTAGCACCCCTGCGGCACAGCCGGCCGCTGCGCGTACCACTACATCCGCCAGCAAAGGCAATAATCCGTTCCGTAACTAAGAGTGTTATCAGGCCCACTGCGGCCTGATGCCCTCCACCCCGCCCCTCTCCCACAGGGAAAGGGGCGCATCTGAATCACATCCGAACGTAAGCCAACGTAAAGATCCCCCTGATTCCGCCCCTCTTCGCTTCATTTTCAACCACTCATCCTCTATCCTGAGCGTTATTACCACTGGGTCCTGGAAGACAAACATGAAACGGACAAAATCCATAAATCACGCTTCGTTCCGCAAGAGCTGGAACGCGCGTCACCTCACCCCTGTTGCGCTGGCGGTCACGGCTGTCTTTATGCTGGCAGGCTGTGAGAAAAATGACGAAACGGTTTCGCTGTATCAAAACGCAGACGACTGCTCCGCCGCAACCGGCAAAGCCGCCGAATGTAAAACGGCTTACACCAGCGCTCTGAAAGAAGCGGAACGTACTGCGCCGAAATATGCCTCACGCGAAGACTGCGTGGCGGAGTTTGGTGAAGGTCAGTGCCAGCAGGCACCGGCTCAGGCAGGCACCGCACCTGAAAATCAGGCGCAGGCTCAGTCCAGCGGCAGCTTCTGGATGCCGCTGATGGCAGGCTACATGATGGGTCGTCTGATGGGCGGCGGTGCGGGCTACCAGCAGCAGCCGCTGTTTAGCTCGAAAAACCCGGCCAGCCCGGCTTACGGTCAATATACCGATGCCAGCGGCAAAGGCTACGGCGCAGCGACCCCTGGCCGCACCGTGAACGTTCCGAAAACGGCGATGGCGCCGAAGCCTGCGACCACCAGCACCATCACCCGCGGCGGGTTTGGTGAATCTGTGGCGAAGCAGACCAGCATGCAGCGTAGTGCGACAGGCACCTCCTCTACTCGCTCAATGGGCGGCTGATCATGGAACGAGTCAGTATCACCGAGCGCCCGGACTGGCGCGAAAAAGCCACCGAGTACGGTTTTAACTTCCACACCATGTACGGCGAGCCGTACTGGTGTGAAGACGCCTATTACAAGCTCACGCTGGCTCAGGTGGAAAAACTGGAAGAGGTGACGGCCGAGCTGCACCAGATGTGCCTGAAGGTCGTGGAAAAGGTCATCGACAGCGACGAGCTGATGGCAAAGTTCCGCATTCCGAAGCACACATGGGGCTTTGTGCGCCAGTCGTGGAAAACGAATCAGCCTTCGCTTTACTCTCGCCTGGATCTGGCGTGGGACGGCAAAGGTGAACCGAAGCTTCTGGAAAACAACGCCGATACGCCAACCTCTCTGTATGAAGCGGCGTTCTTCCAGTGGATCTGGCTGGAAGACCAGGCCAATGCCGGAAACCTGCCGGAAGGCAGCGACCAGTTTAACAGCCTGCAGGAAAAGCTGATTGAGCGTTTTGCCGAGCTGCGTGAACAGCATGGCTTTAACCTGCTCCATCTCGCCTGCTGCCGCGACACGGAAGAAGACCGTGGCACGGTTCAATATCTGCAGGACTGCGCCGCCGAAGCGGAAGTGGCGACCGAGTTCCTCTATATCGAGGATATCGGCTTGGGTGAAAAAGGTCAGTTTACGGATATGCAGGACCAGGTGATAAGCAACCTGTTCAAGCTCTACCCGTGGGAATACATGCTGCGCGAGATGTTCTCCACCAAGCTGGAAGATGCTGGCGTACGCTGGCTGGAGCCGGCCTGGAAGAGCATCATCTCTAACAAAGCCCTGCTGCCGATGCTCTGGGAGATGTTCCCGAACCACCCGAACCTGCTGCCAGCCTATTTTGCGGAAGATGATTACCCGCAAATGGAAAAATACGTTGTTAAGCCGATCTTCTCCCGCGAAGGCGCAAACGTCTCGATTATCGAAAACGGCAAGACGCTGGAAGCGGTTGAAGGGCCATACGGCGAAGAAGGGATGATCGTCCAGGAGTTCTATCAACTCCCGAAATTTGGCGACAGTTATACCCTGATTGGCAGCTGGCTCATCAACGATCAACCGGCCGGGATTGGCATTCGCGAAGATCGCGCGCTGATCACGCAGGATCTGTCACGGTTTTATCCGCACATTTTTGTCGAATAGGCCGCAGCCTGATGCCCTCACCCCGCCCCTCTCCCACAGGGAGAGGGTGCAAACACTAAAAACGGCAACCTGAGGTTGCCGTTTTGCTTTTATTATCCCACCTGCACCGACAGCATACTCAGACTGCCCATCTCAATACCGTCGACCGGGATCGTCACCGGTTCCTGACCATCCCACGCGCCAAGAACGTACAGCAGCGGCAGGAAGTGTTCCGGCGTCGGGTTAGAGAGCGAACCGCCATCATGATCCAGATAGTTCACCAGCGGATGCTCCTCAAGCGGGCCTTGCCAGGTCAGGTTCGCTTTGACGTAGTCGTTAAAAGAGGTTGCCCACGGGTACGGCGTGTTCTCACCGTGCCAGCGTGCGGTACGCAGGTTATGCACCACGTTGCCGCTCGCCACCAGCATGATGCCTTCATCACGCAGGGTTGCCAGCTTACGCCCCATCTCCAGATGCCAGGCCGCCGGTTTAGTGCTGTCGATGCTCAACTGCACCATCGGGATATCCGCGTCAGGATACATTTTAATCAGCACTCCCCAGGAGCCATGGTCAAAGCCCCAGGCTTCTTTATCCAGCGTCACAGGGACAGGTGCCAGCAACTCTACCAGCTTTTGCGCCAGCTCAGGCGAGCCGGGGGCCGGATAATGCGTGTTGTACAGTGCCTGCGGGAAGCCGCCAAAATCATGAATGGTTTTTGGCGCTTCCATGGCGGTCACGCCCGTCCCACGGGTAAACCAGTGTGCAGACACCACCACGATCGCTTTCGGACGCGGCAACGTCTCGCCAAGATGACGCCAGGCGCGGGTATAGACGTTGTCTTCCAGAACGTTCATTGGGCTACCGTGGCCTAAAAACAGGGCTGGCATACGGGAAGAAGTCATGGTGATATCCTTACAGAAGGTGTCAATTTAATGGTGCTACATTACGCGCAATCCGGCAAAGATGAACGCAGATAAGCGTGAAGATCATCATCAGGAAATTTGAATGTAAGGAATGTGTAAAGCCGGGTTTTCACCCTCGCTTTGCCAGAAATGAATCATTTATATTAATGAGAATGATTATCATAAGGAGCAATGCATGTCAGTCCCCCTGATCCTGACCATACTGGCGGGCGCCGCGACCTTCATCGGTGCGCTCCTCGGCGTGCTCGGCCAAAAGCCCTCTAACCGCGTACTGGCCTTTTCACTGGGCTTTGCTGCCGGGATCATGCTGCTCATCTCCCTGATGGAGATGCTGCCTGCCGCGCTGGGCACGGAAGGCATGTCTCCGCTGCTGGGCTACGGCATGTTTGTCTTTGGCCTGCTGGGATACTTTGCCCTCGATCGGATGCTACCGCACGCGCATCCGCAGGATTTAATGCAGAAAAACGTGACGCCCATGCCGCGCAATATCAAGCGTACCGCCGTGCTGTTAACGCTTGGCATCAGCCTGCACAACTTCCCGGAAGGGGTCGCTACCTACGTGACGGCCAGCAGCAATCTTGAGATGGGCTTTGGCATCGCACTGGCGGTCGCCTTACACAATATTCCTGAAGGACTGGCCGTCGCCGGACCCGTGTATGCCGCAACGGGATCGAAACGCACCGCGGTGTTCTGGGCGGGCATTTCCGGGATGGCCGAAATCCTTGGCGGCGTACTGGCCTGGCTGATCCTTGGTAGCCTGGTCTCTCCGGTAGTGATGGCGGCGATTATGGCCGCGGTAGCCGGGATCATGGTTGCGCTTTCGGTGGATGAACTGATGCCGCTGGCGAAGGAGATCGATCCTAACAACAACCCCAGCTATGGCGTGCTGTGCGGAATGTCGGTGATGGGATTAAGTCTGGTTCTGCTGCAGACCGCAGGAATCGGGTAAAAAAACGCCGGGATATCCCGGCGTTTTTATTTTCAGCTGGCTTTGCGCTCGTGCGCCTGGCGATACTCAACCAGATCTTCAATCGTGACCACCGGCATGTTGTGCAGGCGGGCAAAGGTAATGCATTCCGGCGCGCGCGCCATGGTGCCGTCATCGTTGGTCAGTTCGCACAGCACGCCAGCAGGTTTGAAGCCAGCCAGCGTCACCAGGTCGATCGTCGCTTCGGTGTGACCACCGCGGGTCAACACGCCGCCCGCCTGCGCACGCAGTGGGAAGACGTGGCCTGGACGGTGCAGATCGGATGGCTTCGCACCATCAGCAATCGCTGCACGTACGGTGGTCAGACGGTCAGCCGCAGACACACCTGTGGTCACGCCATGCGCCGCTTCAATGGTCACGGTAAAACCGGTACCAAAGGCGCTGGTGTTGTTTTCGACCATCATCGGCAGATCGAGCTGCTTACGACGATCTTCATTAATACACAGGCATACGATGCCGCTGCCGTGACGGATGGTCAGCGCCATCTGTTCAACGGTCATGTTTTCGGCGGCGAAAATCATGTCGCCTTCGTTTTCACGGTTTTCATCGTCAAGCACCATCACACCGCGGCCTTCGCGCAGTGCATCCAGTGCATGTTCAACACGTTGAGTTGAAGTGCCAAAAGAGGAAAGTAGCGTCTGATTCATGGTAAAAAAACCTCATTAACATTATGGTTACCAGAATCAGGGCAGTCTTAGGAGCGCCGTATAAGCGGCAAAAAGATAACGTGAGCGGGCCCATGCCCGACTTGATCGTTACTCTCTCCCATCCGGACTCTAACCGTCGGCCCCGGAATTACACCGGATCTGCTGACCTTTGAGTATTCACCCAAAGCGCTCGCGGGCTTTCAGCGTCACGCTGATTTACCGCCGGTGGGGAATTTCGCCCCGCCCTGAGAATAAGCGAGATAACTATAACGCTATTGATTATCCTGGGCAATGCATAAGCATCAAACAATTTTGTTTACCCCGGGCATGACGCGCTACAATGGACACTAACACTTTTCCATCAAGGGAAACGCCAATGATTGACCCGAAAAAAATTGAGCAGATCGCGCGTCAGGTTCATGAATCTATGCCAAAAGGCATTCGTGAATTTGGTGATGACGTAGAAAAGAAAATCCGCCAGACGCTCCAGGCGCAGTTGGTTCGCCTTGATTTAGTCAGCCGCGAAGAGTTTGACGTGCAGACCCAGGTTCTGCTGCGCACCCGCGAGAAGCTGGCGCTGCTGGAACAGCGTCTGAGCGAGCTGGAAAACCGCCATGCGCCGGAAGAAGTGAAGCCGGCACCGGCCATTCCACCGGTGGATGACCAGGAGTAAGTGCGGCCTGATGCCCTCACCCCAGCCCTCTCCCACAGGGAGAGGGAGAAAAAAACGGGCCAGCTGGCCCGTTTTTTACTGACTGTCTTTCTGGATCTTCTTGATGATGTTGGTGGTTGAGCACCCGTCCTCAAAGTTGAGCACCATCACCTCGCCGCCGTTGGCCCAGACCTCTTCGCTACCCGCGATTTGCTCCGGCTTGTAATCCCCACCTTTTACCAGCAGGTCCGGCAGAATGCCGGCAATCAGGCGCTGCGGGGTATCTTCTTCAAACGACACCACCCAGTCCACCGCTTCCAGCGCGCCGAGCACAATCATGCGCTGCTCGAGCGGGTTCACCGGACGCGTTTCGCCCTTCAGGCGTTTCGTCGATGCATCGCTGTTAACCGCCACAATCAGGCGATCGCCCAGCTTGCGCGCGTTCGCCAGATACGAAACGTGGCCCGCGTGCAGAATGTCGAACACGCCGTTGGTCATCACCACTTTTTCACCACGCTTGCGCGCGGCGGCGACGGCCACCTTCAGCTCGTCTTCGGTCATGACGCCAAAACCGGTATCCGCACGACCGCGCACCGCGTTTTCCAGCTCGATTGGCGAAACGGTTGAGGTCCCGAGTTTACCGACGACCACGCCCGCCGCGGCGTTAGCGAAGTAGCACGCCTCTTCCAGCGAGTTTCCTGCTGCCAGCGTCGCCGCCAGCACGCCGATCACCGTATCACCGGCACCGGTCACGTCGTACACTTCCTGCGCCTGGGTTGGCATATGCAGCGGCGCTTTGCCCGGCTGCAGCAGCGTCATCCCCTGCTCGGAGCGGGTCACCAGCAGCGCGGACAGCTCGAAATCGGCAATGATCTTCATGCCGCGCTCAACCAGTTCGTCCTCGGTTTTGCATTTGCCCGCCACCGCTTCAAACTCGGAGAGGTTTGGCGTCAGCAGCGTCGCGCCGCGATAGCGCTCAAAATCGGTCCCTTTCGGGTCGATCAGCACCGGCACGTTGGCTTTACGCGCCAGCTGAATCATCGTTTGCACGCTCGCCAGCGCGCCTTTGGCGTAGTCGGACAGCACCAGCGCGCCGATATTGCCCAGCGCCTGGTTGATACGCTCGTGCAGCGGCTCAGGATCAACGCCTTCGAACCCTTCTTCAAAGTCGAGGCGGATCAGCTGCTGGTTGCGCGACAGCACGCGCAGTTTCGTAATCGTTGGGTGGGTCGGAACAGAGACGAAGTCGCACTTCACGTTCACGTCCGCCAGCGACTTGCTCAGCGCGCGCGCCGCATCGTCGATGCCGGTCAAGCCCACCAGACGCGACTGCGCGCCCAGAGAGGCAATGTTCATCGCCACGTTTGCCGCGCCGCCGGGACGCTCTTCAATGGTGTCGACCTTAACCACCGGTACCGGTGCTTCCGGAGAGATGCGGCTGGTAGGCCCATACCAGTAGCGATCCAGCATCACATCCCCAACAACCATTACCCCAGCACGTTCAAACTCTGGCAGTGTTACTTTCATTCCTGACTCCAGAAAGATTCACAATTTGCGCGCGATAATATCACACTTGATTTGTTACGCACGGTTCCACCAGCCACTTCTGCCAGCTGGCCGTAACCTGAGCACGTTCATGAGCAAAACAGTCCAGCGCCACGTGCCCCGGTTGCTCCTGCAGCGCCAGGTGATGAAGCTCATCGCGAAGCGTCGTGTAGGCGCGGGTTAAAGCCTGCGCCTCCTGCTCGTCCATGATGTCGTTTTGCGCCAGCAGCTCCAGAATGCGCACGTTATCGGACCAGCGCGTCAGCTTCGGCTTGTCGTGGGCGTGCAGCAGCACCAGATACTGGGTAATGAACTCAATATCGGTAATCCCGCCCTCGTCGGCTTTAATATCAAAGCGATCGCGGTGTTTATTGCCGAGATGCGCGCGCATTTTCTCGCGCATTTCGCGCACTTCAGTTTGTAATGTGGCGCCCTCTCGCACCGTCGTCAGAACGTCCTTACGGATGACGTCAAACTGCGTTTTGAGCTGCGGATCGCCGTACACCACGCGAGCGCGCACCAGCGCCTGATGCTCCCACGTCCAGGCTTCACTCTTCTGGTAATCGGCGAAGGACTCCGTCGAGGTCACCAGCATGCCCGCCGCGCCGGACGGACGCAGGCGCGCATCCACTTCATACAAAATGCCCGACGAGGTGCGGGTGCTGAAAAGATGCATAATGCGCTGCGCCAGGCGAAGGTAGAACTGGCGCCCGTCAATTTCACGCTCGCCGTCGGTCATTACGTCAACCGGACAGTCGTGCAGGAAGATTAAATCCAGATCGGAGCTATAGCCCAGCTCCCAGCCGCCAAGCTTGCCGTACCCCACGACCGCAAAGCCGCGTCCTTCACGTTCGGCCAGATGTTTCGGCTGGCCGTAGCGCGCCACCATCTGCACCCACGCCTGATGGACCACCGCGTCGATGATCGCCTCTGCCAGCCAGGTTAAGTGATCGCTCACTTTCATCACCGGCAGCGTTCCGGCGATGTCAGCCGCCGCCACGCGCAGCATCTGCGCCTGCTTAAACTGGCGCAGCGCCTCCAGCTGTTGCTCTTCGTCCTCTTCCGGCACGCGCAGCAGATACTGACGCAGCTCGTCCCGGTAGGCATCCGTCGCCGTTGGCTGATACAGCGTGTTCGGGTCGAGCAGCTCATCCAGCAGCAGCGGGTAACGCGCCAGCTTGTTGGCCACCATCGGCGACGCGGCGCAGAGCGTAATCAGGTGCTTCAGTGCCCCCGGAAACTCGCTCAGGAGTTCCAGATACGTGGTACGCGTGATGATCCCGCTCAGCAGCGGCATCATGCGCGACAGCGGCACCGGCGCGTCCGCCCGCGAGCAGACCTCGCTCAGCAGGTGCGGCATCAGGTGATCCAGCACCTGACGACCTCGCGGGCCGATGGCGCGTTTGTTCAGCTCAAGACGGAAATCCGCGATCAGCGCCACCACGCGATGGCGGGCGTCGTCAGTTAAGTGCGTCAGCACCGGCGTGGTGTCATCTTCCTGGAGCGCGTCCTGCCACAGCTCGCGCCAGTGCTCGGAAAGGGCATCGTCCGGTGATTCACTTTCGTCATCACCGATCAGCTCGTTAAAGATGCGGCGCACGCCTGCCATATGGGCATCCAGCCGTTCGGTTAACGCCGCCCAGTCGTCCACACGCATGCCCCAGGCCAGGCGCGCCCGGTTAAGGTCATCGCCCGGCAGGGTCTGGGTCTGTTCGTCGTTGATGCTTTGCAGCAGGTTTTCCAGACGACGCAGGAACAGATAGGCCTCGCGCAGGGTTTGCGCGTCGCCGTCCGGCAGCAGGTGCAGCTGCTCGATGGCGCTCAGCGTCGGCAAAAGCGAGCGGGACTGCAGGGACGGCTCACGACCACCGCGAATAAGCTGGAAGACCTGAACGATAAATTCGATTTCACGGATGCCGCCCGCGCCGAGCTTGATGTTGTCCTTCAGACCACGACGGCGCACCTCACGGGCGATCATCCCTTTCATATTACGCAGGGACTGGATCACGCTGAAGTCGATATAGCGACGGAATACAAACGGGCGCAGCATGGCGCGCAGCTCGTTGGCGTAAGCGTCGTCGCTGTCGCCCATAATCCGCGCTTTAACCATCGCATAGCGCTCCCAGTCGCGCCCCTGCTCCTGGTAGTAATCCTCCAGCGCGGCAAAGCTCAGCACCAGCGGTCCGCTGTCGCCAAACGGACGCAGGCGCATGTCCACGCGGTAAACAAAACCGTCCTGCGTCGGCTGATCCAGCGCCTTAATCAGACGCTGACCGAGACGGGTAAAGAACTGGGCGTTGTCCAGCTCGCGACGGCCGCCGCGCGTGGAGCCGTTCTCGGGCCAGGCAAAAATCAGGTCGATGTCGGAGGAGAAGTTCAGCTCGCAGCCGCCCAGCTTGCCCATCCCCAGAATCAACAGCGGCTGAGGAACCCCTTCCTCGCTGCACGGCGTGCCCCACTCTTTACAGCAGGCGGCGTACAGCCAGTCGCGCGCGGCGACAATCAGCGTTTGCGCCAGCTCGCTTAGCTGCTGCAGCGTACTCTCTTCGCTCACCAGCTCCAGCGCCTGAGCCCAGGCAATGCGCACCATCACCCGACGGCGGAACTGGCGCAGGACGCGCATCAGCGTGGCTTCATCCGCAACGTCTTCGAGCGCGGTTTGCAGCCAGCCGGCATACTGTCGCCACTCGTCCGCCTGCGGCGGTGCGTTCTCAAGCTCTGCCAGCCAGTCCGGGTTGGCGGTGATGCTTTCCTGCACAAAATCACTGAAGGCGAGCACGCTCTTCGCCTGCTCGCTTAACGATGACGCCGGTAATGACTCAGGCAGACGTTCGCAAACGGTCTGCCACTGCTGCTGTAACGGTGAAGAAAGCGGCATTATAGGGGTTCCTTGCCAGAGTTAACGTTTTCCGCTGTGCAGCCAGAACGGCTCCTGCGAAATGGCCTCGTTACGGAAATGCTCAATCTCAATATGCTGGCGGGTTTCAATGGCATGCTTCAGCCCCTGCCAGTTTTCCAGCCAGGCCTGGGTTTTAACGCCGTCATAAGCGCCGGAAAGCAGCAGCATGCTGTCGATGTTGCGCGACAGACGGGGAAGCTGATCGCCATACTGATCGCCGAGCGGATACGCGAAGGTACTCTTCAGCTCGGCGGCATGACGGGAAAGATGAATATCCGCGAAACGCTTAAAGTTTTCCGCGATTTTGGCTTCCGCTTTCGCATCCAGGAAGGCGCGCCAGCCGCGCGTCACCAGAAACTCGGTCAGCGCCAGTTTTGCCGTCGCGGCTTGCGGGCTGTAGATCACCGTTTGCGCCGATACGTCGGAGAGCATCAGCGTTTCGGTTTGCGTCAGCAGGTCACGTAAGTGAGCGCTCGCTTTGCGAGGAACAATACCGCCGAAGAGCGTCAGGGTATGGCGCACCAGGGCAATCGCCGCCAGCACGTGGGATTTCGCGTTTTTCACATTTCGCACCCACAGCTCTTCATGGTATTGCCACTGAGAAAGCGCCAGCTCCAGCGCGGCTTCCAGGCCCTGTTCAACGCTGGCTTTCGGCGCAACGTGCAGGATGGTCGTCTCTTTCAGCACGCGCGGCGCATTTCCGGCGGCCAGATGGTAACCCCGCGCGGCTTTACTCAGGCTTCCCTGACGCAGTCCGGACTGGTTCACCAGCCTGCGCGCCAGCTTCAGCACGTCATTCGCGTCCCCTTCCAGCAGCTCAAGCTCGAGTTCGCAAATCGGTTCCTGGCACTCACCCGCCTTCACGTCGCCCAGATCGAGGGCGATTTCGATGCGGCTTTTGCCTTCCGTCACCAGCCATTTTTCGCGCCAGAAATCAGTGCTGAACAGCGGCTGCACCTGTTCCGCCAGCGTGGAAGGCAGTTCGCCATCCGGCCAGACTTCCGTCGGGAAACGTTCCAGCTCAAGTTCTGGCTTGCTGATGTCGATATTGTATTCCGGGCGCTGATGTAAACCGCCGACCACGCGGCCGGCAATTTTCATCGTCATCTCGTAGCGCCCGCTCGCGCCGCGGATGCGCAGCCCCATATCGTGGCGGCGCAGCCAGTTGTCTGGCGTTTCGTAATAGATATTAAGCAGTTGTACCGGTGCATGGTGTTCGCCGGAAAGCGTATGCAGATGCTGGCGGAGTGCGTCAACGCTGTCTTTTTCGACGATAAACTTTAATTCGATTTCTTGTGCCATAGCCTTGTACTTTTGCGGGCGTCACAGACGCGTCAATGAGGGCGAACTTCCTCGCCATTTGTTTGTCAGTACATAGTATTTTGCGCCAAATTGCCATGCAATGAGCAATTTGTCGGGCGTAAATGTATAGAGTCGTGACACAGATGATTCTGATTGCTGACGAATGCTTTGCGTAGAGACACTGTTGCCACTACTATCGTTCCACTATTTATGAAAATAACGACTAATGATGCTTAAATTACGCCTGATTGGACTTACTTTACTCGCTTTTAGCGCCGCAACCGCAGTGCACGCTGAAGAGAAGCGTTACGTTTCTGACGAACTGAACACCTGGGTACGCAGTGGCCCTGGAGATAATTATCGCCTCGTGGGCACGGTGAATGCCGGCGAGGAAGTCACCCTGTTACAAACCAACGCGGACACCAACTATGGTCAGGTTCGCGACAGTACCGGCCGTACGTCCTGGATCCCGCTGAAAGAGCTGAGCACCGTGCCAAGCCTGCGCACGCGCGTTCCCGATCTGGAAAACCAGGTGAAGACTCTGACCGATAAGCTGAACAACATCGACGGCACCTGGAACCAGCGCACCGCTGAAATGCAGCAGAAAGTGGCGCAAAGCGACGGGGTGATTAACGGTCTGAAAGAAGAGAACCAGAAACTGAAAAACGAGCTGATTGTCGCGCAGAAGAAAGTGAATGCCGCTAATCTGCAGCTCGACGACAAACAGCGCACCATCATCATGCAGTGGTTTATGTATGGCGGCGGCGTGCTGGGCGTGGGTCTGGTGCTGGGTCTGGTCCTGCCGCATCTGATCCCAAGCCGCAAGCGTAAAGACCGCTGGATGAACTAATTCGTCTTCTCTGCCAGACTTACGTATCATTCTGGAAAAGAGAAAACGGGAGAGTTGGGCGTGAAGAGTTATCTGGTCGGTGGTGCGGTACGTGATGCGTTGTTAGGTCTGCCGGTCAAAGATAAAGACTGGGTGGTGGTTGGCGCTACCCCTGAAGAGATGCTCGACGCGGGCTACCAGCAGGTAGGCCGCGATTTTCCCGTGTTCCTGCACCCGAAAAGCCGTGAAGAGTATGCCCTGGCGCGTACCGAGCGGAAATCGGGCTCGGGCTATACGGGCTTCACCTGCTATGCCGCGCCGGACGTGACGCTGGAGCAAGATCTTCTGCGCCGCGATCTCACCATCAACGCGCTGGCGCAGGACGAGGACGGGCAGATCGTTGACGCCTATGGCGGTCAGGACGATCTGCGCAACCGTCTTTTACGTCACGTTTCCCCGGCGTTTTCTGAAGATCCGCTCCGCGTGCTGCGCGTGGCGCGCTTTGCCGCGCGTTACGCCCATCTCAGTTTCCGTATTGCCGATGAGACAATGGCGCTGATGACCGCCATGACAGAGGCGGGCGAGCTTGAACACCTGACGCCAGAGCGCGTCTGGAAAGAGACGGAAAATGCCCTCACCACGCGCAACCCGCAGGTCTTTTTCCAGGTCCTGCGCGACTGCGGCGCGCTGAAGGTGCTGTTCCCGGAAATAGACGCGCTGTTTGGCGTACCTGCCCCGGCAAAATGGCACCCGGAAATTGATACCGGCGTACACACGCTGATGACCCTGAGCATGGCGGCCATGCTCAGCCCTGAGGTGGACGTGCGCTTTTCCACCCTGTGCCACGATCTCGGCAAAGGCCTAACGCCAAAAGAATTCTGGCCTCGCCACCACGGGCACGGCCCGGCGGGGGTGAAGCTGGTCGAGGGGCTGTGCCAGCGTCTGCGCGTGCCGAACGAGATCCGCGATCTGGCGAAACTGGTGGCCGAGTTCCACGATCTGATCCACACCTTCCCTATTCTGAAACCGGCCACCATCGTTAAGCTTTTCGATAACATCGACGCCTGGCGCAAACCCCAGCGCGTCGAGCAAATCGCGCTCACCAGCGAAGCTGACGTGCGCGGTCGTACCGGGTTTGAAGCGTGCGATTACCCGCAGGGACGTTTATTGCGTAAAGCCTGGGACGTAGCGAAAGCGGTGCCCACGAAGGACGTTGTCGAAGCGGGATTCAAAGGGCCGGAAATTCGCGAAGAGCTCACGAAACGGCGAATTCAGGCGGTGTCGGACTGGAAGGAAAAGCATTGCCCTCAGCCGAAAGACTGAGGGCCATCGGTCAGAAGAAGACCACGTACACCGCAGCCGCCACGATAAAGCGATAGATCGCGAACGGAATAAACGAGATACGCTTAATCAGCTGCAGGAAGGTTTTAATGGCAATCAGCGCCACGATAAACGCGGTGATGAAGCCGACGGCGAACATCGGAATGTCGCCAGCCGTCAGGAAGTGATAGCTCTTATAGACGTCGAGTACGGTGGCGCCCATCATCATCGGCACCGCCAGCAGGAACGAGAACTCTGAGGCGGCGTAACGGCTTACGCCCATCAGCATCCCGCCGGAGATGGTTGCGCCTGAACGAGAGAAGCCCGGCCACAGCGCCAGACACTGGAAGCAACCAATGATAAACGCCTGACGATACGTCATATCGTCCAGACCTTCCGCGCGCGGCGTTTTTGGCTTCAGCACTTCCGCGGCGATCAGCAGGAAGCCCCCCACCACCAGCGCGTACATTACGTTAATCGGGTTAAACAGCGATTTGATGGCGTCGTGGAACACCAGGCCCAGCACCACCGCAGGGATCATCCCAAGCAGAATATGGATCAGTGACAGACGACCTTTACTGGCCCCCTCGTGCTGAGGCGGACGGCCAAAATGGATGCCGATCAGGCCAAACAGGCGACGCCAGAACATTACGACCACCGCCAGAATAGACCCCAGCTGGATCACCACTTCAAACGTTTTTGCGGTATCGCCTTCAAAGCCCAGCAGATGGCCAACGATAATCATATGGCCCGTACTGGAGACCGGCAAAAACTCCGTCAATCCTTCGACCACACCCAGTATTGCCGCCACCAGCAGCGAGTGCATATCGCTCATCTATAAACCCCTAAAAAGATATAAAAAAACGGTCGCCCCAACGGCTACCGTGAAAGATACAGCTTTAAGACCGGTATAACCTAAAATGGTTTAGCAATTATGACGTTAATTCTTGCCTTTCAGATTTGTGCCACGCTCAATAATGACGCCAACGTTGGCGGCGCGCACCACCGCTCCCGGCTTGCTCAGCTTGATGCGCACCCACGGTGAATTGAATTTTTTCAACAGCAATTCTGCGACTTCTTCCGCCACCCGTTCGACCAGCGCAAAACGTTGACCTTCAACGTGGGCGATGACCGCTTCACTGATATCGGCATAGCTCAGACAGTCGTTCACGTCATCGCTTTTTGCCGATTTGCGGTTATCCCATCCCATTTCGATATCGAACACCAGCTTCTGCTCGATGGTCTGTTCCCAGTCGTAAACACCAATTGTGGTGATTACCGAAAGTTGCTCTATAAATACAATATCCATCACGACCTGCCTGCTTTTTGGCTAAACCGGATACCACTTCCGGCGAATTATGCGTATTATCCACAGATGCTGAGAATACAGATACATTTTCAAAACGGAACAGCGTTATGAGTGCAATCGCGCCTGGAATGATCCTCCTCGCCTATCTTTGCGGCTCAATCTCCAGCGCCATTCTGGTCTGCCGCATTGCCGGGTTACCTGACCCGCGTGAAAATGGTTCCGGGAATCCGGGGGCGACCAACGTACTACGAATTGGCGGCAAGGGAGCAGCCGTAGCGGTTTTGATTTTTGATGTTCTGAAAGGGATGCTGCCCGTCTGGGGCGCCTATGCGTTGGGCGTTACGCCGTTCTGGCTGGGGCTCATTGCTATTGCTGCCTGCGTTGGCCATATCTGGCCCATTTTCTTTGGTTTTAAAGGCGGAAAAGGCGTTGCGACGGCCTTCGGTGCGATTGCACCTATCGGCTGGGATCTCACCGGCGTCATGGCCGGAACCTGGCTTCTGACCATTCTTCTGAGCGGCTACTCGTCGCTGGGCGCCATCGTCAGCGCGCTGATCGCCCCGTTCTACGTCTGGTGGTTCAAACCCCAGTTCACCTTCCCGGTGTCGATGCTCTCGTGTCTTATCCTGCTGCGTCATCACGACAATATCCAGCGCCTGTGGCGTCGTCAGGAGACCAAAATCTGGACGAAGCTCAAGAGAAAGAAAAAAGACGCTCCGAAGGGTTAGTTATGCCTTATAGCCAAATGTGATTTTGGTCACCTTCTGCCTGTGGTAACTGTTAGAGACACAACACAACCACACAAAAAGAAAAATGGCAGAAATCACAGAACCAACTCCCCTTTCAACGGCAGGAAGCACCCCGGATGGCGACATCCAGTGGGTGCGCAGCGCGTCGGACGTATCACGCCTCGTTAATGACGGCTCTCAGGGCCGGGCAAACGCCCGTATCGTGGTCAGTATCGCGCTGGGCGGTATTTTCCTCGATGCCTACGATCTGGGCGCGCTGGCGTTCGGCATTAAAGACATCACCCGCGAATTTAACCTGACGCCCGCCGGGACCGGTATGGTGGCCTCGGCGATTACCTTTGGCGCCATTGTCGGGGCGCTGCTTGGCGGCTATCTCACGGATAAAATCGGGCGCTACCGCGTTTTTATGGCTGATATGGTGTTCTTCGTGGTGGCAGCGATCGCCTGTGCGCTGGCCCCGAACGAATATGTGCTCGCGGGCGCCCGCTTTGTGATGGGGCTAGGGGTCGGGATCGACCTTCCCGTGGCGATGGCGTTTTTAAGCGAGTTCGCCAGGCTAAAAGGGCCCGGAAATAAGGCCTCCAGCGTCGCGATGTGGTGCCCCACCTGGTATGCCGCCATCAGCATTTCCTACCTGCTGGTGCTTTTCTTCTACGCCGTGCTGCCGGAAAGCCACAGCGACTGGCTGTGGCGTTTGATTCTCGGCTTTGGCGCAGTGCCCGCGCTGGTGATTATCGCCATCCGCAGCCGCTATATGAGCGAATCTCCGGTCTGGGCGGCGAATCAGGGCAACCTGAAAGAGGCGGCGTCAATTTTACGCCAGTCGTATAACATCAATGCCCACGTGCCGCAGGACGCGCTCGGCCAGCCCGCACCCGTCGTGAATAAAGCGAAATGGTCAAACTATCTGAACCTGTTCCGCGGCATCTACTTACGCCGCACGACGCTCGCCACGCTGCTTTCCGTCGTCTCGTCGTTTGCCTATAACGCCGTGGCGTTTGGCCTGCCGGTGATCATCTCCAGTTTCTTTGTCCAGTCGATGCTGACCACCATTCTGATCTCGCTGGCGCTTAACCTGCTGTTCGCGTTTGTCGGCGGACTGCTGGCGGTACGCTACGTGCCGCGCTTCGGCGCCTGGCGGATGTCGCTGGCGGGTTATGCCTGCCAGCTTGTCGCATTGCTTGGCCTGGCGCTGATTGGCCGACCGGAAGGTGCCTCTGAAGGCGTGCTTGCTGTGGCGATGCTGGCGCTTTTCCTGTTCGGTCAGGGCTTCGGCCCGGGCGCGCATACCATGACGTTCGCCTCCCTGAGCTACCCGACCTCGCTGCGCGGCGTGGGCGTGGGCCTCAACCAGACGCTGATGCGCAGCAGCTCGACGCTGTCGCTGTTTCTGTTCCCGCTGCTGGTGGCGTCGCTGGATACCGCCGTCTTCTGGGTGATTGCGCTGGCGCCGTTTATCGGCCTGGCGTCGCTGCTGGCGATCCGCTGGGAGCCGTCCGGGTATGACGTGGATGCGGAGGACTACCGGTAACGACACATCACTTCGGTGGGTTCACCCCGCCGAAGGGTTCTTACAAATCGTCGAGCAGCGTCCGGGAGAGTTTTTTTAGCGTCTCAAGCTCATCGTCATTCATCCGCATGTTGCAGCGAATCTGGTCCGGCAATGCCATCACCCGTTTCTTCAGGTCTTTGGCCTTGTCGGTCAGTACAACATTTTTCATCCTTTCATCACCCACAACCGCGATACGGTTGAGAAATCCTTTTGCCTCAAGCTTTTGTACAAGCGGGGTCAATGTGCCCGAATCAAAAAATGTCTTATCGCTGAGATCGCGAAGTGGGATGTTGTCTTTCTCATAAAGCGCCATCAAAACAACGAATTGCGGATAGGTTAGATCCATCTCTTGCAGTAAAGGGCGATACTGGCGAACGAACGCGTTGGTGACCGAGTACAGCGAGAAACAAAGTAAATCGTCTAGTGTTTTGTTTTCTTTCATTTTTCTATCAACTCCGAATCGGTTTCCTGAAAAAATTATAAATAATGTTTGACTAAAAGTATCTTGCGCGCAAGTATTATACCAACAACTAAATAGCGCACTACATAGTTATCTCATCCGATCAAATACGCTTAAAGAGGTACTACCATGAAAACACTAACCGCCATCCTGGTTTCTTCAGTCTTCGCGTCAGCTGCGGCATCCGCTCAAACCACCAATACCCCAACCCCGACCGCAGGCGTACAGGCATTTCTTAATGTTTTGAATTCCGGCAAGGGTAAGCCAATGGAACAGATGACCCCGCAGGAGGCCCGCCAGGTACTGATTGGCGCACAGCAAGGCGCAAAACTGCCGCCCGCTCAGGTCTCTGAAAAAACGATCCAGGTAAATGGCCAGGCGATAAAACTGAAAATAGTGAAACCTGAAAACGCCAGCGGCACGCTCCCCGCTTTTATGTTCTTTCACGGCGGCGGCTGGGTGCTGGGTGACTTCCCTACCCACGAACGCTTAATCCGCGACCTCGTTCGCGCTTCGGGTGCCGCTGCGGTTTACGTCGATTACACTCCGTCACCTGAGGCCCATTTCCCGGTAGCAATTAATCAGGCCTATGAAGCGACAAAATGGGTCGCCGGGCACGGTCAGGAAATTGGCGTGGACGGTAGCCGTCTGGGTCTGGTGGGTAACAGCGTGGGCGGCAACATGGTGGCTTCGGTGGCGCTGCAGGCCAAACAGTTCAATGGGCCAAAGATTCGCTACAACGTCATGCTCTGGCCGGTTACCGATGCGAACTTTGATACTGCCTCGTATAACCAGTTCGAAAATGGCTATTTCCTGTCGAAAAACATGATGAAATGGTTCTGGGATAACTACACCACCAGCGCTGCCGATCGCAACAATATCCTTGCCTCTCCGCTTCGCGCCAGCACCGCGCAGCTGAAAGGCTTCCCCGAGACGCTGATCCAGACAGCGGAGCTGGACGTTCTGCGGGATGAAGGTGAAGCATTCGGGCGTAAACTGGATGCGGCTGGCGTCCCGGTGACCGTCACGCGCTATAACGGCATGATCCACGACTACGGCCTGCTTAACCCGCTGAGCCAGGAGCCAACGGTGAAAGTTGCCCTTGAGCAGGCAGGTGCAGCATTGCATGAACACCTGAAGTAGGATCGTCATTCATCTACAGAGCACGGCCCCGGCCGTGCTTTTGTATTTCTCCTGCCTGGCCATCCATAAGCGACTCGTATGACAGCCTTCATTTCCGCCAGGGCATACTGAAACGTATCCCGATGGTGTGGAAATGGATGCAGCATGTTAGCAGCTCAGGTCACTGATAATACGTATAAAGGCTGGCAGGCGTCGCTTGCCCTGCAGTTTTGTCACACCCCTGAGAAAACCCTCCTGCACTCCGCCCACCACGTCGGGCCGCTCACCGTTCAACGTCCGTTTTACCCCGAAGGGGAAACCTGCCACCTTTACCTTCTGCACCCGCCCGGCGGGATCGTGGGCGGCGATACGCTGGACATTTCCGTTCGGCTGGACGCCAAAAGCCACGCGCTCATCACCATGCCCGGGGCGAGCAAGTTCTATCGCAGCAGCGGCCCGCAGGCGCGTCTGAACCAGCATTTTTACCTCGATGAAGATTCCACGCTGGAGTGGCTCCCGCAGGACACCATTATCTTCCCCGGCGCGAATGCCGCGCTGCGCTCCGTCTTCCACCTGAAGGCCTCCAGCACGCTGCTGGCGTGGGAGCTGTACTGCCTGGGGCGTCCGGTGATCGGTGAGACCTTTAGCCACGGCACGCTGGAAAGCCGCCTTGAAATCTGGGTTGAAGACGAACCGCGCCTGATCGAGCGTCAGCATCTTAGCGACGGCGATCTCACGCCCGTCGCCGGACATCCGTGGCTCGGCACGCTGCTGTTCTATCCGGCCAAAGAAGAACATCTCGACGCGGTGCGCGAACGGCTCGCACCGCTGGAAAATTATGCAGGTGCAACGCTCACCGATGACCTGCTGTCGGTGCGTTTTCTCTCCGACGACAACCTGATTTGCCAGCGGGTGATGCGCGACATCTGGCAGTCGCTTCGCCCGCTTCTCACCACCAAAAACGCCTGTTCGCCGCGTATCTGGCAGACATAAGAGAAACGTTATGGAACTGACCCCCAGAGAAAAAGACAAGCTGTTGCTGTTCACCGCCGCGCTGGTTGCCGAACGCCGCCTTGCGCGCGGGGTAAAGCTCAATTACCCGGAATCGGTCGCGCTGATCAGCGCCTTCATTATGGAGGGCGCGCGCGATGGCGAAACCGTCGCCTCGCTGATGGAAGCGGGCCGCCACGTCCTGAGGCGCGACCAGGTCATGGAGGGCGTTCCGGAAATGATCCCGGATATTCAGGTGGAAGCCACCTTCCCGGACGGATCGAAGCTCGTCACCGTCCACAACCCGATCGTCTAAGGAGCGCGTGATGATCCCAGGTGAATACCAGATCCAGCCCGGAACGATTGCCCTCAACGTCGGGCGTGAAACCCAACGCGTGGTTGTCGAAAATCACGGCGACAGGCCGATCCAGGTCGGATCGCACTATCACTTTTACGAGGTTAACCCGGCGCTGAAGTTCGATCGGGAAGCCACCAAAGGCTTCCGACTGAACATCCCGGCGGGCACCGCCGTGCGCTTCGAGCCCGGCCAGAAGCGGGAAGTGACGCTGGTTCAGGTCACGGGGGCGCAGCGCATTTTCGGCTTTCGCGGCGAGGTGATGGGCGAGGTGAAACATGGCTGAAATTTCGCGCCGGGCGTATGCCGATATGTTCGGCCCCACCACCGGAGATAAAGTGCGGCTTGCCGACAGCGAGCTGTGGATCGAAGTGGAAGACGATCTCACGGTCTACGGCGAAGAGGTCAAATTCGGCGGCGGAAAGGTGATCCGCGACGGCATGGGCCAGGGGCAGATGACCGCTGACGGCTGCGTGGATCTGGTTCTTACCAACGCGCTAATCGTCGATCACTGGGGGATCGTAAAAGCCGATATCGGCGTCAAGGACGGACGGATCTTCGCCGTCGGCAAAGCCGGGAACCCGGACATTCAGCCCGGCGTGACGATCCCCATTGGCGCGGCAACGGAAGTCATTGCCGCCGAGGGGAAGATCGTCACCGCCGGCGGGATCGACACCCACATCCACTGGATCTGCCCGCAGCAGGCGGAAGAGGCGCTGGTTTCCGGCGTCACCACCATGATCGGCGGCGGCACCGGACCGGCGGCGGGCACCAACGCCACCACCTGCACGCCGGGGCCATGGTATATCGCCCGCATGCTGCAGGCTGCCGATACGCTGCCGGTGAATATTGGCCTGCTCGGCAAGGGTAACGGCTCCAGCCCGGACGCCCTGCGCGAGCAGATTGCCGCGGGCGCCATCGGGCTGAAGATCCACGAAGACTGGGGCGCGACGCCCGCGGCAATTAACTGCTCGCTGGAGGTGGCTGACGAGATGGATATTCAGGTGGCGCTGCACAGCGACACGCTGAACGAGTCCGGGTTTGTCGAAGACACGCTGGCAGCCATCGCCGGACGCACAATCCACACTTTCCACACCGAAGGCGCGGGCGGCGGCCACGCGCCGGATATCATCACCGCCTGCGCGCATCCGAATATTCTGCCCTCTTCCACCAACCCGACCTTGCCCTACACGGTGAACACCATCGACGAGCATCTCGACATGCTGATGGTTTGCCATCACCTCGATCCGGATATCGCCGAGGACGTAGCGTTTGCCGAATCCCGCATTCGTCGTGAAACCATCGCCGCTGAAGACGTGCTGCACGACATCGGCGCGTTCTCGCTCACCTCGTCAGATTCGCAGGCCATGGGCCGCGTCGGGGAAGTGATTATCCGCACCTGGCAGGTGGCGCACCGCATGAAGGTCCAGCGCGGCGCCCTGCCGGAAGAGACCGGCGATAACGACAACTTCCGCGTGAAGCGCTATGTCGCCAAATACACCATTAACCCGGCGCTCACCCACGGCATCGCCCATGAAGTCGGTTCGATTGAGGCGGGCAAGCTGGCGGATCTCGTGGTCTGGTCTCCGGCGTTCTTCGGCGTGAAGCCTGCCACCATCGTCAAGGGCGGGATGATCGCCTGCGCGCCGATGGGCGATATCAACGCCTCGATCCCCACGCCGCAGCCGGTGCATTACCGCCCGATGTTTGGCGCGCTGGGCGCCGCGCGCCACGCTACCCGACTGACGTTTATCTCGCAGGCCGCCAGTGCGAACGGCATTCCGCAGCAGCTCAACCTGCAGAGCGCCACCGCGGTGGTGAAAGGCTGCCGGACGGTGAAAAAGGCGGACATGATCCACAACGGCCTGCAGCCGAATATCACCGTGGACTCGCAAACCTACGAGGTGCGCGTCGACGATGAACTGATAACCAGCGAACCGGCTGACGTTCTGCCGATGGCGCAACGCTATTTCCTGTTTTGAGGAGTGATGATGATCTATTTAACCCAACGCCTGGACCATGCGCACCCGATTACCGCCAGCGTCACGCTGCCGATTGACGTGCGGGTGAAAAGCCGCGCCCGCGTAGCGCTGAACGACGGACGCGAAGCCGGGCTGATGCTGCCGCGCGGCCTGCTGCTGCGCGGGGGCGACCTGCTGACGACCGACGATGGCAGCGAGGTCATCGAAGTGATCGCCGCGCCGGAGTCAGTTTCCGTGGTGCGCTGCGCCGATCCGTTCCTGCTCGCCCGCGCCTGCTACCACCTGGGCAACCGCCACGTGCCGCTGCAGATCATGCCCGGCGAGCTGCGCTATCACCACGACCACGTTCTCGACGATATGCTGCGCCAGTTCGGGCTGGAAGTGGCCTACGCCAGCCTGCCGTTTGAACCGGAAGCGGGCGCTTACGCCAGCGATGCCCACAGCCACAGCCATTCTCACGCTCATTCACATTAAGGATCCATCATGCGCAAGTATTTACCGCTGTTACTGCTGGCTTTTTCCGTTCCCGCGCTCGCGCATCCCGGCCACGGCACGGACAGCTTCCAGGCCGGTTTTCTCCACCCGCTGACAGGGCTCGATCACCTGCTGATGCTCACCGGTGCTGGCGTGCTCTCGGCCCTGAGCGGCCGCAAACTCCTGCTGCCGTTTGCCACCCTCGGGATGATGCTTGTCGGCGCCATTGCGGGCAGCCTGCTCGGCGGCTTCAGCGGCATGGAGATGCTGATTATCGCCTCGCTGGCGGTATCCGGCGTGATGATGTTTAAAACTGAAAACCGTCTGCTGCTGGCGGTACCTGCCCTGGCGATGTTCCACGGCTGGGCGCACGGCGTGGAGATGTCCGGCCACAGCTTCTGGCTCTTCACCAGCGGCTTTATGCTCGCCAGCGCCACGGTGCTGTGCGCCAGCTTTGCTGCGGGGCTGCTGCTGCGCCGTCACGACGGCCTGCGTAAAACCTTCGGCGGCGGGCTGATTGTCTCCGCCCTGCTGGCGCTGATGAGCTGATGGAACACGCCCGCCAGAGGCTACGCCTGATGCAGCTCTCAAGCAGCAGCCTGCCGGTCGGGTCGTTTACCTGGTCGCAGGGGCTGGAGTGGGCCGTTGAGGCAGGCTGGGTCACCGACGCCGACGCGTTCAAACGCTGGCAAATCCACCAGATGGAGCAGAGCTTTTTCTGCGTCGATCTGCCGCTGTTTATCCGTCTTTATCAGGCCTGTGAGCAACGCTCTCTTACAAAAGCAAAACGCTGGACGGCATACCTTCTCGCCTGCCGGGAAACGCGCGAGCTGCGCGAAGAGGAGCGCAACCGTGGGGCGGCGTTTACGCGGCTGATTAAAAGCTGGGAACCTGACTGTCCGCCCGAATGGCTGCCGCTGTTTATGCAAAGCCAGCTCTGCGGCATGGCCTGGCTCGGCGTGCGCTGGGGCATTAGCGCGCGCGAGCTGGCGCTGAGCCTCGGCTACAGCTGGATGGAGAGTGCGGTCATGGCGGGCGTCAAGCTGGTGCCGTTTGGGCAACAGGCCGCGCAGCAGCTGATTATCGAACTGGGCGACCATTACGCCGCCGGGCTTGAACAGGCATTTTTGCGTAGCGACGACGCGCTGGGGGCAGCAACGCCGCTGTCCGCCATCGCCTCCGCGCGCCACGAAACCCAATATTCACGACTATTCCGTTCCTGAGGAGTCAACATGGCTGATTACAAACATCCCCTGCGCGTGGGCGTGGGCGGCCCGGTAGGATCGGGCAAAACCGCGCTGCTGGAAGCGCTCTGCAAGGCGATGCGCGATACCTATCATCTTGCGGTGGTGACCAACGATATCTACACCAAAGAGGATCAGCGCATCCTCACCGAGGCGGGCGCGCTGGAGCCGGAGCGCATCGTGGGCGTGGAGACGGGCGGCTGCCCGCATACTGCCATTCGTGAAGATGCGTCGATGAACCTGGCGGCGGTGGAAGCGTTAAGCGAGAAGTTCGGCAATCTGGATCTGATCTTCGTTGAAAGCGGCGGCGATAACCTGAGCGCGACGTTCAGCCCGGAGCTGGCGGATCTGACCATCTACGTGATCGACGTGGCCGAAGGGGAAAAAATCCCGCGTAAAGGCGGGCCGGGGATCACCAAATCCGATTTTCTGGTGATCAACAAAACCGACCTCGCGCCGTACGTCGGCGCGTCTCTGGAGGTGATGGAGCGCGACACTAACCGCATGCGCGGCGAGCGTCCGTGGACCTTTACCAACCTGAAGGCGGGTGACGGTCTGGCGACGATTATTGCGTTTCTGGAAGAGAAAGGGATGCTGCGGGTGTAGCCAAACGATCCCCTCTCCCTGTGGGGAGAGGGTTAGGGTGAGGGATTACGCCTCCGGCAGTTCCGCCAGCGGCCAGCGCGGACGCACGGACACGCTCAGGTCGGACGTTGCGCCCGCGTTCAGGCGCACCATTCCGGCGTAAGCGATCATCGCGCCGTTGTCGGTGCAGAATTCCGGACGGGCATAGAACACTTCCCCGCGACGCTTTTGCATCATCTCGGCGAGCTTCGCGCGCAGCGTGCGGTTAGCGCTCACGCCACCCGCCATCACCAGACGCTTAAAGCCGGTCTGATCCAGCGCGCGCTTGCACTTGATCATCAGCGTGTCCACCACCGCATCTTCGAACGCGCGGGCGATATCGGCGCGGGTCTGCTCGCTGTCATCGTTATTACGAATCGTATTCGCCGCGAAGGTTTTCAGCCCGGAGAAGCTGAAATCCAGCCCTGGACGGTCGGTCATCGGACGCGGGAAGACAAAGCGCCCTTCCGTTCCCTGCGACGCCATTTTCGACAGCATCGGGCCGCCCGGATAATCCAGACCCAGCAGCTTGGCGGTTTTATCGAACGCTTCACCGGCGGCGTCGTCGATCGACTCGCCCAGCAGCTCGTACTTGCCAATCCCCGTTACGCTAATCAGCTGCGTATGACCGCCGGAGACCAGCAGCGCCACAAACGGGAACTCAGGTGGATTCTCTTCCAGCATCGGCGCCAGAAGATGCCCTTCCATATGGTGAACCGGGATCGCCGGCACATCCCACGCAAACGCCAGCGAACGGCCAACCGTCGCGCCGACCAGCAGCGCGCCGACCAGGCCCGGGCCTGCGGTATAGGCCACAGCGTCGATATCGTTTGAACTCAACCCGGCCTCTTTCAGCGCCGCCTGAATCAGGGGAACCGTTTTACGCACGTGGTCACGAGAGGCCAGTTCAGGTACGACGCCGCCGTAGTCAGCGTGCAATTTCACCTGACTATACAGCTGGTTGGCCAGAAGCCCTTTTTCGTCGTCGTAAATGGCGATGCCGGTTTCATCGCAGGATGTTTCAATACCCAGTACACGCATGACTTGTTTTACCTCGTTTCAATACCGCGCAGTGTAGAGCCTGGGCGGGTTGATGTAAAACTTTGTTCGCCCCAGGAAGAAGGCTCGTGTATACTCCTCACCCTTATTAAAGTCCCTTTCAAAATCGCATCGGTGCTTTACAAAGCAGCAGCATTTGCAGTAAAATTCCGCACCATTTTGAAATAAGCTGGCGTTGATGCCAGCGGCAAACCGAATTTATTAAAGGTGAGAGTTACATGCCGGTAATTAAAGTACGTGAAAACGAGCCGTTCGACGTAGCACTGCGTCGCTTCAAACGTTCATGCGAGAAAGCAGGTGTTCTGGCTGAAGTTCGTCGTCGTGAGTTTTATGAAAAACCAACGACCGAACGTAAGCGCGCTAAAGCTTCCGCTGTGAAACGTCACGCGAAGAAACTGGCTCGCGAAAACGCACGCCGTACTCGTCTGTACTAATTGGTTGAGGGCCTCAGCCCTCAATTGACAGACAGAGTAATAGTCGTAAGGCCGTGCTTCCGGAAGGAATGCGCGGCTTGTTTTCGTTTATGAGTCACTAAAAATAACGGGGCATATGGCCGGAAGAATCCCACGCGTTTTCATCAATGACCTGCTTGCCAGAACCGACATCGTCGATCTCATCGACGCGCGGGTAAAGCTAAAAAAGCAGGGCAAGAACTACCATGCGTGCTGTCCGTTCCATAACGAAAAAACCCCCTCCTTCACCGTAAACGGTGAAAAGCAGTTCTACCATTGCTTCGGCTGTGGCGCACACGGTAATGCCGTCGATTTTTTGATGAACTACGACAAGCTCGAGTTCGTTGAAACCGTCGAAGAGCTGGCGGCGATGCATAACCTTGAAGTGCCGTATGAAGCAGGCAGTGGGCCAAGTCAGATCGAGCGCCATCAACGGCAAACGCTGTATCAACTGATGGATGGCCTGAATTCGTTTTACCAACAGTCTCTTAAGCACTCTGCGGCTGAGCCTGCGCGTCAGTATCTGAACAAGCGCGGACTGAGCGACGATGTCATTGCGCGTTTCGCTATTGGTTACGCCCCGCCCGGCTGGGACAACGTGTTAAAGCGTTTTGGCGGCAATAGCGAAGATCGTAAGTCTCTCATCGATGCAGGCATGCTGGTCACCAACGACCAGGGACGAAGCTACGACCGCTTCCGCGAACGGGTGATGTTCCCGATCCGCGACAAGCGTGGCCGGGTAATTGGTTTTGGTGGTCGCGTGCTGGGTGATGCCCTGCCGAAATACCTCAACTCCCCGGAAACCGATATTTTCCATAAGGGCCGCCAGCTGTACGGCCTTTATGAGGCGCAGCAGAATAATGCGGAACCTCCGCGTCTTCTGGTCGTCGAAGGCTATATGGACGTCGTGGCCCTGGCGCAGTACGACATCAACTACGCGGTTGCGTCGTTAGGAACGTCCAGCACCGCCGATCATATTCAACTGCTGTTCAGGGTGACCAACAACGTCATCTGCTGTTACGACGGTGACCGCGCAGGGCGCGACGCCGCCTGGCGCGCGCTGGAAACCGCGCTACCCTATATGACCGACGGGCGTCAGCTACGCTTTATGTTTCTGCCCGACGGTGAAGACCCGGATACGCTGGTGCGTAAAGAGGGCAAAGCGGCGTTTGAAGCGCGGATGGAGCAGGCTCAGCCGCTCTCCACGTTTTTGTTTAACAGCCTGATGCCGCAGGTCGATTTGAGTACCCCTGACGGGCGCGCGCAGCTCAGTACGCTGGCGTTGCCGTTAATCAGCCAGGTGCCCGGCGAAACGCTTCGCATCTATCTGCGTCAGGAGTTAGGCAACAAGCTCGGCATTCTGGATGACAGCCAGCTTGAACGTTTAATGCCAAAACAGGCTGAAAACGGTGCGGTTCGCCCCGCGCCTCAGCTAAAACGCACAACCATGCGTATACTGATAGGGTTGCTGGTCCAAAACCCCGAGCTTGCGCCGCAGGTGCCATCTCTGGCGGGTTTAAACCACGAAAAATTGCCCGGACTTGGCTTATTTTCAGAACTGGTCAATACGTGTTTGTCTCAGCCAGGTCTGACCACCGGACAACTTTTAGAGCACTATCGCGGCACAAAAGAGGCCGCTACCCTTGAAAAATTGTCGATGTGGGACGATATAGCAGATAAGGACATTGCAGAAAAAACGTTCACCGACTCACTCAACCATATGTTTGATTCGATGCTTGAGCTGCGCCAGGAAGAGTTGATTGCTCGCGAGCGCACACACGGTTTAAGCAGCGAAGAACGCCGGGAGCTCTGGATGATTAACCAGGAACTGGCGAAGAAATAAAAAATTTAACGGCTTAAGTGCCGAATATCGATCGGGAAGCCCCCGGCAGCCGCACTGAGAGGCAGCGGCAAAAATATAAGTACGCCCTCGCTTTAAAGGTTGGCAGCCCCATCGCCGACACCAATCAAACGAATTAAGTGTGGATACCGTCTTATGGAGCAAAACCCGCAGTCACAGCTGAAACTTCTTGTCCAACGTGGTAAGGAGCAAGGCTATCTGACCTATGCCGAGGTCAATGACCATCTGCCGGAAGATATCGTCGATTCAGATCAAATCGAAGATATCATCCAAATGATCAATGACATGGGCATTCAGGTGATGGAAGAAGCACCGGATGCCGATGATCTGTTGCTGGCTGAAACCTCCAACAACACTGACGAAGATGCGGAAGAAGCTGCTGCACAGGTACTGTCCAGCGTGGAATCTGAAATCGGGCGTACCACTGACCCGGTCCGCATGTACATGCGCGAAATGGGTACCGTTGAACTGTTGACCCGCGAAGGCGAAATTGACATCGCAAAACGCATCGAAGACGGGATCAACCAGGTTCAGTGCTCTGTTGCCGAGTACCCGGAAGCGATCACCTATCTGCTGGAGCAGTACGATCGCGTTGAAGCGGAAGAAGCGCGCCTGTCTGACCTGATCACCGGTTTTGTCGACCCGAACGCTGAAGAAGATATGGCGCCAACCGCCACTCACGTCGGTTCAGAACTGTCTCAGGAAGAGATGGATGATGACGAAGACGAAGATGAGGAAGAGAGCGACGACGACACCGCGGACGATGACAACAGCATCGACCCGGAGCTGGCGCGTGAGAAATTTGCCGAGCTGCGTACCCAGTACGAAGTGACGCGTGACACCATCAAAGCGAAAGGCCGCAGCCATGCCGCCGCTCAGGAAGAGATCCTGAAGCTGTCTGAAGTCTTCAAACAGTTCCGCCTGGTGCCAAAACAGTTCGACTACCTGGTGAACAGCATGCGCGTGATGATGGATCGCGTACGTACCCAGGAACGCATCATCATGAAGCTGTGCGTTGAGCAGTGCAAAATGCCGAAGAAGAACTTCATCACCCTCTTCACCGGCAACGAAACCAGCGAAACCTGGTTCAACGCGGCTATCGCGATGAACAAGCCGTGGTCTGAAAAACTGCACGACGTGAAGGACGATGTGCATCGCGGCCTGCAGAAACTGCATCAGATTGAAGAAGAGACCGGCCTGACCATCGAGCAGGTTAAAGACATCAACCGTCGTATGTCCATCGGTGAAGCGAAAGCCCGCCGAGCGAAGAAAGAGATGGTTGAAGCGAACTTGCGTCTGGTTATCTCTATCGCCAAGAAATACACCAACCGTGGTCTGCAGTTCCTGGATCTGATTCAGGAAGGTAACATCGGTCTGATGAAAGCGGTAGATAAGTTTGAATACCGTCGTGGTTACAAGTTCTCCACCTACGCAACCTGGTGGATCCGTCAGGCTATCACCCGCTCTATCGCGGATCAGGCGCGCACCATCCGTATCCCGGTGCATATGATTGAGACCATCAACAAGCTCAACCGTATCTCTCGCCAGATGCTGCAGGAGATGGGCCGCGAGCCGACGCCGGAAGAGTTGGCCGAGCGCATGCTGATGCCGGAAGACAAGATCCGTAAAGTGCTGAAGATCGCCAAAGAGCCAATCTCCATGGAAACACCAATCGGTGATGATGAAGATTCGCATCTGGGTGATTTCATCGAGGATACCACCCTCGAGCTGCCGCTGGATTCTGCCACCACCGAGAGCCTGCGCGCTGCGACGCACGACGTTCTGGCTGGCCTGACCGCCCGTGAAGCAAAAGTCCTGCGTATGCGTTTCGGTATTGATATGAACACCGACCACACGCTGGAAGAAGTGGGTAAACAGTTCGACGTTACCCGTGAACGTATCCGTCAGATCGAAGCGAAGGCGCTGCGTAAGCTGCGTCATCCAAGCCGCTCTGAAGTGCTGCGTAGCTTCCTGGACGACTAATCGGTCCTGACAGTGAAAAAGCTCCCTTCGGGGAGCTTTTTTTTGTTTATTCCCTCTCCCTGTGGGAAAGAGTAAGGGTGAGGGTGAGGGCATCAGGCCTCAAAGGATTACAGCCCCCGCACCATCAGCGCCTCATCCAGCTCCCGATACGCCTCCACCAGCTTATCCAGCGTCGCCCTGTTGAGCCCGCTCGGGTTCGGCAGCACCCACACCTGCGTCACGCCAATCATGATGCTCTGCTTGCCCCACTGCGTTCCACGCTGGCTAAACGCCTGCTCGTAGGCCTGCTTGCCGAGGATCGCCAGCGCGGCGGGCTGATAATCCTCTATCTTCTTGATCAGCTCCCGCCCGCCGCTGCGCAGCTCATGCAGGTTGACCTCGCTTGCCTGCACCGTAGGCCGCTCGACCAGCATGGTGATCCCGCAGCGCGTATCCAGCAGATGCTGCTCCTCTTCGGGCTTGAGTAGCCTGTCGGTAAACCCGGCCTGGTAGATCACCTTCCAGAAGCGATTACCCGGATGGGCAAAGTGAAAACCGGTGTGCGCCGAGGACTTACCCGGGTTGATTCCGCAGAACACCACCCGCAGGCCAGGGGCCAGAATATCGTTGATCATCTTTACTCCCGATCGATACATCGTCAGGGAAGTATAAAGGATTGATTATGCGTTGTTTATAAAAACAGCAGGCAGGTGTGAATGGCTGGATTGCTGCGGGGAGTTACTTTATAATTCACCGCCACGGCCCCTTAGCTCAGTGGTTAGAGCAGGCGACTCATAATCGCTTGGTCGCTGGTTCAAGTCCAGCAGGGGCCACCAAACAAAACAAGGAGTTAGATTAGAAATCGTCTGACTCCTTTTTCTTTGGATGCGATTTGGGTCAGGTAATGGGTCAGGTAAGGAATTGCTACCCTGCCCTCTTCATCTCGCTGCCAGCATCCCCGGATAGTGATGAAAGCCAGTAGCACTGCCTGTAATATTCACCGTACCGAATTTTTACGGCTTTGCCGCAACAAGCCAGTTGCCTGCCGCGCTCGCAGAATGTCTACAGCCCGGAGATAAGGGGATTGTTCCTGCCAGTTAAATCCCTTCCTGTCGATACGCACCAGTTCGTATTTTTCCACCAGAAAATTCACGGCATCAGCCAGCGAGATCCCGGCATCGATATGTTCCTGTATAACACGTTCCTCACTGAACGGTGTGTCGTTGAGGGTGAGACCATAGTGCTGTTCCAGCAGGCGTGTCAGTAGCATTTGCCAGACAGCCACGGGTGACAGGCAGGGCTTCACCGCCCGCTGAGTTGTTGCAGGTAAAGTTTTCATGTTTGCTCTCGTGAAAGTTATTAGCGCTGGGTGGGATAAATGGCGATGTACACGTAACCGCAACTGCCAAGGGTGTCGGCTTCACAGGTGAAACCGTTGTGGAACAGGGTGACACAGTGGGCATTGCGGGGATTCATTTCACCAGTGGTCAGCATCGATTCCATCTGGCGGATAAAGTGCGGGAATGTTTCATCCAGCTTCCGGCATTCGGTGTCACTGAACTTGCCGGTGATGCTGGCCCGGTCAGCCAGATAATGCATCCGGTTCCCTTCCTGCACCAGACGGGCTCCCAGGCGCGGCGTGATATTCCGCTGCAGGCCCCATGTGATGTGAGTCATGACGACTCTCCTTTGTATTGTCAGTTCAGAGTGATGCTCATCAGGCAGGCATAAGGCCCGTTGCGGTCCTGGCGGCGTTCGGCGTATACCGCGAGGACACCTGCGATATCCGGAACGTCCCTGCCGGTGTAATGGCAGACGCTACCGTGCCACTGATATTTTCCACTGCAGTAGCGAAAGATTCGGGACTCAGGATGCTGGCGGTATATCGTCATTGCCCGGCGTTTACTGATAATTTTCATGTCATACCTCACAACAGACCGTGTTCTGCGAACGAATAGATTTGCCTGCCGCCGACAATCAGATGGTCAGGGACGCGGATATCCACCAGTTGAAGCACCTGCACCAGTCGCTGCGTAAGGGCTTTGTCAGCCTGGCTGGGTGTTGTCTCGCCAGAAGGATGGTTGTGCGCGAGTATTACTGCTGCGACATTGAAGTGCAGAGCACGTTTGACCACTTCCCGGGGATGCACCTCAGTACGGTTAATCGTGCCGGTGAAGAGCGTCTCATGGGCAATCAACTGATTCTGGTTGTCCAGATACAACACCCGGAACTCTTCCCGCTCAAGTGCGGCCATATGCAGTCGCAGCCACTCACGGACAGCATGTGAAGAGGTGAAGGCCACGCCGGGCTCATGCAGGTGTCGGTCCAGAGCCCTGAGTGCCCGCTGGATGAGACGCCGGTCCTGTGGCGTCATCTCGCCGGGTAAAAAGGAAAGCTGTTTCATTCGTTGTTACTCCGATCAGTCGATGATACGCAGAATGGCGTGGGCCTCTGGATGCTGCAGGGCATAGTCCCGCAGGCGGTAATAGTGTGCGGTCATCGCGTCACATTCTTTACGGCAGGCATGGTGACTGTACGCAATCAGGCAGACCGCGATGCCTGCCGCTTCTGCACTCATTTCCGCATCATTGCCGTTCATGCTGTTGAGCAGATGCCATTTATCGTCAACGTCAGCATCAGGGGCCATAAACGCGCCGCCATTGCTGAGCGTGTAAAAGGACCAGATACCACTGTTGTACTCGTCACAGAAGCGGTCCATCCAGGCGAAAATGCGGGGTTCCAGCGTTATCCATTGTGGGATAGAGCCAAAGTACTGCGGCCAGAAGCAGATACGCTGTTCGTCGGGTATCTGCGTTACGGTCAGTTCAAATTCGGATTCGTTAGCAGCAGATGCGAGGTTGTTTTTTGTCGCTGTTGTCATGGGTATGTCTCCGTCAATAAAAAAACGCCAGCGGCGATGGCTGGCGTATGCGGTAATAATGAGTGTTCGGGAAGATTAAATGTTGCTGGTAAATCATGCGGAGCCAGCAGATGGATACGTCCGTACAGATGCCTGGCTTGCGGGTATAGCGGTTAAGACCTTCACCGGCATCCGGTTCAAAGTTCCATGCCTGCCCTAGTCGTCTTCAATGTTAACGCCGGTGATACTGGCAGGAACCAATGGCCCTGCTGCGCAATCAGCCGATACCCACTACGGTAGGTCATAAAGCGATTAGTGAAACGACTTCAAACCTTCAGAATTATTCATTACTACCCCCCTGAAAAATAATAAAAAAGCGGCAGAATCGTGAGATTCTGCCGTTAGTTGTGTATGTTCAGAGGAATGATATATATCTGAATATTTTTATAATGCTGATAGGCCGTTTTGTGCCAGGAGCGGACCTTTGTTAGACAGCATTCAATCTTTCAGCGAACTCAATTCTTCAGAGAGCCACTGTCTTAGAATGCTTATTTTAAATGAATCCTGATTATCTGAACGGTAGACTAAATCGTATCCCCGCTCAGCCTTAAGTTTGTACTGTGGAAACGGAACAACAAGCCTTCCAGCAGCTACATCATCTGCAATCAGAAGACTGCGCCCCAGAGCAACACCTTCGCCACGTATAGCAGCCTCAGTCGCCATGCTGCCAAGAGTCCATAAGGGCCCCTGCTGGCAGCTAAAGTTTTTTTCTCCGGCCATCTCAAACCATGCCTTCCAGTTCGCCAGCATTCTGTACTCATGCAGAAGAACACAGTTTAAAAGACCTTTAATCTCTGTCAGACCATTATGTTTCTCGAGAAAATCTGGGCTACATACAGGCGTGACTGTTTCATCGAACATACGTTCAGACGAAACATCTCGATAATTGCCAAGGCCGTAACGAATTGCGGCATCTACCTGACCATCATTAAGGTCCACATTAATGTCAGTAACATCCAGTTCAATATCAAATTCAGGATATCTCTGCCTGAACCGGCTGAGACGCGGTGCTAACCACTTACTGGCAAATGAAACCGTTGTACTTATACGTAAACTCTTTATCAGGTTTCTTCCACGCAGACGCTCAGACTCCCTCATTAAATCACTCAAAAGACGAGTAACCACATGGTGAAATTCAGCCCCTTGCTCCGTCAAAATTATCTGCCGTGTCAGTCTGAAAAATAGCTTTAACCCCAGATGCTCTTCGAGCTTCCGGATTTGCCGGCTTATCGCGCCATGCGTAACGTGCAACTCCGCTGCCGCCAGCGTCATGCTTGAGAGGCGGGCAGTGGCTTCAAAAGCGCGCAGAGTCTGCAATGGGGGAAGGCTATCGAACATCATACGCGTGATAATAATTCACGCGTATTGTGAGAACAAATGATTTGTCAGGTCAGAGTCCGAAAATCAAAATCAACTTAAAGAACATTACTATTTTCATAGCGATACCGGAGGAATTATGGAAAGTTTATTTGTTTACGGGACACTCGGTCCTGGCCGGCCTAATGCTCATATTCTTGAAAATATCGGGGGAATATGGCAGGAGGGCCACGTTGGTGGTTCTTTATTAGAGAAAGGCTGGGGTGCCGAGATGGGTTATCCGGGAATTGTGCTAGATGACTCAGGTAATCGTGTACAGGGCTTTCTTTTCACCTCCGAGAGTTTACCCAATCACTGGGACATCCTCGATGATTTCGAAGGTTCTGAATATGAACGGGTTCCGGTAAAGGTAACCACATTTACCGGTCAAACAGTGCAGTCATGTATCTATATGCTAAAACATGAATTATAAGTCCCGCAGTGGGCGGATTACACAACTGCCAGTGTACTTTAAATAAATCGATTTGATGGAGAATTAAGTGACAATACAGCGAAAACAGGTTGACGCTTATGCCACACTGGTCATGACCTCGCTGTGCGTTATTTGGGGAATTCAGCAGGTTGCAATTAAAGGTGTAGCCGATGAAATTTCTCCGGTTCTACAGGTAGCAATCAGAAGTGGGGTTGCGGCGGGCCTTATATGTTTATTGTTTATTCTTAAAAAAACGCCTCTAAGAAACTTTGCTATTTGCGTCGTTCCCGGGGGAGCAGTGGGCATACTTTTTGGTTTGCAATTCCTATTTGTTGCTGAAGGCCTGCGATATACGTCGGCATCGCACATGTCAGTATTCCTCTACACCGCTCCAATTTTTGCTGCTCTGGGGCTACAGTTTTTTAAGACCGATGAACGACTGTGTGCACCGCAATGGGTAGGGATAGCAATTACATTTGCAGGGATTTGTGTTGCGTTTCTGTCAGGTAAGGCTCCGGGTGGTAACTCCAGCCAAACTCTTGCAGGAGACATAATGGGATTATTTGCAGGCCTGTCATGGGGAACCACTACCGTCCTCGTCCGATGCTCCTCTCTTAGTGAATCGCCGGCTTCTCATACACTTTTTTATCAACTTACAGGAGGTTTTTTTGTTTTATCAGCCTATTCATACTTCTCTGGCCAGAATCATTTTGAACCCGGCACCGTCGGGATTGTTAGTTTAATCTTTCAAAGCGCAATAGTTGGTTTTTTGAGTTATTTAGCCTGGTACAGTTTAATGCGCAAATACATGGCATCACAGCTCGGTGTTCTCTCATTCATGACGCCTGTATTTGGGGTCGTTACGGCAGTGTTTATTTTGAAAGAACAGCTACAACCAGGGTTTATTTCAGGATCGATACTAATCCTGGGTGGCATAAGTATTGTCAGCGGATGGTCCTGGTTCAGGTCGAGATTTTCAACTGGGTCAGTTAACAAATAAAGATGACTGTCGATCTATTACAGGTAATCTGACGATGTGAGTGAGCCAGTTCAGATAAGGCTGATTTAATACCAATTTTACTTAAACGCCTTTCGGGCTCTAATGCAGAGAATAAATCATCCTCAATGCATCATGCTCAAATCCTTAGCCCGATTTATGTCTGCTCTTCGCTCACAGCTGCCAGTGAGCAGCGCTTCGGGTAAGTTAGTGCAAGGAGCGAGCATTCATTCCGAAGTTGCTCAAATGGTAGACTAAACCGATACACGCAATATTGTCCGATAGCGTTGCATCGATCCGTTGATCTCACAGCGAGATGCGGTCCTAAAGGCATTCGTTCAAAGTTAGTTGAAATTTCATGCCTTTATAGTCTTTGCCACTAATAACTGCCTTAATTTACTTACGCCAGAAGAAACGTGAAAAAAGAATCAACACTGGATATATCTCCAGCCTGCCTAATATCATTGCTGCACACATCAGATATTTTGCTTCATCCTTGAGGGTACCAAATGTTGAGGCGGTTTCACCAAACCCGAGGCCCATATTATTAATACACGCAGCCACTGTCGCGAACGACGTCAATAAATCATACCCCATCAGATTCAATGTCCAAATAAAACCCACGGTAAATAAGACATAAAGAAAGAAGAAACTCCACACTGAATGCAATACGCGATCGTTAACAACGCTTCCGCCTACCTTAATGCTCATCATCGCACGGGGATGAGCAAGTTGATGTAACTCGTGTCGACTCTGTTTAAACAAAATAAGGAACCGAAGCGCTTTAATACCACCGCATGTTGAACCTACGCATCCACCAAAAAAACTCATCGACAGCAGGAAGACAATCGTATGCACCGGCCAGTTGGCATAATCAGCGGTTGCCAGACCGTTATCCGTCATCATTGAGCTTGCGAGAAAGAAGGCATGAACAAGGCTGTCAGTGGCATTATACATCCCGGCATGCCAGACCTGAGCCGCCGTAATGAGCGTGACAACAAGCGCGATCCCCAGAAAAAAACGTACTTCGGTGTTTTGACGAAAGGGCTTCAGGGTCCGTTTGGCAAGCGCCACATACCAGAGCGTAAAATTAAGCGCTGACAACAAAGAGAACAATCCGGCCACCAGTTCAATAGCATGGCTGTCATAAAAACCAATACTTTCGCTACGCGTGGAAAATCCCCCGAGTGAAACGGTTGATAAACCGTGACAGAGCGCATCAAAGGCTGGCATCCCGGCAAGCATATAGGCAAAAGAACAGGCCATCCCCAGCAATAAATAGGTTAGCCACAAGGTGCGAGAGGTATCTGCAAGCCGTGGCGTCAGGCGATCCTCTTTAAACGGTCCTGGCATTTCAGACTGGTATAGTTTCGCCCCACCGATACCAAGCAGTGGCAGAACCGCAACCGCAAGGACGATAACCCCTAAGCCTCCGATAAAATTCAGCTGTGAGCGATAGTAAAGATACGATCGAGGCAGCGCACTCACATCACCGACCACTGTCGCACCGGTTGTAGTTATGCCTGAAACGCCCTCAAATAAGGCATCAGCAAAACTCAGTCCCAGCGCACTGTCCAGCCAGATTGGAATAGCACTGATCAAAGAGAAGAGGATCCAGAACAGAACAATAATGACAAATCCATCGCGTGTTCGCAGCTGTATACCCGCCCGTTTGGTCGCAAGCCAGGCTCCACCTCCCAAACTGAAAAAAGTGGCAAAGGTAATAAGAAAAATAAAGAAACTTCTTTCCTTGTTAAACAACGCCACGAGCATTGGCGGCAACATGGAAAAGCTGTAAAGCATCACCAAAAAACCGCATAAATGAATCACGACATGAAACTGGGAAATGTTAATAGAATAGTGATTCTTCAAACGCTGCTCCGCAATGCCATCAATAAACTGTAAGTTGTTTTTCCGTAACCTATGTCTGCGCAGTAAGCCTCACTGCTGACTGAATATAATCATAATCCCACGCGCTGCCATTAAACGACGGATAGCATGCTTTTGCGAGTGCCGCTTGATTACTTTCCGCTCATTTACGTAAATTTTTATACTTTTTTTACACCCACCTGATTACCTTTTTACAAAATTTTTGCATCGAAAAATCTACACTCACCTCCAGTTTAAACGTCTACCTGGAGGTGGAGTGTGAGTACAGGCGTAATAATCGGCATCGTGCTGGTTTTCCTGCTACTGGGCTATCTGGTCTATGCCCTGATTAAGGCGGAGGAATTCTGATGGCTGCGTCAGGTTTTTTATTAATTTCCAGTTTCCTGGTCATTTTGATGCTGTTGGCAAAACCTATTGGCTCTCTCCTTGCACGCTTAATTGAGGGCGAGCCATTGCCTGGTGTCACGGGATTCGAGAGAGGTTTGTGGCGACTATCCGGCATTCAAAACAGCGAAATGGACTGGAAGAGCTACTTAACAGCAATTTTACTCTTCAACGTTCTGGGCATCGTCGTGCTTTTCAGTATCCTGACCGCTCAGGCGATCCTGCCCTTCAACCCACAACAGTTACCGGGGTTATCCTGGGATCTGGCAATGAACACTGCGGTTAGTTTTGTGACAAATACTAACTGGCAGGCGTATTCGGGTGAAAGCACCATGAGCTATTTCAGCCAGATGGCTGGGCTCGCCGTGCAGAACTTCCTTTCCGCTGCGACCGGTATTGCCGTGGTATTTGCACTGACCCGCGCATTTGCGCGCCGCGCGATGACAACCCTCGGTAATGCCTGGCAGGATCTGTCCCGTATCACGCTCTATGTTCTGGTGCCGATCTCTCTGGTTTATGCCCTGTTCCTGATCCAACAAGGCGCGATTCAGAATTTTGCAGAGTATCAGGCTTACACCAGCCTTGAAGGGGTTAAGCAAATGATGCCAATGGGGCCGGTTGCATCCCAGGAAGCGATTAAAATGCTCGGCACCAATGGTGGCGGCTTCTTTAACGTTAACTCTTCGCATCCTTTTGAAAACCCGACTGCGCTGAGTAACTTCGTACAGATGCTGTCGATTTTCCTGATCCCCGCAGGGCTGTGTTTTGCCTTTGGCAAAGTGGTGGGTGATGCTCGTCAGGGACATGCCATTTTGTGGGCAATGACCATTATCTTCGTGATTTGCGTTGCGGTGGTGATGTGGGCAGAAACCAACGGTAACACACACCTGATGGAATTGGGCGCGTCCAGCAATATCAACATGGAAGGTAAAGAGAGCCGCTTCGGCATTCTGGCCAGTAGCCTATTCGCAGTCGTCACAACTGCAGCATCCTGTGGTGCGGTAAATGCGATGCATGACTCGTTTACTGCGCTAGGCGGCATGGTGCCAATGTGGCTGATGCAAGTCGGTGAAGTGATTTTCGGCGGTGTTGGCTCTGGTCTGTACGGGATGCTGATGTATGTCCTGCTGGCCGTATTTATTGCCGGACTGATGATTGGCCGCACCCCGGAATATCTTGGTAAGAAAATCGATGTGCGGGAAATGAAAATGACCGCTATCGCTATTCTGGTAACGCCTGCACTGGTTCTTCTGGGGACAGCGCTGGCACTGATGACAGAGGCTGGTCGCGCAGGGATTTATAACCCGGGTATCCACGGATTTAGCGAAGTGCTGTACGGCGTCTCTTCCGCAGCAAATAACAACGGTAGTGCATTCGCCGGTCTTGGCGCGAATACACCGTTCTGGAACAGCCTACAGGCCTTCTGCATGTTCGTGGGTCGCTTTGGCGTGATTGTTCCGGTGATGGCTATCGCGGGAAGTCTGGTCAGTAAGAATATTCAGCCTGCCAGTACCGGTACATTACCGACAACAGGCGCACTCTTTATCGGCCTGTTGATTGGCACCGTCGTGCTGGTTGGCGCTCTGACCTTTATCCCCGCACTGGCATTAGGTCCAGTGGCGGAACATCTCTCATTACGTTGAGATCCGTGGAGACGTGTTTTATGAGCCGTAAGCAACTGGCCCTGCTCGAACCTGCACTGGTCCGTCAGGCGCTAAAAGATTCAATTATTAAACTGAGCCCACATATTCAGTGGCGTAACCCAGTCATGTTCATTGTCTGGATTGGCAGTGTTCTGACCACCATTCTGGCAATTGCAATGGCGACCGGACATCTTGCAGGAAGTGCCGGGTTTACCGCAGCCATCAGCGCGTGGCTATGGATAACCGTGCTTTTCGCGAACTTTGCTGAAGCGATGGCAGAAGGACGCAGCAAGGCGCAAGCAAACAGTCTGCGTGGCGTGAAGAAAACGGCGTTTGCACGTAAGTTGCGAGCGCCGCAGCATGACGCTCAGGTTGACCACATTCCGGCCTCCGACTTACGCAAAGGCGATGTGGTACTGGTGGAAGCCGGTGACATTATTCCTTGTGATGGTGAAGTCATCGAAGGGGGCGCCTCGGTTGATGAAAGTGCGATTACCGGTGAGTCCGCGCCTGTTATCCGTGAATCCGGTGGTGATTTTGCTTCGGTGACCGGCGGCACGCGCATCTTATCTGACTGGCTGGTGATTCAGTGTAGCGTCAACCCTGGCGAAACATTCCTTGACCGGATGATTGCCATGGTTGAAGGGGCGCAACGTCGTAAGACGCCAAACGAAATTGCCCTGACCATTCTACTGGTCGCGCTGACGCTGATTTTTCTGCTGGCCACCGTAACCATCTGGCCGTTCTCCGCCTATGGCGGTGTGGCTGTCAGCGTCACGGTGCTGGTTGCGCTTCTGGTGTGTTTAATCCCAACAACAATCGGTGGACTGCTATCTGCCATCGGTGTCGCCGGGATGAGCCGTATGCTTGGCGCTAACGTCATAGCGACAAGCGGACGCGCCGTGGAAGCCGCTGGCGATGTTGACGTGCTGTTGCTGGATAAAACCGGGACGATCACCCTGGGTAATCGTCAGGCATCGGCGTTCCTGCCTGCGCCGGGTATTGACGAGAAAGTCCTGGCCGATGCGGCGCAGCTTTCCTCACTGGCGGATGAAACGCCGGAAGGCCGTAGCATTGTGGTGCTGGCCAAACAGCGCTTCAACCTGCGCGAACGCGATGTACATGACGCCACCTTTGTGCCTTTCACCGCGCAAACACGTATGAGTGGCATCAATATCGGCGAACGAATGATCCGCAAGGGCTCAGTTGATGCGATTCGTCGCCATGTTGAAGCTAACGGCGGTCACTTCCCGGCAGACGTTAATACGCTGGTTGAGAGCGTTGCACGCCAGGGGGCTACCCCACTGGTGGTGGTTGAAGGATCAAAAGTACTGGGCGTTATTGCACTGAAAGATATCGTTAAAGGCGGCATCAAAGAGCGATTTGCCCAGTTGCGTAAAATGGGTATCAAGACGGTCATGATCACAGGTGACAACCGCTTAACGGCGGCGGCAATCGCGGCAGAAGCCGGTGTCGATGATTTTCTGGCCGAAGCGACCCCTGAGGCCAAACTGGCGTTGATTCGCCAGTATCAGGCGGAAGGACGTCTGGTCGCGATGACCGGTGACGGTACCAACGACGCCCCTGCGCTGGCGCAGGCAGATGTGGCGGTAGCCATGAACTCGGGTACGCAGGCTGCGAAAGAAGCAGGCAACATGGTGGATCTGGATTCCAACCCCACCAAGCTGATTGAGGTCGTACACATTGGTAAACAGATGCTGATGACCCGTGGTTCGCTGACGACGTTCAGTATTGCCAACGATGTGGCGAAGTATTTCGCCATTATTCCGGCGGCGTTTGCAGCGACCTACCCCCAGTTGAATGCGCTCAATGTAATGCACCTGCATTCACCCACATCGGCGATTCTGAGTGCAGTTATCTTTAACGCTCTGATCATCGTGTTCCTGATCCCGCTGGCACTGAAAGGGGTGAGTTATAAACCGCTCACCGCCTCCGCGATGCTACGCCGTAACCTGTGGGTTTATGGCCTGGGTGGGCTGGTTGTGCCATTTATCGGCATTAAAGTGATCGATCTGTTGTTAACCCTGTTTGGCCTGGTTTGAGGATATTGTTATGACACAGTTACGTCCGGCAATCGTGATGCTGGTTATCCTGATGCTCATCACGGGTGGTCTTTATCCCGTCTTGACGACGCTGCTTGGCCAGTGGTGGTTCCCGCATCAGGCGAATGGCTCACTGATTGAAGTGAATGGTGAAGTACGAGGTTCGGAGTTGTTGGGCCAGAACTTTACTGAGCCGAAGTATTTCCAGGGCCGTCCTTCGGCCACTGCTGAAGCCCCATATAATCCAATGGCAACCAGCGGTAGCAACCTGGCTGGCAGTAACCCAGAGCTGGATAAAGCGTTCAAAGAGCGTGTGGACGCGCTGCGTGCGGCGAATCCACAAGCTGAAGGCGCGGTTCCGGTTGACCTGGTCACTGCATCATCCAGTGGACTGGATAACGGTATATCTCCGGATGCTGCAAAATGGCAGTTGCCTCGCGTAGCGCAAGCTCGGGGTATGTCTGCTCAGGACGTGCAACGTCTGGTAGATGAAAACACCGTGATGCCTCTGTTGAACTTTATTGGCCAGCCTTATGTAAACGTGACCCGGTTAAACCTGGCCCTGGATACATTGCAGAGCAAATAAGGTTATTAATAATGACAGAAGAACCCAATCGCCCCGATCCCGATCGTCTGTTAGAGCAGACAGGTGCTCTTCACCGCGGGAGGCTGAAAATCTTCTTTGGTGCCAGCGCTGGCGTCGGGAAAACGTATGCCATGCTGCAGGAAGCGCAACGCTTGCGTGCGCAGGGGCTTGATATTCTGATTGGGGTAGTCGAAACCCATGGCCGTAAGGAAACGGCCGCCTTACTGGATGGTCTGGCGACGTTACCCGCTAAACGCATAGCTTACCGGGGACGTCTCATTCAGGAGTTTGATCTGGACGCTGCGCTTGCGCGGCGTCCTCCGCTTATTTTGATGGATGAACTGGCGCACACCAATGCGCCGGGTTCACGCCATCCCAAGCGCTGGCAGGATGTAGAAGAACTGCTGGAAGCCGGTATCGATGTTTTCACGACGGTCAATGTACAACATCTTGAAAGTCTTAATGATGTCGTCAGCGGCGTCACGGGCATCCAGGTGCGGGAAACGGTTCCGGACCCCTTCTTTGATGCTGCCGACGAGGTAGTGTTAGTGGATCTCCCTGCTGACGATCTGCGTCAACGCTTAAACGAGGGTAAGGTCTATATAGGCGGCCAGGCCGAGCGGGCAATTGAACACTTTTTCCGTAAAGGGAATTTGATTGCATTACGCGAACTGGCGCTGCGGCGCACAGCCGATCGCGTTGACGACCAGATGCGTGCCTGGCGAGACGATCAGGGTGAGCAAAAAGTCTGGCACACCCGGGATGCCATTTTACTTTGCCTCGGTCATAACAGCGGTAATGAAAAGCTGGTGCGCACTGCTGCGCGTCTGGCCGCAAAACTCGGGAGTGTCTGGCGTGCAGTTTACGTGGAAACCCCTGCCCTGCACAAACTTCCAGAGCAGCAGCGACGCGCCATACTGAGTGCGTTACACCTTGCCCAGGAGTTGGGGGCAGAAACCGCTACACTCTCAGAATCGTTTCCGGAAAAAGCCATTCTGCGCTATGCCCGTGAGCATAATCTCGGAAAAATTGTGATTGGACGTCGCAATCGCCGTCGCTGGTTCTATCGCCCGGGTTTTGCCGAGACACTCGCTGCCTCTGCCCCCGATCTCGATTTGATGGTTATTGCATTGGACGACAAACCCGCCGTTTTGCAGGCCAAAACGGTAGACAATCGCACCTTCAGTGATAAATGGCGCGTACAAATTCAGGGGTGCGTACTGGCGCTGGTGCTGTGCACAGTGATTACCCTTGTCGCGAATCAATGGCTGCTGGCGTTCGATGCCGCCAACCTGGTTATGCTCTATTTGCTCGGCGTCGTCGTCGTGGCAATGTTTTACGGCCGCTGGCCATCGGTGCTGGCTACCTTTATCAATGTCATCAGTTTTGATCTCTTCTTTATCGCCCCCCGTGGCACCCTTGCCGTTTCCGATGTGCAGTATCTGCTGACATTTGCCGTGATGCTGACTGTCGGGCTTATCATCGGTAATCTGACAGCGGGAGTGCGTTATCAGGCGCGTATTGCACGCTACCGTGAGCAGCGCACCCGACAGCTCTATGAAATGTCGAAGGCGCTGGCCGCCGGACGTAACAGCAATGATATTGCGAAGACCAGCGAGATATTCATTCAGTCAACATTTAATGCACTGAGCCAGGTATTACTGCCCGATTCATCCGGAAAACTGAAGGCGGTTGCGCAGAGCCAGGGGATGACGCCCTGGGATGATGGCATTGCGCGCTGGAGTTTTGATAAAGGGCTGCCCGCCGGGGCGGGAACTGATACGTTACCGGGCGTCCCCTACCTGATTTTGCCGCTGAAAAGCGCCAATAAGACACACGGCCTGGTGATTGTTGAACCGTCGAATCTTCGCCAGTTAATGATCCCAGAGCAGCAGAGGTTGCTTGAAACTTTTATTATGCTGATCGCCAGCACCTTTGAGCGCCAGTCATTAATTTCAAGCGAACAACAGGCACGCCTCAATAGTGAACGCGAACAATTACGAAATTCACTGCTTGCTGCGCTGTCACATGACTTACGTACGCCGTTGACCGTGCTTTTTGGCCAGGCGGAGATCCTCACACTCGATCTCGCCAGCGAAGGGTCTAAACATGCCCTGCAGGCAAGTGAAATTCGCCAGCATGTACTGAATACAACGCGTCTGGTTAACAACTTACTGGATATGGCCCGTATCCAGTCTGGTGGATTCAGCCTTAAAAAAGAGTGGATCACGCTTGAGGAGATAGTAGGCAGCGCCTTACGTATTCTGGAGATGTCACTGAACGGACAGAAAATTAAACTTGATATCCCCGAGCCATTGCGACTGGTGTATGTCGACGGGCCATTGTTTGAACGCGTATTGATTAATCTGCTGGAAAACGCCGGTAAATATGCCGGGCGTAATGCCACTATCGGCCTGAATGCACATGTTGATAGCGGATGGATGGAGATTGAAGTCTGGGATAACGGCAAAGGCATATCCGCCGGGCAGGAACAGGCCATTTTCGACAAGTTCTCACGGGGTAATAAAGAATCGGCGATCCCAGGTGTCGGGCTTGGGCTGGCTATTTGTCAGGCGATAGTCGAGGTCCACGGCGGCTCCATTGTGGCCGGAAATCGTGCTGATGGGGGAGCCAGTTTTATCGTCCGTCTGCCACAGGATCCGCCCCCACAGATTGACGGTTTAGAGTGAGGTCATGTGATAACGGTACTGATTATCGAAGACGAAAAAGAAATCCGTCGCTTTGTGCGCCTGGCACTGGAAGCAGAATCAATGCGCGTGTACGAAGCTGAAACACTGCAGCGAGGTCTGATTGAGGCGGCAACGCGCAAACCCGATCTGGTGGTGCTGGATTTGGGATTACCCGATGGTGACGGCGTCGAATTTATCCGGGACTTCAGGCAATGGAGCAAAGTCCCCATCATGGTGCTCTCTGCGCGCAGCAGTGAAGACGATAAAATTGAAGCACTGGATCACGGTGCTGATGACTATCTTTGCAAACCCTTTGGCATCGGCGAATTACAGGCGCGGATGCGGGTGCTGCTCCGCCGACACAGTGCCATAACACCGGTTGACACTGTTTGGCACTTTTCGGATGTGAAAGTGGATATTACCGCGCGAATTGTGACTCGCCGTGGCGTGGAGATCCACCTTACGCCTATTGAATTTCGCCTGTTAGCACTATTGCTTAATAACAACAGCAAAGTGTTGACTCGCCACCAACTCTTAAGCCAGGTGTGGGGACCGAATGCCGTTGAAAATAGTCACTATTTGCGCATTTATATGGGCCATCTCAGGCAGAAACTGGAAATCGATCCGGCAAGACCCCGCCACTTGTTGACAGAAAGCGGTGTGGGTTATCGGTTTGTATTTTAATCAAGCGTAGACAGTTTTCCTCCGCAGGACGCGGAGGAAAAAATCAGGCAGGTTGAATATAAATATTTAACAAGCACTCAGCAATATGATTAAAAAACCAATATCGCCCCCTCATTAATATTTAACTACAGCACACCTAATGACTTGTAAGTAATTTTGCACTATTGTAATGGCCCGTAAATATATAGTTTTTTTACATCATCGCTTTTGTTTTTAACGCTTTCTTTATATCCATGCACATAACCATTTTTTATACTCCTGTTGTCGCCGAAAGGTATATCAGATAGATAATTATGTATTCAATAATGAGATCCTCACTTTTACAAAACATGCGGGCACTTTTGAGCTTCTCGCAGCCGACAGGAAACACTTGTGCAGAGGCTATAGAAAAGCAGAGAGATTCACGAAGTGAATTCCAGCAGGAAGTCAAAGACTATCTTTTACGGTACCCTGAGACAAAGCATGTTGATATCTATCTGAATGATGTCAACGGGACGTTCAGAGGGAAGCGGATCACCGTAGATGACCTCTGGTCTGCCGCAAATGGATGCTATTTCCCGCAATCAGTTTACTCGATGGACTGGGAAGGAAAAGTGGTTTGTCGAGCCTCCGATAGTCTGGTGATGGATGAACCTGACAGACTCTGTTTACCTGTGAAGGGAACATTGCGACCTTCAGCTTATGAGCCTCGTGAAAATGCACAGTTGCTATTGTCTATGCAGGATGCAGAAGGAGTCCCCTATGCCATGGAGCCAAGGGTCATACTGGAGAATGTGCTTCGTCGGTTCCATCATCACGGCTTATACCCGATCATCGCGCCGGAGATTGAATTTTATCTTATTGATCAGCAGACAGCAGAAACACGTGGACAGGGATGTTTTCAGATGGCGGTACCATCAACGTATACGCCGTTTATAGAACGTCTGGAAAAGATGGCTGCCGCGCAAAATCTTTCCCTGACAGGGATTGTCAGTGAAGCGGAACCCGGACAATTCGAGCTTAATTTGCGACATTCGCATCAGGTGGTGGAAGTCTGCGAGAACGTACTGGCACTGCGCCGCTTAACCAGCATTGTTGCCAGTGAGTTTGGTTATAAAGCCAACTTTATGGCAAAGCCCTTTTCTCAGCTTGCGGGCAACGGCTTACATTTCCATATCAGCTTAAATGATATCCATGGCAATAATGTTTTTGCCGCGGCGCCTGATGAGCTGAACGAGATGACACGGCTGTGTCTGGCGGGTTTACTCCACCTGATGCCTGGGTCACTCGCAATCATGGCTCCGGGGGTGAATGCTTTCCGCAGGATGCGTAAAAACCTCAATGAACCACTGTTCAGTTCCTGGGGATATAATAAGCGCTCTGCGGCATTACGTATCCCATGTTCATCAAAAGAAAACAGTCGTATCGAATATCGTCTGGCGGGTGCTGATGCCAACCCATATTTAGTGATGGCAACAATCCTGACCGGAATGTTATATGGCCTGGAAAATATTGATGATGATGATCTTGATAATATTATCCATGTAGCGCCTCCATTACCCCTTTTTCAACAACATGCACTTGACGCTTTTCAGGAATCCCCGTACCTGACGGAGAGTTTGGGCCGAGAATTCTCACAGCAGTGGATCCACAGCAAACTTGCGGAACTGACGCTTTTCGAAAGTATTGTAACGCATGAAGAGTCCGCAATAACGTTCTGAGAAAAGGTTTGCCGCTAACAATTGCTAATGAAAAAGATGAGGTCAATATGTCTCGTTTAATTATTCTGTCTAACCGCAGTGAAACGCGGGATAAAAATATCGCTGATCCATTACTCATCAGCCTTTCGCAGATCTTTAAAAAACATCCCGGGCTGTGGTTTGGCTGGAATGGTGAAATATCTACGGCCAGAAAATCGCGCGCGGTCCAGCATGTCCTGAAACCTGGGTGCCAGGTTTTCTCTTGGGATCTTTCACCTAATGAATACGACAACTATTACCAGGGGTATATTCATAAAGTACTGTGGCCTATATTCCACAACCGCCCCGATCTTGCGTGTTACAAAAAAGAGTTTTTTATCACCTGGAAAACCTATAATACGGATGTGGTTAATGCGGTTATTTCACATATTGAAAAACAAGATATCGTTTGGGTGCATGACTATCACTTGCTGCCGTCAGGAAAAATGCTGAAGGATGCAGGTTGTCAGAACCAATGTGGTTTTTTCCTGCATCAGCCTTTCCCGCCAGGAGAGGTACTCCGTACTGTTCCGGAACATGACTGGCTTATGCAGTCACTGTTACAATATGACCTAATTGGATTTCAATCCAGTGCTGACATAAATAATTTCTTGTCATATGTTTTACGGTACTACCGTGCTGAACGAATCTCAACCGATGCCATTCAAATTAACGGAAGATTAATTAAAGTGGGAATATTTCCCTGTGGTATCGACAACACGCTCATCGACAATATTAATCTGGATGCCGAACCTGTCAGAGAATACCAGAGAGATGTGATCATCAGCAATGACGTTATCAGCGATATAAGTGGGATCCACTATCGACTGGATGCGATGCGCCAGTTGTTAAATAAATATCCGCAATACATTCAGGATGTCAGTTTATTGCAAATTTCAGATCCTTCTCGCGAGTATCCCCATTCTTCACCCGAGCTAAATTCGAGACTTGAACGGTTCTGCGGTGAAATAAATGGTCAATACGGTGATTTTTCCTGGTATCCGGTTAATTACATCCATAACGGACTTTGTAATCGTGACGTCATTTATGCGCTTTACAGAAAAGCGCACGTCGCCATGTTCACACCGCTGTCAGAAGGGATGAGTTTATGTGCCAAAGAGTTCATTCTTGCACAGGATGCCGACAACCCGGGAGTACTGGTGTTATCTGAGTTTTCCGGAGCCGCAGAACAACTGACCGAGGCGATAACAGTAAACCCATATGATGCCTACAATACCAGTGAATCACTTCATTCGGCGCTGATGATGCCTTTGCATGAACGTAAACGCAGGCACAGTAAATTGCTGGCAAAAGTGAAACGTTATGATTGTTACTGGTGGGCGAAGGAGTTTATTACTCGCCTGCAGAAGACCTCACACGATGCACCATCCAGAATGGTGCTGAGCGGCTCACACTTCGGCATATTTACACCTCAAAAAATTTACTGATTTTAAAAGCCTGCCATCTTGCCGAGTTCTGATTAAGCGGTGCAGGCTTAACTTTTTATACAAATCTGTATTTTCGTTTTGCGAACTCTCTGATTTTGGACAGGTCTGATTCATCATCACTTCACTTCAGCGGGTCAGATGAAGTTTGAACGCCTCATTCGCTTTATGTACCAATATTTCAAAAATGGAAAGTCCGCTCTTCGCTCTCAGCGGACCTTTAGTTTAGAAAGCTTGTCCGCTTTATGCTGTGAGTCCAGCGATTGTTGCAAGAATCGAAATACACTAACCAACTGGGAGCGGGTCACGTCGGCAATCGAAGCTGCAGGCAGGTAGCTCCTGCAGCCGGTATTGTTAACATTTTAACAGCAGCACTCTGCTTCTTTTTCACTACATTCTTCACAAACTCTGCAAGAGCAGAAGTCCTCAAGATTATTACACTGGCTACATTTTTTGCAGGTACAATCCGATTCTTTCTCGTCACAGTTCTCACAAGTTCCACAGGTGCATGCACTCATCATGTGTGCACACTTATCACAAATTTTATCCATAGTTTCTCTCAACCGCTAAATAAATAATCTCAACATAACACGTGATTATTTTATCATTTCTATATGGTCAACTAAAACTGGCCACTGCGCTCATTATTCGGAAATGCTTGGACTAATCGGTGGAAATAGAAAGGAAAAAAATAAGCCCTGGCTGCCAGAGGCAGCCAGGTATGTTGTTGTGGATGGAAAGCGCAACAGTCACTCGTTAGTGCAGTCCGCTAATGTTGGCAGTGCCTTCGTAGCGTTCGTTAGGTCAACGCTGAAGGTCCCTGCTTTGCGGTCATTGACGTAGACTTCGAACTGCCTGGCCTTACGGATATCCATGATGAAACTAAACCAGGCATTATCCCCGTTACGCCAGCCAAGGGTTGAGGGAATGGCATATTGCTTATGGTCCATCACCACTGTGATGTCGGTACTGTTATCATGCGAGCTGATCGTTTTATCCCCTGCGAGGGTCAGAAAAACCGAGTGCTGGTAAATACCGTTCTGGTCCGGATTTTCCGTACAGTTGATGGTAAACATTTTCCCACTTGCATCCGTCACGCTGTATTCCGCATTGCCCTGGCCATAACCCTGCTGCCATAGTCCGGGAACCGCTGAGGCATTAAAGCTGGTAAGCAGCACGCCTGAGAGCACATACCGGCTTAGTGAACGTACTTTCATTTCTGTCTCCTTTGTCTTTGTATTTATTCCCGGTTATCAGGATTTGAGGGTATCAGCAGCCGTCCCATCAGTTTGCCGTCATGGGAATATTCAAGGAAACGCTCCCGGGTGCGCGGGTCAGTTTTCTCGTGGTATTCCAGGTTGATGTTGTCGGCAATACATAGCGCATTCATCAGAGGCTGGACGGTTTTTTCCTCCATATCCACCAGATAGTAGTAACTGCCGCCCTCGCAACCATCGGGCGACTGGCGGGTACGTAAGACCTGCAGAGTGGGGCCAGAAAGAGCAATCTGCGACCATTCTTCCCTGACATCATCCTGACGGCTGACCACATCGCTGAAGCGCGGAGGCGTGAGGTCCTTAAATTTACTGATAGCTTTGAGGTCATCACTCCTGTCATCGCAGGCGCTCAGAAACAGAGTGGTGGCAACCAGCGCTAGCAGAGGTAGTGTTTTACGTTTCATTATTTTTTCCCTGAAATCAGACGAACCACTTTGGCAAAGACATAAATCCCCACGAAAATACCCACCGGCACGCCGACGAACGGCGTCAGCGCGACACTAGCAGCACCAGCTGCGCCACCTCCCGTCAGTAGTGCAGCAACGGTGGCGAGTGTCAGGGCTGTGAGGCTCTCGGACACCCCGGTTTTGTTCAGAATAATGACGATGATAACAATGGCGATAATGGCAATAACGGGCACTGGGCTCCTCCCTGTTGCCGGGTTGATAACAACGCCTGCGCTATTCCGGTGGGCTGTCAGCCGGAACAAACGTAAGCAGTGACTGCTGGATAAAGCGAAAATGGGGTAAGGCCTGACTGAAGACCGGGTCTTCAGTCAGGCGGCACAGACTGTCATTGCGGCGAAAAGTCTCCTGCAGGGGTTGAACCAGATGGATTTCATCCAGGGTGAATACGGCGATATGTCCGTCGTGCTCTGCCACCAGATACCAGGCCTGCTGGTGGATAAGTAACCGGCAGGGTGCCAGCCGCTCACAGCGCTGCCCCTCGGCAATCAGCGTCACCCGCCTGCGCCCGGTAATGGCCTGAATCAGTCGCCAGAAAGACAATGCGCCTGATAGCGAAGGAGCCGGACTGGCGGGTGCGATTACGCAGGGAGACTCATCGCACATCAGCAGTGCGTTTACCAGACGACGGTCAAAGCCAGGGAAAAGACCGGCCATCCCGCTGCGGTGGGCAAAGATAAGCACGTCGGGCACCATCTGCGTCTCACTGCCCGCAGTACGTAAGCGGCAATATCCGGACTGATACTCCAGGTCCAGATACATCAGCCGCTCACGAAAATCACGCCGCAGCGTGCGCACCGACACACCAAACTCAGCGGCCAGCTTACGCACACTCAGCGTTTCCCCTGCCACCAGACGGCTGATTATCAGTGACAGCCTGACAGCCAGCCGGTCATGGCGGCGTTCTGCCTGTGTCATGAGACGTTCTCCGTGAAAGTTAACTGACTGAAAATGATGTGATTACTTTAAAGAGGGGGTCGGACAGGGTATGGACATCACAGAAACTATTTTTCATTTCTGCAAAAGCCAGAGGCAGCGGGGGTTACAGGCCATTCCTCAGTGAGTGAGGACCGCCAGCACGGTGCGATGCGGACAGGTGGTGTCCGATATTAACAAAGCGGCAACATTAAACGGTCACTGCAGTTGCGTGAGCATCGCTTCCGCCATCACCCACAGTGCCCGGTTAAGTTTCACGTCCCCGTCTATACCGCGAACGGCACGGGTATGTGACCGTCCTCCTTTGGCATTACGGCCACTGAGCCCACCCTTAATCAGGTTCTCCTGAATACGCTGGTACGTGGTCCACAGGTCGCTACTCTCATCCTGCCAGCGGCGCGGGGAGAGGATCTGCGACTCAGTCACCGGCTGGTGGTCCTCACCAAAGCGGTACGTCAGCGCGGCTTTTGCCAGTGCCTGCTGCGCAGGTGGTGGCAACAGCAACGACTGCATCGCATCCCGCTTCTCCTCCACACGGTCAAAAATGCCCAGCACTTCATAGGCCCCCTCAATCACCTGACTCACTACATCGCCTTTGTGCGGCACACGCACCTCGCCAAATGACTCACCGCAGACGAGCCCGTTCTGACAAACCGCACGAAATAAACCCGGCAACATCTGGTACGAACTGGTGCCATCATGGGAGTTGAGCAGGATAATTTCTGGTACCTGTTTACCGGTAATCTGCCCCTCCCGACGAAGGCGTAGCATGTGTTTTGTGTGCTCGCGTCGACCCGGGTCGCGTACCCGGGTCTGACAGGCAAAGAACGGCTGGAAGCCTTCGCGCTGCAGGCTGTCCAGCAGGGATATGGTGGGTATATAGGTATAACGCTCACTACGGGATGCGTGTTTGTCCTCACTGAATACACTGGGCACCACGCGAAACAGCTCTTCGCGGGTTAACGGGCGGTCGCGACGAATAAGGTTTGCTGCGCCAAAGCGCGAAGCCAGACGGGTCATAAGCAGACTCCTCATAACGGGAAAACAAATAAAAGGGATCCCCGTCGCATCGGCGACAGGGTCAGGGAAATAACAGGAATGGGTTAAATATTCAGAAGAAGAAATCCCAGACGGCGCGGGCCACTGACACCACGGTGTTGCGCACGGCCTGAATGACGGCCCGCACCGGGGCGGGTATCAGGGGAAAGGCACTGATGCTATCGAGTACAGCACCGACGGTTTCACCAAAGTCGCTACGAGCCTGCTCCCGGACTACCGTCGTGCGAAAGGAAGACTGGAGTTGCGACACTACCGGGCTGGTGGCCTCACGTGGCAGGCACTTAATCATTCGCTCGGCCATCACCTTAAGCCCCCATTGTAGACGGACCGACACAGCACACACCGGATGTACGGGCTGGAACAGCTCATGCAGCAGACAGATTTTGCGGCTGATATTCTGCTTCTGCGCCGTGGACAATAGTCCCTCACCGCTGGTGGGTTCGGCCTTATCCGACTGGCTGATCACAAACAGTACTTTATGCCGGTATGCCTCCCCAATTACCTGATGATAAAAGTGCTCATCCACTGCCAGTGCGCGGTCATCGGCTTTAATGAGCCACAGCACCAGGTCGAGGCGAGGAAGCTGTTCGCGGTACAGCGCAGCATACTCGGTATCGCGAGCGCCACTTTCACCCACACCGGGCAGGTCCACCAGCGTCATAAACCGCTCACCAACCTGCAGCCGAAAGCGCAGTGGCTCACGGGTACAGGCAGCAACATCGCTGACTGGCGATACCTCACTGGCAAACAGGGCATTACACAGGCTGGATTTCCCGGCTCCGGATTTACCCATAATGCCGATCACTGGCTCGTAGCGGGTTAACTGATTTATCTGCTGCAATATACGTTCAGATACCCATTGTGGCAGACCATCAAGCGACTGCTGAAACGGCTTCAAACCTTCAGAATTGTTCATTACTACTCCTCTGAAAAATAATACAAAAACGGCAGAATCGTGAGATTCCGCCGTTAGTCGGGTATGTTCAGAAGAATGATATATGTCTGAAAATAATTTGAATTAAGGTAAGCGTTAAACAGCTGCCGCCTGTGATCCCGGCCCCTAAGTCGTTAGGTTATTCTGCCCCCCTCATCCTCAGGCCCGATCAGTGGATAAGGGCAAATTGTCCGAGGGGCGATAGGGCATTGGGCAGTAAGGTTTTATAGTTGTTAGGCATTAATCTAACGTTATAGAAACATCAGCTAATACGATGACTGTCTATATTTGAAACGTCATCTCTTGCTTTTACATAAGTATTAATGCTGATTGTCATCAATTTGATTATAATCATGGCACTTTATTGATTACCGTATTAAATTTTTATTTTTCCCTATAGTGATGATTCATGCCTAGTCCCCCTTGTAAGCGGCTTGACGACTTGAGTCAGGTCCAGCGCGAACGGCTGGCCTACATCGATTTTCGGCTTTACTTCTTCGGTGAGATCGGTCGCCCAGATCTGATTGAGCGCTTTGGCGTTGCTCCAGCAGGAGCGACTCGCGATTTGGCTTTGTACCGGGAGATCGCTCCGAATAACATCACCTTTGATGGTAGCGACAAGATCTATCGTATCGGGCAGGCGTTCTCTCCGTTGTTCGAGCACGCATCGCAGCGTGTTCTGTCGGCGCTGGCTCTGGGCTTTGGCGATGGCGTGAATGGCCCAATGCAGGCGTTGCTACCCTGTGAATCCCCCACAGCCCTGAGCATACCCAAGATGGATGTGTTGGCCGTGATTTGTCGAGCCATCCACTCCAAGCGCCCCGTCGCCATCCGCTACCACTCGATGAGCAGCGGAAAGTCCGAACGGGTCATTGTGCCCTTTGCTTTGGTAGATACCGGCCTGCGCTGGCACGCCCGGGCCTTTGATCGCAAGAGTGGAGAGTTTCGGGATTTCGTCGTCACCCGCATCGAAGCGCCAACATTGCTTGAAGAGGTTCCGCAGGCCAACGAACGACCGGATAATGATATCCAGTGGACGCGCATCGTTGAGTTGGATTTCGTGCCGCACCCACGTGTTGAACGCCCCGAAATCATCGAGATGGACTACGGGATGACCCCTTTGATCTAGGGACTGAGCACTGGCTGGCGAATAGTGAACAGTTTAAATCGTTATCTCACATATCCAGCCTGCAAGCCGCAACCACTGAAAAGATCCAACACAGCGGTGGCAATATGGCTCTGGCCAATGACATGCGCAGCAGCGTTATCCGCGATATTTTGCACAACCAGCTGCCCGTTGCTATTGATAACGATGAAAAAATATCTCAAGAAGTCCTCAAACTCGACAGCCTTTATAGCCGAATGAAAACGGAGCTCGCACAGGCAGATCGGGAAATCGAAAACACCGTGATTAATCTGCGTGAATTTGTCATCCGCTACTTCTCCGATCTAATTCTGCAAGCTCAAGGATGCAGCATGGAAACCTTCAGCGAGTTCTTTGAACGTGAAGTGGGCGATGATGGAATTATCGTCAGCATGCGACTGGAAAACGAATTCAGCCGACAGATTCAGCCGATTGAAATCAACATGGAGAAAATGCAACTAAGCTTTGACACTGAAGTTAATCAGTTCAATACCACTATCAAGGCGTTTGGAAAACAAGGCATTAATCATGTCCTAAAGGGTAATCTGATTAACAACAAGACCGTGATCGGTGCCCGCGATGGTATTGTTGGCATGGGTAAGTTATTTGGTAAGGATTTCGGGAATGCATTAAAATTCAAGCCTTGGGGAGCGACTAAACTGGCGAAAGGGGCAAATGGAGCGTTGATTGTAGTCGGTATAGCGCTGGAGGCGTGGGATAGTTACCAGCAATATCAGCGAGAAAGAGAATTCCAGGAAGCCATTGCAGGTATGATTCAGAACTTTAAGCTTCAGCGTGAGAATCTGAAAGAACTGATAGGAAAAACTCAGTTCAAGGAGCAGTTCTTTGGCGATTTGAAAAGTAATGCCAGAGAACTTGAAGCCAGCCTGAATGCCAGTAGGGAAAGTCAGCAACGATTCCAAGCATGGCGTACTATGGCAGAAACTATCGAAGATGAACTTAATTCCGAGTTACCGGATTAATACAGTCCAAGAACTACATCCTCTTCTGAATGAGTACTCGAATGGATAATGATAATTTTTCACTGGTCGATTGGCTACCGAAATTTTTTCAGCAATGGCCAAAAAATCAGGAATGGACCAGAGAAAAAGATAAAAAAATAAATGTTGATACAGTGCAATTAGCCGAATTTTTTAATCAACTCTCTGACCCACTGAAAGTTTTGCAGCATCGATCTTTATCTTTTGATCCATGGGAAGTTGCTGGCCTCAAACGTAGAGAAGTTCGCAATTCTGCAGTCCTTGCTTGGCTTCTTGATCCCGAAGGGACCCATGGTTTCGGGAGACTACCTTTACAGGCATTCTTACGGACAATACGACGCAACCGGAAAGATATCCCTGAGGATTATCGTAACTACTGCCGAGTACAAGTTGAAACGAATCCTACCGGCGATAATACAAATCGTGTTGATGTAGAGATCAATGCGGATAATTTTTTCCTGCTTATCGAGGTGAAAATTGACGCATATGAGCAGCCGGAGCAAGTTGCCAGATACTGTTCTGATGCCAAAGTACGCGCGATGTCACGTCCTTGGGCCGTTGTCTTTTTAACGCCCCATGGTGGAAAGCCGCTGACCTGTGGGGCACATTTCAAACCAGAGGATGTTCCCTGTATTTCTTGGCGAAGTCTCGCCACAACTTTAGGGTCTTCGTTGCAACCGCATTACAAAGAACTCATTTCTGCCAATGAAAACTCACCTTCACGCCAAATGGCTGCACATGCAGCATTTTGCTTTCTTAATCGAGTTCGTAAATTTTAATTTAAGGGATTAGACATGAACCCACATAGCGAAACGGAACGTCAGGCCGGTATACTGATACTTTCTAAACTAAAGATGTTTAACGAAGCTGTCGTTTATTTTGAACAGTATATAATCCCAGCCTTCTGGAAAAGCTTTGATCAGTGTGTTGAACGATTTATGAACGACAGTAACTGGGTAGGCAAAGCAAATTATGAACATCAGGATTATTGCTGGCTGGCCCACCCAACCTGGGTAATTGAAGGAATTAATTGCAAATATTGGTTTGAAAACAGTTCGACAGTTACTGATGGAAATGATTATATTTTAGCCGTGCTAACTGGTACAGGAACCGAGCAGGGACAGTTTGGTTTTGAGTTTAAACTGAATGCTGGCTTTTTTGGTGGGGCCAAAAAGATTACTAGTTATACGCTTGCAATTCAGCAAAAACATCGTAAGCAACTCCATGAATTAGGATTAGTGGATAGGGGAAAGGGTGGGTATTTTCATCCTGTTACCCTTGACCCAATATTACTTACTGAGTGCTGGAGGGAGTATGGTGAATTTCCAGTGGAGCATGAGGTATTTTCCCCACTAAGAACAGCACTTGAAAAGTTACTGAAATCGACTGAAATTCTGGATGCTATCTTTTCGTCCGATATGCACACCCCAAGCAGCTAATAATTTTAACTGAAGAATATTGGCCTTTCCATCCATAAGAAAGGCCATTGCTGTAAAAAATAAATTACCCGCGACTGCAACCGAAATTACGGTCTCCATCACCGACTATTTTAGTCCTTACTTTGGTCATGTAATCCACCCTGTTCATCAAATCGTTGTAAGTTTGCTCGAAGTTGTTCCTTTTACGATTGAGAAGGTATTTGCCATTTGACGGGTAATTAACTAACTTCCCAGAGTCATCAAGCGGGATGCCAAGTGCACTGTACCAAGCTGTTGTTATCATTGTTCTTAGAGTGTTACGGTTTAAATCGTAATCACCTACATGATAATAAGCATCCTGATTGAAGCACAGTATTAAATGATAATGCCGCTTTCCATTTTTGGTATATTCTCTAACCCATGCGTAACGTAAGGTAGAATGTCGACTCTCAGGCCAGTCTTTTCGTTGAGTTTTAATATGCTTATCGTGTTCAAGCTTTGCTTTTAACGCACTAGTAAAGCGAGATATAGCACCAGAGTCAACCCTGGGTTGAAAGAATGGGTTATCCATATTTTCTGTATCAATTGGGTCATGCAGATCAACACGTAGAATCATTGAATTAGGATGTTCATTGAGAGAGTCATCAATAACCTGTTTGATTCTATCCCGATATAGGGATACGTGTGATCCGTATTCACTATCGTATGTCATATAGCATCCAGTTTTATGATATTGAAGTAAGTGATGAATCTAATATATATTACCTATCATGATAATAAACCCTTAACTGAGGTGGGCTCATGGTTCATTTTTACTCCTGAATTAAAACATTTACTTAGAATGAAGTTGCGGGGTTCAAACCAGCGATAGCTATTAATGTAGTTTTCCCCCTCTTCCCTACAAGGATTTTATTTTGAGAGAACAAAGCACTCAGCAATTCATTTGCTTTACTACGACTCCTGAATTTATTAGGGCCATATTGGAGGATGGTATTTTTAGTAATGTAAGGTACTACAAGGCGATTACAATGGTTTTTTATCCACCAATAAAGCTCATCCGCCTCCGAGATTGCCAGAGTAAATTCTTGAGGCTTAGAAAATAAGTGGATGTACTCATTTAGATACCAGGTCGATATCCTCACAGCATCTTCGACTGCAGAAAGAGGTATATCTCCATCATTGCCATTAAAAAAATGCAGAAGAGCGGCCACTCTTGCCGTATTTTCTGCGATCTTAGATGCATAGTCTTTAAAGTCTGTTAAGGTGCCAAGTAAGCCCATATCTGACTCCACCTTGTTATAAAATTCTATCCAGCGATTTTCCGCTTCTACCAAGAAGCGCAGACAAAGACGTTCATTTTGATTATCTCTAGCAATATTTTCGTTAACTATCTCCATCAGTCGCTGATGGAATATCGGCAAATGTTCACTTGAAATAACTGGGCTGGAGATTATTCTGGAACCTTGCTTTGAATCAGGCTGACATATCAAGCACCGTGCGAAGAATCCGATACCTTTAGCTGCATCACCTTTACGTTGCAGATAACCTTTAAATATATCAGGCTGAACCATCAAACCTAACGTCAGTCTGGCATTTTTGATTAATTTCTCTGGTTCGCTTTTCCTTTCCACGGAAAAAGTTGCACCATCCCACATTTTGTTGATAAAAGGGAGTTCGTTCAGCGTATAACCATTAAAAATGGTACCAGCCTCATCAGACATAATACCGATAGAACGCCAGTAGCCACAGAGGTAATCCTTAATAGCCGCAGGTGTAGCGTCGTTAAATATCTGCTTGAACCTCACTGGTGCTCTAAGATGCGACTCCAGAAACTCTTTCAGACGTTCATTCGTTGCCGAGTGATCTTTATTCTTGCGAATATCTGACTTCAGTTTTGACATCAGGGCTTTCTTTTCAATGTTAAAAACCGTTTCTTCATTCCTCCAGACAACCAAGTCATGGTTATATTTTTCAAACCATTCTTCTTCCAGTTGATACAATGGCTTCATCAGTAGTTTGTCCACAGTACTTTTGCGTTCACCAGATTCCGCCAGCGTCAGTAAGAAAAGTGATACCGGACTGCGCAAATTATTCAGTCGGCACACATCAATACGGTTCTGGCATGCAAGCGAAATAACTCCCAGTACCGATGCGGCAATCAAAGCCTGAGGAGCCTGCGTGTGCTGTTCCACTTCATAAACCGCATTTCTGATAATCTGAGGAAACGAATCAATAGGAAAAGGACGAGCGTTAAACATGCAATACCTCTAATAAAATTAACGTTAAAAAGTTTCGCTCAAGTTGCCATTCCGCTATTAATTGCAGAAATAGCAGGATGAACACGGAGCATTCAGAAAAAAACAAAAAAATAAAAGCACAAAACCTCTGGATCCTAACGTTCGTTAATCCAGCAAAGCAGATCGCTTAACAACCAACCACAGGACTTCAACCCAATAGACTTACGCAACGGAAACTGACCAACTTGCTCCAGTTTCCAAGCCGTTGAACGAGATATCGATGTGATGCACTGACGTTCTTTTTCACGTACGAGGCGATCATGGGGTTCGCCATAGTTGCGTAGGATCTGCAAGCGTTCGCTTGATGTTGGATACTTGAATGTTGTTTTCATACTGCCTCCATTGTTTTGGTAAAAGAAGCATGTATCAGATTTACAACTCAAGAAAGTCATTCTTGTCTTACTAAGCAGTTAATAGCCACTTAGTAAGACAAAATTTTTATGTATTATGATTAAATTATCCATGTGGCTACCTCTAGTTCACTAAAAGTGACTTCACAGTTAAAACAATATTTCTCAGAGTGAATAAATTCATTCAACAAAGATGCAACTGCCATAGGTTCTTTTTTAATGTTTTTCGTACTACAGTACTCAGAAATTAAAATGGACAAAACTTTTTTCTGATCAGACATGCTTCTATATTTTGCATTTATTTGCGGTTTTTCAGCCCATCGTTTAACAGTTGAATGCTTAACTTTTAATTGATGACTCATTTCAAGATGTGTGATCAATTTATTAATCACTACTTCCTCAGATGATCCCGCCCCCCACCATTCATGTATAAAAATATATAGCGCCGCTCTATAGTGTTCAATAAACGGAATTGAATCCACTGACTTTTTTATATCACAATAATTATAATCAATGCTGTCTTTAGAAACTTCCACTTCATCACTTAATAAATAATAATTCTGCAAAAAATCAAAAGATTTACTATCAACATACACCTCAACTAAAATTTTTGACGCCTCATTGGACAAAATTAAATAATCACTATCATCTCGCCCATGAATAGTGATACTCTCAAGGACTTCATTATCACTTAACACAATATTTAGGCCTGGTGATATAATTTTTTCTTTTAAAAAATGGGCTGTTTTTGTTGGTTTCAATCTCCAATAACCATACGCATAACCACTATATGTAAAACGGGATATTCCAAGGTCATTATTTATTAACCTGGCATCAATGTCGGTATTCTTGGTTGGATGGAATTGTCTAACTTTGAATTCCGGCATTAACTCATGTTGATAATAATCCATTCCATTTTTTATTTTTAAAATCTCGTATTTCAACAAAAAAGAATCGGCACCAATATACCGAATAATTCTACAGGGCAAAGAATTCAATTTCATATACAATGAAACCCTATGTTGAAGCCACTCATCAACGATCAACTCAGGATCTATCTTCAATTTATCAGAAACTAATTTTAAAGAATAAAAATAAGACCCAGCTTTCATTTTACTTCCTTATGATATTTTCCACACAATGATGCTATCAATTTATATCAATAAAATCAGTAGCCTTGTTCAGAAATTAAGATACTTATTGCGGATACTGAAAAGTTAGATATGCGAGGCATCTTGTTTAGAGTACTGTTCTTCTCTAAAATTAACAAAATAGTCCAAGAAGAACAGCTCGTGAGAAAAAAAATAGTTACCAAAGCACAAATTTACCGTGCCGTCGCCAGCTCAACCGCAATTGAAACCGGTGTTTCTGTGCAAAAAATTGAGCAACAACTCAAACAAAATCAGGCACAGGCGAAAGCCGTTGGCCTCGCCCGTTAGTCTGGCAAGATGTCGCTAACCAGTCGCATCATAGGGCTGTATTTCCCTGATACACCTGCCTATATTGCCCTGAAGTAAAGGTTTGTGCTCACCCCACAGGCTCTAAATAGCTGCGCCTAATACTGCTACAACTGCCACCTATTGACGTATGGCAGTTACCACAAGAGCAGCAAACCACAAGCCAGATGTAACGCGGCTGAGTGGGTATAATGCTTAACCCCTTGTCCTGCAAGGACTCATCAAAAGTGGAGCACTATTCCGCGCAGCTATTTAGCCCAACGAGTCCTTACCTCCGCCCAAACAAGTTCACAACGTTGTTTTCCTGCTGTCGCTGATAGTTGTTGACCCTATCTTCCCAAATCTCAAGCGCCCTGCGCTTTTCAGGCAAGTAATCATAACGATCATAGTGTTTCGAGCTGACGTCATTCAAAGCGTGATTCTGGATACGGTCGCGGATCTCTTTGCTGATCCCCGCCTCCCCCATCAACGTTTTACAGGTGCGACGTAAATCTCGCGCCGTGAAAACTTTAAACTCAGGATTAAAAGCCCGGAAATACATGATGGAACGCGCCAGACTATCAGTGCGTACCGGTCGATCTCCATTGGTCGAGAGTGGGAAGATATAGGGACTGTTGCTTTCCTTAGTCAGTTCTTTCACTGAGGCTAATTCCTGTAGTGCCGATTCAGTCAGCGGGATCAGATGCTCACGCTTGTTTTTCGATACATCGGCTATGACCAGCAACGTCTTTTGTTGCCAATCAATAGCACTCCACTGGCTGGCAATCATTTCAAACGGACGCTGCCCACCAGCATAAACACAGAAGCGAATCAGATGCTGCATCAGCGGCCCAACGTTGGTGGCCCCGGCGAACTGTTCCATGACAACACGCAACTCTTCCAGTGTTAGCCATGTATCACCCACTTTTTCCGCCGAAGACTGTTTCGGTATGGCCGAGACCGGGTTAACTTCAAGACCAAACGTGATACCCACGCTGGTATTAATCGGATCGTTATCAGCTTTCAGGCCGTAGTTAAATGCCGCCATCAGATACGAGCGAATCCGATTAGCATGCACCACCGCATCACGCTGGATAATGCCTGAGAGGATGGTTTTGATCTGCAGAGGTGTTACATCTTTCGCTTTGGTTTCTCGAGGGATAACCGTGTAGCACTCTTTTTCAAGACGCTTCAGAACATCAGCCCAGGTCCGCTTATTGTCGAGCTTCATCTTGTTAACGTAGCCATGCACCAGCTCTTCAAACGATCCTTGAGAGCGATGGATCTGCATAATGTGCTCTTCGGCCAGGCGTTGTTGCTCAAGCTCTTGTTGGGGCTCTTTTCCTTCAACAAGCCAGGCACCATACTTTTTCGCCAGCTCATTGGCTGTTACGAGTTTCATCTCAGGCCAGATGCCCAACTGGATGAACTTCTCTTTCTTCCCTTTCTCAACGTAATAACGGAAATAAAAAACTTTGCTGCCTGAAGGTTGAACCTTAACGCCAAGCCTGCCAGTACCACGTTGAGCACTGTTGCTCCACACGTAGTACGACGTACTTTTTGTCTTCAATCCACGTATAGCAGTCTCGGTAAGATTAGCGGCCATGAGGTTACCTTTCTGAGGATAAGCGTTACCTGACCCAATGCCCATTTTGGGTCAGGTAATGGGTCAGGTAAGGATAGTACAATGGGGAAATAAGAGAACCAATCAGAAACAAAAATAACTTCATAACCGATTGATTATAGACAATTAAAAATACGAATAGAGACAATGACAAACAATTAAAAACATGCCAATTTTATGACTCATAATGAACCCTGTTCCATGGCTCCAGATGACAAACATGATCTCATATCAGGGACTTGTTCGCACCTTCCCTAAAGCACTCGTATTGACCGTGGCGGCTACCACATTCTGTCTGATGACCAGCCCGGCGTTCGCGGTTGAGGAAACCACGCCGCAGAATATGACCTGTCAGGAATTTATGGATATGAACCCAAAAAGCATGACCCCGGTGGCCTTCTGGGTAGTGAATCGCAACACCGACTTTAGCGGCGGCGACTATGTTGACTGGCATGAAGTCGAGACCGTTTCGGTACCGAAAATGCTGCAGGAGTGCCACAAGAACCCCGCCGCTAAACTTGGCGATCTCAGCGCGGTCATCAAAAAATAACCCCCCCGGCATCAGGCCGGGGAAACCCGCCGCGCTGCGGCGGGTCCCGCTTTACTCATCGATACCGCATTCGCACGGCAGAAAGCGGCCGATAAGCTTGCGATACAAAAACGCCCCGATAATCGCCCCCACCACCGGCGCCAGCAGCGGCACCAGAAAGTAAGGGATCGCCAGCCCACCGGTAAAGGCGATCGAGCCCCACCCGGCCAGACTGGTAAACAGTTTTGGGCCGAAGTCGCGCGCCGGATTCAGCGCAAAGCCGGTTAGCGGCCCCATCGACGCGCCGATCACGGCGATCAGCAAGCCAATCAGCAACGGCGCCAGCGGCCCGCGCGGAATTCCGTTGCCGTCGTCGGTCAGGGCCATGATCATCGCCATCAGGATTGCCGTGATGGTGGTCTCAACGGCAAACGCTTGTATAAAAGTGATATGTGGATGCGGGTACGTGGAAAAGACCCCGGCCAGGTTAAGGCTGGCGGCAGTGCCGCGCACGATATGCTGACTCTGTTCAAGATCGAGAAACAGCTGGCGATAGAGCCCATACACCAGCGCGGCGGCGCAGAAGGCCCCGGCCGTCTGGGCAACAATAAACGGCAGCACCTTGCGGCGTTCAAAACAGGCGAACAGCCACAGGGCAATGGTCACCGCCGGATTAAGGTGCGCGCCGGAGACACCGGCCGTCAGGTAGATGGCCATGGCGACGCCAAGGCCCCAGATAATACTGATCTCCCACTGACCAAAGCTGGCCCCGGCGACCCGCAGCGCAGCGACGCAGCCCGCGCCGAAGAAAATGAGCAATCCGGTGCCAAGAAACTCGGCCACGCACTGCCCGGTTAAGGTAGAAGTCTGGTTCATTATCGGCATCCTGAAATAGCACGTTAAAGAGAGAGGCTGGCGCGAGCGCCCGTTTAATTCGCCTGACCGGCCAGTAGCAGCCCGGTGGCGACCGCATTGCGCGGCCCTTCTGTTCCCCGAATATTGCCCTGCCCGGCGACTACGCCATAGTGCGACAAGGCTTCCGTGATAAGCTGCGGGATCTCAAAGTCCAGCGATGAGCCGCCCACCAGCACCACAAAGGCGATATCGCGAATGGAACCGCCGGGTGAGACCTGGCGCAGCGCGCGCAGGCAGTTGGTGACAAACACTTTCTCTTTCGCCTGCCGGCGCACGAGACGAATTTTTTCCAGCGGGCTGGCGTTATCGATCGGCACCAGTTCGCCCTCCTTGATGTACACCACTTTGGCGAACACCGCCGGGCTGAGGGCTTCCCGAAAGAACTCCACCGCGCCATTCTCGTGACGAATACTGAACAGGCTTTCCACTTTGGCCAGCGGGTATTTTTTTATCGCTTCCGCCAGCGAAAGATCCTCGAGGCCCAGCTCGGTTTTAATCAACAGGCTGACCATATTCCCCGCCCCGGCGAGATGGACCGCCGTTATCTGCCCCTCCGCGTTGACGATCGCCGCATCCGTCGAGCCGGCGCCGAGATCGAGGATCGCCAGCGGCGCCGCACAGCCGGGAGTGGTTAACGCCCCGGCGATGGCCATGTTGGCCTCCACGCCGCCCACCACCACCTCGGTCTGCAGTCGGGCGCTCAGTTCGCGGGCGATAACCTGCATTTGCAGACGGTCCGCTTTCACCATCGCCGCCATCCCGACGGCATTTTCCATGGCGCACTCGCCGGCCATCCCGCCCTGCACCTTGCGCGGAATAAACGTATCCACCGCCAGCAGATCCTGGATGTATATCGCGCTCATCTCATGGCCGGTCAGGGACGCCATTACCTTTCGCACCCGCTCCAGCATGCCGCCTGCGTGCGTGCCTGCTTCACCACGAATATCACACACGGGCGCGCAGGCGCTCATCGCCTGCATAATGGCCTGCGCGCCTTGCGCTACGTCGGCTTCACCGCCACGCTTTTCACCACGGATAAAGATCTTACCCGCCGGGATCACTCTTGATCGCACATCTCCCTGCGGGGTTTTCAGCACCACAGCGGAACGGTTGCCAATCAGCGCTCTGGCGATGGGGACAATAGTTTGTGTTTCCTCAGGGGTCAGGGCAAAGAAGGTTGCGATACCGTAAGGATTCGACAGCACCCGCACCACCTGTCCCGGGGCCGCCACTTCCACCGCCGCCAGCACGCCTTCCGGCACCTTCTCCAGTAGAGTGACTTCATCAACCACCGGTATTGGCCGATGCAGGCGATTATTCACCAGCACGCCATCATCTTTTTTCAGGATGGCCGCCACCACGTTGACGCCGCGATCCAGCGCTTCATTGATAAACCAAACCGCCTCAAGGAAATCCATCTCCTCACCCACCAACGGTATCCAGCCCTGGGCAAATCGATCCTCGCTCAACGCCGCCAACTTCTCCACGGCGATGGTGGTTCCCATGCCCACGCCAACGCCGCCGGGCGTTTGCGGGTTATGACCAATCATCGTTGATTCGGTAATGATGGTTTCAGTGATGGTTTCCATCGCCACATCGCCAATCACCGGTGCGGCCTCGTTGATGCAGATTTTTGCCACGTCCTGCAGCGACCACGGCGTTTTATCCAGCGCCTGCTGCAGGGACGCGACCACCCCGGCGATATTCTCCCGCGTGCCTTTCATCCCGGTCGTGGCGACAATCCCGCTGCCGATAAACCGGCCATCCTGCGCCAACGCCACTTCAGTGGTGGCGTTGCCGATATCGATCCCTGCAATTAACGGCATGCTGCCTCCGTCACTGACTGCCTTTACGCAGCTTATTTCTCTGCTGGTATACCTCTGCCGACTCGCGGACAAACCCGGCGTTCACCGTGGCGTGCCAGGTGTGTTCCAGTTCATCGGCAATGGCCTGCAACTCGGCGAACGAAGAACGAAACGGCCTCAGTGCGTTGTAGATCTCCAGAATGCGGGCATCCGGGATCGCAATCAGTTCTGCCGCACGACGAAAATTGCGCGCCACGGCATGACGCTGCATCTGCTCGGCAATCTGCGCCTGGTACTCCAGCGTTTGCTGAGAAATACGCACATCCTGCGGCCCTACGCGGCCCGCCAGCACATTCTCAAGGGTAATGTCGGTTAGCGGCTTGCCGCCAGGCGTCCGGATTTTCTCCGGGCAGCGGGTGGCTAATGGGTAATCCTGCGCGGTCATGATGTTGTCGTTCATGGTCATTCCCTTACCAGTGCAATATGCAACGTGACAGGCGCAGCATCCTGCACCACGTGTTTGGTTTCTTTGATGTGAAACAGCGCGGCCTTGGCCATAAATTTAGGGCGCACCATCTGGTCATTGACCACTGGCACCGGCGAAGGCGACTCTTTGCGTGCATAGCGTGCGGCGTTTTTACCAATCTGACGATAGGTTTCCAGCGTCAGCAGCGGAGCCTGAGAAAACAGTTCCAGGTTACTTAGCGGCAGCAGATCGCGCTGATGAATCACCGTGGTTCCTTTCGACTGGATACCAATCCCAATGCCTGAGCCGCTGAGATTTGCCGCATCCCATGCCATAAAAGAAACATCTGAGGTGCGCAGGATCCTCACTACTCGCGCATGCAGCCCCTCTTCTTCGATGCCAGCAACCAGCTCTTTCAAAATCGCGTTGTGCGGCATATCAATCAAGGTTTTATGCTGATACTTATCAAAGGCCGGGCCGACGCCTATCACGACTTCATCCACGCGTTCGTCCGCTTTAGCCGCCTCGCCTTCGCTCACCTGTAAGATGAAAACCGGCTTACGTTCAGTTGTGCATTCCACTGTGTACCGCCTTATTCGATCGAGCCGGGCTGAACCACGCCCGCAATATTTTTAATTTCCGCCCAGCGTTCGGCACTGATGCGATAGCCGGTACCAGGTCCCTGATAATCATTGATGTCGTTGACGGCGCTGACGACGTCGAACTGGCGATCCAGAATAGCCGACGTTTGCAGGTAATCACCGGTAACACGCTGTCTCAGCATATTGAGGATGTTACTGGCGATATCTTCGAAACCGCTACGGCTTAGTGCGCCGACGATATCCAGCCCGGTGATATTGCGCTTCATCATCTCTTCCACGGCGGCCAGATCTTCCACCACATTGCGCGCGGGCATATCTTTGCTGCCGTGAGCATAAGTAGCAGCTTCGACTTCTTCATCGCTAATCAGCGGCAGGCCCAGTTCGCGGAACACTGCCTGAATGGCGCGTGCCGCCTTGTTGCGGATGGCGATGGTTTCTTCTTCGGTTACAGGACGCAGACCACCATCAACCATCAGATCGCGTTGCAGAATGTTGTAATCATCGAAGTCTTCCGCGTCGAAGTTCGACCCGGCAAACATGTTGTCGTAGTTCGGTACGGCGCTATAGCCGGAGAAGATAAAGTCGGTGCCGGGAAGCATTTGCATCAGGGTACGGGCGGTACGGCGAATATCAGAGTGGGAAAAGGTCTGGTCATTGGCGGAGGCCACTTCAAGGTCGAGCATTGAGGCAATCAGGTTTTCCGCCAGCACCGCGCGGATCCCCGACGGCACCGCGCCGGTCATGCCAATACAGCTGACCGCACCGTTTTGCAGCCCCTGTACGCCCGCGCCTTTGGTGATAAAGATGCAGCGCGACTCCAGATAGAGCATCGATTTACTCTCGGAATAGCCCATCAGCGCTTCCGAACCGGTGCCAGAGGTGTAACGCATTTTCAGTCCGCGAGACGCATAGGCCGAGGCGAGAAACGCTTTGGACCACGGCGTATCATCGCCGTCGGTAAACACAGACTCTGTACCGTATACCGACACGGTTTCGGCGTAGCTGGTTAACCCGCGCATCCCCAGCTCCAGCTCAGTCGCCTCCTCAACGGAACATTGCGTCAGCACGCCGGGGCGACCGCACTGGGAACCGACCAGCAGCGCCAGGGCGTTAAACGGCGCATAGCGGGCGATCCCGACCGTCGTTTCCTGTTCTGAAAAACCACGGATCCCCGCTTCAGCCGCATCGGCGGCAATCTGTACCGGGTTGTCTTTCAGGTTGGTGACATGGCACTGGTTGGACGGCGTGCGTCTGGCGCGCATTTTTTGCAGCGCCATCATCATTTCCACCACGTTCATTTGCGCCATCACCTCCACCGCTTTCGCCGGGGTGATAGCGGTGGTAATAGCAACAATCTCTTCCCGGCTGACGTGGATATCCACCAGCATTCTGGCGATCTCCAGCGCGTCGAGCCGCATTGCCCGTTCAGTTTCAGCCACGTTAATCGCGTAGTCGGCAATAAAACGGTCAATCATGTCGAACTCGGCGCGGCTCTTGCCGTCCAGCTCAACAATACGACCATTCTCTACCTTCACCGACGAAGCCGGATCGTAGGGGCTTTCCATGGCGATCAGTCCCTCTTCAGGCCATTCGCCAATCAGCCCATCCTGATTTACAGGGCGCTTCGCAAGCACTTCGAATCGTTTTGATCTTCTCATAGTTTATGGACTCAAAAGATAAAAAATAGGGACGCCGGGCCGTATTGCCGGGGACACACCTCCCGGCATTCGCCTTTCATCAGCAATGGCCGAACTCTAAATGAGCACAGCAATAAAAAAATAAAATTAATTTCGTTCCAATTTGGCACGTAATAAAAATTCATCGTTCCATATTGAAACGGTTCTCAGGAATATTCGTAGCGAATTGTGACGAAGTTAAATGATCATTATCAATAAACACTAATACACAAAATTAAATTAATACTTTTTAAATTTTCACCCTATTGACTTAATAACGCGCGGCGAGAAAATAAAGCCAAACCCAATGATAAAAAATAGCTGTATCGCGATATTTTCGTGACATCAGCCCTACAACATTTTCAGGAGAGACTGTGAATAAGAGCCAACCAATCGCCACCATTACGCTGGCGGCGGCGAAAAAAATGGCGCAGGCCGTCGAGGCTAAAGCGCTTGAGATCAACGTGCCGGTGGTCTTTTCCGTGGTGGATCGCGGCGGCAACACGCTGCTGATGCAACGCATGGACGACGCGTTCGTCACCAGCTGTGATATTTCTCTTAATAAAGCGTATACCGCCTGCTGTCTGCGGCAGGGGACCCATGAAATTACCGACGCGGTACAACCGGGTGCGTCACTATATGGTTTACAGCTAACGAATCAACAGCGGATCGTTATTTTTGGTGGCGGCTTACCTGTCATGTTAAACGATAAATTAATCGGTGCTGTCGGCGTAAGTGGCGGTACTGTCGAACAAGACATGTTATTAGCGCAAACCGCACTGAATTGTTTCTCTGAATTATAATTTAAATCTAAGAAGGTAAATTATGAGCTATCGTATGTTTGATTACCTGGTGCCAAATGTGAACTTTTTTGGCCCGAATGCTATTTCCGTCGTGGGCGAACGCTGCAAACTGTTGGGCGGTAAAAAAGCGCTGCTGGTGACTGATAAAGGTCTGCGAGCCATTAAGGACGGCGCGGTTGATAAAACCCTCGAACATCTGCGTGAAGCCGGTATTGACGTGGTGGTGTTTGACGGCGTCGAGCCAAACCCTAAAGACACCAACGTGCGCGACGGCCTGGACGTTTTTCGTAAAGAGCAATGCGATATCATCGTTACCGTCGGCGGCGGTAGCCCGCATGACTGCGGTAAAGGCATCGGTATCGCGGCGACGCACGAAGGCGATCTCTATAGCTATGCCGGGATTGAAACCCTGACCAATCCGCTGCCGCCGATCGTCGCGGTGAATACCACCGCCGGTACCGCCAGCGAAGTCACCCGTCACTGCGTGCTGACCAATACCAAAACCAAAGTGAAGTTTGTGATTGTCAGTTGGCGCAACCTGCCGTCGGTTTCCATTAATGACCCACTGCTGATGCTCGGCAAACCTGCGCCACTGACTGCGGCAACAGGAATGGACGCCCTGACCCACGCCGTTGAGGCCTATATTTCAAAAGATGCCAACCCGGTTACCGACGCCGCCGCTATCCAGGCAATTCGTCTGATCGCCCGCAACTTACGCCAGGCCGTAGCACTGGGCAGCAACCTGAAAGCTCGCGAGAATATGGCCTATGCCTCTTTGCTGGCGGGTATGGCCTTCAACAACGCCAACCTTGGCTACGTTCACGCGATGGCGCATCAGCTTGGCGGTCTGTACGACATGCCGCACGGCGTAGCAAATGCCGTCCTGCTGCCGCACGTGGCGCGCTATAACCTGATCGCTAATCCGGAGAAATTTGCCGACATCGCGGAGTTTATGGGTGAGAACACTGACGGTCTGTCCACCATGGATGCTGCCGAGCTGGCGATTCGCGCCATCGCTCGCCTGTCAGCCGATATCGGTATTCCGCAGCATCTGCGCGAGCTGGGCGTCAAAGAAGCCGATTTCCCGTATATGGCGGAAATGGCGCTGAAAGACGGCAATGCCTTCTCCAACCCGCGTAAAGGGAACGAGAAAGAAATTGCCGGGATCTTCCGTCAGGCATTCTGATCAATAAGGGGGCGCAATGTCACTTTCATCACCGGGCGTACATCTGTTTTATCACTCACGCTGGCAGGATACGCGCGTGCTTGATGAACTATGCTGGGGGCTGGAAGAGCAAGGCGTCCCTTGCCGGACAATCTGTTGCGACGAGCATGACTGCGCGCTGGCCCTCAGCAAGCTGGCGGCTAAAAGCTCAACGCTACGCGTGGGTCTCGGCCTCAGCGCCAGTGGTGATATTGCCCTAACCCACGCCCAGCTACCCGAGGATCGGGCGCTGGTCTGCGGGCATATCGCCGCTGGGATAGCCAGCATCCGCACGCTCGGCGCCAATGCGGGCCAACTGGTCAAAGTGCTTCCCTTCAGCGAGATAAAATAAATGTATCGCATCTATACCCGAACCGGTGATAAAGGCACGACCGCGCTATTTGGCGGCAGCCGTATCGACAAAGACGACATCCGCGTTAACGCCTATGGTACGGTGGATGAACTGATTTCCCAGCTTGGCGTCTGCTATGCCAGCTCGCGCCAGGCAGAATTACGCCAGGATCTGCATGCCATCCAGAAGATGCTGTTTGTGCTGGGGGCGGAACTCGCCAGCGATGAGAAAGGTCTCGCCCGCTTAACGCAGACGATTAACGCCGAGGATATTCAGGCGCTGGAGCAACTTATTGATCGCAATATGGCGCAGAGCGGCCCCCTGAAAGAATTTGTCATTCCGGGGAAAAATCTGGCATCGGCACAACTACACGTGGCGCGCACCCTGGCACGGCGGCTGGAGCGGATCCTCATCGCGATGGACAAAAAGCTGACGTTACGCGATGAACCCAGGCGTTATATCAACCGGCTGTCGGATGCGCTGTTCTCCATGGCCAGAATCGAAGAAACTACTCCAGATGTTTGCGCTTAAACTGGCTGGCGTCGATGTCGTACTGCTTCATCTTACGCCACAAGGTGGTGCGACCAATATTCAGCAGTTGCGACATCTCCTGTACTCGCCCACTGGTGACACGGGCGGCATGGATAATCGCCTCTTTTTCGATAGCGGTAAACGTCAGGCTGGCTGGCAGCAGGGAAGACGCGGTCTCCAGACCGGGACGCTCGGCAAACAGATAATCAGGTAAATTACTCAGCCGGATATGCCCGTTATCGCTACTGATAGCGATGTTTTCGATAATGCTGTTCAGCTCGAAATCATTGCCCGGCCACGAATAAGCCACCAGTTGTGCCAGCGCGTCGTCGTCGATCTTCAGGCTGGATGAGAAGCGTTTTTTCAGGCTATTCAGTCGCGTATAAATCAGCGAGGGAATACTGTTACGCCGCGCCCGTAGCGGCGGGATAACAATCTCAAAAGAGTGCAGCGCGTAATACAGTTGGCGGCTAAAGCGGTTTTGCTCCACCAGATTAGCGAGATCAACCGTAGTGGTGGCGATCACTTTCACATCCACCGGAATCAGCCGACGGGCATCAAGACGGGTTAATACTCCCTGCTTAATCACCTGTAACAGCGCGGATTGCAGCTCCGGTGCCAGATATTCAATTTTCTCCAGAAACAGCGTGCCGCCGTTCGCCAGCTCAAGGCGGCTCAACCGACCATTTTCATCATCGGTAGGCGCACTGCCCATAAAATCCTGCCCCAGCACGCTGTTGGCATACAGCTGACAGTTCACGGCAATATACGGTCCGCTGGCGCGTTCGCTTTCATTGTGAATGGCCTGGCTCAGCAGCTCTTTCCCTACGCCCTCTTCCCCACACAGCAGGATCGGGAAACTCCCCCTTGCCGCCTGGCGACCAAAATGGATCAAGCGTCGGGTTTCCGGATCGTCCGTCGACATCTGCTCAAAGGTGTGGCTCACCTTACCAAGCTGGCTGGTCATCAGCTGACGCATTTGCTCCACCGGGTGCAGCAGCAGGATAAAGCTGTTGCCCTGCTCCTCAACAATCGGCTTCAGGGTGATAACAGCATCAACAAACTGGTGCTGGCTTTCAAAAGTGACTTCGACGTGATTCAGACCGCGGGCATGTTTAATTGCCCGACGCAGCAGCATGGGCATATTGAGCAGGTCGTGAATGTTTTTGCCCTGGCTGGCCTGCGCGTCGAGATGCAAAAGCAGCGCCGCGCGCGCATTGAGGAACTGCAACACCCCCTGCTCATTCCAGGCCATCACGCCATCATCCATGCTCTCCAGCAGCCCGTACATCTGGTTCAGATGGCGGTTGGATTCTGCCAGCAGGCTGTCGGTCAGCAATGAATTGCCGACTTCTCTGGCAATCGCCAGCGTCAGGGATAAATCAGAAACGGACTCATGTTCTACCAGACAGCACAATGAGATGGAGCCAAACAGATGCCCATGGTTATCGAACACCGGCGTCGAGCAGAACGACCACGGATGCAACGCCTGTTTAAAGTGCTGAGCGCCAGAGGTTTTTGTCGGCTGCCCCGGCATCGTCGCCAGCGACAGCGCACAACTGCCGATAATGCTTTCCGCGCAATAGCTGCCGTCGCGAAATCCAAGCTCCGCCAGCTGTTCTATCGTCTGCGGATCGCCGCAACGGCTGAGAATACAGGCTGATTCATCCAGAATCAGCAGTGCGCACGGACGACCGTCCATAAACTCCCAGGCATCTTCCAGCGCGGCCTGCGCAATCGTCAGCAGCGCCGTCTTGCGACGACAAATCGACTCAAAGGTCAGCCCTTGCGCCTGATGCGGCGCCTGCCAGGTTTCCCGCTGCATAAACTTGCTGCAACGATGCCAGGACTGGGCGAGAACCGAAGAGACTTCCTGCCCGATGCTATGCGTGTGCGCCGTCATATCCATTTCCGCTGTTTTGCCATAGACAACCCCTCCGGCAGAGACTGTCAGAGGGGGAGAAGATGCTGGGTAAATTTACCTGTGCCCGATTAACGCGCCAGCCACTGCTGTCCCAGCAGGTCTGCCGTCAAAATAGCGGCATGTACGCTTTCAGGCGTCACCGGGAACGGCATATTGTGAATAGTTTCACCTTCTGCGCAGGTGGCTTTAGCCACGGCCATAATCTTGCCGTCAATGTCGTCTTTCACACCCATTTCCGCTAACGTTACCGGCAGGCCCACTTTCTGACAGAAATTCAGCACGGTTTCGATCTCTTCCATCGGGCTGTTCTGCAGCACCAGCTGCGCCAGCGTACCAAAGGCGACTTTTTCACCGTGGTACAGATGGTGGCACTCTTCCAGAATCGTAAAGCCGTTATGGATGGCATGTGCCCCCGCAAGGCCGCTGCTTTCAAAGCCGATACCGCTGAGGTAGGTGTTGGCTTCGACAATACGTTCCAGCGCATCGGTCACCACGCCAGCCTGGGCGGCTAAGCGTGCCTTTTCGCCTTCCGCCAGCAGGGTATCATAGCACAGGCGCGCCAGGCTCAGCGCCGCCACGGTGGACTGCCCGCCCGCCATGCTGGTCGCCCGAGCGTCATAACAGGCTTTCGCTTCAAACCAGGTCGAGAGCGCATCGCCCATCCCGGCCACCAGCAGACGTACCGGCGCTTTGGCAATAATTGCGGTATCCATCACCACCATATCCGGGTTTTTCGGGTAGATCAGATACTCTTCAAACTCACCCGCTTCGGTATAGATAACGGACAGCGCGCTGGTTGGCGCATCGGTTGAGGCGATGGTCGGGATCACCACTACCGGCAGCTTCTGGTAATAACCAATTGCTTTGGCGGTATCTAACGTTTTCCCACCGCCAATCCCAACCACGCCGCGGCAACCGTGTTTTTTCAGAATGGCAATCAGGCGATTAATTTCAACATGGCTGCATTCACCGTTGAAGCGTTCCGCGTGGCAGCTAATGTCATGGCTGTGCAGGCCATTGAGTACCTTTTCTCCCGCCAGCTTCATGACGAAGTCGTCCGCAATCACGAAAAAGCTGTCCGCCAGATTTTTAGCGTATTGACCAAATAAGGTAGAAGCGTCAGGACCCTGGAGATATTTGGCTGGAGATTGAATAACTTTTAGCATTCCTTTCATCCTCAAATAAGTACATGTTTTTACATGGTGAGCCCTGGCGTTAACCCGTTTAGCCTGATGTTGACGGCGAAAGCGGACGTACCGGAGCGATGTAATAACTGTATGGCGAGGCGTGTACAAAAAAATCTTTCGTCATTTTGTTCTGATATGGAACAGATAAAAATGACATGCGTTTCATATTGGAACGCTTAACCACAAAAATAATGAGATTTGCGATCTCGATCCGTTCCGTTACCGCGAAATTACCGACAAACACGATGATAAATTTCCCCAATTACGCGCCATCCTGGGTAAAGCCCCGCAAAAAAGACTGACTGCGCCGTGTGGCCTGCTCTGATCGCAGGAGGAAAAAGTCGAGCGAGTTCGCATTGTGATGATTTCTCGCCTAATTAAGTTTCATTTCGGAACAAAAAACAGCAATCACGTTTCGTAATGAAACTCATTTTCGTGTTGTTTTTTTCCATGCTGACTTCGCCAGAATCTCTCTATCGCCTCCGCACCATGAACATGCATTCGGGGGTTTGTCTTACACTCAACCTCGAGGAGCCGTTATGTCTCAATTCTTTTTTAATCAACGCCCCCATCTCGTTAGCGACGTGATCGACGGTACAATTATCACCAGCCCGTGGAATAACCTGGCGCGTCTGGAGAGCGATCCGGCCATTCGCATCGTGGTTCGCCGCGACCTTAACAAAAATAACGTGGCGGTGATCTCCGGCGGCGGTTCAGGACACGAACCCGCGCACGTTGGGTTTATTTGCGACGGCAGATCGATTCAAAGGTCAGCCCCTGCGCCTGATGCGGCGCCTGCCAGGTTTCACGCTGCATAAATTTGCTGCAGCGATGCCACGACTGGCTGATAACGGCTGAAACTTCATTTTCCGCACCCTGAGTCTGAGCTGTCATATCCCTTTTCCGCTGGAGTTAACACAGTTAAAACGACAAAACCCTCCGGCAGCGGCTGCCGGAGGGAGGAGTTGATGCCGCAATGCGCCGCGGCATAGAACCTTGTGAAAGACTTAACGCGCCAGCCACTGCTGCCCAAGCAGGTCCGCGGTAAGGATGGCGGCGTAGACGCTATCCGCGGTGACCGGGAACGGCATATTGTGGATGGTTTCGCCTTCCGCGCAGGTGGCTTTCGCCACCGCGTGGATTTTGCTTTCGATACCCTCTTTCACGCCCATCTGGGCAAGGGTGATCGGCAGGCCGACTTTTTCACAGAAGCCCATCACGGTTTCGATCTCTTCCAGCGGGCTATTTTGCAGTACCAGCTGCGCCAGGGTGCCGAAAGCGACTTTTTCGCCGTGATACAGATGGTGGCACTCTTCAAGGATGGTGAAACCGTTGTGAATCGCGTGCGCGCCGGCCAGGCCGCTGCTCTCAAAACCGATACCGCTCAGATAGGTGTTGGCTTCGACAATACGCTCCAGCGCATCGGTCACCACTCCAGCCTGAGCCGCCAGGCGTGCTTTTTCGCCTTCCGCCAGCAGCGTATCATAGCACAGGCGCGCCAGGCTCAAGGCCGCCGCCGTGGACTGCCCGCCCGCCATGCTGGTGGCTCGCGCATCGAAGCAGGCCTTGGCTTCAAACCAGGTGGAGAGCGCATCGCCCATCCCGGCCACCAGCAAGCGTACCGGCGCTTTGGCGATAATCGCCGTGTCCATCACCACCATATCCGGGTTTTTCGGGTAGATCAGATACTCTTCAAACTCGCCCGCCTCGGTGTAGATAACCGACAGCGCGCTGGTCGGCGCATCGGTTGAGGCAATTGTCGGGATCACCACCACCGGCAGCTTCTGGTAATAGCCGATCGCCTTCGCTGTATCGAGGGTTTTCCCGCCGCCGATACCCACCACGCCGCGGCAGCCGTGCTGCTTAAGAATGGCGATCAGGCGGTTGATTTCCGCATGGCTGCACTCGCCGTTAAACCGTTCCGCATGGCAGCTAATATTGTGGCTATGCAGGCCGTTCAATACTTTGTCGCCCGCCAACTTCATCACGAAGTCATCGGCGATAACAAAAAAGCTGTCGGCCAGGTTTTTAGCGTATTCGCCAAACAGCATGGCGGCATCAGGTCCCTGGAGATATTTGGCTGGAGATTGAATAACTTTTAGCATTCCTTTCACCCTCAAATAAGTGCGTATGTTGACACGTGAGCCCAGGCCGTCATGCCGCGGCGCCTGATATCAATGGCGCTTACAGCCACGCTGCCGGAGCGATGCATCCACTGTAGGGCGAGCCGCGGCGAAAAAAATTTTTCCCTTTTTTGTTCTGTTCTGAAACAGATAAAAAAATAATGCGTTTCACATTGAAACAATGTGACTGAGAAAGCGATGGGATTGCGATCGCGATCGGATCATTTTGGCAAAAAAGCCGCTATCGTCTCCCCTCTTTAACGCAGAAAATCGCCTCAATGCGGCACAATGGCGAAAAAAATCATCCTTGCCCCATTTCTGATAGCAGAAAAAAACGGACAAATTATTAGCGCTGGCTCGCATTTCTCCTGTTTATCGGCAATTAATGTTCCATAAAGGAACAAAAATTCTTTTCTACGTTCCGTTATGGAACCAATTTTGACGGCATTTTATTTTGCGCCCGCTCAGCCAGAATCACTACATCGCCGGGCTACCCTTATAGACAGGCGACCTCCCCCTACCCTACGGAGCATAAACAATGAAAAAACTGATTAACCGTGTGGAAGATGTACTGAGTGAACAGCTTATCGGCCTGGCGAAGGCGCATCCTGAACTGACGCTGCACCAGGACCCGGTCTATGTCACCCGCGCTGATGCACCGGTCGCCGGCAAAGTGGCGCTGCTCTCCGGCGGCGGCAGCGGACACGAACCGATGCACTGCGGCTACATCGGCCAGGGCATGCTCTCCGGCGCCTGTCCGGGGGAAATTTTCACCTCGCCGACGCCGGACAAAATGTTCGAATGCGCGATGCAGATTGACGGCGGCGAAGGCGTCCTGCTGATTATCAAAAACTATACCGGCGACATCCTGAATTTTGAGACCGCCACCGAGCTGCTGCACGAAAGTGGCGTTAAGGTTACCACCGTCGTGGTGGATGACGACGTGGCGGTAAAAGACAGCCTCTATACCGCCGGACGCCGCGGCGTCGCCAATACCGTGCTGATTGAAAAACTGGTCGGCGCCGCCGCCGAACGCGGCGACTCGCTGGAAGCCTGCGCTGAACTGGGCCGCCGTTTAAATAACCTTGGTCACTCGATTGGCATCGCGCTGGGCGCCTGCACCGTACCGGCCGCCGGACAGCCCTCCTTTACCCTGAAAGATGATGAGATGGAGTTCGGCGTCGGCATCCATGGCGAGCCGGGTATCGACCGCCGCCGCTTCAGCTCGCTCGACCAAACCGTCGATGAGATGGTCGATACCCTGCTGGAAAACGGCGCATACAGCCGCACGCTGCGCCAGTGGGATAACGTCAAGGGAGCGTGGCAGGAAGTGAAACAGAGCAAAACCGCGCTGCAAAACGGCGATCGGGTTATCGCGCTGGTCAATAACCTCGGCGCCACCCCGCTTTCCGAACTGTACGGCGTTTACAACCGCCTTGCCCAGCGCTGCGAAGCGTCCGGCATTGTGATTGAACGCAACCTCATCGGCAGCTACTGCACCTCGCTGGATATGGCGGGTTTCTCCATCACCCTGCTGAAAGCGGATGATGACACACTGGCGTTATGGGACGCCCCGGTCCATACCCCAGCGCTGAACTGGGGAAAATAAGGAGCACGACATGTCACTGAACAGAACGCAAATCGTCGACTGGCTGTACCGCTGTGGCGACATTTTCACCAAACAGAGCGATTTTCTCACCGGCCTTGATAAAGAGATCGGCGACGCCGACCACGGCCTCAATATGCATCGCGGCTTCAGCAAAGTGGTCGAAAAGCTGCCGTCGATCGCCGATAAAGACATCGGTTTTATTCTCAAGAATACCGGGATGACGCTGCTTTCCAACGTCGGCGGCGCCAGCGGCCCGCTGTTCGGCACCTTCTTTATCCGCGCCGCCCAGGTCACCCAGGCGCATCAGAGCCTGACCCTCGACGAGCTTTATCAGATGATCCGCGAAGGCGCGGACGGCGTCGTCAACCGTGGTAAAGCGGAGCCGGGCGATAAGACGATGTGCGACGTCTGGCTGCCGGTGGTGGAATCCCTGCGTCATTCCAGCGAGCAACATCTGTCTATCCCTGCCGCGCTGGATGCCGCCTGCGAAGTGGCCGAGCGCGCCGCCCACGCCACCATCACCATGCAGGCGCGTAAAGGCCGCGCCAGCTATCTCGGCGAGCGCAGCATCGGGCATCAGGATCCCGGCGCGACCTCGGTGCTGTTTATGGTTCAGATGCTGGCTGCCGCCGCCAAAGAGTAAGGAAATCGCGATGGTAAACCTGGTTATTGTTTCTCATAGCGCCCGGCTGGGCGAAGGTGTCGGAGAACTGGCCCGGCAGATGTTAATGAACGATGGCTGTAAGCTGGCGATCGCCGCCGGGATCGACGATCCCGACAGCCCGATCGGCACCGATCCGATTAAAGTCATGGAGGCGATCGAATCCGTCGCCGATACCGACCATGTTCTGGTGATGATGGATATCGGCAGCGCCCTGCTCAGCGCCGAAACCGCCCTCGATCTGCTCGATCCGGCGATGGCGGCAAAGGTGCGGCTGTGCGCCGCGCCGCTGGTCGAAGGGACGCTGGCGGCCACCGTCAGCGCCGCCTCCGGCGCCGGGATCGACAAAGTTATCGCCGATGCCATGAACGCCCTGGAAGCCAAGCGGGTTCAGCTGGGTTTACCTTCGCACACGCCTGACGCCGCCGCCCCAACGCTTGCTGACGACGGCGATGCTAAATCGGTTTCAGTCATTATTAACAATCACAACGGCCTGCACGTGCGTCCGGCATCAAAGCTGGTCGCCGCGCTGGCGGGTTTTAACGCCGACCTGGTGCTGGAGAAAAACGGCAAATGCGTCACCCCGGACAGTCTGAATCAAATCGCTCTGCTACAGGTGCGCCGCCACGATAAGCTGCGCCTGCTGGCCCGCGGTCCGGACGCCGATGCGGCGCTGGCGGCGTTTCAGGCGCTGGCCGCCGATAACTTCGGCGAGTCGCCGGAGGCGCAGCCGACAGCGGAACCCGCCATACCTGCGCGTGTTGAAGGCGCCGCGATGCTTTATCCGCAGGCGCCGATCCAACCGGCGCTCCCCGCCGCCGCCGACATCGCCCGCGAGCAGCAGCGCCTGCGCCAGGCGATCGACCAGACGCTGGCCGATCTCAATGCGCTCACCGAGCTGGCGGAACACAAATTTAACGCCGATATCGCGGCGATCTTCGCCGGTCATCACACCTTGCTCGACGATGAAGATCTGTTTGATGCCGCCAACGATCGCCTGCTCACCGAACAGTGCTCGGCGGAATGGGCGTGGCATCAAGTGCTGATGGAGCTCAGCCAGCAGTATCGTCAGCTGGATGACGCCTATCTGCAGGCCCGTTATATCGATGTCGACGATATTCTGCAGCGCACGCTGCGCCATCTGCAGGGTATTAAGGAGACGCTGCCATTCGCCAGTGAGCCGACGATTATTATCGCCGACAATATTTATCCCTCGACTGTACTCCAACTGGATGCCAGCAAGGTCACCGGCCTGTGCCTGCGCGACGGCAGCGAACAGGCCCACGGCGCGATTATCGCCCGCGCGGCGGGGATCGCCTGGCTATGCCAGCAGGGCGAAGCGCTGAATGATATTCAGCCTGGCGAAGCCATCACGCTCGATATGCGTCTGCAACGTCTTATTCGTCGCTAAATCCACTTTGACCGTTACCACTCCGGGGGCCCGCCTCCGGAGGGTGAGTTTTCGCTTACTGATCAGGAACCACTATGTCTCAATTCTTTTTTAACCAGCGCGCCAGCCTCGTTAACGACGTGATCGAGGGAACCATTATTGCCAGCCCGTGGAACAACCTCGCCCGCCTGGAGAGCGACCCGGCGATCCGTGTAGTGGTACGCCGCGATCTGAATAAAAACAACGTGGCGGTGATTTCCGGCGGCGGCTCCGGCCATGAACCGGCGCACGTCGGCTTTATTGGTAAAGGCATGCTGACCGCCGCGGTCTGCGGCGATCTGTTCGCCTCGCCGAGCGTCGATGCGGTACTCACCGCGATTCAGGCGGTGACCGGCGAGGCGGGCTGTCTGCTGATCGTTAAAAACTACACCGGCGATCGGCTTAACTTCGGCCTCGCGGCGGAGAAAGCGCGCCGTCTTGGCTATAACGTAGAGATGCTGATCGTCGGCGACGATATTTCGCTGCCGGATAACAAACAGCCGCGCGGTATCGCCGGGACTATTCTTGTGCATAAGGTGGCGGGCTATTTCGCCGAGCGCGGCTTCAACCTCGCCACCGTCCTGCGTGAAGCGCAATACGCCGCCAACCATACCGCCAGCATCGGGGTGGCGCTGGCCAGCTGTCACCTGCCGCAGGAAGCGGAAAGCGCGCCGCGCCATCAGCCCGGCCACGCCGAGCTGGGGATGGGCATCCACGGCGAACCGGGAGCCTCGACGATCGCGACCCATAACAGCGCGGAAATCATGCAGATTATGGTAGAGAAGCTGACCGCCGCCCTACCTGAAACCGGCCGCCTGGCGGTGATGCTCAATAATCTCGGCGGCGTGTCGGTGGCCGAGATGGCGATTCTGACCCGCGAGCTGGCCAACACCCCACTCCATGCGCGCGTTGACTGGTTGATTGGCCCGGCTTCGCTGGTAACGGCGCTGGATATGAAAGGCTTCTCGCTGACCACTATCGTGCTGGAAGAGAGCATTGAAAAGGCGCTGCTGTCGGATGTCGAAACCGCCAGTTGGCAGAAGCCGGTGCAGCCGCGGGCTGTTAATATCATGCCGTCCGCGCTCGCCAGCGCACGCGTCGCCTTTACGCCATCGGCCAACCCGCAGGTGGGCGATTACGTGGCGCAGGTGACCAGCACCCTCTCCGGCCTCGAAACCCATCTCAACGCGCTTGACGCCAAAGTGGGCGACGGCGATACCGGCTCCACTTTCGCCGCTGGCGCGCGTGAGATTGCCGCTCTATTGCAACGCCAGCAACTGCCGCTCAATGATTTACCCACGCTGTTCGCGCTAATTGGCGAACGCCTGACGGTGGTGATGGGCGGCTCCAGCGGCGTATTGATGTCGATTTTCTTCACCGCCGCCGGGCAGAAGCTGGAGCAAGGCGCCAGCATGGCGGAAGCGCTGAACGCCGGTCTGGGGCAGATGAAATTTTACGGCGGCGCCGATGAGGGCGACCGGACGATGATTGACGCTCTACAGCCGGCGCTGGCGGCGCTGCTGGCCGAACCGGATAATCTGCAGGCCGCTTTCGCCGCGGCGCAGGCCGGCGCGGATCGCACCTGCCAGTCGAGCAAAGCCGGCGCCGGACGCGCCTCCTATCTCAATAGCGAGAGCCTGCTCGGCAATATGGACCCCGGCGCCCACGCGGTGGCGATGGTGTTTAAGGCGCTGGCGGAACGCTAAGCCTCACCCGGTGGCGCTGCGCTTACCGGGGCAACATAACACCATTGAAAGGTAGCCCGGAGAAGGCGCAACGCGCCGCCATCCGGGTTTACCACACTGCCGATTATTTGCTATGCCAGTACGCCTGCGAATGCACCAGTTGCTGTCGAATATCTGGCCGATAAGGTTGCGGATCGAGAAGAGGATGCAGAGGAATATCTGGAAGCAATCATGGAGGCTCGTGTTACCGTTGCTGGCATGGGGCTGGTGATGGAGGTGCAGGATTACTTAGATGGCGAGGCCGATAGACTGGCGAAGGCGTGGCTGGCCGAGTACACACCGCAAATCAAGTCGTTGAAAGATGAGCGTAAAGAGGCCTATCGTCAAATCGTCGAAATGAGTACCGAACCGCAGGATGTGGATCTGGTCAGGCCGGCGAACAAGTTTGAAATGACCAGGGTGCGTGAAGGTGAAAAGGAAGCTGACCTTCCAGTCTGGAAACACCATTTGTTGTGTGACGAAAACGGGAACTATCCGGCTCTGTTGAACCATTGGGAAACCAAGGTTTTTGAGATCGAAACCAAACGTGAAGGATTTGCTTTCTGGTATCGTAATCCACAGTACACAGGGCAGTCGTCACTGGGAATCGCTTATGTTGAAGCTGAACAGTACAAGATTGTTCGTCCCGATTTCCTGTTCTTTGCCGAACAGGATGGCAAAATGGTTGTGGACCTGGTAGATCCACATAGCCTACATCTGGCTGATGCTTTGCCCAAACTGAAAGGACTTGCGCTATATGCCGAACATCATTCTGATGCTTACAGGCGAATCGAATCTGTCGCCGAAGTAAAGGGTAAATTACGAGTGTTAGATTTGAAACGGCAGGATGTGCAGGATGCTGTTGCTACCGCTGAAAATGCAGAAACGTTATTTAGTAGCGGACTTGCTGATGACTATCAGTAATCTATAGAAAATTGCGTAACGAAACTGCATTTTAGTAATTTTTTGAAACAATACAAATAAGGCCTTCTCACTGAGAAGGCCATTACCGACTTACAGTTCGATTTGGCTACAGCCGAAGTTACGGTCTCCTTCACCAAACACTTTGCTTTCAACTTTGGTCAGGTAGTCCAGTCGGGTTAACAGCGCCTGGTAGTTCTGCTGGAAGTCAGTACTATTGGTGTCTAGCACATACTTACAGTTTTCAGGAAAATGGACCAGACCAGGGTGATCGTCTCTCTCCAGTCTCAGGGCGCTGTACCAGGCTCCTGTGATCATCCCTCTAAGGTTATCGTCCTGATCGTAATCCCCGAGGTGGTAGTAAGCGTCTTTGTTGAACAACAGGCAAATGTGATAGTGGCATTTACCTGACTCAGAATACTCTTTCGCCCATATAATGAATAAAGGGCAACGGTAGATGCGTTTACCTTCACGCTCCTTACGGGTACGATCAGCCTCCAGCTTAGCTCTGAGGGATTCACGCATCCGGGATATCACCCCAGGCTCCAGATTAGGGAAGCAACAAATATTGTCACCGTCATCAACTATCTTCGGATAGTGGAGATCGACACGTACCGCCGTTAGCCTGGGGTAACGGTTAGTCAAGTAACATAATAATTTATTAATCTTGCTCTGATATTCAAGGATATGAACTCCATGAGTACCTTGATATGTTTTCATCATATAAACCTGTAGTTGGTCCTACGGTCTATAACAGACCGTATAGGGATGCCATACAGGCAGGGCTATTCCTGGTCACTGTTGTCGGTATATACTGGTATCAGATCTTAGTACGCACATACTGATCTGATTACTACCCCTACTGGTTAATACAGGTAGTAAGGGTATACAATGCCATTATAATACCTATCCAACATCTAAATCTGAGACGAAGGTAGCCCCAGCCTGTGATGGCTGTTTAAAAGTCACTCTGCAATTAGCTTCGAGAAAAAATAATATTTCTGATGGAATCAAACCAAATCAGTGGTCTCCACAGGCTGGATAAATATAGTTTTACCTCGCTTCGCAGCCATTATCTTACGCTGTGAGTAAAGAGTGCTTAGTAATTCGCTCACTGTCGCTCTGTTTCTGAACCGATTGGGGCCATACTGCAATATCGTGTTTTTTCTGAGATAAGGGATCGTATTTCTCACGCAATATTCTTTTATCCAACAGTAAAGATCGTGAGCCTCTGAGCCTACAAGTGTCGATTCTTGCTGTTTTGAGAAAAGCCTTACATACTCGTCCACGTACCATGAAATTATCTGTATGGCTGCTTCAACAGCAATGAGTGAAATATCTCCGCCACTCCCCTCGAAGTAGTGCAGTAAAGCAGCTACTCTCGCCATATTCTCTGTGACCTTAGAAGCATAGTCTTTGAAGTCAGAAAGAAAACCAAGCATCCCCATCTCAGATTCAACTTTATTATAAAACTCAATCATTCGTTGTTCCGCCTCAGGACAAAAAAAGAGGCATTCCCTTTTATTTTCATCATGTCGTATCATATTTTCAGTGATGATCTCCATCAATCGTTGGTGGAATACTGGCAAATGTTCGGTTGAAGTCACTGGGCTGGTAATTTTCCTGTAACCCTGGGTTGAGTCTGGCTGACAGAGCAAGGCGCGGGCAAAAAAACCTATCCCTTTAGCCATCTCTCCATTAGACTCCTGATATGCTCTAAAAATAACAGGTTGTAGCATTGCAGACAGAGTAACTCTGGCATCCTTAATAAATTGTTCCGGGCTACATTTCCTTTCCACTGAAAATGTTGAGCCATCCCACATTTTGTTGATGAAAGGCAGATCATTTAGTGTATGACCTTTAAATATGGTGCCTGCTTCATCGGAAGTTATGCCAATAGCCCGCCATTGACCACAGAGAAACTGTTTAATCGCCGCCGGAGTGGCATCATTAAACATCAACTTGTACCTTACTGGCTCTTCCGGGCGGTTTTCCATAAGAGCTTTTAATTGTGCTTCAGTCGCGGAAGAATCTTTATTTCGCCTGATCTCCGATTTCAGCTTTGATGTTAACGCCTTTTGTTGGGTATTAAACACTTGCATGTTATTTTCCCAGGTTTCATAATCCCTCATGTATTGTATAAACTTTTGTTCCTCCAAATCGTACAGCGGCTTCATTAATGCTTTATCCACACTGCTTTTCCTTTCTCCAGAATCAGCCAGTGTCAGCAAAAATAAAGATACGGGACTACGCAAATGATTAAACCGGCAAACATCAATCCCGTTTTGACTGGCAAGGGAAATAGCACCAAGGGCAGATGCGGCAACTAGCGCTAATGGTGCCTGTGTATTTTGAGTTACCTCATAAACCGCATTTCTGATAATCAATGGCAGTACTTGTACAGGGAACGGACGACTAATAAGCATGAAAACCTCTGTATAGATTAAGGATAAATTTATTTCACCTTAGCGGCTATTCCGCTATTAGTAGCGGAAATAGCAAGATGAAACCGTGTTCATTAAAGATAAAACGAACCGAAAACACGACTTTTTGATTAACGAATGCTGATCCAGCAAAGAAGATCACTCAGCAGCCAGGCACAAGATTTTGGCCCAATCGACTTACGTAAAGGGAAGCGGCCTGCTCGTTCAAGTTTCCATGCTGTAGATCGTGATACTGATGTGATACGCTGGCGTTCACGTTCACGAACCAGACGATCTGACCTCTCGCCATAGTTCTGTAAAGCCTGTAAACGCTGCTCGGGGGTAGGTTGAGTAAAAGAATTGTGCATGATTGCCTCCTGTGGTTTCGATGGAGACAATCATGTTTCAGGACGGGAGATTTGGAAAGTGATGCACTTTTGGAGATGCGCTTAGTAAGCGCTTAGTTTTTGGGTTTCTTAAGCCACTTTCTGACATCACTTGTAGTGAATGCGACCGGGAACTGAAAATCGTCCGAGGCCGCCAATTTGTTGAGTTCATCTGCAATTATAGCGGTTTTACTTTTGGAGCCACTTCCATATTTTTGACTGAACATAGTCATAAACAAATATAGACCTTTTATTTTTTCGCCCTTAATTCTTTGCCTTCTATCTGTAAATGCAGCTGGTTTTTCAAACCATTCAAGAAGTGTACTTTCTGATATATTTGCTTTCCACATTTCATCATAATCAACTTTAAATTTACTGACAACAGGAACGCCATTGTTCCTCACGACAGTTTCATGCATAAGCAAACAAACAGCAAAATTCTCTTTTTTAGTTTCAAAAACAGCCTCTTTTGATTTTTTCTCAACTGTTACGCCATTAAATTTATCATCAGGGTTGAATGAAGGAAAGACGGACTTTAGCACATTAACATCGATATAGAGATCATCATTATTGATGCCGTTATCACCGTCAAAAATCAAATAGTCCTCATCGTAAACACTATAGACATATACCGCACCAGATGAATCAGCCTTAAGACTAAATGACTCTTTATCAGTGATGAATATAATTATCATTATTAAAGGCTGCTAGTTTAGTCGGGACAACAACCCAATATCCCAATGCAGTCCCTGCGTATTCATAGTTGAAATACTCACCTTGAATTGATCTTGATATTTTAAAACCTTTAGTTATCTTCAAGTGCGATTTTAGCGGCAGGTCAGGGATGAATTTTAAAATTGAATGTGCCTTACTGTCTTCTGACAGGTAAAATTCATCCCCATTACTAATAAGCTGCTCTCCGCCTATATGTAGCGAAGGCGAAATACAGCGTGACAATCTATATTTTTTGCCATTTCCGCCAAAATACAAAAAAAGTTGTATACGTTTAGAAAACCATGCATCCAGTATTTTCTGAACGATATGCTGATCAGTTATTTTTGACAACGAAAAAAAATTAGAATTCATCCCTCTCTCCCATCAGGCAGACACTTATCATTTGTCGATAATAACAAATTAAGTGTCGCCTGACACAGCAATCGCCCCTAAAAAGTGATCCATCTTATATTTCACTACTCGGGAGTATAACTTACTATGTTCTTTTGAAGAGACTTACCACGTTGTTTTCCTGGTGTCGCTGATAGTTATTAACCCGTTCCTCCCAAATTTCAAGCGCCCTGCGCTTTTCAGTCAGGTAATCATAGCGATCATAGTGTTTCGAGCTGACATCATTCAAAGCGTGATTCTGGATACGATCTCGGATCTCTTTACTGATCCCGGCCTCCCCCATCAGCGTTTTACAGGTACGACGCAAATCTCGCGCCGTGAAAACTTTAAACTCAGGATTAAAAGCCCGGAAATACATGATGGAACGCGCCAGACTATCAGTGCGTACCGGTCGATCTCCATTGGTCGAGAGTGGGAAGATATAGGGACTGTTGCTTTCCTTAGTCAGTTCTTTCACTGAGGCTAATTCCTGTAGTGCCGATTCAGTCAGCGGGATCAGATGCTCACGCTTGTTTTTCGATACATCGGCTATGACCAGCAACGTCTTTTGTTGCCAATCAATAGCACTCCACTGGCTGGCAATCATTTCAAACGGACGCTGCCCACCAGCATAAACACAGAAGCGAATCAGATGCTGCATCAGCGGCCCAACGTTGGTGGCCCCGGCGAACTGTTCCATGACAACACGCAACTCTTCCAGTGTTAGCCATGTATCACCCACTTTTTCCGCCGAAGACTGTTTCGGTATGGCCGAGACCGGGTTAACTTCAAGACCAAACGTGATACCCACGCTGGTATTAATCGGATCGTTATCAGCTTTCAGGCCGTAGTTAAATGCCGCCATCAGATACGAGCGAATCCGATTAGCATGCACCACCGCATCACGCTGGATAATGCCTGAGAGGATGGTTTTGATCTGCAGAGGTGTTACATCTTTCGCTTTGGTTTCTCGAGGGATAACCGTGTAGCACTCTTTTTCAAGACGCTTCAGGACATCAGCCCAGGTCCGCTTATTGTCGAGCTTCATCTTGTTAACGTAGCCATGTACCAGCTCTTTAAACGAGCCCTGCGAGCGATGGATCTGCATGATGTGCTGTTCGGCCAGGCGCTGTTGCTCAAGCTCTTGCTGCGGCTCTTTTCCTTCAACAAGCCAGGCTCCATATTTTTTCGCCAGCTCATTGGCCGTCACCAGTTTCATCTCAGGCCAGATGCCCAACTGAATGAATTTCTCTTTCTTCCCTTTCTCAACGTAGTAACGGAAATAAAAAACTTTGCTGCCTGAAGGCTGAACCTTAACGCCAAGCCTGCCGGTACCACGCTGAGCACTGTTGCTCCACACGTAGTACGACGTGCTTTTTGTCTTCAATCCACGTATAGCAGTCTCGGTAAGATTAGCGGCCATGAGGTTACCTTTCTAAGGATAAGCGTTACCTGACCCGATGCCCATTTTGGGTCAGGTAATGGGTCAGGTAACGATAGTACAATGAGGAGACGAGACAACCAATCAGAAACAAAAACAACATCATAACTGATTGATTATAGACAATTAAAAATACAATAAGCGTCAATAGCGAACGATTAGAAGCATGCCGATTTTATGACTCATAATCGCTTGGTCGCTGGTTCAAGTCCAGCAGGGGCCACCAAATTTTAGTTTTAGAATCATATGATTAAGCCACTCAATTGAGTGGCTTTTTTATTGATTTTTTGAGCCGGCAACGCAGCCGCTAACCGTGGTTTAGCGAAGCCGTTCGGACACGCTCAGAGGCGCCCGGGGTCGCAATCAGGCGCTCCACGGACTCCATCGTCACGAACGTACAGCTGCAGTCTACATTGGTGCACTGGTGATAGCGCTCTTTGGTATTTTCACTTAGATAGCGACTGGTACGCGCATGCGCAGAGTGCTTGCACTTAGGACAATGAAACATGTACCCCTCCACTTGATTCACATTTTGTGAATCAATAATACCCAAAATAAAACCAATAGCAACTACATTACTCACTATCAACAGTAAATTTTTCGTCGCTGACGTTCAGCTCAAGCTTAAGCTGCGTGGTAAATCCGCTATCGTTGAGGGTATGCACCACCTCGCTGATGATCCACGCCTGCTCGTCGATGACGCGTTTAAAACCGTTTACCAGCACCGGCGTTTCGGGGAACAGATCGGCGCGTCCCAGGGCAAGCTGGATGGAAAACTCTACGGTTCCCCGCTGAAGCGCGCGCCACTTAGCCTCTGCGGCCCTGAGCGCCTGCTCTTCAGAGGCATAAACCGTGGTGAGCTCAAATACGTTTTCCGCCGATCCCACCAGCCTCTCTTGCGGTTTCTGCTCCTTGCCTGCTGCTCCCGCTACCGGTGCGGCGGCATCCGGGTGCTGCAGTGCTTCTGTCTGCTGCCCTCCGGACTGACGAGCAATACTCAATTGAGGATTTTGTTGTTTGGGGTCACGCGTTTGCAGCCATTTGGCCGTTACGCCGGAATAATTTTCACGGTCAGCTATGGAAAAAAGGTGCTTATCTCCATCCCCACGTTCAATCATCATTAAGGAAAGCGGAGTGCCGCTGGCCGTCACGGCCTGGCCCGCTTTCATAAAGATAATCTTCCCGGCTTTGATTGAAACAAATGCTCCATTACGTTCAGCAAGGCGGGAGAGGAAGGCCGCGTCTGTCTCCTGAGACTGGTCAATATGAGAGATGGCGATGGATGCAAGCCCCGACGCGACGCTGGCGGTCAACTGGTTACGCTGAGCGATGGTATCGACTATCGCGCCAATCGTCGTGTCATGCCACGACTGTTCGCGCCGCACGTTTAGCTTTCCACGAAAATCTGCGCTGAATCCCTGGATGGTCAGCGTGTCCGGCGCGCCCCGGAAATGAATCGCATCAATCGTAAAGTCCCCTTTCTCCTCGAGCGGGGTTCCCTCCCATCCCAGCCATAAGGACAGCCTTGCCCCCCGGGCAGGCAAGTCCAGCAGCCCGTCGGAATCATCCAGCAGAATATCCAGCTGATCGGCTTCCAGCCCCCGTTTGTCGGTCATGGTCAGGCTGATAAGACGATGGCTGAAATTTTGCGTGATATCACGATCGTCAAGCTTAAGCATAAAATCAGGGGCGATTTTTCCACCCGCCCGGATATTCATTTCGGTGATCATCCCACCAGCCCTCCAATGCTATTCCGTGCGCTTTCCACCAGCTCTGAGGCCTGCGTTCGCAGGTCGCCAAACGTCGTCATCAGCGATTCGTCCACGCGTTTTAGCGACAGGGTAAACTCAATTTTTCGGGCGGTACCGTCACTGTAAAAATCCGAATGCGTGTGCGTGACTTTCTCAATGACAAACATGCCGTGAATGATGCCGGTACCGTCTATCAACGGCCATGCCCGCCCCTCATTTGCCATCAGCTCAACCGCCTTGAGGGAAAGCCGCCCTCCCGTGAGTTCCGGGTAAAGTAAGCCGGAGAGGCTAAAGGATGTCTCACCTTCGCCAAGGTACTGCCAGGCTTTGGGTTTCCCGATGCGAGCGCTGGATGCCCAGCGGTAGTCTTTTGTGAATATCATTGACTGATACGGTAAGGTTCGTCGTTCAAAGACAAACAGACCCAGCACCATTAACATTTTTTCTCTCCTCAACCATACATAAAGCTGGATTGCTGCCGTCTCGCTTTATCCTGTTCAATGCTATCTATCGTCTCCCGGATTTGACGCGTCAGATCCGTTCCGGAGGCCGTGCTCCCCTGCAGCGTGATGTTATATTCGCTTTTACTCTGATCGACGTAAGAGCGTCCTCCAGTAGCGATGGTCGGCTGATACCCCAGGCTGCCGCCAGAGATCCCCGCGCCCGGAATATAAGCGCTGCCCGCCGGTGAGGATGCCGCTTCTGCTTTTGCCGCAGCGGCGTCGAGATCGCCCGACTCGTTTTTGATAATACCGAGCTTCTCCAGCAGCCAGCTGGCCTTGCCGCTCAGGCTATTAAAGAGATCGAGCGGTGCCATTAACGCATCGCCCAGCGCCTGACCAAAAATCACGCCAGCGTTTTTACAGCCATCCAGCGTTTCCTGCGTCGCCTTGATCGGCGTAATCAAGTCGGTGAACCATTGCCAGATACCGCCCAGCTTCTCCGAGATAGCGTCAAACACCGCCATTACCGGTGAGAACAGCGCACCCAGCGGTGCGAAAGCCGTCGAAAGTCCTTCCATCACCCCGCCAAAGAAGGCGCTGATGGGCTCCCAGTATTTAAAAATCAGTAAGGCACCGGCAGCAATCGCCGCGCCAAGGGCAATCACCGGCCAGCTAAGGGCCCCCAGCACCGTCATGATGGCGCCGCCCACCACGCTGAATACCGTTCCCAACATCCCGGCCGCGGTAATAACCATATTGACGCCCGTCAGAACCGGGCCGAGAACCGTGCCTACGCCGCCCAGTACGCCAGCAAACGCCTGCGCGCCGACAACGATGCTGGCGAGGGTCTGCGTCAGCTCAGGGTTGGCATTCACCCAAAGGGAGGCCGTGCCAAGCCAGCCGGTTGCGGTTGTTATCAGGTTGCGCAGAGCGCCATCCGCTTTATCAAATACATCAATCTTCAACCCGTTCCACGCGGCCTGGAATCGGTTGATATCGCCGTCAAGATTATCGGTCTGCACGGAAGCCGCGAGCGCGGTACTGCCCTTTGCCCCCTGCAACTGCTGGCGTTTTTCATCAAGCGATCCATCACCCGCAGCGGAAGCCAGCGCCCCCGCGGCTTTTATGGCATCCGGAGTCTGAACATGGCGCAACATCGCGCTGAGCGCGTCCCCCGCGGCAGCGCCTTTCATTCCTTTTTCTGCCAGAACGCCAAGCAGCGCGGTGGTCTCTTCAAGCCCCATACCGGCGGCACCCGCAGCGGGCGCAGCAGAGGTGACGGCCGCCACCATCTCAGCGAGGCTGGTATTCGAAGAGGCAGAACCGCGCGTAAGCACATCTGCGATGCGTCCCGCGTCCGCATCGGCCAGGCTATACGCGGCCTGCGTGCTGGCGATCATATCGGCCGCTTTAGCCGCGTCGACACTCCCCGCCAGGCTGAGGTTGACCGTTGGCGCGGTGGCCGCAAGTAGCCCATCGGCGTCATAGCCTGAACGAGCCAGTTCGGTTTGTGCCCGGAGGACCGTATCTGCAGGTACTCCGGTCCTGGCGCTGACCTCCCGCGCCTGCTGGCGAATGGCCTCAAGCCGGGAATCCCCCTTCGCCAGGCCAAGGTTTGCCTGAATGGCCGACATCTGCTTTTCAAAGCTGATGCCAGGGGCGATAAACCGGGACGTCTGGTCAAAGCCCGCTTTTGCGATGCCCACGCCCGTATTCGCAAGCTGACGCACCCGCGCGGTAACGCGTTTGCCTGACTCGTAGCGATTCTGAACGACACTCAGCCGCTCCTGCTGCTGATTGACGCGGGCCAGCGCATCCCGCTGTCGGTTAAGCTGCTGCGTTTTTTCGCTGATGTGACTTTTTAAACGACGTTCATCCGACGAGAGCGTGCGCGTGTTCACTCCCGCCTGAGCGAGTTCAGTACGCTGACGCTGTACCGAGTAGCGTAAGCTGTTGTACTCATGCTTCAGGTCGACTGCCGATTTTCGGGCTGCAGTCAGCGCATCAGCCTGCGCCTGGGTGGGGTTTTGCGTGTTTTTAAACTGTACCGCCAGCGCCGCGGCCTGCTGTTTCGCCTGAGCAAGCGACTGCTCCGTCGTGGCGAGCCGGGCATTTGCTTTTCTGAAGCCGTTAATGCGCCCCGCCTGCTCATCGAGCGCCCCCAGCGCCGTCTGCGCATCGCGGATATCGCTCGCGAGAGTGAGGCTGGCGTTCTGGAGAGCGTTAAGCGGTCGGGTTGCCCGGTCGACTGCCTTAAGCAGCTCCTGAAGACTGACATTATTACTCATGGTGGTTTCCGCTTCGCTGCAGCGCTTTTTCGCGCCATAAGAGGAGTTCGGTCACGCTAAGGGAGTACAGTTCTGACGGCGGCCAGTGAAAAATCACCGCGATATCCGCCATCAGATCGTCGACCGACACATTTTCGGGAAATTTTAGCGAGCCGAAGCCGGTGACAAAAAACCGATCACCTTACCTGCAAAAGAGAGCAGATCGCAGGCATCCAGGCGTGCAACCTCATGCTCGGTCAGCGCCGGCGAGGTCATTCGCGGCAGCACCTTAATCAGCGCATCCACGTCAGATTGCGCCAGCGACGCCAGCGATACGCCGCGCAGGGTCCCCGCATTGGGTTTTGCGACGGTCACCTTTTCGATTTTTTGCTCGCCGCGCTGAACGGGGCTATCAAGCGTGACGATGTGTGGGTTTTCACTTTCGTTCATGGCGGTCTCGTTGATATGTTCCATTTCGTTACTCTTCAGAAAGTTAACTCACCGGCCGGTAATCCCGGCCGGTTAAAGGGTTACAGGCCGATGGCCTTACGGTGTTCTGCCAGGCGATCGACCCCGTCGACTTTGAGCACCATGTTGATGATGTCGATTTCGATGATCTCTTTGCCATCAATGGTCAGCTGGTAGTAAGCGCACTCGGTGGACATCTTGGTGGTGCCGCTCTCGCCCTGCTTGTTTTCACCGCCATCAAACTCTTTATGACGGCCGCGCATGACGATTTCGACGGCGGAGATTTCGCCGGTATCATCGCGCTGATAAGAGCCGGTAAAGCGCAGCGGCACGCTGTCCGCGCCCGGAGAGGCATACTGCGCCCACAGCGCGGCGTCCGGCAGGCCGCCAACGGTCCACTCCAGCGCCAGGGCATCATCGTCCAGGCCGAGGTCGACAGAAACCGAGCCCGGCATACCGCCGCCGCGATACTTTTCCAGCTTGCGGGTCAGCTTCGGTAAGGTGACAGACTCGACAACGCCCATGTAGCTCAGGCCATCATTGAACATATTCAGGTACTTAAGTTTGCGTGGTAACGCCATGCTTCAGCTCCTTAGCTGTTAACCGAATCTGACAGGTCTGCCAGATAGGTATCGGTGATGCGCTGGCGCAGGGTCAGATTTTCCAGCGGCGGGACGGGGGTGTAGTCGTAATCGATATACAGTTTCCCCGCTTTCAGGGTGGATGCATCGTTCGACTCAGGGTCATACCAGCAGGAGCCGTCGACGATATAGCCGTTGGTTTTCAGCTCGCGGAACTTGGCGTTAATACCGGAAACGATGTCGCGAATAAGCGTTGGCGTGATGGGTTTATCCATCGCCCACGCGTGCGCTTCCGCCATGGTATCGGCCAGCACCTGCGCGGTACGGGTGTAGTTTTCAAAGACGAATAACGGGTCGTCTGAGCAGGTACGGTTACCCCAGAATTTAAAGCCGTCGTTGCGAATCAGCGTGGTGACGCCAGCCTGGTTAAGCAGGTTCGCATCGGTAGCCTGTTCCTGCAGATCCCAGGAGACAGAGGCGCTTACGCCAGTAACGCCGTTGACGCCAACGTTTGACAGGGTTTTATGCCAGCCCATGGTCTGGTCGATTTTGGCGCGCAGGCCAAGCGCGCGGGCGGTCGCCCAGGCCGTCGTCGTTGCGTTCGTGGTGGTATCCCATGCCAGAAAATCAGGATGGATAACCATCAGCTCGCGCTGGCTGAAGTTTTTGCGATAATTAATCGCTTCAGAAATGGTTTTACATCCCCATGCGCTGACATAGCCGAACGCGCGCAGGCTCTGGCACATGGCGGCCAGTGCGGTCGCCACTTCCTGAGAGTCCAGCCCCGGCACGCCGAGAATACGTGGCTTAACGCCGGTTACCGTTTTCGCTGTGAGAAGCGCCTTCAGACCGGTATATTTACCGTTTTCATCGGTAGTACCGATGATGTTGGAAACGGTCTGCTTGCGCGCCTCTTCCGGGGTTTCAGCGGTACCTTCGGCCACGCGAACAACAACGACAACCGGTTTGCACTGGTCGGCGATCGCTTGCAGAGAAGCGGACAGCGTCCCCGCCTTGCCGGCTTTCGCAATCGCGTTTTGCACGTTGGTAATGAGCACGGGCTCGTTTAAAGGAAATGTCTTGTCGTCAGCATCGCTGGCCGTACAGACCATGCCGATGATTGCCGTCGAGACGGTGGAAATGGTGCGGGTGCCATCGTTGATTTCGATAACTTCCACGCCGTGGTGAAAATCACTCATCCGTTTAACTCCTTGGTTAGTTGGTGAGTGATATTGTCGCGGCTGGGCTTGCTATGAGCTAACCATCCCTGTCCAGCGGCCGCTGGCACAACGATTGTCCGACTATCGTGGCGGGGAATTTTTTATAAAGCGTGGAAATACCCACATCAAAAATTAACGCAACGCGCTGTCGGGATTCCCCGGCAGCAATCAGCCTGCCAGCCTGAGCCCATTCATCCTGCGTCAATTTAGGGCGTCTGCCACCAATTCGTCCCTGTTCCCGCGCTGCGGCTAGCCCGGCGCACGTCCTCTCAACAATGAGTTCACGCTCCATTTCAGCAAGCGCCCCCATGATATGGAAGAAGAAACGACCCATTGGCGTTGAGGTATCAATGCTATCAGTCAAACTGCGGAAGTTAATGCTTCGATGGCGTAGTTCCTCGGTCATTGAAACGAGGTGGCGCATACTGCGCCCGAGCCGATCAAGTTTCCATACAACGAGAGTATCGCCCGCATTAAGTTGTCTGAGGGCTCGATTGAGTCCCGGTCTGTTTGTCGATTTACCGCTGATTTTATCTTCAAAAATGAGCTCACATCCTGAACGCTGTAGTGCGTCACGCTGTAAGGCGGTGTTTTGTTCATTTGTTGACACGCGTACGTATCCAATAAGCATGGTATTTCTCTCCGTCAAAACCGGAAATCATGCCATTTAATGGATAAACACGCATTTTCTAAAACCTTGGTTTGGGAGGAGCTAAATACGTAACCAGTCGAGGAAGTAACGCCAATGGAGCTTGGGTAATATGGTCGGATGGAGCCATTGAGGTTATGGGGTATGGTGTAATCCTTGATAACGGCCTGGCAACGGTTAATTACCCAATTGCGCTGCCAGGTATAAGCCGCTATATCAGCATTGCCGAACGTCTTTCTGCTGATCCCGGTACTACGCCCAACTATGCTCATTCATCAATGATCATTGATGCTTTAACAACAAATGTCGGTTTCAAAGCTCGTTGCACAATGGCTGCAACGGGTGCCCCATCAAATAATGGTTTTTCGTGGAGAGTTTACTATGCGCCTATTTAATCCGATCACGATGACGGAGGTCATTCATGGTTTCCACGAAACTGGAGCTGCTATTCAACTCCCTGAGGATAACTGGTTTTTCACGATACGGGAAATACCAGAGGGAATGCGACTTGACGTCAATGAAAAAGGTGAGCCAACTCTTATGGAAATTAAATCTGATATCTCTGGCAACGATTAAATGAATACGTTGTCTGGCTAAATGCAGAAAATATCAGGTGCTGCTGATGATTATTGATACATCAAAAGCACCCGATATTGAATGACCTATACCTCGGGTTTCGGTGGAAGGTTAAGGTTCGGAGCGGTATCGGTAACAACCTTAGTTAACTTATAACGATACCGCTGCCATTCAGTCAGACGTGGGATATCTGCATCATCAATGTAGCCTCCAGCCTGAGCATCTACCAATGGTGCGATAATTGCAGACGCTTCCGCTAGCAATGCAGTTTTCTGCTGTTCGGCCTTTGCCACATCCGCAGAGTGTTTCGCTTTTGCGTCGGTTATCCACTCGCTGCCATTCCACTTATCATATGGCGTTCCAGGGGCTTGTGTCGTCGTATCTTTCGGATAATCACCCGGTAGGGAAATCGTGACTTTCTCCCCTGACTTTGTGCTATATACAGTTTTACCGCGATGATCAGCGATGTACTCCCATCCGTTTAAGTCAAAGGTGCGGCAAATAGTAAAACCTTCTTTAATTTCACCAGGCGCATCAATGCATGACAAGGCTGGAATACCTACACCTTCCGCTAAATATTCAACCGAGGAGGAAATATATTCGCGCGTTTCACCATCGTAGTTAAACACAGTTATATCACCGGTCACTGTAGCAATAAGCTCATTGTTTAATTTTGCCTTCGCCATTATGCAGCCCTCACGATGTAGTTAAATGCGATGTTACGGGGGCGGGCGCCAAATGATGACTTTTGCCCCGTAATTGAAGAAATTATTCCAGCGGTACTAATATGTGACCATGATGGGCTATTATCGACAACGCTATCGAAATCACTCACTGCAATATATGCAGTTCCATCAGAATAACCGCCAACAAACATCCCAATCCCGGAACCAAACTGGGCTGACAGCAACCCCCTTCCGCTATCTATACCTCTGCCATCATCCCAGCCACGTATAAACTCAGCGCGAAGATCTGGCAGTTTGAGGGCTGGATAGGCAAGCGCCAATTTAGGGTACTGGGAGGCTGTGAACGCCGCTCCGTTGCATTTAAGCCACCCCGTCGGTGGAGTTGCTGACGGCCACGGAACGGGGACGCCAACCGGCAAAGCAGAGCCTTCTCCCAAACCAAGGTTTTTGAGAACCTCAGCGCTTAACCCCGCATCGGCAATTTCTTTTAACGCATTGGCGATTAAAGGGTACTGTTTATGCGGATTATCAGCAGCAATATGCTTTTTCATCTGATCATCAGCGTAGCCCTTTACCTCAATAACTTTATCGTCAACGTACTGACGCGTTGCCAGCACAACCGACGGATCAATTTTCAGGGAAATTGATGATGTGCTCGACACAATAAGAATCATGCGGATGGTCTGCGTGCGGCCACTGCCTTCCTGCAGCTGAGGCTTATATGTCTCCGGGCAGTTAGCCACGGCGATCAGAATGCCGTCGTCGTCATAGAGACCGATCTCTCGGATCCAGAAACCGCCCTCATTCTCGGGAATAATCTGTTCAGCGATGATCTGGCTGGTATTGTTTGGGTCAACAGCGAGCAGGTTCAGCGGCGCTATGCGTTTTTGGTTGACGAGCTTCGTCTGCGCCGGGTCGGGGGTTGGCAACGTTCCGTTGGCGTCGCCTACCGCCATCTGCGTCAGGTTGAGTTGCGTACCAAGTGCCGTCGCGTTAGCTAGCCGCGCCGCGCCCTGATTCGTCAGTATGGCAAAATATTTTGCGGTCATGCGTTCACTCTCAGGTTATCAATCAAATGGATGGCCGAGGCCGGGTAATAATCACCACCGACAATAAGTTCCTCAGTGGTATAGGGGTAAACAGCCAGCGCATCGCCGTGATAGCATCCTGCGCCAACATAAAACTCTCCCGTTGAGCTCAGGCTGATAGCCAGCCCGGTCATGTGTCTACTTGCCGGTTTGGCATCCTCAATGAGCCGTTCAAGCTCCTGATACATTTCGTCCGTGATGCCGTTATCAAGCACACCGACAACCAGACGGAATGTGCCAGGCTCCTCACCGAGCTGCCACCACTCGCGCACCTCAATCAAAAAGCCAAGCGGTTCCACCACACGACGCAATGCGCTGATGGTTCCTTTGTGCTGATGGACGAAAAACGAGGACATAATGACGCTGCGTTTGGTGCTCTCCGGCCACGCCTCATCCCAACGGTCTACCGACAGCGCCCATGCCAGGTAGGGAAGTAAATTCACCGGGCACGCGCTGGGGTTCCATAAGGTGCGTAGCGGTACCGGTACACGCTCAATTTTCGAGAGCGCAGCGGCAGCGGCGACTTCCAGCGGTGAGGACCCAACGGGTAATAGCCTTTCACTCATCCGAACCCCCGATCGCTATCTGATACGAGGTACAGTTCGAGGCCTGCGACTTACTCAGTACAATGTCAGAGTGGGGAGATTCCAGTTCCACGCGCTGCACGCCTTCAACGTGAAGTGCTGCATAGATGGCCGACAGACGAATATCGCGTCCAAGGCGATGCTGTGCGCTGATATAATTCTGCAGCTTCTGCTCTGCAGCTTGCCTGATGGGTTCAGCTTCTGGTCCGGGATAAACGTAGAGCGTTGCGTTTATCTTGTAAGGCACAATTTCTGCTGACTGGACAGTTACACGATCGCCGACCGGGCGGACGGTTTCAGCGTTAAGCGCTTTTTCAACAACCGCCAGTAGTTCAGGACGAGCGGTACCATCACCCTCACGGGATAACACCGAAATCGTCACGTATGCGGGCTGAGGGCTTTCAACCGAAACGTCAGCGACCCGTCCGTCGGCGCTTCGACCATGATATTCATAGGCTCCAACCGGCCCCGCGACGCTCAATCCTTCAAATGCCTGCTGCGCACGCAGTCGCAGGTCAGCATCAGACTCCATGACGGCAGCCGTTGGCGGAATGGTAGTGTCATCGCCCGGGGTGATGGTCAGGCGTTCGGTATTATTGTTTCCCGCAATAACGTCCAGATCGTGACCGGAAGAATAAGCCAGCGTCACGGCCAGCGCAGCCTCATTAACCCGCTGGCGCCAGATAACTTCCCGGTAGGCGTTCTCCTGCAGGAGCTTCACAATCGGCTCGGACTCCAGCGTCAGCGTCCGTGCAATCGCCTCTCGCTCCTCTTCCGGATAGAGGGAGACAAAGGTGGCCTTTCGTTCTGCCAACAGCGTTTCATAATCCACCTCCTCCACGACATCAGGCGCGGCGAGCTGGCTCAGATCAACAATAGCCATAGCGTTTAACTCAGTGAAATGGTGATAGAAAAGGATTGTCCGGAGGTCGGGCGCGTGCCGGTGATATCGACATACAACGTCCCGTCGTTCTCCGAACGCTCGAATGTGATGGCCGTCAGGCTTATTCGCGGCTCCCATTTCTGGATGGCGGAATAACAGGCGGCCATGATTTGCAGTCGCAGCGCCGGGCTCTGCGGCCTGTCGATCATCGCCGCCAGCAGCGAGCCGTAATCCCGCCGCATGACCCGCGAGCCAATCGGCGTAACCAGAATGTCGCGCACGCTTTGCCGGATGTGTTCCGCCTCTGAAAGGCTAAGCCCGGTCTGCCTGTTCATCCCCCTGTAACGCACCGTCATTGTGTCCCCTTAGTCCAGCTTCCACCGCTTTGCACACTGCCGTGCGCGTGGTTATCCACCTGCACCCCGTTGGAGGTGAATTTACCGCCGGAATGCTCAATATTTCCGGCCATCACGCCACCCTTCTGCACTTCAAGAGAGGCGGTAATTAACTTGTTAGTGCACACCACTTCAGGCGTATCCAGCGTGATGCGGGACGTTGACGTCACCCTCACCTCCGGCACGGTGGCGGTCAGCGATTCTGAGGCGGTAATGACGGCCGTTTTAATGCCTGTAACCGTCAGCGCCCCGTGACCGGGTTCGTACTCGATGACCGCCCCGTCAGGAAACGAGACGTGGAACGCATCAGGCGACCCGGACGGCGCCGGATGGTCGTCAGAGAAAATGCCGGGCAGCACAAAGGCGGTATCAAGCTCGCCGCCGATGGCCAGCAGCAGCACCTGTTCCCCCTCAGAAGGGGCCCACCAGACGCGCGAACGTCCCGCACGACAGGTGAGCCAGTTCAGCCAGGTGGTTTTCATCCCGCCGGTCTGGACACGACAAAGTCCTCTGCTGAGGTCAACATCGGTCACAACACCGATACGAATAAGATTGCGGATCGCGCGAGCGATGCCGTTCATGGAAGTTAATGTATTCATGAGAAGAGAATGCCGTTCAGGAGGAACGGCAGCAACGAGACGGGGTTTTCTGCGGGATGATACAACAAGCGGTCCAGACGGCAGGCGGATGGCGGCCTTCAGCGCGGGGAAATTAGTCCTCCCACTGGCTGACCAGCTCGCCGTTAACGTACAGCGCCTTCGGACGCGTGACGGGCTCCGGCAGCGGCGGCTCGGGGGAATACGTCGCGTGCAGAGCGCCCTGCTCCTGGGAAACAAGAATACGCTCGGTTAATTGCACGCTGATGGTGATATTCATCGTATCGTCATCGTTTAAGACGATCGCGAAGGTGTAACCGTTTTTACGGCCTTCATCGAGGGTAAAAATATCCGGCTGGTTTTCCCGAAGCCAGGCCAGCACCGGGACGAAAAATCCCTCGCTGTCGCCGGTGAAGCCGCTAACCTTCACGTTCAGCGCATACCGCTTTTCAAAGGAGAGCGAGGAGGCCTGGCGGGCGTCAATATTGCCGCCTCCGACCGACATCTGCAGGCGCTCCGGGTTGGCATTGAGTTGGGGGATCGCGTCAATTAATGCCTGACGCAGGCTCTTGAGTTTGTGCATCGAGTTTATCCTGACAGTCTTTAATGGTTTCAACCTGCAGCGCGCAGGCGATAAGGGCGTATTCCAGCCTGCGAATATCCGCGCTGAGATCGCCGTTAGTGGCGGGTTCGCTCCCCGGCATCGGGCAGCGGCTCACCTTCGGGCAGGCGTTGTAAACAATGGGCTGCAGAGGCGCAGGCGGTGCGGGTGTGCAGCCTGCGGACAGCATCAGGCAGCTGAGCGGTATACCAGCGGCGTAACGCTTCATTTTCATTGAGTAATCTCCCGATAGTCGCTTCCCGTCTTGCCCTCTCCTCGCCCGCGGTGACAAGCTCCTCACGGAGCCTGACCTGGGCATTTTCATTTGCTCTGGCCATCCGCTGCGACAGGGACAGCTGCTGATTAAGCGTGGCGAGGGCGGTTTTTTGCTCGCTGGCGACCCGGTTGGCCGCGGCTAAGGAACGGGACAGGTTCAGGTTGTCATGACGAAGCCACAGCGCGATGGCCAGCAGCCCGGCCAGCGCCAGCATGAGCGTTCTCACGACAGCCCCTTCATGCACCAGGCCTTCTCGCGGACGCGACGGTTTTCCAGCCCGGCATTTTTGACGCCGTTGACGTACACCCAGCGGGTAAGCTGCCCGCATGCCTGCACCCACTGTTTACGTTTGATAAAGGACACCAACGTCGAACGGCAGGCGGCGCCTGCGCCGACATTAAAGGTAAAACTCACCAGCGCGTCATAGACCCGGGGCGGCATCTCTACTGGCGCACACGCCGCCAGACGCCGCTCAACATTGAGCACATCAGCGACCAGATTTACCGCAGCCTCACGCTCGGTAATGTCCCGCGTCGGCACAACGTTTGCCGTGTGGCCAATGCCGGACGTCCATACGCCGGCGCTACACCGGTAGGGCGAGAGGCGACATCCTTCGAGATCGGCAATCAACGCCAATCCTTCCGGGGACGTTTTCAGTAATCGAAAGTCAGGCATCAGCACCGCCAGGGCCAGCACGCCGGCGACGCTGCAACGCTTAATGATTGAGTTCACGAATGCTCTTCTTATCGAGGCCAAGAGACTGGAGATAGCGCCAGGTTTTTCGCTTAAACCAGTAATTCGTTAATGCGGTAAAAATGGCGCAAAGACTCCCGACGTACAGCGCGACTTTTTCAGGAGACATCGCCCCGAACCAGGCCAGCGCCACGGCCAGCCAGTAGGCGATAAACGTGGTGATTTTCTCCAGGCTCAGTCCCATAGGTTTACGGATTCTTTTGTGGGGGCGCTATTCACCTCCGGCATCTCTACCGGCGTGCCGTGAGGCAAGATAACGCCTGACTCCGCGAGGCCAGGATTGGCCTTCAGAACGGCTTCAACGACGCCAGCCGTGCGCCCATAAAAGCGGGCGCAAACGGCATCAAGCGTGTCCCCCTGCATTGCATAGATTTTCATCAGACGCTCCCAACATCCGGTTTCCAGGTACTGTAGAGTTTCCCGGGCCAGCAGGCTTTTCGCTATCGCTGACGGATGGACAATCGCGGGCACAACAGATCGTCCGCGAGCGGCGAAGCGTGGTTCAACGGAAGCGCAAAACAGGAATGAGGGTGTTGGTACGGGTGATGACGCCGGGGCTAGCGCCAGCTCTCGTCTTCCCAGACTTCCCGGAGGATAGCGTCCAGCGCCTCGCGATCGGCTTCTTTTTCAAGCCCCTGGAGCTCGACACCCGTCACCGATCCTATTTTCACGTTCACCCGCGATGACGGAAACAGGGAGCGTATTCTGCGGGTCAGTTCGCACTGAAAGGCCTCAGCGACGGCAGGGTCAATCTGCTGATCTTTATCGAGAGTAATGTTCACCCGAACGTTGCCCTCTTTTTTGATTCGTTCCGGAACAGGCGATGCTGAGAATACAACGGTAAATGCGTTGTTCTTGATTAAATTTCCCCGCGCAATCTCAGCAATCAAATTCAGGGCAATCTCACGATCTCTTTCCTGACACGTTCCTTCTGTCGTCAGTCGCGCAATCAGCTCAACTCGTTCAATCATGACCTGCTCGTTCAACTCTCTGTCCACACAACCTCCACCACGAGATGCTGTATAAACATACAGTAGCACGTATTCATAAAAAGAGTGAAGCGAAAAATCAGAACCCTTCACGGTATGTACATGATATGGATGGAGATTAGCGGGTTCTCTGAGCGAAGAGATCCGTTAAATACCCAATACGTTCAAGGATTTTCCGCGCCTTTTGCTGGTAAGAACACGGTGCCGGAAATAGCGATCCGTCGGCTGCCCCCCTGCACCATTTATCGTTAAAGCGGCTGATGCCTCCCGCCATCAGATGCAGGGCTTCTGCCCGGCTGATGGCTATCCCGGTGGCGAGCCGTATCTCATCGATCACCTTCTCCGGCACGCCGTTCTGCGGGTCGCTCGCGAAGACGACGGGCGCTGTCGCGCCAGGGCGGATGAATTTGATGCGTTCGGTTAACGCCCGCCTCGCACGTCGGCTGAGGGGTTGAGAAAGATCGGTCTGCGTACAGTTATTGACAGAACTCCGAGAGGATACGGGCGCGTCCTTAAGATCCGCGGCCCGCTTCGGCACAATTTTCCACTGCGTGAGTCGGGTTAAAACTGGGCTGCCCGCGCCAACGGCAGAATCGTACACGCCGCGGATGCGGACCGTTTCCTCGCCGTACTGGTTAAACCCGGCGCGCGGCTCATACAGCGTGCGCACCTGTAAATCATCGCGACGCACAAACGGCCCGCCCTGCGCCGTGACGTAACCCGCCCAGTCCCCGGCATCGGCAGCATCATGGACGGCTGCAAACTCAACGCTCAGACCGCGCGCGGCATCGGTATCCACCAGACGCCGCAGCTCGCGGTAGACCGTTACCGGCGCGCCGCCGATGAACTGAAACTGGCGAATGTGCCAGCGCCCTGCCCAGGCCGACACGGCGGACGCCGTCTCCTTCAGCAGACCACCGCTTTCGTTATCGGTCTCGCCATCGAGCGCATAGCCGTCGATATTCTTTGAGATGTATTTGGCGATATAGCCGGTAGCGCTGCCTTTCTGCGGATCGATCGCGTCCGCGTGAAAGCGCGCCTGTCTGGCGCTTTCGCTCTGCAGCTCGGCAGCATCCTCCTGCCGGGCGTAATCCCCGATAATCCGGCGAACGCATTCGACGTCTTCCGGCAGCATAAACATCAGCATGTGCCAGTGGGGTGTACTGTCGTGATGGGGTTCCGCAACGCGGATACCAAAGATACGGCGCCCGTCCCGGTGCAGTTTTGCCCGGATACGCGCCCACAGTCGGGTAAAGTAGAGTTGCGTATCCGCCGGGCTGGCCTCGTTCCACTTCGCGTTGGGGAAGCCTGATTTCAGCGTCGCGTGATACTGCGCGGGCGCGGTTAAGGTATAGAACTCGCCCACGTAGCCCAGCGCCTCACAGATATTTTCAAACCCGCGGATACGGGTCATCAGTTCACAGCGACGTATCGCCGGGTTGGCCGCCGAGCTGTCGTATTTTTCAATCAGGCTGATGCGGTTGCCCTCTTCATCTTCCAGCTCCATACCCTTGAGAAATTCGCGCGTGCGGCGCTTCTGCTCGCGCCACTCGATCACGCAGCGTTTGCTCGCATACGCCGTTCTCCGTTTGCTGACGTTGCCGAGGGCAATCTGCAAATGCTCGCGCCAGGCAGCCGCGACCCGACGCAGGCGCCCGCGCCACCACGCCTCGGAAAACATGCGGATCACCGCCGCGGCAACGTCATCTTTGTTGAAAAACGTCTTCGACACCCGCTCCCAGTGCGGAGGCGACACGTTGAACTGTCGGGCGATCAGTCCGGCGCGCTGATACCAGACGTACAGCGTCTGGTATTCGCCCATTTCAGCATCGTTAATATTCGCCAGCTCGCCGCGAATAAAGCTGGCAATATCTGCGGCCAGCAGGTCGATGTCCGCGCGGGACATATCCGGAAGGCGGTTATAGCGGGCCACCAGTTCGATCATCCGCGAGGCGAGGTATTGCAAAAGCTGAGTGTCGAAATGGCCGTCGAACACGGCCTTGGAGACTTCGTCGTGCAGGCCTGTGCAGGCATAGCGATCGGAGACCCGTCGCAGGCGAGGTAACATCCTTTTGCAGAAGCGGATCAAAAAGGCGTTAGCCTGCGGGCTGCCCCGATGCTGTTCGAGGGCGTCAACCGTGCGCCAGACCTCGAAGCGTACGCAGTCGGGCTGCTGTGAAAGGGCAATTCTTGCCTGCTGCAGCGCCGCGAAAAGGCGATCGCGGCGCTGCTGTTGGGCGTGGGTGAGATAAGGGCTGGCAATGGCCGACCGTGGGGCATTCCACGGATAAGCAAATGACGTAGCCAACTTATCCTCCCCGGACGTGTTTATTTTTCATCTCCGCGATCTCCTGGCAGGTCACGCACAGGGCTACGCCAGGCACCGCTATTCGGCGCGCCTCCGGTATCGGGGCCTCGCAGTCCTCGCAGAGGAAACGCGAAGGCGATGCGGGTCGTCTGCGGGCGCGATTAATGTATCGCTCTCTGTCTTCCTGCTCGCGCGCCTGCGCAAGATCGATAAAATCGGCCATCAGTGCAGCTCCTGGGATTCACGCTCGTAGCGGGCCGCCTCGTGGCACAGCAGTTCGGCAACGTCTTCTCCGCTCATGCCGGTTTTGTAGATATGGCTCGCCAGGGCCTCCAGACGCAGGGAGACCGCGAGGGCTCGCGCGCATCGTTCCTCTGTTTTTGCCTCTGCCAGCAGGCGCTTCAGTTCTTCACTTCCGGTCGGATAAGGGCGGTTTTCACTGTTTCGCATCACGCGTTCTCCTTAAATTCAGGCAAAAGGATGCCCGGCGGGTTTACGCCATTAGTTTTTGGGTTGGGTTATATCGGCATGGTCAGCCGTTCAGGAAATAAACTCACGACAGCACGAAAATGATTCATGGCGTTAATCAGCGCCCTTTTCTCCTCTGTGGTTAGCTCACTGAGCTCGCACTCATGACGGGCGACGGGCAATCTCGCCAGGAAAAAGAGGGCGGCCAGCGCCCTGCTGTTCTCCTCAAAACAGGGATCGCGCTTATCGCGCAGCTCAGCCATAAACCGCGCCAGCTCTTTTCCGCTATCGCTCCCGTATCGGGCGCGCAGTTCAGCGATGTGGTTAAGCCCGCTAAGGCGAGCTCCCACGCTAAGTGGAACCCTTGCACGGGCAGCTTCTATCGCCATATCTCCCCTCGCGTAAACTCACGCACGCTAGTGCGCTGAAAACGGGCACAGCACGGTTTTTTCCGCCGTTTGATGATTGCGATTTCAGATGCCATGCTGCATGATTCCCATTTTGATAATGTCTGCAATCATTAGCCTCTGTTTGCCAACGCCTGCCGCTGATTGCCCGAATTTGTAATGATACTAATACTCAAGTGAGCATTAGTAAACACCCAAAGGAATATATTTTGATTTTAGATTCTCAAGTGAATAATGAAGAGTTACTCGATAGAATCTGTCAGGTATATGGTTTCACGCAGAAAATCCAGCTGGCCCGGCACTTTAATATCGCCGCCAGCTCGCTTCAGAACCGCTACGCGCGCGGTACCGTCTCTTACGACTTTGCGGTTCAGTGCGCGCTGGACACCGGCGCCAGCCTTCGCTGGCTGATGACCGGACAAGGTGCGCAGTTTGAAGGTCACCCCGCGCCGGGCGATCCGGTTTCGGTTTCCACATTCACACTGAGTGATGGAAAGCTGGAAGAAAATACCACTTTGAGTATTGACTCTGGTTTCTTTAGCAAACCGCTGGCTCGCGGCATCGCCGTTCGGGCGGAGGGAAAGCTGCACTTTATTGAAAAAGAGGCATCGTTAACCGACGGCCTGTGGCTGGTTGAGATTGAAGGCACCGCCAGCATCCGCGACCTCACGCTGCTGCCGGGTAAAAAACTCCACGTGGCGGGCGGCAAGGTTCCGTTTGAATGCGGTATCGACGAGATAAAAACGGTGGGTCGCGTAGTGGGGATTTACAGCGAGGTTAATTGAGGGTGGGTCGGATGCATTCGCCACCAAAGGTGGGGCGCTCGCTTTCGGGTAGGACACGGAAAAACCCGAGGCAGGGGAAAAAGAGGATCGACGCACATTAACAAGGCTGGTGAAGGTGTGGCATGTCGCTCTATCGGGTTTACCCCATAATGAGAGCACCACACATCAACTCATTAAAGAAATCCCCCATCGCGCCGATCATCATCCGTGTGTATTATTTCCTGTAGCTTTTACAACAACTAACCTTAACTCAAATACTTAAGCGCCAAAGCGAAAGGCATCATGAGCACACCGATCAAACGGCTAGAAATCATTAAAAATGCCATTGAACTGGAAGATGACGACATCATCCAGAGTCAGCTGACACGCCTGAAAAATGAAGCGTTTGACGATGAGCTGCAGGCAATCGTCGTGGCGCTTGAGGAGAAGAACTACACCGCTGCGATGGCGGCAATTACCGCCTGGCTGCAGGGCCAGCGCGCCGTAACCCAGTGGCGCGATCCGCAGGTGGCCGCCAGCAAGCTGGAGCTAAAGGCACTGGAAGAGCGTCTACGCGATCTGATTGACCGGCGCAACGCCCGGGTGCAGCAGCTTGATGAGTTCAACGATCTCTATTTTTCTCGCCTCGGGCCGCTGATGCAGCAGATCCTCGCCCTGCGTAAAACGCTGGCCGAGCTCAATCTGCGCCGTCAGCAGGCGGAAGCGCGTCGTCGCGAGGAAGATTACCGTCGCTGCCAGCGCTATATGGCGCAGGCGGTAGAGGTGCTGGCGACGCTCACCCAGCGCTGGCGCGATCTCCCGGCCGACTCCGTGCAGGCCGCTGAGGCGCGTAAGCATCTGGAACAGCAAAGCAATCTGATTGCCAACCTGCTGGCCGAAGCGCTGGAGCTGGAGAGCGGCTTAACGCGCGAAGAGGAGCCTGCGCGTCAGGCGCGCGACGACGCTAACGAAGAGTACGAGAAGTATCGCGAGCAGCATCACGATGCCGAAGTGCGGCTGCGCAAGGGCAAGGATCTTTCGGAAGAGGATCGGAACGAGCTCAAGCGCCTCTGGCGGCAGGCGAGCAAGCTCTGCCACCCGGATCTGGTGGCGGACGACCTGAAAGAGGAAGCTAACGCGATGATGGTCCAGCTCAACCAGGCGAAGCAGCGTGGCGACGTTAAAACCATTCGCTCACTGGTGGCCCGGCTGCAGCAGGGCTTTGAGCCATTGATGGCAAGCGACAGGCTGAACGATCTGGAACGTATCCGCAAAAAAATGGCGCAGGTTCGCGAGCAAATCGACATTTTAGTGAACGAGCTGGCGGAGCTGGAGAAAGAGGAGTCCTGGCTTCTGGTCTCGTCGCTGAACAATATGGAAGCATACTTCGCTCAGCAGGAGAAAGCGCTGCACGAGGTCCGCGCCTCGCTCGAACATCAGGTGAGCGAAGCGCAGCTGGATTCCGCCGCCTGATTATTTGGCGTGCCAGTATGCGCTGGCACGCACCAGTTGAGGGTCAATCGCGTCGGTTTCAAACTGACGGCTCAGCGTCTTCACTACCTTCCCTTCCCCGGTCAGCCAGATGAAGTAATCTTCCCCTGGAACGGTCAGCGCCGCCAGATGGTCCGCTACCGCCTGCTCGTTGTGGCCCACCACCCAGGTGATTTCGAACTCGCTCAGGTGTGCCAGATAGTCTTTATAAGATTCGTCCCCGACCGTCACTACCGCATGAACCTGCGGGCGAACCGGCAGTTTAGCAATGCTTTCTAAGCGTCGACGCAGCGCGGGCATGCCGGACTCGTCGCACACGTACAGCTGCCAGGCGTAATCCTCCGGCACCACCAGCGAACCACGCGGACCGCCGATGGTCAGCCTGTCTCCCGCTTTCGCCTCGACCGCCCAGCGGCTGGCAATGCCGCCGTCGTGAATGAAGAAATCGAGTACCAGCTCATGGTTTGCCTCGTCGTACAGCGGCGTGTAGTCGCGCGTCTGAGGACGTACGCCGTCACCCCAGTCGATGCCTTCATCGGTGACCACCGGCGGTACAAATACCGCCCCAGGAGCCGGGAAAAAGACTTTTGTATGGTCGTCGAAACCGCGGGAGCTAAAGCCCTCCAGCTGCTCGCCGCCTAAAACAATGCGCTGGAAACCCGCGCTGGCGCGCTCAACGCGGAGCACCGTCAGCTCGCGAAAGCGCAGGTCATTACGAACACGCTGTGGGTAACGGGTAGATGCCATTTTTAGCCCCTTCTATGGTGAATACGATATATCTAAATCAATTATCCAAATGATAATGATTACTAGTAAGTAAAAATGCAAGATCTTTTAGATTGCATCTGAATATATCTTAGATATAGTTTAGATATATCAAATTGAGAGAGCTACTATGCGACACGAACACGACAGCGGCAGGCGCCGACCGCGCTTTTTCGGCCACGGCGATCTGCGGCTGGTGATTCTGGATATCCTGACCCGCAGCGCGAGCCACGGCTACGAGCTGATCAAAGAGATCGAGAACCTGACCCAGGGGAATTACACCCCGAGCCCAGGAGTGATCTACCCGACCCTGGATTATCTTCAGGATCAAACCTTTATCACCATTACGGAAGAAGAGAACGGTCGTAAGACGATTACGATTACCGCTGAAGGACAACGCTGGCTGGACGAAAACCGGGAACAGCTGGAACAGATCCAGGTGCGTATCAAAGCGCGTTCCGTCGGTTTTCAGCTGCGCAAAAACCCGCAGATGAAGCGGGCGCTGGATAACTTCAAAGCGGTGTTAGACCTGAAGGTGAATCAGGGAGAGCTCAGCGACGCGCAGCTCAAGCAGATTATCGGCGTTATTGACCGCGCGGCGCTCGAGATCTCCCAGCTGGACTAAGCCGGAGCGTGCTCGCTCACGCGGAAGACGCGTACCAGCTCCTTCAGGTGCATCGCCTGTTCGTTAAGCGATGCTGCCGCCGCGACGGACTCCTCCACCAGCGCGGAGTTCTGCTGGGTGGTGGCATCAATCAGGCCAATCGCGCTGTTAATCTGCGAGATACCTTCCGTCTGCTCGTGGCTGGCCTGGCGGATTTCGCGCAGGATCACGTCCATCTCTTCCACGTTGCCGACCATCCCGTTGATCAACGCACTCGCTTTTTCAACCAGGTTCATCCCGTCCTGGGTCTGGCTGGTAGAGCTCTCAATCAGCTCGCGGATTTCGCTGGCAGACGACGCGCTCTTCTGGGCAAGCTGGCGAACTTCACCCGCCACCACCGCAAAGCCGCGACCGTGCTCGCCGGCGCGCGCCGCTTCCACCGCCGCGTTCAACGCCAGAATATTGGTCTGGAAAGCAATAGCGTCGATCAGGTCGATAATGTCGGACATTCGGTTCGATGTTTCGTTAATCAGGCGCATTTTGCTGGTCACCTGCTTCATCATCTCGCCGTTGTTTTTGACCACAGTGGCGGCATCCGCCGAGAGGTTGGTCGCTTCCCCGGTATGCGAGGCGGTATTTTTCACCGTTGCGGTGATCTGCTCCATCGAGGCGGCGGTCTGTTCTACAGAACTTGCCTGCTCTTCCGTGCGCGCGGCCAGATCCTGGTTCCCGGCGACAATCTGCGCGGCTGCGCTGGAGATATTCTCCGAGCCGGTTTGCACCTGCTGCACGATGTCCAGCAGTCGCGTTTTCATCTCCATCAGCGCATGCAGCAGCAGACCCGTTTCGTCTTTACCATGTGGCGTGATGCTGCCCGTCAGATCGCCCTCAGAAATGGCTTTTGCAAAATGCACCGCCTCGCCGAGCGGACGAGTGATAGCGCGCACGATAAACCAGCCAATCAGGCTGCCTGCCGCAACGCTAAAAAGCGTGAGCAGGATCAGCAGCAGGCGGTTAGACCTGAAATCCCCTTCCACCTGCGCGCCGGCACTCTGCATCTCGCTGTTTTGAATGGTAATCAGCTCCTTCACCTTCGCTTTATAAGCCTGCTGCACGGCGAGGGTGGTGGTCATCATCTCCTGAATAGCGCCCGCACGATTGTTGTTCTGCACCGCCTGCAGAATGCGGTAGCGCGAGTCCAGATACTGCTGGCGCACGCTGCGGATCTCCGCCAGAACCTGCTGAGACTTTTGATCCTGCAACGCGTTGTTCAGCTCGCCCAGGATCACCGTGATGTGCTCGCTGATCTCTTTCAGGCGCTGCTGAGATTGCCCCGTATAGGTGCCCTGCTCGTCCAGCAGCATCAGCTGTTGAGTGCTAATAAATTCCTGGAAGTTATCGATTAACTGGTTCGCTTTTACCGTGGTCGGATAATCACTGGTAATAATCGATTGCATCCCGTTATTAGCCCGGTTCAGGCTCAGCAGAGACAGGCTCGCACTGATGGCCATCAGGACAATAAAGAACCCGAACGCCAGAAATAATTTCGTGCCGATCTTTACGTCATGTAAAAACATATTTTCTCCATCGATGTGATTATTTCTCAGACGATCGCTGTTATCGGTAACGATTTCGCTAACTTTATGAGTTTGATCGTTTTTTTATTTAATAACCCCCGCAATGCATAGGTGTAGGCTATTAATGTAGCCTCATCGATCGTTACCAGACCGTCAAACGGGGTATTTTCGAAATAGCATTCTGAAGAACTGACTTAGGCAGGAATAAATAACTGAGGCAATTTCTTTAGTTATTTAATATTAAATTAACAATAAACCACATTAATAGTCACAATCAGAAAAATAAAAAGCCGTTTATTCCCTACGGTATAAACGGCTTTTTTGGAACATTACTGACTCAGTGGAGCACAGTCACCGCATCCTTTAGGCGTCCGGCGCGGTGCTTCACCATTGCAGAAATGTGGGCGCTCTCCTCGACCAGGTCGGCGTTTTTCTGCGTGATGCTGTCGAGTTCGGCCACCGCGCGGGTCAACTCTGACAGCCCGGTTGCCTGCTCGGAGGTCGCGTGGCTGATCTGGGCGATAAGCTGCGTCACGTTTTTCACCTGCACCACGATATCATCCATCGTGCGGCCTGCGGCGTGAACCTGCTCAGAGCCGGACTGCACCTTGCTGGCGCTGGCATCAATCAGTTTACGAATATCATTGGCGGCACTGGCGCTGCGGCTGGCGAGATGGCGCACTTCGCCCGCGACCACGGCAAAACCTTTTCCCTGCTCTCCTGCCCTTGCCGCTTCAACCGCCGCGTTCAGCGCCAGAATATTGGTCTGGAAAGCGATGTCGTTAATCAGGGAGGTAATCGAGCCAATTCGCTGCGTGCTGTCGGCAATGTCATCCATGGTTTTGACCACGGTCTGCATCGCGTTGCCCCCTTTCGTTGCCGCGCTGCTCGCGGCCATGGAGAGTTTATCCACCTCGGCGGCGGTTTCAGAGTTACTCTGAACGGAAGCGGCCATCTGGTTCATTGTTGCGACGGTCTGCTGCACGTTCGCCACGGTCTGACGCGTGCGATCGTTCAGGTCTTCATTTCCCTGCGCCAGCCTGTCGCTGCCGTCACGGACGCTCACTACCTGGCTCGACACGTCATTGATTAACCAGCGGCACATCAGGCCCAGCTGCCCGACCGCGCGCAGCGTCAGCCCGAGCTCGTCGCTGCGGTTCAGATGCTGCACGCTGTTGCGCTCACCGGTTGCGACCTTCAGGGCCTGTTGCGCCACATTCTCTACCGGGCGGACAATCTGTTGCTCAAACAGCAGCGTTCCCAGCAGCATCACCACCGCGGCAGCAACGAGCGGCATCCACCCGGCGGAAGTCGCGACCAGCGTGGCGGCGAGTAGCGCAAAAAGCGCCGCCATCACGCTACGCACGCGCCAGCGCAGCGGCATTGCCGGCAGTTTGCCCAGCCAGCCTTTTCCAACCACCAGCCCCTTGTGCACGCGTTTCTTACAGCTCCCGTCGTTCAGCGCCCGGTAGAGCGGCTCCACGATCGCAATCTCTTCGGCTGTGGCTTTGGTGCGAATGGACATATAGCCCGTCACCTGCCCGCGGCGCACCATCGGCACCGCATTCGCACGCACCCAGTAGTGGTCGCCGTTTTTGCGCCGGTTTTTGACAATTCCGCTCCACGGCTCGCCCTGCTGCAGCGTGTACCACATATCGGCAAACGCGGCTTTTGGCATGTCGGGGTGGCGGACCAGATTGTGCGGCTGGCCCGTCAGCTCATCCAGCTGATAGCCGCTCACCTGCACAAAGGTGTCGTTGGCGTGTGTGATGTAGCTGTGGACGTCTGTGGTAGACATTAAGGTGGTGTCATCGTCCAGAGAATATTCATTCTGGGTGACATAGGTTGGAGAGGACATCGTGGGCATCCCTTGCAGGTTATTTGAATGTTAATTTTGTGGGTCAATGTTTTTTCGGCGGTAAACAATTTATCTTTAGTTGTTAAACTTGATGAAGATCGCAGATTTCACTTAAACCATACTTTTTGTACGATTTTATAATTCATTGATTTCAAATACTTTCGCAAAGAAATTACCTATAAAGCATGACCAGTTAACGCCCACTTAAGTTGCAGCCAATGCACTTCTTTAGTGCAGATGCGCTTTTCCGGCCTCATTTACCCTTTTTGTCCTGTACCGCTAAATCCCGTTTCGGTTGCTCCGGCATGATTAAATATTGTGCAACATTATTTTAACCTGGCGTTTATCCCGATTTTCGTTAAGTCATCTGAAGTGGCGTAATCCCTGCAATACTTAAACCAGTATCATGTGATACGCGATCCCCGGGAGCACATTTTGAACAGGTTACCTTCCAGCGCCTCGGCTCTTGCCTGTACCGCGCACGCACTGAATCTCATTGAGAAGCGAACGCTCGATCATGAGGAGATGAAACAACTTAACCGAGAGGTCATCGATTACTTTAAAGAGCACGTCAATCCAGGTTTTCTGGAGTATCGCAAATCTGTTACCGCCGGCGGGGATTACGGAGCCGTAGAGTGGCAAGCGGGGAGTCTTAACACGCTTGTCGACACCCAGGGACAGGAGTTTATCGATTGCCTGGGTGGTTTTGGTATCTTCAACGTGGGGCACCGTAATCCAGTTGTGGTTTCCGCCGTACAGAATCAACTTGCGAAACAACCTCTCCATAGCCAGGAACTGCTCGACCCGCTTCGCGCCATGCTCGCGAAAACGCTGGCGGCCTTAACGCCCGGCAAACTGAAGTACAGCTTCTTTAGCAACAGCGGCACGGAATCGGTCGAAGCGGCGATTAAACTCGCCAAAGCGTACCAGTCGCCGCGCGGGAAATTCACCTTTATCGCCACCAGCGGCGCGTTCCACGGTAAATCTCTGGGCGCATTGTCTGCTACCGCCAAATCCACCTTCCGCAAACCGTTTATGCCGCTGCTGCCGGGCTTCCGCCACGTGCCGTTTGGCGACATTAACGCCATGCGCACCGTGCTGAGTGAATGCCGTAAAACCGGTGATGACGTGGCGGCGGTGATCCTGGAGCCGATTCAGGGTGAAGGCGGCGTGATCCTCCCTCCGCAGGGCTATCTGCCCGCCGTGCGTCAGCTGTGCGATGAGTTTGGCGCGCTGCTGATCCTCGACGAAGTCCAGACCGGGATGGGGCGCACCGGCAAGATGTTTGCCTGCGAGCACGAAAACGTTCAGCCGGACATCCTGTGCCTGGCGAAAGCGCTCGGCGGCGGCGTGATGCCGATTGGTGCGACGGTTGCGACTGAAGAGGTGTTCTCGGTGCTGTTCGACAACCCGTTCCTGCATACCACCACCTTTGGCGGTAACCCGCTGGCCTGCGCGGCCGCGCTGGCAACCATCAATGTGCTGCTGGAGCAAAACCTGCCCGCGCAGGCGGAGCAGAAAGGCGACATGCTGCTGGACGGCTTCCGTCAGCTAGGCCGGGAGTATCCGGACCTGGTGCAGGACGCGCGTGGGAAAGGGATGCTGATGGCGATTGAATTTGTCGACAACGAAACCGGCTATAGCTTCGCGAGCGAGATGTTCCGCCAGCGGGTGCTGGTCGCCGGAACGCTCAACAACTCGAAAACCATCCGCATTGAACCGCCGCTGACGCTGACGATTGAGCAGTGCGAGCAGGTGCTGAAAGCGGCGCGTAAAGCGCTGGCAGCGCTGCGAATAAGTGTGGAAGAGGCGTAATCAACGCCGGGTGGCGCTACGCTTACCCGGCCTACAAAATACTGCATGCAGGCCCGGTAAGCGTAGCGCCACCGGGCTGCTTTTTATCGGTGAAATTCCGCCACCGTCATGGTGAAGCGAAGCACGGTATCGCCTTCGTTCGCATATCCGTGCGCCGCTTCCGTTTTCGCCACCGCCGATGCGCCAGCGTTAACCTGGGTCACCGTCTCATCCACCGTCAACGTTAAAACGCCTTCGTTCACGTGCAGCAGCTCAAAGGTTCCCGCCGGGTGCCCCGGAGAGGTAAAGCGCTCTCCCGGCTGCATCTCCCACTGCCATAGCTCAATCATATCCGGGCCTGCGGTTCCCGCCAGCAGTCTGGCGCGTCCACCCTGTGCGCCCTGCCACAGCACCGGAATCGCGGCCTCTTCGATAACGTGCACCAGCGGCTCGCTGGATACGTTGACGATATCCGCTACGGAGATGCCGAGCGCGGCGGCCAGCTTGCACAAGATGGCGATACTGGGGTTGGCTGCGCCCTTTTCGATCTCCACCAGCATGCCTTTGCTAACGCTTGCCCGGCGGGACAACTCGTCCAGAGACAGCTTTTTCTCTTTGCGCCAGTTGCGTATGCGGTTTGCCACGGCCAGGCTTACCAGGGCAACATCGGCACCCTGCGAAGTCATTATATTGACTTTATCAGTCATTGGTCACTACCATGGTATAAAACAGTCAATACAGGATTATTTATGTCTCTCGTTACGCCGTCAATAGATTCGCATCTTGCCGGGATTGCCCCGGGCTTTCGGGCGCTGAGCATTCTGGTTGAAGCTGCGCCGATAACCCACCCCGAGGTTGCGCCCGCCGCGTTGGCGCAGTCCTGCCAGCAGATGTTGAATGATGATGTGCCATGGGCTGATGCACACCTTTCAGACTGGGATGAGGTGTTTAAAGCCTTCGGCGCGAAACCGAAACGCACGCCCTGCTCGGCATCTGCCCTGCGCAAGCGGGTACTGAAAGACGGTTCGCTGCCGTCGCTGGATCCGGTCGTAGATATCTATAACGCGGTGAGTATTCGCTATGCCATTCCGGTGGGCGGGGAAAATCTCGCGGCGTATTCGGGTGCGCCGCGTCTGACGCTGGCCGACGGCAGCGAGCCGTTTGATACCTTCAAAGAGGGACAACCAGTGATGGAACATCCGGAACCGGGCGAGGTTATCTGGCGCGACGATCTCGGCGTCACCTGCCGCCGCTGGAACTGGCGACAGGGGGTACGTACCCGTCTGGACAGGCAGGCACAATCCATGTGGTTTATTCTTGAAAGCCTGCCGTCGATGCCCCTTGCGGCACTGGAAGAGGCAGGAGAAGAACTGGTCAACAACCTGCAGCGGCTGATGCCGGGAGCCACGGCTCGGGTTCAGCTGCTGACGCTGTAGGAGGACAACACGATGTTTCACGGGTTAAGCGCGTTTCCGTTAACCCCCCTGAAAGAGGGGACGTTTGACGAGCACTCCTTCATCAATCTTCTGCGCCCCGTGGTCGACGCTGGTATGGATTCACTGGGCATTTTGGGCTCAACGGGAAGTTACGCCTATCTGACCGTTGAAGAGCGCGGTCGGATCGCACGCTGCGCGGTGGCGCATGCTGATGACATTCCGGTCATCGTCAGCATCGGCGCATTGCGGCTGGACGATATTCTGCGTCTAGCTGACGACGCGCAATCGGCAGGTGTCTCCGGCGTGCTGCTGGCACCCGTGTCGTACCAGCGATTAACGGAAGACGAAGTATTTAATCTGTATGAAACGGTGACCCGCCAGCTCTCAGTACCGCTGTGCATTTACGATAATCCCGCCACAACCGGTTTTTCGTTTAGCGATGAACTGTTATTTGCCGCCGCGGCCCTGCCGAATATAGGGTCCATTAAGCTTGGCCGCGTGCCGGAGGACCTGTTGCAGGTACGCGCTCGTCTTCCTGATACCGTCACGCTGGGCATCGCCGGTGACTGGCGAGCGGCCTCCGCCCTGCAGGCCGGGTTTGACGTCTGGTACTCGGTGGTCGGCGGGTTGTTTCCGCAAACAGCGCTGGCGATTGCCCGTTCGAAAGAGTCGGCACAATCCGAGCGGCTGGAGCCGCTTTGGGCGCTGTTCCGCCATTATGGTAGTTTGCGGGTGGTAGCGGCAGCGGCAGAAATGCTGGGGAAAGTGGAAACACCCGCGCTACCCTTCCCCCTTCAGGCTCTTCAGGGTGAGCCGCGCGAAGCGCTTGCTACGATACTTGCGGATCTGGCGCTGGCTTGAACAACGCCGGGTGGCGCTAGCGCTGACCCGGCCTACAAAACCTTTATAACGCCTGTTACTCCGGCAACAGCCCCACAAAACTGCGTTTCTTGCGCGGCTCCGACATCAGCTCCTCAAGCTTATCCACGCACGCTAGATAGTGCGGGGTTTGCTTGTGCGCCAGCACCGCCTCCTCGTCTTTATAGGCTTCGTAGATAAAGAACCGGGTCTTCACCCTCGGGTCCTGCAATACGTCAAAGCGCAGGTTTCCCGGCTCCTGGATTGCCCCCTCGTGGTTGGCGCGAAACACCTCCAGAAACTCGTCCACCCGCTCGGGCTTAATGTTGATCTCCACCAGCGTCACGTTCATTTTGCTTCTCCCTGTTTCTCATCCTGCCAGAACTGGAACGCATCGCGGGCGTTCCAGTTCTCGTGAACCACTTTTTTCACCGCCTTCAGCATGGCGAGCGGCGCGCTGGACTGGAAGATATTGCGCCCCATGTCCACGCCGGATGCGCCCTGATCGATAGCGCGCCAGCACATCTCCAGCGCCTCGTGCTCCGGCAGCTTTTTGCCCCCGGCGATCACAATCGGCACCGGGCAGCTGGCGGTCACTTTTTCAAAGCCCTCGTCCACGTAGTAGGTTTTGACGAACTGCGCCCCCATTTCGGCGGCGATGCGGCTGGCCAGCGAGAAATAGCGCGCGTCGCGCGCCATCTCTTTCCCCACGCCCGTCACCGCCAGCGTCGGCATACCGTAGCGCGCGCCCGCATCGACAAGCTTGATGATGTTGTTGATCGACTGATGCTCAAACTCGCTGCCAATGTAAACCTGCGCCGCCACCGCGCAGACGTTCAGGCGCAGCGCGTCCTCCATCGCCACCGCCACGCACTCGTTCGACAGTTCGCCCAGAATCGAGTTACCGCCGGACGCGCGCAGCACCACCGGTTTGTTCGTCGCGGCTGGCACCTGGCTCCTGAGGATGCCGCGGGTGCACATCAGCACGTCGGTTTCGCCAAACAGCGGCGCGATGGAGAGATCGATACGCTCAAGGCCGGTGGTCGGCCCCTGAAAGTAGCCGTGGTCAAAGGCCAGCATCACCGTGCGGTTGCTCTGCGGGTTGAAGATGCGCGCAAGCCTGGACTGCATGCCCCAGTCCAGCGAGCCGCAGCCCTTCAGGGTGTACGGCACATTCTGCTGCGGCGTGCCGATGCCAAAATCCTTGCCGTCTTTGATGTCGTCTAAATCAGCCATTTGCTCCCCCGTCAGAAATCGTATTTGCTGATGTTCTCTTTGGTGAACACCACGCGCTCCGGCAGCAGCACGATGCCGTTGCCCTTCGCCTCATACTGGTAGCCCTGCACGCTGTTCGGCTCGACCTTCAGCGCGCCGATATTTTTTACGTCCACGCTGTCGCCGACGTTAAGATCGCCTTTTTTCAGCAGGCGATCGGCGACGTTGACCGCAATTTTGCCCTGTTGTACGACATCCCACAGGCCGAAGGCTTTCACCGTGCCGCGCTCAACGTACGGGCGCATCACGTTCGGCGTGCTGAAGCCGACAATCGCCACCCCTTCCCGCTTCAGGTTTTCCGCCGCCTGCGCCGCCGCTGGAAGCGCGTTGGCGTCCGGGGCGATAATCGCATCCAGATCCGGATAGGCTTTTAAGATCCCTTCGGCGGTTTGCAGGGATTTGGTGGCGTCGTTATAGCCAAACTGGGTCGTCACGACCTGCCACTGGGGGTGATCTTTCTCGATTTTGGCCTTCGCCTCTTTCACCCACTGGTTCTGGTCGGTGACGGTCGGGCTGGAGTAGAAGAACGCTACTTTAGCGTTCGGTTTGGTGACCTGTTTGCCCGCCATCTCCACCAGCAGACCGCCCAGCTGCTCCGGCGTCCCCTGGTTGATGTAGATGCTGCGGCACTCCGGTTTGGTGTCGGAATCCCAGGTCAGGACCTTGACGCCGCGCTGCATCGCGCGCTTGAGCGCCGGGCAGAGGCCGTCCGGCGACACGGCGGAGACGATAATGGCGTTATAGCCCTGGTTAACGAAGTTATTGATGAGCTGCACCTGCCCGGAGACGCTCGGCTCGGTCGGGCCATCGTAGGTCACGTCCACGCCGAGGTCTTTCCCCGTCTCTTTCGCGCCGTTGCCGCCGCTGGTGAAGAACCCCACGCCCACCAGCTTCGGGATAAAGGCAATGCGGTCCGCCGCCTGCGCCGAGGCGAAGCTGAGGGCCATTGCCAGGACTATCAGTTTTGTTTTCATCTTACGCTCCGGATAGTTTTCTAAAGAGAGAACGCACCCACTCGCGGTGCAGACTCAGCGAACGTCCCATCACCACCACAACCAGCAGCGCCCCTGACAGCGCGCTCGACACCTGGTTAGGGATGCCGACCATCTGTAAACCCTGCTGCAGGTAGCCCACCAGCAGCGCCGCCAGCGCCGTACCAACAACCGAACCTGACCCGCCGTAGATATTGGCCCCGCCGAGCACGGCGGCGGTGAGCGCAGGCATCAGCAAATCGCGCCCCAGATCCGAACGCGCGGAGCCGAAATAGGAGACCATCACCAGTGCGGCAATCGCCGAGGCCACGCCCACCAGGCCGTACAGCGCGTAGGGCATGCCGTTCACCGACAGCGCCGCATAGCGCGCCGCGCGCGGGTTTTGCCCAATCAAAAACAGATGACGACCAAAGCGCCCGCGGTGGGTAATCAGCCAGAAGAAAACCGTAATCACCGCGAACAGCACCAGCGGGATCGGCAGGCCCAGCACCGTGAGGTTAGCGAACGCCGTGAAGCCGTCCGGGAAACCGCCGATGCCCTCGTAGCCCGTCGCACCCGCCATGCCGGAGAGCAGCAGCGCGCCGCCGCCGTAGAGGTAAAGCGTGCCGAGGGTGATGACTAAAGGACTAATGCCGGTGTAGTGGATCAGCGCCGCATTCAGCAGCCCGCACAGCAGGCCGAGCAGCAGCGTCAATGGAATAGCGACCGCCATCGGCCACCCGGACTGCATCATCACGCCCAGCGCGATGGCGCACAGGCCGATAGTTGAGCCGAGGGAGATGTCGATCCCGCCGCTGATGATGACCAGCGTGAGCGGCAGCGCCACGATACCGATGCAGATGAAGTCGCTGGTGCTGAAAAGCAGCATGTTGACGTCGAGCATGCGCGGGTTGATGGCGCCAAAGAGCAGGATCTCCAGCACCAGTAAAATCAGCAGCGCGCTTTCCCAGTTAAGCCTCATTTACGCCACCTCTTTTTTGCGTTTGGGAAACGGGGTGACGTGCTTTCCCCCTTTGTTACCCGGCTGGAAGCGGCCGTACTTCAGCGCCCGCTGATGGCGCGCCAGCGCCTGGCGCAGACGCCCGTCGAGCACCAGCACGCCCAGCAGCACCAGCCCGGCGATAAAGTCGTTCCACCACGCCGGGAGCCTGAACAGCACCAGCACGGTGTCGATTTGGGTCAGGAAGAAGGCGCCGAGCAGCGCGCCAATCAGCGTGCCCGTGCCGCCCAGCAGCGAAATACCGCCGAGCACGCAGGCGGCGATGGCCTTCATCTCCAGCCCGCTGCCGGTCTGGTTGGGCACAAAGCCAATCTGCGCGGCAAAGACGATCCCGGCGCAGGCCGCCAGCATGCCGTTGAGGGTAAAGGCGATCATGCGGGTGCGGTTCACCGCCACGCCCAGCTGGCGCGCGGCGGCGAGGTTATCCCCCACCGCGTAGAAATCACGCCCGAACGCGGTGCGCGAGAGCGTCCACGCGCCCGTGACCGCGATAATCAACACCAGCATGCCGAGCGGCGAAATGCCGATGGCGGCAGGCTCAGAGAGGGATTTCAGCCCGGGTGGCAGTCCTTCAATCCACTTTCCGCCGGTCCAGAGCAGCATCGCGCCACGGTACAGCCCCAGCGTGCCGAGGGTGGCGACAATCGCCGGGATGCGCAGCCCCACCACCAGAAACCCGTTGAACGCCCCGGCCAGCGCGCCAACAGACAGCGCGAAGAGAATGGAAATGGGCAGGCTGTAGCCGCTGTTCAGCGCCACGCCGACGGCAATGGCGGACAGCCCGACGGTTGAGCCAACGGACACGTCGATATTGCGGGTCAGCATCACCAGCGCGGCACCGATGGCCAGCAGGATCAGGATCTGCGAGCTGGCGAAAATCATCCCCAGCGTCTGCAGGCTGAAGTAGGACGGATTCAGCGCCACCAGCACGGCGAACAGCGCCAGAATGGCGAGGAACGCGCTCAGCTCGCGGTTTTTCAGCAAGGTCTTCATGACTGCCCTCCGAATGCCAGCGCCATCATCCTGTCGAGGCTGACGGCGTGGCGCGGCAGCTCGCCGCTGAGCACGCCCTGATGCATCACCAGCACGCGGTCCGCAAGGCCCGGGAACTCGTCAAGATCGCTTGAGATCATCAGCACCGCCACGTTCTGCGCCGCCACGCTTTTTATCAGCTGATAGATGTCGGCGCGCGCCGAGACGTCCACTCCGCGCGTCGGTTCATCGACGATCAGCAATAAGGGGTTGGCCTCCAGACAGCGCGCCAGCAGCACCTTCTGCTGGTTGCCGCCGGAGAGCGTCCGCACGGTTTGATCCGCATGATTGAGCTTGATCCCCAGCGCCCGGTGATAACGCTCCACCACCGCAGACTCCCGCTTGCGCTGCTGCCAAATCGATGGCTCGTTCAGCGCCACGGTGTTCCAGCGGATCGGCGCGTCGAGGAACAGGCCGGATACCTGCCTGTCTTCCGGCAGGTAGACCAGCCCTTTTTCCAGGCGTGAACTTACCGGCTCGGCGGTAATGTCCTGATTCTCCAGCCAGACGCGTCCGCCGCGTACCGGCCGCAGGCCGTAGAGCGTTTCCGCAAACTCGGTGCGCCCGGATCCCACCAGCCCGGCCAGGCCGACGATCTCGCCGGCGTAGATCTCAAGGCTGAGATCGATAAAGCCTTCCCCGGTGAGATCCTCCACCCGCAGCACCGGGAAATCCTGCGGCTGGGTGCGGCGGTTGCCCGGCAGCGCCAGCCACAGCTTTTGCGTATCGCTGAGGGATTTCTCCCGGCTTACCGGCGTCATGGCGGCGATCAGGGCGCAGTCGTCAAACTGCGCGGTTTCACCGCTCAGCACCACCGCGCCGTCGCGCATCACCGAGACGTGGCTTGCCAGCTGGCGAATCTCCGGCAGCTTGTGCGAGATAAAGACAATCCCGACGCCGAGCGCCTGCAGGGCGCGGATCTGGCGGAACAGCCGCTCGGTTTCGCCGGGCGTGAGGGAGGCCGTGGGTTCGTCGAGGATCAGGATCCTGGCGTTGCGCATCAGACCGCGCAGGATCTCCACCATCTGCTGGTCCGCCACCTCCAGGGTGCTGGCGGCGGCGTCGAGGTTAAGCTGGCACTGCAGCTGCTGGAGCTTCTCCGCCAGGCGCTTTTCCAGATCGCGTTCGCGCGGCAGGCGAAACAGGATGTTTTCCCGCACCGTCAGGTTGGGGAACAGCAGCGGCTCCTGCGGCACCAGATAAATGCCTAACCCGTGCGCCTGAGCGGGCGTGAGCCGCGCATATGACTGCCCCTCGACAGAAAGTTCACCGCCGTCCGGCGTTTCGACCCCGGCGATGATCTTCATCAGCGTCGATTTTCCCGCGCCGTTTCCGCCCATCAGGGCGTGCACCTGGCCCGCAAGCAGCGTGAAATCAATGCCTTTTAAGACCGGCACGCCTGAGAACTGCTTGCTGATATTCTGCGCGTCGAGAAGTGGTGTCATCATCGCTCCGCTATTGAACAAATGATTTTTAGATTTAATAATGTTCAAAAGCGTAGACGGTGAACTATATTTACAACCGTGCAGGGATCACAGTTTTATCGATTGAGATACAGATAAACCAGAAACGATCTAAAAGATCCGTTTTGTCGCGTGGCTCACACTTTCCCTTCGCGCCATCACGAACATATGATCTAAATTTTTATAAGAGTTCAACTATGAGCGATAAACGCACTGCGGAAGAAGTAAGGTTTGCCGGGCTGGCACTGGCGGAAGAGGAGCTGGTGGCGCGCGTCGCATGGTGCTACTACCACGACGGATTAACCCAGAACGACATCGGCGAGCGGCTCGGGCTGCCGCGCCTGAAGATCTCCCGCCTGCTGGAAAAAGGCCGTCAGTCCGGGGTGATCCGCGTGCAGATCAACTCCCGCTACGAGGGCTGCCTGGCGCTGGAGACCGAGCTACAGCAGCGCTTTGGCCTGAAGCTGGTGCGCGTGATGCCCGCGTTAAATACGCCGCCGATGAACGTGCGGCTCGGCATTGGCGCGGCGCAGTCGCTGATGGGCGTGCTGGAACCCGGCCAGCTATTAGCGGTGGGGTTTGGTGAAACCACCATGAGCTGCCTGCAGCACCTGAGCGGCTTTATCAGCTCGCAGCTGATCCGCCTGGTGACGCTCTCCGGCGGCGTCGGGCCGTACATGACCGGTATCGGCCAGCTGGACGCGGCCTGCAGCGTCAGCATGATCCCCGCCCCGCTTCGCGTGTCATCCGCAGAGGTGGCCGGGATCTTAAAACGCGAAACCAGCGTGCGGGACGTGATCCTCGCCGCGACCGCCGCCGACGTCGCTGTGGTCGGCATTGGTTCAGTGAACCAGCGCCGTGACGCCACGATACTGCGATCCGGCTATATCAGCGAAGGTGAACAGCTGATGTACGCCCGCAAAGGCGCGGTCGGCGACATTCTCGGTTATTTCCTCAATGCCGAAGGGGAATGCGTCGAGGAGCTGGAGATCCACAAAGAACTGCTGGGCGTCACGCTCGATGAACTGGCGCAGCTGCCCACCATCGTTGGCGTGGCCGGAGGAGAAGAGAAAGCCGATGCGATTTATGCCGCACTGAAGGGTCGCCGTATCAATGGCCTGGTGACGGAGGAGACGACAGCCCGCGCGGTGCTGGCTCTGGCCGACTAAGAGCCGCCCTGCGCTAACAACGAGGCAAGCTCATGAGTTACCTTTTAGCGTTAGATGCAGGGACAGGCAGCGTTCGCGCCGTGATTTTCGATTTACAGGGCAACCAGATTGCCGTCGGCCAGGCCGAGTGGAAGCACCTGAGCGTGGAGAACGTGCCGGGATCGATGGAGTTCGATCTGGAGACCAACTGGCAGCTGGCCTGCCGGTGCATTCATCAGGCGCTGGAGCGCGCGCGCCTGAGCGCGGCGGATATTCAGTCCGTCGCCTGCTGCTCCATGCGCGAAGGGATCGTGCTGTACGACCGCAACGGCGAGGCCATCTGGGCCTGCGCCAACGTCGACGCCCGCGCCAGCCGCGAGGTGGCCGAACTCAAAGAGATCCACGACGACCGTTTTGAATCCGAAGTGTATGAGGTTTCCGGCCAGACGCTGGCGCTGAGCGCCATGCCGCGCCTGCTGTGGCTGGCGCACCATCGCCCGGATATTTACCGCAAGGCCGCGACCATCACCATGATCAGCGACTGGCTGGCGGCGAAGCTCTCCGGCGAGCTGGCGGTCGACCCGTCTAACGCGGGCACCACCGGCATGCTGGATCTCTTTTCCCGCGACTGGCGTCCGGCGCTGCTCGACATGGCCGGGCTGCGCGCCGATATCCTCTCCCCGGTGAAAGAGACCGGCACCGTGCTGGGCGCGATTACCAAAGAGGCCGCGCAGCAGAGCGGCCTGCGCGAAGGCACCCCGGTGGTGATGGGCGGCGGCGACGTGCAGCTGGGCTGTCTGGGGCTGGGCGTGGTTCGCGCCGGGCAAACGGCGGTGCTGGGCGGCACCTTCTGGCAGCAGGTCGTAAACCTGCCGCAGGTGCGCACCGACCCCGACATGAACATCCGCGTGAACCCGCACGTTATTCCCGGCATGGCGCAGGCGGAGTCGATCAGCTTCTTTACCGGGCTGACCATGCGCTGGTTCCGCGACGCCTTCTGCGCGGAGGAAAAGCTGATTGCCGAGCGGATGGGGATGGACACCTACTCCCTGCTGGAAGAGATGGCGAGCCGCGTGCCGGCGGGTTCACACGGGGTGATGCCGATCTTCTCCGACGCGATGCATTTCAAGCAGTGGTACCACGCCGCGCCGTCGTTTATTAACCTCTCCATCGACCCGGAAAAGTGCAACAAAGCGACGCTGTTCCGCGCCCTTGAGGAGAACGCGGCGATCGTTTCGGCCTGTAACCTGGCGCAGATTTCGCGTTTCTCCGGCGTGACGTTTGAAAGCCTGGTGTTTGCGGGCGGCGGGGCCAAAGGCGCCCTGTGGAGCCAAATTTTAAGCGACGTCACCGGGCTGCCGGTGCGCGTGCCGGAAGTGAAAGAGGCGACGGCGCTCGGCTGCGTTATTGCCGCAGGCGCGGGCGCGGGGCTGTTTGCGGATATGGCCTCGACGGGCGAGCGGCTGGTGAAGTGGAGCCGCGAGTTCACGCCAAACCCGCAGCACCGCGAGCTGTACGACGGCATGATGCAGAAATGGCAGGCGGTGTACGCCGACCAGCTTGGGCTGGTGGACAGCGGGCTGACGACGTCGATGTGGCAGGCCCCGGGGTTAGTAAAAACCCACACCCCTCACCCTGCCCCTCTCCCCTGAGGGGAGAGGGAAAAAATCAGAGCGAGCCAATTCTTTGAGACCGCACCAGCCAGTCCCTTCTCCCCTTTGGGGAGAGGGTTAGGGTGAGGGGCGAAGTTCTTTGAGATCTATCACAATCATTCGATCCCGCTTTTACCTTTCCGCTCCCGCTGGCTAAATTAGTAACTCATCCGACCACATAACAATAATTTTACACTGGAAGAGACTATGAGCCGCTACCCGTCGTTATTCGCCCCCCTCGATCTGGGGTTCACCACACTCAAAAACCGCGTGTTGATGGGCTCGATGCACACCGGGCTGGAGGAGCATCCGGACGGGGCCGAGCGTCTGGCAGCCTTCTATGCCGAGCGCGCCCGCCACGGGGTGGCGCTGATTGTCACCGGCGGCGTGGCCCCGGCGCCTTCCGGCGTGGGCATGGAGGGCGGCGCGGTTCTGAACGATGCGTCACAGCTGCCGCACCACCGCATTGTGACCGACGCGGTACACCGCGAGGGCGGTAAAATCGCCCTGCAAATCCTGCACACCGGGCGCTACAGCTATCAGCCGAACCTGGTCGCGCCGTCGGCCATTCAGGCGCCAATCAACCGCTTTAAACCTCATGCCCTCAGCCACGATGAGATCCTGGCGCTGATCGACGACTTTGCCCGCTGCGCGGCGCTGGCGCGCGAGGCGGGCTATGACGGCGTGGAGGTGATGGGCTCTGAAGGCTATCTGATTAACGAGTTCCTCGCGGCCCGCACCAACCAGCGCGACGACGAATGGGGCGGCGACTATGCCCGCCGGATGCGCTTTGCCGTGGAGGTAGTGCGAGCGGTGCGCGAACGTGCGGGCGCAGACTTTATTATCGTCTTCCGCCTGTCGATGCTCGACCTGGTGGAAGGCGGCGGCACGTTCGACGAAACCGTGCAGCTGGCGCAGGCGATTGAAGCCGCCGGTGCCACCATTATCAACACCGGCATCGGCTGGCACGAGGCGCGCATCCCGACCATCGCCACGCCGGTGCCGCGCGCGGCGTTCAGCTGGGTAACACGGAAGCTGAAAGGCAAAGTCTCTGTTCCACTGGTCACCACCAACCGCATTAACGATCCGCAGGTAGCGGACGAAGTGATTTCACGCGGCGACGCCGACATGGTGTCGATGGCGCGCCCGTTCCTGGCCGATGCCGAACTGCTTTCCAAAGCGCAAAGCGGCCGTGCGGACGAGATCAACACCTGCATCGGCTGTAACCAGGCCTGTCTGGATCAGATCTTCGTCGGCAAGGTCACCTCTTGCCTGGTTAACCCGCGCGCCTGCCATGAAACCAAAATGCCGATCGTTCCGGCGGTTAATAAAAAGCGTCTGGCCGTGGTGGGCGCTGGCCCCGCGGGCCTGGCGTTTGCGGTGAATGCCGCCTCGCGCGGGCACAGCGTGACGCTGTTTGATGCGCTGGCGGAGATTGGCGGGCAGTTTAATATCGCCAAACAGATCCCCGGCAAAGAGGAGTTCTATGAAACCCTGCGCTACTACCGCCGGATGATCGACCTGACGGGCGTCGAGCTGCGGCTTAATCAGTTTGTCAGCGCGGCGGATCTGATCGGTTTCGACGAGGTGATCCTGGCGAGCGGGATCGTGCCGCGCACGCCTGCGATCGAGGGTATCGATCATCCGAGGGTGTTGAGCTATCTGGATGTATTGCGTGACAAAACGCCGGTCGGCGAGAAGGTGGCGATTATCGGCTGCGGCGGGATCGGCTTTGATACCGCCATGTACTTAAGCCAGCCGGGCGAGGCTACCAGCCAGAACATTGCCGAGTTTTGCGTGGAATGGGGTATCGACACCAGCCTGAACCAGTCCGGCGGGCTACGCCCGGAAGGGCCGCAGCTGCCGAAAAGCCCGCGGCAGATCGTGATGCTGCAGCGCAAGGCCAGCAAGCCGGGCGAAGGGCTGGGCAAAACCACGGGCTGGATCCACCGCGCCACCCTGCTCTCGCGCGGGGTGAAGATGATCCCGGCGGTGGGCTACCAGAAGATCGACGACGAGGGTCTGCACGTCACGATCGGCGGCGAGCCGCAGCTGTTACGTGTGGATCATGTGATTTTATGCGCCGGGCAGGAGCCGAAGCGCGATCTGGCCGATCCGCTGCGCGAAGCCGGTAAAACGGTGCATTTGATCGGCGGGTGCGACGTGGCGATGGAGCTGGACGCGCGGCGGGCAATTGCGCAGGGGACGAAGCTGGCTCTGGCGATCTAGGGTATTGCCGGGCGGCCAGGGTAAAAGCAAAACGGCAACCCAGTTGCCGTTTTTAGCGTTTGCTCCCTCTCCCTGTGGGAGAGGGCCGGGGTGAGGGCATCAGGCCGCACATCCCCAATCTTACCGACGACGTCCCAGCTTCACCGCCTTCAGCACCACGAATTTATTGTTCGTCGCAACGGTGACGCAGTTGCCGAAAATCTTCTTCAGCTTGTGGAAGTAGTCCAGGTGGCGGTTCGCCACGATGTACAGCTCGCCGTTGATTTTCAGGCAGCGGCGCGCGTGGTGGAACATCTCCCACGCGACGTTATCCGTCAGGGCGTGCTTCTGGTGGAACGGCGGGTTGCAGAACACGGCGTTGAAGCGGAACGGCTCTACGCCGGACAGCGCGTTGTTGATCATAAACTCGCAGCGGTCCAGCGCATCCGGCATGTTGGTTTCCACGTTCAGACGGCTGGAGGCCACCGCCATCGGCGACTCGTCACTGAACACCACGCTGGCGTCCGGGTTCTTCGCCAGCAGCGTCAGGCCAATCACGCCGTTACCGCAGCCCAGATCGACAATCTCACCTTCCAGATTTTCCGGCAGATGTTCCATAAAGAAACGCGCCCCGATATCCAGCCCGGTGCGGGAGAAGACGTTCGCATGGTTGTGGATGGTCCAGTCGGTGCCTTCCAGCTTCCAGCTCAGGGTCTCCGGCGCGTCGGCCAGCTCCGGTGCGCTGAAGGTGCAGTTGATCAGGCGCGCTTTTTTCCAGGCCAGCGTCGTGGTGGTCGGGCCGAGGACTTTCTCGAACAGCTCAAGCGTCGAGGTGTGAATATCGCGCGCTTTAGCGCCCGCAATGATGCGCGTTTCCGGCGTCACGACCTTACGCAGCGCGCGCAGCTGTTGCTCCAGAAGCGCCATGGTTTTTGGCACTTTGATCAGCACCACGCCCGGCGCCTGCGGGTAGTCCGCGGTGCTGTCGAGGAACTTCACGCTGGACTCTTCGATGTCGTTATGGCGCAGGTTTTCACGCGTCGCCAGCTCGCTCAGGTAGGAATCGCCGATGCTGTATGGCGTGTGCTCCGCCAGGGCGCAGCCCAGCGCGCCAAAGGCTTCATTCAGGATCAAAACCGGGCCGCGGATTTCAGTCTCATCCAACTGCTGCAGCAGATATTCATCCGCCGCTTCCCACGCCATGAGCGGGTTAACGTCGTCCGTTTCCGGGAAACGTTTAAGGTTGAGTGAACGGAAACCGTTGTCTAAGTGGCTCATCGGCCCTCCTGAATGGTAAAATTTGGCGTATCCCTGAAAAGGGTGCGTGAGTATACCCGTTTTCGCATTAATTTGGGCTTTTGATGAACCAACTTACTTATCTCCAGGGCTATCCGGAGCATTTACTGACTCAGGTTCGCAGCCTGATTGCCGAGCAGAAGCTCGGCGCGGTGCTGGAAAAACGCTATCCCGGCACGCACGATTTCGCGACCGATAAGGCCCTCTGGCAGTATACGCAGGATCTGAAAAGCCGGTATCTGAAGAGCGCGCCGCCGATCAACAAGGTGATGTACGACAACAAGATCCACGTGCTGAAAAACGCGCTTGGCCTGCACACCGCCATTTCCCGCGTACAGGGCGGCAAGCTGAAAGCGAAGGCCGAAATCCGCGTCGCGACGGTTTTCCGTAACGCGCCGGAAGCCTTTCTGCGGATGATCGTGGTCCACGAGCTGGCGCACCTGAAGGAGAAAGAGCACGACAAAGCGTTCTATTCCCTGTGCTGCCACATGGAGCCGCAGTACCACCAGCTGGAGTTTGATACCCGACTATGGCTTACGCATTTATCGTTAAATGGTAATGCGGAATAGCGCACGCGAATTGTCATGATGACGTGCTACAGTGGCTAAAGGTTCCCCGCTACGGAGTACGTAAACGTTTATGATACGTTTCGCAGTCATTGGTACGAACTGGATCACGCGCCAGTTCGTCGACGCCGCCCACGAAACCGGCAAACTTAAGCTTACCGCAGTCTATTCCCGCAGCCTTGAGCAGGCGCAGAGTTTTGCCAACGATTACCTCGTTGAGCATCTCTTCACTTCGCTTGATGACATGGCGCAAAGCGACGCCATTGACGCGGTGTATATCGCCAGCCCGAACTCCCTGCACTTCCCGCAAACGAAGCTGTTCCTCAGCCACAAAAAGCATGTGATTTGCGAGAAGCCGCTGGCGTCAAATATTGAGGAAGTGGAAGCGGCCATTGCGCTTGCCCGCGAAAACCAGGTGGTGCTGTTCGAAGCGTTCAAAACCGCCAGCCTGCCGAATTTCCTGCTGCTGCAGCAGTCCCTGCCGAAAATTGGCAAGGTGCGTAAAGCCTTTATCAACTACTGCCAGTACTCGTCGCGCTACCAGCGCTACCTGGACGGCGAGAACCCGAACACCTTTAATCCGGCCTTCTCGAACGGCTCGATTATGGATATCGGTTTCTACTGCCTGGCCTCTGCCGTGGCCCTGTGGGGCGAACCGCACGGCGTCAGCGCCACCGCCAGCCTGCTGGAGAGCGGCGTGGATGCGCACGGTGTCGCGGTGCTGGATTACGGTGATTTCAGCGTCACGCTGCAGCACTCCAAGGTGAGCGATTCCGTGCTGCCGAGCGAAATTCAGGGCGAAGCGGGCTCGCTGGTTATCGAGAAGATCTCCGAGTGCCAGAAAGTGAGCTTTGTGCCGCGCGGCGGCAAAGCGCAGGAGCTGACGCAGCCTCAGCATATTAACACTATGCTCTATGAGGCAGAGGTCTTCGCCCGTCTGGTGGAAGACAACGAAGTGAATCACCCCGGCCTCGCGGTGAGCCGCACCACGGCGAAGCTGCAAACGGAGATCCGTCGCCAGACCGGCGTGGTATTCCCGGCAGACGGCGTGAGCGCGGAAGCGATCGCGTAAAGCTGTGTAATGAAACGGCGCAGACCATTGACGAAACCGATGGTCTGACATATTTTGTTACCTGCAAAGGGGAGTAACTTCTTCGCCGGTGGATCGTCATTACGATGCGTTAAACACGCATCCGGTCGCCGGGCAACCTTCGTGGTTGTAAGTGAGACCTTGCCGGAAGGCGAGGTCTATGCATAAAAAGCTAACGGCTATCGTCTTCTGACCATGGCCGTTTTTGTTTTTTATGTGTAAGGAAAATAGTATGCATTCTGTCGGCACTCCAATGTTGTGGGGCGGATTCGCGGTTGTCGTGCTCATCATGCTGGCGATCGACCTCTTTTTGCAGGGCCGTCGCGGCGCGCACGGCATGAGCATCAAACAGGCTGCGGCCTGGTCTCTGGTGTGGGTCACCCTCTCCCTGCTGTTTTGTGCCGCCTTCTGGTGGTACCTGGCCTCGACCGAAGGCCGTGCGGTGGCCGACCCTCAGGCGCTCGCCTTCCTCACCGGTTATCTGATTGAAAAAGCCCTGGCGGTTGATAACGTCTTCGTCTGGCTGATGCTGTTCAGCTACTTTGCCGTGCCTGCTGCCCTGCAGCGACGCGTGCTGGTGTATGGCGTGCTGGGCGCGATTATCCTGCGTACCATCATGATCTTCGCCGGCAGCTGGCTGATTACCCAGTTCGAATGGCTGCTGTACGTCTTCGGCGCGTTCCTGCTGTTCACCGGGGTCAAAATGGCGCTGGCGAAAGAAGACGGCTCCGCGATTGGCGATCGCCCGCTGGTGAAGTGGATCCGTGGGCATCTGCGCATGACCGACAAGATCGAGAGCGAGCACTTCTTCGTGCGCAAGAACGGCCTGCTGTTCGCCACTCCGCTGCTGCTGGTACTGATTCTGGTTGAGCTGAGCGACGTGATTTTCGCGGTGGACAGCATTCCGGCGATCTTCGCGGTGACCACCGACCCGTTCATCGTCCTGACGTCTAACCTGTTCGCCATTCTCGGCCTGCGTGCGATGTACTTCCTGCTGGCGGGCGCGGCGGAGCGATTCTCGATGCTGAAGTACGGTCTGTCGGTGATCCTGGTGTTTATCGGCATCAAGATGCTGATCGTCGATTTCTACCATATCCCGATCGCCATTTCGCTCGGCGTGGTGTTTGGCATTCTGATCGTGACGCTGATTATCAATACCTGGGTTAACCGCCAGCACGATAAGAAGCAGCAGGTGGAGTAATCCCCCTCACCCCAGCCCTCTCCCGCAGGGAGAGGGTGAACACACTTTTGTAACGCAGCAGTTAAAAAATATGATGCAACACGTAAAATCCAGCATTTTACGCTTTCTTCCTTTCGCGCATTCCCTATACTCGACCAGGCAAACATTTACTTACATCCGGACATAAATGTGACTAAGAGCACATCCGGGATGGAACGCAATTTCACTCAGGAAATACGTATGAGCACACAATCAAGCGGACTGTTCGCGCGCCTGGCGCAGGGCAGCCTCGTTAAACAAATTCTGGTCGGGCTGGTGCTGGGTATTCTGCTGGCGATGGTGTCAAAACCTGCTGCGGAGGCTACGGGGCTGCTCGGGCCCCTTTTCGTTGGCGCACTGAAGGCCGTCGCACCGGTACTGGTTCTGATGCTGGTCATGGCGTCGATTGCCAACCACCAGCACGGACAAAAAACCAACATTCGCCCCATTCTGTTCCTGTATCTGCTGGGAACCTTCTCGGCTGCCTTAACGGCCGTGGTGTTTAGCTTCCTGTTCCCGTCCACGCTGCACCTGACCAGCGCGGCCGGTGACATCACGCCGCCATCCGGCATTGTCGAAGTGCTTCGCGGACTGCTGATGAGCATGGTTTCTAACCCCATCACCGCGCTGATGAGCGGAAACTACATTGGCATCCTGGTCTGGGCGATTGGTCTGGGCTTCGCGCTGCGTCACGGTAACGACACCACGAAAAACCTGGTCAACGATCTGTCCAACGCCGTGACCTTTATGGTGAAGCTGGTGATTCGCTTTGCGCCAATCGGTATTTTCGGGCTGGTCTCCTCTACGCTTGCAACCACCGGTTTCGACGCGCTGTGGGGCTACGCGCAGCTGCTGGTTGTGCTGGTCGGCTGTATGCTGCTGGTGGCGCTGGTGATCAACCCGCTGCTGGTGTTCTGGCAGATCCGCCGCAACCCGTATCCGCTGGTGCTGACCTGCCTGCGCGAAAGCGGCGTGTATGCCTTCTTCACCCGCAGCTCTGCGGCGAACATTCCGGTTAACATGGCGCTGGCGGAGAAGCTGAACCTGGACCGCGATACCTACTCCGTGTCGATCCCACTGGGCGCAACCGTAAACATGGCGGGCGCGGCAATCACCATTACCGTTCTGACCCTGGCGGCGGTGCATACGCTGGGCATTCCGGTGGATCTGCCAACCGCATTGCTGCTGAGCGTGGTGGCGTCACTGTGTGCCTGTGGCGCATCCGGCGTAGCGGGCGGTTCGCTGCTGCTGATCCCCCTGGCGTGTAATATGTTCGGCATCCCGAACGAGATTGCGATGCAGGTTGTGGCCGTCGGCTTTATCATCGGCGTGCTGCAGGACTCCTGCGAAACAGCGCTGAACTCCTCTACCGACGTGCTGTTTACCGCAGCGGCCTGTCAGGCGGAAGACGCGCGTTTAGCGAAGAACCCCCTGCGAGGCTAACAGCAAAACGGCAACCCTGAGGTTGCCGTTTTTAGTGTTTGTCCCCTCTCCCCGTGGGAGAGGGTCAGGGTGAGGGCATCAGGCCGCACCGATTAAAGCGTCACACCACTCTTAAAGATCGCCAGCTCGCGGAAGTCGTTCTTCTCGTTACAGGTCTGCCTGCCGTTAGCAAATTCCACGATAGTATCCACGAACTCCGTCAGCAGCTGCGGCATCGCTTTGCCGTGAATCAGCTGGCCCGCATCAAAGTCGATCCAGTGCTTTTTCTTTGCCGCCAGCTCGCTGTTGGTAGCGATTTTCACCGTCGGCACAAAACCACCGTACGGCGTACCGCGACCGGTACTGAACAGCACCATATGGCAGCCGGCACCCGCCAGCGCGCTGGTGGCGACCGCATCGTTGCCCGGTGCGCTCAGCAGGTTCAGACCGTGAGTTTTCAGGCGCTCGCCGTAGCGCAGAACGTCGGCCACCTGGCTCGCGCCCGCTTTCTGAGTGCAGCCGAGGGATTTCTCTTCCAGCGTGGTGATCCCGCCCGCTTTGTTGCCCGGCGACGGGTTCTCGTAAATCGGCTGATTGTGGGCGATGAAGTACTGTTTGAAGTCGTTCACCATGGTGACGGTCTTCTCAAAGGTTTCTTCGTCGCGGCAGTGGCTCATCAGAATACGCTCCGCGCCGAACATTTCCGGCACTTCGGTCAACACCGTCGTGCCGCCGTTGGCAATCACGTAATCCGAGAAGCGGCCCAGCATCGGGTTAGCGGTAATGCCGGAAAGGCCATCTGACCCGCCGCACTCCAGCCCAAACTTCAGCTCGCTCAGCTTGCCCGGCTCGCGCCTGTCGTGGCGCATCACCTCATAAAGCTGGTGAAGCTGTTCAACGCCCGCTTCCACTTCGTCGTCCTGATGCTGGCACACCATAAAATGCACGCGCTCGGGATCGAACTCGCCCAGCGTGTCGCGGAAGGCGTCCACCTGATTGTTCTCGCAGCCCAGACCGATCACCAGAACCGCGCCCGCGTTCGGGTGACGCACCATGTTTTGCAGCATGGTGCGGGTGTTAATGTGGTCGTCACCGAGCTGGGAACAGCCGTAGGTGTGGCTGAAGAGATGCACGCCGTCAGTCCCTTCGGCGTTGTTGGTCTCTTTCAGGAAGCGCGTCTGGATCTGGCGCGCAATTCCGTTGACGCAGCCGACGGTCGGGAGGATCCACAGCTCGTTGCGGATCCCCACGTCGCCGCTGGCGCGACGGTAGATCTGCACCTCACGATCCGCCGCCTGACGCTCTTCCGCCGGTAAATCAGGTTGATAGCTGTACTCGTCCAGATCGCTCAGATTGGTGCGGGTATTGTGTGAGTGAATGTATTCACCCGGCGCAATATCCGCCAGCGCATGGCCGATGGGCAAACCGTACTTCACCACGTTCTCCCCTTTCGCAATGGGGATCAGGGCAAACTTGTGTCCACGGACGATCGCCTGACGCAGGGTGACGCTCTGGTTATCAACGGTCACCACGTCGCCTTCAGCGAGATCCGTCAGCGCGACGGCCACGTTATCCAGCGAATGGATTTTGATGTATTGCATATCAACCTCAAACGGCCTTAGTTCAGTTCAATGGCGAAGTAGTCACGCGCATTGTTAAAGCAGATGTTTCTCACCATTTCGCCCAGCAGCTGGATATCCGCTGGCGCTTCGCCCGCGTGTACCCAGCGGCCAATCATCTGGCACAGAATGCGTCGGAAATATTCATGACGGGTATAGGACAGGAAGCTGCGGCTGTCGGTCAGCATGCCGACAAAGCGGCTCAGCAGACCCAGCTGCGCGAGCTGCGTCATCTGACGCTCCATGCCATCTTTCTGATCGTTAAACCACCAGCCGGAACCGAACTGCATCTTGCCCGGCATCCCTTCGCCCTGGAAGTTGCCGACCATGGTACCCAGCACTTCGTTATCGCGCGGGTTCAGGCAGTACAGGATGGTTTTAGGCAGCAGGTTTTGTTCGTTCTGTTTGCTCAGCAGTTTTGACAGCTCTTCCGCCAGCGGACGATCGTTGATGGAGTCGAAGCCCACGTCAGCACCGAGCAGTTTGAACTGGCGCTGGTTATTATTGCGTAGCGCGCCGATATGGTACTGCTGTACCCAGCCGCGACGCGCGTATTCCGCACCGAGGAATACCAGCACCGCCGTTTTGAACTGCGCCACTTCGTGCTCGCTTAAGCCTTCGCCAGAGAGACGACGCGCCAGAATGCTGTCCAGCTCGGCTTCGTTTGATTCCGCAAACAGCACCACGTCCAGCGCGTGGTCAGACACTTTACAGCCGTGCGCCGCGAAGTGATCCAGACGTTTGGTCAGCGCGGTTTGCAGGTCAGCGAAACGACGGATGTCGGTATCCGACACTTCCGCCAGCTTCGCCATGTAGTCGGTGAAGGTGGCCTGCTCAATGTTGAAGGCTTTGTCCGGGCGCCAGCTTGGCAGCACTTTGATATCAAAAGAGGTGTCTTTCGCGACAACGGCATGATGCTCCAGGGAGTCGATCGGATCGTCGGTGGTGCCCACCATCTTCACGTTCATCTGCTTCATGATGCCGCGCGCGGAGAAGTTATCCTGCGCCAGCAGCGCGTTGCAGCGATCCCAGATTTCATCCGCGGTCGTTGGGGAAAGCAGCTTGCCGGTGATGCCAAACGGACGGCGGAGTTCAAGATGGGTCCAGTGGTAGAGCGGGTTGCCGATGGTGTGCGGAACGGTTGCCGCCCAGGCGTCAAACTTCTCGCGGTCGGTCGCATCGCCGGTACACAGGCGCTCAGCCACGCCGTTGGTGCGCATGGCACGCCATTTATAGTGGTCACCCTTCAGCCAGATGTCATACAGGTTTTTGAAGCGATAATTTTCGGCAACCTGCTGCGGCGGTAAATGGCAGTGGTAGTCGAAAATCGGCTGGTCTTTTGCGTAGTCGTGGTACAGGCGGCGAGCAAATTCGGTATCTAACAGAAAATCTTCGGTCATAAACGGCGTCATTATCGTCTTCCTCATTACGGGAGCGCAGAAAGCGTATGTTCATATGCTGCAAAGTTATCACACCAATTTCCACCAACCGAAGCTTTTTTCGTGAGTGAGATCAATAAACGCCAACAAATAAATTACCCTCAATGAAGCAAACCCTTCTGCAGGCCGCGCCAATACTGGCTTTGCGCGCGACGATTAATGTCCCCACAAAGAATCATACATTTGTGATGTCACTCACCTTTTAAAGTTGTATGACAAGTTATCTTTTCGCCGTCGCAAACACTCAGCCGACGGAATGCATTACCGGTGTGAGAGACATCGGGTTTAACGGTACGGATACCGACTTATGCACGCTTACTTATGGCAAGGTTCGGGCCGTTCCGGGACATGCTCCTGGTTACGCCCCTCCCGTTACACAACTGCTCCCGGAAACGGTTGAGAGGTTGCCGTGCTCTGGCGCGGAAATAACATAACGATGAGGTTTTAGATGCGTAAAATTAAAGGGTTACGTTGGTATATGATCGCACTGGTGACGTTAGGCACCGTGCTGGGCTACCTGACGCGTAACACCGTGGCAGCAGCAGCGCCAACGTTGATGGAAGAGCTGCATATCTCCACGCAGCAATACTCCTACATCATTGCCGCCTATTCCGCGGCTTATACCATCATGCAGCCTGTTGCGGGCTATGTGCTGGACATTCTCGGTACCAAAATCGGTTATGCCTTCTTCGCCATCGCCTGGGCGGTGTTCTGCGGTGCAACCGCGCTGGCAGGCAGCTGGGGTGGACTGGCGCTGGCGCGCGGTGCGGTCGGTGCGGCTGAAGCCGCGATGATCCCGGCGGGCCTGAAGGCCAGCTCCGAGTGGTTCCCGGCGAAAGAGCGTTCCATTGCGGTCGGCTACTTCAACGTGGGCTCGTCCATCGGGGCGATGATAGCGCCGCCGCTGGTGGTGTGGGCTATCGTGATGCACAGCTGGCAGATGGCGTTCATTATCTCTGGCGTGCTGAGCTTCGCCTGGGCGATGGCGTGGCTGATTTTCTACAAACACCCGCGCGATCAGAAAAAGCTTTCCGAAGAAGAACGTGAATACATCATTGGCGGTCAGGAAGCGCAGCATCAGACCAACAACGGCAAAAAAATGACCGTCTGGCAGATCCTGGGTACCCGTCAGTTCTGGGGCATCGCCCTGCCGCGTTTCCTGGCTGAACCGGCCTGGGGTACCTTTAACGCGTGGATCCCCCTGTTCATGTTTAAAGTCTACGGCTTTAACCTGAAAGAGATCGCGATGTTCGCCTGGATGCCAATGCTGTTCGCTGACCTGGGCTGTATCGTGGGCGGCTACCTGCCACCGCTGTTCCAGCGCTGGTTTGGCGTGAACCTGATTGTTTCCCGTAAGATGGTGGTGACCATGGGCGCGCTGCTGATGATCGGCCCAGGCATGATCGGCCTGTTCACCAGCCCGTACGTCGCCATTGCCCTGCTGTGCATCGGTGGCTTTGCGCACCAGTCCCTGTCCGGCGCGCTGATTACGCTCTCGTCTGACGTCTTTGGTCGTAACGAAGTGGCAACCGCCAACGGTCTGACCGGCATGGCCGCCTGGACCGCGAGCACCATGTTTGCACTGGTGGTCGGCGCGCTGGCGGATACCATCGGCTTCAGCCCGCTGTTCGCGGTGCTGGCGATCTTCGACCTGATGGGTGCGGTGGTTATCTGGACGGTGCTGAAAAGCAAATCGGCAGAGGAGCTGGCGAAAGAGTCACTCGGGAAACCGGCGACGCAGAGTTAGCGAAAATGCGTTTCGCCGAAGCCGCCTCCGGGCGGCTTTTTTAATGGCAGAATCTGGAGAGTGGCACGCAAAAGTGGTATAACAAATCATCTGCCGTACCCTGCCTGGAGCGCATATGGAAATCACCGAACCACGTCGTTTATATCAACAACTTGCTGCGGAGCTGAAAGATCGCATCGAGCAAGGCGTCTATCTTGTCGGTGATAAACTTCCCGCCGAGCGCTTTATCGCGGATGAAAAAAGCGTCAGCCGCACCGTGGTGCGTGAAGCAATTATCATGCTGGAAGTGGAAGGCTACGTTGAGGTACGCAAAGGCTCCGGCATTCACGTGATTTCTAATCTGCCGAAACACTCTCCCGTCGCGGACGAAAGTCTGGAATTCGCCAGCTATGGCCCGTTTGAGCTGCTCCAGGCTCGCCAGCTGATCGAAAGCAATATTGCTGAGTTTGCGGCGACGCAGGTGACCAAGCAGGACATCATGAAGCTGATGGAGATCCAGGAGAATGCCCGTAAGGAGAAATGTTTCCGCGATTCAGAGTGGGATCTGCAGTTCCACGTTCAGGTCGCCCTGGCAACCCAAAATACGGCCCTGGCGGCAATCGTTGAAAAAATGTGGACTCAGCGCGTTCACAACCCGTACTGGAAAAAACTGCACGACCATATCGATTCCCGTACCGTCGACAACTGGTGCGACGATCACGACCAAATCCTTAAGGCGCTGATTCGTAAAGATCCGCATGCCGCTAAGCTGGCGATGTGGCAGCACCTGGAAAACACCAAGCAGATGCTGTTCAACGAAACCAGCGATGACTTCGAATTTAACGCTGACCGCTATCTTTTTGCCGATAATCCGGTTGTTCATCTCGATACGGCCCCCAGTGCCGCAAAATAGATGACCTTTCTGCTGGCAGGCGCTACGTCGCGCCTTCCGGCTTACAGGAGTAAGCAAAACATATATAGTGTCAGCCTTTGTAAATCCCCTCGCTCACTTCCTGGGCTTACGCCAAAATCAACTCACCCCTGCAAATTCTGTGACGCAGAACGTTGGGCTTTGTTACAATTGGATTCAATTCCTTATTTTGTAAGTTAGTGCTTGCTAACCAGCCAATTAACAGGGAACAGTGTTGGCCACACCGCAATGTGTCCGCGAGCGACCATAATGAAATCACAACAATGTCGCCGTGCTGTTTGTCCCGGATAACAGGCGTGACGTTAACCGATTTCCAGGAACACTGAATGGAACTTTTGACCCAACTACTGCATGCCCTCTGGGCGCAGGATTTTGAAACGCTGGCCAACCCTTCCATGATTGGCATGCTCTATTTCGTCTTGTTTATGATCCTGTTCCTTGAGAACGGTTTGCTGCCTGCTGCTTTCCTGCCCGGTGACAGTTTGCTGGTGCTTGTCGGCGTGCTGTGTGCCAAAGGGGCGATGGCGTTTCCACACACCATTTTATTACTGACCGTTGCGGCCAGCCTCGGCTGCTGGGTGAGCTATATCCAGGGACGATGGCTGGGCAATACCCGGATCGTCCAGAACTGGCTCTCTCATCTTCCCGCGCATTATCACCAGCGGGCGCACCACCTTTTCCACAAGCACGGGCTTTCCGCGCTGCTGATTGGCCGCTTTATCGCCTTTGTTCGCACCCTGCTGCCGACCATTGCCGGTCTGTCGGGGTTGAGCAGCACGCGCTTCCAGTTCTTTAACTGGATGAGCGGCCTGCTATGGGTGCTTATTCTGACGACGCTCGGCTATGCGCTGGGTAAAACGCCGGTCTTTATGAAATATGAAGACCAGCTGATGTCCTGCCTGATGCTGCTGCCTGTGGTTCTGCTGGTCTTCGGCCTGATTGGCTCACTGGTTGTCCTGTGGAAAAAGAAATACGGAGCCAGAGGCTAACGATGGCTATCTCACCGCTCGCCCTGCGCCGTTTTGCCGTTGCCGTGATTACGCTGATCGTCCTCAGCGCCATGCTGCTGGCATGGAGCGCGCTTTCGCATCAGGAATCGACGCTGGCTATTCGCCCGGTAAACCAGGGCGCCAGCGTGCCTGACGGTTTTTCTGTCTGGCATCATCTGGACGCGAATGGGATCCGCTTTAAGAGCATTACCCCGCAGGACGATGTTTTACTGATCAAGTTTGATTCCCGTGCGCAAAGTGCCGCCGCGAAAGTGGTTCTCGACCGTACCCTGCCGCACGGGTATATCATTGCCCAGCAGGAAGATGACAGCCAGCCTGCAGCCTGGCTCTCATTGATTCGCGATACGTCGCATCGGTTTGGATAACTTCCAGGATTCCGAATCTTTTCACTCACTTTGGTGAATCCCCCGTTTACTTACTATGCTTAAGTACGCGGAGCACCCCTCGATGTACTCCGCATAACTTTGGATAGCGGCTAACGCCGCAACACAATGGAAGGTTTCGATAATGAAATTCCGCATGACTCTGGCTCTGGCCCTTTTTTCTTTAAGCACAGCATCCTTCGCAAACTCTCTCTGTCAGGAGAAAGAACAGGATATTCAGCGTGAGATCGGTTATGCCGAAAAGCATAACAATCAGCACCGTGTTGATGGTCTTAAAAAAGCGCTGAGCGAAGTGAAAGCGAACTGTTCAGACAGCAAGCTTCGTGCCGATCACAAGAAGAAAATCGCTGAACAGAAGGACGAGATAGCCGAGCGCCGTCGCGACCTGCAGGAAGCGAAAGAGAAAGGAGATGCGGAAAAAATTGCTAAGCGCGAGAAGAAGTTGAAAGAAGCGCAGGACGACCTGAAAGCGCTGGAAGCTCGCGATTATTGAGTTAACGGAAATCTCAACAGGAGAGAGAATCATGTCAAAAGATACGACGTCTGAACATCTGCGCGCTGAACTGAAATCCCTGGCCGATACCCTTGAAGAGGTGCTGAACTCCTCTGCTGACAAGTCAAAAGAAGAGGTCAGCAAGCTGCGCAGCAAGGCGGAGCAGGCGCTAAAAGAGAGCCGCTATCGCCTGGGTGAAACCGGTGATGCGCTGGCGAAACAGACCCGCGAAGCGGCTGCGCGCGCGGACGAATATGTGCGTGATAATCCATGGACGGGTGTAGGGATTGGTGCCGCAGTGGGTGTGGTACTGGGTGTCCTTCTGACGCGTCGTTGATATGGAAGATCCTCGTCACGCACAAGGGCCTGCTAACAACGTCCTCGGCATCGGCCAGCGTATTTTAACGACGCTGGTCGGGATTGCCGAAACGCGCGTCCGGCTGGCAGTGGTGGAGCTGGAAGAGGAGAAAGCGAACCTCTTCCAGATGCTGCTAATGCTCGGGCTGACCATGCTCTTTGCCGCGTTTGGTCTGATGAGCCTGATGGTGTTAATCATCTGGGCCATCGATCCGCAGTATCGTCTTAACGCGATGATTGCCACCACCGTCGTTCTGCTGGTCGCCGCGTTGATAGGCGGTATCTGGACGCTGCGTAAAGCGCGCAAGTCCACTTTCCTGCGCCATACGCGTCAGGAGCTGGCGAACGATCGCGCTCTGCTGGAGGATGACTAGCCGTGAGCGATAAAGCCGAACGTCAAAAGCGAAAAGCGTACCTGTTAAGCCAGATCCAGCAGCAACGGCTGGATCTGTCAGCCAGTCGTCGCGACTGGATCGACGCGACGCGACGGTTTGACCGGGGCTGGAATACCGTCCTGAGCCTGCGTTCGTGGGCGCTGGTCGGCAGCAGCGTGATGGCGATCTGGACGGTTCGTCATCCGAACATGCTGATCCGCTGGGCTCGTCGTGGATTCGGCGCCTGGAGCGCCTGGCGTCTGGTGAAAGCAACGTTACGGCAGCAGCAGCTGCGGTGATAAAAGCAAAACGGTAATCCTGGTTACCGTTTTTTGTTTTTGCGGCCTCTCTCTGCGGGAGAGGGTTGGGATCAGGGCACCAGCGCGCACGCCCCCTTACTCAATATCTTTGAAGAAGATTGACAGTTTTCCTTGCTAACAATTACCACCCGCCCCGTTTATTATCCTCTCCATCGACAGCAACGCCGCGGTATCTACCCGGAATTGCAGACAAATAATGTTCAGCCGCTCATGTGGTTTCCTGGAGAGTAAAATGAAAAAATTAGAAGATGTTGGTGTACTGGTCGCGCGTATTCTGATGCCAATTCTGTTCATCGTGGCAGGTTGGGGAAAAATCACCGGTTATGCGGGTACCCAGCAGTATATGGAAGCCATGGGCGTTCCGGGGTTCCTGCTGCCGCTGACCATTCTTCTTGAGTTCGGCGGCGGCCTGGCGGTACTGTTCGGCTTCCTGACCCGTACTACCGCGCTGTTTACCGCAGGCTTCACCGTGCTGACAGCGTTCATCTTCCACAGCAACTTTGCGGAAGGCGTGAACTCTCTGATGTTCATGAAAAACCTGACCATCGCGGGTGGCTTCCTGCTGCTGGCCGTCACTGGCCCGGGCGCATACAGCATCGACCGCGTTCTGAATAAGAAGTGGTAAGCACGCTATACTGAATGAACACAAAGCGAGGAGACATCTCCTCGCTTTTGCTATCTGACGGAGGAGAAAAAATGGGACAACTCGTAGACGGCGTATGGCAGGATGTCTGGTATGACACCAAATCCACCGGAGGTCGCTTCAAGCGCTCAGTTTCGGCCTTCCGTAACTGGCTGACCGCCGACGGCGCGCCAGGCCCGAGCGGCGAAGGCGGCTTCGCGGCTGAGAAAGACCGTTATCATCTTTATGTTTCGCTTGCCTGCCCGTGGGCACACCGCACGCTGATTGTGCGCAAGCTTAAAGGTCTCGAATCCTTAATTCCGGTTTCGGTCGTGAACCCGCTGATGCTGGAAAACGGCTGGACGTTTGACAGTGATTTCCCCGCGGCGACCGGCGACGATCTCTACCACCACGATTTCCTTTACCAGCTCTATCTTCGCGCCGATCCTCACTACACCGGGCGCGTTACCGTACCGGTGCTGTGGGACAAGAAAAACCAGACGATTGTCAGCAATGAGTCTGCGGAAATCATCCGCATGTTCAATACCGCGTTTGACGCGCACGGCGCCCGCGCCGGGGATTACTACCCGGTTGAACTGCGCGATAAGATTGATGAGCTGAACGGCTGGATTTACGACAACGTCAACAACGGCGTCTACAAGGCCGGTTTCGCCACCAGCCAGGAAGCGTATGACGAAGCGGTCGGAAAGGTGTTTGAATCGCTTGAGCGTCTCGAGCAGATCCTGGGCCAGCATCGCTACCTGACGGGCGATCGCCTGACGGAAGCGGACATTCGCCTTTGGACCACGCTGGTTCGCTTCGATCCGGTCTATGTCACCCACTTTAAGTGCGACAAGCACCGCATCAGCGATTACCTGAACCTGCATGGTTTCCTGCGTGACATCTACCAGATGCCGGGTATTGCCGACACGGTCGACTTCGACCATATCCGCACCCACTATTTCCGCAGCCACAAAACCATCAACCCGACGGGCATTATCTCCATTGGGCCGTGGCAGGATCTGGATGAACCTCACGGGCGCGACGTCCGATTTGGATAAATACGAAGGGCATCACCAGATGCCCTTTTTTAATTCACAATCTCCATCTATCCTTACCTCGATCGCTTAGAAAACAAGTGATTGACTGACTAATGAGGCAAGGAAAATGGACTGGTATTTAAAAGTACTGCGTAACTACATTGGATTTGGTGGCCGTGCCCGCCGCAAAGAGTACTGGATGTTCGTTCTGGTGAACTTCATTCTCATTATGGTGCTGGGTATTGTGGATAAAATTCTTGGCTGGGAGCGTGCTGGCGGTGAAGGCGTGCTGACCACCATTTATGGCCTGTTAGTCCTGCTGCCATCGTGGGCGGTGCTGTTCCGTCGACTGCACGACACCGATCGTTCAGCGTGGTGGTTATTGCTGCTGCTGATCCCGATTATTGGCTGGATCGTGATTTTGATCTTCAACTGCCAGAGCGGGACGCCGGGCGAAAACCGCTTTGGTCCGGATCCTAAGATCGGCGCATAAAAAAAGCCCGGTGGCGCTTCGCTTACCGGGCCTACCAATTACGATTTTATTTATTGTATTGCGTGAAAAGCTTCGGAATTTCGCGTAAACACCATGATTTGGCTTCGCCCATGCTGTCACGGCGCCACGCCATAATAATATCCACCTCGTGGCTATATTCCGGGCTGACTACGCGCAGCCGCCCTTCTGCAATGTCTTTTTCGACAAACGGGTACGGCATGGTCGCCACGCCCAGACCGGCCAATAGCGCCTGCCGTTTGTCTTCCAGCGAGGTCACCGTCAGACGAGGCTGTTTATCCAGCAGCTGCACCGTCAGCACCGGACGCTCGCGCGCGGTATCCGCTACCGCCACGCCGCGATACTTCACGCGCGTCACTTCAGAGAGCGGCTCCGGCTCCTGGTGAATCGGGTGATTGGGTGCGGCAACATAGACGTTCATCACGCTATAGAGCTTGCGCGAGTTGATTTCCGATGAGGAACGGAAGTGCATGTCCGGCGCAATCACAATATCCGCCCTGCCCGTTTCCAGACGTTCCCACGCGCCTGCCAGCACCTCGGTGATGATTGACAGCTGCGTATTGGCCTTCGCCGCCAGGCGGTCCACCAGCGGGAACAGCGCTTCTGTCGGCACCAGCGCTTCGGTAACTAACGTCAGATGGGTTTCCCAGCCGCGCGCCAGCGCTTCGGCGTCCGTCGTGAGCTTGTCCGCCGCTTCCAGCAGCACGCGGCCGCGCTCCAGCAGCATTCGCCCCACGTTGGTGAATTTTGTTCGATGACCGGAGCGGTCAAACAGCACCACGTCCAGCTCTTCCTCCAGCTTCTGCATGGTGTAGCTTAGCGCAGACGGAACGCGCCCCAGCTCATCTGCCGCCGCCGCAAAACTGCCGCGCCGGTCAATCGCGTCCATGACGCGAAGCGCCTCAAGCGTCAATGCTCTCTCTTTAGCCATCTCGTTCTCATTCAGGAAATTTGAACATACCGGGCAGAATATCTGGCTAACAATGCAGCGTCCATACCTTTACCATTGTTTTAGTGTAAAGAGAGGTCAAGTTTATGATTACGACAAGAACAGCTAAACAGTGCGGACAAGCCGATTTCGGTTGGCTGCAGGCCCGCTACACCTTTTCCTTTGGACACTACTTTGACCCTAAACTCCTCGGTTACGCTTCACTGCGCGTGTTAAACCAGGAAGTGCTCGCCCCGGGCGCCTCCTTCCAGCCGCGTACGTACCCGAAAGTCGATATCCTGAACCTGATCCTGGAAGGCGAGGCAGAATACCGCGATAGCGAGGGCAATCATGTCCAGGCAAAGGCTGGCGAAGCGTTGTTAATTTCCACGCAGCCGGGCATCAGCTACAGCGAGCATAACCTCAGCAAAGACAAAACGCTGACCCGTATGCAGCTGTGGCTGGACGCCTGCCCCGAGCGGGAAAATCCGCTGGTACAGAAGTTAGATTTAACGGGCGATAAGCAGCAGCTGATTGCATCGCCGGACGGCAGTAAAGGTAGTCTGCAGCTGCGCCAGCAGGTCTGGCTGCACCATATCGAACTGAAGAAAGGTGATCAGGCGAGCTTCCAGCTTCATGGTCCGCGCGCCTATTTGCAGTCTATTCACGGTACGGTACATGCGGTGACGCACACGGAAGAGAAAGAAGCGCTCACCTGCGGCGACGGGGCGTTTATTCGTGATGAAGCGAATATCACCCTGGTGGCGGATACGCCGCTGCGCGCGCTGCTGATTGATTTGCCGGTTTAGAGAATGCTCTCACCCTAACCCTCTCCCAATGGGAGAGGGAACCGATCGAGCCACGGCAGAATCATCCGGCGCCGTAAGAAATCACTCTGCCAGCGCGTTAGCCATATCGGTTCTAATCTGCTTACGCTGTTCCGGCGTCAACACCTGGCTGACGTCGAAGTAATATTTCACGCGGTAATAGCGGGTCTGCTCTTCAATTTTGCTAAAGGCAGCAAGCTGGCTTTTCACCGTGCTTTCGTCCCATTTACCCGCCTGGAACATGTCGATCAGCGCGCCGTCCTTCACCCCCGTTATCGGGATCTTGCTGACATTTTGTTCCAGCTGCTTATGCAGATCTTCAATCTTTTTAACCTGCTCATTGCTGAGCTTCAGGTGCTGTACCAGCGGATCCTGCGAGGGAGACGGGGCAGCCTCAACGTTCGCGGCATGTGCCGTAAAACTGCACGCTGCCAGCGAGGCGGCGACCAGCGCAATACGGGTCATTTTCATCATCTTACTGTCCTTACATGCTGTGATAGGGAAAAGCAGGCGTATTGTTTTTCAAGAGCGGATGAATATGTGTGAGTAATTATATAAACAATTTTGTATGTTTAGCGGGCAAAAAAATGCCCCCAGGGTGAGGGGGCATGAGACCTGAATGTCGTCAGATAGATTGCGTAAACGTCCTCGAAATCACATCCTGCTGCTGCTCGCGCGTCAGGGCGTTAAAACGCACCGCATAGCCTGAAACGCGGATCGTCAGGTTCGGGTAATTCTCGGGATGCGCGATGGCATCGAGGAGCATTTCCCGGTTCATGACGTTGACGTTCAGATGCTGCCCGCCCTCAATGGACGCTTCGTGATGGAAGTACCCGTCCAGCAGCCCTACGAGGTTGGTTTTGCGCACCAGCTCGTCCTTGCCCAGCGCCTGCGGCACGATGGAGAAGGTGTAGGAGATACCGTCTTTCGCGTAGGTGAACGGCAGCTTGGCCACCGACGTTAGCGAGGCCACCGCCCCTTTTCTGTCGCGGCCGTGCATCGGGTTTGCGCCAGGCGCAAACGGCGTGCCGCCGCGGCGTCCGTCCGGCGTGTTCCCGGTCTTCTGGCCGTAAACCACGTTGGAGGTGATGGTCAGGATCGACTGGGTTGGCACCGCGTTGCGGTAGGTTGGCAGCGCCTGAATTTTCTTCATAAAGCGCTCCACCAGGTCGCAGGCGATGCTGTCCACGCGGTCGTCGTTGTTGCCGTACTGCGGATAGTCCCCTTCAATCACGAAATCGACCGCCAGACCGGTGTGGTCGCGCACCGGCTTCACCGTGGCGTATTTAATGGCCGACAGGGAATCCGCCGCCACCGACAGCCCGGCAATGCCGCAGGCCATGGTGCGATAGACGTCGCGGTCGTGCAGCGCCATCAGCGAGGCTTCGTAGCTGTACTTATCATGCATGTAGTGAATGAGGTTCAGGGCGCTGATGTACTGCACCGCCAGCCAGTCCATAAAGTGGTCGAGGCTCGCCATCACGGTATCGTAATCCAGCACGTCGTCCAGCAGCGGCTCGGTTTTCGGGCCGACCTGGATCTTCAGCTTCTCGTCCACCCCGCCGTTGATCGCGTACAGCAGCGTTTTGGCGAGGTTGGCGCGCGCGCCAAAGAACTGCATCTGCTTGCCGATCACCATCGGGCTGACGCAGCAGGCAATGGCGTAGTCGTCGCTGTTGAAGTCCGCACGCATCAGATCGTCGTTCTCATACTGCAGCGAAGAGGTGACGATAGACACCTGCGCGGCGTATTTCTTGAACGCGATCGGCAGTTGTTCAGACCAGAGGATCGTCAGGTTCGGCTCCGGCGCAGGCCCCATGGTGTGCAGGGTATGCAGATAGCGGAAGCTGTTTTTGGTCACCAGCGTGCGCCCGTCCAGCCCCATGCCGCCGATCACTTCCGTCGCCCAGATCGGATCGCCGGAGAAGAGCGTGTCGAACTCCGGCGTGCGCAGGAAGCGCACCATGCGGATCTTCATGATGAAGTGGTCGATCAGTTCCTGCGCCTGGACTTCATTCAGCCTTCCTGCCTGCATGTCGCGTTCAATGTAGATATCGAGGAACGAGGCCGTGCGCCCTAGCGACATCGCCCCACCGTTCTGGGATTTCACCGCTGCAAGATAGGCAAAATAGACCCACTGCACCGCTTCCTGGGCGTTCATCGCCGGACGTGAAATATCAAAGCCATAGTTCGCCGCCATCTGCTGGATCTGCAGCAGCGCGCGCCTGTGCTCCGCCAGCTCTTCACGCAGGCGGATCGTCGCCTCCAGATCTTCACCGCGCTCCAGCCTGCCCTGCAGATCGGCAAACTGCAGTTCGCGCTCGCGCACCAGATAAGCGATCCCGTATAGCGCCACGCGGCGATAGTCACCGATGATGCGTCCGCGCCCGTAGCCGTCCGGCAAACCGGTCAGCACGCCGGATTTACGGCAGCGCATCATCTCCGGCGAATAGACGTCAAACACGCCCTGGTTGTGGGTTTTGCGCAGGTCGGTAAACAGGTATTCGAACTGCGGATCCATCTCCCGACCATAGGCTTCGAACGAGCTGCGGATCATGTTGATCCCGCCATACGGGTGCAGCGCGCGCTTGAGCGGCTTATCGGTTTGCAGGCCGACGATCGTCTCCAGATCCTGGTCGATATAGCCCGGCCCGTGGGCCGTAATGGTGGTGGCGATGTTGGTATCAAAATCCACCGGGGCGTGGGTGGCGTTCTCCTGGCGAATGCCGACCATTACCTTCTGCCACAGCGCCGTCGTTGCTGGCGTCGCCTGCGCGAGGAAAGCTTCATCGCCTTCATAAGGGGTGTAGTTATGCTGAATAAAATCGCGGACGTTGACGGCGTTTTTCCATTCTTCACCGCGAAACCCGGCCCATGCGTCGCTGTAGGGCGCGACGCCCGTATCGATTGTTACTTTCATGTGATTCTCGCTTTATCAGGCGTAAGCCGCGGCCGGGGTAACCTTTCCAAGACGGAGGGCGTCCAGCGCGATCATTTTTTCTTCGTTGGTAGGGATAACCGCGCAGGCCACGCGGGACGATTCGGTGGAGATCACGCGCTCACCCGCGCTCCCCGGCAGGGCATTTTTGGCGTCGTCGAGGATGATGCCGAAGACTTTCAGATGTTCCGCCACCAGCGTGCGGACAAGCTTCGAGTTTTCGCCAATTCCGCCGGTAAAGACCACCCCATCCAGGCGGTGCAGCGACGCCGCGTGGCCGGCAATATGTCGCGCAATGCGGTGCACGAAGGTATGGATAGCCAGCTGCGCCCGCTCGTTGCCTTCGTGCCAGGCTTTCTCCAGCGCACGTAAATCGGAGGAGATGCCGGAGATCCCCAGCAGCCCGGACTCTTTATTGACCACGCGCTCCAGATCCTCGAACGACTGGCCGGTCTGCTGGGCAATCCACGCCATCGCGCCGAAGTCCACATCGCCGCAACGCGTACCCATCACCAGCCCTTCCAGCGGCGTCATCCCCATCGAGGTGTCGACGCTTTCGCCGTTGCGCACCGCGCAGATAGACGCCCCGTTGCCGAGATGGGCAATCACCAGGCCGCTGTCGTCGGCGGACAGCCCGAGAAGCGTATGCGCCTGTGCGGCCACGTAGCGGTGAGAGGTGCCGTGGAAGCCGTAGCGGCGCACGCCCAGCTCTTCAAAATAGCGGTACGGCAATCCGTACAGATATGCCTGCGGCGGCAGCGTCTGGTGGAAGCTGGTATCAAATACCGCGACCTGCTGCACGCCCGGGAACAGGCGCTCTGCCGCTTCCACGCCGCTCAGGTTGGCGTAGTTATGCAGCGGCGCCAGCGGGGAGACCTGGCGAATCTGCGCGATCGCCTCTTCCGTGATCAGGGTCGACTCGCTGAAGAGGTTTCCCCCGTGCGCAATGCGGTGGCCAATTAAGGCCACGCTGCTCATCAGGTTACGCTTCTCCAGCTCCAGGGCGATGGCAGCCAGCGCCCCTTCGTAGTCCTGGTGAGCCAGTCTGGCTGGCTCACCCCCGTTCACGGAAATAAAGGCCTTCTCGGTGTTGATCCCGTCTGCAATGCCCGTCATCAGGGCATCGCAGCTGCTGGCGTCGAGCACCGAAAACTTAACAGAGGACGATCCGCAGTTAATAACCAGTACAACCGGAAACTCAATCATCATGTGACTCCGCTCTTCCTGAGCAATGGGTTAGAACAGTTTGTAAACGATATTCAGAATGGTCAGCAGGCCGACCGCGGTAACGAAGATGTTCTCGGTACGCCCTTTGTACTTCGCCAGCGCCGGTGCTTTGCGGATGGCATACATCGGCAGCAGGCACAGCAGAGAGGCAATGATTGGCGCCCCCATGGCTTCAATAAGGTCCAGAATGTTCGGGTTGGCGTAGGCCACAACCCAGGTGGAGCCCATGATGAACACCATGCTGATGGTGTTCAGCTTGCCAACGGAGACTTTCTTCTTATCGCCCTTGTAGCCAAACTTGAGGATCAGGCCGTTCAGCCCTTCCAGCGTGCCCAGGTAATGACCGAAGAAGGATTTGAAGATAGCCACCAGCGCGATGATGGAGGCACCGTATTCCAGTACCGTTGCGAACGTCGATTTGGTTCCTGACATTGACGCAAAGTGGTTCGCCAGGTAGGAGAGCACCGGAATGTTCTGCGCCTTGGCGTCCGCCATGTTCTGCGGAGAGAGCGTAAACAGGCAGCTAAAGGCGAAGAACATCACCACGGCCACCATCAGCATGCTGGCGCGACCGATGATTTTGGAAGATTTCTGCTCGGTGAATTCTTTACCGAACTCCGGTTCGTACTCTTCGCGCTTGGAGACCACAAACGAGGAGACGATAGGCGAGAAGTTGAAGGAGAAGACCATGATGGAGATACCCAGCCACACCGTAACCAGAATGCCGTCATGACCGGTGAAGGCGATATCGCTCAGGTTGACCTGGTCAATCACCGCCGAGTTCCAGTAAGGGATAAGCGACAGGGAAATCAGCACCAGGCTGGCGATAAACGGGAACACCAGGAAGCTCATGACTTTCACCATCAGGTCTTTACCAAACCAGATAACAAAGGCCATCAGCAGCAGCAGGAACAGCGCCACCACGCCGCGGTTCAGCGCAGGCAGCTGGAGCTGGTTTTCCCAGAAGGTCATAAAGGTGTTGGTAATGGTGACGCCGTAAATCCACAGCAGCGGGCAAATGGCGAAGAAGTAGAGGAAAGTGATCACCACCCCACCGGTTTTACCAAAGTGCTCTTCCACCGTTTCGGTGATGTTGCCGGAAACGTTGCTCCCGGAGAGGCACAAACGCGCCAGCGCGCGGTGGCAGTAAAACGCAATCGGGAACGCGAGAACCAGCATCAGCAGGATAGGGATCAATCCACCAAAGCCTGCGCGAATGGGGAAGAACAGCACGCCTGCGCCAATGGCGGTACCAAACAGGCCGAGCGTCCATGTGGTATCAGACTTGCGCCAGGAGGACGTTTTTGTCTGGCCAACGATAATGCTTTCTGTGTTGCTCATAGGTCACCTTTATGCGTCAACGAAGCCGGTAATTTGGGAAACACGGGAGAGATCGATATTGCCGCCGGAAATAATGCAGACGGTTTTTCGACCCTGAATATAGTGGTCAAGCTTGCCGCTTAATAACGCGGCACAGGCCAGCGCGCCGGCACCTTCCGTCACCACTTTATTTCGCTGAATAAGCGCGATCATGCTGTCGCGAATGTTGTCTTCGCTGACCAGCACAATGTCATCAACCAGCTCGCGAACAATTTCGAACGGTAAATTACCGGGGCGAGAAACGTCACAGCCGTCGGCCAGCGTGCCACTAACGCGATGGCTGATTATTTCCCCAGCCTGATACGATGCCGCCATGCCGTGAACATTTTCTGACTGCACGCCGATGATATTAATGGTGGGGTTAATGGATTTAATTGCCGTCGCAATCCCGGCAATTAAACCGCCGCCGCCGATAGGCACAATAACGTTATCCACATCGTATAAATCTTCGAGAATTTCCAGACCGATGGTGCCCTGCCCGGCGATCACTTTGGCGTCATCGTACGGCGGAATAAAAATGCGCCCTTCCATCTCGACGATTTCGCTGACTTTGGCAATGGTGTCGTTGAAGTTCTCGCCGTGCAGCACCACTTCGGCGGAGTAGTCGCGCGTCGCGGCCACCTTAGACTTCGGCGCGCCCATCGGCATCACCACTTTGCCGTCGATGCCAAGCATCGCGCAGGAGAGGGACACACCCTGCGCGTGGTTTCCCGCGGAGCAGGCGACAACGCCTTTGCGTTTTTCAGCGTCGGTCAGCGAGCTTAACTTGTTAAACGCGCCGCGGATCTTAAACGAGCCGGTACGCTGCATGTTCTCAAACTTCAGGAATATTTCGCCCTTGCAGCGTTCGCTAAGATAATTCGAGCGCGGCATACCTGTTTTATATATTTTTCCTGCCAGTCGTTTTCTGGCGTCCTGAATATCTTCAATCGTTACCGGGAGATCGTAGGTAATATGCATAATATCCTCGTTATAATAATTCATTCTTTTCGGGCAAAGTCAGGGTATCAGAGCGTTACAGAGATAAGCTCTGGGTGTTTTTAAAATGATTACTTATTATTCATCGTCGTCTTTCGATATTCATCGACGAATACTGTTTTGCCAGCTCAACTAATACTGACGCCGATTTTTTAATCCTGTAATTTTTTGACCACACGGCGGCATAACGCGCCACGGGTAATTCATCTTCTACGGGCAGCACAATAAACTGGTCAGAACCGAACGGCGCAATCATGTCGCGGGGAATGACCGTCAGATAATCGGCATTCAGGACAAGGTTATAAATGGTGACGACAGAATCGGTCTGGACGATGTTTTCGATGCTGATGTGGTTGTCTTGCAGGGTGGTCAGAAGTTCTTTGTAGTAGCCCATATCGGTTTGCGGCATCACCCACTGCTCGTGCGTGAGCGATGCCAGTGTCGTCGGGCCGGTGCACGTTCGCGTTTTGCTGGCGACCAGCACAAACTCGGACTCAAACAGCGGTTCGACGTGCAGATCCTGCAGCAGCATTTCATCACTCAGCGTGCCGATAGCGAAATCCAGACGACCGTCGCGAATAGCCGGAAGGAAAGAGGAGAGCTGGGCTTCATACATCGAGACGCGTGCTTTCGGGAACACTTCCTTGAATTTTTTGATCATCTCGGACAGGAAGGTAAAGCCGATCAGCGACGGGTAGCCAAAGGAGACGTCCATAACGGTACTGAAGCTCAGGCTGTTAATCTCACTCACCATGTTTTTCATTTCGCGGGTGATCGACTCAGAGTACGAGAGCAGAACCTGGCCCGCGGCGGTGAGTTTTACGCCGGTGTTTTTACGCACCATCACTTCCACGCCGAAGTAGGACTCAATATCGCTGATGATTTTGCTGACGGCGGGTTGCGTCAGGCCAAGCTGTCTTGCTGCAGAACCTATGGAGCCACTTTTAATGACTTCCTGAAATACCACGAGGTGCTGTGTTTTCGGTAGAATAATAGTGTTCATAATATTCTGCGCTTATTTCCCTATGACGGAGCGGATTCTACCTAATAGTGTTTAAGGGGGTATGTGCTGTCACTCACAATTTGCTTTTTCGCACGCTTCACAGGAACAACGAAAACCAAAAAATGCATTTATTATCAATAAGATAAATAAATACAACCACACCATTACGCTGATATCGATCAATAAAAGCAGTAGTAATAAATTTATTTTATGGCGATAACCTTGATAAATTTTTCAGCGTTAAAAAAATCAATAAAGACGATCTTTCAGGCAATTAAAGACCAATAAATAACCGCTATTTGCTTGAAACATTCTTTCAATTTATTAAATTTTTCCGATGCGAATTTTCAGGTTTGCGGAAAAGAGTGGAATGCGTCACATATTCACGGGAGAAATGTATTTGATTTCAATATATGCATATCAAACGAGAAAAGATTCTCGATCATATAGGTAACAAACATAACAAATTATCAATACTGAAAATCACCTGTTTTTTAGCGTGAAATTTTGTGATGGCGATCGTCTACAGATGCAGGAGCGATACGGAAGGGATAAAAACAGTGAAATGTGCTTAATGTCGCAAATATGAGAATTGATGTCGTTTGTCCGGCGCTGCGCTTACCCATCCAGCATCACCCGGAAAGCAAAAACCCCGCCGAAGCGGGGTTTTTTAAGAAGTTGAAGCTGACCGATAAGCCGGGTTCTGTCGTGGACAGTCATTCATCTAGGCCAGCAATCGCTCACTGGCTCAAGCAGCCTACCCGGGTTCAGTACGGGCCGTACCATGTGAACCCCTATTTGGCCTTGCTCCGGGTGGAGTTTACCGTGCCACGGACTGTTACCAGCCGCGCGGTGCGCTCTTACCGCACCCTTTCACCCTTACCTGATCCCGCTTGCGCGGGCCATCGGCGGTTTGCTCTCTGTTGCACTGGTCGTGGGTTTCCCCCCCAGGCGTTACCTGGCACCCTGCCCTATGGAGCCCGGACTTTCCTCCCCTCCGCCCGTCTCCCCCGAAAGGGACGACGACGAAGCGGCGACTGTCTGGTCAGCTTCGGCGCGCAGTATAGAGGGTTTGCGCGCCGCTGTCACCCTCAGGTGTGGGCAAGGCGTGATTAACGCGCCACTTCCACCTTCGCCAGTTTTTCGTAGTAGCACGCAATCGCGCTGTGATCGGCCGTGCCCAGGCCATCGGCACGCAGCGCCTGCATCATCTCCATGACCGCCGCGGTCAGCGGCAGCTGCGCGCCTACGCCGTGTGACGTATCCAGCGCGTTCGCCAGATCTTTAATGTGCAGGTCGATGCGGAAACCGGGTTTGAAATTACGATCCATGATCATCGGCGCTTTGGCATCCAGCACGGTACTGCCCGCTAGACCGCCGCGAATGGCCTGGTAGACCAGATCCGGGTTGACGCCCGCTTTGGTTGCCAGAGTCAGCGCTTCGGACATGGCGGCAATGTTCAGCGCCACAATCACCTGGTTTGCCAGCTTGGTCACGTTACCCGCCCCGATGTCCCCGGTATGCACCACGGAGCCCGCCATGGCTTTCATCAGGTCGTAGTATCTATCGAAAACGGCTTTATCTCCGCCGACCATCACCGACAGCGTGCCGTCGATCGCTTTCGGCTCACCGCCGCTGACCGGCGCATCCAGCATATCGACGCCCTTCGCTTTTAACGCCTCGCTGATTTCACGGCTTGCAAGCGGCGCAATAGAACTCATATCAATCAGCACCAGGCCCAGCTTCGCACCGTCGATAATGCCGTTCTCACCCAGCGCAACCTCTTTAACATGCGGGGAGTTGGGCAGCATGGTGATGATGACATCGCACTGCTCGGCAATGGCCTTCGCGGTGGTGGCCGTTTCAGCGCCCGCCGCTATCACCTCTGCCACGGCCTGCGGATTGTGATCGGATACCACCAGTGAGTAACCCGCTTTGATGAGGTTCTTACTCATTGGTTTACCCATGATCCCCAGGCCAATAAAACCCACTTTCAGCGTCATAATCTGTTTCCTCAATGATGGTTATTTTTTAAAAGCGTCGGCTAATTTCTGCGTGGCCGAGCGGAATACGCCGAGGTCGCTGCCGACGGCAACAAACGTGGCTCCCCACTCCAGATAGCGACGGGCGTCAGCCTCAACCGGCGCCAGAATGCCGCACGGTTTGCCGTGAGCTTTAGCGCGGGCAAAGATGTGCTGGATCGCGCGCTGCACGTCAGGGTGGCTGGCGTTACCCAGATGGCCAAAAGCGGCCGCCAGATCGCTTGGGCCGACGAAGATACCGTCCACGCCGTTTGTGGCTGCAATCGCGTCAACGCTATCAACGCCCTGCTGGCTCTCGATCTGAACCAGAATAGTGATGTTGTTATTGGACTGCGCGAAGTAGTCCGGCACGGTGCCAAACATATTGGCGCGATGCGAAACGGAAACGCCGCGGATCCCTTCAGGCGGATAGCGCGTTGAGGCTACGGCCAGGGCCGCTTGTTCTTCCGTCTCCACAAACGGGATCAGGAAGTTGTAGAAACCGATATCCAGCAGGCGCTTGATAATTACCGGCTCGTTAGTTGGCACGCGCACTACCGGGGCGCTGAGGCTGCCTTTCAGCGCCATCAGCTGCGGAATAAAGGTGCTGATATCGTTCGGCGCATGTTCGCCGTCCAGCACCAGCCAGTCGAACCCGGCCAGGCCCAGCACTTCGGTGCTGATTGGGTTTGCCAGCGCGGACCAGCAGCCAATCTGAATCTGGTGTGCCGCGAGGGCCGCTTTAAATTTATTCGGGAAGATATCGTTACTCATCATATTTACCTTTTTAATTCGCAGCCTATATCAGCATCATTTTATTTATTCAGACACCGCACCAGCATTATATTTATTATTCCGACGTATTTTGGCGTTATAAAATCGTCATTCAGTATAAGACGCAATCCACGACCGCACATTGTTTTAATGCTCAAGTATTGCGTTACACTTCGATAAATTTTTTTGCATATGCACAAGGCGCTGGGCGCTAATGCACAGAATCAGGCATTACTGGTTCTGGAGCGATCGCGATCACATTTTCATATCCCCTATGCTGACATGCTTTATTTCTGAAAGCCGCGTATTTATTTCTACCATTAGAAAATTGGCTGAATTTATTATCAGACACTTTGCTGGAGAATACTGAACAATGGCCGACATTGAAATTCGACAGGCATCGCCGACGGCGTTTTATATAAAAGTCCACGACACCGATAATGTGGCGATAATTGTCAACGACAATGGCTTAAAAGCGGGCACCCGCTTTCCGGACGGGCTGGAACTGATTGAGCATATTCCACAGGGACATAAAGTCGCCCTGGTGGATATCCCTGCTAACAGCGAAATCGTACGTTACGGTGAAGTCATCGGCTATGCCGTTCGCTCTATACCGCAGGGAAGCTGGGTTGAGGAGTCGCTGGTGGCGCTGCCGGAAGCGCCGCCGCTAAACACGCTTCCGCTGGCGACCCGCGTGCCGGAACTGCTTCCTCCGCTGGAGGGCTATACCTTCGAAGGCTACCGCAACGCGGACGGCAGCGTCGGCACCAAGAATCTGCTCGGCATTACCACCAGCGTGCACTGCGTGGCGGGCGTAGTGGATTATGTGGTGAAAATCATCGAGCGCGACCTGCTGCCGAAATACCCGAACGTCGACGGCGTGGTGGGCCTGAACCACCTCTACGGCTGCGGCGTGGCGATTAACGCCCCCGCTGCCGTGGTGCCTATCCGTACCATCCACAATATCGCCCTGAACCCGAACTTTGGCGGCGAGGTGATGGTCATCGGTCTGGGGTGTGAAAAATTGCAGCCAGAGCGCCTGCTGCAGGGCACCGAAGATGTCAAAGCCATTCCGGCAGACGAGGCCAGCATCGTGCGCCTGCAGGACGAACGCCACGTGGGTTTCCGCTCAATGGTCGACGATATCCTGCAGGTGGCTGAACGCCATCTGGACAAGCTCAACAAGCGCCAGCGCGAAACCTGCCCCGCGTCTGATTTGGTGGTGGGCACCCAGTGCGGCGGCAGCGATGCCTTCTCCGGCGTAACGGCCAATCCGGCGGTGGGCTATGCGTCCGATCTGCTTGTCCGCTGCGGCGCCACGGTCATGTTCTCCGAGGTAACCGAAGTGCGTGACGCCATCCATCTGCTCACGCCACGCGCCGTTAATGAAGAGGTCGGCAAGCGCCTGCTTGAGGAGATGGCCTGGTACGATAGCTATCTCGATATGGGCAAAACCGACCGCAGCGCCAACCCGTCTCCGGGGAACAAAAAAGGCGGCCTGGCAAACGTAGTGGAAAAAGCACTCGGGTCGATTGCCAAATCCGGACAGAGCGCGATTGTGGAAGTGCTTTCTCCGGGCCAGCGCCCGACCAAACGCGGCCTGATCTACGCGGCAACGCCGGCCAGCGATTTCGTCTGCGGCACGCAGCAGGTGGCGTCCGGCATTACGGTACAGGTCTTTACCACCGGGCGCGGCACGCCGTACGGCCTGATGGCGGTGCCGGTGATCAAGATGGCGACCCGTACCGAGCTGGCAAACCGCTGGTATGACTTAATGGACATCAACGCGGGCACCATCGCCACCGGAGAAGAGAGCATTGAGGACGTGGGCTGGAAACTGTTCCACTTCATTCTGGATGTCGCAAGCGGGCGGAAGAAAACCTTCTCCGACCAGTGGGGGCTGCATAATCAGCTGGCGGTGTTTAACCCGGCACCGGTGACGTGATTTTTCGCACCACATCTATCCCGCATTTAGGTAACCCGCCGGACACGCCGCAAACCTTCCAGGTTGAGGCGATACCTGTTGGCTAAAAGACGCATAACGATCTGCAGGCCGGGTTAGGCGCAGCCGCCAACCGGCAAAACAGGCGGCAGGGGCTTACTCCCCCTGCTGCTCCAGCGCATGCTTATACAGCGCATTTTTCTTCACGCCGTGAATTTCCGCCGCCAGCGCAGCGGCCTTCTTCAGCGGCAGTTCCGCTTGCAGCAATGCCAGCGTGCGCAGCGCGTCGGCAGGGAGCGCGTCTTCCTGAGCCTTATGCCCTTCGACGATCAGCACCATTTCACCCTTGCGGCGGTTTTCGTCTTCCTTCACCCACGCCAGCAGTTCACCCACTGGCGCACCGTGAATGGTTTCCCAGGTTTTGGTCAACTCGCGCGCCAGCACCACGTAGCGGGCTTCTCCCCACACGGTCACCATATCTTCCAGGCTCTCCAGCAGGCGGTGCGTGGATTCGTAGAAAATCAGGGTGCGCGGTTCCGCTTCCAGATCTTTTAACACGTCACGGCGGCCTTTGGATTTGGCAGGCAGGAAGCCTTCATAGCAGAAACGGTCAGACGGCAGACCCGCGGCACTCAGCGCAGCAATGGCGGCACACGGCCCCGGCAGCGGCACAACGCGAATACCGGCTTCACGACAGGTACGCACCAGGTGATAGCCGGGATCGTTGATCAGCGGCGTACCGGCGTCGGAGACCAGGGCAATGTTCTGCCCCTCTTTCAGCTTCGCCACCAGCGTTTCGGCTTTTTGTTGCTCATTGTGATCGTGCAGAGCAAACAGACGGGCGTTAATCGCGAAATGTTGCAGCAGCAGGCCGGTGTGGCGGGTATCTTCAGCAGCAATTAAATCAACAGCTTGCAGTACGGTGAGCGCACGTTGGGTAATATCAGACAAATTCCCGATAGGAGTAGGTACAATATAAAGCTGGCCTTGAGAATTATCTGCCGTTTCGTGTTGTTTCATTGTTTCGTCCGTATTGCCGATTTAATATTGAGCATTGCATAAAAAAATCACTGGATACAGTATGGTACCGTTAACGTTTCTTCGAAAAAAAGCCACGCGCAGCGTGCCGCTTCTGCTGGCAGCCCTGATCTTTGCAGGCTGTGGCACCCAGGCACCTGACCAGAGCACCGCCCATCTTCAGGGGTCTGCTCAGGCTGATTCTGGCTTTTATCTGCAACAAATGTCGCAGAGTTCAAATGATACCAAGACCAACTGGCAATTACTCGCCATTCGTGCACTGCTGAAAGAGGGTAAAACCCAGCAGGCAGCCGAACTGTTTAACCAGTTGCCAAAAGATCTTAACGACGCCCAGCGTCGTGAGCAGAGCCTGCTCTCTGCCGAGCTGAAGGTCGCGCTGAAAGATTACGCCGCCGCGAAGAAGATCCTCGGTGACATTGACGTGAGCGCGCTGGATAAAAATCAGCAGGCTCGCTTCTGGCAGGCGGGCATTACCGCTGAGCAGGGGCGCCCTTCCCTCACGCTGCTCCGCGCCCTCGTCGCGCAAGAGCCGCTGCTCGGCGGTGCCGATATGCAAAAAAATATTGATGCCACCTGGCAAGCGCTTGCCTCGATGACTCAGGAACAGGCGCAGGCTCTGATCATCAACGCCGATGAAAACGTCCTTCAGGGCTGGCTGGATCTGCAGCAGATGTGGTTTAACAACCGCAGCGATCCAAAGATGCTGAAAGCCGGTATTACGGACTGGCAGACGCGCTACCCGCAAAACCCGGGGGCGAAAATGCTGCCAACCCAGCTGGTAAACGTACAGAACTTTAAACCAGCGTCCACCAGCAAAATTGCCCTGCTTCTGCCGCTCAACGGCCAGGCGGCGGTGTTCGGCCGTACCATTCAGCAGGGCTTTGAAGCCGCGAAAAACGGTACCACTTCGGTAACCGGCAGCGCGGTTCCCGCGCAGGCGGCCCAGGCGGCTAACGTGAATGATGTGGTCAGCCCGTCCGCAGCGGAGACCAGCGATCTGACCACGGCGCAAGCGCCGGCGCAGGGTACGATGCAAAACCCGGTGACGGCCCCGACGACGCCTCCGGCTACAGCTGCACCGGCTGCGGCAGCCCCGGCTACTACAGCACCTGCTACTCAGGCTCCGGCCGAGACGCAAGCGGCACCAGCACCTGAAGCGACAGCAGAACAGCCACAACAGCAGCCTGCACAACCCGCGGCCCAGCCTGCTGCGCAGCCGCAGGCCGTGGCAACCACCAGCGCCAATCCGGGCGCTGAGGTGAAAATTTACGACACCAGCTCGCAGCCGCTTGACCAGGTTCTGGCGCAGGTTCAGCAGGACGGGGCGAGCATCGTTGTCGGTCCGCTGCTGAAAAACAACGTGGAAGAGCTGATGAAGAGCAATACCACGCTGAACGTGCTGGCGCTCAACCAGCCTGAGCAGGTTCAGAACCGGGCCAATATTTGCTACTTCGCGCTTTCCCCTGAAGATGAAGCCCGCGATGCGGCGCGCCATATTCACGAGCAGGGTAAACAGGCTCCGCTGCTGCTCATCCCACGCAGCGCGCTGGGCGATCGCGTGGCCAACGCCTTTGCCGATGAGTGGCAGAAGCTGGGCGGCGGCGTGGTGCTGCAGCAGAAATTCGGTTCCGTCTCTGAACTGCGCGCGGGCGTAAACGGTGGAGCGGGTATCGCGCTCAACGGCAGCCCTGTCACCGCGAGCCTGCCGCAGCAGCAGGGCGTGACGATTGGCGGCCTGACGATCCCTGCCCCGCCTACCGACGCGCAGATTAGCGGTGGCGGTAAAGTGGATGCGGCCTATATCGTTGCCACGCCGCAGGAGATCGCCTTTATCAAACCGATGATCGCGATGCGTAACGGCAGCCAGAGCGGCGCAACGCTTTACGCCAGCTCACGCAGCGCGCAGGGCACCGCAGGCCCGGATTTCCGTCTGGAAATGGACGGTCTGCAGTACAGCGAAATTCCGATGCTGGCAGGCAGCAACCCGGCGCTGATGCAGCAGGCGCTGAGTACCGTACGTAACGATTATTCGCTGGCGCGTCTGTATGCGATGGGTGTCGATGCATGGGCGCTGGCGAACCACTTTACCCAGATGCGTCAGGTGCCGGGCTTTGAGCTTAACGGCAACACCGGCGATCTGACCGCGACTCAGGACTGCGTGATCAACAGGAAGTTATCATGGCTCAAATACCAGCAGGGGCAAATCGTCCCGGCCAGTTAAGCCGTAAAGAGACCGGCGATGCGTGGGAGTTAAAGGCGCGTCGCTGGCTTGAAGGCAAAGGACTGCGCTTTATCGCCGCTAACGTCCGCGGGCGCGGCGGCGAAATTGATCTGATCATGAAAGAGGGTCAGGTCATCGTGTTTGTAGAAGTCCGTTTTCGACAGTCCTCCCGTTTTGGCGGTGCTGCCGCCAGCGTGACGCTCGCCAAACAACATAAATTATTACAGACTGCCCACTTGTGGCTTGCCCGCCATAATGGGAGCTTTGATACTGTGGATTGCCGGTTCGATGTGATAGCCTTCACCGGAAATGAGATCGAATGGCTTAAAAACGCTTTTGGCGAAGACGCATAATTAAGATTTAAAAGGGATAACGTGCTCGAAAGAATTAAAGTGTGCTTCACAGAAAGCATCCAGACTCAGATTGCCGCGGCGGAAGCCCTTCCGGATGCTATCTCGCGTGCCGCAATGACGCTGGTGCAATCCCTGCTTAATGGCAACAAAATCCTCTGTTGTGGCAACGGCACGTCAGCCGCCAACGCACAGCATTTTGCTGCCAGCATGATCAATCGCTTTGAAACAGAACGCCCGAGTTTACCCGCCATTGCACTTAATACCGATAATGTGGTCTTAACGGCGATTGCTAACGATCGTCTGCATGACGAAATTTACGCAAAGCAGGTGCGAGCCCTGGGTCATGCGGGAGATGTGCTGCTGGCCATCTCCACGCGCGGCAACAGCCGGGACATTGTCAAAGCCGTTGAAGCCGCCGTCACCCGCGACATGACCATCGTGGCCTTAACCGGCTATGACGGGGGTGAGCTGGCGGGTCTGCTTGGGCCGCAGGATGTGGAAATCCGCATTCCTTCTCACCGAAGCGCGCGTATTCAGGAGATGCATATGCTCACGGTGAACTGCTTATGTGATTTGATCGATAACACGCTTTTCCCTCACCAGGATGATTAAGGAGTTCTTATGAAGGCTTTATCGACCCTCGCAGTCCTTATGTCTGCATTACTGCTTCAGGGATGTATCGCTGCGGCCGTTGTGGGTACCGCCGCGGTAGGCACCAAAGCGGCAACCGATCCACGCACCGTGGGGACACAGGTGGATGACGGTACGCTGGAGCTGCGCGTCAACAGTGCGCTGTCGAAAGACGAACAAATCAAGAAAGAAGCGCGTATCAACGTGACGGCTTATCAGGGCAAAGTGCTGCTGGCAGGCCAGGCGCCAAATCTGGAGCTCGCCTCGCGTGCGAAACAGATTGCGATGGGCGTCGAAGGGACCACAGAGGTGTTTAACGAAGTGCGCCAGGGCAAGCCAATTGGCCTGGGTGACGCCTCTTCCGATACCTGGATCACCACCAAAGTGCGTTCCCAGCTGCTGGGCTCGGACCAGGTGAAATCCTCCAACGTGAAAGTGACGACTGAAAACGGCGAAGTGTTCCTGCTGGGTCTGGTGACCGACCGTGAAGGGAAAGCGGCGGCGGATATCGCCAGCCGGGTGAGCGGCGTGAAGCACGTCACCACCGCGTTTACTTACATCAAATAAAAAAAATCCCCTCGCTTGAGGGGATTTTTTTGTAGGCCCGGTAAGCGCTAGCGCCACCGGGCTTTTTTTACATCAACGCAATACTGCCCACAATCACCCCGCTCAACGCCACCAGCCCTGCGGTCAGCCACAGCGCTTTCGCCGGGAACGACTTACGCAGCATGATGAGCGACGGCAGGCTGATCGCCGGCAGAGTAATCAGCAGCGCCAGCGCCGGCGCGGTGCCCATACCGGCCAGCATCATGGTCTGAACAATCGGGATTTCCGCCGCCGTTGGGATCACAAACAGGCAGCCCGCAACGGCCATCGCAATGACCCACATCAGCGTGTTGTCGATAGCGCCATCCGCATGCGGGAAGAGCCAGACGCGCGCCGCCCCCAGAACCAGTACCGCCAGGATATAGACCGGGATGGTGCTCCAGAAAAGCTGCCAGAGCGCCCTGCCCCAGCGCGCAAAGAAGCCACCCTGCGGTTCGCTGACGTCCAGCTCAACGGCTGCGGGTTCTGCGGCAGTATCCTTCACCAGTTTTTGCACCAGCGTCGCCACCACCAGCACGGTCAGCAGCCCGGCGACCAGACGGATGAACGCAAAATGCCAGCCCAGCACAAAGCCCATAAACACCAGCGTTGCCGGATTGAGCAGCGGGTTCCCCATCCAGAACGCCAGCGCGCCGCCCATCGACACGCGCTGACGGCGCATCCCTGCAGTCACGGGCGCGGCGCAGCAGGAACACATCATCCCCGGCAGGGAGAAAATCGTCCCCAGCAGCGTGCCCTGAAAGCGCGGCTGCCCAAGGGTTTTCACCAGCCAGTTACGGGGGATAAGCACCTGAATCAGCGAGCCCAGAATGACGCCTAAAACGGCGGCCTTCCAGACGGCAAGGAAGTAGACCATGGCATAGTCCCACGCCGCCTGCAGCGGGCTGGAATCAGCCTGAGCGAGAATAGATTTACCGATGCTGTGCGTTTCGGCGGCGGTGAAGGCTTTGCCGTAGTACGGCTGCCATTTCACGTACCAGAGGCCCACAATGACCACGAGAAAGAAGAGTGCGGGCTTCCACCACTGAACAGGTGTTGCCGCCTGAGATGAAGACTGACCAGTCATAGCATTCCCCGGAGAGTATTAGGTTATTAGCCGGGGGAGTTTACGCCTCGCCCTGCGCGATTTCACGCAGTTTTGCCGAAGGGATAATGTTAACACCCGCTTTCGACGGGGCCAGCCCCTCTTTTAGCATCGCGCGCGCGACGTCCCGCGCCTCGATGGATTTCCAGTTGCCGGGAAGAATGCGAAACAGCGGGGCAAATATCGACTCGTTAAACCGGCGTTCATCCCGGTGGCCGATCAGCATCGAAGGGCGCACAATCGTCAGCTGCTCCCATTTCTGCGCAATCAGCGCATCCTCCATCTTGCCCTTCACCTTGTTGTAGAAGAAAGGCGATCCGGCACTGGCGCCGAGCGCGCTGACCACCAGAAAATGTTTGGCCCCCAGCTTTTTCGCCGTGAGCGCGGTATCCACCACCAGCGTGTAGTCGGCGTGGATAAAGGCCTCTTTGCTGCCCGCCTCCCGCCGCGTGGTGCCCAGACAGCAAAAGGCGATATCAATGGGATCCTGCACCTGCGCCAGCGCGTCGGTCAGCTGAGGATCGTGCGGATTAAAGACGCCGGATAAGTCCGCCAGCGGTCGACGCGTCGGGGCGGCGATATAGTTCACGCGGCGATCCTGAATCAGCAGCCGCAGCAGATGATCGCCCACTAACCCGGTAGCACCCGTAATCAATACCTGACTCATCTTTTCCCCTTTACAGAATTGTCCGTTTGCGAACTCAGCGTCGTCGACCACACTTAGAAGTCTGTTAAAGGTAAGTATTTACCACAAGCGGAGAAAAATCAGTCTGAAGCCAAAACAACGGAGGAAGCATGGGCAAGAAAATCGCAGTCTTGATTACCGACGAGTTTGAAGATTCAGAATTCACCTCTCCAGCAGAGGCGTTCCGCAAGGCGGGACATGAGGTCATCACCATTGAGAAAGAGGCGGGTAAAACGGTGACAGGCCATAAGGGCGAGGCGACCGTGACCATCGATGAAACCATCGATAACGTTAGCCCCTCAGATTTCGACGCTCTGCTGTTACCCGGCGGCCATTCCCCGGATTCCCTGCGCGGGGACGAGCGCTTCGTGACCTTCACGCGGGATTTTGTCTCGACCGGCAAACCGGTCTTTGCCATCTGCCACGGCCCGCAGCTGCTCATCAGCGCAGAAGTGGTCCGCGGGCGAAAGCTTACCGCCGTGAAACCGATCGTTATCGATCTGAAAAACGCGGGGGCCGAGTTTTACGATCAGGAGGTGGTCAACGACAAAGACCAGCTGATCACCAGCCGAACCCCGGACGATCTCCCGGCGTTTAACCGCGAAGCGCTACGCCTCCTCGGCGCGTAACCAGTGCAGCTTCTTGCCAAAGCCCAGGGTGTTGTCGGTAAATTTCAGCTCATCGAGGCGGATTTCCCACACCGGGGCTTTTAGCGCAGCGGCAACGGGAAAGCGGCGCGTGTAGAGCTTACGGCGCGCGTCGCTCTCTTCACCATCCAGACGACGGATCTCCCCTTTAAACTGCACGCCGCGGATCAGCGCGACCGTTTTCGGCTGGCCGTTTACCGTGCCTGCCACCTTTGCCTGCTGGCCGGTCATCTGCGCATGACGCGTTTTGTCTTCACTCATGACATAAAAAGCCACGCGCTCAGGGTCATAGTAGTAAAACGCATTTGCGCACCACATCTCACCCTCGTCACAGACGCACCAGGTGACAACATGCTGCTTCGCCAGCCAGCGGTTAATGGCGGCCAGTGTTTCCATTTTCGTTCTCTCTCATGCTATGGTGCGTTCACCTTAACATACTGAATCCGTTTACCGTGTGCTGGTTTCTCTATCTTGTCCGAACCGCTGATAACGCCCTCTACACCGGGATCACCACCGATGTGGCGCGGCGTTTTTTACAACATCAAACGGGGAAAGGGGCAAAAGCGCTGCGGGGGAAAGGGGAATTACAGCTCGCCTTCTCAGCGGCCGTCGGCGACCGATCGCTGGCGCTCAGGCTGGAATACCGTATCAAGCAGCTGACGAAGCGCCAGAAAGAGCGCCTCGTGAACGGAGACGGCTCCTTTGAGGCGCTGCGCGAGAGCCTGATTAAAAGCGATTGAAATGGTCGTGATACTCGACCAGGCCATTGACGCCGTTGAGCGCGTCGTCCGCCAGTCGATGGACCTGGAAAGCAGATTCCGTACCCGGCCAGCGACAGCGCAGATCGTAATGCGCGGCCTGCTCAAAGCCTAAACGGCCATAGAACGCCGGATCGCCCAGCGTGACCACGGCGGCATAGCCAAACTCGTTGAGCGAGTCCAGCCCTTCATAGACCAGCTGGCGCGCCAGACCTTGCCCGCGATAGCTTTCATCTACCGCCAGCGGCGCCATGCCTACCCACTGCAGCTCTTCTCCCTGGACGATGACCGGACTGAAGGCAACATAGCCCACCACCTGACCTTCGTCATCGGTGGCAACCAGCCCCAGCGTAATCAGGCCGTCTTCGCGGAGGTCGTGGACCAGTTGGGCTTCGGCATCGCTCGCAAAGGCGCGGCGTAACAACGCATCGATCCCCGGCGCATCAATCCCAATTTCGACTCGAATCAGCATGGCTCACCTACTGAAGTGTGTTTACCGTCCGGCGGGGTTTTCAGCCCGGCCTCAACGAAATCTGCCATTTGCATTAACATCACGCGCAGCGCTTTTGGCATCTGCTCCAGCTCAATGGCATCCATTAAATTCTTCACGTACAGGCCCAGCTCCGTGTCGCCTTCAATTACCAGACGGCGCTGGAAGAAGAGCGTATCCGGATCCTGCTTGCGCGCGGCGATCATCAGCAGATCGCTGGCGTTGGCGCTAAAGCTCACATCCGCGTCGGCGGATTCGCGTACGATCAGCTGGTCATTCTCAACGGAGGTAAACCAGCGCAGCCCGATGTCACGCACCTCAATGCTTAACCAGCGGCCTTCCAGGAACTCCAGCTCGCCGTCCTGCAGCGCCTGGCGGAACTGCCAGCTCAGGACCTGCTCCAGCACCTGGCGTTTAAGCGCGAACGGTGCCAGCTTGACCGGCACGCTCAGCATTGATGGACCAAATTGTACGAGACGTGAACGCAGTTTATCCAGCACGAGCTTTACTCCCTGATATCTATAGTCCTGCTATTTTGCCATATCCGAAGCGCAACATAGCGGCGTAAATCAACAAACCGTCGTCAGCCGTACCTCATTATTGGTGTCATCAATACGCCATTAGCTGCCTTAAATCAAAAATTGTCGCGTATGGGTTAATTAAAATCCCAGCTCGTTAACAATTTTGCGATCGACTACATCAGGATAAATTATGGAGCTGCTCTGCCCTGCCGGAAACCTTCCGGCGCTTAAGGCGGCCATCGAAAATGGGGCCGATGCGGTCTATATCGGGCTGAAAGATGACACCAACGCCCGCCATTTTGCTGGCCTCAACTTTACGGAGAAAAAGCTTCAGGAAGCCGTTAACTTCGTTCACCAGCACCGCCGCAAGCTGCATATTGCCATCAATACCTTTGCTCATCCTGACGGCTACGCCCGCTGGCAGCGCGCGGTGGATATGGCAGCACAGCTGGGTGCCGATGCGCTGATCCTGGCCGACCTCGCCATGCTTGAGTATGCGGCAGAACGCTATCCCCATATTGAGCGCCACGTCTCTGTTCAGGCATCTGCCACCAACGAAGAGGCGGTGCGTTTTTACCATCAACACTTTGACGTGGCCCGCGTGGTGCTGCCGCGCGTGCTCTCTATTCATCAGGTTAAGCAACTCGCGCGCGTCACGCCAGTACCGCTGGAAGTTTTTGCCTTTGGCAGCCTGTGCATCATGGCCGAAGGCCGCTGCTATCTTTCCTCTTATTTAACCGGTGAATCGCCGAATACCGTCGGGGCCTGCTCTCCTGCCCGCTTTGTTCGCTGGCAGCAGACCCCGCAGGGGCTGGAGTCTCGCCTGAATGAGGTGCTGATTGACCGCTACCAGGACGGGGAAAACGCCGGTTATCCCACCCTGTGTAAAGGCCGCTATCTGGTCGACGGCGAGCGCTATCACGCGCTGGAAGAGCCGACCAGCCTCAACACGCTGGAGCTGCTGCCGGAACTGCTGGCGGCCAATATTGCCTCGGTGAAAATCGAAGGCCGCCAGCGCAGCCCGGCCTATGTGAGCCAGGTCGCGAAAGTGTGGCGTCAGGCCATCGACCGCTGCATGGCGGACCCGCAGAACTACGCTCCACAGCAGGCCTGGATGGAAACGCTTGGTTCGATGTCCGAAGGCACGCAAACCACGCTTGGCGCGTATCACCGTAAATGGCAGTGAGAAAATCATGAAATATTCATTAGGACCGGTGCTCTACTACTGGCCAAAAGAGACGCTGGAAGATTTTTACCAACAGGCCGCGACCAGCAGCGCCGACGTGATTTACCTCGGCGAAGCGGTGTGCAGCAAGCGCCGCGCCACCAAAGTGGGCGACTGGCTGGATATGGCGAAAGGCCTGGCCGGCAGCGGCAAACAGGTGGTGCTCTCCACGCTCGCGCTGGTGCAGGCGTCTTCCGAACTGGGCGAGCTGAAGCGCTACGTCGAAAACGGCGAGTTCCTGCTGGAAGCGAGCGATCTGGGCGTGGTGAACATGTGCGCTGAACGCAGGCTGCCGTTCGTCGCGGGTCATGCCCTCAACTGCTACAACGCCGTCACCCTGCGCCTGCTGCTCAAACAGGGGATGACCCGCTGGTGCATGCCGGTGGAACTCTCCCGCGACTGGCTGGCTAACCTGCTTAACCAGTGCGACGAGCTGGGCATTCGCAATCAGTTTGAAGTGGAAGTGCTGAGCTACGGCCATCTGCCGCTGGCCTACTCCGCCCGCTGCTTCACCGCGCGCTCGGAAGACCGCCCGAAAGACGAATGCGAAACCTGCTGCATCAAGTACCCGAACGGACGCAGCATGCTGTCGCAGGAGAATCAGCAGGTGTTTGTCCTCAACGGTATTCAGACCATGAGCGGCTATGTCTATAACCTCGGCAACGAGCTGGCGTCGATGGACGGGCTGGTGGATATGGTTCGTCTGTCGCCGCTGGATACCGGCGTGTTCGCGATGCTGGACGCCTTCCGCGCCAATGAAGACGGCGCCGCGCCGCTGCCGCTGACGGCAAACAGCGACTGCAACGGCTACTGGAGACGGCTCGCCGGGCTGGAGCTGCAGGCGTAAAAAAGGCTCACTTTGTTAACAACGGTTATCATTATTTAATGCAGTATTAAAGATTGACCGTCGACAAAGTGAGCTGTTATGACTGACAAAACCATTCCGTTTTCGGTGCTGGATCTGGCGCCGATCCCACAAGGCTCCTCGGCAAGAGAAGCCTTTTCGCACTCTCTCGATCTCGCTCAGCTGGCCGAAAAGCGTGGCTATCACCGCTACTGGCTGGCCGAACATCACAACATGGTGGGCATCGCCAGCGCCGCGACATCGGTACTGATTGGCTATCTGGCTGCAAATACCACCACCCTGCACCTGGGCTCCGGCGGCGTAATGCTGCCAAACCACGCCCCGCTGGTGATTGCCGAGCAGTTTGGCACCCTGAATACCCTCTATCCTGGGCGTATTGATTTGGGTCTTGGTCGTGCACCCGGCAGCGACCAGCCAACGATGCGCGCCCTGCGCCGCCATATGAGCGGCGATATCGACAACTTCCCGCGCGACGTGGCCGAGCTGGTGGACTGGTTCGACGCGCGCGATCCGAACCCGCACGTGCGCCCGGTACCGGGCTACGGTGAGAAGATCCCGGTGTGGCTGTTAGGCTCAAGCCTCTACAGCGCACAGCTCGCCGCACAGCTGGGGCTGCCGTTTGCCTTCGCCTCGCACTTCGCGCCGGATATGCTGCATCAGGCGCTGCATCTTTACCGCACGAACTTTAAACCGTCCGAGCGTCTGGAGAAGCCGTACGCGATGGTGTGTATCAACATCATTGCCGCCGACAGCAATCGCGACGCGGAATTCCTGTTCACCTCAATGCAGCAGGCGTTTGTGAAGCTGCGCCGCGGTGAGACGGGCCAGCTTCCACCACCGGTGGAGAATATGCATCAGCTGTGGTCCGCCTCCGAGCAGTATGGCGTGCAGCAGGCGCTGAGCATGTCGCTGGTAGGCGATAAATCGAAAGTGCGCCACGGGCTGGACGCGGTGCTGCGCGAAACGCAGGCGGATGAGATTATGGTTAACGGCCAGATTTTCGATCACCAGGCGCGTTTGCATTCGTTTGAACTGGCGATGCAGGTGAAAGAGGAACTGGTGGGGTAGTTTTTTGCTTTTCTCCCTCTCCCTATGGGAGAGGGCCGGCGTGAGGGGTTCAAACCGCACGTTTTACTGATAAACGGGCAACAGGTTAAAACTCGACAGCACGTGTACCAGTGCGTTACCAACGCCGAATACCAGAATCAGCGCAATCATCGGCTTACCGCCCCAGACGCGGAATTTCGGGCTGCCGAAGCGTTTACGTGATTTGCGCGCCAGCAGCGCCGGCACAATCGCCGCCCAGATAGTTGCCGCCAGCCCTGCATAGCCGATGGCGTACAGGAAGCCGTTCGGCCACAGCAGGCCACCCACAATCGGCGGCAGGAAGGTCAGCAGCGCGGTTTTTAAACGCCCCATCGCAGAATCATCAAAGCCGAACAGATCCGCCAGATAGTCAAACAGGCCCAGCGTCACGCCCAGGAAAGAGCTCGCCACCGCAAAGTTAGAGAAGATAACCAGCAGCAGATCCAGACTGCGGCTGTTCAGCACGCCGCTCAGCGCCTGCACCAGCACGTCGATGTTACCGCCCTTCTGGGCAATGCCGATAAATTCCGGACGCGGGATGTTGCCCATCGTCCCCAGCAGCCAAATCACATACAGACCCAGCGCCAGCAGCGTGCCGTAGACCAGACACTTCACAATGGTGCGGGGATCTTTGCCGTAGTACTTCATCAGGCTCGGCACGTTACCGTGGTAGCCAAACGACGCCAGACAGAACGGCAGCGTCATCAGCAGGTACGGCGTGTAGGAGGTGTTCACTTCGGCGACGTTAAACAGCGTGGCGGGCGTCACGTGCCCCAGCAGGCTGCCGAAGGTCAGGAAGAAAGTGATGACCTTCGCGCCTAATACGATCGCCGTCATGCGGCTCACCGCTTTGGTACTCATCCAGACGATAAACGCCACAGCCAGCGCAAAACACAGCCCTGCCAGACGCGCCGGAACGTTCATCGACATCTCCGAGAAGGTATGGTGCAGAATCGAGCCGCTCGCTGAAATGTACGCGTAGGTCAGGATATAGAGCACAAACGCGATGGACAGGCCGTTCACCAGGTTCCAGCCTTTGCCCAGCAGATCTTTGGTGATGGTGTCGAAGCTGGAGCCAATGCGGTAGTTCAGGTTTGCTTCAAGGATCATCAGCCCGGAATGGAGCATGCAGAACCAGGTAAAGACCAGCGCCGCCAGCGACCAGAAGAACCACGCACCGGACATGACCACTGGCAGGGAAAACATCCCGGCACCAATGATGGTTCCGCCGATGATCACCACGCCGCCAAGCAGCGAAGGTGACGTTTGGGTGGTGGTTAGTGTCGCCATACAGCCTTTTCTCCAGTCAATCATGCGGTTCTGCATTTTAATGCGACGCACTGTACCAGTACAAGAGTACAAAAGGAATAAAAAAAGCCCCGATAGTGTGTATCGGGGCTGTATATTTTACTTTACGTCAGAAGAGTGAGGCTTACGCGTCACCGAAACGGCGACGGCTGGTGCCTTCTTCACGACGTGGGCCGCGGTTTTCGCGACGCTCGCCGGAGAAACGACGACCTTCACCACCGCGACCTTCGCTGCGGCCGCCTTCACGACGCTCGCCACCGAAGCTGCGACCACCGCCACGACGTTCACCACCGCGGTCTGGACGTGGCTGTGCATCGCCCATCAGCTGCATGTTCATCGGTTTGTTCAGGATGCGGGTACGCGTAAAGTGCTGCAGCACTTCGCCCGGCATGCCTTTTGGCAGCTCGATGGTAGAGTGGGATGCGAACAGCTTGATGTTACCGATGTAACGGCTGCTGATGTCGCCTTCGTTAGCGATCGCGCCAACGATGTGACGAACTTCAACGCCGTCATCACGGCCCACTTCAATGCGGTACAGTTCCATATCACCCGCGTCACGACGTTCACGACGTGGACGGTCTTCACCACCACGCTCTGGACGGTCACCACGTGGGCCACGGTCATTGCGGTCATTACGGTCGCCACGACGTTCGAAGCGATCGTCACGGTCACGGAATTCACGCTTAGGACGCATCGGCGCATCTGGTGGCACGATCAGGCTACGTTCGCCCTGAGCCATTTTCAGCAGTGCTGCAGCCAGGGTTTCCATGTCCAGCTCTTCGCCTTCAGCAACAGGCTGAATCTGCGACAGCAGCGCACGGTACTGGTCCAGATCGCTGCTTTCCAGCTGCTGCTGTACTTTCGCGGCGAATTTTTCCAGGCGGCGTTTGCCCAGCAGATCTGCGTTTGGCAGGTCAGCTTCTGGAATGGTCAGCTTCATGGTGCGTTCAATGTTACGCAGCAGACGACGCTCGCGGTTCTCAACGAACAGCAGCGCACGACCCGCACGACCCGCACGACCGGTACGGCCGATACGGTGAACGTAAGACTCGGAATCCATCGGGATGTCGTAGTTCACAACCAGGCTGATACGCTCAACGTCCAGACCACGTGCTGCCACGTCGGTTGCAATCAGGATATCCAGACGACCGTCTTTCAAACGCTCCAGAGTCTGCTCACGCAGGGCCTGGTTCATGTCGCCGTTCAGCGCTGCGCTGTTGTAGCCGCTACGCTCCAGGGCTTCAGCCACTTCCAGAGTCGCGTTTTTGGTACGCACGAAGATAATCGCCGCATCAAAATCTTCCGCTTCCAGGAAACGTACCAGCGCTTCGTTTTTGCGCATGCCGTACACAGACCAGTAGCTCTGGCTGATGTCCGGGCGAGTGGTTACGCTGGACTGAATACGCACTTCCTGAGGATCTTTCATGAAGCGCTTGGTGATACGACGAATCGCTTCTGGCATGGTGGCAGAGAACAGCGCGGTCTGATGACCGTCCGGGATCTGCGCCATGATGGTTTCGACGTCTTCGATGAAGCCCATACGCAGCATTTCATCTGCTTCATCCAGTACCAGGCCGCTCAGTTTAGAGAGGTCCAGAGTACCGCGCTTCAGGTGATCCAGCAGACGGCCCGGCGTACCGACAACAATCTGTGGGCCCTGGCGCAGGGCGCGTAACTGCACGTCATAACGCTGGCCGCCGTACAGGGCTACCACGTTTACGCCGCGCATATGTTTAGAGAATTCCGTCATGGCTTCTGCAACCTGAACAGCCAGTTCACGGGTTGGAGCCAGGACGAGGATCTGCGGTGCACGCAGGTCCGGATCAATGTTGTTCAGCAGCGGCAGCGAGAATGCTGCAGTTTTACCGCTACCAGTCTGGGCCATGCCCAGCACGTCACGACCAGAAAGCAGGTGTGGGATACACTCAGCCTGGATCGGAGATGGTTTTTCGTAACCCAGATCGTTAAGGGCTTCAAGGATAGGAGCCTTCAGGCCCAGATCTGCAAAAGTGGTTTCGAATTCAGCCATGTAGTACAAGTGCCTCGATATTAATGGCGGCCAGTCTACTTAGCTCATCGTGAAAATGATTAGCAATTTTCATTGAAAAGTGTGAACCGGCTCAAAGTAGGTGTATTGACGAACAACAACGCCCTCACCAGTTAAGGTGATGGCAATCAAAAGATTACGGGCTGATGTTTATGTCGTCAGCTATTGCTGGTCCGATTCTGCCAGGTCGTCATGCTCCTGGCCCAAGAGCGATAATTCCAACAATGCATAACGGTGCTCAACGAAGTTGTGTACGTTGTTAGCAACCGCTAATTTGAACAGTGCCGTAGCGCTGTCCATATCCCCCAGACTTAGGTAGTACTTACCTAAATAGAAGTTGGTTTCACTGAGATGCTCAGCGAGCGAGGTGTTATCCGTTGCGTCCGCCTTGAGGCGTTCCATCAGCGTTGCTTCGCTAATGTTGCCCAGGTAGAACTCGACAATGTTCCATCCCCACTGTTCCTTGTCCGATTTATCGAAGCGCTGTTTCAGTGCCTCTTTTGCCTGCTTCTCATCGAGTTTCCGCTCAACGATGTAAAGCCACAGGCTACGGAAAGGATCATTAGGATCGTCTTGATAAAACGCCAGCAGATCATCTTGCGCTAACTTATCACGACCGCCGTAATACAATGCGATACCGCGATTCAAGTGCGCGTAGTTGTAAGTTGGATCAAGCTCAAGTACAGAATCAAACGCTTCATAGGCAGCATCAAAATTGCCTGCCTGCGTTAAATAAATGCCTAAGTAATTGAATACTTCAGGCATATCAGGTCGGATAGCCAGCGCTTGTGAAAAATCATTTCGCGCCAATGCCCTCAGACCGAGACTATCATACAACACTCCGCGCTCATATAAAAGCTGTGCGCGTTCTTCATCGGTTAAAGCCCGACTGGCAAGTATTTGTTCCATGCGTGCCAGAATCACTTCCTGCTGCAAAGTCGGTTGCAATGGCACTGCGAGGACTTCGCTCTTACGCCAGGCAGAGTTGCTGCATCCTGCCAGCGTTAAAGCTGTCGCAACGAAACACCAGCGCAAAAAAGGCTTCATTTCCCACTCCCGAAGACAACTATTGGATGAACGTCCTGTCCCCCGGCGGCTTAACAAGGCGTCCTGCCTGATAATAGGCCCTCCGCAAAGCGGAGGGCAAATGGCAACTTATTCGCCTTGCTGTTCTGCTGCCTGTGCTTCTGGCGCAGCAGCTGGCTGAGACTGCTCGGTTGCTTCTTTAATGCTCAGACGGATACGGCCCTGGCGATCAACTTCCAGAACTTTCACCGGTACTTCCTGACCCATCTGCAGGTAATCGGTCACTTTCTCAACGCGCTTGTCAGCGATCTGAGAGATGTGAACCAGACCTTCTTTACCGCCACCGATGGCAACGAACGCGCCAAAGTCAACGATACGGGTCACTTTACCTGCGTAGACGCGGCCCACTTCGATCTCTGCCGTGATTTCTTCGATGCGACGGATCGCGAATTTCGCTTTCTCGCCGTCGGTTGCTGCGATCTTCACAGTACCGTCATCTTCGATTTCGATCGTGGTGCCAGTCTCTTCGGTCAGCGCACGGATTACGGAACCGCCCTTACCGATAACATCTTTGATCTTGTCTGGATTGATCTTGATGGTGTGGATACGTGGAGCGAACTGAGAAATGTCGCCACGCGGCGCGTTAATCGCCTGTTCCATCACGCCCAGGATGTGCAGACGCGCACCTTTAGCCTGGTTCAGAGCAACCTGCATGATCTCTTTGGTGATACCTTCAATTTTGATATCCATCTGCAGCGCAGAGATACCTTCGCGGGAACCCGCTACTTTGAAGTCCATATCGCCCAGGTGGTCTTCGTCACCCAGAATGTCAGACAGAACAACGAAGTTGTCGCCTTCTTTCACCAGGCCCATTGCGATACCCGCAACGGCGGCTTTGATTGGCACGCCTGCATCCATCAGCGCCAGAGAAGCACCACACACGGAAGCCATGGAAGAAGAACCGTTGGATTCGGTGATTTCAGAAACCACACGAACGGTGTACGGGAACTTGTCAGCTTCTGGCATTACTGCCAACACGCCGCGCTTCGCCAGACGACCGTGACCAATTTCACGACGCTTCGGCGAGCCAACCATACCGGTCTCACCTACGGAGTACGGAGGGAAGTTGTAGTGGAACAGGAAGCTGTCAGTGCGCTCGCCCATCAGTTCGTCGATGATCTGTGCGTCACGTGCAGTACCCAGGGTCGCGGTTACCAGCGCCTGCGTTTCGCCACGGGTGAACAGCGCGGAACCGTGAGTACGTGGCAGAACGCCAGTACGCACATCCAGACCACGGATCATGTCTTTTTCGCGGCCATCGATACGCGGCTCGCCTGCCAGTACGCGGCTACGAACAACGTTTTTCTCGATTGCGTGCAGGATGTCGCTCAGTTCGTTAGCGTCCAGCGTTTCGTCTTCAGCAACCAGCGTCGCGATAGTTTCAGATTTGATCACGTCAACCTGAGCGTAACGCTCCTGTTTGTCAGTGATGCGGTATGCATCGCTCAGACGAGATTCTGCCAGAGCTGCAACGCGTGCGTTCAGCGCGTCGTTTGCTGCTTCTGGCTGCCAGTCCCAACGTGGTTTACCGGCTTCTTTCACCAGGTCGTTGATGTTCTGGATAACGATCTGCTGCTGGTCGTGGCCAAATACCACAGCGCCCAGCATCTGGTCTTCGCTCAGCAGTTCAGCTTCGGATTCAACCATCAGCACAGCCGCTTCAGTACCTGCAACAACCAGGTCCAGCTTACTTTCTTTCAGCTCTTCCTGGGTTGGGTTCAGCACGTACTGGTCGTTGATGTAGCCAACGCGCGCGGCACCGATTGGGCCATTGAATGGAATACCAGACAGTGACAGGGCAGCGGATGCGCCGATCATGGCAACGATGTCCGGGTTAACCTGTGGGTTAACGGAAACAACGGTCGCGATAACCTGTACTTCGTTAACGAAGCCTTCCGGGAACAGCGGACGAACCGGGCGGTCAATCAGACGCGCAATCAGGGTTTCGCCTTCGCTTGGACGGCCTTCACGACGGAAGAAACCACCCGGGATTTTACCGGCAGCGTAGGTACGCTCCTGGTAGTTAACGGTCAGCGGGAAGAAGTCCTGACCTGGTTTAGCTTTTTTCTGGCCAACAACGGTAACGAATACCGCAGTGTCATCCATGCTTACCATAACGGCAGCAGTAGCCTGACGTGCCATCATGCCGGTTTCCAGCGTGACGGTATGTTGACCATACTGGAATTTACGAACGATCGGATTCAGCAAAGTTCTGTCCTTTCTTAAATGTTTGACAGCACACCACCGGTGTGCTGTCGATTTAACCCGACCTTCTTCGCATCCTCGCGACTAATGACAACCAACACCCCCATGGGTGAAGCCTCTCATTAGCCGCGCGAACCTCTGCAATGAAGATCATTTATAGCAACAATACAATAGTTTCCAGTGAATTGCTGCCGTCTGGTTGAAAAAAGGGGCCATCAGGCCCCCTTTTCTGAAACTCGCAAGAATTAGCGACGCAGACCCAGACGCTCGATCAGCGCGGTGTAGCGTGCAACATCTTTACGTTTCAGGTAGTCGAGCAGTTTACGACGCTGAGAAACCATACGCAGCAGACCACGACGGCTGTGGTGATCTTTTTTGTGCTCTGCAAAGTGACCCTGCAGGTGGTTAATCTGTGCAGTCAGCAGTGCAACCTGAACTTCGGTAGAACCGCTGTCGTTAGTACCACGACCAAACTCAGAAACGATTTTAGCTTTAGCTTCAACGCTTAGAGACATTTTCAAACTCCAAAGTATAAAGAATGTAAGGATGCCGATCTCTAATTCAGCAATCCCATGTACGCCCCGCAGATTGTTAAACAATTTACCAGGCGTTAAGCGGCGATATTCTACTCGTCTCCCCTGCTTATCGCAAGGTGAGCCGTTATCACCGTCACGCGTCGACCGGATATTCGACAACCAGACGACGCGGCGCAACGCGCCCTTCGCCATCCATTTCGCCCATACCGATGAATTTCCCTTCGTCACCTTCGGTCACGCGTACCAGTCCTTCCAGCGGCGCTTGTGCCGTACGAACCGGGTTGCCGTTCTTAAAGTAAACGGACGATGTTAAAGGAAGATTAACAACCGGGAAGTCCGCTGCCGGACTGTCCATCGGCATCAGCAAAGGATCCAGCAAATCTGCCGGCGCAATCCCCTGCGCTTCCGCCTGTTCTACCAGCTCGCGCAGATATTCCAGGGTCACCATCCGCTCCACCGGGTACTTGCTCACCGCCAGGCGGCGCAGGTAAATCACATGCGCGCCGCAGCCCAGCTTTTCACCGAGGTCGTCGATGATAGTGCGAATATAGGTCCCTTTCGAACAGTGTACTTCCAGCTCCAGTTCATCACCTTCGTGGCGAATAAACAGCAGCTCATACACGGTTATCGGACGGGCTTCACGCGGAACGTCAATGCCCTGGCGCGCATATTCGTAGAGCTTCTTGCCCTGATATTTCAGCGCCGAATACATCGACGGCACCTGCATCGTGTCTCCACGGAAGCTCTCCAGCGCAGCATCAAGCTGTTCCGCGCTGAACGTCACCGGACGCTCTTCCACCACCTGGCCATCCGCGTCGGAGGTATCCGTGCGCTGGCCCAGTTTAGCGATAACGCGGTAGCGCTTATCGGAGTCGAGCAGGTACTGGGAAAACTTTGTCGCCTCTCCCAGGCAGACCGGCAGCATGCCGGTTGCCAGCGGATCGAGCGCGCCGGTGTGGCCCGCACGGTTGGCGTTATAAATACGCTTAACTTTCTGCAGCACGTCGTTGCTGGAAGCGCCCTGGGGTTTATCCAGCAGCAGCACACCATGCACGTCGCGACCGCGACGACGAGGACGACTCATTAGTCCTCCTTGCTGTCGTCCGCCGGGTTAACACGACGCTCGTCGTCATGTTTAACCACGCTGGTCACCAGGTTGGACATACGCATACCTTCAACCAGCGAGTTGTCGTAGAAGAAGGTCAGCTCAGGCACGATGCGCAAGCGCATCGCTTTGCCGAGCAGGGAGCGGATGAAACCAGAGGCTTCCTGCAGCGCTTTAATGCCGTTTTTCACTGCCGCTTCGTCCTGATCGTTCAGGAAGGTGACGAACACTTTTGCATAGGCCAAATCGCGGGACATTTCGACACCGGAAACGGTGGTCATCATGCCGACGCGCGGGTCTTTAATTTCACGTTGCAGAATGAGTGCGATCTCTTTCTGCATTTCCTGCGCTACGCGCTGAGGGCGACCAAATTCTTTCGCCATAATAAATTCTCCAGACAAAAAAGGGGCTAAAAGCCCCTTTTAAAATTATTGCCGGGTGGCGCGAGGCGATCCCGGCTTACAATCGGTAATTAAGCGATGGTACGCTGAATTTCGATGATCTCGAACACTTCGATCATATCGCCAACGCGAACGTCGTTGTAGTTCTTCACGCCGATACCACATTCCATGCCGTTACGGACTTCGTTAACGTCATCTTTGAAGCGGCGCAGGGATTCCAGCTCGCCTTCGTAGATAACCACGTTGTCACGCAGTACGCGGATTGGGTTGTGACGCTTGATGTTACCTTCGGTAACCATACAGCCCGCGATCGCACCGAATTTCGGTGATTTGAACACGTCACGTACTTCAGCCAGACCGATGATCTGCTGTTTGAGCTCAGGAGACAGCATGCCGCTCATCGCTGCTTTCACTTCGTCGATCAGGTTATAGATGACGGAGTAGTAACGCAGATCCAGGCTTTCGGCTTCAATTACTTTACGCGCAGATGCATCCGCACGAACGTTGAAGCCAACCAGGATAGCGTTGGAGGCAGCAGCCAGGGTCGCGTCGGTTTCGGTGATACCACCTACGCCAGAACCGATGATCTTCACTTTCACTTCGTCGGTAGACAGTTTCAGCAAGGAGTCGGAGATCGCTTCCACAGAACCCTGAACGTCAGCTTTCAGAACGATGTTCACTTCGTGAACTTCGCCCTCGGTCATGTTGGCAAACATGTTCTCGAGTTTAGATTTCTGCTGACGAGCCAGTTTAACTTCACGGAATTTGCCCTGACGATACAGCGCAACTTCACGCGCTTTCTTCTCGTCACGCACAACCGTCACTTCGTCACCGGCAGCCGGAACACCGGACAGACCCAGGATTTCCACTGGAATGGACGGACCCGCTTCCAGAACTTCCTGACCCAGTTCGTTACGCATCGCACGAACGCGGCCGTATTCGAAGCCACACAGAACGATGTCGCCCTTGTTCAGGGTACCTTCGCGTACCAGAACGGTTGCAACCGGACCACGACCTTTATCCAGGAAGGATTCGATTACCGCGCCGCTCGCCATACCATTACGGATCGCTTTCAGCTCCAGTACTTCAGCCTGCAGCAGGATCGCGTTCAGCAGGTCATCGATACCGGTACCCGCTTTCGCAGATACTGGGATGAACTGCGCTTCACCGCCCCACTCTTCCGGCATAACGCCGTACTGAGACAGTTCGTTCTTCACGCGGTCCAGATCGGCTTCTGGCTTATCGATTTTGTTGACTGCAACAACCAGAGGCACCTGCGCCGCTTTCGCGTGCTGGATAGCTTCGATGGTCTGTGGCATCACGCCGTCGTCTGCGGCAACAACCAGTACAACGATATCCGTTGCCTGAGCACCACGAGCACGCATTGAGGTAAACGCTGCGTGGCCTGGAGTATCCAGGAAGGTGATCATGCCGTTTTCGGTTTCTACGTGGTAAGCACCGATGTGCTGGGTAATACCACCCGCTTCACCAGAGGCAACCTTAGTAGAACGAATGTAGTCAAGCAGAGAGGTTTTACCGTGGTCAACGTGACCCATGATGGTCACAACCGGTGCACGCGGTTCAGCCGCAGCGCCAGTATCACGGTCGCTCATTACTGCTTCTTCCAGCTCGTTTTCACGACGCAGGATAACTTTGTGGCCCATCTCTTCAGCAACCAGCTGTGCGGTTTCCTGGTCGATGACCTGGTTGATGGTCGCCATGGCGCCCAGTTTCATCATCGCTTTGATGACCTGAGAGCCTTTAACCGCCATCTTGTTCGCCAGATCGCCAACGGTGATGGTTTCGCCAATCACGACGTCACGGTTAACGGCCTGAGCAGGCTTCTGGAAGCTCTGCTGCAGAGCGGAACCTTTACGCTTACCGCCTTTACCGCCGCGAACAGCAGCGCGTGCTTCTTCACGGTCAGCTTTGGATTCAGCGTGTTTGTTGCCTTTTTTCGCCGGACGCGCTGCTTTTGCATTACGGCCACGGCCACGACCGCCTTCAACTTCACGGTCGTTATCATCTTCAGCCTGACGCGCATGCTGAGAAGTGGTCACGTGATAGTCGCTGGTGTCTTCAGTCGGCTCAACGGTATTCACACCATTCTTCTCGTTTTCTTCTGCCATACGGCGCGCTTCTTCGGCGACGCGGCGAGCTTCTTCTTCCAGCTTACGGCGGGCTTCTTCTTCCGCTTTACGCTTCAGCTCGGCAGCTTCATTTTCACGGCGGGCTTTTTCAGCCTGGGCGGTTTTGGTCATTTCGTCTGTCTGTTGATTGCTCACTTTGTCTTTTTCCGCAGCGTCACGCTTCACTTTATCACTTGCGTCGCGTTTCGCTTTTTCTGCGGCCTCACGTTCAGCTTTTAATTCTGCTTCACGTTTGGCGGTTGCTTCCGCCTCACGCTGAGCTTGTTCTTCCGCTTCACGCTGTGCCTGCTCTTCCGCGGCAAGGCGTTCTGCCTCTTGCGGATCACGTTTTACAAAGGTGCGCGTCTTGCGGACTTCAATTTGTACCGATTTGCTTTTGCCACCGGTACCAGGGATATTTAACGTGCTACGCGTTTTGCGCTGCAGCGTTAACTTGTCAGGCGTAGAACCGTGTTCACGGTTCAGGTGCGTTAACAAGGTTTGTTTTTCTTGCGCGGTCACCGAGTCATCAGCGGACTTCGGGATCCCTGCATCAGCAAATTGCTGTACCAGGCGGTCCACGGAGGTCTGAATCTCAGCAGCCAGCGATTTTACAGTTACATCAGTCATGCTGTTCCTTCCTGCTACAGTTTATTACGCTTCGTCGCCGAACCAGCAAATATTACGTGCGGCCATGATGAGCTCGCCGGCTTTCTCGTCGGTTAAACCTTCGATATCAGCCAGGTCATCAACGCCTTGCTCAGCGAGATCTTCCAGCGTACAAACACCACGGGCAGCCAGCTTGAACGCAATCGCACGATCAAGACCTTCCAGATTCAGCAGGTCATCAGCCGGCTTCTTATCGCCAAGGCTTTCTTCCTGAGCCAGTGCCAGGGTGGTCAGTGCGTTTTTAGCGCGTTCACGCAGGGCTTCAACGGTTGGTTCATCCAGACCGTCAATTTCCAGCAGCTCTTTCATTGGCACATAGGCCAGTTCTTCCAGCGTAGAGAAACCTTCTTCAACCAGAACAGTGGCGAAGTCTTCGTCAATATCCAGGTATTTAGTGAAGGTATCGATCGCCGCATGGGCTTCAGCCTGATGCTTAGCCTGCAGGTCATCAACGGTCATTACGTTGAGTTCCCAGCCGCTCAGCTGTGACGCCAGGCGTACGTTCTGACCGTTACGGCCGATTGCCTGCGCCAGGTTGCCCGCTTCAACAGCGATATCCATGGTGTGTTTGTCTTCGTCAACAACGATAGACGCCACATCAGCTGGAGCCATTGCGTTGATCACGAATTGCGCCGGGTTGTCATCCCACAGAACGATATCAATACGTTCGCCGCCCAGCTCAGTAGAAACTGCCTGAACGCGCGCACCGCGCATACCGACGCAAGCACCTACCGGGTCGATACGCTTGTCGTTGGTTTTCACCGCAATTTTCGCACGGGAGCCCGGATCGCGAGCCGCCGCTTTAATCTCGATAACTTCTTCACCGATTTCCGGCACTTCGATACGGAACAGTTCTACCAGCATTTCTGGTTTAGAACGGGTCACGAACAGCTGTGCACCACGCGCTTCAGGGCGAACGGCGTACAGAACACCGCGAATACGGTCGCCTGGGCGGAAGTTTTCACGCGGTAGCATATCTTCACGCAGGATCACGGCTTCAGCGTTACCCGGCAACCCTTCGGATTTGATCTCCAGGGAGATGTTGTCGCGGTTCACTTTCTTCACCACGCCGGTGATGATTTCGCCTTCCTGATCGCGGAACTGATCGACAACCAGCGCGCGCTCGGCTTCGCGCACTTTCTGCACGATAACCTGTTTAGCGGTCTGAGTCGTGATACGGTCGAAGGTCACAGATTCAATCTGATCTTCAACGTACTCCCCCACGTTCAGACTTTCGTCTTCAAAACGGGCAGCTTCCAGCGTGATCTCTTTGGTCGGCTGGGTCACTTCTTCAACGATTACCCAACGACGGAATGTATCGAAGTCACCGCTTTTACGATCGATTTCTACGCGAACATCGATCTCTTGTTCGTATTTTTTCTTGGTTGCTGTAGCCAGTGCACTTTCCAGCGCTTCGAAAATCTTCTCACGCGGCAGTGATTTCTCGTTGGAGACGGCTTCAACAACAGCCAAAATTTCTTTGTTCATCGCGGGCTTTTCACCTCAATCCAGACTGTTAAAAGTGGGGAACCAGGTTCGCCTTCTGGATATTACTCAGCGCGAACACTTCATCTTTGCCTTCGACTGTCACCGTGATCATTTCACCATCAACGGCTTTGATAATTCCCTGCCATTTACGGCGGTTCTGTACGGCCATACGCAGAACGAGAGCCACTTCTTCACCGGTAAAGCGCACATAGTGCTCGGCCGTGAACATCGGGCGATCGAGGCCAGGTGAGGAAACTTCCAGGTTGTACGCAACGGTAATCGGGTCTTCAACATCAAGAACCGCACTCACCTGGTGGCTGACATCAGCACAATCATCAACATTGATGCCATCTTCACTATCAATATAGATGCGCAGCGTCGATGTACGGCCGCGAACGAATTCGATGCCGACCAGTTCGTAGCCCAGTGCTTCGACCGGTGCAGTAATCATCTCTGTTAATTTTTGCTCTAATGTGGACAAGCCCACCCCCAAGACATAAAAAAAGGGCGTAAAGCCCAGTTATTCTGTAGTCAGATAACAAAAAACCCCGATAAATCGGGGCTTTAGATAACTGAACCCTATAGCCACAACTGTGGCCTGGAGCACTTTCCGAAAGAATTTTTTCAAATCCAGCTACGAAGGCTCTAAGTCTTCACAGTATATTTGAAAAAGAACTTTATGGGAAAGTGGTTGCGGGGGCCGGATTTGAACCGACGACCTTCGGGTTATGAGCCCGACGAGCTACCAGGCTGCTCCACCCCGCGCCTGAAACGTGGCAAATTCTACGCGTTTTGGACAGAATTTGCAAATAATGCTGGGATTTGGTACCGAAGACGGGACGTAAAATCGGCGTTTAGTATATTGATAGTTGACCCCACCTGTCAACCCAACTTCCGCCAGATCGATTAGACCAAAATTTTTACAAAAAACGCACGACTCTCTTCCGGTCTTCGCCAAAAGATGATTAAATGAATACTCACTTATTTTGCATAAAAATGCACAAGAGAGCGAAAGCGGTCTCTAATCAGTCAATCAAGCAGGGTTTTATTCTATGACGACGATTCTCAAGCATCTTCCGGTAGGACAACGTATTGGCATCGCTTTCTCAGGCGGCCTGGATACCAGCGCTGCACTGCTGTGGATGCGCCAGAAGGGAGCGGTTCCGTACGCCTATACTGCGAACCTGGGTCAGCCGGATGAGGACGACTACGATGCCATACCTCGTCGCGCTAAAGAGTATGGTGCAGAGAACGCGCGCCTGATTGACTGCCGTAAGCAACTGGTCGCTGAAGGTATCGCGGCTATTCAGTGCGGTGCGTTCCATAACACCACCGGCGGCCTGACCTATTTCAACACCACCCCTCTGGGCCGTGCGGTCACCGGCACTATGCTGGTTGCGGCGATGAAAGAAGACGGCGTCAACATCTGGGGTGACGGTAGCACCTATAAAGGTAACGATATTGAACGTTTCTATCGTTATGGCCTGCTGACCAACGCCGAACTGCAGATCTACAAGCCGTGGCTGGATACCGACTTCATCGACGAGCTGGGTGGCCGTCATGAAATGTCCGAGTTTATGATCGCCTGCGGCTTCGACTATAAGATGTCAGTCGAGAAGGCCTACTCCACCGACTCCAACATGCTGGGTGCGACGCACGAAGCGAAAGACCTGGAATTCCTGAACTCCAGCGTGAAGATCGTTAACCCGATCATGGGCGTGAAGTTCTGGGACGAGAACGTAAAAATCCAGGCTGAAGAAGTGACCGTGCGTTTCGAACGCGGCCATCCGGTTGCGCTGAACGGTAAAACCTTCTCTGATGATGTTGAGCTGATGCTGGAAGCTAACCGTATTGGCGGTCGTCACGGTCTGGGCATGAGCGATCAGATTGAAAACCGTATCATCGAAGCGAAAAGCCGTGGCATCTATGAAGCCCCGGGAATGGCACTGCTGCACATCGCTTACGAGCGTCTGCTGACCGGCATTCACAACGAAGACACCATCGAGCAGTATCACTCTCATGGCCGTCAACTGGGTAAACTGCTGTATCAGGGCCGCTGGTTCGATCCACAGGCGCTGATGCTGCGTGATGCGCTGCAGCGTTGGGTGGCAAGCGCGATCACCGGTGAAGTGACGCTGGAGCTGCGTCGCGGCAACGACTACTCCATCCTGAACACCGTGTCTGACAACCTGACCTATAAAGCAGAGCGTCTGACCATGGAGAAAGGTGAATCCGTGTTCTCACCGGACGATCGTATTGGTCAGCTGACCATGCGTAACCTGGACATCACCGATACCCGCGAGAAGCTGTTCAACTATGTTGAGAATGGCCTGCTCTCCGCCAGTTCAGGTAACGGTCTGCCGCAGGTTGAAAACCTGGAGCACAGCGATAAGAAGTAATCGCTGATGTAACGTGCAAAAGGCGCCCACAGGGCGCCTTTTTTATTTTGATTTTCGCAGGCCCGGTAAGCGCAGCGCCACCGGGCAACATGGCGGTTGACGCATGCGCTTACCCGCCCTACAAAAGATCGGAGATCTCGCAGTCTACAGACGAAAAAAAAGACGTCTTTCGACGTCTTTCTTCTGGAATATTGGTACCGAGGATGGGACTCGAACCCACAAGCCCGTTAGGGCACTACCACCTCAAGGTAGCGTGTCTACCAATTCCACCACCTCGGTACAGAATACTTAGTGCGGGATATCGCTGGTTGGCTTAGCCGGTGCAGCTGGCTGAGTTTGCTCAGTTTTCGCTGGCGCGCTCAGATTTTCCCACTCGCTTCCTTTGCTGGTCTTGTTGCTGTTGATATTGCCAAGCACAAGGCTGATGATGAAGAACAGCGTAGCCAGAATCGCCGTTGTGCGGGTCATGAAGTTCGCAGAACCACTTGAACCGAACAGCGTACCGGAAGCGCCTGCTCCGAAGGAGGCTCCCATATCAGCGCCTTTACCTTGCTGCAGCATGATCAGCGCTACGAGAGCGATGGCTACAATAAGGAAAATAACTAAAAGAGCTTCGTACATAATCAACCTGTTCCTTGCGGATTTGCCGCATACCAATGCTTCGACCAATTAGCAGGATTTTTGTTTCCCACTGAAGCGGGTGTGAATACTAACCAAAGCGAATGACCTTCGCAAGGGCATTTTTGACGCATTGTATCAACTGCGGAAAAAAACAGCAAAAAGCCATTAATTGCTTAAAACAAAGGCGACAAAAGCCGCCTTTTTATACATTTAGCGTGCACGATTATGCAGCTTTCACAGCGTCCGCAATACGGTGTGCAAATTCGGTTACCTGCGCTTCGTCTTCACCTTCCACCATCACGCGGATCAGCGGTTCAGTACCGGACTTACGCAACAGCACGCGTCCACGATTGCCCAGGGCCGCTTCAACGTCAGCCATCACCGCTTTGACGTTCTCGTTTTCCAGCGGATCGCCTTTACCGGCAGTGAAGCGTACGTTTACCAGGATCTGTGGGAACATTTTCATCCCGCTGCACAGATCGTGCAGGCTCATATGGTTGCGCGCCATCGCGGCAACCACCTGCAGCGCGGCCACGATACCGTCCCCGGTGGTAGTTTTGTCGAGCAGGATCACGTGACCCGAGTTTTCTGCACCGATGCGCCAGCCCTTCTCCTGCAGTTTTTCCAGCACATAGCGGTCACCCACTTTCGCGCGGACAAACGGAATACCGAGCTGTTTCAGCGCCAGTTCCAGGCCCATGTTACTCATCAGCGTGCCCACCGCACCGCCGCGCAGCTGGCCCTGACGCAGGCCCTCACGGGCAATGATGTAGAGGATCTGATCGCCGTCTACCTTGTTACCTTCGTGGTCGACCATGATCACGCGGTCACCGTCGCCGTCCAGCGCAATGCCCAGGTCGGCTTTCTCTGCCAGAACACGCGCCTGCAAGGCACGAACATCAGTTGCCCCCACCTGCTCGTTAATGTTCAGACCATCCGGCTCGCAGCCAATGGTGATGACTTTTGCACCCAGTTCGCGGAAAACATTCGGAGCGATGTGATAGGTCGCGCCGTTTGCACAGTCCACCACAATTTTGAGGTGAGCCAGGCTCAGCTCATTCGGGAAGGTACCTTTACAGAATTCGATATAACGGCCCGCCGCATCAACGATACGGTTCGCTTTACCCAGCTCTGCGGAATCTACACAGGTGATCTCTTTTTCCATTTCGGCTTCAATCGCTTCTTCCACGTCATCCGGGAGCTTGGTGCCGTCAATGGAGAAGAATTTAATGCCGTTGTCGTAGAACGGGTTGTGAGAAGCTGAGATGACAATCCCCGCTTCCGCACGGAAAGTGCGCGTCAGATACGCGACAGCAGGCGTTGGCATTGGGCCCGTAAAGGAAGCGGACAGTCCAGCCGCCGCCAGACCCGCCTCCAGCGCGGACTCCAGCATATAGCCGGAAATACGGGTGTCTTTACCGATAATGATCTTACGGGAACCATGACGCGCCAGCACTTTGCCAGCAGCCCAGCCGAGCTTCAGGACAAAATCAGGGGTAATGGGAGCATCGCCTACACGCCCACGGATACCATCGGTACCAAAATACTTACGATTACTCATAGCGTTTGTTTTCCTTCGCTGCCAGTGTGGCTTCCACCACACGCATGGCTTCTACTGTTTCTTTGACGTCATGGACACGAATAATGTGCGCGCCCTGCATCGCCGCAATCACCGCGCAGGCCAGGCTGCCGCTCAGGCGTTCGCTCGGCCCCACGTTCAGCAACTGCCCAATCATCGACTTTCTCGACATCCCCACCAGCAGCGGCAGGTCAAAGTGATGGAATTCCGATAAGCGCGCAAGCAACGCATAATTGTGGGAGAGATTTTTACCGAAACCGAACCCCGGGTCGAGCAGCAATTTCTCTTTTGGGATACCTGCACGTTCACAGAGCGCAATATGTTCAATAAAGAAGCGATTCACGTCGGCAAAGACATCGTCGTACTTCGGTGCTTCCTGCATGGTTTTTGGTTGACCCTGCATGTGCATCAGGCATACCGGTAACCCCGTCTCTGCCGCGGCTTCAAGGGCGCCAGGCTCGGTAAGTGAACGAATATCATTGATAATGTGAGCGCCCACTCTCGCCACTTCACGAATCACTTCGGGTTTAGAGGTATCAACGGAGATCCATACTTCAAACCGCTGCGCGATAGCTTCAACCACCGGCACCACGCGCGCCAGCTCTTCTTCCACAGACACGTCAGCCGCACCAGGACGCGTCGATTCGCCGCCCACGTCAATAATGGTGGCCCCCGCATTAATCATTAGATTCGCGTGTTTAACCGCCTCGATAAGCGTGTTATGCGTGCCGCCGTCAGAGAAGGAGTCAGGGGTAACATTCAGGATCCCCATCACATGGGGATGTGAAAGATCGAGATGCGAGTCCTGAGCGAATAATTTCATGGCGAAATCCCTGGTATCTATATCGTTAAACAGAAATGAAAAACCCCGGAGCAAGCTCCAGGGTTTGAGGTACAGACAAACGTTTCAACAGCAGTGACTTACTTATCGCCCAACTGTTCTGACATGGTGTTGCCCGGGTTTGGCGTACGCGGTTCATCAACCGGACGCGGCGCACGCGGGGTGCCATTGTTGTCAGAATTATTGGAAGCGCCTGGGTCTTCCCAGCCCGCTGGCGGACGCACTTCACGGCGCGCCATCAGGTCGTCAATCTGCGGTGCATCGATGGTCTCATATTTCATGAGCGCATCTTTCATCGAATGCAGGATGTCCATATTGTCGGTCAGGATCTGGCGTGCACGTGCGTAGTTACGCTCTACCAGAGATTTTACTTCCTGGTCGATGATACGAGCCGTCTCATCGGACATATGTTTCGCTTTAGCCACAGAACGGCCCAGGAATACTTCACCCTCTTCCTCTGCATACAGCAGCGGACCGAGTTTGTCGGAGAAGCCCCACTGCGTCACCATGTTACGCGCCAGGTTTGTCGCAACTTTAATGTCGTTGGACGCACCGGTAGAAACATGTTCCACACCGTAGATAATCTCTTCTGCCAGACGACCGCCGTACAGGGTCGAAATCTGGCTTTCCAGCTTCTGACGGCTGGCGCTGATCGCGTCGCCTTCAGGCAGGAAGAAGGTCACACCCAGCGCACGACCGCGCGGAATAATCGTCACTTTATGCACCGGATCGTGTTCCGGCACGAGGCGACCGATAATCGCGTGACCCGCTTCGTGGTATGCCGTGGACTCTTTCTGCGCTTCCGTCATCACCATGGAGCGACGTTCCGCACCCATCATGATTTTGTCTTTCGCTTTCTCAAACTCCACCATCGATACGACGCGCTTGTTACCGCGAGCGGCAAACAGAGCAGCTTCGTTGACCAGGTTCGCCAGGTCAGCACCGGAGAAGCCCGGGGTACCGCGCGCAATGATTGCCGCGTCGATATCTGGCGCCAGCGGTACGCGACGCATGTGAACTTTCAGAATCTGTTCACGACCGCGAACGTCCGGCAGACCCACAACAACCTGACGGTCGAAACGGCCTGGACGCAGCAGCGCGGGGTCAAGTACGTCCGGACGGTTAGTCGCCGCGATAACGATGATACCTTCGTTACCTTCGAAGCCGTCCATCTCAACCAGCATCTGGTTCAGCGTCTGTTCACGTTCATCGTGACCACCGCCCAGACCTGCGCCACGCTGGCGGCCCACGGCGTCGATTTCATCGATGAAGATAATGCACGGTGCTGCCTTTTTGGCCTGCTCGAACATGTCACGCACACGAGATGCGCCGACACCCACGAACATTTCGACGAAGTCAGAACCTGAAATAGTAAAGAACGGCACCTTCGCTTCGCCCGCGATGGCTTTCGCCAGCAGGGTTTTACCGGTACCCGGAGGGCCAACCATCAGCACGCCTTTCGGGATCTTACCGCCCAGCTTCTGGAAACGGCTCGGTTCACGCAGGTATTCAACCAGTTCACCCACCTCTTCTTTCGCTTCGTCACAACCGGCGACGTCAGCGAAGGTGGTCTTGATCTGGTCTTCCGTCAGCATACGCGCCTTGCTCTTACCGAACGACATGGCACCTTTGCCACCGCCGCCCTGCATCTGGCGCATAAAGAAGATCCAGACGCCGATAAGAAGCAGCATCGGGAACCAGGAAATGAAGATAGAAGCCAGCAGGCTTGGTTCTTCTGGCGGCTCACCTACCACCTTGACGTTTTTGGTCAGAAGGTTATCAAGCAGCTTAGGATCGTTCACCGGGATGTAAGTCGTGTAACGGTTACTATCTTTCTTGGTAACGTTGATCTCACGTCCGTTGATACGCGCTTCGCGAACCTGGTCCTGATTGACCTCCTGCAGGAAGGTAGAATAATCCACCTTGCGGCCATTCGACTCGCTGGGCCCAAAGCTCTGGAATACTGACATCAGCACAACGGCAATGACCAGCCAGAGTATTAGGTTTTTCGCCATGTCACTCAAGGGATTAACCTCATATTACAACTGTGTTAAAAACAGCGTCAGGATACTCTATATCCAGTTTCATTCAAACTTTCGCCTGAAATCTACCGGTTATCATTTTCGCCCGGTCGCTACAATATACACTTCTCGGGAACGGGCCCGGGAAGAGTCCGGCTTACGAACTTTAACCTTCGCAAACAGGGAGCGAATTTCCTTAAGATACTCCTCGAAACCTTCGCCCTGAAACACCTTCACAACAAAACTACCACCAGGCGCTAGTACATCACGACACATTTCTAACGCTAGCTCCACCAGATACATGGCGCGGGGGATATCCACCGCCGGTGTTCCGCACATATTTGGTGCCATATCAGACATGACAACCTGGACCTTACTATCACCTACACGATCAAGTAACGCTTTCAGCACTAATTCATCACGAAAGTCGCCCTGAAGGAAGTCGACACCGACGATGGGATCCATTGGTAAAAGATCGCACGCGATGATTCGGCCCGTTCCGCCGATCTGCGTTACCGCATACTGGGACCATCCGCCAGGTGCCGCACCGAGGTCAACAACCGTCATCCCCGGCTTAAAAAGTTTGTCACTTTGCTGTATTTCATCAAGTTTAAACCAGGCACGGGAACGTAACCCCTTTTTCTGTGCCTGTTGAACATATTTATCGCTAAAGTGTTCCTGAAGCCAGCGGCTGGAGCTGGCAGAACGCTTTTTACCTGTCATTTAACATTTCCGTCCTGGTTCATCGTTACCTGCCTGTGACGTAAATTTCTACGCAGCTATTTGGCGATATAAGGGAGATGGCGGTAGAATGAACCGTTTTCAATCCCAACGTAAGCAAAAATATACGATGAATCTGAGTACTAAACAAAAACAGCACCTTAAAGGTCTGGCACATCCGCTCAAGCCTGTAGTGATGCTTGGCAACAATGGTTTGACCGAAGGGGTGCTTGCCGAGATTGAACAAGCGCTGGAACACCACGAGCTGATCAAGGTGAAAATCGCCTCTGAAGACAGAGACACTAAAAACCTGATCGTGGAAGCCATCGTGCGCGAAACCGGCGCCTGTAATGTACAGGTCATCGGTAAAACGCTGGTGCTCTACCGCCCATCTAAAGAGCGTAAAATCTCGCTGCCACGCTAAGGATATCCTGAATCAAACACATTTTCTGTGTGAAACGAGGGATTTCTGTCAGCAGGCGAGCAAAATGCCATGCTCCTTGAGTTGATAAAAGGCCGCTATGCGGCCTTTTTCTTTTCTTTACAATGTATCAACATCTTAGTAGAGAAGCGAATTACAGGTATTCAACCTTAATAATTTCGTATTCCACTTCACCGCCAGGGGTGCGAATGGTGACAACATCGTCCTGCTCTTTGCCAATCAGGCCGCGAGCAATCGGGGAGTTCACTGAAATCAGGTTCTGTTTGAAGTCTGCTTCATCATCACCCACGATGCGATAGGTCTGCTCTTCGTCGTTGTCCAGGTTCAGCACGGTCACGGTAGAACCAAAGATCACACGCCCGTTGTTAGGCATTTTGGTGATATCGATAACCTGTGCATTGGACAGTTTTGCTTCGATATCTTTAATACGCCCTTCACAGAAGCCCTGCTGCTCACGCGCGGCGTGGTATTCAGCGTTCTCTTTCAGGTCGCCATGCTCGCGCGCATCCGCGATAGCGGCGATGATTTCAGGACGACGCACGGATTTCAGGAAATCCAGCTCTTCGCGCAGTTTTTCGGCACCACGTAAGGTCATCGGAATAGCTTGCATTTGTTATACCTCTTAAACATTCCTGTTGGGAGCAGTGTTCCCTGCTCCTGCCCCCCTAAGCGGGCAAGAAGCAAAAAGAAAACCGACCCGGGAGCAATGCCCCAGGTCAGCAGCAATTTTTCAATTTGATATGCATTTTACCGCGAAGTTCACTATGGGTCATCGTTTACTTTGCAGTGCCATGCACCGTAGTATGACGGTTTGTTTTCGGGTTGTTAGCGCGAGATTATGCGATTTTCCAGATTTATCATCGGATTGACTACCAGTATAACGTTCACCGCCCAGGCCGCGAATGTTGATGAGTATATTAATCAGCTCCCCGCAGGCGCGAACCTTGCCCTGATGGTGCAGAAGGTTGGCGCACAGGCTCCCGAGATTGACTATCACAGTCAACAGATGGCGCTGCCTGCCAGTACCCAAAAGGTGATCACTGCCCTCGCCGCCCTGCTCCAGCTCGGTCCTGACTTCCGTTTTACCACCACACTCGAGACCAAAGGTAACGTCGAGGGTGGCGAACTGAAAGGCGATCTTATCGCCCGTTTTGGCGGCGATCCGACCTTTAAGCGCCAGGATATCCGCAATATGGTTGCGGTACTGAAAAAATCTGGCGTACAGAAAATTGATGGCAATGTGCTGATCGACACGTCCATCTTTGCCAGCCACGATAAAGCCCCAGGCTGGCCGTGGAACGACATGACCCAATGTTTTAGCGCCCCCCCCGCCGCCGCGATTGTTGACCGTAACTGCTTCTCGGTTTCGCTTTACAGCGCGCCAAAGCCAGATGATTTAGCGTTTATCCGCATAGCGTCCTACTACCCGGTCACAATGTTTAGCCAGGTCCGCACGCTGGCGAAAGGCTCCCCAGATGCGCAATATTGTGAGCTGGACGTCGTGCCGGGCGATCTTAACCGCTTCACGCTTACCGGCTGCCTGACGCAGCGCGCCGATCCGCTGCCGCTGGCCTTTGCGATACAGGATGGTGCAAGCTATGCGGGTGCCATTCTGAAAGATGAACTGAAACAAGCGGGCATAACCTACACCGGCACTCTGCTTCGCCAGACGCAGGTCAACCAGCCCGGCACGGTCATCGCCAGCAAACAGTCTCCGCCGCTGCACGATTTACTGCGAATCATGCTGAAAAAGTCGGACAACATGATTGCCGACACCGTGTTCCGCATGATTGGCCACGCGCGTTTCGGCGTGCCGGGCACCTGGCGCGCGGGTTCAGACGCCGTTCGTCAGATCCTGCGCCAGCAGGCCGGGATCGAGCTGGGTAATACCATCGCCGTCGATGGCTCAGGATTATCGCGTCATAATTTGATCTCTCCGGCCACGATGATGCAGGTGCTTCAGTACATTGCACAGCATGACACTGAGCTAAACTTTATTTCAATGCTGCCGCTGGCCGGGCATGACGGTTCGCTGCAGTATCGCGCCGGGCTTCACGCTGCCGGCGTGGATGGCAAAGTATCCGCTAAGACAGGCTCGCTGCAGGGGGTTTACAACCTTGCAGGCTTCATCACTACCGCCAGCGGACAACGCATGGCATTCGTGCAGTATCTTTCCGGCTATGCCGTCGAACCGACCGACCAGCGCAATCGCCGTATTCCGCTTGTTCGCTTCGAAAGCAGGCTTTATAAGGACATCTACCAGAATAACTAGCGATGAAACTACTCATAGTTGAAGACGATCTGTTATTGCAGGAAGGGCTGGCGCTGGGGCTGGCTAATGAAGGGTATGCCCTCGACTGTGCTGGCACCGCAGCGGAGGCGGACGCCCTGATCCAGAGCGGCGAATACAGTCTGGTGATCCTCGATTTGGGCTTGCCTGATAAAGACGGCGCCACGCTGCTCAGCCAGTGGCGACGCCGCGGTATCGCCAACCCAGTGTTAATCCTGACGGCACGCGATGCCATTGAAGATCGCATCACCGGCCTCGACGCAGGCGCAGATGATTACCTGGTGAAGCCTTTTGCGCTTGCGGAGCTGCAGGCGCGAGTGCGGGCGTTGATTCGCCGCTATCAGGGCCATAGCGATAACTTACTCACCGACGGCGATATTACGCTGAATCTGCAAACCCAGCAGGTACTGCGCCGGGACCAGGCGGTAGAGGTGACGCCAAAAGAGTTCGCCCTGCTTACGCGTCTGATCATGCGCAGCGGACAAACGGTGCACAGAGAGACGCTCCAGCAGGATATCTACTCCTGGCAGGACGATCCGGGGTCAAATACCCTGGAAGTTCACATCCATAACCTGCGTCGCAAGCTCGGCAAGGACAGAATCAAAACCGTCCGTGGCGTTGGCTATCGCCTTGAGAGCCAGAAATGAACAGCATGCGTCGGCGTTTAATGGTGCTGCTGGCGGTCATTCTCTTATTTTTCCAGCTGATAAGCGTCATCTGGCTGTGGCATGAAAGCCGCGAGCAGATCGGTTTTCTGGTGAATGAAACGCTGTCGGCAAAAGCCCGTAATAACCATGTCGAAAAAGAGATCCGCGAAGCGATTGCTTCCCTTCTCGTCCCTTCTCTGGTGATGGTAGGCTTTACGCTGTTTTTCTCTTTCTGGGCAGTCACCTGGATAACCCGACCGCTGAATAAACTGCGTGACAGCCTGGCTAACCGTTCGGCAGATAACTTAACTCCGCTTCCTATGTATTCCGACATGGAAGAAATCGGCGCGGTGACAACCTCCCTGAACCAGCTGCTCGCCCGGCTGGACAATACCATTCAGCAGGAGCGTCTCTTCACCGCTGACGCCGCGCACGAGCTTCGAACGCCCCTTGCCGGTATCCGGCTCCATCTGGAGCTCATGGCGCAGTCAGGCGCACCACAGGCCGCGACGTTAATTAGCCGTATCGATCAGCTCATGCATACCGTTGAGCAACTGCTGATGCTGGCCCGTGCCGGACAGGCAATGGCCAGCGGACACTACGAAACCGTGAGCTGGACGGAAAATATCATTGAACCTCTCGGCCTGGGCCATGAAGCCAAAGAGCATACGGTGATTTGGCCCGCTAAAAGCGCGCTCACGGTTCAGGGAGACGCCGTGCTCCTGCGTCTGATGCTGCGCAACCTGCTGGAGAATGCCGGACGCTACAGCCCGGCAGGGACAACGATTACAGTGACATTAACCGGGGTCGACGGGGGGACGCAGATCGGCGTGATCGATCAGGGGCCCGGTATTGATGACGCGCACCGACAGTCAATTACCGAGCCATTCCGCCGTCTTGACCAGCGCTACGGTGGCAGCGGTCTTGGGCTGAGTATCGTGCAGCGCATCGTGCAGCTCCACCACGGCAGGCTGACGCTTGAGAATGGCGCTGAAGGTGGTTTGATCGCCAGCTGCTGGCTACCCGCAACGCTGGAATAAAAAAAGCCCCCATAATGGGGGCTCTCGACAGATATTAGTGCTTGTAGATGAACTCGACGCCTTCTTCGTCGTCTTCATCCCAGTCATCGTCCCAGTCTTCATCATCATCTTCCGCTTCCAGTTCTTCAAGCTGCTGGCGGTGGTAGTCATCCCACATGAATTCGACTTTTTCAGGCTGTTTCGCTTCTTCTGCCTGAACAACTGGGTTCTCAATGATGAAGGTCATCACATCCCAGCACAGATCTTTCACGCCAACCTGGCTTGCCGCAGAGATCAGGTAGTATTTATCTTCCCAGCCCATCGCTTCAGCAATCGCTTTAGCTTTCGCTTCCGCTTCAGCTTTGTCCATCAGGTCGATCTTGTTGAAGACCAGCCAGCGTGGTTTATTCGCCAGTTTTTCGCTGTATTTTTCCAGCTCACCGATGATGATGCGGGCGTTTTCTACCGGATCGGAACCGTCGATAGGATCGATATCGATAAGGTGCAGCAGCACGCGGCAACGCTCAAGGTGTTTCAGGAAGCGAATACCCAGACCCGCGCCTTCCGCAGCGCCTTCAATCAGACCCGGAATATCGGCAACCACAAAGCTCTTCTCGTTATCCATACGGACAACGCCCAGGCTTGGTACCAGCGTGGTAAACGGATAGTCCGCCACTTTTGGTTTCGCCGCAGAAACGGCGCGAATGAACGTCGATTTACCGGCGTTTGGCATACCCAGCATGCCCACGTCTGCCAGAAGCATCAGCTCCAGCTGCAGATCGCGCTTATCGCCCGGCGTACCCATCGTTTTCTGACGCGGAGTACGGTTAACGGAGGATTTGAAACGGCTGTTACCCAGACCGTGCCAGCCGCCTTTCGCCACCATCAGGCGCTGACCGTGTTTGGTCATGTCACCCATGGTTTCACCGGTCCCCTGGTCAATCACACGCGTACCGACCGGAACCTTAATGGTGACGTCTTTACCGCGTTTCCCGGTACAGTCACGGCTCTGGCCGTTCTGGCCACGTTCAGCGCGGAAGGATTTTTCGAAACGGTAGTCGATCAGCGTGTTGAGGTTCTCATCCGCCTCCAGCCACACGTCACCACCATCCCCGCCGTCGCCGCCGTCAGGACCGCCACGTGGGATATACTTTTCACGGCGGAAGCTCACGCAACCATTGCCGCCATCACCAGCCACGACCAGGATCGTCGCTTCATCAACAAACTTCATTTTACTCTCCGTAACTCATTCGCCTGAGCGGGGGACTACTACAACCGCTTCATTTTTGCGCCAACGTCCCCAAAGACGATGACCAATGGCGGAATACATCGCGCCCGCAACCACGACAAACGCACCGAGATAACCCAACAGGTTGAGCATCGGTCTGACGAAGACATCGGGCCAGGCCATTGATAACAAATCTGAAAATAACAGCGTAAACAGCGGAGTAAGCGTAATTAACGCGCTCACCTGTGCCGCCTGCCAGCGCGCCATCGCTTCGGCCAGCGCGCCATAACCGACCAGCGTGTTCAGCCCACAAAAAATGAGGCACGCCAGTTGCCAGTCGCTAAGCTGGGAAATCACACCCGGCTTTGCTAATGGCAGCAATGCTATTGTACACAAAGTGTACAATAAAAAGAGGATCTGCTGTGAGGCAAGACGACGCAATAACACCTTTTGTGCGACGCCATAGCTCACCCAAACCGTTGCTGCCCCCACACCAAAAATTACACCCCATGTGTAATCCGTCAGGCGGGTGAAAATCTCAATCAGACTGGTGTTGAAGAACATCACCAGACCGCACAGCAGCATGCTCGCCCCGATAATCTGCGTAACGCGCATCTTTTCCTTGAGGATAAAGACGCTGGCGACCATCATGCCCACCGGTGAAAGCTGACCTATCACCTGCGACGCCGTGGGGCTGAGATATTGCAGGGAAGAGCTGAACAGGATGAAGTTACCGAACAGACCGCCCGTCGCGATAGCCAGCAATACCAGCCAGCGCGGTTTGCGGAAGAGCCGCAAGGGTGGAAGCTTACCTTTGATAGCCAGAATGGCCCCGAGGCCGATGCTTGCCATCAGAAAGCGATAAAAGACCACCGTAGGCGGCTCCATCACTTCCAGTACCTGCTTCATTGCAATTGGCAGCGCACCCCAGCACATTGCGGTAGTGAGCGCCAAAAGAATACCAATGCCGGCCTGCTGCTTCATGCCCGTTTTCCCTACAGAAAAAATTACCGGGTTTCCAATGTAAAAAGCCCCGCAACAGGTTGCGGGGCTTTAATCCGTTTCCGGACCGAGAAAACCTTACTCAGCAACGATGCTGATGTATTTACGGTTGTTCGGGCCTTTAACTTCAAATTTCACTTTACCGTCTGCTTTAGCAAACAGAGTGTGGTCACGACCGCAACCTACGTTGTTGCCAGCGTGGAATTTGGTACCACGTTGACGAACGATGATGCTACCCGCCAGAACGGATTCGCCACCGAAACGCTTAACGCCAAGGCGTTTAGCTTCTGAATCGCGACCGTTACGTGTGGAGCCGCCAGCCTTTTTATGTGCCATTTAAATCTCTCCTCAGGTCTTAGGCGCTGATGCCAGTAATTTTCACATCAGTGAACCACTGACGGTGGCCCTGCTGCTTACGGTAGTGCTTACGACGACGAAACTTAACGATTTTAACTTTCTCGCCACGACCGTGTGCAACAACTTCAGCTTTGATAACGCCGCCATCAACGAAAGGAACGCCGATTTTGACTTCTTCACCGTTTGCGATCATCAGAACTTCTGCGAACTCAACAGATTCGCCAGTTGCGATGTCCAGCTTTTCCAGGCGAACGGTCTGACCTTCGCTTACTCGGTGTTGTTTACCACCACTTTGGAAAACCGCGTACATATAAACTCCGCTTCCGCGCACGTCCTCGTATGAATCAGAGTGCGCTATAAATATTCACAATAGGGCGCGAATATTACGCAAAACGCGAGCCTTTGACAAGTGCTACCGTCAATACATGAAGAAAAAAAACACAACACGTACGGTAACGTTTATCTGTGCCGTTTTTTCAGTACAATCAGCACAACTATTGATAAACCGAAACCCTTCGTTACCCCATTGAAGATGGGATCAACAGGATAAAAAGCCCGGCTTTTGCGATGAATTTAGAAAAAATCAACGAGTTAACCGCGCAAGATATGGCGGGTGTGAATGCAGCAATCCTGGAGCAACTCAACTCTGACGTTCAGCTGATCAATCAGTTGGGCTATTACATCGTCAGCGGCGGCGGTAAACGCATTCGTCCGATGATTGCCATTCTGGCTGCCAGAGCCGTTGGCTATCAGGGAAATGCTCACATCACTATCGCAGCGCTCATCGAATTTATTCACACGGCGACGCTTCTGCATGACGATGTTGTGGATGAATCGGATATGCGTCGTGGCAAAGCCACGGCAAACGCCGCTTTCGGAAACGCAGCCAGCGTCCTGGTGGGGGATTTTATCTATACCCGCGCCTTCCAGATGATGACCAGCCTGGGCTCCCTGAAAGTGCTGGAAGTGATGTCCGAAGCCGTAAACGTCATTGCTGAAGGCGAAGTGCTGCAGCTGATGAACGTCAACGACCCTGATATCACCGAAGAAAACTACATGCGCGTCATCTACAGCAAAACGGCGCGCCTGTTTGAAGCGGCTGCCCAGTGTTCCGGCATTCTGGCCGACTGTACTGAAGCCCAGGAAAAAGGCCTGCAGGACTATGGCCGCTATCTGGGTACGGCCTTCCAGCTGATTGATGATTTGCTGGACTACAGTGCGGACGGCGAGACGCTCGGTAAAAACGTGGGCGATGACCTGAACGAAGGTAAACCCACCCTGCCGCTGCTTCATGCTATGCGCAACGGAACAGCCGACCAGGCGAAAATGATCCGTGAAGCGATTGAGCAGGGAAATGGCCGCCATCTTCTGGAACCTGTACTGGAAACTATGGCTATCTGCGGATCGCTGGAATGGACGCGTCAGCGCGCGGAAGAAGAAGCCGACAAAGCCATCGAAGCGCTTCAGGTCATTCCAGACAGCCCGTGGCGCGAGGCACTGATTGGTCTTGCCCACATCGCCGTTCAGCGCGACCGTTAATCCTCTTGTTTCTCCCCGCAGCGATAGCGGGGAGATTCCAGTACACACCTGTAAATTCCGTGTTCATGTAAATTCATCGGTTTAGAGACCGCATGAATAAAGCCGTGTCTTATTCTGAATATCCCTTCAAGTAACGCGAACTTTTTAGAACAAGAAGTTGAAATGGGTATAGTAACCGCGTCGTTTCAGAAGAAACGGCGTAGGTGAATCCGAACTTAAGGACGGCGTTATGGATACGAAATTTATCGACTGGCACACGGCTGATATTATTGCCGCGCTGCGCAAAAGAGGCACTTCACTGGCAGCAGAGTCCCGCCGCCATGGACTGAGTTCTTCCACTCTGGCAAACGCCCTCACCCGCCCCTGGCCCAAGGGAGAATTAATTATCGCGACGGCGCTGGATACGCATCCGTGGGTAATTTGGCCTTCACGCTATCACGATCCCATCACCCATGAATTTATCGACAGATCGCGCATGATTCGCCAGAGAAAGGTAAAAAGAGAACCGCAGGAATAACGCATTTTTGACAGGAACAGCAACCCCCCGGTCATTGCTGGCAGGGGGCTGCCGGAACGATTACTCGCCCTTCACACGCTCGATGTTGGCACCCAGCGCGCGCAGTTTATCTTCGATACGTTCATAACCACGATCGATGTGATAGATACGATCCACGATCGTTGTACCTTCCGCGATACAACCCGCCAGCACCAGGCTTGCAGACGCACGCAGATCGGTTGCCATCACCTGAGCACCTGACAGTTTCTCAACGCCGTGGCAAATCACGGTATTACTTTCGATCTCAGCATGCGCGCCCATACGGATCAGCTCCGGTACGTGCATAAAGCGGTTCTCGAAAATGGTTTCTGTGATGAAGCCAGTGCCTTCGGCAACCAGGTTCAACAGGGTGAACTGTGCCTGCATGTCCGTAGGGAACGCCGGATGCGGCGCCGTACGCACATTGACCGCTTTTGGACGCTGACCGTGCATATCGAGGCTGATCCAGTCTTCACCGATTTCGATATCCGCACCCGCATCGCGCAGTTTCGCCAGCACCGCATCCAGGGTATCTGGCTGCGCGTTGCGACAAACAATCTTCCCGCCAGAAATCGCCGCAGCGACCAGGAAGGTACCGGTTTCGATACGGTCCGGCAGAACGCGATAGACACCACCGCCCAGACGCTCAACGCCTTCGATGGTGATACGGTCGGTACCCTGACCGGAAATCTTTGCCCCCAGCGCCACGAGGAAGTTGGCGGTATCCACAATCTCCGGTTCGCGCGCGGCATTTTCGATGATGGTGGTACCTTCTGCCAGCGTCGCCGCAGACATAATGGTGACCGTTGCGCCCACGCTCACTTTGTCCATGACGATGTGCGCGCCTTTCAGACGACCATTAACGGACGCTTTAACGTAACCTTCTTCCAGCTTAATCTCGGCGCCCAGTTTTTCCAGACCGAAGATGTGCAGATCAACCGGACGTGCACCGATGGCGCAGCCGCCTGGCAGAGAGACCTGTCCCTGACCAAAACGCGCTACCAGCGGGCCAAGCGCCCAGATGGATGCACGCATGGTTTTCACCAGATCGTAAGGGGCTGAGAAGTTGTTCACCTTGCTGGCGTCGATCCAGACGGAACCGTTACGCTCAACTTTCGTGCCCAGCTGGGTGAGCAGCTTCATGGTGGTGTCGATATCTTTCAGCTTCGGTACGTTCTGAATTTCTACCGGCTCTTCAGCCAGCAGCGCAGCAAAGAGGATTGGCAGCGCGGCGTTTTTAGCGCCAGAAATTGTGACTTCGCCCTGGAGACGCGTTGGCCCCTGTACACGAAATTTATCCATTGTGTGCTCTCTTATAAATTCAACCGTGCTGCGGGCCTGTCGCCCTCAGCTCAAAAACCGTTTAGTTTGCGATCGCGTGCCCACTCTTGCGGGGTGAACGCTTTAATCGACAGGGCGTGGATGCGGTTATCCGCAATATATTCCATCAGCGGCGCGTACACAGCCTGCTGTTTCTTCACGCGGCTCATACCGTCGAACATCTCACCCACAGCAATAACCTGGAAGTGACTGCCATCGCCAGTGACGTGGGCTTCCTGGAGGGAGAGTGCATTCATCAGCACTGTCTGGATTTCATGATTTTCCATGGGCTCTTAATCATCTGATAGTGAAAACAAGCCCAACATCTTAGAGCAAAGTGGCGTTGTCTTAAACAAGCAAAAAGCCCCGACGATGAAACAGTCAGGGCTTTCGGAAGTAACGCACTGAAAATATTAACGAGGCAGTACGTCCTGAGGGAGATTGTAGAGCTGCGCAAGGGTCACGACATTATCGCTCGCGCCGTGAAGCGTGACGCTTGTCCCCTGCTTTTTCCCCACGGCAATCAGATGGGCAAGCAGCGCAACACCTGCCGTATCTACCCGCGTGACGTCGGTTAAGTCGATAAGCGTCACGCCCTGCATCGCTTCGTGGCGTTTGTCCCACAGTGGGTTCAGCAGATCCTGATCCAGTTCACCGGACAGCTTTAATGTCTCGCCTTCACGCGACCAGCTGAGTTGCTGTGACATTACTTCTTCTCATCCAGAGTAATTTTCTGGCGAGAGATAGACTGCAACTGAGCGGTCAGGCCATCAATGCCTTTGGTGCGCAGCAGGTCGCTCCATTCGTTCTGTTTGGTGGTGATCATGCTTACCCCTTCGGCAATCATGTCATAAGCCTGCCAGTGACCGGTCTGGCTGTTTTTACGCCACTGGAAATCCAGACGAACCGGCGGACGACCGTTAGGATCGATGATCGTCACACGGATAGGGACGATGGTCGCATCGCCCAGCGGCTGCTCAGGCGCAATCTGATAGGTCTGGCCGTGGTACATCGCCAGCGCCTGGCCATAAGCCTGTTTCAGGTATTCACGGAACGCGGCAAAGTAGGCATCACGCTGCGCAGGGGTCGCGTCTTTGTAATAACGTCCCAGCACCAGCGCACCCGCATATTTAATCTGCACGTACGGCAGCAGTTCCTGGTCAACAACGTCACGCAGATAATCAGGATTAGCACGAATTTTAGGCTGTTCGTTTTTAAGACGGTCGAATGTCTTCTTCGCCGCTTCGTCCATCAGTTTGTACGGGTTACTCTGATCCGCAGCGTGGGCGGCGGTTAGAGGGGCGATGACCAGCATGGCAACCATTAACAGTCGTTTAAACATGAATGACTTCTCCTGATATTAATTCGCAGCACCTGGCGTCGGTGCGACGTCGGTATGATCTTCGCTCTGCGCAGGGGCAGCGTCGGATTTTTTCTCATCCCCTTTACTGTTGTAAAGGAACTGACCAATCATATCCTCCAGAACCATCGCGGATTTCGTATCCTGAATGACGCTACCGTCTTTAAGGATAGTCGTTCCCAGCTCGGGATCTTCAAAGCCAACGTTAAGCGCCAGATATTGTTCACCCAGCAGGCCGGAAGTACGGATAGAAAGGGAACTGGTGTCCGGGATATGGTTGTAACGCTCTTCGATATCCATCGCGACGCGTGGCAGGTAGGTTTTCTCATCCAGCGTAATGTCAGATACGCGTCCGATCACCACGCCGCCGATGCGGACCGGTGAACGCGCCTTCAGCCCGCCGATGTTATCGAAGGTGGCATAGATGCGATACGTCGGCTCGGTGCGTACAGACGTGATATCCGCCGCTCTCAGGCAGATAAACAGCGCGGCCAGCAGCGCCAGCAGCAGGAATACACCGACCCAAATTTCATTTTTTCTCGTTTGCATGAACTCAATTCCCAAACATCAGTGCGGTGAGCACAAAATCCAGACCCAGTACGGCCAGCGACGAATGTACGACTGTACGTGTAGTTGCGCGGCTAATGCCCGCCGACGTCGGGATGGCATCGTAACCATTGAACAATGCAATCCAGGTGACCGTAATGGCAAATACCACGCTTTTAATCAGGCAGTTAACCAGATCCATTCGCAGGTCGATGGCGTCCTGCATCGCGGACCAGAAGAAACCGGCATCAATGCCTTTCCAGTGCACACCAACCAGCGAACCGCCCCAGATACCCACGGCGACAAACAGAATAGTCAGTAACGGTAAAGAGATCACCCCAGCCCAGAAACGCGGCGAGATCACGCGACGCAGCGGATCGACCGCCATCATCTCCATGCTGGAGAGCTGCTCGGTCGCACGCATCAGGCCAATTTCAGCCGTTAATGCCGACCCCGCGCGCCCGGCGAACAACAGCGCCGCCACAACCGGCCCCAGCTCGCGCAGCAGCGAGAGCGCCACCAGCATCCCGAGGCTGGTTTCCGCACTGTAGGTTGTCAGAACCAGATAGCCCTGCAGCCCAAGCACCATACCGATAAACAGACCGGAGACAATGATGATGAGCATCGACAGCACGCCGACATTATAAAGCTGCCGCACCAGCAGCGGTGCGTGCTTACGGAATTCCGGCTTGCCGACCAGCGCGTTGAATAACATCAATCCGGCACGCCCGAACGTCCTGATGGTTTTTATGCCACGGTGTCCGAGAGCGGCCAACGCATTTAACAGCATGAGTGGCTTAACTCCCTATTCCCAGTAAATCGTCACGATAGTCGCCCGCCGGGTAGCGGAATGGCACAGGGCCATCGGCAATACCGTCAAGGAACTGCCGCACGCGCGGATCGCAATTTTCCTGCAGCGCCTGAGCGCTACCGTGTGCGACGATCTTTTTGTCCGCCACAATATAGGCGTAATCGGCAATGCTCAATACTTCCGGTACATCGTGAGATACTACAATGCAGGTGACGCCAAGCGCGCTGTTCAGTTCAGAGATGAGCTTCACCAGCACGCCCATCGTGATGGGATCCTGTCCAACAAACGGTTCGTCGAACATGATTAAATCAGGTTCTAATGCAATGGCGCGTGCCAGCGCGGCGCGGCGCGCCATCCCGCCGGACAGCTCCGAAGGCATCAGCTTTGCAGCGCCCCGCAAACCGACGGCTTCGAGCTTCATCATCACCGTGCTTTTCAGCAGTTCTGGCGGCAGGCTGGTATGCTCACGCAGCGGATAGGCCACGTTATCAAAGACATTCATGTCGGTGAACAAGGCTCCCGACTGAAAGAGCATGCTCATGCGTTTGCGGACAGTATACAGACGCGAGCGTGACATCTCCGGGATGTTTTCGCCATCAAAGAGGATTTCACCGCTATCAGGTGGGATCTGCCCACCAATAAGGCGCAGCAGGGTCGTTTTACCGATCCCGGACGGCCCCATGATGGCAGTGATTTTGCCACGCGGTACGGTCAACGAAATATCATCAAATATCAATCTGTTGGCGCGAGAAAAACTCACGCCGCGAACATCGACTAAATTCGCCATCGTTTGGCTCATTTATGGTTCCTTTATTACCCTGCTCACGTTAAGGCATGCCGCCTGAATCAGCCCTCAACTCCGCATTTTTACAGAATAATAGCCGTTGAGGTTAGCGAAAGCTGGCATTTGTTTTACTTTTCCGGCGCATAAAGTCAAAATTAGGAATTCGTTACGCCTCAGACTGTATGCAGTCCAGCCATTCCCGTGCGATGGACCGACGAGTATACCTGAAGAAAGGACTTTTGATGCTTTTAGCAACAGCACTGTTAATAATTGGTTTACTTTTGGTGGTCTACAGTGCTGACCGTTTAGTGTTTGCTGCATCTATCCTGTGTCGCCTGACCGGCGTACCGCCTGTCGTCATCGGGATGACCGTGGTGAGTGTTGGAACGTCACTTCCTGAAATCATCGTCTCTGTCTCGGCATCGCTGCATGGTCAGTTAGACCTGGCAGTTGGTACCGCGATTGGCTCCAACATCGTCAATATACTCTTGATTTTGGGCCTGGCCGCACTGCTCCATCCATTTCGCGTGCATTCTGATGTTCTGCGCCGTGAATTGCCGCTAATGTTAATCGTAAGCCTGCTGGCAGGCTGCGTATTTTACGATGGTGTGCTGAGCTACAGCGACGGCATTTTCCTGCTGGCGCTGGCCGTCATCTGGCTGCTGTATAGTGTTAAAATCGCCCGTCTGGCTGAGAAGCAGGGTCAGGATAGCCTCACGCGGGAGCAGGTCGCCGAACTGCCGCGAGAAGGCACGCTGCCTGTTGCCCTGCTCTGGCTTGGCGTTGCGCTGATCATCATGCCGATGGCAACGCGCATGGTCGTGGATAACGCGACCGTGCTGGCGAACTATTTCGCCATCAGTGAACTGACCATTGGCCTGACGGTGATTGCCATCGGCACCAGCCTGCCGGAGCTGGCCACGGCCATTGCGGGGGCACGGAAAGGTGAGGATGACATTGCCATTGGTAATATCATCGGTTCCAACATATTTAATATCGCCATTGTGATGGGCCTGCCGGCCCTGATAACGCCAGGGCCCTTTAATCCCCTGGCGTTATCACGCGACTACGGCGTGATGTTATTGGTCAGCGTGATATTTGCCCTGCTCTGCTGGCGGCGGCAACGACAGATCGGCAAAGGCGCAGGCGCGCTGCTGACGGGTGGATTTATCGTATGGATGGCGATGCTGTACTGGCTCTCGCCTCTTCTCTCTGGGTAAACGGAAACGCATTATGTCGCAAATAGAATTGCAGCCGGGTTTTGACTTTCAGAAAGCAGGCAAAGAGGTTCTGGAGATTGAACGTGAAGGTCTGGCGCAGTTAGATCGGTACATTAATCAGGATTTTAGTCTGGCATGTGAGAAGATGTTCTACTGTGCCGGCAAAGTCGTGGTGATGGGGATGGGTAAGTCCGGCCACATTGGACGCAAAATGGCGGCAACGTTTGCCAGTACCGGAACCTCTTCCTTCTTTGTACATCCGGGGGAAGCCGCGCACGGTGACCTGGGTATGGTCACGCCGCAGGATATCGTCATCGCGCTGTCCAACTCCGGGGAGTCCAATGAAATTCTGGCGCTGATCCCGGTACTGAAGCGACTGCAGGTGCCGCTTATTTGCATGACCAGCCGTCCGGAAAGCAGCATGGCGCGGGCAGCCGATATTCACCTGTGCGTGAAAGTGCCCAAGGAGGCCTGTCCGCTCGGCCTGGCGCCGACGTCCAGCACCACCGCCGCACTGGTGATGGGTGATGCGCTTGCCGTCGCGCTGCTCGAAGCCCGCGGTTTTACGCCGGAAGATTTCGCGCTTTCCCACCCGGGCGGCGCGCTGGGGCGCAAGCTTCTGCTTCGGGTAAACGATATTATGCACACCGGGGATGAGATCCCTCACGTCAGTAAAGAAGCCTCCCTGCGTGATGCGCTGCTGGAAATCACCCGTAAGAATCTGGGTATGACGGTCGTGTGCGACGATCTGATGAAAATTCAGGGGATCTTCACCGATGGCGACCTGCGCCGCGTGTTCGACATGGGTGTAGATGTCCGCACGCTCGGCATTGCCGATGTGATGACGCCGGGCGGTATCCGCGTCCGTCCGGGTACGCTGGCCGTGGATGTGCTGAACCTGATGCAGTCCCGCCACATTACCTCAGTGATGGTTGCCGATGGCGACCAGTTGCTGGGTGTGGTACATATGCATGATCTGCTGCGCGCAGGCGTAGTGTAATGAAGGATAAGACAATGAGTAATGCGGGTGCATCCCTTGCAACCTGTTATGGACCGGTCAGTACCCAGATGATGGCAAAGGCGGAAAACATTCGTCTGCTCATCCTGGACGTGGATGGCGTACTTTCCGATGGCCTGATTTACATGGGCAATAATGGTGAAGAGCTGAAAGCGTTTAACGTTCGCGACGGCTACGGTATCCGCTGCGCGCTCACCTCGGGTATTGAGGTGGCTATCATCACCGGGCGAAAAGCTAAACTGGTAGAAGACCGCTGTGAAACCTTAGGAATTACCCATCTGTATCAGGGTCAATCCGATAAGATGGCGGCGTTTAAGGATTTACTGGGTAAACTGGCTATCGCGCCGGAAAACGTAGCCTACGTCGGGGACGATCTGATTGACTGGCCCGTGATGGCTGAAGTCGGGCTGAGCATCGCCGTTGCCGATGCGCATCCGCTGCTGATCCCGCGCGCTGACTACGTTACCCACATCAACGGGGGCCGTGGTGCCGTACGTGAAGTCTGCGATCTGCTTTTGCTGGCGCAGGGCAAGCTTGATGAGGCCAAAGGGCAATCGATATGAGTAAAACCAGACGCTGGATTATCATTTTGCTTTCGCTTGTCGCACTGGTATTGATTGGCGTGAACCTTGCCGATCGCGACGATCCGCAAACGGAAGTGGTCAACAATAACGATCCAACCTATAAAAGCGATCACAGCGACACCGTGGTCTACAGCCCGGAAGGCGCGCTGAACTATCGCCTGATTGCCCAGCATGTTGAATATTTTTCAGATGACGGTATTTCGTGGTTTACCCAACCTGTCATGACCACATTTGATAAGGACAAAGTGCCGACGTGGTCAATTAAGTCAGATCGGGCAAAACTGACAAATGACCGTATGCTTTATCTGTATGGCCACGTTGAAGTCAACGCCCTGACCGCTGACTCGCAACTGCGAAAAATTACGACGGATAATGCCCAAATTAACCTGGTAACCCAGGACGTGACCTCGCAGGATCTGGTCACACTGTATGGCACAACATTTAATTCCAGCGGTTTGAGAATGCGCGGGAACTTACGCAGCAAGAACGCCGAGCTGATTGAAAAGGTTAGAACCTCCTATGAAATTCAAAACAAACAAACTCAGCCTTAAAGTAATTATCGCCAGCGCGATGCTGGCGACCAGTCTCCCCGCGCTTGCTGTAACGGGCGATACCGACCAACCGATCCATATCGAGTCTGATACCCAGTCTCTCGATATGCAGGGCAACGTCGTCACCTTCACGGGTAACGTCGTCATGACTCAGGGCACCATCAAAATTAACGCCGACAAAGTGGTCGTGACCCGTCCGGGTGGCGAGCAGGGCAAAGAGATCATTGATGGTTACGGCAACCCGGCCACCTTCTACCAGATGCAGGATAACGGCAAGCCGGTGAAAGGCCGCGCCTCGCATATGCACTATGAGCTGGCGAAGGACCTGGTCATCCTGACCGGAAACGCGTATCTGGAACAGCTGGACAGCAACATTACCGGCGACCAGATCACCTATCTGGTGAAAGAGCAAAAAATGCAGGCCTCCAGCGAGAAAGGCAAACGCGTCACGACCGTCCTGGTTCCGTCGCAGCTGCAGGACAAAGGCAAAGGCCAGGCCCCGGCACAGAAGAAGAGTAACTAATTCGTTATGGCAACATTAACTGCAAAAAATCTCGCGAAGGCCTACAAGGGCCGCCGTGTCGTAGAAGATGTCAGTCTGACCGTCAACTCCGGCGAAATTGTAGGGCTGCTTGGCCCTAACGGTGCGGGTAAAACCACCACCTTCTACATGGTCGTTGGCATTGTGCCGCGCGATGCCGGCAACATTATCATTGACGATGAAGACATCAGCCTTCTGCCGCTGCACGCGCGCGCGCGTCGCGGGATCGGCTACCTGCCGCAGGAAGCCTCCATTTTCCGTCGTCTTAGCGTTTACGATAACCTGATGGCGGTCCTGGAAATTCGTAACGATCTGACCAGCGAACAGCGTCAGGATCGTGCCAACGAATTGATGGAAGAGTTCCACATTGAGCATCTGCGCGACAGCCTCGGTCAGGCACTCTCCGGGGGTGAACGCCGTCGTGTTGAGATTGCACGTGCGCTGGCCGCAAACCCGAAATTTATCCTTCTGGATGAACCGTTTGCCGGCGTTGACCCGATCTCGGTTATCGACATTAAACGCATCATTGAACACCTGCGTGACAGCGGGCTTGGCGTACTGATCACCGACCACAACGTCCGTGAAACGCTGGCCGTGTGTGAACGCGCGTATATTGTCAGCCAGGGCAATCTGATCGCCCACGGTACGCCGCAGCAGATCCTCGAAGACGATCATGTTAAGCGCGTCTATCTTGGGGAAGACTTCAGACTCTGATAGGGTAGAGGTAACGTAACGCCGAACCGGAGAAAAATGCTCTGAACATGAAGCAAGGTTTGCAATTAAGGCTCAGCCAACAACTGGCAATGACGCCGCAGCTACAGCAGGCAATTCGCCTGTTGCAACTGTCCACGTTAGAACTTCAGCAGGAGCTCCAGCAGGCGCTGGACAGCAACCCCCTGCTGGAACAAACCGATCTTCATGACGAGGTAGATACTCAGCAGTCACAGGATACAGAAGCGCTCGACACCGCGGATGCACTCGAACAAAAAGAGATGCCCGACGAGCTACCGCTGGATGCCAGCTGGGATGAAATCTACACCGCCGGAACTCCTTCCGGTACGCGTGCAGACTACCAGGATGATGAGCTACCGGTCTATCAGGGAGAGACCACCCAGTCGCTGCAGGATTACCTGATGTGGCAGGTGGAACTCACCCCCTTCTCCGATACCGACCGCGCGATTGCCACCTCAATTGTCGATGCCGTTGACGACACCGGCTATTTGACCGTCACGCTGGACGATATCCTGGAAAGCATGGGCGACGACGAGATTGAGCTTGAGGAAGTCGAAGCCGTACTGAAGCGCATCCAGCGTTTCGATCCGGTAGGCGTGGCCGCAAAAGATCTGCGCGACTGCCTGCTGATCCAGCTATCTCAGTTCAGCAAAGAGACGCCATGGATCGACGAGGCGCGCTTAATTATTAGCGATCATCTGGATCTGCTGGCCAACCACGATTTCCGCTCCCTGATGCGCGTCACGCGCCTGAAGGAAGAGGTGCTGAAAGAAGCGGTAAATCTGATCCAGTCGCTCGATCCGCGCCCGGGACAGTCGATCCAAACCAGCGAGCCCGAGTACGTGATCCCGGATGTGCTGGTCAGAAAACACAATGACCGCTGGGTCGTTGAACTGAACTCAGACAGCATCCCTCGCCTGCAAATCAACCAGCAGTATGCCTCCATGTGCACCAGCGCGCGTAACGACTCCGACAATCAATATATTCGTAGCAATCTTCAGGAAGCGCGATGGTTGATCAAAAGTCTGGAGAGCCGAAATGATACGCTGCTGCGCGTCAGCCGCTGTATTGTCGAACAGCAGCAGGCGTTCTTTGAGCAGGGCGAAGAGTATATGAAACCGATGGTACTGGCGGATATCGCCCAGGCCGTCGAAATGCATGAATCAACCATTTCCCGTGTCACCACGCAGAAGTATCTGCACAGTCCACGCGGTATTTTTGAGCTTAAGTATTTCTTCTCCAGCCATGTGAATACCGAGGGCGGCGGCGAAGCGTCGTCAACGGCCATTCGTGCCCTGGTGAAGAAGTTGATCGCCGCGGAGAACCCCGCGAAGCCACTAAGCGACAGTAAGTTAACCACCATGCTGTCCGATCAGGGTATTATGGTGGCACGTCGTACTGTTGCGAAGTATCGAGAGTCTTTATCCATTCCGCCGTCCAACCAGCGTAAACAGCTGGTCTGACACAACCGATAAGGAAGACACTATGCAGCTCAACATCACTGGACAAAACGTCGAAATTACTGAGGCTTTACGCGACTTTGTGAACGCGAAGTTTGCAAAACTCGAGCAGTATTTCGAAAGGATCAATCAGGTCTATATTGTGTTGAAAGTGGAGAAAGTGACTCATATCTCGGATGCCACCCTGCATGTTAACGGGGGTGAACTGCATGCCAGTGCGGAAGGGCAAGACATGTACGCTGCTATCGACGGCTTGATTGATAAGCTTGCACGACAGCTCAATAAACATAAAGATAAACTGAAACAACACTAATTGTCCGGGCAGTTAACGGGTGCAGGACGGCCTGTTGTGAAACACAACAGGCCATTTGTACAGTTAGCGCTTAGGTGAAATTATGATGAACAACGATTCCGCTCTTCAACTGAGCAATGTCCTTAACCAGGAATGTACCCGCAGTGCGGTTCACTGCCAGAGCAAAAAACGTGCGCTGGAGATCATCAGTGAACTGGCTGCCAAACAGCTGGGCCTGCCGCCGCAGGTGGTGTTCGAAGCGATTCTGACCCGTGAAAAAATGGGCAGTACCGGTATCGGCAACGGCATCGCGATCCCGCACGGCAAACTGGAAGAGGATACCCTGCGTGCCGTTGGTGTGTTTGTGCAGCTTGAAACACCCATCGCCTTCGATGCCATTGATAACCAGCCCGTCGATCTCCTCTTCGCGCTGCTGGTACCTGCCGACCAGACGAAAACCCATCTGCATACGCTGTCGCTGGTCGCAAAACGTCTGGCCGATAAAACCATTTGCCGTCGACTGCGCTCGGCCCAAAGTGATGAAGAGCTCTATCAAATTATCACTGAAGCAGAAGGCAATCAGGATGATGCATAACCAGGAGATGGCCTTCACATCTGTTGTCCTGAGGAGAAACGGAACATGGTGCTGATGATTGTCAGTGGCCGTTCAGGGTCGGGGAAATCCGTTGCTCTGCGCGCCCTGGAAGACATGGGTTTTTACTGCGTCGATAACCTGCCGGTCGTGTTGTTACCCGATCTGGCCCGCACGCTGGCGGAGAGACAAACCTCTGCCGCCGTCAGTATCGACGTTCGTAACATGCCTGAATCGCCAGAGATCTTCGAACAGGCCATGAGCAACCTGCCTGACGCGTTCTCGCCTCAGCTGCTGTTCCTCGATGCAGACCGCAATACGCTGATCCGCCGCTACAGCGATACCCGTCGTTTGCACCCGCTATCCAGCAAGAACCTCTCTCTGGAGAGCGCTATCGATGAAGAGAGCGACCTGCTGGAGCCGCTGCGTTCTCGTGCCGACCTGATTGTCGACACCTCTGAGATGTCCGTTCACGAGCTGGCGGAAATGCTGCGTACCCGGCTGTTGGGTAAACGCGAGCGCGAACTGACGATGGTGTTCGAATCCTTCGGCTTTAAGCACGGTATTCCGATTGATGCGGATTATGTTTTCGACGTGCGCTTCCTGCCGAACCCGCACTGGGATCCAAAACTGCGTCCAATGACCGGTCTGGATAAGCCGGTGGCGGCGTTCCTCGACCGGCACACAGAAGTACACAATTTTATCTACCAGACGCGAAGCTACCTTGAGCTATGGTTACCTATGCTGGAGACAAACAATCGTAGCTACCTGACGGTGGCGATTGGCTGTACCGGCGGTAAACATCGTTCGGTTTACATCGCCGAACAGCTGGCCGACTATTTCCGCTCGCGCGGGAAGAACGTTCAGTCCCGTCATCGCACGCTGGAAAAACGTAAAACATGACCGTAAAACAAACCGTTGAGATCACCAACAAGCTGGGTATGCATGCACGCCCGGCGATGAAGTTGTTTGAGCTGATGCAGGGTTTCGATGCAGAGGTTCTGCTGCGGAATGACGAAGGCACCGAAGCGGAGGCGAACAGCGTGATTGCGCTGCTGATGCTGGATTCCGCCAAAGGGCGCCAGATTGAAGTAGAAGCCACCGGCCCTCAGGAAGAGGAAGCGCTGGCGGCGGTGATTGCCCTGTTTAACGCAGGATTCGACGAAGATTAAGGTCTGCTATTCAGGCGGGTAGCGCTGCGCTTACCCGCCCTACATAAGATTATTACGCTGCATAAACCCCTCTCCACCCAGCTGATTCATCTGGCGCATAATCCACGCCTGACGGCTTCGCACATAACCTGATGGGGCACTGGCCTTAAAGCGGATAGGGTTCGGTAACACAGCGGCCAATAGCGCTGCTTCTGACATGCTCAGACGGCTGGCTGGCTTATTGAAATACCGCTGTGCGGCAGCTTCCACGCCAAAAATACCATCGCCAAACTCAGCGACGTTGAGATAGACGGTCAGAATTCGTTTTTTGCTCCAGACCGTTTCCATCCCCAGGGTCAACCCTGCTTCCAGCCCTTTTCGCACCCAGCTTCGACCATCCCACAGAAACAGGTTTTTGGCCGTCTGCTGCGACAAGGTTGATGCCCCGCGCACGCGGTTTTCATGGCGTTCGTTATGGGCTAGCGCCTTCTCAATGGCCGCCACGTCGAACCCCCAGTGCTCCGGGAATTTCTGGTCCTCCGCCGCGATGACCGCCAGCCCCATGAACGGGGAGATCTCGTCCATGCTCACCCAGTCAGAGTGGGCAACATAGCTGAAATCGCCGCTGAACCACGCGCCGAGCTGGCGCTCAACCATAACGGCAGAGAACGGAACCGGCATAATGCTGAATAAAGCCAGCCCGCCGCCCCAGAATACCGCCAGCACAAGTACGATGCGCAAGAGAAAACGTTTCACCCCTGCGCCTGCGGCAAATTTACGCCTCATTCAGTCAGCACCAGCACGCGAGCCACCAGCTTTTCAATACCTGAGGCCGCCTCAGCGATATTATTCGCCAGCATATAAGCCGGCGTGGTGACAATTTTGTTATCTTCATCAACCACAATGTCATCAACCGGGCACGGAACGTGTTCGCCCCCCATTTCCTCGACGATCTCTGCGGTATCAATATCCGTCCCGATAGTCAGGCGCAGCGGGAAATCAAAAATCCTGGGCAGCATTGCCGGCGCGATGCAGATAAAGCCCTGCGGTTTTCCTGCCGCGTGCATGGCTTGCGACAGCGCCTTTAAATGAGGATCGACCTGACACTCCGCTCCCTGCGCAGCAAAGGTACTGAGATTTTTGGCCGCGCCAAACCCACCCGGCACAATAAGCGCATCAAGCTCTGTAGGGTCTGCCTGAATAAGAGGATGGATATCACCTCGCACAATACGCGCGGCTTCAATCAGTACATTACGGGTTTCCGCCATCGGCTCGCCGGTCAGATGATTAATCACATCCGCCTGATTTTTGTCCGGCGCAAAACAAATAACCTCTGCTCCCTGCTTAGCCAGGGCCAGCAGCGTGATTACGGCTTCATGTATTTCAGAACCATCGTAAACACCGCATCCGCTCAGCACGACACCAATCTTTTTCATCATGACAATCCTTTTCTGCAACTTGCTGAAGCACATTAATAATTTTGATTAAAACGCTATGCTTCACACATTTCACTGATTCATGTAACAAACCATTTAAGATTTGCTATCTTATCTGCGTGCGGCCTAAATTTTTCAGGCAGCGCCCTTTCGAAAATAACTTTATAAAACAGGCGCAGCCACGATTTCCCTGGTGTTGGCGCAGTATTCGCGCACCCCGGTTAATCCGGGGTCATTTTTTTCTGGCGTCGACCCAGGCTTTAAGCACCGCCACATCGTTTTGCCACTCTTGTTTCATCTCTTCAACCCAATCACCCACGTTATCTTCCCATGCAGGTAAATCAGGCGACTGAATCTGTTGACCCAGCTGCTGCAGATGGCGTAAACCGACCGAACCGGCGGCGCCTTTGATTTTATGTCCTTCTTCGACGATGCCCTTCTGGTCCCGGGCGGTCAGGTTTGATTCCAGCACGCTCAGATAGCCCGGCATCATTTTTTCGAACACCGCCAGACCATCGGTAATCAGTTTCGGACCCACCAGTTCGATGTACTGCTCCAGCATCGCGGTATCGAGTATCGTTTGGGCTTTTGCGCTATCAACAGACGTCATGGTGCTCTCCTCTTCATCACGGGTATCCCAGAACTTTTTAATCATGGCGGTCAGAGCAGGCACCGCTAGCGGCTTGCTGAGTACATCGTCCATACCGGCATCGAGATACTCTTTTTTGTCTTTCAGCACGTTCGCCGTCAGCGCCACCAGCGGCGGCAGCTCGTCGGCCGCGTACTGACGCGTCAGCTCACGAGAGATATCCAGCCCGGTCATATCCGGCAGCTGGATATCGAGCAGAACAAGATCGTATTCGCCCGGTTTAAACATATCCAGCGCGGCCTTACCGGTCATCGCGACATCCACGCTATTGCCCAGTTTTTCCAGCACCGAGCGCGCCACAATCACGTTCAACTCAATGTCTTCCACCAGCAGAACGTGCAGCGCGGGCAGCGGCATGTCGTCGTTTTCAAAGGTATCCTCAACTTCCTCCGCCACCGCCGGCGCATGGACCGTCAGCGTGAAGGTTGATCCTTTGCCCGGCTGGCTGACAACGGTGATATCGCCCCCCATGCTCTTCGCCAGCCGCTTAGAGACCGCCAGGCCAATGCCCGTTCCTGTCGCCGGTTTCCCGCCGTTGCTGTCCTTCACCTGGTAGTACATCGCGAAAATTTTGTCCTGCTCCTCCTGCGGAATACCCATCCCGGAGTCTTCCACCTCGAAGTGCAGCATATCGCCTTCGTCAAAGCGGATGCGCACCGCCACCTGCCCCTTCTGGGTAAATTTCACCGCGTTGCTGATGAGATTCCACAGGATCTGACGCAGACGCGTGCCGTCGGTCACCACTTTATGCGGCAGCGGCAGGGTGGGATCCATGACAAAGCTCAGTCCCTTCTGCTGCGCCTGCAGGCCGGAGAGATTTTCGAGGTCGGCAAGGAAGCTGGTGAAATCAACCGGCTGATTATCAAGCTGAACTTTACGGCGCTCCATCTTATCCATATCAATAATATCGTTGAAGATATTACCCAGCGTGACCGCGGATACATGGATAGTCTTGAGGTATTTTTCCTGCTCTGCGGTCAGGTCGGTATCCAGCAGAATACGGCTCAGCCCGACAATGCCATTAAGCGGCGTACGCAGCTCGTGGCTGATGGTGGAGATAAAGGTAGTCTTATCGCGGCTGGCGCGCTCCAGGGCATCCTGGTAGCGCTTACGCTCGGTGATATCGCGGCCAAAGCCCATCAGGCCGTGGCGTTTCCCCACGCGGTCATAGTAGGGCACCTTACGGATCTCAAAGCAGGCCTTGCGTCCGTCCGGGTAATCCAGCCACTGTTCATAGGTCAGCGAGACGTTATGGCGGAATACTTTTTCGTCCGTCTCCATAACCTTGGCCGCCGCCTCTTCAGAGTAAACGTCCTGCGGCTTCAGGTTAATCAGCTGCTTCTCGCTTTTCCCGGTGAGCAGCTCCATCGCCCGGTTACAGCCGGAAAATTCTTTATCTTCATTACGGTAAAACACCAGATCCGGCGAAGCATCGAGGAACGACCGCAGGAAAGAGGATTGCTGCTCAAGCTGGATCTGCGTGACCTCGCGCTCTTTCATTTCGATTTTCAGCTGCTCCAGCGTGGCCTGACGCTCGGCTTCCGCCTTCTCACGATCGGAAATCTCCTGATTCAGCTGCGCAATATTGTCTTTAAGCTGGACGTTGAGCTTCAGGTCGCGCTCGCGCATCTCTTCCAGTTTATCGACCAGTTTTGACAGACGCTGACGGGACTCTTCCAGCTGTTCAACCACTACGGAAAGGAAATAGACCGCCCAGGGCGTAATGAGCAAGCCAAAGAAGATGGAGCGGATGACGTCGATACTCTCGACCTGACCATGCAGAACCATGGTGACGGCCATTTGTACGACAATGGCCAGAACGACCAGCGCCAGCGCAAGCAGCATGGAGAAACGCACCAGCCCAAGCTTCATCATCAGGTCGACGTAATACTGGGCAAGCATTCGAATTTGCTTCATAGAGGATCCCTTCACGACTTTATCGCTCAATAATACTCAAATTCAGGGCGAGGCGTTGAAGGTTGTGAGAAAAAGTGCGGGGTGAAACAGGAGATTAGCCTCGCTCCCGGTTAACCGGAAGCGAGGAGAGGTCAATCAGGAGCGTTTCAACAGCAGCCAGAGGCTGATCAGGAGGAAACTGGCGCTTGGCAGCAGCGCACCAATTATCGGCGGAATGCCATAAACCAGCGTCAGCGGACCGAAGATCTGATCGAGCACGTAGAACACAAAGCCGAAACTGATACCGGTCACGACGCGCACGCCCATCGGCACGCTGCGTAACGGGCCGAAGATAAACGACAGCGCCATCAGCATCATCACCGCCACGGACATCGGCTGGAAGATCTTGCTCCACATGTTGAGCTGATAACGTCCTGCGTCCTGTCCGCTCGACTTCAGGTATTTCACATAGTTGTGCAAACCGCTGATGGAGAGCGCGTCAGGATCCAGCGCCACAACACCGAGCTTATCGGGCGTCAGGTTGGTTTTCCACGTACCGATTACCGTCTGAGAACCCGTAATCTGTTTCGGATCGGTCAGGTTAGACTCATCGACCTGGGACAAACGCCACTGTTTATGTTCGGCGTCAAATTTTGCCGAAGAGGCGTGGCGGACTGACTCCAGACGGCGCTGGTCATCGAAAGCATAGATGCTCACCCCACCCAGCTCATCATTCCCCTTCACCCGTTCGATGTAGACGAAGTTTTTACCGTCTTTCGCCCATAAACCTTGTTGAGTCGAGAGCAGCGAGCCGCCGTACATGGCCTGCGCACGGTAGTTACGCGCCATCTGTTCGCCCTGCGGCGCGACCCACTCGCCAATCGCCATGGTCAACAGCACCAGTGGGATCGCGGTTTTCATTACCGACAGCGCAACCTGCATGCGGGTAAAGCCCGAGGCCTGCATAACGACCAGCTCACTGCGCTGCGCCAGCATCCCCAGCCCCAGCAGCGCGCCCAGCAGGGCCGCCATCGGGAAGAAAATCTGCACATCTTTCGGCACGCTGAGCAGGGTATACATCCCCGCGCCCATCGCGTCATAGCTCCCCTGGCCGGCTTTTTTCAGCTGATCGACAAATTTGATAATGCCGGAGAGTGACACCAGCATGAACAACGTCATCATGATGGTGGTAAAAATGGTTTTACCGATATAGCGATCAAGAACGCCAAACGCCTGCATTAGATGGCTCCTTTACGCGAGAATCGGGCACGTATGCGGCGCACAGGCACCGTATCCCACAGGTTTAATCCCAGCGCCAGTAAGATGTACAGGCTGTTGACGAACCATGTCCAGACCATAGGGTCCAGCTTACCCTTCGCGCCGTTAGAACGAATCGAGGTTTGCAGCAGGAAATAGATCAGGTAAAGCAGCATCGCCGGCAGCATAGAGAGCACGCGGCCCTGGCGCGGGTTCACCACGCTCAGCGGAACGACAATCAGCGCCATCATAAACACGGTGAAGACAAGCGTAATACGCCAGTGGAACTCAGCACGCGCTCTGTCGGTATCGGTATTCCACAGGGTACGCATGTCCATTTGCTCGGTATCCGTTGGATCGAGTGCCACCGCCTGATGGCCGATAATGGCCTGATAGTTCTGGAAATCCGTAATACGGAAGTCGCGCAGCATGGCGGTGCCTTCGAAACGGGTGCCTTTGTTCAGCGTCACGATCTGAGAACCATCTTTGCGCTGAGCAAGCTGGCCGGAGTCTGCAACCACCACGGAAGGACGCGCGTTACCTTTGGGACGTAACTGCGCCAGGAATACGTCGTTGAATTTACTGCCGTCAACGCTCTCAATAAACAGCACGGAGTTGCCGTCGGTCGCCTGCTGGAATTGCCCCTGGGCTAAGGCTGCCATGCCGGGGTTGGCTTTCGCTTCGGCCAGCACTTCGTCCTGATGACGGGAAGACATGGGACCCGCCCACATCACATTCACCGCTGCGACAATACCCGTGAACAGCGCCAGTATCATGGCCGCTTTCACCAGTACCGCTTTGCTCAGGCCACAGGCATGCATCACCGTGATTTCACTCTCGGTGTAGAGTTTCCCAAGCGTCATGAGCAGGCCAAGGAAAAGACTTAGCGGCAGGATGAGCTGCGCCATTTCCGGGATCCCTAAGCCAAGCAGGGAAAGCACCAGATTTGTTGGAATTTCGCCGTCAACGGCCGCACCGAGGATCTTAACCAGCTTCTGACAGAAAAAAATCAGCAGCAGGATGAAGAGGATCGCCAGTTGGCTTTTGAGCGTCTCCCGCACCAGATATCTTATGATTATCACTTTAAATACGCCCGTAAAAACCCGTCTCTTTGCTGGAAAATCGCTTGTTTCATGGCTTAAACGTCATTTATTCTCTTGAGTCGTCGAAATCATCGCTAAGATTAAAACATCCGGCGGATTCACGCTTCAGGACTTTTTCTGACGTGTCGAAACCGTAGTAACGTAAGATTAACACGAAGTCACCACAACAGCGGACATGAGTTACGAAAGGTTTCAATTCTATCCGTAGCTGCCGCCGTTGTCTTTAAGATTCAGGAGCGTAGTGCATGGAGTTCAGTGTAAAAAGCGGTAGCCCGGAGAAACAGCGGAGTGCCTGCATCGTTGTGGGTGTCTTTGAACCACGCCGACTCTCCCCGATCGCCGAGCAACTCGATAAAATCAGTGACGGCTATATTAGCGCCCTGCTGCGCCGTGGCGAACTGGAAGGCAAACCTGGGCAGACGCTGTTACTGCACCATGTTCCGAACGTACTGTCAGAACGTATTCTGCTGATTGGCTGCGGCAAAGAACGCGAGCTGGATGAACGTCAGTATAAGCAGGTAATTCAGAAAACAATCAATACGCTGAATGATACCGGCTCAATGGAAGCCGTCTGCTTCCTGACGGAGCTGCACGTTAAAGGGCGTAACACCTACTGGAAAGTGCGTCAGGCGGTTGAAACGGCAAAAGAGAGCCTCTACAGCTTCGATCAGCTGAAGACCAATAAAAGCGAGCCGCGTCGTCCTCTGCGTAAAATGGTCTTTAACGTGCCAACCCGTCGCGAGCTGACCAGCGGCGAACGCGCGATCCAGCACGGTCTGGCGATCGCGGCCGGCATTAAAGCGGCCAAAGATCTCGGCAACATGCCGCCTAACATCTGTAACGCGGCGTACCTGGCCTCTCAGGCACGTCAGCTGGCCGACGCCTACAGCAAAAACGTCATTACCCGCGTCATCGGCGAACAGCAGATGAAAGAGCTGGGGATGCACTCTTACCTTGCGGTCGGTAACGGCTCGCAGAACGAATCCCTGATGTCCGTCATCGAGTACAAAGGCAATCCGTCCGAAGACGCGCGCCCGATTGTGCTCGTCGGTAAAGGCCTGACCTTCGATTCCGGCGGTATCTCCATCAAGCCTGCCGAAGGCATGGATGAGATGAAATACGACATGTGCGGTGCGGCGGCGGTTTACGGCGTGATGCGCATGGTCGCGGAACTGCAGTTGCCTATCAACGTGATCGGCGTACTGGCGGGCTGCGAAAACATGCCTGGCGGGCGCGCCTATCGTCCGGGTGACGTTCTGACCACCATGTCCGGCCAGACCGTTGAAGTGCTGAACACCGACGCCGAAGGCCGTCTGGTGCTGTGTGACGTGCTGACCTATGTTGAGCGCTTCGAGCCTGAAGCGGTGATTGACGTCGCTACCCTCACCGGAGCCTGTGTGATTGCGCTGGGTCACCATATCACCGGCCTGATGTCGAACCACAATCCTCTGGCGCACGAGCTTATTGGTGCCTCAGAGCAGGCCGGGGACCGCGCATGGCGTCTGCCGCTGGGTGACGAGTATCAGGATCAGCTTGAGTCTAACTTTGCGGATATGGCGAACATTGGCGGACGTCCTGGCGGGGCGATCACCGCGGGCTGCTTCCTGGCACGCTTCACCCGCAAGTACAACTGGGCACACCTGGATATCGCGGGCACCGCATGGCGATCCGGTAAAGCCAAAGGCGCAACCGGCCGTCCAGTGGCGCTGCTGTCGCAGTTCCTGCTGAACCGCGCAGGTTTTAACGGCGACGAGTAAGTCAAAACGGCAGTAAACCGTAGGCCGGGTAAGGCGAAGCCGCCACCCGGCTTAAGCATTTAAAGTGAGCACAAGAAGCCCCATATATGAAGAATGCAACGTTCTACCTTCTGGACAACGACACCCATCAGGATGGCCTCAGCGCCGTAGAACAGCTGGTGTGTGAAATTGCCGCAGAACGTTGGCGCGCAGGTAAACGCGTTCTGATTGCCTGTGAAGATGAACAGCAGGCGATTCGCCTGGATGAAGCGCTGTGGGCGCGCCCCCCGGAGAGTTTTGTGCCGCATAATCTGTCGGGCGAAGGCCCGCGCGGCGGTGCACCGGTTGAAATTGCCTGGCCGCAAAAGCGCAACAGCAGCGCGCGCGATATTCTGATTAGCCTGCGGATAGATTTTGCAGATTTTGCCACCGCTTTCACAGAAGTGGTAGACTTTGTCCCTTACGAAGAATCTTTGAAACAACTGGCGCGCGAACGCTATAAAGCGTACCGCCTGGCTGGTTTTAACCTGAATACGGCAACCTGGAAATAATGGAAAAGACATATAACCCACGCGATATCGAACAGCCGCTTTACGAGCACTGGGAACAGCAGGGCTATTTCAAGCCTAACGGCGACGAAAGCAAAGAGTCCTTCTGCATCATGATCCCGCCGCCGAACGTCACCGGCAGTTTGCATATGGGTCATGCTTTCCAGCAGACCATCATGGACACCATGATCCGCTACCAGCGTATGCAGGGTAAAAACACCCTGTGGCAGGCGGGGACTGACCACGCGGGTATCGCGACCCAGATGGTGGTTGAGCGTAAAATTGCCGCTGAAGAAGGAAAAACCCGCCACGACTACGGTCGTGACGCGTTCATCGACAAAATCTGGCAGTGGAAGGCGGAATCCGGCGGCACCATTACCCGTCAGATGCGCCGTCTCGGCAACTCCGTGGACTGGGAGCGCGAGCGCTTCACCATGGACGAAGGCCTGTCCAACGCCGTTAAAGAAGTCTTCGTCCGCCTGTACAAAGAAGACCTGATTTACCGCGGCAAACGCCTGGTAAACTGGGATCCAAAACTGCGCACCGCCATCTCTGACCTGGAAGTGGAAAACCGCGAGTCTAAAGGCTCCATGTGGCACATCCGCTATCCGCTGGCCGATGGCGCAAAAACCGCCGACGGTAAAGATTACCTGGTGGTCGCAACGACCCGTCCGGAAACCCTGCTGGGCGATACCGGCGTGGCCGTTAACCCGGAAGATCCGCGTTATAAAGATCTGATCGGCAAATTCGTGGTGCTGCCGCTGGTAAACCGCCGTATTCCGATTGTGGGCGACGAACACGCCGACATGGAAAAAGGCACCGGCTGCGTAAAAATCACCCCGGCGCACGACTTCAACGACTATGAAGTCGGCCGTCGTCACGCCCTGCCGATGATCAACATTCTGACCTTCGACGGTGATATCCGCGAAAGCGCAGAAGTGTACGACACCAAAGGCAACGAATCCGACGTTTACTCCAGCGACATCCCGGCTGAGTTCCAGAAGCTGGAGCGTTTTGCCGCGCGTAAAGCCATCGTGGCAGCCGTTGACGCGCTCGGCCTGCTGGAAGAGATCAAACCTCACGATCTGACCGTGCCGTACGGCGACCGTGGCGGCGTGGTTATCGAGCCAATGCTGACCGACCAGTGGTACGTGCGTGCCGACGTGCTGGCGAAACCGGCTGTGGAAGCGGTTGAAAACGGCAGCATTCAGTTCGTGCCGAAGCAGTACGAAAACATGTACTTCTCCTGGATGCGCGACATTCAGGACTGGTGTATCTCTCGTCAGCTGTGGTGGGGTCACCGTATTCCGGCGTGGTACGACAACGAAGGCAACGTTTACGTTGGCCGTAGCGAAGACGAAGTGCGTCAGGAAAACAACCTGAGCGCGGACGTTGCGCTGCGTCAGGACGAAGACGTGCTGGACACCTGGTTCTCCTCCGCGCTGTGGACCTTCTCCACCCTCGGCTGGCCAGAAAACACCGACGCGCTGCGTCAGTTCCACCCAACCAGCGTGATGGTGTCCGGCTTCGACATTATCTTCTTCTGGATTGCCCGCATGATCATGATGACCATGCACTTCATCAAAGACGAAGACGGCAAGCCGCAGGTTCCGTTCCATACCGTCTACATGACCGGTCTGATCCGCGACGATGAAGGCCAGAAGATGTCCAAGTCCAAGGGTAACGTTATTGACCCGCTGGACATGGTTGACGGTATCTCTCTGGAAGATCTGCTGGAAAAACGTACCGGCAACATGATGCAGCCGCAGCTGGCTGAGAAAATCCGCAAGCGTACCGAGAAGCAGTTCCCGAACGGGATCGAGTCTCACGGTACCGACGCCCTGCGCTTCACCCTGGCGGCACTGGCCTCAACCGGTCGTGACATCAACTGGGACATGAAGCGTCTGGAAGGTTACCGTAACTTCTGTAACAAACTGTGGAACGCCAGCCGTTTCGTGCTGATGAATACCGAAGATCAGGATTGCGGCTTCAACGGCGGCGAGATGACGCTGTCTCTGGCAGACCGCTGGATCCTGGCGGAATTCAACCAGACGGTGAAAGCGTTCCGCGAGGCGCTGGACAGCTACCGCTTCGATATCGCGGCGGGCATCCTGTATGAATTCACCTGGAACCAGTTCTGCGACTGGTATCTGGAGCTGGCGAAGCCGGTGATGAACGGCGGCACTGAGGCGGAGCTGCGCGGCACGCGCAACACGCTGATTACCGTTCTGGAAGGTCTGCTGCGCCTGGCGCATCCGGTCATTCCATTCATCACCGAAACCATCTGGCAGCGCGTGAAGGTGATTGCGGGCATCAACGCCGATACCATCATGCTGCAGCCGTTCCCGGAATTCGATGCGGCCAAGGTTGATGAAGCGGCGTCCGCGGATACCGAGTGGCTGAAACAGGCGATCGTTGCGGTACGTAACATCCGTGCTGAAATGAACATCGCCCCAGGCAAACCGCTGGAGCTGCTGCTGCGTGGCTGCAGCGAGGCTGCCGTTCGTCGCGTCAACGAGAACAACACCTTCCTGAAAACCATGGCGCGTCTGGAAAGCATCACCGTGCTGCCTGCGGATGACAAAGGTCCGGTTTCCGTGACCAAAATCATCGACGGCGCCGAGCTGCTGATCCCGATGGCGGGCCTGATCGACAAAGACGCCGAGCTGGCTCGTCTGGCGAAAGAAGTGGCAAAAGTCGACGTGGAAATTGGCAAAATCGAAAGCAAGCTGGCGAACGAAGGCTTTGTCGCCCGCGCGCCGGAAGCGGTCATCGCGAAAGAGCGCGAGCGTCTGGTTGCCTTCGCCGATGCGAAGACCAAGCTGATCGAGCAGCAGGCGGTTATCGCAGCCCTGTAATGCTTTTACCCCTTACGCTTCAGGGCGTAAGGGGTATCCTTCCTGAAAACTCCTCGCTTGCACTCCCCTTTCTGCGGTGCTATTAACAGCAGTTATGTGTCAATTTTTGTAATGAGTAATGCTATGAGCGTGATTACCCCCGTCGCGACGACGATGCGCCGGATCGCTGAGCAGGATAACCCGGCAATCGCCGCCGTTATCCGCACCGTTTCTGCCGAATATGGCCTGACGGCTGACAAAGGCTACACGGTTGCCGACCCGAACCTGGACGAGCTTTACCAGCTCTACAGCCAGCCAGGGCATGCCTACTGGGTAATCGAGCAGAACGGTCAGGTTGTGGGCGGCGGCGGCGTGGCGCCCCTCAGCTGCAGCGAGCCGGATATCTGTGAGCTGCAGAAAATGTATTTTCTGCCAACGGCGCGCGGGCAAGGGCTGGCGAAAAAGCTGGCGCTGATGGCGCTGGACCACGCGCGCAAGCAGGGTTTTACCCGCTGCTACCTGGAAACCACCGCTTTCCTCAAAGAGGCCATCGGCCTGTATGAACATCTGGGCTTTGAGCATATCGATGCGCCGCTGGGCTGTACCGGCCACGTTGATTGCGAAGTCAGAATGCTGAAAAGTCTGTAACTTTCGTTCCTGCCCTCTTCTGTTAAGCGGCTGTAAACTGAATGCTCTACACTCTCAGTTCACACCACAACGGGGGAAACACGATGTCGAAGATAAAAAGCTACGCCGCACCGCAGGCGGGTGCAGAACTTGAGCTGTACGAGTACGATGCGGGCGAACTAAAAGCAGAAGACGTCGAAGTACAGGTTGATTACTGCGGGATCTGCCACTCGGATCTCTCGATGATCGATAACGAATGGGGCTTCTCGAGCTATCCGCTGGTTGCCGGGCACGAAGTCATTGGCCGCGTCGTGGCGCTCGGTAGCGCCGCGCAGGACAAAGGGCTGAAGGTAGGCCAACGCGTGGGCATTGGCTGGACGGCACGCAGCTGTGGTCACTGTGACGCCTGTATCAGCGGCAATCAGATCAACTGCCTCGAGGGCGCCGTTCCCACTATTCTGAACAAGGGCGGTTTTGCCGACAAACTGCGCGCCGACTGGCAATGGGTGATCCCGCTGCCGGACAGCATTGATATCGAATCCGCAGGTCCGCTGCTGTGCGGCGGTATCACCGTCTTCAAACCTCTGCTGATGCACCACATCACCGCCACCAGCCGCGTGGGCGTCATTGGTATTGGCGGCCTGGGGCATATCGCCATCAAGCTGCTGCACGCGATGGGCTGTGAAGTCACGGCGTTCAGCTCCAACCCGGCGAAAGAGAAAGAAGTGCTGGCGATGGGTGCGGATAAAGTGGTGAACAGCCGCGATCCTGACGCGCTGAACGCGCTGGCTGGGCAGTTTGACCTGATCATCAACACCGTTAACGTCGATCTCAACTGGCAGCCGTACTTTGAGGCGCTGGCCTACGGCGGTAACTTCCACACCGTAGGTGCCGTAATGAAGCCGCTGCCGGTTCCGGCGTTTACCCTGATCGGCGGGGATCGCAGCGTGTCAGGCTCCGCGACCGGTACGCCGTTTGAGTTGCGCAAGCTGATGAAGTTTGCCGGACGCACCAAAGTGGCGCCGACCACCGAACTGTATCCGATGTCGAAAATCAACGAAGCGATCCAGCACGTGCGTGACGGCAAAGCCCGCTACCGCGTGGTGTTGAAAGCGGATTTTTGATGTGACATTGGCGGGGAATGTGCGGCCTGATGCCCTCACCCCAACCCTCTCCCACAGGGAGAGGGCGCACACACTAAAAACGGTAACGATCGTTACCGTTTTGCATCTACCATGGCCTTAAACACCTCAGCCACCGCGACCGCACCGGGATCCATTACCCCATCCAGATTCTCTTTATTCACATACGATGAACGTCCCGCGCCGGCTTTCGCCATTTTCGCCGTTGCTTCGGCACCGTGCTGTGCGGCCTGCGCCGCTGCCTGAAGATCGCCATTCTTCAATGCTTCAAGCGCCGGCTGCAGCGCGTCGATCAGGGTACGATCGCCGAGATCTGCCCCACCGTACTGCTTCATCTGCGCCAGCCCGCTGAGCAATGCCTCGGGCAGCGGTTGACCATCGTGAAGCTTTTGCCCGGCCGCGGTGAAGAAGATCGACATCAGCACCCCGCTCGATCCGCCCATCACCGTCGCCAGCCGCTCGCCCACCAGCAACAGCAGCGTCGATAGGTTATCAAGCGGGAGCTTGCGATCCTCCAGACGCTGCGCAATATCCCGCGCCCCTTGCGCAAAAGTGGAGCCGGTATCGCCGTCGCCCACTTTGGCATCCAGCGCGTTCAGTCGGTTTTCCAGCTGGAGCAGCGTTTTCGTCACCGAGGAGACATACTCGCCCACCCGCAGATTGTCCGACGGAGTGTATTCCACGCGATCGTGAATGGCGGTATGCGCCACGGTGCGCAGTGGCGCAAACGCCACGGGCTTCTGCCAGCCCAGCGTTTCGACCTCGGCGTGAATCGCCTTTTCAAAGAAGTCATTAAGCTTCAGCAGCGTGAGCGAAAAGCCCTTCATGTCCAGCGCGCTCACCAGCGGCGCGGGGCCTATCAGGTACGCGATCTCCTCTTTCAGCGCCGAATGCGCCAGCTCTTTGGTCAGCAGCGCCATCTCCAGCGCCGATACGCCGCCGAGATTGTTAATCAATACCGCAAACCGCCCTTCTCCCGCCTGCGCGCGTAACGGCGTCACCAGCGTGTCGATAATGGCTTTACTGTTCTGCGTATCCACGACGGAAGCACCGGGCTCGCCGTGAATGCCCAGCCCCAGCTCGACATGGCCCTGCTTAATGCGCCCCTCTTCCTCGTCGCTGCCCGGCAGGTTGCACGTTTGCATCGCAACGCCCAGGCTCCAGAGGTTATCGCAGGCCTGTTGCGCAATATCCCGCACCTCGCTTAGCGATTTACCGTGCTCCGCCGCATAGCCCGCAATCTTGTGCACCAGTGCCGTACCGGCAATACCGCGCGGCTGTTTGTTATCCGGCAGCGCGATATCGTCCGCCACGATCGCCATCTCCACCTTCAGGCCGTAGCGTTTGGCCTTTTCTGCCGCCAGACCAAAGTTCAGGCGATCGCCGGTGTAGTTTTTGACGATCAGCAGACAGCCGCGATCGCCCGTGACCGCCACAATGGCGTTCAGCACCGCATCCACGCTCGGCGAGGCAAACAGATCGCCACACACTGCCGCCGTCAGCATCCCTTTGCCAACAAACCCGGCGTGCGCGGGTTCGTGGCCTGAGCCGCCGCCGGAGATCACCGCCACGCGGCTTTTATCCCAGTCGCCGCGTGCGACGATCCTGATGGCCGGATCGATATCAAGTTTGACGAGATTTGCGTGTGGCGCAGAAAGCAGTATGCCTTCAATGGCATCGTTGACCAGCTGTTTGCGATCGTTAAAGAAGAATCTGGACATCGTTTCCCACTATTTTTGTGAACCGTATGCAAAAGCATAGTCCGCGCTGGATAATGCGCCGCAAAGTCAGGAATTTACTCAACCAAATTGCGGCCAGATTGCCTATACTCCCCCCAGGACAAAGAGAGGAAGCGCATCATGAGTACACCATTGTTAATTGCCAGGACGCTGGAAAAAGAGCTGTATTTACTGCCCTCGATGGCGAACCGCCACGGTCTCATCACCGGAGCGACCGGGACGGGGAAAACCGTCACCCTGCAAAAGCTGGCGGAGTCGCTTTCGGAGATTGGCGTACCGGTCTTTATGGCTGACGTGAAAGGCGATTTAACCGGTGTGGCTCAGGAAGGAACGGCCTCTGAAAAACTGCTCGAACGGCTGAAGAATATTGGCATTACGGACTGGACGCCGCATAACAATCCGGTAGTAGTGTGGGATATCTTTGGTGAGAAAGGCCACCCGGTGCGCGCCACCGTCTCCGATCTCGGCCCGCTGCTGCTGGCCCGTCTGCTTAATCTCAACGACGTGCAGTCCGGCGTGCTGAATATTATCTTCCGCATTGCCGACGATCAGGGGCTGCTGCTGCTTGATTTCAAAGATCTGCGCGCCATTACCCAGTACATCGGCGATAACGCCAAATCCTTCCAGAACCAGTACGGCAATATCAACAGCGCCTCGGTGGGTGCCATTCAACGCGGGTTACTGACGCTGGAGCAACAGGGCGCAGAGCACTTCTTCGGCGAGCCGATGCTGGATATCAAAGACTGGATGCGCACCGACAGCAGCGGCAAAGGCATCATCAACATTCTGAGCTCCGAGAAGCTCTACCAGATGCCAAAGCTCTACGCCGCCAGCCTGCTGTGGATGCTCTCCGAACTGTACGAACAGTTACCCGAAGCGGGCGATCTGGAAAAACCGAAGCTGGTCTTCTTCTTCGACGAAGCGCACCTTCTGTTTAACGACGCGCCGCAGGTCTTGCTGGATAAGATTGAACAGGTCATTCGCCTGATCCGCTCCAAAGGCGTTGGCGTCTGGTTTGTCACGCAAAACCCGTCGGACATTCCGGATAACGTGCTCGGCCAGCTCGGTAACCGCGTGCAGCATGCCCTGCGCGCCTTTACGCCGAAGGATCAGAAAGCGGTGAAAGCCGCCGCGCAAACCATGCGCGCCAATCCTGCCTTTGATACCGAAGCGGCGATTCAGGCGTTGGGCACCGGTGAAGCGCTGATCTCGTTCCTGGATGCGAAGGGCAGCCCGTCCGTGGTGGAACGCGCCATGGTGATCGCGCCCTGCTCGCGCATGGGGCCCGTTACCGACGATGAACGTAACGGCCTGATTAACCACTCTCCGGTTTACGGGAAGTACGAAGACGAGGTGGATCGCGAGTCCGCGTTCGAGATGTTGCAAAAAGGGGTGCAGGCGACAACGGAGTCGCAGGATGCGCCTGCCGCTAAAGGACAGTCCGTCGCCGTGGATGACGGTATTCTCGGGGGGCTCAAAGACATCCTGTTCGGCAGCACCGGGCCGCGCGGCGGCAAGCGCGACGGCGTGGTACAGACCATGGCGAAAAGCGCGGCGCGGCAGGTCACCAATCAGATAGTGCGCGGCATGCTGGGAAGTCTGTTAGGCGGCCGTCGCCGGTAGACGGGGAACCCACGGGCGGCCAAGCGCTGAACCCTGCACACCGTTCTCCTGCAGATAGCGGTCGATTTCCACCATCCCCGTCCAGCGGTTCTCACACCATAGCGGTGCCAGAAGCGTTGGACGGCGGGCGCTGGCCGAGATGCGATGGTAGACAATTTCCGGCGGGGTGTGGCGAATCATCTCCCCCGCCGTCACCGTATAGTCCTCAAGCTCAATATCGCTTAACCGTCCGGCTTCCCAGGCTTTCGCCATAATGCTTCCCGTAACGATATGCAGCGGGTGCAGCTTAATGCCGTCCACGCCGGTCTCAACCACCTTTTCCAGCGTCTCCAGGCCGTGCTGCTGCCCTTCACCCGGCAAGCCGACAATCAGATGCGAGCAGACCTTCAGCCCGCGCTCGCGGGCCAGGCGCGTGGTGCGCTGGTAGCAGGCGAAATCATGGCCACGGTTAATACGGTGCAGGGTTTTGTCATGCGCGGTCTGCAAGCCCAGCTCCAGCCAGATCTCGTAGCCTTGTTCTTTGTACTCGCTGAGCAGGTCCAGCACCGCGTCCGGTACGCAGTCCGGGCGCGTGCCCACGCACAGCCCAACGATGTTAGCCTGGCTGACGGCCTGCTGATACATAGAGCGCAGCACCTGCACCTCCGCCCACGTGCTGGTGTAGGCCTGAAAATAGGCCAGATACTGCTTCGCGCGGTTCACCAGGCTCGCCTGATGGGCAAGCTGTTCAGCGATAGATTTATGCTGCTGGGCTTCGTCAGCAAAGGACGCAACGTTACAGAAGGTGCAGCCGCCGCGCCCGATGGTGCCATCGCGATTCGGGCAGCTAAACCCGCCGTGCAGCGTCAGCTTATGAACCTTTTGCCCGTACCGCTGCAAAAGATCCCCACCAAACATATTGACTAATTTCTGTAACTGCATAATCTGATAGACCGTCCCGGAGAAAGGGGACAAGCCTGCCACTTTTAGCCTCTGTCGGCGATGACCTGGATCAATCGTCCCGGACGGCCTTTATCTATATGAATAAATACTCAGGATTACTGCAATTTCATTCACGCCATTCGTGATTACTTTTCCTTATGTTCTGATTGTTTTTTTCATTTATAGCGCCACCACTGAAAAACAGTGGGTTTATGCGGGTTTTCAGCCGATACCAGATTATTATTCTGCTATAAAACTGCTATTCAGCACGCTACATTGATAATACCGCTTTCATATAGTGAGTCAGATCACACTCCGCTGCGTCCTGCCAGGGCATACATTCAATGTAAAAATAGTTAAATAACATTTACTTTCAAAGATATAAGCGCTCTTTAGCACATTTTTGTATAAATAAGATTGCCATTTGACCTGTGTACCAATTCCCGATAAGTTGGAAATCCGCTGGAAGCTTTCTGGATGAGCGGCCTGCTCATCATATTTATGCAGTAATTGAGATTCCCTCTGAAGCAAGTCCTCAAACTTGTTTACCTGCGCGAAAGGATGAAAAAGAGGGCGAATGCGAGGTCCGCGTATGAAACGCAAACCCCGTCGCCATGCTCTTTCTGTGCCTGTGCGCCACGGTAAAGTTCAGTGGGAAGCCCGACGAGCCTGGGGAGGTTCACTGATATGTTGTACGATAAATCCCTTGAGAAGGATAACTGTGGTTTCGGCCTGATCGCCCACATAGAAGGCGAACCTAGCCACAAGGTAGTGCGTACTGCTATTCACGCACTGGCCCGAATGCAGCACCGTGGCGCTATTCTTGCCGATGGTAAAACCGGCGACGGTTGCGGCCTGCTGCTGCAAAAACCGGATCGTTTCTTCCGCATCGTGGCGGAAGAGCGCGGCTGGCGTTTAGCCAAAAACTACGCTGTCGGCATGCTGTTCCTGAATCAGGATCCTGAAAAGGCTGCCGCCTCACGCCGCATCGTCGAAGAAGAACTTCAGCGTGAAACCCTGTCGATTGTCGGCTGGCGCAATGTGCCAACCAACGAAGGGGTGCTCGGTGAAATCGCCCTCTCCTCGCTGCCTCGTATTGAACAGATTTTCGTTAATGCGCCTGCGGGCTGGCGTCCGCGTGATATGGAACGCCGTCTGTTTATCGCCCGCCGCCGCATTGAAAAACGTCTCCAGGACGATAAAGAGTTCTACGTTTGTAGCCTCTCTAACCTGGTGAACATCTATAAGGGTCTGTGTATGCCGGCTGACCTGCCGCGCTTCTACCTGGACCTGGCGGACCTGCGTCTGGAATCGGCCATTTGCCTGTTCCACCAGCGCTTCTCCACCAACACCGTTCCACGCTGGCCGCTGGCTCAGCCGTTCCGCTACCTGGCGCACAACGGCGAGATCAACACCATCACCGGTAACCGCCAGTGGGCCCGCGCCCGTACCTATAAGTTCCAGACGCCGCTGATCCCCGATCTGCACGATGCCGCGCCGTTCGTGAACGAAACCGGCTCTGACTCCAGCTCCATGGATAACATGCTGGAACTGCTGCTGGCGGGCGGGATGGACATCGTGCGCGCCATGCGTCTGCTCGTGCCACCGGCCTGGCAGAACAACCCGGATATGGACCCTGAGCTGCGCGCGTTCTTCGACTTTAACTCCATGCACATGGAGCCGTGGGACGGCCCGGCGGGCATCGTCATGTCCGACGGCCGCTTCGCCGCCTGTAACCTGGACCGTAACGGTCTGCGTCCGGCGCGCTACGTTATCACCAAAGACAAGCTCATCACCTGCGCCTCTGAAGTCGGTATCTGGGATTACCAGCCTGACGAAGTGGTCGAGAAAGGCCGCGTCGGCCCGGGCGAGCTGATGGTGATCGACACCCGCGGCGGGCGCATTCTGCACTCTGCCGAAACCGATCACGACCTGAAAAGCCGCCATCCGTACAAAGAGTGGATGGAGAAAAACGTCCGTCGCCTCGTGCCGTTCGAAGATTTATCGGATGAAGAAGTGGGTCGCCGCGAACTGGACGACGATACGCTTGCAAGCTTCCAGAAACAGTTTAACTACAGCGCGGAAGAGCTGGACTCTGTTATTCGTGTACTGGGTGAAAACGGCCAGGAAGCGGTCGGCTCTATGGGGGACGATACCCCGTTTGCCGTGCTCTCCAGCCAGCCGCGCATCATTTACGATTACTTCCGTCAGCAGTTCGCGCAGGTGACCAACCCGCCGATCGACCCGCTGCGCGAAGCGCATGTGATGTCGCTGGCCACCAGCATCGGTCGCGAGATGAATGTCTTCTGCGAGGCCGAAGGCCAGGCGCACCGTCTGACCTTTAAATCACCGATCCTGCTGTACTCCGATTTCAAACAGCTCACCACCATGAAAGAGGAGCACTACCGCGCCGACACGCTCGATATTACCTTCGACGTGACCGAAGCGAGCCTCGAAGAGACGGTGAATGCGCTGTGTGACAAAGCCGAACAGATGGTGCGTAACGGTACCGTTCTGCTGGTGCTGTCCGACCGCAATATTGCGAAAAACCGTCTGCCGGTGCCTGCCCCGATGGCGGTTGGCGCTATCCAGACGCGTCTGGTCGACAAGAGCCTGCGCTGCGACGCCAACATCATTGTTGAAACCGCCAGCGCCCGCGACCCGCACCACTTTGCCGTGCTGTTAGGCTTTGGCGCGACGGCGATCTACCCGTACCTGGCCTACGAAACATTGGCACGCCTGGTGGATACCCGCGCGATCGACAAAGATTACCGCGCGGTGATGCTGAACTACCGTAACGGCATCAACAAAGGCCTGTACAAGATCATGTCCAAAATGGGCATCTCGACCATTGCCTCCTACCGCTGTTCGAAGCTGTTTGAAGCGGTCGGCCTGCATGACGAGGTCGCCAACCTCTGCTTCCAGGGCGTGGTCAGCCGCATCGGCGGCGCCGGTTTTGCAGACTTCCAGCAGGACCTGGTGAACCTGTCCAAACGCGCCTGGCTGGCACGTAAGCCGCTGGATCAGGGCGGTCTGCTGAAATACGTTCACGGCGGCGAATACCACGCCTATAACCCGGACGTGGTGCGCACGCTGCAGCAGGCGGTTCAGAGCGGTGAATACAGCGATTACCAGCAGTACGCTGAGCTGGTAAACAACCGTCCGGCGGCAACGCTGCGCGACCTCATTGCCCTCAATCCGGGCGATGAAGCGGTCAGCATTGACGACGTTGAGCCTGCATCGGAACTGTTCAAACGCTTCGATACCGCAGCGATGTCCATCGGCGCGCTGAGTCCGGAAGCCCACGAAGCGCTGGCGGAAGCCATGAACAGCATCGGCGGTAACTCCAACTCCGGCGAAGGCGGTGAAGATCCGGCGCGTTACGGCACCAACAAAGTGTCCCGTATCAAGCAGGTGGCATCCGGTCGCTTTGGCGTGACGCCTGCGTACCTGGTCAACGCCGACGTGATCCAGATTAAAGTCGCTCAGGGTGCTAAACCTGGCGAAGGCGGCCAGCTGCCGGGTGATAAAGTTACTCCGTACATCGCCAAACTGCGCTATTCCGTGCCGGGCGTGACGCTGATCTCCCCGCCGCCGCACCACGATATCTACTCTATCGAGGACTTAGCGCAGCTGATTTTCGACCTGAAGCAGGTCAACCCGAAGGCGATGATCTCCGTGAAGCTGGTTTCCGAACCGGGCGTCGGCACCATCGCGACCGGCGTAGCGAAAGCCTATGCGGATCTCATCACCATCGCCGGCTACGACGGCGGCACCGGCGCAAGCCCGCTCTCCTCCGTGAAATATGCGGGCTGTCCGTGGGAACTTGGCCTGGTGGAAACCCAGCAGGCGCTGGTGGCGAACGGCCTGCGTCACAAGATCCGTCTGCAGGTGGACGGTGGCCTGAAAACGGGCCTCGACATCATTAAAGCGGCGATCCTCGGCGCGGAAAGCTTCGGCTTCGGTACCGGCCCAATGGTTGCGCTCGGCTGTAAATACCTGCGTATTTGCCACCTGAACAACTGCGCAACCGGCGTGGCTACCCAGGACGAGAAGCTGCGTAAGAACCACTATCACGGTCTGCCGTTCAAAGTGACCAACTACTTTGACTTCATCGCCCGCGAAACCCGCGAGCTGATGGCGCAGCTGGGCGTGAAGCGTCTGGTGGACCTGATTGGCCGCACTGACCTGCTGAAAGAGCTGGAAGGCTTCACCGCGAAGCAGCAGAAGCTGGAGCTGAGCAAGCTGCTGGAAACCGCGCAGCCGCACCCTGGCAAAGCGGTCTACTGCACCGAGAACAACCCGCCGTTCGATAACGGCGTGCTGAACGCGCAGCTGTTGCAGCAGGCGAAACCGTACGTGGACGACAAGCAGAGCAAAACGTTCTGGTTCGATATCCGCAACACCGACCGCTCCGTGGGCGCCTCCCTCTCCGGTTATATCGCGCAGACGCACGGTGACCAGGGGCTGGCAGCGGATCCGATTACCGCGCACTTCAGCGGTACCGCGGGTCAGAGCTTCGGCGTATGGAACGCAGGCGGCGTTGAGCTGTACCTGACCGGCGATGCCAACGACTACGTCGGTAAAGGCATGGCGGGCGGTCTGCTGGCGGTGCGTCCTCCGGTTGGCTCAGCCTTCCGCAGCCATGAAGCCAGCATCATCGGTAACACCTGCCTGTACGGCGCGACCGGCGGTCGTCTGTTTGCAGCAGGCCGTGCGGGCGAGCGTTTTGCGGTGCGTAACTCCGGTGCTATCACCGTGGTGGAAGGCATTGGCGATAACGGTTGTGAATACATGACGGGCGGGATTGTTTGCGTTCTGGGTAAAACCGGCGTGAACTTCGGCGCGGGCATGACGGGCGGTTTTGCGTATGTCCTGGATGAAGACGGTGAGTTCCGCAAACGCGTGAACCCGGAGCTGGTGGAAGTGCTGGACGTTGATACGCTGGCTATCCATGAAGAACACCTGCGCGGTTTGATTACCGAACACGTGCAGCATACCGGTTCTTCGCGCGGCGAAGAGATCCTGGCGAACTGGCCAGCGTTCTCTGCGAAATTCGCGCTGGTTAAGCCGAAGTCCAGCGATGTTAAAGCCCTGTTGGGTCACCGTAGTCGTAGCGCAGCAGAGCTGCGCGTGCAGGCGCAGTAAGGAATTCAGATGAGCCAGAACGTATACCAGTTTATCGACCTGCAGCGTGTTGATCCGCCAAAGAAACCGCTGAAGATCCGCAAAATTGAATTTGTTGAAATCTACGAGCCGTTTTCAGAAGGCCAGGCCAAGGCACAGGCAGACCGCTGCCTGTCCTGCGGGAACCCTTACTGCGAATGGAAATGTCCGGTACATAACTACATCCCGAACTGGCTGAAGCTGGCTAACGAAGGACGTATTTTTGAAGCCGCCGAGCTGTCTCACCAGACCAACACCCTGCCGGAAGTGTGCGGCCGCGTGTGTCCTCAGGACCGTCTGTGCGAAGGTTCCTGTACGCTGAACGACGAGTTCGGCGCGGTGACAATCGGCAACATCGAGCGCTATATCAACGATAAAGCCTTCGAGATGGGCTGGCGTCCGGATATGACCGGCGTGAAGCAAACCGACAAGCGCGTGGCCATCATCGGCGCGGGCCCGGCGGGCCTGGCCTGTGCGGACGTGCTGACCCGTAACGGCGTGAAGGCGGTGGTCTTTGATCGCCACCCGGAGATTGGCGGCCTGCTGACCTTCGGTATCCCGGCCTTCAAGCTGGAGAAAGAGGTGATGACCCGTCGCCGTGAAATCTTCACCGGCATGGGCATTGAGTTCAAACTGAACGTGGAAGTGGGCCGCGACGTGCAGCTCGACGACCTGCTGAAGGATTACGACGCCGTGTTCCTTGGCGTGGGCACCTATCAGTCCATGCGCGGCGGTCTGGAGAACGAAGACGCGCCGGGCGTGTACGACGCGCTGCCGTTCCTGATTGCCAACACCAAGCAGATCATGGGCTACGGTGAAACCGCCGATGAGCCGTTCGTCAGCATGGAAGGCAAACGCGTGGTTGTGCTGGGCGGCGGTGATACCGCGATGGACTGCGTGCGTACCTCCATTCGTCAGAATGCGGCACACGTGATCTGCGCCTACCGTCGTGACGAAGAGAACATGCCGGGCTCTAAACGCGAAGTGAAAAACGCGCGTGAAGAGGGCGTGGAGTTCCAGTTCAACATCCAGCCTCTGGGTATTGAAGTGAATGCCAACGGTAAAGTGAGCGGTGTGAAGATGGCGCGCACTGAGATGGGCGCACCGGATGCGAAAGGCCGTCGTCGCGCCGAGATCGTCGCCGGTTCTGAGCACGTGATCCCGGCCGATGCCGTGGTGATGGCGTTCGGCTTCCGTCCTCACAGCATGGAATGGCTGGCGAAGCACAGCGTTGAGCTGGATTCGCAGGGCCGCGTGATTGCGCCAGAAGGCAGCGACAACGCATTCCAGACCAGCAACCCGAAAATCTTCGCCGGTGGCGATATTGTTCGCGGTTCTGACCTGGTGGTAACGGCGATTGCCGAAGGTCGTAAAGCGGCTGACGGGATCCTGAACTACCTGGAAGTGTAAAAAAAAAACAGGCCCGATTGGGCCTGTTTTTTATTTCACGACGCGAAGAGCCGGACGACCACCGCGCGGAGGCGGATCGTCATCAGGGTCATTGTCGTCGTGACGATCGGGTTTATCACCATCGATAAGTGACATCACCGTGTCGCTTTCGCGCTCATCGGATGCGTTGTCATCATTCAGGCTGGCAACATCTTCATCATACGCCGCTTCCGGCTCGAACATGGTACCCGCACCGTTTTCACGCGCGTAGATAGCCAGCACGGCTGCCAGAGGTACGGAAACCTGACGCGGCACGCCGCCGAAACGCGCGTTGAAGCGCACTTCATCGTTTGCCAGCTCCAGGTTACCCACCGCACGCGGCGCAATGTTCAGTACGATCTGCCCGTCACGCGCATATTCCATAGGAACCAGCACACCCGGCAACGTCACATCCACAACCAGGTGCGGCGTGAGCTGGTTATCCAGCAGCCATTCATAGAAGGCGCGCAGCAGATAAGGACGGCGTGGGGTAAGTTGTGACATTTCCACAGTCATTAGCCTCGGCCGAGACGCATTTCACGTTCCGGTTCAGTTAAGGATGCCAGGAAAGAGTCGCGTTCAAATACGCGAGTCATATAGCCCTTCAGCTCTTTCGCGCCAGGACCGCTGAACTCTACGCCCAGGGTTGGCAGACGCCACAGCAGTGGTGCCAGGTAGCAATCCACCAGGCTGAACTCATCGCTCAGGAAGAATGGTTTCTGACCAAACACAGGAGCGATCGCCAGCAGCTCTTCACGCAGTTGTTTACGTGCAGCGTCAGCTTCAGAAGCAGAACCGCTGGTAATCACGTTCATCAGCGAGTACCAGTCTTTTTCGATACGCTGCATGTACAGGCGGCTTTCACCACGCGCGACAGGGTAAACAGGCATCAGTGGCGGATGCGGGAAACGCTCATCCAGATATTCCATAATGATACGGGATTCCCACAGGGTCAGCTCGCGATCCACCAGCGTCGGTACGCTTTGGCTCGGGTTGAGATCGATCAGATCCTGAGGCGGGTTATCCTTTTCCACATGCTCGATCTCAAAACTGACACCCTTCTCGGCCAGCACGATACGAACCTGATGGCTATAAATGTCAGTAGGACCAGAAAACAGCGTCATTACCGAACGTTTGTTGGCAGCGACAGCCATGAAAACCTCCAGGTATATTCAGAATTTTTACTGCTACCAGCCCAACAGGGGCCAGCCAGATGTTGTATCGCCCATCCCAGAGAAAACACATTGTTCAAGAAACGAACAAAAATCGAGTATTCACCGATATTTGGGCAGAAAATTGGATGATAGTTTACCAGATTTTGATGGCTTTGTGGTGAGGGGATTCTGGAAATGTGGAAAAAGAGAAGATATATGCATGGATATTGTGGATAACCTGCGCATTATCCATAAAAAAACCCGCCGAAGCGGGTTTTTCGCCAATCGTTCTGCGTAAGCAGAATGGATTAACGTTTGGAGAACTGTGGACGACGACGTGCTTTACGCAGACCCACTTTCTTACGTTCAACCTGACGCGCGTCACGAGTAACGAAGCCAGCTTTACGCAGTTCAGAACGCAGGGATTCGTCGTACTCCATCAGAGCGCGGGTGATACCGTGACGGATCGCACCTGCCTGACCGGAGATACCACCACCTTTAACGGTGATGTACAGATCCAGTTTTTCTACCATATCAACCAGTTCCAGCGGCTGGCGAACTACCATGCGGGCAGTTTCGCGACCGAAGTATTGTTCCAGAGAACGCTGGTTGATTACGATTTTACCACTGCCCGGTTTGATGAAAACGCGAGCTGCGGAACTTTTGCGGCGACCAGTGCCGTAGTATTGATTTTCAGCCATTGCCTATAATCCCGATTAGATGTCAAGAACTTGCGGTTGCTGTGCCGCGTGGTTGTGCTCGTTGCCTGCGTAAACTTTCAGTTTACGGAACATAGCACGACCCAGCGGGCCTTTTGGCAGCATGCCTTTAACCGCGATTTCAATCACACGCTCAGGACGGCGGGCAATCATCTCTTCAAAGGTCGCTTCTTTGATACCACCGATGTGGCCGGTGTGGTGATAGTACACTTTGTCAGTACGCTTGTTGCCGGTTACAGCAACTTTATCAGCGTTCAGAACGATGATGTAATCACCGGTATCAACGTGCGGAGTGTATTCCGCTTTATGCTTACCGCGCAGGCGACGAGCCAGTTCAGTAGCCAGACGGCCCAGAGTTTTACCGGTCGCGTCAACAACATACCAGTCGCGCTGTACGGTTTCTGGTTTAGCTGTAAAAGTTTTCATTAAAAGCTTACCCAAATAATAAGTTACACGTTGGTGAACACCCAAACGTTTAGTCAGTTGAGGTTCACACGACAAAGTCCGGCAAACCTACCCCTTCGAATAGCACATGCCGACACATAGAAAGTTTCGGGAAAAAAACCTTCTCGTAACGTGGGGTCGCAAGATTATAGAGAAGTTGAGGTCAAAGATCGACCCTTAAATGTGATTTGGAATGGGTTTTTCGAGGGTGGGTATTGTGCGGTCTGGTGCCCTCACCCCCAGCCCCTCTCCCACGGGAGAGGGTGGCATTTGTTACGGCATATGCTCCAGCTTCAGGTATTCCTCGCTCTGCATCTCCTGCAGGCGCGACAGGCAGCGCTGGAACTCGAATTTCAGCCGCTCGCCCTGGTAAATCTCATATAAAGGTGCCTCAGCGCTGACCACCAGCTTGACGTGGCGCTCATAAAACTCGTCCACCAGCGCAATGAAGCGCCGTGCTTCGCTCTCCATCAGCCGCGTCATCACCGGCACGTCCAGCACCATCACGGTGTGGAACAGACGCGAAAGCGCAATGTAGTCGTGCTGGCTGCGGGCATCCACGCAGAGCGTCGTAAAGGAGACCGCCAGCGTTTGGTTTTCGACGCCGAGTGTGGGCAGCGGTCGATGGTTAATCTCGAGCTCCGGGGCGTGCTCGCGTTTTGCTCCCGCCAGCGCCAGCCAGAGTGTATCCATCTCGCGGGTGGTCTCTGCATTTAACGGCGAAAGCCACAGATGCGCCTGGGTCAGCGTGCGCAGACGATAATCGACACCGGCATCGACGTTCATGATGTCGCAGTGCTGCTTGATGGCATCGATGGCGGGCAGGAAGCGTGCCCGCTGCAGGCCATTACGATAGAGCTCATCCGGCGGGATATTCGACGTGGCCACCAGCGTGATCCCGCGGGCAAATAGCGCTTTCATCAGGCCGCCTAACAGCATGGCATCGGTGATGTCGGACACAAAAAACTCGTCGAAGCAGAGCACGTCCGTTTCCGCCTTGAACCTGTCGGCCACAATCTCCAGCGGATCGCTTTTGCCCTGCAGTGCGGTCAACTCTTCATGCACCCGCAGCATAAAACGATGGAAGTGCAGACGCTGTTTACGTGCGCCAGGCAGGCTCAGATAGAACATGTCCATCAGCCAGGTTTTTCCGCGACCGACCCCGCCCCACATATATAAACCGCGCACCGGCGCGTGAGCCTGTGGCGCTTTTTTACCGAGCAACCGCCCAAACGCCGCCTTTAGCCCACCGTTCTGTTCGACTTCAGCGGGTTTTGTCGTGAGCTCCTGATAAATCATCTCCAGACGGTTTACCGCCTCACGTTGAACATCATCAGGCTGATGAGTGCCCTCGTTAAGGGCCAGTTGATATCGCGATGCAGGGGACAGGTTTTGCATAATCTTATTGTTATTCCTTCAATTAACGCTCACCAGCAGACGTGACTGATGAAAAAAAGGCCGTTCTACACTACGCGATGATACGTCAGGATTCCACTTCTGCAGAAATAGCGGTTATAGTGGCATTATCAGGCACAGGCAGGAGCCGAGCCAACACCCTACGGAACAACAAGACAACGGGAGAAGTTCATGACCTGGGAATATGCGCTAATCGGTTTAGTCGTCGGCATCGTCATCGGTGCTGTGGCCATGCGTTTCGGTAATCGCAAATTGCGTCAGCAGCAGTCACTGCAGTACGAACTGGAAAAGAACAAAGCCGAGCTGGAAGAGTATCGTGAAGAGCTGGTCAGCCACTTTGCCCGTAGCGCCGAGCTGCTGGACAACATGGCAACCGACTATCGTCAGCTTTATCAACATATGGCAAAAAGCTCCAGCAGCCTGCTGCCGGAAATGACCGCGGAAACCAACCCATTCCGCAACCGTCTGGCTGACTCTGAAGCCGGTAACGATCAGGCGCCCGTTCAGATGCCTCGCGACTATTCCGATGGCGCGTCCGGCCTGCTGCGCGGCGGTGTAAAACGCGATTAATCGCACAACCTGAATTTATTTTACGGGCGCAGCGATTGCGCCCGTCCTTTCCTGATGACCCCAGCTATCATTTAGTTAAACACCTCATTGTTCAGCAGTTTAAAATTCAATAACATCAACGTGTTTTTAGGGCCGTTTTTCCTTTATTCCAGGTTACGAGAGTCAACATCGATGAAGAAAAAAAACCAGCTGTTGAGCGCTATCGCGTTAAGTGTCGGGTTATCTCTCTCGGCATCCGTCCCTGTATTTGCCGCCATTCCCTCCCAGGTGCCTGGCCAGGCGGCCATTCCAAGCCTCGCGCCTATGCTGGAAAAAGTGTTGCCGGCGGTCGTCAGCGTTCAGGTTGAGGGCACCGCAGTACAAAGCCAACGCGTCCCTGAAGAACTGAAAAAATATTTTGGCGATGAGTCTCCCGACCAGCAGGCTCAGCCTTTTGAAGGCCTGGGTTCTGGCGTCATTATTGATGCGGCAAAAGGCTATATCCTGACCAACAACCACGTCATCAGCCAGGCCGATAAGATCGGCGTCCAGCTGAACGATGGCCGTGAATTTGATGCCAAACTGATCGGCGGCGATGACCAGAGCGACATCGCGCTGCTGCAGGTGCAAAATCCGAGCAACCTCACCCAGATTGCCATCGCGGACTCAGACAAACTGCGCGTCGGCGATTTTGCCGTCGCCGTGGGCAACCCCTTTGGTTTAGGGCAGACCGCCACCTCCGGGATCGTCTCGGCGCTCGGGCGCAGCGGCCTCAATCTGGAAGGGCTGGAAAACTTTATCCAGACCGATGCCTCAATCAACCGGGGTAACTCCGGCGGAGCATTGCTCAACCTTAACGGCGAGCTGATTGGGATTAACACGGCGATTCTGGCCCCGGGCGGCGGCAGCATCGGGATCGGTTTTGCTATCCCCAGCAACATGGCCAAAACCCTGGCGCAGCAGCTGATCCAGTTCGGTGAAATCAAACGCGGACTGCTGGGTATTAAAGGTATGGAGATGAGCGCGGATATCGCAAAAGCGTTCAATATCAACGTACAGCGCGGGGCGTTTGTCAGTGAAGTGCTGCCAAACTCCGGCTCGGCAAAAGCGGGCGTGAAATCGGGAGATGTGATCGTCAGCCTGAACGACAAACCGCTGAACAGCTTTGCAGAACTGCGTTCGCGGATTGCCACAACGGAACCAGGCGCCAAAGTGAAGCTGGGCCTGATACGTGACGGTAAGCCGCTTGACGTTGAGGTGACGCTGGATAAGAGCACCTCTTCCTCGGCCAGCGCGGAGCTTATCGCCCCGGCGCTACAGGGGGCTACGTTGAGCGACGGGCAGCTGAAGGACGGTACGAAAGGCATCAGCATCGACACCGTCGAGAAGAGCAGCCCTGCCGCACAGGCCGGATTGCATCAGGATGACGTGATTATCGGTGTAAACCGCAACCGCGTGCAGTCTATTGCCGAACTGCGCAAGGTGCTGGAAAGCAAACCAGCGGTTATTGCCCTGCAGGTCATGCGTGGCAATGAGTCCATCTATATTCTGTTGCGCTAAGCATTTGCGACCCGGACATCACCGCTGCGTGTGATGTCCGGATAACTCATGTTATGCTGCAAATCGTTCCTTTTTTAACGACACGCGCATCATGCTTTTAAAGCTCTTACGTTCTACTGTCATCGGTTTGATTGTCGCTGGCCTGCTGCTGCTGGCGCTGCCGTCTTTACGTCAGTTCAATAAACTGTCGGCTCCCCAGTTCGATAGCACGGATGAAACGCCGGCCACCTATAACCAGGCCGTCCGCCGTGCCGCACCTGCCGTGGTTAACGTCTATAACCGTGGTCTGAATACCTCAGCCCATAACCAGCTGGAGATCCGTACCCTCGGCTCCGGCGTAATCATGGACGAGCGCGGCTACATTATTACCAACAAGCACGTGATTAACGATGCTGACCAGATCATCGTCGCCCTGCAGGATGGCCGCGTGTTTGAGGCGTTACTCGTTGGGTCTGACAGCCTGACCGACCTGGCCGTTCTGAAAATTAACGCCACGGGCGGTTTGCCGGTCATCCCGATCAACCGTAAACGTACCCCGCATATTGGTGACGTCGTACTGGCTATCGGTAACCCTTACAACCTGGGCCAGACCATCACCCAGGGGATTATCAGCGCGACCGGTCGTATCGGTTTGAACCCCTCCGGGCGGCAGAACTTCCTGCAAACCGATGCCTCCATCAACCACGGTAACTCCGGCGGGGCGCTGGTCAACTCGCTGGGCGAGCTGATGGGTATCAACACCCTCTCGTTCGATAAAAGTAACGACGGTGAGACGCCGGAAGGGATCGGCTTTGCCATTCCGTTCCAGCTGGCGACCAAAATTATGGATAAACTGATCCGCGACGGACGTGTGATCCGCGGCTATATCGGTATCGGCGGGCGCGAAATTGCACCGATGCATACCCAGGGCGGCGGTATCGATCAGATTCAGGGCATCGTGGTTAACGAGGTGGCACCGGGTGGTCCGGCGGCTAACGCGGGGATTCAGGTAAACGATGTCATTGTGTCGGTCAACGGCACGCCAGCGGTCTCCGCGCTGGAGACGATGGATCAGGTGGCAGAAATTCGCCCGGGTTCTATCATCCCTGTTGAGGTCATGCGCAACGATAAGAAACTGACGCTGCACGTGACGATTCAGGAATACCCGGCCACTAACTGACAGGCATAAAAAAACGGAGCGATAAGCTCCGTTTTTTTTACCGGGAGACGGTTCGTATTACTTGTTAACGAACTCTTCGCCCAGAGTGATATCTTTCTTTAGCGTATCCAGCATGCCTTCCATCGCGTGTTGTTCAAACGCGCTCAGCGTACCAATGGATTTACGCTCTTCGATACCGTTTTTACCCAGCAGCAGCGGCTGAGAGAAGAAGCGAGCGTGTTCGCCATCGCCTTCAACGTAAGCGCATTCAACAACGCCTTTCTCGCCCTGCAGAGCGCGAACCAGTGACAGACCAAAACGCGCAGCCGCCTGACCCATAGACAGGGTTGCAGAACCGCCACCCGCCTTCGCTTCCACCACTTCGGTGCCCGCGTTCTGGATGCGTTTAGTCAGGTCAGCCACTTCCTGCTCGGTGAAGCTCACGCCTGGGATCTGCGACAGCAGAGGCAGGATGGTGACGCCAGAGTGACCGCCGATTACCGGTACTTCCACTTCTGTAGGCTGCTTGCCTTTCAGCTCAGCAACAAAGGTGTTGGAACGGATGATATCCAGCGTGGTTACGCCGAACAGTTTGTTTTTGTCGTAAACACCCGCTTTCTTCAGCACTTCTGCCGCGATAGCCACGGTGGTGTTCACCGGGTTAGTGATGATCCCGATGCATGCTTTCGGGCAGATTTCTGCAATCTGCTGCACCAGGTTTTTCACGATGCCCGCGTTGACGTTGAACAGGTCTGAACGATCCATGCCTGGCTTACGCGCCACGCCTGCAGAAATCAGCACCACGTCGGCACCCTGCAGCGCAGGACGTGCATCTTCACCGGAGAAGCCTTTGATTTTTACAGCAGTCGGGATGTGGCTCAGGTCAACCGCCACACCCGGGGTTACCGGAGCAATATCGTACAGGGAGAGTTCTGAGCCTGAAGGCAGTTGGGTTTTCAGTAGTAGGGCAAGCGCCTGGCCGATACCACCAGCAGCGCCGAGGACTGCGACTTTCATCCTAAACTCCTTATTATGGTTAACTTAAGTATCTGTAAATCCGTTGCGGCGACCATAATTCAGCAAGTAAATAATTACAATTTTCGTAGCTAAAGAATTTGAGGTCACGCGACTTTATCTCTCACCAGAAGACTATCTGACGACAGAGGGCAACGCATTAAGAGGTGGTTACAATACACCCTGCCCCGCCACCAAAACAACATCATTTTGATAACATTTAATTTACTTTTAAGCTTATTTGCGCGGCGTGACCCAGGCATGTTTTCTGATAACGAAATCTGATAAAATCACTCCCTTTCATAACATTATTTCAGCCTGGCGCTGAGTAGATAATTTGCATAAAAATTCATCCACATGCATAATAATGTTGTTTCTATCGTCATATTCCGGGTGACTTATGCGAAGCTCGTCTAAGCAAGAAGAATTAGTAAAGGCCTTTAAGGCGCTACTCAAAGAAGAGAAATTCAGTTCTCAGGGAGAAATTGTTCAGGCGCTGCAGGAACAAGGCTTCGATAACATTAACCAGTCGAAAGTCTCCCGCATGTTAACGAAATTTGGCGCGGTGCGTACGCGTAACGCCAAGATGGAGATGGTCTATTGCCTGCCGGCAGAACTTGGCGTGCCGACCACCTCCAGCCCGCTCAAAAACCTGGTTCTGGATATCGATCATAACGACGCCGTCGTGGTGATCCACACAAGCCCGGGTGCCGCGCAGCTCATTGCCCGCATGCTGGACTCGCTGGGTAAAACGGAAGGTATCCTCGGGACTATCGCCGGTGATGACACCATCTTTACCACACCGGCTAGCGGTTTCTCCGTGAAAGATCTCCACGAAGCCATTCTGGTACTGTTCGAACAGGAACTCTAATCCCCTCTCCCCGTAGCGCCGCTGCGGGGATCGTTCTGCTTCCGCTGCGTTCTCCCCTCTTTTCTACTGCCCTTCACTTTGACAAATAGTGCTTTTTACCACCTATTAACATTCATCTGGTGAATGCTAAATCAAAAAATCGCACAAAAAATCAAAAGCTGATATCCATATGATTTTATTAGATATAACCAACTAAAATGAACAAAAAACGCCCAATATTATGCGATTTGGTTATAAAAAACAGACTGGTTAACACGTAATAACAATAGAAACCATTAGTCTGGTATTAATTTTTACCGTTATTAGTGTATACTTGATTTTGTGATGAGGGTCACGAAACAAGACCCCACTAAAAAATTCGACGAGGTAAAAATCATGAAAATCAAATCAACTGTAGCGGCGCTCAGCGTCCTGTCCGTCCTGTCATTCGGTGCTTTCGCAGCTGACTCTATCAATGCTGACCAGGCGCAATCCCGTCAGGCCATCGGTACGGTTTCTGTCGGCGCGGTCGGCACATCGCCAATGGACATGCATGAGATGCTGAACAAAAAAGCGGAAGAACAGGGTGCGTCATCCTATCGCATCATCGAAGCGCGTGCCGGTGACCACTGGCACGCCACCGCTGAGCTGTACAAATAAGTTTTAGTAATAACTGAAGACGTAAATCTCCACTCAACGGCACCAGGCATAAAAATAGCGGTTCAACCCTTCTCGCCGTTGAGTAAAAACCCTATTCAGGAGTAAAGACTATGAAAACCAAATTGATCATCGCAACCCTCGGTCTGGCATCCGTTCTCTCTTTCGGCGCGAGCGCAGCCGTACAGCAGGTAAATGCCGACCAGGCACAAAATCTACAGCGTATGGGCAGCGTCTCCGTAACGTCTGTCACCGGTTCACCGATGGATATTCGTCACGAACTTGCCGCCAAAGCTGAAAAAGCAGGCGCCAGCAGCTATCGCGTCACCGAACTGAATCAGGGTGACCACTGGCATGCAACGGCAGAACTGTATAAATAAACCCTCGTCGTATCTCATCATACGACTTGCCCCTGGCCTTATGGTCAGGGGCTTTTTTCATTCAATGCCGCGCGTTAAAGCGCAGCTGCCCTTCAAGCTCTTCTTCCGCTTCATCGAACAGCAAGATCAGCGCGCCAAAACGTCTTCGCAGCTTATCGGGCAAATGGATGAACTCAATTTCCAGCGGTAGCGGCAACTGACTGCCGGTGACCACGTCCCACAGCGTATCCAGATTCGTCACGCTTTCCCGTTCAAGATCAAACGCCCGGATAAATTCACGGTAGAAGTCTTCCTGACTGTCGATCTCGTCAAAATCAAACGTATAGGTTTTCATTGCCAGCCACCCAGTCCAGGCGAGCGGCAGATGCCGCCCTGTCTTTTATAATCCCCCAATATGCAGGGTTTTAACTTCCAGATACTCTTCCAGCCCCAGCACGGAGCCCTCTCGTCCAAGGCCTGACTCTTTTACGCCGCCAAAGGGCCCAAGCTCCGTGGAGACGGCGCACTCGTTGATGCCGATCATCCCGCTCTCGATGGCCTGTGAAACGCGGAAGACCCGTGAGAGATTCTGGGTATAGAAGTAAGCCGCCAGCCCATAGGGCGTGTTGTTGGCGCGCTGGATGACTTCATCTTCCGAGGTGAAACGGAAGCACGCCGCCACCGGGCCAAACGTCTCTTCTTCTGCCAGCTTCATGCCTTCATGGCAGTCGCCCAGCACGGTTGGCATCCAGAAATTCCCGCCAAGCGGATGGGGCTTACCCCCAGCCAGTACGGTTGCGCCCCGGGCAACGGCGTCGTCGATATGTTCACGCACCTTGTTGACCGCAGAAGGTTCAATCAGCGGCCCGACGACCACCCCCTCCTCAAGACCATTACCCACCTTCAGCGCCTTCACCGCATCGGCGAGTTTATTCACAAATTTGTCGTAGACGGTTTCCTGAATATAAAAACGGTTCACGCTGACGCAGACCTGCCCGGCATTGCGGAACTTGTTGGCGATCGCGCCCTTAACCGCTGCGTCGATATCCGCATCCTCAAAAACGATATACGGGGCATTTCCCCCCAGCTCCATCGAGACTTTTTTCATGGTTTCTGCGGCGTTACGCACCAGCGTTTTGCCGACGGAGGTTGAGCCGGTAAAGGAGATTTTACGCACGTCGCGGCTTGCCATGATCGCATCGCTGATTTCATGCGTATTCCCGGCGACGGCGTTGAGAACACCGTCGGGCACACCGGCCTGTTTCGCCAGCGTAAGCAGCGCAAATGCGCTGAGCGGCGTGTTATTGGCCGGTTTAATGACCCCGGTGCATCCTGCTGCCAGCGCCGGGCCTAACTTGCGGGTGAGCATGGCCATCGGGAAGTTCCACGGCGTAATCGCCGCGACCACGCCAATGGGTTCACGTGTCGCCAGAATGCGTGAGCCGGGTTTGATCGGCGGAATAATTTCACCGTTCGCGCGTTTGGCCTCTTCGGCAAACCACTGGATAAAGCTGGCGGCGTACTCGACTTCTCCCTCCGCTTCTTTCAGGGGTTTGCCCTGTTCTGTGGTCATCAACCGCCCGAGCCAGCTTTTATTCTCAATAATCAGTTCGTACCAGCGGTAGAGAATCGCCGAGCGTTCTTTCGCGGTTTTGGCACGCCATGCCGGGAAGGCCTGGGTAGCCGCTGCAATAGCGTCTTCGGTTTGCGCTTTACCCGCTTTTGCGACTTTAGCAATGACCTCGCCGGTCGCGGGATTCAGCACATCAAAGGTTGTATCCAGCGTTTTCCAGATTCCGTTGACCAGATAACCGGTCTGAAAAAGGATGTGGTCCTGAAGCGCCTGGGTCGTCATGTGTTCTCCCTTTCTGAAATGTAAGAACGTGCTGGGATAAGTATAGCCACAAAAAAACCGACGCTTTTGGCGTCGGTTTTTTTACTTCAGTCAGTTATCCGTGAGGGCATTCTGGTAGCGATGCAGCATAAACACCAGCCGTCCTACCGGCTCGGTCACCTGAGGCGGCGCCTCCCAGTGCTTGAGCTTTTCCTGATAGGTATCGAGCTCTTCAAGCAGCTGCGTAAAGTAGCGACGCCGTTTGTCATCGCTGCTGGCAGAAAGCACGTGATCGGCGGTACGACGCAGCTGGCGGTGGTATGCCGACAAATCGTCGTTGATCGGCACGGGCGCGTTACGCAAACGCTGGTGCGCAATGATCATGGTTAACGCCAGGCGGAACTTCGCGATATCGCCCGGGAACTTGTTCAGCAGCAAAAACAGCTGCTGGTAGAGCGCGGGCAGGTGGTTCTCTTTACGGCGCGCGGTATTGGTTGTCAAAGACGACACGGCAGCCGACACGAACTGGTTCAGCAGCACGCGGCCCGTTCTTGCCTGCGAGTTATCCCGCACCAGCAGTATCACCATCATGGCCAGGAAGCAGCCCACCAGCTGGCCTAACGCGCTGTCGAGGAACTGGCTGAAATGGAAGGTCATCGGGTTATCGAGCACGATGATGTTAATCGTACTCGCCAGCGCCCCCAACGATCCCAGACGCCGCTTTTGCACTTCAATGCCGATAAAGAACGCCATTACCGCCAGGCTAATACAGAGCAGCAGCATGCTCTGTTGCGTCGACGGGATGATGACCAGGAAATAGAGCGCGCCTATCGGCAACGCGGCAATCGTGCCGTAAAGGAAATCAATGGCGACCATACGCGGGTTAGGCAGACGCATCGCCAGTGCGGTCACAACGGCAATCATCACCATCGCGCCGCTGCCGGACGTCCAGCCCGTCCACAGCCAGAACAGCGTGCCGAGCATGCAGGCAAGCGTCGTACGCCAGAAATTGACCATGGCGTGATGGCGCTCGGCGGATTCCGCCTTGATCACCACTTCACCCTGCAACACCTCTTCTTCCGCCGCGCTGATTTTGGTGTTACCGATCACGCCGCGCTTCAGAAGCAGATAGCGCGTCGCGGCGCCGACCCAGGTGTAGATGGTTACCGGCGTGTCGCGCTCCCCGGTCCAGGCAATCACCCGGCGCATGCGCTTAAGCTGCTTATGCACGTCCTGTACGGTTTCCACCGGCTCGGCAAACAGTTCGCGGAACGTATCGGTGACCACTTCCGGCCGGGTGTTCTGAATCAGATAGGTTTCACAGGCCTGGGTAATCAGCGTCAGAGATACGGTGTTGAGGGCTTTCAGGCGACGATTCGCGCGGGCCCAGCGCGACGACTCCATATTAAGGTTGCTGCGCATTCCTTCCAGCGCCTGCGTACGACGTACCAGCCCGCTCCAGGCTTTATCCACCTCTTCGCTGTCGCCATGCTTAATGCACAGCTGCATCAGCTGATACTGGGCAACAATCAGCGCGTCGAGCTCACGGTCGACTTCCTGCTTGATGGAGCGCGGGGAGAAAAGCAGGTCAGCGACGATCGCGCTGACAATACCAATCACAATCTCGCTGCAGCGCTCAACCGCAAACTGCGGGGCGAGCAGCGGTTCACTTTGGATAGTGATGACAATAATCAGCGCGGTATAGCCCGCCAGTCCCCAGGCGTAGGAGTTCTCCACTTTCACCAGAGACGAGAGCCAGGTGCAGAAACCCGCCCAGATACAGCACACCATCAGCATCAGCAGCGGGGTGCGGATCATCAAAATAATAATGGTCAGCGCCGCGAAACAGCCGATAAACGTCCCGATGATACGCAGCATCCCGCGATAGCGGATCGCGCCAGAATAGGGCTCACCGCCCGCGGCAAAGGCCGGGCCCGCTGCAACAATCGCAGCCGTCAGCACTGCCCAGCGAGGGGTTTCAAGCTGGAAGTGAAAGCCAACAAACAGCGCCAGCACGATGGCGCACGCCAGCTTCACGGCGAAGCGAATGTGCTGGCTGGCGATGGAAAAGATACCCATGGCGATTAACCAAACTCGCGCAGGCGGTGGGCAATTTTACGGAAGAACGAGTCCTGGCTGGCATCCCGGTCCTTTTCACCGGTGATCACCACCGTCGCCGTGGTACCCGCAGGCCACAGATTTCCCTGCTGTTCATCCAGATGAATACGTACCGGCACGCGCTGGGCCAGACGCACCCACTCCAGGTTGGAATCGACCGTCGCCATCCCTTTGGCATCGTTAGAACTGCTGGAATTAGTCACCCCTGCGGCAACGCTGTCGACGGTGCCTTTAAAGACGCGGTTGCTGCCGAGCGGCGTGATTTCCGCCCGGTAACCTGGGCGCACGCCTTCCAGCTTGGTCTCTTCCATATAGGCGAGCACGTAGAAGGAGTTCTGTTTAACCAGCGCCACGGCGGTAGAGCCACGGGTAATGAATTCCCCGGCATAGACGTTAAGGTTGGTGACCCAACCATCGGATGGCGCGCGGATCACGGTGCGCTCGAGATCGAGCTTCGCCAGATCGCGCGTTGCCTGCGCTTTCGCCAGCTGGTGCAGCACGGTTTGCAGCACGTTGTTGGACTGGTCAATCTCTTCGCGGGACATTGCCTGAACGCCCAGCTGATTACGGCGCCCTGCCTCGCGGCGTTTCTCCGCAGCCAGCGCCTGATAATAGGCCACGTCCGCTTCCGCCTCTTCCAGCGCTTTCTGGTAACGAGGCTGGTCGATGGTGAACAGGACCTGATCTTTTTTCACCAGCTGGTTATCGTGGACGTTGACCGCCGTGATAAGGCCGGCCACGTCAGGGGCTATTGCCACCACATCGGCGCTGAAGCGTGCATCACGCGTCCACGGTGATTCGGTGTAATAAACCCAGGCGCGGAAAATAGCGATGAAGGCGAGGATAACCAGCGCCATTGTGATGGCAGTGCGGGAGATTTTTCTTGTTAGCGTTTTCACATCAACCTCAGACAAACATGCGCGATATCAGATAAAACAGGCAGCAATACAGCGCGGTATTGAACAATGCAGGGTGCCAGACGAAATCGTAGATCCCGGTAGGGACCAGCACCTTGCGCACCAGCCAGAAGATCGCCAGTGATAAAAGAAGCTCGAAAAATATCGGTGGGAACGACAGACCGAACACCACGATAACGGGAAACAGACTCATGTTGACCTTGATAAGAGAGAGTGCAGGCTTCAGAATTTTTTAGCGCACGCCACCGCAGGAGAGCAAGAAACGCCGGGCGAGAATGGCGCAGCCGTTATGTAATTAATAATATATTAACGTAACTGTTATGCTGTTATCTATAATATGTGATCTAAATCACTTTTAAGCCAGAGTGAACAATGGAACGTTTAAAACGCATGTCGGTCTTCGCCAAAGTGGTTGAGCTGGGCTCGTTTACCGCCGCTGCCCGCCAGCTTCAGATGAGCGTCTCATCCATCAGCCAGACGGTGTCCAAACTGGAAGATGAGCTTCAGGTCAAGCTGCTCAACCGCAGTACCCGCAGCATTGGGCTGACCGAAGCGGGTAAAATTTACTATCAGGGCTGTCGCCGCATGCTGCTTGAAGTGCAGGATGTTCACGAACAGCTGTATGCCTTCAACAACACCCCTATCGGCACGCTGCGCATCGGGTGTTCTTCAACTATGGCACAAAATGTTCTCGCTGCCATGACCGCGGATATGCTGAAAGAGTATCCCGGGCTTACCGTCAATCTGGTGACGGGTATCCCGGCGCCGGATCTGATTGCCGACGGGCTGGACGTGGTGATCCGCGTCGGCGCGTTGCAGGATTCCAGCCTGTTCTCGCGACGGCTGGGCAGCATGCCGATGGTCGTCTGCGCCTCGAAAAGCTATCTGGCGCAGTACGGCGTTCCGGAGAAACCCGGCGATCTCACCAACCACTCGTGGCTGGAGTACAGCGTGCGGCCCGATAATGAATTTGAGCTGATTGCCCCGGAAGGGATTTCTACCAAACTGCTGCCGGAAGGGCGGTTTGTCACTAACGATCCGATGACGATTTCACGCTGGCTGGTGGCCGGCGCCGGGATCGCCTACGTGCCGTTAATGTGGGTGATCAACGAGATCAACAGCGGCGTGCTGGAGATCCTCTTCCCGCGCTATCAGTCCGATCCGCGTCCGGTGTACGCCCTGTATACCGAAAAAGACAAACTCCCGCTCAAGGTTCAGGTGTGTATTAACTATCTGACCGAATATTTTGTGGACGTGGCGGAGCTGTTTCAGGGGATGCGGGGGAGAAGGAAAGAGTAGGCCTTTTTCCATAAGGACGAGGGAGAAAAGACAGCGCGGAGCAGCCCCCTCTCCCCTTTGGGGAGAGGGTCAGGAAATTACGCCGTGCCGCCCACCGTCAGGTTGTCCACCTTCAGCGTTGGCTGGCCCACGCCAACCGGCAGGCTCTGGCCCTCTTTACCGCAGACGCCCACGCCGTTATCCAGCTTCAGATCGTTACCGACCATGGAGATCTGCTGCATGGCTTCAATGCCGGAGCCAATCAGCGTCGCACCCTTCACCGCTTTGGTCACTTTGCCTTTCTCGATCAGATACGCTTCTGACGTGGAGAAAACAAACTTACCGGAGGTGATGTCCACCTGGCCGCCGCCAAAGTTTGGCGCAAAGATACCGTAATCGACGGATTCGATAATCTCCTGCGGCGTCGATTTGCCCGGCAGCATGTACGTGTTGGTCATGCGCGGCATCGGCAGATGCGCGTAAGATTCACGGCGTCCGTTGCCCGTCGGCGCGACGCCCATCAGGCGCGCATTGAGTTTGTCCTGCATGTAGCCTTTCAGCACGCCGTTTTCGATCAGCACATTGTACTGGCCTGGCGTACCTTCATCGTCGATAGCCACCGAGCCGCGACGATCGCGCATGGTGCCGTCATCCACAACGGTGCACAGCTCAGAGGAGACAAGCTGCCCGATCTGACCGCTGAACACGGACGTCCCGCGACGGTTAAAGTCGCCTTCCAGGCCGTGGCCTACGGCTTCGTGTAACAGTACGCCCGGCCAGCCGGCGCCCAGCACCACCGGGAATGAGCCCGCCGGCGCCGCGACGGCATTCAGATTCACCAGCGCCATGCGCACGGCTTCTTTCGCCCACGCGTCGGCGCGTGCTTCACCGTCAACGTCGCCCAGGAACCAGTCATAGCCGAAACGACCGCCGCCGCCGCTTGAGCCGCGCTCGCGTTTGCCGTCGTCATCGACCTGCACGCTGATAGAGAGGCGCACCAGCGGGCGAACGTCTGCCGCAAGGGTACCATCCGTTGCCGCAACCAGAATCAACTCATACACGCCGCTCAGGCTGGCTGAAACTTCCTGCACGCGTTTATCCGCCGCGCGGGCGACTTTGTCCACCCGACGCAGGATATCCAGCTTCTCTTCACGGCTCATGCTCTGCAGCGGATCGATGCTGGTATAAAGCGCTGAGTGCTGCACTTCTCCCAGGGTTTTCACGCGACCATCGCCGGTATCACGCACAATGGTACGTGCGGCCTGCGCGCTCTGCTCGAGTGCGGTGAGGCTAATCTGATCGGCATAGGCAAAACCGGTTTTCTCGCCGCTGACGGCACGGACGCCGACGCCCTGGTCAATGTTGTAGGAGCCATCTTTGATGATGCTGTCTTCTAAAACCCAGGATTCGTGATAGCTCGACTGGAAATAAAGGTCGCCGTAGTCGAGACGGCGTTCGGTCAGTTGACCAAGAATGGAGAACAGGTCCTGATGGCTCAGGCCGTTCGCTGCGAGCAAATGTTCACTTACCAGGTTCAGACTCATCGTATTGCTACTCGTTCGTTGCCGCCCGTGGCGGTATAAAGATCGTATTTATTGAGAGTGAGGCAATTACCTGCCCACGTCAAATCATTGCTGTGCATCTTTGCGCGGCTGGCGCAGCACCTCGTTAATCTGCGGTTTATCTACCGGACCGGTAATGCGGTAGCGCAGAATGGAGACCTTGCTCCACAGCGGCCCCAGCACTTTGCTGGCGGCAAACACTGCCGCACCGACAATCGGGTTCACCACAAAGGCCGCCGCCACGCCCACGCTCGCGGAAATTTCCGGCGCCACCACGGCTTCCATATCCAGCTCGCGACGCACGAGGTTAACGGAGCCTTTCATAGCGATATCCGCTTCCAGGCCATCCACCAGCGTGTCGTCCGTATGCAGAACGCCGTCCTTGATCCACGCCGTGCTGCGGATGGAATCGTAGTAGAAACCTTCGCTGAAGGTATCGCTGAAATCGAAGCGCAGCTTGCGCAGCAGCGCATCAAAACTCAGCAGGCGCAGGATCTGCCCGGCGCGCCCCGTGCTCACGTCGGCAATTTCACCTTTGCCGAAGCGGGTTTTCAGAATGCCGTTCAGCGAGGCCTCATCCGGCTTCCACGGGGCGTCACGCCAGTGAAGATCGTAATCGACGTCAAACGACGAGCCGCGCAGCGGCGTGCTGATTCCAAAGAAATTGGCTGCCGCATCCAGCTTGTTGCCTTTAATGTCGCCCTTCAGGGACGTTCGCTGCTCGCCCGGGTTGTTCACCCATTCCCCTGCGGCCGTCATGCGGCCAAAACCGGTATCAACCAGGCCGCCGGAGAGCGTAAGCGTGTTGGCCTGAATAGTGAAATCACCGTCAATACGGCCGTATTTCTGCCCCCACAGCCAGCACTCTGCACAGCGTAACTGGAGATCGGGCCAGCCGCTAAAATCGACGCGGGAGACATTACTCAGCGGCGACGCTTCTGCCGGTTTATCTTTCCCGCTCGCGGCGCTTGCCGGGTTGTAGTAGAGGTAGCGGATCGCCGCCTGCCACGGCGCGTGATTGCGCATGGTCAGCGTGCCGTTGATCTCCCTTCCCTGGGCCTCCACCTTCGTGCCGTTAGCGCCAGGCTGTGAAACCAGGCTCAGGTTGTTCCACTGCTGCCCGCCCAGCATCAGTGACGGCGTGCGTACGGTAATGGCTTGCGGGAACTGGGCGGTTTCATCAACGTTTTGCCCAACGCCTTTCTGGAACAGCGCCAGCCACTCTGCACCGTCCATCGGCGGGAGATTCAGCTCAATGCCCGCCTGCTCCGGCAGAGGCGGCGTGGAGCGGCTATCCGTTGTCCAGATGGCTTTGTCGAGGGTGAGCTTGCGGTTAAGCAGCCAGCGGCTGTTGAAGTGGTTTGTCCCGCCCGCGCTTCCGGTCAGCGCGAAGCTGTTCAGGTTGCCATCGACGTTCAGCTTTACCGGCAGCGGCTGTCCGGCCTGTTTATCCAGCGGCGCAGGCAGCTGGCTCTGAAGGTTTTTCAGATCGCCCGTGATGTCGACCTTATACTGGGCACCCGCGTGATAAGGCAGGTCGATTGCCACTTTACCCTGCCAGGCGACTGCGCCCTGCACTGACGCCTCAATGGGTTTCGGCAGGACCTCCATGCGCGCTGGCTGCCAGTTACCGTCCAGATTGACGGCTACCTGATAAGCCTTTTCACCCTCGGTGGTCGTGAAGTCGATATTAACGGGCTGATTAAACCAGCTGGCCGTAAGCGGCTCGCTCTTCAGGTTTCCGTTGTCAAAGCTGAACTGCCCGCTGAGATTTTTCAGCGTGCTATCAAGGGGTTTGATGAACAGGCTGTCGTTCTTAAGGCGGACGTCGCCTTTGGCGGTGGTCATCTCGCCGTCCAGCGGGATATCAAGATGTAAGCGAGCATTCACATCGCCATCAAGCTGTAGCTGCTGGAGCGTCGCCGCCAGCGAATCTTTCAGGGGCGTCTCCTCAAAGTACGGCCCCACCGCTTTGCCCGGGCCATTGATGTCGGCATCAATCAGCAGCTTCTCTTTGGAGTAATCCGGGATGTTGGCCGTCAGGTTGCTGGCCGTCACGCCGCCCAGCGCCACGCTGTCGGACTTCATCCATAGTCCGTCATTGAGGAAGTTGAGCTCGATATCCAGGTCTTTCAGCGCGGGCCAGCCGGGCTGGAACGCAAATGTCGCGTTATGCAGCGGCACCAGCACCTGGAACTGGCCTTCATTATGTTTGTACGGGAAAAGATGCGGGTTACCGCCGTACACCAGCGTGGCATTGTCCGCCTGACCGCCCTGAATCGCGCCGCTGAGATAGTCCACCAGGGCTTTTCCCATCAGGTTTTCCGGGAAGTAGCGCCAGGCCTGAGAGCCGTCATCGGTGCTGATCCCGGCCAGAATGCCCAGCCACGGCTCGTCACCTACAGGCTGCAGATAGCGGAAATCGCCGCGCGCGTGCACCGCTTTGGCTTTCACGTCGATATGGCGGCCATCAAGCTGGAAGCCCTTGTCGTTACGGAGCCAGTTAAGCACCGCGCTGCCCTGTTCGATTTCCAGCGGCGCGCGGAAGACCGTCTCGTAAGGCATTTTGGCATCGTGCATATCAACCGTTAGCCTGCCGTTTTCCACGCTGCCTTCCAGCTTGCCGCTAAAGTGCTCCGCCCCCGGCAGCAGCTTCCACTGCTTCCAGGCAAGATCTTTCCACGTTGCCTGGAAGCGGGTTTTTTCCGTCGCCTGGAGCGGGATATCCAGCGCCAGAGCGTCTATTCTCCCGCTCGGCTGCGTTGCCAGCCAGATCTCGCCCAGATCCGGAGAGAGTTTTGCCGCCATCGAGCGCAGGCCTTCAATGGCAGCCAAATCGAGGTTGCTGGCGCGGATGCGCAGCTCGTCGCTGCGTTTACTGGCCGTGCCGCCGACGTCCTGCTCCGGCATCCAGGCCAGCGTCAGCGCACCGCGCGGCCACGGCTTGCCGTCCATGGTGATGCGCGTATCCGGAATGGCAAACTGCCAGCCCTCTTTCTCCTGCGTCACGTGCGCGGTGAGGTTATCGACGGAAAGCTGATGCTGCTGTTTTTCGCCTTTCCAGCTGGCCCCCCCCTGCTTAAGCCAGATATCGCCGCTGGCAAATTCGCCTTTGGTCAGGGTCAGCCAGCCTTCAAGGCTGAAGCGGGCAGTCTCCAGCTGCATATTTTGCTGGAGCCAGTCGCCCAGCCACGGCTTCACGTCCACATCATCGGCCTGCAGCCAGACTTTGCCGTTGTTTAACAGGCCGTCATCGTCCCGCAGATCCATGCGCACCTGCATCACGCCGTGCTGGCCGTTCAGGCTTGAGAGATTGACCTGCCCCTCGGCGCGGTGACGTTCTTTACCGTTGAGCCATGTCAGCTGGGGGATCGCCAGTTCGGCGCGCTGGCCGGAGAGGGTAATGAAGCTCACTTCGCTGTCGCGCAGATCGAAGTGATCGAACTGACGGAGGAAAAGATCGCTGAAGCGGTTGGCTTCCAGACCCTGACCGCTATCGCCGCCGGACAGAGGCGTATTGGTCAGGAACTGGAGTTGATAAAAGGTGAGATCGCGAAACTGCCAGCGCAGATGCAGCAGGCTTTGCCAGACGTCCAGCGCCAGGGTCACGCGTTTGATTTTCAGGTGGCCGCCATCTTTGAGGCTGGCGTTGATATCCCGGACATCGAGCGTCGGGCCAAAATTCTGCCAGTTAGCGCTAATCTGGCTTACGTTCACCGGCACGCCGGTGGTGGATTCGATTTTAGCCAGCAGCTGCGGACGCCAGCTGTCCAGATGCGGTAATACGAGGCGTAGCCCGCTCACGAGCAACGCGACAATCACGACCAGCGTTGCCCCTGTAAGCAATAAAATCCCCGGCAATCGCCTCACGCATCTCTCCTTGTCAGCTTTCGTCACGCAGCGTACTGCGTCTTACATCATCACGACGTCAAACTGCTCCTGGTTATAGAGCGGTTCAATTTGTACTTTTACCTGTTTGCCGACAAAGATTTCCACTTCCGCCAGCGCGTGCGACTCTTCACCTTTCAGCGCTTCAGCCACCGCAGGGGAAGCATAGACCAGAAAACGATCGGAGTCGTAGGCATGATGGACACGAACGATTTCACGCATAATTTCGTAGCAGACGGTCTCAACCGTCTTTACCGTTCCGCGCCCATGGCAGGTTGGGCATTCATTACACAGCACATGCTCAACGCTCTCGCGGGTACGCTTACGCGTCATTTCCACCAGCCCCAGCTGCGAGAAGCCGTTAATGCTGGTTTTCACGCGGTCTTTGCTCAGCGCCTGCTCAAGCGAGTGCAGCACGCGGCGACGATGGTCTTCATTACTCATATCGATAAAGTCGATGATGATAATGCCGCCCAGATTGCGCAGACGAAGCTGGCGCGCAATCGCCTGCGTGGCTTCGATGTTGGTGTTGAAGATGGTGTCATCGAGGTTGCGATGGCCGACAAACGCGCCGGTGTTGATATCGACGGTGGTCATCGCTTCGGTCTGATCGATGATCAGATAGCCGCCTGACTTCAGCTCGACCTTACGCTCCAGCGCGCGCTGGATCTCGTTTTCGACATCATAGAGATCGAAGATCGGCTGACGCCCTGAATAATGCTCCAGCAGGCCAGGCATCTCCGGGATATATTCGGCGGTAAACTCCAGCAGCGCTTCATAGGTCAGACGCGAGTCCACGCGAATGCGGTCGAGCTGGGCATCAGCAAAGTCGCGCAGAACGCGCTGAGCAAGGGCCAGTTCACCGTAGAGCTGGTAGCGGGTCTGGTTGCGTTTTTTACGCTCCATCACCTTGGTCCAGACGCGCTTCAGATAAGCCGCATCCGACGCCAGGTCTTCTTCGCTGATCCCTTCCGCAGCGGTACGGATGATAAACCCGCCCTGTTCATCGCAGTAGGCGCTGACCACTTTCTTCAGACGCTCGCGCTCGGTTTCGCTCTCAATACGCTGCGAAACGCCCACGTGCGACGCGCCGGGCATAAACACCAGATAGCGGGAAGGTAAGGTGATGTCGGTGGTCAGACGGGCGCCTTTGGTACCGAGGGGGTCTTTCACCACCTGCACCATCAGATCCTGTCCCTGACGCACCAGTTCAGAAATATCGCGCACGGCAAACTGCTTTTGCTCTTCGCCCGCGACGCACTCAGTGTGCGGCATGATATCGGAGGCATGTAAAAATGCCGCCTTATCCAGTCCAATATCTACAAAAGCCGCCTGCATACCCGGTAGTACACGACTGACACGACCTTTGTAGATATTGCCTACTATTCCGCGCCGCGCTTCACGCTCAATATGAATTTCCTGAAGAATACCACCATCAATATAGGCCACACGGGTTTCCGATGGCGTTACGTTTACCAACAATTCAGCCGTCATAATTATCCCTTCCCTCACGCAGTGAGTTAAAATTGCTCAGCAACTCATACGTTTCCACCAGCGGTAAGCCGACTACGGCGTGATAGCTGCCATTAATCTTCCTGACAAAACAGCCACCCAGCCCCTGAATACCGTATGCACCTGCTTTATCCATTGGTTCACCGCTGGCAATATAAGCGGCGATGTCGTCGTCGGTAAGTACTCTGAACGTCACTTCGGTCACCACCAGGCAATCCAGCACGTGCTGGCGGTCAGCCAGGGCGACGGCCGTCATCACCTGATGCGTTTGTCCGGACATTTTGTGCAGCATGCGCGCCGCATGATCGGCATCGCGCGGTTTCTCAAGCACTTCACCGTTCAGAATCACGATGGTATCTGCTCCCAGCACGGGAAGATCGCGTGGCACACTGGCCACGCCCGCCTGCGCTTTCTCGCGCGCCAGGCGAGACACGTACTGTTGAGCGCTTTCGCCCTCAGCACGTTTTTCTTCAATGCCGGTAACGATGCGTTCAAAAGAGACGCCTAGCTGCGTCAGGAGTTCCTGACGGCGCGGGGAGCCGGAAGCGAGATACAAAGACGTCATAGAAACCTTTTATTGCACAGCAAACTGCTGGCGAACCTTACGCATCAGCAGGAATAACCAAGGCCAGAGCACACCGTTTACTACACTACTCCAGAACACTTCCGGTCGGAAAGAGACGTTGATCACTAAAAACTCTGCCCAGAAAACAACGATATCCGCAGCGAGCGACAATAGCATCACTACCAGGGCCTGTTGCCAGAGCGCAAGGTTACGAAAGAGCTGGAATTTGAGTGCGACGAGGTACGCAATAATGCTCATGGACAAGGCGCGCACGCCAAGCGTAGAGCCGCTAATGAGATCCAGTATGGCACCCATCACAAAACCTGTGCCGACATTTACGCGATGCGGCAGGGCAAGGATCCAGTAGAGTAAAATGAGTAATACCCAGTTTGGCCGGAAAACGAGAATGTCATCCGGCCAGGGCATCACTTGCAGTAACAGTGCAATGAGAAACGAGAGCCAGATGACCCAGCGTCCCTGGCTACGATAGCTTGCCACTACTGCCCTCCCGAAGAGAGTTTAGGCGGTGGCGGCGCATCCGGCAGCGGCTGCGTTAACCCGGTTGCCGGCGCCGGTACTGGCGCAGGCGGCCCCATGGAATCCGCAGGCGGGAGAACCTGCGGCATCATCTGCATCAGGCGCTCGTTCGCCACGCGATGCACCTCTTCAGGCGTCATCGGATTAGAACCGTTACGATCGGCGCCCCACAGCAGCAGCAGATAGCGCAGACGCTGCAAACCGGCGGTTGGACGGGCCTGAATCACGGTATAGGCACGCTGGGTGTCCAGCTTGACCGAAGAGACCACCGCAACCGGATAGCCTTCAGGGAAGCGTCCACCCAGGCCGGACGTCACCAGCACGTCGCCCACGCGAATATCCGTGTTAGCAGGCAGGTGTTCCAGCTGCAGGTCGTCCGTACAGCCGTTACCAGCCGCAATCACGCGGATGTCGTTGCGCAGAACCTGGATCGGCAGCGCATGCGTGGCATCGCAAATCAGCAGCACGCGGCTGGTCAGTTTAGCCACGGCAACAACCTGGCCCACAACGCCTTTATCGCTGATAACAGGCTGACCTTCATACACCCCGTTCACGCTCCCTTTGTCGATCACAACCTGATCGCTGTAGGGGTCGTTCACGGTGGAGATCACCTGCGTGACCATTTTCTGCTCATCCTGACGCAGCGGCGAGCCGAGCAGCTCACGCAGACGCGCGTTTTCCTGCTTGTATTGCCCCAGCATCAGCAGTTCACTGTTTTTCAGCAGCAGTTCCTGACGTAATGCCCGGTTTTCGAGTTCGAGTTGGTCGCGCGAAGACAGCGTTTGAGAAACGGAGTCGAGCAGTTCACGGGGACCATTTGAAACAAAGTAGAAAGGACTGACGGCGGTATCCATGTACGTTCTGATCTGGCTGAACGTACCGAGGCGGCTATCGGCAATAATGACCCCAAGCGCAACCAGAACCGCCAGAATAAGGCGAAACTGTAGCGATGGGCCACGGCTAAAAATTGGCTTCATAGGCTATGCGTATTCTCGCGTCAGAGAGAAAGGGTAGCAAATTGCTACCCTCTCAAACTCGACTACTCTTCGCTGAACAAATCGCCGCCGTGCATGTCGATCATTTCCAGCGCCTTGCCACCACCACGGGCGACGCAAGTCAGTGGATCTTCTGCAACTACGACAGGAATACCTGTCTCTTCCATTAACAGGCGGTCGAGGTTACGCAGCAGCGCACCACCACCGGTCAGAACCATACCGCGCTCGGAGATATCGGACGCCAGCTCTGGTGGACACTGTTCCAGCGCAACCATTACCGCGCTCACGATGCCCGTCAGTGGTTCCTGCAGAGCTTCCAGAATTTCGTTGGAGTTCAGGGTGAAACCGCGTGGAACACCTTCAGCCAGGTTACGGCCACGTACTTCGATCTCACGCACTTCATCGCCCGGATACGCAGAGCCGATTTCGTGTTTGATACGCTCTGCGGTGGCTTCACCAATCAGAGAGCCGTAGTTACGGCGCACATAATTAATGATGGCTTCATCGAAGCGGTCACCACCGATACGTACGGAAGAGGAGTACACCACGCCGTTCAGAGAGATAACGGCCACTTCAGTGGTACCACCACCGATATCCACCACCATAGAACCGGTAGCTTCGGAAACAGGCAGGCCCGCACCGATGGCCGCAGCCATTGGCTCTTCAATCAGGAACACTTCACGTGCACCTGCACCCTGGGCAGATTCACGGATTGCGCGACGCTCTACCTGGGTTGCGCCAACCGGCACACACACCAGAACACGCGGGCTTGGACGCATGAAGCTGTTGCTGTGAACCTGCTTGATGAAGTGCTGAAGCATTTTTTCAGTCACGAAGAAGTCGGCGATAACGCCGTCTTTCATTGGGCGAATGGCGGCGATGTTGCCAGGGGTACGACCCAGCATCTGCTTCGCGTCATGACCCACTGCAGCAACGCTTTTCGGCGAGCCTGCACGATCCTGACGAATGGCCACAACGGAAGGCTCATTCAATACGATGCCTTGTCCTTTTACATAAATAAGGGTATTCGCGGTACCCAGGTCAATGGACAGGTCATTGGAAAACATGCCACGAAATTTTTTCAACATACTAAGGGATAATCCTGAAAGCTGGGGCGGAAAACAAAATCCGCTTACTTTACCAACCACACGCAGCAGCGACAAGGCGCAAAAATCATCTGCAACGGTGAAAATTTGTGCAGTACGTTTCCTGATGTTACAAAATCATCCCCTGATTCCCTCAGGGCTGAGTAAACAGTAGCGTTCCCCACTGACGTTTGTAACCCGTTACAGGTCGTTCACTGGCTTTTTGCTCGACATACTCAAAGCTACAGGCGCGATATTCTACGTGAAAACAGCGTAAACGGCAGGTCAAACAGAGTATCTTTGCAAATATTTTTTCACGTTGGTGTCAAGCGGTTGAGAGGCAGCAAAAAAATCCCCCTGACCGCCCATCACGCCGCGCGCTGTTAACATCTGCCATTCGCTTCTGGAGCGCACGCCCGTGGCGAATACTTGTGTTCGCGTACCCTTGCACGCTTCTACCAGACTCTGTACCAGCAGCTGGTTTTCCGTACGCTTCTCAATATTCCTTACCAGCCCCGGATGTAGCTTTAATAACTCCACATCCAGCTCCTTGATCCAGTTGGTGCTGACCAGCGTTAAACCTGCCTGCGTCACAGCGATACGAGCACCGAGCGCATTGATCAAACGTACCACCGGACGTAACCGGCTGATGTGTTGACCTACATCGGCCTCAGCAAGTTCAAAAATAATGTGTTTACGTTGCGATTTTTCGCATTGCATTAACGTATCACGTAGCCAGCGCTGAAAACGTGGGCGTATTAACGACTCCACGGTGACCTGTAACGCCAGGTTTTCTTCAGGCCAGAAGGATAAAAACGGAATCAGTCGGGTAATTTGCTGGCGGTCATACTCTTCGGACAGGCCAAATTGCAGCACCATCGGCAGATATTCCGCAGATATAACCTCTTCGATACCGTCAAAAATACGACACATCAGTTCACGGTGATGAACGTTGCCGTTTTTCATGACCGCGGGTTTTTGATAAATACGTGGCCCGCCGCGGCTAAGCATTTGCTCAATCAGCGTGCGCCAGCGCACGTTGCCGCGCCCTTTTTCCGGCAGCGAGTCATCGTAAACCGCCCATCCGTTGGCCCCCTGCAACACGGCGTTGCGGGTAGCGGCTTCCGCGTGCTCCATCACCTGTTCAGTCGATTGTCCGCCACGCCAGGCGCAGATCCCCATGTGGACCATATCGTCCCTGTCGAGCATTTTGCTCTGCGGCAGCGCATCTACCGCCTTCAGCAGCTGGCTGGCGATGCTTTCGGATTCCTTCAGCGTACGATGAGGCAACAGCACGGCAAAGTCGCTGCGGTGATAGCGGGCCAGCAGCGCGCCCGGGTAGCGCATAATAAAGGTGGAGAGCAGGTTGATCAGCGTAAAGAGGTTTTCTTCCGCGGCACGCTGTCCCCAGGTGTCGCGCAGGAGATCGAAATCGGGCAGGCGAATCATCATCACCACCCCGTGTGTCCCCACTTTTTCTGAATCGTCGAGCAGCGTGGCGAGCTGATTATCAAAGAAAAGACGGTTGTTAAGGCCAGTTTTATTATCCTGCGCCGCATAAGAGCGGATCAGCGTATCCATACGGCTGCGCTGGTCGCTGGCAAACTGGATTTCGGAGAGCAGGGTATCGAGCGCGCTGCTGGCGCGTGACGGCCACTCGTGGACAGAGCCACGCACCTGCGGGCCGCGTTCACCGTTCAGGATACGTACGGATCGCATCTCCAGCAGCTCCTGACCGGAAAGCTGGCGGCGCAGCCAGCGGACCGCGAGAAAGATCAGCAGGACGATAAACGCAACAGCGATGGTGAGCGGTGCGGTGGTCATCATGGAACGGAAATAGCTGGCCATCGGATCGAGGTAGACCATGTGTATGGTCATCCCCGGATTTTTAAGGGAATGCACCGTCACTTCCCGATACTGGCTTACCACGCCCGCGGGGCGATAGCTTCCCGGTCGTTCATGGCTTAAAACACGATGATTTCCCTGCAGAATGTCGATCTGAACGATATCAACAGGTACCATCAACTCATCAAGCTCACGGGAGAGCGCCGGTAGGGGCGTCGTCAGCAGACGCGTATCAATCACCGAGGCAACAGACTGTACCCGGTTGACCAGCTTGTCCTGAATGGCGGTGTAAAAACTCAGGGAACAGCCCAGAAGCGTGACAAAAATGGTAAGCCCCGTCAGCAAGGTGATAAAAGCTGAGAACTTCGTCGTTAATCGCATCCTTGAGATTACTCCGTGGGTTGATGGGGTAGCGAGTAAGCGCTAACTTGCATTTCAAATGCGGCATACTACCAAATCGGGCGTATCTGGCAATTTATTGCGTTAAATCGGCACTGCGTTTCCCTGAGCGAGTATAGTCTTCAGAAATTATTTTCCAATCATCTGAGTCGTGAGGACCCCGTATGCAGGCTTTGATCTTAGAACAGCAGGACGGCAAAACGCTTGCCTCAGTGCAGGCGGTTGAAGAGAGTCGCCTGCCGGAAGGCGACGTAACCGTCGACATCGACTGGTCCAGTTTAAATTATAAAGATGCGCTGGCTATTACCGGTAAGGGTAAAATCATCCGAAATTTCCCTATGGTGCCGGGGATCGATTTCGCTGGCCGGGTTCATACCAGCGAGGATCCGCGCTTCCATCCAGGCCAGCAAGTACTGCTCACCGGCTGGGGCGTGGGTGAAAATCACTGGGGTGGGCTGGCAACGCAGGCGCGCGTGAAGGGCGACTGGCTGGTGCCTGTGCCGAAAGGCATGGATGGCCGCAAGGCGATGATCGTCGGCACGGCAGGCTTTACCGCCATGCTGTGCGTGATGGCGCTGGAAGATGCGGGTATTCTCCCTGAGTCAGGGGAAATTGTCGTCACCGGCGCGAGCGGAGGCGTGGGCAGCACGGCAGTCACGCTGCTCCACAAGCTGGGCTATCAGGTCGCTGCGGTTTCCGGCCGAGAAAGCACCCATGACTATCTGCGCCAGCTCGGCGCCAGCCGCATTCTCAGCCGCGACGAATTTGCCGAAACCCGTCCGCTGGAAAAACAGGTTTGGGCTGGGGCGGTGGATACCGTCGGTGATAAGGTGCTGGCAAAAGTCCTGGCGCAGATGAACTACGGCGGATGCGTGGCAGCCTGCGGTCTGGCGGGCGGATTTGCCCTGCCAACCACCGTGATGCCATTTATTCTGCGTAACGTACGCCTGCAGGGTGTGGATTCCGTAATGACCCCGCCGGCCCGTCGTCATGAAGCCTGGGAACGGCTGGTGCGCGATCTGCCGGAATCTTTCTATACCCAGAGCGCAACGGAGATAACCCTCAGCCAGGCGCCGGAATACGCCAGTAAGATCATGGACAACCAGTTCCACGGCCGCGCGCTGGTGAAAATCGCCTAATCTTCAAATTTTCGTGACATATTCGCGCGAATCCCTCTCCTCCGTCATGCTTAGAAAAACGCATGACGGAGGATGCCATGAAAAACCGAAAACTGACGGAAGCCGACGTAACGTCTGAGTCTGTCTTTATGTTACAGCGCCGCCAGATCCTGAAAATGCTTGGCATCAGCGCCACAGCCCTGACGCTCTCTCCCGCGGCACACGCCGACCTGCTCGACTGGTTTAAAGGCAACGATCGGCCAAAAGCCCCATCCGGCGCCCCGCTCACCTTTACGAAACCGGCCGAATGGCAAAACAAGCTGACGCTCACGCCGGAAGATAAAGTTACCGGCTACAACAACTTCTACGAATTTGGTCTCGATAAGGCCGATCCTGCCGCCAACGCGGGGAGCCTCAAAACCGATCCGTGGACGCTGAAAATTGATGGCGAAGTGGCGAAACCCCTGACGCTGGATCACCACGATCTTACTACCCGTTTCCCGCTCGAAGAGCGTATCTATCGCATGCGCTGCGTGGAGGCGTGGTCGATGGTGGTGCCCTGGGTCGGCTTCCCGCTGCATAAACTGCTGGCGATGGTTGAGCCCACCAGCAATGCAAAATATGTCGCTTTCCAGACGCGCTATGCGCCGGACGAGATGCCCGGGCAGAAAGATCGGTTTATCGGCGGCGGGCTTGAATATCCGTATGTGGAAGGGCTACGTCTCGACGAAGCTATGCACCCCCTCACCCTGCTGACCGTTGGCGTATATGGCAAAGCGCTTCCGCCGCAGAACGGTGCCCCTATCCGTTTAACCGTACCGTGGAAATATGGTTTCAAAGGGATTAAATCTATCGTCAGCATTAAGCTTACCCGCGAACGTCCGCCAACCACCTGGAATCTGGCGGCTCCGGACGAATACGGCTTCTTCGCCAACGTTAACCCGCACGTGGATCATCCGCGCTGGTCGCAGGCAACCGAGCGGTTTATCGGTTCCGGCGGTGCGCTGGACGTGAAGCGCCAGCCGACGCTGCTGTTTAACGGCTATGCGGATGAAGTGGCCTCGCTTTACCGTGGTCTCAACTTACGGGAGAATTTCTGAGTGCGTTTAACGGCAAAACAGATTACCTGGCTGAAAGTGCTGCTGCACCTGGCCGGGATGCTTCCTTTTATATGGCTGTTCTGGGCCGCAAGCCAGGGGCTCTTTAGCGCAGACCCGGCGAAGGATATCCAGCATTTTACCGGTCGGATGGCTCTGAAATTTTTGCTGGCCACCTTGCTCGTCTCGCCGCTGGCGCGCTACGCTAAACAGCCCTTATTGATACGCACCCGTCGCCTGTTAGGGCTATGGTGTTTTGCCTGGGCGACGCTGCACCTCACCAGCTACGCCCTGCTGGAACTGGGAATTAACAATCTGGCGCTGCTTGGCCGCGAACTGGTGACACGTCCTTATCTGACGCTGGGTATCGTGAGCTGGGTGGTTTTACTGGCGTTAGCGCTGACATCCACGCAATATGCGCAGCGAAAACTGGGCAGGCGCTGGCAGCTTCTGCATAACTTCGTCTATCTTGTCGCGATCCTCGCTCCCATTCATTACCTGTGGTCGGTGAAGATCCTCTCGCCGCAGCCAATCCTTTATGCACTGGCGGCCGTGGCGCTTTTGGCATGGCGTTACAAGAAGTTCCGCCAGTGGTTGCGATAGTTCGCGAAACTGTGCGTTTTCCCGCAGATTACCCGTCAACCGCAAATCTTTTTCGGATAGCGGTTGATAATCTTCCCTGATAAGACCAGTATTTAGCTGCTAAATGCTACGAAATCGTTATAATGTGCGACCTTGGTTCGCCTGACAGCGGTTTTAAGCCTCTGAAAAGGTGACATTTGCGTTTCGAAGGTATATTTTGTTTTTTACCCGAAAATCGCAGGAGATAGCGGCATAATGACTGATAAATTCCATATCTTAGTTTTGAACGGACCGAACCTGAACATGCTCGGCACCCGTGAGCCAGAGAAGTACGGCACGCTAACATTGAGTGAAATTGTTAACCGTCTGGGAACGGAAGCAGCGTCACTGAATGTGGATTTGGATCATTTTCAGTCGAATGCGGAGTACGCACTCATCGACCGTATTCATCAGGCTAAAGACAATGTGGACTATATCCTGATCAATCCGGCCGCGTTTACGCACACCAGTGTTGCTATCCGCGACGCACTGCTCGCGGTGAGTATCCCGTTTATCGAGATCCACCTGAGTAATGTGCACGCCCGAGAGCCGTTCCGTCACCATTCGTATCTGTCAGATATCGCTGCTGGCGTTATCTGTGGACTGGGCGCAGACGGCTATTCATACGCTTTACAGACAGCGGTAAAACGCTTGTCACAATCACACTAAACAAGAGTACGGAACCCACTCATGGATATTCGTAAGATTAAAAAACTGATCGAGCTGGTTGAAGAATCAGGCATCTCCGAACTGGAAATTTCTGAAGGCGAAGAGTCTGTACGCATCAGCCGTGCAGCCCCAGCCGCTAGCTTCCCGGTAATGCAGCAAGCTTATGCTGCGCCAGTGCAGCAGCCTGCGCTCTCTGCAGCCGTTGCGCCAGCAGCTGAAGCCGCACCTGCCGCTGCAGCAGAAATCAGTGGTCACATCGTACGTTCCCCAATGGTTGGTACTTTCTACCGCACCCCGAGCCCGGACGCGAAGGCGTTCATCGAAGTGGGTCAGAAAGTCAACGTAGGCGATACCCTGTGCATCGTTGAAGCGATGAAAATGATGAACCAGATCGAAGCAGACAAATCAGGTACTGTTAAAGCGATTCTGGTCGAAAGTGGTCAGCCGGTTGAATTTGACGAGCCGCTGGTCGTCATCGAGTAACGAGGCGTACATGCTGGATAAAATTGTTATCGCCAACCGCGGCGAGATCGCACTGCGTATTCTTCGTGCCTGTAAAGAACTGGGCATCAAGACCGTCGCTGTGCACTCAAGCGCGGATCGCGATTTAAAACACGTATTGCTGGCGGATGAGACGGTCTGTATTGGCCCGGCTCCGTCCGTAAAAAGCTATCTGAACATCCCGGCTATCATCAGCGCCGCTGAAATCACCGGCGCGGTGGCAATTCATCCGGGTTACGGCTTCCTCTCTGAGAACGCCAACTTTGCTGAGCAGGTTGAACGCTCTGGCTTCATCTTCATCGGCCCGAAAGCCGACACCATCCGCCTGATGGGCGACAAAGTGTCTGCAATCACCGCGATGAAAAAAGCCGGTGTTCCAACCGTACCAGGCTCTGACGGCCCTCTGACCGACGACATGGATGCTAACCGTGCTCATGCTAAACGCATTGGCTATCCGGTTATCATCAAGGCGTCCGGCGGCGGCGGCGGTCGCGGTATGCGCGTTGTGCGCAGCGATGCTGAACTGGCGCAGTCCATCTCCATGACCAAAGCAGAAGCGAAAGCCGCTTTCAGCAATGACATGGTGTACATGGAAAAATACCTGGAAAACCCACGCCACATCGAAATTCAGGTGCTGGCTGACGGTCAGGGTAACGCGATCTATCTGGCAGAACGTGACTGCTCCATGCAGCGTCGTCACCAGAAAGTGGTCGAAGAAGCACCAGCACCGGGCATTACCCCGGAACTGCGTCGCTACATCGGCGAGCGTTGCTCCAAAGCGTGTGTCGATATCGGCTATCGCGGTGCAGGTACCTTTGAGTTCCTGTTCGAAAACGGCGAGTTCTATTTCATCGAAATGAACACCCGTATTCAGGTTGAACACCCGGTTACCGAAATGATCACCGGCGTTGACCTGATCAAAGAACAGTTGCGTATCGCTGCAGGCCAGCCGCTGTCCATCAAGCAGGAAGAAGTTGTGGTGAAAGGCCATGCGGTAGAGTGCCGTATCAACGCCGAAGACCCGAACACCTTCCTGCCAAGCCCGGGTAAAATCACGCGTTTCCACGCGCCGGGTGGCTTTGGTGTGCGCTGGGAGTCTCATATCTACGCCGGTTACACCGTACCGCCGTACTATGACTCAATGATCGGCAAGCTTATCTGCTACGGCGAAAACCGTGACGTGGCGATTGCCCGCATGAAAAACGCCCTGCAGGAGCTGATCATCGACGGTATCAAAACCAACGTTGATCTGCAGATGCGTATCATGAGCGACGAGCACTTCCAGAATGGTGGAACTAACATCCACTATCTGGAGAAAAAACTCGGTCTGAACGAGAAGTAAGAAACCTGTGTTGCTAAAAGGCCGGATTATCCGGCCTTTTTTATTTCTGGGGCCTGGAAAGCCTCATCATGTACAATCCCCGCTTTCTTCATCCACAAGGGACAAAAAATGGACAAACGTTTTGTTCAGGCCCATAAAGAAGCGCGCTGGGCGCTGTGGCTGACCCTTCTCTATCTCGCAGCATGGTTAGTAACTGCTTACTTACCTGACTCCGCTATTGGCATCACTGGCCTGCCGCACTGGTTCGAAATGGCGTGTCTGCTGGTACCGCTGGTCTTCATCCTGCTGTGCTGGGCAATGGTGAAATTCATCTATCGCGATATTCCGCTGGAGGACGATGATGCAGCTTGAAGTCATTCTGCCGCTTATCGCTTACTTGTTAGTGGTGTTTGGTTTATCCGTTTACGCCATGCGTAAAAGAACGACGGGCACCTTCCTGAACGAGTATTTTCTGGGCAGCCGCTCGATGGGCGGCGTCGTGCTGGCCATGACGCTGACCGCGACCTACATCAGCGCCAGTTCGTTTATCGGCGGACCCGGTGCGGCCTATAAATACGGGTTAGGCTGGGTGCTGCTGGCGATGATCCAGCTTCCTGCCGTCTGGCTCTCGCTGGGCATACTGGGTAAAAAATTTGCCATTCTGGCGCGCCGTTATAATGCCGTGACGCTCAACGATATGCTGTTTGCCCGCTATCAGAGCCGTTTACTGGTGTGGCTGGCCAGCTTAAGCCTGCTGGTGGCCTTTATTGGCGCAATGACGGTACAGTTTATCGGCGGGGCACGCCTGCTGGAAACGGCAGCGGGTATTCCCTACGAGACAGGCTTGATCATCTTCGGAGTCAGCATTGCGCTGTATACCGCGTTTGGCGGATTCCGCGCCAGCGTGCTGAACGATACGATGCAGGGCATGGTTATGCTTATCGGCACTCTTGTCCTGCTGGTCGGCATCGTCCACGCCGCGGGCGGCCTGAGCCATGCGGTTGAAACGCTCGAGACGATCGATCCAAAACTGGTTTCGCCGCAGGGCGCGGATGACATCCTTTCGCCAACCTTTATGACCTCGTTCTGGGTGTTGGTGTGCTTTGGGGTGATTGGCCTGCCGCATACCGCCGTACGCTGTATCTCTTACAAAGACAGCAAAGCCGTGCACAGAGGTATCATTATCGGCACTATCGTGGTTGCGATCCTGATGTTTGGTATGCACCTGGCGGGCGCGTTAGGTCGGGCAGTTATTCCTGACCTTACCGTACCCGATCTGGTTATCCCAACCCTGATGGTTAAAGTGCTGCCGCCATTTGCCGCCGGGATCTTCCTCGCCGCACCGATGGCCGCCATTATGTCGACCATCAACGCTCAGCTGCTGCAAAGTTCCGCTACGATCATAAAAGATCTCTATTTGAACCTGCGTCCTGAGCAGGCAGAGAATGAACGGCGCCTGAAGCGCATGTCGGCCGTTATTACTTTGGTGTTAGGGGCATTGCTGCTGTTAGCCGCGTGGCGCCCGCCAGAGATGATCATCTGGCTGAACCTGCTGGCATTTGGTGGGCTTGAAGCGGTATTCCTGTGGCCGCTGGTGTTAGGGCTCTACTGGGAGCGCGCGAATGCCGCCGGTGCGCTGAGCGCGATGATTGTCGGCGGCGTGCTTTACGCCGTCCTCGCAACGTTTAAGATTCAGTACCTGGGCTTCCATCCAATTGTGCCTTCGTTACTGCTAAGTTTACTGGCGTTTGTGGTGGGGAACCGTTTCGGTCAGCCCGTCCCACAACCCGCTATGATTTCTACTGATAAATAAAGAGTTTTGCCATGCCGTGGATCCAACTAAAACTGAACACAACCGGCGCGAACGCCGAAGAGCTGAGCGATGCGCTGATGGAGGCCGGTTCGGTCTCTATCACCTTCCAGGACACGCATGACACGCCGGTCTTTGAGCCGCTGCCGGGCGAAACCCGCCTGTGGGGTGATACCGACGTTATTGGCCTGTTTGATGCCGAAACCGATATGAAAGAGGTTGTCGCGATTCTGGAGAATCATCCTCTGCTGGGCGCGGGTTTCGTGCATAAAATCGAACAGCTGGAAGACAAAGACTGGGAACGCGAGTGGATGGATAACTTCCACCCGATGCAGTTCGGCAAACGTCTGTGGATCTGCCCGAGCTGGCGCGATGTCCCTGATGAAAGCGCAGTCAACGTGATGCTCGACCCGGGTCTGGCGTTTGGTACCGGTACTCACCCAACCACGTCTCTGTGCCTGCAGTGGCTGGATGGTCTGGATCTGGACGGTAAGACAGTGATCGACTTCGGCTGCGGATCCGGGATCCTCGCGATTGCAGCCCTGAAGCTGGGCGCGGCAAAAGCCATCGGGATCGATATCGATCCGCAGGCGATTCAGGCCAGCCGCGATAATGCCGAGCGTAACGGCGTCTCCGATCGTCTGGAGCTGTATCTGCCGGATGCTCAGCCAGAAGCCATGAAAGCCGATGTGGTGGTCGCTAACATTCTGGCGGGCCCACTGCGCGAACTGGCTCCGTTAATCAGCGTGCTGCCCGTTGAGGGCGGTCTGCTGGGGCTTTCCGGTATCCTGGCAAGCCAGGCCGACAGCGTGTGTGAAGCCTACGCCGATCTCTTTGCCCTCGACCCGGTGGTGGAAAAAGAAGAGTGGTGCCGCATCACCGGCCGTAAAAAATAAGAATCTGGCGTGGTCATCTGACCACGCCTCTCACCCTCTGATAATCCTCTCTCCCCCGTTCATTCTTCGGTAAAATAACCCTACAAATCATGTTGATTTGTATTACAAAAATTCACCGGAAGAATATGATGACACACGTTACAGGCAAGGCAGCGCTGCTGGCGCTGAGCATGATTTCGGCTTCAGCATTTGCATCACACTGGAGCTATGAAGGGGAAGGTTCACCGCAACACTGGGGCGAGATGGACGAGGCATATAAGACCTGTCAAAGCGGTATGAACCAGTCTCCTGTTAATATTGATTCGACCACTAACGCCCATCTCTCCCCGCTACAAACCCACTACGTTGATGGCCCTGTTACACTGACGAACAATGGCCATACCATTCAGGCAGGTGAACAGGCGAACACCCGCGATACCCTTACTCTCGATAAGCAAACCTGGACGTTACAGCAGTTCCATTTCCACGCGCCGAGCGAAAACACCGTACATGGCAAGAGATACGCGATGGAAATGCATCTGGTTCATAAAAATGCCAGTGGGGAACTGACGGTGGTGGCGGTCATGTTTGATAAAGGGGCCGCAAACCCGGAGCTTGAAAAACTGTGGCGCGTTATGCCTCAGCAGGCCGAGCAGAACGTCTCCATCAAACAGGATCTCAACCTGAACAAACTGCTGCCAAAAAATAAAACGTACTGGCGCTTTAGCGGTTCACTGACCACTCCACCGTGTTCAGAAGGCGTTACCTGGATTGTACTTAAACAGCCCCTGACGGTTTCTGCAGAACAACTTGCCAGATTCACCCGGACAATGCATCACGATAATAACCGTCCGGTACAGTCGCTGCATGGGCGCGTCGTGGTCGAATAACAGGCATTTTTCGCATGACGATCATGTTCTAAAATGCGACGCAGATCGCAAAGAAGAAGGGAAATCTGCTGTTAAAAACAGCAGATTATCCCGCTTCAGCGACGCATTTATTCAGAAATGATGAGAAGTTACGGGAAATTGTAAGCGCCCATAAAATAACCATTATCATATAACTTAATGATTTAAATAATGAATAATTTTTAACGAGAAGATTGGGCGGCGATTCCTTGATCTACAACAGTGGATTGTTCAAAGTTTGGCCTTTCATCTCGTGCAAAAAATGCGTAATATACGCCGCCTTGCAGTCACAGTATGGTCATTTCTTAACTCATGCGCATCGGACACCACCAGCTTAGAAATCGCCTGATCGCAGCCCCAATGGCAGGTATTACAGACCGGCCGTTCAGGACGCTGTGCTACGAGATGGGAGCCGGTTTAACCGTATCCGAGATGATGTCGTCTAACCCGCAGGTTTGGGAAAGCGATAAATCCCGCCTTCGGATGGTGCACGTTGATGAACCAGGTATTCGCACCGTGCAAATTGCCGGAAGCGTGCCTGAAGAGATGGCAGATGCCGCGCGGATTAACGTGGAAAGTGGTGCCCAGATTATTGATATCAATATGGGGTGCCCGGCCAAAAAGGTGAATCGCAAGCTTGCAGGTTCAGCCCTTCTGCAATACCCCGACCAGGTGAAAGCTATCCTGACGGCGGTTGTCAGCGCGGTGGACGTTCCTGTTACGTTGAAGATTCGCACGGGTTGGTCGCCGGAACACCGTAACTGTGTAGAGATTGCCCAACTGGCCGAAGACTGTGGCATTCAGGCCCTGACCATCCATGGACGCACTCGCGCCTGTTTGTTCAACGGTGAAGCTGAATACGACAGCATTCGGGCAGTTAAGCAGAAAGTTTCCATTCCGATTATCGCGAATGGCGACATAACTGACCCGCTTAAAGCCAGGGCTGTACTCGACTATACGGGAGCTGATGCTCTGATGATAGGACGTGCAGCTCAGGGAAGACCCTGGATCTTCCGGGAAATCCAGCATTATCTGGACACTGGGGAGCTGCTTGCCCCGCTGCCTTTGGCAGAGGTTAAGCGCTTGCTTTGTTCGCATGTTCGGGAACTGCATGACCACTACGGTCAGGCAAAAGGGTACCGAATTGCGCGTAAACACGTCTCCTGGTATCTCCAGGAGCACGCTCCAGATGACCAGTTTCGGCGCACATTCAACGCCATAGAGGATGCCAGCGTACAGCTGGAGGCGTTGGAGGCATACTTCGAAAATCTTGCGTAATGAAATAAAGAGCTGACAGAACTATGTTCGAACAACGCGTAAATTCTGACGTACTGACCGTTTCTACCGTTAACTCTCAGGACCAGGTAACTCAAAAGCCCCTGCGTGACTCGGTTAAACAGGCACTGAAGAACTATTTTGCTCAACTGAACGGTCAGGATGTTAATGACCTGTATGAGCTGGTACTGGCTGAAGTTGAACAGCCACTGTTGGACATGGTGATGCAATACACCCGCGGTAACCAAACCCGCGCTGCGCTGATGATGGGTATCAACCGTGGTACTCTGCGTAAGAAACTGAAAAAATACGGCATGAACTGATACTAATCAGTTAAATGCTTGTTTAAAAAGGCGCTCTTCGGCATGGGGAAGCGCCTTTTTTATTACCTGCGCTTCTCCGTCAACGCATTGTAAACCTTCGCCTCTCCTGCTTTTCAACCCCGGTTTTTCGTGTATATTTCCCCCACCTTAGTGGCGATCTTCCTGCGGAATGACACAATGATTCGTAAATACTGGTGGCTGGTTGTTTTTGCAATCTCCGTTCTCATTTTCGATGCACTCCTGATGCAGTGGATTGAACTGATGAGCACCGAAACCGATAAGTGTCGCAATATGAACTCCGTCAATCCGCTGAAACTCGTGAACTGCTCAGAGCTCGACTAACCGCCCGATTGCGCAAATCACCCCGTTATTACCCACTAAAAACGGGGATTTAAATCCCTTTGAGCCATTACCTGACGGTGATAATGTCTCGCCCTTCTCAACCGCTCTAGCGTAACCCCACACTCGAGTAGAACCGTCCATGCTGGTCAGCCAATACAACCCTATCCTTGTCGTCCTCTCCTTTGTTGTTGCCATTCTTGCTGCGTATACCGCGCTGAACATGGCTGCACGCGTCGCCGGGAGTCAGGGTGTCGCTGCCCGCGTCTGGCTGGCTGGCGGCGGTATTGCTATGGGGATTGGCGTGTGGGCCATGCATTTTATCGGCATGCTGGCGATGGATCTCTCCATGAGCATGAGCTACAACGCCACCCTGACGGTTTTATCTATGGTCATCGCCGTGGGTTCGTCGCTATTTGCGCTATGGCTTGTGAGCTGCGAGCAACTACGCCTGCGTCGACTGCTGCCCGGCGCGCTGGTGATGGGAAGCGGTATTGTTGCCATGCATTACACCGGCATGGCGGCGCTGGAGGTGATGCCCGGGATAATCTGGGACAAGGTCTGGGTGGCCATTTCGATCGTGATTGCGCTTGCCGCTTCGCTCGCGGCATTATGGCTGACCTTCCGCCTGCGTCGCGAAGCCGCGCAGGTCGTGCTGATGCGCATGGGTGCCGCCATCACGATGGGCATTGCCATTGCCGGCATGCACTATGCCGGGATGAAAGCGGCGCAGTTTCCGATGTCCACAATGGTTCACCATGAGGGTATCAACGGGAGCTGGCTGGCGGTTCTGGTCAGCGTGGTCGCGCTCTCAATTCTTGGGATCACCCTGCTGGTGTCGATGCTGGATGCCCGCCTTCAGGCACGCACCGCCCTGCTGGCCTCGTCGCTGGCAGAAGCTAACCGGGAACTCGCTCAGCTGGCGCTACACGATACCCTGACGCGTCTGCCCAACCGTATCCTGCTGGAAGACAGACTCGATCAGGCCATCAGCAAAGCCGATCGTGAAGGGAATCACTTTGCCCTGATGTTCATGGATCTTGACGGCTTTAAAGCCATCAATGATGCCTACGGCCATGATGTCGGTGACAGGCTGCTGGTCGCCGTTACGCAGCGCCTGCTGCTTCTCCTGAAGGGCCAGTTCACCCTTGCACGTATCGGCGGTGATGAATTTGTTCTGCTGGCAGAGGGAGAAGGTCCGGACGACGCGGCATCGCTGGCGAATTCGCTGGTGCGCGCGATCGATAGCCCGTTCAATCTTAGCCCCTATGAACTGGTGGTGACCCTCAGCATTGGTATCGCGCTGTACCCTCACGACGGCAAAACCGAGCGTGAGCTGATGTTTAACGCCGACGCGGCGATGTATCACACGAAGCATATGGGCCGTAACGGTTATCACTTCTTCCAGCCCTCCATGAACACCCTGGCGCAGACCCATCTCCAGTTAATGAACGATCTGTGGATGGCGATCGATCGCAATGAGCTGCGCCTGCTGTATCAGCCAAAATTTCACGCCCCGGCGGGCCCGGTCCTCGGATTCGAGGCGCTGTTGCGCTGGCAGCATCCTAAGCAGGGGTTACTGACGCCGGACCTTTTTCTGCCGCTGGCGGAAAAAACGGGGCTGATCGTCCCGATTGGCAACTGGGTGATTAATGAAGCCTGTCGCCAGCTGCGGGAATGGCATCTTCAGGGACATCAAAGCTGGTCAATGGCGGTAAACCTGTCGACACTGCAGTTTGAACAACCTTCGCTGGTTAAAACGGTTCTCGACTGCCTGGCACTTCACCAGGTGCCACCGGAAATGTTGATCCTCGAAGTGACGGAAACCACGGCGATGAGCAACCCGGATGAGAGCATACGCGTGCTGACAGAGCTGACGAATGCGGGGGTGAAGGCCTCCATTGATGATTTTGGCACCGGATATTCGAGCCTGCTGTACCTCAAGCGCTTACCGGCCTGTGAATTGAAAATCGACAGGGCGTTTGTGCAAGAGCTCAGCGGCGAGAGCGAGGATGCCACTATTGTCTCTGCGATTGTGGCTCTCGCTAAAACACTTAACCTGAAAGTTGTGGCTGAAGGTGTGGAAACCGAAGCGCAGCAAGCCTTTTTAACCGAGCTGGGCTGTAACACCCTTCAGGGTTATCTGTTAGGTAAACCCGTCAGCGCGCAGACCATAGAAGCACTTTGTGCCCGAGGGGAAATGTTACCTGGCGCTGAACAGTAAGCACCCTCATCTGGCGACACGCGAATAACCGGGAGTGTCGCCAGTATGCTATCGACCAGAGCGGGAGCCTGCTGATAAAGATTAAAACTGTCGTTATTCATTAACCAGTTTTTAATTATTCCGCTAAAAAAACCGTGGAATACAATCAAGGTGAGATCAACATTCACCTGTGGCGAAATGATGTTTCGCGAAATACAGGTCTCCAGCGCGGCGCGTAGCGTGTCATCGTTGAATCCGATACGCTTTCTAATTTCACGTTCAGAAATCATATCGCTGCTAAATTCACACTTATGATACAGAATTTGTAAAAGCGCACATTGCCGGGGTTCATGGGCAATATACTGCAGCGCAGTAATAAATTGCTCACGAAGTTTTAACAATGGATCGTCACTATCGGAAAAGGAAAGCCTGTCGTGAATAATCTCGCGAAGCGGTAATTGCTGTTCCCAGATGGCATTAAATATTTCAGATTTACTGGTGAAGTGCCAGTAGATCGCGCCGCGCGTCACCTTAGCAGCATCAGCGATATCCGTCAGCGTCGTGCTGGCTACGCCCCGCGTCGCAAACTGTTCAATAGCCGCCTCAATCAGCTGCTGCCGGGTTTGTTGAGCCTCTTCTTTCTTTTTACGCGCCATAGGCAACTACTCGTTACTCACAAGGTTTAAAAGTAATATTGCGTTCATGCAAATGTAAGTATTCACTAAAATCCGTTTTAATTTTGCACAAAAAAAGTCACCCCTCTTAATTTATAATCAATATAAATATATCGCTCCAATTAAATTGGCGGAGTGAATAATTAAAAACATTAAACTCATTTACCTGATTAACATGCCTGAAGTATATCCCTGAATGGACCCGGTCTGATTCTGATTTTTTCTACGAGCATGGTCATTCGCACTTATAAATTAAAAAACATTAAATACCCTCATTATTATACGCAGCTACATTTTATTTTTATCCCTCTGCCCCTGCTACCGATTCGCGGCATATATCGGTGAATGGGTATTTAAAGGAACAGTAATGACGAATCATTTCAGACGCTTGCCCTTATCCGGTTTCATTGTCTGCGCGGTACTGCTCACTGGATGCGATGGTCAGGAAAATCAACGGCAACACCAGCAGGCGCCTCAGGTCAGCGTGCATATTGTGAAAAGCGCGCCTCTGGCGGTCACCACTGAACTCCCGGGCAGAACAGATGCATTTCGCGTTGCGGAGGTTCGTCCTCAGGTTAGCGGCATTATCCTGCGCCGTAACTTCGCGGAGGGTAGCGATGTAAAAGCGGGCGAGTCACTTTACCAGATTGATCCTGCGCCCTATCAGGCAGCCTATGACAGCGCGAAAGGCGAACTGGCGAAGGCTCAGGCGGCGGCCAATATTGCGCACCTGACGGTGAAACGTTATCTCCCTCTGGTAGGCACCCAGTATGTCAGTAAGCAGGAGTATGACCAGGCCGTGGCGACGGCTCAGCAGGCAGATGCCAGCGTGGTTGCCGCAAAAGCGGGTGTTGAGAGCGCACGTATCAACCTTGCCTACACCAAAGTGACCTCTCCGGTTGATGGTCGTATCGGAAAATCCAGCGTGACCGAAGGGGCGCTGGTGACGAACGGGCAAGCCGCAGCGCTGGCAACGGTCCAGCTTCTCGATCCGATTTATGTTGATGTCACCCAGTCCAGTAATGATTTTATGCGCCTGAAACAGACAAGCCTGCAAAAAGGTGATATCGCCAGCAACGTTGAGCTGCTGATGGAGAACGGGCAGCCCTACCCGCTAAAAGGCACATTGCAGTTCTCTGACGTCACGGTCGATGAAAGTACCGGCTCGATTACCCTGCGCGCCATTTTCCGGAACCCTCAGCATCTGTTGTTACCCGGCATGTTCGTTCGCGCCCGCATTGATGAAGGCACCCAGCCGGAGGCGATTCTGGTACCACAGCAAGGCGTGACCCGTACACCGCGAGGCGATGCAACCGTCCTGGTGGTGAATGATAAAAATCAGGTTGAGCCGCGAACCGTCGTGGCCCCTCAGGCAATTGGCGATCGCTGGCTGGTGACGGAAGGGCTGAAAAACGGTGACCGCGTGATTGTCAGCGGGCTACAGAAAGTCAGACCCGGGGTAACCGTCGTCGCCACGCCTGATATCACCACGACGCCAGCCGGTTAAGGGACGACGACATGGCTAATTTCTTTATTCAAAGACCGGTTTTCGCCTGGGTACTTGCCATCATTTTGATGATTGCAGGCGGGCTGGCCATTCTCAAACTTCCCGTCGCACAGTATCCGACCATTGCCCCTCCCGCGGTGGCGATATCCGCGACCTACCCGGGAGCCGACGCCCAAACGGTGCAGGATACCGTGACCCAGGTTATCGAACAGAACATGAACGGTATCGATAAGCTGATGTATATGTCCTCCACCAGCGATTCAGCGGGTAACGTCACCATCACCCTGACCTTCGAGTCAGGAACCGATCCGGACATCGCCCAGGTGCAGGTGCAGAACAAGCTGCAGCTCGCCATGCCGCTGCTGCCGCAAGAGGTACAGCAGCAAGGGATTGGCGTGGAGAAATCCAGCAGTAGCTTCCTGCTGGTCGCCGGCTTTGTTTCAGACAACAAAAATCTCACGCAGAATGACATCTCTGACTATGTCGCTTCGAACGTCAAAGATGCCATCAGCCGAACGTCTGGCGTCGGTGACGTTCAGCTGTTTGGCGCTCAATATGCGATGCGCATCTGGCTCGACAGCAATGCGATGAACAAATACCAGCTGACGCCGCAGGATATTATCAACCAGCTGAAAACGCAGAACGACCAGATAGCGGCAGGCCAGCTGGGCGGAACGCCGTCCATTCCCGGGCAGCAGCTGAATGCCTCGATCATCGCGCAAACCCGCCTGAAATCACCGGAGGAGTTTGGCCGCGTGACGCTCAAGGTGAATCAGGACGGCTCGATGGTTCATCTGAAGGACGTGGCTCGTATTGAGCTGGGTGGCGAAAACTACAACATGGTCACTAAAATCAACGGGCAGGCGGCAACCGGCCTGGGGATTAAGCTGGCAACCGGGGCAAATGCGCTGGACACCGCGGCAGCCATTAAGAGCAAGCTGGCGCAACTGCAGCAGTTCTTCCCGCAGGGGCTGAAAGTTGTCTATCCCTACGACACCACCCCTTTTGTGAAAATCTCCATTCACGAAGTGGTGAAGACCCTGTTTGAAGCGATCGTTCTCGTCTTCCTGGTCATGTACCTGTTCCTGCAAAACCTGCGGGCGACGCTCATCCCGACTATCGCGGTGCCGGTCGTTCTGCTGGGTACCTTTGCGGTTCTGGCGGCATTCAGTTTCTCCATCAACACCCTGACGATGTTCGGTATGGTGCTGGCGATAGGTCTGCTGGTCGATGACGCTATCGTGGTCGTTGAGAACGTTGAACGCGTCATGGTCGAAGACAAACTGCCGCCGAAAGAGGCCACGCAGAAGTCGATGGAGCAGATCCAGGGTGCACTGGTGGGGATCGCCATGGTGCTCTCGGCGGTCTTTATTCCGATGGCCTTTTTTGGCGGCTCGACGGGGGCGATCTATCGCCAGTTCTCGCTGACTATCGTTTCCGCTATGGCGTTGTCCGTACTGGTTGCGCTAATCCTTACGCCCGCACTCTGCGCAACGTTGCTTAAGCCCGTATCCGGCGACCATCATGAGAAGAAAGGTGGCTTCTTCGGCTGGTTTAATGCGCTCTTTGATAAAAGCGTGGAGCACTACAGCAACAGCGTGAGCGGTATTTTGCGTAAGACAGGGCGCTATCTGGCGGTGTACATCATTATCGTCGGTGGGATGGCGGTGCTCTTCCTGCGCTTGCCTACCTCCTTCCTGCCCGAAGAGGATCAGGGGGTGTTTATGACGATGGTTCAACTCCCGGCGGGTGCAACCCAGACGCGTACTCAGCAGGTCCTCGATCAGGTTCAGGACTACTATCTGAACAACGAAAAGGCGAACGTGGAATCCGTCTTTACCGTAAACGGCTTTAGCTTTAGCGGCCAGGGTCAGAACGCTGGTATCGCCTTCGTCAGCCTGAAGCCCTGGGAGGAGCGCCCGGGGGCGGAAAACGGCGTTGAAGCCATTGTGGGTCGCGCGACAAAAGCCTTCAGTCAAATTACAGATGGCCTCGTGTTCCCGTTTAACCTGCCTGCAATTATCGAACTGGGTACCGCCACGGGCTTCGATTTTGAATTGATCGATCAGGCCAACCTGGGGCATACCCAGCTGACGCAGGCGCGTAACCAACTGCTCAGCATGGTGCATGAGCACCCTGACCTGCTGGTTCGCGTGCGCCCTAACGGACTTGAAGATACGCCTCAGTTCAAGCTTGATGTCGATCAGGAGAAAGCGCAGGCGCTGGGCGTCAGCCTTTCTGACGTCAACCAGACGATTTCGACGGCCTTAGGTGGCACCTATGTGAATGACTTTATCGATCATGGCCGAGTGAAAAAGGTCTACGTACAGGCCGACGCAAAATTCCGTATGTTGCCGGGAGATATTAACAACCTTTACGTACGCAGCGCGAATGGGGAAATGGTCCCGTTCTCCGCCTTCAGCAACGCTCGCTGGGTGTATGGTTCACCTCGTCTGGAACGCTATAACGGGATGCCCTCTATGGAGATCCTGGGTGAATCAGCCCCGGGTAAAAGCACCGGTGAGGCCATGGCTATGATGGAAAGTCTCGCGGCAAAACTGCCTTCCGGCATCGGCTATGACTGGACGGGGATGTCTTATCAGGAGCGGCTCTCGGGTAACCAGGCGCCTGCCCTGTACGCCATTTCACTGATCGTGGTGTTCCTGTGCCTGGCTGCGCTGTATGAAAGCTGGTCCATTCCGTTCTCCGTTATGCTGGTTGTGCCGCTTGGGGTCATTGGGGCTCTTCTCGCAGCGTCGCTGCGCGGGTTAAACAATGACGTCTATTTCCAGGTCGGCCTGCTGACGACGATTGGTTTATCGGCGAAAAACGCCATCCTGATCGTCGAATTTGCTAAAGACCTGATGGATAAAGAAGGCAAAGGCATTATTGAAGCCACGCTGGAAGCTTCCAGGATGCGCCTTCGACCGATCCTGATGACATCCCTGGCCTTTATTCTTGGCGTCATGCCGCTGGTGATCAGCACCGGGGCCGGGAGCGGCGCGCAAAACGCCGTCGGTACGGGCGTTATGGGGGGAATGCTTTCCGCAACGCTTCTGGCGATTTTCTTCGTGCCCGTTTTCTTTGTGGTTGTTCGGCGACGGTTTACTCACCATAAAGGTTAATGTTTCCCTGAAAAGGCACCTCTGGTGCCTTTTTATTTTTAACTTAAACAACGAATTAGGTTTTACATAAAGGAAGCATTAAGAATATGATGATTTGCATTAAGTGAAAACAGTCTCTTACAACTCCATAATTTCTCCATTAATTCCTCCTGAAACCGACTTTTCTCCACGATTTTTACAAACTACATAATTTGAGATTATTCCTCGTGTAACGAGGACTTACCCCGGTGGTAAAATAACCTCCAGTTCGTTAATAGCCCTCCTGGCTTTATAGCGGATGAGAAATAATACTGAGGTAACATCATGAAAAGATTCATTTCCGTTGCACTTCTCGCTGCGCTGCTTGCTGGTTGCGCGCACGACTCTCCATGTGTACCGGTTTACGACGATCAAGGCCGACTGGTTCATACCAATACCTGTATGAAAGGCACCACCCAGGATAACTGGGAGACTGCGGGTGCTATCGCCGGCGGTGCTGCCGCAGTAGCGGGTCTGACGCTGGGTATTGTTGCCCTGACGAAGTAACATCTGTTGAGAAAGCGCGGCTCTGGCCGCGCTTTTGCTTTTAATGAGTGCAATATTTTCAAATAAGTAAAAAATTAGCCCTGTATTTATTCACTAAATTAATCTAAGCCTGAAGTCAGTCACAGCTTTTTCGCATATTCATTCAAATTACTTATTCTATCGTGATGATTTTCACACATTAAGATTATTGAATACCCTGCCAATATTCACGCTGAAAACTATCTCTTCTTTTTCCTGACCCGACTCGCAACTTTTGCTCCGATTTGTGGCACAGGTTGTAATTTCGCACCGTTTCGGGGCGCTCGTTTTATTTAAGCCTGTCTACACTCAGCATTGAGCGTTCACTCGTCTCTTATTTTGTCGAACGCAAAACTGGCATTACGTTTGCTTTATAAACGTTGGCCAAAGCCACAGACAGGTAAAGCGTTTAAAAACGCCTCTATAACGATAAATTTCGCCACACAGGATGCATTATGAAAAAGACGATGATAGCCAGCCTGGCCGCTGCAGGCATGTTGTTTGCCGTAGCCGGTCAAGCCCATGCGGGAACGACACTGGATGCCGTTAAAAAGAAAGGTTTTGTTCAATGTGGTATCAGTGACGGTTTGCCTGGCTTCTCTTATGCCGATGCGAACGGCAAATTTACCGGTATTGATGTGGATGTCTGCCGTGGCGTTGCAGCCGCCGTTTTTGGCGATGACAGCAAAGTAAAATATACCCCGCTGACGGCGAAAGAACGCTTTACGGCGCTGCAGTCCGGTGAGGTCGACATGCTCTCCCGTAATACCACCTGGACTTCCTCCCGTGATGCCGGCATGGGGATGTCATTTACGGGCGTGACCTATTATGACGGCATCGGCTTCCTGACCCACAATAAAGCGGGCCTGAAAAGCGCCAAGGAACTGGATGGCGCCACCGTTTGTATCCAGGCGGGCACCGATACCGAGCTGAACGTCGCGGATTATTTCAAAGCAAACAACATGAAATACACCCCTGTGACATTCGACCGCTCGGATGAATCGGCCAAAGCGCTGGAATCCGGCCGTTGCGACACGCTGGCCTCTGACCAGTCACAGCTGTATGCCTTACGCATTAAGCTGAGCAACCCGGCAGAGTGGATTGTCCTGCCTGAAGTCATCTCCAAAGAGCCTCTCGGCCCCGTCGTTCGTCGTGGCGATGAAGACTGGTTCTCCATCGTTCGCTGGACGCTGTTTGCTATGCTGAACGCAGAAGAGATGGGCATCAACTCTAAAAACGTTGATGAGAAAGCCGCTAAGCCATCCAACCCGGATATGGCACACCTGCTCGGTAAAGAAGGTGATTTCGGCAAGGATCTGAAGCTGGATAACAAGTGGGCTTACAACATCATCAAACAGGTGGGCAACTACTCTGAGATCTTTGAGCGCAATGTGGGATCGGAAAGCCCGCTGAAGATCAAACGCGGCCAGAACAATCTCTGGAACAACGGCGGTATTCAGTACGCACCACCAGTACGTTAAGTCATAGCTGTAACGGGCACTGCTCCGGCAGTGCCCACTCCAGAGTCATGGTTACTGAGGTTTCTTTATGTCCCATCGCCGCTCAGCCGTAAAAGGATCGCTATCCTTTTCTCATCCCGCGGTCCGCGCCTGGCTATTCCAGATTATTGCTATTGTTGCGGTTGTTCTCATCGCCGTGTATCTCATCCATAACACCATCACCAACCTGAATAACCGCGGCATTACTTCCGGTTTCGCGTTTTTAGATCGCAGCGCGGGGTTCGGTATTGTTCAGCACCTTATTGATTACCAGGAAGGTGACACGTACGGACGCGTGTTCGTGGTCGGTTTACTGAATACGCTATTGGTATCGGCGCTTTGTATCGTCTTCGCGTCGATACTGGGCTTCTTTATTGGCCTGGCGCGTCTTTCTGAAAACTGGCTTCTGCGGAAACTGTCGACTGTTTACATCGAGACGTTCCGCAATATCCCCCCGCTCCTGCAGATCTTCTTCTGGTATTTCGCCGTACTGCGTAACCTTCCCGGTCCCCGCCAGGCCGTCGACGCGTTTGAGCTGTTTTTCCTCAGTAACCGTGGGTTGTCCATTCCTTCTCCTCAACCGGGTGAAGGACTGTACGCTTTTATCGGCGCGATTGTGATAGCGCTTGCGCTCTCTGCGGGGGTATTCCGTTTTAACCGCAAGCATCAGATCAAAACCGGTCAGCTTCGTAGGACCTGGCCCACGGCAGCTGTCCTGATCGTTAGCCTGCCACTAATAGCACACTGGCTGTTTGGGGCAGCGCTGCACTGGGATATTCCACATCTGCGGGGCTTTAACTTTCAGGGCGGGATGGTATTAATTCCCGAGCTGGCAGCCCTGACGCTGGCGCTGTCGATTTATACGTCCGCCTTTATCGCAGAAATCATCCGTGCAGGGATCCAGGCCGTACCTTATGGACAGCACGAGGCGGCACGCTCGCTGGGATTGCCCCATACCGTGACGCTTCGCCAGGTCATCATTCCGCAGGCTTTACGGGTCATCATTCCCCCCCTGACCAGCCAGTATCTCAATATTGTCAAAAACTCGTCGCTGGCCGCTGCCATTGGTTACCCGGATATGGTGTCACTCTTCGCCGGAACCGTGCTTAACCAGACCGGACAAGCCATTGAAACCATCGCCATCACGATGTCTGTCTATCTGATCATCAGCCTGGTGATTTCACTGCTGATGAACCTTTATAACCGCCGTATAGCACTGGTCGAGCGCTAAGGATCTATGATGACAAAAGCGATACTGTCGCACTCCTCGCGCCCTGCCAACTCGACAGGTGGGCGTTTCATTCTGTGGGCGCGTAAGAATCTGTTCTCCAGCTGGAGTAACAGCCTGCTGACGATTGTCTGCCTGTGGCTCATGTGGGAATTGATTCCTCCCCTGCTGAACTGGGCGTTTTTACAGGCCAACTGGGTCGGTTCAACCCGAGCTGACTGTACAAAAGCCGGCGCCTGCTGGGTGTTTATTCATGAGCGTTTCGGTCAGTTCATGTATGGATTGTATCCCCATGAACAGCGCTGGCGGATAAATCTGGCGCTGGTTATCGGCCTGCTCTCTGTCGCGGCTATGTTCTGGAAAAAGCTGCCTCAGCGTGGACGCTATATTGCTGCCTGGGCTGTAGTTTATCCGATTATTGTCTGGGTACTGTTGTATGGCGGTTTCCTGGGACTGGAACGCGTTGAAACACGCCAGTGGGGCGGGCTGACGCTGACGCTGATTATCGCTTCAGTGGGGATAGCTGGTGCTTTACCGTGGGGGATTTTACTGGCCCTGGGACGGCGTTCAAAAATGCCGATCGTCCGTGTGCTCTCCGTTATCTTCATTGAGTTCTGGCGCGGCGTACCGCTTATCACCGTGTTGTTTATGTCGTCGGTCATGCTGCCGCTGTTTATGGCAGAGGGAACAACCATCGACAAGCTGATCCGTGCCCTGGTGGGGGTGATTCTCTTCCAGTCCGCCTATGTCGCTGAAGTTGTACGTGGTGGTCTGCAAGCGTTGCCTAAGGGCCAGTACGAAGCTGCGGAATCACTGGCTCTCGGTTACTGGAAAACGCAGGGACTGGTCATTCTTCCACAAGCACTCAAGCTGGTCATTCCGGGTCTGGTCAACACGATCATTGCCCTCTTCAAGGATACCAGCCTGGTGATCATTATCGGATTGTTCGATCTCTTTAGCAGCGTGCAACAGGCAACCGTTGACCCTGTCTGGCTGGGTATGTCCACCGAAGGATATGTCTTTGCTGCCCTGATCTACTGGATCTTTTGTTTTAGCATGTCGCGCTACAGCCAGCATCTGGAAAAGCGCTTTAACACCGGGCGTACACCGCACTGAGGAAATTATGAGCCAAATAACTATGACACCCGCCGACGCGATGATTACGCTGGAAAATGTGAATAAATGGTACGGACAATTTCATGTCCTGAGGGACATTAATCTTAAGGTAAAGCAGGGAGAACGCATCGTCCTTTGCGGCCCTTCGGGCTCCGGAAAATCCACAACCATTCGCTGTATTAATCATCTTGAAGAACATCAGCAAGGACGCATTGTGGTTGATGGTATCGAGCTGAATGAAGATATCCGCAATATCGAACGCGTACGTCAGGAAGTAGGAATGGTATTTCAGCACTTTAATCTGTTTCCGCACCTGACCGTTCTGCAGAACTGTACGCTTGCGCCGATTTGGGTACGAAAGATGCCGAAAAAGGAAGCGGAGGCGTTGGCAATGCACTACCTTGAACGCGTACGTATCGCAGAGCATGCCAATAAATTCCCTGGCCAGATATCGGGTGGCCAACAGCAGCGTGTGGCTATCGCCCGTTCGCTGTGTATGAAGCCGAAAATTATGCTGTTTGATGAACCGACATCTGCCCTCGATCCAGAAATGGTGAAAGAGGTTCTGGACACCATGATTGGGCTGGCACAATCCGGCATGACCATGCTGTGTGTGACGCATGAGATGGGGTTTGCGCGAACCGTGGCCGACCGGGTGATCTTCATGGACCGCGGGGAGATTGTTGAGCAGGCGCCACCGGATGAGTTCTTTGCGCATCCTAAGTCAGAACGTACGCGAGCCTTCCTGTCGCAGGTGATTCATTAATCTGGTGTCTTGCCCGGTGGCGCGTTGCCTGCCGGGCCTCTGGGCTATGTAGGTCGGGTAAGGCGAAGCCGCCACCCGACTTTTCAGACCGCACAAAGCAAAAAACCCCGCACCTTACGGTACGGGGTTCTTCTTATTTGATGTCTGGCAGTTCCCTACTCTCACATGGGGAGACCCCACACTACCATCGGCGCTACGGCGTTTCACTTCTGAGTTCGGCATGGGGTCAGGTGGGACCACCGCGCTAAAGCCGCCAGACAAATTCTTTTACTTCTTGCCGAACTTTACCCTAAGTATAAAGTGGTGCTGATACCCAGAGTCGAACTGGGGACCTCACCCTTACCAAGGGTGCGCTCTACCAACTGAGCCATATCAGCACGCTAAATTTGATGCCTGGCAGTTCCCTACTCTCACATGGGGAGACCCCACACTACCATCGGCGCTACGGCGTTTCACTTCTGAGTTCGGCATGGGGTCAGGTGGGACCACCGCGCTAAAGCCGCCAGGCAAATTCTGTTAATCTGTATCAGGCTGAAAATCGTCTCTGTCTCTTCGCCGAAACAGCTTCGGCGTTGTAAGGTTAAGCCTCACGGTTCATTAGTATCGGTTAGCTCAACGCATCGCTGCGCTTACACACCCGACCTATCAACGTCGTAGTCTTCAACGTTCCTTCAGGACCCTTAAAGGGTCAGGGAGAACTCATCTCGGGGCAAGTTTCGTGCTTAGATGCTTTCAGCACTTATCTTTTCCGCATTTAGCTACCGGGCAGTGCCATTGGCATGACAACCCGAACACCAGTGATGCGTCCACTCCGGTCCTCTCGTACTAGGAGCAGCCCCCCTCAATTCTCCAGCGCCCACGGCAGATAGGGACCGAACTGTCTCACGACGTTCTAAACCCAGCTCGCGTACCACTTTAAATGGCGAACAGCCATACCCTTGGGACCTACTTCAGCCCCAGGATGTGATGAGCCGACATCGAGGTGCCAAACACCGCCGTCGATATGAACTCTTGGGCGGTATCAGCCTGTTATCCCCGGAGTACCTTTTATCCGTTGAGCGATGGCCCTTCCATTCAGAACCACCGGATCACTATGACCTGCTTTCGCACCTGCTCGAGCCGTCACTCTCGCAGTCAAGCTAGCTTATGCCATTGCACTAACCTCCTGATGTCCGACCAGGATTAGCTAACCTTCGTGCTCCTCCGTTACTCTTTGGGAGGAGACCGCCCCAGTCAAACTACCCACCAGACACTGTCCGCAACCCGGATCACGGGTCTACGTTAGAACACCAGCCATTAAAGGGTGGTATTTCAAGGTCGGCTCCACGCAGACTGGCGTCCACGCTTCAAAGCCTCCCACCTATCCTACACATCAAGGACCAGTGTTCAGTGTCAAGCTATAGTAAAGGTTCACGGGGTCTTTCCGTCTTGCCGCGGGTACACTGCATCTTCACAGCGAGTTCAATTTCACTGAGTCTCGGGTGGAGACAGCCTGGCCATCATTACGCCATTCGTGCAGGTCGGAACTTACCCGACAAGGAATTTCGCTACCTTAGGACCGTTATAGTTACGGCCGCCGTTTACCGGGGCTTCGATCAAGAGCTTCGCGTTGCCGCTAACCCCATCAATTAACCTTCCGGCACCGGGCAGGCGTCACACCGTATACGTCCACTTTCGTGTTTGCACAGTGCTGTGTTTTTAATAAACAGTTGCAGCCAGCTGGTATCTTCGACTGATTTCAGCTCCACCCGCAGGGGCTTCACCTACATATCAGCGTGCCTTCTCCCGAAGTTACGGCACCATTTTGCCTAGTTCCTTCACCCGAGTTCTCTCAAGCGCCTTGGTATTCTCTACCTGACCACCTGTGTCGGTTTGGGGTACGATTTGATGTTACCTGATGCTTAGAGGCTTTTCCTGGAAGCAGGGCATTTGTTACTTCAGCACCGTAGTGCCTCGTCATCACACCTCAGCGTTAAAAGGTACCGGATTTACCTGGAACCTCCGCCTACATGCTTAAACCGGGACAACCGTCGCCCGGCTAACATAGCCTTCTCCGTCCCCCCTTCGCAGTAACACCAAGTACAGGAATATTAACCTGTTTCCCATCGACTACGCCTTTCGGCCTCGCCTTAGGGGTCGACTCACCCTGCCCCGATTAACGTTGGACAGGAACCCTTGGTCTTCCGGCGAGCGGGCTTTTCACCCGCTTTATCGTTACTTATGTCAGCATTCGCACTTCTGATACCTCCAGCATGCCTCACAGCACACCTTCAACGGCTTACAGAACGCTCCCCTACCCAACAACGCCTAAGCGTCGCTGCCGCAGCTTCGGTGCATGGTTTAGCCCCGTTACATCTTCCGCGCAGGCCGACTCGACCAGTGAGCTATTACGCTTTCTTTAAATGATGGCTGCTTCTAAGCCAACATCCTGGCTGTCTGTGCCTTCCCACATCGTTTCCCACTTAACCATGACTTTGGGACCTTAGCTGGCGGTCTGGGTTGTTTCCCTCTTCACGACGGACGTTAGCACCCGCCGTGTGTCTCCCGTGATAACATTCTTCGGTATTCGTAGTTTGCATCGGGTTGGTAAGCCGGGATGGCCCCCTAGCCGAAACAGTGCTCTACCCCCGAAGATGAGTTCACGAGGCGCTACCTAAATAGCTTTCGGGGAGAACCAGCTATCTCCCGGTTTGATTGGCCTTTCACCCCCAGCCACAAGTCATCCGCTAATTTTTCAACATTAGTCGGTTCGGTCCTCCAGTTAGTGTTACCCAACCTTCAACCTGCCCATGGCTAGATCACCGGGTTTCGGGTCTATACCCTGCAACTTAACGCCCAGTTAAGACTCGGTTTCCCTTCGGCTCCCCTATACGGTTAACCTTGCTACAGAATATAAGTCGCTGACCCATTATACAAAAGGTACGCAGTCACACCAAGAAGGTGCTCCCACTGCTTGTACGTACACGGTTTCAGGTTCTTTTTCACTCCCCTCGCCGGGGTTCTTTTCGCCTTTCCCTCACGGTACTGGTTCACTATCGGTCAGTCAGGAGTATTTAGCCTTGGAGGATGGTCCCCCCATATTCAGACAGGATACCACGTGTCCCGCCCTACTCTTCGAGTTCACAACCTGTGTGCTTTCGTGTACGGGACTGTCACCCTGTACCGTGCGACTTTCCAGACGCTTCCACTAACACACAAGCTGATTCAGACTCTGGGCTGCTCCCCGTTCGCTCGCCGCTACTGGGGGAATCTCGGTTGATTTCTTTTCCTCGGGGTACTTAGATGTTTCAGTTCCCCCGGTTCGCCTCGTTAACCTATGTATTCAGTTAACGATAGTGTGACGAATCACACTGGGTTTCCCCATTCGGACATCGCCGGGTCAAAGGTTCATATCACCTCGCCGGCGCTTTTCGCAGATTAGCACGTCCTTCATCGCCTCTGACTGCCAGGGCATCCACCGTGTACGCTTAGTCGCTTAACCTCACAACCCGAAGATGTTTCACTTCTGATTGCGAAAATTTGAGAGACTCGAACACACATAACATGTGTGTCGTTTCAATTTTCAGCTTGATCCAGATTTTTAAAGAGCAAAACTTCTTAATGCACTCAAAAGTACATTCAGAAGTTCATCATTCATCAGACAATCTGTGTGAGCACTGCAAAGGCAGGTTCTTTAAGGTAAGGAGGTGATCCAACCGCAGGTTCCCCTACGGTTACCTTGTTACGACTTCACCCCAGTCATGAATCACAAAGTGGTAAGCGCCCTCCCGAAGGTTAAGCTACCTACTTCTTTTGCAACCCACTCCCATGGTGTGACGGGCGGTGTGTACAAGGCCCGGGAACGTATTCACCGTAGCATTCTGATCTACGATTACTAGCGATTCCGACTTCATGGAGTCGAGTTGCAGACTCCAATCCGGACTACGACGCACTTTATGAGGTCCGCTTGCTCTCGCGAGGTCGCTTCTCTTTGTATGCGCCATTGTAGCACGTGTGTAGCCCTACTCGTAAGGGCCATGATGACTTGACGTCATCCCCACCTTCCTCCAGTTTATCACTGGCAGTCTCCTTTGAGTTCCCGGCCTAACCGCTGGCAACAAAGGATAAGGGTTGCGCTCGTTGCGGGACTTAACCCAACATTTCACAACACGAGCTGACGACAGCCATGCAGCACCTGTCTCAGAGTTCCCGAAGGCACCAATCCATCTCTGGAAAGTTCTCTGGATGTCAAGAGTAGGTAAGGTTCTTCGCGTTGCATCGAATTAAACCACATGCTCCACCGCTTGTGCGGGCCCCCGTCAATTCATTTGAGTTTTAACCTTGCGGCCGTACTCCCCAGGCGGTCGACTTAACGCGTTAGCTCCGGAAGCCACGCCTCAAGGGCACAACCTCCAAGTCGACATCGTTTACGGCGTGGACTACCAGGGTATCTAATCCTGTTTGCTCCCCACGCTTTCGCACCTGAGCGTCAGTCTTTGTCCAGGGGGCCGCCTTCGCCACCGGTATTCCTCCAGATCTCTACGCATTTCACCGCTACACCTGGAATTCTACCCCCCTCTACAAGACTCTAGCCTGCCAGTTTCGAATGCAGTTCCCAGGTTGAGCCCGGGGATTTCACATCCGACTTGACAGACCGCCTGCGTGCGCTTTACGCCCAGTAATTCCGATTAACGCTTGCACCCTCCGTATTACCGCGGCTGCTGGCACGGAGTTAGCCGGTGCTTCTTCTGCGGGTAACGTCAATTGCTGTGGTTATTAACCACAACACCTTCCTCCCCGCTGAAAGTACTTTACAACCCGAAGGCCTTCTTCATACACGCGGCATGGCTGCATCAGGCTTGCGCCCATTGTGCAATATTCCCCACTGCTGCCTCCCGTAGGAGTCTGGACCGTGTCTCAGTTCCAGTGTGGCTGGTCATCCTCTCAGACCAGCTAGGGATCGTCGCCTAGGTGAGCCGTTACCCCACCTACTAGCTAATCCCATCTGGGCACATCTGATGGCAAGAGGCCCGAAGGTCCCCCTCTTTGGTCTTGCGACGTTATGCGGTATTAGCTACCGTTTCCAGTAGTTATCCCCCTCCATCAGGCAGTTTCCCAGACATTACTCACCCGTCCGCCGCTCGCCGGCAAAGTAGCAAGCTACTTTCCGCTGCCGCTCGACTTGCATGTGTTAGGCCTGCCGCCAGCGTTCAATCTGAGCCATGATCAAACTCTTCAATTTAAGTTTGATGCTCGTGAATTAAACTTCGTAATGAATTACGTATGTTCACTCAGAGACTTGGTATTCATTTTTCGTCTTGCGACGTTAAGAATCCATGTCACTTTGAGTGCCCACACAGATTGTCTGATAAATTGTTAAAGAGCAGTGCAACGCGGCGTTAAGCTCACCGTTGCGAGGTCCCGTATATTACGTTTTCCTCTTTCAGAGTCAACCCGTTATTTCAGAATTTTTCTCTTCAACCGACCGCGTTGTCTGTGAAGTGATTCACATCCGCCGTGTCGATGGAGGCGCATTATAGGGATCCCATTTTTTAGCACAAGTATTTTTTAGATCTTTTTTTCCGACTGCTGATTTTCCGCGCTTTTCGCTGAAATCCCGCCCGATCTGCTTAAATATTGACGTATTTTGCCTTGCCGCGATCCATTAATATGATCAAAGTCTTCTGTATAGCGCTCATTGTTAGAGGTAGATATGCCCGCAGTATTACGTCCTTATAAAGATCTGTTCCCCCAAAAAGGCGATCGCGTGATGATCGATGCCAGCAGCGTGGTGATCGGCGATGTCCGAATGGCCGATGATGTCAGCATCTGGCCCCTCGTCGCCATCAGGGGAGATGTTAACTATGTGTCGATTGGCGCCCGTACCAATATTCAGGACGGCAGCGTTCTGCATGTCACGCACAAATCCTCCTATAACCCGGACGGTAATCCCCTCATCATTGGAGAAGAGGTTACCGTCGGCCATAAAGTGATGCTTCACGGCTGCACTATCGGGAATCGCGTACTTGTTGGCATGGGGTCGATTTTGCTGGATGGCGTCATAGTAGAAGATGACGTAATGATTGGTGCCGGCAGCCTGGTCCCGCAGAACAAACGGCTGGAGAGTGGCTATCTCTATCTGGGAAGCCCGGTAAAACAGATCCGCCCCCTGAAGGAGGCGGAGATCGAAGGATTAAAATACTCGGCGAACAACTACGTTAACTGGAAGAATGACTATTTGGATCAGGACAACCAAACCCAGCCCTGATCGTCTTCCTGCTGTTCGCGGATTAAATCGCTGGCTTCCTCTTCCAGATCCCAGCGATTTTCACAAAATATCGCTATCGGGTCTGAACCGCCAAAACGGCGCAACAGCGTCTCCCCATGAATGGCACAGGTAAGTTGCATCCCCTGCACCAGCACCGGAAAACAGACCGCTTGTTTAGTCTCATCCCAGTTCTCTCTGTCCGGGAAATGGATAGCCTGGTTCACGCCGAAAGCCCCTGCTTTAACTTTTCAATGACAGGTTCGACCGCAGGCAACACGCCATGCCAGAGCAGCACCGCATGCGCGGCCTGACCCACCAGCATTCCCAGTCCATCGGCTAACTGCTTCGCGCCGTGTTGTTCACACCAGTTAAGGAAAGGCGTTTTCCCTTTCTGATAAAACATGTCATAGAAGTACATATGCGCGCTGACCAGAGAAGCAGGAATTAACGGGATCTCGCCATTGATGCCGCTGGACGTGGCATTGATGACAAGATCGAACTCACGATCGGCAAGATCGTCAAGCGCTACCGCGCTCACGCTGCCGGTATGCTCAAACAACGCCGCCAGCGCTTCCGCGCGGGAAAAGGTTCTGTTGGTAATGGTCACCGCACAGTCCAGTGAAAGCAGAGGCAACAGTACTCCCCGCGATGCGCCACCCGCACCAATCAGCAGGACCCGAAACCCGGGCTTAATAAACGACAGTCGTTCCAGATCGCTAAGTAAACCAATTCCGTCGGTGTTGTCACCCAAAAGGCGCCCATCCTCAAGCCGTTTTAGGGTATTGACTGCACCAGCCAGTGAAGCGCGCTCGGTCAGTTCATCCGCACGTTCAAAGGCTTCCTCTTTAAAAGGAACCGTCACATTCGCGCCTTTACCGCCCGCGGCGAAAAAAGCCTCCAGCGTTGGAATAAATGCATCCACCGGGGCCAGTACGCGACCATAGGGATGATTTATCTGCAGCTGCTTCGCAAATTGCTGATGGATCAACGGTGACTTGCTGTGTGCAATCGGATTACCAAAAACAGCATAGGTTTCCATGAGATTACCCCTGGCGAAAACGTTCGCCGGTCAAGGCGTCGCGAATTTCAGACGGATTCAGGCGCCCTCCCGTTTCACCGACAGCGACTGGGAAGTCATTCCCGAACTGCGCCAATACTTCTTCGGTTGTCCGACAAGGTGGCAATCCGGTCAGGTTGGCGCTGGTTGAGACCAGCGGTTTACCAAATGCCAGGCAAAGTTCAACCACCAGCGGATGGTCAGTTACGCGAACGGCGAGGGAATCAAAACGTCCGGTTAACCAGCGAGGCGTAGTCGGCTGCGCCGGGAAAACGAAGGTCACCGGGCCAGGCCACGCGGAGAAGATCGTCTCGCGCTGCGCCGGCGTCAGCATGGAGTCATCGATATAGGGTTTAAGCTGCTCATAATTCGCAGCGATCAAAATCAGCCCTTTCTCGACGGGTCTTTGTTTTAAGGCAAGCAGTCGGCTTACGGCCGTCTCGCTGTCAGGATCGCAACCGACTCCAAAAACAGCTTCAGTTGGATAGGCGATGACTTCTTCTTTTTTCAGTACGTCCACAGCATGCGCAATGGAGCCTGATGGCAGGTTATTATTCACTATTTTGATCCGCCGTAACCGGCTTTCCACATTGTTTACTGGCGCAGAAGCGTTTCATGCCTTGCGCGGTTTTCTTCTCTATAAGTAGCGGATAATTGCAATGAGGGCAGGTTCCCGCTACCGGTTTAAAATTGATAACGAACTGGCATTCAGGGTAGCGATCGCACGAATGGAAAGTCTTACCATAACGGGAACGGCGCTGTACCAACTGACCGCGCTGACACTGAGGGCACGCAATTGCCGTTTCATCAGGCTTATCAATTTGTTCCGTATGCTCACATTCCGGGTAGCGGCTACATCCAATAAACATGCCGAATCGCCCCTGCCGCAGGGCTAATTCACCACCGCAGAGTGGGCAATACTGACCCTCCAGAATTTTAACGATATGTCCATCCGCCTGGCTTTTCAGGGGACGGACATAATCACATTCCGGATAGTGTGAACAACCGAGAAACGGGCCGTGTTTCCCGGACCGAATAACAAGTTCAGCCCCGCACTGCGGGCAGGGCTCGTTTTTATGCACCGTGAATAGTGCTGATTTGGCCATAACAACTCTTGGTGCTGCACATTGAATTAGTGCAGCATACCTTCATTCACTTCAAAGAGTAATTCTTCCATTTGCTGATAGGCGTTTTCACAGCCCGGGATATTAAACAGAACCATCAGGATCACCCATTTGAGGTCTTCCAGTTCAAATTCTGCTGTATCCAGCGCCATGACGCGCTCTATCACCATTTCTCTCGTTTCGAGGTTCAGCACCTGAATCTGCTCAAGGAATAAGATGAACCCCCGGCAGCTGGCGTCCAGCCTTTCACACTCTTCCGCTGTATAAATGCGTACTGACAATGGGTCAGAAGCAAGCTGCATCGGTTCGGCGAGGCCTTCCTGATAATCAGCCAGTTTTTCCAGCCACATCAACGCATTATAGATATCTTCCCGCTCAAACCCCGCATCGGTAAGATCCTGTGTCAATTTGTCCTGATCCACTCGCATTTCTGCTTCGTTATGGATGTAAGTCTCAAACAAATACATCAGTACGTCGAACATGGCATGCCCTCCTTAATCGGACATAGCCGCCGGGTACAGCTGCGATCCACCCTGCTAACTCCAGTTCGAGTAGCTGTGCTACCGTTACTGGCACAGGTTGGCCGGCACGTTCAGCGACAACGTCAACAGGTGTTACCTCATCTCCTACGTTAGCCAGGAGCTTGGGAAATGGCAATGCCACCTTTCCCTGATCTGATGAATATTGTCGCTTTTCGGGATCTTCCTGCAGCCATTGCAACCCATATTGCAAATTTTCAAGAATATCTCCTACTTCCGTTACCGGCGTTGCCCCTTGCTTAATCAGCCAGTGGGGCCCCTCGCATCCGGGATTACCTATCGGTCCAGGCAAGGCGAAGACTTCTCTCCCCTGTTCGAGCGCGCATCGCGCCGTGACCAGCGAACCGCTTCGGCGCGCCGCTTCAACCACCAGCACGCCTTTGCTAAGCCCGCTGATAATCCGATTCCGACGCGGAAAGTTTGCCGGCCTGGGCTGTGCGGAAAGCGGAAACTCAGACACTATCGCGCCGTCAGATTCAATAAGCCGCATCGCCAGTGCCTGATGCCGGCGCGGATAAATGCTAAAAAGACCGTTCCCCAGCACCGCTACACTTCGTCCCTTAACTGACAGCGCCGCGCTGTGGGCTACGCCGTCAATACCGCAGGCCAGCCCGCTGGTGATCGTGAAACCGCTTTGAGAAAGTTGTTCGCACAGGATTTTCCCCCATCGCTCGCCGTACCATGACGGCGCACGACTACCTACCACCGCCAGCTGAATGGTATTAAGCGCCTCAGGATTACCTTTTATGAATAACGCCCCGGGATAATCAGGGATCGTGCGGAGCAAAGGGGGATATAGGGGATGGTTGGGCGTTAATAAATGATGTCCCGGCTGCTCAAGCCACACAAGGCTACGTTCCAGCTCGCTCTCATCGAGTGCAAAGAACCGTTCAGCCTGCTTTGCTGTCAGCCCGGCCTCTCTGGCGACGAGCACGTTGAGGTGTTCCAGCTTCTGCAGTCGCGCAGCCGCTTCCAGCATTACATCACCACACAGAGACCCAGTGTGTACTAGCCGTAGCCATATCTCGGTAGACGTCATCCTTTCCCCTGCCATAAGCGGCCTCCGCAATCATTGCGATTGGTCACTGATGCTGTCAATCGATGGGGGATTTGTCTAGAATAGAGAGAGTATTCTTATCAACTCCTGAACACGACTCTGGAAATTTATGGCAGTTTTGCAAGTGTTACATATTCCGGACGAGCGCCTTCGCATCGTCGCTGAACCGGTCAAAGAAGTGAATGCAGAAATCCAGCGTATCGTTGATGATATGTTCGATACCATGTACGCCGAAGAAGGCATTGGCCTGGCGGCGACGCAGGTGGACATTCATAAGCGTATTATCGTGATTGATGTTTCCGAAAATCGCGATGAGCGTCTGGTGCTGATCAACCCTGAGCTGCTCGAAAAAAGTGGCGAAACCGGTATTGAGGAAGGCTGTCTGTCCATTCCTGAACAGCGCGCTTTAGTACCGCGTGCCGAAAAGGTGAAAATTCGCGCGCTGGATCGTGACGGTAATCCGTTCGAACTGGAAGCAGACGACCTGCTGGCAATTTGTATTCAGCATGAGATGGATCACCTGGTCGGTAAACTGTTTATCGATTATCTCTCGCCGCTCAAGCAGCAGCGTATTCGTCAAAAAGTAGAGAAACTGGATCGTTTGCGTTCTCGCGCATAACGTCCCCCCGGATACAAGGATCATCGTGTCTAAAACACTACGTATTATCTTCGCGGGAACCCCTGATTTTGCAGCGCGTCATCTTGACGCGCTGTTATCGTCTGGTCACCAGGTTGTTGGCGTCTTTACCCAGCCGGACCGTCCGGCAGGTCGCGGCAAAAAACTGATGCCGAGCCCGGTAAAGGTGCTGGCAGAAGAACATGGGCTACCCGTATTCCAGCCCGCATCGTTGCGCCCACAGGAAAATCAGCAGCTGGTTGCTGACCTGAATGCCGACGTAATGGTAGTGGTGGCTTATGGTTTAATTCTGCCAAAAGCCGTGCTTGATATGCCCCACCTGGGTTGCATCAACGTGCATGGGTCTCTGCTCCCGCGCTGGCGTGGTGCTGCACCAATCCAGCGCTCGCTGTGGGCTGGTGATGCCGAAACGGGCGTTACTATCATGAAGATGGACGTAGGTTTAGACACAGGCGATATGCTGTATAAACTGGCGTGCCCCATAACGTCAGACGATACCAGCGCTACGCTGTATGACAAACTGGCAGACCTTGGCCCACAAGGGCTTATCGAGACGCTCCAGCAGCTTGCAGACAATACGGCGAAACCGGAAGTTCAGGATGACGCGCTGGTGACTTATGCCGAAAAACTGAGCAAAGAAGAAGCGCGTATCGACTGGTCCCTGTCAGCCGCGCAGCTTGAACGCTGCATTCGCGCTTTTAATCCGTGGCCGATGAGCTGGATGGAGATTGATGAGCAGCCGGTGAAAGTCTGGAAAGCCTCCGTCATTAGCGGTACTACCACGGCTAAACCCGGTACGATTATTGACGCCAACAAGAACGGAATTCAGGTGGCGACTGGGCAAGGGATCCTCAATCTTGAATCGCTACAACCGGCCGGTAAGAAGGCCATGAGCGCTCAGGATCTGTTAAATTCCCGTCGCGAATGGTTTATTCCGGGCAATCGTCTTGCCTGAGCAAATCTATCCTTAAGGCCCGGTGTTTCCGGGCATTTTTATTTTTACGGTTATGAAAAAACAAAATCTACGCAGTATGGCGGCTCAGGCCGTTGAGCAGGTTATCGAGCAGGGCCAGTCACTAAGTAACGTCCTGCCTCCTCTGCAACAAAAAGTCTCTGATAAAGACAAAGCCCTGCTTCAGGAGCTCTGCTTTGGCGTTCTGCGCACGCTTTCTCAGCTTGAGTGGCTGATTAACAAGCTGATGTCACGCCCAATGACAGGCAAGCAGCGCACCGTACACTATTTGATTATGGTGGGTTTTTATCAGCTTCTTCATACCCGCATCCCACCTCATGCTGCGCTGGCTGAGACGGTGGAAGGCGCCGTTGCGATTAAACGCCCTCAGCTGAAAGGGCTGATCAACGGCGTACTGCGTCAGTTCCAGAGACAGCAGGAAGAGCTTCTGGCTGAATTTGCCCAAAGCGAAGCACGTTTCCTGCACCCGGACTGGCTGTTGAAGCGCCTGAAAAAAGCTTATCCACAGCAGTGGCAGGAGATTGCCGATGCCAACAATCAGCGTCCGCCAATGTGGTTACGCGTAAATCGTAATCACCACAGCCGTGACGCATGGCTGAGCTTGCTCGAACAAGCTGGAATGAGTGGATTCCCGCATGAAGCCTATCCGGATGCCGTACGCTTAGCCTCACCTGCACCGGTACATGCATTACCCGGTTTTGATGAAGGTTGGGTAACCGTACAGGATGCCTCGGCGCAGGGTTGCATGACCTGGCTTGAACCCCAAAATGGTGAGCAGATCCTCGATCTTTGCGCCGCACCTGGGGGCAAAACGACGCATATTCTGGAAGTAGCTCCGCAGGCCAGCGTGATGGCAGTGGACGTCGATGAACAGCGTCTCTCACGCGTCTACGACAACCTCAAGCGTCTCGGCATGAAGGCTCAGGTTAAGCAGGGCGATGGACGCAAACCCGCAGAATGGTGTGGTGAAACCCAGTTCGATCGCATTTTGCTGGATGCTCCCTGCTCTGCAACCGGTGTTATTCGTCGTCATCCTGACATCAAGTGGCTACGCCGCGATCGTGATATTAAGGAACTTGCCCAACTGCAATCCGACATTCTCGACGCCATTTGGCCGCATCTTAAGCCTGGTGGAACGCTGGTCTATGCAACCTGCTCCGTGCTGCTGGAAGAAAACAGCCAGCAAATCACGGCCTTCCTTAAACGTACGCCGGACGCCGCGCTGCGCGATACGGGAACGCCTGAATCCCCGGGTCTGCAGAACCTGCCGGGTGCTGAAGAGGGTGATGGCTTCTTTTACGCTAAGCTAATCAAAGAGTGATGTTGAGAACAGGTCACGAGATATGAAGATTATCATTCTGGGTGCAGGACAGGTGGGCGGAACGCTGGCGGAAAACCTGGTTGGCGAAAACAACGACATCACAATTGTTGATACCAACGGCGATCGTCTGCGTGTCTTACAGGACAAGTTTGACCTGCGCGTGGTGCAGGGTCATGGTTCGCACCCACGCGTTCTTCGTGAGGCGGGCGCCGACGATGCCGACATGCTGGTTGCGGTAACCAGTTCTGACGAAACCAATATGGTGGCCTGTCAGGTGGCCTACTCGCTTTTCAACACGCCAAACCGAATTGCGCGTATTCGCTCTCCGGACTATGTTCGCGATGCTGAAAAACTGTTTAATTCCGAAGCGGTCCCTATTGACCACCTCATCGCGCCAGAACAGCTGGTTATCGACAATATCTATCGCCTGATCGAATATCCGGGCGCCCTGCAGGTGGTGAACTTTGCCGAGGGCAAAGTGAGCCTGGCAGTGGTTAAGGCCTATTACGGCGGACCATTGATCGGCAATGCGCTTTCCACCATGCGCGAGCACATGCCGCATATCGATACGCGCGTCGCAGCCATTTTCCGTCACGACAGGCCAATTCGCCCGCAAGGCTCCACGATTGTCGAAGCCGGTGATGAGGTCTTCTTTATTGCGGCCTCACAGCATATTCGTGCGGTGATGAGTGAACTTCAGCGTCTCGAAAAACCCTATAAGCGCATTATGCTGGTCGGCGGTGGCAATATCGGTGCCGGCCTGGCACATCGGCTGGAAAAAGATTACAGCGTGAAGTTGATCGAGCGCGATCAACAGCGTGCTGCTGAACTAGCGGAAAAACTGCAAAATACGATCGTATTTTATGGTGATGCGTCGGATCAGGAGCTACTGGCTGAAGAGCATATTGATCAGGTTGATCTCTTTATTGCCGTCACCAACGACGACGAGGCGAATATAATGTCCGCCATGCTCGCGAAGCGCATGGGGGCTAAAAAAGTCATGGTGCTTATCCAGCGTAAGGCGTATGTCGATCTGGTTCAAGGCAGCGTTATTGATATTGCCATTTCCCCTCAGCAGGCGACAATTTCCGCGCTCCTGAGCCATGTTCGTAAAGCGGATATTGTCGGTGTGTCATCGCTTCGCCGTGGCGTAGCGGAAGCTATTGAAGCCGTTGCTCATGGAGATGAAACGACGTCGCGGGTCGTCGGCCGTTCGATCGACGAAATTAAACTGCCGCCAGGCACGATAATCGGCGCCGTTGTGCGCGGGAATGATGTCATGATTGCCAATGATAATTTACGAATTGAGCAAGGCGATCACGTTATTATGTTCCTTACCGATAAAAAGTTTATTACCGACGTCGAACGTTTATTCCAGCCAAGTCCATTCTTCCTTTAAAGAATTGGGTGCTCGAGTAAGAGCACCCTTACTTTATCCTTTTCATTTCTGTGCCTTTTATTTTTCATAATGTTTAATTATCCCGAATGGCAATTGGCTAATCATTTGTTAAACTTAAACTCGTCAGCTGGCACAAGGAGAGAAAAATGAGTTTTATTAAAGAATTTCGCGAATTTGCGATGCGCGGGAATGTGGTAGATTTGGCAGTGGGTGTCATTATTGGTGCGGCATTCGGCAAGATTGTTTCATCATTAGTGGCCGACATTATCATGCCACCTTTAGGGTTGTTAATCGGCGGCATTGATTTCAAACAGTTCGCTTTCACGCTGCGTGAAGCGCAGGGTGATGTTCCGGCAGTAGTGATGCACTACGGCGTATTTATTCAGAACGTATTTGATTTTGTGATTGTCGCGTTTGCCATATTTATGGCCATCAAGCTGATCAACAGGCTCAACCGTAAAAAAGAAGAGCCGGCTGCAGCACCTGCGCCAACGAAAGAAGAAGTGCTGTTGAGTGAGATCCGCGATCTGTTAAAAGAGCAAAATAACCGCGTCTAATCAACAGATAAAAGCAGGAAGGCCAGTGGTAAATAAGCGATTCGCTTGCTTGCCACTGGCCTCCCAGTTACCCCGTTTTTCATGTTTGTCTTTACGCAGATAACTTCCTTTCCCTTTTTTATTCTTCTCAACGCGCTGCCTGAATAACGGGTCGTGAAGTAACGCCTCAATGGCATTGTCCTTAATTTGTCCTTTCGTGTGCTGATAGCGGCTCATAATGTCTCCAGAGCAGGGTTTATGACGACGGGAGTCTAGACCCGGTTGAACTAAAAATCAACAGCCCTGCGTTTCTCCACTCGCTCCCTGTTCAAGGGCTTCGAGAATTGAACAGTAAATGCTGCTGTGGGCCGTACCGCAGCAGGCATCATTCAGCCTTTGCAGAGAGCGCTGCATGGTTTGCAGTTCCTGTATACGCGCTTCAACTTCATCCAGCCGGGCCTGCACGATGCTTTTAGATTCCTGGCAGGTGTGATGTTCCGGATCGATACGGATCGATAATAACTCGCGGATCGAATCCAGTGTAAAACCGAGCTGCCGCGCATAACGAATAAACCGCAGGCGCTGCAGATCGTTATCGGTATAAAGGCGAAAGCCTCCTTCAGTACGTACTTCATGATCGATCATCTGCTGCTTTTCGTAATATCGGATGGTATCCGGCGTAACGTTCGCAAGCTTCGCAAGTTCACCGATGCGGTACATAACTACTCCTCGCTTATTTTCTGCATCAATCTTTCACCGTATTCACCGTGCAGAAAATCAGTGTTCATCCCAGACTGGCGTAGCTTGAGTTCAAGCAGGGCGAGGCGGCGGCTAAGTTCAGAATGTCGTGGATCGTCATGGCGGATCCCTTTGAGAAGATCGGCCAGTTCAACAGCCTCTCTGCGCTGTTCGAGCTCCGGGGGGAGACAGCCCGCATTTTTCAGCAAACGGTATCCAGCCCGTAATTCCGGTGCGATGTGCGAGTCATCGTCAAGCGCAAGGCGTTCGCCGCTCCCGGGGAGATCGTCGAATTCACCTTTTTTTTGGGCATCGCGAATATGGCGTTCTGCCCACTGGTCGAGCAACCACATTACCAGCTCCAGGAGATGAACAGAATTGATACAGACATTGTAGAGAAGTGGGGATATCGCGGATATAAAAAAACCCGCCGGAGCGGGTTTTTTTACGTTACTGCAGATTACTCTGCAGCAGCTTCTGCTTTCTCTGAACGATCAACCAGCTCGATGTAAGCCATCGGCGCGTTGTCGCCTGCACGGAAACCACACTTCAGAATGCGAGTGTAACCACCGGCACGGCTCGCGAAACGCGGGCCCAGTTCGTTAAACAGTTTTGCCACGATCTCGTTATCACGAGTACGGGCGAATGCCAGACGACGATTAGCAACGCTGTCAGTCTTGGCAAGAGTAATCAGCGGCTCAACTACGCGACGCAGCTCTTTCGCTTTAGGCAGGGTCGTCTTGATGATCTCATGACGAACCAGTGAACCTGCCATGTTGCGGAACATAGCCTGGCGATGGCTGCTGTTGCGGTTCAGTTGACGACCACTCTTACGATGGCGCATGACCTTATCCTTCTCAGTAAAACCTTAACCTGTGATCCGGTTACTCGTCAGCAATGCTTGCTGGTGGCCAGTTTTCCAGGCGCATGCCCAGAGACAGACCACGTGAAGCCAGCACGTCTTTAATCTCGGTAAGAGATTTTTTACCCAGGTTCGGCGTTTTCAGCAACTCAACCTCGGTACGCTGTACCAGATCACCGATATAGTGGATAGCTTCTGCCTTGAGGCAGTTAGCAGAGCGGACAGTCAATTCGAGATCGTCAACAGGGCGCAGCAGGATCGGATCGAATTCTGGTTTCTCTTCTTTCACTTCCGGCTGACGTACATCACGTAAGTCAACGAAAGCTTCCAGTTGTTCTGCCAGGATGGTCGCCGCACGACGAATCGCCTCTTCAGGATCGATTGTGCCATTGGTTTCCATTTCGATGACCAGCTTGTCCAGGTCGGTACGCTGTTCTACACGCGCTGCTTCAACATTGTAGGCAATACGCTCTACAGGGCTGTAGCATGCGTCGACCAGCAGACGGCCGATTGGGCGCTCATCTTCTTCCGAATGAATTCGGGCAGAAGCCGGCACATAACCACGACCGCGCTGAACTTTGATACGCATGCTAATAGCTGCGTTCTCATCGGTCAGGTGGCAGATCACGTGCTGCGGCTTGACGATTTCAACATCACCGTCGTGGGTGATGTCGGCTGCAGTCACAGGGCCAATGCCAGATTTATTCAGAGTAAGAATAACTTCATCTTTACCCTGAACTCTCACCGCCAGCCCTTTCAGGTTGAGCAGGATTTCAAGGATATCTTCCTGAACGCCTTCTTTGGTGCTGTACTCATGAAGTACACCATCAATCTCAACCTCGGTCACCGCGCAACCCGGCATCGATGAGAGCAGAATACGGCGCAGTGCGTTACCCAGAGTATGGCCAAAGCCACGCTCTAAAGGCTCAAGGGTCACCTTGGCGTGCGTCGAACTCACTTGCTCGATATCTACCAGGCGCGGTTTTAGAAACTCTGTCACAGAACCCTGCATTGTGTCCTCTCTTTGGTACTAAGCTTTACTTGGAGTAAAGCTCGACGATCAGGTGTTCGTTAATGTCCGCAGACAGATCAGAACGTTCTGGCTGACGCTTGAACGTACCTTCCATCTTGCCAGCATCAACTTCCAGCCAGGTTGGCTTTTCACGCTGCTCAGCCAGCTCCAGAGCGGCCTTCACGCGAGATTGCTTTTTCGCTTTCTCACGAATGCTAACAACGTCATTCGCTTTAACCTGATAAGAAGCGATGTTAACAACACGACCGTTTACCATGATTGCTTTGTGGCTAACCAGCTGACGTGATTCAGCACGAGTAGCGCCGAAGCCCATACGGTATACAACGTTGTCCAGACGACCTTCCAGCAGAGCCAGCAGGTTTTCACCTGTGTTGCCTTTCAGACGTGCTGCTTCTTTATAGTAGTTACGGAACTGACGCTCCAGCACACCGTACATACGGCGAACTTTTTGCTTTTCACGCAACTGCACACCATAGTCAGACAGACGCGGTTTACGCGCACCGTGCTGGCCAGGAGCTTGTTCAATTTTACACTTGGTATCGATCGCGCGAACGCCAGACTTAAGGAATAAGTCGGTGCCCTCACGACGGCTCAGCTTGAGCTTAGGACCCAAATATCTTGCCATTTTCTATCTCCAACTAACCTAAAAAACGGAGCGTTATACGCGACGTTTTTTCGGCGGACGACAACCGTTATGAGGGATCGGAGTCACATCAGTAATATTCGTGATGCGGAAACCAGCGGCGTTCAGAGCGCGAACAGTAGATTCACGACCCGGACCCGGACCTTTAACCATAACTTCCAGATTCTTGATGCCGTATTCTTTTACGGCTTCTGCGCAACGCTCTGCTGCAACCTGAGCTGCAAACGGAGTGGATTTGCGAGAACCACGGAAACCGGAACCACCGGCTGTTGCCCAACCCAATGCGTTACCCTGACGATCAGTAATAGTAACGATGGTGTTGTTGAAAGAAGCATGGATATGAGCCACGCCGTCAGAGACTTGTTTTCTTACACGTTTACGTGCACGAACTGGTGCCTTTGCCATTATTCAATCACCCCGATTATTTCTTGATCGGTTTGCGCGGACCCTTACGGGTACGTGCGTTGGTCTTAGTACGCTGACCGCGCACTGGCAGACCACGACGATGACGCAAACCGCGATAGCAACCAAGATCCATCAGGCGCTTGATGCTCATGCTGATTTCACGGCGCAGATCACCTTCAACGACAAATTTGGCAACTTCGTCACGCAGCGTGTCGATTTGTTCTTCAGACAGCTCACTGATCTTAACATCTTCAGCGATACCCGCTGCAGCCAGAATGGCTTTAGAACGGGTCTTGCCGACGCCGTAGATCGAAGTTAATGCGATCACAGCATGTTTCTGATCAGGAATGTTAATGCCTGCTATACGGGCCACTATGCACTCCTACTATTTAATATGTACGCACCATGCTGAAAAGCCCGTTTTCAGGATACTCAAATGGAAACGTACAGACATACAAAAGATTGGCTGGCTAATCTAGCCAGCTCAACCCAACTTTGCAAGAAAAATATGCGAAATAATCAGCCTTGGCGCTGTTTATGCTTCGGCTCGGCACTGCAAATCACACGGATGACACCATCACGCTTAACGATTTTGCAGTTACGGCATAATTTCTTGACGGAAGCACGAACTTTCATTTTTACTCTCCGTAACTTCTCAGGCGACCATTTAGCGGCCGTAGCCTTTCAGGTTCGCCTTCTTCAATGCAGACTCGTACTGACTGGACATCATCAGAGTTTGCACTTGAGCCATAAAGTCCATAATCACGACAACAACGATAAGCAGTGAGGTCCCACCGAAGTAGAACGGTACTTTCATTGCATCACGCATGAACTCCGGGATCAGGCAGATAAAAGTAATATAAAGCGCACCAACCAAAGTCAGGCGAGTCATTACTTTATCGATATACTTCGCCGTTTGCTCTCCCGGACGAATTCCTGGTACAAATGCACCGGACTTCTTCAGGTTATCTGCTGTTTCACGCGGGTTGAAGACCAACGCCGTGTAGAAGAAACAGAAGAAGATGATCGCAGACGCATAGAGTAACACATAAAGTGGTTGCCCAGGCTGCAAATACAGCGAAATTGTTGTCAGCCAGTTCCAACCAGTACCGCCCCCGAACCATGACGCGATGGTCGCCGGGAACAGAATAATACTGGAAGCGAAGATAGCCGGGATAACCCCCGCCATGTTCACTTTCAGCGGTAAATGTGTGCTCTGTGCAGCATAGACACGACGACCCTGCTGACGTTTAGCGTAGTTCACCACAATGCGGCGTTGACCACGTTCAACGAAGACAACAAAGAACGTCACTGCAAATACTAATACTGCAACCAACAGCAACAGGAGGAAGTGCAGGTCGCCTTGACGCGCTTGCTCGATAGTATGGGCGATGGCTGGCGGGAGGCCCGCAACAATACCGGCGAAGATAATGATAGAGATACCGTTACCGATACCACGCTCAGTAATCTGTTCGCCGAGCCACATCAGGAACATAGTCCCTGTGACCAGACTTACAACAGCGGTGAAATAGAATGCAAAGCCCGGGTTTAACACCAGGCCCTGCATACCAGGCATATTCGGCAGACCGGTAGCAATACCGATCGACTGGAATATTGCCAGCACCAGAGTACCGTAACGGGTGTACTGACTAATCTTACGACGTCCAGACTCCCCTTCTTTCTTCAACTCTGCCAGGGCCGGATGAACGACCGTCAGCAGCTGGATAATAATAGATGCCGAAATGTACGGCATAATACCCAATGCAAAGATAGAAGCACGGCTGAGAGCACCACCAGAGAACATGTTGAACATTTCAATGATGGTGCCTCGCTGTTGCTCAAGCAGTTTGGCAAGTACAGCGGCATCGATACCAGGGATCGGAATAAAAGAGCCAATACGGAACACAATCAGCGCGCCGATAACAAACAGCAGTCTGCGTTTCAGCTCGCCAAATCCACCTTTGGCACTTTGAAAATCTAATCCCGGTTGCTTAGCCATCTGCTACTTATTCCTCAATTTTACCGCCAGCAGCTTCGATAGCAGCACGAGCACCTTTAGTAACACGCAGGCCACGAACAGTTACCGGAGTAGAAACTTCACCAGCCAGGATCACTTTCGCGAACTCGATCTGGATACCGATAATGTTTGCTGCTTTCAGCGTGTTCAGGTCTACAACGCCGCCTTCAACTTTCGCCAGGTCAGACAGACGGATTTCCGCTGTGATCGCTGCTTTGCGAGAGGTGAAGCCGAACTTCGGCAGACGACGGTACAGTGGCATCTGGCCACCCTCGAAACCGCGACGTACGCCACCGCCAGAACGAGAGTTCTGACCTTTGTGACCACGACCACCGGTTTTGCCGAGGCCAGAACCGATACCACGACCCAGGCGTTTACCCGCCTTTTTAGAGCCTTCGGCCGGAGACAGAGTATTTAAACGCATCTCTTACTCCTCAACTTTAACCATGAAGTAAACCGCGTTGACCATACCACGAACAGCGGGAGTATCCTCGCGCTCAACGGTATGACCAATACGACGCAGACCCAGGCCAAGCAGCGTTGCCTTGTGTTTCGGCAGACGACCGATTGCACTGCGGGTTTGAGTGATTTTAATAGTCTTTGCCATGGTCAATTACCCCAGAATTTCTTCAACGGATTTACCACGCTTGGCAGCGACCATTTCTGGAGAATTCATATTTTCCAGGCCATCAATAGTTGCACGAACCACGTTGATCGGGTTGGTGGAACCATATGCTTTGGCCAGAACGTTATGAACCCCAGCAACTTCCAGAACGGCGCGCATTGCACCACCGGCGATGATACCGGTACCTTCTGAAGCTGGCTGCATGAATACACGAGAACCCGTGTGAACACCTTTAACTGGGTGTTGCAGGGTACCGTTGTTCAGCGCGACGTTAATCATATTGCGACGGGCTTTTTCCATCGCTTTCTGGATCGCTGCTGGAACTTCACGCGCTTTACCGTAACCAAAACCAACGCGACCGTTACCATCGCCTACTACAGTCAGAGCTGTGAAGGAGAAAATACGACCACCTTTAACGGTTTTAGATACGCGGTTTACCGCGATCAGCTTTTCCTGCAGTTCGCCAGCCTGTTTTTCGATGTGAGCCATCTTACACCTCTACCTTAGAACTGAAGGCCAGCTTCACGGGCAGCATCTGCCAGTGCCTGGACACGACCATGATATTGGAACCCGGAACGGTCAAAGGAAACATTACTGATGCCTTTTTCCAGAGCGCGTTCAGCAACAGCTTTACCTACAGCTGCAGCGGCGTCTTTGTTACCGGTGTACTTCAATTGTTCTGAGATAGCTTTTTCTACAGTAGAAGCAGCTACCAGAACTTCAGAACCGTTCGGTGCAATTACCTGTGCGTAAATATGACGCGGGGTACGATGTACCACCAGGCGAGTTGCACCCAGCTCTTTGAGCTTGCGGCGTGCGCGGGTCGCACGACGGATACGAGCAGATTTCTTATCCATAGTGTTACCTTACTTCTTCTTAGCCTCTTTGGTACGCACGACTTCGTCGGCGTAACGAACACCCTTGCCTTTGTAAGGCTCAGGACGACGGTAGGCGCGCAGATCTGCTGCAACCTGACCGATCAGCTGTTTATCAGCGCCTTTCAGCACGATTTCAGTTTGAGTCGGACATTCTGCAGTGATACCGGCCGGCAGCGGATGCTCAACAGGGTGTGAGAAGCCCAGAGACAGGCCTACTGCATTCCCTTTGATAGCTGCACGATAACCTACACCAACCAGCTGAAGCTTTTTAGTGAAGCCTTCGGTAACACCAACAACCATTGAGTTCAGCAGGGCACGCGCGGTACCAGCCTGAGCCCATCCATCCACGAAACCATCACGTGGACCGAAGGTCAGAGCGTTATCTGCATGTTTAACTTCAACAGCTTTGTTGAGGGTACGAGTCAGCTCGCCGTTTTTACCTTTGATCGTAATAACCTGACCGTCGATTTTTACATCAACGCCGGCAGGAATAACGACCGGTGCTTTAGCAACACGAGACATTCTTTCCTCCGATTAGGCTACGTAGCAGATAATTTCGCCACCAAGACCAGCCTGGCGCGCTGCACGATCAGTCATAACACCTTTAGAGGTAGAAACAACTGCGATACCAAGACCAGCCATAACTTTTGGCAGCTCATCTTTTTTCTTATAGATGCGCAGGCCTGGGCGGCTGACACGCTGAATGCTTTCTACAACAGCTTTACCCTGGAAATACTTAAGAGTAAGTTCCAGTTCCGGCTTGGTGTCGCCTTCAACTTTAAAATCTTCGATAAAACCTTCTTCCTTCAGCACGTTGGCAATTGCCACTTTCAGCTTGGCGGAAGGCATGGTGACCGCAACTTTGTTCGCGGCCTGACCGTTACGGATACGGGTCAGCATATCCGCGATCGGATCTTGCATGCTCATCTGTCTTTACTCCCGTGATTCAATTGGTAATTACCAGCTAGCCTTTTTCAAGCCTGGCACTTCACCGCGCATGGCGGCTTCACGCAGTTTGATACGGCTCAACCCAAACTTGCCCACATAACCATGTGGACGACCTGTTTGACGACAGCGGTTACGCTGACGAGACGGGCTGGAATCACGCGGCAGAGACTGCAGCTTGAGAACCGCATTCCAACGATCTTCGTCGGAAGCGTTCACATCAGAAATGATCGCTTTCAGTTCAGCGCGTTTAGCGAAGAATTTATCAGCTAAAGCTACGCGCTTTACTTCGCGTGCTTTCATTGATTGCTTAGCCATTCAGTAACCCTACCTTACTTGCGGAACGGGAAGTCAAAGGCAGCCAGCAGAGCACGGCCTTCTTCGTCAGATTTCGCAGTAGTGGTAATGGTAATATCCAAACCACGCACGCGGTCGACTTTATCGTAGTCGATTTCTGGGAAGATGATCTGCTCACGGACACCCATGCTGTAGTTACCACGACCGTCGAAAGACTTAGCGGACAAGCCACGGAAGTCACGGATACGTGGAACAGCAATAGTGATCAGGCGCTCAAAGAACTCCCACATGCGTTCGCCACGCAGAGTTACTTTACAGCCGATCGGATAGCCCTGACGGATTTTGAAGCCTGCAACAGATTTGCGTGCTTTGGTGATCAGCGGTTTTTGACCGGAGATTGCTGTCAGGTCAGCTGCTGCGTTATCCAGCAGTTTCTTGTCAGCGATCGCTTCACCAACACCCATGTTCAGGGTGATCTTCTCGACCCGAGGGACTTGCATGACAGAATTGTAGTTAAACTCAGTCATGAGTTTGTTAACTACTTCGTCTTTGTAGTAATCATGCAGTTTCGCCATCGTACTACTCCAAATTACTTGATAGTTTCGCTGTTAGACTTGAAGAAACGGACTTTTTTGCCGTCTTCGAATCTAAAGCCTACACGGTCAGCCTTGCCGGTAGCCGCATTGAAGATTGCAACGTTAGAAACCTGAATAGCAGCTTCTTTTTCAACGATGCCACCTGGTTGGTTCAGGGCCGGAACCGGCTTCTGATGTTTCTTAACCAGGTTGATACCTTCAACGACAAGTTTGCCGGAAGACAGAACATTTTTTACTTTACCGCGTTTACCTTTATCTTTACCGGTTAACACGATAACTTCGTCATCACGACGGATTTTCGCTGCCATGATTCGCTCCTTAGAGTACTTCTGGTGCCAGAGAGATAATTTTCATGAACTTCTCAGTACGAAGTTCACGAGTTACCGGCCCAAAGATACGCGTGCCGATAGGCTGCTCGCTGTTATTGTTTAAAATAACGCATGCATTACCATCGAAGCGAATGACAGAACCGTCAGGGCGACGAACACCCTTCTTGGTGCGCACCACTACCGCCTTCAGCACATCACCTTTTTTGACCTTACCACGTGGAATTGCTTCCTTGATGGTGATCTTGATGATGTCGCCTACGCCTGCGTAGCGACGGTGCGAGCCACCCAGAACCTTGATACACATTACGCGACGTGCACCGGAGTTGTCGGCGACGTTCAGCATAGTCTGTTCTTGGATCATTTTAGTGCTCCGCTAATGTCAACTACTACCTGAGACTCTAAAATCAGAGCCGTTAAAAAGCCCCATATCGAGGGCGCGGCATTATAACACCGCTTCTGCAATATGGGTAGAAAAAATAAACGGCTCATCGCTGAGCCGTTTATTCGTATTGAGAAGGCGTACTGTATTACAGAACCGCTTTCTCTACAACGCGAACCAGCGTCCAGGACTTAGTCTTGGACAGTGGACGGCATTCACGGATTTCAACCTTGTCGCCGATACCACATTCGTTGTTCTCGTCATGTACGTGCAGTTTGGTCGTACGCTTGATGAATTTACCGTAGATCGGGTGTTTCACAATACGTTCGATAGCTACAACAATGGATTTCTCCATTTTGTCGCTAACAACACGACCTTGCAGAGTACGGATTTTATCGGTCATTACGCACCCGCCTTCTGAGTCAGTAAAGTCTTAACGCGTGCAACATTGCGACGCACTTGCTTCAGCAGGTGAGTCTGTTGCAGCTGGCCACTTGCAGCCTGCATACGCAGGTTGAACTGCTCACGCAGCAGGTTCAGCAGCTCAGCGTTCAGCTCTTCAACGCTTTTTTCACGCAGCTCTTTTGCTTTCATTACATCACCGTCTTAGTTACAAAGGTGGTTTTGATAGGCAGTTTCGCTGCTGCCAGGCCGAAGGCTTCACGGGCCAGCTCTTCCGGAACACCGTCCATTTCATAAAGGACTTTGCCCGGTTGGATCAAGGCAACCCAGTACTCCACGTTACCTTTACCTTTACCCATACGAACTTCCAGTGGCTTCTCGGTGATCGGTTTGTCCGGGAATACACGGATCCAGATCTTACCTTGACGCTTAACTGCACGGGTCATTGCACGACGTGCTGCTTCGATCTGACGTGCAGTCAGACGACCACGGCCAACAGCTTTCAGACCGAAAGTGCCGAAGCTAACATCCGTACCCTGCGCCAGACCACGGTTGCGGCCTTTGTGCACTTTACGGAATTTTGTACGCTTTGGTTGTAACATCAGCGACGCTCCTTATTTACGGCCTTTACGCTGCTGCTTTTTAGGTTGAGCAGCCGGTTTTTCCGGTTGTTCAACAGCAGCCATACCACCCAGGATCTCACCTTTGAAGATCCATACCTTAACGCCGATTACACCGTAAGTGGTGTGCGCTTCAGAGGTGTTGTAGTCGATGTCAGCACGCAGAGTGTGCAGCGGTACGCGACCTTCGCGGTACCATTCGGTACGTGCGATTTCCGCGCCGCCCAGACGGCCGCTAACTTCAACTTTGATACCTTTAGCGCCCAGACGCATTGCGTTCTGTACAGCACGCTTCATAGCACGACGGAACATAACGCGACGTTCCAGCTGTGAAGTGATGCTGTCAGCAACCAATTTAGCGTCCAGTTCAGGCTTACGAACTTCAGCGATATTGATCTGTGCAGGAACGCCAGCGATATCCGCTACGACCTTGCGCAGTTTTTCTACGTCTTCGCCTTTCTTACCGATAACGATGCCAGGACGAGCAGTGTGAATAGTCACACGGATGCTCTTCGCTGGACGCTCGATAACGATACGAGATACAGACGCTTTAGCCAGTTCCTTAGTCAGGTACTGACGTACTTTAAAATCGCTGTCCAGGTTGTCAGCGAATTCTTTGGTGTTCGCAAACCAGGTAGAGTTCCATGGTTTTACAATACCCAGGCGAATACCATTAGGATGTACTTTCTGACCCATTGCTAGTCTCCAGAGTCTCAGCGATCGGACACAACCACAGTAATGTGGCTGGTGCGCTTCAGGATGCGATCTGCACGACCTTTCGCACGCGGCATAATGCGCTTCATGCTTGGGCCTTCATCTACGAAAATTTTCGCGACTTTCAGATCGTCGATGTCAGCGCCATCGTTGTGTTCAGCGTTAGCAATGGCAGATTCCAGTACTTTCTTGACCAATACCGCAGCTTTCTTGTTGGTATAGGTCAGGATGTCCAGGGCCTGCGACACTTTCTTACCGCGAATCAGGTCAGCAACAAGGCGAACCTTCTGAGCAGAAGAACGAGCATGGCGATGTTGAGCTAAAGTTTCCATCTCTTCCTCCTACCTTATTTCTTCTTCGCTTTTTTATCAGCAGCGTGGCCGCGATAAGTACGAGTCGGTGCGAATTCACCCAGTTTGTGACCAACCATTTCGTCGGTAACAAAGACTGGAACGTGCTGACGACCATTATGGACAGCGATGGTCAAACCGATCATGTTAGGAAAGATCGTTGAACGACGGGACCAAGTGCGCAGGGGCTTCTTGTCTCCGCTTTCCACCGCTTTCTCTACCTTCTTCAGCAAGTGCAGGTCAATAAAAGGACCTTTCTTGAGAGAACGTGGCATGGCTTATCCTCTAAAATTATTTGCTACGGCGACGTACGATAAATTTATCAGTACGCTTGTTGCTGCGGGTCTTCTTACCTTTGGTCTGAACGCCCCACGGAGTTACCGGGTGCTTACCAAAGTTACGACCTTCACCACCACCATGTGGGTGGTCGACTGGGTTCATCGCAGTACCGCGAACGGTAGGACGAACACCACGCCAGCGTGCAGCACCTGCTTTACCCAGAACGCGCAGCATATGCTCAGCATTGCCAACTTCGCCCAGAGTAGCGCGGCAGTCTGCTTCGACTTTACGCATTTCACCAGAACGCAGACGCAGGGTGACATACGCACCATCACGAGCAACGATCTGAACGTAAGTACCAGCGGAACGTGCCAGCTGACCGCCTTTACCTGGTTTCATTTCTACGTTATGAACGGTAGAACCAACCGGGATATTGCGCATCGGCAGGGTGTTGCCTGCTTTGATTGCAGCATCAACGCCAGACTGAATCTGGTCGCCAGCTTTCAGGCCTTTAGGGGCCAGGATGTAACGGCGTTCGCCGTCTTTGTACAGAACCAGCGCGATATTCGCGGAACGGTTCGGATCGTACTCAAGACGTTCAACAACTGCTGGGATACCGTCTTTGTTGCGTTTGAAGTCAACAATACGATAAGCCTGCTTGTGGCCACCACCGATGTGACGAGTGGTGATACGGCCATTGTTGTTACGACCACCGGATTTGCTGTTTTTTTCCAGCAACGGAGCAAAAGGTTTGCCCTTGTGCAGCTCAGGGTTAACCACTTTAACTACGTGGCGACGACCCGGAGATGTCGGTTTACATTTAACAACTGCCATTGTATTACTCCTCCGACTTACTCAGCGCCGCCAACGAAGTCCAGATTCTGGCCTTCTTTCAGGGTGACGTAAGCTTTTTTCCAGTCGCTACGACGACCGATACGCTGTCCGTGACGTTTAACTTTCCCTTTAACTACCAGGGTGTTAACGACTTCGACTTCGACTTCAAACAGTTTCTGCACAGCAGCTTTGATCTCTGCTTTGGTCGCGTCTTTAGCAACTTTGAGAACGATGGTGTTTGTTTTTTCCATCGCAGTAGACGCTTTTTCAGAAACGTGCGGTGCGCGAAGCACCTTCAGCAGACGTTCTTCACGAATCATGCCAGCATCTCCTCAACTTGCTTAACAGCATCAGCAGTCATTACGACTTTGTCGAAGGCGATCAGGCTAACCGGGTCGATACCAGTCGCATCGCGTACGTCAACCTTGTGCAGGTTACGTGCGGCCAGGAACAGGTTCTCGTCCAGCTCACCGGTGATGATCAGCACATCTTCCAGAGCCATGTCTTTCAGTTTCTGTGCCAGCAGCTTAGTTTTAGGCGCTTCAACAGAGAACTTCTCGACAACGATCAGACGATCCTGACGTACCAGTTCGGACAGGATGCTTTTCAGCGCGCCGCGGTACATCTTTTTGTTAACTTTTTGACTGTGGTCCTGTGGACGCGCAGCGAAGGTCACGCCACCTGAACGCCAGATCGGGCTCTTGATAGAACCTGAACGCGCACGGCCGGTACCTTTCTGGCGCCATGGCTTTTTGCCAGAACCAGTTACTTCAGCACGAGTCTTCTGAGCACGAGTACCCTGACGAGCACCAGCTGCATAAGCAACAACAACCTGGTGAACCAGCGCTTCGTTGAAATCACGACCGAAGGTAGTTTCGGAAACAGTCAGCGCGCTCTGCGCGTCTTTCAATACTAATTCCATTGCTATCCCCTTACGCCTTCACAGCTGGTTTAACGATCAGGTCGCTACCGGTTGCACCCGGAACTGCACCTTTAACCAGCAGCAGGTTGCGCTCAGCGTCAACACGTACTACGTCCAGGCTCTGAACGGTCACACGTTCGTTACCCAGCTGACCTGCCATTTTCTTGCCTTTGAACACTTTGCCCGGAGTCTGGTTCTGACCGATAGAACCCGGAACGCGGTGAGACAAGGAGTTACCGTGGGTAGCGTCCTGGGTACGGAAGTTCCAGCGCTTAACGGTACCAGCAAAACCTTTACCTTTAGAGGTACCGGTTACGTCAACTTTTTTAACGTCAGCAAACAGCTCAACGCTAATGTCCTGACCTACGGTGAACTCTTCGCCTTCAGCAAGACGGAATTCCCACAGACCACGGCCAGCTTCTACGCCAGCTTTAGCGAAGTGACCCGCTTCTGGTTTGGTTACACGGTTAGCTTTTTTAGCACCAGTGGTCACCTGAACAGCGCGGTAGCCATCGTTAGCCAGATCTTTAACCTGGGTAACGCGGTTTGCTTCAACTTCGATTACGGTTACTGGGATTGAAACGCCATCTTCAGTGAAGATGCGGGTCATGCCCACTTTTTTACCGACTAAACCAATCATTGTATCAACCTCTCAATCGCTCGATGACCTGATTAACCCAGGCTGATCTGCACGTCTACACCGGCAGCCAGATCCAGACGCATCAGAGCATCAACGGTTTTCTCAGTTGGCTCAACGATGTCAACCAGACGCTTGTGAGTGCGGATTTCGTACTGATCACGCGCGTCTTTGTTGACGTGCGGAGAGATCAGAACGGTGAAGCGCTCTTTGCGGGTCGGCAGCGGGATCGGACCACGGACTTGCGCACCAGTGCGCTTAGCAGTCTCGACGATTTCCGCGGTTGATTGATCGATCAGACGATGATCAAACGCTTTAAGGCGGATACGGATTCTTTGGTTCTGCATGAGACCAGAGCTCCAATTATTTTATAAACGAAAATGATTACTCCTCAAACCCATTACGATTGATGGGAGAGTGTAACCGTTCTTACGTAGCTCCCCAATTGGGAGCATTGTTGAGTAACAAAATGAGCTACTCTGGTTCTGATTGAACCCGCCGTCAATTACGACAAGCCCGCGCATTATACGTAAATCTGGACAAGACGCAAGTGCCGTTTAGAAATTAAGCGCCAGAGGCGCAGTATGCGTAAGGGCGCGCAACTTTTTACGCAATGTATCCCTTCTCAAGGCTTTGTCTCGAGCCCCTACGCAAGTGTCGTTTTTATAGATTGCCGCCCAGGCCGATTATAGCGAGGATGCGCTCAAACCCCTTTGAGGCCTTTTCCATGTTAACCACCCTCCCCTTTTTGCTGGTCTATTTTTCGCTGACTGCCTTTCTCGTCCGTGCAGATATTCGCTACGGACTGCTTCCGGATAAGTTTCTCTGCCCGCTGCTCTGGGCGGGCCTGCTCTTTCAGCTCTGCGTCCAACCTGATTTTCTGCCAAGTGCAGTGGTGGGAGCGATGGCTGGATATGTCGGCTTTGCCGTTATTTACTGGGGATATCGGTTTATCTGCCGGCGTGAAGGGATGGGATACGGCGATGTAAAATACCTGGCGGCGCTTGGTGCGTGGCATGGCTGGTGCATGCTGCCTACGCTGGCGTTACTCGCTGCGCTTATGGCGCTACTTAGCATTCTTGTGTTTTCGTTACTCACCGGCGATAAGGGAGCATTAAAAAACCCACTGCCTTTTGGGCCATTTCTGGCAGCAGCGGGTTTATGCGTAGGCTGGAAGACGGTGGTTACTCTTCCACTTTAATCTGCGACTGAAGGTAGTTCTGCAGACCGATTTTAGCAATCAGATCCAGCTCCGTTTCCAGCCAGTCAATATGGCCTTCTTCATCGGCCAGGATCTGGATCATCATATCGCGACTGACGTAGTCATGTACGCTGTCAGCATAGGCAATGGCTTCACGGAGATCTTTGGCACCTTCAAGTTCCAGCCTGAGGTCGGAACGCAGCATCTCTTCGACATCTTCTCCGATGCCCAGCTTTCCGAGGTCCTGCAGGTTTGGAATGCCTTCAAGGAATAAAATACGCTCGATATATTTATCGGCGTGCTTCATTTCATCGATCGATTCATGGTACTCAACGTCGTTCAGACGCTTAAGCCCCCAGTTTTTGAACATTCTCGCGTGAAGAAAGTACTGGTTAATTGCGACAAGCTCATTTCCCAATAATTTATTGAGATAACTTATGATTTTAACATCACCTTTCATTATATAGTCCCTCCGCTTCCACTCATTGAAGCGTAGATCGGGCTACAGGGATGTCAAAAAAAAGATGGGCGCTTACGCGATCTCTTTGTATTCCGGGATCTGCATCAATTCGTCCTGCATGATCTCTCGCGCAGCACGTACACATTTACCGCATTGATTTCCCACCGGAACAAATTTGCGTAGCTGCTGAAATGACTGAGGCTGAAACTGGCGAACGGCCTGACGTATTTTTTTGTCGCTTACACCATTACATAAACAAACGTACATTGAGACTCCCGTTCAAATTATGCGCAAAGTGTAAGTGAGAATGGTTATGATTACAATAGCACAAACGCCACAATACGGGGCGGGAGCAGGCAAAAAATGCGTAATTTTGTGACAGTAACTGAGCGGCAGAAAACAAAAAAGGACGCCGAAGCGTCCTTTTTTTATTCGGGGATAATTAATTAGCCCAGAACTTTAGCAACAACGCCCGCGCCAACGGTACGGCCGCCTTCACGGATTGCGAAACGCAGACCGTCGTCCATCGCGATTGGGTGGATCAGAGTCACAACCATCTTGATGTTGTCGCCTGGCATTACCATCTCAACGCCTTCTGGCAGTTCGATGGTACCGGTCACGTCAGTTGTACGGAAGTAGAACTGTGGACGGTAGCCTTTGAAGAACGGAGTATGACGGCCGCCTTCGTCTTTAGACAGGATGTACACTTCAGATTCGAACTTGGTGTGTGGCTTGATTGAGCCTGGCTTCGCCAGAACCTGACCACGTTCGATTTCTTCACGTTTGATACCACGCAGCAGAACACCAACGTTCTCACCAGCACGGCCTTCGTCCAGCAGTTTGCGGAACATTTCAACGCCAGTACAGGTAGACTTCGCAGTCTCTTTGATACCAACGATTTCAACTTCTTCACCAACTTTGATGATACCGCGCTCTACACGACCGGTAACAACGGTACCACGACCGGAGATGGAGAATACGTCTTCGATTGGCAGCAGGAATGGCTTGTCAATCGCACGCTCTGGTTCTGGGATGTAAGAATCCAGGAAGCCAGCCAGTTCGATGATTTTAGCTTCCCACTCAGCTTCGCCTTCCAGCGCTTTCAGAGCAGAACCACGAACGATTGGAGTGTCGTCGCCCGGGAAATCGTACTGAGACAGCAGTTCACGAACTTCCATCTCTACCAGTTCCAGCAGCTCTTCGTCATCAACCATGTCGCATTTGTTCAGGAACACGATGATGAAAGGAACGCCTACCTGACGACCCAGCAGGATGTGCTCACGAGTCTGAGGCATTGGGCCGTCAGTCGCAGCAACAACCAGGATCGCGCCGTCCATCTGCGCAGCACCGGTGATCATGTTTTTAACATAGTCGGCGTGGCCTGGGCAGTCTACGTGTGCGTAGTGGCGAGTCGGGGTGTCATATTCAACGTGGGAAGTGTTGATGGTGATACCACGTGCTTTTTCTTCTGGTGCGTTATCGATCTGGTCGAATGCACGAGCAGAACCACCGTAGGTTTTAGCCAGAACGGTAGTGATTGCAGCAGTCAGGGTAGTTTTACCATGGTCAACGTGGCCGATAGTACCAACGTTGACGTGCGGTTTTGTACGTTCAAATTTTTCTTTAGACACGGCTATATTCCTTACTATAGTGCTCTCCCCTGTGGAGAGAGCACGGGACTTAGGTTTTAATCCTGTGGATTACTTACCACGGGCTTCAATAACGGCCTGAGCAACGTTGTTAGGCGCATCATCATACTTCAGGAATTCCATGGTGTATGATGCACGACCTTTGGTCAGAGAACGCAGCTGAGTTGCATATCCGAACATTTCAGACAGCGGAACTTCAGCGTGGATCTTAACGCCAGTTACTTCGGATTCCTGACCACGCAGCATACCGCGACGACGGCTCAAGTCACCGATAACGTCACCGGTGTTCTCTTCAGGAGTTTCTACTTCAACCTTCATGATTGGCTCAAGCAGAACTGGTTTTGCTTTCTTAAAGCCTTCTTTAAAGGCAATAGACGCAGCCAGTTTAAACGCCAGTTCAGAGGAGTCAACGTCGTGGTAAGAACCGAAGTGCAGACGAACACCCATGTCAACAACCGGATAGCCAGCCAGAGGGCCCGCTTTCAGCTGTTCCTGGATGCCTTTATCAACGGCTGGGATGTATTCGCCAGGAATTACACCACCTTTGATGTCGTTGATGAACTCGTAACCTTTCGGGTTAGAGCCCGGCTCCAGTGGGTACATGTCGATCACAACGTGACCGTACTGACCGCGACCACCAGACTGCTTAGCGTGTTTACCTTCAACATCGGTAACTTTCGCGCGAATCGCTTCGCGGTAAGCAACCTGAGGTTTACCCACGTTCGCTTCAACGTTGAATTCACGCTTCATACGGTCAACGATGATGTCCAGGTGCAGTTCACCCATACCAGCGATGATGGTCTGGTTAGATTCTTCATCAGTCCATACGCGGAATGATGGGTCTTCTTTCGCCAGACGGCCCAGAGCCAGACCCATTTTTTCCTGGTCAGCTTTGGTTTTTGGTTCAACTGCGATGGAGATTACCGGCTCAGGGAATTCCATACGCTCCAGAATGATCGGGTGATCCGGGTCACACAGGGTGTCACCAGTGGTCACGTCTTTCAGACCGATAGCTGCAGCGATGTCGCCCGCACGAACTTCTTTGATCTCTTCACGTTTGTTAGCGTGCATCTGTACGATACGGCCAAAACGTTCACGCGCCGCTTTCACGGAGTTCAGGATGGTGTCACCGGAGTTAACCACACCAGAGTAAACGCGGAAGAAGGTCAGGTTACCCACGAATGGGTCGGTAGCAATTTTGAACGCCAGTGCAGAGAATGGCTCTTCGTCGCTTGCGTGACGCTCAGCCGGAGTATCTTTACCGTCGTCCAGGATGCCGTTGATCGCAGGAACGTCAACTGGGGATGGCAGGTAGTCAACTACCGCATCCAGCATCGCCTGAACACCTTTGTTCTTGAACGCAGAACCACAGGTTACCAGGATGATTTCGTTGTTCAGAACGCGCTGACGCAGAGCTTTTTTGATCTCTTCTTCAGTCAGTTCTTCACCACCCAGGTATTTCTCCATCAGCTCTTCAGAAGCTTCAGCAGCGGATTCGATCAGGTTCTGGTGCCATTCGTCAGCCAGGTCCTGCATTGCAGCTGGGATATCTTCGTATTCGAAGGTAACGCCCTGGTCTGCATCGTTCCAGTTGATGGCTTTCATTTTCACCAGGTCGATAACGCCGGTGAAGCCTTCTTCAGCACCAATTGCCAGCTGCAGCGGAACAGGGTTCGCGCCCAGACGGGTTTTGATCTGGCCAACAACTTTCAGGAAGTTAGCACCCATACGGTCCATTTTGTTAACGAACGCGATGCGTGGAACTTTATATTTGTTCGCCTGACGCCATACGGTTTCAGACTGTGGCTGAACACCACCAACTGCGCAATAAACCATTACCGCGCCGTCAAGAACACGCATGGAACGTTCTACTTCGATGGTGAAGTCAACGTGCCCTGGGGTGTCGATGATGTTTACGCGATGCGGTTCGTACTGCTTAGCCATACCTGACCAGAATGCAGTAGTCGCTGCGGAGGTGATAGTGATACCACGCTCCTGCTCCTGTTCCATCCAGTCCATGGTGGCTGCGCCGTCATGAACTTCACCGATTTTATGGTTTACACCGGTGTAGAACAGAATACGTTCGGTAGTAGTGGTTTTACCGGCGTCGATGTGCGCACTGATACCGATGTTACGGTAGCGTGCGATGGGTGTTGTACGAGCCATTTGATTCCTCGTTTATATCTTTAGGCGTTCAGTTAAGTTACCCAGAGCGGGCGGCTTCTCTGAAGCGCCCGCCTGGTGACTAATACTCCGAAGGGATTACCAACGGTAGTGTGCGAACGCCTTGTTGGCTTCTGCCATACGGTGAACGTCTTCACGTTTCTTAACTGCAGTACCTTTGTTGTCTGCAGCATCAGAAAGTTCGTTCGCCAGACGCAGAGCCATGGATTTATCACCGCGTTTACGAGCAGCTTCAACGATCCAACGCATTGCCAGAGCATTACGACGAACCGGACGAACTTCAACTGGAACCTGATAAGTAGAACCACCAACGCGGCGGGACTTAACTTCTACGGTTGGGCGAACGTTGTCGAGAGCGACTTCGAAAGCTTCCAGTTCATTTTTACCAGAACGCTGAGCCAGGGTCTCAAGCGCGCTGTATACGATTGCTTCTGCAGTAGATTTTTTACCATCTACCATCAGGATATTTACAAATTTTGCCAGCAGTTCTGATCCGAATTTCGGATCTGGAAGAATTTTACGCTGACCAATGACGCGACGACGTGGCATGGGAATACTCCGTTGTTAATTCAGGATTGTCCAAAACTCAAAGAGTTTAGTTTGACATTAAGATAAATCAGTTTGGCCTTACTTAACGGAGAACCATTAAGCCTTAGGACGCTTCACGCCGTACTTGGAGCGAGCCTGCTTACGGTCTTTAACACCTGAGCAGTCGAGCGCACCACGAACGGTGTGGTAACGAACACCCGGAAGGTCTTTAACACGACCGCCACGGATCAGGATCACGGAGTGTTCCTGCAGGTTGTGACCTTCACCACCGATGTAGGAAGTCACTTCGAAACCGTTAGTCAAACGCACACGGCATACTTTACGCAGTGCGGAGTTTGGTTTTTTAGGAGTGGTGGTATATACACGAGTACATACGCCACGTTTCTGCGGGCAGGCTTCCAGCGCAGGCACGTTGCTCTTTGCAACTTTGCGTGCGCGTGGTTTGCGTACCAGCTGGTTAACTGTTGCCATTAAATAGCTCCTGGTTTTAGCTTTTGCTTCGTAAACACGTAATAAAACGACCTCATACAATATGAGGACGCGAAATTTTAGGGCTACGTCGAAAAGGTGTCAAGAAATATACAGCGATCTCAAATCACCAGTTCATTTGACTGGCGTGCGTCACAGTAAGATTGACGAAATCAGTATAGCCAACCACGTCAATTTTGGCTGAAATTTGACCAGAAAGACCCCGCGCATCCAGATCGTCCTTCAGCGCAGAGACTGTTATGGGGGCATTCGTGAGAATTTCAACGAAACGACTGCCGTCCAGTGCGGCAAGCACACCATCCTGAATCAGCAGCAGGTCATCACCTTCGCGCAGCATGCTCAGTAACGCATCGATATCACATTGCCACGGTGAATGGCTCAGAGTATGGAGCATGTCAGCCTCAGAAAGTCAGAACGGTGTCGTAGTGGGAAAGGTGTTCGCGCAGTGCAGCAGAAGACAGGACTGTCACATCCAGCACGAAAGGCGTTGCCTCGTTTAAACCGCGCGCGGCCAGGGAGTCGGCACAGACATAGAAGGTTTCGATATCGTAAAGCGGTAACACTTTGAACGTCGTGATGTAATCACGCGCCAGAATGGCCTGAGGCTGCTGCCCCGCCAGAAGCTGAAATACGCCGTCGCCCAAAAAGAAGACACCGATATCTTCGGTCAATGCTGAGGTCGCGAGCAGCGCATCCAGCCCTTCTCTGCCGGACGCATTGCCGTGCGGTGCGGAGGAAAAAACAAACGCGACACGCTTCATCAGAATTGCACCACTCTGTCGCAGGTTAATGCCGCCTGTGCCAGTGCACCCAGGCCACTCAACGAAAAGCCGGGCTGCAGGTTAGAACCCGATAAACCAAGACGTGCGGCTTCGGTTGCATCGGTCACCCCGCGGCGCAGTGCCGCCGCCACGCAGATGTGCAGTTCTACGCCCTGCTTTTCGTTTAATGCCTGCCAGGCGCGCACCAGATCGAATTCGTCGCTCGCCGGTGACGTAAACTGATTCGCGTTATACACCCCTTCCCGATAGAAGAAAACGCTCGCCAGCTCATGTCCGGCCGCCAGTAGCGCATGCGCAAACTGCAGCGCGCTGCTGGCCTGCTGAGTGCCGTACGCCGGGCCTGTCACCATTAACGCAAAACGCATTACTTGTCTTGTCCCTGGAAATCGCCGCTTTTGAACTGGCGAATATAGAGGTAGACCGTGTGCTTGGAGATGTTCAGACGATCGGCCACCTGATTAATGGCGTCTTTAATATCAAAAATCCCTTTTTCGTAGAGATTGAGCACGATCTGGCGATTCTTGGCGTTGTTCGAGACGTTGCGATCGGCATTCACCTCTTCAATCGTAAACTCAAGCGTCTGCGTCACCAGATCTTCAACGGAGGAGGCAAAGTTAACAGAAGAGCCAACGTCCGGCGTTTCTGGTGGAATAAAGGTGCTCATGATTTGCGAGAATGGCACATCAAGGTTCATGTTGATGCACAGCAGCCCAATAACACGATGCTCGCGGTTTCGAATCGCGATGGTTTCTGATTTCATCAGCACGCCGCTTTTGGCGCGGGTGAAATAGCATTTGGAGACGCTGCTGTCCGCGCCGGTCATGTCATGCAGCATACGCAATGCAAGGTCGGTAATTGGCGAACCAATTTTACGGCCAGTATGTTCACCATTCGCAATGCGGATGGCGGAACACTTCAGATCTTGCAGGGAGTGCAATACGATTTCGCAGTGGGAGCCAATGAGCATCGCTAACCCGTCCACTACCGCTTCGTAGGATTTCAGAATATCGAAGTCGGTCTGATCGAAAGGACGTTGATCCAGCAAATCAAGTTCACTGGTTTCGTTGGTTAAAAGCGACCTGGACATGAAAAAAACACTCCTTTTCAGGAGCCTGTCGTTAGGTTTTCAGGGCAGGCTCATTATCTACACGGACAACTAAATTAATACAGCGTGCGTAGCGCTTTCCAGTGTTAATTATATCTGCCCCACAATAAAAAAACCGCCGCCTGAAAGGCGGCGGGTTTTTTTCAACATTACTTCTTAGCAGCAGCGGCTTTATCGTCAGCCGGTGCGTCTGCTTTCGCATCCGCTTTCGGTGCCGGTTTGATATCCAGCAGCTCTACGTCAAAGACCAGCGTAGAGTTAGCAGGGATACCCGGAACGCCGGTTTTGCCATAGGCCAGATCCGGTGGGATAACCATCTTGATCTTGCCGCCTTTCTTGATGTTTTTCAGGCCTTCAGTCCAGCCAGGGATCACACCATCCAGACGGAAGGAGAGCGGCTCACCGCGGGTGTAAGAGTTATCGAACTCTTTACCGTCGATCAGCGTACCTTTGTAGTTCACAACAACGGTGTCGCTGTCTTTAGGCGCATCGCCGGTGCCTTCTTTCTCAACTTTGTACACCAGGCCGGTAGAAGAGGTTTTCACACCTTTCTCTTTGGCAAAGGTATCGCGGTAGGCTTTGCCTTTCGCTTCGTTGTCTTTAGCGTCCGCGTCCATCTTGGTCTGAGCGGCACCCTTCACGCGCGCTTCGAACGCCTGCAGAGTCTGTTCAATTTCCTGGTCAGACAGCTTGCTCTTATCTGCAAATGCGTCCTGAACGCCCGCGATCAGCTGAGCTTTATCCAGTTTGATGCCCAGTTTCTCTTGTTCTTTCAGAGAGTTTTCCATGTAGCGACCCAGAGATGCGCCCAGTGCGTAGGCGGATTTCTGGTCGTCATTTTTGAACGCCGCTTTGCTGTCTGCAGTGGCAGCAGGCTTCGCAGCAGTATCAGCAGCGAATGACAGCGGCGCGTTCAGCGCAACAGCCATCGTCGTCGCCAGCAGCGTTACTTTAAACAGTGATTTCATCCATATCTCCAGGGCCTGGGGACTCTCACCCCAGCGTTAAACGTAAATGAGTTACGTACTATAAAACGTTGCGGAAGAAATCTACAGACAGACACTTCCAATTCTCGCCACTTTTCAGACTATTTTTGTTTAAATAAGTTTCCTGCCAAAGGGATGCAGACTGTACTTAAGGATAAACTCAGTTAAACTGCGCCGCCGCAGGGCCATTATGGCGAATCTGAAATAAACGAGGTGAATGATGAAGGATACAGCAATAGAAGCGAGAATGGCTGAGCTGGAAAGCCGCCTGGCTTTTCAGGACATCACCATCGAAGAGCTAAACCAGACCGTGACCGCACATGAGCTCGAAATGGCAAAACTGCGGGATCATATGCGCCTGCTGACGGAAAAGCTGAAGGCTACACAGCCGTCAAACATTGCCTCTCAGTCAGAAGAGACGCCACCTCCTCATTATTGAGGCGTAAAAAAAGCGGGATTATCCCGCTTTTTTTGTGCCCGGTGGCGCGAAGCTTACCGGGCCAACATACCAAATACCCTATGGATTTCGAGTCGCAGGAAGGCGGCAAGCTTGAAAATCCCCGGGAGCATAGATAACTATGTGACCGGGGTTTGAAAGCGCAGCCAACGCACCTGCGGCTTGAAAGACGACGGGTATTAGTGGCAACCGCAGCCGCCGTTACCGCAACCACCTTTACCGTGGTCGTGACCATGGTCGTGATCGTGGCCGTGACCACCGCAGCAGCCGTCGTGGCCGTGATCGTGGTCATGGTCGTGACCATGCGCACCGTGAACGTGGCCATGAGCCAGCTCTTCTTCGGTCGCTTCACGGATCGCAACAACTTCTACGTTGAACTTCAGGTTCTGGCCAGCCAGCATGTGGTTACCGTCAACCACGACGTGGTCATCTTCCACTTCGGTGATTTCAACAGGAACCGGGCCCTGGTCAGTTTCAGCCAGGAAGCGCATGCCAACCTGCAGTTCGTCAACGCCCATGAACACGTCTTTAGGAACGCGCTGAACCAGGTTGTCGTCATACTGACCGTAAGCGTCGTTCGCGCCTACAGCAACGTCAAATTTGTCGCCAACTTCATGACCTTCCAGCGCGTTTTCCAGGCCGGAAATCAGGGAACCGTGACCATGCAGGTAGTCAAGCGGCGCACTCACCGGAGACTCATCAACCAACACACCGTCTTCTGTACGTACCTGATAGGCCAGGCTGACCACCAGGTCTTTTGCTACTTTCATGATATCTCCTGAGCGTGGGAAAATTGCTGGCGCAGATTGTAGCGGAAATCTGCACCCGTGTACCCTTTAGCTTAAAAAAACTCAGGGCATATCGCTAGTCCGGATGAAAAATCCCGATAACTTGCTCTTCTTTGCGAACGTGATCGCGGGCCTCTTTATCGGCCTCACGCATCTGGTGACCGCACTTAACACACTCAACAACATCAACATTATTTTCCCGCCACATCGCCAGGGTATCTTGCGCCTGACAGGTCGGGCATTTTGCACCCGCGATAAAGCGTTTACGTACAGCCATCTTTCGTTACCCTTTATTCAAATTCATCCCAGCCATCAAGCTGGCGTCGTTCCTGTTGCATCTCTCGCTGGAAGATCTCCTCCAGCTCGCGACGCGCTTCCCGCACGCGGGAGATCTGCGCCGTATCGGTATGTACCGGCATCAGCTCGCGCAGCATCCGCATATCCAGCCGGCGGAAGTGCATCTGGGCGCGCTGCGCCTGATGCGGATGCATGCCGAGCGAGATCAGCGCCTTACGACCCAGCTCCAGCGCACTGGAGAACGTCTCACGGGAGAAGTGTTTCACACCCGCCTGCAACAATTCGTGAGCTTCAACACGTCCCCGCGCACGCGCCAGAATATGCAGATGCGGGAAATGCTGCTGGCACAGATCCACCAGCTTCATCGTGTCTTCCGGATCGTTACAGGTAATCACGATGGACTCTGCCGCTTCCGCCCCCGCCGATCGCAGCAGCTCGAGCTGGGTCGCGTCGCCGTAGTAAACCTTGTAGCCATATTTACGCATCAGGTTGACCGCGCTGATATCCCGCTCCAGTACCGTAATGCGCATTTTGTTCGCCATCAGCAGGCGTCCAATCACCTGTCCGAAACGGCCAAAACCCACCACAATCACCTGCGGCTTATCGTCTTCCACCCACGGCGCTTCGTCTTCATCGTCATTTGGGTTCAGGCGGCGCGACAGCAGTTTATCCACCAGCTTCATCAGCAGCGGCGTGGTCATCATAGACAGCGTGACCGTCACCAGCAAAAGCGCCATCTGATCGTCTTTAAACAGCTTCTGGGAGGATGCGGTCGAGAACAGCACAAACGCGAACTCGCCTCCCTGGCTTAACACGCTGGCAAACTGCATGCGTTCCGAACTGCGCAGCCCGTAGATACGCGCTATGACGTACAGTACCAGCATCTTCACCGCCACCAGAATGGCGACGCTCATTATCACCCACAGCAGATGGGTATAGAGCACACCGAGGTTAAGCGCCATCCCCACAGAAATAAAGAACAGGCCTAACAGCAGCCCTTTGAAGGGATCGATGGCAATTTCCAGCTCGTGCCGATACTCGCTCTCCGCCAGCAGCACCCCGGCGATAAAGGTCCCGAGCGCCATCGACAGCCCCAGCGCGTCCATAAACAACGCCGATCCCAGCACCAGCAGCAGCGTCGCGGCGGTAAACACCTCGCGAACGCCCGACGCGGCAATAAAGCGGAACACGGGACGTAACAGGAAACGACCGCCAATCAGCATGCCCGCGAAGGCCAGCACCTTCATGGCGATTTTAGCCCAGTCGAAGTGATCGTCCCCGGACCCCGCCAGCAGCGGCACCAGCGCCAGCGCCGGGATCACCGCCAAATCCTGGAACAGCAGCACCGAAAAGCCCAGCTGACCGGCTTCGTTACGGTTCATCCCTTTGTCGCGCATCAGCTGTAGCGCCATCGCCGTCGACGACATCGCAAGGCCTATCCCTCCAATCACCGCCGCCTGCCATGAAAAGTGGGTCAGCATTAACAGGCCGCCCAGGATCGCGGCGCTGAATAACACCTGCGCGGCGCCCACGCCAAAGATAGAGCGTCGGAGCTGCCACAATTTCGAAGGATTCAGCTCCAGGCCGATGATGAACATCAGGAACACCACGCCCAGCTCGGAGAAATGGAGGATCTCATCGACATCGCTGATGAATCCCAGCCCCCAGGGACCAATCGCGATCCCCGCCAGCAGATACCCCAGCACCGCACCGATACCAATACGGGCTGCAAGCGGCACCGCGACGACGGCCGCAAATAAAAACAGCACCCCGGCGAGGAGTAAATTCGATCCTTCCATTAACGACCTCCTGCCGGAATGGGCGACGCCAGCCATTCACCGTAGGCTCTGGCGTGGCTTGCCAGCTCTTTCGGATCCTGACGCCGCGCCCAGTAGACAATAATCGGGCTCATCCAGTGCATACGGCACATGGCCGCCGTCAGTTCGAATGGCCTGAGGATATCGCTCATCGGATAGCGGTTCAGCCCGTCGTGACGGTAAGCGCTTTCGGGTTCACCGGTCGTAATCACACTACGCCAGTACTTTCCCGCCAGCTGGTTGCCCCCCACCCCGCTGGAGAAGCCCCGGCTCAGCACGCGGTCCAGCCACTCTTTCAGCAGTGCCGGACAGCTATAGGTATAAAGCGGATGCTGGAACACAATCACGTCATGCTGACGCAGCAGCTCCTGCTCGTAAGGGATATCAATAAAGAAATCAGGATAGTGCGCGTAGAGATCGTGCACCGTTACGTTACTAAGCTGTGTGGCCGGCTTAAGCAGCACCCGGTTTGCCACCGAGTCCTGAGATTCCGGATGGGCATACAGCAGCAGCACTTTTGCTGTCTGAGACATCATTCCCCTCCCGGTCTTGTTTCTGTTTTTGTGTATCGTCGCTGTTTTGGGCTACCATGGCGGCCCGGTGCGGAAAATGGCCCACACCTTACATTATCATAATGACAAATTAACATAGTCGGAACATACGGCGCTTCTATGATTGTTTTCTCCTCGTTACAAATTCGTCGCGGCGTGCGCGTTCTGCTGGATAACGCCACTGCTACCATCAACCCGGGCCAAAAAGTGGGTCTGGTCGGCAAAAACGGCTGCGGCAAATCCACCCTGCTGGCGCTGCTGAAAAACGAGATTAGCGCGGATGGCGGTAACTTTACCTTCCCGGGGAACTGGCAGCTCGCCTGGGTAAACCAGGAGACGCCTGCGCTGAGCGAACCGGCACTCGACTATGTTATCGACGGCGACCGTGAATACCGCAAGCTGGAAGCGGAACTTCATTCTGCTAACGAGCGCAACGACGGTCACGCCATCGCCACCGTTCACGGCAAGCTGGACGCCATCGACGCGTGGACCATTCGCTCCCGCGCCTCCAGCCTGCTGCACGGCCTGGGCTTCAGCAACGAACAGCTGGAACGTCCGGTCAGCGACTTCTCCGGCGGCTGGCGTATGCGCCTCAACCTGGCGCAGGCGCTGATCTGCCGCTCTGACCTGCTGTTGCTCGACGAACCGACCAACCACCTCGATCTCGATGCGGTTATTTGGCTGGAGAAGTGGCTCAAGAGCTATCAGGGCACTCTGATTCTGATCTCCCACGACCGCGACTTCCTTGACCCGGTGGTGGATAAAATTATTCATATCGAACAGCAAACGATGTTCGAGTACACCGGCAACTACAGCTCCTTCGAGCGCCAGCGCGCGACGCGTCTCGCCCAGCAGCAGTCCATGTATGAAAGCCAGCAGCAGCGCGTGGCGCACCTGCAGAGCTTTGTGGATCGCTTTAAGGCCAAAGCCTCAAAAGCCAAGCAGGCCCAGAGCCGCATCAAGATGCTGGAACGCATGGAGATGATTGCCCCGGCGCACGTGGATAACCCGTTCCACTTCAGCTTCCGCGAGCCGGAAAGCCTGCCGAACCCGCTGCTGAAGATGGAGAAGGTCAGCGCGGGCTATGCCGACCGCATTATTCTCGACTCCATCAAGCTCAACCTGGTGCCGGGTTCCCGCATTGGCCTGCTGGGGCGTAACGGCGCCGGTAAATCGACGCTGATCAAACTGCTGGCGGGCGAGCTTAACCCGGTCAGCGGCGAAATCGGCCTGGCGAAGGGCATCAAACTGGGTTACTTCGCCCAGCATCAGCTGGAATTTTTACGCGCGGATGAATCGCCGATTCAGCACCTCGCGCGTCTTGCGCCGCAGGAGATGGAGCAGAAGCTGCGCGACTATCTCGGCGGCTTCGGCTTCCAGGGCGATAAGGTGACTGAAAACACCGAGCGTTTCTCCGGCGGCGAAAAGGCCCGTCTGGTGCTGGCGCTGATCGTCTGGCAGCGTCCGAACCTGCTGCTGCTCGATGAACCGACCAACCACCTGGATCTCGACATGCGTCAGGCGCTGACCGAAGCGCTGATTGAGTTCGAAGGCGCGCTGGTGGTGGTTTCGCACGACCGTCACCTGATCCGCTCCACCACGGACGATCTCTATTTAGTGCACGGCGGCAAAGTCGAACCGTTCGACGGCGATCTGGAAGACTATCAGCAGTGGCTGACGGACGTGCAGAAGCAGGAAAACCAGCCGGAAGAGTCAGCGAAAGACAACGCCAACAGCGCGCAGGCGCGTAAAGATCAGAAGCGCCGTGAAGCGGAGCTGCGCACCCAGACGCAGCCCCTGCGTAAAGAGATTACCCGTCTCGAAAAAGAGATGGAAAAACTCAACGCCACGCTGGCTATCGTTGAAGAGAAGCTCGGCGATAGCGGCCTGTATGACCAGAGCCGCAAGGCTGAGCTGACCGACTGCCTGCAAACCCAAGCGAAGACCAAATCCAGTCTCGAAGAGTGCGAGATGGCGTGGCTCGACGCGCAGGAACAGCTGGAAGCGATGCTGCAGGCTGACTGACTTATTTACCCCGTTTGAAGAGCAGAATCCGTACCGGGTTCGGAAATCCAGCTTAAACGGGGTACAATTCGGAAAGTATCGTAAATTTCCGACAAGAATCAGCATCGCGCTTATGACCCAAATCATTCCATCAGACTTCGACATTGCGGCCGAAGACAGCACTGAGTTCGTGCCTATGCGCGGCGTGGCCAATCCGCATTTGCAGACCATGCTGCCGCGACTGATCCGCCGCAAGGTTCAGTTCACCCCGCACTGGCAACGGCTTGACCTGCCAGACGGTGACTTTCTGGATCTCGCCTGGAGCGAAGCGCCTGAACAGGCTCGCCATAAGCCGCGTCTGGTGGTTTTCCACGGTCTGGAAGGCAGCCTGCACAGCCCGTATGCGCATGGGCTAATTGAGGCGGCAAAAGCGCGCGGCTGGCTCGGCGTGGTGATGCATTTTCGCGGCTGCAGCGGTGAACCGAATCGTCAGAAACGCATTTATCACTCGGGTGAAACCGAAGACGGAACGTGTTTTTTACACTGGCTGCGGGAAAATTATGGCACCGTGCCAACGGCCGCCGTGGGCTACTCGCTGGGCGGCAATATGCTGGCCTGTCTGCTGGCCAAAGAGGGTGAAAGCGTACCGCTGGATGCCGCCGTCATTGTCTCCGCGCCGTTTATGCTTGAGCAGTGTAGCTACCACATGGATAAAGGCTTTTCCCGCGTCTATCAGCGCTACCTGCTCAACCTGCTGAAGGCCAACGCGGCGCGTAAGCTGAAGGCCTACCCGGATACCCTGCCGGTAAGCCTGCGCCAGCTGAAAAAGGTGCGTCGTATCCGCGAGTTCGACGACCTGATCACCGCGAAAATCCACGGCTTCGCCGATGCGATTGACTATTATCGTCAGTGCAGCGCCATGCCGCTGCTCAGCAAGATCACGCAGCCAACGCTGATTATTCATGCCAAAGATGACCCATTTATGGATCATCACTCGATCCCCGCTCAGGAATTCCTGCCCGACAACGTTCACTATCAGTTGACCGAGCATGGCGGCCACGTCGGGTTTATCGGCGGCACGCTGCGCCGCCCGAAAATGTGGCTTGAGGCGCGAATTCCTGACTGGCTGACCCCTTATCTGGACGGTGCAAAATGATTATTCCCTGGCAGGATCTGGCTCCCGAAACGCTCGATAATCTGATTGAAAGCTTTGTATTACGCGAAGGCACCGATTATGGTGAACAGGAACGCTCGCTTGAGCAAAAGGTCAACGATGTTAAGCGCCAGCTGAAAAGCGGCGACGTGGTGCTGGTGTGGTCAGAACTGCATGAGACGGTCAATATCATGCCCCGCAACGCGTTTCACGGCTGATCTTCCACCCTTTTCAGTCAGGGAGTTGCTATGTCTGCCAGACACCCGGTTATTGCCGTTACGGGGTCGAGTGGTGCGGGAACCACCACCACCAGCCTCGCATTTCGCAAGATTTTCGCCCAGCTGAATCTCCGTGCGGCGGAGGTCGAAGGCGACAGCTTTCACCGCTACACGCGTCCGGAGATGGACATGGCCATTCGTAAGGCGCGCGATTCGGGTAAACACATCAGCTACTTCGGCCCGGAGGCCAATGACTTCGGCCTGCTGGAACAAACCTTTATAGAGTACGGTAAGAGCGGCAAAGGGCAGTCCCGCAAGTATCTGCACACCTATGATGAAGCCGTACCCTGGAATCAGGTGCCGGGAACCTTTACCCCGTGGCAGCCGCTGCCGGAACCCACCGACGTCCTCTTTTACGAAGGATTGCACGGCGGCGTGGTCACGCCTCAACACGACGTGGCGCGCCACGTGGATCTGCTGGTCGGCGTGGTCCCTATCGTTAACCTGGAGTGGATCCAGAAGCTGACGCGCGACATGAGCGAGCGCGGCCATTCGCGAGAGGCGGTGATGGACTCCGTGGTGCGCTCCATGGAGGATTACATTAACTTCCTGACGCCGCAGTTCTCCCGCACCCATATCAACTTCCAGCGCGTGCCGACGGTGGATACCTCGAATCCGTTTGCCGCTAAAAGCATCCCGTCGCTGGACGAGAGCTTTGTGGTGATCCATTTCCGCAATCTCGAAGGCATTGATTACCCCTGGCTGCTGGCAATGCTGCAGGGCTCGTTTATTTCACACATGAATACGTTAGTCGTGCCGGGCGGAAAAATGGGGCTGGCGATGGAGCTCATCATGACGCCGCTGGTGGAGCGACTGATGGAAGGGAAGCAGATCGCGTGAGCATGTTCCCTCTCCCTGTGGGAGAGGGTTAGGGTGAGGGCATCAACACGCACGATGCCCCATCAATCACGCCTCGATCACTTCATACGAATGCGTGATTTTTACCGCTTTCTCCAGCATTAACGCCACCGAGCAGTACTTCTCCGCAGACAGGTCCACCGCACGCGAGACCGCCGCGTCTTTCAGCTCTTTACCGGTGACCACAAAGTGCAGGTTAATATGGGTGAACAGGCGTGGCGCCTCTTCGCGACGCTCTGACGTGAGTTTAACCTCACAATCCGTCACGTCATGACGTCCTTTTTGCAGAATCGACACCACATCAATTGCGCTGCATCCGCCTGCCGCCATCAGCACCATTTCCATTGGGCTGGGTGCTTTATCGCCGGAGTTACCGTCCATCAAAATCTGGTGTCCTGACGCGGACTCGCCCAGGAACGTTAAACCTTCAACCCATTTCACGCGCGCTTGCATATTCATTAACTCCAACGTTGCATTTTTGGTGACAGATTACGCGTGCGTTACATTTATCGCAATGGAAGGCGACCTGCATCATGCTGAAGCGAGACACCAGGAGACACGCGGCGAAAGCTATGCTAAAACACTCAGGATGCTACAGTAATACATTGACGTTACACGTGTATGCAGAGGACATCAAACTTTACTGGCTGCGAAACGTTACGGTAGCCGACTTCCCAGGGTATGGGTAAGAATTCGATTGCAACCCCAGAGTCCGGATGCATCTGATGACTCTGGTGACAGCTTATAACAGAGGATAACAGCGCATGGTGCTTGGCAAACCGCAAACAGACCCGACTCTCGAATGGTTCTTGTCTCATTGCCACATTCATAAGTACCCATCGAAGAGCACGCTGATTCACCAGGGTGAAAAAGCGGAAACGTTGTATTACATCGTTAAAGGCTCGGTGGCAGTGCTGATCAAAGATGAAGAAGGGAAAGAGATGATCCTTTCTTATCTGAACCAGGGCGATTTCATCGGTGAACTGGGCCTGTTTGAAGAGGGCCAGGAACGTAGCGCCTGGGTTCGAGCAAAGACAGCATGTGAAGTGGCTGAAATTTCTTACAAGAAGTTCCGTCAGCTGATTCAGGTTAACCCTGACATCCTGATGCGTCTTTCTTCCCAGATGGCGCGCCGTCTGCAGGTCACGTCAGAGAAAGTGGGTAACCTCGCCTTCCTGGACGTTACCGGCCGTATCGCACAAACCCTGTTGAACCTGGCGAAACAGCCAGACGCCATGACCCACCCGGACGGCATGCAAATTAAAATTACCCGTCAGGAAATTGGTCAGATCGTCGGCTGCTCCCGTGAAACAGTGGGCCGTATCCTGAAAATGCTGGAAGATCAAAACCTGATCTCCGCCCACGGTAAAACCATCGTGGTCTACGGAACGCGTTAATTCCGCTTAAACGGCGTGCCATCGCAAGGTGTCACGCCGTTTTTGTCTCTACTCCCCATGTGGCGCAGGCTGATCTATCACCCGGAAGTTAACTACGCACTGCGACAAACGCTGGTGTTGTGTCTTCCTGTGGCCATAGGCCTGATCCTCGGACATCTTCAACAAGGCCTGCTGTTTTCCCTCGTGCCCGCCTGCTGCAACATCGCCGGTCTGGACACGCCGCATAAGCGTTTTTTCAAACGCCTGATCGTTGGTGGCTGCCTGTTTGCGGGCTGTAGCCTCGCCGTACAACTCCTGCTTGCCCGGGATATCCCGCTGCCGCTGATCCTGACCGTACTTGCGATGACCCTTGGCGTCACGGCGGAAATCAGTTCGCTGCACGCTCGCCTGCTTCCCGCCTCGCTGATTGCGGCCATTTTCACGCTGAGCCTCGCCGGGAACATGCCGGTGTGGGAGCCGCTGCTGATCTACGCCTTGGGGACATTATGGTACGGGCTGTTTAACTGGTTTTGGTTCTGGCTGTGGCGTGAGCAGCCGCTGCGTGAATCCCTGAGCCTGCTCTATGTGCAGCTTGCGGATTACTGCGAAGCCAAATACACCCTGCTCACCCAGCATACCGACCCGGAAAAATCCTTACCGCCGCTGCTGACGCGCCAGCAGAAGGTGGTGGATTTCATAAGCCAGTGCTATCAGCAGCTGCATATGCTCGCCGCCAACAAGAACCACGAGTACAAGCGGCTGCTGCGCACCTTCCAGGTCGGGCTGGATCTACAGGAGCATATCTCCGTAAGCCTTCACCACCCGCAGGAGGTGCAAAAGCTGGTCGAGCGCAGCCACGCCGAAGCGGTGATCCGCTGGAACGCGCAGACCGTCTCGGCACGCCTGCGCGTGCTGGCCGATGATATTCTCTATCACCGTTACCCGACGCGCTTTAACATGGACAAGCAGCTGGGCGCGCTGGAGAAAATCGCCCGCCAGCATCCCGATAACCCGGTCGGCCAGTTTGCCGCCTGGCACTTCAGCCGCATCGCCCGCGTGTTGCGCACGCAGCGCCCGCTTTATCCCCGCGACCTGATGGCGGATAAGCAAAAACGGCTTCCGCTATTGCCCGCGCTCAAAAGCTATCTTTCTCTTAAATCGTCCGCTCTGCGCAACGCCGCAAGGATCAGCGTGATGCTCAGTACCGCCAGCCTGATGGGTATGGCGCTGCACCTGCCGAAACCCTACTGGATCTTAATGACCGTGCTGTTTGTCACCCAGAACGGCTACGGCGCCACGCGGGTGCGTATTCTGCATCGGGCTGGCGGAACGCTGGCCGGGCTGATCATTGCAGGCGTGACGCTGCACTTCCACGTGCCGGAAGGCTATACCCTGGCAGGGATGCTGGCGATTACGCTGGTGAGCTACCTGATTATCCGCAAAAACTACGGCTGGGCGATGGTGGGCTTTACGGTGACGGCGGTATATACGCTGCAGTTGCTCACGCTCAATGGCGAACAGTTTATTGTCGCCAGACTGATTGATACCCTGATCGGCTGCCTGATTGCCTTTGGCGGCATGGTCTGGCTGTGGCCGCAGTGGCAGAGCGGGCTGCTGAGGCAGAACGCCCACGACGCGCTGGAAGCCGACCAGCAGGCTATTCGCCTGATCCTGAGCGACGATCCGCAGCCCTCCCCGCTGGCCTATCAGCGGATGAAGGTCAACCAGGCGCACAACGCCCTGTTTAACTCGCTCAACCAGGCGATGCAGGAGCCGGGCTTTAACTCGCACTATCTGGCAGACATGAAGCTCTGGGTGACGCACAGCCAGTTTATCGTCGAGCACATTAACGCCATGACCACGCTGGCGCGCGAGCACACGATGCTGACGCCGGATCTGGCGCAGCGCTATTTGCAGTCGTGTGAAATTGCGTTGCAGAGGTGCCAGCAGCGTCTGGAGTATGACGCGCCGGGCGAGTCGGGCGACTCAAACATTCTGGAAGCGCCGGAGACGTTGACCCACGGGCCAATGAGCACCCTGGAGCAGCATTTACAGCGCGTTCTGGGGCATCTGAACACCATGCACACCATTTCGTCGGTGGCATGGCGTCAGCGTCCGCATCACGGCATTTGGTTAACGCGCCGGCTAAAGCGAACCGAGTATTAGCCTTTTACGATCTTCTCGACCGCTGCGGCAAAGCGGGTTAAACCGTCTTCGATGTCTTTGTCTTCTACCACCAGCGACGGCGCAAAGCGCATCACGTCAGGCCCGGCATTAAGCACCATCACCCCTTCGTGGGCGGCGGCGTGCAGGAAGTCGCGCGCCCGGCCTTTGTACTGCGGCTTCAGCTCGGCGCCAATCAACAGCCCCATCCCGCGAATTTCGCTGAACACATCGTACTGTTCATCAATCTTTTGCAGGTGTTTTACGAACAGCTCGCGCTTCGCGCTCACGGCGTTCAACACCTCCGGCGTGTTGATAATGTCGAATGCGGCACCCGCCACGGCACTCGCCAGCGGGTTACCGCCGTAGGTGGAACCGTGAGAACCGACGTGGAACGCGGAGGCGATCTCCTGCGTCGTCAGTACCGCACTCACCGGGAAACCGCCGCCGAGCGCTTTGGCGCTGGTCAGGATGTCCGGCGTCACGCCGTAATGCATATAAGCGAACAGATCGCCGGTACGCCCCATCCCGCACTGCACTTCATCAAAGACCAGCAGCGCCTGATGCTCGTCGCACAGCGCGCGCAGCCCTTTCAGGAATTCCGGAGTTGCCGCCGTCACGCCGCCTTCCCCCTGGATCGGCTCGACAACAACGGCGCAGGTATGGTCGTCCATGACCGCTTTCACCGCGTGCAGATCGTTAAACGGCACGTGGACAATGTCGGCCGGTTTCGGGCCAAACCCGTCGGAATACTTCGGCTGGCCGCCAACGGAGACGGTAAAGAAGGAGCGTCCGTGGAAGGCATTGTGGAAGGCGATGATTTTGGTTTTGTACGGGCTGTGGCGCGTTGTCGCGTAGTAGCGCGCCAGCTTAAACGCAGTTTCGTTGGCTTCAGTGCCGGAGTTCATAAACAGCACGCGCTCGGCAAAGGTCGCATCGATGATCTTGCGGCCCAGGCGCAGCGCCGGTTCGTTGGTGAACACGTTGCTGGTATGCCACAGGGTTTCGCCCTGGGTTTTCAGCGCCTCAACCAGCGCGGGATGGCAATGACCCAGCGCAGTGACCGCAATACCGCCCGCGAAATCCACATACTCTTTACCCTGCTGATCCCAGACGCGGCTGCCTTTTCCCTTCACCGGGATAAACTCAGCCGGTGCATAAATCGGCAGGATCACTTCATCAAATGTCGCGCGGGTAATTGCTGGTTGTTCAGTTGCCATGTCATGACCATCCATTTTTATGTCACAGTGATTGTGAAAATATAATCACAAAATATGCATAAAAAATCACAGCAAGGCAACAGATATTCAGCGATTGAGGAAATTTGCCAGCAGCGCGTGCCCCTGCTCGCTGAGGATGCTTTCCGGGTGGAACTGCACGCCTTCGAGGTCCCATTCGCGGTGGCGAATCCCCATGATCTCCTGCGTATCGCTCCAGGCGGTCACCTCAAAGCAGTCGGGCAGTGTAGACGGGTCAATCACCAGGGAATGGTAGCGCGTCACGGTTAACGGGTTATTGAGCCCCGTGAATACCCCGGTGCCGGCGTGGGTGACCGGAGAGGTTTTACCGTGCATCACTTTCGCGGCGCGCACGATGGTGGCACCAAACGCCTGAGCAATCGCCTGATGGCCCAGGCAGACACCCAGTATCGGCAGCTTGCCGGCAAAGTGCTGGATCACATCCAGAGAAATACCCGATTCCGACGGCGTACACGGCCCCGGAGAAATCACGATTTTCTGCGGAGCCAGCGTCCCGATATCGGCCAGTCCGATCTCGTCGTTGCGGCGGACAACCACCTCTGCACCCAGTTCACAAAAATACTGGTAAAGGTTCCAGGTGAAGGAATCGTAGTTATCAATCAGCAGAATCATGGCGGCCCCCGAAAAAAATGCCGCCCTATTCTACTCAGATTCCCGCGCTTCGCTCACTACTTTGGCAAAGATAGCGTTCAGCGCGGTTAAATCCCCCGTTGCGCCGCTTCGGTTAGCCGCCACCCACTGGTCGGGATCGATATCGCGCCAGTCCAATGCGTAGCCCGCGTGGAGCGCCAGCTGCTCGAAGAAAACGCGTTGGGCAATACCGTTGCCGCGCATAAACGGATGCAGCATGTTGATTTCGCAGTAATAGTGGCTAACCCGATCAACAAACGCCGCTTTCTCAAGACCCACGAGATACTTTTCGCTTTCCAGCGCCGCCATCAGCTCATTACCCATCTTCTCGATGTATTCGAAATGGCAGAAAGGAATGTCACCCTTAAAAATATCGTCAGTGCGTAACTCGCCTGCCCGCTTCATCTCGCTGCGGTACAAATGACGATGAATAAGGCACAGATGGGGCAACCCGGGCGCGGAAGGCCCAAGCTCCAGCGTCTCAATATGGGGCTCTGAGGGACCATTACCTTTTTCAAGGAGACAACTGGCCTGTAAATTGACGTTACGCTGCTGTTCCCAGAGACGGGATTTTTGCTTGTCGGTGAGCTTTTTCACTTAACGCCTCCCTGAATAGTCCGTTTGCCACAAGTATAAGCAGCAAAACGCGCTTTCGCAGGGAGGGTCATATAACGCGGGCAGAAGAAGCCCGCGCTCAGAAGAATTACGGCAGAACTTTTGCGGAGAGGATAACCACCGGTTTTGTCGGCACATTCTGGTACGGACCGACGTCGTGAGTAGGCACCTGAGAAATCTTATCGGCCACGTCCATGCCTTTCACAATCTTACCGAAAACGGCATAGCCAAAGTCGCGCTGACCGTGGTCGAGGAAGGCGTTATCCGCCACGTTCAGGAAGAACTGGCTGGTCGCGCTGTCTTTGTCTGCGGTACGCGCCATGGAGATGGTGCCGCGCTTGTTCAGCAGGCCGTTGTCCGCTTCGTTTTTGATTGGCGGGTTAGGCTGCTTCTGCTGCATCTGCTCGTTGAAGCCGCCACCCTGCACCATGAAGCCTGGGATCACGCGGTGGAAAGTGGTGTTGTTATAGAAACCACTGTTCACATAGTCGAGGAAGTTTTTTACGGAAACAGGGGCTTTCTGGCTATTCAGTTCCAGCTCAATATTCCCGGCAGAGGTGGTCAGCAGAACGTGAGGGTCCCCTTTGGCTGCCAGCGCAGCAGGGGAAACGGCAGAAAGAGCAAACACAGCTGCGACAGCCGCCAGTGTTGATTTGAGCATGAGAATTCCTTAACAAAGCGCAGTATAAAAAGCGAATGGCTTGATTCTAAAGAGCAGTATGAACGGAGACCAGCCTTTTACCTAATTTTACGAAGTTGAAACAATTATTACCGCGCAAACGATTGGTTACGCCGTCAATTAATGTGATTTAGATCACACTAAAACCTGCAATGACGTAATCATTGCTCTTAAAAGATAGGAATAGATCACTTTAGCGACTAAAATCTGCCCGCTCTCAGCGCCCCCCGGGCGCTTTTCTTTTTCTGAACAGGCCAGACATGACTAACAGCAATCGCATCAAGCTCACATGGATCAGCTTCTTCTCCTACGCCCTGACCGGCGCGTTGGTGATCGTCACCGGGATGGTGATGGGGAATATCGCAGACTACTTCCAGCTGCCCGTTTCCAGCATGAGTAACACCTTTACCTTCCTCAACGCGGGGATCCTGATCTCTATCTTCCTGAATGCCTGGCTGATGGAAATCGTCCCGCTGAAAACCCAGCTGCGCTTTGGCTTTGTGCTGATGGTTGCCGCCGTGGCGGGCCTGATGCTGAGCCACAGCATCGCCCTGTTCTCCGCAGCTATGTTCGTGCTGGGTCTGGTGAGCGGGATCACCATGTCGATCGGTACGTTCCTGATTACCCACATGTATGAAGGCCGCCAGCGCGGCGCGCGTCTGCTGTTTACCGACTCCTTCTTCAGCATGGCCGGAATGATTTTCCCGATGGTCGCGGCGGTTCTGCTGGCGCGCAGCATTGAGTGGTACTGGGTTTATGCCTGCATCGGCCTGGTCTACGTGGCGATCTTTATTCTGACCTTCGGCTGCGAGTTCCCGGTGCTGGGCAAGAAAGCGCAAACCACCGCAGAGCCGGTTGCGAAAGAAAAGTGGGGCATCGGCGTGCTGTTCCTCTCCATCGCCGCGCTGTGCTACATCCTGGGCCAGCTGGGCTTTATCTCCTGGGTACCGGAGTACGCTAAAGGTCTGGGCATGAGCCTGAACGACGCGGGTAAACTGGTGAGCGATTTCTGGATGTCTTACATGTTCGGCATGTGGGCGTTTAGCTTCATCCTGCGCTTCTTCGACCTGCAGCGCATTCTGACCGTGCTGGCGGGGCTGGCGACCGTGCTGATGTACCTGTTCATCAACGGTTCACCGGAGCACATGCCGTGGTTCATTCTGACCCTGGGCTTCTTCTCCAGCGCCATTTATACCTCGATCATCACCCTGGGCTCCCTGCAGACCAAAGTGGCCTCGCCGAAGCTGGTTAACTTCGTCCTGACCTGCGGCACCATCGGCACCATGCTGACCTTCGTGGTCACCGGCCCGATCGTGGCCCACAGCGGCCCGCTGGCGGCGCTGCACACCGCTAACGGTCTGTATGCCGTGGTGTTCATCATGTGCTTCGCTCTGGGCTTCGTGACCCGCCACCGCCAGCACAACGCGGCGGCAGCGTCTCACTAACCCCTACGCCCCTTTGCGCTCGGCAGAGGGGCTGTTTCTGGCAAAACTTACCTCTTCTCCTCCGATATCCATCTGGATCCACGTCTGCGCCAGCTGCGTCGTGGCGATCACCCGCCCCTGACGAATCGACCAGCGCACCGGCACCTGACAGCGCACCGCTTCAAACCCGCTCTCGGCAGGCAGAATAATCAGGTTCGCCGGGTTCCCCGTGGCAATACCGTAATCGCTCAGGCCGAAGGTACGGGCGCTGTTATGGGTGATGAGATTCAGGCCGCTGTCGATTTGCGGATAGCCCATCATCTGACAGACGTGCAGCCCCATGTGCAGCACCTGCAGCATGTTGCCGGTGCCGAGCGGGTACCACGGGTCGAAGACGTCGTCATGACCGAAGCAGACGTTAATGCCCGCTTCCTGCAGCTCTTTCACCCGGGTGATGCCGCGGCGCTTCGGATAGTCATCAAAGCGCCCCTGAAGATGAATATTGACCAGCGGGTTAGCGACGAAGTTAATCCCCGACATTTTCAGCAGACGGAAGAGCCGCGAGGTGTAAGCGCCGTTGTAGGAGTGCATGGCGGTGGTGTGGCTGGCCGTCACGCGCGGGCCGATACCTGCTTCATACGCCAGCGCTGCCACCGTCTCGACAAACCGCGACTGCTCGTCGTCGATTTCATCGCAGTGGATATCCAGCGGACGGTCATACTTCTTCGCCAGTTCAAAAGCGATATGCAGCGACTGCACGCCATACTCGCGGGTGAACTCGAAGTGCGGGATCGCCCCCACCACGTCGGCCCCCAGCCTTAACGCCTCTTCCAGCAGCGCCGCGCCGTTCGGGTAAGAGAGAATACCTTCCTGCGGGAACGCGACGATTTGCAGCGTCACCCACGGGGCAACCTCCTGCTTCACCTCCAGCATCGCCTTCAGGGCGGTGAGCGTCGGGTCGGAGACATCCACATGGGTACGGACAAACTGGATGCCGTTGGCAATTTGCCACTTCAGCGTTTTCCAGGCGCGCGCTTTAACATCCTCATGGCTGAGCAACGCCTTGCGCTCCGCCCAGCGCTCAATGCCTTCGAACAGCGTGCCGGACTGGTTCCAGTTCGGCTCACCCGCGGTCTGGGTCGTATCAAGATGAATATGCGGCTCAATGAACGGCGGGATAGCAAGCCCGCCGCGCGCGTTCAATACTTCATAACTTTCGGCGTGGGTGTCGTCCATCGGGGTGATGTCACCAAATCGCCCGTTCTCAATGGCGAGCTGCCACAGCCCTTCCTGACCCGGTAAACGAACATTCTGAACAAGCCATAACGGTGTTGTAGACATACCCTTCCCCTAAAAAACGCCGCTGATATTCAGGCGTATCGATTTTGGCAAAACCGCCCCTGATTTGTACACAAATTCAACGAGCACGAAAAGCCTGCGATTTCCGCCACTTATAAAAATCCTGACAAATCAGTTATATACCACCTAAGGAGTAGGCGAAGACGTATTTGATTTGCATCAATAAGCGCCCCTGCTGAATCGTTAAGGTAGGCAATAATAGAAAAGAAATCGAGGCAATAATGAGCAAAGTCAGACTCGCTATCATCGGTAACGGCATGGTCGGCCACCGCTTTATCGAGGATCTTCTCGATAAGGCCGATGCTGAGCAGTTCGATATTACCGTGTTCTGTGAAGAACCCCGCAAGGCGTACGACCGTGTGCACCTGTCTTCCTACTTCTCCCATCATACCGCCGAAGAGCTCTCTCTGGTGCGCGAAGGTTTCTACGAGAAGCATGGCGTAAAAGTGCTGGTGGGCGAACGCGCTATCACCATCAACCGTCAGGAAAAAGTGATCCACTCCAGCGCCGGGCGTACGGTTTTTTACGACAAGCTGATCATGGCGACGGGCTCCTATCCGTGGATCCCGCCGATCAAAGGCTCGGAAACTCAGGATTGCTTCGTCTACCGTACCATTGAAGACCTCAACGCCATCGAATCCTGCGCCCGTCGCAGCCGTCGCGGCGCGGTGGTCGGCGGCGGCCTGCTGGGTCTGGAAGCGGCAGGCGCGCTGAAAAACCTCGGCGTTGAAACCCACGTCATCGAATTTGCCCCGATGCTGATGGCCGAACAGCTCGACCACATGGGCGGTGACCAGCTGCGTCGTAAAATCGAAAGCATGGGCGTGAAGGTTCACACCAGCAAAAACACCAAAGAGATCGTTCAGGAAGGGACTGAAGCGCGCAAAACCATGCGCTTTGCCGATGGCAGCGAGCTGGAAGTGGACTTCATCGTCTTCTCCACCGGTATTCGTCCGCGCGACAAGCTGGCGACCCAGTGCGGGCTGGCCGTGGCGCAGCGCGGCGGGATCATGATCAACGACGCCTGCCAGACCTCCGATCCGGATATCTACGCCATCGGCGAATGCGCCAGCTGGAATAACCGCGTATACGGTCTGGTGGCGCCGGGCTACAAAATGGCGCAGGTTGCCGTGGACCATATCCTCGGCAGCGAAAACGCGTTTACCGGTGCAGACATGAGCGCCAAGCTGAAGCTACTGGGCGTGGACGTGGGCGGTATTGGCGATGCGCATGGCCGCACCCCGAATTCCCGCAGCTATGTCTATCTCGACGAAAGCAAAGAAGTCTACAAACGCCTCATCGTCAGCCAGGACAACAAAACCCTGCTCGGCGCGGTGCTGGTGGGCGACACCAGCGACTTCGGCAACCTGCTCCAGCTGGTGCTGAACGCCATCGAGCTGCCGGAAAACCCGGACGCGCTGATCCTCCCGGCGCACGCGTCCAGCGGCAAGCCGTCTATCGGCGTGGATAAACTGCCGGACAGCGCGCAGATTTGCTCCTGCTTCGACGTCACCAAAGGCATGCTAATCTCCGCCATCAACAAAGGCTGCCACACAGTTGCGGCGCTGAAAGCGGAAACCAAAGCCGGTACCGGCTGCGGCGGCTGTATTCCGCTGGTCACTCAGGTGCTGAACGCCGAACTGGCGAAACAGGGCATCGAAGTGAACAACAACCTGTGCGAGCACTTCGCGTATTCTCGCCAGGAGCTGTATCATCTGATCCGCGTGGAAGGCATCAAGTCCTTCGACGAACTGCTGGCGAAACACGGCCAGGGCTACGGCTGCGAAGTGTGTAAACCGACCGTCGGCTCCCTGCTGGCCTCCTGCTGGAACGAGTACGTACTCAAGCCGGAACACACGCCGCTGCAGGACACCAACGACAACTTTCTGGCGAACATCCAGAAAGACGGCACCTACTCCGTTATTCCACGCTCAGCCGGGGGCGAAATCACGCCGGAAGGGCTGGTCGCCGTGGGCCGTATTGCTCGTGAATTTAACCTCTACACCAAAATCACCGGCTCCCAGCGTATCGGCCTGTTTGGCGCGCAGAAAGACGATCTGCCGGAAATCTGGCGTCAGCTGATTGAAGCGGGCTTCGAAACCGGTCACGCGTACGCCAAAGCGCTGCGCATGGCGAAAACCTGCGTGGGAAGCACCTGGTGCCGCTACGGCGTCGGCGACAGCGTGGGCTTCGGCGTGGAGCTGGAAAACCGCTACAAAGGCATCCGCACCCCGCACAAGATGAAGTTTGGCGTCTCCGGCTGTACCCGCGAATGTGCGGAAGCGCAGGGTAAAGACGTAGGTATTATCGCCACCGAAAAAGGCTGGAACCTGTACGTCTGCGGCAACGGCGGGATGAAGCCACGCCACGCGGACCTGCTGGCGGCGGATCTCGATCGCGACACGCTGATTCAGTATCTCGACCGCTTCATGATGTTCTATATCCGCACCGCCGATAAGCTGACCCGTACCGCCTCCTGGCTCGATAACCTGGAAGGCGGCATCGACTACCTGAAAGCGGTGATCATCGACGACAAGCTGGGGCTGAACGAGCATCTGGAAGCCGAGATGGCGCGCCTGCGCGAGGCGGTGATCTGCGAGTGGACGGAAACCGTCAACACCCCGGCGGCGCAGACGCGCTTCAAACACTTTATCAACAGCACCCAGCGCGACCCGAACGTACAGGTTGTACCGGAGCGTGAACAGCATCGTCCGGCGACACCGTATGAACGTATTCCGGTCACGCTGGTGGAGGAAAACGCATGAGCCAGTGGATAAACATTTGCGATATTAACGACATCATCCCGGCCACCGGCGTATGCGCGCTGCTGGGCAGCGAGCAGGTTGCGATTTTCCGCCCTCGCCACGATGAACAGGTTTTTGCCATCAGCAATATCGACCCGTTCTTCGAGGCCAGCGTGCTCTCCCGCGGACTGATTGCCGAGCATCAGGGCGAACTGTGGGTCGCCAGCCCGCTGAAAAAGCAGCGTTTCCGCTTAAGCGACGGCTACTGCATGGAAGATGAGAGTCATTCAGTGAAGCACTATGACGTTCGCGTGAAGGACGGCAAGGTGCAGTTGAAAGGCTAATCCCCCGCCTTTTCAATACGAAAAGCTTATGACCCCTTATGGGTAACGGCAGGAAAAACCGTATGTTTTGTACGATTCCTGCTGTTATCCTGACGTCAATTCTTACCCCCTCCATGAAAGCTGCGAGGTAACGTCGTGGATCACCTGCCGATTTTTTGTCAATTACGCAACCGCGACTGCCTGCTCGTGGGCGGCGGCGACGTGGCTGAACGCAAAGCGCGCCTGCTGTTAGAGGCTGGCGCCCGGCTCACCGTCAACGCCCTCGCCTTCGCCCCACAGTTTGAGGTCTGGGCCCAGGAAGGGATGCTCACGCTGGAACAGGGTGAGTTTAATGAATCCCTGCTCGATACCTGCTGGCTGACGATTGCCGCAACGGACGACGATGAAGTGAACCAGCGCGTCAGCGACGCCTGCGAAGCGCGCCGAATCTTCTGCAACGTGGTGGATGCGCCGAAAGAGGCCAGCTTTATTATGCCGTCGATTATCGACCGCTCGCCGCTGATGATTGCGGTGTCGTCCGGCGGACGCTCGCCGGTTCTCGCCCGCCTGCTGCGGGAAAAGCTGGAGGCCGTGCTGCCGCAGCACCTTGGTCAGATAGCGCATTACGCCGGGCAGCTCCGCTCCCGCGTGAAGAAAACCTTCTCGACCGTTGGCGAGCGTCGTCGCTTCTGGGAAAAATTCTTTGTGAACGACAGGCTGGCGCAGTCGCTGGCGAATCAGGACACCAAAGCCGTTGAAGAGACGACCGAACAGCTGCTCAGCGAGCCGCTGGACCATCGCGGTGAAGTGGTTCTGGTGGGCGCAGGCCCCGGCGATGCGGGCTTGCTGACGCTGAAAGGGCTACAGCAGATCCAGCAGGCCGATACCGTGGTTTACGATCGCCTGGTCTCCGATGACATCATGAACCTGGTACGCCGCGATGCCGACCGCGTATTCGTTGGAAAACGGGCGGGCTATCACTGCGTGCCGCAGGAGGAGATTAACCAGATCCTGCTGCGCGAGGCGCAGAAAGGTAAGCGCGTGGTGCGCCTTAAGGGTGGCGATCCGTTTATCTTTGGTCGCGGCGGCGAGGAGCTGGAAACCCTGTGTGACGCGGGCATTCCGTTCTCCGTGGTGCCGGGCATTACGGCGGCATCCGGCTGCTCAGCTTACTCTGGCATTCCGCTGACCCACCGCGACTATGCCCAGAGCGTGCGTCTGGTGACGGGCCATCTGAAAACCGGCTGCGAGCTGGACTGGCATAACCTGGCCGCGGAAAAGCAGACGCTGGTCTTCTATATGGGGCTGAACCAGGCCGCGACGATTCAGGCGAAGCTGCTGGAGCACGGCATGGAGGCTGATATGCCGGTTGCGCTGGTGGAAAACGGTACGTCCATCAAGCAACGCGTAGTGGATGGCGTACTGACGCAGCTCGGTGAACTGGCGCAGCAGGTCGAAAGCCCGGCGCTGATTGTGGTGGGTCGCGTGGTTGAGCTGCGCGATAAGCTGAACTGGTTCTCGAATCACTAACGCATATTCTTCCTTTGCGGAGTAGTCCTTATGCGGACTACTCCCCTCTTACCGCTGTCGATAACATACCGCCCCGAAGTGGAATTTCTCCCTTTATTCCCTTGAGTTACATCCAACTTTCGTTTTTAAGACAAGGAATGCGTATGTTCAAACTGGCAAAAGCCGCCGTTCTGGTTGGCCTGTTATCGACTCTGACTGCCTGTACCGGTCATGTACAGAACACCAAAAATAACTGCAGCTACGATTACCTGCTGCATCCGGCGATCTCCATTTCGAAGATCATCGGCGGTTGCGGCCCGGCGGCGGATCAGTAAGCGTTTTCAGGCGTAAAAAAACCGGGATATCCCGGTTTTTGGTTGGCGTAGAGCATTTTTTTTATCGGGTGGCGGCTCCGCCTTACCCGACCTACACCTGATATTGTTTTAACTTGGATTTATATAAGGCGTCTTCTTGTTTCTTGTTACTTGATCTTGGCGGCTTTTCAACAAAGCCAATAGCTTTATATACTGCTTTCAGTGTCTTAGACGCACGTTTACTAGCTTTTTTCGCGCCGTCTTTCATCACTCTCTGCAGGAAATCTTCGTCGTTACGGTAGCGGTGATAACGCTCCTGCAGCTCGGTCAGCATGCCGGAAACGGCGTCTGCCACTTCACCTTTCAGGTGGCCGTACATCTTGCCTTCGAAGTGTTTTTCCAGTTCAGGAATGCTCTGGCCGGTCACGCCGGAGAGAATATCCAGCAGGTTGGAGACGCCCGCTTTGTTCTGCACGTCGTAGCGCACTACAGGCGGCTCGTCGGAGTCGGTGACCGCGCGCTTGAGCTTTTTGACGACGGATTTCGGATCTTCCAGCAGGCCGATAACGTTGTTGCGGTTATCGTCAGACTTGGACATCTTCTTGGTCGGCTCCAGCAGCGACATCACGCGCGCGCCGGACTTCGGAATAAACGGCTCTGGCACTTTAAACACATCGCCGTAAATCGCGTTAAAGCGCTGGGCGATATCGCGGCTCAGCTCCAGGTGCTGCTTCTGGTCTTCACCTACCGGTACCTGGTTGGTTTGATACAGCAGGATGTCCGCCGCCATCAGCACCGGATAGTCGAACAGACCGGCGTTGATGTTTTCAGAGTAGCGCGCGGATTTATCCTTGAACTGGGTCATACGGCTCAGCTCGCCGAAATAGGTGTAGCAGTTCAGCGCCCAGCCCAGCTGCGCGTGCTCCGGCACGTGCGACTGAACGAAAATGGTGCTCTTCTCAGGATCGATGCCGCAGGCCAGGTACAGCGCCAGGGTGTCCAGGGTGGCTTTACGCAGCTTCTCAGGATCCTGACGCGCGGTAATCGCATGGAGATCGACGATGCAGTAAATGCAATGGTACTCATCCTGCATGCTGACCCACTGACGTAACGCACCCATGTAGTTACCAATGGTCAATTCACCTGAAGGCTGTGCGCCACTAAAAACGATGGGCTTAGTCATTATTCAATTCCTGATGTTCACTGTGCGAAAGCCCGAGTGCGGGCAACAAATCTTTGAAGTGGTCGAAGACCACATCCGGCTCACTTAATGTGATGGCTTCACCGTAGTTGTAGCCATAGGTTAATCCGACGGAAGGACACCCAGCCGCTCGGGCAGCCAGAATATCATTGCGCGAATCCCCGACAAAGAGCAGCTCCGCAGGCGTTAAGGATAATTTTCCTGCCACCAGCAACAGCGGTTCCGGATGCGGCTTTTTGTTCTGTACGTCGTCGCCGCCCACAATCACGGAGAAATACTTCGCGATATCGAGCGCTTCCAGCAGCGGTGCAACAAACGGCGTCGGTTTGTTGGTCACCAGCCCCAGCGGAATGCCCTTCGCGTGCAGCGCGCTCAGCGTTTCCTGAACGTCCGGGAACAGGAAACTGCCCTCCTCGACGGTCTCTTCATAGAAACGATCGAACAGTTTGCGCAGAATCCGCAGCTGTTCATCCTTAGGGATGTCAGCGTGGTCAACGCTCGGTTTACCCTGCGCGGAACGCTGCGACGCGCGCTCCTGACGCGCCCACGTCAACGCGCGCTCCATCAGGACATCGGCGCCGTTGCCAATCCACGTTACCACGCGCTCTTCCCCCGCAACGGGGAGTTCAAGGGCGTACAGCGCCTGGTCTACGGCGCTCGTTAAGCCCGGCGCGCTGTCGACCAGCGTGCCGTCGAGGTCAAATGCGATACCCCGAATTGCCTGCAATTTATCCATGACTTACCTTCGCCAGCTCACGGCGCATTTCATCAATGACTTTTTTGTAATCCGGTTGGTCGAAAATTGCCGAACCTGCAACGAACATATCCGCGCCGGCTGCCGCAATTTCACCAATGTTATTCACTTTCACACCGCCGTCCACTTCCAGGCGAATATCGTAACCTGACTCATCAATACGACGGCGCACTTCACGCAGCTTATCCAGCGTGTGGGGAATGAACGACTGACCGCCAAAGCCCGGGTTAACGGACATCAGCAGAATCACGTCCAGCTTGTCCATGACATAGTCGAGATAGCTCAGCGGCGTGGCCGGGTTAAACACCAGGCCCGCCTTACAGCCGTTCTCTTTGATCAGCTGCAGCGTGCGGTCCACGTGTTCAGAGGCTTCCGGATGGAAAGTGATGATGCTGGCACCCGCTGCGGCGAAGTCAGGCACGATGCGATCAACAGGCTTAACCATCAGGTGAACGTCGATCGGCGCGGTAATGCCATAGTTACGTAATGCCTTGAGCACCATTGGGCCAATGGTCAGGTTAGGGACGTAGTGGTTGTCCATAACGTCGAAATGGACGACATCTGCGCCAGCCGCGAGAGCTTTGGCGGTGTCTTCACCCAGGCGGGCAAAATCGGCCGACAGAATTGAGGGAGCAATCAAAAACTGTTTCATCCGCTTCTCCTTGAAATGTGTTTACCGGCGGGCAAAACGGCTCAGGGGCGATAAAGAGCCAGAAGTTCGTCCACCTTTTTACGTGTGCCGCCGTTGCTGCTAATGCTACGCCGCACTTTGACCTGAAAATGCTTCGCGGCTTTATACCATTCGCGCGTATCAGGCGTGTCGTGATTCGAAATTAACACCGGAATTCTTTTGCTGACCAGCTTTTCTGCCATCTCCGCCAGACGGGCCTGTTCGGCCGGGCTGAAGCTGTTGGTGTGATAAGCGGTGAAATTCGCCGTTGCAGACAGTGGTGCGTAAGGCGGGTCACAGTAAACCACCGAGTTTACGCCTGCCAGCTCCATACACTCTTCATAGGAGAGGCAATGAAACTCTGCGTTCTGCGCTTTTTCGGCAAAGTGGTACAGCTCGTCCTGCGGGAAATACGGGCGCTTATAGCGACCAAACGGCACGTTAAACTCCCCGCGCAGGTTATAGCGGCACAGGCCGTTGTAACCATGACGGTTGAGATAGAGGAACAGCAGCGCCCGACGGAACGGATCCTGACTCTGATTAAACTCAGTGCGGAACTGGTAGTAAACGTCCGGCTGATTATTCTCCGGCGTAAACAGTTTGCGCGCCTCTGCGACATACTCTTCGGTACGCAGCTTAACAATGTTATAGAGGCTGATGAGGTCGTTGTTGATATCCGCCAGGATATAACGAGAAAAATCAGTGTTCAGGAACACCGATCCTGCGCCCACGAAAGGCTCGATTAGACACTCGCCTTTTGGCAGGTGCTTTTTAATATCATCGAGCAGGGGGTATTTCCCCCCTGCCCATTTCAGAAAAGCGCGATTTTTTTTCATGCTGACTAACTGATTACACCTTCTCCGGCTGTGGAGAAAGCTCCGACAGCATCCTGCGCTTTAAACATTACTTCAGATCGGCCTGAACCTGATGAATCGGCTTCGCCCAGGGATTTTTTGCCTGAACATCCGCTGGCAGTGCCGCTACGGCACGTTTCGCTTCATCTTTGGACGAATAAACGCCGCTGACCAGCACATACCACGGCTGACCGTTACGGGTCGTCTGATAAACAACATAGTCTTTCAGATTTGATTTCTTCGCCCAGCTGTTGAGGTTGTCATAGTTAGACGAACTGCTCAGCTGCAGCGTGTAGTTGCTGGATGGCGCAGACTTCATCGAGCCAACGTTACCTGCAGTTTTGCCTGCGGCGCTGCTGGAGGCTGTTGCCGTGGCTGCCGGAGCCGTTGCTGCAGGTGCAGCTGTGGTTGCCGTTGCTTTCGGCGCAGTCTGCGTGACTGGCGCTTTAGCAGGCTCGCTCACCGCAGCCGTTTCGGTGCGTTTCGGCTGTGCCGGTACCGCTTTCACTTCAGGCGCTTTTACGACTGCCTGAGGTTTGGTTTCACGCTTAGGCTCAATCACCGCCTGCTTACGTTCAGGACGCGTCGCAGTTTGCGTCTGGCGCGGTTTGGTTTCCGTCGCAGCCGTTTGTGGCTGAGCGTTACCACCGCGAATCGGGGCAACGGTTGCCGGCTCAGTTGGCAGCGTAGAGTTAACCACGACGTTATCAACCTGCTGCTGGTTCTGCGGCTGCGTCAGCGCATTGTTCAGATCACTCTGAACTTCTACGCGCTGCTGGCCTTCAGGCGTGGCAGGTGCCTGCCCCTGAGCAGGGGTTGAAGAAACGGGCGGCAGAGAAACATCCTGCGGCGCTGTAGTGTTACCTGCGGTCTGCTCTGCGGAAGTCGCACCCGGTGCAGGCTGTGCGCCATTCGCCTGATTGGTCGCATCGTTACCGGACAGGTTGATGCTCTTCTCAGCGGAAGCAGTTTGCTCGGTTGAGTTCGTTGACGGTGCTTTAAGCGCGGAGCCAATGCCGACAATCAGTAGCACAAGCACCAGAACGCCCAGGCCCATCATGATGTACTGGCGGGAAGCCGGTTTCGGCGCAGCGGCTTTTTTACGTTTACGTGGGCGACGCTCTACAGGCTGTTCGTCCATTGAATCTTCTTCGGACTCATAATCCTCTTCTGCTCGCTCTTCGTGCGCGTTGCGGCTGCGCGAAGGGCGACGATCGTCTGCATCCAGATCAACATCGTCAAAGTTGATCTGCGGCTCGTTATCACGTTCTGAAGATTGACGAGAACGACCAGTACGACGATCGCTGGGATCGGGTTTCAGCTCGTCTTCTGGTTTGAATTCATCCATTTAACACCCCACTCAAAGGCTTATGCTAACGACTTTGCATTTCACCTGAAGCTAAACGACCACCTGCGACAGTGGCCTGACCTTTCTAGTTGTTACGCCTGCTGACAATCAGCGATAGCGCCAAGAACGACATCGTGCGGCACTCCGCCGCGCACTTCACTCTTCCCTATTGCAAGCGGGAGTACAAGACGCATCTCACCTGCCAATACTTTTTTATCGCGCATCATGTGGGGTAAATACGCTTGCGCCGACATCTCCTGCGGCCCGGTTACCGGCAAACCTGCACGCTCAAGCAGCGCAATGATGCGTGCCGTCTCTTCAGGTTTAAACTGCCCCAGACGTTCAGAGGTGCGCGCTGCCATGACCATACCGGCCGCGACGGCTTCACCGTGCAGCCAGTTGCCGTAACCCATCTCGGCTTCAATGGCGTGGCCAAACGTATGCCCAAGATTCAGTAAAGCACGTAAGCCCGTTTCACGCTCGTCTGCAGCGACAACTTCTGCTTTCAGTTCACAACAACGACGAATGCAGTATGCCAGTGTAGCCTCATCCAGGCACAGCAGCGCATCCATATTCTCTTCAAGCCAGCTAAAGAACTCGCCATCCAGAATAATGCCGTATTTGATCACTTCCGCCAGACCCGAAGCCAGTTCGCGCTTCGGCAGGGTTTTCAGACAGTCGAGATCCACCACCACCGATGCGGGCTGGTAGAACGCGCCAATCATGTTTTTGCCGAGCGGATGGTTAACTGCCGTTTTGCCACCCACAGAGGAGTCGACCTGGGACAGCAACGTGGTCGGGATTTGAATAAAACGGACACCACGTTGATAGCTTGCGGCCGCAAAGCCGGTCAGATCGCCCACAACACCGCCGCCCAGGGCAAGCAGTGTTGTATCGCGACCGTGCGGTTTTTGCAGCAATGCGGTAAAGACGGTATCCAGTACCGTCAGGCTTTTATACTGCTCGCCATCGGGGAGAATCACACTGTCGACTTTTACGCCCGCCTGCTCAAGCAGGTGGCGTACGCGGTCGAGATAAAGCGGAGCCAGCGTCTCATTGGTGACCAGCATCGCCTGATCACCCGCTTTCAGTGGTAAAAAGGAAGCTGGGTCGTTAAACAAACCAGCCGCGATGGTGATAGGGTAACTACGTTCCCCGAGAGTAACTGTAATCCTCTCCATGACGCGACATCCACCTTTAATGCTTTTACCCGCAGGCGAGTGTATATAAAGCCAGAATCAGTTGCTTTCCAGCATATGAATAATCTGGTTTGCAACCACTTTAGCGCTCTGGTCGTCAGTACGAATGGTCACGTCGGCAATCTCTTCATACAGCGGATTGCGTTCATCGGCCAACGCTTCCAGAACTTCGCGTGGTGGCGTTTCAACCTGCAGCAGCGGGCGCTTTTTATCGCGCTGCGTACGTGCCAGCTGTTTCTCAATGGTCGTCTCAAGATAGACCACTACGCCACGGGCGGAGAGACGGTTACGGGTTTCGCGAGATTTCACAGAACCGCCGCCTGTTGCCAGAACGATGCCCTGTTTTTCCGTGAGTTCGTTGATCACTTTTTCTTCTCGGTCACGGAAACCTTCTTCGCCTTCTACATCGAAAACCCAGCCCACATCAGCTCCGGTTCGTTTCTCAATCTCTTGATCAGAATCGTAAAATTCCATATTGAGTTGTTGAGCTAACTGACGCCCAATAGTGCTTTTGCCGGCACCCATAGGCCCAACCAGAAAGATATTGCGTTTCTCTGCCATTTTATCGGTACTACTAAGACTATTCGTTAATGGTAATTCCCGCTTCGCAGACACCCAGCGTAGCAGGACATGAACTGAAACCTCATATGCAATAGAGCGAGAGTCAGACTAAAAATTATCTCAATACTCCGGCTTGTTTGGCAACTGATTAAATCACCGCGCCGGGCGCATAAGGTAATAAGACGTAAGTCCAACTCAAATCGGTACTCCTTGTATGCTAATTCATGCCCCACGTCAAACATCTGCAACAAACTGAATGCAAAATCATTGCGGGGATCGTTACCCGTCAGCGAATACCGACCAGACGTGGTGTAATAAACACCACTAGCTCGCGCCGTTCATTATCCTTCCCATCGTGGCGAAAAAGCTGCCCAAGCCAGGGGATTTTCCCCAGCCCCGGCACGCTGTCGCTGCCGGTTTTGTTCTTCTGCGAAAAAATTCCGCCCAACGCCAGCGTTTCTCCACTTTTTACCTCCACCTGGGTTTCTATCTCCTGTTTGTCGATCGCCAGCGTTTCGCCGTCAGCCTGCTGCAGGACTTGTCCCGGCATATTTTCACTGATGTGCAATTTCAGGCGCACGCGCCCTCCCGGTAAGACCACCGGCGTGACCTCCATCCCTAATACCGCCTCTTTAAACTCAACGGAGGTTGCGCCACTTTCGCCGCTTGAGACCTGATACGGAATTTCACTCCCCTGCTTGATGCTGGCCGGTTGCATATGCGAGGCCAGCAGCCGCGGGCTGGCGATGATATCGACCTGCTGTTTTTGCTCCAGCGCAGAAAGCTCCAGATCCAGCAGCCGACCATTGATCCGTCCGATGTTAAAACCCACGTGGCTGGTGGCGCTGGCGACGGAAAGATCGCTGCCAAGCGTGGTGAGCTGGCCAACCTTTCCCGCGTCGGCGGCGTCGGCGAGATTCCATTTCACTCCCAGCTCACGCAGGCTTTTTTCATTAATGGTCACAATATGCGCCGCCAGCTCGACCTGTTCGACAGGAATATCCATCTGAGCGGCCCAGCGCTGCAGCGTCTCCACCACCGTCTGGTTATCGCGAATCAGCAGCCGGTTGGTGCGTTTGTCGAGAGACAAACTTCCCTTTGGGCTCAGGAGTTTTTCAGCGTCTTTTTGCAGCTCTCCGGCATCGGCATAGGAGAAAGCGAGGCTGTGAGAAACCAGCGGTGCCTCAAGCTGTCGACGCGTTCGCTCCTGTTCTGAGCGCTCCTGCTGTTCACGCTGCCAGGCCGCGGTATGTACATAAAAAATACCGCCCTCCTCTCGCAAAACGAGGCCAGCGCTGGTGACAACCGTCTGTAACGCTTGCCGCCAGGGGACGCGCGTCAGGTTGAGCGAAAGCGTGCCGCCGACGTCAGGCGATATCACCAGATTTCGGTTCTCCTGTGCGACCAGGCTCTGCAGCACCTGGACTACAGGCACGTCATCCACCACCAGCGTGACCGGTTTTGGCGCGGCGGCCCACAGCGGATGGCTGAACGCCAGCAGCCACAGCATTATCCGTAAATTCATTCTTATCCGTTCCTTCTCGTTGCCACGTCCATGTTCCTGGTTCACATGTGTCACCCACATCAACAACCAGTTCCGTTTCATTGATGGCTGTTATCGTCCAGCCCGCCGGGAAGCGTTCATGCGTTTTCAGCCGGTACCAGCGCTTTTGCCCATCCTGTAAAATGCCGATAGCCTGCTGTCCTACCACCATGCCGCGATAGCGCCACTGCGCCAGCTCGCCAATGGCACAGGGATCGTCCGGCGGGCGAAACGGATCGCGCATGCCGGTCAATAGCAGCGCTGAGCAAACCAGCAAATATCGCGCGCTATTTCGCATGTTCCAGCTCCAGCCGCAGGCGCAACGCTGTACCTTGTGGTGCAATCGCGAAAGCGGCGATCTGCACATCCCGCTGCGCCAGCCGGGAAAAAAGCGCCGGGAGAGCCTGCCACTCCACCTCCAGCATCAGTTCCCCTCCGTTTTGCAGCGGCTTCCAGTGAACCAGCGTCGCGTTATCACCCTGAAAATCGAGCGGGGAAAACGGCGTCAGCTCGCGTACTTCCGTTGTTTCCGTACGAAACGGCACCTTTCTGACGGCAGGCCATAACGCCGCGTTCGTCCTCGCGTCCTGAATCAGCTGTCGCTGTCGTTCAGCACACTGCCTGTCCAGCGGTCTGAGCAAGGTGCCCCATGCGGCCAGTCCTGCCAGGAGACTCCCCAGACACCAAAAAAGCACCCGATACCAGGGACGGCTTTCGCACCAGCGTTCTAACAGGGTATCCATGCGTTACCCCTCGCTTTTAAGATGGAGGGTGAACATCCAGCGCCCCTGGCTGTCCTGCCGAAGCTCACCCGCCGTTCCGGGCGTAAAACCCGCTATTTGGCCCAGCGCATCGCGCAGAGCAGACAGGGCTGGCAGGGTTATGGCATACCCGGTCAACATCAGAGCAGGAGGCTGATAGCGAAGCTCTGTCAGCCAGACCTGTGAAGGAGTGGCGCGGGAAAGGGATTCCAGCACCGGTTGCCATGCGCGTTGCTGACGTGTCTGCGCTGGCTTCTGCGCCTGTGAGGCGAGTTTCTGCCGGGAGGCAAGCGCGTGCTGCACGGTCTGCATTCCCGTCAGCTCCGTTTGCAGCGCGTGCAGCCTCATAACAGGGTTTATCCGCAGGCAGAAAATGACCGCGAACATCAACAGCACGGTGCCGACACACATTGCCCCCCAGAAACGCAGGCATCGTGCGCGCCGCTGCTGTCGCCAGGGCAGAAAGTTCATGAGGCTCATCCGGGCAACTCGCTCATGGCCAGCGCCAGCGCAACGGTATAATCAGCGCCGCAGTCCGGTAGCGGGGCATGGCAGCGTTCCAGGATTTCCCACGGGTCACGTCGGTTATCAAACAGCGCGATGTCATCCGGACCAAGCGCCAGCAGCGCCGCCAGCTCGGCCACGCTTTCGGCTTCTGTGGTAAAGCGGCGTCCCCACTGGTGGCGCATCGCCCACAGCCACTGCCGGTCGTCGCGCCAGGCGACGCACGTCGCTGGCGCCACCGCAGGAAGAAGATTCGCCAGCGCGCTGGCATCCGGCGTAATGGCCACCAGCCGCAAACGCAGCGTTTTCGCCAGCGCCAGTAGGGTGTCGATCTCGTTGTTTTGCGCGGCGGTCACGTGAAAGGTATTGCTGAAAGTATCCTGCGCGTAATCGAAACAGAGCGTATCGGCAGACATCTCCAGTTCACGCGCGAGCGCCGCGCCAAGCCATGAGAGCTGCTCGCTGTCACGCAGCGCAACGGTCGGGCGGGGGAGCGACCGTTGCAGGGTGCGTGCTGCCGGGAAAGAGAGGAACACCCGATGGTAGTGCGGCAGCGTTTTGCGCCAGTCGCGTAACGCATCAACCAGCTGTTCTGGCTGACAAATTTTGCCGTCACGAATGATGCCCTCGTCCAGAGGAATCGCCCACCAGCGGCGCAAGCACCAGCCCGACTTCTCCCGGGCCAAGGCGACGATCTGCACCCTATCCTGTTGAATATGAACGCCCGTTTGCCATGTTTTGAAAGCCATGCTTCACGATCTCCTTATCGCCCGTCGTCTTGACGGCTATATCAATGAATCAGGCTTGCCTTTATACTACCGCGCGATTGTTTAGAAACTGCCCAAGTGAAACCAAATGGGAAATCTCCGGTGAAGTTCGTAAAGTATTTATTCATCCTTGCAGTCTGTTGCATTCTGCTGGGAGCAGGCTCGATTTACGGTTTGTACAAATATATTGAGCCACAGCTACCTGATGTCGCCACGCTTCGCGATGTGCGCCTCCAGATCCCGATGCAAGTCTATAGCGCCGATGGCGAGCTGATGGCGCAGTATGGCGAGAAGCGTCGTATTCCGCTGACCTTAAACCAAATCCCCCCCGTGATGGTGAAAGCCTTTATCGCCACGGAGGACAGCCGTTTTTACGAGCACCACGGTGTCGATCCGGTGGGGATTTTCCGTGCCGCGAGCATTGCGTTGTTCTCTGGTCACGCCTCTCAGGGGGCGAGTACCATTACGCAGCAGCTGGCGCGTAACTTCTTCCTCAGCCCTGAAAAGACGCTGATACGCAAGATCAAAGAGGTGTTCCTCGCGATCCGTATTGAGCAGCTGCTGAGCAAAGACGAAATCCTTGAGCTGTACCTCAACAAAATCTACCTGGGTTACCGCGCCTATGGCGTGGGGGCTGCCGCACAGGTGTACTTCGGTAAGCCCGTTGAGCAGCTCACCTTAAGCGAAATGGCAACCATCGCCGGTCTGCCGAAAGCGCCGTCCACGTTTAACCCGCTCTACTCGCTCGATCGCGCCACCGCGCGCCGTAACGTCGTTTTGTCACGTATGCTGAGCGAAGGCTACATCAGCCAGAGCGAGTACGACCAGGCGCGTAACGATGTCATTGACGCTAACTACCACGCCCCTGAGATCGCCTTCGCGTCCCCTTACCTGACCGAAATGGTTCGCCAGGAGATGGTGAATCGCTATGGTGACAAGGCCTACGAAGATGGCTATCGCGTGTACACCACCGTCACCCGTAAAGTCCAGCAGGCGGCTCAGGAAGCGGTGCGGAACAACGTGATGGACTACGATATGCGTCACGGCTATCGCGGCCCGTCAAACGTGCTCTGGAAAGTGGGCGAAAGCGCGTGGGACAGTAAAAAAATCACCAGTACGCTGAAGGCGCTGCCAACCTATGGTCCGCTCCTTCCTGCCGTGGTGACGCAGGCCGATCCTCAGGAAGCCGTTGCGACGCTCGCGGACGGTACGTCCGTCTCCCTGCGTATGGACGGTATCCGCTGGGCGCGTCCTTACCGCTCGGATACGCTGCAGGGCGCAACGCCGCGTAAAGTGACCGATGCCGTCCAGACCGGGCAGCAAATCTGGGTGCGGAAAGTAGGCGAATCCTGGTGGCTGGCACAGGTGCCGGACGTCAACTCGGCCCTGGTCTCTATCAATCCACAGAACGGTGCCATCCTGGCCCTGGTCGGCGGGTTTGATTTCAACCAGAGCAAATTTAACCGCGCCACTCAGGCGCTGCGTCAGGTCGGTTCCAATATCAAACCGTTCCTCTACACGGCAGCGATGGATAAGGGCTTGACCCTCGCCAGCATCCTTAACGACGTCCCAATCTCCCGCTGGGATGCCGGTGCCGGTTCCGACTGGCAGCCGAAGAACTCCCCTGCGGAGTATGCCGGTCCTATTCGTCTCCGTCAGGGCCTGGGACAGTCGAAAAACGTGGTGATGGTGCGCGCCATGCGCGCAATGGGCGTCGACTATGCCGCAGAGTATCTGCAGCGCTTCGGTTTCCCGGCGCAGAACATTGTTCGCACCGAGTCGCTGGCGTTAGGCTCCGCCTCGTTTACGCCGCTTCAGGTCGCACGCGGGTACTCGGTGATGGCCAACGGCGGCTTCCTGATTGACCCGTACTTCATCAGCAAGATCGAGAACGATCAGGGCGGCGTGCTCTTCGAAGCGAAGCCGAAAATTGCCTGCCCTGACTGCGATATTCCGGTGATTTATGGCAATACGCCGAAATCCGAGGTGCTTGAAAACAAGGACATGGAAGACCCTGCCGTGTCTCAGGAGCAGCAGAGCGGCGTCGTGCCGCAGCCGCAGCTTGAGCAGGCTAACCAGTCGCTGGTGGCACAGACCGGCGCGCCGGAGTATGCCCCGCACGTGATCAACACGCCGCTGTCGTTCCTGATCAAAAGCGCGCTGAACACCAACATCTTCGGTGAACCGGGCTGGCAGGGCACAGGCTGGCGCGCAGGGCGCGATTTGCAGCGCCATGATATCGGCGGTAAAACGGGGACAACCAACAGCTCGAAAGACGCGTGGTTCTCCGGCTACGGTCCGGGCGTGGTGACGTCGGTCTGGATCGGTTTCGACGATCACCGCCGTGACTTAGGCCGTACAACGGCCTCCGGCGCGATTAAGGATCAGATTTCCGGCTACGAAGGCGGTGCGAAGAGCGCGCAGCCGGCCTGGGACGCCTACATGAAGTCCGTTCTTGAAGGCGTGCCGGAGCAGCCGTTAACGCCACCGCCAGGCGTGGTGACGGTTAATATCGACCGCAGCACCGGTCAACTCGCCAACGGCGGTAATAGTCGCGAAGAGTATTTCATCGAGGGCACGCAGCCAACCACGCAGGCGGTGCACGAGGTGGGGACAGAGATTATTGATAACGGCGAGACGCACGAGCTGTTCTGACAACAAAGCAAAACGGCAACCTCTGGTTGCCGTTTTTGTGTTTGCTCTCTCTCCCGTGGGAGAGGGTTGGGGTGAGGGCATCAGGCCACTACAGTCGCCCCTGCCCCTTCAACCACTCCCGTACCAGGAACAGCGCGCTCACGTTGCGAGCCTCATTAAAGTCAGGGTCTTCAAGCAGATCCATCAGGTGCGCTAGCGGCCAGCGAACCTGCGGCAGCGGCTCCGGCTCATCCCCTTCCAGCGATTCAGGATAGAGATCTTCAGCCACCACGATATTCATTTTGCTGGAAAAATAGGACGGCGCCATGCTTAGCTTTTTCAGGAATGAAAGCTCATTCGCACCGAAGCCGACCTCTTCTTTCAGCTCGCGGTTTGCCGCTTCAAAGACGGTTTCACCCGGGTCGATAAGCCCTTTCGAGAACCCAAGCTCGTAAGATTCCGTTCCCACAGCGTATTCGCGGATCAAAATCAGATGATCGTCGACAATGGGAACAATCATCACCGCTTCGCGCGAAGAGGGGCGCATACGTTCATAAACGCGACGCACACCGTTGCTGAACTCCAGGTCCACACTTTCGACATTAAACAGGCGCGATTTGGCGACAGTTTCAACATTCAGAATGGTGGGTTTTTGTAATGGTTTGCTCATCTTGATGGGTCTTAGCAGTGAGAACTGGCGTTATTGTGCGATATGCCGCACGGTTTCGGCAATGTCAATCGTTCTTTATTTACATTTGTGCAACGTATCAGGGATCAATCCTCAATTCAAAACAAATGTCAAGAGGTTGAAATGTTTCCAGGAATTTGCTGATATCGCGCCATAACAGGCTTTGCTATCATCACCGGTCACTGGGATGCGCTTCAGAATGCTCAAGTTCGACTCCATACTTGCCGATAGCCAGCCACAGACTCTCATTCAATGTAAAGGTGCTACTGACTACACCTGTAAGAAGATAAGTAAGATGGGGAAAGCATGAGCACCATTTTGATTGTTCTCGCTGCTATGCTGGCCGGCGCGTTGGTTGCAGGGTGGTTGTACAGGCGCCGCGTACAGCGCCGTTATCGTCTGCCTTTTTTAAACGCATTTGCGGGTGCGAGCACGCGTAAACTCACGCAGGACGAGCGCGATGCGGTTGAAAACTATCTCGAAATCCTGAACCGTACTCAGTTAACGCCTGGGCCAACGGGAGCCACCGCTGCGCCCGTCGCGCTAAAGCTGAATGCGCAAAGTGATACCGTGCTGTGCGTGACGCGCTCCATCACGCGCTATGGCATCACCACTGATGACCCCAACAAATGGCGCTATTACCTTGATTCCGTCGAAGTGCATCTGCCCCCGTCCTGGGAGCAATACATTAATGACGAAAACAGCGTTGAGCTGATTCACACCGATTCGTTGCCTCTGGTAATCACGCTTAACGGCCATACGCTGAATGAATACCTTCAGGAAGCCCCGCGTTTTGCGCTGGAGCGCGCGAGTTCAACGCAGGCGTCCATTCGTGGCGAAGAGACAGAGCAGATCGAACTGCTGAACATTCGCCAGGAAACGCATGAAGAGTACGCCCTGAGCCGCCCGGACGGCATCCGTGAAGCCATTCTGATCGTTGCTGCTTTCCTGCTCTTTTTTATCTGCCTGCTGACGCCGGATGTGTTTGTCCCCTGGCTGGCTGGCGGCGCGGTGCTGCTGCTGGCCGGCGGGCTTTGGGGTCTCTTTGCTCCACCGGCTAAAACCTCGTTGCGCGAGATCCACTGCCTGCGCGGGACGCCAAAGCGCTGGGGCCTGTTCGGTGAAAACGATCAGGAGCATCTCAACAATATCTCGCTCGGTATTATCGACCTGATCTACCCGCGTCACTGGCAGCCGTGGATCGCACAGGATTTAGGGCAGAAAACCGATATTGATATCTACCTTGACCGCCACGTTGTGCGTCAGGGGCGCTTCCTGTCTCTGCATGATGAAGTGAAAAATTTCCCGCTTCAGCACTGGCTACGCAGTACGGTCATTGCCGGCGGCGCCGCGCTGGTCTTAGCCATGCTGCTGCTTTTCGTGCCGCTGGATATGCCCATTAAATTCACCCTGTCATGGATCAAAGGGGCGCAAACCATTGAAGCGACCAGCGTCAACAAACTGGATGAAGCCGGTGTACGCGTGGGGGACACGCTGCGCCTGAAAGGGACCGGGATGTGTAATATTCACACCCCGGGGGCGTGGAACACGCGTCAGAGCTCGCCGTTCATGCCGTTCGACTGTTCGCAAATTATCTGGAACGACGCGCCGCCGCTGCCGCTGCCGGAATCCGAAGTGGTGAATAAGGCCACGGCTCTCACCCAGACGGTTAACCGCCAGCTGCACCCGAAACCGGACGATGATTCGCGCGTCAGCCCCGCGCTGCGCTCGGCCATTCAGAAATCAGGCATGGTTCTGCTGGATGATTTTGGTGACATCGTCCTGAAAACGCAGGATTTATGCTCCTCTCAGGATGAGTGCATACGCCTTAAAAACGCCCTGGTAAACCTGGGGAACAGCAAAGACTGGGACTCGCTGGTAAAACGCGCCGAAGCGGGACGACTGGATGGCGTTAACGTGCTGCTGCGTCCGGTGAGCGCGGAATCGCTGGATAACCTGGTCGCCACCTCGACGTCGCCGTTCATGATGCGCGAGACCACCCGTGCGGCTCAGGCGCTGAACAGCCCGGCGCCGGGTGGCTTTGTGATAGCAAGCGATGAAGGCAGCGATCTGGTCGATCAGCCCTACCCGCAGGTTGCGCTTTATGACTACCCGGCACAGGAGCAGTGGAGCCAGTTCCAGCGCCTGGCGCAGATGCTGATGCAAACGCCGTTCAGCGCCGAAGGGATTGTCACGAGTATTTATACCGACGCCAACGGCACTCGCCATATCGGCCTGCACCGGATGCCGGATAGCGCAGGCTTGTGGCGTTACATCGGCACCTCTTTGCTGATGACCGCGATGCTGATCGCCATTTTCTGGAACGGCTTTATGGCCCTGCGCCGCTACCAGCGCTCGCGCACCCGGCTTGCAGACATTCAGCAGTATTATGAAAACTGCCTCAATCCAAAGCTGATCCCCTCGTCTGAGAGCCTGATCTGATAACGTCGTTGCGCGGCAAGTTGTGCTACCCTGTCGCGCACGTTTCTTCTGGCTGGAGTTCCCCCCTAATGCATCTTGATATCGCCTGGCAGGAGGTAGATACCGTTCTGCTGGATATGGACGGCACGCTGCTCGATCTCGCCTTTGATAACTATTTCTGGCAAACGCTGGTTCCTGAAACCTATGGCGAGCAGCAGGGGATCTCCCCGGCAGAAGCGCAGGCATTCATTCGTTCGCAATATAGTGCGGTGCAACATACGCTAAACTGGTACTGTCTTGACTACTGGAGCGAGCGCCTCGGTCTGGATATTTGTGCCATGACCACCGCCCAGGGCCCGCGCGCCGTTCTGCGCGAGGATACCGTGCCCTTTCTGGATGCGCTGAAAGCGAGCGGCAAGCGCCGTATTTTGTTGACCAACGCGCATCCACATAATCTGGCGGTGAAGCTGGAGCATACAGGTCTGGCGTCGCACCTTGATTTATTACTTTCCACCCACACATTTGGTTATCCGAAAGAGGATCAGCGGTTGTGGCATGCGGTAAGGGAAGAGACGGGTTTGCAGCCAGAACGTACGTTGTTCATTGATGACAGCGAGCCCATTCTGGATTCCGCGGCAAGGTTTGGCATTCGCTACTGTCTGGGCGTGACCAATCCTGACTCTGGCCTGGCTGAAAAAAGCTATCTGCGCCACCCTGGACTGAACGACTATCGCCAGATGATCCCCTCACTGATCGTGAAGGAGACGCCATGAAAGAAAAACCCTCTGACGGGGTAAGACTGGATAAATGGCTGTGGGCAGCGCGTTTTTATAAAACTCGCGCCCTCGCCCGCGAGATGGTTGACGGCGGAAAAGTGCATTACAACGGCCAGCGCAGCAAACCAAGCAAGCTGGTTGAGCTGAATGCCACCTTAACGCTGCGGCAGGGCAACGATGAACGTACGGTGGTGATTAAAGCCATTACCGAACAGCGTCGACCTGCAGCGGAAGCCGTACTGCTTTATGAAGAGACGGCGGAGAGCATTGAAAAGCGCGAGAAGACCGCGCTGGCGCGCAAAATGAACGCGCTGACGATGCCCCACCCGGACCGGCGACCGGATAAAAAAGAGCGTCGCGATCTGATGAAATTTAAACACGGTGAGACTGATTAACCTCACCCGCACGAGAGATGAAAATGGCCCAACACGACCAATTACACCGCTATCTGTTTGAACAATTCGCCGTGCGCGGCGAGCTGGTCACCGTATCCGAAACCTGGAAACAGATTCTGGAAAACCACAACTACCCGCTGCCGGTGAAGACCCTGTTGGGCGAACTGCTGGTTGCCACCAGCCTGCTGACGGCGACGCTGAAGTTTGCCGGTGATATCACCGTGCAGCTGCAGGGCGACGGCCCGATGACGCTGGCGGTGATCAACGGCAATAACCAGCAGCAGATGCGCGGCGTGGCGCGCGTTCAGGGCGACGTGCCTGAAAATGCAGACCTCAAAACGCTGGTGGGTAATGGCTACCTGGTGATCACCATCTCCCCTGAGGAAGGTGAGCGCTATCAGGGCGTGGTGGGTCTGGAAGGCGATACCCTGGCAGCCTGCCTGGAAGATTACTTCATGCGTTCTGAACAGCTGCCGACGCGTCTCTTCATCCGCACCGGTCAAGTGGACGGTCAGCCTGCTGCGGGCGGTATGCTGCTGCAGGTTCTGCCTGCGCAGGACGCACAGACCAATGACTTTGAGCACCTGGCGACGCTGACCGAAACCATCAAAGCGGAAGAGCTGTTCAACCTGTCGGCGACCGACGTACTGTGGCGTCTGTACCACGAAGAAGAAGTGACGGTTTACGATCCGCAGTCCGTGGAATTTAAGTGCACCTGCTCACGCGAGCGCTGTGCTGGCGCGCTGAAAACCCTGCCGGATGAAGAGATCGACAGCATCATGGCGGAAGACGGCGAAATCGATATGCACTGTGACTACTGCGGTACGCACTACGTGTTCAATTCGATGGATATCGCTGAGATCCGCAATAACGCCTCCCCGGCGGATCCGCAGGTTCACTAAACCTCTTTCCCCTCTCCCTAACCCTCTCCCCTTTGGGAGAGGCTGGTGTGAGGGGCAAAAACCCCCGCTTAAGCTGAATCGTTTTCCTTATGTAACTCTTACGTAATTTTCTTACGTGTATGCGATTACATTCACATTCTTTCCGATAAAATCACCACTCTTTAACCTTTTCGGAACATTTTCCCCAACCAAAAAGCGATTCCTGCGATAATCCGCCTGCGCTGTGACTGGAGTCGCAGCGTTTTCCGTTAGTAAGGGTTTTGTCCAGATGCGTAAATCTATGAGCCCCGTCGCGGTTAACAACCTCAGAAAAACCCTACAATTTCAGGCAGTACATATTGGCTAAGGAGCAGTGATATGCGTGTTACTGGTTTAACCCCGCAAGATCTCAAGGCTTATGGTATTCACGACGTCCAGGAAATCGTCTACAACCCCGACTACGATACGCTGTATCAGGAAGAGCTCAATCCAGCACTGGAAGGATACGAGCGTGGTGTGTTGACGAATCTTGGTGCTATCGCCGTCGATACCGGTATTTTTACCGGTCGTTCGCCGAAAGATAAGTATATCGTCCGAGACGAAACCACCCGCGATACGCTGTGGTGGGCTGACAAGGGCAAAGGGAAGAACGACAACAAACCGCTCTCCCCGGAAACCTGGCAGCACCTGAAAGGGCTCGTCACCCATCAACTTTCCGGCAAGCGTCTGTTCATTGTCGACGCTTTCTGCGGCGCTAACGCCGATACCCGTCTCTCCGTGCGTTTTATCACTGAAGTGGCCTGGCAGGCACATTTCGTGAAAAACATGTTTATTCGTCCAACCGACGAAGAGCTGCAGGATTTCACCCCGGATTTCATCGTGATGAACGGTGCGAAATGCACTAACCCACAGTGGAAAGAGCAGGGTCTGAACTCCGAAAACTTTGTGGCCTTCAACCTGACCGAGCGTATCCAGCTGATAGGCGGTACCTGGTACGGCGGCGAAATGAAGAAAGGGATGTTCTCGGTCATGAACTACCTGCTGCCGCTGCGGGGCATCGCCTCCATGCACTGCTCGGCTAACGTCGGTGAAAAAGGCGACGTGGCGGTATTCTTCGGCCTGTCCGGCACCGGGAAAACCACCCTGTCCACCGATCCAAAACGTCGCCTGATTGGCGATGACGAACACGGCTGGGATGACGACGGCGTATTCAACTTTGAAGGCGGCTGCTACGCGAAGACCATTCGCCTGTCTGAAGAGGCCGAGCCTGATATCTTCCACGCGATCCGTCGCGATGCGCTGCTGGAAAACGTCACCGTGCGTGCCGACGGCTCCATCGACTTCGACGATGCGTCGAAAACGGAAAACACCCGCGTCTCTTACCCGATCTACCACATCGACAATATCGTGAAGCCGGTGTCAAAAGCGGGTCATGCCACGAAGGTCATTTTCCTGACCGCGGATGCGTTCGGCGTGCTGCCTCCGGTGTCTCGCCTGACGGCCAGCCAGACGCAGTATCACTTCCTCTCCGGTTTTACCGCCAAGCTGGCGGGTACCGAGCGTGGCGTGACGGAGCCAACCCCAACCTTCTCCGCCTGCTTCGGCGCGGCCTTCCTGTCGCTGCACCCGACGCAGTACGCTGAAGTGCTGGTGAAACGCATGCAGGCATCCGGCGCGCAGGCATACCTGGTGAACACCGGCTGGAACGGTACCGGCAAACGTATCTCCATCAAAGATACCCGCGCGATTATCGACGCCATTCTGGATGGTTCTCTGGACGACGCCGAAACCTTTACGCTGCCGATGTTTGACCTGGCGATCCCAACGTCTCTGCCGGGTGTGGATACGCATATCCTCGACCCGCGCAACACGTACGGTTCTCCGGAGCAGTGGCGCGAGAAAGCAAAATCGCTGGCGAAGCTGTTTATCGAGAACTTCGAGAAGTACACCGATACCCCGGCGGGTGCTGCGCTGGTGAGCGCAGGACCGAAGCTGTAGGTAAAAACAAAAAGGCAACGAAAGTTGCCTTTTTTAATGTTTTCTCCCTCACCCCGTGGGAAAGGGCCGGGGTGAGGGCATCAGGCCGCACCTTTTTTTAACCCTCTTTCACCTGCCCCCGCGTCACCGGTACCGGCAGCCAGGCGCGAATGCTCAGCCCACCCCGCTCGCTGGTGCCAATCTCCAGCAGTCCGTTGTGGTTATCGATAATACGCTGAACAATCGCCAGGCCTAAGCCCGTGCCGCTGGTGCTGCGCGCGCTGTCGCCGCGCACAAACGGCTGGAACAGATGCTTACGCTGCTCGGGCTTGATGCCCGGACCGTCGTCTTCCACCTGGAACCAGGCGCGGTTGAGTTCAGACCCGCTGCTGACTTTAATCCAGCCATTGCCGTAGCGCGCCGCGTTGACCACCATATTCGCCACTGCACGTTTGATGGAGAGCGGGTGCATGCGTACCTGAATTTCACCCGCCTGCAGGTCGGTATCAATCTCGCGCTCGTAGCCGCTTTCCGCCGCCACCACCTCGCCCAGCACCGCGTTCAGATCCGCCATCTCCATTGGCATCTCTTGCCCGGTGCGCAGGTAGTCGATGAACTGCTCGATGATGGCATTACACTCTTCGATGTCCTTGTTAATGGACTCGGCGAGATAACCGTCCTCTTCCCCCATCATCTCCGTCGCCAGACGAATACGCGTTAGCGGCGTGCGCAGGTCATGGCTTACGCCCGCCATCAGCAGCGTACGGTCATCCGCCAGCTGCTTCACGCCTGCCGCCATATGGTTAAACGCGCGCGTCACCGAACGGACTTCCGAGGCACCATACTCGCGCAGCGGAGGTGGAATAATTCCTTTACCGACCTGCAGCGCAGCGTGCTCCAGGTCGACCAGCGGTCGGTTCTGTATACGGATAAATAGCCACGCGCCGCCTATCGCCAGCAGCATAATCGCCAGGGTGTAGCGGAACAGCGGCGAGAAGTCGCCCTGATGGATTTCGGTCAGCGGAACGCGCACCCAGATATTGGGTGACAGCCACGTTTTCAGCCAGACGACGGGCGAGCTTTTGTTGACCTCAACGCGCACTTCCGTTGGGCCGCCCAGCTGCTGCGCCATCTGCTGGCTGAGGAATTCGTAGTGCTGCGCCCAGCGCAGGCCAGCGTCTTCCGCCGCTTCGTTGGAGTAGAGCGAAATGCCCAGCTCACGGTAGATTTCACGGCGAAACGCCGGGGGAACGACGAGCTGCGTGCCGTCCTCCAGCTGCAGTTTGTCGGTCATCAGCATACGGACTTCGTAGGCCAGGACCTTATTAAACTGCTGGAGGCTCGGCAGGATCGCAAAGTTCAGCACCACCAGATAGGTCGTCACCAGGCTGACGAACAGCAGGGTGACGATCAGCAACAGGGTGCGGGCAAACGAGCTACGCGGCGAGAAGCGCATTCGCCTCATGCTTTAGAGCCGTCCGGGACGAACACGTAGCCCAGACCCCATACGGTCTGAATATAACGAGGATGCGCAGGATCTTCTTCCACCATGCGGCGCAGGCGGGAGATCTGCACGTCAATGGAGCGTTCCATTGCGGAGTATTCGCGACCGCGCGCCAGGTTCATCAGCTTGTCACGGGAAAGCGGTTCACGCGGGTGGCTGACCAGCGCTTTCAGAACCGCAAACTCGCCGCTGGTGAGCGGCATTGGCTCGTCTTCACGGAACATCTCGCGCGTGCCGAGGTTCAGCTTGAACTTGCCGAAGGCGATGACGGCTTCTTCCTGCGACGGTGCGCCAGGCAGTTCGTTCGCCTGACGGCGCAGCACAGCGCGAATACGCGCCAGCAGTTCACGCGGGTTAAACGGTTTTGGAATGTAGTCATCTGCGCCGATTTCGAGGCCGACGATACGGTCAACTTCCTCACCCTTCGCCGTCACCATGATGATCGGCATCGGGTTGCTCTGGCTGCGCAGACGGCGGCAAATAGAAAGCCCGTCTTCGCCAGGCAGCATCAGGTCGAGAACCATCAGGTGGAAAGATTCACGGGTCAGCAGACGGTCCATCTGCTCAGCGTTCGCGACGCTACGAACCTGGAAGCCCTGCTCGGTCAGATAACGCTCCAGCAGCGCGCGCAGGCGCATGTCGTCATCCACGACCAGAATTTTGTAGTTCTCTTGCATTGTGTGTACTCCCAAAGGTTCGGATAGTCTTTGTAACAGCGTATTCTAAAAAAGTGCACGTATTCGACCAGTTAATTCTGGTATAAATTCTAGTCGAAATTGTTACAAAGCATATTTAACAGCAGCTTATCTGCTCATTTCATCACATAAATCATTATTAATCCTGTCTGTTACACTGTGCGGTACGTATTGTGCGCAAGACAGTTAACCGGCAGGCAGCAAAGGCTTTACCATGAAAACGCCCCTGATCACCCGCGAAGGGTACGAAAAGCTCAAAAAAGAGATGGATTACCTCTGGCGCGAAGAGCGTCCTGAAGTAACCAAAAAGGTGACCTGGGCAGCAAGCCTGGGCGATCGCAGCGAAAACGCTGACTACCAGTACAACAAAAAGCGGCTGCGCGAAATTGACCGCCGGGTTCGCTACCTGACGAAGTGTCTCGAGAATCTCAAAATTGTCGATTACTCCCCGCAGCAGGAGGGCAAAGTGTTCTTCGGCGCGTGGGTGGAAATTGAAAACGACGATGGCGACACTCTGCGTTTTCGCATTGTCGGCTACGATGAAATTTTTGGTCGTAAGGATTACATCTCCATCGACTCCCCGATGGCTCGCGCGCTGCTGAAAAAGGAAGTGGGCGATCTGGCCGTCGTTCAGACTCCAGCCGGTGAAGCCAGCTGGTACGTCAATGAGATCGTCTACGTAAAATAGTCCGAGAGCGCCCTCCCCGGCTGGCATTTTGCCGTGTCAGCCCGTATAACTATCCCCTGATTTTTCGACTCAACAGATGATAAAGCCATGATGAAAGATTCGCTCTGCCGCATTATTGCGGGTGATATTCAGGCCAGAGCCGAACAGGTAGAAGCTGCCGTTCGCCTGCTTGATGAAGGGAACACCGTGCCGTTTATTGCACGCTATCGTAAGGAAGTCACCGGCGGTCTGGATGACACGCAGCTGCGTAACCTGGAGACCCGTCTGGGCTATCTGCGCGAGCTGGAAGAACGTCGTCAGGCGATCCTCAAATCCATAGGCGAACAGGGCAAGCTGACCAGCGAGCTTGAAAGCGCCATCAACGGCACCCTGAGCAAAACCGAACTCGAAGATCTCTATCTGCCGTATAAACCGAAGCGCCGCACGCGCGGGCAGATTGCGATTGAAGCGGGTCTTGAGCCGCTTGCCGACCTGCTGTGGAACGAGCCGTCCCACGATCCGGAAACCGAAGCCGCCAAATTCATCGACGCCGACAAAGGCGTAGCGGACACCAAGGCCGCCCTCGACGGCGCGCGCTACATTCTGATGGAGCGCTTCGCCGAAGACGCCGCCCTGCTCGCTAAAGTGCGTGATTACCTGTGGAAGAATGCCCACATCGTCTCTACCGTCGTCGCGGGTAAAGAGGAAGAAGGCGCGAAATTCCGCGACTACTTCGATCACCACGAACCGATCTCTACCGCCCCTTCACACCGCGCGCTGGCGATGTTCCGCGGCCGCAACGAAGGCGTGCTCCAGCTCTCCCTGAACGCCGACCCGCAGTTCGACGAGCCGCCGAAAGAGAGCCACTGCGAGCAGATCATTATCGACCATCTCGGCCTGCGCCTGAACAACGCCCCGGCGGACAGCTGGCGCAAAGGCGTGGTGAGCTGGACCTGGCGCATCAAGGTGCTGATGCACCTCGAAACCGAGCTGATGAGCACCGTGCGCGAGCGCGCCGAAGACGAAGCGATTAACGTCTTCGCCCGTAACCTGCACGACCTGCTGATGGCCGCCCCTGCCGGCCTGCGCGCGACCATGGGTCTCGATCCGGGTCTGCGTACCGGCGTGAAGGTCGCTGTGGTTGACGGCACCGGCAAGCTGGTGGCGACCGATACCATCTATCCGCACACCGGCCAGGCAGCGAAAGCGGCCGTCGTGGTGGCGGCGCTGTGCGAAAAATACAATGTGGAGCTGGTTGCCATCGGCAACGGTACGGCTTCACGCGAAACCGAGCGTTTCTACCTCGACGTGCAGAAGCAGTTCCCGAAAGTGACGGCACAGAAAGTGATCGTCAGCGAAGCGGGGGCATCCGTCTATTCCGCGTCCGAGCTGGCGGCCCAGGAGTTCCCGGACCTGGACGTTTCCCTGCGCGGTGCGGTCTCTATCGCACGCCGCCTGCAGGATCCGCTGGCGGAGCTGGTGAAGATCGACCCGAAATCCATCGGCGTGGGCCAGTATCAGCACGACGTGAGCCAGACTCAGCTGGCGCGCAAGCTGGATGCGGTGGTGGAAGACTGCGTAAACGCCGTCGGCGTTGACCTGAACACCGCTTCCGTTCCCCTGCTGACCCGCGTGGCGGGCTTAACCCGCATGATGGCGCAGAACATCGTCGCCTGGCGTGATGAGAACGGCCAGTTCCAGAACCGTCAGCAGCTGCTGAAGGTGAGCCGTCTGGGGCCAAAAGCTTTTGAGCAGTGTGCGGGCTTCCTGCGCATCAACCACGGCGATAACCCGCTGGATGCCTCCACCGTTCACCCGGAAGCGTACCCGGTTGTGGAGCGCATTCTGGCCGCCACCCAGCAGGCGCTGAAAGATCTTATGGGTGACAGCAGCGCCCTGCGCAACCTGAAAGCCGTTGATTTCACCGACGACAAATTTGGTGTTCCCACCGTTACCGACATCATCAAAGAGCTGGAAAAGCCGGGCCGCGATCCGCGCCCTGAGTTCAAAACGGCGACCTTTGCTGACGGCGTGGAAACCATGAACGACCTGCTGCCCGGCATGGTGCTGGAAGGCGCGGTGACCAACGTCACCAACTTTGGCGCGTTTGTGGATATCGGCGTGCATCAGGACGGTCTGGTGCATATCTCTTCCCTTGCCGACAAGTTCGTTGAAGACCCGCACACCGTGGTCAAAGCGGGCGACATCGTGAAGGTGAAAGTGCTGGAAGTCGATCTGCAGCGCAAGCGTATCGCGCTGACCATGCGTCTGGACGAGCAGCCGGGCGACACCAGCGCGCGCCGCGGCGGCAATGGCGGTGGCCGCGAGCAGCAGCGCCCGGCCGCAAAAGCGGCAAAACCGCGCGGACGTGATGCTCAGCCTGCAGGCAACAGCGCGATGATGGATGCGCTGGCGGCAGCGATGGGTAAGAAACGCTAAGGTTACAATGCCCCTCACCCTAACCCTCTCCTCAAAGGGGAGAGGGGATCGCACGGTGCGGTCTTTCCCCCTCGTCCTCATGGGTGGGGGAATAAAATCATATCGAAATATATGAAACCGATTGCATAGCCATATTTAAACCACGAATTATCACCCCGTTAACAAATACTCCCCTTTTCGTTTTCCTGGCAATTCAGCAAATATTGAGCCAGGTCAAACAGGCCGTAAATTAATACCGTAAACAACATTCCGTCACAGTTTTAATATTGCTGATAAAAACTATTCTCATTATCATCCCATAGTAGATAATTTAACCTTTCGTGGAATCAGGCGTTATGCAATTCACTCCAGACAGTGCATGGAAGATTACCGGTTTTACCCGCGAAATTAGCCCGGCCTATCGGCAAAAGCTGCTGTCGCTGGGCATGCTGCCCGGCTCGTCATTCCAGGTCGTGCGCGTGGCGCCGCTGGGCGATCCGGTTCATATCGAAACCCGCCGCGTGAATCTGGTGCTGCGTAAGAAAGACCTCGCGTTAATAGAAGTCGAAGCCTTATCCCGATAACAAGCCAGCGGTTTCAGTGAGTCTAAAAAAATGAAAAAGTTAACTATTGGCTTAATTGGCAATCCTAATTCCGGCAAGACGACGCTTTTTAACCAGCTAACCGGAGCCCGCCAGCGCGTGGGCAACTGGGCGGGCGTGACGGTTGAGCGTAAAGAGGGCCAGTTCACGACAACGGACAACCAGGTGACGCTGGTTGACCTTCCCGGCACCTACTCCTTAACCACCATTTCGTCGCAAACCTCGCTCGATGAGCAGATTGCCTGCCACTATATTCTTGGCGGCGACGCGGACCTGCTGATCAACGTGGTCGACGCTTCCAATCTCGAACGTAACCTTTATCTGACGCTGCAGCTGCTGGAGCTGGGCATCCCCTGCATCGTGGCGCTCAACATGCTCGACATTGCGGAGAAACAAAAGCTTCGTATCGACGTCGATGCCCTCTCCGCGCGCCTGGGTTGCCCGGTCGTTCCGCTGGTCTCGACGCGCGCTCGCGGTATTGATGCGCTGAAGCTGGCCATTGACCGTCACCAGGGAAATCATGACATTGAGCTGGTGCATTACGCGCAGCCTCTCCTGCGCGAAGCCAATGTGCTGGCGCAGGAGATGGACAAAAGCATGCCTGCGAAACAGCGCCTGTGGCTCGGCCTGCAGATGCTGGAAGGGGATATCTACAGCCGCGCTTACGCCGGGCATGCGGCTGATAAGCTGGACGCGACGGTGGCCCGTCTTAGCGACGAGCTGGACGACCCGGCGCTGCACATCGCCGATGCGCGTTACCAGGCCATCGCCTCGATTTGCGACGTTGTCAGTAACGCGCTGACGGCAGAGCCCAGCCGCTTTACGGCAGCGGTGGATAAGGTCGTGCTTAACCGCTTCCTCGGTTTGCCCATCTTCCTGCTGGTGATGTACGTGATGTTCCTGCTCGCCATTAACATCGGCGGCGCACTCCAGCCTATTTTCGACGCCGGTTCCGTCGCGGTCTTCGTCCACGGAATTCAGTGGGTGGGTTACACTCTGCACTTCCCGGAATGGTTAACCATCTTCCTTGCACAGGGGATCGGCGGCGGTATCAACACCGTTCTGCCTCTGGTGCCGCAGATCGGCATGATGTATCTGTTCCTCTCGTTCCTGGAAGATTCCGGCTACATGGCGCGCGCCGCGTTCGTGATGGATCGTCTGATGCAGGCGCTGGGTCTGCCGGGTAAATCCTTCGTCCCGCTGATTGTCGGCTTCGGCTGTAACGTACCGTCGGTGATGGGCGCACGCACCCTGGATGCGCCACGTGAACGTCTGATGACCATCATGATGGCGCCGTTTATGTCCTGCGGTGCCCGTCTGGCCATCTTTGCGGTCTTTGCCGCAGCCTTCTTTGGTCAGCAGGGCGCGCTGGCGGTCTTCTCGCTGTATGTGCTGGGCATCGTGATGGCTATTCTTACCGGTTTAATGCTGAAGCACACCATCATGCGCGGTGAAGCGTCGCCGTTTGTGATGGAGCTGCCGGTGTATCACGTGCCGCATCTGAAAAGCCTGGCGATCCAGACCTGGCAGCGCCTGAAGGGCTTTGTGCTGCGCGCCGGTAAGGTGATTGTCATCGTCAGCATTTTCCTGAGCGCGCTGAACAGCTTCACCCTCAGCGGGCAGGCGGCAGATAACATCAACGACTCTGCCCTCGCCTCCGTCAGCCGCGTCATCACGCCGGTCTTCAAACCGATTGGCGTGCATGAGGATAACTGGCAGGCAACCGTCGGGCTATTCACCGGCGCGATGGCGAAAGAGGTGGTTGTCGGCACCCTGAACACGCTTTACACCGCCGAGAACATTCAGGAACAGGAATTTAATCCGGCAGAGTTTCATCTCGGTCATGAACTGCTGGGTGCCGTAGAGGAAACCTGGCAGAGCCTGAAAGACACCTTCAGCCTGAGCGTGCTGGCGAACCCTATTGAGGCCAGCAAAGGCGACGGCGAAATGGCAACAGGTGCCATGGGCGTGATGGGCGAGAAATTTGGCAGCGCGTCCGCGGCCTACAGCTACCTCATCTTTGTTCTGCTCTACATTCCGTGCATCTCCGTGATGGGGGCGATTGCCCGCGAGTCCAGCCGCGGCTGGATGGGCTTCTCCATCCTGTGGGGGTTAAACATTGCGTACTCGCTGTCGACGCTCTTTTATCAAACCGTTAATTTCAGCCAGCATCCGCGCTACAGCCTGGTCTGCATTCTCGCGGTTGTGCTGTTTAACGTGATAGTGCTCGGTTTACTGCGGCGTGCGCGCAGCCGCGTCGACATCGACCTGCTGGCAAACCGTAAAACCGCCGCGACCTGCTGCAGCAGCCCGGCGGGCGACTGTCACTAAGGAGTAAACCATGGCATCGTTGATTCAGGTTCGTGACCTGCTGGCACTGCAAGGGCGAATGGAGGCGAAACAGCTGAGCCTCAGCCTGCATACGCCGCAGCCGATGATCGATGCCATGCTGGAAAGACTGGAAGCCATGGGGAAAGCCGTGCGGATTCAGGAAGAAGCGGACGGTTGTCTCTCCGGCAGTTGTAAAAGCTGTCCGGAAGGAAAGGCCTGCCTCAGGGAGTGGTGGACGCTGCGTTAACAAAGCCGGGCATCGCTGCCCGGCTTTATCGTATTACTTGTAGACGTCCGCCGTTGCGCGTACGTTTTTGGTCTGTTTTTCTGCACTGGTGACGACGTAGTACGTTCCGCCCAGCTCATCCGCTTTCTTCGACAGCTCTCTGCGAGCATCCATCGGCGCGGTGGTGTCAGACGTAGAAATCTCACCAATTTTCGTCAGATTCATGCCGGCAACTTTATCTTTTTCCAGCTCTTTTGCCGCAAAGACGCCAAATGACAGTGACCCAATAACCAGAGAAGTGACAATACCTGTAACAAGTTTCATAGCCTGACTCTCCATAGGATTGTTGTTTTGATTATCGTAGGCAGAACAACCGCAACGACATCTGGAGTATGGTTGCGGTGTGTTACTTTTTCCAGGCAGGATAGAAAATAATCAGTCGAAACGTTGACTTAACGCAATCAGCGCTGAACAAAATTCCGTCGGATGAGAGATAAACGGGGCATGTGCGGCTTTGGCAATAATCTGCGATTCACTCTCCGGCCAGAGTGAATCCAGCAGCGGAACCACTTTGCGCGGCACAATCCCGTCGAGGTAACCATAGATACGCAGGTGCGGTACCGTCAGCGCGGCCAGCGGCTCGCGCAGGTCAACCGTTTTCAGGAGCTCAAGTCCGCCGTTTAGCACCTCAACCTCCGGCATCGGCAGCGAAAGCACGGTCTGCTTCAGCGTTCGGGCATCCTTACGCGCGGTGTCAGTGCCCATTGTCTGCAATGCCAGGAACCGCTCTACGGTCCGCTGGAAATCTTCGCTCAGCTGCTGCTGGAAGCCCGCCAGCACGTCAGGCTTGATCCCCGGCCACTCTTCCTGCGCGCTAAAACAGGGCGATGACGCCACCGTCACCAGCGCTTTTACGCGTTCAGGCCGCGACAGCGCAATCTGGCTCGCCACCAGCCCGCCCAGGCTCCAGCCCAGCCAGACCGCGTTTTGCGGCGCAGCGTCCAGAACCTGCTGCGCCATTTCATCAAGCGACAACGCGCCATACCCGCGGCTGCGGCCAAAGCCGGGTAAATCCACCAGATGCAGCGTGAAATGCGAGGCAAGTTCCTCACGTATGCAATGCCATATCTCCGCATTCAGGCCCCATCCGTGCAGCAGCACAAGATGGCAATTTCCTGTCCCTACGGTCTGCCACCACAGCGTCTTCATCAGTTACTGTTCTCTTTTTTCACATGGAGGTTGCACATGCTAACAGTACCCGGCTTGTGCTGGCTATGCCAAATGCCGCTGTCGCTCAGCGGGTGGGGCGTCTGCTCCGTCTGCACGCGATCGCTGCAATGGCGTATCGGGATCTGTCCACAATGTGGTTTACCGGCCACGAACCCCTCGTTGCCCTGTGGCCGCTGCCTGAAAAAATCCCCGCCGTGGAGCGCGCTGGTGGCAGTGGATGATTATGTTCCGCCGCTGAACAGGCTGATCCACGCGCTGAAGTTTTCCGGGCAGAGCTCGCTGGCACAGCCCCTTGCCCGCCTGCTGTTGCTGGCGGTTTTGCAGGCGAGACGTCACCGGGCACTGCCGAAAATTGACATGGTGGTGAATGTCCCTTTATACCGACATCGGCACTGGCGGCGCGGCTATAACCAGAGTGATCTGCTCTGCCGTCCCCTCGCACGGTGGCTCGGCTGCCGGTATGAGGCCCGCGCGCTGACACGCGTTCATGCCACCGCCATCCAGCATCAGCTCAGCGCACGGCTTCGCAAAAGAAACCTCAAAAATGCCTTTCGCCTTGAATTGCCGGTTGACGGTCTCCATATCGCGATTGTGGATGATGTCGTCACCACGGGCAGTACCGTTGCTGAACTTTCCCGACTGCTTTTGCGAAGCGGCGCCGCGTCGGTTCAGGTATGGTGTCTGTGCCGTACCTTGTAGCCCTTCTTCAATGGGCGTATGATTATACCCAGGTAATTTAGTCAACTATTAGGCCAAAGCTATGATCCGTATTTCCGATTCTGCACAAGCGCACTTTGCCAAACTGCTGGCAAATCAGGAAGAAGGGACGCAGATCCGCGTGTTTGTGATTAATCCAGGCACTCCGAATGCAGAATGTGGTGTTTCTTATTGTCCTCCGGATGCTGTGGAAGCGACTGACACTGCCCTTAAATTTGAACAGCTCACCGCCTACGTTGATGAGCTGAGCGCACCGTATCTTGAAGATGCGGAGATCGACTTCGTCACCGATCAGCTGGGTTCTCAGCTGACCCTGAAAGCGCCGAACGCGAAAATGCGTAAAGTGTCTGACGATGCCCCGTTGATGGAGCGCGTTGAGTATCTGCTGCAATCCCAGATCAACCCACAGCTGGCGGGCCACGGCGGTCGTGTTTCCCTGATGGAAATCACCGACGAAGGTTTTGCCATTCTGCAGTTTGGCGGCGGCTGTAACGGCTGCTCAATGGTCGATGTAACGCTGAAAGAAGGGATCGAGAAGCAGCTGCTGAACGAGTTCCCGGAACTGAAAGGCGTGCGTGACCTGACCGAGCACCAGCGCGGCGAGCACTCTTACTACTAATTCAGTATCCGTCTGTATCGCCCGGTGGCGCTGCGCTTACCGGGCCTACAGAAATAGTGAGGTCTGATGCCCTCACCCCCGGCCCTCTCCCACGGGAGAGGGTGAAAACATTAAAAACGGTAACCTCATGGTTACCGTTTTGCGTTTACCTCCCATATGTTGACCTGCGTCTCATAATTCAAATTTAGCCTCCCAGGGTGATTCTCAATCGAGCCATGTTACCCGTATCATTCTCGTGGGCACTCAGCATCCTTATAACAGCCGACTAAACTTAATGGTTTCGAAGGCATCAGTATGAGTGCCGTTAACACTCTGTTCCCAGTTGGGACAATCGGAATTTGTCGTTGAAACAATGACGTTACCCATAACAATTCAAAGGCCAGGTAAATCATGCCATTAGTCATCGTTGCTATCGGTGTTGTGTTATTACTGCTCTTGATGATCCGTTTCAAAATGAACGGATTTATCGCTCTGGTTCTGGTGGCACTTGCAGTCGGTCTGATGCAGGGTATGCCGCTGGTTAAAGTTATCAGTTCCATCAAAGCCGGCGTCGGCGGCACGCTCGGCAGCCTGGCGCTGATCATGGGCTTCGGCGCCATGCTCGGCAAAATGCTGGCAGACTGCGGGGGCGCGCAGCGTATCGCCACCACGCTGATTGCCAAATTTGGCAAGAAGAACATCCAGTGGGCGGTGGTATTAACCGGTTTTACCGTCGGCTTCGCGCTGTTCTATGAAGTGGGCTTCGTGCTGATGCTGCCGCTGGTGTTCACCATCGCGGCTGCGGCAAACATCCCGCTGCTGTATGTCGGTGTGCCAATGGCTGCGGCGCTGTCCGTGACTCACGGCTTCCTGCCGCCGCACCCGGGTCCAACCGCTATCGCAACCATCTTCCACGCGGATATGGGTAAAACCCTGCTGTTCGGTACGATTCTGGCGATCCCAACCGTGATTCTGGCGGGCCCGGTTTATGCCCGCTTCCTGAAAGGCATTGATAAGCCGATTCCGGAAGGTCTGTACAGCGCCAAAACCTTCACCGAAGAAGAGATGCCGGGCTTTGGCGTCAGCGTCTGGACCTCTCTGGTACCGGTGATCCTGATGGCGATGCGTGCCGTGGCGGAGATGATTCTGCCGAAAGGTCATCCGTTCCTGTCCGTTGCAGAATTCCTCGGTGACCCGGTCATGGCAACGCTGATTGCGGTGCTGATCGCGATGTTCACCTTCGGCCTGAACCGCGGCCGTTCTATGGATCAGATCAACGACACGCTGACCTCTTCCATCAAAATCATTGCCATGATGCTTCTGATCATCGGCGGTGGCGGTGCATTCAAGCAGGTTCTGGTCGACAGCGGCGTGGATAAATACATCGCTGCCATGATGCATGAAACCAACGTATCGCCGCTCCTGATGGCCTGGTCTATTGCCGCGGTTCTGCGTATTGCGCTGGGTTCTGCGACCGTTGCAGCGATCACCGCGGGCGGTATCGTTGCCCCGCTGATTGCGACCACGGGTGTTAGCCCTGAGCTGATGGTTATCGCCGTCGGTTCCGGTAGCGTGATTTTCTCTCACGTTAACGACCCTGGCTTCTGGCTGTTCAAGGAGTACTTCAACCTGACGATCGGTGAAACCATCAAGTCCTGGTCCGCGCTGGAAACCATTATTTCGGTGTGCGGTCTGGTCGGGGTACTGCTGTTGAATATGGTGGTTTGATGTAAAAAAGCCGGGTGGCGCTGACGCTTACCCGGCCTACATTCTATTCCCTCTCCCAGAGGGAGAGGGTTAGGGTGAAACTACCGCTTCTTGCCCACCGCTCTTCTGCGCTTGTCTAAATCCTTAATCAGCTTGTTCACCCCGTCATCAGCAAACATCTTCTCAAGCGTTGTGGACAGCTTGCGACGCCAGTTCTTGTACTGATAGCTGGTGCCCGGAATGTTCACCGGCTCCGCCATATCAATCCAGTCTTCCGGCTGCAGGCCCAGCAGGGCGCTGTTGCTGTCGGCAATATAGCGCTGCAAGCCGCGATTGAGGGTAGCGGTCATCGACATCAATGACGCCTTATGTCCGGCACGTTTCGGCAGACAGCCCTGCTTGTGCAGCGCATCCAGCAGCCCCTGTTTGGAGAGCTCGCGATCCTGATACAGGCCGCGCAAAACCTCTTCATCTGGATACAGTCCCAGCGTTTTGCCGAGCGTCAGATCGCCGCTTTCCCAATAGCCACGAAGCGTAGGAAGGTCATGCGTCGTCGCGACTGCCATTGACTGTTCAGGGTACGCTTTCGGCGCGCGGAAGGTTTTCTCATGGTCGTTTTCAAAATAGAGCACTTTATAGGAGTAGACGCCGCTGTCGCGGAGCTTGCTGACAATTTCCACCGGCACGGTACCGAGATCTTCACCGATCACCATGCACTGGTGACGTTTACTTTCCAGGGCCAGGATCGACAGCAGATCGTCAACCGGATACTGCACGTACGCCCCGTGATCGGCCGTTTCACCGTACGGGATCCACCACAGACGCAGCACGGACATCACGTGGTCGATACGCAGCGCGCCGCAGTTCTGCATGTTCGCGCGCAGCAGGTCGATGAACGGCTCGTAGGCGCGCGACGCCATGACGTGCGGATCCATCGGCGGCAACCCCCAGTTCTGACCGAGCGGCCCAAGAATATCCGGCGGCGCGCCGACGGAAGCTTTCAGACAGTAAAGCTCACGGTCGCACCAGGTTTCCGCGCCGCCCTCTGCCACGCCGACGGCCAGATCGCGATACAGGCCGATCGGCATCTTATAGCCCTGGCTCACCTGCCAGCAGGCGGCAAACTGGCTGTACGCCAGCCACTGCAGCCACAGGTAGAAGTCCACTTCATCGGCATATTTTTTACAGAACGCTTTTACTTCAGGCGTGTCGACGGACTGATACGCTTCCGGCCAGACCGGCCAGCCCCAGCGCATTTCGTCCTCCTTCACCTGATACGCGTGCAGCGCATCAAACGCCGCCTGCCAGTACAGGCTCTCGCCCTCCTGCGTTACAAACTGGCGGAACGCGGCCATCTGCTCGTCATCGCGCTGCGAAAAGCCTTTCCACGCCAGACGCAGCGCGGCCATTTTCAGCGCCGTGACGGTGGAATAGTCCACCCAGTCCGCGTCGCGCGCCTGCTTCAGGGCCTGCTGCGTGGTGCTGAGTTTCCACCACGCCTGCGCCTCTTTGCTGTTTTTGAAATCATCTAACGCGTTAACGTCGATATAAATCACGTTCAGCCAGCGACGGGACGACGGGCTGTACGGGCTGGCGCTCTCCGGGTTGGCCGGATAGAGCGCGTGGATCGGGTTGAGCCCGATAAACGCGCCGCCGCGCTCGCCCACATCCACCAGCATCTTTTTCAGATCGCCAAAATCACCGATGCCCCAGTTGCTGTCGGAGCGCAGCGTATAGAGCTGCACGCAGGCGCCCCACAGCTTTTTACCCTCGAGCAACGCCTGCGGCTCGTAGCAGCGTTTTGGCGCGACGATCACCCGGCAGTGGAAACGACGATCGTCCTGGGTGAGCGTTAAGGTGTGATACCCCTCCGGCAGCTTCGCCGGAAGGTTTAACGTTTTGCCGCCGGTGGCGTGGCCTTTGTGCTGATGCCCCTCTTCGGTGGTAAGCAGCCAGCTAAACTCGCCGCGCCCCTCCACCGCCAGCGGCATCTTTTTGCCTGCGGTGAACACCTTCACGTTCGGCACCGGCGCAACCGACGCTTTCGCGTCGGCTTTGTGCATGGCATCCAGCAAACGTCTTTTGGTGTCGGCGCCAATAGACTGCGGTTTGCCGTGCGCATTAATGTAACTGAGGCTGATCCCCGCCGCCTGCGCGGCGCTGTCCAGACGTTTACTCTCCATCGCGCTTCCTTAGCGTTTTGCCTGCCAGATACGGGCCTGATAATCACGGATTGAACGGTCAGAGCTGAACATACCGCAGCGGGCGGTGTTCAGAATGCACGCGCGGGTCCATGCTTCCTGGTCGCGATACAGCACGTCGACCTGCTTTTGCGCTTCAACGTAGGCCGTGAAGTCCGCCATCACCAGATACGGGTCACCGCCGTGTTTGTCCATGCTGTGCAGCATCTGGTCAAACGCGTGCTTGTCGCCGTCGCTGTATTTACCGCTTTCCAGCTCCTTCAGCACCGCATCAAGCACTTTGTCTTTCTTACGCCATTTCACCGGGTCATAGCCTTTGGCCTTGATGGCCTTCACCTCTTCCACGGTATGGCCGAAGATAAAGATATTCTCTTCACCGACCTTCTCGGCGATTTCGACGTTTGCCCCGTCGAGCGTACCGACGGTCAGCGCGCCGTTCAGCGCCAGCTTCATGTTGCCGGTACCGGACGCTTCTTTACCTGCCGTCGAGATCTGCTCGGAAATATCCGCCGCCGGGATCAGCATTTCAGCCGCCGAGACGCAGTAGTCCGGCAGGAACACCACCTTCAGCTTGTCGCCCACTTTCGGATCGCTGTTGATCGCCGCCGCCACTTTATTGATGGCGAGGATAATGTTTTTCGCCAGGTAGTAGCCCGGCGCCGCTTTCGCACCGAACAGGAACACGCGCGGCACGCGGTCGGCCTGCGGGTTCTCGCGGATCTCTTTGTACAGCGCCAGAATGTGCAGCAGGTTCAGGTGCTGGCGTTTGTACTCGTGCAGGCGTTTGATCTGGATATCGAAAATGGCATTCGGGTTGATCTCAATCCCGGTACGCACTTTCACAAACTCCGCCAGGCGAACCTTGTTCTCCAGCTTGATCGCGCGGTACTGCTCGCGGAACTTCGCGTCGTCAGCCTGTTTTTCCAGGTTGATGAGCTGGTCCAGATCGTTGGCCCACTCTTTCTTCAGGGTCTTGTCCAGCAGACCGGCCAGCAGCGGGTTGCACTGCTTGATCCAGCGACGCGGCGTGATGCCGTTGGTCACGTTGTGGAATTTGGTCGGCCAAAGCTGGTGGTATTCCGGGAAGAGATCTTTGACCACCAGATCCGAGTGCAGCGCCGCCACGCCGTTCACCGCAAAGCCGCTGACCACGCACATGTTCGCCATGCGCACCTGCTTGTCATGCACAACCGCCAGCTTCGCCCAGACCGCTTTGTTGCCTGGCCAGGTTTTATCCACCAGGGTTTTAAACTGGTCGTTAATCTTGTTGATGATCTGCATGTGGCGCGGCAGCAGCGTTTTCACCAGCTTCTCATCCCAGCACTCGAGCGCTTCTGGCATCAGGGTGTGGTTGGTGTAGGCAAAGGTACGGCTGGTGATGGCCCAGGCGTCATCCCAGCTCAGCTGGTGCTCGTCGATCAGCACGCGCAGCAGTTCCGGGATCGCAATCGTCGGGTGCGTGTCGTTGAGCTGAATCACTTCGAAGTCCGGCAGCTGCGCCAGCTTGCGGCCCGCCAGATGATGGCGACGCAGAATGTCCGCCACGGAGCAGGCGCACTGGAAGTACTGCTGCATCAGGCGCAGCTTTTTACCGGCCAGGTGGTTGTCGTTCGGGTAGAGGACTTTGGTCAGCTTCTCGGCGTCGATGCCCTGCTGCTCGGCGCGCAGGAAATCGCCGTCGTTGAATTTGGTCAGGTTAAACGGATGCGCGTGCTTCGCCTGCCACAGACGCAGCGGCTGCGCCACGCCGTTACGGTAGCCGAGCACCGGCAGATCCCAGGCTTCACCGGTAATGGTGAACGCCGGTTCCCAGAGCCCCTGCTTTGTCACTTTCCCGCCAATGCCGACCTGCACATCCAGCTGCGCGTTGTGGCGGAACCACGGATAGGTATTGCGATGCCAGTCGTCCGGCGCTTCCATCTGATGGCCATCGGCAAACGACTGACGGAACAAGCCATACTGATAGTTCAGGCCATAGCCAATCGCCGACTGGCCGACGGTCGCCATGGAGTCGAGGAAACAGGCCGCCAGACGTCCCAGACCGCCGTTGCCCAGCGCCGGGTCAATCTCTTCTTCCAGCAGGTCGGTCAGGTTAATGTCGTGTTCTTTAAGGACGTCACCAACGTCCTGATACCAGCCGAGGTTCAACAGGTTGTTGCCCGTCAGGCGGCCAATCAGGAATTCCATTGAAATGTAGTTTACATGGCGCTGGTTCTTCACCGGCTTTGCCAAAGGTTGAGCATCCAGCTGTTCTGCGAGCGCACCGCTCACGGCCTGCCACCACTGGTGAGGCGTCATCTCGTTTGCAGCATGAAGGCCAAAACGCTGCCACTGACGCGTCAGGGCAGCCTGGAATTGAGCTTTGTTGAAGGTAGGCTGTGACATAGGGGATCGGCATCCTTTAGAAAGAAAACACAAGTTGGCGCTAGTGTGCCTGGCTCATTTCCCCTCTTCCTCCTCCTGTGGGGGATTAGACAGGGAGGAGTAGCGGGGATGAGCATAAAAGTGTGATCGAGGCCACTCTCAGAGCATAGTTCGAGTGTGCCCGGAAGATAAAAAAGTAACCGGGGAGAATGTCAAAGAAATGAAATGCAGTTTCGGGTGAAATTAATCCGTTCTGAAATGATTACTTACGTAGAATAATAATTTAGCCATCGGGACAGATCTCAAAAGACTATTACTCTCACTCAACTTTACCCGCACTTTATTAAATTTGACGTCATTATACCTTTCTGAAACCAGTTTCAGCGCAGCGGCAATGTATACAGACAAACCAGCAGTGACGCGGCGTTACGGCCCTTTCGAGAAAGTTCCAACATTTGCCTGAATGTTTTGTGACAGAGTGCAAATTCAGAACCACAAAACCCAGACATAGCTTGCAATAGTTCTCTTTCTGTTCGACCTTATATCGTATTAATTACGAAGCGCAAAAAAAATAAAATCTCTCGTTCCCCACAGTGAAGTGAAACCTATGTTGATTCCGTCTAAATTAAGTCGCCCGGTTCGTCTTGACCATACAGTGGTCCGCGAGCGTCTGTTGGCTAAACTTTCCGGCGCGCATAATTTCCGACTGGCGCTGGTTACGAGCCCTGCAGGCTATGGAAAAACAACGCTCATTTCGCAATGGGCCGCGGGTAAAAGCGATCTTGGCTGGTACTCCCTCGACGAGGGCGATAACCAGCAGGAGCGTTTTGCCAGCTATCTGATTGCCGCCATACAGCAAGCCACCCATGGACACTGCGTCGCCAGTGAGGTGATGGTGCAAAAGCGCCAGTACGCCAGCCTGTCCTCCCTTTTCTCTCAGCTGTTTATCGAACTGGCCGAATGGCATCGCCCGCTCTACGTGGTGATTGATGATTACCATCTCATCACGAATCCGGTGATTCATGAATCGATGCGTTTCTTCCTGCGCCATCAGCCGGAAAACCTGACTTTAGTGGTGCTGTCACGCAACCTGCCGCAGTTGGGTATTGCCAACCTGCGCGTGCGCGATCAGCTTCTGGAAGTGGGCAGCCAGCAGCTGGCCTTTACCCACCAGGAAGCGAAACAGTTCTTTGACTGCCGCCTGACATCACCGATTGAGGCCGCCGAGAGCAGCCGTCTGTGTGATGACGTTGCCGGCTGGGCCACGGCGCTGCAGCTCATCGCGCTCTCTGCCCGACAAAACAACAGTCCGGCGCATCAGTCTGCGCGGCGTCTGGCGGGCATCAATGCCAGTCACCTTTCCGACTATCTGGTGGATGAGGTACTGGACAGCGTCGATCCCTCGACGCGTAATTTCCTGCTGAAAAGCTCGCTGCTGCGTTCCATGAACGATGCGCTCATCGTACGCGTAACGGGCTGTGAAAACGGTCAGCTGCAGCTCGAAGAGATTGAACGTCAGGGCCTTTTCCTGACGCGCATGGACGATCCCGGCGAGTGGTTTAGCTATCACCCGCTGTTTGGCAGCTTCCTGCGCCAGCGCTGTCAGTGGGAACTGGCGGTTGAACTGCCGGAGATCCACCGCGCCGCTGCCGAAAGCTGGATGGCGCAAGGCTTCCCGAGCGAGGCCATCCACCACGCGCTGGCCGCCGGTGATGCCAGCATGCTGCGCGATATCCTCCTCAACCATGCGTGGGGCCTGTTTAACCACAGCGAACTGACCCTGCTGGAAGAGTCCCTCAAAGCCCTGCCGTGGGAAAGCCTGCTGGAGAACCCGCGTCTGGTGCTGCTACAGGCCTGGCTGATGCAGAGCCAGCACCGCTACAGCGAAGTGAACACCCTGCTGGCGCGCGCCGAGCAGGAGATGGAAAGCGAAATGGATACCACCCTGCACGGCGAGTTCAACGCGCTGCGCGCTCAGGTGGCCATTAACGACGGCGACCCGGACGAAGCTGAACGGCTGGCGATGGTCGCGCTGGATGAACTGCCGCTGGCTAACTTCTACAGCCGCATCGTGGCGACCTCTGTGCACGGTGAAGTGCTGCACTGCAAAGGCGACCTCACCCGTTCCCTTTCACTGATGCAGCAAACCGAACAGATGGCGCGTCGACATGATGTCTGGCATTACGCGCTGTGGAGCCTGATCCAACAGAGCGAGATTTTATTCGCGCAGGGGTTCCTGCAGGCCGCCTGGGAAAACCAGGAAAAAGCGTTCCAGCTGATTCGTGAACAGCACCTGGAACAGCTGCCGATGCACGAGTTCCTGTTGCGTATTCGCGCTCAGCTGCTGTGGGCATGGTCGCGTCTGGATGAAGCAGAAAGCTGCGCCCGCCAGGGTGTGGATGTCCTTTCCAGCTTCCAGCCTCAGCAGCAGCTGCAGTGTCTGGCGCTGCTGGTACAGTGCTCGCTGGCGCGCGGCGATCTCGATAACGCCCGCAACCATCTGAACCGCCTGGAGAACCTGCTCGGCAACGGTCAGTATCACAGCGACTGGGTCTCAAACGCCGATAAGGTCCGGGTGATTTACTGGCAGATGACCGGCGATAAAAAATCCGCCGCCAACTGGCTGCGTCAGACGCCAAAACCCGAATTTGCGAACAACCACTTCCTGCAGAGCCAGTGGCGCAACATTGCCCGCGCGCAGATCCTGCTCGGTGAATTAGAGCCCGCAGAGATTGTGCTGGAAGAGCTGAACGAGAACGCGCGCAGCCTGCGTCTGATGAGCGACCTGAACCGCAACCTGCTGCTGCTGAACCAGCTTTACTGGCAGGCGGGTCGTAAAAACGATGCCCAGCGCGTGCTGCTGGAAGCGCTGCAGCTGGCTAACCGCACCGGCTTTATCAGCCACTTTGTGATTGAAGGTGAAGTGATGGCGCAGCAGCTGCGTCAGCTTATTCAGCTCAACACGCTGCCGGAGCTGGACCAGCATCGCGCCCAGCGCATTCTGCGCGAGATTAACCAGCATCATCGACACAAGTTCGCGCATTTTGATGAGAACTTCGTTGAACGTCTGCTGAACCACCCGGAAGTGCCGGAGCTTATCCGCACCAGTCCGCTCACCCAGCGCGAATGGCAGGTTCTGGGTCTGATCTATTCAGGCTACAGCAACGAGCAGATTGCCGGTGAGCTTGCGGTGGCGGCGACCACCATCAAAACGCATATCCGCAATCTGTATCAGAAGTTGGGCGTGGCGCATCGTCAGGATGCGGTGCAGCATGCGCAGCAGCTGTTGAAGATGATGGGGTATGGCGTGTAGGACCTCTGCGGTCTGATGCCCTCACCCCGGCCCTCTCCCACAGGGAGAGGGAGAACGGCTTTTCAACACAACTCTAACTGCAAATTATTATCTTTAATCACCTGCATCACGCCCGCCGGCGGCATCACGTCGGTATAAACAGCATCCACCATGCTGATGCTGCCCATGTTTACCATCGCATTTCGGCCAAACTTCGAATGGTCTACCACCAGCATCACGTGACGTGAGTTCTCAATAATCGCGCGCTTGGTGCGCACCTCGTGATAATCAAACTCCAGCAGCGAGCCGTCGCTGTCGATGCCGCTGATCCCGAGAATGCCGAAGTCGAGGCGGAACTGAGAGATAAAATCGAGGGTCGCTTCGCCGATAATCCCGCCGTCGCGGCTGCGCAGTTCGCCGCCCGCGAGGATGATGCGGAAGTCATCTTTCTGCATCAGGGTATTGGCCACGTTCAGGTTGTTCGTGACCACGCGCAGGTTCTCGTGATCCAGCAGCGCATGGGCGACCGCTTCCGGCGTGGTGCCGATATCAATAAACAGCGTCGCCCCGTTCGGGATCTGGCTGGCGACCTTGCGGGCAATGCGCTCTTTCTCTGCCGTCTGCGTGGCTTTACGGTCATGCCAGGAGGTATTGACCGAACTGGACGGTAGCGCCGCCCCGCCGTGGTGGCGAAGAATGCGGTTCTGATCGGCCAGGTCGTTCAGGTCACGACGGATGGTTTGCGGGCTGACGGCAAACTGCTCCACCAGCTCTTCGGTGCTGACGTATCCCTGTTTTTTTACCAGTTCGATAATAGCGTCATGACGTTGTGTTTGTTTCATCAATTATCCCTGAGAATTATGTTCGTTTTCGCGCATGGAGCGTGTCGGCAAAGGCCATCGCCAGCCCCACGGCCAGCCCGGCGACGTGTGCACCGTTGGCGATAGACATACCAAACAGATCAAACCATCCGGCAATTAGCCATATTAACGCAAAGGTTATTAATCCGCGCTGCAGATAGATGCCGCTTTCCGGATCGCGCTCCCCGCGAAGCCAGACATAGCCCATCAGGGCATACACGACGCCCGACAGCCCGCCGAACCACGGCCCGCTGAACTTGTGCTGCACATAGCCGCTCAGCAGGGCGCTGATAAGGGTGATAACGATCAGCTTGCCGCTGCCCAGACGCTTTTCAACAGCGCCGCCGAGATACCACCACCAGAGCAGGTTGAAGAGGATATGCATCACCGAGAAGTGCATCAGCGCGTGGCTAAAGTAGCGCCAGACGTCAAACTCAAGAGACGGGTCATAGGGCCAGGCCAGGGCAATCATCACGCTCTGGTCGCCCACCACGTTCATGATAATGAAGACGATAATGCAGGCCGCCATCAGCAGCAGCGTAAACGGGCCCGCGCGTTCGCGGATGGTGGTAAGGAAGGGAAAACGGCTGTAGTGCAGTCCGCTGTCGGTCTGCCCGGACTGCCAGCTGGCCGCCAGATAGCGCGGGTCGCCGGGGTTCTCAAGAAAACGCGCCAGCTCTTCGTTTACGCGCGCGGCCTGGCTCTCGTCGGCCAGCCAGACGTCGGTCTGCGTATGTTGCTGAATGGTCAGAATAACGCCCTGCGTCGCCATATAGTCGACAAACGCCTGGGCGACGCGCGGGTTGGTAAAAGAAGTGATCATCAACATGGGCAGCGGTCGCTTATTTCCACACAAAAGGGGACAGTATAGCGGGATCAGCGCTCAAAAGCGTATTCCACTTCTGCCGGGAAATGACGATGCCAGGCATCGAAACCGCCGTCGACGCTGTATACCGCGTCGTAGCCCTGCTGAAGCAGATACTGCGCCGCGCCTTTGCTGCTGTTGCCGTGGTAGCACATGACCATCACCGGCGTCTCGAAGTCGTTATCGCGCATAAACGCGCCCAGCGTGTCGTTAGTGAGATGAAACGCGCCCGGCGTGTGGCCCATCGCAAAACTCTGCGGATCGCGGATGTCCACCAGCACCGCTTTTCCCTGGTGCATCTTCTGGTGGGCTTCTTCTACGTTAATACATTCAAACTGATCCATGGTGTTCTCATCTTATATTCAGGTGTGGTGCGTTTTTCCCCTCACCCTACCCTCTCCCGGAGGGAGAGGAAAACGGATCCCCTTCTCCCCGTGGGAGAGGGCTGGGGTGAGGGCATCAGACCGCACTATTTTACCCCGTAGTGTACGTCCTGGCGGCGGGTAAACGCCATTATGTTATCCATATCACTCTAAATTGTTTTTTTGATGTTACCAAAAGCGCGTTCCTTTGCTATTATGAGCGATATCGAACATTTCTGAGCTTTAACGAAAGTGCATGAGGGTGTTATGGAAACCAAAGATCTGATTGTGATAGGCGGTGGCATCAACGGTGCCGGTATTGCGGTCGATGCCGCAGGACGCGGTTTATCCGTACTGATGCTGGAAGCTAACGACCTCGCCTGCGCGACGTCGTCCGCCAGCTCCAAACTGATTCACGGTGGCCTGCGCTACCTGGAACACTATGAATTCCGCCTGGTCAGTGAAGCACTGGCCGAACGTGAAGTGCTGTTGAAAATGGCCCCGCATCTGGCGATTCCGATGCGCTTCCGCCTGCCCCATCGCCCGCATCTGCGTCCGGCGTGGATGATCCGAATCGGTCTGTTTATGTACGATCATCTGGGTAAACGCACCAGCCTCCCGGGTTCGACAGGTTTGCGTTTTGGCTCAGAATCGGTCCTTAAGCCTGAAATCGTGCGCGGTTTCGAATATTCCGACTGCTGGGTGGACGATGCGCGTCTGGTGCTGGCGAATGCCCAGATGGTCGAGAAGAAAGGTGGCGAGGTGAAAACCCGTACCCGCGCGACCGCTGCCCGTCGTGAAAACGGCCTGTGGATTGTGGAAGCGGAAGATATCGATACCGGCGAGAAATTCAGCTGGAAAGCGCGCGGCCTGGTGAACGCTACCGGCCCGTGGGTGAAGCAGTTCTTCGACGACGGCATGCATCTGCCTTCGCCGTACGGCATTCGCCTGATCAAGGGCAGCCACATTGTGGTACCGCGCGTGCATACCCAGAAGCAGGCCTACATTCTGCAGAACGAAGACAAGCGCATCGTGTTTGTGATCCCGTGGATGGACGAATTCTCGATCATCGGTACCACCGACGTGGAGTACAAAGGCGATCCGAAGAACGTCGAGATCGACGAGAGCGAAGTGAACTACCTGCTCAAAGTGTATAACGCGCACTTCAGGAAGCAGCTGTCACGCGACGACGTGGTCTGGACCTACTCCGGCGTGCGTCCGCTATGTGATGATGAGTCTGACTCACCGCAGGCGATTACCCGCGACTACACGCTCGATATTCACGACGTTGACGGTCAGGCGCCGCTGCTTTCCGTGTTTGGCGGCAAGCTGACCACCTACCGCAAGCTGGCCGAGCACGCGCTGGAAAAACTGGCGCCGTACTATAAAGGCATTGGCCCGGCGTGGACCAAAGGCGCGGTACTGCCCGGCGGTGATATCGGCGACAATCGCGATGATTACGCCGCGAAGCTGCGCCGTCGCTTCCCGTTCATCACCGAAGGGATGGCGCGCCACTATGCCCGCACCTACGGCAGCAATACCGAGCTTTTCCTGGCCGACGCGAAGGACATTGCGGATCTGGGCGAACATTTCGGCCACGAGCTGTACGAAGCCGAGCTGCGCTACCTGGTTGAGCACGAGTGGGTTCGTCGTCTGGATGATGCTATCTGGCGTCGTACCAAAGAAGGGATGTGGCTCAACGCCGAACAGCAGTCTCGCGTGGCGCAGTGGTTACAGCAGAATGCGGGGAAGCGTGAGCTGTCGCTGGCGTCTTGATGCGATCGGTGCGGGCTGATGCCCTCACCCTGACCCTCTCCCACAGGGAGAGGGAACAAACACTAAAAACGGCAACCGAGGTTGCCGTTTTGCTTTTACAACCTCACCGGATTAATATGCCAGATCGTCTCGGCATACTCCTTGATGGTCCTGTCGGACGAGAAATAGCCCATATTGGCGATGTTATACATCGCGGCGCTGGTCCACTTCTCCTGCTGACGGTACAGTTCGTCAACCTTATCCTGACAGTCCACGTAGCTGCGATAGTCCGCCAGCACCTGGTAGTGATCGCCAAAGTTAATCAGCGAATCGACCAGATCGCGATAGCGGCTCGGTTCATCCGGGCTAAACACGCCGGTCGCGATCTGCGTCAGCACCTGACGTAACTCTTCATCCTCTTCGTAATATTGACGCGGCGAGTAGCCTTTCCTGCGCAGCGCCTCCACCTCTTCCGTCGTATTACCGAAGATAAAGATATTTTCTTCGCCCACGTGCTCCAGCATCTCGACGTTCGCCCCGTCAAGCGTACCAATGGTCAGCGCGCCGTTGAGGGCAAACTTCATGTTACTGGTGCCGGATGCTTCCGTACCCGCCGTGGAAATCTGCTCAGAGAGATCCGCCGCCGGGATGATCATCTGCGCCAGGCTCACGCTGTAGTTCGGAATGAACACCACTTTCAGCTTGTCGCCAATGTCCGGATCCTGGTTGACTACCTTCGCCACGTCGTTGATGAGATGAATGATGTGCTTCGCCATGTAGTAGGCGGAAGCCGCCTTACCGGCGAAGATCTTCACGCGCGGCACCCATTCGGCCGTTGGATCGGCCTTAATGCGGTTGTAATGGGTGATCACGTGCAGCACGTTCATCAGCTGACGCTTGTATTCGTGGATGCGTTTGATCTGAACGTCGAACAGCGCTTTCGGGTTTGCCACCACGTTGAGGTGCATCGCCAGCCAGACCGCCAGACGCTTTTTATTTAGCAGCTTGGCTTCGCGCACGGCTTTGTTCACCGTCGGGAAATCAATATGCTGTTCCAGCTCGCTCAGCTGGCTCAAGTCGGTACGCCAGGTACGGCCAATATTCTCGTCCAGCACCTCAGAGAGCGGCTGGTTGGCCAGCGCCAGCCAGCGGCGCGGCGTGACGCCGTTGGTCACGTTGCAGAACCGCGTCGGGAAGATTTTCGCGAAGTCCGCAAAAAGCGACTGCACCATCAGGTTCGAGTGGAGCTCGGACACGCCGTTGACCTTGTGGCTGATGACGACCGCCAGCCAGGCCATGCGCACGCGGCGCCCGTTCGATTCATCAATGATGGAAGCGCGGCTCAGCAGCCCGGTATCGTTCGGGTATTGCTCCTGCAGGGTCTTGAGGAAGTAGTCGTTAATCTCAAAGATAATCTGCAGATGGCGCGGCAGGATTTTGCCGAGCATGTCTACCGGCCACGTTTCCAGCGCTTCGCTCATCAGCGTGTGGTTGGTGTAGGAGAATACCTGACAGGTCACTTCAAACGCGTCATCCCAGCTGAACTTATGCTCGTCGATCAGCAGACGCATCAGCTCCGGAATGGAAAGCACCGGGTGGGTGTCGTTAAGGTGGATCGCGGTTTTCTCCGCCAGGTTGGCGTAGGTTTTGTGCAGCTGATGGTGGCGGCTGAGGATGTCCTGAATCGTCGAGGAGACGAGGAAATACTCCTGACGCAGGCGCAGCTCGCGGCCGGAGTAGGTCGAGTCATCCGGGTACAGCACGCGGGACACGTTCTCGGAGTGGTTTTTGTCTTCTACCGCCGCAAAGTAGTCCCCCTGGTTGAATTTACCGAGGTTGATTTCGCTACTGGCCTGGGCGCTCCACAGGCGCAGCGTGTTGGTGGCATCGGTGTCATAGCCGGGGATAATCTGGTCGTAGGCCACGGCCAGGATCTCTTCCGTTTCTACCCAGCGGGATTTTTTGCCTTCCTGCTGAATACGTCCGCCAAAGCGCACCTTGTAGCGCGTATTGTGGCGCTTAAACTCCCACGGGTTGCCGTACTCCAGCCAGTAGTCCGGCGACTCTTTCTGGCGTCCGTCGACGATGTTCTGTTTGAACATACCGTAGTCGTAGCGAATACCGTAGCCGCGGCCCGGCAGCGCCAGCGTCGCCAGCGAGTCGAGGAAGCAGGCGGCGAGACGCCCCAGGCCGCCGTTGCCGAGGCCCGGGTCGTTCTCTTCGTCGATCAGTTCTTCTAAATCTAACCCCATCTCTTCCAGTGCGGTTTTGACGTCGTCATAAATACCGAGCGACAACAGCGCGTTGGACAGCGTGCGGCCAATCAAAAATTCCATCGACAGGTAGTAAACCTGACGCGTTTCCTGCGAGAGCTGGGCGCGGTTTGAGCGCAGCCAGCGTTCCACTAAACGGTCACGCACCGCAAACAGGGTGGCGTTCAGCCACTCGTGCTTGTTGGCGATAACCGGATCTTTCCCGATGGTGAACATCAGCTTGTAGGCGATGGAGTGCTTTAACGCCTCAACACTGAGCGTGGGTGAAGAGTAGCTAAATGGAGCGTTCATATCAGTAACTTCGCCTCGTTACATCAAGCGTTGATAGAGATCGCGGTATGACTGCGCCGCGACATGCCAGCTAAAGTCCATGGACATCGCCTGACGCTGAACGTAACGCCAGAGCGATGGACGGGACCACAAGACGAAAGCACGCCGAATCGCCCGAAGCAGCGACCAGGCATTACTGTCCTCAAAGACAAACCCGCTGGCGATACCGTCCGCCAGGTTTTCCAGAGAGCTATCGGATACGGTATCCGCCAGTCCGCCCGTGCGGCGCACCAGCGGCAGCGTGCCGTATTTCAGACCGTAAAGCTGCGTCAGGCCGCAGGGTTCGAAACGGCTCGGCACCAGGATGACGTCCGCGCCGCCCATGATGCGGTGCGAGAACGCTTCGTGATAGCCAATCTGCACACCCACCTGCCCCGGATGTTCCGCCGCGGCGGCAAGGAAGCCTTCCTGCAGCACCGGGTCGCCCGCGCCGAGCAGCGCCAGCTGTCCCCCCTGCTCCAGTAAACCGGGCAGCGCCTCCAGCACCAGATCCAGCCCTTTCTGGCTGGTCAGGCGGCTGACCACCGCGAACAGCGGCACTTTATCGTTAACCTTCAGGCCCATCGCAATCTGCAGCTGGCGTTTGTTCTCCGCTTTGTCTTCCACGGAATCACGGCCATAGCGCGCCGCCAGCAGGAGATCGGTTTCCGGGCTCCAGATCTGTTCATCCACGCCGTTCAGAATGCCCGACAGGCGGCCTTCGCGGTGGCGCTGCTGCAGCAACCCTTCCATGCCGTAGCCAAACTCCGGCTGGGTGATCTCACGCGCGTAGGTTGGGCTCACCGCCGTGATGTGATCGGCGTAGTACAGCCCGGCTTTCAGGAACGAGATCTGCCCGTTAAATTCCAGCCCGTGCATGTTATAGAACGATAATGGCAGATCGATTTCACTCATGTGATGGGCATAGTACATCCCCTGATACGCCAGGTTATGCACGGTAAAGACCGATTTCGCCGGATGGCCGCGCGCCGCGAGATACGCCGGGGCAAGCCCGGCGTGCCAGTCGTGCGCGTGCACCACATCCGGGCGCCAGAACGGATCCAGCCCCGTCGCCATTTCTGCCCCGACCCAGCCGAGCAGCGCAAAGCGCAGCACGTTATCGTTGTAGGCGAACAGGTTCGTATCGTGATACGGGCTGCCCGGTCGATCGTATAAGTGCGGCGCGTCGATCAGGTAAATCCCTACGCCATTGTAATGTCCAAACAGCAGGGTGATGCGTCCGGCGAAGGTCTCACGGCGGGTCACCACTTTTGCATCGGGAATACCGCGCCGGATATCCGGAAAGGCGGGCAGCAGGACTCGGGTATCCACGCCTCCGGCGATTTGCGCCGCCGGTAATGCACCCAGAACATCTGCCAGACCGCCCGTTTTTAACAACGGGAACATCTCAGAACATACATGTAAAACCTGCATCATCGCTCCTGTTTGATCTGCAGCTTCCGCAACATTTCCCGTGTGACTAACACGATCCCCTCTTCCGAACGATAGAAACGACGCGCGTCTTCTTCCGCGTTCTCACCAATCACCATCCCTTCTGGAATGACGCAGGCACGATCGATAACGCAGCGACGCAGACGGCACGAGCGCCCTACCCAGACATCAGGCAGTAAGACTGCCGAATCGATATTACAGAATGAATTTATCCGCACGCGGGGGAACAGCACCGACTGCACCACCACCGAGCCTGAAATAATGCACCCGCCGGACACCAGCGAGTTCAGCGTCATACCGTGGCTGCCGGAGCGGTCCTGCACGAATTTGGCCGGCGGCAGCGATTCCATATGGGTACGAATCGGCCAGTTCTGGTCGTACATATCCAGCTCAGGCGTGACCGACGCCAGGTCGAGGTTCGCTTTCCAGTACGCTTCCAGAGTTCCCACATCGCGCCAGTAAGGTTCCGCATTGGGGTCGGACTGCACGCAGGACAGCGGGAAAGGATGTGCATAGGCCATGCCAGCTTTAGTGATTTTCGGAATGATGTCTTTACCGAAGTCGTGGCTGGAGTTTTCGTCTTTGTCATCGTCTTCCAGCAGCTCATAAAGATAATCTGCATCAAAGACATAAATCCCCATGCTGGCGAGCGATTTGGTGTCATCGCCGGGCATGGTTGGCGGGTTCGCCGGCTTTTCAACAAAGTCGATAATTTTGTCGTCGGCATCCACGTGCATCACGCCAAACGCCGTCGCTTCAGCAACGGGCACAGGCAGACACGCTACGGTGCAGCGCGCCCCTTTTTCGACGTGGTCGATGAGCATGTGGGAGTAATCTTGCTTGTAGATATGGTCCCCGGCGAGGATCACGATGTATTCCGCGTTATAGCGGCGAATGATGTCGAGGTTCTGCGTCACTGCATCCGCCGTTCCGCGGTACCAGTTCTCACCGTGGACGCGTTGCTGAGCGGGAAGGAGATCGACAAACTCGTTCATCTCTTCGCTGAAGAATGACCAGCCGCGCTGGATATGCTGAACCAGCGTGTGCGACTGATACTGCGTAATGACGCCAATACGGCGAATGCCCGAGTTAAGGCAGTTGGAGAGCGCAAAGTCGATGATACGGAACTTACCACCAAAGTGAACGGCCGGTTTCGCGCGCTTGATGGTCAAATCTTTCAGACGGGTACCACGTCCACCCGCAAGTATCAGGGCAACCGTTTTTAATGGTAGCTGGCGCGCCAACATTAAGGGATCGTTCTTCTCTAATCTAACCATGACTAACTCCTTTTTTATCATCTTTGGAATACGCACACTCCGTGCGCAGGCCCGTGCCAGACAGCCATTACTACCGGATTATCCGCTCCGGCAAAGGGGGGAACAGCTCGCCATTCCCCTTCAGGTAAAACAATCTCTGCGACGTCATCCGTCGCGTTCAGCGTGACCAGCCATTTATCCGACAGCAGGATTTGCAGGCGTGGTACGCCGTGTTGCCACTCTTGCGCGCTTAACGGTTGCGCGTCTTGATTCAACCAGCGAACGTTGCCGTCACCCTCTTCCCACCAGCGGTCGGCGGTCAGCGCGGGGATCTGCTGGCGAAGATGGATCAGCGCAGCGGTAAAATGAATCAGCCCGCTGTTGGCTTCACCCCAGTCGAGCCAGGTTAACGTGTTGTCCTGGCAATACGCATTGTTGTTACCGTGCTGGCTGTGGCCGTGTTCATCGCCTGCCAGCAGCATCGGCGTGCCCTGCGACAATAAAAGCGTTGTCAGCAAAGCATGAACGCTGGCGCGTCGCCGCTCGATGACGTCCAGGCTACCGCCTAACCCTTCTATACCATGATTAAAGCTATGGTTATTGTTAGTGCCATCGCGATTCTCTTCGCCGTTTGCCTCATTGTGTTTCTGATTGAAACAAACGCAGTCCCTGAGCGTAAAACCGTCGTGTGCCGTCAACAGATTGACGGTGGCCGACGGGCGTTTGCCGTCGCGCTTAAAGAGATCGCTTGAAGCGGCAAAGCGTCCGGCGAACTCCCCCAGCGACAGATTCCGTTCCAGCCAGAAGCGGCGTGCGGCATCGCGGTAGTGATCGTTCCACTCGGCAAACAGCGGCGGGAAATTCCCGACCTGATAACCGCCTTCCCCGATGTCCCACGGCTCGGCAATGAGCTTCACCTGCGAGAGCACCGGACAGTTTTTTATCGCCTCAAACAGCGGAGCCTGCTGGCTGAACGCTGGCGTGCGCCCCATCACGGGCGCCAGATCGAAACGAAAACCGTCGACGTGGAACGTCTCCACCCAGTATTTCAGGCATTCATAAGCAAAATGCGTGACCGCCGGATGGCTGAGGTTGAGCGTGTTACCGCAGCCGGTCCAGTTCTCATAATCGCCATCCTGCCTGATCCAATAATAGCTACGGTTATCAATTCCGCGCATGGAGAGCGTCGGACCGTCGAGATCGCTTTCGGCACTGTGGTTCAGCACGACGTCCAGAATGACCTCAATGCCCGCCGTATGAAGCGCCCTCACCGCATCGCGAAACTCGTCACGCGCCTTTTCCGGATGGGCGGCATAGCGTGGCTCAAGCGCGAACATCGCCAGCGGGTTATAGCCCCAGTAGTTGCTTAGCCCCAGCCGCTGCAGGCGCGGCTCGCTGGCGAAATGGGCGACGGGCAACAGTTCCAGAGCGGTGATGCCGAGGTGTTTCAGGTAGGCAATCATGGTGGGATGCCCGAGCGCCTTATAGGTGCCGCGCATCTCTTTGGGGATCGACGGGTGCAGGTACGTCAGCCCTTTGACGTGGGCTTCATAAATAACGGTATTGCCCCACGGCGTCTGCGGCGGGGCATCGTCTTCCCAGTCATAAAGATCGTTTACCACCACGCTTTTTGGCGCGACGGGCGCGCTGTCGCGGTGGTCGGGCTCGCCGTAGCCCACGTGGAAGAGAGGGTCGTCTTTAAATTCGCCGTCCACGCGGTGCGCGCACGGGTCAATCAACAGCTTCGCCGGGTTAAACCAGTGGCCCTGCGCCGGATCCCACGGACCGTGTACGCGAAAGCCATAGTGCATGCCTGGCCGTCCTCCGGCCAGGTAGCCGTGCCAGGTATCCCCCGTGCGCGCGGGTAAATCGTAACGGTGCTCGTTACCTTCCCCATCAAACACGCACAGTTCTACCCGCTCAGCGTGAGCGGAAAAGAGGGTGAAATTGACACCCTTTCCGTCAAAACGCGCGCCGAGCGGTTCGGGTTTACCTGCCGTAAGCTGCGTCATTCGCCCTCCCGCATCAGCCAGATGGTGCCAAGCGGCGGCAGCGTCAGGCTCAGGGAGTTGGGTCGCCCGTGGCTTTCGATGGCATCGCTCTGGACCAGCCCGCCGTTACCGGCGTTGCTGCCGTGATAGTGCATCGAGTCGGTATTCAGGATCTCGCGCCATTTGCCCGGCTGGTTAATGCCGAAGCGGTAATGTTCGCGCGGCACCGGCGTGAAGTTGCTGGCGACGATGATTTCGTTACCCGCTTTGTCACGACGCACAAAGACAAACACCGAGCGCTCGTGGTCGTCCACCACCAGCCACTCAAAGCCGTACGGATCGAAGTCGAGCTCGTGCAGCGCTTTGTGGTGGCGGTAGGTCAGGTTCAGGTCGCGCACCAGACGCTGCACCCCGTGGTGCCAGTTGTCGCCGCCTTCCAGCAGGTGCCAGTCGAGGCTGGCATCGTGGTTCCACTCGCGTCCCTGGGCGAACTCATTGCCCATAAACAGCAGTTTCTTGCCCGGGAAGGCAAACATCCAGCCGTAGTAGGCGCGCAGGTTGGCAAACTTCTGCCACGCGTCGCCCGGCATGCGGTCGAGAATGGATTTTTTGCCGTGCACCACTTCATCGTGCGACAGCGGCAGCATGAAGTTTTCGGTGTAGTTGTAGAGCATCCCGAACGTCAGCTTATCGTGATGATACTTACGGTGAACCGGATCCAGCTTCATGTAGTCGAGCGTGTCGTGCATCCAGCCCAGGTTCCACTTATACCAGAACCCCAGGCCGCCTGATGACGGCGGACGGGAGACGCCCGCAAAGTCGGTCGACTCTTCCGCCATGGTCACGGCACCGTCCACCTGTTCGCCGATAATGCGGTTTGTATTGCGCAGGAATTCAATCGCTTCCAGATTTTCACGGCCGCCAAACTCGTTCGGGATCCACTCGCCCTCTTTGCGGCTGTAGTCGCGGTAGATCATCGACGCCACCGCATCGACGCGCAGGGCATCAATGCCAAACCGCTCGATCCAGTACAGGGCATTCCCGACCAGATAGTTTGCGACCTCACGGCGACCGTAGTTGTAGATCAGCGTGTTCCAGTCCTGGTGATAGCCTTCGCGCGGGTCGCTGTGCTCGTACAGCTTCGTGCCATCAAACTCTGCCAGCGCAAAGTCATCCGATGGGAAATGGCCCGGCACCCAGTCGAGGATGACGTTCAGCCCGGCGGCGTGCGCGGCATCAATGAAATAGCGGAAGTCATCGCGCGTTCCGAAGCGGCGCGTTGGCGCATACAGCCCGGTGGGCTGATAGCCCCAGCTGCCGTCGAACGGATGCTCGTTGACCGGCAGCAGTTCAAGGTGGGTAAAGCCCATCCATTTGGCGTAGGGCACCAGCTGGTCGGCAAGCTCCCGGTAGCTGAGCCAGAAGTTGTTATCGGTATGGCGACGCCAGGAGCCAAGGTGTACCTCATAGACAGAGATCGGCGCATCAAAGCGGTTGGCCTGTTTGCGCTCCTCCGTCTGGACGACCTTCTCCGGCAGGCCGCAAATCAGCGACGCGGTATCCGGGCGCATCTGCGCTTCGAAGGCATACGGGTCGGCTTTAATGCGCAGCTTGCCGTTGGCGTCGATCATCTCGAATTTATAAAGCTGCCCGGGGTGCGCTCCAGGGATAAACAGCTCCCAGATGCCGCTTTCCCGGCGCAGGCGCATCGGATGGCGGCGACCGTCCCAATAGTTGAACTGGCCGACAACGGAGACGCGCTGGGCGTTAGGCGCCCACACGGAGAATCTCGTGCCGGTAATGCCGTCCATGGTATCGGCATGGGCACCCAGCGTTTCATAAGGGCGAAGATGCGTTCCTTCGGAGAGCAGCCAGGCGTCCATCTCTTTAAGCAGAGGGCCAAAGCTGTAAGGATCGTCAATCAGGTTTTGCTGACCGTGCCAGAGAACGGCGAGCTGATAGCGAAAAGGGTTTTTACGGCGGGGCATCACGCCCGAGAAAAAGCCACGGGAATCGAGGCATTCAAGATTACCGACCTTGCGGCCGGTTTTGGGTTCAATCACCCAGACTTCTGTGGCATCCGGTAACAGTGCCCGAACTTCAAGGCCATCCTCAGTTTGATGCATCCCAAGCACAGAAAAGGGGTCAGCAAAATGACCCGCAATAAGCGCATTAATCACGTCTCTATCCACACGATCGGACATGGTATTCATCCTGTTTTTTATGTCGTCCTTTTTAAGCGCTCCGGGACGACTTTTAATGTGACCTGAACGGGACAGCACAAAAATGTGCATCCATTCTGCTCCGTTCGAACCTCAGGTAAGAAATGACTCTTCCTTAAAGCATAGCCAACGCTCTAGATGACTCCTGATAAAAAATAAGACATACGCGTGTTACTCCATGTAGTACGCAAAAAAAAGGGGTGAAAATCACCCCCGGTAGTTAACAAATTATTACGCCAGCTGGCGCAGCATGCGGCGCAGCGGCTCGGCGGCGCCCCACAGGAGCTGGTCGCCGACGGTGAACGCGGAGAGGTACTCCGGCCCCATGTTCAGCTTGCGCAGACGGCCAACCGGCGTGGTCAGCGTGCCGGTAACGGCAGCCGGGGTCAGCTCGCGCATGGTGATATCGCGATCGTTTGGCACCACTTTCGCCCACGGGTTGTGCGCGGCCAGCAGCTCTTCCACGGTCGGAATAGACACATCTTTTTTCAGTTTAATGGTGAAGGCCTGGCTGTGGCAGCGCAGCGCGCCGATACGCACGCACAGACCGTCAACCGGAATGGTGTTCGCGGTCGCGAGGATTTTATTGGTCTCAGCCTGGCCCTTCCACTCTTCGCGGGTCTGGCCGTTATCCAGCTGTTTGTCGATCCATGGGATCAGACCACCGGCCAGCGGTACGCCGAAGTTGTCCACCGGCAGCTCGCCGCTGCGGGTCAGCTGAGTGACCTTACGTTCTATATCGAGGATCGCGGACGCCGGGTTTGCCAGCTCGGTCGCGACGCTTTGGTGCAGCTGGCCCATCTGGGTCAGCAGCTCGCGCATATGACGCGCGCCGCCGCCGGACGCGGCCTGGTAGGTCGCCACGGAGACCCACTCCACCAGATCCTGCGCGAACAGGCCGCCGAGGGACATCAGCATCAGGCTGACGGTGCAGTTACCGCCGACAAAGGTTTTCACGCCGTTGTTCAGGCCGTCGGTGATGACGCCCTGGTTCACCGGGTCGAGAATGATGATGGCATCGTCTTTCATGCGCAGCGAAGAAGCCGCGTCAATCCAGTAGCCCTGCCAGCCGCTTTCACGCAGCTTTGGATAGATTTCGTTGGTATAATCGCCGCCCTGGCACGTCACAATAATGTCGAGTGCCTTCAGCGCTTCCAGATCGTAAGCATCCTGCAACGTGCCTGTGGTACCACCAAAGGACGGAGCAGCCTGGCCGAGCTGGGAAGTGGAGAAGAAGACCGGGCGGATAGCGTCGAAATCGCGCTCTTCAACCATGCGTTGCATGAGTACAGAGCCGACCATACCGCGCCAGCCGATAAAACCAACGTTTTTCATAGCATTTTTTTCCTGCTGAGGGTGTGTGCTGATTGTGCAAGCCAGTATTGAACTGGGATATGCTTCACATTACAAAATGCTGCCAAAGTCGCAAGCGAAATTAATCGATGATTGCCCGGCAATCAGAAAAAGCGCTAATCATCGGAATAACACTACTAAGTATCAGGGATAATTTAAAGATGAGTGAAATCATTTCCGCGGCGGTTTTATTGATCCTGATTATGGATCCACTGGGAAACCTGCCTATCTTCATGTCGGTGCTGAAGCACACCGAGCCGAAGCGCCGCCGGGCGATCATGATCCGCGAACTGCTCATCGCCCTGCTGGTGATGTTTATCTTCCTGTTTGCCGGTGAAAAAATTCTCGCGTTCCTGAACCTGCGCGCCGAAACCGTGTCGATTTCCGGCGGGATTATTCTGTTCCTGATTGCCATTAAGATGATTTTCCCGAGCGCGGAAGGCAGCAGCAGCGGCCTGCCCGCGGGTGAAGAGCCGTTTATCGTGCCGCTGGCGATTCCACTCGTCGCCGGGCCGACCATTCTGGCCACGCTGATGCTGCTGTCGCATCAGTATCCGAATCAGATGAGCCATCTGGTGATTGCCCTGCTGATCGCCTGGGGCGGGACGTTTATCATCCTGCTGCAGTCGTCGCTGTTCCTGCGCCTGCTGGGTGAGAAAGGGGTGAACGCGCTGGAGCGCCTGATGGGGCTGATTCTGGTAATGATGGCAACGCAGATGTTCCTGGACGGGATCCGCGCGTGGATGAAAGGCTAGGTAAACGCAAAACGGCAATCAAAGATTGCCGTTTTTAGTGTTTGCACCCTCTCCCCGTGGGAGAGGGGCGGGGTGAGGGCATCAGGCCGCAGAGGACACATATTCGTCGGGTGGCGGCTTCGCCTTACCCGACCTACAGCAACGCCAGCCCATCTACCCCTTACGAATCAAATACCGGTACGGCAGCGCCTCGGTCTGCTGTGCCACCAGCTCATGCTCCATAAAGGTACAAAAGCCGGGAATATCGCGGGTCGTGGCCGGGTCGTCGGCAATAATCAACAGCGTTTCACCGGTCTGCATGTTGCGCACGGTCTTACGTACCATCATTACCGGTTCCGGGCAGCGAAGGCCCTGGGCATCAAGAGTGTGGTCTGGGCTGGAAAACAGGTCGGTCATGGTCTTCTCGGTCTGGTAAAAACGGCTGTAGTTTACGCCCGGTTGCGATCAATGCAAACCAGGTTAACGATTGCGTAAAAACTAACCATTGCAATGTCCTGCCAAAGCAGTATCATGCTGCGGTTTTTATTGGGTTCCCTCACCCCAACGTATAAAAAGGTCACAATATGACGTCGTTTTCTGAATCACAGCGCGTAAAAGCGTTGTTCTGGCTTTCGCTTTTCCATTTGCTGGTGATCACCTCCAGCAACTATCTGGTGCAGCTCCCAATCTCCATCTTTGGTTTTCATACCACCTGGGGCGCATTCAGCTTCCCGTTTATTTTCCTCGCGACGGATTTGACCGTGCGTATCTTTGGCGCACCGCTGGCTCGCCGTATTATTTTTTCGGTCATGCTCCCGGCGCTGTTCATCTCGTACGTGGTTTCGTCACTGTTTTATATGGGAAGCTGGCAGGGCTTTGAGGCGTTAACCCACTTCAACCTGTTTGTTGCCCGTATCGCCGCGGCAAGCTTTATGGCCTACGCGCTGGGGCAGATCCTCGACGTGCATGTGTTTAACCGCCTGCGTCAAAATCATCGCTGGTGGATGGCGCCAACCGCCTCCACGCTGTTCGGTAACGTGAGCGATACGCTGGCCTTCTTCTTCATCGCCTTCTGGCGCAGCCCGGATGCGTTCATGGCCGAACACTGGATGGAAATCGCGCTGGTGGACTACTGCTTCAAGGTCCTTATCAGCATTGTGTTCTTCCTGCCGATGTACGGCGTGCTGCTCAATATGCTGCTGAAAAGACTGGCAGATAAATCTGAAATCACGGCATTGCAGGCTGGTTAAGGGTTCGCTTTATCAGTTGTGATAAGATGAGCGAATGAGCCGTTATGGCCGTTTATCGAAAGGAAGAAGTCAATGCGCAATCTGGTTAAATATGTCGGGATTGGCCTGCTGGTTGTGGGTCTTGCAGCCTGTGATAACAGCGACACGAAAACGCCTGCTCAGGGCGCATCCGCAGAGAGCAACGCGACCGGCCAGCCGGTGAATCTGATGGATGGCAAACTCAGCTTCTCTCTGCCAGCCGATATGACCGATCAGAGCGGCAAGCTGGGCACCCAGGCGAACAACATGCACGTTTACTCCGACGCAACCGGGCAAAAAGCGGTCATTGTGATTGTGGGCGACGACACCAGCGAAGACCTGGCCGTCCTGTCCAAACGTCTGGAAGATCAGCAGCGCGGCCGCGATCCGCAGCTGCAGGTCGTGACCAATAAATCCATCGAGCTGAAAGGCCACACGCTGCAACAGCTCGACAGCATCATCTCTGCAAAAGGCCAGACCGCCTACTCTTCTGTGGTGCTGGGCAAGGTTGATAACAAACTGCTGACCCTGCAGATCACCCTGCCAGCCGAAGATCAGCAGAAAGCGCAGACGGCTGCTGAAAACATCATTAACACCATCGTGATCCAATAACGCTTCACGACGATGACGTGGCCTCCGGTGCCTGCACCGGGGGCCATTTTTTTAGCCGCCACGTCAGCAGCAGCGCAATCACCACCAGACCCGCCGCGGCAAGATAGATCACCGGAACCCCTGCCCAGGCCATCACCAGCCCCGCCAGCGGGCCGGTAATGCCTAAAGACATATCCATAAACACCGTATAGGTCGCCAGCGCCGCCCCCTGATTCTGCTGCGGCACGGCTTTTACCGCCACCACGCCCAGCGCCGGGAAGACCAGGGAAAAGCCTGCCCCCGCGAGGAACACACCCACTTTCGCGACCCAGGGCACCATCGCAATTCCGGTCAGCAGCAGCCCGACAATCTCTATCGCAAAGCAGATCATCGCCACATTCAGCCCGCCAAGGCGGTTGATGCCGTTAGGGAAAAGCAGGCGGGCGCCAACAAACGCACAGCTAAACAGGGTTAACGCAAAGGCTGCGCCGTCCCAGCTTTTGGCGTCGTAGAACAGGGTAATGAAGGTCGCAATCACGCCGAAGCCGGTGGTCGCCAGCGCCAGGGCCATACCGTACGGCCAGACGCGCCCCAGCACCGCCCGAAACGGCAGCGGCTTGCCCTTGCTGGCCTTCACTTTCGGACGCGGCAGCGCAAAGAGGATTGCCAGCAGCGCGACCGCCATAATGGTGATGGAAAGCCCATACAGCCCGCCAAGCGCATAGCAGGCCACGCCGAGCGGCGCTCCGAGCGCCATCGCACCGTAGGTGACAATCCCGTTCCAGGAGATCACCCGGCCAATGTGCGGCGCGCCTACCACACCCACGCCCCACAGCGTCGAGCCGGTTCCCGCCAGACTTTGCCCGATGCCAAGAATAACGCGGCCCAGGCAGAGCAGCGCCAGGCTGACCAGCGGCCAGTGGCCGGTTGCGGCAGCCAGCAGGTAGCTCAGGCCACTGAGGAAACAGCCGCACAGTCCCACCACCACGATGCTTTTTGGACCGAACGCGTCCGCGTAGCGCCCGGCATGCGGGCGGCTGAGGAGCGTGGCGAAATATTGCAGGCTAATCACCAGCCCCGCCCAGAAGGCGCTGAAGCCCATCACGTCATGGACATAGCCCGGCAGGACCGCCAGCGGCAGGCCAATGGTCAGATAGCTGGCAAAGTTGAAAATAACAACGGAAACGATGCGCAGATTGAGGCGCAGTCCGCTCAGTGCCGGTTCAGCGGCAGGTTCGGGCATGGGGTTCTACCTGGATTTTTTACAACAGTGTTTCACTATTACCACGGCGCAATAAGAAAATCAGCCCCGACTTTCAGATTAACGGTGCCAGACGAAGCGAAGCCCGGGCACTACACTTATCGGGTCATCATATTAAGGAACACGCATGATCGCTAACCCGTCCGACAAAGCAGGACTCCACATCTTATTAAAACTCGCCTGTCTGGTGGTTATCCTTGCGGGTATCCATGCTGCCGCTGACATTATTGTTCAGCTCCTGCTGGCGCTCTTTTTTGCCATCGTGCTTAATCCTCTGGTCACCTGGTTTTTACGCCGGGGCGTCAGCCGTCCGGTAGCCATCACCATCGTGGTTATTGTCATGCTGATTGGCCTGACGGCGCTCTTCGGCGTGCTGGCGGCATCGCTGAGCGAATTCTCCACCATGCTGCCGCAGTACAACAAAGAGCTGACGCGTAAAATTGTCGCGCTGCAGGAGATGGTGCCATTCCTCAATCTGCATATCTCACCCGAACGGATGCTGCGCAGGATGGACTCCGAGAAGGTCATGACCTACGCCACCACCTTGATGACGGGGCTTTCCGGCGCGATGGCCAGCATTCTGCTGCTGGTCATGACCGTTGTGTTTATGCTGTTCGAAGTTCGCCACGTCCCCTATAAGCTGCGCTTTGCGCTGAACAATCCGCAAATTCACATTGCCGGGTTACACCGGGCCCTGAAGGGCGTCTCCAAATATCTGGCGCTGAAAACGCTCCTGAGCGTATGGACCGGGGTGATTGTCTGGCTGGGGCTGATGCTGATGGACGTGCAGTTCGCGCTGATGTGGGGCGTGCTGGCCTTTCTGCTGAACTACGTGCCCAATATTGGCGCGGTGCTTTCCGCCGTGCCGCCGATGATTCAGGCGTTTCTGTTTAACGGCTTCTACGAATGCATGCTGGTCGGCGCGCTGTTCCTCGTCGTGCATATGGTGCTGGGCAATATTCTTGAACCGCGCATGATGGGACACCGTCTGGGCATGTCGACGCTGGTGGTGTTTTTATCCTTACTGGTTTGGGGATGGCTGCTGGGCCCGGTCGGTATGCTGCTGTCGGTTCCTCTAACCAGCGTATGTAAAATCTGGATGGAGACCACCAAAGGCGGCAGCAAGCTGGCGATCCTGCTCGGGCCGGGGAGGCCGAAAAGCCGGTTACCCGGCTAACCGACCTACCTGTACAGGTAGGTTTAAACCGTCAGTAATACACCGTAAATTACCGCGTCCCTAATCCGTCGCGGTATTTTTATTTGCGTTAAGGCGATACTCATTCTGTTTTTAATTACGCCGCGCGCATTACGTTGAAACGCAACTCATGATTTAACGCAAATTATAAAAAATGAAATTCTTATTTATTTTCCATGTTATTATGCCCGTCTTCGCGTCAACGTAATGTAAACATTAATATTGATTAAAAAATACACCCAGCGATAACAAAAAGCCGGATGAATATTATTTGTAAAAAACACTACCTTTAATTGTTATTATTGATATGGAGTTGTTGATGAAAAAGATCGTTAAATGGTGTGCTGCTGCCGTATTCGTTGGCGCACTGGCAGGCTGTGCGCGCACCGCCCCAATTGCTCAGGTTCACTCTATTGTAAGCGCGGGCCATACTGCCGATCAGGTAAAAACGGCAATTTTGAAAGCAGGCCAAAAACGCGACTGGATCATGACGGAAACCGGCCCGGGAATGATTAAGGGGCGTCTGCAGTCACGCGATCACTCCGTCCAGGTAAGTATTCCGTACACGGCCACAAGCTATTCAATCAACTATGAAAACAGCCTTAACCTGAAAGCGGCAGACGGTAAAATTCACAAAAATTATAACCGCTGGGTGAATAACCTCGACCACGATATTCAGCTGAACCTCTCCGCTGGCGCCGCGCTGTAATATTTTTCTAAAGTCGGGCCGCGTATGGCCCGATAACCTCTCTTTATTAGCTTCAAAGGTTACGCAGGAATGTACGAAAAGGACACACTCAGCGCACTGGATGCCATTACCGAAGCGCAACGCATCGCCTTTGCCCCGATGTTATTCCAGACTGCGCTTTGTCTGCGTAACTCAGGCGTTCTCGCCTGGCTCGATAAACAAGGTAAAAAAGGGGCAAGCCTCGAGGAAATAACCGAACACAGCACGCTCGGCAGCTATGGCGTCAGCGTACTGCTGGATATGGGATTAAGCGGTCGAATCGTTACCCAACAGAATGGACGTTATTTCCTGGCGAAAGTGGGCCATTTTTTACTGCACGACGAAATGACCCGCGTAAATATGGATTTCACCCAGGACGTTTGTTATCAGGGGCTATTTCACCTGGCGGACGCCCTGCAGGAGGAAAAACCTGCCGGATTAGCCGTGTTTGGCAACTGGCCAACCATCTACCCGGCGTTATCCCAATTACCTGCTCCGGCGAAAGAGAGCTGGTTCGCCTTCGATCATTACTATTCTGACGCCGCTTTTGACGCTGCGTTGCCATATATATTCGCAAGCTCGCCGACAAAATTGTACGATGTGGGCGGAAATACGGGTAAATGGTCGTTACGCTGCTGCCGCTATGACGAAAATGTTGCCGTGACGATCCTCGATCTGCCGCAGCAGATAGCGCTGGCGCAGGAAAACATCGCAAAAGCAGGTTTTTCTCATCGTATTGCATTCCATGCTGTCGATATGCTTAGCCCAGCAACATTGCCGGGTGACGCCGACGTCTGGTGGATGAGCCAGTTCCTGGATTGTTTCTCTCCGGATCAGATTGTCGCCATGCTGACGCGCGTCGCACAGGCCATGAAGCCAGGCGCACGTTTGTGCATCATGGAGCTTTTCTGGGATGCTCAGAAATTTGAAGCTGCCTCTTTCAGCCTGAATGCCACCTCGCTCTATTTCACCTGTATGGCGAATGGCAATAGCCGGTTTTACAGCGTAGAGAAGTTCTATCGCTACCTGGAGAGCGCAGGTTTCAGCGTTGAACAGCGGCTGGACAACCTTGGGGTCGGTCATACCCTGCTGATATGCACCAAACGTGAACAATAGAGCAGCTTAGCTGCCGGGTGGCCCAGTCTGCCCTTTGAATACGGTTTTTTTCGCGGACGCGCGTAGATGAAATTTTCACTGAACATTATCGACTGGCAGGCGAGAGCGCCAGGACTCAGCGATGCCACAGAGTGGCAGGCATGGTCGCGCCTGCAGTTGGCCGTTGACCCAGCGGCCCCGCTTCCCCGCCTGACCGCTTTACCCATGATGACCGCGCGCCGCCTCAATTCAGGCAGTAAGCTGGCGGTGGATATTGGTCTTGCCATGCTGCAAAACCACGCCATTGATGCCGTCGTCTATTCCAGCCGCCACGGCGAGCTGGAGCGCAACTACCGTATTCTGCATGCTCTGGCGACCGGGCAGTCCGTTTCACCCACCGACTTCGCGATGTCCGTGCACAATTCCGCGGTGGGCAATCTCACGATCACCGCACGACAGGCCATCGTCTCGTCATCCATTTCTGCCGGGCTGGACACCTTCCAGCAGGCTTTATGCGAAGTGCTGAGCCTGCTGCATGCGGGCTATTCCCGCGTCCTGCTGGTCGATTTTGACGGCGTGCTGCCGGAATTTTACCATCCGGCGCTACCGCCGCAGATGCCCACCTGGCCCTACGCGCTGGCGCTGGTGATTGAATCCGGCAACGGATTGCAGTGTGAAACCCGCAGCGGCAGCACGGGTGAAGAACCCGCCCTGCCGCAAAGCCTGATGTTCCTGCAGCGCTATCTCAGCGAGGAACGTCAGTTTGTGGTGCCCGGCGAACGTTTGCTGTGGCAATGGACGCGCGCATGAACCGCCTGGCTGCACGTATCAACTGGTTATGGCGTCTGGTGATGACCGGCTTCTGCTTCGCGCTGTTTGGCGTGGGCGGGCTGCTGCTGTCGCTGGTCTGGTTCAACCTGCTGCTGATCGTCCAGCGCGACTGCGCCAGCCGTCGCCGCCTGGCGCGTCGCAGCATTGCGGCCAGCTTCCGCTTCTTCCTGACCGTGGCGCGCGGCCTCGGCGTACTGGACTATCGCATTCACAATCTTGACGCGCTGCGCAGCGATCGGGGTTGTCTGGTGGTGGCTAACCACCCCACGTTAATAGACTACGTGATTCTGGCGTCGGTGATGCCCGAAACCGACTGCCTGGTGAAAAGCGCGCTGCTGCGCAACCCCTTTGTCAGCGGCGTTATCCGCGCGGCGGATTATCTGATTAACAGCGAAGCCGAGCCCCTGCTCGCGGCCAGCCAGCAGCGTCTGGCTCAGGGCGACACGCTGTTAATCTTCCCGGAAGGCACGCGTACCCGGTTTGGCGAGGCTATCTCCCTCCAGCGCGGCGCGGCAAATATCGCCGTGCGCTGTAACAGCGATCTGCGGGTGGTGCTGATCCACTGTAGCGAACACCTGCTGGATAAAAAAAGCCACTGGTATGATGTACCGCCAGAAAAACCTGTTTTCACCGTGGATGTCCGCGACCGCGTGAACATCGACGAATTTTACGATGCAAATGAACAAGAACCGGCGCTGGCGGCAAGGCAGTTAAACCGGCATCTGCAGCATCGATTAACATCAGGCCTTCAATCTTTGTCAGGAATTAATGATGCAAGCGCTTTATCTTGAAATTAAGAATCTCATAATCACCACGCTGAATCTGGACGAGCTTACCGCAGAGGATATTGATACCGATGCCGCGCTGTTTGGCGATGGGCTGGGTCTGGACTCCATTGACGCGCTGGAACTGGGTCTGGCGGTAAAAAACCAGTATGGCGTGGTGCTTTCTGCCGAAAGCGAAGAGATGCGCCAGCACTTCTTTTCCGTCGCCACGCTGGCGTCCTTTATCAACGCTCAACGCGCCTGAGATGTGAACGATGACTGAACAAGAAACCATTTATCAGGAAGTCTGCGGCCTTCTGACCAAGCTCTTTGAAATCGACCCGCAGGACATTACGCCCGAAGCCCGTCTTTACGAAGACCTGGAGCTGGACAGCATTGACGCGGTGGACATGATTGTTCATCTGCAGAAGAAAACGGGCAAGAAAATCAAGCCGGAAACCTTCAAGTCGGTTCGTACCGTTCAGGATGTGGTAGACGCCGTCGAACAGCTTCTGCGCGAAGAGTAAGACGTCGTGCGTGGTGGACGGACGTTCCCGGTCATCCCACTGCTGACGGTGCTGATGCTGCTGGCGTGGCCTTTCCTGATTGGATTTGGGCTGACGCACAACAGCCTGCAGTGGCTGTTGCCGGTGATGGCGCTGGTATTGCTGCTGCGGCTGCGCCAGGCGCGGCGGAACGCTGGCCCGATGCGGTATGTGGTGCAGTGCGTGGCGCTCGCGGGCATTGCGCTCTGCGCGGCAAGCTACCTGCTGAAAACCCACCAGTGGCTGCTGTTCTACCCGGTGGTCGTCAACCTTGTGATGCTGGCCGTGTTCGGCGGTTCACTGTGGACCGCGATGCCGCTGGTCGAACGGCTGGCGCGCCTGCGCGAGCCAAACCTGCCCCCGGAGGGCGTGCGCTATACCCGCAAGGTGACCCTCGTCTGGTGCGGCTTTTTCATCGGAAACGGCGCGATGGCGCTGTTCACCGTGCTCCACGGCGACATGCATCTGTGGACGCTGTGGAACGGTATGGTGGCCTACATCCTGATGGGAACGCTGATGGCGACCGAGTGGCTGGTGCGCCAGCGGGTGATAAAAAAAGAGATGCACAATGACTAACCCCCTTCCGCTGGGCCAGTGGTTAAACGCGCCCCGCCCTGACGACATGCCCGTTGCCTGGCTTGACGATCGCACCTGGACGCTTGGCCAGCTGCGCCACGACGTGACCCTGCTGGTCGACACTCTGCATCAGCAGGAAGGCGAGCGCTGGGCGCTGTGCTTTGAAAACAGCTACCTGTTTATCGTTGCGCTGCTGGCCTCGCTGCACGCCGGTAAAACGCCGGTCATCCCCGGCCATAGCCGCGTCTCGCAGCTTGAAGAACAGCATGCGTTGTTTAGCGGCGTTCTGAGCGATCGGACTCTCGATTTCCATGGCAAGCTGATAGTGGTGGCCTCCAGCCATCAGACCACTCGCCGCTGGGCGCCCCTGCCGGCCATTGACGAAAGCCGCTTCGTTGAACTGTTCACCTCCGGCTCAACGGGTACCCCGCGCCGGGTGATTAAGCACATCGTCAGCCTGGATCGCGAAGCCCGTCTGCTGGCTGACCGCTTCGGCGAGCTGCTGACCGGCTGTAGCGTTGTCGCCTCGGTCGTACCGCAACATCTGTACGGGCTGACCTTCCGCATCGTATTGCCGATGGCGCTGGGCCTCCCGCTGCATGCCGCGATGCTCTACTACGCCGAGCAGCTGGCCGCCCTTCCTCATGACCGGCATTATCTGTTCATTAGCAGCCCGGCGTTCCTGAAGCGCCTGGATACGGAACTGCCCGCGCCGCCCGTCAGAATGCTGATTTCAGCAGGCGGAATGCTGCCCTGGTGTGACGTCGCCACCACCGCGGGCTGGCTTAACATCTGCCCGGATGAAATTTATGGCAGCACCGAAACCGGCATCCTCGCCTGGCGCCATCGCCAGCAGGATAACGTCCCGTGGCTTGCCTTCCCCGGCGTTATCTTCCATCAGGAAGATGAAGCCTGTCGCGTCACGTCGCCACTGATCCACGAGGCTGAAGGACTCCAGCTGGACGATATCCTGCACTTCGACAGCGAGGGGCTGTTCAGCATCGCCGGTCGTCGCGGGCGGGTGGTCAAAATTGAAGAAAAGCGCATCTCGCTTAACGAGATCGAACGTCGCCTGCTGGAGCTCGACGGCATTTGCGAAGCGGCGGCACTACCGGTCACGCGCGGAGGCCGTCAGGGGATTGGCGCACTGCTGGTGCTGGACGAAGCGGTTCGCCAGCGCGGCTATATGCAGGATAAAAAAGCGCAGGAGTTCGCCTGGCGTCGCGCCCTGCTGCCGTGGCTTGAGCCGGTCGCCGTTCCGCGCTACTGGCGCATTGTCGATGAAATGCCGGTAAACAGTATGAACAAGCGTGTCTATGCGCAGCTAGAGGAGTTATTTCATGAAAATTCATGAACTTGAGCGCCACCAGACACAGCCGGAGAAGCTGGAAATCATTTTGCATCTCGACGCGGCGCTGTTCTGGTTTCAGGGCCATTTTGCCGTACAGCCGCTGCTGCCCGGCGTTGCGCAGCTTGACTGGGTGATGCACTACGCCACGACGTTACTGGCGCCGGGCTACCGCTTTCACAGCATTCAAAACGTGAAGTTCCAGGCGCCTCTGCTGCCGGAAACCACGGTGACGCTGGTGCTTGAGTGGCATGCCGAACGTCAGATGCTGACCTTCAGCTACCAGCGTCACGCCGGGGCGGAGCGCCATACCGCCAGCAGCGGGAAAATTCGGCTATGTCAGTAACCTTCCGCCCCTGCGTGCTGATCCCGTGCTACAACCACGGCGCCATGATCGCCCGCGTGCTGTCGCGTCTCGCGCCGTTCGGCCTGCCGTGCCTGGTGGTGGATGACGGCAGCGAAGCGAGCACCCGTCAGGAGCTCGAGCGCCTGGCGGCGGAGCAGCCGCAGGTAACGCTGGTCCGCCTGGCGCAAAACGCCGGAAAAGGTGCCGCGGTCATCAGGGGGCTGGAGGAGTGCGCGCGCGCGGGCTATACCCACGCCGTGCAGGTGGACGCGGACGGTCAGCACGCCATCGAAGATATCCCCAAACTGCTGGCGCTGGCGGAGCGCCACCCGGACGCGCTGATTTCCGGCCAGCCCATTTACGATGATTCCATTCCGCGCTCGCGGCTCTACGGACGCTGGGTAACCCACGTATGGGTGTGGATTGAGACCTTATCCCTGCAGCTTAAAGACAGCATGTGCGGCTTTCGGGTCTATCCGGTCTCGCCCACGCTGCGCCTGGCAGCGCGTGAAACGCTCGGCAAACGGATGGACTTTGACACCGAAGTGATGGTCCGTCTCTACTGGCAGGGCAACACCAGCGTCTTTCTGCCGACCCGCGTCACCTACCCGCAGGACGGGTTGTCCCACTTCGACGCGTTAAAAGATAACGTGCGGATCTCCCTGATGCATACCCGGCTGTTCTTCGGCATGCTGCCCCGCATGCCCGGCCTGCTTTTCCGTCGACGCCGCCAGCACTGGGCGCAGCAGGACGAGGTCAAGGGCCTGTGGGGCATGCGCCTGATGCTGCGCGTCTGGAAGCTGATGGGCCGCCGGGCCTTTACCGTGCTGCTGTGGCCGGTGATCGGCGTGTACTGGCTTATCGCACGTCCGGCGCGGCAGGCCTCGCGGCAGTGGATTGAGAGAGTGAAGCAAGAACTGCGTCAGCGGAACATGCCCGTTCCCCCGCGTCTCAACAGCTTTTTCCATTTCATGCGCTTCGGCAACGCGATGCTGGATAAAGTCGCCAGCTGGCGCGGTGAGCTGAAGTTTGATCGCGACGTGGTCTTTGCCCCCGGCGCGAGCGAAACGCTTAATATCGCGGCACCGCAGGGCAAGCTGCTGCTGGCCTCGCATCTTGGCGACGTTGAGGCCTGCCGGGCGCTGGCCCAGCTGGACGGCAGCAAAACTATCACCGCCCTGGTCTTCAGCGAAAACGCCCGGCGCTTTAAGCAAATCATGAGCGAAATGGCGCCCCAGGCGGGCGTGAATTTGATGTCGGTTACCGACATCGGCCCGGACACCGCGATTGCCATCAAAGAGAAGCTTGAGCGGGGAGAATGGGTCGCGATTGTGGGCGACCGCATCGCGGTGAATCCGCAGCGTGGCGGCGAGTGGCGGGTGATCTGGAGCCCGTTTATGGGCCAGCCAGCGCCATTCCCACAGGGGCCGTTTATCCTGGCCTCCATCCTGCGCTGCCCGGTGGTGCTGATTTTTGCCCTGCGCCAGCAGGGTAAGCTCGTCCTGCACAGCGAACCGTTTGCCGACCCGCTGCGCCTGCCGCGCGGCGAACGCCAGCAGGCGTTGCAGGAGACCGTCGATCGCTACGCGCAGCGGCTGGAGCATTACGCCCTCATGTCGCCGCTCGACTGGTTTAATTTTTTCGATTTCTGGCATCTGCCAGAGTCCAGAGAGAAGGAGTAAAGGGTGCTGACCGATCCCCGCTTTACGACTGAAGTTGAGATCACCGTTCCGTTCCACGACGTCGATATGATGGGCGTGGTCTGGCACGGTAACTATTTCCGCTACTTTGAGATCGCCCGCGAGGCGCTGCTCAATCAGTTTGACTATGGCTATCGCCAGATGAAGGCCTCCGGCTACGTCTGGCCCGTCGTCGATACCCGGGTGAAATACCGCGATGCGGTGACCTTTGAGCAGCGTATTCGCGTCCGCGCGCACGTTGAAGAGTATGAAAACCGCCTGCGCATTGCCTATCAAATTTTCGATGCGCAGACCGGCAAACGCACCACGACCGGCTACACCATCCAGGTAGCGGTGGAAGAAGCCACCCGCGAAATGTGCTTTGTGAGCCCGGCAATACTGTTTGAACGAATGGGAGTGACGCCATGAAATGGTGGCCTTTGCTGGCGCTTCTCGTCAGCCCGCTGGTCAGCGCCGTGACGCTGGATGAACTGCAGCAGCGCTTCACCGGGCAGCCCGTCGTGCGCGCGCACTTCGAACAGGTTCGCACCATAAAAGATATGCCGCAGCCGCTGCGCTCGCAGGGCGAGATGCTGATCGCCCGCGACAGCGGCCTGCTGTGGGATCAAAAAGCGCCGTTTCCGATGACGCTCCTGCTGGACGACAAGCGGATGGTTCAGGCCATTAACGGCCAGCCGCCGCAGACCGTCACCGCCGACAATAATCCGCAGATGTTCCAGTTCAACCATCTTCTGCGGGCCCTGTTCCAGGCCGACCGCAGGGTGCTTGAAGAGAACTTCCGCATCGATTTTAAAGACCTGGGAGCGGGCCGCTGGTCGCTGGTGCTTACGCCAAAAACGACGCCGCTGGACAAGATTTTCGCCACCCTCGATCTGGGCGGCGCGACCTATCTGGAGACGATTCGTCTCAACGACAAACAGGGCGACCGTACCGATATCGCCCTTTCACGCCACCAACTGACGCCCGCCAGCCTGACCGATGACGAACGCCAACGCTTTGCCGCACCGTAAATCCCTGCGCCCGGCGCTGCTGTGGGCCACGCTATGCCTGATTCTGCTGGGCGTGCTGTTGTCGCTGCTGCCCGGCGCGCGTCTGAACAGCAGCGTGCTGGCCATGCTGCCGAAGCAGACGCTGGGGGCGATCCCGCCGGCGCTCAACGACGGGTTTATGCAGCGTCTCGACCGCCAGCTGGTCTGGCTGGTCAGCCCTGGCAAAGAGCCCGATCCGCGCGTGGCGCAGCAGTGGCTGGCGCTGCTGCAAAGCAGCGATTCGCTCAGCGAGGTCAAAGGCCCGATGGACGCCGCCGGGCAAAAAGCCTGGGGAGAGTTCTTCTGGCAGCACCGAAATGGCCTGATCGATCCCGCCACCCGCGCCCGCCTGCAAAACGGCGGAGAAGCGCAGGCGCAGTGGATTTTATCTCAGCTCTATTCGGCCTTTTCCGGCGTCAGCGGCAAAGAGCTGCAAAACGATCCCCTGATGCTGATGCGCGGCTCGCAGCTCGCTCTGGCGCAAAACGGCCAGAAGCTGCGGCTGATGGACGGCTGGCTGGTCACACAGGATGAGGCGGGAAACTACTGGTATCTGCTGCACGGCGAGCTGGCGGGCTCGTCATTTGATATGCAGCAGACCCACCGGCTGGTGACGACGCTTAACGCGCTGCAGGAGACGCTAAAAGCCCGTTTCCCGCAGGCGCAGCTGCTTTCGCGCGGGACCGTGTTCTACAGCGATTACGCCAGCCAGCAGGCCAAACGCGACGTCTCGACGCTGGGCATCGCCACCCTGCTTGGCGTGTTCCTGCTCATCGTGGCGGTGTTCCGCTCTCTGCGCCCGCTGCTGCTGAGCGTGCTCTCCATTGCCATCGGCGCGCTGGCGGGTACGGTGGTGACGCTGCTGCTCTTTGGCGAACTGCACCTGATGACGCTGGTGATGAGCATGAGCATCATCGGTATTTCAGCCGACTACACGCTCTACTACCTGACCGAACGGATGGTGCACGGCGCGGAGCACTCCCCCTGGCAAAGCCTGGCCAAAGTACGCAATGCGCTGCTGCTGGCGCTGCTGACGACCGTCGCCGCCTACCTGATTATGATGCTGGCCCCCTTCCCCGGGATCCGCCAGATGGCGGTGTTCGCCGCCGTGGGGCTGAGCGCCTCCTGCCTGACGGTGATTTTCTGGCATCCGTGGCTGTGCCGGGGTTTACCGGTGCGCCCGGTTCCGCTGATGGTTATCATGCTGCGCTGGCTGGCCGCGTGGCGACGCAATAAAAAATTGTCCGTGGGTTTGCCCGTCGCGCTGGCGCTGCTCTCCGCCGTGGGGATGAGCACCCTGAGGGTGGACGACGACATCGCACAGCTGCAGGCGCTGCCGAAAAATATTCTGGCCCAGGAGAAGGCCATTACCGCCCTGACCGGACAGAGCGTCGATCAGAAATGGTTTGTGGTTCATGGCGCCTCGCCTCAGCAAACGCTGGAGCGGCTGGAAGCCTTTACACCGGCGCTGGCACAGGCGCAGAAAGCCGGAGAGATTGCCCGCTGGCGTACGCTGCCGCTGAACTCGCTGGCCCGCCAGAAAAGCGATCTTACGCTGCTGCGCGAGGCTGCCCCTGCGGTAACTAACGTGCTGAAAAGCGCCGGGCTCAACGCCGTATCCCCGAATCTCGACGCCATGCCGGTCAGCGTGGACGCGTGGCTTAAAAGCCCGGCCAGCGAAGGCTGGCGTCTGCTCTGGCTGACCCTGCCCAACGGGGAAAGCGGCGTGCTGGTGCCGGTGGACGGCGCGAAAAACAGCGCTTACCTCGGTGAACTGGCCGCGCGCCATGACGGCGTCGTCTGGGTCGATCGCAAAGCCAGCTTTGACAGCCTGTTTGCCCTCTACCGCACGCTGCTGACGGGGCTACTCTTTGCCGCGCTGGCAGTCATTGCCTGCGGGGCGATGCTGCGCCTCGGCTGGCGTAAAGGGCTGATAAGCCTGGTGCCGTCCGTGCTGTCGCTGAGCTGCGGCCTGGCGGTGCTGGCCGCAACGGGCCACCCGGTGAATCTGTTCTCACTGCTGGCGCTGGTACTGGTGCTCGGCATTGGCATTAACTACACGCTGTTTTTCAGCAACCCGCGCGGTACGCCGCTGACCTCGATGCTGGCGATTACGCTGGCCATGATGACCACGCTGCTGACGCTGGGCATGCTCGTCTTCAGCGCCACCCAGGCCATCAGCAGCTTTGGCATCGTGCTGGTGAGCGGTATTTTTACCGCCTTCCTGCTGGCTCCGCTGGCGATGCCGGATAAGAAAGAGAGAAAACGTAAATGAACGCTTTTTATCGCGCCGTTGCGCTGGCCGCGGCGCTGCTGCTGGCAGGCTGCAGCCATTCGACCGATACCAAAGAGACGCGGCCTCAGGCCTGGCTCCAGCCGGGCACCAGAGTGACGCTGCCGCCGCCCGGCATCAGCCCGGCGGTAAGCTCCCAGCAGCTGCTGACCGGCAGCTTTAACGGACAGACACAGTCCCTGCTGGTGATGCTCAACGCGGATGCGCATAAGGTCACGCTGGCCGGGCTCTCTTCCGTGGGCATTCGTCTGTTCCTGGCAACGTACGATGAGACCGGTATTCATACCGAGCAGTCGATCGTCGTGCCGCAGCTGCCGCCCGCCAGCCAGGTGCTGGCCGACGTGATGCTCAGCCACTGGCTGATTAGCGCCTGGCAGCCGCAGTTGCCGAAGGGCTGGACGTTAACGGACAATGGCGATCGGCGCGAGCTGCGTAACGCCAGCGGCAAGCTGGTGACGGAGATTGTCTACCTGCAGCGCAAAGGCAAGCGCGAGCCGATCAGCATCGAGCAGCACGTCTTTAAATACCACATCACCATTCAATATCTGGGTGACTGAGATGATTTATATATCCGCTGTTGGCATGGTCAACGCGCTGGGCAACTCGCCTGACGAGATTGCCGCGAACCTGACGGCAGGCGTGGCGCCGGGGATGCACGCCCGGACCGGCTGGTTGCAGGGTTTACCCGAAGCCGTTCTGGGCGGCGTGGAAGGCGAGCTTCCGCCCATCCCGGACGCCTTCGCCGCACACCGCACCCGCAATAACCAGCTGCTGCTGGCCGCGCTGTCGCAGATTCAGCCCGCCGTTGACGAGGCCATCGCCCGCGTCGGTCGTGACCGCGTGGCCGTGGTGCTGGGGACCAGCACCTCCGGGCTGGACGAAGGCGATGAGCACGTGCGCCACATGGCCCATGGCGAAGCGAGCACGCGCTGGCAGTATCCGCAGCAGGAGCTTGGCGATCCGTCCCGCTTCCTCGCCAACTGGCTTCAGCTCGAAGGCCCGGCCTATACGATCTCCACGGCCTGCTCTTCCAGCGCGCGGGCGATGATCGGCGGCAAACGCCTGATTGAAACCGGGCTGGTGGATATCGCCATTGTCGGCGGGGCCGATACCCTGAGCCGAATGCCCGTCAACGGCTTTAACAGCCTTGAATCCTTCTCCCCTACGCTCTGCGAGCCGTTCGGCCGCGACCGCCGGGGGATCACCATTGGTGAAGCCGCCGCGCTGATGGTATTGAGGCGGGAGCCCGCCGACGTGGCGCTGCTCGGAACGGGCGAATCCAGCGATGCGTACCATATTTCCGCCCCGCATCCGCAGGGTGAAGGGGCGATAAGGGCTATCGCGCAGGCGCTTAACGAAGCGGATATGCAGCCGCAGGATATCGGCTACATCAACCTGCACGGCACGGCCACGCCGCTCAACGATCAGATTGAATCGCAGGTGGTTCACGATCTCTTCGGGGAAAGCGTGCCGTGCAGCTCAACCAAACACCTTACCGGCCATACGCTGGGCGCCGCCGGTATTACCGAAGCGGCCCTGAGCTGGCTGATTCTGACGCGCGATCTGCCGTTGCCGCCGCAGGACTTCGCCCGCTACGCGCCGGACGACACGCTAGCGCCGTGCGGCCTGCTGCACCAGCGAGCCGCTCTGAAAAAACCGGTCATTTTGTCTAACTCGTTCGCGTTTGGCGGCAATAACGCCAGCATCCTGCTGGGGAGAGCCTCATGAGCTACTTATCACCCGAAGCCTATTTGCCGCACGAGGCGCCAATGATGCTGCTGGGATCCGTTGAGAACGTTACGGACGACACGGCGGTCTGCCGCGTTGCGGTCAACGGGCAAAGCGTGCTGGCGCCGTTTCTCAATGCCGATGGCGACCTGCCGGGCTGGTACGCGCTCGAGCTGATGGCGCAGACCGTCGGCGTCTGGTCAGGCTGGCATCGCCAGCAGCAGGGGCAGGATCATATCGCGCTGGGCATGGTGCTCGGCGCGCGCGAGCTGGTCTGCGCCAGCGGGCGTTTCGCCGCAGGCCTGACGCTGGACATCACCGTTAAGCTGCTGATGCAGGACGAACGCTTCGGCAGCTTTGAATGCGCGATTTCCGCTAATGAAGAGACGCTGGCCACGGGCCGGGTCAACACCTTCCAGCCGAGCGCAGAAGAATTAACATCGCTTTTTAATCAGGGATCTAACGCATGAGTCGTTCCGTACTGGTCACCGGGGCCAGCAAAGGCATAGGGCGCGCCATCGCTCGTCAGCTTGCCGCCGACGGGTTTACCGTAGGCGTGCATTACCATCGTGATGCCGCAGGCGCGCAGGATACGCTGGACGCCATCACGCAGGCGGGTGGCAACGGTCGTTTACTCGCCTTTGATGTGGGCAACCGCGAACAGTGCCGCGAGGTGCTGGAGCAGGAGATTGAAGCCCATGGCGCATGGTATGGCGTGGTCAGCAACGCCGGAATTACGCGCGACGGCGCCTTTCCGGCGCTGAGCGAAGACGACTGGGACAGCGTGATCCACACCAATCTCGACAGTTTTTATAACGTCATTCACCCCTGCATTATGCCGATGATTGGCACCCGTAAAGGGGGGCGCATTATCACCTTATCGTCCGTGTCCGGCGTGATGGGCAACCGCGGTCAGGTGAACTACAGCGCGGCCAAAGCGGGCATTATCGGCGCCACCAAAGCGCTGGCGATTGAGCTGGCAAAACGCAAAATCACCGTCAACTGCATTGCCCCGGGGCTGATTGATACCGGCATGATTGAGATGGAAGAGGCCGCGCTGAAGGAAGCCATGTCCATCATCCCAATGAAACGGATGGGCCAGGCTGAAGAGGTCGCCGGGCTGGCAAGCTATCTGATGTCGGATATTGCGGGCTACGTTACCCGCCAGGTCATTTCCATTAACGGAGGCATGCTATGACGCGTCGCGTGGTGATTACGGGCATGGGCGGCGTGACCGCCTTTGGCGAAACCTGGCAATCCGTTTCCAGCAAGCTGCTGGCGTATGAAAACGCGGTGCGTAAAATGCCGGAATGGCAGGTGTACGATGGCCTGCATACCCTGCTGGGCGCGCCGATCGACGATTTCACGCTGCCGGAACACTATACCCGCAAGCGTATTCGCGCCATGGGCCGCGTGTCGCTGATGTCGACCCGCGCCACCGAGCTGGCGCTGGAGCAGGCGGGGCTGATTGGCGAAGCGGTGCTCACCAACGGCCAAACCGGTATCGCCTACGGTTCTTCGACAGGCAGCACCGGTCCGGTCAGCGAATTCGCGACCATGCTCACCGAAAAGCACACCAATAACATCACCGGGACAACCTACGTCCAGATGATGCCGCACACTACGGCGGTGAATACCGGCCTGTTCTTTGGGTTGCGCGGCCGCGTGATCCCGACGTCGAGCGCCTGTACCTCCGGCAGCCAGGCGATTGGCTACGCCTGGGAGGCGATTCGCCACGGGTATCAGACCGTGATGGTCGCGGGGGGCGCGGAAGAATTGTGTCCGTCTGAAGCGGCGGTGTTTGACACGCTGTTTGCCACCAGTCAGCGTAACGACGAACCCAAAACCACCCCTTCACCGTTCGATACGCAGCGCGATGGTCTGGTCATTGGGGAAGGCGCAGGCACCCTGATTCTGGAAGAGCTGGAGCACGCCAGAGCGCGCGGGGCGACAATCTACGGAGAGATCGTGGGCTTTGCCACCAACTGTGACGCGGCCCATATCACCCAGCCTCAGCGTGACACCATGCAGATTTGCATGGAGCAGTCGCTGGCCATGGCGGGATTAAGCGCCCGGGATATGGGGTATATCTCCGCGCACGGTACCGCCACCGATCGCGGCGATATCGCCGAAAGTCAGGCCACTGCCGCCATCTACGGTGACAGCGTGCCGGTTTCCTCGCTGAAGAGCTATTTTGGCCATACGCTGGGTGCCTGCGGCGCGCTGGAAGCGTGGATGAGCCTGCAGATGATGCGTGAAGGCTGGTTTGCCCCGACGCTCAATTTAACGCAGCCGGATGAGCAATGCGGTGCTTTAGATTATATTATGGGGGAAGCCCGTCAGATTGACTGCGAGTATCTGCAGAGCAATAACTTCGCGTTTGGCGGCATCAACACCTCGATTATCATTAAACGCTGGGCGTAACTATGTACCAGTTTGTACTGGGAAAAATCTCCACCCTTTGCGCGGACCCGCTGGCGTCAGCGCTCGCAGACAGGGCGCCTCAGGGTGCCCGACAGGCCTCCTGGCTGGCCGGGAGGACGCTGCTCGCCAGAACGTTATCCCCTCACCCGCTCCCCGACATCATTTACGGCGAGCAGGGCAAACCGGCCTTTGCGAAGGGTCATCCGCTGTGGTTCAACCTGAGCCACAGCGGTGACGATATCGCCCTGCTGATGAGCGATGAAGGTGAAGTCGGCTGCGATATCGAAGTGATTCGCCCGAGGAAGAACTGGCAGGCGCTGGCTAATGCGGTATTCAGCATGACCGAGCATGACGAGCTGGAGCGTGAAGCGCCCGAGGAACGGCTTTCCGCCTTCTGGCGTATCTGGACGCGGAAAGAAGCGATTGTGAAACAGCGTGGCGGCAGTGCCTGGCAGATTGTCAGCATCGACAGCACGGCGCAGACGCACGCGGTCAGCCAGCTACAGGTCGGCTCGCTGAGCCTTGCCGTCTGCACATCGACCCCTTACACCCTGACCCACGAGTCGATTATTCACGTTGGGACGTTCGGGGCAGAAAAATCACTAACACACCCAGAATAATAAATCCGACGCCCACCAGCCCGTGCCAGGAGAAGCGTTCTCCCCGGCCGGGCAGCAGGATCGCCGCGCCCCACACCAGAATATAGCTGAGGCTCAGCAGGGCATAGGCTTTGCTGAGCGCCATGCGATGCAGCGCCAGATACCAGCAGCCCATCGAGGCCACGTACCCCGTCAACCCCAGCAGCAGCGCACCCGTGCCGGACGAGAAGTGCCACAGCGCGGATATCAGCGCCAGGATCTCACTGACCGGTGGCAATGCCTGCATGGCATTGCGCAGCAACAGCTGCGCCGCGCTGACTAACAGCACGCTGCATAAGGCCCAGAACGCTCCTTTCACAGGCTCCCTCCCAGGATAACAATCCCAATGATGATGAACCCTACCCCCAGCCAGTGATGCGCAGCAACGTGCTCACGCCAGAACGCCTTCGCCGCCAGCGTCACCCAGACAAAATTGAGGCTCAGCATAGGGTACGCGATGCCGACAGGGAGGCGTTGCAGCACCACCAGCCAGACCAGCATCCCGCTGCCCAGCGCCAGCAGTGCCAGGCCAAGCCACAGCGCGATATGCGTCCCGCGCCGCCCGGCTTTCGCCGGACGGGTGGCCTGTTTCTGGCACAGCTGCCCCGCGCAGCTGAGCAGGCTTGCCAGTATCAGCCAGATCCAGGTCATCACTTCGGCAGGTACTCCAGCAAGGCCAGACGCCCCTGGATATAGAGATTGTCCGGCTGCGGTAAATTCGCCCGTGAAATATCGTCGCGTTTTGACAGCAGCATCACCAGCGACACGCGCCCCTGCTGACGATGCGCTGCCAGCCACTGCGCGAAGTCGTCCTCACTGACAAAACGATCTTTCACATCGGGATAATCCAGCCCGTAGCGCAGTTCGCCGCTCTGACCAAACAGCGTGATGTCATTGCGCTTCAGCTCCCACGCCAGGCCCGCGGCCACGCCCACGTTATTGGCCAGCACGAATCGGCTTTCCTGAAGCGGCTCGCGCACGGTATCGACCAGCGACTGCGGCTGTTTGGAATCCACCACCAGGTTAGGAATGGCAAAACCAATCAGCAGCGCCAGCCCTGCGGGGCACAGTGCCGCCAGCCACCAGCGCTGCTGGCTCTGTCTGAAGGTAAACCAGCCTACCGCGGCCCAGATGAGGAACGCCACCACCGCACAGAAGACTTTATACAGTTCGACCGACGTCCAGACCGGATGCTTAGACAGTCCCCACGGCGAGACCACCAGCGCCGCCACCACGCCAATAACGCCAAACGCCAGGTTAATCCCGCCGTTAATGCGTAACGCTCTGGCACCTTTTTCCGCCGCGAGGCAGGCATAGCGCGCCATCAGGATCGCCAGCGGGGCAAAGCACGGCAGGATATAGGTCGGCAGCTTGCCTTTGGCGATGCTGAAGAACAGCAGCGGCATCACCACCCAACCCAGCAGATAGAACCCGCCACCCGCGTTTTGTCGGTCATTCCAGCCGAGACGAATCGCACCGGGCAAAAGCGCAAGCCACGGCAGGCTGCCCGCGATCAGGAACGGTATGTAGTACCAGAACGGGGCTTTGTGCTGCGCGTCGCTCTGGGCAAAACGCTGAATATGCTCAACCCAGAAGAAATAACGCCAGAAGTCAGGTTCACGCTGCGCAATAGCCAGCCCCCACGGCAGAACAATCAGCACGCAGCTCAGGATCGCGAGCCAGCCAAAAATCAGCACCTCTTTCCAGCGCTTATGGGCGATTACCCACGGCAGCACGCCAATCACCGGTACCGCCAGCGCCAGGAAGCCTTTGGTCATCACCCCCATCCCGCAGGCCAGCCCAAGCAGCACATAGCCGCCCGCTTTTCCGGCAACGGTTTGGGCTTGCGATGCCAGCCAGAAGCTGCACATCGCCGCCACCAGCCACAGGGTGATGATAGGATCCAGCACCGCATACGTGCCGATGCCATACACCAGGAACAGGGTCAGGAAGATAAGACCGGAGAAAATGGCGGTCCGCTTATCTCGCCAGAGACGCCAGGCCATCCAGATGACCAGCAGCGCCGCTAACCCGGTTGAGAATATAGATCCGGCGCGCACGGCGAGGTTGGTGTGCCCGAACAGCAACTGCCCGATGCTGTTGATCCAGTAGCCAGCAATCGGTTTTTCAAAGTAACGCAGCCCCAGAAAATGCGGGACTACCCAGTCTCCGGATGCCAGCATTTCGCGGCTGATTTCCGCATAGCGCGTTTCATCAGGCTGCCAGAGCAGACGAATATCGACCGGAATGAGGTAGTAAACGATAAACAGTGCGAGAAGCGCTAAGCCATAACGGGCTGTTTTCATGGGACCGGACTCACGGTTTGTTGATAGCCAAGCCAGCCTTCCCGGCCAGCCATTTCATTACGTACGACTTTGCCCACGGGCAGGGTGCTGAGATCGTCCGGCAGCAGCTCGCTCAACGGGCAAAATTCAATGCCCTCCTGAGCGGCCATCGTCAGCAGTTCATCGAAATCATGCTGATACGCAATCCCTTCCACTTCGGCATGGATGGTATACACCGGCGTGCCGGCGTCACGATGGATGCGGTCCAGAATGTAGCGATTGAACTCATCCGCCTTCACCTCGCGCCCGACCACTTCATCCCAGGTGGGAAGCGTAACCGGAATTTGCACCGTTCCGTAGCGATTTTCACCTAACAGCGGCAAAAAGGGTCCGGTTCCGCGGCAGTCGCTGTTGTAGCGAAACGCAAAGGCTTCTTTGGCCTTCACGACGCGCTGATCCGCACGCCATCCCGCCACGGCGGAGCAACGCACGGGCTGACCGGTAATGGCCTCCAGCTCCAGCATCCCACGCTCGACCTCACGGGACAGGCGCGGGATATCCCAGACGCCCGCCCAGGCTTGCCAGGCATGGTGGTCCCAGGCGTGCAGACCCACCTCATGATGCTGCGCCGCCTCACGGATAACGGCTTCATTACCCGCGCCGATACGTCTGCCGGGCCAGGCGGTGCCGGCCAGCAAAATATCCCAGCCGTAGAGGGATGCTGCGCGCGAGCGCAGCATTTTGAACAGAAATGCCGGTTTAATCAGACGCCATAAATGGCGTCCCATGTTGTCAGGCCCCACGCTGAAGAAAATGCTGGAACGCACACCGTGTTTGTTCAGCAGTTCCAGCAGTTTGGGTACGCCGTCACGCGTTCCCCTGAAGGTGTCGACATCAATGCGTAAACCGACTTTTTTCATGAGACCTGTTCCGACAGCTCCACGGTGCGCAGGAAGAAATCGAGCGTTTCGTCAATGGTCTGCTCCATCTTCACCGTCGGCGTCCAGTTCAGGCAGCGCTTCGCGTTGCGAATGCTTGGCTTACGGTGCTCAACGTCCTGATACCCTTTGCCGTAGTAGCTGCTGCTTTCCACTTCGCGGAAGCCGGCAAACGGCGGGAACTTGTCGCGCAGCGGATGGCGCTCAAAGCTGGCCAGCAGCATCTCTGCCAGCTCGCGAATGCTCGCTTCGTTGTCCGGGTTACCGATGTTGATGATTTCACCGTTGCAGCGGTTATCTTTGTTTTCGATGATGCGGAACAGCGCTTCGATACCGTCGCTGATATCCGTAAAGCAGCGTTTCTGTTTCCCGCCTTCGATAAGCTTAATTGGCGAGCCTTCTACCAGGTTCAGGATCAGCTGGGTGATCGCACGGGAGCTACCAATACGCGCCGCGTTGAGGTTATCCAGACGCGGGCCCATCCAGTTGAACGGACGGAACAGGGTAAAGCGCAGGCCCTCTTTCTCGCCGTAGGCCCAAATCACGCGGTCCAGCAGCTGTTTGGAGACGGAGTAAATCCAGCGCTGTTTGTTGATCGGCCCGACCACCAGATTGGAGGTGTCTTCATCGAAGTTCTTATCGGTACACATGCCGTACACTTCAGACGTGGACGGGAAGATGATGCGCTTGTCGTATTTCACGCAGTCGCGGATGATCTTCAGGTTCTCTTCGAAGTCCAGCTCGAACACGCGCAGCGGGTTACGGGTGTACTCGATTGGCGTGGCAATGGCGACCAGCGGCAGCACCACGTCGCATTTTTTAATGTGGTATTCAATCCACTCGGAATGGATGCTGATGTCCCCTTCCACGAAGTGGAAACGCGGGTTATCGAGGAAACGGCTGATGGCGTCAGAGCCGATATCCAGACCATAGATTTCGTAGTTATCGTCTTTGAGCAGACGTTCCGTCAGGTGGTTACCGATAAAACCGTTCACGCCGAGGATCAGCACGCGGGTACGGCGTTTGATGGCAACAACCGGTGCGCTGGTGATCAGCGCCCCGGCCACCAGACCCAGAGACTGTGCCAGCTGCGTGCCCTGCACGTACAGGCCGTTGTCGGTTTGTCCGGTGACGATCTCCAGCGCCTGCTCGCCGCAGCTCACAATCAGCGGGGAGACGGAGACGACGGTGCCCGGTTTGGCAGCCGGAATATCGTCACGCACGCGGGATTTCCAGACGATAAATTTGCTTACGCCCGCAAAGCTGTACGCGCCCGGCCACGGGTCGGTCACGGCGCGCACCAGGTTGTGCAGCTGGCGGGCAGGCTTGTTCCAGTCCAGACGACCATCTTCCGGCGCGCGGCGGCCAAAGATGCTTGCCTTGCTCTCATCCTGCTCGGTCTCGCTGAAGGTGCCGTTGAGGATGCCTGGAAGGGCATCACGCAGCAGCGTCTGCGCCGTTGCATTCAGCTTTTGATGCAGCTGCAGCGCAGTTTCGTCCGCATCAATAGCGACCTTCTGCTGTGCCACGATAGCGCCCGCGTCAGCACGGCGCACCATGCGGTGCAGCGTCACGCCCGTCTCCGTTTCACCGTTCACCAGCACCCAGTTCAGCGGAGCGCGGCCGCGGTAGGCGGGCAGCAGAGAACCGTGAAGATTAAAGGCGCCTTTTGCGGCCAGACCTAAGATCTCGTCGGAAAGCAGGTTGCGATAGTAGAACGAGAAGATCGCGTCAGGCGCGAGCGCGCGGATGCGATCCACCCACAGCGGGTGGTTGACGTCGTCCGGTGCATAAACCGGGATCCCACGCTCGGCGGCGATACGCGCCACGGAGCCAAAAAAGTTATTCTCTCCGGTCGTGTCCGGATGGGTAAAGATTGCCGCAATGTCATAGCCCGCTTCCAGCAGGGCCAGCGTGCCCGTGCACCCCATATCGTGATAGGCAAATACAACAGCTTTCATGGGTGAATTTCCTCTTGAGATGCTTTGTGTTCCTGACGGACAACACGTTGAATAAAGTAGCGCGGACGCGCGCGAACATCGTTATAAATACGGCCAATGTATTCACCGAGAAGGCCCATCCCGACAAACTGGGCGCCGATGAACATAAACAGCACGGCAAAGAGCATGAAGACCCCTTCCGCCGCCCACTGCGGGCCAAAGACCAGGCGCAGCACCACCAGCAGAACGGACAGCGCAAAACCGGCCACGGCGATGATGCTGCCGAACACGCTCAGCAGACGCAGCGGCGTGGTGGTCAGACAGGTGATGAGGTCATACATCAGGTTGATGAGACGCATAAAGCTGTACTTCGATTCCCCGTGCTCGCGCTCGGCGTGCAGAACCGGAATTTCCGTTGCCTTGCGGGCAAAGGTGTTGGCGAGGATCGGAATAAAGGTGCTGCGCTCATGGCAGTGCAGCATCGCGTCGACAATATGGCGGCGGTAGGCGCGCAGCATGCAGCCGTAGTCGCCCATCGCTTTACCGGTCGTGCGCTGGATAAGGCGGTTGATGGTGCGTGAGGCCAGCTTGCGGAACAGACTGTCCTGACGGTTCTGACGTACCGTGCCGACCACGTCATAGCCTTCATCGGCTTTGGCAACCAGACGCGGGATCTCTTCCGGCGGGTTTTGCAGGTCAGCGTCCAGGGTGATGACCAGATCGCCCGTGACGTGGCTAAACCCCGCCATAATCGCCGAGTGCTGGCCGTAGTTGCGGTTGAGCAGCACGGCAACAATATGGCTGCCTTCGGCCTGCGCGGCCTCGGTCAGCATCAGCGCGGAATTATCGCTACTGCCATCATCTACCAGCAGAATTTCATAAGCCTTGCCCATCGTGTCGCAGGCGGCGGTTGTACGACGGATCAGTTCGGGCAGGCTCTCCTGCTCGTTATAAACCGGGATTACCACGGAAACTTTTTGTACAGGCGGTGCACTGAACATATCAATGTCCTGCAAGCTGATGGAGTGCGGTAATGACGCGGGTTGTGTCGTCATGAGTCATGTCCGGGAAAAGAGGGAGAGAACAAATACGCGCGCTATTCCATTCAGAATTCGGGAGCGATACATCAGGAAAACGCTCGCGGTAGTATTTTTGGGTGTGTGCCGCGCGGAAGTGGAGGCCGGTACCGATGCCTTTCTCTTTCAGCGCCGCCATCAGGTTGTCGCGTGAGATCCCGCAGCGCGCTTCGTCAACGCGAATAATAAACAGGTGCCAGGCGTGCACGTGCGGCCATGACGGAATGGTGAGCGGCTGGAACGGCGTATCGGCAAGCTCACGCAGGTAGCGTTCAGCAATTTCCTGGCGGCGTCTGTTGGCCTCTTTCAGCTTGCCTAACTGCACCAGCGCCAGCGCGGCGTTGATGTCTGCCAGGTTGTATTTATAGCCCGGCGCGATCACTTCCGCCTGCGGCGCGCGGCCGTGCGTCTGGCGGTCATAGGCATCTACGCCCAGGCCATGGAATTTCAGGCTGCGGATCCGCTGCGCCAGCTGGGCATTATCCGTGACGACTAAGCCGCCTTCCGCGCAGGTCATATTTTTAATGGCGTGGAAGGAAAAAATCGCGGTCCCTTTCCATCCCACATGACGGTTCTTGTAGTAGGTTCCGGCGGCATGGGCCGCATCTTCAATAACCGGAATACCGTGACGTTCACCGATGGCATGAATGGCGTCGATTTCACACGGCGCGCCGGCATAATGAACGGGAATAATGGCTTTGGTACGCGGGGTAATGGCGGCTTCAACGGCTTCTGGCGTCACCATTAATGTATCTTTGTCCACATCAATCATGACCGGTGTGGCACCCAGCAACACGATCATATTCAGCGTGGATACCCAGGTCTGGGAAGGGGTAATGACTTCATCGCCCGGGCCAATATCCAGCGCCATCAGCGTGACGTGCATACCCGCGGTGGCTGAACAGACGGCAATCGCATGCTGATTCCCGGTAAGCTGACAAAATGCCTCTTCAAGTTCCTGATTCTTAGGCCCAGTGGTGATCCAGCCCGACATCAAAACGTCCTGAAGCGCCGCAATTTCCTCAGCGCCCATCGACGGCCGCGAAAAAGGCAGAAAATCACTCATTATTAATTTCCTTGCAATAAAAATGGCATGTTTTTGATATTAACCAAATGCCAGCCCGTTTATTTCAACGAACCATAAACTTATATCAAAGTAGCTCTCTTTCCTTAGGGAAAAATTAAGACAACGTTTGCAACGTTATAAGACAACTAGCAGCTAGTTGAAAAACAACAAGTTAAATTAATATTAAATATTTTTAATGTGATTTTTCGCAACATTTTGAAATGGATTCATTTAAACCAATCATCAACAAACAAAAAAAAATCCCGGCCATTTCAAAATAATATGAAATAGCCGGGAACTTTTCTTTTTAGTTAATTGTCGCGCTTATTAGAGATTATCTGGAAAGTTTTTCGGTAATTCACTGGCCGCACAGGCAATAACGCTTTCATTATTGGCTCCGCAGTCGCGCACAAAGGTGATCGTAGCAAATTCATCAATCACTTCCGTTGGATACGCCGGACCCGCATCGCGATAGCTGTTCATCAGCGGAATATGGTCGTTCTGGAAGCAGACGGTTTTTTCCGGATTGTTCATGACCCAGCGTGGGAAGAAGATGGTGCCGTGGAACAGCTTGTCGCCCAGGTTCACGATCAGGCTGACGTCGGTACCGGTTGGTTCGGTCCAGGAAATTTTATAGATGCTCTCGCCTACCCGCACGATATAAGCCTGCTGATCTTTCACCCAACGGTTGGCCACAAGACCGCTGTGAATACGGTAATCAAGCGTGGTCTCATTTTTTACGTAAATCTCGTAGTTCCAGCCGTTATCGTAGGTATATACAAGATGTTTACCAACAAAGCCGCTTAAGTCGTGTTTGTCGAAGGTGTTCATAAGATGTCTCCTTTGTTTTGATGAGACGATCGTACCCCTTCAAAAAATGAATGAATAACGCTATGTTTTAATCAAATTCATCCAAATTTTAGATAAATCATGCATAAGACGACGCTGGAACAATGGGCTTTACTGGAAAGAGTGGTGGAAGCGGGCAGCTTTGCCAAAGCCGCGGAAGAAACCCACCGCAGCCAGTCCTCGGTGAGCTATAACCTGTCGCTGCTGCAGGAGCGGCTCGGCGTGGCGCTGCTGGTCCCGGAGGGGCGACGGGCGGTGTTAACTCCGGCCGGAGAACTTCTTCTCAACCAGGTTAAACCGCTGCTGAAAGCGTTTTCGTACGTTGAGACGCGCGCAGCGACCCTTCGCAACGGGATGCGAACGCGGTTAGATCTGGTGGTGGACTCCATTTTCCCGCGCCGCCGCCTGTTCGCTATTCTTCGTCAGTTCCAGCAGCAGTATCCGCAGACTCAGGTACGTCTGACCGAGGTGCTGGAAAATACCCGCGCCGATGCCATTAACGACGAAGCCGATGTGATGGTCTTAACCCGCCGCCAGGACATTACCGGGCTCGGAGAATGGCTGATGAATATCGACTTTGTTGCCGTGGCCCATTCCCGGCACCCCTTGTTTCACCTCGACGCGCCGCTAAATGATGAGATGCTGCGCCCGTGGCCGCTCATCCAGATTGCGGACAGCCAGCCCGCCGCGCGTGCTGCCGGCGAGTCGTGGACCTTCTCCACCATCGATGCCGCGATTGAAGCCGTCGTCTCTCAGGTCGGCTACGGCTGGCTGCCAGAGGAACGCATCCAGACCCAGCTGGATCAGGGCGTACTCAAACGCCTGCCGCTGAGCCACGGCGCGCGCAGGGCAACGCCGCTTCACCTGATTGTTAAACGTTCCCTCGCCCCGCTTGATGAACAGGTTGAGACGCTGTTGCGCCTTTTTAGCCAGGAGCCGTCATCCTCACCTGCTACGCTTTAAGGTCCGAACGTTAAAACGAGAAGGAGCAGATGATGAAAATCGACTTTGCGGGGAAAGTGGCGCTGGTGACCGCCTCAACCGGCGGGATCGGATTCGCCATTGCCAGAGGTCTGGCAGAAAGCGGTGCGGAAGTGATCGTCAATGGCCGCAGCACGGAATCGGTGAATAAAGGCATTCAGCAGCTCCAGCAGGTGGTGCCGGGCGTACAGGTGCGCGCCGCGATTGCCGATCTCAGCACGGCGGAAGGGGTCGAGTCGCTTCTGAAGGTGGCGAATAACGTCGATATTCTGGTCAACAACGCCGGGATTTACGGTCCGCAGGATTTCTATGCCACCGACGATGAAACCTGGGAGCGTTACTGGCAGACCAACGTGATGTCCGGCGTGCGTCTGTCCCGCGCCCTGCTGCCGGGCATGGTGCAGAAAGGCTGGGGACGCGTGGTGTTTATCTCCTCCGAGTCGGCCTGCAATATTCCGGCGGATATGATCCACTACGGCGTAACCAAAACGGCGCAGCTCTCGCTGGCGCGCGGTCTGGCGAAGTTTGTGGCGGGGAGCGGCGTGACGGTCAACAGCGTCCTGCCGGGCCCGACGATGTCTGACGGTTTCGCCGAGATGATGAAAGATGAAATCGAAAAAACCGGCAAATCGCTGGAGCAGCTGGCGAAAGAGTTTGTGATGGCCAACCGCCCCAGCTCGGTTATCCAGCGCGCGGCCACGGTTGAAGAGGTGGCCAATATGGTGATTTATGTCTGTTCGACCCAGGCCTCCGCCACCTCGGGCGCGGCGCTGCGCGTCGACGGTGGCGTCGTGGATGACATCATCTGACGCTGTCAGGCCGCACTGCCTGCGATGCGACGGGCGGTAATGTAGTGTGCCTGCCAGTAATCATCCGTCAGGGTTGAGACCGTTACGCCCTGACTGGTTGAGGCATGAATAAACTGGTTTTTGCCAATATAAACGCCGACGTGCTTGCGGTTCGGGCCCGTCTGGAAGAAGACCAGATCGCCGGCTCTCAGGCGGTATTGCGCCACCTGCACGCCGCGATGGATCTGTTCACTCGTCGTGCGCGGCAAATTAAGATGCGCCGCATCGGTGAACAGGTGCTGCATCAGTGCGGAGCAATCCACCCCGCGATGCGTGGTTCCGCCCCACCGGTACTGGGTGCCTTTCCATTTCTGGTATTGATCGAGAATACGCGAGCGCAGCGGACCTGTTTCCTGATGCACCAGCGCAGATTTCGCCGGTGATGCCGCCAGCTCGCTGTTCATCGATAACATCGACGCTGGAAGTTGAAAGCTGAACGCAGAAAACGAAGCAAAACTTAACGTGAGGATTGAAATAAGCGATCTAAGAGTCATATCAAGAAAGAAGTAGTGAGTGAGTTTTTCCTTACCTGTGGGGGCCAATGGTTCCCCTAAATATCTTGCGATGTGGCGATAATATAGACAGCTCGTTTTTTCACCAATTGTTATCGAGGCCAAAAATGGACTCACTTTGAGATCGCAAGATCGAGAAAAAAAGAGTGGTGATATAAGGACTGTCCAGCCAAAGCAGGTAAACTGATCCGCAGAATGTGTATTTCAGCTAAGACGTATTTATGACCAATATGATTGCCGACGAGACGGTGGCTAAATCCAGCGTGCTCTCTGTCTTCGACTTTGACGGGACATTAACGCACCACGACAGCTTTATTCCTTTCCTGCGTTTTGCCTTCGGCAAACGTTACTTCGCGGGCCGCCTGGTGCGCATGGCGCTGCCCACGCTCCACTGCGTGCGTCGCAAGCTGACGCGCGATGAGCTGAAGGAAGTGCTGATTAAAACCTTCCTGACGGGCGTGGATGAACACTGGTTACGCCAGCAGGCGGAAGCCTTTTGCGAAAAATACTGGAACAAGCTGATGCGCCCCGAAGGGGTTCTGGCGGTGGCGGCTGAGGTGAATTCCGGTGCGGAAGTGACCATCTGTTCCGCGTCCCCGGCGCTGGTGCTCCAGCCGTGGGCTGACAAACTGGGCATTAAGCTGATTGGCACGCAGCTGGAAGTGAAAGACGGCAAGCTGACGGGGCGCATCACGGGCAATAACTGCCGCTGCGCCCAGAAGGTGGCAAGGCTGGAAAAAGTGTATGGCGATCTGAACGCCTATCACCTGCGCGCCTGGGGAGACACCCGCGGCGACCACGAACTGCTGGCGGCGGCGCAGGATCCGCACTGGCGGCACTTCCATCACCCGCGAAAGCGTCGGAATTCACCGATTAAGGGTTAGGTGCGGTCCGGTGCCCTCACCCCGGCCCTCTCCCACAGGGAGAGGGAGAAAGGCGGTACATCAGGCCTCACGTTTCCCCGGGAACATCACGCTCGCAATAATCCCCAGCGCCAGCACGCCTAATACCACAAACAGACTGGCCGTGGCGCCAATGCTGTAACCGTGATGCCAGAAGTGATCGGTGGCATTTAACCCCAGCTTGAACGCCACGAAGAACAGCAGCAGAACCACGGCTTTCTCGAGGTGCACCAGATACTGCTTCAGCGCTTCCAGCACGAAGTAAAGCGTACGCAGGCCGAGAATGGCGAACATCATGGCGCTGTAGATAATCAGCGGCTCGCGGCTCACGGCAATAATGGCCGGCACGGAGTCAAACGCGAACATGACGTCAGAGAGCTCGACGACGGCTACGCAAAGCAGCAGCGGCGTCGCATAGCGCTTCGCCTTCTTCACGCGGCCAACCATCACGTCCTGGTTTTCCGGCTTTTCAAGCTCCGCATCCACCTCTTTCTGGGTCAGAATAAAGGCGTTGCTGCTGATTTTCGGCCAGACCGGATAGAAGCGCTTCACCAGGCGATAGGCGAGATGACCCGAGTAATCTTCCACTTCGTCGCTCTCTTCATTGCGCCTGAGCATCATCACCGCCGTCCAGCCGACGACCAGCGCGAAGATCACCTCAACGTACGGCCCCAGGCTTAACAGGCTGGTGCCGATAGCCACAAAGATGCCGCGGAAGACTATCGCCCCCAGCACGCCCCAGTAGAGCACGCGGTGACGGTACTTATCCGGCACGCCGAACCAGGCGAAGATTGCCATCATCACAAACAGGTTATCGACGGAGAGCACCTCTTCCAGCGCGTAGCCGGTGAGGAACAGGCTCGCCATCTCGGCGCCGTGGTGAACATACAGGAATCCGGCGAAGGCCATCGCCATCATGACCCAGAAAATGGACCACATCGCCGCGCTTTTCAGCGAGACGGGTTTATCGTGACGGTGCATAAAGAGGTCGATAAACATCGCCCCTACGGCCATCACCACAAAGACAACAACGGTTTCCGTCGGGAAACCGAGATGAGCAGCAGACATACAAAACCCTTTTGGCAGACAAAACACAACACCATGCAAACTGGCGTAAACCAGGAACAGAAAAGGGCGGGCCGTTAATCAGCCTCTTCGCCCTCAAAGTCGCGGCCTTCCGGCCACGCAAGGAGGAGTACTTTACCTTACCAGGCGGGGATCGCGCATCTGCCGTTTAGGCGCTCATGCCGCGCAAACGCTGCAGCACCGCCACCAGAACCGCGACAGACCAGCCCACCATCAACGCGCCCACCAGCCCTTCCACCCCGCCGATGAGCCGCCAGTGCTGGGGTAACGTGACGTCGCCGTATCCCACGGTAGCGTAGCTGACCAGTGAAAAATAGAAGCTGGTGTTCCAGTCATTAAACGCGTCGATGACAAAATAAAACGCAGCAAACAGTCCGGCCTCAAGGAGGTGGGCGAAGATCATGGAGATCACGATACCGACATTGCGTAAAACGATGCGTACCGCCGAATCGACTTCTAATTTGATGAACTTTAAAACGCCAAACATCCACAGCGAATGGATCACCACGGTAAGGGTAAGCAAAATAATAATACTGAGTAGCTGCATGATGCGTGCTCGACCAAAAGGAATCTGGCCCCGCGAACGAGGCGGGGCACCTGGTCGAAGCTTAGTTGAATGACGAGGAAAAGTTGGTGCAATAATTGCGTTGCGTGATTATCTCCCTTGCAGCGTGCCCTCTATGCGGCTGGTTCGACTGCTGTGAGCGATATATCTGCAGCGCACTATCTGTGAGTCACCTCTTATTTACATCATTTAAACCTTCCATTAACTGGATAAAAATAACGCGCCGTCGCTATAGTGGTTTTGTTTAATAAAACTGAGTTGTACCTAATAAAACAAAGAACAAACCCTGCGAGGACACAATGACAGAACATTTACGTAACGGCGCTACCGCCACCGAGGACATAGAAAGAGAGACGATGCGGAAGGTGATCTGGCGTATTCTCCCGTTTCTGATTGTCAGTTACCTGGTCTCCATTATCGATCGCGGGAATATCGGCATGGCTTCGCTGCAAATGAATGAGGACCTTGGCCTCAGCAAAGTGGCCTTTGGCTTCGCCAGCAGCCTTTACTTCGTGGCCTATTTTTTGTTTGAGGTACCCAGCAACCTGGCCATGCAGAAAGTCGGCGCCCGGCTGTGGATCCCGCGCATTATGATCAGCTGGGGCATCGTCTCCATGTGTATGGCCCTGGTGCAGAACACCACGTCGCTCTATATCGTCCGTTTTCTTCTCGGTGCTGCAGAGGCGGGCTTCTTCCCGGGCGTCGTGCTGTATCTGACCTGGTGGATCCCGTCCCGCTACCGCGCACGCATTATTGCGTCCTTTATGGTCGCCATCCCGCTCGCTAACTTCATCGGCTCCCCGCTTTCCGGGTTGATACTGTCACTGGATGGCTGGCTGGGTCTTCGCGGCTGGCATCTGCTGTTCATTATTGAAGGCTTGCCGGCGGTGCTGCTGGGTATTGCAGCCTGGTTTATTCTCCGGGATCGCCCTCATCAGGCGAGCTGGCTCAGTGATGAACAGAAAAAGTGGCTGGAAACCACGCTTGAGACCGAGCGTAGCCAGCAAAAGAACATTGGACACCAGACGACGTGGCAGTTGCTAAAGCATCGTCAGATCTGGCTGATGGCGCTGATTTACGCGGGTGCATCTTCCGCGGGCACCACCATCAGCGTCTGGTCTCCTCAACTGCTGAAATCCTTCCATCTGGATAACCTTGAGACAGGTCTGTTTAACGCCATTCCTTACGGTCTGGCATCGGTTCTGATGATTGTATGGGGACGGAATTCCGATCGTACCAACGAACGCCGCTGGCATACCGCACTCACGCTGTTTATGATTGCCGCAGGTGTGTTCGCCGCCTTTGTAAGCGTCTCGCTGTCTGCCACGATCGTTATCCTGAGCATTATGCTGATAGGCGCTTATTCAATGAAAGGGCCTTTCTGGGCGCTGGCGTCCGGTTGGATGAGCAGTACCTCAGCGGCGGCGGGACTGGCCGCGATTGGCGCCATCGCAAACCTGATAGGTGGGGCGGTGATGGTAAACGCGTACGGCATTATCAATGAGCGGACAGGCAGCTACACGCTGGCAATGCTTCCGCTGGCCGCGCTGTGCGTGGCCGGGGGTATCGCGGTGCTCATTATGGGGCGGCAGGCCCGCCGCGCTCAGCTACACGAAAAACAGGTCACGCATTAACGATGACAGAAGCGGGACATTTGTCCCGCTTCTGCGTTTAAAGATTTTCTTCCGCCGCGTCGCTCGTTTCACCAAAGAACTGCTGACAGAAGGGCTTGCTGGCGCCCATTTTCTGCGACAGACGGCTTGCAGCCGCCTTCATCAACTGCCCTATTTCCTTCTCACGACGATCTTCCGTCAGCCGCGAGATGGGGCCGGTCAGGGCTAACGCCGCAACCAGCTTGTCGTGAACGCCGAAGACAGGCATCGCAAACGCAGCGGTATGGGGGTCGCGCGCGCCTGACGTGTAGAATGGGAGTTCAGCGTCTCCCTCCGGCAGGCTTTCATTGAGCCCCCAATGGCGTAATACCTTACTGATGGCCGAATTATCGAGCGGGAACTGGCTGCCGGGAAGATTGCTGTGTCGCAGGCCATGCGACGCTTCAGCGCGAAACAGGCAAAGCCGCTGCCCTCCCTCCAGCACATACCAGCTGGCACTCTCCTGAGACGCCAGGGATAAGGCCTGAAGCTCTGGCTGAACCACCCGGGAAAGATGGAAAGATTGTTCATACAGCTTGCCGAGGTAAAGCAGACGTGGGCCCAGCGCATAATTGCCGTCTTCATGCCTGACGACGTAATTCATCCGTTCAAGAGAATTCATCAAGCGGTAAACCGTGGTTTTGTGATAACCCGACAGCTGTGCCAGCGCGGTCAGCGTCAGGCTCTCATCTCCAGGACGGAAGCAATCCAGTAAAGCCAGCGCTTTTTCAACCGCTACAACGCCTTCATTCCCCATCATTATCTCCTTTTTAGCCCGGCAGTGAGTGTACCTCAAATTTTGTGAGTCACTTCGTGTTTACATCACAAACGCCACCTCGGGTCTGGCTAAAAGGAAAGCAACACCGCTATAGTTGTTTTGTTCTGTACACCTGCATTGTACTCAGTAAAACAATATGGAGGCATTTATGTCCGTTAATGAAAAAAAACCGATTAATCGCCATTTCGAGCGCGTTTCTGCCGAGGACGTACGTCGGGCGGCCGAGTATCAGGCAGCTATTCTGGCCGACGTGGCCGGTCGCCGCGGTACGCTTCATGGCCGCATCAAACCGCTGGCCCCACACATGTCCGTTGCGGGTCCGGCCATCACCGTTGAAGTCCGCCCGGGTGATAATCTGGCGATTCATGCCGCGATGGCGGTGGCGCAGCCCGGCGATGTCCTGATCGTCGATGGCAAAGGCGACCTGAGCTGCGCTCTGCTTGGCGAAATCATGGCCACTCAGGCTCAGGCGAGCGGCATTGCGGGCATTATTATTGATGGCGCTGTACGTGACGCCGACACCCTGAGCAAAGGTCACTACCCTGTCTTTTCTGTCGGTCTGAACCCCTGCGGCCCGACAAAGTTAATTTCTGGCCGGGTTAATCATCCCATTTCAGTCGCCGGGGCGACGGTTCAGGCCGGGGATCTGGTTGTCGCGGATATCGACGGCGTGGTCGTTATCCCGCGCGATGAGGTTCAGGAGGTTATCGCTCTGGCAAAAGAAAAGCTGGAGATGGAGACCCGGCGTCTTGCCGCCATCCGTGAAGGCGATTTACGTCCACACTGGCTTGATGACGCGCTTCGTAAGGCAGGTATGTTGAGCGACGAGGAGACGCTGTGATGGGGGGCAAAGACGTAGTGCTGGTTACCGGAAGCGACCTGGCGGAGCAGGCCATGGTGATGTTACAGGGCTTTGAGGTAGTGTTTGCGGGCCGCCAGCCCACAGAAGATGACCTGATCGCGCTGTGTAAACGACACAATCCTGTGGCGATCCTGGTACGTTACGGCAGGATCACCGAGAAAGTTATGGATGCCGCCCCGGCTTTGCAGGTTATTTCCAAGCACGGAAGCGGGATCGATGTGATAGACCAGACGGCAGCGGCCGAGCGCAACATCGCCGTCCGGGCTGCGCCAGGTGCAAACGCGGCGGCAGTGGCTGAACATACCTGGGCGCTGATCCTCGCCTGCGCAAAGTCAGTGGTGCCTCTGGACAAGCGGCTGCGAGACGGGCACTGGGATAAGGCGACGCATAAATCCATTGAACTGGAGGGCTTAACGTTAGGGCTAATTGGGTTGGGTGCTATCGGCTCGCGCGTGGCGACTATTGGTCACGCTTTCGGCATGAAGGTGCTGGCTTACGATCCCTATGCTAAGACTATGCCTGCCCTGTGCGAACGCGCAGAAACGCTGAACGGACTTCTTTCCCGTTCCGATGTCATCTCTTTGCACTGTCCGCTGACCGATGAGAATCGGGGGATGATCAATAGCGAAACGCTCGCACACTGCAAGCGGAACGCAATTCTGGTCAATACGGCACGCGGTGGGCTGATCCACGATGAGTCGTTACTGACGGCGCTCAGGGATGGCACGCTGCACAGCGCCGCGCTGGACAGCTTTACCCACGAGCCGCTGACCGCGCCGCACCTCTGGCAGTCCGTAGAAAACGTGGTTATTTCACCGCATATTGGCGGCGTTACCGCAGCGTCATATATCAGGATGGGGACCGTGGCCGCGAGCAATATTCTTGCTGTGACAGACGTCACCACCGTCAGCTCGTAAAGCCAACCGTGACGAGTGGCTGTGCTCTTATGTCACTTGTCTTCTGCCAGCGCCTGAGCGCACGCCCAGGCACTTGCCCATGCCCACTGGAAGTTGTACCCGCCGAGCCAGCCAGTGACGTCCATCACTTCGCCAATAAAATAGAGCCCCGGCACGTTGCGCGCTTCCATGGTGCGGGACGAGAGCTCATTCGTGTCAACGCCACCCAGCGTCACTTCCGCCGTGCGGTAGCCTTCGGTGCCGTTTGGCTGAACGCGCCAGTTTGTCAGGGTCTCGACCAGCGTTTCCTGCTCGCGGCTGTTAAGCTGCTTGAGCGACACGTCCGGGATCTGCCCCAGCGCCTGCAAACATTCCACCAGACGTTTTGGCAGCTGCATTGCCAGGGTGTTTTTGAGGCTTTGATTCGGGTGCGCAGTACGCTGCTCGTTAAGGAACGAGTCCAGATCGCAATCGGGTAGCAGATTCACCGTGACAAACTCCCCCGGCTGCCAGTAGCTGGAGATTTGCAGTACCGCCGGGCCGGAGAGGCCGCGATGGGTAAAGAGCAGATTTTCGCGGAACACCGTCCCGTCTTCGGTGGTAATGACGGAGGGAACGGACACGCCAGACAGCGTCTGAAGCTGTTCAAGAAGCGGTTTATGCAGCGTAAATGGCACCAGCCCGGCGCGCGTAGGCAAGACTTTCAGGCCAAACTGTTCGGCAATCTTATAGCCGAACGGGGAGGCGCCCAGCCCCGGCATAGACAGGCCGCCGCTGGCGATCACCAGGCTGTCAGCGCTGACGGTTTCACCATTCAACTGCAGCGTATAACCCTGGTCGTCGCGGGCGACCTCCAGCACTTCCGTGCGCAGGCGCATGACGACGCCGCCCTTCTCGCACTCGGCCACCAGCATATCGACAATCTGCTGCGCGGAGTCGTCGCAGAACAGCTGCCCCAGCGTCTTTTCATGCCACGCGATACCGTGCTTACCCACCAGGTCGATAAAATCCCATTGGGTGTAGCGCGCCAGCGCAGATTTACAAAAATGACGGTTTTGGCTCAAATAGGCCGCGGGTTCAACATACAGATTAGTAAAGTTGCAGCGCCCGCCGCCGGACATCAGGATCTTACGGCCGGGCTTTTTACCGTTATCCAGCAGCAGCACGCGACGACCCGCCTGTCCGGCCATTGCCGCACAAAACATACCCGCCGCACCGGCGCCAATTACCACGGCATCAAACCTTTCCACGTCAAAACCCTCTTTGTTAACTGCCGCGGATTGTAAAGTTTCCTCTGTGGTCACACCAGCGTAAAAAGATATTACAAAGCCATTCCATTGAAATTTAAAGAATATCCTTTCTGGCTCTTTTCTCAAATCAGGTGGTATGTCAAAAAAAGTCTATATTTCACTTTGCCCGCCGCGCATTTGTCCTGGATAATGCGCCGCGTTCATGTCCTCAAAATGGCGTAACGTCCTATGCTACATTTGTTTGCCGGCCTGGATTTACATACCGGGCTTTTATTATTGCTTGCTCTGGTTTTTGTACTGTTTTACGAAGCGATCAACGGCTTCCACGACACTGCAAACGCAGTAGCGACGGTTATCTACACTCGCGCAATGCGATCGCAGCTTGCGGTTGTTATGGCGGCGGTATTTAACTTTTTTGGTGTTCTCCTGGGCGGACTGAGCGTTGCGTATGCCATCGTGCATATGCTGCCAACGGATCTGCTGCTTAACGTTAGTTCTGGCCATGGCCTCGCTATGGTGTTCTCAATGCTGCTTGCTGCAATTATCTGGAACCTCGGTACCTGGTATTTTGGCCTGCCTGCATCCAGTTCTCACACCCTCATCGGCGCGATTATCGGTATCGGGTTAACCAACGCCCTGATGACCGGGACATCGGTTGTTGATGCGCTGAACCTGCCTAAAGTATTGGGCATTTTCGGCTCCCTGATCATCTCCCCTATCGTGGGTCTGGTAGTCGCGGGGGGATTGATTTTCATCCTGCGTCGCTACTGGAGTAACACGAAAAAACGTGCGCGTATCCACCTGACGCCAGCAGAGCGTGAGAAGAAAGACGGCAAGAAAAAGCCGCCGTTCTGGACGCGTATCGCCCTGATCATTTCTGCTATCGGCGTGGCCTTCTCTCACGGCGCGAACGACGGGCAGAAAGGCATTGGTCTGGTGATGCTGGTTCTGATCGGCGTCGCACCGGCAGGCTTCGTGGTGAACATGAACGCCTCGGGTTACGAAATCACCCGTACCCGCGATGCGGTCAACAACGTTGAAACCTATTTCCAGCAGCATCCTGACCTGCTGAAAAAAGCGACCGGCGTTGATCAATTGATCCCTTCTCCGGAAGCCGGTGCAACCACCGCGCCTGGCGAGTTCCACTGCCATCCGGCAAACGCGATTAACGCGCTGGAACGTGCGAAAGGCATGCTGGGCGATATCGAAAGCTACGACAAACTGGCTGTAGAACAGCGTGGTCAGCTGCGTCGTATCATGCTCTGTATCTCTGATGTGACCGATAAAGTCGCGAAGCTGCCAGAGGTGAATGGTGACGACAAACGTCTGCTGAAGAAACTGAAAAGCGATATGCTCAACACCATTGAGTACGCGCCAATCTGGATCATCATGGCCGTCGCGCTGGCGCTTGGTATCGGTACGATGATTGGCTGGCGTCGTGTGGCGACCACCATCGGCGAGAAGATCGGTAAGAAAGGCATGACCTATGCGCAGGGTATGTCCGCGCAGATGACGGCGGCAGTGTCTATCGGTCTGGCGAGCTACACCGGTATGCCGGTATCCACCACCCACGTACTCTCTTCATCCGTGGCAGGTACCATGATTGTTGACGGTGGCGGTCTACAGCGCAAAACCGTGACCAACATTCTGATGGCCTGGGTGTTCACCCTTCCGGCGTCCATCCTGCTGTCTGGCGGTTTGTACTGGATTTCGCTGAAGCTGATTTAATCGGTTGAAGGCGACAAAAAAGCGGGTCAGGAAGCTGACCCGCTTTTTTTATGCTCAGTGCCAAATCATCAATGCAATCATACTGACTACGACCAGCCCGCACAGGGCGCTGGTCAAAATGAACTGACGACGCAGGCGCTCGCAGCGACGAATAAACTCTTCATCGTGATGATCGCGGTAGCGCTGGTAGTAGATGTACCCCACCAGACGCATCTGCTTGCTGGGCTGTCCATGCGAGGTGAAGAACCCTCCACCGTCCACATACTGATAAAGCAACGGATCGCAACCACGAAGTACCACTAACAGCGCACGTAACGATGAGAAGTAGCGCGCCATATTCACTATGCAAACCACGCATAACGCCCAAAACAATGCGACGGTGCTAATCATACATCCTCCCCGGCGTCCGCCCACGAAGCAAGGCTCCTGAGCTACCGCACCCCAATGCCCTGACAGACAGTTCAGTGAAAGAATGACCAAAATCGATCCGGTTCGCGTTTTAATATCCGAACGGCTCATTTAACAGTGTAGGAGATCCGTTAATTTTTTTGCCACAAGGTTAATCGTTATCAACACCAAAGCTTGAAAAATATGTTTAACTGGGCCGTAATGAAAGTATCAGACGACGGCATTCTCACTTAGTCATCGATAACTTAAGGAAGGAGTAACACTATGGCTTACAAACACATTCTCATCGCGGTTGACCTCTCTCCGGAGAGCAAAGTGCTGGTTGATAAAGCGGTATCCATGGCACGTCCCTACAACGCGAAAGTTTCGCTGATTCACGTTGACGTGAATTACTCCGACCTCTACACCGGTCTGATCGACGTGAATCTTGGCGATATGCAGAAACGCATCTCCGAAGAGACTCACCATGCCCTGAGCGAACTCTCCACCAACGCGGGCTATCCGATTACCGAAACCCTGAGCGGCAGCGGCGACCTGGGCCAGGTGCTGGTTGATGCGATTAAGAAATACGATATGGACCTGGTGGTTTGCGGTCATCATCAGGACTTCTGGAGCAAACTGATGTCTTCAGCGCGCCAGCTGATTAACACCGTTCACGTGGATATGCTGATTGTTCCACTGCGTGACGAAGAAGACGAGTAAGTGCGTTAAACTCCCCTCACCCTAACCCTCTCCCAAAGGGAGAGGGGATAGATCGAGGACACAGGCCGGGTAAGGCAAAGCCGCCACCCGGCTTTTTTTATTCCGGCGTCCCCGGATAAATATCAAACCGGTGCCCTTTGGTGGTCACCGCGTTAGTGGTCGCAACGTCCGCCAGCGGCGGTGCATAGTCCGGGCGCTTTACCACCACCCGCTTCGTGGCAAGCTGACGAGCCGGCTCCAGCAGGCCATCGGCATCCAAATCCGGCCCCACCAGCGACTGAAACACCCGCATCTCTTTCTTCACCAGCGCGCTTTTCTGCTTATGCGGGAACATAGGGTCGAGGTAGACCACCTGCGGGCGCGGGGTGATGTCCGTTAATGCCGTCAGGCTGGAGGCGTGGATCAGCTGCAAACGATCCTGCAGCCAGGGGCCGATTTCCGGGTCCGCGTAGCCTCGCGCCAGCCCGTCGTCGAGCAGCGCAGCGACCACCGGGTTACGCTCCAGCATCCGCACGCGACAGCCGACGGACGCCAGCACAAACGCATCGCGACCCAGTCCCGCCGTGGCATCGACCACGTCCGGGAGGTAGCTCCCTTTGATGCCGACCGCTTTGGCCACCGCTTCGCCGCGACCGCCGCCGAACTTGCGCCGGTGCGCCATCGCGCCGCCGACAAAATCGACGAAAATCCCGCCGAGCTTCGGTTCGTCGCGCTTGCGTAATTCGAGATGTTCCGGCGTCATCACCAGCGCCATCAGATTTTCTTCATCGTGCTCCAGCCCCCAGCGGGCCGCCAGAACAGATAAGGCGCCGTCTCCGGCGCCTGTTTCATCTACTAAGCAGATCTTCACGTAACAATCAGCCTTTGATCCCGTAATGCTCAAGCATCGCGTCCAGCTGCGGCTCGCGGCCGCGGAAGCGTTTGAACAGCACCATTGGCTCTTCAGACCCGCCGCGGGTCAGGATGTTATCGAGGAACGACTGGCCGGTTTCGCGGTTGAAGATCCCCTCTTCTTCGAAGCGGGAGAAGGCATCTGCCGCCAGCACGTCGGCCCACAGGTAGCTGTAGTAGCCCGCCGCGTAGCCGCCGGCGAAGATGTGGCTGAAGGCATGCGGGAAGCGGCCCCAGGTTGGCCCTGGAATAACGGCAACCTGCTTTTTAATCTCGGCCAGGGTCTCAAGGATTTTCGCACCCTGCTCCGGGCTAAACTCGGCGTGAAGGCGGAAATCGAACAGGCCGAACTCCAGCTGGCGCAGAATGAACATCGCCGCCTGGTAGTTTTTCGCCGCCAGCATTTTATCCAGCAGCTCTTTCGGCAGCGGCTCGCCGGTCTCGTAGTGGCCGGAGATAAACGCCAGCGCGTCCGGCTCCCAGCACCAGTTTTCCATAAACTGGCTTGGCAGCTCGACCGCATCCCACGGCACGCCGCTGATACCGGCTACGCCTGCGGTTTCGATACGGGTCAGCATGTGGTGCAGACCATGACCGAACTCGTGGAAAAGGGTGATCACTTCGTCGTGGGTGAACAGCGCCGGTTTGCCGCTTACCGGACGGTTGAAGTTACAGGTCAGGTAGGCGACCGGCTTCTGCAGAGAACCGTCGGCTTTACGCATCTGGCCTACGCAGTCGTCCATCCACGCCCCGCCGCGCTTGTTCTCACGCGCGTAGAGATCGAGGTAGAAGCTGCCGCGCAGCTCGTTTTTCTCGTCATACAGCTCGAAGAAGCGCACGTCCGGGTGCCAGACGTCGATATCGGTACGCTCTTTGGCGGTGATGCCATAGATGCGCTTTACCACTTCGAACAGGCCGTTAACGGCTTTGTTTTCCGGGAAGTACGGGCGCAGCTGCTCATCGCTAATGCTGTAAAGATGCTGCTTCTGTTTTTCGCTGTAGTACGCGATATCCCACGGCTGCAGCTCGTCCACGCCGAACTCGGCTTTCGCGAAGGCGCGCAGCTGGGCCAGCTCTTTCTCACCCTGCGGACGGGCGCGTTTCGCCAGATCGGTCAGGAAGTCGAGCACCTGCTGCGGGTTCTCCGCCATTTTGGTGGCGAGGGATTTATCGGCGTAGTTTTCGAAGCCCAGCAGCTGCGCCAGCTCGTGACGCAGGGCGAGGATTTCCGCCATTACCGGGCTGTTGTCCCACTTACCGGCATTCGGCCCCTGATCGGAGGCGCGGGTGCTGTACGCGCGGTACATCTCTTCGCGCAGGGCCTGGTTGTCGCAGTAGGTCATCACCGGCAGATAGCTCGGGATATCCAGCGTCAACAGGAAGCCTTCCTGCTCTTTCGCTTCGGCCTGGGCTTTTGCCGCCGCCAGCGCGCTTTCCGGCATACCGGCCAGCTCAGCTTCGTCGGTAATCAGCTTCGTCCAGCCCATGGTGGCGTCGAGCACGTTGTTGCTGTACTGGTTGCCCAGCTCGGACAGACGCGCGGCAATTTCGCCGTAGCGGGTCTGCTTCTCTTTTGGCAGGCCAATCCCGGACAGCTCAAAATCACGCAGGGCGTTATCGACCGATTTTTTCTGCGCCGTGTTCAGTTCGGCATAGTGGTCGCCGTCGCGCAGGTCGCGGTAGGCTTTGTACAGCCCTTCGTGCTGCCCGACCCAGGTGCTGTACTCAGAGAGCAGCGGCAGGGTCTGCTCGTAGGCTTCGCGCAGTTCCGGGCTGTTTTTTACCGAGTTCAGGTGGCTCACCGGGGAGAAGATACGCCCCAGCACGTCGTCCACTTCGGCCAGCGGCTGACACAGATTTTCCCAGGTGTACGGCGCGCCCTGCGCTACCACGCTTTCTACCGCCGCGCGGCAGTTGTCCAGCGATTGCGTAACGGCTGGAACAACATGCTCAGGGAGGATTTTAGAAAACGGCGGCAACGAAAAAGGCGTCAGTAATGGATTGGTCATAAACGCTGTCCTGTTGAAATAGGTGAATGAAGCGCGCATCCGGCGCTGTGCATATGAGATCTAGAATGGGGTTAAGTGTAGAGGATTTCAATGCCGGACGTTGCGCTTTCGCGGCGGTGGAAACTTTTCTGTATACTGTGGCGATACGCTCTATTTTTGCCCGATGGCGTTACGCTTATCGGGCCTACGTTTACTACCTGGAACACATTCATCCATGCTCAGTTATCGCCACAGCTTCCACGCAGGCAACCACGCCGACGTCCTTAAACACACCGTTCAGAGCCTGATCATCGAATCGCTCAAAGAGAAAGAGAAGCCGTTTCTCTATCTGGACACGCACGCGGGCGCGGGCCGTTATCAGCTGAGCGGCGAGCATGCCGAGCGTACCGGTGAATATCTGGAAGGGATTGCCCGCATCTGGCAGCAGGACGATCTGCCTGCCGAGCTGGAGCCTTACATCGGCGTAGTGAATCACTTCAACCGCAACGGCCAGCTACGCTACTACCCTGGCTCACCGCTGATTGCACGCCAGCTGCTGCGCGAGCAGGACAGCCTCCAGCTGACCGAACTGCATCCGAGCGACTTCCCGCTGCTGCGTTCCGAATTCCAGAAAGACAGCCGCGCCCGCGTGGAAAAAGCCGACGGTTACCAGCAGCTGAAGGCCAAACTGCCGCCGGTTTCCCGTCGTGGCCTGGTGCTGATCGACCCGCCGTACGAAATCAAAACCGACTATCAGGCGGTGGTAACCGGCATCCACGAAGGCTACAAACGCTTTGCTACCGGCACCTATGCCCTGTGGTACCCGGTGGTGCTGCGCGCGCAGATCAAACGCATGATCAAAGACCTGGAAGCGACCGGCATCCGCAAGATCCTGCAGATCGAGCTGGCGGTACGCCCTGACAGCGATCAGCGCGGCATGACCGCCTCCGGCATGATTGTGATCAACCCGCCGTGGAAGCTCGAAGCGCAGATGAACAACGTGCTGCCGTGGCTGCATAAAACGCTGGTCCCCGCCGGTACAGGCCACGCCACCGTCAGTTGGATCGTGCCGGAGTAATCGCAGTCATCGGTGGAAACTATTGATTTCAGGTATACAATCGCGGCAATTCACGATTAAGGACAAAAGCAATGACTAAGCATTATGACTACATCGCAATCGGCGGCGGCAGCGGCGGCATCGCCTCCATCAACCGTGCGGCCATGTACGGCCAGAAGTGCGCGCTGATTGAAGCCAAAGCGCTGGGCGGCACCTGCGTGAACGTGGGTTGTGTACCGAAGAAAGTGATGTGGCATGCGGCGCAGATCCGTGAAGCTATCCATATGTATGGCCCGGACTACGGCTTTGACACCACCATCAACCGCTTCGACTGGGACAAACTGATCGCCAGCCGTACCGCCTACATCGACCGTATTCACACCTCGTACGACAACGTGCTGGGTAAAAATAACGTCGATGTTATCCACGGTTTCGCCCGCTTTGTGGACGCGAAAACGATCGAAGTGAACGGCGAGACGATCACCGCCGATCACATCCTGATCGCCACCGGCGGTCGTCCGAGCCACCCGAACATCCCGGGCGTGGAATACGGCATCGACTCCGACGGTTTCTTCGAGCTGCCTGCCCTGCCAAAACGCGTTGCCGTTGTTGGCGCGGGCTATATCGCGGTGGAACTGGCTGGCGTGATTAACGGCCTGGGCGCGGAAGCGCACCTGTTCGTACGTAAACACGCGCCGCTGCGCAGCTTTGACCCGCTGATTGTCGATACGCTGGTTGAAGTGATGAACACCGAAGGCCCGACCCTGCACACCAACGCCGTGCCAAAAGCGGTGGTGAAAAACGCGGATGGTAGCCTGACGCTTGAGCTGGAAGATGGCCGCAGCCAGACCGTCGATTGCCTGATCTGGGCGATTGGCCGTGAACCTGCGAACGATAACTTCAACCTGGGCGTGACGGGCGTGAAAACCGACGAAAAAGGCTATATCGTCGTCGATAAATTCCAGAACACCAGCGTACCGGGCATTTATGCGGTCGGCGATAACACCGGCGCGGTTGAGCTGACGCCGGTCGCCGTTGCGGCGGGCCGTCGTCTCTCCGAGCGCCTGTTCAACAACAAGCCGGACGAGCATCTGGACTACAGCAACATCCCAACCGTGGTCTTCAGCCACCCGCCAATCGGCACCGTCGGCTTAACCGAGCCGCAGGCGCGCGAGCAGTACGGCGACGACCAGGTGAAAGTGTATAAATCGGCATTTACCGCGATGTACACCGCCGTCACCTCTCACCGTCAGCCGTGCCGCATGAAGCTGGTCTGCGTAGGTCCGGAAGAGAAGATTGTCGGTATCCACGGCATCGGTTTCGGCATGGACGAGATCCTGCAGGGCTTCGCCGTGGCGCTGAAGATGGGCGCAACCAAGAAAGACTTCGACAACACGGTGGCCATCCACCCTACGGCCGCGGAAGAGTTTGTGACCATGCGTTAATCCTGATGCCCCTCTCCGGAGGGGCATTTTTTTAACATTCATAAATCGTTGCAAAACGAATGCTCCGAAAATAGTGATCTACCGCACATATCCCTCCCCATCTACCGAAGCGAATGTCTACGCTTATAAGACGCCCGGATAAACCTGTCTTTTGAACACACAACCGGAGGTCCCTATCACCATGTTCAACCAGAAACTACAGGCTACCGAGAACATCGAGTTCGAGATTGCAGAAGATCTGCGCTACGAGACCGATCCCTGCGAGTTGAAACTGGATGAAATGATTGAGGCGGAGCCGGAACCCGAAATGATCGAGGGGCTACCCGCCTCCGATGCGTTGACGCCCGCAGACCGCTATCTTGAACTGTTCGAGCATGTGCAGTCGACGCGGCTGTTTGCGGACAGTAAAACCTTCCCCGACTGCGCGCCGAAGATGGATCCGCTGGATATCCTGATCCGCTACCGCAAGGTCAGACGCCACCGGGATTTCGACCTGCGCCAGTTTGTGGAGAACCACTTCTGGATGCCTGAAACGTACGGCACAGAATATGTCTCCGACCCGGGACTCTCCCTGAAAGAGCATATTGATAACCTGTGGCCGGTGCTGACGCGCGAGCCGCAGGATCATATTCCCTGGTCTTCCCTGCTGGCCCTGCCGCAGGCCTATATCGTCCCCGGCGGGCGATTCAGCGAGACCTACTACTGGGATTCCTATTTCTCCATGCTGGGGCTGGCGGAGAGCGGCCGTAACGATCTGCTCAAATGTATGGCGGACAACTTCGCCTGGCTGATTGAACGCTACGGGCATATCCCCAACGGCAACCGCACCTATTACCTCAGCCGCTCACAGCCGCCGGTCTTTGCCCTGATGGTGGAGCTGTTCGAGGAGGACGGCGTGCGCGGTGCGAAACGCTATCTGGATCACCTCAAAATGGAATACGCCTTCTGGATGGACGGCGCGGAGTCGCTGCTGCTTAACCAGGCTTACCGCAGTGCTGTGCGCATGCCGGACGGTTCACTGCTCAACCGCTACTGGGACGACCGTGATACCCCGCGCGACGAATCGTGGATTGAGGACGTGGAAACCGCGCGCCACTCGGGTCGTCCGCCCAATGAGGTATATCGCGACCTGCGCGCGGGTGCGGCGTCCGGCTGGGATTATTCGTCCCGCTGGCTGCGCGATCCGTCGCGGCTCGCCAGCATCCGCACGACGCAGTTTATCCCCATCGATCTGAATGCCTTCCTGTTCAAGCTGGAAAGCGCTATCGCCAACATCTCCGCGTCGAAAGGGGATAAAGAGACGGCAGAGGCGTTCCGCCAGAAAGCCAACGATCGCCGCGCGGCGGTGAACCGCTATCTGTGGGACGAGGAGAGCGGCTGCTACCGCGATTACGACTGGCGACGCGAAGAGCTGGCGCTGTTTTCTGCCGCCAGCATTGTGCCGCTATATGTTGGAATGGCGACGCACGAGCAGGCAGAACGTTTGTCGGATGCGGTCAAGGCGCGTCTGCTGACGCCGGGCGGAATTCTGGCGACCGAGTACGAAACCGGCGAGCAGTGGGATAAACCCAACGGCTGGGCGCCGCTGCAGTGGATGGCGATTCAGGGGTTCAAGCAGTACGGCAACGACTCGCTGGGCGATGAGATCGCCTGGAGCTGGCTGCATACGGTGAACCATTTTTATAAGACGCATCACAAGCTGATTGAGAAGTACCACATCGCCAGCAGCACGCCGCGCGAAGGTGGCGGGGGTGAGTATCCGCTGCAGGACGGTTTCGGCTGGACGAACGGCGTGGTGCGGCGGCTGATTGGGTTGTATGGGGAGCCTTAAGCGGGGTGCGGTCTGGTGCCCTCACCCCTCACCCTAACCCTCTCCCCAGAGGGGAGAGGGGACTGCACGGTGCGCTCTTCATCTCCCTCGCCCCTATGGGGAGAGGGCTGGGGTGAGGGGAAAAATTTTAGCGAATCACCTCATAAATGGCAGTCTGAATAGACTGCCATTTTTTCGTGGTGGCATCCGGCTGCGACTGCGCGCGCCGTGTGGCCATGTCGAGATCGTGCTGCTGGCGTTTCACCACGGCAGGTACGGTGCAGAAAGCTTTGAGATACTCTTTACGAACCGAGGTCAGAGACTCGCCGTTCGACATGGCGTGGCTGAGCGTGTTGATGAAGCGACGGCACGGCTTCTCTTCCACCATGTTCTGGCGGTAGCGTAACATCAGCTCCAGCACATCGTCATAGCCTGCCGACATCGCCTCTTCGGTCCAGGACAGCTTCCAGTCCATACCGCCCTGCAAAAATAGCAGGGTTACGCGGGTATCGTTGCGGTTAATGGCCGAGCGGAAATTATTCTCGTCCCAGGTGACCCCCATGCGCGTGAGCGTTTCGCGCGAAGAAGGCGTCTCGCGCATTTCCTGCGGAGGAGCCGCTTCAGCCGCGCTGGCGGTTGCAGGCTGCGGTTTGCTGCTGGTCACCAGCCAGAAGCCCCCTGCCACGATGGCAATCACCATGACGCCAACCGCCCCCCATAGCGCACCGGAAATGAGCTGCTCGCGTTGTTCAGGGGTACGCGGCGCGCGCTGGGTCGGCTTTTCAATGGTGTCACGGACTTCAAACAGATCCCCCCCAGTGACCCGATCCATTTTCTGCGCCTTTTCCCAGAAGGTATGCAATTCGCTGGCATCTACCGCCATGAATCCGGCCGGATTGACGCGCGTTCTCCCCTCTTCAAACGCGCGCTGAACGGGCCGCGCGATCTGCGCGTAGTAGCTATCCAGCAGCTGAATTTGCGCCGAGCTTAGCGTTTTCTGAACGGTGATGCTGTTGCGGATTTGCCGGATGTCATCGAGGAAGGTTTGCAGCGTTTTGCGCGGTTCTACCAGCAGCGTCAGCATGGACGGGTCGCTGAACAGCGAAGCGTAATAGCGGCTGAACTCTTTTTTATCCACCAGCATCTGCGCCAGTTCACTGAACATCATGCCGCTGAGGACATCGTTGATCTCGCCAAGCTTCAGCCAGCGCCGTACGCGGTCAGCGTTAAACAGGGTCTTTAGATGGTTGTTCAGCCGCACCTGATCGGGCCAGGCCTGCTGGATGAGCCCTTTAATCATCAGCTCAATCGCGCGTACCTGCTTGTGCGCCTGCTGCTGCTGGAGTTCGCTTCCCGGTGCCAGGTCGGTGCTGTAGGTCAACAGCGGCTGCTGCAGGCGAAGATGTTCCAGCGCGGTCACAAACCGCATCGCCGCAATAAGCTGGTTTTCACTCACATCCTGTCCGCTTTCATACTGCGGAACGCGCTGCTGCAGCAGGCGCAGCTGGAGCGTAAATTCCGACATCTCGGCATCATTGAGGTTGAGTTTTTTCGCAACGGCTCCCCAGCCGCCCAGAGCTAATCGCGCGCTGTCGAGTTGTTCCAGAAACCAGCGTGGATCTTTTCCCTCAGAAGCATGTACATTCAGAAGGAGTAAAATTTCAACCGACGCATGGCGAATGACCGCCAGACAGTGTTCAAACTGTTCGCGAATATGATGTGATGTGCTGAGAGTCATTGTTTTCCTTAAGCGACAACGAAGACATCCGGAATGGGCACGAAATGCCCTTTATTCTTTTTATTTATACGCGGTTAACCATACCTGACTTTCTGTTGAAATAAAGTGACAACCCTAAAATGATTTAAAATGTTTCAGGAGAATCTGAATGCCGGTTTTAATTACCTCTCGCCTGACCTGTTCGCCCCTGCAGGAGCAAGACTGGCCCTTTTTTCTGGCGCTACAGCAGCACCAGGACGTGATGCGCTTTGTGGCGGAAGGCCGCCCCGTCGCGGCGATCCGCGAGGCGTTTGATTCGCGCCTGGCCCCATGGGCACCGGGCAGCGCGCACTGGCTTTGTCTCGTCGTGCGTGACATCGCCTCACAGGCCCCGCTGGGTGTTACCGGGTATATTCATCGGGAGGAAGACTGCGCCGAAGTGGGCTTCCTTTTCGCACCCGAGGCGCAGGGGAAAGGTTACGGCTTTGAATCCCTGAAAGCGCTTTGCGATTACGCTTTTCATCAGGGCGGTATACGGCGACTCACCGCCACCGTCACCGCGGGAAATGTCGCGTCAAGACGCCTGCTGGAAAAAGCCCGCTTTCGTCTGGAAGGTGAATTACGCGAGAGCTATTACCTTGCGGGGCGCTGGCAAAATGACTGGCTATTTGGTTTATTACAGCAGGAATACCTGAATAATAATTCCTGACCAACCGCTTTTTAGCAGATATTTCCCGGACGTCGTTTCCTCTTCAGTGTCGCTATTAAGAGGAAACGAATATCAAACGTCATTCGCTGAAAATATTTTCTGCCGCCATTGCGTTAATAAATAATCATCAGGGTCTTTCTCTTGAGAAATATCGTGATGAAAAGGGGTTATCGGCTATGGCTGCCTGCGTTCTTTATCACTGTCAGTATGCAGACACATCCATACTAAGGGTTTCATTAAGGGGTTCCTTCCCCTTAAGCCCGTGCATCACAGGAACATACCGCCTGATACTTCAATACGTTGCGCATTCATCCAGCCCAATTTATCGCTGAGCAGTGCCGCAATGGCATCGCCAATATCGTCCGGCAGCCCCACCCGGCCCAGCGCCGTCTGCGAGGCCAGAAGCTGATTCAGCTCCGCGTTGTCGCGCACGCGTCCGCCGCCAAAGTCGGTTTCAATCGCGCCCGGCGCAATGATATTGACGGAAATTCCGCGCGCGCCCAGCTCTTTCGCCTGATAACGCGTCAGCACTTCCATCGCCCCCTTCATGGCCGCGTAGGTCCCAGAGCCCGGCTGGGTAAAACGGGCCAGCCCGCTTGAGACGTTGAGGATACGCCCCCCGTCGTTAAGCAGCGGCAGCAGGCGCTGGGTCAGGAAGAAAGGTCCTTTGAAATGAATGTTCAGCGCTTCATCAAACTGGGCTTCCGTCGTGTCGGCATAGGGCGCATATAAACCCGTTCCGGCATTGTTCAATAAATAGTCAAAGGTTTCGCGCTGCCAGGCGGTCTTAAGGGTTTCCTGAAGCTGTCGGGCAAAATGATCAAAACTCGTGATATCCCCGACGTTGAGCTGTAATGCCGCTGCGTTGACGCCTTTTTCCTGAATTTCATGCACAACATCCAGCGCTTCCTGCTGGCTACGATTGTATGTCAGGACAATTCCCGTTCCGTCTGCCGCCAGCTTTAACGCAGCGTTTTTACCCAGACCACGGCTACCACCCGTCACTAATGCGATACGTTCACTCATCATAAACCTCGTTTTGGCTGTTAAGGAGATTGAGAAAGAGCTTATTAGGTGATAGAAAATCAATAAAGATGGGTTAAAACGCTTCACTGTTTCAACAGAAACAACAATGAGCTTCCTCTATGGATAAAATTCACGCAATGCAGTTGTTCGTCCGCGTCGCGGAACTGGAGAGTTTTTCCCGCGCGGCCGAAACATTAACCCTGCCGAAAGGCAGCGTCTCGCGGCAAATTCAGGCCCTGGAAAACCGGCTTGGCACCCAGCTATTGCACCGCACCACGCGCCGCGTCAGCCTGACGCAGGACGGCATGGTCTATTACGAACGGGCAAAAGATCTGCTGGCAAACCTTGATGAACTCGACGGTATGTTTCAGCACGATCCCTCCAGCATCAGCGGTCGGCTCCGCGTGGATATGCCCGTCGGCGTTGCTCGAAATTTAGTCATCCCCAAACTGCCTGCTTTTCTGCAGCACTATCCGGGCATTGAACTGGAGCTCAGCAGCAGCGATCGTCTGGTGGATGTGATCCGCGAAGGGTTTGATTGCGTGGTGCGCGTCGGCACATTGAAGGATTCAGGGCTGATTGCCCGTCCGCTGGGCAAGCTGTCGGTGATTAACTGCGCCAGCCCGGATTATCTGGCGCGATTTGGCTACCCGGAAACGCTCGACGATTTAGGCTCGCACGCCGTCATCCACTACGCCGCGATGCTGGGAACCCGCCCGCAGGGCTTTGAGTTTTATAATGGCAGTACGACGCAGTGGATAAAAACGGGCGGGGTGTTAACCGTCAACAGCACGGAAACTTACCAGGCTGCCTGTCTCGCCGGGCTGGGCATTATTCAGGTTCCGCGGGTTGGGGTGCGCGATTTACTGCGCGCGAAGAAACTGATTGAGATCCTCCCGCAATACCGGGCCGAACCGATGCCTGTCTCCCTGATTTACCCTCACCGCCGCAACCTCTCCCGCCGGGTCCATCTGTTCATGGAGTGGCTTACCGAACTCACAAAAGCTTACGTGGACTAGCCGCAAGCTATAATTCAAAAACACATCCAGCTCAACGAAAAGGAAAATGCGCGTGACGCCGGAAAACAACCCGCAACGACCCACCCAACATTTAGAGTATGAGCCCATCAAAAAGATGGAAACCGAGCCTGAAGCGCCCGCAACGCCGGGAACAGCCAGCAAAGCGCTGGGTACGGTTACCAGCATGGCAGAAAAGATCCAGCAGCTTCCCATGATTGCGCACCTGATACGCGCCACAGAACGGTTTAATGACCGCATGGGGAACCAGTTTGGTGCCGCCATCACCTATTTTTCCTTCCTGTCGATGATTCCCATCCTGATGGTGTCGTTTGCGGCAGCCGGTTTTGTGCTCGCGTCGCACCCGACGCTGCTGCAGGATATCTTCAGTAAGATCCTGAATAACGTCAGTGACCCAACCCTTGCCAGCACGCTCAAGAGCACCATCAATACCGCCGTTCAGCAGCGTACCACCGTCGGCATCGTCGGTTTGCTGATTGCCCTTTACTCCGGCGTTAACTGGATGGGCAACCTGCGCGAGGCCATTCGCGCCCAGTCGCGCGACGTCTGGGAGCGTAAGCCGCAGGACCAGGAGAAAATCTGGGTGAAGTATCTCCGCGATTTTGTTTCGCTGATTGGCCTGCTCGTCGCGCTGATCGTGACGCTTTCCATTACCTCCGTGGCGGGCTCGGCGCAGCAGATGATCATCTCCGCGCTCTATCTTGATTACATCGAATGGCTCAAGCCCGCCTGGCGCGGCATTGGGCTGGCCATTTCCATCTTCGCCAACTACCTGCTGTTCTTCTGGATCTTCTGGCGCTTGCCCCGCCATCGTCCGCGCAAGAAGGCGCTGATCCGCGGCACGTTGATTGCGGCGATCGGCTTTGAGGTGATCAAAATCGTGATGACCTACACGCTGCCGTCGCTGGTGAAATCCCCTTCCGGCGCGGCGTTTGGCTCGGTGCTGGGACTGATGGCCTTCTTCTACTTCTTCGCCCGCCTGACCCTGTTCTGCGCGGCATGGATTGCCACCGCCGAGTACAAAGGCGACACGCGAATGCCCGGTAAAACGCACCACTAGCCCCGCTCTCGGGCTGAAATTTCAGCCCGATTCATCATTTCAGCATATAAATCCAGTCCGTAACTTTTATTTAACTGAAAACCAGTTTAATTGACTGATATTTAAAATCTGTGAAGCATTTCATAGACGCGTTTTCGCTGGCCTGAAAATTATCCGCTTTTTGTTGCTTTTATCACCAGCACGCGGCTTTGTTACAGATTGAAATGTCGCTTTTGCTGTGCGTAATATGGCCTTTCGTTCGACAAAAATAAGAAAATATTATGCAAGCAACAGCCACCACACTCGACTCAGGAACGGAAAACGTTCCGGTAAACTCGCGCAATAAAGTTGTCGTCGCCTCGCTGATTGGCACCGCCATTGAGTTCTTCGACTTTTATATTTATGCCACCGCCGCGGTCATCGTCTTCCCGCATATTTTCTTCCCTCAGGGCGATCCGACGGCGGCCACGCTGCAGTCTCTGGCGACCTTTGCCATCGCGTTTGTTGCGCGTCCGATTGGCTCTGCGCTGTTTGGACACTTTGGCGATCGCATTGGCCGAAAAGTCACCCTGGTGGCCTCGCTGCTGACGATGGGCATCTCCACCGTAGCCATCGGTCTCCTGCCGACCTATGAAACCATCGGCATTCTGGCGCCGGTCCTGCTGGCGCTGGCGCGTTTCGGTCAGGGTCTGGGGCTGGGCGGTGAATGGGGCGGCGCGGCGCTGCTGGCCACCGAGAACGCCCCGGCGCGCAAGCGCGCGCTGTACGGTTCATTTCCGCAGCTGGGCGCGCCGATTGGCTTCTTCTTTGCCAACGGGACGTTCCTGCTGCTCTCCTGGCTGCTGACGGATGAACAGTTCATGAGCTGGGGCTGGCGTCTCCCGTTTATCTTCTCAGCCGTGCTGGTGCTGATTGGGCTGTATGTGCGTGTTTCGCTGCATGAGACTCCTGTTTTTGCGAAAGTGGCCGCAGCGAACAAGCAGGTGAAAGTGCCGCTGGGTACGCTGCTGACCAAACACGTCCGCGTGACCGTGCTGGGCACGTTCATCATGCTGGCAACCTATACGCTGTTCTACATCATGACCGTCTACTCCATGACGTTCAGTACCGCCGCCGCGCCGGTTGGGCTGGGGCTGCCGCGTAACGAAGTGCTGTGGATGCTGATGATGGCGGTGATCGGGTTTGGCGTGATGGTACCGATTGCGGGCCTGCTGGCGGATAAATTTGGTCGTCGTGCGAGCATGATTACGATCACCACGCTGATTATTCTGTTCGCGCTGTTCGTCTTCCCGCCGCTGCTGGGTTCAGGTAGCCCGGCGCTGGTGATGGCCTATCTGCTGATTGGCCTGAGCCTGATGGGGCTGACCTTCGGCCCGATGGGCGCGCTGCTGCCTGAGCTGTTCCCGACGGAAGTGCGTTATACCGGCGCGTCGTTCTCCTACAACGTTGCCTCTATTCTGGGCGCGTCCGTTGCGCCGTATATCGCCACCTGGCTGCAGGCGAACTATGGTCTGTTCTATGTGGGCGTCTATCTGGCGGCCATGGCGGCGCTGACGCTGATTGCGCTGCTGCTGACTCACGAGACGAAGCATCAGGCTCTGTAATTCACTGCGGCCTGATGCCCTCACCCCGCCCCTCTCCCACAGGGAGAGGGAGAAAGTCCCGTAGGCCGGGTAAGCGCAGCGCCACCCGGCAAAAACAGGCCGCACCTTACTTCTTCATCTGCGACAAAATAGTCCGGCACTGATTGGCCTCGCCTTCTGACGGCGAAATCAACGCCAGCAGCGCTGCGGCCGGGGTGACCAGCGTCGCCAGGGCCGCAGCCACCGCACCGCGCGCAATCAGCGGTCCGGGCTTCACGCCCGCCTGCGGGTTTTTGAAGGTCCCGCGCACGTAAAGCGGCGAGCGCAGAGTGATGATGCGGATCCCCTTACTTTCCGGGTCAATCGTCAAATCAAGCTGCTCCGAGGCCATGCTGGCGGTCCCGGTCACGTTAATCACCGCGTTTTCCGTGTCGAAGGCAAATATCTGCGGGCGCGCCACGCCGTTAACCAGATCCAGATTGGCCGCCGCGCAGTTCACCCGCACCTCGTCATCACCGAAGATTTGCCCGATGACGTAGTTACCGACGTTCAGCCCCAGGATCTCCATCAGGTTTCGGCTCACCAGCCCGTCGTTCATCAGCAGCTTCAGGTTACCATTGCCGCTGCCCAGCAGCGCCGCCACCGAGTTCCCCACACCGCGAATGTCGGCATCACCGTTCATTTCACCGAGGGTTTTCTGCATCAGCTCTACGTTCGGCATAAGCTCTTTCAGCTTCAATCGACGCGCCTGGATCTCCGCCCGTCCCTGCATCGGCTTCTTATCGCCTTCCAGATGAATGTTCGAGGAAATTGTCCCGCCCGCCATGCCGAACTTCAGCGGCTGCAGGCGCAGGTCGGCATTTTTGAGGAGAATATGGGTCGAAAGATTGCTGATCGGCAGCGTACTGCCATGTTCAATTTTTCCGCCTTTGAAGCGCACATCCGCATCCATCACGTTCCATTTGTCTGTTTCGAAACGATCGTATGGCAGCACTTTGCCCGCAGGCTGAACATCCTTTTTGACCTCTTTCGACCTGGTACCTTTACCCGAGTCCACGCCAATCAGCGGACCAAGATCGGCCAGACGCAGCTGACGGGACTCAACATCCCCTTCCAGTTTCGGGCGCGGTTTTCCGGTGGTGTAGGTCAGCGTGCCGTGGATGTCGCTGTCGCCGATACGGCCGTTGAAGTCCCGGTAGTCAAAAACGGACGATTTTTCGGTATCGATTTTGGCAACCAGATGCCCGTCCGTTTCGAACGGCGGGGTATCCGGCAGCAGCACGCCGGTCAGTTCATACAGTTCGCCCAGCGAATCGCCGGCAAATTTAAGCTGAAGATCGACGCCCCCCATATTCATCGGGTCGTTGACCGTGCCAACGAACGCCACGCGGGTGTTACCGGAACGGAAGTCCGCCTGCACCGGGAACGGCGTGCCTTCGCTCCGCAGCGCCAGCATGCCGCCTATTTTCCCTTTACCGCTGAGAGGCCGATCGTTGTAGCGTCCTTTTGCCGTCAGGCCGAAGACATAGTCACCCACGCTTGCCGCGTCGCCTTTTGCTTTCGTGCCCGTGACCTCGCTAAACGGCAGCGGTTTGCCCAGCGGATCGACGAGGATCTCCACATCCGCCTTGCTGACCTTATCGTCGATGGCGATCCGTCCGCGATCGAAAAGAATATTGTCGAGACGGAATGACCAGGAGGAAGGCCGGGCATTCGGATCTTTTTCGCTGTCGCTGGCAAGGTTAAACGTCCAGTTGTTGTTTTTTTCTGAGAGTCGGATCAGGCGCGCATTGGGCTGCTGAAGTTTGATCCACGGCAGATAGACCGTTTTGGTGAGGAGCGCCAGCGGAGCCAGCGTGGCCTCAACGCGCGGCAGGTGGATCATGGTGACGTCCGGGATATCCGGCGGGTTGCCGAGAATGATGTCGTCGGCATGGACGTGTGGCCAGGGGATCCAGCTGCGCCAGCCGGGCTCCTCTTTCTGACGCTCCCACACCACCCCTAAATCACCGCGTATGGCGAAGGGGCGGTTCAGTTCGGTTGAGACTTTCTGGTTGATGGTCGGCTTGAGACGGTTCCAGTCAAACGTCGCAATAATGATGGCGACGACCACGATCAACAACAAGAAAATCCCTGCTGTCCAGGAGATTACCCTGGTTGTTCTCGTCATTTTTATCCCCTTTCCTGATGACCTGTCCTGTAAAACTATAGTCCAGACAAAGGGAAGCGGGCTTATCAGAGGGTCGTTATCACGCTATCGAGGCGATCCATGGGTACCGGGCGGGAGAGATAATAGCCTTGCGCCGCCGCCGCGGGAGAGTTTTGCACATCACGCCACTCTTCCAGTGTTTCTACACCTTCAACAATCACGCCCTGGCAATAGCGGTTCATCAGCTGTAATAACAGCGTAAACAGATTCCGCCCTTCCGGGGTCTGACGCAGCATAATGAACAGGTCGCGGGCCACTTTGATGTAGTCGTAGCGCACCTCACTCAGGGCGGAGAAGTTCGCCATGCCGGTGCCAAAGTCATCCAGCCACAGCGGGCCGTATTCGCATATCGACGCAAACGAGGAATCCTGCGGCAGGCGGACATGCTCCACCAGCTCAAAGCGCATCCACGGCAGGGTGGCGATCAGCTCCTGCAATTTTGCGTTCTGACGCAGCGCCAGCAGGGTTGGACCATCGACGTTCACCGAGGCGAGGATATCGTGCCGTTCGAAAAAGGACTGCTTCGTCGCCAGCATGCGAAGCTGCTCTTCCAGCACGTCCAGACGCTGGCGAACGGCAACTTCGGCAAAATAGCGATCCGGCGCGATGCGCTGAGTAGGGTTTGAGGGATGCGTAACGACGGTCAAAATTTCAATTGCCATCAGTCGACCATCTGTTCGGTAGATCGGCTGATAGGTGTACGCACGCTCACATTGCAGCCAGTAGCGATGCTCCTGCAAGTTCTCAATACTTGCCTCAGGCGTAGTGCTCAGCCGCTGGATAACCTGCTCTGACTTCATTTCAGATGTCCTGTTGTTGGGATAGCCTTTCTGGACTCGTCACAGGATTATCGGCGCGACAATTGAGAACTTTATGTTCAATTCACCGGGAAAATGAAATTAAGATGACAGAAATGCGCGGGAACACGCGCTGGCTCAAATAAAATAATGGAACGTTGTTTTAATATAGTTGACCGGTTAATTCACTCAGCGCACACTGCTGATAATTCTTCTGTTCAGGTTCACGACTATGTCCAAAAAAATTGCCGTGATTGGCGAATGCATGATTGAGCTGTCACAAAAAGGCGCGGAAGTCAGCCGCGGATTTGGTGGCGATACGTTAAACACGTCCGTTTATATTGCCCGTCAGGTCGCGCCTGAGGCGCTCACCGTGAACTACGTGACCGCCCTGGGTACGGACAGCTTCAGCCAGCAAATGCTGGAGGCCTGGCAGAGTGAACATGTCGAAACGTCGCTGATTCAGCGTATGGAGAACCGCCTCCCAGGGCTTTATTACATCGAAACCGACAGCACCGGCGAACGCACGTTTTATTACTGGCGTAACGAAGCCGCGGCCAAATTCTGGCTGGAGAGCGACGCGGCCGCGGCCATCTGCGAAGAGCTGGCGACCTTTGATTACCTCTATCTGAGCGGGATTAGCCTGGCGATCCTGAGCCCTACCAGCCGTGAAAAGCTGCTCTCGCTGCTGCGCGAATGCCGTGCAAACGGCGGCAAGGTTATTTTCGATAACAACTACCGCCCGCGCCTGTGGGCCAGCCGCGAAGAGACGCAGCAGGTCTATCAGCAGATGCTGCAGTGCACCGACATCGCCTTCCTCACGCTCGACGATGAAGACGCTCTGTGGGGTGAGAAACCGGTAGAGGACGTGATTGCACGCACGCAGGCGGCTGGCGTGAGCGAAGTGGTGATTAAGCGCGGGGCGGATTCGTGCCTGGTCGCGGTGGCGGGCGAAGCGCTGGTTGACGTTCCGGCGGTGAAGCTTGCCAGAGAGAAAGTGATTGATACCACGGCGGCCGGTGATTCATTCAGCGCGGGCTATCTGGCGGTACGTCTGACGGGTGGAACGCCGGAAGCGGCGGCACAGCGTGGTCACCTGACGGCCAGCACGGTGATTCAGTATCGCGGGGCGATTATTCCGCGTGAGGCGATGCCTGTTTAAGGAGGGTGCGGGCTGATGCCCTCCCCCTAACCCTCTCCCACAGGCCTGAGGGTTCCCCACAAAATAATGCCAGCACGGACGACCCCCTCTCCCTTGAGGGAGAGGGCTGGGGTGAGGGGGAACATACGGCTCTGGTGGTCATTCCGTTCACTTTATGTTCCTTGCTACTCTGTAACAACATGACTTGTGAACGTGCCAGGGTGGCTCAGGGCATCGCTGTAAGTCATTCATTTACCTGAAGCAACATTCATCGCTTCAGGTAAAAAATTACTGGTAATTACTCTCCCCACAGGGAGAGTGGACGATGAACACCCCCTCCCTGTGGGAGAGGGAATGTTTAAGCATTACTGCCCTTGCGGAATATCCGTCGCGTCCGGATGTAAATCATCAGCCGTGGCGGCCTGCGCTGGCTGCGGCGCGGTAGCCATAATGGAATCCCAGGTCTTCTGAAGTTCCTTCATGTCATATTCCGGCTCGCCCTTCGGTTGCAGGAGGATCAACGCCATCTCCTGCGACAGCTGCTGACGAAGGTCCTGATTGAGCATCTCGACGGTCAGACCGTTCAGGAAGTCCTGACGCAGTTTCTGGTACTGTTCCGGCGCAATGTCCACCACCTGATTCTGCAGGGAGCGAATACGCTGGCTGATCAGAATGTCGGTATCGGCGCGAGCGTAGGTCGCAAACAGCTTCTGCAGCTCGAGTTTTTTCTGCGCCACGAGAGCGTTGAATTCCTCTTCGGAAAGCCCCTCTTTACGCACTTTTGCCAGCTCTTTTGCGACCACGCCCAGATTGGCATTCAGCTTATCGCCCGGCGACTCAACGTTGATGGCACACTGCGCACGCTGGAACAGCACGCGGCAGTCAAAGCCAAGACCGATATTCTTCACGTTGTTCTTGCTCAGCGTCTGCTGAACGTGCCAGAACAGCGCTTCACGCGCGAGATCGGCACGCCAGTAGCGCAACATCGCTGCGGACTCGCGGATTGGCTGCCAGGCGTTATCCCACATGACGGAGAGGCGATCCTGACGCACGGCGTCCGTCATAATGCTGACAGGCTCTGCACGCAGCGGAGAGAGCGTCGGGACAGGGGCTGGCGTTTCACGCTTGCCTTTCAAATCACCAAACGCTTTGTTGATCTGCTCCACCACCGCGCGGCTGTCCACGTTACCCACCACGATCAGCGTCATCGCATCCGGGGTGTACCACTTCTGGTAGAACGATTTTACCTGTTCGGCGTCCACCGGCTGTTTCAGCGGTTCGGCCGGGTCATGTCCCAGCAGCGTCGAGCCCTTCAGGCGGTAACGCCACCAGCCCTCTTTGGTATCCCCGGGCCAGGTTGCCACCATGTCGCTGTTGCTCAGCGCATAGTTGACGGTGTCCGGCGTAATCGCCAGATTGCCAGAGGCATCGGAGAGATACGTAAGCGCTTCTTTAAGGAGGTCGTTACGGTTATTAGGCAGGCTCAGGTTAAACATGGTGTAGTCATACGAGACCACAGCCGGAGGGAGCGGGCGTTTCGGATCGATGGCCTGCTGCCAAAGCGAACGCACCTGAACCGCTTGCAGGCTGCCGCTCTGCGTGAGCGCCAGCCGGGGAATAAAATGGCTAAAACCGGTTTGCTGAGTGCTTTCCGCGAGGGAACCGGTATTAATGGACAGACGGATTTCTACACGGTCACTGGGACGTTGCGGAGTGGCTAAAACCTGCCACTGAAAACCGTTCGCTAATGTCCCTTGTTGCCAGGCCGGGTCTGGCTGGAGCGCATCTGCCTGCACATAACTGGCTGCTGCCATCATCAGCAAACCGCCGGTTAAGAGTCGAATTTTTGTGCCCTGCATGTGAACCCCTGATCAACATTCCTGGTTAAAAAAGAGTGTTTCGCGACGCGCTTCACTCTTAAAGATGACGATGAAAACACGTCGATTAGACCGCGCGTTCGGCAAAACGTCACGGTCAGAAGTGAAATATACCCAAAAAAAATCTTGTCGAATTATGACAGGTACGAACAGTTATTATGCGCAGGAGCCCGCATCCCGACAAGGGAATACGGGCATTTGTGACAAGATTAAGAGGTTAAGCCAGGATTTTTGCTGTCAGTTGAACGGTTATTCAGAGTATCGTCGAGCTTTTTGTGATCCAGCTCTTTCACCCATTTCGCCACCACCACCGTTGCCACGCCGTTACCCACCAGGTTGGTTAACGCACGCGCCTCTGACATGAAGCGGTCGATACCGAGAATCAACGCCAGACCCGCCACCGGCAGGTGACCCACAGCGGAAATAGTAGCAGCCAGCACGATAAAGCCACTGCCCGTCACGCCTGCCGCGCCTTTAGAGGAGAGCAGGAGCACCACCAGCAGGGTAATCTGATGGAAAATATCCATATGGCTGTTGGTCGCCTGAGCGATAAACACGGCCGCCATCGTCAGGTATATCGAGGTGCCGTCAAGGTTGAAGGAGTAGCCCGTCGGGATCACCAGCCCGACCACCGATTTACGGCACCCCAGCTTTTCCATCTTGTCGAGCATACGCGGCAGCGCCGATTCTGAAGAGGAAGTCCCCAGAACGATCAGCAGCTCTTCGCGTATATAACGGATAAATTTGAAGATGTTGAAACCCGTCGCGCGCGCGATGGAGCCCAGCACCACGACCACGAAAAGGATACAGGTGATATAGAAGCAGATAATCAGCTGACCCAGCTGCACCAGCGTACCGACGCCATATTTACCGATGGTGAAGGCCATCGCACCGAAAGCACCGATCGGCGCCAGGCGCATGATCATATTGATGATGCCGAAGATCACCTGCGAGAAGCTTTCGATCACATTAAAGATAAGCTGGCCTTTGCTGCCCAGACGGTGCAGAGCAAAGCCAAACATCACGGCAAACAGCAGAACCTGCAGGATGTTTCCGCTGGCGAACGCGCCAATGACGCTGCCCGGAATCACGTCCAGCAGGAAGGCCACCACACCCTGATCCTTCGCCTGCTCGGCATATACCGCGACCGCTTTGGCATCCAGCGTTGACGGGTCTACGTTCATCCCCGCGCCCGGCTGCACCACGTTGACGATGATCAGACCGATAATCAGCGCAAGGGTACTGACCACTTCAAAATAGAGAAGCGCCACTGCACCGGTACGGCCGACCGCCTTCATGCTTTCCATGCCAGCGATGCCCGTTACTACCGTACAGAAGATCACCGGCGCGATGACCATTTTGATGAGCTTAACGAACGCGTCGCCAAGCGGTTTCATTTGCGCGCCCAGCTCAGGGTAATAGTGACCCAGCAGAATACCGATGGCGATGGCTGTCAGGACCTGGAAATAAAGACTTTTGAAGAGTGAGGTTTTCATAAGGTGTCCTTGGGAAGAAAAACCACAGGCTTTGTAAGGTTATGGTTAACCTGCGGCTTTAAAATAACACCCACATAACAGGACAGAAATAAACTCAGTTCAAATTTGAAACACAAATGTTAAGAACTTTGAGCTGGCTCGCACAAGCCAGCAACAAAATTACACTTTTGCGTTATTGTCAGCACCAGAAAGGTATCGTTCTTCAAAGACATCCGAAGGAACAGCAGGGGCAAAAAGGAAGCCTTGTCCGCTCTCCACGCCCGCCTCTGCCAGCCAGGCGCGTTGCGCTTCGGTTTCAATTCCCTCGGCAATAAGATGCAAATTGAGGCTGCGCGCCATCTGGATAATCGCCTGCACCATGCTGCTGTCGCCCGGCAGACCGTCGACAAACGCTTTGTCAATTTTGAGCACATCCACCGGAAGGGTTTTCATGTGCTGAAGCTGACGCAGCCCGGCGTATCCCATGCCGAAATCGTCCAGCGCAATGCGAATGCCGGCATTACGCAGCGGTTTCAGGATCGCGACCGCCTGATTAGGGTCGTCGATGCGTCGGCTCTCCGTCACTTCCAGAGTTAACGTATCAGGCTTGATTCGGTAACGATGGATCAGCTCCAGCATCTCTGAAACCATGGTTGGGTGCATCAGCTGTACGGCTGACAAATTGACCGACAGCGGCAGCGTCACGCCGCGCTCCTGCCAGGCGGCAAGCTGACGGCAGGACTCCTCCAGCACCCAGTAGCCGACGGTAACCATCAGGCCACAGGACTCAATGCGCTCAATCAGCCCTTCCGGCAGCTCCCATGAACCATCCGGCTGCTGCACGCGCAGCAGTGCCTCGGCGCTTTTCACTTCTCCCGTCAGCAAATTCACCTGCGGCTGTAGCCAGAGGGCAAACTGGCGGTTATCCAGCGCGGTCAGGATGTCGCTCTCTTCCGTCAGGCGCTGCTGCGCCTTTTCCATCTCTTCCGGCGCGAAGAACTGGATCTGATTTTTCCCTTTGCGCCGGGCGGTGAACGCCGCCGAGAACGCGCGATGATAAAGCTGCTCTGCCGTTAAATCGCCATAGTACATCGCAATACCGATACTGGCGCTTGGACGAAGCTGGATACCCTGAATGGGCAACCGCTCATTAATGACAGTGAGTACTTGCTGACCTAAAGTGATCGCATGCCAGGGCTCTTTTACGCCGTTGGCAATCACCACAAGGTCGTAACCGCTGACCTGGGTCAGCACCATGCGCGGGGCAAGGACAGACTTCACTTTTTCCACCAGGGTCAGCAGCAGCATTTCGCGCTGGCTCTCCCTGAGCACGCCAGCCGTATCCTGCAGGGTTTCACAGGCGATAACCATCAGCGCCGTGGTTTGCTGACGGGCAACGGTCTGCTCCAGCATCGCCATCAGGAAGGCTTTATTGGGAAGCTCCGACACCGGGAAGCGCGTGGCGCTGCTGTTTAACTCATCCTGCTGGCGCTGAATGCGCTGCTGGTTGAGGTTGTAGCTGCGCACCAGCATGCCTATCTCATCGTCATGATGCAGACGCGGCAGCTCAAGCTGATGCCCCATCTGATCCTGCGGCGCAAGCGTATTCAGCTCGCGGGCGATACGGCGCAGCGGATGAACAATCAGCCGGTTAATGCACCAGGTGAGCGCCACGCTGAGAATAAGCGTCATAAGTAAGCAAGTGGTCACTAACGTAACCACCCAGCTCATGACGAATTTATACATGCGGTAGGAATCCGCCTGTAATACCAGGTAGGCCAGCGGCTGCGGATTGGCAGGGCGTTCAAGCGAATAAACGGGCAGCGAAATCTGCACCGGCAGTTCAAACAGGCGCATCACCATCATCGGGACGGGACGCTCCGGGATAAAGCTCATCCGCAGCGCCTGAAACTGATTGGGCAAGACCACATCGGCGCGGCTAACGACGCCGGCAGGCTGAATGCGTTTTAAAATGGTTTCCGCTTCGGGAATATCCCCTTTCAGGATAGCGGCAGAGAGCGGGCCGCGCACCGATCGCGCGATACTTTCTAACTGCGAAGCCGTGTTATAGCGATTCTGCTGTACGGAATGAAACAGCAAAATTACGCAGAAGAGCAGTACAAACAGCATGGTGACGGCAGAAACCATCGCCATCTGTTTGATTGTTAAGGAACGGCTGACACGCAAAATGACTCTCCACAAAACTCGAAGCGCAGGGCGCGCCAGGGTGTAAACCTGGCGCGCCTGAGTATACCCGATTGCCGCGCTATTAAGAGAGACTTACAAATGGATTAAGGATAATCCGATTACCAGTCCGCGTAAGGGATGAGCGGCTGCGGCGGTAAGTCCATATCGCCCTGCCAGCCTGCAGCAGAGTAACGCACATAGATCAGCGCATGGCTTGGGGTATAGTCTTTCGCTTCCTGAATATCCACGCCCATGCCCACAAACCAGTTGGACGTTACGCGGCGTTCGATAATGGCCCGCGCGGTATAACCCGTGCCAGAGGAACTGCTGCCGGTTTCCATCACGCCCCGGTCGGTATAGCGGTCTGGCTCATCGGTCGGGATCAGATTCTGGATCGGGTAGCGCAGTTCGTCTTTGGTTTTCGAGTGAGACCAGGACACCGAGCCGCCCAGCTCCCAGGACCAATTCTCCGTGCGTTTACGCCAGGTCACCGGCAGCGCGAAGGAGACATACTCCTGCGGGCTGTAGTAGCCGCCCTGACCCAGGGTATAACCGCTCAGGTCTTTGTCATAGTGCCAGAGCATATTGGAGACGCCGACCGTCAGGCGCTCGTTGTTTTTATTAATGAGCTTGTAGTAGTAACCCGTCATCCAGCGGACGCGCCAGTTATCTTCCACATTTTTACCCGTCAGCGTTTCCGCGTTCAGGCTTGACCAGACGCCGTTCGCTTCTCCTTTGTCATAGCTCATGCTTACGCCGCCACCGGTGGCACGTACGCCGCCCCAGGTGGTGCCGGTGTTGGTATCTTTTTGTCCGGCGAACGCCAGTAGAGAGCTGGAGATTGGGCGGCGATGGGCGTTAACGGTATAGCCGATGGGGCCCAGATCGCTGCTGTAGCTGATGCCGCCCACCACGTCGACGACGTCAAAGCCCATTGGCGTAGTGCCAATATCCATCGCCCAGGTTTTATTCTGCCAGCCGACGGCGACGCTTGCGCCATTGTCGGACTGATGGGTGTTGCCGCTACACGGCGTTTCGTAACAGGTCCCCCATTTTGGATCGTAGGTCCCGTTATTGTTATCAAATGAACCGGCGTCCATGTTGACCAGATCGCTTCTGAAGAACATGCGCCCGTCAGACAGCGGAGCATCCACCTGCAGCATGGTAGTGTGCGCTTTCAGGTCAGAATAGCCGCCCGTGCCGCTGGAGCCCCAGTAGTCGTGCTGCAGCGTGACGTTAACATCCTGCTGACGGTACAAGTCACCGGCATCGCTGCGCACGCCGCGCTTCAGCCAGTCGTCTTTTTCATCGTTACGCGTCAGACGGGTGAAACTGTCGTTGTCCGCCGGACGCGTCGTGGTGATACCCGTCGACACCATCGCGTCTTTATAGGTTTCCAGCGCCTGCTGAGGCTGACCGTTTTGCGCCTGGAAACGCGCGGCATCACGTAACACCAGCGCGTTTTCCATGGAGCCGGGCTGCGATTTAGCCTGCGGAATGATTTTGTTGAAGGTCTGTTCTGCGGCAGCGGAATCGCCCAGACCTGCCTGCGCCATCGCGATCCGGCGCTGCATGTTGAGCGACAGCGGCTGGCCGTTTTGCGCGGCGGGCAGTTTCGCCAACTCTGCGCGCGCGGCATCTTTGTCGCCCTGCGCGCTGTAAATCTCGGTCAGGCCGAGGATCGCGTCTTCGTTCTGCGGTTCACGCTGCAGAACGGCGTTATACGTCGTTTTCGCCGACGCCAGATCGCCACGCTGCTGCGCCCAGTCCGCCAGCGTCAGGTCGATGCGGGTGGAGGTCGGCTGCTGACGCAGAAGGTTTTCCGCCTCCTGCTCTTTTCCGCTGTCGCGCAGACGGTTGGCGGTTTCCAGCACCTGATTGCTTTGCAGGCGGTCGGCAAGCTCCTGAATATTGCCGTTCCACTGGCTGCGCGGCAGCGTGTCCAGATGCGCCAGCGCGGCGCGGTCCTGATCGTTGCCGGAAAGATAGAGCCCGCTGGCGTACACCTGATCCGGATCGGTCGGTTTCTGGCTGGCAAGCTGACGCATAAGGGTATCCGCCTGGCTGCGCTGACCCGCGCTGTAGAGATCGCGCGAGAGACGATAGGTTATCCAAACGTCGCCGGGAGAGAGCGCCAGACGACGGCGCTGAATCTCTGCCGCCTGGGCGTATTTTCCCTGATTTTCTAGCTGTTCTGCCTGAGCGGAGAGCTGCTCGTTGGTCAGGCTACGTTCAATATCATCAATGCTTCGGCGCTGGCTGGCGGAGAGAGACTGGATAAACTGCGAGGCCTTCTCCGGGGACTGCGCGCGGTAAATATTAGCCAGGCCGCGGACCGCATTGCTGTTGCCGCTGTCCATACGCAGCGCCTGGCGATAGTAACGTTCCGCCGCGTCATTATCTTTACGCGCCGCGGCGGCATCGCCCAACCCCAGCACGGCATAACTGTCGGTATTGTCGATACCGCGTGCCTGCTGATAGTAACGCTCCGCCTGCGCAGGGTTATTCGCCTTCAGGGCCGCATCGCCCTGCTGGATCAGCAGCCAGTAGCGGTTGACCTTCAGCAGACTGTCCCATTTACCCCGGTTATCGCTCTGGGGATCGAGGGCAATCGCCTTTTCAAACTGCGCCACCGCGCGGGCGCGGTCGCCTTTCTGGGAATAGGCCTGGCCAAGGGCACCCACCGCTTCACTGTCGGCATGGTTGGCGCTGACGGCTTTTTGCAGCTCAGCCACCGCCTTACTTCCCTGCCCGGCATCCACCGCCGCCAGCCCTTCCGCTTTCGCGCGGAACGCCGGGTCAGCGAGCTGTTTTTGCTGTTCTTCGAGCTGGGCACGCGCCGCCGCGACGCTATCGCCGTCACTGAATACGCTCAGGTATTTTTGCAGCGCGCTGACGCTGGCGCTGCTGGCAGGCTGGCCTTTGATTTGGTCATACCACATATCAGACGCCTGGCTGCGCCCGTTGGTCGATTTAGCCATCTCCTGCAATACCGCAAAGCCTTCATCACGGCGTCCGCTCTGGAACAAAAGCTGGGACAGCGTCGCCTGCAGCTGTGTATTTCCAGGGCTGCTGGTGTTGATTTTCTTGAGCTGGTTAATGGCCGCATTCCGGCGAGCGGGGTCTTTCGCCACGACGTTCCAGTATTCCGTCGCCACGTCGCCGCCCGGCGGGTTGCCGTCAAACAGCTTGTCATAGGCTGCAATCGCCTCCTGCGTGTGTCCCGTGGTGGCGAGCAAACGCGCCTGCTGGAGCTGCTGGCGGCCATCCGGCGTGGACAGCAGCATCGTGTTGCGTGATGACTGGTATGCACTCGAGCCCGGCGCGATCCCTTTCAGACGATCCAGCTCTTTTTGCGCACCGGCGTTATCGCCCTGGCGCAGCAGGTAGCGAAAGCGTGCGGCAATGACGTCAGGGTTGTTCGGGTCAATCAGCTCAAGACGGTAAAGCGACTGACGAACCAAATCCTCACGCTGTGTCGATTCGCCCAGCCGAACCTGTTCCAGCAGCTGTTTCTGCTGCGGAGAGTTGGCGGCCTCAGCCATCGGCATCAGTGCCAGGCCAAGCGATAAAGTGAGTAGATTTACTGTGAACTTGCGCATTCCTGGCCCCAATCCGGTATTAATTCACCTTTTGCGGTGAAGCGAAAACGATGCTGATCCCATCCTTGCCCAAAGAGAGTCAGCACGTAGCTGTAATAGGCATTGTTATCGGGAAAATGGTCCGCAACGCGCTGGCGCTGAACCGCCTGGGCATCACGTTGTTGTAAAAACGGCAGCATGGCGGCAGAGAACCCGACCGGGCCATTCCCGGTGCGTTTACCCGTCGCCACATCCACTTTCTCCGGCGGCACACCCCGTTTCATTGTCTTTGCCGCCATCGGCTGGAAGCGCGTCAGCAGCCGGGCTTTCTGAGGATCTTTATCACTCATCATTCCCACCCAGAGATAAACGCGGATGGCGTCGTAGCCGCCCACCAGCGATTTATCCTGCTGTAACCGCCAGCCTTTGTTTTTCAGATACTGAACCCAGTCCGGCGAAAACCCTTTCGGCGCGCTCTCCAGCAGCAGACGCTGATTGGTTTCACGAAGCTGGGTCCACGGGGGACCAAAGCGCGTGAAATAACTCGCTAACTGCGGAGGAAGATAGCTGGGGTTAAAACGCCAGACGTTTTCATCGGCAAAACCGACTTTACCGGGAAGCAGCATTGCGCCGAGCCCCGGCACTTTCACCACTTCCTCACTGATAATGCGTTTCAGCAGCGCCTTACCCGTGCGGGTATAGTCCGGATGTTTCCACAACCGGCCCGCTTCGAGCAGAGACCAGGCGATCCAGACATCGGCGTCAGAGGCGGAGTTGGTATCAATCACCGCCCACGTCTCTTTATCTTTCTGGCCCCATAGCCAGGCGGGCAGATGGTCGTTGAGATTGCCGCTGGCAAGATTATCGCGCGTCCAGGTCAGCAGCTGGTCAAACGCGCTGCGATCGTTCGCCGCAAGGGCAAAGAACAAGGCGTAGCTTTGCCCTTCAGATGTCGTAATTTTGCGCGTGTCGCTGGGATCAACGACACGCCCGCCCTCACTGATGTAATCCTTTTTAAACTGCTCCCAGGCAGGCCAGGTACAGGCGGCGCGAAGAGGAAGCGCCGCCAGCATCAACGCTGCTAATGCACACCAGCGAAAGGCTTTCATCACATCTTACTCATCCGGGTTCAGGCGACGACGGCTGATGATACGCAGCAGACGCCACAGCACCCATGCCAGCAAGACCACGCTGACCGCCGCCAGGATGGCGAGCAGAACCGGATGGTTAGCCAGCGCATACCACAGGCGTTCGAACCACGGCAGATGGCCCACGTAGTACACGTCGCCCACGCGCAGGCTATTGACGCCGGACTCACGGATCACCGACACGGATCCAAACATCGCGGCACGTTTACCGCTGTCGTTCATGGCCGTATTGAGCAGTTCATACCCGCGCGGGCTGTCCGCCAGGAGAGCCACCACGCTACGCTGTTCGTTGTAAGGTGACTGGAAGCCCACCACCGCGGCCATTGCCCCCTGAGACGTTACCGTCGTCTGCGTGCTGGCCTGACGGTCGTTCATATCCGGCATAATGCTCGGGAACTCGGTCTGACGCAGCGGCGTGTTAACCCAGGACTGGGCCGCTTTCACCAGCAGATCGATACGTTTGTCATCCTTCAGCTTATCCGGAATGGTACCGATCACCATGATGTCAGCATCTTTGTTCTGGATCTGGCTGCCATCGTCCGTCAACGTGACGTTAATCGCCGGTAATCCCGTCTGTCCCCCAACGGTCGCCATGGTATCCAGCAGGGTCGTGACCTGCCCTTCGCTTGGCGCTTTTGGCATCACAACGATGGACTCAGAGAGATCGGCCATGCGGCTGAACGGGAAACCTGCGTTAGCAAAGGCGCGCAGATCCGGCATCGCCAGGAAGTGATAGTACTTCGAGAAGTCGATGGTCGACTCATCGCCAATCACGACGTGGTTCTGTACGGGCTGGAAGGTGATGCAGTTTTCCGCCGAACCGCCAGGCGTCGGGTTCATGTACTGGAAGTCAAAGCGCAGCTGGTTTATCGCGCCCAGCTTCAGTGCCGGAATGGAGACATCCGTTTTACCGTCCAGCAGCCCCTGCAACACCGGCAGGCGAAGCATCAGGCGGTTAGTATCCTGCGTGCTTTGCAGGCTGAACGATTGCAGGAACTGGTTATTCAGGCTGATATCCATGCGCGAGCTGTCTTTGGTCGCTGGCGCGGTATAACGGTAGTTCAGATTGATATCAATGCCGTTGGTACGCAGCAGATACAGATCCGGCGGCAGATTCAGTGACAGGCTAATCGGCGCTGGCTCAAGCCCCGTCGCCTGCAGCTGTTCTTCATAGGTTTTCAGTTCGCCAAATGTCACCGCACGGTCGGTACGCACCCAGTTTGGCGCATCATAAGGTTTACGCGCCAGCAGCGGTTTGACCTCATCCACTACAACGCTGTTGCCACGGAAAAGGACGTTGCCCTGGGCAATCGCTTTTGCTGCCTGCACCAGATCTTTATCATCACGGCCAAACACCACCAGCAGCTTCACGTACGGGTTTTCCGGGTGGCTTATCATCTCAACGGTCGGCGCTTTGACGTCCGGATGATCGCGCAGGAAGGCCGGGCGTTTCGCGTTGGTCGCAAACACAATGGCATTTCTGTCCGGCAGTTTGTCATACATCGCCGGGAAGCTCTGTCCACGCCAGCCAGCACGTGAACCAAACCAGGACGCCACAATGGTGGCCGCCAGCTGCTCGGTCACGTCCGGGGATGATGCAAACACCATCGGCAGCGTGAGCGGACGGTTATCACGCGGATCGAAGAACGGAACCGGGAATGCCGAGAGATCGTTTTTCAGCGCCAGCGACTGGTAGGTCATCTGCAGCGAGGAGTTACGCCCGACGTCCATCCACAGCGTGTTGCTGGCCGGGTTTTCGCAGACATCGCGATAGTGGCCGACAAATTCCAGACGGATACGGTTAAAGTCGGTGATGAACAGCGGGTTTATCGGCACCTGCGCCTGGGTTTTCTTGCCCAGCTGCTCTTTGGTGACCGGCAGTACGTCCATCAGCTCATCATTCAGGTAGACCTTCAGCTGAGACTGCGTCGGCAGCAGAGACGGCGACGGCGTGTATTCCAGGTTCAGCACCGCATTAGAAACGACCTCATCGCTACGCATGCCAAACTCAATGCCGCCGTTAGGGTTGATGCCGCGCAGCACCATACTGCCCGGAGGCGGTGCAATTTGCGCGAAGGTCAGCTTCACGTCCCGCGACGGCGCATTGTCCGCAACGACAGGCGCATTCGCCCCCCGGACGCCCGGCATCACCTGCCCGATGACCTGGCCGTCTGCCGGCAGGGTGTTCCCCTCCGTTGGCTGGTTCGGCATGATATTTTCTGTTTGACCAGGTGCCGCGGTGACAACCGGATCGGTTGCTTGCGCGACGACAGGTACCGTTGGCGCAGGGGTTGCCGCTGCGTTACCAGGAGCTGCGTTAGCCATTGTTGCGGGGAGGACATTCATCCCCATTGCCACTGCACATAACCAGGAAAGTTTTGTTTTCATCGCGTTATCATCATTGTTGAGCCATAACCGGGTCCGCCTGCTTCGCCTCATCCCGCTCAGGACGACGAGGAATGAACGACACGACCCAGGAAACCAGCGAAGTAAGTGACCGGAAAATTAATTTCACCGACGACGGGGCGAATTCTGCAAGGTGACGATAGCCACGGAACCCCAGCTTCAGAATATCCAGCAGGCTTTCCAGAGGTTTATCTTCCGGGAAGCTGTCCTGCCAGAGAGCCCACGTATCCGCGCGGGCAAACGTACACTGCACAAAATCGATATGTTGCTTTTTGGTCAACGGCATCAGCTGCAAACCGACTTCATTGCCCGCCACGCGCACAACCTGCGTCGGGAAGACATACTCCTGCTGACCGCGCTTAAGCAGCAGGTTAACTTTCTGGCCTTCCAGCACCTTCGCCTGGCCGTTGATTTTGATTCCCAGGCCACCGTCAGAGAAGTCGTGCACGGTACAGGAGAAGAGATGGCCATCTTCACGGGCGATCGCCGCAGGCATGCAGATTTCAACGCGATGCGCACGACGAACCTGCTTGCTCTCCACCGACACCGCCACCGCGCCGCCGAGGATAATCAGGTTGTAGAAGACCCAGGCCATACTCACAAAGACGGTCAGGATTTCGTTTTCCGGGCCGTAGAAGTAACGCCAGATACCGGCGATGACGCCAACGATATTCAGCAATACCAGGAAGATATACGGACGGGAGATCACCCAGTCGACGTACTCCTCTTCCACCAGACCGCCCTTGGCGGTGACGTTAAATTTCCCTTTGTGCGGGTTAATCAGCGCCACCATCGTCGGCGGCGCGATATACCAGGCCAGCACCGTTTCGTAGATTTCACTCCAGAAGGAATGGCGGTATTTACCCTGTATCTTCGAGTTCGTCAGGCTCGCGTGGATCATGTGCGGCAGAACAAACAGCGCAATCATCAGCGCCGGGGCGTAAATGATATAAGCGTGAAGGAGCAGGAACGCCAGCGGCGCGGTCAGGAAGATCAGCCGCGGGATACCGGATAAGAAGTGGAACATGGCGTTGACGTAGCAGAGACGTTGCGCCAGCTTGAGCCCTTTACCAATCAGTGGGTTATCGAGACGGAAAATCTGCACCATGCCGCGCGCCCAGCGAATACGCTGACCAATGTGCGCCGACAGTGACTCCGTTGCCAGACCGGCAGCCTGCGGAATACGCATATACGCAGAGGTATAGCCACGACGGTGCAGGCGCAGAGAGGTGTGCGCATCTTCAGTGACCGTTTAGACGGCGATACCGCCAATTTCATCCAGCGGCTTACGGCGGATAACCGCACAGGAGCCGCAGAAGAAGGTGGCATCCCACATGTCGTTTCCGTCCTGCACCAGGCCATAAAACAGGGTGCCTTCGTTCGGGGTTTTGCGGAAGCGGCCAAGGTTACGTTCAAACGGATCCGGCGAGAAGAAGTGGTGCGGCGTCTGCATCATCGCCAGCTCTTTCTCCTTCAGGAACCAGCCCATGGTCATCTGCAGGAACGAGCGCGTCGGCACGTGGTCACAGTCAAAGATCGAGACAAACTCCCCTGTGGCATACTTCAACGCGTTGTTGATGTTCCCGGCTTTCGCATGTTCGTGAGTCGGACGAGCGATGTACTCGACGCCGACCTCCTCTGCGAACTGGCGGAACGCCGGACGGTTGCCGTCATCCAGGATCCAGACCTTGAGCTTGTCTTTCGGCCAGTCGATGCCCAGCGCAGCATAAATGGTGTTTTTCACCACGCTCAGATCTTCGTTGTAGGTCGGTACAAAGAGATCAACAGACGGCCACTGCGCGGTGTCTTTTGGCAGCGGAACCGGCTGGCGGTTGAGCGGCCAAATAACCTGGAAATAGCCCAACACCAGTACGATCTAGGCGTAGGTTTCGGCAAACAGCAGCACCAGGCCGCACACCAGGCTGACCGGGTCGTCCCAGTTCAGGGTTGAGGTATAACGCCACCAGATGTAGCGACAGGAGACGGTCAACGACAACACAATCAGCATCAGCGCCGAGAAGCGGCCCGGAATACGGCGGACCAGCAGCGCCACGCCCCACAGCAGGATCAGGAAGGTGAACTGCGCCAGAGGATTGAAAGGCTGCGTAATACAGACCAGCGCCAGAATGAGCGAGAACACGACGATCACGCCGAGGATAAAACGCCGCAGGCCCGGGTGAAGATGCCCGAGCTCTTTATGGTTATCCAGATGGCTGGTCTTATCGCTTACGCTGTTGGGCAGTCTGTCCAGCCACTGGTGGTAGCGCTCACGTAACTGCTGAACCCGGGAGAAGCTGCGCCAGTGCGGCGTTATTTTCTCTGAGCGGGATGTCGTGACCACCAGCCAGATGGCCTGAATGAGATAGCGCGCCGGATCCAAAGGACGCGGCCGGTTGGGATTAATATGCGGATATAGCTCACTGTGCCGGGCACGTATGCGCTGCCAGCGCGGGTGTTCGAGTGGAATAAACATCCAGGCCAGAATCATCCAGAAGCAGCCGAGCGCGGCGCTAAATGCCGAAGCACCGTGCCGGCGGAAATGCCGGTAATGTTCGCTCAAACGCGAACTGACCGGTGGGATGAGTAACCAGCTGGCGAGACGACTCATACAGAACTCCCTGCATGCTCCGCCCTGTTGGCGAAGTTCAGCAGACACCAGTTAGCCAGCGTCAGGATCTCTTCTGCCGCCAGTGAATCGCTGCGGTATTCGCCGAGCGGTTGCTTAGACGCTAGGCATTCCGCCATCCCCTCATCACGATGGATGACAATGGGAAGCAGACGGCGCTGGCTTTGCAGCCAGACCTGATACAGATCGTCCTGGATCTGGCTGCCAATGCGCAAATCGTTAATCAGAAGGTGAGCGTTCTGAGGCAGCCCCTGCTGATGCAGGCGGATATGGCAGTTCGCATCGACGTTGACGATGGAAAGTATATGATCGCACTGGGCGATAAGCTGTCGAGTGAGCGTGCCGGCGCCGTGCGGCAGATCCAGCAGGATCCACTTGTAGTGCCCCTTTTCTTTCAGGGTTTGCAGCGCCAGCGTGAACTGCGAAAACAGGCGCTGATACGCGGCTTCATTCTCGCGTTCCGTGGTGGTCAGTTGCCCAAACGGCAGCAGATCAAGCTGGGAGGTATAGCGCATCCCTGCATCCTGCCAGTCTTTATCATCAAGCAGCGCGCGGGCCCAGCCCTCTTCACGAGAAAAGTCGACGTTAAACGACATACGCAACAAATTATCGGCGCAGGCGTCAATAACCAGCACCGATTCACCTAAAAGCTGTAATGACCACGCCAGCGCCGCGGTAACTGATGTGGTACCCACACCGCCACGGACACCCTGTAATCCGAGTATGGCCATCAATGGCTCCCTTATTGTTGATGGGCGAATTCAGCTAATAACGGCCAGCGTTTAATAGCCGCGGCCAACTGTTCCCGCTGGGAAATATCGGTGTAATCTATTTCAGGTAAAGAAAAGGCCTGCGTCAGCGCCAGAAAATCGTTTTGGAATGTGTAACCCAGAGTCGAGTCGACTGGGGTTCCAGGTTCGTTATTATCCATTCTTTTTCCATCCCTTTAAGGAAAATCGCACGCTAAAGAAGTTGCGGGGCTTCCTGCCCTGACAAATTTCATTTACATGCTAAATCTGATGTTCTTTAATTTCAATGTTAGGTTTATTTCTACGCTTTCGCGGTGATGCTGCCAACTTACTGATTTAGTGTATGATGGTGTTTTTGAGGTGCTCCAGTGGCTTCTGTTTCTATCAGCTGTCCCTCCTGTTCAGCTACTGACGGGGTGGTGCGTAACGGCAAAAGCACTGCCGGACATCAGCGCTATCTCTGCTCTCACTGCCGTAAAACATGGCAACTGCAGTTCACTTACACCGCTTCTCAACCCGGTACGCACCAGAAAATCATTGATATGGCCATGAATGGCGTTGGATGCCGGGCAACCGCCCGCATTATGGGCGTTGGCCTCAACACGATTTTCCGCCATTTAAAAAACTCAGGCCGCAGTTGGTAACCTCGCGCATACAGCCGGGCAGTGACGTCATCGTCTGCGCGGAAATGGACGAACAGTGGGGATACGTCGGGGCTAAATCGCGCCAGCGCTGGCTGTTTTACGCGTATGACAGGCTCCGGAAGACGGTTGTTGCGCACGTATTCGGTGAACGCACTATGGCGACGCTGGGGCGTCTTATGAGCCTGCTGTCACCCTTTGACGTGGTGATATGGATGACGGATGGCTGGCCGCTGTATGAATCCCGCCTGAAGGGAAAGCTGCACGTAATCAGCAAGCGATATACGCAGCGAATTGAGCGGCATAACCTGAATCTGAGGCAGCACCTGGCACGGCTGGGACGGAAGTCGCTGTCGTTCTCAAAATCGGTGGAGCTGCATGACAAAGTCATCGGGCATTATCTGAACATAAAACACTATCAATAAGTTGGAGTCATTACCCGCTTTCGCTAGTAAACTGAGATACAGATAAATTAGACGAAAAGAGGGACACCGTGGACTCCATATTTTCTATTGGCATCCAGTCATTATGGGACGAATTGAGCCACATGCCAGTCGGAGGAGTCTGGTGGATTAATACGGACCGTAATGAAGATGCTATCAGTCTGGTAAACCAGACAATTGCTGCTCAGGATAAGGATTCCCGCGTGGCCGTCATTAGCATGGGCGAAGATCCGAAGAAAATTATTACGCTTGAAAGTGGTCGCGGCCCCCAGACGGTGCGATTATTTTCCATGACATCGGAAGCCGATAGTCTATACTTTTTGTCCCGCGACGTTCAGTGCTCTATTGATCCGGATCACTATTTTGTGATTCTGAAATGCGCAAATAACGTCCTGCAAAATATGCCCGCTGAAAAACTGCTGCCCTGGCTGGAAAAAATCAATAAATGGGCAAAATTTCAAAATTGCACGCTATTGATAGTCAATCCCGGCAGTAATAATGACAAGCTGTTCTCACTTTTAATGGGCGAATATAGCTCCCTGTTCGGTCTGGCAAGCATTCGTGACCAGGCAGGCAGCTATCTCTACGATATTGCATTCTGGTGTAATGAAAAAGGCGTGAGCGCCAGGCAACAGCTTACGCTGAAACATATTGAGGGCGAGTGGCACCTGGCGCAGCAGGAAGAAACCGTGGTGCAGCCGCGCAGTGATGAAAAACGCATCCTGAGCCATATCGCGGTTTTAGAGGGGGCACCCGCCCTGTCGGAAAACTGGACATTGTTTGATTCTAACGAAGCCCTTTTCCATGAAGCCCGCACAACCCAGGCGGCAAACCTTATTTTCTCGCTGATGCAGAATAACCAGATTGAGACGCTGGCACGACAAATCCACACCTTACGCCGCCAGCGCGGAAGTGCGTTGAAAATCATCGTGCGCGAAAATAATACCAGCCTGCGCGCCACCGATGAGCGCCTGCTTCTGGGCTGCGGCGCCAATATGGTTATTCCATGGAATGCGCCGTTGTCACGCTGCCTGACGCTTATCGAAAGCGTTCAGGGCCAGCAGTTTAGCCGCCACGTACCGGAAGATATTTCCACGCTGCTCTCCATGACGCAGCCGATGAAGCTGCGTGGGTACCAAAAATGGGATACCTTCTGCGACGCCGTGGGCAACATGATGAGCAACACGCTTCTTCCTGCAGACGGAAAAGGGGTCATGGTTGCCCTGCGTCCTGTACCGGGTATTCGCGTTGAACAGGCTCTCACCTTATGTCGCCCGAACCGTACAGGGGACATCATGACCATTGGCGACAATCGCCTGGTGCTGTTTTTGTCCTTCTGCCGGGTAAACGATCTCGATACGGCGCTTAACCACATCTTCCCTCTGCCTACAGGGGATATTTTCTCGAACCGTATGATTTGGTTCGAAGATAATACGATTAGCGCGGAGCTGGTGCAGATGCGTGCGCTCCAGCCTGAACAATGGGTTAAGCCGCTCGCTATCAAGAGCGATGCCAAACCGATCCTCAATGCCAGGCATGATGGACACGTCTGGCGTCGGGTTCCGGAACCCCTTCGCTTATTAACAGACAACGCGGAGAACGCATCATCATGAACATCAGCGATATCATTCAACTGGTTATATTCTGTGCGCTGATCTTTTTCCCGCTTGGCTACTATGCGCGCCATTCCATCCGCCGTATCCGTGATACGGCCAGAGTGCTGTTTATTAAACCTCGCTATGTAAAACCAGCCGGAACACTGACACGGGCATCACACGTCAAGGCAGACCGAAAACATGACTAATTCTACCTATACCGCTTCGTCACCCTCGCCGCTCTGGCAATACTGGCGCGGCCTTTCCGGCTGGAACTTCTACTTTCTGGTGAAGTTTGGCCTGCTGTGGGCAGGCTATCTGAATTTCCATCCCCTTCTAAACCTCGTGTTTATGGCCTTCCTGCTGATGCCGCTGCCGAATATCAGGTTACATCGCTTGCGCCACTGGGTCGCTATACCTGTCGGCTTTGCGCTGTTCTGGCATGATACCTGGCTACCGGGGCCGGACAGCATTATGAGCCAGGGGTCGCAGGTGGCGGGCTTTAGCGCCAGCTATGTCCTCGATCTGACCGAGCGTTTTATTAACTGGCAGATGATTGGCGCGGTATTTGTGCTGCTGGTTGCCTGGCTGTTCCTGTCACAGTGGATCCGCGTCACGGTGTTTGTCGTCGCGATTATGATCTGGCTTAACGTGCTGACGCTGGCTGGGCCGAACTTTTCGCTGTGGCCTGCTGGTCAACCGACCACCACGGTGACCACCACAGGGGGAAGCGCGGCGGCAACCGTCACAACGGCAGGCGATACGCCTGTGGTGGGCGATATCCCAACCCAGACCGCACCGCCTACTTCTACAAACCTGAACGCCTGGCTCTCCAGTTTCTATACCGCGGAAGACAAGCGACAGACTAAATTCCCGGATGCGCTGCCGGCGGATGCTCAGCCGTTTGAACTGCTGGTGATCAACATCTGCTCTCTCTCCTGGGCCGACGTGGACGCCGCCGGTTTGATGTCTCATCCGCTGTGGTCACACTTCGATATTCAGTTTAAAGATTTCAACTCTGCCACCTCGTACAGCGGCCCGGCGGCGATCCGCCTGCTGCGTGCAAGCTGTGGTCAGACATCGCATAAAAACCTGTATCAACCCGCCGGCAACCAGTGTTATCTGTTCGATAACCTCGCAAAACTGGGCTTTACGCAGCACCTGATGCTGGGGCATAACGGCCAGTTCGGTAACTTCCTGAAAGAGGTGCGCGAACAGGGCGGCATGCAGGCACCGTTAATGGATCAAACCGGTCTTCCCGTCTCTCTGCTGGGCTTCGACGGCTCGCCCGTTTATGACGATACTGCCGTCCTGCAGCGCTGGCTGCAGACCATCGAAAAAGACAGCAATCCACGCAGCGCGACGTTCTTTAACACCCTGCCGCTCCACGACGGTAACCATTTCCCGGGCGTGAGCAAAACGGCTGATTATAAAGTGCGTGCGCAGAAGTTCTTTGACGAGCTGGACGCGTTCTTCACGGAGCTGGAAAAATCGGGCCGTAAAGTGATGGTGGTTGTGGTACCTGAGCACGGTGGTGCGCTGAAAGGTGACAGAATGCAGGTCTCGGGTCTACGTGATATCCCAAGCCCGTCCATCACTAACGTGCCTGCCGGCATTAAATTCTTTGGGATGAAGGCACCGCATCAGGGCGCACCGATTGAGATTACACAGCCAACCAGCTATCTGGCGATCTCAGAGCTGGTTGCCCGCGCCGTTGACGGGAAGCTGTTTGTGGAGGATAGCGTGAACTGGGATCAGCTCACCAGCAACCTGCCGCAAACCGCAGAAGTCTCAGAAAACGCTAACGCAGTCGTCATTCAATATCAAAACAAACCTTACGTTCGCCTGAACGGCGGGGATTGGGTACCATATCCGCAGTAACACGGTATGACGTCCCTCTCCTCATCGGGGAGAGGGATAATGTCGACATTATTGCTGGGCGATCCACACCAGCATTTTCAGACTTGCCGAATAATAGTCGTCTTTAGAGGTGATTTCGGGTTCACCGGAAGACTGCCCCATAGTGAAATCACGTACAGCCAGCAGGCCGCCTTCCATCATGTAGGGCGCATATTCGTTGGTCGTCACGTTAACCCAGGCGGGCGTTTGTTCCCGGGGAAACTGTCCGAACCAGGCCTTCCACGGCGTCAGCAGCGGGCTTTGCTTATCAGACCAGGCAACGTACAGCGGAACACGAATCGCGTCATAGCTCATTCGCGGCGGCCAGCCTTTTGCGGGAGCCAGCTTTCCACCTGATGCCAGTGAAACCCAGTCAGTGGGCAGATTCGCTTTACCCGAGCCCATTTTCCCCAGCAGGCGTTTCCCGTCCTTAATCAAATCGCGCCAGACCGGCAAATGACTGCGTCTGGAGAAGGCCTGCCAGGCCGGAAACACGAAATAGGAAGGATTAAGGACCACTTCACCCTCAAGCTTAAACCCCTGGACGCCGGGCAGCATTACGCGGTAACCGGCATAGCGGATCACGCTGTGGTCAATCAGTGCTTTGGTAATTGCATCCGATGCAGCGCTGTAGCGCTTGTCATGCCAGCGGGCGTCGGCTTTCAGCAACGCCCAGGCAATCAGCACGTCGCCATCTGCAGCGTTGTTTTTGTCGGCGACCGGGTTGGACTCTGCGGGGTTATAGCGCCAGTAAAACAGACCATTTTCTTTGTTCTTCAGCTGACTGTCTGTCCATTGCCAGAGCTTATCGAACGTGGCTTTATCGTCGTTAGCCACCGCCATCAGCATGGCAAAACCCTGACCTTCCGTATGCGACACGCCGCCATTACCGGTATCAACAATGCGGCCTTCCGGTTTGAAAAAGCGGGCCTTGTAACTCTCCCAGGCCCGATCCGCATGAGAGAGAGGCGAAAACAGCACACTCATCATGACGGCCAGCGTTGCGCAGACGGGTTTTCGCATAATTAACTCGATCCGGTTATTCGGCACTTCGCAGTGAAATCTCACCGCCCATCCAGGGTTTGATCACGCCATCCTGCTCCAGGAGCAGCGCGCCCTGTGCGTCAATACCGCGCGAAGTTCCGTAGATCTCTTTATCACCAATCAGCAATTTCACCGGGCGGTTGATGAAGTTATCCAGCTTTTCCCAACGAGACAGGAACGATGCCAGCCCTTCCTGCTCAAAAAGCGTGAGTGAACTGCGCAACTCTTTAATCATACGCACGGCAAGGGTGTTGCGATCGATGACGATCCCCGCCTCCTGGAGGTTAGTCCAGGCCTGATTCACCACATCATTTTGTACATTGCGCATTACCATGTTGAGGCCTGCGCCGATGACGATTTGCGCCGCATCGCCCGTTTTTCCAGTCAGTTCGACCAGAATACCGGCAAGTTTACGATCGTTGAGGTAGAGGTCATTAGGCCATTTAACGCGTACTTTATCCGCCCCCAGATCGTGCAGCACTTCCGCCATGACGATGCCGATGACCAGACTCAGACCAATGGCAGCGGCCGGGCCCTGCTCGAGTCGCCAGTACATGGACAGATAGAGGTTAGCGCCAAATGGCGAAAACCATTTGCGACCGCGACGGCCGCGACCGGCCTGTTGATATTCAGCAACGCAGGCATCGCCGGATTTCAGCTCAGCCAGACGATCCAGAAGATACTGGTTCGTCGAATCAATCACCGGCAGCACCGCAACATTGCCGTGTCCGATCTGACTGCGGATCGCTTCTTCATTCAGCAATTGAATCGGCTCCGGCAGGCTGTAGCCCTTTCCGGGAACCGTGAACACATCAACACCCCAGTCGCGAAGCGTCTGGATATGTTTATTGATAGCAGCACGGCTCATGCCAAGCTGTTCACCCAGCTGCTCGCCAGAATGAAACTCGCCGTCAGCAAGGATGCTAATCAGGGTTAAGGGAACGGTATTGTCCTTCACGCGATAGCCTCCACGGCATTAACTTCACCTGTGCAGCCAATGAAGCGAACTTCTGGCTCCAGCCAGACGTTAAATTTTTCGCTCACACGCTGACGAACATAATGAGCCAGCTGTACAACATCATCGCTGGTCGCATCGCGCTGATTAATCAGCACAAGAGCCTGCTGCTGGTGAACGGCAGCACCGCCTACTGAAGTGCCTTTTAGCTGGCATTGATCGATAAGCCATCCCGCGGCAAGCTTCACGCTGCCATCCGCCTGAGGGTAATGTGGTGCGGCTGGCCATCCTTCAAGAAAGGCTTTTGCATTTTCGCTGCTGATAACCGGGTTTTTGAAGAAACTGCCAGCGTTTCCGTTTACTTTTGGATCGGGAAGTTTGGTCATCCGCATATGGCAAACGGAATCAAAAATGTCGCGGGCGGTTACGGTAGCCGGATCGAGACGCGTTAAATCCCCGTAGGTCAACACGGGCTGCCAGTCCTTCGACAGGCGCAGGCCCACGGCAACAATCACGTAGCGATCCTGATATTCATGTTTGAAAATACTGTCACGATAGCCAAACCGGCACTGTTCCGCCGTTAAACGCTTTGCCGTTCCGGTCGCCAGTTCGATGCAGTCGACATATTCGCAGACATGTTTCAGTTCGATGCCGTAGGCACCGATGTTTTGAATAGGTGACGATCCGGCGCAGCCTGGAATAAGCGCAAGGTTTTCCAGGCCCGGCATCCCTTTTTCGAGGGTGAATTGCACCAGATGATGCCAGTTTTCTCCGGCCCCCACGTGCAGGTGCCAGCTGTCGGCACGCTCTTCCACATCAATTCCCATGATGCGGTTAACGATCACCGTTCCCGCAAAATCATCGAGAAACAGGACATTACTTCCTTCGCCCAGAATCAGTACGGGTTCGTTATTTTCAGTTGCGCTTTGCCATGCATCCAGCAGTTGCTGTGCAGTATCGGCACGTACAATTTGTTTAGCATTGCGTTGAATGCCAAAGGTATTCCAGGGCTTAAGGGAGTGGTTCATAGACGCTATCCTGATGCAAAAACGCAGGTAGTTTACCGTATAAGCAGGGCGTTGGGGGATTAGTTTGTGCAGCCTATAAAAACGCAAAAAGGCCATCCTTGCGGATGGCCTTTCTACTTATTTGATGCCTGGCAGTTCCCTACTCTCACATGGGGAGACCCCACACTACCATCGGCGCTACGGCGTTTCACTTCTGAGTTCGGCATGGGGTCAGGTGGGACCACCGCGCTAAAGCCGCCAGGCAAATTCTGTTTAATCTGTATCAGGCTGAAAATCGTGTCTGTCTCTTCGCCGAAACAGCTTCGGCGTTGTAAGGTTAAGCCTCACGGTTCATTAGTATCGGTTAGCTCAACGCATCGCTGCGCTTACACACCCGACCTATCAACGTCGTAGTCTTCAACGTTCCTTCAGGACCCTTAAAGGGTCAGGGAGAACTCATCTCGGGGCAAGTTTCGTGCTTAGATGCTTTCAGCACTTATCTTTTCCGCATTTAGCTACCGGGCAGTGCCATTGGCATGACAACCCGAACACCAGTGATGCGTCCACTCCGGTCCTCTCGTACTAGGAGCAGCCCCCCTCAATTCTCCAGCGCCCACGGCAGATAGGGACCGAACTGTCTCACGACGTTCTAAACCCAGCTCGCGTACCACTTTAAATGGCGAACAGCCATACCCTTGGGACCTACTTCAGCCCCAGGATGTGATGAGCCGACATCGAGGTGCCAAACACCGCCGTCGATATGAACTCTTGGGCGGTATCAGCCTGTTATCCCCGGAGTACCTTTTATCCGTTGAGCGATGGCCCTTCCATTCAGAACCACCGGATCACTATGACCTGCTTTCGCACCTGCTCGAGCCGTCACTCTCGCAGTCAAGCTAGCTTATGCCATTGCACTAACCTCCTGATGTCCGACCAGGATTAGCTAACCTTCGTGCTCCTCCGTTACTCTTTGGGAGGAGACCGCCCCAGTCAAACTACCCACCAGACACTGTCCGCAACCCGGATTACGGGTCTACGTTAGAACACCAGCCATTAAAGGGTGGTATTTCAAGGTCGGCTCCACGCAGACTGGCGTCCACGCTTCAAAGCCTCCCACCTATCCTACACATCAAGGACCAGTGTTCAGTGTCAAGCTATAGTAAAGGTTCACGGGGTCTTTCCGTCTTGCCGCGGGTACACTGCATCTTCACAGCGAGTTCAATTTCACTGAGTCTCGGGTGGAGACAGCCTGGCCATCATTACGCCATTCGTGCAGGTCGGAACTTACCCGACAAGGAATTTCGCTACCTTAGGACCGTTATAGTTACGGCCGCCGTTTACCGGGGCTTCGATCAAGAGCTTCGCGTTGCCGCTAACCCCATCAATTAACCTTCCGGCACCGGGCAGGCGTCACACCGTATACGTCCACTTTCGTGTTTGCACAGTGCTGTGTTTTTAATAAACAGTTGCAGCCAGCTGGTATCTTCGACTGATTTCAGCTCCACCCGCAGGGGCTTCACCTACATATCAGCGTGCCTTCTCCCGAAGTTACGGCACCATTTTGCCTAGTTCCTTCACCCGAGTTCTCTCAAGCGCCTTGGTATTCTCTACCTGACCACCTGTGTCGGTTTGGGGTACGATTTCGTGTTACCTGATGCTTAGAGGCTTTTCCTGGAAGCAGGGCATTTGTTACTTCAGCACCGTAGTGCCTCGTCATCACACCTCAGCGTTAAAAGGTACCGGATTTACCTGGAACCTCCGCCTACATGCTTAAACCGGGACAACCGTCGCCCGGCTAACATAGCCTTCTCCGTCCCCCCTTCGCAGTAACACCAAGTACAGGAATATTAACCTGTTTCCCATCGACTACGCCTTTCGGCCTCGCCTTAGGGGTCGACTCACCCTGCCCCGATTAACGTTGGACAGGAACCCTTGGTCTTCCGGCGAGCGGGCTTTTCACCCGCTTTATCGTTACTTATGTCAGCATTCGCACTTCTGATACCTCCAGCATGCCTCACAGCACACCTTCAACGGCTTACAGAACGCTCCCCTACCCAACAACGCCTAAGCGTCGCTGCCGCAGCTTCGGTGCATGGTTTAGCCCCGTTACATCTTCCGCGCAGGCCGACTCGACCAGTGAGCTATTACGCTTTCTTTAAATGATGGCTGCTTCTAAGCCAACATCCTGGCTGTCTGTGCCTTCCCACATCGTTTCCCACTTAACCATGACTTTGGGACCTTAGCTGGCGGTCTGGGTTGTTTCCCTCTTCACGACGGACGTTAGCACCCGCCGTGTGTCTCCCGTGATAACATTCTTCGGTATTCGTAGTTTGCATCGGGTTGGTAAGCCGGGATGGCCCCCTAGCCGAAACAGTGCTCTACCCCCGAAGATGAGTTCACGAGGCGCTACCTAAATAGCTTTCGGGGAGAACCAGCTATCTCCCGGTTTGATTGGCCTTTCACCCCCAGCCACAAGTCATCCGCTAATTTTTCAACATTAGTCGGTTCGGTCCTCCAGTTAGTGTTACCCAACCTTCAACCTGCCCATGGCTAGATCACCGGGTTTCGGGTCTATACCCTGCAACTTAACGCCCAGTTAAGACTCGGTTTCCCTTCGGCTCCCCTATACGGTTAACCTTGCTACAGAATATAAGTCGCTGACCCATTATACAAAAGGTACGCAGTCACACCACAAGGGTGCTCCCACTGCTTGTACGTACACGGTTTCAGGTTCTTTTTCACTCCCCTCGCCGGGGTTCTTTTCGCCTTTCCCTCACGGTACTGGTTCACTATCGGTCAGTCAGGAGTATTTAGCCTTGGAGGATGGTCCCCCCATATTCAGACAGGATACCACGTGTCCCGCCCTACTCTTCGAGTTCACAACCTGTGTGCTTTCGTGTACGGGACTGTCACCCTGTTCCGTGCGACTTTCCAGACGCTTCCACTAACACACAAGCTGATTCAGACTCTGGGCTGCTCCCCGTTCGCTCGCCGCTACTGGGGGAATCTCGGTTGATTTCTTTTCCTCGGGGTACTTAGATGTTTCAGTTCCCCCGGTTCGCCTCGTTAACCTATGTATTCAGTTAACGATAGTGTGACGAATCACACTGGGTTTCCCCATTCGGACATCGCCGGGTCAAAGGTTCATATCACCTCGCCGGCGCTTTTCGCAGATTAGCACGTCCTTCATCGCCTCTGACTGCCAGGGCATCCACCGTGTACGCTTAGTCGCTTAACCTCACAACCCGAAGATGTTTCATCTTCTGATTGCGAAAATTTGAGAGACTCGAACACACCAATTAAGATGTGTCGTTTCAATTTTCAGCTTGATCCAGATTTTTAAAGAGCAAAACTTCGCAGTGCACCTTTTCAGGTTCACTCTGAAGTTTTCTTGTGTTCGCAGTAAAAGATGGTGGAGCTATGCGGGATCGAACCGCAGACCTCCTGCGTGCAAAGCAGGCGCTCTCCCAGCTGAGCTATAGCCCCATCGTTTATAATCTCTGTACCGCTCATCCTTTAAAAGGAGTTTGGTAGGCCTGAGTGGACTTGAACCACCGACCTCACCCTTATCAGGGGTGCGCTCTAACCACCTGAGCTACAAGCCTGCAGAGATTTTTACTGCTGTTTTTCATCAGACAATCTGTGTGGACACTACAAAGGCAGGTTCTTTAAGGTAAGGAGGTGATCCAACCGCAGGTTCCCCTACGGTTACCTTGTTACGACTTCACCCCAGTCATGAATCACAAAGTGGTAAGCGCCCTCCCGAAGGTTAAGCTACCTACTTCTTTTGCAACCCACTCCCATGGTGTGACGGGCGGTGTGTACAAGGCCCGGGAACGTATTCACCGTAGCATTCTGATCTACGATTACTAGCGATTCCGACTTCATGGAGTCGAGTTGCAGACTCCAATCCGGACTACGACGCACTTTATGAGGTCCGCTTGCTCTCGCGAGGTCGCTTCTCTTTGTATGCGCCATTGTAGCACGTGTGTAGCCCTACTCGTAAGGGCCATGATGACTTGACGTCATCCCCACCTTCCTCCAGTTTATCACTGGCAGTCTCCTTTGAGTTCCCGGCCTAACCGCTGGCAACAAAGGATAAGGGTTGCGCTCGTTGCGGGACTTAACCCAACATTTCACAACACGAGCTGACGACAGCCATGCAGCACCTGTCTCAGAGTTCCCGAAGGCACCAATCCATCTCTGGAAAGTTCTCTGGATGTCAAGAGTAGGTAAGGTTCTTCGCGTTGCATCGAATTAAACCACATGCTCCACCGCTTGTGCGGGCCCCCGTCAATTCATTTGAGTTTTAACCTTGCGGCCGTACTCCCCAGGCGGTCGACTTAACGCGTTAGCTCCGGAAGCCACGCCTCAAGGGCACAACCTCCAAGTCGACATCGTTTACGGCGTGGACTACCAGGGTATCTAATCCTGTTTGCTCCCCACGCTTTCGCACCTGAGCGTCAGTCTTTGTCCAGGGGGCCGCCTTCGCCACCGGTATTCCTCCAGATCTCTACGCATTTCACCGCTACACCTGGAATTCTACCCCCCTCTACAAGACTCTAGCCTGCCAGTTTCGAATGCAGTTCCCAGGTTGAGCCCGGGGATTTCACATCCGACTTGACAGACCGCCTGCGTGCGCTTTACGCCCAGTAATTCCGATTAACGCTTGCACCCTCCGTATTACCGCGGCTGCTGGCACGGAGTTAGCCGGTGCTTCTTCTGCGGGTAACGTCAATTGCTGTGGTTATTAACCACAACACCTTCCTCCCCGCTGAAAGTACTTTACAACCCGAAGGCCTTCTTCATACACGCGGCATGGCTGCATCAGGCTTGCGCCCATTGTGCAATATTCCCCACTGCTGCCTCCCGTAGGAGTCTGGACCGTGTCTCAGTTCCAGTGTGGCTGGTCATCCTCTCAGACCAGCTAGGGATCGTCGCCTAGGTGAGCCGTTACCCCACCTACTAGCTAATCCCATCTGGGCACATCTGATGGCAAGAGGCCCGAAGGTCCCCCTCTTTGGTCTTGCGACGTTATGCGGTATTAGCTACCGTTTCCAGTAGTTATCCCCCTCCATCAGGCAGTTTCCCAGACATTACTCACCCGTCCGCCGCTCGCCGGCAAAGTAGCAAGCTACTTTCCGCTGCCGCTCGACTTGCATGTGTTAGGCCTGCCGCCAGCGTTCAATCTGAGCCATGATCAAACTCTTCAATTTAAGTTTGATGCTCGTGAATTAAACTTCGTAATGAATTACGTATGTTCACTCAGAGACTTGGTATTCATTTATTGTCCGAAGACATTAAGAATCCATGTCACTTTGAGTGCCCACACAGATTGTCTGATAAATTGTTAAAGAGCAGTGCCGCTTCGCTTTTCGCAGCGGCGCGGGGTGTGCATATTACGCTTTCCCGCTTCAGAGTCAAGTGATTAATTTCGCTTTTCTCTGCTGACCCGGCGGCGTGTGTGCCGTTGTTCCGTGTCAGTGGAGGCGCATTATAGGGAGTTATTCCGACGTGACAAGCATAAAATACAAAAAACTTTTCGTTCGCTCACTTTTCAAACTTAACGCTTATTTATGTCGCGAATCGCCCGTTAAATGTGCGATTTCCCGCGCAAAACTGGCCACCTGCGACCAGTCGGTATAAACCACTTCTTTACGCGTATCGGTTTCACCCCCCGTCATCTTCATAATCAGGCGGATCATAAAGCGGTCATACCAGCGGTAGCGAGGGTAACGCAGCGCGCCGGCAAAGACGGCGCACAGGTCTGGCTGCCACGGCGAGCTGAGTAAAAACTTGCGCGTGTAGCTGTTGGTCTGCGGCGTACGCTTCTCAGCTTTACGTGCGACCAGGTTGACCGAGTAAAACGCACCAGGCAATTTGTTGAGCACCGCCGTGTGCTTTTTCACAAAGCGATCCAGCGCCGGATGGAAATGCCCGTAACGAATTGACGCGCCAATTACCACGCGATCGTACTCCTGCCAGGCAATCTGCTCCGCACGGTTCAGGTTCACCACATCAGAGTAAATACCCAGCTCTTTTAATTCCGATGCCAGATACGCGGCAATCTCGCGCGTTTGCCCGTCTCGCGTAGAGAAAAGAATCAATGTTTTCATCAACGGCTCCTTACTCGCGCCAGAATGTAGGGGTGAACAGCACCAGCAGCGTAAAGACCTCAAGACGACCAAACAGCATATTGGCGATGAGGATCCATTTCGCGACCGGGTTCATGCTGGCAAAGTTATCTGCCACAACGCCCAGGCCGGGCCCGAGGTTATTCAATGTTGCTACGACGGACGCAAAGGCGGAGAAATCATCCACCCCCGTCGCGATAATCGCCAGCATACTGACGATAAAGACCAACGCATACGCCGAGAAGAATCCCCACACCGCTTCGAGGATACGTTCCGGCAGCGCGCGGTTCCCGAGTTTGATGCTGTAAACCGCGTTCGGGTGGACCAGGCGCTTCAGCTCACGGTTCCCCTGCTTAAACAGCAGCAGAATACGAATTACCTTCAGGCCGCCGCCCGTAGAACCCGCACAGCCCCCGATAAATGCCGAGCATAAAAGCAGCACCGGCAGGAACAGCGGCCAGCGCGCGATGCTGTCCGTGGTAAACCCGGCGGTCGTCGCCATCGATACCACCTGGAAGAACGCCTGATTTAGCGTGGTCAGCGCGGAGTTGTAAACATCATGGAACCACAGCACCAGGGTACAGATGATCACCAGCGTAAGCTGGACGCCAATGAACATGCGGAACTCAGGGTCACGCCAGTACACTTTCAGGCTGCGCCCGCTCAGTAAAGAGAAGTGCAGGCCATAGTTACAGCCTGAAATCAGCAGGAAAATGGCAATAATGGTGTTAATCGTAGGGCTGTCGAAGTAGCCGACGCTGGCGTCGTGAGTGGAGAACCCACCGATCGCGATCGTCGCAAAGCTGTGTCCGATGGCGTCGAAAGCGGGCATCCCGGCGAACCATAGCGCCAGCGCACAGGCCACCGTCAGTAATACATAGATAAGCCAGAGGGTTTTCGCCGTCTCGGCAATACGCGGGCGCATTTTGTTATCTTTCAGCGGCCCGGGCATTTCGGCGCGATAAAGCTGCATGCCGCCAACGCCCAGAATAGGAAGAATAGCCACGGCCAGGACGATGATCCCCATCCCCCCGAACCACTGCAGCATCTGACGATAAAAGAGAATGGCGTGCGGGAGTGAATCCAGCCCCACCAGCGTCGTCGCCCCGGTGGTTGTTAAACCGGAGAAGGATTCAAAAAAGGCATCCGTGATGCTCAGGTTAGGCTGTTCAGAGAAGATGAAGGGCAGCGAACCGACGCTCCCCAGCACCGTCCAGAACAGAACCACAATCAGAAATCCTTCGCGAGATTTCAGCTCACCTTTCTGACGACGGTTTGGCCACCACAGCAGCGAGCCGATCGCCAGCGCGACAAAGAAGGTCTGGGTAAATGCCCGCCCCGCGCCGTCCCGGTAGATAAGCGCCACCAGTCCCGGGAGAATCATCGTCCCGGAAAAGAGTATGACCAGCAGTCCAACGATTCGGGTTATGGCACGAAAATGCATCTCTGCCGCTTCCTTTGGTATTCAAAAAAGTGAGGTGGGGATTATTCTTCAATCGGCAGCAATTGCAACGAACCACGACTAAAATCAGCCAGTTTTGCTGAAAAAGCAGCCAGCTCCGCCTGCGGAAGCGCCACGCGTAATTGCACCATTGCCTGATATTCACTGTGCGCGATGACGCCGTTAAACTGTTTGAGCAGCGTTTCAATGCCCGATAGCTGAGCGTAATCGCACAACAAAGTATATTCGGTGAGCGGCGTTTTGCGGGTAGTTGTGAGCATATTCAGTGCCTGCTGAACTCCGCCGCCATACGCTTTTACCAGCCCACCCGTGCCTAACAGGATGCCGCCGTAGTAGCGCACCACCACGGCGGTAATTTCACCCACGCCGCTGCCCATCAGCTGCGAAAGCATGGGTTTACCGGCCGTGCCCGCCGGTTCACCGTCGTCGGAAAACCCCAGCTGTTGCGAATCGTCTGGCGGTCCTGCCACCCACGCCACACAGTGGTGACGCGCGTCAGGATGCTCAGCCCGAACGGATTCGACAAACGCCTTTGCCGCCTCTACGCCGTCGGTATGCGCCAGCAGCGTAATAAAGCGGCTTTTCTTGATTTCCTCAACAAAGGTGACCGGTTCAGCCGGTATCAGCCAGCTTTCCATCAGGCCAGCTTCAGGTCTCGCGTCATATTCTCGATACCGTTTTCGTGAACCACCACGTTATCTTCGATGCGAATACCGCCAAACGGCTTCAGCGCATCAATTTTTTCCCAGTTGAAGTGTTTGCTGAACTGGCCTTCACGCCACGGCGCCAGCAGGGATTCGATATAGTAGATCCCCGGTTCAATCGTCAACACCATACGCGGCTCCAGAATACGGGTGCAGCGCAGGTAAGGATATTTAGACGGTGCCGCCAGGTGCGTCCCGGTATCATCCTGCATAAAGCCCGCAACGTCGTGAACCTGCAGGCCCAGCGGGTGGCCGATACCGTGCGGCATGAATGGCCCGGTCAGATCGTTCTCGACCATCGCTTCTTCGCTCATGTCTTTCACAATCTGATGTTTACGCAGCAGTTTTGCGATGCGCTGATGGAACTGGATGTGGTAATCCACATAGCTGGTTCCGGCCTTCATGGTGGCAATCAGCGCCAGCTGTTCATCGTTCACGTCTTTAATCAGCTGCGCGAAATCGGTATCCGCATTCGCCGCCCAGGTACGGGTCAGGTCGGCCGCGTAACCGTTGTACTCGGCGCCTGCGTCAAGCAGGAAGCTGCGCATCTCCGACGGAACGTGGTGATCCAGTTTGGTGTAGTGAAGCACGGACGCGTGCTCATTCAGCGCGACGATATTGCTGTACGGCACGTCGGTATCACGGTGGCCTGTCGCGGTCAGATAGGCCTGGTTGATATCGAACTCGCTCATGCCGGACTGGAACGCTTCATGCGCCGCACGGTGACCGTTCACCGCCGTTTTTTGCGCTTCACGCATGCAGTAAAGTTCGTAGTCGGTTTTATACGCGCGGTAATAGTGCAGGTAATCCAGCACCCCTTTCGGATTGAGTTTGTCTGCCGGAATATCCAGACCCAGCGCGCGCTCCGGAACAGGGCCAATGTAGCCGATGTTGCCACGCGCCGCAGGCAGCTGGCTGCCAATGCCGTCCGCTTTCGGCAGTGCAATCACATCAATCTCTTCCGTCCAGAAAGAGGTCGGCAGCGGCTCTACGTTGTGCCAGTAATCGACCGGCAGGTAGAACCACAGTTTCGGCTTGTTCACGCCATCCACCAGCAGCCAGCAATTTGGAACCTGAGTCACCGGCACCCAGGCTTTAAACTGCGGGTTCACCTTAAACGGATAAGCGTGGTCATCCAGAAAGGTATTCATCAGCTCGCCGGAGTGGATCAGCAGCGCATCCAGCTTAAAGCGGGCCAGTACATCGCGGGTACGTTCCTGTAGGGTAACGATATGATTTTTATAAAGCGAAGCCAGTGAGTCCATCATTCTTCCTTTCGTTTTTTTGACCTCAAGTCATCGCATCTTAGCACACCTCACTCCGGCTGCGTGATTTCCACCGACCGTGATCAATGCAGCATTTTCTTAATGAGTAATTTGCATTTTATTAACATAAATCCCACACTCCGATTCATCTGGTATGACCAGATCCAATTGCTGGATTCAGGAGACTGACATGCTCTACAAAGGCGACACCCTGTACCTCAACTGGCTGGAAGATGGCATTGCCGAACTGGTGTTCGATGCTCCCGGCTCAGTGAACAAGCTTGATACCGCGACGGTGGCCAGTCTTGGCCAGGCGCTGGATGTTCTTGAAAAACAACCTGAATTAAAAGGGCTGCTGCTGCGTTCGAACAAAGCGGCCTTTATTGTCGGTGCCGATATCACCGAGTTTCTTTCGCTGTTCCTGGTCCCGGAAGAACAGCTGAGCCAGTGGCTGCACTTTGCCAACAGCGTCTTTAATCGTCTGGAAGATCTGCCTGTCCCGACCATTTCCGCCGTTAACGGCTACGCGCTGGGCGGCGGCTGCGAATGCGTACTCGCGACCGACTACCGTCTGGCAACGCCGGACCTGCGCATCGGCCTGCCGGAAACCAGGCTGGGCATCATGCCGGGCTTTGGCGGCTCCGTGCGTATGCCGCGCATGCTGGGTGCCGACAGCGCGCTGGAGATCATTGCCGCAGGTAAAGATGTCGGCGCAGAACAGGCGCAGAAAATCGGCCTGGTCGACGGCGTCGTGAAGCCAGAGAAACTGGTTGAAGGCGCACTCGCCATTCTGCGTCAGGCCATTAACGGCGATCTCGACTGGAAAGCCAAACGCCAGCCGAAGCTGGAACCGTTAAAACTCAGCAAGATTGAAGCCACCATGAGCTTCACCATCGCCAAAGGCATGGTGATGCAGACGGCGGGTAAACACTACCCGGCGCCGATCACGGCGGTGAAAACCATTGAAGCGGCTGCTCGTCTCGGACGCGATGAAGCGCTGAAGCTCGAAAATCAGAGCTTTGTCCCGCTGGCGCACACCAATGAAGCCCGCGCGCTGGTCGGTATCTTCCTCAACGATCAGTTCGTGAAGGGTAAAGCCAAACAGCTGACTAAAAACGTTGAGACGCCAAAACATGCGGCGGTACTTGGTGCGGGCATTATGGGTGGCGGCATCGCTTACCAGTCGGCCTGGAAAGGCGTGCCGGTAGTGATGAAAGACATCAGCGAGGAATCCCTGACGCTGGGCATGACCGAAGCGGCCAAGCTGCTGAATAAACAGCTGGAGCGCGGAAAAATTGACGGGCTGAAGCTTGCAGGCGTGATCTCCACCATTCAGCCTGTGCTGGAATACAGCGGTTTCGACCGTGTGGACGTGGTGGTCGAAGCCGTCGTCGAGAACCCGAAAGTCAAAAAAGCGGTGCTGGCAGAAACGGAAGATAAAGTTCGTCCTGAGACCGTGCTGGCCTCTAACACCTCCACCATTCCAATCAGCGAACTGGCGAGCGTGTTGAAGCGTCCGGAAAACTTCTGCGGGATGCACTTCTTCAACCCGGTACACCGTATGCCGCTGGTCGAAGTGATCCGCGGGGAAAAAACCTCTGACGAAACCATCGCTAAAGTGGTGGCATGGGCCAGCAAGATGGGCAAAACGCCGATCGTTGTTAACGACTGCCCGGGCTTCTTCGTCAACCGCGTGCTGTTCCCTTACTTCGCCGGTTTCAGCCAGCTGCTGCGCGACGGTGCAGACTTCCGCAAAATCGACAAAGTGATGGAAAAACAGTTCGGCTGGCCGATGGGCCCGGCGTATCTGCTGGACGTGGTCGGCATTGATACCGCTCACCACGCTCAGGCGGTGATGGCGGCAGGCTTCCCGCAGCGTATGCAGAAAGATTATCGCGACGCCATTGACGCTCTGTTCGACGCTAACCGCTTCGGCCAGAAAAACGGCCTGGGCTTCTGGCGCTATAAAGAAGACAGCAAAGGCAAACCGAAGAAAGAAGAAGATGCCGTGGTGGACGGCCTGCTGGCCGATGTAAGCCAGCCGAAACGCGACTTCACCGACGATGAGATCATCGCCCGCATGATGATCCCGATGATCAACGAAGTGGTGCGTTGCCTTGAAGAAGGCATCATCGCCAGCCCGGCAGAAGCCGATATGGCGCTGGTGTACGGCCTGGGCTTCCCTCCGTTCCACGGCGGCGCGTTCCGCTGGTTGGACACGCTCGGCAGCGCCCGCTATCTCGATATGGCTCAGCAGTATCAGCACCTCGGCCCGCTTTATGAGGTGCCGGAAGGGCTGCGTAACAAAGCGCGCCATAACGAACCCTACTATCCGGCAGTTGAGCCAGCCCGTCCGGTTGGCGAGCTGAAAACGGCTTAAGGAGTCACAATGGAAAAGGTTGTCATTGTTGATGCGATTCGCACCCCGATGGGCCGTTCAAAAGGCGGTGCATTCCGTAACGTGCGTGCGGAAGACCTCTCCGCGCATCTGATGCGTAGCCTGCTGGCGCGTAACCCGGCGCTGGATCCTGCTGCGCTGGACGATATCTACTGGGGCTGCGTGCAGCAGACTCTGGAGCAAGGTTTCAACATCGCCCGTAACGCGTCGCTGCTGGCGGAGATCCCGCATTCGGTTCCGGCCGTCACCGTCAACCGCCTGTGCGGTTCGTCAATGCAGGCGCTGCACGACGCGGCGCGGATGATCATGACCGGTGATGCGCAGGCCTGCCTGGTGGGCGGCGTTGAGCACATGGGGCACGTGCCGATGAGCCACGGGGTCGATTTTCATCCTGGCATGAGCCGTAACGTGGCGAAAGCCGCGGGGATGATGGGTCTGACCGCCGAGATGCTCTCTCGTCTGCACGGCATTAGCCGTGAAATGCAGGATGCCTTTGCCGCGCGCTCTCACGCTCGCGCATGGGCGGCGACGCAGTCCGGTGCCTTTAAGAATGAGATCATCCCGACCGGCGGCCACGACGCTGACGGCGTACTGAAGCAGTTCAGCTACGACGAAGTCATCCGCCCGGAAACCACCGTAGAAGCGCTTTCTACCCTGCGCCCTGCGTTTGATCCGGTCACCGGTACGGTAACGGCAGGTACGTCGTCGGCGCTGTCAGACGGTGCCGCCGCGATGCTGGTGATGAGCGAAAGTCGCGCCCGCGAGCTGGGCTTAACGCCTCGCGCACGGGTACGTTCGATGGCGGTCGTGGGCTGCGATCCTTCAATCATGGGTTACGGCCCGGTTCCGGCCTCGAAGCTGGCGCTGAAAAAAGCGGGATTAACCGCCAGCGACATCGACCTGTTTGAAATGAACGAAGCGTTCGCCGCGCAGATCCTGCCGTGCATTAAAGATCTGGGGCTGATGGAGCAGATCGACGAGAAGATTAACCTCAACGGCGGCGCGATCGCCCTCGGCCACCCGCTGGGCTGCTCCGGGGCGCGTATCAGCACGACGCTTATCAACCTGATGGAACGCAAAGATGCCCAGTTTGGTCTGGCAACGATGTGTATCGGGCTGGGTCAGGGTATCGCGACGGTGTTTGAGAGAGTGTAAATCAGGAAAAGTATCTCAAAGCCAATGGCGTCAGAACAAGGCGGCAAGCGAGCGAATCCCGATGAGCTTACTCAAGTAAGTGATTCGGGTGAACGAGCGCAGCTAACGCAGTTATGGCGTCATTGGCGAAGAGAGACAGTTTAGTTGCCGTTCTTCCCGCCTGTCAGGGGCGGGTTTTTTATTTATATGAAGGCAAACGCATCGCCAAACAGGCGGTCTTCACGCGCGTCACGTTCGTTGCAGAACAGGTCGCGGGCAATTTTCGCCATCTCAAAACGGCCAGCGATATAGATATCGTGCCCTGCCAGCGTGCCGTGATCCTGCAGCACCGCCGTCAGCACCGTCCCGCTGCGACCACGCCAGCCCTCTTCCGGCTGCTCGACCACCGGCTCAATGCGCAGGTTAGGATGGGTTACGCTCAGCGCTTCCAGCTCAGACAGGTCGTACAGATGTTTCTCTTCGCGGCCACCCCAGTAAATGGTGATGTCACGGTCCGGGTTACGCGCCAGGGCGGTCAACAGAATAGAGCGCACATAAGAGAAGCCCGTACCGCCAGCGATCAGGATCAGCGGACGGTCTTCGTCATCGCGCAGCCACGCATCGCCGTGCGGAATATCCACCACGATTTCACGTTCCTTCAGGATCCGATCCATCACCGCCATCGCATACAGGTTAAGCTCTGACGCACCAATATGAAGCTCAATAAATTCCTGCTCCGCTGGCGTTGAGGCCATAGAGAAAGGACGCTTATCACGCTCATCCATCACAACCATCAGGTACTGACCCGCGCGGAAAGAGAATGGCGCTTCTGGCACTAAACGGACGCGATATACGGTGTCGGTGATGGCATCTACCGAGGTCACTTTACAGCTTAAGGTTGTCATTCGCTCTCTCTGTCGGGAAGTCTATAGGGCTTAACGGTCAGCTCAGGGTTTACCGTTATTCATTATGGCCAGCTCGTCCCAGATCGCGTCAATTCGCGCGGTCACTGCAGGATCTTTTTTGATCGGGCGACCCCATTCACGGTCGGTTTCGCCAGGCCATTTATTTGTGGCATCCAGTCCCATCTTTGAGCCAAGGCCGGAAACCGGCGAGGCAAAATCCAGGTAATCTATCGGCGTATTTTCGACTAACACCGTATCGCGCGCCGGGTCCATTCGCGTGGTAATGGCCCAGATTACGTCATTCCAGTCGCGGGCGTTAACGTCATCATCGCAGACAATAACAAATTTGGTATACATAAACTGGCGCAGGAAAGACCATACGCCCATCATCACGCGTTTAGCATGACCAGGATACTGCTTCTTCATCGTGACCACCGCCATGCGATACGAGCATCCTTCAGGCGGCAGATAAAAATCAACAATTTCCGGGAACTGCTTTTGCAGGATCGGCACAAACACTTCATTCAGCGCCACGCCCAGCACCGCCGGTTCATCCGGTGGACGTCCGGTATACGTGGAGTGATAAATCGCATCTTCACGCTGCGTAATGTGCGTCACGGTAAACACAGGGAAGTTATCCACTTCGTTGTAATAGCCGGTGTGGTCGCCGTAAGGGCCTTCTGGCGCCATTTCACCCTGCTCAAGGTAACCTTCCAGCACAATTTCCGCACTGGCCGGAACTTCGAGATCGTTAGAGATACACTTCACGACTTCGGTTTTCGTTCCGCGCAGCAGGCCTGCAAATGCATATTCAGAGAGCGTATCCGGCACCGGCGTGACGGCTCCCAGAATGGTGGCCGGATCGGCGCCTAAGGCGACAGACACCGGGAAACGCTCCCCCGGATGCGCAGCGCACCACTCCTGGAAATCCAGCGCGCCGCCGCGATGCGACAGCCAGCGCATGATGAGTTTATTCTTGCCAATCAACTGCTGGCGGTAAATACCGAGGTTTTGCCGCTCTTTGTGCGGGCCGCGCGTAACGGTCAGCCCCCAGGTGATAAGCGGAGCGGCATCTTCAGGCCAGCACTGCATGATGGGGATTTTAGTCAGATCAACCGCATCGCCTTCGAGCACTTTCTGCTGGCACGGCGCGCCGCGCAGGCGTTTGGTGGGCATGTTCAGCACCTGCTTAAACTGCGGCAGCTTGTCGAACAGATCGCGGAAGCCTTTCGGTGGCTCCGGCTCTTTCAGAAACGCCAGCAGTTTACCGACTTCACGCAGCGCAGAGACGTCTTCCTGCCCCATTCCCAGTGCAACACGACGCGGTGTACCAAACAGGTTGCACAGCACCGGCATGGAGTAACCTTTCGGATTTTCAAACAGTAATGCGGGGCCACCGGCACGCAGGGTGCGGTCAGCAATTTCTGTCATCTCCAGATAAGGATCGACAGGAAGTGTAATACGTTTGAGTTCACCCTGCTTTTCCAGCAGCGTCAGGAAGTCGCGGAGATCGTGGTATTTCATGCAGTTAATCATGGCCTCTCTGTAAGCGCTTCATTATACGGCGTAAGCCTGCTTGATGCTGTAATTTTGTTAAATAAGCGTGAACTTATGCGTTCTGTTCCATTTTCCCCCATTATAATCAACTTAGCGATCCCGCCAGGGTTTTGATATGCTTGCGCCCCGAACTAAGGGAAAGAGTGATTATGCAGGCCTGGTATTTACTGTATTGCAAACGCGGGCAACTTCAGCGCGCGCAGGAACATCTTGAACGTCAGTCTGTAAATTGCCTGACACCCGTGATCACGCTTGAAAAAATGCAGCGCGGGAAGCGCACAACCGTCAGTGAGCCGTTGTTCCCGAACTACCTGTTTGTGGAGTTCGACCCGGAAGTCATCCACACCACCACCATCAGCGCAACGCGCGGCGTCAGCCACTTCGTTCGTTTTGGTGCCCACCCGGCAACGGTTCCGTCGACGGTCATTCATCAGCTGTCAATTTATCAACAGCCTGAAGGGATCACCGACCCCGAAACTCCTTACTCGGGCGATAGCGTCGTGATTACCGAAGGCGCTTTCGAAGGCCTGCAGGCGATTTTTGCCGAGCCAGACGGGGAAGCGCGCTCTATGCTGTTGCTCAATCTGCTGAACAAGCAGGTGCTGCAGAGCGTTAAAAACACCGACTTCCGCAAGCTTTAAACGTTTATTCCGAACAGATTACGCACGTTGTCATCCGTCTGCGCCGAAAGCCAGTGCGGATCCTCTTCGCGCCACTTCGCGACGCTCTCAACAATGTGCCCCAGATACGCGGGCTCATTTCGCCGCGATGCCGGTTTGGGCTTCATATCGCGCGGTAGCAGATAAGGCGCATCGGTTTCGAGGAGCAGCCGGTCAGCCGGGATTACCGGCAACAGCTCACGAAGTTCAAGCCCGCGGCGCTCATCGCACACCCAGCCAGTAATACCCAGATAAAGCCCTCGCTTCAGGCAATCCAGCGCTTCCTGCCGTGAACCGGTGAAGCAGTGCAGTACCGCGCCGGGCAGTTTCTCCAGCCACGGATCCAGAAGTGCCAGGAAACGCTCATGCGCGTCGCGGCAGTGCATAAACACGGGCATTCCAAGCTCTGCCGCCAGCGCAAGCTGGGCAGTAAACGCCTTTTCCTGCTCTTCAGGCGTGGAAAAGTTACGGTTGAAATCGAGACCGCATTCGCCGATAGCCACAACGTCTGACGTCTTTGCCAGCCTGTACAGGGTGTCGCCACTTTCCGCGGTCCACTGGCTGCTGTCGTGAGGATGCACGCCAGCAGTAGACCAACAGCGATCGTATCGTTGCGCCAGCTGCTGCGCCTGCTCGCTCTCATGCAGGTTGGTGCCCGTCAGCAGCAGTCCTTTCACCCCGGCGGCAAACGCGCGCGCAACCACCTCATCACGATCTTTCGCAAACTGCGAGCTGGTCAGGTTGAGTCCGATATCAAACATGCAAATCCCCATATAACAACCGCCCTGACGGGCGGCTGGTTTTACTCTTCAGTGGTCTTGTCGGACGTATCGTCTTCGTCATCCGCTCGACGTCCTTTACCCACGTAGAAACGCGAGAAGAAAACGCCGACCTCAAACAGACAGTACATCGGTATGGCCAGCAGCGTCTGCGAGAACACATCCGGCGGTGTCAGCAGCATGCCAACAACAAATGCGCCCACAAGGATATACGGACGCTTCTTACGCAGGTCATCCGGGGTCGTTACTCCTACCCAGCAGAGCAGCACAATGGCCACCGGCACTTCGAATGCCACGCCAAACGCCATAAACAGCGCCATCACAAAGCTGAGGTAGCTGGCGATATCCGTCGACACCTGGACCCCTTCCGGCGCAGTATGCGTCAGGAAGCCGAAGGCCAGCGGGAAGACAACGAAATAGGCAAACGCCATGCCGATATAGAACAGCAGCGAGCTGGACACCAGCAGCGGGATAACCAGCTTGCGTTCATGCTTATACAGCGCGGGCGCCACAAACGCCCACACCTGATAAAGAATGACCGGTGCAGAAGCAATCAACGACACCCAGAAGGTCAGCTTGATGGGGGTAAAGAACGGCGAAGCAACGTCTGTTGCAATCATCGTTGCGCCCAGCGGCATCTGCTTGATCAGCGGTGCAGAGACCACCTGATAGATATCGTTGGCAAAATAGACCAGGCACAGGAATATGAGTAAAACCGCAATAATGCAGTTTAACAGGCGCTTACGCAGCTCAATGAGGTGCGTAATCAGCGGTTGAGTATCATCTACTGCCATGTTTACGCTTTATCACTCGACGAGGGGGATGATTCGGAAACGGACGCAGCGGGCTTCACTTCCGCCGTTTTTGCTACCGGCTCTTCCGGCTGCGCCTGTTTTTTCACTTCGGTTTCCTGAGGCGTCTGTTCTGGCGCGGCAGCCTGATGTTCAGCGCTGGCAGGTGTTACGCCCTCGCGCTGCTCCTCGCTGCCCTTCACCACCGGGTTATGGATGGTGTTCGCTTCATCGCTCGCTTTTTCAGGATCGTTAACGCTATAGGAGCGCTTCATCGATTCCGCCGCTTCGCGCAGCTCATCCATTGACGCTTTCAGTTCCGGCGTCAGGTTATCCATGCTCGCCTTCTCGACCTTTTTCAGGCTTTCCTGAAATTCCTGCAGCTTAAGCTCCTGCGCCAGTTCATTCTGAACGGTCGATGCCAGCGATCTCAGCGCACGAACCCAGCCCGCAACGGTTTTCACTGCCACCGGCAGACGCTGCGGCCCCAGCACAATCAGGCCAATCACAAAGACCAGCAGGAGCTCACTAAAACCAATGTCGAACACGACTTACACCTGCTCTTTATCGTGGCGTTTAGCGTCTTCCTTTTTGGCTTCTTCTTGCTTGTCGGCGATGGATTTAGCAGTAAAGTCAGCGTCCTGGCTGGTTTTATCCTGCTTGCTCTCATCATCGCTCATCGCTTTCTTGAAGCCTTTGATAGACGCGCCCAGATCGGAACCAATAGAACCGAGCTTTTTGGTGCCAAACAGCAGCACGACGATGACGGCAATGATCAACAATTGCCAGATACTGATACCACCCATACATGTTCCTCAGGGATAGATGATTAAAGAGTCAGGTCGCATTATACGTATGCAACCCGTCGATAGCGACGCACGCTCAGTGCGTTTTTCGCCAGCCTGCTAGCCAGACTACCACTCCGCCAGCCATCAGCCAGGCGGGCATCATCTGCCAGTCCGGACGGTTGATCAGCAGCAGCGTACCGCTCAGCAGCAGCGTTGCGCCAATCCCAAAGAGATAGCGTGACTGCCCCTGGCGAACGCGGCTGGACTGAAGTTCGCGGGCGATTTTATCCATGCTGTGCTGAAGGTTCTTGCTCTGACGCAAACTGTCATAAACCAGTTCAGGAATTTCAGGCATTTTTTCTATCCAGAACGGGCCTTTCTCTTTCAGCGAGCGCACCAGCGCCGGAATGCCTACCTGATCCTTAATCCAGGATTCAAGGAAAGGTTTCGCGGTCTTCCACAAGTCTAACTGAGGATAGAGCTGTCGGCCTACACCCTCAACGTAAAGTAATGTTTTCTGGAGTAAAACTAGCTGTGGCTGAACTTCCATATTAAAGCGGCGAGCCGTGTTGAACAGGTTTAACAGCACATGCCCGAAGGAAATTTCCGCCAGCGGTTTTTCAAAAATAGGTTCACAAACGGTCCGGATCGCGAACTCGAACTCTTCGACGTTGGTGTCCGGCGGCACCCAGCCGGAATCGACGTGCAGCTCGGCCACCTTACGGTAGTCGCGGTTGAAGAACGCGATGAAGTTCTCAGCCAGATACCGTTTATCTTCCTTGTTCAGCGACCCCACAATCCCGCAGTCGATACCGATATACTTCGGATCCTCAGGATGCTCGTAGCTTACGAAGATATTGCCCGGATGCATGTCCGCATGGAAAAAGCTGTCGCGGAACACCTGGGTAAAGAAGACCTGTACGCCACGTTCAGCCAGGAGCTTCATGTTCGTTCCCTGTTTCTCCAGGGCCACCACATCCGAAACCGGAATACCGTAGATACGCTCCATCACCATCATATTCTGGCTGCAGTAGTCAGAATAGACTTCAGGTACATAGAGCATCGGGCTGTTTTCAAAGTTGCGACGCAGCTGAATGGCGTTTGCCGATTCGCGCAGCAGGTTAAGCTCATCAATCAGCGTTTTTTCATATTCCCGCACCACTTCCAGTGGACGAAGGCGACGCCCGTCCGGCAGCAAGCGTGGCACCCAGCGCGCCAGCCGATAAATCAGCTTCATGTCCGCTTTGATGACTGGCAGGATGTCCGGACGAATGACTTTAATAACGACTTCTTTGCCGTTTTCTTTCAGACGCGCGGTGTGCACCTGCGCGATAGAGGCCGATGCCAGTGGCTTAATATCGAAATCGTCAAACCAGGTCTCGACGGGGACATTTCCCATCGCCTCTTCAATTTGCTTTTTCGCGCGCGCGCCGTCAAACGGTGCAACGCGATCCTGCAGCATCGCGAGCTCATCGGCAATCAGAGGCGGGAAGAGATCGCGGCGAGTCGACAGCATCTGCCCGAATTTAATCCAAACCGGGCCGAGCTCCTGCAGCGCCAGGCGCAGACGCTCACCCAGCGGTTGACCTTTATGGCGATTGGGCATCCAGAAGAGCATCCGCCGCCAGATACGAAGCGGCAGCGTGATACGCATTTTGGGGATAAGCTCGTCGAGCCCGTAGCTCAAAAAGGTGCGAATAATAAAATAGAGGCGCCGAATTTCACCAGGCGTCATTTGCCCTCCAGTTTTTCCAGCCGTTTGGTTAACGCATCAACTGCACGTTCAACAGCAGCGGTCTCTTCCGCAAACCATGCAACTTCCAGTGGCCCGGGCGCCATTCGCCACTCCTCAGTCAGCACTTCCGCCGCATAGCGTTGCTGGCGCTGAAGGCTTTTACGCACAAAGGAGGCGCCACCATGAAGGACTTTCCCGATACCTTCGGCGGCAATGTCGCCGATAAAAGGCGCGAGCAGCTCCGCCGGATCGAACTCCGCCAGATCGGTGAGCGCAACGAAGTTCTGCACGACCTGAATGTCGCCCTCCACTTCCAGCTCACCGCTGCGGATAAGCGCCGTTAACTGCTGGCGATCACGCAGTTTTGGCAGCACGCTCATGTGCGTGATGACCGAGCAGTCGGCCTCACCTTCCCACGCCCCCAGAACGTCAAGCTGACGTTCGCTGAATACCAGCACAAGCGGCGTCGATAACTCTTTTAAAACAATGCGTAATACCTTCCCGTTAAGCCGCTGACGTGCAGCTTTCAGCGCCGGGGCGCGATACAGAAAAGCGTTCAGTACATTCTCGACGCCTGCGGAGACTAAGGGTTTAAAGGGCACGGGACACCTCCACTCAGAATTTGTAACCGCGATGCAGCGCGACGACGCCCGCCGTCAGGTTGAAATATTCAACATTTTCAAATTCTGCATCCTGCATCATGGCTTTTAATGTGTCCTGATCCGGGTGCATACGGATAGATTCCGCCAAATAGCGGTAGCTTTCAGCGTCGTTAGCCACCAGCTCACCAATACGCGGCAGCACGTGGAAGGAATAGGCGTCGTAGGCTTTGCTCAGCGGCTCAATGATCGGTTTAGAGAACTCGAGCACCAGCAGACGTCCACCCGGCTTCAGCACGCGGTACATGGAGCGCAGCGCTTTTTCTTTATCGGTCACGTTACGCAGACCGAAAGAGATCGTGATGCAGTCAAAGGTATTGTCCGGGAATGGCAGCGCTTCGGCATTTGCCTGTACATACTCCACATTCCCCACCACGCCGATGTTACGCAGCTTTTCGCGTCCCATTTTCAGCATGGAGTCATTAATATCGGCGAGAACTACGCGACCGGTTTCGCCCACCAGACGGGAGAATTTCGCGGTTAAATCGCCCGTGCCACCGGCTAAATCCAGCACCGTTTGTCCACGACGTACGCCGCTGCAGTCAATGGTGAAGCGCTTCCACAAGCGATGAATGCCGAACGACATCAGGTCATTCATCACATCGTACTTCGCCGCCACGGAATGAAATACGTGGGCCACCATGTCAGCTTTCTGCGCTTTGGCGACAGTCTGAAAGCCAAAGTGCGTTGTGTCTTGTGAATCGTCAGCCATCTCAGAGCCTGCTTATCAGTAAAATGTTCGTGAAGTGTAACAGATTGGGCGCGTTTGCCCTACGTTTCAACCACCGCGAATGAAACGCGCTGGAGTCTCGTCTGGTGACAAATCCGCCGCTAACGTGTTGTCTTCACTGTTTGTATTTTGTTCATCAGAACCTTCTCGCAGGCGAAATTCGTCGTCCTGGGCGGTGGCCTGTTCGACCAATTCCGGATTAATCTCGCGTTTAACCTCAACCCCCAGGCTGCGGAATGATTCAGCCTGTGCCAGCAGATTGCCGCGTCCGGAGGCGAGTTTTTTCATCGCCTGGCGGTAGTTATCCTGCGCACGATCCAGGCTCTGCCCGACTGAAGACATGTCGTCCACGAAGAGGCGCATTTTGTCGTACAGCTTGCTGGCGCGATCGGCAATCTGCTGCGCGTTGCGGCTCTGGTGCTCATAGCGCCACAGGTTCGCAATGGTGCGTAACGCCACCAGCAGCGTGGTGGGGCTGACCAGCATAATGTTATTTTTGAGCGCTTCGGTGATAAGTTCAGGCTGTCTGTCGAGTGCCAGCAGGAACGCGGGTTCTACCGGGATGAACATCAGGACATAGTCCAGCGAGCGCAGACCCGGCAGCTGCTGGTAGTCTTTTCTGCCAAGCAGGCGAATATGATTACGCACGGAGGCAATGTGCTCCTGCAGCGCAGACTCGCGGGTGTAGTCATCGTCCGCATTAAAGTAGCGTTCATACGCCACCAGCGTCATTTTGGCGTCAATCACCACATCTTTACCCTGAGGCAGCCGCACGATGACATCCGGCTGCATACGCGAGCGGGCATCGTTTTCGATACTCACCTGCGTTTCGTATTCGTATCCTTCGCGCAGACCAGAGGCCTCCAGCACGCGGGTCAGCACCACTTCTCCCCAGTTGCCCTGGGTTTTGTTATCCCCTTTCAGCGCGCGGGTCAGGTTGACCGCTTCCTGCGCCATTTGCGCATTCAGCTGCTGAAGATTGCGAATCTCATGCGCCAGCGTGTGTCGCTCGCGGGCTTCCTGACCAAAGCTGTCCTGCACCTGACGGCGAAAACCGTCCAGCTGTTCGCGCAGCGGCGTCAGCAGGCTGTTCAGGCTCTGGCGGTTCTGTTCGTCAACGCGGCGGTTGCTGTGCTCAAAAATTCGGTTGGCGAGGTTCTCAAACTGTTCGCTGAGGCGCTGCTCGCTGTTGATCATCTGGCGGATTTTGTCTTCCGCATGCAGCTGGGTGGATTCAAGGCGGGTAGTGACTTCGCGGAGATCGGCCTCCAGCGAGGTGTTAATGTCTCGCAGGTTACGCAGCTCGTTGTTGAGCAGTTCGCACTCGTCGCGCCAGTGTTCGCTCAAAGCAAGCTGCTGTTTTGTCGCGCTTAAATCGGCGACCATCTCTTCTCGCTCGGCCAGCTGGTCGGCCTTCTGCTGTGCATGCTGGTAGCTGGAAATTAGCCAGCCAACCCCTAAGCCCACCAGCGCAATCACCGCGTAAATCAGGATTGAGATATCCACAATGCCCCCTGCATCAACGTATTACCCGCACAAAATAGAATTGTGCTGTATAAACGTCCAGTTTGAAAGGGTTTTCCTGCGAGGCGCTACGCAAAAAATAAAGGCCGAACGCGTCGGCCTTTGATTTCAGAAGAGAGGATTAGATCAGGCGACGCGCTGCTTCCACCACGATTTTCACTGCATGACTTTCGGTCTGCTTCATGGTTTCGGCGTTCGGGATCTCCTGCTGGGTGCGGTTGACGATCACGCCCGCCACCATACCGGCACGCAGACCCTGGCTTGCGCACATGGTCAGCAGCGTTGCGGATTCCATTTCGTAGTTCATCACGCCCATGGACTGCCACTCTTCCATTGAGCCTTTGAAACGGCTAACCACGCGGCCTGAGAAGGTGTCGTAACGCTCCTGGCCCGGGTAGAAGGTGTCGGAAGAGGCGGTGACGCCCACGTGGGTGGTTGCGCCCACGGATTTCGCGGCTTCAACCAGCGCGGTGGTGCATTCGAAATCAGCCACTGCCGGGAATTCCATCGGTGCAAAGTGCAGGCTTGCGCCGTCCAGACGAACGGACGCGGTCGTGACCAGCACGTCGCCGACGTTGATGTGCGGCTGGATAGCGCCGGTGGTGCCGATACGCAGGAAAGTACGGATGCCCAGCTGTGCCAGCTCTTCAACAGCAATAGACGTAGACGGACCACCGATACCGGTAGAGCACACGATCACCGCTTTGCCATCCAGCTCTGCGCGCCAGGTGGTGAACTCACGATGGGCAGCCAGCTTGACCGGCTTATCCATCAGCGCGGCGATCTTTTCCACACGCTCAGGATCGCCAGGGACGATAGCGAGCGTAGCCCCTTGTAAATCGTTTTTGGTGAGGCCGAGATGAAAAACATCAGACTTAGACATAGGTGACTCCTCTGTGGGTCGGTTAGTCAGAAGAAGTAAAACGGTACTTTACAGAAGCAGTAAGCATATTTTCGTGACACACCTCACCATGAATGAAAATTATTACATTGAATTTCCATAAAAAAGTGATTCACATCACATTAACAAGTTATAACGCCAGGTGCTGCACAAAAGATAGACCGTTTAAGGCACTGTGAGTTGTTAACCTGGTGTCTATATTTACCTTTGCGCTAACTCATTGGTACGGAGAATGCCATGACTGAAAAAACCGGTTTTGCACCTGCTGCGGCCCCACATGCTTCAACCATCGTGTCGACGCCAGAAGCGGCAATTACCGCGGGCGAGACCTCCATTCCCTCGCAGGGGGAGAATATGCCTGCTTATCACGCACGGCCAAAATCAGCAGACGGTCCGCTGCCCATCGTGATTGTGATTCAGGAGATATTTGGTGTTCACGAACACATTCGCGACCTCTGCCGCCGACTGGCGCTGGAAGGGTATCTGGCCGTTGCGCCAGAGCTCTACTTCCGTCAGGGCGATCCGAACGACTACAGCGATATTCCAACACTGCTCAGCAACCTGGTGAGCAAAGTCCCGGACGCGCAGGTGCTGGCCGATCTCGACCACGTCGCCAGCTGGGCGGCGCGCAACGGCGGCGATCCGCATCGTCTGCTGGTCACGGGTTTCTGCTGGGGTGGACGCATTAGCTGGCTGTATGCCGCGCATAACCCGCAGCTCAAAGCCGCTGTCGCCTGGTACGGCAAACTGGTGGGTGAGAAAACGCTGAATTCACCGAAACATCCCGTCGATATCGCCACGGAGCTAAACGCCCCCGTGTTAGGGCTTTACGGCGGTCAGGACACCGGTATTTCTCTGGATTCGGTAGAGACCATGCGCCATGCGCTCCGTGCGGCCAATGCGAAGGCAGAGATCGTGGTGTATCCGGATGCCGGGCACGCGTTTAACGCCGATTATCGTCCGAGCTATCACGCAGAATCAGCCAAAGATGGCTGGCAAAGAATGCTGGCGTGGTTTAGCCAGTACGGCGGTAAGAAAGCGTAATAAAAAAAGCCCGGTGGCGGCTATGCCTTACCGGGCCTACGCATCATCAAGCCTGACGCAAGTTTTGCGCCGCCTTCACCATGTTCGCCAGCGCCGCGCGCGTCTCCGGCCAGCCGCGGGTTTTCAGTCCGCAGTCCGGGTTCACCCACAGGCGCTCTGCCGGAATGCGCTGGGCCGCTTTTTTCAGCAGGGCTTCAATCCACTCCACGCTCGGCACGTTCGGGGAGTGAATGTCGTACACGCCCGGCCCGATTTCATTCGGGTAGTCGAACTCTTCAAACGACTCCAGCAGCTCCATGTCTGAACGCGAGGTCTCGATGGTGATCACGTCGGCATCCAGCGCGGCAATCGAATCCATGATGTCGTTGAATTCGCAGTAACACATGTGGGTGTGGATCTGGGTGTCGTCCTTCGCCACCGCGGCGTTGATGCGGAACGCCTCCACGCCCCACTGCAGGTAGGCATCCCAGTCGCTGCGGCGCAGCGGCAAGCCTTCGCGCAGGGCCGGTTCGTCAATCTGAATAATGCCAATGCCTGCCGCTTCCAGATCCGCCACCTCATCACGCAGCGCCAGGGCGATCTGTTTGGCAATGGTTTCACGAGTCACGTCTTCACGCGGGAACGACCAGCAGAGAATGGTCACCGGACCGGTGAGCATCCCTTTTACCGGCTTGTCGGTCAGGGACTGGGCATACTTCGCCCACTCCACGGTGATCGCTTCCGGGCGGCTGACGTCACCGATAACCACCGGCGGCTTCACGCAGCGTGAGCCGTAGCTCTGCACCCAGCCGTTCTGGGTAAAGACAAAGCCGTCCAGGTGCTCACCGAAGTATTCCACCATGTCGTTACGCTCGGCCTCGCCGTGCACCAGCACGTCCAGCCCCAGGCGTTCCTGCTCGATAATCGCCTGCTTGATGTGTTCCGCGATGCCGGTGCGGTAGTGATTCGCATCCAGATTGCCCTTTTTAAAGTCCAGGCGCAGGCCGCGGATCTCCGTAGTTTGCGGGAAAGAACCGATCGTCGTTGTTGGCCACGCGGGCAGATTGAAGCGGGCGCGCTGCGCTTCGGCGCGCACCTCGTACGGGCTCTGCCGCTGGCTGTCCCGGGCGGTGATGGCCGCCAGGCGTTTTTCCACCGCCGGGTTGTGCACGCGCGCCGAGTGACGGCGCGCCTGGGTCGGCGCGCTCCATTCGGTAATCGCCGCCGTGTCGCCGCTGTTCAGCGCGTCGCGCAGCAGCGTCAGCTCTTCACATTTTTGCAGGGCGAAAGCAAACCAGCTTTTCACCTCGGCATCCAGACGGGTCTCTACGCTCAGATCGATCGGGCTGTGCAGCAGCGAACAGGACGAGGCCACCCACAGCTCACGTTTGCCGACGATGTCTTTGATTTGCGCGTATTTCTCGGTGAGATCGGCGCGCCAGACGTTACGGCCGTTGATCAGCCCGGCAGAGAGCAGCCAGTCCGCTGGCAAACGCTTGTGCAGCTCCGCCACATCATCTTTACCGTGTACGAGGTCAACGTGCAGGCCCTGGACCGGCAGCGCGGTAATGGTCTTCAGGTTCGGCGTCACGCCTTCAAAATAGGTCGTCAGCAGGAGTTTTACCTGACCGGTGAGCGCGTCATACGCCGGTTTGAAGGCATCGAGCCAATCCTGCGGCAGCTCAAGCACCAGCGCCGGTTCGTCGATTTGCACCCACTGAATGCCGCGTTTGCCCAGCTCACTCAGTACCTGTTTGTAGACCGGCAGAATATCCTTCAGCAGGCTGAGTCGGTCAAACGGCTCGCCCTTTACTTTGCCCAGCCACAGGTACGTTACCGGCCCGAGCAGCACCGGCTTCACCTGGTGGCCCAGCGCCAGCGCTTCATCCACTTCGTCCAGAAGCTGCGTCCAGGCCAGCCTGAACTGCTGACCTTTGACGAACTCCGGCACCATATAGTGATAGTTGGTGTTAAACCACTTGGTCATTTCCGCCGCTGCCGCTGGCTCACCCGTCGGCGCGCGGCCACGGCCGATGCGGAACAGGGTATCGATATCTACCGATCCATCTTTGTTCTGATGACGAGCCGGCACGTTGCCAAGCAGCAGGCTGGTCGTCAGAACATGGTCGTACCAGGCGAAATCGCCCACCGGCAGCAGGTCAATGCCCGCCTGTTTTTGCTGATCCCAGTGGCGGGCGCGCAGCTCGCGTCCTGCCGCCAGCAGTTCTTCACGGGTGGCATTACCCGCCCAGTAGCTTTCTTGCGCTTTTTTCAGCTCGCGACGCAGGCCGACGCGAGGGAAACCGAGAGTGTGATTGCGGATTGTCATGGTGTGCCCCTTGTGAAATTCGTTATTTAGACGTCCAGATGTTTACACTTCTATAATTGGCAGGTACTGTATATTCCTCAAGCGCAATATGTTCATGGCGAAGTGAAGGACTTTCATGATCGAGATTAAACACCTGAAAACGCTACAAGCGTTGCGGAACTGCGGTTCGCTCGCGGCGGCTGCGGCCACGCTGCACCAGACCCAGTCCGCCCTTTCTCACCAGTTCAGCGATCTGGAACAACGCCTCGGCTTCCGTCTTTTTGTGCGTAAGAGCCAGCCGCTACGCTTTACGCCGCAGGGTGAAATTCTTCTTCAGCTGGCGAATCAGGTACTGCCGCAAATCGCGAGCGCGCTGCAGGCGTGTAACGAACCGCAGCAGACCAAACTGCGCATCGCCATTGAGTGCCACAGCTGTATTCAGTGGCTGACCCCCGCGCTTGAAAACTTCCGCCAGAAGTGGCCGCAGGTGGAGATGGACTTCAAATCCGGTGTGACCTTTGACCCGCAGCCGTCGCTGCAGCAGGGCGAGCTGGATCTGGTCATGACCTCTGACATCCTGCCGCGCAGCGGCCTGCACTATTCGCCGATGTTTGATTATGAAGTGCGCCTGGTGCTGGCGCCGGACCACCCGCTGGCCGCCAAAACGCGCGTCACGCCGGAAGACCTGGCGACAGAAACGCTGCTGATTTATCCGGTGCAGCGCAGCCGCCTGGATATCTGGCGCCACTTCCTGCAGCCGGCAGGCATTAGCCCGCAGCTGAAAAGCGTGGATAACACCCTGCTGCTGATTCAGATGGTGGCGGCCAGAATGGGTATCGCGGCGCTGCCGCACTGGGTGGTGGAGAGTTTTGAACGCCAGGGTCTGGTGCAGACCAAAACCCTGGGTGAAGGACTGTGGAGCCGACTGTACGCCGCCGTGCGCGATGGCGAGCAGCGTCAGCCGATTACGGAGGCGTTTATTCGCTCAGCGCGGAACCACGCGTGCGACCATCTTCCGTTTGTGCGGAGCGCGGAGCGACCCATCGGCGATGGACCCACAGCGAAGCCAGGATCACCGCTCCCCCAATAAGGAAGCTCGGCCAGTGCGGCTGTTGCTGCCAGATGGCGAGATTGACCAGCAGCCCTGCCGGGACATGCACGTTGTTCATGATCCCCAGCGTACCGGCGTCTACCTGCGTAGCGCCGTAGTTCCACATGAAGTACCCCAGCCCTGACGCCACTACGCCCAGCCAGACCAGAACGCCCCACTGCACGGCGGTGGTCGGCAGCTTTTGCGGATTACCGAGCATAAACCACGCCACCACCGCGACAATCGCGGCGCCCATATAGAACCAGGCAAACGCGTTATGCTGCGGCATCGGGCGGGTTTCCATCAGGCGTTTGTAGCCCACCATGCCGATGGCGAAGCTGATGTTGGCAAGCTGGACGAACATCAGCCCGGTCCAGAAGTGATCGCTGACTTTGTCATAGCGAATAATCGCCGCGCCGATCACCGCCAGCGCGGCGCTCAGCAGGTATCCCCAGCGCAGACGGCGTCTGCTGAGCAGGTCATAAATCAGCGTGATATAGAGCGGCGTCAGCACGGTAAAGAGCAGGAATTCAGAGACGGACAGGTAGACGTAGGCCCGGAAGCTGAACAAATACATGATGCCGAGCTGCATCGCTCCCACCAGCATATACAGCACAATCGTTTTCAGCGATTGCCCGCGCGCGCGCAGAAACGGCAGGAACACCAGCGCCGCCAGCCCCACGCGCATCAGCACCGAGAAGTAGCTGTCGACCGAACCGGCAAGGTATTCGCCAATCAGGCTAAAGGAGAAGGCCCACAGGATAGTGGTGATAATGAGTAGCGCCACAATGCTTGTCTCTCAGAAAGAAGGAGAGGCATTGTAGCGAACTCTTTAGTTGACAACTGAGCAATAAACAACCGAATGAAGATTATTCAAGGAACAGTTTGCGCAGATACTTCGGTACCGCGTTGTCAGCGTTAGAACCAATCACTTCCAGCTCAGGGTGCAGATCCTTCAGACGCTGGTGCGCGTTCTGCATGATGCAGCCCTTGCCCGCCATCGAAAGCATCTCGGCGTCGTTCATGCCGTCACCGAAGGCGATACAGTCTTTCAGCCCGAAGCCCAGACGTTTCGCAACCGCTTCCAGCGCGTGACCTTTAGAGACGCCTCCCGCCATTACTTCCAGACAGGTCAGGGTTGAGAAGCTCACGTTGACGCGATCGCCCCAGCGGGCGTTGATCGCCTGTTCCAGCGGGAGCAGCTCTTCGTGGCTGTCACAGGTGAAGAACACCTTGCTGATCCCTTCCGGCTCCAGCAGGCCAGGTTCGTAAAGGGAGTAGTTGAATACCGCTTCCTTGAAGAAACGCATTTCGTCCGGGCGGTGGCGGTTCATAAACCAGTCGTCGTCGCGGTAAACATTAGTGACGATAGCCGGGTTGTTATGCACCACGCCAAACAGATCGGCGGCAATATCGCGATCCAGGTTGTGGGTAAAGATCAGGTTGCCGTCGGTATCATGCACGCGCGCACCGTTGGAGGTGATCATGTACGATTTGATCTCAAGATTATCGCGGATCTGCCCCACGTCCACGTGGTGGCGGCCGGTGGCGAACACAAAGTTCACGCCACGGGCAGTCAGGAGTTTTAAGGTCTCTTTCGCGTAAGGCGACAGGGTGTGGTCGGGGGAAAGCAGCGTGCCATCTAAATCAGATGCAACAACCTGGTACATAGGGATTTCAACCTCTGGTGGAAAACAAGAATCAATTATGCCTGTTGAAAAATTCAACAATGGCGTTAAGCGCGACTGAGCGCATAGCGTCCTTTTCAAAAAGGATCTCATGGAACGCGCCGTTAATGACCAGCGGTTTACCCCCTTCACAAGGGTGACCGGCTGCAGCGCGCAGTTCACAATAGCGGTCATGCATGCGGTTATCCACCACACGCTCTTCTTCCGCCTGGATCAGAAGCGTCGGCGTGTCATCATCGCCTACGCCCGCCAGCACCTGCTCACCGGCCAGAATCCCCTCCCGCACCCAGTGCCAGGTCGGGCCGCCGACGCGCAAGCGCGGTTCATCGGCATAAAAGCGCAGGTTGCGGCGATAACGCTGCCGGCTGTGGGTTAAGACGTTGATGGCGAACGGCAGCGCGCGCCAGCGTCCTGTGCCAATGGCATAACCTTCACGAATGCGCTGATGGCCCTCAGCCCAGTCAAGAAGATGGCGCACCATCCAGTCAGGAAAACGGATGACGATACCGTACATCGGCGCGGTGAGCGCAATGGCGTCGCACTGGTGCGCGTAACGCTGCAAAAACAGCGTCGAAATGGCGCCGCCCATGGAGTGCGCAAGAATATACCGCTTGCGCCAGGGGCCAGGCTGAACGTCCTGCTGCCAGAACGCGGCAAAATCATCGACGTAATCGCTGAAGCGATCGACGTGCCCACGGTGCGTGTCCGGCAGCATACGTCCGGACAGCCCCTGTCCACGATGGTCGATGATCAGGACATCGAACCCCATATGGACCAGGTCATAGGCCAGCTCGGCGTATTTAACGTAACTTTCAATACGCCCAGGGCAGACCACAATCACCCGGTCATTTTTTTCATTTCGGAAACGAACGAAACGCACCGGGACGCCCCCGATGCCCGTAAACTCATCTTCCTCACGCTGCCGCCAGAAATCGGTCAGCGGCCCCATAGAGAAAGCAGCAAAAGCGTTTTCTCGTGTTTCCCAGTCCTTTTTCTGCTGAAACATTGGGTTTCCACTCACGTAATCCAGGGAATATCGTTTTTTTCGTCACCGGTCACAAAATGACTCAATAATAGCGTATTGTGGCATAAAAATAGACGGTTCGGGAGTTTCAAATGACCTTCGAATGGTGGTTCGCCTACCTGCTGACATCCATTATCCTCAGCCTTTCTCCGGGTTCGGGTGCTATTAACACCATGACCACCTCCATCAACCACGGCTACCGCGGTGCGGCAGCGTCGATTGCCGGTTTGCAGACCGGGCTGGGCATTCATATTGTGCTGGTCGGGATCGGTCTGGGGACCCTGTTCTCCCGCTCCGTGCTGGCCTTTGAGGTGCTGAAATGGGCCGGGGCAGCGTATCTGATTTGGCTCGGCATCCAGCAGTGGCGCGCGGCAGGCTCCATCAACCTGAATACGCTGGCTCAGACGCAAAACCGCGGCCATCTGTTTAAGCGTGCGGTGTTCGTCAACCTGACCAACCCGAAGAGCATCGTTTTCCTCGCCGCGCTGTTCCCGCAGTTTATCGTTCCGCATCAGCCGCAGGTGATGCAGTACGTGGTGCTCGGCGCGACCACCATTATCGTCGACATCATCGTGATGATTGGTTACGCGACGCTGGCGCAGCGAATTGCGGCGTGGATTAAAGGGCCTAAGCAGATGAAGGCCCTGAATAAAGTCTTTGGTTCGCTGTTTATGCTGGTTGGCGCGCTGCTTGCGTCAGCGCGTCACGCTTAGCGAGAAATGATGAGATGAATGCCGAAGCCGGCGAACAGCGCGCCGGCGAAGCCGTCAATCCACTTCGCGATACGCTGGTAGCCGCGGCGCATCGCCGGTAAGGCGAACAGGCTGGCCACGATGGTAAACCAGGCAAAGGTTTCAACGACGATCAGCAGGAAGATGCCCCAGCGTGCGCCCGCGCCGACGCTATCGCCGACAAACAGCGAGAACACCGAGCCGAAATAGATAATCGCTTTTGGGTTCGCCAGATTGGTCAGCAGCCCTTTTACAAAGCTGCGGCCGCCCGTAGCCAGCTCCACCTTCGGCTCTTGCGGTTTTTTCTCTTCTTTCTTCAGCGCCCCGCGCAGCATCTGGTAGCCCATCCAGCACAGGTACAGCCCGCCGCCGACCATAATGATGTTATGCAGCCAGGCCATCTTCGCCAGGATAAGGTTCAGACCGAGCAGCGCAACGGCCGCCCAGACCATAACGCCCATGGTGATACCGAGCACGCCCATCATCGCCTCTTTGCGGGAGCGGCTGACGGCCGTTTGTGATACGAAGAAAAAGTCCGGGCCGGGGCTCATCAGCGCAACGATGTGCACTAACGCCACGGTGAGAAATAGCATTAACATAATTAGCTCGCGGGGAAATAATTTAGTGAGTCATCATCCTGGCACTTTTTCGCCCGGCTGACTACTCCTCATCATCACCGTCGGCGTGAGAGCGGATGAGCGCCATAAACTCTTTACCGAAGCGCTCCAGCTTGCGCGTTCCCACGCCGTTGACGCTGAGCATCTCGCTGGCGCTGAGCGGCATCTGCTCGGCCATCTCGATCAGCGTCGCGTCGTTGAACACCACGTAAGGCGGGATGTTTTCTTCGTCGGCGATGGCCTTACGCAGCTTGCGCAGTTTGGCAAACAGCTTGCGGTCGTAGTTGCCGCCGTAGGATTTCTGCATCACGCGTGGCTTCAGGGCGATGACGCGCGGCACGGCGAGCTTGAGTTCAACGTCACCGCGCAGGACCGGACGCGCCGCCTCAGTCAGCTGCAGGGCGGAGTGCTGGGCAATGTTCTGCGTGGCGAAGCCGAGGTGGATCAGCTGACGAATGATACTCACCCAGTGTTCGTGGCTCTGCTCCTTGCCAATACCGTAGACGGGCAGCTTGTCGTGGCCCATATCGCGGATACGCTGGTTATTGGCGCCGCGCAGCACCTCCACCACGTAGCCCATCCCGAAGCGTTGATTCACACGGTAAATGGTCGAGAGCGCTTTACGCGCGTCCATCAGGCCATCGTACTGTTTCGGAGGATCGAGGCAGATATCGCAGTTGCCGCACGGCTCCTGGCGCCCTTCACCAAAGTAGTTGAGCAGAACCAGACGACGGCAGGTTTGCGCTTCGGCAAACGCGCCCATCGCGTTGAGCTTGTGGCGCTCGATATCCTGCAGCTGTCCCTGCGGCTTCTCTTCCAGACAGCGGCGCAGCCACGCCATATCGGCCGGATCGTAAAACAGCATCGCTTCCGCAGGCAGACCGTCACGCCCGGCGCGGCCGGTTTCCTGATAGTAGGATTCGATATTGCGCGGGATGTCGAAGTGCACCACAAAGCGCACGTTGGGCTTGTTGATCCCCATCCCAAACGCCACCGTTGCGACCACGATCTGCAGGTCATCGCGCTGGAATTTCTCCTGCACGTCGGCGCGGATGTGGTTCTCTAATCCGGCGTGATAGGCGGCGGCGCTAAAGCCGCGGTTTTGCAGACGCGCGGCGGTGTCTTCCACCTTCGCACGGCTGTTACAGTAGATGATGCCGGACTTGCCGCGCTGCTCCTGGACGTAGCGCAGGAGCTGATCCAGCGGCTTGAATTTTTCCATCAGCATATAGCGGATGTTAGGGCGGTCGAAGCTGCTGACCTGAATATAGGGGTCGTTCAGCCCGAGCAGACGAACGATGTCCAGACGGGTGGTGTCATCCGCCGTGGCGGTAAGCGCCATAAACGGCAGCTCGGGGAAGCGCTGACGCAGCTGGCCGAGGGCCGCGTATTCCGGGCGGAAATCGTGTCCCCACTGGGAAATACAGTGCGCTTCATCCACCGCCAGCAGGACCGGATTCCAGTGCGCCAGGTGGTCGAGGAAGTTATCCAGCATCAGGCGTTCCGGCGCGATATACAGCAGGCGGATCTGCCCGGTACGACAACCGGCCATCACCTCTTGCTGCTGCTCCCGGGTTTGGGTCGAGTTGAGACAGGCCGCCGCCACGCCGTTGGCGAGCAGCTGGTCAACCTGGTCTTTCATCAGAGAAATAAGGGGGGATACCACGACCGTCAGGCCGTTAAGCACCAGCGCGGGCACCTGATAACAAAGGGACTTGCCGCCACCGGTCGGCATCACCACCAGGCAATCACGACCTTCCAGCACCGTTTCAATGATGGTTTCCTGGCCGGGGCGGAACTGCTGGTAGCCAAAGGTTTCATGCAAAACCTGTTTAGCCAGCGACTCCTGATTCAATACTTCCGCCTGCGCCACGTTAACCCCATATGCCAGAAATGAAACAGGCGCTATTTTCAGCGCCTGAGAGAGAAACTTCAACGTTTAACGCAAAAACATTCGAACAGCCTAGAGAATATCGTTCAGCATCACGCCCACGCCGACGCGAGTCTGGTTGAAGTTGTAATCGATAAGCGACTCGCCGTAACCGCTGTACACCTGAGTATAGATGCGGACATGCTTCGTCATTGGATAGCTTAAGCCCACTTCCGCACCGCCGTAGCCGGTGTTCCAGTTGTACTGGCCTTTGGCGCTGAGCACGGCATCACCCAACTGATAGCCGACTTTGAGCTGGTAGTAGCCCATATATTTGGTGATATCCGGGTTGTCATCGGTTTCGCCCACCACATACCACGGCTTCACTTCCACCATCCAGTTACCGTTCTGCGCCATCAGACGCGTATAGGCACGGTTCCAGCTGCGGGATGTCGGGTCAGAGCGACCGTTGGAATCGTGGTTAAAGCCCACTTCGACGTCACGCAGCGTCCAGCCCGCAAACTCATAATCCGTTGCAAAACCGAGGAACAGCTGCGGCTCATAGTTGGTTTCACGGAACGGCGAGGATTCTCCGCTGTTAGAGAGCTGCCACCAGGATTTCTGCGTGTAAGACGCCCCGAGCACCGAGTTCGGCCCCAGAATACCGCGCCAGAACGGGAACGCGAGGCTGAGCTGGAACTTCACCTCATCTTTACGGGCATTATCAGACCAGTTATAGGAGCTTATCGCCTCTTTGTTGAGATCGCTGGTCTGGGTATAAATCACGTAGTTGGTGTCATACGGATAGAGCGTGAACGGATTGTCATGCTCCTGAAGAAGGTTCGCGATAATGCTACCGTGAACGGCAGGTTTATCATGCACCTCTTTGATCGTCGCTTCCTGCGCATATGCTGTGAGGGGCAGCGCAACCGCCGCCAGTAACCAGGCCAGATACGTCCGCATCGGTGGTGTTCTCCTGCAAAAGAGTAAAATTAGCTGAATAGTTATGTGGCGAACATTCTACAGACTTCTGCGACAACTGCTGCATCCTCGTTTCTGAAAGTGGAATTCCTTGTTGCCGAGGCATAAAATCAACATTTCGTTAACAATAAGGATGTGATGCCTCATGTCAGCCATGCTTACCGCCGAAGAAGTGTTAAAACTCGTGGGCGAGATTTTTGTTTACCATATGCCGTTTAACCGCGCGCTGGGACTGGAGCTGGAGCGTTACGAGAAAGATTTTGCCCAGCTGAGCTTCAACAACCAGCCGATGATGGTGGGTAACTGGGCGCAAAGTATTTTGCACGGCGGCGTGATTGCCTCCGCGCTGGACGTGGCGGCAGGTCTGGTCTGCGTGGGCAGCACGCTGACCCGCCATGACACCATCAACGAAGATGAACTCCGCCAGCGTCTGGCGCGCATGGGCACGATTGATTTGCGCGTCGACTATCTTCGCCCGGGGCGCGGAAATCGCTTTACCTGTACCAGCAGCCTGCTGCGCGCGGGAAATAAAGTTGCCGTGGCGCGCGTTGAATTACACAACGAAGAGCAGGTGTATATCGCCAGCGCAACCGCCACTTATATGGTGGGTTGAGGCGGCAAAATCGGGTAAAATTAATTCACTTTTTTGTAACGGATTTTCCCGATGGATGCTAAACAGACGCGGCAGGGCGTTTTACTCGCCCTTGCCGCTTATTTTATTTGGGGTATCGCCCCGGCGTATTTCAAGCTTATCGCCTACGTTCCGGCCGATGAGATCCTGACTCACCGTGTTATCTGGTCATTCTTCTTTATGATTGCACTGATGAGCCTCAGCCGTCAGTGGTCGGGTGTCAAAACGCTGCTGCAAACCCCGAAAAAGATTTTCCTGCTGGCGCTCTCCGCGGTGCTGATTGGCGGCAACTGGCTGCTGTTTATCTGGGCGGTGAATAACCATCACATGCTCGAAGCGAGCCTGGGGTACTTCATTAACCCGCTGGTGAATATCGTGCTGGGGATGATTTTCCTCGGTGAGCGCTTCCGCCGGATGCAGTGGGTGGCGGTGATTCTGGCCTTCTGCGGCGTACTGGTGCAGCTCTGGACCTTCGGCTCGCTGCCGATTATTGCCCTCGGCCTGGCGTTCAGCTTTGCGTTCTACGGCCTGGTGCGTAAGAAGATTGCGGTGGAAGCGCAGACGGGGATGCTGTTTGAAACCCTGTGGCTGCTGCCCGTGGCGGCGATTTATCTCTTCGGCATCGCCGACAGCGCCACCAGTCATATGGGCAGCAACCCGTGGTCGCTGAACCTGATGCTGATGGCAGCGGGCGTGGTGACCACCATTCCACTGCTGTGCTTCACCGGTGCCGCGACGCGCCTGCGTCTCTCCACGCTGGGCTTCTTCCAGTACATTGGCCCGACGCTGATGTTCCTGTTGGCGGTGGTGTTCTACGGTGAGGTGCCGGGGGCGGATAAGATGGTGACGTTCGCCTTTATCTGGGTGGCGCTGGCAATCTTTGTTGCGGATGCGATTTATACCCAGCGCAGGGTGCGCAAAGGGTTGTGATGTTGCCCTCACCCTAACCCTCTCCCACTGGGAGAGGGAATTCGATCGTAGGGCGGGTTAGCGAAGCGCCACCCGCCAGATTTTTACAGCCAGTTCCGGCGCTTAAAGTACAGATACGGCGCCAGCCCCGCGAGGATCATGAAGATAATCGCCCCCGGGTAGCCAAAGCTCCACTTCAGCTCCGGCATAAACTCAAAGTTCATCCCATAGCTGGACGCCACCAGCGTCGGCGGCAGGAACACCACGGACACTACCGAGAAGATCTTGATGATGCGGTTCTGCTCGATGTTGATAAAGCCCATCGCCGCCTGCATCAGGAAGTTCACCTTCTGGAACAGGGATTCGTTGTGCGGCAGCAGGGATTCGATATCTCGTAAAATCTCCCGCGCCTGCTCCAGCTGACCGCCCGGCAGACGCGCCTTGCGCACCAGGAAGTTCAGCGCGCGCTGTGTATCCATCAGACACAAGCGCACCTTCCAGCCGATATCTTCCAGCTCCGCCAGCGTGGAGAGCGCTTCGTCGTACTCATCACCCTGATGGCCTTCCATGATCACGCGGCTCAGCTTTTCCAGATCGCTATAGATGTTTTCAATTTCGTCCGCCAGCTGTTCAATTTTGGTCTCGAACAGATCGAGCAGCAGCTCGTAAGCGTTACCGTCCACCATTGCCTGGCTGCGGGCGCGCATGCGATAGAGGCGGAATGCCGGCAGCTCGCGCTCGCGCAGGGTAAACAGACGGCCGTCGCGAATGGTAAACGCCACGGTGGAGTTACCCGCGTGGTCTTCCGCATCTTCAAAGAAGAAGAAGGAGTGAATATGCAGACCGTCTTCGTCTTCAAAAAAACGCGCGGATGCTTCGATGTCTTCCAGTTCCGGGCGGGTTGCCAGGCTTTGCCCCAGTTCAGATTGTACGCGAAGGCGTTCATCGTCGTCCGGCTCGACCAGATCCACCCATACGGCATCAATGAGGGGCTGTGACTCTTCGGCTTCAAGCCGAGTCAGTCGGTTATTTTCGAGTTGAAATGCGCTCAACATGACCGGGACTCCCAATGCAAAAAATATCGGACAGTTCGGTGGGCACACAGAAACAAATTGGGTTTCAGACCATTAAACAGCCTGACTCAGCGCGACGGGAATAATGCAGGTCGCTGACAACCACTAAGGCCATCAGCAAGAGGAGATAGCCTTAGGAGTTGTTCCTGGATGACAGGGAATTGAGCCAGTATCTACTGGGTGTGTCCAAGGCGAATGTCCTCTTAGCGTAATCGTGCGCGCATGTTACGCCAGCTATAACTATGGCGTCAACACGCAACGGAACGCTGAAGGGCATTAATTGACCTTCGCTGTATAAGGCTAGCAGATTATTACAAAATAATGATATTTTTCTGAATGTTAGACTGTTTCCAGCTTCGCATAGGCCGCCACCAGCCATTTGATCCCCTGCCCCTGGAACGCCACCTGCAGGCGGCTGTGCTCGCCGCTGCCTTCCAGATTCACAATGGTGCCTTCGCCAAACTTCGAATGGCGCACGCGCTGGCCTAGCTTGTAGCCGGTGTCGGTTTCCGCAATTGGCGAGCCCATGCGCTGATGGCTGACCGGACGGCTGATGCTCGCCCGCAGACGCACCTCTTCCACGCACTCTTCCGGCAGCTCGCCGATGAAGCGCGACGGACGGTGATAAACCTCTTTGCCGTACAGGCGGCGGGTTTCGGCGTAGGTTAGCGTCAGCTTTTGCATCGCGCGCGTCACGCCCACGTAGGCCAGACGACGCTCCTCTTCCAGACGTCCGCCTTCATCCAGCGACATCTGGCTCGGGAACATCCCCTCTTCCATCCCGACAATAAACACCTGCGGGAACTCCAGGCCTTTGGCGGAGTGCAGGGTCATCAGCTGAACCGCATCCTGCCAGGTGTCCGCCTGCCCTTCACCCGCTTCCAGCGCGGCGTGGGAGAGGAACGCCTGCAGCGGCATCAGATCTTCGTCTTCTTCGTTGTAGCTGAACTGGCGCGTTGCCGTGACCAGTTCCTCTAAGTTCTCAATACGGGTCTGGCCCTTCTCGCCTTTCTCCTGCTCGTACATGGTTCGCAGGCCGGAGTCTTTAATCACCCGGTCGGTCTGCACGTGCAGCGGCATGTCGGCGGTTTCCTGCGCCAGGGCGTCAATCAGCTCAAGGAAGCGCTGTAATGCGCTGGCGGCACGTCCGGCAAGCGCTTTTTCCTGCAGCAGCTCGCGGCACGCCTGCCACAGCGTCAGCTGGCGATCGCGCGAGGCCTGACGCACAACGTCCAGCGTGCGGTCGCCAATCCCGCGGGTCGGCGTATTGACCACGCGTTCAAACGCCGCGTCGTCGTTACGGTTCGCAATGAGGCGCAGATACGACAGCGCATCTTTGATTTCCTGACGTTCGAAGAATCGCATGCCGCCATAAATGCGGTACGGCATGCTCACCTGCAGCAGCGCCTCTTCCAGCACGCGCGACTGGGCGTTGCTGCGGTAGAGAATGGCGCACTGCTCCAGCGCGCCGCCGTTGTCCTGCCAGGTTTTGATGCGGTTCACCACGAAGCGGGCTTCGTCGAGCTCGTTGAAGGCGCAGTAAATCGAAATCGGTTCGCCGTCGACGCCATCGGTCCACAGCTTTTTACCCAGACGCCCGTTGTTGTTCTCAATGAGGGCGTTGGCCGCGCTCAGGATGTTGCTGGTTGAACGGTAGTTCTGCTCCAGACGGATGGTTTCCGCGCCGGGGAAATCGTTGAGGAAGCGCTGGATATTCTCCACCTGCGCCCCGCGCCAGCCGTAGATCGACTGGTCATCGTCGCCCACGATCATCACCTTGCCGGTATCACCGGCCAGCAGGCGGATCCACGCGTACTGGATGTTGTTGGTATCCTGGAATTCGTCCACCAGGATATTGGTGAAGCGTTCGCGGTAGTGCTGCAGGATGTGCGGCTTGTTGAGCCACAGCTCGTGGGCGCGCAGCAGCAGCTCGGCGAAATCCACCAGGCCGGCGCGATCGCACGCTTCCTGATAGGCCTTGTAGACGTTCTGCCAGGTCTGCTCGACCGGGTTGCCGAAGCTCTGAATGTGGTGCGGGCGCAGCCCCTCGTCCTTCTGGCCGTTGATGTACCACATCGCCTGACGCGGCGGCCACTGCTTCTCGTCGAGGTTCATCGCCTTGATCAGGCGCTTCAGCAAGCGGAGCTGGTCTTCGCTGTCGAGGATCTGGAAATCCTGCGGCAGGTTGGCGTCCATATGGTGCGCGCGCAGCAGGCGGTGCGCCAGGCCGTGGAAGGTGCCAACCCACATGCCGCCCTGGCTGGTGCCCATCAGCTGAGCGATACGGTGGCGCATCTCTGCTGCCGCCTTGTTGGTAAACGTCACCGCCATGATGGAGTACGGGGAGCAGTTCTCCACGCTCTGCAGCCAGGCGATACGGTGAACCAGCACGCGCGTCTTACCACTGCCCGCCCCAGCCAGCACCAGCATGTTGGTGCGCGAGGCGGCAACCGCGTCACGCTGTTTGTCATTAAGGCTGTCGAGCAGGTAAGAAACGTCCATTGGCACCGTCACATAGTATTCAGGAACACAGCGAAGCGCCTGGTGGCGCTTCGCTTACCGGGCCTACAACTGCAAACCCCTGGTAATTTATACAATATTACTGGTGATTATATCAGCGTCGTGAGGGATGCCAACCGTGAAATTTCCACGTGCGGCAGAAGACGGCTGTCGGTTGCGGTCATCAGCTCCGCATTTTCCGGCTTGATCCAGCAGGCCTGCATCCCGCAGCGAATAGCACCGGCCACGTCCGTGGTCAGGTCATCCCCCACGTGCAGAATGTTACCCAGCGGCAGGTTAAGCTTATCCGCCGCCAGATGGTACATATCATTAAACGGCTTCGCGCGCCCGTGCGGGCCCGCGCGCAGCACAAATTCAAAGTAATCGCTGAGGCCAAACAGCTCGGGCTGGGCATTGCCGTTGGTGATGGCCACCAGCGGCCACTTTTCGGCAAGCTTCGCCAGCGTGTCGTGGGTCTCCTGCGGCACGTCGATACGGCTGCGCCATTTGGCAAAGTTTTCCATGGCCGCTTCGGCACCGATGGCCGCGTCCTGCGCGCTTAGGCCAGCATTGAGCATCGCCTGCTCGACCGCACGACGACGCCATTCGGTCACGTCGTGGTAAATGTCCGGCTCGGTTTCCCGCAGGGACTGACGGAGCTTCTGAAAGTCCTTGTTCTGTATCGCTTTCAGCGCGGGGTGGTAGTTCTGCACAAACGCCAGCGACTCCTGCTCGGTACGCAGGATCACCTCGCGGTTGTCATAAAGGGTGTCATCAAGGTCAAACGTCAGAGCTGAGATCTGACCGAGTGGGCGGTAAAAACGCATTATTTCCCCCGTTTGGCGCGTGGATGCGCCGCGTCATACACCGAGGCAAGGTGTTGGAAGTCTAAGTGGGTATAAATTTGTGTGGTCGACAGGTTCGCGTGGCCAAGCAGTTCCTGCACGCCGCGCAGATCGCCGCTCGACTCAAGCATGTGTGTCGCAAAGGAGTGGCGCAGCTTGTGCGGGTGAACGTGGCTGTTCAGCCCCTGCTTAATGCCCCACTCCGCAAAGCGCTTCTGGACGTTACGTGCCGAGATCCGTTTGCCGAGCTTCGACAGGAACAGCGCATCCTCTTCGCTGCCAAACAGCCCGCGCAGGTCAAGCCAGTGCTCAATCCAGGAAACCGCATTGCGGCCAATCGGCAGGCGGCGCTCTTTGCTGCCCTTGCCCATCACCCACACTTCACCGGATTCCAGATCGAGGTGTTTGATATCAAGATTAACCAGCTCGGACAGACGCAGCCCGGCACCGTACATCACCTCCAGCATCGCGCGGTCGCGCACGGCGAGCGGATCGTTAAGGTCGATATCCAGCAGGCGGTTTACGTCGTCGACGTCGATATTTTTAGGCAGATGGCGCGGCGCTTTCGGCGTGGCGATCCCCTTTGCCGGGTTGGCTTTTAAGCCCCCCTGGCTGACCAGCCAGTCGAAGAAACTGCGCAGCGCTGAGAGCCTGAGCGCCAGGCTCGCCGGGCTGAGATTTTTTTTACGGCTACGCACGACGAACCCGCGTACCGTCGCAGCGTCACATTGTTGCCAGCTTTTCAGGCCGATTTCGTCGGCGATCTGCATGATGGCATCAAGCTGACGCTGGTAGTTGAGCAGGGTAATGGGGCTAAGCTGACGCTCCACGCCCAGATAGCGCAGAAAGCGCGAGACGTCAGTGGCGAGCAGTCCGTCCATCATACGCGCTCAATCCAGCGCTCCAGCAGCTCGGGCAGCATCAGGGCGATCTCCTGCAGCAGGTGCGTGGCTTGCCCCTGCTCATAGTGATGCGCATCGCGGCTGGTAAATAACATGACTCCCAGATCGCCATCGCGCCCCATCAGCGACATCGCCACCGAGCCAATCGCTTTGGCTTCCGGTAACACCACCAGTAGCTCAGGCCCGTTCAGCGGCCCCAGATAGTGGTGCTCATGGCCCAGACGCTGAATGCGCAGCGGTTCAAACGCCTGACGGCTGAGCGCCAGATGGGTGAACCCCGACGGTGCGCCAATGCGCCAGCGGTCAGGGAAAAGACGAATCGTTGCGCCCGCCAGCCCCAGCTCGCGAGCCCAGCGGTGGAAGCGGCTGAGGAACTCGTCAAGACTGTGCGCCGACGCCAGACGCGCCTGCAGATGCAGCAGACGATAGAACAGGCTTTCGTTGGTGCTGGCCTGCTCCATCAGCAGCGTCATGTTCTCTTCTAGCTGATTGATGTGGTTGCGCGAGCGCGCCATGTGCCATTCGACCAGCGACACGGTCCCGCGAACCGGATGCGGCACGCGCATCTCTTCGACGACGCGTGCATTACGAATAAAAAACTCAGGATTGCGCAGCAGATAATCAACAACAGCTCTGTCGTCCAGTTCCGTCACTGTTTCCTGCAGTTCTTCCCCTGGTTGTTTCATAGATGGATAAACCCGTCATAGACATGTGCCGCCGGGCCAGTCATATACAGTGGATGACCCGGTCCTTTCCAGGCGATATCAAGCCGACCGCCCGGTAATTCCACGCGAACCTCTTCAGCCAGTAACCCCTGGGAGATGCCCACGGCCACCGCAGCACAGGCACCGCTTCCGCAGGCCTGCGTCTCGCCCGCGCCGCGCTCGTAAACCCGCAGGCGAATGTGCTCACGCTTCACCACCTGCATAAAGCCGATGTTCGCGCGCTCCGGGAAACGTTCGTGGCTTTCCAGCACCGGGCCGAGCGTTTCGACCGCGGCGGTTTCCACATCATCAACCTGAATCACGCAGTGTGGGTTACCCATTGAGACGACGCCGCACAATACTGTCTGCTCGGCCGCACGCATAATATAGGTCTTTTCCGCTTTGTTTGCGCGAAACGGCACGACGGAGGGCTCGAAGTTAGGCTCGCCCATGTTCACGCGCACCAGCTCATCATCGGTGACGCTGAGCACCATGCGGCCATTGGCCGTGCTGACGCGAATATCACGCTTGTTGGTCAGCCCTTTCAGGCGGACAAAGCGGGCAAAACAGCGTGCGCCGTTGCCGCACTGGTTAACTTCGCTGCCGTCCGCGTTAAAAATACGGTAGTGGAAATCGAGGTCGGGATCGTACGGTGGCTCGACCACCAGCAGCTGATCGAACCCCACGCCCAGATGCCGATCCGCCAGGCGACGGATCAGTTCCGGGGAGAAAAACACATTCTGCGTTACCGCGTCGACGACCATAAAATCGTTGCCAAGGCCATGCATTTTAGAGAACTGCATCATTTGCTCCATTGCGCGGGTACAGAACGTTGTCGTCAGAGATTAACCTGAGTCGGGCCACCGTTGTCGCCACGATCGTTAGTATTTGGCGTGGTAGACTCAATGCCGCTTTGCACGGGTTTCGTCGGCGGCGGCGCGGTTTTATCCGCAGGTGGGAAGTACAGTGGTCCCTTCAGTCCGCAGCCAGTCAGGCTAAACAGCGTGATGAGAACGGCAAGCGTTCGGAAAGCGTTTTTCATTATAAAGTTGCCCGTAAGTTCAAATCTGTTTCTATCATCGCAGGAGAAGACACAAAAGCAAGAGTTTGCCGCTTTCCTGCAACGGGAATTATTTAGGGTTATACTGCCGGCATCACGAAAAACAGGAACAAAACCATGAACGACAGTGAATTCCATCGCCTTGCCGACAACCTGTGGATGACCATCGAAGAGCGTCTTGACGACTGGGATGGCGACAGCGATATCGATTGTGAAATCAACGGCGGCATTCTGACCCTGAGCTTCGAAAATGGCAGCAAAATTATTATTAACCGCCAGGAGCCGCTTCACCAGGTGTGGCTGGCCGCGAAACAGGGCGGCTATCATTTCGATCTGAAGGACGGGGAATGGGTTTGCGACCGTAGCGGCGTACCGTTCTGGGATCTGCTGGAACAGGCGGCGACCGCGCAGGCGGGTGAGGCTGTAAGTTTCAGGTAGTTTTGTTGCCGGGTGGCGCTGCGCTTACCCGGTCTACGGGTTCGAGCTGTTGTAGGCCCGGTAAGGCGTAGCCGCCACCGGGCGAGCGAAAAGGCTCAGGAGAAATACTGCTGCAACAGCGGCGCGGTGTCCTGATTGGCAGGCGCGGCTGGCGTTACGGCCTGTGTACGGAACGGGATCACCTGCGTACGTCCGTCGACGTTCACAATCTGGTAGAACTGCGGCAGGTTAAAGTTGATAAAGCTTGAGCCGTAGGTGAAACGGTCATGCGAAGAGGAGTAGAAGCGGCTGACGTCGCGCACCAGCTCCTCTTTACTGCCTTCACAGTGGTGATACACCTCGGCGCGGTTGGTTTCATCCAGAATGTAGATGTTGAACCCGGCATCGTCGCCCGACTCTTCAAAGAAGAACTGAATAATCCCTTCGCTGGCGAATCCGTCCACTACCTGCGGGAGCTTAACGTGGTTGGTTTCCACCTGCACCGACAGGCCATGCAGCTTGTTGTGTGAAATCGCGCCGTAGAACTCGATGGCGTTTTCCAGCTTCTGTACCGACACGTTCAGGCGTTCGAAGAACAGGCCCCAGGTCTGACCGGAGACGCGCAGCGCTTTAAAGCGTCCGGTTTCCTGACGGGTGCTGGACAGACGCAGTTCGATACACTCAGAAACCAGCTGCTGCACGCGGGTACGAATTAAACCGCGCAGGTGCTGGCTGTAGCAGAACACCTCAACGCTGTCCGGCGGTGCGGCATCCTGGTGCATCTTGCCGAGAATCGTTTTCAGCGCTTCGATCATCGCCTGCTCGCCGTTGAAATGCAGGGTACGCACTTCGTTCCACGAGTTGCGGTACAGCAGATCGACGCTGCCCACCAGGCAGTTTTGCTGCTCGCCAAAGCTGAAGACGTCCAGCTTGCGGAAGTCAAAATGAACCACCTGATTGCGGAAGGCCGCCGTCGGGTCGTATTCCAGGTTGACGATAATCGCCAGATGGCGAATTTCGCACGGGCTGTAGAGCGCTTTCGGCGTTGGGGCAGGCAGACGCAGCGGGAAGTGGTGCGAGACATCCGCGACCATCTCCTGCAGCTTAGCGAGATCTACCACCTCGTTACCTTTGATAAACAGGCGCGTGCGCGAGGTCAGCAGGCCGTTAAACCAGGCCCAGGCCACCAGCTTGTTCAGGTAGCGGTTATACTCCAGCGGCTGATGGCTGATGATTGAGTCCATGCTTGGCGCACGGTTATACAGATACCACCCGGTGCGGTTTGCGCGGCCCGGCGGCACGTAGATAAAGGTCAGGTTCGGTTCTGACAGGTCTGGCGAAATCTGCGGGTTAACCAGGGTGACTTTACCCGGCAGCGCTTCAAACGCGGCGTACAGCTTGCGGGTCAAGACCCCGATGTCCTGCGGGCTGGCGGAAACGCTGAGGTTGTTACGGCGCGCAAAGCGGATCAGGTTACGATAGCTTTGCATCATCGCATCGAGCAGTTCGTTGTGCGCTTCACGCACCTGATCGATTTTCCAGTTGGCCCGGTTGTCGAGCATGGACAGACGCGCTTCGTCCCATCCCCACTCTTTCACTAACTGACTGACCACTTCACGACGCCAGCCCACGCAGGCGCGCTCGCGGCTCAATTTCTCACAGACTTTGAGATAGAAACATCGACGCACCAGGTCAAGACGCGTGGTGTCATCAATGGCTTTCAGGTATTCGGTCACGCGCTCCAGCATCATGCAGTAAGCATCCAGCCCGAAGGAGACGATCTCCCCGTCGTGCAGACGCTGCTTGATATCTTTCGCCAGCAGGCGCGGCGTAGGGTATTCCCAGGAATAGGCTTCCAGCAGCAGCGTTTTCAGCACCGCTTTGTACGGTGAGTCGATACTCTTATAGAGCTGCCAGAGGCTTGCGCCAAAGTACTCTTCGGCTGACAGAGAGCTGAGGCCGCCAAGATCCAGCCATTCGTTTGGCGTCAGTACGCCCTGCGCGTAAAGCGACATGACGTAGTCATCGTAATGCTCTTCTTCTTCGCACGGGACCATATTCCACAGAATACGCTTCCCGGCCAGACGCACGGCAGTACGGTAAAATTCATCCAGCAGTAAGATGTGCTGAGTCGAGCCGCAGTCCTCACCACCCAGACTGCCGCTTTCGTTATGGCGGAAACGGTTTTCATCAATCAGGAAGAAGCTTACTTCCACGCCGAGCGAGGCCGCCCAACTCTCCAGCAGGCTGCACTTGCGCTGCAGCAGCTGACGCTCGTCGTTATCGAGCCAGGACTGATGGCAGACCCAGATGTCCAGGTCCGAAGAACAGCTTTGCCCTACCGATGAGGTGCTCCCCATAGAGTAAACGCCGGTAATCGGCAGTTCACCTTTTGGAGACTCCTGTGGCGGCATGCCGCGGTAGAGTTCCAGCTCGTTCAGGTAATGCTGTTGGGTTTCATCAGGCGTGAAAAGGCAAATGCCCTGGGGAACGTTACCGTCAAGGTAGCCAGGCATCAGCGGATGGTGATAGTGCAATAATGTCGGCAGCAGACTGTATACCTGCTGGAAAGCAGGGCCCATGGCAGCAAGCGCGCGATCCACACGCAGTTGATTAATGGCATCCAGTCTCTGTTTCAGAGTCTCAATATAGAGGTACAAGACGTATCGCCTGATGTTTCCGGGTGTCGCAAGCTATTCAAAACACGAATAACAGCGGACCCGCAGTATTTCAAAAAGATAACCGTTACCCTTTTTCGCCCTTATCATTTTTGGTGGTAGCGACGAAAAAATGGTCTAAAACGTGATCAATTTAACACCTTGCCGGTTGACCGTAAAGAAAGATGCGCTACATACAAGTGTAGCACCGTTCTGTACGTGTAAATTCCTGAATACGGCTATGGCTGACGAATACGCCGCCTTGTCCCTCTCACGCTTCATCAACCGTAAAACTGCCATCCCAGAGTCAACAATGTTAGGATGGTTAGCGATTGATAATGACGGTAACAAGCATGTTAGACAATGTTTTGAGAATTGCCACACGCCAAAGCCCCCTCGCGCTCTGGCAGGCACATTATGTGAAGCAGCGCCTTGAAGCCTGCCACAGTGGATTGCGCGTCGAGCTGGTGCCGATGGTCACGCGCGGTGACGTGATCCTCGATACGCCCCTGGCGAAAGTGGGCGGCAAAGGCCTGTTTGTCAAAGAACTGGAACTGGCATTGCTTGAGAACCGCGCCGATATCGCCGTACATTCAATGAAAGACGTGCCTGTCGAGTTCCCGGAAGGGCTGGGGCTGGTGACCATCTGCGAGCGTGAAGATCCGCGCGATGCGTTTGTCTCTAACCACTATGACTCGCTCGACGCGCTGCCGGAGGGTAGCGTGGTTGGCACGTCCAGTTTACGCCGTCAGTGTCAGCTGGCAGAGCGCCGTCCTGACCTGATCATTCGCTCGCTGCGCGGTAACGTCGGCACGCGTCTGGGCAAGCTGGATAACGGCGATTACGATGCCATTATCCTCGCCGTTGCCGGCCTCAAGCGTCTGGGGCTGGAGTCGCGCATTCGCGTGGCGTTGCCGCCAGAGCTGTCGCTTCCGGCCGTGGGCCAGGGTGCCGTCGGCATCGAGTGTCGTCTGGACGATGCGCGTACCCGCGAACTGCTCGCACCGCTGAACCATGACGAGACCGCTATCCGCGTAAAAGCCGAGCGTGCGATGAATACCCGCCTCGAAGGAGGATGTCAGGTACCGATTGGCAGCTATGCTGAATTAACAGAAGGTGAACTGTGGCTGCGCGCGCTGGTGGGCGCTCCGGACGGTTCCCAGATGGTACGCGGCGAACGTCGCGGTAAAGCGCAAGATGCCGAGCAGCTTGGCGTGTCGCTGGCGGAAGAGCTGCTGGATAACGGCGCCCGCGAGATTCTGGCTGACGTTTATAATGGAGAGCCCCCTGCATGAGTATTCTTGTCACCCGCCCTTCTCCCGCAGGAGAGCAGTTAGTGAGCCGTCTGCGCACACTGGGGCAGGTGGCCTGGAGTTTTCCGCTCATTGAATTCTCCCCCGGTCGGGAGCTCTCCGCGCTCGCCGACCAGATGAATACCCTTCAGGAAGGCGACCTGCTGTTTGCGCTGTCGCAACATGCCGTGGAATTTGCCCACGCGCAGCTGCAACAGCAGGGTTTAGCCTGGCCACTTGCCCCCCGCTATTTCGCGATTGGCCGCACAACGGCACTGGCGCTGCATACCGTAAGCAGCGCGGACGTTCGTTACCCGTTAGATCGGGAAATCAGCGAAGTCTTGCTACAATTACCTGAATTACAAACTATTGCCGGAAAGCGTGCGCTCATTTTGCGCGGCAACGGTGGTCGCGAGCTGCTGGGCGAAACGCTGCGTGAACGCGGTGCAGACGTAACGTTCGTTGAGTGCTATCAGCGCTGTGCAAAACACTACGATGGCGCGGAAGAGGCGATGCGCTGGCACGCGCGCGGCATTAATACGCTGGTGGTCACCAGCGGTGAAATGTTACAACAGCTTTGGTCGCTGATACCGCTCTGGTATCGCGAAAACTGGTTACTCCGCTGTCGGCTTCTGGTCGTCAGTGAGCGTCTGGCGAACCAGGCCCGGGAACTGGGCTGGCAGGATATTCGGATCGCTGATAACGCCGACAACGATGCGCTGCTGCGCGCATTACAATAACTCTCAAATGGGAAGCCATAATGACGGAACACGACAAATCCTCCGCCGTGGTTGAAGAGACCAGGGAGACTGTGGAGACGACGCCACAGCCAGAGACGACTGAGAAAACCGCTGAGAAGAAAAACGGCAGCAACAAAACGAGCCTCGCGCTGAGCGCGATTGCCATTGCCATTGCGCTGGCAGCAGGGGTTGGCCTGTACGGCCTGGTGAAGCAACAGGGTGCTAACCAGACGTCCACCAGCGATGCGCTGGTGAATCAGCTCACTGCCCTGCAAAAAGCGCAGGAGACGCAGAAAACCGAGCTGGAAACGGTGATTAAGCAGCAGGCCGCCGCGCTTGCCGAGGCGAACAGCAAACAGGAAGAGCTGGCTAAACAGCTGGGCGACGTGCAGCAGAAAGTCGCCACGATTTCCGGTACCGATGCCAAAACCTGGCTGCTCTCGCAGGCTGACTTCCTGGTGAAGCTCGCCGGACGTAAGCTCTGGAGCGATCAGGACGTCACCACTGCCGCCGCGCTGCTGAAAAGCGCCGATGCGAGCCTGGCAGACATGAACGACCCGAGCCTTATCACCGCGCGACGCGCGATCACCGAGGACATCGCCAGCCTCTCCGCCGTCTCGCAGGTGGATTACGACGGCATTATCCTCAAGGTGAACCAGCTGTCGAATCAGATTGATAACCTGCAGCTGGCGGATAACAACGACGACGATTCCCCGATGGATTCCGACGGTACCGAGCTTTCCAGCTCCCTGAGCGAATGGCGCATAAACCTGCAGAAAAGCTGGCAGAACTTTATGGACAGCTTCATCACTATCCGCCGTCGCGACGAAACCGCCGTGCCGCTGCTGGCGCCGAACCAGGATATCTATCTGCGCGAGAACATTCGTTCCCGCCTGCTGGTGGCGGCTCAGGCCGTGCCGCGTCATCAGGAAGAGACATACAAACAGGCGCTGGATAACGTCTCGACGTGGGTACGCGCCTACTACAACACCGATGATGCGACGACCACCGCCTTCCTCGAAGACATTGATAAGCTGAGCCAGCAGAACATCACCATGAACGTGCCGGATAAGCTGGCCAGCCAGCCGATTCTGGAGAAACTGATGCAGACGCGCGTACGTAACCTGCTGGCGCAGCCGGGCGTACCGGCAGAGCCGACGGACGGAGCGGCACCTGCTCCGGCTCCGGCTCCGGCGCCTGAAAGCGCACCACAAGGAGAGTAATGATGCTAAAAGTTCTCTTACTCTTCATCCTGCTGATCGCCGGGATCGTGCTGGGACCTATGCTTGCGGGTCATCAGGGTTACGTCCTGATCCAGACGGATAACTACAACATTGAAACCAGCGTAACCGGCCTGACGATCATTCTGATCCTCGGCGTGGTGGTGCTGTTTGCGATCGAGTGGATCCTGCGCCGTATTTTCCGCACCGGTGCCCACACGCGCGGCTGGTTCGTTGGTCGTAAACGCCGCCGCGCCCGCAAGCAGACCGAACAGGCGCTGCTTAAGCTTGCCGAGGGTGACTATCAGCAGGTTGAAAAGCTGATGTCGAAAAACGCCGACCATGCCGAACAGCCGGTAGTGAATTATCTGCTCGCTGCCGAAGCGGCGCAGCAGCGCGGTGACGAAGCCCGCGCCAATCAGCATCTGGAGCGGGCGGCAGAGCTGGCTCACGGCGACCCGATTCCTGTAGAAATCACGCGCGTTCGCCTGCAGCTGGCGCGCAATGAAAATCACGCGGCGCGTCACGGTATCGATCGCCTGCTGGAAGTTGCGCCACGTCATCCGGAAGTGCTGCGTCTTGCCGAGCAGGCGTATATTCGTACCGGCGCCTGGGGCTCGCTGCTGGACATCATTCCGTCGATGGCGAAGGCCGAGGTGGGCGACGATGAACATCGTGATGAGCTTCAGCGTCTGGCATGGATTGGCCTGATGGATCAGGCGCGCGCCGACCTGGGCAGCGACGGTCTGAAAACGTGGTGGAAGAATCAGAGCCGTAAGACGCGCCAGCAGGTTCCTCTGCAGGTCGCCATGGCGGAACATCTTATTGAATGTGACGATCATGACACGGCTCAGGAGATCCTCCTCGATGGCCTGAAGCGCCAGTATGACGATCGTCTGGTGATGGTGATCCCGCGTCTGAAAACCAATAATCCTGAGCAAATCGAAAAAGTGCTGCGTCAGCAGATTAAAACCGTCGGTGACCGACCGCTGCTGTGGAGCACGCTCGGTCAGTCGCTGATGAAGCACGGAGAATGGCAGGAGGCGAGCCTCGCCTTCCGCGCGGCGCTGAAGCAGCGTCCGGACGCGTTTGACTACGCGTGGCTTGCCGATACGCTGGACAAGCAGCACAAGCCGGAAGAGGCAGCCGCCATGCGGCGTGACGGATTGCTGCTAACGCTGCAAAATAACGGTACGCAGCAGTAAATAAAAAGGAGGCCAGAGGGTCTCCTTTTTTTATCGCCTTTCTCCTGCTACATTCTTTGCACCCACATCCGCAAACGAATCCGCCAATGTAACGATGTCTTTTCATTAACCTTTTTTCACACACGCGCACATTTTGCAGCGTGGACTAAATCGTTTTTGAAAGGAAATCTCCATGAACTCGCTTTTGTATGCGCTTATTCAAGCGCTGCGTTGCCACCTCTGGCTGCGCCTGCTTGCCTGTGCTTTTATCTTTTCTTCGCTGGGGAATGGCTTAACCCAGGTCGTGGTCTTCGGTTTGCTGCTGGCGTGGTCAGCCCCGCCCGCTCTGCTCACTCTCGCTTTTCTTTTCGCTACGGTACCAGGGTTCATCGGCAGTATCTTCGGCGAAAAGCTATGCTCACGCTTTTCGCCGATATCCCTGCTGATACTGACCGAGGGGCTGGGCCTGCTCGCCCTGCTCTTTCCCCTGCTTGGTGTGGGTTACCACAGCGTTGCCGCATTGCTCGCCGTACAATCCACCGAAGCCCTGCTCAGCGGGATGAGCTGGCCCGCGCTGACTTTGCTCTTTAAGCGCGGACTTAGCGAAGCGGAGCTACCCGCTGCAACCTGTCTGGAAAATATGATTTTTGCTTCTCAGGTGTTGTTAGGGACCGGCCTGGGCGTGGTGCTGTTTCAGAAGACATCCGTGTTTACCCTGCTGGCTATTGATGCCGCCAGCTTTCTCGGGTCAGTGGTACTGCTATGGCTGGCTGGGCGCCGGTTTTCTCCGGCACCACATCCCACCGCTGTGGAAAGGGGAGTTTCTGCAACATTACGCTGGCAGGCGTTGACCGTTCGGCAAAAACGCAGCCTGCTCATCCTGCCGGCGCTGGCTGCCGTCGGCTCACCGGCGATGGCGCTGCTTCCGGCACTGGCCCAGCAGCTTAGTCCTCAGGATGCGGCGGGCCTTGCTTTGCCTCTGCTTTTCGCGAGGAGTCTGGGGCAGCTTTGTGGCCCCCTGCTGCTAAAAAAAGAGAGCCTGATGCGCATTGCGGCCCACACGCCGCGAATAATCGTTTGCCTGAGCATCTTTCTGGCCGCTTATGGCATGCTGCCTTTTTTGTCCGGGTGGACGGTATGCGCGCTGGGGATGATCTTTATCGCGCATCTGGCCTCGAATGTTCTCTTCGCAGCGGGCACGTTTGGGGTACTCAGTAGTTTTCCTCTCACGCAAACCGCTTCGGCCAGCGGTAAAGCCTGGCGCTGGCAAACGCTCAGCGCCTCTCTTTTCACCGGCATTGCAGCGGCGGTGGCTTCAGGGTTTGGCTCAGTACAGGCGCTCTATATTGTCTCGGCATCGGCCCTGCTGATGGTTACCCTGATCATGCGCCTGTATCGGGAATAAGGCATAAAAAAACGCCTGCTATAAAAGCAGGCGTTAAAACAGGTCTGTAAGACAACATATTTGGTGCTTCACTCAACGTTGTGTCCATGGTGTCTGATGAGGCCGAAGCGACATCTGTCAGTGGACGATAAGCACCGTAAATGGCTCTGCGTCATTCCTGAGTTTATGAGGCACTAAGGCGAACATAAGAGATGGAATGAGCATCTACACGCATATTATTGCACGTAACGTGCCAACATGACACCCAGAACTTTTACATGACGCAACATTTTAAGATAAAAGGAAATTATGCTGCCTGGCACCGTCTTAGGCTCTACAACGTATCGGGAAAAGGCGGGAATATGTCGCCAGGAGGAGACAGCAAAACCCATAAATGGTTATTTTTTTAATTTTCAATGAGTTGCATGTCGCTGGATTGCGACAAAGAAAAAGGGTGCTGTCGGGCCATGACTACAGGGATGAGAACTCGCAGAAAACAAAAAACCCCGCCGAAGCGGGGTTCAAAATTGGTCGGCGAGAGAGGATTCGAACCTCCGACCCACTGGTCCCAAACCAGTTGCGCTACCAAGCTGCGCTACTCGCCGATGTACTGCTTTTTGAATTTTTAGTTCAATTCATTTAAAAAGTCGTGGTGCGAGGGGGGGGACTCGAACCCCCACATCCAAAGGACACTAACACCTGAAGCTAGCGCGTCTACCAATTCCGCCACCTTCGCAATTCACAACTCTTTCAAATAATGGGGTGGCTAATGGGATTCGAACCCACGACAACTGGAATCACAATCCAGGGCTCTACCAACTGAGCTATAGCCACCACTGTATTCTTTCACGCGGTACTGACTACTTCTCAGACCACCGCAGCTCTAGCGCCGGGACTAAAATGGCGCGCCCGACAGGATTCGAACCTGAGACCTCTGCCTCCGGAGGGCAGCGCTCTATCCAGCTGAGCTACGGGCGCTTAGCGCCGTTGCGGGGCTGGATATTACGTACCTCCGTCCCCGCTGTCTAGTGCTTTTTTGAAAAAAATGCGCGTTTGGTTATGGTTTGCACATTTTGCCGCTTATTCCTCCACTTTCTGCGTGGTGCCGCGGCGACCCAGTCCAAAAAGCTTATATGCGGCCGTCACAGCCGCCAGGAAGATCATCCCGACAAACAGCGACATGCGGGTATCTTCATTAAAGTACATGCCGATTAATACGCAAATCAGGAACGCCATCGTCAAATAGTTCGCATAGGGGAACAGAATTGAGCGGAACGGATGGCTTTCAATCGCTTTTTTATGCGCATGACGGAAACGCAGCTGGCTGATGAGGATAACAAACCACGGCACCATGCCCGGCAGTACGCTGGCGCTGTAGACGTAAACGAACACGCGCTGCGGGTTAGGAATGATGTAATTCAGGCAAGAGCCAATCAGCAGGATTACAATGGAGACCGCCACACCCGCCACCGGTACGCCGGCACGTGAGACTTTACTCATCGCCGCAGGCAGCTGGTTATTCTTCGAAAGCGCATAGAGCATACGCCCGCAGCTGTACATCCCGCTGTTACAGCCTGACAGCGCTGCCGTCAGGACCACAAAGTTGATGATACCCGCCGCCGCCGTGATACCAATTTTGGCGAAGGTTAATACAAACGGGCTACCCGTCGTGCCAATTTCGTTCCACGGGAAGATGGTCACGATGACGAAGATCGCGCCCACATAGAAAATCAGGATACGCCACAGCACTTTGCCCACCGCGCTACGCAGCGTGACCTGCGGGTTTTTCGCTTCACCGGCGGTAATACCGATCAGCTCCACGCCCTGATACGAGGCCACAACGATACACAGCGCCGTCAGGAAGCCCTTCCAGCCGCCGGCGAAGAAGCCGCCGTTTTCGGTCAGGTTGCCAAAGCCGATAGCGTGCCCACCGTTGCCAAAGCCGAAGAAAATCACGCCCAGGCCGACGACAATCATCACGATAATCGTGGTGACTTTGATCATTGCGAACCAGAACTCAATTTCACCGTAAAGGCGCACGGCGGCCAGGTTTGCCAGCGCCACCAGCCCCACGGCAATGAGCGCGGGTATCCACTGGACCATGTCCGGGAACCAGAACTGGACGTAGACCCCTATCGCGGTGATCTCGGAGATGCCCACCGCCATCCACATAAACCAGTATGACCAGGCCGTCAGGTAGCCGAAGAAGGGGCTCATGTAGCGATGCGCGTAAACGGCGAAAGAGCCGGTTACCGGCTCCAGGAAGAGCATTTCGCCCATGGAACGCATAATGAAGAAAACAAACAGCCCGGCGATAATATACGCCAGTAATACGGAAGGGCCTGCCCATTTAAGCGTGCTTGCGGAGCCCATAAACAGGCCTACGCCGATAGTGCCGCCCAGCGCTATCAGTTCAATATGACGAGCTTCCAGCCCACGCTGTAGCTCCGGTTGTTTCTCTGCCATAGATCCTCGATTGTGTTTGCTGTTTCCCGGCTTAATACCGGGTATTGTTTTTTAGGGGTACTAAAATACGGAGCGAATGGTTTCCTAAAATCTGCCAAATGGCAAACGATGCATTAAAAAAATGAATGCATTGCACAGATTATCAGCAGTTTTGCAGGCGAGTTGCAGCGCGAATAGCATATCGCGCTACATTTTGATTACATTTTCCCGGTGTAATGCCAGGCGAGGTAGCGAAGCAGACGGATCTGTCGTTTAATGCGCGTCGGTTGCGATAGCAGGCGGTACAGCCACTCCAGCCCCAGATTTTGCCAGACCTTTGGCGCACGCTTAACGTGGCCAGTAAAGACGTCGTACGTGCCGCCGACGCCCATGTAGAGGGCATCAGGACAGACCAGACGGCAGTCGCGCATCAGGATCTCCTGGCGCGGGGAGCCCATCGCCACGGTGACAATTTTCGCCCCGCTGTCACGAACGCGCTCAAACAGAGCCTGTCGATCTTCCGGTTTGAAGTAACCATCCTGGCTGCCGACGATATTAACATTCCATTGACGACGCAGTTTCTCCTCCGTCTGGGCCAGTATCTCCGGCTTCCCGCCAATCAGGAACACGGGCGTACCCTGCGCACCTGCGCGGGCCATAAGCTGCTCCCAGAGATCGGCCCCCGCCACGCGGGATACATTAGCGTCAGGATACTTTTTACGGATAGAGCGGACCACGCTGATCCCGTCCGCGTATTTAAATTCAGCCGCTTCAATCAGGCTTTTAACTTCCGCATTATCCTCAACCGCCAGCATTTTTTCCGCGTTGATGGCCACCAGCGTACCGGATTTCATCTGGCCGTCGGCGAACAGAAAGTCCAGCGCGTGCTGCATGTCGCGCCAGCCAATTAGCTGCAGGCCACGTAGCGCGTAGCGCGGTGCAGAAATTTTATCAGTCATTACTATCCTTACTCAGACTTGCGACAGCGTTGTGCTGCCCTGCCGCTCGCGCTTGTGCACGAGCCCTGCGCTGTCAAACAGCCAGTACAACAGTTTGGCCAGTAACAGGCAGAGGCCGAAAACAACCATGAAGAACACCACGCGCGAAACGAACGAGTCCAGCCCTTCGCGCGCCAGAACGATCATATTGAAAATGGCACCAAAGCAGAAACTGTGCAAAATGGCGGCTTTATAGCGGTTGGTCTCTTCGTTGCCGCGCAGGTAAAGCCAGTCGAACCACTTGATAATCAGCCCCACGGCAACCGCCCCGGGCAGAATGAACCACGCCCCCCCCATCACCACCAGGGAACCAATCAGCGTTGGCGAGATTGCCAGACCGGAATGGTTGTTCAGCACTTCCCAGGTAAAGTAATTTGCCGTGTTAAGCACCACGCCGGGCCGGTCCGGCCATAGCCAGGAAGGGATAAAGACGTAGAAGTCGCGAACAATCGGCGCCAGCCCCTGGAAATCAATCTTGTCATAGTTTTGCAGCAGCAATGCCAGGTTTTCCCACGGCGAGAAGGTATCGCGCGTCAGGTAGAGGAACGTGTAAAACGCCTCATCGCCCGCCACGTTCATCCCGTAGCGCTTCAGCGCCAGCCAGAACATCCCCACAATGCCAAACACGCCTGCCGCAACCAGCATCCACAGCGAGATCCAGCCGCGGATGATGCCGATAAACAGGAAGATAGCGAAGGCGATGATGATGTTCGCGCGCGTGCCGCCCACAATCATGTAGGTCAGAATGCCAAACGCGACGGTGCTGACCAGAAAGAACAGCCACGCTTTGCTGTCCTGACGCAGGAAAAAGACCACCAGCATCGCCGGGATGAAGAAGTAGAAGAAACGCTTAAGCGCCACGCCCGAGACTTCGGCCGAAAAAATCTGGCTGTAGGAGTGGAGCTTAAACAGCAGAAAGCCGTTATGCATGAAGAAGATACCGACGCTGACCAGGGCGATGGTCATCAGCATCACCCACGTCAGGTGGGTTTCCACCCGATTCATGGTAAAAAGCGGCCGACGCGGGACTGCAGCCTGCGCTGAACGCAGACGCGTTTTATAGGTGACGTAGTAGACGGCATAGAAGCAGGTCGCCGCCAGAAGCGCCTGGAGCAGGATTTCCGGCGGCGCGACGCTCACGTCAAAACGGAAGACCAGAATGCTGGTCAGCGGGAAGCCGAAAAAGAAGGTCAGCAGAAACAGTAACGAGAAGAAAACGTTAAAGTTGAAACGCACCCGGCGGAATTCAAACCAGGTAAGCGTGGCGATAAACAGGGCGCTCAGAAGCCAGACAACCAGTAAGCCGCTGAATTGCAACTGACTCATGCTTTGTCTCCTGAAGCGATACGCAGCGCGCGATGCCACGGCGTGAGGTAATTCGGGCTGAAAAAATCGATGCTATTTTTATCCACCAGCGTGAGCTGGCGTTGGGCTTCCCGTACCACCTCGACATTCAGCGTGTCTGAGGTAAACAGCACCGGAATATGCTGCTCGGCCATGTCCTGCCAGAACGGGTTGTCGCGGTTGAGCACGCACGGTACACCCGCCTGAATCAGCAGACACAGCGTGCCAATTCCCTGCTGTCGGGCGAAGATGAAATAGCCAAGATCGCATTTTCTCAGCAGCGCAAGATACTCATCAAATTCCAGCTTATTGCTGAGAATGTGCAAATTTTCTGCGCTAAACAGCGCAAGTCCCTGCTGGCGAACCTCAGCAATATAGGCGTCGTTGTTGGCAGGATAGCCCATCGGCACCACCACGTTCACCGTGTCGCCAAACTGCTGATGCACCGCCCTGAGCGCCGCGACGTGTTCGTTACTGCGATCGCCGGAATTCCCCACCAGGATCGTCAGCTTGCCTTCACGCACCGCGTCATTCGCCATGGCGTTCAGCGCCGGATCCATGCGGGTTGGGAAATAGAGTAGTTCTCCGCGCACGTTCGGGTGCTGTTTAGCAAAATAGTTGAGATCGCCGCGGGTGGCAAACACACAGCCTACGCGCCCCTGCGCCATGCGGCGCAGCGGATAGAAAAGACGGAATTTCCAGCCGCGGGAGACTTCGTAGAGATCGGCTCCCCAGATATGCCAGCTGCACTGGGAGGGTTTAATCCCCCCGCTGAGCAGCGCCAGCCACAGGCCGGTATTGAACTGCCCGTGGAAAAAGAAACGTTGCTTACGATCCGCTTTGGCTTTGGCAATGACCGCCTTCGCCAGCGCGGCCTTATCCGGCCAGAAGCGAATCGTCAGCGCCGGAAACGCCTCGCTCAGGCCCTTATCCTGACCTGCAACCATAAACTCACGCGCATCAGGATTACCCGATGCCAGCTCGTCGTTGAAGAACCGCAAAACGGTCTGGTTATGGTGTGGGATATCCGATCCCAGGATGTGAATCAGTGCAGTCATGCGCGTTTACGCCACAATAAAAATACGCCGCAACAGGCAGCGAAATAAACGATATAGGTTGCCATGTAGGCCTGAGCCGCCCCCAGCGCACCGTGCGCGGGTATCAGCCAGTGTGAAAATGCTGTCAGTAACGCAAACTGGCTAATTTCCGCCAGGATATACAGCCGCAGGGACGCTTTTGCAATCACCAGATAGCCGAAAACGTAAGCCCCCACTTTTAGTACATCACCCACCAGCTGCCAGGCAAAGAGATCGCGCATGGCGGTGAACTTCGCCGAGAACAGCAGCCAGATGGCGACATCGCGCAGTAGCCAGACGGTAAAGCTGGCCGCCGCGACGGCTGGCAGCACAAAGCGCAGCGATCGGAAAATCTCACGGGTAATATCCTGTCTGGACGTCAGACGCGATAAGGTTGGCAGCAGGTAAACGCTAAAGGAAGCCGTAATAAACTGGAGATAGGCGTCGGAAATACTGCTTACGCCCTGCCAGATCCCCACTTCATCCCAGCTATAATGCGCCGCCAGCAAATTTCGCATCATCACGTAGGCTACCGGCAGCGTAACAGAGGTGATGAGCGCCATCAGGGTAAATTTACCCAGCTGGCTGGCAAGCATCGTGTCCCATTGCGGTTTCAGGTAGCTCAGAGGGATGACGCCCCGACGCATCAGCATAAATGCCGCAGGCACAACAACCAGTGCCGGGACCAGCGCCAGCCCCAGCAGTGCGCCCTCATAGCCGCCCAGGCGATAGCAGAAGTAATAGGCAATCACGCCGATGACGCTGCCCAGGATTAAGGCAAGCGCGTTCCCGGCGGCATCACGAAAACCTTTCATCAGCGCCAGCAGCAGGTTAGCCCAGGCAATGCCCATCTGAACCAACGCGACCAGACGCACCAGCCCCTGATAATGGGTGTGCCCGAACAATCCCTGGCTAATGGGCGCCGCCGCCAGCAGAAAAACAATCGCCATCAGGGTCGAAAAACCCGTGACCATCGCCGAAGAGGTACCCACCACTCTGCGCAGCTGAGCCGCATCATCGTGATACTGCGCAACGTATTTGGTGACGCCGTTGAAGATACCGGCACCGGCCAGCACGCCAAGGACGGTGACAAGCTGGCGGAAATTACCCGCCAGCCCCACACCAGAGGGGCCAAATGAGACGGCCAACAGCTTGACGACCAGCAGCCCGGCGCCAATTTTTACAAGCGTGGACGCGGCGGTCCACACCGATGCTTTTGCCAGAGACATATCAGCCGAAATAACTCAGAAGGGTATTAATTACCGTACGCTGGTTAACAGGCGCGAGGTTGTAGAACAGTGGCAGGCGAAGCAAACGCTCACTTTCTTTGGTGGTGTAACGATCTTCACCCGCGAACGTGCCAAACGCTTCGCCGGCCGGGCTGGAGTGCAGCGGGATGTAGTGGAACACCGCCATAATTTCGGCCTCTTTCAGCCAGGCGATGAGCTCGCTGCGGTCGTCGTTATCGCGCAGCTTGATGTAGAACATATGCGCGTTGTGGACGCAATCTGCCGGGATGGTCGGCAGCTCAATACGCCCGGCTTTGGCCAGAGGCTCAAGCGCATCGTAATACGTTTGCCACAGGGAAAGACGCTGAAGGTTGATACGTTCCGCCGCTTCCAGCTGCGCCCACAGATACGCCGCCTGCAGATCCGCCATCAGATAGCTGGAGCCGATATCGCGCCAGGTGTATTTATCTACCTGTCCCCGGAAGAACTGGCTGCGGTTGGTGCCTTTTTCGCGGATCACTTCCGCACGCTCCACGAGAGCCCGGTCGTTAATCAGCGTCGCGCCACCTTCTCCACCCGCCGTGTAGTTTTTGGTTTCGTGGAAGCTAAAGCAGCCAATGTGGCCGATCGTGCCCAGCGCGCGTCCCTTGTAGGTGGACATCACGCCCTGCGCGGCATCTTCCACCACGAACAGATTATGTTTTTTGGCGATGGCCATGATGGTGTCCATTTCACAGGCCACGCCCGCGTAGTGAACCGGCACGATCGCGCGCGTTTTGTCAGTGATCGCCGCTTCAATCAGCGTCTCATCAATGTTCATGGTATCCGGACGGATATCCACAAAGACGATTTTTGCTCCGCGCAGCACAAAGGCGTTCGCGGTGGAAACGAAGGTATAGCTCGGCATAATCACTTCATCACCGGGCTGGATATCCAGCAACAGTGCCGCCATTTCCAGCGATGCCGTACAGGACGGGGTCAGCAGCACTTTGGCGCTGCGAAAACGCTGTTCCATCCACTGCTGACAGCGACGGGTAAAACCGCCGTCACCACAGAGTTTGCCGCTGCCCATGGCAGACTGCATATAGTCGAGTTCAGTTCCGACAACGGGTGGTGCGTTAAATGGAATCATCTTGTCACCTGTATAACCAGTAGGCGGTGGCGTCGATGTTGGCACCACTCGCAATATAACGTTTAAGCGCGGCGGTGTTGCCCAGCTGGGTCGCAACCCGCAGCGTCACAAGCTGTTGCTGCTGCGCCCAGTGCAGCGCCGCCTGCATGAGTTTCTCACCCATGCCGCGCCCGGCTAATAAGCCGATACGCGCCTCGCGCTCGTTGAGCTTACGCAGCGAGACGAACCCCTGGATTTGACCGTCCCCTGCACGGAAAACCAGGCAGACGTGGTCAAAGGTGCCTTTGACCGCATTTTCTATCCACTGGGCATAGAAACGTCCGCTATCGTCAGGTGCATACCAGGGAGCACGAAAGCGGCTCTGAGCAAATGCCTGGGCCGCCATCTGACGCAGCGCGGGGATGTCCTGCTCTGTTGCAATTTCCGCGCCGGACGCATCGTGCCGGGTAAGGTTAATGGAAAGGTCTACCTCACCTTCAACCAGCTGAAAGCCGTGTTGCTGCAGCGCATCAAGCAGATCGGCACGCTCGGCCGGGATCTTAGCCTGCACCCGTTGCCAGGCGATAAAATCCGGTTCAGCCAGCACCGGCGCATCATCACGCAGACGCACGATGGCCGACGGCAGGCCGAAAAAGGCACTCTCCCACTGCAGGGACTCGAGCACCCCATTCAGGCTGTTCAACGCCAGACACCTTTGGTATCCACAATATACTGCTGACGAACAGCATCGCCGGACGTCGCTTTAAACTCTTTATGATCCACCAGCAGCACCAGCACATCCGCCGTCGCCAGCGCGTCGTCCAGCGCCGTCAGCGTACAGTGCCCCGCCAGTTTTGCCGGTAATTCATGGATATTCGGCTCAACCACCAGCGTTTCACCCTTGTGCCATTCGGCAATCATCTCGGCAATTTCCATCGCCGGGCTTTCACGCAGATCGTCAATATTGGGTTTGAATGCCAGACCAAAGCAGGCAATTTTCAGCTCGCTGGCGCGCTTGCCGCTCTCTGCCAGACAATCCGCTACCGTCGCTTTAACCTGATTGAGCACCCAGTGAGGCTTGCTGTCGTTCACTTCACGCGCGGCGCGAATCAGACGCGCCTGCGCCGGATTTTGCGCCACGATAAACCACGGGTCGACGGCGATACAGTGTCCGCCCACGCCCGGACCTGGCTGGAGAATGTTCACGCGCGGATGGCGATTCGCCAGGCTAATCAGCTCCCAGACGTTAATCCCCTGATCGGCACAGATCAGCGACAGTTCGTTCGCAAAGGCGATATTGACGTCGCGGAAGCTGTTTTCCGTCAGCTTGCACATCTCGGCAGTGCGGGAGTTGGTCACCACGCATTCACCTTCCAGGAAAATCTTGTACAGCGCGCTGGCACGTTCGGAACAGACGGGCGTCATACCGCCAATGACGCGGTCGTTTTTAATCAGTTCGACCATGACCTGGCCCGGTAGCACGCGCTCCGGACAGTAGGCGATGTTGATATCCGCCTGCTCACCCGCCTGCTGCGGGAAGCTTAAATCAGGGCGCGCGTCGGCCAGCCACTGTGCCATCTGCTCGGTAGCGCCGACCGGAGAGGTTGATTCCAGGATCACCAGCGCCCCTTTCTTCAGCACAGGCGCGATGGATTTTGCCGCCGCCTCGACGAACGCCATGTCGGGCTCGTGGTCACCTTTAAACGGGGTAGGGACGGCAATCAGGTAGGCATCCGCTTCAACTGGCGTCGTGCTGGCACGCAGGAAGCCCCCTTCCACCGCCTCTTTCACCACGCGGTCAAGATCGGGCTCCACAATATGAATCTCGCCACGGTTAATGGTTTCTACCGCCCGTGCGTTGATATCCACACCGACAACCTGTTTCTGACGAGAGGCGAACGCGGCCGCAGTAGGCAAGCCAATGTAGCCAAGACCGATGACAGAGATGGTAGTAAAACTCATAGCGATACCCGATTGTGTTTAAGTGCTTGCAAAATACGGCCACAAGCCTGCCCGTCTCCGTACGGATTATGGGCCCGGCTCATCGCCTGATACGCTTCATCGTCATGCAGCAGGCGCGTGACCTCTTCGACGATGAGCTGCGCGTTGGTGCCGACCAGCCGCACCGTACCGGCTTTGACGGCTTCCGGACGTTCGGTCGTTTCACGCATCACCAGCACCGGTTTGCCGAGGGATGGCGCTTCTTCCTGAATTCCGCCGGAATCGGTGAGGATCAGCCAGGCGTGGTTCATCAGCCAGACAAACGGCATGTAGTCCTGAGGTTCAATCAGAAGGACATTTTCGACATGGCCCAGGATCCGGTTAACCGGCTCGCTGACGTTAGGGTTAAGGTGTACTGGATAGACAATTTGCACATCATCGTTCTGCGCGGCGATTTCAGCCAGCGCGTGACAGATTTGCTCGAAACCCCGGCCAAAGCTTTCGCGACGGTGGCCAGTAACCAGAATGGTTTTTTTGCCGTTGTGAAGGAACGGATAGCGGGCAGCGAGCTCTTTCTGAAGATCGCTATTTGCCAGGACGCGGTCGCGTACCCAAATTAACGCGTCAATGACCGTATTGCCGGTCACAAAGATTTTGTTATCGCCGATATTTTCACGCAGCAGGTTCTGACGCGAGTTTTCCGTTGGCGCAAAGTGGTACATCGCCAGATGACCCGTTAACGTGCGGTTGGCCTCCTCCGGCCACGGCGAATAAAGATTGCCGGTACGCAGACCCGCCTCAACATGCCCCACGGGAATTCGCTGGTAAAACGCGGCCAGGCTTGTCGCCACGGTTGTGGTGGTGTCACCGTGAACCAGCACCACGTCAGGCTTGAATGACTCCAGGATCGGCTTTAGCTCTTGCAGAATGCGACAGGTTATCTCCGTTAATCCTTGCCCCGGTTTCATAATATTAAGGTCGTAATCCGGGACGATGGAGAAGAGCGTTAAAACCTGATCGAGCATCTCACGGTGTTGGGCAGTAACGCACACTTTCGCTTCAATATCAGGATCGCAGGCCAGCGCATGAACCAGAGGTGCCATCTTAATGGCCTCCGGCCTGGTGCCAAATACGGTTAGTACTTTCACATCGATTCTCTTCGATTAGGCGATGAAGGCCGCAGCCTTCATCGTAGACGGCGTTCTTAGTTTTTGCGACGACGCGTTAACGCCACGCCAGCGCCCGTCAGTGCGCCTACAATCCCCCACATAATCATCAGGAATGCACGACGCGGACTATCGCGTTTTACAGGTTCTTCAGGCGTTCGCAAATAACGATAGGTCTGAAAACGCGGGTCCAGAGATGGACCGACATTAAGCGTATTGAGCATCGCGCGATTTTGATCGTAATCGAGGTCAAAATCAGGACCGACGGCCTGGAGGTTTTCCAGACGCGCCTGCAACATAGGGCGACCAAGGAGGAACATCTCTGAATCAGGCAGCTCATCGGCCGGCACGTCAGTCTCAGTACGGGAAATATTGCGCTGTTCCGCAATTTTCAGCGCCTGCTCAATGTTATGCACACGGCGACCGAAAATGGTATTCGCCACCTCTTCCTGACGTTTCACCTGGGCTTTCATCTGGATGGTACGAGCCGCCCAGGCACCTTTAAGCTCTTCGTTAAGATGGCTTGCGGCACGCTGGCTGGCAAACGCGACGTACTGACGCAACAGGTTGTTGGCATCCGGCGCGGTTTCTGCAATCAGCTTGACGCTGTCATTCACGTTACGCAGCGCGTCGCCCGGCATAAACTGAATATTGTTAATCAGATCGTCCAGCAGGGCGGCGTCGGCTTTTGTATTATCAACCCGACGCTGCTTGTAGTAATCCGTCTGGGACCAGAAATCGCGTCGGGTATCCCACGAAGCCAGCTGCATCACAAACTCTTTATAGGCTTCATCCATAACGGAAGCCTGGTCTGGCGTAGCAAGACTGGCTTTGATGTCCAGGTTACGCAGGAATTGCTGCTGGGAATAGTATCCCCCGAGCATGTTAACCGTTGGCTTGTCTGTAATTGCCGTGGCGCTCCACTCTTGTTTTGCAAAGAACGTATAGGCCAGCGCTAACAGTGCAAAACCCAGCGCGATCCCCGCAATCCAAAGTTTGCCTGCCCATAACACGCGAAACAAACCCCGAATATCCAGTTCATTCTCAGTTACCACTGATTTCGCTCCCGCCAACGGTTGAGTCATCATAGTCCCGGTTTTACTTAGTTAATGTTGTATTTTTGCCACTGTTACGACGCATCCTGCGTTTAAGACGTTTAATAAATCGCGCCACTTTCCATGCGCGTTTAATGCAGTAGCCGTACAGGAAAAATGCCAGCAAGAATAATGCCAACATAACCCACTCAGGAATAATATGAGAATATTCTGCAGCTACACCAATCGCGGCCAAAATAGCGGCGGCCAGAGTAATCAGCACAAACGCCTGACGAGAAGTAAAACCCGCACGCATGATGAGATGATGAATATGTTGGCGGTCAGGAGAGAAAGGACTCATCCCTTTGCGCAGGCGGCGATACATAATCGCAACCATATCCATTAATGGAATGGCAATAATCCACAGCGCGGTTACGGGACTTATCGGATGGGTTTGACCCTGTGTGGTTTCAAGCAGGATCCAGATAACCGTAAAACCAATCAGCGTACTGCCCGCGTCTCCCATAAAGACTTTATAGCGACGGCCCAGCACACCGAGGTTTAGGAGGATATAAGGCAGAATGGCGGCAATCATGGCAAAACACCACATTGCCAGACTGTACTGACCATCAAACCATAAAATAATGCCGATTGCGGCGAACGAGACGGACGACAACCCACCGAGCAGGCCGTCAATGCCATCCACCATGTTGAAAGCATTGATTGCCGCCCAGACGGCAAAGAGTGTCAGGAAGAAGCCAAATGGACCCAGGACTAACTCCCAGGGGCCAAATACATAGCCGAGGCTTCGCAGATACAGTCCGCCCACTACCATCATCACCACGCCAATGGCCGCCTGAACGGTAGCGCGTATTTTCACCGCAATATCGAACCGGTCATCAAGGGCCCCAACTAACACAAGGACACCGGCGCAGGCAATGTAGAGGGCGGCATGCGGGATATAATAATCGGCAATACCAAACGTGAAGCAAATCCCTGCGTAAACAGAAATCCCGCCGACTAAAGGAATAAGTCCCTGATGGCGTTTACGAAAATTTGGCTTATCCACCAACCCTATTCGTTTTGCCACCTTGCGCGCAATGAACAAAAAACAGGTTGTGAATAAAAAAATACTGATCAGTTCAGTAACGGCGGTGAATAGATTCACAATGGATTGCTCTCAACAAATGTTAGTCCCGGAAGTATAACCATGAAGCCACAGCCTCAGAAGTAATAAAGATGGCTTCTGACTACTCCCTTTGTATATTTTTCAATCAATTATTTCTTTAGCTGCACAAACGACCCTATTGTCGCACCGACCGGTCAAAATTGGGAGTAGATGGTACTAGCGTATAGTCCATAAAAGAAAAACGCCACGTAAAAACGTGGCGTTCGCTGGCTTTATTTGCGTTACGAGCGCTTCATCATGTCGAAGAAATCGTCGTTGGTTTTGGTCATCGCCAGTTTGTTAATGAGGAACTCCATCGCGTCAATTTCACCCATTGGATGGATGATTTTGCGCAGGATCCACATTTTCTGCAGCTCTTCCTGCGTGGTGAGCAGCTCTTCTTTACGGGTACCGGAACGGTTGTAGTCGATAGCCGGGAAGACGCGTTTTTCAGCGATTTTACGAGAAAGATGCAGTTCCATGTTACCTGTACCTTTAAATTCTTCGTAAATTACTTCGTCCATTTTAGAACCGGTATCGATCAGCGCCGTGGCGATGATGGTCAGGCTGCCGCCCTCTTCCACGTTACGTGCGGCACCGAAGAAGCGTTTCGGGCGATGCAGGGCGTTAGCATCCACACCACCGGTCAGTACTTTACCTGACGCCGGAACGACGGTGTTGTAGGCACGCGCCAGACGGGTGATGGAGTCAAGCAGGATGATCACGTCTTTCTTGTGCTCAACCAGGCGTTTCGCCTTCTCGATAACCATTTCCGCAACCTGAACGTGGCGAGATGCCGGTTCGTCGAAGGTAGAAGCAACCACTTCACCTTTAACCAGACGCTGCATCTCGGTCACTTCTTCCGGACGTTCGTCGATCAGCAGCACCATCAGCACGCAGTCTGGGTGGTTATAAGCGATGCTCTGCGCGATGTTCTGCAGCAGCATGGTTTTACCCGCCTTCGGCGGTGCCACAATCAGACCACGCTGGCCGCGACCAATTGGTGATGCCAGATCCAGAACACGCGCGGTTAAGTCTTCAGTTGAACCGTTACCACGCTCCATGCGCAGGCGAGAGTTCGCGTGCAGCGGCGTTAAGTTCTCAAAGAGGATCTTATTACGCGAGTTTTCCGGTTTGTCGAAGTTAACTTCATTGACTTTCAACAGCGCAAAGTAGCGTTCACCCTCTTTAGGAGGACGAATCTTACCTGAAATGGTGTCACCAGTGCGGAGGTTGAAACGGCGGATTTGGCTGGGGGATACATAGATGTCGTCAGGGCCGGCGAGGTAGGAGCTGTCTGCAGAGCGGAGGAAACCAAATCCGTCTTGCAATATCTCCAGCACACCGTCGCCAAAGATATCTTCGCCACTCTTAGCGTGCTGCTTCAGGATGGCGAAAATGATGTCCTGCTTGCGCATACGGGCCTGGTTTTCCAGTCCCATATTTTCGCCGAGAGTGATCAGCTCAGAAACCGGCGTATTCTTTAATTCGGTAAGATTCATAATGGTGTGGGTTCTTAAACTCGGGGTGATTCTCGAACTTAATGTTGTGAATGGTATGGCAGGGTCATCCATGCCTGTTTAGCGGCCATCAACTCATGTCTGTTCGCTGTCTGGTCACAGGGAAAGAACGCAGAACTGAAACGACAAGACGGATTGAGTGACAAGCCCGGAATTTAGCCACTTCACGCACTGTTCATGTTAACAACGGGAAGTATCGGGTAAAACAAGATTCAAACAACAAGATATGTTTAAAACGAAGTCATAGCTAACTTAGCACGACTTCAGCCGGGCGTCCAGAGTTCCACATCATTTAGCCGGGAGCCCTGAACGCACAGCGGAGAAACCTTACGCCAGGTTAGCGTCCAGGAACTCTTTCAGTTGACCTTTGGACAGCGCGCCCACTTTGGTCGCTGCCACTTCGCCGTTTTTGAACAGCAGAAGGGTTGGGATGCCACGGATACCGTATTTTGGTGCGGTGCCCGGGTTCTGGTCGATGTTCAGCTTGGCAACGGTCAGTTTGCCCTGATATTCGTCAGCGATCTCATCCAGAATCGGGGCGATCATTTTGCAAGGACCACACCATTCAGCCCAGAAATCGACGAGGATCAGCCCGTCAGCCTTAAGTACGTCCGTGTCAAAACTGTCGTCAGTCAGGTGAATAATTTTATCGCTCATATATAACTCCACAGGAATAAGCCTGGTACGTTGGTTTTGTCTCCACCAACGACGTGTTGATGTCGCATTAACCAACTAAAGGTTGACTTTATTTCACCGGATACGCTTTCGTAAAGCAATAGTAAGCTGATATTCTACCACACTATGAGCAAAACACATTTAACAGAACAGAAGTTTTCCGACTTCGCGCTGCACCCGAAGGTGATTGAAGCCCTTGAAAATAAAGGGTTTCATAACTGCACGCCCATTCAGGCCCTCGCGCTGCCGCTGACGCTGGCCGGTCGCGATGTTGCCGGGCAGGCGCAAACCGGTACCGGCAAAACGATGGCGTTTTTAACGTCAACGTTTCATTATTTACTTTCTCACCCAGCGATTGCAGACCGCAAAGTTAACCAGCCGCGCGCGCTAATTATGGCACCGACGCGAGAACTGGCGGTACAGATCCACGCAGACGCTGAACCCCTGGCGCAGTCTACCGGACTGAAGCTTGGCCTGGCCTATGGCGGCGACGGCTACGATAAACAGCTGAAAGTGCTGGAAAGCGGTGTGGATATCCTGATCGGTACCACCGGCCGTCTTATCGATTACGCCAAACAGAATCACATTAACCTCGGCGCAATCCAGGTTGTGGTGCTCGATGAAGCTGACCGCATGTACGATCTGGGCTTCATTAAAGACATTCGCTGGCTGTTCCGCCGCATGCCGCCGGCCAATCAGCGTCTGAACATGCTGTTCTCCGCTACCCTTTCTTATCGCGTACGCGAGCTGGCGTTCGAACAGATGAACAACGCCGAATATGTCGAAGTGGAACCGGAGCAGAAAACGGGTCACCGCATTAAAGAAGAGCTCTTCTACCCTTCCAATGAAGAGAAAATGCGTCTGCTGCAAACGCTGATCGAAGAAGAGTGGCCAGATCGCGCCATTATCTTCGCGAACACCAAACACCGTTGTGAAGACATCTGGGGCCATCTGGCTGCAGACGGTCACCGTGTTGGTCTGCTGACCGGCGACGTGGCGCAGAAAAAACGCCTGCGTATTCTTGAAGAGTTTACCCGTGGCGATCTCGATATTCTGGTCGCAACCGACGTTGCTGCTCGTGGTCTGCACATTCCGGCCGTGACGCACGTCTTTAACTACGATCTGCCAGACGACTGCGAAGACTACGTACACCGTATCGGTCGTACCGGTCGTGCGGGCGCAAGCGGTCACTCGATTAGCCTTGCGTGTGAAGAGTATGCGCTGAATCTTCCAGCCATTGAGACGTATATCGGTCACTCTATTCCGCAGAGCAAATACAATCCGGAAGCGCTGTTAAGCGAACTGCCGCCGCCTAAGCGTCTAACCCGCCCACGCTCCGGCAATGGTCCGCGTCGTTCAGGTGGCGCGCCGCGTAATCGTCGTCGTTCAGGTTAAGAAAATATGCTCAGCTCCACCTCGCTTTATGCGGCAATTGATCTCGGTTCGAATAGTTTTCATATGCTGGTTGTGCGCGAGGTGGCGGGAAGCATACAAACGCTGACGCGCATCAAGCGCAAGGTCCGCCTCGCGGCGGGCCTGAGCAGCGATAATCACCTCTCCCCTGAAGCCATGGAACGTGGCTGGCAGTGTCTGCGACTCTTTGCCGAACGTCTGCAGGATATCCCGCACGCCCAAATCACCGTGGTCGCCACTGCGACACTCCGCCTGGCGGTCAACGCCGTGGATTTCATTGCCAGAGCGCAGGAAATTCTGGGTTGTCCGGTACAGGTTATCAGCGGTGAAGAAGAGGCTCGCCTGATTTACCAGGGCGTTGCGCACACCACGGGAGGTGACGATCGTCGTCTGGTGGTGGATATTGGCGGTGCCAGTACCGAGCTTGTGACCGGCACCGGCGCGCAGGCAACGTCGCTGTTCAGCCTGTCGATGGGCTGCGTGACCTGGCTTGAGCGCTACTTTACCGATCGGAACCTGGCGAAAGAGAACTTCGACGAGGCAGAAAACGCCGCGCGCGAGGTATTACGCCCGGTGATGGACGAGCTGCGCTATCACGGCTGGAAAGTCTGCGTGGGTGCCTCGGGTACCGTGCAGGCTCTGCAGGAAATCATGATGGCGCAGGGAATGGACGAGCGGATTACGCTTGCCAAACTTCAGCAGCTGAAACAGCGCGCCATTCAGTGCGGACGCCTGGAAGAGCTGGAAATTGAAGGCCTGACGCTGGAACGCGCGCTGGTCTTCCCGAGCGGACTGGCTATTCTTATCGCCATTTTCACCGAGCTGAACATCCAGTGTATGACCCTGGCCGGCGGCGCGCTGCGCGAAGGTCTGGTCTACGGGATGTTACATCTGTCGGTCGATCAGGATATCCGCAGCCGTACCCTGCGCAACGTTCAGCGTCGTTTTCTGGTTGATATCGATCAGGCAGGACGCGTATCGCAGCTGGCGTCACGCTTCGCCGATCGGGTTGCTAACGTCTGGGATCTTGACCATCTGAGCCGGGATTTACTGCTGAGCGCCTGTGCGCTACATGAAGTGGGGCTGAGCATTGATTTTAAGCAGGCACCGGCTCATGCAGCGTATCTGGTGCGAAACCTGGATTTACCGGGCTATACGCCTGCGCAGAAAAAATTGCTGGCCACGCTGCTGCTGAACCAGACCAACGCCGTCGATCTCTCCTCTTTGCATCAGCAAAACGCCGTACCGCCTCGCGTGGCCGAGCATCTGTGCCGCCTGCTGCGTCTGGCGATCCTGTTTGCCAGCCGCCGCCGCGATGATTTGCTGCCGGCCATTAATCTGGTGGCCGATGACGAGAAGCTTTCGCTGACGCTGCCGGAGAAATGGATTGATCGTCACCCGTTAGGGGCAGAGATGATCGAGCAGGAGTGCCAGTGGCAGAGCTACGTGCACTGGGTGCTTGAGGTAAAGTAATACGCTGAACATTGCCGGGTGGCGGCTTCGCCTTACCCGGCCTACAACCCCTTCGAACTCATCCTTTCTCTTTGGCTTTTGCCAGCATAGCGCGGATGTTCGCCACGTTAGCCTGACCCTTGTGCATCCGCTCTTCTGCGGTAATCACTTTGCGCTCCTGTTCCCAGATCACGTCATCCTGCGGCAGTTCCAGCAGGAAACGACTCGGCTCCGGGCGAACCAGTTCACCGTACTGGCGGCGCTCTTTACACAGCGTAAACGTCAGCTCTTTCTGCGCGCGGGTGATCCCCACGTAGGCCAGACGGCGCTCCTCGTCGACGTTGTCTTCATCAATGCTGCTCTGGTGCGGCAACAATCCCTCTTCCATGCCGACCAGATACACATACGGGAACTCCAGCCCTTTTGACGCATGCAGCGTCATCAGCTGAACCTGATCGGCCTCTTCTTCGCTCTCGCCGCGCTCCATCATGTCGCGAAGGGTAAAGCGGGTGACCACCTGCGTCAGGGTCATCGGCTCGTCGATTTCAGAGCCCTCCAGCATTTCGGTCATCCAGCTGAAGAGCTGGTTAACGTTTTTCATGCGCATCTCAGCCGCCTTCGGGCTGGCTGAGGTTTCATACAGCCAGGACTCATAGTCGATGCCGTGAATGAGATCGCGCACTGCCGCCACCGGCTCGCGCTCCGCGAGACGCTGCACTTCGCCAAGCCAGTGGGTGAAGCGGGTTAACGAGTCATACCCGCGTCCGGTTAACGTCTGGCTCAGCCCCATGTCGAAGCTGGCGGTAAACATACTTTTGTTGCGGGTCATCGCCCACTCGCCGAGCTTTTGCAGCGTCGCCGGGCCAATCTCGCGTTTAGGCGTATTCACGATGCGCAGAAACGCGCTGTCGTCATCCGGGTTAGTTAGCACCCGCAGATAGGCCAGCAGATCTTTGATTTCTGGCCGCGAAAAGAACGACGTGCCGCCCGAGATTTTGTACGGAATGCGGTTCTGCATCAGCATCTTTTCAAAGACGCGCGACTGGTGATTGCCGCGATAGAGGATCGCGTAATCCTTATATTCGGTTTTGTTGACGAAGTGGTGAGCGATGAGTTCGCCCGTCACGCGCTCCGCTTCATGGTCCTCATTGTTGGCGCTGAGCACTTTCAGCTCCGTGCCGTAGCCCAGTTCGGAGAAGAGACGCTTCTCAAACACGTGCGGGTTATTGGCAATCAGGATGTTTGCCGCCTTCAGGATACGCCCGGAGGAGCGGTAGTTCTGCTCCAGCTTAATCACCTGCAGCGCGGGGAAATCTTTGCTCAGCAGCACCAGGTTTTGCGGGCGCGCGCCGCGCCAGGAGTAAATCGACTGGTCGTCGTCGCCTACCACGGTGAAACGCGCGCGCTGCCCCACCAGCAGCTTCACCAGCTCGTACTGGCTGGTGTTGGTGTCCTGATATTCATCCACCAGCAGGTAGCGGATTTTATTCTGCCAGCGCTCGCGCACCTCTTCATTGCGCTGCAGCAGCAGCGTGGGCAGCAGGATCAGATCGTCAAAGTCCAGCACGTTGCACGCTTTCATATGCGCATCGTACAGACCGTAGCAGTGGGCGAAAATCCGATCCCGTTCGCCTTTGGCGATCGCCGCGGCCTGGGCCGGCGTCATCAGATCGTTTTTCCAGTTCGAGATCGTCGAGATCAGCTGCTGCAACAGCACCTTGTCATCTTCGATCAGCCCCTCGGTGAGCTCTTTGAGCAGCGCCACCTGATCGGTGTCATCGAAGAGCGAGAAGTTGGACTTCATTCCCAGCGCCGCATACTCGCGTTTGATGATATCCAGCCCCAGCGTGTGGAAGGTGGAGATCATCAGGCCGCGCGCCTCTTTACGACCCAGCGTCTGACCGACGCGCTCTTTCATCTCGCGCGCCGCTTTATTGGTAAAGGTGACCGCCGCAATGTGTCGCGCCTGATATCCGCAGTTGTGGATCAAATGGGCGATTTTGTTGGTGATCACGCGGGTTTTACCCGAACCGGCCCCTGCCAGCACCAGGCATGGTCCAGTAACGAATTCGACCGCTTGTTGTTGTCCAGGGTTTAAACGCATGGGAGTGTTGCTCAATCTTCGAACGGGGTGTGGATTGTAGCAGAAAGCCGGGCGCAGATTTACCGGCTAATGATAAAGTGGAGAAATCGCGTTTAACCCGTAGAGCAGAACCATGAAAAAGACCGCAGCAGCCCTGCATATTCTGGTAAAAGAAGAGAAACTGGCTCAGGAGATCCTGGTCAAGCTGGAGCGCGGCATCAGCTTTGATCATCTGGCGAAGCGTTACTCTAAATGCCCGTCCGGACGCAATGGCGGGGAGCTCGGCGAGTTTCAACAAGGTGCGATGGTCGGCCCGTTCGATCGGGCGGTCTTTAGCTGCCCGCTTCTGAAGCCCTACGGCCCGGTGAAAACCAAATTTGGCTACCATATCATTAAGGTGCTTTATCGCCGCTGACGCGTGGTATATTGCGCCCCGATTTATTTCAACCTATTCAAGGCACGATCATGGCAAAAACAGCAGCAGCAGTGCACATCCTTGTTAAAGAAGAGAAACTGGCTTTAGACCTTCTGGAGCAGATTAAAAACGGTGCCGACTTCGGCAAGCTGGCGAAGAAGCACTCCATCTGCCCGTCAGGCAAACGCGGCGGCGATCTGGGTGAGTTCCGCCAGGGCCAGATGGTTCCGGCGTTCGATAAAGTGGTGTTCTCCTGCCCGGTGCTGGAGCCAACCGGCCCGCTGCACACGCAGTTCGGCTACCACATTATTAAAGTACTGTATCGGAAATAAACATTCAAGGCCTTCTCTTAGAGAAGGCCTTGAATGTTTGCACCCTCTCCCAGTGGGAGAGGGGCGGGGTGAGGGCATCAGCCCGCACCAGGTGTTAACCCGCTACCGCGATACGCTTCATATCGGTCATGTAGCCACGCAGTTTGTGACCCACTTTCTCGATCTGGTGGCTGCGAATCGCTTCGTTCACATCACGCAGCTGCGCGTTATCCACGGCACCTTCCGCAATCGCTTTACCCAGATCGCCCGTCTGCAGAGTGGTCATAAACTCTTTCAGCAGCGGTACGCAGGCGTAAGAGAACAGGTAGTTACCGTATTCTGCGGTATCAGAAATAACCACGTTCATTTCGTACAGACGCTTACGGGCGATGGTATTCGCGATCAGCGGCAGCTCGTGCAGAGATTCGTAGTACGCGGACTCTTCGATGATGCCGGAATCCACCATGGTTTCGAACGCCAGCTCAACGCCTGCTTTCACCATGGCGATCATCAGTACGCCTTTATCGAAGTACTCCTGCTCGCCGATTTTACCTTCATACTGTGGCGCGGTTTCGAACGCGGTTTTACCGGTCTCTTCACGCCAGGTCAGCAGGTTTTTATCGTCGTTCGCCCAGTCCGCCATCATGCCGGAAGAGAATTCGCCGGAGATGATGTCGTCCATATGTTTCTGGAACAGCGGTGCCATGATGGTTTTCAGCTGTTCAGACAGCGCGTAAGCACGCAGTTTTGCCGGGTTGGACAGACGGTCCATCATCAGCGTAATACCGCCCTGCTTCAGCGCTTCGGTGATGGTTTCCCAGCCGAACTGAATCAGTTTTTCCGCGTAGGCCGGGTCGGTACCTTCTTCCACCAGCTTGTCAAAGCACAGCAGAGAACCGGCCTGCAGCATACCGCACAGAATGGTCTGCTCGCCCATCAGGTCAGATTTCACTTCGGCAACGAAGGAAGATTCCAGCACGCCCGCACGGTGGCCGCCGGTCGCCGCTGCCCACGCTTTGGCAATCGCCATGCCTTCGCCTTTCGGATCGTTTTCCGGGTGAACTGCGATAAGCGTCGGCACGCCGAAGCCACGTTTGTACTCTTCGCGTACTTCCGTACCCGGACATTTCGGTGCCACCATCACCACGGTGATGTCTTTACGGATCTGCTCGCCCACTTCAACGATGTTGAAGCCGTGGGAGTAACCCAGCGCGGCGCCGTCTTTCATCAGCGGCTGTACGGAACGCACTACGTCAGAGTGCTGCTTGTCCGGGGTCAGGTTAACCACCAGATCCGCCTGCGGGATCAGCTCTTCGTAGGTGCCCACTTTGAAGCCGTTTTCGGTCGCTTTGCGCCAGGAAGCACGCTTCTCGGCAATTGCTTCTTTGCGCAGGGCGTAGGAGATATCCAGACCGGAGTCACGCATGTTCAGGCCCTGGTTCAGACCCTGTGCGCCACAGCCGACGATGACCACTTTTTTACCCTGAAGGTAGCTCGCGCCATCGGCAAATTCGTCGCGCGCCATGAAGCGGCATTTGCCCAGCTGCGCCAGCTGCTGGCGCAAGTTCAGTGTATTAAAGTAGTTAGCCATGGGTGATACCTCGTGATGTTGTGTGTCTTATTGTTCGGTTCGCGTTTCAGCGAGAATGTACCCACATTACAACAGGAAATTTATTGCGGAAATTGATATATTCACAACGTCATATTGCAATTTTTGCAATGTAAAAAGAGGGAGTGGAATCGGTGGATTTACGCGATCTGAAAATGTTCCTGCACCTGGCGGAAAGCCGCCATTTTGGCCGCAGCGCCCGGGCGATGCACGTTAGCCCCTCCACGCTTTCACGCCAGATCCAGCGCCTTGAGGAGGACCTCGGCCAGCCGCTGTTCGTGCGCGATAACCGCACCGTCACCCTCACGGAAGCGGGTGAAGAGCTGCGCATTTTTGCCCAGCAGACGCTGTTGCAGTACCAGCAGCTGCGGCACTCGATTGACCAGCAGGGGCCGTCGCTTTCCGGCGAGCTGCATATTTTCTGCTCCGTGACCGCCGCCTATAGCCATCTGCCGCCCATCCTTGACCGCTTCCGCGCGGCGCATCCGTCGGTTGAAATTAAGCTCACCACCGGCGACGCCTCCGACGCAATGGAAAAAGTGGTGACGGGCGAAGCGGATCTCGCCATAGCAGGGAAACCCGAAACCCTGCCGGGCGCGGTGGCATTCTCAATGCTGGAGAATCTGGCGGTGGTACTGATTGCCCCGGCGCTGCCCTGCCCGGTGCGTAACCAGGTGTCGGTGGAAAAACCGGACTGGTCGACGGTGCCGTTTATCATGGCCGATCAGGGGCCGGTGCGCCGCCGCATCGAGCTGTGGTTCCGCCGTCAGAAAATCAGCAACCCGTCGATTTACGCCACGGTCAGCGGCCATGAGGCGATGGTGTCGATGGTGGCGCTGGGCTGCGGCGTGGCGCTGCTGCCGGAAGTGGTGCTGGAAAACAGCCCCGAACCGGTGCGCAATCGCGTGATGATTCTGGAGCGCAGCGACGAGAAGACGCCGTTTGAGCTTGGCGTGTGCGCACAAAAAAAGCGGCTGCATGAGCCGCTTATTGATGCGTTCTGGCAGATATTGCCAAACCACTAAAGCCGGGTGGCGCTGCGCTTACCCGGCCTACACGCAGCTCAGCCCTTAGCCCGCCAGGAAGAAGCGGAAGGCCGGGTTATGGGTTTCGTCGTGACACTCATAGCCCAGCTCGTTCAGCCGCGTTTCGAAATCCGGCTCGTGCTCGCCCAGTTCGAACGCCGCCAGCACGCGGCCATAGTCGGTGCCGTGGCTGCGGTAGTGGAACAGAGAGATGTTCCAGTGCGTGCCAAGCGTGTGAAGGAACTTGAGCAGCGCGCCCGGCGATTCCGGAAACTCGAAGCTGAACAGACGTTCCCGGAGCGGCTTCGATGGACGCCCGCCAACCATGTAGCGCACGTGCAGCTTCGCCATTTCATCGTCAGAGAGATCGACCACGCTGTAGCCGCCCTCATGCAGCAGGTTGAGGATCTCTTTGCGCTCCTCCACGCCGCGGCTCAGACGCACGCCGACAAAAATGCAGGCGTCTTTGGCATCGGCAAAACGGTAGTTGAACTCCGTCACCGAACGGCCACCCAGCAGCTGGCAGAACTTCAGGAAGCTGCCCTTCTCTTCAGGAATCGTCACCGCCAGCAGCGCTTCCCGCTGTTCACCCAGCTCGCAGCGCTCGGAAACGTAGCGCAGACCGTGGAAGTTCACGTTCGCACCAGACAGCACGTGCGCCAGCCGCTCGCCGCGAATGTTGTGCTGCGCGATGTATTTCTTCATTCCCGCCAGCGCCAGCGCGCCTGACGGTTCCGCCACCGCACGCACATCCTCGAACAGATCCTTCATCGCCGCGCAGATGGCGTCGCTATCAACCGTGACGATATCGTCGAGATACTCCTGACACAGGCGGAAGGTTTCATCCCCAATGCGCTTCACCGCCACGCCCTCGGCAAACAGCCCGACGCGCGGCAGGTCCACAGGATGCCCGGCATCCAGCGCCGCTTTCAGGCAGGCAGAGTCTTCCGCTTCAACGGCAATGACTTTGATCTGCGGCATCAGCTGTTTGATCAGCACCGCCACGCCTGCGGCCAGGCCACCGCCGCCTACCGGGACGAAGACGCGGTCGAGATGGGCATCCTGCTGCAGCAGTTCCAGCGCCAGCGTGCCCTGCCCGGCAATCACCATCGGATGATCGAACGGCGGCACCCAGGTAAAGCCCTGCTGCTGCGCCAGTTCAATCGCTTTGGCTTTGGCTTCGTCAAAGTTAGCCCCGTGGAGCAGCACTTCGCCGCCGAAACCGCGCACCGCGTCGACTTTGATATCTGCGGTAGCGACCGGCATCACGATCAGCGCCTTCAGCCCCAGACGGGCAGACGAGAACGCCACGCCCTGGGCGTGGTTGCCCGCAGACGCGGTAATCACGCCGCGCGCTTTCTGCTCGTCGGTCAGCCCGGCCATCATCGCGTAGGCGCCGCGCAGCTTAAAGCTGTGCACCGGCTGGCGGTCTTCGCGCTTCACCAGAATGACGTTGTCGAGGCGCGAAGAGAGTTTTTCCATTTTCTGCAGGGGCGTGACCTGCACGGCTTCATAGACCGGCGCGCGTAGCACCGCTCTCAGGTATTCCGCCCCCTCAGGGGCGGCGGATAAGGGTTGTGACTCGGCCATCATTAGCCCCCAAGTTTAGATTTATCGCGCACCGCGCCTTTATCTGCACTGGTGGCAAGGCTCGCGTAGGCGCGCAGGGCGAAGGAAACTTCGCGCTGGCGGTCTTTCGGCGTCCAGGCTTTATCGCCGCGGGCTTCCTGGGCTTCACGACGGGCCGCAATTTCCTGGTCGCTCAGCTTCAGCTGAATGCCGCGATTCGGAATGTCGATTTCGATCAGGTCGCCGTCTTCGATGATGGCGATGTTGCCGCCGCTTGCCGCTTCCGGCGAAACGTGGCCGATGGAGAGACCGGAGGTGCCGCCGGAGAAACGCCCGTCGGTGATCAGCGCACACGCTTTACCGAGTCCCATAGATTTCAGGAAGGTGGTTGGGTAGAGCATCTCCTGCATACCCGGGCCGCCTTTTGGCCCTTCGTAGCGGATCACCACCACGTCGCCTTCCACCACTTTACCGCCAAGGATGGCGTCTACCGCTTCATCCTGGCTTTCGTACACTTTTGCCGGACCGGTGAATTTCAGGATGCTGTCGTCCACGCCTGCGGTTTTAACGATGCAGCCGTTTTCCGCGAAGTTACCGTACAGCACGGCCAGACCGCCGTCTTTGCTGTAGGCATGTTCCAGCGAGCGAATGCAGCCTTCGGCACGGTCATCGTCCAGAGTGTCCCAGCGGCAATCCTGCGAGAACGCCTGGGTGGTACGAATACCCGCTGGACCGGCGCGGAACATCTTTTTCACCGCGTCGTCTTTGGTCAGCATCACGTCGTACTGGTCCAGCGACTCAGGCAGCGTCAGGCCGAGCACGTTTTTCACTTCACGGTTCAGCAGCCCGGCGCGATCCAGCTCGCCCAAAATGCCCAGCACGCCGCCCGCGCGGTGTACGTCTTCCATATGGTACTTCTGGGTACTCGGCGCGACCTTACACAGCTGCGGGACTTTGCGGGACAGCTTATCGATGTCGCTCATGGTGAAGTCGATTTCGGCTTCCTGCGCGGCGGCCAGCAGGTGCAGTACGGTGTTGGTGGAGCCGCCCATGGCGATATCCAGCGTCATGGCGTTTTCGAACGCGGCTTTACTGGCAATGTTGCGCGGCAGCGCGCTGGCGTCGTCCTGCTCGTAGTAGCGTTTGGTCAGCTCAACGATGCGCTTACCGGCGTTGAGGAACAGCTGCTTACGGTCGGCGTGGGTCGCCAGCAGCGAACCGTTGCCCGGCTGAGACAGGCCCAGCGCTTCGGTCAGGCAGTTCATGGAGTTGGCGGTGAACATACCGGAACAGGAGCCGCAGGTCGGACACGCGGAGCGTTCCACCTGATCGCTCTGCTCGTCAGAGACTTTCGGGTCCGCGCCCTGGATCATCGCATCGACCAGGTCGAGCTTGATGATTTTGTCGGAGAGCTTGGTTTTCCCCGCTTCCATCGGGCCGCCGGAGACGAAGATCACCGGAATGTTCAGGCGCAGGGAGGCCATCAGCATCCCCGGGGTGATTTTGTCGCAGTTGGAGATGCAGACCATCGCATCGGCGCAGTGGGCGTTAACCATATACTCTACGGAGTCGGCGATCAGCTCGCGCGACGGCAGTGAATAGAGCATGCCCCCGTGCCCCATCGCGATACCGTCATCCACCGCAATGGTGTTGAACTCTTTCGCCACGCCGCCGGAGGCTTCGATTTGCTCGGCAACCAGCTTACCGAGATCGCGCAGGTGCACGTGGCCCGGTACAAACTGGGTGAAGGAGTTCACCACGGCGATAATCGGCTTGCCGAAATCGGCGTCGGTCATTCCGGTGGCGCGCCACAGGGCGCGGGCTCCCGCCATATTACGGCCGTGGGTGGTGGTGGCTGAACGATACTTAGGCATGCTTTATTGACTCCCGTCTGACTATTTAATGGGACGGTGCGTGCCGTCCCAAATTTATGCTTAGTGGTTAACCTGATCCAACCAGCCGTATTTATCTTCTGTTTCGCCGGTGAAGAGGCCAAAGAAAGCTTGCTGAATACGTTTGGTGACCGGGCCACAGCGGCCTTCACCCACCTGGATACCGTCCACGCTGCGTACCGGCGTGATTTCAGCCGCCGTACCGGACATAAACACTTCATCCGCCAGATACAGGGATTCGCGGGACAGTACCTGCTCGCGCACTTCGATACCCAGATCTTTCGCCAGCTTGATGATGGCGTCGCGGGTGATGCCCGGCAGCGCGGACGAGGTGAACGGCGGCGTGAACAAAATGCCGTCTTTCACTTCAAACAGGTTTTCACCCGCACCTTCAGAGATGTAGCCATTTACGTCGAGGGCGATACCTTCCTGATAGCCGTGGCGGCGCGCTTCGCTACCGACCAGCAATGAGGAGAGATAGTTACCGCCTGCTTTCGCGGCGGTCGGGATGGTGTTTGGCGCCACGCGGTTCCAGGAAGAGACCATTGCGTCGATCCCCTGCTCCAGGGCTTCTGCACCCAGGTAAGCACCCCACGGGAACGCGGCAATGATCACATCTGTGGTATAGCCGGCTGGCGGGTTCACGCCCATGCCGACGTCGCCCACGAACACCAGCGGACGAATATAGGCGCTGGTCAGGTTGTTTTTACGGATAACGTCGCGGCAGGCTTCCATCAGCTCATCGACGCTTTGAGAAACCGGGAAACGATAAATTTTGGCTGAGTCATGCAGACGCTGCATGTGTTCGCGATGGCGGAACACCACTGGCCCTTTGTGAGAATCGTAGCAGCGGATGCCTTCAAATACGGAGGTACCGTAGTGCAGCGCGTGGGACATCACGTGGACCTTCGCGTCCTCCCAGCGAACCATCTCACCGTTGAACCAAATGTAATCAGCTTTTTTTGTCGTCATTTTTTCGTCCTGTCACGCTTAAGCGCGGATTTGTTGTGATGTGGTTGTGCTCTGGCAGATGGCAACATGGGCAACGTCTACCAGCTTTGATAACTGACTAAACAGTAAGTCGACCGACCGCGGGCTGGCAACGGTTAATTCGATACTGATATTCCGGGCGTCAGTGGCCGTCTCCATATTCATAGAGCAAATCTGAAAACCACGATGACGCACCACACGCAAAACGCGTTCTAAGGTTTCCGGGTTGAAGCGAGCCTGTACGGCGACCTGATGCTGCATCATGATAATTTCTCCATCATTTGTGAGTTACTGGCACCAGGCGGTACCAACGGCCAGACGTTCTCGAGTTCGTCGATTGAGACATGAAGCAGGTAAGGCCCATCGCTGTTCAGCATGGTGTCGAGCGCCGCTTCAACCTGATCTTTACGGGTGATGTGCTGACCAGGGATGCCGAAGGCGCTGGCCAGGGTGAGGAAATCGGGGTTATCGGTGAGAGTCGTTTCGCTGTAGCGCTCCTGGAAGAACAGCTGTTGCCACTGGCGAACCATCCCTAAACGCTGGTTGTCGAGCAACACGATCTTCAGCGGCAACTGCTTGCGCTTAACGGTGCCGAGCTCCTGAACGTTCATCATGAAGGAGCCGTCACCGGAGATACAGATAACGGTATCGTTCGGGCGGGCAACCTGCGCGCCAACGGCTGCCGGCAGACCGAAGCCCATCGTCCCTAACCCGCTGGAGGTGATGAAGTTTTCCGGACGGGTGTAGGTCATGTGCTGCGCGGACCACATCTGGTGCTGGCCTACGTCGGTAGTGACGACGCTGTCAGCCGGTTTACGGTCGGACAACTGCTTCAACAGCAGCGGCGCGTAGATGGCCTCGCCGGGATGGTCGTAACGCCAGGCGTGCTCGGCGCGCATGTCTGCGGTGTGCTGACGCCATGCGCTGATATCCAGCGGCTGCTGCAATGCCGGTAACAGCGCGTTGAGATCGCCCTGCAAGGCGACATGCGCCTGACGCAGCTTGTTCATCTCCGCCGGGTCGATATCCATATGAATGACTTTGGCGTTCGGCGCAAAGGTATTCAGCTTGCCGGTAACGCGGTCGTCAAAACGGGCCCCTACAGCGATGAGCAGATCGCACTCCTGCACCGCCAGGTTTGCCGCTTTGGTGCCGTGCATCCCCAGCATGCCCAGATAGTAGGGGTAATCCGCGTCGACTGCACCGAGACCTTTCAGCGTGCAGGTCGCTGGCATCTGCGTTGTTGCGATAAATTCGCGCAGGGCAGGAACGGCCTGCGCCATGCCTACGCCACCGCCGACGTACAGCATCGGCTGTTTCGCCTGGGCCAGCATCTGACGGGCCTCTTCAACTTCCGCTTCCGGAAAGGCATCGTCGCTTTCAACGGTAGAGAAGTGCGGTTCCAGATCGCCGAGTGCCACCTGGATATCTTTCGGGATATCAACCAGAACCGGACCGGGACGACCGGAGTTTGCCACATCGAACGCTTCTGCCATTACGCGCGGCAGCTCTTCCAGAGACTGGACGAGGAAGCTGTGTTTGGTGCAGGCCAGCGATAAACCGAGGACGTCAACTTCCTGGAAAGCATCGGTACCGATGAACGGAGACGCCACCTGCCCGGTGATGGCGACAACGGGAACGGAATCCAGCAGCGCGTCAGCCAGGCCGGTGATCAGGTTCGTTGCGCCCGGGCCTGAAGTCGCCATACACACGCCGGTTTTACCGGTCGCGCGGGCGTAGCCAATGGCTGCCATCGCTGCGCCCTGCTCGTGTCGGCACAAGAGATGTTCCACGCCGCCGTCATACAGTGCATCGTAAATCGGCATAATTGCGCCACCCGGATAACCGAATACGGTTTCGACTCCCTGCGCGCGCAACGCATGTACTACCCACTGTGCCCCATTCATAGTTAGTTCCCCGTCATAAATCGGGAGAAACAGAATTTTGTGCTAGTCGTCATTCTCTGCTCCTCATTTACGTTTTTTAGTCATAAAAAAACCCCCGGACCTTTCGGTGCGGGGGTCTTAGTTCGTTAAGGCTTGATTTCTAAGCCTTTCCTCGTCCAAGTGCAGCCCCGCACGGTGGGATAATAATCACCACCACGCTAATCACGACCAGGCTAATCACTCGTAGAAGGGCTGTCATTTTCAGTTCTTTTTGCATCTTGTTCGAAGGAATACCTAAAGAGTTATCACAGTTTTTAAATCAAACACAAGATTTATTTATGACGGATTTGATTAGGCCGCGAATCATATTTCTTAAAACCGTTGTTTTATATACGGAAATTAGAAAATGAATATTTTTCATTTTTTTACTGCGGTTTTAAGCGTCAAAACGGGGCTTTTTATATTCTGCGAGGAGGCTTCCACGGTTATGAAAGGGTTTCATTGTGTGTTTAAAATCTCTGAACAGGCGGCGTAAATTCGCAAAATGACGCTAAACAGACAAAATAGGCGCTGGCATAGTCACACCAGGAGGTAGTGCAAATGTCACTGTCAGTTGTTTATACGCGTGCGGCTCTCGGGGTAAAGGCACCGCTTATTTCCGTCGAGGTTCATTTGAGCAATGGGCTACCTGGACTCACGCTTGTCGGGTTACCTGAAACGACGGTTAAAGAGGCCAGGGATCGCGTTCGCAGCGCAATAATAAATAGCGGTTATACCTTCCCCGCGAAGAAGATCACCATCAACCTTGCCCCCGCCGATCTGCCTAAAGAGGGGGGACGATACGATTTACCTATCGCAATTGCCCTTCTCGCGGCTTCTGAGCAGCTTAATACGACACGGCTAGGCTCGTATGAGTTCGTTGGCGAACTCGCGCTCACAGGCGCATTAAGAGGCGTTCCCGGTGCGATATCGGGAGCGCTGGAAGCCATACGAGCAGGGCGGCAAATCATTGTCGCCAATGAAAACGCATCAGAAGTGAGTCTTATCGCCGAGAAGGGGTGTCTCATCGCCGGGCATTTACAGGAAGTTTGTGCCTGGCTGGAAGGGCGGCATGAACTGTCCGAGCCGGAGGAGTGTGATGATGTTATAGCGGATGCACCAGAGGATCTCAGCGAGATTATGGGACAGGAGCAAGGGAAACGGGCGCTGGAGATTACGGCGGCAGGTGGACACAATCTTCTGTTAATTGGCCCGCCAGGTACGGGTAAAACCATGCTGGCAAGCAGGTTGAGTGGGTTACTTCCACCGCTCAATAATCATGAAGCGCTGGAAAGTGCCGCCATATATAGCCTTATCAGTTCGACGTCGTTGCAAAAACAGTGGCGCCGTCGTCCTTTTCGTTCCCCGCATCATAGCGCTTCACTGACGGCAATGGTCGGCGGCGGGGCGATTCCGGGGCCGGGAGAGATCTCGCTGGCACACAATGGCATTCTGTTTCTTGATGAACTGCCTGAATTTGAGCGCCGTGTGCTGGATGCACTGAGGGAGCCCATTGAATCCGGTGAGATACATATCTCACGCACGAGAGCCAAAATAAGCTATCCCGCACAGTTTCAGCTGGTCGCGGCGATGAATCCCAGCCCGACGGGTCACTACCAGGGCAACCATAACCGCTGTACACCAGAGCAAACGTTGCGCTATCTGGGTAAGTTATCCGGCCCGTTCCTCGACCGTTTCGATTTATCCCTCGAAATTCCCCTTCCCCCGCCGGGTCTGCTCAGGCAAACGGGCATAACGGGTGAAAGCTCAGCGGAGGTACGCGAACGGGTGATTGCAGCCCAGACACGGCAGTACGCTCGTCAGAACAGGCTGAATGCACGGCTGGATAATGCCGGGATCCGGCAGTTTTGTTCACTTAACGTTGAGGATGCGGGATGGCTGGAAGAGACGTTAACGCGGTTCGGGCTGTCCATACGTGCGTGGCAGCGTTTGCTGAAGGTGGCCAGAACTATTGCTGACGTAGAGGGGTGCACTGACATTGAGAGGAAACATTTGCAGGAGGCGCTGAGCTACCGCGCTATCGATCGTTTGCTGCTGCATTTGCAGAAATTGCTGGCATAAAAAAAGGGGCCGTAGCCCCTTCTCTTCATTTTAGTCATCAGACTCGGTGTAGTCTTCTGCACCTTCCATCTGCGGCTTGCCGCCAGACAGCGTATGGAAGCGCTTTGGACGCTTAATTCGCGCCATGTACTTGATCCATACACGTTCCGCTTCTGACTCCGGCTCACGCTCACCACGGCAAACAGAAACAAACTGTTTCTCGTCTTCGGTAGCAGGTTCACGCTTCCCCAGATCCAGCTCGTTAAAGGCATAACCATGGCGCTCAAGCAGTTGAGCTTCTTTGATGGTGAAATCGCCGTGACGAGAGAACCCGCGCGGATAATGTTTATTGTCGAAAAAACGATTAGTCGTCGTAAAGCTTTCCGCCATCCTACACGCTCCTAATTCTTTGGCCGAGCTATTTATGGCGCGGAGTATTAGTTACGCTTGACAGAGTGTAAAACAAAACATTTAAATCATAACGACAAATAATTTTGCGGAGAAAGATGTGGATACGGAATTGCTTAAAACTTTCCTTGAAGTGAGCAGAACACGCCACTTTGGGCGAGCAGCTGAAGCCCTTTACCTGACGCAGTCAGCAGTCAGTTTTCGTATTCGACAGCTGGAAAATCAACTGGGTGTGAATCTTTTTACCCGCCATCGCAACAATATTCGCTTAACGCCTGCCGGTGAGAAACTGCTGCCGTATGCAGAAACGCTCATGAATACCTGGCAGGCAGCACGTAAAGAGGTGGCACATACTTCGAGGCATAATGAATTCTCGATAGGGGCAAGCGCTTCTCTGTGGGAATGCATGCTAAGTCAGTGGCTTACCCGACTGTATCATTCACATGGCCACCTGCAATTTGAGGCCAGAATTGCGCAACGGCAGTCGCTTGTTAAGCAACTTCATGAGCGCCAGCTTGATCTTCTGATCACAACCGAAGCCCCCAAGATGGACGAATTTAGCAGCCAGATTGTGGGCCAGTTTGGCCTGGCACTTTATGCGTCCGAACCTTCGATGATGAAGGCAGACCTGACCTATTTACGCCTGGAATGGGGACCAGATTTTCAGCAGCACGAAACGGGACTGATTGCACCTGATGATGTTCCGCAGTTAACGACCAGCTCGGCAGAGATCGCCTGTCAGCAGCTGTCCCTGCTGAAAGGTTGTACCTGGTTACCTGTTCGCTGGGCAGACGCTAAAGCAGGGCTGCACACCGTGATGGATTCCACCACGCTTACCAGGCCGCTGTATGCAATTTGGCTGCAAAACAGTGATAAGCAATCACAGATAAAAGATCTTTTAAAAATCAATGTAATGGATTGATGCATCAGCCAGCAGGGATGCTGGCTGAAATTAAGAAGAGAATTTTCTGCCGTATTTCAGGCAAAAAAAATCCTTTGCCGAAGCAAAGGATTCTATATGGCAGGGGCGGAGAGACTCGAACTCGCGACACCCGGTTTTGGAGACCGGTGCTCTACCAACTGAGCTACGCCCCTAAAGTTTTTTGCCATTAAGCCTGCCAACAAGGCAGGCTTAATGTCTTAATAAGTGGCGGAACGGACGGGACTCGAACCCGCGACCCCCTGCGTGACAGGCAGGTATTCTAACCGACTGAACTACCGCTCCACCGAAGACTGCTGTAACCACCGGATTTATGCACCGGCTTACTACTTAATTTGATGCCTGGCAGTTCCCTACTCTCACATGGGGAGACCCCACACTACCATCGGCGCTACGGCGTTTCACTTCTGAGTTCGGCATGGGGTCAGGTGGGACCACCGCGCTAAAGCCGCCAGGCAAATTCTGTTTAATCTGTATCAGGCTGAAAATCGTGTCTGTCTCTTCGCCGAAACAGCTTCGGCGTTGTAAGGTTAAGCCTCACGGTTCATTAGTATCGGTTAGCTCAACGCATCGCTGCGCTTACACACCCGACCTATCAACGTCGTAGTCTTCAACGTTCCTTCAGGACCCTTAAAGGGTCAGGGAGAACTCATCTCGGGGCAAGTTTCGTGCTTAGATGCTTTCAGCACTTATCTTTTCCGCATTTAGCTACCGGGCAGTGCCATTGGCATGACAACCCGAACACCAGTGATGCGTCCACTCCGGTCCTCTCGTACTAGGAGCAGCCCCCCTCAATTCTCCAGCGCCCACGGCAGATAGGGACCGAACTGTCTCACGACGTTCTAAACCCAGCTCGCGTACCACTTTAAATGGCGAACAGCCATACCCTTGGGACCTACTTCAGCCCCAGGATGTGATGAGCCGACATCGAGGTGCCAAACACCGCCGTCGATATGAACTCTTGGGCGGTATCAGCCTGTTATCCCCGGAGTACCTTTTATCCGTTGAGCGATGGCCCTTCCATTCAGAACCACCGGATCACTATGACCTGCTTTCGCACCTGCTCGAGCCGTCACTCTCGCAGTCAAGCTAGCTTATGCCATTGCACTAACCTCCTGATGTCCGACCAGGATTAGCTAACCTTCGTGCTCCTCCGTTACTCTTTGGGAGGAGACCGCCCCAGTCAAACTACCCACCAGACACTGTCCGCAACCCGGATTACGGGTCTACGTTAGAACACCAGCCATTAAAGGGTGGTATTTCAAGGTCGGCTCCACGCAGACTGGCGTCCACGCTTCAAAGCCTCCCACCTATCCTACACATCAAGGACCAGTGTTCAGTGTCAAGCTATAGTAAAGGTTCACGGGGTCTTTCCGTCTTGCCGCGGGTACACTGCATCTTCACAGCGAGTTCAATTTCACTGAGTCTCGGGTGGAGACAGCCTGGCCATCATTACGCCATTCGTGCAGGTCGGAACTTACCCGACAAGGAATTTCGCTACCTTAGGACCGTTATAGTTACGGCCGCCGTTTACCGGGGCTTCGATCAAGAGCTTCGCGTTGCCGCTAACCCCATCAATTAACCTTCCGGCACCGGGCAGGCGTCACACCGTATACGTCCACTTTCGTGTTTGCACAGTGCTGTGTTTTTAATAAACAGTTGCAGCCAGCTGGTATCTTCGACTGATTTCAGCTCCACCCGCAGGGGCTTCACCTACATATCAGCGTGCCTTCTCCCGAAGTTACGGCACCATTTTGCCTAGTTCCTTCACCCGAGTTCTCTCAAGCGCCTTGGTATTCTCTACCTGACCACCTGTGTCGGTTTGGGGTACGATTTGATGTTACCTGATGCTTAGAGGCTTTTCCTGGAAGCAGGGCATTTGTTACTTCAGCACCGTAGTGCCTCGTCATCACACCTCAGCGTTAAAAGGTACCGGATTTACCTGGAACCTCCGCCTACATGCTTAAACCGGGACAACCGTCGCCCGGCTAACATAGCCTTCTCCGTCCCCCCTTCGCAGTAACACCAAGTACAGGAATATTAACCTGTTTCCCATCGACTACGCCTTTCGGCCTCGCCTTAGGGGTCGACTCACCCTGCCCCGATTAACGTTGGACAGGAACCCTTGGTCTTCCGGCGAGCGGGCTTTTCACCCGCTTTATCGTTACTTATGTCAGCATTCGCACTTCTGATACCTCCAGCATGCCTCACAGCACACCTTCAACGGCTTACAGAACGCTCCCCTACCCAACAACGCATAAGCGTCGCTGCCGCAGCTTCGGTGCATGGTTTAGCCCCGTTACATCTTCCGCGCAGGCCGACTCGACCAGTGAGCTATTACGCTTTCTTTAAATGATGGCTGCTTCTAAGCCAACATCCTGGCTGTCTGTGCCTTCCCACATCGTTTCCCACTTAACCATGACTTTGGGACCTTAGCTGGCGGTCTGGGTTGTTTCCCTCTTCACGACGGACGTTAGCACCCGCCGTGTGTCTCCCGTGATAACATTCTTCGGTATTCGTAGTTTGCATCGGGTTGGTAAGCCGGGATGGCCCCCTAGCCGAAACAGTGCTCTACCCCCGAAGATGAGTTCACGAGGCGCTACCTAAATAGCTTTCGGGGAGAACCAGCTATCTCCCGGTTTGATTGGCCTTTCACCCCCAGCCACAAGTCATCCGCTAATTTTTCAACATTAGTCGGTTCGGTCCTCCAGTTAGTGTTACCCAACCTTCAACCTGCCCATGGCTAGATCACCGGGTTTCGGGTCTATACCCTGCAACTTAACGCCCAGTTAAGACTCGGTTTCCCTTCGGCTCCCCTATACGGTTAACCTTGCTACAGAATATAAGTCGCTGACCCATTATACAAAAGGTACGCAGTCACACCACAAGGGTGCTCCCACTGCTTGTACGTACACGGTTTCAGGTTCTTTTTCACTCCCCTCGCCGGGGTTCTTTTCGCCTTTCCCTCACGGTACTGGTTCACTATCGGTCAGTCAGGAGTATTTAGCCTTGGAGGATGGTCCCCCCATATTCAGACAGGATACCACGTGTCCCGCCCTACTCTTCGAGTTCACAACCTGTGTGCTTTCGTGTACGGGACTGTCACCCTGTTCCGTGCGACTTTCCAGACGCTTCCACTAACACACAAGCTGATTCAGACTCTGGGCTGCTCCCCGTTCGCTCGCCGCTACTGGGGGAATCTCGGTTGATTTCTTTTCCTCGGGGTACTTAGATGTTTCAGTTCCCCCGGTTCGCCTCGTTAACCTATGTATTCAGTTAACGATAGTGTGACGAATCACACTGGGTTTCCCCATTCGGACATCGCCGGGTCAAAGGTTCATATCACCTCGCCGGCGCTTTTCGCAGATTAGCACGTCCTTCATCGCCTCTGACTGCCAGGGCATCCACCGTGTACGCTTAGTCGCTTAACCTCACAACCCGAAGATGTTTCATCTTCTGATTGCGAAAATTTGAGAGACTCGAACACACCAATTAAGATGTGTCGTTTCAATTTTCAGCTTGATCCAGATTTTTAAAGAGCAAAACTTCGCAGTGCACCTTTTCAGGTTCACTCTGAAGTTTTCTTGTGTTCGCAGTAAAAGATGGTGGAGCTATGCGGGATCGAACCGCAGACCTCCTGCGTGCAAAGCAGGCGCTCTCCCAGCTGAGCTATAGCCCCATCGTTTATAATCTCTGTACCGCTCATCCTTTAAAAGGAGTTTGGTAGGCCTGAGTGGACTTGAACCACCGACCTCACCCTTATCAGGGGTGCGCTCTAACCACCTGAGCTACAAGCCTGCAGAGATTTTTACTGCTGTTTTTCATCAGACAATCTGTGTGGACACTACAAAGGCAGGTTCTTTAAGGTAAGGAGGTGATCCAACCGCAGGTTCCCCTACGGTTACCTTGTTACGACTTCACCCCAGTCATGAATCACAAAGTGGTAAGCGCCCTCCCGAAGGTTAAGCTACCTACTTCTTTTGCAACCCACTCCCATGGTGTGACGGGCGGTGTGTACAAGGCCCGGGAACGTATTCACCGTAGCATTCTGATCTACGATTACTAGCGATTCCGACTTCATGGAGTCGAGTTGCAGACTCCAATCCGGACTACGACGCACTTTATGAGGTCCGCTTGCTCTCGCGAGGTCGCTTCTCTTTGTATGCGCCATTGTAGCACGTGTGTAGCCCTACTCGTAAGGGCCATGATGACTTGACGTCATCCCCACCTTCCTCCAGTTTATCACTGGCAGTCTCCTTTGAGTTCCCGGCCTAACCGCTGGCAACAAAGGATAAGGGTTGCGCTCGTTGCGGGACTTAACCCAACATTTCACAACACGAGCTGACGACAGCCATGCAGCACCTGTCTCAGAGTTCCCGAAGGCACCAATCCATCTCTGGAAAGTTCTCTGGATGTCAAGAGTAGGTAAGGTTCTTCGCGTTGCATCGAATTAAACCACATGCTCCACCGCTTGTGCGGGCCCCCGTCAATTCATTTGAGTTTTAACCTTGCGGCCGTACTCCCCAGGCGGTCGACTTAACGCGTTAGCTCCGGAAGCCACGCCTCAAGGGCACAACCTCCAAGTCGACATCGTTTACGGCGTGGACTACCAGGGTATCTAATCCTGTTTGCTCCCCACGCTTTCGCACCTGAGCGTCAGTCTTTGTCCAGGGGGCCGCCTTCGCCACCGGTATTCCTCCAGATCTCTACGCATTTCACCGCTACACCTGGAATTCTACCCCCCTCTACAAGACTCTAGCCTGCCAGTTTCGAATGCAGTTCCCAGGTTGAGCCCGGGGATTTCACATCCGACTTGACAGACCGCCTGCGTGCGCTTTACGCCCAGTAATTCCGATTAACGCTTGCACCCTCCGTATTACCGCGGCTGCTGGCACGGAGTTAGCCGGTGCTTCTTCTGCGGGTAACGTCAATTGCTGTGGTTATTAACCACAACACCTTCCTCCCCGCTGAAAGTACTTTACAACCCGAAGGCCTTCTTCATACACGCGGCATGGCTGCATCAGGCTTGCGCCCATTGTGCAATATTCCCCACTGCTGCCTCCCGTAGGAGTCTGGACCGTGTCTCAGTTCCAGTGTGGCTGGTCATCCTCTCAGACCAGCTAGGGATCGTCGCCTAGGTGAGCCGTTACCCCACCTACTAGCTAATCCCATCTGGGCACATCTGATGGCAAGAGGCCCGAAGGTCCCCCTCTTTGGTCTTGCGACGTTATGCGGTATTAGCTACCGTTTCCAGTAGTTATCCCCCTCCATCAGGCAGTTTCCCAGACATTACTCACCCGTCCGCCGCTCGCCGGCAAAGTAGCAAGCTACTTTCCGCTGCCGCTCGACTTGCATGTGTTAGGCCTGCCGCCAGCGTTCAATCTGAGCCATGATCAAACTCTTCAATTTAAGTTTGATGCTCGTGAATTAAACTTCGTAATGAATTACGTATGTTCACTCAGAGACTTGGTATTCATTTTTCGTCTTGCGACGTTAAGAATCCATGTCACTTTGAGTGCCCACACAGATTGTCTGATAAATTGTTAAAGAGCAGTGCAACGCGGCTTTCGCTCACCGTTGCGAGGTCCCGTATATTACGTTTTCCTCATTCAGAGTCAAGCGATTATTTTTGCTTTTCTCTGCCGGCGTTCATCTCTGAACCCCGCTAACCCGGCGGCCTGTAAGCCGTTGTTCCGTGTCAGTGGAGGCGCATTATAGGGAGTTCTCAGACGTTGACAACCCCTCTTTTAAAAAAAACTTTCAACCGTCTCTTTTTTGCTCAAAACCGTGCTACAGCGCCAGTTTTTCGAGCGTTTCAAAGCCATAACGGCGTAAAACGGGTAAAAGTTGCTCAGTCTCTTTCGTGATGGCCATACAAAACGCGATATTCGCATCGGTAGATTTCGCATCCGGCGCTTCATGCTCCAGCAGCCAGGCCGTACGACGGGCGATAGCCGCACCGGAATCCACCAGGCGCGTCCCCTCCGGCAATACCTCTAATAGCTCTTCCTGTAATAGCGGGAAGTGAGTACAGCCCAGCACAACGGTATCCGGAGGCTCTGGCATCCGCAGCCACGGACGAAGAATACGACGCAGCTCGTCGAGTGATACCGCCTTTCCATGCAGCTTCGCTTCAGCCATCTCCACCAGCTCAGCCGAACCCAGCATCGCAATCTGGCATTCGTTGGCAAAACGGTCGATCAGTTCGCGGGTATAAGGACGCTTTACCGTGCCTCGCGTTGCCAGCAGACCCACAATGCCGTTCGCCGTCAGGCGCGCGGCTGGCTTTATTGCAGGAACGACGCCCACAACCGGGAACTGGAATTTTTCACGCAGGGCGGGAAGAGAAACGGTGCTCGCCGTATTACAGGCGATGACGGCCAGCGCAAGGGGATAGCGCTTTTGTACCGCGGTGACGATTTCAACCACACGCTCAACAATAAAATCTTCGCTCTTTTCCCCATACGGGAAAGCGACGTTATCGAAGGCGTAGATGTAATGGAGATCCGGCAGGAGATGCCGAATCTCATCATAGACCGAAAGCCCACCGACGCCGGAATCAAACACCAGCACGGTGGGACGCGGATTAGAAGGTGTAGCTGCCAGACAAGGTGTATTCCCGTCCTGCAGTTTGGTAGCCATAAACTGTCTCGTAATCTTTATCGAACAGGTTGGCTATTTTACCACGAACTGTGAGATGTGAGGTGACAGGATACGAAACTGCGACATCCCACAGGCTGACACCGCCCATTTTTACTTTCTCAGACGGATAAGCACCAAAGTCAGTGTCGTAACGCGTACCGAGATAGTGATAAGTCAGGCTCCAGTCGAAATCATAGATCTGCGTGTCGAGCTGATATTTCACCTGCTGTTTAGCACGACGGTCCAGAAGTTCGTTGGTTGCGGCATTGCGGGCATCCACATAATCGTAGCCAACAGTATGCGTCAACGGACCCGTATCAAACGATGCTGTCGCTTCCACACCTTTAATGCGCGCTTTACCGACGTTGTAATATTGCTGAAGGTTATTATCGAAGTCGATGAGATTATTGACGTCATTACGGTAGCCGGAGACGCGCCAGCTCACGCCGGCCGTCAGGCCTTCAAACGCACCTTCCCACTGCTTGCTCTCTTCGGGATCAAGATGGTCATTGCCATAGAAACCATAGAGTTGACCCAGATTCGGTGCTTTATAGGCCGTACCATAAGAAGCAACGAAGCGGTAACCCTCCACGAACTCCCAGGCCGCACTACTTTGCCAGGTGCCATGGCGACCGAACTGAGAGTTGTCATCGCTGCGAACCGCTCCTTCCAGAGTGAAGTCACCAAACTGCTGCAACCCGGTCAGGTAAACGCCGGTGTTACGCAGGTCGTAGCCGTTGGTCACGTAGTTTGTACCCGGCTCGGTGCTCTGCTTCTGCCAGTCAACGCCCGCGCCAATGTTTCCATGGCCAACATCAACGGAGTTCAGCCACTGGACGTTGTACTGCTTGATTTCATCCAGTGTGGCTGTCGAATCGTAGCGGCCCAAATTTGGGTCGTAGTTATAGTCCTTGCTGTGACTATAGCTGGTGAGCAGCTGTGAATGGAAGATGTCATCGTTGAAGCGCAATCCTGCATCCCAGGTCTGACTATAGAGCTGGCGGGTATCGACCAGTACGTCAGGGGTAAATGAACTGTAGTAACCGTCGTAGGCAGTACGGTTGCTATAGCCAAAGCCGCGAACAAATCCGCTCCACTGCTCCGAGAATGCGTGATCCACTGCACCATAGAGCGTTTTATTCATAAAGCCGTCGCGATCGGTCTGGGCAAGGCCACCATTGTTGCCGTCCGCAACCACATCAAACCCTTTGGTATAGGTGTAATCACCCGCAAGCGTGACGCGCGTGCTGTCGCCCAATGTTTGCTGAGTACTGCCGCCATAATTCTGGTAACCATGCGACCCTACACCTGCATTCAGCGTGGTACCGTCCTTCGCGCGAGTGGTAATAATGTTTACGACTCCGCCAATCGCGTCCGAGCCGTATACCGCCGAACGCGGTCCACGAACATATTCGATACGCTGCACCAGGGAGATCGGGAACTGGCTGAGATCGGACGACCCCGTAACGCCCGCCTGGTTAAGGCGGATCCCATCAACAAGGATCAGGACATGGCTGGAGTTGGTGCCACGTATAAAGAGAGAAGAGAGTTGCCCCATCCCGCCATTTTGCGCCGTATCCACGCCGGGCAGGCGACGCATAACATCAAGGACTGAGGTTGATTGCCAACGGTCAATATCGGCACGCGTAACAACGGAGGTTGCAGCCAGAATAGTTTTTTCAGGTTGTTCAAAACGATTTGCCGTCACCACCAACGAGTCGGCGCTATCCTGCGCCCAGCCCGAAAATGCCGTGACGGACAACGCCGTCAACAGCGATACTTTTTTAATCATTGTTAAAGCATCCACAATATAAGAAGGATGCCGCAGGCCTCATCGATAGCACGCGATGATGAAACCAAATGCGACGTGATCCCGGCAGGTCTTCGGGCTAGGTGGCTATATAAGGATGAAGACTTCCCATTTTCACAGTGTCTACAACACTCATCCCGCCAGACTTTACCGCTGCGCGTCAGCTCCAGATTTACACTGGATTCCCTTTTCACTCTCAGGAGACCGGAAACAGAATGCTACAATTAGACACGTATGGATGTCCAGACAGCTATTGCCCATTAAATCTGGACATCCCCTGAACAATGCCTACAATCCCCGCGTAATTCTTTATCATTCAGGACGCATCATGACCCCAGAACACCTCCCGACAGAACAGTACGACGCGCAGCTGGCAGAGAAAGTCGTCCGCCTGCAAAGTATGATGACGCCTTTCAACGCGCTCGTTCCCGAGGTGTTCCGCTCTCCCGTCAGCCACTACCGCATGCGCGCCGAGTTCCGCATCTGGCACGACGGCGACGACCTGTACCACATCATTTTCGATCAGCAGACGAAGTCCCGTATTCGCGTGGACAGCTTTCCGGCGGCGAGCGAGCTCATTAACCAGTTGATGACGCTGATAATGGACGGCGTGCGCAACAATCCGGTACTGCGTAACAAGCTGTTCCAGATTGACTACCTGACCACGCAAAGCAATCAGGCGATTGTCTCCCTGCTGTACCACAAAGCGCTCAATGACGAGTGGCGCGAGCAGGCAGAAGCGCTGCGCGATGCGCTGCGCGCGCAGAACATCAACGTTCACCTGATTGGCCGCGCGACAAAAACCAAAATCATGCTGGATCAGGACTACATCGACGAGCGCCTGCCGGTGGCAGGTAAAGAGATGGTGTATCGTCAGGTCGAGAACAGCTTTACCCAGCCAAACGCTGCGATGAACGTGCAGATGCTGGAGTGGGCGCTGAAGGCGACGGAAGGGTCAACGGGCGATCTGCTTGAGCTCTACTGCGGTAACGGCAACTTCTCGCTGGCGCTGGCGCGTAATTTCGATCGCGTTCTGGCAACGGAAATCGCCAAGCCGTCGGTGGCTGCCGCGCAGTACAACATCGCCGCTAACCATATCGATAACGTGCAGATCGTTCGTATGGCCGCGGAAGAGTTCACGCAGGCCATGAACGGCGTACGCCAGTTTAACCGCCTGGAAGGGATCGATTTGAAAAGCTACCAGTGTGAGACGATTTTTGTCGACCCGCCGCGCAGTGGACTGGACAGCGAAACCGAGAAGATGGTGCAGGCGTACCCGCGTATTTTGTACATCTCCTGTAACCCGGAGACGCTGTGCAAGAACCTCGAAACATTAGGCCAGACGCACAAGGTTGAACGTCTGGCGCTGTTCGATCAGTTCCCGTATACGCACCATATGGAGTGCGGCGTTTTACTTACCGCACGGTGATCTGTAGGCCGGATAAGCGTAGCGCCATCCGGCGTTTTTGGCAGGTGGCGCTTCGCTTACCTGCCCTACAAATAAATTCATTACTCCGGTAACTGGCTCTTACGGCTACGCATGCGCGAGCCAATCCAGAACACCAGCGCCACAGACAGTACCGCAGGGAAGAAGTTAGAGCCGATATCCGGATACTCCGCGCGAACCACCGTGCTATACAGCAATACGCCCAGAATAAAGCAGGCAGCGGCCAGCCCCGGTAACCCCACCGGCATGGTGCGGTTCAGGTAACGTTGATGCAGGCAGTAAACCGTCAGCACCAGCGCAATAAGCGGGAAAATCGAAAATGGAACAATTGAGCTAAAAATAGCGGCAAACGTACCATTAATGGATAAGCCAGCGATCAATGCCAGCAACAGCGTCCCTTTATCCTGACCTGACTGTTTCATTACTCACCTTCACTCTTCGGTTTGATGTGCCAGTTTCTCTTGTTCACGGCGATACCAGTAGTACGCGCCTTTGGAGATCATCCTGAGCTGCAATACCAGTCGCTCTTCGAGCTGCTTGCGTTGTTCAATGCTGACATCCAGCGCTTCGGCACCCGCGCTGAAAACAATCGTCACCATTGCCTCGGCCTGTGCTTCAGTAAACGCACGCGGCATATGGTTTTCGAGTTCAAGATAGTCGGCAAGTTCCGCGATGAAGTGCTGAATTTCACGCGCGACGGCGGCACGAAACGCCGCCGATGTGCCCGAACGCTCGCGCAGAAGCAGACGAAACGCGTTGGGGTTATTGCCGATAAATTCCATAAAGGTCGATACGGAGGTGCGGATCACGCTACCCCCTTTGGCGATACGCTGACGCGCCTGGCGCATCAGCTGGCGCAGCATCAGACCGCTCTCGTCGACCATGGTCAGGCCCAGTTCATCCACATCACGGAAATGACGATAGAAGGACGTTGGCGCAATCCCGGCCTCGCGTGCGACTTCGCGCAGGCTCAAACTGGCAAAACTCCGCTCAGCACTCAGTTGACTGAATGCGGCTTCCACCAGCGAACGCCGGGTTTTCTCTTTTTGTTGTGCTCTTACGCCCATCACGATAGTTGAATCCTTCCAAAGGCCTGATGGCACTATACCAGAGAATAAAATTAATCTGTTTGCCTGGCTTTGTGAATGATTGTTTACGTGCGGTTTGTGCTCCACTGCCCGAAAAAAGCACAACGATAATTGGGTTACTCTGGCAATGATGTTATGATTCTGTTGCTTTTATGTATAAGAACAGGTAAGCCTTACCATGCCACATTCCTACGATTACGACGCAATAGTTATTGGTTCCGGCCCCGGCGGCGAAGGTGCTGCTATGGGTCTGGTGAAACAGGGAGCCAGAGTAGCGGTCATCGAGCGCTACCATAATGTCGGCGGCGGTTGCACCCACTGGGGCACCATCCCTTCGAAAGCCCTCCGCCACGCCGTTAGCCGCATTATCGAATTTAACCAGAACCCTCTTTACAGCGACCACTCCCGACTTCTTCGTTCATCCTTTGCTGACATCCTGAATCACGCGGATACCGTTATTAACCAGCAGACACGCATGCGTCAGGGATTTTATGAGCGTAATCACTGTGAAATTTTGCAGGGCAACGCGCATTTTGTGGATGAACACACCCTGGCACTCGAATGCCACGACGGTTCGGTTGAAACCATCACGGCTGAAAAATTTGTGATCGCCTGCGGCTCACGCCCTTACCATCCGGCCGACGTGGACTTCTCGCATCCGCGCGTTTACGACAGCGACTCGATTCTGAGCCTGCACCATGAGCCTCGCCACGTCATTATCTATGGCGCAGGGGTCATTGGTTGCGAATATGCGTCGATCTTCCGCGGAATGGACGTCAAAGTTGACCTGATCAACACTCGTGACCGCCTGCTGGCGTTCCTGGATCAGGAGATGTCGGACTCTCTCTCCTACCACTTCTGGAACAGCGGCGTGGTGATTCGCCACAACGAAGAGTACGAGAAGATCGAAGGCTGCGACGACGGGGTGATCATGCACCTGAAGTCCGGTAAGAAGCTGAAAGCAGACTGTCTGCTGTACGCCAACGGTCGTACCGGCAACACCGATTCACTGCAGCTGGAAAATATCGGGCTTGAAACCGACAGCCGCGGTCAGCTGAAGGTCAACAGCATGTATCAGACCGCCCTGCCGCACGTTTACGCGGTCGGCGACGTGATTGGCTACCCAAGCCTGGCCTCAGCCGCTTACGACCAGGGACGCATCGCCGCACAGGCGCTGGTAAAAGGCGAAGCGACGGCGCACCTGATCGAAGATATTCCGACGGGGATCTATACCATCCCGGAAATCAGTTCAGTCGGGAAAACCGAGCAGCAGCTGACGTCAATGAAGGTGCCTTACGAGGTGGGACGTGCCCAGTTTAAACATCTGGCGCGGGCGCAAATCGTGGGGATGAGCGTGGGAACGCTGAAGATCCTGTTCCATCGCGAAACGAAAGAGATCCTCGGCATTCACTGCTTTGGTGAACGCGCGGCGGAAATCATTCATATCGGCCAGGCGATAATGGAGCAGAAAGGCGGTGGTAACACCATTGAGTACTTCGTTAACACCACCTTTAACTACCCGACCATGGCGGAAGCCTATCGGGTAGCCGCGCTGAACGGCTTAAACCGCCTGTTTTAACGCGCTGTCAAAATGGCCATCCATCGAACCACGGATGGCCTCTGCCAGCTGCTCATAGCGGCTGCGCAGCGGTGAACCCGGACGATACACCAGGCCGATAGTGCGACGCGGCTCCGGCTTAATGCACGGCAGATAAACCACGCCATCACGCTTACGCTCGCGCGGCACGGCCAGCGCAGGCAGCAGCGTAATACCGCTTCCCGCCGCGACCATATTACGCAGCGTTTCCAGGCTGGTTGCGCGGAAATGGGTATCCTCATCCGCACCCGCTTCGAAGCAAAAGCCCATCGCCTGATCGCGCAGGCAGTGGCCATCTTCCAGCATCAGCAGCTTTTCACCGGCCAGATCGGCCATCGGTACGCGATCGCGGTTCGCCCACGGGTGATCTTCATAGATCGCCAGCATCATCGGCTCATCGAACAGCGGCACTTCAATAAAGGCTTCACTCTCTTTCACCAGCGCCAGAATGGCGCAGTCGAGCTTGCCGCTGTCTAACTGCGCCAGCAGCTGATGGGTTTGCGCTTCATGCAGGTACATTTCGAGTTTCGGGAACGTCTGGTGCAGCATCGGAATGATGTGCGGCAACAGGTACGGGCCAACGGTTGGGATCAGGCCGATATGCAGCGGGCCGGACATCGCCTCCCCCTGCTGGCTTGCCATTTCCTTGAGCACTTTGACCTCGCGCAGCACGGTGCGCGCCTGATCCACCAGCAGAAGACCTGCCTGTGTGAACAGAACCTTACGACTGGTGCGCTCCAGCAGCATCACGCCCAGCTCGTCTTCCAGCTTGCGGATCTGACCGCTCAGCGTGGGCTGGCTGACGTGGCAGGAATCTGCCGCGCGGCGAAAGTGACGATGCTCGGCTAACGCTACCAGGTATTCAAGATCACGAATATTCATTATTCATCCTCCGTCGCCACGATAGTTCATGGCGATAGATAGCATAGCAACGAACGATTATCCCTATCAAGCATTCTGTTGAATAATACACCACATAGACGAGGCGGCACGTGTTTGACCCTTGACGTCCCCGCACCGTCAGCGAGTTTCTCTCAAAACTCGAACAACTAAAGCCAACGTGAACTTTTGCGGACCCCGTGGTCCGCTTTTTTTTTGCGTAAAAAAGCCCGGGGATAAAAGCAAAATGGCAACCGAAGTTGCCATTTTTAGTGTTTGCTCCCTCTCCCCGTGGGAGAGGGCCGGGGTGAGGACACCAGCCCGCACGGTTCAAACCAACCGGTTTTTCGCATCCGCTATCGCCTGCGCCACCTGCTTCGGCGACACGCCGCCTTTCGCGGCACGTTTATCCAGGCAAGACTGCAGCGCAAGGATCGGATACACATCATCCCCGATAACCGCGCTGAACTTCTGCAGGTCGGCCAGCGCCAGATCTTCCAGTGGTTTACCCTGACGAATGGCTTCCACCACCGCTTCACCCACAATGTGGTGCGCTTCACGGAAAGGTACGCCTTTCGCCACCAGATAATCCGCCAGTTCGGTAGAGTTCGCATAGCCCTGCTGCGCCGCTTCCTGGCAGCGCGGACGTTTCACCTGAATGCCGTCCAGCACCAGGGCGCCCATATGCAGACAGTCCAGCCAGGTGTCGAGCGCGTCGAACAGCCCTTCTTTGTCTTCCTGCATGTCTTTGTTATACGCCAGCGGCAACCCTTTCAGGGTCATCATCATGCCGGTCAGCGCGCCCTGCACGCGGCCACATTTGCCGCGGATCAGCTCCAGCGCGTCCGGGTTTTTCTTCTGCGGCATCAGGGAGGAGCCTGAGGTCACGCGGTCGGAGAGCTCGACGAAGCCCGCTTCGCCAGAGTTAAAGAAGATCAGGTCTTCGGCAAAGCGCGACAGATGCACCATTCCGATAGACGCATTGGAGAGCAGCTCCAGCACGTGGTCGCGGTCGGACACGCTGTCCAGGCTGTTACGGGTGGCGGAAGCAAAGCCCAGCCAGCCTGCCAGCTGTTCACGGTCGATTTCATACGCCGTACCGGCCAGCGCGCCGCTGCCCAGCGGGCTGACGTCCAGACGCTTCAGGGTATCCTGCAGACGGCTTTCGTCACGCGCCAGCATCTCGACGTAGGCCAGACACCAGTGAGCGAAGGTCACCGGTTGGGCGCGCTGCAGGTGGGTATAACCCGGCATCACCGCGTCCTGGTTGTTCTGCGCGGTCTCTACCAGCGCGCTCTGCAGCTGACGGTTAGCCGCCAGCAGTTCGCCAACGGTATCTTTGCACCACAGCTTAAGATCGGTGGCAACCTGGTCGTTACGGCTGCGGCCGGTATGCAGCTTTTTACCCAGCTGGCCGACTTTGTCGATAAGTTTACCTTCCACCCAGCTGTGAATATCTTCAGCATCGCTTTCGAGGATCTGCTGCGGGTTAAGACGCACCTCTTCCAGCAGATTGTTCAGCGCTTCTTCCAGCTGTAATTGTTCATCTGCGGTCAGTACGCCCACCGTCACCAGCGCCCTGGACCAGGCCACAGAGCCGACAATATCCTCCTCGGCCAGGCGGTAGTCGAAGCGCAAAGAGTCGTTGAACTGTTTGAACCGCTGATCCGCTGCCTGTGTAAAACGCCCACCCCAAAGTGCCATAACATGCTTCCTTAAATATCTTTGAATTTCATTGCCCGGTGGCGCTGCGCTTACCGGGCCTACAAAACATTAAATCGATTACGCCAGAATACGCGTGCCAATCGGCGTGCCGTTAAACAGCGCCGGCAGTTGTTCCGCGTGACGCCAGGAGGCGATATCCACCGGGCGGCCCAGCGTGCGTGCGGCATCCAGCGCGGCGTTCACTTTGACGATCATGCCGTCGGTAATAATGCCCTGGGCAATCAGCTGCTCGGCTTTCTCAGCCGTCATTTCCGCAATGCGCTGGCCTTTGCCGTCCAGAATGCCGCTCACGTCGGAGAGCAGGATCAGATCCGCACCCAGCGTTGCCGCCAGTGCCGTCGCCGCCTGGTCAGCGTTGACGTTCATCAGCTCGCCCTCTTCGGTCACGCCGATAGAGCTCACCACCGGCAGGAAACCTCCTTCCAGCAGCGTGTTAATCAGCTTAGGCGAACCCGGCTGCGCCAGTCCAACGTGGCCGAGCTCTTCGTCGAGCTGGGTCACTTTTACGCTGTCGCCATCGCCCAGATAGAGGCCGACGGACGCGATGTGGTGTTTCTTCGCCCACGCCAGCAGCGTTTTGTTCGCCGTACCCGCCAGCGCACCGGTAATGATGTCAATCTGGTCAGCAGGCGTGACGCGCAGGCCGTTCTTCTTTTTCACCGGCAGGTTGAGCCCTTTCATCAGCTCATCCACCACGCAGCCGCCGCCGTGGACAATCACCAGCGGACGCTGGTGTGATTCGCGATAGTTCACCAGCGCGGTAAACAGACGCTCCAGCGCTTCTTCGCTGTCCAGCAGTACACCACCGAGTTTGATAATTAATGGGTTCATCATCACACCTTAAATAAGAGCCTGCGTTTCCGGGAAACCGAAACGAATATTTGCACACTGCATTGCCTGTGCGGCAGCGCCTTTGAGTAAGTTATCTTCTGCGGCGACAACGATGAGATGCTCGCCCTGCACGGCAAAGCCGATGTCGCAGAACGGCAGGCCGACCACGTTTTTCAGCGCCGGCACGCCTTTATCGTACAGGCGCACCAGCGGTTTATCCGCATACGCCTGCGTGAAGGCCTCGTTCACCTGCTCTTTGGTCACGCCCGGCTTCAGGCGGCAGGTAATGGTTTCGAGGATCCCGCGCGGGAAGCTGCCCAGATGCGGCGTGAAAATGACGTCCGCGCCCAGATGCGTCGTGATTTCAGGGTGATGACGGTGATTAAACACGCCATACGGCTGAAGGCTCACTTCGCAGAAGCTGTTGGAGATAGCGGCCTTGCGTCCTGCACCGCTCACGCCGCTAGTGGCGTTGATCACCGGCCACTGGCTCAGATCCAGCAGGCCTGCGTCGATCAGCGGCTTCAGGGAAAGCTGCGCCGCCGTCGGGTAGCAGCCCGGAACGGCAATCAGGTCCGCTTCTTTCAGTTTATCTGCGCTCCACTCCGCCAGGCCGTACACCGCTTTTTCCAGCAGATCCGGATGCTGATGGGTGAAACCGTAATATTTTTCGTAAAACGCACCGTCGTTCACGCGGAACGCGCCGGAAAGGTCGAAGACCACGCAGCCAGCCGCCAGGAACTGCGGCGCCAGGTCGTGGCTGACCTCGTGCGCGGTGGCTAAAAACACCACGTCGACGCCGTCGGTAAACTCGCTGATGTCAGACATGGGCTGCAGCGGCAGATCGACAAGACCCTTAAGCTGCGGATGCAAATCGGAAATTAACTTTCCTGCATCATTGCTTTGCGCTGACACGGTCAAAGCGGTTATGGTCATATGTGGATGGCGATTCACGTAGCTTACAAGCTCTGCGCCCGCATAACCGCTAGCGCCTACAATCAGCGTATTCAACATCGGGTTCCTTTATGCTCAACGTTAATGTATTTTTATTCACATTTATTGCATGAATATTGATACTATCACGACCTAAGGTGTGTCAACAATGAAAATGAACTTACCGCCATTTATCGAGATCTACCGCGCCCTGATTGCCACTCCGTCCATCAGCGCAACGGAAGAAGCGCTGGATCAGAGCAATGAGTCTTTAATCAATCTGCTGGCGGGTTGGTTTAGCGATCTTGGGTTTAACGTTGAGGTTCAACCCGTTCCCGGAACACGCCACAAATTTAACCTGCTCGCCAGCACCGGAACCGGTGCGGGCGGCCTGCTGCTGGCCGGCCATACCGACACCGTGCCGTTTGACGATGGCCGCTGGACGCGCGATCCGTTCACCCTGACCGAGCACGACAACAAGCTCTATGGTCTGGGCACCGCCGACATGAAAGGCTTCTTCGCCTTTATCCTCGACGCGCTGCGTGACGTGGACGTGACGAAGCTGAAAAAACCGCTCTACATCCTGGCGACCGCCGACGAAGAAACCAGCATGGCGGGCGCGCGCTACTTCTCTGAAAACACGTCGATTCGCCCGGATTGCGCGATCATCGGCGAGCCGACGTCTCTGCAGCCGATCCGCGCGCATAAAGGCCATATCTCTACGGCCGTGCGCGTGCTGGGTCAGTCCGGCCACTCCAGCGACCCGGCGCGCGGCGTGAACGCCATCGAGCTGATGCATGACGCCATCGGCCGCATCATGACCCTGCGCGACGATCTGAAAGAGCGCTACCACTACGACGCGTTCACCGTGCCGTATCCGACGCTGAACCTCGGCAGCCTGCATGGCGGCGATGCCTCCAACCGTATCTGCGCCTGCTGCGAACTGCATATGGACATCCGCCCGCTGCCGGGCATGACGCTGAGCGATCTCGACGGCCTGCTGAATGAAGCGCTGGCTCCGGTGAGCGAGCGCTGGCCGGGCCGCCTGACGGTCTCCGAACTGCATCCGCCGATCCCGGGTTACGAATGCCCGCCGGATCATCAGCTGGTTGAAGTGGTGGAAAAGCTGCTCGGTGAGAAAACCGACGTGGTGAACTACTGCACCGAAGCGCCGTTTATTCAGACGCTTTGCCCTACGCTGGTCCTGGGCCCCGGCTCCATCAACCAGGCCCACCAGCCGGATGAATATCTGGAAACCCGCTTCATCAAGCCAACCCGCGAACTGATTACCCAGGTTGTGCATCACTTCTGCTGGCATTAAAACCGCACCGAAGAGTCCCCTCTCCCAGTGGGAGAGGGTCAGGGTGAGGCCAACAAATCGCATGATCTCCGTCACATTCCCATTAGCATCTCTTATCTGACGCAATGCGAATTAAATTTCGTAAATTGCCCGCATTTATTCGTTTGCTGAACCGTTTTCGCAGCAATTGACGACGGGGGTTTTACGTGGCTTTATAAAGGGAGATGACAAAATAATGTCCAGATGATTTTCGCCTGGGCATAAACAAAAATGATGGGGTGACTGGGTTTTTATGAACGAACAATATTCCGCGTTGCGTAGTAATGTCAGTATGCTCGGCAAAGTGCTTGGAGATACCATCAAAGACGCGTTGGGGGAGAACATCCTCGACCGCGTTGAAACCATCCGCAAGCTGTCTAAATCTTCCCGTGCCGGTAACGAGGCCAGTCGTCAGGAGCTGCTCACCACCTTGCAGAACCTCTCTAACGATGAGCTGCTGCCCGTTGCACGCGCATTCAGCCAGTTCCTGAACCTGGCTAACACCGCTGAGCAATACCACAGCATTTCGCCAAACGGCGAAGCGGCAAGCAACCCGGAAGTCATTGCCCGCACCCTGCGTAAACTGAAAGACCAGCCAGACCTCAACGAAGCCACCATCAAAAAAGCGGTGGAGTCGCTTTCGCTGGAGCTGGTGCTGACCGCACACCCCACTGAAATTACCCGTCGCACCCTGATCCACAAAATGGTGGAAGTGAACAACTGTCTGAAGCAGTTGGATAACAAAGACATTGCCGACTACGAACGTAACCAGCTGATGCGCCGTCTGCGCCAGCTGATTGCCCAGTCCTGGCACACCGATGAAATTCGTAAGCATCGTCCAAGCCCGGTCGACGAAGCCAAATGGGGCTTTGCGGTGGTGGAAAACAGCCTGTGGGAAGGGGTGCCTAACTATCTGCGCGAGCTGAACGAACAGCTGGAAGAGAACCTCGGCTACCGCCTGCCGGTCGACTTCGTTCCGGTCCGCTTCACCTCCTGGATGGGCGGCGACCGCGACGGCAACCCGAACGTGACCGCGGAAATTACCCGTCACGTCCTGCTGCTGAGCCGCTGGAAAGCGACCGACCTGTTCCTGAAAGACATTCAGGTGCTGATCTCCGAGCTGTCGATGGTTGAAGCGACGCCGGAACTGCGCGCGCTGGCCGGAGAAGAAGGCGCCAGCGAGCCGTACCGTTTCCTGATGAAGAAACTGCGTGGTCAGCTGATGGCCACTCAGGCCTGGCTGGAAGCGCGTCTGAAAGGTCAGCGCCTGCCAAAACCAGAAGGTCTGCTCAGCCAGAACGAACAGCTCTGGGAGCCGCTGTATGCCTGTTATAAATCACTGCAGGCCTGCGGGATGGGCATCATCGCTAACGGCGAACTGCTCGACACCCTGCGCCGCGTGAAGTGTTTCGGCGTGCCGCTGGTGCGTATCGACGTACGTCAGGAAAGTACCCGTCATACCGAAGCGCTGGGCGAACTGACCCGCTATCTCGGCATCGGCGACTATGAAAGCTGGTCCGAAGCCGACAAACAGGCCTTCCTGATCCGCGAGCTGAACTCGAAGCGCCCTCTGCTGCCGCGCAACTGGGAGCCAAGCAACGAAACCCGCGAAGTGCTCAACACCTGTAAAGCGATCGTGGACGCACCGAAAGGATCGGTGGCCGCCTATGTGATCTCCATGGCGAAGACCCCGTCCGACGTGCTGGGCGTTCACCTTCTGCTGAAAGAAGCGGGAATCGACTACGCCCTGCCGGTCGCCCCGCTGTTTGAGACCCTCGACGACCTGAACAACGCCAACGACGTCATGACCCAGCTGCTGAATATCGACTGGTACCGCGGCTTTATTCAGGGCAAACAGATGGTGATGATTGGCTATTCCGACTCCGCGAAAGATGCGGGCGTGATGGCGGCATCCTGGGCGCAGTATCAGGCGCAGGACGCACTGATCAAAACCTGCGAGAAAGCCGGTATTGAGCTGACCCTGTTCCACGGACGCGGTGGCTCGATTGGCCGTGGCGGCGCACCTGCACACGCAGCGCTGCTTTCACAGCCGCCGGGAAGCCTGAAAGGCGGCCTGCGCGTCACCGAGCAGGGCGAGATGATCCGCTTCAAGTACGGTCTGCCGGAAGTGACCATCAGCAGCCTGTCGCTCTACACCAGCGCTATCCTGGAAGCAAACCTGCTGCCACCGCCGGAGCCGAAAGCATCCTGGTGCCATATCATGGACGAGCTGTCTGATATCTCCTGCGATCTGTACCGCGGCTACGTGCGTGAAAACAAAGATTTCGTTCCTTACTTCCGCTCGGCAACGCCTGAGCAGGAGCTGGGTAAACTGCCGCTGGGCTCACGTCCTGCGAAGCGTCGCCCGACCGGTGGCGTAGAGTCTCTGCGCGCGATCCCGTGGATCTTCGCCTGGACGCAGAACCGTTTGATGCTGCCCGCCTGGCTGGGTGCCGGTGCCGCGCTGCAAAAAGTGGTGGAAGACGGTAAACAGAACGAACTGGAAACCATGTGCCGCGACTGGCCGTTCTTCTCTACCCGTCTGGGCATGCTGGAGATGGTCTTTTCGAAAGCTGACCTGTGGCTGGCGGAATACTACGACCAGCGTCTGGTGAAACCAGAGCTGTGGGCGCTGGGTAAAGAGCTGCGCGAACTGCTGGAAGGCGACATTAAAGTGGTACTCGACATCGCCAACGACTCACATCTGATGGCGGACCTGCCGTGGATTGCCGAGTCTATTCAGCTGCGTAACATCTACACCGACCCGCTGAACGTCCTGCAGGCAGAGCTGCTGCACCGTTCGCGTCTGGCGGAAGAAGAAGGTAAAGAGCCGGATCCGCGCGTTGAACAGGCGCTGATGGTGACGATTGCGGGCGTTGCTGCGGGTATGCGTAACACCGGCTAATACTCTATGCCCGGCGGCGCCGCGCTTGCCCGGACCTGTGACTGGTAGGCCGGGTAAGCGTTAGCGCCACCCGGCACATTTCGGTAGTCTTCTCATGCATTCCGATATCACCCGAATTTTGGCAGACCTGGTAAACCGCACGCTACCGCTGGGCCAGATTCATTTCTCAGCGCTGTCTGAACAGCATTCCCGAACATCTCCCTGCCTCGTCATTACCCTTGATGCCCCCTGTGAGGCGATATTTTCATCCTTTGGACACTTAACGCATCCATCGTCTAACGCCCTGAGCATGCATTTCGGTAAGCAGCTGCTGACTATCGAGTTACAGCATGACAATACGCTTGTGCAGCAGCTCCAGGTTGCCCGCCGCGGTCCGCGAACGGGTGCTTTTCTTCTGCAGACGCTAACCGAATTACAGATGCAGCCGGATGAGCAAGAGACCGCGATACTGGTGGTATTAAGCTTGCTCAGCCACTGCCGGGATCTGCTTGGCAGCGACATCCACACCGCCAGCCGCAGCCGCGCCCTGTTTGAGGCCATTCGCCGCTTCATCGAAGAACATCACGCTTCGGCGTTAACCCGTGAATCCGTCGCGCAGGCGTTCTACGTCTCGCCGAACTACCTTTCCCACCTCTTTCAGAAGATTGGCAACGTGGGGTTCAATGAATACCTGACGCAAACGCGACTCGAACACGCGCGCCAGCTGCTGAAAGGCTACGATCTTAAAATCAAAGATATCGCCGCACGCTGTGGGTTTACAGACAGCAATTACTTCTGCCGTCTCTTTCGCAAGCACACCGAACGCTCTCCTTCCGAATATCGTCGCCAGTATCACAGCGAGCTGACCGCCAAAAAATAGCATTGTGATCGCTCTCGCACTTCGCTAAGGACATTACATTTGTCCAGTATTTGGCAAAATTGGCCTGTATCCGCCCTGCCTGCCCGCGCCTTATCCTTTGTTCAACCTTTCTGACTTAAGGAAAAATAATGGAACTGTACCTGGATACCGCCAACGTGGCGGAAGTTGAACGCCTGGCGCGCGTTTTCCCCATTGCGGGCGTCACCACCAATCCGAGCATCGTTGCCGCCAGCCGTGAATCCATCTGGGACGTGCTGCCGCGTCTGCAAAAAGCCATCGGGCCGGAAGGCACGCTGTTTGCTCAAACCATGAGCCGCGATGCCGAAGGGATGGTGGCGGAGGCCAAACGTCTGAGTAACGCCGTCCCGGGCATCGTGGTGAAAATCCCGGTGACGGCTCAGGGGCTCATCGCGATTAAGGCGTTGAAAAAAGAAGGGATAGCCACGCTGGGGACCGCCGTTTACAGCGCGGCACAGGGCCTGCTCGCCGCGCTGGCAGGCGCGAAATATGTCGCGCCGTATGTAAACCGCGTAGACGCTCAGGGCGGTGACGGCATTCGCATGGTCCAGGAGCTGCAATCCCTGCTGGAACTGCACGCGCCGGAAAGCAGAGTGCTGGCCGCCAGCTTCAAAACGCCGCGGCAGGCGCTGGACTGCCTGCTGGCGGGATGCGAGGCAATCACGCTTCCCTTAGACGTAGCGCAACAAATGCTCGGCACGCCAGCGGTAGAGTCAGCCATAGAGAAGTTCGAGCAGGACTGGAAAAACGCGTTTGGTAACCTCAACCTCTAAGGGAGAACTGTTATGGACCGTATCATTCAATCGCCGGGAAAATATATCCAGGGCGCTGATGTGCTTACCCGTCTCGGCGACTATCTGAAACCCCTGGCCAATCGCTGGCTGGTTGTCGGCGATAAATTTGTGCTGGGTTTTGCCGAAGAGACCCTGCGCCAGAGTTTTAAAAAAGCCGAACTGCACGCCGAAATAGCGCCGTTTGGCGGCGAATGTTCACAAAATGAAATCGATCGCCTGAAAAAACTGGCCGACAGCGCCGACTGCCTGGCAGTGCTGGGTATCGGCGGCGGTAAAACGCTGGATACCGCCAAAGCGCTGGCCCATTTTATGGACGTACCCGTCGCCATTGCGCCAACAATCGCCTCCACCGATGCGCCGTGCAGCGCCCTTTCCGTCATTTACACCGACAGCGGTGAGTTCGATCGCTACCTGATGCTGCCGCACAACCCGAACATGGTAATCGTCGATACCAAAGTGGTAGCGGGCGCGCCGGCACGCCTGCTGGCCGCCGGGATTGGCGATGCGCTGGCAACCTGGTTTGAAGCACGCGCCTGCTCGCGCAGCGGCGCGAGCACCATGGCGGGCGGCAAATGTACGCAGGCTGCACTCGCGCTGGCCGAGCTGTGCTACAACACGCTGGTTGAAGAGGGTGAAAAAGCCATGCTGGCCGCGGAACAGCATATGGTTACACCGGCGCTGGAACGCATTATCGAAGCCAACACCTATCTCAGCGGCGTAGGCTTTGAAAGCGGCGGGCTGGCGGCGGCACACGCTATTCATAACGGAATGACGGCGGTACCGGACGCGCACCACTTCTATCACGGTGAAAAAGTAGCGTTTGGCACGCTGACGCAGCTGGTGCTGGAAAACGCGCCGGTAGAAGAAATAGAGACCGTCGCGGCGCTTTGTCACAGCGTTGGGTTGCCGATTACGCTGGCGCAGCTGAACATCAAAGAGGATATTCCGGCCAAAATGCGTTTGATCGCGGAAGCCTCCTGTGCCGAAGGGGAAACTATCCACAACATGCCCGGCGGCGTAACGCCGGATCAGGTATATGCGGCGCTGCTGGTGGCCGACCAGTATGGGCAGCGGTTCCTGCAGGAGTGGGAGTAAATAGCGTGAATAAAAATCCCCGCAACAGCGGGGATTTTTTTGCCCGTAGGCCGGGTAAGCCTTAGCGCCACCCGGCAAAAGGGTTACTGCAGGTCGAACCGATCCAGATCCATTACCTTCGCCCATGCGGCAACGAAGTCGCGGACGAACTTCTCGCTGGCATCGCTGCTGGCATAAACCTCTGCCAGCGCGCGCAGGACGGCGTTAGAACCGAAGACCAGATCGGCGCGGGTGGCGGTGTATTTCACTTCACCGCTGGCGCGATCGCTTCCGGCAAACAGTTCATTAGATTCGTCGGTTGCCTTCCACTGGGTGTTCATGTCCAGCAGATTCACGAAGAAATCGTTGCTCAGCACGCCCTCGCGGTCGGTAAACACGCCATTCTTGCCGCCATCAAAGTTTGCACCCAGCACGCGCAGGCCACCGATCAGCACCGTCAGTTCAGGCGCGGTCAGCGTCAGCTGCTGGGCTTTGTCGATCAGCAGTGACTCAGTGGTGGACACATCCACCTGCGCACGGTAGTTGCGGAAGCCGTCGGCAATCGGTTCGAGCAGGTTAAACATCTCGATATCCGTCTGATCCTGACGCGCATCCACGCGCCCTGGCGTAAACGGAACGTTGACGTAAACGCCTGCCGCTTTCGCCGCCTGCTCAACGCCCACGACGCCCGCCAGCACGATGATATCGGCCAGAGAGGCTTTGTTGGTGGTGCGCTGGATAGCTTCCAGAGCCGGCAACGCGCGAACCGCTACGGCGTTCACATCCCAGTCGCGCTGAGGAGCCAGCGCCAGACGCGCGCCGTTGGCGCCGCCGCGCTTGTCGCCGCCGCGGAAGGTCGACGCTGACGCCCACGCAACGGAAACCAGTTCGCTCACGGAGAGGCCAGAGGCAGCGATTTCCGCCTTCAGGCTTTCAATGTCTTCTTTCGACGGATTGAACACCGCCTGCGGCAGCGGGTCCTGCCAGATCAGATCTTCTTTCGGCACTTCCGGGCCAAGGTAACGCGATTTTGGCCCCATATCGCGGTGGGTCAGCTTGTACCACGCGCGCGCGAAGGCTTCGTTGAAGGCCTGCGGATCGTTCAGGAAGCGGCGGGAAATTTTCTCGAATTCCGGGTCAAAACGCAGCGTCAGGTCGGTGACCAGCATGGTAGGTTTGCGTTTTTTCGACGGGTCGAACGGGTCAGGCATGATTTCCGGCGCATCCACGGCTTCAAACTGAATCGCACCCGCCGGGCTGCGGGTCTGCACCCATTCGTATTTGAACAGGTTCTCGAAGAAGTAGTTGCTCCACTGGGTCGGAGTTTGCGACCAGATAACTTCCAGACCAGAGGTAATGGCATCTGCGCCAATTCCCGTGCCGTGCGTGCTGGCCCAGCCCAGGCCCTGCGCTTCAATCGGCGAGGCTTCCGGGTCGGTGCCGACGTGCGTGGCTTCACCCGCGCCGTGGGTTTTGCCGAGGGTGTGGCCGCCCGCGATCAGCGCAACGGTCTCTTCGTCGTTCATCCCCATGTTGCCGAAGGTGGCACGAATGGCCGCCGCAGCAGACAGAGGTTCACCGCTGGCGTTTGGCCCTTCCGGGTTCACATAAATCAGGCCCATTTCGGTGGCGGCCAGCGGTCGCTTCGCCAGCGCCTCCGGGTCACGGTGGGTTAGCCAGGCTTTTTCATCACCCCAGTTCACGTCCAGGTCTGGTTCCCAGACGTCTTCACGCCCGGCACCGAAACCAAACGTACGGAAGCCGGAGTTCTCCAGCGCCACGTTACCCGCAAGGATAAACAGGTCGGCCCAGGAAATTTTTTGGCCGTATTTTTGCTTGATTGGCCACAGCAGACGGCGCGCCTTATCCAGGCTCACGTTATCCGGCCAGGAGTTCAGCGGCGCAAAGCGCTGTTGACCGCGGCCTGCGCCACCGCGCCCGTCAACGGAGCGATAGGTACCCGCGCCGTGCCAGGCCATACGGATAAACAGGCCCGCATAGCTGCCCCAGTCGGCAGGCCACCACGGTTGAGAGTCGGTTAAAAGGGCTTTGAGGTCGCCTTTAAGGGCGGAGTAATCAAGTTTGCTGAATTCTTTGCGGTAGTCGAAGTCTTCACCCAGCGGGTTAGAACGATTGGAATGTTGGTTAAGAAGATCGATGCGGAGTTGTTTTGGCCACCAGTCGCGGCTGCCTGTACCTGCCCCCGCGCTGTGATCGACGCCGCCCTGGTGGAACGGGCATTTGCCGACCGATGCCGCTTTATTGGTCTCGTCTGACGTGCTCATCGCTATGCTCCCTTTTACAGTGTTACCGTTACGATATACACCACTAGCAATAAGTTATAGTTGAATTAATCCACAGATTCGATAGCTAATACCTTTTAACTATTCGCGTAACTAAAAAGCCCTCGTAATACGAGGGCTTTGTGCTTATTACGCCGGACGAACGCCCAGCGTATGGCAAATGGCGTAGCTCATCTCCGCGCGGTTCAGCGTATAGAAGTGGAAATCTTTCACCCCTTCACGGCTTAAAATTTTCACCATGTCCATCGCGATATTGGCCCCCACCAGCTTGCGGGTTTCCGGGTCATCGTCCAGCCCTTCGTACATTTTGGACATCCACAGCGGAATGCGGACATTGGTCATATCGGCGAACTTCTTCGCCTGTTTGAAGTTAGAGACCGGCAGAATGCCCGGGATAATTTCAACGTCGATGCCCGCGGAGACGCAGCGGTCACGGAAACGCAGGTAGCTTTCCACATCAAAGAAGAACTGGGTAATGGCGCGGTTCGCGCCGGCGTCCACTTTACGCCTGAGGTTCAGCAGATCGGCCTGGGCGCTTTTCGCTTCCGGATGCACCTCAGGATAAGCGGCAACGGAGATATCAAAATCAGCCACCTCTTTCAGCAGCGCGACCAGATCGGCGGCATACATGTCCGGCTTACCGCTGCCCGGCGGCAGGTCACCGCGCAGAGCGACGATATGACGAATGCCGTTATTCCAGTAATCCTGGGCGATGGCCCGCAGCTCGTCGCGGGTCGCGTCGATACAGGTGAGGTGCGGCGCCGCTTCCAGACCGGTACGATCTTTGATGCCTTTAATGATGCTGTGCGTACGGTCACGCTCGCCGGAGTTAGCACCGTAAGTCACGGAGACGAACTTCGGCTTCAGGCTGCTGAGACGATCGATAGAGCTCCACAGAGTTTGCTCCATTTCACTGGTGCGCGGCGGGAAAAATTCAAAAGAGACGTTAATCTGGCCGTTTACTTCGGCCAGGCTCTGATTCAGTGCTTCCCGCTGGTTGGCGTGAAAAAAGCTCATACCTTACCTCTATCAATCGCATGTCGTTATTTGTTGTGTTGTGAACTTCTATACGTTTAGACGTCCAGATGTAAAAATGACGGAAAAGCGGAGGGACGTCAACATAAATAATCAACAATAACGGTGAGGTTTGCTCAGGGAATATGAGGGAAATTCAGGATGAGGGTGAGTGCGGTCTGATGCCCTCACCCTAACCCTCTCCCACAGGGAGAGGGAAATTCAGGCTTTACAGCAGCTTAGCCAGACGGTTGATGTCGGACTGAATGGCTCCAGCGGTGACATCACGACCCGCGCCAGGGCCGCGGATCACCAGCGGGTTATCGCGGTACCAGCGGCTTTCGATGGCGAAGACGTTATCGCACGGCAGCAGCGCCGCCAGCGGATGTTCAGGACGCACCGCCTCGACGCCGACTCGCGCTTTTCCGTTGGCCTCGAAACGCGCCACATAGCGCAGTACCAGCCCCATCTCGTTCGCCGCTTCCAGACGCTGTACCATCTGCTCGTTAAGCTCTTCACCATTTTCAAAGAAATGATCCACAGAACCTTCTTCACAGCCGGCAGGCACCAGCGATTCGACGCGTACGGAATCCGGTTCGATGTCATAACCGGCTTCACGCGCCAGGATCACCAGCTTACGCATCACGTCTTTGCCGGAAAGGTCAACGCGCGGATCGGGCTCGGTTAAGCCCTGCTGCCACGCCTGATCCACCAGGTCAGTGAACGGTACGGTGCCGTCAAACTGCAGGAACAGCCAGGAGAGCGTGCCGGAGAAGATACCGCTCAGCGCCAGAATGCTGTCGCCGCTTTCAATCAGGTCACGCACGGTGTGGTTAACCGGCAGGCCAGCCCCAACGGTGGCGTTATAGAGCCAGTGGCGCCCTGTTTTTTCAAACGCATCGTGGATCTGGCGGTATTTATCGGTGCTGCTTGCCCCCGCCAGCTTGTTCGCACTGATGACGTGGAAACCGTGGCTGGCGAAATCCAGATACTGATCCGCAAGCTGTTCGCTGGCGGTAACGTCCAGCACCACCAGATCGTCATACGGGTGTGCGCGCATCCAGAGGAACAGCGACTCTTCATCCTGCTCTACCGCTTCATCATTAAAGAACGCAAGCGCGCGGCTGGCGTCCAGCCCTTCGTAGTTCAGGAGGCTGCGGCGGCTGTCCACCACGCCCGCGAGAATGAATTCAAATCCGGTACGCGCCGAGAGCGTGACCTGCTCGCGGGCGAACAGCTCCAGCCAGCGAGAGCCGATGTTGCCTTTACCAAACAGCACCAGACCGATGCGCTTTTCCGCGCGGAACAGGGAGGTATGCAGGCCCTGAATCAGGCTCTCGGTTGGGCCTTTACGCAGGACGGCGACCAGGCTGATGCCCTCTTCCGACTGCCAGGTGAATTCCACCGGCTGGCCTTTCAGCTGCTGCCAGAAGCGGTGGCAATGCAGCGGGTTACGGGTGACGCCCGCGCCCACCATCGCCACCAGCGCCAGCCCCTGACGCAGGCGAAGCTCGCCCGGCAGGCCCGCTTCATCCAGAATTTTCAGCGCGCTGTCCGCCACTTCCGCGGTATAGCAGAACTGCAGCAGTTGGCGATCGTTATGCACGCCAACGGCCAGCGGACGCACCTGGGCGCGTTTGAGGATCGTGTCGATATCTTTATGCGCCAGCTTGAAGTCCTGGCCCGCAGGCACCTGGAACTCAATCAGGCAGATGTCGTCGTGGCTGGTGACAATACGCGCCCCGGTACCGGACGCCAGCACGCGCTCAATGCGCGTGGAACCTTGATCCGGGGTGTAACTGCAGCGCAGCTGGAGGTCGATATCGCTGCCGGAAACCGGCTGCAGCGTGCGCGCGTGCAGTACCGGCGCGGCCAGACGCGCCAGCTCGCTGGCTTCGTCGAGACGCAGCAGCGGCAGCAGGCAGGCATCTTTTACTTTGCGCGGGTCCGCGCTGTACACGCCGGCCACGTCGCTCCAGATGGTGACGCGAGACACGCCCGCCAGGGCACCAATTTGCGTTGCCGAGTAGTCCGAACCGTTACGGCCCAGCAGCACGGTTTCGCCCGCGTTGCTGCGGCTGATAAAGCCGGTGACGACAATACGTTTGCCCGGGTGCTGCACCAGCAGCTGTTGCAGCAGCGGGTAGGACAACCCTTCATCCACCTGCGGCTGCGCGGCGCGTTCGGCACGCAGGAAATCACGTGCGTCGAGCCAGGCCGCTTCCACACCCAGGTGTTGCAGCACGGCGGCCATCAGGCGCGCGGACCACACTTCACCGTGGCCCACCACTTCGGCATACACCGCGTCGGTAATTCCGCTGTCCAGCAGGGCAGCCAGACGCTCAAGGTCATGCGTAAAGGCGCTGATCAGCCCGTCCGCCACGTCCGCAGGCAGCAGGCCGGCAATCAGCTCGCTCTGGTAACGGCGTAAGGACTGTTGCACCTGATGCGCAGAAAGGCGATCGGTCTGGCTCAGTTTCAGCCAGCTAATCAACTGGTTGGTGGTGCTGCCCGCCGCCGAGACAACCATCATGTCACCCGGCTGTGAATATTCCGTCATGATCCCTGCAACGCGCAGGTAACATTTCACATCAGCAAGACTACTACCACCAAACTTGTGCAGTTGACGACCCTTCGCCCCTGCCTGCGCTATCACACTCATGATTACCCCTTGGCTGCGATCCGGAAGGCATTTTCCAGATCGGCAATTAAATCTTCAGAATCTTCAATGCCGGTTGAGATACGCAGCAGCGTCTCAGAAATTCCGGCGGCGGCACGAGCTTCCGGTGCCATACCTGCGTGCGTCATGGTCGCGGCGTGGGAGATCAAGCTTTCAACCCCACCTAAGGATTCCGCCAGCGTAAACAATGACAGCCCGCCCAGGAAGCGACGCAGCGTTTGCTCGTCACCGTCCAGTTCAAAACTTAACATCGCGCCAAACCCTTTCTGCTGACGCGCGGCAATCTCGTGCCCCTGATTTTCCGGCAGCGACGGGTGATAAAGCTTTTTCACCAGCGGCTGGGTTTTCAGGAAATCGACAATCGCCTGGGCATTGCGCTGCGCCACGTCCATGCGCGGCGACAGCGTGCGGATGCCGCGCAACAGCAGATAGCTGTCGAAGGCCCCCGCGGTGACGCCAATATTATTGGCCCACCATGCCAGTTCGGTGACAACGTCGGGATCTTTAGCAATCACCACGCCCGCCACCACATCAGAATGGCCGTTCAGATATTTAGTGCATGAATGCAATACCAGATCGGCACCCAGTGCGAGTGGGTTCTGAAGGGCCGGACTGAGGAACGTATTATCCACTACACTTATCGCTCCCGCATCCCTTGCGAGCTGACAAATTTTCGCAATATCGACAACGCGCAACAATGGATTGCTTGGACTTTCCACCAGAACCAGCTTCGGCTTCTCTGCCAGGGCCTGTTTCAGCGCCTGTTCGTCGTTTTGATCGACAAACAGCACGCGATAGCAGCCGCGTTTCGCCAGGCTGTCAAACAGGCGATAGCTGCCGCCGTAGCAGTCGTGCGGCGCAACCAGCAGATCGCCCGGTTTCAGGAACACCGTGGTCACCAGGTGAATGGCGGACATCCCCGTATTGGTTAATACTGCACCTGCGCCACCTTCCAGCTCGGCCAGCGCGCGCTGGGTCACGTCACGCGTAGGGTTGCCACGACGCGAATAATCATGCGCGCGGGGTTCATTAAATCCGGTGAAATTATAGGTACTGGAAAGATGAATCGGCGGGACAACGCAGCCGTACTGCTCGTCATCATTTAATCCGCTACGCACTGCAATAGTGGCCTGTTTACGCGTCATGGTGAGGGCTTCCTGGCGAATGAGGTGAAAAGTCAGGCACCAGAGTAAACACTGAAAGTATGGACGTCAATACATCTGGACATCTAAACTTCTTTGCGTATAGATTGAGCAATGCGCAAATAGCCGTTAAAATTATATGCTTTAGTGCACGCTGCAGCGGCAATATCCGTGCCACGGTATCGTCTCTACGGTAAACTAGACAAGATTGCGGTTCAAAACGGGTGGTTACAGGTTTTGCACCTTTAAATAAATGACTGAGAGGATTAAAGGTATCTCATGGCTGAATGGAGCGGCGAATATATCAGCCCATACGCTGAGCACGGTAAGAAGAGTGAGCAAGTAAAGAAAATTACGGTTTCCATTCCTCTGAAGGTGTTGAAGATCCTCACCGATGAACGTACGCGTCGTCAGGTGAATAACCTGCGCCACGCGACCAACAGCGAACTGCTGTGCGAAGCGTTTCTGCATGCGTTTACCGGTCAACCGTTGCCGAACGATGAAGATCTGCGCAAAGAGCGCAGTGATGAAATCCCGGAAGAGGCGAAGGTGATCATGCGTGAACTGGGTATTGACCCGGATACGTGGGAATACTGAGAAGCGGATACAAAAAAGGCACCTTGCGGTGCCTTTTTTTCGGGAAACTTATTTAGCGCCCGGGATGCTGAAACGCTTGTTGAAGCGGTCAACACGGCCACCGGTTGCAACGTCACGCTGCTTACCAGTGTAGAACGGGTGGCATTTGCCGCACACGTCCAGGTTCAGATCGTGACCCACGGTAGAGCGGATCTGGATAGAGTTACCGCAAGAACAGTTTGCAGTAATCATTTCGTATTTCGGGTGAATATCTTTTTTCATGGGAGAACCTCAGTTAAGGCCGCGTCGCTCTTCCAGCCCTAACGCCAGACACCACGCGATGTTGATTGTAAGTTCTTTGGCGTAAAGTACACCAAAGGCGGCGAATCATACAGAATTTGACCAACGTATGCAAACTGATCCGCACGCCGCTTTTACTAATGTGTATACTAACGCGCCACTTTTCAAGTCAGGAAGATTCGATGCCCGTCGCTCACGTTGCCCTGCCCGTTCCGCTTCCCCGCACCTTTGACTACCTGCTGCCCGACAGCATGAGCGCCAAAGCGGGTTGCCGCGTGACCGTGCCGTTTGGCAAACAGCAGCGCGTGGGGATTGTTGTCTCCGTCAGCGATCAAAGTGAACTGCCGCTCAATGAACTGAAGTCGGTCGTTGAGGTGCTGGACAGCGAGCCCGTTTACTCCACCAGCACCTGGCGACTGCTGCTGTGGGCGGCAGATTATTATCATCACCCGATTGGCGACGTCCTGTTCCATGCCCTGCCAATCATGCTGCGCCAGGGCAAAAGCGCCAGCCATGCGCCGATGTGGTACTGGTTTGCCACCGAGCAGGGCCAGGCGGTGGACATCAACAGCCTGAAGCGATCGCAGAAACAGCAGCAGGCGCTGGCGGCGCTGCGTCAGGGAAAAATCTGGCGACATCAGGTCGACGAGCTTGAGGTCAGCGAAACGGCGCTACAGGCCTTAAGAAAGAAAGGGCTGAGCGAACTGGCCAGCGAAGCCCCCGCTCTTTACGACTGGCGGGAGAGTTTCTCCGTTTCAGGGGATCGCCTGCGTCTGAATACCGAGCAGGCCACCGCCGTGGGCGCGATTCATAGCGCCTCCGATCATTTCTCTGCCTGGCTGCTGGCGGGAGTCACCGGTTCCGGCAAGACCGAGGTCTACCTGAGCGTGCTGGAAAACGTGCTCGCGCAGGGCAAACAGGCGCTGGTGATGGTGCCGGAAATTGGCCTGACGCCGCAAACCATCGCCCGATTCCGCGAGCGCTTTAACGCGCCGGTTGAGGTGCTGCACTCCGGCCTGAACGACAGCGAACGCCTCAGCGCCTGGCTGAAAGCCAAAAACGGCGAAGCGGCGATTGTGATCGGCACCCGCTCGTCGCTGTTTACGCCGTTTAAAAATCTTGGCGTTATCGTGATCGACGAAGAGCACGACAGCTCCTATAAACAGCAGGAAGGCTGGCGCTATCACGCCCGCGATCTGGCGGTCTATCGCGCGCACAGTGAGCAGATTCCCATTATTCTCGGCTCCGCCACGCCTGCGCTCGAAACGCTGCACAACGTGCGCCAGCGTAAGTACCACATGCTGCGCCTGACGCGTCGGGCGGGGAATGCCCGTCCGGCCATTCAGCACGTGCTGGATCTGAAAGGTCAGCAGGTTCAGGCCGGGCTTGCGCCTGCATTGATTACCCGCATGCGCCAGCACCTGCAGGCGGGGAACCAGGTCATTCTGTTTCTGAACCGCCGCGGATTCGCCCCCGCCCTGCTTTGCCACGACTGCGGCTGGATTGCCGAGTGCCCGCGCTGCGACCACTACTATACCTTCCACCAGGCCCAGCGGCATTTGCGCTGCCACCACTGCGACAGCCAGCGCCCGGTGCCGCGCCAGTGCCCGTCGTGTGGCTCAACGCATATCGTGCCGGTCGGTCTGGGGACGGAACAGCTGGAACAGGCGCTTGGCCCCTTCTTCCCGGACGTGCCTATTTCGCGTATCGACCGGGACACCACCAGCCGCAAGGGCGCGCTGGAACAGCAGCTGGCGGAAGTGCATCGCGGCGGCGCGCGCATCCTGATTGGCACCCAGATGCTGGCCAAAGGCCACCACTTCCCGGACGTGACGCTTGTCGCCCTACTGGACGTGGACGGCGCGCTGTTCTCGGCAGATTTCCGCTCAGCCGAGCGCTTCGCCCAGCTATATACCCAGGTGGCAGGGCGTGCCGGTCGCGCCGGTAAACAGGGCGAAGTGGTGTTGCAAACGCACCATCCTGAGCACCCGCTGCTGCAAACCCTGCTGCATAAAGGCTATGACGCCTTTGCCGAGCAGGCGCTGGCCGAACGCCAGACCATGCAGCTGCCGCCGTGGACCAGCCACGTCATCATCCGCGCGGAAGATCACAACAACCAGCAGGCACCGCTTTTCCTGCAGCAGCTGAGAAACCTCCTGCAGGCCAGCCCGCTGGTGGATAATCAGCTGTGGATCCTGGGCCCGGTGCCGGCACTCGCACCAAAACGCGGCGGACGTTTCCGCTGGCAAATCTTACTTCAGCACCCTTCACGCGTTCGCCTGCAGCATATCGTCAGCGGCACGCTGGCGCTCATCAACACGCTGCCGGAAGCGCGAAAAGTGAAGTGGATACTGGACGTCGATCCCATTGAAGGCTGAAGACGGATCGAAAAATTTAACGCTCCTCACACTTTTTATGAAAATTCTGTAACCGATTCCATTAACTATCTGTAAAAATGGTGATGTCAGAAGTTCGGTGTTCAGGCGAGGAGAAGACGTTGAAGTCCAGGAAAGAGGTTGCACCGGCGACCATGAAAGACGTTGCCCAGAAAGCACAAGTCTCTACGGCAACGGTATCCCGCGCATTAATGAACCCGGATAAAGTCTCCCAGGCGACCCGTAACCGGGTAGAGCAGGCTGCGCTTGAAGTGGGTTATTTCCCACAGGCGATGGGGCGTAACGTTAAACGCAATGAGTCGCGCACCATTCTGGTGATTGTGCCGGATATCTGCGACCCCTTCTTCAGCGAGATTATCCGCGGTATTGAAGTCACCGCAGCGGAACAGGGTTACCTGGTGCTGATTGGCGACTGCGCTCATCAGAACCAGCAGGAAAAAACCTTCATCGATCTCATTATCACCAAGCAGATCGACGGCATGCTGCTGCTTGGCTCCCGCCTGCCGTTTGATGCCAGCATTGAAGAGCAGCGTAATTTACCGCCGATGGTGATGGCCAACGAGTTTGCGCCGGAGCTGGAGCTGCCGACGGTCCACATTGATAACCTCACCGCCGCGTTCAACGCCGTAAACTATCTCCAGGAGCTGGGGCATAAGCGCATTGGCTGTATTGCCGGGCCTGAAGAGATGCCGCTGTGTCACTATCGCTTGCAGGGCTACGTTCAGGCGCTGCGCCGTACCGGCGTCACCGTCGATCCGCACTACATTGCGCGCGGTGACTTTACCTTCGCCGCGGGTGGACAAGCGCTTGAGAAACTTCTGGACCTGCCTGAACCGCCAACCGCCGTATTTTGTCACAGCGACGTGATGGCGCTGGGCGCATTGTCGTACGCCAAACGCCGCGGCCTTCGCATACCGAAAGATTTATCGATCATCGGATTCGACAATATTTCGCTTTCAGAATTTTGCGATCCGCCACTCTCAACGGTCGCTCAGCCGCGCTACCAAATCGGCCGCGAAGCGATGCTCCTTCTGCTGGATCAGCTTCACGGTCAAACAGTTAGCAGCGGCTCGCGGTTGCTGGACTGCGAACTGATTGTCCGCGGCACTACCCAGGCATTGACTTAAAGTAAACGTCTTTCGGATACCCTTATCTGGTCAAAGCCCCGCCGCTTAAGTAACATGGCGGACTGACGAACGAATAAATACAGCGAAACGATAGTGGCACAACGAGATTATGTACGTCGCGGCCAGCCGGCACCTTCGCGACGCAAAAAGAGTAGCTCAAGGAAAAAGCAACGTAACCTGCCTGCTGTCTCGCCAGCAATGGTCGCTATTGCTGCGGCTGTAGTCGTCGCCTTTATTGGTGGCCTGTACTTCATCACGCACCATAAAAAAGAAGAGTCTGAGGCGCTTCAGGCCAGTAAAGTTGCCGGAAATGGCCTTCCTCCGAAGCCTGAAGAGCGCTGGCGCTATATCAAAGAGCTGGAAAGCCGTCAGCCCGGGGTGCGTGCGCCAACCGAACCTTCTGCGGGTGGTGAAGTGCAGAATGCGAATCAGCTGACGGATGAACAGCGTCAGCTGCTGGCCCAAATGCAGGCCGATATGCGCCAGCAGCCTACGCAGCTGAACGAAGTACCGTGGAATGAGCAGACGCCGGCACAGCGCCAGCAAACGCTGCAGCGACGTCAGGCGCAACAGCAGATCCAGCAGCAGCAACAACAGCAGCAGTGGGCGCAAACCCAGCCGGTGCAGCAGCCGAAAGCACAGCCGCGGGTAACGGAACAGCCATACCAGCAGCCGACGCGTACGGCGCAGTCTCAGCCTGTCCAGCAGCAGCCGAAAACGCAGCCGCAGAAACAGGCGGCTCAGCCGTATCAGGATCTGCTCCAGACGCCAGCGCATACCACCGCGCAGCAGCCGAAAACGCAGCAGGCCGCGCCGGTGACCAAAGAGACCGAAGCGCCGAAGCAGACGGCTGAGAAAAAAGACGAGCGCCGCTGGATGGTACAGTGCGGTTCGTTCAAAGGCGCAGAGCAGGCGGAAACGGTACGTGCTCAGCTGGCCTTTGAAGGGTTTGATTCGCGTATTACCACCAATAACGGCTGGAATCGCGTGGTGATTGGTCCGGTCAAAGGCAAAGAAAATGCCGATGGCACCATTTCGCGGTTGAAAATCGCTGGCCACACAAACTGCATTCGACTCGCCTCCGGGGGTTGAAACCCCCAAAATCCCCCCCATCTATCATTTAATTCAGCCCTGAGCACAGGCTCAGGGCTTCTGTTTCCCGATTCTGTAACCAGGGGGTCTGCTCGTGACAACAATAGTAAGTGTACGCCGTAACGGCCATGTGGTAATCGCCGGTGATGGCCAGGCCACGCTGGGTAATACCGTCATGAAAGGCAACGTGAAGAAAGTGCGCCGCCTCTACAACGACAAAGTGATCGCCGGTTTTGCTGGCGGCACGGCGGACGCCTTCACGCTGTTTGAACTGTTTGAACGCAAACTGGAAATGCACCAGGGTCATCTGGTGAAAGCTGCCGTTGAGCTGGCGAAAGACTGGCGTACCGACCGCATGCTGCGCAAGCTCGAAGCGCTGCTGGCCGTGGCCGATGAAACCGCCTCGCTGATCATCACCGGTAACGGTGACGTCATTCAGCCGGAAAATGATCTTATTGCCATCGGCTCTGGCGGCCCTTATGCCCAGGCTGCAGCCCGCGCGCTGTTGGAAAATACCGACATGAACGCGCGTGATATCGCGGTGAAGGCGTTGGATATTGCAGGTGATATCTGCATTTATACCAACCACAACCACACCATCGAAGAATTGACCTCCAAAGCGTAAGGATCTCCCATGTCTGAAATGACCCCACGCGAAATTGTCAGCGAACTGAACAAACACATTATCGGCCAGGATAACGCCAAGCGTTCCGTGGCTATCGCCCTGCGTAACCGCTGGCGTCGTATGCAGCTTGATGAAGAGCTGCGCCACGAAGTGACGCCGAAAAACATTCTGATGATCGGCCCGACCGGCGTCGGTAAAACCGAAATCGCCCGTCGTCTGGCGAAGCTGGCTAACGCGCCGTTCATCAAAGTGGAAGCCACCAAGTTCACCGAAGTGGGCTATGTGGGTAAAGAAGTGGACTCCATCATCCGCGATCTGACCGACTCGGCGATCAAGATGGTGCGCGTCCAGGCGATCGAGAAAAACCGCTATCGCGCGGAAGAGATGGCCGAAGAGCGCATTCTCGACGTGCTGATCCCACCGGCAAAAAACAACTGGGGCCAGGCAGAGCAGCAGGCGGAACCTTCCGCGGCGCGCCAGGCATTCCGCAAAAAACTGCGTGAAGGCCAGCTGGACGACAAAGAGATTGAGATCGATCTCGCTGCCGCGCCAATGGGTGTGGAAATCATGGCGCCTCCGGGCATGGAAGAGATGACCAGCCAGCTCCAGTCCATGTTCCAGAACCTGGGCGGCCAGAAGCAGAAAGCGCGTAAGCTGAAAATCAAAGACGCGATGAAGCTGCTGATTGAAGAAGAAGCGGCGAAGCTGGTAAACCCGGAAGAGCTGAAGCAGGACGCTATCGACGCGGTTGAGCAGCACGGTATCGTGTTTATCGACGAAATCGACAAAATTTGTAAGCGCGGCGGCAACAGCTCCGGCCCGGACGTGTCCCGCGAAGGCGTTCAGCGCGACCTGCTGCCGCTGGTTGAAGGCTGCACAGTCTCCACCAAGCACGGCATGGTGAAAACGGACCACATCCTGTTTATCGCTTCAGGGGCGTTCCAGGTTGCCAGCCCGTCGGATCTGATCCCCGAACTGCAGGGGCGTCTGCCTATCCGCGTTGAGCTGCAGGCGCTTACTACCGAAGATTTCGAACGTATCCTGACCGAGCCAAACGCCTCTGCTACCGTACAGTACAAAGCGCTGATGGCGACCGAAGGCGTGAACCTCGAGTTCACCGAAGACGGTATCAAGCGTATTGCCCAAGCCGCATGGCAGGTCAACGAAACCACCGAGAACATCGGTGCGCGTCGCCTGCATACCGTGCTTGAACGCCTGGTAGAAGATATCTCTTATGACGCGAGCGACCTTAACGGCCAAACCGTTACCATTGACGCAGAATATGTGAGTAAACATCTGGATGCGTTAGTGGCAGATGAAGATCTGAGCCGTTTTATCCTATAATCGCGGTTACTGGATTCTCATCACGTTTAATGGGGGCTAATGCCCCCATTTTTATTGGCTAAATACTTATGACTGACATCAGCCGTACTCAGGCGTGGCTCGAAAGTCTGCGCCCTAAAACGCTTCCTCTGGCCTTTGCCGCGATTATCGTCGGTACCGCCCTTGCCTGGTGGCAGGGTTATTTTGAGCCGCTGGTCGCCGCGCTGGCACTGATTACCGCCGGCCTGCTGCAAATTCTCTCTAATCTCGCCAACGACTACGGCGACGCGGTAAAAGGCAGCGACAAGCCGGACCGCATAGGTCCACTGCGCGGAATGCAGAAAGGGGTGATTACCCAGGCGCAGATGAAACGCGCGCTGATTATCACCGTAGCGCTGATCTGCGTATCCGGCCTTGCGCTGGTGACGGTGGCGTCTAAGACCACCAGCGATTTCATTGGCTTCCTGGTGCTGGGTTTACTGGCCATTATCGCGGCCATCACCTACACCGTCGGCACGCGTCCTTACGGTTATATTGGGCTCGGGGATATCTCCGTACTGGTGTTCTTCGGCTGGCTGAGCGTGATGGGAAGCTGGTACCTGCAGGCGCATACGGTGATCCCTGCCCTGTTCCTGCCCGCGACCGCCTGCGGTCTGCTGGCGACGGCGGTGCTCAACATCAACAACCTGCGCGATATCGACAGCGATCGCGAGAACGGCAAAAACACTCTGGCGGTTCGTCTGGGGCCGGTCAATGCGCGCCGCTATCACGCCTGTCTGCTCATTGGCGCGCTGGTTTGCCTGGCGCTGTTTAACCTGATTTCCTTGCAGAGCCTGTGGGGCTGGCTGTTTGTGCTTGCCGCGCCGCTGCTGATTAAGCAGGCCCGCTTTGTGATGCGTGAACTCAGCCCGTCCGCCATGCCGCCGATGCTGGAACGCACGGTAAAAGGCGCGTTGCTGACTAACCTGTTGTTCGTCATCGGGATTGTTTTAAGCCAGACGCTGCGTTAGCTGACAAATATCAATTAACAATTGATGATTTTGCCAACAACGCATTTCGCACGATATACTGAACACATTCGCAGCAACTGAGCGTTAAACCTATGAAATACGATACCTCCGAGCTTTGTGACATCTACCAGGAAGATGTCAACGTCGTTGAACCGCTGTTCTCCAACTTTGGTGGGAGGTCGTCGTTTGGCGGTCAAATCGTCACGGTGAAATGTTTCGAGGACAACGGGTTGCTGTACGATCTGCTCGAACAGAATGGCCGCGGCCGCGTTCTTGTGGTCGACGGCGGCGGTTCCGTGCGCCGTGCATTAATTGATGCTGAACTGGCCGGCATTGCCGTTCAGAATGAGTGGGAAGGCCTTGTGGTGTATGGTTCCGTACGTCAGGTGGACGATCTGGAAGACCTGGATATCGGGATTCAGGCCATCGCTGCCATACCGGTAGGGGCGGCGGGTGACGGCATCGGCGAAAGCGACGTGCGCGTCAATTTCGGCGGCGTGACCTTCTTCTCCGGGGACCATCTCTACGCCGATAATACCGGCATTATCCTGTCGGAAGATGCGCTGGATATCGAGTAGTTAAAAGTCAGCGAGAACCATAAAAAAACCGCCAACAGCAATGTGGCGGTTTTTTTGTCCCCTCAGGATTCGCGGTCCGTTGGGAAGTTTTGCAGACTAACACCAGGGAGTTTCATCATACTCTCGTCCAAACCTTGGGCAACCCCTCAGAACCTTTATAAAATCCTAATTGTCTATGAATACCTTAACTCCACGGTTGATGCTCATTATGATGAAGCGTCCCTTTCCGCCATCTCGCAAATGGGCATCGGTCCAGGGAAAGGTGTATTCACTACCGTAAAGCAGGCTAATACCAGGGCTTGTGTCCACCGACTTATCACCGGTGGTGAACGGTGGAGCGGTTAGCTGCAGGGACCGCATAATGAAACGCTATTTATGTATCGCGTTCATTGTCGCCAGCGTACTCGTTGTAAAGAGTGATGAACCGAATGTGTTCGTTGCTTTTGCTATGACAGCGCAGGACAAGTAGCGTTAAGGCCGCCTTTGGCGGCCTTTTTTATGGTGAGCCCCGGCTGACATCAAATCATAAAAAAGCCGGGTGGCGGCTTCGCCTTACCCGGCCTGTTCAATTCATCCCGTAGGGAATTAGACCTCTTCCATACGTCCCAGCAGCGCCTGCAGGCGATCCTGCCAGCCGTTCTGCTGTTCGCGCAGCTGGTTGTTTTCGCGCTCCAGTTCTTCGCGGCCGTGCTGAGCGTTCTGAACTTCCTGCGCCAGGCTGTTGTTCTTTTCTTTCAGCTCTTCAATTTCCATCTGCAGCAGGGTGATGGTGTCAATCGCCTGCTGTACTTTCGATTCCAGTTTCTCAAACACTTCTAAAGACATGATGCTACCTCTCCTGAATTGCAAGGCGACGCTTTAACATAAACGCGCACGACATATACCGTCGATTGTATGGAGCGCGGCGCTCTGTGTCCAGCGACACACCGCGCAGATCGCGGTTTGCAACACTTTTAGGTCTGGTCCTGGTGTGTTCGCATCATATATCCCTAAATTGTTAACTGATTCGTTAATGAAATGATTCAGCTCACATTCCTGTACTGATCCTGTACTGATGCAAAAATGTGCTTTATGGCGCGAAAACGCTCATTTTATTGACACAGACCACACATTTTGATTTCGATATTTCTCGTTTTTGCTCGTTAACGATAAATTAACACTATGTCTACAGGGCATCGTGGCTGTCACGGGCGGCCATGCTAACAATAAACATCAATTTCTTCAGGATTCCGATTATGAGTCAGACATCAACCTTAAAAGGCCAGTGCATTGCCGAGTTCCTTGGTACCGGGTTGTTGATATTCTTCGGAGTGGGCTGTGTCGCTGCACTGAAAGTGGCGGGTGCCAGTTTTGGTCAGTGGGAAATCAGTATCATCTGGGGTCTGGGCGTGGCGATGGCCATCTACCTGACTGCAGGGGTTTCTGGTGCACATCTTAACCCGGCGGTGACAATCGCACTGTGGCTGTTCGCGTGCTTCGACGGACGCAAAGTTGTTCCTTTCATTCTTTCTCAGTTTGCCGGCGCGTTTTGCGCAGCGGCGTTAGTTTACGGGCTTTATTACAATCTTTTCATCGACTTCGAACAGACGCATCATATGGTACGCGGCAGCGTCGAAAGTCTGGATCTGGCAGGCATCTTCTCAACCTACCCTAACCCGCATATCAATTTTGTGCAGGCGTTCGCAGTTGAAATGGTGATTACCGCTATTCTGATGGGCGTTATCCTGGCGCTGACCGACGACGGAAACGGCATTCCGCGCGGCCCGCTGGCACCCCTGCTGATTGGTTTGCTGATTGCGGTGATTGGTGCATCCATGGGCCCGCTGACCGGATTCGCGATGAACCCGGCACGTGATATCGGACCAAAAACCTTCGCCTTTATCGCTGGCTGGGGCGACGTCGCCTTCACCGGTGGCAAAGACATTCCTTACTTCCTGGTACCGCTGTTTGCGCCGGTTGTCGGGGCTGCGCTGGGTGCGTTTAGCTACCGCAAATTAATTGGTCGCCACTTACCGTGCGACACCTGTGTGGAAGAGGAGAAGGAAACGACTTCTACCGCACAACAAAAAGCTTCGCTGTAATCTGACTACGGGACACATACCATGACCGAAAAAAAATATATCGTTGCGCTCGACCAGGGCACTACCAGCTCCCGCGCTGTCGTAATGGATCATGACGCGAACATCGTCAGCGTGTCACAGCGCGAATTTGAGCAAATTTATCCTCGTCCAGGCTGGGTAGAACATGACCCAATGGAGATTTGGGCGTCACAAAGCTCCACGCTGGTCGAAGTGCTGGCGAAAGCCGATATCAGTTCCGACGAGATTGCCGCGATTGGTATTACCAACCAGCGTGAAACGACGATTGTCTGGGAACGTGAAACCGGTAAGCCCATTTACAACGCTATCGTCTGGCAGTGCCGCCGTACATCCGAGATCTGCGAACAGCTGAAGCGCGACGGTATGGAAGAGTATGTGCGCAGCGCCACCGGTCTGGTGGTTGACCCGTATTTCTCCGGCACCAAAGTGAAATGGATCCTCGACCACGTAGAAGGTTCACGCGAGCGTGCTAAACGCGGCGAGCTGCTGTTCGGTACCGTCGATACCTGGCTTATCTGGAAGATGACCCAGGGACGCGTTCACGTGACCGACTACACCAACGCCTCGCGTACCATGCTGTTCAACATCAACACCCTTGAGTGGGATGACAAGATGCTGGACGCGCTGGACATTCCGCGCGCGATGCTTCCTGAAGTGCGTAAGTCTTCAGAAGTATACGGCCAGACCAACATCGGCGGTAAAGGCGGCACCCGTATTCCTATCGCCGGTATCGCCGGCGACCAGCAGGCGGCGCTGTTCGGCCAGCTGTGCGTCAAGGAAGGGATGGCGAAGAACACCTACGGCACCGGCTGCTTTATGCTGATGAACACCGGCGAGAAGGCGGTGAAATCAGAAAACGGCCTGCTGACCACCATCGCCTGCGGCCCGCGCGGCGAAGTGAACTATGCGCTGGAAGGTGCGGTGTTCATGGCGGGTGCATCCATTCAGTGGCTGCGCGACGAGATGAAGCTGATCAGCGATGCGTTCGACTCCGAGTACTTCGCGACCAAAGTGAAAGACACCAACGGCGTGTACGTGGTGCCTGCGTTCACCGGTCTGGGCGCACCGTACTGGGACCCGTATGCACGCGGCGCAATTTTCGGCCTGACGCGCGGTGTGAACTCTAACCACATTATTCGCGCTACTCTCGAATCCATCGCCTACCAGACGCGCGACGTGCTGGAAGCGATGCAGGCTGACTCCGGCATTCGTCTGCACGCCCTGCGCGTGGACGGCGGTGCGGTAGCGAATAACTTCCTGATGCAGTTCCAGTCCGACATTCTGGGCACCCGCGTTGAACGCCCTGAAGTGCGTGAAGTCACGGCGCTGGGCGCGGCATACCTTGCCGGTCTGGCGGTAGGCTTCTGGCAGAACCTGGACGAGCTGCAGGAAAAAGCGGTTATCGAACGCGAATTCCGTCCGGGCATCGAAACCACCGAGCGTAACTTCCGCTACAGCGGCTGGAAAAAAGCGGTGAAACGCGCCCTGGCGTGGGAAGAGCACGAAGAGTAATTCCCCTCACCCCGGCCCTCTCCCCAAAGGGGAGAGGGTGTTTTAAGTCCCCTCGCCCCTTTGGGGAGAGGGGCTCCAACCGCACCGGCCCCCTCACCCCTCCCCACTCTGTGATAAACTTCGTGCAATTCCTTTTGATTGCACGAGTACCTCATGAAACGTGAACTTGCTATCGAGTTTTCCCTCGTCACCGAAGCGGCCGCACTTGCAGGCTATAAATGGCTGGGCCGTGGCGACAAAAATACCGCAGACGGCGCAGCCGTCCATGCCATGCGTATTGTACTTAACCAGGTCAACATTGACGGCACCATCGTGATCGGCGAAGGCGAGATCGACGAAGCGCCGATGCTCTACATCGGTGAAAAAGTCGGTACCGGCAAAGGCGATGCCGTGGATATCGCGGTTGACCCGATCGAAGGCACCCGCATGACGGCGATGGGTCAGGCCAATGCGTTAGCGGTGCTGGCCGTGGGCGATAAGGGTTGCTTCCTCAACGCGCCGGATATGTACATGGAAAAGCTGATTGTCGGTCCTGGCGCAAAAGGCGCAATCGACCTTAGCCTGCCGCTGGAAGAGAACCTGCACAACATCGCCAAAGCCCTGGGCAAACCCCTTAGCGAACTCACCGTCACCATTCTGGCGAAACCGCGCCACGACGCCACTATCGCGCAAATGCAAAAGCTCGGCGTGCGCGTGTTTGCTATCCCTGACGGTGACGTTGCCGCCTCGATCCTGACCTGCATGCCGGACAGCGAAGTCGACGTGCTGTACGGCATCGGTGGCGCGCCGGAAGGTGTGGTCTCCGCGGCAGTGATCCGCGCGCTGGATGGCGATATGCAGGCCCGTCTACTGCCCCGCCATGAGGTGAAAGGCGACAGCGAAGAGAACCGCCGTATCGGGGAAAACGAGCTGGCGCGCTGCGAAGCGATGGGCATCGAGGCCAATAAAGTGCTGGCTCTGGACGAGATGGCGCGTAGCGATAACGTTGTCTTCTCGGCGACCGGCATCACCAAAGGCGATCTGCTGGACGGCATCACCCGCAAGGGCAATATGGCCACCACTGAAACACTGCTGATTCGCGGTAAATCACGCACCATTCGCCGCATCCAGTCTATCCACTATCTCGACCGCAAAGACCCGGACGTGCAGACGCACATTCTGTAAAACCGTTTGATCGATAGAGCTTTCCGGCCCTGACGGGCTGGAAATTATCACCACAAGTACGGAAGATAGAACAGAGAAACAGCACAGGAGAAGATCATGGCGGACTGGGTAACAGGTAAAGTCACAAAGGTACAGTTCTGGACCGATGCGCTATTTAGTCTCACCGTACATGCTCCCGTTCACCCGTTTAAAGCCGGGCAATTTGCGAAGCTGGGACTGGATGTCGACGGCGAGCGCGTGCAGCGCGCCTACTCTTACGTTAACGCACCTGATAACCCGGATCTCGAGTTCTATCTGGTCACCGTTCCTGACGGTAAGCTCAGCCCGCGCCTTGCCGCTCTTAAGCCCGGCGACGAGGTGCAAATTGTGAGTGAAGCGGCAGGCTTCTTTGTGCTCGAAGAGATCCCTGACTGTGACACGCTCTGGATGCTGGCAACCGGTACGGCCATCGGCCCTTATCTCTCTATTTTGCAGTACGGCAAAGATCTGGAGCGCTTTAAAAACATCGTGCTGGTTCACGCTGCGCGCTACGCCGCAGACCTGAGCTATTTGCCGCAAATGCAGGCGCTGGAGCAGCAGTACGGCGGAAAGCTAAAGATTCAGACGGTGGTCAGCCGCGAAACCGTAGCAGGAGCGCTTACCGGCCGCGTGCCGGCGTTAATTGAGAGTGGAGCCCTGGAAGATGCGGTGGGTTTGCCGCTGAACGCTGAAACCAGCCACGTCATGCTGTGCGGCAACCCGCAGATGGTACGTGACACGCAGCAGCTTCTGAAGGATACCCGGCAGATGACGAAACATCTTCGCCGCCGACCGGGCCATATGACCGCCGAACACTACTGGTGATCAGCGGTATTTCACCTCAACGGTATCTTTACCGTATTTGTTTTCGCTCTGGGTGCCAATAAACGCGCCCAGATCGACAATCATCATCACGAAGATGACCGACGGCAGCAGCCTGCCCACAACCCACGGCAGGATGGACGGCAGCATCGCCCAGTTTCCCGCCACCAGCATCCACGCCAGAATAATCAGAAATGCCCACGCGCCGGAACGCCCGCGATCGTGCAGCCGTTTTACGACAACCGCCGCCGTTGGCCATAGCAGGCAGACCAGCGCGAAGGCCGCCGTTTGCGTGCTCAGCCAGGCGTTGTAAGCCACGAAAAACAGAAGCAGCATGGCGACAACCCACGTCACCATCCAGATCCAGAAATCACGGCGTCCAATACGCCCTTTGAATGAAAACAGCCACTGCTGTATGGTCATGTAAGGTTCCTTATTATCGTATAGCGCGTATTTTACCCTGGAGTTGTGACCTTTTGACAAGCCGACCAGATATCGTTTTAATCATGAGCACTTACGGCCAGGGGCAATGTTGATGAAAAGTTCGGCACGTTCTCTTTTCCTGTGTTTAGCGCTGCTCAGCGCGGGTTATCCCCTGCACGCCGCCGAAACCACAGCCCCGACCACAGCACCCTATCTGCTGGCGGGCGCACCGTCCTTCGATCAGTCCATCAGCCAGTTTCGTGAAACCTTTAATCAGACCAACCCCACGCTGCCGCTGGATGAGTTTCGCGCCATTGATGGCTCACGCGATACCCCCACATTGACCCGTGCGGCAAGCAAGATTAACGAGAATTTGTATGCTTCCACGGCGCTGGAGCGCGGTACGTTAAAAATCAAAAGCATGCAAATCACCTGGCTGCCGATACAGGGGCCAGAGCAGAAAGCCGCTAAGGCGAAAGCGCTGGAGTACATGAGCGCGGTACTGCAGGCCTTTACCCCTGCGCTGACGAAAAAGCAAAGCCAGCAAAAGCTGCAAAAACTCCTTACCGCCGGGAAAAACAAGCGTTATTACGCCGATACCGAAGGCGCGATCCGCTATGTTGTGGCGGACAACGGCGAAAAAGGACTGACCTTCGCTGTTGAACCGATTAAGCTGGCACTATCTGACACCCTCGGCGGGGCGAATTAATGACAAAAAGCAAAGCCTTTCGAGGGAAAATCTCTATACTGATTCACAGACCATGCTGCCCGACAGGGTGGCCATATTCCTTAATTCGCTTATTTAGCGTGGAGAATTGAAATGCGACATCCTTTAGTGATGGGTAACTGGAAACTGAACGGCAGCCGCCACATGGTAAACGAACTGGTTGCGAACCTGCGTAAAGAGCTGGCTGGCGTGACGGGCTGCGCGGTTGCTATCGCTCCGCCGGATATGTACCTGGATCTGGCTAAACACGCCGCTGACGGCAGCCACATCATTCTGGGCGCGCAGAACGTTGACGTTAACCTGTCTGGCGCGTTCACCGGTGAAACCTCCGCTGAAATGCTGAAAGATATCGGCGCGAAATACATCATCATCGGCCACTCCGAGCGTCGCACCTATCACAAAGAATCCGACGAGTTCATCGCGAAGAAATTTGCCGTGCTGAAAGAGCAGGGTCTGATCCCGGTTCTGTGCATCGGTGAAACCGAAGCGGAAAACGAAGCGGGCAAAACCGAAGAAGTGTGCGCACGTCAGATCGACGCAGTGCTGAAAACCCAGGGCGCGGCAGCGTTCGAAGGCGCAGTAATCGCATACGAGCCAGTCTGGGCGATCGGTACCGGCAAATCTGCAACCCCTGCGCAGGCTCAGGCGGTTCACAAATTCATTCGTGACCACATTGCTAAAGCCGACGCGAAGGTCGCTGAGCAAGTGATTATCCAGTACGGCGGTTCCGTAAACGCCTCCAACGCTGCTGAGCTGTTCACCCAGCCAGACATCGATGGCGCGCTGGTTGGCGGTGCATCCCTGAAAGCTGACGCTTTCGCGGTGATCGTTAAGGCAGCAGAAGCGGCTAAACAGGCGTAATTGCCTTTGTGGCGGGTGGCGCTTGCGCTTACCCGCCGCTCTTCTCCTCCCTCTCCCTTAGGGAGAGGGGTGGGGTGAGGGGAAACCGCTCGCACCGAACTACACTTTCCCCAGCAAACTAAACCACAGATAATCCAGCGGCAGCAGTACCAGATACGTTGCGATAGCCAGCGCCAGACAGAGCACCATCCCCGCCCTTGCAGGCACCTTCCCGAGCCCCATTGCTACCACAATCGGCGACGCCTGATACGGCAGCAGCGGCGTGGAATAGCCCAGCACCTGAATCATGATCACCGACAGCAGCGGGAAACCGGTCGCGTCCGAGAAGCTCTGCGCCAGCGTGGTGTAAAGCGCCGGCACGCCGTTGGCGGTCATAATGAAGTTGAGCGCCGTGGTAATACCGGTAAGCGCCAGGAAGCTGGTGAACGGTCTGTCTGCATCCAGCGGCATAATGCGAAGCAATGCCTCGCCCACGGCCGTTCCGATACCGGTTTGCGTCACCACGATCGCAAGCCCAAGAATGCCCGCAACGTAAATACAGGTACGCATATTCACCCCCGCAGAAAACTCTTCCCCGGTAATGAACCCAATGCGCGGCAGCATAACGATGACCGACGCCGCCAGCCCCGTCCACGCGGGCCCTACGCCGTGCCAGCTCTCCGTGACCCACATCCCCAGCACCACCGCCAGCAGCCAGGCAAGACGCTTTTCATCCCGCCCCATAGGATCAGACGGCGCCTGTTCCTTCGGCGGTTTTGGGCTGCCGGGAAATAGCCAGCAGATGAGGCCAATCAGAATCAGGCCTTTGAGGATACCGAGCACCGGCGTGTGCAGCAGCAGATACGGGACATAGTTCAGATGGATGCCGTACGAGCCTTCCGCCGCACCGCTCATCACCAGGTTAGGGACGTTAGCAGGCAGGATCGTCGCCGAAAGCTGGAAAGTCCCGAACCCCACCGCCAGCGCCAGCCCGAACCAGGCGCGGGAGCCGTCGGCGATACCGGCGCGTTTTGCCATCGCCGCGACAATCGGCATCAGCAGCGCAATACGTCCCATGTTCGACGGCATCACAAACGCCAGCGCGTAGCTCAGCAGCACCACGCTCGCCACCATCAACACCCAGGAGTCGGTGAGCTTTGCCGACAGCGCCCGGGCGGCCCTGTCCGCCAGTCCGGTTTTACGGATCGCCACGCCGAGCACAAAGCCGCTGAATACCAGCCAGAAAGCCGACGAGGCAAAACCGCCGAAGATGACCTCCGGCGGGGCGATTCTGGCGGTCATCGCCGCCGTGAAGAACAGCAGCGCGGTGATAAATTCCGGCAATAGCGACGTCGCCCACAGCACGATGGTGACGCCAACGATCAGTGAGGGCAGCAGCAAAGGATACGTTAACCAGAGCGACATACCTGTCTCCTGTAGAATTTTTCAGCAAGTCTACGGTGACAGGCAGCCCGAGTAAACGCGATTTATGGTGGGGTTACTTCAGGATAGTGCATTGATGATCCTGCAGTTCCTCCGCGGACGCGCGGTTAAACGTGAGCAGGTTACGCTCGGTCGCCAGCAAAACAAAAGAGCCGTCCGACTGCTGCGCCATCGCCAGGGCAAAGCGCCCCATATGGTCGCGCGCTTCCGGCAACTCTTCAGCCAGCATCATAAACGGGCTGCGCTGGACCAGTTCATTCTCCGTCACGCGGCGAGCAAGATATTCATGTCCTTCCAGCCCCCCCGGAAGAGGCAGCCACTGGGTGCTGATTTCTCCCTGTGCCGCGTTGAGCTTCTCGCGCACGTCCGGGCGCAGGCAGGAGATATGAATATGGAAATGGTTCTGCGTACGCCCTGTCGGGGAGTTAATCGTCAGCGAAATGGCGCTGTCAGGCACCTCGGATCCACGCTTCAGGGTCATAAAGCTGCGCGACTGCCACGCCAGCCAGAAAAAGTTCGGCGTATGAGCTTCGGTCAGCAGCGGGCTCTCGGTGCCGTTGATGCGATATGTCGGCATCAGCAGGTATTGCAGCGGCCCGTTGCGATCTTTAAATACCACATAGCCTGCATCCGTTTTCACCTGCGCACACGGTGCCGGGTTACGGTTCTGGATCTGATTCGGCACGCACTGGTCGAGAACGATATGTCGCAACGCATTCGGATTACCCGCCTTCATCCAGTACACACCGCCAGCGGCAAGGGCGATGACAATGAGGAGCAATAAGATAATTTTTTTCACAACGCGTTCCCTGTTTTCAGTAGAGGCAAAAGAGTAACGCAAAATGATGACCAAATAAAAAACCCGGCGGATTTCTCACGCCGGGTCACCGTTTCACAGGCTAATGGTTAGCGCTGGCTAATTTGGTCGAAAGTACCGCCATTGGAGAAGTGCTCTTTCTGCGCTTTGGTCCAGCCGCCGAACACATCGTCAATAGTGAATAGCTTCAGTTTTGGGAACTCCCCTTCGTATTTCTTGGCGACCGCCGCATCGCGTGGACGATAGAAGTTTTTCGCCGCAATTTCCTGGCCTTCTGGCGAGTACAGATACTTCAGGTAGGCTTCCGCCACCGCTTTGGTATCTTTCTTCTCAACCACTTTATCGACCACGGAGACGGTCGGCTCAGCCAGAATCGATTCGCTCGGGGTCACGATCTCAAATTTGTCTTTGCCCAGCTCGTGGGTGGCCAGCAGGGCTTCGTTTTCCCATGCGATCAGCACGTCGCCAATCCCGCGCTCGACGAAGGTGTTGGTGGCGCCACGCGCGCCGGAGTCCAGCACCTCAACGTTTTTATACAGCGCCTTCACGAATTCCTGCGCTTTGGCCTGGTCGCCATTGTTGTGATGCAGTGCATAGCCCCATGCGCCCAGGTAGTTCCAGCGAGCGCCGCCGGAGCTTTTCGGGTTCGGGGTAATCACAGAAACGCCCGGTTTGATCAGGTCGTTCCAGTCTTTAATTTGTTTCGGGTTTCCTTTACGCACCAGGAAGACGATGGTCGAGGTGTAGGGTGCGGAGTTATCCGGCAGGCGTTTGATCCAGTTTTTGTCGATGCGGCCGCGCTCGGCGATCGCGTCGACATCGTAGGCCAACGCCAGGGTCACCACGTCGGCTTCAATACCGTTTATCACGGACGTCGCCTGCTTGCCGGAGCCGCCATGCGACTGACGAACCACCACGTTGTCGCCGGTTTCCTGTTTCCAGTGTGCCGCAAACGCTTTGTTGTATTGCTCGTACAGTTCACGCGTCGGGTCGTATGACACGTTCAGTAACTGGATATCCTTAGCCAGAACGCTGGTCGATGCCAGCAATAATGTTAAACCCACGCCCCATTTATTCATCGCCCAGCTCTCTTGTGTAGTGTTTTGATGAATGCAGCGTGCCAGAAAGCAAATCGAGGATTAAAGAATAAAAAAAGATTGGCTATAACGTAGTGGAATAAAAGAAGTGGATGAACGGCCTGATGCCCTCGCCCTGACCCTCTCCCACGGGAGAGGGAGCAACCATAAAAAACGGTAACCCAGGGGTTACCGTTTTGCATTTACCTTGCCGCCACCCGGCACAAAACAAACGCCGATCAGTACAGTTTTTTCGCGCAGTCCAGCCAGTCACCTTTGAACGGACGCTTCATGTTTTCAATCGCGTCGATGATGTCGTGGTGAACCAGTTTTTCGTTCTGAATACCGACGCAGCGGCCGCCGTGACCCTGCAGCAGCAGATCGATAGCGTACGCGCCCATACGGGACGCCAGAATACGGTCGTAAGGGCCTGGGGAACCGCCGCGCTGGATGTGACCCAGTACGGTCGCGCGGGTTTCGCGTTTGGTTTCGGCTTCGATGTACTTCGCCAGCTCGTCAACGTCACAGATGTGCTCGGTGATAGCCACGATCGCGTGTTTTTTACCTTTCGCGATGCCCGCTTTGATTTCAGCCACCAGATCTTCACGGCTAAATTCGACTTCCGGCACGACGATAAATTCACAACCGCCCGCAATGGCTGCCGCCAGCGTCAGGTCGCCGCAGTAACGGCCCATCACTTCAACGATAGAGATACGCTGGTGAGAAGAAGAGGTGTCACGCAGACGGTCAATCGCTTCAACAACGGTACCCAGTGCAGTAAAGAAGCCGATCGTGTAGTCAGTACCTTTGATGTCGTTGTCGATGGTGCCCGGCAGACCGATGCACGGGAAGCCCATTTCGGTCAGACGTTTTGCACCCATGTAGGAGCCGTCACCACCGATAACCACCAGGGCGTCCAGGCCGCGTTTCTTCATGTTTTCGATAGCCACTTCACGAACGTGTTCATCACGGAATTCCGGGAAGCGCGCGGAACCGAGGAAAGTACCGCCACGGTTGATCATGTCAGACACGCTGTAACGGTCGAGCTGAACCATACGATCTTCATACAGGCCCAGATAACCGTCATAAACGCCAAAAACTTCCAGGCCTTCCGTCAGCGCTGCACGGACAACACCACGAATTGCCGCGTTCATGCCCGGCGCATCACCGCCGCTTGTCAACACACCGATTTTCTTAATCATGACTACCTCTGAACTTAGGAATGCAAAATTGAAATCTGTTGCCGGAAGAAACTTATCGACCAACGAATACTGCAAATAGTATATCAATCCCTTCCAGCTGAATTGATTCAGGTCAGACCAAACGGCGGTAATTTATACACAAAATGCTGGCCTGGCTCACTTTTTTACAACGAATTACGAAAGCCCAACATGACCGGGTACAACCGAGCAGGGATCCTGGTGAATGATGACGTCTGAACCAGGAAAACGCTGCAAAATCGCCTGCTCGACCTGCTCAGCAATAACGTGAGCCTGAACCAGTGGCAGGTTGTCTTCCATTTCAATATGAATCTGAATAAAGCGGGTCGGCCCTGACTGCCGCGTTCGAAGATCGTGTGCACCGCTGACGCCGGGCCAGGAGGTCACGATAGAAAAAATTTCATTACGTTCTGAGTCCGGGAGGGCGCGGTCAAGCAGTGATTGCACCGCTTCATACCCCATCCGCAGGGCGCTATATAAAATATAGATACCAATCCCTAACGCAAATAACGCATCGGCGCGATGCCAGCCATACCAGGCCAGACCGAGCGCAATAAGAATAGCCCCATTCATCATAACATCAGATTGATAATGAAGCATATCCGCCCGTACAGCCTGACTTTGCGTTTTGCGAACAACCCAGCGCTGGAACGTTACCAGAACAAGTGTGCATATAAGCGCAACGATCGTCACAACTACGCCCACGCCGGGATCGTTCATCGGTGTCGGCGAAACGAGATGCTGAATGCCGGTTAAAAACAGGAACAGCGCAGAGCCGGAAATGAACATACTTTGCGCCAGCGCGGCCAGCGACTCCGCTTTACCGTGCCCAAATGTGTGCTCTTCATCCGCTGGCTGCAGCGAGTAACGCACCACCAGCAGGTTGGTCAACGAGGCGGCAATGTCCATCAGCGAGTCCACGAGCGCCGCCAGAATACTGACCGAGCCGGTATACCACCAGGCAAAGATTTTAATCAGTAACAGGCTGGAGGCCATGACGGTCGCCGCAATGGCGGCCCGGCTTACCAGTCTTCCATAGGATTGATTCATAAACGCTCCTGTCATGTCATGCCGCTAGTATAACGGAAGCATGGGGAGTCTAAGGATGAATAAACGGTTAACAGCGCGGATGCGGGGCAAAAAAAACCCCCACATCATGTGGGGGAAGACAGGGATGGTGTCTATGGCAAGGAAAACAGGGTTTACTGGTTACTACGGGTACTGCTATTGCTACTGAAAAACGTCGTTTCTGAGCTTCGCTGCATCCGTGCAACCTCGCGCAGCTGGTCCATTCGCTGCTGATGTCTGGCATTCAAAACCGCTTGCTGCTCGGGCGTTAGCAGATGGAACATCTGGTTGCGGACCTTCGCCATCTCTACCTGGCGGGCAACCTGTTCCTGTGCCATTTTTTCGGCCTGAGCGCGCACAGCGCTTTCGTCAAAATTTTCTGCGGTGACAAGGCGATGCATTGTCTCCATTTCGCTAACATTAACAGGGGGCTGGTCGTGTCGTGCCCTCTGCATCAGATCTCGCATCTGTTGACGCTGATGTTCGGTTAAACTTATGCCGTCAAACATATGGCTTTGGCTGCTGTTCTGCGTTGCGCCCTCTTGTAAGGGACTGTTATCGCTGATGATAGCTTCAGCAGCCTGGCTAAACGCACTGAACGCCAGCGTTGAGGCCATGACGGCAGCGGTAACTTTGCGCATCACTTGCTCCCAAAATCTTTCGTGTCGCGATTCAACGAGAGACAGTCTACGATTCAGGCTGCAAACATGCGTCAGGGGGTGTAAAACAACGTAAAGTCATGGATTAGACAGCCTTGATGTCGTAATTTCTGCCTCGGAGGTATTTAAACAATGAATAAAATCCTGTTAGTTGATGATGACCGAGAGCTCACATCCCTTTTAAAGGAGTTGCTCGACATGGAAGGTTTCAACGTCCTGGTTGCCCATGATGGCGAGCAGGCGCTGAGTCTCCTTGACGACAGCATCGATTTACTTTTGCTCGACGTGATGATGCCGAAGAAAAACGGTATTGATACGTTGAAAGAGCTTCGCCAGACACACCAGACTCCCGTTATTATGCTGACCGCGCGCGGCAGCGAACTTGACCGCGTACTCGGCCTTGAGCTGGGCGCGGATGACTATTTACCCAAGCCGTTTAACGACCGTGAACTGGTTGCCCGTATTCGCGCTATCCTGCGTCGTTCCCACTGGAGCGAACAGCAGCAAAATACCGACAACAGCTCACCTACTCTTGAAGTCGACTCCCTGAGCCTGAACCCGGGCCGTCAGGAAGCAAGCTTTGATGGCCAGACGCTGGAACTGACCGGCACGGAGTTCACCCTGCTGTATCTGCTGGCGCAGCACCTCGGCCAGGTGGTTTCGCGTGAACATCTAAGCCAGGAAGTGCTGGGCAAACGCCTCACCCCGTTTGACCGCGCCATCGACATGCACATCTCTAACCTGCGCCGTAAGCTGCCGGAGCGTAAAGACGGTCACCCATGGTTTAAAACCCTGCGTGGTCGCGGTTATCTGATGGTTTCCGCTTCATGATAGGAAGCTTAACCGCCCGCATCTTCGCCATCTTCTGGCTGACGCTGGCACTGGTTTTAATGCTCGTTTTGATGTTGCCAAAACTCGACTCACGCCAGATGACGGAGCTTCTCGACAGCGAGCAACGTCAGGGCGTGATGATCGAGCAGCACGTGGAAGCCGAGCTGGCAAACGATCCGCCAAACGATTTAATGTGGTGGCGCAGGCTGTTTCGCGCTATCGACAAGTGGGCGCCGCCCGGACAACGCCTGCTGCTGGTGACCAGCGAAGGCCGCGTGATTGGGGCCGATCGCAATGAAATGCAGATCATCCGCAACTTTATTGGCCAGGCGGATAATGCCGATCATCCTCAGAAGAAGAAATATGGCCGCGTAGAGATGGTGGGGCCTTTCTCCGTCAGGGACGGAGAGGATAATTATCAGCTCTACCTGATCCGTCCGGCGAGCAACTCCCAGTCTGATTTTATCAACCTGCTGTTTGACCGCCCTCTCCTGCTGCTGATTGTCACCATGCTGGTCAGCTCACCGCTGCTGTTATGGCTGGCGTGGAGCCTGGCAAAACCGGCGCGTAAGCTGAAGAATGCCGCCGATGAGGTGGCGCAGGGTAACCTGCGACAACACCCTGAACTGGAAGCAGGTCCGCAGGAGTTCCTTGCCGCCGGAACCAGTTTTAACCAGATGGTGAGCGCCCTCGATCGTATGATGACCGCACAGCAACGTCTGCTGTCGGATATCTCGCACGAGCTGCGTACCCCGCTTACGCGCTTGCAGCTTGGCACCGCGCTGCTGCGCCGCCGCAGCGGTGAGAGCAAAGAGCTGGAGCGTATTGAAACGGAAGCGCACCGCCTGGACAGCATGATCAACGACCTGCTGGTGATGTCGCGCAATCAGCAGAAAAACGCGCTGGTTAGCGAAACGGTGAAAGCCAATCACCTCTGGCACGAGGTGCTGGACAACGCGGCGTTCGAAGCGGAACAGATGGGTAAATCCTTTACCGTCAACTTCCCGCCGGGCCCGTGGCCGCTGTACGGTAACCCCAACACGCTGGAAAGCGCGCTGGAGAACATCGTGCGTAACGCTCTTCGCTACTCGCATACGAAGATTGAGGTGGCGTTCTCGGTGGATAAAGACGGGATCACCGTCATTGTCGATGATGACGGCCCAGGCGTGAGCCCGGAAGACCGCGAGCAGATTTTCCGTCCGTTCTATCGTACCGATGAGGCGCGCGACCGGGAATCGGGCGGCACGGGACTGGGTCTGGCGATTGTTGAAACCGCTATGCAGCAGCACCGCGGCTGGGTGAAAGCCGACGATAGCCCGCTGGGTGGGCTACGGTTAACGCTGTGGCTACCGTTGTATAAGCGTTCGTAGCTGTTAGTGCCGGGTGGCGGCTTCGCCTTACCCGGCCTACTTTTTGCGGAGGACTATTTTCCCCACAATCTCCGCGAATTATCCTCGATCTTGCTGCTTAAACGCCGCTTCTGCATCGTTCTTGTCCAGCTGATGGATAACCCCGCGGCCGACAGCAGGCGGTGATACTGTTCGTCGTCAAACGGCATATGCCAGGCAATGGCGCAGGCGTCATAAACAGACACATCGCTCAGGCGCGACGCCAGCTCAAGCGGCGCGTCCGCTGAAACCTGCCCAGCCAGCACCACGCGATACAGCCAGCCGGTTTTACCCGCTTTTTGCAGCTGGGCCGACATATCCTGAATACCGAAGTGGTAGTTGAGCTTGAAGCACGGCGAGCGTGGCTGCGTCACCTGAATCAGGGCATCGCCCCAGCGGTAGATATCACCGATAAATACGTTCTTTTCGGTGAGCCCTTCGGTGGAGAGATTCTCGCCAAACGCGGGGGCAACAAAGAGGTCCGTCTGCTCGGGAAACTCGGTTTTCCAGTGCTGATAGTGTTCACGCGGGTAGTGGCACAGCGCGCGATCGGGCCCGCCGTGGATTTTCTTTTCGGCCTGCTCGTCACCCGCAAGCCCGAGGTCGGTTAACGTCAACTCACCGTCGACCTGAATTTTGGCGATGGCACTCGGGCGGCTGCCGTCGTACTCCCTTACCTTGCCTGTAAACACGTTCACCGGGTAATGCATTGCTGCTCCTTTATATGCCCTAAATAATTCGAGTTGCAGGAAGGCGGCAAGAGAGTGAATCCCCAGGAGCTTACTCAAGTAAGTGACTGGGGTGAGCGAACGCAGCCAACGCACCTGCAACTTGAAGTATGACGGGTATACAGATACAAAAAAAGCGAGTCATAAGACTCGCTTCTCACAGGCGTCAATGCAACCTTATTTTTTAGCGGCGAAACGCGCTGCTGCTTCGTCCCAGTTCACCACGTCCCAGAAGGCTTTGATGTAGTCCGGACGACGGTTCTGGAATTTCAGGTAGTAAGCGTGTTCCCACACGTCCAGACCCAGGATTGGGAAGCCGGATGCGCCAGAAATCGCTTCACCCATCAGCGGGGAGTCCTGGTTAGCAGTAGAAACCACCGCCAGCTTGTCGCCTTTCAGAACCAGCCACGCCCAGCCAGAGCCGAAACGGGTTGCAGCGGCTTTTTCGAATTCCGCTTTGAAGTTGTCAACGGAACCGAAGTCGCGCTCGATAGCCGCTTTCAGGTCGCCCTGCAGGGTGGTACCGGTTTTCAGGCCTTTCCAGAACAGGCTGTGGTTAGCGTGGCCGCCAGCGTTGTTACGCAGAACGGTTTTCTTGTCCGCTGGCAGCTGGTCCAGCTTGGTGATCAGCTCTTCAGCAGACAGGTTAGCGAACTCTGGCAGGCTTTCCAGCGCGGCGTTCGCGTTGTTCACATAGGTCTGGTGGTGTTTAGTGTGATGGATTTCCATCGTCTGCTTGTCGAAATGCGGTTCCAGTGCGTCGTAGGCATACGGCAGGGATGGCAGTGTATAACTCATAATCCTCTCCATTATTGTCGGGCGGCACAGCTGTTAATGCCGCGTAAGCAGTTGGTTCATTATAGTTAATTAAATGATATTGAAAATGATTATCAATGCCGTAGTTTTTATAAGGTTATTCGTTTTTCGATTAATCGCGAAATTGTGAGTCTGCTCACGCGGTTAACGTGCTGATTGCCATCCAGAACACATCTGCGGCAACCTTCTGAAGGTCCCCAAACCGCCTAATTTTTACACTCCTCAAGTCGGTGGGAAGCCACTGACGATAAAAACGATGAGGGTGTAAAAATGAATCATGCGATTACGATGGGTATCTTCTGGCATTTGATAGGCGCTGCCAGTGCAGCCTGTTTCTATGCTCCTTTTAAAAAAGTGAGAGGCTGGTCATGGGAAACCATGTGGTCCGTTGGCGGTATCGTGTCCTGGCTGATTTTGCCCTGGACCATTAGCGCCATGCTGCTGCCCGATTTCTGGGGCTACTTCTCCTCCTTCAGCGCCGCCACCCTGCTGCCGGTGTTCCTGTTCGGCGCGATGTGGGGCGTCGGCAACATCAACTATGGCCTCACCATGCGTTATCTCGGCATGTCGATGGGGATTGGTATCGCGATTGGCATCACGCTGATCGTCGGTACCCTGATGACGCCAATTCTCAACGGCAACTTCGACGTGCTTATTAATACTCAGGGTGGGCGGATGACGCTCCTGGGCGTGCTGGTGGCGGTCATTGGCGTAGGAATTGTGACGCGCGCGGGGCAGTTGAAAGAACGCAAGATGGGCATTAAAGCTGAAGATTTTAACCTGAAGAAAGGTCTGCTGCTGGCGGTGATGTGCGGCATTTTCTCGGCCGGCATGTCGTTCGCGATGAACGCCGCCAAACCGATGCACGAAGCGGCTGCCGCGCTGGGCGTCGACCCGCTGTACGTTGCGCTGCCAAGCTATGTCGTGATTATGGGTGGCGGTGCGATGGTTAACCTGGGCTTCTGCTTCATTCGTCTGGCAAAAGTAAAAAACCTGTCGGTAAAAACCGATTTCTCGCTGGCAACATCGCTCATCATCACCAACGTCCTGCTCTCCGCTCTCGGCGGCCTGATGTGGTATTTGCAGTTCTTCTTCTACGCCTGGGGCCACGCCAGCATTCCGGCGCAATACGACTATATAAGCTGGATGCTGCACATGAGTTTCTACGTACTTTGCGGCGGGCTGGTTGGGCTGGTGCTGAAAGAGTGGACGAACGCCGGACGTCGTCCGGTTGGCGTACTAAGCCTCGGCTGCGTGGTGATTATTATCGCTGCCAATATCGTCGGCCTCGGCATGGCAAACTGATTACACCCCCTTTCGACTGCGATGACGCCACTGTACCGGCGTCATCCCCACCTCGCGGTTAAACACCACTGAAAAGTAGTTACTGTCCTCAAAGCCGCAGCGCATCGCCACATCACTGACCATCCACTCCGTATGCTGGAGGAGATATTGTGCATGGCAGATGCGCAGCTGGCGCAGATAGTGGTTCACCGTCATCCCGGTCAGGGTGCGGAAATGCTGGCGCAACGCGCGCTCGCTGCACTGTTCCTGCTCGCAGAATTTCTCCAGTACAAAGTTTTTATTCAGGCTGCCCGCAAGCCGGGTGATGAGCTTATCCAGCAGCGCTTCCTGCGTTGTGGCGGAGGGGTTATCAGTGGCGTAACGATGGCGCTTCAACGTCATCACCAGCTGGGCGAAAAGCAACTCCGCCAGCTGGTTAGCAACGGGGTCGTTCTTCTGGCTCTCCTGCTCCAGTTGAGAAATAACCTGCCGTACCTGAGCCATGCCGCTACTGCTTAAGCGCCAGTGCGGAGAACACTTAGCATCAAGAAAGCCCGGAATGCTCGCGGCCCAGTCCACGTTAAGCTTGAGCCTGTCCGGACAGTAAATAACGTTTTGCAGCACCAGGTCGTTAACCGAGGCGTAGGAGTGTTTATCATCCGCGCGAATGTAGAACAGGTCTCCGCGCGTGATGCGGTAGGGACGGTCGTTGAGGATGTGCAGGCCGTTACCGCGCCAAACCAGCACCAGCTCGCAAAACTCGTGGGTATGTTCGGCAAAGACGTCCTGCGGGTAGCGATCGGCCACCGTGACGGCCTGACTCGCGGAGGCAAAAAAATCATCTTTGCGAAGAATTAACTGAGCAGCCACACCACGACCTCTACGCCGAATAACCTGACACTATTAGCTTTTTTGCGGAAATAAAACGGTGACTGCCCTCGCGTTACTGAAGCATCGCGTCTTTTCCCTGGCGAATATCGCGCGGAGACCAGTTAAATTCCCGGCGAAATAGCGTTGAAAAGTGATTGCTGTCGCCAAAACCGCAGCAATAGGCAATATCCGTGACGCTATCGTCGGTATGACGTAAAAGATGACGCGCTTTGATCAGGCGCAGACGGTTAAGGTAGCGTTGCGGCGTCAGTCCGGTGTGCTGTTTAAGCTGGCGATGCAGGGTCCGCAACGACAGGGAAAAATCATCCGCAAGGGTTTCCCAGCAGACATCCTCGGCAAAATGATCTTCCAGCCAGGCCATCAGATAGTTCAGGCGCGCGTTGTTATCTTCCAGCCCTTCCACCAGGCTGCTGCGGCGCAGCAGCACCAGAAGCTGCATAAACAGCAGTTCGCGCGTGGCAATGGCGTGCGTCTCCTGCCCGTCCTCGCTCTTCTCCATCTGGCTCACCAGCTGACGCACCTGCTGCAGGATGGACTGATTCACCCGCCAGTGCGACGGATAGTGTCCGTCTTGCTCCTGGGGCAACAGCTGGCTCAGCCCCGAAAGAAACTGGAACGCGTCCGGGGAACGGTAAAGCACATTCGTCAGACACAGGTTGTCGGTATGTTCATACAGGTGCCGGTCGTGGTCGCGCACGAAGCACACCGTACCGCCGCTGATGGTATAGGGCTGGCCATTGAAAACATGAATACCCGTCCCGCGCTCAACAATCACAATTTCGTGAAAATCATGATGATGCTCCGGGAACGCAGCCTGAGGAAGCCGTGGCTCAATCGCGACAGGCGAACCTCCTGAAGGAAAAAAATCCACGCAGTGCAGTACGGTCATAACGGCCCCCACCAATGAAAAATGTTCTCAAAATAGTAATTAAGGCCTCCCACACTCACCTTCAATTTTTGGCAGTAAACCTCGCAAAAGCTGTCCATTTTTCAAGAAACAGGGGGAAAGATCGGGAAATGCGCTCAGCGTCACACTGCCTGAGCATCCCGTCACTGCTGGAAACTGTGAACGCCCTCACATTCACCTTTGCTTTCTTGCCAGCGCGAGATTTGGCCTGTCAGTGGTGAGAAGGTGACTTTTTCTTCCCTTTTTTACACTCACCGCTAATGACTTAAGAAAGGACCCGACCATGACTTTTCGCCATTGTGTGGCTGTCGATTTAGGCGCATCCAGCGGCCGCGTAATGCTCGCGAGCTGGGACCGTGAGCAGCACGCGCTTTCGCTTCGCGAAATGCACCGTTTCGCCAACTGCCTGCAAAAGCAGGACGGTTTTGATACCTGGGATATCGATGCCCTGGAGGCGGAGATCCGTACCGGACTGAACAACGTCTGCAACGACGGCATTCGCATCGACAGCATCGGCATTGATACCTGGGGCGTGGACTACGTGCTGCTTGATAGCCATGGCGAGCGCGTCGGCTTGCCGGTGTCTTATCGCGACAGCCGCACCGACGGCCTGATGGCGCACGCTATCGCCCAGCTTGGCAAGGACAACATCTACGGGCGCAGCGGCATCCAGTTTCTGCCGTTTAACACGCTCTATCAGCTGCGTGCCCTGGTCGAGCAACAGCCGGAGCTGGTCGCGGACGTGGCTCATGCGCTGCTGATCCCGGACTACCTGAGCTATCGCCTGACCGGCAACATGAACTGGGAATATACCAACGCCACCACCACGCAGCTGGTCAACATCAACTCGGATAGCTGGGACGAACATCTGCTGGCCTGGACGGGGGCATCGCCTTCCTGGTTCGGCACACCCACCCACCCGGGTAACGTGATCGGTCACTGGATTTGCCCCCAGGGGAACGCAATCCCTGTCGTTGCCGTCGCCAGCCACGATACCGCCAGCGCGGTAATAGCGTCCCCACTTGCAAGCAAAGACGCGGCTTACCTCTCGTCCGGCACCTGGTCGCTGATGGGCTTTGAGAGCAAAACCCCGTACGCCAGCGATGCCGCGATGGCGGCAAACATTACCAACGAAGGCGGTGCCGAAGGGCGCTACCGCGTACTGAAAAACATCATGGGGCTGTGGCTGCTCCAGCGGGTGCTGAAAGAGCAGAACATTACCGACCTGCCCGCGCTTATCGCCGAAACCGAGAAGCTGAAGGCCTGTACGTTCCTGATCAACCCGAACGATGACCGCTTTATCAACCCGGTGCACATGAGCGCCGAAATTCAGGCCGCCTGCGTCGAGGGCGGGCAGCCGGTGCCGTCGAGCCCTTCCGAACTGGCGCGCTGCATTTTTGACAGCCTCGCCCTGCTGTATGCCGACATTCTCAGCGAGCTGGCGAGCCTTCGCGGAAAACCGTTCAGCCAGCTGCATATCGTGGGCGGCGGCTGCCAGAACCAGCTGCTGAACCAGCTCTGCGCCGATGCCTGCGGCATCACCGTGGTGGCGGGTCCCGTGGAGGCCTCCACGCTCGGGAATATCGGCATTCAGCTGATGACCCTGGACGAACTTTCCAGCGTTGACGACTTCCGTTCGGTGGTGGCGGCTAACGCCAGCCTGACCACCTTCACCCCCAATCCCTGCCGTGAAATTGCTCGCTTTCGGGCGCAGTTTCAGCAAAACCGACTGACTAAGGAGCTTTGCGCATGACAACTCAATTAGAACAAGCCTGGGGCCTGGCTAAACAGCGTTTCGCCGCCGTCGGCGTGGATGTCGAAGAGGCGCTGCGCCAGCTCGACCGTCTGCCCGTATCCATGCACTGCTGGCAGGGCGATGACGTCGCCGGTTTCGAGAACCCGGGCGGTTCCCTGACGGGCGGTATTCAGGCCACGGGTAACTACCCCGGCAAAGCGCGTAACGCGACCGAACTGCGCGCCGACCTGGAGCTGGCGCTGAGCCTGATCCCGGGGCCAAAACGCCTGAACCTGCATGCGATTTATCTCGAATCCGACGAGCCGGTGGCGCGCAACGAAATCAAACCGGAACACTTTAAGAACTGGGTGGAGTGGGCCAAAGCCAACCGGCTGGGCCTGGACTTTAATCCGTCCTGCTTCTCACATCCGCTGAGCGCGGACGGTTTTACCCTCGCCCACGCGGACGACGACATCCGCCAGTTCTGGATCGACCACGTGAAGGCCAGCCGCCGCGTTTCGGCCTATTTCGGCGAACAGCTCGGCACGCCGTCGGTGATGAACATCTGGATCCCGGACGGCATGAAGGATATCACCGTCGACCGTCTGGCCCCGCGCCAGCGCCTGCTGGCCGCGCTGGATGAGGCCATCAGCGAGAAGCTGGACCCGGCGCACCACATCGACGCCGTAGAGAGCAAGCTGTTCGGCATTGGCGCCGAGAGCTACACCGTAGGCTCAAACGAGTTCTATATGGGTTACGCCACCAGCCGCCAGACCGCGCTGTGTCTGGATGCCGGCCACTTCCACCCAACCGAGGTGATCTCCGACAAAATCTCCGCCGCCATGCTCTACGTGCCGCGCCTGCTGCTGCACGTCAGCCGTCCGGTGCGCTGGGACAGCGACCACGTGGTGCTGCTGGATGACGAAACCCAGGCGATTGCCAGCGAAATCATCCGTCACGACCTCTTTGAGCGCGTACACATCGGCCTCGACTTCTTCGATGCCTCCATCAACCGCATCGCAGCGTGGGTTATCGGCACCCGCAACATGAAGAAAGCCCTGCTGCGCGCGCTGCTGGAGCCTGTCGCCGCGCTGAAACAGCTGGAGGCTAACGGCGACTACACCGCGCGTCTGGCGCTGCTGGAAGAGCAGAAATCCCTGCCGTGGCAGGCGGTGTGGGAGATGTACTGTCAGCGTAACGACGCCCCGGCGGGCAGCCAGTGGCTGGACAACGTGCGGGCATACGAGAAAGACGTGTTGAGTCAGCGCGGGTAATTTTGCCCTCACCCTAACCCTCTCCCACAGGGAGAGGGAACTTTTACCCCCTCTCCCTGTGGGAGAGGGCCGGGGTGAGGGTTCAACCTCACCGCGATAACTGGAAAATGAAGACTATGCAGACCATCACCACTTCCTGGTTCGTCCAGGGCATGATCAAAGCCACCTCCGACGCCTGGCTGAAAGGCTGGGACGAGCGCAACGGCGGCAACCTGACGCTGCGCCTGGACGACGCGGATATTGAACCGTTCGCGGCCGATTTCCACCAGAAGCCGCGCTATATCGCGCTGAGCCAGCCGATGCCGCTGCTCGCCAACACGCCGTTTATCGTCACCGGTTCCGGCAAGTTCTTCCGTAACGTCCAGCTCGACCCGGAGGCCAACCTCGGCGTGGTGAAAGTGGACAGCGACGGCGCGGGCTACCACATTCTGTGGGGTCTGACCGACGAGGCGGTGCCCACCTCCGAACTGCCGGCGCACTTCCTCTCCCACTGCGAGCGCATCAGGGCGACGAACGGCAAAGACCGCGTGATCATGCACTGCCACGCCACCAACCTGATCGCCCTGACCTACGTGCTGGAAAACAGCGCCGACTTCATCACCCGCAAGCTGTGGGAAGGCAGTACCGAGTGTCTGGTGGTGTTCCCGGACGGCGTGGGCATTCTGCCGTGGATGGTGCCGGGTACCGACGAAATCGGCCAGGCAACCGCCGTGGATATGCAGAAGCATTCTCTGGTGCTGTGGCCGTTCCACGGCGTGTTCGGCAGCGGCCCAACGCTGGATGAAACCTTTGGCCTGATCGACACCGCCGAGAAATCAGCGGAAGTGCTGGTGAAGGTGTACTCCATGGGCGGCATGAAGCAGACCATTTCCCGGGAAGAACTCATCGCCCTCGGCAAGCGCTTTGGCGTGAGCCCGCTGCAATCCGCGCTGGATTTGTACGCATAACGCCTTCGCAGGACAAACGTTGATCGTTAAGGAGAATTATCATGAGCTTTATGTTGGCACTTCCAAAAATCAGCCTTCACGGCGCGGGCGCAATCGGCGATATGGTCAACCTGGTTGCGAACAAGCAGTGGGGCAAAGCGCTGATTGTCACCGACGGCCAGCTGGTAAAGCTGGGCCTGCTCGGCAGCCTGTTTACCGCTCTGGACGCCCATCAGATGTCGTATCACCTGTTCGATGAGGTGTTCCCGAATCCGACGGAAGCGCTTGTGCAAAAAGGAATTTCGGCTTACCGGGACGCGGAGTGTGATTACGTGATTGCCTTTGGCGGCGGCAGCCCGATTGATACCGCCAAGGCGATTAAAATCCTCACCGCCAACCCCGGTCCGTCAACCGATTACTCCGGCGTCGGCAAGGTGAAAAATGCGGGCGTGCCGCTGGTGGCGATCAACACCACCGCAGGCACGGCGGCGGAGATGACCAGCAATGCGGTGATCGTCGACTCCGCGCGTCAGGTGAAAGAGGTGATTATCGACCCGAACATCATCCCGGACATCGCCGTGGACGATGCCAGCGTGATGCTCGATATTCCCGCCTCCGTGACCGCCGCAACCGGTATGGATGCCCTGACCCATGCCATTGAAGCCTACGTATCCGTTGGCGCGCACCCGCTCACCGACGCCAACGCGCTGGAAGCCATTCGCCTGATCAACCTGTGGCTGCCGGAAGCGGTCGAAGACGGTCATAACCTTAAGGCGCGCGAGCAGATGGCATTTGGTCAGTATCTGGCGGGCATGGCGTTTAACAGTGCGGGTCTCGGCCTTGTGCATGCCCTGGCGCACCAGCCGGGCGCGACGCACAACCTGCCGCACGGCGTATGCAACGCCATCCTGCTGCCGATCGTCGAAAGCTTTAACCGCCCGAACGCGGTCGCGCGTTTTGCCCGCGTGGCGCAGGCGATGGGCGTCGATACCCGCGGCATGAGCGATGAAGCCGCCAGCATGTCCGCCATTCAGGCGATTCGCAACCTGAGCGCTCGCGTCGGCATCCCTGCGGGCTTTAGCCAGCTCGGCGTGACCAAAGCCGATATTGAAGGCTGGCTGGATAAAGCGCTCGCCGATCCGTGTGCGCCATGCAATCCGCGCGCCGCCAGCCGTGATGAGGTCCGCGAGCTGTACCTGGAGGCACTATGATCCGCAAAGCCTTTGTGATGCAGGTCAACCCGGACGCGCACGAGGAGTACGCGCGCCGCCACAATCCAATTTGGCCGGAGCTGGAAAAGGTGTTGAAAGACCACGGCGCACACCACTACGCCATTTATCTCGATAGGGCCCGCAGCCTGCTGTTTGCGACCGTAGAGATTGAATCGGAGGAGCGCTGGAGCGCGGTAGCGAATACCGACGTCTGCCAGCGCTGGTGGAAACATATGGGCGACGTCATGCCGTCGAACCCGGATAACAGCCCGGTGAGTACCGAGCTGAAAGAGGTCTTTTACCTGGACTGATGTGTTAACGCTGCTGCCCCCGCGGCGGCGGCGATCTCCTGCCTGCTGCTCAGCGTAAACGCCGACACCACCGTAATCGCCAGCACGAAACAGCCCAGCATCAGATACGTCTCCTGGAAGCCGATCCGGTCATACATATTCCCGGCAAAAGCGGAGAGGAAAATGGCCGCCGACTGCTTGGCGAACTGGAAGCCGATCAGATAGATAGTCGCTGACAGTCGGGTATCAAACACCCCGGTGATGTACTTAAATGCGCCCACCAGCAGGAACGGGACTTCCAGCGCGTGCAGCATCTTGAGGGCAATCACCTCCACGGCGGTGGTGGCGAACGAGGAGCCGATAATGCGCGTCGCCATAATCACCCCAGCGATCAGCAGCGTGTTCTTCGCGCCGATGCGGTTAATGATCCACGGCGAACAGAACATAATGATGGCGTTACAGATTTCCCCCGCAGTCGTTGCGAAACCAAAGGCGCGGGTTCCTTCCTGCGGCGTGGCGAAGAAGGTTTTAAAGAAGGTGGCAAACTGCTGGTCGAAAACGTCATACACGCAGGCCACGCCAATTACGTAGAGGATAAACATCCACATTCTGCGCTGGCGGAACAGGTTGAACACGGTTTTGGCGGTGATTTGCGGCTGGTTCGCGCCCAGGGCATCCATGACCTGCGCCGTCTGGTTGGGCTTTGGCTTCGCCACCACCAGCAGCAGCATCAGCAGCAATGCCGCTCCCGATCCCATCCAGAAAACGTACGACGGATCGATGCCGAACAGGATGCCGCCCGTTGAGGCGCACAAGCCCCAGCCGAGGCAGCCAAACATCCGCGCCTTGCCGTACTCAAAGAAGCTGTTGCGGCTCACGCGCTCAATGTAGGCCTCAATCGCCCCCGATCCGGCCGAAAATACAAAACCGATATACAGCCCGCCGCTCAGCGCGCCCAGCCAGATATTGACTTTCAGCAGCGGCGCGAAGACGTACAGGAAGAACGGCGCGAACAGAAACAGCAGCACCGCGATGATCCACAGAAGGTGTTTTTTCAGCCCCAGCTTGTCCGAAATTACGCCCAGCACTGGCTGGAAGGCGATAGCCGACAGCGAGATGCAGGAGAAGACAATCCCGGTGTGGGTTTTATTCAGGCCGATGATGTCCGACAGCCAAATCGGCAGGAACGGAAAGCAGGTGGCCATGATGAAGAAGTAGAGAAAGAAGAACAGCCCAAAAATCCAGAAGTTAGGGTTGTCTTTGTGGGTACAGGTTGTTGTGTTCATTATTTTTATCCTCAACGGAGGGCCGGCTGCCCGGCCCGTCACCCTTACACGCGTTCGACGCCAATCAGAATGGCGGTTTCCGGATCCAGAATCGGCAGCGCAATGCCCGCCTGCATCAGCCACTCGCCGCTCACCGTTTGCGGCGTTTCCATCCACGCCGGCAGCTTGCGCATGGTGTGCCCTCCCTCACCCGTAATCTGAATATTCGGGTGATCGAGCAGCGTGACGCGGTACCGCGCGCTGGCCTCCAGCCCCGCCATGCGCAGCGGCATCATCAGGCTGTAGTCCGGCATCGCGAGCTGGCTGACCATAAACAGCCCCTGAGCCTTATCTTCGCTAACAATACCCTGCGCCAGCGTGGTGGCGTCCGGCATATCAATTCGCCAGTGGGTGCCGCGATGAATGACCTCCCGCCACTGCTTGTGCAGCGCGGCGTAATGGCGATAGCCTTCGCGCTCCTGTGCGTCCACGGTGAGCGGATCCAGCTCCAGCCCCATATGGCCAAACAGGGCCGTCAGCCCCCGGAAGGCGATGCCGTGCTGGCGGAAGGTGGCGTGGCATTGATGATGACCGATATGCGCGCCCATCACCTCCGGCGGGAAGAAGTAGCTCATGCCGCGCTGGATGGTGCTGCGCTCCAGCGCGTCGTTGTTGTCGGACGCCCAGAAGCGGTGGCTGCGGGTCAGTACCTCATAATCAATGCGACCGCCGCCGGAGGAGCAGGATTCAAACTCAATATGCGGGAAGCGCTCGCCCAGCACGTCCAGCAGGCGGTAAAACTGACGGGTCTGAGCGTCGGCGGCGGCTTTACCGTTGTGTCCAGGCTGCACCAGCTCGCGGTTCATGTCCCACTTCACGTAGTCGACCGCATGCTCGCCCAGCAGCCAGCTCATGCGCTCCACCAGGTAATCAAAGGCCTCCGGGATGCTGAGATTGAGCACCAGCTGGTGTCGTCCGGTCGCCCGGGGATAGCCCGGCAGCGCCAGTACCCAGTCAGGATGCGCGCGGTACAAATCTGAATCCGGGTTGATCATCTCCGGCTCAACCCAGATGCCAAACTCCATGCCGAGCCGTTTGACGTGGTCGATCACCGGCGTCAGGCCGTTCGGGTATTTTTTCTCGTCCAGATACCAGTCGCCCAGCGCGGCATGGTCGTCGTTACGGCCTTTGAACCAGCCGTCATCAATGATGAAGCGCTCCACGCCCAGCGCGGCAGCCTCGTCGGCCATGCGCTTAATATAGTCCGGATCGTGGTTGAAGTAGATCCCTTCCCAGGTATTGAGGTGCACCGGGCGCGGTTTGTTTTCCGGGAAGCGGATGACGTTGTTGCGCAGGTAGCGATGAAACGGCTGGCTCATGCCGTTCAGGCCCTGCGTGGAGTAGCTGGCGTACAGGCGCGGCGTCCAGAGCGTATCGCCCTCCTCAACCGCCATTTCACCCGGCAGGTAGAGCGCTTCGGCCTGAAGATAGCGACGACCGTCGGTTTTCGCTTCCGCGCGCAGGCGGTGATTACCGCTCCAGCCCAGATGCACGCCCCAGACGTCGCCCTGCATTTCGCTGAACGACGGCGTACCGGCAATCAGCGCCGGGAAGTGCTCGTGGGAGGTTTTACCCCGACGGTTTTCAATCACGAAGCTGTCGTGTTCAAGCTTAACGCGGTGCGGCTGAAACTCCCTGATCCAGCGTCCGTGGAAGGCCATCACCTCCTGCGCGCGCTCGGCCACCGGCAGCGTGACGGCGAAACGGTCAACCTGCCAGGGGATCGCTTTCAGGTTCGTTAAACCGTGACGAACCACCAGCACGCCGCTGGCATCCAGCACCAGCTCGCTGGTCAGGCGCAAGCCCGCATGCTCATCTTCGGCGGTAATCGTCAGGGTGTTTACGTCCTGCTGCACCTGCGTGGTTTTGAACACCGGGGAACCGTCCAGCCCCTGGCGATGACCCTCAATGCCAGGCGAACCAAACAGACCATGCCCCAGCTCGGCCATCAGCGTGACCGGGGAGTCGACGTCAAGCCTGCCGTTGGCAACAGGACGCGCGAGCGTAGCAACATCCTGCGGCGAAAAGTGCTGAAGGTGAGGCCCCCAGTAGAGAATTTCGGCGAACGGATGGGTTTTGATCACCACGTCTACCGTCGTGGTTTCGAGTCGTAAAACGGGATCTTGCATCAGACATCTCCAGTCATCGGGATGATCTGAGTGTTGATCCGAAACGTTTCGGATACAAACCAAAACGTTTCGGTTCTGTGATCGGGTTTGGAATTTTAGTGGTTTAGGCCGTCTGGCCCGGAGAGAATTCAGGCTGCCAGAGCACCTGAAGCTGTTCAATATCGTCGCCGCTAATCAGCTGGCGCACCATATCGGCAATCTGTTTCCCGACGCCCTGGCGGGTGGACTGGATCACCGACGCCACCTCAACATCAACGATGCTGTCCTGCGGCAGGCCGTCATAGACCACCAGCGAGACGGCGTTGTCGCCGGATAAACGCCCCAGCTGCGCCAGCGCCATCGCCGCGCCGTCGCCGTGGGTGTTGCAGTCGGTGATGATGGCCGTTGGCGGCTGCGGCAGGGCAAGCAGTTCTTTCGTGGTGGCATACCCGACGCGGCGCGAAGGCGGCATGGCGCGCAGCCATTCGCTGGAAAGCCCGGCTTCCCGCAGGGCGTCGAGATAACCCTGACGGCGCTGGGTGATAAACGCCTGATTGTTGCTTTCGCCAAGTAGCGCGATACGCTGATGGCCTTTCTCGATCAGCCAGCGGGTAGCCTGATGCGTACCGGCGTAGTTGTCGAAGTCAAACCACGCGTACGGCTGCGGAAGGTGGCTGCGCCCGAGCGCCAGGAAAGGAAAACCGGCGGCCTGCAGCTGCTCAAGACGGGGATCGTGATCCAGCGTGTGCGCCACGATCAGCGCGTCGACGCGGCGGCTTTGCACCATGCGCATATAGCTGTGCTTATCCGTCAGATCGTCGTCGGCGATGAGCAACAGGTCGATCTCATGTCGCGCCAGTTCGTGGCTAATTTCGCCGACCATGTCCATAAATACGCTGTTATTGAGCGGAACAGGATGTACGGGAAACACCAGCCCGACGGCGTCAATTTTGCCCATCTTCAGGCGGCGGGCGAAGGTGTTCGGTCGGTAACCACGGCGCTGGGCCTCTGCTTCCACGCGTGCGCGCGTCTCGGCGGAGACGTCGTCATATCCGTTGAGGGCGCGGCTGACGGTGGTGACTGACAGCCCCAGTTCTTTGGCAATGGATTTAAGCGACATGAGTTTCCGTATCTCTGTTAGTTTTGTTCCGCCACCAGCAGCGCGTGCGTATCCGGCTCCAGCGCCTTAAAGATATGCGGCAGATCGGCGGGATAACAGATGTAATCTCCCGGGCCGAGCTCTTCCGCCGCGTCGATCAGGCCGACTAACGCGCGCCCCTGCGTCACAATAATATGTTCAACGGACCCCGGCGGATGCGGCTGGGAAATGCGGTCTGCGCCCGGCTGGGTAAGCAGGAGGTATACGTCGCGTCGCGCGCCCGGCGGACATGCTGCCAGCAGTATCGCCTCGTAGTTGGCCTGTCCGGCAACGACCTTCGTACCTTCACCACGACGGATCACCTGAGTGGTAGGCTGCTGTGGTTCAAGCAGGCGGGCAAAAGGAATATCCAGCGCCACGCAAAGCGACCACAGCGTTTCGAGGCTCGGGTTACCGTTGCCTGATTCAAGCTGAGAAAGCGTGGATTTTGCGATCCCGGCACGGCGAGCGATTTCCGCCAGTGAAAGCCCGGTTCGCAGGCGTTCTCGCACCAGGCTTTTTGCGATTACGCTGATTGGCTGCGTCATAAAACGGCCTCTTTGTTCTTTAAATCGAACGAATCGTTCATCTTGAAAAACACTTCTGTTGCGTTCATTATAATGGATACCCGTTCGATATGGCTAAAAATGTATGAAGCATCATCTCTCTTGCCTGAAAGGCGACACCATAAAAGCAATCATCCTGGTCTGCCTCGCGGTCGGCGTGGTCGGGATGTCATACGGCTCCCTGGCGATGGCCTACGGTTTCCCGATCTGGGTACCGTTTGTACTCTCCATCACCGTACTCGCGGGCGCGTCAGAGTTTATGTTTATTGGCATCGTGGCAAGCGGCGGTAACCCGCTGGCGGCCGCAGCCGCGGGGTTGCTGGTCAACGCGCGGCACGTGCCGTTTGGCGTGACGGTGCGTGAACTGGTCGGCAAACGTGGCCTGAGCCTGTTGGGCTGCCACATCATGAACGACGAAAGCGTGGTGTTTGGCCTGTCGCAAAAAACGCCCGAACAGCGCAAAGCGGCGTACTGGCTATGTGGTTTAGGCGTGGCGATTGTCTGGCCGCTGGGGGCCCTGCTGGGCGCTATGGTCGGCAAGCTGCTGCCGGATCCGGAAACCATTGGGCTGGATGCGGTATTCCCTGCCATATTGCTGGCGCTAGTGGTTCCCGCGTTTAAAAACCGTACCACGCTGATCCGCGCCTGCAGCGGCGCCGCGCTGTCACTGGCCGCTGTGCCGTTTGCCCCGGTGGGATTACCGGTGCTGCTCTCCTTACTGGGTCTCGCTGTGAGGAAAAAATAATGGGAAATATGACGTTTTTTATTCTCGGTATCGCCATTTTGTCTGCGGGAACGTATCTGATGCGTCTTGGCGGGGCGAAACTGGGCAGCAGGCTGGCATTGTCAGAGCGTTCACAGGCGCTGCTGTCAGATGCGGCAACGGTATTGCTGTTTTCCGTGGCGCTGGCGACCACGTTTTATGAAGGTGACCACTTTGCCGGAATGGCGCGCGTGCTGGGCGTGGCGTTTGCGGTATTTCTGGCCTGGCGGAAAATGCCGTTAATTGTGGTGATCGTGGCGGCGGCAGTGGTAACCGCGCTGCTGCGCGTGGCGGGCATAAACTAAAAAAGCGCCCCGGGGGCGCTCTTTCGACGGTGTGACAGCTTATTTAGTCAGTTCAGCAGTCATGTGTACGCGGTTACCTGAGAACGCCTGGGTAATTTTGTAAGATGATGCGCCAGCATCCTGAGCCTGAGCCGCGATTTTAGCTTCTGCGCCATCAATGGTAGAGGCGGTTGCGGTCACGGTCTGTGCAGCGAAAGAACCGAAAGAAGTAGCCAGAGCGATTACAACGACAAAAGTTTTGATGCTTTTCATGATATAAACCCTTTCATTAAGTTGTTTAGATAAGGCACCGTGCCTTGATGAGATAAATACTAGACCTCATCTCGAACAACTAAAAGCGGAAGGATTTGCTATTATCATTCAAAATTATTGATTAACTATTAATCGCTGCGGATGGGTATAAACGGTCGCCCTTCCCGGCTTGCAGAAGCCCACCAGCGTCAGGTTGCAGCGCTCCGCCACCTCCACCGCCAGCGTGGTCGCCGCCGACACCGCGAAGAGAATTTCCACACCGCACATCGCCGATTTTTGCACCATCTCATAGCTGGCGCGGCTGGAAACGAGTGCCGCCCCCTGCCTCCAGACATCACTTTCACGCGCACGGCGACCGAGCAGCTTGTCCAGCGCCACGTGGCGGCCCACGTCCTCGTGGCCCCCGGCAATATCGCCCGACGGCAACACCCATGCCGCCGCGTGCGTGCAGCCGCTCAGCTGGCCGATGGGCTGGACATCGTTCAGGTGCTCGAGCGCATGGTCGAGGTGAGCCAGATTATAGGTCTGAGTAAACGGCAGTGGCGCAACGGGTTTGCCAATATCATTCAGCTGCTCAACGCCACACACGCCGCAGCCGGTACGCCCGGCCAGCGCGCGGCGGCGCTCTTTCAGCCCCATAAAGCGGCGGCTGGAGAGTTCGATTTGCACTTCAAGGCCGTTGCAAGCCTGCACCACGTCCATGCCGTAGATCTCCTGCGGATGGTCAATGATGCCTTCCGAGAGGGAAAAACCGATGGCGAACAGCTCGAGATCTTTCGGCGAAGCCATCATCACCACATGGGAGATACCGTTGTAAACGAGCGCAACGGGCACCTCTTCCGCCAGAAAATCCGGCGTGGCATGGGTAATGTGGGGCGGTCTGTGTACCGACAGTTCCACAATGCCCGCAGGCAGGGGTGACGAGTGGGGAGCACGGTTTTGTTTAGACACAGCGGTATTCCTGAACAACCACGGAGGTGAGCCTGCTATTGCATCACAAACAACAGGGCTTACGCATAGTATGGATCAACTTTTCAGCATCAAGTTTACCTACTCACTTGTGAGAGGTACAACAAAACGCATGCTACACCCCTTTAACATGCGGGGTTAATAATGTGATTAATATCACATTTTATAGTCAACAGGGTGATAATACGTTCACTTTGTATTAACGCCATTAGAACAGCTGTACCGACATTGTGGTATTCTGATGATATCCCTCGTGGAATTGAGGGATTAACGCAAATTTTTCTCCTTTGCGGTCAATTCTCAACCGCGAAGTTAAAACTACATATGTAAGCAATGTCGAAACAAGGAGTGACCCATGCAGGTCAGCAGAAGGCAGTTCTTTAAGATCTGCGCTGGCGGTATGGCAGGCACCACGGCAGCGGCACTGGGCTTTGCGCCCGGCGTAGCGCTGGCGGAAACGCGGCAGTATAAACTGCTGCGCACCCGTGAAACCCGTAATACCTGCACGTACTGCTCTGTCGGTTGCGGGCTGTTGATGTATAGCCTCGGCGACGGTGCTAAAAACGCCAAAGCGTCTATTTTCCATATCGAAGGCGACCCGGATCATCCGGTCAACCGCGGCGCATTGTGCCCGAAAGGGGCCGGTCTGGTGGACTTTATCCACTCCGAAAGCCGCCTCAAGTTCCCTGAATATCGCGCACCTGGCTCCGATAAATGGCAGCAAATCAGCTGGGAAGAGGCGTTTGACCGCATCGCAAAACACATTAAAGAAGACCGCGATGCCAACTTTGTTGAGAAGAACGCCGACGGCGTCACGGTCAACCGCTGGCTCTCCACCGGGATGCTGTGTGCCTCTGCTTCCAGCAACGAAACCGGTTATTTAACCCAGAAATTTACGCGCGCACTCGGTATGCTCGCGGTCGACAACCAGGCGCGTGTCTGACACGGACCAACGGTAGCAAGTCTTGCTCCAACATTTGGTCGCGGTGCGATGACCAACCACTGGGTCGACATCAAGAACGCCAACCTCATCGTGGTGATGGGCGGTAACGCCGCTGAAGCGCACCCTGTCGGGTTCCGCTGGGCGATGGAAGCCAAAATCCACAACGGTGCGAAACTGATTGTGATCGATCCCCGCTTTACGCGTACTGCGTCAGTGGCGGATTTCTACACCCCAATTCGTTCAGGTACTGACATCACTTTCCTGTCAGGCGTATTGCTGTACCTGATGACCAACGAAAAATATAACCGCGAATACACCGAAGCTTATACCAACGCCAGCCTGATCGTGCGTGAGGATTACCACTTCGAAGATGGCCTGTTCAGCGGTTACGACGCCGAAAAACGCAAATACGATAAAACCAGCTGGAACTACGAGCTGGATGAAAAAGGCTTTGCGAAGCGCGACACCACCCTGCAACACCCGCGCTGCGTGTGGAACCTGCTGAAAGAGCACGTTTCCCGCTACACGCCGGAGGTGGTTGAGAATATCTGCGGTACGCCGAAGGCAGACTTCCTGAAGGTGTGCGAGCTTATAGCCGAAACCAGCGCGAAAGATAAAACCGCGTCGTTCCTCTACGCCCTCGGCTGGACGCAGCACTCCATCGGCGCGCAGAACATCCGTACCATGGCGATGGTTCAGCTCCTGCTCGGCAACATGGGAATGGCAGGCGGCGGCGTCAACGCCCTGCGCGGTCACTCCAACATTCAGGGTCTGACCGACCTCGGCCTGCTGTCTCAAAGCCTGCCGGGTTACATGAACCTGCCAAGCGAGAAACAGACCGATCTGCAAACCTACCTGACTGCCAGCACGCCTAAACCGCTGCTCGAAGGCCAGGTAAACTACTGGGGCAACTATCCGAAGTTCTTCGTCTCGATGATGAAAGCCTTCTTCGGCGACAAAGCGACGGCTGAAAACAGCTGGGGCTTTGACTGGCTGCCGAAGTGGGACAAGGGTTACGACGTTCTGCAGTATTTCGAGATGATGCACCAGGGCAAAGTGAACGGCTATCTGTGCCAGGGCTTTAACCCGGTTGCCTCGTTCCCGAACAAGAACAAGGTTGTTGAGTCTCTGTCGAAGCTGAAGTTCCTGGTGACGATTGACCCGCTCAATACCGAGACCTCAACCTTCTGGCAGAACCACGGTGAATCGAACGACGTCGATCCGTCGAAGATTCAGACCGAAGTGTTCCGTCTGCCGTCGACCTGCTTCGCGGAAGAGAACGGTTCTATCGTCAACTCCGGACGCTGGCTGCAGTGGCACTGGAAAGGTGCGGACGCCCCGGGCATCGCCATGAACGACGGCGAGATCCTGGCCGGCATCTTCTTACGCCTGCGTAAGATGTATGCGGAAGAAGGCGGCGCGAACCCGGAACCGGTGCTGAACATGACCTGGAACTACTCGACGCCGGAAAACCCAGCGCCGGAAGAAGTGGCGATGGAGAGCAACGGTAAGGCGCTGGCGGACGTTATCGACCCGGCCACCGGTACCGTGCTGGCGAAGAAAGGCGATCAGCTTAGTACCTTCGCGCACCTGCGCGATGACGGTACCACGTCAAGCGGCTGCTGGATCTTTGCCGGTAGCTGGACGCCGAAGGGCAACCAGATGGCCAACCGCGATAACGCCGACCCGTCGGGCCTCGGCAATACGCTGGGCTGGGCATGGGCATGGCCGCTCAACCGCCGCATCCTCTATAACCGCGCATCCGCTGACCCGCAGGGCAACCCGTGGGATCCGAAGCGTCAGCTTCTGAAGTGGGACGGCGCGAAATGGGGCGGCGTTGATATTCCGGACTACAGCACTGCCGCACCGGGCAGCGACGTTGGGCCGTTTATCATGCAGCCTGAAGGAATGGGACGTCTGTTTGCTATCGATAAGATGGCGGAAGGTCCGTTCCCGGAACACTACGAGCCGTTTGAGACGCCGCTGGGTACCAACCCGCTGCACCCGAATGTGGTCTCTAACCCGGCAGCCCGTATCTTTAAGGGCGATTTCGAAGCGCTGGGTAAAAAGGACAAGTTCCCGTACGTGGGTACCACCTACCGTCTGACCGAGCACTTCCACTACTGGACCAAGCACGCGCTGCTTAACGCCATCGCGCAGCCGGAACAGTTCGTGGAGATCGGCGAGAAGCTGGCGGGCAAGCTCGGCATTGCCCATGGCGATACCGTGAAGGTCTCCTCTAACCGCGGCTATATCAAGGCCAAGGCGGTGGTGACCAAGCGTATTCGCACGCTGAACGTTCACGGTCAGCAGGTGGATACCATCGGTATTCCGATCCACTGGGGCTATGAGGGCGTGGCGAAGAAAGGGTTCATTGCGAATACCCTGACGCCGTTCGTCGGCGATGCGAACACGCAGACGCCGGAGTTTAAGGCCTTCCTCGTGAACGTGGAAAAGGTGTAACGGAGACGACTTATGGCTTATCAATCTCAAGACATTATCCGTCGTTCCGCGACAAACAGTTTCACGCCCGCGCCTCAGGCGCGGGACCACCAGCAGGAAGTGGCGAAGCTTATCGACGTGACCACCTGTATCGGCTGTAAAGCCTGTCAGGTGGCGTGCTCGGAGTGGAACGACCTGCGTGACGAAGTGGGTCACAACGTCGGGGTGTACGACAACCCGGCGGACCTGACCGCCAAGTCCTGGACGGTGATGCGTTTCTCGGAAGTTGAGCAGAACGACAAACTGGAATGGCTTATCCGCAAAGACGGCTGTATGCACTGTGCGGATCCGGGCTGCCTGAAGGCATGTCCGTCAGAAGGGGCTATCATTCAGTATGCCAACGGTATCGTCGACTTCCAGTCCGAACAGTGCATCGGCTGCGGCTACTGCATCGCGGGCTGCCCGTTCGACGTACCGCGCCTGAACCCGGAAGACAACCGCGTCTACAAATGCACGCTGTGCGTTGACCGCGTCACCGTCGGCCAGGAGCCAGCGTGCGTGAAGACCTGCCCAACCGGCGCAATCCACTTTGGCTCCAAAGAGGATATGAAAACGCTGGCGGCAGAGCGCGTGGGCGAGCTGAAAACCCGTGGTTACGACAACGCGGGCCTGTACGATCCGGCAGGAGTTGGCGGTACGCACGTGATGTACGTGTTGCACCACGCCGACAAGCCGAACCTGTATCACGGCCTGCCGGAGAACCCGGAAATTAGCGCCACCGTGAAGTTCTGGAAAGGCATCTGGAAACCGCTGGCAGCGGTCGGTTTTGCTGCCACCTTCGCAGCGAGCATCTTCCACTACGTCGGCGTTGGTCCGAACCGCGCGGAAGAGGAAGACGACAACCTGCATGAAGAGAAAGACGAGGTGCGCAAATGAGAAAACGTGACACCATCGTGCGCTACACCGCGCCGGAACGCATCAACCACTGGGTCACCGCCTTCTGCTTCATGCTGGCGGCGATAAGCGGGCTGGGGTTCTTCTTCCCGTCCTTCAACTGGCTGATGCAGGTACTGGGTACGCCGCAGCTGGCGCGCATCCTTCACCCGTTCGTGGGTGTGGTGATGTTTGCCTCGTTTATCATCATGTTTTTCCGCTACTGGCACCATAACCTAATCAATCGGGATGATATCTTTTGGGCGAAGAATATTCGTAAGATCGTCGTCAACGAGGAAGTGGGTGATACCGGGCGTTATAACTTCGGCCAGAAATGCGTATTCTGGGCGGCGATTATCTTCCTGGTCCTGTTGCTGGTGAGCGGCGTGATCATCTGGCGTCCGTACTTTGCGCCTGCTTTCTCAATCCCGGTGATCCGATTTGCGCTGATGCTGCATTCATTTGCCGCAGTGGCGTTAATTGTGGTTATCATGGTGCATATCTACGCCGCCCTCTGGGTGAAAGGCACCATTACCGCGATGGTGGAAGGATGGGTAACCAGTACGTGGGCGAAGAAGCATCACCCGCGCTGGTACCGTGAAGTCCGCCAGAAACAGGAAAAGTCATCTGAATGAGTATTCGCATAATCCCGCAAGATGAGCTGGGGTCGAGCGAGAAACGCACGGCGGATTATATTCCGCCGTTGTTATTCCCCAGACTCAAGAACCTCTACAACCGCCGCGCAGAGCGTCTGCGCGAGCTGGCAGAGAACAACCCGCTGGGTGATTTTCTGCGCTTTGCCGCGCTGGTTGCCCACGCGCAGGAAGTGGTGCTGTACGACCACCCGCTGCAAATGGATCTGACCGCGCGCATTAAAGAAGCCAACGCGCAGGGCAAGCCGCCGCTGGACATTCACGTCCTGCCGCGCGACAAGCACTGGCAAAAACTACTGCATTCTCTGATTGCCGAGCTGAAGCCGGAGATGAGCGGTACCGCGCTGGCGGTCATTGAGAATCTGGAAAAAGCCTCTGACCTGGAGCTGGAAGAGATGGCGAGCGCGCTGTTTGCCTCCGACTTCGCTCTGGTGAGCAGCGATAAAGCGCCGTTTATCTGGGCTGCGCTGTCGCTCTACTGGGCGCAAATGGCAAGCCTGATCCCCGGTAAAGCCCGCGCCGAATACGGCGAGGCGCGCCAGTTCTGCCCAGTCTGCGGCTCCATGCCGGTATCGAGCATGGTGCAAATCGGCACCACTCAGGGGCTGCGCTACCTGCACTGCAACCTGTGTGAAACCGAGTGGCACGTGGTGCGCATCAAGTGCAGCAACTGCGAGCAGACCCGCGATCTGAACTACTGGTCGCTGGAAAATGAAGAAGCGGCAGTGAAAGCCGAAAGCTGCGGCGACTGCGGCACTTACCTGAAGATTCTGTATCAGGAAAAAGACCCGAAAGTCGAAGCCGTGGCCGACGATCTCGCCTCGCTGATTCTGGACGCGAAGATGGAGCAGGAGGGCTTTGCCCGCAGCTCGATCAACCCGTTCCTGTTCCCGGGTGAAGGGGAGTAATTCCCTCTGACAATGCCGGGCGGTGCGAGCTTGCCTGGCCTACAGCTGGTAAGGTGAAACGACCCCGGTGATGCCCGAAAAGTCTTTCGTATTGCGTGAGATTAACGGGCAACTTCTGCTCTGAGCTGTGGCCAGAATGATAGCATCAGGCAGTTTCATTCCATGCTTCTCGCGCAAAATTACACTTCTTTCAGCGATATCTCGGGTGATATCAATAATCTCAAATACGCCCATCACTGTCGCAGTTTTCGCTTCGTGACCATGTTTGCGGGCCCCCACCATGACTTCCATCCATGTGATCAGACTAATGGCTCGATGAGAAGCTGTGCGATCAATTGCATCCGCAGCCTCAACGCGATTATTAAAAAGATCGATGAGTATATTGGTATCGAACACCGCCATGCGCTCCATGATTACCACTCCTCACGCAGCTTGCGTTCATACTCAAGCCCATCTTCCTGCTGGTTTCCCCACAAGCCAAGCGCATCGCGGATAACCGATGAACTCTGCTGGTCGAGATATTGCTCAATGGCTTCCCGAAGCAATTCGGCACGAGGCCGGTTACGCAGCTGCTTCAGATTATCCAGTCGTTGAATTACGTCATCAGACAAATCGATCAGAATTCTGCCCATATCAAGATCCGCGGAAAGAATCATATATCACCTTAGTATATCACTATTGTCTATTTTCAAGGCAACATACGCTTTCATTCAGAAGGGTTAAAGCCCGTAGCTATAGTTTTCCTGCTATTTGCGAAGCGCTTTCCAGATTTATAGTCCTCGACAATTTTCTTATTTTCTTTTGAATCAAACCAGGTTATAAAGCTGTATATCCATACAGTTAAAGGGAATTTTCATGGCACTGGAACAGGGTATTGCGCAGCTGGTTAAGGGATTTATCGCTGCAGGCCGGCCTTCGTCACGTCGACAGACCATTGAGGTACGACGAGCAGGGTACATTGCCAGCACGGGGCTTGCCGGGAAGACAGAAACGCGCGTTCAGGTAGAGACGCTAGTGCTTGAGGGCCTTACCATTCGGGTATTTTCACCTCTTAATGCCCCTGAAATATTGCCTGCTGCCATCTACTATCACGGCGGATGCTTTATCAGCGGCGGCTTTGATACCCATGACAACCAACTCCGTCAGTTAGCCTGCTACGGCAATTGCCGGGTGATCGCGGTTCAGTACAGGTTGGCGCCGGAGCATACCTTCCCCGCCGCACATGACGATGCTGAAAGAGGTGCAGATCTGGTCTGGAAGTATGCGGACAAATTAGGCGTGGATAAGAACCGGCTCACCCTCTGTGGAGACAGCGCGGGAGGGCATCTGGCGCTGGTGACGTCATTGCGGCTCAACACTAGAGGACAATGGAAACCCGTACAGCTCATTCTTATCTATCCTATGCTCGACGCCACCGCCAGTTTTGAAAGCTATGCCCTCAATGGCACGGATTATATTATCACCCGCGATACCCTGCTCAGCGGGTATGAAATGTATCTTGCAGAGACTGACCGCCAGCATCCGGAAGCCAGCCCGCTGTGGCGCGATGATTTTTACGGGCTTCCGCCAGTGCATATCATTACCGCAGAGTACGATCCGCTTTGCGATGAGGGAGAAATGTTGTATCAGCATCTGACTGAGCAGGGTGTGAAGTGTACCGCTCAGCGCTGGCTGGGCGTCATCCATGGCTTCTTTCAGCTTGGCGGCGTCAGCCAGTCAGCGCGAGACGTTATGCGGGATATCGCCGGGCGGATTAACCACGCCCGAGGAGAGTGAACAGAAGATTACTCCTCCTCGTTCCCACCCTCTTCATACGCGCCGAAGGGCTTCGCTGGAAGAACAATGTAGGTGCCTTCAAACACCGCACCCGGTGTTTTATCGCCAAACAGTTCAACCTGCATTTGTACGCGGGCTTTGCGGCCGCGCGCCAGGCGGTCCAGATCGCCGCCCAGTGACCCCAGATCGGCCACGGCGCTCGGCTTGCCGCTTATCGGTGCGCTATAGCGGATGTGAGCATCAGCAAGAATAATGGTGCCGCCCAGATGGCGCTCGCGAAGCATCAGCCAGATGAGCCCCCAGCCGGTGAGCGTGGCAAGTGAGAAAAGACTTCCGGCAAACAGAGTGTGGTGCGGGTTTTGATTGCCGGTTTCCGGCATGGTGGTAATAAATTTTTGTCCGGTGTACTGCTGAATGCGCACACCCATTTTTTCGCTGAGCGGAATGTGCTGATACCAGGCCTGCTGCAGCTGTCCACACCAGTCGGCGCGATGAAGAATATCATCCAGCGTGGCGATGGGTTTGATCATCAAAAAATGACGAATCGGCGTGGTTTGTGGGGTCGTGATTTCCCCCTGATTCACAAAGCCGAGTTTGGCGAAAAAATCTACGGCATCTTCTCGGGCACTACAGGTAACGCGCTTAACGCCTTCCTGACGGGCGACGGACTCAAGGGTCATCGCCATTAGCGTTCCCAGACCTTTGTCCTGAACGGAGGGATGAACTGCCATAAAGCGAATCGACGCTTCGTTATCGGCGTTGATATACAAACGCCCGACGGCGACGAGGTTACCCTCTTCGTCCATCACCATCTGATGGTGGGCCATCGCATCCCAGGCGTCGCGTTCAGATCCTTTTGGCTGATGCAGTGGCTTGCGCAGCATTTCCCAGCGGAACTGGTAATAAGCGTCTAACTCTTCTTCCGTTTGCGGTACTCGAAGGTGATACATAGCTGTACTCTCTCTTGTTACCCGCGGCCACGCCGCCAGTTGGCTCATACCTGGAGCCAGAATGTGACGGGGCCATCGTTCACCAGCGAAACCTGCATATCTGCAGCGAATCGTCCAGTTTGTGTATTCATTTCCTGCTGGCGACAACGCTCAACAAAGTACTCGTAAAGTGCTTCTGCACGATCCGGCGCGGCGCCTTTGGAGAAGCTCGGACGCATGCCGCGCTCGGTATCCGCAGCCAGCGTAAACTGGGAAACCACCAGCACGCTGCCGCCCGCCTGCTGGACGTTCAGGTTCATCTTGCCTTCCGCATCGCTGAAAATACGGTAGCCCAGCACGCGCTCACACAAGCGGTTGGCTTTTTGTTCGTCGTCATCCTTTTCGACACCTAACAACACCAAAAGTCCTGGGCCAATTTCACCCGTCACCTCTCCCTCCACGGTGACGCTGGCACGGGTTACGCGCTGTATCAATGCAATCATGGTTGGTCTGCTTCTAATTGTTTTTCAGCTTCTGCTGCTTTTTTAAGTTCGCGGTACACACCGAGAGTGACAGTTATTTCGGCACCAAGCAAGACGATACACCAGGTCCAGTAGACCCATACAAACAAAATGGGGATCACCGCCAGCACGCCGTAAATCAGCTGATAGGACGGAAACATGGTGATGTAGAGGGCAAACCCTTTTTTACCGAGCTCAAAAAGCAACGCCGCCACCAGCGCGCCCACAACCGCATCGCGGTTAGGCACGCGCGTGGTCGGCACGACGCTGTAGAGCAGCCAGAAAGAAAGCCACGACAGGATCAGCGGAAAGATGCGAAGCGCATTATCAATTACGCCGTTTAAATCACTCGCCCAGCGCAAGGAGAGAAGATACGAACTGATCGCCAGGCTCGCCCCGGCCAGCAGCGGCCCCAGCGTAAGAATCATCCAGTACACGGCAAAGGAATAGACCTTTGGCCGCGCTTTTTTACTTCGCCAGATCGTGTTCAGCGCATTATCAATGGCGTACATCAACAGCAGCGCGGTAACGATAAGACCGCACGCCCCCACTGCCGTCATCTTGCTGGAATTGGCAACAAACTGCTCAATGTAGTTCTGAATGACATCCCCGGTTGCAGGAATGAAATTCGCGAAGACAAAATGACGAAGCTGCAGGCTGACGTCCGCAAACATCGGAAAGGCGGAAAACAGGGCAAAGATGACCGCCACCAGCGGCACTAATGAAAGCAACGACACGTAGGCGAGGTTACCCGCCAGCGTGGTCATGTTGTCCTCATCAATACGGTGCCAGAGCAGTTTCAGCCAGGCCCTTAGGGGGCGAGTATGATGCGTGGCTTTTTGATGAACGGTTTTTAGCATAGCTGCTTCGCAAAGTAGTTTGGTATCGTCTCTTTTCCGGTCACCAGAATTGACGTTATACCCAACTGGTTAGCTCCCTCTATATTATCGGCGTTGTCGTCAAAAAAGACCGCATCGGCCGCGGTGAATCCTTCCGCCTGGAGAACAGCCTGATAAATGCGTGCTTCAGGTTTACGCATGCCCATCTCCTGCGAGAGATAGATGTTATCGGCCGCCGCCTTAACTTCAGGATATTCCTCAGGCCAGAACGTGGTATGCAGGCGGTTGGTATTTGACAACACAACGACCCGATGGCCCTGCTCGCGAAGCTTGTGCATGATGTCGATCGCTTCAGGCCGGATGGCGACAAATACTGCCTGCCAGCCGTGAGAAAACTGCTCGTAGCTTAACGGTAGATCCATCTCCTGGCAGAAACGTTCAGCAAATTCTTCATCGTCGATCTCGCCGCGTTCATGCTGATGGAAGGTCTCGCCCATCGCGAAATTTTGCTTCAGTGTCGCCAGCGGAACGCGGCTAAAGTCGCTCCATGCACCCAGCACACGATTAAAATCGATATCGACGATTACGTTTCCTAAATCAAAGATATAAAGCATGTTTATCTCCTGCTCGCCGTGGAGAGGTAACTGTAGCGGGAAAGATAAAGTTTGGCTATGCACGAGATTCAGCTGAGAGGCAGCAGTATGAAAAACAAAAATTTAGCCCAGGAAGATGATATTGGCTTTCGGGCGATAGGCTGGGATGGGTTTTATTTAAGTGCGTTTTTGCGAGGATATACTTTTTAGTTCATTTTGCAAAAAATTATAGAAAAACGCTTCCATAAACTTTTTCTCATCACCATATTCCCCAGTTTTTGCCATGGCAATCCCATTTCTCGCGGCTTTGCGAGAAATTGCAACAAGTCTACTTTACTTAAATTTACATTTAGATACAAATCCTCTATTTATCTTCTTTTTTATAATGCTAAGTTTACATTACTTTACACATGGAGCTGCACTTTCGTGAAGATTAAAAAGGGATACGTCCTCAGTGCCGTTTTAATAGCAATACTCTGCGCATTCGCTATTTATTCATACAATGCCTACCAATTTAAAAAAGCCAGCAGAGATATTTTATATCAACTCTCTAGCCAATTAATTGTGAAGCAAGGGCTTGAACCAAAATCTTCAACCCACCTCGTTTTTGATACGTTATATATCGACGGAAACATATCCAAAGATGATGACAAAATCATTGTGGGACTTATCAAAAAAAACCTTATCCCTGTCAGAACAATATCGATAAACAGTGGTGGCGGCGATGTCGAAACTGCAATCAATATAGCACGAATTATTCATGATAAAGAAATTAACATTGAGATCAGGAGATTATGCCTTTCTTCCTGTGCTAACTATCTTTTCCCAGCGGCAAAAAACAAAATCATCAACTATGGTTCGATTATTGGTTTCCATGGGTCACCTAATTCTGATGACAATAAGTTAACAACTACAGTTAACGGAGAAATCAATACAGACACAACGATAACAGATCGCATTTTCTCAGAAATAAGAAAAACGGATAAAGCATTCTACAAAGATATAAATGTGTCATGGATGATGCCACTTTGCGGGCAAAAAGAAAATATTGGTGATCCAGACACAGGTCTGTCGACGTACAGCGAAAAGGATTTTACGCGTTTTGGCGTAAAAAACATTTCATTCACGGATGGTGAAATGGTATGGAAAAAGTCTATGGATATTATGGGTATACCTTTTGCTCACTATTGCAAGGAACATTAATAATGCGTGAACTCAATGAAAGTGAATTAAGCAACGTCAGCGGCGCAGGAATGTGGGGTTCTATCGGTAGTGCGATTGGTGGGATGTTCGGTGGTGGTAGTGCTGGTTGTAATGGCAGCTATTCTCACACCAGCACCACTAATAAAGATGGTTCTCACTCTGAAAGCACATCCTTTAGCGGTGGTTGCTCGGTTAACGTTGGTGGTAAAAGCGGTGGTTCATCAAAAGGTAATGGTGGTTCGAAAAGTGGTGGCGGCCGCCAGGGTAATGATCACGGTAGACATTAATTCCTGAATCATTATAACTCATAGCCGCTGATATTTAGCGGCTATTTCCACCCTGCAAGAGGCCAGATATGTTTCGCAAGGAAGCTATTGAATATCAGAGTACCCGGTGGGAAGGGAAAGCCGTTCTTCTGCCGGGCATCCCTTTTGCTTTTATCATATTGCTCAGCATTGTTTTTATTGCTTCCATTTCTATTTTTATTACCAAAGGTTCCTATACCCGTCGCGTCATCGTTCACGGTGAGGTAACCACTTTCCCTGGCTCAGTGGATATCTCTGCATCAATGCAGGGTACAGTCGTGAAGAGTTTTGTTAATGAAGGCGATCGCGTAAAAAAAGGTGACGCCCTCTTTCTCATTCATTCGGGTGTATCGACGCAATCAGGCCTGGTTGATGAAAATAAAAAAAAGGAGATCGCGCTACAGATAAACAGTATCAGCGTAATGATGGCAAATTTGAACGCTTCAAAAAAACGTACTCTCGCTGCGCTAACAACTCAAAAAGATCATTATCAGTCCAGTTTTAATACCTCATCTGGGTTACTCGTGCAGGCTGAACGGGAACTGAATCAGATTGAGAAGAACGTTAACGATTACCGTAGTTATCAGGAAAAAGGTCTGGTCACCAAAGACCAGATGAGCAGTCAAAACGCACTACTCTATCAACAGCAGAGCAATGTTTCTGACCTGGTCGCCAGAAAATCACAAGACCAGGTTCAGGTCGATACGCTCAATCAGCAGATCCAGTCCCAGGGCGCTGATTATGACCATCAGATTTACCAGCTTGAGCAACAAAAATACGAGCTGGAAAAAGAAAAGTTAAATACAGAAGCGGAAGGTAATTATGTCATCGAGGCAACAGCCGATGGCTTAATCGACTCCATCAATACGGCGCAAGGTAAGATGATCGGCGCAGGCGATGTACTGGCGCGAGTTCAGCAGAATATCCATTCACCATGCTATCTCGAAACCTGGGTTCCCGATGAAGTTCTTCCTTATCTGGCGATTGGCCAGCGCGTTAATGTCAGTTACGACGCCTTTCCTTATGAAAAATTTGGTCAGTTCAGGGCATCAATATCAGCAATATCCAGGCTTCCGGCATCGAAGCCAGAACTCCTGTCAAAACAGACCATCGCACACGAATTCTATGACGATAAAAAGTCCTGGTACAAAATCATGATCAAACCTGACCTACAGTCTGTGCAAGTTCATGGAAAACAACTCTCACTGAGCCAGGGAGCCAAAGCGCAGATTTCTCTTTTCCTTGAAAAGAGACATATCTATGAGTGGTTATTATCGCCCTTTTACGAAATGAAAATGAGCGTAACGGACGCGGGTAATGAATAAACTTTATACACTTGAGACGCTGCTGCACAAGTTGGATTTGAGGATATTTAAACGCATCCCAGTTGTCTTTCAAACTGAAGCGTCTGAATGTGGCCTGGCCTGTCTTTCAATGATATGCAGTTTTTATGGCAAGCAGGTCGATCTACTGCAACTCCGGCAACAATTCAATTTGTCATCACGTGGGGTCAACCTTCATGCGATAAAAGCAATTGCCAGTGAACTGGAGATGTCGTCACGCGCATTGTCCGTGGACCTTCAGGAATTACATGCCGTGCGTAAGCCCTGCATATTGCATTGGGATTTTAACCATTTTGTCGTACTGATTAAGGTCGATAAGAACAGCGCGGTGATCCACGACCCTGCGTTTGGACGACGGGTGATTAGCATGCCTGAATTGTCCCAACATTTTACTGGTGTTGTGCTTGAGGTATGGCCGGGAACCACTTTCTCAGTTCAAAAGAAGAAAAACAGGTTAAAAGCCTCCACGTTATTAAAGAATATCAACGGACTGATGACATCACTGGCGAAGATATTTTTCTTATCGCTGGTGATTGAGTTGATCAGCCTGCTGTTGCCTGTGGGAACACAATTAGTCACGGATCATGTCATTGCATCCGGAGATTACGGTTTACTTAATATCATCTGTCTTGGGCTGTTTATTCTGATTCTGTTACGTTTGACGGTCAGTATCATTCGCTCCTGGACCACGCTGATACTGGGAACACTCATCGACGTCCAGTGGAGTTTTAGCCTTTTTTCTCACCTTATTAAGCTACCAACCACCTATTTTGAAAGACGCAAACTGGGGGACATTCAGTCTCGTTTCCACTCACTTGATGTTATACGGGCCACTTTTACCACAGGTTTAACTGGTAGCATTATTGATACGCTAATGCTCATGGGTTTGCTGGTAATGATGTTTTTATACAACCTTCAGCTCAGCATGATAGTGGTCTCTTTTACCGCAATATACACCTTCATTCGGTTTGCTACCTATCGATACTATCGCCAGTTATCCGAAGAAGAGTTAATCAAGGAAGCACGTCTTAATTCTTATTTTATGGAAACCCTGTACGGTATCGCGACGATTAAGATTCAGGGGATGACTGACCTGAGAATCAATAACTGGTTTAATCTTTTTTCAGATAAGGTCAATACCGGCATTCGTTTGACGCGAATGGATCTCTTCTTTGGTGGTGTCGTCTCTTTTATCGCTGCCTGCGACCAAATTGTTATCCTGTGGGTTAGCGGCAGGCTGATGATGGATAGTCATTTAACCATCGGTATGTTTATCGCGTTTAATACCTTCAGGAGTCAGTTCTATGACCGAATAAATGCCCTGATCAACTTTATCATTCAGCTGAAGCTCATCAACTTACATAATGAACGCGTAGCCGATATTGCGCTGCAGGAAGCATCTTCTTCAACGGCCACCAGCCCGCTGCGTTTACCACACGGAGCCTTAACGCTCGAAACTCAGGATCTGACCTACCGTTATGATAACCATGCGGACCCTATATTCAGCAAACTGAATCTGACCATTCATGCCGGGGAGAGTATTGCTATTACGGGCGTATCGGGTGCAGGTAAAAGCACCTTGATGAAAGTGTTGTGCGGTTTATTCGAACCGTCGAACGGCTGCGTCCGAATTAATGGCATTGATATTAAGCAACTTGGTTTTGAGCGTTATGCTGAACGCATTGCCTGTATCATGCAGGAAGATAAGTTGTTTTCAGGCTCTATCAAAGAGAATATCGCCGGTTTTCGGCCTGACATTGACGAGCAGTGGATGGTGCAATGCGCCATCGCAAGCCATATTCATAATGACATTTTAAAGCTACCAATGGGTTACGAGACACTGATTGGTGAACTTGGGGAAGGGTTGTCCGGGGGTCAAAAACAGCGGATTTATATTGCCCGGGCATTATACCGCAAACCGGGTATTTTATTCATGGACGAGGCGACCAGCCACCTTGATAAAACCAGTGAAAGTCAGGTCAATCAGTCTATACAGGAGATGAACATCACCAGGATTATTATCGCGCATCGCGAAACCACGATTGCATCGGCAGATCGGGTGTTCGTGATAAATGGAGCAGAGTTACCCTAATCCCTGAATTTCGCAGGAAAGAGATAGCTTCGGGACATAACGCCCCAGGTAATGAAGAATTCTGGCGATCATCGAATAAAAAAGCCGCTGAGAGATCAGCGGCTTTTTAGTTGCCGGGTGGCGCTCACGCTTACCCGGCCTACGGATTGACCGTATTACTCTTCTTTCGCACCGCGCATAGCACGTTTACGGTCGTTCTCGGTCAGGTGACGTTTACGGATACGAATTGACTGTGGAGTCACTTCTACCAGTTCGTCATCATCGATGAATTCCAGAGCCTGCTCCAGAGTCATCTTGATCGGTGGAACCAGAACCGTTGCTTCGTCAGTACCGGACGCACGCATGTTGGTCAGTTTCTTACCGGTCAGGCAGTTTACGGTCAGGTCGTTAGAACGACTGTGAATACCGATGATCTGGCCTTCGTAAACTTCAGCACCGTGACCCAGGAACAGCTTGCCGCGATCCTGCAGACCGAACAGCGCAAACGCAACCGCTTTACCCTGACCGTTGGAGATCAGCACGCCGTTGTTACGCTGGCCCACTTCGCCCGGACGAACGTCGTCGTAGTGGCTGAAGGTGGAGTACAGCAGACCGGTACCGGAGGTCATGGTCATGAACTCTGAACGGAAGCCGATCAGACCACGGCTTGGGATCACGTAGTCGAGACGTACGCGGCCTTTGCCATCTGGATTCATGTTTTTCAGGTCGCCTTTACGCTCACCCAGAGCCTGCATCACAGAACCCTGGTGCTGCTCTTCAACGTCCAGCGTTACGTTTTCGAACGGCTCTTGTTTACGGCCGTCGATTTCGCGGAAGATTACTTTCGGACGGGAAACCGCCATTTCGAAACCTTCACGACGCATGTTTTCGATCAGAACAGACAGGTGCAGCTCACCACGACCAGAAACGCGGAATGCATCGGCATCCTGGGTTTCTTCAACGCGCAACGCAACGTTGTGCACCAGCTCTTTGTTCAGGCGGTCAAGGATCTGACGAGAGGTAACGAATTTACCTTCTTTACCACAGAACGGAGAGGTGTTGACGTTGAAGAACATGGATACGGTTGGTTCATCAACGGACAGGGCTGGCAGCGCTTCGACGTTCTGCGGATCGCAGATGGTGTCGGAGATGTTCAGTTCACCCAGACCGGTGATAGCGATGATGTCGCCCGCTTCCGCAACGTCACTCTCGATACGCTCAAGACCCAGGTGAGTCAGTACTTTACCGACTTTACCGTTACGGGTTTTGCCTTCGCTATCGATGATAGTAACCTGCTGGTTAGGCTTCACTTTACCGCGCTTGATACGACCAATGCCGATTACGCCAACGTAGTTGTTGTAGTCGAGCTGAGAGATCTGCATCTGCAGGGTGCCGTCGAGATCGACGTTTGGTGCAGGAACACGGTCAACAATCGCCTGATACAGCGGGGTCATGTCTTCAGCCATGTCTTCGTGGTCCAGACCTGCGATACCGTTCAGCGCAGAGGCGTAAACGATAGGGAAGTCCAGCTGCTCGTCGGTCGCGTCGAGGTTAACGAACAGGTCGAAGACCTGGTCAACAACCCAGTCAGGACGCGCGCCAGGGCGGTCAACTTTGTTGATAACAACGATTGGCTTCAGACCATGGGCAAAAGCTTTTTTGGTCACGAAGCGCGTCTGTGGCATTGGGCCATCCATTGCGTCAACGACCAGCAGAACGGAGTCTACCATGGACATTACACGTTCAACTTCACCACCGAAGTCGGCGTGCCCTGGGGTATCAACGATGTTGATACGGTAGTCATTCCATTTAATCGCGGTGTTTTTCGCGAGGATGGTAATCCCACGCTCTTTCTCCAAATCGTTGGAGTCCATCACGCGTTCTTGGGTTTCGGCACGCGCATCAAACGTACCGGATTGCTGCAGCAGCTTGTCGACCAGGGTAGTTTTACCATGGTCAACGTGCGCGATGATGGCGATGTTACGCAAATTTTCGATCACAACTTTGCCTCAGGCATTTAGAAATAGCGCGTTATTGTACACGGATTAATCGCACTACAAAACAGGATCACAAACATCCCCCGCAAACAAGTATTGCAGAGATGCTTTGTGATCGCTTTCACGGAGCGGTAAAAGGGCACTTTAACGTAAATTGCACCAATATGGTGCTCAATGTTCACATTGAAGCACTATACTGGTGCAACAAATCCATTGTGGTGCAGCCCTTTTGCACTATGGTGCGCATGATAACGCCTTTTTGGGGTGATTTAAAAGTTGGCACAGATTTCGCTTTATAAAAAATACATGGCACCAGCCAGTACAAACAGAAATTGAAGACCTCGTTACCACGACGACAATGACCAATCTGGAGAGTTAAGTATGTCCGCTGAACACGTTTTGACGATGCTGAACGAACATGAAGTGAAGTTTGTTGATCTGCGCTTCACCGATACCAAAGGTAAAGAACAGCACGTCACAATCCCTGCTCATCAGGTGAACGCCGAATTCTTTGAAGAAGGCAAAATGTTTGACGGCTCCTCCATTGGTGGCTGGAAAGGCATTAACGAATCCGACATGGTTCTGATGCCAGACGCGACCACTGCGGTCATTGATCCGTTCTTCGAAGAACCAACCCTGATCATCCGTTGCGACATCCTCGAGCCAGGCACGCTGCAGGGCTACGACCGCGACCCACGTTCTATCGCGAAACGCGCTGAAGAGTACCTGCGTTCTACCGGCATCGCAGACACCGTTCTGTTCGGGCCAGAGCCAGAATTCTTCCTGTTCGATGACATCCGCTTCGGTGCCTCTATTTCTGGCTCCCACGTGGCTATCGACGACATCGAAGGTGCATGGAACTCCTCCACCAAATACGAAGGCGGTAACAAAGGTCACCGTCCTGGCGTGAAAGGCGGTTACTTCCCGGTTCCTCCGGTCGACTCTGCACAGGACATTCGTTCCACTATGTGTCTGGTGATGGAAGAGATGGGCCTGGTTGTTGAAGCTCACCACCACGAAGTGGCGACTGCTGGTCAGAACGAAGTGGCAACCCGCTTCAACACCATGACCAAAAAAGCGGACGAAATTCAGATCTACAAATACGTTGTGCACAACGTTGCGCACCGTTTCGGTAAAACCGCGACCTTCATGCCAAAACCAATGTTTGGCGATAACGGTTCCGGTATGCACTGCCACATGTCTCTGTCCAAGAACGGTACCAACCTGTTCTCTGGCGACAAATATGCCGGTCTGTCCGAGCAGGCGCTGTATTACATCGGTGGTGTTATCAAACACGCTAAAGCGATCAACGCCCTGGCGAACCCAACCACGAACTCCTACAAGCGTCTGGTCCCGGGCTACGAAGCGCCAGTGATGCTGGCCTACTCTGCACGTAACCGTTCTGCTTCTATCCGTATCCCGGTGGTGGCTTCTCCTAAAGCACGTCGTATCGAAGTTCGCTTCCCGGACCCAGCGGCTAACCCATACCTGTGCTTCGCAGCACTGCTGATGGCCGGTCTGGACGGTATCAAGAACAAGATCCACCCGGGCGAAGCGATGGACAAAAACCTGTACGACCTGCCGCCAGAAGAAGCGAAAGAGATCCCACAGGTTGCTGGCTCTCTGGAAGAAGCCCTGCAGGCGCTGGACGCAGACCGCGAGTTCCTGACTGCAGGTGGCGTATTCACTGACGACGCTATCGATGCTTACATCGCCCTGCGTATGGAAGAGAACGACCGCGTGCGTATGACGCCACACCCGGTAGAGTTCGAGCTGTACTACAGCGTTTAATTAAAGTTGTTTTACCCGGCGTGATAAGCGCCGGGGGTAGTTGCCGTGGAAACTTTTAGCCCATCTCCGGATGGGCTTTTTTCTCCACCAACAACCTGATCTCACGCGCTTTTTACGCCGAAAACGCTATACTGCACAAAATTAGTGCAAACGACTCCAGGAGACTGCTGAATGGCAACTGGCACGCTGCCCGATGCTGGGCAGATCCTCAATTCTTTGATTAACAGCATATTGCTGGTCGATGACGAGCTGGCCGTTCATTACGCCAACCCGGCCGCGCAGCAGCTGCTCGCCCAAAGCGCACGTAAACTGTTCGGCACCCCGCTTCCTGAACTCCTGAGCTATTTTTCACTGAATATTGGCCTGATGCAGGAAAGTTTGCAGGCCGGCCAGGGGTTTACCGATAACGAAGTGACGCTGGTGATCGACGGGCGCTCGCACATTCTGTCGCTAACCGCGCAACGTCTTCCCGAAGGCCTGATCCTGCTGGAAATGGCGCCGATGGATAATCAGCGTCGACTGAGCCAGGAGCAGCTTCAGCACGCGCAGCAGATTGCCGCCCGTGACCTGGTGCGGGGCCTGGCGCATGAAATCAAAAACCCGCTGGGTGGATTACGCGGCGCGGCGCAGCTTCTGACCAAGGCGCTGCCCGATCCCGCGCTGGCGGAATATACCAACGTCATCATTGAGCAGGCGGACCGTCTGCGGAATCTGGTAGACCGTCTTCTCGGTCCGCAGCAGCCGGGAATGCACGTTACTGAAAGCATCCATAAAGTGGCTGAGCGGGTGGTGAAGCTCGTCTCAATGGAGCTGCCGGAGAACGTCACGCTGGTACGTGATTACGATCCAAGCCTGCCGGAACTGGCCCACGACCCGGACCAGATTGAGCAGGTCCTGTTGAATATTGTGCGTAATGCCCTGCAGGCGCTTGGGCCTGAAGGCGGCGAGATTATTTTACGCACCCGCACCGCCTTCCAGCTCACGTTACACGGCGTGCGCTACCGGCTGGCGGCCCGAATCGACGTTGAGGATAACGGGCCCGGCATTCCATCGCATTTGCAGGACACCCTGTTCTACCCGATGGTAAGCGGTCGCGAAGGCGGGACCGGCCTGGGCTTATCCATTGCCCGCAGTTTGATCGATCAACACTCCGGGAAAATTGAATTTACCAGTTGGCCGGGACATACCGAGTTTTCGGTTTTCCTGCCGATTAAAAAATAAAGGTGACGTTTATGCAACGAGGGATAGTCTGGGTAGTCGATGACGATAGCTCCATCCGTTGGGTGCTTGAACGCGCGCTCACTGGGGCAGGATTAAGCTGCACGACGTTTGAGAGCGGCAGCGAAGTGCTCGACGCACTCACCACCAAAACGCCAGATGTTCTGCTTTCGGATATCCGTATGCCGGGCATGGACGGGCTGGCGCTGTTAAAGCAGATCAAACAACGCCACCCTATGCTTCCGGTCATCATAATGACTGCGCACTCCGATCTGGATGCCGCAGTGAGCGCCTATCAGCAAGGGGCGTTTGATTACCTGCCCAAACCCTTTGATATCGACGAAGCGGTGGCGCTGGTTGAGCGCGCGATTAGCCATTATCAGGAGCAGCAACAGCCGCGCCACGCGCCCGATTTTGGGCCAACGACAGACATCATCGGTGAAGCGCCGGCGATGCAGGACGTGTTTCGCATTATTGGCCGTTTGTCCCGCTCGTCCATTAGCGTATTGATTAACGGTGAATCGGGAACCGGTAAAGAGCTTGTGGCGCATGCATTGCATCGCCATAGTCCACGGGCAAAAGCGCCGTTCATCGCCCTGAATATGGCGGCGATCCCGAAGGATTTGATTGAGTCCGAACTGTTCGGCCATGAAAAAGGGGCATTTACCGGCGCCAATACCATTCGCCAGGGGCGGTTCGAACAGGCTGACGGCGGTACGCTGTTCCTGGATGAAATTGGCGATATGCCGCTGGATGTCCAGACCCGCCTGCTGCGCGTGCTGGCCGACGGGCAGTTTTATCGCGTGGGCGGCTATGCGCCGGTGAAGGTGGATGTGCGCATTATCGCCGCGACCCACCAGAACCTGGAGCAACGCGTGCAGGAAGGAAAATTCCGCGAGGATTTATTCCACCGTCTGAACGTTATTCGCGTTCATCTGCCGCCGCTGCGTGAACGCCGGGAAGATATTCCCCGCCTGGCGCGTCATTTCCTGCAGGTAGCCGCCCGCGAGCTGGGCGTGGAAGCCAAGCAGCTTCACCCGGAAACCGATGCCGCTCTGACGCGTCTGGCGTGGCCGGGCAACGTGCGTCAGCTGGAAAATACCTGCCGCTGGTTAACCGTGATGGCCGCCGGGCAGGAAGTGCTGATTCAGGATTTACCGGCCGAGCTGTTTGAAGCGACCGCGCCTGAAAGCAGTACCGGGCACGCGCTGCCGGACAGCTGGGCGACGCTGCTGGCGCAGTGGGCCGACCGCGCGCTGCGTTCCGGTCATCAAAACCTGCTGTCTGAAGCTCAGCCGGAGATGGAGCGTACGCTGTTAACTACCGCGCTTCGTCATACGCAGGGCCATAAGCAGGAAGCCGCTCGCCTGCTGGGATGGGGACGTAATACCCTGACGCGCAAGCTTAAAGAGCTGGGAATGGAGTGATCGTACGCCGCTGTGTAAAGGTTATTCATTGAGCGCAAATTGCCGTTATTTTGCGCTTTACTGTTCCGATGAGTTTTGTATGATCGTGCCCGGAAATTGGGGGTGAACATCATGCTGGAAACAATCGTAAATATGCTCTCTAGCGGAGCCGCTGAAAGCCACACGCCACAGACAGCCGTTGCGGCTATGTTGTGTGCGGCGTTGGTGGGGCTGTTTAGCTAGCGAGTTGAACGTAAAAGCCGGGTGGCGGCTTCGCCTTACCCGGCCTACGTTTTGTGCATTTTGCAATGCGCCTTAAATCACCCGCGAGAACTGCTGCAGTCGCGCTTTCTGACGTAGATACGCGTCAAAGCACATGCAGATATTACGGATCAACAGACGCCCTTTCGGCGTGACCTCAATCGCGCTCTCCGACACATCCACCAGCCCGTCTTTCGCCAGCGGTGCAATCAGCTTCAGGTCTTCCGCAAAATAATCGCTGAAGTGCAGATCCCACTGCGACTCAACGTCGCTGAAATCGAGACGGAAGTTGCAGATTAGCGCCTTAATCACATCGCGCCGGATGCAGTCGTCGCGCGTTAACGCGATGCCGCGCCACAGCGCGTTGCCCGTTTCATCAACCTGCTGGTAGTAAAGCTTCAGCTCTTTCTGGTTCTGCGCGTAACAGTCGCCAATCATGCTGATAGCGGAGACGCCCATCCCCAGCAAATCGGTATCGCCCTGGGTTGTGTAGCCCTGGAAGTTGCGGTGCAGAACGCCTTCACGCTGCGCAATCGCCAGCTCGTCATCCGGACGGGCAAAGTGATCCATCCCGATAAACTGATAGCCGGTTTCGGTCAGCGAGGTAATGGTTTCCTGCAGGATATCCAGCTTCTGCTGGGCAGAAGGAAGATCGGCATCTTTGATTTTGCGCTGAGCGGCAAAGAGCGTCGGCAGATGCGCATAGTTAAAGACGCTCAGGCGGTCCGGGTTGAGTTCGGCCACGCGCTTCAGGGTGAAGGCGAAGCTTTCCGGCGTTTGCTTTGGCAGGCCGTAAATCAGGTCAATATTGGTCGAGGTGAAACCAATCTCGCGCGCGTGATTGAGTAAGGCAAAGATAAATTCTTCGTCCTGCTCGCGGTTCACCAGACGCTGAACCTCTTTATTGAAATCCTGCACGCCCATACTCAGACGATTGAAGCCTTCGGCGCGTAAGTGTTCCAGTACATCCAGCTCAATTTCACGCGGATCGACTTCGATCGAGATTTCAGCGTCGGCGTTAAAACTGAAATTGCCGCGCAGCAGGGTCATCAGGCGGCTGATTTGCGCTTTATTCAGATAGGTTGGCGTACCGCCGCCCCAGTGCAGCTGGCTGACGTGACGGCCAGCAAAAAGCGGCGCGCGATGCACAATTTCTTGTTCAAGCGCATCAAGATATTGGTCGGCTTTGTGCTGCTGACGGGTAACGATTTTATTGCAGCCGCAGAAGTAGCAAAGCTTGTGGCAGAACGGAATATGGACGTAGAGCGACAGCGGACGCTCAGGATAGCGCGCGACAGCCTGCTGGAAATCAGCCTCGCCGAAGGCATCGGAGAACTCCAGCGCGGTGGGGTATGACGTATAACGCGGCCCGGAATAGTTATATTTCTGGATTAGGGCCAAATCCCAGTCGATAGTTGGTGCTGACATGCTCACTCCTTCCGTTGGTGTCGCGTTCGTATACGGCGGCCCGTTCTGGCCCCATCGCGGGCCATCATTCGGGTGCGCAGCCACTTCTGTCGCCGCGACAACCGCCGTAGTTTAACGAATAACCACACCAGATAACATATAACCGGAAGGGTTATAAGCAGGACTATCGTGCCTGCCGGGTGCAAATGTTAGTTTCCACCCTTCAGAAGACGCATCATATCTTCCTGCTTCTCGTCTTCTTCTTCATCTTCGTCATCGTCGTATGACAGGCCCAGCTTCTGCATCAGTTCATCGATACGATCCAGTTTGGCATCCACCCATGACTGCTCTTCAGCGGTCAGGGTTTCACCCTCTTCAAGACGTTCCAGCAGCGCGTCCAGGCGCTCATCGTTCTCCAGCAAATCCAGCTCAGCCTGCGGTGAAAGCATAGGTTTCTCGCTCTTTGGTTTGTGCTGCTTAGTGACCGGGGTGTCTGTCACGCCCAGTGGAATGGGAGTTTTACTGCCGATACGAGGGTCTTTCTGCTGTTTGCCTTTTGCAGATGCACCCGCTGCACCACCACCGTTGGCACGGCTACCCGCAGCGTGACCGCGATGTTTTTTGTCGCGTTTGCGATCGCGCGCTTCCTGGTTCAGTTCTTCGCGCGTTTTGCGGCGTGCTTTTGCAGGGCGTTTCGCGCCCGCAGCGGAGGTTGGTTTTTTCATGATGTTTTATCTTTAAGTCGTTTTCTTCAGTATAGAATTGCGGCGAAATCTAGCAGAAAGCAAGCAAAGAAAAAAGGCGACAGAGCAATCTGTCGCCTTTTTTCCTGACTCACAACCCTTAGCGGGTCAGACTTTCCGTGTTTGCCAACAACAAACCCTGTTTATCCCTTGGCTAATACCGTCCGTGATACGGTTCCATTTCCTTTTAAAACGCCTCCAGGCGTTGGTCATCCTGACAATCCTGCGTCTTCGCCTCCTGGCGCTCCTGACCCTAATCCTTAAGTCGATTTCCTGTTGGCTTCCTCGCCCTGACGCACACTTTACCTTGTTCCGTTAAACTAACAAGCAACGAAACGGTACAAAAAGGATTTTTCAGACAATTACCCGGAAATAAGCTTATGATTTAAAACAGTTTGGCTTTTTTGACGCCTGCGAATTCTCTGAAATCTCCCATAGCATCACTGGCCGATCTCTCACACCGGTTGGGGCATTCGCCTACAGCTCATAGCAATCAGAAAAGCCTTTTGGCTGCATTCGGGTATAATCCCCTTCAGATTACGATTTTGGAGACGACCACGTGACTACCTGGAACTACCAACAGACGCATTTTGTCACCAGTGCGCCCGATATTCGCCACCTTCCTTCTGATACCGGTATTGAAGTGGCATTTGCTGGCCGCTCCAATGCGGGGAAATCCAGCGCCCTGAATACGCTGACCAATCAGAAGAGCCTGGCGCGTACCTCAAAAACACCTGGCCGTACCCAGCTGATCAACCTGTTTGAAGTCGCAGAGGGCAAACGCCTGGTCGACTTACCGGGCTACGGTTACGCGCAGGTACCGGAAGAGATGAAAATCAAGTGGCAGCGTGCGCTGGGTGAATACCTGGAAAAACGCCTGTGCCTGAAAGGTCTGGTGGTGCTGATGGATATTCGCCATCCCCTGAAAGATCTGGATCAGCAGATGATCGACTGGGCTGTAGCAAGCGATATCGCCGTGCTGGTGCTGCTGACGAAAGCCGATAAGCTGGCGAGCGGCGCGCGTAAAGCGCAGGTGAATATGGTTCGCGAAGCGGTGCTGGCGTTCAACGGTGATGTGCAGGTTGAGCCGTTCTCCTCGCTGAAAAAGCTGGGCGTGGACAAGCTGCGTCAGAAGCTCGATACCTGGTTTAGCGAGCTGGAACCCGCGACGGAAGCGGAAGAAGCGTAATACCGAGCGCGGCGATAGCCGCGTTTTTTTTGCCTGAATTTTTCTTTGCCGCAATAAAAAACGCCCCAGTCATTACTGACTGGGGCGGCTAAAATATTCAGCCAAATCCGATTACGTGAAGTAAAAGGTCTGAAAGATAGAACATCTTACCTCTGTACCCTACGCCGACAACTCTACCCCTTTTTGTGCTGCAGAAAAAGCACTTTTTGTAGTTTTTTTTCATTCTTTACATAGGGAATTCTAATGATTGTCACAAAACGCGCGTTGTTATGTTGCAAACTTACATAAAAAGCGCGTTATGCGAAGAACCCTTAGTGAGCCTGATCCCAGTTTTCGCCACTTCCCACTTCCACCAGCAACGGCACGTCAAGCGTCATGCTGCTTTCCATCAGTTCGTGGATCTTCTTCGACACGGCGTCGAGGTCGTCTTTGTGCACTTCAAATACCAGTTCATCGTGTACCTGCATGATCATCTTCACGCGAGGCTTCTCTTTTTCCAGCCAGGCATCAACGGCGATCATTGCACGCTTAATAATGTCCGCCGCGGTACCCTGCATCGGGGCGTTGATCGCCGCACGCTCTGCGCCAGCGCGACGCGCCGCGTTGCTGGATTTGATGTCCGGTAGGTAGAGGCGGCGGCCATCCAGGGTTTCGACGTAACCTTTTTCCTTCGCCTGCGCGCGGGTGCGTTCCATGTATTCCAGCACGCCCGGATAACGCTCGAAGTAGAGATCCATATACTTCTGCGACTCTTTGCGCGGAATGTTGAGCTGGCGCGAAAGACCAAATGCACTCATGCCGTAAATCAGACCGAAGTTGATCGCCTTAGCACTGCGGCGCTGCTCGTTGGTCACGCTGTCCAGCGGCAAGCCGAAGACTTCCGCCGCAGTTGCCCGGTGGATATCCTTCCCTTCAGCAAACGCGGTCAGCAGGCCTTTGTCGCGGGACAGATGCGCCATAATGCGCAGCTCAATTTGCGAGTAGTCAGCAGAGACAATCAGATAATCCTCTGGTGCGATGAAAGCCTGGCGAATACGGCGGCCTTCTTCGTTACGTACCGGGATGTTCTGCAGGTTGGGATCGGTTGATGAGAGACGACCAGTCGCCGCGACAGCCTGATGGTACGACGTGTGCACGCGGCCCGTTTTCGGGTTGATCATCAGCGGGAGCTTGTCGGTGTAGGTAGACTTCAGCTTCGCGAGGCCACGGTACTGCAGAATCACTTTTGGCAGCGGGTAATCCAGCGCCAGCTCTTCCAGCACCTCTTCAGAGGTTGACGGCGCGCCGCCAGGAGTTTTCTTCAGCGGCTTGATGCCCTGCTTTTCAAACAGAATGGTTTGCAGCTGCTTCGGCGAAGAGAGGTTAAACGGCTCGCCTGCAAGCTCATGCGCTTTTTGCTCGAGCTCGGTCAGACGCTGCGCCAGCTCCCCGGAGTGGTTATGCAGCACCGTTGGGTCAATCTTCACGCCGTTGCGTTCAATGCGGGACAGCACGGGCACCAGCGGCATCTCGATATGCTGGAACACGTTCAGCGGACCTTCATGCTTCTGCAGTTTTGGCCACATCTTCAGGTGCAGCTGCAGCGTGACATCTGCGTCTTCCGCCGCGTAGCGCCCCGCTTCTTCCAGAGCAATCTGGTTAAAGGTGAGCTGATTTTTCCCTTTACCGGCAATCTCTTCAAAGGTGATCGTTTTGTGCTTGAGCCAGCGGTCAGACAAGGAATCCATATCATGGCGGCCCGCGACGCTGTCCAGAATGTAGGATTCAAGCATGGTGTCGAAGGCAATCCCGCGCAGTTCAATGCCGTAGTTTTGCAGAATGCCGCGGTCGTACTTGAGGTTTTGTCCAACCTTGAGCGCCTTTTCGTCTTCCAGGATCGGCTTCAGCAGTTCAAGCACGCGTTCACGGGAGATCTGCTCCGGCGCATCCAGGTAATCGTGCGCCACAGGGACGTAGGCGGCAATACCAGGCTCTGTCGCAAATGACAGACCAATCATATTGGCAGAGATGTTATCGAGGCTGTCGGTTTCGGTATCAAAGGCAAAGACGGGCGCCTTTTTCAGTTTCTCGATCCAGGCAATTAGCTGTGACTCTTCAAGAATGGTTTCGTAGTTGTCGAAGGAAAGCGCCACGGCTTCTTCTTCCGCCTGCTCTTCTGCGTCAACGACGATCGTCTCCTTCGGCTTTGCAGCAGGTTTGGCCCCTTTCGCCTGCAGCCATTTACCGGCTTCCACGTCAGCCGTCCAGCGCTTGAATTCGTATTTCTTAAACAGGCTCAGCAGATCGTCAGCGGAAGGCTGTTGCACTTCAAGCTGCTCACAGCCCAGCTCCAGTTCGACATCGGTTTTGATTGTGGCCAGCTTATAGGAGAGATAAGCCACCTCTTTGTTCTCTTCCAGTTTTCCGGCCATGGTTTTTGCGCCACGGAAGGAGAGCCCGGCGATTTTGTCTGGCTCCGCGTAGAGCGTATCCAGACCACCCAGCCCCTGGAGCAGCGCCTGCGCGGTTTTTTCACCGACGCCAGGGACACCCGGGATGTTATCCGAGGAGTCGCCCATCAACGCGAGGAAGTCGATAATCAGCTCAGGCGGCACGCCGTACTTTGTGACCACTTCTTCTGGCCCCAGAATGGTGTTGGTCATGGTGTTAATCAGGGTGATGCCTGGCGTCACCAGCTGCGCCATATCTTTATCACCGGTGCTGATCAGCACAGGACGCCCCATCTTTTCTGCTTCACGCGCCAGCGTGCCGATGACGTCATCGGCTTCAACGCCAGAGACGGCCAGCAGCGGCAGCCCCATCGCTTTTACCATGGTGTGCAGCGGCTCAATCTGCGCGCGCAGATCGTCAGGCATTGGCGGACGGTGAGATTTGTAATGCTCAAACAGTTCGTCGCGGAAAGTTTTACCTTTCGCATCAAAGACCACAGCCGCATGGGTTGGCTGATACTGAAGGATCAGGCTGCGCAGCATGTTCAGCACGCCGTACATTGCGCCGGTGGGTTCCCCTGCGCTATTGGTCAGAGGAGGAAACGCATGATATGCCCGATACAGGTAAGAAGAGCCATCGACGAGAATAAGAGGGTTTTCTGGGATCTGAACCATAATGTCCGTGCCTTTAATCAATTTATGGGTAAAGGATGCCACAGAAGGATGAAAACATCAGGTATTAGCGCCAGATACAGGAAAAGATTTTGCGATCGTGAGGATCGCTCGCAAAAATCAAACTGTGGATAAGTTTGTGTATATTTTCACTTCATATGAATAACAGACGTAAAAAATACATATGCGTTAATTTTTAGATCTTAATTATCATGCTGTTATAGCATTAGATCTTATCTATATGGTCAACTGATGGCAATTTAGTCTATGTGGATATAAGCCTTGTTAAGCGCGCAATCACAGAGAAATCGTCTGCGACAGGGTAAAAGCGGCCAAATCATCACGTCAAAGCGCCATTAATTTGTCTGTTTTCTGGTAAAATCAGCGCCCGGCGTTGCATAGCCGACCGCTCACTTACAGCTAACTACCTGAAAAAGCTCATCATGCCGAGATTGCTCGCAGCAATAACATTACTGTTAAGCATCATTTTAACTATCCTGGTGACTGTCGCCTGCTCTGTGCCGATCATCATCGCCGGGATCGTTAAACTGCTGCTGCCTGTTCCCATGGTGTGGCGAGCCGTGTCCGCATTTTGTAACTTCATGATGTACTGCTGGTGCGAAGGACTGGCGATACTGCTGTGCCTGAACTCGCATCTGAAGTGGGATATCAAAGGGCTGGAGAGTCTTAACAAGAAGAACTGGTATCTGCTGATCTGCAATCACCACAGCTGGGCGGACATCGTGGTGTTATGCGTACTTTTTCGCAAACACATCCCGATGAACAAATATTTTCTGAAACAGCAGCTCGCCTGGGTGCCTTTTATCGGGCTGGCCTGCTGGGCACTTGATATGCCGTTTATGAAACGCTATTCGCGCAGCTATTTGATTCGTCATCCCGAGCGTCGCGGCAAAGATGTGGATACCACGCGCCGTTCCTGCGAAAAGTTTCGCGCGCATCCTACGACCATCGTGAACTTTGTTGAAGGCTCCCGGTTTACGGAAGAGAAGCATCAACAAACTCGCTCCCCTTACCAGCACTTGCTGCCGGCAAAGGCTGCGGGTATTGCGATGGCGCTTAACGTGCTGGGATCACAGTTCGATAAACTCCTGAACGTCACACTCTGCTATCCGGAAAACAATAAGACGCCGTTCTACGATATGCTCAGCGGCAAACTGACGCGCATTGTTGTGCGTGTCGATCTGGTTCCGATAGATGCCGGGCTGCACGGTGATTACGTTAACGATAAGAATTTCAAGCGTCGTTTCCAGCAGTGGCTTAATACGCTCTGGAAAGAGAAAGACGAACAGATAGACAATATTAAATCTTCATACAAAAACGCCGGTCAGTGACCGGCGTTTTTACATCCGCGAAATTACTTCTTCTCAACCAGGTATTTCACGGTATCAGCATACTGCTGTACGAAGATATCCATGCTGCTGGTGTCCATGCCCTGCATGTTCAGCTGGTATTTGCCGTTAACAAACATCGCCGGAACGCCCTGAAGCTGGAGGTCAGCAGCCGCTTTTTCCTGCTGAGCAACCAGAGATTTCACCACAAAGCTGTTCCATGCTGCGTCATACTCTTCCCCTTTCACGCCGGCATCAACGAACACTTTACGGATATCCGCAGTGGTCTGCACGGTCTGGGTTTTCTGTACGGCTTCAAACATTGGCGCAGTGATCTTATCTTCCACGCCCAGTGCCATCGCAACCGCCCACGCCTGGGTCAGGTCTTTACCCAATGGGCCCAGGAACTCGACGTGGTACTTGGTCATTTTGGTGCCTTCTGGCAGCTTTTTCTTCACGTTGTCAGAAACATGCAGAACCTGCTCGAACTGATAGCAGTGTGGGCAATAGAACGAGAAGAACTCCAGAACCTGTGGCTCGCCAGCAACCGGTTTGTCCAGCGTGATGAACTGTTTGCCGTCGGTAAACTGCGCAGCAGAAGCGCTAAATGCCAGAATCATACCTGCCAGCGCCAGCCAAATTTTTTTCATGATTAACTCTCTCCTGGGTGTGTCCAATTAATACATCGGCGTTAATTGCAGAGGGGGTTCCTGAAGAACCTTGACCTGCTCAGTAAATGTAGATATCTGGCTACGCCAGTAATCCTCTCCGGTAAGCCACGGGAAATTCCGGGGAAATGCGGGATCGTCCCAACGCCTGATTAACCATGCGAGATAATAAACAAAACGCATCGCACGTAAAGGCTCAATCAGGGCAATTTCGTCTGAATTAAACGGGCTAAATTCTTCATAAGCTTCAATAATGGTTTCAAGCTGCATGCGTTGCTCGGCTTTGTCGCCATTGAGCAACATCCACAGGTCCTGAACCGCTGGCCCCATACGCGCATCATCGAGATCGACAAAAAGCGGGCCATCACGCCAGAGGATATTTCCGGCATGACAATCGCCATGCAGGCGCAGGACAGAAATATCGTCGCGCCAGCAGGTTTTAACAGCAGCAATGAGCTTATCGGTGGCGTTGAGGAAATCATCCTTTAACGCAGTGGGAATCATGGCAGACGTTTCGAATATTCCGCGCGGCTCAAGAAGGTATTCCTGAATCCCGATAGTCGGGCGGGCAATAAAGGCTTTTTTGCGTCCCGTCTGGTGTATGCGCCCAAGATAGCGGGCAATCCACTCCATCTGATCAATATTATCCGCTTCAAATTGGCGGCCACCCAGGCTCGGGAATACAGCGTAGTAAAACCCTTCGTGCGTGAGGAGCGTTTGGTTATTGAATTTTAGCGGTGCGGCAACGGGAACATCGTCATCCAGCAGATCGTGAGCAAACTGATGCTCTTCCTGAATTTGTTCTGCGGACCAGCGTTCAGGACGATAGAATTTTACGACGAAGCGCTGACGATCCTCATCCTGAAACTGATAGACGCGGTTTTCGTAGCTGTTTAACGGTGTTAGCCCGGAATCCACCCGAATACCCTGTTCAAACAGGGCATCCATAATGGTGTCCGGGTGTAATGTCTGGAAAGTAAAAGCCTGGTCGTTCATCCGATCATCCGGAAATTATACGAATGATTCAGGATATCATCTTGTGGCGATTTCGGTGCCGCCGCTTACAAGCTTTTACTCTTTAATTACGCCTCGGGCGCGCAGTAATGCGGTCTTAAAATCTTCCTCATAATCTTTCTGAATACCAGGAATAACAGCATCTTTGGCAGAGTCACGCATTTTAAGGTGATAGATCAGGATGTCGTCAGAAAGGTCTGCCAGATCGCCGTCAAAACCTGACTCTTTCGCCAGTTTCTGTAAAAATTGCATCAGATTTAGCTCTGGCTCTTTTTGCCAGGCGGGCTGGAGGAGTTCAATAACTTCATTCAGACGTTTACATTTCATGGTGGTGCTCCTTTCATTTAGAGTGACACGTTAGCAGGGTCAATCCCACAATAAAAGAGGCGATATTCGTGAATCTTAGCCAGGAAATCATTGGGGTCGTTCTAGCAGGTGGCAGAGCGACGCGAATGGGGGGAAAAGATAAGGGGCTTCAACGCCTGAACGGCAAACCCTTGTGGCAATGTGTCGCTGATACGCTCGCAGGCCAGGTGTCGACAATGGCCATCAGTGCTAACCGGCATATCGACACTTACCAGCTCAGCGGGTATGCCGTTTATCAGGATATCCTTGAGGATTACCCGGGACCGCTGGCCGGCATGCTTTCGGTCATGCAACAGTCTCACGGAGAGTGGTTCATCTTCTGTCCCTGCGATACCCCGTTTATTCCGTCCTGTCTTGTCGAACGTTTGTTGCTGCTTCGGGGTACGGCTCCTGTGGTTTGGGTACATGACGGCGAGCGTGATCATCCTGCTATCGCATTGATGCACCGATCCCTGGCGCCAGCCCTGCAGTACTATCTGGCTGCGGGAGAGCGCAGGGTGATGGCTTTTATGCGCGAGTCTGGCGGTCATCCCGTTGATTTTAGCGATTTAAAATCAGCATTTGTGAATGTGAATACGCCTGACGATTTGCAGATGATGCAGGAGAAAAGATGATACCTGTTGTCGCCATTTCTGCCTGGAGTGGGACCGGAAAAACCACTCTGCTGAAAAAGCTCATTCCTGCGCTTTGTGCCAGAGGTATCCGTCCAGGATTGATTAAACATACCCACCATAATATGGATGTCGATAAACCGGGCAAAGATAGCTATGCGTTGCGTAAAGCGGGTGCAGCGCAAACGATGGTGGCAAGTACTCAACGCTGGGCGCTGATGACAGAAACGCCGGATGAGGCACCGCTGGATCTCGCTTATCTGGTCAGCCGGATGGATCACGCCACGCTGGATCTGGTGCTGGTCGAGGGATTTAAGCATGAGGCCGTGCCTAAGATCCTGCTGTTCAGAAGCGATGCCGGGCATGATTTCAGCGAATTAACGCTGGATGAGCATGTGATTGCGGTGGCCAGTGATGTTGTATTGCCGCTTGAAGTTCCGATGCTGGATTTAAATGATGTGGATGGGATTGCGGAGTTTATTGTGGAGTGGAGTGCGATCTGACTTGCCGGGTGGCAGCTTTGCCTTATCCGGCCTACAAATCTCTGTGATGCTTAAACGCAAAAAGGCCATCCTTTCGGATGGCCTCTCTACTTATTTGATGCCTGGCAGTTCCCTACTCTCACATGGGGAGACCCCACACTACCATCGGCGCTACGGCGTTTCACTTCTGAGTTCGGCATGGGGTCAGGTGGGACCACCGCGCTAAAGCCGCCAGGCAAATTCTGTTTAATCTGTATCAGGCTGAAAATCGTGTCTGTCTCTTCGCCGAAACAGCTTCGGCGTTGTAAGGTTAAGCCTCACGGTTCATTAGTATCGGTTAGCTCAACGCATCGCTGCGCTTACACACCCGACCTATCAACGTCGTAGTCTTCAACGTTCCTTCAGGACCCTTAAAGGGTCAGGGAGAACTCATCTCGGGGCAAGTTTCGTGCTTAGATGCTTTCAGCACTTATCTTTTCCGCATTTAGCTACCGGGCAGTGCCATTGGCATGACAACCCGAACACCAGTGATGCGTCCACTCCGGTCCTCTCGTACTAGGAGCAGCCCCCCTCAATTCTCCAGCGCCCACGGCAGATAGGGACCGAACTGTCTCACGACGTTCTAAACCCAGCTCGCGTACCACTTTAAATGGCGAACAGCCATACCCTTGGGACCTACTTCAGCCCCAGGATGTGATGAGCCGACATCGAGGTGCCAAACACCGCCGTCGATATGAACTCTTGGGCGGTATCAGCCTGTTATCCCCGGAGTACCTTTTATCCGTTGAGCGATGGCCCTTCCATTCAGAACCACCGGATCACTATGACCTGCTTTCGCACCTGCTCGAGCCGTCACTCTCGCAGTCAAGCTAGCTTATGCCATTGCACTAACCTCCTGATGTCCGACCAGGATTAGCTAACCTTCGTGCTCCTCCGTTACTCTTTGGGAGGAGACCGCCCCAGTCAAACTACCCACCAGACACTGTCCGCAACCCGGATTACGGGTCTACGTTAGAACACCAGCCATTAAAGGGTGGTATTTCAAGGTCGGCTCCACGCAGACTGGCGTCCACGCTTCAAAGCCTCCCACCTATCCTACACATCAAGGACCAGTGTTCAGTGTCAAGCTATAGTAAAGGTTCACGGGGTCTTTCCGTCTTGCCGCGGGTACACTGCATCTTCACAGCGAGTTCAATTTCACTGAGTCTCGGGTGGAGACAGCCTGGCCATCATTACGCCATTCGTGCAGGTCGGAACTTACCCGACAAGGAATTTCGCTACCTTAGGACCGTTATAGTTACGGCCGCCGTTTACCGGGGCTTCGATCAAGAGCTTCGCGTTGCCGCTAACCCCATCAATTAACCTTCCGGCACCGGGCAGGCGTCACACCGTATACGTCCACTTTCGTGTTTGCACAGTGCTGTGTTTTTAATAAACAGTTGCAGCCAGCTGGTATCTTCGACTGATTTCAGCTCCACCCGCAGGGGCTTCACCTACATATCAGCGTGCCTTCTCCCGAAGTTACGGCACCATTTTGCCTAGTTCCTTCACCCGAGTTCTCTCAAGCGCCTTGGTATTCTCTACCTGACCACCTGTGTCGGTTTGGGGTACGATTTCGTGTTACCTGATGCTTAGAGGCTTTTCCTGGAAGCAGGGCATTTGTTACTTCAGCACCGTAGTGCCTCGTCATCACACCTCAGCGTTAAAAGGTACCGGATTTACCTGGAACCTCCGCCTACATGCTTAAACCGGGACAACCGTCGCCCGGCTAACATAGCCTTCTCCGTCCCCCCTTCGCAGTAACACCAAGTACAGGAATATTAACCTGTTTCCCATCGACTACGCCTTTCGGCCTCGCCTTAGGGGTCGACTCACCCTGCCCCGATTAACGTTGGACAGGAACCCTTGGTCTTCCGGCGAGCGGGCTTTTCACCCGCTTTATCGTTACTTATGTCAGCATTCGCACTTCTGATACCTCCAGCATGCCTCACAGCACACCTTCAACGGCTTACAGAACGCTCCCCTACCCAACAACGCATAAGCGTCGCTGCCGCAGCTTCGGTGCATGGTTTAGCCCCGTTACATCTTCCGCGCAGGCCGACTCGACCAGTGAGCTATTACGCTTTCTTTAAATGATGGCTGCTTCTAAGCCAACATCCTGGCTGTCTGTGCCTTCCCACATCGTTTCCCACTTAACCATGACTTTGGGACCTTAGCTGGCGGTCTGGGTTGTTTCCCTCTTCACGACGGACGTTAGCACCCGCCGTGTGTCTCCCGTGATAACATTCTTCGGTATTCGTAGTTTGCATCGGGTTGGTAAGCCGGGATGGCCCCCTAGCCGAAACAGTGCTCTACCCCCGAAGATGAGTTCACGAGGCGCTACCTAAATAGCTTTCGGGGAGAACCAGCTATCTCCCGGTTTGATTGGCCTTTCACCCCCAGCCACAAGTCATCCGCTAATTTTTCAACATTAGTCGGTTCGGTCCTCCAGTTAGTGTTACCCAACCTTCAACCTGCCCATGGCTAGATCACCGGGTTTCGGGTCTATACCCTGCAACTTAACGCCCAGTTAAGACTCGGTTTCCCTTCGGCTCCCCTATACGGTTAACCTTGCTACAGAATATAAGTCGCTGACCCATTATACAAAAGGTACGCAGTCACACCACAAGGGTGCTCCCACTGCTTGTACGTACACGGTTTCAGGTTCTTTTTCACTCCCCTCGCCGGGGTTCTTTTCGCCTTTCCCTCACGGTACTGGTTCACTATCGGTCAGTCAGGAGTATTTAGCCTTGGAGGATGGTCCCCCCATATTCAGACAGGATACCACGTGTCCCGCCCTACTCTTCGAGTTCACAACCTGTGTGCTTTCGTGTACGGGACTGTCACCCTGTACCGTGCGACTTTCCAGACGCTTCCACTAACACACAAGCTGATTCAGACTCTGGGCTGCTCCCCGTTCGCTCGCCGCTACTGGGGGAATCTCGGTTGATTTCTTTTCCTCGGGGTACTTAGATGTTTCAGTTCCCCCGGTTCGCCTCGTTAACCTATGTATTCAGTTAACGATAGTGCAACGAATTGCACTGGGTTTCCCCATTCGGACATCGCCGGGTCAAAGGTTCATATCACCTCGCCGGCGCTTTTCGCAGATTAGCACGTCCTTCATCGCCTCTGACTGCCAGGGCATCCACCGTGTACGCTTAGTCGCTTAACCTCACAACCCGAAGATGTTTCACTTCATGATTGCGAAAATTTGAGAGACTCGAACACACCATTAAAGATGTGTCGTTTCAATTTTCAGCTTGATCCAGATTTTTAAAGAGCAAATATCTCAAACGTCACCCGAAGATGAGTTTTGAGATACTGAGGCAGGTGACTTTCACTCACGAACCAGCAAGTGGCGTCCCCTAGGGGATTCGAACCCCTGTTACCGCCGTGAAAGGGCGGTGTCCTGGGCCTCTAGACGAAGGGGACGTGTAAGTCTCAATCGCAAGACGCCTTGCTATTTACTTTTCATCAGACAATCTGTGTGGACACTACAAAGGCAGGTTCTTTAAGGTAAGGAGGTGATCCAACCGCAGGTTCCCCTACGGTTACCTTGTTACGACTTCACCCCAGTCATGAATCACAAAGTGGTAAGCGCCCTCCCGAAGGTTAAGCTACCTACTTCTTTTGCAACCCACTCCCATGGTGTGACGGGCGGTGTGTACAAGGCCCGGGAACGTATTCACCGTAGCATTCTGATCTACGATTACTAGCGATTCCGACTTCATGGAGTCGAGTTGCAGACTCCAATCCGGACTACGACGCACTTTATGAGGTCCGCTTGCTCTCGCGAGGTCGCTTCTCTTTGTATGCGCCATTGTAGCACGTGTGTAGCCCTACTCGTAAGGGCCATGATGACTTGACGTCATCCCCACCTTCCTCCAGTTTATCACTGGCAGTCTCCTTTGAGTTCCCGGCCTAACCGCTGGCAACAAAGGATAAGGGTTGCGCTCGTTGCGGGACTTAACCCAACATTTCACAACACGAGCTGACGACAGCCATGCAGCACCTGTCTCAGAGTTCCCGAAGGCACCAATCCATCTCTGGAAAGTTCTCTGGATGTCAAGAGTAGGTAAGGTTCTTCGCGTTGCATCGAATTAAACCACATGCTCCACCGCTTGTGCGGGCCCCCGTCAATTCATTTGAGTTTTAACCTTGCGGCCGTACTCCCCAGGCGGTCGACTTAACGCGTTAGCTCCGGAAGCCACGCCTCAAGGGCACAACCTCCAAGTCGACATCGTTTACGGCGTGGACTACCAGGGTATCTAATCCTGTTTGCTCCCCACGCTTTCGCACCTGAGCGTCAGTCTTTGTCCAGGGGGCCGCCTTCGCCACCGGTATTCCTCCAGATCTCTACGCATTTCACCGCTACACCTGGAATTCTACCCCCCTCTACAAGACTCTAGCCTGCCAGTTTCGAATGCAGTTCCCAGGTTGAGCCCGGGGATTTCACATCCGACTTGACAGACCGCCTGCGTGCGCTTTACGCCCAGTAATTCCGATTAACGCTTGCACCCTCCGTATTACCGCGGCTGCTGGCACGGAGTTAGCCGGTGCTTCTTCTGCGGGTAACGTCAATTGCTGTGGTTATTAACCACAACACCTTCCTCCCCGCTGAAAGTACTTTACAACCCGAAGGCCTTCTTCATACACGCGGCATGGCTGCATCAGGCTTGCGCCCATTGTGCAATATTCCCCACTGCTGCCTCCCGTAGGAGTCTGGACCGTGTCTCAGTTCCAGTGTGGCTGGTCATCCTCTCAGACCAGCTAGGGATCGTCGCCTAGGTGAGCCGTTACCCCACCTACTAGCTAATCCCATCTGGGCACATCTGATGGCAAGAGGCCCGAAGGTCCCCCTCTTTGGTCTTGCGACGTTATGCGGTATTAGCTACCGTTTCCAGTAGTTATCCCCCTCCATCAGGCAGTTTCCCAGACATTACTCACCCGTCCGCCGCTCGCCGGCAAAGTAGCAAGCTACTTTCCGCTGCCGCTCGACTTGCATGTGTTAGGCCTGCCGCCAGCGTTCAATCTGAGCCATGATCAAACTCTTCAATTTAAGTTTGATGCTCGTGAATTAAACTTCGTAATGAATTACGTATGTTCACTCAGAGACTTGGTATTCATTTATTGTCCGAAGACATTAAGAATCCATGTCACTTTGAGTGCCCACACAGATTGTCTGATAAATTGTTAAAGAGCAGTGCCGCTTCGCTTTTCGCAGCGGCGCGGGGTGTGCATATTACGCTTTCCCGCTTCAGAGTCAAGTGATTAATTTCGCTTTTCTCTGCTGACCCGGCGGCGTGTGTGCCGTTGTTCCGTGTCAGTGGAGGCGCATTATAGGGAGTTATTCCGACGTGACAAGAGGAAATTTAAAAAAAGTTTCCATCCGCGTTTTTTTTCACCAACAGAGGTGAAATCAAGCTACAAATTGTTCTATTTGATGTATCTGCAACCACAATCACATTCGAGGTGGCATAATTATCAGCATGAATCTTTAAGGAATAAAAGCGATGCCATTAAGCGCACAACAGCTGGCCGCCCAAAAAAACCTGTCGTACGTGCTGGCAGAAAAGCTGGCTCAGCGGATTTTAGCGGGTAAATATGCCCCGGGCAGCATCCTGCCGGGTGAGATGGAGCTGGGTGAGCAATTTGGGGTGAGCCGTACCGCCGTGCGCGAAGCGGTGAAAACCCTGACGGCAAAAGGTATGGTGCTTCCACGCCCTCGCATTGGCACACGCGTGATGCCACAGAGTAACTGGAATTTTCTCGATCAGGAGCTGCTCTCCTGGTGGATGACGGAAGATAACTTTCATCAGGTCGTCGATCACTTTCTGGTGATGCGCAGCAGCCTTGAACCTCAGGCATGTCTGCTTGCCGCCACGCTGGGAACAGCGGAGCAGAAAGCGCAGCTTAACGCGCTGATGGAAGAGATGGTGTTCCTGAAAAAACACTTCAACCGCGAACGCTGGGTTGAGGTTGATATGGCCTGGCATGAACACATCTATATGATGAGCGCCAATCCGTTTCTCACTTCTTTTGCCTCTTTATTCCATTCGGTGTATCACACCTACTTTACCTCTATTACACAAAACGAAGTGGTAAAACTGGATTTGCACCAGGCGATAGTTGATGCCATCCAGGAAAGCGACGGGCAGCGAGCCCTGAGTGCGTGCCAGGCATTGCTGGCCGCACCAACCCACCAGCAGGTAAATAAATGACAACGAAAAAAGCGCGCAGCATGGCCGGATTGCCGTGGATTGCAGCCATGGCGTTTTTTATGCAGGCACTGGATGCCACCATCCTCAACACAGCGCTTCCCGCTATAGCGCAAAGCCTTAACCGCTCCCCGCTGGCGATGCAGTCCGCCATCATCAGCTATACCCTGACGGTCGCAATGTTAATTCCGGTCAGCGGCTGGCTGGCCGACCGCTTTGGCACCCGCAGAGTTTTCATGCTGGCCGTCACGCTCTTTACGCTTGGATCGCTGGCCTGTGCGCTCTCCTCATCCTTAACGGAGCTGGTTATCTTCCGCGTATTGCAGGGCATTGGCGGCGCGATGATGATGCCGGTGGCGCGCCTTGCCTTGCTGCGAGCCTACCCCAGGAGCGAACTGCTTCCCGTACTCAACTTCGTCACCATGCCGGGCCTGGTCGGCCCGATTCTTGGCCCGGTACTCGGTGGCGTGTTTGTCACCTGGGCAAGCTGGCACTGGATCTTCCTGATTAATATTCCAATTGGCGTTGCGGGGCTGCTGTATGCCCGCAAATATATGCCGAACTTCACCACGCCAAGGCGCAGCTTCGATATGGGCGGCTTTTTCCTGTTTGGCCTGAGCCTGGTGTTATTCTCCAGCGGGATGGAGCTGTTTGGCGAGAAGATCGTCGCGACGTGGTTAGCGCTCTCCGTTATCCTCGGCGGTATTCTGTTATTCCTTCTTTATATACGTCACGCGCGTCGTCACCCGACGCCGTTAATCTCCCTGGGGCTCTTTAATACCCGAACGTTTTCCGTTGGGATTGCAGGGAACATTGCGTCTCGTTTGGGGACGGGCTGTGTGCCGTTCCTGATGCCATTGATGCTGCAGGTGGGTTTTGGCTACCCGGCCCTGATTGCTGGCTGCATGATGGCGCCCACGGCAATGGGCTCGATTCTGGCAAAATCAACCGTTACACAGGTGCTGCGCTGGTTTGGCTATCGTAAGACGCTGGTTGGCGTGACGGTCTTTATCGGTCTGATGATTGCGCAGTTCTCGTTGCAATCCGCCGCGTTACCCGTCTGGATGCTGATCCTGCCGCTGTTTGTGTTGGGCATGGCGATGTCGACGCAGTTCACGTCGATGAACACCATCACCCTCGCCGACCTGACTGACGAGAACGCCAGCAGCGGCAACAGCGTGCTGGCGGTAACGCAACAGCTGTCGATCAGTTTAGGGGTTGCCGTGAGCGCAGCGGTGCTGAGGTTTTATGAGGGTTTTGACAGCGCGAATACCGTTGAGCAGTTCCACTATACCTTTATCACCATGGGCGCACTTACCGTGGTATCGGCGCTGGTCTTTATGCTGTTAAAACCAAAAGACGGCCGAAACCTGATTAAAGAGCGTCACAAAGAGAAAGCTAAACCGAACCGCGTTCCATCAGAACAGGAGTAAGCTGCAGCCGTTGCTGTTGCAGCGTGGGCTGCGCCATACGGTGGATCAACACATCGATGGCCAGCTCGCCCAGTTCATCCTTCGGCTGATGAATAGTGGTCAGCGGCGGCGTCATGTAGCTGGCCAGTTCGATATCGTCATAGCCAATCACCGCCATATCGTCCGGCACGCGTAGCCCCGCCTGATACAACGCCTGATAGGCACCAAACGCCATCGCGTCGTTACCAATAAAGACCGCCTGCGGACGCGGCTTTTGCGTTAGCAGTTTCTGCATTGCCTCGAAACCGCCGTTAAACTCAAAGTCGCCTGTGATCCGGTAGCCATCAGGAATGGCAAGCCCCGCTCGTTCCATGGCGGAGAGATACCCTTCCAGACGCAAACGCGCCGGGGTTTTATCCAGCGGCCCCGTAATACAGGCAATGCGAGTGTGTCCTTTATCAATCAGGTACTGAGTCGCCATATCACCGCCCAGCAGGGAGTTATCCTGAATGAGATCGCTGGTTCCGTCGAACGGCGCCCAGTCCATCATCACCGTTGGGATAGAAGGATAACGCTGGATGATCTCTTTCGAGGGCTGGTGCGTTTCGGTGCAGAGCAGCAATAGCCCGTCGACGCGTTTTTGCATCAGCGTTTCCAGGTTACGATTCATGCGCTGCTCGTCACCCTCGGTATTGCACAGCACCAGGCTGTAGCCACGCTCGAAGCAGCTGCGCTCCACGCCGCGAACCAGTTCTGAATAAAAGGGGTTGGTACTCGCGGTGATCAGCATACCGATGGTGCGCGTCTGGTTGAGCTTAAGGCTGCGCGCCAGCGCAGACGGCGCATAGTTGAGTTCTTTTACCGCAGCTTCGACTTTCTCACGAATCGCCTCGCTGACGAAGCGATCGTTGTTTATAACGTGGGAGACCGTCGAGGTAGAAACGCCCGCCATGCGGGCGACATCTTTCATTGTGGCCAAGCGTTACCCCTGTTGACTTAAGAATTCATCGATCTCTTTACGCCACGGAACGGAAGGCTGGGCGCCTTTGCGCGTCACCGCAATCGCTGCAGCAGCGTGTGCGAAGCGAATAGCGTCATCCATTCTCTTGCCTTCCAGCAGCGCGGTGACCAGTGCACCGTTGAAGGTATCTCCCGCTGCGATGGTATCAATCGCTTTGACCTTAAAGCCCGGCACGCGACGGCCTTCGCCATTGACGCTTGCCCACACCCCACGGCTACCAAGGGTGATAATCACGGTACCGATGCCCTTATCATGCAGTGCACGCGCGGCTCGCGCGGCATCGTCATCATTTTCTACGCGGATGCCCGTCAGCTTTTCGGCTTCGGTTTCGTTCGGCGTAATGATGTCCACCAGCGCCAGCAGCTCGTCTGATAATACCCGGGCCGGGGCCGGGTTAAGTACGACAGTGGTATGATTTTCATGCGCAATTTTCGCGGCAGCCAGCACGCTTTCAACCGGTGACTCCAGTTGCATGAGCAGGGCTTCCGCTCCGGCGATGATGGCACGTTGCGCTTCTACGCGCTCCGTCGTCAGCGCAGCGTTAGCACCTGCATGAATACCGATGACATTCTCACCTTCAGCGTTGACGAAAATCAGCGCCACGCCGGTCGATTCCCCTGCAACCACGCTGACCGGTGCGATATCAATGTTGTCGCTCGCCAGCTGTTTGCGTACGCGCTCACCGGTATCGTCATCACCCGTGCAGGCGATAAACGCAATATTCGCCCCGCTGCGACCGGCGGCGACGGCCTGGTTGGCACCTTTACCGCCAAATGCTACCTGATACTGGTTACCCGTGACGGTTTCGCCCGGTGCAGGGAACGATTCAAGGTTAAGAATGTGATCGGCATTGATACTGCCAAGGACGACGAGGTTGCCTGCGGTTTTCATGGTTGGGTTGTCCATCTGAGAGCGCCACCGGTGTTACCCGGTGGCGTATGCCACACTTTTCTTTATTGGTGTCCCTCAGGCAGCCAGCGACTGCCTGATTCGCCTTTTACTGCTTGATGACCAGCTTCAGGTCAACTGGGTATTTAGCCTGAACTTTTTCGCCCTTCAGCACTTTGTCGGCAGTTTCAACGCCAGTGGCGCCAATCTGCTCAGGCAGCTGAGCGATGGTCGCAGCCAGTTTGCCATCGTTTACCGCTTTTTCACCATCCGGCGTGCCGTCAAATCCGACAACCATCACATCAGATTTACCTGCGGTCTGCAGGGCACGCAGCGCGCCCAGCGCCATTTCGTCGTTCTGCGCGAATACCGCCTGCACGTCAGGGTGCGCGGTCAGCAGGTTCTGCATAACGTTCAGACCTTTAGTACGGTCGAAGTCGGCTGGCTGGCTTGCCAGCACGTTAAATTTGTGCGCAGCCACAGCCTGCTGGAAGCCTTCACCACGCTCGCGGGCTGCGGACGTACCGGCAATCCCCTGCAGTTCGATAACTTTCGCGCCTTCGCCGGCTTTCTTCGCGATGTAATCACCCGCGATTTTGCCGCCCAGCACGTTATCAGACGCAATGTGGCTAACAACTTCGCCTTTCGTTGCCTGGCGATCCAGAGTGATCACCGGAATTTTCGCCTGGTTTGCCATTTTAACGGCGTTACCGACGGCGTCAGAATCGGTTGGGTTGATCAGCAGAATTTTAGTGCCACGAACGGTTAAGTCCTGAACGTTAGCCAGCTCTTTCGCCGGGTTGTTCTGTGAATCCAGTACCACCAGGTTGTAGCCCAGTTTGTCCGCTTCTTTCTGCGCACCGTCCTTCAGGGAGACGAAGAACGGGTTGTTCAGGGTAGAGACAACCAGCGCGATGGTATCTTTCGCCATGGCGTTAGCACTTACGGTTGCGCTCAGCGCGACAGCAGAAACCAGGGTAGCCAGTTTTTTCATGTTCATATCTAAGATGTCCTGTAGTGTCGTCAGTTACTGTTTTTTGTTGTCTACCAGTACCGCCAGCAAAATCACCACTGCCTTAACGATCATCTGGTAATAGGAGGAAACACCTAACAAATTCAAACCATTATTCAGGAAACCGAGAATCAGTGCACCGATCAATGTCCCAACAATGCGACCTTTACCGCCCGCAAGACTCGTACCGCCCAGAACCACTGCTGCGATAGCATCCAGCTCATACCCCGTACCCGCCGTCGGCTGCGCAGAAGAGAGGCGCGCCACTTCGATGATACCTGCCAGCGATGCCAGCAGACCGCACAGGGAGTAAACGATAATTTTGACTTTATTAACGCTGATACCGGACAGGCGCGTTGCCGCTTCGTTACCGCCCAGCGCGTAAATATAACGGCCCAGACGGGTGTGGTGCAGCATGTACCACGCCGCCAGGAAGACGATAGCCATGATCCAGACCGGGGTCGGAACACCCAGCGGGCGACCGATACCGAACCAGCCAAACAGATCCGCGTTATCGGTAAAGCCGGTATTAACCGGGCTACCGTTGGTGTATACCATGGTCACACCGCGCAGCAGCAGCATCATCACCAGCGTGGCGATAAACGCCTGAACGCGGCCTTTTGCCACAATCACGCCTGTTACGGCGCCAATCGCCGCGCCTGCCGCCAGGGCAGCGGCCACGGCAACCAGCGCGTTGACTTCAATGCCGACAATCGAAGCGGCGATCGCGCCGGTGAGCGCCAGCAGGGAACCGACGGACAGATCGATACCTGAGGTCAAAATCACCAGCGTCATGCCGACCGCCATAATGGCGTTCACAGACGTCTGCTGCAGAATGTTGAACAGGTTATTAACGGTGAAAAAGTTCGGGCTCATGGTCGATACAATCGCGATCAGCACCAGCAGGGCAATCAGCGATTTTTGTTCCATCAGCCATGCCTTTGTGAAATAGCGGCGACCAGAAACAGCCTGGGTAGTCATCTTCTTACTCCTGATTCACGCGATTAAGCTTGCCCACAGCGGCAGCCATCAGAACTTCCTGGGTGGCCTGCTCGCGAGTGAATTCACCGCCGAGATGCCCTTCATGCATGACGATAATGCGATCGCTCATGCCTAATACTTCTGGCATCTCGGAAGAGACCAGAATGATGCTCAGACCGTCGGCCTTGAACTGGTTAATCAGCTGATAGATCTCTTTCTTCGCGCCCACGTCTACGCCGCGGGTTGGCTCGTCGAGGATCAGCACTTTCGGGCGCGTCATCAGCCCGCGCGCAATCGCCACTTTCTGCTGATTACCGCCGGACAACAGGCCAATCGCCTGCTCCATCGACGGGGTTTTGACGTTAAAGAGGCGGATAAAATCGCTGACCGCCTGCTGCTCATCTTTATGCTTCAGGCTACCGCCGCTATGGCTGAAATAGCGCAGCGCGGTCAGGGACATGTTCTCTTTAACCGACATCCCCAGCACCAGGCCGTCGCGCTTGCGGTCTTCGGATATATAAACGATGCCGTTCGCCAGACCATCCTGCGGAGAACGGGTGACCACTTCATGACCGTCGAGGGTGACATAACCGCTGGTGCGCGGCAGTGCGCCGTACAACACTTTCATCAGCTCGGTACGTCCAGCACCCATCAGTCCCGCCACGCCCAGGATCTCGCCCTGGCGCAGGGTAAAGGTCACGTCGTTCACACCCGGACCGCAGAGGTTGTCCACCTTCAGGCGGATCTCACCCGGCGCTTTCTCCAGATGCGGATACTGATCTTCGAGCTTGCGTCCCACCATCATTTCGATGAGCGTATCTTCGGTCAGCGTGGCGACTTCGCGCTCGGCAATAAACTGCCCGTCGCGGAAGACGGTAACGTCATCGCAGATTTCGAAGATCTCTTTCATGCGGTGAGAGATATAGACAATCCCGCGCCCCTGCGATTTCAGCTCGCGGATCACGCGGAACAGGGATTCGGTTTCGGTATCGGTCAGGGCGTCGGTCGGTTCATCCATAATGATGACCTTCGACTCAAAGCTCAGCACCTTCGCGATTTCCACCATCTGCTGATCGCCAATGGACAGATCGCCGACCAGGCGGTCGCTCTTAAAGCGCAGGTTCAGCTTCGCCAGCAGCTTGTCCGCTTCGGCGTACATCGTTTTCCAGTCGATTTTGCCGAACCGGTTAACAAACTCGCGGCCGAGGAAGATGTTTTCCGCAATGGTGAGCTGCGGTATCAGGTTCAGCTCCTGGTGAATAATACCGATCCCGGCTTCCTGAGAGGATTTCGGACCGTTGAAGGTGGTCTCTTTCCCCAGCCAGACGAGTGAACCGGCATCGCGTTGATAGATACCGGTCAGCACTTTCATCATGGTGGATTTGCCGGCACCGTTTTCGCCCACCAGCGCCATCACGCGCCCGGGGTAGACGTTCAGCGCCGCGCCGGAGAGGGCTTTTACGCCCGGGAACGACTTATCGATCCCTTTGAGTTGCAGTAATGCGTCCATGATGGCCTCAGAATGTGACGCCAGCACAGAGAATGATATTCGCATACGGGGAACACTCCCCGCTGCGAATCACCGCCTGACTGTCTGCGGTTTGTTGTTTGAACTGTTCGTGCGTCGTGTAACGAATTTCTATGGTGTTTCCCTGGTGTTGTTGCAGTTGCTCAATATGGCTGAGCAACGTTTCGTGGAGTTGCGGATTATGTTGTTTGATTTCCGCCGCGAGAATGGCTGCCTCAACCTGCATCTCCGCGGTCACCACATCCAGTACCTGCATAAACGAGGGTACACCCTGCGTTAACGCCATATCGATACGGGTTGTGCTGCGCGGAACCGGTAAGCCTGCATCGCAAACCACCAGCGTATCGGTATGCCCAAGACGGGAAATAACCGATGAGATTTCTGAGTTGAGTACCGTGCCTTTCTTCATTTTCTTGCTCCACTAGCGAAACGTTTCGCTGACATCAGTTTAATCTCAAGAATGTTCAGAAAACCATCATGACGTAACAGATTTGTGATCGACGTCGAAACGTTTCGCTAAGTGAAATGCAGAGACAATTATTGTGGGTTGGCGAGGGGTTTGGTAGGCCGGGTAAGCGAAGCGCCACCCGGCATTTTCAGAAGGGATTAGATCTCGACCTGCGTCCCCAGCTCAATGACGCGGTTAGGCGGGATCTCAAACTGGTCAGGCGCGCGCAGGGCGTTACGCTGCAGGATGAGGTACAGCTTGCCGCGCAGGCGCAGATACCACGGGCGCTTGCCGATGATCAGCGACTCGTGCGACATAAAGAACGACGTCTCCATCATCCGGCAGCTCAGTCCTTCCAGGCCGCAGCGATGGAACACCTCTTCCACGTTTGGCGTTTCGCGCCAGCCGTAGCTTGCCACCACGCGCCAGAAGGTCGGCGACAGCTGCTCAATCTGCACGCGACGGACGTTATGAACATACGGCGCATCTTCCGTGCGCAGCGTCAGCAGGATCACCCGCTCGTGCAGTACCTTGTTGTGCTTGAGGTTATGCATCAGCGCGAACGGAATGACGTTCAGCGCGCGTGACATATATACCGCAGTACCCGGCACGCGGACCGGCGGGGATTTCTCCAGAGAAGCGATCATCGCCTCAAGAGAGTTCCCGTGCTCGTGCATGCGGCGCAGCAGGCGGAAGCGCTCGCTTTTCCATGTGGTCATGACGATGAACATCACCAGACCCAGCGTCAGCGGCAGCCAGCCACCGGAGACAATTTTGTCGAGGTTCGCAGAGAACAGCGGCACGTCGATACACAGGAAGCCCACCAGAATCATCGCCACGAGGAATTTATTCCAGTGCCAGTTTCGGTACGCCACCGTGGTGGAGAGAAGCGATGTCAGCACCATCGTACCGGTTACCGCAATACCGTACGCCGCCGCCAGGTTACTGGAGTGCTCGAAGCTGACGATAACAATGACAACAGCGAAATAGAGGAGCCAGTTAACGAACGGGATGTAGATCTGGCCCGACTCCATCTCTGAAGTATGGATGATGCGCATTGGCGAGAGATACCCCAGACGCACGGCCTGGCGCGTCAGAGAAAACACGCCGGAAATCACCGCCTGGGAGGCAATGACGGTCGCCAGCGTCGCCAGGATCAGCATCGGCACCAGCGCCCAGTCGGGCGCCAGCAGGAAGAACGGGTTCTTGATCGCTTCCGGGTTTTTAAGCAACAGCGCGCCCTGACCGAAATAGTTCAGCACCAGCGACGGCAGCACCACAATAAACCATGCCACGCGGATAGGCAGTTTCCCGAAGTGGCCCATGTCAGCATACAGCGCTTCCACGCCGGTGATGGAGAGCACGACGGCCCCCAGCGCCACGAAGGAAACCACTTTGTATTCGAGGAAGAAATGCACCGCCCAGTAAGGGTTCAGCGCATGCAGCACTTCAGGGTTCGCAATAATGCTGCGCAAGCCAAGCGCCGCCAGGATCAGGAACCAGGCCAGCATAATCGGCGCGAACAGTTTGCCCACCAGCCCTGTACCGTGCTTCTGGATCATGAACAGCAGCGTCAGGACAATAATGGCCAGCGGAACCACCCATGAATCGAGCTGCGGAGCGATAATCTCCAGCCCCTCAATCGCCGACAGCACCGAGATAGCCGGCGTTATCACCACTTCCCCGTAGAAGAAACTGCCGCCAATCAGGCCGATAATGACCAGCACAGAGGTCATCCTGGCCGAGGTATTACGCCCGGCAAGAGACATCAGGGTCAGGATCCCACCTTCACCTGCGTTATCAGCACGCATAACGAAGGAGAGATATTTAACGGAAACCACCAGGATCAGCAGCCAGAAAATGAGGGACAGGAAGCCAAACACGGCATCGCGTTCAACACCAAAACCAAACTGGCCGGACAGACATTCACGAAGCGTATAAAGCGGGCTGGTGCCGATATCACCGTAGACAACCCCGATCGCCGCAAGCGTTATTGCGGGTAATGATTGCTTATTATCAGTGCTCATAGACTAGTCTTTTCGTTTAAATAACAAATGTGTTCCCGGTCCCTTGGCCCACAAAAAGCGCACAGTATGCACGATTCATTGCAAAATCGTACCCCTAAATGCAACCGCATTAATGTAGCGCAAAGAAAATTGCGCCGCACTTCAGTCTATTACCAGCCCTGACTGAAACGTCTATACTCGCTTCAATTGGCCGCCACGACGGCGAAAGGATGCAAAACTATTATGGCTCACTCACATTTATTAGCAGAAAGAATTTCCCGCCTCAGCAGCGCGCTGGAGAAAGGCCTTTTCGAGCGTAGCCACGCCATCCGCCTCTGTTTACTGGCGGCGTTGAGCGGTGAAAGCGTGTTTTTGCTGGGACCGCCGGGCATTGCCAAAAGCCTGATTGCCCGCAGGCTGAAATTTGCTTTTCAGAACGCCCGCGCCTTCGAATATCTCATGACCCGGTTTTCCACCCCAGAAGAAGTTTTTGGTCCGCTCTCCATTCAGGCATTGAAAGATGAGGGGCGCTATCAGCGTCTGACGGAAGGGTATCTTCCGGAGGCTGAGATTGTTTTTCTCGATGAGATCTGGAAAGCGGGGCCGGCTATTCTGAACACCCTGCTCACGGCGATAAACGAACGTCGGTTCCGTAACGGCGCCAGTGAAGAGAAAATCCCGATGCGCCTGCTGGTGGCCGCCTCTAACGAACTGCCTGAAGCCGACAGCAGTCTGGAAGCGCTGTATGACCGTATGCTTATCCGCCTGTGGCTGGACAAAGTGCAGGATAAATCCAACTTCCGCTCCATGCTGGTCAGCCAGCAGGATGAAAGTGAAAACCCGGTATCCGCTTCGCTGCAGGTAACGGATGAGGAGTATCACCAGTGGCAGCAGGATATCGGCAAAATCAAACTGCCAGACGCCGTCTTCGAGCTGATCTATCTCCTGCGCCAGCAGCTTGATCTCATTCCTTCAGCGCCCTATGTCTCCGATCGCCGGTGGAAAAAAGCAATCCGCCTGCTGCAGGCCAGCGCCCTGTTCAGCGGGCGTGATGCCGTTGCGCCAATCGATCTGATCCTGCTGAAAGACTGCCTCTGGCACGATGCAGAGGGCATGAACCTGATGCAGCAGCAGCTTGACGTTTTGATGACCGGACACGCCTGGGGACAGCAGGCAATGCTCAACCAGCTGGGGGCGATTGCCCAGCGGCGCATCCAGCTCCAGCAGCAGCAAAGTGATAAAACCGCGCTGAAAGTGAATCGCCTTGGGGGCATGTTCGCCCGCAAACCGCACTACGAGCTTCCCGCGGATCTGACTGGCGCAACGCTAACGCTGCTGCTCCAGCAGCCGCTTAAACTGCATGATATGCAGGTGGTGCACATTACGATTGAGCGCGAGGCGCTGGCGCAGTGGCTGGATAAGGGCGGAGAGATCCGAGGAAAACTCAACGGCATTGGTTTCGCGCAGCCGCTGAATATGGAAGTGGACAGCAGCCAGCACCTGGTGATCCGCGACGTCAGCCTCCAGGGCTCGCGTCTTGCGCTTCCGGGCACCGCCTCTGACAGCGTCCCCGAAGAGATTAAGCAGCAGCTGGAAGCGCTGGATACCGAATGGCATCAGCAGCACACCCGCTTTAGCGAGCAGCAAAAATGCCTCTTTATTCATAGCGACTGGCTAGGCCGCATCGAAGCCAGCCTGCAGGACGTCAGCGCGCAGATCAAACAGGCGCGTCAATGCTAACGCTGGATACGCTTAACGTCATGCTGGCCGTCAGCGAGGAGGGGTTGATCGAAGAAGTAGTCATTACCCTTCTGGCGTCGCCGCAGCTGGCGGCGTTTTTTGAAAAATTTCCAAAGCTTAAAAAGGCGATGACGGACGATCTTCCGCGCTGGCGCGATAACCTTCGCCAGCGGTTTAAGGAGACGGAAGTCCCGCCTGAATTGACGGAGGAGGTCGCCAGCTATCAGCAGTGCCAACGGCTGTCGACACCGCAGTTTATCGTCCAGCTGCCGCAAACCCTTACGCTGCTTGATAAAGTCCACTCTCCGTTTGCCAGCCAGGCGCGGGCGCTGGTTACGGATAACGCCACTTTTACCCCGGCGCTGCATACCCTGTTCCTACAGCGCTGGCGCCTCAGCCTGGTGGTTCAGGCCACAACGCTGAACCAGCAGCTGCTGGACGAAGAGCGTGAACAGCTGCTCAGTGAAGTTCAGGAACGGATGACGCTGAGCGGCCAGCTAGAACAGGTGCTGGTGGAGAATGAAAACGCCGCAGGACGTCTGTGGGATATGAGCGCCGGCCAGCTCCGGCGCGGGGATTATCAGCTGATCGTCAAATACGGCGATTTTCTGGCGCAGCAGCCCGAGCTGATGAAGCTTGCAGAACAGCTGGGTCGCTCAAGGGAGGCAAAGTCGGTCCCAAAGAAAGATGCCCCGATGGAAACCTTCCGCACCCTGGTGCGCGAACCGGCTACCGTGCCGGAGCAGGTCGACGGGCTCCAGCAGAGCGATGACATTTTACGCCTGCTGCCCACGGAACTGAGCACGCTGGGGATGACCGAGCTGGAGTATGAGTTCTATCGTCGGCTGGTGGAAAAACAGCTTCTCACCTACCGACTGCACGGCGAAGCCTGGCGCGAGAAAGTCAGCCAACGGCCGGTCGTCCATCAGGATTTTGATGAACAGCCGCGCGGGCCATTCATTGTTTGCGTGGATACGTCCGGTTCGATGGGCGGGTTTAACGAGCAGTGCGCGAAGGCGTTCTGTCTGGCACTGATGCGCGTGGCGCTGGCCGATCGTCGTCGCTGCTTCATCATGCTCTTCTCCAGCGAGGTGGTGGGCTATGAGCTGACGAATCAGCAGGGTATCGAGCAGGCAATCCGCTTCCTGAGCCAGCGCTTTCGCGGCGGCACGGATCTGGCCAGCTGCTTTCGCAGCATTGTGGAGCGTATGCAGGGAGGCGACTGGTATGACGCTGACGCGGTGGTGATTTCCGATTTTATTGCCCAGCGGCTGCCGGATGACGTAGTGAATAAGGTGAAGGAGTTACAGCGGGTGCACCAGCACCGATTTCATGCGGTGGCGATGTCAGCCCATGGAAAACCCGGCATCATGCGCATCTTCGATCATATCTGGCGCTTTGATACCGGGCTGCGTAGCCGCCTGCTCAGACGCTGGCAGCGTTAATTACAGAAGAGAACCGACGCTTTCACGTATCTGCTGCGGCCAGACGCCACACTGAACCTGACCGATATGGGGTAATTGCAGCAGCAGCATGGTCAGACGGGACTGGCCGATACCACCGCCGATAGTCTGAGGCATTTCACCGCGCAGCAGCGCCTGGTGCCACTCGAGTTTGAGACGATCTTCATCGCCGGTGACCGCCAGCTGGCGCTTCAGCGCGTCAGCATCCACGCGGATCCCCATAGAAGAGAGCTCGAAGGCGTCTTCCAGTACCGGGTTCCACACCAGAATATCGCCGTTCAGCCCGGCAAATTCGCCCTCACCCGCAGTACTCCAGTCATCATAATCCGGCGCGCGAACGTCGTGGCGTTTGCCATCAGACAGTTTGCCGCCGATACCGATCAGGAACACAGCACCTAATTCTTTGGCGATCGCACGCTCGCGGCCTTTAGCATCGAGATCCGGGAAGCGGCTCAGCAGCGCCTGGCTGTGAACAAAGTGGATCGTATCCGGCAGGAACGGCGCCAGACCAAACTCTTTGCTCACGGCCGCTTCGGTTGCTTTGATCCCGGCGTAGATCGCCTCAACGGTGGATTTCAGCGTGCCGACGTGACGTTCACCATCACCCATTACGCGCTCCCAGTCCCACTGATCAACGTAAACGGAATGAATCGGTGAAAGGCGATCTTCATCGGGACGAAGGGCTTTCATGTGCGTGTAGAGCCCTTCGCCCGCGCTGAAGTCATGTTGTCCCAGAGTTTGACGCTTCCACTTCGCCAGGGAATGAACCACTTCGAACTGAGCGTCTGGCAGTGTTTTCACTTTCACCTGTACCGCTTTTTCGCATCCAGAGAGGTTATCCTGCGTCCCGTCACCCACGCGGCTCAGAATCGGGGCCTGAACTTCAATAAGGCCAAGCTTCTCTTCCAGCTGGCGGGAAAAATGGGATTTTACGAAACTGATCTGGCGTTGTTTTGCGATGTAAGCGGTTTTCATTATTTAGACTCCTGCGTCCTGTTGATATTGATTAAGCAACAGAAATGGCATCATTTTCAATAACTCATCAACAAAAAGCCACCTTCACTTTTGATTCGATAAATTTAAACGCTAGAATAGAGTGATTCATTAATCTTCATAAGAAAAAGCTATGGAAAATTATCAGATCGACAATCTCGACCGCGGCATTCTGGAGGCGTTAATGGCCAATGCCCGCACCGCCTACGCCGAACTGGCGAAACAGTTTGGCGTCAGCCCGGGAACCATTCACGTCCGCGTAGAGAAGATGAAGCAGGCGGGGATCATTACCGGCGCACGCATTGACGTCAGTCCTAAACATCTCGGTTACGACGTCTGCTGCTTCATCGGCATCATTCTTAAAAGCGCCAAAGACTACCCTTCCGCCCTGGCGAAGCTGAACGCGCTGGATGAAGTCACCGAGGCGTATTACACCACCGGGCATTACAGCATCTTTATTAAAGTCATGTGCCGATCCATCGACGCCCTCCAGCAGGTACTTATCAACAAGATCCAAACAATCGATGAAATTCAGTCCACCGAGACGCTGATCTCCCTGCAAAACCCGATCATGCGTACCATCCGCCCGTGATCGGGCAAATTCATTCCCACATTTTCCACAGGTAGATCCCAGCTCGTTCACAGCGTACAATGGCCGTCTCTTTATCTGGGCGAGCGATCAATGGCGGACATTACCCTTATCAGCGGCAGCACCCTTGGTGGTGCGGAATACGTAGCGGAACACCTGGCTGAAAAGCTGGAAGATGCGGGCTTTTCTACTGAAACCCTGCACGGTCCGTTGCTTGAAGATCTCCCGACTGACGGGGTCTGGCTGCTGATCACCTCCACGCACGGCGCGGGCGATCTGCCGGATAACCTGCAACCTTTATATGACGAACTGCTGGAACAGCAGCCCGACCTGTCAAACGTCCGTTTTGGCGCGGTGGGGATCGGCAGTCGTGAATATGACACCTTTTGCGGGGCAATAGAGAAAGTTGAAGCCGCTGTTACCTCTTGTGGAGCAAAACAGCTGGGTGAAACGCTCAAGATCAACATCCTCGATCATGACATTCCGGAGGATCCAGCCGAGATCTGGCTCGCGGAATGGAAAAATTTACTCAAAAACGAGTAAAGATCGCGCGAACAGATGTGGATAACTCTGGTTAAAAGCTCGTATTAACCCGTAGTTATCCAAAGAACAACTGTTGTGTTGTTTTTGTCCTGTGCATAAAGTCGCGATCTGATCCCAGCTTATACTGCCCAGGATCACCGATCATTCACAGCAAACGATCCTTTCTAACTGCATGATCTTCTTTGTGAGATCGGACTTATCCACACAGGTTCGCGATCCTAATAAGAGATCACAATAGAACAGATCTCTAAATAAAAAGATCTTCTTTTTAATAGCCCAGGATCCCAATGCTTTCTCGAAAGACTAAAGTTGAGTAGAATCCACGGCCCGGGCTTCAATCCATTTTCATACCGCTTTACGCGAGGCAGACCACCATGTTTTATCAGGATCCTTTTGACGTCATCATCATTGGCGGGGGTCATGCAGGCACTGAGGCCGCAATGGCCGCAGCGCGTATGGGTCAGCAGACCCTGCTTTTGACACACAATATCGACACGCTGGGACAAATGTCCTGTAATCCGGCGATTGGCGGCATTGGGAAAGGACACCTGGTAAAAGAAGTGGATGCACTTGGCGGCCTGATGGCGAAAGCGATCGATCATGCTGGCATCCAGTTTAGGATACTAAACGCGAGTAAAGGTCCCGCTGTGCGTGCGACCCGTGCCCAGGCAGACCGCGTGCTTTACCGTCAGGCTGTGCGTACCGCCCTGGAGAACCAGCCGAACCTGATGATCTTCCAGCAGGCGGTTGAAGATCTTATCGTTGAGAACGATCGCGTCGTGGGCGCCGTGACCCAGATGGGTCTCAAATTCCGTGCGAAAGCCGTGGTGCTGACCGTGGGCACCTTCCTGGACGGTAAAATTCATATCGGTCTGGATAACTACAGCGGTGGCCGTGCCGGCGATCCCCCGTCTATTCCACTGTCTCGCCGTCTGCGTGAACTGCCGCTGCGCGTCAGCCGCCTGAAAACCGGTACGCCGCCGCGTATTGATGCGCGCACCATTGATTTCAGCGTGCTGGCGCAACAGCACGGTGATAACCCCATGCCGGTTTTCTCGTTCATGGGCAATGCGGCACAGCATCCTCAGCAGGTACCGTGCTATATCACGCATACCAACGAGAAAACCCATGACGTGATCCGCAATAACCTCGATCGCAGCCCCATGTATGCCGGCGTGATCGAAGGGATCGGCCCACGCTACTGCCCGTCGATCGAAGACAAAGTGATGCGCTTTGCCGATCGTAACCAGCACCAGATCTTCCTGGAGCCGGAAGGGTTGACCTCGAACGAAATTTACCCGAACGGCATCTCCACCAGCCTGCCGTTCGATGTACAGATGCAAATTGTTCGCTCAATGCAGGGGATGGAGAATGCGAAAATCGTTCGTCCCGGCTACGCTATTGAGTACGATTTCTTCGATCCACGCGACCTGAAGCCAACCCTGGAAAGCAAATTCATCCACGGTCTGTTCTTCGCGGGGCAGATCAACGGCACTACCGGCTACGAAGAAGCGGCTGCACAGGGCCTGCTTGCCGGTCTGAACGCCGCACGCTTCTCCGCTGAGAAAGAGGGCTGGGCACCAGGCCGTTCTCAGGCGTATCTGGGTGTGCTGGTTGACGATCTCTGCACGCTGGGTACCAAAGAGCCGTACCGTATGTTTACCTCTCGCGCGGAATATCGCCTGATGCTGCGCGAAGATAACGCCGACCTGCGCCTGACCGAAATGGGCCGCGAGCTGGGTCTGGTCGATGACGAACGCTGGGCGCGCTTCAACGAAAAGCTGGAGCGCATTGAACAGGAACGTCAGCGCCTGAAAACCACCTGGGTGAATCCGCAGGCGGAAACCGCTGCCGAAGTAAACGCTCACTTAACCGCGCCGCTGTCGCGCGAAGCCAGCGGGGAAGATCTGCTGCGCCGTCCTGAAGTCACCTACGAGAACCTGGTCAAACTGACCGCGTTCGCGCCTGGCCTGGAAGACGCTGAAGCGGCAGAGCAGGTTGAGATCCAGGTGAAGTACGAAGGTTACATCGCGCGTCAGCAGGATGAGATCGAAAAACAGCAGCGTAACGAAAACACGCTGCTGCCGGAAATGCTGGACTACCGCCAGGTGACGGGCCTTTCCAACGAAGTGATCGCCAAGCTGAACGATCACAAACCGGTATCGATCGGCCAGGCATCCCGTATCTCCGGCGTCACGCCTGCGGCGATTTCGATTCTGCTGGTCTGGCTGAAAAAGCAGGGCATGCTGCGCCGCAGCGCGTAATGCCCAGAACATTGCCCGGTTGCGCTGCGCTTACCGGGCCAGATGAACCCGTAGGGCGGGTAAGCGAAGCGCCACCCGCCATCTAAGTTTTCCAACAGGTATTCACCGTGCTCAACAAACTCTCTCGTCTGCTGGATCAGGCAGGTATTTCGCTCACCGATCACCAGAAAAATCAGCTGGTGGCCTATGTCGATATGCTGAACAAATGGAACAAAGCGTACAACCTGACCTCAGTACGTGACCCCAACGAGATGCTGGTACGCCATATTCTCGATAGCATCGTGGTCGCCCCCTGGCTGAAAGGTGAGCGTTTTATCGACGTGGGGACGGGACCAGGTTTACCGGGCGTTCCGCTGTCGATTGTTCGCCCTGAGAGCCACTTCACGCTACTGGACAGCCTCGGCAAGCGCGTGCGCTTTTTACGTCAGGTACAGCATGAGCTGAAGCTTGAGAACATCACGCCCGTGCAGAGCAGGGTAGAGGAGTTCCCGGCAGAGCCGCCGTTTGACGGGGTTATCAGCCGCGCGTTTGCTTCACTCAATGACATGGTGAGCTGGTGTAAGCACTTGCCTGCAGAGAATGGCCGCTTTTATGCGCTGAAAGGGCAGTTGCCAGGCGATGAAATTGAACAGCTCCCGGACGGTTTTGCTGTTGAATCCATCGAGAAATTACACATTCCTCAGCTCGATGGGGAGCGTCATCTGGTGATAATTAAGCCAAACAATTTTTAAAAAATTAATAAAAAATGTGGAATTTGTGCTGTTCTTCGCATGTTAAAAAACAGCACAAAGACAGAGGATTTACCGGCGGGCTTTTAACCTCTTTTTCACTAAGGTTTTTCTTATGGTTAACCTGGCGACTTTTATTCACCGCAAAGATAGTCATCTGTGAAAATATAAGTCTGCTAAAAGTGGAAGGCAGTAACCAGAACGCAATGTTAATTATTTATTAAGAATGTCAATAAAACGTTTTTATTGTGTACTGGGCTGTTTTGAAAATAGTTACGGCATTTTGCGTTTAATTTCATAAAGATAAATTTGCGCGATTTGCGCCTTTGATAAATACAACCTTATCGCAAATGTGTGTTTTGTGATCTCGTGCACGCTTTATCGCCAACGTTTTCGCGCTGTTTGCAGTTTTGGTCGAAGGTTGACGCTTTCAGCGAAAGTTAAAAAATAGCGGTGGGGAAAAATATTTAAACATTTATTCACCTTTTCGCTACTTAATGTTTGAAATCACGGGTGCGCACCGTATAATTTGACCGCTTTTTGATGCTTGACTCTGAGCCTTAAAGGACGTTTTATACGACACGCGGCATACCTCGAAGGGAGCAGGAGTAAAAACGTGATGTCTGTGTCGCTCTTGAGTAGAAACGTTGCTCGTAAGCTTCTGTTCATTCAGTTTCTGGCTGTGATAGCAAGTGGACTGCTGTTTAGCCTCAAAGACCCCTTCTGGGGCATCTCCGCCGTGTGCGGGGGTTTGGCGGTTGTGCTGCCAAACGTGTTGTTTATTATTTTTGCCTGGCGTCATCAGGCGCATACACCTGCCAAAGGCCGCGTGGCCTGGTCCTTCGCCCTCGGCGAAGTGTGTAAGGTGTTGCTGACCTTTGCTCTACTGGTGATGGCGCTGGCGGTTTTGAAAGTGGTCTTCATGCCGCTGATAGCAACGTGGGTTTTGGTGCTGGTGGTACAAGTTCTGGCTCCAGCTGTAATCAATAACAAAGGGTAAAAGGCATCATGGCTTCAGAAAATATGACGCCGCAGGATTACATAGGTCACCATCTGAATAACCTTCAGCTGGACCTGCGTACATTCTCGCTGGTGGATCCACATAACCCCCCGGCCACCTTCTGGACGATCAACATCGACTCCATGTTCTTCTCGGTGGTTTTGGGTCTTCTGTTCCTGGCCATGTTCCGCGGTGTTGCTAAACGAGCGACCAGCGGTGTTCCAGGGAAATTCCAGACCTTCATCGAAATGATCATCGGCTTCGTCCATGGCAGCGTCAAAGACATGTACCATGGTAAGAGCAAGCTGATTGCTCCGCTGGCCCTGACCGTGTTCGTTTGGGTCTTCCTGATGAACCTGATGGACCTGCTGCCAATCGATCTGCTGCCGTTCATCGGCGAGCACATCTTCGGCCTGCCTGCGCTGCGTGTTGTACCGTCTGCGGACGTGAACATCACCCTGTCGATGGCGCTGGGCGTATTTATCCTGATTCTTTTCTACAGCATCAAAATGAAAGGCGTAAGCGGCTTTGTGAAAGAGCTTACCTTGCAGCCGTTCAACCACTGGGCGTTTATTCCGGTCAACCTGATCCTGGAAGGCGTTAGCCTGCTGTCCAAACCTGTTTCACTGGGTCTGCGACTGTTCGGCAACATGTATGCGGGTGAGCTGATTTTCATTCTGATCGCGGGTCTTCTGCCGTGGTGGTCACAGTGGATTCTGAATGTGCCATGGGCCATTTTCCACATCCTGATCATTACGCTGCAAGCCTTTATCTTCATGGTTCTGACGATCGTCTATCTGTCGATGGCGTCTGAAGAGCACTGATTTTTTACCAACACTACTACGTTTTAATTGAAACAAACTGGAGACTGTCATGGAAAACCTGAATATGGATCTGCTGTACATGGCTGCCGCTGTGATGATGGGTCTGGCGGCTATCGGTGCTGCGATCGGTATCGGCATCCTCGGGGGCAAATTCCTGGAAGGCGCAGCGCGTCAACCTGATCTGATTCCTCTGCTGCGTACTCAGTTCTTTATCGTTATGGGTCTGGTGGATGCTATCCCAATGATCGCTGTAGGTCTGGGTCTGTACGTGATGTTTGCTGTCGCGTAGTAGTAGTTTTAAAACCCTAAGCCACAGAAATTAAAGAGGTATTGTGCTGTGAACATGAACGCAACAATCCTCGGCCAGGCCATCGCGTTTATTCTCTTTGTCTGGTTCTGCATGAAGTATGTATGGCCGCCTTTAATGGCAGCCATCGAAAAACGTCAGAAAGAAATTGCTGACGGTCTGGCTTCCGCAGAACGCGCTAAGAAAGATTTGGACCTTGCACAGGCCAACGCGACAGACCAGCTGAAAAAAGCGAAAGCTGAAGCTCAGGTAATCATTGAACAGGCTAACAAACGCCGTTCTCAGATCCTGGACGAAGCCAAAGCTGAAGCAGAACAGGAACGTACTAAGATCGTGACACAGGCTCAGGCAGAAATTGATGCTGAGCGTAAACGTGCTCGTGAAGAACTGCGTAAGCAGGTTGCGATTCTGGCTGTTGCTGGCGCCGAGAAGATCATCGAACGTTCCGTGGATGAAGCTGCTAACAGCGACATCGTGGACAAACTTGTCGCTGAACTGTAAGGAGGGAGGGGCTGATGTCTGAATTTGTTACGGTAGCTCGCCCCTACGCCAAAGCAGCTTTTGACTTTGCTGTCGAACACCAAAATGTCGATCGCTGGCAGGATATGCTGGCGTTTGCCGCTGAGGTGACGAAAAACGAACAAATGGCTGAGTTGCTTTCCGGTGCGTTAGCACCTGAAACTCTCGCCGCGTCGTTTATCGCCGTGTGCGGAGAGCAACTGGATGCCAACGGCCAGAACCTGATTAAGGTGATGGCAGAAAATGGTCGTCTCCGTGTGCTCCCGGATGTTCTCGAGCAGTTTGAGCACTTACGTGCCCTTAGTGAAGCAACCGCTGAAGTCGAAGTGACTTCTGCGACTGAACTGAGTAATGAACAGCTTGCGAAAATCACCGCCGCGATGGAAAAACGTCTGTCACGCAAAGTTAAGCTGAATTGCAAAATCGATAAGTCTGTAATGGCAGGCGTAATCATCCGTTCGGGTGATATGGTCATTGATGGCAGCGTACGCGGCCGTCTTGAACGCCTTGCAGACGTCTTGCAGTCTTAAGGGGACTGGAGCATGCAACTGAATTCCACCGAAATCAGCGAACTGATCAAGCAGCGCATTGCTCAGTTCAGTGTTGTGAGTGAAGCTCACAACGAAGGTACTATTGTTTCTGTAAGTGACGGTGTTATCCGCATCCACGGCCTGGCCGATTGTATGCAGGGTGAGATGATTTCCCTGCCGGGTAACCGTTACGCTATCGCACTGAACCTGGAGCGCGACTCCGTAGGTGCAGTTGTGATGGGTCCATACGCTGACCTCGCCGAAGGCATGAAGGTTAAGTGTACTGGCCGTATTCTGGAAGTGCCGGTTGGCCGTGGCCTGCTGGGTCGCGTTGTTAACACCCTGGGTGCGCCAATCGACGGTAAAGGTCCGGTTGAGCACGATGGCTTCTCCCCAATCGAAGTTATCGCACCAGGCGTTATCGACCGTCAGTCCGTAGATCAGCCTGTTCAGACAGGTTATAAGTCCGTTGATGCCATGATCCCAATCGGTCGTGGTCAGCGTGAACTGATCATCGGTGACCGTCAGACCGGTAAAACCGCGATGGCTATCGACGCCATCATCAATCAGCGTGACTCCGGCATCAAATGTGTGTACGTGGCCATCGGCCAGAAAGCGTCCACCATTTCTAACGTGGTTCGTAAACTGGAAGAGCACGGCGCACTGTCTAACACCATCGTTGTGGTAGCAACTGCGTCTGAATCTGCTGCACTGCAATACCTGGCGCCATATGCCGGTTGCGCAATGGGCGAATATTTCCGTGACCGCGGTGAAGATGCACTGATCGTATACGATGACCTGTCTAAACAGGCTGTTGCTTATCGTCAGGTTTCCCTGCTGCTCCGTCGTCCACCTGGACGTGAAGCGTTCCCTGGCGACGTATTCTACCTCCACTCTCGTCTGCTGGAGCGTGCTTCCCGCGTTAATGCGGAATACGTCGAGAACTTCACCAAAGGTGAAGTCAAGGGTAAAACGGGCTCTCTGACCGCTCTGCCGATCATTGAAACCCAGGCGGGTGACGTTTCTGCGTTCGTTCCGACTAACGTAATCTCCATTACCGATGGTCAGATCTTCCTGGAAACCAACCTGTTTAACTCCGGTATCCGTCCGGCGGTTAACCCGGGTATCTCCGTATCCCGTGTTGGTGGTGCTGCTCAGACCAAGATCATCAAGAAACTGTCCGGTGGTATCCGTACCGCGCTGGCACAGTATCGTGAACTGGCTGCGTTCTCTCAGTTCGCATCCGATCTGGACGAAGCAACCCGTAAACAGCTGAGCCACGGTCAGAAAGTGACCGAGCTGCTGAAGCAGAAACAGTACGCACCAATGTCTGTTGCTCAGCAGGGCCTGGTACTGTTCGCGGCTGAACGCGGTTACCTCGAAGATGTGGAACTGGCGAAAATCGGTAGCTTCGAAGCCGCTCTGCTGGCTTACGTCGACCGTGATCACGCTCCGCTGATGCAAGAGATCAACCAGACCGGTGGCTATAACGACGAAATCGAAGGCAAGCTGAAAGCTATCCTCGATTCCTTCAAAGCAACCCAATCCTGGTAATCGTCCGGCGGCTTGTCTCAGGACAAGCCGCCTGGCATTGAGGAGAAGCTCATGGCCGGCGCAAAAGAGATACGTAGTAAGATCGCAAGCGTCCAGAACACGCAAAAGATCACTAAAGCGATGGAGATGGTCGCCGCTTCCAAAATGCGTAAATCGCAGGATCGCATGGCGGCCAGCCGTCCATATGCAGAAACCATGCGCAAAGTGATTGGTCACCTTGCAAACGGTAATCTGGAATATAAGCACCCTTACCTGGAAGAACGCGACGTTAAGCGCGTGGGCTACCTGGTGGTGTCGACCGACCGTGGTCTGTGTGGCGGCTTGAACATTAACCTGTTCAAAAAACTGCTGGCGGATATGAAAGCATGGTCTGAAAAAGGCGTTCAGTGCGATATCGCAATGATCGGCTCTAAAGGCGTCTCTTTCTTTAACTCCGTTGGTGGCAACATTGTCGCTCAGGTGACCGGTATGGGTGATAACCCGTCCCTGTCCGAACTGATCGGCCCGGTTAAAGTGATGTTGCAGGCCTATGATGAAGGCCGTCTGGACAGACTGTACGTTGTCAGCAACAAATTCATTAACACCATGTCTCAGGTTCCAACGCTCACTCAGATGCTGCCATTACCGGCATCAGAAGATGACGAGCTGAAGCAAAAAGCCTGGGATTACCTGTATGAACCCGATCCGAAACCGCTGCTGGATACCCTGCTGCGTCGTTACGTTGAATCTCAGGTTTATCAGGGCGTTGTAGAAAACCTGGCCAGCGAGCAGGCCGCACGAATGGTGGCGATGAAAGCCGCGACCGATAATGGCGGCAGCCTGATTAAAGAGCTGCAGTTGGTTTACAACAAAGCTCGTCAGGCCAGCATTACTCAGGAACTCACCGAGATCGTCTCGGGGGCCGCCGCGGTTTAACCAGGTTTACGAATTACGTAGAGGATTCAAGATGGCTACTGGAAAGATTGTCCAGGTAATCGGCGCCGTGGTGGACGTCGAGTTCCCTCAGGACGCCGTACCACGCGTGTACGACGCGCTTGAGGTACAGAATGGTAACGAGAGCCTGGTGCTGGAAGTTCAGCAGCAGCTCGGCGGCGGTATCGTGCGTACCATCGCTATGGGTTCTTCCGACGGTCTGCGTCGTGGTCTGGAAGTAAAAGACCTTGAGCACCCGATCGAAGTCCCGGTAGGTAAAGCAACACTGGGTCGTATCATGAACGTATTGGGTCAGCCAATCGACATGAAAGGCGACATCGGTGAAGAAGAGCGTTGGGCTATCCACCGCGCGGCACCTTCCTACGAAGAGCTGTCCAGCTCTCAGGAACTGCTGGAAACCGGTATCAAAGTTATCGACCTGATGTGTCCGTTCGCGAAGGGCGGTAAAGTCGGTCTGTTCGGTGGTGCGGGTGTTGGTAAAACCGTAAACATGATGGAGCTGATCCGTAACATCGCGATCGAGCACTCCGGTTACTCCGTGTTTGCGGGCGTAGGTGAACGTACTCGTGAGGGTAACGATTTCTACCACGAAATGACCGACTCCAACGTTCTGGACAAAGTATCCCTGGTTTACGGCCAGATGAACGAGCCACCTGGAAACCGTCTGCGCGTTGCGCTGACCGGTCTGACGATGGCTGAGAAATTCCGTGACGAAGGCCGTGACGTTCTGCTGTTCGTTGATAACATCTATCGTTACACCTTGGCCGGTACGGAAGTATCTGCACTGCTGGGTCGTATGCCTTCAGCGGTAGGTTATCAGCCTACGCTGGCGGAAGAGATGGGTGTTCTTCAGGAACGTATCACCTCTACCAAAACCGGTTCTATCACCTCCGTTCAGGCGGTATACGTACCTGCGGATGACTTGACTGACCCATCTCCAGCAACCACCTTTGCGCACTTAGATGCAACCGTGGTACTGAGCCGTCAGATCGCGTCTCTGGGTATCTACCCGGCCGTTGACCCGCTGGACTCCACCAGCCGTCAGCTGGATCCACTGGTTGTTGGTCAGGAACACTACGACACCGCGCGTGGCGTACAGTCCCTGCTGCAGCGTTACCAGGAACTGAAAGACATCATCGCCATCCTGGGTATGGATGAACTGTCTGAAGAAGACAAACTGGTGGTAGCACGTGCGCGTAAGATCCAGCGCTTCCTGTCCCAGCCGTTCTTCGTTGCGGAAGTATTCACCGGTTCTCCGGGTAAATACGTTTCCCTGAAAGACACCATCCGTGGCTTTAAAGGCATCATGGAAGGCGAATACGATCACCTGCCGGAGCAGGCGTTCTACATGGTTGGTTCCATCGACGAAGCCGTGGAAAAAGCCAAAAAACTTTAACGCCTTAATCGGAGGGTGATATGGCAATGACTTACCACCTGGACGTCGTCAGCGCAGAGCAACAAATGTTCTCTGGTCTGGTCGAGAAAATCCAGGTAACGGGTAGTGAAGGTGAACTGGGTATTTTCCCGGGTCACGCACCGCTGCTCACCGCCATTAAGCCTGGTATGATCCGCATCGTTAAACAGTTCGGTCACGAAGAGTTTATCTATCTCTCCGGCGGCATTCTTGAAGTGCAGCCTGGCAGTGTGACCGTTCTGGCCGATACCGCTATCCGTGGACAGGATCTCGACGAAGCGCGAGCCCTGGAATCGAAGCGTAAGGCTGAAGAGCACATTAGCAGCTCTCATGGTGACGTGGATTACGCTCAGGCGTCTGCGGAGCTGGCCAAAGCGATCGCGAAACTGCGCGTTATCGAGTTGACCAAAAAAGCGATGTAACACCGGCTTGAAAAGCACAAAAGCCAGTCTGGATACCAGGCTGGCTTTTTTTTTCGGCCTTAATTCATGATGAAAAAGATGTAGAATTTTAAGCATCAAACGTTTTTACTTCACACTCAAACTACCGTCAGGATGCGTATGTCAAACAGTGCGATGAGCGTGGTGATCCTTGCCGCTGGCAAAGGGACCCGCATGTATTCCGATCTGCCTAAGGTGCTCCACACGCTTGCAGGAAAGCCAATGGTGCAGCATGTCATTGATGCAGCGAACGAACTGGGTGCCGGTCAGGTCCACCTGGTCTACGGCCACGGCGGCGATCTGCTTAAAAAGACGCTGAGCGATGACAAGCTCAACTGGGTGCTTCAGGCCGAACAGCTGGGCACAGGCCATGCGATGCAGCAGGCTGCGCCTTTCTTTGCGGATGACGAAGACATTTTGATGCTCTACGGCGATGTCCCGCTGATCTCCGTTGAAACCCTGACTCGCCTGCGTGAAGCCAAACCGCAGGGCGGTATCGGTTTGTTGACCGTCGTGCTGGACGATCCAAGCGGTTATGGCCGCATCACCCGTGAAAACGGCAACGTCACGGGTATTGTTGAGCATAAAGATGCCAGCGACGAACAGCGCCAGATTCAGGAGATCAACACCGGTATTCTGATTGCCAATGGCGCGGACATGAAGCGCTGGCTGTCTCAGCTCAACAACAACAACGCACAGGGTGAATTCTACATCACCGACATCATTGCGATGGCGTACCAGGAAGGACGTGAGATTGCGGCGGTTCATCCGGCGCGCATCAGCGAAACCGAAGGGGTGAATAACCGTCTTCAGCTTTCCCGCCTGGAGCGCGTTTATCAGTCCGAGCAGGCCGAAAAACTGCTGCTGGCGGGCGTGATGCTGCGCGATCCGGCGCGTTTCGATCTGCGTGGTTCGTTATCTCACGGTCGTGACGTTGAAATTGATACGAACGTTATCCTCGAAGGTCACGTCACGCTGGGCAATCGCATCAAAATTGGCGCCGGCTGCGTGATTAAAAACAGCGTCATCGGCGACGACTGCGAAATCAGCCCGTACAGCGTGGTAGAAGATGCTCGTCTGGATGCGGCCTGTACCATCGGCCCGTTTGCGCGTCTGCGCCCGGGCGCTGAGCTGCTGGAAGGCGCTCACGTGGGTAACTTCGTGGAAATGAAAAAAGCGCGTCTGGGTAAAGGCTCGAAAGCCGGTCATCTGACCTATCTGGGCGACGCGGAAATTGGCAATAACGTGAATATTGGTGCAGGGACTATTACCTGTAACTATGACGGTGCGAATAAGTTTAAAACCATCATCGGTGACGACGTGTTCGTTGGCTCCGATACGCAGCTGGTGGCGCCTGTTACCGTGGGTAACGGGGTGACTATCGCCGCCGGAACAACCGTTACGCGCGATGTGGCCGAGAACGAGCTGGTGTTAAGCCGCGTGCCGCAGGTCAGCAAGCAGGGCTGGAAACGCCCGGTGAAGAAAAAGTAACGGATTTACCCCTCACCCTAACCCTCTCCCCATAGGGGAGAGGGGATCGTTCGGTGCGGTGTTTTTCTCCCTCGCCCCTTTGGGGAGAGGGCCGGGGTGAGGGGATAATATAATCCTCCCCCCACAAGCAGTACCCATAAAAATAACCCCACTCTCTACAAGGCTCGGGGTGCCCGGAAAGGGCGTTACCCAAAGGATTTCGCGTTGTGGCAAGGCGGCAAGCGTATGAGTCCATGGGAGCTTATTTAAGTAAGTGACCGTGGCGAGTACGAGAAGCCAACGCAGCCGCAGCGTGAAAGACGCAGGGAAAATACAGGTCAGCGACAACGCAGGCATAATGCCTAAATTCGGAATCTAAAATTATGTGTGGAATTGTTGGCGCAGTTGCGCAGCGTGATATTGCTGAAATCCTTCTCGAAGGTTTACGTCGTCTGGAATACCGTGGTTACGACTCTGCCGGTCTGGCTGTCGTCGATGCAGAAGGTCATATGACCCGTCTGCGTCGTCTCGGTAAAGTGCAGATGCTGGCCCAGGCCGCGGAAGAACATCCGCTGCACGGTGGTACCGGTATTGCGCACACCCGCTGGGCGACGCACGGCGAACCGTCTGAAGGTAACGCGCACCCGCATGTGTCTGAACACATCGTGGTCGTGCACAACGGCATTATCGAAAACCACGAACCGCTGCGCGAAGAACTGAAAGCGCGCGGCTACACCTTCGTCTCTGAAACTGACACCGAAGTGATTGCTCACCTGGTGCACTGGGAGCTGGAGCAGGGCGGTACACTGCGTGATGCGGTGCTGCGTGCTATCCCTCAGCTGCGCGGTGCGTACGGTACGGTGATCATGGATTCCCGCGATCCGTCCACATTGCTGGCCGCGCGTTCCGGTAGCCCGATGGTTATCGGTCTGGGTATGGGCGAAAACTTCATCGCTTCTGACCAGCTGGCGCTCCTGCCGGTCACCCGTCGCTTTATCTTCCTCGAAGAGGGTGATATCGCGGAAGTGACCCGTCGCAGCGTGACCGTCTTCGATACCAAAGGCGAGCAGGTGAAACGTCAGGAGATCGAATCGAATCTGCAGTACGACGCGGGCGACAAAGGCGCTTACCGTCACTACATGCAGAAAGAGATTTACGAGCAGCCAAACGCCATCAAAAACACGCTGACCGGGCGCATCAGCCACGGTGAAGTGGATCTGAGCGAGCTGGGCGCAAACGCGAACGAACTGCTTGGCAAGGTCGAGCATATTCAGATCGTGGCCTGCGGCACCTCTTACAACTCCGGTATGGTTTCTCGCTACTGGTTTGAATCCCTGGCGGGCGTGCCGTGCGATGTGGAAATCGCGTCTGAATTCCGCTATCGCAAATCCGCGGTGCGTCGTAACAGCCTGATGATCACCCTTTCCCAGTCCGGCGAAACGGCGGATACGCTGGCAGCTCTGCGTCTGTCTAAAGAGCTGGGTTACCTGGGCTCGCTGGCTATCTGTAACGTTCCTGGCTCATCGCTGGTGCGTGAGTCCGATCTGGCGCTGATGACCAAAGCGGGTACCGAAATCGGTGTGGCCTCCACCAAAGCGTTTACCACTCAGCTGACCGTTCTGCTGATGCTGGTGGCGAAGCTTGCGCGTCTGAAAGGTGAAGATGCGTCCGTTGAGCACGACATCGTTCACGGCCTGCAGGCGCTGCCGAGCCGTATTGAGCAGATGCTGTCTCAGGACAAACGCATTGAAGCGCTGGCGGAAGATTTCTCCGACAAACATCACGCCCTGTTCCTGGGTCGTGGGGATCAGTATCCGATTGCGCTGGAAGGCGCGCTGAAGCTGAAAGAGATCTCCTACATTCACGCTGAAGCCTATGCGGCTGGCGAGCTGAAGCACGGCCCGCTGGCGCTGATTGACGCGGATATGCCGGTCATCGTTGTGGCACCAAACAACGAACTGCTGGAAAAACTGAAGTCTAACATCGAAGAAGTGCGTGCCCGCGGCGGCGTTCTGTACGTCTTCGCCGACAAAGATGCCGGTTTCGTCAGCAACGACAACATGCACATTATCGAGATGCCGCATGTGGAAGAGGTGATTGCACCAATCTTCTACACCGTTCCGCTGCAGCTGCTGGCCTATCACGTTGCGCTGATCAAAGGCACCGACGTTGACCAGCCGCGTAACCTGGCGAAATCGGTTACCGTAGAATAATCCCTTCAGGCTCCACCTTCCGGTGGAGCTTTTTTATCCCACCCGGCTTGTTTTTAATCAATCCTTTCTCGTTTTTAATAATGACAATTTGTCATCTTCAGCTACTTTTTTCAGTGTCACATAAAGAAAATATTTCTGAAAACGTCTTGTCATAAAAGCGGCTAACACGATGAAAAATAAGCTTTCTTTTGCTGGTTTTTAAGTGAAATTAACGTTGTCATAAAACTGTCATAATTCGTACATTTATCTGTCACCTGTTTGTCCTATTTTGCTCATCGTAGCCACTAAACAACGATTTACGAAAATCTTGCAGGAGACATTATGAAAGTTATGCGTACCACTGTCGCAACTGTTGTCGCCGCGACCTTATCTCTGAGCGCGTTCTCTGTATTTGCAGAAGCAAGCCTGACTGGCGCTGGTGCAACCTTCCCTGCGCCGGTGTATGCCAAATGGGCGGATACCTACCAGAAAGAAACCGGTAACAAGGTTAACTATCAGGGTATCGGCTCCTCCGGTGGCGTTAAACAAATTACCGCGAACACTGTTGATTTCGGCGCATCAGACGCTCCGCTGTCTGATGACAAACTGGCTCAGGAAGGCCTGTTCCAGTTCCCTACCGTGATCGGCGGTGTGGTTCTGGCCATCAACCTGCCGGGCGTGAAGTCGGGTGAGCTGGTGCTGGACGGCAAAACGCTGGGTGACATCTACCTGGGCAAAATCAAAAAATGGGATGACGAAGCGATCGCTAAACTCAACCCAGGCCTGAAGCTGCCTTCTCAGAACATCGCCGTGGTTCGCCGCGCGGATGGTTCCGGTACCTCTTTCGTGTTCACCAGCTACCTGGCAAAAGTGAACGAAGAGTGGAAATCTAAAGTCGGCTCCGGCTCTACCGTTAACTGGCCAACCGGTCTGGGCGGTAAAGGTAACGACGGTATCGCCGCATTCGTACAGCGTCTGCCTGGCTCAATTGGTTACGTAGAGTATGCGTACGCCAAGCAGAACAACCTGTCCTACACCAAACTGGTTTCAGCCGACGGCAAACCGGTTAGCCCGACCGAAGAGAACTTTGCTAACGCGGCGAAAGGCGCTGACTGGAGCAAATCCTTCGCGCAGGATCTGACTAACCAGAAAGGCGAAGGTGCATGGCCAATCACCTCTACCACTTTCATCCTGGTTCACAAAGAGCAGAAGAAACCTGAGCAGGGCGCCGAAGTGCTGAAGTTCTTCGACTGGGCGTACAAAAACGGCGGCAAACAGGCTAACGCCCTGGATTACGCCACCCTGCCGGACAACGTGGTTGAGCAGATTCGCGCTGCATGGAAAACCAACGTGAAAGACAGCAGCGGTAAAGCGCTGTACTAACAGGATATATTTAACGAAGATGGCGGGTGGCGCTGCGCTTACCCGCCCTACGGTTTAAGCTGTAGGCCCGGTAAGCGTCAGCGCCACCGGGCATATTCGTAAAAACGTCTCAAACAGAAGAGTAATTTATGGCTGCAACCAAGCCTGCATTTAACCCTCCGGGTAAAAAAGGTGACATGATTTTCAGCGCGCTGGTGAAACTGGCTGCGCTGATTGTGCTATTGCTGCTGGGCGGCATTATCGTGTCTCTGATTTTCTCCTCATGGCCGAGCATCCAGAAATTCGGTTTTTCCTTCCTGTGGACCAAAGAGTGGGACGCGCCGAACGACATCTACGGTGCCCTGGTGCCGATTTACGGCACGCTGATGACCTCGTTCATCGCCCTGCTGATTGCGGTTCCGGTGAGCTTTGGTATTGCCCTGTTCCTGACGGAGCTGGCGCCGGGCTGGCTGCGACGCCCGCTGGGTATTGCTATCGAACTGCTGGCGGCCATTCCAAGTATCGTTTACGGCATGTGGGGTCTGTTCATCTTTGCTCCGCTGTTCGCCACGTATTTCCAGGAACCGGTCGGTAACGTGCTTTCCGCCATTCCGTTTGTGGGTGCCTTGTTCTCTGGCCCGGCTTTCGGTATCGGCATTCTGGCGGCAGGTGTGATCCTCGCCATCATGATTATTCCGTACATTGCGGCGGTTATGCGCGATGTCTTCGAACAAACGCCGGTGATGATGAAAGAGTCGGCCTACGGCATCGGCTGCACCACCTGGGAAGTTATCTGGCGCATTGTCCTTCCGTTCACCAAAAATGGGGTGATCGGGGGCGTGATGCTGGGCCTGGGTCGTGCGCTGGGTGAAACCATGGCGGTCACCTTTATCATCGGTAACACCTACCAGCTCGACAGCGCGTCGCTCTACATGCCGGGTAACAGTATTACCTCGGCGCTGGCGAATGAATTTGCGGAAGCGGAATCGGGGCTGCACGTGGCGGCGCTGATGGAGCTGGGTCTGATTCTGTTCGTTATCACCTTCATTGTTCTGGCGATTTCCAAGCTGATGATTATGCGCCTCGCTAAAAATGAGGGGGCACGCTAATGGCAACTCTCGAAATGCAAGCAACCGCTGAGCTGGCGGAATCCCGCCGCAAAATGCAGGCCAGACGCCGCATGAAAAACCGTATTGCCCTGTCGCTCTCTATGGCGACAATGGCGTTCGGCCTGTTCTGGCTGGTCTGGATCCTCTTCTCGACGGTCGTTCGCGGGATTGACGGGATGTCACTGTCGCTTTTCACCGAAATGACGCCGCCGCCGAACACGGCGGGTGGTGGCCTGGCGAATGCCCTGGCGGGCAGCGGCTTGCTGATCCTCTGGGCGACGGTCTTCGGCACGCCGCTGGGCATCATGGCGGGTATCTACCTGGCTGAATACGGTCGTAAATCCTGGCTGGCGGAAGTCATTCGCTTCATCAACGACATTCTGCTGTCTGCTCCTTCTATCGTCGTGGGTCTGTTTGTTTACACCGTGGTGGTGGCGCAGATGGAACACTTCTCGGGCTGGGCGGGTGTGATTGCCCTGGCGCTGCTGCAGGTGCCGATTGTTATTCGAACCACCGAGAACATGCTGAAACTGGTGCCGGACAGCCTGCGTGAAGCGGCTTATGCGCTGGGTACGCCGAAATGGAAGATGATCTCTGCGATTACGCTGAAGGCGTCCGTCTCCGGGATCATGACCGGTATCCTGCTGGCGGTGGCGCGTATCGCGGGTGAAACGGCGCCGCTGCTGTTTACGTCTCTCTCCAATCAGTTCTGGAGCACGGACATGATGCAGCCGATCGCCAACCTGCCGGTGACGATCTTTAAATTTGCGATGAGCCCATTCGCGGAATGGCAGCAGCTGGCCTGGGCCGGAGTGCTGATCATTACCCTTTGCGTACTGTTGCTGAACATTCTGGCGCGCGTCATTTTCGCGAAGAAGAAACACGGTTAATTTTTTACGGCGCGGCAGCTCGCGGCGCCGAATGAGGAAATGAGTCAATGAGTATGGTTGATACTGCCCCGGGTAAGATTCAGGTTCGTGATTTGAACTTCTACTACGGCAAATTCCATGCCCTGAAGAACATCAACCTGGATATCGCGAAGAACCAGGTCACGGCATTTATCGGTCCGTCCGGCTGTGGGAAATCCACGCTGCTGCGCACCTTTAACAAAATGTATTCGCTCTATCCGGAGCAGCGCGCTGAGGGTGAAATCATCCTGGACGGTGAAAACATTCTGACCCAGGCGCAGGATATCGCCCTGCTGCGCGCCAAAGTGGGGATGGTGTTCCAGAAACCAACGCCGTTCCCGATGTCGATTTACGACAACATCGCGTTTGGCGTGCGTCTGTTTGAAAAACTCTCCCGTGCCGATATGGACGAGCGCGTGCAGTGGGCTTTGACCAAGGCCGCATTATGGAACGAAACCAAAGATAAGTTGCACCAGAGCGGTTACTCTCTCTCCGGTGGTCAGCAGCAGCGTCTGTGCATTGCGCGCGGTATTGCTATTCGCCCGGAAGTGTTGCTGCTGGATGAGCCGTGTTCAGCGCTGGACCCGATCTCAACCGGCCGTATTGAAGAGCTGATCACCGAGCTGAAGCAGGATTACACCGTGGTTATCGTGACCCATAACATGCAGCAGGCTGCACGTTGTTCCGATCACACGGCGTTTATGTACCTGGGCGAGTTGATTGAGTTCAGCGATACGGACGCGCTGTTCACCAGGCCCGCGAAGAAACAAACCGAAGATTATATTACTGGCCGCTACGGTTGATTTGCCTTAGTGCATGTGGAGAAACCATGGACAACCTCAATCTTAATAAACACATTTCCGGCCAGTTCAACGCAGAGCTGGAAAGCATTCGCACCCAGGTAATGACCATGGGCGGCATGGTCGAGCAGCAGCTTTCTGATGCGATTACGGCAATGCACAACCAGGACAGCGAGCTGGCGAAGCGCGTCATTGAAGGCGACAAAAACGTCAACATGATGGAAGTCGCTATCGACGAGGCCTGCGTGCGCATTATCGCGAAACGCCAGCCGACGGCGAGCGATCTGCGTCTGGTAATGGCGATCATCAAAACCATCGCCGAGCTGGAGCGTATTGGTGACGTTGCGGATAAAATCTGCCGCACCGCGCTGGAGAAGTTCTCTCAACAGCACCAGCCGCTGCTGGTGAGCCTGGAGTCGCTGGGCCGCCACACCGTGCAGATGTTGCACGATGTGCTGGATGCCTTTGCGCGTATGGACCTGGACGAAGCGGTGCGTATCTACCGTGAAGACAAGAAGGTCGACCAGGAGTATGAAGGCATCGTGCGTCAGCTGATGACCTACATGATGGAAGATTCACGTACGATCCCAAGCGTACTGACCGCCCTGTTCTGCGCGCGCTCTATTGAGCGTATCGGCGACCGCTGCCAGAACATTTGCGAATACATCTTCTACTTCGTGAAAGGTCAGGACTTCCGTCACGTGGGCGGCGACGAGCTGGACAAGCTGCTGGCGGGTAAAGATCCGAAAGAGTGATTTTACCCTCTCCCACAGGGAGAGGGGACAATTCGGTTTTCTCCCTCTCCCCAGGGGAGAGGGTCGGGGTGAGGGGAAAACTCAGCGAGTAATATCCCACCCGCGCGCCTTCCACAGCGCTGGCAGCTGCGCCAGATCGGTAAAGGTCGTGACGTTGGGATGATCGATCGGCTTGTTGTGCGGGTCGGCGCAGAAGTAAAACACCTCCATCCCCGCATCAATCCCCGACTGCGCGCCCGCAGACGAGTCATCCACCAGAATACAGTTCTCTACGTTGACGTTCATCGCTTTTGCCGCATGGAACATCAGCGCCGGGTCTGGCTTCCAGCGCTGGATATCGTAGCCGCTGAACAGTTTTTCCGGGAAATGGTGCAACATCTCAAGCTTGCCCAGCGAGTGCTGCATTTTGCTGACCGGGCCGTTAGAGACGACGCAGACTGGCACCGTCATCGCATCCAGCAACGCGTTAGCCCCGGAGATAACCTCCAGCTCGGAGTCGAACAGGCGTGCGACCTCGGCGCGGTACACCGGTTCCAGATCGGCTTTCGCCAGATCCACTCCGTGTTCTTCGTTAATGATGTCGATGATCTCGTAGAGCTTTACGCCCTTAAAGCGTTTAAACACCTCTTCGAGTTCCAGCGTAATGCCAAATTCCTGGAACATGGTGACATACGCGCGGGAACAAATGACCTCACTGTCGACCAGCGTACCGTCGCAGTCGAAAAATACCGCTTCAATTCCGGACATGCCTTTCCCTTTTAACAAGTTTAACGTTTACGTACGGCAGTTCGCCGGCACGCAATCGTTGCCGTATAAGCAAAATCAATGAAAAAAGTATCACGTAACCGCCACTATTGTCGCATTTTGGTATAGGATAGCGACGAATTTTCCCTCCTTGTTCGGAATTGATGATGAGTCAACAACACACTACCCAGACATCTGGTCAGGGTCTGCTTGAGCGCGTTTTTAAACTGCGCGAGCACGGCACAACGGCACGCACCGAAGTGATCGCTGGTTTCACCACCTTCCTGACGATGGTCTATATCGTTTTTGTGAACCCTCAAATTCTGGGCGTTGCTGGCATGGATACCAGCGCCGTCTTCGTGACAACCTGTCTGATCGCGGCCCTTGGCAGCATCCTGATGGGTGTATTTGCTAACCTGCCGGTTGCGCTGGCACCGGCGATGGGCCTGAATGCGTTCTTCGCGTTCGTGGTTGTTCAGGCGATGGGGCTGCCGTGGCAGGTTGGCATGGGCGCCATCTTCTGGGGCGCGGTTGGCCTGCTGCTGCTGACCATTTTCCGCGTACGTTACTGGATGATTGCGAACATTCCCGTGAGCCTGCGCGTGGGCATCACCAGCGGTATCGGTCTGTTCATCGGTATGATGGGGCTGAAAAACGCCGGCGTTATCGTGGCGAACCCGGATACGCTGGTGAGCATCGGTCACCTGACCTCTCATAACGTGCTGCTGGGCGTGCTGGGCTTCTTTATCATCGCGATCCTGGCTTCCCGTAATATTCACGCGGCGGTGCTGGTGTCCATCGTTGTCACCACCCTGCTTGGCTGGATGCTGGGCGACGTTCACTATAACGGTATCGTCTCCGCGCCACCGAGCGTATCTACCGTGATTGGTCACGTCGATCTGGCGGGTTCCCTGAACCTGGGCCTGGCTGGCGTGATTTTCTCCTTCATGCTGGTCAACCTGTTTGACTCCTCCGGCACGCTGATTGGCGTGACCGACAAAGCGGGCCTGGCGGATGAAAAAGGGAAATTCCCGCGCATGAAGCAAGCGCTGTTTGTGGACAGCGTCTCCTCTGTGACCGGTGCTTTTATCGGAACCTCGTCCGTTACCGCGTACATTGAATCGTCTTCCGGCGTGTCCGTGGGCGGCCGTACCGGCCTGACGGCGGTGGTTGTGGGTATTCTGTTCCTGCTGGTGATCTTCCTCTCTCCGCTGGCGGGTATGGTTCCTCCGTATGCGGCAGCCGGCGCGCTGATCTATGTGGGGGTGCTGATGACCTCCAGCCTGTCACGCGTGAAGTGGGATGATTTAACCGAAGCGGTGCCGGCGTTTATTACCGCCGTGATGATGCCGTTCAGCTTCTCGATTACCGAAGGTATCGCGCTGGGCTTTATCTCTTACTGCGTAATGAAGATCGGTACCGGCCGCTTCCGCGACCTCAGCCCTTGCGTCATCGTTGTGGCGCTGCTGTTTGTGCTGAAGATTGTGTTTATTGACGCCAAATAAACAGCAAGCCCTTTTCTTCGAAAAGGGCTTTAATGTTTGTTCCCTCTCCCCGTGGGAGAGGGCCAGGGTGAGGGCATCAGGCTGCAATAAGCTTAAGCCTTCACCCGCTTAATATAATCCCCAAACGCCGTCAGCTGGCCAGACAGATGATCGCGCGTGCTCTGATCCACCACTTCACCCGTTTGCGGGTCGACCTTGTTCTGAATCACACCACCCATAAATTCCGGCTTGTTCATGACCATCGCATCCAGGAACACCAGGATCTGGCGCAGATGATACTGGCAGCGCGCGCCGCCAATCGCGCCCATTGAGCTGGTCTGGATCAGCACCGGCTTGCCTGCCAGCGGCTGCTCAGGTAAGCGGGACAGCCAGTCGATGGCATTCTTCAGGCCACCCGGAACCGAATAGTTGTACTCCGGCGTGACGATGACCACGCCGTCGGCCTGGCGGATCTGCTCTGCCAGCGCCTCAACGCTCTGCGGAAAACCCTCTTCTTGCTGTACGTCAGCGTCATAGAGCGGAATATCGCCAATAGACGGCAGGGCGCTAATGTCCATTCCTGCCGGTGCCAGCTGTGGCAGCGTGCGGGCAACCATCCCGTTAAATGAACCTTTGCGCAGGCTTCCCAGTAACGTAACTACTTTCAACGTATCAGACATGATTACTCCTGTTTCATCATGATGACCCTGATTGGATCAGCTAAGGGTGAATGCTTTTTCTGCCGGTAAACTGGTTAAACGCATCAGGCGTGCGGCGGGCTCGTTGGCACGCTCGGGCACATCAGGAAGGCTACGCCATCCCTGTTGGCTGTCAAATTCCCAGATTTTCATGCGTTCGATGGCGGGGGTAACCGCAATGGACCAAATGAGCACATCCTCTGCGTCGCTGAGCGCCTCTACCAGTGTGGCCTGAGTGGCACGCAGACGTCCGGAGCCTGGCAGCAGCTGCAGCAGGCTGGCGTCGTCTGAGGCGCATCCACAGAGCTTGCGAATGCTCTGGCGCAGGGTAATGAGCTGGGCTCGGGCTTCGACAGGATCGTTCTGGTTGCGTACCCACAGCTTCTCATTGCTGGAGAGCGGATAGTCTTCATGCGCATTACCGCCATGGAAGCTGCGCGTCGCGCGCTGAAGTTCCATATCCAGCCCACAATCCCCTTCGGTGGTCAGCGCGACGCCAATGATATTGCCCGCGTAGGCAATCGAAAAACGAGGGAGGTCCGGGTCGGCAAAGACCGGGCGGCCTTCGGGCTGGGTAATGATGTCCGGCAGCTCGCTGGTGCCGTACAGCATAAACATCAGTTCTGCCAGAAGCGCTCTGGACGCTAAAAACCGCGTTCTGCGGTGTTCCGGGAGAGTAAGTGCTTCACTGTGACAGGCTGAAGAAATTCTTGCCGATACGAGACGTCCTTCCGTAAGTATCCCTCTTGCAAAGTGCGTAGCCATTTTTCGCTCCTTGATAATGGTCGTAATCGGTTAAACGGTTACATGATTATCGCTTAACTTGACTCCTGTTTTAATCAGTAAATGGGAGTAAGAGAAGCCTCAGGACCGAACTTTACATTTTCTTAGGCAAAAATTGGATCGCTGGCACCGTACAGCGCCTTGATGGTTTCCCGCAGCCAGAGGATTTTCGGATTATGGCTGTTTCGTTTATGCCAGATCAGCGTGAAGGGAACGGTAAGCTTTTCAGCCTGCGCTTCGTCAATGGGAATGGGCAGCGCGATCAGCTTCCGCTGGTGGAGTTGATTGTAGTGATGGCAGTAGTGCGGAGCCGTGGCGATATAGTTATGGCCGGGCTGCGCCGCCATAAACATCGACTGCTCAAAACCCGGCACGCTCATGGCAATGTTTCTCTCCCGACCCATCTCCTTTAGCACTTCGTCCAGTGCCCAGGTTTCGCTGCGTTCCCAGAAGATGCTGATGTGCGGGTAGCGCAGGAAGGTCTCGAGGTTCCATTCGTCCTGTAGCGCGGGGTGATCCTCACGCAGATACACGCACGGACGGTCGCTGAACAGGATCTCATAGTCGATGAACCACGGCATTAGCTTCAGCAATTCACGCGAGCGCGGGTGCGTTTCGCGTCCGGTGAATCCCAGATCCACCTCTCCACGCGTAATGGCGTCCAGCGAGTCGTAATCCCAGTGACGCATCTTCACCGTAGCCTGCGGATAGCGCTGGTTCACCTGCTCCAGCAGGGCGTTAAAGCGGATCAGCATCAACGGCGTTTCGGCGGCCAGCACGAACGTTAGCCCGCCCGGGGAATCATGGTGGAATTTATCGAGGATCTGGTTGCCGATTTGCATCCAGTCAGCCAAATCCTGCTCGAGGCTTACCGTCAGCGGGGTCGGCAGCAGCCCCAACGGCGTTTTGACAAACAGCGGGTCGTCAAACCAGTCACGCAGCTTGGCCAGCGATTTACTCACCGCAGACGGCGTCACGTTCATCCGCTTCGCCGCTTTGGTGACGCTGCGCTCCTGCAGCAAAAGCTGCAGGCAAAGCAGGAGATTAAGATCGAGACTGCTGATGGGCTTCTTCATAATGCGCCGCGGGCTGGATGACCATAAGTAAGGTGATGCACAGTATGCTACAGCCAATCAGAACCCCGATCAGCATATTCAGCGCGTTAAGCCCAATGACCGCCGCCAGCCAAATCCACAGCGACGAGCCGCAGACCTGAGCAATCCCCAGCACCGAGCTTGCCACGCCTGCCCGCAGCGAGAAGGGGCCAAGCGCCTGACTCATCGCCACGCCAAAGCCAACCGAGAACCCGGCGCAAATGAGGGTAATGCCGGCCAGCATCACCGCATGCGAGCTGGTGGTTGCCAGGATCGCGCCAGCCGTGAGGAATAAAACCTGTGAGGTCAGCATCAACGTGCGCTGGCTGAAAACATTTAGCGCAAAGGGAGTCGAGAACGAGACTGCCATACTGACCATGGCGGTTAATGCCATCACCGTTGAATACTCACCCCGATCGAAGCCCATGGTTTCCATCAGTAAAACCGGGGAAACGTTTACATAGGTCAGGATCACCGCCACGCTTAACGTGGTCACGGCCAGACGACTGAGGAAAAATCGGTTAAGCAGTTTCTCGGCTGGGTGAATGGTTGCGGTATGACCGGTATTCTGCGAGCCCGGGTGGGTCTCTTTCAGCACGGCGATGGACAGGATAAACACCAGCGCGCCCATCGCCGCCATGGTCCAGAACAGGCTCTGCCACGGGAATTTCAGCATGATCAGATATCCCACGACCGGGGCCAGCACCGGGATAATGCAGGTAATACCGTTCAGCATCGAAAGCACTTTGGCGCGACGCTGGGCGCTTAAGGTGTCGCGCAAAATGGCAAAAGCGACGACGTAGCAGCCACCGGCTCCAATGCCCTGAATAAACCGTCCGGCCAGGAACAAGGTGCTGTTTTGCGCCTGTGAGCAGAGAAGAGAGGCCAGGGCAAAAATGATGGCGCCGGTTATGGCGACGGGCTGACGGCCTGCCTTATCCGCAATCTTCCCGGCAAACACCATCGACGACGCCATCCCCGCGAGGTAGGCCGAAAACGCGATGTGCAGCTGCGCTTCGCTGGCGCCCAGATCGCGGGCGATGTGCGGCAATCCCACCAGATACATATCAATGCCGGACGGATAAAGCAGAACTAATGCGAAACTACAAAACAGAAAACGCGCCATAAACCCCCCATAGATGCAGGCATGCAGGATAGGGGGTGAAAAGAGATTAGGCGAGTTGCCATTTGGACAATGGTGATTTCCCGGGAGGAAATCACCATCAGTGAGCGGGCCTTACTTACCGATACAGAAGCTCGAGAAAATTCGTCCCAGCAGATCGTCCGACGTAAACTCCCCGGTGATCTCGCTCAGATTCTGCTGCGCCAGGCGCAGCTCTTCCGCCAGCAGTTCACCCGCCCACGCGCCGATCAGCTGCGCTTTACCCTGAACGAGGTGGTTTGCCGCCTCTTCCAGCGCCTGCAGGTGGCGACGACGCGCGAGGAAGCCGCCTTCCATGCTGGTGTCAAAGCCCATGCTCTGCTTGAGATGGTTACGCAGGTCGTCAACGCCCTCACCGGTACGCGCCGACAGGCGAATCAGTGAGTGACCATTCACATCGCTGATGCCCAGCGTTTCGCCGGTGACATCCGCTTTGTTACGCACCACGGTGATGGGCAGTTTCGCCGGCAGACGGGCGATAAAGTCTGGCCAGATTTTTGCCGGGTCAACGGCGTCGGTCGTGGTGCCGTCCACCATAAACAGCACGCGGTCTGCCTGCTCGATCTCCTGCCAGGCGCGTTCGATACCGATGCGTTCAACCTCGTCGCTGGCATCGCGCAGGCCGGCGGTATCAATGATATGCAGCGGCATCCCGTCGATGTGGATATGCTCGCGGAGCACGTCGCGGGTGGTGCCGGCAATGTCGGTGACGATCGCCGCTTCACGGCCCGCCAGGGCGTTCAGCAGGCTCGATTTCCCGGCGTTAGGACGTCCGGCAATCACCACCTTCATCCCTTCGCGCAGCAGACTGCCCTGACGCGCTTCGGCGCGCACGGCGTCGAGATCGTTCATTACCTGATTGAGCTGGGCTTCGATTTTGCCGTCAGAGAGGAAGTCGATCTCCTCATCCGGGAAGTCGATAGCCGCTTCCACGTAGATCCGCAGGTGAGTAAGTGCTTCCACAAGGTGATTTACGCGGGCGGAGAATGCCCCCTGCAGCGAGTTCAGAGCGGAGCGGGCCGCCTGTTCAGAACTGGCGTCGATCAGGTCTGCAATCGCTTCTGCCTGCGCCAGGTCGAGCTTGTCGTTGAGGAAGGCACGCTCGGAGAACTCGCCCGGCTTCGCAATGCGCAGGCCAGGCAGGGTCAGGATACGTTTTAACAGCAGGTCGAGGATAACCGGGCCGCCGTGGCCCTGCAGCTCAAGCACGTCTTCGCCGGTGAAAGAGTTCGGGCCGGGGAACCACAGCGCAATGCCCTGGTCCAGCGGCGTGCCGTCGGTATCTTTAAACGGCAGGTAATCAGCGTAGCGCGGCTTTGGCAGTTTACCCAGCACCGCTTCGGCCACCTCGCGCGCCTTCAGGCCGGAGATACGCAGAATGCCTACACCACCGCGTCCCGGTGGGGTTGCCTGGGCGACGATAGTGTCGTTATGGCTCATGGTTGGTCTCGTTCAATACAAATAAAAAAGGCGGTCAATCGACCGCCCTTATTTTAGCGTTAACTTACCGAATCAGGACTTTTTCTTTTCGCGGCTATGCAGGCCACGTTTTTCCAGACCACGGTAAATCAGCTGCTGCTGGATGATGGTCACCAGGTTGCTGACGATATAGTACAACACCAGACCTGACGGGAACCACAGGAAGAACACGGTGAAGATGACCGGCATAAAGGTCATGATCTTCTGCTGCATCGGGTCGGTCACGGTGGTCGGCGACATCTTCTGGATGAAGAACATCGTCACGCCCATCAGGATCGGCAGGATGTAGTACGGGTCCTGTGCGGACAGGTCATGGATCCACAGTGCGAACGGCGCGTGGCGCAGCTCAACGGAACCCATCAGCATGTAGTACAGCGCAAGGAAGATTGGCATCTGAATCAGCAGCGGGAAGCAACCACCCAGTGGGTTTACTTTCTCTGCTTTATACAGGGCCATCATTTCCTGGCTCTGACGCTGTTTGTCATCGCCCAGACGCTCACGCATCGCCGCAATCTTCGGCTGCAGCATACGCATCTTCGCCATGGAGGTGTACTGCGCTTTAGTCAGCGGGTACATGATGCCACGAACGATGAAGGTGATAACGATGATGGAGAAGCCCCAGTTACCCAGGAAGCTGTGGATGAACTTCAGCAGCTTAAACAGCGGCTGAGAGATGAACCACAACCAGCCGTAATCAACGGTCAGATCCAGGTGCGGCGCAACAGCGGCCATTTTGTCCTGAATTTCCGGGCCGACCCACAGGGTGCTTGCCATCTTACCGGTTTGACCCGGCTGAACCAGAACCGGCTGAGATTTGTAGCCGATAGCTGCAAGACCGTTACCCAGGTTCGCGGTATAGAAGTTATTCGTACCGTCGTTGTTTGGGATCCAGGCCGTTGCGAAATACTGTTGCAGCATCGCAACCCAACCGCCTTTGGAACTAACGTTCAGGTTTTCGTTATCGGCAATGGTGTCGAATTTGTATTTCTCATACTTCGCGTCTGGCGTGGAGTACGCCGCGCCACGGAAGGTATGCAGCGCAAAGTTGCTGCTTCCGGTGTCACGGTGAGACGGCAGATTGATGGACTGCTTCAGCTGGCCAAAGGTCGACAGCTCCAGTGGTTTCGCACTGGCGTTCTGTACGCTGTAGCCCACGTTCACCGCATATTCACCGCGTTTCAGGGTGAAGGTTTTAGTGAAGGTGTTGCCTGCGGCGTCGGTGTACGTCATCGGGATCGCGAGTTCGTTCTGACCATCAGCCAGTACAAAGGTGTCGCTCTCGACGTTATACAGTGGACGCGCACCGTTAGCCGGGTTATCCGGGCCATCACGACCGGTCAGGCCGCTCTGCGCCTGGTAGATAAACTCAGGCGTGGTTTCCAGTAACTGGAACGGTTCGTTAGACTTCAGCTCTTTCGGGTAGGTCAACAGCAGCGCCTGCTCAACATCACCACCACGGGTGTTGATTGTCAGCTCAAGCACATCGGTCTTAACCGTAATCTGTTTCCCCTGGCCACTGGCCGGTACGCCCTGGTCGGCGGCGCTACCCGCTGCGGTGGTCGTAGTCTGCGTGGTCTGCTGCTGGGGTTGAGGATTTTTATCCTGCTCCCATGCCTGCCAGATCATGAAAGACACGAACAACAAAGCGATGATAAGAAGATTGCGTTGCGAATCCATCGTTAGTGTTCTCTGGTATCAAAGGGTCCTGGGGGGACGGGGTCGTCTCCACCGGGGTGTAAAGGGTGGCATTTTAATACGCGTTTCACCGTCAACCAACTGCCTTTTATCACTCCAAACCTGCGCAATGCCTCAATTCCGTAGCTTGAGCATGTTGGTGTGAAACGGCAGTGCGGCCCGAGTAGCGGACTAATCAGGCGTTGATAGACCCGAATGAGGGCTATCAGGACCCGTGAGCCAGGCGACAGTGGCGGCGCCATAATTTTTCCAACGCTTCCGAGAGAGCACGGTTATCGAGGTCGGCAACCCCTTTCTTCGCCACCACCACGAAATCCATTGAAGGCAGTTCGTGCTGACGTAAACGGAAGCTTTCACGCGTCAGACGTTTAATCCGATTGCGTTCATGCGCACGCTTAACATTTTTCTTGGCGACTGTGAGACCGATGCGGGGATGCCCCAGCGAATTTTGGCGGCCGAGGATGGTGATTTGCGGCGTGCCAGCCCGTAGTGGCTGCTGGAAGACGAAAGTGAAATGAGCGGGAGTTAACAAACGTAACTCCCTGGGAAATGCTAGCTTAACCACTCAGGGGTTAGCTTTATTACTTGGAAACGGTCAGACGAGCGCGGCCTTTAGCACGACGACGTGCCAGAACCTGACGACCATTTTTAGTAGCCATACGAGCACGGAAGCCGTGAGAACGGTTGCGCTTCAGTACAGACGGTTGAAAAGTGCGTTTCATGGCGATTTCTACCTAAACTTGAATAAATTCACTGACTTTTGCGTATACCCGAACGAGTTTCGAACGACTAACGCCTCAGCGTGGGTGATTAAAGAGGCCGGATTGTAATAATTGTACACTCCGGAGTCAATTCTCTTTCCTTATTTCCCGCGTATTTCCGCACGTTTTCGCGTGGAAAATGAGCAACGGACGACGCAGGAAGATGAGCATCACGCGCCGGGTCGAGGATTATACGGCCTCGCCAACAAAGCGCAAGGATCGTCCCGGATCTTCGTTAGATCATTTAAGCAATAAATTGTCTGTGCTCATTAATTTTTCCAATATGCGGACTAAATCGTGGGGCACTGGCGCCAGGATCGTTTACACTTATCCGGTTCCGGATCTTCCTGTGGATAAATCGGGAAGAATCTGTGAGAAACAGAAGATCTCTGGCTCAGTTTAGGCTATGATCCGCGGTCCCGATCGGGATCCAGCGATCCTGGCCGGGTATGACACAAAATCGTTCACGCTGTATCAAGGCGGCAAAGGAGCGAGTCCCCTGGAGCGTACACAAGTACGTGACTGGGGCGAGCGAGTGCAGCCAACGCAGAGACGGCTTGAACGATGAAGTGTATAACCGCAGATAGCGGTTCGCACATCACCCTTTTGCACAGGGTCATGTCGATGTGCGCCAACAATCATGAATATTCAATAGTTTTCTTTTATTGTTCGAGTGGAGTCCGCCGTGTCACTTTCGCTTTGGCAGCAGTGTCTTGCCCGATTGCAGGATGAGTTACCAGCCACAGAATTCAGTATGTGGATCCGCCCGTTGCAGGCGGAACTGAGCGATAACACGCTGGCTTTGTATGCGCCAAACCGTTTTGTGCTCGATTGGGTAAGGGACAAGTACCTTAATAACATCAATGGACTGCTGAACGATTTCTGCGGGTCAGATGCCCCGCAGCTGCGCTTTGAAGTGGGCACAAAGCCGGTCACCCAAACCGTCCGTGAAACCGTGAACGTAGCAGCGCCCGCTCAGGCCGCGCCTGCTCCGGCCCCTCGCGTCGCACCCGCTCGTCAGGGCTGGGATAATGTCCCTGCACCGGCTGAGCCAACCTACCGCTCTAACGTTAACGTGAAACACACGTTCGATAACTTCGTTGAAGGTAAGTCGAACCAGCTGGCGCGCGCGGCGGCTCGTCAGGTTGCTGATAACCCCGGTGGGGCCTACAACCCGCTGTTCCTTTATGGCGGCACGGGTCTGGGTAAAACGCACCTGCTGCATGCGGTGGGTAACGGCATTATGGCGCGCAAGCCCAATGCCAAAGTGGTGTATATGCACTCCGAACGCTTCGTTCAGGACATGGTAAAAGCCCTGCAAAACAATGCGATCGAAGAGTTTAAACGCTACTATCGTTCTGTTGACGCGCTGCTCATCGATGACATCCAGTTCTTTGCCAATAAAGAACGATCGCAGGAAGAGTTTTTCCACACCTTTAATGCCCTGCTGGAAGGCAATCAGCAGATCATTTTGACCTCGGATCGTTATCCAAAAGAGATCAACGGTGTTGAAGATCGTCTGAAATCCCGCTTCGGCTGGGGCCTGACCGTGGCGATCGAGCCACCGGAGCTGGAAACCCGCGTCGCGATCCTGATGAAGAAAGCCGATGAAAACGACATTCGCCTGCCGGGCGAAGTGGCGTTCTTCATTGCCAAGCGTCTGCGCTCCAACGTGCGTGAGCTGGAAGGGGCGCTGAACCGCGTTATCGCCAATGCCAACTTCACCGGTCGTGCGATCACCATCGATTTTGTGCGTGAAGCGCTGCGCGATTTGCTGGCATTGCAGGAAAAACTGGTCACTATCGACAATATTCAAAAGACGGTGGCTGAGTACTACAAGATCAAAGTGGCAGATTTACTGTCTAAACGTCGTTCCCGCTCGGTGGCGCGTCCGCGTCAGATGGCGATGGCGCTGGCAAAGGAGTTAACCAACCACAGTCTGCCGGAAATCGGAGATGCGTTTGGTGGCCGTGACCATACGACCGTGCTGCACGCTTGTCGTAAGATTGAGCAGTTACGCGAAGAAAGCCACGACATAAAAGAAGATTTTTCCAATTTAATCAGAACATTATCATCGTGACGCTATGAAATTTACCGTTGAACGTGAACATTTATTAAAACCGCTGCAACAGGTGAGTGGCCCATTAGGTGGCCGCCCAACGCTGCCTATTCTCGGAAACCTGCTGCTTCAGGTCGCGGACGGTACGCTGTCGCTGACCGGTACAGATCTGGAAATGGAAATGATCGCGCGCGTTACGCTGACGCAGCCGCACGACGCGGGCGCGACCACGGTTCCGGCACGTAAATTCTTTGATATCTGCCGCGGGCTGCCGGAAGGCGCTGAAATCGCCGTGCAGCTGGAAGGCGACCGTATGCTGGTGCGCTCTGGCCGCAGCCGTTTCTCGCTCTCCACGCTGCCTGCTGCGGACTTCCCGAACCTGGACGACTGGCAGAGCGAAGTTGAATTCACCCTGCCGCAGGCGACGATGAAGCGTCTGATTGAAGCCACGCAGTTCTCCATGGCGCATCAGGACGTCCGTTACTACTTAAACGGCATGCTGTTCGAAACCGAAGGTGAAGAGCTGCGTACCGTAGCCACCGACGGCCACCGTCTGGCGGTCTGTTCTATGCCGATTGGCGACGCGCTGCCAAACCATTCGGTGATCGTGCCGCGTAAAGGGGTGATTGAGCTGATGCGTATGCTCGACGGCGGCGACACGCCGCTGCGCGTGCAGATCGGCAGCAACAACATCCGCGCACACGTGGGCGATTTTGTCTTCACGTCTAAGCTGGTTGACGGTCGTTTCCCGGATTATCGCCGCGTATTGCCGAAGAACCCGGACAAAACGCTGGAAGCGGGCTGCGATAGCCTCAAGCAGGCCTTTGCCCGTGCGGCCATTCTCTCCAACGAGAAATTCCGCGGCGTGCGCCTGTACGTGAGTGAAAACCAGATCAAAATCACCGCTAACAACCCGGAGCAGGAAGAGGCAGAAGAGATTCTGGACGTCACCTACGCCGGAACCGAGATGGAAATCGGCTTTAACGTCAGCTACGTGCTGGATGTGCTGAATGCGCTGAAATGCGAAAACGTGCGCATTCTACTGACCGACTCCGTTTCAAGCGTACAGATTGAAGATGCCGCATCACAGTCGGCTGCTTATGTTGTCATGCCAATGAGACTGTAATGTCGCTCACCCGTCTGTTGATCCGCGACTTTCGCAATATTGAAAGCGCGGATCTCGCTTTATCCCCTGGCTTTAACTTCCTGGTTGGCGCAAACGGCAGCGGCAAAACCAGCGTGCTTGAGGCCATCTATACGCTCGGCCACGGTCGGGCGTTTCGCAGTTTGCAGATTGGTCGCGTCATTCGCCACGAGCAGGAATCCTTTGTCCTGCACGGGCGTTTGCAGGGAGCGGAGCGGGAAACCGCGATCGGCCTGACCAAAGACAAGCAGGGCGACAGCAAGGTGCGCATCGACGGCACCGACGGCCATAAAGTGGCGGAGCTGGCGCTGCTGATGCCAATGCAGCTGATTACGCCGGAGGGGTTTACTTTACTCAACGGCGGCCCCAAATACAGAAGAGCGTTCCTCGACTGGGGATGCTTTCACAACGAAGCCGGTTTCTTTAACGCCTGGAGCAACCTGAAGCGTCTGCTCAAGCAGCGTAACGCTGCACTGCGCCAGGTTACCCGTTACGCCCAGCTGCGTCCGTGGGACATGGAGTTAATCCCTCTCGCGGAACAAATCAGCAACTGGCGTGCCGAATACAGCGCAGGTATCGCCGAAGATATGGCCGACACCTGCAAACAGTTTTTACCCGAGTTCTCTCTCACCTTCTCTTTCCAGCGCGGCTGGGAGAAAGAGACGGATTATGCCGAGGTGTTAGAGAGAAGCTTCGAGCGTGACCGCATGTTGACCTACACCGCGCACGGCCCGCACAAGGCGGATTTCCGCATTCGTGCCGACGGTGCACCGGTGGAAGACACGCTGTCGCGCGGGCAGCTCAAGCTCCTGATGTGCGCGCTGCGCCTGGCACAGGGGGAGTTTCTCACCCGCGAGAGCGGAAGACGCTGCCTGTACCTGATAGATGATTTTGCCTCGGAACTTGACGACGCGCGGCGCGGGCTGCTTGCCAGCCGCTTAAAAGCCACGCAGTCGCAGGTTTTCGTCAGCGCCATTAGCGCTGAACACGTTATAGACATGTCGGACGAAAATTCGAAGATGTTTACCGTGGAAAAGGGTAAAATAACGGATTAACCCAAGTTGAAATGAGCGAGAAACGTTGATGTCGAATTCTTATGACTCCTCCAGTATCAAAGTCCTGAAAGGGCTGGATGCGGTGCGTAAGCGCCCGGGTATGTATATCGGCGACACGGATGACGGCACCGGTCTGCACCACATGGTATTCGAGGTGGTAGATAACGCTATCGACGAAGCGCTCGCGGGTCACTGTAAAGACATCGTGGTCACCATCCATGCGGACAACTCCGTCTCCGTCACCGATGATGGTCGTGGCATCCCAACCGGTATTCACCCGGAAGAGGGCGTCTCTGCTGCGGAAGTGATCATGACCGTGCTGCACGCAGGCGGTAAGTTTGACGATAACTCCTATAAAGTTTCCGGCGGCCTGCACGGCGTAGGCGTCTCCGTGGTTAACGCCCTGTCGCAGAAGCTGGAGCTGGTTATCCAGCGCGAAGGCAAAATTCACCGTCAGCTCTATACGCACGGCGTGCCGCAGGCACCGCTGGCCGTTACCGGCGATACCGACAAAACCGGTACCATGGTGCGTTTCTGGCCGAGCCATGAAACCTTCACCAACGTCACCGAATTCGAGTACGACATCCTGGCGAAACGCCTGCGTGAACTGTCGTTCCTGAACTCCGGCGTCTCTATCCGCCTGCGCGACAAGCGTGACGGCAAAGAAGACCACTTCCACTACGAAGGCGGTATCAAGGCGTTCGTTGAGTATCTGAACAAGAACAAAACGCCTATTCACCCGAATATCTTCTACTTCTCAACCGAAAAAGACGGTATCGGCGTGGAAGTGGCGCTGCAGTGGAACGACGGTTTTCAGGAAAACATCTACTGCTTCACCAACAACATTCCACAGCGTGACGGCGGTACGCACCTTGCAGGCTTCCGTGCGGCAATGACCCGTACCCTGAACGCCTACATGGACAAAGAAGGCTACAGCAAGAAAGCAAAAGTCAGCGCCACCGGTGATGACGCCCGTGAAGGCCTGATTGCCGTTGTCTCCGTGAAGGTGCCGGATCCGAAGTTCTCCTCCCAGACCAAAGACAAGCTGGTCTCTTCCGAGGTGAAATCGGCGGTTGAACAGCAGATGAACGAACTGCTGAGCGAATACCTGCTGGAAAACCCGTCCGACGCGAAAATCGTGGTGGGTAAAATTATCGATGCGGCGCGTGCCCGTGAAGCGGCGCGTAAAGCCCGTGAAATGACCCGTCGTAAAGGCGCGCTGGACTTAGCAGGCCTGCCGGGCAAACTGGCTGACTGTCAGGAACGTGACCCGGCGCTGTCCGAACTGTACCTCGTGGAAGGGGACTCCGCGGGCGGTTCTGCGAAGCAGGGCCGTAACCGTAAGAATCAGGCTATCCTGCCGCTGAAGGGTAAAATCCTCAACGTTGAGAAAGCCCGTTTCGACAAGATGCTCTCTTCTCAGGAAGTGGCGACGCTCATCACCGCGCTGGGCTGCGGCATCGGCCGTGATGAGTACAACCCGGACAAACTGCGCTACCACAGCATCATCATCATGACCGATGCGGACGTCGACGGCTCGCACATTCGTACGCTGCTGTTGACCTTCTTCTATCGTCAGATGCCTGAAATCGTTGAGCGTGGTCACGTCTACATTGCACAGCCGCCGCTGTACAAGGTGAAGAAAGGCAAGCAGGAACAGTACATTAAAGACGACGAAGCGATGGATCAGTACCAAATCGCGATCGCCCTTGATGGCGCGACCCTGCACGCGAACTCGCACGCCCCTGCACTGGCCGGTGAGCCGCTGGAGCGTCTGGTTTCCGAGTTCAACGCCACGCAGAAAATGATTACGCGTATGGAACGCCGTTATCCGAAAACGCTGCTGAAGGAGCTGGTTTATCAGCCAACCCTGACCGAAGCCGATCTGAGCGACGAGCAGACCGTGACCCGCTGGGTGAATGCCCTGGTGACCGATCTGAACGAAAAAGAGCAGCACGGCAGCATGTGGAAATGCGATATCCAGCAGAACGCCGATAAGCAGTTCGAGCCTATTATTCGCGTGCGTACCCACGGCGTTGACACCGACTATCCGCTGGAGCACGAGTTTGTGACCGGTCCGGAATACCGTCGTATCTGCACGCTCGGCGAGACGCTGCGCGGCCTGATCGAAGACGATGCGTTCATCGAGCGTGGCGAACGTCGTCAGCCGGTAACCAGCTTCGAGCAGGCGCTGGACTGGCTGGTGAAAGAGTCTCGTCGTGGTCTTGCGATCCAGCGCTATAAAGGTCTGGGCGAAATGAACCCGGACCAGCTGTGGGAAACCACCATGGATCCGGAAAGCCGCCGCATGCTGCGCGTCACCGTTAAAGACGCGATTGCTGCGGACCAGCTGTTCACGACCCTGATGGGCGATGCGGTTGAACCACGTCGTGCCTTCATCGAAGAGAACGCCCTGAAAGCGGCAAATATCGATATTTAATCGTCGTTATACCGCACGATAACTGGCCGCGCTTTTAGCGCGGCTTTTTTATGGGCGCTGGAAGGTCCAGTGACATCGCTGCCGGTAAACGGCTCGCCAGCGTATCTATCGCTATTCTTACCCTCAGCGGCAGATGCGGCGTCTGCTGCCACACCGCATGAACGTTGAAATGCACATCCGGTGCCTGCTTCAGGAGCGGGACGAGTTTACCCTGGTGAATATCTTTGACGACCATCCAGCAGGGCAGCCATGCAATGCCGTGTCCGGCCAGCGCGGCGTCGCAGATCGCCTGCAAATCATCCATATTGAGCGACGATCGGGGTGTAAAGGTGTGCGACGTTCCTTCGTTATCCATCAGCTGCCAGGACAACACTCTGCCTGCGCTCAAATAGTTAATGGCCGTATGCTGGGATAAATCATTAACGCTTTGTGGCTGGCCTTTCTTCAGCAGATACTCCGGCGCGGCGCACAGCACCATGCGGTGTTCTCCCAGCTTTCTGGCGACCAGCACGCTGCTGTCCTGAAGCGTGCCGTTACGCACCGCCATATCAAACCCTTCCTCGACCAGATCCACCACGCGGTCGCTGAATGACATTTCCAGTTCAAGCCCGGGGTGTTCCTGCGCCAGCGCTATCAGCAAGGGGGCGACGCACTGGCGACCAAACAGCACCGGCATGGAAACGCGCAGGCGGCCGCTGACCTGCTGTTTCCCCGTTTCAAGCAGCGATTCCGCACCCCGAATCTCCTCCAGCGCGCGCAGACAGCGTTCATAAAAAAGGGCGCCGTTATCGGTCAGACTCTGGCTGCGGGTGGTGCGCTGAAAAAGACGTACCCCAAGCCGCTGTTCGAGGCGAGCGATGCTTTTTCCGACCGCCGAACGTGACAAATGCAGGCGAATCGCGGCCTGCGCGAAACTTCCCGCCTCAACGGCGGCCACGAAAACAGGAATATCCTTCAGCGTATCGGTCATGGATTGTATCTGTTATGGCGTCAATAAAGAGAAAACTTATCGCCACTGGCGACCTTTAGTCAACGGTAGACTGTCAGGACTAAAGCTTATCTGATGGCAGGAGAAATAAAATGACAGAGACAATGCAACGCTGGTCCATGGATGCCCTCGGGCGCGAGAACCTCCAGCTGACTCAGGCGCCCGTTCCACAGCCAGGTCCGGGTGAAGTGCGCGTAAGGGTAAATGCCGTTGCGCTTAACTATCGCGATAAAATGGTTGTTGAAGGCACAATGCCGATCCCGCTTTCCTTCCCGTTTACCCCGGCGTCTGACATGGCGGGCGTGGTGGACAGCATTGGTGAAGGCGTTACGCGCTTCCAGCCCGGCGCGCGCGTCATCTCAACCTTCTTCCCGGAGTGGATCGACGGTAAGCCGCAGGCGGACGCGCGCAATCTGCCCTATAAAACGTCCGGTGGATACTTCCAGGGCATGCTGTCCGAGTATGTGATTTTGAAGGAAGACGCGCTGGTGGCCTCTCCGGAGACCCTGGATGACGCCGAGGCCAGCACCTTACCCTGCGCAGGGCTTACCGCCTGGTTTGCGCTGGTGGAGCGCGGCCAGCTGCGCGCCGGGCAATCGGTGCTGGTGCAGGGCACGGGCGGCGTGGCGATCTTCGCCCTTCAGATTGCAAAAGCGCACGGCGCGGAGGTGTTTGTCACCTCGGGGAGCGATGAGAAACTGGCGCTGGCCAAAACGCTGGGGGCCAGCCACGGCATCAACCGGCTGAAAGGCGACTGGGCTGAAAATACGCTGGCGCTCACGCAGGATCGCGGTATCGACCATATTATCGAAACCGTCGGTGGAGAGAACCTGAAGCATTCCCTGCGCGCCGTTGCCGTTCACGGACGTATCTCCGTCATTGGCGTGCTCGCCGGGACGGAGATTACCCTCTCTGCTGGCGAACTGCTGCTGAAATCCCCCGTCATTCAGGGGATTGGCGTGGGGCACCGCCGGGCGCTGGAAGATTTTGTCCGCGCTGTTGACGTCACGGGGCTGAAGCCGGTGATTGAGCATCGCTACCGTTTTAACGAGCTTGAACAGGCGTTTGAACATCTGGATCGCGGCGCGTTCGGTAAAATTGTGCTCACCCGCGAGTAAGCCTTCGTTCCCCGGAATAAGCGTAAAAGGGGCATTCCTGTTGCGCAATATAGCTCTATTTTTGTGTGCTTAATCGCGTTAGCATGAGGCAGCACTCATTTATTCCGGGGAACTCATGGCTATCAAACTCATTGCAATCGACATGGACGGCACGCTGCTGCTGCCAGACCACACCATCTCTCCAGCCGTTAAAAACGCGATCGCCGCGGCGCGCGCTAAGGGCGTGAATGTGGTCCTGACCACGGGACGTCCGTATGCGGGTGTACACAGCTACCTGAAAGAGCTGCACATGAATCAGCCGGGCGACTACTGCATCACCTATAACGGCGCGCTGGTGCAGAAAGCCGCAGATGGCAGTACGGTTGCGCAAACCGCGCTGAGCTACGAAGACTATCTGTTCCTGGAAAAACTGTCCCGTGAAGTGGGTTCCCACTTCCACGCGCTCGATCGCAATACGCTCTATACCGCCAACCGCGATATCAGCTACTACACGGTACATGAATCCTACGTTGCGACCATTCCGCTGGTGTTCTGTGAAGCGGAGAAAATGGACCCGGCGACGCAGTTCCTGAAAGTAATGATGATCGACGAGCCGGAGATCCTGGATAAAGCGATTGCGCGCATTCCGGCGGAGGTAAAAGAGAAGTACACCGTGCTGAAAAGTGCACCGTACTTCCTCGAAATCCTCGATAAACGCGTCAATAAAGGCACCGGTGTCAAATCACTGGCCGATGCGCTGGGCATTAAACAGGACGAGATCATGGCGCTGGGCGACCAGGAAAATGACATCGCGATGATTGAATTCGCCGGTATGGGCGTGGCGATGGATAACGCGATCCCATCGGTGAAAGAAGTGGCTAACTTCGTGACCAAATCCAACCTCGAAGACGGCGTGGCTTATGCCATCGAGAAGTTTGTGCTGAACTAAAAACCCGCTTGCGATACCCTGATGCGATAACTGCGCATCAGGGTATCCTCATGAAACAAATCACCTTCGCTTCCCGCAACCACCAGCTGACCAACATCAATACCTGGACGCCGGATAGCCAGTGGCTGGTCTACGACGTGCGCCCGTCCGGTGCGTCGTTCACCGGTGAAACCATCGAGCGGGTCAATGTCGCGACGGGTGAGGTAGAGGTGGTATATCGCGCCACTGACGGCGCGCATGTCGGCGTGGTGACCGTTCATCCTGCAGAAGAGAAATATGTCTTTATCCACGGCCCGAAAAACCCGGATGCCGACTGGCACTACGATTTTCATCATCGCCAGGGAGTGATTGCGCAAAACGGTCAGGTGAGCAACCTGGACGCGATGGATATCACCGCGCCTTACACCGCAGGCGCGCTGCGCGGGGGTAGCCACGTCCATGTCTTCAGCCCGAACGGGCAGCTCGTCAGCTTTACCTATAACGACCATGTCCTGCACGAGCGCGATCCTAAACTCGATTTACGCAACGTCGGCGTGGCTGCGCCTTATGGCCCGGTGAATCCGCAGGGGAACCATCCCCGTGAATATTCGGGAACCTTCTGGAGCGTGCTGGTTAGCCGTACCACGCCCAACCCTCGGCCGGGCAGCGATGAAATCAACCGCGCTTACGAAGAGGGCTGGGTGGGCAACGACAGGCTGGCGTTTATCGCCGATACCCTCTCCGCGCAGGGCGAAAAAGTACCCGAACTGTTTATCGTCGACCTGCCGGAAGACGAGCAGGGCTGGAAGCGTGCGGGCGATGCGCCGCTACAGGGCACGACGGAGACCCAGCCAGCCCCGCCTGCAGGAGTGAACCAGCGTCGTTTGACCTTTACGCATCAGAGGGCGTACCCGGGCCTGGTGAACGTGCCGCGTCACTGGGTTCGCAGCAACCCGCAGGGGACGCAGATTGCGTTTCTGATGCGGGATGATAACGGCATTGTGCAGCTGTGGCTGATCTCTCCTGCGGGCGGCGAGCCGCGCCAGTTGACGCGTACCGGGAGCGATATTCAGTCAGCATTTAACTGGCATCCTGCGGGCGACAGTCTGGGGTTTGTGCTCGAAAATCGGATCGCCTGCTGCGACGCCCTGACTGGAGAGGTGACGTTTTTGACGTCCGATCATGGCAACCCACCGTCTGCTGATGCGGTCGTGTTTTCCCCGGACGGGCGCGTTATTGCGTGGATGGAGGAGACAGCCGGTTTCCGTCAGCTTTGGGTAACGGAAACCGCGCAGTACTAGCGTGGAGGCATTTCAGCGGGCGGGATGACGGCGTTTGTCGCCAGATTTTCCTGCTCGCTTTTCTCTACCCGTGAGCGTACGGAGTTGTCCTTACGAAACATATCCCACGGCAGCAGAAGCGTATCCGCCACGGCCGTAAACGGCATATCGAGGATAACCAGGGATTTGGTGCCCCAGTTTGTATCGTCATCGGAGAGCATCGCCGCGCTGGCGCGCGTCCCCGGATATGTTCCTTCTTTACCGCCGGTGTGAGACATCACGCTCGAACACCCGCAAAGTAAAACTACCCCGCTGAACGTCGTCAGCTTTATCAGAACATTTTTCATCATCACTCAGTCATCGTTAATGGCACTGCATAGACCTGCAACTCAGGGTTATAGCGAGCCTTATCCAAAATGGATAGCCCTATAACCCCGCACTGTGGCAGCCATCGCAATTTAACCCTTTGTGCTGTTGTCCCAGTCTATGCGAGATGCAGGAAAGTGCAAAAAAAAGTGCAGCTGTCGTTCTTGAAAAGCCCGATTGCAGACCCATTTTAAGAATGTAGCCCGATAACGAACTCGCCTGATGGGTGTTCGGGGGCGCAAAGGCCTGTCCATGGTGGAAGGCTACAATTTCTCGCTGATTTCAGGAGTTTTATTTATGCGTAACTTCGATCTTTCTCCGCTATACCGTTCTGCAATTGGTTTTGACCGCCTGTTTAACCATTTAGAAAATAACCAAAGCCAGAGCAACGGCTACCCTCCATACAATGTTGAGCTGGTTGACGAAAATCACTACCGCATCGCTATTGCCGTCGCCGGTTTTGCAGAAAACGAACTGGAGATCACCGCGCAGGACAACCTGCTGGTGGTGAAAGGTTCCCATACGGCCGAGCAGAAAGAACGTACCTATCTTTATCAGGGCATCGCCGAGCGCAACTTTGAACGCAAGTTCCAGTTAGCCGAGAACATTCATGTTAAAGGCGCGAACCTGGTTAACGGCCTGCTGTTTATCGAACTGGAACGTGTGATTCCGGAAGAGAAAAAACCGCGTCGTATCGAAATTAACTAATTACGCGGGTCGCGTAAGCGGCCCACCCAGACTTGCTTGCCGTAACGGGAGCATATGCGAATCCATCAGGATTTGCAGGAACAACTGCGCACAAAATTAGACTGTGCCGAACTCGCTTCTCAGAAGGAGATTTAGTATGCGTAACTATGATTTATCCCCTCTGCTGCGTCAGTGGATTGGTTTTGACAAACTGGCTAACGCCCTGCAAAGCACCACCGAGCAACAGACGTTTCCGCCGTACAACATCGAAAAAAGCGACGATAACCACTATCGCATCACCCTTGCGCTTGCCGGTTTCCGCCAGGACGATCTGGACATCCAGCTTGAAGGCACTCGCCTGACCGTGAAAGGTACGCCGGAAAAACAAGAGACCGAGACCAAATGGCTGCATCAGGGGCTGGTTAATCAGCCGTTCAGCCTGAGCTTTACCCTGGCAGACCATATGGAAGTGTCCGGCGCAACGTTTACCAACGGTCTGCTGCATATCGACCTGATCCGCAACGTGCCGGAAGCCATCGCGCCGCAGCGTATCGCCATTAGCGAGCGGCCTGCGTTGAATAGCTAATAGCGTGCGGGCTGATGCCATCACCCCGGCCCTCTCCTGTAGGGAGAGGGTGAAAAGATAAAGCCCTGCCCCGGCAGGGCTTTTTTGTGCGCCATCACCCATACAACCGCCTCCGGCTCTGAGAGAATCCTTAGCATAACTAAGGTTATGCTAAGGAAGTGGGTCATGAGTGATATCGCGTTAACCGTCAGCGTGTTGGCCCTGGTCGCTGTTGTTGGCCTGTGGATAGGTAATATCAAAATCCGTGGCGTCGGGTTTGGGATAGGCGGGGTACTGTTTGGCGGCATTTTTGTCGGGCACTTCGCCGACAAGCTCGGGCTGGTCCTCAGCGCCGAAATGCTCCACTTTACTCAGGAGTTCGGCCTGATCCTCTTCGTTTATACCATCGGTATTCAGGTGGGACCGGGCTTTTTCGCCTCACTTCGGGTCTCCGGATTACGGCTCAACCTGTTTGCCCTCGGCATTGTAGTAATGGGCGGGCTGGTCACCGCAATTCTGCACAAAATCTTCGATATCCCGCTCCCCGTGGTGCTGGGCATTTTCTCCGGGGCGGTTACCAACACGCCTGCGCTCGGTGCCGGGCAGCAAATCCTGCGCGATTTGGGCATCGAACCCGGCATCGTCGACCAGATGGGGATGAGCTACGCCATGGCCTACCCGTTTGGGATTTGCGGCATTCTGCTTTCCATGTGGCTGGTACGCGTCCTGTTTCGCATTAACGTTGACAAAGAGGCGAAGGACCACGAAACCACGCTCACCAACGGCCATATGCCAATTAAAACCATCAACATTCGGGTCGATAACCCCAACCTGAACAATATGGCGATTCAGGACGTGCCGATCCTCAACAGCGCCAATATCATCTGCTCCCGCCTCAAGCGTGACGATATGCTGATGGTGCCCGCGCCCGGCACCGTCATTCGGCAGGGCGATCTGCTGCACCTGGTCGGCCAGCCCGGAGATTTAAACAACGCGCGGCTGGTGATTGGCCAGGAAGTGGATACCTCGCTCTCAACCCGCGGCACCGATATGCGCGTGGAACGTGTTGTGGTGACTAACGAACACGTTCTTGGCAAGAAAATACGCGATCTGCAGGTAAAAGAGCGCTATGACGTGGTGATCTCTCGCCTTAACCGTGCGGGTGTTGAACTGGTCGCCAGCCCGGAGGCCAGCCTGCAGTTCGGGGATATCCTCAACCTGGTCGGGCGCCCGTCGTCCATCGACGCCGTGGCGGATATGGTGGGTAACGCCCAGCAAAAGCTGCAGCAGGTGCAGATGCTGCCGGTGTTTATCGGTATCGGGCTTGGCGTGCTGCTCGGTTCTATTCCTGTGTACGTGCCGGGCTTCCCGGTGGCGCTCAAGCTGGGCCTGGCGGGCGGGCCGCTGATTATGGCGCTGATCCTCGGGCGTATCGGCTGTATCGGCAAGCTCTACTGGTTTATGCCGCCGAGCGCCAACCTGGCGCTGCGCGAGCTGGGCATCGTGCTGTTCCTGGCGGTGGTCGGCCTGAAATCCGGAGGGGATTTTGTCGATACCCTGGTCAAGGGCGAAGGGATGAGCTGGGTTGGATACGGCATCTTTATCACGGCGATCCCGCTGCTGACGGTGGGAATACTGGCGCGTATGTTCGCCAAAATGAACTACCTGACGCTGTGCGGGATGCTGGCGGGCTCCATGACCGATCCGCCAGCGCTGGCTTTTGCCAACAACCTGCACACCACCAGCGGTGCGGCCGCGCTCTCCTATGCCACCGTCTATCCGCTGGTGATGTTCCTGCGCATCATCACCCCGCAGCTACTGGCGGTGCTGTTCTGGGGGATGAGCTAGCAGGTCATCCGGGTGGATGCGCCGCAGATGGTAGTCCACCTGGTAATCACTGGTATTTCGGAACATCACGGAATAATTGAGGAACTCGCCGCTGTCGCTGTAGGAGAGAGAGGTAATTCGCAGCAGCGGCGTCTGTTCCGGCAGGTTCATATAACCGGCCAGCGTTTTATCTGCCAGCACCGGCGTCAGGCTCTCGTAGTTGCCGCTGATGGTGATCCCGCACTCCTTCTCGATGTAATCAAACTTAGACCCCTCAAGATGCGCCAGCGACAGATTGCGGAACAGCTTCACCGGCATAAAGCTGTCCTCCAGCATCAGCGGCTTCCCGTCCACGTAGCGCACCCGCCGGGAAAAGTAGATCCGTTCATCCACCTGAATCCGCAGCTGGCTGGCGATGGCGGGCGGGGCGGGCATCACTTCAAACTGTAAGACCTTACTCTGCACCTCTTTTCCCTGCTGACGCAGCACCTCCACCAGCCCGGTCAGGTTGGTGGTTTCGTGGTGAACGTCTTTGCGTGAGACAAAGGTTCCGCTGCCGTGCCGACGCTCAACCAGCCCCCAGCTCACCAGCAGATCCAGCGCCTTGCGGATGGTCATTCGCGCCACGCCGAACTCCTGCGCCAGCGCTTTTTCGCCGGGCAGCGGGCTGCCGACGTTGTAGTCCGACGAATTCAGCCGCAGCCGCAATCTGTCAGCAATGGATTTGTAGATCACCAGTAGACCTCTCTGCCGTTATCAGGGCGTGGATTGCGTTCTGACATGTCCATATTTACGTCAAAAAGTAGACCTGATTGGTCAAAATAAAACCATGAATGCGATCACGAATCGCAGCGGCACGCCATGTTCGCGCATCAGTAACTTCTTATGCTCACCTCAGGCCAGCAAAAAACCATAAAGGCCTCTACCCCTACAGGTTGTTTCATGAGGATTTAAAAATGCTCAGTCAAATACAACGTTTTGGCGGTGCCATGTTTACCCCGGTGTTGCTGTTTCCGTTCGCCGGGATCGTGGTGGGAATCGCCATCATGCTTCGCAACCCGCTGTTTGTCGGCGAAGCCTTAACGGCCCCCGATCATCTTTTCGCGCAGATTGTCCATATCATTGAAGAGGGCGGCTGGGCGGTGTTTCGCAATATGCCGCTGATTTTTGCCGTTGGCTTACCGATTGGCCTGGCGAAGCAGGCGCAGGGCCGCGCCTGTCTTGCGGTGCTGATTAGCTTCCTGACCTGGAACTACTTTATTAACGCGATGGGGATGACCTGGGGCCACTTCTTCGGCGTCGACTTCTCCGCCGAACCGACGGCCGGAAGCGGGCTGGCGATGATTGCCGGTATCAAAACGCTCGATACCAGCATCATCGGTGCCATTGTGATCTCAGGCATCGTCACCGCCATCCACAACCGCTACTTCGACAAGCCGCTGCCGGTGTTTCTGGGGATTTTCCAGGGCAGCTCGTTTGTCGTTATCCTCGCGTTCTTCGTCATGATCCCCTGCGCCTGGCTGACGCTGCTGGGCTGGCCGAAAGTGCAGATGGGCATTGAGTCCCTGCAGGCGTTTCTGCGCTCCGCCGGTGCGCTGGGCGTGTGGGTGTATACCTTCCTGGAACGCATTCTGATCCCAACCGGATTGCACCACTTCGTCTACGGTCCGTTCATCTTCGGCCCGGCGGCGGTAGAAGGCGGCATTCAGGTCTACTGGGCGCAGCACCTGCAGGAATTCAGCCAGAGCACCCTGCCGCTGAAAACCCTCTTCCCGGAAGGCGGATTCGCGCTGCACGGCAACTCAAAAGTATTTGGCTCGATCGGGATTGCGCTGGCGATCTGGTATACCGCGTCGCCGGAAAACCGCGTCAAGGTGGCGGGGCTGCTGGTCCCGGCCACGCTCACCGCCGTGCTGGTGGGCATCACTGAACCGCTTGAGTTCACCTTCCTGTTTATCTCGCCGCTGCTGTTTGCCGTGCACGCCGTGCTGGCGGCCACCATGGCAACGGTGATGTACGCCTTTGGCGTGGTCGGGAACATGGGCGGCGGCCTGCTGGACCAGTTCCTGCCGCAAAACTGGATCCCAATGTTCCACAACCACGCCTCGACGGTATTCACCCAGATCGGCATTGGCGTCTGCTTCACCGGGATTTACTTCGTGGTCTTCAAAACGCTGATCGAACGTCTGAACCTGAAAACGCCGGGCCGGGAAGAGAGCGAAATCAAACTCTACAGCAAGGCCGACTATAAGGCGGCGCGCGGGCAAACCACCGCCCCGGCGGCGGCCAGCCAGCAGGTAGGGCAGGCCGCCGGATTCCTGCAGGCTCTCGGCGGCGCGGCCAACATCGAAAGCATCAACAACTGCGCCACCCGCTTGCGCATTGCGCTGGTGGATATGGCGAAAACCCAAAGCGATGACGTCTTCAAAGCCCTCGGCGCCCACGGCGTGGTGCGACGCGGCAACGGCATTCAGGTGATTGTCGGCCTGCACGTTCCTCAGGTGCGCGACCAGCTGGAATCGCTGATGAAAACCCCTTTAACGAATGAACAAACCACCCTGACAGAGGCTATATCATGAAAAAATTCTCAGTTGTTATTGCAGGCGGCGGCAGTACCTTTACGCCTGGTATCGTCCTGATGCTGTTAGCCAACCGCGACCGTTTCCCGCTGCGCGTGCTGAAGTTCTATGACAACGACGGCGCACGTCAGGAAACCATCGCCGAAGCGTGCAAAATCATCCTCAGGGAGCAGGCGCCGGAGATTGAATTCAGCTACACCACCGATCCTAAAGCGGCGTTTACCGATGTGGATTTTGTGATGGCGCATATCCGCGTGGGCAAATACCCGATGCGTGAAAAAGATGAAAAAATCCCGCTGCGCCACGGCGTGCTGGGCCAGGAAACCTGCGGACCGGGCGGCATCTCCTACGGCATGCGCTCTATCGGCGGCGTGCTGGAGCTGGTGGATTATATGCAGCAGTACTCCCCGAACGCGTGGATGCTGAACTATTCCAACCCGGCGGCGATTGTCGCGGAAGCCACGCGCCGCCTGCGTCCGAACGCCAAAATCCTCAACATCTGCGATATGCCGATCGGCATTGAAGGGCGCATGGCGCAGATTGTCGGCCTGAAAAACCGCAAAGAGATGCGCGTGCGCTACTACGGCCTGAACCACTTCGGCTGGTGGACGTCGATTGAAGATCTCAACTGCAACGATCTGATGCCGAAACTGCGCGAATACGTGGCGAAAAACGGCTATGTTCCGCCTTCGGAGGATGCGCATACCGAAGCGAGCTGGAACGATACCTTTGCCAAAGCCAGAGACGTACAGGCGCTTGATCCGGATACCATGCCGAACACCTACCTGAAGTATTACCTGTTCCCGGACTACGTGGTCGCGCACTCCAACCCGGAACGCACCCGCGCCAATGAGGTCATGGATCACCGTGAGAAGCACGTATTCAGCGCCTGCCGGGCGATTATTGAAGCCGGTCACTCTGCCGCCGGTGAGCTGGAAATCGACGAACATGCGTCGTACATCGTCGATCTGGCGACGGCGATTGCCTTCAACACTCAGGAGAGGATGCTGCTGATTGTGCCAAACAACGGGGCCATCCATAACTTTGATGCCGACGCGATGGTGGAGATCCCGTGCCTGGTAGGCCATAACGGCCCAGAGCCGCTTACGGTGGGCGATATTCCACACTTCCAGAAAGGGCTGATGAGCCAGCAGGTGGCGGTGGAAAAACTGGTGGTGGATGCCTGGGAGCAGCGCTCGTACCAGAAACTCTGGCAGGCGATCACACTGTCGAAAACCGTGCCGAGCGCGTCCGTCGCGAAAGCGATTCTGGATGACCTGATCGAGGCCAATAAGGACTTCTGGCCAGCGCTGCACTAATCGTCCTGACCGGCATCGCCCGATGCCGGTCTCCTTGTCCTTGTCGATTTACGCTATGCTGAAGCCTGCCTGGAGCACGACAAGGAACCTTCATGAAAATTTCCCGCCTCGGCGAAGCGCCGGACTACCGCTTTTCTCTGGCCAATGAACGCACTTTTTTAGCGTGGATCCGCACCGCGCTGGGCTTTCTTGCCGCAGGGGTGGGTCTCGATCAGCTCGCGCCCGATTTCGCCACGCCGCCGATCCGTGAAGTGCTGGCGCTGCTGCTGTGCCTGTGTGCGGGCGTGCTGGCGATTTACGGCTACCTGCGCTGGCTGCGCAATGAGAAGGCGATGCGCCTGAAGCAGGATCTGCCCTATACGCGCGGGCTGCTGATCGTCAGCACGATTCTGCTGACGGTGGCGGGCGTGGTGATGGTGCTGGTGTTCTATGGCGGATAGCCGCAAAGAGCGACGCGAGGCGGACCCCGGCCTGCAGCCGGAGCGGACGTCGCTGGCCTGGCTTCGCACGCTGCTGGGGTATGGCGCGCTGATTGCCCTGGCGATTAAGCACAACTGGCACCGCACGGGGGTGCCATTCTGGATTTCTATTGTTGTGCTGGCGCTGGTGGCCATCATTTTATGGCGCTATACCCGCAGGCGTAACCTGATGGACGTGGCGCAGAACGATTTTGTACAGCCGAAAGCGGTGCGGGATAAGTTCCTGATCGCACTCGCTGTTCTCTCGCTGTCGCTGCTGTTTGCGGTAACCCATATTCAGCAAATTTTGAGCCTGTAAGCCCGGTGGCGGCTACGCCTTACCGGGCCTACGATTAACGGCCTTTTGCTAAATACTTCGCCATCTCGTCTTCCGGCACCATTCCGCCGCCGGTCGCCCACACCAGGTGGGTAACGTTGGTATGCGAATGAACGCGCACCGGCCCGGCCATCCCCGCCAGCGCCGACGGCTCCAGGCGGATCCCTTCCTCCTGCGCGAGCCAGCCGAGCATGTCATACATGCTCTGGTCGGAAAGGGTGTAGAACCCGTCGAGCAGGCGCTCCATCGCGCGGCCCACGAAGCCGGAGGCGCGTCCTACCGCCAGCCCGTCCGCCGCCGTGACGTTATCAATGCCCAGATCCTGCACCGCGATCTCATCGTGCAGGCCGGTGTAGACGCCGAGCAGCATGCACGGGGAGTGCGTCGGCTCCGCGAAGAAGCAGTGGACGTTATCGCCAAAGGCCAGCTTCAGGCCAAACGCCACGCCGCCGGGGCCACCGCCAACGCCGCACGGCAGGTAGACGTACAGGGGATGGTCCGCATCCACCACGCGGCCCTGTTCGGCAAACTGCGCCTTCAGCCGCTCGCCTGCAACGGCGTAGCCCAGGAAAAGGGTGCGGGAGTTTTCATCGTCAATGAAGAAACAGTTCGGATCGCTTTCCGCCGCTTTTCGTCCCTGCTCCACCGCCACGCCGTAATCCTGCTCGTATTCCACTACGATGACGCCGTGGCTGCGCAGTTTGGCTTTCTTCCACTCGCGGGCGTCGGCGGACATATGCACCGTCACCTTAAAGCCGATGCGGGCGCTCATAATGCCGATGGACATCCCGAGGTTGCCGGTTGAGCCTACCGCAATGCTGTGCTGGCTGAAGAAGTCCTTAAAGCGCGGTTCCAGCAGAATGCTGTAGTCGTCTTCAACGCTCAGCAACCCGGCTTCCAGCGCCAGTTTTTCCGCGTGGGTCAGCACTTCATAGATACCGCCGCGTGCTTTAATCGAGCCGGAAATCGGCAGATGGCTGTCTTTTTTCAGCAGCAGCGTGCCGGGAATAGGCTTACCAGTTTCTCTCTCCAGCCGCTTTTGCATCGCCGGGATCGCGACCAGTTCGGATTCGATAATCCCGCCCGTTGCCGCCGTTTCCGGGAAGGCTTTCGCCAGATACGGCGCGAAGCGGTTGAGGCGAGCGTGCGCGTCGTTCACGTCGGCTTTGGTCAGCCCGACATAGGGCAACCCTTCTGCAAGCGTCGTGGTGCGCGGGTTAAGCCAGGTGGTTTCTTTCAGGGCAACCAGATCCTCAACCAGAGGAAACTGTGCGGTTAAAGTAGTGATAGTTGCGTTTTCCATAATACGTCTCTTCGCGCTCAGATAATGAAGGAAAGCAGGAATGTGCCGCCAAGTGCAAGCACCGAGGCGATAAACGTCGCCGTCGTATAGTATTTGAAGGTCTCATTCAGGGTCGCGTCGCAGTATTGCTTCACCAGCCAGAAGAGGGAATCGGTCACGATCGTGCAGCCAATGGCGCCGGAACCGATGGCAATGGTGATGATCTCCGGGCTCACGTTCGGATAGAGCGGCAGCATCGGCGCGACGATCGCCGTCGCGCCCATCATCGCCACCGTCGCGGAGCCGACGGCGGCATGCAGCACCAGCGCCACCAGCCAGGCGAGCAGGATAGGGTGCATGTGCAGGTTCGAGAGAATATGCGCCAGCGAATCCGCCAGCCCGCTGGTTTTCAGGATGGCGTTAAACGCGCCGCCCGCGCCGATAATCAGCAAAATGTTGGCGATAGAGCCGAAGCCGTGCTCGGTGTGCGTCAGCATCGTGCCCATGCCCATATGCTGGCGTATCCCCAGCAGGTAGTAGGCGACAAACACGGCGATAAACATCGCGGTGATCGGGTTACCGATAAACTCCAGCAGCGTATACAGCGTGCCTTCTTTCGCCATATTCAGCTCGGCAATGGTTTTCACCAGCATCAGGGCAATCGGCAGCAGCACCGTGAACAGCGTGGCGCCCAGCGACGGCAGGGTGTGCTCTTCCCGCACCTTCAGGTCTGAAAATTCCGGCGGAACCGGTTTAAACGGCAGACGGTTGCCGAGCAGTTTCAGGAACAGCGGGCCGCCGACCAGCGAGGCCATCAGGCCTACCATCAAACCGTAGACAATGACCGTTCCGACGTCCGCGCCTAATTTATTGGTCACAAACAGCGCGGCCGGATGCGGCGGCACCACGCAGTGCACCGCCATCAGCGCGGTACAGAGCGGAATGGCCAGCTTGAGCAGCGACGTGTTGGTCTTTTTGGCGATGGAAAACGCCAGCGGGATCAGCAGTACCACACCCACTTCCACGAACAGCGTGATCCCGCAGATAAGGCCTACCAGCACCATAATCACGTCCGCCGACAGCCAGCGGCAGCGCTGCAACGCGATCCCGATTCGCTCGGCCGCGCCGGAGACCTCCATCATCTTGCCGAGAATGGTGCCCAGACCAATCACCGCCGCCAGGAAGCCCAGCGTACCGCCAATTCCGCTCTCAATGGCATTCACCATATCCAGCGGGCTCATCCCCATCATCGCGCCGACGAAAAAGCTCGCCAGCAGCAGCGCGAGGAACGGGTGAAACTTCAGCTTAACGATGGTTAAAACAATCAACACAATGCTGACCAGCAGCGTTGCCACAACCCAGACCTGAGATCCCATATCTCACCTCACCCTTATGTCATCTGTGGGTATTGGACGAAAAAACGGCGTGGGCTGACAAACGATATAAATTGGCGTTCAGATGAGCCAGATTGGATCAACTGAGTGACTGCGGTCTAAAAAGTGCACTTAATTCGTATTAGGTTCACATAAATTCACCCTTGAGCGGTATGCTGAGCGCAGAAAACCCGCGTGAGAATTGTGATGACCGATGCGAATGAAGCCAGAAACCGCCTGTTAAACGGCTGGCAGCTGTCGAAAATGTACACCTTTGAAGTGGCCGCCCGGCATGAGTCTTTCGCCCTGGCGGCGGAGGAGCTGTCGCTCAGCCCAAGCGCGGTGAGCCACCGCATCAACCTGCTGGAAGAGGAGCTGGGCATTCAGCTGTTCGTCCGCTCGCACCGTAAAGTTGAGCTGACGCAGGAGGGAAAGCGTGTTTACTGGACGCTTAAGTCGTCCCTCGACACCCTGAATCAGGAGATCCTGGACATCAAAAACCAGGCGCTGTCCGGCACGCTGACGGTCTACTCCCGGCCGTCGATCGCTCAGTGCTGGCTGGTGCCCATGCTGGGGGACTTTACCCGCCGCTATCCGTCGATTTCACTCACCATCCTGACCGGCAATGATTACGTCAATATGCAGCGAACGGGCGTCGATCTGGCGCTCTATTTCGACGATACGCCGCCAAACCACCTCTCTCATCACTTCCTGATGGACGAGGAGATTTTGCCCGTCTGCTCGCCGAAGTATGCCCGCGAGCATGAGCTGCTGAAAAACCCCGATAACCTCAGCCACTGCACGCTGCTGCACGACCGTCAGGCCTGGAGCAACGATTCCGGTACGGATGAGTGGCTGAGCTGGGCGCAACATTTTGCGGTGAATATGCCGCCATCGTCGGGTATTGGTTTCGATCGTTCCGATTTAGCGATTATTGCGGCCATCAACCACGTCGGCGTCGCGATGGGCAGAAAGCGGCTGGTGCAGAAACGGCTCGAACGGGGCGAGCTTATCGCCCCGTTTGGTGAAAAGACCCTGAAATGCCATCAGCACTACTATATCTCGACGCTCTCTGGCCGACAGTGGCCGAAAATAGACGCCTTTATCGGCTGGCTGAGAGAACTGGCAGGTTGAAGAATTATTACGCTTTCGCTCTACACGAAATGTGAAAAAGCGTGCTAAATACAGGTAATGCTTTCGATTTATCCAGGGTAAACCGTGTTAAAGCCTTTTATTGCCTGTGCATTACTGATCTCTTCCGGCTGGGCGATTGCCGCTGAGCCGCCGCTGACGGCTGCCCGTTATGCGCAGCAGCTGGGCGTCGGGATGGATGTGGACTGGGCGCGCACCGAGCGCGGCATACGCGAATTCGACCCGCTGGTAGTACGCGATTTTCGTGCAAAAGGCATTACCCACGTGCGCATTCGCGTCGCCGATGAGCCGACGGAAGCGCGGCTAATTCACCTGCGCAAGCTGGTGGAAGCCTGCGAGCAGTATGGCGTGATCCCGATTATCGCTTATCAGGCTGATGAGTATAAAAACGACCCGAAAGCCGATAACGAGAAAGAGACGATTAACTGGTGGATTGCCGTGGCGCACTATTTCGGTCAGAGCTATCCGCTGCTGGGTTTTGATCTCATTTATGAGCCGGCCGACAAGCTTAACCACAACCTCGCGTCGCTAAACCGGGTATATGAAAAAACCATTAAAGCGATCCACGACATGGACCCGCAGCGGATGATCTTTATTGCGCCACGCCTGCGCGCCGCGCCGGAGGATTTATCCAGCCTGAAGCTGCCCGCGCACAGCCAAAACTACCTGCTGGCGGAGTGGCATATTTTCCCGTGGGGGCCGCTGAAAAATAGCGGTAAATATCCGTGGACGTCCGGCACGGCGGCGGAGAAAGCGGCTATCCATAATCGCATCAATACCGCGCTGCGCTGGCAGCAAAAAACCGGACACGTGAGCTGGGTCGGGGGCTGGGGCGTGGGAGAGTCAAACCACCTTACGCCAACCGCTTCGCAAATGGCGTTCTCCACCTTTATGGCCTGCGAGCTGCAAAAGGCGAAAATCCCGTATGCGCTGAACGCGGATTTCCAGTTTTACGACGGGGAAGAGGGGGCCTGGCGGCCCGCGCCGGAGCCGTTGTTGCAGGCGATGATTGCGCCCGTTTGTGAAAAGCCCGGCGAGAAGCCGGGCCATCATGCGGTTAAACCGGCTGCTCGTGATGCGGAACACGCGACGCCAGCGGCAGCCAGCACAGTAAAATCAGCAGCCCCATCAGCGTCATCAGCAGGCCCAAACTAGCCTGCCCGGTCTGCGGCATCATGGCCGAGAGCCAGGCCAGCGCGCCGGAGCCGATATTCTGCAAACCGCCTACCAGCGCGCCAGCCGTGCCAGCGAGGAACGGGAACGGCTCCATCGCGCCGCTGGTCGCCAGCGGGAACAGCATCCCCGCGCCGAAGAAGAACAGCGCTGCCGGGATGAGCAGCGTCCAGACCGTCATCACGCCAAACAGCCCCGGTATCCACATCATCAGACCCGCCAGCAGACAGCTGATCACCGACTGCCACATCAGGGTGGAGAAGCGTTTGTTCGGGCGTCCGGCAAACCACGCGCCGAAGAACGCCGCCGGGATCGGCAGAATAAACAGAATACTCACTACCATGCTGCTCAGGCCCAGACCCGCGCCCAGCAGCACGCCGGAACAGGCTTCAAACACCGCAATGCCCGCCAGGCCGCCGATCAGCATCAGCAGGTAGCAGGTAAACGACCCGTTGCCGAACAGCGTTTTATAGCTGGTGATAAGCTTCGTGCGCGGCGCGTCCTGCGGGCGCGTTTCCGGCATCCAGCGCGCCATGCTGAAGGTGACAATGACGCACAGCACCAGCAAGAAGGCGTAGCAGGCGCGCCAGGACCACATCGTGTCCAGCAGGCCGCCAATCAGCGGGGCGAGAAGGGGGCTGACCAGAATACCCATATTCAACAAGCTGTTGGCATGACGGAGCTGGGTGCCCTGATACATATCGCGCGGTAAGGTTCGCGCCATCACCCCACCGACGCCGGTCCCGACGCCCTGCAGGGCGCTGGCGGCAATCAGTACGGTCAGGCTGTGCGTGGTAATGGCAATCACCGTCGCCACCATGAAAATGCTCATGCCCACCAGGATCACCGGGCGACGCCCGATTCGGTCAGACAGCGGGCCGTAGAAGAGCTGCGAAACGCCATAGGTCAGCAGGTAGGCTGCCATCACGCTCTGCACCGCGCCCTCGCGGACGTTCAATTCCTTTGCCATGTCGGCAATCGCCGGAATGTAGATGGTTTGCGCCATCTGACCGACGGCCACCAGTAACACCAGCATCAACAATAAGTTAACGTTCCTTTGTTTTTTCATGTCGCTGAATACTTTTGCCAAAAGAGAAAAATGAAGAATAAGTGACTGCGCATTCCCATAAATGCGCGAGGAATCTACCACAGAGAGATGACAATTTAAGCATTGTCGTGGTGAATGAAAAAACCGGGAAAGGCAGGATTTGTAAACAAGGACGGCAACTAATGTTGCCAGTGATTTACGCCAGGCGCAGCAGAATGGCGCCGCCAGCAATACCCAGCGCCGCCGCGATGCGCAGTCCCGCAACCTTCTCTTTTAAAAGGACAAACGCGATCAGCGCCCCGAAAAGAATCGAGGTTTCACGCAGCGCCGCGACCACCGCCAGCGGTGCCTGCGTCATGGCCCAAAGCGCCAGACCGTAAGAGCCCATGGTTCCCACCCCGCCGAGTAACCCCTTTTTCCAGTGCAGGCGCAGGTAGCCGGACGCTTCGCGCCGACGCGCCACCATCGCCCAGCTCAGCAGGCAGAAGCCGTTCATAAAGAAGGTCCACAGCGTGTAGCCCAGCGCGGTGTCCGACAGCCGCACGCCGGTGCCGTCCACCAGCGTATACCCGGCAATGAAGCAGGCGTTCAGCAGCGCCAGCCAGATCCCTTTGCGTGACTGCATGCGGCCATGCATCGCCATCGCCAGAATCGAAAGGCAAATTACACCGATGCCGGACCAGGCGAGCCAGGAGAGACGATCGCCGAGCGCCAGCACGCCGATCAGCGCCACCAGCAGCGGGGCGGTGCCGCGCATCAGGGGATAGGTCTGGCTCATATCGGAGACCTGATAGGTTTTCGCTACCAGCACGGTGTACACAACCTGTAAGGCGCAGGAGACGATCAAAAACGGCCAGCTTGCAGCAGATGGCTGTGGGGAAAACGGCAGTAAGACCAGAGCGATAAGCGTGGCGGATCCGCTGACGCTTATCGCGGAATAGAGCTTGTCCGTTCCGGCCTTAACGATGGCGTTCCAGCTGGCATGCAGCAGCGCGGCGAAGAGCAAAATGCAGAAAACGGTGGTGGTCATGGCGTATCGGGTGATGAATTGTCACTCAACTGTAACATTCACACCCTGATGCTGCCAGCCGGTTACACGGCACAAAAAAGGCGGTGCGTCACCCGCGGTTCGTCCGAGACCAGCGTAAAACCAGCCCGATTATAAAACCCGTAGGCACTGTCCGGCGCGTGGGTATTCAGAAAATCAAACCAGATGCTGGCATCGGCCATCACCACGGTTAAAAGCTGTTTGCCAATGCCCAGCCCGCGGCACTTCTCGCTGACGTAGAGATGGCGAATACGTCCGGCGCGCGGCTGCTGGCTGAACGGATCGCGGTTGAGGCCGCATACGCCGACCAGCTTGCCGTTAAGAAACGCGCCCAGCAGCTTTTCTCCCGGTGCGTTAAAGCGGTTCTCGCCGCGCTGCCAGTTCTCTTCAAGCCTGCGCAGCATGTTGAAATTCAGTGCGATACTTTCAGCCTTCAGGGCGATATACCCCGGTTCATCCGGTGTGACAGGCTCAATTAACAGACGCGACATAGCATTCCCTCGTTATTAAAGAGGGGCGGTTTCCCGCCCCTCTCAGGTGCGACTTGAACCTGAATTACCGAAGGAATTTCAGGACAGCATCAAGCAGTTGCAGTACTGCAACAATGAGTTTGAGGATAAGTATCACCATATCCACTACGCTCATACGCGTCTCCTTTTGGTTAAAAGGAGCACGATGCTGGCGTACCTTTCCGCCGCCTGTTGCCAGCACCTGGATTGACGTAACACAGTGTGCTCACTTCAGGGGTTAAGGCACTGACGGCACCACCCGTTTCAGCCAGGACTTCGTTGCGCCGGTAAAACTGCGGCCCCCTCGCTCACTGCGAACACCCTCAGTATAGATAAATACTGTATGCATGAACAGTATTTTTTGGACAAAATCAGGAAGGCGATCCATACTCAAAAGCGTCAAAATCCGTGCCGGAATTGCGCGTTCGTCTTCGATCGCGTATACTTTTTGCGTTGACGTAACACAGTGTGTTCTGCGGCGACCAACCGCAAACCCTGATAAAAACCTCGCTCCGGCGGGGTTTTTTGTTTTCTGATCTGCCTCATAAAAAACTGCTGGATGAGCGGGGGTTCTGCTGTTTGGCTTCGATGTGGGCTAGCCGGATCGCTTAAGCCACTCTGTTTAATGGAGAGGTATTAGATTCATTTTGTAAGATAACACCACTTAATATGTAAACTAATATAACTTACCAATACCTCTCAAGTAATTTAATTACTTCGCCTATAACACTAATAAATAAAAGTGAGTCAACTTATTTTTTACGTGAATGTTTAGTTGAAATAATTTCACTTGTTTGAAACTCAGCGCTTTTCAATGTATATTCCAGGAGTCGAAAATATTGTATGGATACATTATGCAATCATCTGATTATTAAAAAATGAAGTTCCAGAGTGACAGGCAGTTGGCTATTTATGGACAGCAAGGCGCTGCAGGGACATGGAGAGCATTAAAGGGGATCGGTTCTGATATTTACTCAGGAATCGAACGCGTAAGCTGGTACTCATCATGCTTAATCCCTAGCTATCATGATGTGTGTGATGAGCTTCTCTCAGAAGAAAAGAGGATGTATCTCTCAATTCTCTCGCTTTACCGTTATCGCGATGTAATAGAACACATGCTCTATCTTTATTTTGAACGTGTTATTACCGATTCTGAAAATGGAAATGAACAAAATCGCGTTCGTAAGATGGATTCAAAAGTCACCGGGCTTGTTAAAAACATACCAACAAACAAGGCCGCGCGTTTAGCGATAGCATTGGGGCTGGCCAAATCCCTTTCCGAATCTGGCCTGCTCTCTGAAATCGTCGTCGAACGGCTTGCACGCCGCGTACCTAACGTTGTCATGGCGCTTCAATTGATTGGAACGGAACAGAAGTGCGCTTTTGCTGCCCGTCGCCTGAAAACGTTGGACCCCAGGTATTACGCGACCCTGTATGCCGCACAACTGGAGATGCTTTACTACTTTTTTGAGCCTTTCCTGTCTGAACTCATTAAGAAGGTGCAAATGGGATTCTATAAGGATTTCGATGCAATTTATGACGACTTAAAGGACAAGGAGCATGTTTAAGAGTCTGCTATCAATTCTGTTTTCGGATTTTTTATTCCCCGTTTATATTTTTGCGTGCGCCTCTTTGTTCCTGTGGTTGATGCCTGACCACTGGGTATTACTAACATTCATTTCTATTGTTGTATTTATTATTGTGCATCCGATAATTTTCGTCCGCTTTGATAAGTACGATTAAATTTTATAAAAAGGATTTTATATGTCAAACCCAGCTTATTTGTTTCTAACAGATGAAAATGGTTCTCCCATGGTTGGACCTTGCCTTGTGTCAGGGCGTGAAGGTGCAATTGAACTCAAATCGTTCACTCATAATGTTAACATTCCAGTCGACGGGAATACCGGAAAATTGACGGGGACGCGCATACACATGCCCGTCATGTTTCAGAAGGAATTTGATCGTGTAACCCCGATTTTATTTCGGGCGCTGAGTACAGGAAGAACGCTCCAGTCAGCCACCATTAAGATGTACCAGATTAATGAGGCGGGTTTAGAACAGGAATATTTTAATATCCTCCTCGAGAATGTGAAAATCACCTCAATCACACCAGACCTGTACCCAGGCGCAAACACCGGAACACACCTTGAGACGGTTCTCATCCGCTACGAGAAAATCACCTGGAAGCATTGCGACGGCAATGTCATCTATAGTGACTCCTGGAATGAGCGAGCAACTTACTGAAACGTGATCCCTGGCGCATTTTTGCGCAGATGAAAATATTTCCATTGTCACACCCGAAAACCTGTGTTTGTATAAATTCCATCAATGATTCCAAACACAGGTCCCCAATGACTTCATCCATCTTCACTTCGACCCTACTAAAAACTGCGCAACCAGCCGCAGTGGTCGTCGTGCGTGTGGTGGTGGTCGTCGGCAATGCGCCGTAGGGACTGGATCAACACACGAATCCAAAACCCCGCCGGCGCAAACCGGGCGGGGTTTTTCGTTTAGGACCCTCCCCGGAACGTCGGCCCAGAAGAAAAGGACTGGAGCATGGCAAGTTCGGGCACAACATCCACCACGACGCGTTTTACTGGCGCGCAGCTGATCGTTCATCTGCTGGAACGGCAGGGCATCACCACGGTTGCGGGTATCCCTGGCGGCACGGTACTGCCGCTGTACGATGCGTTAAGCCAAAGCACGCAGATCCGCCACGTGCTGGCGCGCCACGAGCAGGGGGCAGGCTTTATTGCTCAGGGCATGGCGCGTACGCAGGGCAAACCTGCGGTCTGTATGGCCTGCAGCGGCCCGGGCGCAACTAACCTGGTGACCGCCATCGCCGACGCGCGCCTCGACTCCATTCCTCTGATCTGCATTACCGGCCAGGTACCGTCCTCGATGATAGGCACCGATGCGTTCCAGGAAGTGGACACCTACGGCATCTCTATCCCCATCACCAAACATAACTATTTAGTTCGCGACATCAGCGAGCTGCCTCAGGTTATCAGCGATGCGTTCCGCATTGCGCAGTCTGGCCGTCCGGGCCCGGTGTGGATAGACATTCCTAAGGATGTCCAGACCGCTGAGATCGAGATCGACGTCCTGCCTGAGCCGGGCGAGCGTGCCCCCGCGCCGGAATTCAGCGCTGAGAGCGTGCGCGACGCAGCCGCCATGATTAACGCCGCCAAACGCCCGGTGCTCTATCTGGGCGGTGGGGCCATCAACGCTGCGGATGAAATCCGCCAGTTTGCAGAGAAAGCCAACCTGCCGACCACCATGACCCTGATGGCGCTGGGCATGCTGCCTAAAGCGCACCCGCTCTCTCTCGGCATGCTGGGTATGCACGGCGCGCGCAGCACCAACTACATCCTGCAAGAGGCTGATTTGCTGATTGTTATGGGCGCGCGTTTTGATGACCGGGCGATCGGCAAAACCGAGCAGTTCTGCCCGAACGCCAAAATCATTCACGTGGATATCGACCGCGCCGAGCTGGGTAAAATCAAGCAGCCGCACGTGGCGATTCAGGGCGACGTGGCCGAGGTTCTGGCGCAGCTGATCCCGCAGACGGACGCAGCCGACCGCGCCGACTGGCGCCAGCTGGTGGCCGATCTGCAGCGCGAGTTCCCGGGCGCCATCCCAACCGAAGGCGCCCCGCTGAGCCACTACGGACTGATCAACGCCGTGGCAGCCTGCGTGGACGACAGCGCAATCATCACCACCGACGTGGGCCAGCATCAGATGTGGACCGCCCAGGCCTACCCGCTGAACCGTCCGCGCCAGTGGCTGACCTCCGGCGGTCTGGGAACCATGGGCTTCGGCCTGCCCGCAGCCGTGGGTGCGGCGCTCGCCAACCCGGACCGCAAGGTCATCTGCTTCTCCGGCGACGGCAGCCTGATGATGAACATTCAGGAAATGGCCACCGCGGCCGAAAACCAGTTAGACGTGAAAATCATCCTGATGAACAACGAGGCGCTGGGGCTGGTGCACCAGCAGCAGAGCCTGTTCTACAAGCAGGGCGTGTTTGCCGCGACCTACCCGGGGATGATTAACTTCATGCAGATTGCCGCCGGCTTTGGCCTGCACACCTGCGATCTGAACGCCGAAGAGGATGCCCACGCGGCGCTGCAGGACGCGATTTCTCGCCCCGGCCCGGCGCTGATCCACGTGCGTATCGACCCTGAACAAAAAGTGTATCCGATGGTGCCGCCGGGAGCGGCAAATACCGAGATGGTGGGAGAATAAGCCATGCAGAAACAACATGATAACGTCATTCTGGAACTCACCGTCCGCAACCACCCTGGCGTCATGACCCACGTCTGCGGGCTCTTTGCCCGCCGGGCGTTTAACGTGGAAGGCATTCTCTGTCTGCCGATTCAGGGCAGCGAGCACAGCCGCATCTGGCTGCTGGTCAACGATGACCAGCGTCTGGAGCAGATGATGGCGCAGATCGACAAGCTGGAAGACGTCACCAGAGTGGCGCGCAACCAGTCCGATCCCACCATGTTTAACAAAATTGCGGTGTTTTTCGAATAAATCGCTTAAGTTAAGCGCCCTGGTCGGCCTGCAGGCGTCGCGCTTGCAGGCCGGATAAGCGCAGCGCCATCCGGCGCTTTCAGACCGCAGGAAGACACATGACCACCATCGCTCTCATCGACGACCACCTTATCGTCCGCTCCGGCTTTGCCCAGCTTTTAAACCTCGAACCGGATTTTCAGGTCGTGGCCGAGTTTGGCTCCGGTCGCGAGGCGCTGGCGGGCCTGCCGGGGCGCGGAGTGCAGGTCTGTATCTGCGACATCTCGATGCCGGATCTCTCCGGGCTGGAGCTGCTAAGCCAGCTGCCGAAAGGGATGGCGACGATCATGCTGTCGGTCCACGACAGCCCGGCGCTGGTCGAGCAGGCCCTCAACGCGGGCGCGCGCGGTTTTCTCTCCAAGCGCTGTAGCCCCGACGAACTGATCGCCGCGGTACGCACCGTCTCCACCGGCGGCTGCTATTTAACGCCGGATATCGCCATTAAGCTGGCGGCCGGACGTCAGGATCCGCTCACCCGGCGCGAGCGCCAGGTGGCTGAGAAGCTCGCGCAGGGGATGTCGGTGAAAGAGATTGCCGCCGAGCTGGAACTGTCCCCGAAAACCGTGCACGTCCACCGCGCCAACCTGATGGAAAAACTCAACGTCAGCAACGACGTCGAGCTGGCGCGCCGCATGTTTGACAGCTGGCAATGAGTTCCGCTTTTTCACGGCTGATCGCCGTTGTCGCCAGCTTTTTTATCTTCTCCGCCGCCTGGTTTTGCCTGTGGAGCATCAGCCTGCACCTGGTGGAACGCCCGGAGCTGGCGGTGCTGCTGTTTCCCTTCGGCCTGCGTCTGGGGTTAATGCTCCAGTGTCCGCGCGCCTACTGGCCCGTTTTGCTCGGTGCTGAATGGCTGATGCTGGTCTGGCTGGCGCAGGAGGTTGCCCTCGCGCACCTGCCCTTATTGATGACCGGAAGCCTGCTCACGCTTCTCCCGGTTGCTCTCATTTCCCGCTACCGCCACCAGCGCGACTGGCGCACGCTGCTGCGTCAGGGGGCGGCGCTGATGGCCGCCGCGCTGCTGCAGTCGCTTCCGTGGGTCGGTGAGAAGGAGATGCTCAACGCCCTGCTGCTGACCCTGACCGGCGGCCTGACGCTGGCGCCAACCTGTCTCGTGATCTGGCACTACCTCACCAGCACCGTCTGGCAGCCGCTCGGCCCGGCGCTGGTTTCCCAGCCGGTGAACTGGCGCGCCCGGCACCTCATCTGGTATCTGCTGCTGTTTGTGGTGAGCCTGTGGCTCCAGCTTGGCCTGCCCGCCGAGCTTTCACGCTTCACGCCGTTCTGCCTGGCGCTGCCGATTATCGCCCTGGCCTGGCACTACGGCTGGCAGGGGGCGCTGATCGCCACGCTGATGAACGCCATCGCGCTGATTGCCAGCCAGACCTGGCACGATCACCCTGTGGATTTACTGCTTTCCCTGCTGGCTCAGAGCCTGACCGGGCTGCTGCTCGGCGCGGGCATTCAGCGCCTGCGCGAGCTGAACCAGTCCCTGCAAACCGAGCTGGCGCGCAACCGCCGTCTGGCGGAGCGTCTGCTGGAAACCGAAGAGAGCGTGCGGCAGGAGGTCGCCCGCGAGCTGCACGACGATATCGGCCAGACCATCACCGCTATCCGCACCCAGGCGGGCATTGTCCAGCGCCTGGCGGCAGAAAACGCGAGCGTGAAGCAGGGCGGGGCGCATATCGAACAGCTTTCGCTGGGCGTCTATGACTCCGTTCGTCGCCTGTTAGGACGACTGCGCCCGCGCCAGCTTGACGACCTTACGCTTGAGCAGGCGGTGCGTTCCCTGATGCGCGAGATGGAGCTGGAAAGCCGCGGAATAGTCAGCCATCTCGACTGGCGCATTAACGAATCTACGCTCAGCGAAGGCCAGCGCGTGACGCTGTTCCGCGTCTGTCAGGAAGGGCTGAACAACATCGTCAAGCACGCCAGCGCCAGCGCGGTTACGATCCAGGGCTGGCAGCAGGACGACAGCCTGAAGCTGATAATTGAAGACGACGGCTGCGGCCTGCCGCCGGGTTCCGGCCAGCAGGGCTTTGGCCTGGCGGGCATGCGCGAGCGCGTGAAGGCGCTGGGCGGCACGCTGAACCTCTCCTGCACCCACGGGACGCGCGTCAGCGTCAGCCTGCCGCTACGGAGTTACCATGTTTAAAACCCCTGCCAGCGCCGCGCCGATTGGCGATAAAGCGGAAATCGACGCCCGCTACCGCTACTGGCGTCGCCATATCCTGATGACCATCTGGCTCGGCTACGCGCTGTTCTACTTCACCCGCAAAAGCTTCAACGCCGCCGCGCCGGAAATCCTCGCCAGCGGCGTGATGACGCGCACCGATATCGGCCTGCTGGCGACGCTGTTTTACATCACCTACGGCCTGTCGAAGTTCTTCTCCGGCATCGTCAGCGACCGCTCCAACGCGCGCTATTTCATGGGCGTTGGGCTGATCGCCACCGGGGTGGTGAATATCCTGTTTGGCTTCTCGACGTCGCTTTGGGCCTTTGCCCTGCTGTGGGCGCTGAACGCCTTTTTCCAGGGCTGGGGCGCGCCGGTCTGCGCCCGCCTGCTCACCGCCTGGTATTCGCGCAACGAGCGCGGCGGCTGGTGGGCAATCTGGAACACCGCGCATAACGTCGGCGGGGCGCTGATCCCGATGGTGGTGGGTGCGGCGGCGCTGCACTACGGCTGGCGCGCGGGGATGATGATTGCCGGTGGCCTCGCGATTGTCGCCGGGCTGTTTCTCTGCTGGCGCCTGCGCGACCGGCCGCAAACCGTCGGCCTGCCTGCGGTGGGCGACTGGCGGCACGACGAGATGGAGATTGCCCAGCAGCAGGAGGGCGCGGGGCTGACCCGCAGGGAGATCCTCACCAAGTACGTGCTGAAAAACCCGTACATCTGGCTGCTGTCGCTCTGCTACGTGCTGGTCTACGTGGTGCGCGCGGCCATCAACGACTGGGGCAACCTGTACATGTCCGAGACGCTCGGCGTGGATCTGGTGACCGCCAACTCGGCGGTGACGATGTTCGAACTGGGCGGGTTTATCGGCGCGCTGGTGGCGGGCTGGGGTTCGGACAAGCTGTTCAACGGCAACCGTGGTCCGATGAACCTGATTTTCGCCGCCGGGATTTTGCTCTCCGTCGGCTCGCTGTGGCTGATGCCGTTCGCCAGCTACGTGATGCAGGCGGCGTGCTTCTTCACCATCGGCTTCTTCGTGTTTGGCCCGCAGATGCTGATCGGCATGGCGGCGGCGGAGTGTTCCCACAAAGAGGCGGCAGGCGCGGCGACGGGCTTTGTCGGGCTGTTTGCCTACCTCGGCGCATCGCTCTCCGGCTGGCCGCTGGCGCGGGTGATCGACGTCTGGCACTGGAGCGGATTCTTTGCGGTGATCGCCATCGCGGCGGGGATTTCCGCGCTGCTGCTGCTGCCCTTCCTGCACGCGCAGGCGCCGCGCGAGGTGAGCGAAGCGTGATGCGTCTCACCTTTTCACCCCGAATGGCGCAAAACCAGGAAATTTTCCCGGTTTTACCTGGACGCTGTCTCAGGCATCTCTCCCGGCTGATTTTTACAATGCCTGCCATTCGCAGGTAAAAATCAGCTCAGGAGCAAACCATGCTGGCCTTCCTCAACCAGGTGCGCAAGCCGACCCTGGATCTGCCGCTCGACGTGCGGCGCAAGATGTGGTTCAAACCGTTCATGCAGTCCTATCTGGTGGTCTTCATCGGCTACCTGACCATGTACCTGATCCGCAAAAACTTTAACATCGCGCAGAACGACATGATCTCAACCTACGGGCTGAGCATGACGCAGCTGGGGATGATTGGCCTGGGCTTCTCCATCACCTACGGCGTGGGTAAAACCGTCGTTTCCTACTATGCGGACGGCAAAAACACCAAGCAGTTCCTGCCGTTTATGCTGATCCTCTCCGCCATCTGTATGCTCGGCTTCAGCGCCAGCATGGGCGCGGGCTCCGTCAGCCTGTTCATGATGATCGCCTTCTACGCCCTGAGCGGCTTCTTCCAGAGTACCGGCGGGTCGTGCAGCTATTCCACCATCACCAAATGGACCCCGCGCCGCAAGCGTGGTTCGTACCTCGGCATGTGGAACATCTCCCACAACCTCGGCGGGGCGGGTGCGGCAGGCGTGGCGCTGTTTGGCGCAAACTACCTGTTCGACGGCCACGTGATCGGCATGTTTATCTTCCCGTCGATTATCGCCCTGATCGTCGGCTTTATCGGCCTGCGCTACGGCAGCGACTCCCCGGAATCTTACGGCCTCGGCAAAGCCGAAGAGCTGTTCGGCGAGGAGATCAGCGAAGAGGATAAAGAGACCGAAGAAAACGAGATGTCCAAATGGCAGATCTTTGTTGAGTACGTGCTGAAAAATAAAGTGATCTGGCTGCTATGCTTCTCAAACATCTTCCTCTACGTGGTGCGTATCGGCATCGACCAGTGGTCGACCGTGTATGCCTTCCAGGAGCTGAAGCTCTCTAAAGAAGTGGCGATTCAGGGCTTCACCCTGTTTGAAGTGGGCGCGCTGGTCGGCACGCTGCTGTGGGGCTGGCTCTCGGATCTCGCCAACGGCCGTCGTGCGCTGGTGGCCTGCGTCGCGCTGGCGCTGATTATCGCCACGCTCGGCGTCTACCAGCATGCCAGCAACCAGTACGTTTACCTGGCGTCCCTGTTCGCGCTCGGCTTCCTGGTGTTTGGTCCACAGCTGCTGATCGGCGTGGCGGCAGTCGGCTTCGTACCGAAAAAAGCGATCGGCGCCGCCGATGGGATTAAAGGCACCTTCGCCTACCTGATCGGCGACAGCTTCGCCAAGCTGGGTCTGGGGATGATCGCCGACGGCACGCCAATTTTCGGCCTCACCGGCTGGGCGGGCACCTTCGCGGCGCTGGATGCGGCGGCTATCGGCTGTATCGTCCTGATGGCGATGGTCGCGGTGCTGGAAGAACGTAAAATTCGCCGTGAGAATCGCGCGCAGAAATTAAAAACAGCCTGAGTGTGCAGGTAACTTCTTTGCCCGGTGTGTGATGCCGGGCTTTTTTATGGCTGTCGCTGTCGACGCCGTGCGTTTCCCGCTATGATGAGCGGCTATTCATAGGAGAACGCATGGTCTGGATAATGCTGGCAACGCTTGCCGTGGTGTTTGTGGTGGGATTTCGCGTCCTGACCTCAGATTCCCGCCGCGCCATCAAACGTTTGAGCGAGCGTCTGGGGATCACCCCGATGCCGGTTGAGTCGATGATCGACCAGTTCGGAAAAACGCCCGGCAATGAGTTTATCCGTTATCTTGAACGCCCCGACGAGGCGCATCTGCAAAACGCTGCGCAGGTGCTGCTGATCTGGCAGGTCTGCATCGTTGACGGCAGCGAAGAGAACCTGCACGCCTGGCACCGCATGCTGCGTAAAGCCCGCCTTGCTGCACCCATTACCGATGCGCAAATTCGCCTGGCGCTTGGCTTCATGCGCGAGATGGAGCCCGATCCGCAGGAGCTAAACGCTTTCCAGCTTCGCTATAACCAGCTCTTCCTGCCGGAAGAGGGCGTGTTTTACCTGCACTGATCCCCTGTAAAAACGACAAAAGTTGTCAAATCGTTAAATCCGTCACACTTTTGATGATAAACTGCGCGACTTTTCCGCACGTTTTTATCTTCAGGTGACGCCATGACAGAACATATCCAGCCCACGACCAGACCGCAGACCAAAGAGGTTTCTCGCCCCAACTGGTCGGCCGTTTTCGCCGTGGCGTTCTGCGTCGCCTGCCTGATTACCGTTGAGTTTCTGCCGGTGAGCCTGCTGACGCCGATGGCGCAGGATTTGGGCATTTCCGAGGGCGTGGCGGGGCAGTCCGTCACCGTTACCGCCTTCGTGGCGATGTTCGCCAGCCTGTTTATCACCCAGGTGATTGGCACCATCGACCGTCGCAAGGTGGTCATTCTGTTCAGCGTGCTGCTGACGCTCTCCTGCCTGCTGGTCTCCTTCGCGGAAAGCTTCACCCTGCTGCTGCTGGGGCGCGCCTGCCTGGGGCTGGGCTTAGGCGGTTTCTGGGCGATGTCGGCCTCGCTGACCATGCGACTGGTGCCCGCGCGGACGGTGCCAAAAGCGCTTTCCGTTATCTTCGGTGCGGTCTCTATCGCGCTGGTGATCGCCGCGCCGTTAGGCAGTTTCCTCGGCGGGATTATCGGCTGGCGTAACGTCTTTAACGCGGCGGCGGTGATGGGCCTGCTCTGCATCATTTGGGTGTGGAAAGCACTGCCGTCCCTGCCGGGCGAAGCGGCGCACCACAAACAGAACATGTTCGCGCTGCTGAAGCGCCCCGGCGTGCTGGCGGGGATGACCGCCATCTTTATGTCCTTTGCCGGGCAGTTTGCCTTCTTTACCTACATCCGCCCGGTGTTTATGACCATGGCGGGCTTTGACGTGGACGGCCTGACGCTGGTGCTGCTGAGCTTTGGTATCGCCAGCTTTGTCGGCACCTCGCTGTCTTCCCAGTTCCTGAAACGCTCCCTGAAGGTGGCGCTGGCGGGTGCGCCGCTGGTGCTGGCAGCGAGCGCGGCGGTGCTGGTGCTGTGGGGCAGCGATAAGTGGGTGGCGTCTGCCATCGCGATTATCTGGGGGTTGGCCTTTGCCCTGGTGCCGGTGGGCTGGTCGACGTGGATCACCCGCACGCTTGCCGATCAGGCGGAAAAAGCCGGGTCGATTCAGGTGGCGGTGATCCAGCTGGCGAACACCTGCGGCGCGGCCATTGGCGGCGTGGCGCTCGACCATTTGGGGCTGACGTCACCGCTGGTGATCTCCGGCACGCTGATGCTGCTGACCGCGCTGCTGGTGGCGGGGAAGGTGAAGGCGAAGTAGTGCTTTTCTCCCTCTCCCGTGGGAGAGGGTTGGGGTGAGGGCATCAGGCTACGCCGATGTCTGAACCCGTCTTCTCGAATCCATCGAAATCAGCACTACCGACGACACGATCAATAGCGTCCCCAGCCAGTCCGGCAGGGTGAACGCCACTCCCAGCAAAATCACCGACAGCAGCGCACTGCTCAGCGGCTCGGCGCAGCTCAGAATGCTCGCCTTCGGCCCGCCGATCATCTGCGCGCCTTTCAGATACAGGCTGAACGTTAGCGCCGTGCCAATCACCACCAGGTAGAAAAACGCCAGCAGCAGGCTGCCGTCAATCACAAAGGTGGTCCCGCGTCCGGCGTAGAACGGCGTCAGCATTAGCCCGGCAATCAACATGCTCCAGCCGACAATCGGCAGCGTGCCGTAGCGGGCGATCAGCGTTGACGGATACGTCGTGTAAAACGCGGCGGCAAACGCCGAGGCGATGCCGAAGAACAGCGCGGCAGGCGAGATGGAGAGCGAGGTCGGGTCGCCGTGGGTGACCAGCAGAAACGTACCGACAAGCGACGTCATGATGGCCGACAGCACAAAGACGCCGGGGCGCTTTTTCCGCGCCAGGGCGAACCAGGCCACGATAATGGTCGGCGAGAGGAACTGCAGCACGGTAGCGGTCGCCGCGTTGGATTTCTCAATCGTCAGCAGGAAGGTGAGCTGCACGGTGAGCGCGCCGACGAGTGAGAAAATCAGCAGGCTGAGGGCGTCTTTGCGATGTTTGATGACCGAGAAAATCTTATCGCCGTGAACGAAGGAGAGCGTCAGCAGGATCACGCCGGTAAACAGCAGGCGAACCATGGTCAGGTAAGGCGAAGAAATGTGGCTTTTCTCCATGATGTACTGCGCGCAAACGCCGGAACTGCCCCATAAAACGGCGGCGATCAGGACGTTTAGCATCCCTTTACGTGTGGAACCCATTTTCTCCCCTGCGATGTTGTCGTTAATTCGGTCAACAGCATAGCATGGTTGCGTGCGGCCTGATGCCCTCACCCCGGACCGTACACCCACGGGGAGAGGGAGCAAACACTAAAAACGGCAACTTGCGTTGCCGTTTTGCTTCTACCTTGCCTAGAACCACGCCTCCCACATCGCGCCGACGTTGAAGTCGTCGAGCGTTTCGTCTTTGGTGTTGTTCACGCGCGCGGTGCGTTCGTTATCCACCTTGCCGCCGGTCACGTAGAAGCGCAGCATCGGGCGGAACTCCGGCCCCATGGCGATAGACATGTTCTGCGACAGGGTCAGCTTCCAGCCCTTGTTGTCGCCGCCGTTGTCGTAATCTACATGCTGCCAGCCTGCTTCCAGCCAGGTGGAGTGAACGTCGTTCCACCAGTGCATCGGTCGCACGATGGCGTTGTAGTTTTTGCGGTTGTCGGTCTTATCGCGGCTGTTGTCGTAGTCGTGGAAGGCGAGGATGTACTCCACCTGCGTGGCCTGGGTGAATTTATACAGCCCTTCGAAGCTGGCGTAGACCGTGGTCAGATCCTCGGTTTTGTTGAACACGCTGTTGTCCGCGTTATCGGAGTAGCGGGCGATCACCTTGTTCACGCCGCTGTCGTTGGTGTGGCTCAACACCACGCCGCCCTGCCACGCGTTCAGACGCTCGTCGCTCTCCACCGCTTTGGAGTCAAAGCCGTAGTTGGCGTACAGCTCCATGTCGATCGGGCCAAGCTTCATGCCGTGGATTTTTGAGGTCGCGGCGTAGTTGCCTTTGTCGCCCGTGCCGGAACCGCCGGTACAGGTGATGCGCGACGGGTTGGCTTCATCTTCCATCACTTCCGGGCTACAGGATTCCACCGCCGCCACGGCGGCCACGTCGAACTGCACGCCGCCGATGTCGAAGTTCTTCACCCCGGCGCCCTGGCCGTCGTGGTTCATCCAGAAGTAATCGTTGATGCCCTGCTGCGGACGCTGGTGGAAGTCACGGCCTGCCCAGAAATAGGCGTTCGGGTTGGAGGCCATAATGTTGGTCACCCCCGCGTAGGCTTTTTTCAGGTTAACTTCGTCGCCCCAGTGATCGATCATCACGTTAACGTCCCAGATGGCGCCGTTTTCACCCTTGAAGGCCTTGGAGAGCTGGAATTCCCCGCCGTTGCCTTCGTTGCCCAGACGACCAATGGCGGACGCGCCGTTGTACGAGCCGTCCACCGCGACGTATTTCTGATCGGCGGCCTGGAAGTGCGCGCCGTAGCGGGCGTAGCCGGTAAATTTAATTCCGAACGGGATCGCCATATCCGGAGATTGCGCCGCGCTTTGCGGCTCGGTCACCACGTCCGCTTTTTTCGCGACCGCCGCATCCATTTTAGCCTGACGTTCGGCCAGGGCTTTATCCACCGCTTTCGCCACAATGGCGTCAATTTGCTCCTGGGTGAATTCCTGTGCGAGCACGGAAATTGGGCAAAGCGCGGCGATAACCGCCATGGTTAATGGAAGTTTTTTAATCGTATTCATGGTTATCTCAATATAGTTTAATTTTATTCAGACAATAACCATCCCGCTCCGATCTGACAGAGTATGTCGCTATCATCAGAACAAGTGGATCTCTATTTAGGGTACAGAGGTATTACAGTAATTATTTCGCCATAGACTATCTCTGATATAAATGAATAATTTCTTCGGACAGTTCACGCGCTAATAAGGAGTTCATTAAATGATCCTGCGCGTGCACCATAATTAACGTCATCGGCTGACGGCCTTCGCCCGCATCCTGCTCGATCAGTTTGGTCTGCATCTTGTGCGCCTGGCGCGCGTAGCCGTCGGCTTCGCGCAGCAGGCTTTTGGCTTCGTCAATATTGCCCTGGCGCGCCGCGTGCAGTGCTTCAAAGCACAGGCTGCGGGACTGTCCGGCATTGACGATAATTTCCATTACGGCTTCTTCTAATGCGATCATCATCATTACTCTTTTTCAAAACTATTATTTAACGCGGTAGCGGCAAACCACTCTCCGCTTTTCTTAATGGTGCGTTTCTGCGTCGCTAAATCGAGCTGGATAAATCCGTAGCGATTTTTATACGCGTTGCACCACGACCAGTTATCAATAAACGTCCACATATGGTAGCCGAGACAATTGCACCCTTCGCTAATACCCTTATGCAGCCAGGCTAAATGTTCGGAAATAAACTCGATGCGGTATTGATCGTTAATCTGGCCATTTTCAATAAAACGCTGCTCGTTTTCGACGCCCATGCCGTTTTCAGAAATAAAGCAGCGTGGGTTGCCGTAATTGTCGCGCAGGTTAACCAGAATATCGTAAATACCCGGCTCGTAGATTTCCCAGCCGCGGTACGGGTTCATCTTGCGGCCCGGCATCTCGTAATTATCGAAGAACCACTCCGGCATAAACGGCGCCTGCGGGTTCACCGCGCTGTCGCGACACTTCACGCGACGCGGCTGATAGTAATTCACGCCGAGCAGGTCGATTTTCCCTTCCGCAATCAGGAAGCCGTCTTCCGGTTTACAGGCGGGTAATTGATCGCAGGATTTCAGCAGCGCTACGAGATCTGCCGGGTATTCGCCGCGCAGGACCGGGTCAAGGAAGCTGCGGTTAAACATCAGATCCGCGATGTGCGCCGCCTTCACGTCTGCCGGGTTCTGCGAACGCGGGTACGACGGCGTCAGGTTCAGCACGATGCCAATCTCCCCCGCGTAATGCCCGGCGCGGTAGGCCTGGACCGCCTTCGCATGGGCCAGCACGGTGTGGTACGCCACGGTGGCTGCCCGACGAAAATCCACCACGTTCGGGTAGTGGAAGTCGTACAGATAACCGCCTTCCACCGGCACGATCGGCTCGTTGAAGGTAAACCAGTGCAGCACGCGATCGCCGAACAGCTCAAAGCAAATCTGCGCATAGCGGGCGTAGGCGTCCACCACGTCGCGGTTTTCCCAGCCGCCGATCTCCTGCATCGCCATCGGCATGTCGAAATGGAACAGGGTCATAAACGGCGTGATGCCCTGTTCATTCAGCTCATCAATGACCTGATTGTAAAAATCGACCACTTCCGGGTTCACTTCACCGATACCGTCAGGGATCAGGCGCGCCCAGCTAATCGAGGTGCGAAAGCTGTTGTGGTTCAGCTGCTTTAACAGCTGAATATCCGTCTTCCAGTGCTGATAAAACGTGGAGGTCTGCTGCGGCCCCACGCCGCTGTGAAAACGGTTCGGCTCGCGGGCAAACCAGTAATCCCACGTGGTTTCCCCCTCTCTTGCCCCTTCCGTCTGGAGAGCGGAGCTTGCGCTGCCCCACCAGAAATTATCGGGAAATGCGTATTTCATGACTCTTCCTCTTTGACTTAATTGCTGGCGGTCTCGGCGGCGCCGACGGTTGCCTGGGCCTTCTGCTCTTCGTTTTTGATGAGCGTACGCTCATAGGCGCGCAGGAACGGCAGGTACATCAGCGCGGACATCACCATACAGACCAGGCACATCACCACCGGGCTCAGCGCCCAGTTTGCCGCCCACGAGGCGCCAATCGGTGCAGGGGTGGTCCACGGGGTCAACGAGACGACCTGCGCCAGCCAGCCGAGTTTGGTTGCCGCGTACGCCAGGCAGGCGTTGACCAGCGGAACGAACACGAACGGGATAAACAGCATCGGGTTCATGATGATCGGCGCGCCGAACAGAATCGGTTCGTTGATGTTGAAGAAGCTTGGCACCACGCCCATTTTGCCGATGGTGCGCAGGTGGGTAACGCGGCTGCGCAGCAGCAGGAACGCCAGCGGCAGCGTGGAGCCTACGCCGCCAATCAGCAGGTAGTGATCCCAGAAGCCCTGGAGGTAAACGTGCGGCAGCGCCGCGCCGGCCGCCAGCGCCGCCTGGTTTGCCGAGAGGTTCGCCATCCAGAACGGGTTCATGATGCCGGTGACGATCAGCGAGCCGTGAATACCGGCGAACCAGAAGATCTGACACAGCAGCACGGAGAGCAGAATGGCGGGCAGGGAGTCAGACGCGGACACCAGCGGCTCCAGCAGGTGCATGATCGCCTGCGGTATGATCATTCCGGTCTGCGCTTCAATGAACAGGTTCAGCGGGTGCAACGTGCCGATCACCACCATCACCGGGATCAGGATCTCAAACGAGCGCGCCACGCCGGTTGGTACTTCCTTCGGCAGGCGAATGGTCACGTTGTTCTGCTTCAGCCACGCGTAAACGCGGGTGGCGTAAATGGCGGTGATCAGGGCGGTGAAGATGCCCTGGCCGGAGAGATACTGGGTCGAAATTTTGCCGTCGGCATACGGCGCGGCGACCAGCAGGAAGGCCATAAAGGCCAGCAGGCCGGACATCACCGGGTCGAGGTTGAACTGACGCCCCAGGCTCGCCCCAATTCCCACCGAGATGAAGAAGGTCATCACGCCCATGCTGAGGTTAAACGGCAGCATCAGCTGTTCGCGATAGGTCTGGGAGAAATCCAGCCAGCCGCGGGCAAAGCTGTTGGTGGTATCCGCCGAGAACGGCGGGAAGATGAACACCAGCATAAACGAGCCGATGATCATAAACGGCAGCGCGGCGGTAAAGCCGTCGCGGATGGCAATCACATACTTTTGCTGGCCCAGCTTTGCGGCCAGCGGGGTAATTGACTGCTCAATCACCGCGACCATGGATTGATATAACGAACTCATGTGAACACCTTTTAGTGTGCCGCTTCGATGAGCGACAGAGCATAGTCCAGTACTTTATCGCCACGCTGCATGCCGTAGTCCATCATGTCGATGGGCTGTACCGGAATGCCTTGCGTCGCCGCCTTGTCTGAGAGTGTCTGTAACATGTATTTCACTTGCGGTCCGAGAAGGACAACCTGGTATTGCGGAAACTGCGTATCAAATTCGGAAACACCGTACGCATCAATCTTCACCGGCAAACCACGTTCTTTCGCGACATCGACCATTTTGCTGACCAACAGGCTGGTGGACATCCCGGCAGAGCAGCACAGCATAATCTTGAACATCGACAACCATCCTCTAAATGTAAAAAGTTATTGCGAGGATGATTGGACATTATACGGAAACCGGTTTCCATTCATAAAAGACAGAAGTGTGACAACCATCATGATCCCTTACTTATGAGGCTAATTAACCGGATGTGGGTCACATAATTTGGCTGTTTTTACATCATTTTGAGTGGAAACGGAAAATCGGTTTCCATGGAAAACGGAAACGGATATACTCCGTTCTGGCTATAATGTGAGCCAAAGCGGTGATGGAATTTGCAGGCGCGAGGTAAGCCTGCCAGGGGAAAGAGATGTCGACAATCAATGATGTATCACGTCTTGCCGGGGTATCTAAAGCCACGGTATCGCGAGTGTTGAGTGGGTCGCGTGGCGTAAAGGAAGCCAGCCGTCAGGCCGTTCTGAAGGCCGTGGATGAGCTGAACTATCGTCCCAACGTGATTGCCCAGTCGCTGCTGAGCCAGTCGACGGGCTGTATCGGGGTGATTTGCGCGCAGGAAAATATTAACCAGACCACCGGTTATCTCTACGCGCTGGAAAAACAGCTCAGCCAGCATCAAAAACACCTCCTGCTGCGCTTCGCGCACAGCAAAGCGGAAGTGATGCACGCCCTTGAAGAACTCTCCTGCGGGCTCTGCGATGATATCCTGGTGATTGGCGCCCGTTTCCCGCTGGACGTGGAGATGGACAACGTCATTCTGGTGGACTGCATGGAGTCTGATAATTCCAACAGCATCCAGTTCGATCACGCCTTTGCCGCCGAAACCGCCTGTAACTACCTCACCAGCCAGGGGCGTCGCCAGATTGCGCTGATCCACCCCCACGGCAGCGGTTTTGCCGACCAGGTGCTGCTTGGCTACAAGCACGCGCTGGAGAAAAATTTCCTGCCCTTTAATCGCAACCTGGTCTTTATGGACGCGACTTCTTCGTCCGTTGCGCTGCAGGAGCTGCTTAACAACGCCAGCACCCTGAACTTCAACGCGCTGCTGGTGGCGGACGAGCAGGAAGCCCAGCGGGTGATCCCGCAGCTGCAGGCGTTTAATAAATCGGTGCCGGACGACATTATGGTCTTCAGCCTTGCCGGATCGCTGCACCTGCCGGGTATTCCGGTGATCCCGGCGATTGAATATTCCATGGACGCGATGGCGGCGCGCATTGTGAGCTGGCTGACGGAGAAAACGCAGATGCTCGGGTCCTATGTTCTGCGCGGGGATTTGATCATTCCAGACGTGCGTAAGCGTTAAACATGTTGTGTAGGCCGGGTAAGGCGCAGCCGCCACCCGGCGAGAAGCACGTTTCCAGCTCTCAATAATCTTCCATACAATCCACCTGACCAATCGCCCCCCAGTAGGCATCCAGGTTGTCGCGCTTCACGGCGGTGATGGCATTTTTAATCAGCAGCTGATTGGCCTCGGACGACAAAATCATCTCCTGCCAGGCTTTATCGCTCTGCTTTTTCTGTGGCGTACAGGTTTTCTTAATATCTTTAAGGACCTGCTGCTTTATTTGCGCCTCTTTCGCGGGGTCATCCTTTTCCTGAGCATGGACAAACGCGGCGAAGAGCAGACAAACCAGCAGGCAGACCAGGTGCGCAGCTTTCATCAACAACCCCCTTTAGAAGTCACATGCTTCCCATGAAATATATCGTTACATTCAGTGTAGCGACGCCAGCCGAAAGTATGAATTTTCTCTTCACCGCCTGTCATGAACTTCCCGGCAAGCGCTACTGTGACCTGCTCCCCGTTGATTAGTACACCCCGATGTTAGTAATGTCTTCATAAGCCACATGAGGACATCCCCATGAAGAAGCGTTTTTCCGACGAACAGATCATCAGTATTCTCCGCGAAGCCGAAGCTGGGGTACCCGCCCGTGAACTCTGCCGCAAGCATGCCATTTCCGATGCCACGTTTTACACCTGGCGTAAGAAGTATGGCGGTATGGAGGTGCCTGAAGTTAAGCGCCTGAAGTCGCTTGAGGAAGAGAACGCCAGACTCAAGAAGCTGCTTGCCGAAGCCATGCTGGATAAAGAGGCGCTTCAGGTGGCTCTTGGGCGAAAGTACTGACGACAGACCAGAAGCGGGAAGCCGTGATGTTGATGTGTGATGCGACCGGTCTGTCGCAACGTCGTGCCTGCAGGCTTACAGGTTTATCCCTGTCGACCTGCCGCTATGAGGCTCACCGTCCGGCTGCTGATGCGCATTTATCAGGGCGCATCACTGAGCTGGCACTGGAGCGCAGGCGTTTTGGCTACCGTCGTATTTGGCAGTTGCTGCGCCGTGAAGGGCTTCATGTTAATCATAAGCGCGTGTACCGGCTTTATCACCTCAGTGGCCTGGGCGTAAAACGCAGAAGACGTCGTAAAGGGCTGGCAACAGAACGTCTGCCGCTGCTCCGTCCGGCGGCGCCCAATCTGACCTGGTCGATGGATTTCGTCATGGACGCACTTTCCACCGGTCGCAGGATCAAGTGTCTTACCTGCGTCGATGATTTCACAAAGGAATGCCTGACGGTCACTGTTGCCTTTGGGATTTCAGGCGTTCAGGTCACGCGTATTCTGGACAGCATTGCACTGTTTCGAGGCTATCCGGCGACGATAAGAACTGACCAGGGGCCGGAGTTCACTTGCCGTGCACTGGATCAATGGGCCTTTGAGCATGGTGTTGAGTTGCGCTTAATCCAGCCGGGCAAGCCAACGCAGAACGGATTTATTGAGAGCTTTAACGGACGATTTCGCGATGAATGTTTGAATGAGCACTGGTTCAGCGATATCGTTCATGCCAGGAAAATTATTAATGACTGGCGGCAGGATTATAACGAATGCCGCCCGCACTCCACGCTGAATTATCAGACACCGTCTGAATTTGCAGCGGGCTGGAGAAAGGGTCATTCTGAGAATGAAGATTCCGACGTTACTAACTGAGTGTTGTATCTAATCGTGGGGGCAGGTCAGGCCGTATCGTCTTCCGGTCAATTCTGATTCTCCAATAACTACTCTTGCCGTTGGAGGAATATTGCGCATTATTTCAAAAGAAAAGAAGCGCTCTGAAGATCTACCCGAATGAGGGTATAGAACTACCCCAGCCTCTCCACCCTCGTCTCCCCCTCCACCATTGACAGCTGATACAGCGAAAACGATCGCTGTTTCTCAATCAACTTCGCCAGCTCCGGCGAGTGGCTGGTGAGCCAGATTTGCGAGTAGCGGCTGGCCTCGGCGATTAAGCTCGCCAGCGCGGGCAGCATCTGTGGGTGCAGGCTGTTTTCCGGTTCGTTCAACGCGATAAACGCCGGTGGGCGCGGGCTTAACAGCGCTACCGCCAGGCACAGAAAGCGCAGGGTGCCGTCGGAGAACTCCGCCGGTTCCAGCGGCCTGCTAAGACCTTCGCGCTGCATCATCATGCGAAAACGTCCGCCGGCGTTGTCGCTGTAAAACACGCAGCCGGGGAAGGCCTGGTCAAGGATGCGCATCAGCAGCAGCTCGTCGCCGATCTCGACGATAGTCTGAAACGCGGCCGCCAGGTTGGCACCGTCGCTGGCCAGCACCGGGGAGCGGAAGCCGACCTGCGGGGCGCGCATCGCCGAGCCGATTGATACAGAAAACTCATGATAAAAGCGCCAGTTACGCAGGGACTCGCGCATCTGCGACACTTCCGGGTAAAGATGCGGTTCGCCGAGCTGCCCGAACACCGATTCGTTCTCGTACAGCGTGCCGCTGTGGGTCACTTTCTCGTGATGCACGTTGTTCAGAAATACTGCCTGGTTCTTACGCTTCATCAGCTGTGACGAAGGCCGACGGTGCTGACCGCTCAGCCAGATGGACTCCTCTTTGATCACCGGGTCGAGCTGAAACTGCGAGGGATAGGGCAGCTTCTCCACAAACCCGACCTGCAGCTCGTATTCGTAGGCCTCTGTTTCCACCGCCAGATTCATCCGCCGCAGCTGGTCGCTGCGGGTTTTGCCTGCCCAGAACACCTTCAGAATGCCGCCCTCGTTTGCCAGCGCCTGGGAAAATTGCCCCTGGGCGGCGCTGTGCATCAGGTGTATCGCCTTGTAAATATTGGATTTCCCGGTGCCGTTCGGCCCGAAGACGATGTTGAGCTGCTCCAGCTCCAGCGACATGTCGCGGATGGATCGGTAGTTTTGAATGTGCAGGGTGTTGATCACTGGCAGGCCCCTTTTTGCAGAATAAGCCTGTATATAATCACAGTCTTTGAGATGAAATGCAAAAAAGAGACGACAGTGAGGATGTCGTCTAAACGGGGTACTGCTTTGGGCCTCTACGGGTCAATGGGGCCTTCGCATTTTTATGATCACTTGACTGCCAGACGCAGACCCAAATCATCAGGATAGGGATCAAAGTAGTTTTGCGTCATCAGATACCGGTCGGGGTATTCGGCCAGGTAGTGCTTCAGCAGCGTGATCGGGGCGAGAATAGGCAACTGTCCGTTGCGATAGTGCAGGATCACGTCGCGCAGCTCGCCGCGCTGGCGGGTGTTCAGCTGGTTACGGAAATATCCCTGGATATGCATCAGCACGTTGGTGTGATTCTTCCGCGAGGCGGGTTTTTTCAGGATGGTCATCAGCTTTTCCCGGTACGCCACGAAGAAGGCGTCCAGGTCTTCCCACTCGTGCAGCGAGGCAACGAACGGGCCGATTTCGCGATAGCCTGCCTGATGGTGCGCCAGTAGCTGAAGCTTATAGCGGCTGTGAAAATCCAGCAGCCCACGCCGCGTCAGACCTTTAGCGCGCAGCGTGTTTAGCTCGTGCAGGGCAAATACCCGCTCGATAAAGTTTTCCCGCAGCACCGGGTCGTGCAGCCGACCGTCTTCCTCGACGGGCAGCCACGGGTAGGTTTCAAGAAGGGCGGCGGTGAACAGCCCGACGCCCTCCTTGCGGCCCCGGTTGCCGTTTTCATCGTACAGCCGCACGCGTTCCAGGCCGCAGCTTGGGGATTTTGCACAGACGATAAATCCCGACAGATCGCCGATTTTTGGCAGATAACCCGCCGTAAAGTCGGCCATTTTCTGCGTGAGGTCATCATGAGGCGGCTTGCTGAAACGGAGCTGCGTTTCGCCGCTGTCCGTCAGCGTCAGGCGTATGGCCGGACGAGGCGTCGGGAGACCGATAGCCATTTCCGGGCAGACGGGCCTGAAATTCACCCACTGGGCCAGCTCATCCATGACGAAGCCCATACGCTTGTGTCCGCCGTCAAAGCGAACGGCGGATCCGGTCAAACATCCGCTAATACCGAGCACAGGTTTCGTTGTCATGGTGTAGTCCTCCCGTTCATATAATTAAAACTTACACAACATGACTAATTTGTCCAAGTATTAGCGGAACTATTTTTTTTATTCCTTTAAAATCAATGCGTCTTAACTGCCCTTGTAGGTCGAGTAACCGTACTGGCTCAGCAGAAGCGGGATGTGCAGCTTCTCGTTGGTGCGGGTCACGGTAAACAGCACCGGGATCTCCGGGAAGAAGGAGTCCAGCTTTTTGCCGTGGAAGTACTCTGCGGTTTTGAAGGTCACTTTATACACGCCAGGCTGCATGTCCTGATCCTGCGGATAGAGCGATTTGATGCGGCCGTCGTGGTCGGTTTTACCGCTGGCAATCGGGGTCCATTTGTCCTGCTGCTGTTTCTCCAGCGTAACGGTCACGTCTGATGGCGGCATCCCGGTTTGCTGGTCGAGAATGTGGACGCTCAGCGTGCCGGCAGGGGCGCTAAAGGCAGCAGGGGCAAAGGCCATCGAGGCCAGAATTAGCAGAGGGGCAGTTTTTTTCATGGTGTTTTCCTGTTGAGTTATTCGTCACAGGAAAACGTTAGCATCTGCGGCGCGGGAAAATATTCAACTTTTCGTGAAGATTCCCGCAGGAGAAAATTATCAGAGGATAATCACTTCAAGCGATACCTGCTGCTGCCACTGCTCCACCTGTTTTTTCCGCCCGGCGGTGAGTTTGCCGCTGGTGACCAGAAGCCATTTGCGCTCCGGGAAAATTTCCGGTGCCAGCGCGTCAGGCGGAACCGGCAGGATGTCGATTCGGTGGCCCTGCCCGGTGCGCGTTAAGGCTTCGAGCCAGATCTCGCACGGGTCGTTCAGGTGCCAGCCGCTGAGCAGAATGTTATCGCCCGGCGCTTTTTTATCGCCTTCGAGGCAAAACGAGGTGTAGGCGATGATGATGCCGTCGAGGATCGCGCGCAGGGTCATGGCGGCGGCGACGTTGGCCGAGACCTGGCTGCGCAGCGGGCGCAGCACGTTCGCGACCAGCTCCGGCCTTGGATACTCGCGTCCGGCGTCGTAAATCATCTGGCGCAGGGACTCGACCTTGCCGTCCTGCAGGCGTTGCAGCATGTTCTGCTGCAGGGTTTGCCAGTTGTTGGTCCGACCCGGCATCGGGCGTTCCAGCAGCGGTTTGACCTGGCCGATCGGGACGCCTTTTTTGACCCAGTCGAGAATTTTTAGCGCCTGCTGGACGTCCTCGTCGCTGTACTGGCGGTGGCCGCCTTCCGTGCGCTGTGGCTTGAGTAAACCATAGCGACGCTGCCACGCCCGCAGGGTGGTGGCGGTGATGCCGCTGAGTCTGGCGAATTCGCCGATGGAGTAAGCCATGTCCGTGTCCAGAGTGGAGGAATACTCTCAATATACTACGAATTTTCCCGAACGGGATGAAGCGCCGAAACGGTGCACTACACTTAACGTCCAACCGTGCAAATGAAAGGAATTCTCATGAAGCTATGGCCTGTTGTGACCGGTGTTGCCATTGCGCTGACGCTGGTCGCCTGTAAATCCCCCACGCCGCCGAAGGGCGTGCAGCCGATTTCTGGTTTTGACGCCAGCCGCTATCTCGGAAAATGGTATGAGGTCGCCCGTCTGGAAAACCGCTTTGAACGCGGGCTGGAGCAGGTAACCGCCACCTACGGCAAGCGCAGCGACGGCGGCATCAGCGTGCTCAACCGGGGCTACGATCCGGTGAAGAACAAGTGGAACGAGAGCGAAGGCAAAGCGTACTTTACCGGCGAGCCAACCACCGCCGCGCTGAAGGTGTCCTTCTTCGGCCCGTTCTACGGCGGCTATAACGTGATCAGGCTGGACGATAAGTACCAGTACGCCCTGGTCAGCGGCCCGAACCGCGACTACCTGTGGATCCTGTCGCGCACGCCAACCATTCCGGATGCGGTGAAGCAGGATTACCTGAACACCGCGCGCAGTCTGGGCTTCCGAACCGATCAGCTGGTGTGGGTGAAGCAGTAGCCCCTACTGGTAGGAAAACGTAATGCTGGCCAGCGCGTTGGCCGAGCCGGGGACCAGTTCGCCGGTTCGGATGTACTGCGCCTGGAACGGTAACGTGAGCGTCTGCGCCGCCGTGGTGCTCTGGATGAAGAACTGGCCGGTCGCACCCGCGGCCGAGCTGTCCGGCCCCATCGTCAGCGGCCCGCTGCCGTTGTAGAAAAACTGCACCCCAACGCCGGACGCCGTGGAGTCTCCGGTCAGGGTCACCACCGACGAGGTGTTCGACGGCGTGGTCTGATCGGTCATCACGGCGTGAACTGCTACGTTCGCGTCGCAGGTCAGGCCGACGGTGAACGTCCCCGACGGTGACGTGCTTCCCACCGTGGGCAGAGTGCGAATATCAATGGTGCCCAGCGCCACGCTGGCGTTTTTGCTGCCGACCGTACACCCGCTGGCGGTCACCGTGATGGTGGTCGGGCTGATAATCACCTGAGCCGTTTTCGTCTCGTTGTTATAGGCGGTGAGCACCGCGGCGTTGATGGTCGGGATGTTATAGACGCCGGATTTCAGGGCGGCACCGGTTTTAATAAAGGTGACCTTTGCCGACCATCCCAGATCCTGGGCAAACCCACTGGTGCCCTCTGCCGGGTAGCTTTGCGTGATACCGGTTTGCAGCGGAATATATTGTGTACTTTTAAAATCCTTCAGCCCGATGATATACCCCACGCCCGGTACGCCGGTCTCAAAAATGGTGTAATTCGCGCCGTCGACGGTGACCGTCGCACCGCTTGAGATGGCGCTGCTGCTGGGCTGCAGCGTGCCTTTGTTGCAGGTAAAAATAAGCCCGCACCAGAACACCTGCTGCACGCTGGCGGTGGCGCTCCAGGTCGATCCGATAATGCTGCCCGGCACCACGGAGTCCGCTGGCCCGCTGTAGGTCATCGGCTGAGGGGAGAGCGTAATGTCCGATTTCCAGTCCAGAGCCTGCACGCTGGCGCAGAAAAGTAATCCGCTGAGAAGAAACGCTAAACGCATCATAGATACTCCGTTGTCCAGGTGGCGAGGGCTGACACATCACCGGCGCTCACCGGCGTAGCGGTGGCAACCAGCTGCGCGTAGAAGGTCATCTGTACGCTGTCATCCCCCGCCGTTCCGTACGCGGTGGTCTTTGTATTCAGGGGAATGAGTACGCTCTCTTTATCGAGGATCTGCACCGCCACGCCGGTAGCGCCACCGTCGGCAATTTTCAGCAGCTGCGGGTTGGCATCATCCGGCGTACCGCTGAAGCGGATTTTTACGCCAGCAAAGGTTGGCCCGCACGCTTCAAGCCTGAGCGTGAAGGGCGTTTTGATATTGCTGACGGCCCCGGCACGGCTGAACTGTTTAATACCAATGGTGCCCAGCGGCACGTTTTGCTCCCCGGAGTCCTGCGCCACCACGCAGGTGTTGCCGATCAAATTGCCGGTGATGGAGACCAGCACGTCGTAGCCGCGAACGGGGAGCGTGAAAACCAGCAGCAGCGCAAGGCAGCCGATCCGAAGCGTTACTGACATACCACCTCCTGAGAATAAAGACCGGTGCGGGCGTTATAGTTCTGCTTGTTTAAGGCGTAGGTAATGGCGCAGCGCTGGCGGCTGCCGCGGCCCCACACGGCGTTCAGCGTGCCCTTCTCTGACAAACCGGAGAGATACAGGCTGCCGCCATCGCCAACGATGCCGCTGGTTTTGTCATCATCGAGCGAGACCAGCGTGCCGAAGGGGAGCACGTCGTTGCCGTGACGTACGATAAACATCGCTTTTGCCCCCTGGTGCGTGGTGAAGGTGGCGCGAACCAGGGCGCCATCGGTAGGCGTTTTGTTGGCGATGGCGTTTTCCAGCTCCACGTCGTTGCCGGCGGTCGTCACGTCCAGCGCGACCTGGTTAACGCGGTACGGCGTGGCGTACGGGATCACCGCGTAGCCACGGCCGTCCGTTTTGATGCCCTTATGGTTAAGCACGGCGACATTGCTGGCTCCCGGGGCTTTTACCAGAATGTTGGTGTTCCCGAGCGGCTGGCTCAGCGTCAGGCCATCTTCATGCACTACCGCGCCGCCGCTGATGCCGTAGCTGAGGTTGCGGGAGTCGCTGGCGTAGCTGTAGCCCAGGTTGTAGTCTCCCCACGCGCCTTCGTACTGCAGGGTGGCATCGCCGCCGTAGTGCTGTCGGGAGCTGTAGCGCTGGTTGACGCTATAGAACAGATTCTCCTCACCCGGCAGGTAGCCGCTCACGCCCGTGCTGGTTGTTGTGCCGGTGGAATCCGCATGGGTCGTGGTAAAGCGCGCGCGGGTCGACAGCGTCGGGTTGCCCAGCGGGACCGAAATCGACATCGACAGGATGTTATCTTTCTTGTCGTCATACAGGCTCGAGCTTCGCTGGACGCTGACGCCAAGCGACACGTTGCGAAACGTGGCGTTCCACGCAAACTGCAGGCTTTGCGTGGTATTTGACGTGTTCCAGTAGGTCTGCTGATCCCACGACAGTGACAGCGAGCCGTATTGTCCCATCGGCTGCGACAGCAGCAGCTGGTTTTTTGCCTTACGCGACATGCGCAGGTTGTACACGGTGTCGTATTGGGTGGTGACGGTGCCATCGTCTTCCACCGTCTGCTTTGGCGATCCGCCCGACATGCCTTTGTACGTGGTGTCGCTGAGGGTATAAAACCCTTTCGTGGAGTAGCGCAGCGAGAAGAAATTCACCCGCGTGCCAATGTCGTTCAGCAGCTTGCTGTAGCGCAGGCGCACCGAATCACCGGTATAGTGCCGATCGTCCGCCAGCTGGCTGCGGGCGTGGGTCAGATCGATGGAGTAGGCGCCAAAGCGGCCGAGGTTTTGCCCAAACCCGAGGGCCAGGCCGTTATAGCGATCGGCAAACTGCGCCCCGCCGTAAAACGTCAGGCCGTATCGCCAGCCGTAGAACAGCTCGCCCTGCGCGAAAGAGGGCGCGTCCTGATTGCCCGTCGGACGGTATTTCCCGGCGCCGAGGGCATATTTCACCTGTCCGTTACGCACCAGGTTCGGCACGCTGGCAAAGGGGAGCGTGTATTGCGTTTTGCTGCCGTCGTTCTCCTGAATGGTGACCGCCAGATCGCCTCCCGAGGAGGTCGGGTAGAGATCTTTCAGCACAAACGCCCCCGGCGGGACGGAGGTTTGATAGATGATGTTGCCGTTCTGACGAACCGTGACCGTGGCGTTGCTGCGCGCGATGCCGCGAACTTCAGGCGCATAGCCGCTGAGGCTTGCGGGCAGCATGTTGTCATCGGTTTTCAGGGCGATACCGCGCAGGCCCACGGAGTCGAACACCTGCGCCGAGGTGTACGTTTCCCCGGCATACACCTGCGCGCGCAGGGCGTGAATATCGCGCTGCAGCCAGGTCTGCACGTGGGTAAGCTCATTGCTGTCTTTGGTCCACGTGGTGAAATCACGCAGCCGCCACGCGCCCAGGTTGACGCCGCTGTTGAGGCTCGCAAACAGCTGCTGCTCCCGCGTGCGCGTCTCGCCGCGATACTCATTGTTCGAGCCATTGACCACGTAATTCAGCCACACGGCAGGAATGCCCGCCTCCCAGCTTTCCGGGCTGACGTACCCGCGCGGCAAATTGCGCATCGCACTTTGCGGTACGGTGAAGCTCAGGGTGAGCGTCTTCTGGTCCAGATCAAACTGCGTATCCGCAAACGCCTTCGTTAGGAAGATGCAGCGCTGCGCCAGCGGCAGGTCGCCGCCCTTCGCCTGATGGCTATCGATGCCCAGCGCGGCGAATTGTTCAGGCGTGAGGCAGGGCAGCGCTTCACCCGTGCCGTCTTCAGCAAGGCGGAACGTGACGTTACCCGTGAACGCATAATTCGTATTGATATACACGTTGAGGTTGTAATCACCCGGCGGCAACGCGCTCCCGGCGTTGACCCAGGCGAGATCGGCGCTGTTTGCGCTCTCGCCGTTGAGGAACGCGGGGTTAAATTGCAGCTCGCTTTCAGCAGCCACGGCTTGCCGAATCACCAGGGAGATCACCGTGGCGCACAGGATTTTTATTTTCACGTGGTCACGCCTTACTGTTTTTATTATTGGGATAACGACGCGCGCGCGGCGGGGGTCCATGCCCCGTAATCGTTAATGGTCTGATAGCTCATGCTGCCCGCATGGCTGAAGGTTTCGGCCAGCGTCACGCTGCCTTTCGGGGGCACCATCACCGGCTGCACCGGCATACCGTCAATTTTCACGTTGATGGTGGTGAGGTAGTACGGCGTGGGGTTGCTGAGAGTGACTTTTCCGGCGCGGTAGGCACCGGCCAGTTTTTTCCACGCCTCTCCCGGGCTCTCGCTGAGTCCCTCCGGGCGATAAAAGACCTTGATGCGGTTAGCCGACGCAAACTGCAGCGTATTCCCGGCGCCGCTTTTCGCCTGCTGGGGGATGGCTTTGACCGTCATCCAGTAGAGCGTCTCCCGATCCGCTGGCAGGGCTTTACCGTTAAACATGATTTTCACCGCGCTTTCGCTGGCCGGTTTTATGACGTACAGCGGCGGTGTGATCGCGAAGTCGTTGGTGCGTTCGCCTTTCTCATTCTCCATCCACGACTGGATGAGGAACGTAGCGTCGGGATGGGTGTTTCTCACCTGCATCATGGCCTGGCTGGTGGCGCTGGAGTAGACCATTCGCGTTGCGCCCAGCCCCACGCCGCCGGCATAGACGGCGGAAGAACATAACGCACCCGCCAGGCAAATCCATCTGTTTACGCGCATAGTGTTTCTCCTGAAAGCTAAGACAGGCCCGGCTCGCAGACCGGGCCTGAGGATTACGAATAGGTCACGGTGTAGGTTGCGACGGCGCTGGCATCACCCGCGGTGGCGCCGCCCTTCGGCGAGTAATATTTCGCGCTGAAGTTCAGGGTGTTGGCACCCTTACGCAGAGGGATGGCCGCAGCAGGTTCACCCAGGTTCACCACGTTGCCCTGCTCGTCATAAAGGCGAATAGCCACGTTTTGCGCAGAGTTGGCGCTGCCGTTTGCTCCGACGGACAAGCTATTAACATCGGAAGTGTCCGGCGTGCCGGTGAAGGTGACGGCCACGGTTGTGGCGGCAATCGGGTTCTCATCCGTAGAGGCTGAGGTATCGGCGATTTCGCAATCTTCCAGGGTGATGGCAAACGCTTTTGCCGTGCTGGCAACGCTGCCTGCCGTCTTCAGCGTTGCGGTACGCACTTCACCCATATCCACGTCAATGTTGGCGCTTCCTGCGCTGATGGCGCAGGCGGAGGTCACCACTTTGCCGCTAAAGTTCACCGTGCCGCCGCTGGTGCCGGCAGCCAGGGCCGTGCCCGCTGGCAGTAATGCCGCAATAGCGATCGCGAGCAGCGTTTTATTATTGAATTGAGCTTTCATTGTCCTGATTCCATTATGGTGTTATGTCGAGATTTGCTCTGAAAGCAGCAGGTCTAACTGGTTAAAAAGACCAGCAAATCTGTCTTGTTCCTGAGCCCGAGTTTTCTTATCGCTGAGCTTTTTAACGCGCTGACACGACGGTAAGAAAGCTGCTCTGTTTCGGCGATGTAACGCATATCCAGACCCTTTCGCAGTTCCTTCAATACCCTCCATTCACCCGGCGTCAGCGATAACGCCGTGGGTTTTTTTATTGGGCGATAACGGCTATCGACCATTTTTAATACGCTGGCTCGCCAGTGATAAAGCGGGTCCTGCAGCGAGAGATAGGCGTCTATTTCACCGCGTATCCACAGCCAGGAATTTGCCGGTGCGGAATACATGCAAATAAGTACGTCGGGATAAAGTACTTTCATCTTCCTGATATATTTCAGGCAGTCATATCCCGCGTGATATTTCTCCATGCCGGATAAAAAAATCACGTCTACCGGTGCGGCCGCGAGTATCGCTTCGATCTCCGCGTAATTATCGATCGATGCTGTAATCTGCATAGCCGGGACAATATTTTTTAATAACGCGGCGATCCCCCGGCGCGCAAAGTGATCTCCACCCAATAGCGCGATATTTAAATGACGTGTGTTGTTGAGCTTATTCGCCATGTCATTCCCTCGATTTATAATTGTAATGAGACTCGTCTGTCTGGCAGATCGATGCCTGTATTTTCGAAGCAATTAAGCATTGCACGGTGTGAGCCCACTATACTCAGGGCGTAAAAGAGGTAACCTGAATTAATCTTAATTTGTTTTAAGTACGGTTTAGGTGTAGCGTCAATTTCTCCTCGCTGAACCGGCTTTTGCTTATTTGCCTGTAAATAATCATACCGGTAGTTTTTATTGAAAAGTTGGCTTTAATAAATGTTTTGTAAGGAAATAGTCTGGAGACGTCATGCGACGAGGGTTGTTACTGACGGTGGCTAACAGTTTCGCACCGAAATTGTTAATTAAGACGACAGCTTTCGAATTGGTCGTAATTTCGAAACCCGCTGGCAGAGCGCGTCCTCTCTGCTTTTGATTAAAAAAACAAATTAAGCGCGCTGAATAATTCAGACAATGATGGCTAAAGCGTTCAACGGGCGCCTTTGTCGAGTTTTGTCAGTGTCAAGACGGCTTAAAATGGCGGTTAAGAAAACTTCAGACTGGTCAGATAAAGAGAAAGGAAAAATAAGATTTTTCGCCAGGCGCCAGGATATACAGTTGCGCATTTATCCGTCACATTAATCCTTACACAGGCGAGGGATACGCAGGTTAACCGTGAAGGGAATCTACTGGAGCAACAGGCGTTGACCGGAGGTATTTAGCCCATTCTATGCATAAGCATTACATTATTAATGGCCTGGTAGAGTTTCATCCAGCGGCCAGCACATTACGCGATCTCAACAATCCTGACCGGGTGGTGGTATTAAATTCCCCGGCGGGGCGCTGTTTGTTGTTATTAATAGAAAGAGTCGGAAGTATTGTGACTCAACAGGAGTGCATGGATATTGTCTGGCAGCGCCGGGGGATGCTGGTTTCGCCTAATACCTACTACCAGAATATTTCTATTCTGCGTAAGGGGCTGAAGAAAGTGGGGTTTGAAACCGATCCGATTGTCACTATCCCGCGCATTGGACTAACGCTCGCAAGCGATACGCAAATCACCGTTAAAGAGACGCAGCCGCAGGCTGAAGAGGAAGAACGTGCTGCTCCGGATGTCTGCGAAGAGACTGTCGGCCCGACGGCCCCGACACGCCGCTTCTGGCTGCCGGGCGCGCTGGTGCTATTGCTGATGCTGGCTGGCGTGAGCGTTATCAGCCATAACCTGCTGCATGACAGCTATTTCGTCGACGGGTACCGCTTCGCGATGAAGATGGGCGAATGCCAGCTCTATTTTTCTCGCGATATTGAAACGCAGCGCGACAGGGATAAAGCCCTGGCCTATGCCGCCCCGTTTAAGGACCAGTGCGCTAACTATCCCTGGGTTTACGTCAGCGGCTACATCCTGCTGCCTCGCGCATCGGTCATTCGCTGTGACAGGCCAATGACGGAACCCAACCGCTGTATGTCCGATTATTTTATAGAGGATCGCTAGTATGGTTCGCTACCGTCAAACGCTTGTTGCGCTCTGCCTGTGCCTGTTGATGGGGGCTGTCGTGGCAGCGTATTACCTCTGGCATCGCCATTACATCCAGCCCTTTTCCTGCCAGGCGAACTTTATTCAGCATCACCGTGATGAAACGCTCTCTCTGTGGCTGAATTACACCGTGGAGGGCAACAGCGGAATACTCAGCATGAATGGCCGGTTGAAAAGCGATCCTACGAAGACCCTGAATCGCAAAGTTTTCTTTCAGATTGAGCGCAAAGACAGCGTCTATAATCTGACGTCCATACGCAATATGAAATTTCCGGACGACAACATCAGCGACAGCTGGCTGGAGAAGTACGAGCCCTTATTTTTTATCTATCCGAATAAGAATATTTATATGCGTATTAAGAAACAGCAGAATGAGAATTATTTATTTATTCTGGGAACGCTGCCGACCTATGTGTGCCACACGTCAAAAAACGGATAGCGACAGGGAGAAATGTTTTTAAGTTTTTGCGGGCATCATTTATGCTTGATTTAACAGCCAGGACCTATCTTAGGAAAATATAACAGCAACAATAATGTTGCGATAATGTAATTATTCTTCGGCAAGTTAATGAATAATATAATTGATGATAGCGTCAGTATGACGCCTGCACGGAATAAATCCCTGCATATGGGTTTACTCCTGTGGCCCCATTTCTCGCTTTTCGCATATTCAGGATTAATAGAGGCGTTACGTATTGCATCCAGCGTCCAGAAGCGTAGCCAGAAAATACGCTTTAAACTCAGCCTGATAAGCACTTATCCCGACTTACCGATAGTGAGCAGCTCAGGGCTCAGCGTGCGGCCTGAGGCCGCCCATGCGCCGCCCGGCGATTTCGACTATATTGCGGCGATCGGCGGAGGTCTGGAGCATCTTCACCAGGGACACCGTGGCGACAGAGCGTTTCTCACGGAGGCTTATCACAACAACGTTCCCCTGATTGGTATTGGTACCGGCAGCTTTATTCTGGCGGAGGAAGAGTTACTGAACGAGCGCCGCGCCTCGATTCATCCTCATCACCATGACGTTTTCACGCAGCGGTTTCCGCAGGTTTATGCTGAGCAAGGCCTCGATTTTATCGACGAAGGCGATGTGCTGACCTGCCCGGGCGGGATCTCAACGCTCACCCTGGTAACGTCGCTGATCCGCGCCCACGGGGGAGACGACATTGCGGCCACCACCTCCCGGCGGCTGTCCCTTCCTCCGCATGACGCCGCCACGCCGCGGCCCGCGAATATCGCCATGATCCCTGATTCACGGCTGCGCAGGGCGGTGACGATCGTCGAACAGTATCTGACTCACCCGCTGAACGCCGCCAGGCTCGCGCAGGACGTTAAGCTGAGCGAACGCCAGCTTAACCGCCTGTTTCACGCCGAGTTTGGCAAAACGGCGCGGGAATTTATTCGCAGCGCCAGGCTGCGCTATGCCTGCTGGCTGCTGAAAAACTCTCAGCAGAGCGTGACGGATATTGCGCGGCGGATGCGGTTTAGCGACTGCGCCCACTTTATTCGTCATTTTCAGACCGAGTACGGCTGCACGCCGGGGGTATGGCGCACGTCGCAGAACTGATGCACCTATTTCGTGCTTTCTTCGTAGGGTATTACTGGCTCGCCTGGATAGACTTCCGTTAAAAGCCTAACGGAGGGAAGACGACATGAACTGGCAGCCTTTTCGCGGCGATGCACCGGAAAATATGACGATTTTCAGCGCGTCATTTCCCGACGTCAGCGACCAGTGGCCGATGAAAGACGACGCTGCCCGTGAGATCGCCTCCCTTGACCGCGCCCTGAAAGCCGAGCCAGCGCTCCGGCCTCCGAGGGTGGAATACGACGAAGGCGGGCAGGCCGTGCTTGTCCCGCAGAACCGCTATTCCGAAGAGGCCTTCCGCAACCGCCCGGCGCTCACCGCGTGGCGCACCCGGCTGGTGCCCTCCGCGCTGGCGCTGTTTGTGGTGCAAAACCCGCTGGAGGACCGCCTGCCCGACGGCACGAAAATGGACAGCGACAGCCGCCAGTGGTTTATCCACGCTAACGATGCGGTTGGCGTGCGATCCCGCGCCAGGGTGCTGGCCGCGCTGGTGGATAAGTACATTCACAACGAAAGTGAAAATAACTGGGTTAGCCTCGCAAGCGGTGCCGCCATTCCGGTGCTGGAGGCGCTGCGCGAAGCAAAGCTCGACGGCCAGCGTGTATATCTCACGCTGGTGGACAAAGACCCGGTGGCGCTCAGCTGGGCCGAAACCATGGCGGCGCAGGAAGGGATTGTGGTGGGCGAACAGCTGACGCTGCTCAGGCGCAACCTGCTCCATACGCTGGTGCGTAACGAAGACCTGCTGCTGGAGCTCGGCGAGCATCAGGCCGAACTGGTCGACGCGCTTGGGATTTTCGAATACTTCAACGATACCGATGCGGTGATTTTTCTCCAGCGCGCCCTGCGGCTGGTCAAACCCGGCGGCGCGGTGATTGTGTCGAACATGCTGACCAGCAGCCCGCAAATTGACTTTGTGCTGCGGGGTATCGGCTGGGAGGATATTCACCCGAGGTCGTTACAGCAGCTGCAGGATATCCACCTCGCGGCGGGCGTGCCGGTGGAAGACGTCACCGTGGTGGTGCCGAAGGATGGGGTGTATGCGGTGATGGAGATTAGGGTTTAGCTCGAACGGTGTGGGATGACAAACCGCACAATCGGTTCCCTCTCCCTTGAGGGAGAGGGCTAGGGTGAGGGGGAACAGGGCGCAACAATATTTACCGTTCCTCAGTTGTTCGGTTAAACCGAACAACTGTCATAAAGGATTGACTCGTTTCCCTGTTCTCATTCCCAGGTGATGATTCTTACTTGCCATGATCTATCATTTGCCTGGTTTCCTGAACCAACTTTAGGGCCATTTCCTTGATACGCTCTCTACTTTCAGATGTACCAGAGTTTATAACTTCATTTAAGGTCTTCGTTTTATTGCCTCCATGCTTCTGGATACTTGATTTAATCTCTGCGCTCTATAATGATCCCCCCATGAAAATAGAAACCGCACTCCCTACATACTTTGAACGTCTGGTCGCGATCTGGGAATCCTCCGTCCGCGCCACCCATCACTTTTTACAGGAAAGCGATATTGCGGCGTTGCGCCCGCTATTGCTTAACGCCTATCTGCCTAACCTCAAGGTCGTGATCGCTCGCGATGACGCAGGCGTTATTCACGGCTTTTTAGGCGTGGATGAAAACCGCATTGAAATGCTGTTTGTTGATGACGCGAGTCGCGGGAAGGGCGTCGGGAAATTGCTGCTGCAACACGCCACCGCAGCGTTCGGCGCGAACGAAGTGGACGTGAATGAGCAGAACCCGCAGGGTGTGGGATTTTATCGCCATATGGGGTTTGAGCAGGTCGGACGCTCGGAACTGGACGGGCAGGGGAATCCGTTTCCGTTGCTGCATATGCGGTTGGGTGAGTATAAATAATCAGTAGATAATTTAAAACGTTACCGTAATTTCTGAGGGATATAATAACACCCTTATCATTCATTAAAAAAATAATTGTATTAAGTTACGGTGATATTAATATAGCTCTCGCAAAAGGAGAGCGCAGATGAGCGATGGAATAAAAATTGGCGGAGTGCGACTGCTAACGCTCGGTGAAATTAACCTTGCCAAAACACTTTATGGTTTAAGTATTCGTTATAATGAAGTGTGGATTCATCGGGGAAGTTATTTGCCCTTCAATATGCAGAATTTCAGAACCGCAATGACGCCAAACGGTGAGATTTATTTTATGGAAGGTACGTATGAAAACGACTTTTCCATGTCCCATCAAAGAATGTCTCGTATCGTCGGAGCGCATCTTTTTCTGCATGAAATGATGCATGTTTGGCAGCATCAGCACGGTATGATGGTACGCCTTCGCGGAGCATTCTCCTGGGCTGTCGACTATTCCTACCATTTAGATAAACATCACTTGCTTGATTACGGTCTCGAGCAACAAGCCTCTATCGTCAGTGATTTCTGGCTGCTCAATACCTATGGATTTGATCCCCGCAGCAACCTGCATAAACTCATTGATTACGACCCATCGGAACCAAAACAGGATCTTCTCAGGCGGTATGAAGCTATTTTAGGAGACTTTCCACAGTGAAACTAAAAATTCTATTCATTCCGATTATCTCAATGTTGACCGGTTGTCCGGGTGAAAACCTGAATATTCCTGAGCAGCGAACGATCATGATAAATGGCAATCATTTTTGTTTTAGTGTTGACGAAAAAGATATTTTGAATGGATATACAATTTCGTCTATGCAACACGGTGAATATAAAGAGTTTGCGGCCGAATTTCAAAGGCGTTCATATCCAGATAGTTGTATCGAGATTGCCCTGCCAGCTGGCTATGCCTATGAAATCTCTTATACCTTGAATGAGCGAAATTATTACTATCCATTTTTCAAGGATAATGACGGCAGAGTCATAAATTATCATTAGGAGGAAAGTCAATGTCATTACCCGCGTACATGTTTCTTTATGATGAAAATGGAAACCCGATCAAAGGCAGCTGCAACGTTTCGGGCAGAGAAGGCGCGATTGAGATCCTTAACAGCAATTACCACATCCATCAGGTTTGCAGCGCCAGCACGGGCAATCTTATGGGGGCCAGAGAACATGGGGCATTCACGATCCATAAGCAGATCGACAAAACGTCGCCTTACTTTGCAGATGCTTTATGTCAAAGCAAAAGGCTACAGAAAGCGGTTATCCACTACTATGATGTGAACGAAGCAGGATTTGAATTCGAGGTGTACCGCATAACGCTGGATAGTATCGTGATTATGTCTGTCGATGCTGCCCATACCTGGGTTCCGGGGGCGCCTGGTCATAATATGATGGAAAGCATCGGGATTCGTTATCGCGGTATCGAGTGGTTTTATCTGGAAGGACACATTAAATATGAGGATCACTGGAATAAGGTGCCTCAGTGATGCTGTTAGTGAAGATTGGGTCCCTCTACCTTGATGGAGAGGGATTTAAAAAATTAGTTACTGGTAATTTGCCCGATGATTACGCCACGCACTTTTTCGCCATCGAAGTAATAGGAGACCGTATTACTCTGGATGAATCCATTCTGTACTGGCGTCTCCTGATAAAAAAGCATCGCTTTCTTTCTGGAAGGTCAAAAAGAATTTTCTTTAAAGGTGTAATGAGCTTTTACCCACTCGTCACGAATGAGAGGCAGTTAAGAGAACTGGATGGATGGTTAGTTTCTACTATTTATAGAGCTTTATTGTTAAGATCAAAACTTCTTGCTCAGCATGGATATAACAGAAATCATAGTTTCCCATTCAATCAGTCTAAAGTTAACTTACTTACTAATTGTTCAAAAGTTAAAATTAATGGAAAAAAATTATTGGAGATTCCTAGTTTCCTTTTGATCAGCAAAGCATTAAGGAAAGGGTTAATAGAAAATGGCATTGAAAGAGTAATGAATCCCAATTCACAAAATTACAACTACCGATGGTAGGGGACTGGCGGAAGATCACAGGAGTCGAACCTGCCCGGGAACGCTGGCGTCCCCAACTGGATTTGAAGTCCAGCCACCTCACCGGAGATGACGATCTTCCGCGCCTCGATTGCTACATGGAGGCGGGGCGCATTATAGCTACTTTCAGGCATTTACCACATACCCCGACACACTTTTTTCACCTCTCTTTTGACCTGTACACCCCTGTTTCAGTTAATTCCTAAGAAAATCCTCATGTTAGCCCCTCGTGCTTCCAACATTTACCGCGATCACAAAAAACAAGAAACGTAATCTGCTAACCAGAAAACGCAATACCCGCTCCTGAAACAATGGTTTAAAACTCTGTAACCGGTCTCAGCGCCCCCTACAGCGTGAAGGATAAAAAAAGATGAGCGAAGTATTGTCAGTTAAAGAGAAGATTGGCTACGGCATGGGAGATGCCGCCAGCCACATCATTTTTGATAACGTCATGTTGTACATGATGTTTTTCTACACCGATATTTTCGGCATTCCCGCCGGGTTTGTCGGCACCATGTTTCTGCTGGCGCGCGCGCTGGATGCGATCTCCGACCCGTGCATGGGGCTGATTGCCGACCGCACCCGCAGCCGCTGGGGCAAATTCCGTCCGTGGATTTTGTTCGGCGCCATCCCGTTCGGCATCGTCTGCGTGCTGGCCTACACCACCCCGGACCTCAGCCTCAACGGCAAAATGGTTTACGCCGCCGTTACCTACACCCTGCTGACCCTGCTCTATACCGTGGTCAACATTCCCTACTGCGCGCTGGGCGGCGTGATCACCAACGACCCGACGCAGCGTATCTCCCTTCAGTCCTGGCGCTTTGTGCTGGCGACCGCGGGCGGCATGCTCTCCACGGTGCTGATGATGCCGCTGGTGAACCTGATTGGCGGCGACGATAAGGCACTCGGCTTCCAGGGCGGGATCGCCGTGCTGTCGGTGGTCGCGTTCCTGATGCTGGCGTTCTGCTTCTTCACCACCAAAGAGCGCATCCAGGTGCCGCCGAGCACCACCTCCATGCGGGAAGACCTGCGCGACATCTGGCACAACGACCAGTGGCGCATCGTCGGCGTGCTCACCATCCTTAACATCCTCGCCGTCTGCGTGCGCGGCGGCGCGATGATGTACTACTGCACCTGGATCATGGGCTCGCCGGAGGTGTTCGTCGCGTTCCTCACCACCTACTGCGTCGGCAACCTGATTGGCTCCGCGCTGGCGAAACCGCTCACCGACTGGAAGTGCAAGGTCAGCATCTTCTGGTGGACCAACGCCGCGCTGGCGGTGGTCAGCGTGGCGATGTTCTTCGTGCCGATGCACGCCACCGTGCTGATGTTCGCCTTTATCTTCGTCATCGGCGTGCTGCACCAGCTGGTGACGCCGATCCAGTGGGTGATGATGTCCGATACCGTCGACTACGGTGAATGGACCAACGGCAAACGCCTGACCGGCATCAGCTTTGCGGGCACGCTGTTCGTGCTGAAGCTCGGCCTGGCGCTGGGCGGGGCAATGATCGGCTGGATGCTGGCTGGCGGCGGCTACGACGCGGCAGCCAAAAGCCAGAACAGCGCGACCATCAGCATCATTATCGGCCTGTTTACCCTGGCCCCGGCGGCCTGCTACGTGCTGAGCGCCATTATCGCCAAGCGCTACTACACGCTGAAAACCCCCTTCCTGACCAAAATCCTGGGCGAGCTGGCGCAGGGGGCGCGCCGCAATCAGCAGGAGTTTGAAAACCTGCCGGTCAGCAAAGAATTGCAGAACTAAGAGGACGCAAGCATGAAAATCAGTGATGGAAACTGGCTTATTCAACCGGGCCTGAACGTGACGTATCCGGTTCAGGTGTTCGACGTGGAGCAGCAGGGCAACGACCTTGTGGTGTATGTGGCGCCGCGCGACGTGCGCGAACGCACCTGGCAGCTCGACACGTTGATGTTCACGGTGCGCCTGTTTTCCCCGCAGGAAGGGATTGTCGGGGTGCGCATCGAGCATTTCCAGGGCGTGCTGAATAACGGCCCGCACTATCCGCTGAACGTTCTGAAAGACGTGAAGGTAGAGATTGAAAACAACGCCGACTTTGCCGAGCTGAAAAGCGGAAGCGTCAGCGTGCTCGTCACCTAAGGCGAGTTCTGGGCGCTGGATTTCCTGCGCAACGGCCAGCGCATTACCGGCAGCCAGCTGAAAAACAACGGCTACGTGCAGGACAGCAATACCGACCGCAATTACGTGTTCGAACGTCTGGATCTGGGCGTGGGGGAAACGGTCTACGGTCTGGGCGAGCGCTTTACCGCGCTGGTGCGCAACGGCCAGACGGTCGAAACCTGGAACCGCGACGGCGGCACCAGCACCGAGCAGTCCTACAAAAACATCCCGTTCTACCTGACCAACCGCGGCTACGGCGTGCTGGTGAATCATCCCGAGAACGTCTCGTTTGAAGTCGGCTCCGAGAAGGTCTCCAAAGTGCAGTTCAGCGTGGAAGGGGAATATCTCGAATACTTCGTGATCGACGGCCCGACGCCGAAAGAGGTGCTGAACCGCTATACGCGGTTCACCGGGCGTCCGGCGCTGCCGCCTGCCTGGTCGTTCGGCCTGTGGCTCACCACCTCGTTCACCACCAACTACGACGAAGCGACGGTAAACAGCTTTATCGACGGCATGGCCGAGCGCGACCTGCCGCTGCACGTCTTCCACTTCGACTGCTTCTGGATGAAGGCCTTTCAGTGGTGCGACTTCGAGTGGGACCCGGTGACCTTCCCGGATCCGGAAGGGATGATCCGCCGCCTGAAAGAGAAAGGCCTGAAGGTCTGCGTGTGGATTAACCCGTACATCGGCCAGAAATCCCCGATCTTCCGGGAGCTGAAAGAGAAGGGCTACCTGCTCAGGCGCCCGGACGGCTCCCTGTGGCAGTGGGACAAATGGCAGCCGGGGCTGGCAATCTACGACTTCACCAACCCGGACGCGTGCCGGTGGTATGCCGACAGGCTGAAAGGCCTGGTGGAGATCGGCGTCGACTGCTTCAAGACCGACTTCGGCGAGCGTATCCCGACGGACGTGCAGTGGTTCGACGGGTCCGATCCGCAGAAGATGCATAACCACTACGCCTACATCTATAACGAGCTGGTGTGGAACGTGCTGAAGGAGACGGTGGGGGAGGAAGAGGCGGTGCTGTTTGCCCGCTCGGCGTCCGTCGGGGCGCAGCAGTTCCCGGTGCACTGGGGCGGTGACTGCTACGCCAACTATGAATCCATGGCCGAAAGCCTGCGCGGCGGGCTGTCGATTGGCCTGTCCGGCTTCGGGTTCTGGAGCCACGATATTGGCGGGTTCGAAAACACCGCTCCGGCGCATGTCTACAAACGCTGGTGCGCGTTCGGGCTGTTCTCCAGCCACAGCCGCCTGCACGGCAGCAAATCCTATCGCGTGCCGTGGGCGTACGATGACGAGTCCTGCGACGTGGTGCGCCACTTCACCCAGCAGAAGTGTCAGCTGATGCCGTACCTGTATCGTCAGGCGGCGCTGGCCCGCGAGTTCGGCACGCCGATGCTGCGGGCGATGATGCTGGAGTTCCCGGACGATCCGGCATGCGATTACCTCGACCGCCAGTACATGCTGGGGGATGCGGTGATGGTCGCGCCGGTGTTCTCCGAGGCGGGCGACGTGCAGTTCTACCTGCCGGAAGGACGCTGGACGCATCTGTGGCATAACGACGAAATTCAGGGCAGCCGCTGGCATAAGCAGCAGCACGATTTCATGAGCCTGCCGGTCTACGTGCGCGATAACACCCTGCTGGCGCTGGGCAACAATAACCAGAAGCCGGACTACGCGTGGAACGCGGGGACGGCCTTCCAGCTGTTTAACCTGGACGATGGCTCAACGGCGGTGAGCGAAGTGCCTGCGGCGGACGGGGCCGTGGCGTTTACGCTGAAGGCGTCACGTCGGGGCGATATCGTGACCTTTACCGGCGCGGGAGACGCGAAAAACTGGTCCGTGTGCTTGCGCAACGTACAGAAGGTGAGCGGCGTGAAGGGGGGTTCACACGCGGGCAGCGAGTGGGGTGTGGTAGTGAAAGCGGAGGGGAATGAGGTGGTGGTTCACCTTTAATTCCCCTCACCCTAACCCTCTCCCCAAAGGGGCGAGGGAAGGGTTTGCTCCCTCTCCCTTTCAGGGAGAGGGCTGGGGTGAGGGTGCGGTCGATACTACACCGCCCGTCATCGTCTGCTGCACCTGCTGTTTATCCATATTTACCGCGTTCAGCTTGCCGTTCACCGTTGGCTTCAACGGTGCGCTGGCCTGCACGCTGCCGCTGGCGGTGAGCTGAATATTGCCGTCGCCCGTAATCGGCAGCGCAGGCCAGCCCCACTGCTGCAGCACGTTGAGCGGCACGCCGCGGCCGTTCAGGCTCACCGTGGTCTGCCGCTGCGGCAGCTGAGAAACCGTCGCCGTGGCTTCCAGAATGCCTTTCTCGGTAAAGGCGCTCAGGTCGGTAATGTTCACCGTGGCGGCGTTCGCATTCAGCGCCAGCGACGGACGACGCACGTCCACGCGGTTAAAGGTCGCTGCCGCGCCGTTCAGGGTTGCGCTACCGCCCCAGATACCCCACTGGCGATCTTTCACCAGCTGCAGGTTTGCGCCGTAGCCGTCCAGAGAGGTGATCTGCCACGGGAAGGCGGGATCGATGTCGATCACCAGGTTGCGGCTCAGGCCGAATTTTTGCAGCGTGACGCTGTTCAGCCATTCCGGCAGAGGCTCCATCCACAGCGTTTTCCAGTTCTGCGGCAGGGTGTACTCCAGCCCGGCGATGGCAACATCGTCCAGCACCAGCGCTTTACCGTCGCGCAGCCAGTTACCGGACGTGCGCACCATGCCGCCTTCCCAGCGGGAGGTGAACTGACGCAGCGCCATGCCCTGCGGGGAAAACTCCGCATTCAGGATCGGGTCGAAAAGATGCAGCGAGCCGTAGATAAACTCGCTGGCGTTCATGGACAGCCGGCCTTCCTGGCTCTGCCAGTCGCCTTGGCTGAGAGTCAGGTTGCGCAGGCTTAAATCGAGATCGGTCACCGCCCAGTCCGGGCCCTGAAGCCGGGCGTCGGTCACGTCCAGACGACCAATCTGCAGAGAGGGGATGGAGGCCAGCGGCGCGAAGAACGCCATCAGCGTTTTATCGCTCTGCAGGCGGATCTCATTCAGGCGCATCGTGTCGATAATCCAGCTCCCGTCGGCGTTGCGCAGGGCGGAGCCGGTAAGCGAGCCACGGGCCATGTCGGCACCAATCGTTTTCAGCACCACTTCCTTGCCGTTGAGCTGGCCCTCGATCAGCACGTTGGTCGCCAGTACGCCGTTCAGGGTCAGCGAGCCCGCGCTCATCTGGATCTGCGCGTTGTTCCCCAGCACGTTGCCCGCTTCCGGCTGCCACGGGCTGACGCCGCCCGTGACCTTCTGCGCGCTCAAGTCCCATTCAGTATTCGGGCTGTTAAAGGCCATGTTGTTCAGCTGCAGGCGATCCGCCTGGAAAGGCAGCGGTGCCGTCTGGGGCGAGAGATTCAGCGTGCCGTCGAACAGGGTGATGGTGTCCATATGCAGCGGATCGGTTATCTGGCGGCTGCTCAGACCGATATCGACTTTTTTGGCTACCAGCGTGGCGGGTTTACCGTCCCGACCGAAGGTGACGTTTTCCAGAATGATGTGGGAAGGCGACGAAAAGCGGTGATTCATCTTGTCGAAACTGAGTTCGTAGTCGGTATTCACCGTCACCCAGCTGCTGACCTGAGACGCGCCCCAGCGGGTCTGGAGCAAAATGTAGAACGCCAGCAGCACAATGAGCAGGGCTACCAGAAGATAGATGAGGAGCTTTCCAATAAATTTCATGGTCTTCCATCCCGCAAAACGCACATAAGGGAGTTATGCACGATTTATGCGCAATCCTCAAGGCGGGAATGGTGTAATTAGATGTCACGGCAGGCATTGGCTGCCTGCCGTGAAGAGGATCAGTTCTTTTCAGGCGGGAAAACGAGGTTCAGAACGATAGCGGTGATACCGCCCGCGGCAATGCCGGAAGAGAGCAGGTTTTTCACCCAGTCAGGCGCAAACTGCAGGATCAGCGGCTGCTGGGAAACACCCAGACCGACGGCCAGCGACAGGGCGATAATCATGATCGCGCGGCGGTTCAGCGGCTCGCGGGAGACGATACGCACGCCGGAGGCCGCGATGGTCCCGAACATCACCAGCGTTGCGCCACCCAGCACCGGCTCAGGGATGTGCTGCACAAAGCCGCTTACCGCCGGGAACAGGCCGAGAACGATCAGCATCAGCGCCACCACAAAACCGACGTAGCGGCTGGCAACGCCGGTCAGCTGGATCACGCCGTTGTTCTGGCCGAAGCAGGAGTTCGGGAAGGTGTTGAATACCGCAGAGACAAACGAGTTCAGGCCGTTCGCCAGCACGCCGCCTTTCAGACGCTTCATGTACAGCGGGCCGGACACCGGCTGCTCGGAGACGTCGGAGGTGGCGGTGATATCACCGATGGTCTCCAGAGAGGTGATCATAAAGACCAGCATCAGCGGCAGGAGCAGGCCCCAGTCAATGCCCAGTCCGTAGTACAGCGGCGTAGGAACGACGATCAGCGCGCTGTTGGTCGGCGCGGTGTTCTCCGGCAGCATGCCCAGCGCCCACGCCAGCAGGTAACCCGCCGCCATGGCGATCACCAGCGAGGCGACGCGCAGGTAAGGATTACGCTGACGGTTAAGCAGAATAATGATCGCCAGCACGACACCCGCCAGCAGCAGGTTTTTCGGCGCGCCGAAGGTGTGGTCGCTCATTGCGGCATAGCCGCCGCCAATGGAGGTCAGGCCCACCTGAATCAGCGACAGGCCGATAATCATTACGACGACGCCAGAAACCAGCGGGGTGATAACGCGGCGAGCCAGATGCAGAACGCGGGAGATGACCATCTCCGTACAGCTGGCCAGCATCAGGGTGCCGAACAGCGCCGCCATCATGGTTGGGACATCCGCACCGCCGGTTTTTAGCGCCGTACCGCCCATGATCAGCGGTGCCACGAAGTTAAAGCTGGTGCCCTGAATCGACAATAATCCCGACCCCACCGGCCCCCACGCTTTAATTTGAATAATCGAGGCCACGCCGGAGGCGAAGAGAGACATGCTGATAATGTGCTGCGTGTCCTGCGCCGGTAAACCGAGCGCCTGGCAAATTAGCAGCGCCGGGGTGATCACCGCAACAAACATTGCCAGAAGATGCTGGCAGGCGGCGAAAAGCGTTTGCGGCAGCGGCGGGCGATCCTCAAGGCGGTAAATCAGTTCGCTATTTTGCTTCTGCGCAATCGGTTGCGCATCAGGCGACTCTATGGTGTTAACGGACATCGGCGGCAATCCCACGGTGGAAAAGCGGGCATTTTATCTGACCACCTGGTAAAAGCAAACGATTGCCAGCAAAAAAAGGGAAGAAAATCTGCCGCTGTGAGCAGGTTTTCTACAACGCGTGGGGAAAAAAAATTACACTTTTTGCGCCGGGGGCTCATGAAGAGCGCAAACCGGCCCAGGATAACGCCGCGTGTGTATGGAACACGCGCATAACAGGAGCCTTTTATGATTCATCTCGATACGTTGTCGACCCTTGTTGCCGCAACGCTGGTTCTTCTGCTTGGTCGCAAGCTGGTACATAGCGTTTCCCTTCTGAAGAAATACACCATTCCTGAACCTGTCGCCGGTGGCCTGCTGGTGGCGCTGGCCCTGCTGATACTGAAAAAAAGCATGGGCTGGGAAATCGATTTTGATATGTCCCTGAAAGATCCGCTGATGCTGGCCTTCTTTGCCACTATCGGCCTGAATGCCAACCTGGCGAGCCTGCGCTCGGGCGGTAAGGTGCTCGGCGTATTCCTGATTGTGGTGGTGGGGCTGCTGCTGATGCAAAACGCCATTGGCATCGGCATGGCAACGCTGCTGGGGCTGGATCCGCTGATGGGTCTGCTGGCGGGGTCGATTACCCTTTCGGGCGGTCACGGAACCGGGGCCGCGTGGAGCAAGCTGTTCATCGAGCGCTACGGGTTTGAAAACGCGACGGAAGTGGCGATGGCCTGTGCGACCTTTGGCCTGGTGCTGGGTGGCCTAATTGGTGGTCCGGTGGCGCGGTATCTGGTTAAGCACTCCACCACGCCGAACGGCAGGCCGGACGATGAGCTGGTGCCGACCGCCTTCGAAAAGCCGGACGTTGGCCGCAGCATCACCTCGCTGGTGCTGATTGAAACTATCGCGACGATCGCCATCTGCCTGACCGTGGGCAAAGTGGTTGCGCAATGGCTGGCGGGTTCCGCGTTTGAACTGCCGACGTTTGTCTGCGTGCTGTTTATCGGGGTGATCCTGAGCAACGGTCTGGCGCTGATGGGCTTCTACCGCGTGTTTGAACGGGCGGTATCGGTGCTCGGCAACGTCTGCCTGTCGCTGTTCCTGGCGATGGCGCTGATGAGCCTCAAGCTGTGGGAGCTGGCCTCGCTGGCGCTGCCGATGGTGGCGATTCTTGCGGTGCAGGCGCTGTTTATGGCGCTGTACGCCATGTTCGTGACCTGGCGCATGATGGGCAAAAACTACGATGCGGCGGTGCTGGCGGCCGGTCACTGCGGGTTTGGTCTGGGGGCTACCCCAACGGCTATAGCCAACATGCAGGCGATCACCGAACGGTTCGGACCATCGCACATGGCGTTTCTGGTGGTCCCGATGGTTGGGGCGTTCTTTATTGATATCGTCAACGCGCTGGTGATCAAGCTGTACCTGATGCTGCCGATGTTTGCCTGAAATCAGGCGTTGGAATACCGCTCGGTTTCCGGCATCCAGCGCTCAATCAACGCTGCCGCCTGTTCGGGGTAGCGTTCATGAATATGGCGGGCGAGGCGCTGAACCTCGGGGATCATGGTCTGATCGCGCAGTAAATCCGCTACTTTGAACTCCGCGTTACCCGTCTGACGCGTGCCCAGCAGTTCGCCCGGGCCGCGGATCTCCAGGTCTTTTTGCGCAATCACAAAACCGTCGTTGCTGTCGCGCAGCACCTGCAGACGCATCTGGGCGGTTTTGGAAAGAGGCGCTTTGTAGAGCAGTACGCAGTGGGACGCAACCGCGCCGCGGCCGACGCGCCCGCGCAGCTGGTGGAGCTGGGCAAGGCCGAGACGCTCCGGGTTTTCGATGATCATCAGGCTGGAATTGGGGACGTCCACGCCGACTTCGATCACCGTGGTGGCGATCAGCAAATGCAAATCACCCTGTTTGAACGACTGCATCACCGCCTGTTTTTCGGCGGGCTTCATGCGTCCGTGAACCAGACCCACGTTCAGCTCGGGCAGCGCCAGCTTAAGCTCTTCCCACGTTGCTTCGGCAGCCTGCGCTTCCAGCAGTTCAGATTCTTCAATCAGCGTACAGACCCAGTAGGCCTGACGCCCTTCCTGGGTGCAGGCGTTGCGCACGCGGTCAATGATATCGCTGCGGCGCGTGTCGGGAATGGCGACCGTGGTGACCGGCGTACGGCCCGGCGGCAGTTCGTCAATGGTGGAGGTATCCAGATCGGCGTAGGCGGTCATCGCCAGGGTGCGTGGGATCGGCGTAGCGGTCATGATCAGCTGATGCGGGTGGAAGCCCTGCTGCAGGCCTTTTTCCCAGAGCGCCAGACGCTGATGTACGCCGAAGCGGTGCTGCTCGTCGATAATCACCAGCGCAAGACCGTTAAACTGCACCTGCTCCTGGAAGATGGCGTGCGTGCCGACAATCATCTGCACCTGCCCGCTGGCAATAGCCTCCTGTTGCGCAAGGCGCGCTTTGCCTTTTTGCTTCCCGGCAAGCCAGCCCACTTCAATTCCGAGTGGCGCAAACCAGGCGCGGAAATTGTTGGCGTGCTGTTCAGCCAGCAGCTCGGTCGGCGCCATTAGCGCCACCTGTTTACCGTTAGCAATCGCGCGCAGGGCCGCCAGGGCGGCAACCAGCGTTTTACCGGAGCCCACGTCGCCCTGCACCAGACGCATCATCGGCACGTCGAGCGCCATATCGCGTTCAATCTCGGCGGTGACGCGCGCCTGCGCGCCGGTGGGCTTAAACGGCAGCGAGGCCAGCAGCTTATCTTTGAGCGCATCATTCTGGCTTAACGGCTGAGCGTGGAAACGCTGCGCGCCCGCGCGAAGCGCCAGCATGCTCAGGTTATGTGCCAGTAATTCCTCAAGGATAAGACGCTGTTGTGCGGGGTGTTTGCCGCTTTCTAAATCGCTGAGCTGCAGCGTTGGCGGCGGGCGGTGCAGGGTGCGCAGCGCCTCGGGCAGGCTCATCATGCCCTGCGCCAGCTCGGGCGGCAGCAGCTCGGTAATGGCGCAGGTATCCAGCAGCTCCAGCGCCTGATCGGTGAGCTTGCGCAGCGTCGCCTGCTTGATGCCTTCGGTTGTCGGGTAAACCGGGGTAAGCGTCTCCTGCATTTCCGGCGTGCTGAGATCGCCCTGCACGCGGTACTCCGGGTGGATCATCTCTGCGCCGTATTTCCCGCGTTTGGCTTCGCCATAGGCCAGCACCCTGCGGCCCGTCGCCAGGCTGTTTTTCATCGCCGCGCTGAAGTTGAAAAAACGCATGGTGAGAATGCCGGTGCCGTCGCTGATCTGGCAGGTCATCATTCGGCGTCCGCCGAAGGTGATGTTGCAGTTCAGGACTTCGCCTTCAACGGTGGCGTAAATGGCGGGAAGAAGATCGCCAATCTTGTAGAGCTGGGTGCGGTCTTCGTAACGCAGGGGGAGGTGAAGCAGGAGATCCTGAACGGTGTGCAGGCCAATTTTTGCAAGCTTATTACTTTGCGCTGAGCCCACGCCCGTCAGGCTGTTAAGCGGGATAGCATCCAGCAGGCGGCCTTTCATCGCTTACCCGGCGTACTGCATGGTGGCCCACCACTCGGCATCGGCTTCAATTTCGCCCTGCGCGTTGACGTGGGGGTAAGGCAATTTTTTCTGCTTCGCAACGCGAGCCAGAACCGGATAACCACCTTCAAACAGCAGGCGCTGCTGTTCCTCTTCCGGCAGCATGCTGTTGCTGCGCTCGTACATCCCGGCGTTCTGACGCTGGCGCTGCGCTTCATACAGAATGAGCGCGGACGCCACGGAGACGTTGAGAGACTGGACCATGCCGATCATCGGAATGATGATGTCACGATCCGCCAGATCCAACGCTTCCTGGGTGATCCCGGTTTTCTCCTGACCCATCAAAATGCAGGTCGGGCGGGTGTAGTCGATCTCGCGGAAATCTACGGCTTTAGCGGACAGGTTAGTGGCGAGGATCTGCATCCCGCGCCCTTTTAGGTGCGATACGGCTTCGCCAATGGTGTGATGATTTTTGACAGACACCCAGCTGTTGCTGCCTGCCGCCGCCGAGACCGTATTGCGCATACGGCCGTCCGGCCAGACGGCGTGCACTTCATGCACACCGACGGCATCTGCGGTACGGACGATAGCAGAGACGTTATGAGGTTTATGCACCTGCTCCATGCAGACCGTCAGGTCAGGCTGACGCCTGGCGAGCATTTCGCAGATACGTGCATAACGTTGTGAATTCATAAACCTAGTTTCGGTTTCGGGTGACTTTAATCACGTCCGGCATGACGCGGATCTTGCGCATAATATTCGCCAGATGCACGCGGTCGCGGGCGGTCAGACGAATAAAGGCGCTGTACACGCGGCCATCTTTTTCTTCCGTATTCAGGCTCTGAATGTTGGAAGAAGCCGTGTTGATCGCTGCCGTCAGGTTCGCCAGAGCACCCTGATGGTTGAACATATCCACCTTAATTTCGGTGATAAATTCCTGCGCGGTCTCTTTATCCCACTCGACCGCCATAAACTTCTCGGCTTCTTTCTGGTAGCCGCGAATGTTACGACAGGACTCGTGGTGGATAACCAGCCCTTTACCCGGGCTGACATGCGCAATAATCGGGTCGCCAGGAATTGGACGACAGCATTTTGCGAAGGTGATCAGCACCCCGTCTGCGCCTTTAATCGGCAGGTGTCCGTGGCTTTGCGTGGTTGCAGGCACCGCTGTCGTGTCGCCTTGCTGCAGATTCTTCGCCACCACCACGCTCATGGCGTTGCCGAGGCCAATCTCTGCCAGCAGGTCGTCAAGCGACGCAAGCTTCATGCGCTCCAGCTCACGCTGTACGTTCTCCTGCGGAATTTCAGCCAGCTTACGGCTACCGCCCAACGCGTGGTTGAGCAGGCGACGCCCCAGGCTGACGGAATCATCGCGCTTGAGGTTTTTCAGCAGCTGGCGAATTTTGGCGCGTGCTTTGGAGCTCACGACAAAGTTCAGCCAGGCCGCGTTCGGACGTGCGCCCGGCGCGGTAATAATTTCTACCGTCTGGCCGCTGGAGAGCGGCTGAGACAGCGGATAAGGCTGTCTGTCGACGCGCGCGCCGACGCAGGCATGCCCGATATCGGTATGCACGGCGTAAGCGAAGTCGACCGGCGTTGCGCCCGCAGGCAGTTCGACAATGCGGCCTTCTGGGGTGAAAACGTAAATCTCATCCGGGAAGAGATCGGATTTAACGCTCTCGATAAATTCAAATGAGCTACCCGCACTCTGCTGAAGCTCTAGCAGACTCTGCATCCAGCGCTGGGCGCGGATTTGTGCGGTCGTGCTGCTTTCGCCACCGTGCTCTTTATACGCCCAGTGTGCGGCAACACCCATCTCTGCCATCTGGTCCATGTCTTCGGTGCGAATTTGCACCTCAACAGGTACGCCATGTGGCCCGATCATCGAGGTGTGCAAAGATTGATAGCCGTTCGCTTTTGGAATGGCGATGTAATCTTTCATGCGGCCCGGACGCGGTTTGTAGAGGCTGTGCATCTGCCCCAGCACGCGATAGCAGGTGTCCGAGTCGTGGACAATTACGCGGAAGGCGTAGATATCCATGATCGAGTGAAAACGCTGCTCTTTGAGCACCATTTTGCAGTAGATGGAGTACAAATGTTTTTCGCGACCGCTGACGCGGCACGGAATTCCCGCTTCCTGTAAGCGCCCTTCAATTTCCGAGAGGATTTTTTGAATCATCTCTTTACGGTTACCGCGTGCGGCTTTCACCACCTCTTTAATCACGCGATAGCGGTTCGGGTACAACGCTTCAAAACCCAACTCTTCCAGCTCGGTTTTAATGTGATGAATACCTAAACGGTGCGCCAGCGGACTGTAGATTTCGAGGGTTTCACGGGCAATGCGGCGACGTTTATCCGGGCGAAGTGAGCCCAGCGTGCGCATGTTGTGGGTACGGTCAGCGAGTTTGATGAGAATGACGCGGATATCCTGCACCATCGCCATAATCATCTTGCGGAAGTTTTCGGCTTGCGCCTCTTTCTTGTCGCGGAAATTCAGCTTATCAAGCTTAGAGACCCCTTCCACCAGTTCGGCAACGCTTTTGCCAAACAGCTGTTCCATGTCCTGATAAGTGGCAGGGGTATCTTCGATCACGTCATGCAGCAGAGCGGCCATCAGCGTTTCGTAGTCGAGTTTCATCTCGGCCAAAATACAGGCCACCGCTACAGGGTGCGTGATATAGGGTTCACCGCTTGAACGTGTCTGGCCCTCGTGAGCGTCACGTGCAACGAGATACGCCTGCTGAAGACGCTTAATCTGGTCTTCAGGCAGGTAGGTTTGAATCAGTTGATTCAGGCTTTCAAACAGATACAAGGGCGACCCGCAGGTTTAATTAACGACGACCTTCAGCAATAGCGGTTACGGCCTGCAGTTCTGCGGCTTCCTGCTCTTGCTGCTCCTGGCGCTCACGCACGTCGAGGATCTGGTTGTTGATCAGACCTTCTTCGATTTCGCGAAGTGCAATAACGGTGGTTTTATCGTTTTCTTCCGGTACCAGCGGATCTTTACCGCCTACCTGCATCTGACGAGCGCGACGCGCGGCGACCAGCACCAGGTCAAAACGGTTACCAATTTTCTCTACAGCGTCCTGAACAGTTACGCGTGCCATACTTAAAATGCTCCACAGGTGAAGAAATGACTGGGCATGATACTGAAAGTGGGTTCAGTCTGCCAACAGTTTGGTGATTAATGCGTCATGTCGCTGCTTCTGGCGGCTCATACGCAGACGTTCTGCACGAAGAATGGTTTTGAGATCGCTCAGTGCGGCATCAAAATCATCATTCACAATAAGGTAATCATATTCCGCGTAATGGCTCATTTCTGCAACAGCCTGTTCCATACGCTTTGCGATCACTTCTTCGCTGTCCTGACCGCGGCCACGCAGGCGGCGATCCAGCTCATCTTTCGATGGCGGTAAAATAAAGATACTGCGCGAGTCAGGCATTTTCTTACGAATTTGCTGTGCGCCCTGCCAGTCGATATCCAGGAACACATTCACGCCCGTGGCCAGAACCTGCTCAATGGTTTCACGCGAGGTACCGTAGTAATTACCGAATACTTCAGCGTGTTCAAGAAACGCGTCTCTGCCGATCATCGCTCTGAATTCGTCGTGATCCACAAAGAAATAGTGTTCACCGTGCACTTCACCCGGACGCGGCGCTCGCGTGGTGTGAGAAACAGAAACCTGTGTGTCGTACAACGGTTGGGTTTTTAACAGTGCCTGAATAAGGCTGGATTTACCCGCGCCACTAGGGGCAGAAACAATATAAAGCGTGCCTTGAGCCATGAGAGTCTTTTGTATGTGTTAACGAAGAAGTCCTACATACGGGCTTATTATACACGTCACCGCCGTGTGACGTAGCCTTTGTCACACTTTTTCCCCTGGATTATTGAATTTTGCGTGCCGTTTTCAGGTTTTATCTGTGGTTTTCAGCAACCAAAAGAAACACCGGATAGCGTCTCGCATTGTGAAACGTTGTCGTTAGCGTTGTTTCAGGCATCCGGGTATACCTCCTGCAATGCAAAGGAGGGGTAGCGATGTGGCGATGGATAAGCGGGTTAATGCTGTTGTGGTGTGGCTCTGGCGCGGCGGTGTGTCCGGTGTGGTCGCAGGCAAAAGCAGAAAAAGAGATGGCGTCGTTAAGCGCCCAAATCAAACGCTGGGATGAGGCTTACTGGAAGCAGGGCGTAAGTGAGATCAACGACGAGGTTTACGACCAGCTTCACGGGCGATTAACGCAGTGGCAGCGCTGTTTTGGCGGTGAGCCTTCAGAAGAGAAACTCCCGGCGCTGGCGGGAAGTGTAAAACATCCCGTTGCCCATACGGGCGTACATAAAGTGGCCAGCAAAGAGGAGTTGAGACAGTGGATGCGTACCCGACAACATCTGTGGCTGCAACCCAAAGTTGACGGTGTGGCGGTAACGCTGGTCTATCGCAACGGAAAGTTAACCCAGGCTATCAGTCGCGGTGATGGCCTGAAAGGGGAAGACTGGACCGATAAGGTGCGTTTAATCCCGTCGGTTCCGCAAAAGCTCACCGGCGCGCTGGCGAATAGCGTCTTGCAGGGCGAGCTTTACTGGTTACGCGACAACCACATTCAGAGCCAGTTGGGCGGAATGAACGCTCGCGCAAAGGTGGCGGGGGCGATGATGCGGCAAAAGGATAACTCGCTATTGAGCAAAATCGGCGTATTCATCTGGGCCTGGCCGGACGGACCGAAAGATATGCGGACATCTTTAGCTGAACTGTCTCAGGCCGGTTTTACGCTGTCGGCACGGTACACGCTACCCGCCGATTCAGTCGATGCCGTCGAGAAGCAGCGCGCGGCCTGGCACGTGACCGCATTACCCTTTGTCACGGATGGCATTGTAGTGCGTTCGGAGGATGAACCTGCGGGCGAAGAGTGGTTACCGGGAGAAGGCAGCTGGGTTGTCGCGTGGAAATATCCTCCCGCAGCCCAGGTCGCTGAGGTGAGCGATATTCATTTTTCCGTGGGGCGCACGGGCAAAATTTCCGTTGTAGCAGCGCTGGAACCCGTACAACTGGATGATAAACAGGTGCAGCGGGTGAGTCTGGGCTCGGTTGGGCGCTTGCAGAGTCTGGATATTGCTCCGGGGGATCAGATACAGATCAGCCTGGCCGGGCAGGGTATCCCCCGGTTTGATAAGGTGCTCTGGCGCGGGACTGACAGACATAAACCAGAGCCACCGGCCTCACGCTATCATGCTCTTAGCTGTTTCTATGCTTCGCCGGAGTGTATGGAGCAGTTCTTTGCCCGGCTGACCTGGCTCAGTTCAAAGCAGGTATTCGATATTGAAGGATTAGGTGAGTCAGGCTGGCGGACCCTCTGGCAGGCGCATCATTTTGAACATCTCTTTTCATGGCTGTTATTAACGCAGGCGCAGCTGCAGGCTACACCGGGGTTTTCCTCAGCACGCGGGCTGGCGCTCTGGCACCGATTTAATCTGGTGCGCGAGAAGCCGTTTATCCGCTGGCTCATGGCAATGGGTGTGCCATTGACCCAGGCTTCGCTGAAGGCGATGGGAGACATATCGTGGCAGAAGATGAGCGGGCGCAACGCAAAGCACTGGCAGACCCTGCCGGGAACGGGAGAGGAGAAAGCGCGACAAATCGTAAACTGGGTTCACGCGCCTCAGATTGATGTGCTGGCGAAATGGCTCGCTGAACAGCACATCAACGGGTTCTGAAGCTAGTGGGCGCTGTGTTTGTAATGAAAAATGGGCAGCCCGAGCTTCAGACGCAGCGCCAGCATGCGGGCCGTAAAGCCAAACAGCAGCGTCGAGATGACCACCACATCATGATTTGAAACGTAATGCTGCAGGGCGATATAGAGCACCGCTGCTGCAAAGGAGATGCCGGCATACAGCTCTTTTTGAAAGACCAGGGGGATGCGTTTGCAGAACATATCGCGCAGCACACCGCCGAATACGCCCGTGACCACGGCGGCGATGGTGGCGATAACCGGTCCTTCCCCCATATCGAGCGCGATTTGCGCGCCGATGATCGAAAATACGATCAGCCCCAGCGCATCAAGCACCAGGAACAGGCGGCGAAGATGGGGCATAACGGGCGCCACTATGGTGGTTAACACGGCGGCCGTTGCCACGATAATCACGTATTCAGGGTGTTTAACCCAGCCGAGCGGGTAATGGCCAAGCAGAATATCGCGCACGGAACCGCCGCCCAGTGCGGTCGCCGTAGCAATAATGATCACGCCGAAGGTATCCATACGGCGACGTCCGGCGGCAAGTGCGCCGGTCATGGCTTCTGCGGTGATGCCAATGAGATAAAGGATGTGAAGCAGCATATACCCTCCGGTGTGAACGCGGGGGAGGTTAGCGATTTGTGCGCAAGATCACGATTGAGATTTTCTAAGGCGAGCCAGTTTGCCCTAAAAATTTTTATCAAGTTCTATAGAGAAAGCTTGATGAAAGGCGGTAAGGCGACAAAATTGGCGTTAAGATGGATTAGAAATAGTAATGGGTGGTGCTGTCGACACCACCCGAAAAGCATTACTCGATGTTCTGGATCTGCTCGCGCATCTGTTCAATCAGCACTTTCAGCTCAATCGCTGAATTCGTCACTTCTGCATTGATCGACTTAGACGCCAGGGTGTTCGACTCGCGGTTGAACTCCTGCATCATAAAGTCCAGACGGCGGCCCACAGCTTCTTTTTTCTTCAGAATGTTGTAGGTTTCTTTAACGTGCGCTTCCAGACGGTCCAGCTCTTCAGCGACATCGATACGCTGCGCCATCAGCACCAGTTCTTGTTCCAGACGGGTGTTTTCCAGCTGAACTTCCGCTTCTTCCAGTTTGGCGACAAGGCGCTCGCGCTGCCATTGCAGCACTTCTGGCATATGGGTGCGGACTTTCGCTACTTCGGTGCTCACGCCTTCAAGACGCTGCTCAATCATCGCTTTCAGCGCCTGGCCTTCGGTTTCGCGGGCAATGATAAAGTCGTCCAGCGTGCCGTCGAGAGCTGCCAGGATTTCAGCGGCAATGGCGTCCAGATCCTGCTCACCGGCGGCCATGACGCCAGGCCAGCGCAGAATATCAACCGGGTTGATTTCGCCTTCATCGCTCTGCATTTTGACCCAGTTCGCCGCATTCACGAGCTGTTTTGCCAGTTTTTCGTTGAGGATGAGCTCGCCCTGTGCGCTCGCATCAGGCTCAAAGCGCAGGTTACATTCCACTTTTCCGCGCGTCAGACGCGTACGGATACGTTCACGTACGACAGGCTCAAGGCTGCGGAACTGCTCCGGCATACGGAAATACGTTTCCAGGTAACGCTGGTTTACCGAGCGCATTTCCCATGTGGCGCTACCCCAGCTACCCTTGATTTCACGCCGGGCGTAGGCGGTCATACTGCGGATCATAGACATTCCCGTTTTTAAAGGAGAGATGGGGGGATTATAGCTTTCGGGGGCTTCTCAGGATAGGAATAAGCGTCCTTTATCCGTATAATGCGCAGCCACATTCGTTTCAAGCCGGAGAATCCATCATGCGTCCATCAGGCCGTAGCGCCAACCAGGTGCGTCCCGTCACCCTGACCCGTAACTATACAAAACACGCTGAAGGCTCCGTGCTGGTTGAGTTTGGTGACACTAAAGTGCTGTGCACCGCCTCCATCGAAGAAGGCGTTCCGCGCTTCCTGAAAGGTCAGGGCCAGGGTTGGATCACCGCAGAATACGGCATGCTGCCGCGTGCGACCCATACCCGTAATGCCCGTGAAGCGGCAAAGGGTAAGCAGGGCGGCCGTACCATGGAGATTCAGCGTCTGATCGCGCGTGCGCTGCGCGCCGCCGTTGACCTGAAAATCCTTGGCGAATTCACCATCACTCTCGATTGCGACGTCATTCAGGCAGACGGCGGTACGCGTACCGCATCCATTACCGGCGCCTGCGTGGCGCTGGCGGATGCCCTGAACAAGCTGGTTGCGGCCGGTAAGCTGAAAACCAACCCAATGAAAGGCATGGTTGCGGCGGTTTCTGTTGGTATCGTTAACGGCGAAGCGCTTTGCGATCTGGAATACGTTGAAGATTCCGCAGCCGAAACCGACATGAACGTGGTGATGACCGAAGACGGTCGCATCATTGAGGTGCAGGGCACGGCGGAAGGCGAGCCGTTCACCCACGAAGAGCTTCTCTCCCTGCTGGCGTTGGCCCGAGGGGGAATCGAATCCATTGTAACGACGCAGAAAGCGGCGTTAGAAAATTGATTTTAAAGGCGACCAATGAGTCGCCTTTTTTTTGCCTGTAAGACAGAAAAACCAAAGGAGCAAATCCATGAAATCGTATCAGCGCCAGTTTATTGAGTTTGCGCTTAACAAGCAGGTACTTAAGTTTGGCGAATTTACGCTGAAATCCGGGCGTAAGAGTCCCTATTTCTTCAACGCCGGGCTGTTTAATACCGGGCGCGATCTGGCACTGTTAGGCCGTTTCTATGCCGAAGCGCTGGTGGATTCCGGGATTGAATTTGACCTGCTGTTTGGCCCGGCCTATAAAGGCATTCCGATTGCGACCACCACCGCGGTGGCGCTGGCGGAACACCATGACCGCGACGTGCCGTACTGCTTTAACCGCAAAGAAGCTAAAACCCATGGTGAAGGCGGGAATCTGGTCGGCAGCGCGCTGCAGGGCCGCGTCATGCTGGTCGATGACGTGATTACCGCGGGTACGGCGATCCGCGAATCAATGGAGATTATCCAGGCCAACGGTGCGACGCTTGCTGGCGTGCTGATTTCTCTGGATCGTCAGGAGCGTGGTCGCGGTGAAATTTCCGCTATTCAGGAAGTCGAACGCGATTACAGCTGCAAAGTGACGTCGATTATTACCCTGAAAGACCTGATTGCGTATCTGGAAGAGAAGCCTGAGATGGCGGACCATCTGGCGGCGGTACGTGCATACCGGGAAGAGTTCGGGGTGTAATTAAATTGCCCGGTGGCGCTACGCTTACCGGGCTTACGGATTACTGCAACTGAGCAGCCACTAATGGCCAGCGGGCGTCAAAATCGTCCGTTGGACGGTATTTGAATTCGCTACGCACAAAGCGGGAGAGCATCCCTTCACAAAACGCCAGAATCTGGCTCGCCAGCAGCGTTTCATCAATGGTGTAACCTTCGCCTTCACGCATTTTCTTTTCGCGCAGTACCTGGCGCAGCTGCGCTTCAATACGCTCGAAAAGCTGGTTAATGCGGCCCTGCAGTCTGTCCTGTTCAAACATCAGCGCGTGGCCGGTGAGGATACGGGTTAAGCCCGGATTGCGTTCACCGAAGCCCAGGATTAACAGCACAATCAGACGCAGACGCGCGGTCGTGTCTTTTTCGTCTTTCAGAATCAGGTTGATGCGCGTGATCAGGCTGTCTTCAATAAACTCGATCAGGCTGTCAAACATCCGGGTCTTGCTCGGGAAATGACGGTACAGCGCCGCCTCAGACACGCCTACAGAGGCGGCCAGTTTAGCGGTGGTGATGCGTTGACTGCCATCGCTGGATTCAAGCATCAGAGCCAGAGATTGAAGTATTTCTTCGCGACGATTCCTTTTCGCGGTTTGTTTTTCTGCCATGTTACAAAATACCCCTGAAAATAAGCACTTGCCAGGCTGGCATCCACACAGCGACCGCAAACGGGCGTTTGCGGTTTGTTATTGCATTATAACGCTGTGAGATACGTGTCTTTCGGGCCGTTATTTGCGCCCGGAATGGCCGAAGCCGCCTTCGCCACGGTCGGTGGCGTCAAAGTCTGCCACCAGGTTAAATTCTGCCTGTACCACCGGTACAAAGACCATCTGGGCGATACGCTCGCCAGGTTCAATGGTGAAGCTGTCCTGACCACGGTTCCAGACGGAGACCATCAGCTGACCCTGGTAGTCTGAGTCGATCAGGCCGACCAGGTTACCCAGCACAACGCCGTGCTTATGGCCCAGACCAGAACGCGGCAGGATCACTGCTGCCAGAGACGGGTCAGCAATGTGAATCGCCAGGCCAGTTGGAACCAGGGTAGTGGCACCCGGAGCCAGTTCTACGGCGTCATCGAGACAGGCGCGCAGGTCAAGACCGGCAGAGCCGGAGGTGGCATAGGTTGGCAGCGGGAATTGCTCGCCAACACGCGGGTCCAGAATCTTAACGTCGATTTTTTTCATCATAACGGGTAACGATCTCGTCGAGTAATTGTTGGCCCAGGAGTTCCTTGCGCTCAAGCGGTAAGACTTTATCTCCATCCTGCCAGAAAAGGTGCAGTGCGTTGCTGTCGCTGTTAAATCCTTGTGTGGCCAGCGATACGTCGTTCGCGCAAATCAAATCGAGGTTTTTGCGGGTACGTTTTTGCCGGGCATATTCTTCCACATTATTCGTTTCTGCGGCAAACCCAACAACGTATGGACGATGGCTTTTTAGTGCGGCGACACCGGCGACAATGTCCGGGTTTTTCACCATTTTTATTGTTAATTCATCGCCTTGCTTTTTAATTTTAGCCTCGGCGATAGTCTCGGCACGATAGTCTGCGACGGCCGCACAGCCGATAAAAATCTGCTGGCTTTGCGCATGTGCCTGCACGGCGGCTTCCATCTCCAGCGCGGTGGTGACGTCAATTCGCTTCACAAACGCAGGGGTAGGCAGCGATACCGGGCCGCTCACCAGCGTGACGTTCGCGCCACGCCTTGCGGCGGCGGCGGCAATCGCAAAGCCCATTTTGCCGGAGCTGTGGTTGGTGATGTAGCGCACCGGATCCAGCGGCTCGCGCGTGGGGCCCGCGGTAATCATGATGTTGAGATGTTGCAGATCGTTGACAGGCGAAAAATGGGCTGCGGCTATATCAACAATCGTCAGCGGATCAAGCATGCGACCCGGGCCAACGTCGCCGCAGGCCTGGCTGCCGCTGTCCGGACCCCAGATAAGCAGGCCGCGTGAGGCCAGCGTCTCCAGATTGTGCTGGGTGGCCGCGTTACGGTACATCTGCTGGTTCATGGCAGGAACGACGGCAACAGGCGCAGGGGTGGCCAGACAAATGGTGGAGACCAGGTCGTTTGCCATACCGGCTGCCACCCGAGCGATTAAATCAGCCGTGGCGGGAGCGAGGATAACCAGGTCTGCCCATTTTCCCAGCTCAATATGGCCCATCGCGGCTTCGGCGGCCGGATCGAGCAGGCTGTCAGATACCGGGTATCCTGAAACGGCCTGCAGGCTCAGGGGAGTGATAAAGGCTTTACCGCCTTCGGTTATCGCGACCCGCACGTCAGCTCCGCGCTCGCGCAGACGACGCACCAGCTCCGGCGCTTTATAAGCAGCAATGCCGCCGCTCACGCCAAGAACGATTTTTTTACCGGCCAGGCTCATCATGATTCTTTCCTGTTGGGTTTCACCAGAGAGCGGGCATTTTATCACAATCCCCAAAGCGGAGTGATTTTGTACTTCGTCCACTTTGCGAGGCGCTACGCAAGAACTCAATGTGGCCGTCGAGCGACGGATTGGCCTGTGGCAGCATGAGGTTAAAAAGGGGAGAAAGAGCATGGAAGAAGAGGATGAGGAGCTGCTGCCGCGCGAAAAACTGCTGCGCTATGGCGTTACCCTGTTAAAAGACGATGAACTGCTGGCGCTCTTTTTACGTACCGGAACGCCCGGAAAAACGGTATTTACGCTGGCAAAAGAGCTGATAGCACATTTCGGTTCGCTGTACGGTTTATTGACCGCCGATCTGGCGCAGTTTAAGCACGTTGAGGGAATTGGCGTGGCGAAATATGCCCAGCTGAGGGGCATTGCTGAACTTGCCCGCCGTTTTTACAATGTCCGCATGGAGAAGGAAGATCCGATCCTGACGCCAGAAATGACGCGTGAATTCCTGCAAAGCCAGTTAACTGATATTGAACGCGAGATCTTTATGGTGATCTTTGTCGATAACAGAAATCGGGTGCTGAAACATAGCTGTCTCTTTGCGGGCACGTTGAGTCACGTTGAGGTGCATCCGCGTGAAATTGTGCGGGAAGCGATAAAAGTGAATGCAGCGGGCGTGATCCTCGCGCATAATCACCCCTCTGGCTGTGCAGAACCGAGCAGAGCGGACAAAGAAATCACCGAACGCATTATCAAATGCTGTCAATTCATGGACATTCGTGTGCTGGACCATCTGATAATTGGCCGCGGTGAGTACATTTCTTTCGCAGAACATGGCTGGATTTAGGCTATTTCTCGCGATCCATCGGGATCTTTGTCTGTTCGGGACTTGAGCACACCGCCGAGTCAGCGTATACTACGCCACCTTTGAGAATCTCGGGTTTGGCATTTGGGCCTGGCAATCGAGAGTTCACTTAGAACTATGCGATGACCGGGCTGTAAAGCCTGACGAGGCGCCGATACCCCATACGAAGCTCGAGCTAATTTGATTTTTGGAGAATAGACATGTCCCGAGTCTGCCAAGTTACTGGCAAGCGTCCGGTGACCGGTAACAACCGTTCCCACGCACTGAACGCGACTAAACGCCGTTTCCTGCCGAACCTGCACTCTCACCGTTTCTGGGTTGAGAGCGAGAAGCGTTTTGTCACCCTGCGCGTATCTGCTAAAGGTATGCGTGTAATCGATAAGAAAGGCATCGATACAGTTCTGTCCGAACTGCGTGCCCGTGGCGAAAAGTACTAAGTACTTAAAGAGGAAATAAATCATGGCTAAAGGTATTCGCGAGAAAATCAAGCTGGTTTCTTCTGCTGGTACAGGTCACTTCTACACCACCACGAAGAACAAACGTACTAAGCCGGAAAAACTGGAACTGAAAAAGTTCGATCCAGTTGTACGCCAGCACGTACTGTACAAAGAAGCTAAAATCAAATAATTTTAGATTCCTTGTATCGAAAAACCCCGCAACTGCGGGGTTTTTTGCATTCTGTATCTCAACGGAGGAACTATGCCTGAATTACCTGAGGTAGAAACCAGCCGTCGCGGCATTGAGCCCCATCTGGTCGGCGCGACGATTCTTCACGCGGTGGTCCGCAATGGACGTCTGCGCTGGCCGGTGTCCGATGAGATCCATGCCCTGAGCGATAAACCCGTCCTTAGCGTACAGCGTCGCGCGAAATACCTGCTGCTGGAACTGCCCGACGGCTGGATTATTATCCACCTGGGGATGTCCGGGAGCCTGCGCATTCTTACCGAAGAACTGCCTGCGGAAAAGCACGACCACGTCGATCTGGTGATGAGCAACGGCAAAGTGCTCCGTTACACCGACCCACGGCGCTTTGGCGCGTGGCTGTGGACGAAGGAGCTGGAAGGGCATAACGTGCTGGCGCATCTGGGCCCGGAGCCGCTCTCAGACGCGTTTAACGCAGAATACCTCAAGGCGAAGTGTGCGAAGAAGAAAAGCCCGATTAAGCCCTGGCTGATGGATAACAAGCTGGTGGTCGGCGTGGGGAATATCTACGCCAGCGAATCGCTGTTTGCGGCGGGGATCCATCCCGATCGGCTGGCCTCTTCGCTGTCGGCGCAGGAGTGCGAGCTGCTGGTCCGGGTGATTAAAGCCGTATTACTTCGCTCGATTGAGCAGGGCGGGACAACGTTGAAGGACTTCCTGCAAAGTGACGGCAAGCCGGGCTATTTTGCCCAGGAGCTGCAGGTGTATGGCCGTAAAGGCGAACCGTGCAGAGTCTGCGGCACGCCAGTGATTGCCACGAAGCACGCCCAGCGCGCCACGTTCTACTGCCGTCAGTGCCAGAAATAAGGCTACTTTAGCTTTTCCATCAATGCCTGGTGGACGTTAGTCGGCAGGAAATGGGTGACATCGCCGTGATGACGCGCCACCTCTTTTACCAGTGTGGAAGAGATAAACGACCACTCTTTGGAGGGCATCAGGAACACGCTCTCCAGCTCCGGCATCAGATGGCGGTTCATGTGCGCCAGCTGCATCTCATACTCGAAGTCTGCCACCGCGCGTAAACCACGGATCAGAATATTGGCCTGCTGAGCGCGGGCGAAGTTTGCCATCAGGTCGCTAAACCCGACCACCTCAACATTCGGCAGATGCGAAATGGCATCGGTGGCGAGCTGTACGCGCTCGTTGAGATCAAACATTGGCTTTTTGCTGGGGCTGGCGGCAATGGCCAGGATCACCTTGTCGAACATGCACGCCGCACGGGTGATGATATCAAGATGACCGTTGGTGATCGGATCGAAGGTACCCGGATAAATCGCTTTTGTGCTCATGGCTCACGTTTTCTCTGAGTAGCCGCGGCAGAGCGCCCACAGCTCGGTGTATTTGTTGAAAGTATACTGGGCATTCACAACCGCGAGTAACCAGCCCTGCTTGCCGTCCAGGACGCCACCACGCAGCAGCAGCGTTTTCAGGAACGCGCCCAGCGTGTGGGTGAAGATACCCGTCAGCGAGGCCTTCTTGCCACGCTGGTGACGCTCCTGAGCCCATGCGGTGGCATAGTTGAGCTGTTTACGCTGGAAGCTCGCGAAATCACGGCAGGTCAGGTGCAGCAAATCGCCCGTCAGGGGAATCACCTGGGCGCTATCGCAGCTCAGGGATTCATGCACCAGATTGTCGTTGTATTGATACCGCTCGCGCTCGTAGAGGCGCATCACGCGGTCAGGATACCAGCCGCTGTGGCGCATAAAACGGCCAAGGAAGTAGTTGCGGCGGGCAATGCTGTATACGGCGCCAGGCTGGGGCGAGGAAATCACCGCCTGAATGGCCTGCTGAAGCTCAGGCGTGATGCGTTCGTCGGTGTCGAGCATCAGGACATAATCACCTGTGGCATACCCCTGCGCGCGCTGGCGCTGGATGCCATAGCCCTGCCAGTCAGCGTCGACAAAGACTTTTGCGCCCGCTGCCCGGGCAACGTCCACCGTGTTGTCCGTACTTCCAGAGTCAAGAATGACTATCTCGTCAGCCCAGGCAACCGACGCCAGGCAATCCGGAAGCAGGTCGGCGGCGTTTTTGGCGATCATGACGACCGACAGGCGCGTTGACATCAGTGGCTCCGCTGGGGCAGATAAGGTTGCAGAAGCTGCAGCAGTCGGGTCAGCGCGCCCTGGTTCTGGTGCAGCACTTCGACGGCATGACGCCCGTACCACAGGCGATAATCTTCGTCAGTCAGAAGGGTCGATACCTCTTTGACCACCGAATCCGCATCGGTCACGGTAATTAAACCATCGGCCTGCTGTAGTTTCGCGCAGATATCTTTGAAGTTAAACGTGTGCGGCCCCATCAGCACCGGAATAGCGTGGGCTGCCGGCTCCAGCGGGTTATGACCGCCGCGTTCGACCAGGCTGCCACCGACAAACGCGAGGTCAGCGATTCCGTACAGCAGCATCAGCTCGCCCATCGTATCGCCAATCACCACCTGGGTGCTGCCGGAAGGAATTTCACCGCTGCTGCGCAGCGTGAAGCTGAAGCCGCCTTTCTGCACCATTTCACGGGCATCTTTAAAACGCTCCGGATGGCGAGGCACGAGGATCAGCAGTAAATCAGGGAATTTTTCCAGCAGCTTGCGGTGAGCCTGCAGAATGATCTCTTCTTCGCCATCATGAGTACTGGTGGCAATCCAGACCTGACGACGCGGGGCCCACTGGCGACGCAGCGTGATCGCACGGGCGGCGAGTTCAGGGGTAACGGAAATATCAAATTTCAGGCTGCCCGTTACCGCAAGCTGGTTGCGTTTCAGGCCCAGCGCGATAAAGCGTGCCGCATCCTCTTCGTTCTGCGCGGCAATCAGCGTAATTTTGCTCAGCAGGCGGCGCATAAACTTACCCAGCTTGCCGTAACCTTTCGCCGAGCGCTCTGAAAGGCGGGCGTTGGCAATGACCAGCGGGATTTTACGGGCATGCAGGGCGGAAATCATATTCGGCCACAGTTCGGTTTCCATCACGATCACCAGCTTCGGGCGAACGGTATTCAGGAAACGATTCATGGCGCAGGGCAGATCGTAAGGCAGATAGACGTGCTGCACGTCTTTACCGAAAGCGGATAACGCGCGCTCCGAGCCGGTTGGCGTCATCGTCGTGACGGTGATTGGCAGCGAAGGGTAGCGGTGACGCAGGGCGCGAACCAGCGGGATCGCCGCCAGCGTTTCACCGACAGAAACGGAATGCAGCAAAATACCGTCCGGTACGACTTTATTGCGGCAGAAGCCATAGCGTTCAGCCCAGCGTTTACGATACGCAGGCGCTTTCCGGCTACGAAGCAACAGTCTCAGCCACACCAGTGGCTGAATGATGTAGAGCAGAGCGGTATACAACAATTCCAAGCGATTATCCGTTTTTTTAGTTTCGGCGGGCAAATTCTAAGCATTTAGGCCAGGTAAAGCTATCTCTTATGCCAGATACCGTTTCAAACGGAAATAACGTCGACCCAGCCGCCAGCGCAGACGCGGACTTTTTGCACTTTTCCAGATGAGTTTCCAGATGCCTGTTTCGAAGAACTCTTTAATAATCATTGATTTCTTCTTCTCATCCTTCATGTTGTCGAAGGTGTGAATAATGCCCAGCCCCTCTTTGGCAATTTGCCAGTGGCAGGCAGGGATCCCTTTCACTTTATCCGGGTAGCGCTGATTGATGGCGTCGAGCATCTGCAAGATTTTCATGTAGTGACGCGCGGAGCGAATCAGCGTGTCGTCATTGTCCGGCATATGGGACACCGATGCAGAGTGAATGTAGTAGTCGTAATAACGTTCACTGGTGTACTGAACCCGCTCTGCCGCGAGCAGCACTTCGGTGGTCCACGGAATATCCTGATGGCGCAGGCCGGGTTCGAAATGGAAATTGTGTTTACGGATAAAGTCGTGGCGATAGATGTTCAGCCAGGTGACGTGAAGGAATTTACGAGAGTCCAGCGCCATTTTTAACCACGCAGGGCCAGCCATGACCCCAGTCGAAGCCAGTTTGTCTTCAGGGAAGATCGGGCGCGAGGGTTTCTTGTTATTCTCCCAGACGTAGTTCCCGTTACAGGTGGCGACATCCAGATCCTGCGTGACGGCCATATCCAGCAGGTGTTGGTACATGCCGGGTTTAAAGACATCATCAATATCCGGGAAAGAAAGATATTGACCCGTCGCAACGGCCAGACCGGTGTTACGCGCGATGGATACGCCCTGGTTTTGCTGTTCTATGACCTGCAGCTGCGGCAGTTTTTCTCGCCAGTTTTCGACGATCTCCATCGAGCGGTCAGTAGAGCCGTCATTGACAATGATGACTTCCATGCTGTCGATGCGTTGATTGACAAGGCAGGTAAAGAACTGATCCAGGAAAGCTTCACCGTTATAAACGGCAACCACCACGCTTAACAATGGGGCTGAATTTTGCATAAGAAACCTGATTATTTTTGATTGTCGACCAGAGCAATATATTGCTGGCAAATGGCATTGATACCGAACGACGCGATGGTTGTATCGCCAACGACCGGTGGGGCGGTATAAATATCCGCCAGCGTTTTTGCCAGTGACTCGTCATTTAACTCTGCCAGCCCGCGCGCTAAAGCGCCGATGAGGATTTCGGCAGGGCCTCCGGGGCAATTTGTACTGACCGGTGGCGTCTGGCAGATAATGGCTTCGACCAGCACATTACCAAAACCTTCGCAGTCAGAACTTAACACTAAAAGGCGTGCCCCTTTAATCCAGGGATAGGGATTGGACTCGAACGGGCGGAAAACCGTTTTGTTTTCAATACCCAGCTCGGCAGCAAGCTGCTTGAGTTTTTGAATTTGAGCGTCAGAACCATTGCCCATCATGACCAGCGTTGTGTCAATTTTACTCAGGGCGAACGCACGTAAGAGTCGGTCGTGGCGTTTGTGCTCATGGAAGCGGCCAACATGAATAATGTAATCCTTTCCCTGCATCTCGAAGGGCGCATCCGCCAGACGCTGAATTTCAGGAATATCGAAAGGATTATGGATAACCGCTTTGCGTCGAAGATTGAGCGCCAGCGTCTCGGAAAGATCTGTCAACACGGCGCCTGAGACGGCGACAACGTTGCGGTTTTCGTAGGTATGACGAATTTTAAGATGTTTAAACCAGCGCGAAAGTCCGCTGCGATGGCGAAGATAGGAAAACGAGAACATGCCGTGCACGCAGAACCAGACTTTGTCACGTTCCAGCGCGCGGCAGTGCGACACAATGCGGTCTGTTTTGTGCAGGTGAGAGAACACCACATCAAATTTGCCGCTGCGCTCAGCTTGCTCAATCGCCTGATCCAGCAGTTGGGCGCGGCGTGGGATTTCCGTCAGCTTTCGCCACGGTTTTTTACATGTGTCCTGAACAACCTGATAATTGATGCCGTCCGGGATGGCGTAGTCGCACACTTTCCGCAGAGAGAATAGAGAGACCTGATGTCCCATTTCTATTAATCCACGGGAGAGCGTAAGAACCGTTTTTTCAGCTCCTCCACCGGGTAAACCATCAATAATCATTAGGATGCGCATTTTTAATCCAGTAATTTTTGATAAAGCGTAATAAGCTGACTTGATAGTTTTTCGGGAGTGGCGTCTTTTACACGTTCACGTGCCGCTCGTCCCATATTGTTATTTTTTTCCAGTGAAGGAATGGCGGCTACCGCTTCCTTCAGTGTACTGATATCAAGTGCGTCACAATAAAATCCGTTCTGGCCTTGTTGAATAAACTCTGCACCACCGCAACTCTCTGAAGTAATGACGGGCAAGCCGCAGGCCATCGCTTCAAGAATGACGTTAGGAAAGGGATCATACAGCGTTGGCAACAGTAAACCATCGGATAGCTGATAAAAAGGCAGAGTTTCTTTTTGCACCCCCAGGAAACGGATTTGCCCCTCGCAGCCTAACGAACGGGCGAGGTCGCGATAACGACGCTCTGCTTTATCTTGCCCAACCACAATCAGCCAGGCTGATGTTCCAGCGATAGCGCGTATGGCGCTGGCTAATCCTTTTCGTTCAAACCCTGAGCCAACAAAACAGAGCACAACGGCATCGGCTGGCAAACCAAATTGCTGGCGCAGCATCGCACGCTGTGCCTCCTGGGCCGGAACGAAGCGGCTGGAATCAATAGAATTATAAATCACATGAATTTTATTTGCGTCAATATCAAAGTCTTCAACGATTTCGCGTTTGATCATCTCCGCATTACAGATTACGGCTTTCAGCTCGGGCGCCTGATACATTTCCCGTTCCGCACGCATCACGTAGCGGTGATAGCGGTCATACATCAGCATTTGCGCACGCCAGGCAGGTAAAATGCGCGCGCGCTGCAGCAGCCAGCGACGATGCACCCCATCACCCGCGCGATAGATATCACAACCCGGGATGCGCTCATGGCTTTGAACAATATCAAACTGCTGTTGCTGCCACAGCGCGCGCGCGGCCTGTGCAAATCCGCGCTCTCGACTGATGCGGCCCCATTTTTGAGGGTTGCAAATGTGGATATGCCAGTCGTCTTGCTTCTCTCCCTGCCACTCACGCGTGATGACGTTGAGCTCAAGGTTCTGATTGCTCAGCGCGGTGAGAGCGCGCGAAACGAAGCGTTCCGCTCCGCCATCAGGGCGATACTTTTGGCGAACAATGGCCAGACGATGGTTTTTCATGACAGATATCTCCTTGCGGCGGAGACGACAGCATCAACGGGAATGGCGTCGAGATAGCGTTCTTTCGTTTTGGTATCAATGGCATCCGGATCGGGTAGCGGGCCGTAATCGCCGGCCCAGATGACTTCACCGTTGACTTGCCATGGAGACCAAAACGTGAGTTTAGAAGGGCCAAATAGCGCCACGCAGGGCGTTTGCAGCGCGGCGGCCATATGCATTGGAACGGAGTCAACGCCGATAAAAAGACGCGCATGATCGATAAGTGAGGCCAGCTGGCGCAACGTTAGCTGGCCCGCCAGCGAGACGACTCCCGTCTTTGGCGAGGCGGCGAGAATGCGATCGATCATCGCCAGCTCTTTTTTATCCGGCCCCGCGGTGAGCACAACCGTATGACCATCCTGCTGCAGTGCAGTAATGGTTTGCGCCATTTTGTCTTCGCTCCAGCATTTAAAGAACCAGCGGGACGTCGGCTGGATCACGATATAGCTGTCGCCCACAGCCGTCTGCGTCAGCTTTTGGCGGGCATGATCCCAGTCTTCTGCGGTGTAAGCCATGGTGACGGCAGGCTGCGGCGCGACCGGTAATGGCGCCAGAATGGAGAGATTCTGTTCGACCGTATGCAGGGATTTGTGGCCGTCGACAGAGACCAGATCGGTGTGACAAAAACGCCAGAATGAACTGTTGCGTTTGTTAAACGCGAATCCGAGGCGAACGGGTGCACCGGTGAAACGGGTGACGATCGCGCTACGCCATTGATCGGCAAGGTTAATCACCAGATGATAATGCTGATTTCTTAACGCACGCAGCAACTGCCACTCTTTTTGAAGATGCTTCAGCGTGCCAAGCTGTTTCCATTTACGATCGATTCCATAAATTGTACCGATCGTCGGATGCGCGGCGAGCATATCGCGCGTTTCTTCATACAGCAGGACATCAATCTGCGCCTGCGGCCATTTTTGACGTAGCGAATCAATGACGGGAGTGGTCAGCAACATGTCGCCATGATGGCGGAGTTTGATAAGTAAAATGCGCAAATCAGGTGTGTCAGGTAAGTTATTCATCATCATCTTATCGGCGTTGTACTGATGGCAATTCTAATAGACCTGATAGCGACTTGCACTCTTTCTCCATAATCTCAGTAATTTCCCTGGAAGGGTTTACTCATGCTTTGGAGAGTGCGTAACATAGCGCTAACTTTCCTGTCTTGCGGACTCATTATGAACAAACCAGCGTTTATCATCACAATTGATACTGAGGGCGATAATCTCTGGCAAAATCACCGCGTCATTAAAACGGAAAATGCGCGTTATCTGGCGCGTTTCCAGGCGCTTTGTGAGCGTTTCGGCTTTAAGCCCGTGTGGCTGACCAATTACGAGATGGCGATCGAACCCGTTTTCATCGAATTCGCCAGGGACGCAATCGCCCGCGGTCAGGGGGAGGTGGGAATGCACCTTCACGCATGGAATAGCCCGCCGGAGCACGATCTCACGGGCGATGACTGGCGATGGCAGCCTTATCTGGTTGAATTTTCGGATGAGGTGATGCGCGAAAAAGTGCTGTTCATGACACGCCTGCTGGAAGAGACCTTCCAGACCAAAATGTTAAGCCACCGTGCCGGACGTTGGGCATTTGACAGTCGCTACGCAAAATTGCTCGTTGAACTGGGCTACCAGGTGGATTGCTCCGTGACGCCACGCGTGAACTGGCGCAATGCGAAAGGCGCCCCACAGGGTAATGGCGGAACGGATTATCAGCATTTCCCCGACCACGCCTATTTCATGGATTTAGACAATATTTCCCGGGCAGGCCATAGCCCATTACTCGAAGTGCCGATGAGCATTCAGTATAAACACCCGGCGTGGTTGAACACGATCAAACAGGGTTACGACAGGCTTCGCGGTAAATATCGCTCTCCCTCTGTGAACTGGCTAAGACCGTCCGGTGGGAATGCGGCGCAAATGATTCAGGTCGCACAGCAAAGCCTGTCGCAGGGAAGTGAGTACGTGGAGTTTATGCTTCATTCGTCGGAATTTATGCCTGGCGGAAGCCCAACGTTTAAAGATGAGGCGGCGATTGAAGGGTTGTATCAGGATTTAGAAACGCTTTTTAGCTGGTTATCCGATAAGACGGTAGGGATGACGCTGGCGGAGTTTTATCAATACAAGAAAAAATAATGCCCGCCAGGCGGGCATTATCATTAGCGTTGCCTGGTTTGCGAAAAAGGGGGACTCAGCGCAAACACGGTGACAAAGAAGATTAAAGCCTCAGAACTCAACAGTATGACGTCAGTCAGGCCATAGAGTAATAAAAGAAGCATGGTCGTCAGCAGCAGGCCATTTCTGTTTTTAAGGGCGTAAACGATCATCGATATATAGAAAAACACTAATATCGCCAGCCCTGGGATCCCCTGCAGAGAATATTTCTCAATAAACTCATTGTGCAGATGCACCCTGATAAACTCGAGTGCAGCCGCGAGGTGTGGGTGCCCATTTTTCACATATTGCTGTGTCCATATTTCGCGGTCTTCAACTGACTGCCCTAAAGGATGGGCCAGCCCGTTTTGAATGCCAACACTCCACATAGAAAAACGTGCGCCGAGCGAGGTTGCATCATTACCTTTTTGATAACTTTCAACTTCAGCTTGTGTTTGTTGTAGCTTGGGTAGGATTAATGGTTTGTAGCTAACGATAACAATACCCGCCACAATACATAAGAAAATCAGCGTAGATTTAAGGTGTATTCTTCTGAAGTGATAAAGCGTGAGTACAATCGCCAGGAGTAGATATAACCCCATTGCGGCACGGGTGCCCGTTAGAAGAATGACGAAATAAGATATTAAGATGATGAGTCCTGCGGCTACATACAGTTTGATATTTTTCTGTAGATAAAGGCTGTATACAAACGCCAGTGACAATACAGAATAAACATAGGCCGACACGGTCGCACGGTTTACGGCCATCTCGATACGCCCCATACCCTGTGAAGCCTGCCATAAGCCATAGCCAGTGGCGAGTATAAACCCTGCACCAGAGGCGTATAAAAAATATTTCTGGAAGGATGCTCTATCAATATAAGACTTAAACCGGTCAAGGTAAAAAATGAGAATACTTGCCAGAATTAATTTTTTACTTGCACCGAGATAATCGCTATAAACGTTCAGACCTTCGCTATGATATTCATACACCAGATACCAGCCAAGATTAAGCAGGCCAATCAATATAATCGGCAATGCGATAGAAAAAGGACGCATTGTGATTTTTTTATATTCGCACGCTAAGCCGATAATGCTGGCATAAATCGCAATATAGAAAAACTCTCGCTGCTTACCTGAACTCAGCAGCGCCAGCGCAAGCGAAATAAGGCTCAAAATCAGCGTCAGCTGATAAAGCCGCAGTTTTACTTTTTCCATAATGCCTCAATGACCCTTTTTTTGTAGCTGAAACGTACATCTCTGGTAAAGAAGAAAGAGAGAGAATAAAGTGCATTGACCCGCTGTTTAACCAGTTTGAGTTGCAGGTCAGTCAGATGCTGCCGGTGGTTTCTGTAGATATCAAACCAGTGACAATTAACAAGATGCTTAAAAGAACGAGGGAATGTTTCTTCCATTTGTAATGTGCAATCAACCAGCGTAGCGATTTTACTGGCGTCGAGACGGCTCGACAAACTGTCGTTACGTTTGATGTAATAATAATGTCCCTGACGCTGATAGACTATTTTACTCGATTGCATCAGCATGCCGGGAAACACGGCAAAATCTTCATAGCAGACCATCGAAGGAATCGGGTTATTCACATACAATTCCCGATGAATGAATTGCCCGATGAGATGTGCCTGAAAATCTTTGTGCTGCAGGAACCGCTTTATTGCCTCATGTTGTGACAAAGCAACAGGAGAGAACCCCTGCCAGTCGGCTGTCATTTTTTTGGTGTCGCGAATTTCCAGCAGGCGCGTCAGGAGCATATCAGGGCGCTCTGATTTGAGAAACGCCACCGCGTCCCTGATGCTGCCCGGTTTCATCCGGTCATCGCTATCCAGCATGGTAATGTATTCACCTGTGGCCAGCGAGAGGGCACTGTTTCGAACATGGCCTACGTTACGGTACTCGACGTATCGGGATTGCGCATTCGGAAGCATTGGCAGCCACGCTTCAATAATATCCTGCGTTGAGTCGTTTGAACTGTCGTTAAAGATAATGATCTCTACATCATCCCACGCACCCTCAATCGCGTTTTGCAGGCTTTCTAGCGTGGTGTGAAGCGTATCTTTGGCGTTATGCGCGGCAATAATGATGCTTAGAAAAGCCATAATAATTAGTTTCCCTGAGCATCAAAGGAGTATGCGTCTGTATTAATTGTGGGTAACTCGCAAATGAAGTGTTTGAGTTCACGTAGCGCTTCGTCTGTTACAGCGAAGAGTTCTTCCCGGCTCTGTGAGAAGTAATATCGTGTTTCAAAAACATATGAGCAAATGTTGTCATCATTACCAATCAGCAATACGTTGCCCAGCGGACGCTGTTCATAGTGGCAACAAGGCCCGAACAGTAAGATTACCGGCACGCCGACTGCATCGGCAATGTAGACATTCCCCGAGTCAGACGCGATATAGCAATCCATTTTAGAAATGGCCCACGGCAGCTCTTCAAGCGAGATTTTGCCAATCAGATTAATAAAGTTGGGCAGTTCACCGTAAGCGCGGGTGATGTCGTCCATCCACGATTGTTCATTCGGGGCGCCAAACACATAAAATTCGCAGGGCAGGTCGGCGAGACGATCGGAAATTTGCTTCCAGATGACCGGCGGAACGGTTTTCGCTTTATTTCCCGCGGCTACGCTGATGCCAATGCGGATCACGCCGGGTTTATCGAGGATTGCCGGATAGGTCGCAGGTTTGAAAAGTGGCTTTGTGGCGTGCTTTGGCGAGTCTTGCCAGGTTAAGGTGCGATCGGCCAGTTTGAGATAGTTCGTGACTGAAAGAGTCTTCTTACCGTGTTCAACAGTACCGTCTGCCGTTGCATAGAAAATACCGTGATACCATCTGCGCGTGTAAGTGCTTAAAAACTGTTTGTTTTTAGCGTTACACACGGAGGCGAAAAAGAGGTTCACGCTATTGGGTTGCAGGAGATAGACATTGTCATAGCGGTTCATGATCCGGCAGGCAAAGACCAGCTTTCGCCACAGGTTACGCTTATGCTGCTCGATAAAAAAAATCTCATCGATCGTCTCATCATGCTTCGCCAGCGCACCCACGCTACGACTGATGAGCACGTCGCTTTTTTGCAGGTATGCCAGAAGGGGCGTTGCATTAACAAAATCGCCGATTTTTGCTGTCTGAATGACCAGGTTTTTACCTGTCTCTTTGCGGAACAGCTTCCGGATAAGCTTCACCGGAAAGAGTAAAATCAGCAGAAATACGTAACTCATGCGTTAGATATCCCTGTTGGAAAGCCAACGGCTGCCCTGTAAAAATGAAAAAATAGCATCTGCGCTGATATCCTTCGTTTGCTGGGTCGGGCTGACCATCTGATGCTGGTTTTTACCGTAACCCCCGATCAATCCGGGATCGGTCGGACCAAAAATCGTAATATTCGGACGATCCAGCGCCGCGGTTAAATGGCTTAAACCTGTATCAACGGAAACAACAGCATTCGCTCCCGCCAGCTGCGCGGCAACCTGCGCCAGCGTGAGTTTCGGCAATACCTCGACGTGTGAAAAACCTGCTGCCAGACGCTCTGCACGCTGCCGCTCATGTTCAGCGCCCCAGGGCAGTTTAATATGGATGCCGGTAGGTTGCATTAGTTCAATCAGGCTTCGCCAGTGCGTTTCCGGCCAGTGTTTATCGTCGCGCGTTGTGGCATGCAGGAAGACAAGATAAGGCTGCGCACAGGGATCTGTATTGCGCAAAAAGTGCTGCGCAATGGCGTAGTCGCCCTGGGTTTCCGGTTTCGCATAGCCCAGACTTTTTGCAAACAGCTCGCGGGTACGTTCTACGGCATGCTGTTGCTTTACGATGTGGTGCCGACGGTTATAGAACAGGCTCGCCAGCGGTTCGCGGGCGGTATGCCAGTCCATGCCGTGCTTTACGCCGTGTGCCAGACGCGTCACCAGCGCGGCGCTTTTCACCAGCCCCTGGGCGTCGATGATGGCGTCGTAATGCTGTGCCCGCACCGCCTCACGGAAGGCTTTGCGTTCGGCTTTAATCGGCGCGGAGAACCACGCTTTGCGCCAGCGGCGGATCGCCACCGGGATCACGCGGTCAACCGCTTCATGCCAGGTGGGGATCTGCGCGAAGCCTTCTTCCACCACCCAGTCAAAACGAATGTCGGGAATGGCCCGCATGGCGTCCGTCAGTGACGGGAGCGTATGCAGAACATCGCCCATCGAAGAAGTTTTAACGATCAGTACCCGCATTCGTTATCCTTCTTCGCTCAACAGCAGTTCGTTAAGCTCTTCGAGAACGCGCTCTGGCGTAATGTCGATCAGGCTCTGATGGTAGCCTTCTGCGGCATCGCCCTTGCGTACTTTGTGATAGCCGGTGATCAGGCGGATGACGCGCGCTTTATGAGAAAGCGGGGGCGTGAAGTCCGGGCTACTTGGGCCATACAGCGCCACCAGCGGGCGGTTTAGCGCGGCGGCGACGTGCATCAGGCCCGAATCGTTGCTGACCACGGCCTCACAGGCGGCAATCAGAATAACAGCCTGTTCAAGCTGCGTTTCTCCCGCCAGGTTGCGGCACCAGGCCTGCTGTTCATTACTGAGCGTCGCGAGAATTTCGTTGCCTGCCTCGTGGTCCTTTGCCGAACCGAACAGAACAATCTGGTAGCCTTCGTCAATCAGCTGTTTCGCCAGCTCCGCATAGTGATAGTGCGGCCAGCGTTTTGCCGGGCCGAACTCGGCGCCGGGGCAGAAGCCAATCATCGGGCGTTCAGACGAAAGGCCAAACGCGCTGCAGGTCTGGGATTTTTCACCGTCGTTAACCTGAAGCTGTGGCCACAGCAGCGGCTGCGGCAGATCTTTCGCACTGCGCATCACGCCTTTGTCGTAGGCCAGCGCCACATAGCGCTCCACCATCAGCGGCCAGGCCTCTTTATCCAGCACCCGCGCATCGTTCAGCAGGCCGTAGCGCATTTCACCGCGCCAGCCGGTGCGATGTGGGATACCTGCAAAGAAAGGCACAAGGGCGGATTTAAAGGAGTTTGGCAGGACATACGCCCGATCGTAGCGCTTATCGCGCAGGCTATGGCCGAGCTTGCGGCGTTCGCCAATTTCCAGCGCCCCGTGGCCAAGCGGCATCGGGATCGCCTCGTTCACTTCCGGCATACGCGACAACAGCGGACGGCACCACGCGGGTGCCATCACGTCGATTATCGCCTGGGGATAACGCGCCTTGAGCGTGCGATAGAGACTTTGCGACATCATCATGTCGCCCACCCATGACGGGCCGATCACCAGAATCTTCATACTTATGCGTCGCGGTTCAGCCAGGCCATATATTCCGTTACGCCTTCGGCAACGGTCTTGAACGGCTTGTCGTAGCCTGCGGCGCGCAGGTTGGTCAGGTCAGCCTGGGTGAACGCCTGATAACGGCCTTTCAGCTTGTCAGGGAACGGAATGTACTCGATGCTGCCTTTTTTGTGATACGCCAGCGTTGCGTCAGCCACCGCCTGGAAGGACTCCGCGCGGCCGGTACCCAGGTTGAAGATGCCGGATACGCCGTTTTCCCAGAACCACAGGTTCACTGCGGCAACGTCGCCCACGTAAACGAAGTCGCGCTTAAAGCCGTCGCTGCCTTCGAACAGTTTCGGGCTTTCGCCGTTATTCAGCTGGGTGTTCAGGTGGAACGCCACGCTCGCCATGCTGCCTTTGTGGCCTTCGCGCGGTCCGTACACGTTGAAGTAACGGAAGCCGACGATCTGCGAGTTCGCTTCAGGCAGCACCTGACGCACGTACTCGTCGAACAGGAATTTGGAGTAACCGTAGACGTTCAGCGGCTGTTCATACTCGCGGGATTCGATAAAGTCCGAGGTGCGGCCACCGTAGGTTGCCGCGGAGGAGGCATACAGGAACGGAATTTCACGCTCCAGGCAGTAGTGCAGGAGCTCTTTGGAGTACTGATAGTTATTGTCCATCATGTACTTGCCGTCCCACTCGGTGGTGGAAGAACACGCACCTTCGTGGAAGATGGCTTCGATCTCGCCGAACTCTTCGCCTGCCATAATCTGGATAAGGAAGTCTTCTTTATCCATGTAGTCAGCGATGTTCAGATCCACCAGGTTGACGAACTTGGTGCCGTCTTTCAGGTTGTCAACCACCAGGATGTCGGTGATGCCTTTGTCATTGAGAGCCTTAACAATATTGCTGCCGATAAAGCCCGCGCCGCCGGTAACGATGATCATAACTGTAACCTTTGAAGTGTGGAGCCCGGGGACAATCCCGGACGCTAATGTCTCTATCATATCATTAGTATGGCTGCCCTTCAGCCATTCACCTTCACAGCGCAGGGGTACGCGTGATTTATGCTGCAAAAACGACAAGAGATGACGTGTCATCTCGTCATGAACTATAGGTTTGGGTAATATGTCCCGAAATTTGCCGAGTCTGGAGAATTGCAATGCGTGGTGATTTTTACAAACAGTTAAACAGCGACCTCGACACCGCACGTGCGGAAGGGTTGTTCAAGGAAGAGCGTATTATCACGTCTGCCCAGCAGGCGGACATCACCGTTGCCGACGGCAGCCATGTGATCAACTTTTGTGCGAACAACTACTTAGGTCTTGCGAATCACCCTGAGCTGATTGCCGCTGCAAAAAACGGCATGGACACCCACGGTTTCGGCATGGCCTCCGTACGCTTTATCTGCGGTACGCAGGACAGCCACAAGCAGCTTGAGCAAAAGCTGGCGAGCTTCCTCGGAATGGAAGACGCGATTCTGTACTCCTCCTGCTTCGACGCCAACGGCGGTCTGTTTGAGACCCTGCTTGGCGCAGAAGATGCGATTATCTCCGACGCCCTGAACCACGCCTCCATCATTGACGGCGTACGCCTGTGCAAAGCGAAGCGTTTCCGCTACGCCAACAACGACATGGTCGAGCTGGAAGCGCGCCTGAAAGAGGCTCGTGAAGCGGGGGCTCGCCACGTGCTGATCGCCACCGACGGCGTGTTCTCCATGGACGGCGTGATCGCCAACCTGAAGGGCGTGTGCGACCTGGCGGATAAATACGACGCGCTGGTGATGGTTGATGACTCTCACGCGGTCGGTTTTGTCGGCGAAAACGGCCGCGGTTCCCACGAATACTGTGACGTGATGGGCCGCGTGGATATCATCACCGGTACGCTGGGCAAAGCGCTCGGCGGCGCGTCCGGCGGCTATACCGCCGCGCGTAAAGAGGTGGTCGAGTGGCTGCGCCAGCGCTCTCGCCCGTACCTGTTCTCCAACTCCCTGGCGCCGGCCATTGTTGCCGCCTCCATCAAGGTGCTGGAGATGGTGGAGTCCGGCGCTGAGCTGCGCGACCGCCTGTGGTCCAACGCCCGTCTGTTCCGTGAAAAAATGAGCGCCGCAGGGTTTACCCTGGCCGGTGCTGACCACGCGATCATTCCGGTGATGCTGGGCGATGCGGTCGTCGCGCAGCAATTTGCCCGCGAACTGCAGAAAGAAGGGATTTACGTCACCGGGTTCTTCTTCCCGGTGGTGCCAAAAGGTCAGGCGCGTATCCGCACCCAGATGTCTGCGGCGCATACGCCTGAACAAATTGAACGTGCGGTGGAAGCCTTTACCCGCATCGGCAAACAGCTGGGCGTAATTGCCTGAGGACGTGTGATGAAAGCGTTATCCAAACTGAAAGCGGAAGAAGGGATTTGGATGACCGACGTGCCGGAGCCGGAAGTCGGTCATAACGATCTGCTGATCAAAATTCGTAAAACCGCCATCTGCGGTACTGACGTTCACATCTACAACTGGGACCAGTGGTCGCAGAAAACCATTCCGGTACCGATGGTTGTCGGTCACGAATATGTCGGTGAAGTGGTGGGTATCGGCCAGGAAGTGAAAGGCTTCCAAATTGGCGACCGCGTCTCCGGTGAAGGCCATATTACCTGCGGCCACTGCCGTAACTGTCGCGGCGGGCGTACGCACCTGTGCCGTAATACCATTGGCGTGGGCGTAAACCGCCCGGGCTGCTTCGCGGAATACCTGGTGATCCCGGCGTTTAACGCGTTCAAAATTCCGGACAATATCTCTGACGACCTGGCCTCCATCTTCGACCCGTTCGGCAACGCGGTGCACACGGCGCTCTCCTTCGACCTGGTCGGTGAAGACGTGCTGGTCTCCGGCGCGGGCCCAATCGGCATTATGGCCGCTGCGGTGGCGAAGCACGTGGGCGCGCGCAACGTTGTGATCACCGACGTGAACGAATACCGTCTGTCGCTGGCACGCAAAATGGGCGTCACCCGTGCGGTGGATGTCTCGAAAGAGAGCCTGACCGACGTGATGGAAGAGCTGGGCATGACCGAAGGCTTTGACGTGGGTCTGGAGATGTCCGGTGCGCCACCGGCGTTCCGCACCATGCTCGACACCATGAACCACGGTGGCCGTATCGCGATGCTGGGTATTCCGCCGTCAGACATGTCTATCGACTGGAACAAAGTCATCTTCAAGGGGCTGTTCATCAAGGGCATCTATGGCCGCGAGATGTTCGAGACCTGGTACAAGATGGCGGCGCTGATCCAGTCCGGTCTGGATCTGTCCCCAATTATTACTCACCGTTTCTCCATCGATGAGTTCCAGCAGGGCTTCGACGCGATGCGTTCCGGCCAGTCAGGAAAAGTGATCCTGAGCTGGGATAAGTAATCAAAAAGGGGCCTGAGGCCCCTTTTTTCACTGATTCTTTTTCTCTTCGTCCGTCAGGTAACGCACCTTGCGGGTGTAGTCCTGACCTTTGAACAGCAGTTTGTTATCCGGCGATTCAAGGTACTTCTGCCATTCGGAGAGAGGGAAACCGCCGTGCGCGCCAATCACCTCTTTCGGTACAACGGCTTCCTGACCGCCAATTTTTTTCGAGACCGGCCAGTTCATCCAGTCACCCAGGTTAACTGTTTTTAGATCCAGCATGTCCAGCAGCGCGGCGAGCGGCAGCTGATCGGTCGGCGGCTGCGTGTCGTCCATCAGCTCCCAGGTATCCTGGAACAGCGTCAGCCACAGCGGGCAGATACGGCGCCAGGTTTTTTTGGTTGCCGCAAGAAACGCGCCGTTAACGTGATCGACCAGATACGGGCGCACCGTCTCCTTGTAATACGCCGGCACTTTTTCCTCTGGCGCACCGTCCAGCTTGGCAATCATTTTGCCCTGACGGAAGCTGGAGTAGATATGCATATCGGCCATGTTGATCTCGGGCATCTTGAGCAGGTTGAGATCGGAATCGATCATCAATACCCCTTCACCGCGAGCCTGCAGCGGGGCGTTAAGCTTCACCAGACGGCTGAGGTAGATCTGCTTATAGCGGTAGCTTTCCTCACGTACGGGAAGATTTAGCGTCACTACGCGGGTTTTCGGCGGCAGTACCCCAAAGGCAGATTCAGGCTGATCGCTGACGATGACGATTTCGCTCACCCCGGTGGCATAACGTTCCGCGAAGGTGGCAGAGAGTAATGTTTCTTCGACGAAATCTGCACCGGTACACGGAATCACAATAGAATCCACCGCAGCAAGCGCGCCCGTCACGGGCAGAGAGCTGTAAGGAATGTTGTGTCGCCCGGTGATATGACGATAGCGAGCATTAAGAAATTTAAACATAGTTATCTCGTTTGGTTAGTGCGCGCCAAGCACGGCTTCGACACCGCTGACATAGTTTTCGATGGCATAGGTATGACAGACGTTCTGGTATGCAGCCGCAGCCAGCCGAGCCCGCAGGTCAGCATCTGCCCAGATATTGTCCAGATGCTGTGCAAGCTGTGAAACATCGCTCCAGGGGAAGAGCAGCCCTGTTGAATCATGATCAATCAATTCCGCCGTGCCGGTCACCTGAGAGCCAATAACGGGGATATTGAGAAGCATCGCTTCCAGCACCACGCGCGGCAGCCCTTCGCTTTTTGAGGCCAGAATAAAGGCGTCAAACGTAGCGAGGTAATTAAATGGGGTATTCTGAAAACCGGTGAAGATGACGTGGTTTTCAATTCCCAGCGTTCGGGCCTGTTCCGCTAAAGCGCGGCGTTCGGCACCTTCGCCGACCAGCACCATTTTCCATTTCGCCTCGGGATGCTTCTGGCTGAACTGTGCCAGCGCCTCCAGCGTGTGGTGGTTGGCTTTGCGAGGGATTAACGACCCGATACTGCCGAACACAAACGTGTCGTCATCAATATTCAGGCGCTGGCGCATTGCGCGTCGGTCAGGTAAAGGCTGGTGGATGTCGATGGCATTATTGACCGTCGTACACAGTTCGGGCCGGACGCCATGCTGAAGCAACACGCGTTCAACGCCGTGCGAGACGGCGATGATTTTTGTGGCATGGGCATTAACCAGCTTTACCAGCGGCGGGGTCAAAACGGGCTCAATGCGGCAGTGCTGGATCAACCGCGCCTGCAGGTTCGCCGCCGCCAGATAGCCTTCCTCGTTTGAGCCCGGCTGGTTATTCATATAGAGCGTATCGAAACCGCCCTGCGTGAAAAGGGTCTCGATTTTGCTGACGTTAGGCCTGATGCGCCACATGATATCCACGTGACGCGTCAATGCCTTGCGGGCGCTGCGTGAGAAAAACAGCAGGCTACGTCCCGCTTCCTTCAACAATTTGGCCCAGACCGGCTGCGGACGTTGAGGGATCACGATGAGCGGGATGCCGATGCCGTTGAGCACCTGGCCAATCGTCTCACCTTCAGCACGACTATAATCACTGTAAAAACAACAGGTAATATCGAATTTATCGCGATTGATTCGCTTCAGGAGCTCAAGCATACTGTTGGTGCCTCCCCCCCATTCTTTACCCGTATCCAGGAGGAGAATTTTACTTTTGTGCGGCATGTCTGAATCCGTGTGCTACCCTTCATCTGACTGCATTATAAAGAATCTGTTGAAATAAAATAGATTTTTCTATTTTATTGCTCTTGAGAATTAGACAAAATTTCAAGCGTGCTTATTTGAAAAGTGTGATTCAGGACTTTAATCGTCTCTACTCATTTATATAGTATTAATAATATTAATTTAGGCTGCTATTGAGAGTGGGAAAATGTTTAAAATAACGGTCTGCTTATTAACGTTTAATTCTGAAAGATTATTGCACGATGTTATCCCGCCTCTTTTGAAAATAGCGGATGAAATTGTCGTGGTCGATTCTGGCAGTACGGACAAAACACGATATATTTGTGAAAGTTTTGGACTGCTACCTGTCTATAAAAAATTTAGCTGGCATGGCGAGCAGATGAACCATGCTATATCCTTAGCCAGCAATGACTGGGTCCTGTGCATCGACAGCGACGAAATTCTTGACCAGGAAACGGTTAATGCCGTTTTAACGTTAAAAGCAGGCGATGAGCCAGACCCCGGAATGGCATGGCGAATATGCCGCCACTGGTTTGTTCTGGGTGAAGAAGTCCGGACGATTTATCCAGTTTCATCCCCTGATTATCCTGTGCGTCTTTTTAATCGTAAACAGTCCCGGTTTAATAACAGGCCGGTAGACGATCAGGTCGAAGGTTTTCTCCGTTGTGAACGTATTCCGGGTTATGTAAAACATGATACGTTTCCCACGCTGCATGAGCTTTTTAACAAATTAAATTGTTATACAACCCGCCTGGTTCAACATCAAAAAATACGGCCCTCTATAGGGCGCGGCGTAATCAGCGCCATCGGGGCTTTTTTCAAATGGTATCTGTTTAGCGGCGCCTGGCGTAAGGGCAAAGTGGGGGTGGCGACGGGACTGTATGCCACAGCCTATAGCTTTTTGAAGTATTTCAAATCCTGGTATCAGCATCAGGAAAAAAAAGAGTCCGTTGCTAACGAGCAGACGGACTCTCAGATTGCGAAATAAGCGTCAGGCTTTCTTACCCCATCCCTGCCACTGCTGCTGGACGTATTTCACCAGGGTACTGTTACTGATGCTGTCTCCGATGACGGAGAAGAAGCGGGTCGCATAGACCGGTTCAAGCGGTTGCTTCGGTACACAGCGCTTCACGCCGCGGAACGGATTACGCGGCGCTGTTGGGACGGGCTGCGCAGAATTTGGTGTAGAGGTATCTACCTGCGGCTCGTTCAGCAGATCGCTCGGACGCACCAGCGTGATATCGGCAGGCAAGGTCGGCAGCATCTGCTGCAGGACGCGAACGGTAGACGGGTGCGGGTGACCGATGGCGATGGCTGAGCCATTGCGGCGGGCCAGTTGTACCGCGCGATTAAACTGCATGCGGATATCGGCTTCGTTCTGGGTATCATCCAGGAACACCTTGCGCTTAATCACCTTTACGCCCGTTCCCTGAGCGGCACGCATCGCCTGGCTGTTGCCGATGGTCATGCTGTCGAGGAAGTAGAGATTGTAACGCTCCAGCGCCTGCATCACTTTGAGCATCCCGTACAGGCTTGATGTCATCGCGCTGCCCATATGGTTGTTCAGCCCTACGGCATACGGCACTTTGTTGTAGGCGTCGCGGATGATGCGCTCGATCTCCTCGCTGCTCATGTCCGGGCGCAGGGTGTCTTTTTCCAGCGGCTGCTTGCTGAGCGGGGCCATCGGCAGGTGGATCAGCACCTGATGACCGCTGTTATGGGCTTTGGTCGCCATCTCACGCGCGTGGGGCGCATTTGGAAGGACGGCGACAGAGATGGCCGACGGCATCGCCAGCACCTGATTTTCATAGTGTGGACGATAACCGAAGTCATCAATCACGATAGCGAGTTTACCTGCGTATACTGGTGCAGCCAGCGCCAGCACGCTGACGACGGAGAAAACCATTCGACGAAATTGAAGCAAAACTTATCTTCCCAACCACGGCTGTGGATTGACCGCCTGACCCTGGCGACGAATTTCGAAATAGAGTGACGGGCGGCCCTGACCGCCACTGCTGCCCACAAGGGCGATGGGTTGGCCTGCGCGCACCTGCGTGCCGACGCTGACCAGCGCGCTCTGGTTGTAGCCGTAAAGGCTCATGTCACCTTTACCGTGTTCGACCACCACCACCAGTCCGTAACCCTGCAGCCAGTCGGCCAGAATCACGCGGCCATCGGCAATGGCTTTTACTTCGCTACCTTCAGACGCACCGATAACTATCCCTTTCCAACGTAGCTCACCCTGCAGCTGTTCGCCATAGCGATGCAGAATTGAACCGCGAACGGGCCAGAAAGCCTGACCGCGAGGAGAGCCCAAACCGCCGGTACGCGACATCAGGGAACGTTCGCTCTCGCTTGGTTTGTAGGTAGTTCCTTTGCGGGACGCTTCCTGCTGCTTATCGCGAACGGCCTGCGCCTCGCGAGCCTCTTTTTCGGCGCGCGCTTTCGCCGCCGCTTCCGCACGGGCGATGCTGTTACGCAGTTTTGATTCGTTGGCGCGCATTTCGCTGAGCTGGCTCTGACCTTCCTGAATGGAGGATTCAAGGCCGGAAAGGGTTTTCTTACGCTCGTTGCGCGCCTGCTCAAGCTTCGCCTGCTGGGCCTGCTGATCGTAAAGCAGCGTCTGCTGCTGGCTCTGCTTCTCTTCCAGCTCGGCTTTTTGCGTGGAGACCTCTTCGCGCGTCTGCTTCAGCTGCGCGATCGTCTCCTGACGCGCCTGGTTGAGATAGCCAAAGTAGGCCTGCAGGCGCTGGCCGCGCTGGCTCTCTTCGCCGCTGAGGATCAGCTGGAGTCCGGTATGTTCACCCTGGCGGAATGCGGCATCAAGCTGTGCGGCAAGATTACGCTCCTGCGCGTCACGCTGGCGCTCGAGTTTGGCAATCGACGCGTTCATCTCGTCGATCTGTTTATTCAACTGGGCGAGGGTGTTTTGTGTTTCACGGAGTTTACGCGTGGCGGCGGAGATCGCCTCTTCCTGCTGCTTGAGCTGGGCGAGCAGGGCGGAGCGCTGCTGCTGCTGCTGGCGTACCGCACGCTCTTTGGCGGCGATATCGGCCTGAATGGATTTTAGCTGGTCGCGGTCATCCGCGTGGGCGGATGCGGCGCACAGCAATACGCCAGCGCTGAGTGCGCTGGCGTAAAACAGAGGTCTGACTGATAACCTAAGCGGCTTCACGACCCATGTGATTGAAAAAATCGCCTTTCCCCTCATGGGGAGCGATTATTCCACGATGAACAGCGGCTTACCAGTCATCTCTTCAGGGATCGGCATACCCATCAGCGACAGCATGGTTGGCGCGATGTCAGAAAGCTTGCCGCCTTCCACTGCTTTCAGTGATTTATCACCCACATAAATCAGCGGAACAGGCAGGTTGGTATGGGCCGTGTGCGCCTGGCCGGTCGCCGGGTCGCGCATCTGTTCAGCGTTACCGTGGTCAGCGGTGATCAGCAGCTGGCCGCCAACGGATTCAACCGCTTTCGCTACCTGCTCAACGCAGTGGTCCAGCGCTTCAACCGCTTTTACTGCTGCTTCCATCACCCCGGTATGCCCAACCATGTCGCCGTTCGGGTAGTTACAGATGATGGTGTCGTACTTACCGCTCTTGATGGCCGCAACCAGTTTTTCCGTCAATTCTGCAGAGCTCATTTCTGGCTGCAGATCGTAGGTAGCGACTTTCGGAGAGTTGATCAGAATGCGGTCTTCGCCTTTGAACGGCTCCTCAACGCCGCCGTTAAAGAAGAAGGTCACGTGCGCGTATTTTTCAGTTTCGGAAATACGCAGCTGCGTTTTGTCGTTCTTCGCCATCCACTCGCCAAAGGTGTTTGCCAGAGATGCTGGCGGATACGCGCAAGGCGCTTTGATGTCTGCGGCGTATTCAGTCAGCTGGATGAAATTGAGGTTTACCACTTTCTTACGGGCGAAACCGTCGAAGTCGCTGTTGACGAACGCACGGGTGATTTCACGCGCGCGGTCAGCGCGGAAGTTCATGAAGATCAGCGCGTCGCCATCTTCCATGGCGGCGTCGGCCTGGCCTTCAGCACGAATCACGGACGCTTTCACGAATTCGTCGTTTTCATCACGTGCATAGGCCGCTTCCAGCGCCTCAACGGCGGTCGCGAACTGGAACTCACCTTTTGCCAGGGTCATCAGGTCATAGGCCTGTTCAACGCGATCCCAGCGGTTGTCGCGGTCCATAGCGTAGTAACGGCCAATGATGGACGCTACGCGGCCTTTACCCAGCGCGGCGAATTTCTCTTCGAAGGCTTGCAGAGAGCCTTTTGCGCTACGTGGTGGCGTATCGCGACCGTCCAGGAAGGCGTGCAGATAGATTTTTTCTGCACCGCGCTCGGCGGCCAGTTCAACCATCGCCATGATGTGATCTTCGTGGCTGTGAACGCCGCCAGCAGAGAGCAGGCCCATGATGTGTACGGCCTTGCCAGCGGCAACGGCTTTATCGACCGCGCCAGACAGCGTTGGGTTGGAGAAGAAGGTGCGTTCTTTAATTTCAACGTCCAGACGCGTCAGATCCTGATACACAATACGCCCGGCGCCCAGGTTTACGTGACCGACTTCGGAGTTGCCCATCTGGCGGTCCGGCAGGCCCACTTCCAGGCCAGACGCGTCAATCAGCGTATGCGGACGTTTCGCCCACAGGGCATCCATGACCGGAGTTTTGGCGTTGAAAATAGCGTTATCCTGGCTATCTTCACGGTAGCCATAGCCATCCAGAATCACCAGTACCATAGGTTTTTTAGAAACCGACATTGCGACAACCTCATGCTCAAGAGTCAAAATTTGCGTAATTTTACTACAGCTGAATCGATCAAATAGCCGCAGAAGATCAAAGAAAGCGCAGGGGCAAGATGTTCACCAGACCATTTTGAGGCATTTTTTTAGGTGGCATGCCGCAGAAAATGGATTAGGTTATGGTCGCTGGCTGTATTTGCCAGAACGCACAGGTATACTCCTGTCCTGGTTTTTTTTATCACTTAGTCGGGAGTAGTTACCCTCCATGCAAGAAATTATGCAATTCGTTAGCCGCCATCCGGTTCTGAGCATCGCGTGGATTGGCCTGCTGGCTGCTGTGCTGTTCACCACATTTAAGAGCCTGACGTCTAAAATTAAGGTTATCACCCGTGGTGAAGCGACGCGTCTGATCAACAAAGAAGATGCCGTCGTGGTCGATCTGCGTCAGCGTGACGATTTCCGCAAAGGTCACATTGCGGGCGCAATCAACCTGCTGCCAGCTGAAATCAAAGCGAACAACGTTGGTGAGCTTGAGAAACACAAAGCCCAGCCGATTATCGTTGTCGATGCGACCGGCATGCAGGCACAGGAATCTGCCAGCGCGCTTCATAAAGCAGGCTTCGAAAACGTAACGGTGCTGAAAGAAGGTATTTCCGGCTGGAGCGGGGAAAATCTTCCTTTGGTACGCGGTAAATAAGGAGTTCAGTCATGGCCAATATTGAGATCTATACCAAAGCGACGTGCCCGTTCTGTCATCGTGCGAAAGCGCTGCTGAACAGCAAAGGCGTCACGTTCCAGGAACTGCCGATCGACGGTGACGCGATTAAACGCGAAGAGATGATCAAACGTAGTGGTCGCACGACGGTTCCGCAGATTTTTATTGATGCGCAGCACATTGGCGGCTGTGATGACTTGTATGCGCTCGACGCCCGTGGTGGACTCGATCCGCTGCTGAGCTAAGAGACTTTAGGACAATTAAAAAGGGTATTTCCATGTCAGAACAAAACAACACCGAGATGACTTTCCAGATCCAGCGTATCTACACCAAGGACGTCTCTTTCGAAGCGCCAAATGCGCCACATGTTTTCCAGAAAGATTGGCAGCCAGAGGTTAAACTTGATCTGGATACCGCATCTACCCAACTGGCAGATGACGTGTATGAAGTCGTGCTGCGTGTGACCGTTACCGCGTCTCTGGGTGAAGAAACTGCATTCCTGTGTGAAGTACAGCAGGGCGGCATCTTCTCTATCGGCGGTATCGAAGGCAACCAGATGGCGCATTGCCTGGGTGCGTACTGCCCGAACATTCTGTTCCCGTATGCGCGTGAATGCATCACCAGCCTGGTTTCTCGCGGTACATTCCCGCAACTGAACCTTGCGCCAGTTAACTTTGATGCGCTGTTCATGAACTATCTGCAGCAGCAAGCTGGCGAAGGTGCTGAACAACATCAGGATGCCTGATGAGCACTGTTAATGCGTCAATGACTGTGATCGGTGCCGGCTCATACGGCACCGCTCTTGCCATCACGCTGGCAAGAAATGGTCACGAAGTGGTTCTCTGGGGCCACGACCCAAAACATATCGCAACGCTGCAACGCGACCGTTGTAACGTGGCGTTTCTTCCGGACGTTCCGTTCCCCGACTCCCTGCACCTTGAAAGCGACCTTGCGACCGCGCTGGCGGCCAGCCGCAACATTCTGATTGTGGTTCCGAGCCATGTATTTGGCGACGTGCTCCGTCAGATTAAGCCGCTGATGCGCCCGGATGCGCGCATTGTCTGGGCGACAAAAGGACTGGAAGCCGAAACCGGACGCCTGCTGCAGGACGTTGCCCGTGAAGCGCTGGGTGATGAGATCCCGCTGGCGGTCATCTCCGGCCCGACCTTTGCCAAAGAGCTGGCCGCTGGCCTGCCGACGGCGATTTCGCTGGCCTCCACCGATCAGGCCTTCTCCGACGATCTTCAACAGCTGCTGCACTGCGGCAAGAGCTTCCGCGTCTACAGCAACCCCGATTTTATCGGCGTGCAGCTGGGCGGTGCGGTGAAGAACGTGATTGCGATTGGTGCCGGAATGTCAGACGGCATTGGTTTTGGTGCCAATGCGCGTACGGCGCTGATCACCCGAGGGCTGACCGAAATGTCCCGCCTGGGCGAAGCGCTGGGTGCCGATCCTGCCACCTTTATGGGGATGGCTGGCCTGGGCGACCTGGTGCTGACCTGTACCGACAACCAGTCTCGTAACCGCCGCTTTGGCATGATGCTCGGACAGGGCAGCGATGTTAAAGGCGCGCAGGAGAAGATTGGTCAGGTGGTTGAAGGCTACCGCAATACCAAAGAAGTCCGCGAGTTGGCGCACCGTTTCGGTGTCGAAATGCCAATAACCGAGGAAATTTATCAGGTATTGTATTGCGGAAAAAATGCGCGCGAGGCAGCATTGACCTTATTAGGTCGCGCGCGCAAGGACGAGCGCAGCAGTAACTAGTCGGAACCGTTGTCACCTGAATGACCCAGCCAGCGCAGAACTGGCTGGTCATTAACTATCGTCTGGAGTAAGCAATGCCGTGTGAAGAACTGGATATCGTCTGGAACAATATTAAAGCCGAAGCCCGGGCGCTGGCCGACTGCGAGCCTATGCTGGCCAGTTTCTACCACGCGACGCTACTCAAGCACGAAAATCTCGGCAGCGCGCTGAGCTATATGCTCGCCAACAAACTGGCTTCCTCGATCATGCCTGCTATCGCCATTCGTGAAGTGGTGGAAGAGGCTTACGCCGCAGACCCGGAAATGATCGCCTCTGCCGCCTGCGATATCCAGGCCGTGCGCACGCGTGACCCGGCGGTCGATAAATATTCTACGCCGCTGCTGTACCTGAAAGGCTTCCACGCCCTGCAGGCTTACCGCATCGGCCACTGGCTGTGGAATGAAGGCCGCCGCGCGCTGGCGATCTTCCTGCAAAACCAGGTTTCCGTGACGTTCCAGGTCGATATTCACCCGGCGGCAAAGATTGGCCGCGGGATCATGCTCGACCACGCCACCGGGATTGTCGTCGGGGAAACGGCGGTCATTGAAGATGACGTCTCGATCCTGCAGTCGGTTACCCTGGGCGGTACCGGTAAAACCAGCGGCGATCGCCATCCGAAAATCCGTGAAGGGGTGATGATTGGCGCGGGTGCCAAAATCCTCGGCAATATCGAAGTCGGGCGCGGCGCGAAGATCGGCGCAGGCTCCGTGGTGCTCCAGCCCGTGCCGCCGCATACCACCGCCGCTGGCGTACCGGCGCGCATCGTCGGTAAACCAGACAGCGATAAGCCGTCCATGGACATGGATCAGCACTTCAACGGCATTCACCATACGTTCGAGTATGGTGACGGCATTTAACTTCTGAGAATGGCGCCCGGATACCCCAGCTGGCGCCAGGCTTCATACACCACCACCGACACCGCGTTCGACAGGTTCATGCTGCGGCTGTCCGGCATCATCGGAATACGGATTTTCTGCTCGGCGGGCAGGGCATCCAGGATCGTGGCCGGCAGGCCGCGGGTTTCCGGGCCAAACATCAGATAGTCACCTGCCTGATAGCTCACGGCGCTATGCGCTGGCGTGCCTTTGGTGGTCAGGGCGAACATGCGCTGCGGCTTCTCGGCTTCCAGAAACGCGGCGTAATCGTGATGGCGAACGACGGCGGTAAATTCATGATAATCCAGCCCTGCGCGACGCAGGCGTTTGTCGTCCCACGTAAAGCCCATCGGCTCAATGATATGCAGACGAAAACCGGTGTTCGCACACAGGCGGATAATATTGCCGGTATTTGGCGGAATTTCTGGTTCGAATAAAACGATGTTAATCATGCTGCCCCCTTAATTGCGGGGGCAGAATAGCAGAAAAGAGAGGAACTACGCGACGCCGGGTTCCTGCGAGCGGCTGTACAGCATTTTGTAGAGGGTTGCCGCAGCGGCCACCAGAGCGGGCACGCTGAGGATCATTAAAATACTGTCTGCCTGCCACTGCATAGCGAGAAGCTGGGCGCTGGTCATGGTTCCCGCCACGCCGCCAAAGCGGCCGATCCCCTGCATCCAGGCGATGCCCGTCGCGCGGCACTCGGTAGGGTAAAAGGTGGCGGCCAGGGTTTGCATGCCCGATTGCGCGCCGTTCATCGCGATCCCCATCAGGAAAATCAGCCCGCCAAACAGAGCGATATGGTTATGCTCAATACCCAGTAAAAGAATAAGGCCCATTGTCAGCACGAAACCACACGCGACCACTTTATGCGCTTCCCAGCGGTCCATCATCCAGCCCGCGAGCAGAATGCCTGCGGTGCCGCCGAAGGTGAACAGCGAGGTGAGCCAGGCGGATTCCGCCAGAGCATAGCCCATCCCCTGCATCAGCGTTGGCATCCAGCTAAGCAGGACGTAGTAAATCACCAGCCCCATAAAATAGGTCACCCACAGCATCAGGGTGCCGGGCAGCCAGGGCATGGAAAAGAGCTGCGACACGCTCCCTTTTTTAGAGGCGACTTTCTCCTCCGCCAGGAAGAAGCCCGTGACGCTATCCAGCGTGCTGCGGGCGAACCGGCTGGCGATGCGGCGGACCTGCATGACGTCTTTCCCGCGCTGCACCAGAAACTTCACGGACTCCGGTAAAAACAGCCCCAGCAGCAGCGTTAAAATCAGCGGCGCAATCGCCCCGGTCAGCAGCACGCTTCGCCAGCCGTGATGGGGGATAAGCCAGGAAGAGATCGCGCCGCCGCCCGCCGCACCGAGAGGGAAGCCGCAGTACATGGTATTAATCGCCATGGCGCGACAGCGCTGGGGGGCAAACTCGGAGATTAGCGTGATGGCGTTCGGCATTGCGGCGCCGAGGCCGAGGCCCGTCAGAAAGCGCCACAGCGTGAGCGTATTCAGACTTTGCGCCCAGGCCGTCCCCAGGCTCGCAAGGCCGAAGAACAGGCACGAAAAGACCAGCACGCGCTTGCGCCCCATCCGGTCCGATACCGGACCGGCAATCAGCGCGCCCAGCGACAGCCCCAGCAGCGCCGCGCTCAGCACCGGCCCCAGATCCTGTTTATGTATCCCCCATTCTGCCGACAGCGTAGGCGCGATGTAACCCATCGCCGCCGTATCAAAACCATCGATCGCCAGAACCAGAAAGCCCAGCACAATGAGCAGCCAGTGAAACCCTGAAAAGGAACTCTCATCGATCACCTGCTGAATATCCACCTTACCTGAATACGCCATACGCTCCCCTCCGATCTGATGTTGTTTTTGTGTTCTTGTATTTGCTTGTCTATACAATTGCGGACGGCAGGTGGATGTCAAATTTTCTTATCCAATATGTTATCTGGATGTTATTTTTGGCGTAAAAAAGCGCCCGAGGGGGAAATCGGGCGCGTGAGAAAGGTATATTAACGGAGGAGAATTTACGCCGCGTTTCCCTGAGCAAGTGGCGCCAGCGCCGCCGGTAATTTATTTAACTCCTGTACCAGGGAATCTTTACTGATTTCGCTAATCGTTCTTGCACCTGTCAGCGTCATCGCTACCTTCATCTCTTTTTCGATCAGGTTGAGCAGATTCGCCACCCCTGCCTGGCCCGCCGTCGCCAGCGCATACAGATACGCGCGCCCCAGCAGCACGCTGTCGGCGCCCAGCGCAATCATTCGCACCACGTCCAGCCCGTTGCGGATGCCGCTGTCGGCCAGGATCGCAATATCGCCTTTCACCGCATCGGCGATGGCCGGCAGGGCGCGTGCGGAAGAGAGCACACCGTCAAGCTGGCGTCCGCCGTGGTTAGATACCACAATCCCGTCTGCGCCAAAGCGGACCGCGTCGCGGGCATCTTCCGGATCGAGGATCCCTTTGATCACCATCGGGCCGTCCCAGAACTCGCGGATCCACTCCAGGTCTTTCCACGAGATCGACGGATCGAAGTTGTTCGCCAGCCAGCCAATGTAATCCTCCAGCCCGGTCGGTTTACCGAGGTAAGCCGAGATATTCCCGAGATCGTGCGGACGACCGTTCAGGCCGACATCCCACGCCCACTGCGGGTGAGTAACCGCCTGCCAGTAACGACGGAGCGCAGCGTTAGGGCCGCTCATGCCGGAGTGCGCATCGCGGTAGCGCGCCCCGGGCGTTGGCATATCGACGGTAAAGACCAGCGTGGAGCAGCCCGCCGCTTTGGCGCGCTCGAGCGCGTTGCGCATAAAGCCGCGATCGCGCAGGACGTACAGCTGGAACCACATCGGGCGCTTGATGGTCGGGGCGACCTCTTCAATCGGGCAGACGGACACGGTGGAAAGGGTAAACGGAATGCCTTTGGCATCCGCCGCCGCGGCCGCCTGCACTTCACCGCGGCGGGCATACATGCCGCATAAGCCCACAGGCGCGAGCGCCACGGGCATGGAGAGCGTTTCGTTGAACAGCTTTGTCTCAAGGCTCAGGTCAGACATATTCTTCAGCACGCGCTGGCGCAGGGCCACTTCCGACAGATCTTCCACGTTGCGGCGCAGGGTATATTCGGCATACGCCCCGCCGTCGATATAGTGGAACAGGAACGGGGGCAAAATGCGCTGCGCCGCGGCGCGATAGTCACTGGCTGCTGAAATAATCATGCTTTGTTCTCCCTGGAAATATCACTGTCGCCAGGCAGACGGGTAATACGCGCCTGTCGGGCCTGGTCTTCATCGAATCGTTTAATGGTGGTGTGCACGAAACCGAGATGCGCCATCATCGCTTTGCGCGCGGCCTCGGCATCACCGGCGAGAATGGCGTTGAGCACCGCCTCGTGCTGTTCGGTCAGTTGGGCAAACACTGGCGGAACCAGATACATGCGCTGGCGGCTCTGCTTCACGGAGGATTGCAGCAGGTCGAAGAACCCGCGCATGGTCTGGAGCAGCACCACGTTGTGCGACGCCTCGGCAATCGCCAGGTGAAAACGGACGTCCGCCTGGGAGGCGATGTCCGGGTCGCTGCTTTGCGTGGCCTCAAAGCAGGCGATGAGTTTCTCTTTGTCGGCGTCGGTTGCCCGCATCGCCGCGTGCCAGGCGGTACTGGTTTCGATGGCGTGACGCGCTTCAAGGATGTCGAAGCTGTAGTCCGGGTCGTTCTCCATCAGCGTCTTCAGCGGCTGCACGATGTTTTGCTCGGACCAGTCGTCATGCTGCCAGCGCACAAAGGTGCCGCCGCCGCGACGGCTCACCAGCACGCCTTCGCTGACCAGCGTCGCCAGCGCCTCGCGCAGTGAATTGCGCGACACGCCAAGCTGGGCGGCAAGCTGGCGTTCGGCGGGCAGCTTCATGCCCGCTTCAAGCTGTTGTTCTTCAATCAGCGCCCGCACGCGAGAGGCAATCTCGTCGGACAGGCGTCTGGGCATCACTATCATGGGATCATCCAGGTTAAGACATAGGCCTGCAGGGTGGTGATCACCCCGACCATGCAGGTGAATATCAGGCTGTGTTTCACGGTAAAGCGGAACAGATCCGACTCTTTACCGACCAGTCCCACCGCCGCACAGGCAATGGCGATGGATTGTGGAGAGATCATTTTCCCGGTCACGCCGCCGGTGGTGTTCGCGGCCACCAGCAGGACGTCCGACACGCCAATCTGCTGGGCTGCCGTTGCCTGCAGCGCGGCAAACAGGGCGTTAGACGAGGTATCGGAACCGGTCAGGAACACCCCCAGCCAGCCGAGGAACGGCGAGAAGAAGGTGAAGGCGTGGCTGGTATGGGCCAGCGCCAGCGCCAGCGTCGATGACAGGCCGGAGTAGTTCGAGATAAACGCGAACGCCAGCACCATGCCGATGGAGTAAATCGGCAGCATCAGCTCTTTAACGGTCGCGGCAAAGGTCTGCACCGCGGCCGCAGGCTTCATGCGCAGCCACACTACGGAAAGGATCGCGGCAAACAGGATGGCGGTACCGGTGGCGGAGAACCAGTCGAATTTATAGACCGCGGCATACGGCGTAGCGGCGTGCACCACCGGCGGCATACGGGCGACCATCTTGTCGAGGAACGGTACGGAGATGTTAATCACCATGTCGTACAGCGCGCCGCCCGGGGCGAACAGGGCTTTAAAAGGCGGGATGCTCCACAGGGTCACCGTTGCGGTCAGGAACAGGAACGGCGACCAGGCGCGGATCACCTGTCCTGCCGTATAGCCCGTACGGGCCAGGGTTTGATCAACCTGCGAGGCGCCCATGTCGGCGAAGCGGAAAATACGCACCGGCTGCCAGCGCTTCAGGAACAGCGTCAGACAGACCAGCGACACCAGCGAAGAGATGATGTCCGGCAGCTCCGGGCCGAGGAAGTTCGAGCTGAGGTATTGAGCGATAGCGAACGAACCGCCCGCCACCATCACCGCAGGCCAGGTCTCCTTCACGCCGCGCCAGCCGTCCATAATCGCCATGATCCAGAACAGGACGATAATGGTCAGGAAGGGCAGCTGGCGGCCAACCATCTGGCCGATCTCGAAGCTGTCCAGCCCGGTGACCTGTCCGGCCACCAGAATCGGAATACCCATCGCGCCAAACGCAACCGGCGCGGTGTTCACAATCAGGCACAGACCGGCGGCATAGAGCGGGTTAAAGCCCAGACCGACCAGCAGCGCGGCGGTGATCGCCACCGGTGCGCCAAAGCCTGCCGCACCTTCCAGAAACGCCCCGAAGGAGAAGCCGACAATCAGCATCTGCAGGCGCTGGTCCGGCGTGATGGAAAGAATCGACGAACGGATTATGTCGAACTGCCCGGTTTTCACCGAGATTTTATAGACAAACACCGCCGCGATGATGATCCACGCAATCGGCCACAGGCCGTAGAAGAAACCGTAGACGACGGAGGCCAGCGCGCGATCGACCGGCATTTTATAGAAGAACAGCGCCACCATCAGGGCGATAGCAACGGTATACGTCGCGGCGAGGTAGCCCTTCAGCTTGAGCTTAATCAGCGCAAAGAAGAAGAACAGGATCGGAAGCGATGCGATCAGGCTCGACAGCCAGATATTTCCGGCCGGGTCGTAGTTTTGTTGCCAGAGGCTCATGCAGGTCTCCTGGGGACCAGACAGCCTGCGCTGCGGGTGAGTCTCCGCTCAACTCTGCGTCACAGGTTGTGTAAAAGTGGTCCTGCCAATGTTGTGTTGTAGGGTTAATGACAATGAATGGTTAACCAAATGTTATGGTCAGGCAATGAGTTTGTGAGCGGAAATAATGGAATTGTGAACCGGGGAAGAAAGAAAAGGGGGATTGGTTGGGCCAATTTGAAGCAGGGTGGGGCCTGATGCCCTCACCCCGGCCCTCTCCCACAGGAAGAGGGGGAAGTATCAGAACGCGGTCTTACAAAAGCCCGTCATCTCTTTCAGGCCCATTTCACGACCAAGCTCGGTCATAGGGTGTACCACCACCAGACCACGGACGCTTTTCTTCAGCTTGCCCATGTCGGCCTGTTCTTTTTTGGTGATCGCGCGGCGGTGCGGCATGTTCATCAGCTTCTGCGCTTCTTTGCTCAGCTTCTGGCCCTTCACTTCGCGCAGACGCTCGATTTCTGTTTCCAGCGTGGCGGCTTCTTTTTCCAGCTCGGCGTACTTCTCGGCGGAATCGACCAGTGACAGGCCAGCCATCTGGTGGCGGATCAGATCCAGGCGGTCGCTCAGGCGTTTAATTTCGTTCTTTTCGACTTCTTTCATGACAAATAACTCTGAAAACGGGGAATTTACAGGGAAGGATACACCAATGTGAGCAGGCTTACTTCTGAAACGCTTTTTTTAAGCTGATTCGGGAAATCAGCTCAGTCAGGGAGAGAACCATCGTGGAACGGACAACCTGTTGATAACGAAGCTTTTGCATCGCATAGAGCTCAGGGTCGCTGTTATCAAAATGGGGAGCAGGGGGCAGCGCGGTGACGCAGTGCAGCTCGCCGAAGGGTCCCAGGATCTCATCATCGGTAAAGGTGTACTCGTTACCGTCATGATTGAGCTCTTCGCGCAGCGCCATTAACAGCTCCGCATCTTCATACTCTTGTCGGTTGAGCACGCCAAGACCATAAATCAGCTTTAGACGCACGGATAAATCGCCCAGCGGTCCGTCTCCGTCCAGTAACGGTTCTACAGCATACTTTACCGCGTAGTCGTCTTTGCGAAACACCTGAAGCACCAGGATATTCACCGCCTCGGTTAACAGCTCGACGGCGGCAATCAGGAAACTTCGTACGGTTTTGCCAGCATTCAGACGCTCAAGCACACGATTTTCAAAGGCCTGGGTTTGTTCCATTATTGCCTGCATATCTGACAATTTATTATCTGGGCGCAGGTTAACCTGCGCCGCACTGTGCATCATTTGGTTGCGTTGTATGCGTTAACCGCCTCCACAACCACGTCGCTGTTGGCGTCCAGACCGGAAATCTGCGCCAGCGCAGCCTGCGCGCCTTTGTCATCAATAAGCTGAGCCAGTTCCTGCGCCTGTGGGTCCTGCTCGCTGCGGTAGTGCATCGCGGCGGCAATCCCTTTCACCAGGTTGGCGTGCGGCAGGCCGTATTCCAGCGTGCCCAGCAGCGGCTTAATCAGACGGTCGCCCGCGCTCAGTTTGCGCAGAGGCTGGCGGCCCACGCGCTCAACGTCATCTTTCAGATACGGATTTTCAAAGCGACCGAGGATTTTCTGGATGTATGCTGCGTGTTTATCAGCATCAAAACCGTAGCGTTTGATCAGCACCGCGCCGCTCTCTTCCATTGCCCCTTTCACCACCGCGCGGATCTTCTCATCGAGGATCGCATCACGAATGGTCTGATGACCGGCCAATTTTCCGAGGTACGCGGTTATAGCATGCCCGGTGTTCAGCGTGAAGAGTTTGCGTTCGACAAATGCCATCAGGTTATCGGTTAATTCCATTCCCGGAATGGTCGGCAGGGCGCCTTTAAACTGGGTTTTATCCACGATCCACTCGCTGAAGGTTTCCACGGTCACTTCCAGCGGGTCGTTGGTGGCGGATTCAGACGGCGGAACGATGCGATCCACGGCGGAATCCACAAACCCAACGTGCGCTTCAACCCAGGCTTTGTCTTCGTCTGCTACAGCGTTAAGCACGTGGCCTTTCAGCTGCGTGGTGCCGCGCACCATGTTTTCACAGGCGATGATGTTCAGCGGAGCGTCGATGCCCTGCGCTTTACGTTTTGCCAGGCCTTTCGCAACCGCAGGGGCGATGCGCTCAAGGACGACCGGACCCACGGCCGTGGTGACCAGATCGACGCTGGCGATCAGGTCGATAACGTCTTCCCCGATGCTGCTGACCGCGTTGACGCCGGACACCGTCTCAACCTGCTCGTTTTCACCGACTACATGGACCTGATAGCTATGACGCGCATTCAGGGCATCCAGGACCACCTGATTCACATCGGCGAATGTCAGCGTAATGCCCGCGTCTGCCAGCAGTTTACCGATAAAACCACGACCGATATTACCTGCGCCAAAATGTAATGCTTTCATAGTGTTAACCTTCATCAATGTTTTTACCCGAGAGGGCTGGGGTGAGGAACTTTTTCCCCTCACCCTAGCCCTCTCCCCCATGGGGGAGAGGGAAGAGAACTTATTTGTTAAGAAGTGCCAGGACTTCTTCCACGCTGGTGGTGCTCGCCAGACGCGCAATGACAGACTCATCGTCCAGCGCGTTGGTCAGGCTGGTAATCACCTGAATGTGCTCGTTGTTGCGAGCGGCGATACCAATCACCAGACGGGCGATGTCGTCTTCTTCTTCACCGAAGCGCACGCCCTGCGGATACTGACAGAATACGACGCCGGTTTTCAGGACGCGATCTTTCGCTTCAACCGTACCGTGCGGCACCGCGATGGATTCGCCCAGGTAGGTTGGCGTCAGTTTTTCGCGTTCCAGCATTGCGTCGACATATTCAGGCTGAACGTAACCGCCTTTCACCAGCTGCTCGCCGGCAAAGCGAATCGCCTCTTCTTTGGTTGCCGCTGTACGGCCGAGGAAGATGTTTTCCGCACCCAGTTTGAACAGGTGGGCGTTGCTTTCGTCAAAGCTGTCCTGCAGGCTTGAGCGCACTTTCACTTCGTTGTCTTCGTGACGCTGCGCCGCAACCAGACGTTCGGTCAGGCTGGTGTACAGGCCGCTGTCGAGGAAGTTGGTCAGCGAGATGTGCTGTGCCTGCGGCACCTGGCGCATGGCGCGTTCGGTCAGGTCGCGGTGCGTGATGACCAGGTCAACGTCCGGCGGCAGGCTGTTAATGGCGCTGTTGGTGACGGAGATGTTGGTCAGGCCCGCATCCTGCACTTTCTTACGCAGCACGCCTGCACCCATTGCGCTGGAACCCATACCGGCGTCACAGGCAACGATGATTTTACGCACGTGGCTCAGGTCGTTAGACACGTCGCCAGCCGCCAGCGGGGTCGCGCCTTTGGATTCGGCTTTCATGTCGTGCATACGACGGGTCGCCGCTTCAATATCGTCGTCTTCTTTCACTTTGCTGGTTTTCAGCAGGATAGAAGAGACCACGAAGGAGACGGCCATGGCCGCACAGATGGCCGCGATGTTGGCGAAGTACGCCCCTTTTGGCGTCATCGCCAGCACCGCCAGGATAGAACCCGGAGAAGCTGGAGACACCAGACCGCCGCCCAGCACGCTCAGGGTGAACACGCCGGTCATACCGCCAAGGATAACGGCCAGGATCAGGCGTGGGTTCATCAGCACGTACGGGAAGTAAATTTCGTGGATACCACCCAGGAAGTGAATGATTGCCGCACCACCAGCAGACTGCTTAGCGCTGCCGCGACCAAAGAACATGTACGCCAGCAGTACGCCCATACCCGGACCTGGGTTAGCTTCAATCAGGAAGAAGATAGACTTGCCGAGATCGTGAGACTGCTGAATACCCAGCGGCGAGAAGATACCGTGGTTGATGGCGTTGTTCAGGAACAGGATTTTCGCCGGTTCAACAAAGATAGACGCCAGCGGCAGCATGTCGTGCGCCACCATAAAGTTAACGCCTGCCGCCAGAATTTTGGACAGCACTTCAACCGCTGGGCCAATGCCGAGGAACGCCAGAATCGCGAGGATCATCCCGATGATGCCCGCAGAGAAGTTGTTCACCAGCATTTCGAAGCCGGATTTGATCTTACCATCAACCCAGACGTCGAATTTCTTAATCGCCCAGCCGCCCAGAGGACCGGCAATCATTGCACCGAGGAACATCGGCATATCCGCACCGACGATAACACCCATGGTCGTGATGGCACCCACTACGCCACCACGGTCACCGCCCACCAGACGACCACCGGTGAAACCGATGAGCAGCGGCAGGAGATAGGTAATCATTGGGCCAACAAGTTTCGCCAGCGTTTCGTTAGGCAACCACCCTGTCGGAATGAACAATGCAGTGATGATACCCCACGCGATAAACGCGCCGATATTTGGCATCACCATGTTGCTGAGGAAACGACCAAAGCTTTGAACTTTGATCTTGAAATCGGATGACATAAAACACCCCTTCTTCTGTTTACGCTTAGGCTTGCGGCCCGAGGTTTATTGTTAATGAGGCGGCAGAGGTAGCCGGGCCCTGTTCTGATGCTGTGAAATCTGGCACTGAATCGTTCAACTGTCCAGACAGCGAAAATTTGTGTGACGCACATCACGTAAAGGTAGGGGGTGTGGATGTCAATGAGGTGATCTTAGTCACAAAAAAGGTGGGCAAAAAAAATACGACGGCGAAAAATGCGGCAAAAACCACCCTTTTCTGTGATGGTTGTCACGATTTGGTTTTGTGGGTTTGTTTCTGGATTGTGACTGATTTCACAAAATATTTTTATGCAGATTTCTCCGGCTGCGATCGGCGGCAAACTCTGCTTAGCGATTCGGCGTCAGGATGGCATAGCGCGACACGTTAAGCTAAAAAACCACTTTTGAAGTGTGGTATGGCGAAAAGTTAAAAGGTGGATTACGCTCATATTGTAAGGTTAAGTATATTATTATTCATGATATATTTTGACACGCTTATAAACTTGCACGGAGATATTATAAAAAACGATACTCCCCGGCTCTGAAATAACCAGTATACCTTCTGTATTTCAAAATAAATTAATTAGGTTGCGTACTGTTTTATTAATTAAATGAGTTGACGTTGTTTAAGTGAGGAGAATATGTTTCTCAACTATTTTGCGCTGGGCGTATTGATTTTTGTATTTCTTGTTCTTTTTTATGGAATCATCGCCATCCATGACATTCCTTATAATATGGCCAAAAAGCGAAACCATCCGCATGCCGATGCGATTCACACGGCAGGCTGGATTAGCCTGTTTACGCTCCATGCCATCTGGCCGTTCCTGTGGATATGGGCCACGCTGTACCGTGAAGATCGCGGCTGGGGGATGCAAAACCACATCACCAAGCCTGATGAGGTTCCGGGCATGGATGCGCTGGCCAAACGCGTGGCCGAATTAGAACAAAAGCTGGCCGCGGTACAGCCCGCCGCTGATAAGAACACGCTGGAGCGCTAATCATGGATCTGTTAATTATTTTGACCTATGTGGCATTTGCCTGGGTGATTTTTAAAATATTCCGTATTCCGGTAAACCAGTGGACGCTTGCCACCGCGACATTAGGCGGGGTGTTTATTGTTGCCGGACTTATTCTGTTAATGAACTATAACCATCCGTACACCTTTACGGCGCAAAAGGCGGTTATTTCTATTCCAATTACGCCGCAGGTTACCGGGGTGGTCAGTGAAGTGACCGATAAAAATAACCAGCTAATTAAAAAAGGCGAAGTGTTATTTAAACTGGATCCGGGCCGCTACCAGGCGCGCGTCGACAGACTCCAGGCCGACCTGGTGACCGCAACGCACAATATCGACAATCTGAAAGCGCAGCTTTCGGAAGCGGTCGCCAATACCACCCGCGTGTCGGCTGAACGCGATCGTCTGTTTAAAGATTATCAGCGCTACCTGAAAGGCAGCCAGGCAAAGGTGAATCCGTTTTCTGAAAGCGATATCGACAACGCGCGGCAAAATTATCTCGCACAGGATGCGATGGTGAAAGGCTCCGTTGCCGAACAGACGCAGATTCAAAGCCAGCTGGACAGCATGGTGAACGGCGAACAGTCGCAGATTGCCTCCTTACGCGCGCAGCTTGCTGAAGCGAAATACAACCTGGATCAGACCGTGGTCCGTGCGCCAAGCGATGGCTACATCACCCAGGTGCTGATCCGTCCGGGGACGTACGCCGCCGCGCTGCCGCTGCGTCCGGTGATGGTCTTTATTCCTGAACAGAAGCGTCAGATCGTGGCCCAGTTCCGTCAGAACTCGCTGCTGCGTCTGAAGCCGGGCGATGAAGCGGAAGTGGTGTTTAACGCGCTGCCGGGCCAGGTGTTTACCGGTAAACTCACCAGTATTCTGCCGGTGGTGCCGGGAGGCTCCTATCAGGCGCAGGGTGCGCTGCAGTCGCTGACGGTGGTGCCGGGAACGGACGGCGTGTTGGGTACGATTGAGCTGGATCCGAATACGGAAGTCGATGCGCTGCCAGACGGTATCTATGCCCAGGTGGCGGTCTACTCGGACCATTTCGCCCACGTCTCGGTGATGCGTAAAGTATTGCTGCGTATGACCAGCTGGATGCACTACCTCTACCTCGATCACTAATCCTTCCAGGGCAGGAATGCGACACGCGTACCTGCCCTTTTTTCATCGCTTGATCCATACTGACTTTTTTCCGGCATCAAGGATCAGGCAATGAAACTCATCGGTAGCTACACCAGTCCCTTCGTGCGAAAAATCTCGATTCTCCTGCTGGAGAAAGGGATTGAATTTGAATTCATCAATGAACAGCCCTACAACGCTGAAAACGGCGTCGCGCAGTACAACCCGCTGGGGAAAGTCCCGGCGCTGGTGACGGACGAGGGCGAATACTGGTTCGATTCCCCGATTATTGCGGAGTATATCGAGCTGCTGGGCGTTGCCCCGGCAATGCTGCCGGCTGACCCAAAAGCGGCGCTGGCGGTGAAGCAAATTGAAGCCCTGGCCGATGGCATTATGGATGCGGCGTTAACCTCCGTGCGTGAGCAGGCCAGGCCCGCCGCCCAGCAGTCGGAAACGGAACTGTTACGCCAGCGGGAAAAAATCAGCCGCAGCCTGGACAGGTGCGAACAGCTTATCCGGGAGGGCAAAATTCAAACCGACAGCCTGAACCTGGCAACTATCGCTATCGCCTGCGCCATCGGCTATCTCAACTTCCGCCGGGTTTCCCCTGGCTGGTGCGTCGACCGTCCGTTGCTGGTGAAACTGGCAGACACGCTTTTTAGCCGCGAGAGCTTTGCCCGTACCGAACCGCCAAAGGCTTGATGCGGGTTATAACACTTCGGCGTCGGAGGCGGTACAATCCCTCCACATGTTAACTCCCTCTCCCGTCGGGAGGGGGGAAGATATTTACTCGCCAGGCGCTTTCATGACTACTCATCATTCGCTGTACAGCCAAATCCCCGCTACCGACCGTCTCCTTCGCGAGCCCCGCATTCATGCTGCCGTTGAGCGTTTTGGCCATACCGCGACGGTGGAGATGTTACGCCTGCTTCAGGACGAAGCCCGATGCGCTATTCAGGCAGAAAACGCCTTGCCCGACTGGTGCGCGGCGTGGGAGCAGGAAGTTGAGCACCGGCTGGATGAGAAAGCGCAAAGCGCATTACGCCCGGTGATTAACCTGACCGGTACCGTGCTGCATACCAACCTGGGCCGCGCGCAGCAGGCGGAAGAGGCGGTTGCGGCGGTTGTGCAGGCCATGCGGGCGCCCGTGACGCTGGAGTACGATCTGGACGGCGCCGGTCGCGGGCATCGTGACCGGGCGCTGGCGGACCTGCTGTGCCAGCTGACCGGCGCGGAAGATGCCTGCATTGTGAATAACAACGCCGCAGCGGTGCTGCTGATGCTGGCGGCCACCGCCAGCGGCAAAGAGGTGGTGGTTTCCCGCGGCGAGCTGGTGGAGATTGGCGGGGCGTTTCGTATTCCGGACGTGATGCGCCAGGCGGGCTGCACGCTACATGAAGTGGGCACCACTAACCGTACTCATGCGAAAGATTATCGCGCGGCGGTGAATGAAAATACCGCCCTGCTGATGAAGGTCCACACCAGCAATTATCATATTGAAGGCTTCACCAAAACGGTTGAAGAGGCAGAGCTGGCGGCGATTGGCCGCGAACTGAATATTCCGGTGATTGCCGATCTCGGCAGCGGCTCGCTGGTGGATCTGAGCCTTTACGGGCTGCCGAGAGAGCCGATGCCGCAAGAGATGATTGCCGCAGGCGTTAGCCTGGTCAGCTTTTCCGGCGACAAGCTGCTGGGCGGGCCGCAGGCCGGGATTATCGTCGGCAAGCGCGAGCTGATTGCGAAGCTGCAGCAGCATCCGCTCAAGCGCGCCCTGCGAGCCGATAAAATGACGCTTGCCGCGCTGGAGGCGACGCTGCGGCTCTATCTCCATCCGGAGAAACTGGCCGACCGCCTGCCCACGCTGCGTCTGTTAACCCGTGATGCCGCCTCGATTCGCGCCCAGGCCGAATTACTGCTGCCGCGCATTGCCCCGCACTACCCCGATTTTGACGTTCGCATTGAACCCTGCCAGTCGCAGATTGGCAGCGGTTCGCTGCCGGTGGACAGGCTGCCGAGTGAAGCGCTCACGTTCACCCCGCGTGACGGGCGCGGCAGCCACCTTGAAGCCCTGTCGTCGCGCTGGCGTGGCCTGCCTGCGCCGGTTATCGGGCGGATTTACGATGGCCGAATGTGGCTGGATCTGCGCTGCCTTGAAGATGAAGAGCGATTTCTGGAGATGTTGTTGAAATGATTATTGCCACCGCCGGTCATGTCGACCACGGAAAAACCACGTTGCTGCAGGCGATTACCGGCATAAACGCCGACCGCCTGCCGGAAGAGAAAAAGCGCGGCATGACCATCGATCTGGGCTATGCCTACTGGCCCCAGCCTGATGGTCGCGTGCTGGGTTTTATTGATGTTCCGGGGCATGAAAAGTTTCTGTCCAACATGCTGGCGGGCGTGGGGGGTATCGATCATGCCCTGCTGGTGGTGGCCTGCGATGATGGCGTCATGGCGCAAACCCGTGAGCACCTGGCGATCCTGCAGCTGACCGGTAACCCGCAGCTGACCGTGGCGCTGACCAAAGCCGATCGCGTGGATGACGCTCGCGTCAGCGAAGTGCGCGAAGCGGTACAGGCGACCTTGCAGGAGTATGGTTTTGCCGATGCACCGCTTTTTGTCACCGTGGCGACAGAAGGGCGCGGTATCGATGAACTTCGCCACCACTTACAGCAGCTTTCGTCGCGTGACCACGCCAGCCATCACCGCTTCCGTCTGGCAATTGACCGGGCGTTTACCGTCAAAGGCGCGGGGCTGGTGGTGACCGGTACGGCGCTGAGCGGTGAAGTGAACGTAGGTGATACGCTTTGGCTGACGGGCGTTAACAAACCGATGCGCGTGCGCGGCCTGCATGCGCAAAACCAGCCCGCGGAGCGTGCTCATGCCGGGCAGCGGATCGCGCTGAACATTGCCGGGGATGCGGAAAAAGAGCAGCTTAACCGCGGCGACTGGCTGCTGGCCGATGCCCCGCCTGAGCCGTCTGAACGCGTCATTGTCTCCCTGCAGACAAACGTGCCCCTGACCCAATGGCAGCCGCTGCATATTCACCACGCGGCCAGCCATATCACCGGGCGCGTGTCGCTGCTGGAAAACGATCTTGCCGAAGTGGTATTCGATTCACCGCTCTGGCTTGCAGACAACGATCGTCTGGTTCTGCGTGATATTTCCGCGCGGGAAACGCTGGCCGGGGCACGGGTGGTCGCGCTGAATCCGCCGCGACGCGGCAAGCGTAAGCCTGAATATCTGCAGTGGCTGGCAGCGTTGGCGCAGGCCAGCGATGATAACGCCGCGCTGCGGGTGCATCTTGAGCGCGGTGCGGTGAGCCTGCGTGATTTTGCATGGGCACGCCAGCTGAGCGAGGAAGGGTTACGCATGCTGGCCCAGCAGCCGGGCTTTATTCAGGCTGGAAACAGTCTGCTAAACGCCCCGGTTGCTGCGAACTGGCAGCGTAAGATACTGAACACGCTCGCAACATACCATGAACAGCATCAGGATGAGCCTGGCCCGGGCCGTGAGCGTCTGCGGCGCATGGCGCTGCCGATGGAAGACGATGCACTGGTGCTGCTGCTGATTGAAAACATGCGCGAAAGCGGGGCGATCAAAAGCCACCACGGCTGGCTGCATCTGCCGGATCACAAGGCCGGGTTCACCGCTGAGCAAGAGGCAGTATGGCAAAAAGTGGCCTCGCTGTTTGGCGATGAGCCGTGGTGGGTTCGCGATCTGGCCCGCGAAACGAATACCGACGAGCAGGTGATGCGTCAGGTATTGCGCCATGCGGCGCAGCAGGGGCTGATAGTCGCGATCGTGAAAGATCGTTATTACCGTAACGATCGCATTGTGGCGTTTGCGAACCTGATCCGCGAGCTGGATCAGGAGCGGGGCTCTACCTGCGCAGCCGATTTCCGCGACCGGCTGAACGTGGGCCGCAAGCTGGCGATTCAGATCCTGGAGTATTTCAACCGCATCGGCTTTACCCGCCGTCGCGGTAACGATCATTTATTGCGCGATTCGTTATTATTTCCTGAAACTCCGTGACCCCCGTCGTAAAGCCGTTACCGGTTGGCGAGAAAATCGCCAGCCGGAACTACCCTTGATGTACACCAACAGCAAGGAGACGGTCATGACAAACAATCCTCCCTCATCGCGTATCCAGCCCGGCGAGTATGGTTTTCCCCTCAAGCTGAAGCCTCGTTATGACAACTTTATTGGCGGCGACTGGGTAGCTCCCGTCGACGGCGAATACTATTCCAACCTGACCCCCGTAACCGGCCAGCCGCTGTGCGAAATAGCCAGCTCCGGCAAGCGCGATATCGATCTGGCGCTGGATGCGGCGCACAAAGCGAAAGATAAATGGGGCCATACCTCGGTTCAGGACCGCGCGGCTATTTTGTTCAAAATCGCTGACCGGATGGAGCAGAATCTGGAGCTGCTGGCGACGGCGGAAACCTGGGATAACGGCAAGCCGATCCGGGAAACGATGGCGGCAGACGTGCCGCTGGCCATCGACCACTTCCGCTATTTTGCCTCCTGCATTCGCGCTCAGGAGGGTGGAATAAGCGAGGTAGACAGCGACACCGTGGCGTATCATTTCCACGAACCGCTGGGCGTCGTCGGGCAAATCATTCCGTGGAACTTCCCGCTGCTGATGGCGAGCTGGAAAATGGCGCCCGCGCTGGCGGCCGGGAACTGCATTGTGCTTAAACCGGCGCGTCTGACCCCGCTCTCGGTGCTGCTGCTGATGGAAATCGTTGGCGATCTTCTGCCGCCTGGCGTGATTAACGTGGTCAACGGTGCGGGCGGTGAGATAGGGGAATATCTGGCTACCTCGAAACGGATCGCTAAAGTGGCATTTACCGGGTCGACGGAAGTGGGCCAGCAGATTATGCAATACGCCACGCAGAACATCATTCCCGTGACCCTGGAGCTGGGCGGGAAATCCCCGAACATCTTCTTCGCGGACGTGATGGAGGAAGAGGATGCCTTCTTCGATAAAGCCCTGGAAGGGTTTGCGCTGTTTGCGTTTAACCAGGGCGAAGTCTGCACCTGCCCAAGCCGCGCGCTGGTGCAGGAGTCCATCTGTGAGCGCTTTATGGAGCGGGCCATTCGCCGCGTCGAGTCTATCCGCAGCGGTAATCCGCTCGATAACGTCACGCAGATGGGGGCGCAGGTCTCGCACGGACAGCTGGAAACCATCCTCAACTACATCGATATCGGCAAGAAAGAGGGGGCGGATATTCTGACTGGCGGTCGCCGTAAGGTGCTCGGCGGGGATCTGCAGGAAGGGTATTACCTGGAGCCGACGATCCTGTTCGGTCAGAACAACATGCGCGTCTTCCAGGAGGAAATTTTCGGACCGGTGCTGGCCGTAACCACCTTCAAAACGATGGAGGAGGCGCTGGAGATTGCCAACGACACTCCGTATGGCCTGGGAGCTGGCGTCTGGAGCCGCAACGGTAATCTGGCCTATAAAATGGGCAGAGGCATTCAGGCCGGGCGCGTCTGGACCAACTGCTACCACGCCTATCCTGCCCACGCTGCATTTGGCGGTTATAAGCAATCGGGTATCGGGCGTGAAACCCACAAGATGATGCTGGAGCATTATCAGCAGACGAAATGTTTGCTGGTCAGCTACTCCGATAAACCGCTGGGGCTGTTCTAATCGCCCAGCTCAGGCCGTCCATGGGCGGCCTGAGCAATTTGCTGGCGCAGGCAGTTCAGAACGCCATCCAGAACGTATTGCACGCGCCAGGGCTGGTATTCGCGTTTGCGGAAGATGGCCGTCAGATCGAGCCACCACTCTTCCTGATGCGGGAAGCAGGGGACCAGTATCCCTTGCGTTAATTCTTTTTTCAGACTTTCTTTTGGCGCAAAAACAATCCCAAGATTATTTCTTGCCAGCTCCAGGGCCGTCTGCGTATTGTCGCAAATATAATTACCGGTCACCCGGTAGTCATGCACGCTATCACTGCCGTGCACGCGGAAACGCCAGATGTTTGCATCATCGATCAGCATGGAATCAATGAGAATACAGGAGTGATTAATTAAACCTTCAGGTCCCGTTGAGGGGTGTTTATTTAAATATTCTACAGTAGCGAATGCCGTAACAGAATATTTTGTTAACACGCTGGCAACCAGACTTTCGTCTTTCGGCGGCGCATAGGTAATTAAAATGTCGCAGTCATCAGGAAAGGAAACGCCTTCTGAATATTCATTCCGATCCAGGTTATAGGTTTTCAGGGAGATGCGGATGTCACCGATATCTTCTATCTGATGGATCACGTGGCGCGCGAGATAAGTTACGATACCTGTAGGGGCATAGATCGTGACCTTTCCGCGCTTTTCATGCTTATAATCAGCAATAAAATTAACGAGTTGACGGTTCTTATCCAGCGTGGCATCAATGTACGGGAGTAACGCTTCCCCAAACTGGGTCAGGGCCAGCTGCCGCGTGGTGCGCTCAAAAACCTTGAGTCCAACCCGCGTTTCAAAATCAGACAGATATTTACTGACGTTGGCCTGCGCCATGCCCAGCAGGGCGGCGGCATCACCAATGCTGTGGGTGGCTGCGATGACGGATATAATTTTTAACTCGCGCGGCTTTAGCTGTAATTTATTCATCATGCACACCCATCTATATGATTTTGTATATAATATTATATAAACCGCAGCGTTGCATTGGCAAATTTGTAACCATTATTATGCGCCTCGCTTGTTTGGCATTTTAATGGATTACATGTAATGACTATTAAATACAATTTACTCATCGCTGCCACGTTATTTGCAACATCCTCAGCAATGGCCGGTGACTTTTCACTAGGAGCGGGGGCTGTATTTAATGAGTCTCCTTACAAAGGCTATAACGAAAATACTACCGCAGTACCGTTAATTAGCTACGAAGGCGATAGCTTTTATGTTCGCCAGACCATGGGCGGGTGGATCCTGTGGAAAGACGCAAAAAATGAACTCAGCCTGACCGCATCGTGGATGCCGCTGCATTTCGATCCTGATGACAACGACGACCATCATATGAAAAAGCTTGATGAGCGTAAAGCTTCTGCCTTCCTCGGCGGCGCGTACTACCGCCACGAAAGCTGGGGTTCGCTGAAAGTGGCGGTCTCGGGCGATGCCACGGATGAAAGCGGTGGTATGATCGGCGAGGTTTCATACTTCCGTCCAATCAGGATGGAACGCCTGACCCTGACGCCCTCTGTCGGTATTTTCTATAGCGACGAAAGCTATAACGACTACTACTATGGCGTATCCGGCAGCGAGTCTCGCCGCTCAGGTCTGGATGAATACACCGCCGGTGACAGCTGGACGCCATACGTTGGCCTGGCGGCCAAATATCAGTTAACCCAGAAGCTGTATCTTAACGCCAGCGCGGTCTACACCGTATTGCCTGACGACGTGAAGAACAGCCCGATGATCGACCGCGACGACAGCTTCGCGCTGATGACCGGCCTGACCTGGCGTTTCTGATGCGCTAAAGCCGGGTGGCGGCTTCGCCTTACCCGGCCTACATGGACTGCCATCGCAGTTTTACGTAGGCCCGTGCAAGCGAAGCGCCGCCGGGCATATTTGAGGGTACCGATCTCCCGTTTTCCCTTCCCGTCATGGCTTCCTCATTAATATTCCTGATACGCTAATGCGATCTGCGCCATCAATAAAGGTGTGCATCATGTGTATCATTCTTAAAGAAAATTAAACCTGGTACTCTCGTCCGGATTTGGCGACGGGCGTGAATTAAGCACGGATATCAGGAGTCGTTATGTTTTATCCGGCTTACATTCATTCTGACTTCGACGGTAGCGCCAGCGGCTATCTCAAAAGAACCGGCTTTTAACGTGCGCGAGGCGTAACACATGAACCGATTTATCATGGCGGATGCGGAAAAATGCATTGGGTGCCGCACCTGCGAAGTGGCCTGCGCGGTGTCGCATCAGGACGCCGTCTCCGCTAATGCCTTTTCGCCCCGCCTTCGGGTGGTTAAGGGAAGTTCATACACTACGGCAGTGGGTTGCCATCAGTGCGAGGACGCGCCGTGTGCTAACGTCTGTCCAACCCATGCCATCAGCCGTACGGCGGGAGCCTGGCTCGTTGAGCAGACGCGCTGCATTGGGTGCAAAAGCTGTGTGGTGGCGTGTCCGTACGGGGCGATGCAGGTGCGCCTGGAGGGAAATAAGGCGCAGGCGCTGAAATGTGATTTATGCCTGCATCGCGAAGGCGGACCGGCCTGCGTGGAGGCCTGTCCAACCCACGCGTTGCGCTGCGTTGACCCTGCCAGGATTCGGGCTGAAAAGCTTACTGCATTTTATTGAAATTCCACGTAAACGTCAGACTGTAGCGCCAGTCTCTGTTGCGACTGTCTGTCGGAACATCCCCGACGGGTCGTGCCGCCTCAACCGTGACGCTATAGTGGCGCGTATCGCCTATCATCACCCCGGCAGCCACTGACCCGAGCCGCTGATGAGGCAAACCGGACGTGTTAAACCAGGTTTGCGCGGTATCGGCCAGGATATAGGGCTGGATGGTGGCAAGCCAGGTACTCTCTTTTCGCATCTTGATATAGCGCAGTTCTACCTGCCCGCCATAGCCGTAATCACCGCTTGCTTCACTGTCCTGATATCCACGGCCAAAGCGCTGGGCACCGAAGCTAACGCGTTCGGGCTCTGGCAACGTGTTATTTGACCAGTCTCCCTCCCATGATGTTGATAGCCGCCATTTGTCGGCAAACAGCCAGGCTGCGTCTAAATAGCTTTTTGTGAGCGTAAAATTAATATCGGGTTTAGGCGCTGAGACGATATCGGCACCCATCGCATCAATACCCTGTCGTACGTTGAGTCTGCCGCTGATGCTGGCGGTTGTGAATTGATGTGCACCATTGATACCCACTTCCAGCGCCGGATAACGTGCGTGTTGGTTGACGGAGTCCAGACTGTAGGTTTTGCCCTGCAGTCTGGCCTGCAGGGCATAGTCATCCTGGCGGTCGGTATAATCAAAACCGCTGGTCAGATTAATTTGTGATTTTTGCGTCAGCAGCAATGGATAGCCAAACGTCACGCCGCCGTTGTATTGCGTGGTTTTTTGCTTCGAATCGACCTGAATATTATTGGGCAAAGTGAGCAGGGGGGAAAAATCCCGCGGATTTTCACGGTAATAGCTGCCTTTGATCTGCATCGTCAGCCCTTCATCGTTTAAAAACTGCTGCCAGTTCAGACCCACATAGTTTTTTCGCGTGTTGCTATCTAACGGTATAAGCGTAGCCACGCCAAGCTGATCGCCATAGCTTGTCAGGTTGCTGAGCGTTCCGTTCAGCATCATTACATCTTGCCCTTTACGGGTGTCGATCGTGGAGGCGATATTCCAGCTCCGCTCCTCATTACCGGTTATCTGCATCGCCGCCGCGCCATAGATATTGGTTGGCAGCTGCGCGTTGGCCGTGACCGGAACGTTCGGGGTGCGGGTCATCAGCTGGCTATATCGATCGAACGTATCCTGAGACAGCGGTTTTTCCGCCATGATTTTTTCTGACAAGCGTTTAAGGCGCGCGGCGATATTGGGGTTGTTACTGGTTATGTCGCTGTGCGCCACGTACCCTTCGACCAGGACAATTTTAATATTTCCCTGCTGGAAATTATTATCGGGCAGCCAGGCATAGGAGAGCGGAAAACCGTCGGCCTTGTAGCGCGCCGTAATATCATTTACCAGCCCCGTAAGCGTTTTTAGCGGCACGGTTTTTCCGGCGTAAGGCCTGAAGGGTTTAAGTAATTCCTGCAAGGGATAACGCGTGCCGCCAATAAACTGAATGTGATGAATGGTAATGGGCGTTTCAGGCGTCAGCGTTGACTGCGGTTTTTCTATTTTGACTTTCGGCTGTGGGACGGTCTCAGTCTGTTCTGGGGCAACGTTACGAGAAACTTGCGCCGGGTTATCAGGGTTAATAATAGAGGGCAGTGTATCGGCGCGGGCCATGCTCAACACAACCAGCCCCGTCAGCGAAAAAAGGAAATGGTTTTTCATCGCGCTATCCCTGTTCATCATTCCCGGTTAGGGGGAGTGTCGCTGTACGAAGCGCCCCTGAAGCAGGGGCGCAGAAAGGCAATAACCGTTTTACTGTTTTGGCGTCAGTAGACCGGTGGTTAACGTGTTGTTGTGCTGGCGGTAACGCCCGACGTCAGGGTATTGAGGGTTGTATTGACCGTCGCACCCAGGCTGTTGTTCGTGGCCGCCACAGTTGCATTAGCTGTGAGGGAGCCTGATCCTCCTCCGGTCGTCGAGGTGGCGGGTTTCACTAGCGTACCGGTATCCGTCACCGTCTGGCCGACGTTTTGAACGACCTGACCTACGCCGCTAAGCCCGCTATTACTGCTGCTAACGTTGGTGCCTACGCCGCTCACGGTGTTTCCTACCTGCGTCAGCAGGCCGTTGACCGGAGTACCCAGACCTGTTGTGGTGCCCACGCTTTGCGTCACGCCTTGTACTCCGCCCAGCGTCTTGTTCACCACAGTCGTGGTATCGGTTGTTACCTGAGCTACCGCAGGGCTACTGACCGTGTTGGTTAAACCTGTGCCGGTGTTACTGACTAACTGCCCGGTACTGTTTACCACGCTGCCCGTCAGGCCTGTTACGCCGCTAACCGGTGTTCCCGATGTCGAACTTGCCAGGCCCGTGCCTACCGTAGAGACGGTATTGCCCAAGGAGGTGACCGACGTGGTCACGCCCTGAACCGTCGTACCAACACCGTTCGCGTTGCCCGGATCGCCAATGCCGGAGGTGACGCCTGTTCCCACGGTAGAGACGGCACTGCCAACACCGCTGACGGTGGTTGAAACGGTTGATGTGACAGGATTATTTGTCGGGATCTGGCTTCCCAGACTGTCCACCGTAGAGCCGACGCTGGTCACCGTTTTACCGGCATCACCCAGCACAGTATTCACGCCTGCAGTGGTTGTGCCGCCACTGCCCGTTCCGGTTCCTCCGCTGCCGTTACCTCCGGTTCCCGTTCCTGAGCCCGAGCCTGTCCCTGAACCTGAGCCAGATCCGTTACTGCCTGAACCACCATTGTTAGCCGTTGTGCCACTTCCATCACCCGAGCCGGTATTACTTCCGGTTGCAGGGTTATTTTTGGCTGTTGAGTGAGATCCGCCACCGCTTCCACTGCAGGCAGAAAGAGAGAACGCGAGCAGTACCGCAGCAGCAATTACGCTGATGCGACTAGCATTATTAGGTAGCATAAAAATACTCCACGCAATAGAACGCCGAGCGGCGTATTAGTGAGTATATGCAGTATTTTAAAAATGCACACAGACTCGCTTCGAGGATATTTTTTTACCAGCGTTGTTTGTTTTAAATCTTATATAACAATGAGTTAATTAAGTTATTATTTAATGTCTACTTAATTATTTTTGAATTACTATAGTGCCATTAAAACAACAGGAATTATCCTAAATAATCCCTTTAAATAATAGGGCAATAAAGCTGAAGGATATATCCTTTATAAAATATATAGATCACGATAAAAATAAGGCTCTTCATCCGAAGAGCCTTAATATTTAACAATTGCCTTCGCGCCAGGCTTTTTCAATTTCTTCGGCGAGAATTTTAACACCCGCTTCGATTTTTTCCGGATCGGGTACGTAGTTCATGCGCATGCACTGGTGCGTATGCGGCCACGGCTTATCCAGTCCCGGGAAGAAATAATCGCCCGGTACCATCAGAACGCCGCGCTTTTTCAGGCGCTGGTAGAGCAGTTCGGTGGTGACAGGCAAATCCTTAAACCACAGCCACAAGAAAATTGCTCCTTCAGGTTTGTGGATCAGGCAGCGTTCTTCCGGCAAATAGCGGCGAAGTATCGCAATCGTCTCCTGAACGCGCTGGTAATAGAATGGCTTGATCACATCATTCGACAGACGCAGCAGGTCGTTGCGCTTAATCATTTCACACATCATCGCCGGGCCAATGCCGCCCGGTGAAAGGCTGATAATGCCGTTCATATTGGTAATGGCGGTGATGATTTTCTCGTTGGCGATGATGATGCCGCAGCGGCTGCCCGGCAGACCCAGCTTAGAGAGGCTCATGCACAGGACAATGTTCGGGTTCCACAGCGGACGTGCTTCGCTGAAGATAATGCCCGGGAACGGCACGCCGTAGGCGTTATCGATCACCAGCGGAATGCCGTGCTGATTCGCCAGCGCATCCAGCTTCATCAGTTCGTCGTCGGTGATCACGTTGCCCGTTGGGTTAGTCGGGCGCGATACGCAGATCATGCCCGTCTCTTCACCAATATGCAGGTGTTCAAAATCGACGTGATATTTGAACTGGCCTTCCGGCAGCAGCTCGATGTTCGGGCGCGCAGAGACGAACAGATCCTCTTCCAGGCCGGAATCAGCGTAGCCGATATACTCCGGTGCCAGCGGGAACAGCACTTTTTTGGTGGTGCCGTCGGCGCGACGCCCTGCGAACAGGTTAAACAAGTAGAAAAACGCGCTCTGACTGCCGTTTGTTAGTGCAATATTCTGTGGTTCGATATCCCAACCCAGCTCGTCACGCAGCATTTCGGCGAGGAGTGCCAGCAGTTCGGTTTTACCCTGCGGGCCGTCGTAATTGCAAAGCGCATCGGTTGCTTTGCCGCTTTCCAGCATCTGAGCGAGCAGCGTCTGGAAATAGGTATTCATCTCCGGGATTTGAGCCGGGTTTCCGCCGCCGAGCATGATTGCGCCCGGTGTGCGCAGCCCGTCGTTGAGATCCTCCATCAGGCGAGTAATGCCTGAATGGCGGGTAAATTTGTCGCCGAAAAGTGAAAACGTCATAGCAGGTGATCTGTCGAGCTTATTTTGAAAGTGGGTAACCATAACGCTAGCACCGTGCTGGTGCAAATCGGGTGATGTGGTCGGATTTGTTGTTTTGTATGGCGGAGTTGTATTTATATAGTGAATAGTTCTGGTGGATTTTCCCTCACCCCGACCCTCTCCCAAAAGGGAGAGGGGGAAAAGACGGCGCCGTGCGGTCCCCTCTCCCCTGCGGGGAGAGGGTTAGGGTGAGGGGGTGAATTATTGATTACCTGCCCATACCACCATCACCTTATCGCCATTATGCTCGCGCACGAATCCATACCCCTCTTTCAGCGATAGCGTGGTTTGTTTGCCTTCACCGATCGCCGGATGGCGGGCGCGGAACTGGCCCAGCGTTTGCCAGTGGGCGACGGTTAGGGCCTGCTTGCCCGTGACGTCCTGCCAGTTCATATCTGACCGGGTGCCCTGTAATGGATCAGAACCCGTTGGCCCGAACGGACGCTCGGATTCATCACCGTAATAGATTTGTACGCTGCCGGGTGCCAGCAGAAGCAGCTCCGCCGCGCGCTGGCCCCCTTCGCGGAACAGACGCGTATCGTGTGATGAGAGATAGCTCAGCACGTTGAAGCTTTGCAGCTTCTCCGCCATCTGCTGCCAGGTGAGATCCATATCGGCCAGACAATCCACCGCTTTTGCCGCCTGCTCCTGATAGTCAAAGTTGATCATCGCATCAAAACCGTGGCGGTAATAATCGCTTTGCATCACCCCGTGGCCCCAGGATTCCCCGGTCATCCAGAACGGTGCGTTGTCGAGCTTTTTGTCCGGGTTCGCCCCTTTCCAGGCGGCCAGCGCCTGGCTTGCCTGGTCTTTAAGCTGTTGCCAGGCCGCAAGCTCAACGTGTTTCGCCGTATCCACCCGGAAACCGTCGATGCCGTAGTCACGTACCCACTGGCTGAGCCAGTGGGTCAGATAATCTCGCGGGGTATATCCGGGGATGGCCTTCGCGTGGGTGTCGGGCTTGTGTTGGTAAAAGTTTGGCAATCCGGAAGGCGTCGTGGATTCCGTTTTCAAATCCGGCAGAAATGCCAGCGACATGGTCAAATCGTCGAAGCCGGGGTTGTCGTAATCGCCGATGTCCGTGCGGATCCACTTTTTGCCCCACCATTTCTCCCATGCGGCTTTGTCGCTGAAGTTGATGTAGTCGTTAAAGCTGTGCCAGCTTTGGCCCGCGCCCGGCTTCCAGTCCGTCCAGCGTTCTCCCAGCGTCTTTTTCAGCTCATCACCCTGAAGGTACAGGGCGCCAAACTGAAATTCCTGCATGTCTGCCAGCGTGGCATAACCAACGTGGTTCATGACGATATCGAACAGAACGCGGATCCCGCGCTTGTGCGCTTCGTCGACAAGATGGCGTAAATCATCTTCGGTTCCCATGTTGGCGTCGAGCTTCGTCCAGTCCTGGGTGTAGTAGCCGTGATAGGCGTAATGCGGGAAATCCCCTTTTGTGCCACCGCCTACCCAGCCGTGGATCTGCTCAAGCGGAGAGCTTATCCAGAGTGCGTTCACTCCCAGCTGCTGTAAATAATCGAGCTTGCCGGCAAGTCCTTTGAGATCCCCGCCGTGGAAGGTGCCAATCTCCTGCATACCGTCTTTGTTGCGACCGTAGCTGTTGTCGTTGCCCGGGTCACCATTCACATAACGGTCGGTCAGCACAAAATAGACGGTGGCGTTTTGCCAGCTAAACGGCGCGGGCTTGTCGGTTTCGGCGCGCTCAAGCAGCAGGAGGCCGTTACTGTTAGCGGCTGGCTGCAGGGTGATTTTTCCATTCTGCACCGTCGCCGTCTGTTTACTGTAGTAGTCGCGCACGACGGAGCCTTCCGGGAAGGTACTGCTAACGTCCAGCGTCAGCGGTTTACCGTCCCACTTCGGACACTGGCGGATGACGTTTGCAACCGGCTGTTCTGCGGCACTCTGAATCGTCAGCAGCAGAGTGGGCGTGCCGGAGCGAGTATCAATCCGCATCTGGTAGTCACCGTCGCGGAAAAGACGCCACTGCGGCGGCGTGCCGTCACAGGGCTTGAGCGACAGCATCTCATTGAGTTTTATCGCGTCCGCAGGCTGCCAGCACGTCTTGTCAAAACTTAGCGTCAGAGGACGCGTACCCTTCGCAAGCTTTGCCTGGCTGGTGAAGACCCCGGTGCCTTCGGCGCTAAATGCGCTAAACCCCGGCGATGACCAGTCGGCATGCGCCAGTGCGGGTAACATCAGAAAGGCTAATGCGGTACGTTTCATTCCTTTTTCCTGTCGCGGCATTTTTGACCAGTGTGCCATCAGGCGAGGGGCAAAAACTCATCCCCTGTCGCTTTCTGCCGGGAGGAAGCGTGAGGATGAGTGATCTCGCGCAAAATTAGGCAGTTATCTGCGATAGCGCACACAGTTTTTGTGGAACGATGTTTTTATGAGCAAGTTTCAGGTGACATAGTTTCGGAATTGGACTATTTCTATACGTGCTCTTGAAGTCTATTTTTGATATGATTTGAGATTCCGCTCTCAAATTTGTGAAAAAAATAAGGTGTTGGGATGATTACATCCGACCAGGAGACCTAATGATATCGACTCCCATTCGACGATATGGGGCTGCGATACTCATGTTACTCACCACGGCATTTTCGGGTGAGGTGCTTGCGAAGACGCACACGGATACAACGAGTAAGAAAGCCCACGTAATAAAGACGACAAGTAGTAAGGTTAGCAGTAAACAAGAGTATTCTCGCAATAGTGCAAAGAGTAGTTCACTTCCTGATTTGCGAAAATACCCTTCCGGAACACCAAGGAAAAAAGCGTTTCTCCGGACGGTAATGCCTTACATCACGAGTCAAAATGCCGCGATTACTGCGGATCGTAACTGGCTGATTTCCAAACAGTACGATAGCCGCTGGTCGCCGTCAGAGCGCGCGCGTCTGAAAGATATCACGAAGCGCTACAAGCTGAGCTGGAACGGTAACACCCGTCGTGTGCCGTGGAATGCTCTCCTTGAGCGTGTAGATATCATCCCGGGCAGCATGGTTGCGACCATGGCTGCTGCCGAAAGCGGCTGGGGGACTTCTAAGCTTGCGCGTAGCAACAACAACCTTTTCGGCATGAAATGTGTGAAAGGTCGTTGTAATAATGCCCCTGGCAAGGTGAAAGGCTATTCGCAGTTTGAATCTGTGAAAGATTCCGTCAGCGCCTATGTGGTGAATCTGAACACGCATCCGGCCTACTCATCGTTCCGTAAATCACGCGCTCAGCTGCGTAAAGCGGACCAGGAAGTGACGGCCAGTACGATGATCCACAAGCTGAAAGGTTATTCGACAAAGGGACAGAGCTATAACAACTATCTGTTCGCCATGTACCAGGATAACCAGCGTTTAATCGCCGCCCATATGTAATCTAAAAAAACGCCTTCCACTGGAAGGCGTTTTCTTTTCTATATCAGCACCTCGCTGTAGCGATCCCGATACTCCTTCGGCGTGGTCTCATACTCCTTGCGAAACACGGAATAGAAATATTGCAGAGACGGGTAACCGCACATCTGCGAGATTTCGTTGATCGACAGCGACGTGGAAATGAGCAGGCTGCGTGCTTTCTCCAGCTTTTCAGCATGGATGACGGCATGAATGGTTTCGCCCACCTCTTCTTTAAAACGCTTCTCCAGATTCGAACGCGAAATGCCCACCGAATCCAGCACCTGATCGACCTTTATCCCTTTGCAGGCGTGGTTGCGAATGTAGTGCATGGCCTGAATGACGGCCGGGTCGCTTAAGGAGCGATAATCGGTTGAGCGACGTTCCACGACGCGGACAGGAGGCACAAGCAAACGCTGAAGCGGCAGAGATTCTTTATCGAGCAGACGATGTAGCAGCTTCGCCGCCTGATAGCCCATCTGACGCGTGCCCTGTGCAACGGAGGAGAGCGCCACGCGAGACAGATAGCGGGTCAGTTCTTCGTTATCAATGCCAATCACGCACAGCTTTTCGGGCACCGGAATGTGTAAATGTTCGCAGACCTGCAGCACGTGCCGCGCGCGAGCGTCCGTCACGGCGATAATACCGGTTTGCGGCGGCAGCGTTTGCAGCCAGTCCGCCAGGCGGTTTTGCGCGTGCTGCCAGTTTTCCGGCGCGGTCTCCAGCCCCTGGTACACCACGCCGCGATACTTCTCCTGCGCGACCAGCTGGCAAAACGCGTGTTCTCGCTCAGCGGCCCAGCGCTTGCCGCTGGTGGCCGGTAACCCATAAAACGCGAAGCGATGGACGCCTTTCTCTTTTAAATGAAGAAAGGCGGCCTCGACCAGGGCATGGTTATCGGTGGCAATATAGTGGACCGGCGGATAGTGTTCGGGCGAATGGTAGGAGCCGCCGACGCCCACAATCGGGACGTCGACGTCGGTCAGCAGCTGCTCAATGATGGGATCGTCATAGTCGGCGATGACGCCATCGCCCAGCCAGTCTTTAATGTTCTCCAGACGGGTGCGAAAATCTTCTTCAATAAAAATATCCCATTCAGATTGCGACGCCTGCAAATATTCACCAACACCTTCCACCACCTGACGGTCGTAGGCTTTATTGGCATTGAATAACAACGTAATGCGGTGACGCTTTTCAAACATGGCTCACTTCCCAATTAAGTCACAATACGGTTATCAGGCCCGTCGCTTGGTGGCCGAGTCCATCCAGACTGCCAGTAAAAGAATGGCCCCCTTGACGATATACTGCCAAAACGTCGGGACGTCCATCATACTCATCCCGTTATCCAACGACGCCATGATAAATGCCCCCATGACCGCGCCCGCCACGCTCCCGATACCCCCTGCGAGGCTGGTACCGCCAATGACGCAGGCGGCGATAGCATCCAGCTCGGCGATGTTACCGGCGGAGGGCGAGCCGGCGCCCAGACGCGAGCTGAGGATCAACCCGGCGATAGCGACCATCAGGCCGTTAATGGCGAAAACTGCCAGCTTGGTACGTTCGACATTGATACCTGAGAGGCGGGCAGCTTCAAGGTTGCCGCCTATGGCATAAATACGGCGGCCAAACGCGGTGCGCGTCGCCATAAACATACCGGCCAGAAGTAAAAGCGCCAGCAGCAGGACGGGGGTCGGAACGCCGCGATAGTCGTTTAAAAGCCAGATGGCGCCCAGCACAATAACCGCCGTGAGCGCCTGACGCCCCACTACCGACGTTGACGCTGGAGAAGCCAGCCCCAGCGCCTGACGGCGCATGCGTCCACGCCACTGCCACGCGACAAACCCCAGCAACCCCACCACACCGAGGGTAAAGCCCACGGTATCCGAGAGGTAACTCTGGCCAATCTGCGACATGGCTGCACTGGTCGGGGAGACGGTGGTGCCGTTAGTGATGCCGATTAAGATCCCGCGAAAGGCCAGCATCCCCGCCAGGGTGACAATGAACGATGGCACCTTACGGTAGGCAACCCACCAGCCGTTCCAGGCTCCCAGTACCAGACCCAGCACCAGCGTGACCGCCACGGTCAGCGGCAGCGGCCAGCCGAGCCAGACGTCAAAAATCGCCGCCACGCCGCCGAGGAGACCCATCATCGACCCGACCGACAGGTCGATCTCCGCGGAGATAATCACGAACACCATGCCCACCGCCAGAATGCCGGTGATGGCGGTCTGGCGGAGCAGGTTAGAGACGTTACGTGCGCTTAAGTACGAGCCATCGGTCATCCAGGTAAAGAAGAGCATGATGACGATAATGGCCGCGATCATCACGAAAACCTGCAGGTTAAGCGCTTTTAAGCCCGCGAACGCACCGGGCGTCGGAACAGCGACTTTGATATCAGACGGATTGCTTTTCGACATGACGTTCGCTCCTTAAAGCGGCTTCCATCACCTGCTCCTGCGTCAGGTTCTGGTTAATCAGGTTGGCTTTCAGTTTTCCCTCATGCATGACCAGCACGCGGTCGCTCAGTCCGAGCACTTCGGGTAATTCAGACGAAATGACAATGACGGCAATCCCTTGTTGTACAAGCTGATTAATCAGTTTGTAGATTTCATATTTGGCACCGATATCAATCCCGCGCGTTGGCTCATCAAGAATTAATATGCGTGGATTGAGAAGCAGGCAGCGCGCCAGAATCGCCTTCTGCTGGTTTCCCCCGCTCAGACGGCCAATAGCCAGTTCCGGCGAGGAGGTTTTGACCTTCAGCCGGGCAAGCGACTGGAGGATGCACTGCTGCTCGGCGGCGTCGTCCAGGCTGCTCAGCGCGCCGGAGAACCGATCGAGTGCCGCAAGCGTAATGTTTTTACCCACCGCCATCACCGGTACGATGCCGTCTTTCTTACGATCTTCCGGCACCATGGCAATGCCGTGGGCAATCGCCTGCTGGCAGTTGTCGATTTTCACCGGCTGGCCGTCGATATAAACCGTGCCCTCCCAGCGCCCCGGCCACACGCCAAACAGGCACTGTACGGCTTCGGTGCGCCCGGCACCGACGAGGCCGGCAATCCCAAGAATTTCACCACTGTGAAGGGAAAACGAGACGTTATTGACGCGCTTGATGTGGCGGTTAACGGGGTGCCACGCGGTGAGGTTTTCCACGCGCAGCACTTCATCGCCCTTAGCGTGAGGCTCATTCGGGTAGAGCGCCGTCAGCTCGCGGCCCACCATCATGGTGATGATGTCATCTTCACTCATGCCGGCGGCTTCACGCGTGCCGATGTGCTGCCCGTCGCGGATCACGCAGATGGTGTCCGAAATGGCTTTGACCTCGTTCAGCTTGTGCGAAATGTAGATACAGGCGATGCCGTGGTTTTGCAGATCGCGGATGATGTTGAGAAGAACCGCGGTTTCCTGTTCGGTGAGCGAGGCCGTTGGCTCATCAAGGATCAGCAGCCGGACCTGTTTATTTAGCGCCTTCGCTATTTCGACCAGCTGCTGTTGACCCAGGCCCAGATCCCCCACGCGGGTATCCGGTGAAATGTTGAGGCTCACCTGCGCCAGCAGCTTTTCGCAGCGGAGCGTCATGGTGTCGTAATCCAGCACGCCGCGGTGGGAAATTTCGGCCCCGAGGAAGATGTTCTCCAGCACGGTGAGATGCTTCACCAGCGCCAGCTCCTGGTGGATGATGGCGATGCCTTTGCGTTCGGTATCGCGGATGTGTGTCGCCTGAATCACTTCGCCAGCAAAGACGATTTCGCCTTCGTAGCTGCCGTGTGGGTAGATCCCGCACAGCACTTTCATCAGCGTCGACTTGCCCGAACCGTTCTCGCCGCACAGCGAAACCACTTCGCCGGGGTTCAACCGGAGGCTAACGTTGTCGACGGCTTTCACCGTGCCGAAGCGCTTGGTGATGCTTTTCATTTCAAGTAAATAGGGCATAACCGCTCCACATAACCCGAGGGAAGAACAGTACAACGTGATGCGCCCCCGCAGAGCAGGGGCCGCGCCGGATTACAGTTCGCTCTTCTTGTGGAAACCGTCTTTAACCACGGTGGCGTCAATGTTCTCTTTATTGACTTCAATCGGCGTGAGCAGGCGAGCCGGAACGTCTTTCAGGCCGTTATTCAGCGTTGCGTCTGCTTTAGGTTGTTTGCCATTACCCAGCTCCACGGCGATTTCCGCCGCCGTATTGGCCAGCTGGGTAATCGGTTTGTAGACCGTCATGGTTTGGGTGCCTGCGATAATGCGTTTTACGCCAGCGAGATCGGCATCCTGTCCTGAAATGGCGACTTTTCCGGCCAGCCCCTGTGCGCTCAGGGCCTGGATAGCACCGCCTGCAGTGGCATCGTTGGAGGCCACAACCGCATCAATTTTGTTGTTGTTGGCCGTCAGCGCGTTTTCCATAATTTTCAGCGCGTTTTCTGGCAGCCAGCCGTCGGCCCACTGATCGCCAACCACTTTAATTTTACCGTTGTCGATGTACGGTTTAAGGACTTTCATTTGCCCTTCGCGGAACAGTTTGGCGTTGTTATCTACCGGAGAGCCGCCCATCAGGAAATAATTGCCCTGAGGCACTTTGTCGATCAGGCTTTGCGCCTGTAATTCCCCGACTTTTTCATTGTCGAAAGAAATATAATAATCAATATCCGCATTATTAATCATGCGGTCATAGGCCAGGACTTTTATGCCTTCCTGTTTGGCTTCTTTCACCACGTTACTTAATACCTGGCCGTTATAGGGGATAATGACCAGAACATCGACGCCACGGTTGATCATATTCTCAATCTGCGACATTTGTGTTTCTTCGTTGCCGTTAGCCGACTGAACAAACACGCTTGCGCCGAGAGATTCTGCTTTCTTCACAAAAATATCGCGATCTTTTTGCCAGCGTTCCAGGCGCAGGTCGTCAATCGCCATGCCAATTTTGACCTCTTTGGCATGTCCTGCAAAGCTTGCAAGGAGAAGCGTAGTGCAGAGCGTTAGAGTCAGGTTCTTTATCTTCATAATTATTAGGCCTTTTTGTAGGGGTATGTGTTGCTGAGATAAAAGAAACATTCACTACTGAGACGCAGCAAATTTTTAACGCGGAAAGGCGGGCTGGCAATTACAGATTTTTATCTTCTCATTATGATATTTGGTTTATTTCTGAATTTATGACCGCGATCGGATTTTAAAATACGTAACGTCTTAATTACATTTGATTCTGGAATACGCGCCGAAAAATAGTTTGTCTGCGCATTATTTTGCGAGCCAGCGCACAGTTGTGCATTCTCTCAATAGCAGTGTGAAATAACGTAATTGAGCAACCCAAAATGTCTATTCACTATTACTCCTGTATCAACGACTCGCCGCATACCCTGATTATGGAGCTCAATATGCAAGCTTATTTCGACCAACTCGATCGTGTTCGTTACGAAGGCCCAAAAACGACCAATCCTTTAGCATTTCGTCACTACAACCCGGATGAGCTGGTGCTGGGTAAGCGCATGGAAGATCATCTGCGCTTTGCCGCCTGTTACTGGCATACCTTCTGCTGGAACGGCGCCGATATGTTCGGCGTGGGTTCCTTTGACCGCCCGTGGCAGCAGCCGGGTGAGGCCATTGAGCTGGCAAAGCGCAAAGCCGATGTCGCATTTGAGTTCTTCCACAAGCTGAACGTACCGTACTACTGCTTCCATGACGTGGACGTGTCGCCGGAAGGCGCGTCGCTGAAAGAGTATCTGAACAATTTTGCGCAGATGGTGGATGTACTGGCGGCGAAACAGCAGCAAAGCGGCGTGAAGCTGCTCTGGGGCACTGCAAACTGCTTCACCAACCCACGCTACGGCGCGGGCGCGGCAACCAATCCGGATCCGGAAGTGTTTAGCTGGGCAGCCACGCAGGTGGTGACGGCAATGAACGCTACGCATCAGCTGGGTGGCGAGAACTATGTCCTGTGGGGTGGCCGTGAAGGTTATGAAACGCTGCTGAACACCGACCTGCGTCAGGAGCGCGAGCAGATTGGCCGCTTTATGCAGATGGTTGTCGACCATAAGCACAAAATCGGCTTCCGCGGCACGCTGCTGATCGAGCCGAAACCGCAGGAACCAACCAAGCACCAGTATGACTACGACGTGGCGACGGTGTATGGCTTCCTGAAGCAGTTCGGTCTGGAAAAAGAGATCAAAGTGAACATTGAAGCCAACCACGCCACGCTGGCGGGCCACTCTTTCCATCATGAGATCGCGTCTGCCATTGCGCTGGGTATTTTCGGCTCTGTCGATGCGAACCGTGGCGATGCACAGCTGGGCTGGGACACCGATCAGTTCCCGAACAGCGTGGAAGAGAATGCGCTGGTGATGTACGAGATCGTCAAAGCGGGCGGTTTCACCACCGGCGGCCTGAACTTTGACGCCAAGGTGCGTCGTCAGAGCACCGACAAATACGATCTGTTCTACGGCCACATTGGCGCGATGGACACCATGGCGCTGGCGCTGAAAGTGGCGGCTCGTATGATTGAAGACGGCGAGCTGGATAAACGCGTAGCGAAGCGTTACAGCGGCTGGAACAGTGAGCTGGGCCAGCAAATCTTGAAAGGTCAGTTATCGCTGGCGGAAATTGCGAAGTACGCTGAACAACAGCAGCTGGCGCCGCAGCACCAGAGCGGGCACCAGGAACTGCTGGAAAATCTCGTCAACCACTATCTGTTTGATAAATGATTGAGCTGAAGATGCACGTAGGCCCGGTAAGCGTTAGCGCCACCGGGCATTTCTGTTAAAGGAGTCACCGTAATGTATATCGGGATCGATCTTGGCACATCGGGTGTGAAAGCCATCCTGTTGAGCGAGCAGGGCAACGTGTTAGCAACGCAGACGGAAACGCTGCAGGTTTCACGTCCGCATCCGCTGTGGTCGGAACAGGATCCGGAGCAGTGGTGGCAGGCGACGGATCGCGCAATTAAAGCCTTAGGTGAGCAGCACAGCCTTCGTGACGTGAAAGCGCTGGGAATTGCCGGACAAATGCACGGCGCTACGCTGCTCGACAGCCAGCATCGCGTGCTGCGTCCAGCGATCCTCTGGAACGATGGCCGCTGTGCGGAAGAGTGCGCGCTTCTTGAGGAACGCGTGCCCAATTCCCGGGAGATTACCGGCAACCTGATGATGCCCGGCTTTACTGCGCCCAAATTGCTGTGGGTGCAGCGCCACGAACCGGAGATTTTCCGTCAGGTGGCGAAAGTCCTGCTGCCGAAAGACTATCTGCGTTTTCGCATAACGGGCGATTTCGCCAGCGACATGTCCGATGCCGCGGGCACCATGTGGCTCGACGTGGCGAAGCGCGACTGGAGCGAGGCGATGCTGGATGCCTGCCATCTGACCCGGGAACATATGCCAGCGCTGTACGAAGGCTGTGAGGTGACAGCCGCGCTGCTGCCAGCCGTTGCTGAACGCTGGAATATGCCTGCCGTACCGGTGGTGGCCGGGGGCGGCGATAACGCGGCGGGCGCTGTCGGTGTCGGCATGGTTGAGGCGGGGCAGGCGATGCTGTCGCTGGGAACGTCCGGCGTCTATTTTGCCGTCAGCGACGGGTATCGCAGTAATCCTGAAAGCGCTGTGCACAGTTTCTGTCATGCCCTTCCCGGGAAATGGCATTTGATGTCGGTGATGCTCAGCGCGGCATCCTGCCTGGACTGGGCGGCAAAACTCACCGGCATGGCCGACGTTCCGGCGCTCATTTCCGCAGCCCAGCAGGCGGATGACGCTGCGGGTACCGTCTGGTTTTTACCGTATCTTTCCGGCGAGCGTACCCCGCACAACAACCCGGAAGCGAAAGGGGTGTTCTTTGGCTTAACCCATCAACATGGCCCGGCAGAACTGGCGCGTGCGGTTCTGGAAGGCGTGGGCTATGCGCTGGCCGACGGGATGGACGTGGTGCACGACTGCGGCCTGAAACCGACGAGCGTCACCCTGATTGGCGGCGGTGCGCGAAGCCCTTACTGGCGACAGATGCTATCGGATATCAGCGGGTTGCAGCTGGATTTCCGCACCGGAGGGGATGTCGGGCCCGCGCTCGGTGCCGCGCGTCTGGCGCAGATAGCCATTCATCCGGAACAACCGCTTTCGCAACTGTTGCCGCAGCTTACGCTTGAACAGGCGCATTTGCCTGACGCGGCGCGCCATGCGCGGTACGCGGAGAGGCGCGACGTGTTCCGCAAAATCTACCAGCAGCTGCTGCCGCTGATGTCTTAAAACCGCTTGTCCGGGAGAGGCACGAGGATGTCCTTTTTTGGTCTGTGCGTGCCTTCATTTCCTTGCCAGTATGGTGTCACACCCACTGGCGAGGAGAACCATCATGTCACGCATTGCATTAATCAACATCGATACTCAGCAGTCATTCCATCACCGCAATTACTGGCAGGAGGACGAAATTCCTGCCTTTCAGCAGGCGATGCTGGGGCTGATTGAAGGCTGTCAGGCGCACAATATTCCGGTCGTTGATATTTTTCACGTGGATGAAGACGGTCCTTTCACCCTCGAAAGCGGCTATGTCAAACCGATGGCCTTTTTACGTCATCAGCCGGATGTGGTTTTCCAGAAACACGTCCATAATGCCTTCACGGATACCGGGCTTGACCGCTGGCTGCGCGAGCGTGATATCAACCAGCTGATTATCTGCGGCATTCGCACTGAACAATGTTGTGAAACCACCGCCCGGGTGGCATCCGATCTGGGTTATGCTGTGACCTTTGTTAGTGAGGCAACGCTGACGTTTCCCATGACGTACAAGGGGATAACCCTTAGCGCAGCGGAAATTCGCCATCGTACCGAGACGGTACTTTCCGGGCGTTTTGCCGAGATTAAAACGGTAGCGGAGACGCTGGAGTCACTGTAATGCGCATCGACGTCTGGTTCGTGATGTTGCCCGGGGTGCTGTCATTAGACATGACCGGCCCGGCAGAAACCTTTGTGCTGGCAGGCGACGCGTTTCGCCTGCATTACATTGGCCCGCAGCCTGACGTTCAGACGTCGATTGGCCTGACGATGAGCGGCATTCAGCCGCTGCCGGAGCGTCTGCCGGAAGGTAGTCTGCTGGTGCTGCCGGGTGTGAGCGACTCCCGCAGTCAGTTCTCAACGCCACAGGCGCAGCAGATCCAGCACTGGCTGATGCGCCTGCAGCCGCAGATCCAGCGCCAGGAAATCACCGTGATGTGCGTCTGTTCAGGGGCCTTACTGGCGGCGAAATCGGACCTGCTGAACAACCGACAGTGCACGACCCATCATGACGTTATTAGCCGTTTACGCACCGCGGCCCCCACGGCGACGATTAAAGAAAACCGCATCTTTGTGCAGGATGAGAATATCTGGACCAGCGCGGGGATCACGTCAGGCATCGATCTGGCGCTGCACATGATTAACCGCCTGTGCGGCCCCGAAAAGGCGCTGACCGTAGCGCGTGAAATGGTGGTCTGGTTCCGCCGTTCCGGTGACGATCCCCAGCTCTCTCCGTGGCTACGCTATCGCAATCATCTTCACCCGGCGATTCATCGGGCGCAGGATGCGCTCACCGCCGACCCGCAAAAAACGTGGAGCTTGCCTGACATTGCCGCACTGGCGCACGTCAGCCCGCGTCATCTCACCCGGCTTTTCCAGTCACATTTAGGGATTAGCGTTCGCGATTATCTGGAACAGCTGCGTCTGGCGGTGGCGGAGCAGTGGCTGATACAGGGGCGCGGCGTTGAGCAGGCTTCACTGGCGGCAGGGTTTTCCTCCCCGCGCCAGTACCATCGCGCCCGGCAGCGAAGCATTAGCTGACGAAGCGGCGAACGTCTATTTTTTGCAGCAGCATCGACAGCAGCAGGCTGATCGCCAGCGTGGCGGCAAAAATCCAGACCATATCCAGCACCGGCCAGCTTTTTAGCTCAACGCCTCTCGTGCGCAGCGCGTGGATCACCAGCGCGTGAAAACCGTAAATCCCGAGAGAGTGCCGCGAGATAATACTCAGCACGGGAAGGGCGCGCGTGTTCAGGGTATTTTTGGCAAGCGTGAGCAGCGAAACGGCACAGATAAAGACCATCGGCCCGCAATAGAGATACCAGGTATCGGCAAAATTGCCGCGCCACTGCAATTCGTGCAGCGTCCCGCGTGAAATCACTGCCACGCCAGCGATAAACAGCGCCCCGCAGAGCCAGTTCAGCCCGCGTTTTTGCGTGTCCATCATCCCGATGGCGCGCCCCAGCATGCCGTAAAGCACGTAGTAAAAAGTATCGCCGTTGATATAGAGATTGACCGGCAGCCACTCAAATCCGTCGATTTTCTGTGAGAGCGTATTCGGGTTGGCGACAATGCCGATAACCACCATCAGGGCCAGCAGCATTTTACCGCTGACGTTTTTTACCTGGATGAGCGGGGAGACCAGATAGATAACGATAATGGCGAAGAAGAACCACAGGTGATAGAACACCGGTTTTTGCAGCACGTATTTCAGCGATAGCCCGGCGTTAATGGAGGTGAACAGCGTGATATAGAGCAGGGCAACGGCGCTGTAGAACCCCAGGCAGGCCGCGATGCGGATGAAGTGCCGCGGCTGCGCGCTACGCTCGCCAAAAAAGAGAAAGCCGGAAATCATAAAGAATAGCGGCACGCTGACGCGTGACGCAGAGTTGAGAATATTGGCGATATCCCAGTTAACGGGGCTGATGCTGTGGGCATTCGTGACGTACCAGGTCGTCGTGTGGATCATGACCACCATCAGACACGCTATTCCTCGCAGGTTATCAATCCAGTTAATTTTTGACTGCATCAGTTCCTCGTATTCCCTGTAAATTGAGTGTGACTGCCATTGTCCAAAAGTCTTCGCTTGGAAAATTCTGAGTTTTATTCAGCAGGCTTGTAGGGAAGCCGCGAGATTCGCAGAATGCCGGACCTTAATCTATAAAAGCTTTGATACTAAAAATAACAGCCACTGACCAGGGCGGTAATAAAAATGATGATGAAGCGTGTGGCGTCACTCTTTCTGCTGTTGAGCCTGGCGGGATGCAGCGCGCCGCAAGAAGCACCTGTGCAGAAAGCGCAGCAGGGTAAAATGAGCCCGGAACGTTCACTGAATATGGAAGCGCTCTGTAAAGATCGGGCCGCTCGCCGCTATAACTCGGACGTACAGAAAATTGATGTCACCGGGTTTGAGCGTTTTCAGGGAAGCTATGAGCTGCGGGGACATACGTCGCGCAAAGAGGGCTTTGTCTGCTCGTTTGATGCGGACGGTCAGTTTTTACATCTCTCCATGCGCTAGCCTGCTCGTATAATCAACAGCCAGACGCCGTCAGCGTTCTGGCCGGAAGGCTTATTTCCCCAATTTTCCCTAAACAACCCCGTTTCGTACTGTATATCTTGCAGCCAGCGGGTATACTGGTCCCTTCCATTTAAAACCACACGTATCCAGCACGAAATACTATGCAAAAGTTTGATACCAAGACCTTCCAGGGCCTGATCCTGACCTTACAGGATTACTGGGCTCGTCAGGGCTGTACCATTGTTCAACCTTTGGACATGGAAGTCGGCGCCGGCACTTCACACCCGATGACCAGCCTGCGCGCGTTGGGGCCAGAGCCAATGGCGACCGCGTATGTGCAGCCTTCCCGTCGTCCGACCGATGGTCGTTACGGTGAGAACCCGAACCGTCTGCAGCATTACTATCAGTTCCAGGTGGTGATTAAGCCATCACCAGACAACATTCAGGAACTGTACCTCGGGTCGCTGAAAGAGCTGGGTATGGATCCAACCATTCACGACATTCGTTTCGTGGAAGATAACTGGGAAAACCCAACGCTGGGTGCCTGGGGTCTGGGTTGGGAAGTGTGGCTGAACGGCATGGAAGTGACCCAGTTCACTTACTTCCAGCAGGTTGGCGGTCTGGAATGTAAGCCAATCACCGGTGAAATCACCTACGGTCTGGAACGTCTGGCGATGTACATTCAGGGCGTAGACAGCGTTTACGACCTGGTCTGGAGCGACGGCCCGCTGGGTAAAACCACCTACGGCGACGTGTTCCATCAGAACGAAGTGGAGCAATCCACCTATAACTTCGAATACGCGGACGTGGACTTCCTGTTCACCTGCTTCGAGCAGTACGAGAAAGAAGCGCAGCAGCTGCTGGCGCTGGAGACTCCGCTGCCTCTGCCTGCCTACGAGCGTATTCTGAAGGCCGCCCACAGCTTCAACCTGCTGGACGCCCGCAAAGCCATCTCCGTGACTGAACGTCAGCGCTACATTCTGCGTATTCGTACCCTGACCAAAGCCGTTGCAGAAGCTTACTACGCGTCCCGTGAAGCCCTTGGCTTCCCGATGTGCAACCGAAACAAATAAGAGGCGGTCATGTCTGAGAAAACTTTCCTGGTGGAAATCGGCACCGAAGAGCTGCCACCAAAAGCCCTGCGCAGCCTGGCTGAATCTTTCGCTGCGAACGTGACCGCCGAGCTGGATAACGCTGGCCTGGCACACGGTAAAATTGAGTGGTTTGCTGCACCGCGCCGTCTGGCGCTGAAAGTGGCAAATCTGGCGGCGTCTCAGCCGGATCGTGAAGTCGAAAAACGTGGCCCGGCGATTGCCCAGGCGTTTGACGCGGAAGGCAAGCCGAGCAAAGCGGCTGAAGGCTGGGCGCGCGGCTGCGGCATCACCGTTGATCAGGCCGAGCGTCTGACCACGGATAAAGGCGAGTGGCTGCTGTACTGTGCGCACGTGAAAGGCGAAAGCGCGGAAGCGCTGCTGCCGGACATGATTGCCACGTCTCTGGCGAAGCTGCCGATTCCTAAGCTGATGCGCTGGGGCGCCTCTGACGTGCACTTCGTGCGTCCGGTGCACACCGTGACCCTGCTGCTGGGCGATACCGTTATCCCGGCGACCATTCTGGGCGTGGCGTCCGATCGCGTGATCCGCGGCCACCGCTTTATGGGCGAGCCAGAGTTCACCATCGACAATGCCGACCAGTATCCGCAGATCCTGCTGGAGCGCGGTAAGGTCATTGCCGACTACGAGCAGCGTAAAGCCAAAATCAAAGCGGACGCGGAAGACGCGGCGCGCAAGATTGGCGGTAACGCAGACCTGAGCGACAGCCTGCTGGAAGAAGTCACCTCTCTGGTTGAATGGCCAGTTGTGCTGACGGCGAAGTTCGAAGAGAAATTCCTGGCCGTTCCGGCTGAAGCGCTGGTATACACCATGAAGGGTGACCAGAAGTACTTCCCGGTCTATGCCAACGACGGCAAGCTGCTGCCAAACTTCATCTTCGTGGCGAACATCGAATCGAAAGATCCGATCCAGATTATCTCCGGTAACGAGAAAGTGGTGCGTCCACGTCTGGCAGATGCGGAGTTCTTCTTCAATACCGACCGTAAAAAGCGTCTGGAAGATCATCTCCCGCGCCTGCAGACCGTGCTGTTCCAGCAGCAGCTGGGTACGCTGCGCGACAAGACCGACCGCATTGCGGAGCTGTCCGGCTGGATTGCCCGTGAAATCGGCGCGGACGTCAACCACGCGACGCGTGCAGGCCTGCTGTCCAAGTGCGACCTGATGACTAACATGGTGTTCGAATTTACCGACACCCAGGGCGTGATGGGCATGCACTACGCGCGTCACGATGGCGAAGCGGAAGACGTGGCCGTCGCCCTGAACGAGCAGTATCAGCCGCGCTTTGCGGGTGACGAACTGCCGTCCAACCCGGTTGCATGTGCCGTCGCAATTGCCGATAAGATGGACACCCTGGCGGGTATCTTTGGTATCGGTCAGCATCCGAAAGGCGACAAAGATCCGTTTGCGCTGCGTCGTGCCGCGCTGGGCGTGCTGCGTATCATCGTTGAGAAGAACCTGAACCTCGATCTGCAGACCCTGACCGAAGAAGCGGTGCGTCTGTACGGTGACAAGCTGACCAACGCTAAGGTCGTGGATGATGTGATCGACTTTATGCTCGGTCGTTTCCGCGCGTGGTATCAGGACGAAGGTTTCACCGTTGACACCATTCAGGCGGTGCTGGCGCGTCGTCCAACCCGTCCGGCTGATTTCGATGCGCGTATGAAGGCGGTTTCCCACTTCCGTACCCTGGAAGCGGCATCTGCCCTGGCCGCGGCCAACAAGCGCGTATCCAACATTCTGGCGAAATCCGACGAGACGCTGAACGAGCGCGTGAACGCCGCGACCCTGAAAGAGCCGGAAGAGATCGCTCTGGCGATGCAGGTTGTAGTGCTGCGCGACAAGCTCGAGCCTTACTTCGCGGAAGGTCGCTACCAGGAAGCGCTGGTGGAGCTGGCCGAGCTGCGTGACGTGATCGATGCCTTCTTCGAGAAAGTGATGGTGAACGTAGAAGATAAAGAACTGCGTATTAACCGTCTCTCCATGCTCGAGAAACTGCGCGAGCTGTTCCTGCGCGTAGCGGATATTTCGCTGCTGCAGTGATGTGCCCGATGTTACAAATGCTAAAAACCCGCTTCGGCGGGTTTTTTTATGGGGCTTTTCTGAGCAGGATAAGCGCAGCGTCATCCGGCAGGTTTAGCCGATCGCGATTGTGCCTTCGTTCGTCTGCAGCCAGCGCGGTGCCTTCAGCTTATCGGCAAAGTAGCTGACCAGTTCGCACAGCAAATCTTCCATCACGATTTCAGATTGTCGCGGCAGTGAGCCGTTCATCAGCATCTGCGTTATCTCCTGACAGTAGCGCCCCAGCTGATCGCATTCGGGTTCGAAAGCCGGAACGCATGACGGGAGTTCCTTCACGGTCAGGCTGGCTTTTAAAGCGTCCGGAACAGGATCCAGAAGCGTGGGTTGCAGAAGATTCAGACAGGCATAAAGTCTGCCGTAAAGCGCCATTTTTGGGGCGGGTTCTTCGCAATCTACCAGTGCGTCGGTAAAACGTTCGCAGTTATCCGCCAGTTCGGTGAAGTCGGTGGCATGGTTGAAGGGCAGGGTGATTAAAGATTTAATCAATGACATAAAATAACCTCAGTGAGTGGTATATCTTCCGCCACGGGAGGTTCCAGGCTCGCTGGTGGCGGAACCGAACAAGGTTGGAACGACTGGCCTCACTGACACCAGCGCGCTTTGCAGCGCCCCTGTCCGGCCCGCCATTGAGATGCAACAGGCCGTACGACACAGAGCCTGTGTCGCCAGTGAAGTGATTCAGGGTTCCAATCCCGGCACCTGATTTTGCAGGTGCGAAGAGAACTTACTGCTCATCAAAACAGGCGGCAACAGTTTTGAGCTATGTCGCTGAGGATATTACCATTTCTGGAAAGAGGCTCGCAAAATTACCGTAATGAGAAGCATACTGCGGGTAGAGGTTTTACAGCGACGCCATGGCGGTGGCGATTGAGCCGCCCTGGCACGTTCACAGGCCATGTCGTTACAGAGTAGCAAGGAACAACCCCCACAGCCGTATGTTCCCCCTCACCCCAGCCCTCTCCCTCAAGGGAGAGGGGGCCGTCTGTGCAGACAATATTTGGTGGGGATCCCTCAGCCCAAAGGGAGAGGGAGTATAAGTCGTCCAAAATTTAACCTTGAAACCGTCAACACATTACCGCTATCCTTATCGCGTTAACTTTCTCACGCTGGAGCGCCCCCCAAAAATGAACAAACACGACTGATGAATTTCGATCCTTGCTAAACGCCACCGCGTCGGCAGGGGATGTTTTGATTTCATTCAGGAGTGCTTATGGCTCATTTTGCGCAGTCCCCTTCTTTTATTTTGCATCAGGTCACCTGTCAGTTTCCGACGGGCGATACCCTTTTTGGTCCGCTGAATCTCACGCTGGAACCCGCCCTGTGCGCGCTGGTTGGCCGCAACGGCAGCGGGAAAACGCGTCTGCTGCGTCTGCTGGCGGGGCTGGACGAACCGGCTTCCGGTCATATTGAACGCTTTGGCTCGCATGCCTGGGTGGCGCAGCAGCACCTCATTTCGCCGCAGACGACGCTTGCTGAACTGCTCGGGTATGACGCTATTTTTGCGGCACGTAAGCGCATCGACAGCGGCAATTACCAGCCTGACGATCTGGAGCTGCTTGACGGTCACTGGGATGTCGCCGAGCGTCTGAGCGAAGCCTTTATCAATGCAAATCTCCCGCCGTTTGACCCGGATAAACCCGCCGGTGAGCTCAGCGGCGGCGAGCGCATTCGCGCCCTGCTGTGCGGGGCGTTTACGGCTGAGGCGGATTTCATGCTGCTGGACGAACCCACTAACCATCTGGACCGACAGGGCCGGGCGTGGTTCTACGACCAGCTCAGCCGTTTTCAGGGCGGCGTGCTGGTAGCCTCCCATGACCGCGAACTTCTGGAGCAGGTGCCGCGTATCCTTGAACTGAGCGCCTCGGGCCTGCGCAGCTACGGCGGGAATTATGCGGATTATCAAACCCAGCGCGATGCCGAACAGCAGGCGGCCCGCGCGTCGCTGGAACATGCTGCAACCGAGCGCAAACGCACTCGGGCACGCATGCAAAAAGAGCATGATGACAGCCAGCGGCGTTCGGCAAAGACATTGCGCACCGTTGATACCCTGAATATCGCGTCGTTCGAGCGGGTCAAATATAAAGGCGCGGCAAAGGAGCGGATCGGCTCCTGGAAAAAACAGCACAGCGAGCAAAATGAAGCCCTGAACGCCGCGGTAAATAAGGCGCGTGAACGCGTTGAGGAAGATAACCCGGTAATGTTCACCCTGCCGGGGAGTCAGATCCCGGACGGGAAGCAGGTACTGGTGCTGGAGGATCTGGTGCTGCCGCATGTGCCTGTTCCTCCGCTCAACTTGCGGATGGACGGACCGATGCGCGTGGCGTTAAAGGGACCGAACGGCTGCGGAAAATCGACGCTGTTAAAAACCCTCCTCGGCGAGATAGCCCCCCGTTCGGGTACCTGTAAGGTTTCCGTCAGCTGCGCTTATCTCGACCAGCATCTTTCCCGGCTCGATCTTTCGCAGTCGGTCATGACGCATCTCAACCTGAGTCATACGCCTCTGGAAGAGGGGGTATTGCGAACCCGTCTGGCGCAGCTTCAACTGGGTGCCGACAAAGTGACGCTCCCGCTTGCGGAGCTCAGCGGCGGCGAGCGTCTTAAGGCCGCTCTGGCCTGCGTGCTGTGGCGCGCGGAGGCTACGCAGCTTCTGCTGCTGGATGAACCGACCAACCATCTGGATTTGGCCTCGGTCCAGGCCATTGAAGCGGCGCTGGCCGGTTTCCCTGGGGCTTTGCTGGTGGTATCACACGATGAGGCTTTTCTAAGAGGCTTAACGTTAACGCATGAATGGGTGTGGGAAGAGGCGGGCTGGCGTTGCGAGAGCCTTTAAAACACAAGCCCCCGCAAAGGCGGGGGCATTCAATCTTCACTACGCTATCTGTTTGCTGAGTGCAGGGTTGGCCTGAATCAGGCGCATCAGCCTTAACTCGGTTGGGGTGGGTTTCTCACGTTTTGACTCCCACTCCTGCACCATAGCCACGCTGACACCCATCGCTCTGGCGAATTCTTCAGTTTTCAGTCCTGTCCCTTTGCGCAATTGCTCATATTCTGTAAAGGGATTGGATTTTTGTTGCAGGGTAATCGCCTGCGGCACGTCTTTAAAAATGATCTGTTCCAGACTGCTCAGCAGTTCAAACTCAGGATCTTTATATTCCATTGAGGACTCCTCTTAAATCTCACATCGTGATCAAGAACATCAGAGAGCCAGTTAAGAATAGTCCCTAATACGAACCCAGGATCGTCACGGGTGTGATTAATCGTGCGATAACGATCGCTTTACCCGATTCAGCGATATGGATAGTTATGCTAATTACCTGATTAGTCATATGTCGGCTTCGGCAGGTATTTTTTTGTAAATGGTAAGAAATAAATCGGCAATAGCCGTTTTGCATGAAAAGAGTATCTTGCAAGGCTGACCTGGACTATCCTTGTCAGCGTCGGGCACGCGTGTGCCGGTGTGCGCTTTTTTGGGTGAAAGGAGTAATAAAATGGCGACAGGAAAGTCCTGCTCTCGCTGGTTTGCGCCTATTGCGGCGTTGTTGATGGTTGTTAGCCTGAGTGGGTGTTTTGATAAAGAAGGCGATCAGCGCAAAGCGTTTATCGATTTTCTGCAGAATACAGTGATGCGCAGCGGCGAGCGGTTGCCGACGCTGACTGCGGATCAGAAAAAACAGTTTGGCCCCTTCGTGTCCGATTACGCCATTCTTTATGGTTATTCACAGCAGGTGAGCCAGGCGATGGATTCCGGTATCCGTCCGGTAGTGGATAGCGTGAACGCCATTCGCGTTCCGCAGGATTATATGACGCAGCGTGAGCCGCTTCGCCAGTCCAACGGTGCGCTTGGCGTGCTGAGCCAGCAGTTGCAGAATGCGAAAATGCAGGCTGACGCGTCACGTTCTGCGCTGAAGCAGGGTGACGATCTCAAACCTGTCTTCGACAAAGTGTATGAGAAAGTGGTGACGAAACCGTCTGAAGCGCTGCAACCGCTGATTCCGGCCGCGCAAATCTTCACGCAGCAGCTGGTTCAGGTGGGCGACTTTATTGCCCAGCAGGATACTCAGGTGAGCTTTGTTGCCAACGGCATTCAGTTCCCGACCTCGCAGCAGGCAAGCCAGTACAATACGCTGATTGGGCCGCTGGCCTCCCAGCATCAGGCCTTTAGCCAGGCCTGGAGTGCCGCCGTCACGGCCACAGAATAAACCGAAAAAACCCCGCGCATGGCGGGGTTTTTTTATGCTTATCGAAAATAACGCTTGTCATTCTTCTACCACATCGGTATAACTATCCCCGTCGGTTTGTTACACAGACCTAAAGCAGTTTAGTAAAGCAGTCCAGATTGTTATCCATAGATACCCTTCGTTGTGACCCTTCCTTCATCGCTTAAAAATCTGTAACGCAATCCATCAAGCCGGAAGGCTCAATATATTTGTTAATAAGGTAATTTCTATGTCTGCTAAAATGACTGGTCTGGTAAAATGGTTCAACGCTGATAAAGGTTTCGGCTTCATCACTCCTGACGATGGCTCTAAAGACGTGTTCGTACACTTCTCTGCTATCCAGAACGATGGCTACAAATCTCTGGATGAAGGTCAGAAAGTTTCCTTCACCATCGAAAGCGGCGCTAAAGGCCCAGCAGCTGGTAACGTTGTAAGCCTGTAAGCTTCCAACCCAGTAGCACAAAATTCAAAAACCCGCCTTCTGGCGGGTTTTTTCATTTCTATTGTTGCACCTGCGGGTTCACGCAGTTTATCTCCACCTTTCCGCTTAGGGCGGCGATAAGGTTATCGACCGCAGTGGCCGCCATGTTGTAGCGCGTCTCATGGGTGGCTGAGCCGATGTGGGGCAGGGCGACGACGTTTGGCATTGTCAGCAGCGGGGAGTCCACCGGCAGCGGCTCCTGTTCAAACACGTCCAGACCTGCGGCATGGATCTCACCGTTCTGCAGGGCTTCAATCAGCGCCTTCTCATCTACCACCGGGCCACGACCCGCGTTGATGAAAATGGCGGATTTCTTCATTTTTTCAAATGCGGATTTGCCAATCAGATGACGCGTTTCGTCCGTCAGCGGCAGAACCAGACAAACAAAATCGGCTTCCTGCAGCAGAGTATCCAGCTCGCAGTAGCGGGCGTTGAAGCGTTCTTCGGCTTCACCGTGATGACGGCGCGCGTTATACAGAATCGGCATGTTAAAACCAAAATGCGCGCGCTGCGCCAGTGCCAGCCCGATACGCCCCATGCCAACAATGCCCAGCGTTTTGCCGTTAACGTCCACGCCGAACCAGTCCGGTCCAATGCTTTTTGTCCATTCCCCCGCTTTCACGCGCTCTGCCACTTCCACCACGCGACGGGCCGTGGTGAGTACCAGCGCCATCAGCGTATCGGCCACGGTTTCCGTCAGGGCATGGGGCGTGTGCATCAGCAGGATCTTGCGGGCGTTCAGGGCATCCACATCGAAATTGTCGTAACCCACGGAAACGGTAGAGGTAGCACGAAGCTTCGGCATTTTCTCCAGCAGGGCGACATCCACTTTCTCGCTTGAACCCAGCAGGCCTTCGGCGCTGGCGAACGCTTCGGGGTGCTGCGCCACGGTTTCCGGGCTCAGGTTCTTCACCTGCGTGACGGTGAAGTGTTCTTCAAGGCGTTTCTGCAGATCTTCCGGCAGTGCTTTGTACAAAATGACGGACGGCTTCATGCTAATCTCCGTTGATTTTTAAGGGTTCAGGCGTGGCGTGCGCCGACAGGGTGTTGTTGATTATTAGCAGGCTTAACAATCAGAGTAAGCCACACGGAGGCGAAAAGCGCCACCCCCATAAAGATGTACGATGCGGACGGACTGCCGGTGGCACCGTTCAGGTAGCCGACGAACCAGGAGCCGCAGAACGACCCCAGCGCACCCATACTGTTAATCAGCGCCATCGCGCCACCCGCGACGTTACGCGGCAGCATTTCCGGGATGATGGCAAAGAACGGACCGTACGGGGCATACATGGCGGCACCGGCGATCACCAGCAGGGTATAAGAGGCCCAGAAGTGATTTGCACCCACGGCCCACGAGCCGATAAAGGCAAAAGCAGCGATCAGCAGCAGCGGCCAGACAAACAATTTTCGGTTCTGCAGCTTGTCCGACGCCCAGGAGACGACGATCATGGCGATGGTCGCGGCCAGATACGGTACGGAAGAGAGCCAGCCCACTTCTACCATGCCGAGGTTTTCGCCGCCGCTGCGGATAATCGACGGCAGCCACAGCACAAAGCCGTACACGCCAATGCTCCAGGTAAAGTACTGTGCGCAGAGCAGGATCACGTTGCGCGAGCGGAAGGCTTCACCGTAGTTACGTACCGCCTTCAGACCTTGCTGTTCTTTATCTAGCTGCGCCTGCAGCGCCGCTTTTTCGTCTTCGGAAAGCCATTTCGCCTGGGCAGGTTTATCTTTTACCAGTACCCACCAGCAGAATGCCCAGATCACTGCCGGGACCCCTTCGATGATAAACATTTCGCGCCAGCCGAAGGACTGGATCAGGTAGCCAGACACCACCGACATCCACAGCACCGTCACCGGGTTACCGAGGATCAGGAAGGTATTCGCGCGCGAGCGTTCGGATTTGGTAAACCAGTTGCTGATGTAGATCAGCATCGCCGGCATGACCGCCGCCTCAACGACGCCGAGGATAAAGCGAATGGCGGCCAGGGCAGGAATATTGTTCACCACGCCGGTCAGTGACGCGCAGGCGCCCCACAGGATCAGACAGACGAAGATCAGCTTACGCACGCTGCGGCGTTCCGCGTAAATCGCGCCGGGGATCTGGAAGAAGAAGTAGCCCAGGAAGAAAAGGGCACCCAGCAGGGAGGAAATACCTTTGGTGATGCCAAGGTCCTCTGTAATCCCCGCCGCGGACGCGAAGCTGAAGTTGGCACGGTCAAGGTATGCCAGGCTGTACGTGATAAACACGATTGGCATGATGTACCACCAGCGTTTTACTGCATTGGTCGAACTGTTCATAGGCTTGCCTCTGTTGTTGAGGTTGTTACCGCCGTTGTCTGTAGGGTACACGGTGGCTTGTTTTGCTGAGTGCGATTTATGCCCCTCACCCCGGCCCTCTTCCCAGAGGGAGCAAGTCATTCCCTCGCCCCTCTGGGGAGAGGGTTAGGGTGAGGGGGATGTTTATTCGTTAAGCTCTGCTCGCGTTGGTAATCCTTCGCTGTCGCCCTGCACCTGGATGGCCAACGAGCCAATCTTGTTGCCTTGCGCCACGGCCTGCAGCAGCGTTTTGCCTTCCAGTAGGGCGCTAATCACGCCCACGGCAAAACCGTCGCCCGCGCCGACGGTGTCGACCACGTTCTCAACCTTGACCGCCGCGACCGCGCCCTGTTGGCCGTCGGCCGTCTTAAACCATGCGCCATCGGCGCCGGTCTTCAGCACCACCGCTTTTACTCCTTTATTCAGGTAGAAATCGGCAATGCCTTCCGGTGTGCTTTCGCCGGTCAGGATCATCCCTTCTTTCAGGCCCGGCAGAACCCAGTCCGCTCTGAACGCCAGACGGTTGAGCTTCTCGACCATTTCCGCTTCGCTTTTCCACAGCACCGGGCGCAGGTTCGGATCGAAAGAGATCGTTTTTCCCTGGGCTTTCAGAGTGGCTGCCGCGTGATCCAGCAGTTCATACGAGCTGGCAGACAGCGCTGCCGCCACGCCGCTGAGGTGCAGATGGCGCGCGGAGGCGAAATAGTCGGCGTGGTAATCCGCCACTGAGAGGTGGCTTGCGGCCGATCCCTTACGGAAATACTCAACGATGGGATCGGTTCCATTTTCGACCTTAGATTTAAGCTGAAAGCCGGTAGGGAAGCGTGCATCAAGGGTGACGCCCGCGGCATCAATCCCCTCTTTTTTCAGCGAGTCGAGAACGAAATGGCCAAAGCTATCGTCCCCCACGCGGCTGACCCAGCCCACGTTCAGGCCGAGACGCGCCAGGCCGGTTGCGACGTTCAGCTCTGCGCCCGCCACGCGTTTGATAAAGTGCTCTACCGCGCTCAGCTCGCCCGTTTCGGTGGCGACAAACATCGCCATGGCCTCGCCGATCGTGATGACATCCAGCGTCTTGTGCATGGCTTACTCCTCGCGCAGCAGGTTGACGTAATGGCGGGTAACGGCGGTTAAATCCGTCCCTTCCAGCGGGAACTCGATACCGCGCGGGGCATCGGCAGGCAGCTGGCCAAGCAGATCCAGCCAGCGCGCATCAGCGTGGTCCGGCGCCACGGCGCGGAAGTTATCTTTATGCGGCACGGCGGCTTTCACGTGGATATAGCTCACCGCAGGGGCCAGATTACGCGCGGCCTCTTCGGGGGAATCACCGACCCACAGCCAGTTGCCCATGTCGAAGGTCAGCGTGACGGGCAATGCCATTTCCCGACAGGCGGCCTGGAAGCGCTGCATCGGCGCGAGCTGTCCGCAGTCGGTCTGATCGTTCTCCACGACCAGCGCCATGCCGCTTGCGTTCAGCAGGGTACGCAGGGCGTCGAGAGGCTGCGCGTCGCGGAAATGGCCCAGGGAAACCTTCAGCCACAGGGCGTTCAGGGTGCTGGCCTCAGAGAGATAGCGGGTCAGATCCGGGTTGAGGGTGCCGTCGGGCATAAACAGGGCGGCGGGGGCGGAGTAGCACGCCAGCAGGCCGAGCAGCTCAATAGATTCTCCCAGCGCAGGCAGCGCCAGCAGCTCTTCGCTGCTGAACAGTTCCCGGCGGATCTCCACGCCGTCTGCCCCTGCGCCTGCAATAACGGGAAGCATCGCCCGCTGACCGCCTGCCTGTCGCACCTGTTCCGCACCGTACGCGGCGGTGACCACCATAATTTTCCTGCCCATCTTCGGACTCCATCGCAACATATCAATACTATTACGCTAGATGGAACCGGTTCCAAAGAAAAGGTCAGGATGTCGAATTTATGATCGGTATCACAAGGGAAAATTAACGCGCCGTGGAGCCGCGAACGATCAGCTCGCCGGAGAAGACCTGCTCGCGAACGGCATCGCTGGTGCCTTCAATGCGGCGAACCACTTGTTCAACAGCAGCATAGCCAATCTGCCAGGTGGGCTGTTTGAGTGTCGTAATGCCGACGCCCGCCAGCTCCGCCCACTCCAGTTCATCAAACCCCAGCAGACCGATATCGCTGCCCCAGTGCAGGCCAATGCGCTTGAGCGAGCGGGCGACCTGAAGCGTCAGCGCCCCGTTTGCGGAGATAACGGCTTTGCGCATCCCGCGATGGCGCGTGTGGAACTGGCGCAGGGTGTTATCAAGTTGGTCGGCTTCGTGAAGCGGCGTTTCGGCATTTTCGGCGATCACGCCGGGATATCGCTCCAGCGTGGCGCGAAATGCGCTCAGGCGCTCGCGACGGGTATTGACCATCCCTAACGGTTCACTCAGAAACAGAATGGCCTCGAAGCCCTGTTCGATCAGATGCTCGGTGGCGGTCGTGGCGGCCTGAGTGTTATCCAGCCCGACCACATCGCAGGCAAATTCCGGGATTTTACGGTCGATGAGGACCATGGGCAGGGAGGACTGCTGCAGGCGGTTTAAACCCTCTTCCCGCATGCCCACCGCGTTCACCACAATCCCTTCGACCTGGTAGCTGCGCAGCAGATCGAGGTAATGCAGCTCCTGGTCGACTTCGTTGTTGGTATTACAGACCAGCGGCGTGAACCCCTTCTCGCGACAGGCGGCTTCAATACCGCTGAGGACGTTAACGGAATAGGGGTTGGTGATATCGGCGATGATAAGCCCGATAAGGCGGGTGCGGCCGCGTTTGAGCCCGCGCGCCATGAGGCTGGGACGGTAGTCGAGATCGGCAATGGCCTGTTCAATACGCGCCAGCAATGCGTCGGACAGCAGGTGTTTCTCGCCGTTGAGGTAGCGTGAAATACTGGTTTTACCGGTTTTGGCGGCTTTCGCCACGTCGCTAATGGTGGCCCGGGCTGGTTTGCTCATCGCTGATTTCCCTGAATTTAGTGAGAATACCTTAACGGGAAAATCAGACGAATCAAGTAATTTGCCCGGTGGCGCTGCGCTTACCGGAGGGTGCGGTCTGGTGCCCTCACCCCAACCCTCTCCCACGGGAGAGGGTGCAACCACTAAAAACGGCAACGAGCGTTGCCGTTTTGCTTTTACCTACTGAATTGGGCTTAACGTAATCTCAACGCGGCGGTTCTGCGCTTTGCCTTCCGCCGTGCTGTTGCTGGCGATAGGGTTGGCAGGGCCCATGCCGCTGGTGCGGATGCGGTTGGCTTCAACGCCCTGGGTAATCAGCGAGCTGGCTACGGCGTCGGCGCGCTGCTGGGACAGACGCATGTTCAGATCCTGGCTGCCGGTGCTGTCGGTGTAGCCCATCACGTTCACGGCGGTCTTGTTGTACTCTTTCAGCACCATCGCCACGCCGGTGAGCGTGTTCGCGCCCGCGGGTTTCAGCGTCGCGCTGCTGCTGTCGAAGGTCACGTTGTTCGGCATATTCAGGATGATGTTATCGCCGCTGCGCGTCACGCTCACGCCGGTTCCCTTCATTTTGTCGCGCAGCTTCGCTTCCTGCACGTCCATGTAATAGCCAACGCCGCCGCCCAGCGCCGCGCCCGCCGCGGCGCCAATCAGCGCGCCTTTGCCGCGGTCTTTCTTGGAGGAGGAGAGCGCCCCCACGCCTGCGCCGACCAGCGAGCCGATACCCGCGCCAATGCCGGATTTACCCGCTTCACGCTCACCGGTGTAAGGGTTAGTTGTGCAGCCAGAAACAGCCAGTGCACCGCTCACCAGAGCGGCAATAACGAGTACGCGTTTTTTCATCTTCTTTCCTTAATCCTTTTTATTCTTTGCCACGGCGAGCGTGGCAGTTGATTATGACGTCCAGATACGGAGAAAATTCCGGGTATAACTCTGAAATTTGTGACAAACCATAAACTGCCTCAGAAAGAAGGCCGTAAACCTGCACGCAACCAGGAGCGCACGCTTGAGCACCTCAACGAAAACCATTCTGACCGCCGCCCACTGGGGGCCGATGCTGGTCGAAACCGATGGCGAAAATGTTCTGTCGTCCCGCGGGGCACTGCCAACCCAACATCCCAACTCGTTACAGACCGTCGTTCGCGATCAGGTGCACAGCAAAACGCGCGTGCGCTGGCCGATGGTGCGTAAAGGTTTTCTGGCCTCGCCGGATAAACCGCAGGGGATCCGCGGTCAGGATGAGTTTGTTCGCGTGAGCTGGGATGACGCGCTGGCGCTGATCCACGCCCAGCATAAGCGAATTCGCGACACTTACGGTCCGTCGTCCATTTTTGCCGGATCTTACGGCTGGCGTTCGAACGGCGTGCTGCACAAGGCCTCGACGCTGCTGCAGCGCTACATGAGCCTGGCGGGAGGCTATACCGGCCATCTCGGGGATTACTCCACCGGCGCGGCGCAGGCGATCATGCCGTACGTCGTAGGGGGGAACGAAGTGTACCAGCAGCAGACCAGCTGGCCGCTGGTGCTGGCGCATACCGACGTGGTGGTGCTCTGGAGCGCCAACCCGCTCAATACGCTGAAAATTGCCTGGAATGCCAGCGACGAGCAGGGGATTGGGTATTTCGACGCGCTGCGCAAAAGCGGCAAGCGCATCATCTGCATTGACCCGATGCGCTCTGAAACCATGGATTTCTTCGGCGATAGCGCCGAGTGGATTGCCCCCCATATGGGCACCGACGTGGCGATGATGCTGGGGATCGCCCATACGCTGGTAGAAAACGGCTGGCACGATGTTGAATTCCTGACGCGCTGTACCACCGGCTTCGATAAATTCGCCGACTACCTGACGGGCCAATCCGATGGGGTGGCGAAAACGGCAGCGTGGGCGGCAGATATTTGCGGCGTACCTGCGGAGAAAATCCGCGAACTGGCGGCGTTGTTCCATAAAAATACCACGATGTTAATGTCCGGCTGGGGAATGCAGCGTCAGCAGTTTGGCGAGCAAAAACACTGGATGCTGGTAACGCTTGCCGCAATGCTTGGGCAGATCGGCACGTCGGGCGGGGGTTTTGGTCTCTCCTATCACTTTGCAAACGGCGGTAACCCGACGCGTAAAGCGGCGGTGCTGGCGTCTCTGCAAGGCTCGGTGCAGGGCGGCGTCGATGCCGTGGATAAAATCCCGGTGGCGCGTATTGTTGAAGCCCTGGAAAACCCGGGCGGTTTCTATCAGCACAACGGTCTGGACCGCCACTTCCCGGACATTAAATTTGTATGGTGGGCGGGCGGGTCGAACTTCACGCACCATCAGGATACCAACCGCTTGATCCGCGCCTGGCAGAAGCCGGAGCTGGTGGTGATTTCCGAGTGCTTCTGGACCGGCTCGGCTAAGCATGCAGATATTGTGCTGCCAGCGACCACCTCGTTTGAGCGTAACGATCTCACCATGACCGGCGACTACAGCAACCAGCATATGGTCCCGATGAAGCGCGTAGTGGCCCCGCGAGACGAAGCGCGTGATGATTTTGACGTGTTTGCTGAACTGAGCGAGCTGTGGGAAGCGGGCGGTCGCGAGCGTTTTACCGAGGGGAAAAGCGATCTGCAATGGCTGGAAACCTTCTACCAGATTGCCGGCCAGCGCGGCGCGGCGCAGGGCGTGACGCTTCCGCCATTTGCCGAATTCTGGGAAGCGAACCAGATCGTCGAGATGCCGGAGAGCGAACAGAACGCGAAGTTTGTCCGTTTTGCCGATTTCCGCCGCGACCCCGAGAACCACCCGCTGAAAACCGAGAGCGGAAAGATCGTGATCCACAGCGAGCGCATCGCCAGCTTTGGCTATGCCGACTGCCCGCCACACCCTATGTGGCTCGAGCCGGACGAGTGGCACGGCAACGCCCAGCCGGAACAGCTGCAGGTGTTATCTGCGCATCCCGCGCACCGTCTGCACAGCCAGCTTAACTATACGTCTCTGCGCGAGCAGTATGCGGTCGCCGGGCGAGAGCCGATCACGCTGAATACCCTCGATGCGAAAGCCCGGGGGATTGCGGACGGCGACGTGGTGCGCGTCTGGAACTCGCGCGGGCAGGTGCTGGCAGGGGCGGTGGTGAGCGACGGAATTAAACCGGGCGTGATCTGCATTCATCAGGGCGCATGGCCCGACCTTGAGCCCGCCGAGGGAGGGATCTGTAAAAACGGGGCGGTTAACGTGCTGACCAAAGATCTCCCCAGCTCGAAGCTGGGGAATGGCTGCGCAGGGAACACGGCGCTGGCCTGGGTAGAAAAATATCAGGGACCCGAGCTTACCTTAACGGCGTTTGATCCGCCTGCCAGCTCATGATCCACGTCGGGTGCTGGGTATCATCCTGCCAGGCGCTGTCCTCAATGCGAAAGCCCTGAGCATGGTAGAAATTCACCGCCCGCACATTTTTCTGATATACCTCCAGGGTTAAATGCGGGAAGCGCTGTTGAACATGGTTCAGCAGCGCGCGCCCGATGCCTTTCCCGATGCATGACGGTGCGACAAACAGCGCGCCGACAAACTGAGACTGCATCACGCTGATAAATCCGTATGGCTCGCCATCCTGTTCCCAGACCCAGGTTTCCGCCGACGGCAGGTAAACGTCCCGCACCATGGCCTCGTTCTCTTTCCAGTAACCCGGCTCGATAAACGGATGCGCTTCCGTGGTGCTTTCAAGCCACAGGCTCAAAAGCGGCGCGGTATTCTCACTTTGCCATTTGCGGATCATGATGGCCTCCCGGATGACAGAAGCAGCCGGTAACGTGGTCGTTGACCAGGCCACAGGCCTGCATAAAGGCGTAGCAGATGGTGGAACCGACAAACTTAAAGCCGCGTTTTTTCAGGGCCTTCGAGAGCGCATCCGAGGCCGGGGTAGAGGCCGGGATTTCCGCGAGCGTGGCGGCTTGGGTGACCTGCGGATCGTTGTTCACAAACGTCCAGACAAAATCTGAAAATGATTCGCCGTTTTGCTCCATTGCCAGGTAAGCGCGTGCGTTACCGATGATGGCCTGGATCTTACCGCGATGACGTATAATACCGGCGTCCTGCACCAGGCGTTCCACATCTTCATCGGTCATTGCGGCGACGGCGACAGGATCGAACTGGTGGAAGGCGTTGCGGTAGTTTTCGCGTTTCTTCAGTACCGTAATCCAGGACAACCCCGCCTGCTGGCCCTCCAGGCAGATCATCTCAAAGAGTTTTTTGCCATCCGTTTCCGGCACGCCCCATTCCCGATCGTGATAGTCGATATAAAGCTGATCCTGGCTCACCCAACCGCAACGTTCCATCCGTCATCTCCCTTATTGATACTGATTTCGCAAAATTTTCATTCTGACTGGCTTGACGTGTTTACTATAAAGACAATAGTTAATACAAGGGTTATAAGCTCTTCCTGAATAACGACAAATATCGCCGAATTCGGCTCTCTCTGGGGTCGCGTTGATGATGATAAAAAAAATCAGTGGTCGCCATGCTGCTTCTGGCCTGGTGGGGATTTCAGCCTGCCTGTTTTTTTGTAATACAGCGTCTGCCTGGCAACAGGAATATATCGTTTCAGACGCCCAAAATAATACGGCGGAACGCTATACATGGGACGCGGATCACCAACCGCGTTATGAGGATATTCTGGCTGAGCGTATTCAGTCTTCGCAAAACGCGCCGGGTCTTGCCCTGAATATACCGTCTGGCAGCACGCCGGAGGGGACGATGAGCGTGGGCTGGAATTTTCCGGTTTCAGCGCGTATCACCACCGGTCCGGTGGTGGCGTGGCGATACGACGGCACGGCTCCCATGATGATCAACGAGTTTGGTGATAGCGCGTCGACGCAGGCAATCACCGACCCGCTCTGGCATGCCAGCGTCAGCACGCTGGGGTGGCGCGTGAATACCCAGTACGGCGATCTCCGTCCGTGGGCGCAGATTAGCTATAACCAGCAGTTTGGTGAAAACCAGTGGAAATCGCAGTTTGGCATGCCGCAAACGCCATCCCCTGCCCAAAACGGTAGCTGGATGGACGTCACCGTGGGAACGGATATTCCTTTTAATACGCACGTGGCGGCCTATGCGTCGCTGGCTCAGGGGGAGCACACCACCACCGGTGAGGAGTTTTTATACACCCTCGGCGTTAGCGCAAATTTCTAGAGTTGTTACTTTTTTAAACGTTACGATAACATCTAGAATACAATAACCACGGGCTTTACAGCGATAGCGGATACTAACACGCTGTCGCTTTATTCCCGGGCCAGGCCATTCATTCCCGATTCCAGGCATTTCATTCCGTTCCGCCTGCATTTCATGCCGTTTTACCCCAGGCGTATTAAGGTTTTGTTTATCGTTGTCCTCAGCGAACTTCCTTAATTTCTCTTGCAGGACGACTGCCATGAACACATCAAATTATAACCGCACGCGCTGGCTCACGCTCTTTGGCACCATCGTCACCCAGTTTGCGCTGGGGTCGGTCTATACCTGGAGCCTGTTTAACAGCGCGCTTTCCGACAAACTCGGCGCGCCGGTCAGCCAGGTTGCGTTCTCCTTTGGTCTGCTGAGCCTGGGTCTGGCGATTTCGTCTTCCGTCGCGGGCAAGCTGCAGGAGCGTTTTGGCGTGAAGCGTGTGACCATGGCGTCCGGCATTCTGCTGGGTTTGGGCTTTTTCCTGACGGCGCATTCCAGCAACCTGATGATGCTGTGGCTGAGCGCCGGCGTGCTGGTGGGTCTGGCCGATGGCGCAGGTTACCTGCTGACCCTGTCGAACTGCGTGAAGTGGTTCCCGGAGCGTAAAGGCCTCATCTCCGCATTCGCCATCGGCTCCTATGGCCTGGGCAGCCTCGGGTTCAAATTTATCGACTCCCATCTGCTGGCGTCCGTTGGCCTCGAAAACACCTTTATGATCTGGGGCGCAATCGTGCTGGTGATGATTCTGTTCGGCGCCACGCTGATGACCGATGCGCCGCAGCAGGAGGTCAAATCCGTTAACGGCGTGGTAGAGAACGACTTCACTCTCGCGCAGTCCATGCGTAAACCGCAGTACTGGATGCTGGCGGTGATGTTCCTGACGGCCTGCATGAGCGGACTGTATGTCATCGGCGTGGCGAAGGATATCGCACAGGGGATGGTGAAGCTGAATGCGGCCACGGCGGCGAATGCGGTGACGGTCATCTCCATTGCCAACCTCTCCGGTCGTCTGGTGCTCGGTATTCTGTCTGACAAAATTGCCCGTATCCGTGTGATTACGATTGGGCAGGTGGTTTCGCTGGTCGGCATGGCGGCGCTGCTGTTCGCTCCGCTGAATGAAGCCACTTTCTTTGCGGCGATTGCCTGCGTGGCCTTTAACTTCGGCGGCACGATTACCGTCTTCCCGTCACTGGTAAGCGAGTTCTTTGGCCTGAACAATCTGGCGAAAAACTACGGCGTTATCTATCTTGGCTTCGGGATCGGCAGTATCTGCGGCTCGCTGATTGCCTCTCTGTTCGGCGGGTTCTACGTGACCTTCTGCGTCATATTTGCCTTGCTGATTATCTCGCTGGCGCTCTCGACCACGATTCGCCAGCCGCAGCGTGAAGTATTCAAAGAAGCGCACGCGTAAGCTGTATGAAAGAGGCCTCTGTGGCCTCTTTTTTCTTTATGCGAGACGCTTCCCGTCTCGATATTTTGTAAAAATTTATACCGATCACACTCTCTGCTGCCACTTTTCTCTCCCGCTGTGGTCTACTTATCGCGCTTGTAGACGTTTCTAATAACGCTTCCTTACGCATTTACGTACTCTGTCCGCTTTCTCTTTGAGATTCGTCGGGTTTTTATACCCCTTCCCCCAGGGTTGTTTGCATGAAATACATTAGGTCTCTTACCCAGCAAAGATTGTGTCTGATGCTGGCTGTCTATATCGGATTATTTCTGAATGGCGCGGTACTGTTCAGAAGAGTGGAAGGTTATTTTGAACACCTTACCGTGAGTAATGGTATTTTTGCCGCCATTGAAGTGTTCGGCTCCGTCCTCGCTACCTTCTTCCTCTTACGCCTGCTGTCCCTTTTTGGCCGACGTACCTGGCAAATTTTGGCCTCGCTGGTGGTGATTATTTCCGCCGCCGCAAGCTATTACATGACCTTTATGAACGTGGTCATTGGGTACGGTATCGTTGCCTCGGTGATGACCACGGATATCGATCTCTCGAAAGAGGTGGTAGGGAAAGGCTTTATCGTCTGGACAGTTTTAACCTGTCTGATACCGCTGTTCTTTATCTGGAACAATACGTGCCGCTATACGCTGTTACGCCAGCTGCGCACGCGTGGACAGCGGATCCGCAATATCGTCGTTGTCCTGCTGGCTGGTCTGCTGGTATGGGCGCCAATCCGCCTGATGGAAACGCAGCAAAAACGCGTTGAAAAAGCGACGGGCGTGGATATGCCAAGCTATGGCGGCGTGGTGGCAAACTCGTATTTGCCGTCTAACTGGCTGTCAGCGTTAGGTTTGTATGCCTGGGCGCAGGCGGACGAATCCAGTGATGTGAAATCGCTGATCAATCCAACGAAAAAATTCACCTACCAGCCGCCAGCCGACGGGATTGATGATACGTACGTCGTCTTCGTCATCGGCGAAACGACGCGCTGGGATCATATGGGTATTCTCGGCTATAACCGGGACACCACGCCAAAGCTGGCGCAGGAGAAAAACCTGGTGGCTTACCGTGGCTACTCCTGCGATACCGCAACCAAGCTCTCGCTGCGCTGTATGTTTGTGCGTGAAGGCGGTGCAAGCGATAACCCGCAACGCACGCTGAAAGAGCAGAACGTGTTTGCCGTGCTGAAGCAGCTTGGGTTTAGCTCTGACCTGTTTGCGATGCAAAGTGAGATGTGGTTCTACACCAACACCCTTGCAGATAACATCGCGTACCGCGAGCAGATTGGCGCCGAGCCGCGTAACCGCGGTAAAAACGTCGACGACATGCTGCTGCTGGAAGAGATGTCGCAGTCCCTCAAGAACCATCCGCAGGGTAAGCATCTGGTTATTCTGCATACCAAAGGGTCGCATTACAGCTATTACCAGCGCTACACGCGTGATTTTGCGAAGTGGCAGCCTGAGTGCGTGGGCATTAATAAAGACTGCAGCAAGCAGGAGCTGATCAACGCCTACGATAACTCGGTGCTGTACGTGGATACCTTCCTGAGCCGGGTGATCGACCAGCTGCGCGATAAAAAAGCGATTGTGATTTACGCGGCAGACCACGGTGAATCCATCAATGAGAAAGAGCACCTGCACGGTACGCCGCGCAAGCTGGCACCGCCGGAGCAGTTCCGCGTGCCGATGATCATGTGGATGTCGGATAAGTATCTTGAAAATCCGGAGAAGGCGAAGATGTTTGCTCAGCTGAAAAAAGAGGCGGAGATGAAGGTGCCGCGTCGTCACGTTGAGCTGTACGACACCATTATGGGTTGTCTCGGCTATACCTCACCGAATGGTGGGATTAACGAAAACAACAACTGGTGTAAACTCCCTGATAACAGCGTAAAAGCCGCGCAGTAGCTGCCCTGGCGAGAATATCGCCAGTTGAATGGCTTTTTGAAAATAAGGGATTGACGGGGGCGCACCTCAGCAGTAAGATGCGCTCCGCATTCGGCGAGTAGCGCAGCTTGGTAGCGCAACTGGTTTGGGACCAGTGGGTCGGAGGTTCGAATCCTCTCTCGCCGACCACATTCTGAAAAGGGCTAACCGCAAGGTTAGCCCTTTTTGCATTATGATCTTATCCCGTCAGAGTATCCAAAACGCCCCTTAGGCCTGCTTCTCCCTGCCTGTTAACGATTTTGTGACATAATCCATTGTATTTTTTTATATATAGATTGATCTTTTTTCGCGTTGCTTATGGATAACCTCAGCATTTTTCGCTGTGCGTTTTAACGTTCGCGGTATTTAGTGCTCAGATAATCACCATTCTGCAAGAAAATTTACCCATTCTGAATAAAAGTTAATCACTGATTGTTGCGAAATATGAAGAGACTTGTGCTGCAAGATAGCGAGTAGCATAAATTTCCCTGCTGAAAACTGGCATGCATAGTTTTTTTAATCTTTGTTTGCGGTTTCTCACACTCAGCGTAAATCCCCGTCACCTGTATTGACGTTTTCACATTCTGTTGACAGATTGTAGGGCATGAGGGGCATTTCAGGGACGATCTGCGCTGCAACTCAAACGCTCTTCTGAAAGGATTCTCCATCCCTTTAAAGCCTTCGGGCATCACCGACCGGACCGGGTAAAAAATAAATAAAGGTCTGGCGGCGTAACACAACAAAGCAAAACATCACATTGGAGCAGAATAATGAGTATTTCCTTGAAGAAGTCAGGGATGCTGAAGCTTGGTCTGAGCCTGGTGGCTATGACCGTGGCAGCAAGCGTACAGGCAAAAACCCTGGTTTACTGTTCTGAAGGCTCGCCGGAAGGCTTTAACCCACAGCTCTTTACCTCTGGTACGACTTACGACGCAAGCTCTGTACCGATCTATAACCGTCTGGTTGAATTCAAAACCGGTACCACGGAAGTGATTCCGGGTCTGGCCGAGAAGTGGGACGTCAGCGAAGACGGTAAAACCTATACCTTCCACCTGCGCCAGGGCGTGAAGTGGCAGGACAGCAAAGAATTCAAACCAACGCGCGACTTTAACGCCGACGACGTTGTGTTCTCCTTCGACCGTCAGAAAAACGCTCAGAACCCGTACCACAAAGTGTCTGGCGGCAGCTATGAATACTTCGAAGGGATGGGTCTGCCTGACCTGATTGCTGAAGTGAAAAAAGTGGACGATAAAACGGTTCAGTTCGTGCTGACGCGTCCGGAAGCGCCATTCCTGGCTGACCTGGCCATGGACTTCGCTTCAATTCTGTCCAAAGAGTACGCGGACAACATGCTGAAAGCCGGTACGCCGGAGAAAGTCGACCTGAACCCAATCGGTACCGGTCCATTCCAGCTGCTGCAGTACCAGAAAGACTCCCGCATTCTGTATAAAGCGTTCGAAGGCTATTGGGGCACCAAGCCGCAGATCGACCGTCTGGTCTTCTCCATCACGCCTGATGCGTCAGTGCGTTATGCAAAACTGCAGAAAAACGAATGCCAGGTAATGCCGTACCCGAACCCGGCTGACATCGCCCGCATGAAGCAGGACAAGAACATCAACCTGCTGGAGCAGGCTGGCCTGAACGTGGGCTATCTCTCCTTCAACACCGAGAAAAAACCGTTTGATGACGTGAAAGTGCGTCAGGCGCTGACCTACGCGGTGAACAAAGAAGCGATCATCAAAGCCGTTTACCAGGGCGCGGGCGTTGCTGCCAAAAACCTAATCCCACCAACCATGTGGGGCTATAACGACGACGTTAAAGACTACAGCTACGATCCTGAGAAAGCGAAAGCGCTGCTGAAAGAAGCGGGCCAGGATAAAGGCTTTACCGTTGAGCTGTGGGCGATGCCTGTTCAGCGTCCATACAACCCGAACGCACGCCGTATGGCGGAAATGGTTCAGGCTGACTGGGCTAAGGTTGGCGTTCAGGCCAAGATTGTGACCTACGAGTGGGGCGAGTACCTGAAGCGCGCCAAAGCGGGTGAGCACCAGGCGGTAATGATGGGCTGGACCGGTGATAACGGGGATCCGGACAACTTCTTCGCCACCCTGTTCAGCTGCGCGGCGGCGAAAGACGGTTCTAACTACTCTCGCTGGTGCTACAAGCCGTTTGAAGACCTGATCCAGCCGGCGCGTGCGACCGACGATCACAACAAACGTATTGAACTGTACAAGCAGGCTCAGGTTGTTATGCACGATCAGGCTCCGGCGCTGATTGTTGCTCACTCCACCGTGTACGAGCCAGTGCGTAAAGAAGTGAAGGGCTACGTGGTTGATCCACTGGGCAAACACCACTTCGAAAACGTATCTGTTGAATAATAAGTAGGGTGTTCTCCCTCTCCCTCTGGGAGAGGGCAGGGGTGAGGGGATGCATGCACGCCCTTCACCCTAACCCTCTCCCGCCAGGAGAGGGAATTTACATTTGTGAGCAATACAGACGTCACGCCACTGGTCGTGCGTCATCAGAGAGAATCCGGGTTATGTTGCAGTTCATCCTCCGACGTCTGGGACTTGTTATCCCCACGTTTATCGGTATCACCCTTCTCACTTTTGCCTTCGTCCATATGATCCCCGGCGACCCGGTAATGATTATGGCGGGCGAGCGTGGTATTTCCCCTGAGCGCCATGCACAGCTGCTGGCGGAACTCGGTCTCGATAAGCCGATGTGGCAGCAGTACCTCCACTATATCTGGGGCGTGTTGCACGGTGATTTAGGGATTTCGCTGAAAAGCCGTCTTCCGGTGTGGGACGAGTTCGTGCCGCGTTTTAAAGCGACGCTGGAGCTTGGCGTCTGCGCCATGATTTTCGCCACTGCGGTGGGTATTCCTGTTGGGGTACTGGCTGCCGTCAAGCGTGGCTCTATTTTTGACCACACCGCCGTGGGCCTGGCGCTGACCGGCTACTCCATGCCTATCTTCTGGTGGGGCATGATGCTGATCATGCTGGTATCGGTGCAGCTCAACCTGACACCGGTCTCCGGGCGCGTCAGCGATATGGTCTTCCTTGATGACTCCAACCCGCTCACCGGCTTTATGCTGATCGATACGGCTATCTGGGGCGAAGAGGGCAACTTCATTGATGCCGTGGCGCACATGATCCTGCCTGCCATGGTGCTGGGCACCATTCCTCTGGCGGTGATCGTGCGAATGACCCGTTCATCGATGCTGGAAGTGCTGGGTGAGGATTATATCCGCACCGCGCGCGCAAAGGGCCTGACGCGTATGCGCGTCATCATCGTCCATGCGCTGCGTAATGCCATGCTGCCGGTGGTGACCGTTATCGGTCTCCAGGTGGGGACGTTGCTGGCGGGGGCGATCCTGACCGAAACCATCTTCTCCTGGCCGGGCCTTGGACGCTGGCTGATTGACGCGCTGCAACGCCGTGACTATCCGGTTGTGCAGGGCGGTGTACTGCTGGTCGCGACGATGATTATCCTCGTCAACCTGCTGGTCGATTTGCTGTACGGCGTGGTGAACCCGCGTATTCGTCATAAGAAGTAAGGGACCATCATGTCACAAGTCACTCAAAATAAAGTGGTCGCTGCACCGGTTCCTATGACGCCGCTGCAGGAATTCTGGCACTACTTCAAGCGCAATAAAGGCGCGGTGGTAGGGCTGGTGTATGTCGTAATCATGATCCTGATTGCGGTGTTTGCGAACTTCCTCGCACCGTATAACCCGGCGGACCAGTTCCGCGATGCGCTGCTCGCGCCGCCTGCGTGGCAGGATGGTGGTAGCCTGACGCACCTGCTGGGTACCGATGACGTGGGCCGCGACGTGCTGTCGCGTCTGATGTACGGCGCGCGCCTGTCGCTGCTGGTCGGCTGTCTCGTTGTTGTGCTGTCGCTGATCATGGGCGTTGTACTCGGCCTGGTTGCCGGTTACTTCGGCGGCATCGTTGATAACATCATCATGCGTATCGTCGACATCATGCTGGCGCTGCCAAGCCTGCTGCTGGCGCTGGTGCTGGTGGCGATCTTCGGCCCGTCGATAGGCAATGCCGCGCTGGCGTTGACCTTCGTGGCGCTCCCTCACTACGTGCGTTTAACCCGTGCGGCGGTGCTGGTGGAAGTGAACCGCGATTACGTCACCGCCTCTCGCGTGGCGGGTGCCGGTGCGATGCGTCAGATGTTCGTGAATATCTTCCCAAACTGCCTTGCGCCGCTGATTGTTCAGGCGTCGCTCGGTTTCTCTAACGCCATTCTTGATATGGCCGCTCTTGGCTTCCTGGGCATGGGTGCGCAGCCGCCAACACCGGAGTGGGGCACCATGCTCTCCGACGTGTTGCAGTTCGCACAAAGCGCCTGGTGGGTTGTCACCTTCCCGGGTCTGGCAATTCTGCTGACGGTGCTGGCATTTAACCTGATGGGTGATGGCCTGCGTGATGCGCTTGATCCCAAACTGAAGCAGTAAGAGGCACGAGATGGCGTTATTAAATGTAGATAAATTATCGGTGCACTTCGGCGACGAAGGCACCCCGTTTCGCGCCGTGGACCGCATCAGCTACAGCGTAAATCAGGGCGAAGTGGTTGGCATTGTCGGGGAGTCCGGTTCCGGTAAGTCAGTGAGCTCGCTGGCGATCATGGGGCTGATTGATTACCCGGGCCGCGTGATGGCGGAAAACCTGCAGTTCAACGGTCAGGATCTGAAGCGCATTTCTGAAAAACAGCGCCGCCAGCTGGTGGGCGCCGAAGTGGCGATGATTTTCCAGGATCCCATGACCAGCCTGAACCCTTGCTACACCGTTGGTTTCCAGATTATGGAAGCGATTAAGGTGCATCAGGGCGGGAATAAGAAAACCCGTCGTCAGCGCGCGATCGACCTGCTGAACCAGGTGGGGATTCCTGACCCGGCATCACGTCTGGACGTTTACCCGCACCAGCTCTCCGGTGGGATGAGCCAGCGCGTGATGATCGCGATGGCGATTGCCTGTCGACCAAAACTGCTGATTGCGGATGAACCGACGACGGCGCTGGATGTGACCATTCAGGCGCAAATCATCGAACTGCTGCTGGAGCTGCAGCAGAAAGAGAATATGGCGCTGGTGCTGATTACGCACGATCTGGCGTTGGTGGCCGAAGCCGCGCACAAAATCATCGTGATGTATGCCGGCCAGGTGGTCGAGACCGGGAATTCACACGATATTTTCCGCGCGCCGCGTCATCCGTATACCCAGGCGCTTTTACGCGCGCTGCCGGAGTTTGCTCAGGACAAAGCGCGTCTGGCATCGCTGCCGGGTGTGGTACCGGGTAAATATGACCGTCCGCAGGGCTGTCTGCTCAATCCGCGCTGCCCGTATGCAACGGACAAATGCCGGGCAGAAGAGCCAGAGCTGAACCAGCTTGCTGACGGCCGTCAGTCGAAATGCCACTACCCACTCGATGATGCCGGGAGGCCAACACTATGAGTACGCAACAGGCCACCACGCAACAACCGTTGTTGCAGGCCATCGATCTAAAAAAATACTACCCGGTGAAGAAGGGGCTGTTTGCCCCTGAACGCCTGGTGAAAGCGCTGGACGGCGTCTCCTTTAACCTCGAACGCGGTAAAACGCTGGCGGTGGTGGGGGAGTCAGGCTGCGGCAAATCCACGCTGGGCCGTCTGCTGACGATGATTGAAGTGCCGACCGGCGGGGAGCTCTATTATCAGGGGCAGGATCTGCTCAAGCACGATCCGCAGGCGCAGAAGCTGCGCCGCCAGAAAATCCAGATTGTGTTCCAGAACCCGTACGGTTCTTTGAACCCGCGTAAAAAAGTGGGGCAGATTCTGGAAGAGCCGCTGCTGATCAACAGTAATCTGAGCAAAGAGCAGCGCCGTGAAAAAGCGCTGGCGATGATGGCGAAGGTCGGCCTCAAAACCGAGCATTACGATCGCTATCCGCACATGTTCTCCGGCGGCCAGCGTCAGCGTATTGCGATCGCCCGCGGGCTAATGCTCGATCCGGACGTGGTGATTGCCGATGAGCCGGTCTCCGCGCTCGACGTATCCGTGCGTGCGCAGGTGCTGAACCTGATGATGGATCTCCAGCAGGAGCTGGGGCTCTCTTACGTGTTCATCTCCCACGACCTGTCGGTGGTTGAGCATATTGCCGATGAAGTGATGGTGATGTACCTGGGGCGCTGCGTGGAGAAGGGGACTAAAGACCAGATCTTTAATAACCCTCGTCACCCGTATACCCAGGCGCTGCTGTCTGCGACGCCGCGTCTGAACCCGGACGATCGTCGTGAGCGTATTAAGCTGACGGGTGAACTACCAAGCCCGCTGAATCCGCCTCCGGGATGTGCATTCAACGCCCGCTGCAGTCGCCGCTTCGGTCCGTGCACCCAGCTCCAGCCGCAGCTGAAGGATTATGGCGGCCAGCTGGTTGCCTGCTTCGCGGTCGATCAGGATGAAAATGGCGAGAAGCCACAGGCATAACGAAAAAAACCGGCGCTAAGCCGGTTTTTTTTATGTCTGCTTGATTATTTCCGCAGGCGAATCTGGTCGACGGCGTGCTTCTCGCTCTTGGTGAGGATCAGGCTTGCACGCTCGCGCGTCGGCAGGATGTTCTCTTTGAGGTTCACGTAGTTGATCTCATTCCACAGCCCTGTGGCCACGTTGATCGCTTCTTCTTCAGAAAGCTGGGCATAGTGGTGGAAATAGGAATCCGGATCAGTGAACGCCCCCTCGCGGAACTTCAGGAAGCGGTTGATGTACCAGTTTTGCAGCAGGTCTTCCGGCGCATCGACATAAATAGAGAAATCGACGAAGTCCGAGACGAATACGTGATGCGGGTCGTGAGGATAGTCCATCCCGCTTTGCAGCACGTTCAGACCTTCCAGAATCAGGATGTCCGGCTGGACCACGGTTTTATCCCCACCCGGGATGCGATCGTAGATCAGGTGCGAATAGACTGGCGCAGTCACGTGCGGCACGCCGGATTTCAGGTCAGAGACAAATTTCACCAGACGGTGCATATCATAAGAAAGCGGGAAACCTTTCTTCTTCATTAGCCCACGTTCTTTTAACACCTCGTTCGGGTGCAGGAAGCCGTCGGTGGTGATCAGCTCCACGCTGCGGTGTTCCGGCCAGCGGCTTAACAGCGCCTGCAGGACGCGCGCGGTGGTACTTTTACCCACGGCCACGCTGCCTGCGATACTAATGATATAAGGAATGCGTTGACCGTTCGTCCCGAGAAACTGCTCCAGCACGGCCTGACGACGCAGGTTCGAGCTGATATAGAAGTTAAGCAAGCGAGAGAGGGGGAGATAAATTTCTGCCACCTCTTCCAGGGACAGATCTTCGTTTATCCCTTTTAACCGTGCGATTTCACCTTCCGTCAGCGTCATAGGGACGGAATCACGCAGGGCAGCCCACTGGCTGCGGTTAAAGTGAAGATAAGGCGTCATTAACGTTTGCTCTTTTTTGCTCATAAGCATGCTTCAGTGAGCCAGCATCACACTGCCGGATCGTGGCTCATCACACAGTTAATTTTGGACAATGGGCAGGAGGTTAACACCAGATGACGGGAATAATAAGAAAAAAGATGGAAAGCGCTGCGTTACGCGGAAGCCGTCACGCTACGGTGAATACGGTGCAAATCACGATGATATGTTGAATATTTGACCTCAAATGACTACTTTTACAGCGTCCGATACGCTGTTCGCATAAAATGTGAGCGAAAGAACGTTTTATGCAAATTTTTAGTTGCATGACCGCGCAGGTATCCATAGAATGCGCGCTACTTGATGCCGACTTAGCTCAGTAGGTAGAGCAACTGACTTGTAATCAGTAGGTCACCAGTTCGATTCCGGTAGTCGGCACCATCAAGTCCGGTGGGGTTCCCGAGCGGCCAAAGGGAGCAGACTGTAAATCTGCCGTCACAGACTTCGAAGGTTCGAATCCTTCCCCCACCACCACTTTCTGGCAGCGTAAATGCCGCCGGAGCTGGTTGGAAAAATTAGCCAGCTCAAACTGAAAAAGAGAGAAATCTCTTTTTTTGTTACAGAAAGAACTGGGTAGCCGAGTTTCAGGATGCGGGCATCGTATAATGGCTATTACCTCAGCCTTCCAAGCTGATGATGCGGGTTCGATTCCCGCTGCCCGCTCCAATACGTGCTGATATGGCTCAGTTGGTAGAGCGCACCCTTGGTAAGGGTGAGGTCCCCAGTTCGACTCTGGGTATCAGCACCACTTCACTTCTCCTTCCCGTTTCTCTCTGTTTCAATTTTACTGTATTCAACAATTCAGGCATTTCGCCTGGTTGATGTGGTGATATCACCGATTTATCCGTGTCTTAGAGGGACAATCGATGTCTAAAGAAAAGTTTGAACGTACAAAACCGCACGTTAACGTCGGTACTATCGGCCACGTTGACCATGGTAAAACAACGCTGACCGCTGCAATCACTACCGTTCTGGCAAAAACCTACGGTGGTTCTGCTCGTGCATTCGACCAGATCGATAACGCACCAGAAGAAAAAGCTCGTGGTATCACCATCAACACCTCTCACGTTGAGTACGACACCCCGACTCGCCACTACGCACACGTAGACTGCCCAGGCCACGCCGACTATGTTAAAAACATGATCACCGGTGCTGCGCAGATGGACGGCGCGATCCTGGTTGTTGCTGCGACTGACGGCCCAATGCCTCAGACTCGTGAGCACATCCTGCTGGGTCGTCAGGTAGGCGTTCCTTTCATCATCGTGTTCCTGAACAAATGCGACATGGTTGATGACGAAGAGCTGCTGGAACTGGTAGAGATGGAAGTTCGTGAACTGCTGTCTCAGTACGATTTCCCGGGCGACGATACCCCAATCGTTCGTGGTTCTGCTCTGAAAGCGCTGGAAGGCGACGCAGAGTGGGAAGCGAAAATCATCGAACTGGCTGGCTTCCTGGATTCTTACATCCCAGAACCAGAGCGTGCGATTGACAAGCCATTCCTGCTGCCAATCGAAGACGTATTCTCCATCTCCGGTCGTGGTACCGTTGTTACCGGTCGTGTAGAGCGCGGTATCATCAAAGTTGGTGAAGAAGTTGAAATCGTTGGTATCAAAGAGACTGCGAAGTCTACCTGTACTGGCGTTGAAATGTTCCGCAAACTGCTGGACGAAGGCCGTGCTGGTGAGAACGTTGGTGTTCTGCTGCGTGGTATCAAACGTGAAGAAATCGAACGTGGTCAGGTTCTGGCGAAGCCAGGCTCAATCAAGCCACACACCAAGTTCGAATCTGAAGTGTACATCCTGTCCAAAGACGAAGGCGGCCGTCATACTCCGTTCTTCAAAGGCTACCGTCCACAGTTCTACTTCCGTACAACTGACGTGACCGGTACCATCGAACTGCCAGAAGGCGTTGAGATGGTAATGCCAGGCGACAACATCAAGATGGTTGTGACTCTGATCCACCCAATCGCGATGGACGACGGTCTGCGTTTCGCAATCCGTGAAGGTGGCCGTACCGTTGGCGCGGGCGTGGTTGCTAAAGTTCTCGGCTAATCGCTGATAACATTTGACGCAATGCGCATGAAAAGGGCATCATTTGATGCCCTTTTTGCACGCTTTCACATCAGAACCTGGCTCATCAGTGATTATTTTTGTCATAATCATTGCTGAGACAGGCTCTGCAGAGAGCGTATAATCCATAAAGGGATTAGCGTTTCGATTTGGCTCGCCTCGCAATCGCGGGGTGAAATTATTTGTAGAATTCTTCTGACAGGTTGGTTTATGAGTGCGAATACCGAAGCTCAAGGGAGCGGGCGCGGCCTGGAAGCGATGAAGTGGGTCGCTGTTGCCGTGCTGCTGATTGTGGCAATCGTTGGCAACTATCTTTATCGTGACATGATGCTGCCGCTCCGCGCGCTGGCAGTGGTGATTCTGATTGCTGCAGCGGGCGGTGTCGCGCTGTTGACGACTAAGGGTAAAGCAACCGTTGCTTTCGCTCGCGAAGCACGTACCGAAGTCCGCAAGGTCATTTGGCCGACTCGCCAGGAAACATTGCACACCACGCTGATCGTGGCTGCAGTGACTGCGGTAATGTCACTGATCCTGTGGGGACTGGATGGTATTCTGGTTCGCCTGGTTTCCTTTATTACTGGCCTGAGGTTCTAAGATGTCTGAAGCCCCTAAAAAGCGTTGGTACGTCGTTCAGGCGTTTTCCGGTTTTGAAGGCCGCGTAGCAACGTCGCTGCGTGAGCATATCAAATTACACAACATGGAAGAGTTATTTGGCGAAGTTATGGTTCCGACCGAAGAAGTGGTTGAGATCCGTGGCGGCCAACGTCGCAAAAGCGAGCGTAAATTCTTCCCGGGTTACGTGCTGGTTCAGATGGTGATGAACGACGCGAGCTGGCACCTGGTGCGCAGCGTACCGCGCGTGATGGGCTTTATCGGCGGCACGTCTGACCGTCCGGCGCCAATCAGCGACAAAGAAGTTGATGCGATTATGAACCGCCTGCAGCAGGTGGGTGATAAGCCGCGTCCGAAAACGCTGTTTGAACCGGGTGAAATGGTTCGTGTTAGCGACGGTCCGTTTGCTGACTTTAACGGTGTGGTTGAAGAAGTGGACTACGAGAAGTCCCGCCTGAAAGTTTCTGTTTCTATCTTCGGTCGTGCGACCCCGGTAGAACTGGACTTTGCGCAGGTCGAAAAAGCCTAAGCAGCGATCAAAAAAGCGGCGATTTAATCGTTGCACAGGGCGCGAGATTGGAATACAATTTCGCGCCTTTTGTTTTTATGGGCCCGGCCCGTAAAACGAATTTTATTCACGGGGAGCCTCCCTGAGGCGCTATCACCCAATCAGAGGATTTTACAATGGCTAAGAAAGTACAAGCCTACGTCAAGCTGCAGGTTGCAGCTGGTATGGCGAACCCAAGTCCACCAGTTGGTCCAGCTCTGGGTCAGCAGGGTGTGAACATCATGGAATTCTGTAAAGCGTTCAACGCCAAAACCGAATCCCTGGAAAAAGGTCTGCCAATCCCAGTCGTAATCACTGTTTACGCTGACCGTTCTTTCACTTTCGTTACCAAAACCCCTCCAGCAGCTGTTCTGCTGAAGAAAGCGGCTGGTATCAAGTCTGGTTCCGGTAAACCGAACAAAGACAAAGTGGGTAAAATTTCCCGCGCTCAGCTGCAGGAAATCGCGCAGACCAAAGCTGCCGACATGACTGGTGCCGACATTGAAGCGATGACTCGCTCAATCGAAGGTACTGCACGTTCCATGGGCCTGGTAGTGGAGGACTAAGAAATGGCTAAACTGACCAAGCGCATGTCCGTGATCCGTGACAAAGTTGATGCGACCAAACAGTACGACATCAACGAAGCTATCGCTCTGCTGAAAGAACTGGCAACTGCTAAGTTCGTTGAAAGCGTTGACGTTGCCGTTAACCTCGGCATCGACGCGCGTAAATCCGATCAGAACGTTCGTGGCGCAACTGTACTGCCACACGGTACTGGCCGTTCCGTTCGCGTAGCTGTATTTGCTCAGGGTGCAAACGCTGAAGCTGCTAAAGCTGCCGGCGCTGAACTGGTAGGTATGGAAGATCTGGCTGATCAGATCAAGAAAGGCGAAATGAACTTTGACGTTGTTATTGCTTCTCCAGATGCAATGCGCGTTGTTGGCCAGCTGGGCCAGGTTCTGGGTCCACGCGGCCTGATGCCTAACCCGAAAGTCGGTACTGTAACTCCTAACGTTGCTGAAGCGGTTAAGAACGCTAAAGCAGGTCAGGTTCGTTATCGTAACGACAAAAACGGCATCATCCACACCACCATCGGTAAAGTGGACTTTGACGCTGACAAACTGAAAGAAAACCTGGAAGCTCTGCTGGTTGCGCTGAAAAAAGCAAAACCAACTCAGGCGAAAGGCGTGTACATCAAGAAAGTTAGCATCTCCACCACCATGGGTGCAGGTGTTGCAGTTGACCAGGCTGGCCTGAGCGCTGCTGCAAACTAATGCCTTTACGTGGGCGGTGATTTTGTCTACAATCTTACCCCCACGTTTGCTAACGAAAGTTAGCGGCTAAAAGATTTGTTCGTTGGAGCCTGGCCTAATCCAGGCCTCCGTCGAAGACCGCAGGTGTTTCGCAAGAGACTTAATCCCCTGCGTAGACGGTGACAGAACGCTAAGATTATTTTTGGATACTCTGGCTTGTTTCTGCTCACCGTATTAAGACGCTCTTTCCGTTTGGGAGAGTGAAGTGAGTTCCGGAACATGAGTTCCGGCAAACATCCAGGAGCAAAGCTAATGGCTTTAAATCTTCAAGACAAACAAGCGATTGTTGCTGAAGTCAGCGAAGTAGCCAAAGGCGCGCTGTCTGCAGTAGTTGCGGATTCCCGTGGCGTTACTGTAGACAAAATGACTGAACTGCGTAAAGCAGGTCGTGAAGCTGGCGTATACATGCGTGTTGTTCGTAACACCTTGCTGCGTCGCGTAGTTGAAGGTACTCAGTTCGAGTGCCTGAAAGACACGTTTGTTGGTCCGACCCTGATTGCATACTCTATGGAACACCCGGGCGCTGCTGCTCGTCTGTTCAAAGAGTTCGCGAAAGCGAATGCAAAATTTGAGGTCAAAGCTGCAGCCTTTGAAGGTGAGTTGATCCCGGCATCGCAAATCGATCGCCTGGCAACCCTGCCGACCTACGAAGAAGCAATTGCACGCCTGATGGCAACCATGAAAGAAGCTTCGGCTGGCAAACTGGTTCGCACTCTGGCTGCTGTTCGCGATGCGAAAGAAGCTGCTTAATCGCAGTTATCTTTATAAAGCATTTGCTTACGTATAAACTTATTCTGATTTTCAGGAACAATTTAAATGTCTATCACTAAAGATCAAATCATTGAAGCAGTTGCAGCTATGTCCGTAATGGACGTTGTAGAACTGATTTCTGCAATGGAAGAAAAATTCGGTGTTTCTGCTGCTGCTGCTGTAGCTGTAGCTGCGGGCCCGGCTGAAGCTGCTGAAGAAAAAACTGAATTCGACGTAATTCTGAAAGCTGCTGGCGCTAACAAAGTTGCTGTTATCAAAGCAGTACGTGGCGCAACTGGCCTGGGTCTGAAAGAAGCTAAAGACCTGGTAGAATCTGCTCCAGCTGCGCTGAAAGAAGGCGTGAGCAAAGACGACGCAGAAGCACTGAAAAAATCTCTGGAAGAAGCTGGCGCTGAAGTTGAAGTTAAATAAGCCAACTTTTCTGGTTGCAGCCTGAGTAATTAGGCTGATGGCTGGTGACTTTTTAGTCACCAGCCTTTTTGCGCTGTAAGGCATCAGTAGCATTTCACACTGTTTGACTGCTGATTGTCCTGACAATGCATGTTTCTATCGACGACTTAATATATTGCGACAGGGTGCTCGCTCTGTGTAAATCGCGACGAAATGATTTAAGCGTGATAGCAACAGGTATTGCGGAAAGTATTCAATTTTCCGGTCCACAAAATGGTGTTGCACAAACTGTCCCTTCGTCGGACAGATGGGTCGACTTGTCAGCGAGCTGAGGAACCCTATGGTTTACTCCTATACCGAGAAAAAACGTATTCGTAAGGATTTTGGTAAACGTCCACAAGTTCTGGACATTCCATATCTCCTTTCTATCCAGCTTGACTCGTTCCAGAAGTTTATCGAGCAAGATCCTGAAGGGCAGTACGGTCTGGAAGCAGCCTTCCGCTCCGTGTTCCCGATTCAGAGCTACAGCGGTAACTCCGAGCTGCAGTACGTCAGCTACCGCCTTGGCGAACCGGTGTTTGACGTTCAGGAATGTCAGATCCGTGGCGTGACCTATTCCGCACCGCTGCGCGTAAAACTGCGTCTGGTGATCTACGAGCGCGAAGCGCCGGAAGGCACCGTAAAAGACATTAAAGAACAAGAAGTCTACATGGGTGAAATTCCACTCATGACAGACAACGGTACTTTTGTTATCAACGGTACTGAGCGTGTTATCGTTTCCCAGCTGCACCGTAGCCCGGGCGTCTTCTTCGACAGCGATAAAGGTAAAACACACTCTTCCGGTAAAGTACTGTATAACGCACGCATCATTCCTTACCGTGGTTCATGGCTGGACTTCGAGTTCGATCCGAAAGACAACCTGTTTGTCCGTATCGACCGTCGTCGTAAGCTGCCTGCAACCATCATTCTGCGTGCGCTGCAATACACCACTGAACAGATCCTGGACCTGTTCTTTGAGAAAGTGATCTTTGAAATCCGCGACAACAAGCTGCAGATGGAGCTGGTGCCGGAACGTCTGCGTGGCGAGACCGCGTCGTTCGACATCGAAGCCGACGGCAAAGTGTATGTGGAAAAAGGTCGCCGTATCACCGCGCGCCACATCCGCCAGCTGGAAAAAGATGATATCAAACTCATCGAAGTTCCGGTTGAGTACATTGCAGGAAAAGTAGCCGCGAAAGATTACGTTGATGAGTCAACGGGTGAGCTGATCTGCCCAGCGAACATGGAGCTGAGCCTGGATCTGCTGGCTAAGCTGAGCCAGTCTGGTCACAAACGTATCGAAACGCTGTTCACCAACGATCTGGACCACGGCGCGTATATTTCTGAAACTATTCGCGTCGACCCAACCACCGATCGTCTGAGCGCGCTGGTAGAAATCTACCGCATGATGCGTCCTGGTGAGCCACCAACTCGCGAAGCGGCGGAAAGCCTGTTCGAGAACCTGTTCTTCTCCGAAGACCGCTACGATCTGTCCGCGGTTGGTCGTATGAAGTTCAACCGTTCTCTGCTGCGCGACGAAATCGAAGGTTCCGGTATCCTGAGCAAAGACGACATCATCGAAGTGATGAAGAAGCTCATCGATATCCGTAACGGTAAAGGCGAAGTGGACGATATCGACCACCTCGGCAACCGTCGTATCCGTTCCGTAGGCGAAATGGCGGAAAACCAATTCCGCGTTGGCCTGGTACGTGTAGAGCGTGCGGTGAAAGAGCGTCTGTCTCTGGGCGATCTGGATACCCTGATGCCTCAGGATATGATCAACGCCAAACCGATTTCTGCAGCAGTGAAAGAGTTCTTCGGTTCAAGCCAGCTGTCTCAGTTCATGGACCAGAACAACCCGCTGTCTGAGATTACGCACAAACGTCGTATCTCTGCACTCGGCCCAGGCGGTCTGACCCGTGAACGCGCAGGCTTTGAAGTTCGAGACGTACACCCGACGCACTACGGTCGCGTATGTCCAATCGAAACGCCTGAAGGTCCAAACATCGGTCTGATCAACTCCCTGTCCGTGTACGCACAGACTAACGAATACGGTTTCCTCGAGACCCCGTACCGTAAAGTGACAGACGGTGTTGTAACCGACGAAATTCACTACCTGTCTGCTATCGAAGAAGGCAACTACGTTATCGCTCAGGCGAACTCCAACCTGGATGACGAAGGCCACTTTGTAGAAGATCTGGTTACCTGCCGTAGCAAAGGCGAATCCAGCTTGTTCAGCCGCGACCAGGTTGACTACATGGACGTATCCACCCAGCAGGTGGTATCCGTCGGTGCGTCCCTGATCCCGTTCCTGGAGCACGATGACGCCAACCGTGCATTGATGGGTGCGAACATGCAACGTCAGGCCGTTCCAACTCTGCGCGCTGATAAGCCGCTGGTTGGTACCGGTATGGAACGTGCTGTTGCCGTTGACTCCGGTGTTACTGCGGTTGCTAAACGTGGCGGTACTGTTCAGTACGTCGATGCATCCCGTATCGTTATCAAAGTTAACGAAGACGAGATGTATCCGGGCGAAGCTGGTATCGACATTTATAACCTGACCAAATACACCCGTTCTAACCAGAACACCTGTATCAACCAGATGCCTTGCGTATCTCTGGGTGAGCCAGTTGAGCGCGGCGACGTGCTGGCAGACGGTCCGTCCACCGACCTCGGTGAACTGGCGCTCGGTCAGAACATGCGCGTAGCGTTCATGCCGTGGAACGGTTACAACTTCGAAGACTCCATCCTCGTCTCCGAGCGTGTGGTTCAGGAAGATCGTTTCACCACCATCCACATTCAGGAACTGGCATGTGTGTCCCGTGACACCAAGCTGGGGCCAGAAGAGATCACCGCTGACATCCCTAACGTGGGTGAAGCTGCGCTCTCCAAACTGGATGAATCCGGTATCGTTTACATCGGTGCGGAAGTGACCGGCGGCGACATTCTGGTTGGTAAGGTTACACCGAAAGGTGAAACCCAGCTGACGCCAGAAGAGAAACTGCTGCGTGCAATCTTCGGTGAGAAAGCGTCTGACGTTAAAGACTCTTCTCTGCGCGTACCAAACGGTGTTTCCGGTACGGTTATCGACGTTCAGGTCTTCACCCGTGACGGCGTTGAGAAAGATAAGCGTGCGCTGGAAATCGAAGAGATGCAGCTCAAACAGGCTAAGAAAGACCTGTCTGAAGAACTGCAGATCCTCGAAGCGGGTCTGTTCAGCCGTATCTATGCGGTGCTGGTTGCCGGTGGCGTTGAAGCTGAGAAGCTCGACAAACTGCCACGCGATCGCTGGCTGGAACTGGGCCTGACCGACGAAGAGAAACAAAATCAGCTGGAACAGCTGGCTGAGCAGTATGACGAACTGAAACACGAGTTCGAGAAAAAACTCGAAGCGAAACGCCGCAAAATCACTCAGGGCGACGATCTGGCACCAGGCGTGCTGAAGATTGTTAAGGTGTATCTGGCCGTTAAGCGTCAGATCCAGCCTGGTGATAAGATGGCAGGTCGTCACGGTAACAAGGGTGTTATCTCTAAGATCAACCCGATCGAAGATATGCCGCACGATGCTAACGGTACGCCGGTAGATATCGTACTGAACCCGCTGGGCGTACCGTCTCGTATGAACATCGGTCAGATCCTGGAAACTCACCTGGGTATGGCTGCGAAAGGTATTGGCGACAAGATTAACGCCATGCTGAAGCAGCAGGAAGAAGTCGCGAAACTGCGCGAATTCATCCAGCGTGCCTACGATCTGGGTACTGACGTGCGTCAGAAAGTCGACCTGAATACCTTCAGCGATGAAGAAGTACTGCGTCTGGCTGAGAACCTGAAAAAAGGTATGCCAATCGCAACGCCGGTCTTCGATGGTGCGAAAGAAGCTGAAATTAAAGAGCTGCTGCAACTGGGTGGTCTGCCAACGTCTGGTCAGATTACGCTGTTTGACGGCCGTACCGGTGAACAGTTCGAGCGTCCGGTAACCGTAGGTTACATGTACATGCTGAAACTGAACCACCTGGTCGACGACAAGATGCACGCTCGTTCTACCGGTTCTTATAGCCTGGTTACTCAGCAGCCGCTGGGTGGTAAGGCACAGTTCGGTGGTCAGCGCTTCGGGGAGATGGAAGTGTGGGCGCTGGAAGCATACGGCGCGGCATACACCCTGCAGGAAATGCTCACCGTTAAGTCTGATGACGTGAACGGTCGTACCAAGATGTATAAAAACATCGTGGACGGCAACCATCAGATGGAGCCGGGCATGCCAGAATCCTTCAACGTACTGTTGAAAGAGATTCGTTCGCTGGGTATCAACATCGAACTGGAAGACGAGTAATTCTCGCTCAAACAGGTCACTGGTGCCGGGTTAACCCCCGGCACCAGATTGTGCTAACTCCGACGGGAGCAAATCCGTGAAAGATTTATTAAAGTTTCTGAAAGCGCAGACTAAAACCGAAGAGTTTGATGCGATCAAAATTGCTCTGGCTTCGCCAGACATGATCCGTTCATGGTCTTTCGGTGAAGTTAAAAAGCCGGAAACCATCAACTACCGTACGTTCAAACCTGAGCGTGACGGCCTTTTCTGTGCGCGTATTTTCGGGCCAGTAAAAGATTACGAGTGCCTGTGCGGTAAGTACAAGCGCCTGAAACACCGTGGTGTGATCTGTGAGAAGTGCGGCGTTGAAGTGACCCAGACCAAAGTGCGTCGTGAGCGCATGGGCCACATCGAGCTGGCGTCTCCGACCGCTCACATCTGGTTCCTGAAATCTCTGCCGTCCCGTATCGGTCTGCTGCTGGATATGCCGCTGCGCGATATCGAACGTGTTCTGTACTTCGAATCTTATGTGGTTATCGAAGGCGGGATGACGAACCTGGAACGTCATCAGATCCTGACTGAAGAGCAGTATCTGGACGCGCTGGAAGAGTTCGGTGACGAATTCGATGCGAAGATGGGTGCGGAAGCTATTCAGGCCCTGCTGAAGAGCATGGATCTGGAGCAAGAGTGCGAGCAGCTGCGTGAAGAGCTGAACGAAACCAACTCCGAAACCAAACGTAAAAAGCTGACCAAGCGTATCAAACTGCTGGAAGCGTTCGTTCAGTCTGGTAACAAACCAGAGTGGATGATCCTGACCGTTCTGCCGGTTCTGCCGCCAGATCTGCGTCCACTGGTTCCGCTGGATGGTGGTCGTTTCGCAACGTCCGATCTGAACGATCTGTATCGTCGCGTTATCAACCGTAACAACCGTCTGAAACGTCTGCTGGATCTGGCTGCGCCGGACATCATCGTACGCAACGAAAAACGTATGCTGCAGGAAGCGGTTGACGCCCTGCTGGATAACGGTCGTCGCGGTCGTGCGATCACCGGTTCTAACAAACGTCCTCTGAAATCTTTGGCCGACATGATCAAAGGTAAACAGGGTCGTTTCCGTCAGAACCTGCTCGGTAAGCGTGTTGACTACTCCGGTCGTTCTGTAATCACCGTAGGTCCATACCTGCGTCTGCATCAGTGCGGTCTGCCGAAGAAAATGGCACTGGAGCTGTTCAAACCGTTCATCTACGGCAAGCTGGAACTGCGTGGCCTGGCCACCACCATCAAAGCCGCTAAGAAAATGGTTGAGCGTGAAGAAGCTGTCGTTTGGGATATCCTGGACGAAGTTATCCGCGAACACCCGGTACTGCTGAACCGTGCACCAACTCTGCACCGTTTGGGTATCCAGGCATTTGAGCCAGTCCTGATCGAAGGTAAAGCTATCCAGCTGCACCCGCTGGTTTGTGCGGCATATAACGCCGACTTCGATGGTGACCAGATGGCTGTTCACGTACCGCTGACGCTGGAAGCCCAGCTCGAAGCGCGTGCGCTGATGATGTCTACCAACAACATCCTGTCCCCAGCGAACGGTGAACCTATCATCGTTCCTTCTCAGGACGTTGTATTGGGTCTGTACTACATGACCCGTGACTGTGTTAACGCCAAAGGCGAAGGCATGGTGCTGACTGGCCCGAAAGAAGCTGAGCGTATTTATCGCGCTGGCCTGGCCTCTCTGCATGCGCGCGTTAAAGTGCGTATCACCGAATACGAAAAAGATGAAAACGGCGAATTCGTTGCGAAAACCAGCCTGAAAGACACGACCGTTGGCCGTGCTATTCTGTGGATGATCGTACCGAAAGGTCTGCCTTTCTCCATCGTCAACCAGGCGCTGGGCAAGAAAGCGATCTCCAAAATGCTGAACACCTGTTACCGCATTCTGGGTCTGAAGCCGACCGTTATCTTCGCTGACCAGACAATGTATACCGGCTTTGCTTATGCAGCGCGTTCAGGTGCATCTGTTGGTATCGATGACATGGTCATCCCAGAGAAGAAACACGAGATCATCTCTGAAGCGGAAGCCGAAGTTGCTGAGATCCAGGAGCAGTTCCAGTCTGGTCTGGTTACCGCGGGCGAACGCTATAACAAAGTTATCGATATCTGGGCAGCGGCGAACGATCGTGTATCCAAAGCGATGATGGATAACCTGCAGACCGAAACCGTGATTAACCGTGACGGCGTAGAAGAGCAGCAGGTTTCCTTCAACAGCATCTACATGATGGCCGACTCCGGTGCGCGTGGTTCCGCAGCACAGATTCGTCAGCTGGCAGGTATGCGTGGTCTGATGGCGAAGCCAGATGGCTCCATCATCGAAACGCCAATCACCGCGAACTTCCGTGAAGGTCTGAACGTACTCCAGTACTTCATCTCCACCCACGGTGCTCGTAAGGGTCTGGCGGATACCGCACTGAAAACTGCGAACTCCGGTTATCTGACGCGTCGTCTGGTTGACGTTGCGCAGGATCTGGTTGTGACCGAAGACGATTGTGGCACCCTCGAAGGTATCACCATGACCCCGGTTATCGAGGGTGGTGATGTTAAAGAGCCACTGCGCGATCGCGTTCTGGGTCGTGTGACCGCGGAAGACATTCTGAAGCCGGGTACTGCAGACATTCTGGTTCCACGCAACACGCTGCTGCACGAGCACTGGTGTGACCTGCTGGAAGCGAACTCTGTTGACTCCGTGAAAGTACGTTCCGTTGTATCCTGTGACACTGACTTTGGTGTATGTGCGCACTGCTATGGTCGTGACCTGGCGCGTGGCCACATCATCAACAAAGGTGAAGCAATCGGCGTTATCGCGGCACAGTCCATCGGTGAGCCGGGTACACAGCTGACGATGCGTACGTTCCACATCGGTGGTGCGGCATCGCGTGCGGCTGCTGAATCCAGCATCCAGGTGAAAAACAAAGGTAGCATCAAGCTCAGCAACGCGAAGTCTGTTGTTAACTCCGCAGGCAAGCTGGTTGTGACCTCTCGTAACACCGAGCTGAAGCTGATCGACGAATTCGGTCGTACCAAAGAGAGCTATAAAGTGCCTTACGGTGCGGTTATGGCGAAAGGTGATGGCGAGCAGGTTGCCGGCGGTGAAACCGTTGCAAACTGGGATCCACACACCATGCCGGTTATCACCGAAGTAAGTGGTTTCATCCGCTTCACTGACATGATCGACGGCCAGACCATTACTCGTCAGACCGACGAGCTGACCGGTCTGTCTTCTCTGGTGGTTCTGGATTCTGCTGAACGTACTACCGGTGGTAAAGATCTGCGTCCTGCACTGAAAATCGTTGATGCTCAGGGTAACGACGTTCTGATCCCGGGTACCGACATGCCTGCGCAGTACTTCCTGCCGGGTAAAGCGATCGTTCAGCTGGAAGATGGCATTCAGATCGGTGCGGGTGATGCTCTGGCACGTATTCCACAGGAATCCAGCGGTACCAAGGACATCACCGGTGGTCTGCCACGCGTTGCGGACCTGTTTGAAGCACGTCGTCCGAAAGAGCCTGCAATCCTGGCTGAAATCAGCGGTATCATCTCCTTCGGTAAAGAGACCAAAGGGAAACGCCGTCTGGTTATCACTCCAGTAGATGGCAGCGAACCGTACGAAGAGATGATTCCTAAGTGGCGTCAGCTCAACGTGTTCGAAGGTGAACGTGTAGAACGTGGTGACGTGGTTTCCGATGGTCCAGAAGCTCCGCACGACATTCTGCGTCTTCGTGGCGTCCACGCGGTAACGCGTTACATCACCAACGAAGTACAGGACGTTTACCGTCTGCAGGGCGTTAAGATTAACGATAAGCACATCGAAGTTATCGTTCGTCAGATGCTGCGTAAAGCAACCATCGAAAACGCAGGCAGCTCCGAGTTCCTGGAAGGCGAGCAGGTTGAATACTCACGCGTCAAGATCGCTAACCGCGAACTGGAAGCGAACGGCAAAATCGGTGCGACCTTCTCGCGCGATCTGCTGGGTATCACCAAAGCGTCTCTGGCAACCGAGTCCTTCATCTCTGCAGCATCGTTCCAGGAAACGACTCGTGTCCTGACCGAAGCCGCTGTTGCAGGTAAACGTGATGAACTGCGCGGTCTGAAAGAGAACGTCATCGTGGGTCGTCTGATCCCGGCGGGTACCGGTTATGCGTACCACCAGGATCGTATGCGTCGTCGTGCTGCGGGCGAACTGCCAGCTGCACCGCAGGTAACTGCTGAAGATGCATCCGCGAGCCTGGCAGAACTGCTGAACGCAGGTCTGGGCGGTTCCGACAACGAGTAATCGTTGATGCCCGGTGATGAGCATTACCGGGCATGTGCCTCGTAGGTCGGGTAAGCTCAGTGCCACCCGACAATAAAAAACCCGCCTCGGCGGGTTTTTTTACATCTGTAGGTTATCAGTTCACCAACGGGATCCGACGATAAAGCTCAATCATATCGCCCGCCAGATCCTGAATGACCATCGCGTTCATCAGGTGATCCTGAGAGTGGACGGTGATCAGGTTAACCGGAAGCTTCCCGGTCCCTTCGTCAAAACCGATAAGCTGCGTCTGGATCGTGTGCGCATGCTTCACATATTCGCGCGACTCTTCCATCGCTTTTTCTGCTTCGTCAAACTCACCTTTACGCGCCATCTGTAGCGCCGTCAGGGCCGCACTGCGCGCCGCGCCTGCGTTGACCAGCAGTTCCATTATCGTAGTTTCTAAGTCTTCCATTATGACTCCAGAAGTTTGAGCGCTTTTTCCAGGACGGCATCGCCTTTCATCATGCCGTAATCCATCATGTCGATCACCGCGACCTTTTTACCCAGCGGCTCGGCCTGCGCCTGGAGTTTAGCCTGCTCGTATTTAACCTGTGGCCCCAGCAATACGATGTCGGCCGTCGCGATGTTGTCTTTAAACTCCGCAACCGGAACGGCTTTAATGGTGACTTCAACCCCTTTTTTCTGCGCGGCGTCTTTCATACGTTGAACCAGCATGCTGGTTGACATTCCCGCTGCACAGCATAAAACGATGTTCTTCATAATCAGCCTCGATCTACATGTGTTTATTGATAATTATCCCGTGCAGAGCGCTTCAACAACCGGTTTACCGCGATTGTGTGTCAGGCATCACAAAGAAACCGGCGATTTTCTGAAACCGGTTACAATTTTACATTGTCGGGTACCCGGCCCGTGGAAACGGGCAGGGTGAAAGTGGGAGGATTAGCTGATGGACGTTCGATTGATGCGGTTTTTGCCCTGCTGTTTGGCGCTGTAGAGGGCGCTATCAACGCTTCCGACAAATTGCTCCAGCGGTTCAAAATGCCACTCCCCAAGACCGCCGCTGAATGTAACCCGCAGGTTTTCTTCTCGCCAGACGCGTTTTTCAACTGCGGTACGCCAGGCTTCCAGCAATGAGAGCGCAGACGTCATCTGCTCAGCCTGGAAGATTACCGCGAACTCTTCTCCACCGTACCGGTAAATCGAGACGTGATGTGGCTGCATAATCTGGATCCCTTCGCGGGCCACGTTGCGCAGAACGATATCACCGGTCAGGTGGCCCAGCGTGTCGTTAATCGACTTGAAGTTATCGATGTCCACCAGCGCCAGCGCGAAAGGCTGCTGGGCATTCAGCAGCTCCGCGATATCGCTATCGAACGCGCGGCGGTTTTTACAGCCCGTCAGCGCATCGTGAGTGGCCTGGCGCACATAGGCCATCTCACGCTCTTTATTGGACTGGATAGTGTGGCTCAGCATCGCTTCCAGGCGCGGCGCTTCGCTGACGTCGCCGGTTTTGATGGCATTGATAATGTGCATCAGCACGGTACGCGAGGCGTGACGGAGGTATAAGCCGAAGAGGATGATGATAATGGCCGCCAGCGCAAACCCCCAGCCAACAATCGTTGTTTCGTGGCGGGTGATATCGGTGAGCGTCTCGCCAGAGACCCGGTAGATGACAAACCAGTCCGGATTGGTAAACGAGTAGTAGTAGTACCAGGCGTTGCTTTTCTTATCGTAAAGGTGGCCTTCGCCGCTGGTCATTTTGTCCATCAGCGCTTCGCTCACGTATTGTTTGAAGAGCGCGCCTGTATCCGGGTGAAGCACAACGGCGCCGTCGCGTTCAACGACGAAGAATTCTCCCTGGACGGGCGCCACCATCTGACGCAGGGTGAAGCCCATTGACGTCAAATCGAGATGAAACGCGATCGTTCCCTTCAGTCTTCCTTCGGGTGAAATCAAGGGTTTATAAAGTGTGACCGTCGGATGGCCGGTGAAATAGTCCATGTACGGGCGAGTATAGTGGCTGAAGATACTGGCTTCGGCCTGAGCGATAAACCACGGCCGCGTCCGGGGATCGAAGGTTTTACTCTTCTCCGTGGGGAGCACTTCCGGCGCGCGGAGATAATGCCCCTGCGTGTCCGCCAGCGAGATGGAGGACACGGTCGGCATCAGGTTTTGCAAATGCATCATCATCTGCAGCCCCTGCGTCGGGTTGACGTTGAGCGTCTCGTTTAGCCTGTCGTCGCGGGCAAAGTACATCGCGGAACGGCCCAGGATATAGTCGTTTTCACGCAGGATAGATTCGGTATAGTTCACCGCCAGGTTGTGCGTGAAATTGCTGTTTATCTTATGATAATCCTCAAGAAAATCCTTTCGTTGCGAAAGCGTCACCGCGATCGCGATCACCGCAAAACTGCAGAGGATCCCCGCGAAGCTGAGCATGATTGGCCGGGTAAAAGAGAGCTTTTTGCTGTGAAGTGCCATGAGCTGTACATCGTTCCTGATGGTGAATACTTTTCGTCTGCCGATATCCTCTCAGCATAGTCGCTGTCCTGCGGTTAGCGGTGAATTATACGACACACGATTTCTGGCGGGATGATTTATCTTAAGAACCATTAAGAAAATACTTATTCAACCTGCTGGCGGCCGTGTGCGCAATGAACCAGAGGCAGGGCGAAACGAGGAAGAAGCTTTTCGCCCTGGTCAGCATCCGTTGCTGACCGTGTGACAATAAAAAACCGGACGATCGCTGACAACCACCCGGTTTTGCCTTTTCGTCGCGCCTCGACAATTTTTTATGGTGTTGCAGCGCGTTTCATCGTCATTGCGAGGCTCTTCCCAGCCAGCTGTCCCAGTCTTTCCAGACAGGCTGAAGACCCTGCGCCGTCAGGGCTGCGGCGACCGCTTCCGGACGTCGTCCGTCATGCGGCACAAATTGCTCCAGCTCCGGGCGATCGTCTGCGTAGCCGCCAGGCTGCGTTTTGGAAAACGCGCTGACGTTGTTAATCGCAAGCGGGATAACGCGATCGCGAAACGCCGGGGATTCACGCGTTGAGAGTGATAACTCCACTTCCGGGGCGAGCAGGCGAAACGCACAGATGGCCTGCACCAGCTGGCGTTCATCCATCAGCGAAGCCGGTTCAATCCCGCCCGCGCAAGGCCTCAGGCGCGGGAAGGAGATGGAATAACGGCTCTGCCAGTAGTGCTGCTGAAGCCACAGCAAATGTTCCGCCACCATGTAACAATCTACCCGCCAGCTGTCAGAGAGCCCGATCAGCGCGCCCAGACCGATTTTGTCGATCCCCGCGCGACCCAGCCTGTCCGGCGTTTCCAGGCGGAAAAAGAAATCCTGTTTCTTGCCCTTCAGGTGATGCCGGGCGTACGTCGCCTCGTGATAGGTTTCCTGGTAGACCATGACCCCGTCCAGCCCGAGGGTTTTGAGCTCCGCGTACTCCTCCTGCGCCAGGGGCTGTACTTCCATCTGCAGCGACGCAAACTGACGACGAATGGCGGGAAGGTGCTGACGGAAATAGTCCATTCCCACTTTTCCCTGATGCTCGCCCGTGACCAGCAGAAGATGTTCAAAGCCCATTTCACGAATGGCCGCGCACTCGCGGGCGATCTCACCTTCATCGAGCGTTTTACGTTTGATGCGGTTGCTCATGGAAAAACCGCAGTAGGTGCAGTCATTGGCGCACAGGTTTGAGAGATAGAGCGGCACGTAGAAGCTCACCGTGTTGCCAAAACGCTGGCGTGTGAGCCGCTGCGCTCGCTGGGCCATCGGTTCGAGGTACGCGCTGGCCGCCGGGGAGAGCAGTGCCATCAGATCCTCGCGGGTCAGATGGCGGGCATGCAGCGCGCGCTCCACGTCAGCCGCCGTTTTGCTGTTAATGCGCAGGGCAATGTCGTCCCAGCTAAGCTGCCGCCAGCGCTCGGTAAACGTGCTCATGAGATCGCCTCCAGAAAACCGGTCAGCGGGCTGGTGGCCTGTGCCTGGAAACTGCGCGAGCCGGGGCCGGACTCCCTTGCCAGCAGGCCAGCCTCTACGGCCATGCGGAACGCACGCGCCATCATGACCGGATCGTCGGCAACCGCGATGGCCGTGTTGACTAGCACCGCGTCAGCGCCCATCTCCAGCGCCTGCGCGGCATGGCTGGGCACGCCAATGCCCGCATCAACCACCACCGGCACGGTAGCCTGCTCAATAATGATTTCCAGCATCGCACGGGTTTCAAGCCCCTGGTTGGAGCCAATGGGGGCGCCCAGCGGCATGACGGCGGCGCAGCCGACCTCTTCCAGCCGTTTGCACAGAACAGGATCGGCGCCGCAGTAAGGCAGGACGGTAAACCCTTGCTGCACCAGCTTTTCAGCCGCTTTCAGCGTTTCGATGGGGTCGGGGAGCAGCCAGCGGGCGTCAGGATGAATTTCCAGCTTCAGCCAGCGGGTGCCGAGCGCCTCGCGGGCCAGCTGCGCGGCGAAAATCGCCTCTTCGGCCGTTTTGGCACCGGAGGTGTTGGGCAGCAGCGTGACGCCTGCCTCCAGTAAAGGCGCCAGAATGGCATCGCTGTGATGGCGCAGATCCACGCGCTTGAGCGCCAGCGTCACCAGCTGGCTGCCGCTTTCGCGAATGGCATCCACCATCAGCTGCGGCGAGGCGAATTTTCCGGTTCCGGTAAACAGATGTGAATCAAAGACTTTATCGGCAATACGTAACATCTCAGCCCCCTGCGATAACCTGAAACAGCAGGATCTGGTCGCCGTCATTGACCTGCTGATGTTCCCACTGCTCGCGCGGCAGGATCTGTTGATTGAGCGCCAGCGCCGTTCCCGGCTTGAGCTGGCGCAGCTTGTCGAGCAGTACCGCAACGGTGAGCCCGTCGTCGCATTTCATCGGCTCATCGTTAAACAGAATGCGCATCGCGGCCTCCGCATACCGGGCAGCGACTGGCGCGGTGTAACGCCAGATGGCGCCAGCCGCTGGAGCGGGCATCAAACAGCCGCAGCGTATTGCGTTCCGTCTCCATGCCGCTGAGCAGCTTGATGGCCTCCAGCGCCTGCATTGTGCCCATTACGCCGACCACCGGACCAAGAATGCCCGCCGTACGGCAGTTGCGCGCCGGCTCTGCATCATCCGGCCACAGGCAGCAATAGCAGCCCTGCGACCACGGCGGGGTCAGGACCATCATCTGCCCGCCGAAACCCACCGCGCTGGCGGTGATAAGCGGCGTATTACTTGCCACGCAGGCGGCGTTAATCGCCTGGCGCGTCGCCATGTTGTCGGTACAGTCCAGCACCACGTCGGCAAGGGCGACCTCACGGCTGAGGTTGTCACCGCTGAGCCGTTCCTGCAGGGCAATCAGCGCGATATCCGGGTTGAGCTGGTTCAGGCGCTTCCGGGTGATTTGCGCTTTCGGCTGGTTGATATCCTCGGTGGTAAAGAGGATTTGTCGCTGCAGGTTGCTGAGGTGAACCTCGTCGTCGTCGGCCAGCACCAGCGTACCGATACCTGCGCCTGCCAGATAAAGCGCGGCGGGCGCGCCTAGCCCGCCCAGACCGACAATCAGCACCCGGCTGGCGAGCAGCTTTTGCTGTCCGTCGATGGCGATATCTTCCAGCAAGATCTGACGGCTATAGCGCATAAAATCACGATCGTTCATCACCCGCTCCTGCCAGCTGTAACAGCTGTTCGGTGGCGAACCGCCAGTCTGCGGCCTGGGTGATGGCGCTGACGACGGCGATACTGCCGACGCCGGTCTCCAGCACCGCCGGGGCGCGTTCAAGGCTGATTCCGCCAATGGCGACGGTAGGGTAATCGGCAAGGCGTTTAACGTGACTCGCCAGCTGCGTCAGACCCTGCGGTGCGGAGGGCATCTGCTTGGTTTGCGTCGGGAAGACGTGACCCAGCGCGATGTAAGAGGGACGGGCCGCCAGGGCCACGTCGATCTCCATGTCATCGTGTGTTGAAACGCCAAGACGCAACCCGGCTTCGCGGATAGCGCTCAGGTCCGTTGTTTCCAGATCCTCCTGACCCAGATGCACGCCGTACGCCTGGTGCTTAACGGCCAGCCGCCAGTAATCGTTGATAAACAGACGGGCATCGTAGCGACGCCCAAGCGCGATGGCGGCAGCCACATCGGCTTCCACCTCGTCATCGCGTTTATCCTTGATGCGCAGCTGGAGGGTGCGAACGCCTGTCTTGAGCAGGCGCTCTATCCACTCCACGCTGTCCACCACCGGATAGAGCCCTAAACGGTAGGGGACAGGCGGGAAATCGGGCTTATACATTACGCCTCCTCTTTTTTGAGGTAGATTTCGCCGCCTCTGGCGCGGAAGGTTTCAGACATGTCCGCCATCCCCACTTCAATGGTCTGCGCGGCGGCGTAGTCGCGCACCTCCTGGCTGATTTTCATCGAGCAGAATTTTGGCCCGCACATAGAGCAGAAGTGCGCGACTTTGCCTGATTCCTGCGGGAGGGTCTCGTCGTGATAGGCGCGGGCGGTGAACGGGTCCAGCGCCAGGTTGAACTGGTCTTCCCAGCGGAATTCAAAGCGCGCCTTCGACATGGCGTTATCGCGAATTTGCGCGCCCGGATGGCCTTTGGCCAGATCCGCGGCGTGGGCGGCAATTTTGTAGGTGATCAGCCCCTGCTTCACATCCTCTTTGTTTGGCAGGCCGAGGTGCTCTTTTGGCGTGACGTAGCAGAGCATAGCGCAGCCGAACCAGCCGATCATCGCCGCGCCAATGCCCGACGTGAAGTGGTCATAGCCCGGCGCAATATCAGTGGTCAACGGCCCCAGGGTATAGAACGGTGCTTCGTGGCAGTGCTCCAGCTCCTCGGTCATGTTGCGGCGGATCATCTGCATCGGCACGTGGCCCGGGCCTTCAATCATCACCTGCACGTCATACTCCCAGGCGATTTTGGTCAGTTCGCCCAGAGTGTGCAGCTCGGCAAACTGCGCTTCGTCGTTCGCGTCGCGAATAGAGCCCGGACGCAGGCCGTCGCCCAGAGACAGAGAGACATCGTACGCGGCGCAGATTTCGCAAATTTCGCGGAAGTGTTCGTAGAGGAAGTTTTCCTGATGATGTGACAGGCACCACTTCGCCATGATGGAACCGCCGCGCGAGACGATGCCGGTCAGACGCTTTGCCGTCATCGGCACGTAGCGCAGCAGCACGCCCGCGTGAATGGTGAAGTAGTCCACGCCCTGTTCGGCCTGCTCCAGCAGCGTGTCGCGGAACGCTTCCCAGGTAAGGTCTTCGGCGATGCCGTTGACCTTTTCCAGCGCCTGATAAATCGGTACGGTGCCAATCGGTACCGGGCTGTTACGCAGGATCCATTCGCGGGTTTCGTGAATATAGCGTCCAGTGGAGAGGTCCATTACCGTGTCCGCGCCCCAGCGCGTGGACCAGACCAGCTTCTCCACCTCTTCTTCGATGGAGGAGGTGACGGCCGAGTTACCGATGTTCGCGTTGACCTTCACCAGGAAGTTGCGGCCAATAATCATCGGCTCGGATTCCGGGTGGTTGATATTGGCAGGGATAATCGCGCGGCCTGCGGCCACTTCGTCACGCACAAATTCCGGCGTGATGTTCTCCGGCAGGCGAGCGCCAAAGCCTTCACCCGGATGCTGATAGCGCAGCACTTCGCTACGGATGCGCTCGCGACCCATGTTTTCGCGGATGGCGATGAACTCCATCTCCGGCGTGACGATGCCCCGGCGCGCGTAGTGCAGCTGGGTCACGCATTTGCCCGCCTTAGCGCGTTTTGGCGTCAGCAGGCCGGTAAAGCGCAGCTCGTCCAGACCGTCGTCGGCCAGGCGCTCTTTGGTGTAGGCAGAGCTGAGTACGCTCAGTTCTTCACAGTCGTTGCGCGCATCAATCCACGGCTGGCGCAGCTTAGCCAGACCCTGCTGGACGTTGATGGCAACATCAGGGTCACCGTACGGGCCGGAGGTGTCATACACCGGCACGGCTTCGTTGTCTTCATACTGCGGGTTATCTTTGCTGCCGCCGATAAGCGTCGGGCTAAGCTGAATTTCGCGCATTGGGACGCGGATATCGGCCTGCGAGCCGGAAATATAGATGCGTTTCGAGTTCGGGAAAGCGGTGCCTTCCAGCGTGTCGATGAAGTGTTGGGCCTGTGCGCGCTGTTCGCGGCGGGTCAGTTTTGCAGTAGACATAGCTCATTCCAAAAGTGAAGGACATGGCTTGTCAGACGACGGATGAAGCAAGAGAGGATCGCCCTCAGGCGATACAACAGCAGTGTGACTCTTGTTCCCTTCGCAGGTATTAGCCTGATCAGGTTCCGCGGATCCCGAATTAACGGTCTCAGCCCGCGCTTTCAGGCGCTGGGCACTCCGACAAGAAAAATCCCCCTCGTGAGAGGGGCGAATGGTTGTAAATTACTCGTTAACGATGAAGAACTCAAGCAGGGCGCGCGACGTTCTCTTCGTTACTGATGTTCAAATCATTGTCCAGCACGAGGGCTATCAGCTTATCTTCCAGCGTGAATCGCTCTTCCAGCGCTTCACCGAGGTCGGATAGCGCCTGCTGAAACTCAAGATAGTTATCGTGATCGATAGCGTTCTCGAGCGCGGAATCATAGTAATCCATGATCTGCTGGGTGTTGGCTTCCAGAAGGGGATAGAGCTTGCTGGCCGCTAAATACGGCGTTGTCCCTTCCATTTCGCGGATAATGCGTTCATAAATATTGAAATGGCCGTCGGACAGATAGTCGACCAGGCCCTGACAAAAATCATCCAGCGCTTTTTCATTCAGTCGCATAAACGATTCTTTGCCAGGCTTAATACCGACCAGATTGTAATAAGCCACGAGTAGATGCTTGCGTACATGTAGCCAGCGATCCACCAGTTTGTTATTTCCTCTAACGCGCTCAGTCAGGCTTTCCAGCTGGTTTAACATGGTCGACTCCGCAAAATGTAGGATTGAATCTGCTTATCCAGAATGTAACCACAATGCTAACAACATGTCAGTGAAGCGAAGGTAGTGCAATAGATATGGATCGTATTATTGAAAAATCAGATCTTGGTTGGTGGATCGTCAGTCACGAACAAAAATTATGGCTTCCTGCCGGGGAAATCCCCTACGGTGCAGCTGAGGCGTTCGATCTCGTTGGCCAGCCAGCGCTGAAGATCGGCGAGTGGCAGGGTGAGCCGGTGTGGTTGATCCAACAGCCCCGCCGCCAGGATATGGGATCGGTGCGCCAGGTGCTGGATCTGGACGTGGGGCTGTTCCAGCTGGCGGGGCGCGGCGTGCAGCTTTCTGAGTTTTACCGCTCGCATAAATACTGCGGCTACTGCGGTCATACCATGCGTCCGAGCAAAACCGAGTGGGCGATGCTCTGCAGCCACTGCCGCGAACGCTACTATCCGCAGATAGCGCCGTGCATTATCGTCGCTATCCGCCGGGAGGATTCCATCCTGCTGGCGCAGCATACCCGCCATCGCAACGGCATTCACACCGTGCTGGCCGGCTTCGTCGAGGTGGGCGAAACGCTGGAGCAGGCGGTAGCGCGCGAGGTGATGGAGGAGAGCGGGATCAAAGTGAAGAACCTGCGCTACGTTACCTCCCAGCCGTGGCCGTTCCCGCAGTCTCTGATGACGGCATTTATGGCCGAATACGACAGCGGCGAGATCGTTATCGACCAGAAAGAGCTGCTGGAAGCAAACTGGTATCGCTACGACGATCTACCGCTGTTGCCTCCGCCGGGCACCGTGGCACGTCGGCTGATAGAAGATACCGTGGCGATGTGTCGGGCCGAGTATGAGTAGTGTTACACTGAGGCCATGACGCTTAAGGAACTGCAAAAATGACCGAACTGAAGAACGATCGTTATCTGCGTGCGCTGCTGCGCCAGCCCGTTGATGTCACCCCGGTATGGATGATGCGCCAGGCGGGACGCTATCTCCCGGAGTACAAAGCCACGCGCGCGCAGGCGGGCGATTTTATGTCGCTGTGCAAAAATGCCGAGCTGGCCTGCGAAGTGACGCTCCAGCCGCTGCGCCGCTTCCCGCTGGATGCTGCGATCCTCTTCTCGGATATTCTGACCATTCCGGATGCAATGGGCCTTGGCCTGTACTTCGAAACCGGTGAAGGTCCGCGTTTCACCTCCCCAATCAAAAGCAAAGCCGACGTGGATAAGCTCCCGATCCCCGATCCGGAAGGCGAGCTGGGCTACGTGATGAACGCCGTGCGCACCATTCGCCGCGAGCTGAAAGGTGAAGTGCCGCTGATTGGCTTCTCCGGCAGCCCGTGGACGCTGGCGACCTATATGGTTGAAGGAGGCAGCAGCAAAGCCTTCACCATGATTAAAAAGATGATGTACGCCGAGCCTCTGGCCCTGCACGCGCTGCTCGATAAGCTGGCGAAGAGCGTCACCCTCTACCTGAACGCGCAGATTAAGGCGGGTGCGCAGTCGGTGATGATTTTCGATACCTGGGGCGGCGTGCTGACCGGGCGCGATTATCAGCAGTTCTCCCTGTACTACATGCACAAAATCGTCGACGGCCTGCTGCGTGAAAACGAAGGCCGCCGCGTGCCGGTGACGCTGTTCACCAAAGGTGGCGGCCAGTGGCTGGAAGCGATGGCGGCAACCGGCTGCGACGCGCTGGGCCTCGACTGGACGACCGATATCGCCGATGCGCGCCGTCGCGTGGGGGACAAAGTGGCGCTGCAGGGCAATATGGACCCGTCCATGCTCTATGCGCCGCCAGCGCGCATTGAAGAAGAAGTGTCGACTATACTGTCTGGTTTCGGCCAGGGTGAAGGCCACGTCTTTAACCTCGGCCACGGCATTCATCAGGATGTGCCGCCAGAACACGCAGGCGTATTTGTGGAGGCGGTGCATCGGCTTTCTGCCCAGTATCACAAGTAAGGAGTGGTTATGGATCTCGCGTCGCTACGCGCTCAACAAATCGAACTGGCCTCATCGGTGATCCGCGAGGATCGTCTGGATAAGGATCCTCCGCAGTACATTGGCGGAGCAGACGTCGGATTCGAGCAGGGTGGGGAAGTGACGCGAGCGGCGATGGTGGTACTGAAATATCCTTCGCTTGAGCTGGTGGAGTACAAGGTAGCGCGTATCGCGACCACCATGCCGTACATTCCGGGCTTTCTCTCCTTCCGCGAATATCCCGCGCTGCTGGCAGCGTGGGAGCAACTCTCGCAAAAACCTGACCTGCTGTTTGTCGACGGACACGGTATTTCACACCCGCGCCGTTTAGGCGTTGCCAGCCACTTTGGGCTGCTGGTGGATGTGCCGACCATTGGCGTTGCCAAGAAACGCCTGTGCGGCGCGTTTGAACCTCTTTCAGCCGAGCCGGGCGCGCTGGCGCCGCTTATCCATAAAGGTGAACAGCTGGCGTGGGTCTGGCGCAGCAAGGCACGCTGTAATCCGCTCTTTATCGCCACGGGGCACCGGGTTAGCATGGACAGCGCCCTGGCGTGGGTGCAGCGCTGCATGAAGGGCTACCGCTTGCCGGAGCCGACGCGCTGGGCAGACGCCGTGGCATCTTCGCGTCCGGCTTTTGTTCGTTGGCAGGAAATTCAGCGATGATTCAGGTAAACTGCGCCTAATTTTCGATTCGAGAGATCATCATGCTACAAAACCCGATTCACCTGCGCCTTGAGAAACTTGAAAGCTGGCAGCACGTGACGTTTATGGCTTGCCTGTGCGAGCGCATGTATCCCAACTATGCCGCGTTCTGTAAGGAGACGGGCTTTGGTGATGGCCATATCTACCGCCGCATTCTGGATCTGATCTGGGAAACGCTGACGGTGAAAGACGCGAAGGTGAACTTCGACTCCCAGCTGGAAAAGCTGGAAGAGGCGATTCCGGCTGCGGATGATTTTGACCTGTACGGTGTCTATCCGGCGATTGATGCCTGCGTGGCGTTAAGCGAACTGCTCCACTCCCGTCTGAGCGGTGAAACGCTGGAGCACGCAGTTGAAGTCAGTAAGGCGTCTATTACGACCGTCGCGATGCTGGAAATGACCCAGGAAGGTCGCGAGATGACCGACGAAGAGCTGCGTGCAAACCCGGCGGTTGAGCAAGAATGGGACATTCAGTGGGAAATTTTCCGCCTGCTGGCAGAGTGTGAAGAACGCGATATTGAGCTGATAAAAGGGCTGCGCGCGGACTTACGAGAGGCTGCGGAGAGCAATATTGGTATAATTTTTAACCAATGAGACAAGAAAACTTGAGATAACGCCCGTTTTGTCGCTCCTCGACTCTTCCCTTTCGCCCCTTGTCTGGTCTACATTTGGGGGGCGAAAAAAAGTGGCTATCGGTGCGTGTATGCAGGAGAGTGCTTTTTTGGCATTTTCGTCGCACTCGATGCTTAGCAAGCGATAAACACATTGAAAGGATAACTTATGAACAAGACTCAACTGATTGATGTAATTGCGGACAAGGCTGATCTGTCTAAAGTGCAGGCTAAAGCTGCTCTGGAATCTACCCTGGCTGCTATTACTGAGTCTCTGAAAGAAGGCGATGCTGTGCAACTGGTTGGTTTCGGTACCTTCAAAGTGAACCACCGCGCTGAGCGTACTGGCCGCAACCCGCAGACCGGTAAAGAAATCAAAATCGCCGCAGCTAACGTGCCGGCATTTGTTTCTGGTAAAGCACTGAAAGACGCTGTTAAGTAAGACGCGTGGCAGTGAACAGTTTTAGCGAAGGGGCGGCAACGCCCCTTTTGTCTTTCTGGCGTGGAACGCTCGCGCTGGCAGGCATGCTGCTGCTGTCAGCCTGCAGCCACGACACCTCCCTGCCGCCGTTTACCGCCAGCGGCTACGCGGACAACCAGGGTGCTGTGAGGATCTGGCGCAAAGATTCCGGCGGCGAAGTGCATCTGCTTTCTGCCTTCAGCCCGTGGCATAACGGCAATACGTCGACTGCGGAATATCGCTGGCAGGGAGATGACCTGTCGCTGATTGAACTGAACGTCTACAGCAAGACCCCCGAACACGTGAAAGTGCGTTTTGACGACCATGGCGAGCTGAGCTTTATGCAGCGCGAAGTCAGCGGCCAAAAACAGCAGCTTTCCAGCGATCAGATCGCTCTCTACCGTTATCGTGCCGAACAAATCCGCCAGACCAGCGATGCGCTTCGTCTGGGACGCGTTGTGCTGCGCCAGGGGCGCTGGCATGCCGATGGGACGGTGACAACCTGCGAAGGACAGACGGTCAAGCCTGAGCTCGAATCCTGGGCAACAGAACACATTCAACGCCGTCAGCGTCATTCATCAATGGAAGTGAGTGTGGCGTGGCTTGAAGCGCCGGAAGGCTCTCAGCTGCTGCTGGTGGCGAACGAAGACTTCTGCACCTGGCAGCCGACAGAGAAGAGTTTTTGATTTAAGTTCCCTCTCCCTTGAGGGAGAGGGTTAGGGTGAGGGTGTGAAATTACTCGCCCTGCTCGCGCGCAATTGCACGATAACCGATATCCTGACGGCTAAAGCTGCCGTTCCAGTGAATATCCGCCATCAGCGCGTAGGCGCGCTTCTGCGCTTCTGCCACGGTATGGCCCAGCGCGGTTGCACACAGCACGCGTCCGCCGTTGGTGAGGACGCGATCGTCGTCAGCCAGCTTCGTACCCGCATGGAACACCTTCGCACCTTCAATCTCTTCCAGCGGCAGGCCGTGGATTTCATCCCCGGTGTTGTAGTTGCCCGGATAACCACCCGCCGCAATCACCACGCCCAGAGACGCACGCTCGTCCCACTCTGAGGTTTTCTCGTCGAGCTTGCCTTCGCAGGCTGCCAGACACAGTTCCACCAGATCGGATTTCATGCGCAGCATGATGGGCTGCGTTTCCGGATCGCCAAAGCGGCAGTTGAATTCGATGACCTTAGGGTTACCCTGCTTGTCGATCATCAGACCCGCATAGAGGAAACCGGTGTAGGTGTTGCCTTCCGCCGCCATCCCTTTCACGGTTGGCCAAATGACGCGATCCATGGTGCGCTGGTGGACTTCATCAGTCACTACCGGAGCGGGGGAGTAAGCGCCCATTCCGCCAGTATTCGGGCCGGTATCGCCATTGCCCACGCGCTTGTGATCCTGGCTGGTGGCCATCGGCAGAACGTGCTCGCCGTCGACCATCACGATAAAGCTGGCCTCTTCACCGTCGAGGAACTCTTCGATCACGATGCGGTGGCCCGCGTCGCCAAAGGCGTTACCCGCCAGCATATCCTGAACCGCGGCTTCCGCTTCTTCGAGCGTCATCGCCACGATCACGCCTTTACCGGCGGCCAGGCCGTCGGCCTTGATCACAATCGGCGCGCCTTTTTCACGCAGGTAGGCCAGGGCTGGCTCCACTTCGGTGAAGTTCTGATATTCCGCCGTCGGGATGTTATGACGCGCGAGGAAATCTTTGGTGAAGGCTTTGGAGCCTTCCAGCTGCGCGGCGCCTTCCGTAGGCCCGAAGATTGTCAGACCCGCCGCGCGGAACGCATCGACGACGCCAATCACCAGCGGCGCTTCCGGGCCCACAATCGTCAGATCGATTTTCTCGCTCTGGGCAAAGCTCAGCAGCGCCGGGATATCGGTCACGCCAATAGCCACGTTCTGCAGCGCGGGTTCCAGCGCGGTACCGGCGTTGCCCGGTGCTACGAAAACTGTTTTCACCAGCGGAGACTGCGCCGCTTTCCACGCCAGAGCGTGCTCGCGTCCGCCGTTACCAATCACTAATACTTTCATTTTCTGCTCCCGGAATTAATGGCGGAAGTGGCGCATGTCGGTGAAGATCATTGCAATGCCGTGTTCGTCGGCAGCGGCAATCACTTCGTCGTCGCGAATTGAGCCGCCAGGCTGGATCACACAGGTGATGCCCACTGCAGCCGCCGCGTCGATACCGTCACGGAACGGGAAGAAGGCGTCAGAAGCCATGGCGGAGCCTTTTACTTCCAGACCTTCATCGCCTGCTTTAATGCCCGCGATTTTCGCGGAGTAAACGCGGCTCATCTGGCCTGCGCCTATCCCGATAGTCATGTTTTCTTTGGCGTAGACGATGGCGTTGGATTTGACGAACTTCGCGACCTTCCAGCAGAACAGCGCGTCACGCAGTTCCTGTTCGGTCGGCTGACGTTTGGTTACCACGCGCAGGTCGGCTTCTGTCACCATACCCAAATCGCGGTCCTGAACCAGCAGGCCGCCGTTCACGCGCTTGAAGTCCAGGCCCGGCACGCGTTCTGCCCACTGGCCGCAAACCAGCACGCGCACGTTCTGTTTTGCCGCGGTGATTTTCAGCGCCTCTTCGGATGCGGATGGCGCGATGATCACTTCAACGAACTGGCGGGAGATGATGGCCTGTGCGGTTTCAGCATCCAGCTCGCGGTTGAAGGCGATAATGCCGCCGAACGCGGAGGTCGGGTCGGTTTTGTACGCGCGATCGTAGGCATCCAGAATAGAGGTGCTCACGGCAACGCCGCATGGGTTCGCATGCTTAACGATAACGCAGGCCGGCTCGCTGAACTCTTTCACGCATTCCAGCGCGGCGTCGGTGTCCGCAATGTTGTTATAGGAGAGCGCTTTGCCCTGAACCTGCTGAGCGGTCGCAACAGAGGCTTCTTTTACCTCTTCTTCTATATAGAAGGCTGCCTGCTGGTGGCTGTTCTCACCGTAACGCATATCCTGCTTCTTAATGAAGTTCAGGTTCAGGGTGCGCGGGAAGCGGCCAGAAGGATCTTTGCTTTCACCGTGGTAAGCAGGCACCAGGCTACCGAAGTAATTGGCGATCATGCTGTCGTACGCCGCGGTGTGCTCGAAGGCTTTGATGGCGAGGTCGAAACGCGTTTCCAGAGTCAGTGTCCCTTCGTTGGCATCCATCTCATTAATAATGGTGTTGTAATCGCTGCTCTTTACGACGATGGCCACATCTTTATGGTTCTTGGCCGCGGAGCGCACCATGGTTGGGCCGCCGATATCAATATTCTCTACGGCATCTTCCAGAGAACAGCCTTCGCGAGCAACGGTCTGGGCAAAAGGGTAGAGGTTAACGACAACCATGTCGATTGGGGCGATGTCATGCTGTTCCATAATGGCGTCGTCCTGACCGCGACGGCCAAGAATACCGCCGTGCACTTTCGGATGCAGGGTTTTGACGCGTCCATCCATCATTTCCGGGAAACCGGTGTAATCGGACACTTCGGTTACCGGCAGACCTTTATCTGCTAACAGGCGAGCGGTACCGCCTGTAGAAAGCAGCTCCACACCGCGTGCGGAAAGTGCCTGAGCGAATTCGACGATACCGGCTTTATCAGAAACACTGAGCAGAGCGCGGCGGACTGGACGACGTTGTTGCATGGTAAATCCCCTGGATTTCACGATTACAGAGAGCGTTAGATGAATTTTCCTGCGAAAAACTCATCTAACACACCTGACGGGGCATCCTTATTAAGCGCGAGCATTTTAACGAAAACGTTTGCGCAACGCTCGCACATTTTCACTTTTTCGTATCATTGTGGATAAGTCTGTGTGTAAAAAGGTATAAGGCGGGGTTTTGCTGTGGAATGCAGCAGTCAGTCATTTTTCTGTCATTTAGCGGTTGCGGCCTGCTGAGAACTCCCTATAATGCGCCTCCATCGACACGGCGGATGTGAATCACTTCACACAACAAGCGGTTCGGTTGAAGAGAAAAATTCTGAAATAACGGGTTGACTCTGAAAGAGGAAAGCGTAATATACGCCACCTCGCAACGGTGAGCGAAAGCCGCGTTGCACTGCTCTTTAACAATTTATCAGACAATCTGTGTGGGCACTCAAAGTGACATGGATTCTTAATGTCTTCGGACAATAAATGAATACCAAGTCTCTGAGTGAACATACGTAATTCATTACGAAGTTTAATTCACGAGCATCAAACTTAAATTGAAGAGTTTGATCATGGCTCAGATTGAACGCTGGCGGCAGGCCTAACACATGCAAGTCGAGCGGCAGCGGAAAGTAGCTTGCTACTTTGCCGGCGAGCGGCGGACGGGTGAGTAATGTCTGGGAAACTGCCTGATGGAGGGGGATAACTACTGGAAACGGTAGCTAATACCGCATAACGTCGCAAGACCAAAGAGGGGGACCTTCGGGCCTCTTGCCATCAGATGTGCCCAGATGGGATTAGCTAGTAGGTGGGGTAACGGCTCACCTAGGCGACGATCCCTAGCTGGTCTGAGAGGATGACCAGCCACACTGGAACTGAGACACGGTCCAGACTCCTACGGGAGGCAGCAGTGGGGAATATTGCACAATGGGCGCAAGCCTGATGCAGCCATGCCGCGTGTATGAAGAAGGCCTTCGGGTTGTAAAGTACTTTCAGCGGGGAGGAAGGTGTTGTGGTTAATAACCACAGCAATTGACGTTACCCGCAGAAGAAGCACCGGCTAACTCCGTGCCAGCAGCCGCGGTAATACGGAGGGTGCAAGCGTTAATCGGAATTACTGGGCGTAAAGCGCACGCAGGCGGTCTGTCAAGTCGGATGTGAAATCCCCGGGCTCAACCTGGGAACTGCATTCGAAACTGGCAGGCTAGAGTCTTGTAGAGGGGGGTAGAATTCCAGGTGTAGCGGTGAAATGCGTAGAGATCTGGAGGAATACCGGTGGCGAAGGCGGCCCCCTGGACAAAGACTGACGCTCAGGTGCGAAAGCGTGGGGAGCAAACAGGATTAGATACCCTGGTAGTCCACGCCGTAAACGATGTCGACTTGGAGGTTGTGCCCTTGAGGCGTGGCTTCCGGAGCTAACGCGTTAAGTCGACCGCCTGGGGAGTACGGCCGCAAGGTTAAAACTCAAATGAATTGACGGGGGCCCGCACAAGCGGTGGAGCATGTGGTTTAATTCGATGCAACGCGAAGAACCTTACCTACTCTTGACATCCAGAGAACTTTCCAGAGATGGATTGGTGCCTTCGGGAACTCTGAGACAGGTGCTGCATGGCTGTCGTCAGCTCGTGTTGTGAAATGTTGGGTTAAGTCCCGCAACGAGCGCAACCCTTATCCTTTGTTGCCAGCGGTTAGGCCGGGAACTCAAAGGAGACTGCCAGTGATAAACTGGAGGAAGGTGGGGATGACGTCAAGTCATCATGGCCCTTACGAGTAGGGCTACACACGTGCTACAATGGCGCATACAAAGAGAAGCGACCTCGCGAGAGCAAGCGGACCTCATAAAGTGCGTCGTAGTCCGGATTGGAGTCTGCAACTCGACTCCATGAAGTCGGAATCGCTAGTAATCGTAGATCAGAATGCTACGGTGAATACGTTCCCGGGCCTTGTACACACCGCCCGTCACACCATGGGAGTGGGTTGCAAAAGAAGTAGGTAGCTTAACCTTCGGGAGGGCGCTTACCACTTTGTGATTCATGACTGGGGTGAAGTCGTAACAAGGTAACCGTAGGGGAACCTGCGGTTGGATCACCTCCTTACCTTAAAGAACCTGCCTTTGTAGTGTCCACACAGATTGTCTGATGAAAAGTAAATAGCAAGGCGTCTTGCGATTGAGACTTACACGTCCCCTTCGTCTAGAGGCCCAGGACACCGCCCTTTCACGGCGGTAACAGGGGTTCGAATCCCCTAGGGGACGCCACTTGCTGGTTCGTGAGTGAAAGTCACCTGCCTCAGTATCTCAAAACTCATCTTCGGGTGACGTTTGAGATATTTGCTCTTTAAAAATCTGGATCAAGCTGAAAATTGAAACGACACATCTTTAATGGTGTGTTCGAGTCTCTCAAATTTTCGCAATCAGAAGTGAAACATCTTCGGGTTGTGAGGTTAAGCGACTAAGCGTACACGGTGGATGCCCTGGCAGTCAGAGGCGATGAAGGACGTGCTAATCTGCGAAAAGCGCCGGCGAGGTGATATGAACCTTTGACCCGGCGATGTCCGAATGGGGAAACCCAGTGCAATTCGTTGCACTATCGTTAACTGAATACATAGGTTAACGAGGCGAACCGGGGGAACTGAAACATCTAAGTACCCCGAGGAAAAGAAATCAACCGAGATTCCCCCAGTAGCGGCGAGCGAACGGGGAGCAGCCCAGAGTCTGAATCAGCTTGTGTGTTAGTGGAAGCGTCTGGAAAGTCGCACGGTACAGGGTGACAGTCCCGTACACGAAAGCACACAGGTTGTGAACTCGAAGAGTAGGGCGGGACACGTGGTATCCTGTCTGAATATGGGGGGACCATCCTCCAAGGCTAAATACTCCTGACTGACCGATAGTGAACCAGTACCGTGAGGGAAAGGCGAAAAGAACCCCGGCGAGGGGAGTGAAAAAGAACCTGAAACCGTGTACGTACAAGCAGTGGGAGCACCCTTGTGGTGTGACTGCGTACCTTTTGTATAATGGGTCAGCGACTTATATTCTGTAGCAAGGTTAACCGTATAGGGGAGCCGAAGGGAAACCGAGTCTTAACTGGGCGTTAAGTTGCAGGGTATAGACCCGAAACCCGGTGATCTAGCCATGGGCAGGTTGAAGGTTGGGTAACACTAACTGGAGGACCGAACCGACTAATGTTGAAAAATTAGCGGATGACTTGTGGCTGGGGGTGAAAGGCCAATCAAACCGGGAGATAGCTGGTTCTCCCCGAAAGCTATTTAGGTAGCGCCTCGTGAACTCATCTTCGGGGGTAGAGCACTGTTTCGGCTAGGGGGCCATCCCGGCTTACCAACCCGATGCAAACTACGAATACCGAAGAATGTTATCACGGGAGACACACGGCGGGTGCTAACGTCCGTCGTGAAGAGGGAAACAACCCAGACCGCCAGCTAAGGTCCCAAAGTCATGGTTAAGTGGGAAACGATGTGGGAAGGCACAGACAGCCAGGATGTTGGCTTAGAAGCAGCCATCATTTAAAGAAAGCGTAATAGCTCACTGGTCGAGTCGGCCTGCGCGGAAGATGTAACGGGGCTAAACCATGCACCGAAGCTGCGGCAGCGACGCTTAGGCGTTGTTGGGTAGGGGAGCGTTCTGTAAGCCGTTGAAGGTGTGCTGTGAGGCATGCTGGAGGTATCAGAAGTGCGAATGCTGACATAAGTAACGATAAAGCGGGTGAAAAGCCCGCTCGCCGGAAGACCAAGGGTTCCTGTCCAACGTTAATCGGGGCAGGGTGAGTCGACCCCTAAGGCGAGGCCGAAAGGCGTAGTCGATGGGAAACAGGTTAATATTCCTGTACTTGGTGTTACTGCGAAGGGGGGACGGAGAAGGCTATGTTAGCCGGGCGACGGTTGTCCCGGTTTAAGCATGTAGGCGGAGGTTCCAGGTAAATCCGGTACCTTTTAACGCTGAGGTGTGATGACGAGGCACTACGGTGCTGAAGTAACAAATGCCCTGCTTCCAGGAAAAGCCTCTAAGCATCAGGTAACACGAAATCGTACCCCAAACCGACACAGGTGGTCAGGTAGAGAATACCAAGGCGCTTGAGAGAACTCGGGTGAAGGAACTAGGCAAAATGGTGCCGTAACTTCGGGAGAAGGCACGCTGATATGTAGGTGAAGCCCCTGCGGGTGGAGCTGAAATCAGTCGAAGATACCAGCTGGCTGCAACTGTTTATTAAAAACACAGCACTGTGCAAACACGAAAGTGGACGTATACGGTGTGACGCCTGCCCGGTGCCGGAAGGTTAATTGATGGGGTTAGCGGCAACGCGAAGCTCTTGATCGAAGCCCCGGTAAACGGCGGCCGTAACTATAACGGTCCTAAGGTAGCGAAATTCCTTGTCGGGTAAGTTCCGACCTGCACGAATGGCGTAATGATGGCCAGGCTGTCTCCACCCGAGACTCAGTGAAATTGAACTCGCTGTGAAGATGCAGTGTACCCGCGGCAAGACGGAAAGACCCCGTGAACCTTTACTATAGCTTGACACTGAACACTGGTCCTTGATGTGTAGGATAGGTGGGAGGCTTTGAAGCGTGGACGCCAGTCTGCGTGGAGCCGACCTTGAAATACCACCCTTTAATGGCTGGTGTTCTAACGTAGACCCGTAATCCGGGTTGCGGACAGTGTCTGGTGGGTAGTTTGACTGGGGCGGTCTCCTCCCAAAGAGTAACGGAGGAGCACGAAGGTTAGCTAATCCTGGTCGGACATCAGGAGGTTAGTGCAATGGCATAAGCTAGCTTGACTGCGAGAGTGACGGCTCGAGCAGGTGCGAAAGCAGGTCATAGTGATCCGGTGGTTCTGAATGGAAGGGCCATCGCTCAACGGATAAAAGGTACTCCGGGGATAACAGGCTGATACCGCCCAAGAGTTCATATCGACGGCGGTGTTTGGCACCTCGATGTCGGCTCATCACATCCTGGGGCTGAAGTAGGTCCCAAGGGTATGGCTGTTCGCCATTTAAAGTGGTACGCGAGCTGGGTTTAGAACGTCGTGAGACAGTTCGGTCCCTATCTGCCGTGGGCGCTGGAGAATTGAGGGGGGCTGCTCCTAGTACGAGAGGACCGGAGTGGACGCATCACTGGTGTTCGGGTTGTCATGCCAATGGCACTGCCCGGTAGCTAAATGCGGAAAAGATAAGTGCTGAAAGCATCTAAGCACGAAACTTGCCCCGAGATGAGTTCTCCCTGACCCTTTAAGGGTCCTGAAGGAACGTTGAAGACTACGACGTTGATAGGTCGGGTGTGTAAGCGCAGCGATGCGTTGAGCTAACCGATACTAATGAACCGTGAGGCTTAACCTTACAACGCCGAAGCTGTTTCGGCGGATGAGACAGACACGATTTTCAGCCTGATACAGATTAAACAGAATTTGCCTGGCGGCTTTAGCGCGGTGGTCCCACCTGACCCCATGCCGAACTCAGAAGTGAAACGCCGTAGCGCCGATGGTAGTGTGGGGTCTCCCCATGTGAGAGTAGGGAACTGCCAGGCATCAATTAGAAGAACCCCGTACCGTAAGGTGCGGGGTTTTTTGCTTTTGTTTTTCCCTCTCCCCCTTCTTGAAACTTTCTCACCTTCTTCTTGCAGACTCGACATTATGCCCGTTTCTGGGTATCGTTAGCTATCTGGATGTCTAAACGTTTATACGTATGCTGTGAGGATATTAAGTTATGCCGATTCGGGTGCAGGACGAGCTACCAGCCGTCAATTTCTTGCGTGAAGAAAACGTCTTCGTCATGACGGCTTCGCGTGCGACAGGTCAGGAAATTCGCCCGCTGAAGGTGCTTATTCTCAATCTGATGCCAAAAAAGATCGAAACAGAAAACCAGTTCCTGCGTCTTCTGTCGAACTCTCCGCTGCAGGTGGATATCCAGCTGCTGCGAATCGATGCCCGTGAATCACGTAACACGCCATCTGAGCATTTGAACAACTTCTACTGTAACTTCGATGACATTCAGGGTGAAAACTTCGACGGACTGATCGTGACCGGCGCGCCGCTCGGCCTGGTTGAATTTAACGATGTCGCCTACTGGCCTCAGATCAAACAGGTTCTGGAGTGGGCAAAAGATCACGTTACCTCCACATTGTTTGTCTGTTGGGCGGTACAAGCCGCACTGAATATTCTTTATGGCATCCCCAAGCAAACCCGCACTGAAAAGCTCTCCGGCGTATACGAACACCACATTCTTCATCCACATGCGTTGCTGACGCGCGGTTTCGATGACTCTTTCCTGGCCCCGCATTCTCGCTACGCCGATTTCCCGGCCCAGCTGATTCGTGATTACACCGATCTGGAGATCCTGGCCGAAACGGAAGACGGAGATGCTTACCTGTTTGCCAGCAAGGATAAACGCATTGCTTTTGTGACCGGACATCCTGAGTACGATCCGCATACCCTCGCATCAGAGTATTTCCGTGATGTCGAAGCGGGTCTTAATCCGGATGTACCGTACAACTATTTCCCGAAAGACGATCCGCAAAACAAACCGAGAGCAACCTGGCGCAGCCACGGGAATTTGCTTTTCACTAACTGGCTCAACTATTACGTCTACCAGATAACGCCATACGATCTGCGTCACATGAATCCGACGCTGGAGTAATCTTCTGCACTAAACGATCCTAAAGCGTTTCAGCTATTCAAATCAGGCACCTTCGGGTGCCTTTTTTATTTCCGAAATGTCACTCACCGTTCGATCCAACTTTAATCTCAATTAAATCAATCAATTAATCACAATTAATAATTAAAATGGAAATTGTTTTTGATTTTATAAAAAATATAGATAGTCTTAATTCTGCTGAGCGAAAACTACCCAACGATCTTTCGTTCGCATCGGGGGCGTGATTTTGGATCTTTGATGAGGAGCAGAGTAATGACTCAACAGGCAACGACGGTCGATGAACTGGCCTTTACCCAGCCGTATGGCGAGCAAGAACAGCAAGTTTTGACGGCGGAAGCGGTAGAATTTCTGACTGAACTGGTGACCCGCTTTACGCCGCAGCGTAATAAGCTGCTGGCGGCACGCATTCATCAGCAGCAGGAAATTGACGATGGCAAGTTGCCTGGATTCATTTCGGAAACCGCTTCCATTCGTCGCGGTGAGTGGAAAATCCGTGGCATCCCTGAAGATTTACAGGATCGTCGCGTTGAGATCACCGGTCCGGTAGAGCGCAAAATGGTGATCAACGCCATGAACGCCAACGTTAAAGTCTTCATGGCCGATTTTGAAGACTCACTGGCGCCAGACTGGAACAAAGTTATCGAGGGGCAGATCAACCTGCGCGACGCCGTGAACGGCACCATCAGCTATACCAACGAAGCCGGCAAAATTTACCAGCTCAAACCGAACCCTGCGGTGCTGATCTGTCGCGTACGCGGCCTGCACCTGCCTGAAAAACATGTTACCTGGCGTGGGGAAGCCATTCCGGGCAGCCTGTTTGATTTCGCACTCTATTTCTTCCACAACTACAAGAACCTGCTGGCAAAAGGCAGCGGACCTTATTTCTATCTGCCAAAAACGCAGGCCTGGCAGGAAGCGGCCTGGTGGAGCGAGGTGTTTAGCTATGCGGAAGATCGTTTCAACCTGCCGCGCGGCACCATCAAGGCCACGCTGCTGATTGAAACGCTACCTGCCGTGTTCCAGATGAATGAAATTCTGCACGCCCTGCGCGACCACATCGTCGGCCTGAACTGCGGGCGCTGGGACTATATTTTCAGCTACATCAAAACCCTGAAAAACTATCCCGACCGCGTACTGCCGGATCGCCAGGTCGTGACCATGGATAAACCGTTCCTGAGCGCCTACTCGCGCCTGCTGATCAAAACCTGCCACAAGCGCGGCGCCTTTGCGATGGGCGGCATGGCGGCATTTATCCCGAGCAAAGACGCAGAGCGCAACAATCAGGTGCTCAACAAGGTGAAGGCCGACAAAGAGCTTGAAGCGCGTAACGGTCACGACGGCACGTGGATTGCCCATCCCGGCCTTGCCGATACGGCGATGGAGGTCTTTAACCGCGTTCTCGGCGACAACAAAAACCAGCTGTTTGTCACGCGTGAAGACGATGCCCCAACGGCTGAAGAACAGCTGCTGGCACCGTGCGCGGGCGAGCGTACGGAAGAGGGCATGCGTGCCAATATCCGCGTCGCGGTCCAGTACATCGAAGCGTGGATCTCCGGCAACGGCTGCGTACCTATCTACGGCCTGATGGAAGATGCCGCGACGGCGGAGATCTCACGTACCTCCATCTGGCAGTGGATCCACCATCAAAAAACGCTCAGCAACGGTAAACCGGTGACCAAGACCCTGTTCCGCCAGATGCTGGCCGAAGAGATGCGGGTGATCCAGGACGAGCTGGGCGAGCACCGCTTCAGCAGCGGACGTTTTGACGACGCCGCGCGCCTGATGGAGCAAATCACCACATCAGATGACTTAATCGACTTCCTGACCCTGCCGGGCTACCGCTTCCTGGCGTAACTCACCACATAACAATATGGAGCATCTGCACATGAAAACCCGTACCCAACAAATCGAAGAGTTGAAGAAAGAGTGGACACAGCCTCGCTGGGAAGGCATCCGCCGTCCTTACAGCGCGGAGGAAGTGGTGAAATTACGCGGCTCGGTCAATCCGGAATGCACGCTGGCACAGAACGGTGCGGCGAAAATGTGGAAGCTGCTGCACGGTGGCTCTAAAAAGGGCTACATCAACAGCCTCGGCGCGCTGACCGGCGGTCAGGCGCTGCAGCAGGCGAAGGCCGGTATTGAAGCTATCTATCTCTCCGGCTGGCAGGTTGCGGCGGACGCTAACCTGGCGTCCAGCATGTACCCGGATCAGTCGCTCTATCCGGCTAACTCCGTGCCGTCGGTGGTGGATCGGATCAACAATACCTTCCGCCGTGCGGATCAGATCCAGTGGGCTGCCGGTATCGAACCTGGCGATCCGCGCTTTATTGACTACTTCCTGCCGATCGTCGCGGATGCGGAAGCGGGCTTCGGCGGTGTGCTGAACGCCTTCGAGCTGATGAAATCGATGATTGAGGCCGGTGCAGCGGCCGTTCACTTCGAAGACCAGCTGGCGTCAGTGAAAAAATGCGGACACATGGGCGGTAAGGTGCTGGTTCCTACACAGGAAGCCGTACAGAAGCTGGTTGCCGCGCGTCTGGCCGCGGACGTGCTCGGCGTGCCGACGCTGGTGATTGCCCGTACCGATGCGGACGCGGCGGACCTGATCACCTCTGACTGCGACCCGTACGACAGCGAGTTCATCACCGGCGAGCGTACCAGCGAAGGTTTCTACCGTACCCATGCCGGCATTGAACAGGCGATCAGCCGCGGCCTGGCGTACGCGCCTTACGCGGACCTGGTCTGGTGTGAAACCTCCACGCCGGATCTGGCGCTGGCAAAACGCTTTGCCGACGCCATCCACGCGAAGTATCCGGGCAAACTGCTGGCCTATAACTGCTCGCCGTCCTTCAACTGGCAGAAAAAGCTGGATGACAAAACCATCGCCAGCTTCCAGCAGCAGCTGTCCGACATGGGCTACAAATACCAGTTCATTACCCTGGCCGGTATCCACAGCATGTGGTTCAACATGTTCGACCTGGCGCACGCCTATGCGCAGGGTGAGGGCATGAAGCACTACGTTGAGAAGGTGCAGCAGCCGGAGTTTGCGGCGGGCAAAGACGGTTATACCTTCGTGTCTCACCAGCAGGAGGTGGGGACCGGCTACTTTGACAATGTGACCACGATAATTCAGGGCGGCACCTCCTCCGTCACCGCCTTAACGGGTTCAACGGAAGAAGCACAGTTCTAATCTTTTCCCCCTCTCCCCTCTCGGGGAGAGGGCTGGGGTGAGGGGGAATATATGTCGCGTGGCCTGGAATTGCTGATTGCCCAAACTATTTTGCAGGGCTTCGATGCCCAGTATGGTCGTTTTCTTGAAGTGACATCCGGCGCGCAGCAGCGCTTCGAACATGCAGACTGGCATGCGGTTCAGCAGGCCATGAAGCAGCGTATCCATCTCTATGACCACCACGTGGGTCTGGTGGTGGAGCAGCTGCGCTGTATTACCGACGGTAAAAGCCCGGACGCGGAATTTTTACTGCGCGTGAAAGAGCACTACACCCATTTGTTACCCGATTACCCGCGCTTCGAGATTGCGGAGAGCTTTTTCAACTCCGTCTATTGTCGGTTATTTGACCACCGCTCACTATCTCCTGAGCGGTTATTTATCTTCAGCTCCCAGCCCGAGCGACGCTTTCGAACCATTCCCCGTCCGCTGGCGAAAGATTTCTTTCCCGATCGCGGATGGGAAAAGCTCCTGCACCGCGTGCTAACGGATCTGCCGCTGCGCCTGCCCTGGGAGAATAAAACCCGGGATATCGGCTATGTCCACGCCCATCTCAACGAAACCTTCGGCGCTGAGGTGCTCAGCCACAGCCATTTGCAGGTTGCCAACGAGCTTTTCTACCGCAATAAAGCCGCCTGGCTGGTGGGCAAACTGGTTACGCCGACCGCCATTGTGCCCTTTCTGCTGCCCATTCACCGTACCGACGACGGGGAACTGTTTGTCGATACCTGCCTGACCACCAGCGCCGAGGCCAGCATCGTGTTTGGCTTCGCTCGCTCCTATTTCATGGTGTACGCCCCGCTGCCTGCCGCGCTGGTGGAGTGGCTGCGGGAGATCCTGCCGGGCAAAACCACCGCCGAGCTGTATATGGCCATTGGCTGCCAGAAGCACGCCAAAACGGAAAGCTATAGGGAGTACCTGCGCTATGTCACCGCGGCCGATGAGCAGTTTATCGAAGCGCCCGGCATTCGCGGTATGGTGATGCTGGTCTTTACGCTGCCGGGCTTTGACCGGGTCTTTAAGGTGATTAAAGACAGATTCGCGCCGCAGAAAGAGATGACCGCCGCGCACGTTCGCGCCTGCTATCAGCTGGTTAAAGAGCACGACCGCGTCGGGCGCATGGCGGATACCCAGGAGTTCGAAAACTTTGTGCTGGATAAACAGCAGATCGACCCGGCGCTCATGGCGCTGTTAATGCAGGAAGCGCCCGCGAAAATCACCGATCTGGGTGATAAAATCGTGATTAGCCATCTCTACATTGAGCGCCGCATGGTACCGCTGAATATCTGGCTTGAGCAGTCCGAAGGCCAGGCGCTGCGGGATGCCATTGAAGAATACGGCAACGCGATTCGCCAGCTTGCCGCCGCCAATATTTTCCCGGGCGACATGCTGTTTAAAAACTTCGGCGTCACCCGTCACGGGCGCGTGGTGTTCTACGATTACGACGAAATTTGCTACATGACCGAAGTGAATTTCCGCGATATACCACAGCCCCGCTACCCGGAAGACGAGCTTTCCGGTGAGCCGTGGTACAGCGTCTCGCCGGGCGATGTGTTTCCGGAGGAGTTTCGCCACTGGCTGTGCGCCGACCCGCGCATCGGGCCGTTATTTGAAGAAATGCATGAGGATCTGTTCCGCGCCAGCTACTGGCGCGGGCTGCAAACGCGGATCAAAAATGGGCATGTCGAAGATGTGTACGCTTACCGCCGCAAGCAGAGGTTTTGCATTAGGTTTGCACCCTCTCTAGCAGGGTGAGGGCATCAGATTTTCTCCCTCTCCCTGCGGGAGAGGGCCGGGGTGAGGGCATCAGGTCGCACTCAATCTCAACGAATCCCACCATACGCCAGCGTCACCTCTTTCGCCGCCTTAATCACCAGCGCGCCCAGCTCGGTCACGCGGTCGTCGGTCATCCGCGAAATCGGCCCGGAGATGGAGATAGCGGCAAACGGCTCGCGGTGCTCGTCAAAAATACAGGCCGCGAGGCAGCGCAGGCCCAGGGCATGTTCTTCATCATCAAACGAATAGCCGCGCTTGCGGGTCAGGGCCAGATCTTCTTTCAGGTGCACGGGCGATACCAGAGTGGCGTGGGTATAGGCGTGCAGACCTTTACGGTGCAGCAGTCCCGTCACCTGCTCCTCGCTCAGCTGCGAGAGAAACGCTTTCCCCGCCCCGGAGGCATGCATCGGCAGCTTGCCGCCAATCGGTGCGGACATGCGCATCAGCTGCGTGCACTGCACCTGGTCGATGATAATCGCCTGGTGGTCGCTCTGGTCCAGCACCGCCAGGTTTACGGTCTCGCCGGACTCCTCCATCAGCTTGCGCAGAATCGGGTGCACAATTGCCAGCAGGTTGCGGCTCTGCAGGAAGCTGCTGCCGACGATAAACGCATGCGCGCCCACCGCCCAGTGCCCCAGCTCGCCGACCTGGCGGACAAAGCCCAGCTGCTGCATGGTGGTCAGCAGGCGGTGCGTCGTGGAGTTCGGTAGGCCAGCCTGCTGGGCCAGCTCCGTCAGGGCCACGCTGCTGTGCGACTCGGCTATCCACTCCAGCAGCTTCAAACCGCGCGTGAGCGATTGAACCTGTCCGCCCTGTTGTGCGGCGGCGGTGGTGGCAGCAGGTTTTCTGCCGCGTTTAGCGGGAACGGTCGCGACCATGACGATCTCCTTTTTCTGTATCGTGGAAATCATTTTCGTTTTATTTGGTGAATTTGCAACCGTTATCCTGACTGATCGGAGGAGTGATGGTGAACATGTCTCATGTTACCGCTGTGCGGCTTTTCCACCCTGCGAGATTGTGCCAGTATGGAACGCAGCCTTATGGCCTTGTTGAGCGTTGTCGGGAGCAAGTGTGAGCAGCAAAGTAGAGCAACTGCGTGCGCAGTTAAATGAACGAATTCTGGTGCTGGACGGCGGCATGGGCACCATGATCCAGGGGTATCGTCTGAGTGAAGATGATTTCCGCGGCGAACGCTTTGCCGACTGGCCCTGCGACCTGAAAGGGAACAACGACCTGCTGGTGCTCAGCAAGCCGTCCGTTATTAAGGATATCCACAACGCCTACTTCGAAGCGGGTGCGGATATCGTTGAAACCAACACCTTTAACTCGACAACTATCGCCATGGCGGATTACCAGATGGAATCCCTGTCGGCGGAAATCAACCTGGAAGCCGCGAAGCTGGCGCGCGCCTGCGCCGACGAGTGGACGGCCCGCACGCCGGACAAGCCTCGCTACGTTGCCGGGGTGCTTGGCCCGACGAACCGCACCGCGTCGATTTCACCGGACGTCAACGACCCGGCGTTTCGTAATATCACCTTCGATCAGCTGGTCGCGGCCTACCGTGAATCGACCAAAGCGCTGGTGGAAGGCGGTTCCGATCTGATCCTGATTGAAACCGTATTCGATACCCTCAATGCCAAAGCCGCGATTTACGCGGTGAAAGAGGAGTTTGAAGCGCTCGGCGTTGACCTGCCAATCATGATTTCCGGCACCATCACCGACGCCTCCGGCCGTACCCTGTCCGGCCAGACAACCGAAGCGTTTTATAACTCCCTGCGCCACGCCGAAGCGCTCTCCTTTGGCCTGAACTGCGCGCTGGGGCCGGATGAACTGCGCCAGTACGTGCAGGAGCTTTCCCGTATCGCGGAATGCTACGTCACCGCCCACCCGAACGCCGGTCTGCCAAACGCGTTTGGTGAATACGATCTCGATGCCGACACCATGGCGGCGCAAATCCGCGAGTGGGCCGAGTCTGGCTTCCTGAACATCGTCGGCGGCTGCTGCGGCACCACGCCGGAGCATATCGCGGCCATGAGCAACGCCGTGGCCGGTCTGCCGCCGCGCAAGCTGCCCGAGCTTCCGGTTGCCTGTCGTCTGTCCGGCCTGGAGCCGTTGACCATCGGCGACGACAGCCTGTTTGTGAACGTGGGTGAGCGTACTAACGTCACCGGTTCCGCAAAGTTCAAACGCCTGATTAAAGAAGAGAAGTACAGCGAAGCGCTGGACGTTGCCCGCCAGCAGGTAGAAAGCGGCGCGCAGATTATCGATATCAACATGGATGAGGGGATGCTCGACGCCGAAGCGGCGATGGTGCGTTTCCTCAACCTGATTGCCGGTGAGCCGGACATTGCCCGCGTGCCGATCATGATCGACTCCTCCAAGTGGGAAGTCATCGAAAAAGGGCTGAAGTGCATCCAGGGTAAAGGCATCGTCAACTCTATCTCGATGAAAGAAGGCGTTGATATCTTTATCCACCACGCGAAGATGGTCCGCCGCTACGGTGCCGCCGTGGTGGTCATGGCCTTTGACGAAGTGGGCCAGGCCGATACCCGCGAGCGCAAAATTGAGATATGCCGCCGCGCGTACAAGATTTTGACCGAAGAGGTGGGCTTCCCGCCGGAAGACATTATCTTTGACCCGAATATCTTCGCCGTTGCGACCGGGATTGAAGAGCACAACAACTACGCCCAGGACTTTATCGGCGCATGTGAAGACATCAAGCGAGAGCTGCCGCATGCGCTGATCTCCGGCGGCGTATCGAACGTGTCGTTCTCGTTCCGCGGCAACGACCCGGTGCGCGAAGCGATCCACGCCGTGTTCCTCTACTACGCCATCCGCAACGGCATGGACATGGGGATCGTTAACGCCGGCCAGCTGGCGATTTACGACGACCTTCCCGCCGAGCTGCGCGACGCCGTCGAGGACGTGATCCTTAACCGCCGCGACGACGCCACCGAGCGCATGCTGGACCTGGCGGAGAAATACCGCGGCAGCAAATCGGATGAGGCGGCAAACGTTCAGCAGGCCGAGTGGCGTTCGTGGGACGTGAAAAAGCGCCTGGAATACTCGCTGGTCAAAGGCATCACCGAATTTATCGAGCTCGATACCGAAGAGGCGCGCCAGCAGGCAGCCCGCCCGATTGAGGTGATCGAAGGTCCCCTGATGGACGGCATGAACGTGGTCGGCGATCTGTTCGGTGAGGGCAAAATGTTCCTGCCGCAGGTGGTGAAATCCGCCCGCGTGATGAAGCAGGCAGTGGCCTATCTGGAGCCCTACATCGAAGCCAGCAAAGAGAAAGGCTCCAGCAACGGCAAGATGGTTATCGCCACCGTGAAGGGCGACGTGCACGACATCGGCAAGAACATCGTTGGCGTAGTGCTGCAGTGTAATAACTACGAGATTATCGACCTCGGCGTGATGGTCCCGGCGGACAAAATTCTCAAGACCGCGCGCGAAGTGAACGCCGACCTGATTGGCCTCTCCGGGCTGATTACGCCGTCGCTGGACGAAATGGTCAACGTGGCAAAAGAGATGGAGCGACAGGGCTTCACCATTCCGCTATTGATTGGCGGGGCGACCACCTCAAAAGCGCATACGGCGGTGAAAATCGAGCAGAACTACAGCGGCCCGACGGTCTACGTGCAGAACGCCTCGCGCACCGTGGGCGTGGTCTCCGCGCTGCTCTCCGACACCCAGCGCGACGATTTTGTGGCGCGCACCCGCAAAGAGTACGAAACCGTTCGCATCCAGCACGGCCGTAAGAAGCCGCGCACCCCGCCTGTTTCGCTTCAGGCGGCGCGCGACAACGATCTGGCCTTCGACTGGTCCAGCTACACGCCGCCGGTCGCGCACCGCCTGGGCGTGCAGGACGTAACGGCCAGCATCGAGACGCTGCGCAACTACATCGACTGGACGCCGTTCTTTATGACCTGGTCGCTGGCGGGCAAATATCCGCGCATCCTGGAAGACGAGGTGGTTGGCGAGGAGGCGAAGCGCCTGTTTAAAGATGCCAATGATATGCTCGACACGCTGAGCGCAGAGAAAAGCCTCAACCCGCGCGGCGTGGTGGGCCTGTTCCCGGCGAACCGCGTGGGCGACGACATCGAAATCTATCGCGATGAAACCCGCACCCACGTGCTGGCGGTCAGCCGCCATCTGCGCCAGCAAACCGAGAAAGTGGGCTTTGCCAACTACTGCCTGGCCGATTTTGTCGCGCCGAAGCTGAGTGGTAAAGCCGACTATATCGGCGCCTTTGCGGTGACCGGCGGTCTGGAGGAAGACGCGCTGGCGGACGCGTTCGAAGCGCAGCACGATGATTACAATAAAATCATGGTGAAAGCGATTGCCGACCGCCTGGCGGAAGCCTTCGCCGAGTACCTCCACGAGCGCGTGCGTAAGGTGCACTGGGGCTACGCGGCGAATGAAAACCTCAGCAATGAGGATCTGATCCGCGAAAATTACCAGGGGATTCGCCCGGCGCCGGGATACCCGGCCTGTCCGGAACACACCGAAAAAGGCACCATCTGGAAGCTGCTGGACGTGGAAGCCCATACCGGCATGAAGCTCACCGAGTCGTTCGCCATGTGGCCAGGCGCGTCCGTTTCCGGCTGGTACTTCAGCCATCCGGACAGCAAGTACTTTGCCGTGGCGCAGCTGCAGCGGGATCAGATTGAAGATTACGCCCTGCGCAAAGGCATGAGCGTGTCTGAAGTGGAGCGCTGGCTGGCGCCTAATCTCGGCTACGACGCCGACTAAAATCACTTTTCCTTACAACAAACAGGGCGCTCATTGGGCGCCCTGTCTCTTTCTTACGTTTAAACCCTTATACTGAACCTATGGAAAACGAATAACGATAAGGAGGAAAACCTTCCGTGCTGACCCTGTTACACCTGCTCTCTGCAGTCGCCCTGCTCGTATGGGGCACCCATATCGTCCGTACCGGCGTGATGCGCGTATTTGGCGCGCGCTTGCGTACCGTTCTCAGCAGCAGCGTTGAGAAGAAGCCGCTCGCCTTCTGCGCGGGCATTGGCGTAACGGCACTGGTGCAGAGCAGTAACGCCACGACCCTGCTTGTCACCTCCTTTGTGGCGCAGGATCTGGTGGCGCTGGCCCCGGCGCTGGTGATTGTGCTGGGTGCGGATGTAGGTACCGCGCTGATGGCGCGTGTTCTGACCTTCGATCTCTCCTGGCTGTCGCCGCTGCTGATTTTTCTCGGCGTCATCTTCTTCCTCGGCCGCAAACAGACGCGCGCCGGGCAGCTCGGGCGCGTAGGAATTGGCCTCGGGCTGATCCTGCTGGCGCTGGAGCTGATTGTGCAGGCGGTCACGCCAATCACCGAGGCCAATGGCGTTCAGGTCATCTTCGCCTCCCTGACCGGGGACATCATGCTGGACGCGCTCATTGGCGCGGTGTTTGCTATCGTCAGCTACTCCAGCCTGGCGGCGGTCCTGCTGACGGCCACGCTTACCGCCGCAGGGGCGATCTCTTTCCCGGTAGCGCTGTGTCTGGTGATCGGGGCTAACCTCGGCTCCGGCCTGCTGGCGATGCTTAACAACAGCGCGGCCAATGCCGCCGCCCGCCGCGTGGCGCTGGGCAGCCTGCTGTTTAAGCTGGTGGGCAGCCTGATTATCCTGCCCTTTATCCACCCGCTGGCGAACCTGATGGACAATCTCCCGCTGCCGAAGGCGGAGCTGGTGATCTACTTCCACGTCTTCTACAACCTGGTGCGCTGCCTGGCGATGGTGCCGTTTGCCGCGCCGATGGCCCGCTTCTGCGAACGCCTCATTCAGGACGAACCGGAGCTGGATGCGCGCCTGAAGCCGAAGCACCTGGATACGTCCGCGCTGGATACCCCGGCGCTGGCGCTGGCGAATGCCGCGCGCGAGACGCTGCGCATGGGCGACGCAATGGAAACCATGCTCGAAGGCCTGCAAAAGGTGATGCACGGCGAGCCGCGTGAAGAGAAAGAACTGCGCAGACTGGCGGACGATATCAACGTGCTCTATACCGCCATTAAGCTTTACCTGGCGCGTATGCCGCAGGACGAGCTGGCGGAAGAGGAGTCCCGCCGCTGGGCGGAAATCATCGAGATGTCGCTTAACCTTGAGCAGGCCTCGGATATCGTGGAGCGTATGGGCAGCGAGATCGCCGACAAATCCCTTGCCGCGCGTCGTGCGTTTTCAGGTGAAGGCCTGAAGGAGCTGGAAGCGCTGCACGAACAGCTGGTCAGCAACCTCAAGCTGGCGATGCTGGTCTTCTTCTCCAGCGACGTGCCGAGCGCGCGCCGCCTGCGCCGCAACAAACATCGTTTCCGCATTCTGAACCGCCGCTATTCGCACGCCCACGTTGAGCGTCTGCACCAGCAGAACGTGCAGAGTATCGAGACCAGCTCCCTGCATCTGGGGCTGCTGGGGGATATGAAGCGTCTCAACTCGTTGTTCTGCGCGGTGGCGTACAGCGTGATGGAACAGCCGGATGAAGACGACGAGCGGGATGAGTATTAATCTCTGAAAGCGCCTCGCAAAATCGTTTTGCGGGGCGTGACACTTTATAAAGCGCCATTTACTCTTCAGACCTTACATTTTGAAGGGAATAGAAAATGCTCGTTTATTACGCTACACTTCGCCAATTCATGCGCATTCCGATGGGGGTTTTCATGCGCGCTACTCAAGGCATCAAAAAATCAGTCAATGTGTCGTTAGCACCAGAAATCCTTGAAGAGGCGCGTCGGCTTAAACTTAATCTCTCTGCTGTACTCACGGCTGCGCTGCAGGAGCAGTTTCGAGCGCATCAGCGCGCAGAGTGGTTAGCAGAAAATAAAGCTGCTATCGAGGCCATTAACCAGTGGGTTGATGAAAACGGCTCCTTTAGTGATTCTCAGAGATCGTTCTGATGGAGCAATATTTTGCTTATGAGAATGAAGGTAAGGGGAAAACTGCCTATCCCTGGCTAATCAATATGCAGCATCCCGTGGCCAATGTGATGAAGCATGTCCTGGTCGCCCCAGCAGTTGAGCTTAGCCACCTGGGAGGCATTCAGCCGCCTGCGAAAGTGTGCCCTGTCGTTGAGATAGCGGGTAAGCCCTGCGTGGTTATGATGCACATGATGGCTGGCATATCGCCAAAAGAGTTAGGTGAGCGTGTTGCCGATCTTACACAAAACCGGTCTTCATTGCGGGATGCACTCGATTTTTTGATCAACGGTTACTAACACTTTTTTGTCAGCCGCAAGGTAAGGTATATTTCGCCCTTCACAGGAGAAACTATGCTGCCAACTCAATCAACCCGATTAAACAAATACATTAGCGAGAGCGGGATCTGCTCACGTCGCGAGGCTGACCGTTACATTGAACAAGGTAACGTGTTTCTTAACGGCAAACGCGCCACCATCGGCGACCAGGTGGTCCCTGGCGATGTGGTTAAAGTGAATGGTCAGGTCATCGAACCGCGTGATGCTGAAGACCTGGTGTTTATCGCGTTGAACAAACCGGTTGGGATTGTCAGCACCACGGAAGACGGTGAGCGGGACAACATCGTTGATTTCGTGAACCACAGCAGCCGTATCTTCCCGATTGGCCGTCTGGATAAAGACTCTCAGGGGCTGATTTTCCTCACCAACCACGGCGATCTGGTCAACAAAATTCTGCGTGCCGGTAACGACCACGAGAAAGAGTACATTGTGACGGTGAATAAGCCGGTCACGGACGAATTTATTCGCGGCATGGGCGCGGGCGTGCCGATCCTCGGTACCGTCACGAAAAAGTGTAAGGTGAAGAAAGAAGCGCCGTTCGCGTTCCGCATTACGCTGGTGCAGGGCTTAAACCGCCAGATCCGCCGTATGTGCGAGCACTTCGGTTATGAAGTGACGAAGCTGGAACGCACGCGCATCATGAACGTCAGCCTGTCCGGTATCCCGCTGGGCGAGTGGCGCGATTTAACGGATGACGAGCTGATTGAACTCTTCAAGCTTATCGAGAATTCCTCGTCCGAAGCGAAGCCGAAGGCCAAAGCCAAACCGAAAACCCAGGCGATTAAGCGCCCGGTGGTGAAGGCGCCGCAGGCGGAAGATAAGGGGCGAGGCAAGCCGGGGAATGGAAAACGCTTTACCCAGCCGGGGCGCAAAAAGAAAGGGCGCTGATTAGCGCCTTCCACGGGTAGACGTTGTGGCCGACCAGGAAAAGGTCGCCTCTGCATCGGGTTTATAAGCCTGCTCTTTTTTCAGCTTGCGGGCTTTTTTCGCCGCGGCGTCACGCTGCGCCATCAGCTTATCGATGTACTCTTTTTTCACCTGATTGGTTTCGGCGTTCGTCAGCGTGCGGCCATGTGCGATACGGGCGCGGTCGAGAAGCGTTTTCAGTTCGCGCAGCTCGGCTTCCGTCATGTCTTTCTGGGTCAAACGTGGTGTAGCCATTGCTGAAGCCTCCTGATAGAGAGGCTTCAGTGTAAAGCAAGCCGCGTAAATTAACCCTGCTTCACCGCATCTTTTTTCGTTTGTTCATCAATCGGTTTGCCGGACCAGTAGCCCGCCAGCAGCGAGCCGGAGAGGTTATGCCAGACGGAGAACAGCGCGCCAGGCAGGGCCGCCAGCGGGGAGAAGTAAATTTTACCGAGCGCCGCCGCCAGGCCGGAGTTCTGCATGCCTACCTCGATTGCCAGCGTGCGGCAGGTCGATTCGTCAAAACCGAACAGCTTCCCGCCCCAGTAGCCGCCCAGCAGGCCAATCGTGTTATGCAGCACCACGGCGATAATCACGACAAAGCCCACGGAGGCAATGTGCGATGCGGAACCCGCCACCACGGCGCTGATGATTGCCAGAATGCAGACCATCGAAAACGCGGGCAGGTACGGCTCAACGGCCTTCACCACGCGCGGGAAAAGATGGTGAATGACCAGCCCCAGCGCAATCGGGATCACCACAATCTGCAGAATGCTGAGCAGCATGCCCATCACGTCCACCTGAATATGCGCGTCCACGTACAGACGGGTTAACAGCGGCGTGGCAACGACGCCAACCAGCGTCGAAACGGACGAGATCGTGACGGAGAGCGCCACGTCGCCTTTCGCCAGGTAGATCATGACGTTGGACGCCGTGCCGCTGGCCACGCTGCCTACCAGCACCATCCCGGCGGAGAGATCGGGCGGCATCTTAAAGGCCATCGCCAGCAGCCACGCCGCAAGCGGCATCACCAGGTAGTGCAGGAAGATCCCTGCCGCGACGGGCGCAGGGCGAGACAGCACGCGTTTAAAGTCGTCGACTTTCAGATGCACGCCCATACCGAACATGATCAGCATCAGCAGCGTGGCGACCCACGGACCAATGCCCGTGAACGTGGCGGGGGTGTAATACGCGAGTACGGAGAGCAGCAGCGCCCATAACGGGAACAGCCGCGTAACGGCGGATAACATAGTGGATTCCTTGCAGTATTGTCGTGTTGTTTAGTTATGAAAAAGCCGGGTCTGTGCCCGGCTTATAGGTATTGTTTATCGTGCTAACGAATTTTATTCAAACAAATTCTGATGAAGTTTCTGCACGACCTGCTCGGCCTGATCGGCAGGTACCAGGAAGCAGAGGTTGTAGCTGGATGCGCCGTAGCAAATCATGCGGATGCTGAACGGGTCGAGCACGCCGAACACCTCTTTACCCACGCCGCAGGCGCGCGACAGCTTGTTGCCGATGATGGCAACCAGCGCCAGGTCTTCTTCTACTTCCACGCGGCACAGCTCAGACAGCTCAATCAGCAGCGACTGCGTCAGCAGCGTGTCGCCGGTGGAGGTAGAGCCTGTGGTGTCCAGCGTAAGCGCAATGCTCACTTCAGAGGTGGTGATCAGATCCACCGAGATATTGTGGCGCGCCAGAATGCCAAACACTTCCGCCAGGAAACCGCGTGAATGCAGCATATTGTGGCTGTGGAGCGTCACCAGCGTCTGGCGACGGCGCAGGGCCAGGGCGCGGAACAGAGGTGGGTTTTCCGTTTTTTTGCAGACCAGCGTCCCGCCCGCTTTCGGATCTTTGCTGGAGCCGACGAAGACCGGAATATCGCTGCGTACGGCCGGCAGCAGCGTTGCCGGGTGCAGCACTTTCGCACCGAAGGTGGCCATTTCAGCCGCTTCTTCAAAGGCGATCACATCAATACGTTTAGCCGCAGAAACGACGCGCGGGTCGGTGGTGTAAATGCCCGGAACGTCCGTCCAGATATCCACGCGCGTTGCATGCAGGGCTTCGCCCAGCAGCGCGGCGGTGTAGTCGCTGCCGCCGCGGCCAAGCGTGGTGGTGCGGCCTTTCGCTTCACTGCCGATAAAGCCCTGGGTGATCACGATACCGTCTGCCAGGCGTGGTGCCAGCTGCTGATTGGTCAGCTCCGCCAGCGCCTCAACGTCCGGCTCGGCGCGGCCAAAGCGATCGCTGGTACGCATCACTTTACGCACGTCAAACCACTGCGCCTGAACGTTACGCTCGCGCATGATTTCAACAAACAGCAGGGTGGACATCAGCTCACCGTGGCTGACCAGTTCGTCGGTCAGGGCGGTGGAGGTAGCCAGAGACGCCGCTTCTGCCAGAGTGGTGATATTTTCCAGCAGACGTTCCACTTCCTCGCGGATGACGTTCGGGTTCTGCAGACGCTCAAGAATGTCGAACTGAATTTTGCGCAGTGCATCCAGCTTCACGAAACGTTCTGTCGCTTCCAGTCCTTCAGACAGAGAAACCAGCAGGTTCGTCACGCCGGCGGAGGCAGACAGCACCACCAGGCGGGTATTCGGATCGGCCAGCACCACATCGGCGCTGCGGTTCATGGCATCGTAATCGGCCACACTGGTGCCGCCAAATTTGGCGACCACAAAACTCGTCATAACAACCTCGTGTCAGGGAATGAATAAGCGACCTTGGCACAAGAGTGAAACGAAAACAGGTGCAGGCGCAAAATACGGCCCTATAAATAAAATGCGGGGGAGGTCCTGTCAATGCTGGGATTATGCGGATTTTTTATGGGGGGGTACCCCTGAGAAACAGGACTTATAACAGCGCCAGATTTTATGCTCCGTTTTAGGGCTTTTTGACCGACATTTCGCCGCCCCGGGAGGGCGCTTCAGCAGCTATACTTTTCGGGTCTTTTCACCTGTGTTTGATGCAGGCCAGGGCAATGGCATAAAAACCATCACAATTTTTATTTGCAGGCGCTACAATCGACCGCAGTCACAATTCTCAAATCAGAAGAGTATTGCTAATGAAAAACATCAACCCAACGCAGACCGCTGCCTGGCAGGCACTCCAGAAACATTTTGATGAAATGAAAGACGTCACCATCGCGGACCTGTTCGCGAAGGATGCCGATCGTTTCTCTAAGTTCTCCGCGACCTTCGACGACCTGATGCTGGTGGATTTCTCCAAAAACCGCATTACCGAAGAGACGCTGGCAAAACTGCAGGATCTGGCGAAAGAAACTGAGCTTGCCGACGCCATCAAATCCATGTTCTCCGGCGAGAAGATCAACCGTACCGAAGACCGTGCCGTGCTGCACGTGGCCCTGCGTAACCGTAGCAATACGCCAATCATCGTTGACGGCAAAGACGTCATGCCGGAAGTGAACGCGGTGCTGGAAAAGATGAAAACCTTCTCCGAAGCGATCATCTCCGGTAGCTGGAAAGGCTACACCGGCAAAGCGATCACCGACGTGGTGAACATCGGTATCGGCGGTTCTGACCTCGGCCCGTTCATGGTGACCGAAGCGCTGCGCCCGTATAAAAACCACCTCAATATGCACTTTGTGTCTAACGTCGATGGTACCCACATCGCCGAAGTGCTGAAGAACGTGAACCCGGAAACCACCCTGTTCCTGGTTGCGTCCAAAACCTTCACCACTCAGGAAACCATGACCAATGCCCACAGCGCGCGCGACTGGTTCCTGAAAACCGCAGGCGACAACAAGCACGTGGCGAAACACTTCGCGGCGCTGTCTACCAACGGTAAAGCGGTCAGCGAGTTCGGCATTGATACCGCGAACATGTTCGAGTTCTGGGACTGGGTCGGCGGCCGCTACTCCCTGTGGTCTGCGATCGGTCTGTCCATCATCCTGTCCGTGGGCTTCGACAACTTCGTCGAGCTGCTCTCCGGCGCGCACGCGATGGACAAACACTTCTCCACCACCGCACCAGAGAAAAACCTGCCGGTGCTGCTGGCGCTGATCGGTATCTGGTACAACAACTTCTTCGGCGCTGAAACCGAAGCGATTCTGCCATACGACCAGTACATGCACCGCTTTGCTGCTTACTTCCAGCAGGGCAACATGGAATCCAACGGTAAGTACGTTGACCGTAACGGCAACGCGGTGGATTACCAGACTGGCCCAATCATCTGGGGCGAGCCGGGCACCAACGGCCAGCATGCTTTCTACCAGCTGATCCACCAGGGCACCAAAATGGTACCGTGCGATTTCATCGCCCCGGCTATCACCCATAACCCGCTGTCCGACCACCATCCGAAGCTGCTGTCGAACTTCTTTGCGCAGACCGAAGCGCTGGCGTTCGGTAAATCCCGCGAAGTGGTTGAACAAGAATACCGTGACCAGGGTAAAGATCCGGCAACCCTGGACCACGTTGTGCCGTTCAAAGTGTTCGAAGGCAACCGCCCAACCAACTCCATCCTGCTGCGCGAAATCACGCCGTTCAGCCTGGGCGCGCTGATTGCCCTGTACGAGCACAAGATCTTCACGCAGGGCGCCATCCTGAACATCTTCACCTTTGACCAGTGGGGCGTTGAGCTGGGCAAACAGCTGGCAAACCGTATTCTGCCAGAGCTGGGTGACGATAAAGCAATTGCCAGCCATGACAGCTCGACAAATGGTTTGATCAACCGTTATAAAGCCTGGCGTGCGTAATTAAAACGTCATGAAAACGTGCCGGCTTAATGCCGGCATTTTTTTATCGGATAATTCCTGATGTCTGTTAGTTAACTCAAATTCTGAATCTGAGTTTAATCCGAAAAAGACGCTTAACCCGTTAATTGCTGCGGTTTATTTTAAGAAAATACGTAGTGGTTAATTAATATGGATATATTATAACTTATTGATTTTTATCTATTATATATTTATGTTATTTGCCTTTCATTTCCATTTTAACCATTAGTCCGAAAACTCCATCCCTATTTCGCCTTACGGCAAACCCACGGCAGTAGTTGTGTATACTCGATTCCGCCTGAAATTCTTTTCGGGCAAATCTCCATTCATTCATTGAAGGGAAATTGTTATGAAGAAAGTACTGTATGGCATTTTTGCCATATCTGCGCTTGCGGCGACATCTGTCTATGCAGCTCCGGTTCAGGTCGGGGAAGCGGCAGGTTCGGCAGCGACGTCTGCGTCTGCGGGAAGTTCTACCGCAGCCAGCGCCAGCACCGTAAGTTCAGCCGTGGGTGTCGCGCTGGCGGCAACCGGTGGCGGTGATGGCTCCAATACCGGAACCACGACCACCACGACAACCAGCACCCAGTAATAGCGGGTGTTTTAATCATAACCACACTTCGGTGTGGTTATTTCGCCCCTTCGGAGAAGAGTCGTGAAGCGACCTGCAATCATTCTGATTTGCCTGCTGCTGCAGGCGTGCTCGGCCACCACCAAAGGGCTGGGAAACTCACTGTGGGAAAGCATGTTTGGCACACCGGGCGTGCATTTGACCGATGACGAACTTCAAAACATGCCCTATGCCAGTCAGTACATGCAGCTTAACGATGGCCCGCAGCTGTTTGTGGTGCTCGCTTTCGATGAAAACGGGCAGCAGAAATGGGTGACGCAGGATCAGGCCACCATCGTGACGCAGCATGGTCGTATCGTGAAAACCCTGTTGGGTGGCGACAACCTGCTGGAGGTGAATAACATCGCTGCCGATCCGCTGATCAAGCCGAACCAGATCGCCGACGGCGCAAGCTGGACGCGCACGATGGGCTGGACCGAACATAAGCAGGTGCGTTACGCCACGGCACGCTCGACCTTCCGCTGGGACGGCACGGACAGCGTGAAAGTCGGCAGCGACGAAACGCAGGTTCGCGTGCTGGATGAAGAAGTCACTACCGACCAGGCCACCTGGCACAACCGCTTCTGGATCGACGAGGAAGGGCAGATCCGCCAGTCCCTGCAGTATCTCGGTGCCGAATTCTTCCCGGTGAAAACCACCCTGATCAAGGCGGCGAAATCATGAAAACGCTCATCCACGTTGCGCTTATCGCCAGCCTTGCCGCGCCGCTGGCATGGTCCGCAGGGACGGTGAAGGTCTACACGCCGGACAGTGAAAAACCCAAAACCTTAACCCACGCTGAGCATCTGCTCGATCTCGTCGGACAGCCAAGGCTCGCCAACAGCTGGTGGCCGGGGGCAGTGATCGCTGAGCGGCAGAAGACCGCTGAAGCGGAACAACAGCACAAGGCGCTCCTTGCCAGGCTGACGGGATTAGCGGAGCAGGAAGATGGCGACGACGCGGCGGCGATTAACAGCGTTCGCCAGCAGCTGCAGGCGCTGAAGGTGACGGGCCGTCAGAACTTGAACCTGGATCCCGACGAAGTGCGCGTCACGGAAAAGGGCAATCCCACGCTTGAAGGGGAGTATACGCTCTGGCTGCCGGAGAAGCCGACGACGGTGACCGTGATGGGGCTTATCAGCAGCCCGGGTAAAAAGCCCTTTACGCCCGGTCGTGACGTGGCGAGCTACCTCGACGAGCAGAGCCTGCTGAGCGGTGCCGATAACAGCTACGCCTGGGTGGTTTACCCTGACGGGCACACACAAAAAGCCCCCGTCGCTTACTGGAATAAACGGCATATCGAACCTATGCCGGGCAGCATCATTTTTGTCGGTTTTGCCGACCATTTCTGGACGAAGGCGTATGACGGGCTTAACGCCGATATCCTTCACTCCCTGATTCAGCGGATACCGGAATAATGAAAAGAACCTATCTCTACAGCATGCTGGCGCTCTGCGTGAGTGCCGCCTGCCATGCAGAAACGTATCCGGCACCCATTGGCCCGTCTCAGTCAGACTTCGGCGGCGTCGGTTTACTGCAAACGCCCACCGCGCGTATGGCGCGCGAAGGCGAAATTAGCCTTAACTACCGTGATAACGACCAGTATCGCTACTACTCCGCCTCGGTGCAGCTGTTCCCGTGGCTTGAAACCACGCTGCGCTATACCGACGTGCGTACGAAACAATACAGCAGCGTAGAGGCGTTCTCCGGCGATCAGACTTACAAAGATAAAGCCTTCGACGTCAAGCTGCGCCTGTGGGAAGAGAGCTACTGGATGCCGCAGGTGTCCGTGGGCGCCAAAGATATCGGTGGTACCGGTCTGTTTGATGCGGAATACATCGTGGCCAGTAAAGCCTGGGGGCCGTTCGACTTCTCGCTCGGTCTGGGATGGGGCTATCTCGGCACCAGCGGAAACGTGAAAAACCCGTTTTGCTCCTACAGCGATAAATACTGCTACCGCGATAACAGCTATAAGAAAGCGGGCTCCATCAACGGAGACCAGATGTTCCACGGTCCGGCGTCGCTGTTTGGCGGCGTGGAGTATCAAACGCCCTGGCAGCCATTGCGCCTGAAGCTGGAATATGAGGGGAATGACTACTCGCAGGACTTCGCCGGAAAGATTGAGCAGAAGAGCAAGTTTAACGTCGGCGCCATTTATCGCGTCACCGACTGGGCCGACGTTAACCTCAGCTACGAGCGCGGCAATACGGTGATGTTTGGCTTCACGCTGCGCACCAACTTTAACGACATGCGGCCGCACTACAATGATAACGCGCGCCCTGCATACCAGCCGGAGCCGCAGGATGCGATTCTGCAGCACTCCGTGGTGGCAAACCAGCTGACGCTGCTGAAATACAATGCCGGCCTGGCGGATCCGAAAATTCAGGTGAAAGGCGACACGCTGTACGTCACCGGCGAGCAGGTGAAATACCGCGACTCGCGCGAAGGGATCGAACGCGCTAACCGGATCGTTATGAACGATCTGCCGGAGGGGATCCGCACGATCCGCGTGACGGAGAACCGCCTCAACCTGCCGCAGGTCACAACCGAAACGGACGTTGCCAGCCTCAGGCGCCATCTGGAAGGCGAGCCGCTCGGGCATGAAACCGAGCTGGTGCAAAAACGCGTAGAGCCGATCGTGCCGGAAACCACCGAGCAGGGCTGGTATATCGACAAATCGCGCTTCGATTTCCATATCGATCCGGTGCTGAACCAGTCCGTCGGCGGGCCTGAAAACTTCTACATGTATCAGCTGGGCGTCATGGCGACGGCGGATCTGTGGCTCACCGACCACCTGCTGACCACCGGCAGCCTGTTCGGCAACATCGCCAATAACTACGACAAGTTCAACTACACCAACCCGCCAAAAGACTCGGCGCTGCCGCGCGTGCGTACCCGCGTGCGTGAGTACGTACAAAACGATGCCTACGTGAATAACCTGCAGGCCAACTACTTCCAGTACTTCGGCAACGGCTTCTACGGCCAGGTGTACGGCGGGTATCTGGAAACCATGTACGGCGGCGCGGGGGCGGAAGTGCTTTATCGTCCTGTCGACAGTAACTGGGCGTTCGGGGTGGATGCCAACTACGTCAAACAGCGTGACTGGCGCAGCGCGCAGGACATGATGAAATTCACCGACTACAGCGTCAAAACGGGCCATCTGACCGCCTACTGGACGCCGTCGTTCGCCCCTGACGTGCTGGTGAAAGCCAGCGTCGGCCAGTACCTGGCGGGCGATAAGGGCGGTACGCTGGACATCTCTAAACACTTCGACAGCGGCGTCGTGGTGGGTGGCTACGCCACTATCACCAACGTTTCGCCGGACGAGTACGGGGAAGGGGACTTCACCAAAGGGGTCTACGTGTCGATTCCGCTGGATCTGTTCTCGTCAGGCCCAACCCGCAGCCGTGCGGCAGTGGGCTGGACGCCGCTGACGCGTGACGGGGGTCAGCAGCTTGGACGTAAGTTCCAGCTGTATGACATGACGAGCGATAAGAACATTAACTTCCGCTGATGCTTCTTTGCCCGGTGGCGCTGCGCTTACCGGGCCTACGTTAGTGTTTTTGTAGGCCGGGCAAACGCAGTGCCGCCCGGCAAGAATGCTCATGCGGACAAAACATAAACAAAAAATATAGATCCCCGTCACATTTTTGCGTTATACAGGAACCTCGCCCTGGAGAATGAGGTGCTGTATGACATCCCTGACTCGCCCGCGCGTTGAGTTTATCTCAACAGTCCTCCAGACCGTGCTGAACCTCGGTCTGTTGAGCCTTGGCCTGATACTGGTCGTCTTTTTGGGTAAAGAGACAGTGCATCTTGCGGATGTACTGTTCGCCCCTGAACAAACCAGCAAATATGCGCTGGTGGAAGGCCTGGTGGTCTACTTTCTCTACTTTGAATTTATCGCCCTGATTGTGAAGTACTTTCAGTCCGGCTTTCACTTCCCGCTGCGTTATTTTGTCTACATTGGGATCACTGCGATAGTGCGGCTGATCATCGTCGATCATAAGTCCCCGCTCGACGTGCTGATCTACTCGGCGGCGATCCTGCTGCTGGTGATCACCCTCTGGCTGTGCAACTCGAAGCGGCTGAAACGCGAATAAAAAAAATGGCGCTCCGAAGAGCGCCTAACAACAGTCACAAGTTGGGTCAATACAATACGTCTAAAGTTGAGGGTTGCAGTGGCATAACAAAATGAAACTTAACCTTTCACACCGCCCGCCGTCAGGCCGTTGACCAGCCAGCGCTGCGCCAGCAGGAACACCACGGTAATCGGGATGGCGGAAAGTACGGCCGCCGCGGCAAAGTCGCCCCACAGGTAGTTTTGCGGGTTGAGGTATTGCTGCATACCTACGGCCAGGGTGTAGCTGTTCACATCACGCAGTAACAGTGAGGCAACCGGTACTTCGGTGATCGCAGCGATAAACGACAGGATAAACACTACCGCCAGAATCGGCACCGACAGCGGCAGCAGCACCAGGCGGAACGCCTGCCACGGGGTTGCGCCATCCAGAGCGGCCGCTTCTTCCAGCGAGCCGTCGATAGTTTCGAAATAGCCTTTGATGGTCCACACATGCAGTGCGATACCGCCAAGATAGGCGAAGATCACGCCGCCGTGGGTGTTCAGGCCGATAAACGGTACGTACTGGCCCAGACGGTCAAACAGGGCATACAACGCCACCAGCGACAGTACGGCCGGGAACATCTGGAAAATCAGCATCCCTTTCAGCAGCGTCGCTTTGCCCGGGAAACGCATGCGGGCGAAGGCATAAGCACAGGTAGTGGAAAGCGCCACGATACCAATGGCGGTAATGCCTGCGATTTTCACCGAGTTCCACAGCCACAGCAGGACCGGGAACGGCGGCGGCGTGACGCGGCCATCCGCGTGTTCCACGCTGAAGCCCAGCGCGAGCTTCCAGTGCTCCCAGGAGATTTCGTCCGGGATCAGGCTCCCTGTCGCGAAGTTACCCGAACGCAGGGAGATGGCGATAACCATCAGCAGCGGGAACATGATCGCCGCGATGAAAATCAGCAGGCCTAAGTGCGTCGCCAGGAGGCGCAACTTTTGAGATTTGGGTTGTACCATTGCCATGATTGATGCCCTCCTTAATCAAATTTCATACGTGTGGCTTTCAGGTTCACAATCGCCAGAGCGCCTACCAGCAGGAAGATCAGGGTGGCAATCGCCGCCGCCAGACCGAAGTCCTGGCCGCCGCCGCCTTCGAAGGCGATACGGTAGGTGTAGCTCACGAGCAGGTCGGTATAGCCTGCTGGCGTCGTGGTGCCAAGGCGGTCCGGGCCGCCGTTGGTCAACAGCTGAATCAGCACGAAGTTGTTAAAGTTAAAGGCGAAGCTGGCAATCATCAGCGGCGTCAGCGGTTTAATGAGCAGCGGCAGCGTAATTTTAAAGAAGTTCTGGAATGGGCCCGCGCCGTCCATCGCCGAGGCTTCGTACAGATCGTCCGGGATAGCCTTCAGCAGGCCCATGCACAGGATCATCATGTACGGATAACCGAGCCAGGTGTTCACGATGATAATCATCGAGCGAGCGGTGGTCGGGTCGCTGAACCAGGCCGGTTTGATGCCGAACAGGGCGCTCAGCATCATGTTGATTTCACCGAAGCTCTGGTTAAACAGCCCTTTGAAAATCAGAATCGAGATAAACGACGGTACGGCATACGGCAGGATCAGCAGCACGCGGTAAATCGCTTTGCCTTTCAGGGATTCCCACTGGACCAGACAGGCCAGCACCATGCCCACGGCCACGGTCAGGATCACCGTCAGCACCGAGAAGACCACCGTCCAGACGAAGATGGCGAAGAACGGTTTCTGAATGCCTTCGTCGGTAAACACGCGGGTAAAGTTGTCCCAGCCGATGGTGACGGTATAGCCCGGGCTGAGCTTGTCATCACCCCATTTGCCGTCGGCAGTAATGGACTGATAGAAACCAATGTCGTTATTCGGACGATATTTCACGCCGCTCTGGTTGTTGGTCAGCGTACCGTCGTCCGCCAGGGTATACAGCGGCTGCGTGCCGGAGAACTGGCGCAGCGAGCTCATGGTCACCTTGCTGTCGTCTGGCAGCACGGCGGTGAGCTGGGTCAGCGCCTGACGGTTCTGGGTAATGACGCGCAGGTTGGCGCGTTCACCTTCCGGCAGGGCCTGTGCCTCTTTTAAGGTGAGCTTCTGCTCGCCGCCAAATTTGAACGCGTCGGAGACATAGTATTTGCTGCTTGCTTCGTCAGTAAGCGCTAACTTCCAATCGTTCCCGGCAGGATACAGGCCGAAGTTAAAGGTCTTGCCTGCCTGATATGAGCGATCCAGCAGGACCTGCTGCGCGCGTTCCTGCGCAAGCTGGTTGGTGCTGCTGTAGTTGGTAAACGCAATGGCGATGGTACAAATCAGCGGGAACAGGACAAACAGCCCCATCCCGGCCACGCCCGGATAAACATAGCGCCAGGCATAGGCTTTACGATTAGCGAAAATATACAGGCCAGCAGAGCTTAAAATCAGCGTCATGATGGCAAACAGATATTCCCCTTGTACGTACATTAAAACAACAAGGTAACCCACCAGCAGACACAGCAGACCGATCGCTGACCACTTCAGCGCGTCGCTTTGCCACCAGCGTTTCTTTTTAATGACATCCATGGGGTTTTTCCTCTACAACGTTTGATCTTTTCTCCCTCTCCTGGGGGAGAGGGCCGGGGTGAGGGCGTGCGGATAGCGCCAACCCTCACCCTAACCCTCTCCCGAAGGGAGAGGGGACTACGTCATTACTTAGTAATACGACCCTGAGCATCTTTCAGCGCGGCATCGACAGTCTGACGACCGCTTGCAGCGTTGATGACCGCGGTACGCGTGGCGTACCAGAACGCAGCCATCTGTGGGATGTTCGGCATGATTTCGCCTTTCTGGGCGTTATCCATGGTGGCCGCGATACGTGGATCTTTCGCCAGCTGATCCTGGAAGGATTTCAGCGCGACGGCGCCCAGCGGTTTGTCCTTGTTCACTTCATCCAGACCCTGATCGGTCAGCAGGTAGTTTTCCAGGAACTCTTTCGCCAGCTCTTTGTTCGGGCTGGCGGCGTTGATGCCCGCGCTCAGCACGCCAACGAACGGTTTAGACGGCTTGCCTTTGAAGGTTGGCAGCAGCGTCACGCCGTAGTTGACTTTGCTCTTGTCGATGTTGGTCCAGGCCCACGGACCGTTGATGGTCATCGCGGTTTCGCCTTTGTTGAACGCCGCTTCCGCGATGGAGTAGTCGGTATCCGCGTTCATGTGTTTGTTCTTGATCAGATCAACCAGGAAGGTCAGACCCGCTTTCGCGCCCGCGTTGTCCACGCCCACGTCTTTCACGTCATATTTGCCGTTTTCAAACTTGAACGCGTAACCGCCGTCGGCAGCAATCAGCGGCCAGGTGAAGTACGGCTCTTGCAGGTTGAACATCAGCGCGGATTTACCTTTCGCCTTCAGCTCTTTATCCAGTTTCGGGATCTCTTCCCAGGTTTTCGGTGGGTTTGGTACCAGGTCTTTGTTGTAAATCAGAGACAGGGCTTCAACCGCGATAGGGTAAGCGATCAGCTTGCCGTTATAGCGAACGGCATCCCAGGTGAACGGGAACAGTTTGTCCTGGAAGGCTTTATCTGGCGTCACTTCTGCCAGCAGGCCAGACTGCGCGTAACCCCCGAAACGGTCATGCGCCCAGAAAATAATGTCCGGGCCGTCGCCGGTTGCTGCAACCTGCGGGAACTTCTCTTCCAGCTTGTCAGGGTGTTCTACGGTAACTTTGATGCCGGTATCTTTTTCGAATTTTTTGCCCACTTCGGCCAGGCCGTTATAGCCCTTGTCGCCGTTAATCCAGATAACCAGTTTGCCTTCTTCAATTTTGGCGAGCGCCGGTGCGGAAATCATCATTGCTGCGAGGGCGGACAATGCGAAAACGCGTGCGCCAGTCTTGATATTCATAGCTGCCATCCTTTTTGGTGATGTCTCGTGGTATGACTTCAGTGGTTCAACGTGTCTCAGTCTCCTTATTTGACATCCTCTTTCCATCCTCCCAACCCCTACGCCCCACCCCCCGTTTGTGTGATCTCCGTTGCATAAATTTAAGTTATGAGTGCTGGCGCACATAAAAAACCACCGAATTTTGCAGGCGGCTTCACGAATTTTGCCTCAGCCCGCCCACGGCGGTCGCAGAGCCTGCTCCCTCATCCTCCCGCCTCCTCCCCCATAAAAAAGGCGGGGGGTGGAGGATTCGGGAAAGTAATGGATACCCCATAGTGAACTTATCTTGAATGTTTCTGTCGGTGACAGGTTGTAACGAAGGGAGAAGGGCATGGCGAGCGTACAGCTGCGTAATGTAACGAAAGCCTGGGGTGACGTTGTGGTGTCGAAAGACATCAATCTGGACATCAACGAAGGCGAATTCGTGGTGTTTGTTGGCCCATCAGGCTGTGGTAAATCTACTCTGCTGCGTATGATTGCCGGTCTTGAAACGATTACCAGCGGCGACCTGCTGATTGGTGATACCCGAATGAACGACATCCCGCCTGCCGAACGTGGCGTCGGTATGGTGTTCCAGTCTTATGCACTCTATCCACACCTTTCCGTTGCCGAAAATATGTCCTTTGGCCTGAAGCTGGCCGGCGCGAAGAAAGAGGTCATTAACCAGCGCGTGACGCAGGTGGCGGAAGTGTTACAGCTGGCCCACCTGCTGGAGCGTAAACCAAAAGCGCTTTCCGGTGGTCAGCGTCAGCGTGTGGCGATTGGCCGTACGCTGGTGGCCGAACCGCGCGTGTTCCTGCTCGATGAACCTCTCTCTAACCTGGATGCCGCCCTGCGCGTCCAGATGCGTATTGAAATCTCCCGTCTGCACAAGCGTCTTGGCCGCACGATGATTTACGTCACCCACGATCAGGTGGAAGCGATGACCCTCGCCGACAAAATCGTGGTGCTGGATGCCGGCCGCGTGGCGCAGGTGGGTAAACCGCTGGAGCTGTACCACTACCCGGCAGACCGCTTTGTTGCGGGCTTCATTGGCTCGCCAAAGATGAACTTCCTGCCCGTCAAAGTGACCGCGACAGCCATTGAACAGGTACAGGTGGAGCTGCCAAACCGCCAGCAGGTCTGGCTGCCGGTCGACAGCGCCAACGTACAGGTCGGGGCAAATATGTCCCTCGGTATTCGTCCTGAGCACCTGCTGCCGAGCCACATCGCTGATGTGACCCTGGAAGGTGACGTTCAGGTCGTCGAACAGCTTGGTCACGAAACACAGATTCATATCCAGATCCCCGCCATCCGTCAGAACCTGGTCTACCGCCAGAACGACGTGGTGTTGGTAGAAGAGGGTGCCACATTCGCTATCGGCTTGCCGCCAGAGCGTTGCCATCTGTTCCGTGAGGATGGCACTGCATGTCGTCGGTTGCACAAAGAGCCAGGCGTTTAAGCAATCCCAAAAGAAGACACGAAACCGACAGGTGAAGTGTTCAAAGAAAAGCAATGATCTCAGGAGATAGAATGATGATTACTCTGCGCAAACTTCCTCTGGCAGTTGCCGTCGCAGCGGGCGTAATGTCTGCTCAGGCAATGGCCGTGGATTTCCATGGTTATGCTCGTTCCGGTATCGGCTGGACGGGTAGTGGCGGCGAACAACAGTGCTTCCAGGCAACCGGTGCTCAAAGTAAATACCGTCTGGGTAACGAATGTGAAACCTATGCGGAACTGAAACTGGGCCAGGAAGTGTGGAAAGAGGGCGATAAGAGCTTCTACTTCGACACCAACGTCGCGTATTCCGTGGCGCAACAGAACGACTGGGAGGCCACTGACCCGGCGTTCCGTGAAGCCAACGTGCAGGGTAAAAACCTGATTGAGTGGCTGCCAGGTTCGACTATCTGGGCCGGTAAGCGCTTCTATCAGCGTCATGACGTCCACATGATCGACTTCTACTACTGGGATATTTCAGGTCCTGGTGCAGGTCTGGAAAACATCGACGTAGGTTTTGGTAAGCTCTCTCTGGCTGCAACCCGTTCTTCTGAAGCCGGCGGTTCTTCATCCTTCGCCAGCAACAGCGTTTATGACTACACCACTCGCACGGCGAACGATGTCTTTGACGTGCGTTTAGCCCAGATGGAAATTAACCCGGGCGGTACCCTGGAGCTGGGGGCTGATTACGGCCGTGCAAACCCACGTGATGATTATCACCTGATCGACGGCGCATCTAAAGATGGCTGGATGTTCACCGCTGAACACACGCAGAGCATGCTGAAAGGCTACAACAAATTCGTTCTGCAATATGCAACTGACTCTATGACCTCTCAGGGTAAAGGTCTGTCGCAAGGTTCGAACATTGGCACTACTGACGATATCAACTATGGCATCAACAACAACGGGCACCTGTGGCGCGTACTTGACCACGGTGCTATCTCGCTGGGCGATAGCTGGGATCTGATGTACGTCGGTATGTACCAGGATATCAACTGGGATAACAACAACGGTACTAAATGGTGGACCGTAGGCGTTCGTCCTATGTACAAATGGACGCCTATCATGAGCACTCTGCTTGAAGTGGGCTACGACAACGTCAAATCTCAGGAAACTGGCGAAACCAACAACCAGTATAAAATCACCCTGGCACAACAGTGGCAGGCTGGCGACAGCATCTGGTCACGTCCAGCAATCCGCGTCTTCGCCACCTATGCCAAGTGGGATGAGAAATGGGGTTATGCGCCTTCAGGTAAAAACTCCGTTGCGGGTTACACCCCAGGCATGGCCTATAGCGATACCACTGCGAAAAGCTTCAGCCGCGGCGACAACGATGAGTGGTCCTTCGGCGCCCAGATGGAAATCTGGTGGTAATCCCGTCTTAACCTGACGTAATGACCAAACTGAGGGGCGCAAGCCCCTCAATCCTTGGGACGGCGCGCTATTGCCTGGCTACCGCTGACCTGTGCATTTTGAGGTGATAACAATGAAAATGAACAAAACTCTCCTTGCCCTTTGTTTAACCGCAGGGCTGCTGGCAAGCGCGCCTGCTGTAACGCTCGCTAACGTCAATTTCGTTCCGCAAAACACAACATCCGCGCCAGCCATTCCGACAGCTGCATTGCAACAGCTTGTCTGGACCCCTGTCGATCAGTCTAAAACCCAGACCACCCAGCTCTCAACGGCTGGTCAGTCACTTAATGTTCCGGGTATTACCGGCCCTGTCGCTGCGTATAGCGTACCCGCCAATATTGGTGAACTGGCCATTACCTTGACCAGTGAGGTTAATAAGCAGACGAGTGTATTTGCACCAAACGTGTTGATTCTCGATCAGAACATGACGCCATCTGCCTTTTTCCCAAGTGAATACTTTACGTATCAGGAGCCCGGCGTGATGAGCGCCGACCGTCTGGAAGGCGTCATGCGCCTTACGCCAGCGCTGGGCCAGCAAAAACTCTACGTTCTGGTCTTTACCACTGAGCAAGATCTTCAGAAGACCACCACGTTGCTCGATCCGGCTAAAGCCTACGCAAAAGGTACCGGTAACGCGATTCCTGATATTCCAGACCCGATTGCTCGTCACGTCACCGACGGAACGTTAAAGCTGAAGGTGAAAACGAACAGCGGTTCAAGCGTGCTGGTCGGCCCGCTGTTTGGCTCTTCCGGTTCCGGCCCTGTCACTGTAGGTAACACAGCTGCTCCTGCCTATACCGCGCCAGCTGCCACGGCAGCCGCACCGGTAGCGACCGCAGCGCCTGCCCCGGCGAAGAAGGCCGAGCCGGTACTGAACGACACCGAAGAGTACTTCAACAACGCCATTAAGCAGGCGGTGAAGCGCGGCGATGTCGATAAAGCGCTGAAACTGCTTGATGAAGCCGAACGTTTAGGTTCAACCACTGCCCGTTCCACCTTTATCAGCAGTGTAAAAGGCAAGGGGTAACCGTTTCCCCACAGTGCTGATTTGTTAGTAGTTTGGTGCGCCTGAGTGGGCGCACTTTTTTTCGTAGCCGCCAGGCTGTTGCGCCCATGTTGCGATCGTGATCGTTAAATAACGTTTGGCCCCCCTCAATCCGTGTTTCTGCGATACAATGCCATTACGTTATGTATCGGAGAGTCTGGCATGTCACACCCTGCGCTAACGCAACTGCGTGCGCTGCGCTATTTCGACCAAATACCTGCGCTTGATCCGCAGCAACTGGACTGGCTGTTGCTGGAAGATTCCATGACGAAACGTTTTGAGCAACAGGGTAAAACGGTCACGGTGACCCTGATTCAGGAAGGGTTTGTCTCTGGCGATGAGATCGCCAGCGAGCTGCCGCTGCTGCCGCAAGAGCCACGCTACTGGCTGCGCGAAATTTTACTCTGTGCTGATGGTGAACCGTGGCTTGCCGGGCGGACGGTGGTCCCCGAGTCCACCCTTTCCGGGCCAGAGCTCGCGCTGCAACGTCTGGGGAAAACGCCTCTGGGGCGTTACCTTTTTACCTCGTCTGAGCTTACCCGGGATTTTATTGAGATTGGTCGTGATGCCGAACTCTGGGGGCGTCGTTCCCGCCTTCGCCTGAGCGGTAAACCGTTAATTCTGACGGAGCTTTTTTTACCGGCATCACCGTTGTACTAAGAGGAAGAAAAAATGGAGTGGAGCCTGACGCAGAATAAGCTGTTGGCGTATCACCGCTTAATGCGTACCGATAAACCCATTGGCGCGTTACTGCTGCTGTGGCCGACCCTGTGGGCGCTGTGGCTCGCCACGCCGGGCGTGCCGCCGCTGTGGATCCTGGCCGTGTTCGTTGCCGGCGTCTGGCTGATGCGCGCGGCGGGCTGCGTGGTGAATGACTATGCCGATCGTAAATTCGACGGTCATGTTAAGCGTACTGCCGGACGTCCGTTACCCAGCGGGCAGGTCACCGGGAAAGAAGCCCGCGTGCTGTTCATTGTTCTGGTGCTGCTCTCTTTCCTGCTGGTGTTAACCCTCAACACCATGACCATTCTGCTTTCCGTTGCGGCGCTGGCGTTGGCCTGGGTATATCCCTTTATGAAGCGCTATACCCACCTGCCTCAGGTGGTGCTGGGCGCGGCGTTTGGCTGGTCGATTCCGATGGCGTTTGCGGCGGTTAGTGAGTCCTTACCGCTCAGCTGCTGGCTGATGTTCCTGGCGAACATTCTCTGGGCGGTGGCGTATGACACGCAATACGCGATGGTAGACCGCGACGATGACCTGAAAATTGGCATCAAATCCACCGCCATCCTCTTTGGTCGTCAGGACAAGCTGATTATCGGTATCCTGCAGGTCGCGGTACTGGCGCTGATGGTCGCGATCGGTCGCCTGAACGGGCTGAACTGGGAGTTTTACTGGTCCGTGCTGGTGGCGGGACTGCTGTTTGCGTACCAGCAAAAGCTGATTGCGAAGCGTGAGCGTGACGCCTGTTTTAAAGCGTTTATGAACAACAACTACGTCGGTCTGGTGCTGTTTTTAGGCCTGGCGATGAGCTATTTCTTATAAAAAAGTCGGGTGGCGGCTTCGCCTTACCCGACCGATGAGTTAACAGGACATGGAGGCCCGGTAAGCGTTAGCGCCACCGGGCTTTTTTTACCGGCGACGCAGCAGCCGGAGCGCGTTCGCCGTCACCAGCACCGTTGCCCCGGTATCCGCCAGCACCGCCAGCCACAATCCGGTCATGCCGAGCAGGGTCGTCACCAGGAAAATCCCTTTCAGCCCGAGCGCAATGCCGATGTTCTGACGGATGTTGGCCCGCGTCGCGCGCGCCAGGGCGATCGTCTGCGCCAGCCCGGTCAGGCGGTTGTGGGTCAGCGCCGCGTCGGCCGTTTCCAGCGCCACGTCGGTACCACTGCCCATTGCAATACCAATGGTGGACGCTTTCATCGCCGGGGCATCGTTAATCCCGTCACCGACCATCGCCAGCGGCGCGCGGGCGTTCAGCGCCGTCACGGCGCTGACCTTATCCGCAGGCAACAGTCCGGCTTTAAACTCCAGCCCCAGCTCACCGGCAATCGCTGCCGCCGCGCGAGGGTTATCACCGGTAAGAATAACGCCCTGCACGCCCAGCTTGTGCAGCGCCGCTACGGCTTCTTTGGCGTCATCGCGCAGGGTATCGCGCAGCGCCAGCATTCCCTTCGCCACGCCGTCCTGCATAACGCTCACGACGGTTTGTCCGGTCTGTTCTAACGCCTCAACCTCTGGACTGGAAGACTTGCCTGCCGCGACAATCAGCACATTTTTACCGTCAACGGTGGCCTCAATCCCTGACCCGACCAGCGCCCGCTGGGCGGTTGCCGGAGGGATATTCAGCCCGCGCGACTGCGCTTCTCGCACAATCGCCTGCGCCAGCGGGTGAGTGGACCCCTGTTCAACGGCGGCGGCCAGTGTAAGCAGCTCATCTTCACTGGTTTCCTGAGGATACACGCCGGTCACCTGCGGCTTGCCCACGGTCAGCGTACCGGTTTTATCGAAGGCGATATGCTGAACCTGGCTCAGCTGCTCCAGCGCCGCGCCGCCCTTAATCAGCGCGCCGCGCCGCGCCGCCGCCGCCAGACCTGAGGTAATCGCCGCCGGGGTGGAAATCACCAGCGCGCACGGGCAGCCAATCAGCAGCAGCGTCAGCCCTTTATAAATCCAGCCCTCCCACGGGGCGCCAAAGAACAGCGGCGGGACGACGGTGACCAGCAGGGCAACCAGCATGATGGCAGGGGTATAAATCCGGCTGAAGCGATCGATAAAGCGTTCGACCGGCGCGCGGTGCTCTTCGGCCTCTTCAATCAGCTTCAGGATACGGTCGATGGCGCTGTCGCCCGGCTCGGAAAGCACGGTGAGCTGCACCAGACGGTCGACGCTGGTGGCGCCAGCAGGCACTTTTTCACCCGCGGCGCGCTCTACCGGAATGGATTCCCCGGTCAGGGCGCTTTCATCAAAGCTCGCGGTGGCGGTAAGCAGCGCGCCGTCGGCAGGCAGACGCCCCCCTGCGGCCACCTCAATCACGTCGCCCGGGCGCAGCGTATTGATGGCGACCGTTTCACGCGTGCCGTTTATCACGCGAGTGGCAGTTTCCGGCTTCAGCGCCATCAGCGCGCTGACCCCTTTACGCGCCCGGCTCGCCGCCCAGCCCTCAAGGCGTTCGCCGATTAAGAACAGCAGCAGCACCATCGCCGCTTCTGCCGTCGCGCCAATGAACAGCGCGCCGATCGCCGCCACGCTCATCAGCGTTTCGATGGCAAACCAGCTGCCGCTTTTCATCAGGCGCAGCGCCTGACGGGCAATCGGGAACAGGCCGACCAGCGTGGTGGCGATAAACGCCAGATTGCCGAACGGATGGTTAATCTGCTCCAGCCCCCAGCTCAGGGCCATCATGATGATGAGGGTAATGAGCGGCAGGTTTTCTTTCAGGGAGGAGGCTTTTTCAACGGGCGCCGTTTCGCTGCGCAGGGTATAGCCCGCCTGGCTGACGGCAGCTTCAACCTGCTTGCTGACGTCGTTATCGGCGCTGACCAGCAGCTTTTCGGTGGCAAACAGCACCTGAACGTGGCTCACGCCCGGCACCTGCTTGACGGCGTTTTCCACCTTGCGGGCGCAGGCCGCGCAGTCCATGCCGTTGACGACCCAGCTGTAGCGGTTGCCGCTTTCAGGAAGGGGTTGAGTTGGCGTTTCGCACGCGCCTTCGCAGCAGCAGTCGTCTTTCGACGGAGCCGGGCTGAGCTTAAGTGCCGAGAATTGAGGGACTTTTTTTGGTATTTCTGGAGTCGACATGGCAGTCTCCGGCAATGATAATTTTCTCATTAACCGCAGCATACACTCTGGAGTCGACTCCAGAGTCAAGCGCTATTTAGATATACAGCGAACGCACAATCAAGAAATGCCCGGCAAAGTAACACGCGGAGGCTATCGCGTTATCCGCCCGGAAGCGGCGGCGATAGTGGCTGCCCAGCCAGACGACATTCCCGATCAGCAGCAGCGCGGCGCCGAAGAACGCGGACATCGCCGGAGCGGTCGGACGGAAGAACCACAGTTCACCTGCCAGCCACACCATCACCAGCGTCATGGCGATAAACGTACAGACCGGCAAACGCATCTCTTCCAGTCGTGACCAGATCACCGCAATCAGCAGGGCGCCAATCACCAGCAGTACCAGCGGCAGCGGCCAGAAGAAGGAGAGCGTCATCTGGCTGGCAAAGTAGATGGTATAGAGCAGATGCGACAGGAAGAACGCCCCAACGGCGTACAGCAGGCGCTGGCGCGGCAGCAGGGTTAAGGCATCGCCAATCAGGGATGCACACAGCCCGGCGAGCACCAGATAGCTGACGGCGTTAAACATCGGCGCTTGCCAGGCCAGCAGCAGCAGGAGCAACAGCGTGACCGGTTTAAATAACCAGCGCTGCCAGGTGGGACCGCGGTACGATGCATCGACATAAAGCCATGCGGAAAAACAGACAGCGATAAATGACCAAAGCATATTAACTCCCTGTATCTGTTAAGTCTGAATAATCAGTTTCTGATCCAGTGTAGTGACGCGGGCGGGCGTTTGGCAATGGCGGGGGAGGCAAGGTATCCTGAATTCCGCAAAATCTGATGGGATTGTCGAATGAGCAAGATGCCGCTTTTTTTCATTATCGTGGTGGCGATTATCGTCATTGCCGCCTCGTTCCGTTTCGTGCAGCAGCGCCGCGAGAAGGCGGATAACGATGCCGCACCGCTGATGCAAAAGCGCGTGGTGGTGACCAACAAACGCGAGAAACCGCTCAACGACCGCCGCTCGCGCCAGCAGCAGGTGACGCCTGCGGGCACAGCAATGCGCTATGAAGCGAGCTTTAGGCCGGAAGCAGGCGGCCTGGAGATGACCTTCCGCCTGGAGGCGCAGCAGTACCATCAGCTGACGGTGGGGGAGAAAGGGACGTTGAGCTACAAAGGGACGCGGTTTGAAGGGTTTGAACCGGAGCGGTAATTTTCCCCTCACCCCGGCCCTCTCCCACAGGGAGAGGGTGTAATCGTTCCCTCTCCCTGTGGGAGAGGGTTAGGGTGAGGGCATCAGGCCGCGCCTTACTTCTTCACCTGCGCCTTAAACTTCTTCATCCACACCAGCAGTTCAAACACGCCGAAAATAAACACGCGCAGCTGCTGCCAGCCCGTCATCTGCGGGCCGTCTTTCGGCAGGCCGTTTTTCAGCATCACCATCTGCAGGGCGTGCATAAACGACGTGAAAATCAGCGCCACGTTAACGAAAATATTCATCGGGCGCGGGAAGGGGTGTACCAGGTTGAGAATTAAAAACGCCCAGACGCCCAGCATCAGCAAACGTCCCAGGTTAATCAGTACCGGCATCGGAGCCTCCTTGTGCCTGACGGTGATAAAGACGATAAGCGACCTGGCCGGCGACCTTTTCGCGGTGCAGATCCCAGTGGGCGGGAACCGGAGGTAAACCGTTTTCCACTTCGCTTTCGACATAAATTAGCGCGTCATCCGCCAGCCAGCCGTTTTGCTCAAGCAGGGATAACGTCTCTTCCAGCAGCCCCTTGCGGAACGGCGGATCGACAAACACCACGTTATGCGGCGTGCCTTTCTGCGCAAGAAAACTCAGCGTGTTGGTGTTCACGACTTTGGCGTTGCTCGCTTTCAGCGTCGCCAGATTTTGCTGCAGCGTCTGCGCAACGCCGCGCTCCATCTCCAGCAGCGTGGCGCTGGCGGCATAGCGCGACAGCGCTTCCAGGCCGAGCGCGCCGCTTCCGGCGAAGCAGTCCAGGCAGTGGGCGTCTACCATTGACGGGGCCAGCCAGTTAAACAGCGTCTCGCGCACGCGGTCAGTAGTAGGGCGTAAACCGGGGCTGTCCGGCACCGGTAATTTCCGGCCTCGCCACTGACCGCCGATAATACGAATTTGACCGGCCGGGGCGCGGTTGGGTTTCTTCATCTCAGGAAAGCTCTGTTAACAATTGGCCTGCGATTGCGGGCGGTGATGTCAATTAAGTAAAGTGTTAGACTATTTCATCATTTTTTTAGCTTCCATGTATATAGCGCCGCGAGGAGTGTAGTCGCAGATGGCAAAACAAAAAAAACGTGGCTTCTTTTCCTGGCTGGGCTTCGGTGAAAAAGAGCAAGAAACAGAACAGAAAACCGAAGAGCAACAAGCCGTTGAAGAGCAGTCACAGCCTGAAACGCCTGTAGAAACCGCCGCGGTTGTCGAAGCGGAAGAAACGGCGCACAGCAAAGAAGAGATTGAATCCTTTGCTGAAGAGGTGGTTGAGGTCACGGAACAGGTTCAGGAGAGCGAGAAGCCAGAGCCGGTTGTCATTGAGGCCCTTGCCGAAGCGCCGCAGGCCGTTATCGAACACGAAGAGCTGCCGCTGCCGGAAGAGGTGAAAGCCGAAGAGGTGTCTGCCGAGGAGTGGCAGGCCGAAGCGGAAACCGTTGAAATTGTTGAGGCGGTGGAAGAAGAAGCGGCACTCGAGCCAGAGCTGACCGATGAAGAGCTGGAAGCCCAGGCGCTGGCGGCAGAAGCCGCGGAAGAGGCGATTATCGTCGTGCCGGTAGAAGAGCAGGCCGAAGAAGAGAGCGTCCAGGAGCAGGAAAAACCGACCAAAGAAGGTTTCTTCGCGCGCCTGAAGCGCAGCCTGCTCAAAACCAAAGAAAACTTAGGTTCCGGATTTATCAGTCTGTTCCGCGGCAAGAAGATCGACGACGATCTCTTTGAAGAGCTGGAAGAACAGCTGCTGATTGCGGACGTCGGCGTGGAAACCACCCGTAAGATCATCGCCAATCTGACCGAAGGGGCGAGCCGCAAACAGCTGCGCGACGCCGAAGCGCTGTACGGTTTGCTGAAAGACGAGATGGGTGAAATTCTCGCAAAAGTTGACGAACCGCTTAATATTGAAGGCAAAACGCCATTTGTTATTCTGATGGTCGGCGTGAACGGCGTGGGTAAAACTACCACCATCGGCAAGCTGGCGCGTCAGTTCGAGCAGCAGGGCAAATCGGTGATGCTGGCGGCGGGCGATACCTTCCGCGCGGCAGCGGTTGAGCAGCTGCAGGTTTGGGGCCAGCGCAACAACATTCCGGTGATTGCCCAGCATACCGGCGCGGACTCCGCGTCCGTGATCTTCGACGCCATCCAGGCGGCGAAGGCGCGCAACGTGGACGTGCTGATTGCCGATACCGCAGGGCGTTTGCAGAACAAATCGCACCTGATGGAAGAGTTGAAGAAAATCGTCCGCGTCATGAAGAAGCTGGACGAAGACGCACCGCATGAAATTATGCTGACCATTGATGCCAGCACCGGACAGAACGCCATCAGCCAGGCGAAGCTGTTCAATGAAGCGGTAGGACTGACGGGGATCGCGCTGACCAAGCTGGACGGCACCGCGAAAGGCGGGGTGATCTTCTCCGTGGCCGATCAGTTCGGTATTCCTATCCGCTACATCGGTGTGGGCGAGCGTATTGAGGATTTGCGTCCGTTTAAGGCGGACGACTTTATTGAGGCATTATTTGCCCGAGAGGACTAACAATGATTCGCTTTGAACACGTCAGCAAGGCCTATCTCGGTGGGAGACAAGCGCTGCAGGGGGTGACATTCCACCTGCAGCCGGGCGAGATGGCATTCCTGACCGGCCATTCCGGCGCGGGGAAAAGTACCCTGCTCAAGCTTATCTGTGGGATCGAGCGGCCAAGCGCCGGGAAAATCTTTTTTGGCGGCCATGAGATCAGCCGCCTGAAAAACCGCGAAGTGCCGTTCCTGCGTCGTCAGATCGGCATGATTTTCCAGGATCACCACCTGCTGATGGATCGCACCGTTTTCGATAACGTGGCCATTCCGCTGATTATTGCCGGCGCCAGCTATGACGATATCCGCCGTCGCGTCTCTGCGGCGCTGGATAAGGTCGGGCTGCTGGACAAAGCGAAGAACTTCCCGATCCAGCTCTCCGGCGGTGAACAGCAGCGCGTGGGCATCGCCCGCGCGGTGGTGAACAAGCCTGCCGTACTGCTGGCGGATGAACCAACCGGTAACCTGGACGATGCCCTGTCCGAAGGGATTTTGCGTCTGTTTGAGGAATTCAACCGCGTAGGAGTCACCGTATTGATGGCGACGCACGACATCGGGCTCATTTCCCGTCGTTCGTACCGCATGCTGACCCTGAGCGACGGGCATTTGCACGGAGGCCACGGTGAATAAGCGTGATGCAATAAACCAGATTCGGCAGTTCGGAAACCGGTTTGACCGTTTCCGTAAGCCGCAGGGCGGTGGTGACGGCAATCGTAATGCGCCAAAGCGCCAGAAGGCCGCGCCAAAACCGGCCTCCCGTAAAACCAACGTGTTCAACGAGCAGGTGCGCTACGCTTTCCACGGCGCGCTGCAGGATCTGAAAAGCAAACCGCTGGCGACGTTCCTGACGGTGATGGTGATCGCCATCTCCCTGACGCTGCCAAGCGTCTGCTATATGGTCTATAAAAACGTCAACCAGGCGGCCTCACAGTATTATCCGTCTCCGCAGATCACGGTCTATATGGATAAAGCGCTCGACGATAACGCCGCGGCACAGGTGGTCGGGCAAATCCAGGCCGAGCAGGGCGTGGAGAAGGTCAACTATCTCTCCCGTGAAGACGCGCTGGGCGAGTTCCGTAACTGGTCTGGTTTTGGCGGCGCGCTGGATATGCTCGAAGAGAACCCGCTGCCCGCCGTGGCGGTGGTGATCCCGAAGCTGGATTTCCAGGGGACCGATTCGCTTAACACCCTGCGCGATCGCATCACGCGCATTAAGGGCATTGATGAAGTGCGCATGGACGACAGCTGGTTTGCGCGCCTTGCTGCCCTGACCGGGCTGGTAGGACGCGTCGCGGCGATGATTGGCGTGCTGATGGTGGCGGCGGTCTTCCTCGTCATCGGTAACAGCGTGCGCCTGAGCATCTTTGCCCGTCGCGATACCATTAACGTGCAGAAACTGATTGGTGCGACGGATGGTTTCATCCTCCGACCGTTCCTTTACGGTGGCGCATTGCTCGGTTTTTCCGGTGCATTTCTTTCACTGATATTGTCAGAAATTTTGGTGATGCGGCTCTCTTCTGCCGTGACTGAAGTGGCGCAGGTTTTCGGAACGAAGTTTGATATCAGTGGCTTAGGGTTCGATGAGTGTCTGTTACTGCTGCTGGTTTGCTCGATGATTGGGTGGGTGGCAGCCTGGCTGGCAACCGTTCAACATTTACGTCACTTTACTCCCGACTAATAAAAGCGTGATATAATCTTTCCCTGCACCGAGATGCTCGCTCTGCAGGGAAAGCGTCCCTGTTGTCGCTTCCCCTGTTATCATCTTCATGTCACAATTTGTGCGTAATTTATTCACCGTTGCACCTGGAACTTGTGGATAAAATCACTGTCTGATAAAAGAGTGAATGCTAATCTCGTTGCTCAAACGCTTTGGCATGGTTGTTGCCTGACGGGGACGACCAGGACCAGAAGAAACATTGAGAGGAATGAATGACCAAAGAAATGCAAACTTTAGCTTTAGCCCCTGTTGGTAACCTGGAATCTTATATCCGGGCTGCGAACACCTGGCCGATGTTAACGGCCGAGGAAGAAAAGGAGCTTGCTGAAAAGCTGCATTACCAGGGCGATCTGGAAGCAGCGAAAAAGCTGATCCTGTCTCACCTGCGCTTTGTTGTTCACATTGCTCGTAACTATGCGGGCTATGGCCTGCCGCAGGCGGACTTGATTCAGGAAGGCAACATCGGCCTGATGAAGGCTGTGCGTCGCTTTAACCCGGAAGTGGGTGTGCGACTCGTCTCCTTCGCTGTGCACTGGATCAAAGCAGAAATTCATGAATACGTGCTGCGCAACTGGCGTATCGTGAAAGTCGCCACGACAAAAGCGCAACGCAAACTGTTCTTCAACCTGCGTAAAGCCAAGCAGCGTCTGGGCTGGTTCAACCAGGATGAAGTGGAAATGGTGGCGCGCGAGCTGGGCGTAACCAGCAAAGACGTGCGTGAGATGGAATCCCGTATGGCCGCGCAGGACATGACCTTTGATATGTCCTCCGACGACGACGCATCTGACAGCCAGCCGATGGCGCCGGTTCTGTATCTGCAGGATAAAACCTCTAACTTTGCTGACGGCATCGAAGAGGATAACTGGGAAGATCAGGCCGCGAACAAGCTGACCCATGCGATGGAAGGCCTTGACGAGCGTAGCCAGGATATTATCCGCGCCCGCTGGCTGGACGAAGACAACAAGTCCACGCTGCAGGAGCTGGCCGACCGCTACGGCGTTTCTGCGGAACGTGTCCGTCAGCTTGAAAAGAACGCCATGAAAAAACTTCGCGCCGCTATCGAAGCGTAATTTTCGCGAAGTACACCGAGAACCCCTGGATGAAAGTCTGGGGGTTTTGTTTTTTTAGCGCCCGCTCTGGCGAATTCCCTCCCCCTGGCAAACACTTACTGATGCGCTAAGCAGGCGACTTTCTCAGGGGGACAGGGTGAAAAATAACGAACTGAACGACCGGCGTTTACAGGCGACGCCGCGCGGCATCGGCGTGATGTGTAACTTCTATGCTGATAAAGCTGAAAACGCCACGGTGTGGGACGTGGAAGGTAACGAGTACATCGACTTCGCCGCCGGGATCGCGGTGCTGAATACCGGCCATCGCCATCCAAAAGTCATTTCCGCCATTGAAAAACAGCTCCACGCGTTTACCCATACGGCGTACCAGATTGTGCCGTACGAAGGCTATGTGGCGCTTGCCGAGCGCATCAACCAGCGCGTGCCCGTTGACGGTCCGGCCAAAACCGCGTTCTTCTCCACGGGGGCAGAGGCGGTCGAAAACGCGGTCAAAATTGCCCGGGCGTACACCAAACGTCCCGGCCTTATCACCTTCGGCGGCGCGTTCCACGGCCGCACCTTTATGACCATGGCGCTGACCGGCAAAGTTGCGCCGTACAAGCTCGGCTTTGGCCCGTTCCCCGGTTCGGTGTATCACGCGCAGTATCCGAATGAATTGCACGGCGTCAGCACGGCGGAAGCGTTGAAAAGCCTGGAACGCATCTTTAAAGCGGATATCGCACCCGACCAGGTCGCGGCCATTATTCTCGAACCGGTTCAGGGAGAGGGCGGTTTCAACATTGCGCCAGCTGATTTTATGCAGGCGCTGCGCGCCCTGTGCGACACCCACGGTATTTTGCTGATTGCCGACGAGGTGCAAAGCGGCTTCGCCCGTACCGGCAAGCTGTTCTCGATGGAACACCACTGCGTGAAGCCCGATCTGATCACCATGGCGAAAAGCCTGGCGGGCGGGATGCCGCTCTCAGCGGTTTCTGGCCGTGCGGAGGTCATGGACGCCCCTGCACCGGGCGGGCTGGGCGGTACCTACGCCGGGAACCCGCTGGCGATTGCGGCGGCGCATGCCGTGCTCGACGTGATTGATGAAGAGGATCTCTGCACGCGCTCGGCGCATCTTGGCCATCACCTGGTGGAAGTGCTGAACAAGGCGAAGGAACACTGCCCGTATATCGCTGACATTCGCGCGCAGGGATCGATGGTGGCGGTGGAGTTTAACGACCCGCAAACGGGCCAGCCTTCGCCGGAATTTACCCGCCAGGTGCAGGAGCGTGCGTTGCAGGAAGGGCTGCTTCTTCTGAGCTGCGGCGTCTACGGCAACGTCATTCGTTTCCTGTATCCGCTGACTATCCCTGAAGCGCAGTTCCGTAAAGCGCTGGACATTATCTCCGCGTCGCTGACACGTTAAAGCCACATGCCCGGCGAAAATCCCTGCCGGGCTTATCATATATTCATTTCAAATTAGCTATTCCAAAATCATAAAAATCGGGTATGTTTTAGCAGAGTATGCTGAAAAAGCGCGGACGGCACACCTATAATTGATATAAAGCGCTGCACAACAACATCACAACAATCGTAATAACCATAATAATGGGGAATCTCAGGATGAACATGAAGGGTAAAGCGTTACTGGCAGGATGTATCGCGTTGGCATTCAGCACCATGGCACAGGCAGACATCAAGGTGGCTGTGGTTGGCGCAATGTCCGGTCCGGTAGCACAGTACGGCGACCAGGAATTTACCGGCGCTGAGCAGGCGGTTGCAGACATTAATGCCAAGGGCGGTATCAAGGGCGAAAAACTGCAGATCGTAAAATATGATGATGCCTGTGACCCGAAACAAGCGGTCGCGGTCGCAAACAAAGTGGTGAACGACGGTATCAAATACGTTATCGGTCACCTGTGCTCTTCCTCGACTCAGCCTGCGTCTGACATCTACGAAGACGAAGGTATTCTGATGATCACCCCGGCAGCGACCGCACCGGAGCTGACCGCGCGCGGCTACAAGCTGACCCTGCGCACCACCGGTCTGGACTCTGACCAGGGCCCAACCGCGGCGAAATACATCGTTGAAAAAGTGAAGCCGAAGCGCATTGCCATCGTTCATGACAAGCAGCAGTACGGTGAAGGTCTGGCGCGTTCAGTGCAGGATAACCTCAAGAAAGCGAATGCCGACGTGGTGTTCTTCGACGGGATCACCGCCGGTGAGAAAGACTTCTCCACCCTGGTGGCGCGTCTGAAGAAAGAGAATATTGATTTCGTTTACTACGGTGGCTACCACCCGGAAATGGGCCAGATCCTGCGCCAGGCGCGCGCTGCGGGCCTGAAAACCCAGTTTATGGGCCCGGAAGGCGTGGCGAACGTTTCCCTGTCTAACATTGCGGGTGAATCAGCTGAAGGCCTGCTGGTGACCAAACCGAAGAACTACGATCAGGTCCCTGCGAACAAACCTATCGTAGATGCCATCAAGGCGAAGAAACAGGATCCAAGCGGCGCGTTCGTCTGGACCACCTACGCGGCGCTGCAGTCTCTGCAGGCGGGCCTGAACCAGTCAGCCGATCCGGCTGAGATTGCCACCTGGCTGAAAGCGAATACCGTCGAGACCGTCATGGGGCCACTCTCCTGGGACGCGAAGGGCGACCTGAAGGGCTTCGAGTTCGGCGTGTTTGACTGGCATGCGAACGGCACGGCGACCGACGCCAAATAATTTTCCCGTCGCCTTTCGCGCCGCAGGTGCGTTGGCTGCGTTATTCAACCCCGGTCACTTACTTATGTAAGCTCCCGGGGATTTCATAACTTGCCGCCTTCCTGCAACACGAAATGCTTGGGAAAATGCGGCAGATAATGTAGGCCGGGTAAGGCGCAGCCGCCACCCGGCTTTCTTTTAGCGCTTCTCCCACCCGCTTTCCTGCGCCGTAAACCCTAACGCCTGCATAAACGCCGCCATCACGCCGCGGTCTTCCACGCCCACATCAGCCATCCACCATGAGGTCACGCTCGGGTTTTCGCGGATCACTTCTTCAATTAAATACTGTCCCACACCGCGACGACGGGTGACGTCACGCACGCGCAGCGAGTCCAGCGCCCCTTCCGTACCGCTCAGGGTTACGCGAACCGCTGCCAGCAGGCGTTCGTTAAAACGCGCGGCATAAATGCGGTGGGTCTCATCAACGCGCAGCGACGAAGGGGAATATTCCGGCCAGATCTTGCCCAGGTCGATATGATCCTGGTCGCTAAAGGTCACCAGACGCACGATAGTCAGTTTCATTAGCCACTTGTCCAAATCAGATTGAGTAGGGGCAGTGTACTCAATTTATTCACTCAGCGGCTTCCTCTTTTTATTCTCATTAACCAGGTGATTAGTTTTTTGGCAACGCGTTGGGCAGTTTGAAAACACATGGATCGAAAAATAAGCAGAATTTTAACCTGAACGGTAGTGATTTATTCGGCGCTTTGTACCGTTATTTTATGCTGCAAACTGCACTTTTATTTGTTTATCTCTGCCTGATTTCAGAATATTATCTTTGCTTAATCGCCTGAAAAATAGAGATTTTAGTCTGGTTTTTGACAAAAAACTGCGCTAAACCATTAAAGGCACTGGTAAAAATAGCGTTGTTCATTAAAAGTACAGAATGCTTTTTAACCATAATAAAACAAAATATAAACACGACATCACGAATGGGGATTCAGAGATGAAAAGGAACGCGAAGACGTTAATCGCGGGGATAGTCGCACTGTCGATCTCGCATGCCGCTATGGCAGACGACATTAAAGTTGCGGTAGTGGGCGCGATGTCCGGCCCTGTTGCCCAGTGGGGTGACATGGAATTCAACGGCGCGCGCCAGGCCATCAAAGACATCAACGCTAAGGGCGGCATCAAAGGCGACAAGCTGGTGGGCGTGGAATATGACGACGCCTGCGATCCGAAACAGGCCGTCGCGGTCGCCAACAAAATCGTCAACGACGGTATTCAGTATGTGATCGGCCACCTGTGCTCATCCTCCACGCAGCCTGCGTCTGATATCTACGAAGACGAAGGCATTCTGATGATCACCCCAGGCGCAACGAACCCGGAACTGACCCAGCGCGGCTATCAGCACATCATGCGTACCGCCGGTCTGGACTCCTCGCAGGGCCCCACCGCCGCCAAATACATCCTCGAGACCGTTAAGCCACAGCGTATTGCCATTATTCATGACAAACAGCAGTACGGCGAAGGCCTGGCGCGCTCCGTGCAGGACGGCCTGAAAAAAGGCGGCGCGAACATCGTCTTCTTCGACGGCATTACCGCCGGTGAGAAAGACTTCTCCGCGCTGATTGCCCGTCTGCAAAAAGAGAATATCGACTTCGTTTACTACGGCGGCTACTACCCGGAGATGGGGCAGATGCTGCGTCAGGCGCGCGCCACCGGTCTGAAAACCCAGTTTATGGGGCCAGAGGGCGTGGGCAATGCCTCCCTGTCAAACATCGCGGGGGATTCTGCCGAAGGCATGCTGGTGACGATGCCAAAACGCTATGACCAGGATCCGGCCAACAAGGCTATCGTGGATGCGCTCAAGGCGCAGAAGAAAGATCCGAGTGGTCCGTACGTCTGGATCACCTACGCGGCCGTACAGTCTCTGGCCACCGCGCTGGATCGCTCCGGCAGCAAAGAACCGCTGGATCTGGTGAAAGATTTAAAAGCACACGGGGCGAACACCGTGATTGGGCCGCTGAACTGGGATGAGAAAGGCGATCTGAAGGGATTTGAGTTTGGTGTCTTTGTGTGGCACGCCGACGGTTCATCCTCGGCCGCCAAATAATTATCCCACCGCCCGGCATGACGGGCGGGTATAAAAAGGTTTGCATATGTCCGAGCAGTTTCTCTATTTCCTGCAGCAGATGTTTAACGGCGTTACGCTGGGAAGCACCTACGCGCTGATCGCCATCGGCTATACGATGGTTTACGGCATTATCGGCATGATCAACTTCGCCCACGGCGAGGTGTACATGATCGGTAGCTACGTCTCCTTTATGATTATCGCCGCCCTGATGATGATGGGCATCGACAGCAGCTGGCTGCTGGTCGCCGCCGGGTTTGTCGGCGCGATCGTGATTGCCAGCGCCTACGGCTGGAGCATTGAGCGCGTGGCCTACCGGCCGGTGCGCAGCTCCAAGCGCCTGATTGCGCTGATTTCCGCGATCGGGATGTCGATCTTCCTGCAAAACTACGTCAGCCTGACCGAAGGCTCGCGCGACGTGGCGCTGCCAAGCCTGTTTAACGGCCAGTGGATTGTGGGGGCCAGCGAAAACTTCGCGGCCTCTATCACCACCATGCAGCTGGTTATCTGGGTCGTGACCTTTATTGCGATGCTCGCCCTGACGCTGTTCATCCGCTACTCGCGTATGGGACGCGCCTGCCGCGCCTGCGCGGAAGACCTGAAGATGGCGAGCCTGCTCGGCATCAACACCGACCGCGTGATTGCCCTGACCTTCGTGATTGGCGCCGCGATGGCGGCGGTGGCGGGCGTCCTGCTCGGCCAGTTCTACGGCGTGATCAACCCGTACATCGGCTTTATGGCCGGGATGAAAGCCTTCACCGCGGCGGTTCTGGGCGGTATCGGCAGTATTCCGGGCGCGATGATCGGCGGCCTGATCCTGGGCGTGGCCGAAGCGCTCTCCTCGGCGTACCTGAGCACGGAATATAAAGACGTGGTGTCGTTTGCCCTGCTGATTCTGGTTCTGCTGGTGATGCCTACCGGTATTCTGGGCCGTCCGGAGGTAGAGAAAGTATGAAACCGATGCATTTTGCAATGGCGCTGCTCTCTGCCGCCATGTTCTTCGTGCTGGCCAGCGTCTTTATGGGCGTCCAGCTTGAGCTGAATGGCACCAAACTGGTTGTCGATACCGCAGCTGACATCCGCTGGCAGTGGGTATTTATCGGTACGGCCGTGGTGTTCCTGTTCCAGCTGCTGCGTCCGCTGTTCCAGAAGACGCTGAAAAACGTCTCCGGTCCGAAATTCGTCCTGCCGGCAATCGACGGTTCTACCGTTAAGCAGAAGCTGTTCCTCGTGGCGCTGCTGGTGGCCGCCGTAGCGTGGCCGTTCGTGGTGTCGCGTGGCACCGTGGATATCGCCACTCTGACCATGATCTACGTGATTCTCGGCCTCGGTCTGAACGTGGTCGTGGGGCTCTCGGGCCTGCTGGTGCTGGGCTACGGCGGCTTCTACGCCATCGGCGCCTATACCTTCGCGCTGCTGAACCACTATTACGGTCTCGGCTTCTGGACCTGCCTGCCGCTGGCAGGGCTGGTCTCTGCCGCTGCAGGCTTCCTGCTTGGCTTCCCGGTACTGCGCCTGCGTGGCGACTACCTGGCGATTGTGACCTTAGGCTTCGGTGAAATCGTCCGTATCCTGCTGCTCAACAACACCGAAGTGACCGGCGGCCCGAACGGCATCAGCCAGATCCCGAAACCGACCTTCTTCGGCCTGGAGTTCAGCCGTACCGCCCGCGAAGGCGGCTGGGATACCTTCAGCAACTTCTTCGGCGTGAAGTATGACCCGTCCGACCGCGTGATCTGGCTCTATCTGGTGGCGCTGCTGCTGGTGGTGATTACCCTGTTCGTGATCAACCGCCTGTTGCGCATGCCGCTGGGCCGCGCGTGGGAAGCGCTGCGTGAAGATGAGATCGCCTGCCGCTCCCTGGGCCTGAACCCGACCCGCATCAAGCTGACCGCGTTCACCATCAGCGCCGCGTTTGCCGGTTTCGCCGGAACGCTGTTTGCCGCGCGTCAGGGCTTCGTAAGCCCGGAATCGTTCACCTTCGCCGAATCCGCCTTTGTGCTGGCGATTGTGGTGCTCGGCGGGATGGGCTCGCAGTTCGCCGTTATCCTCGCGGCCATCCTGCTGGTGGTCTCGCGCGAGCTGATGCGCGACTTTAACGAATACAGCATGCTGATGCTGGGTGGTTTGATGGTGCTGATGATGATCTGGCGTCCGCAGGGTCTGCTGCCGATGACCCGTCCACAGCTGAAGCTGAAGAACGGGCAAGCGAAAGGAGAGCAGGCATGAGTCAGCCATTATTATCCGTTAACGGTCTGATGATGCGTTTTGGCGGCCTGCTGGCGGTCAACAACGTGAATCTGGATCTGCACAAGAAAGAGATTGTCTCCCTGATTGGTCCGAACGGCGCAGGGAAAACCACGGTCTTTAACTGCCTGACCGGCTTCTACAAGCCGACGGGCGGTACCATCATGCTGCGCGACCAGCACCTGGAAGGGCTGCCGGGCCAGCAGATCGCCCGTATGGGCGTGGTGCGTACCTTTCAGCACGTGCGTCTGTTCCGCGAGATGACGGTGATTGAGAACCTGCTGGTGGCCCAGCATCAGCAGCTGAAAACCGGGCTGTTCTCCGGCCTGCTGAAAACCCCGGCCTTCCGCCGCGCGCAGGATGAAGCGCTTGACCGCGCCGCCACCTGGCTCGACCGAATTGGCCTGCTGCAGCACGCCAACCGTCAGGCGAGCAATCTGGCCTACGGTGACCAGCGTCGTCTGGAGATTGTGCGCTGCATGGTGACGCAGCCGGAAATCCTGATGCTCGACGAACCAGCGGCAGGGCTCAACCCGAAAGAGACCAAAGAGCTGGACGAGCTGATTGCCGAGCTGCGCGACAGTCACGACACCACCATCCTGCTGATTGAGCACGACATGAAGCTGGTGATGGGCATTTCGGACCGTATCTACGTGGTAAACCAGGGCACGCCGCTGGCAAACGGCACGCCGGAAGAGATCCGCAACAACCCGGACGTGATCCGCGCATACCTTGGTGAGGCATAAGATGGAAAAAGCGATGTTAACGTTCGACAAGGTCAACGCGCACTACGGCAAGATCCAGGCGCTGCACGACGTCAGCCTGCATATCAATCAGGGTGAAATCGTGACCCTGATTGGCGCCAACGGCGCGGGCAAAACCACGCTGCTCGGCACCCTGTGCGGCGACCCGCGCGCCACCAGCGGGCGGATTGTGTTCGATGGTAAAGACATTACCGACTGGCAGACCGCCAGAATCATGCGCGAGGCGGTGGCTATTGTTCCGGAAGGGCGCCGCGTCTTCTCCCGCATGACGGTGGAAGAGAACCTGGCGATGGGCGGGTTCTTCGCTCACCGCGATGAATACCAGACCCGCATCAAGTGGGTATATGAACTCTTCCCGCGCCTGTGGGAGCGCCGCATCCAGCGTGCGGGCACCATGTCCGGCGGTGAGCAGCAGATGCTGGCGATTGGCCGCGCGCTGATGAGCCAGCCGCGCCTGCTGCTGCTGGACGAACCGTCGCTCGGTCTGGCGCCGATCATCATCCAGCAGATTTTCGACACCATCGAGCAGCTGCGCAAAGAGGGGATGACCATCTTCCTCGTCGAGCAGAACGCCAACCAGGCGCTGAAGCTCGCCGATCGTGGCTACGTGCTGGAGAACGGCCGCGTGGTGCTGGAGGATACCGGCGACGCGCTGCTGGCGAACGAAGCGGTGCGGAGCGCGTATCTGGGCGGATAGGTAAAAGCAAAAAGGCAACGCAAGTTGCCTTTTTTAGTGTTTTCTCCCTCTCCCCGTGGGAGAGGGCGGGGTGAGGGCACCAGACCGCACGAGGTAAAAGCAAAAAGGCAACGCAAGTTGCCTTTTTTAGTGTCTTCTCCCTCTCCCTGTGGGAGAGGGTTGGGGTGAGGGCACCAGACCGCACGAGGTAAAAGCAAAAAGGCAACGCAAGTTGCCTTTTTTAATGTTTTCTCCCTCTCCCCGTGGGAGAGGGGCGGGGTGAGGGCACCAGACAGCACCTAAACCACACCGCCAACCCCCTTCACACAACCATCATCCCCCTGACGCCTGGCTGTCACTTATCTGTAAACAAACAGTTATTTTTCTGTAATTCGAGCATGTCATGTTACCTCGCGAGCATAAAACGCGTGATATCGCGCATCCGGCACAATAAGAGAGATGACAATGACATCGTTACGACACACAGCTTTGGGTCTGGCACTGGGTCTGGCTTTTGCGACGAACGCAATGGCTGTCACCACCATTCCGTTCTGGCATTCCATGGAAGGGGAGTTGGGTAAAGAAGTTGACTCCCTGGCGCAGCGTTTCAACGACACCCATCAGGATTACAAAATTGTGCCGGTGTACAAAGGCAACTACGAGCAGAGCCTGAGCGCGGGCATCGCCGCCTTCCGTACCGGTAACGCACCGGCGCTGTTGCAGGTTTATGAAGTGGGTACCGCCACCATGATGGCCTCCAAAGCCATCAAACCGGTCTATGAAGTGTTCAAAGAAGCGGGTATCAACTTCGATGAGTCGCAGTTCGTGCCGACCGTAGCGGGTTACTACACCGATTCCAAAACCGGCCACCTGCTGTCTCAGCCGTTTAACAGCTCCACGCCGGTGCTGTACTACAACAAAGACGCCTTCAAAAAAGCCGGTTTAGACCCGGAGCAGCCGCCAAAAACCTGGCAGGACCTGGCGGAGTACACCGCCAAGCTGAAGGCGGCGGGGATGAAGTGCGGCTACGCCAGCGGCTGGCAGGGCTGGATCCAGATTGAAAACTTCAGCGCCTGGCACGGTCTGCCGGTTGCGACCAAAAACAACGGCTTCGACGGCACCGACGCGGTCCTGGAGTTCAACAAGCCTGAGCAGGTGAAACATATCGCGCTGCTTGCCGATCTGAACAAGAAGGGCGACTTCAGCTACTTCGGACGTAAAGACGAATCCACCGAGAAGTTCTACAACGGCGACTGCGCCATTACCACCGCCTCTTCCGGTTCGCTGGCGGATATCCGCCACTACGCCAAATTCAACTACGGCGTGGGCATGATGCCGTACGACGCTGACGTGAAGGGCGCGCCGCAGAACGCCATCATCGGCGGAGCGAGCCTGTGGGTGATGCAGGGTAAAGACAAGGGCACCTACAAAGGCGTAGCCGAATTCCTCGACTTCCTGGCGAAGCCTGAAAACGCCGCCGAGTGGCATCAGAAGACCGGCTACCTGCCGATCACCAAAGCCGCGTACGACCTGACCCGCGAGCAGGGCTTCTACAGCAAGAACCCGGGCGCGGACATCGCGACGCGTCAGATGCTGAACAAGCCGCCATTGCCGTTCACCAAGGGTCTGCGTCTGGGCAACATGCCGCAGATCCGCACCATCGTGGATGAAGAGCTGGAAAGCGTGTGGACCGGGAAGAAAACGCCACAGCAGGCGCTGGACTCTGCGGTAGAGCGCGGGAATCAGCTGCTGCGCCGCTTTGAGCAGTCGACCAAATCGTAATTCAAACCTGCCCCTCACCCTAACCCTCTCCCCATAGGGGAGAGGGGACTGCGCGGAGCCGTCTTTTCTCCCTCGCCCCTTTGGGGAGAGGGACGGGGTGAGGGGTGAATACCTACAGAGCAAACCTATGTCATCATCCCGTCCGGTGTTTCGTTCCCGCTGGCTGCCCTATCTTCTGGTCGCACCGCAGCTGGTCATCACCGTTATCTTCTTTATCTGGCCTGCGGGCGAAGCGCTGTGGTACTCGGTACAAAGCGTCGATCCGTTCGGGCTCTCCAGCCAGTTTGTTGGCCTGGACAACTTTACCGCACTGTTCCACGACAGCTACTACCTGGACTCCTTCTGGACGACGATGAAGTTCAGCGCGCTGGTGACCGTCAGCGGTCTGGTTGCCTCGCTGTTTTTCGCCGCGCTGGTGGACTACGTGGTGCGCGGCAGCCGTATTTATCAAACCCTGATGCTGCTGCCTTACGCCGTGGCTCCCGCCGTCGCCGCCGTACTGTGGATCTTCCTGTTTAACCCGGGGCGCGGGTTGATTACCCATTTCCTGGCCGAACTGGGCTACGACTGGAACCATGCCCAGAACAGCGGTCAGGCGATGTTCCTGGTGGTGTTCGCCTCGGTGTGGAAGCAGATCAGCTACAACTTCCTGTTCTTCTTTGCCGCGCTGCAGTCCATTCCGCGCTCGCTGGTGGAAGCCGCGGCAATTGACGGCGCAGGGCCCATTCGTCGCTTCTTCAGGCTGTCGCTGCCGCTGATCGCCCCGGTGAGTTTCTTCCTGCTGGTGGTTAACCTCGTGTACGCCTTCTTCGACACCTTCCCGGTGATCGACGCGGCGACCGCAGGCGGCCCGGTGCAGGCGACCACGACGCTTATCTATAAGATCTATCGCGAAGGCTTCGCCGGTCTGGATCTCTCCGCCTCTGCCGCGCAGTCGGTCGTGCTGATGTTCCTCGTCATCATCCTCACGGTGGTGCAGTTCCGCTATGTCGAAAGTAAGGTGCGCTACCAATGATTGAGAACCGTCGCGGGCTGACGATTTTCAGCCATACCATGCTGATTTTAGGGATCATCGTCATCCTCTTCCCGCTGTACGTGGCGTTTGTCGCCGCCACGCTGGACACCAAAGCGGTGTTCGACACGCCGATGACGCTGATCCCCGGCGGGCATCTGTTCGAGAACATGAAGACCATCTGGACCCAGGGCGTGGGCGCCAACAGCGCGCCGTTCTGGCTGATGATGCTCAACAGCTTCATCATGGCGTTTGGCATTACGGTCGGCAAAATTACGGTGTCGATGCTTTCGGCCTTCGCCATCGTCTGGTTCCGCTTTCCGCTGCGTAACCTCTTCTTCTGGATGATTTTTATCACCCTGATGCTACCGGTAGAGGTGCGTATCTTCCCGACGGTAGAAGTGATTGCCAACCTGAAGCTGCTCGACAGCTACGCGGGCTTAACCCTGCCGCTGATGGCCTCGGCGACCGCCACCTTCCTGTTCCGCCAGTTCTTTATGACCCTGCCGGACGAGCTGATTGAAGCGGCGCGTATCGACGGCGCGTCGCCGATGCGCTTCTTCCGCGACATCGTGCTGCCGCTGTCGAAAACCAACCTCGCGGCGCTGTTTGTGATCACCTTTATCTACGGCTGGAACCAGTACCTGTGGCCGCTGCTGATTATTCAGGACGTTAACCTCGGTACCGCCGTGGCGGGCATCAAAGGCATGATCGCCACCGGCGAAGGCACCACGCTCTGGAACCAGGTGATGGCGGCGATGCTGCTCACCCTTATCCCACCCGTAGTCATTGTTTTAGCCATGCAGCGCGCGTTTGTCCGCGGCCTGGTCGATAGCGAGAAATAAGATGGCAGGTTTAAAACTTCAGGCAGTAACCAAAAGCTGGGATGGCAAAACCCAGGTGATTCAGCCGCTGACGCTCGACGTGGCGGACGGGGAATTTATCGTGATGGTCGGGCCGTCCGGCTGCGGCAAATCCACCCTGCTGCGCATGGTGGCGGGGCTGGAGCGCGTGACCTCCGGGGATATCTGGATTGACCGCCAGCGCGTCACCGAGATGGAGCCGAAAGACAGAGGCATTGCGATGGTGTTCCAGAACTACGCCCTCTATCCGCACATGAGCGTAGAAGAGAACATGGCCTGGGGGCTGAAAATCCGCGGGATGGGCAAAGGCCATATTGACGAGCGGGTGAAAGAGGCGGCGCGAATTCTCGAGCTGGACGGCCTGCTGAAGCGCCGCCCGCGCGAGCTCTCCGGCGGCCAGCGCCAGCGCGTGGCGATGGGGCGCGCCATCGTGCGCGATCCGGCGGTATTCCTCTTCGACGAGCCGCTCTCTAACCTCGACGCCAAGCTGCGCGTGCAGATGCGCCTTGAGCTGCAGCAGCTGCACCGTCGCCTGAAAACTACCTCCCTGTACGTGACCCACGATCAGGTCGAAGCCATGACCCTCGCCCAGCGCGTGATGGTGATGAACAAAGGCATCGCCGAGCAGATTGGCACTCCGGTGGAAGTGTACGAGAAACCGGCCACCCGCTTTGTGGCGAGCTTTATCGGCAGCCCGGCAATGAACCTGCTGGAAGGGCGTATAAGCAACACGGGCACGCATTTTGAGCTGGAAAGCGGGATGGCGTTGCCGATCAACTGGTACTATCGTGGCTACGCCGGGCGTAAGATGACGCTCGGTATCCGCCCCGAGCATATCGTTTTAACCTCTCAGGCGGACGGCGGCGTGCCGCTGGTGATGGACACGCTGGAGATGTTGGGTGCAGATAACCTGGCGCACGGGCGCTGGGGCGAACAAAAAATGGTGGTGCGCCTGGCACATCAGGAGCGTCCGAAAGCAGGCAGCACGCTGTGGCTGCACCTGCCGGAAAACCATCTGCACCTGTTTGACGGTGAAACAGGACAACGAGTATGAGCAACTGGCCTTATCCCCACGTCGTCGCCCACCGGGGCGGCGGTAAGCTGGCGCCGGAGAACACCCTGGCGGCAATTGACGTCGGCGCGCGCTACGGTCACACGATGATCGAGTTCGACGCCAAGCTGTCGAAAGACGGCGAAATTTTCCTGCTGCATGACGATAATCTCGAACGCACCAGCAACGGCTGGGGCGTGGCGGGCGAGCTGCCGTGGCGCGATCTGCTGAAGGTGGACGCCGGAAGCTGGTACAGCGGCGAATTCAAAGGCGAACCGCTGCCGCTGCTGGCGGAAGTGGCCGATCGCTGTCGCCAGCACGGCATGATGGCCAATATCGAAATCAAACCGACCACCGGCACCGGGCCGCTGACGGGCAAAGTCATTGCCCTTGCCGCGCGCGAGCTGTGGGAAGGGATGACCGCTCCGCTGCTGTCATCATTTGAAATCGATGCGCTGGAGGCCGCACAGGCGGCCGTGCCGGAGCTGCCGCGCGGGCTGCTGCTTGACGAGTGGCGCGAGGACTGGCGCGAACTGACGACACGCTTAGCGTGCGTTTCTATCCATCTCAACCACAGGCTGCTGGATGAGGCGCGGGTGAAGATGCTGAAGGACGCGGGTCTGCATATTCTGGTCTACACGGTTAACAAACCCCAGCGCGCAGCCGAACTGCTGCGCTGGGGCGTGGACAGTATCTGTACCGATGCAATCGACCTGATCGGCCCGGACTTTAGTTCTGCGGATTAAGCATGCTGCCATTCGACTGCGGCGGCAGCATGTGCTGCTGTCCGCTGCCTGACGACGTCATTCCCCCTAACATCCCGCCGTTTTTATTCGGCAGCGGTTGCTCGCGCATCTGCCCCTGCTGCACGCGCTGGGTGTTGGCGTTCATCTGATTTTGCAGGCTTTGCTGCTGCATTTGGGTCTGCGTTTTAAGCTGCTGATTAAGCATTCCTTTCTGCTGCTGTTGCTGGCTCATCATCTCCGTCTGCATACGCTGCTGGCTCGGGATAACGTAACCCTGCTGGTTCGGGTTGTTCATGGTGTTGAGTGGCTGTGCGAGCGCGGCAAACGGGATCAGCGCCGTAAGGATCCATAAGCGTTTCATTGTCATTTCCTCCTTTTGAGGTCTCTCTTAAGTTTACCCCGATTTCACCATGACGATGATTTTTTAGGAGTTGTGAACCAGGCTTAAGCGGGGAATATGGATCCCTTCACCTGGAGAACAATAATGATGAAACCAACGTTTTTGCGCTGGGTCGCCATCGCCGCGCTGATGGCAGGCGGTACATTTAGCGTGGCGGCCAACCCGCCAGCGGCGCCTCCGGTCTCTTACGGCGTGGAGGAAGATGTTTTTCATCCCGTGCGGGCAACCCATGGCATGGTGGCGTCGGTGGATGCGCTGGCAACAAAAGTGGGCGTCGATATTCTCAGGCAGGGCGGTAACGCGGTGGATGCAGCGGTCGCCGTCGGCTATGCGCTGGCGGTGACGCATCCGCAGGCGGGGAACCTGGGCGGCGGCGGCTTTATGATGCTGCGTACCAAAGACGGCAAAACCACCGCCATCGATTTCCGCGAAATGGCGCCTTCTCAGGCGTCCCGCGATATGTTCCTCGACGATCAGGGTAACCCTGACAGCAAAAAATCCCTGACTTCGCACCTCGCCACCGGCACGCCGGGCACCGTTGCGGGCTTCTCGCTGGCGCTGGAAAAATACGGCACGATGCCGCTGAACAAGGTGGTGCAGCCTGCCATCAAGCTGGCGCGCGACGGCTTTGTGGTAAACGATGCGCTGGCGGACGATCTCAAGACCTATGGCAGCGAAGTCATTCCGAATCACGAAAACAGCAAGGCCATCTTCTGGAAAGACGGTGAGCCCCTGAAGAAGGGCGATAGGCTGGTGCAGAAGAACCTCGCCAAAAGCCTGGAGCTGATTGCGGAGCACGGTCCGGACGCCTTCTACAAAGGGGCAATTGCCGACCAGATTGCGGAAGAGATGCAAAAGAACGGCGGGCTCATCACCAAAGCGGATCTTGCGGAATACAAGGCGGTGGAGCGCGAGCCGATTAGCGGTACCTATCGCGGATACGAGGTCTTCTCCATGCCGCCGCCGTCTTCCGGTGGGATCCACATCGTGCAGATCCTCAATATTCTCGAAAACTTCGATATGCACAAGTTCGGCTTCGGCAGCGCGGACGCCATGCAGGTGATGGCGGAAGCGGAAAAACGCGCCTACGCCGACCGGTCGGAATATCTCGGCGATCCGGACTTCGTGAAGGTGCCGTGGCAGGCGCTGACCAACAAGGCGTATGCTAAATCCATTGCCGATCAGATCGACATCAACAAGGCTAAACCGTCGAGCGAGATCCGCCCCGGCAAGCTGGCGCCGTATGAAAGCAACCAGACCACCCACTTCTCGGTGGTGGATAAAGACGGTAACGCGGTGGCGGTGACGTACACGCTCAACACCACCTTCGGCACCGGGATTGTGGCGGGCAACAGCGGCATTCTGCTGAACAACGAGATGGATGACTTCTCTGCCAAACCGGGCGTGCCGAACGTCTACGGGCTGGTGGGCGGCGATGCGAATGCGGTAGGGCCGAAGAAACGTCCGCTGTCGTCCATGTCGCCCACCATTGTCGTGAAAGACGGGAAAACCTGGCTGGTGACCGGCAGCCCTGGCGGCAGCCGTATTATCACCACCGTGCTGCAGATGGTGGTGAACAGCATCGACTTTGGGATGAACGTCGCCGAAGCGACCAACGCTCCGCGTTTCCATCACCAGTGGCTGCCGGACGAGCTGCGCGTGGAGAAGGGCTTTAGCCCTGACACCATCAAGCTGCTGGAACAGCGCGGGCAGAAGGTGGCGGTGAAGGAGGCGATGGGCAGCACCCAGAGCATTATGGTCGGGCCGGACGGGGCGCTGTTTGGCGCGTCGGATCCGCGGTCGGTGGATGATTTGTCGGCGGGGTATTAACGATTCCCCTCACCCTAACCCTCTCCCCGAAGGGGAGAGGGGATTGCACGGTGCGGTCTTTTCTCCCTCGCCCCTGTGGGGAGAGGGCCGGGGTGAGGGGAGTGTGTCACTTCATTCGCGCCATATAATACGCGTCCACATATTCACCGTTGCGCAGGGCATAGCGTTTGCCGGTGCCTTCAATTTCGAACCCGTGTTTTTTGTACACCGCAATCGCCGGTTCGTTATCGACAAATACCGTCAGCTCAATGCGGTCAACGCGCAGCCAGTTATCGCACATATCAATCATGGTGCGCATCAGAGCGCTGGCAACGCCCCGGTTTTGCCACTGCGCGCCGACACAAATCCCAAAATCAGCCACATGGCTGCGGCGCGGGCGTTGCGCGACGACGATGCACAGATGGCCAGCGACATGACCGTCTATGCAGGCGACGAGCTGCTTGATGCCGGGCTGGTCGGATAGCCGTTCTTGCCACATTTGCTCAGAGGGATGAGGAACCTGTAGTGTGTTGTGGTACACCTCCGGCTGGGCGTGGATCTGACGAATGGCGTCATAATCTTTCGGTTCCGCATGGCGTATCACTATCTCACTCATTCCTTGTTCCTCAGTCAGTTAAACGTCCCTTCCAACATCAATGACTTTAAAATTTGAGTCAACCGCTATTTTTTGCAAAAAGTATTGGACAAGTGCGAATGAGAATGATTATTATTGCTCTGCATTCAGGAAGACCGCTACGGGAACCTGAAAGCACGACATTGCTCACATTGCTTCCAGTATTACTTTAGCCAGCTTTTAGCTGGCTTTTTTTTTGTTATGGTTAGACTCAGTAACCTTCCAAAAGGACTGAGCCATGACACTACATTGCGCATTTATTGGATTTGGTAAAAGTACGACCCGCTACCACCTGCCGTATGTTCTCAACCGTAAAGACAGCTGGCACGTCGCGCACATCTTCCGCCGCCGCGCGAAGCCGGAAGAGCAATCCCCGCAGTATTCTCATATCCATTTCACCAGCGATCTTGATGAAGTACTTAACGATCCGCAGGTCAAACTGGTTGTTGTCTGCACCCACGCCGACAGCCATTTTGACTATGCGAAACGCGCGCTGGAAGCGGGTAAAAACGTGCTGGTGGAAAAGCCGTTCACCCCAACTATCGCCGAAGCAAAAGCGCTGTTCGCGCTGGCGAAAAGTAAAGGCCTGACCGTTACGCCGTATCAGAACCGTCGCTTTGACAGCTGCTTCCTGACGGCGAAAAAGGCGATTGAAAGCGGCAAGCTGGGCGACATTGTGGAAATCGAAAGCCACTTCGATTACTACCGTCCGGTGGCGGAAACCCAACCCGGCCTGCCGCAGGACGGCTCGTTCTATGGTCTGGGCGTGCATATGATGGACCAGATCATCTCTCTGTTTGGCCGACCGGACCACGTGGCGTATGACATCCGCAGCCTGCGTAACAAAGCCAACACGGACGACACCTTTGAAGCGCAGCTGTTCTACGGCGACCTGAAGGCCATCGTCAAAACCAGCCATCTGGTGAAAATCGACTATCCGAAATTTATCGTTCACGGCACCAAAGGATCGTTCATTAAGTACGGCATCGACCAACAGGAGACCAGCCTGAAGGCCAACATCATGCCGGGTGAACCGGGCTTTGCGGCGGATAATTCCGTGGGCGTGCTGGAGTATGTGAACGATGAGGGCGTAACGGTCAGGGAAGAGCTGAAACCGGAAATTGGCGACTATGGCCGCGTCTACGATGCGCTGTATGAAACTCTCACAACTAGCGCGCCGAATTACGTCAAGGAATCTGACGTTCTGACCAACCTGGAAATCCTCGAGCGGGCCTTTGAGCAGGCTTCTCCTGCCACGGTAACCCTCGCGAAATAAGCAAAAACGGCTCCTCTGCGCTTGTTCATAATTTTTGAACAGAGGAGTCAATTTTCACCCTCTATGATCCCAGGCGGTTTACGTCCACACTTACTCCATCGAAACGAACTGAGGGTGAAACAATGATCTACTTACGCAAAGCAAACGAACGTGGTCACGCGAATCATGGCTGGCTGGACTCATGGCATTCATTCTCGTTTGCCGACTACTACGACCCGAACTTCATGGGCTTCTCCGCACTGCGCGTGATTAACGACGACGTGATTGATGCAGGCCAGGGCTTCGGTACCCACCCGCACAAGGACATGGAAATCCTGACCTATGTGCTGGAAGGGGCGGTGGAACACCAGGACAGCATGGGCAACAAAGAGCAGGTTCCGGCGGGCGAGTTCCAGATTATGAGTGCGGGTACCGGGGTGCGTCACTCCGAGTACAACCCGAGCAAAACGGAAAAACTGCACCTGTATCAAATCTGGATCATTCCAGAAGAGACCGGCATCACGCCGCGCTACGAGCAGCGCCGCTTCGACGCGAAACAGGGCAAACAGCTGGTGCTGTCCCCGGATGCACGTGAAGGTTCTCTGAAGGTTCATCAGGATATGGAGCTGTACCGCTGGGCGCTGGCGAAAGACGAACAGTCTGTGCACCAGATTGCCGCCAACCGCCGCGTCTGGATCCAGGTGGTGAAAGGTGAAGTGTCCATCAACGGCACCAAAGCGACAACCGCCGATGGCCTCGCCGTCTGGGATGAGCAGGCGCTTTCCGTGCATGCCGACAGCGAAAGTGAAATTCTGCTGTTTGACCTGCCGCCGGTGTAATAAATCATAAATAAATGCCCATCCTTCCCTTTGACAGGGGAAGGATGGGCTTTGTCCGTGATAAACTGAGCAAATCTCTCACTTCAAGATTTCTCAGGACGATGAAAAAGAAACGCCCCGTACTTCAGGATGTCGCCGATCGCGTCGGTGTGACCAAAATGACGGTCAGCCGTTTTTTACGTAACCCGGAACAGGTTTCCGTGGCGTTGCGTGGCAAGATTGCCGCGGCTCTTGATGAACTGGGTTATATCCCCAACCGCGCGCCCGATATTCTCTCCAATGCGACCAGTCGTGCGGTGGGCGTCCTGCTTCCTTCCCTGACCAACCAGGTTTTCGCCGAAGTTTTGCGCGGCATTGAAAGCGTCACCGATGCTTTTGGCTATCAGACCATGCTCGCCCACTACGGGTACAAGCCGGAACTGGAAGAGGAACGTCTTGAATCGATGCTTTCCTGGAATATCGACGGCCTGATTTTAACGGAACGTACCCATACTGCCCGCACGCTCAAAATGATCGAAGTGGCCGGTATCCCGGTGGTGGAGCTGATGGACAGCCAGTCGCCGTGCCTCGATATCGCCGTGGGGTTCGATAACTTCGAAGCGGCGCGCCAGATGACGGCGGCCATCATTGCCCGTGGGCATCGTCATATCGCCTATCTGGGTGCGCGTCTTGATGAACGTACTATCATCAAACAGAAGGGATACGAGCAGGCGATGCTCGACGCGAACTTAACCCCCTACAGCGTGATGGTGGAGCAGTCCTCTTCCTATACGTCGGGTATTGAGCTGATGCGTCAGGCACGACGTGAGTATCCGCAACTGGACGGTATTTTCTGTACCAACGATGACCTTGCGGTCGGCGCGGCGTTTGAGTGTCAGCGTCTGGGGCTCAAGATCCCGGATGATATGGCAATTGCCGGTTTCCACGGCCACGACATTGGCCAGGTGATGGAGCCGCGTCTGGCGAGCGTCCTGACCCCGCGTGAACGTATGGGCCGCATTGGCGCAGAACGCCTGCTGGCGCGCATTCGTGGCGAGACGGTTACCCCAAAAATGTTAGATTTAGGTTTCACCTTGTCACCGGGTGGATCTATTTGAACTGACAAATTTGAAGTAGCTCACACTTATTCACTTCGCGCACGTTTGGATATTGCTTCTCTTTTGCCCCGGCAGGACAATGTTACCGATAACTGTTACCCGTAACAATTGACTGAGGGACACCCTTTGAGCACGACTAATCACGATCACCACGTCTACGTCCTGATGGGCGTTTCCGGTAGCGGGAAATCAGCCGTAGCCAGCGAAGTGGCGCATCAACTCCAGGCTGCGTTCCTTGATGGCGACTTCCTCCATCCGCGCAGCAACATCATGAAAATGGCCTCCGGCGAGCCGCTGAACGACGACGACCGCAAACCGTGGTTGCAGGCGCTGAATGACGCCGCGTTCGCCATGCAGCGTACCAACAAAGTCTCCCTGATCGTCTGCTCTGCGCTGAAAAAAACCTACCGCGAACTGCTGCGCGACGGCAACCCGAACCTCTCTTTCATCTACCTGAAAGGGGATTTCGAGGTGATTGAAAGCCGTCTGAAGGCGCGTAAAGGTCACTTCTTCAAAACCCAGATGCTGGTGACGCAGTTCGAAGCGCTGCAGGAGCCGGGTGAAGATGAGAAAGATGTCTTAGTGGTTGATATCGATCAGTCACTGGAAGGTGTTGTTGCCAGCACCATCGAGGTCATTAATAAAAGGCAGTAAGTTTTGAGTACATTAACGCTAGTTTTGACAGCAGTGGGTTCCGTGTTGCTGCTGCTGTTTTTAGTGATGAAGGCGCGTATGCACGCTTTTGTCGCTTTGATGGTGGTTTCTATAGGTGCAGGTCTCTTTTCCGGTATGCCGCTCGACAAGATCGCCGCGACGATGGAAAAAGGGATGGGAGGCACGCTGGGCTTCCTGGCGATTGTGGTCGCCCTTGGCGCGATGTTTGGCAAGATTTTGCACGAGACGGGCGCGGTCGACCAGATTGCCGTCAAGATGCTGAAATCCTTTGGCCACAGCCGCGCGCACTACGCGATTGGTCTGGCTGGCCTGATTTGCGCGCTGCCGCTGTTCTTCGAAGTGGCCGTTGTGCTGCTGATAAGCGTCGCGTTCTCCATGGCGCGCCATACCGGCACTAACCTCGTGAAGCTGGTTATTCCGCTGTTTGCGGGCGTGGCGGCGGCCGCAGCGTTTCTGCTGCCGGGGCCTGCGCCGATGCTGCTGGCGTCCCAGATGCACGCTGACTTTGGCTGGATGATCCTGATTGGTCTGTGCGCGGCAATCCCGGGGATGATTATTGCCGGTCCGCTGTGGGGCAACTTCATCAGCCGTTACGTTGAGCTGCATATTCCGGACGACATCACCGAGCCGCACCTGGGCGAGGGCAAAATGCCGTCCTTCGGCTTCAGCCTGTCGCTGATCCTGCTCCCGCTGGTTCTCGTGGGTCTGAAAACCATCGCCGCGCGCTTTGTGCCGGTAGGTTCCAGCGCCTACGAATGGTTCGAGTTCATCGGCCACCCGTTCACGGCGATCCTGGTGGCCTGTCTGGTGGCGATTTACGGCCTGGCGATGCGTCAGGGAATGCCAAAAGACCGGGTGATGGAGATCTGCGGTGCCGCGCTGCAGCCTGCGGGTATTATCCTGCTGGTGATCGGCGCTGGCGGCGTGTTCAAGCAGGTGCTGGTGGATTCCGGCGTGGGTCCGGCTCTGGGCGAAGCGCTGACCGGGATGGGCCTGCCGATTGCGGTCACCTGCTTCGTGCTGGCTGCGGCGGTGCGTATCATCCAGGGTTCCGCAACCGTGGCGTGCTTAACCGCCGTGGGTCTGGTGATGCCGGTGATTGAACAGCTGAACTATTCCGGTGCGCAGATGGCGGCGCTGTCTATTTGTATCGCGGGCGGTTCGATTGTGGTCTCTCACGTTAACGACGCGGGCTTCTGGCTGTTCGGTAAATTTACCGGCGCCACCGAAGCGCAAACCCTGAAAACCTGGACGCTGATGGAAACCATCCTTGGCACGACGGGCGCCATTGTCGGGATGATTGCTTTCACACTGCTGAGCTGAATGCGGTGATTTAACAAGGCTCAAAAATAAGGCCCGGTAGCGTTAACGCTTACCGGGCCTTTATATTATGCAGAACGCCAGGCCGGGTCAGGTGAAACCACCAACCCGGCTTTTTCACATCACTCGCCCTGCGTCGCGCTCTCGATCGTCAAACGCACATCCGACGTAATGAGTTCGGCCAGCATCTGGTACACCTTCAGCGTCTCTTCCGGCTCGGCATCTCCCGTATCGCTGATGTAGCCTTCATCACGCAGCGTCAGGACCAGAGAGCTGAAGACCGCTTTGTCGAAGAACTCCGGGGCGTTAATGCCGTGCAGAACGGACAGGCGCTGTGCCAGCGTCCGGCTCTCTTTCTCCAGCGTGCCGCGGTTGATAGACGGGTTCGCACTCAGCAGCCAGAACGTAATGGCGTAGCGCTGCAGCGTTTCGCGCGCACCGGCCGCAAGCAGTTGCAGAGTTCGGGAACGCGACGGATTGATGTGCAGCTCGTCGTTTGAGACGGTGATCAGCCCCTGACGACGCAGCTCTTCCGTCAGTTTGTCCAGTTCGCCCGCCAGCTCGTCTTTGCTCCAGCGCAGGAACAGCTCCGCTTTCAGCATCGGATAGAGCGTCTCAACGTGACGCAATAGCTCCTGACGCGAAATACGGCGATGCTGGGTGATGATAGCCGCCATGAGCGACGGCAGCATCAGCATATGGGTGATGTTGTTGCGGTAGTAGGTCATCAGCACTGCCTGCTCGCGCGGCAGAATAATGATGTCGCCGATCGTGTCCTTTTCGACTTCAAACTTGTTCATCTGCAGCGCGTGATCGATAAGCTCACTGGCGGTAGCAGAAGGCACGGTTGAATCAACGGAATACGGCACGTTGCGCATCATGTCCAGATAGCAATCCAGCTGCTCCGTGAGCTGTTCGCGGGTCAGCGAGCGCTGACGCGAAGCCAGAAGCGCCGTACAGCACAGGTTCATGGCGTTAGCCGCACCGGCGTTGTTAATACGCACCATCAGCTCGGACGCGATGCCGTTGACCGTTGGCGTCAGCCAGGCCGGACGAATCGCTTCGATAGGATCGATGGACTCGCGCCACTCGGGAACGTGATGGTTCAGATACGTCATCAGCGGCATGGGTTCGCCGAAGTTCACGTAGCCCTGACCGAGGTTGCGTAGCTTGCTCAAACCGCGCAGCATCTGCGGCAGGCTCTCTTTCTCTTTGGTCGCACCGCGCAGCTCTTTGGCGTACGTGCCCACTTCCATCACGTGCTCATAGCCAATGTAGATTGGCACCAGCGTGATTGGACGGGTTCCTCCGCGCAGCATCGCCTGAATGGTCATCGACAGCGTGCCGGTCTTCGGATCGAGCAGACGTCCGGTACGGGAACGACCGCCTTCCACGAAGTACTCCACGGAATAGCCGCGGCTGAACAGCTCGCCCAGATACTCGCGGAACACGGTGGAGTAGAGCTTGTTGCCCTTGAAGGTGCGACGGATAAAGAACGCGCCCAGGCGGCGGAAAATCGGACCTGCTGGCCAGAAATTCAGGTTGATACCGGCAGCAATGTGCGGCGGTACCAGCCCCTGGTGATAGAGCACGTAGGAAAGAAGCAGGTAGTCCATGTGGCTGCGGTGGCAGGGAACATAGACAATCTCATGGCCATCGTGCGCCAGCTGACGCACACGTTCAGCATTATGAACGTTGATGCCCTGATACAGGCGGTTCCAGGTAAAGCCGAGAATACGATCGGACAGGCGAATCATCTCGTAAGAGAAGTTCGCTGCAATCTCTTCCATCAGCGCAATGGCGTTCTGCTGGGCTTTCTCATGCGATATTTTCTTGCTGCGCGCTTCGTCTTCAACGGCGCGGGCAATCGCTTTGGAGGCCAGCAGCTTGTTGAACAGATCCTGACGCGCCGGGAGACGCGGTCCTACGGCAGCGAGGCGCTGGCGGGCGAAGTGCATACGCGCCACGCGCGCCAGTTTTTGCGCGATGATCTTGTCGGTACCGTGCTCGTCCGCCATACGACGCAGCGAAACGGAAGGGGAGAAACGCACAAAGCTGTCGCGTCCCAGCCAGGAGACCGCGAAGAACTTCTGGATGCCGTTAAGCATGCGCAGCGGCGGATTCTCTTCACCTTTTTCACGGCCCGGACGACGACCAAACATCACCGATACCGGCACCATCTGCACATCCAGATCGGGGTTGCTGCGGTGCAGGTCAAGATAGTCGTGGAACAGCTTGATGGACTCTTCTTTTGGCGTGTAGTAGGTAAACACGCGCGGTCCACCGTGAATGAACACGTAGCGCGGCAGCAGCGTACCGTCAACTTCAAGCGGTTCAAGCGGGTCCGGTAAGTCATGCGCCAGACACTGGGCGCGAAGCGTCAGTAAGTCTGCCTTCGAGTTATAAGGCAAAACGTACATAATAGGACGCGAGGTATCGAGCCCCAATTCCAGCGCGGGTTCTGCTGGGATAGACTTGCTTTTTACCAGGATGCTTAATGGTAAATTAAGTAATTTGTAGTAAATTCGTGGCCAGCCGGACATAAACGATGTAAAGCCTCTGGTTAATAATGCAATTGCGGCGCAAGGATAACAGAAAGCGCGCAAAATTTCTGTTGTTACCCGTCATACTTCAGGCTGTAGCGAAACGCGCTACAGTTCCTGTTACTGACGCTTTTTTTCATAAAAGGTTCTTTTAATGGCCAATAATACCACTGGGTTAACGCGTATCATCAAAGCCGCCGGCTATTCATGGAAAGGTTTCCGTGCCGCGTGGATCAACGAAGCCGCCTTTCGCCAGGAGGGCGTCGCCGCTATCATCGCGGTGATCATCGCCTGTTTCCTTGATGTTGATGCTATTACCCGCGTACTTCTAATCGGTTCCGTGCTTCTGGTGATGATAGTGGAAATTCTTAATAGCGCTATTGAAGCCGTTGTTGATCGCATTGGTTCAGATTTCCACGAGCTTTCTGGCCGCGCAAAAGACATGGGCTCTGCTGCCGTGTTGCTGGCGATTATCACTGCCGTTATCACCTGGGTCACGCTGCTTTGGTCACATTTCCGATGAGCCTCGAGGAATAATTAAGTCCCTGGTTTTTTGTGCAGTTTTTGGTTCCAAAATCGCCTTTGACTGTATATACTCACAGCATAACTGTATATACACCCAGGGGGCGGAATGAAAGCGTTAACGACCAGGCAGCAAGAGGTGTTTGATCTCATCCGGGATCATATCGGCCAGACGGGTATGCCACCCACGCGTGCGGAAATCGCGCAGCGTCTGGGCTTCCGTTCTCCGAATGCTGCCGAAGAACACCTGAAAGCGCTGGCGCGTAAAGGCGTGATTGAGATTGTTTCAGGCGCGTCACGCGGTATCCGCCTGCTGGTGGAAGAAGAGACGGGCATTCCGCTGATAGGCCGTGTTGCCGCCGGTGAGCCTTTACTGGCACAGCAACATATTGAAGGCCACTACCAGGTCGATCCTGGCATGTTCAAACCGAGCGCAGATTTCCTGCTGCGCGTTAGCGGTATGTCGATGAAAGACATCGGTATTCTTGATGGCGATCTGCTTGCGGTGCACAAAACGCAGGATGTGCGTAACGGCCAGGTAGTTGTCGCGCGCATTGATGATGAAGTTACCGTCAAGCGTCTGAAAAAACAGGGTAACACCGTTCAGCTGCTGCCTGAAAACAACGAGTTCTCCCCGATTGTGGTCGATCTCCGCGAACACAACTTCTCTATCGAAGGACTGGCGGTTGGGGTCATTCGCAACGGTGAATGGCTGTAATCTCTTCCTGACAGGCTATGGCGCCGCTGTAGCCTGCTTCATTCTCCACTCCCGGTATTTTTCATGTCACTGCTGACGGAATCAGATAAGGCATTGTGGCGTCTCGCTCTGCCGATGATTTTTTCCAATATCACCGTGCCCTTGCTGGGGCTGGTCGATACTGCCGTTATTGGTCATCTTGATTCGCCTGTTTATCTTGGCGGCGTGGCGATTGGCGCAACGGCAACCAGCTTCCTGTTTATGCTGCTGCTCTTTTTGCGCATGAGCACCACCGGACTCACGGCACAGGCTTATGGTGCAAAAGATCCGCTGCGTCTGGCGCGCGCGCTGGTCCAGCCGCTGATCCTTGCGCTTGGCGCGGGAGTGTTAATCGTTTTATTACGTACGCCCCTGATCGACCTTGCGCTCCATGTTGTTGGCGGCAGCGAGGCGGTACTGGCGCAGGCGCGACGTTTCCTTGAAATTCGCTGGCTCAGCGCGCCCGCCTCGCTGGCAAACCTGGTTCTGCTGGGGTGGCTACTGGGCGTTCAGTACGCCCGTGCGCCAGTGATTTTGCTGGTGGTAGGCAACCTTCTCAACATTGTGCTGGATGTCTGGCTGGTAATGGGCCTGAATATGAACGTGCAGGGCGCGGCGCTGGCGACGGCGATTGCCGAATACGGAACCTTGATTATCGGTCTGTGGATGGTCTGGCGCGTGCTGGCGATGCGCGGGATCTCCCTGGCGCTGCTCAAAACCGCATGGCGCGGCAATATCCGTAGGCTGCTGGCGCTCAATCGTGACATCATGCTGCGCTCGCTGCTGCTTCAGCTCTGCTTCGGCGCGCTGACGGTTTTCGGGGCCCGACTGGGGCCAGAAATCGTCGCGGTCAACGCGGTATTGATGACGCTGCTGACCTTTACCGCCTACGCGCTGGACGGATTTGCCTATGCGGTAGAAGCGCATTCCGGGCAGGCGTACGGGGCGCGCGAAAGCGAGCAGCTTAGGGACGTCTGGCGGGCAGCCTGCCGCCAGTCTGGGCTGGTGGCGCTGGCGTTTGGCCTGGTTTACGCCTGCTTTGGTGAGCAAATTGTCGCGTTGCTTACGTCTCTTCCTGCGCTGCGCGAGCTGGCGAGTCACTATCTCATCTGGCAAGTCATCTTACCGGTGGTCGGCGTCTGGTGTTATCTGCTGGACGGCATGTTCATTGGTGCGACGCGCGGAGCGGAAATGCGTAACAGCATGGCGGTCGCGGCGGCCGGGTTTGGTCTGACGCTGCTGACGCTTCCCTGGCTGGGTAATCACGGTTTGTGGCTGGCCCTGGCCGTTTTCCTCTCGCTGCGAGGGATATCGCTGGCTTTTATCTGGCACCGCCACTGGCAAAACGATACCTGGTTCCCTTCACGTCACGATATATCGTGACGGTTAAAGATTCCGAATATGAAATCAACTGCCGAATCCTTAACTACAATAATTATCACGTCCAGCAGAAAAGAACGTAACGGACGTTACGACCCGACGCTTAACTAAGAGGACACGATGATGAATAAAGACGAAATCGGCGGCAACTGGAAGCAGTTCAAAGGTAAAGCGAAAGAACAGTGGGGTAAGCTGACCGATGACGATATGACCGTCATTGAAGGTAAACGCGATCAGCTTGTCGGTAAAATCCAGGAGCGTTACGGCTACGCGAAAGACCAGGCGGAAAGAGAAGTGGGCGACTGGGAAAAACGCAACGACTACCGCTGGTAACCGGGCTATACCCGCAAGTACAAGGAAGTACACCCTGAGGGCGGCCATGAGCCGCCTTTTCTTTTGCCGTTAACGCGGTTTTTTCTTCACAAGAATAGAGTGGTCGTGCTGACACGCGTCCTGATGACGGCAGGCTTCCACTTCCACGCAGGCAGAGCACAGTCCGTGCGCTTCAATCACGTTATGACGCAGGGCAAAACCCATTTTCGCCGCCAGCGTATGCATAATATCTTCCACGCCTTCCGCAGCCTCTTCTTTCACCACGCCGCAGCGGTCGCAGATAAACATCGCCGATGTATGGGTGGGCTGATCGAACAGATGGCACAACACATAGCTGTTTGTGGACTCAACTTTGTGCACGAATCCTTGTACCAGCAGGAAATCCAGGGCGCGATACACGGTCGGAGGTTTCGCCTGCGGCTCGCTTTCGCGGAGCAGGTCCAGCAGATCGTAGGCGCTGATAGCACCCTGCTGCAGGCTCATCAGACGTAAGACTTCAAGGCGCTGCGGAGTCAGGCGCACATTGCGTTGCGAACACAGCTTTTCGGCCTGCGCTAACAGCTCTTTTGTGGACTTATCCATTTAGCACCCCGGATGTTATAGGACGGAAACCCCTACTTTATCATGTTCTGGTAAAAACGCCGAGATCCGCCAGTCTGTGCTATACCTGACCCATTGCAAACCGGGAAATAAACAATGAAAAAACCTGACTGTATTCGACACTGGCGCGACGTTGAAGGCGCGGATGATTCGACCTATCCAGATAGCGATGAGCGTTTTTCTATCGGCGCCCCGTTGGCTCGCAAGCTTGGGCTCGGGCGCATTGGTATCCATCACGAGCGTTTACCGCCCGGGCGCAGGACGTCCTATCCGCACGCGGAAAGCGATGAAGAAGAGTTCGTTTATGTGCTCGAAGGTCATCCAGAAGCGTGGATCAATGGCTATTTATGGAAACTTGAACCGGGCGACAGCGTGGGGTTTCCTGCCGGAACCGGTATCTGCCACACCTTTATCAACAACACGGACGAAGAGGTGCGGTTACTGGTCGTTGGCGAGGCCAACAAAAAGCACAACCGCATCTACTATCCGCTCAACCCCGTGTATGCCGCTACCCGTGAGGATCGCTGGGTAGACCACCCGCCCCAGTTTTTTGGACCGCATGATGGAAAACCTGGGAAAAAATAATTTCCTCTTCTATAAATATTGAGGGCCGTCACAAAATATAACAGGCCGTAAGGGAGTTTTACTTAGGGATAGAAATAGCGGGTCTTTTACTACTTATTCACAGCAATAGTTCGTTCCTGTTTGGGTGATAACAGACAGGGGTTATTTCATAACAGACTATAACGGGCATACTGTGAAAAAAAATTTTAAATTTTCGGTGGTTAGTATCGCTGTTTCCTTGTTTATGGCAAATCAGGCGGGAGCAGCCAATACCTGGACAGAATCACGTAGCGACGCAATGGGTGGCACTGGCGTTGCCTCCGGGAGCTATGGTAGCGGGGCGTTAATCAACCCTGCGTTGCTGGCAAAGGCAAAACCGGACGATGATGTGACGGTCATTTTGCCGTCCGTTGGCGTACAGGTGACGGATGAGGACAATCTTCAGGACGAGATTGATACCATCAACGACAAAATCAATCACTATAAGGATGTGGTTGATGACCTCACGCCAAGGGAGATCATCACCAATCCGTTAGGTTCCATTAATCAATTCCAGGGCGCGGCCAAAGATCTGGCCGATGAGCTGGACTATCTCAAGGGTAAAACCGCACGCGCGACGGCAGGTGCTGGGCTTGCCGTGAGTATCCCTAACGATGTGCTTTCCGTGGCCTTTATGGCGAAAGGCTACGCCCATGGGCGGGTGAGTTCGTCTATCGATCAGCAAGATATTGATTATCTGCGCGGTATTCAACAAAGCAAGGTGGTGGCTGCCGGTGTTGCCCTGGACGCTGCGCTGAACGGCACGGATCAAATCACTAAAAATCTCAACTCAACGGCGTCTGGCCGGGCAGCGATTGTGTCCGACTATGGTGTTGCCGTTGCCCGTCAGTTTGACCTCGGCGGTGTCCCTGTTTCCGTGGGCGTGACGCCAAAGCTGCAAAAAACCTGGGTCTATAACTACACCACGTCAATCTACGATTACGACAGTAACAAGTGGAACGACAGCCGCTACCGCACGGACGACACGGGCTTTAACGTCGATGCCGGTATCGCGGCTGATTTCGGCGAACACTGGACGGTTGGCGTGAGCGGTCAAAACCTGATGTCGCGCGATATCGACACCAAAGATATCCGTATCCGCAACGGCCGGACGGGAGAAGTGGTGAGCTACAAAGACACCTACCAGATCCGTCCGCTGGTGACCGCCGGCGCCGCCTGGCATAACGACCTGGTGACGCTGACCGCCGATGGCGATCTGACGGAAACCAAAGGCTTCAAGAGCGAAGATACGTCGCAGTACGTGGGCGTCGGTGCTGAGGTTACGCCGCTCAGCTGGCTGGCGGTGCGTGCGGGCTATCGCGCGGACGTGAAGGGTAACGACAGCAATGTCTTTACCGGCGGTGTCGGCTTCGCGCCGTTCAGTACCGTTCATGTTGACCTGATGGGCCTGTACGGCGAGGACGAAACCTGGGGCGCCGGGGCTCAGCTGAGCATGACGTTCTAAAGTCCACCGGAGGCGCTGCGCCTCCGGCTTTTCTTTGTGCTATAGTAGCGCCCCTTTTCCACCAGATGCTTAAAACTTCGCCATGTCGTCAGAATTACAGACCGCTTTCCCTGCACACCGTTTCTCCATTGCGCCGATGCTCGACTGGACGGACAGACACTGTCGCTACTTCCTGCGCCAGCTCTCCCGCCATACGCTGCTGTACACCGAAATGGTGACCACGGGCGCAATCATTCACGGGAAGGGCGACTATCTGGCCTATAGCGAAGAAGAGCATCCGGTTGCCCTGCAGCTGGGCGGCAGCGATCCGGCCGCGCTGGCGCAGTGCGCGAAGCTGGCGGAAGAACGCGGCTACGACGAGATCAACCTGAACGTTGGCTGCCCGTCCGACCGCGTGCAGAACGGCATGTTTGGCGCCTGTCTGATGGGGAATGCACAGCTTGTAGCGGACTGTATCAAGGCGATGCGCGATGTGGTCTCCATTCCGGTAACGGTCAAAACCCGTATCGGCATTGACGACCAGGACAGCTACGAATTCCTGTGCGACTTCATCAACACGGTATCCGGGAAAGGCGAGTGTGAGATGTTCATCATCCACGCGCGAAAAGCCTGGCTCTCCGGCCTCAGCCCGAAAGAGAACCGTGAGATCCCGCCGCTGGACTATCCGCGCGTGTATCAACTGAAGCGTGACTTCCCGCACCTGACGATGTCCATCAACGGCGGCATCAAGTCGCTGGAAGAGGCCAAAGCGCATCTGGCGCATATGGATGGCGTGATGGTCGGCCGCGAGGCGTATCAGAATCCGGGCATTCTGGCGACGGTCGATCGCGAAATCTTTGGCATCGAAGGCGCGGACACCGATCCGGTTGCCGTCGTGCGTGCGATGTACCCCTACATTGAGCGTGAGTTGAGCAATGGCACCTATCTCGGTCATATCACCCGCCATATGCTTGGCCTGTTCCAGGGTATTCCGGGCGCGCGTCAGTGGCGCCGCTACCTGAGCGAGAATGCGCATAAAGCCGGAGCCGATATTGAGGTGCTGGAACATGCGCTGCGACTGGTGGCGGACAAGCGATAACTTTCGCTAAAAGTTCGTCAAATTCACCACGCCCTGCGAACGTTCGCGGGGCGTTTTGCTTTAATAACAACAGGTTAATACTGGCATGATTCTTGTAATGCTGACTGCATTACTCGGGAACTCGTGGGAGAGCACCATGCTGGAACTACTTTTTGTGATTGGCTTTTTTGTCATGCTGTTAGCGACAGGCGTTTCGCTGCTCGGCATTCTGGCGGCTATCGTGGTGGCGACGGTGGTCATGTTTATTGGCGGACTGTTTGCGCTGACGATCAAACTATTGCCGTGGCTACTGCTGGCCATTGCGGTCGTGTGGGTGATTCGGGCGATTAAAGCGCCAAAAGTGCCCAGTTATCAGCGCAATAACCGCTTCCGTTACTAAGGTATTGAGGGGTTCGTCACATACTTGTAACTTTTCCGGCGGCATGGCTTAGAACAGAATAGGATTTAGTTATCGAATCTGTCACTATGACTGCCGTTAAAGAATTCATCGAGCTGTACCCTACATACAGCCGAACTAAAAAAAGAAAGGGCTTCCCACGGGAAGCCCAATTTCTTTTTGGGGCTCAGGGAATCAACAAGCTCGACCCCTGCGTTGCCCGGCTCTCCAGCACCTCATGCGCACGCTGCGCATCGGTCAGCGCGAATTTCTGCGCATCTGCCACATCCACTTTGATGACCCCGCTGGCGATCAGCGAGAACAGCTCGTTGCTGGCTTCCTCAAGTTCTTCCCGGTTGGTGATGTATCCCTGCAGGGAAGGGCGAGTCACATACAGCGAACCTTTCTGATTCAGAATACCGAGGTTAACGCCGGTGACCGCGCCAGACGCATTGCCGAAGCTAATCATCAGACCACGGCGCTGCAGACAGTCCAGCGACGCCTCCCACGTGTCTTTCCCCACCGAGTCATACACCACGCGCACTTTTTTGCCGCTGGTGATCTCCTTCAGCCGCTCAACAATGCTCTCTTCACGGTAGTTAATCACCTGCCAGGCGCCCGCCTGCAGCGCGCGCTGCGCTTTTTGTGCATTTCCGACGGTGCCGATCAGCTTCGCGCCCAGCGCTTTTGCCCACTGACAGGCGATGAGCCCGACGCCACCCGCTGCGGCATGGAACAGGAACTGCTCGTCGGGCTTAATTTCATAGGTTTTGCGCAGCAGGTAGTAAACCGTCAGACCTTTCAGGAACGAGGCCGCCGCCTGCTCAAAGGAGATGGCGTTAGGCAGCAGGGCGGCTTTATCCGCCGGAATGTTGTGGACGGAGCTGTAAGCGCCCAGCGCAGACTGCGCGTACACCACGCGGTCGCCCTCTTTAATATGCTTAACCGCGCTGCCCACTTTGACGACGACACCGGCTGCCTCGGTGCCCAGGCCGCTCGGCATTGACGGCGGCGGGTAGAGACCGCCGCGAATATAGGTGTCGATGTAGTTAATGCCGATGGCTTTGTTTTCAACCTGCACTTCGTTTTCGCCAGGCGCGGCAGGGGTGAACTCCACCGCTTTCAGTACGTCTGGCCCACCGTGTTTCTGGAATTCAATGCGCGTTGCCATGCTCCCTCCGTAAGAAAAATATGGTAATCTTTCGACCCACTCTTTATCTCGGTAACTCCATTCACTATGGCAGGAAACAAACCCTTCAACAAACAGACTGAACCTCGCGAGCGTGATTTCCAGGTCGCAGGGTTAAAGGTCCCGCCGCACTCGATTGAAGCGGAACAGTCGGTGTTGGGCGGTTTAATGCTGGATAACGAGCGCTGGGACGACGTCGCCGAGCGCGTCGTGGCGGAAGATTTCTACACCCGCCCGCACCGCCACATCTTTACTGAAATGGCGCGCCTGCAGGAGTCGGGCAGTCCGATCGACCTGATCACGCTCGCGGAATCGCTGGAGCGTCTTGGTCAGCTCGACAGCTGCGGCGGGTTTGCCTATCTGGCGGAACTGTCAAAAAACACGCCTAGTGCAGCGAACATCAGCGCTTATGCCGATATCGTGCGCGAACGTGCCGTCGTCCGCGAGATGATTTCGGTGGCGAATGAGATCGCCGAAGCCGGTTTTGATCCACAGGGGCGTACCAGCGAAGACCTGCTCGATCTGGCTGAATCCCGCGTCTTTAAAATCGCCGAAAGCCGCGCCAATAAAGACGAAGGTCCAAAAAACATCGCCGATGTCCTCGACGCCACCGTTGCCCGTATCGAACAGCTGTTCCAGCAGCCGCACGACGGTGTGACCGGGGTAAACACCGGCTATGACGATTTGAACAAGAAAACCGCCGGTCTGCAGCCGTCGGATTTGATTATCGTCGCCGCGCGTCCGTCGATGGGTAAAACTACCTTTGCGATGAACCTCGTCGAAAACGCGGCGATGTTGCAGGATAAGCCGGTATTGATCTTCAGCCTTGAGATGCCCTCCGAGCAGATTATGATGCGTTCTCTGGCGTCGCTGTCGCGCGTGGATCAGACCCGCATTCGTACCGGCCAGCTCGATGATGAAGACTGGGCGCGCATTTCCGGCACCATGGGCATTCTGCTGGAAAAACGTAACATATATATCGATGACTCCTCCGGCCTGACGCCGACGGAAGTGCGCTCCCGCGCGCGCCGTATCGCCCGTGAACACGGCGGCATCGGCCTCATCATGATCGACTACCTTCAGCTGATGCGCGTCCCGTCGCTTTCCGACAACCGTACGCTTGAAATTGCGGAGATTTCCCGCTCGCTCAAGGCGTTAGCCAAAGAGCTGCACGTACCGGTCGTCGCGCTGTCGCAGCTGAACCGCTCTCTGGAACAACGTGCCGACAAGCGCCCGGTCAACTCTGACCTGCGTGAGTCCGGCTCCATCGAGCAGGATGCCGACTTAATCATGTTTATCTACCGTGATGAGGTTTATCACGAGAATAGCGACCTGAAAGGGATCGCCGAAATTATTATTGGTAAACAACGTAACGGCCCAATCGGGACGGTGCGTCTGACCTTTAACGGACAGTGGTCGCGTTTCGACAACTATGCCGGTCCTCAATATGATGATGAGTAATTTCTAAGGAATTCAAATGCAAGCGGCAACTGTTGTTATTAACCGCCGCGCTCTGCGACACAACCTGCAACGTCTGCGTGAACTGGCGCCTGCCAGCAAGCTCGTTGCAGTCGTGAAAGCGAACGCTTACGGACACGGTCTTCTTGAGACCGCGCGAACGCTCCCCGATGCCGACGCCTTTGGCGTCGCCCGTCTTGAAGAAGCCCTCCGCCTGCGTGCGGGCGGCATTACTCAACCCATTTTGCTCCTCGAAGGCTTTTTCGAAGCCACAGATTTACCGACCATTGCTGACCAGCATCTGCACACGGCGGTACATAACGAAGAACAGCTAACCGCACTCGAAACCGCCGAACTGAGCGAGCCGGTGACCGTCTGGATGAAGCTCGACACGGGCATGCATCGTCTGGGCGTGCGTCCGGAAAGCGCGGAAGCGTTTTATCAGCGTTTATGCCGGTGCAAAAACGTGCGCCAGCCGGTGAATATCGTCAGCCACTTCGCCCGCGCCGATGAGCCCGAGTGCGGTGCGACCGAGCGCCAGCTGGATATCTTTAACACCTTTTGCGAAGGCAAGCCGGGGATGCGCTCGATTGCGGCATCCGGCGGTATTCTGCTGTGGCCGCAGTCGCACTTCGACTGGGCGCGACCGGGCATCATTCTCTACGGCGTGTCGCCGCTGGAGAACAAACCCTGGGGGCCGGACTTTGGCTTCCAGCCGGTCATGTCGCTGGTCTCTAACCTGATTGCCGTGCGTGACCATAAAGCGGGCGAGCCGGTGGGCTACGGCGGTACCTGGACCAGCGAGCGTGATACCCGTCTCGGAGTGGTGGCGATGGGCTATGGTGACGGCTATCCGCGCGCCGCGCCGTCGGGTACGCCGGTTCTGGTCAACGGTCGCGAGGTGAAGATCGTCGGCCGCGTGGCGATGGACATGATTTGTGTCGATCTGGGGCCTGAAGCCCAGGATAAGCCCGGCGACGATGTCGTGATGTGGGGTGAAGGTTTGCCCGTCGAACGCATTGCTGAAATTACGAAAGTGAGTGCTTACGAACTTATCACGCGCCTGACGTCAAGGGTTGCGATGAAGTACATCGACTGAGACTCGCAGATAGTCGTCCAACGGCATTAGCTGCCGTTGGACGCGTAACGCTTATTTCAACACGTTATAGATCGCCTGATTAGTCAAATAATCCGACGCGAGCCCTGACTCCGGACTGAAGCGCGAACCCTGGATGGACGAGAACCGTTTTCCGGTGCTGCCCAACGAGACATAACGCTCCCCCCCATCGTTTTCCGAAATGGTGTACACCGTTTTCTGCATTTCGGCGAATAGCGGAGCGTTACGCTGGATGGCCTGATGCAATTCCAGCAGCTGCACTCCATCCAGATTGAGCTTTTTATCCAGCGTGACGCCCCATCTTTGCAGGCAAACTTCGGCGAAATGACGCACGATCGTGCCGGGCTCATGGACCACTTTTTCCCCGCTATTCCCATTGGCCGAAGCATTCCCTACCAGCGTAGCGTGGCGACCAGACATGGGATAAATATGGACTTTTGTCGCGCTATCGGTCTGTGGAATGACGCACGAGAAACCTTTTGATCGCTCATGTCTGGCATAGAAAGCCACATACTCCTTCACGTTGCTGCCCAGAGTGACTTTGTCCGCCTGGAAATTACCCATACCCGGAACCGGATCGACCGCAAAAATATTCACCGGAATCGTCGTTAAAAGGGGATCGGCAAGCATTGCATTGGCAAGCATATGGCAGCTAATTCCGCCCCGGCTCCACCCAACAAGGTTCACCTGAGTGGGCAGGATCTGACCCTGGCGGAAGGTTTTGATGATTTGCTGCTGCAGCGCCTGCTGGGTCACTTTACGATCGCCATAGTCATATTTGCGCCACCAAAATGAGCCGGTAACCTCAACGTCCTGAATCGGTACACCCGCCTTTTTAAGCTGCTCATAGTTTTCTTTTGTGAGCTTCTCACGCTGCCAGTCAACGTGTCCTTTGATAATATTGATCGCATGCTGAACATTCTCATTCCAGCCGCTGCCCAGAAGCTGGGCGCGAAGCTGAGAATATTCTCCGCTTTTGACCCAAAGCTCATCGCTTTGTAGATTGCCGCTCCCCGGACCATCAAGAATGACCCATTCGGCGAACTCTTTACCCTTGTTATTGGCTGCCAGAGAAGAGATGAGCTCGCCGTTCCAGTAATTAGCATGAGACTCATCAAATTTATTAGATCCAGTACCACAGAAATACACTGTTAGTATTGTCATAAATGACCTCATTGAAATATTAATATGTAGGTGGATGGCACGCGTGCAGTAAAATAATAAGTGCCAGCAATATTTCTGGGAATATGCTATTGAGCCCAGGCTGTTTTTAATAACGATAAGATCGTTCTTAATTAAATATGGCTATGTTTAATGTGTAGTACTGCTTAACTTTTTGCTTTGGATATATGACATTTGCCTTATGCCGAATGCTGTTTTTACAGTTTTGTAATAGCACGCATACTTAATTTCGGAATAAGTTGGTTGAATAACCTAAGAAAATAGATTTCACACGGGGTTATGCTACGATGAATATATTAATGATCGATGAATTACCGATCTTCATTCACGGTATGAAAACAGAGCTGGAACGCGTCATGCCGGAATGCACTGTTTTTGCAGCGAGCAATTTTGAAGATGCACACGCAATTTTAACCTCTATGCCGGTCAGCATTATTTTGCTGGATGGTGAAATGAAGTGCCGTGATTTTATCACTAATTTGATGACAAACTGGCCTGAGCTACCGATCGTGGTGATGTTACGAAAAACGACGGATAAGATATTCAACTTCTACATCCGCCAAAGCATTAAGGGCATTTTTACCAAGGATCTCCCCGCCGAGAAAATCAGCCAGATACTTTGTATGGTCTCCTCGGGGGTGGTCTGTTTTCCGGAGCAAGCCGTGGTCCAGCGAGAACAACCCACTGGCGGGTTGCCGATCTACTCCCTGAGTCGTCGGCAGAAGGAAGTTCTTAAGCTGCTGGCGAATGGAGGAACAAATAAGCAGATCAGCCGGCAATTGAATATCAGCGCAGGTACGGTCAAAGTGCATCTGGAATCCATCTTTCACCGACTACAGGTCAACAATCGGACGCAGGCCGCAATGCTCTATTTTAAATATATGTCTAATTAGCCGATTTTCAGCAAAGCGAAGGGCTGCAGTCAAAATGCGTTAAAAGAAAAGCGCAACAGACAGACCTCTGTTGCGCTTTGTTTTTTTAACGGTACTGAGATTTGAAATAATATATCACCACCACCAGCGTTCCGAAGTCCTGCAATAGCCAAAATGGAAAGCTGTCACTCAGTATATCAGCACCGGTAAGAATAAATTTCATGTTTAAGCTGCTCTCACCAAAAAAACCAAAGGCGAGGGCGGCTAAGCCAATTTTACACATTACCGGCAGGGCATGGACTCTTCGGCTATAGGCGGCAAACAAAATCAGCAGCGATGTTATCAGGTCGACGAAGATAATAAAGGGAAGCACCCAGCCATTCATTATGTTAAGCATTTATTCTCCATCGGGTTTGTTGTGGGTTAAATCAGGCGGAGAAAGTGATTCATGTCTGACTTTACTTTTGATGACGCTTGCAACATCAAAAATATCGCGCTGTTCATGCCGGCGAAAAAAGTTTGCCAGCCAGACGATCAGGCCATTACTCATTGCCCCGAGGATATACCCTAAACCAAGCGTGATATCGGCCTGATTAAGGTCTATCTTTAACCAGCGGGCTGCTAATCCACCTAATGCGACGGCCGCGCCCATGCTGATTCCACCAAAAATAATGCCTGCCATAAATCGGCTGTGCTGGTGCAATCGCTGCGGTTGCCAGAAAAACGAGATACTGACGCCGCCAAATAAACCTGAAAAAGCCAGCAAGGCTTCACTGATGAGGGTCGGGAGATAGATGTCAGACATACGTTCATCCTCTGCAAGGATAAATCCCCTCGGAAAAGGGGATTTATTATCGTAACGGGCGCTTATTATTGGCAGGGATCCAGCTCAACAATATGCTGATACTTATCGGTCGTAATAAAGCGCTGTTGCCCTGACAGGCTGTAAATCAAACGCTTGGGAGAGCGATACCCCTTCACGACATCGATATCCGCGCTAAGCCAGGGCTGACTGGAAGGAAGAGCGCGATCGCTGTATTTATCGCCACCGATCCATTTTTGATTGGTGGGTTTAAGACCCCAAAGCGATTCGCTTTCACTTCCCGACCAGCCGAGGCGTTTGGCCTCATCCGAGGTAATATAGCGGTCGGGCAGGCGCCCAAAATTTTTTATATGACGAAGCGTTGTCGCCAGATCGGTCACGTTATTGACGGGCACCATACCCTGAGAAGATAAAAAGGTGTTGGCTTCCTTTATTTCCTCTTCGCAGGTTGGCATGGCGGCGGTTGCCTGTAACACGTTGAATAACGAAACAGACAGTACGGCCATTTTCACTATGTAAAGTGGTTTCATTGTAATTTTCCTGTTGAATTAACTAAGAAATAGCTTCATTTCCGCCTCGCGGCGTCGGGTAAGCCCGGTCAAAACCTTACCGCCTGCCTTATTCCAGCTTTTGAACTGCAGTGCGGCGCCCTGGATATCGCCTGCGTTGAATTTTTTGAGCAGCGTGGATTTCTTTAAATTGCCCACGCCAAGGTTGAAGGCGAACGAAACCAGCGCGTCGAATTGGTTCTGCGTCGAAGCGTTGTTCAGCAGTTTTTTCACGCCGTCCTCGGTGCGTTTCAGATCTTTGCGCAGCAGATCTTTGGCTTCACCGGTGGTAATTTTGGTGAGCTTTTCCATCTCCTCTTTGAGGATCAAATGGCCGTAGCCGATGGTCCATAAACCTACGGCATCGCGATAACGCTCCAGCCTCAGCCCTTCAAACTGGCAAATAAGCTGAATGCCCCTGTCACCTGTACGTTCTGGTTGTTTTTGCATTACGGAGTCTCCTCTGCTTTCGGGCGGGGAATCACCTTGTTGGTGTATTCGTCAATCAAACGCATGACGCTTTCCGGTGGCTCAAGTGCGGTAAATTGCATCTCTACATCGACGTGGCGGCTGTCACGCCCGCCTTTGTTATCGCTGGAAGGCGAAAGGCTGACGTGAAAGCGGCCAAATTCGTTTTCACCGGACTGGCGGGAAGGCGCCTGCATGCCTTCCGTACGGATCGTCAGGTTGACCTTCATCTTTTCCAGCATCAGCCCGCGCGGTGTCGAAAGCGCGACTAAGGGCAGGTCAAAGTAGTGCTTTTCATCCAGCGCCAGCTGTACCGTGCGTGGAATTAACGAACCGTCTTCTGCGGGTTCGAAAAAGGGATCCAGCGCCTTCATATACTGCTGAGCAATCAGTTCGTTGGCCGCAGTGGCCGCGTACTGCATCCCACGCGTGATATCTTCAAGCGAGATCGGCACGCCGGGAATATCGGCTGGAGGCGATGGAAGCGTGTTTTCCTGTACCGGCGGCGTGCCTTCATCCTCTTTGCCCGCACTGTTTTCCGGCTCCTCATCCTTGCCGCCGCGCAGCCATTTTTTAAAAGACATATTTCGCTCCTGGAAAAAGGGCTACCCGGGTAGCCCCTGCGTTACGGAATCGCACGTATGTCGCGGCGTGGAAGATTATTGCGCGGCGACAGGCTTGGTTTTGGCGTTGGTCAGGTAATCAATCACGCGCTGCAGAGCTTCAGGTGGCTCCTGGCGTTTAATCTGGGTATGAATGGAATATTTCGCGCGTGTATCGGTCGAACGGGTCTGCTCCGATTTATGGGAGACCTTGCCGGTCATTTTCGCTTTGAAAACGCCCCAGCCGACGGACGCTTCCACGGAGGCCTCCGCTTCGGTGCTGCTGGAACTGGCTTCGCTCTGGCTCACTTCCAGCTCAAAGTCGATGGTACCGTCCTCGATACAGATGATGGGGTGGGTGACCGCCGCCAGGAGCGGAATACTCATCTTGCGAGTCACGCTGCCTTTATTGACCCCCTGTTCGTCTACCACGGTTTCGTCGTAATCGAACTCGATCGCGACAGCTTTGCCGTCTTTAATACAGACGGAGAGCAGGAAGTCGGTATAGGCCTTACTCGCCTGGACCTGTGCTTTGATCATCGCCTGCAGCGGACCGCCGATCATATGTTCCAGCGGCAGGGCGTTAATAACTGAACCAATAAATTGTGAATCCATGATGTGAACTCCTTGAATCAGTGAATGCGCGGTTGCGCAGGAGCCACATTACGAAAAGCGAGAAGGGGAAAATATTGGGTAAATGTCATGGCGAGAGGACGCAAAAAACCTATGCCGATCGCAGGATAATCTTAAGGGGTGGTGTTGAGTGATATTCCGGTTTATTGTTGAAATCCCTGCCTCATCGAATTCCGGAGAACCATCGCGTGTTTCAGAAAGTTGACGCCTATGCCGGCGACCCTATCCTCTCCTTAATGGAGCGTTTCAAAGAAGATCCTCGCAGCGACAAAGTGAACCTCAGCATCGGTCTGTATTACAACGAGGATGGCATCATTCCTCAATTAAAAGCCGTTGCCGAAGCCGAAGCGCGTCTGAACGCTGTTCCACACGGTGCTTCTCTTTATCTGCCGATGGAAGGGTTAAACGCCTACCGCAACACCATCGCTCCGCTGTTATTCGGTGCCGATCACGCGGTGCTCGCGCAAAAACGCGTGGCGACCATCCAGACGCTGGGCGGCTCGGGTGCGCTGAAAGTGGGTGCAGACTTCCTGAAAAAATACTTCCCGGATTCAGGCATATGGGTCAGTGACCCGACGTGGGAAAACCACGTTGCGATCTTCGAGGGCGCAGGTTTCAACGTGGCGACCTATCCGTGGTTCGACGGTAAAACGAACGGCGTACGCGTTGAAGCGCTGCTGGAAAAACTGAACACCCTGCCGGCGCGCAGCATTGTGCTGCTGCACCCATGCTGCCATAACCCGACCGGGGCAGATCTCACCAACGCCCAGTGGGATGCGGTGATTGAGGTACTGAAGGCCCGCGACCTGATTCCGTTCCTCGACATCGCCTACCAGGGCTTTGGCGCAGGTATGGAAGAAGATGCTTACGCCATCCGCGCCGTGGCCAGCGCCGGGCTGCCAGCGCTGGTCAGCAACTCCTTCTCTAAAATCTTCTCCCTGTACGGTGAACGCGTTGGCGGTCTGTCCCTGGTCTGTGAAGACGCCGAAGCGGCGGGTCGCGTCCTGGGCCAGCTGAAGGCGACGGTGCGCCGTATTTACTCCAGCCCGCCAAACTTTGGTGCGCAGGTGGTGGCGACGGTTCTCGGTGACGAACAGCTGAAAGCGTCCTGGCTTGCCGAAGTGGAAGCGATGCGTAAGCGCATCCTGTCCATGCGTCAGGAGCTGGTTAACGTGCTGAAAGAGGCCGTGCCGGGACATAACTTCGACTATCTGCTCAAGCAGCGTGGGATGTTCAGCTATACCGGTCTGAGCGCGGCGCAGGTCGATCGCCTGCGGGAAGAGTTCGGCGTCTACCTGATCGCCAGCGGCCGTATGTGCGTGGCGGGCCTGAATGCCAGCAACGTTCATCGCGTGGCGCAGGCATTTGCTGCTGTGATGTAAGCGCTTACCAACCGGCCCTCTCCCCGTGGGAGAGGGCCGGGGTGAGGGCATCAGGCCGCACAAATACGTTGCCCGGCATTCTGTGATCGTCTTCTTTTTATTCCGCTTCATAAGCAAAAACTCCTTCCCTTCACCTCCCGCTGGGGTTATGGTCGGATAGTTTTTTGACCATCCGCTCAAATTAAAACGATAACAAACTGAATATTCAGGGGAAAATATGCGCAAGATCACACTGGCGCTCAGCGCCGCCTGCTTATTGTTCTCGCTTAACAGCGCCGTCGTCGCGCGAGCTTCTGCCCCGACGCCGCTTTACACCGGCACCACCGCCGCCATTCTCGCCGAGCAGGCGCCCATTCACTGGGTTTCCGTGGCCCAAATCGAAAACAGCCTGATTGGCCGCGCGCCAATGGCCGTGGGCTTTGACATTGACGATACCGTGCTGTTCTCAAGCCCCGGCTTCTGGCGCGGGAAGAAAACGTATTCACCCGACAGCGAAGCGTATCTGAAGAACCCGGAATTCTGGGAAAAAATGAATAACGGCTGGGACGAATTCAGCATCCCGAAAGAAGTTGCCCGTGCGCTTATTGCCATGCACGTGAAGCGCGGTGATAGCATTTACTTTGTCACCGGCCGCAGTCAGACCAAAACGGAAACCGTCTCGAAAACGCTGCAGGATGATTTCCAGATCCCGGCGACCAGCATGAATCCGGTCATTTTTGCCGGTGACAAAGAAGGGCAAAACACCAAAACCCAGTGGCTGGAAAAGAAAAATATCAAAGTATTCTACGGCGATTCGGATAACGACATCACCGCCGCGCATGACGTGGGAGCCAGAGGGATCAGGGTGTTACGTGCTTCTAACTCGACCTATCGACCGCTGCCGATGGCCGGAAAGTTTGGCGAAGAGGTGATCGTCAACTCGGAGTATTAAGTACCCAGCAGCGTGTTTGACTCTTTTTTAATCAAATCTCGCTGCTGCGGGTTTTACCTTTCGTCTTCTTGCTGCACACTTAGAAAGATTCATCTTTCATCACGGAGCAGCACATGTGGTACCAACAGACCCTGACCTTAAGCGCTAAACCACGCGGATTTCACCTGGTGACGGATGAAGTCATCGGGCAACTCCGCGACCTGTCGCGGGTGAAAACGGGTTTGCTGCATCTGCTGCTTCAGCACACGTCCGCCTCTCTCACGCTTAATGAAAATTGCGATCCCACCGTCCGGTCCGACATGGAGCACCATTTTCTGAAGAGCGTCCCGGACAACGCGCCTTACGAGCATGACTATGAGGGGGCGGACGATATGCCTTCGCATATTAAATCCTCCCTGCTGGGCGTATCGTTGATACTGCCGGTTCACAACGGGCGGCTGATGTTGGGAACGTGGCAGGGGATCTGGCTGGGAGAGCATCGCATTCACGGTGGTTCGCGTAAAATTATCGCCACGCTACAAGGGGAATAAAGATGACAATTTCGGAGATACTTCAGTACTGCATGAGCAAGCCCGGCGCGGCGCAGAGCGTCCACAGCGACTGGAAAGCCACGCAGATTAAGGTGGGAGATGTCCTGTTTGCGATGGTGAAAGAGGTGGAAGGCCGTCCGGCGGCGTCGCTGAAAACCAGCCCTGAACTGGCGGATTTGCTACGCCAGCAGCATGATGACGTGAGGCCGAGCAAGCACCTCAATAAGGCGCACTGGAGTACCGTCTATCTGGATGGGTCGATTCCAGGCTCGCAGATTTACTACCTGGTGGACGCGTCCTATCAGCAGGCGGTTGAGCTGCTGCCGGAAACCACCCGACAGCAACTCTCCGTGTGACAATTACAGCAACGGTTTAAGGAAGCGCGCGGTGTGCGAGGCTTCGCACTCTGCAACGGTCTCTGGCGTACCGGAGACGAGAATTTCACCGCCGCCGCTGCCGCCTTCCGGACCGAGATCGACAATCCAGTCCGCGGTTTTAATCACGTCCAGGTTATGCTCGATGACCACGATGGTGTTGCCCTGGTCTCTGAGCTGATGCAGAACCTCGAGCAGCTGCTGGATGTCGGCAAAGTGCAGGCCGGTGGTCGGCTCGTCCAGAATGTAGAGCGTCTGACCGGTGCCGCGTTTTGACAGCTCACGCGCCAGCTTCACGCGCTGCGCTTCACCGCCGGACAGCGTGGTTGCCGACTGCCCAAGACGAATGTAGGTCAGGCCTACGTCCATCAGCGTCTGCAGCTTACGCGCCAGTGCAGGCACAGCGTCAAAGAACTCGCGCGCCTCTTCAATGGTCATGTCCAGCACTTCGTGGATGGTCTTGCCTTTGTACTTAATCTCCAGCGTTTCGCGGTTATAGCGTTTGCCTTTGCACTGGTCGCACGGCACGTAGATATCCGGCAGGAAGTGCATCTCAACCTTGATCACGCCGTCGCCCTGGCACGCTTCGCAGCGGCCGCCGCGAACGTTAAAGCTGAAACGTCCTGGCGTATAGCCGCGGGAGCGCGCTTCCGGCACGCCGGCAAAGAGTTCACGTACGGGCGTGAAGACGCCGGTATAGGTTGCCGGGTTAGAGCGCGGGGTACGGCCAATCGGGCTCTGGTCGATGTCGATAACTTTATCGAAATGCTCCAGACCCTGGATGTCGCGGTACGGTGCAGGCTCGGCCAGCGTCGCGCCGTTCAGCGCCGTCTGCGCAATCGGGAACAGCGTATCGTTGATCAGCGTCGATTTACCGGAACCGGACACGCCGGTGATGCAGGTAAACAGGCCAACCGGCAGCGTCAGGGTGACGTCTTTCAGGTTGTTGCCGCGCGCGCCGGTCAGCTTCAGCACTTTTTCCGGATCTGCCGCTACGCGCTGTTTTGGCACCTCAATCTTACGCTTGCCGCTCATGTACTGGCCGGTCAGCGATTCGGGTACCGCCATGATGTCCTTCAGCGTTCCCTCCGCGACCACCTGGCCGCCGTGCACGCCAGCGCCTGGGCCAATGTCGATGACGTGGTCGGCCGCGCGGATCGCATCTTCATCGTGCTCGACCACAATTACCGTGTTGCCGAGGTTGCGCAGGTGAACCAGCGTCCCGAGCAGGCGCTCGTTGTCGCGCTGGTGCAGGCCGATGGACGGCTCATCCAGCACGTACATCACGCCGACTAAGCCCGCGCCAATCTGGCTCGCCAGACGGATACGCTGGGCTTCACCGCCGGAGAGCGTTTCTGCCGAGCGGGAAAGTGTCAGGTAGTTCAGGCCGACGTTCACCAGGAATTTCAGGCGATCGCCAATCTCTTTCAGCACTTTTTCGGCGATTTTCGCGCGCTGGCCGGAGAGCTTCAGATTGTTGAAGAAGTCCATCGCATGGCCGATGCTCATGTCTGAGATGGTCGGCAGCGCGGTGTTTTCCACAAACACGTGGCGCGCTTCGCGACGCAGACGCGTTCCTTCACAGGTGGCGCAGGAGCGGTTGCTGATGAACTTCGCCAGCTCCTCGCGCACCGCGCTGGATTCGGTCTCTTTGTAGCGGCGCTCCATGTTGTGCAGCACCCCTTCGAACGGGTGGCGGCGCACGGAGGTATCGCCGCGATCGTTCATATACTTGAACTCGATGTTCTCTTTGCCGGAACCGAACAGGATCACTTTATGCACGTTCGGGCTCAGGCTCGCCCACGGTGCTTCGACGTCAAACTTGTAGTGCTCTGCCAGCGATTTCAGCATCTGGAAGTAGTAGAAGTTACGCTTGTCCCAGCCGCGAATGGCCCCGCCCGCCAGCGACAGCTCCGGGTTCTGGATCACGCGGTCCGGGTCGAAATACTGCTGGACGCCCAGGCCGTCACACGTCGGGCACGCGCCCGCCGGGTTGTTGAATGAGAACAGGCGCGGCTCGAGCTCGCGCATGCTGTAGCCGCAAATCGGGCAGGCGAAGTTGGCGGAGAAGAGCAGCTCTTCCGCTTTTGGGTCGTCCATGTCGGAGACCACGGCCGTGCCGCCAGAGAGTTCCAGCGCCGTTTCAAAAGATTCCGCCAGGCGCGTGGCGAGATCGTCGCGTACCTTAAAGCGGTCAATCACCACTTCGATGGTGTGCTTCTTCTGCAGCTCCAGCTTTGGCGGGTCGGACAGGTCACACACCTCGCCGTCGATACGGGCGCGGATATAGCCCTGGCTTGCCAGGTTTTCCAGCGTTTTGGTGTGTTCGCCTTTTCGCTCTTTAATGATCGGCGCCAGCAGCATCAGGCGTTTGCCTTCCGGCTGCGACAGCACGTTATCCACCATCTGGCTTACGGTCTGGGCCGCCAGCGGGACGTCGTGGTCCGGGCAGCGCGGCTCACCCACGCGGGCATACAGCAGACGCAGGTAGTCATGAATTTCGGTAATGGTACCGACCGTTGAACGCGGGTTATGCGAGGTGGACTTCTGCTCAATAGAGATAGCAGGGGACAACCCTTCAATGTGGTCGACATCCGGTTTTTCCATCAGCGACAGGAACTGACGCGCGTACGCAGAGAGCGATTCAACGTAACGACGCTGTCCTTCGGCATACAAAGTGTCGAAAGCCAGTGAGGATTTGCCAGACCCCGAAAGCCCGGTCACGACAATGAGTTTGTCGCGAGGGATTATGAGGTTGATATTCTTGAGATTGTGGGTGCGGGCGCCCCGAACTTCGATCTTATCCATTCACCTTTCCCGGTTGGAACACGGATTGCCTGATTTGTTTGAAGGACAAACGGCTGTCAGAAACGGCTAATTATGACACAATTTGACCTGTTTGAATATACAGTATTGGAATGCATTTTCTGATTGGCTGTGTAACAATGTAGAGTCCGCGAGAGATTTCTGAACCGACTACGCAACTATGCAAATTGCCGCGTGGAAATGGTACACTCGCGCGTTTACACTATTAAGAAACGTATTCAGGAGACACGAACATGGCCAGCAGAGGCGTAAACAAGGTGATTCTCGTCGGTAATCTGGGCCAGGACCCGGAAGTACGCTACATGCCGAGTGGTGGCGCAGTTGCCAACATTACGCTGGCTACTTCCGAATCCTGGCGTGATAAAGCGACCGGTGAGATGAAAGAGCAGACCGAATGGCACCGTGTAGTGCTGTTTGGCAAACTGGCCGAAGTGGCCGGTGAGTATCTGCGTAAAGGTTCTCAGGTCTATATCGAAGGCCAGCTGCGTACCCGCAAATGGACCGATCAGGCCGGCGCTGAGAAGTACACCACAGAAGTCGTGGTCAACGTGGGCGGCACCATGCAGATGCTGGGTGGCCGTCAGGGCGGTGGTGCACCGGCAGGTGGCGGTCAGAGCCAGCAGCAGGGCGGTTGGGGTCAGCCTCAGCAGCCGCAGGGCGGCAACCAGTTCAGCGGCGGCGCACAGTCTCGTCCGCAGCAGCAGTCTGCTCCGGCGCCGTCTAACGAACCGCCAATGGATTTCGACGACGACATTCCGTTCTGATTTCCGCGTGCTGAAAACAAAAAACCCAGACTAGCGTCTGGGTTTTTTTATTCCGGAAGGGATCAGGTAATCACCATCGGCCAGTCTGGCGGCGTATGGCTCATCGCCTCAACCATCACCACTTTAATGTTTTCCCAGACGGCAGCGATATCCAGCAGGGTGATGCCAAGCAGGCCCGTTGCAAACCAGCAGGCCGCACCCAGCCCCAGCAGGGTGCTGATGACAGCAAGGCCCGCATAGTCAGATTTACGAAACTGAATGTTCAGCGTGCTGGCTAGAAACATCAGTACCGCACTCAACAAAGGCCAGCGCAGGAGAACCATGCTGGTAGTAATGGTTGCCATAAAACCCATCCTCTATAAAACAGACGAACTGAATGAAACGGTGTTTCTCGTTACAAAATATGTGTGAACTATATCGCATTTGTTGATTTATTCGCCAGTATCTGTGCGATCAAAAAAGAGGATTTTATTCCTCAGAAAAGGCGATTGTGCGGGCTGGTCCTGCCTTCGGCGCATGAGGAGGCGGACCCACAGCGTGCCGAAAACGCGCTTCGGGCAAGTGGGGATAGCGCAAATTCGTTTTTTATAAGAGGGGCATTATTCTCCGCCAATACTCAAAATATTGTGGTGTAGGCTGACTATTTATAAATCAACGGACACAATGCCTCAGAGCAAATAGCATAAAACGTCATGATGAAATTGTACTTTTTTCATGCTGTCAGACGTTTGGCTTAATCAACGATTGTCTGTTGTGTTATCTTCCCGTCTGCCTGACGGGCTGGATAATTATTTTCCTTAATTGAAACGGAACGAATACTTACAGTTTAACTTACGGGAAAATATTATCGGCATAACGAAATTTAAGATTTTTAATACTAAAAGTCAGTTGCTAACTTCGCATGATTCATGCAACGTAATCACCTGTTTAACAAAGCATCCGGCCTTAAGTACTACAGGCGTACAACATGCAGGGATATAGGGCGGGAAATGAATCGTAGCGCGCGGCGCAAAATGCTCAGGGTGGTAGGGATCATCATGGTAGTTATGCTGCCGGTGATGCTTGCGCTATGGTTTGCCCAACTGCGTGCCGTGTCTGAAACAAGCGCCCAGCTACGCACATTTGCTGAACTGGCTTTAGACAAAACAGAGCTGGTTATTCAACAGGTTGAGCTTGCCAGGGACGAGGCGGTAAAATATCAGGGCGAGCTTTGCACGCCGGGACACCGTCAATATATGCTGAACGTTGTTCGTGGCCGCCTGTTTGTCGCCGATTTAATTTACGCTGAAGGTCAGAATTTTCTTTGTTCGACCGTTTTTACACCGGATCACCCCTACGCCATTCCTGTCGCTAATTACACGCGCAAACCTGACGTCGCTATCTATTATTATCGCGATACCCCATTTTATACTGGCTATAAAATGACATATATGCAGCGCGGAAATTATGTGGTGGTCGTCAATCCGCTTTCATACAGCGAAGTCATGTCCGCGGATCATTCTCTCTCCTGGGGTGTGTACGACACGGTAACCAATGCTTTCTTTTCCGTCAGCCAGAAAGCCAATGTTTCTTTATTAAATTCGATGATTCGGGATAAGGAATCGGTATTTCAAAAAGATAACCGCTTTTATACGATCGTAACATCTCCCAAAAGACCGATTGCGGCCATTGTCTCGACATCAAATAAACGCTTTTATGAAACGCTTTATCACCAGGCGACGTTGACGCTACCGCTGGGCATGATCTGCAGCATTATTATTTTGCTGGTATGGTCGCGTACCCATCGTGAGCTTAATTCGCCGGGGCGCTTACTGCACCGCGCGCTGAACAAACGACAGCTTTGCGTCCACTATCAGCCGATTATTGATATTAAGAATAACCAGTGTGTGGGTGCGGAGGCGCTGTTGCGCTGGCCTGGCTTTAATGGGCAGGTGATGAGCCCGGCTGAGTTTATCCCGCTGGCGGAAAATGAGGGGATGAGCGAGCGGATTACGGACTATGTCGTTGAGGAGGTGTTCAACGATCTGGGCCATTTCCTGGCCGAGCATCCGCATCTCTATATTTCGATTAACCTGTCGGCCACGGATTTCCACTCCTCGCGGCTGATCGCCATGATTTCCGACAAGGCCCGCCACTACGCCGTCCGTGCGCAGCAAATCAAAATAGAAGTGACGGAACGCGGTTTTATCGATGTGCCAAAAACCACCCCGGTGATTCAGGCTTTCCGTCAGGCGGGTTATGAAGTCGCGATCGATGATTTCGGTACCGGTTACTCGAACCTGCACAACCTCTACTCGCTGAACGTGGATATTCTGAAAATCGATAAATCGTTTATCGATACCTTAACGACCAACAGTACCAGTCACCTGATCGCCGAGCATATTATCGAGATGGCGCAAAGCCTGCGGCTGAAAACCATTGCGGAAGGGGTAGAGACGGCAGAGCAGGTAAGCTGGCTGTTGAAGCGCGGCGTCCAGTTTTGTCAGGGATGGCACTTCGCGAAAGCGATGCCGCCCCAGGAATTTATGACCTGGCAGCAGCAGCCTTTGCACTGAGGGCGATTAATTCAACTGGTGGCGATAGTCGCTCGGCGTGCGGTCAAACTCGCGGCGAAACACGCGGGAAAAGGTTTGTTGCGACACATAGCCAAGGTCCATCGCGATATCAAAAATGGGCCGCTGCGTTGAGCGTAGCGCCTGCGCCGCCAGCAGCAGTCTGCGCTGGCGAATGTACTCACCCAGCGTCTGATGCATGACCGTGCGGAACATTCTCTGTAAATACCATTTCGAATAGCCCGACTTTTTAGCGACCACATCAATGTTCAACGGTTGGTCGATATGTTCATCAATCCATTCAATAAGCGTCTGAATAATCTGCTGATGCGACATAAGGTTGCCCCTCTGTAGATACAACTATCTCGGTTAATTCGTCGTTTTCTCTGCGGGCGAGTATAATTCCTCAAGTTAACTTGAGGTAAAGAGGTTTTATGGAAAAGAGATTGCCGCGAATTAAAGCGCTGTTAACTCCCGGTGAAGTGGCGAAGCGAAGCGGCGTTGCGGTATCCGCGCTCCACTTCTATGAAAGCAAAGGGTTAATTAAAAGCATCCGCAACGGGGGCAACCAGCGTCGCTATACTCGCGACGTGCTCCGCTACGTGGCGATTATCAAAATTGCGCAACGAATCGGAATTCCCCTGGCCACGATCGGCGAGGCGTTTGGCGTGCTGCCGGAAGGGCATACGCTTAGCCCGAAAGAGTGGAAAGAGCTGTCGTCCCAGTGGCGTGAAGAGCTGGACAGGCGTATTCATACGCTGGTCGCGCTGCGTGACGAGCTGGATGGCTGCATCGGCTGCGGCTGCCTGTCGCGTAGCGATTGTCCGTTGCGTAACCCCGGCGACAGGCTGGGCGAGCAGGGGACGGGGGCGCGGCTGCTGGAAGAGGATTGAGATTGTGCGGCCGGTTTGCCGGGTGGCGGCTGCGCCTTACCCGGCCTACAAAACCGGGAACGTAGGCCGGGTAAGCGAAGCGCCACCCGGCAAAAGCATTATAAAGAACTAAAGCGCCACATAAGGGCGCTTTAGTTTTTCCCGGTCTTTGTCTTTCACTCTATCCCGCTGGTTCACGGGAGGGTTTCCCCCGACATCAGCACCCCTCAGTGTCGAGCTGGTTGGGGAGGTTCCGGATTGTGCTGACACTTTAATTCTATGCAAGACCCGTTTTTTCGCCAGCCTCACCGACCGTTTTTTAGACGAATTTTTTTCGCGGTGTTGTTCAATTTTCTATAGTTAAAAAGTATGAATAACAGGAGAAAACCATGCTCACGGTACACCACCTTAACCAGTCGCGCTCGCACCGCGCGATCTGGGCGCTGGAAGAACTCGGCCTGCCTTATGAGATCGTCCACTACCAGCGCGAAAAGAATATGCTGGCGCCGGAGGCTCTCAAAAAGGTGCATCCGTTGGGCAAATCGCCGGTTATCGAAGATAACGGACTGATCCTTGCAGAGTCGGGCGCCATCCTGGAGTACCTGCAGGAAACGTACGATCCCGAGTCACGCCTTAAACCTTTAGATCCGGCGCATAAGGTGCAATACCGCTTCTGGCTGCATTACGCCGAAGGATCGCTGATGCCGCTGCTGTTAATGAAGCTTGTCTTCAACAGCCTCGGCAAGCCGCCGGTGCCGTTTGGTATCAGAACCCTGGGCAAAGCGCTGGGGCAGGGGGTGCAGAAAGCGTATCTCAACCGTCAGCTGGAAACCCATGCGCGCTTTATTGAGTCACATCTTGCCGAAAACAGCTGGTTTGCCGGGGATTCGCTCAGCATGGCCGATATCCAGATGAGCTTCCCGATCTTTGCCCTGCTGGCGCGAGGCGGTATCGCTAATCTGCCGCATATTCTGGCGTGGAAGACAAAAGTTGAGAACACCCCAGGCTGGCAAAGAACCCTGGAACAGGGGGGCCCATTATCTATCCCGGGCGAGGACTGAAATGTAAACAAATTGCGCATAGACGATAACGTTTGCGCATCCTCTGTTTATTTCTTCAGCGTCATAAGTGAATTTTAGCGAAAAACGAGAAAGTTCAGTTGAAAAGGGCGGGGATTACGCTAGATAATCGTTTGCCTTAATTTGACCACCCGTTTGTAAGCGCGGAGCTAAACGTTTGCTTTTTTTGTGACGCCCTTTCGTCACAAACGCAACACAAGGATTTGACGTTCAGCTGGCAGTGGCGTCTCCACCTCGCTTACGGACTTCCTAAAAAACTCTCAGGGGATGTTTTCTATGTCTACGCCATCTGCGCGTACTGGCGGTTCACTTGACGCCATGTTTAAAATTTCGGCCCGCGGCAGCACCGTGCGCCAGGAAATTGTTGCCGGTTTGACAACGTTTCTGGCGATGGTTTATTCCGTCATCGTTGTGCCGGGCATGCTGGGCAAAGCAGGCTTCCCGCCAGCGGCTGTCTTTGTGGCGACCTGTCTTGTGGCCGGCGTGGGCTCCATCGTGATGGGTCTGTGGGCGAACCTGCCGCTGGCGATTGGTTGCGCCATCTCTCTGACCGCGTTTACCGCGTTCAGCCTGGTGCTGGGTCAGCACATCAGCGTACCGGTTGCGCTGGGTGCCGTGTTCCTGATGGGTGTGCTGTTTACCGTGATTTCAGCGACCGGCATCCGTAGCTGGATTTTGCGCAACCTGCCGCAGGGCGTGGCGCACGGTACCGGCATCGGTATCGGCCTGTTCCTGTTGCTGATCGCCGCCAACGGCGTCGGTCTGGTCATCAAGAACCCGCTGGACGGTCTGCCGGTAGCTCTGGGCCACTTCGCCAGCTTCCCGGTGATCATGTCGCTGATCGGTCTGGCGGTGATTATCGGTCTGGAAAAACTGAAGGTGCCTGGCGGCATTCTGCTGACCATTATCGGCGTTTCTATTGTCGGCCTGATTTTCGATCCAACCGTACACTTCTCCGGTATCTTCGCCATGCCGTCGCTGAGCGATGACAAAGGCAACTCCCTGATTGGCAGCCTGGATATCGTTGGCGCGCTGAACCCGGTGATCCTGCCAAGCGTGCTGGCGCTGGTCATGACCGCCGTGTTTGACGCGACCGGTACCATTCGTGCGGTGGCCGGTCAGGCGAACCTGCTGGATAAAGACGGTCAGATTATTGACGGCGGCAAAGCGCTGACTACCGACTCCCTGAGCAGCGTCTTCTCCGGCCTGGTGGGCGCGGCGCCTGCGGCGGTGTACATCGAATCCGCAGCGGGTACGGCGGCAGGTGGTAAAACCGGCCTGACGGCGATCACCGTCGGCGTGCTGTTCATGCTGATCCTGTTCCTCTCTCCGCTCTCCTATCTGGTTCCGGCGTATGCGACCGCGCCAGCGCTGATGTACGTTGGCCTGCTGATGCTGAGCAACGTAGCGAAAATCGACTTTGCGGACTTCGTGGACGCGATGTCTGGCCTGATTACCGCGGTCTTCATCGTCCTGACCTGTAACATCGTGACCGGCATTATGATCGGCTTCGCGTCGCTGGTGATTGGTCGTCTGGTCTCCGGTGAATGGCGCAAGCTGAACGTCGGCACCGTGATTATCGCCGTTGCGCTGGTAGCGTTCTACGCGGGCGGCTGGGCAATCTAAGTTGTCCATTGATGCGAAAACGGGTGGCTCAGGCCGCCCGTTTTTATTTTCAGGACTCATCCTGTTGCCTTTTGCGTTACTCTGGAGAAGATAGAATAAAAGGCACGACGCCTTCCGGAGTACATAAGCAACATAGCAAACAGGGAACGCATGGAAATCTTCTTCACAATACTCATCATGACCCTTGTGGTCTCGCTATCCGGGGTGGTTACACGCGTACTGCCCTTTCAGGTCCCCCTGCCATTAATGCAAATTGCCATCGGCGCGCTGCTGGCTTGGCCGACGTTTGGCCTGCACGTGGAATTTGACCCCGAACTGTTCCTCGTGCTGTTTATTCCGCCGCTGCTGTTTGCCGATGGCTGGAAAACGCCCACCCGCGAATTCCTTGAGCACGGGCGCGAGATTTTCGGCCTGGCGCTGGCGCTGGTGGTGGTCACCGTCGTCGGGATTGGTTTTCTGATCTACTGGGCGGTACCGGGTATTCCATTAATACCGGCTTTTGCGCTGGCCGCCGTGCTGTCGCCAACCGATGCCGTGGCGTTGTCCGGCATTGTGGGTGAAGGTCGTATTCCGAAGAAAATCATGGGGATTTTACAGGGTGAGGCGCTGATGAACGACGCCTCCGGCCTGGTCGCCCTGAAGTTTGCCGTGGCCGTTGCGATGGGCACGATGGTCTTTACCATCGGCGGCGCAACCCTGGAATTCTTCAAGGTGGCGATTGGCGGTATTCTGGCGGGCTTCGTGGTGAGCTGGCTGTACGGCCGCTCATTGCGCTTCCTCAGCCGCTGGGGCGGCGATGAGCCCGCAACGCAGATCGTACTGCTGTTCCTGCTGCCGTTTGCCTCTTATCTGATTGCCGAACATATCGGCGTGTCGGGCATTCTGGCTGCGGTTGCGGCGGGGATGACCATCACCCGTTCCGGCGTAATGCGTCGCGCGCCGCTGGCCATGCGTCTGCGTGCCAACAGCACCTGGGCCATGCTGGAATTTGTCTTTAACGGCATGGTGTTCCTGCTGTTGGGCCTGCAGCTGCCGGGCATTATGGAATCCTCGCTGGTGGCGGCGGAGGCCGATCCGAACGTTGAGGTCTGGATGCTGTTTACCGACATCGTGCTGATCTACATGGCGCTGATGCTGGTGCGTTTCGGCTGGCTGTGGACGATGAAAAACTTCAGCGTACGTTTCCTGAAGAAAAAGCCGATGGAGTTCGGCTCGTGGACAACGCGTGAGCTGCTGATCGCCTCTTTTGCGGGCGTACGCGGGGCGATCACCCTTGCCGGTGTGCTCTCCATTCCGCTGCTGCTGCCCACGGGCGACGTCTTCCCGGCGCGCTACGAGCTGGTCTTCCTGGCGGCGGGCGTGATTCTGTTCTCCCTGTTTGTCGGCGTGATTATGCTGCCGATTTTACTCCAGCATATTGATGCCGGTGATTCGACTCAGCAGCATAAAGAGGAGCGTATTGCCCGGGCGGCCACCGCCGAAGTAGCAATTGTCGCGATTCAGAAGATGGAAGAGCGTCTGGCCGCGGATGCGGAAGAGAACATCGATAATCAGCTGCTGACGGAGGTCAGTTCCCGCGTGATTGGTAACCTGCGCCGCCGCGCGGACGGGCGTAACGATGTGGAAAGCTCGCTGCAGGAGGAAAACCTGGAGCGCCGGTTCCGCCTGGCGGCGCTGCGCTCAGAGCGCGCCGAGCTGTACCATCTGCGCGCCACGCGGCAGATCAGCAACGAAACGCTGCAAAAGCTGCTGCACGATCTGGACCTGCTGGAAGCGCTGTTGATAGAGAATCAGTAGCGCTGTTTTTGCCCGGTGGCGCTGCGCTTACCGGGCCTGCGTGCTCGATCGCTTCCCTCTCCTTGTGGGCTGAGGGTTTCCCACAAAATAATGCCTGCACGGACGACCCCCTCTCCCTTGAGGGAGAGGGCTGGGGTGAGGGGGAACATACGGCTGTGGAGGTCATTCCGTTCACTTTATGTTCCTTGCTACTCTGTAACGACATGACCGGTGAACGTGCCAGGGTGGCTCAATCGCCACCACCCTGGCGACCCGGGCTCCCGGCGGTAAATCGCCGCTTCGCGGTGCCCTCAGCTTATTCCTTCAGGCTATCGGGTCGGGCATGAGCCTGCATCCCTGCAGGCCACGCCCTCTCGGCGCATCCCTGCGCCTCGCCCCGGCCTTACGGAAACGCTTCGGCGATTTACAGCCGGACCAGGGTGTCGCTGTAAGCCATTAATTTTGCAGAAGAAGTGTTCATCGCTTCAGGCAAAAAATTACTGGGGATTCCTCAGCCCTGTGGGAGAGGGTTAGGGTGAGGGCACCCAAAACCCCTCACAACACTGCAGCCACGCCTGCGCGCTCTGCGATAAATACACCCCTTCGCGCCAGATCATCCCCAGCTGCCAGTGCAGGTCGCTCTCCAGCGGGATCCAGCGCAGCGTGTTTTTATCCAGACGCTCGCAAATCGGCTGCGGCAGGATGGCAATCCCCACGCCGGCCTGCACCATCGCCGCCAGGAAATCCCACTGTCCGCTGCGCACCGCTATGCGCGGCTTGACGTTATGCTGGTTAAACAGCGTCATCAGCTGGCGGCTGAGGGCGAAGTCTTCGTTGTAGATCAGCAGAGGGTGCTCGCCGAGCAGTTCAGGTCTCACCGAGTCCAACTTCAGCCAGTCGCCGGAGCGGGGAACCAGCACGCACAGCGGGTGGCTAAAGAGCGGAAGCGTCGCCAGACCGCTCTCTTCCTCAACGGGGAGGGCGGTCATTGCCACGTCGAGCTCGCCGTTGGTGACGGCCTGCTGGACGGTTAACCCACCAAACTCCGAAATCTTCAGCTCAACGCCGGGATAACGCTGGCGAAACAGGCTAATCGGCCCGGCCATCATCATCCCCACCATGGGCGGAATGCCGAGGCGAAGCACACCTTTCTTCAGATGATTGATATCGCCCAGCTCTGCTTCCAGCTGGCGAAACTCCGCCAGAATAGCCAGCCCGCGTTCGAATACTACGCGTCCGGTGTCGGTCAGCAACAGCTTGCGCCCGTCGCGGATCAGCAGGGTACAGTTCAGTTCATCTTCGAGGTTTTTCAGCATTTTGCTGATGGTGGGCTGGGTAACAAACAACTTCTCCGCTGCGCGGGTAAAACTTTGCTGACGAACCACTTCGACAAAATAGCGCAGCGTTCTTATGTCCATGATTATTCCTCGAAACTATACCTTTGATGATTTTAATTCATTTCAGTCCATACCGTGCGCTCTCTATACTGGCGCCTCGTCTCATTTTTGAGGAAAACCCTCATGGCCGTGGCGTTAAGCCGTGTTACGCCTGCCGTTGTGCAACGACTCCAGGTCCCGGTGCAGGTACTGCTCTACGCGGGACTGTTTGTTTTCGCGGAATATCTTGTCGGCTGGCTGCATCTGCCGCTGCCCGCCAATCTTGTCGGGATGCTGCTGATGCTCACGCTTATTCTGTGCCGCGTGATCCCCCTTAACTGGGTGCGCGCCGGGGCGCGCTGGCTGCTGGCGGAGATGCTGCTGTTCTTTGTCCCTGCCGTGGTGGCGGTGGTGAACTATGCGCAGCTGCTGATGGTGGACGGCTGGCGAATCTTTGCGGTTATCGCGCTGAGTACGCTGATGGTGCTGGGGGCGACCGCCTGGGTGGTGGATAAAGTGTATCGCTATGAAATCAGCAGGCATAAACATGACTAATTTTCAGATCAGCGTCTTGTGCCTGATTGCGACGCTGGCGATCTACTTTGCCAACAAGCGGCTGTATCGCCGCTTTCATGCCCTGCCGCTGATGCCGCTGGTCTTTACGCCGATCCTGCTGGTGCTGATGCTGGTCTTCGGCCACATCTCCTGGCAAAACTACATTGGCGAATCCCACTGGCTGCTGTGGCTGCTCGGCCCGGCGACCATCGCTTTTGCCGTCCCCGTTTACGACAACCTGGCGATTATCAAACGCCACTGGATGTCGCTCAGCGCGGGCGTCATCACCGCCACGGTGGTCGCGGTGTGCAGCTCCGTCTGGCTGGCGCGGCTGTTTACGCTGCCCGATGAAATTCAGCGCAGCCTGGCGGTGCGTTCGGTGACCACGCCGTTTGCGCTGGCGGCCGCTAAACCGCTCGGCGGGCAGCCGGACCTGGTGGCGCTGTTTGTTGTCGTGACGGGTGTGTTCGGTATGGCGGTCGGCGATATGTTGTTCCTGCGCTTGTCGATCCGGGAAGGGATGGCGAAAGGCGCGGGGTTTGGCGCGGCGTCGCACGGGGCGGGTACGGCACGTTCGTATGAGCTGGGGCAGCAGGAGGGCGTTGTCGCAAGCCTGGTAATGATGCTCTCAGGCGTAGTGATGGTGCTGATTGCGCCGCTGGTGGCGTGGGTGATGTTTTAAGCTCCCCGGCCAGAATGACCGGGGAGAAAGGCTTAGTGCGCGCGGCCCTGCTCAACGCCCAGGCCGGTTTGAGAACGGATGAACTGGGCGCGGAATTTCTCTCGCTCCAGGTTACCCTCCGGCGAATTGTCGGTGGCCGAGAAGAACCAGATGCCGATAAACGCCACGGCGATAGAGAACAGCGCCGGGTATTCATACGGGAAGATAGCGCTTGCGTGACCGAGGATCTGCACCCAGATGGTCGGGCCCAGAATCATCAGGATCACCGCCGTCAGCAGCCCCAGCCAGCCGCCAATCATCGCGCCGCGCGTGGTCAGCTTCGACCAGTACATGGAGAGCAGGATGATCGGGAAGTTGCAGCTTGCCGCAATCGAGAAGGCCAGCCCCACCATAAAGGCGATGTTCTGCTTCTCAAACAGAATGCCTAACAGAATCGCCACCACGCCCAGCACCAGCACGGTGATTTTCGAGACCTTCAGCTCGTCGCGCTCGCTCGCGCCTTTGCGGATAACGTTGGCGTAGAGGTCATGCGACACCGCAGACGCGCCGGCGAGCGTCAGCCCTGCAACCACCGCAAGAATGGTGGCGAAGGCCACGGCGGAGATAAAGCCGAGGAACAGGTTACCGCCCACCGCGTCCGCCAGATGCACCGCCGCCATGTTGTTACCGCCAATCAGCGCGCCCGCCGCGTCTTTAAACGCCGGGTTCGCCCCCACCAGCATGATCGCGCCAAAGCCGATGATAAAGGTCAGGATATAGAAGTAACCCATGAAACCGGTGGCGTAGAAGACGCTCTTGCGCGCTTCACGCGCATCGCTCACGGTGAAGAAGCGCATCAGGATATGCGGCAGGCCCGCAGTACCGAACATCAGGCCGAGACCGAGCGAGAGCGCGGATATCGGGTCTTTCACCAGCCCGCCCGGGCTCATGATCGCTTCCCCTTTCGGGTGGACCGCCATCGCTTCGGTGAACAGGTTATTGAAGCTGAATCCGACGTGCTTCATCACCATAAAGGCCATAAAGCTGGCGCCGAATAGCAGCAGGACGGCTTTGATGATCTGCACCCAGGTGGTTGCCAGCATGCCGCCGAACAGCACGTACATCACCATCAGCACGCCAACCAGCACCACCGCGACGTGGTAGTTCAGGCCGAACAGCAGTTCGATCAATTTACCCGCGCCGACCATCTGCGCAATCAGGTACAGCGCCACCACCACCAGCGAACCGCAGGCGGAGAGGGTGCGAATCGGCCCCTGCTTCAGGCGATAGGAGGCCACGTCAGCGAAGGTATAGCGGCCCAGGTTACGCAGGCGTTCGGCAATCAGGAACAGGATGATCGGCCAGCCGACGAGGAAGCCGAGGGAATAAATCAGGCCGTCATAGCCGGAGGTATACACCAGCGCGGAGATCCCGAGGAACGAGGCGGCGGACATAAAGTCACCCGCAATCGCCAGCCCGTTCTGGAAGCCGGTAATGTTGCCGCCAGCGGTGTAGTAATCGTTACGGGAGCGCACGCGTTTCGACGCCCAGTAGGTGATGTACAGCGTCAGCAGGACGAAAATCAGGAACATCACAATGGCCTGCCAGTTGGTTGGCTGGCGCTGGACCTCGCCGGTAATGGCATCCGCCGCGTGGGCGGCAAAGGGAAGCGTGGCGGCGAGCGCCGTCAGAACTCTCTTCATGATGCTTTTACCTCTTGCAGTACCGCTTTATTAAGTCGATCGAATTCACCGTTCGCGCGCCAGACGTAGACGCCGGTCAGCAGGAATGAAATCACAATCACGCCAATGCCAATCGGAATACCGCGCGTTACGCTGGTCCCCTCGTGCAGCGGGGTGCCCAGCCAGTGCGGGGCAAAGGCGATCAGCAGAATAAAGCCGACGTAGATAACCAGCATGATGATGGAAAGGATGAAGGCAAACCGTTGCCGCTTATCGACGAGCTCCCTGTAGTGCGCACTATTCTCTATCTGCTGACAAATATCGTTATTCATCACAGAGTCTCCAAAGGTAAGGTAGGTTTGTTTTTAGTCCCCTCTCCCTTTTGGGGAGAGGGTTAGGGTGAGGGGAGGAAGGTGCGGTCTGATGCCCTCACCCCAGCCCTCTCCCACAGGGAGAGGGAGAAAACACTAGGAAGGCATCGCGATGGCCTGCTTCTCTTCGAGCAGTTTTTCCACCACGCCAGGATCCGCGAGCGTTGAGGTATCACCGAGGTTGCTGGTGTCTCCAGCCGCGATTTTGCGCAAAATACGACGCATAATTTTGCCGGAACGGGTTTTCGGCAGCGAGTCGGTCCAGTGCAGCACGTCCGGCGTCGCCAGCGGGCCAATCTCTTTACGCACCCAGTTGCGCACCTCAGCGTAGAGCTCAGGCGACGGTTCTTCGCCGTGGTTCAGAGTGACATAGGCGTAAATCGCCTGGCCTTTGATGTTATGCGGAATGCCCACAACCGCCGCTTCGGCAATCTTCGGATGCGATACCAGCGCCGATTCAATCTCAGCGGTGCCCAGACGGTGGCCGGAGACGTTCAGCACGTCGTCCACGCGCCCGGTTATCCAGTAATAGCCGTCTTCGTCACGACGCGCGCCGTCGCCGCTGAAGTACATGTTTTTAAAGGTCGAGAAGTAGGTCTGCTCGAAGCGATCGTGATCGCCGAACAGAGTACGCGCCTGACCCGGCCAGGAGTCTGTGATCACCAGGTTGCCTTCGGTGGCGCCTTCCAGCGGGTTGCCTTCGTTATCCACCAGCGCAGGCTGCACGCCGAAGAACGGACGGGTTGCGGAACCGGCCTTCAGCTGCGTGGCGCCCGGCATCGGAGTGATCATGAAGCCGCCGGTTTCGGTCTGCCACCAGGTGTCCATCACCGGGCATTTCTCGTTGCCGATTTTCTTCCAGTACCACTCCCAGGCTTCCGGGTTGATTGGCTCACCCACGGAACCGAGGATGCGCAATGAAGAGCGGTCAGTGCCTTCGATGGCTTTATCGCCTTCCGCCATCAGTGCGCGGATCGCCGTTGGCGCGGTGTAGAGAATGTTGACCTGGTGTTTGTCGACCACCTGACACATACGCGCCGGGGTCGGCCAGTTTGGTACGCCCTCAAACATCAGCGTTGTTGCGCCACAGGCCAGCGGTCCGTACAGCAGGTAGCTGTGTCCGGTAACCCAGCCCACGTCGGCGGTACACCAGTAGATGTCGCCCGGATGGTAGTCGAAGACGTATTTGAAGGTGGTGGCCGCATAGACCAGATAGCCGCCGGTGGTGTGCAGGACGCCTTTCGGCTTACCGGTGGAGCCGGAGGTATAAAGAATGAACAGCGGATCTTCTGCGTTCATCTCTTCCGGCTGATGCTGGTCGCTCGCGTTCTCAATCAGGTCGCTCCACCACAGGTCGCGCCCCTCGGTCCAGTCGATTTTGCCGCCGGTACGCTTAAGGACGATGACGTTACTGACCGTTTTGACGTTCGGGTTTTTCAGCGCTTCGTCGACGTTTTTCTTCAGTGGGATACCGCGTCCGGCGCGCACGCCTTCATCGGCGGTGATCACCAGTTTTGAACTGGAATCGACAATACGGCCCGCAACCGCCTCCGGCGAGAACCCGCCGAAAATGACCGAGTGGATCGCGCCGATACGCGCGCAGGCCAGCATGGCCACCGCAGCTTCCGGCACCATCGGCATATAGATAGCGACCACATCGCCTTTTTTAATGCCCTTTTCCAGCAGGACGTTGGCGAAGCGGCACACGTCGCGGTGCAGCTCTTTGTACGTAATATGTTTGCTTTGCGAGGCGTCATCGCCTTCCCAGATGATGGCCGTCTCATTCCCGCGCTCGGCGAGGTGACGATCGAGGCAGTTCGCCGCCAGGTTCAGGGTGCCATCTTCATACCATTTAATGGAGACATTGCCGGGCGCAAAGGAGGTGTTCTTCACCTTCTGATAAGGTTTGATCCAGTCAAGGATATGACCCTGCTCACCCCAGAAGGTGTCCGGGGCGGTGATAGATTGCTGATATTTCTCGTGGTACTGCTCCGGGGTGATCAGGCAACGGTCCGCAATATTTGCGGGAATGTCGTGTTTATGTATTTGGCTCATGGCTTTTTTTCTCCTTGTAAGATGTTAATAATATGTCGCAAAAACGTTAATTGTAGGGGCTTTACAAGCTTTGTTTATTATTTGGGCTACAGATCACGCATTGTTTGAAGAGTATGAAAATTGAGCGAATGAAACTTTGAAGGAAAATAATTGATGCTGACGATTATTCACATTTATGTTTAAAAAAGCGTTTTTATAACAAAAGGTTATTTATCAGAATTAGAACAAACTCCCGTCATCGTCGCTTTTGTGAGTGAAACGCGTCGTTCTTTAAGGCTTGCGCAACAGGTCGCGCAAATGATACTCATACGCCGCGTTAAAAAATCCCATAAACCAACGCAACACAATTCATACCCTTTCAGTATGTCTCCCTGTTCATGCAGTTTGAGTGAACAAGGCGCTTCATTGAGGAAGTCAGTTTCTATGAAAAACGTTAAAGTCAGCCTTGCCTGGCAGATCTTAATCGCCCTTGTGCTGGGCATCTTGCTGGGCAGTTACCTCCACTATCATAGCGACAGCCGCGAATGGCTGATTGCGAACTTGCTTTCACCGGCAGGGGATATCTTTATTCATCTGATCAAGATGATCGTGGTGCCGATTGTGATCTCGACGCTGGTGGTCGGTATTGCGGGCGTCGGCGATGCGAAGCAGTTAGGCCGTATTGGTGCGAAAACCATTATCTATTTCGAAGTGATCACTACGGTTGCGATTATCCTCGGTATCACGCTGGCGAACGTGTTCCAGCCGGGTTCCGGGATTGATATGTCGCAGCTGGCAACGGTGGATATTTCGAAATACCAAAGTACGACCGCTGACGTGCAGAGCCATGCGCATGGCCTGATGGGCACTATCCTGTCGCTGGTGCCGACCAATATCGTGGCGTCGATGGCGAAGGGCGAGATGCTGCCTATCATCTTCTTCTCGGTGCTGTTTGGTCTGGGGCTCTCTTCCCTGCCGGCGACGCACCGTGAGCCGCTGGTGACCGTGTTCCGCTCTATCTCCGAAACCATGTTCAAAGTGACGCACATGGTGATGCGTTACGCGCCGGTAGGGGTGTTTGCGCTTATCGCCGTCACCGTGGCGAACTTCGGTTTTGCCTCCCTGTGGCCGCTGGCGAAGCTGGTGCTCCTGGTGCACTTCGCCATTCTGTTCTTTGCGCTGGTGGTGCTGGGGATCGTGGCGCGCCTGTGCGGGCTGAGCATCTGGATCCTGATTCGCATTCTGAAAGACGAGCTGATTCTGGCGTACTCCACGGCAAGTTCTGAGAGCGTGCTGCCGCGCATCATTGAGAAGATGGAAGCCTACGGCGCGCCTGCCTCTATTACCAGCTTCGTGGTACCAACCGGCTACTCCTTTAACCTGGACGGTTCGACGCTGTACCAGAGCATCGCCGCTATCTTTATTGCGCAACTGTACGGCATTGACCTGTCGCTGTGGCAGGAGATCGTGCTGGTGCTGACGCTGATGGTGACGTCCAAAGGTATTGCAGGCGTTCCGGGCGTCTCCTTTGTGGTGCTGCTGGCGACGCTTGGCAGCGTCGGTATTCCGCTGGAAGGTCTGGCGTTTATCGCCGGTGTGGACCGTATCCTCGACATGGCGCGTACCGCGCTGAACGTGGTGGGGAATGCCCTGGCGGTGCTGGTTATCGCCAAGTGGGAACACAAATTCGATCGTAAAAAAGCGCTGGCGTATGAACGCGAGGTGCTGGGTCGTTTTGATAAGACGGCTGACCAGTAATGTTAAAAGCCGGGTGGCGGCTTCGCCTTACCCGGCCTACACAAGCCGTAGGCCCGGTAAGCGCAGCGCCACCGGGCAATGCTTTACTCTCCGCTCAGCGCATCAAACTCTTCGCATCCCGTATCAAACCCTTCAGTGCAGCTCAGGTTCAACCAGTACAGCGCTTTCTGTTTATTGGGTGTGATAAAGCCTTTCTCACCCTGCCTGAACAACATCCCCGCCCAGTACTCGGCGTAGCCCGTGCGTGAAAGTGCCGAGCTCCGCTTGAACCACGAGGCGGCCTGCACGTCGTCCTGGACCACTTCAACGCCGTTGGCATAAATCAGCCCCAGCAGCATTTGCGCATCTACCGCAGAGTCGTTGTCGATATCTTCGGTCGCCGTTTGCAGCAGTTTGATGGCCTGGGGATAGTCGGTTGTACCTGCCTGAGTGTTGACCAGCACGCGCGCCAGCATGATCGCGCCGCGTTTGCTGCCCGCGATGGTTGCCTGCTGCGCCAGTGCCTTAGCTTGCGCATAATTTCCCTGGGTAAAGAGGATTTGAGAGAGCAGCCCCATGGCGTCGACATCGCCACCTTTAGCGGCTTTCTCGGCCCACAGCGCGGCCTGCTTGCTGTCACCGGAGCTAAAGTATGTATCGGCCAAATAATACTGGGCACGGGCGTCACCCGCTTCAGCCTGTTCTTTGTACTGACTGCCAATCTCGTCGGCACGGACAAGCGATGTAAAAAGTAACAACAACAGAAAAATATGTTTCATGGGTTCTTATCATCGGGGTACACGCCGCGCAGTATAATCGCGGCGACAGAAGAAAAAAATGGGTGCATTAAGACCTCAGCATCCTGCAAGCCGGGCGGAACAGTGGTTCCGCCCGTAGAGATTAGCCTGCGTTACAGGCTAATTTTGCCGCCACCTCCTGATGTTCACCCTTTATTGAAAACTCGCATAACTTACCTCGAGTAATAAAGGTAAAGATCACTATCGTCAGGCAAATAATAAAGACGATGCCTAACGCAGTTTTTAATGGCGTCATGCCTTTTACTCCTTGTCAAAAAAAGAATAAGAGGCTACTCTCAACTTGTCGGAGTTGAGGGAGAGTAGCCTCGGGTAAATGAAAATTTCCCGGGGCTTTCTACTTTCTGTCCCTCAACAATGCTCAAGACAGAAAGTCTTAAGCACCCGCCGCACATCTTATCCCTCTGAATTAAAATGCAAAGATGTAATTCTTTTTCGCGAGAATTACATTATTTCTGCGAGCCGCTTTCCAGAATAATAATTGATATATTTGATGAGTTAATCGGAAATAAAAAGGGAGTGAATATCTCACTCCCTTTATTCACTGATTAATTAACGGCTTCAGCCCATTGCGCTTTCGCGCAGTCGGGCTTTCAGCTTGTTATATTCGTCGATGACATACTGTTCCGCAGCGTGCTGATCCGCAATCGGCTCCACGCGTACGGCGCAGTATTTATACTCCGGCGTTTTGGTTATCGGACTTAAGTTCTCCGTCACCAGCTCGTTACAGGCGCCAATCCACCACTGGTAGGTCATATAGACCGCCCCTTTGTTCGGACGATCGCTGACCTGCGCACGGGTAATGATCCGGCCTTTGCGCGAGTTCACCCACACCAGCGCTTCATCCTCAATGCCGAGGCGCTCAGCGTCGGCGGTGTTGATTTGCGCGTAGCCCGGTTCGTCCGCCAGCGCCGCCAGCGCGGCGCAGTTACCCGTCATCGAACGGCAGGAGTAGTGGCCCACTTCTCGCACAGTGGAGAGCACCATCGGATACTCGTCGGTGAGCTTATCGATTGGCGCGACCCAGTCGCAGGTGAAGAACTGCGCCAGCCCGTTCGGGGTGTCGAACTTCTCTTTAAAGAGGTATGACGTCCCCTGATCGGCTTCTGACTCATCGCGACACGGCCACTGGATGTACCCCAGCTCACCCATTTTTTCATAGGTTGCCCCGTAGAAGTCCGGACACAGATTGCGCAGCTCGTCCCAGATCTCCTGAGTGTTGTTGTAGTGCATCGGGTAGCCCATGCGGGTGGCTATTTCGCTGATGATCTGCCAGTCCGTTTTCAGGTCCCACTTCGGCTCGACCGCCTTAAAGAAGCGCTGGAAGCCGCGGTCCGCCGCCGTGTAGACGCCTTCATGCTCGCCCCAGGAGGTCGACGGTAAAATCACATCCGCCGCCGCCGCGGTTTTGGTCATGAAGATATCCTGGACAATCACCAGCTCCAGATCCTCAAACCCCTTGCGCACCGCAGACAGCTCGGCGTCGGTCTGAAGCGGATCTTCACCCATGATGTAGGCCGCACGTACTTCGCCGTGCGCCGCGCGGTGCGGCAGCTCGCTGATGCGATACCCGGTGTGTTCCGGCAGGCTTTCCACGCCCCAGGCCTTCGCGAACTTAGCGCGGTTTTCCGGGAACTTCACGTACTGGTAGCCCGGGTAGGTGTCCGGCAGCGCGCCCATATCGCAGGCGCCCTGGACGTTATTCTGACCACGTACCGGGTTAACGCCGACGTGCGCTTTACCCAGATTGCCGGTCAGCATCGCGAGACTCGTCAGAGAACGCACGGTTTCCACGCCCTGATAGAACTGGGTCACGCCCATTCCCCACAGGATGGCGGCGGTTTTCGCCCCGGCATACATCCGTGCCGCCTGGCGGATCTCCTGCGCGCTGACGCCGGTGATTGTTTCCACCGACTCTGGCGTATAGCCTTCGACAATTTTCCGATACTCTTCAAAACCTTCCGTACGGGTCGCGACAAACGCCTGGTCGTACAGGTTCTCCTCAATAATGACGTGCCCCATTGCGTTCAACAGCGCGATGTTCGAGCCGTTTTTCAACGCGATGTGCATATCCGCAATGCGCGCGGTTTCAATTTTGCGCGGATCGCAGACGATGATTTTCGCCCCGTTCTGCTTAGCGCGAATAACGTGGTTCGCGACGATAGGGTGAGAATCCGCCGGGTTATAACCAAAGATGAAGACGAGATCGGTGTTATCTATCTCGTTGATGGCATTACTCATTGCGCCGTTACCGACCGACTGGTGCAGACCTGCAACCGATGGGCCGTGTCAGACGCGAGCGCAGCAGTCGACGTTATTGGTTCCAATAACGGCGCGCGCGAATTTTTGCATCACATAGTTGGTTTCATTCCCCGTCCCGCGTGAGGAGCCGGTGGTCTGAATTGCATCCGGGCCATACTTGGCCTTGATGGCGCTCAGACGCGTGGCGACGTAATCCAGCGCCTCGCTCCAGGAGACGGCTTCCAGCTTGCCGCCGCGCTCGCGGCGGATCATAGGGGTTTTCAGGCGCGGGGTGAGGATTTGGGTATCGTTAATAAAATCCCAGCCGTAGTAACCTTTCAGGCATAGCGTGCCCTGGTTGGTTTTCCCCTGTGCGGCCTCCGCCCGGACGATTTTGCCGTTATCGACCACCAGGTGGATCTTGCAACCTGAGGCACAATAAGGGCAAACCGTGACGACTTTTTTCATCAGTCTGCTCCAGTTAATCGAATCATTCGCACCCACTATGCAGCTTCTATGCCATGTTTTTTGTATGGGTATACCCTGACTTTACGGTCCCTTCGCGGTGAAAACCCTGACAAAAAGCAGCCAATCGTCAAAATTGACGTGTCGACAGGGCAGCGGATGTGACATGGGTTGAATTTCCGTCACTGAAAAAACCATTTGACTGGAGCCGACGGCAGAATGGTTCAGACTTAACATAATCCCCTGACGGAAGCATACGATGAAACCGGCGATCCTGGTGGTTGATGACGATACGGCAGTCTGCGAACTGCTTCAGGACGTGCTGAGCGAGCACGTCTTTAGCGTGCTTGTCTGCCATAACGGCCAGGATGCACTGCGGCAGGTACAGCAGGAGCCGTATATCGCGCTGGTGCTGCTGGATATGATGCTGCCGGATATCAACGGCTTACAGGTTTTGCTGCAGCTGCAAAAGCAGCGCCCGGCGCTACCGGTGATCATGTTAACCGGGCTGGGTAGTGAGTCAGACGTGGTGGTGGGGCTGGAGATGGGGGCTGACGATTATATCGGCAAACCTTTCAACCCGCGCGTGGTGGTCGCCCGCGTAAAAGCGGTATTGCGCCGTACCGGCGTGCTGGCGGCGGAAGTTCCCGCAGCGCCCGTCGCGGGCATTGCTTTTAACGGATGGACGCTCGATACCACCCGCTGTGAGCTGAGCGATCCGCAGCGTAACCCTGTCCCCTTAACCCAGGGCGAGTACGGCCTGCTGCTGGCGCTTACGCAAAATGCCCGTCGGGTGCTGAGCCGTGACCGGCTGCTTGAGCTGACCCACAGCGAAAGCGCGGACGTGTTCGACCGCACGATTGACGTGCTGATCATGCGCCTGCGCCGGAAGATCGAGGCTAATCCGCATCAGCCTGCGCTCATCAAAACCATCCGTGGGCTGGGCTATGTGTTTGCCACCGATGTTTCCCATAGCGAGAAAGCGGCCTAGGTATTCTCTTTGATAAACAGCTGCAGCTCGGCCAGCGTTTTCGCGCCGTCAATCGCATTGGCGGCCAGCAGGCTGGCCCGCGCGCAGGCGTGCGCCAGATAAATGCTCTCCGTGAGCGGGAGCGATTCGTGGCAACCGTATAAAAACCCCGCGCAAAACGCATCGCCCGCGCCAACGCTGCCGACAATCTCTTTTTGCTCCAGCAACCATGATGGGATCCAGCGGCCTTGCTCACCCGGTGCTTCACCCCACGCGCCTTCCGGGCAGTGGATCACCACCCGCTGGCGAACGCCTGCCGCCAGCAGCTGCGTCGCGGCATCGGCGATATGGGCGATATTCAGCGCATCGTCGGCGTCGCGCATCTCCAGTCCGCTAAACTCCCCGGCTTCCAGCTCGTTAATCACCAGATAATCAAGGTGGCGCAGGGCAGGGAGCACCAGCGGCTGATAGCGCGGGTCGCCCTTGCGGGAAACCAGATCGAGCGACGTTTCATACCCCTGGTCGCGCATCTGCGCCAGCAGGCGCGCGCTGCGGGTGCCAAACTCGTCATCGGGCATATCCAGGCTGTCGAGCAGCAGCAGGTAGCCGAGATGGAAGATCTTCATCGATCCGTCTAAGCGATCGAAGGCGGGAAGATCCAGCAGGCGGTTGGCGCCCGGCGAGTGGAAAAAGGTGCGCTGTCCGCTGGGATCGGTCATCACCTGCGACATGGAGGTTGGTGCAAAGGTGGTGCGCTGGACGCGCTGGCGGTTGACGTGGTACTGGTCCAGCATCGCCAGAATGTAATCCCCGTCGGCATCTTCGCCAATCAGCCCCACCGCCTGCAGCGGCAGGCCAACGTGCATTTTCGCCAGCGTCAGCAGCACGTTGAGCGGCGCGCCGCCGGTTGAGCGTTCGCTGTGGGTAATTTCCGCCAGCCAGCCGCGCTCCGGCCACTGCACTATCTGGTGGACGTGATCCACCAGCATGTTGCCTGCGGCGATGATGCCTTTGCGTTCCATTATGCCTGCCCCGCGCTGCCGAAGATGCGCATCTGTTCGGCGACCGTATCGGCAATCGCCTCTTCTATCCCCAGCAGCAGCTCGGCAAATTCATCGTACAGCGGCTGGCGGTTCGCCATGCGCTGCTCAACGGCGGCGAGTGCGGCCTGCGACATGCCGGTGTAGAAGTTGATTTTATGAATGCCGAGCTCGATGGCGCGGCGGAAGTCGGCATCGCTAATCCCGGAGCCACCGTGTAAAACCAGCGGCAGGCCCGTCTGCTGGCGAATGGCGTCCAGGCGTGGGAAATCGAGTTTCGGCTCGCCCTTGTATTTGCCGTGCGCGTTGCCGATAGCAACCGCCAGCGCGTCAATGCCGGTTGAATCGACAAATTCGCGCGCCAGCTGCGGGTCGGTAAAGAACGCTTCATCCGCATGCCCGTACAGCGCGCCGCCTTCATCGCCCCCGACCGCGCCCAGCTCCGCCTCCACCGATACGCCCACCGCGTGGCACATCTTCACCACTTCCCGCGTCTGGCGAATATTTTCCTCGTAGCTCAGCGTAGAGCCGTCGAACATCACCGAGCTGAACCCTAAGCGCAGGGCGCGCACCACCGCCTCGAAATGCAGGCCGTGATCGAGGTTGAGCACCACGGGAATGTCGTGACGGGCGGCTTCGAACTTCACCGCTTCGACAAGCGAATCCAGCGACACGTACTTAAAGTGCACTTCGGCGATGTTGATGATAAACGGCGAGCGCTCCTGCTTTGCGGCGGCGAACAGAGCGCGCAGGAAGTGGGAGTCGAGCACGTTAAACGCGCCCAGCGCGTAGCGATGCGCCCTGGCGTGCTCCAGACCGTCGGCAAGAGAGATCAATGGCATCATTTACTCCTTATATCCGGAACAGGTTGTACTCGTTGCACAGCACCAGCAGCGCCGGTTCGTCTTCTTCGATGTTGTTATAGCGGGCAACGGGCTGCAAAAAGTGGTTGTCGTGCTCGTCGTCGTTTACCGATGACACCTCCCCAACCAGCACGTCGCCGAAGCCGCGTTCGCCCCAGAAGCTGTGGTACAGAGTGGGTGTCAGGCAGATGCTTTCCCCTGGTGTGAGGCGCAGCTGGCTTCCGGGCGCGTGGGTCTGACGGCAGCCGTCGACGGTGACCGTCACGTCGGTGTTTTCCGTCTCTTCATGCGCCCCGGCATTCCATAACTCAATAATCAGATTCCCGCCGCCCCGGTTGATGATGTCTTCCCGCTTGCGCCAGTGAAAATGCATCGGCGTCACCTGGCCGTCGCGCACGTGCATAATTTTTTCGGCATAGCACTTTTCATAAGGCACGCCGTTGGGCGAGCCGTTGCGCAGGGTAAACAGCGTCAGGCCCTCAGCGGCAAAGCTGTTGCCGCCGAACGCCGTCACGTCCCAGCCGAGCTTGAGGTCGAACACTTCCTGCCATGCGGCCTGGTCAAGCTGCTGCCATTTTGTGGGCGGAAAGCTGGCAAACGGCGGGAGGTGCACGTCGTGCATGGAAAAAAACTGTCGCGTGTGGCCGAGAATTTCATTGATGTCGGAGCGTTTCATGGGGACTCCTTGAATTTTATGCCACCTCCTCACCCCGGCCCTCTCCCTCAAGGAGAGGGGGAAATAAGTTCCCTCTCCCTGTGGGAGAGGGTTAGGGTGAGGGCATCAGGCCGCAACGAGGTTACTTAACCGTCCACCCCTTATAGGTCCCGACGTTCTTTTTATCGATCATCGTCACCGGGATCAGCACAGGCGCTTTCGGCGCAGGTTTGCCCTGTAGAATGTCATAGCCGATCTCCACCGCTTTTGCCGCCATCACCTGCGGATCCTGCGCCGGGGTTGCGACAAACAGGGAGTTTTCGCGCTTCAGCGCTTCCTCACCGTCCGGGCTGCCATCCACGCCGACGATAAAGAACTCGTTGCGTTGAGCCTGTTTCGCGGCCAGATCGGCGCCGATCGCCGTCGGATCGTTAATCGCAAACACGCCGTCGATCTTCGGATTGGCCGCCAGCAGGGAGGTCATGACTTCCAGACCGCCTTCACGACTGCCCTTGGCGTTCTGGTTATCCGAGAGCACCTTGATATCCGGATGTTTTTTGAATTCCGTCTGGCAACCTTCCACGCGGTTTTGCACCGCAGAGACCGGCGGTCCGTTGATGATCACCACGTTGCCTTTGCCTTTCAGGCGATCGGTAATGTACTTACAGGCCATTTCGCCCGCCTGGGTGTTATCGGAGGTGATGGTCGCATCCGCCCCTTCCGCCGCCACGTCAACCGCAACGACCACGATCCCGGCGTCCTTCGCGCGCTTCACCGCCGGGCCGATCCCTTTGGAATCCGCGGCGTTGAGGATGATCATGTCCACCTTCGCGGCGATGAAGTTATCGATCTGCGCCACCTGCTGGCCCAGATCGTAACCGCTGGAGACCAGCGTCACCTTGACGTTATCGCCAGCCAGCTTGCGCGCTTCCAGCTCGGCACCTTTGGTGATCTGCACAAAGAACGGGTTGGCCAGGTCGCCCACCGTCACGCCGATGGACTTCAGATCTTTTGCCTGCGCAAACGGCGTTGCGGCAAGCAGCGCGCCAGCACAGAGCGCGGTCACTAACGGTTTCAAACGCATGTTGTTTTCCTCGAAGCTGTAGGGTTTTGTTGTTATGCACTTTGATGGTGTCGGGTACGGTATTTGTCGATCAGCACCGCTATGATGATCACCGCCCCTTTGATCACCAGCTGCCAGAAGTAGGAGACGCCCATCAGCGTCATGCCGTTGTTGAGGGTGGCGATGATTAATGCGCCGACCAGCGTGCCGGTGATCGTGCCGATCCCGCCGACGAAGCTGGTGCCGCCGAGGATCACCGCCGCAATCGCATCCAGCTCGTAACCCGTGCCGAGGTTGCCGTTGGCGCTGTAGAGGCGCGAGGCGCTCATCACGCCGCCGAGCCCGGAGAGCAGGCCGCTCATGCCGTAGACAAACAGCAGCACCAGCCAGACCTTGATGCCGGTCAGTCGCGCCGCCTGCATGTTGCCGCCCACCGCGTAGATGTGGACGCCGAGCGTGGTGCGGCGCAGGATGAACCAGCAGATAGCAATCACCGCAAGGGCAATGACTACCAGCCACGGGATCGGGCCGAGGTAGTTATTGCCGATCCACTCGAAGCTGATGTTGGAGTTAATGACCGTCGTGCCGTCCGCCAGCAGATACGCCGCGCCGCGCAGCGCCGTATAGGTGCCGAGCGTCACGATGAAGGGCGGCAGCCCGGCAAAGGCCACCAGCGCGCCGTTGAACAGACCCAGCACCATGCCGAGCATCAGCGCGGCCGGAATGGAGAGCATCGCAAATTCAGGGATAAGCGAGACCACCATCGCCGCTACCGCCGTGGTACCCAGAATCGAGCCCACGGAGAGGTCAATCCCGCCGGTTAAAATGATGAAGGTCATTCCCGCCGCCAGCACGATGTTGATCGACGCCTGACGGGTAATGTTGAGCAGATTGCTCTCGGTGAAGAAGTTCGGGGCGATAAAGCCAAATACCGCCACAATCAGGATAAGAATCGGCAGGATGCCGACCGTTTGCATCAGATCGCTCATCAGCATTTTTTTGGCGGAGGCGGATTTCGCCACCTGCTGCGGATGGGTTGGAGTTGTCATGATTGCACCGCCTGATGATGAGTGTCGTTCACGCCGGTTGCCAGCGTCATAATGTTTTCCTGAGAGATGTCGCGCCCGTGGAGTTCACCCGCAATGCTGCCTTCCCGCATCACGTACACCCGGTCGCTCATGCCCACCACTTCCGGCAGTTCGCTGGAGATCATTAAAATCGCCACCCCTTTGCGCGCCATCTGGTTCATGATGCGGTAGATCTCGCTTTTCGCGCCGACGTCCACGCCGCGCGTGGGTTCGTCCAGAATCAGAATGCGCGGACCTATGGCCACCCAGCGGGAGATCAGCAGCTTTTGCTGATTGCCGCCGGACAGCCCGCCCGCGCGAACCTGCGAATGGGGCACGCGGATGTTAAGCAGGGCAATGGCGTCATCGGAAATGGCCTGCGCTTTTTTGCGGTTTAACATACCGAAGGTCGCGTCGCGCTCCAGCGTCGCCATGGTGATGTTCTCCTGCGCCGCCAGCTCCAGAAACAGCCCCTGCTCCTTGCGGTTCTCGGTGAGAAAACCGATGCCGTTTTCGATGGCCGCACGCGGGGAGTGGATCACCACCGGCTCGCCGTCGACCTCAATCATGCCGCCGGTGGCTTTACGCACGCCGAAAATCAGCTGCGCCAGCTCGGAGCGCCCGGCCCCCACCAGGCCCGCCAGCCCGACGATTTCGCCGGAACGGACCTGCAGGCTGCACGGCTGTACCTTTTTACCGTCGGTGAGGTGGTGGACGTTGAGGCGCGGGCTGCCGAGGGGAATATCACGCTCTTTGTTGAACAAGTCGCTTAACGGGCGGCCCACCATCATGCGCACCAGCTCGGAGGCGTTTAGCTTGTCGCGCGTCAGGCTGCCGACGTACTGCCCGTCGCGCAGAACGCTGACGCGGTCAGAAAGTTCATACACTTCCGCCATGCGGTGGCTGATATAGATGATCGCCATCCCTTCATCGCGCAGGCGCAAAATCAGTTCAAACAGGCGATGCGTTTCCCGCGAGGAGAGGGCGGCGGTGGGCTCATCCATCACCAGAATGCGGCTGTTGCGGTGCAGCGCGCGGGCGATTTCCACCTGCTGCTGCTCGGCGATGGTCAGCTTCATCACCAGGTCGGTGGCATTGAACTGTGCCCCGAGGCGCTCAATCACCGCCTGCGCCTGGGCGGCCATCTCTTTGCGCTGCACCATCCCGCCGCGCGACAGCTCGCTGCCAAGAAAAATATTTTCGGCAACGGTCAGGTTGGGCGCGAGCTGCATCTCCTGATAAATCAGGGTAATGCCTGCGGCCAGCGCATCTTTCGGCCCTTTAATGTGAAACGGCTGACCGTCGATCAGGATCTCACCGCTGGTGGCGGTATAGGCTCCCGCGAGGATTTTCATCAGCGTGCTTTTTCCCGCGCCGTTTTCGCCCATCAGCGCGTGGATCTCTCCGGGAAAGACCGTCAAATCCACACCCTTGAGCGCGTGGAAACTGCCAAACGTTTTGGCAATGCTGCGCATCTCTAATACCGGGGTTCTGCTCATGGCGGATCTCCTGCGAATGCCGATATCTGCACTTCATCACAGGTGCGTAAATGCAAAATGTCAGAAGCTGTTCATATTTGTCATAGTTATGAATAGCTAATGTAGATCACAGTTATTGAACTACCCTCACCCCGGCCCTCTCCCTGAAAGGGAGAGGGAGCAAATCATTCCCTCGCCCCTTTGGGGAGAGGGCCAGGGTGAGGGCACCAAACCGCACAGGAGCCCAAGCCCATGCCATCACGCCGCCCGCCCTTTTTCGCCAGCGCCCGAGGCCGCCTGCTGATTTTTAATCTGCTGGTGGTCGCCGTGACGCTAATGGTGAGCGGCGTGGCGGTGCTCGGCTTTCGTCACGCCAGTCAAATCCAGGAGCAGGTTCAGCAGCAAACGCTGGACGATATGACCGGCAGCATGAACCTGGCCCGCGATACCGCCAACGTGGCGACGGCGGCGGTGCGGCTTTCGCAGGTCGTCGGGGCGCTGGAGTACAAAGGCGAAGCCGAGCGCCTGAAGCAGACGCAAATGGCGCTGCGCCGCTCGCTGGAACAGCTTGCGGAAGCGCCGCTGGCGCAGCAGGAGCCGGCGCTGGTGGCGCGTATTATTCAACGAAGCAATGAGCTACAGCAGAGCGTGACGGAGATGCTTGAGCGCGGACAGCGCCGCCATCTGGAGCGTAACGCGCTGCTGAGCTCGCTGTACCAAAGCCAGAGCTACCTGCGTCATCTTCAGGACATCAACCGCCGTTACGACAGCAACGTGCCGGATGCGCAGCAACTGATGGAGATGGACCGGCTGATCGCCGCCGCCATCGACACTCCTTCGCCGCGCGCGACCGTTCAGCAGCTGGACGCCGTGGCCGCAGCGCTGCCCCGGAGTGCCGTACAGCCGGTCGTGAAGGGGGTTCTGCCTGATTTTAATGCCGAGTTAGGCAAGCTCGCCCCGCTGTCGAAGCAGCTGGAAGAGAGCGACCTGGCGATAAGCTGGTATATGTTCCACATCAAGGCGCTGGTGGCGATCCTCAACAGCGATATTAATCAGTACGTCGGGCAGGTGGCGCAGGCCTCCCGACTTCGCACTGCCCAGAGCCATCACGAGCTGCAGTCCATCAGCGTGTTTATCAGCTTCTTCGCCGTGCTGGCGCTGATCATCACCGGGTGCGCTTGCTGGTATATCTACCGCAATCTGGCCTCTAACCTGACGGCGATTTCCCGGGCGATGTCGCGCCTTGCTCACGGCGAGCAGGATGTCTCCGTTCCCGCCCTCCAGCGGCGCGATGAGCTGGGCGAGCTGGCGCGCGCGTTTAACGTTTTTGCCCGCAATACCGCCTCGCTTGAGCACACCACGCGCCTGCTGAAAGAGAAAACCACGCAGATGGAGATCGACCGCGTTGAGCGTCAGGGACTGGAAGAGGCGCTGCTGCACAGCCAGAAGATGAAGGCGGTCGGACAGCTGACCGGCGGGCTGGCGCATGATTTTAACAACCTGCTGGCGGTGATCATCGGCAGCCTTGAGCTCACCGACCCCGAATCGAAAGACGCGCCGCGCATTACCCGGGCGCTGAAGGCGGCCGAGCGTGGTGCCTTACTGACGCAGCGCCTGCTGGCGTTTTCCCGCAAGCAGTCCCTGACGCCGCATGCGGTAGAGATGCTGCCGCTGCTGGAGAACCTCCGGGAACTGATGCGCCACTCCCTGCCTGCCACCCTGACCCTGGAGATTGAAGCGCAAACCCCGGCGTGGCCCGCGTGGATTGACGTTAGCCAGCTGGAAAACGCCATCATCAACCTGGTGATGAACGCGCGCGATGCGATGGAAGGGCAAAGCGGGGTGATTAAAATCCGGACCTGGAATCAGCGCGTCACCCGCAGCGACGGGCGCAGGCAGGATATGGTGGCGCTGGAGGTGATTGACCGCGGCAGCGGCATGTCGCAGGAGGTGAAATCCCGGGTCTTTGAACCGTTCTTCACCACCAAGCAGACCGGAAGCGGGAGCGGATTAGGCCTGTCGATGGTCTACGGCTTTGTGCGCCAGTCCGGCGGCCGCGTGGAAATTGAAAGCGCGCCGGGGCAGGGAACGACCGTTCGGCTTCACCTCCCGCGCTCGGTGCTGCCTGCTGCGGCAGACGATGAAGCGCTGTCAGCCACCGCCTCCGTCGATAGCGAGCGGCTGGTCCTGGTGCTGGAAGATGAGGCGGATGTTCGGCAAACCCTGTGCGAGCAGCTGCACCAGCTTGGTTACCTGACGCTGGAAGCGGACAACGGCGAGCAGGCGCTGAATATGCTGGCGGCGTCGCCGGATATTGGCATGTTTATCAGCGACCTGATGCTACCCGGCAGCCTGAGCGGCGCTGAGGTGATTAACCATGTGCGCAGCCATTATCCGCAGCTTCCTGTGCTGCTGATCAGCGGCCAGGATCTACGGCCCGCGCATAACCCTCAGCTGCCGGACGTCCAGCTACTGCGTAAGCCGTTTACGCGGGTGCAGCTGGCGCAGGCGCTGCGCAAGGTTATGGTAATTTGAGATTCCTCCGCTACCCCGGCTTCCCGCCGTTCATTATCGTAAGGCCAGTTCACCTGCGAGTCTGGCCTTATGAAACGTTACTCAACTGCTCTGTTATTCGGTCTGCTGTCACTCACCAGCCAACTGGCTCATGCCGATATTGTTGATGATGCTATTGGCAACATTCAGCAGGCGATCAACGATGCCTATAACCCCAGCAGCAGCCGCAGCAATGACGACGACGATCGTTATGACCGCAGCCGTCAAATCGACAGTCGACAATACGACGATCGTCGTCGGCAGCTTGAAGACAGACGCCGTCGTTTAGATGAACGTCAGCGTCAGCTGGATGACGACAGACGTCGTCTGGAAGAGGATGAGCGCAGGTTAGAAGACGATTACGATCGAGGCTAAGTGCGGCCTGTTGCCCTCACCCCAACCCTCTCCCACGGGAGAGGGAGAAAACCTAATCCAGCACCAGCACCATCCCGTCATAGCCCGCTTCTATGCCCTGCGGCAGCGGGTTATCCATCATCCAAACGTCAAACTGATGGCTGATATGCGTCAGGATCACCTGCGGGCAGCCAATTATCTCGTTTAACGCAATCACGGTATTTAAGTCGCAATGGTTTCGCGGCGTTTCCTCGCGCGGCTCATGGCTGCAGTCGATAATCATCGCCTGCGGCTGGTTGTTGAGCAGGAACTTCACCGTTTTCTCCGGCAGTCCGGCGGTGTCGGAAAGCCAGGCCACGCGGCTGTGGGCCGATTCCAGCAAATACCCGAAGGTCAGTTTCGAATGGTTGAGCGGCAGCGGCGTGACCCGCAAACCCTGAAGCTCAAACATCACAAACGGTTCGACCGTGTGGCTGAAATCCAGAATGCCGGGGTGCTTAAACAGGTCGTCGCATCCGGCGTCGTCCGGCGGACCGTAAACCGGGATCGTCGCCCCCACGCCCCAGCGCAGGGGGAAAAGCCCCTGAACGTGATCCATATGGTAATGGGTGAGCAAGAACTGCTGGAAGCTGCCCGCCGGCCAGTCGTCCATCAGGTGCGGAATACCGGCATCCAGCAGGGTGACGGCATCGTTGAATTTCACCACCGCGCTGCACGGGCGACGGCGATAGTTATCCTGCAGGCGCGCCCGGCGACACGCCGCGCAGTCGCAGCCAAAGACCGGCACCAGCTGGGCGCCACCCGTTCCCGTCAACGTGATGGTCAGACTCATAGCGCACCTCTACAGCGGTTTGGTGAATCGGAAATGGCTCTGCGTGTATCCTTCACGAACGTAAAAACGGTGCGCGTCGGTGCGCTTCACGCTGGTGGAAAGTTCGGTCAGTTCAGCGCCAGCCTGTCGCGCTACCTCTTCCGCCCAGGCCAGCAGCTGACTTCCGACCTTTAACCCTCGCGCCTGCGGCATTACGACCAGCTCCTGGATCTCGCCGATCCAGCGCGCATGGTGCAGGTGAAACTGCATGTGCAGGCCGATCATGCCGATGACCTGTCCCTCTCTCTCCGCAAGCTGGTAGCGCATGTTGCGATCCTGCAGGTTGGCAAGAAACCCGGCGTGGAACGCCTGATGGTCGAACTCTGCCTGCTTGAGCTCGCAGATAAGGGCGTAAACACTCTGCGCATCGTCGGCGGTGGCGGGGCGAAGCTGGCAGTCAGGCATGCTGTTTCTCCTTCTGACGGATAAGCGATAAAAAGGTATCGACTGACTGTAGCAAACTTCCGTCGTTATTGAGGATGTGGCAGTCCGACGGGGCATAGCGGGCCGCACGCTCAAGCCGCAGATCGATCTCACGGGCTGATTCACGCCCCCGACTCTGCAACCGGCTGCGCAGGACGTCCGGCGAAACCTGCAGGCAGACCGGCAGCAGAGCCGCCTCATAGCGGGCGCGCGCTTGCGGCAGATGCGCACGCGAGCCGTTAACCAGCACGTCGAACCCCGCATGCAGCCAGAGGTCGATTTCGATGCCCACGCCATAGTAATAACCGTTGGCGTGCCAGCTCAGCGCCAGCAGGTTTTGCCCGGCACGGATGAAAAACTCCTGCTCGCTCAGGGCGATATGGTTTTCACTCCCGGCATTGGCCGCGCGGGTAATATAGCGATGCGCGACCAGCAGTTGCGGATGTTCCCGCTGCCGTAAGGCGGACAGCAGGCTGTCCTTACCGGAGCCGGAGGGCCCCATTAACCAGATGAGCCTTCCCATCAGAACACCCTTTTTCCCTGACGCCAGACGTGGTCGATGTGAACGTGCTCGCCCTTGCGGTGGGCCAGCACCAGATCCGCGCGTTTACCCTCGGCGATTTCCCCGCGATCCTGAAGATTAAGCGCCGAGGCCGGGTTTTTCGTCACCAGGCGAATCGCCTGCGGCAGCGTAAAGCTGTTGCTCTCGTCGTCGGCCACCCGGAACGCCGCATCCAGCAGGCTGGCGGGGTAGTAGTCGGACGAGAGAATATCCAGCAGGCCAAGGGAGGCTAGCCTGCTTGCCGCGACGTTGCCGGAGTGCGATCCGCCGCGCACGATGTTTGGCGCGCCCATCAGCACGTTCATGCCGTGCCTGCGGGAGGCTTCAGCCGCTTCAAACGTGGTGGGAAATTCGGCGATCACGCTGCCAAGCTGGTGGGATTCGCGCACGTGATCGTGCGTGGCGTCGTCATGGCTGGCCAGCGCGATATTGCGGTCACGACACATCGCGGCAATCCTGAGACGGTTTGGCTGCGACCACTGCGCGGCAAGCGCCAGCTGCTCTTCCTCGTAGCGCGCCATCTCCGCATCGCTGAGAGAATATTTGCCCTGATAGTATTCGCGATACTTTTCAATGTTGGCGAACTGGCGCTGCCCCGGCGAGTGGTCCATCAGGGAGACCAGCGAGACCGGCTCGCGCCCGACCAGTTTTTCAAACAGCGGCAGGGTGGTGTGGTGCGGCAGCTCGCAGCGCAGGTGGAGACGGTGCTCGGCGCGGTTGAGGCCGCGCTTTTGCGTCTCCTCCACGGCGTTGATCATCTTCTCCAGATTCTCCAGGCGATCGCCGCCGTCGCGCACGTCGCCAATCGCCACCGCGTCCAGCACGGTGGTGATGCCGCTGGCGACCATCAGCGCGTCATGGCTGCTCATCGCCGAATGGGCGGGCCAGTCGACTTTCGGGCGCGGGGTGAAAAATTTGTCCAGATTATCGGTATGCAGCTCAATCAGCCCCGGCAGCAGCCAGCCGCCTTCACCGTCCATCGCTTCAGGGGTACGGCTTTGGGTTTCGGCAAAGGCGCGAATAACGCCTTCATGGACTTCAACCGAGCCATTAACCACTTCATTTTCCAGCACCAGCCTGACGTTATTGATAATCATGCGTGGACCCCCATCGGGTGCAATCTGTCCGCCACGCGGCTGCGTACGGCGTCGTCGTGGAAGATCCCGACGATCGCCGCGCCGCGCGCTTTGGCCTGTTCGATCAGCTCCACCACGGCCGCGCTGTTTTTGCCGTCGAGCGAGGCGGTGGGTTCATCCAGAAGTAAAATCGGGTAGTCGACGATAAACCCGCGGGCGATATTGACGCGCTGCTGCTCGCCGCCGGAAAAGGTCGACGGAGCGAGGTGCCACAGGCGCTCCGGCACGTTGAGGCGCGTCAGCAGGCTGGCGGCTTTGGCGGCGCAGGCTTCTCGCGGCACGCCCAGATCCAGCAGCGGCTGCATCACCACGTCCAGAGCGGAGATCCGCGGGATCACCCGCAGAAACTGGCTGACCCAGCCGATCGTCGTGCGGCGCACTTCCAGCACTTTGCGCGCGGGGGCCTGCACCAGATCGACCCACTCATCATTGTGGCGAATATGAATGTGGCCTTCGTCCGGGAGATAGTTGGCGTACAGGGAGCGTAGCAGGGTGGATTTTCCGCTGCCGGAATGGCCGTGCAGCACCACGCATTCGCCGCTGCTGACCTCTAATGAGGCATTTTGCAGCACCGGCAGGCGCACGCCGTTTTGCTGGTGGAGCACAAAGGTCTTACTTACGTTTTGTACGTGGATCATGTTGGCCTCTTAATTCTGCAATACGGACGACACCAGCAGCTGAGTGTACGGATGGTGTGGATCGTCGAGCACCCGGTCGGTTAACCCACTTTCCACCACCTGGCCCTGCTTCATCACCAGCAGACGGTCCGCAAGCAGGCGCGCAACGCCTAAATCGTGGGTGACAATCACCACCGCGAGGTTCAGCTCCACCACCAGACCGCGCAGCAGGTCGAGCAGGCGCGCCTGCACGGAGACGTCCAGCCCGCCGGTGGGTTCATCCATAAACACCAGCTTCGGATGGGTGACCAGGTTGCGGGCAATCTGCAGGCGCTGCTGCATCCCGCCGGAGAAGGTCGTCGGCAGGTCGTCGATGCGCGAGGCGGGGATTTCCACTTCCTCCAGCCAGAGTGCTGGGCGGTAGCGCGGATGTTGCCGTAGTGGCGCGCGCCGGTAGCCATCAGGCGTTCGCCGATGTTGCCCCCGGCAGAGACCTGACGGCGCAGGCCGTCCATCGGGTGCTGATGTACCACGCCCCATTCGGTGCGCAGCAGGCGGCGGCGTCCGGCCTCGCTCATGCCGTACAGCGAGGCGCCCTCATACAAAATGTCGCCTTTCTGCGGCGTCAGGCGCGCGGAGATGGACTTCAGCAGGGTGGTTTTGCCGGAGCCGGACTCGCCGACGATCCCCAGCACTTCGCCCGGCCACAGCTCGAACGACACGTCGCTAAAGCCTTTGCCCGGCGCATACAGGTGAGTCAGGTTATTAACCGAAAGCAGCGGTTTCATTGGCTATTCGCCTCGCTCTGTTGGCGGCAGTAATCGGTGTCGGAGCAGACAAACATCCGTTTGCCCGTGTCGTCCAGCACCACTTCGTCCAGATAGCTGTGTTTGGATCCGCAGATGGCGCACGGCTCGTCCCACTCCTGCACCGTAAACGGGTGATCGTCGAAATCCAGGCTTTCCACGCGGGTGTAAGGCGGGACGGCGTAGATGCGCTTTTCGCGCCCGGCGCCGAACAGCTGCAGGGCGGGCATCATGTCCATCTTCGGGTTATCGAATTTTGGGATTGGCGACGGGTCCATCACGTAGCGCCCGTTCACCTTCACCGGGTAGGCGTAGGTGGTGGCGATATGGCCGAAGCGGGCGATATCCTCATACAGCTTCACCTGCATGACGCCGTACTCTTCCAGCGCGTGCATGGTGCGGGTTTCCGTTTCGCGCGGCTCGATAAAGCGCAGCGGCTCCGGGATCGGCACCTGGAAAATCAAAATCTGATCTTCAGTGAGCGGGGTTTCCGGGATGCGGTGACGGGTCTGGATCAGCGTCGCGTCTTCGGTTTTTTCGGTGGTGTTTACGCCAGTTACGCGCTGGAAGAAGCTGCGGATCGACACGGCGTTGGTGGTGTCGTCGGCGCCCTGGTCGATGACCTTCAGCACGTCCGCCTCGCCGATCACGCTGGCGGTGATCTGTATACCGCCCGTGCCCCAGCCGTAGGGCATCGGCATTTCGCGGCCGCCGAACGGCACCTGATAGCCCGGAATGGCCACCGCTTTTAAGATGGCGCGGCGGATCATGCGTTTGGTTTGCTCATCCAGATAGGCAAAGTTGTAGCCGCTTAAGTTAGCCATTTTTGCGCTCCCGTTGCAGGCGTTTCAGCAGTTCCAGTTCGGCCTGGAAATCGACGTAGTGCGGCAGCTTAAGGTGCGAGACGAAGCCAGCGGCCTCAACGTTATCCGCGTGGGCCAGCACGAACTCTTCGTCCTGCGCCGGGCCTGCAACGTGCTCGCCGTAGTCCGGTGCCTGCAGGGCGCGGTCGACCAGCGCCATTGCCATGGCCTTGCGCTCGCCGAGGCCGAATACCAGCCCGTAGCCGCGGGTAAAGTGCGGGTCTTCGTCTTCCGGGGCGACGAAACCGTTCACCATTTCACACTCGGTCATCAGCAGTTCGCCGACGTTCACCGCAAAACCCAGCTCTTCCGGTACGATTTCAACGTCGATATAGCCGCTGCGAATTTCGGCCGCAAACGGGTGGTTGCGCCCGTAGCCGCGCTGGGTGGAGTAGGCCAGCGCCAGCAGATAGCCTTCGTCGCCGCGCATCAGCTGCTGCAGGCGGGACGAGCGCGAGCACGAGTAAACCGGCGGCGTGCGGGTGATGTCATCCGGCTGCGCGCCTGAATCTTCTTCCGTCTTCGCCAGACCCTGTTTTGCCAGCAGGCTGAAGACGTGCGGAGACGGTTCCTGTTCGGCGTCGGAGGTGCTCAGCTGCGGCGATTCGCCGTTCGCCAGCAGGGTAAAATCCAGCAAGCGGTGGGTGTAGTCGTAGGTGGGGCCAAGCAGCTGGCCGCCGGGAACGTCTTTATAAACGGCAGAAATGCGACGTTCCAGGCGCATCTCCGCCGTATTCACCGGCTCGCTGACCGCCAGTTTCGCGAGCGTGGTGCGGTAGGCGCGCAGCAGGAAGATGGCTTCCACGCTGTCGCCGCTGGCCTGCTTCAGGGCCAGCGCCGCCAGCTCGCGATCGGCGATGCCGCCCTCGGTCATCACGCGGTCGACGGCGAGGTTTAGCTGCTGCTCAATCTGGGCGACGCTCAGCTCGGGAAGCCGTTCATCGCCCCGTCGTCTGTGCGCCTGTAGCGCATGGGCGGCGGCGATGGCCTTCTCGCCCCCTTTGACGGCAACGTACATCAGCACACCTCCACGTGGGTGGTCCGCGGGATTGCCAGCAGGCGCTCGCCGCAGGTCAGGATCAGGTCAATGCCCAGCGGGAACGGGTGCGGGCGCTCGGTCAGCTCGTGAATGATGCACTCCGGCAGCTGCGGCGCAACCATGCGTTCGTCGGCGATGCCTGCCCCCGTGAGGCGCAGCATGCGGCCGCCGCTCAGGCTGGAAACCTGCAGGATCAGCGTGGCGCTGGTCTCCGGGGCGACGGCGCTGCCTTCGCTCAGGGCATTCAATTGTTCATGGCTGATTTGCTCGTCGGCCACGGCAAAAACCGCCTGCTGGGGCTGATCGACCAGCGGAGCGCTGGTGTGAAAACGCAGGTTCTGGCTGGCGATATCGTTCGACAGCGCGCCCGAGAGCCACACCGGGGTGTCGTTGTCGGCAAGCGTCAGCAGCACGCTGGTAGTCGCCAGGTTCAGCGGCAGCCAGCCCTGGGAGAGCTGGTGCAGCGAGACGATCACGCCCGGCTCGCTCATCGCCTTCAGCAGGCGACGAAAACTGTGTTGGGCATCCTGGACGGCCAGGGTAAAAGCAGGTTGAAGCGTCATGCGTTGTCTCCGCGAACGAGCGTAAAGAAGTCGACCCGGCTGGTGTTCACTTCGGCCTGACGTGCGGCAATGCGCGCGGCGCGGTCGGCTTCCAGCGGGGCAATAAGGGTTTCCATTAACGTCTGGAAATAGGGTTGTTCTTGTAAAAGCGCGTCGATCACCGCGCAGCGCTCGGCGTGCGCTTTGTCGCGCCCCAGCACGTAGCTGTAGCCCAGCGTGCCGCTGTTCAGGCGGATTGCCGCGCGGGTGAGGGTGGCGTCTCCGGCGAAAAAGCGTTCTCCGGTGCCGCCCATGCGCGCCTGGATCTGAACGAGGCCGATCTCCGGGGCGCGAAGGGTGTCGTAGTCTGGCGTCAGGCTGAGCGCGTTCATGCGGGCAGCCAGCGCAGCAGGCTGGCTATGGGCCAGCACGCGCATCCAGCGCTGTCGGGTGGCGGTGTCGAAGTGCATTCAGTGCTCCATGGTGAATTCGATCATGTCGGCGCGGGTCAGGCTGACGGAGTATTCCGTCGCGTTGATCTCGCCGTCACGGTGGTTGAGGGTGCGCACGCAGAGCAGCGGGGCCATATTGGGGATTTCGAGCACTTTGCTCTCTTTCGCCTGCGCGCGACGGGCGCTGATGCGCGTCTGGGTGCGCTTGAGCGCAATGCCGGTCGCATCCTTAAGAAAATCATGCAGCGAGCCGCTGGAGAAATGCTGGAGTACGGGCCAGAGGGCGAGGTCCGCAAAGTAGTGGTCTATCTGGCATACCGCCACGCCGTTAACGCGACGCAGGGTGCGCAGGTGAATGACGTCGTCACCTTCCTGAATACCCAGCGCGTCCGCCACGTGGCTGGAGGCCGGACGCAGTACCGAGAGCAGCTTTTCGCTGGTCGGGTGGCTGCCCTGATCCAGCAGGTTCTGGCTAAAGCGCGCCTGGGCGTTTAGCGGGTAGTCGAACGGGCGCATCAGCACCAGCACGCCCACGCCCTGACGGCGCTGGACCCACCCGCGCTCAACCAGCTGGTCAATGGCGCGACGCAGGGTGTGGCGGTTCACTTCATAGCGGTCGGCAAGCTGCTGCTCGGCGGGCAGGTAGTCCCCGCAGCGGTAGTGCGTGCGCAGCTCCACTTCGAGCTTTGCCGCAATCTCTTGCCAGCGGGTGGGATAACTGGTCGGATGTCTGGATAAGTGCATAGAAAACAAAGCCTCGCTTCTCAGATGAAGTGCTTACGCAAACGTTGAGAGAGGAAATCCAGCAGGCTGACGGTGACGATGATGAGCACCATCAGGGCGCAGGTTTGCTGGAACTGAAAACCGCGAATCGCTTCCCACAGGGTGACGCCAATCCCGCCTGCGCCCACCATGCCGACTACCGTCGCGGAGCGGACGTTGGACTCAAAGCGGTACAGGGAGTAGGAGATCAGGAGCGGCATAACCTGCGGCAGGACGCCGTACAGGATCTCTTCGATTTTGTTGGCGCCCGTTGCGCGGATGCCTTCCACCGGGCCGGGCTCGATGGCTTCGACCGCTTCGGAGAGCAGCTTGGAGAGCACGCCGGTGGTGTGGATGAACAGCGCCATCACGCCGGCGAACGGACCCAGGCCAACGGCGACCACGAACAGCATCGCAAAGACCATTTCATTGATGGCGCGACAGGCGTCCATCAGGCGACGCATCGGCTGGTATACCCACCACGGCACGATGTTTTCGGCGCTCATCAGGCCAAACGGAATGGAGAGAACGACGGCAAGAGCGGTGCCCCAGACGGCGATTTGCAGGGTGACCGCCATTTCGCTGAGGTAATCCTGCCACTGGCTGAAGTCCGGCGGGAAGAAGTCGGCGGCGAAGGTCGCCATGTTGCCCGCGTCTTTGAAGAGCAGCAGCGGATCCATTTCCGCGCCCTTCCAGGAGATAACCAGCACCGCCAGCAGGATGGCCCAGCTTATGAGCGAGAACCAGCTGCGCTTCGGCGGCGGGAGGGTGATGGCTTGCATGTTGGCTCCTTTGGGTTTAGTCCCCTCTCCCTTGAGGGAGAGGGTTAGGGTGAGGGGGAAATGTGCGCGCTGATGCCCTCACCCCGCCCCTCTCCCACTGGGAGAGGGAGAAAGGCACTACTGCACCGCTTTATTCACGCTCGTCATCGCACCGAGCGCGGCGGTCAGGCGGTCGAGGTCTTCCAGCTGCGCCTCAATTGCGGCCACTTTGCTGGTCTTCTCCTCGTCCTTCAGCCCTTTGTTGTCCTTCACGCCCTGCATCTCTTTAAACAGCGCCAGCTGGCGAATCGGGACCAGCTGCAGGTCGCTTGACGGGCGGAACGGTGCCCAGCCCAGACGCGCCAGGACCGCTTTCTCTTCCGGCGTTTTGCCATAGGTCATGAAGAAGTCGTACACCTTGTCCTTGGTGCTCTCGGACAGGTTTTTACGCCACACGATCGGGTCGCCCGGGATCAGCGGCGATTTCCAGATAACCTTGATCTCTTTCAGCTTGTCCGGCGCGGAAGTTTTCAGCTTGTCGAGGTTCTCGGTGTTGTTGGTAGCAACGTCCACCTGCTTGTTGGCCACGGCCAGGGCGTTGGTTTCGTGGCTGGCGTTCACCGTGCGTTTGAAGTCGCTGGCGGAGGCGTTGTTTTTGGCGAAGACGTAGTAGCCAGGGACAAGGTAGCCGGAGGTCGAGTTCGGGTCGCCGTTGCCGAAGGTCAGCTCTTTGCGTTTGGCGAGCATGTCGTTGAGGTTGTTGATCGGGCTGTCTTTGTTCACGATCAGCACGCTCCAGTAGCCCGGGGAGCCATCTGCCGCGACGGTCTGGGCAAAGACCTGGCCGTTCGCGCGGTCCACCGCTTCCATGGCGGAGAGGTTGCCGTACCAGGCGATGTCCACTTTATTAAAGCGCATCCCCTGGATGATGCCCGCGTAGTCCGGGGCGAAGAAGGCGTTCACTTTGATCCCCAGCTTAGTTTCCATATCTTTCAGGAACGGTTCCCACTGAGGCTTCAGATTCTGCTGTGATTCCGTCGAAATAATGCCGAAGTTCAGCGCTTTTTCCTGCTCTTGTGCATACGCCGGGCTTAACAGGGTGCTGAGGCTGAACATGCTGGTAAAGGCCAGCGCGGCAACGGCTTTGTAGCTCATGTACTTTCCTCGGATCGGGTTTAATTAAGCAGCCTGCGCGTTCTCTTCGACGCGGTTAATGCTGCGGTAGAGATGGTCAAAACGTTCGTTATCAAACTGATGGCTCGCGCCATCAAAGAACACATGTCCCTGACGCAGGGCGACAATGCGTTCGCAGTAGCGCAGGGCGTAATCCACCTGATGCAGCGTGACCACTACGGTGATGCCGTCGTTCTGGTTAATGTCGCGCAGGGTTTCCATCACGATGCGGGCGGACTCCGGGTCCAGCGAGGCAATGGGTTCGTCAGCGAGAATGATTTGCGCTTTCTGCATCAGCGCGCGCGCAATCGCCACGCGCTGCTGTTGTCCACCGGACAGGGTGGAGACGCGCTGGTGGGCAAAATGCGCCATGCCGACGCGGGTCAGGGCCTGCAAGGCTTCCTGCTTCTGTGAAGGAGAGAACCAGCGCAGACAGGTGCGCCAGAACGGGGTGCTGCCGAGCGCGCCAATCAGCACGTTCTCCAGCACCGTCAGGCGGTTCACCAGGTTGAACTGCTGGAAGATGTAGCCCGTCTGGGCGCGGCTCTTGCGGATATCACTGGCGAGACGCCCCGCGCGCTGCACGGTATTGCCCAGCAGCTCGACGTGGCTTTCCGGCGTTTTATCGCAGGTGATAAGACCGCTTAAATGACGCAGAAGGGTGGATTTACCGGAACCGGATGGCCCCAGCAGCGCCACCATTTCGCCCTGCTGGACGGTCAGATCAACGGCATGCAGAGCCTTATTGTGATGGAAGGTCTTGCTCAGTTTCTCGACGCGGATGACGGTTTGCATGTGCTGGGCCTCACGATAAATGTGGCCTCATGCTGGCGCATCAATGTGACATTTGGGTTAAGTCTGGGTTGCGGGAGTTTGAAGAGTTGAAGTGAAAGCGATGACAGTCACCGTAGGCCCGGTCAGCGCAGCGCCACCGGGCGCTGTTGCCGGCTGCGCTGCGCTTATCCGGCCTAAGACGTTTGCTGCTGCTTAACGACGTTAATCATCCACGGCACGCCGTATTTATCGGTGACTTTACCGAAACCGTGTGCCCAGAAGGTTTCCTGCCAGGCCATGTCGATATTCCCGCCCGCGGCGAGGTTGTCGAACCAGCGTTTGCCTTCATTAACGTCCTGGGTGTCGAGAACCAGCGTGAAGCCCGCGTACTGCGCGTTGCTGCCCGGCGGCATCCCGTCGCTCATCATGATATCGCTGCCCGCAATGCGGACGTTGGAGTGAGCGATAGCCGAATCCGGAAATTGCATACCGGACGGACAGCCTTCTTCGCTGTTATCGCTTTTTGGCATTTCGCCGAAGGTGATTTTATAGAGAAGCTCTGCGCCGACGGCTTGCTGGTAGAAAGAAGTGGCTTCTGCACAGTTGCCGGCAAAAGAGATGTAGGGACTTAACGGCATAATCTTTACCTCACGTAAGAAAAGCCCGTTAAGTGTAGTTCCCGAAAACCCGGTAAGCGAAGCGCCACCGGGCGGGTAAATCAGTTCTTTTTCACGAACTCTGATTTCAGCTTCATCGGACCGAAGCCGTCAATTTTGCAGTCGATATTATGATCGCCTTCAACCAGACGGATATTCTTCACTTTGGTGCCGATCTTCAGCATGGAAGAACTGCCTTTCACTTTCAGATCTTTAATCACGGTTACGCTGTCGCCGTCCGCCAGCAAATTGCCGTTCGCATCTTTTACGACAAGTGCATCAGCATCGTGGGATGGTTCGGCATCATTCCATTCGTGAGCGCATTCCGGGCAGATGAACATGCCATTATCTTCATAGGTGTATTCAGAATTGCATTTTGGGCAGTGTGGGAGTGACATATCGGTATCCTCAAAAAGTGTAAACGCGCTGGAAAGTGCCAGCTAAATGACGGCAGCGTGCCGAAAAAGGCGGCAAGTATAGCGCAAATCCACACGTTTGTCGGTGACATTGTGAATTAAAAAAATGCAAAAAGCGTATCGGGAGTGACACTTCCTGTCAGTCAGTTAAGCGATGCTTACCTCATTAACACGTTGGGAAGAAATGACGCTAAATATATCGAATATTTTATTGCAGCAAATTGCTACGCTCCTTCATTTCGGATAAGGTGAAGCGACACATTGTTATTTATCTCCTGACTTCGCTGCCATCCATATCTTTTGGCAGGGGCGTATTACCTCTCTTTTTAGGTGGGTAAATAATGATGATATATCCTGAAGTTTCTTAAAATTGGGCTACGCTTTTTTCCTTTGGCCGTCAGGCCAGGAGGGGAGCTATACACGCCATGCAAGGATAGCGAATTATTTCTGATTATCATCAATCAGTTATATTTCGGCGGACATGTTTTCCACACGTGATCATATAAGCCTGAACAACATAATTAATACCAGTGGCTTAATAAAAGTAATAAATTTGCGTTAAGGAAAGGCTTTTATCATGCACACACAGACCATTTTTGAATTAAGCCAGGAAGCTGAGCGTTTGCTACAGCTCGCCCGGCAAAACCTTGATACGTTGAAATCAATGCCGACTGCGATGCTGGAGAGCACCGCGGCTGCTATTACGGGTGAAAAGAACAACGTTTTACCTTTGCATTTTAGCGCGCGCGGTGTCGAAGCGCAGCAGGCGATGCTGAATAATGAATTACGAAAAATAACCCGGCTGGAAATGGTCCTGGCTATTGTTGGCACTATGAAAGCGGGGAAATCGACCACCATTAATGCGATTGTGGGGACCGAAGTGTTGCCGAACCGCAATCGTCCGATGACGGCGCTTCCTACCCTGATTCGCCACACGCCGGGTCAGAAGGAGCCGGTGCTGCATTTCTCACATGCCTCGCCCATTGATGAATTGATCCAACTGCTTCAGAAAAAGCTATGCGATTACGATCGCGGAAAGCTGGCCCAGCATCTGGAAATTGATAAAGACATGAATACGCTGCTGGAGCGCATTGAAAAAGGAGAGGCTTTTGAGAAGCATCACCTGGGCGCGCAGCCGATATTTCATTGTCTGAAAAGCCTCAACGACCTGGTGAGGCTTTCCCAGGCGTTAGGGGTGGAGTTTCCGTTCTCTGAGTATGCGGCTATCGAACATATTCCGGTGATTGAAGTGGAGTTCGTGCATCTTGCGGGTCTGGATGCTCATCTCGGACAGCTGACGCTGCTCGATACGCCCGGGCCGAATGAGGCCGGACAGCCGCACCTGCAAAAAATGCTAAGCGAGCAGTTGTCCCGCGCGTCGGCGGTGCTGGCCGTGATGGATTATACCCAGCTTAAATCCATCTCTGATGAAGAAGTCCGCCAGGCCATTTCCGCGGCGGGAAAATCCGTGCCGCTGTATGCGCTGGTCAATAAATTCGATCAGAAAGATCGCAATAGCGACGATGAAGAGCAGATCCGGGCGATGATCTCCGGCACCTTAATGAAAGGCAATATTTCGCCTGGCCAGATCTACCCCGTTTCGTCCATGTGGGCCTATCTGGCGAACCGCGCTCGCTACGAGATGAGTACCCACGGACAACTGCCGGATCATCAGGAGCAACCCTGGGTACAGGACTTTGCCGAAGCGGCGCTTGGGCGACGCTGGCGTACGGCGGACCTGGACGATATCGACCATATTCGTCATGCTGCCGATTTGCTCTGGGAAGATTCGCTTTTCGAACAACCGATACGCAAACTGATCTACGCCGCCTATGCCAATGCCTCGCTTTACGCGCTGCGTTCGGCCTCGCACAAGCTGCTCAACTACGCACAAAATGCCCGGGAGTACCTCGACTTCCGCTATCAGGGGCTGACGGTTGCCTTTGAGGCGCTGGAACTGAATATCGCACGTCTGGAAGAGGACATGGCGCTTCTCCAGACGCGTCAGAGCGTGGTGAGCGATGAGGTGAAACATGAAGTTGAGGAGGCGCTGAACGCTACAGCGGACTTTATGGGAGCGCAAAAAACCGCGCTTAACCAGGCGATTGGCGAGGTGTTCAGCGCTCAACATATTCTTGATTTGGCAGGTATCGATCGGCAGAACCCTCACGGTGACGAGCTGAAGCAGCTGGTTCTGGACGATGAAGGGCAGGCGCAGATCGCGCTGAGTAAAATCCGCTCCTCCTGCGAATTGGTGATGCTGGATGCACAGACGAAAATCTGCCGGGAGCTGGCGTTACGCTTCGACCAGCTTGAATCTACGCTGGCGCGTTCCCTGAACGAAGCCATGCGCCCCATCGAAACGCGTATTAAAGAGCATCTGAGCCATGCGGGCTTTCGGGCGCGAATCAGTTTCCCGGCGTTTCAGGCTCACCAGCTCAACTTCAATACGCGGGCGCTTTTTAACGATGCGATAGCGCAGGATGACAGCCAGGCAGGCCCGTCATCAGGCGGGAGCAGCATGCGAGAAACGGTCTCTCGCTGGCTCAATAATCCGGGCTGGGGCTGGGATGAGTATGTGGAAACGCGCACGCGATATGTTATCGATATTGCGCAGCTACATGACAAATTTAAGCAACATATTGAGCTGTTTTGTGAACAAATACGTAAAGCTTTGTCCGCGCAGGTCGATGTCTCTGTTACGGCAGGAATGGCGACGTTCTTTGCAGAATTCTCGCTGTGCCTGACCGGGTTACAGGAAAGCTTGCGTGATAGCCTCGCAGTGCGTCAACAGAATGAGCATTCAACCCGAGCGCTCTGCCAGCTGTTGAAGCAAAGTATTACGACTGCGGCGTGGATACAGGAAGATACCCGACTGTTACGCGATGATATTCAAACTCTATTCGCGGCAGAGCAACCATGACAACACCACTACTGGACGGCCCCGGGCGAACGCTGGAGTGTATTAATCCAAAATTTATGGTCGATCTGGTTCAGGGAGTGGACGCGGCGCGTCATCCTCACCTGGGACCACAACAGCTTCAGTTTCGTGAGCGTTTGACTCAGGAAATCATGACGCATACCCGGCTGCGCCCCTGGGCGATGGCGGGTATGCTCAATGAAAATGCGGCGCTGCGCCTGGGGCTGGCGGAAAAACTGGCCGGCATGCTTGACCCGGGTCATCTCGCGCTGACGCTGATGGCAGAGAAACTGATTGCTTTGCGCCAGCAGACGCACCCGCGCGCCCAGCAGTCCCCCGGTTTGATGCAGCAGTACGCTGAACTTGCTTCTCATTTTACCCAACGCGCCGCCTATAAAGAAAAGGCGCTAACCCAGCGCGGGCTCACGGTGCAGGCGGGCGAGCACAGCGAGCAGATTTTTACCCGCTGGCGGGCCGGGCATTATGATGGCTGGTCGCTGGCCGGGCGCTGTTTTATCGTCCTGGAAGAGCTGCGCTGGGGGGCATTTGGTGACGCATGCCGCCTCGCGAATGAAGATGTGGCGGCAATGCTTAAGGATAACCTGCGCAGCATGGCGTCTAACTATCTGGCACAGGGCATCAATGCGTCACCCACGACCCGCCATTTCTATCACCAGTGGCTGACAACGCCAGCCTCTCCGGGGTTAATCGATCATAAAGACATGCTGGGGTGGCTGGGGGACTGGTGTCAGGCGGATCAACATCCGGTGAGCTGGTCAGTGACGCAAAACTGGCAGACCGTCGCGCTGGGCATGCCGAGACTCTGTTCGGCAAAACGGCTGGTGGACGGGATGGTGGAAGAGATTTTTGGCTAAATCTCTCCCCCTCTCCCCATTGGGAGAGGGAACGGTGCGGTGTGTTAATGATTCATCTCTATCGGCTTCGGTTCAGGCAGGGTCTCTTGCATATTCCCGTAGCGTTTCGCATACAGCGCCGTGATGATGGGGACCAGAATCGCGGTGACGATCACGCTCGCGGCAACCAGCGCCGTCGCTGAAGCGGCGACCGGTTCGAAGGCCGGGTTAATTTGGGCGATAATCACCGGGTTTGCGACTGCAGCACCGGCGGCTGAAGAGGCGGCGACGCCGGCCGTGCCGTTTCCTCCTCCGATGACGCGGTCAGCAATAATCAGCGGAATACCGGTGATGACGATCACGGCGACACCCAGCACAATGCCCAGCAGGCCGGTATCGAGAATGACCTTCAGGTTGATGGTGTTCCCCAGTGCGAAACCGAAGAACGGGATCAGCACCGGCGTGGCTTTGCTGAAGAAATCACGCAGATCGCGGTCGAGATTGCCAAGGGCGAAACCGACCAGGAAGGGCAGGATCGCGCCGACAAAGTGGTGGGGTTCAAACGAGGCCAGGCCAGCAGACCCCAGGATCAGCATCGTCATCAATGGGCCGGACTCCAGAGACATCAACACAAATGCGCCGGACTTTTCTTTCGTCCCGTACTGATTCATCAGGCTGGCGTACAATCCGCCGTTGGTCATATCCATCGCCGAGACAATCGCCAGGACCGATAAACCCGCAAAGAACCCGGTCTGAATTCCATTCTCCGGAATGAACATCGCGCATATCATTGCCACTGCCCAGGCTACGGCTATTTTGGTGATCACCAGCGTGCCGGATTTCCGTAATACTGTCCCCGTTGCCCGTAAATTAATGGATGCGCCGATACAAAAAAACCAGACGGCAAGAATGGGAACCGTGCCTGTTATCATGCCTTTTGTGAAACCGCCAAAATAAGCTCCGGTATTGGGAGCAAGGGTATTCAGGATCGCGCCCAGTACCAGCGGAACCAGCATCATGCCGCCGGGTATACGTTCTATCGTGGCTTTAATCTTCATAGACAAACCTCACATCGGATCCCGCAGTACGGGGGATAGGTGTTAAAAATTAGTCAATAAATTCAATTGATTGCTCGTATTGCTTGTGGTGTTTTTTCGAAAGCCCTGCAACAAAATTAAATGCGTGCTCTCAATTAACCTTTTCCTTAAACACGTAAAACGCTGAATTCGGATTTATGATGCGATCACTGGAATATTGATTCAATGAAAATAAAACATCGTTTTAGTTATCTTTATCACATATTCAATGTAAAACCTGAGGCCGGTTCCTGCTGATGAAAATTTATGTAAACCTGATGTGAATTAATGTGGTTTGTTTTTCTGTTACGAAAGAAATAATGACGTGCGGGAGGATGTTCTTTAGGTGGGATAAGGAAGTACTTATTGGCACTCCTTGACAAAAATTTGCCTGAGCTGACCAGACACGAAAATATGTGTGAAGTTGATCACAAATATAAACGCTGGTAGGGTAAAAAGGTCATTAACTGCCCAGGCAGGCGTCAACAGGTTCGGTTGTATCGACGTAAAACGTCAATGTAAGTAAACCTGCTACGCTTGAATAAGGCGATTCGCATGGAGCGGATCCCATGGTTCACAGAACGCTAACTGAACTGTGAAACAGACAGGGCCGAGTCAACGAGGATAGCTATGCTGAGAAGGAAAAAGATTAAACCCATCACGCTTCGCGACGTCACCATTATTGATGACGCAAAGCTGCGTAAAGCCATTACCGCAGCCTCGCTCGGTAATGCGATGGAATGGTTCGATTTTGGTGTCTACGGCTTTGTGGCCTATGCGTTAGGTAAAGTGTTTTTCCCCGGGGCCGATCCCAGCCTGCAGATGATCGCCGCACTGGGTACGTTCTCCGTTCCCTTCCTGATTCGCCCGCTGGGCGGTCTGTTCTTCGGTATGCTCGGCGATAAATATGGTCGTCAGAAGATCCTGGCCATCACCATCGTCATTATGTCGATCAGTACATTCTGTATCGGCCTTATACCGTCTTACGCCACCATCGGCATTTGGGCACCCATTCTCCTGCTGATTTGTAAGATGGCGCAGGGCTTCTCCGTCGGCGGTGAATATACCGGTGCCTCGATCTTCGTCGCCGAGTATTCCCCGGACCGTAAGCGCGGATTTATGGGGAGCTGGCTGGACTTCGGCTCGATTGCCGGGTTTGTCATGGGCGCGGGCGTAGTGGTACTGATTTCAACCGTGGTTGGCGAAGATAACTTCCTCGACTGGGGCTGGCGTATCCCGTTCTTCCTGGCATTGCCGCTGGGGATTATTGGTCTTTACCTGCGTCATGCGCTGGAAGAGACGCCTGCTTTCCAGCAGCACGTCGAAAAACTGGAACAGGGTGACCGCGAAGGGCTGCAGGATGGTCCGAAGGTGTCGTTCAAAGAGATTGCCACTAAGCACTGGCGCAGCCTGCTGACCTGTATTGGTCTGGTGATTTCGACCAACGTGACCTACTACATGCTGTTGACCTACATGCCGAGCTATCTGTCGCATAACCTGCACTACTCGGAAGATCACGGTGTGCTGATTATTATCGCCATCATGGTGGGTATGCTGTTTGTGCAGCCGATTATGGGCCTGTTGAGTGACCGTTTTGGTCGTCGACCGTTCATTATCCTGGGAAGCGTTGCGCTGTTTGCTCTGGCAATTCCGGCATTCATTCTGATTAACAGTGATGTGCTGGGGCTGATTTTTGCCGGTCTGCTGATGCTGGCGGTGATCCTTAACTGCTTTATCGGGGTGATGGCCTCCACGTTGCCCGCGATGTTCCCGACGCATATTCGCTACAGCGCGCTGGCCGCGGCCTTTAACATCTCGGTGCTGATTGCCGGTCTGACCCCGACGCTTGCCGCCTCGCTGGTCGAGAGCACGCAGAACCTGATGATGCCGGCTTATTACCTGATGGTGATTGCGGTGATTGGTTTGATTACAGGTCTTACCATGAAGGAGACGGCGAATCGCCCTCTGAAAGGCGCAACACCTGCGGCGTCTGACATCCAGGAAGCGAAAGAGATCCTGCGCGAGCACTACGATAACGTAGAGCAGAAGATTGAGGATATTGACGCAGAGATTGAAGAGCTGCAGAAAAAACGCTCCCGACTGGTGGACCAGCATCCACGCATCAATGAGTAATAAAGAAACCCGCCAACGGCGGGTTTTCTTTTATTAGCATCCGGCAGCGATGTAGTCGCCATTGGCGCTGACGGGGATCACCGTCAGGAACAGCACCGTCGCAAACAGGATCAGGACTATCCCTCCGGCTATTTTGACTGCCGGTACGAGCCATCTCAATGAGGCGCTCTCTCCGAACCAGGTCACCGTGCGCTCGCGGGCGTAACGTACAGCCAGGGAAAGCCCCACAATAGAAAGTGCGGTGCCCAAAGACATGGTCATGACCGCGGCTACCCCCCAGGTGACAATGCCCAGCGCGTTCGAAAACATCAGAATCATGATCGCCCCGCTGCACGGACGTGCGCCAATCGCCAGAATCACGCCCAGACGGGTTTTCCAGTCGCCCTGCGTCAGGTCTGTACCTACGCCGTGATGTCCGCAGCCACAGTATTCATCATGCTGATGAAGCGGCTTGATGGCGGAGATAGTCATCCTGTGCGGGCGCAGGCTCTTCAGCGCCTGATAAATGACAAAAGCACCGAATGCGCCAATAAGCACTGCGCTTATCTTCTCCACGTACCAGCGGCTGGTACTGATATCCCCTGAGGCGAGGTTAAACCCCACCGCCAGAATAAAGACAAACAGAATGGCGCTGACGCCCTGCATCAGGCTACCCAGGAAGGGGACAACCCGGGCGGCCAGTTCGCTTTCCTTATTGGTGGTCAGATAGGTCGTCACGATGAACTTTCCGTGTCCGGGTCCGATGGCGTGAAGGACACCATAAAGGAAAGCCCCCGTTAACAGCCATAATCCGCCGCTGTACTGGTGGTTATTAAGCTGCAGCAGATACATCACCAGATAACGGTGCAGCGTAATTTGCGTGGCGAGACACCACTGGATAAAGGCGTTCCAGTGCGCATGCAGGGTAAAACCGGCAAAGAGGAGTGCCAGCAGCATCACCCCTGCTGTAGGGAGACGCCAGTCGCGGGCGAGGCGTTGTGTGGTCATGAGGGAGGCCTGCACAGGGGAGATTATTTGCCGCTAGTATAGTTGATCTTCCCGCTCAATTCGTAGGATCGCCTCGCGATCCGCTCATGATTGTGGATAACTTTGTGCATAAAAGGGTATAAGGCGGGGTTTTGCTGTGGAATGCAGCAGTCAGTCATTTTTCTGTCATTTAGCGGTTGCGGCCTGCTGAGAACTCCCTATAATGCGCCTCCATCGACACGGCGGATGTGAAACACTTCACAAACAAGCCGGTCGGTTGAAGAGAAAAATTCTGAAATAACGGGTTGACTCTGAAAGAGGAAAGCGTAATATACGCCACCTCGCAACGGTGAGCGAAAGCCGCGTTGCACTGCTCTTTAACAATTTATCAGACAATCTGTGTGGGCACTCAAAGTGACATGGATTCTTAACGTCGCAAGACGAAAAATGAATACCAAGTCTCTGAGTGAACATACGTAATTCATTACGAAGTTTAATTCACGAGCATCAAACTTAAATTGAAGAGTTTGATCATGGCTCAGATTGAACGCTGGCGGCAGGCCTAACACATGCAAGTCGAGCGGCAGCGGAAAGTAGCTTGCTACTTTGCCGGCGAGCGGCGGACGGGTGAGTAATGTCTGGGAAACTGCCTGATGGAGGGGGATAACTACTGGAAACGGTAGCTAATACCGCATAACGTCGCAAGACCAAAGAGGGGGACCTTCGGGCCTCTTGCCATCAGATGTGCCCAGATGGGATTAGCTAGTAGGTGGGGTAACGGCTCACCTAGGCGACGATCCCTAGCTGGTCTGAGAGGATGACCAGCCACACTGGAACTGAGACACGGTCCAGACTCCTACGGGAGGCAGCAGTGGGGAATATTGCACAATGGGCGCAAGCCTGATGCAGCCATGCCGCGTGTATGAAGAAGGCCTTCGGGTTGTAAAGTACTTTCAGCGGGGAGGAAGGTGTTGTGGTTAATAACCACAGCAATTGACGTTACCCGCAGAAGAAGCACCGGCTAACTCCGTGCCAGCAGCCGCGGTAATACGGAGGGTGCAAGCGTTAATCGGAATTACTGGGCGTAAAGCGCACGCAGGCGGTCTGTCAAGTCGGATGTGAAATCCCCGGGCTCAACCTGGGAACTGCATTCGAAACTGGCAGGCTAGAGTCTTGTAGAGGGGGGTAGAATTCCAGGTGTAGCGGTGAAATGCGTAGAGATCTGGAGGAATACCGGTGGCGAAGGCGGCCCCCTGGACAAAGACTGACGCTCAGGTGCGAAAGCGTGGGGAGCAAACAGGATTAGATACCCTGGTAGTCCACGCCGTAAACGATGTCGACTTGGAGGTTGTGCCCTTGAGGCGTGGCTTCCGGAGCTAACGCGTTAAGTCGACCGCCTGGGGAGTACGGCCGCAAGGTTAAAACTCAAATGAATTGACGGGGGCCCGCACAAGCGGTGGAGCATGTGGTTTAATTCGATGCAACGCGAAGAACCTTACCTACTCTTGACATCCAGAGAACTTTCCAGAGATGGATTGGTGCCTTCGGGAACTCTGAGACAGGTGCTGCATGGCTGTCGTCAGCTCGTGTTGTGAAATGTTGGGTTAAGTCCCGCAACGAGCGCAACCCTTATCCTTTGTTGCCAGCGGTTAGGCCGGGAACTCAAAGGAGACTGCCAGTGATAAACTGGAGGAAGGTGGGGATGACGTCAAGTCATCATGGCCCTTACGAGTAGGGCTACACACGTGCTACAATGGCGCATACAAAGAGAAGCGACCTCGCGAGAGCAAGCGGACCTCATAAAGTGCGTCGTAGTCCGGATTGGAGTCTGCAACTCGACTCCATGAAGTCGGAATCGCTAGTAATCGTAGATCAGAATGCTACGGTGAATACGTTCCCGGGCCTTGTACACACCGCCCGTCACACCATGGGAGTGGGTTGCAAAAGAAGTAGGTAGCTTAACCTTCGGGAGGGCGCTTACCACTTTGTGATTCATGACTGGGGTGAAGTCGTAACAAGGTAACCGTAGGGGAACCTGCGGTTGGATCACCTCCTTACCTTAAAGAACCTGCCTTTGTAGTGTCCACACAGATTGTCTGATGAAAAGTAAATAGCAAGGCGTCTTGCGATTGAGACTTACACGTCCCCTTCGTCTAGAGGCCCAGGACACCGCCCTTTCACGGCGGTAACAGGGGTTCGAATCCCCTAGGGGACGCCACTTGCTGGTTCGTGAGTGAAAGTCACCTGCCTCAGTATCTCAAAACTCATCTTCGGGTGACGTTTGAGATATTTGCTCTTTAAAAATCTGGATCAAGCTGAAAATTGAAACGACACATCTTTAATGGTGTGTTCGAGTCTCTCAAATTTTCGCAATCATGAAGTGAAACATCTTCGGGTTGTGAGGTTAAGCGACTAAGCGTACACGGTGGATGCCCTGGCAGTCAGAGGCGATGAAGGACGTGCTAATCTGCGAAAAGCGCCGGCGAGGTGATATGAACCTTTGACCCGGCGATGTCCGAATGGGGAAACCCAGTGCAATTCGTTGCACTATCGTTAACTGAATACATAGGTTAACGAGGCGAACCGGGGGAACTGAAACATCTAAGTACCCCGAGGAAAAGAAATCAACCGAGATTCCCCCAGTAGCGGCGAGCGAACGGGGAGCAGCCCAGAGTCTGAATCAGCTTGTGTGTTAGTGGAAGCGTCTGGAAAGTCGCACGGTACAGGGTGACAGTCCCGTACACGAAAGCACACAGGTTGTGAACTCGAAGAGTAGGGCGGGACACGTGGTATCCTGTCTGAATATGGGGGGACCATCCTCCAAGGCTAAATACTCCTGACTGACCGATAGTGAACCAGTACCGTGAGGGAAAGGCGAAAAGAACCCCGGCGAGGGGAGTGAAAAAGAACCTGAAACCGTGTACGTACAAGCAGTGGGAGCACCCTTGTGGTGTGACTGCGTACCTTTTGTATAATGGGTCAGCGACTTATATTCTGTAGCAAGGTTAACCGTATAGGGGAGCCGAAGGGAAACCGAGTCTTAACTGGGCGTTAAGTTGCAGGGTATAGACCCGAAACCCGGTGATCTAGCCATGGGCAGGTTGAAGGTTGGGTAACACTAACTGGAGGACCGAACCGACTAATGTTGAAAAATTAGCGGATGACTTGTGGCTGGGGGTGAAAGGCCAATCAAACCGGGAGATAGCTGGTTCTCCCCGAAAGCTATTTAGGTAGCGCCTCGTGAACTCATCTTCGGGGGTAGAGCACTGTTTCGGCTAGGGGGCCATCCCGGCTTACCAACCCGATGCAAACTACGAATACCGAAGAATGTTATCACGGGAGACACACGGCGGGTGCTAACGTCCGTCGTGAAGAGGGAAACAACCCAGACCGCCAGCTAAGGTCCCAAAGTCATGGTTAAGTGGGAAACGATGTGGGAAGGCACAGACAGCCAGGATGTTGGCTTAGAAGCAGCCATCATTTAAAGAAAGCGTAATAGCTCACTGGTCGAGTCGGCCTGCGCGGAAGATGTAACGGGGCTAAACCATGCACCGAAGCTGCGGCAGCGACGCTTAGGCGTTGTTGGGTAGGGGAGCGTTCTGTAAGCCGTTGAAGGTGTGCTGTGAGGCATGCTGGAGGTATCAGAAGTGCGAATGCTGACATAAGTAACGATAAAGCGGGTGAAAAGCCCGCTCGCCGGAAGACCAAGGGTTCCTGTCCAACGTTAATCGGGGCAGGGTGAGTCGACCCCTAAGGCGAGGCCGAAAGGCGTAGTCGATGGGAAACAGGTTAATATTCCTGTACTTGGTGTTACTGCGAAGGGGGGACGGAGAAGGCTATGTTAGCCGGGCGACGGTTGTCCCGGTTTAAGCATGTAGGCGGAGGTTCCAGGTAAATCCGGTACCTTTTAACGCTGAGGTGTGATGACGAGGCACTACGGTGCTGAAGTAACAAATGCCCTGCTTCCAGGAAAAGCCTCTAAGCATCAGGTAACACGAAATCGTACCCCAAACCGACACAGGTGGTCAGGTAGAGAATACCAAGGCGCTTGAGAGAACTCGGGTGAAGGAACTAGGCAAAATGGTGCCGTAACTTCGGGAGAAGGCACGCTGATATGTAGGTGAAGCCCCTGCGGGTGGAGCTGAAATCAGTCGAAGATACCAGCTGGCTGCAACTGTTTATTAAAAACACAGCACTGTGCAAACACGAAAGTGGACGTATACGGTGTGACGCCTGCCCGGTGCCGGAAGGTTAATTGATGGGGTTAGCGGCAACGCGAAGCTCTTGATCGAAGCCCCGGTAAACGGCGGCCGTAACTATAACGGTCCTAAGGTAGCGAAATTCCTTGTCGGGTAAGTTCCGACCTGCACGAATGGCGTAATGATGGCCAGGCTGTCTCCACCCGAGACTCAGTGAAATTGAACTCGCTGTGAAGATGCAGTGTACCCGCGGCAAGACGGAAAGACCCCGTGAACCTTTACTATAGCTTGACACTGAACACTGGTCCTTGATGTGTAGGATAGGTGGGAGGCTTTGAAGCGTGGACGCCAGTCTGCGTGGAGCCAACCTTGAAATACCACCCTTTAATGGCTGGTGTTCTAACGTAGACCCGTGATCCGGGTTGCGGACAGTGTCTGGTGGGTAGTTTGACTGGGGCGGTCTCCTCCCAAAGAGTAACGGAGGAGCACGAAGGTTAGCTAATCCTGGTCGGACATCAGGAGGTTAGTGCAATGGCATAAGCTAGCTTGACTGCGAGAGTGACGGCTCGAGCAGGTGCGAAAGCAGGTCATAGTGATCCGGTGGTTCTGAATGGAAGGGCCATCGCTCAACGGATAAAAGGTACTCCGGGGATAACAGGCTGATACCGCCCAAGAGTTCATATCGACGGCGGTGTTTGGCACCTCGATGTCGGCTCATCACATCCTGGGGCTGAAGTAGGTCCCAAGGGTATGGCTGTTCGCCATTTAAAGTGGTACGCGAGCTGGGTTTAGAACGTCGTGAGACAGTTCGGTCCCTATCTGCCGTGGGCGCTGGAGAATTGAGGGGGGCTGCTCCTAGTACGAGAGGACCGGAGTGGACGCATCACTGGTGTTCGGGTTGTCATGCCAATGGCACTGCCCGGTAGCTAAATGCGGAAAAGATAAGTGCTGAAAGCATCTAAGCACGAAACTTGCCCCGAGATGAGTTCTCCCTGACCCTTTAAGGGTCCTGAAGGAACGTTGAAGACTACGACGTTGATAGGTCGGGTGTGTAAGCGCAGCGATGCGTTGAGCTAACCGATACTAATGAACCGTGAGGCTTAACCTTACAACGCCGAAGCTGTTTCGGCGAAGAGACAGACACGATTTTCAGCCTGATACAGATTAAACAGAATTTGCCTGGCGGCTTTAGCGCGGTGGTCCCACCTGACCCCATGCCGAACTCAGAAGTGAAACGCCGTAGCGCCGATGGTAGTGTGGGGTCTCCCCATGTGAGAGTAGGGAACTGCCAGGCATCAATTAGAAGAACCCCGTACCGTAAGGTGCGGGGTTTTTTGCTTTGTGCGCGCAGAAAAGCTCGATGGTGCTGCGCTTGCGGAGCCCACGAGTTTAGTAGGCAGGATAAGGCAAAGCCGCCATCCTGACCTGCCCCCACGATTAGATACAACACTCAGTTAGTAACGTCGGAATCTTCATTCTCAGAATGACCCTTTCTCCAGCCCGCTGCAAATTCAGACGGTGTCTGATAATTCAGCGTGGAGTGCGGGCGGCATTCGTTATAATCCTGCCGCCAGTCATTAATAATTTTCCTGGCATGAACGATATCGCTGAACCAGTGCTCATTCAAACATTCATCGCGAAATCGTCCGTTAAAGCTCTCAATAAATCCGTTCTGCGTTGGCTTGCCCGGCTGGATTAAGCGCAACTCAACACCATGCTCAAAGGCCCATTGATCCAGTGCACGGCAAGTGAACTCCGGCCCCTGGTCAGTTCTTATCGTCGCCGGATAGCCTCGAAACAGTGCAATGCTGTCCAGAATACGCGTGACCTGAACGCCTGAAATCCCAAAGGCAACAGTGACCGTCAGGCATTCCTTTGTGAAATCATCGACGCAGGTAAGACACTTGATCCTGCGACCGGTGGAAAGTGCGTCCATGACGAAATCCATCGACCAGGTCAGATTGGGCGCCGCCGGACGGAGCAGCGGCAGACGTTCTGTTGCCAGCCCTTTACGACGTCTTCTGCGTTTTACGCCCAGGCCACTGAGGTGATAAAGCCGGTACACGCGCTTATGATTAACATGAAGCCCTTCACGGCGCAGCAACTGCCAAATACGACGGTAGCCAAAACGCCTGCGCTCCAGTGCCAGCTCAGTGATGCGCCCTGATAAATGCGCATCAGCAGCCGGACGGTGAGCCTCATAGCGGCAGGTCGACAGGGATAAACCTGTAAGCCTGCAGGCACGACGTTGCGACAGACCGGTCGCATCACACATCAACATCACGGCTTCCCGCTTCTGGTCTGTCGTCAGTACTTTCGCCCAAGAGCCACCTGAAGCGCCTCTTTATCCAGCATGGCTTCGGCAAGCAGCTTCTTGAGTCTGGCGTTCTCTTCCTCAAGCGACTTCAGGCGCTTAACTTCAGGCACCTCCATACCGCCATACTTCTTACGCCAGGTGTAAAACGTGGCATCGGAAATGGCATGCTTGCGGCAGAGTTCACGGGCGGGTACCCCAGCTTCGGCTTCGCGGAGAATACTGATGATCTGTTCGTCGGAAAAACGCTTCTTCATGGGGATGTCCTCATGTGGCTTATGAAGACATTACTAACATCGGGGTGTACTAATCAACGGGGAGCAGGTCACATGATGAGTATCCTTTCAAAGGTTCTGTGTGGGTATAAACATTATCGAACCGCGATATACCCGCAGTTGTACCCGCATCAGTTAGTTGATTTAAATTGAATCAAGTTGACTTAGGTTGAGTGAAAAAGCGAGGAAAGCCTTGTGGATACTGGATTTCAGACACAAAAAAAGCCGCCCTTAAGCGACTTTAATTCACATCTTTTGGTGCCGAAGGCCGGACTCGAACCGGCACGTATTTCTACGGTTGATTTTGAATCAACTGCGTCTACCGATTTCGCCACTTCGGCACTGAAGGGGATGCGGAAACGTTGTGGATTATACCTGTCGCGCGCCGCCATGCAAGCGACGACGCGCTAAACACGCGCTAAGTGCCCAAAAAACCAGCGCCCTTCCTTACTCCAGCTCAGACACCGCCAGACGAATCACCCCCGCCGCCTTCTGCTCCGGCAGCGCCAGCACCTTCGCCCACATCTCCTGCACCATATCGCAGGAGAGCTTCTCTTTGCCCGTAGCCTTCTCCGGCATCTGCAGCAGCTGGATGTCCTCACCGTACTTATCGGCAAGCGCCTTCATAATCGGCCGCACGTCCTCGACGGCCGCCTCGCGTTCGGCCTGGGTCACGGTGTGGCGGTTTTTGCCGTAGGCCGCGCGCATCATGTCGGCGTCGGCCTGCATGCGCCGCGCCATCAGGTCTTTATCCAGCATGCGCATCGGGTTCACGCCGCCCTTCACCGTCGGGTAGAGGAAGCGGAAGCAGGCGTCGTCGCTCACCTTCTGGATGGCGGCGGTCTGCTCCATGTTGATGGTCATATAGTTCACCACGTTGGCGTCCGGGGCGTTTTGCAGGCGCGACATCTGCAGATGCAGGATCTGCGGCTGGATGGTGTCGATAATCTGCTGCTCCGGCTCGCCCGCTTTTTGCAGGGCGGCCATCTGGTCGAGGATGCGCTGATGCAGCGCGGGCTCCTGCTCCTTAATCACCTGCCAGGCGGGCATCGCGTTAAGGGCGGAATCCATCTGCCTTTCCGGAGCGCGCGGCCTGTCGAAGAACACCCAGAACGCCACGGCGGCGACCGCGACAACAACAATGACCGTACTGATCCACGTTTTTTTCATCTCGCATCCTTATCCTTGCGTTATGCCGGTTTACACCGGCACGCCGCTGTGGAAGCGAAACTCGTTGTCCGGTGTCGAGATAAGTGTGGCTTCAATTTCGCCAAAAAGCTTTATACGCGGTGAGATATCGTCCTCGCTCACCTGCCGGGCAAGCGTCAGGTAGTCCTGATAATGGCGCGCTTCCGAGCGCAGCAGCGAGAGATAGAACTTCTGCAGGTCGTCGTCGAGGAACGGGGCCAGCGCGGCGAAGCGTTCGCAGGAACGGGCTTCGATGTAGGCGCCGCAGATGAGCTTGTCGATCAGCGTCAGCGGTTCGTGGGTACGCACTTCCTTCAGCATCCCTTTGGCGTAGCGGCTAGCGGTAATTTTGACGTACGGAATGTCGCGGGCCAGCATCGCCTCGCGCACCTGCCAGAAGTGGTGCAGCTCCTCTTTAATCAGCAGCACCATGCTGTCGATGAGCGCCTGGCCCCACGGGTCGTCGGTTTTGGGCATCACGCTTTTGCCAATCTGCCTGTGCAGGGCGACGAAGTCCGGCTCCGGGCCGTCACGGAAGGTGAACTGTTCGTAGGGTTTGAGCCAGTCGAGCAGCGCGTCGGCACCGCTTTCGTCGACGACGTATTTGCGCACCAGCAGCAGCGCGGTCTGGGCGGCCTTGAGCTCGCACACCATGTGGTCGGTAAGCAGCAGCGGCAGGTTCGCCGGGTCGCGGGCTTTATCAATCCATGCTTGCGGGGTCGGGCACTGGAGGAAGTTGAGTACGGGGGCGAGTATCTGCGGGTAATCCATGGTTCTGCCTTGAAAAAGCGGTGGCGAGCGCCACCGCCTGAAACGCTTAGTGACGCACGCCGTCGTCGTCTTCGTCGACGTAATCTTCGTCGTCGCCTTCTTCGCCGTCTTCACCGTTCGGATCTTCGAAGTAGGTTCCCCAGCCGTCGTATTCCACTTCAAACTTCTCGGCCAGGTTCATCAGCTGTTCTACCTGCGCGTCGATCAGCTCCGCCTTCAGCGCGCCTTCGCTCAGGATGTCGCAGCAGATGACGGTATCGCCCTCTTCCACTTCCAGCTCTTCCGGCTCGGTCACTTCGTAACCCAGCTTGAAGGCTTCCACGGCCAGTTTTTCCAGCGCGTCGAAATCATCCGCAGAGAAATGGTGCTCGATGGTGTACAGCGCGTCCGGATCGCTACCGTCTTCCAGCAGTTCTTCAATAATCAGACGCGTCTCTTCGCGTTGCTCTTCCAGGTGTTCCGGGTTTGCCATGGCTCAATCCTCTTTAAAGTGCGGCAGATACTTCTATTTTCACACACGGACGGGTTTGCCTCCACCTTTGTAAGAAAGATTTGTGAAACGGGGTTGCAAATGAATAATTACACATATAAAGTGAATTTTAATTCAATAAGTGGCGTTCGCCATGCGAGGATAAGATGTCCGATTTATACAAGAAACACTTTCTGAAATTGCTCGACTTTACCCCTGCACAGTTCACTTCTCTGCTGACCCTTGCCGCACAGCTCAAAGCCGATAAAAAAAATGGCAAGGAAGTACAAAAGCTTACCGGTAAAAACATCGCGCTCATCTTCGAAAAAGACTCGACCCGTACACGTTGCTCTTTCGAAGTTGCCGCATTTGACCAGGGCGCACGCGTCACCTATTTAGGGCCGAGCGGCAGCCAGATTGGGCATAAAGAGTCAATTAAGGACACCGCGCGGGTTCTCGGGCGGATGTATGACGGCATTCAGTATCGCGGCCACGGCCAGGAAGTGGTCGAAACGCTGGCGCAGTATGCGGGCGTGCCGGTGTGGAATGGGCTGACCAACGAGTTCCATCCAACCCAGCTGCTGGCGGACCTGCTGACCATGCAGGAGCACCTGCCGGGCAAGGCGTTTAACGAGATGACGCTGGTCTACGCGGGCGATGCGCGCAACAACATGGGCAACTCGATGCTGGAAGCGGCAGCGCTGACCGGGCTGGATCTGCGCCTGGTGGCCCCGAAAGCCTGCTGGCCGGAAGAGAGCCTGGTGGCGGAGTGCAGCGCGCTGGCGGAGAAGCACGGCGGGAAGATCACCCTGACGGAAGACGTGGCGGCGGGCGTGAAGGGTGCGGACTTTATCTATACCGACGTCTGGGTGTCGATGGGCGAAGCCAAAGAGAAGTGGGCGGAGCGGATTGCGCTGCTGCGCGGGTATCAGGTGAACGCGCAGATGATGGCGCTGACCGGCAACCCGAACGTGAAGTTCCTGCACTGTCTGCCGGCGTTCCATGACGACCAGACCACGCTCGGCAAGCAGATGGCGAAAGAGTTCGACCTGCATGGCGGGATGGAAGTGACGGACGAGGTGTTTGAGTCGGCGGCGAGCATCGTTTTCGACCAGGCGGAAAACCGGATGCATACGATTAAGGCGGTGATGGTGGCGACGCTTGGGGAGTGAGCCTCTCTCTTACCTTGAGATGGTGATTATCTGCTGAATTATTTTTCAGCAGATAATCATTTCCAGTTTACGAGCAAAAAAATCATTTTACTGACGCATCCTCAGATAAGCATCAACCATAATATGTATTTATAATTTTATTAACCATTATTTATTAGATTGATGATGGTTAATATTAGATCATTATCAATTACAAACCATTGTAAATATCCGGTGTAATGTTTCCTTATTACTACGTTTCGTTAATAAAATAAGGATTATTTTATGTCATGGAATAAGCATGAAGCTGTGTCATATGCCCGCAGCCACGCACATCATAACAGTACGGGTTACTGCGCTCGCGCCGTCGCTGCAGCTATTCGTGCCGGAGGTTTGAAAATTGATGGTGCTGATGCAAAAAACTTCTGGCGCTCTCTTGAGAAGGCAGGATTCAGCAAGGTGTACGGCACACCCATTGAGGGTGATGTCGCAGTAATTGACGCATTACCAGGTGCGCATCAGAATGGGCATGCATGTATCTACGACGGATCGGGCACCTGGTATTCAGATTTTAAACAGAACAGCCTTTATCCCGGCCAGACATATCGTAAGATACAGCCAAAAATCACCCTTTACAGGCACTACTGATATGAAAAATATCTTACTGCTTCTCTTCATATTTTCTTTCTCTGTAATGGCTGGCCACTCTGAGCCGATTGAGCGTGCTGTAAAATTTAATAGCTGGTACGTTAATCAAATCAACAAAGATGCATTTCCCATTACTGATGGAAACGAAATAGATAAATATGTCACAGCATCAACAATGAAAAAACTCCGTCATACGCAGGATCCGCGTTATGCCGACGAAGAGTTTTACGAAGCCGATATGTTTTTAAAAGCGCAATACGTTGGCGATGACTGGCCCCAGAATGTAACAGCCATAGCCGGGGATACCGATCCAGTTTGTGTCAACGTATACATTGCATTTGGCAAAAAGCAGGAGCACGTAGTCATAGACTGCATGGTTAAAGAAAACAACTTATGGAAGGTACAGTCAGTTTCTAATGCGGATTTTTCAAGAAATCTGGCTATCTCTAAATGAGCCAAACAAAGTTCTTATCACTCTAGTGGTTCAGTGCGCCTTTCTTGCCGGGTGGCGCTGCGCTTACCCGGCCTGCTTTGTGCAACGATATCAATAATCGTAGGCCCTGTAAGCGCAGCGCCACCGGGCAAATCAAGCACCGATACGGCCCTCTCCCACAGGGAGAGGGAGTAAACCCGTTTAGCCGATCAGCATCTTCACCACAACCTTGCGCACCTTCGCAGGCGCGCCCACCGCGCAGAGCGGCTTGTGCACTTCGCCCGGCCAGAACACCACAAAATCCCCTTCGCTCAGCACCACGGTTTTCTCCTGCTCGCCTTCCGGCAGGAACGCGATGTCTTTGTCCGCCAGCCAGTCGGTATCCGGCGTGCCGTGCGGCAGGGTGCTGAAGGTCATCCCTTCCTGGCCCTTCATAATTATCTGGATGTCCAGATAGCGCGCGTGGTACTCGGCGCGGCGATCGGCGAACGGCTGGGTCATGTCTTCAGAGACCAGATAAAACAGGCCGTTGCCGTTGATGTCGTGTTTCCCGAGCGGCGTGGCGTCGGTGACGTGGGCTTTAACGTGCTCAATCGCCTTGCGCAACTCGTCAGGCAGCCAGGGCTGCAGATGGTAGATGTTGCCGATAATCATGTGAAATTCCTCTACGTAAAACAACGTTTCATTTTTATCTTTTATACGAGAGTTAAGACTGCCATACCAGCCCTTTTTCGAAGAGGTTTGCGCGAGCGCATGTTTATCGGGAAAGGTGTTAACCCACTGTTAATCCTGTCCAGGCAATTATGCAGGGGTTATGCATAACCTCGATCAACGCTTATCGGACGGCTGTTCTAACCTCTTGATTATGCTCTCTTATTAACAAAACTCGTTGCCGTCTCACACTTTACTGTTTTGATAATTCGCTCTAAAAAGCCATAATTATTTATTGATTTTCCTTAAGTCAAAAATAGTTAATTATGTTAATTGCATAGCCATTCTTGATTATAATAATTATGATTTAAAATCAGCCACATAACGATATATTTCAAAAGATTAAAATCTACAAAATAATAACAACCTCAAATAATGCCAGCGGATCCTGCTTAGCTATTCACGCCTCAATAATATGAAATCAATCATTATCTGATGCGAATCATGCAAATGAAAACAAACCCCTTAATATCCGGTTTCGCGTGAGCAATATCACAATACGGATTATTTAACTGCCTAGTATGAATCACGAAATCAATTGAGCTTAGCCGCCATGAAATTAAACACATCACATGGCGCATGCCCTTTTTATTCTGAAAAACAGTTAAAGGAATAATTATGGAAAAGCATTACGTCGGTTCTGAAATTGGTCAATTGCGTAGCGTTATGCTGCATCGTCCTAATTTAAGTCTGAAACGTTTAACGCCATCAAACTGTCAGGAGCTGCTTTTCGATGACGTGCTCTCGGTTGAGCGGGCGGGTGAGGAGCATGACATCTTCGCCAACACGCTGCGCGAGCAGGGTGTGGAAGTCCTGCTGTTGACCGACCTTCTGACACAAACCCTTGATATTGCAGAAGCGAAAGCCTGGCTTCTGGATACCCAAATCTCCGACTACCGCCTCGGCCCAACCTTTGCCGGCGACGTCCGCGGCTGGCTGGCGGATATGCCGCACCGCGAACTGGCGCGCAGATTAAGCGGCGGATTAACCTACGGCGAAATTCCGGCGGCCATTAAAAATATGGTGGTGGATACCCACACGGCGAATGATTTTATTATGAAGCCGTTGCCGAACCATTTATTTACCCGTGATACCTCGTGCTGGATTTATAACGGCGTCTCTATTAACCCAATGGCGAAACCGGCCCGTCAGCGTGAAACCAATAACCTGCGTGCAATATATCGCTGGCATCCGGCGTTTGCCGACGGCGATTTTATTAAGTATTTCGGCGACGAGAATATTAATTACGACCACGCCACGCTAGAAGGCGGCGACGTACTGGTGATTGGCCGCGGCGCGGTACTGATCGGCATGTCCGAGCGCACGACGCCGCAGGGCGTGGAGTTCCTCGCCAACAGCCTGTTCAAACACCGCCAGGCCGAGCGCGTGATCGCCGTTGAGCTGCCAAAACACCGCTCCTGCATGCACCTCGACACCGTCATGACCCACATCGACGTGGACACCTTCTCCGTCTACCCGGAAGTGGTGCGCAAGGACGCCCAGTGCTGGACGCTCACCCCGGACGGACGCGGCGGCCTGCTGCGCACCCAGGAAACCGACCTGCTGCACGCCATCGAGAAAGCGCTCGGCATTAACCAGGTGCGCCTGATCACCACCGGCGGCGACGCCTTTGAAGCCGAACGCGAGCAGTGGAACGACGCCAACAACGTGCTGACCATCCGCCCGGGCGTGGTGATCGGCTACGAGCGCAACGTCTGGACCAACGAGAAGTACGACAAAGCGGGCATCACCGTGCTGCCTATCCCGGGCGACGAACTCGGACGCGGCCGCGGCGGCGCGCGCTGCATGAGCTGCCCGCTGGAACGCGACGGAATTTAAAGGAGCCATCATGGAACGAAAACCCACTCTGGTTGTGGCCCTGGGCGGCAACGCGCTGCTCAAGCGCGGCGAGCCGCTGGAAGCCGAAATCCAGCGCCAGAACATCGAGCAGGCCGCGCGCACCATCGCCGGATTAACAGAACAGTGGCGCGTGGTGCTGGTGCACGGCAACGGGCCGCAGGTCGGGCTGCTGGCGCTGCAGAACAGCGCCTACGACAAAGTCACGCCCTACCCGCTGGACGTTCTCGGCGCCGAAAGCCAGGGAATGATCGGCTACATGCTCCAGCAGGCGCTGAAAAACAATCTGCCGCAGCGCGAGGTGAGCGTCCTGCTCACGCAGGTAGAAGTGGACGCCGCCGACCCGGCCTTCAGCAACCCCACCAAATACATCGGCCCGGTGTACAGCGAAGCCCAGGCGAAAGCGCTCGCTGCGGAAAAAGGCTGGGTGTTTAAGGCCGACGGAAGCTACGTCCGCCGCGTGGTGCCGTCACCGCAGCCGAAGCGCATCGTCGAAAGCGACGCCATCACGGCGCTGATCCAGCGCGATCACCTGGTGATCTGCAACGGCGGCGGCGGCGTGCCGGTAGTGGAGAACGCCAACGGCTATCGCGGCATTGAGGCGGTGATCGACAAAGACCTCTCCGCCGCCCTGCTGGCGCGCCAGATCGAGGCCGACGCCCTGCTGATCCTGACCGATGCCGACGCGGTGTACCTCGACTGGGGCAAGCCGACCCAGCGCCCGCTGGCGCAGGTGACGCCGGAGCTGCTCAGAGGCATGCAGTTCGACGCCGGATCGATGGGGCCGAAAGTGGCCGCCTGCCGCGAGTTTGTTGAGGCCTGCAACGGCATTGCCGGGATCGGCGCGCTGGCCGACGGCGCGGAGATCCTGGCGGGCGAGAAAGGCACGTTGATTCGTAATTGAGCACACTCTCCCCTCACCCTAACCCTCTCCCCAAAGGGGAGAGGGGACTTGAAACACCCTCTCCCCTTTGGGGAGAGGGCTGGGGTGAGGGGTAAGGTTTTAGACACTAATTTTAAAAAAGGATTTACCCATGACCATCAACCTGAAAAACCGCAACTTCCTGAAACTGCTGGACTACACCCCGGCGGAGATCCAGTACCTGATCGACCTCGCCATTGAGCTGAAAGCGGCCAAAAAAGCCGGACGTGAAAAGCAAACCCTGGTCGGGAAAAACATCGCCCTGATTTTTGAAAAAACCTCCACCCGCACCCGCTGCGCCTTTGAAGTGGGCGCGTTCGACCAGGGTGCGCAGGTCACCTATCTCGGCCCAAGCGGCTCGCAGATCGGCCATAAAGAGTCGATGAAAGACACCGCCCGCGTGCTGGGCCGCATGTATGACGGCATCGAATACCGCGGCTACGGCCAGGCCATCGTCGAAGAGCTGGGCGAATACGCGGGCGTGCCGGTGTGGAACGGCCTGACCGACGAGTTCCACCCAACGCAGATCCTCGCCGACCTGATGACCATGCTGGAGCACGCGCCGGGCAAAACCCTGCCGGAGCTGAGCTTTGCCTACCTGGGCGACGCGCGCAACAACATGGGTAACTCGCTGATGGTCGGCGCGGCCAAGATGGGGATGGATATCCGCCTCGTCGCGCCGAAATCCTTCTGGCCGGAAGCCGGGCTGGTTGAGCAGTGCCGCGCCATCGCGAAAGAGACAGGCGCGCGCATCACCCTCACCGACGACGTGGAAGAAGGCGTGCAGGGGACCGATTTCCTCTACACCGACGTGTGGGTCTCCATGGGCGAGCCGAAGGAGGCCTGGGCCGAGCGCGTCAGCCTGATGAAGCCGTATCAAATCAACGCGGACGTGATGAAAGCCACCGGCAACCCGAACGTCAAGTTTATGCACTGCCTGCCGGCGTTCCACAACGAACACACCAAAGTGGGCCGCGAGATCGAGATGGCCTACGGCCTGAAGGGGCTGGAGGTGACGGAAGAGGTCTTCGAATCACCGAACTCCATCGTCTTCGACGAAGCAGAGAACCGCATGCACACCATTAAAGCGGTCATGGTGGCGACACTCGGCGACTAATCACCGCCCGGCGCGCCGCGCGGTGCGCCGGGTTTAAGGAGAACATCATGGGCAAGTTTAAGTTTCCCTCCGCTTACACCATTCTCTTTTTCCTGATTGCCGTTGTGGCGGCGCTGAGCTGGGTCGTCCCCGCCGGTCAGTACCAGATGGCGATGAACGAGACCCTCGGTAAAGAAGTCCCGATTGCCGGAACGTACGCGCACGTGGCGGCACATCCGCAGGGGCTGATTTCCGTCCTGATGGCGCCCATCGCCGGGCTGTACGATCCGGTCTCCGGCCAGGCCGGGGCGATCGACGTCGCGCTGTTTATCCTGATCATCGGCGGTTTTCTCGGGATCGTCACCAAAACCGGGGCGATTGACGCCGGGATCGAACGCGTCACCACCCGGCTTCGCGGGCGCGAGGAGTGGATGATCCCGATCCTGATGGCGCTGTTTGCCGCAGGCGGCACGATTTACGGCATGGCCGAAGAGTCGCTGCCGTTCTACACCCTGCTGGTACCGGTGATGCTGGCCGCCCGGTTCGATCCGGTTGTCGCCGCGTCCACCGTGCTGCTCGGGGCGGGGATCGGCACGCTCGGCTCTACCATTAACCCGTTTGCCACGGTGATCGCCGCCAACGCCGCCGGGATCCCCTTCACTAACGGCATCGCCCTGCGCGTGGCGCTGCTGGTCATCGGCTGGGTCATCTGCGTGGCGTGGGTGATGCGTTACGCCCGTAAGGTGCGCCAGGATCCGTCGCTGTCGATCGTCGCAGACAAACAGGAAGAGAACCGCGCCCACTTCCTCGGCGACAAGGGCGAACAGTCGCTGGAATTCACCCCGGTGCGCAAAATCATCCTGGTGATTTTCGCCCTCGCCTTTGCGGTGATGATCTACGGCGTGGCGGTGCTGGGCTGGTGGATGGCGGAGATCTCAGCGGTATTTCTCGCCAGCGCGATTATCGTCGGCCTGATTGCCCGCATGAGCGAAGAGGAGCTGACGTCGACGTTTATCAACGGCGCGCGAGATTTGCTGGGCGTCGCGCTGATTATCGGCATCGCGCGCGGTATCGTAGTCATCATGGATAAGGGCATGATTACCCACACCATTTTGCACAGCGCGGAAGGGCTGGTCAGCGGGTTGTCCACGGTAGCGTTTATCAACGTGATGTACTGGCTGGAGGTCGTGCTGTCGTTTCTTGTGCCTTCTTCATCCGGCCTGGCCGTTCTGACGATGCCGATCATGGCGCCGCTTGCCGATTTCGCTAACGTCAACCGCGACCTGGTGGTGACGGCTTACCAGTCGGCCTCCGGCATCGTTAACCTCGTCACGCCCACTTCTGCCGTCGTGATGGGCGGGCTGGCCATCGCCCGCGTGCCCTACGTGCGCTATCTGAAATGGGTGGCGCCGCTGCTGGGCATTTTAACGGTGGTGATTATGGTGGCGTTAAGTCTGGGTGCCTTGTTGTGATTTGCCGGATGGCGCTGCGCTTATCCGGCCTACGGATCGGTGCGGTGCCACCGGTTATTTCAGGAACTGATATGGGAACTATGATGGATTACGAAGAGTACTCTCCCAAAGAGCAACTACAGCTGACGGTCTGCCAGCGCCTGATCGCAGAAAAAAGCTATCTCTCTCAGGAGGAGATCCGCCGGGATTTGCAGGAGCGTGGTTTTGAGACCATCAGCCAGTCCACCGTTTCACGTTTGCTTAAATTGCTCGGCGTCATAAAAATTCGAAATGCCAAAGGGCTAAAGATTTATTCGCTGAATCCCCAGCTGCGCCCTGCCCCCGACGCCGCGCGTACCGTGTCCGAAATGGTGGTCAGCGTCGAGCACAATAGCGAGTTTATCCTTGTTCATACCGTCGCCGGATATGGCCGCGCGGTGGCGCGTATTCTGGATTATCACCAGCTACCGGAAATTTTAGGCGTGGTGGCCGGCAGCAGTATCGTCTGGGTCGCTCCCCGGGTCGTGAAGCGCACCGCACTGGTGCATAAGCAAATTAATTATTTACTCAGAACGCATTAATATTCATAAAGAACCGTTTGCATTGAGTAAAGCGTGCATTAAATCGCTTGATCCGAAAAGCGAGCTGCGTATAATGCCCGACAATTTGCCGGGAGGAAGCATGGTCAAGCGTGTACGACATAACGTCTTACCGCGTCTGAAATCAGACGCTGGCCTGCCGTTTTTCTTCCCGTTGCTAAACCTATTCCCAGAGCCCCTCATTTGAGGGGCTTTTTTTTGCCCGGCGTCAGGAGATAAACATGAATCCGCTTTATCAAAAACACATCATTTCCATAAACGACCTCAGCCGCGAAGAGCTGGAACTGGTTCTGGAAACCGCGGCAAAACTGAAGGCCAATCCGCAACCGGAGCTGCTGAAGCACAAGGTGATTGCGAGCTGCTTCTTCGAAGCCTCGACCCGCACCCGCCTCTCCTTTGAAACCTCCATGCACCGCCTGGGCGCGAGCGTGGTGGGCTTCTCGGACAGCAGCAACACGTCGCTGGGTAAAAAAGGCGAGACCCTGGCGGACACCATTTCAGTGATCAGCACCTACGTCGACGCGATTGTGATGCGTCACCCGCAGGAGGGCGCGGCGCGCCTGGCGACCGAATTTTCCGGCGGCATTCCGGTACTGAACGCCGGTGACGGTGCCAACCAGCACCCAACGCAGACCCTGCTGGATCTGTTCACCATTCAGGAGACGCAGGGCAAGCTCGAGAACCTGAATATCGCCATGGTCGGCGACCTGAAATATGGCCGCACCGTCCACTCCCTGACCCAGGCGCTGGCGAAATTTAACGGCAACCGCTTCTTCTTCATCGCCCCTGACGCGCTGGCGATGCCGCAGTACATTCTCGACATGCTGGACGAAAAAGGCATTCAGTGGAGCCTGCACGCCAGCATCGAAGAGGTGATGAGCCACGTGGATATTCTCTACATGACCCGCGTGCAGAAAGAGCGTCTGGATCCGTCCGAATACGCCAACGTGAAGGCACAGTTCGTGCTGCGCGCCAGCGACCTCGAGGGCGCGCGCGACAATATGAAGGTGCTGCACCCACTGCCGCGCATCGATGAGATCACCACAGACGTGGATAAGACGCCGCACGCCTGGTACTTCCAGCAGGCCGGAAACGGCATCTTCGCCCGCCAGGCGTTACTGGCACTGGTTCTGAATCGCGAATTGGCACTGTAAGGGGAAACGACCATGACACACGATAACAAACTCCAGGTTGAAGCCATCAAGCGCGGCACCGTGATTGACCACATCCCTGCGCAGGTGGGCTTTAAGCTGCTGACGCTGTTCAAACTGACCGAAACCGACCAGCGCATCACCATCGGCCTGAACCTGCCGTCGGGCGAGATGGGCCGCAAGGACCTGATTAAAATCGAGAACACCTTCCTGACCGACGAGCAGGTCAACCAGCTGTCGCTGTACGCGCCGGACGCCACCGTCAACCGCATCGACGAGTATGAAGTGGTCGGCAAATCCCGTCCGAGCCTGCCGGATCGCATCGAAAGCGTGCTGGTCTGCCCGAACAGCAACTGCATCAGTCATGCTGAGCCGGTGTCTTCCAGCTTTGCAGTGAAAAAACGCGCCGATGACATCGCGCTCAAATGCAAATACTGCGAAAAAGAGTTTTCTCATTATGTGGTGCTGGCCAACTAATTGAGGTTGGTAATGAAATCCCGGCTGTTATAATGGCCGGGAACATTCTTAACGCTGTAATTCTGGAGAAAACATGAGCAAAGTACTCGCGACGGAAAATGCACCAGCGGCTATCGGCCCTTACGTTCAGGGCGTTGATCTGGGTAGCATGATCATCACTTCCGGTCAGATCCCGGTGAACCCAAAAACCGGCGCGGTGCCGGAAGACGTCGCGGCACAGGCGCGTCAGTCGCTGGAAAACGTGCAGGCTATCGTTGAATCTGCCGGTCTGAAAGTGGGCGATATCGTGAAAACCACCGTTTTCGTGAAAGATCTGAACGATTTCGCGACCGTTAACGCCACTTACGAAGCGTTCTTCACCGAGCACAACGCCACCTTCCCGGCGCGCTCCTGCGTGGAAGTGGCCCGTCTGCCAAAAGATGTGAAAATTGAAATCGAAGCGATTGCGGTACGTCGCTAATTCGCTTTGGCGATAAAAAAGGCAGCCCAGGCTGCCTTTTTTGTTGCTTGCTACTGATTCCGCGTCGCCCTGAGCAGCGTCTCCAGCGGATAGACCGCCGCAATCACCACTTCGTCCTGAACCTTCGCCGCGTTATCCAGCTCGCTCTGAATCGAGGCTATCTCTTTATCATCCAGCGTGCCCTGGCGCGCCACCAGATCCGTCAGCCTCAGGCCAATGGAGGCCAGCTTATCCACCTCCTGGATCACCGGCTTCATGGCCTTCAGCTGATAGCTGTTTTCGCTTAGCGCCAGCGCGTCGCTGATGTTGCTCTGCCAGCGATTAAAGACGTGGCGCAGCGCGTCGGCGCTTTCCGCATCTTCCGCATCGCTCACCAGGCGGTCCGCCCATTTGTTCATCTGGCGCACGGTGGCGCTTTCGGCGTTCAGCGCATCGGCGAAGCGGTTGAGCGGTTCGAACTGATGATAATTTCCCGCCTGGAACTTCAGGTGCTGGCGGGTGTAATACTGCGCGGGCTCTACCGCCTGAGCGAGGATCTGCAGCGGCAGCGTGTCGGCATTACCGGCGAGGCGCGTGAACTGCACCTGCTGCTGGGTATGCTGCTGCAGCCCGACCGACACCGTCGACCAGCTGTCCATCGCCTGCAGGCGGGTGTACATGTTGTCGACGTCGTTGACGTCCTGCGCGGACCACAGCCGCTCCGCCACCGCGAAGGTGCGCGGCCACAGGCGGATATCCAGCACCGGCGCCACCACGTTTTCCGCCCACAGAGCGGCTTCCCCGCCGAGCAGGTTGGCCTGATTCGCCACGTCCGGCACGACCGGCGGAATGCCTTTCGGCACCGCGTCCAGACGCGTGCCGCTGATTGGGTAACGCGTATTCCCCACCAGGAAATAGCCGGTGAGCTTGTCGTTATCGACGGAAACCACCGGGCGCGTCTCGCCCATCCACGTGTCGACGGTGAAGGTCACCTGGCTGTCGTCACGCCATTCAATATCCTGCACCGCGCGGCGGGATTTCCCGGCAAAATCAATAAACCCGCGCCAGCCTGAATCCCCTTTCACCAGCGTAAAACTCCCCTCTACCGGCTTGCCCTTCAGGCGCGGCATGGAGAAGGCCCAGCTCTGGACGCTGTCGGTGTCGGCAATCACATCCACGCCGTTCAGCCCCTGCGGGACAATTTCGTTGCGGTAGTGATAGGCGGTGGACTGGGGTTGGTCGAGATAGAAACCGGTGGAGAGAATGCCCTTGTAGCCGTTCTGCGCCACCTGCCCCAGCGCGTCCTGCCCCTGCCAGGACTGGATCAGAATGCTTTTCGGCAGGTCGGGATGGTAGATCTCATCCCAGCCGACCATCTGCCGGTGATGCTTCTCAAGGATTGTTTCCAGCCTGCGGTTGAAATACGCCTGCAGCGCGTGGCTGTCCGCCAGCCTGTTGTCGCGCATGAAATTCTGGATCGCGGCGTTCGCTTTCCACTGGCTGTCGTCGACCTCATCGCCGCCGATATGCAGATACGGATCGGGGAAAATCGCCGCCAGTTCGCTGACCATCGCGTCAGCAAAGGCGTAGGTTGCCTCTTTTGTGGGATCTAATACCGGCTTCAGCACGCCCCAGTGGCGCTCCATGGCGTACGGCCCCGGGGCGCTCATCAGCTCCGGATAGGCTACGGCAATCGCCGAGGCGTGGCCCGGCATGTCGATCTCCGGCACCACGCGGATACCGCGTTCGGCGGCGTAACGCACCACTTCACGCATCTGTTCAGGCGTGTAGAACAGCCCGTCGCTGGCAAGCTGCGTCAGCTTAGGGTAGCGCTTCGAGCTGAAGCGCCAGCCCTGGTCGTCGGTCAGGTGCCAGTGCAGGACATTGAGCTTCGCCGCGGCCATGCCGTCGATCTGGCGCTTGATATCCGGCAGCGGAATAAAGTGACGCGCCGAGTCGAGCAGCAGCCCGCGCCACGGGAAGCGCGGCGAATCTTCAATGGTGACCCACGGCAGCGAGGTGTTTTCCGCCCCGTTCTGCATCAGCTGGAGCAGGGTTTCAATGGCGCGCAGCGCGCCGAAGCGGGTGTTGGCGGAGATATCGACGCCGTTAGCATCCACCGTGAGCCTATAGCTTTCATCGCTGTCCGGCAGCGGCTGCGGTTTTACCTTTTTGGCAATCGCGATACGGATGGTCGGCTTTTCAGGCTTGTCGGCCTGGGGCTGCAGCGTCCAGCCGGTTTGCAGGGCAATGCGCTGGCGCAGGCGGTTGACGGCGTCACCGAGATCGTCCCCGCTGACGCTAATGGATACGTTGTTGCTGAGCACCAGCGCGCCTTGGGTCGTAGGGCGTTCGACCTTCGCAGGCCAGGGCATCAGGGGGAGATCGCCTGCCGGGGCGGCAAACGCAGAGGCGCCGAGCATCAGCCCGGCGGTTAAGAGGCTGTACCGTAACATGAATGTTCCTTATCTGACGGGCCAAATAAAGGCAAAACATTCTGTTAACATGCGCTCAATTTGTCGTCAAGCGAATGCGCCGACGGAGATCACAGGTTGTTGAATTTGGGAGGAAAGCCAGCCCCCTCACCCCGGCCCTCTCCCCAAAGGGGCGAGGGTGAAAGGCGGCACCAAGCGGTCCCCTCTCCCTTTCAGGGAGAGGGTTAGGGTGAGGGTAAAAAATTACTGCCACCCATACCGACGCGCATAGAATCCTTTCACCATCTGCGTCAGCACCATATAGCCCGCAAGGATTGCCACCAGCCACGGGAAGTAGCTCAGCGGCAGCGCCTGCAGCTGCAGGTAGCCTGCCAGCGGCGAGAACGGTAGCGCGATGCCGAGCGCCATCACAATGCCCGTCATTACAATCAGCGGCCACGCGGCGCGGCTCTGGATAAACGGAATGCGGCGGGTGCGGATCATGTGCACAATCAGCGTCTGCGACAGCAGACCTACCACGAACCAGCCGGACTGGAACAGCGTCTGGTGTTCCGGGGTGTTGGCGTGGAACACAAACCACATCAGGCAGAAGGTCAGGATATCGAAGATGGAGCTGATCGGCCCAAAGAACAGCATAAAGCGCCCCAGATCCGCCGGGTTCCAGTGCTGCGGCTTCTGGATCTGCTCGTCGTCCACGTTATCAAACGGGATCGCCACCTGCGACACGTCGTACATCAGGTTCTGGATCAGCAGGTGCAGCGGCAGCATCGGCAGGAACGGCAGAAACGCGCTCGCCACCAGCACGCTGAAGACGTTACCGAAGTTGGAGCTGGCGGTCATCTTGATGTACTTGAGCATATTGGCGAAGGTGCGGCGCCCTTCGATCACCCCCTCCTCCAGCACCATCAGGCTCTTTTCCAGCAGGATGATATCCGCCGCTTCGCGGGCGATATCCACCGCCCCATCGACGGAGATACCGATGTCCGCCGCACGCAGCGCGGGCGCGTCGTTGATGCCGTCGCCCATAAAGCCCACCACGTGCCCTTCGCGCTTAAGCAGGGTGACGATGCGCTCTTTGTGCATCGGCGTCAGGCGGGCAAACAGCGTGGTACGCTGGGCAAGCTTCGCCAGCTCGTCGTCGGACAGGTGCTCAATATCGCTTCCCACCACCACGTCGCCCGCGTCCAGCCCCACTTCATGGCACACTTTGGCCGCCACCAGCTCGCTGTCGCCGGTGAGAATTTTGACGGTAATACCGCTCGCCTTCAGCGCTTTCAGCGCCGGCGCGGTGGTCTCTTTCGGCGGATCGAGGAAGGCGATGTAACCCTCGAGGATCAGATCGGATTCGTCGATACGCTGATAGTCACCCTCGCGCGCGGGCAGGAACTTGCTCGCGACCGCCACCACGCGCAGCCCCTGACGGTTCAGGTTGTCGGTGACGCGCTTGATGCGGCGCAGCATGGTGTCGTCCAGCGGCACGATGTCGCCGTTATAGCGAACCTGCGTCGACACGTTGAGGATCTCCTGCAGCGCCCCTTTGCAGATCAGCTGATGCACGTCCGTCTGCTCGCTCACCACCACCGACATGCGGCGGCGCTCGAAGTCGAACGGGATCTCATCCACCTTCTGCCAGCGCCCGGAGAGCGTGCGGGCGGATTCCTCATCCACCCCTTCCAGCACCGCGACGTCGAGCAGGTTTTTCAGCCCGGTCTGGTAATGGCTGTTCAGCCACGCGCTGTGCAGGACGCGCTCGCTGGTTTTGCCGGAGATATCGGTGTGGTTCTCCAGCACGATTTTGTCCTGCGTCAGGGTGCCGGTTTTATCGGTGCAGAGGATGTCCATCGCGCCAAAGTTTTGAATGGCGTCGAGGTGTTTAACGATCACTTTCTGTTTAGAGAGCTTCACCGCCCCGCGCGCCAGCGTGGAGGTGACGATCATCGGCAGCATTTCCGGCGTCAGGCCAACGGCCACGGAGAGCGCGAACAGGGCCGCTTCCCACCAGTCGCCTTTGGTGTAGCCGTTGATCAGCAGCACGATCGGCGTCATCACCATCATAAAGCGGATCAGCAGCATGCTGACGCGGCCAATCCCTTTCTGAAAGGCGTTTGGCTCGCTCTCCTGCTCGCTGACGCGCCCGGCAAGCTGACCAAACCAGGTGTTGCCCCCGGTGGCGGTGACAATCGCCTGCGCCGTACCGCTGACCACCGTGGTGCCCATAAAGCACAGGGTATCGCATTCAAGCGGATTCATCTGCTGCGGGTCGCGGCTGCGCGCTACCTTTTCTACGGGCAGGGATTCCCCGGTCAGGGAGGCCTGGGCGACGAACAGATCGCGCGCCTGGATGATGCGTAAATCCGCCGGGATCATGTCCCCCGCGGCCAGCTTCACCAGATCGCCCGGCACCAGCTGGTCGATCGGCAGCTCCACCCAGGCGTTTTCGCCGAGATCGTTAATCACGCGCGAGACGGTCGCGGTGTTGCTGACCATCGCCTTCAGGGCATCCGCCGCTTTGGTGGAGCGGGCCTCCTGAATAAAGTTCAGCAGCGTGGAGATACCCACCATCAGGGCAATAACGCCTGCGGCAAACAGATCTTCCGTCGCGTAGGAGATGAGGCCGAGCACGGTCAGCAGCAGGTTGAACGGGTTGCGGTAGCAGAGCCACAGGTGCACCCACCACGGAGACGGCTTCTGCGCCGGGATCTGGTTATCGCCGTGCACGGCGCGGATTTTTTCCACTTCGGCCGCGTTTAGCCCTTCCGGGTGTCCGCCGAACGCGCGCCAGACTTCGTTTTCATCCATCGCCGCCACGTTCAGGCAGCGTTCGGTCAGGGACGCGGGGATCGCCGCCCCCGCCATGTTTTTGGCGTTTGGCAGCGGGTCGCGCTGAACAAGACGGTGTGGCAGGTGGCGGCTCAGCAGGGCCTGCAGCTGCCGGGTGATATTTTTAAACATAGTCATTCCTCCGCATCCGCCTGGGCGGACGCAGCAATTCCTTCAGGCGTGGCAAAGCCGTACCTGAGAGGCACTCAATTTTTCAAGCAGGAACGTTTAAGACGTTGCTGCCTCACGCCGGTGAGACAGCAAAAGCTGGCTTACCGGAAAGAACGCATTCTCCCGTTCAGGAGAGGTGTGGGATCGGGATCCATGAAGCCTCCGGTAAGTAAAAAAACAGGGTGTCGCCGCGCAGTATAAGGATTTAAGCGTACCCTTTATGACGATTCGGGCGGTATTATACCCCCCTGCAAATAAACCGAACGTAAACCAGACTTTGCCCATAGCGAAATCGCGCTATAGCATTAGGCTCAATTCACTACATCGTCGTTGTTACAGGGAATACAGCATGCAGAACCGCCTAACGATTAAAGACATCGCGCGTTTAAGCGGCGTGGGGAAATCGACCGTCTCACGCGTGCTGAACAACGAAAGCGGCGTCAGCGAACGCACCCGCGAGCGCGTTGAGGCGGTTATGAATCAGCACGGTTTTTCCCCTTCCCGCTCTGCGCGCGCCATGCGCGGGCAGAGTGACAAAGTCGTCGCCATCATTGTTTCGCGTCTGGACTCTCTTTCTGAAAATCTCGCCGTGCAGACCATGCTGCCCGCCTTCTATGAGCAGGGGTATGATCCGATCATGATGGAGAGCCAGTTCTCTGTGCAGCTGGTTGAAGAGCATCTGGGGATGCTCCAGCGGCGCAACATTGATGGCGTGGTGCTGTTCGGTTTTACCGGCATTAAGGACGAGATGCTGAAACCCTGGCAGCCTTCGCTGGTGCTGCTGGCGCGCGATGCACACGGCTTTGCCTCCGTCTGCTACGACGATGAGGGCGCGATTATCACCCTGATGCAGCGCCTGTTTGACGAAGGTCATCGCCACATCAGCTTCCTCGGCGTCCCGCACGCGGACGTCACCACCGGCAAGCGTCGCCATGAGGCGTATCTGGCCTTTTGCAAAAAGCACAACCTCTCCGCCGTGGCCTCCCTGCCGGGGCTGGGCATGAAGCAGGGCTACGAGCAGGCCGCCAGCGTTCTTACGCCGCAGACCACGGCGCTGGTGTGCGCCACGGATACCCTGGCGCTGGGTGCCAGCAAATATCTGCAGGAGCAGCGCATCGATAATTTGCAGGTGGCGAGCGTCGGCAGCACGCCGCTGATGAAGTTCCTGCACCCGGAGATCATCACCGTCGATCCGGGCTACGCCGAGTCCGGCAGACAGGCCGCAGCACAGCTTATCGAGCAGATAAACGGGCGTTCAGAGCCTCGTCAGATCGTCATTCCCGCTCACCTTTCGTAACCCCTCTTAAACAGATTATTGTGATCTTCGCCTGATTTCGGGAACGTTCCCATTTTCGCCGTCACGCTGAAGGAGTAGGCTTGCGCTCAGGTCATTACACCCCCTCACCATCTGTCATGAGGTTTCATGATGAGTAAAGTCAAACAAGCAGATATCGATCGGCTGATCGTCCTGGTCGGCGGACGCGAAAACATCGCTACCGTCAGCCATTGCATTACCCGCCTGCGCTTCGTGCTGAACGATCCGGCCAAAGCCAACCCGAAGGCCATTGAAGAACTTTCCATGGTCAAAGGCTGCTTCACCAACGCCGGGCAGTTCCAGGTCGTTATTGGTACCGAAGTGGGCGATTACTATCAGGCTCTGCTGGCGACAACCGGGCACTCTTCTGCCGATAAAGAGCAGGCGAAGAAGGCCGCGCGCCAGAATATGAAGTGGCACGAGCAGCTGATTTCCCACTTCGCGGAAATTTTCTTCCCGCTGCTGCCCGCGCTGATCAGCGCGGGCTTAATCTTAGGCTTCCGTAACGTCATCGGCGATGTGCCGATGAGCGACGGCAAAACCCTGGCGCAGATGTATCCGGCGCTGAAAACCGTTTACGATTTCCTGTGGCTGATTGGCGAGGCGATCTTCTTCTATCTGCCGGTCGGGATTTGCTGGTCCGCGGTGCGCAAGATGGGCGGCACACCGATTCTCGGTATCGTGCTGGGCGTCACGCTGGTCTCTCCACAGTTAATGAACGCTTACTTACTTGGTCAGCAGGTGCCTGAGGTGTGGAACTTCGGCCTGTTTACTATCGCCAAAGTGGGCTATCAGGCGCAGGTCATTCCGGCCCTGCTGGCCGGTCTGGCGCTGGGCTTTATTGAAACGCGCCTGAAGCGCATCGTGCCGGATTACCTCTATCTGGTAGTGGTGCCGGTCTGCTCGCTGATTCTGGCGGTGTTCCTGGCGCACGCCTTTATCGGTCCGTTTGGCCGCATGATCGGCGACGGCGTGGCCTTCGCGGTGCGTCACCTGATGACCGGCAGCTTTGCGCCAATCGGTGCCGCGCTGTTTGGCTTCCTTTACGCCCCGCTGGTGATCACCGGCGTGCACCAGACCACGCTGGCCATTGATATGCAGATGATCCAGAGCCTCGGCGGCACGCCGGTCTGGCCGATTATCGCCCTGTCTAACATTGCACAGGCGTCGGCGGTCACTGGCATCATCATCGTCAGCCGCAAGCACAACGAGCGTGAGATCTCCGTTCCGGCAGCCATCTCTGCCTACCTCGGCGTCACTGAACCGGCGATGTACGGTATCAACCTGAAATACCGCTTCCCGATGCTCTGCGCGATGATCGGTTCCGGTCTGGCGGGCCTCGTGTGCGGTCTGAACGGCGTGATGGCGAACGGGATTGGCGTCGGCGGCCTGCCGGGCATTCTCTCCATCCAGCCGGCTTACTGGCAGGTGTTTGCCCTGGCGATGGCCATCGCGATCATCGTCCCTATGGCGCTCACCACCGTGGTTTACCAACGTAAGTTCCGTCAGGGCTCGCTGCAGATTGTTTAACTTCTTCTTTCGGGGCGCAGTTGCGCCCCTTCGCATTTGCAGGAACGCATTATGAATACCCTTCCTCACTGGTGGCAGAACGGCGTCATCTATCAGATTTACCCAAAGAGTTTCCAGGATACCACCGGCAGCGGCACCGGCGATCTGCGCGGCGTGACGCAGCGGCTGGACTACCTGAAAACCCTCGGCATCGACGCCATCTGGCTGACGCCGTTTTATATCTCCCCGCAGGTGGATAATGGCTACGACGTGGCGAATTACACCGCCATCGACCCGGCTTACGGCACGCTGGATGATTTCGACGAGCTGGTTGCCCGGGCGCACGAGCGCGGCATCCGTATCGTGCTGGATATGGTGTTTAACCACACCTCCACGCAGCACGCCTGGTTCCGCGAGTCGCTGAACAAAGAGAGCCCGTACCGCCAGTTCTACATCTGGCGCGACGGCACGCCGGAGCTGCTTCCCAACAACTGGCGCTCCAAGTTTGGTGGCAACGCCTGGCGCTGGCACGCCGAGAGCGAGCAGTATTACCTGCATCTGTTCGCCCCGGAGCAGGCGGATCTCAACTGGGAGAACCCAGAAGTGCGCGCCGAGCTGAAAAAGGTGTGCGAGTTCTGGGCCGATCGCGGCGTCGACGGCTTGCGTCTCGACGTGATTAACCTGATTTCGAAAGATCAGGATTTCCCGGACGACAACACCGGAGACGGCCGCCGCTTCTACACCGACGGGCCGCGCGTTCACGAATATCTGCAGGAGATGAGCCGCGACGTCTTCACCCCGCGCAACCTGATGACGGTGGGCGAGATGTCCTCGACCTCGCTGGAGAACTGCCAGCAGTACGCCTCGCTCGACGGACGCGAGCTGTCGATGACCTTTAACTTCCACCACCTGAAGGTGGACTACCCCGGCGGAGAAAAATGGACGAAGGCGAAGCCGGACTTCGTGGCGCTGAAAACCCTCTTCCGCCACTGGCAGCAGGGGATGCACAACAGGGCGTGGAACGCGCTGTTCTGGTGTAACCACGATCAGCCGCGCATCGTGTCGCGCTTTGGTGACGAAGGGGAATACCGCGTTCAGGCCGCGAAGATGCTCGGCATGGTGCTGCACGGCATGCAGGGCACGCCGTATATCTATCAGGGCGAAGAGCTGGGTATGATCAACCCGCACTTCAGCCGCATCACCGACTATCGCGACGTGGAAAGCCTGAACATGTTCGCCGAACTGCGCGCCAACGGCCGCGAATCGGATGAACTACTGGCGATTCTGGCGAGTAAGTCCCGCGATAACGGGCGAACCCCAATGCAGTGGGACGCTTCGCACAATGCGGGCTTTACCGAGGGCGAGCCGTGGATTGGCGTCTGCGACAATTACGAGACGGTGAACGCCCGCGCGGCGCTCGACGACCCTGATTCGGTGTTCTACACCTACCAGTCGCTGATCGGCCTGCGTAAAACCCTGCCGGTGCTGACGTGGGGAGATTATGAGGATCTTCTGCCGGAACATCCTTCTCTTTGGTGCTACCGTCGTCAGTGGCAGGGGCAGACGCTGATGGTGGCGGCGAACCTGTGTAATACGCCGCAGGAATGGCAGACAGACGCCCTCAGCGATAGGTCGCAGGTGCTGATGAGTAACTACCCGGCACCGCAAACGACGTCGCTGCGTCCGTTTGAAGCCGTCTGGTGGTTGCAGCAGTAACTTTCCCTGCCGGGTGCGGCTCAGCACCCGGCTTACTTTACTGTTTTTGTTGAGTAAATAATCAGATTTTTCTCTCGCGCCTTTACAATCGCTGAAGCGCCCGTCGTTTGTACTCTCGTCTTTTTACTTTGTTCTGCATCAAATAAATCGCAAACATGTTTGATGCAAATCACTATATGTAGCACTTAAAATGCACGCCGACCCAACATCTTGTATTTATCGTCTACTATTCCAACAACAAGACGGCGCTTACGCTGGCCGGAATTGTGGATAACACGAGCTGGGAACGCGGGAAGTCTTTGGCCCGGCGGGGAATATGCCCGGTTATGACTTCTCCACCTCTGTGGATAACCTGTTTTCAAAAAATGGAGTGATCATGACACCGCATGTGATGAAACGTGATGGCTGTAAAGTGCCGTTTAAATCAGAGCGCATCCAGGAAGCCATTCTGCGTGCAGCTAAAGCAGCGGGAGTCGATGACGCAGATTACTGCGCCACCGTCGCAGAAGTCGTTAGCAGCCAGATGAACGAACGCAGCCAGGTCGATATCAACGAGATCCAGACCGCGGTTGAGAACCAGCTGATGGCGGGGCCCTACAAGCAGCTGGCGCGCGCCTACATTGAGTACCGTCACGATCGTGACGTGCAGCGTGAGAAGCGCGGTCGTCTGAACCAGGAGATCCGTGGCCTGGTGGAGCAGACCAACTCCGCCCTGCTCAATGAAAACGCCAACAAAGACAGTAAAGTGATCCCGACCCAGCGCGACCTGCTGGCCGGTATCGTCGCCAAACACTATGCCCGTCAGCATCTGCTGCCGCGCGACGTGGTGTCGGCGCACGAGCGCGGTGAAATTCACTACCACGATCTCGACTATTCGCCGTTCTTCCCGATGTTCAACTGCATGCTGATCGACCTGAAAGGCATGCTGACCCACGGTTTTAAAATGGGTAACGCCGAGATTGAACCGCCAAAATCAATCTCCACGGCCACCGCCGTCACCGCGCAGATTATCGCTCAGGTCGCCAGCCATATTTATGGCGGCACCACGATTAACCGCATTGATGAAGTGCTGGCCCCGTTCGTGACGGCAAGTTTCAACAAGCATCGTAAAACGGCCGAAGAGTGGCAGATCCCGGACGCCGACGGCTACGCGCACTCCCGCACCGAGAAAGAGTGCTACGACGCCTTCCAGTCGCTGGAGTATGAGGTAAACACGCTGCACACCGCCAACGGCCAGACGCCGTTTGTGACCTTCGGCTTTGGGCTGGGCACCAGCTGGGAATCACGCCTGATCCAGCAGTCCATCCTGCGCAACCGCATTTCCGGTCTCGGCAAGAACCGCAAAACGGCGGTGTTCCCGAAACTGGTGTTCGCCATTCGCGACGGCCTGAACCACAAGTTTGGCGATCCGAACTACGACATCAAACAGCTGGCGCTGGAGTGCGCGAGCAAGCGCATGTATCCGGACATCCTGAACTACGACCAGGTCGTGAAAGTGACCGGCTCGTTTAAAACGCCAATGGGCTGCCGCAGCTTCCTCGGCGTGTACGAAGATGAAAACGGCGAGCAGATCCACGACGGGCGCAACAACCTGGGCGTCATCAGCCTTAACCTGCCGCGCATCGCGCTGGAGGCGAAAGGCAATGAAGCGGAATTCTGGACGCTGCTGGATGAACGTCTGCAGCTGGCGCGCAAAGCGCTGATGACACGTATTGCACGTCTGGAAGGGGTCAAGGCCCGCGTCGCGCCGATCCTTTATATGGAAGGGGCCTGCGGCGTACGTCTGAAAGCGGACGATGACGTGTCGGAGATCTTCAAAAACGGCCGCGCGTCGATTTCGCTGGGCTATATCGGTATTCACGAGACCATCAACGCCCTGGCGGGCGATACGCATATGTACGACAGCGAGGCCCTGCGTGAGAAAGGCATCGCGATTGTTCAGCGCCTGCGCGACGCGGTAGACCAGTGGAAAGAGGAAACCGGCTACGGGTTTAGCCTCTACAGCACGCCGAGCGAGAACCTGTGCGACCGCTTCTGCCGTCTGGATACCGCCGAATTCGGGATTGTGGAAGGCGTGACCGACAAAGGGTATTACACCAACAGCTTCCACCTCGACGTGGAGAAAAAGGTGAACCCGTACGACAAGATCGACTTCGAAGCGGCGTATCCGCCGATCGCCAGCGGCGGCTTCATCTGCTACGGCGAGTACCCGAACATTCAGCACAACCTGAAGGCGCTGGAAGACGTGTGGGATTACAGCTATCAGCACGTGCCGTATTACGGGACCAACACGCCAATCGACGAGTGCTACGAGTGCGGCTTTACCGGCGAGTTCGAGTGTACGAGCAAAGGCTTCACCTGCCCGAAATGCGGCAACCACGATGCGGCCCGCGTCTCCGTGACCCGTCGCGTGTGCGGCTATCTCGGCAGCCCGGACGCGCGTCCGTTTAACGCCGGCAAGCAGGAAGAGGTGAAGCGTCGCGTGAAGCATTTGGGGAATGGGCAGATCGGGTAAGTTCTGCGCAGGGTTCTCCCCCTCACCCTACCCCTCTCCCCAAGGGAGAGGGAACCGATCGAGCACATTGTTAAGCCTGACTCCGGTTTTCTCCCTCTCCCCGTGGGAGAGGGCCGGGGTGAGGGCATCAGCGCGCACAAATTCTCTGGACATTTTCTATGCGATATCATCAATACTACCCCGTCGACATCGTCAACGGCCCCGGCACCCGCTGCACCCTGTTCGTTTCAGGCTGCGTCCACGAATGCCCCGGCTGCTATAACAAAAGCACCTGGCGCTTAAATTCCGGCATGCCGTTCACCGCCGAAATGGAAGACCGGATCGTCAACGACCTTAACGACACGCGCATCAAACGTCAGGGGATTTCCCTCTCCGGCGGCGATCCGCTGCACCCGCAAAACGTGCCGGATATCCTGAAGCTGGTGAAGCGCATTCGGGCAGAGTGTACGGGAAAAGATATCTGGGTCTGGACGGGATACAGGCTGGATGAGCTGAACGCGCAGCAAATGGAAGTAGTGGGTCTGATTAACGTCCTGGTCGACGGCAAGTTCGTGCAGGATTTAAAAGACCCGGCCCTGATCTGGCGCGGCAGCAGCAATCAGGTTGTGCATCATTTGCGATGAACAAAGGCGGATGTTATCCGTCCGCCCTTATCTCAAAACCGGCTCAAACTCTCCATCGCCACCGCCTTAAACCCGGCAAAATCTCCGCAGCTACAGAGCCGCGACATCGCCCGCTCACGCAGGAAGGTGACGAAGATATCGTAAATCGCCATCGCCTCTTCGTATTCGCTTTTGCTGATGGCGAGCAGGAAGATGACGTGCGCGGTTTCGTCGCCCCACTGAACGCCGTGCGGGGCGAGCACGGTATAGACCACGGTTTTCTGCGCTAAAAGGCCGAGGGAGTGCGGCAGCGCGATGCCGTCGCCGAGCATGGTGCTGACGATGGCTTCACGCTCGACGACAGAATCCAGGAACTCCGCGCCGACAAACCCCTCGCCTTCAAGCTGCGCGCACAGTTCCCGGAACAGCGTTTGCTGATCAACGGGCTTGTCGAGAATGCGGAAATGGGCCGCGTCGAAGTATTTATCCAGCATCCACGGGCGGGTGCGGTCCACCAGCACCAGCTTGCCGATCTGCTCTAACTGATAATCGGTCGGGAACGGGGCGATCGTCACCACCGGTTTGGATTTTTCGCTCACGCGGGCGGTGGAAATGACAAAGTCCTCGCCGATGGAATCCGCCAGCTCGTACTCGCGCAGGGTGAGCGTGCGGGCCACCTCAATCTGCGGGTACTTGCGCTGGAGCACCGCCTCGATCATGCGGACCATGGCATTCCCGGCGTCGCATACCAGCAGCACCCGCGGCTGGCGCTGGTAGCCGATGTTGTAATGGCGCTCCAGCCCGACGCCGATATGCAGCACCAGGAAGCCGATCTCGTTTTCGCTGATCACATACGGCGTGTATTTTCCCCAGCTCGACACCGCCGCGAGGGTCATATCCCACGCCATCGGGTAGTGCTGCTTGATGTTATCCAGCAGCGGATTGGGGATCATGATTTGATACCGCACGCGGGTGATCATGGTTTTGATATGCGTGAGCAGGTCCGCGTGCAGCTGCGCGTCGCTGAGCAGATTGTAGTTATAGTGGGTGTTGATATAGCGCAGGATGTAGTTGACCAGCGCTTCGTCGTCATCCGCGTTAATGGCGCTCGGGGCTATCTCCTGAATCTGCCGCGCCGCAATATGCACGCATAGCCAGCTCTCCTCCGAAGGTGAAAGCGCTTTGCCCGCCAGCTGCTGGATAGTGACGGCGATATCCTTCGCCGCCTCGCGCACGTTCTCTTCCACGTCTTCGGCGTGGAATTCCGGCAGCGGATAGCCCTCGCTGATGCGCCGCACCGACACCGCGCAGTACAGGCGCAGGAACAGCTCGCCTTCGTCGGTCAGACGGATGTGATGACGCGTCAGCGCCTCGTGCAGCACGGGCACCATCTGCTCCGCCACGCCTGCATTCAGCGCCACGTCGGTCACCAGCGGGTTCAGGCTGTCCTGCTGCGCCAGCTCCCAGAGCAGATCGGTCAGGCAGGCGCGGGTCGACATCTCGCTGCCAAACAGCTTCATCCCGTGGCGCGGACGCGTTTCCAGCGTCAGGTTATAGCGGTGAAACCACTCGCGCACTTCGGCCATGTCGCTTTGCAGCGTGGCGCGGCTGACGAACCACTCGTCCGCCAGATCCTCCAGCTTAAGAGAAAATGCCGAAGTCAGAAAACGCACCACCAGATAGTGCACGCGCTCCGGCCCGGTCCGGGGAATACGCAGCGCGCGCGGGTGGGATGCCTGCAGCTGCTGGTAGCGCTGGGCATCATCAATTTTGAGCTGATAGCCGTTGCCCCGGCTCAATATAAACTGCGCGCCGTAGCCTGCCAGCAGCGCGTTCAGGGCGGTGATATCGGCACGGACGGTTCGCGTGGAGACCGACAGCCGCTGCGCCAGCTCGTCCTGCGGCAGCGTCTCGTTTTGCAACAGATCGAACAGTTGCGCTAAACGTTGGTTCGGAAATCGCACGGGTTTGTCCTCTTACAGCTTAAGGTGAAATGACCATCTGAGATGGGCTGCCGACCGGGGTATAGTCCGGCTCGAAGCTTAATTTCCCGTCCTGCGCCACGCGGAAACGGGTGATGTTGTCGCTGCGCTGGTTCATGACGTACAGCCAGCGTCCCTGCTTATCGAGCGTCAGGGTGCGCGGGTAGTCGCCGCGCGTCCACACGTCGTCCTGATGCGTCAGCGTGCCCTCCGCTGTTACGGTAAAGTGCCCGATGCTGTTATGCAAACGGTTAGCCACATACAGCTGTTTACCGTCGGCGCTTAATGCGAGCCCGGCAGCAAAGCTGGTGCCTTTGTAACCTTCCGGCAGGGCTGAGAGCGTTTTGCCCTCTTTCAGGGTGCCGTTGGCGTTCACGGTATAATGGGTGAGCGTAGACGCCTCTTCGTTAATCAGCCACAGGGCATCGCCTTTTGGCGTAAAGACGAAGTGGCGCGGCCCGGCGCCTTTTGAGGAGGCGCTGATAAACGGCGGATCGTTCGGCGTCAGCTTCCCTGTTCGATCGTCAAAACGGTACTGGTAGAGGCGATCCAGCCCAAGATCGGTGGAAAACACGTATTTCCCGCTCGGATCGGCGGCGATCATGTGCGCGTGGGGGCCGTTATGATCGCTGATGGCAAAGCTGCCCTCCGCTGCCGCTTCCGGCTTCGCCGCGCCCGGTTCGCCCTGATCCTGATGTGTGTCCGTCGCCTCACCCAGGCTGCCGTCTGCTTTAACGGGCAGCACTGCGATAGATCCGCTGACGTAGTTCGCCACCAGAAGATGGCGACCGTTCGGGGTCAGCGACAGGTAAACCGGCCCCGCGCCGCCGGAGGCCACCTGATTCAGCTCGCTCAGCTCGCCGTTATCCCCCACCCGCAGCGCCTGCACCACGCCCTGCTCCACTTCGCTTGCCAGATAGAGCGTTTTGCCATCGCGTGAGACGGCCAGCTGCGCGGCGTTCGGCAGCCTGCTCACCAGCGTTTTATTCGCCAGCGCGCCGCTTTGCGGGTCAACGGTAAAGCGGTACAGCCCTTCGCCGTTGGGGTTGTAGGTGCCCACCCAGGCGTACTGTGGCTGGGCGATAGCGGCGGTGGCGAGCATTGAGAGTGAAGCAACAAGCAGGGTACGGGTGTGCATGGTGGCTCCTTCAGGTTTGTGCGGTTTGTTTTCCCTCACCCCGGCCCTCTCCCAAAGGGAGAGGGGGTAAAAGTTCCCTCTCCCTTTGGGAGAGGGTTAGGGTGAGGACAGATACTACTTCACCAGCTTCTTCGTCATCGCAAGCAGCGTACGCACGTCTTCCGGGCGCGTGTCGCCGCTGGCTTTGTCGATAATCGAGCTGTAGATATGCGGGATGATTTTGCTCACGCCCGCGTCGAGGGCGATCTGCAGGATCTCCTCATAGTTTTCCAGATCGATACCTCCGGTCGGCTCCAGCCAGAAGTCGTGACGGGCGCAGGCTTCCGCCACCGCGTTGTACTCGTCACGGCACTTGAGGCCGCCCATCGGGAAGTATTTGATGGAGCTGCCGCCGAAATCCTTCAGCAGGGCAATCGCGGTTTCAACCGGTACGATGCCGTCCGGTGCGTTGCTGCTCAGCGGTCCGGTAGAGATTTTCACCATGCCCACGATGCCGGTCGGAGAGACCAGGCCGTTGACCACCGACTCATTCTGCCCCAGCAGCGCGCGGCTGGTGGCCACGCCGGTGAAGACCTGGTTGACGTGCTGCGGCTGCACCTGACGGGAGATCTCGCTCACCATCGCCGACTGGTTCGGATCCCCCGCGCCGAGGCCGACGGAGAGTGCGTTATCGATCAGCGCGGCATATTCACGCATGTCGGCAACGGCGCTCGCCACGTCCGGGTAATTTTTGGAGAGCACGCCCACCAGCACGTGACCTTCCGCCGCCTCGTAAATGGCGCTGGCGTTGGCTTTCGATCCTGCCAGCACGTTCAGGCAGACGCGGTCACGGTAAAAGTTGGGGGTCAGTTTCATGCTTTTTTCTCCTGTCCTAATACTTCGCTAATGCGGCGGTACACGATGTTCAGCTGGTCAGCATTCACGCTGCGCACGTCCGCCTCGATAATCCCTTCGTTGGCCTTGTAGCCACGGAAGTAAATGGCGTACTCCCCCTGCTTGAGCTTCGCCACCAGATCGCCCGTGCCGACGCCCGTTGCGGCTTCGTCAAACTTAATCTCGGTGCGGGCGATATCGCGACCGGCGCTGTCCCAGACCACGCGCGCGGTCACGCCGTTCAGGGTATTGAGCGCCTCGATAAACGGCGTCATCTTCGCCACCATCTCGGCCCCGCTCTCTTTGGTCGCCGTCAGGTAGTGTTCGATGGCGCAGGTCAGGCCAAGAATGCCCTCTTTACCCACCTTCATCGCGCGGCCAATGCCCGCCGTCTGGCGCTTCACCCACTCAACGTACTGGGTTTTGCCGATCACCAGCCCGCTGGTTGGGCCTTCAATCGCCTTCGCGCCGCTGTAGATCACCAGGTCCGCGCCGGAGCGGTAGTACGCGTGAAGATCTTCTTCCGCCGCGGCATCGACGATCAGCGGGAGATCGTGCTTGCGCGCCACCACCGCCGCCTGCCCGACGCTGAGCATGCTTTTCTGCACGCAGTGGTGCGATTTGATGTAGAGGATCGCCGCCGTGCGCGGGGTGATCGCCGCCGCCAGCTGTTCGGCGGAGCATTCGTTGGCGTAGCCCGCCTCCACCAGCTTGCCGCCGCCCAGCGCCACCATGGTGCCCACCGGCGCGCCAAAGTTCACGTTGTGGCCTTTCGGCAGGACGATTTCGTTGTTCTCAATCGGGGTCACGTGCAGGTTTTCCAGCAGCCAGTCGCTGTCTTTGACCAGCACCGCCGCCACGGACTGGGCTATGCCCGCCGACGCGCAGGAGACCACCGTCGCGCCTTCCACATCCAGCAGCTTCGCGATGTATTCCCCGGTTTTATTGACCAGATCCTTCATCTCGAAATAGTGATTCATGCCGTCCATCGCCGCCTGCACCACTTCCGGGCGCGGCGTGGAGACGCCCAGCGCCGTCATGCGGCCAGAGGTGTTGATCACCTGCTTTAAGTTGTACTTCTCATAAATCGAAGGCATGTTCCGTGCTCCCTTGTTCGGTCATGTAGCCCTTGCCCGCGCGGATCGCGGCAAGCGGCACCAGAATGTGTTCAGCCTGCAGGCTGTCGTTTTCGGCATCCGTCAGCACCGTCGGCTGGCGTTTAATCGTGAACAGCGTCAGGTCGGCGTCGAGACCCGGCTGGATGCGGCCCTTGCGCGCCAGGCGCAGGCCGTCGGCGGCGTTGGCGGTCACGCAGTCAATCACCTGCGGCAAGGACATGCCGATGGCGAGAAACTTCGACATCACGCTTGCCAGCGAGCCGACCGGCCCGTTGATGCGGTTGCGGCAGTAGATATCCGAGCTGATGGTGTGCGGCAGAATGCCCATCGCGATGGCGCGTTTCGCCACCTCAAAGCTGAAGCTCGCCGTACCGTGGCCAACGTCCAGGCGCACGCCGCGCTTCAGGGCGGAGGTGATGGAGGCGCGCAGCTCGCCGGAGGGCGTCAGAATGCGGTTGGGTTTGCCGTTATAGCAGTGGGTGATGATGTCGCCTGAGCTCAGCAGCTCGGCAATTTCGTCGAGGTTCGGCGGGTTGTTGCCGATGTGCACCATCAGCGGCAGGTCGCCGTTCTCTTTCTGAATGGCTTTGGCGCGCTCCAGCGGCGTAATGCCGTTTTCACCGACCACGCTGCTGCTCATGCGCGCCTTCAGGCCGACGATAAAATCAGGGTGGCGCTTCACCGCCTGCTTCACCGCGTCGGCGTCGATATTCGCCATGTTGGCCAGTTCGTTCTGGGCAATCAGCCCCACGCGGGAGATGTTCAGCAGGGCAAATACCTCGGTAGAGGCTTTACGGGTGATTTCGTAGAAATCGTCCACGTCGTCGGCACCGGTACTGCCCGCGTCCACCACGGAGGTGACGCCGGTGGCAATGCCCACGCTGTCCGGCTCGTCGTGGTAAATCGGGGAGTTCGGGTAGCAGTGAACGTGGGAGTCAATCCAGCCTGCGCTGACGAACACGTCGCCGTTCAGCTCAACCGTTTTATGCGCGGGGGCGTCAATCTCGCCCAGCGCCGCGATCTTCCCGTCCTGAATGGCGATATCGGTCAGGGTATCGTCGGCAAGGCGCGCACGGCGCAGGAGTAAATCAAACATGAGGATCTCCTGATAAGGCGGGCGCCTGAGCGCCCGCGGGTATTAAAGGGCGACCGGGAACAGCCAGCCCAACAGCATTGCGCCGAGGATCGCGCCACCGGTGATCGGCTTCTGCCAGATGTAGAACACCAGCGCACCCAGCAGGGAACCGACGCCGATAGGAATGGAGGCGGTCATGGCGCTGAGGATAATCAACGGCCCGAGGAAGCGGCCGGAGGCGTTACCCGCGCCCATCATCACGTCTGCACCGTAGGTGGAGTTGCTCTGGTTGATGGTGAACTTACGCGCCAGGATGATGACGTAGCCAATCGCCAGACCAATCACCAGGCCGGTAATCAGCGCGGCAATGAAGTTGGTCACCGGGAACATGATGCCCGCGCCCAGCAGCAGCGCCGGAACGCCGAGGCCCACGCCGGTCTGGATGGCGCCGCCGATGTCGAGAATACCCACCAGCGACCCTTCGATAATGCGGGCGAACAGGAAGCTCGCGCCGAACGCCGCCACCGCGCCGTAAACGCCGGTATCGATCCCCGCTTTCAGCATCGCCACGAAGGCCACTTCGTTAAACGCGCCGATGCCGTAGAGGTAGTACATGTGCGTCCCGGCGAAAACGCCGGAGGAGAGCAGGCCAACGAAGATCGGGAACGACCAGTCGGCATACCAAAAACCTTTATTCTGTTCCATGTAGAGGCTCCTGTTATTTACCGCTGAGCGAGTTGTGGATCATGTCGAGCCAGTTCGGCACGGTCAGATGGAAGGATTCGATCATCTTCATGTCGAAGCCGCGGAAGAAGCCGCTCAGCACGAAGAGCAGGACGATCGCCGCCATCATCACTTTGGTGACGTGGTTCCAGCCGCTCTCTTCCACGCCTTTCCCGATCAGGATCCCCAGCACCAGGCCCGGTACGGCGTTCCCCATAATCAGCTGCGCCGCGCCGCCAAAGATGGTGGCCCAGAAGCCCGATTTTTTACCCGCGTCGATGGCCGCCAGCCAGAAGATCACCGGCATGACGGTGTTGACCAGCAGGTTTGCCGCCGGTACCAGCACCTTCACGGCGGTGACCTGAAGCGCTGCCGGCACGGAGGAGGCGGTCAGGTTCAGGAAGGTGACGACGAGCATGCCAATCACGCCGCAGGCAATCGCCATTTTGCGCGGGTCGTGCAGCGTTTCGCCGACGTTACGGTTTTTGATCATCAGTGCAGCAGCACCCCAGTTCGGGATGATGCGGTGGTCAACGTCCTGTGTGAAGGCACCTGCGGCCACGGAAGAGGCCCAGGCGTTAAAGAAGAAACCTAACCCAAAGGAGAAGTGGGACGCCGGATCCCCTTCACAGGAGTTCAGTTCCCCCAACGTACGAAACGCGCCCATACCCTGAGTGGTAGGCGCATGAAACATGCGTGCAGCCCCGGCGCCAACACCGACGCCAACCAGGCCGCCAATGATGAGCGATTTTATTAATATAATTAAGAACATCAGTCTGCCCTTTTATGAATAATCAGCGTTGCGTGACGAAATCCACCTGGTCAAGATTGATAGCGGTCACGTTGACGGTCACATCCAGCTCCACGCTGTAGGTGCGTCTTTCCCGGCGCAGAAAGAAGAACAGAAACGCTTCTTTTCGCACCGCTTCTTGCGCCTGAACGACCTGCACATCCTGTGGCTCAATACGCAGTAAGATATGCGGTGAGGCTTTCATCACCGCGGCCTGAACGTGGTTGAGCGCGTCGGCAAAGGCGCGCGCTTTGGCGTCGCCTTTGCCCTTCACTCTCACCGTGGTTGTGAACTGTTCTTTCATGCTTATGCGCCGTATTTCTTCTGCCACGCCTGCACCAGACGCTCGCCCAGCTCTTCTTTATCCATAAAGCCGAAGCCCAGCACGTTGCAGCCTTCGTTGATGGCGGTCACGCCCTCTTCCACCGAACGCATGCCGTATTTGGCCTTGTAGCCATATTTGGTTTGGGCCGTGATGGCACCCGCGCCGCCGCTGCCGCAGAAGGAGATGCCGAAGGTGGCGCTTTCCGCTTTCATCACGTCGCCGAGCTTCATGTCCGCCGCCATGCCCGGTACAACCACCGCGCGTCCACCTGCTTTTTCCACACCGGCAGCCACTTTCTGACCTTTACCCAGGCGATCGCCAATCACGACTGTAATCTGTTCCATGTGTTGCTCCTTAAAGGTTGTCTTTCGCGACTTCAAAGTGAACGGAGAGCAGCCAGGCTTCTTCATCAGGAAGATTGCCAAACTGCGCGACCACTTCACGGGCGAGCCGCATTGAATCCGGTGAAATTTCGTCAAACAGCTCTGCTTCAACCTCCGGCAGCGGCTCGCCGGTCACGGACCGGTGCGCCATTGCGCGCACGTGGGAGGTGAGCATCTGCTCCTGTACCGCATTGGGGATGATGTTGTTCCGGGCCAGCAGGGCATAAACCTGCTGCAGCATGGTGTTCGCGAGCTGTTCTTTTTGCTCTGCCTGTTCCCCAACGTCGTTCATTACCGCTCCGTTAATCACTGGTCTTACCCCGTTAATGGCTCTGGAATAAAACTAACGTTGGGGGGGAATTGTTTGTAGCGAGTTGTTTTCCACTTCGAAGTGGAAAGGCGAGCCGCAGCAGTGATCTGTGCCACATAAATGCGGTGAATCTGAATTAATCCCGGTATTTGCGTGATGAATATCACGTATTCCAGCGGCAAAACGCGCGCCGGGGAAACGAAACGTTCAGGCGCGGTGACGCAAAAATGTGATGGCGATAGGGTTTACTTATTACCACGTAAAAAAAACGGGGGCCGCCGGCCCCCGCTGGTTGTTTGTCAAATGCGCGATCGGTTAACGGTATTTCTGGTGATACGTGTTGCGGGTCGTCACAAACTGCTCGGCCGCCGCCTGGGCTTCCTTCACTTTGCCTTCGTTAGCCAGCTTCAGCGCGCCGTCGATCTGGCCGACCAGCACGTCAAAGCCGTGGCGATAGTCTTTCATTTCTGCGCTGTCTGCCGCTTTGCTTTCCAGCTTCGGAGGCGTCGCTTTTTGTGCGTCGAGCGCCGCTTCACGCATTTTGGTCAGCGCGTCTTTCATTTCAGCCGCATTGTCGGTTTTCTGTACCACCTTCAGGTTTTGACCGAGGATGCCCATGTCGTCTTCAAGATCGGCAGCAAACGCAGAAGAGCCAAGAACCAGCGTTGAAGCCGCGACGATCGCTAACAGATGTTTACGCATTGCTCACTTCCTTTTTTATTATTAAAACGCCTTTACGGGTATTACTGACCGGCGATTTTCATTTCCGGCAGAAGTACAGAACCACACTGTATATTGCTACGTGTTTCAATATCGTTACCGACCGTAACGATATTGCGCCACATGTCCTTCAGGTTGCCGGCGATAGTAATTTCGCTCACCGGATACTGAATTTCGCCGTTTTCCACCCAGAAGCCCGCCGCACCGCGCGAGTAGTCTCCGGTAATGCCGCTTACGCCCTGGCCCATCAGCTCGGTGACCACCAGACCTGTGCCCATCTCTTTCAGCATCTGCTCAAAGTTCAGGCCCTGACCGGCAATGCGCCAGTTGTGGATGCCGCCAGCGTGTCCGGTGCTTTTCAGCCCCAGCTTGCGCGCGGAGTAGTTGGTCAGCAGCCACTGGGTCAGAATACCGTCTTTGATGATATCGCGACGTTCGGTGCGCACGCCTTCGCTGTCGAACGGCGTGGAGGCCAGCCCTTTCAGCAGGTGCGGATGTTCTTCAATGGTGAGCCATTCCGGCAGGATCTGCTTGCCCAGCGAGTCGAGCAGGAAGGTCGATTTACGGTAAACCGAGCCGCCCGCGATAGCGCCCACCAGATGGCCAAACAGACCGGTCGCCACTTCGTTGGCAAAAATAACCGGGGCCTTCATGGTGGAGAGTTTACGCGGCGACAGGCGTGACAGCGTGCGTTCGGCACACTCTTTACCCACCCACTCAGGAGACTGCAAATCCCCCAGCGCGCGGCCAATGGTGTAGGCGTAGTCGCGCTCCATGTCACCGTTCTCTTCGGCGATCACGCAGCTGGAGAGAGAATGACGGGTGGAGCAGTAGCCCTGCAGCATGCCGTGGCTGTTGCCGAAGACTTTGATGCCGTAGTGGCTGTTGAAGCTGCCGCCTTCGGTATTGGTGATGCGCTTATCGGCCTGCAGGGAAGCCTGCTCGGCGCGCGCGGCCAGTTCGATCGCTTCGTCCGGGGTTACTTCCGCCGGGTGGAAAAGATCGAGATCCGGCGCGTCAAACGCCAGCAGGTCTTTATCCGCCACGCCTGCGTAAGGATCCGGAGAGGTATAACGGGCGATATCCAGCGCCGCCTGCACCGTACGGGCAATGGCATCCGGGCTGAGATCGGTAGATGACGCGCTGCCTTTGCGGTTCTGGTGATACACCGTGATCCCAAGCGCGCCATCGCTGTTGAATTCTACGTTCTCCACTTCACCATAGCGGGTACTCACGCTGATGCCGGTGGTTTTGCTGACCGCCACTTCGGCGCCATCTGATTTTTCTGAAGCAAGCATCAGCGCGGTGGAGACGGCTTCTTCCAGAATCTTACGCTGCGCTTCAACTTGTGAGGTTACTTTCATCGCAAATGCCATACTGTAAGAGAGAGTTATCTGAAGTCTAACAGAGAACCGTTTTTCAGTGCGCGTCTTAACTGGTAACATTAGCCTCTTTTTTTAAGGAGCCTGACATGACTAAGCAGCCCGAAGACTGGCTCGACGACGTTCCCGGTGATGACATCGAAGACGAAGATGATGAGATCATCTGGGTCAGTAAAAGTGAAATTAAACGTGACGCCGAAGAGTTAAAACAGCTTGGCGCGGAAATGGTAGAACTGGGTAAAAACGCGCTGGACAAGATCCCGCTCGACCAGGATCTGCGTGATGCCATTGAACTGGCACAGAAAATCAAGAAAGAAGGCCGTCGTCGCCAGCTTCAGCTTATCGGGAAAATGCTGCGTCAGCGCGACGTCGATCCGATCCGCCAGGCGCTCGACAAGCTGAAAAACCGCCACAACCAGCAGGTTGCGTTTTTCCACAAGCTTGAGCAGATCCGCGATCGCCTGATTGAACAGGGTGATGATGCCGTACCGGAAGTGCTGAACCTGTGGCCGGATGCCGACCGCCAGCAGCTGCGTTCTTTGATCCGCAACGCGCAGAAAGAGAAAGAAGGGAATAAGCCGCCGAAGTCTGCGCGCCTGATTTTCCAGTATCTGCGCGAGCTGTCTGAGAACGAAGAGTAATCAGTTCCCCCCTCCCCGGAGGGCGAGGGAGGAAAGAATGTAGGCCCGGTAAGCGCAAGCGCCACCGGGCTTTTTTTACTCTGCGGCTGCCGCTTCCGCTTTCTTCGCCAGACCGTCCAGCAGCTTCTGATGGATCCCACCAAAACCGCCGTTGCTCATCACCAGAATGTGATCGCCAGGCTGAGCGGCTTTCACCACCATATCCGCGAGCGCATCCACATCCGCGCTCCAGTGCGCGGGCTGAATGCAGGCATCGGCCACTTCGGCCACCTGCCACGGAATATGCTGCGGCTGCAGCAGGAAGACCTCATCGGCACGTCCTAACGACGGCGCGAGATCATCTTTGCAGATGCCCATCTTCATGGTGTTCGAGCGCGGTTCCAGCACCGCGAGGATGCGGGCTGTCCCGCCGACCTTGCCGCGCAGGGCGGCAAGCGTTGCCAGAATGGCCGTTGGGTGGTGTGCAAAATCGTCATATACGGTAACGCCGTGGGCTTCACCGCGCAGTTCCAGACGGCGACGGGCGTTAATGAACGAGCCCAGCGCATTGGCCGCATCCGCAGGCAGAACGCCAACGTGACGCGCCGCAGCAATAGCCATCAGGCCGTTGTGCATGTTGTGCTCGCCCACCAGGCCCCACTTCACCTCACCCACTTTTTCACCGTCGAGCAGCACTTCCCACTCGGAGGCATCGGCGTTGAGTTTCTTCGCCTGCCAGTGGCCCTGCTCGCCCACCAGCTCCTGCTCGCTCCAGCAGCCCATCGCCATCGTCTGCTTCAGGTTGATGTCGTTCTCCGGCAGGATGATGCGCCCCTGGCCCGGAACAATGCGCACCAGGTGGTGGAACTGTTTCTGGATCGCTTTCAGGTCGTCAAAAATATCCGCGTGGTCGAACTCAAGGTTGTTGAGGATCAGCGTGCGCGGGCAGTAATGCACGAACTTGGAGCGCTTGTCGAAGAACGCGCAGTCGTATTCGTCGGCTTCGATCACGAAGAACGGGCTGTCACCCAGACGCGCAGAAACGTCGAAATTACCCGGTACGCCGCCAATCACGAAGCCCGGCTTGTAGCCGCAGGCTTCGAGGATCCAGGTCGCCATGCCCGCGGTCGTGGTTTTGCCATGGGTACCGGCAACGGCAACCACCCAGCGGTCGCGCAGGACGAAGTCATGCAGCCACTGCGGGCCGGACATGAACGGAATATTGCGTTCCAGAACCGCCTCGACGCACGGATTGCCGCGGGTCATGGCGTTGCCGATGATCACCAGGTCCGGCTCGGGATCCAGCTGGCTGGCATCGTAGCCCTGAATTAACGAGATGCCCTGTTTCTCCAGAAGTGTGCTCATTGGCGGATACACATTGGCGTCCGAACCTGTCACTTCATGGCCCAGCGAGCGCGCCAGCATTGCCAGTCCGCCCATGAAAGTGCCACAAATCCCCAATATATGAATGCGCATACGTCACTATCCTTCTTCAATGTGGCGCACATTTTACTCACATGTTAGCGGCTGTGAAACGCATTTCAGGTAAATCCGTATGTTGCTGGCGCGATTCACCTCTGCGCTAATATTTGAATGTTTGTTAAGATTGTTGGGCTTTAGTCGTTTTAGTGAACATACAATCGCTCTACTCACAAAGATGCAGGGAAAGTGTTATGAAAACGTTAGGTGAATTTATTGTCGAAAAGCAGCACGAGTTCTCTCATGCTACCGGTGAACTCACTGCTTTGCTGTCGGCAATAAAGCTGGGCGCTAAGATCATCCACCGCGATATCAACAAGGCCGGTCTGGTCGATATCCTGGGTGCCAGCGGTGCCGAGAACGTTCAGGGCGAGGTTCAACAGAAGCTCGATCTGTTCGCAAATGAAAAATTGAAAGCTGCACTGCGCGCGCGCGACATCGTTGCGGGTATCGCCTCTGAAGAAGAAGATGAAATTGTTGTTTTCGAAGGGTGTGAACACGCTAAATACGTTGTTCTGATGGATCCGCTCGACGGCTCCTCAAACATCGACGTTAACGTTTCTGTCGGTACCATTTTCTCCATCTACCGCCGCGTCACGCCTGTTGGCACGCCGGTAACCGAAGAAGATTTCCTGCAGCCGGGCATTAACCAGGTTGCTGCCGGTTACGTCGTTTATGGCTCCTCCACCATGCTGGTGTACACCACCGGCTGCGGAGTTCACGCCTTTACGTACGATCCTTCACTGGGCGTTTTCTGCCTGAGCCAGGAACGCATGCGCTTCCCGGAGAAGGGCAACACCTACTCCATCAACGAAGGCAACTACATCCGCTTCCCGAACGGCGTGAAGAAGTACATTAAATTCTGCCAGGAAGAAGATAAAGCGACCCAGCGCCCGTACACGTCCCGCTATATTGGCTCTCTGGTCGCGGATTTCCACCGTAACCTGCTGAAAGGCGGTATCTACCTCTACCCAAGCACCGCCAGCCACCCGGACGGGAAGCTGCGCCTGCTGTACGAGTGCAACCCGATGGCGTTCCTCGCCGAACAGGCGGGCGGCAAGGCGAGCGACGGTAAAGAGCGTATTCTGGATATCGTGCCGGAAAGCCTTCACCAGCGCCGTTCATTCTTCGTCGGCAACAACCACATGGTTGAAGACGTTGAACGTTTTATCCGTGAGTACCCGGACGCGTAATGCCTCTCTACAGGGGAGCCGTTCTGGCTCCCCTGTTCATTTATATATTTTACCGTATAAGTGTTTATAAAAAACATGCTTTAATATTCACCACTGCTCCTGCATTATTTCCATAACAGTTTGACAGATATTTCGTGGAGCAGAATCGCAATGAACAATTATTCCCGTGCTAATACCGGCATTGATTTAAATCTTATCCCTGTATTTATTGAAATCGTCCGCTGCGGCAGCATGGCTAAAGCCTCTTTGCGTCTGGAGATGTCACGTCCGGCGGTGAGTCTGGCCCTAAAGCGTTTTAATCAACTCTTTGATGAACCGTTATTTTTCCGCAAAGGTTTATATCTTGAACCGACGGAAAAGGCGTTAGCCTTAACCAGCTCACTGGAAATATTAATGGGTGAAATTCACGATAATATTGCGGCAGTTAATTCCGGAAAAAATAAAACCCCGGCACAGAACGTACCGGGGCTGGGTAATATTATGCAGCGGTCTGAGTCGTCACTTTGAATGATGACATGGCTTCCATCAGCTGACGCGACTGCTCCTCAAGAGAGCGGGTCGCGGCGGAGGATTGCTGCACCAGCGCCGCATTCTGCTGCGCGGTTTCGTCCATCTGATTCACCGCAATATTCACCTGCTCAATGCCGCGGCTCTGCTCCTGAGACGCGGTCGCAATCTCACGCATCAGTTTGGTCATGCGCAGCACTTCTGTTGCGATTTCGTCCATGGTTTCGCCGGCCTGCTGGGCCAGCTCGCTGCCCTCGTTAACGTGGGTCTGCGAATCACTGATAAGCGATCGGATCTCTTTCGCCGCGTCGGCACTGCGGCTGGCAAGGTTTCGCACTTCGCCCGCGACGACGGCAAACCCGCGCCCCTGCTCGCCCGCGCGCGCCGCTTCCACGGAGGCGTTAAGCGCCAGGATATTGGTCTGGAAGGCAATACCGTCGATCACGCTCAGGATGTCGGCGATGCGCGCCGAGCTGCCGGAGATATCGCGCATTTTTTCAATTACGTAGCAAACCATTTCGCTGCCGTGATCGGCCGTGTCGGACACCGACTTCGCCAGCTGGTGCGCCTGCTCGGCGTTATCGGCGTTGAGCTTCACCGTCGCGGTGATCTGTTCCATGCTGGCCGCCGTCTGCTCCAGCGACGTGGCGGTGGATTCCGTACGCTCGGCAAGATCGCGGTTTCCCAGCGTCAGCTCGCGGCTACCGGTGTCAATTTGCGAGCTGGCATCGCGTACCCGCATAACCGAGTTCATCAGCGACTGTCGCATCTCCTCTATCACCGCGTTGAGGCGGTTAAACTCCTGGCTCGCGGGGGCATTCAGCGTATGGGTTAAATCCCCCGCAGCCACGTTCTCCAGCTGAGCGATCGATGCCGAAAGCGGCTTGAGCAGCATATGGCGCAGCACCAGCCACGCGAGCACGATAATACCCGCCGTCAGCAGCGCTGCGACGATAATCAGGATCAGTACGCGGGTTTTACTCGCCTGCACGGCGCTCACTTCCGCCTGACCACGCGCTTCGCTCCATTTCTGGAACGCCTGCATATCGTTATCAAACTGCTTCGCCACCGGAATCAGCGTCTTCTCCAGCAGATCGTAATACCCGTCCGCGCTCTGGTCATTCAGGGTTTTCAGCATCGGGTTGATCCCCTGCTGGCTATACGTCGCCAGGCTGGCCGCCACTTTATCGAGCAGCTGTTGCCCCTGCTCGTCAGCCACGCCGCCGTCGATCACGCCTTTCAGCGTTTTCTGGGCCAGGGCAACTTCCTGATTGATGTTTTTTACCGCTTTGGCCGCATCGTCCAGCATGCCGATTTCCATCATGCGGACGGCCTGGCCCGCCTCATTGCGCGCGCGCAGGATCAGCGTATAGCCTGAATTAAGCTGCACCATCTGCTCACCCTGAAGGTGATTAATACGCTGCAGTGAAGAAGAACTCTGTGTGAGGGCATAAATGCCAATGCCGCTGACAATCAGCAGCAGAAGGGTCATAACGGCCAGTAAAGAGAGCAAGCCGGTACGAATCGATAGCGTTTTAAGCATGATATTATTTCCGGTAGCGAGATATTTCTGGGCATAAAAAAAGAGTATCGGCCGCTACCGGAAAATGTTTAGACTTTAAGCAAATTCAGCGTGTTATCGCTCTGTTACCGATGTGTTTACGCGAGTAACAGGCGAGCTTTGACGGTTCTCCCAGAGCACCGTCAGGCCACGCTGCAGGGCAATAAAAATAAACAGCAGAATGCCGATGGCGATCTTCGTCCACCAGGAGCTGAGCGTGCCGTCAAAGTTGATATAGGTTTGTATCAGCCCCTGGATCGCCACGCCGAACAGCGTTCCCAGCACCGTCCCCACCCCGCCGCTGAGCAGCGTGCCGCCAATGACCACAGAAGCAATCGCATCCAGCTCAACGCCCACGCCTGCAAGGGCATAGCCCGCCTGGGTATACACCGAGAAGACGATCCCCGCCAGCGTCGCCAGGCCGGTCGAGAGCATATAGATGCGGATGGTGGTGCTGCGGGTGGAGATCCCCATCAGGTTTGCCGACGTGGCGTTACCGCCGATGGCGTAAACCTGGTTGCCAAACCGGGTACGGTGGGCGAGGAAGATGCCAATCACCACCACGCCCAGCATCAGCAGCCCCATCGCGCTCAGGCGGCCGCCGCCGGGAATTTTCCACGCCAGGCTGGAGAGCGTGTCGTACACCGGATGGTTAATCGGAATCGACTCTTCCGACACCAGGTAGCTCACCCCGCGCAGGAAGAACATCCCCGCAAGGGTAATGATAAACGCCGGGATTTTTAACGCGTCGATAAGCAGCCCCATAAAGGCACCAAACGCGCAGCCCATCGCCAGCACCAGCGGAAACGCCACCAGCGGAGAGATCCCCCAGAAGCCGATCGCCTTCGCGAGGAATACGCCCGTGAACGCGATCACCGAGCCAACGGAGAGATCGATCCCGCCGGAGAGGATCACAAAGGTCATCCCGACGGCGATGATGCCTAAAAAGGCGTTATCGGTCAGGATATTGCAAATCACGCGCGTCGACGCAAAACCGGGGAATTGGGTGAGGCAGTAGAGATACCCCAGCACAAACACGCCCAGCGTGATCATCAACGGTAAATTACGTTTTATCATGGCCACGGATCCCCTTAATGATGCTGACAAAGCGCGGCGACTGGACGATCAGCACGCAAAGCACGACCACCGCTTTCACCACCTGGTTGAGTTCCGGCTGAAACCCCGAAAGCAGGATCCCGGTGTTCATTCCCTGAATGATCAGCGCGCCAATCACCGAGAGCAGCAGGTTAAAGCGCCCGCCCATCAGCGATCCACCGCCGATCACCACCGCGAGGATCGCGTCCAGCTCCAGCCAGAGCCCCGCGTTGTTGGCATCGGCCCCGCGAATATCCGCCGCGACGATGACCCCGGCGATGGCGGCGCAGACGCCGCTCAGCACGTAGGTCAGCATCACCATCAGCCGGGTGTTGACCCCGGCGTTGCGCGCGGCGCGGATGTTGATCCCGACGGCTTCAATGAACATGCCCAGCGCCGTTTTGCGGGTGAAAAGCCAGAAGACAACGAGCGTGACCAGGGCAACGATCACCGGCGTCGGGAAGAACAGAAGGTTGCCGCTCCCGATCCACGCCAGGCTCGGCGAGTTAAAGGTGACAATCTGCCCGGAGGTAATCAGCTGCGCCACGCCGCGCCCGGCCACCATTAAGATAAGGGTGGCGACAAAGGGCTGAATTTTCAGCACCGCCACCAGAATGCCGTTCCATAATCCGGCCAGCACGCCGGTGCCTAAGGCCGCCAGCAGTACCACCGGCAGGCTGTGTCCGGACACGGTCATGGAAGCTGCCGTGGCCCCGGCGATGGCCATCACCGCGCCGACGGAGAGGTCAATCCCGCCGGTGGCGATGACCAGCGTCATCCCGATAGCCAGCAGCGCCACCGGCGCGGCACGGTTTAGAATGTCTATCGGGCTGCCAAACAGGCGACCATCCTGCACGATAATCTGGAAGAAATGCGGCGCGACCAGGCTATCAACCAGCAGAACCACCAGCAGCGCTGCGATTTGCGGCGTGCCGGTTGGCCAGCTGAATCGGCGCTTTGACTCACCGGTTTGCGAAAGCGAACGGGGCATCACGATTTACTCCTTATGCCGCGATGGCATTCATGATCGCCGGAACGGACAGCTTATCCAGCGGGATCTCTGCCACCTGTTTGCGATCGCGCATGATGATGACGCGATCGGCATATCCCACCAGCTCCTCCAGCTCGGACGAAATAACCAGCAGCGCCAGACCGTCCGCGCACAGGGTTTCGATAAGCCGGATAATTTCGGCGTGCGCCCCCACGTCAATGCCGCGGGTCGGTTCGTCGAGGATCAGGAACTGGGGTTTGGTCAGCAGCCAGCGGGAGAGCAGCACCTTCTGCTGGTTGCCGCCGGAGAGGAACTCGATAGGCTGTTCCGCGCTCGGGGTACGAATACCCAGCTGACGGATAAAGCGCTCGGCAATGGCGTTTTGCTCTTTACGGGGGATCGGGCGCAGCCAGCCGCGCTGGGCCTGCAGCGCCAGAATGATATTTTCCCGCACCGAGGCCGCGGCAATAATGCCGTCCGTTTTTCGGTCTTCCGGGCAGAAGCCGACGCCCAGACAGGAGGCCTGATGCGGGGATCGTAAGGTTTGCGGTTTGCCCTTGATCAGCGCGCTGCCGCTGTCGGCCGGCTTGATCCCGAAGATCACCTCGGCGGTTTCGGTTCGTCCGGATCCTAACAGGCCCGCCAGCCCGACAATTTCGCCCGGGCGGACTTCCAGATTAAACGGCGATATCACGCCTTTCTTGCCGTAATCGCTGAACGCGGCGACCGGTTTCTCGCTGAGCAGCGTGCGCCCGGCGCGCTGAAGGGCGTTGGTTTCCAGCTCGCGGCCCAGCATCATTTTCACCAGCTCGATCTGCGGCAGCTCGCGGGTTTCGCGGCAGCCGACAAAGCTGCCGTTGCGCAGCACCGTGATGCGATCGCTTACCTCATATACCTGATCGAGGAAGTGGGTAACGAAGATCAGGCTGACGCCCTGATCGCGCAGCTGGCGCATCAGGGTAAAGAGCATCTCCACTTCCTGGGTATCGAGGCTGGCGGTGGGTTCGTCGAGGATGAGTACCTTCGCGGAGAGATCGATCGCGCGACAGATGGCGACGATCTGCTGCATCGCCACGGAAAAGCGGTTCAGCGGCTCGCGGACGTCAAGGGAGAAGCCGTACGACTCCATCAGCTTTGTCGCCCGCGCCTCCATCTCTTTGCGGCGCAGCAGGCCAAAACGTCGCGGCTCACGGCCAATAAACAGATTATCCGCCACCGACATATTCGGCAGCAGGTTTACTTCCTGGTACACCGTCCCGATCCCCAGCAGCTGGGCATGGGCGGTATTTTTCGGCGAAATGGCGTTGCCTTCCAGCCAGATGGTGCCGCGATCGGCGTGATAAACGCCGGTCAGGGATTTAATCAGCGTCGATTTTCCCGCGCCGTTCTCGCCCAGCAGCGCCATAATCTCACCGCGCCGCAGGCTGAAATCAACGTTATCCAGCGCCTTTACGCCGGGGAAGAATTTACTCAAGCCCTCTGTGCGGAGGATTTCCTGGTGTTGTTCAGTGGTCATGGTTTTCCCCCTCACCCTGACCCTCTCCCCGGAGGGGAGAGGGGATTGATCGTGCCAATTGTTAATATCCAGCTCCGCCCTGCCTTTCTCCCTCTCCCCTCCGGGGAGAGGGCTGGGGTGAGGGGCGCGGGTCTTAGTAGCCCATATTTTTCTTCTTCTCTAACTCTTCTTTCGCCGTGTCAGGCAGGTAGAGCGTGGACTTGGTGACCGTCACCTTCTCAGGCATCGTGCCGTCCTTCTTGAATTTCTCCAGCGCGTCGAATGCCGGGCCCGCCATGTTTGGCGTCAGCTCCACGCTGGCGTTGGCTTCGCCGTCGATCATCGCTTTGTAGATGTCCGGCACGCCGTCGATAGAGCCGGTGAGGATATCTTTGCCCGGCTTCAGGCCCGCTTCTTTAATCGCCTGAATCGCACCGATCACCATGTCATCGTTGTGGGCGTAAACCATGCAGATGTTCTTGCCGTTGTTTTCAGCCTTAATGAAGCTCTCCATGACCTCTTTACCTTTACTGCGCGTAAAGTCGCCGGACTGAGAGCGGATAATCTTGATGTTTGGCGCTTTAGCGATGGCCTCAGCAAAGCCTTTTTTACGGTCAATGGCCACGCTCGCGCCCACGGTGCCCTGCAGCTCAACGACGTTACACGGCTTGCCGTCAACCTGCTTCACCAGCCAGTCGCCAATCAATTGCCCTTCCAGCACGTTGTTGGCGGTCACGGTGGTCATATAGAGGGATTTGTCTTTAACGTCGATGGAACGGTCGAGCAGGAAGACCGGGATCTCAGCGTCTTTCGCTTCCTTCAGGACGGGTTCCCAGCCGGTCGCCACGACGGGTGCAATAAAGATGGCATCCACGCCCTGGGCGATAAAGGAGCGCACGGCTTTGATCTGATTCTCTTGTTTTTGCTGACCATCGGCGATTTTCAGGGTAATGCCGCGTTTCTGAGCCTCGCTTTTCGCAACGTTGGTTTCTGCCGCTCGCCAGCCAGATTCAGAGCCGACCTGCGAAAAACCTACGGTTAAGGGAGCGGCCATCGCCATAGACGACATGGCTGCCGAAACTGCTGTGACAAGAAGTAAGCGCTTCCACATATGAGCGTCCTCGTAGGGGTGTTTATTGTTGGTTAAAAGATGTTCTGCGAAATGACTATAGCCCATGAAATATGTAACGAATTGCGTTACATCACACTTCAGAAAAGTGAATAAAACGTTAATCACAAGTTTGTAATCGCTTTCATTTCACCATGAAAAATGCGGCTGAGTTTATGGATTTTTCTGTCATGGAAAGGGTCTGAAAAATGGGAAAAGCGGGGAGAGAAAGCGAAAACAGGCGGAGACATTCAGCGCGAGTTGGCTATAATACCTGCCACTTGTTTACCATCCATTTTAAAGGACACCGACATGAGCTTACTCAACGTCCCAGCGGGTAAAGAACTGCCAGAAGACATCTACGTAGTTATCGAAATCCCGGCTAACGCAGATCCGATCAAATACGAAGTGGACAAAGAGAGCGGCGCCCTGTTCGTAGACCGTTTCATGTCTACCGCGATGTTCTATCCGTGCAACTACGGTTACATCAACCACACCCTGTCTCTGGACGGTGACCCGGTTGACGTGCTGGTCCCAACGCCATACCCACTGGAGCCAGGCTCCGTCATTCGCTGCCGTCCAGTTGGCGTGCTGAAAATGACCGACGAATCCGGTGAAGATGCGAAGCTGGTTGCGGTACCGCACACCAAGCTGAGCAAAGAATACGATCACATCAAAGATGTGAACGACCTGCCAGAGCTGCTGAAAGCGCAGATCACTCACTTCTTCGAGCATTACAAAGACCTCGAAAAAGGCAAGTGGGTTAAAGTTGACGGCTGGGACAACGCAGAAGCGGCGAAAGCAGAAATCATCGCCTCCTTCGAACGCGCTGCTAAGAAGTAATTCTTACTGCTGTTAATGAAGGCCCCGCGAGTCGGGGCTTTTTTATTTCCCTGGTTGAGAGTAGTACAAACTTAACTTTTAAGAATAATCCCATTCCTTTTGTTTTGGATATTAAAAACAAAAAAAGACTCCCTATCATTTATAGTGGGAGTGGTTGAATAGCCTGGCTGTTCACAACATACTGTCATGATGATCATTAATCCCCATTCATTACAGGATTCATATGTCATCCATTAACATTGATGTTGCCCGCCCAACTGGAATTTATTTTATCATTGAACGGTTGTATTCCCGCGATGGTTATATGCCTTCTATTGGGGAAATCAGCCCCTCTTTGACACAGGTGCACCGTACTGTCATTCAGCTAAAACGCAAGCAGGATATGTTTATGGATGGTGTTAAGGTTACCCCTAAAGATATTACCCTTTGGCAACAGATAAAATATATTACGGGTTCAAAAGTAACGACCAAGGATACAGATGCGTTAGTGTATACGACCGATTTTATCGGCTCCCTTGTTGCCACCACGCCTTTAGGTAATATTGAGCATGAAAATATTCCTCGCTTCCTCACGACAGAGTCTATCCACTCCCTTCCACAGGCGGTGAGTTATGGGCGTGATCCCATCCCACAAGTCCTTCTTTATGGTCGTAAGGATATAGTCTTCTTTATGGATAATGGTGGTAAGGGTACACCAACCGCTATTGCAAAATATAACCACAATACTCGTGACCTTGCCATAATCAAAGATCAGTTAGAAGCCAGTAAAACGATGAAGGAGCTGCTATCTAAGGGAGCAAAATTATGAGTAAGAAAAGCCATGTCATAAGCCTATTCGTCCTTATTATTGCCTCCTTTGTCTTTGGCAGAAGTACTTATGTTGAATATCTGTCATGGTACTATGGAAGCGATCATTTAATATTCAGTCAAATAAATAGCGCATTACTATCTGGTTTACTTAACGGACTTTACTTCGCGCTATCATCAAGCATTATTTATGCGTTACTCACTCTATTAAAAACAATTCCCAGAAATATCTTTTTTTCTTGTCTTCTGCAATTCTTTATTAACATAGGGCTATATACGCTTTTTGTTGCAGTAGATAGAGGTTATAGTAAATTGCATACTTTAGGCTCGGGTGCTACTGATATCACCCAAAGCTATTTTTTAGGGGCGTTGCTGATGAGCACACTCCTGACCGTCGCGATCGTGAGCGTTATACATGCTAAGTTTCTTTCTTCAAAGCATAAAGATGGGCTACATAAAGGCGTTTGACTGTTACGGTAAAGACAGTAAATGGCAGTATCTCTGCATCATGACATTCCAGCTTGCCTGGTTTTTGTTTTACTTATGGATCCCTTATCGAAGCGATTATGTGATTCTGCTGTTTTTACTGTTTTTCCTGCCCGTCATTTCAAGCAATACGCGGTGCATAAACTACTATGGCCGTTCACGCGCCTTGTGTTTTTTATGGCTTATTGCCCCGTACATCATGCTGTTCGTTCCTCTGTTTTTAACCCGACGCCGGGATACAGAAGAGAGTTGAAGGAATAAAAAAAACAACGCCACCTCACGGTGGCGTTGTTTTTTTCAGTACTGGTCTCTGTCTAACCAGTTACCGCTTACAATCCGCGTTAACCCTTCGACCGGACGCTGGTAGACGTACATCCACGCACTTCCGTACGGCGTCTGGATCAACTGGCGTGCGTATTCACCGCCCCTGGTGCGCAAGGCATCAAGTTCGGCAAGCGTCGCGTTATCAATACGATAGACTTCACCCTGTACTGTTCCTTCGCCCGGAACCGCGCCTGGATAGTGGCCCAGGCTGTACAACTGGTAGTTCTCGATATTGTAATTCCCCAGCAGCAGGGCATTGGTCATCCAGTGACTGTTGCCTTGCTTGGTTCGTAAACTGCCGTAGACAAATATTCGCATTGCTAAAACTCAAACTGATAGAGCAGATCAAGTGCCTGGTCTACGCCGGACACTGCTTCCAGATATAGCTTGGGCATCAGGCGATAGCGTAACGTGAGAGTTGCCAGTGAGTCAAAGATCCCCACACCATATTTTACCTGCAGACCCGGCAATACATAGCCGCTGACCACCACCTGCGAGGAGTCACCCACGCCCTGGGTGTCCAGCGCCAGATTGCTTACGCCGAACGTCTCGCCGATTTTACCCACAACCTGCCCACTTTGTGCAACCCCCAGACCCACTAACATCGAGGTCATCGCCGCACTGTCGCTTTGTCCGCTGTTCAGACCTTGTCCACGCAGCAGATAAGAGAGGGCTTCCTGCTGCGACATCGCCGGGTCAGAGAAGATCTCCGCCTTCGGTTCGTCGGCGGAACCGGTGACGCGAACGCCAGCAATGACGTCATCTTCCGTCGCTTCCGGGTTACGAATCGCCTCGATGTTCAGCAGGGGCTGATCCGGTGGACCGGAGAACAGTAGCTCGCCTTTGCGCACAATCAGATCCTGACCATAGGCGTGGAAACGCCCTTCAGGAATAGTGATCTGCCCGTTCAGGCCAAGCCCCTGTTTATCCTGCGCGACTTTCAGGTCGCCCGTGAGCCTCGCCTTCAGCCCAAACGCATTCAACCGCACGTTATTTCCCACGTGCACGATGAGGTTACTATTGATCGGTATGCCCGCGCTCTTCTGTTCGACAGGTTTCAGATTTTCATTGAGCATCACTTCATCACTTGAGACGCCGACCGCGCTTTCCGGCACGTCGTGAACCACGATGCGCGCCCACGGCACGTCGACGCGCCCGTCAAGCGTAAAGAGGCTTGGCGTGGCTTCAAAGACCACATCAGGCGAAACGTCCAGGCGCACCATTGGCGGTACGGTGATGCGTACCCGGCTGCCCTTCGCGGCAATACGGGCGCGCCAGTTGTCGAGCTGGCTCCAGTCCGCGTCGCCGCTCAGGTTGATTTGCCCTTGCTGCGTCAATACCGAGCCGCTCAGCGTCGAGCTCATACCGTTGAAGTTCATCGCGATCTGGCTGGGCTGCATGTCAAACGGCATGAAGTTACCGTCGATATCCACGCCGCTGAGCCGCATCTGACCGAACAGCTGCGGGCTTTGCACGTTACCGGCCAGGCGCAGGTTAGCGTTCAGCATGCCCTCCGCTTTTTCCCCGCGCGCGAAAATCGGGTTCACCATCGCCAGGTTGAAGTTACGGACGTTGACGTTGCCGCCCAGATTACGCCGTCCCTGCGGATCGGTAATCTGGACCTGCCCGTCCAGCTGACCGTTGTTGGTCAGGCGGATCGTCCACCCCAGCTGTGCGCGATTGTTATGCAGATCGGCACTCAGGTTCAGGGTGTCGAACGCCACCGGCAGCGGCGCGTCGTTGACCTCCTGCGTCACCTTCACGTTACGCCCGGACAGCGTGACGCTGCCCTGCGGCAGCCCCTCTTTGGTGGTGTCCCAGGCGACATCGGCTTTCCCGCTGAAGACGCCGCTGGCCTGGGTCGTGTCCGGCATAAACGGCTTCAGCATCGCCAGATCGAAGCGGTTGAGGTTGATCTGCGCGCGCCCTTCCGCACCCGCATCGATGGTCTGCGGCACGCACAGCTCCGCATTCGGGTTGGTCCAGCAGTGTGGCCCAATGCTTATCTTCTGCTCAGCGTTGCGGTAGTCGAGGGCAATGGCGCGCGAGAGCGCCAGCGGCCCGACCGGCGTATTGAAGCGCGTGTTATCCAGCGTCCCTTTCCAGCGTTCTTCTTTGCGGTCGAAGCTGCCGGTAAGGTGAAGCTGGCCGGAGACCGGCTCGCCCTGCACGCGCAGCTGGAGGTCGTGCTGTTTCTCGTTCCCTTTGGCGTCCAGGGTGACCAGGTTAATGTTCACGTCCGGCTGAGAAATGCGCTCCACGCGCAGGTTCAGGCTACCGCCGATCTGATCGGTGGATTTCACATCCCCTTCCACGCGGACGCGGGCAACGCTCAGCTCCTGCCAGCGCAGGTTATTGGCGGTAATGTCCGCCAGCAGCTGCGGTGCCTCCACCGTACCGCGCACTTTCACGAGGCCCTTCGCCGTGCCGCCCAGCCCCGGCAGGGCGTTATCCAGATTCGGCGCGTCGATGGTGGCGTCCAGATTGAGATCTTTCACCCCCAGCTCGCCTTTGATATCCGCCGTGTTGCGGCCCAGCGCCACGTGCAGCCCCGGGATAACCCACTGCAGATAGCTGTTGCCTTTCACCGAGCCTTCAACGTTAACCTTGTTCTGCTTCACGTTCCCGGTGAGCTTGATTTCCGGCACGTCCATCTGCCACGTACCGCCGTACAGGCTGCCGCGGGTTTTAATCAGGCCATCCAGCTTCGACGGCCAGTCCGGCACCTCTTTGGCGGTGTTAATACCCGTCAGCTTCAGCTCGCCGCGCCAGCTGATCGCCTGCTGCCAGTCGAGCAGCGCGGTCAGCTCGGTTTTGCCTTCCAGCGCCGCGACGGTCAGCTTGTCGAGGTTGACCTGCTGTTCGTTGCCCTTCGCATCCAGCGTGATGTTCGCGGGCGGCACGCCCTGTCCCTTCACCGCGGTGCGGAACGAGAGCGCGTAGTCGGTCATCTTGCCGCTCAGCTTCAGCTTCAGATCATCGGCCTGGAACTGCTTTTCGCCGGTGAACGGCCAGTAAAGCTGCTTGCTGACAACCTCCAGATTGAGCGGCAGCCCGGCTTCCGCCAGCTGCGTTTGCGCGCGCAGGACCATGTCCACCGGGCCTGAGAGATTCACCCCGACATCCAGCTTATCGCGCAGCGCACCGCCCACTTTGACCTTCACCTTTTCGCCTTTCAGCGGATCGATGTTGAGGGCACTGTTAAGCGTGATGTCCACCGGCCAGTTATCGCGCAGCAGGGCATTCCCTGACGCATTCACCGAGCCCTGGTTGGTGTCGATATCCAGCGCGTCGAGCTTCATGTTGCCGTCAATGCTGCTGACTTTCAGCAGCATGGTGTAGACCGTCAGATCGGTATCGCCGGTCAGGCGCAGCTGCTCGCCTTTGAACTCCTCGATGTTGAGGTTCAGCGGCAGGTGAACGTCGGTCATTTCCGGCAGGACAGGCTTCGAGAAGAGATCTTTCAGCGTTTCGCCCAGCGGCTTTTCTTCCGGCTGCGGGTTCTGGATCTTCGGCTCGACGATCTCTTCCTGCGCCACGTCGGCCACCTTCGGCAACGCGATCAGCAAGCCCTGCAGGGACGTCGGCGTCAGGGTGAGGTTTTTCTCCTGCCAGCGTAGGCCGGAGGTGAAATCCATCACGGACACGGTAGTGTCGTCGATTTTGATATTGACGTTATCAAGCGCGACCCGATAGAGCGCGATCGGGTACGGCGTGGAGAGATTCAGCGGGCCGCTGTCCTCTTCCTCGACCGGCGCAGACTTCGGCATTTTTTTCGAATCTATCGCCACGTTGACGTCTTTAAGCGACAGATCGTTGACGCAGAGCTTGCTGTCGCGCAGGCAGCCCAGCTTCACCGCCAGGTGGAACTCCCCGGCGTTCACCGCCACGCCCGGCTGCTCGTAGCGGATATTCTTCAGACGCAGATCGCGCCAGCCGCCCGTTACCTGGCCAATCTCCAGCCCCGGCACCCAGCGGTTCGCAGCGTTAAACAGCAGATGCAGCCCGGTCGTCGTTCCCACCAGAAACGCCACCGTACCGAGCAGCAGCACGATAAAAATCAGCACCCCGAGGCTTATTTTCTTCCATAAACTCATAATTCAGGCCCCAGACCGATGTAAAACTGTAATCCGTGCTCTTCTTTGTCGCCGACAGGCACGGCGAAGTCGAGCTTGATGGGCCCGACGGGTGACTGCCAGCGTACGCCCACGCCCGCGCCGGTTTTGAAGTCGCTGCGGCGGATATCGTTCACCGCTTCGCCACCGTCAACAAACATGGCGCCCCACCACTTTCCGCTGACGTTGTACTGATACTCCAGCGATCCGGTCGCCAGTTTTGACGCACCGGTCAGCTGGCCCTTTTCGTTCTCAGGTGAGATCGATTTGTACTTATACCCACGAATGCTGCGGTCGCCCCCGGCGAAGAAGCGCAGATCCGGCGGAACGCGCTCGAAGTCTCCCGTTTCAATCCAGCCGAGATTGCCGCGCATCACAAAGCGGTGTTTGTCGTACAGCGTGCGGATCCAGACGTTTTGCGCCTGAATCACCGAGAAATCCACGTCGGAGCCCCAGGCGGAGTTGGAATAATCGATGGAGTAGCGCTGTGAGTCGCCCCAGGTCGGCATCAGGCCGCCGCGCGAGCGGGTACGGCTGATCATCACGCCCGGATAAAGCAGCATGGTGGTATTGGTGACGTTGGCCTGGGTAAAGTGGTCCAGGCTCCAGCGCAGGTTAATGGCGCGCTGCCAGCCGCTGGAGAGATCCCAGAAGCGGGAGACCGCAAGGGTCGTAGAATCCTGCTTGGTGTCGTTCAAGTCGGTGCGCTTAAAACCGCCCTGCACAAGGTAATATTGCTCAAGCGGGTTTTTCAGCAGCGGCATTTTGTAGCTGAAATCCAGCTGCTGCTCGGGCGCAGAGAGGCTCAGGCTGGTGGTCAGGCTGTGACCGTACGAGTTCATCCACGGCTTTTTCCACGAGGTTCTCACGCGTGGTCCAACATCCGTCGAGTAGCCAACACCGGTCTCAATGGTGTTCTCGGTGCGCGGCGAGACAACGCCATGCAGCGGCAACACCTTCGTTTTGCGAGACTTATCAAATTCCGGTGCGACAACCACGGAGTTAAACCAGCCGGTAGCGGAAAGACGACGGTTCAGTTCCGCCAGGTCTCTCGACTGGTAGTAATCCCCTTTTTTGAACGGCACGAGGTTTTGCAGATACTCTTCACGAATTTGCGAACCTTCAAACGTCACATCGCCAAAGCGGTAGCGTTCTCCGCTGTCGTAATCGATATCCCAGAAGGCCTGACGCCGATCCAGCGCAATCCCCAGCTGGCTTTTATTGAACTGGCTGTCGAAGTAGCCCTTACGCAGGGAAACGTTCGTCAGCTCTTTTTTGAAATGGTCGTAGTCACCGTGGTTAAGCACGGTACCGATTTTCGGCCGCGTGTTGAGCAGGTCCAGGTAATCCCGGTCGGTACGCGCCCCGCCGCGCAGAATGACGTTCGTGCCGCCAATCAATACCGGCTCACCCGGCGAAACGCGGGCAATAAGAACCTGGCGCCCCTTCTTTGGCGGCGGGCGGAGATCGAAATCAATGGTGGGTTCGTAATACCCCAGCGCTTTCAGCCCTTCACGGATGGCGTCATCGACGCGCGCGCGAAAACGCCGGTCCGGCGTCACCTCATCACTCTGGATGGTCGACAACTGCGCACGCACGTTTTTTTCCAGCGCCCCGGATAACCCCTCAACCTGCAAACGGACATTCGCCGCGCTGGCAATCCCGCTTGTCAGCAATACACTGACTAAACATAACTGGCGGATTTTTGTCACGTTTTCTCCTGAATATCCCTGTTTCCACCCTGGAAGCAAATGAAGTACCGCTCCGCGGCAAAATACGGCCTGTTGGCCAAAAACCCAAATCACGGGTTGAAAACGGGTGTAACACCCAAATATTTCTTATGATTAAATCTAGACTCATTCAGCGCATTTATTGTGTTCAATTAAACGCTTCGTGACAACCTTAACCGAAACATCGCACCCCGGGAGGCCCCATCGTGAGTTTATTCGACAAAAAGCATCTGGTTTCACAAACTGATGCATTACCGGGACGCAACACCCCTATGCCTGTGGCGACCTTACACGCCGTCAATAACCATTCCATGACAAACGTGCCGGAGGGAATGGAAATCGCCCTGTTCGCCATGGGCTGCTTCTGGGGCGTTGAGCGCCTCTTCTGGCAGCTGCCCGGCGTTTACAGCACGGCGGCTGGCTACACGGGCGGCTACACGCCGAATCCTACCTATCGCGAAGTCTGCTCCGGCGAAACCGGGCATGCGGAAGCGGTACGCGTGGTCTATGACCCTGCAGTCATTAGCTACGAACAGCTCCTGCAGGTCTTCTGGGAAAACCACGACCCGGCGCAGGGCATGCGTCAGGGCAACGACCACGGCACACAGTACCGTTCGGCCATTTATCCGCTCACGCCCGAGCAGGATGCCGCCGCGCGCGCCAGCCTTGAGCGTTTCCAGCAGGCCATGCGTGAAGCGGGCGATACGCGCGAGGTGACGACGGAAATCACCACCGCGAAACCGTTCTACTATGCCGAGGACGATCACCAGCAGTATCTGCATAAAAACCCGTACGGCTACTGCGGTATCGGGGGCATCGGCGTCTGCCTGCCGCCACAGCTGGCCTGATTATCAGCCGTTAAATCGTCGCCCGTACCGGACAGCGCCACGCTGTCCGGTCTTTTTTATGCCAAAATGTGACCTCTGGCAGATTTACATCTCTTTACGCTATACTACCCGCTGAAATAATCGGCTCAACGCTACGAGCTGATTTTCAATGTGTTTTCACACAAATGGTATCAACTCCCCTTCTGAGGATCTGGCGATAAGCCGGATAAACTATGTTAAACAGTATTTTAGTAATACTTTGTCTGATTGCCGTCAGCGCGTTTTTCTCGATATCTGAGATCTCGCTGGCCGCGTCCCGTAAAATCAAACTGAAGCTGCTTGCCGATGAAGGCAACATCAATGCCACCCGCATCCTGAAAATGCAGGAAAATCCCGGGATGTTCTTCACCGTGGTGCAAATTGGCCTCAACGCGGTCGCCATTCTCGGCGGTATCGTGGGTGATGCGGCGTTTTCTCCGGCGTTTTATAGTCTGTTTGTTAAGTACATGTCCGTTGAACTGGCCGAACAGCTGAGCTTTATCCTCTCCTTCTCGCTGGTAACCGGCCTGTTCATCCTCTTTGCAGACCTGACCCCGAAACGCATCGGTATGATTGCGCCAGAAGCTGTGGCTTTGCGTATCATCAACCCGATGCGCTTCTGTCTGTACGTGTTTCGTCCGCTGGTGTGGTTCTTCAACGGCCTGGCGAACGTCATTTTCCGCATCTTTAAGCTGCCGATGGTGCGTAAAGACGACATCACCTCTGACGACATTTATGCGGTGGTGGAAGCCGGCGCGCTGGCCGGGGTGCTGCGCAAGCAGGAGCACGAGCTGATTGAGAACGTATTCGAACTGGAATCCCGTACCGTGCCGTCTTCCATGACGGGCCGTGAAAACATTATCTGGTTCGATTTACATGAAGATGAGCAGAGCCTGAAGAACAAAGTGGCGCAGCATCCGCACTCTAAGTTCCTGGTCTGTAATGAAGATATCGACCACATCATCGGTTACGTCGACTCCAAAGACCTGCTGAACCGCGTGCTGGCAAACCAGAGCCTGGCGCTTAACAGCGGCGTGCAGATCCGCAATACCCTGATTGTGCCGGACACCCTGACGCTCTCAGAAGCGCTGGAAAGTTTCAAAACCGCCGGGGAAGACTTCGCGGTTATCATGAACGAATACGCGCTGGTGGTGGGTATTATCACCCTGAACGACGTGATGACCACGCTGATGGGCGACCTGGTTGGCCAGGGGCTGGAAGAGCAGATTGTTCAGCGCGACGATAATTCGTGGCTGATTGATGGCGGCACACCGATTGAAGACGTGATGCGCGTGCTGGATATCGACGAGTTCCCGCAGTCCGGCAACTACGAGACCATCGGCGGCTTTATGATGTTTATGCTGCGTAAGATCCCGAAACGTACCGACTCGGTGAAGTTCTCCGGCTACAAGTTTGAAGTGGTGGATATTGATAACTACCGCATCGACCAGCTGCTGGTGACGCGCATCGATAACAAACCGACCGTACTGGTACCGAAGCTGCCGGACGCGGAAGAGAAGGTGTCGGCGTAAAGTACCAGCCTCTACAAACATCAACGGCTCCCATTGGGAGCCGTTTTTAACTACTGCATAGCACGTTGGTTAAGCCATCTCAGTCTGCAGACGCATAACCTGACGGTTGACTTCGGACATCACAGACAGGTGCTGTTTGTCCTTCACTTTTGGGACAAGGATCTTGCCCTTATCAAACTCAAAAGCGCCAACATCCTTGATGTACAACCGTCCACGGAACAGGATCTTCACGTACTTCGCCACCTGAAGCGGGTTGTAGCGTTGGAAAATTTTCATTCTTGTATCTCCTGCGAATCATACGCTCTTGCGGTGCCACAATCGGCCCGACTGTCCTGAGCGCAAATTTTAATGCCCAATGACTATAGACCAGAACTACGGTGTTACCCAGTGTGCATAAGTTTATTTACCGTTTGATTACAATTATTCAGAATAATCTTTGCAAAGCGTGACCGGGCGCAGTATAAGCCGTCGTTTTTTCATGGATATGTGCGTTCGCCCGCAAACTGGCATCGGGATTGCGGGAAAACCCCATTGATCGCACTTATGATTAAAAGCGCAAGACCAAGTGGTCGGATCACCTGCAAACAATAAGGAAACGCCATGACCCTACGTAATATCCTTGCAGCAACCTGCCTGCTGCTGCCGCTGTGGGCTTCCGCTCACAACATTGAAAAAGGACAACGTGTACCGCCAGTCGGCATTGCTGACCGGGGAGAATTGATTCTCGACAATGATAAGTTTAGCTACAAACCCTGGAATAGCGCGCAGCTCGCGGGCAAAGTGAGAGTTGTACAACATATTGCCGGTCGTACATCCGCAAAAGAGAAAAATGCTACCCTGGTGGAAGCGATCAAGGCCGCAAAATTCCCTCACGACCGCTACCAGACGACCACGATTGTTAACACCGACGACGCCATTCCGGGCTCCGGGATGTTTGTGCGCTCAAGCCTTGAGAGCAATAAAAAGCTCTACCCGTGGTCGCAGTTTATCGTCGACAGCAACGGCGTAACCCGTAAGGCCTGGCAGCTGGAAGAAGAGAGCTCCGCGATTATCGTGCTGGATAAAGAGGGCCGCGTACAGTGGGCGAAAGACGGCGCGTTAACCCAGGAAGAGGTGCAGCAGGTTGTCGACCTGCTGCATAAGCTGCTGGCTCAGTAAATAGAGACGCGGAAACCGGGGTTGAGGAAGGATTCGCGCGGGGTATAGTCCAGCGGCTTGCCCTGCCAGTCATGAACATGCGCCCCGGCGGCCGCGGCAACGGCATGACCTGCCGCGGTATCCCAGACGTTGGTTGGCCCAAAGCGAGGGTAGAGCTGCGCATGGCCTTCCGCCACCAGGCAGAATTTCAGCGATGAGCCAATCGAGGTGGTCTGGTGTTCACCCAGCTGCTGCAGGTACTCCTGCAGCTCGCTGTCGCTGTGCGAGCGGCTAATCACCACCAGCGGTGGACGCGCATCGCGCACCTGGATCTGCTTGCGCACGCCGCACTCTTCCTTCCACGCCTTCCCTTCTGCAGCGCTGTACATCACCTTCATTACCGGCGCGTAGACCACGCCCAGCACCGCTTTGCCCTTCTCAATCAGGGCGATATTGACGGTGAATTCACCGTTGCGCTTGATGAACTCTTTTGTCCCGTCCAGCGGATCGACCAGCCAGTAACGCTGCCAGTGCTGGCGCTCGTCCCAGCTTTGCGGCGCTTCTTCTGACAGAACGGGGATGTCCGGCGTTAAGGCCTGTAATCCTTTCAGGATCACCTTATGCGCCGCGATATCCGCCGCCGTGACCGGAGAGTCGTCGGCCTTGCTGACCACCTCCATAGGTTTACTGCCGTCATACACCTGCATGATGGCATCTCCCGCATCCCGTGCGAGCTGACAAATTTTATCTAGCATTTTCCACCTCTTTGTTAACGCAGTGAGGTTAACTCTTTGTTTTAGTTATATCGTAATGTGAACAATTCCGCTATCTGTGAAGCAATTCCGGTTTCAGGTGACTTTTTTCTGTCAGGATTCACATTTCTGTAAGCAACAAGCTATAGATACATACTCTTTTGTGCTCTGCATCGAAAAAAGGACTCCTCTGATGATTAAGTTTAGTGCAACGCTTCTGGCGACGCTGATTGCAGCAAGCGTACAGGCGGCGACGGTAGATCTGCGTATTCTGGAAACGACCGATCTGCACAGCAACATGATGGACTTCGATTACTACAAAGATACCCCGACGGAAAAATTCGGTCTGGTACGCACGGCAAGCCTGATCGATGCGGCGCGTGGCGAAGTGAAAAACAGCGTGCTGGTCGACAATGGCGATCTCATTCAGGGCAGTCCGCTCGGGGATTACATGGCGACCAGGGGGCTGAAAAAAGGCGAGATCCATCCTGTTTATAAAGCGATGAACACCCTGGACTATACCGTCGGCAACCTCGGCAACCACGAATTCAACTACGGTCTAAAATACCTGCATGACGCCCTGGCCGGTGCGAAATTCCCGTACGTTAACGCCAATATCATCGACGTTAAGACGCAAAAGCCGCTCTTTACCCCTTACCTGATTAAAGAGACAAACGTCGTCGACCAGGACGGTAAAAAACAGACGCTGAAAATCGGCTATATCGGTTTTGTGCCGCCGCAGATCATGACGTGGGATAAGGCCAACCTCGACGGCAAAGTGACCGTTAACGACATCACCGAAACCGCGCGGAAATACGTGCCGGAAATGCGCGAAAAAGGCGCCGATCTGGTGGTCGTTGTCGCCCACTCGGGTCTCTCCGCCGATCCGTATCAGGCCATGGCAGAAAACTCCGTTTACTATCTGAGTGAAGTCCCGGGCGTCGACGCGATCCTGTTCGGCCACGCCCACGCGGTCTTCCCGGGCAAAGATTTCGCCAGCATAAAAGGAGCGGACATTGAGAAAGGGACGCTCAACGGCGTGCCTTCGGTGATGCCGGGCATGTGGGGCGACCATCTTGGCGTGGTGGATCTGGTGCTGAATAACGACGGCGGCAGCTGGAAGGTGACGCAGTCAAAAGCCGAAGCGCGCCCGATTTACGACGCTGCGGCTAAAAAATCTCTGGCGGCGGAAGATAAAAAACTGGTCGACGTGCTGAAGCACGATCACGACGCCACGCGCGAATTCGTCAGCAAGCCGATCGGCAAATCCGCCGATAACATGTACAGCTTCCTGGCGCTAGTGCAGGACGACCCGACCGTTCAGGTCGTCAACATGGCGCAGAAAGCCTATGCGGAACACTTTGTGCAGGGCGATCCGGATCTGGCAAAACTGCCGGTCCTGTCAGCGGCTGCGCCATTCAAGGTTGGCGGGCGTAAGAACGACCCGGCAAGCTATGTTGAAGTCGAAAAGGGCCAGCTGACCTTCCGTAACGCCGCCGATCTCTATCTCTACCCGAACACGCTGGTGGTGGTAAAAGCGACGGGCCAGGAGGTGAAAGAGTGGCTGGAGTGCTCTGCCGGACAGTTTAACCAGATTGACCCGCACAGCAGTAAGCCGCAGTCGCTGATTAACTGGGACGGCTTCCGTACCTATAACTTCGACGTGATCGACGGCGTGAACTACCAGATTGACGTCACCCAGCCGGCGAAATATGACGGCGAGTGTCAGGCGATCAACCCGCAGGCGGAGCGCATCAAAAACCTGACCTTCAACGGCAAGGCGATCGACCCGAATGCCACCTTCCTGGTGGTGACCAATAACTACCGCGCCTACGGCGGTAAGTTTGCCGGTACGGGAGATAGCCACATCGCCTTTGCCTCGCCGGACGAGAACCGCTCGGTGCTGGCGGCGTGGATCAGCGCGGAGTCGAAGAAGGCGGGCGAAATTCATCCGGCGGTGGACAACAACTGGCGACTCGCGCCGATCCACAGCGATACGAAACTGGATATCCGCATAGAAACGTCGCCGTCCGATAAGGCAGCCGCGTTCATCAAGGATAAAGCCCAGTATCCGATGAAGAAGGTCGCAACGGATGATATCGGGTTCGCGATTTATCAGGTGGATTTGAGTAAGTAAAAACAAAACGGCAACATACGTTGCCGTTTTTCGTGTTTGTTCCCTCTCCCTATGGGAGAGGGGTCCTCAGTAATTTTCCAACTCGAAGCGATGAATATTTCTTCAGAAAAAATTAATGAATTGCAGCGATGCCCTGGTCCGGCTGTAAATCGCCGAAGCGTTTCCGCAAGGCCGGGGCGAGGCGCAAGGATGCGCCGAGAGGGCGTGGCCTGCAGGGATGCAGGCTCATGCCCGACCCGATAGCCTGAAGGAATAAGCTGAGGACAAAATTGCCGGGAGCAATTTTGGACAGCGCCTGAGCTGGCCCTGAAAGGGTGAGCCCCAGGGATGGGGCGAGCAATCCGCGAAGCGGCGATTTACCGCCGGGAGCCCGGGTCGCCAGGGCGGCGGCGATTGAGCCGCCCTGGCACGTTCACAGGCCATGTCGTTACAGAGAAGCAAGGAACATAAAGTGAACGGAATGACCACCAGAGTTATATGTTCCCCCCTCACCCCCGCCCTCTCCCTCAAGGGAGAGGGGGTCGCCCACGCAGGCATTAGGTCAGGGTGAAGACATCAGGCCGCACGATCGTCCCGATTCGCCATCACCTTCGGCGTATTCACCTCAATCCAGTCCGCCAGCGCAGCGACTTTCTCGCTGACCTCAATCCCCAGCGGCGTCAGGCTATACTCTACGTGCGGCGGCACCACCGGATAAGACACGCGATCGACAAACCCGTCCAGCTCCAGCGCCTGGAGTGACTGGGACAGCATCTTTTCGCTCACCCCGCCCATTTTACGGCGCAGATCGCTAAAGCGATGCGTTCCCTGGCGCAGGGCCAGCAGAATCAGGACACCCCAGCGGCTGGTCACGTGTTTGAGCACCTCGCGTGAAGGGCACTGTTCCGCGAAAAGATTGCCATCGCGCATTTGTTCGCTGAGCGTCGGTATCGTTGTTTTCATACTTACCTTTTTGTATGTACTTACTAAAAGTTAGCCATGGTGCTAGTGTGCCACAACACCAGACAAACACGAAGGAGATTCATCATGATCGCGATTACCGGCGCTACCGGCCAGCTTGGCCATCTCGTTATCGAACAGCTGCTGAAAACCGTACCGGCCAGCCAGATTGTGGCCATCGTACGTAACCCGGCGAAAGCGCAGGCCTTAAGCCAGCAGGGAATTGTCGTTCGCCAGGCGGACTACACGGATGAAGCCGCATTCACCGCCGCGCTGAGCGGCGTGGATAAGCTGCTGCTGATCTCTTCCAGCGAAGTCGGCCAGCGCGCGACCCAGCACCAGAACGTGATTAACGCCGCCAAAACGGCAGGCGTGAAATTTATCGCCTACACCAGCCTGCTGCATGCGGACAACTCACCGCTGGGTCTGCATGTTGAACATGTTGCCACTGAAAAAGCGCTGGCGGCGTCCGGCATCCCTTATGCCCTGCTGCGCAATGGCTGGTATACCGAAAACTACCTGGCGAGCGCGCCGCCTGCGCTGGAACACGGCGTGTTTATTGGTGCGGCAGGCGAAGGCAAAATTGCCTCTGCCACCCGCGCCGACTATGCCGCGGCAGCCGCCAAAGTGATTGCTGAAGAGGGCCACGCGGGCAAGGTCTACGAACTGGCGGGCGACCACGGCTGGACGCTGAGCGAACTGGCGGCTGAACTCAGCAAACAGAGCGGGAAGCCGGTAACCTATCAGAATCTCAGTGAAGCGGATTTTGCCGCCGCCCTGAAAAGCGTCGGCCTGCCTGCAGGGCTGGCAGATATGCTGGCGGACTCGGATGTGGGTGCGTCCAAAGGGGGACTCTTTGACGATAGCCATACGCTGAGCAAACTGATCGGGCGCGCAACGACGCCGCTGGCGCAGAGTATTAAAGCCATTCTTTAACGGTGTCACCGTTCTTTCCTGCGGCCGGGTGATTTCCCTTACCCGGCCCGCTCATATTTATTAATAATAAAAACAGATATAACGATTAAAAGTCCGGGTATTCTTTATCCGTCGCGTACGTTATCGGTTTTTCAAATCCGGGAATGGTGATGCCATTCATATCAATCTTAATATCTTCCTCATTTATCCCCTGCTGGCCGAACAGATAAATGACATTCAGTTCCCCCTGTGACGCCGCCTGGTCGTAGGCGTTAGCCTGACGTCGCACCTGGCGGTTACGCTGCTGATAATCCGCAAACACCGTTTCCCCATAGCGTTTGCGCAACCATTGATGGGTAAGCTTTGGCGAGTAAACCACCCCCGTGGCATTATTACCGCCAAAGCCTTTTGAATTAATAAAGGCGATTTGTCCCTGACCTTCCTCTAATTTGCAGTCCTGAAGAGGAATGGTTAAGCGCGCATTGTTCACCTGCGGCGCGATGTGGGACACGCTTTTAATTCCCGGCAAAATACCATAGCGGAAGACGCCGAGGCAGCCGATCAGCTGGTCGCCGCTGGCTGGGCCCAGGGAGTGACCGAGGTACGATTTCACCGCCGTCACCGGCCAGTCGCGAATCGAAAAAGCTTGCGCAACGCGGTCAAAAATATCGGCCTCGGAGACGCAATTCTTCGGCGTGCTTGAGCCGTGCGCCTGAATAAACGATCCCTTCTGCACCGTCTCTATCCCGGCCATCGATACCGCAGAGGCTACGGCTTTCGCCATGGTGATGTAGTTCCCCGGCCCCGGCGACGCAATAGAGCGTTTAAAGCCGTCAGCGTTGATGAAGACATTCCCCACCGAACCGTGGATCTCTGCGCCAAGCTGCAGCGCCAGCTCGTCGTCCATTAGCACGACATACTGGCTGGATTCTGCGATAACAAAACCGCAGCTGTTACCAAACGGGCGGCTGCTGTTGCGCCAGTCGGCCGTTTCCGTTTCATCAGTGTGCTTAAGCTTGCTCTCCGTTGCCAGGGCGCCCATGGCATCGAATCCTTCAATCACTTCTGAGGTGACCGGCGCTTCGGCGCTGCCAACGACGGCTACGCGAATGCGCCCCGCTTTGATATCCTCAACTGCCGCATTCAGGTTATACAGAAACGTGGCGCACGCCCCCAGCGTGGCGCTGGTATGACCGACGCTACCCAGCACATACGCATTGAGGAAATCGGCGCACATGCTGTTCAGGCCCAGCGGGCATTGTTTGGCGCTGACGCGATGGCCTTTCAGGCGCGACTGCAGCATTCCGCCAAAGCCATAATCGTCGAGCTGCCCCATGATATTGCCCGAATAGACGCCGAGCTGATCCGGCGTGATTTTGGCCTGTACCTCTCGCCACGGGATCCCCAGCGCGTTGATGGCGTCTGACGCTCCGACAATCGCCATTTGTAACGCCCGCGGATGGAACTGCGAATTGTAATGGTCGCCCGGACGGAATCCCTGCGGCAACAGCCCTGCAGCCTGAACCTCCGTGCGCAGCAACGCCTCAATTTTACAGTCCATCTCTCCCTGGACGGTAATACGGACGCGCCGCTCCGCTAATTCTTCAACGTGCCATCCCGCCGGTAAGGGTTGAGGTAATTGCCTGGCAGATATATTAAAACTGAATCCCTCTTCGCCTGAAGCCATATTCAATTTTGCATGGCCGGCAATAGCATCGACATCAAAGTAGTCGCGCGTAATTTTTCTGATAAGGGTTCCCTCAAGCGCCTCGTCTTTTATCCTCGCGGCAGCCTGAGCAGGTGTGAATCTTTTACCGGAAATATCGTAATACCCACCTTCATCATATTTAAGGATGCCCATCAGGATGGCTAACGATAATAACGTATCCTGCCGTTCCTCTTCCGATAATGACTCAATAATCATTCGACGGAATGCATGATGTGAAGAACTACGCCCAGCTGGACCATAGCCGCCAAAAGCCGTTATTACGGGTAATTTCACCATAATTTATTCTCTCGTGGTCGTGGATTTATTTTATTAAGCAAGTGCGATAATTTCAGATATTAGTTTACAAATCACCAACAAAAGCTAATATGAAAATCCAGCCAAAACGCTGACTTTTTTGGCCACGGCAACGATGAGCTACCAAAAATAATAGTCAAAACAGGTATTAATCAAAAATGACAAATACACAAATAGGATTTGTGTTATGTGAACGCATGCTAAGTTCCGGTCTCAGCCTTCCGATTGAAATGTGGAAAGCGGCAGCCAGTAGCTATTTAGCTGAGCAAAAAACAACATCCCACGCAGGCACGCACAAACCGGAGAAGTCACCCTTCAGGCTCTGTCGCCCGGAGAATATTCTGAAGGTGAATACCATTGGCATAAACAGCGAGCCCATCCTGACGCACAGTGGTTTTAGCATTACCGCCGATACCACCCTTGCCGCAGACAGACACTATGACGTTATCTATCTTCCTGCCCTGTGGCGCAATCCTCGCGCGGTGGTCAGACAACAGCCTGAACTTCTGGAATGGCTGACCGAGCAGGCCGCGCGAGGAACCCGCATCGCCGCCGTCGGAACGGGCTGCTGTTTTCTGGCGGAGTCGGGATTGCTAAACGGAAAGCCCGCCACCACCCACTGGCACTACTTCAAACAATTCTCGCGCGACTACCCCAGCGTAAAATTACAGACAAAGCATTTTCTCACTCAGGCCGATAATATTTTCTGCGCCGCAAGCGTTAAGGCCCTGTCCGATCTGACGATCCATTTTATAGAAACGATATACGGGAAACGTGTAGCCACCCATACTCAACGGACATTTTTCCATGAAATTCGTAGCCAGTTTGAACGCCAATGTTACAGTGAAGAAAACAAACCCCATCCGGATGAAGATATTGTTCAAATTCAAATCTGGATAAAAGCCAACTGCGCCTCGGATATATCCATGCAGAATCTTGCAGATATGGCCGGCATGAGTTTGCGCAACTTTAATCGCCGCTTTAAAAATGCCACCGACATGTCCCCACTGCAGTATTTATTAACCGCCAGAATTGAATCCGCCATGACAATGCTGCAATCCACCAATCTGTGTATTCAGGAGATTGCAAATGCGGTTGGATATCAGGATATTGCGCACTTTAATCGCCAGTTTAAGCATAAAACAACGGTTTCACCGGGGGATTACCGTAAGACCGTCCGGGCAAAGATGTTTAGTGCATAAACTGCGGTCATCTCTGATAATGAAAAGATGACCACGAGGAGGCTCAACGTGCAAGGCGTACCGGAACAGTTTAATGATGAAAGAGACAGCGCGCGCTTTCGCCATCTGGCGCAGCTGCCGGGCCTGGAGCTTTATCACGCGCATATTTCTGACTACGCCTTTGAGCCTCACACCCATGAAGCCTTCGGGATCGGCACGATTGAAACCGGTGCCGAACGCTTTCGCTATCGCGGTACCCAGCATCTCGCGGCGGAAAAATCCGTCGTCACCATGAACCCGGACGAGATCCATACCGGCGAATCCGCCACCGAAGGCGGCTGGCGCTACCGGATGGTCTATATCGAACCCGATCTTCTGGAAGAGGTGACCGGCCTCCGGCACTGGTGGTTTAGCGATGTCACGCGTCATGACCCGCTGCGCTCGCAGCAAATCGGCAGGCTGATTTACGGATTGTGGCATACGGACGATCCGCTTGCGCAAAAAGGATTACTGCTGGATCTGATTGAGACCTTCCAGCCGCTGGCCCATCACGCGCCGGTGATTCAGGAAGGCGCGCACCGCTTCGAACGCGTGCGCGAGTACCTGCACGACAACTACATGCACGCCCTGACGCTGGACGAGCTGGCCAGCGTCGTTTCGCTGAGCCCGTACCATTTCCAGCGCCAGTTCAAAGCCCATTTTCACGTTACGCCGCACCAGATGCTGATGGCCATTCGCCTCTGGCGCGCTAAAGCGTTCCTCACCCACGGCATGCCAGCCGCCGAAGTGGCAGCCGCGACCGGGCTGACCGACCAGTCCCACTTAACCCGCGCGTTTACCCGCCGCTACGGCATTACGCCCGTGCGCTACCAGAAGCAGGTCACCCGGCGCTAATGCGCAATCTCATACAATACGCACGCATTTTCCCCTCCTACACTGCATGCAGCGTAAATACCTGTGGATGGAAAAATGATTAGTGGAGTGTTGTATGCCCTGCTGGCCGGGATGATGTGGGGGCTTATTTTTGTCGGCCCGCTGATCGTGCCCGAGTATCCGGCAATACTGCAGTCGACCGGACGCTATCTGGCGCTCGGGCTGATTGCCCTGCCCCTGGCGTGGCTGGGACGCGCGCGCTTGCGTCAGCTCAGCCGTCAGGACTGGGGCACCGCGCTGGCGCTGACCATGATGGGCAATCTTATCTACTACGTTTGCCTTGCGAGTGCCATTCAGCGTACCGGTGCGCCGGTATCTACCATGATTATCGGCACGCTGCCGGTCGTCATTCCCGTCTTTGCTAACCTGCTCTACAGCCACCGCGATGGCAAACTGGCGTGGTCAAAAATGGCGCCGGCGCTGGTATGCACCGCCATGGGGCTGGTATGCGTCAATATTGCCGAGCTGCATCACGGGCAGGCGGATGTTGACCTGTGGCGTTACGGCTCTGGCATTGTGCTGGCGTTCATTTCCGTGGCGTGCTGGGCATGGTATGCCCTGCGCAACGCGCGCTGGCTGCGGGAGAACCCTGACAAGCATCCGATGATGTGGGCGACGGCGCAGGCGCTGGTTACGCTGCCCGTCTCGCTGGTGGGCTATGCCGGCGCGTGCATCTGGTTAGGCCATCAACAGCCAGACTTCGCCCAACCCTTCGGGCCAAGACCCTGGGTTTTTATCGGCCTGATGGTTGCGATTGCGGTGCTGTGCTCATGGGTGGGCGCGCTGTGCTGGAACATTGCCAGCCAGAAGCTGCCGACGGTGATTTTAGGGCCGCTGATTGTCTTCGAAACCCTGGCCGGACTGCTTTATACCTTCCTGATGCGCCAGAGCTTACCGCCGTTATTCACGGCCTGCGGGATCGCGCTGCTGGTGGTGGGAGTGGTGATGGCGGTAAGAGCGAAGCCGGAAAAACCGAGGGTCATTCCGGCTTCGGAGATGTGAGCATTGCCCAGCGGCGCTGCGCTTGCAGGGCCTACAAAATCGTAGGCCCGGTAAGGCGTAGCCGCCACCGGGCAAGCCCTTAAAACGTTTCCCAGTTCCCTTCAGACGCCGCCGCTACGGGCTGCGCTTTAGGTACATAGGTTTTCACCGGCGCCGCTTTGACCGCCTGGTTGCGGGTGATTTTGAACACCGCCACCGCTTCGTTCAGGCGGGCAGCCTGATCTTCCAGCGCCGCCGCCGCGGCCGCAGATTCCTCTACCAGCGATGCGTTCTGCTGGGTCACGCGGTCCATCTCGGCTACCGCCTGGCCCACCTGGTCAATACCGCGGCTCTGCTCGTCAGAGGCCGAGGCAATTTCACCCATGATGTCGGTGACGCGGGTGACCGCATTAACGATCTCTGCCATCGTCTCCCCGGCTTCGTTGACCAGCTGGGAGCCCGCGTTCACGCGCTCGCCGGAATCATCGATCAGCGCTTTGATCTCTTTCGCCGCCTGGGCGCTGCGCTGTGCGAGAGTACGGACCTCCCCTGCTACCACCGCAAAACCACGGCCCTGCTCGCCCGCGCGCGCCGCTTCAACCGCCGCGTTCAGCGCCAGAATGTTAGTCTGGAAGGCAATACCGTCGATCACGTTAGTAATTTGCGCGATTTTACTGGAACTGGTGGCGATTTCGTCCATTGTACGCACCACGCCTTCCACCACGTTACCGCCCTTCTTCGCCGTTGAGGAGGCGTCCAGCGCCAGACGGGAAGCCTGACGCGCGTTATCGGCGTTCTGCTTCACGGTTGCCGTCAGCTGTTCCATGCTGGCTGCCGTCTCTTCCAGAGACGCGGCCTGCTGCTCGGTACGGGAAGAGAGGTCGTTGCTGCCGGCAGAAATTTCACCGGCACCGGTGTAGATGGTATCCGCACCTTCACGCACCACGCCCACGGTGTTCGCCAGCGAGGTCTGCATCTCCTGAACGTTGCGCGCCAGGATAGCCATTTCGTTCTTACCTTCAGCCTGAATCGGCTGGGTTAAATCTCCCGCCGCAATGGCGCGAATATGGTTAATCACCTCTTCCAGAGGCAGCAGCAGCACGCGGCGCATGGCTACCCAGCTGGAAATAATCACCACAATCACCAGCAGCATAACCGCAGAGAGGATCCACAGGATGCGCTTGTAGTCGCTTTCATTGTCCTGGATGCCTTTATCGGTGAGCGTTGCCTGCGCTTCACGCCATTCACGGTAAACCGCCTGCATCGCGGTCTGCTTTTGCTCCGCGTTCTGCTTGAACATGTCTTCCAGATTGCCCTGGCTCAGCAGGACGTTCATTTGCGTCAGCGTTGCAGAGTAAATGCGGTACTGCTCTTCAAGCCGGTTAGCCAGGTTCTCGTCCAGGCCCGGCGTATTTGGCAGGGCATAGTATTTATCGTAATGGACCTGCGCATCGGCGAGCAGATTTTTCGCCGTGTTGACCAGCTCATTAAGCTGCCCACCGTTAATCTGAGAGGCCATGCTGCTTTGCAGACGCAGCATCCCGCGGTTCAGCGTCACGCGCGCCTGGTTCAGGCTGATCCACGCATCGGTAAACTCCGCCACGTTCTTGCTGGAGAGCTGCGACACGGTGAAGTTGTCTTTATCGTTATTCAGCGCGTTGATAAAGATACCCGCGGAAATCACTTGCATGATGCCGAGCACAAGCAGCACCGAAATCAGAAGGGTAATGACTTTTATACGTTTAAACATGCGTTGCCTTTGTTATATGCAGGTTTGTCTGACGTGGATATATCGGCAGGCGCGGCGGGTTGTTTACTGTTTCTACACCTTTAAAAAGTTTCTAAACCACTTTCCTAAGTCCATTCAGAGAGTTAAACGGGGTATTTTTTTGTGATCTGCATCTCACTTTCCCCTTCCCTCTAAAGGGTTATAGCGCTGGCTTAAAGATGCATTTAATATGCACCTTATATTATTGATGACGAGGTAACTGCTATGGCCTTTCGCGACCAACCCCTTGGCGAGCTGGCGCTCTCCATTCCTCGCGCTTCTGCGCTGTTCCGTAAATACGATATGGATTACTGCTGCGGTGGTAAGCAAACCCTGGCGCGTGCGGCCTCACGCAAGGAACTGGACGTTGAGGTGATTGAAGCAGAGCTGGCGCAGCTGGCCGGGCAGCCCGCCGACAAAGACTGGCGAACCGCCCCGCTCGCTGAAATCATCGACCATATCATCGTGCGATACCATGACCGTCACCGTGAACAGCTGCCGGAACTGATCCTGCAGGCAACCAAAGTCGAGCGCGTACATGCCGACAAACCTTCCGTACCGCGCGGTCTGGCGAAATACCTGACCCTGCTGCACGAAGAGCTTTCCAGCCATATGATGAAAGAAGAGCAGATCCTCTTCCCGATGATTAAACAGGGAATGGGAAGCCAGGCGATGGGGCCTATCAGCGTGATGGAAAGCGAGCACGATGATGCGGGTGAGCTGCTGGAAGTGATCAAACACACCACCCACAACGTCACGCCGCCGCCAGAAGCGTGCACAACGTGGAAAGCGATGTACAACGGCATTAACGAGATGATTGACGACCTGATGGAACACATCAGTCTTGAGAACAACGTTCTGTTCCCGCGGGCATTAGCTGGGGAATAAAAAAGGCCGCTGCGGCCTGATGCCCTCCCCCCGGCCCTCTCCCACGGGGAGAGGGTGCAAAAACTAAAAACGGCAACCGAAGTTGCCGTTTTGCTTTTACCTTACGCCTGCCATACGTTTCTTACCGATAAACACCCAGCCCAGCCCCAGCGCGATAAACCACAGCGGCGTGACGATGAGTGCCTGACGGGTATCATCTTCCAGCGTCAGCAGAACCAGCACGAAGACGAAGAACGCCATGCACACCCAGCACATCAGCTTGCCCAGCGGCATCTTGTAGATCGATTTTTCATGCAGGTGCGGGCGCTGCTTGCGGTACACCAGGTATGAACAGAGGATGATGGTCCAGACGAACATAAACAGGATCGCTGAGACCGTGGTGATCATGGTGAACGCGCCAATCACGCTTGGGTTCACGTAGAGCATCACCACGCCGCCCAGCAGGCACATGCAGGAGAAGGTCAACCCTTTTGCCGGTACCGCGCGCTTCGACAGCTTGGCGAACGCGCTCGGCGCCACGCCTTCCTGCGCCAGACCAAACAGCATACGGCTGGTGGAGAATACGCCGCTGTTGGCAGACGAGGCAGCAGAGGTCAACACCACGAAGTTAATCAGGCTCGCGGCAGCAGGCAGGCCTACCAGCACGAACAGCTCAACGAACGGGCTCTTGGTTGGCACCACGGAGCTCCACGGCGTCACGGACATAATGACGATCAGCGCGAAGACGTAGAACATGATGATACGCAGCGGAATAGAGTTAATCGCGCGCGGGAGAGACTTCTCGGGATCTTTGGTCTCCGCTGCCGTCGTGCCCACCAGCTCAATGCCCACGAAAGCAAAAACCGCGATCTGGAAGCCGGCAAAGAAGCCGCTAATGCCTTTCGGGAACCAGCCGCCGTCATTCCACAGATGGGTAAACGACGCCTGAACGCCCGTTGGCGACTGGAAGTGGGTGAGCACCATCACCAGCCCCACGACGATAAGCCCGACAATCGCCACGATTTTGATCATCGCGAACCAGAACTCCATCTCACCGAACATTTTAACGGTGGCGAGGTTAAGGCTCAGCAGCAGAACAATGACCGCCAGCGAGGCGACCCAGTCCGACAGCCCCGGGAACCAGAACTGCGCGTAGGCGGTAATCGCCACGACGTCCGCCATACCGGTGACAACCCAGCAGAACCAGTAGGTCCAGCCGGTAAAATAGCCCGCCCACGGCCCGAGCAGGTCAGAAGCGAAGTCGCTAAAGGATTTGTATTCGAGGTTCGAGAGCAGCAGTTCACCCATTGCACGCATCACGAAGAAGAGCATAAAACCGATGATCATATAAACGAATATGATCGACGGCCCGGCGAGACTGATGGTTTTGCCTGACCCCATAAACAGCCCGGTACCGATGGCACCCCCAATCGCAATGAGCTGAATATGACGGTTAGTGAGATTGCGCCGTAGCGACTGTTCAGACGACGCCTCTTCGTCGGCGACGACTTTGACCTGATCTACCATGTGATATTTTCCTGTTTATGCCTGTCTGTGTTGTTAAGGCTCTTCTGGCCTTTAAATACGTCAAAAGATGACGTTCCCTTGTAAGGGCTAATCGATATTAGGTAAGAATCGGCGGGATGAATACTATGATTTAGATATTATGTTAATAATATGTTGAAAGTGAGTGTCATATCACTCATACAGCGCGAAACAGCTCACAAAAATACACGCAACAGTTTCGTTTGCAAGATAAAATATTGATTACGTCGTAACTATAGGTTTTAACACTATTTCCTCTCCCCAACCGGGAAGAGGAAATAAGAAAAGTCGATTACAGAATTTCCAGCAGCTCGACTTCAAAGACCAGGGTGCTGAATGGCGGAATGGACGCGCCAGCGCCGCGCTCGCCGTAGGCCAGGTTATGCGGGATAGTCAGTTCCCATTTGGAACCGACCGGCATCAGGGTCAGAGCTTCGATCCAGCCTGCGATCACGCCGTTGACCGGGAACTCAGCCGGTTCGCCGCGCGCCACGGAGCTGTCGAACACGGTACCGTCGATCAGTTTACCGGTGTAATGCACGCGAACGTGGTCGGTACGCGCCGGGATTGCGCCGTCGCCCTGATTGATCACGCGGAACTGCAGACCAGACTCGGTGCTGTTCACGCCTTCACGCTCGCGGTTCTCTTCCAGATATTTCACACCTTCGGCAGCCATCTCTTCGAAGCGCGCGCGACGCACGGCGTCAGCACGTTCGTGGATTTCACGCAGCGCACGGTGCACAACGTCTACCGGAACGGCAGGCTGTTTGCCTTCCAGCGCGTCAGCGATACCCGCCACCAGCGCTTCTGGTAACAGACCTTCCAGGCCGGATTCGCTCAGCTGCTGTCCTACCTGCAAGCCGATACCGTAACTTGCCTGCGCTTCGATAGTGTCAAAAGTCGGGGTGGTCATGGGTTTTCCTTCCATCACATTTAAAGTAGCGGGCAGCATATCAGCCATGCCCTTATGGGTAAAACTTTGTCTGAAGTTAAGGTGACAAACCGCGACGAAACAGAAACAATAGAGATAACCAGGATTAATCCCGAACTGATGTCACGGATGTCGGGTTTACTACGCCGTTCAGGCAGTTAGCAAACTATACTTCGGGGCACAGGATAAAAAATACGCGGAGCAGGAGGAGTGCCATGCCCGGGCGATTTGAACTGAAACCTACCCTGGCGAAAATCTGGCAGGCGCCGGACAATTTTCGCATCATGGACCCGCTGCCTCCTCTGCATCGCAGAGGGATCATCATTGGCGCGCTGATGGTGATCGTGGGCTTCCTGCTTCCTTCCGGGGGCGATGATGTCGATACCGCACCCGTCACCCGCAATGCTCAGCTGGACATTCAGTCGCAGACGCGGCCGCAGCATGACGCACAGCCGATGCAGACGCAGCTTGTGACCCCGTCTAACGATCCGGGTCAGGTCGCGCCGGTTGAGCCAGAACCTATTCAGGATGAACAGCCGCAGGATCAAGCCGCCGCCCCGTCTCAGCCTCAGACGCAAAAGCCTACCGGTATTGAGCAACAGTGGCGTTCCTATCGCGTAGAGCCGGGCAAAACTCTGGCACAGCTGTTCCGCGACCACAATCTGCCGCCAACCGACGTGTATGCCATGGCGAAGGTGGAAGGTGCGGGTAAACCGCTCAGTAATCTGCAGAATGGACAGATGGTACAGGTTCGCCAGAATGCCAGCGGGGTGGTGACAGGGTTAACGATTGATACGGGAAATGGACAACAGGTGCTGTTTACCCGCCAGCCAGACGGCAGTTTTATCAGGGCGCGTTAAGACCCGGTTCTCTAAAAAGCAAAACGCCGGCACAAGGCCGGCGTTTCAACGTGAGCAGAGTAAAAAATTACTCAGCTACAACGTTAACAACCAGTTTAGCGAACACTTCGCTGTGAACCTGGAAGTCAACTTCGTGCTCACCAGTGGTACGCAGAACGCCGTTCGGCAGACGAACTTCGCTCTTAGCCACTTTAACGCCTGCTGCAGAAACTGCATCAGCGATATCGCGAGTACCGATGGAACCGAACAGTTTACCTTCGTCGCCTGATTTAGACGCGATGGTAACGGTGCCCAGTGCGTTGATTGCTTCAGCGCGAGCGTTAGCAGCCGCCAGAACGTCAGCCAGTTTGGCTTCCAGTTCAGCGCGACGTGCTTCGAAAAACTCTACGTTTTTCTTGGTAGCTGGAACAGCTTTACCCTGTGGAACCAGGAAGTTACGTGCGTAACCCGCTTTAACGTTAACCTGATCACCCAGGCTGCCCAGGTTTGCTACTTTATCAAGCAGAATAACTTGCATTACCTTATCCTCTTAAAGTCGTATTAATGGACCGTGCCCGATTACTGATGACGATCAGTGTACGGCAGCAGGGACAGGTAGCGAGCGCGTTTGATAGCGCGAGCCAGCTGACGCTGGTATTTTGCACGAGTACCGGTGATACGGCTTGGGACAATCTTACCGCTTTCGGTGATGTAGTTTTTCAGCGTTGCGATATCTTTATAGTCGATCTCTTGAACGCCTTCCGCGGTGAAACGGCAGAACTTGCGACGACGGAAATAACGTGCCATATGGCTAGTCTCCAGAATCTATCAAATCAATCTGCTCGGCATGCAGAACCATTTTGCTCAGGCCGTTCTTTGCCTTGTGGCAAGAGATGAACCCCTGAACGATTACTGCGCTACCGACCGTTAAACTGTGAGTAATGGCCTGGTTTTCGTGTCCGCTAATAATAACGGGCATTTGGCACCACGCCTGCCGGTGAAACCCGGCTTCCTCTTGCACAGAACGATGCTCAAGCACGAACTGGCAATGCGGAATTCCTGATGGACTGACCTTTCGAAGGGGAGCCCTGCATACGATGCCGGACAACGCCAGACGGTTGGCCATCAGAAATTACTCTTCAGAATCCCCAGCATCAGAATCATCTGCGGTTTCGTTTGCGAAATCATCGCGACGCTCACGGCGCTCGTCTTTCGCTTTAACCATCGGAGATGCTTCGGTAACTGCGTTTTTGGTACGCATAACCATGCTGCGGATAACGGCATCGTTGAAGCGGAAGGTAGTTTCCAGCTCATCGATCACTTCCTGCGGCGCTTCAACGTTCATCAGAACGTAGTGTGCTTTGTGCAGTTTGTTGATCGGGTAAGCCAGCTGACGGCGGCCCCAGTCTTCCAGACGGTGGATCGTACCTTCTGCACCAGTGATGGCAGCAGAGTAACGCTCGATCATACCCGGAACCTGTTCGCTCTGGTCAGGATGGACCATAAAAACGATTTCGTAATGACGCATCGAATTGCTCCTTACGGATTATTCAGCCTCCTGTCTGGGTCAGCCGAGGCCCGGGGAGGCAAGGAACGTGTTAAAGGTCGGCTGAAAAATTGACGCGTCATAATACTTGCGCGCCCCTGGAAACTCAAGCTGATTGCACAAATAATTCGCACAAAGCGCGAAGCGGGTCTAAGTGGGTGATTTAAAATTGGTCACACCCGGAAGCGTTGTTTTTTTGAACAACTGCATCAGAAATGGTCACGCATCCCCGCCGGATGAGTGATTACACTTTAATCAGAGATCGCCTGAATTAAAGAAGGAGCATCCCCCCTCTCGCAGCACGTAGTCGTGGAGCGCATATCATGAAAAAAATCGCATTAGCCATAATGGCGGCGCTTTTGCTCAGTGCAAACGCGATGGCAGCCATCAAGATAGACAGCCGACAGGCCAGAAACATGGATGATGTGCAAAGCTTGGGCGTAATTTACATCAATCATAATTTCGCCACGGAAAGTGAAGCAGATCAGGCATTAAACGAAGAAACCGATGCGCAGGGCGCAACCTATTATCACGTGATGTTAACCCGTGAGCCCGGCAGCAACGGCAACATGCACGCCAGTGCAGATATTTACCGATAACGCTTTAACGCTAGCACCAGGAAAGCCAACAACGAGAACATAGCCATAGTTGACGTTGCCCCCTGCCCGGGGGCTTTTTTTTTGAATGGCTCCGGAATACTCCCGGTAAAAGAGCCCCCTGAGATCCTTCACATGCTGGAAGGTAAGGGCGTCAAAGTCCTGCGCGTTTACAGGTGCTGGCGGAAAAAAGCCACCGTAGCGTCCAGCGCCGTTGGCGTAATGCGGTGGCGGACGCCCGGTTCCCACAGACAGGTCAGATTAGCGTCCAGCCCTTCATTCATTAACGCCTGCTGCAGACGGAAGGTTCCCTCGGGCGGGACCACATCATCCGCGTCACCGTGCCACAGCAGCAGCGGGCGATCGGCCACGCGCGGCAATGCCCGGGTCACTTCCCACTCTGCCAGCGTCGCGGTCATTTCCGTTAAATCCTGAGGGGGAAAGAGGGTCTTCGCCAGCGAAGTAAAGTAGCCCGAGCCCATCAGACAGGCGACAGACTTCACTTCAGGATGATGCGTAATAATCCCCAGCGCCGTCATACCGCCCATCGATGCCCCGGCTACCGCCAGACGATTGTCGGCCACCAGCCCTGCCCCATAAAGCGCATCGCGCAGCCCGGCAAACTCGGTCAGACTCCCGTGCAGAATCTGCCAGAACTGACCCAGCCGCGCCTGTTCATTACCCGTAAAGCGTGCGCCATGGTCGGGTGCATCTGGCATCACCACGCGAAAACCCGCCTGCGCCAGCGCTACCGCAAAATAACTGTAAACCAGCTTCGATGAGGTAAACCCGTGATAAAAAACGACAACAGGCAGCGGTTTATCACGTTTACCCACCGGCATCGCGTGTAAAATTTCATGGTCGCCGAGGTGGCGTATTTCAATTTCAATCATTGTCGACCCTGTGCGAATCTATGATTCATAATGTTGAGAACTGGGTTACGCTTTCGCGTCATTTTCATTCGAAATATACGTACCAGATAACACTTCGGGAACATTCCCCCAAAACTAAATTCACAGACAACTACACTATGGCTATCAGGAAACGAGATATGGTTATGCGCAGGTTTGCTGCTTTATTGCTGGTGTTTCTGCTGAGTGGCTGTAGCGCGCTGCAGGGAACGCCGCAACCCGCTCCACCGGTCGCCGATCATCCACAGGAGATTCGTCGTAATCAGACGGAAGGATTACAACGAATGGGCACCATCTCCGCGCTGGTTCGCGGCTCTCCGGATGACGCAGAATCGGCAATAAAAGCACAGGCCGTCGCCGCCAAAGCAGATTATTACGTCATCATTATGATCGACGAAACCATCATAACGGGACAGTGGTATTCACAGGCCATTTTGTACCGCAAATAATGGTTTTCCTTTGAACGAGATTTACACTGCTTTGCGTCCATAGACATTTTCCTGTCCACAATAAACTCCACGCCCGCATCAATGGAAGGGAGTTTATTAGCGAAGGATTGCCCGGCGGATACCGGATATATGTGAAATGGAGCTGACGATGAAACGAACTCTTGCTTTGACCTCACTGTTGCTCTCAGCAGGCCTGCTGAGCACCACCGCGCAGTCAGCAGAATTCGCCAGTGCTGATTGTGTGACTGGCCTGAATGAAATTGGCCAGATCTCCGTGAATAATATCTCGGGGAGCCCGCAAGACGTTGAACGTGTCGTGGCATTAAAGGCCGATGAGCAGGGTGCTTCATGGTATCGCATCATCCAGATGCAGGAAGATAACCATATCGATCGCTGGCGGGTACAGGCCATTCTCTACGTGTAAACTCCCTCCTGATAAAAGCCACTTATTTTTAGTGGCTTTCCGTTTTTGCAAATTTTTTATCTTATATAAAACCAATAAAGAACAATTAAATAACATTTTGTTACATTAAAACAGTAAACGTAATCCCCGCTCTGCCGTTGAAGAACCATAACTTTTCAATGATGAGCAATTTATGATCAACTTTTTCCGCCGTGCGGGCCTGGGGTCGAAACTCTCGCTGCTAACTGGCGTCAGTGTCGCCACGCTGTTTCTGCTATTCACTTTTCTGCTCAGCCAAAAAGCCAGCCAGCAGCTTGAAGCCCTTGCGGTCGAAGATCTGCATAATCAGTCCACCGGCATGGTCGACATGGTGCAGATGTTCAACACCAGCCTGAGTGAAGAGGTTGAGAGCTATACCCGCCTGTTTACCACCTTCTTACCGCAGCCCCTGAACATTGATAATTCCCAACCCCAGACGATTAACGGACTTAGCGTTCCGCTTCTGAAAGGCGGAGACACCGGGCTGCATGAAAATAACACCCTTTCGGACGAGTTCCTGAACCGTACGGGAGCCATTTCGACGCTGTTTGTACGCAGCGGTAACGACTTTGTGCGCGTAGCCACTTCCCTGCGCAAAGAGAATGGCGATCGGGCAATGGGTACCGTTCTGGATAACGCCAGCCCGGCCTTTGCCGCCGTCAACAAAGGTGAAGTGTACCGCGGCCTGGCGCTGCTGTTCGGCAAACGCTACATCACCCAGTACCAGCCCGTTAAAAACGCCGAAGGGCAGGTCATTGCGATCGTCTTTGTCGGGGTGGACATCACCCACTCCTGGAACGTCATGCGCGAGAAAATCCTCAACCGCCGCCTGGGCGAGAGCGGTCGCTTCTTCGTGCTGGATCGCAGCAACGGCAAAACGCGCGGGCAATACCTGTTCCACGCCAGCGAAGAGGGAAAACTGCCGCAGTGGGACGGCGCGACGCAGCAACAGCTTCTGAGTGACAAACCCGGCACGCTGGAGCGTACAAGCGACGACGGCCGGACGCTGAAAATGGCCTATACCCCGCTGCCGGGCTGGAACTGGACTATCGTGGGCGAAGTGGATAAATCGGTGCTGCTCTCAAGCGTTACCGCCATGCGCGATCGCTTCCTGCTGGCCGGCGTGGCCTTATCCATCCTTTTTGCTGGCCTGTTCGTGGTCATTATTCGCCGCGTGCTGACCCGACCGCTGCGCAACGTGATCCATCTTGCCCGACAATATGCCGCAGGGGATCTCCGTTCCAGCCTGCCCGTGACGCGTCAGGACGAAGTCGGCCAGCTGATCGATGCTATCAACGGTATCGGCGGCGGCCTGCAAAAAATTGTGCTGCAGGTTCGTGAGGCCGCAGGCGAGATCCATTTGGGCACCAACGCGCTGGCCGCCGACACTGGCGAGATTTCAGAGCAGATCAACAAGCAGGCCAGCAGCGTGGAGGAGACGTCCGCCAGCATGGAGCAGCTGGCCGCCACCGTGCAGCAAAATGCCGCCAACATGGAGCAAACGCAGCAGCTGGTGGGTGAAACCTCGCTCGCGGTCCATCAGGGCGGTGAGACGGTCACCCACGCGGTGTCGACCATGGACGACATTCGCGAAGCGTCAAAACGCATCGAAGACATCACGCGCGTGATCGAATCCATCGCTTTCCAGACCAATATTCTGGCGCTGAACGCGGCAGTGGAAGCGGCCCGCGCAGGCGAGCACGGAAAAGGGTTTGCGGTAGTCGCGCAGGAAGTTCGCGCGCTGGCGGGTCGCAGCGCTAACGCGGTGAAGGAGATTGAGCAGCTGATTGGCGATACGCTCAGAAAAGTGAGTGAGGGTCATGCGCTGTCTGAACGGACGCGCCTGGCGATGGACGACATCATCATTCATATCGATAACATCAGCCAGCTGGTCACCGAGATTAACCATGCCTCACGCGAGCAGTCCGCCGGGATCGGCCAGGTGAACCTCGCCATGACCCATATTGGCGAAGCGTCGCATATCAATGCCGACCGCATCTCACGCAGCGAGCAAACCGCTCAAACGCTGCGCGAGAAGGGTTCACACCTGACTCAGCTGGTGAGCCTGTTCCAGCTAAAAGGCTAACCGACTCTGCCCGTCGCACGCAGCAGCAGGTCGCTTTGCACCTGCTCGCTCATCAGCGTGCCGCCACGGGTATCCAGCATCATACGGCACCACGCCTGCGCCACCGGGGGCGATGCGTGCCGCAGCATCTGGCTTCCGGCACCCAGCAAGAAAAGCTGCTGCGCGATCTCCCGCCCCTGTGCCTCCTGCGGTTTACGCAGTTTTTGCTGAAGCTGTCGCCAGCTGCGGTCGAAGTGTCTGTCCTGCCCTTTCACCTGCGCAAACTCGTCGGCAAGCAGGTCGTGAATACCCGGCTGCTTCGCCAGCACGCGCAGAACGTCCAGGCACATAATATTTCCTGACCCTTCCCAGATGCTGTTCACCGGCATCTCGCGGTACAGGCGGGGAAGTTCGCTCTCTTCGCAATATCCATTCCCACCCAGCACCTCCATCGCCTCAGCCACAAACGGGATGCCTGCTTTACAGACGCTAAATTTCGCCGCCGGGGTAAACAGCCGCGCCCAGGCGGCCTCTTGCGGATCGGCACGCTTGTCCCACGCCCGGGCCAGGCGGAACAGCAGCGCCGTTTGCCCCTCCAGCACCAGCGCCATCCGGCTTAATACCTCGCGCATTAAAGGCTGATCGATGAGGTTTTTGCCGAAGGTCTGACGCTGGTGGGCATGGTACAGCGCCACCGAGAGCGCCCGACGCATCAGTCCGTGGCTGCCCAGCGCGCAGTCAAAGCGCGTCAGACCGCCCATTTTGAGGATCTGCCGTACCCCTTCGCCCTCTTCCCCCAGCAGCCAGCCGGAGGCATCGAGGAACTCCGCCTCGCTGCTGGCGTTGGAGCGGTTCCCGAGCTTGTCCTTAAGGCGCTCCAGCCGCACGGCGTTGCGCTGTCCGTCAGGCAAAAAGCGCGGCACAAAAAAGCAGGACAGCCCGCCCTTCGCCTGGGCCAGTACCAGATGCGCATCGCTTTGCGGGACGGAGAAAAACCATTTATGCCCCACCAGCCTGTAGCTGCCGTCGCTGCATTTTTCCGCTTTGGTGGTGTTGCTGAGCACGTCCGAGCCGCCCTGCTTTTCCGTCATCCCCATGCCGATCAGCAGGCCGCGCTTTTGCGCGCCGGGGGCAAGGTGCGGATCATAGCGATCGCTGAGCAGCGGCGTCAGCCAGTCGTGAAATGCTTTGGGGAGCGCCTGCTGCAGCAGCGGCGTGGCGGCGAACGTCATGGTGACCGGGCAAAGCGTGCCCGCCTCCACCTGAGCATGAAGCACAAAGCGTGCGGCCCGAGCGACAAACGCCCCTTTACGCGCCTCCTCTTCCCACGCCAGGTTATGCACGCGGTTGGCGCAAAGCCCCTGCATCAGCAAGTGCCATGCCGGATGAAAACGCACGTCGTCCAGCCGCTCCCCGGTGGCGTCATAGCGTAGTAACTCCGGAGGATTAACGTTTGCCAGCCGGCCCAGCTCCAGCGACTCCGCGGTGCCTAACTGCTGTCCGATGCTGGCGAGCAGCTCAATATCCCACTCGGCCCCTTCACGCGCGACCGCATCGCGCAGGGCGCAGTCCGAGAGGAAAAGGTTGCTGTTGGAAAGCGGTGCAGGTTGATTGAAAACGGTATGGGTCTGCCAGTGCATGCAGTCTCCCTCCTTCAGTGGCAATGACGATAAGTATGGACAGACCGCGCGCACGCTGCATGGGAGGGGAGTCACACGTTCACGATCCCGCTGATATCATTCGTGAAATAGCTCACAGAACATAAGAATAAACTATTTCATGACTCCGCTTTTGTTGAATAATTTATTCTTACAACCTTAAGTGAGGATCGTTATGCAACCGGACGCGCACAAGCGAGCATTAATTGCAGGCTCCATTGGTAACTTTATCGAGTGGTATGAGTTTGCGGTCTACGGTTTTCTGGCGACCGTCATTGCGAAAAACTTCTTCCAGCTTGAAGGAGAGGCGGGGCTGACCAGCCTGATCCTCACCTACGCCTCGTTTGCCATCGCCTTCTTCTTCCGCCCGCTGGGTGCGGTGGTGTTTGGCCGCATCGGCGACCGGATTGGCCGTAAGCCGACGCTAATTATCGTGCTGGTGCTGATGACGCTCGCTACCGCCGCCATCGGCGTTGTGCCGGTCTACGCCAGCATCGGGATTGCCGCGCCGCTGATTATTACGCTGCTGCGCATCCTGCAGGGGCTGTTCGCGGGCGGCGAGTACGGCGGTGCGGTCTCGCTGATGACGGAGTTCGCCCCGCGCGGCAAGCGTGGGCTCTATGGCGCGTGGCAGTCCTTTACCGTGGCGCTGGGGCTGCTGGCGGGCGCAGGCATCGTGGCGCTGCTCTCCACCCTTCTCACCCCTGAAGCCCTGCACGACTGGGGCTGGCGCATTCCGTTCTTCCTGGCGCTGCCCATGGGCGTCGTTGCGCTGTGGCTTCGGGTCAGCATGGAGGAAACGCCCAGCTTTGTGCTGCAGCAGGATAAACCGGCTGTCGCTCAGGCGGATACTGTCGCCACGCTCCGGGCCATCGTGATGGGGATTGGGCGCGTCATGGTCTGGTCTGCGGCGGGGTATACCTACCTGGTGATTATGCCGACCTATCTTCAGTCGGCGCTGCACACCGGGTTCAACCAGGCGCTGTTGATAGCGGTGATTTCAAATATTGGTTTTGCACTCACCATCATTCCGTCGGGGATCCTGAGCGACCGGATCGGCCGCCGCACGGTGATGATTCTCGCCACCGCGCTGCTGCTGATCCTCGCCCTGCCGCTGCTGAAAATTCTTCAGGCGGAGTCGAGCACGCTGGCGGTGAAGGCTGTTGTGGTGCTGATTGCGGGCGGTCTGGTGGGCATGCTGGCGGGTCCGGGCCCGGCGATGCTATCTGAGATGTTCCCGACGCGCGTGCGCTATACGGGGCTGGGGCTGGCCTACTCGTTGTCGAACGCGATTTTCTCGGGATGCGCAGGGTTAATTATTACCGGGCTGATTAAGCAGACGGGCAACCTGGATATTCCGGCGTATTACGTGATGGCGACGGCGGTAGTGAGTATTTTCGCGCTGATGACGCTGAGGAAGGACGACCATTTGCGGTCACTGGAGGAGTGAGGTTGTCACCGTCAGGTGCCCTCACCCCGCCCCTCTCCAACGGGGAGAGGGAGAAAACACAAAAGGCCGTCCTGTGGACGGCCTTGCTGTTTATTCTCCGCGCTGACGCACCGCTTCAAACAGGCAGATGCCCGTCGCAACGGAAACGTTCAGGGACGACACGCTGCCCGCCATCGGGATGCTGATCAGCTCGTCGCAGTGCTCGCGGGTGAGACGACGCATGCCTTCGCCTTCCGCACCCATCACCAGCGCCAGACGGCCGGTCATTTTGCTCTGGTACAGAGTATGATCCGCTTCACCGGCGGTACCGACGATCCAGATATTCTCTTCCTGCAGCAGACGCATAGTGCGCGCCAGGTTAGTCACGCGGATCAGCGGAACGTTTTCCGCCGCGCCGCAGGCCACCTTCTTCGCCGTCGCGTTCAGCTGCGCGGAGCGATCTTTCGGCACGATCACCGCGTGCACGCCCGCCGCATCGGCGCTGCGCAGGCACGCCCCGAGGTTGTGCGGATCGGTAACGCCGTCGAGGATCAGGAAGAACGGGTTATCCAGCTCAGCAATCAGATCCGGCAGATCGTTTTCCTGATACTGACGACCCGGCTTCACGCGGGCAATGATCCCCTGGTGGACCGCGCCTTCGCTTTTCTCATCCAGGAACTGGCGATTCGCCAGCTGGATCACCACGCCCTGCGCTTCCAGGGCGTGGATCAGCGGCATCAGACGCTTATCTTCACGCCCTTTCAGAATAAACACTTCCTGAAAACGCTCCGGTGCGCGCTCGAGAAGGGCCTGCACCGCGTGGATGCCGTAAATCATTTCACTCATTGATGGTTCTCGTAATAAGTATTTCCCCTCCCCCCGCTGGGGAGAGGGTCAGGTTGAGGGGAGAATTTACTCCGCCTGCTTTTTCTTGGCCGCGCGCTTCGCTTTGGTGGCGGCAGCGATTTTCTGCGTTTTCGCGGAAGGTTTTTTCGCTGAACGAGCTTCTTTCTTCGCCGCCTTCGGCTTCTGTTTCTTCTCGCCGCGGAACGCGCTGTCCGGCTCGAAGTTTACCTTCTTGCCCGCCTGACGACGTTTACCGCCGCCCGGTTTACCGTTACCGGTTTTTTTCGCCCTTTCACGCTCGGTTTTACCGACGTTACGCGGCGCGCGCTCGCTGGAGATCAGGCTGAAGTCGATCTTACGGTCGTCCATATTCACGGCTTCGACCTTCACTTCCACACGGTCGCCCAGACGATAGGTCTGGCCGCCAGACTCGCCAATCAGGCGCTGGCCGACCTGGTCGAAGCGGTAGTAGTCGTTATCCAGGCTGGAGACGTGCACCAGACCGTCGATGAACAGCTCGTCCAGACGAACGAAGAAACCAAAGCCGGTCACGCTGGCAATCACGCCTTTAAAGACGTTACCGACCTGATCGAGCATAAAGTCACACTTCAGCCAGTCCGCCACGTCACGTGTTGCTTCATCGGCACGACGTTCGGCCATGGAGCAGTGCTGACCCAGCTGCAGCATCTCTTCCATCGAATAATGGTAGCCACCGGTTTCGGTGGTGTTCCCTTTATGGCCCTGCTCCTGCGCCAGCAGATACTTGATCGCACGGTGCAGAGAGAGGTCAGGATAACGACGGATCGGCGACGTAAAGTGGGCGTAAGACTGCAGCGCCAGGCCGAAGTGGCCGCGGTTTTCCGGATCGTAAATCGCCTGCTTCATAGAGCGCAGCAGCATCGTCTGCAGCATTTCTGCATCCGGACGATCGCTAATGGATTCCAGCAGCTCGGCGTAATCGCGCGGCTCTGGCTTGTTGCCTCCGGGCAGTTCCAGACCCAGTTCAGCCAGCACGGAGCGGAACGACGTAATGGCTTCCGTGGTCGGCTTATCGTGAATACGGAACAGCGCTGGCTCTTTGGCTTTCTCGACGAAACGTGCCGCCGAGATATTCGCCAGGATCATACACTCTTCGATCAGCTTGTGCGCGTCGTTACGCTGGGTCTGCTCGATACGCTCAATGCGGCGTTCGGCGTTGAAAATGAATTTCGCCTCTTCACTCTCAAACGAGATCCCGCCGCGCTCTTCGCGCGCCTGATCCAGCGTTTTGTAGAGGTTATGCAGCTCTTCGATATGTTTGACCAGCGGCGCGTACTGTTCGCGCAGATCCTGGTCGCCCTGCAGCATATGCCAGACCTTGGTATAGGTCAGACGCGCGTGCGAGCTCATCACCGCTTCGTAGAACTTGTAGCCGGTTAAGCGCCCTTTGGTGGAGATGGTCATCTCGCAAACCATACAGAGGCGGTCAACCTGCGGGTTCAGGGAGCACAGGCCGTTAGACAGCACTTCCGGCAGCATCGGCACGACCTGGGACGGGAAGTAGACCGAGGTACCGCGGCTGCGGGCTTCGTTATCCAGCGGGGTGTGCGGACGGACGTAATAGCTTACGTCAGCGATAGCAACCCACAGACGCCAGCCACCGCCGCGTTTTTTCTCACAGTATACGGCGTCATCGAAGTCGCGGGCGTCTTCGCCATCAATAGTGACCAGCGGCAGGGAGCGCAGATCCACGCGGCCCACTTTGGATTCTTCCGGCACTTCTTCGCGCAGGCTTTCGATCTGCTCTTCAACCGCTTTCGGCCAGATGTACGGAATTTCATGGGTACGCAATGCCATATCAACGGCCATCGTGGTGCCCATGTTGTCGCCAAGCACTTCGACGATTTTACCTACCGCTTTGGTGCGACGGGTTGGGCGCTGGGTGAGTTCAACCACCACCACAAAGCCCATGCGGGCGCCCATCACCTCTTCAGGTGGGATCAGAATGTCGAAGCTCAGACGGCTGTCGTCCGGCACCACGAAGCCTACGCCCGCGTCGGTAAAGTAGCGGCCGACGATCTGGCTGGTTTTTGGCACCAGAACGCGTACCACGCGCGCTTCGCGGCGGCCTTTACGGTCAGCGCCCAGCGGCTGCGCCAGGATCTGGTCGCCGTGGATGCACATTTTCATCTGTTCAGATGAGAGGTACAGATCGTCCTTACGGCCTTCCACGCGCAGGAAGCCGAAGCCATCGCGGTGACCAATGACGGTCCCTTTCAGCAGATCGAGGCGTTCTGGCAGCGCGTAGCACTGGCGGCGGGTAAAGACCAGCTGCCCGTCACGCTCCATCGCGCGCAGGCGGCGGCGAAGGGCTTCAATTTGCTCTTCACCTTCAATGTTTAATTCAACGGCAAGTTCTTCACGATTGGCGGGTTTTTCGCGTTTTGTTAAGTGTTCAATGATGAACTCGCGGCTGGGAATAGGATTCGCGTATTTTTCGGCTTCGCGTTCCTGGAAAGGATCATGTGACATGTCGGTTCCTCCGTTGTCAGCTCCGGTGGAAATTTTCTTCATTCCACCAGCAATAATTTATAAAGCGGTTGATTCTCTTCAACCAAATCGGCCAGCGTGTAGTTATCCAGTTCCATGAGAAAACTTTGCACGGCCTTTGAAAGCGCCTTTTTCAGGCGGCAAGCGGGCGTGATGTGGCAGAACTCGCTGCTGCAGTTCACCAGAGACAGCGGCTCCAGTTCACGTACCACATCGCCAACACGAATACTCTGTGCCGGTTTACCGAGACGGATCCCACCATTCTTCCCGCGGACGGCAGCAACGTATCCGGCACGACTAAGTTGATTGATTATTTTGACCATATGATTACGGGATACGCCGTAGACCTCTGTCACTTCAGAGATACTGGTCATCTTCCCCTCGGGTAACGACGCCATGTAAATCAGCGCACGTAAGCCGTAATCGGTGAAACTTGTTAACTGCACATCAACCTCAGGAAAAAGGGAAAACGCGGTCAAACCGCAGAGATATTCATTAATGATGATAAACCAGCCAGATAGTTAGCGGCTAATTTATTTGACAGACGGGGCGAAAAAGCGGAGATCCAAGAGCGGTCGCCGGATGGCGCTACGCTTATCCGGCCTACGGGTCTCCCCGCAGGCCAGCAGTCACGAAGATTATGCGTCGAACGGGTCGCGCAGGATCATCGTTTCAGTACGATCCGGGCCGGTAGAAATAATATCGATCGGCACTTCGGTCAGTTCTTCAATACGCTTGATGTAATCCAGCGCCGCCTGCGGCAGGCCGCTACGCTCTTTCACACCGAAAGTGGTCTCAGACCAGCCCGGCATGGTTTCGTAGATTGGCTCAATGCCTTCCCAGTCGTCAGCAGCCAGCGGAGTGGTGGTCACTTCGCGGCCATCTGGCATACGGTAGCCTACGCAGATTTTCACTTCTTTCAGGCCGTCCAGTACGTCCAGCTTGGTCAGGCAGAAGCCAGACAGGGAGTTGATCTGCACCGCACGACGCACTGCAACCGCATCCAGCCAGCCGGTACGACGACGACGACCGGTGGTCGCGCCAAACTCGTTACCCTGCTTGCACAGGAACTCGCCGGTTTCATCAAACAGCTCGGTCGGGAATGGACCCGCACCCACGCGAGTGGAGTACGCTTTGATGATGCCCAGTACGTAATCCACATAACGTGGACCCAGGCCAGAGCCGGTCGCCACGCCACCTGCAGTGGTGTTAGAGGACGTTACGTACGGATAGGTACCGTGGTCGATGTCCAGCAGCGTACCCTGCGCACCTTCGAACATGACGAAATCGCCACGCTTGCGCGCCTGGTCCAGCAGATCGGATACGTCAACAACCATACCGGTCAGAATGTCAGCGATCGCCATGACGTCATCCAGCACTTTCTGGTAGTCAACAGCGTCAGCTTTGTAGAAGTTCACCAGCTGGAAGTTGTGATATTCCATCACTTCTTTCAGTTTTTCAGCGAAGGTTGCTTTGTCGAAGAGGTCGCCCACGCGCAGACCGCGACGTGCAACTTTATCTTCGTAAGCCGGACCGATACCACGACCGGTGGTGCCGATCGCTTTCGCGCCGCGCGCTTTCTCACGCGCTACGTCCAGCGCCACGTGATAATCCAGGATCAGCGGGCAGGCTTCGGAGAGCAGCAGACGCTCACGAACAGGGATACCACGGTCTTCCAGACCTTTCATCTCTTTCATCAGCGCAGCAGGAGACAGCACAACGCCGTTACCGATGATGCTGGTGACGTTATCACGAAGAATGCCTGATGGAATAAGATGGAGGACGGTTTTTTCACCGTTGATTACGAGAGTATGGCCTGCGTTGTGACCGCCCTGGTAGCGTACAACATATTTAGCCCGTTCAGTCAGAAGATCAACAATCTTCCCTTTACCTTCGTCACCCCATTGGGTGCCCAGTACGACGACGTTGTTACCCATTTTTTTCAAAATCACCGTTTGCTTAAAAATGGATTCTACCATCGCTTTTTCAGATATACAGCACTTTTTGACCTCAAAATACGCCGATTGCGCCTACTTTTTGATCAGCCAATCGTTTTCCTCAACATGTAGTAGATCACGATGCCCGCAACCACAAGACCGCCGCCAAAACGACGCAAAATATTATCCGGCAGCTGACTCATCGTGGCGATCATTCGGCGCCAGGCACGCGGATAAAGCATCGGTCCAAGACCTTCCAGCACAAGGACCAAAGCCAGTGCGAGCCAGATCGTTGAATTCATTTTTATTCCTTATAAAAGAAAACCACCGCTCCGTTGGGAGCGGTGGTTTGAATACTCAAACGGGCCTGAGTTTATCGCGTTGCGTTAGTCGGCGTCTTCATATAACGGAAGAAATCGCTGTCCGGGCTGAGCACCATCACATCCTGGTTGCTCTGGAAGCTATTCTCGTAAGCGCGCAGGCTACGGATAAAGGCGTAGAAGTCAGGATCCTGGCTGAAGGCATCCGCGAACAGCTTCGCCGCTTCGGCATCGCCTTCACCGCGCAGGATACGGCCCTGGCGCTCAGATTCCGCCAGCGTCTTGGTGACTTCGTAGTCCGCTGCAGCACGCAGCTTCTCAGCCTCTTCCTGGCCCTGTGAACGGTGACGACGGGCTACCGCTTCACGCTCGGCGCGCATACGGTTGTAAATCGCCTCGGACACTTCTACTGGCAGGTTGATCTGCTTAATACGCACGTCAACGACTTCGATACCCAGCGCAGCCATACTGTTCGGGTTGATCACCGGCACTTTACCGTTGGTCTCCGCCTGAACGCGTTCAGCCGCTTTGGCAATCGCATCATCTGCTGCCGGCGTTGAAACTTCGTCTTCAGTGCCCGCTGTACCGGAGTTCAGCGCATCGCGAACTTCCAGGGTCAGACGACCACGGGAGTCGGTCACGATGTCTTTCACATCCAGACGACCAATCTCGGAACGCAGGCGGTCAGAGAACTTACGTTTCAGCAGCACTTCTGCCTGAGAAACGTCACCGCCGCCCGTTGCCAGGAAGTAACGGCTGAAATCGCTGATGCGCCATTTGATATAGGAATCAACGATCAGGTCTTTCTTCTCTTTGGTCACGAAACGGTCGGCCTGGTTATCCATGGTCTGGATACGCGCATCAAGCGTTTTCACGGACTGAATAAACGGCACCTTGAAGTGCAGACCCGGCTCGTAAATCACCGGGCGTTTGTCGCCGTCACGCACGACGCTGCTGAACTGGAACTTAATCCCACGCTCGCCTTCTTTCACCACAAAGATCGAGGTATAAAGCGCGACCAGTACGATGACGATGATCGCAATAACTGACTTACGCATCCTTATTCCCCCTGACGCTGGTAGTCGTTACGCTGCGCGTTAGCACGGCGTTGGTCCATAATGTCACCATCGTTCGAAGAAGGCGTTGTGTTCGTGCTGGCGCTGCCTGATGAGGCTGGCGGCAGACGCAGCAGGTTGTTCGCGCCGCTGGTGTCGCCTTTCGCTGCTGGCGCAGAACTGCCTTTCAGCATCTGATCCAGCGGCAGAACCATCAGGTTCCCGCCTTTATTGTCGTTAACCAACACTTTGCGGGTGTGGCTCAGCACTTTTTCCATGGTCTCGATATAGAGACGCTCACGGGTAATTTCCGGTGCAGCTTTATATTCCGGCAGGATCTTCGCGAAGCGGGCCACTTCACCCTGAGCTTCCAGGATGGTCTGCGTCTTATACGCGCGCGCTTCTTCCAGAATACGCTGCGCCTGACCGTTAGCGCGTGGCTGAACTTCGTTGGTGTACGCTTCTGCTTCACGGATGTACTGCTGTTCGTTTTCACGGGCAGCAATCGCATCGTCAAATGCGGCTTTCACCTCTTCCGGCGGACGTGCAGCCTGGAAGTTAACGTCCAGCAGGGTAATACCCATGTTGTACGGACGAATGGTCTCTTCCAGCTCGCGCTGGGTATCGCTACGAATAACGGTACGACCTTCGGTCAGAATACGGTCCATGGTGTATTTACCGATCACGCCACGCAGGGCGCTGTCGGTCGCCTGACGCAGGCTGTCATCGGCGCTGGTCACGCTAAACAGATAACGCTCAGGATCGGTCACGCGGTACTGCACGTTCATCTCAACGCGCACCACGTTTTCGTCAGAGGTCAGCATCACGCCAGAGGCGGCCAGTTCACGGACAGATTCCACGTTTACCGCGGTCACATCGTCAATGAAGGTCGGCTTCCAGTTCAGACCCGGCTCAACCAGATGGCTGAACTTACCGAAACGGGTGACTACGCCGCGTTCTGCTTCTTTAATGGTGTAGAACCCGCTGGCTGCCCAGATGATGACTACCGCAGCGGCCACGATGCCCACTACGCGGCCACCCATTGGCGGGCGCGAGCTCTGAGTGGAATTGCCACCCGAGCCAGAACCTTTTCCTCCGCCAAGGCCACCAAGCTTCTTGCTCAGTTTGCGGAAGATATCATCCAGATCCGGCGGCCCCTGCTCGCGACCACCTTTGTTGCCATTTCCCTCAGAGTTGCCGCCAGGTTTGCTGCTTCCCCACGGGTCGCGGTCTTGTCCGTTATTACCGGGCTGATTCCACGCCATGTATATGCTCCATATTTGTTATGCAAGGGCGAATTATTCAGGCATCCCCTTTCTGATCAGACGATATAGTCGACCAGCGCAGGTTCTTGTTTACAGAGGCGACGCCAGTCAACGATCGGCATACGCACCTGCATCCCCACGCTGCCGTCATCCTCCATCCACTCTTTTTCTATCGCCTGAAGCTGATAAAACCGGCTGCGCAGCCTGCCTTCCTGTGGCGGCAGTCGCAGCGTGTGCTGAGCTACCTCACCGGAAAGACGTTCTGTCAAAGCCTGGAAAAGCAGTGGCACACCAATACCGGTCTGGGCAGAAAGCCAGACCCGAATCGGTTTGTTTTCTTCATCTCTGTCGATACGCGGTTCGAAATCGTCCAGCATATCGATCTTATTCATGACCAACAGCGTTGGGATCTCGTGGGCGTCGATCTCTTCGAGCACCACGTTCACCGCGTCGATGTTCTCCTGCACGCGCACGTCTGCCGCATCAATCACGTGCAGCAGCAGAGTCGCCTGTCGCGTCTCCTGCAGGGTGGCTTTAAACGCCGCCACCAGGTCATGCGGCAGGTGGCGGATAAACCCTACGGTATCCGCCAGCACCGTTTCACCGACGTCTGCAACGTCAATACGGCGCAGCGTAGGGTCCAGGGTCGCAAACAGCTGGTCTGCGGCATACACCTGGGCCTCGGTTATCTGGTTAAACAGGGTGGATTTACCGGCGTTGGTATAGCCCACCAGCGACACCGTCGGGATGTCGGCTTTGGTTCGCGCCCGACGCCCCTGTTCACGCTGTTTCTCTACACGTTCCAGACGTGAAAGGATCTGGGTAATTCGGCCACGCAGCAAACGACGGTCGGTTTCGAGCTGGGTTTCACCCGGGCCGCGCAAACCAATCCCGCCTTTTTGTCTTTCAAGGTGTGTCCAGCCACGCACCAGACGCGTTGCCAGATGGCGCAGCTGCGCCAGCTCAACCTGCAGTTTCCCTTCGTGGGTACGTGCACGCTGAGCAAAAATATCTAAAATCAAACCCGTGCGATCGATAACACGGCATTCGCAAAGGGCTTCCAGGTTGCGCTCCTGGGCTGGAGACAGCGCATGATCAAACAACACGACTGACGCGCCGGTTGCTTTTACGGCATCCGCAATTTCGACTGCTTTACCTTCACCAACAAAATACTTTGGGTGCGGCGCTTTACGGCTACCGGTAATCACCTGCATTGCTTCGACACCGGCGGAAGAGACCAGAGATTCAAACTCCTGGAGGTCTTCCATATCTTTGTCTTGCGAAAAATAGATGTGTACCAGCACCGCCTGCTCACCGGCATCATAACGGTCAAACAAGCGTAAACCTCTCTAAAAAGATCAGCGGGGAACGCAGGATCCCTGGCTCCCCGTGTGGATAACAGTGCGAAACCTTATTCGGTCTCGTCGCTGTCCTGCGCCGGCGTTGAAGAACCCTGCGCGCTGCTGCCATGATGGTAGTTACTACCAGTGCCGCCGCCAGCGTTATTGCTGTGATGAGATACCGGACGGGACGGAACAACAGTAGAAATAGCGTGCTTGTAGACCATCTGACTGACCGTGTTTTTCAACAGAATCACAAACTGATCGAAAGACTCAATCTGACCTTGCAGCTTAATACCATTCACCAAATAAATAGAAACTGGAACACGTTCCCGACGCAATGCGTTCAGGAACGGATCTTGTAAAGATTGCCCCTTAGCCATTCTATCTTTTCCTTATATGCTTGTTTTGTACTTAGAACCTTGCGATTCTGAAAAATTGCGCACGATACGTCTCAATTGTACACATTCAGTGAGCGATATCACCAACAACCTCAATCACTTCGTTTAACGCCTGTTGCGGTTTTTCACTGTCTAACCAGTGAACACCCTCCCAACCGCGCAACCAGGTGATCTGGCGCTTCGCTAACTGTCTCGTGGCGCAAACACCTCTATAAACCATTTCATCGTATGAAATCTCACCTTCAAGATACGACCACATCTGGCGGTATCCCACACAACGAATGGAAGGCATGTCCGTATGCAAATCTCCACGGGCAAATAGCGCCCGCACTTCTGCTTCAAAATCTGAAGCTAACATCTGATGAAAACGCTGCTCAATTCGCTGATGGAGCAGTTCACGGCTCGCCGGGGCGATGGCGAACTGATGCACCTGATACGGCAGAGCGTCTCCTGACGTTTGCGTCATTTCCGTTAAAGTTTTACCCGAAATGAAAAAAACTTCCAGTGCCCGGGAAAGCCTTTGCGGATCATTTGGATGGATCCGTGCTGCTGCAACCGGGTCAATCTCCGCCAGTTGCTGATGCAAAACGTCCCAACCCTGCTCTGCCGCCTGCTGCTCAATTTTCGCTCTTATTTCCGGATCCGCGGATGGCAGAGGTGACAACCCCTCCAGCAACGCCTTGAAATAGAGCATGGTTCCGCCAACCAACAGCGGTATACGTCCCGCCGCCGTTATCTCGTCCATCTCGGCTAAGGCATCCCGGCGGAAATCCGCTGCGGAGTACGCCTGAGCCGGGTCGAGAATATCGAGCAAACGGTGCGGTGCCGCACGCAACTCTTCTGCGTCAGGCTTCGCCGTGCCGATGTCCATCCCCCGGTAGATGAGGGCGGAGTCGACGCTAATCAACTCTACAGGCAAAACTTTACGCAACTCAATGGCTAGCGCCGTTTTGCCGGAGGCCGTTGGGCCCATTAAAAAAATTGCCTTAGGCAGGCTCGCCTTACTTGCGTCAATCATGTTTCAGGGCGTTCATCGCCGTTTGTAAATCAACAGGTTGTAATAACCCACCCGGCGGCGTTTTCACCAGATGCGGACAGAGGCGTTCTACCTCCGCCAGCACGCTAATGGCCTGCGCCATACTCCACGGCGCGTGTTCGCTTGCCAGATGGCGGGCGATCCACTGCGCGGTGTTGGCGGCATCAAACGACGTTTGCTGCGCCAGGTAGCCTATCAGTTCAGGAATCAAGTTTTGTAAATTTTGTTGGCGTAAGGGTAAAGGCACTGCACGAATTGTCACATGTTGTGGTTCGAGCACAGTTTCAATACCCATTTGCGCCAGCTGCGGCTCTGCGCGCTGCAATACCCTCGTTTCATCAGGGGATATTTTCAGGCGAACCGGAATTAATAACGGCTGCGCGCAGGCTGCATTTTCGCCTGGCGTAAGCTGCACCTGCTTGAGCCAGCGTTCGGCGACCGGCAGGGCCAGAAGCATCAGTTTGCCGTCACGCTCAAGCAGCGCCATATCGGGCGCGATAATCGTCAGCACCCGGCCAAAACTTTGGCTATGGCCGTCCAGAGAAGGCTGAGCGGGCGGAATGTGCTCTTTACGCTCCACGGCGGGCGTTTCCAGCAGCTTGCGGTACAACGCTCCCTGCTGCTTCTGATAGCCCGGCTGGGCATTCGGGTAGTTCGCGCCCGTTGGACGCGGTGCGCTCCCGGTCGGGGAGAAACGCGGAGCTTCCGGTTCACGCGCGACGGCAGGCTCAGCAAAATGGTTGCGCCCTGCCGCTACACGGTTTTCAGGCAGCGGACGCGGCGCAGGGGCGTCGTTCTCCAGCGGCAGCGTTGGCGCTGCCTGCTGCTGCAACACGGCGGCCACGCCCTGATAAATGAAGTCGTGAACCAGACGCGACTGGTGGAAACGCACCTCATGCTTGGCAGGATGAACGTTTACATCCACCTGATGGGGGTCGATTTCCAGATAAAGGACGAAAGCTGGCTGCTGATCGGCCCCGAGTTTGTCTTCGCAGGCCTGGCGAATCGCGTGATTGATGAGACGATCGCGCATCATGCGCCCGTTCACGTAGCAATACTGAATTTCAGAGAACGCAGCACTGCTCGCGTTTGGATCGGCAACCCAGCCGCGTAAAGCCAGATCGCCGTGCTGCCACTCAATGGCCAGAGCCTGTTCCAGAAACGGCGTCCCGCAGATAGCGCCCAGGCGACGCTCTTTCTGTCCACCTTCCGCCACCGCGCGGTACTGGCGCATCACCTTACCGTTATGGCTGAGGTTGATGGCGACATCGAATCGGGCGAGCGCAATACGGCGAATGATCTCGTCGATATGGCCGAACTCGGTCTTCTCGGTACGCATAAACTTGCGTCGGGCGGGGGTGTTGTAGAACAGATCCAGGACTTCCAGCGTCGTGCCGACAGGGTGCGCCGCGGGTTTGACCGTCACATCCATATCGCGCCCTTCGGCGTAAGCCTGCCAAGCTTCCTGCTGTTCAGCAGTACGGGAGGTCAGCGTTAAGCGCGAAACGGAGCTGATACTGGCCAGCGCTTCGCCGCGAAAACCGAGGCTAATAATCGCTTCCAGATCGTCCAGAGAGGCGATTTTACTGGTGGCGTGACGAGCCAGCGCCAGCGCCAGCTCCTCTTTTTTAATGCCACAGCCGTTGTCGCGAATGCGGATAAGCTTCGCGCCACCGCGTTCGATATCAATATCGATGCGGGTTGCGCCCGCATCGAGGCTGTTTTCCACCAGCTCCTTCACCACCGACGCAGGGCGTTCCACCACCTCACCGGCGGCGATTTGGTTCGCGAGCTGCGGCGGTAGAACCTGAATCGGCATGAATGCTCCTTAGTTGGTCGCGGTCATCTCACCCGGCAGCGCTGCGCTGGCCGTCTGTGCTGAGCCGCTCTGCGGCGCAGACTGCAGAGGATGCGCCTCAAAATATTTACGTAAACCGTTATAAATCGCTTCGGCAATTTGCTGCTGGTAACTGTCGCTTCCCAACAGACGCTCTTCACCGTTGTTACTGATAAAGCCCGTCTCTACAAGGATGGACGGAATATCCGGGGAGCGCAGAACGCCGAGGCTGGCATGTTCCGGACGGCGCTTATGCAGCACGCCAACGCTTTGCAGCTGGTTCAATACGTTAGTGGCGACATCATACCCGACGCGCTGCGAATGACCGAACTGTAAATCCAGCACCGCCTGGCTGAGGTACGGATCGGACTGGCTGTTCGCCAGCACGTCGCCCGCGCCGCCTAACAGTTCAGACTGCTTCTCGTGCTCTTCCAGCCAGTTGGCCATTTCGCTGTTAGCGCGACGGTTCGACAGCACCCAAACCGAGGCGCCGGTGGCGCTACGATTCGGTGCGGCGTCCGCATGAATAGAGACCAGGAAGTTTGCGTTTTGCTTACGCGCCACGTCCGAGCGCCCCATTACGGAGATAAAGTAATCCCCGTCGCGGGTCAACACGCCTTTAAACATCGGGTCGTCATTGAGCAGCGAACGCAGTTTCCGCGCGATCGCGATAGTCACGTTTTTTTCTCGCGTGCCGCCAGGGCCAATCGCCCCCGGGTCTTCCCCACCGTGGCCCGCATCAATGGCGATAATCACTTTGTCACCGCTGACCGTCGCGCGTCGCGCGCTGGCCGCAGGACGCGTCACCGTATTGCTGCTGGTTGCCGCAGTAATGCGATCGTTCTGCGATTTAAACGGATTACGCGCAGGTTCAGAAGGACGCGGCGTATACACCGGTTCTTCCACGCGCTTCGCTACGACCGGCGGCGGTGGAGGCGGTGGCGGCGCGTCGGCATTGATGGTAAACACCACCGTATAGTTCGCCCCGTTTTGCTGCTTCACCGCCTTCGTTTTGCCCTTTTCGGTCAGATCAACCACCAGGCGTAACGACTGGCTATCCTGCGGCGTTCCCGAACGGATACTTTTTACCAAGTTGTTGCCGCTGAACCGCAGCGGTAGCCCCTGGATCACGCCTGTTTGTTTGATATCCAGCGCCACGCTGTGGCTGTCTGGCTGTGAGAACGCATATTCAGGGTCGCCCATAAAGCTGAACGTGATCCGGGCCTGGCTTTCGCCGTTTGATACCTGAATATCTGAGAGGTTTGCCGCCCCGGCCTGCGCGCACAGCAGCACGGTGGCAGCCAACAACCAACCTTTAACGCGATTTATCATCCCGTCATCCCTACGCTTAACCGGCCAGTCGTGCCAGTAAGGAACTGCCTGATGAGGAAACAGCACTGATGCGTGCCTCACGCCCTTGTGCCTGGTAATCTAAGTGAATTTCGACATCCGGGTCAGGCAGCACACCCGCACCTTGTTGCGGCCACTCCACCAGGCAAATGGCATCGTTGGCAAAATAATCACGGATCCCCATAAATTCCAGCTCCTCAGGATCCGCAAGGCGGTATAAATCGAAGTGGTACACCATGAGATTTTCAAGGGTGTACGGTTCTACCAGCGTGTAGGTTGGGCTTTTCACATTCCCGTTATGCCCTAACGCCTGCAAAAAACCCCGGCTGAAGGTGGTTTTACCCGCACCTAAATCACCATACAGATAAATGACGGTTGCCCCCTGACAGGCCTGCGCCACGCGCTTGCCGAGTTCTAAAGTGGCTTGTTCATCAGGTAAAGGAATCGCTCGATTAGTCATTTTCTACGTCAATCACATCCGGGTTAACAACACGCCGCAGCGTGCAAAAAAGATCGGTGGCCAGCATGCCGCGTGTACCGTAACGCGCGGCCAGTTTATCCGCCGCGACACCGTGGGCCACGCAGCCCGCGCAGGCTGCATCATAAAGGGGAAGTTTCTGTCCAAGCAATGCGCCAATGATGCCGGAAAGCACATCGCCCATGCCGCCGCTTGCCATGCCCGCATTTCCGGCATCAATAATGCCCTGCGTCTCGTCACTGGCGACAACGGTTCCAGCCCCTTTCAAAACAGCAACACCTCCGTAACGTTTTACCAGACGCTGAGCAGAAAGTAAGCGATCGCTTTCAATTTCTGCCACGCTGCAGTTAAGCAGGCGCGCGGCTTCGCCGGGGTGTGGCGTCAGAATGCGATTGTGACGCTTATCGGGGTTTATTGCCAGAAGGTTAAGCGCGTCGGCATCCCACAGCATCGGTTTACGAAAATTCTCGACCTTTTGCAGGGCCTGTTTACCCCATGCCTGCTGCCCAAGCCCGGGGCCGATCACCACCACGTCCGCCCATTCCAGGCTTTCTTCAAGCGACTGAGGCGTAAGCTCATGGACCATCAGCTCCGGTCGGGCCGTAACGATCGGCGCAATATTCTCAATGCGAGTGAGTACTCGCACTAATCCGGCACCGCAGCGCAGGGCCGCTTCGCCGGTCATGCGAATTGCACCTGCCGTACCATGGTCGCCGCCAATAATCACCAGCCTACCGTGATCGCCCTTATGGGACGTCTGCCGGCGCGGCGGGAGCCACGCCGCAAGCTGCGAAGCATCAAAACGCGCGAGGTGCGTTTCCTGCCCGGACAGCCAGCTCTCCAGCCCCAGCGCATGGTGGTGCAGCACGCCAACAACGTCTCGTGCTTTACCGGTCAGTAGCCCCGGCTTGAGGGCGATGAAGGTTACCGTATGTGCAGCCTGAATGACCGCCCCCGGCGTCGCGCCGGTTTGTGCAATCAGGCCAGAGGGAATATCCAGGGCAATTACCGGCGCGGAATGTCTGTTAGCGTGTTCAATAAGGGCGGCAATGTTCTCGCGAGGCGCACTGCGTAGCCCGGTACCCAGCAGACCGTCAACAATCAGATCCACCTCTTCCGGCCAGACGATATCAGGCGCATGAATCACGCCGCCTGCGTTAAGCCACGCCTCCCGCGCCCCGCTGGCCTCTTCCGGCAGCGGTTTATCACTCTCCAGGGCCAGCAACGTCACGCGGATACCTGCCGCAACCGCGAGACGGGCGACGACGTAGCCGTCGCCGCCGTTATTGCCGTGACCGCACAGAATCATCCAGTGGGCGGCCTGAGGGTACACGCTGCGGGCAACGTTAAACGCCGCCTCCCCCGCGCGCAGCATCAGTTCATAAAGGGTAATCCCGAGGCTGTCTGCGGCCTCTTTTTCGGCGCGCCGGAGGTCATCCGCATGCCAGATGGAATGTGGTATACTTGTGGGGTTTTTCTTCACCGTATGGTCCGTCATGTCACAGCCCCTCGATCTCAATGAATTAGCGCAAAAAATAAAACAGTGGGGTGCTGAGCTTGGCTTCCAGAAGGTGGGCATTACCGATACCGACCTTTCCGCCAGCGAGCCAAAACTGCAGGCATGGCTGGACAAACAATACCACGGCGAAATGGAGTGGATGGCGCGTCATGGCATGATGCGCGCCCGCCCTCACGAGCTTTTGCCGGGCACGTTACGCGTCATCAGCGTGCGCATGAATTATCTGCCCGCCAACGCGGCCTTTGCGCGCACGCTAAAAAATCCCTCTCTGGGTTACGTCAGCCGGTACGCTCTGGGCCGTGATTACCATAAGCTCTTGCGTAACCGTTTAAAAAAACTCGGGGAAACTATTCAGCAGCACTGTGTTTCGCTGAATTTTAGACCCTTTGTCGATTCTGCGCCTATTCTTGAGCGCCCGATCGCCGAAAAAGCCGGGCTTGGCTGGACAGGTAAGCACTCACTTATCCTCAGCCGCGACGCCGGATCGTTTTTCTTCCTGGGTGAACTGCTGATTGATTTACCATTGCCGGTAGACGGCCCGGTAGAGGAAGGCTGCGGACGCTGCGTGGCCTGCATGACCATCTGTCCGACGGGTGCCATCGTCGAGCCTTACACCGTTGATGCGCGCCGCTGCATCTCCTACCTCACTATCGAACTGGAAGGGGACATTCCAGAGGAATTTCGACCACTTATCGGCAACCGCATCTACGGCTGCGACGACTGCCAGCTGATCTGCCCGTGGAACCGCTATTCGCAGCTCACGGACGAAGAGGATTTCAGCCCGCGTAAGGCGCTGCATGCGCCGCAGCTGGTTGAGTTATTCGCCTGGACCGAAGCCTGGTTCCTGAAAGTGACGGAAGGTTCGGCCATTCGCCGTATCGGTCATCTGCGCTGGCTGCGTAATGTTGCCGTCGCGCTGGGTAATGCCCCGTGGGATGAAGCCAATATTCAGGCGCTTGAAAGCCGTAAAGGTGAGCACCCACTTCTTGATGAACACATAGAATGGGCGATTGCGCAGCAAATAGAGAAGCGTAATGCCTGCACGATCGAGGTGCAGCAACCGAAGAAACAGCGTCTGGTGCGGGTGATTGAAAAAGGGCTTACGCGGGATGCCTGAACTATTCACAGCCTGTGAATAAAATTACAAACTCAAGCGCCATCTGGGCTGGAGAAGAGGTCAAGTGATCTCAATAACATTTTGAAATGAAAATTTATTTACTAAATACAGCGCGTTACAAAGATATTATTCACCCTGCTAAGTTTTAACCCTGTTACGGTTAAGCGTAGTTTCTGTGGATAACTCTGTTCACAAGAGTATTTCAGAGACAATAGAAAACGTCCCCAACGACTCTTTTCGCTGTGGATATTTTAGAGATTAAGAAGAATTTGGAGCGGGAAACGAGACTCGAACTCGCGACCCCGACCTTGGCAAGGTCGTGCTCTACCAACTGAGCTATTCCCGCTTGGGTGGTCCGTGCTTTAGAAGCACTTTCAAATTTTGGAGCGGGAAACGAGACTCGAACTCGCGACCCCGACCTTGGCAAGGTCGTGCTCTACCAACTGAGCTATTCCCGCTTGGGTGGTCCGTGCTTTGGAAGCACTTTTCAAATTTTGGAGCGGGAAACGAGACTCGAACTCGCGACCCCGACCTTGGCAAGGTCGTGCTCTACCAACTGAGCTATTCCCGCAAATCTGCACTGCTTTTGTTGCTGTCGTAACGTGTAATTCTCTGTCGTTACGGGAGGCGCATTATACGAGAAATCCTTTTAGCTGCAACCCCCCTTAAAGCGATTTTTTCGAAATTAAGTTCAAATGCTTAATTAATCGGCAAGCTGAACAATTTAACGACAAAAACCCGGCCACGCAAGGCGCCGGATCGCAAAATCACAGCTTAATAAAGTTTTCGCGGTAGTAGGAAAGCTCCGCCACAGACTCACGGATATCGTCCATCGCCTGGTGAGTCCCCTGCTTTTTGAAGCCGTCGAGGATTTCAGGCTTCCAGCGACGCGCCAGCTCTTTCAGAGTGCTGACATCCAGATAGCGGTAGTGGAAATATGACTCCAGCTCCGGCATGTACTTAAACAGGAAACGGCGATCCTGGCCGATGCTATTCCCACAGATAGGCGATTTGCCTGCCGGAACCCACTGTTTCAGGAACTCAAGCGTCGCCAGCTCCGCCTCGCGATCGCCGAACGTGCTCGCCTTCACGCGCTCTACCAGGCCACTGCCGGTGTGGGTGCGCACGTTCCATTCATCCATCAAAGCCAGCTGGTCGTCGGACTGATGCACCGCAATCGTTGGCCCTTCAGCCAGGATATTCAGGTTAGCGTCCGTCACCAGCGTTGCAATTTCAATGATGCGATCGCGCTCGGGATCCAGCCCGGTCATTTCGAGATCGATCCAAATCAGGTTGTTTTCATCCGCGCTCATGTTATTTTCCACCCTTCTCGCATAACCGGCAGTAGCAGGTTAACTAGTATTAATTAGAGTGTATCATAGAGGTTTTGCCCCTTACGGGCGACCAGGAGCCAGCGCGATTGAGTAAAAATAAACTCTCCAAAGGGCAGCAGCGCCGCGTAAACGCCAACCACCAGCGCCGTCTTAAAACCACTTCGGAGAAGCCGGATTATGACGACAACCTGTTTGGTGAAGCGACAGAAGGCGTAGTTATCAGCCGTTTCGGTATGCATGCCGATGTCGAATCCGCCGACGGGGATATCCACCGTTGCAATATCCGTCGCACCATCCGTTCACTGGTTACCGGCGATCGCGTGGTCTGGCGACCGGGTAAAGAGGCGGCGGAAGGCGTTACGGTAAAAGGTATCGTTGAAGCGGTTCATGAGCGCACGTCCGTGTTAACCCGTCCCGATTTCTACGACGGGGTCAAACCTATTGCCGCCAACATTAACCAGATCGTCATTGTTTCGGCGATTTTGCCCGAACTTTCGCTCAACATTATCGACCGATATCTCGTCGCCTGCGAAACGCTGCAGGTTGAACCGATTATCGTGTTGAACAAAATCGATCTGCTGGATGACGACGGTATGGCCTTCGTGAATGAGCAGATGGATATCTACCGCAAGATTGGTTACCGCGTGCTGATGGTCTCCAGCCACACCAAAGATGGCCTTAAACCGCTGGAAGAGGCGCTGACCGACCGCATCAGCATCTTTGCGGGCCAGTCCGGCGTAGGTAAATCGAGCCTGCTGAACAACCTGCTCGGCCTCCAGCAAGAGATCCTGACCAACGATGTGTCCAACGTCTCTGGCCTGGGCCAGCACACCACCACCGCCTCGCGTCTGTATCATTTCCCGCACGGCGGCGACGTGATCGACTCCCCGGGGGTGCGTGAGTTCGGTTTGTGGCACCTTGAGCCGGAACAAATCTTTAACGGATTTGTCGAATTCCATGATTATTTAGGCGCCTGTAAATACCGCGACTGTAAGCACGATAACGACCCAGGCTGTGCTATCCGTGAAGCGGTTGAGAAAGGCGAGATCGCGGAAACCCGCTTCGAGAATTACCACCGTATTCTTGAGAGCATGGAAGACGTAAAAACGCGTAAAAACTTTTCTGATTCTGATAACTGACAACTAAGCTAAGCATCGCTAAAATCGTCCCCTTTTTTCAGGTTCCGGCGGCTTGACGTCGGATCAGGAACGACAAAACAATGGCCTGGAGGCTACCTTGTTAAACGCATTTAAACTTTCGCTTCAATACATTCTGCCAAAACTGTGGCTCACTCGCCTGGCGGGCTGGGGCGCAAGCAAACGCGCGGGCTGGCTGACCAAACTGGTCATCGACCTTTTCGTAAAATATTACAAGGTCGACATGAAAGAGGCGCAGAAGCCGGATACCGCCAGCTACCGCACCTTCAACGAGTTCTTCGTACGCCCGCTGCGTGACGAAGTGCGCCCGCTGAACACCGATCCTAACGTCCTGGTGATGCCGGCAGACGGCGTGATCAGCCAGTTGGGTAACATCGAAGACGACAAAATCCTGCAGGCGAAGGGCCATAACTACAGTCTGGAAGCGCTGCTGGCGGGTAACTACCTGATGGCGGATCTGTTCCGCAACGGAACGTTTGCCACCACCTATCTGTCACCGCGCGACTACCATCGCGTGCACATGCCGTGTAACGGTATCCTGCGTGAAATGATTTACGTCCCGGGCGACCTGTTCTCCGTAAACCACCTGACCGCGCAGAACGTGCCGAACCTGTTTGCCCGTAACGAGCGCGTCATCTGTCTGTTCGATACTGAATTTGGCCCTATGGCACAGATTCTGGTCGGTGCGACCATCGTAGGCAGCATCGAAACCGTCTGGGCGGGCACCATCACCCCACCGCGCGAAGGCGTGATCAAACGCTGGACCTGGCCTGCCGGTGAAGCGGAAGGCTCGGTGGCCCTGCTGAAAGGTCAGGAGATGGGTCGCTTCAAGCTGGGCTCTACCGTAATCAACCTGTTTGCGCCGGGCAAAGTGAAGCTGGCTGAACAGCTCGAAAGCCTGTCGGTCACCAAACTGGGCCAGCCGCTGGCGGTCTCTACCGAAACCTTCGTTACGCCGGATGCAGAACCAGCGCCGCTACCGCAGGAAGAGATCAACGCCGAGCACGACGCCAGCCCGCTGGTTGACGACAAAAAAGACGAAGGCTAACAACAGAAGGATCGCTGACGTGCGCCCGATTATCGTTCTACTGATGGCCTGGTGCCTCAGCATGGGGGCGTACGCAGCGACAGCCCCCGACGCCAAACAGATAACCCAGGAACTGGAGCAGGCAAAAGCGGCTAAACCCGCTCAGCCAGAGACCGTCGAGTCGCTCCAGGCTGCCCTGAACGCGCTTGAGGAGCGGAAAGGCTCTCTTGAGCGCGCTCAGCAGTATCAGCAGGTTATCGACAATTTCCCCAAACTCTCGCAGACGCTACGCGCGCAGCTCAATAATTTGCGTGACGAACCGCGCGATGTGCCAGCAGGTATGACCTCCGACGCCCTGAACCAGGAGATCCTGCAGGTCAGCAGCCAGCTTCTGGAAAAGAGCCGCCTTGCCCAGCAGGAGCAGGAGCGAGCGCGTGAAATTGCCGACTCCCTCAGCCAGCTTCCGCAACAGCAAACCGATGCCCGCCGCCAGCTTAATGAAGTTGAGCGTCGCGTGGGTACGCAAAGCGGCAATACGCCACAGGCTCAGGCTCAAAATCTGGGCCTGCAGGCAGAATCGGCTCGCCTGAAGGCCCTTGTCGATGAGCTGGAGCTAGCGCAGCTTTCCGCCAATAACCGCCAGGAGCTGTCGCGGATGCGCTCTGAACTCGCTCAGAAGCAGAGCGAGCAGCTGGATGCGTATCTCCAGGCCCTGCGCAATCAGCTTAACAGCCAGCGTCAGCGCGAAGCCGAGCGTGCCCTTGAAAGCACCGAACTGCTGGCGGAAAACAGCGAAAACCTGCCTGCCGGTATCAACGAACAATTCAGGGTCAACCGCGAGCTTTCTGCCGCGCTGAACCAGCAGGCGCAGCGCATGGATCTGGTTGCCTCGCAGCAGCGTCAGGCCACCAATCAAACCCTGCAGGTTCGCCAGGCGCTCAACACCCTGCGCGAGCAGTCCCAGTGGCTCGGGTCATCAAACCTGCTGGGCGAAGCGTTACGCGCCCAGGTCGCGCGCCTGCCGGAAATGCCGAAGCCGCAGCAGCTGGATACCGAGATGGCCCAGTTGCGCGTTCAGCGCCTGCACTTTGAAGATCTTCTCAATAAACAGCCGCAAATCCGCCAGATCCGTCAGGCTGACGGCCAGCCCCTGACCAGCGAGCAAAACCGTATTCTGGAAGCCCAGCTGCGTACCCAGCGTGAGCTGCTGAACTCTCTGCTCCAGGGCGGGGATACGCTGATTCTGGAGCTGACCAAGCTAAAAGTCTCCAATAGCCAGCTGGAAGATGCGCTGAAAGAGGTGAACGAGGCTACGCACCGTTATCTCTTCTGGACGTCCGACGTGCGTCCGATGACCTTCTCGTGGCCGATTGAGATTGTCCAGGACCTGCGCCGCCTGATTTCGCTGGACACCGTCAGCCAACTGGGACAGGCCAGCGTGATGATGTTTACCAGCAAAGAGACCATTTTCCCGCTGCTGGGGGCGTTGATTCTGGTGGGCTTCAGCATTTACTCGCGCAGACATTTCACCCGCTTCCTGGAGCGTTCCAGCTCCCGGGTCGGGAAAGTCACCCAGGATCACTTCTGGCTGACGTTGCGCACCGTATTCTGGTCGATTCTTGTCGCCTCTCCGCTGCCGGTGCTGTGGATGACGCTGGGGTATGGCCTGCGGGAAGCCTGGCCCTATCCGCTCGCGGTCGCGATTGGCGATGGCGTCACCGCCACGGTGCCGCTGCTGTGGGTGGTCATGATTTGCGCCACCTTCGCGCGCCCCAATGGCCTGTTTATCACCCACTTTGGCTGGCCGCGTAATCGCGTTGCGCGCGCCATGCGTTACTACCTGATGAGCATCGGGCTGATTGTGCCGCTGATTATGGCGCTGATCATGTTCGATAATCTCAACGACCGGGAATTCTCAGGCTCGCTGGGGCGCCTCTGCTTTATGCTGATATGCGGGGCGCTGGCCATCGTCACGCTCAGCCTGAAACGCGCGGGTATTCCGCTCTATCTCGATAAATCCGGCAGCGGCGAAAACATGTTCAACCGGCTGCTCTGGAACCTGCTGCTTAGCGCGCCGCTGTTTGCGATGCTGGCAGCTGCGGTAGGCTATCTGGCAACCGCGCAGGCGCTGCTGGCGCGGCTGGAAACCTCGGTGGCCATCTGGTTCCTGCTGCTGGTGGTGTACCACGTAATCCGCCGCTGGATGCTGATCCAGCGCCGCCGTCTGGCCTTTGACCGAGCCAAGCATCGCCGGGCGGAGATCCTCGCCCAGCGCGCGCGGGGTGAGGAAGAGCCAAACCACGTCAACAGTACGGAAGGCACAACGGAAGCGGACGAAGTCGAGCTGGATCTGGATGCCATCAGTACCCAGTCCCTGCGCCTGGTTCGTTCCATACTGATGCTGATTGCCCTCCTCTCGGTCATCTTCCTGTGGTCAGAGATCCACTCCGCATTCGGCTTCCTGGAGAACATCTCTCTCTGGGACGTGACGTCTACGGTGCAGGGTGTTGAAAGCCTGGAGCCGATTACCTTAGGGGCGGTGCTGATTGCCATTCTGGTGCTGATCATCACCACGCAGCTGGTACGCAACTTCCCGGCGCTGCTGGAGCTTGCGCTGCTGCAGCATCTGGATTTAACGCCGGGTACAGGCTATGCGATTACGACCATTACCAAATATCTGATCATGCTGTTTGGCGGGCTGGTTGGCTTCTCGATGATCGGTATTGAGTGGTCGAAGCTGCAGTGGCTGGTGGCGGCCCTTGGTGTAGGGTTAGGTTTTGGTTTACAGGAGATCTTCGCCAACTTCATCTCTGGCCTGATCATTCTGTTCGAAAAACCGATCCGTATTGGCGATACCGTAACGATCCGCGATTTGACCGGCAGCATCACGAAGATCAACACCCGCGCGACGACGATCAGCGACTGGGATCGCAAAGAGATCATCGTGCCAAACAAGGCGTTTATTACCGAGCAGTTCATCAACTGGTCGCTGTCAGACTCCGTTACCCGCGTGGTGCTGACGGTACCGGCGCCGTCGGACGCCAACAGCGAAGAGGTCACCCAGATCCTCTACACTGCCGCTGAACGCTGTTCGCTGGTAATCGACAACCCGGCGCCGGAAGTATTCCTTGTGGATTTACAGCAGGGGATCCAGATTTTCGAGCTGCGCATCTACGCCGCCGAAATGGGACACCGTATGCCGCTGCGCCATGAGATCCACCAGCTGATTCTGGCGGGCTTCCGCGAGCACGGTATTGATATGCCGTTCCCACCGTTCCAGATGCGTCTCGAAAGCCTGGACGGGCGTAAAACGGGAAGAACGCTGACGTCAGCGGCGCGTACGCGCCCGGCGGGAAGTTTGTAAGGTAAGCGGGGCAACCCTCTCCCACGGGAGAGGGTAAACTGCCGTCAGGCGCGATCTACGGTAAACGCAATCACATCGCCAAGCTGCTCTGCGCCCAGGGCCAGCATCACCAGACGGTCAACACCCAGCGCCACGCCGGAGCAATCCGGCAGACCTGCTTTTAATGCTTCAAGCAAATTCACATCAATAGGCTGCTGCGGCAGACCGCGCGCGGCGCGCTTGCGGTTATCCTGCTCGAAGCGCTGCTGCTGCTCGCGGGCATCCGTCAGTTCGTGGAAGCCGTTCGCCAGCTCGATGCCTTTGTAATAGACCTCAAAACGCTCTGCGACACGATGATCTTCGGTACTGATCTGCGCCAGCGACGCCTGGCTTGCCGGGAAGTGGTAGACAAAGGTCGGACGGTCTTTGCCAATCTGCGGTTCAACGCCAAAAGTGAACAGCAGCTGCAGCAGCGTGTCGCGATCCTCTTCGGTATCCGCCACGTTGCTCAGATCCAGTTTTGCTGCCACTTCGCGCAGCTGGGTTTTGTCCGCCGACAGCGGATCGATTTCCAGATGGCGCTGGAAAGCCTGCTGATAGGAGAGCGTTTCGGCTTCTGAGCAGTCCAGGACCTGCTGCAGCAGATCGTCCACCTCATTCATCAGGCGGTACATATCATAATGCGGGCGGTACCACTCCAGCATGGTGAATTCCGGGTTGTGGTGACGCCCCATCTCTTCATTACGGAAGCTGCGGCACAGCTGATACACCGGGCCACACCCCGCCGCCAGCAGGCGTTTCATGTGGTATTCCGGGCTGGTCATCAGATACAAATTCATGCCCTGAGAGTGGCCGGGGCCAACAAAACGGGTTTCAAACGGCACCAGATGAATATCCGTTACCGTTGCCTGACTCATGCACGGCGTTTCCACCTCCAGGACTCCGCGGTCGGCAAAGAAACGGCGGATCTCCGCCATAATTGCAGCGCGTTTTAACAGATTAGGGATGGATGCGCTCGGCTGCCAGGTGGCCGTTTCGCTCATGAGTTGTTCTCCGATTTCAGACAAGGGCACGAAGTCTACTCGTTAGCAGGGGCAGAGACAAATTTTGCGCAGTAAAAAAGGGCATTTCATTTAGGTGAACTTTTTCGTGACGTATTTCATCAATCTTCATGATAAATCGCCGTACAGAACAGCAAAAAAATCGAACACGTCAAATTTCCCTGACATCTACACGGTTATACTGTTTTACCCATAAAGGAGCAGTGGAAACGCTTTCGCAATCGTCCTTTTGGACGGGTGAACTACCTTTAGTTTGTCGCGTTGCGAAATAACAAAAATCTGGAGGAATGTCGTGCAAACTTTTCAAGCCGATCTTGCCGTAATAGGCGCTGGCGGGGCTGGATTACGTGCTGCGATTGCTGCAGCACAAGCTAATCCCAACGCTAAAATCGCATTGATTTCAAAAGTCTATCCAATGCGTAGTCACACAGTGGCAGCAGAAGGAGGGTCCGCCGCCGTTGCGCAGGATCATGACAGCTTTGAATACCATTTCCACGACACGGTTGCAGGGGGCGACTGGCTTTGCGAACAGGATGTCGTTGACTACTTTGTGCATCATTGTCCAACGGAAATGACCCAGCTTGAACAGTGGGGATGTCCGTGGAGCCGCCGTCCTGACGGCAGCGTCAACGTTCGCCGCTTTGGCGGTATGAAGATTGAACGCACCTGGTTCGCCGCCGATAAAACCGGCTTCCACATGCTGCACACCCTGTTCCAGACCTCCCTTCAGTTCCCACAAATTCAGCGCTTCGATGAACATTTCGTCCTCGACATTCTGGTTGATGACGGGCAGGCGCGTGGCCTGGTGGCGATGAATATGATGGAAGGCACGCTTGTCCAGATCCGCGCCAACGCGGTAGTGATGGCGACGGGCGGTGCGGGTCGCGTTTATCGTTATAACACCAACGGCGGCATCGTCACCGGTGACGGCATGGGCATGGCGCTCGGTCACGGCGTACCGCTGCGCGATATGGAGTTCGTCCAGTATCACCCAACCGGCCTGCCGGGCTCCGGCATTCTAATGACGGAAGGCTGCCGCGGTGAAGGCGGTATTCTGGTCAATAAAAACGGCTACCGCTATCTGCAGGATTACGGCATGGGCCCGGAAACCCCGCTCGGCGAGCCGAAGAACAAATACATGGAACTCGGCCCGCGCGACAAAGTCTCTCAGGCCTTCTGGCACGAGTGGCGCAAAGGCAACACCATCTCCACGCCGCGCGGCGATGTGGTCTATCTCGACCTGCGTCACCTTGGTGAGAAGAAACTGCTGGAACGTCTGCCGTTCATCTGCGAGCTGGCGAAAGCTTACGTCGGCGTCGACCCGGTGAAAGAGCCGATTCCAGTGCGTCCAACCGCGCACTACACCATGGGCGGGATCGAAACCGACCAGCAGTGCGAAACCCGTATTAAAGGCCTGTTCGCCGTCGGCGAGTGTTCCTCCGTGGGTCTGCACGGCGCCAACCGTCTCGGGTCTAACTCGCTGGCAGAGCTGGTCGTCTTTGGCCGCATGGCGGGCGAGCGCGCGATGGAGCGGGCAGCTACCGCAGGCGAAGCCAACGGTGCCGCGCTGGATGCGCAGGTCGCAGACGTTGAAAAACGCCTGAAAGATTTGGTGAACCAGGAGGGTAACGAGAACTGGTCTAAGATCCGCGACGAGATGGGCCTGTCGATGGAAGAAGGCTGCGGTATTTACCGTACGCCAGAGCTGATGCAAAAAACCGTCGACAAGCTGGCGGAACTGCAGGAGCGCTTCAAGCGCGTACGCATCACCGATACCTCCAGCGTATTCAACACCGACCTGCTCTACACCATCGAGCTGGGCCACGGTCTGAACGTCGCGGAATGTATGGCGCACTCTGCGCTGGCGCGTAAAGAGTCGCGTGGGGCCCACCAGCGTCTGGACGAAGGCTGTACCGAACGTGACGACGTCAATTTCCTGAAACACACTCTCGCCTGGCGCGATGCAGATGGCACCACACGTCTGGACTACAGCGACGTGAAAATCACCACGCTGCCGCCGGCTAAACGCGTGTACGGTGCAGAAGCAGAAGCCGCCGAGAAGAAGGAGAAGGCGAATGGCTGAGATGCAAAAAATGAAGGTTGAAGTGGTGCGCTACAATCCGGAAGTGGACGCCGCACCGCACAGCGCTTTCTATGAAGTCCCTTATGACGAGCAAACCTCCCTGCTGGATGCGCTCGGCTATATCAAAGATAACCTGGCGCCAGACCTGAGCTACCGCTGGTCCTGCCGCATGGCAATCTGCGGCTCCTGCGGCATGATGGTCAACAAGGTGCCGAAGCTGGCCTGTAAGACCTTCCTGCGCGAGTACACCAAAGGCATTAAGGTCGAAGCGCTGGGCAACTTCCCGATTGAACGCGATCTGGTGGTCGATATGACCCACTTTATCGAAAGCCTGGAAGCCATTAAGCCGTACATCATCGGTAATCCGCGCACGCCGGATCAGGGGCCAAATACCCAGACGCCGGCTCAGATGGCGAAATATCATCAGTTCTCCGGCTGCATCAACTGCGGCCTGTGCTACGCAGCCTGTCCACAGTTTGGCCTGAACAAGGAGTTCATCGGCCCGGCCGCCATTACCCTGGCGCACCGCTATAACGAAGACAGCCGCGACCACGGTAAAAAAGAACGTATGGCGCAGCTTAACAGCCAGAACGGCGTCTGGAGCTGTACCTTTGTGGGTTACTGCTCCGAAGTGTGTCCGAAGCACGTCGACCCGGCCGCCGCAATTCAGCAGGGTAAAGTAGAAAGCTCGAAAGACTTTCTTATCGCTACCCTGAAACCACGCTAAGGAGTGCATGATGACGACTAAACGCAAAGCCTATGTGCGGCCTGTGCCGTCCACCTGGTGGAAAAACCTGCCGTTTTATCGCTTCTATATGCTGCGTGAAGGCACGGCGGTACCGGCGGTCTGGTTCAGTCTTGAGCTGATGTACGGCGTTTTTGCCCTCAAGCATGGCCCGGAAGCCTGGGCCAGCTTTGTCGGTTTCCTGCAAAACCCGATCATTGTTGTTCTGAACCTGATCGTGCTCGCGGCCGCGCTGCTTCATACCAAAACCTGGTTTGAGCTGGCGCCAAAAGCCGCGAACATCATCATAAAAGACGAGAAAATGGGGCCAGAGCCGGTGATTAAAGGGCTCTGGGCAGTGACGATTCTGGTCACTGTGGTCATTCTGTTTGTCGCACTGTTCTGGTAAGGAGACTACTGTGATCAATCCAAATCCAAAACGTTCTGACGAGCCGGTCTTCTGGGGCCTGTTTGGCGCAGGCGGCATGTGGAGTGCCATCATCGCCCCCGTCATCATTCTGCTGGTCGGCATTATGCTGCCGCTGGGGCTGTTCCCGGGCGATGCGCTGAGCTACGAGCGCGTGCTGGCGTTCGCGAGCAGCTTTATCGGCCGCGTGTTCATCTTCCTGATGATCGTCCTGCCGCTGTGGTGTGGCCTGCACCGTATTCACCATGCGATGCATGATCTGAAAATCCATGTACCGAGCGGTAAATGGGTGTTCTACGGTCTGGCGACCATCCTGACCGTGGTGACGCTGATTGCCGTGGTCACCATCTGACGCTTCAGGCCCGCCACCCGGCGGGCCTTTTATTTCTGCATCTTCCCCACCAGCCACTGGGCAAACTCGCGCATTGCGGGCGTTTCTGTCCGTGACTGTAGCCTTGTGAGCCAGTAGCTGCCGAGGTCAATCTGCGTTGCAAACGGCTGCACGATGCGCTCGCTGCTGAGTAAATGGGTAAACATGTCGACAGGCGCAATGGCAATCCCTACGCCTGCCTGCGCGGCTTCCAGCATGGTCACGGACGAATCAAACACCATCACCCGGTGCGTCGGCGAGGGAGGATGTTCACCCGCTGCCTGCATCCACGCAGCCCACTCGTCGCGCCGGTAGGAGCGCAGCAGGGTAAACTTCAGGATATCTGCCGGGCTTTTTAGACAGGAGGCAATGTCGGGTGTACAGAGCGCAGACAGCGGCGCAGGGCAAAGGAATTCAGCATCGGTTCCATGCCACGCGCCGCCACCGTAGCGAATGGCGTAATCAAGCCCTTCAGCCGCCGGGTCGACGCGATTGTTATGGGTGGAAAGCTGAAGATCAATATGCGGATAGCAGCGGCGAAAGTCCGCAAGCTCAGAGAATAAAACCCCCGTAGCAAAGGTTCCTACCACACCTATTTTGAGCTTCTCCTGAGCGCGCTGGCTGGCAAAGCGATCCAGCATGCCGGCGATGCGATCGAACGAGTCATTCAGCACAGGCAGCAAATTCTCGCCTTCGGTGGTCAACATCAGCCCTCGCGAAACGCGAACAAACAGCTGGCAATTAAGATGCTGCTCCAGCGCCTTTACGTGCTGGCTAATCGCGGAATGGGTGACGTTCAGCTCGATAGCGGCATGCGTAAAACTGAGGTGCCTGGCGGCTGCTTCAAACGCCCGCAGGGAATTAAGAGGGAGATAGCTGCGCGTCATGGTCTCGTCCGTTAGAAAAATTAACAGCTAATGCTAAATTTAACCGTTTGTCAGCCATAGTCAAATCCAACAGACTACAGCGGTCTGACGGGCCCGGACACCCCCTTGAACTGCTATTACGGAAGATAACTGATGATGACTAAATCCCTTTGCTGCGCCCTGCTGCTCAGCACCTCCTGCTCGGTATTGGCTGCACCGATGTCAGAAAAACAGCTGGCTGAGATGGTGGAACGTACCGTTACGCCGCTGATGAAAGCGCAGGCCATTCCGGGTATGGCGGTGGCGGTGATTTATCAGGGTCAGCCGCACTACTTTACCTTCGGTAAAGCCGATGTTGCGGCGAACAAACCTGTCACCCCACAAACCTTATTCGAGCTGGGCTCTATAAGTAAAACCTTCACCGGCGTACTGGGCGGCGATGCCATTGCTCGGGGTGAAATATCGCTGGGCGATCCGGTGACCAAATACTGGCCTGAACTGACAGGCAAGCAGTGGCAGGGGATCCGCATGCTGGATCTGGCAACCTATACCGCAGGAGGTTTGCCGTTACAGGTACCGGATGAGGTCACGGATAACGCCTCTCTGCTGCGCTTTTATCAAAACTGGCAGCCTCAGTGGAAGCCGGGCACCACGCGTCTTTACGCCAACGCCAGCATCGGTCTTTTTGGCGCGCTGGCGGTCAAACCTTCCGGCATGAGCTATGAGCAGGCCATAACGACGCGGGTCTTTAAGCGGCTCAAGCTGGACCATACCTGGATTAACGTTCCGAAAGCGGAAGAGGCGCATTACGCCTGGGGATACCGCGACGGTAAGGCGGTACACGTTTCGCCAGGAATGCTGGACGCTGAAGCCTATGGCGTAAAAACCAACGTGAAGGATATGGCAAACTGGGTGATGGTCAACATGAAGCCGGACTCGCTTGAGGATAGTTCACTCAGGAAAGGCCTTACCCTGGCGCAGTCTCGCTACTGGCGCGTGGGTGCCATGTATCAGGGGTTAGGCTGGGAAATGCTTAACTGGCCGGTCGATGCAAAAACCGTGGTTGAAGGTAGCGACAATAAGGTGGCGCTGGCACCGCTGCCTGCGAGAGAAGTGAATCCACCGGCGCCCCCGGTCAATGCGTCATGGGTCCATAAAACAGGCTCTACCGGCGGGTTTGGCAGCTACGTGGCATTTATTCCTGAAAAGCAGCTCGGCATTGTGATGCTGGCGAATAAAAGCTATCCGAACCCGGCACGCGTTGAGGCGGCATACCGTATCCTCGACGCGCTGCAGTAAAACATTGCCGGGTGGCGCTAACGCTTACCCGGCCTACAAAATCCACGGGGTGGCCACCCAGCGAAACACACCGCACAAAAACCACATTTTCCTTGCCGTCATCTACACTTAACAAAAAACAGTAAGGAAACTCCTATGCGCATTCTGCCTGTTATCGCCGCGGTGACAGCCGCGTTTTTAGTGGTTGCCTGCAGTTCCCCTACCCCACCTCCAGGCGTTACCGTCGTCTCGCCTTTTGATGCACAACGCTTCCTTGGAACATGGTATGAAATCGCGCGCCTCGACCATCGGTTTGAGCAGGGCTTAGAGAAGGTCACTGCGAATTACAGCCCGATGGATGATGGCGGTATTCAGGTGATCAACCGGGGCTATAATCCCGATCGGGAGATGTGGCAGCAATCGATTGGGAAAGCGTACTTCACGGGCGACCCGCGACGGGCCGCGCTCAAAGTCTCTTTCTTCGGCCCGTTTTATGGCGGCTATAACGTGATCGCGCTCGACAGAGAGTACCGTCACGCGCTGGTCTGCGGGCCGGATCGCGACTATTTGTGGATACTTTCCCGCACGCCAACTATTTCGTCAGAAATGAAACAGCAGATGCTGGACGTCGCGACCCGACAAGGGTTTGATGTGTCAAAGCTCATCTGGGTAAAACAGCCCCATTAATGGGTGCTGAGCTTCAGCCCAACGATGCCGGCCACAATCAAGGCGAGGCTGGCGATACGCGCCAGACTCGCTGACTCTCCCAGCAGCAGAATGCCGGTGATGGCGGCCCCCACCGCACCAATGCCCGTCCAGACGGCATAAGCCGTTCCCACAGGCAGCGAGCGCATCGCCCAGGATAACAGGACAATACTCACGATCATTGCGGTGACGGTTATGACGCTGGGCGTCAGGCGGGTAAATCCATGGGTGTACTTGAGACCAATTGCCCATACCACTTCGAGCAGGCCAGCAATAAAAAGAATGATCCAGGACATTTCAGGCTCCTTAACTTAATTCAAGTTGGGGCCGTCCCCGGTGAAAGAAACGCTTACGGGTCGTCCCGTAAGGCAGAGATTACGCCCCATATTGTGGTTAGCGTGCTATTTTTTTTCAATCATTTTTTGCTGAACACGTTAAGGCAAGAAATAGCCGCAGTATGGCGCGTAGTTCCGGCATTTAGCACTCATCCGACTTCTCTATGATGATGTGCTTTCTGATGGCAGGAAGCCAAACCACTAGCCGACTGCGAATAAAATATGTTCAAAATTCTTTTGATTGACCGTTGTCACTTCACCCGCACGGGGTTTGAAGCATGGCTCAATCATTCCGGTTTGTTCCCGGGACACTACGTTGTGACCGGGCTAAATAATCTGTTCCTTGCCAGGGAGCACATTCTGCAATGGAAACCCACGCTGGTCATCGCCGACCTGTACGGCTTCAGGCAGGATATTCATCATTTTCAGCAGCTCTCGTCCTTGCTTAACGCCAGTGAACGATTACCGTTTATTATGCTGCAATCGGGAGAGGATCGCGGCATGACCGACTGGCTCGGACAGTTCCCGGTGTGGTCGTCGCTGTTGAAAAACGCCAGTCTCGAAGAAGTGGCAACGACTATCAACGACGCATTAAACTCGCGCGCCAGCGCTGAAAGGCCAACGGCAGCCGCCCCCTTGCTGACCCGGCAGGAAGAGAAAGTGCTGACATTGTGGATGGACGGTGCAAGCAATCAAAAAATTGCCGCTCACCTGAGTATCAATGGAAAAACGGTCTATACCTACAAACGCAATATCCGCATGAAACTGCATATGGATACGCGTTTTTCTCCGTTCTTATCCCTGCAGGAATCAGAAAGCTGACGGTACGAAACCCGCTGGTCTCGTACCGTATGTTAATTACTGCTGAGCTTTAGTTGCCGCACCAGAGATTGCGCTACCACCTTCAGAAATATCCTGACCGACGCCACGCGTGGTATTACAGGCCGTTAACACTGAAGAAAGTACCAGGACTGAAAAGATCGCTGCAATTGTCTTCTTAACCATAATATCTTCCTTTTATAGCCAAAGTTGTTTTGTGTATAGCAACTTAAGAATAGACAAGATCCCGCCGGTTGACGGAAAAGGAAGCATTTTTAGGAAAATTAGACGAACTTAGCTGGCGGCGTGAGAAATGATATGACCGAGATCCTGGATATCTTGTCCCATTCCACGGGTGGTGTTACAGCCGGAAAGCAATGCACTGGAAAGCGCTAACAGAAGCAGAATTTTAACGGTACGTTTCATCATCCCTGCCTGCAAAAATCAGGCGCAGCGGGCGCTGCGCCTTCAATCATGACGTAAATTACTTCACGCGGGATACGTATTCGCCGGAGCGGGTATCCACTTTGATCACTTCGCCAGTCTGTACGAACAGTGGAACTTTAACCACTGCGCCGGTAGACAGTTTGGCTGGTTTACCGCCGGTACCTGCGGTATCACCTTTCAGACCTGGATCGGTTTCAACGATTTCCAGTTCTACGAAGTTTGGTGGGGTCACAGCGATAGGCTGGCCGTTCCACAGGGTCACGATGCACTCAGCCTGATCCAGCAGCCACTTAGCGCTATCACCTACCGCTTTCTCATCAGCAGACAGCTGTTCGAAAGTGGAGTTGTTCATGAAATGATAGAACTCACCGTCGTTGTACAGATAGGTCAGGTTCATATCAACAACATCAGCGCCTTCAGCGGAGTCAGTAGACTTGAAGGTTTTCTCAACACGGGTACCGGTCAGCAGACGGCGCAGCTTAACGCGTGCGAATGCCTGGCCTTTACCTGGTTTAACGAATTCGCTGGCTTCAACCGCGTACGGTTCGCCGTCCATCATGATTTTAAGACCAGCACGAAAATCGTTGCTATAGTACGTTGCCATAAGGCCCTCTAAATTTGTTAACTGGTAGCTAAGCCACAAAATGGCGCATATTGTAACCCTAAACACCCCGTCCAGAGAAGATTGGTTATCGCAACTTGCCGATGTAATCACCAGTCCTGATGAATTGCTGCGTCTTTTAGACCTCGATCAGCACCCAGAGTTGCTTGCAGGCCGCGAGGCAAAACGCCTTTTCGCCCTGCGCGTTCCCCGTGCGTTTGTGGCGCGGATGGAGAAAGGCAACCCCGACGATCCACTTTTAAAACAAACGCTTACTTCGCAGGATGAGTTTGTCACCGCACCGGGATACAGCACCGATCCGCTGGAAGAGCAGAACAGCGTGGTGCCGGGTTTACTGCACAAGTATCTCAACCGCGCCCTGCTGCTGGTAAAAGGCGGTTGCGCGGTAAATTGTCGTTATTGCTTCCGTCGGCACTTCCCGTATGCCGAAAACCAGGGCAATAAACGCAACTGGCAGGTCGCGCTGGACTATATCGCCGCCCATCCGGAGCTGGATGAGATTATTTTTTCCGGCGGTGACCCGCTGATGGCAAAAGATCATGAGCTGGACTGGCTGTTGACTCAGCTTGAAGCCATCCCGCACGTTAAGCGCCTGCGTATTCACAGCCGTTTACCGATTGTCATTCCGGCACGTGTCACTGACGGACTGGTGTCACGCCTGGAGCAGTCAAGATTGCAGGTGCTGCTGGTGAATCATATTAACCACGCGAATGAAATTGACGATGACTTTCGCGCGGCGATGGCGCGTCTGCGTAAAGCGGGCGTGACGCTGCTGAACCAGAGCGTGCTGCTGCGCGGCGTCAATGACAGCGCCCGCGTGCTGGCTGACCTGAGCAATGCCCTGTTTGATGCGGGCGTGATGCCCTATTACCTGCACGTGCTGGATCGCGTTCAGGGCGCGGCCCATTTCATGGTGACGGATGAAGAAGCCCGGCAGATTATGCGCGAACTGTTAACGCTGGTTTCAGGCTATATGGTGCCGAAGCTGGCACGCGAGATTGGCGGAGAGCCGAGCAAGACGCCGCTGGATTTGCAGCTGCGGCAGCGCTAGTTTCTCCGCACCCTAACCCTCTCCCACAGGGAGAGGGAAAAAGGCAATCAGTTCGGGCACTTGTAGACCTGGCCGTTCATCTGGCTGGCGGTCGGCACGAAGCTGGACAGCATACTCTGCGTTGGGCTGCTCACGCCGTAAATCACGTTACCGCCCATTGCCGCAGCCTGGTTACGCAGGGCATTCGCCGCACCGCGCATCGAGCCGCCTTCTTCGCCATGCTGCCCTGACATCCAGTTACTTTGCTCACCGGTTGCCGTGCCTAACAGCTGGCATTCACTGCCAGGCTTATCTTCCACAAAGCGAACGCCCTGGCCCGCTGCCGACAGCTCATTGCTGGAGCTACAACCCGCCAGCAGCAATGCTGCCCCTACAATCCCTGCACAGACTTTTACGCGCATGTTATTCCTCGTTTTCAATAAGCTGGACAGTAGTTGTCCGTGTGTAAATCTTATACCTAAAAGATGACCAAAAGAAAAACCCCCGAGCATTTCTGCCCGGGGGTTTTTCACATTCTACGACGTAGAGCGCACGATTACATCATGCCGCCCATACCGCCCATGCCGCCCATGCCAGCAGCACCTAAGTCTGGTGCATCGCCTTTAGGCATATCGGTGACCATGCACTCGGTGGTGATCATCAGGCCAGCGACAGATGCCGCGTACTGCAGAGCAGAACGGGTCACTTTCGTTGGATCCAGGATACCGAAGTCGATCATGTTGCCGTATTCTTCAGTTGCTGCGTTATAACCGTAGTTACCTTCGCCCGCTTTCACGTTGTTCGCAACCACAGATGGCTCTTCACCGGCGTTAGAAACGATCTGACGCAGAGGAGCTTCCATTGCGCGCAGCGCAACTTTAATACCCACGTTCTGATCTTCGTTCTGTGCGGTCAGGCCTGCCAGTTTAGCGGCAACACGCACCAGCGCAACACCACCACCAGCAACCACGCCTTCTTCTACCGCAGCACGGGTCGCGTGCAGGGCATCGTCAACGCGTGCTTTTTTCTCTTTCATTTCAACTTCGGTCGCTGCACCGACTTTGATTACCGCAACGCCGCCTGCCAGTTTCGCTACGCGCTCCTGCAGTTTTTCACGGTCGTAATCGGAAGTCGCTTCTTCGATCTGCTTACGGATCTGACCAACGCGGCCCTGAATAGCAGCTTCTTCACCCACGCCATCGATGATGGTGGTGGTGTCTTTGTTGATCACAACGCGTTTCGCCTGGCCCAGGTCTTCCAGGGTCGCTTTTTCCAGTTCCATACCGATCTCTTCAGAGATTACGGTACCGCCGGTCAGGGTAGCGATATCCTGCAGCATCGCTTTACGGCGATCGCCGAAGCCAGGTGCTTTAACCGCAGCCACTTTCACGATGCCGCGCATGGTGTTAACCACCAGGGTCGCCAGCGCTTCGCCTTCAACGTCTTCAGCGATGATCACCAGCGGCTTGCCTGCTTTCGCAACGGCTTCCAGCACTGGCAGCATTTCGCGGATGTTGGAGATTTTCTTGTCAGCCAGCAGGATGAACGGGCTTTCCAGTTCAACAGCGCCAGTCTCTGGCTTGTTGATGAAGTATGGGGACAGGTAACCGCGGTCGAACTGCATACCTTCAACCACGTCCAGTTCGTCTTCCAGACCGGTACCGTCTTCAACGGTGATCACGCCTTCTTTACCGACTTTGTCCATCGCTTCAGCGATCAGTTTACCTACGGTTTCGTCGGAGTTAGCGGAGATAGTACCAACCTGAGCAATGGCTTTAGAGTCAGAGCACGGTACGGACAGCGCTTTCAGCTCTTCAACAGCGGAGGCGACAGCTTTGTCGATACCACGTTTCAGATCCATTGGGTTCATGCCCGCAGCAACGGCTTTCAGACCTTCGGTGATGATTGCCTGCGCCAGTACGGTCGCGGTGGTGGTACCGTCACCAGCAGCGTCGTTCGCTTTAGAGGCAACTTCTTTCACCATCTGCGCACCCATGTTTTCGAACTTGTCTTCCAGCTCAATTTCACGTGCTACAGAAACACCATCTTTAGTGATGGTTGGCGCGCCGAAGGATTTATCCAGCACTACGTTGCGGCCTTTCGGGCCCAGAGTCACTTTAACTGCATCTGCCAGTACGTTTACGCCGCGGAGCATTTTTACACGAGCGTCGTTACCGAATTTTACGTCTTTAGCTGCCATGTTCTTATTTCCTCAAATTCTCGTGCGTAAATTACGCTTCAACAATTGCCAGAATGTCGCTCTCGGACATGATCAACACTTCTTCATTGTCGATCTTCTCGGATTTCACGCCGTAGCCATCGTTGAAAATTACGATGTCACCAACTTTAACGTCCAGTGGCTGCACAGTTCCGTTTTCCAGGATGCGGCCCTTACCGACAGCGATGATTTCGCCACGCGTTGATTTGGCTGCTGCAGAACCGGTCAGAACGATGCCGCCAGCAGACTTGGTTTCAACTTCTTTACGTTTGACGATCACACGATCATGTAACGGACGAATACTCATTGATAGCTCTCCTTTGAGAAAGTCATTATCAGTTATGGATGACGCCGGCCCGCATGCGGTTTTCCGACTAGTGCCCTGAGAGATGGGGATAGCTTTTTCCCCCTTCAAGGGGGAGTCGAAAAAAAATTTGCGAAAGTGTTACCATCGCCTCTCTTTTGGTACTGGCAGGGCGATGTCAATGAGTGGACTCAAGCAGGAGCTGGGGCTGGCGCAGGGCGTCGGACTGCTCTCAACCTCCTTGTTAGGTACGGGCGTGTTTGCCGTACCCGCACTGGCGGCGCTGGTGGCTGGAAATAACAGCCTGTGGGCGTGGCCAGCGCTGATTGTATTAGTTTTCCCGATAGCCATTGTATTCGCCATCTTGGGGCGGCATTTCCCCAGCGCGGGCGGCGTGGCGCACTTTGTCGGACTGGCCTTTGGCCCGCGGCTGCAGCGTGTCACCGGCTGGCTGTTTCTCTCCGTCATTCCGGTTGGTCTTCCTGCGGCGTTGCATATTGCGACCGGCTTTGGTCAGGCGCTGTTTGGCTGGCATAACGAGCAGTTATTGCTGGCCGAACTGGGTACGCTGGCGATCGTCTGGTGGGTGGGCTCTCGCGGCGCCAGTTCCAGCGCCAACCTGCAGACGCTGGTTGCGGTGCTGATTGTCGCGCTCGTTGTCGCAATCTGGTGGGCGGGCGATATCACAATAAAGGAAATTCCCTTCCCGGCGCTGACCGACGTCGACCATTCCGAGCTTTTCGCCGCGCTCTCCGTCATGTTCTGGTGTTTTGTTGGTCTGGAAGCCTTTGCTCATCTGGCCTCTGAATTTAAGCAGCCTGAACGTGATTTCCCCCGCGCGCTGATGATAGGCCTGCTGCTGGCTGGCACGGTCTATTGGGCGTGTACCGTGCTGGTCTTACACTTCCACGCGTTCGGAGCGGATCTCGCCGCCGCGGCATCGCTACCGGGTATCGTGGTGGAACTGTTCGGCGTGAAGGCGCTATGGATCGCCTGCGTCATCGGCTATCTCGCCTGTTTTGCCAGCCTGAATATTTATATCCAGAGCTTTGCCCGGCTGGTGTGGTCGCAGGCGCTCGACAAACCAGAGAATCGCCTCGCGCGCCTGTCTAAACGCCAGCTTCCGCTGAATGCCCTGAATGCCGTACTGGGCTGCTGCGTGGTGAGCACACTGTGTATTTATGCACTGAAGATCAATCTTGACGCGCTGATCGTTTACGCCAACGGCATTTTCATCATGATCTACCTGCTGTGCATGCTGGCGGGATGTCGTTTGCTGAAAGGTCGCTATAAAGCTCTGGCGGTCATCGGGGGTATGCTTTGCCTGCTGCTGCTGGCGATGGTGGGATGGAAGAGTCTGTACGCGATTGTCATGCTGGCAGGGCTGTGGGTGTTTTTGCCGAAGCGCGGTGCGCTACCGGAAGCCCGGTAGGCGAAGCGCCACCGGGCAACAAAATCACCGATCGTCTTTATGGTCTAAACGGTCGTGCTGTTCATCCTTACGCTGATACTCCCCTTCAAAGGTATCGCCCGGCCCGGTGCTGAATCCGCCCCCCGGCATACGGCTAAAGCGCAGATGCGGCAGCAGCTTCATGGTCAGGTGTTTTTGCACCGGCGGCAGAAGCAGCAGAAGGCCGAGGAAGTCAGTGAAGAACCCCGGCAGGATCAGCAGCAGCCCCGCAATAATCAACGACACGCTTTTGATCATCTCTTCCGCCGGGCTTTCCCCTGCGGCCATCTTCTGCTGCATTATCAGGAAATTTTTGAAACCCTGATTACGCACCAGCGACATGCCGATGACGGAGGTGAAAATCACCAGAATCAGCGTCAGCAGGACGCCCAGCACATGGGCAACCTGGATGAAAATGGAAATCTCAATGTAAACATAGAGAAAGAAAGCAATAAACGGTATCCAGCGCACTGGCATCTCCTGTGTGGCAGAGGCCATCGGGCCCCTGTCTGAATGTGTTCGCGACGCGCGTTTGTATGAAATGGTGACGGTTAGCGAAAATTCAATCAGTTTGCACGGATATTTTTTTTGGAAATTATAAAGCGGTGACCCATTTCACAGATTAATAATTATCATGGAATCGGCTCGATAATAAGTGATCCAGCTTACGGCAATTCGCTATCATCAGCATATGATCTCGAACATCTGGCTGATTGAGGGAATAATCGTCGGCCAGAAAATATTCAAAACCACATAAATACTGTGTGTTTAGTACAATCCATCGGCAGCTTGAAAAGAAGGTTCACATGTTAAACAACATTCGTATCGAAGAAGACTTGTTGGGTACCAGGGAAGTTCCAGCGGATGCCTACTACGGTGTCCACACTCTGAGAGCGATTGAAAACTTCTACATCAGCAACAGCAAAATCAGCGACATTCCTGAGTTTGTCCGTGGCATGGTGATGGTGAAGAAAGCCGCAGCACTGGCCAACAAAGAGCTGCAAACCATTCCTAAAAGCGCGGCAAATGCGATTATCGCAGCCTGCGATGAAGTGCTGAACAACGGCAAATGCATGGACCAGTTCCCGGTTGACGTCTATCAGGGCGGCGCGGGCACCTCCGTCAACATGAATACCAACGAAGTACTGGCAAACATTGGCCTGGAGCTGATGGGTCACCAGAAAGGTGAATACCAGTACCTGAACCCGAACGACCACGTAAACAAATGCCAGTCTACCAACGACGCCTACCCTACCGGCTTCCGTATCGCGGTGTATGCCTCTGTGGTGAAACTGGTGGATGCGATCAACCAGCTGGGTGATGGCTTCCAGCGTAAAGCGGTTGAGTTCCAGGACATCCTGAAAATGGGTCGTACCCAGCTGCAGGACGCGGTGCCGATGACGCTCGGCCAGGAATTCCACGCGTTTAACGTACTGCTGAACGAAGAGACCAAAAACCTGCTGCGTACCTCCGAGCTGCTGCTGGAAGTGAACCTGGGCGCCACCGCCATCGGTACGCGTCTGAACACCCCGGATGGCTATCAGCAGCTGGCGGTACAGAAGCTGGCTGAAGTCTCTAACCTGCCGGTTGTGCCTGCAGAAGACCTGATTGAAGCCACCTCCGACTGCGGCGCCTACGTCATGGTACACAGCGCCCTGAAACGTCTGGCGGTAAAACTGTCCAAAATCTGTAACGACCTGCGCCTGCTCTCTTCCGGTCCGCGCGCTGGCCTGAATGAAATCAACCTGCCAGAGCTGCAGGCCGGTTCATCCATCATGCCAGCCAAGGTGAACCCGGTAGTGCCAGAAGTGGTGAACCAGGTTTGCTTCAAAGTCATCGGTAACGATACGACCGTGACCATGGCCTCGGAAGCGGGTCAGCTGCAGCTGAACGTGATGGAGCCAGTGATTGGTCAGGCGATGTTTGAATCTATCCACATCCTGACGAACGCCTGCTACAACCTGCTGGAAAAATGCATTAACGGCATCACGGCGAATAAAGAAGTCTGTGAGGGTTATGTCTATAACTCCATCGGGATCGTCACCTACCTCAACCCGTTCATCGGTCACCACAACGGTGATATCGTCGGTAAGATTTGCGCCGAAACCGGTAAGAGCGTACGTGAAGTGGTGCTGGAGCGCGGGCTGTTGACCGAAGCTGAGCTGGACGATATCTTCTCGGCCCAGAACCTGATGCACCCGGCATATAAAGCAAAACGATATACCGATGAAAGCGAACAGTAACCGTTCAGGCTAGGCTTCTTAAGGCACGTCACTTGTGACGTGCCTTTTTTCTTTTTAGGCGTTACCAAAATACAACAATTCAATATCAACTTGTTAATAAGCAAGGCAGGTCCTTATGTTTGGAGCAGAACTCGTCATCGTCTTGTTGGCGATTTATTTGGGAGCAAGACTCGGGGGTATCGGCATTGGTTTTGCCGGCGGTCTCGGGGTGCTCGTTCTTACCCTTATCTTTCAGATTAAACCCGGCGCAATCCCGTTCGACGTTATCGAAATCATCATGGCAGTTATTGCCGCTATCGCCGCCATGCAGGTGGCAGGCGGTATGGACTACCTGGTAAGCCTGGCGGAGCGTATGCTGCGCCGCCATCCAAAATACATTACCTTCCTTGCCCCGCTGGTGACCTGGTTTATGACCATTCTCGCCGGTACGGGCCACACCGCCTTCTCTACGCTGCCGGTGATTACCGAAGTGGCGAAAGAGCAGGGTATCCGTCCGTCTCGTCCGCTCTCTATTGCCGTCGTCGCGTCCCAGATTGCGATTACCGCCTCGCCGATTTCCGCTGCGGTGGTCTTCTTCGCCGGTATTCTGGAGCCGATGGGCGTGAGCTACCTGACGCTGCTGGCGATCTGTATCCCGGTGACGCTGATCGCGGTGATGATTACTGCCGTGCTGTGTAACTTCCTCGGCGCCGAACTGAAAGACGATCCGGTTTACCAGGAACGCCTCGCCAAGGGTGAAGTGAGACTGCGCGGCAGTCAGGTCTTCGAGCTGAAGCCGCACGCAAAGCGCTCCGTGCTGCTGTTCCTGATCGGTATTGTCGCGGTGATGTTCTACGCGACCGCCATCAGCGACACCGTGGGCCTGATCCAGAACCCTGTCCTGCCGCGTAACGAAGCGATTGTAGTGTTTATGCTGACCATCGCGACGCTGATTAGCATCACCTGTAAAATCGACACCAGCGAAGTGCTGAACGCCAGCACCTTTAAATCAGGTATGAGCGCCTGCGTATGCGTATTGGGCGTGGCGTGGCTCGGTGATACCTTCGTGAAAGCGCACATCAGCGACATTCAGACCGTCGCTGGCGACCTGCTGCACAACTACCCGTGGCTGCTGGCGGTGGTGCTGTTCTTTGCCGCTACCCTGCTTTACTCCCAGGCGGCGACCACCAAAGCGCTGATGCCTGCGGCACTGATGCTGGGCGTGACGCCACTGACGGCGATTGCCTCTTTCGCGGCGGTTTCTGCCCTGTTCGTTCTGCCAACTTACCCAACCCTGCTGGCGGCGGTGGAGATGGACGACACCGGCTCAACCCGTATCGGTAAGTATGTGTTTAACCACGCGTTCCTGATCCCGGGCGTGGTCGCCATTTCACTTTGCGTGATCCTCGGCTTTATCATTGGCGGCGTGGTGCTGTAAACGGTGAGTGGTTGTAAAAATAGTTAAAATCGGGCCGCACTGCGGCCCGTTTCATTAATGACCAACCGCCTTGCGTGATATAGTGAAGCCTTTCGTGATGAGGAGGTCGACTTGTGAACACGCCTGATGCTGTTGTCGTACTGTGTACCGCCCCTGATGAAGCCTCTGCCCAGGATCTCGCCGCCAAAGTGCTGGCCGAAAAACTGGCCGCCTGCGTGACGCTCCTCCCCGGTGCCACCTCCCTTTATTACTGGGAAGGCAAGCTGGAGCAAGAGTACGAAGTCCAGATGTTGCTCAAAACCAATCTGGCGAATCAGCAGGCTCTCCTGGACTGCCTCAAATCTCATCATCCTTACCAAACCCCGGAGCTGCTGGTATTGCCAGTGGTCCACGGCGATAACGACTATCTCTCATGGCTCAACGCTTCCTTACGCTGATCCTGCTGCTGTGCAGCACGTCAGCTTTTGCCGGGTTGTTTGACGCGCCCGGCCGTTCGAACTTTATTCCTGCCGACCAGGCGTTTGTTTTCGATTTTCAGCAGAACCAGCACGATCTGACGCTCACCTGGCAGGTGAAAGAGGGCTATTACCTCTATCGCAAGCAGGTGAGCATTACCCCTGCCCAGGCAAACGTGGCCGCATTACAATTACCCGCTGGCGAATGGCACGAGGACGAGTTCTACGGTAAGAGTGAAATCTACCGCCAGCGCCTGAGCGTGCCCGTTACGGTGAATCAGGCCGATAAAGGCGCGACGCTGACGGTGACCTACCAGGGATGCGCGGACGCGGGATTCTGCTATCCACCGGAAACGAAAGTCGTGCCGCTCAGCGAAGTGAAAGCGTCTGCTGCTGTAACGCCGGTCCCCTCGGTTGAGAAAACCAACGACAGCGCTGACCTTCCGTTCTCAGCGCTGTGGGCGTTACTGATTGGTATCGGCATTGCCTTTACGCCGTGCGTGTTGCCGATGTATCCGCTCATCTCCGGCATCGTGCTGGGCGGCAAACAGCGTCTTTCTACCGCCCGCGCGCTGCTGCTGGCTTTTATATACGTGCAGGGAATGGCGCTAACCTACACAGCCCTTGGCCTTGTGGTTGCCGCTGCCGGGTTACAGTTCCAGGCGGCACTCCAGCACCCTTATGTTCTCATTGGCCTGTCAGCGGTGTTTATCCTGTTGGCGCTGTCAATGTTTGGCCTGTTCACGCTACAGCTGCCCTCTTCGCTGCAAACGCGCTTAACACTGATGAGCAACCGTCAGCAGGGCGGCTCCGCAGGCGGCGTGTTCGCGATGGGTGCCATTGCCGGGCTGATTTGCTCTCCCTGCACTACCGCACCGCTGAGCGCTATCCTGCTGTACATCGCCCAGAGCGGTAACATGTGGCTCGGCGGGGGTACGCTGTACCTCTACGCGCTCGGCATGGGTCTGCCGCTGATTCTGGTCACGGTTTTCGGCAATCGACTTCTGCCGAAGAGCGGCCCGTGGATGGAGACGGTGAAAACCGCATTTGGTTTTGTCATCCTCGCGCTGCCGGTGTTCCTTCTTGAGCGTATCATCGGCGACGCCTGGGGTCTGCGCCTGTGGGCGATGCTCGGCGTAGCATTCTTTGCCTGGGCGTTTATCGTCAGCCTGGGGGCGAAGAAGCCATGGATGCGCCTGGTGCAAATCCTGCTGCTGGCTGCCGCGCTGGTGAGCGTACGCCCTCTGCAGGACTGGGCGTTCGGCACACCGGTGAGTCAGACCCAGGCGCATCTGCACTTTACCCAGATAAAAAACGTGGATGAACTTAACAGCGCACTGGCAGAGGCGAAAGGCAAACCGGTGATGCTCGATCTCTATGCCGACTGGTGTGTCGCCTGCAAAGAGTTTGAAAAATATACTTTTAGCGACCCACAGGTGCAAAGCGCCCTGAAAGAGACCGTTTTGCTCCAGGCTAACGTGACCGCCAATAATGCGCAGGATAAGGCTCTGCTGAAGCAGCTTAACGTACTCGGGCTGCCAACCATTCTGTTCTTCAATCAACAGGGACATGAGCAGCCAGAACAGCGTGTAACCGGGTTTATGGATGCTGCGGCATTTAGCGCGCATTTGCGCAATCGCCAACCGTAAACAACACTTTAAGCGGGACAAACCGTTGGGAATAGCGGAGGAGATAACCGTGCAACGTGAAGACGTACTGGGACAAGCCCTGCAACTACTTGAGATTCAAGGGATCGCCAGCACTACGCTTGAGATGGTAGCCGACCGTATCGATTATCCCCTGGATGAACTTAAGCGCTTCTGGCCAGATAAAGAGGCGCTACTCTATGACGCCCTGCGCTATCTCAGCCAGCAGGTTGATATCTGGCGCAGACAACTGATGCTGAATGAAGAACTGACCGCGGAGCAAAAGCTGCTGGCGCGCTATACCGCCCTGACGGAATGCGTCAGCAACAACCGCTACCCGGGTTGTCTGTTCATTGCCGCCTGCACTTATTTTCCTGACCCTGGCCATCCTATTCACCAGTTGGCGGATCAGCAAAAACGGGCGGCGCATGACTTTACCCACGAGCTGCTGACCACGCTGGAAGTCGATGACCCTGCGATGGTGGCTAAACAGATGGAGCTGGTGCTGGAAGGTTGCCTCAGCCGCATGCTGGTGAACCGTAGCCAGGCCGATGTGGATACGGCGCACCGCCTGGCGGAAGATATTCTACGCTTTGCCCAATGCAGAATGGGTGGAGCGCTGACCTAAGCCAGCATGCCCGCCCAGGCGGAGACGAGCAGACACAGCGCCATCAGGCGCTGAAACCGCACCATCGCCACGGTGGTGCGAAAAATTCGGTTCACCGCTTTACCCAACCACGCCCAGCACATCAAACAGGCTATCGAGATCAGCAGAAACCATAGCGCCATTAGCGCAATATCCCGCAATGCATGATCGCCAGTTGGGGCAAACAGGCTGACGACGGCCAGCGCCATCATCCAGGTTTTGGGGTTCACAACCTGCAGCAGCGCCGCCGCCCGAGCGGTGAATCGAATACGGTTCTCAGCGGAGAGACGGGCAGCCGGGGCGCGAAACAGCTGCCAGCTCAACCAGCTTAGCCACAGCACGCCTGTCCAGCTCATTATCTGACGTATCAGAGGATACTGACGCAGCACTTCCCCTGCGCCCGTGCCTGATACCAGCACAATCGCACTGGCCGCGATACATCCGCCCAAAATAGCAGGTACGGTATTTTTTACGCCAAAGTGCTGGCTGTTCGTCAGCACGAGAATATTGGTCGGCCCCGGCGTAATGGAGGCGACAAATGCGAACAACAGAAAGGGTATCAAACTCACGGGTGGCTCCTTTTTATTAGAGCCATGAATGTGCCGTTATTTTTTGGAAACGTCTGGAAGGTTTGTGCACAACCGTCGGTAGTGTGCAGGAGAGATACGGTAAGCACGCTGAAACCAACGTCCCAGATGGCTTTGATCGGCAAAACCCACTGTTCCAGCCACATCAGCGGGCTGGTCGCCACGCGCCAGCAGCTGTCGGGCCTTTGCCAGACGCAGCTGAATAAGCCATGCGTGTGGCGCCAGGTTGAACTCGCGCTTAAAACAGCGCGTCAGGGTAAAGCGATCCGTGCCCGTCTCGCGCGCAAGGTCTGACAGCCCTACGTTCTCGCCGATATGAGCAAAGAGATAGTCGCGCGCACGGTGCGCCACGGCAGCGCTTTGTAACTGCGACGGCAGTTTTTTACGCCAGTGGCAGTGGGCGGTGATCCGGGAGAGCAGATTATCCATTGTGCTCTGCTGAACGATTTTCATCTCGTCATTATGCAGGGTGGAAAATGTCTCACCGATAGCACGCACCAGCTGCGGCTCCCGCGTCAACGTTTGGGCAAAGTGGAGTGAATAACTCCCGGGAGTAGATTCGTAAAGCCCTTGTAGCGCACGGGTAAGCCAGCGCTCATCCAGATAGAAGGTCAAATAGGTAAAGCCGCCCTCTACAGGCGCATCACCGTCGTGGATCTCGCCAGGTTCGAGGAGAAATGCGTCGCCCGGCTGGCTACGATGACGCTCACGGCGGCAGTGAAACTGCTGCATGCCGGAGAGGGTTATCCCTACCAGATAGCTATCGTGCCAGTGCGGATCAAAGGCATGCCCTTCGAAATGCGCTTTAATCGTCTCAATACCCGTATCTGCATGCTGACGCAGTTCAAGCCAGTCATTCGCCATACTGTCCTCCTCTTGCTATCAGCATTGCCGTATTACGCTGGTTGTGTCTGGAAGATTTGTGCATTTTCACGGCGAAAGCGGACAGATTGCCGCAAACTTAAGCAGTTGAACAGCTTTTCCCGAAATAATGTTGACGATCGAGCGTGATTGCGGTTTAATGCGCTCCGTTGCCCGGATAGCTCAGTCGGTAGAGCAGGGGATTGAAAATCCCCGTGTCCTTGGTTCGATTCCGAGTCCGGGCACCACTTATTCATACACGGACGTCCACTGACGTCCGTTTTTCTTTTTAAAGTCAACAAAATATCTACTTTATCCCCCTTACTGACGTTCACTAACATTCATCAACATCCACATTGCCTTGATGGTATATCTGTTGGTATTGTTAGTTCGATACGTTTTGTACCATCACAGGGAGGGGTAAACGATGGCTCTCACTGATGTCAAGGTAAGAAATGCCAAGCCCGCCGACAAGCCTGTAAAGCTCACTGACGGCAACGGCATGCATCTTCTTATTCATCCCAATGGCTCCAAATACTGGCGTCTACAATACCGCTTTGCAGGAAAACAAAAGCTACTGGCTCTTGGGGTCTACCCTGCTGTCTCTGACCTGCTCCCCGTTGATTAGTACACCCCGATGTTAGTAATGTCTTCATAAGCCACATGAGGACATCCCCATGAAGAAGCGTTTTTCCGACGAACAGATCATCAGTATTCTCCGCGAAGCCGAAGCTGGGGTACCCGCCCGTGAACTCTGCCGCAAGCATGCCATTTCCGATGCCACGTTTTACACCTGGCGTAAGAAGTATGGCGGTATGGAGGTGCCTGAAGTTAAGCGCCTGAAGTCGCTTGAGGAAGAGAACGCCAGACTCAAGAAGCTGCTTGCCGAAGCCATGCTGGATAAAGAGGCGCTTCAGGTGGCTCTTGGGCGAAAGTACTGACGACAGACCAGAAGCGGGAAGCCGTGATGTTGATGTGTGATGCGACCGGTCTGTCGCAACGTCGTGCCTGCAGGCTTACAGGTTTATCCCTGTCGACCTGCCGCTATGAGGCTCACCGTCCGGCTGCTGATGCGCATTTATCAGGGCGCATCACTGAGCTGGCACTGGAGCGCAGGCGTTTTGGCTACCGTCGTATTTGGCAGTTGCTGCGCCGTGAAGGGCTTCATGTTAATCATAAGCGCGTGTACCGGCTTTATCACCTCAGTGGCCTGGGCGTAAAACGCAGAAGACGTCGTAAAGGGCTGGCAACAGAACGTCTGCCGCTGCTCCGTCCGGCGGCGCCCAATCTGACCTGGTCGATGGATTTCGTCATGGACGCACTTTCCACCGGTCGCAGGATCAAGTGTCTTACCTGCGTCGATGATTTCACAAAGGAATGCCTGACGGTCACTGTTGCCTTTGGGATTTCAGGCGTTCAGGTCACGCGTATTCTGGACAGCATTGCACTGTTTCGAGGCTATCCGGCGACGATAAGAACTGACCAGGGGCCGGAGTTCACTTGCCGTGCACTGGATCAATGGGCCTTTGAGCATGGTGTTGAGTTGCGCTTAATCCAGCCGGGCAAGCCAACGCAGAACGGATTTATTGAGAGCTTTAACGGACGATTTCGCGATGAATGTTTGAATGAGCACTGGTTCAGCGATATCGTTCATGCCAGGAAAATTATTAATGACTGGCGGCAGGATTATAACGAATGCCGCCCGCACTCCACGCTGAATTATCAGACACCGTCTGAATTTGCAGCGGGCTGGAGAAAGGGTCATTCTGAGAATGAAGATTCCGACGTTACTAACTGAGTGTTGTATCTAATCGTGGGGGCAGGTCAATTGGACCATGTTGTTCCATTGGGGACGGTTGCTATCATCAGGAAGCAATATGCTCATTTCTTCATCGGTAAGGCCGAACTCCCTCCCCAACGGTTCATAACATGAGGAAGAACTAACTTCTCCCCATCGGTTATAAATATTTCAAAGTAAGGGAATCTCAATCTCTTTATAACTCGGGAATGCCATGTTTATCAGCATCAAGATGAATAAGTTACTTTCTGAAAATTTCGCGTATATGCCACTGAAGTGGTTTACTGAATTTGGCCACCTGAACAGAGGTGATATGCTCACCTCAGAACAACACAGGTGCCATAATGAAAAAAAGAAATTTCAGCGCAGAGTTTAAACGCGAATCCGCTCAACTGGTCGTTGACCAGAATTACACCGTGGCAGATGCAGCCAGCGCTATGGATGTCGGCCTTTCCACAATGACGCGATGGGTGAAACAATTACGTGATGAGCGGCAGGGAAAAACACCAAAAGCCTCCCCCATTACCCCGGAACAAATTGAAATCCGTGAGCTCAGGAAAAAGCTACAACGTATTGAAATGGAAAATGAAATATTAAAAAAGGCTACTGTAGATTCAATTGGTCAACGCAACAGTTATGTGAAAACATGGGGTTGCGGAGGTTTTTTGAATGAGACGAACATTTACAGCAGAGGAAAAAGCCTCTGTTTTTGAACTATGGAAGAACGGAACAGGCTTCAGTGAAATAGCGAATATCCTGGGTTCAAAACCCGGAACGATCTTCACTATGTTAAGGGATACTGGCGGCATAAAACCCCATGAGCGTAAGCGGGCTGTAGCTCACCTGACACTGTCTGAGCGCGAGGAGATACGAGCTGGTTTGTCAGCCAAAATGAGCATTCGTGCGATAGCTACTGCGCTGAATCGCAGTCCTTCGACGATCTCACGTGAAGTTCAGCGTAATCGGGGCAGACGCTATTACAAAGCTGTTGATGCTAATAACCGAGCCAACAGAATGGCGAAAAGGCCAAAACCGTGCTTACTGGATCAAAATTTACCATTGCGAAAGCTTGTTCTGGAAAAGCTGGAGATGAAATGGTCTCCAGAGCAAATATCAGGATGGTTAAGGCGAACAAAACCACGTCAAAAAACGCTGCGAATATCACCTGAGACAATTTATAAAACGCTGTACTTTCGTAGCCGTGAAGCGCTACACCACCTGAATATACAGCATCTGCGACGGTCGCATAGCCTTCGCCATGGCAGGCGTCATACCCGCAAAGGCGAAAGAGGTACGATTAACATAGTGAACGGAACACCAATTCACGAACGTTCCCGAAATATCGATAACAGACGCTCTCTGGGGCATTGGGAGGGCGATTTAGTCTCAGGTACAAAAAACTCTCATATAGCCACACTTGTAGACCGAAAATCACGTTATACGATCATCCTTAGACTCAGGGGCAAAGATTCTGTCTCAGTAAATCAGGCTCTTACCGACAAATTCCTGAGTTTACCGTCAGAACTCAGAAAATCACTGACATGGGACAGAGGAATGGAACTGGCCAGACATCTAGAATTTACTGTCAGCACCGGCGTTAAAGTTTACTTCTGCGATCCTCAGAGTCCTTGGCAGCGGGGAACAAATGAGAACACAAATGGGCTAATTCGGCAGTACTTTCCTAAAAAGACATGTCTTGCCCAATATACTCAACATGAACTAGATCTGGTTGCTGCTCAGCTAAACAACAGACCGAGAAAGACACTGAAGTTCAAAACACCGAAAGAGATAATTGAAAGGGGTGTTGCATTGACAGATTGAATCTACAACCGCGCTCTTGATGTCAGACTCCCTGAACAGTTCTCGATAATCGGGAAACTCAGGGCGCGTTATCCTGTGGCCACTCTCTGCCATGTGTTCGGGGTCCATCGCAGCAGCTACAAATACTGGAAAAACCGTCCTGAAAAGCCAGACGGCAGACGGGCTGTATTACGCAGCCAGGTACTTGAACTGCATGGCATCAGCCACGGCTCTGCCGGAGCAAGAAGCATCGCCACAATGGCAACCCAGAGAGGCTACCAGATGGGGCGCTGGCTTGCTGGCAGACTCATGAAAGAGCTGGGGCTGGTCAGTTGCCAGCAGCCGACTCACCGGTATAAGCGTGGCGGTCATGAGCACGTTGCTATCCCGAATCATCTTGAGCGACAGTTCGCCGTAACGGAACCAAATCAGGTTTGGTGCGGTGATGTGACCTATAGTGTGCCCGGAGTTCAGGGCGGGCATGGATGCTTAAATGAACCGCGAGTCTGTCTGGAATATTGAACCGGTAACTCACGATGAGAAACCCAACAATCCCACCGGGTGTGACGGTGGAGAACCTGAGCGGCAGTGACCTGCGGCATGCCCGCAGGGTGATGTAACCCGCTGACAACGGGGATTGAGGCGAGATCACTAAGCCGAGATGATCCTCAAGGTTAAGTACTGAAAGGCTGAAGAACATGAACCCGTTAATCCGCCTCTGTGGGTTGAAAACGTCACCACGGCCTACGTGATCTGACAGGCCGTGCAGGAGGAACTGGCAGTGATACGTAAGCACTGCCGGTCGAAGGTGTTTTGACATGTATGCGAAACACCGGGGCAGCAGCGTCTATCACGCTTGCGTTGCTGACTTCTGCCAACTTGCGGCAAGCAAGGATAAAGAGTGCGACGGGCAGCCTCCTCAGTATGCCTGAGTCCAGGCAGGTAAACCGGGGAAGGTCAGCGACGGATGTTAAGGGGGCATGGCTCCGATGACGCGCTGGCTGGCGGAGCTTCCGTAGTAGTCCGCGATGGGGAAAGCCCATTACATGGCGAAGGGAAGCAGTTTGAATGTGTTTGCGACGTGAATTAACTGACCTAACGAGGTGAAGACCTTTGATAATCAGCGAAATGCAACGCAAGCTTGCCACATGGGCGGCCACCGATCCGTCCCTACGGATTCAACGGCTGCTGCGTCTGATAACACAACCAGAATGGCTGGCTGAAGCGGCGCGGATCACGCTTTCATCAAAGGGGGCGCATACCCCCGGCGTTGATGGCGTGAACAAAACAATGCTACAGGCCAGACTGGCTGTTGAGCTGCAAATCCTCAGGGATGAATTACTCTCAGGCCACTACCAGCCCTTGCCCGCCAGACGGGTTTACATCCCTAAAAGCAACGGCAAACTGCGACCACTGGGTATCCCCGCGTTGCGGGATCGTATTGTTCAGCGGGCCATGCTGATGGCGATGGAGCCGATATGGGAGAGTGATTTTCATACGCTCTCATATGGCTTCCGGCCTGAGCGCAGTGTCCACCACGCGATCCGCACGGTGAAATTACAGCTCACAGACTGCGGTGAAACCCGGGGACGCTGGGTGATTGAAGGCGACCTGTCCAGTTACTTCGACACCGTACATCATCGACTGCTGATGAAGGCTGTACGCCGCAGGATCAGTGACGCACGTTTCATGACTCTGCTGTGGAAAACCATCAAGGCGGGACATATCGATGTCGGTCTCTTTCGGGCGGCCAGTGAAGGTGTGCCACAGGGCGGTGTTATATCGCCGCTATTATCGAACATCATGCTGAATGAGTTCGATCAATACCTGCATGAGCGCTACCTGAGCGGGAAAGCCAGAAAAGATCGGTGGTACTGGAATAACAGTATCCAACGGGGCCGAAGTACGGCGGTCAGAGAAAACTGGCAGTGGAAACCCGCGGTGGCGTACTGCCGCTATGCCGATGATTTTGTCCTCATCGTCAAAGGCACCAAAGCACAGGCGGAAGCCATCAGGGAGGAGTGTCGGGGTGTGCTCGAAGGCAGTCTGAAACTCAGGCTGAACATGGATAAGACTAAAATCACCCATGTTAATGACGGCTTTATCTTTCTGGGGCACAGGATCATTCGCAAACGCAGTCGTTATGGCGAGATGCGAGTGGTCTCAACGATCCCGCAGGAGAAAGCCAGAAACTTCGCCGCATCGCTGACAGCACTGTTATCAGGCAACTACAGTGAAAGCAAAGTCGATATGGCTGAACAACTCAACCGAAAACTGAAAGGCTGGGCCATGTTCTATCAGTTCGTTGATTTTAAGGCCAAAGTCTTCAGTTATATCGACCGTGTCGTGTTCTGGAAGCTGGCTCACTGGCTGGCCCGCAAATACCGTACAGGTATCGCTTCCCTGATGAGGTGGTGGTGTAAATCACCGAAACCGGGTCAGAGCAAAACGTGGGTTTTATTTGGTAAAACCAATCACGGCAAGCTCAGCGGCGAAATACTGTACCGGTTGGTGGGGCAAGGCAAGAAGCTGTTCCGCTGGCGGCTACCCGAAGGTAATCCCTATCTGAGGACGGAGACCAGAAACACGTATACATCGCGCTTTACAGAAGTGGCAATGGCGTTCGCCAGCATTTAAATGGAGAGCCGGATGCGCTGAAAGGTGCACGTCCGGTTCGGGGAGGAGAGGCAGGGAAATAGTCCGACTACGCCCTGCCTCTTACTCTACTCTGGACGGGTAAGCGCTGGGCGTACCTCGCCGTTGTTCTCGACCTGTTCGCAAGAAAACCAGTGGGCTGGGCCATGTCGTTCTCGCCGGACAGCAGGCTTACCATGAAAGCACTGGAAATGGCATGGGAAACCCGTGGTAAGCCCGTCGGGGTGATGTTCCACAGCGATCAAGGCAGTCATTATACGAGCAGGCAGTTCCGGCAGTTACTGTGGCGATACCGGATCAGGCAGAGTATGAGTCGGCGTGGAAACTGCTGGGATAACAGCCCAATGGAGCGCTTCTTCAGGAGTCTGAAGAACGAATGGGTGCCAGCGACGGGCTATGTAAGCTTCAGCGATGCAGCTCACGCAATAACGGACTATATCGTTGGATATTACAGCGCACTAAGACCGCACGAATATAATGGTGGGTTACCACCAAACGAATGTAAGCGTGCAGTGAGAACCGTATTGACGAAGTGAAGCTGGTCAGGCAGGCAGAGTAACCCGCCACGGGAGCAGAGCACCCACCCGGTTCACAGGCCAGTCGGCGATGACATCAAGTACATAATGCAGATAGCGTTCCGGATCCACGCCGTTTAATTTGCACGTCCCGATAAGACTGTACAGTGACGCACCGCGCTCACCACCATGATCCGAGCCGAAGAACAGCCAGTTTTTTCTCCCCAGACTGACCCGTCGTAGGGCGTTTTCGGCAATGTTATTATCCACCTCCACCCAGCCATCTTCTGCATAGCGGATCAGCGCCGGCCACTGGTTCAGCGCATACCCGAACGCCTTCGCCAGTTCTGAGTGCCTTGAGAGGGTTTTCTGTTTCTCCCGCAGCCACCCCTCCAGTGACGCCAGCAGCGGCAGCACTTTTTGGTGCCGGACTGCCTGCCGTTCCTCTGCTCTTTTACCTCTGAGCTCCGACTCGATGGCATACAGCTCGCCGATCCGTTTCAGCGCCTCCTCCGTCAGGGCTGACGGGGTACGGACGTGAACATCGTGGATTTTTCGGCGGGCATGGGCCCAGCACGCGGCTTCCTTTATATGGCCGTCGCGGTAGAGCTCGTTGAACCCGGCGTAGGCATCAGCCTGCAGTACGCCACTGAAGCCTGCAAGATGGGTCTGAGGGTGGATACCTTTTCTGTCCGGGCTGTAAGCGAACCACACTGCGGGGGCCAGCGCTGATCCGGCGTTGCGGTCGTCTCGAACGTACGTCCATAAGCGCCCGGTCTTCGTCTTCTTATTGCCCGGCAACAGCACCGGGACAGGCGTATCGTCAGCATGGAGTTTGCCGTCGGTCAGGACATAGTGCTGAAGGGCTTCATCCAGCGGTGCCAGCAGACGACAACACGCATCCACCCAGCCCGACAGTACAGAACGACTCAACACTACACCCTGGCGGGCATAGATCTCCGACTGGCGATACAGCGGTGTGTGCTCTGCATACTTTGAGGTCAGCACTCGGGCCAGCAGCCCCGGTCCGGCGATCCCCCGTTCGATGGGGCGCGAAGGAGCCGGGGCCTGAACGATGCGATCGCACCGACGGCAGGCATGCTTTTCACGGACTGTCCGGATAACCCGGAAGGCGCTGCGCATCAGCTCCAGCTGTTCGGCGGCATCCTCACCCAGGTAACTCAGCGAACCACCGCACTCCGGGCAACACGGCTCAGTCGGCAGCAGCCGCTTCTCATCCCGTGGGAGTGACTCAGGGAACGGTTTGCGGGTGCGGGTCTGACGCAGCGGGCGCTGCACTGCCGGGTCATCCACCCGGCCGGTCAGCGTATCGCTTTCCTGCTGCAGCAGGTTCAGGTCAGCTTCCATTTGCGCGATACGGCGGGATACCTTTTCGGAACGACTGCCGAAGTTCATCCGGCGCAGCTTATCCAGTTGCGCCTGCAGATGGTCTATTTCGCGTTCCCGGTTGCTCAGCTTTTCCTGCAGGGCGTGGATCAACGCTTCCTGTTCGGCCAGGCGCTGTTTCAGCAGAAGGATGTCGTCAGAAGAGGTGTCGTTCATAAGCCTGTATTTTACCAGGCTTATTCTGCGACAACCAGGATAAAGAGCGCTACAACATGGTCAGGGATGTCAGTAACCGCTTTGGCTGTCGCCAGTCGATACCTTCCATCAGCATCGCCAGTTGCGCCGGCGTCAGGAACACTTTGCCATCGCGGGCTGAGGGCCAGGCGAAGCGACCACGTTCCAGTCGCTTTGTCAGCAGGCACAGACCATCGCCGGTGGACCAGAGCAGTTTTACCTGACTGCCGCTGCGTCCCCGGAAGATGAAGACGTGGCCGGACATCGGGTCATCTTTCAGCGCGGTCTGCACCTTTGCGGCGAGGCCATTGAAGCCGTTGCGCATATCGGTGATACCGGCAACCAGCCAGATTTTTGTGCCTGCGGGAAGATTTATCATACAGGCCCCCGCATCAGTTCGCGCAGGACAGTGCTCATGAGTTCAGCAGAGGGATGAGTCAGTGTTATTTCTCCTCCCCGACATTTTATGTGGCAGGTAGCGGGAGGAGAGCAGGATGGTAGTTCGAAGGTTGGGAGAGAAGAGCCCGCCTGAAGCTGCACGGGTATCAGGGCAGGAAGCGACGATGAGTTTTTTCGGGGCCGACAGACCCGCCCTTCACGCTGCCAGAGCCTTATCCATTTAAAGAGCAGGTTATCATTGACGTCATGTTTCCGGGCCAGTGCGGCAATACTGCCTTCTTCTTCAAGAGCCAGCCTGACCAGTTCCATTTTGAATTCAGGGGAATAGTGTTTCCGGGGAAGTCTTTCTTTAGCGCGCATGAGGTGTCCACCTGCAAAATAAGTGGGTGCTTAAGTTACAGGATCCTGGATTCGGGACCAGACGGTACTCAGACGACGCTTACAAACGAATCAGAAAACCGATACTGGAAAAACTCTAACGCGGTGGCCAGTTTTAGTTGACCACAACACACTCTATATAACTATCCTGCGGATAATTTTCTTTTTGTAGTGGGAGGTGAATTTGAGCTCCTGCGAAGTCCCAAAAGAATCTGGATACAACGCTATTACCATTTACAGCGGAAGATATTTGAACGCGCATGTTTTCATCCACTCCAAGAGAGCCTTTATCAAAGGCTTTATGATGGATTGAACAGAGAGCTAAGGAAGGTGCGAATAAGCAGGTCATTTCTTCCCAAGCTGACTCGCTGATTAAAATTTCGCGGATCTGGGCCGATTTTTTTCCCGCAAACACATCGAATCAGCCTATTTAGGCTATTTTTTCCACCATTTCTGGCGTTATTTCCGGTTTTTACTGAGATCTCTCCCACTGACGTATCATTTGGTCCACCCGAAACAGGTTGGCCAGGGTGAATAACATCGCCAGTTGGTTATCGTTTTTCAGCAGCCCCTTGTATCTGGCTTTCACGAAGCCGAACTGCCGCTTGATGATGCGAAACGGGTGCTCCACCCTGGCACGGATGCTGGCTTTCATGTATTCGATGTTGATGGCCGTTTTGTTCTTGCGCGGATGCTGCTTCAAGGTTTTTACCCTGCCGGGACGCTCGGCGATCAGCCAGTCCACATCCACCTCGGCCAGCTCCTCGCGCTGTGGCGCTCCCTGGTAGCCGGCATCGGCTGAGACAAATTGCTCCTCTCCATGAAGCAGATTACCCAGCTGATTGAGGTCATGCTCGTTGGCCGCGGTGGTGACCAGGCTGTGGGTCAGGCCACTCTTGGCATCGACACCAATGTGGGCCTTCATGCCAAAGTGCCACTGATTGCCTTTCTTGGTCTGATGCATCTCCGGATCGCGTTGCTGCTCTTTGTTCCTGGTCGAGCTGGGTGCCTCAATGATGGTGGCATCCACCAAAGTGCCTTGGGTCATCATGACGCCTGCTTCGGCCAGCCAGCGATTGATGGTCTTGAACAATTGACGGGCCAGTTGATGCTGCTCGAGCAGGTGGCGGAAATTCATGATGGTGGTGCGATCCGGCAGGGCGCTATCCAGGGATAATCGGGCAAACAGGCGCATGGAGGCGATTTCGTACAGGGCATCTTCCATGGCACCGTCGCTCAGGTTGTACCAATGCTGCATGCAGTGAATACGCAGCATGGTCTCCAGCGGATAGGGCCGTCGGCCATTGCCCGCCTTGGGATAAAACGGCTCGATGACAGCGGTCATATTCTGCCATGGCAGAATCTGCTCCATGCGGGAGAGGAAAATCTCTTTTCGGGTCTGACGGCGCTTAGTGCTGAATTCACTATCGGCGAAGGTGAGTTGATGGCTCATGATGTCCCTCTGGGATGCGCTCCGGATGAATATGATGATCTCATATCAGGAACTTGTTCGCACCTTCCCTAAATGCCCTTCCGAAATAAGATACCAGATAAAATACAGGAAGGAACCGGCGAGAACGGCCGGGAAGGCGACCACAACGCTTGCAGGTATAAAGAAAACGAACCCGCCAAAGATAAGTAATAACAAAAAGCAAAGGCCAGGTCCATTATTGTCAGGTGTTGAGTTTGCTTCAGCGTCTATAGACATATTAGTGATCTGCCTGTGGGTTAATGATAGGGAATGGAATAAATGCCCTTGGTGTAAGCAAACTGAGAGGTAAAGGCTGTTTGGTCTTTCCGTTAACTAATGCCAGTGACGTCAGGCGCAGCGTGAGATTGCTTTCGCAATAATGCTCGCCTTCGGCGAAAGCCGTTTGGTATCGCGTGGCATCAGAATCGCCGAATGGGTCTACCTGCAAAGTATCATGAGCTACAAGGTTATTTTTTGCATCAACGAGGTCAAAGCCTATCTCTAACGAACCAACGCTTTCCATGCCACTGTCCAGCGTGAAAGTGGCGCTGCACATCCCTTGATTTGCCCAGACGGTGTTTGAGTGCCAGATCTCAATCGCATGAGTTGGAGCAGCGAATAAAAGACATGCGAATACTGTGCTACAGTGTAAGTAACGGCTCATCATATTTTACCATCCTGAAAATGATGTATTAATCAACATAACCGTATGTTGCATCATCACCGGTGTCCGCTTCTTTTACGAGGCCTTGACCGCGATATTCATTAGGTAAAAACCCCCCATTAGTGCACTCTTTTTTCATGATGAGCTTTTGGTTTTTATATACTTTCAGGCCGGTATAATCCCATCCTTTTCCCGTACCGCTATAAACAACATAGCTGTAGTTGCCATTGATGAAACGATAATAATAAGCGCCTCCACCTGAGAACGTCATTTCACCCAGGCGAACCTGCGTTTTGTCTCCCTCATTTTGGGGGAGAGTCATTTCTACTTTTTCAAGTGAGCCGTAATAATAAGTAGGAACATCGTGATCCAGACGGACGATAACGTATTTTCCGTTCGTGAGTTCGCAGTTGAAAATAAGTTCAGGCTCAGGCGGTGCAGCATGAACGCTTGGAGTTGTCGCCAGAAGTGTCAATAATCCAGCAGAGAGTAATTGAGATTTCAACGTTATTTTTCCTTAGCAGGTAAAGCAGCCGGTAATCCGGCTGCTATTTTATTATTGTGAAGCCAGTGTTTCTTGTAATTCATTCAGCTGTCCCTGCAGCTTCTGCAGTTCCATCTGTTTTTGCAATTCGGAAGCGCTTGGTTTGTTTTGCGCCTCCTTCATACTTTTTTCCAGGTCTGCAACTTGCTTTTGAGCATCAGCCCGGCCAGCTGTTTTTTTCTTCAACTGGGCGACCAGATTGTTCATCGACTTTTGCAGTTCTTGCTGCGATTTTTGTTTACTGGCTACGTTGGCATTGCTCAGTGCTTTCTCTTTTTCAATCGCATCATTCACCGCTTTGAACTCTTTATTCAGTTCCTGATCGTGTTGCAGCGTTTTTTGTTTATCTTCAACGCGCTTATCCCAGGTGCCGGAGTAGTTGCAGTTAAATTTGGTAATAATGCTGACATCACCGGTTGTCGGGTCACAATCTCGCGCGTTAGTGGCACAGCCGGCTAATATGAGTGCGCTGAGTGCAAGAAAAATATAACGCATTGCTATTCCCCTCAACCGACTTTCAGCGCGGTGCGCTGGGTATAGAGGCTATCGAGCTCGCCCTGCAGAGAGCCAATTTTGTCGCGCATCAACGCAATCTCGCTATCCAGATTTTGGGTATCACTGCCGGATTTGCTCATGTCTGCAGAAACGTCCTGCCACTGCTTCTCATGTTTTTTCATGTCGGTGATGGTGCCGCGAAGGTAAGCAATGTTGGCATCCACTCCTTTAATTTGCTTCTGTACGGCGTCTTTTTTCACCGTGTTTGCAGCCATATCTTTTTCTATTTGAGCGAGGGTCTTTTTATCAGAGTCGATAACCGATTTTGCAACGCTGGTTGCGTTCTGAATGCGTTTGTTTTCGGCTTCAACATCCTTAATCGTTGCGTTTAACTGCAGCTCTTGGGAGGCGTATTTTTTGCGCTGATTATCCAGATAGGCGTTAGCCCCCATACCCACACCGCAACCGGCGATAGCGGCGGCGGCCATACATACCGCTTTGTTGCTGGAGTTACTGACAGCGCAGGCCAGTGCGCCGATTACCGCGCCGCCAGCACAGGCCTGCCAGCCTGATTTATTGAAAAACTCAACGTCCTGATTATTGGCAAGGCGCGGGTCGACGCCGCCACTACTTCCCGTACTGCCATTCTGGCACCCCGCCAGAAATACCATCATTCCTGCTATCACTGCTGTGCGAATAACCTTTAACATTCCAATCTCCTGAACTATTTAATTATTTTTTTTACATGAACTAAGCCACGCCTCGCGCGCAACTTTTCCATCTTTCCAGTACCCCTGAAGGTTCTTCCAGTAGGTATCGAGATAACCGTTAAGGTTGGTTTTTCCGCGTGCAGCCATCTGTTGCAATACGACAGCGACCTGCGGTTCGATGAGGGGTTTGTCATAGGTTGTGCCCATGTCTACCAGGGTGTCAGCGTAATAACTGGTAATAAAATCAAGGGCTTTTTGATGTTGACCAAGCTGTTCCTGACGGCGGGAGCAATTAGCATCAAGCTGGCTGCCTGCGGCACAGGTTTTGGTGAAGAGCTGGTTGAGACGATCGTAAAACTCGCCGTCATCTTTCATTTTTGTGCACAAAAAGGCGCCCAACTGTAACGATGTGCGTATTGCCTGATCCCGTTGTTCATCCCGAAGCTGGCTATTTGCGCGCAGCTCACCGCGCAGTTGCTCAAGTTGTTTCTTCAGTGCGTCATCCTGGACTTTTGCCGAGATAGCATTCAGGTTTTTTAGCGAATCATCAGCTTTGCCTGCAGGTGTCTCCTTTTTACCCGTGCCTAATGATTGCCACTCTTTTTCAATCTCTTTCACCCGCTCGCGTGATGTCAGGGTTGTGGAAACTAAAACCAGACGAACACCGGTGCTTTTGGTTGTATTCTCGCCCGCATTGGCATAGTACGGCTCCTCTCCACGCAGTGAACTGCGGATATCCGCCTGAGGAGTCATATAACTGCCCCCCCGAACGACATAGCCCCCAGCCTTACCATGCAGGCGATCGAGCTTGTTCAGGCGGAACGGGTCAAACATCATCTCTGCTGCGTTGCCCAGTATGTCGTGCAATCCGAGCGGGTTAGGTTTCAGCAGGCCGGTAAGCTGAAGTTTTCCATTTGCAGACTGTGCCCCCGCAAACCAGACATAACCGTTTAATCCTTCAGGCATGGGGAAGTGGCGATCGCGGAACTCTGCGGGGGAAACCGCGAGCCCGCCGCGTGCGGCAAACTCCCACTCGGTTTCTGTCGGAAGCCGTAAAAATCCCGCCTGACCATCATCTTCAGGCAGTGCAGAAAGTTTTTCTTTTCGTAACCACAGGTTGTATTGATTTGCGAATACCATGGCATCCATCCAGCCAATACTCACCTTCGGTAAACGTCCTTTCATATCCGTCGTCGGGCATTCCCCAGAAAGCGCGCGATACTGCAGGTCGCTCAGTTCATATTTGGCCATCAGGTAATAACGGCCCTTACCACCCTTCTCCGGGAAACTGCCTGCAATGTGTTCCTGGCGAGATTGTTCAACGTATCCCCAGTCGTCGCCTTCTTGCCCCAGCGTGATGTTGTAATCTTCCAGCGGTTTATTCAGCGGGATAGCGACTTTGCGAAATGCCATGGCACCGTCGCACGGCATAGGCAATATCACGTCATCGGCCAGAGGTTTTGGGTTCCAGAACTTTTCATCCCAGGTGGCTTTCGCCGCGCAGGCGTACCCGAGTCCAATGATAGCCAGGCTCATCGCCAGTTTAGATTTCACGTAAACTCTCCGCAGGTTCGATTTTCAATGCGCGCAGTGCTCCGATAGCGGCCACGCCTAACGCCACGGCAAGGACACAGAGCAATGCGGCGATAAAATGAAGGGGGTCAAGGTGACAGACGAATGCCTGGTCCGGTAAAGAACTGCCCAACACATGGTTGAACAATGCGCTGCCCAGCAGGTAGATGATCACACCCAGTCCGTATGAGACGCCGGTCAAACACAGCGCCTGAATAATAATAAAAAGCGTCACAGCGCGACGGCGAAAACCCAGAAGGCGCAGCACGGCCATATCTTTGCGCTTACGATCAATGTTGGCGATGAAGGCACCGACTAACGAGGCGATGCACCCTGATGCAGAGATCCAGGCTATCACGCCAAAGATAATCCCCAGCACACGGTCGATGGCACGCACAGACTCAATTTGAGCTGACTGAGTGATAGCCTCAATGTTCTGCGTCTCCAGCCACCGCGCGAGGAGTGAAACGTCATCTATCGAACTGGCATAGATACGTGCTCTTGAATAGCGGGTTCTCTCTCTGGGCGGCTTGCCATCGCTGACCCCCAGCAAGGGAACCTGAAAGCCATCGCGGTAGTCTTCCAGAGCAACAAGCAAAGGCAATGTAATAAAGGCACCTTGACGTGAAAATTTTGCGTCATCCAGCACGCCGGTAACGGTTAAAGCGAACGTGGCGCGTTGGTTTTTCCCTTCGCTTTTTCGGCTCACCATCAGGCGCAGGATATCTCCTGGCTGCACGCCAAGGCGCCGTGCCGCACTGGCGCTGAGTACGGTATCGCTGTCTTTGACCGGTGCTCTGACATCCTGCAAAAGAGGATCGCCTTTGGCCGTCGGGATCACTTCAGCACCCGGGACAAAGTGTTGCCCGTCCCGGACCAGATCGGCCTGAGTGTTCAGCGAACGGGTTAACGGAATCGAAAATCCGACTTCTGAACGGCGGGCGAGCTTATCAAGCCAGGCAAAATCATAATTACCATTACCCGTTATACGTACTTCCCGGGTGCGAGGGTCGTCGAGAAGCTGATGGCGAAGCTGGCTGACAATGCCATTCTTCAATCCGAACAGCAGCAATAACGGTGCGATAACGGCAATCAAAGAGAAGATGATGCACAGCGCGACCTTGCGATCGTGAATGAGATCGCGCAGAGCCATACGGCATAGCAGGGTGCCTGACGCTGGCATATCAGCTGGATAAGAAGACACTTTTTCCCTCTCCGGTCACGGCCTGATATCGGTCAATCCCAAAATGCGTCACGCGCTGCCAGTCGTGGCTCACAACAATGGCTGCCATATCCAGTGAGCGCACCATGCCGATCATCAGGTCAAACAGCCGGTCTGCATTATCAGGATCCAGCGCCGCAGTCGGTTCATCGGCAAGGAGTAAGCGTGGCTGGTGGGCAATCGCACGGATGAAGGCAACGCGCTGGCGCTCGCCGATAGAAAGCCGGGAAGGCATTCTTGTCAGCAGCGGCCGCACGCCCAGGCTGTCGATGGCCTTATCGAGCCAGGCTGACTGTAGGCTAAGTCCTGCCAGCCTGCGAACCAGAGTGATGTTTTCTATCACGGGTAACCAGGGCAACAAGCCGCCGTGCTGTAGCATAAACCCAAGCTCGCGTGCGCGAAGCGCGGCCAGGACAGGCTCGTTTTCAGCCATGAGCGGTATTGAAATATCGCGACCGGCGAGCCGGTATTCGGCAAGATGCGCTGGGCGGAGGATCGCCCCTATCATCTCCAGAAGCGTGCTTTTACCGCACCCGCTAGGCCCGGTTAGAGCGACCACCTCTCCCTTTTTCAACGAGAGGTGCGGGAGGGCGACGCTATAGCCATGCGTTCCGCCCCGGCTGATCTCCATATCGCGGATCCTCAACATCAGGGCAGGTTCTCCAGAGGTACCGGATAAACGTTATCGCGTGGGTCGCTATCGGGCGCTAATGCCACCCAACGGTCTACATCCTGGTTGTAGCGTTGATAGTAATTAAGCTTGGTATTCAGCCTGCGGATGAAACGCTCCTGCTCAAGGCCATCCCAGCTTTTCCAGGTTTCTTCGTCCAGGCTCAATACTTCACTGAGGTAAGGTAAGCTCTCGATATATTCACCGAGCAGTCCCATCTCTCCGAGTCGGGTCGCATTTTTCCCTTTCGCCTGGTTTGGATCGTTGCCCATGGTTGCCGCCAGAGAACGCAGGCTGGCAAACATGTCATCCGGAGAGATCATCCCCTCATTGGCGGCATTGACGATCTTCTTCATGACATCGCTCAGATCGCTGAGCTCGCTTTTCGTGAGCAGTACGCGCACCTCGGTCGCCGGGATGTTTTGGTCAATCAGATCGCGGTCGCTTATCCATGACTTGAATACCGGTGGTGCCGTGGTGCCTTGCTTTTCACCCAGATAGGCAAGACGCATTGCCTTACTTAACTTGTCGGCATCACTGAGCAGGGGATCTTCTTTCTTACCGGCATATTTAGGGCTTGCCCCCAGCGCGCTCCCCGCCGTTTCTTCGCCGCTCCAGGCTGTTTTAATCTGGCCGGTAATGGCATTCGCCAGGTTATCGACCATACTACCGAAGCTATTTACATCACCTGAATCAATAGGATAGTAGAGCGGTTTGTGCAGGAATGGATTTAACGTCAGCTCCTGATACTGGGCTTCAGCAGAACTGTGATTTTTCTTACCATCAGAGGTTTTCAGATGTAACGCATACAGCGCAACGCCACGATAGGCGGCTTCCTGACGCACCTGGGCGGCATCCAGATGGGTTGACGAGAGCTTATCTGTGCCATCAAGCGCGCCTGCGTCAGTAATCAGTACAACGTAGCGGGCGCCAAACTGCGTCCAGTCCACTTTGTCCAGCGCTGTCATGACCCCGCCGTAAGCATCTTCATCAACCTTGCTGCTGGAAACGGTAGCCTGCTTCAGGTCATGTACTTTAGCGAGGAAGTCTTTACCATCTTTAACGGTATTGGGGTCGACATACATCTTGCTGTCGTATTCAAGACCCGGAACCGCTTTCACGCTGGAGCGGAAAGCTACCAGGCCAAACTTGACCTGATCCTGTAAGTGTTCCTTCTCGATCCTCTTGTAGATCTTATCGATCGCCTCTTTAGTGCGATCGATATACGGCCCCATCGAGATGGTGGAGTCGATCACAAAAACAACCGAGGCGGAGAACCCTTTCATCATGTTCTTTTCATCAGCAGCGGACGCGGCCTTTTTTGCGAGCGACTTTTCGCTGACGGAGGCAACGTTGAGTACACGTACCTGGAAGCCGGTATCGGTAAACACATCATCTGAGCCAAGAACAGGTAAGAGATAAAAGTTTTTTAACTGATCCACCATGTAATCAGGCTCGCGTGCCAGAACCTGCGGGACCGGTTTATGGCTGCTCAAACTGTTGAGCATTGGTTGCAATGTTGCCGCAGGGTTTTTGCTGTTCAGAAGAGACTCAACGTCGGATTTCTCTTTAAAGAACAGCATCGGTTGACGGCCAGCAGGATTGGTAAACGCCAGCGTCAGCTGCATTTTCCAGTCAACGGTGCAGGAGGATTTCATCCAGCCAGCGGTATGACCAAAGCTGTCCGGCCCAACCTGCAGCCACGTGTCCTGACCCAGCGTTGTCCTTTGGTAAACATAGAATCGACTAAAGGCCGGCTGCTCTTTACCTGCTTCACCTGCTTTGGCGGACAGCTGGCAGCCTGGGTAAGTCAGTACCCGCTGGAATAACGCATGTTTACCTTCCTGCAAAAGCGGCTGTTTACCCGCGGCACAGGCGGGGGATGCCAGCGTTGCGGCACACACCAGGCTACTGAACCAATGCATGTATTTCATTGTTTATCCTATTTCTTCAGCTCAGCTAAACGGGCTTTGGCCTCGTTATTCTGCGGGTCCTGATTTACAACCGATTCATACCAATACGCCGCTGTCTCTGCGTCAGGATTGAAGCATCCCCCTGGTTTTGCGGTTTTCGGGTCATATTCTTGTGCATAACGAACAGCTATCTGCGTATCGCCGGACTGGGCTTTATAGGCGTAAAGGCGCTGAGCGATATCGCAATGTTTTGCCGCTTTCGCTTTTGCGATGACGTCCAGCAGTTGTGCACTACTTGGCTGGCTACGCAGGCACCCTTTAACGAACGCCATTTCATTGCCGCTCGCCATTTGTTCATCACCACACGGCCCGGTAATTTTCGCGACGGGCGCGGGAGGTGCCGCTGGAATTGCAGGCTCTGGCTTACGGGTAAACCACCACCCAGCAGCGGCCAGCAGGAGCAATAGAATGGCTAATCCCGCAAATAACGGCAGCTTACTTTTCGGCTTCTGCGGCTGTTGAGATACAGGCTTTTCTGCGACAGGTTCTAAAACGACAGGTTCCGGTTCTTGAACGGACATCGGCTGCACGATGGGGGTATCATTCAGCGTCTGTATATTTTCCGGGAGTGGGTTTTCACCACCGGCCTGGGAGCTGAGTAGCCCTTCAGCGATGGTCAGAATCCCCATATCCTTATTACTTCCATCTTTGATGGTGATGCGATAGGCCGCCTGGCGGTTGGCGAGTAGTGGATCGATCAGAGAAGGGCCGACCTGAACGCAGGGCGTCTCCTCATTTTGTATCAGTGGAGGAAGGGCGAGGAAAATCTCGCCACTGACCCAATCACCGTGGCTATCCAGATACAGGCGATCCTGATTACGTACTACCGAGATTGTGACGCCCTCGGCATCGCCTTTCCAGCCTTTCAACAAGAGCAATGCGAATCCTGGTTGTATAGGGGTCAGCGTCTTAAGTTCAGGTTTGATCACGTCCAGTTACTCCTTTGCCAATTTAATCTGGCGGAGAATGACGCCCAGATTTTCGTTCTGCGCGACGCTAATCTCGCGTCCGGCAGAATGACCTGCGTTTTCGGTAATGAGTGCTTCCAGGCCAACCAGCCAGTCGATGATAAAGAAGGCACTGTAGTTCAGCTGTTGCGGCGTCAGGCGTGCCAGGCGTTCATCACCTTTCCAGACCACGCTGTCGCACGTTGGTGGACGGGTAAAGATCGGCTGTTCGGGCTGGTTGAGACGGGCCGGGCGTTTCGATTCCGGCATATTTTGATAGCCCAGCCAGGTGATGAAATCGCTCATCACGTGAAGCACGCGTGAAACCTGACGCTCGACCATACGTTCGCGACGAACGCCAGCCTGCTCGGTATTTTTCATTGCATTGACCAGCGCGTCCTCGACACGTGAACGCAATAACCCCGTGATCAATTCGTCTACCAGCGCTTCGGCAATCGGGCGCGGAAGACTGATGTAGTTGAGCATGGCGGCGGTTTCAGGCAGGCCGCGCAGATGGTTAATCCAGAGCTGAACGCTCTGGTGCGCGAAAGCGATCTCATGGCTGTGCGTCGTCACCGCAGTTGCGCTGCTTTCGAAAGCATCTTCCACACCGATATCAAAGAATCCTGCATCTTCTTCTTCTGCTTCAGGCGCAGACAGGGTCGTTTGCTGCATGTAAAGTGCATGGAGATCGCGGCGTGCCGGAACCAACCGCGCCAGCAGTTCGCCGTGCATGCCGCTGCGTTTTTTCAGGGTGGCAAGGATCTCTTGCGCAATTCGGGATTTTCTGGACAGCTCTTCTTCGCCGTCCGGCTGGTACCAGTTCCCCAGTCCCCCTTCGACCAGTTCGTGGCGGATCTCGTCGAGCTGTTCTGCGATCCGCTCCAGTTTCAGTTCAGGGCGGGCGACGCGGGCCAGATAATCGGCCATTCGGCGCATACCACCGTCGTTGAGGGTGAGCATCGCATCCCAGGCTTCAGCAGGGTTCGCGATGTAGCGAGCGACAGCTTCATCTTCAAGGAAGGTTTTCCGCATCAGTGCGAGCTGCCCGCCATTGTCGTCGTTGAAAGCCGCTTCACTACCGGCGTTCATGCGGATAAAGGGCGTTTGCTGGCGCGGTTTGCGTACCAGGAACGTGTTATTGAACGCTTGACCCTGGCTCCATTCCTGCATCCATTTGTACTGGCCAAAACGCTCGGTCATCGCCATTTTGATCATCCCGCCAAGCCCCCAGGACTGGCGAAGAAGTGCTTCGTCATGGGAAAGGTTTTGGCTAATGCGCAGATCAAACATGGTTAATGCCCAGACTAGGCCAGGTAAGCGACGACCACGCGCGTCGGCATCGGCGCCCTGGGTGTAACGGATCCACTCGTCCAGAACACCGCCCACTTCTTTGACATCAGACTGTTTTGTTGAGGCCGTACACACCACCAGGACATTCATCTCCTGGTTTTCGGTGTAACGTTCAAAAAGATAGGCCACTTTTCCGCGCAAAATTAACTGCGCTAGCGGGTTGCTCTCTGCATTTTTAACCTCGCGAGTGACATCACTCATGGACTCCACCGCCAGACGGCCGCGATAACCCGGGAAATCAAGCAAGTCGACGGCTTCGAAGATTGTTTCGCGAGGCGGAGCCATTAGCGGGATATGCAATTCAACGGTAAGCGCAGTGAGCTCTGCCAGCGATAGCGAAATAGACGCACCCGTTTGCCCATTTACCACAGGACAGACTTCAATAGTCTGATCCGACGGGGTATTCAGCCGCTCCAGCATATCGACGTTCATGATGCTATCCCGCTGGATAAGCAGGCCGTTTTCGTTACGAACCAGCGTGCTCAGCGGGGCACGCAGCTCCTGCACTCCACCGAGACGCTGTAGCGTGTTGGCAAAACGGATATAGGCATTGGTTAGTTCTGGTACTTCGCCCCATAAAACGGAGAAAAGCTGGCCGCGATCTTCAACAGAAAGCCATGGTGCGAGGCTTACTGCCTGTGGCCAGTAGGTCAGGGCAAAACGGCTTTGCGTTTTCTCAGCATGGCGGATGAGGTAATCCCAAAAAGAAACTACGTCATCTTCGGTCACGCCAGGGCTGCGGGAGGTCAGGCGTCGTTTCGACAGGGACGTTAACAGATCGCTGATGCGTTTTTCATCGAACTGCCAGTCAAATTTTTCCTGGTTGAAGTCATGGATGAATGCGTTGGCGAGGATCTTCCCCATTTCCACTTCGTTGAAGAGCTGTAACGTGACAGGCCAGCGGTCGTCTGAGCTCTGAGCACTGCGGCTAAACCGGGTAACAAGACCCGTCGCCTCTTTGCCGCCGCCAGGCGGGTTGATGTGGGTCAAAAAATCGAGCTGATTGCCGCCGAGGCGTGTTTCCAGCTTTCCGTTTTCACCCGCAGCCAGCGCGGAAATGAGATACGATTTGCCTGCCTGCGACAAGCCAAAGAAGCCGATTGTCATCGGTTTCGCTGCGGCCTGCGCCAATCTGCGTGCTTTGTTACGGCTGCGGCGCAAGTTCATGGTCAGGCGATCGGCTTCAGTGTTCAGGCGCGGCGCGTCCTGACGAACGCTTGCGATCCAGTCAATGGCCCGGCCTGCACCTTGTTCGACGCCATTCCAGCCCTGGATAATGGTGTTGGGATGAATAGTGCTCATTAGCTTTTAATACTCCCGCTATCCAGCCAGTAATGGGTTTCACTCAGCCCATTACCGACCATTGTGTTCAACTGGAATGCAACATCTCTACGACCATAACCGCGCTGTGCGTTTTTCATTTCCATCGAGCCAATCTGGAAGCGCTCCGGACTGACCGGTTCTTCGCTACTACGTCCACGTCCCTGTTCTGCGGTTAAACCGATGCTTATTACAGCATCACCCGACAGCTCGCTTGCCAGGTTCGCACTGGTAATTTTTAGGGTGTAAAGTGCGGTCGATGGCCAGCGTTCGTTATCAAGCTGGCGGAAACCGATACGCACTTCCCCCCGTGCTTCAAAGCCTTTCCCTTCCGGTAACTGGAAATCAGCGGAGTCCAAATCAACGTCGCGATAGGCGACATTGCTGTCTTTAATCACATTGTTTCCATCAAGCATCCCGACATAGCGGATGGTTGAATAAGGCTTAAAGTTCGCAGTGCGGAAGAAGAAGTTGTTGAGCCTGGATTTCTCCGCTAACAGGCACAGCATCGCCCCCACAACGGCTGTCGATTTCGGATCGTCAATGCATCCTTTCTTGTTAAACGGATACCAGCCACCGGTTTCATAACCGTGGAGTGGCAGCACGCGAGAAGGGGGAACAGGTTGAAGCTGGCGAATGAGCGCTTGAATTCCCGGCAGGCGGGATGGACGACCGGTTAAAAGTAATACATCGCAGTTGTAGTGCCAAAGCACTTCGCACAACGCGCGCAGGCTGTGGCAAATGTTCATTCGCCCGCTGCGAGGGTCGATAAATTCATTGTGCAGACGCGCAAGATCCAACTCCAGCGGTACATCCAGAATGGAGAACGGTACTTCGCTCGCAAGCTGTCCGGAACGGGCAACGTCGTTGACGTAATCCTGTACTTTCTCGGTTGGAAGATTATCGGCAAGTAGCTCACGGAAAGTGTAATTCAGTATCTCCCGACCATTTTCCGGGGAGTACTCTTCATAGCGATGCAAAATAGATAACGCCAGAGGCGCGAAGATCTGCAATGTAAGCTGCTGACGTAATACCTGTTTTCCGGCTTCGATCGATTCACTACCGAACAGTTGTGACATCATTGATTCGGCTGCAAGATCGCTGTGGCCGACTTTGGTCATGGCCGCTTTTACTGCTGGCTGGAGGAAAAGCCGTATAACATCCAGCAGTATGTCGTCGCCTGCTACCTTAAACCCTTCACGGAAAAGCTGTTTCGGGGTAATCCGGACGTTAATGCCCTGGCCTTCATCCAGCGTGTAGCGAGAAATGACGAGATCGGTCGTTCCTCCGCCAATGTCAATCGACGCGATTTTTAATGAGCGTGTATCGCTGGTGTCCTTTTGAGTATCGGGACGGCGAGTAGCTGCAAAAAATTCGTCCGTGCGACCGCCAAAGTAGTTCTGCGTTTCGTTATAGAGATATACCAACTGCCCACAGGTGGCTTCGTCCCACTTCACGTGTACGCCTGGATGGGCGTATTTCAAGCACTGCGGGTCATCGCCTTCATAATCCATCTCTTCCCAGCCGAGCGCTTTCCAGACCATGCGGATAGCGTCATGCATGCTCTCCTCAAAGATAGCGCGCTCAGGCTTTGGCATCGCCGGAGGGACAGTCATAATGACATTTCGTAAACGACGCGGTGTGCTGGCGTGGTTCATCTTCAGCCGCTGTGAAGGGCTGTTGATTTGCATGAGAGCCTGGCTTAATACCTCTGACAACATCATCGTCATCAGCGAGCTACGACTGTATACCGGCGTGAAGACGGGCATACGGTCTTCTTCATTTTTCAGGCGAATGAGCAATTTCCCCTGATCGTTGATCATATACAGCAGCGGTGCTGCAGTGGCTAACGGCTCTCTGTCACTTTTCACGAAGGCCTGGCTAAAGCGCCATCCCGGTGAATAGGGTTGATCGTCCCAGAGGTAGCGTTTAGGGCTGGAGATCCCTGTTGAGCCCTCGGTACCCAGGCGTTGAGCCGCCATTCTGAAGGCTTCTCCGCCGACGCGTCCAATGGTTGGCCATGTGAAGGCATCGCTGCGCCCGCTTTTTAGCGAGAAATCCTGCTTGCCGAATTCGGCCTGGGCAAACTCGAGACGGCTGTCAAAAGGCTCGTTATAAACAAATTGCGGTTGGCTCAAATCTCGGAGCTGAAGCTGATAAAGTTGAGAAAGCCCTTTATTGTCGTCACGATGTTCTTCGATCAGGATGCCGCAGCTACGTGAGTTACCAATGTCCAGCACGAGATCTACAGGTATCGCTGAGTCCCGGATTTTTACGTCGTTGACCTGTACTTCAGGAACGACAATCGTCGTCGCCAGGACATGCAGCAGGTTAAGATAATGCGCCTGATGTTCCTTCTGCAGTAGTTGTTCATCAATGTCATCAATATGTTGGCGTAATACTTCGCGAGCCTGAGTACTGAAAATTTCCCGTAGCCATTCATTCACCCATGGCAGTGAGAGAAACTCCCCCATCTCGTGAGGATGGCGTGCCAGAGCAAATCCCGCCCCTGAACGGATATCATCCTCGCCCGGTGCGAGATACTGCGTATTCTCGCGATCCGGGAAAATTTTGGTATCAAAAATCAGAGTAGCGCGCCAGGTATTGCCCTTTTCATCCGGCTCAGGCAGCTCATGGAACTGGACGCGTGACCAGTTATACGGCCCGTGAGCAAAGGCTCGTGGCGGGTTGAAGCGGAAAAATGGCAGCGGTAACCAGAGGCCGCGATAGAGGCGTAGCGACTCTTCGGTCGTCAATGTGTAGTCGGAGTCTGCGTAGCGAGGAGGTTCGCTGTCAGGCTGAGGGATCTGCAGCTTATCTTCCCTCTCATTATAGATAAGCCGCATAATAGCCTCGTCGCCCTGTTGACGAAGAAATTCCCCATATTCTTTACGCGTTGGCAGGGTAAAGGCGAAATCAAGGAACTGGATCCCGCTGTCGCGAATAAGTTTGACCTGTTTTTTAAAATCAGTGAGTTCAGCGAGCATTTACTGACTTGCCTCCTGCTTCATCGAAATAGGGAAAAGTGTTTTGGCGTCGTAACGGCCTTTGCAATCCGCAATGTTTTGCGCGCCGGGAGCACACAGAATTTCTGGCATTTGGTAGCGTGAGCCATCGGAGCACTGTGCTTCTCCCTGATTGTTAATGGCGAGATGACCTGACTGAATGGCCGCGTTGACCGCGCCACGACAGGTCACACCGTCGCCACGGATCATCTGTACTTCGCCCTTACCGTCATTGATTTGGTAACTCAGACTAAGGGGCTTTCCTGTGCGTTGATCCTGAATACCAGCCCCTGCGTGCCAGTTCCCGTTCAGAAAACGGGTGTTTCCTTGGGCCAGTGAAGATGCGGGCAGGGTCAACGGGACTTTAGCGCCAGTTGAGGTATTGGCCGATGGCGCTTCGAGAGCAGGTGCTGTTCCGCCGGGATGAGGGCTATTCGTGGCTGACGCAGGATCCACAGCAGATGCCGTTGCTGCTGCGCTTTGTGACGGCGTTTGTAATGCTGATTGCTCTTGTGACGTTGTGAGTGAAGTGCCCGTGGTGCTTAAAATCTCACTGCCCGTTGTCGAATGCAGGTTCGCCTTAGACGTTGTTGTGCTGATGATGGCCCTTGACGACGGCGCAAGAGATTCGGCTGTTGGAAGGTGGGGCGCGGGCAAAGCGGGTACGGAAGATGAAATACCAGGGATCGTTATGCCTGGCATGCAACCCCGTAAGAACAGTAACGCTAAAAGGAGTAACAGAAGTAGCGGCAGTAGCCAACGCAACCATGCGGGTAAGAGCAACCACCAGCGTCTTTTGGCGTGCCTTTGATGCGTGAAAGTGCGTTCTGGTATCACCGGTTCAATACTGGCTGATTGCGGAGGCAAGGCTGTAGATATGGGACGCAAACAGTCTAACGGCTCGATGCGGGCCTGGTTAGTGGCGTTCACAAATCCCCAAAAACTGATGACCGGCTTTCCACCTACCAGCCACACGTGCTGCTGATCGGGGAATTGCATCGCTTTTTCAAGTAATTTCCCAAAGAGCCGGCGTTCCGGCTGCTGGCTTTGGGCAAATTCATTACTTATCTGGCGAAACGCTGCATGGGTGGTTTCGAGTTGCGCGAGCGCGGCCTGGCGCTCAGCTTCCGTTGCGGCCGTCCATGGAATAACGTCACCGGCCAGCGGGGCATACCAGTCGATTCGATCGCCATGCTCGCTGATTTGCGGGATGGCTAAAGTGTCAGCAACCGCCGTTTGTTTTCTAAGTCGTAGGGTTTCACGCAGCTGTAATGCGGAAATATATACTGCCTGTCCATTCTCACCCATCGACTGATATTTATCGAGCTTGTCACTGCATAGAAAAATTTCTTTCACGCTGCATGCCTTTGCTGGTAAACGAACAAGTGAAAGCAAGTTCCACTGTGGAAAAGGACGCCGCAAATACGCCGGGTAATCTGCGTCAATTGTTTATGGCAACAAAATATTGAGTATTATCGGCAAATGGCCGAAAACGTTTAGACCTAAACTAAACTTATTATTGGGACGTGCGCATATCCGATTGCCGCAAAAAAAGTTTCGCTGTGAAACTATATTTCTGGCAATGTATTCATTTTCTCTAATGTGTTAATCACAACCCTGCGGTATATATTCCTTCACGGCGTTGTTCATCATCTTATTAAACTCCTGCGTATTATTGACAGCAAATACCTTTCCACCTGTATTGCTGGCAATACAGTTTCCGGCGCCGGTATTCATGATATCGACAACATTGACCTGTAATCGGGGCTTACGTTTTTTTAGCTCAAGCGCGACATCGCAAGGCGAGCCTCCGCATGTCTCTTCCCCGTCCGTCACCAGTAGAATTATGGCATCACGGTCAACGCCATTAACTCGTTTCCCCGCCTCTTCTAACGCCTCTGCCAGAGCGGTTTTACCCACCGGCTGGATTTTATCAATTAACTTTTTTAGCTCAGCGCGTTGTTCCGGCAGGAAAGCCGGAGTTGCGTTCACCTGGTGGCAATTAGCTGCGGCAATAAGGCTAATGTCCATGTCATTTGGCACGTCATCGATAATGTGTTTAGCGGATTGATGCGCGAGCGTAATGCGACGAGGTTCACGATCGATACCGGGTACAGGTTTATCCTGCATCCACCGCATTATCTCTTCTGGTGTGGCATCCATGCTCATGGCCATAGAGCCAGAAGCATCAAAAATAATAACCATTTCAGGTGCCTGCTGTTTTGTCCGCTGTGCCGGGCAGAGCATTTTGACCTGATGCTCAGGGGCTGGCTGGACGGGAGAAACGGCAGGAGTGGCTACTTTGACAGTCGGCCAGCAGCCGCGCAGGAGAACAAGAGCCAGAAGCAGAGCCAGTGCTAAAAGCCCCAGCCATAACCACCCACGCTTTTTAGCCAGCGGTTCTGCCGGCAACTTAGTTTCAGGCATGATGTCCCAGCCTGTAATCACAGGCTGACCGTCAACGATCCATATTCTTTCTGGTGAGGGCTGTCTGGCTATTTTTGCCAGTAACTGCAGTGTTTCGGGAGAAGTCTGCGCGCTAGTCGAGAGTGTTTGATGAAGTTGAGTGAGTGCCGCCAGCTTTTGTGAGAGGAGTATGGCGATTTTGTCTCGCTCAACGACGTTTAAAGCGTTAAAGCGTTGGGGTTTGCCATTTATTTCGCTATACCATTCAACCGCACCATCTTCAGCTTGCTGAGGGCGGGCAAAAAGATTGAGATAAGTTTTAGAAAGGTGTCGGTCAATAAGATTATTTAAGGCAGAAAACGTTGAAATATATTCTTGTAAGCAATGTTCGCTTTCAACAGTCCTTGTGATTCTAATCATTGCCTTTAATGAGCCAAGTATGCAAAAGAAAATAGCTTAGAGCTAAATATAAAGAATGACAATCTCTAATGCTAATCTTGTTCTTAAAATTAAAAAACTACCAGTTTTAAGAGGTAAGATGCCTTGAGTAAAAGTAAACGTCGGACGGGGGAAAAGGTTCAGGAAAAATTATCATTTAAGTTTTACTTTAATACCACTTCACCTAATGACCAGGTTTAATCATTGCCAACACGCGCGTGGCAGGCAAATCATCTGCGCTTGACCCACGACAAAGCAGCCCTCCACGCTCTCCACCATAATCGCGCCTGTTTCCCCTCTCACTGGTGCTACCCATGGCGTATCAACTGAACCTGAACTGGCCGGAATTTCTTGAGAAATACTGGCAAAAACAACCCGTAGTGCTGAAAAATGCCTTCCCGAATTTTGTCGACCCGATCACCCCGGACGAGCTGGCAGGGCTGGCGATGGAGCCGGAAGTCGATAGCCGTCTGGTGAGCCATTTCAACGGCAAATGGCAGGCCAGCAATGGTCCGTTTGAGCACTTTGACGATCTGGGTGAAACCGGCTGGTCGCTGCTGGCGCAGGCGGTGAACCACTGGCATATGCCCGCAGCTGAGCTGGTGCGTCCGTTTTGCGTCCTGCCGGACTGGCGTCTGGATGACCTGATGATCTCCTTCTCCGTGCCGGGTGGCGGCGTGGGTCCGCATATCGATCAATACGACGTGTTTATTATTCAGGGGATGGGCAGTCGCCGCTGGCGCGTGGGCGATAAGCTGCCGATGCGTCAGTTCTGCCCGCATCCGGCGCTGCTGCATGTCGATCCGTTTGAGCCGATCATCGACGAAGATCTGGCCCCGGGCGATATCCTCTACATCCCGCCTGGATTCCCGCACGACGGCTTTACCCATGAGACGGCGCTCAACTACTCCGTCGGTTTCCGCGGGCCGAACGGTCGCGATCTGATCAGCAGCTTCGCCGATTATGCGCTGGAAAACGATCTGGGCGGCGAGCACTACAGCGATCCGGATCTGACCTGTCGCGAACACCCCGGCCGCGTGGAGCAGTACGAGCTCGATCGCATTCGCCAGATGATGTTCGACATGATTAGCAAGCCGGATGATTTCACAAAATGGTTCGGCAGCTTTGTCTCCACGCCGCGCCACGAGCTGGATATCGCCGCCGCTGAGCCGCCGTACGCGCCGGAAGAGGTGCTGGACGCGCTGCAGGGCGGCGAAACGCTGTCTCGCCTGAGCGGCCTCCGCGTGCTGAACGTCAACGGCAGCTTCTTTATCAACAGCGAACAGCTGGAGACGGTAGACGCGAAAGCGGCGGATGCGCTGTGCCGCTACACCGAACTCGGCCAGGCCGAGCTGGGCGATGCGCTGAATAACCCGGCGTTTGTTGAAGAGCTCACCGGGCTGATTAACCAGGGATACTGGTACTTCGACGAGTAACCTGCCTGTTGCCCGGTGGCGCTGCGCTTACCGGGCCTACAGGATCGGTTTTCTCCCTCTCCCTTTGGGAGAGGGGCGGGGTGAGGGCATCAGGCCGCACTACTCCTCCATTGCAATCACAATCGCTTCACCCATCTTCTTCAGCGCCTCGCGATTCTTCTCCGTCGGCGGCAGCGCCACGTTGATCCGCAGACAGTTGCGGTACTTCCCGGAGGCGGAAAACAGCGATCCGGCCGCGGCCTGGATCTTCAGCCGACACAGCTGCTTGCTGACGCACACCATGTCGACCTTTTCCGGCAGCTCAATCCACAGCAGGAAGCTGCCCTGCGGGCGCGTGACGCAAATCTCTGCCGGAAAATACTGCCGCACCCAGCAGGTGTAGGTTTCCATATTCTGCTGATAAATCTGGCGCATACGACGCACGTGGCGATGGTAATGGCCGTCGCGAATAAACGCCGCCACCGCCATCTGCGTGCCCGGCACGTTAAACCCGCCCGCGGCGTATTTCATGTGCATCACCCGGTCGTAATAGCGCCCCGGCACAATCCAGCCGACGCGCAGGCCCGGCGCCACGGTTTTGGTAAACGAGCTGCAGAGGATCACGCGGCCGTCGATATCCATCGAATGAATGGTGCGCGGGCGCGGGTACTCCGCCGCCAGCTCGCCGTAAATATCGTCCTCGACAATCACGATATCGTGCCGCTGGGCCAGGGCTAAGACCTGCTTTTTCCGCGCTTCCGGCATGATAAACCCGAGCGGGTTATTGCAGTTGGGCACCAGAATCACGGCCTTGATCGGCCACTGCTCCAGCGCCAGCTCTAACGCCTCTATGCTGATCCCGGTCTCGGGATCGGTAGGAATTTCAATCGCCTTGATGTCAAACCCGCGCAGCATCTGCATGGTGCCGTGAAACGACGGCGACTCCACCGCCACGATATCCCCCGGCTTGCACACCGAGAGCAGGGCAATCGACAGCGCGCCGTGGCAGCCGTTGGTGATGACAATCTCGTTCGCCGCTACGGTGGAGCCGCCGTCCAGCATCAGGCGGGCGATCTGCTCGCGCAGCTCCAGGCGGCCGTCGAGCACGTCATAGCTCAGCATCTCGGCAGGATTATGCTGCGCGATGCGGCTCATCTCGCGCCACAGGGGCTTCAGGCTCGGCTGGTTAATATCCGGCGAGCCGCCGCCGAAGGAGATCATCTCTTTGTCGGCGCGGGCGTCCAGCAGCATCATCACCTCATCCCACTGGGTGACGTCCACGGGGCGCTGCACCGGGCGCGTCATGGCCGGAACCGGCGGCTGGGCCTTGCGCTGCGAGACAAAATAGCCGGAGCGCGGCTGAGGGGTGATCAGCTGGAGATTTTCGAGGATCTGATAGGCCTGCTGTATGGTGCTGATGCTCACGCCGTGCTCCTGGCTCAGCGTGCGCACCGACGGCAGACGTTCGCCGCTGCGATACAGCCCTTGTTCAATACGTTCTGCCAGAAGGTTGGCCAGATGTTGATAGCGCGTCATGCTGTATCCTTTGTTTTCACCATACAGATTACAAAACCAGTACAGATTGCCGTAAAAATTGGCATGCAGATACTGTTTTAGCGGATCTGTATGTTAAACAAAAGCTGTTTTTGAGTCTGTATTGCACAGGCCGATTTCCAGGATGATAACCCCACTGGTACAGTGAGGAGAGCATCATGGAATTCTATGAGAACCGTTCAAAACGTCCGTTCGTCGTGTTTGTCTGGATCGGCAAAACGATCTGCAACTGGTATCGCATCAACCGTACCCGCCGCATCCTGAGCCAGATGAGCGACGAGCAGCTCAAGGATGTGGGGTTGTCGCGGCATGATGTGTGAGACACGTCATCGCCGGGTGGCGGCTGCGCCTTACCCGGCCTACTCGATCCCGTAGGCCCGGTAAGCGTAGCGCCACCGGGCGATTTTCAGCTCAACAGCGCAAGCGTCTGCCGCTTCGGCCTTTCCAGCAAATCCACCGCCTCCTGATACGACCGCACGTTGTTATAGCCCATCACCAGACCGTAGCGTTTGCCCGACCCGTGATACCACTCCGACAGCGCATTCACCTGCAGCTGCTGTTCCTGCCAGCAACGGGCGATCTCCCGGTCACCGCTTCCTCTGGTCAGGAACGCCACGATATGCATCCCGCCGTCGTTTTGCTCGGTGAAAAACAGATCGCCATACACCTCGCGCAGGGCGGCAATCATCCAGTCGCGGCGGGTCTGATACAGGGCGCGCATCTTTTTCAGGTGACGGAAGAAATGCCCTTCGTTGAGAAACGCGGTGAGGATCTTTTGCGTCAGCACCGGCTGGCCGCTGGTGGTAATGTCCGCGCAGTCGGTAAAGGCCCCGACGGTGCTGGCGGGCATCACCACGTAGCCCATGCGCAGCGACGGCATGATGGTTTTACTGAAGGTGCCCATAAAAATCACCCGATCGTGCCGATCGAGACTTTTCAGCGACGGCAGCACCTTGCGGGTGTAGTGAAACTCCCCGTCGTAATCGTCTTCGATGATCCACGCCTCGTTCTGGCTGGCCCAGTCGAGCAGCTGCTGCTTGCGCGGCAGCGATAGCGTGACCGCCAGCGGGCTCTGGTGCGACGGGGTGACGATGGCAAAACGGGCATCGCGATGGTGACGGAGCAGGTAGTCCGTGTCGATACCTGAATGGTCGACCGGCACCGTGTGCAGGCGCGGCACGATCCGCTTGAGCAGCTGCTGGCCCATAAAGTAGCCCGGATCCTCAAACACCACCTTGTCGCTGCGGCTGGCGAGGGTGTCGAGGATCAGCCGCAGGCTGCCGCTGTAGCCGCTGGTGATCAGCACCTGTTCGGCGCTGCAGGACAGCCCGCGTGAAATATTAAGATAGCTGGCGATGGCCTGGCGCAGCGGATACCAGCCCAGAACGGGCGGATTGAGCATCTCCTCCTGACGCATGGCGCGCGTTGCCTGGCCCGCCAGCAGCAGCCATTTTTTATACGGAAAGCTGTCGAGGGCGGGAATGCCGGGGCGCAGAAACCCGGCCCGCTCGCGCTGGCTGATGAGCGAGGCCGGAAGCGTGCCGGTGGGCTGTTCCGCAGGGGCACTCTTATCCGGCAACAGCAGATCCGGGTTGACCCGCGTGCCGCGCGCCCCCTGGCTCACCAGATACCCTTCCCCCGTCAGAATGGCATACGCCGTTTCGACGGTTTTACGCGCCACCTTCAGCTCTTCCGCCAGCACGCGGATGGCAGGCACCTTATCGCCCGGCTTCAGCACGCCGCGCGTGATGTTGTCGCGATAGCGGGAATAAATCTCGTGATAGCCTGGCTTCATGTCCTACCTCATTTCACGCGTTTTGTATCTTTTTACTATGTCATGAACGGCGTAGATTTGCCGCATCGCATGACATATGCCGCACAAAAAAGAGGAAAGACAATGAGCACTCGCGTTAACCACCACAAAGTTACACCCGCCCTCGCCAACGCCCTGTCCGCCCTGAGCATGGAGGTGGCAAAAACCTCCATCGACCCGGCGCTTAAGCACCTGATCGACATTCGCGTGTCGCAGCTGAACGGCTGTACCTTCTGCCTGGATATGCACTCGAAAGAGGCCAAAATTGCCGGCGAGCGCGAGCTGCGCCTGTACCATCTGGCGGCCTGGCGCGAGTCCCCGCTGTTCAGCGCCCGCGAGAAAGCCGCGCTGGCCTTCACCGAAGCGCTGACCCAGATTGGCGTTCACGGCGTGAGCGACGCGCTGTACCGCAGCGTGGCGGAGCACTTCTCGGACGTGGAGATTTCAGAGCTGAACTTCGCCATCGTGGCGATCAACGCCTGGAACCGTCTGGGGATCACCTCCCGCATGGCGCCGGGCTCGCTGGACGCGGCTTACGGGCTGAACAAGGCTAACCTGGAATAATCCCGCGCTCGCGGATCGTCGCCACCAGCGCCCGCAGGCCTGGCGGGACGTGGCGATGGCCGGGGTAGTAAAGGCGCAGTCCGGCAAAGGGCTGCGCCCAGTCGTTTAAGACGCTCACCAGTTCTCCACGCTCCAGCTCTTCCCGGATATACAGTTCCGGCAAAAATCCCACCCCTAATCCCGCTTTTACGGCGCGGATCGAGGCAAAAAGATCGGACGTCGCAAAGCGCGGGGGGACGGAAAGGGCGTACGTTTCCCCCCGACGCGCCAGCTCCCAGCGGTAGATCCCGCCGTGGGCCATGCGCATGCCGATCCCTTGATGTGAAAGCAGATCGTCCGGCGTCTGTGGAATGCCGTGACGGGCAAAATAGTCCGGCGTGGCGGTAACCAGCTGGCGGATCTCTCCGGTCAGCGGCACGGCGATCATGTCCTGCGGCACGGACTCTTCAAGGCGGATCCCCGCGTCGTAGCCTTCCGCGACGATGTCGATCATTCGCGCTTCGCTGACGGTCTCTACGCGCATCTTCGGGTAGCGGATCATAAAGTCGATCAGCAGCTGGTCCAGAAACAGGGTGCCGATATGGTTCGGCACGTTCAGACGCAGCGTGCCGGCGGGTTCCCCGGTGTCGCTGTGGATCTCCTCGCTGGCGAGACGGATCTCCTGCAGGGCCGGGCCGATACGCGCCACATAGCGCTGTCCGGCGTCGGTGAGCGCCACGCTGCGGGTGGTGCGGTTAAAGAGGCGGGTATCAAGGCGGCTCTCCAGCCCGGCGATGGCGTTGCTTACCGCCGTGGCTGACATGCCCAGCTCCTGCGCGGCGGCGCGAAAGCTGCCGCGTCGCACGACCGCCATCACCACTTCCAGCTCTGTCAGACCTGAACGATGCATAGATTATCCTGAAAATCGAAACAACCCTTGCAGCATAGCGTGGATTATCGGAATGGAGAAGCCGTGACAGACTGTGCTCACACAGCCTGAGGAGGTTTATATGCACACCATCGAACAGATCTTTATTAACGGCGAATTTGTTACCCCGCACGGCAACGAGTGGTTTGATTTGTACAACCCGGCGACGGCGCAGGTCATCGGCCAGGTTCGTCTGGCGGACGAGGTTGACGCGGAGCGCGCCGTTGCGGCGGCGAAAGCGGCGTTTCCGGCGTGGTCGCAGACCACTAAACAGGAACGCCTCGCGGCGCTAAAACGTATGCACGCCGCCGTGGCCGCCCGTCACGACGATCTGCTGGAAGCGGTCATTGAAGAGTACGGCGCGCCCGCCTCGCGCTCGGCGTGGATGGCCAGCTATCCGGCGGAGGTGATTGCTCAGGCCATCGAGGCGCTGGAGGCGTTTGAATTTATCACCCCCGCAGGCGCAGCGACGGTGCAGATGACGCCGCTTGGCGTGGCCGGGCTCATCACGCCGTGGAACAGCGACGCGGGGTTTATCTGCGGCAAGCTGGCGGCCGCGCTGGCTGCGGGCTGTACGGCAGTCATCAAGCCGAGCGAAATGAGCGCCCTGCAAACCCGGATTGTCACCGAAGCGCTGCGCGATGCCGCGCTGCCGCCGGGCGTGTTTAACATCGTCACCGGACGCGGCGAAACCGTCGGTGAAACCATCAGCCGTCATCCCGACGTGGCAAAAATCTCGTTTACCGGCTCGACGAATACCGGCAAGGCGATCCTGCGCAACGCGGCGGAGAGCTTTAAGCGCGTTACCCTGGAGTTAGGCGGTAAATCGCCGACGATCCTGCTGGATGATGTGGATCTGGCGCAGGCGATCCCGCTGGTGATTCAGGCCGGATTTATGAACAGCGGGCAGGCGTGCGTGGCCGGAACGCGCATTCTGGTGCCGCAGGCGCGCAAGGCGGAGATCGAAGCCGCATTGGCGCAGGCCGTGGCGGCGGTGAAATCGGGCGATCCGCGCGATAGCGCGACGGACGTCGGCCCGATGGTCAGCGAAAAGCAGTGGCAGCGGGTGCAGGGCTATATCCGTAAAGGAATCGAAGATGGGGCGCGCCTGCTGGCGGGTGGTGAAGGGAGACCGGACGGCACGCGAGACGGCTGGTTTGTGCGCCCTACGCTGTTTGCCGACGTGAACAACCAGATGACGGTCGCCCGTGATGAGATTTTCGGCCCGGTGCTGTGCGCGATCCCTTATCGTGACGAGGGGGAGGCGATCGCGATTGCCAATGATACCGACTACGGACTGAGCGCGATGGTGCTGGGCGGCGATGCGAACCGCGCGCGACGCGTGGCGCAGCAGATTGTTTCCGGTCGCGTGCTGGTGAATACCCTTGCCCATGAGCCGAAAGCGCCGTTCGGCGGGTTTAAGCACTCCGGCGTGGGGCGCGAGATGGGCGAGTGGGGAATTCGGGCGTTTATGGAGCCGAGGTCGATTCTGAGCTAAAACCTGCCCGGTGGCGCTGCGCTTACCGGGCCTACAGGAGCCCACAGGCCGGATAAGCGCAGCGCCATCCGGCACAACACTTCGCTCTTTGCCGAAGCATCGTTCCTCTCTACCCTGCATTCTCTCCCCAACATCACTACGGAGAGACCATCATGATTGCAGTCATTTTCGAAGCCAAAGCCGCGCCCGCCCATCAGGCGCGCTACCTACAGCTCGCTGCCGAACTCAAACCTCTGCTGGCGGACATCGACGGCTTCATTGATATCGAACGTTTTCAGAGCCTGACGACCGACGGCAAAATCCTGTCCCTTTCCTGGTGGCGCGACGAAGAGGCCGTCCGCCGCTGGAAGCAGAACGTCTTTCATCAGGCCGCGCAGGCCGAAGGGCGGGAGTCGATTTTCGCGTACTACCGCATTCGGGTGGCGCAGCTGGTGCGGGAGTATAGTTCCGAAACCGGAGGGCACGCGGATGTATGACGTTCACCTTATTCTGCTGACGGATGATGATAAGCTGGCCGCAGAGATCACCGAACCCTGGGCGACACATGTTAAAAACGAGCCTACCTCCTGATAACAGCGCGGCGCTGGAACAGGCCATTGCCGCGGTGGCTGCCGCAATGGCCGATCCGTCGCGTGTAAAGATGCTGTGCGCGCTGATGGACGGGCGGGCGTGGACCGCTACCGAGTTGAGCGCGGCGGCAGACGTTGCGCCGTCGACCGCCAGCGGGCATCTTGCCCGGCTGGTGGAAGGGCAATTGGTTACCTGCCTGTCGCAGGGGCGGCACCGCTATTATCGTCTGGCGGGGCACGACGTGGCGGCGCTGGTGGAGCAGATGATGGGGCTCTCCTGGAGCCGCATCACCCCGCCGGAAACAAGCGCGCCGAAAGCCATGCGCGAGGCCCGAACCTGCTACGACCATCTTGCCGGAAGGGTTGCGGTGCAAATCTACGATTTTATGCAGGCGGAAGGCTGGCTGGAGGCAGACGGTTCAGCGCTCACGCCGTATGGCCGGGAGCAGTTTCTGAAGCTTGGTATTCCGTTAAATCCCAATACACGTCGCAAGGCCTGCTGCGCCTGTCTGGACTGGAGCGAGCGGCGGTTTCATCTGGGCGGTGAGGCGGGCGCGGCGCTGCTCATTCATCTGGAAAGCAAAGGGTGGATCCAGCGGGTGGCGGGGTACAGGGAGGTGGTGGTGACGGTTTCGGGGAAAAGTGCCGTCAGGAGACTTTTTAGCCGCTAAACTCTGCTGCGGGCTGGTGCCCTCACCCCAGCCCTCTCCCACGGGGAGAGGGAGAATATCTTTTTCGCAATTCCTGCTCTTTCGCCTCTCGTTTCTTGATACTTACCCTGATAACTATTATCTTGACCGCGTGTGACGAGAGGTTTCCCCATGAGCGAAGAAGAACTGTTTAGCCGCAGGCCGATGGGCATGCGGATGGCGATGATCGTGCGCCAGTGGCGTGCGGTAATCGACGACGCCATTCTCGATACCGGGTTAACCCAGTCGAGCTGGACGGTGATGATGCAGCTTCATCAGCTCGGGGATAACGTCTCCGTGAGTGAGCTGGCGGAGGTGCAGGGCATTGAACTGCCGCCGCTGATGCGCACCCTGACACAGCTGGAAAAGCAGGGTTACCTGCTGCGCTCCGTATCGCCTTATGACAAGCGCATCCGGCTTCTGACGCTGACGCCTGAGGGAAAAGCCCTATTACAAAGGCTCACTCGGGTGATTGAGACCTATCAGGCGCGCGTATCGCAAAACATCGCGCCGGAACATATCGACATTTTCAGCGCCACCCTGAATCAATTCGCCTGCAATTTGCGGATAATCCGCGAAGAAGATAACAAGACCGAAAAATAATGACCCCTGAACAAAAGTTTGCCCGCTGGGTAAGGGTGAGTATTGCCTCTTTCCTGCTGATGTTTGTCTACTTTATCGTCGCGGATCTCTGGATCCCGCTGACGCCGGACTCCACCGTGATGCGCGTGGTGACGCCGGTTTCTCCGCGCGTCTCCGGCTACGTGGCGGCGGTACATGTCCACAACAACAGCCAGGTGAAGAAAGGCGATCTGCTGTTTGAGCTCGACGACACGCCGTTTCGCAATAAAGTGGAAGCGGCGCAAATCGCGCTTGAGCAGGCACGCCTTTCCAACGACCAGCTGGATGCGCAGATCGCTGCCGCGCAGGCCAGCCTGAAAACCGCCGTGCTGACCGCGCGTAACGATAAAGTGACCTTCGATCGCTACCAGAAGCTGAGCACCCTGCAGAACGTCTCGCAGGCGGATCTGGATAAGGTTCGCACCACCTGGCAGAGCAGCGAGCAGTCCGTCAGCTCCATTCAGGCCAATATCCATAACCTGCGCATTCAGCGCGGCGAGCGGGACGAGCATCGCAACGTGACGCTGCAAAAATACCGTAACGCGCTGGATGAGGCGGAACTTAACCTCGGCTGGACGAAGGTCTATGCCCAGGCGGACGGCACGGTCAGTAACCTGCAGTTAAGCCCGGGCTTTTACGCTTCCTCGGGTTCAGCCGCGCTGGCGCTGGTGAACAACCAGACCGATATCGTCGCCGATTTTCGCGAAAAAAGCCTGCGCCACACCCATCAGGGCACCGACGCCGCCGTGGTGTTCGACGCCTTCCCGGGGCACGTTTTCCGCGCCCACGTGACCAGCAGCGACGCGGGGATACTGGCAGGTCAGGAGGCCGTGAACGGTCAACTCTCCGAGCCGGAAACCTCCAACCGCTGGGTGCGCGATGCCCAACGCATGCGTATTCACGTCGCGCTGGACGAAGAATTGCCGAAGCATCTGCCGACCGGCGCGCGCGCCACCGTGCAGCTCTACAACAGCGAGGGGCCGTTTGCGCGCTTCTTCTCCGGAATGCAGATCCATCTGGTGAGCCTGCTGCACTATGTTTATTAGTTCGATGTCTATTAGCACCCTGGCGCGGGTGTTTACCCCGCACGGCAACATCGTCTATACGGCAAACGACTTTCGCCAGACCCTGCGCATCGTCTTTGCCGGGATGATTGCGCTGAGCATCTCCAGCTTCTACAACACCAGCTACGGCGTGTTTTTTGTGGTCTATCCGATCATGCTGCTGTCGCTGGTGCCGGTGTTTAACCGCCACGTGGCGAAGCAGTTTATCTTCAGCGCCGCGCTAAACTGCGTCGAAATGATCTTCATCATCGGCTATCTGTCGCAATGGCCGGTCATCATGACGCTGGTGGTGTTTGCCCTGTACGTGATGCGTTTTCGCTTTATGAGCAAGGGGCCGCTGTTCCTGTTTGGCTCAATGGGCGTGGTGTGCCAGAGCGTGATGCTCAACTTTATGAGCTACCCCACCACCAGCTGGCACACGCTGCTGTTTTCCAACATCGAAGCGAGCGTGATGGCGGTGTGCCTGAGCGCGCTGATGAACTATCTCCTGCCGGACGTGGAGCCCCGCAGGCCGCCGCCGCTGATTGAGAAAGACGATGCCCGCGTGCGCCACGAGTCGCTGCTCTCCGGCACCGTCGCGACGCTGATATTCGTGGTGTTTCAGATTAGCGACTTAAGCGATTCGCTTTCGGCGCTGATGGCGGGGATTTTGATCCTGTTCCCCATGCACTACCGCGGTTCGGTGATGAGCTCGATCTGGCGCGTGGTCGGCGTGGTGCTGGGCTGTCTCTATATTCTGGTGGTGCAGCTGATCCTCTACGATCACAGCAGCCATATGCTGCTGATGATGCCGCTGATTGGCCTCGGGCTGGCGTTTGGCGCGCGTCTGCACGTGATGGAAAAGGTGGGCGCGGGCGTGGGGTTCTCCAGCATCACGACCATCGGCATTATGTTCGGGCAGAACATGCACCCGGACACTGACCTGGTGTTCAGCGATCTCTACCGCATCACCTCCGTTACCTTTTCGCTGGTCGCAACGCTGACGATGGTCTTTCTGGTGCACCTGATCCTCAACCGCTTCGAGGCGACGCGCTACGTCATCGCGCCGCCCAAGGTAGATTAATGTCCCAGCACGGCAGGCAGCTGCGAGAGTAAAAACAGGATCAGGCCAATCGTCCCGCCCACCAGCGTGCCGTTGACGCGGATGAACTGCAGATCTTTACCGATGTTAAGCTCAATCTGGCGGGACATGTCTTTGGCGTCCCAGCTTTTGACCGTGTCGCTGATGTGGCGCGTCAGGAACGCCGCGAAATCCGGCGCGAGGCGGTGCGCGGCCTGCTCCAGATGTTCGTTCAGCGACGCCCGCAGGCTGGTGTCGTTAGACAGCGTTTCGCCAAACCACAGCCCGGCGTTGGCGATGCGCTGCTTCACCCGCGAATCCTCGCTTTGCATATCCGCTTTCAGCCACTGGCGCAGGTCGGCCCACATCTCTCCCAGATAGCGGTTAAACGCCTCATCGTTTTTCAGGTAGTGCTTGATGTTGTCGGCTTTCGCCGCCATTTCCGGATCGTTTTTCAGGTTGTCGATAAGCTTCAGCGTGGCGCGGTCGAACGCCTGGCGGATCTGGTGCGTGCGGTCGTGGCTGATATCGTCCAGCAGCGCGTTCACCGCGTTCGACACCATCTCCGCGCTTTGATCGCCCAGCCACTCGGTGGGCAGCACCATCGCTTTGCGCGGGTGTTCGGTCTTCAGCCAGTGGACAATCTGATCGGCAATAAAGTCCCGCGTGCTCTCCCGCTGAATCAGGGTAATCAGACGGTTGATGATCGCATCCAGCAGCACCTGGTGGCGGTTGTTTTTGGTCATGCTCTCCAGCATCACGGCGCTGGTTTCGGTGAAATCGACCTTGTCGATGGCCTTATGCACCGCCCGTTTGAGCAGGCGCTGAATGCGTCCATCGTCGGTGAGTTCGAGAAAACCGCTCATCACCTGCATCAAATGCAGCCCGACGCGCTGGGCGTTGTCCGGTTTGCTGAACCAGGCGCCGATCATCTGGGCAGGTTCATAGCGGCGGATGAGTGCCACCAGCGACTGGGTATCAAGAAACTTCTCCTGCACAAACTGGCCGAGATTGTCGCCGATCCGGTCTTTATTGCGCGGGATAATCGCCGTATGGCGCGAGATAAACGGAATGGGCACCCGGCGGAACAGCGCAACCACGGCAAACCAGTCTGCCAGCGCGCCGACCATCGCCGCCTCGGCAATGGCCTTCACGCCGCGCACCCAGAAGGTCTGCGGCAGGAACAGGGTGGTGATAAACGCCGCGGCGGCAACCAGCAGCAGCGACAGCGCCAGCAGCTTGGCGCGTTTGAGTTCAGCTATTTTTTCCATGGGTTAAGGATAGAGGGAAGCGGGGGGAAAGTGCAAAGAAGGAGAAGGACCTCCGCGTTTCAGCTTCTGGAATGCGCCTTCAGATATTGAAATTGAACGATGTCGACCGGTTCAATTTACGAACGTTTTGTATATGCTTTTTTGTATATACAATAAGGGAAGGGTACACTATGCCAACGGAGTTTGAATGGGATACCAACAAAGCGAAAAGCAATCTCATTAAGCATGGGATCCGCTTTGAAGAAGCTGTTCTGGTGTTTGACGATCCTTACCATTTATCTTTGCAGGATCGTCATGAAAATGGAGAGTTCCGTTGGCAGACCATTGGCCTTGTACATGGTCTAATTGTCATTATGGTCGCACACACGGTACGTTTTGAAAGTGGTGACGAAGTCATTCGAATCATTAGCGCACGAAAGGCGGACCGTAAAGAGAGGAGCCGTTATGAGCATGGTTAAACATAAACGCGGTAGTGCGCCTGAGATGAGTGCTCGCCGTGAGGCTGAGCTCAAAGCACTAGCCGAAAAATCGGAAGCAGAGATTGATTACAGCGATATCCCTGCCACGGGAGATGAACAGTGGTCAGGGGCGGTGCGAGGGAAGTTCTATCGGCCACTCAAAACTCAGGCGTCTGTACGTATCGACGCTGACGTGATGGAGTGGCTTAAACGGCCTGGAAAAGGTTACCAGACGAGGCTCAATGCCATTTTGCGTGAAGCTATGCTGCGCGATCAAAACAAAAAATAAGCAACGGGCGGCGTCAGGCTGCCCGCTATCTCAGCGTATATTTTCCAGTAGCCGCCACAGCACCCACCCGCCAAATCCCATCAGCACCACCCCCGCCGTGCGCTCAATCCACCACAGCGAACGGCTGAGCTTCTGTTGTACCGCCGATAGCCCCATCAGCGACACCAGCGCGACATCCCACGCCAGCACCACCATTACCATCCAGACGCCGCAGGTCGCCTGCTGAAGCAGCGTGACGTCCGGCCCCAGCAAGGCCGTCATCAGCGCCAGATAGAACAGCGCGTTCTTCGGGTTTAGCAGCGCCGAACCGAGCCCCAGCAGGATCTGCTTGCGCAGCGAAGGGAAGCGCTGGTGGGTTTCATTCAGCGCCAGCGCCTGCTGGCGGCTGCGAATCAGATGCGAGCCGACCCACAGCAGGTACAGCGCCCCGCAAAGTTCGATAAGGGTAAACAGCCACGTAAACTGGCGCAGCGCGCTCCAGCCAATAATCACCAGAAGAATATAAAGCGCGTTGCCCGCGGCGATGCCGAGGCACAGTCCGGCGCTGCCGCGTAGCCGATAGCGCGCGGCATAGCCCACGAGCAGGAAGAAATCCGGGCCCGGGCTTAGCAGGGCGACAAAGTGCGCCAGCGCCAGGGCGAGAAAAGCGGAAGGGAAGAACAGTTCCATAGCGACCTCATTTAACAATCCGAGGTCAGAGTACGGCGCTGCAGAACCTATTTATTGTCTGATATTGATCGGCCGGTGGCGTACTGGCGCGGCGTGGCGGCGGTATAGCTGACGAAGGTCTTATGAAAATGGCTCTGGTCGGCAAAGCCGCTCTGGTAGCCGACGTCGGCAATATCGTCCCCGGCACGCAGCCGCACCTTGGCGTACTCCACGCGGGAGATGTTGAGAAAACTGCCCGGCGTCAGGCCGGTGTCCTGCCTGAAGGTGCGGATCAGCGTCTCCTTGCGCAGCGAGAAGCGTTGGGCAAGCTCGTCGAGGGAAGGCGGGCAGGCGAGATCGGAAAGGAATGCCTGCTGAACCTGCTGGCTGGTTGCGCGAAGCGCGTCAGCGTTATCCGCGGCGCGGGGAAGGGAAGAAAGCAGCGTTTCCAGTGATGCCGGAGACAGGGTCTCAACAACGTCCAGGTAATGGGCAAACAGGGTTGGGCTACGAATCACCTGTAGCGCCAGCGGAAGCCCTGTGTCGATGTAGAGCATATGGTAGCTGCGCGGTTGCCCGGCGACGGGGTTACAGCTGTGCGGCACACCGGCCGGGATCGCGATGAGGTCCCCGGGGTTAAGGATGAACTCTCTGTCATGACACACGCAGCAGGTTTGGCCCTCCACAATCGCTCCGATGGAGAGCTGAGGGTGACTGTGGCGTTTGTACGCCTGCGTACTCTGCCAGGTGCTGCGCAGCTCAAGGCCTGAGGCGCGGTGAAAAGTCTGGCGGATATGTCGGGTATCGGTCATGGGCGCTCCTTCTGAAGATTTTTTATACCACGTCAGCGAACCGTCCGGCAGCGCTTCATTAAGAACCTTCCGGATATACCCAACTTTACGTCCATAGCCAGTCATGTTGACTACCCTTAATACCCTAAGCGGTAAAACAAGGAGATTCGACATGGCTTATCAGACAGTAAATCCTGCCACTAACCAGCTCATCAAAGAATACCCCTCACATACCGACGCGGATATCGAAGCGGCGCTCAGCGCGGCCGATGCGCTTTATCATTCGGACTGGGCGAAAGGCGACATCAGCCAGCGCCTGCCGGTGCTGCATAAGCTTGCCGATCTGATCGACGAGCGTGTGGAGGATCTGGCGAAAATCGCCAGCCAGGAGATGGGTAAGCTCATCGAACAGAGCCGCGGCGAGGTGAAGCTGTGCGCGCAGATCGCCCGCTACTACGCCGACAACGCGAAGCGGTTCCTGGCCCCGGAGAAGTACGACTCTGAGCTCGGTGAAGCCTGGGTGGAGCATCACCCCATCGGCGTGCTGATGGCCGTTGAGCCGTGGAACTTCCCGTACTACCAGCTGATGCGCGTCCTGGCGCCAAACCTGGCGGCGGGTAACCCCGTCATCGCCAAACATGCCAGCATCGTGCCGCACTGCGCCGAGACCTTTGCCCATCTGGTGCGCGAGGCGGGTGCGCCGGAAGGGGCGTGGACCAACCTGTTTATCTCGTCCGAGCAGGTGGCGAATATCATTGCTGACGATCGCGTGCAGGGCGCCGCATTAACCGGCTCCGAAAAGGCCGGCAGCGCGGTGGCCGCGCAGGCGGCGAAGCACATTAAGAAATCCACGCTGGAGCTGGGCGGTAACGACGTGTTCGTGGTGCTGGACGATGCAGACCTTGAGAAGGCCGTGAAAATTGGCGTTAACGCGCGGCTCAACAACGCCGGGCAGGTCTGTACCGCGGCGAAGCGCTTTATCCTGCATGAAAAGATTGCAGAGGCCTTCCTGAGCAAATTCACCGAGGCGTTTAAGCAGGTGAAGATTGGCGATCCGCTGGACGAAAGCACCACGCTGGGGCCGCTGTCGTCTAAAGATGCGCTCGAAACGCTGACCAGACAGGTTAACGAGGCGGTGAAAAACGGCGCCACGCTGCACTATGGCGGCAAACCGGCGCAGCGCGACGGGAGTTTCTTCGAACCGACGATCCTGACGAATATCTCCCGCGATAACCCGGCGTATTTCGAAGAGTTCTTCGGCCCGGTGGCGCAGATGTACGTGGTGAAAAACGACGACGAGGCGGTCGCGCTGGCGAACGACTCCCACTACGGCCTGGGCGGGGCGGTATTCAGCCAGAATATCGAGCGCGCGAAGAAAATGGCGTCGCGGATTGAGACCGGGATGGTGTACATCAACTGGCTCACCGATACCGCGCCAGAGCTGCCGTTCGGCGGCGTGAAGCGCTCCGGCTACGGGCGCGAGCTGTCGGATCTGGGGATCAAAGAGTTTGTGAACCAGAAGCTGGTGGTGGTGCATAAGTAAGAGGTCATAAAAAAACCTGCCAGCCGGCAGGTTTTTTTTAAAGGGATTATTGCACTTCGATCTTGTCCCAGCCGCTTTTGAACATGCAGCTGTCAACTAACGTATCCCGGCGATATTCATTCGCGTCTTCAACCGTGTAGCTCGTGGAAATATCCTTTTTCTTGTTCTTTTTGTCCGTTTTTTCCGAGCTGGATCCGGTTACGACGTTATCCGGGGGCAGATCGATCAGCGCCTGCGCTTCGCATTCCGTGAGCTTTTTATTCATTTCCGCATCGCTGACGCCCGGTTTCACCCATTTGTACTGGACGCAGCCGGCGAGCATCAGCGTGAGGCTCAGAACGCAAAGCGCGGTCATGCGGTGTTTCATCAGAAGGTGACTCCACCGCCTACATATGCGCCGTCAATCAGCGTGTGGCCAGGACGACCGTCTTTGCCGTCCACGCTCACGTGGCGGTAGCCCACTTTCAGGGTCACTGGCGTAATTGGCGTCCAGCTTACGCCGCCGTTGGCTTCGACGTAGTTTTTCACGCTGTTGTTCAGGCCTTCTGGTGCGACATAGCCTTCACCGTACACGTGGATGCTGTCGGTCAGGGCAACGTTTACGCCGCCGCCAATCGGGAACGCCACGCCGTTATCGCCTTTTTTCGGGCCGAGGTAGATGGCTTTTGCGCCCGCGTTCAGCATCACCGGGCCAAGACCCAGGTTGTAGCCTGCGCCCACGCCGCCGGTCTGGGTACCGTCGTCGGTGTTTTTGAGCCAGTTACTTTCCAGATAAACACCGGATGAGGATTTCCCCATTTCCAGATTGAGGTTGGTAAAGTTTTTACCCTGCTCAACGGTGCCGCCCATCGCCAGTGCGGAACCCGATACGGCAGCCAGAGCAGAAAGAAGAAGGATATTCAGTTTTTTCATGTTTTTTGCCTCGTCATTAAATTCATCTGGGCGCACCTTAACAAGCGATGTTAATGACTGCAAATGTGATATAAATCGCTGTTTTATACTGATATTGTTAACTTTTTTATTGAAGTTGTTGCAATGATGTTTGATTGTCGGGGTGTCAACAGGGGATGTTTTTAGCGTTTAGGAACCGTTTAGTTTTTTGACTAAACATAAACTGAACGAGGCGGGGATAGTGATTTGAGATGAATTAATTGGGTTTCTAATAATTTCCAAAAATGTTTCGCCTGTCACACAAAACAACAAAGCCTTACATTTCGAGCGATGAATATACGTTCAATCGCGCAGGCCGTTTTCCCTTCCATGTCATTTTTCTGACACGTTTATTCTTTACGTTGTTGGCTTCACTAACTGGATGCTAACAATATGAAAAGAAAAATTATTCCTGTGCTAATCGGCTGTGCGCTCTCTTTCTCTGGCCTGGCGGCGCAGCCCACTGCTGAGCGCTATGTCGTCAGCTTCCCTGAAGGCTCCCACGTGAGCTACAGCGGCGCGTTTGCCAGCGCGTTTCCGAACGGACTACCCGTGGGTATTGGCTCCGGCCTGCTGTTTACGGGCAAGCAGGGCGACGCCCTGACCTTTGCGACCGTGACCGATCGCGGTCCAAACGCCGATGCGCCAAAAATGGGTAAAAACGAAGCCAAAATATTTGTCACGCCAGATTTCGCGCCGCTGCTGATGACCATCCGCGTTCAGAACGGCAAAGCGGAGGCTGTCGACGCCCGCCCGCTGCATGATGATAAAGGCGAGATTAACGGTCTGCCGCTGCAAAGCGGCGTGATTGGCTCCACCAATGAAGTGGCGTTCAGCGATACCCTCAAGATCCTGAAGGGCGACAACCGCGGGCTGGACACGGAAGGCATCACCCCGGACGGGAAAGGCGGCTACTGGCTGTGCGACGAATATGGTCCGTTCCTGATTAACGTCGACAGCAAAGGGAAGATCCTGGCGATCCACGGGCCGCAGGCCGCGGAAGGGGAGAAATCCATCGCGGGCGGCCTGCCAAACATTATCAAATGGCGCCAGGCGAACCGGGGCTTTGAAGGCCTGACCCGGATGCCGGACGGGCGGATTATCGCCGCCGTGCAAAGCACGCTGGATATTGACGGCAAGAGCAAAAAGCAGGCGCTGTTTACGCGTCTGGTGAGCTTCGACCCGGCGACCGGGAAAACGGCGATGTACGGTTACCCTATCGACAGCGCGGCCTACAGCAAAAACAGCGACGCCAAAATCGGCGACATCGTGGCGCTCGATGACCAGCACATCCTGCTGATTGAGCAGGGAAGCGATAAAAACGACGGGATGCGTAACCTGATTTACAAGGTGGATCTCAGCAAGGCGAGCGACCTGACCACCTTCGACAAGCCGGGCGAATACCCGGAGTTTGATGATGAGAAAACCCTGGCGCAGCGCGGCATTACCCTTGCGGCTAAAACGCAGGTCGTCGATCTGCGCGCGCTGGGCTGGCTGCAGGAGAAGGCCGAAGGGCTGGCGTTGATCGACAGCAAAACGCTTGCGGTAGCGAACGATAACGACTTTGGCGTGAAGGTGGCGATGCAAAACCCGGTCGAGGGCAAGAAGCTCAAGGATTATCGGGTGAACGCGGAAGGCAAGCTGACGCTGGATGATAAGCCGGTGGAAACCACGCTCAGCGTGAAGCCGCTGAAGAAGCCGGAGTCGGACAGCGAGCTGTGGATTGTGACGCTGCCGGAGGCGGTGAAATAAGTATCCCCACAAAATAATGCCTGCACAGACGCCCCCTCTCCCTTGAGGGAGAGGGCTGGGGTGAGGGGGAACATACGGCTCTAGTGGTCATTCCGTTCACTTCATGTTCCTTGCTACTCTGTAACGGCATGACCGGTGAACGTGCCAGGGTGGCTCAATCGCCACCACCCTGGCGACCCGGGCTCCCGGCGGTAAATCGCCGCTTCGCGGTGCCCTCAGCTTATTCCTTCAGGCTATCGGGTCGGGCATGAGCCTGCATCCCTGCAGGCCACGCCCTCTCGGCGCATCCCTGCGCCTCGCCCCGGCCTTACGGAAACGCTTCGGCGATTTACAGCCGGACCAGGGCGTCGCTGTAAGTCATTAATTAACCTGAAGCAACGTTCATCGCTTCAGGTTAATAAATTACTGGGCAGAGGGGATGCATGGCTGTTATTTCTTCAGACCCGCAAACGCCGCCCGAATTTCTTCTTCCGGGAGTTGGATACCGATAAACACCATCACGCTGTGCGGCGCTTCCTCGCCCCAGGGGCGATCCCAGTCTGCGCTGTACAGGCGCTGTACGCCCTGGAACAGCAGGCGGTTCGGCTCGCCGTCAATCCACAGCATCCCTTTGTAGCGCAGCAGCTTGTCGGCAAACGACAGCAGCAGGTTTTCCATCACGCGCGAAACCTCGCCGATGTCCACCGGGTAGTCCAGCTCCACCACTATCGACGCCACGTCGTTTTGCCTGTCTCCCATAAAGTGGAAGCGCGGTTTTGCGGTGACGTTCTCCTCCAGCATAAAGCCGTTGGTGTTGAACAACTGAGACAGATCGATGTCGCCATGCGTCACCGTGTAAACCGGCGCGCGGGAGTTAATGCGAGTCAGGCGTTCGCGCAGCTTAACGCTTTCGCCCGCCACGTCGGTTTTGGTCAGCAGGATGCGGTCGGCGTAGCCCACCTGAGACTGGGCGATGGTGAACTGGTTCATCTGCTCGTCGGCGTGAACCGCATCGACCAGGGCAATTACGCCGTCCAGCAGGTAGCGCTGGCACAGGATCTCGTGAGAGAAAAAGGTCTGAATAATCGGGCCGGGGTCGGCCATGCCGGTGCACTCGATCACCAGGCGGTCAAAGTCGATCTCGCCGCGATCGCGGCTGTCGATTAGATCCAGCAGGGCGTCTTCTAATTCGTTAGAGCGGGTGCAGCAGATGCAGCCGTTGGTCAGGGTTTTGATCTGGGTGGCGCGATCGCCGATCAATTGATCGTCAACGGAGACCTCGCCGAATTCGTTTTCGATGACGGCGATTTTGAAGCCGTGCTGTTCGTTCAGGATGTGGCGCAGCAGGGTGGTTTTACCGGCGCCGAGGAAACCGGTCAGCAGGGTAACGGCAATCGGGGTCATGGTCTCTCCTTTAGCAGCAGCGGACGCCGCCTTCTCCACTTCCGCCGTAGCGCGCTTCCTGGCGCTCGCGGAAGAATTCGGTGTAGGTCATGTACGGCTTATCCGGATGGTTGGTCTTCATATGCTCAACGTAGTTGTCATAGTCCGGAATGCCAATCAGCATTTTCGCCGCCTGACCGAGGTATTTTTTTGCTTCGCCTAAGTTACCAAACATTGTGGGTTCCAGACAGAAAAAGCCCGGCGATGTGAGTCCGCTGGGCTTATGTTTTCCTCACCCCAGCCCTCTCCCGAAGGGAGAGGGGGAGGATTGCGGATTAATGGTGTGAAGAGGTCTTAACGCCGCCTTCCGGCACCGGCACGTAAGGGGTTTCTTTATCCGTACGGCCGTCGGCGTTGCGCACGTTCAGCCAGGTTTTGATGCCGTAGAAGATGATGCTGTACACCACCACCAGGAACAGAATGCTCAGACCCGCGTTGGTGTAGTTGTTCACCACGATATGGTTCATGTTGGCAATCTGCTGAGCGGTCAGGTCCGCGCCGCCTGCGGCAATCTTCTCTTTGTACTGGTTAGCCATGAAGAAGAAGCCTTCCAGCTGCGGGTTGGCGCTGAACAGCTTCAGGCCAAGCGCCCAGGTGGTGCAGAGCAGCAGCCACAGCGCAGGAACAACGGTTACCCAGATGTATTTGGTGCGCTTCATCTTCACGAGGACCACGGTACCCAGCACCAGAGCAACGGCTGCGAGCATCTGGTTAGAGATACCGAACAGCGGCCACAGGCTCTTCACGCCGCCGAGCGGGTCGACAACGCCCTGATACAGCAGGTAGCCCCACAGGCCTACGCAGCCCGCAGTACCCAGAATACCCGCCACCAGAGAGTCGGTTTTCTTCAGGAACGGCACGAAGTTACCGAGCAGGTCCTGCAGCATGAAGCGGCCCGCACGGGTACCGGCGTCCAGCGCGGTCAGGATGAACAGCGCTTCGAACAGAATACCGAAGTGGTACCAGAAGCCCATGTCCGCCCACGGCAGCACTTTGTGGAACACGTGTGCGATACCGACGGCCAGCGTCGGCGCGCCACCGGCGCGGTTCAGCACGGACGGTTCGCCGATGTCTTTCGCCGTCTGCATGATCTGCTCAGGTGAAATCACGAAGCCCCAGGAGCTGACGGTCGCCGCCGCGTGTGCACTCGCGTCCTTCAGCTGCGCCATAATCAGCGCCGCGTTGTCACCGCCCATTTCGTGCAGGTTTGGCATGGTGATGCCGAGGCCCGCAGGCGGGGTGTTCATCGCGAAGTAGAGACCCGGTTCGATGATAGACGCGGCAACCAGCGCCATGATCGCCACGAAGGACTCCATCAGCATTGCGCCGTAGCCGATCAGACGCGCGTCTTTCTCGTTCGCCAGCAGCTTAGGCGTGGTACCGGAGGCAATCAGGGCGTGGAAGCCGGAGACCGCACCGCAGGCGATGGTGATGAACAGGAACGGGAACAGGGCGCCTTTCCACAGCGGGCCGGTACCGTCGATGTACTGCGTGACCGCAGGCATTTTCAGGTCCGGGTTAATCACCAGGATACCGATCGCCAGACCGACGATAACGCCGATTTTGAGGAAGGTCGCGAGGTAGTCACGCGGGGCCAGAATCAGCCAGACCGGCAGCAGCGCGGAGATAAACGCATAGCCAATCAGCGCGAAGGTAATGGTAGTGTCCTTGAAGGTCAGCGCCGGGCCCCAGTACGGGTCGTGCGCAATCACGCCGCCGAAGTAGATGGAGGCCACCAGCAGTACGATACCAATCACCGACACTTCGCCCACGCGTCCCGGTCTCAGGAAGCGCATGTAGATCCCCATGAACAGCGCAATCGGCACGGTTGAGCAGACGGTGAAGACACCCCACGGGCTTTCGGCCAGCGCTTTCACCACGATCAGGGCCAGCACCGCAAGGATGATGATCATAATCAGGAAGCAGCCGAACAGCGCGATCGTCCCCGGCACGCGGCCCATCTCTTCTTTGACCATCTCACCCAGAGAGGCGCCGTTACGGCGAGAAGAGATAAACAGCACCATAAAGTCCTGCACCGCACCCGCCAGCACCACGCCGGCGAGCAGCCACAGGGTACCCGGCAGGTAGCCCATCTGCGCTGCCAGCACCGGGCCGACCAGCGGGCCTGCGCCGGCGATAGCGGCAAAGTGGTGACCAAACAGCACGTAGCGGTTGGTTGGCACGTAGTTCAGGCCGTCATTGTTAATGACCGCCGGAGTGGCGCGCGTCGGGTCGAGCTTCATGACCTTCTGCGCGATGTACAAGCTGTAGTAGCGATAAGCAACAAGATAGACGGAAACCGACGCGACCACGATCCACAGGGCGCTTACGTGTTCGCCCCGGCGTAATGCGACAACCGCCAGACAGAAAGCGCCGAGGATCCCGAGTAAGGCCCAGGGCACGTGCTTCAGTAGTTTTTTAGTATCCATAGTAAGACCTGGTTTTTTATGTAAAGAAAAAAGGGTCAGGGTTCGTTGTGAGGAGGTATTGATTAATGCTGGAGCGATCGTGCCAGATCCTCGCGCGTGTAAAGGACGGTAAATGAATGAGTGGTTGAAAGTGCCGGGTGAGCGGTCAAAGGGGGCGACGAGCGGTTCCGGCTCGCCGCCAGGGGGCGAAATTATGTGATTGAGATCACTTGATTATTCGGGTTACGCTCCACCGCCAGATAGTTCTCCAGCGTTCTAATCAGTTTTTCCTTCAGCCAGTTCGGTTCCAGAATCTGAATGTGGGGCAGCCAGTAGAACAGCAGCGGTAGGATCTGGTTCTCGTGCGCCGCCTGGCAGCGCAGCGTGACGCCGCCCTGCTGCTCCTCCAGCAGCTCCTGTTCCGGCAGAAGATCGCGGCGCAGGAAGTAATGTGAAATATTATCTTTGATAAATATTTTCACCGCGAAAGTATTTTCAGACACCCAGGGATCGAGGCTTTTCTCCAGCAGCTCAAGGACATTTTCTTCGGGCGTGAAGGTCGTTTTCTGAATATCAAACCAGCTAATCTGGCTCAATGAGAAGGATTTCAGGCGGCTATTTTCGGTGGCTTGTAAATACCATATATTTTTTTTGTTAATGAGTTTATAGGGATTAATCAGACGGTTTTTTCCCTTATAAACGATCTGACAAACATTATGGTTTTTAATCGATCTCTCGATTTTCGTTAAATGACGGCGAATATCACGTTCTACCGTGTGTTCTGCCTCATTGCCAAGAATAAGAATATGGTTTTCGTCAACGCGCGTTTCGAGCTTCTGCCAGAATTCCGTATTTCTTTCAGGGAAAAAGCTGTCAGCATTCAGGAAGTTAGCAAGGGTGTGATGTAAGCCTTGTCCGCCAGGCGATTGCGCAGAATGGATCAGTCGATATAGCCCGTTACCGGTATGTTCAACAATAGGAGATAGGGCATTTAAATCCCGGTAGACGGTACGCTCGGTAATTTTAAATTTCTCCATTAGCGCACTGCGGTTTACCACACCGTTTAAATGTAGCTCAACCAGAATATCGACCAGACGTTCAGCCGAGCGGCTCCGCGTCGTTTTAGCCATAAGGTCATCCTGTATATTTAGGTATGCGCTGAATGATGCGGATGCACTGACAAAGGGTGTCAGTATTCAGTCACAGAAAATTTCTCTTATGGGTATATAACGGCGTGATTTAGCGGAAACCTTAGGAGTTTTTGTAGAAAGCGGCGCTGGCCGAAGAAAAAGGCCAGCGCGAGGGGGGATCACACGGCGGCTTCCGCCTCCAGCATGACCGGATGGAAACGGCGCTTGAAGTAGATCAGACCGTGTCCCGCGTCACTCAGAATAATGTTCTTAACTTCAACAAGGTAGACAAGATGCGTGCCGATGGTTTGCACCTGGCTAATCTCGCCCTCAAGGCTGGCGAGCGCGCCCTTGAGCACCGGCTGCGCCAGCGGTCCTTTCTGCCAGCAGGAGAGGGCAAAGCGCTCCTCCATCGTCATACCGGTCATCCCGGCGAAATGGCGAGCCATGATCTCCTGTTCGTGGTTCAGTACGTTAACGCACAGCCTGCCGTTGCCCTGAAATACCGGGTTCATGGCGCTGTTGGCGTTGATGCACACCATAACCGACGGCGGGGTGTCCGTGACCGAACAGACGGCGGTGGCGGTAATGCCGCAGCGGCCCGCCTCGCCCTCGGTGGTGATCACATTAACCGCCGCCGACAGGCTACTCATCGCGTCGCGAAAACGCAGGCGTTGTTCATCTGAATGCATTGCAACCTCCCGCTGCGCTATTTCAGCAGCTTGTCGAGCATGTTGATATCGCTGTTATTGTGCAGGTGCGGCACCGTCCAGCCGTGCTGGTCGTACTCGGACATGCAGCGGTCGACCATCGCCATCATTTTGTCCATGTTGCCGGAGCTCTGCGCCTGGCGCAGACACTGCAGGCGGATCTCATCCTGGCTTCCGGAGTAGTTGATCTCGTACAGCTCGTGACGGCCGCCAAACTCGCTGCCGATGGCGTCCCACATCAGCTTCAAAATCTTGATGCGTTCGACGTGATCCATACCGTTGGAGCCGCGCACGTATTTCGCCAGATACTGGTCGATCTGCGGGTTGTTCAGATCCCGGGCGCTGGACGGGAGGTAGATCAGACCGGACGTCACGTTACGCTCGATGATGTTCTTGATCTTGGCGTAGGCCATCGGCGCCATCACACGGTAGGTTTGCAGCGCGGCGTGATCCGGCAGATACGCGCCGTTGACCCACGGGGTGGCTTCGGAGCACATGGAGTCGCTCAGCGCCCAGAACATGTTGCGCCAGGCCACCACTTCGCCGAGATCGGCCTGCACGCCGCGGAACTCCAGGGTGCCGGTGCACTCCAGGGATTTCTTCAGCAGGGCGGTGATGAAGTCGAGCTTCACCGCCAGACGCACGCAGGCCTGCAGCGGGTACATCCGCGCAAAGCCGCCTTCCATCGTCCAGCGACGGCAGCGGTCGAAATCGCGGTAGATCAGCACGTTTTCCCACGGGATCAGCACATGATCCATCACCAGGATCGCGTCGTTCTCGTCGAAGCGGCTGGAGAGCGGGTAGTCGTACGGGGATCCGGTTGCGCCTGCCACCATCTCGTAAGAGGCGCGGGAGATCAGCTTCACGCCTTCGGCATCCATCGGCGCGACGAACATCAGCGCGAAGTCCGGGTTTTCGCCCATCACCTGCGCGGAGCCGAAGCCGATCATGTTGTAGTGGGTCAGCGCCGAGTTGGTTGCCACCACTTTCGCGCCGCTGACGATAATCCCGGCGTCGGTCTCTTTCTCCAGCTTGATGTAGACGTCTTTCACCTCGTCCGCCGGCTTGTGGCGGTCGATCGGCGGGTTAACGATGGCGTGGTTGAAGTACAGGCCGGTTTCCTGAATGCGGGTGTACCAGTTGCGGGCGTTCTGTTCGAACTGGCCGTAGAAGGCCGGGTTGGCGCCGAGCGCGCAGCCGAACGCGGCTTTGTAATCCGGCGTGCGGCCCATCCAGCCGTAGCTCAGGCGCGACCACTCGGCGATGGCGTCGCGCTGCTGGCGCAGGTCGTCGGCGCTTTTCGCCACGCGGAAGAACTTGTGGGTATAGCCGCCGCTGCCGGTGTCGGTGCCCCAGCAGAGCGTGTCCTGCATCTCCGGCTTGTGCAGCGCGTCGTACATCTGTGCGATGGAGGCCGCCGCGTTGCGAAACGCCGGGTGGGTGGTGACGTCTTTGACGCGCTCGCCGTAGATGTAAATCTCACGGCCGTCCTGCAGGCTTTTTAAATACTCTTCGCCGGTTAACGGACGTTTGGCATCAGCGCGGAAATCTTCAGGCTTCATAGGGACCTCGTATCGGAATAAGGTTGTTAAATTTATGTTTTGTTTTTGTTGTTTAATTGAAGCCTGAGAGGGGCGGAACGTGAAGGGACGATTGGGACAACGGCGGGTACTTTTCGGGCGGGATTGGGATTTGTGATCGTTGTCCCCTCACCCCGGCCCTCTCCCCAAAGGGGCGAGGGAGAAATCGTCCCCTCTCCCCTATGGGGAGAGGGTTAGGGTGAGGGGTAAGGTTTTACGACACCGGTACTTTCTGCGCCCGATACGCGCTCGGCGAGCACCCCACTAAGCGGTTAAAAAACCGGGCAAAATAGGCCGGATCCTTAAACCCCAGCTGCCAGGCAATGTCGCTGACCGCGCTGTCGGAGAAGAGCAGCAAGCGTCTGGCTTCCCGCAGCTGGCGGTCGAAGATCAGCCGCTTCGGCGGGCGGTTGGCGAAGCGGCGGCAGATATCGGTCAGGCGGGATTCGGTCAGGTGCAGCTCGCTGGCGTATTCCGGCACCGTCCAGTGCTGGTGGTAGTGGGCATCTATCAGCTGGGTAAAGCGCTGGAACAGCTTCAGCTCGCCGCGCATGCCGCCCGAAGCGTGGTCGTCGAGCTTCGCGTTACGCAGCAGCAGGGTAAACACCGCCTGCGCCAGCAGGACCAGAGTATGTTCGCGCCCCGGCAGCTGTTCCGTGGATTCCCGGGCGATAAGCTGCCAGTAGTGCTTCAGCGCCGCCAGCTCGTCCGGCCTGTCGGCCAGCGAGAGGCAGATCCCCGGCAGGCCAAACGCTTCCCGCGTGCCGGGGTAGAGCACCTCCAGCAGCGGCCAGATCAGATCCTCGCGCACCGTCAGCACGTGTCCGTCGCTGTCGGATTCGGTGATAAACGCGTGCGGCACCGACGGCGGCGTGAGGACGAACAGCGGAGCCTGCACCGAGTAGCGGTGATCGTCGAGCTGGAGCTCAATCTGCCCGGTATCGAGAAAGTGCATCTGAAAATACTGGTCGTGACGGTGCGCCTGCATGTCGCGGCCAAAAAAGGCCGCCATGCGCGCGAACGACTGGTAGTGCACATCGTCGGTGCCCAGACTTTCGTCGTACTCCTTGCTGATATCAATGTTGGCGATAGGGCTCTGGCACATGCTCGTTCCTCTGTTGATCCCGCTGCGTCATCGGGATGCGCGTCAGCACCAGCGCGCCGACCACCAGCAGCCCGGCCACAAACCACAGCCCGGAGCTGAAGCTGCCGGTCGCGTCGCGCAGAATGCCGATCAGCAGCGGGCTGACGGCGGATCCGACGTTGCCGATGGCGTTGATCACCGCCAGCGCCACCGCGCGGGACTGCAGGCTAATCACCCGATCCGGCGTGGTCCAGAATATCGCCATGGCGGTAAAGGATCCGGTTGAGGCCATAATGATGCCAAGCAGCTGGATCAGGCTGTGATCGGTGGCCGAGGCCAGCATCCATCCCGCCGCGGCGAAGAGGTACGGCAGGATGGTGTGCTTTTTTCGCTCTTTCAGCCTGTCGGAGCGTCGGCTCCACCAGATCATCCCGAGAATGGTGCAAAACTGCGGGATCGCCGCCAGCAGGCCGATGACGATATTGCTGCTCCCCGTGTTGAAGCTCTGCAGGATCTGCGGCGTCCAGATGTTGATGGCGCTGAGCGTGTTGGTCAGGCAGAAGTAGGCCAGCGTGTAGAGCAGCACCGCCGGGGTCAGCACTTCGCGCAGCGTCGATCGCGGCGTGACGGACTGGGCAATGGCGACCTCCTGCTCGCGGGCGATCATCGTTTTCAGCGCCTGCTTTTCGTCGTCGTCGAGCCAGGTAGCTTGATCCGGCGTGTCGTTGAGATAAAACCAGGTCACCACGCCGAGCACCACCGACGGCAGCCCCTCCAGCAGGAACAGCCACTGCCAGCCCTTCAGGTTCCACAGCCCGTCCATCGCCAGAATGTAGCCGGAGAGGATCGAGCCGAGCATCATGGTCACCGGCATGGCGATCATAAACAGCGCGTTGGCGCGGGCGCGGTGATAGGCCGGGAACCACCATGTGAGGTAGACCAAAATCCCCGGCAGGAAGCCCGCTTCGGCAATGCCTACCAGCATGCGCAGAACGTAGAGCGTTTCAGGGCTGGTGGCAAACATGGTGCAGGTGGAGGCGATGCCCCACACCACCATGATCCCGGCGATCCAGCGCCGCGCGCCGATCTTCGCCAGCATGATGTTGCTCGGGATCCCGCACAGCACGTAGGTGACGTAAAACAGCGTCGCGGCCAGGCCAAACATGGTCGATGTGAGGCCCAGATCTTTGCCCATCGTCAGCCCGGCAAAGCCGATGTTGATACGATCGAGAAACGAAAAGACAAACAGGATAAAGAGAAAGACGATCAGGCGTCGGAACAGCTTGTTAATGGCGCGATGTTCAACAGATTTATTATCATGGGTTTGCAGGGTAGAGGTCGTCATGGTGCGCTCCAGATCTTACGTTTAGTAGACGGATTTATTGTTATTAACTGACGTAACCGGTTGTTCGATAAAGCGTGCCGCCAGCGCTTCGGCGCCGCGGGCGAGCAGGGTGGTGTCGACGCCGACGGCGACAAACAGCGCGCCAAGCTCGAGGTAGCGTTTCGCCAGCGGCTCGTTCGCCATCAGGATGCCGGGGGCTTTGCCCGCGCTGAGGATCTGCGCGATAGCCTGCTCGATGGCGGCCTGCACCTCCGGGTGCTGCGGATTGCCGGCAAAGCCCATGTCGGCGCTCAGATCCGCCGGGCCGATAAACACGCCGTCGACGCCTTCAACGTCGAGGATCTGCGGCAGATTTTTTAGCGCCTCGCGGGTTTCAATCTGCACCAGCACGCACATGGCGTCGTTGGCCTGCTGCAGGTAATCCGGGATGCGGTTCCAGCGCGAGGCGCGCGCCAGGGCGCTTCCGACCCCGCGAATGCCCGCGGGCGGGTAGCGGGTGGCACGTACCGCCAGCCGCGCTTCGTCGGCGTTTTGCACCATCGGCACCAGCAGGGTTTGTGCGCCCACGTCCAGCAACTGTTTGATCTGCACCGGGTCGTTCCACGACGGGCGCACCACCGGCTGGCTGGGATAGGGCGCGATGGCCTGTAATTGGGTTAACACGGTCTGCACGCTGTTTGGCGCGTGCTCGCCGTCGATCAGCAGCCAGTCGAAGCCTGCCCCCGCCAGCAGCTCGGCGCTGTAGCTGCTGGTCAGCCCCAGCCATAACCCGATTTGCGGGCGGCCCGCCTTCAGCGCTGCTTTGAATGCGTTTTGCATGGTTGCCTCCTTACACAAAGCGGCAGCTGATGGATCCCATGTTGCCGTAGTCGACGTGGAAGGTGTCGCCTCTGCTGGCGGGCACCGGGCGGGTAAACGAGCCGCCGAGGATGATTTGCCCCGGTTCAAGCTGCACGTCGTACGGCGCCAGCTTGTTCGCCAGCCACGCCACGCCGTTCGCCGGGTGGTTAAGCACGCCTGCGGCCACGCCGGTCTCTTCGATCACGCCGTTGCGGTAGAGCAGGGCGGAGATCCAGCGCAGATCCAGCTCGTCGGGCTTAATCGGGCGGCCGCCGAGGATCACTCCCGCGTTGGCGGCGTTATCGGAGATGGTGTCGAACACCTTGCGCGGGCGCTGGGTTTCCGGATCAACGTTGTGACAGCGGGCGTCGATCAGCTCCAGCGCGGGGATGACGTAGTCCGTAGCGTTGTAGACGTCGAAGATGGTGCAGTTCGGGCCGCGCAGCGGTTTTGCCAGCACGAATGCCAGCTCGACTTCGATGCGCGGGACGATGAAGCGATCGACCGGGATGTCGCTGCCGTCGTGGAAGAACATGTCGTCCAGCAGCGCGCCGTAGTCCGGTTCGCTAATCTGCGAGCTGGCCTGCATCGCTTTGGAGGTCAGGCCGATCTTGTGGCCCTTCAGCACGCGGCCTTCGGCGATTTTCAGGCTGACCCATTCGCGCTGAACGGCGTAGGCGTCGTCGATGGTGATCGTCGGGTAGTCGAGAGAGATCTGGCGGATCTGCTCCCGGGACTGTTCCGCCTGATGCAGGCGGTGGGCGATCAGGGTATGGGTGTGTTTGTCGAGCATGGCGATATCCTGTTTTATGTTTTTTTCTCCCTCTCCCCGTGGGAGAGGGACGGGGTGAGGGCATCAGGCCGCAGAGATTTCCCCTCACCCTAACCCTCTCCCAAAGGGAGAGGGGACGGTATTACTTAAACAACGCGTGCACGTTGTTCTGTTTGTAATTGAGCGTTGGGTGCAGCTCGTCGAGCTCGAACGACAGCGCCAGATAGCGGTCGGCCATCAGCTCCGCGAAATGTGCCTTGATCAGCGCAAACAGCATCTCCCCCACGGCTTCCCGGCTCTCCAGGCTGCGCCCGGAGCCAATCTTCAGCGTCATATGCACAAAGGCGTAATCGTGCCTGCCGTCGGCCATCTGCCAGGTGTCCAGCCAGTGGGCGCGGCTGCGGATGCCGCCGATGGGGAAGATGCCCGTGGCGGCGAGCGCCTCGTTCACTTTGGCGAACAGCCCCGGCAGGTCGCCCTGCTCGCGGATGTTGTCGGTACATTCAGCAATAAAGTGCGGCATGGTGGCTCCTTACGCGGGCAGCGGGAAAACGGCGTTGACCTGGCCGGTGCCGGAGCTGGCGAACAGCTCGGTGAGGAACTCCACCTTGCCGTCGTATTTGTCCCAGCCGAGCATCCCCAGCAGCATCACCGTGTCGTGCATGTTGCCCTCGCCGTAGCAGTAGTCGGCGTACTCCGGCAGCATGCTGCAAAACTCTTTGAACTGCCCCTCGCGCCACAGCTTCACCACGCGTTCGTCCATCTGGCGGTCGAACTCGCGGGTGTAGCTGTTCATCCCTTCCTCCGCGCGCTGGTCGTCGATAAAGCGGTGCGACAGCGAGCCGCTGGCGAGCACCGCCACGGTGCCGTCGTATTTTTCGATGGCGCTGACGATGGCCTCGCCCAGCCTGCGGCTGTCGGCGAAGTCGTGGACCGTGCAGAACGCCGAGATGGAGACCACTTTGAAGTGTTTATCCGCGTTCATGTAGCGCATCGGCACCAGCGTGCCGTACTCCAGCTTGAGGCTCGGGATGTTGTGCGCTTTGGCGCGCACGCCGAGCTTCACCGCCTCGTCGGCAATCAGCTGGCCGAGCGCCGGGTTGCCGTCGTAGTCGTAGGTCATGTCGCGGATAAAGTGCGGCAGCTCGTTGCTGGTGTAGACGCCCGCAAAATGGTCCGCACAGTTGATGTGGTACGCGCTGTTCACCAGCCAGTGGGTGTCGAACACGATGATGGTGTCCACGCCCAGCTCGCGGCAGCGCTTGCTGATTTCTTTATGCCCGTCGATGGCCGACTGGCGGCAGCCGTGGTTTTTCCCCGGCAGCTCGGAGAGGTACATCGACGGAACGTGGGTGATTTTTGCCGCTAATGCTAATTTACCCATGGTCAGATCCCCCACTTTGGAATCGGATGGTCGCCCATGGAGATGCAGACGTTCTTCATCTCCGCGAATACCTCGAAGCTGTACTCGCCGCCCTCGCGGCCGGTGCCGGAGGCCTTCACGCCGCCAAACGGCTGGCGCAGGTCGCGCACGTTCTGGGTGTTGACGAACACCATCCCCGCTTCGATATTCCGCGCCAGGCGCAGCACTTTGCTGACGTCCTGGGTCCAGATGTACGACGCCAGGCCGTACTCCACGTCGTTGGCCAGCCGCAGGCCTTCCGCTTCGTCCTTAAACGGCAGCAGGCAGGCCACCGGCCCGAAGATCTCCTCCTGCGCCACGCGCATGCGGTTATCGACGTCCGCCAGCACGGTTGGTCGCAGAAAGTTGCCGCCCTTCAGGTGCGCAGGCAGGTCGGTTGGTTTGCCCGGGCCGCCCGCCAGCAGGGTTGCACCCTCTTCAATGCCGAGGCGGATGTAGCCGGAGACTTTCTCCCAGTGCTGCTTGCTGATGAGTGCGCCGATCTGGGTGTTCGGATCGGTCGGGTCGCCCACGCGAAGGCGGTTGGCGCGCTCGGCAAAGCGCTTCACGAATTCCGGGTAGATGCTCTGCTGGATAAAGATGCGCGAGCCGGCGGTGCAGCGCTCGCCGTTGATGGAGAAGATGGTGAACAGGGCGGCGTCCAGCGCGCGCTCGATGTCGGCATCTTCAAAAATCAGCACCGGGGATTTGCCGCCCAGCTCCATGGAGTATTTCTTCAGCCCGGCGTTTTTCATGATGTTGCGCCCGGTGGCGGTGCCGCCGGTGAAGGAGACGGCGCGCACGTCGTGATGGCGCACCAGCGCGTCGCCTGCCGTCGCGCCGTAGCCCTGCACCACGTTGAGCACGCCCGCCGGAATGCCCGCCTCCAGCGCCAGCTCGCCCAGACGGTCGGCGGTCAGCGGGGAGAGTTCAGACATCTTCAGCACCGCGGTGTTTCCGAGTGCCAGGCACGGCGCGACCTTCCAGGTGGCGGTCATAAACGGCACGTTCCACGGCGACACCAGCGCGCAGACGCCCACCGGCTGCACCAGGGTGTAGTTGAGCATCTTGTCGTCGACCGGGTAGGTTTTGCCGTTCATCTGCTGGCACACCTCGGCGAAGAACTCGAAGTTGTGTGAGGCGCGCGGGATCAGCACGTTTTTGGTCTGGTGGATCGGCAGGCCGGTGTCGGCGGTTTCCATGGCGGCGATCTCGGGCACGTTCTGGTCGATCAGGTCACCCAGACGACGCATCAGGCGCGCGCGCTCCTTCATCGGCAGGTTGGCCCATTTCGGGAACGCCTCTTTGGCGGCAGCGACGGCCTGGTGAACTTCAGCTTCACCGCCGGCGGCGACTTCCGCTAATACCTCGCCGGAGGCCGGGTTGGTAGTGTGGAAGTACTCGCTTCCGGCGACGTTTTTACCGTTGATCCAGTGGTTAATCTTTTTCATTTTGCAGTCTCCTCGCTGACAATCCGGTTCACCAGGCGTCCCACGCCTTCCACTTCCACCACTACCTCATCGCCCGGCACCACGTCGGACAGCCCTTTCGGCGTGCCGGTGGCAATCATGTCGTCCGGCTGCAGGGTCATAAAATCGCTCAGGTACGCAATCAGGTACGGGATGCTGAAAATGAGATCGGCGGTGGTGCCTTCCTGCCGCAGCTCGCCGTTGACGAAGGTGCGCAGGGCGAGGTTGTGCGGATCGGGGATGGCTTCTTTTGGCACGATGTTTGGGGAAATGGGGGTCAGCCCGTCCCGGCTTTTTACCCTCAGGTTCGGTCGGTAGTAGTTTTCCAGGTAGTCGCGGATGGCGTAGTCGTTGCAGACCGTATAGCCCGCAACAAAGTCCATCGCCTCGGCTTCGCTGACCTTACGCGCGGTTTTACCGATGACCACCACCAGCTCCGCTTCGTAATGCATGTATTCGATATTGTTCGGGCGCACCGACGTCTGGCCGTCGCCGTTGAAGGTGTTTGGCGCTTTGATAAATACCAGCGGCTCGGTTGGCGGCTTAAAGTCCAGCTCGCTGGCGTGGTCGGCATAGTTCAGACCGAGGGCAAACAGCGTGGCGTGCGGCGGCGTGCTGTGCGTGAAAGCGACGTCGCGTTCATCCACCACCGGGTTTTCCAGCGGCGGAAAACCTTCCGCCAGAACGCGCACGCGATCGCCCGGGCGGATCTCCACGCGGCTTTGCGGGGTGCCGAGCAGGATCGCATCGCCGGGATTGAGGGTGGCGAACTCGCTCAGGGCGCTCAGCAGTTCGGCGGCGCTGCGCTGAAGATCGGCCGTGCTCCAGTGGTCCGCTTCGCGGCCGTTGATCTCGGTGATGATGGTCAGGTTATCCACGTTATCCACGGCGACAAGTTCGCCGAGCGGGCAAAATCCGTCCCGGCATTTGGCCTTGATGGCCGGGCGGTAGAAGCTCTCTTCCGGCAGGCTCACCTCGTTGGCGAGCGCATATCCCGCGATGTACGCCGCGGCGTCCTCCACGCGCACCTTGCTGGCGGTTTTGCCCACGACCAGCGCCACCGTCGCGCCGCTTAATACCGTTTCCCCGTGCGGGAAGGGGATCGGCTCGCCCGCGCGAATCACCGTGTTATGCGGCTTGATAAACCAAACCGCCGTTTTCGGCGGCGTGTTGTAGGGCGCTTTTTCAAAGGCCTCACGCCAGGCTTCACGCTGGCTTTGATGGTTGAGGACGACGGCAAAAACGGTACCTTTCATTCATATACTCCTCACCCCGGTGGTCCGGGTTGTGATTTCATTAATATGTTAATGATCTGGTTTTATGCTTTTGCTGTTTATTTCGCAATCAGAAGTGAAAGATTTGTGATGGGAATAACAATAAATTTACATGTTGGGTTTTATTGATAATGAAATCATATATTTAATAAAATTGATGGGTTTCTGTTAGACTTTTTGACGGAAAACGTGTTGTTTATAAAAACATCTTTTAGGGATTGTTTACTTGTTAATGATGGGAAGGGGAAAGGCTATGCATGATTCATTAACCATCGCGCTGCTGCAGGCGCGGGAAGCGGCGATGTCGTACTTCCGCCCGATCGTGAAGCGCCATAACCTGACCGAGCAGCAGTGGCGCATCGTGCGCGTGCTGGCTGAACATCCGTCGATGGATTTTCACGATCTGGCGTTTCGCACCTGCATCCTGCGCCCGAGCCTGACCGGCATCCTGACGCGCATGGAGCGCGACGGCCTGGTGCTGCGCCTAAAGCCGGTGAACGACCAGCGCAAGCTGTACGTGTCGCTGACCAAAGAGGGGAATGCGCTATATGAACACGCCCAGGCGCAGGTCGAAGAGGCGTATCAGCAGATCGAGGCGGAATACACGCCGGAGAAGATGAAACAGCTGACGGCGCTGCTGGAAGAGTTTATTGAACTCGGAAACCGGCATAACGCAGCGCGGGAAGAAGAGTAAAAACCACAAATTCCAGGATGATTTTCGTAAAGTTTTCCCTTTCCAGGCCGAAAATTCTGTATCTGTCTGAGGAAAGAGAAAACATGTTAAACCGTATCAAGATTGTCACCAGCTTAATGCTGGTTTTAGCGATATTTGGCCTTTTACAACTCACGTCCGGTGGTCTTTTCTTTAATGCCCTTAAGAATGACAAAGAGAATTTCACCGTCCTGCAAACCATTCGCCAGCAACAATCCACGCTGAACGCCAGCTGGGTAGCGTTGCTGCAAACCCGTAATACCCTGAACCGTGCGGGTATCCGCTACATGATGGATCAGAGCAATATCGGCAGCGGCGCGACCGTTAACGATTTGATGCAAATCGCGTCTACGTCTCTGAAACAGGCGGAAAAAAACTGGGCTGCCTACGAAGCCCTGCCGCGCGATCCGCGTCAAAGCGATGCGGATGCCATGGAGATCAAGCGTAACTATGATATTTACCACGGTGCGCTGGCGGAGCTGATTCAGCTGCTGGGTGCCGGCAAAATCAACGCCTTCTTCGACCAGCCGACCCAGAGCTATCAGGACGGTTTTGAGAAGCAGTATGTGAGCTACCTGCAGCAGAACGACAAGCTGTATCAGACGGCGGTCGAAGACAGCAACAGCTCCTACAGCCAGGCTATCTGGGTGTTGATCAGCGTCCTGATTGCCGTGCTGGTGGTGATCGTGGCCGTCTGGCTCAACATCAAGCAGACGCTGATCTCTCCGCTGAATCGTCTGATCGACAACATTCGCCATATCGCCAGCGGCGACCTGGTGAAGCGCATTGAGGTTCAGGGCACCAACGAGATGGGTGAACTGGCCGACTCGCTGCGCCATATGCAGAGTGAGCTGGTGCGTACCGTCGGCGACGTGCGTAACGGCGCGAACGCGATCTACAGCGGCGCGAGCGAAATTGCGATGGGCAATAACGACCTCTCTTCCCGTACTGAACAGCAGGCCGCTTCCCTGGAAGAGACCGCTGCCAGCATGGAGCAGCTGACGGCAACCGTTAAGCAGAACGCCGAAAACGCCCGTCAGGCGAGCCACCTTGCGCTGAGCGCTTCTGAAACCGCGCAGAAAGGCGGCAAAGTGGTGGATAACGTGGTCCAGACCATGCGCGATATCGCAGGCAGTTCGCAGAAAATTGCCGACATTATCAGCGTGATCGACGGCATTGCCTTCCAGACCAACATTCTGGCACTGAACGCGGCGGTAGAAGCGGCGCGTGCGGGCGAGCAGGGCCGTGGTTTTGCGGTGGTGGCAGGTGAAGTGCGTAACCTGGCCCAGCGCAGCGCCCAGGCGGCTCGCGAAATCAAGAGCCTGATTGAAGACTCCGTGGGCCGCGTGGAAGTGGGCTCAACGCTGGTAGAAAGCGCCGGTGAAACCATGGGTGAGATCGTGAACGCGGTGACCCGCGTAACGGACATCATGGGTGAAATCGCCTCTGCGTCTGACGAGCAGAGCCGCGGTATCGACCAGGTGGGTCTGGCGGTCGCTGAGATGGATCGCGTGACCCAGCAGAACGCCTCGCTGGTAGAGGAATCTGCCGCAGCGGCGGCCGCACTGGAAGAGCAGGCGAGCCGTCTGACTCAGGCCGTGGCGGTGTTCCGCATTCAGCAGGAGCAGATGAAAGCGCGCGAATTCGCTGCGGCTAAAGCGGTTTCCACGCCGGTGATGGCGCGTAAAACCGCGACGGCCGATTCAGGCGATAACTGGGAAACGTTCTAACCCGGTGCGTTGTGCCGGGTGGCGGCTACGCCTTACCCGGCCTACGGAAGGTTGTTGCAGGCCCGGTAAGCGAAGCGCCACCGGGCGATATCAAAGCGGCAGACGCATGGCACAGCGGGAGTTATACGCTAAGCCGTGCGCTGCTTCTTCTTCACGTTTTTCACTCAGTTCAGGCGTCAGTTCAGCTACGTATTCAAACCCCAGCTTTGCATAGAACGGCGCGTTCCACGGTACGTCCCTGAACGTCGTCAACGTCAGCGACGCCAGCCCCAGCGTGCGGGCATGGCCTGCCACGCAGGCGATGAGCTGCCTGCCGATCCCTTTTCCCTGCCAGTCCAGATCAACCGAGAGTTCGACAATAAACAGTGATGAAGGATGGGCCCCGGCAAGGATAAACCCGACGGGCTGGTCGTTCGCCAGCGCCAGCCAGCTTAGCCCACGTTCAACATACTCAAGGTGCTGCTCAGCGGAAATGACCTCACCGTCGGCAAGCCAGGCGAGATCCGGGTCTTCACGAAAGCGCTCGCCCGCCGCGCGTTCAATGGCGGGCAGGGAGGCAACGTCGCCGGGACGCGTGGGGCGGACGGTGAGGTTAAGGTCGACCATTAGCCTGCGCGACTCACAATTTTAATTTCGACCATGCCAATGCCGAGCTCGCGCGGTGAATGGCCGAGAATATTCCCTTCATTGGTGGACTGCGGATCCGGCGGCACGATCACCAGGGTATTGCTGCGGGATGGGTTCTCAAAATGCAGCGTGTGCGTGCTCACGTCGTTCCCGAGCGTCAGCATCTGCTCCTGGCTGCCCACGCGAACCGGTACGGGCTTGTTAGCGTTGGGGCCATACGCTCTGGCGGTGATCACCAGGTCGAATTGTTCCGGCAGGGGATGGGCGTACTCAATTTTCACCTCATTGCCCAGCTGCGCGTTGGACCAGCGCCCCCAGGACTCCGGACGCGAGATGCCGCTAAACTGTTTCACTTCCTCGGGCGCGCCGGCCACGTTAAAGATAAAGCTGTCCGCTTTGTAGCGAATGTCGTTATCGCTGATTTTCAGCATGTCGACGTTACGCTGATAGCGCGCGGTATCAATCACCGTATCGTTGAACGCGGTTTTGCCTTTCCACTGGGCTTTATCCACGTGCTGTACGGTTTGCTCTCCGCCGAGCTGACCCTGAGAGACGCACCAGTCGGTAGAAAGCGCCAGCGGCTGCGACCAGAGCTGGCCCATCTTGTAACATCTGTCGACCCAGACGAAATTATCTCGTGGGGCAAAATCGGCCAGCTGATAGCGCAGCGGCGCGGAATATTCGCTTTCCGGCAGCGGCTCGACGCGCCCCGCCGACACGCGCACCAGCAGCGGTAGACGGAAGCTGCTGCCCGAGAAGGCAATCGTGTTTTTATCCCGATCGACGGTGAAGTCCTTCATCTCTTTCGGGAAGTTCCACAGGCGGATAATGTCTGGCTTCCAGGCGAGGATTTTATCCTTCATGTTGAGGAACACTTCCGACAGGGATTGCCCCGACAGTGTGCTGCGGCCCAGGCCAATAAAGTTGTCGCCGCCCAGAATGTCCAGCACGGTTGCGCCGTTATCCATGGAGTTGCGTTTGGTGGCGATGACCTCCTGCTGCGGCTGGTCGCCGCGCAGGACGAAGAACAGGTTGCTGCGATCCTGCTTGTTGAGCCGATCCCATGCGCTGTTTTTCATCGCCAGATGGTCAGACGAAACGACGATGACGGTGTTTTTAAACCAGGGCGAGGCTTTGATTTTCTCGACCAGCGCGGCAATGTGCTCCTGGCTGCAGGTCACGGCGCTGAAAGACGTGTTGTTTTTGCCATCCACGTCATAGCTTTTGCGTTTGCAGCTGCGCGAGACGAACCCGTCCGGATGGTGGGTGTCCACCGTCAGCGCAAAGAGGGAGAAACGCTTGCCCGCGCGGGAAAGCTCCTCGAATTTCTTCCAGGTTTCGTCGAGTACCGTATCGTCATAGAAGCCCCAGTCGTTACGGTAGCTCGGATCGGCAACCGTCGTTTTTAACTCCTCTGAGCCATACAGGTGGTCAAAACCGTGGGATTTCAGGAACACGTCTTTTCCGGCAAAGCGCAGGTTTGCCCCCTGCACGAAATAGTTTTCGTAGCCGGAGTTTTTCAGGATATCGCCGAGGCAAATATTCTGGGGGAAGAACGTCGACATCGAGGCTGAGGCGTTACCTTCAAAAGGCGCGAACAGCGGGATACCGCACTGGGAGGCAACCATACCGGCAATCGTATAGTCCGTACCCGGCAGCTGCATGGTGTGGCTGAAGTCGAGCCCTTCGTTTTTCAGCGCGCCCAGGTCTGGCGTCAGGTTCGGGAAGGCATCGTTATCAAAGTACGTGCGTTCCAGGCTTTCACCGTAGATGTAGACCAGATTGAGCTTCGGGCTGGCGATCGTTTTGGACGGTTCTTTGTAGTAAGCCGCGAAATCCGGATCGCCGTCGCGCGACTGGGATTTCACCAGCTCGGTGATCTGATGGAACGCCGGGCTGGCGTCGACGGAGGCCAGCGCCAGGAATAACGCCAGCAGGCTGTAGCCATGATGGTGCGGAAGATGGCGACGTCGACGCAGCACCCAGGCCAGCGCGCCAAAAATCGTCACCAGCGCGACGATAAGGCCGAGCCCCGGAAGAATGTACTTGCCCACACCCGCGCCCGTCAGGCTGTTCGTTAGCGTGTAGAGCACCGCATCGTTAATACCGTCACCGGTAAAGTAGTCGCTGGCGTATAAGGTAATGTTTAAAATAATAAAAATGCCGAGTACCACCAGCGTGGCGATAAACCACCAGGTGTGACGGCCGGCTTTCCAGGCGTAAACGCCGACAGAAGCCAGAAAAAGGATAAGAGACATGAATTCTGACAACAGCATATCCTCATGACGCCAGGTGCTTCGCTGGCTAACTGTTTATTTTTTGGGTCATACAATGTAATTGCGATGTCGTTAAGCTGCAATTTTAGTGTCACGAAAGTGTGCTGTTGTTAGGATTTGGTTTAGAAAATCGTTTTTATGAAGAAGGTCGCATCCTGACAAACGGACGCTGAGACGGTGGCAGGTGGGAAAAACGTTCGTTTAGCGCCGCGTTGCAAGACTATCGCATTAAACGCGGCGTGTTGTGGCAGAAAATGGGGTAGATCAGGAGATGAAATTAACGCCTTGTTTCAGCACCAGATCGCAGGCTTTGGTTTTCACCTGTTTTGCCAGAGAAGAGTTGCCGAGGGTGCTCAGGTTAAGCTGCTGCCCGTTTTGCGCGTTAAGCAGGCCCTGAATGCCGTCCATATAGTTGGTGTCCGCTTTTTGCTCCTGGGTATCCAGACCCAGTTTACCCAGCACCTGGTTTTTCACGTTTTGCGCGTCGGTCACGGAGGCCAGCTTTTGCTTCGCGCAATATTCCAGAATCCCCGCCGCGTTGTTCATCGTGCCCGCGCTAAGGCTCTGAGAGCTGTTGCCCAGCAGGCTGGTGAGGGAAGAGGCGGAGAGTCCACCCTGAGAGCTGCTGCTCTCTTTGGTCAGCTCATTTGCCGCGCTTGACAGGGACTCCTGCCAGGACGCCGCTTGCGCTGCGCCGGTTACCAGCAGCGCGCCTAAAAAGGTGCTGATTAGAATCTGTTTTTTCATCATGGCTCTCTCAAAAAGGTCCGTTTTGGGCCGAAGGGGTTCCAGTATATACCTGTGCCCTGGCAGCGATTCCTGGAACTGTCTTAATACTCTTTGCCGGTAACGCGGCTGCGGTAACTTTCCCAGTCGAAGATGACATAAAGACTATTACCCAGCTTCATGCGGTCCATGACGCGTTCACCCAGTAAGCGGGTCATCTCGTCGATATTGTGGTTCGTCAGCATGCCGGTGGGGCGTTTGGACGAGGAGCGGCGGTCGACAATCTGGTTGATGATCACTTTTTCATAGCGGGATTCTGTCTGAACGCCAATCTCGTCGATGACCAGTAAATCGACATTGCTCAGATCGTTGAGCAATTGCTCTTCGCTGGTTTCGCGGTTGCTGAAGGTGTCTTTCATCGCGGACATGATATCGGCCACGGTGATGATAAGAACCGATTTACCCCGCAGAAGCAGCTCGTTGCAGATGGCGGCTGCAAGGTGGTTTTTTCCGGTACCCGGCTTGCCGCTAAAGATGAAGCTGGCGATATTGCCGTCGAATTCATCCACGTACTGACGGGCGGCGGCAAGGGCGTTCATTTGTCCGTTGGTTTCGACTTTATAGTTATCGAACGAGCAGTTCTGGTGCAGGGGACGGATACCGGAGCGGTTAAAGGTGCGCTGCATTTTCATCGCCCGGTTTTCCCTGGCGAGCGCGGCGGCGCGGATCTCACCTTGCTCTTTTTGCCACGCCAGCAGCTCTTCACCCGTGGTGAACGCGGGCTTCACGTTGGCAGGCATCATTTTTTGCAGACGTTTCATCAGGTCGCCGACGTTCTTCATTTCGCACCTCGGAATCCGCTGGGGATCTGTTTATCCGGTTCGGAAAACGCGTTGATATCGCGTTTGGGCTGGCCGTTGTTGCCGGCGCGGGTAATTTGAAGATGACGCGCGAGCTTTTGCTGCCATTGAATATGGGTGAAGACTTTACCTTCCGCCTGCCACCAGGCGGTAAACGCGGCGAGCTCTTCCGCGGTGGCCGGCTGGGTTAGCGCAATGCCCCACAGCGCGGCCTGCCGCTGAAAATCCGCATCCGGCTGCCAGCCCGCGTACAGGGCAAATTTTCCCATCGGAACGGTCACGGGGGCGTTGACCGGCTCATCAAAGAACTGGTTGTCCAGCGTGATATCGCTCGCCGGGCGTGACAGTTGCGCTTCAATCTCCAGAAGCTGTGCCAGGCGTTCCGGCGTGATTGCGTAGAACGCCGGCGCGTTGTCGGCAAAAACCGCAACCGTGCCGCCTTCGGCATGGGTCAACACACCGCGTGGGTCGCGCATAAAGGCATCAATGCCAGCAATGCTGGTGGTCAGAATTCTGGAGGACATAACGCTTACTCTACTGATTACTACGGGCGTGATATGGGCTTATGGTAGCACAGAGAGAGGAAAGGGAAGGAGGGGATTTCCCCGGTGGCGCTGCGCTTACCGGGGCTACGGTCGTAGACCTGAAAAGCGCAGCGCCATCAGGCATTTATCACGCGATAATATTCAGGGTCACGTCGATGTTGCCGCGGGTCGCGTTAGAGTACGGGCAAACAATGTGCGCCGCATCGACCAGCTTTTTGGCTTCCGCGGGATCCATACCCTCAACGTGGATGTTCAGTTTTGCTTCGATACCAAAACCGGTTGGCAGCGGGCCAATACCCACTTCGCCTTCAATAAAGGCATCTTTTGGCAGGGTAAATTTGTCGCGTGCGGCCACGAACTTCATCGCGCCCAGGAAGCAGGCAGAGTAGCCCGCAGCAAACAGCTGCTCAGGGTTCGTTACTTCTCCGCCCATGCCGCCCATCTCTTTTGGCACGCCCAGTTTTACGTCCAGTACGCCATCGGAAGAGGTCGCGCGGCCGTCACGGCCACCGGTTGCTTTTGCTTTGGCGGTATACACTACTTTTTCTAAAGACATGGCAGGTTCCTCATCTTGCTTTGATGTGTGCTATTAAATAGCGTGCGATATATATGGGTGATAATCACGCGTAAAGTATAGCTTTACGCGCGGTGTAGCTGTTGTCGCAAAAGTTCGAGCTGCTGTTTGAGCGCCAGCAAAGTGTCGGTATCACACTGCGCTGCGCAACCCACCGCATGGGGAATACCCAATGCCTGCTGCTGAAGTTCACGTCCCGCTTCACTCAGGGTGACGGCGACCTGACGTTCGTCTTTGCGCGAACGGTGACGGTTGATTAACCCACCGTTTTCCAGCCGTTTTAACAGCGGCGTCAGGGTTGCAGAGTCCAGAAACAGGCGTTCACCGATGTCCGACACCGTGACGTCATCCTGCTCCCATAGCACCAGCATCACCAGATATTGCGGGTAAGTCAGGTTCAGCGGTGCCAGCAGTTGCCGGTACAACTTATTAAGCGCCAGATTTGCCGAATAGAGAGCAAAGCAGAGCTGGTTATCCAGCTTGAGCGCAGCGGTTGCGTCGTTCGTTTTCGCGTTCATGAGATGAATATAGGTAGTGTGCGATTTAATTGCAAGCAATTTTATGGGCAGGTGTAGCGGAGCGCCACCTGAACGGCCATTTTACGGTAGTGCTGGCGCTGAGCCTGTTCGTCCGCTCCGTCTTCAAACAGGAGCGTGAAGGTGTAGCTGTTGGCAACGTAATGAAAGCTGAAGCTGCTTATCAGGCGGTGAAGATCGCGGGCGTCAACCGTCTGGCTGAAGAGCTGCTTTTCTTTGCCCCGGTGCAGGATGCCTTCCAGCAGGTCGAGCGCGCTACGGTTAACCTGGCGAAGATAGCTCGACTGCTGCATAAAGCGGCCCCGCTGCATGTTTTCCATGCAGATAATCCGGATGTAGTCCGGGTGGTCGGCATGATAGTCAAAGGTGGCTTCAACCAGGTTGACCAGCGCTTCGACGGGGGGCATTCCCGCCAGGCTTAGCGCTTTTTCACTGGCGCGAATCTGGGTGTAAACATGTTCCAGAACCAGGAGATAGAGATTCTCTTTATTCTTAAAATGATAAACCACCATGCGTTTGGTGGTACCCGCTTTCTCCGCGATCTGCTCCATGCGGGCACCGTTCAATCCATACTCGGCAAAAAGCGCGATGGCGCTCTGAAAAATTTTCTCTTTCAGGCTGGATTCTTCGCTGTGCTCGGGGTGTTCGCTGCCAGGGTTAGCCACATCCTTTCCTTATTTTCACCAAACGGACCAGAAGGATTATCTCCATGGCAGCGAAATAACACAAATATCAAACGCGTGGGCGTTTGCGGTATAGCCACAGCCCGGGGATCGACAGCCCGATGGAGAGCGCGCCGACGATGGACGAGGCCTTAAGAAAGTTGCTCAGGAGGAGGATCATCTGAGGCTCGGTGTAGCCAAAGTGGCTGATTTTCACCGCGGAAATCATCGCCGTATAGGCAGATATGCCGGGGAACATTGGGATCACGGCGGCGACGGTGAACACCTTGGGATGCGCCAGATACCAGCGCGACCACTGAATGCCGATACTGCCAACCAGCATGGAGGCCATAAATGTCGACCATTCGATGTTAAATCCTGCGGTCATCATCACCATTCGCGAGCCATGACCAATCGCGCCCAGCAGCGCACACCATCGCAGAGCGCGTTGCGGAACGTTAAACACCATCGCAAAGCCGACGGCAGGAATGGCGGCCAGAAGCATGTCCTGTGCCAGCGCCAGCAGAAAATCTATCACGCCCATCCGCGTAACCCCCAGAGTGTCATGGCCATCACAACGCCGATGCAGGTCGCCAGCGTCAGCAGGCTGGCAATAGCCCAGCGTGCCAGACCGGTATTGATGTGTCCTTTAAACATGTCGGCGACGGCGTTAATCAACGGAAAGCCCGGAACCAGCAGAAGCACGCTGGCGGCCATGGCAATCGTCGGGGTAGTGGCAAACTGCGGCAGGCGCAGCAGCAGGCCGGAAACCGTGGTGGCGACAAACGCGGTAATGCAGAAGTTAATTTGCGGATGCAGCTGCCGGTGCGTCAGCAGCTGGCGAACATACATGGCGATACTGCTGGCGAAAAAGGTGACGATCGCGCCGTCCCAGCCGCCTTTGTTGAGCTTACAAAAGCAGGCGCAAGACAGCCCTACCATCACCACGACAAGCCAGCGCGGATAACGCAATGGCTTAATTTGGCTGAACCGTTTTTCAATCTCCCGAAGATCGAGAAGCTTATGTTCAGCAAGGATGACGATGTGCTGCACTTCGGTCACGACGTGCATGTTAATGCCGCGATCATGGTTTTTGCGGGTGGAGGTCAGGCACTGGCCGTCTTTGATCGTGGTCAGCACGATGGCATTAGATGAAATAGCGCTTTCAACGCTATCCATACCCAGCGCCAGTCCCAGCCGGGTGGAAAGCTCCTCAACCAGCGCGCTTTCCGCGCCGTGCTGGAGCAGAAAAAGACCGCACTGAATACATAGCCGCGTGATAGCACGCTGCGTTGACCGATCTGCCTGCATGTATTGTCCTGAAGAAGGTGGAAAGTTGCCGGTTGGCCCATAGCGATTACTTTTAGCACAAAGTGCAGTGCCTCTTGCTGTGGGCCAGATCAAGGTTTATGCAAACAGTTGCAGCGCCTAAGTGCGGGCGGGGTTGGGATTAATTCATCATTCTGGTGAATTATAATTATTGAAAGATAAGTTATATATATTTAGTTATTCTAATTTTATATTGTAGTTATTTTAATGACACTGCAATTAAATTTAATTTCGCTTTGTGAGATATTACTGCTGTTTAGGTATTTCTTAAACTAAGAAAACATCTCATCTTCTGCTTGTATTAACCTGCTTTACACTCAGGGACGAAAATACTCATACGTTGATGCATTTTAACGTTACTCATCACATGAAGAATGGACATGGAGGGTCTATGTTGTCTTTGCACGGTAAGCATAGCGTTATCATTAGTCGGATACCGGTCATGCAAAACGGGTTGGGGGGCGTAATGACTCGCCATTTTCCCGATTTTGAATTGACCTATTGCAGCTCATTGCAGGAGTTAACACTGCTCCAGCTACGCCGCGCTGACGTCATCATTGCCGATATTACAGGCGAATACTGGAATCCTCGGGGCGCGCTCGAAGAGTATTTCAATTTATTGAATCAATACCGGAACATTCACTGGATCTTTTTAGTTTCGCGGCCGCTTAACCCTATTGCCGTTGAGCTACTTGTGCGCCCGGAAAGTACGTTGCTTTCTGATATGGAACCCATTGAAGGCCTGGTTAACGCTATTCGGGCAGGTAGTGAACGCGCAGAGCGGGTAAGCCAGACGTTGTTAGCCCCTGAACCTCAAAGTACGGAGGACGAAGACGAAAACGTTATTGCCCTTACGCACTCTGAACGCAAAGTATTGCGGCTGTTAGGTAAAGGATGGGGGATTAACCAAATCGCCACATTGCTAAAGAAGAGCAATAAAACCGTCAGTGCACAGAAAAACAGTGCGATGCGACGGCTGTCATTACGCAGTAATGCCGATATGTACGCCTGGATAAACAGTACACAGGGAATGCGAGAGCTGAGTTTGATGTCAGCCTATGGAGAGTTCGAGGAATGGAAAAAACCGATTCAACAAGACATATCGCCATCGTCGAAAATTGCACGATGAGTGCTGTTGGGCTACAGCATCTTTTTGCGATGCCCGGACTGAATCATTATCAGCTGCATCTGTTTAGTGAATTTGATAGCTTTCAGAAAGCACTTCAGCACGTCAATTTTTTCTCGCTGATCTATTCATATTCCGATGCACGAGACGACCGTCGTAGCTGCCTGGCGCACCTGCGGGATTTTGCCTTTACGCATGGCCACATCCAGCGCATTATCCTGGTCGCTGATGAGATGGAAGCAAGATTGATTAGCCATCTTTCCCCGTCACGCCTTCACGGTGTGGTCAGTAAATCGCTGAAGCTTGAGCTCCTGCAGAAGGAACTCATGGTGTTGCTGAGCGAAACCCTGCGCATCAATGACAATATGATGAATCACTGGTACCAGAGTCAAAGCAGAATGGGTGATGCTGCCAACTTACTGATTTAGTGTATGATGGTGTTTTTGAGGTGCTCCAGTGGCTTCTGTTTCTATCAGCTGTCCCTCCTGTTCAGCTACTGACGGGGTGGTGCGTAACGGCAAAAGCACTGCCGGACATCAGCGCTATCTCTGCTCTCACTGCCGTAAAACATGGCAACTGCAGTTCACTTACACCGCTTCTCAACCCGGTACGCACCAGAAAATCATTGATATGGCCATGAATGGCGTTGGATGCCGGGCAACCGCCCGCATTATGGGCGTTGGCCTCAACACGATTTTCCGCCATTTAAAAAACTCAGGCCGCAGTTGGTAACCTCGCGCATACAGCCGGGCAGTGACGTCATCGTCTGCGCGGAAATGGACGAACAGTGGGGATACGTCGGGGCTAAATCGCGCCAGCGCTGGCTGTTTTACGCGTATGACAGGCTCCGGAAGACGGTTGTTGCGCACGTATTCGGTGAACGCACTATGGCGACGCTGGGGCGTCTTATGAGCCTGCTGTCACCCTTTGACGTGGTGATATGGATGACGGATGGCTGGCCGCTGTATGAATCCCGCCTGAAGGGAAAGCTGCACGTAATCAGCAAGCGATATACGCAGCGAATTGAGCGGCATAACCTGAATCTGAGGCAGCACCTGGCACGGCTGGGACGGAAGTCGCTGTCGTTCTCAAAATCGGTGGAGCTGCATGACAAAGTCATCGGGCATTATCTGAACATAAAACACTATCAATAAGTTGGAGTCATTACCAGCAGAATGTTAAGCCCAACGGAACGGGCAATATTGCGTTATATGTCTTGTGGCTATTCCATTCCTCAAATCGCGGCACAGCTTGAACGCAATATTAAGACCATCCGGGCGCATAAGTTTAATGCGATGGTCAAGCTGGGGGTGAACTCTGACGTAGGGCTGCTCGATGCGGCGGATATTATTACCCATCTTTCAGCAAGAGAACCGCGAAGTTCGATACTCAGCAAGCCGACTTTTTTATAACCTGTCTGTTGCGCGCCAGACAGGTTCTGGCGCATCAATCAGATGCAAACATCAACCCATTTTGCGGAAGTTAACTCTGCCATTCTGTCAGGTGAAATACGCACGGCACTATGAATTGCGCCTGCTGCGGGCAGAACTTCGGCGTACTGCTTTAATGAGATATCGCAGTAAACCGCGAGCGGGTTTTCAAGGCCGAACGGGCACACGCCGCCAACGGGGTGACCTGTGATGGTCACCACTTCATCACTGCTGAGCATGCGCGCTTTTGCACCAAACGTATCTTTCAGCTTTTTGTTATCCAGGCGCGCATCGCCTTTCGCCACCACCAGTATCACCTCATTTTTCACCTTTAATGACAAGGTCTTGGCGATTTGCCCCGGTTCAACACGATGGGCGGCAGCAGCCAACGCAACGGTAGCGGTACTCTGACTAAGTTCAATGACGTCTATATCCGGCGCGTTGTCGGCAAAAAACTGCTGTACAGACTGCAAACTCATTGTTTCCTCCTGACAAATATCCTGCGTAATCTGTCATAAGAATTTATGCTCTGTAAATATCTCTTCAGTAACAAATATCCCGAACGGCTGATTTCTGGATCCTCTTCACAATCACGGAAACCGGTTACAGTAACCGGTTGCAGAGCGAGATGCGTCGATTAATACTGAGTACGTAACGTCCCCTGTATCCAATAATAAGAGCAAATTATGAAACCATTCCGTCTGAGCAGTACTACTGGTCCACAAGCCAGCAAGGTTGTGAAGGTGATTTATGGAACAACGTGCGGCGCAAATGTGCCCGTAACAAACGTCTGACAGGAGATCTGCCATGTCTGCCAACCATGCTGCGTTTAACCTGATATTCCGTTTTGTTGAAAATTACGTGAGCCCGATTGCCGGGCGGATCTCTTCCCAGCGTCATGTCATGGCTATCCGTGATGGGTTTATCTCTGCGATGCCATTTATGATTGTGGGTTCGTTTCTGTTAGTGTTCGCATACCCACCGTTTTCGCCGGATACCACCTGGGGTTTCGCCCGAGCCTGGCTGGATATGGCGAAGCAGTTTGAAGGCCAGATCCTGACGCCGTTTGATATGACGATGGGCATTATGTCCATCTATATCTGTGCGGCCATCGCCTATAACCTTGGCAAACATTATGTCAAATCACACCAGTTAGACCCGTTTATGTGCGCCATGCTGTCGCTGATGGCGTTTCTGCTGGTCGCGGCACCGAAAACCAAAGGCACGCTGCCTGTCGATAGCCTGGGTGGGACGGGCATTTTTACCGCGATTCTGGTGGCGATCTACTGCGTTGAGATGATGCGTTTTCTCAAGGCGCATAACATCGGTATTCGCCTGCCAGACCAGGTTCCTCCGATGATCAAAAACTCGTTTGATCTGCTGATTCCGGTACTGGTAGTGGTGTTAACGCTCTATCCTCTCAGCCTGTTCATTCAGTCTCAGTTCGGCATGCTGATCCCGCAGGCCATTATGTCGGTCTTTAAACCTCTGGTTTCCGCAGCGGATTCCCTGCCTGCGATCCTGCTGGCCGTGTTGATTGGCCATCTGCTGTGGTTCGCCGGTATCCACGGCGCCGCCATCGTCTCCGGGATGCTGCAGATGTTCTGGCTGACCAACCTGGGTGCGAACCAGACCGCGCTGGCCGCCAGCCAGCCTCTGCCGCATATTTTTATGGAGGCGTTCTGGACGTTCTTTATCGTGATTGGCGGGTCGGGCGCCACGATGGGGCTGGTGATTTGCTATCTGCGTAGCCGTTCAGCGCATTTACGCTCTATCGGACGTTTGAGCGTGGTACCCAGCTTCTTCAACATCAATGAACCCGTTATCTTCGGTACGCCAATCGTGATGAACCCGGTGTTCTTTATTCCGTTCCTGCTGGCACCGATGGTAAATGCCGTGCTGGCCTGGGCGGCGATGACGTTTGACCTGATTGGCCGCGTCATCTCAGTGGTTCCCTGGACGGCACCGGCGCCAATAGGCGCAGCGTGGGCTCTGGGCTGGGATTTCCGCGCGGCTATTCTGGTTGTGGTCCTGGCCTGCGTATCGGCAATCATCTACTTCCCGTTCTTCAAAGTGTACGAGAAACAGCTGCTGGAGCAGGAAGCGGAAGAAGCACAGCGTAACGCGGAAGAGGACAATCAGCAGGTGGCTTAGGTTAAAGCAAAACGGCAACTCAGGTTGCCGTTTTTAGTGTTTGTTCCCTCTCCCTGTGGGAGAGGGGCAGGGTGAGGGCATCAGGCCGTGGCCGATTATTTCAGCGTGCAATCCCCGCACTGCTTAACGTCCGGCAGGCGATAGCGCTGGCAGCAGGTGCGGCGAACCAGAAGCCCATCACGGAGCACGACGGTACGGAATAACGGGTTGTCACGGCCATCGGAAAGCTGTTTTGCAAAGAAACAGGACTGACGCAGGGCATCAACGTTCTCATCACCAAGCAGAGGCTTCATTTCCGTTAAATACCAGTGGATTAAATAGCCCGTATTGCTCCAGATAAGCTTCGCGTTAATTTCTCCCGTCGCTTCAAGCGCGTCCACGACCGGGATCAGGGCCTGGGTGATAAGCTGCTCCATGCGTTCCTGAGCCGTCAGGCGTTCCGCGTTCTGATCTTCGTGCAGATCAATCCAGAAACAGGCTGCGCGCCCGGTTTCGTGAAACTCGACGTGGAAATTATCCGGCGAAAGTTCCAGCATGCTCTTCTGGGTTAACAGCGCCAGCATGAGGGGAGGCACCATCAGCCCGATATACCACTGCGCCCAAAGAGAGAGCAGTGGTTTATTTTCCCGCGTAAGAGTGGGCTGATTGCGATAGATATGGTCGGAATAGGTGGCCAGCAGCGACTGCAGTTTTGTCGGTTGACGCCACTCTGAGAGCGTCATGGCGTGGTTCGGGTGCGCTTCATCAAGGCGGATAAAGTCCAGCAGGTGGGCGCGCGTCTCCGCAATCTTATCCCGTATGGCATCCGCAAGCGAAGCATTCCCGCTGGTGAGGGGCGCTCGCCAGAGGAGGGGTTCGACGATGTGTGCGGTATGCGTAGCCATAGTATAGATAGAAATCTAAATGATAATGATTGCTAATCCTAACTATTGCTCATATCAATGGCAAGACTTTTGTCTTTAAGACACCGCCGTGATGTTTATGCCGTCTGCAGCTCTTCACTCAACAGAATGTTATTGCGCCCCATATGCTTTGCTTCGTAGAGGGCTTTGTCCGCTTTTTCCAGCGCGCCTTCCACGTCTTCATCCTCGAAAATAGCAATACCAATGCTGATGGTGACGTTTGTCGCGACGCTCTCGTTAAACAGATGCGGGATTTTCAAATCGTAGACTTTCTGACGGATCCGCTCGGCCGTCTGGCGAGCATGTTCGAGTGAAATATTGGTCAGCAGCACCATAAACTCTTCTCCGCCAAAACGCGCCACAATATCGCGAGAACGCACGGCGTCGCGAATTGCCGCAGAGACGCGCTTCAGCGCCTGGTCGCCCATCATATGGCCATAGTGGTCGTTATAGGCTTTGAAGTGATCGATATCCATCAGCAGGACAAAGTGCTCGCCATTTTCTACCGTCGGCAGGTTCTCCAGACGGCTTTGCAGACCGCGACGATTATAGAGCCCGGTAAGCGGGTCCATCATGCTGAGATCGGTAAGGGTTTCTCGCTCTTCCAACAGGCGCGAGAGCAATTCCTGAGCGAAACGGTCGTTACGCGTTTGCAAAATGTTATGAATAGCAATTGCCACCACAGGAAGTGCGAAAGAATAGGTCATTCTCAGCCATATATCGTGATCGCTTAGCCACAGGCAGACAATAAAGGTGGGCAATGAGTGCAGCGTAAATGCTTTGATATTACTCGCGAATGCCAGCGTTCCGATAAAAAGTACCGTTAATAGAGCGATTAACAAATACGTCGCGTGGTCGTGGGTAATTAAGGCGAATTTAGACTCAATTTGCCAGGCCCACAAAATACCGAAGATCCCTGAAACAACGGGAATATTTATCTTCCGCGCGCGCTTTCTCCAGTGCCAGACGAACAGGCCGGTGCTGATGGAGAAAATAGCAATAAGTGGGGCAGATAACAGGCGTACAGAATTGAGCGGATTTGTTACCGAGAACACTGCCGAGGTTGCGTTCAGAAATAAAAATAAACGTAACGACAATTGATATTTTCTGTGAACCAAAGACCGCCAGGATTGTGATGTCATAGTCGTGCGTTTTTATTAAAATTTAATTAAAACAAATAAGTAGGTGCCGTTTCGCAATAAAACATGCAAAAAACTCAAAGAGTAATTATCAGAAAATCTTTAGATGTTGTTAACAGGTGTGCAATTTATCACCTTAGGCAATTCCTGTCATTACGGGAAAGGTAAAGGTCGATGGATTTTGATTCATTCAGCTGACAAATGATAATGTATGTCATATGATAGTGGTTATCATTATCGTTGTGAGAGGGCAGATCATGTTGAACAGGGCGCTTGGCAGTGGTTGGGGGGTATTGCTACCGGGAGCCATTCTCGGCGGGTTGATGTTTGCCGATCTCTCCCTTGATACCTGGAAAGCGATCATTGTGTCAGGACTGTTAGTCACGTCAGGCATGATCTGGCATAAGCAGCTGCGCCACTTTGTTTTACTGCCATCATGCGTAGCACTGGTCAGTGGAATTCTGGTGATACTGATGAGTTTGAAATAATAGAGAAAACAAGAGGAACTTCAGAAGGGATGTAAGATAATTGGTGCGAGGGGGGGGACTCGAACCCCCACATCCTAAGGACACTAACACCTGAAGCTAGCGCGTCTACCAATTCCGCCACCTTCGCACAGTCATCTTACTATTTTTGATATCGCCTCGTTGGTGCGAGGGGGGGGACTCGAACCCCCACATCCGTAAGGACACTAACACCTGAAGCTAGCGCGTCTACCAATTCCGCCACCTTCGCCCAGTGCGAGCAATATCATTGTGATTTATGGTGCGAGGGGGGGGACTCGAACCCCCACATCCGTAAGGACACTAACACCTGAAGCTAGCGCGTCTACCAATTCCGCCACCTTCGCATACCATCGATACTGTAAAAGTATCGTAACCACGGAGGCGCATTCTAGATGTTTTCAGCTTTACGTCAACAGAAAAGTGCGCGCGACGCCTTGATTGCTGCAAAAATGGCCGATGCAGGCGCTATGCGGAGCCGGATGGCGCTTGCGCTTATCCGGCCTGCTGGAGCGGAGATTACTTTTTGGCCTGGCGCGTCATGACGGTACGGTAGACCTTAAAGCGGCCGGTCTGGGCGATCACTTCGTGGAAGCCGAAGGTTTCGTCCAGCACTTTCGGGTACGCCAGGAAGGCGTTCGCGACTATACGCAGCTCGCCGCCGCTGTTCAGATGACGGGTTGCGCCGCGGATCAGCGTTTGTGCCGCTTCAAGGCTGGTCTCCATGCCGTCGTGGAACGGCGGGTTGGAGATAATCATGTCGAAGCGACCGGTGACGTCGGAGAAGACGTTGCTGGCAATCACCTCGCCTTCAATGCCGTTTGCGGCAAGCGTTGCGCGGCTGGCTTCTACCGCCGGGGCGCTCACGTCACAGAGGGTTAAGCGCACTTTGGGTGAATGGCTGGCAAGCACGGTAGAGAGCACGCCCGCGCCGCAGCCGACGTCCAGCACTTTGCCTTTGGTGTGCGGCGTCAGGGTGGAGAGCAGCAGCTTGCTGCCCGTATCCAGCGCGTCGCGGCTGAATACGCCCGGCAGGGTTTTGATGGTCAAGCCGTCAAGCTGGTACTCGTCCCAGTATGCCTGTGGATCGAACGTTGTCTGTTTTTCCAGACGGCCATGGTACAGACCACAGCGGCGTGCGCTGTCGACTTTTTTCAGCGGCGCGTAGCCTTCCAGCATCTGTTCAGCGCTACGCACGCCGCTGCGGTTCTCACCCACCACGAAAATATCGCAGCCTACCGGCAGCAGGGAGAGCAGGTTCATCAGCTGAAACTGGGCTTCCGGTTTATTCTTCGGCCAGTAGTAGATCAGCGTATCGCAGTCGGCGATATCGCTCTGCTCCGCCACCAGGCTAAAGCGCGCGCGCTCGCCCATCTGGCGGCTCAGCACCTGCCAGTGGTGGTAGTATTGGGTGTGGGCACGGCTTTCAGCACAGTCGAAACGCGCAGGCAGGTCATCCTGCATATCTCCGGCAAACAGAATACGGCTTTCTTCGAAATCATCACTGTGACGCAGCAAGACTTCACTTGCCGGGGTAAATGCAGACATGAATTGTTCCTCAATAAACTCAGGCGGGGATTATAGTAGGTAGATGGCGCACTTTCGACACATTTGCTATATTTGCGCGCCTGAGAGACAGGAGTTTTCCCTATGACATCCCGACGAGACTGGCAGTTGCAGCAGCTGGGCATTACCCAGTGGGCTTTGCGTCGCCCGACGGCGTTGCAGGGCGAAATCGCCATTTCCATCCCTGCGCACGTACGCCTGGTGATGGTGGCGGAAGAACTGCCTGCCCTGAATGAACCCCTGATCGATGATGTCCTTCGCAGCCTGAAGATGACGGCCGACCAGGTTTTACAGCTGACGCCAGAGCGTGTCGCGATGCTTCCTCCTGATAGCCGCTGTAACAGCTGGCGTATCGGAGAGACAAACGAGATCCCCCTCCAGGGGAGCCAGATCTGCTCGCCAGCGCTGGACGAACTGAAAGCCAACCCAAAAGCGCGCAGCGCGCTATGGCAACAAATCTGCGAATATGAACACGATTTCTTCCCTCACGACGCCTGACCTGACCACAGCGTTTGCGATTGAAACACGCGCCCACGCCTTTCCGTGGAGCGAAAAAACCTTCGCCAGCAATCAGGGCGAACGGTATCTGAACTTCCGTCTGGACGTTGACGGCACCATGGCCGCCTTCGCGATCACGCAGGTTGTTCTTGATGAAGCGACGCTGTTTAATATTGCGGTTGATCCCGCGTTCCAGCGCCGTGGGCTGGGAAGAGAACTGCTCGAGCACCTCATCCGTGAGCTCGAAACCCGTGACGTTTTCACCCTGTGGCTGGAGGTGCGTGCGTCGAATGTCGCCGCCATCGCGCTCTATGAAAGCTTAGGCTTTAACGAGGCGACGGTCCGCCGTAACTACTACCCCACCGCAGAGGGACGTGAAGACGCCATCATAATGGCTCTGCCGATTGGATAACGAATATAAGGTTGTAACGATGAAATGGGACTGGATTTTCTTTGATGCCGACGAAACGCTGTTTACGTTTGACTCGTTCGGCGGCCTGCAGCGGATGTTTCTCGACTATAGCGTGACCTTCACCGCTGAAGATTTTCAGGACTATCAGGCGGTAAACAAGCCGCTGTGGGTGGATTACCAGAACGGTGCCATCACCGCGTTACAGCTTCAGCACCAGCGTTTTGACGTCTGGGCGGAACGCTTAAAGGTCAGTCCGGGAACGCTGAACGATGCCTTCCTGAACGCGATGGCCGATATCTGTGCGCCACTGCCGGGGGCGGTTTCCCTGCTGAATGCGTTGAAAGGCAAGGTGAAACTGGGGATCATCACCAACGGTTTTACCGCCCTGCAGCAGATCCGCCTCGAGCGCACCGGCCTGCGCGATCATTTCGACGCGCTGGTGATCTCCGAAGAGGTGGGCGTACCTAAACCGGATCCGCGTATTTTCGACTACGCGCTGGCCCAGGCCGGTCATCCTGACCGCGATCGCGTTCTGATGGTGGGTGATACGGCAGAGTCAGATATCCTGGGCGGCATGAAGTCAGGTTTGTCGACCGTCTGGCTCAACGCGCATGGCCGCGTGAAGCCTGAAGGCATCGAGCCGACCTGGACCGTGACGTCGTTGAACGAACTGGAGCAACTCCTGTGTAAACAATGATTGCCTGCCCCCCATTGATGGGTAAAATAGCCGCAATTTTGTATTCCATGATGCGTGGCGTGCTGCCGCGCTTATAAAAGAAGATTTAATTATGACGTTGTCTCCTTATCTGCAAGAGGTGGCCAAGCGCCGCACTTTTGCCATTATCTCGCACCCGGATGCCGGTAAAACGACCATCACTGAGAAGGTGTTGCTGTTCGGACAGGCGATCCAGACTGCGGGTACCGTTAAAGGCCGTGGCTCCAGCCAGCATGCAAAATCTGACTGGATGGAGATGGAAAAGCAGCGTGGTATTTCGATTACCACCTCCGTGATGCAGTTCCCGTATCACGACTGCTTGGTGAACCTGCTGGACACCCCGGGCCACGAAGACTTCTCCGAAGATACCTACCGTACCCTGACGGCGGTGGACTGCTGTCTGATGGTGATCGACGCCGCGAAAGGTGTAGAAGACAGGACCCGCAAGCTGATGGAAGTCACCCGTCTGCGCGATACGCCGATCCTCACCTTTATGAACAAACTCGACCGCGACATCCGTGACCCGATGGAAGTGATGGACGAAGTGGAAAGCGAGCTGAAAATCGCCTGTGCGCCAATCACCTGGCCAATTGGCTGCGGTAAGCTGTTCAAAGGGGTGTATCACCTCTATAAAGACGAAACCTACCTGTATCAGACCGGTAAAGGCCACACCATTCAGGACGTTCGCGTGGTGAAAGGTCTGGATAACCCTGAGCTGGACGCGGCAGTCGGCGAAGAGCTGGCCGCGCAGCTGCGCGACGAGCTGGAGCTGGTCAAAGGCGCGTCTCACGAATTCGACAAAGAGCTGTTCCTGAGCGGCGAAATTACCCCGGTCTTCTTCGGTACCGCACTGGGTAACTTCGGCGTTGACCACATGCTGGACGGTCTGGTGGAGTGGGCGCCGCGCCCGATGCCGCGTAAAACCGACACCCGTGAAGTGGAAGCGAAGGAAGAGAAATTCACCGGCTTCGTGTTCAAAATTCAGGCCAACATGGACCCGAAACACCGCGACCGCGTGGCCTTTATGCGCGTGGTGTCCGGTAAGTATGAAAAGGGCATGAAGCTGCGCCAGGTGCGTACCGGGAAAGACGTGGTGATCTCCGATGCGCTGACCTTTATGGCGGGCGACCGTTCGCACGTTGAAGAGGCGTATCCGGGCGACATCATCGGTCTGCACAACCACGGCACGATTCAGATCGGCGATACCTTCACCCAGGGTGAAATGATGAAGTTCACCGGTATTCCGAACTTCGCGCCGGAGCTGTTCCGTCGCATTCGTCTGCGCGATCCGCTGAAGCAGAAACAGCTGCTGAAAGGACTGGTTCAGCTCTCCGAAGAGGGCGCCGTGCAGGTGTTCCGCCCAATCGCGAACAACGATCTGATCGTGGGTGCGGTCGGCGTGCTGCAGTTCGACGTGGTTGTCGCGCGTCTGAAGAGCGAGTACAACGTGGAAGCGATTTACGAGTCTGTGAACGTCGCGACCGCGCGCTGGGTTGAGTGTTCTGACGTGAAGAAATTCGAAGAATTTAAGCGTAAGAACGAAATTCAGCTGGCTCTGGATGGCGGCGATAACCTGACCTATATCGCGCCAACCATGGTGAACCTGAACCTGACGCAGGAACGTTACCCTGACGTTCAGTTCCGTAAAACCCGCGAGCACTAATCCCCTCTCAGAGCACGGCTGCCGCCGTGCTCTTCTTTAATTCCTGTCTTATTAATCCCTTGCGGAATGTTCTTAATTCAACGCAATTTCACGCTATTCGCGCGTTTTTTACCCAATTCTGAAAGCGGCTCTGTGAGAGTGATCTATATTTAACTCAGTGTTTAACACCGGGCGTGGATAAATTAACTGTTCAATGCATGACTTTAGGTTATCCATTTTACCCGTGTGTTTATTCGCAATATATAAAACTACTAAGGAAGTATGTAGCCCGAATAACGGGTAAACACAGGAATAGATCGATGAATATGACAAGACTGAAGATTTCGAAAACTCTGCTGGCTGTAACACTGGGTAGCGTTCTGGTGAGCGGTTCCGCCCTGGCGGAAAGCAGCACAATGGATAAAGCCCAGTCCACGGCCGATACCGCAGGGCAAAAAATCGATAGCTCTATGAATAAAGTCGGCAACTTCATGGACGACAGCTCAATCACAGCAAAAGTGAAAGCCGCACTGGTGGATGATGAAGCCATCAAAAGTACCGATATTTCCGTTAAGACCGACAAGAAAGTGGTCACGCTGAGCGGCTTCGTGGAAAGCCAGGCTCAGGCCGAACAGGCGGTGAAAGTCGCGAAAGGCGTTGAAGGCGTTGCGTCCGTCAGCGATAAGCTGCACGTACGTGACGGTAAAAACGCGTCGGTGAAAGGTTATGCCGGTGATGCAGCCACCACCAGCGAAATCAAAGCTAAACTTTTAGCAGATGACATCGTGCCGTCCCGCAAGGTGAAAGTGGAAACCACCGATGGTGTGGTTCAGCTCTCCGGTACTGTAGATTCGCAGGCGCAAAGTGAACGCGCCGAGTCCATCGCGAAAGCGATTGACGGTGTGAAAAGCGTTAAAAACGATCTGAAAACGAAGTAAATCTGGACCATTCGCCCGTCTGGTTAAAACCTGCGGGCGAAATAAGAACGACTCTGGAAAAACGCCGGTGAGTGACCTGAGCGCTCACGTTTAGCGGCCGACATTAACTATGGTAAAGGAGAAGCTTATGTTTCGTTGGGGCATTATATTTCTGGTTATCGCGTTAATTGCCGCCGCATTGGGCTTTGGTGGACTGGCAGGTACAGCGGCATGGGCAGCTAAAATTGTCTTCGTTGTGGGTATTATTCTGTTCCTGGTCAGCCTGTTTACGGGTCGTAGACGTCCGTAGCAAACGCAATATTCCTTCAACAAAATAAAGCCAGTCACTGTGACTGGCTTTTTCTTATTTGCGTAACAGGTCGGGTGCGTTACTGTGGTGTTATAAAATAATCAAAACAGGAAAGCAGAGGTGGGGCAACGAATTCCCGTTACGCTCGGCAATATTGCGCCGCTGACGTTAAAGCCGTTTCGCTCAGGACAACTCGCACTGGTTTGCGAGGGGGGAGGGCAGCGCGGCATCTTCACCGCCGGCGTGCTGGATGAATTTATGCGCGCGCAGTTCAACCCGTTTGACCTTTACTTCGGCACCTCTGCCGGGGCGCAGAACCTCTCTGCCTATGTATGTAACCAGCCCGGCTACGCGCGAAAGGTCATCATGCGCTACACCACGGCGAAAGAATTTTTTAATCCGGTGCGCTTTGTGCGCGGCGGTAACCTGATCGATCTTGACTGGCTGCTGGAGTCGACCTCCAGCCAGATGCCTCTGGCCATGGATACCGCTGCCCGTCTGTTTGATAGCGGCAAAGAGTTCTGGATGTGCGCCAGCCGGGGCGATGACTATTCGCCGGGCTATTTTTCTCCTCAGAAGGAGAACTGGCTGGACATCATCCGCGCCTCCAGCGCGATCCCCGGCTTTTATCGTACCGGTGCCCTGCTGGACGGCATTAGCTATCTGGACGGGGGGATCAGTGACGCGGTGCCGGTGCAGGAAGCCGCCCGGCGCGGGGCGAAAACCATTGTGGTGATCCGTACCGTACCGTCGCAAATGTATTACACGCCCCAGTGGTTCAAACGGATGGAGCGCTGGTTGGGCGACAGCAGCCTGCAGCCGCTGGTGAACATCGCGAAGCAGCATGAAACCACCTACGGCGCGATGCAGCGCTTCATTGAAAAACCGCCGGGCAAGCTGCGTATTTTTGAAATCTATCCGCCTAAGCCGCTGCTGAGCATGGCCCTGGGCAGCCGCGTCCCTGCGCTGCGCATGGATTACAAAACGGGGCGGCTGTGCGGGCGTTACTTCCTGGCGACGGTGGGGAAAATGCTGGCGGAGCAACCGCCGCTTCATCGCCATAAACGCATTATTTTGCCGCCTGCGATTGTCGCCAACGACGCCCTGACGATGCCGCTGGTGGATATTCCGCAGGCGAATGACGCTTTACTGGATAACGAGGATCTGGCGTGACGCTCCGCTTTGTCGATACCCACTGCCACTTTGATTTTCCGCCGTTTACGGGGGATGAAGCGCAAAGCATAGCGAAAGCGGCTGAGGCAGGGGTTCAGGCCATCATTGTGCCGGCAGTGGAAGCGGCCTATTTTTCCCGGGTGTTGGATCTTTCCATGCGGCACCCAGCGCTCTATGCCGCGCTCGGCCTGCATCCGATTGTTATTGAACGGCATCTTGATGAGCACATTGAGAGGCTTGATGAGGTCGTGCAGACCGCAGGAGACAAACTTGTCGCCATCGGTGAGATCGGCCTCGATCTTTATCGCGAGGATCCGCAGTTTGAGCGCCAGCAGACGATCCTCGACGCGCAGCTCAGGCTGGCGAAGCGCCACGATCTGCCGGTGATCCTCCATTCGAGACGCACGCACGATAAGCTGGCGATGCACCTGAAACGCATCGATCTGCCGCGCAGGGGCGTCGTACACGGTTTCTCCGGCAGCCTGCAGCAGGCGCAGCGTTTTATTGAGCTGGGCTATAAAATCGGCGTCGGTGGCACCATTACCTATCCGCGCGCCAGTAAAACCCGTGACGTGATGGCCCAGCTGCCGCTGTCGGCGCTTCTGCTGGAAACCGACGCGCCGGATATGCCGCTGAATGGTTTTCAGGGCCAGCCGAATCGCCCGGAACAGGCGGCGCGCGTGTTTACCACCCTGTGTGAACTGCGAAAAGAGCCTGAAGAGGTGATTGCCGATGCGCTGCTGGAAAATACCCGTTCGGTATTTGGCATCACGCTATAGGTAAAGTGCCGGACGAATCACCGTTATCTTCTGTTTTTCCAGCGCCCGCGCCAGCGGTTCAACGTCCTCGGGCGTGGCGCTGCGCCACGACGCAGCCTCACCGTAAACGCCATGCGCATGAAATGCGTTGATGCGTACCGGAACATTTCCAAGCCCGTGGATAAAGGTCGTTAGCGGTTTGAGATGTTCCAGATAATCACACAGCTCCGGAATCACCAGCAGGCGGAGTTCCGTCAAACGGTGACGATCTGCCAGCCAGCGGATGCTCTGCTTGATCTGCGGGTTTTCGCGTCCGGTCAGGAAACGGTGATGCTCGTTCCCCCACGCCTTCAGATCCAGCATTGCGCCATCCAGTACCGGCAGCAGCTTTTGCCAGCCGGTTTCGCTTAACAGACCGTTGCTGTCTACCAGGCAGGTGAGGTGACGCAGGGCGGGATCGGCTTTGATCGCGGTGAACAGGGCGATCAAAAACGGCAATTGCGTTGTGGCTTCGCCGCCGCTGACGGTGATCCCTTCGATAAACGGTGCGGATTTGCGGACCTGAGTGAGGATCTCTTCCACGCTGAAGCGGTGCGCCATAGGCGTTGCCTGCTGCTGGCACAAATGCAGGCAGGTGTCGCACTGCTGGCAGTCATTCTCCTGCCACCAGACGCGTCCGGCCTGAATCGTCAGCGCGTCGTGCGGGCAGTGGGGCACGCAGTCCCCGCAGTCGTTGCAGCGGCCGATCGTCCACGGGTTGTGGCAGGTTTTACAGCGCAGGTTGCAGCCCTGCAGGAACAGCGCCAGGCGGCTGCCCGGCCCGTCCACGCAGGAAAAAGGAATGACCTGACTAACTAAAGCGCATCTGCTGTTCATGGCTAACCACGCGCGGCTGACGTTCCAGAATACGGGTATTGCGTGCGGCCTCTTCCCCCAGCCACGTGGTATTGGTGCGCGATCCGGCTTCCCGGTATTTCTCCAGGTCCGACAAGCGAACCATGTAGCCGGTCACGCGGACCAGATCGTTACCCGCTACGTTGGCGGTAAATTCACGCATACCGGCCCTGAACGCGCCCAGGCAAAGCTGAACCACCGCCTGCGGGTTGCGTTTGACCGTCTCCTCCAGGGTGAGAATATCGCTGATTCCGGAGTGATAGTGTTTGTGATGCGGCGCAACGGCCAGCAGATGGCTGATGGGATCCGGCTCGTCGCCGTAAGGCAGGCGCGCGCCCGGCGTGGTGCCCGAATCGGAACTGATCCCCGACTGCGCGTGAAGCATCGCGCGATGCTTCCAGCCGTGCTTCACCGGCGTGCTTTCAACGAACGCCGCGAGCTGCTCGCTGATGCGATAGCCCAGCGCGTTGGCCTGTTCATCCTTTCCGTAGCGTCCCGCTATTCCTGCTTTCTCACAGAGCGCGTTGACCGCTTCCGCCAGGCCGTACATGCCAAACATGGGTACAAACCGTTCCGCATCAATCAGCCCCTCTTTTACCAGGAAGCTATTCTCAAAGAAGCCAGATTGCTCGTAAAGGAAACCGCAGCGTGCATCGATGATGGCAATTTGCTGCTGGCAGTAGTGCGGGAGCGTGCGGGTGAAGAAGTCGTCAATGGATGCGCTGCGTTCAGCAATGGCTTTGAGGTTAAGGCGCACCAGGGTGCTGCCGCCGCCTGCAAGCGGCAGGGAGTTGTAACAGCTCACCACACCATAACGGCCTTTTGTGAAAATTTTATCATTCATCGGGCCATTAGAAATATGCGGTTTGCTGCATTCACAAATGTTTTTCGCCACCTCAAGCAGCAAATCATGTGGGGTGATATCGGGATCGTAGATAAAGGTCAGGTTCGGCGCGACCTGCTTCAGCTCTGCATCGGCACGCAGAATGGCGCGCGTGACGGGCGTATCTTCAGGCCCGATGTTTGCGTGCATAAACGCATCCGGCAGCGTACGGTCGAGATAGCGCCAGAAACGTTTTATTCGGCTATCGATCTCTTCTTGTGTTAGAATTCTAACATGTGGGGTCAATATCGCATCAAGCTGACCGAGATAGACCGGCATCGATGTGACGGACGGAACATGATGGTAGAGGATGGTTAACAGCGAGAGGGCGTCGTCGAGATCTTTCGCGCCTTCCAGCTCCAGCCACTCTGAACCGTTAGCCAGAAATTTTGCGTAATCCGGCAGAACGTAACGGGGTTTGTAAGGCGCATGGCCTTCGAACATGTCGCAGATAACCCCCTCGTCCAGCGCGGCTCGTGCGGCCTCAGGAAGTGCCGGGTAAGGCAGGTTGTTCTCCGCTTCCAGCGCCAGAAAATGACGTTTTTGTTCCGGGGTTAACACCGGGCTTGTCACAATGTGCTGGCAACGTTGTTGCAGGGCGTCGGGGCTGGAGTGGGGCATAGTCGCTTCCTTGAGTGTTCTGCGGATGATGAACGGATTGTAGAAAGCCAGCCTGTCGGGGCTTTTGATCCGACAGGGGGTATCGCTGCTTTAGTCAGCAATTTACGCGCTAAAGTTTGAAGAAGATCTCATTACAGTAATGCAAATTTGTATGCAGTTTTCATTAACTGTGATGAATGTCGAAGTGTGGATGCGGGTGAATGTTAGAATACTCACAGACCCGCAAGGTAAAATTTATACGGCACTGCCGTTGGAGAATGTTATGACCGATTTAACTGCAAGCAGCCTGCGCGCGTTGAAACTGATGGACCTGACCACCCTGAACGATGACGACACCAATGAAAAAGTCATCGCCCTGTGCCATCAGGCGAAAACGCCGGTGGGTAACACCGCAGCCATCTGTATCTACCCGCGCTTTATCCCGATTGCCCGTAAGACTCTGAAAGCGCAGGGTACGCCGGACGTGCGTATTGCAACCGTAACTAACTTCCCGCATGGCAACGACGATATCGAGATTGCGCTGGCAGAAACCCGCGCGGCGATTGCCTACGGCGCAGACGAAGTTGACGTTGTGTTCCCGTACCGTGCGCTGATCGCCGGCAACGAGCAGGTCGGTTTTGACCTGGTGAAAGCCTGTAAAGACGCGTGCGCGGCGGCAAATGTGCTGCTGAAAGTGATCATCGAAACCGGCGAGCTGAAAGAAGAGGCGCTGATTCGTAAGGCGTCTGAAATCTCCATCAAAGCCGGTGCGGATTTCATTAAAACCTCTACCGGTAAAGTGCCGGTGAATGCGACCCCGGAAAGCGCGCGCATCATGATGGAAGTGATCCGCGACATGGGCGTATCCAAAACCGTTGGTTTCAAACCTGCGGGCGGCGTGCGTACTGCTGAAGACGCGCAGCAGTTCCTGGCGATTGCCGACGAACTGTTTGGCGCCGACTGGGCCGATTCCCGTCACTACCGCTTCGGTGCGTCCAGCCTGCTGGCCAGCCTGCTGAAAGCGCTGGGTCACGGCGACGGTAAGAGCGCAAGCAGCTACTGATTGCCAGACAATGCCGGATGACGCTTCGCTCATCCGGTCGACAGGATCGTAGGGCGGGTAAGCGTAGCGCCACCCGCCACAACTCCCCCGATTCCGCATGGAGGTTACCGTGTTTCTCGCACAAGAAATTATTCGTAAAAAACGTGATGGTCATGCATTAAGCGATGAAGAGATCCGCTTCTTCATCAACGGCATTCGTGATAACACCGTCTCAGAAGGGCAGATTGCGGCTCTGGCGATGACCATTTTCTTCCACGATATGTCGATGCCTGAGCGCGTGTCGCTGACCATGGCGATGCGAGATTCAGGAACCGTTCTGGACTGGAAAAGCCTCAACCTTAACGGTCCGATTGTGGATAAGCACTCCACCGGCGGCGTGGGTGACGTGACGTCTCTGATGCTCGGCCCAATGGTTGCAGCCTGCGGCGGTTACATCCCGATGATCTCCGGGCGCGGCCTGGGCCACACCGGCGGTACGCTCGACAAACTGGAAGCCATTCCGGGCTTCGATATCTTCCCGGACGACAACCGCTTCCGCGACATTATTAAAGATGTTGGTGTGGCGATTATCGGCCAGACCAGCTCTCTTGCTCCGGCAGACAAGCGTTTCTACGCGACCCGCGACATCACCGCGACCGTTGACTCCATCCCGCTGATCACCGCCTCTATCCTGGCGAAGAAACTGGCAGAAGGGCTGGACGCGCTGGTGATGGACGTGAAGGTCGGCAGCGGCGCCTTTATGCCGACCTATGAACTTTCTGCTGCGCTTGCCGAAGCGATCGTTGGCGTCTCCAACGGCGCGGGCGTGCGCACCACCGCGCTGCTCACCGACATGAACCAGGTGCTGGCGTCCAGCGCCGGTAACGCCGTCGAAGTGCGTGAAGCGGTACAGTTCCTCACCGGTGAATACCGCAACCCGCGTCTGTTCGACGTCACCATGGCGCTGTGCGTTGAGATGTTAATCTCCGGCAAGCTGGCCAAAGATGATGCGGAAGCGCGCGCGAAACTGCAGGCGGTGCTGGATAACGGCAAAGCGGCGGATATTTTCGGCCGCATGGTTGCAGCCCAGAAAGGCCCGACCGATTTCGTCGAAAACTACGCGAAATACCTGCCAACCGCGACGCTTAGCAAAGCGGTGTATGCCGATAGCGAAGGGTATGTCTCTGCAATGGACACCCGTGCGCTGGGTATGGCGGTGGTCTCGATGGGCGGCGGCCGTCGTCAGGCGTCAGACACCATTGATTACAGCGTCGGCTTTACCGATATGGCCCGTCTGGGCGACAGCGTTGACGGTCAACGTCCGCTTGCGGTGATCCACGCGAAAGACGAAGCCAGCTGGCAGGAAGCGGCTAAAGCGGTGAAAGCGGCAATTACGCTTGACGATAAAGCGCCGGAAACCACACCGACTGTCTATCGCCGTATCACCGAATAGCGGTATACTGATCTGATCGATAATTTTTGAAGCACTACGTACGGAGAACAATTATGAAACGTGCATTTATTATGGTGCTGGACTCATTCGGCATCGGCGCAACCGAAGATGCAGAACGTTTTGGTGACGTGGGTTCCGATACCATGGGCCATATCGCGGAAGCCTGTGCAAAAGGCGAGGCGGACAACGGTCGTAAAGGCCCTCTGACTCTACCTAACCTGACCCGCCTTGGTCTGGTGAAAGCGCATGAAGGTTCTACCGGTAAAATCGCAGCCGGTATGGACGGCAACGCGGAAGTCGTGGGCGCCTACGCCTGGGCTCACGAGCTCTCCTCCGGTAAAGACACCCCGTCTGGCCACTGGGAAATCGCCGGTGTGCCGGTGCTGTTCGACTGGGGTTACTTCTCCGATCACGAGAACAGCTTCCCGCAGGAGCTGCTCGATAAGCTGGTGAAGCGTGCCAACCTGCCGGGCTACCTCGGTAACTGCCACTCTTCCGGTACCGTGATACTGGATCAGCTCGGCGAAGAGCACATGAAAACCGGCAAGCCGATTTTCTACACCTCTGCTGACTCCGTGTTCCAGATTGCGTGCCATGAAGAGACGTTTGGCCTGGATAAACTCTACGAGCTGTGCGAAATCGCCCGTGAAGAGCTGACCGAAGGCGGCTACAACATCGGCCGCGTGATCGCGCGTCCGTTCATCGGCGACAAAGCGGGTAACTTCCAGCGTACCGGTAACCGTCACGACCTGGCCGTTGAGCCACCGGCACCGACCGTACTGCAGAAGCTGGTTGAAGAGAAAGACGGCCACGTGGTTTCCGTGGGTAAAATCGCGGATATCTACGCCAACTGCGGCATCACCAAAAAAGTGAAAGCCACCGGTCTGGACGCGCTGTTTGATGCCACCATCAAAGAGATGAAAGAAGCGGGCGACAAGACTATCGTCTTCACCAACTTCGTGGACTTCGACTCCTCCTGGGGCCACCGTCGCGACGTTGCGGGCTATGCAGCGGGTCTTGAGCTGTTCGACCGCCGTCTGCCGGAGCTGATGGAGCTGGTAGGTGAAGATGACATTCTGATCCTGACCGCGGACCACGGCTGTGACCCAACCTGGACCGGTACCGACCACACCCGTGAGCACATTCCGGTGCTGGTGTACGGCCCGAAAGTGAAGCCGGGCTCGCTCGGTCACCGTGAAACCTTCGCGGACATCGGCCAGACCCTGGCGAAATACTTTGGTACGTCTGACATGGAATATGGCAAGGCCATGTTCTAAACGGATTGGGTGCGGCCTGATGCCCTCACCCCGACCCTCTCCCACAGGGAGAGGGAGAACAGAATGTAGGCCGGGTCAGGCGTAGCCGCCACCCGGCAAAAACAACAATGTAAAAGGAACTGAAGATGGCAACTCCTCACATTAATGCAGAAATGGGTGATTTCGCTGACGTCGTATTGATGCCGGGCGACCCGCTGCGCGCGAAGCACATTGCAGAAACTTTCCTGGAAGACGTGCGTGAAGTGAACAACGTTCGCGGCATGCTGGGCTTCACCGGTACCTATAAAGGCCGCAAAATCTCCGTTATGGGCCACGGTATGGGTATCCCATCCTGCTCTATCTACACCAAAGAGCTGATCACCGACTTCGGCGTGAAGAAAATCATACGCGTTGGCTCCTGCGGCGCGGTGCGTATGGACGTTAAGCTGCGCGACATCGTTATCGGTATGGGTGCCTGCACCGATTCCAAAGTTAACCGCATGCGTTTCAAAGACCATGACTTCGCGGCGATTGCTGACTTCGGCATGGTGCGTGACGCGGTTGACGCGGCAAAAGCGCTGGGCGTTGAAGCGCGCGTGGGTAACATCTTCTCTGCTGACCTGTTCTATGCCCCGGACGGCGGCGAGATGTTCGACGTGATGGAAAAATACGGTATCCTGGGCGTGGAAATGGAAGCGGCGGGTATCTACGGCGTTGCGGCTGAGTTTGGTGCGAAAGCGCTGACCATCTGCACCGTGTCTGACCACATCCGTACCCACGAGCAGACCACCGCTGCCGAGCGTCAGACCACCTTCAACGACATGATCAAAATCGCGCTGGAATCCGTTCTGCTGGGCGATAAAGAGTAATTCTGTCTCTTCCCTCCCTCTCCCTGTGGGAGAGGGCCGGGGTGAGGGCACCAGACCGCATCTAGCGCACTCCCTGTGCAATCCACGCCGACAGCTCCCGCAGCTCTTTTTCCTGCTCCGGGAAATCCCCAATCATCGTGTCGCATTCCTGCTGCAGCATATCTGCCCTGTACAAACAGCCCTGCAAACGTGCCGCCAGCGCCTCTAATGGTGCCGGGTTCAGGCTATCGGTAAACACCTGCGTGCGGGTGATATGGCCTTTCTCCACGTCAAAATGCAGCTCCACGCCGCCCCAGGTAAAACGCTCATCAAGCAGATGGGAAAACGCAGGAGCCTGACCGAAGTTCCATTCCCAGCTGCTCTGGCGGGCGAAGGTTTCGGCGAAGTTGGGCAGGTCCGGGGTTTTGTCAGGGGAGATGACTTCTGCTTCCACGCGCTCGCCGTAATGTTCAAAGAACGCGTCACGGATCGCATCGCAAATCTGCTCGTGCGTAATTCCCGGCAGCAGTTCCACCAGATTTGCCACGCGGCCGCGCACGGAGGTAATTCCTTTGGCCTGGAGCTTTTTCTTATCCGGATTCAGGTAGTTCGCCAGACGGCTCAGATCGGCGTTCAGCAACAGGGTGCCGTGGTGGAACCCGCGATCCATCGTTTCGCGGTAGGCGGAGCCGGAGACCTTCCGGTCGCCCTCGGGGGTTTTCACCACCAGATCGTTACGCCCGGACGCTTCCGCCGTTACGCCGAGTGAATTGAGCGCGTTGAGGACGATGGACGTTGAGATGGTTTTGTCGTATTCCGGTTTGCCCGCCATAAAGGTAAAGCAGGTATTGCCCAGATCGTGAAACACCGCGCCGCCGCCGCTGCTGCGGCGCGCGAGACGGACGTTGTCCTCTTCCATACGCCGCGTATTGCACTCTTTCCACGGGTTTTGCGCGCGGCCGATGACCACCGTATCGGCGTTCCGCCAGAGAAACAGTACGCGCTGGGTGGCGGGCATCTGGCGGAAGATGCACTCTTCTACCGCGAGATTAAACCAGGGATCGTAAGAGTCAGAGATAAGCAGGCGTAACGTCGTCATGGCAAAGTTCCTTTTCCGAATCGTTCGCCTACTTTATCACTAATCTTTCTTCTCGCTCTCTTCGTCTTCGGGGACGGAGTTGCTGGCGGTCAGCAGGAACGGGGATTGCTGCCAGCGCGAGCGCTTGCCGCGAAGCAGGGTGCGCGCCAGCACAACGCCGATGGCGAGTGAAAGCAGCAGCATCAGGCGCAGAATATTGGTGGTATTATCGACCTGTTTGGCTTCAGTAGGCAGGGTGTGGGTATCGAGGGTCAGGCGCAGATAGCCCAGCGGGCCATTCTTCCCCTGAATAGGTTCGACAATCTGCTGGTTAAAGTAGCCCCCGGCTTTTTTCCCGTCCAGCGCCAGCCTGTCGCGCACGTCGACGTGTTCGCCAGCGCGGGCAATCAGGTTGCCTTGCTCATCATAGACGCCGGCATCAAGAATGCGGCTATTCTCCGTGAGCAGGCGTAAAACCTGGCCTATCCGCTTCTCGTCCGGCGTTTCGGTACGCATGGACGGCGCGACGTTGAGCGTCACCTGGCGTGCCAGCGTGCGGGCCAGCTCTTCAAACTGCGGGTTGCGTTGCCGTTGATGGTTCTGGCTAAACCACGATGCCCCTTGCATCAGCACCACTAATAGTGCGAGACAGGAAAGGACAATCACGGCGCGATGGAGCCGGAATTTCAGTTTTGCGCGAGCCATATTCCACCTGCTGAAAATTTACGGCTTAATGTTGCCAGAAGTGATGGTTACAGGGTAGCCTCATGCGTTATTTTCCCTCTGCAACCTTCCGGCGCGAACGAAATTACAGGAGCTTTAATGCCGAACATTACCTGGTGTGACCTGCCAACGGATGTCTCTTTATGGCCAGGATTGCCGCTCTCTTTAAGTGGCGATGAGGTGATGCCTCTGGATTACCACGCCGGTCGTAGCGGCTGGCTCCTCTACGGACGCGGTCTGGATAAGCAACGCCTGACCCAGTATCAAAGCAAGCTGGGTGCGGCAATGGTCATCGTCGCCGCCTGGTGCGTGGAAGACTACCAGGTTATTCGCCTGGCGGGTTCCCTGACGCAGCGCGCAACGCGTCTGGCGCATGACGCCGGGCTGGACGTCGCGCCGCTGGGTAAAATTCCGCATCTGAAAACCCCGGGCCTGCTGGTCATGGACATGGATTCTACGGCGATCCAGATCGAGTGTATTGACGAGATTGCGAAGCTGGCGGGCAGCGGCGAGCTGGTGGCGGAAGTCACCGAACGTGCGATGCGCGGCGAGCTGGACTTCACCGCCAGCCTGCGCCAGCGCGTGGCGACCCTGAAAGGGGCCGACGCCAACATTCTGCGCCAGGTGCGCGACGTGCTGCCGCTGATGCCAGGGCTGACGCAGCTGGTGCTGAAGCTGCAGTCCCTCGGCTGGAAGGTGGCGATCGCCTCCGGTGGCTTCACCTTCTTCGCGGATTACCTGCGGGAAAAACTGCATCTGACCACCGTGGTGGCCAATGAGCTGGAGATCATGGACGGCAAGCTGACCGGCCAGGTGATTGGCGATATCGTAGATGCCCAGTACAAAGCCAATACGCTGACGCGTCTGGCGGAAAAATATGAAATTCCGGTTGTCCAGACCGTCGCCATCGGCGATGGCGCGAACGACCTGCCGATGATCAAAGCCGCCGGTCTGGGCATTGCCTACCATGCCAAGCCAAAAGTGAATGAAAAGACGGAAGTCACTATCCGTCACGCTGACCTGATGGGGGTGTTCTGCATTCTCTCCGGCAGCATTAATCAGAAATAACGGTCTGCTTTGTAGGCCGGGTAAGCGTAAGCGCCACCCGGCACGCAGGCCGCACAGAAATAACGAGGTAAACCGTGGCGAAAGCTCCAAAACGCGCATTTGTCTGTAATGAATGTGGTGCGGATTATCCGCGCTGGCAGGGGCAATGCAGCGCCTGTCATGCCTGGAACACCATCACCGAAGTGCGTGGTGTGGCGGCTTCGCCGAGCGTGGCGCGCAATGAGCGCCTGAGCGGCTATGCCGGTAACGCGGGCGTGGCGAAGGTGCAAAAACTTTCGGACATCAGCCTCGAAGAGCTGCCGCGCTTCTCCACCGGGTTCAAAGAGTTTGACCGCGTGCTCGGCGGCGGCGTGGTGCCGGGTAGCGCGATCCTGATCGGCGGTAACCCGGGCGCGGGTAAATCGACCCTGCTGCTGCAAACGCTCTGCAAGCTTGCCGAACAGATGAAAACCCTGTACGTCACGGGCGAAGAGTCTCTGCAGCAGGTGGCGATGCGCGCGCACCGTCTGGGCCTGCCGACCGGCAACCTGAACATGCTCTCCGAAACCAGCATCGAGCAGATCTGCATGATTGCCGAAGAAGAGCAGCCGAAGCTGATGGTGATCGACTCCATCCAGGTGATGCACATGGCGGACATTCAGTCCTCGCCGGGCAGCGTCGCGCAGGTGCGTGAAACCGCGGCTTACCTGACGCGCTTTGCCAAAACGCGCGGCGTGGCGATTGTGATGGTCGGCCACGTGACCAAAGACGGCTCGCTGGCCGGACCGAAGGTGCTTGAACACTGTATCGACTGCTCCGTGATGCTCGACGGCGACGCGGATTCCCGTTTCCGTACCCTGCGCAGCCACAAGAACCGCTTTGGGGCGGTGAATGAACTGGGCGTGTTTGCCATGACCGAACAAGGGCTGCGCGAAGTCAGCAACCCGTCGGCCATCTTCCTGAGCCGTGGCGATGAGATCACCTCCGGTAGCTCGGTGATGGTGCTGTGGGAAGGGACGCGCCCGCTGCTTGTCGAAATTCAGGCGCTGGTGGACGTGTCGATGATGGGCAACCCGCGGCGCGTGGCGGTCGGTCTGGAACAGAACCGTCTGGCGATCCTGCTGGCGGTGCTGCACCGCCACGGCGGGCTGCAGATGGCGGATCAGGACGTCTTCGTTAACGTGGTCGGTGGCGTCAAAGTCACGGAGACCAGCGCAGACCTGGCGCTGCTGCTGGCGATGGTCTCCAGCCTGCGAGACAGACCGCTTCCGCAGGATCTGGTGGTCTTCGGCGAAGTGGGCCTCGCCGGGGAAATCCGTCCGGTACCCAGCGGCCAGGAGCGTATCTCCGAGGCGGCAAAACACGGTTTCCGCCGGGCGATAGTTCCAGCCGCCAACGTGCCGAAAAAGATCCCGGAAGGGATGCAGGTATTTGGCGTGAAAAAACTCGCAGATGCGTTAAATGTCTTTGACGACTTATAATTACGTAAATTTGATTTTGCAGGAGGCACCGTAATTTATGTCATCATTTGACTACATCAAGACCGCAATCCGCCAGAAGGGCTGCACGCTGCAGCAGGTGGCGGACGCCAGCGGTATGACCAAAGGCTACCTGAGCCAGCTGCTGAACGCCAAAATCAAAAGCCCCAGCGCGCAGAAGCTCGAAGCGCTGCACCGCTTTCTGGGGCTGGAGTTCCCGCGTATGCAAAAGAACATCGGCGTGGTGTTCGGCAAGTTTTACCCTCTGCATACCGGACATATCTATCTGATCCAGCGCGCCTGTAGCCAGGTTGACGAGCTGCACATCATCATGGGCTACGACGAAACCCGTGACCGTCAGCTGTTTGAAGACAGCGCCATGTCGCAGCAGCCGACCGTGCCGGACCGCCTGCGCTGGCTGCTCCAGACATTTAAGTACCAGAAAAATATTCGTATTCATGCCTTTAACGAAGAGGGCATGGAGCCGTATCCGCACGGCTGGGACGTGTGGAGCAACGGCATCAAAGCGTTTATGGAAGAGAAGGGCATTGCGCCTAACTGGATCTACACCTCTGAAGAGTCCGACGCGCCGCAGTTCCGCGAGCATCTGGGCATCGAGACGGTGCTGATCGACCCGAAACGCACCTTTATGAACATCAGCGGGGCGCAGATCCGCGAAAACCCGTTCCGCTACTGGGATTACATCCCGACTGAGGTGAAGCCGTTCTTCGTGCGTACCGTCGCGATCCTGGGCGGCGAGTCGAGCGGTAAATCAACGCTGGTCAACAAGCTGGCGAACATCTTCAACACCACCAGCGCGTGGGAGTACGGCCGCGATTATGTCTTCTCGCACCTTGGCGGCGACGAGATGGCGCTGCAGTATTCCGACTATGACAAAATCGCGCTCGGACATGCCCAGTACATTGATTTTGCGGTCAAATACGCCAACAAAGTGGCGTTTATCGATACCGATTTCGTGACCACACAGGCGTTCTGTAAAAAATACGAAGGGCGCGAGCACCCGTTCGTGCAGGCGCTGATTGACGAATACCGCTTTGACCTGGTGATCCTGCTGGAAAACAACACCCCGTGGGTGGCCGACGGCATGCGCAGCCTCGGCAGCTCCGTGGACAGGCGAGAGTTTCAGACCATGCTGGTGGAGATGCTCAATGAGAACAACGTTGAGTTTGTCCATGTGGAAGAGTCTGACTACGACTCCCGTTTCCTGCGCTGCGTCGAGCTGGTGAAGGAGATGATGGGGGAGCAGGGGTAAAAACTTACCCCTCACCCTAACCCTCTCCCAAAGGGAGAGGTGACTTTAACCTCCCTCTCCCTGTGGGAGAGGGCCGGGGTGAGGGCATCAAGCCACTCAGAACTCAACCACCACTTTCCCCCGCATATGTCCCTCCAGCACTTTACGGTGCGCCTCGGTAATGCTTTCCACGCTCAGCCCGTGCAGCGTTTCGCTGAGCGAACTTTCAACCACGCCGTTATCCACCAGTTTTGCCACCTCATTGAGGATCTCCCCCTGACGCGCCATATCCGCGGTCTGGTACATGCTGCGGGTGTACATAAACTCCCAGTGCAGGGCGGCGGATTTGGACTTCAGCTTGTCCTGGTTCAGCGGACGTTCATTTTCAACGATGGAACAGATATGCCCCTGCGGCGCAATCAGTTCGCTGACCGCATCCCAGTGCCCGTCGGTGTCGTTGAGGATGAAAATGTAATCCACAAAGGTGAGCCCCTGTTTCGCCAGCTCGCCTTTCAGATCGCGGTAGTTGACGACAATATCAGCCCCGCGATCGCGGCACCACCGGGCGGAATCTTCTCGTGAAGCCGTTGCGACGATCTTCACCTTGCTGTTGTGCTTCGCAAAGGGGATCGCCAGCGATCCCACGCCGCCCGCGCCGCCGATGATCAGCAGCGTTTTGTCCGCCCCGGCATCCTGAATGTTCAGGCGTTCAAACAGACCTTCCCACGCGGTGAGAGCGGTCAACGGCAGTGCAGCGGCAGCCGCCCAGCCGAGGCTGGCAGGCTTGTGGCCGACTATGCGTGCATCAATCAGCTGGTGCGTGGTGTTGCTGCCCGGGCGGGTGATGTCGCCCGCGTACCAGACCTCGTCACCCGGCTTAAATCCGGTCACGCCAGCCCCCACCGCTTTGACGATCCCGCTGGCATCCCAGCCGAGGATGCGCGGCTCGTTCAGCCCGTTTTTAGCGATGCCCGCGTGGACTTTGGTATCGACCGGGTTAACGGAGACGGCCTTCACCTCTACCAGCAGATCGTGCTCGCCGGGCTGCGGCATTGGCGGGGTGATTTCAATGAAGATGGACGGATTTTCTGGGTTAACGGCAATAGCTTTAACAGACATGGTGTGTTCCTCAATAGCATGCGTTTTGTTGAGGCTAGTCTATAAAGTGGCCAGCTGCGTGATAAGATGGACAATCAAGAACTCAGCGTTCGTACAGGATGAACAATCATGTTTAAGCAGCTGCAGGATATGGCGCTGTTCGCGCTGGTGGCGGAGATGGGCAGCTTTACCGCTGCCGCGCAGAAAGCCGAACTGCCGAAATCCAGCGTTAGCCAGCGAATTAGCCAGCTGGAGCAGCAGGTGGGGATCCGCCTTCTGAACCGCACCACGCGCAGGATCAGCCTCACGTTTGCGGGCGAGCACTATCTGGTGCACTGTCGCGAGATGCTGGCGGCCAGCGAGCGGGCCGAGTACGCCATTCAGCGGCTGCGCGAAAATCCCAGCGGGCGGCTGCGGATCACCTGTCCGGCGGGAATTGGGGCGACGCTGCTGGCGCACATGAATGCCGAGTTTCAGCTTCGCTATCCTGACGTTTCGCTGGATGTGTCGATCTCTGATGACGTGGTGGATCTGGTCGAGGCCGGTTTTGACGTGGCGCTGCGCACCGGCAAGCCGCAGGACTCCTCCCTGATTGGCCGGATGATCGGGCACTGCCCGCGCTACATGCTGGCCTCACCGGACTATCTGGCGCGTCGGGATCCGCTGACGCATCCCCGTCAGCTGGTGGAGCACTGCTGTATCACGCACCGGGCGTGGTCGGAGTGGCTTCTGCGAAGCGAGAGCGAGGATTACCGCTACCTGCCGGATAACGCGCACATGACCGATAATCTTGTCTACGCCCGCGAATGTGCGATTGCAGGGGCGGGGATCACGCTGTTACCCGCATTTCTGCTGGAGGATAAGATCGAAAAGGGCGCGCTGGTACAGGTACTGCCGGAGTGGAATGTTGAAGGTAACGATCTGTGGCTGGCCTATCCGAGCCGCAAGCTGAATTCGCCCGCGCTAATGAGCTATATCGAGTTTGCAATGCAGTTTGATGAGGTGAAGCGGTATTACGTGGGCAAATAAAAAAAGCCGGGTGGCGGCTTCGCCTTACCCGGCCTACAAAGTGCGCAGCCTGATGCCCTCACCCTGGCCCTCTCCCACGGGGAGAGGGTACAAACATAAAAAACGGCAACCGAGGTTGCCGTTTTGCTTTTATTTCGAAATACGCTTGTACTTAATACGCTTCGGCTCCAGCGCGTCGGCGCCCAGCGTGCGTTTCTTGTACTCTTCGTATTCGGTGAAGTTACCTTCGAAGAACTCCACCTTACCTTCGTCCTGATAGTCCAGGATGTGGGTCGCGATACGGTCCAGGAACCAGCGGTCGTGCGAGATAACCATCGCACAGCCCGGGAACTCCAGCAGGGCGTTTTCCAGCGCGCGCAGGGTTTCGATATCCAGGTCGTTTGTTGGTTCATCGAGCAGCAGAACGTTACCGCCCACCTGCAGCAGCTTCGCCAGGTGCAGACGACCGCGCTCACCGCCGGACAGCTCGCCCACGCGTTTGCCCTGGTCGGTGCCTTTGAAGTTAAAGCGGCCAACATAGGCGCGGCTTGGCATCTCGGTGTTGCCGATACGCATGATATCCAGACCGCCGGAGACTTCTTCCCACACGGTTTTGCTGTTATCCATCGCGTCACGGAACTGGTCAACGGAGGCCAGCTTCACGGTTTCACCCAGGGTGATAGAGCCGCTGTCAGGCTGTTCCTGACCGGACATCATGCGGAACAGGGTCGATTTACCCGCGCCGTTCGGACCGATGATACCAACGATAGCGCCTTTCGGTACGGAGAAGGTCAGGTCGTCGATCAGCAGACGGTCGCCGTAGGATTTACGCAGGTTGGTAACTTCAACCACTTTATCCCCCAGACGTGCTCCAGGTGGAATAAACAGTTCGTTGGTTTCGTTACGTTTCTGGTATTCGGTGTTGTTCAGCTCTTCGAAGCGTGCCAGACGGGCTTTGCCCTTAGACTGACGGCCTTTCGCGCCCTGACGAACCCACTCTAGCTCTTTCTCGATAGACTTACGACGCGCCGCTTCCTGAGAAGCTTCCTGCGCCAGACGCTGATCTTTCTGCTCCAGCCAGGAAGAGTAGTTGCCTTCCCACGGAATGCCTTCACCGCGGTCCAGCTCCAGGATCCAGCCGGCGACGTTGTCGAGGAAGTAACGGTCGTGGGTAATCGCCACAACGGTGCCTTCGAAGTCGTGCAGGAAGCGTTCCAGCCACGCCACGGATTCTGCGTCCAGGTGGTTAGTCGGTTCGTCGAGCAGCAGCATGTCTGGTTTTTCCAGCAGCAGGCGGCACAGCGCCACGCGGCGGCGTTCACCCCCGGAGAGGTTCGCGATTTTCGCATCCCAGTCCGGCAGACGCAGGGCATCAGCCGCGCGCTCCAGCTGCACGTTCAGGTTGTGACCGTCGTGCGCCTGGATGATCTCTTCATACTTGCCCTGCTGCGCGGCCAGCTTGTCGAAGTCCGCATCCGGCTCAGCGTATTTGGCATACACTTCATCCAGACCTTTCAGCGCGTTAACCACTTCGGATACCGCTTCTTCAACGGATTCGCGAACGGTGTGTTCCGGGTTCAGCTGAGGTTCCTGCGGCAGGTAACCAATCTTGATGCCAGGCTGCGGACGGGCTTCACCTTCGATGTCTGTATCAATGCCGGCCATGATGCGCAGCAGGGTGGACTTACCGGCACCGTTGAGACCCAGAACACCGATTTTTGCGCCCGGGAAGAAGCTCAGCGAGATATTTTTAAGAATATGACGTTTCGGCGGGACAACTTTGCCGACACGATGCATGGTATAAACGAATTGAGCCACGTTGGACTTCGCCTCTTTTATCGTAATGAGAAGGAATTTCAGCCTCGAAGTGTAGCCTTTTTCACGTCCTAATCCCAGCCAGGAACGTCGGGAGTGTTAAAACGCGCAGGAAAGGTAAAAAAGTGTCCATGACGTGGCGCGTTGAAGGATGCCTGGTTAGCATAAGTTAATTAGACTTTAACGTGGCAAGACGCTGCAATTGACGAAAAAACAATGAGGAAGAGCTTGTGGAAAAAGCCAAACGGGTGGTCTGGCGTCTGCTGGCTGCCAGCGTATGCGTAATGGCGGTAAGCCAGGCGGTGCATGCCGATTCACTGGATGAACAACGTAACCGCTACGCCCAGATTAAACAGGCGTGGGACAACAAGCAGATGGATACCGTGCAGGCGCTGATGCCGACGCTAAAGGATTATCCGCTGTATCCGTATCTGGAGTATCGCCAGATAACCGACGATCTGATGAACCAGCCTACCGTCACCGTGAATAACTTCATTCAGGCGAACCCGACCCTGCCGCCTGCCAGAAATCTCCAGTCTCGTTTTGTGAATGAGCTGGCGCGTCGTGAAGACTGGCGCGGCCTGCTGGCGTTTAGCCCGGAAAAGCCGAACGCCACCGAAGCGCAGTGTAACTATTACTACGCAAAATGGGCGACCGGCCAGCAGGAAGAGGCCTGGACCGGAGCTAAAGAGCTCTGGCTGACCGGAAAAAACCAGCCGAACGCCTGTGATTCCCTGTTTAGCGCGTGGCGTGCTTCCGGCAAGCAGGATCCCCTGTCCTACCTTGAGCGCATCCGTCTGGCGATGAAAGCCGGTAACACGCGTCTGGTGACCACGCTGGCGGGGCAGATGCCGTCCGATTACCAGACGATCTCCACGGCGGTTATCTCACTGGCTAACGATCCAAACAGCGTCCTGACCTTTGCCCGCAGTACGGGCGCGACCGATTTTACCCGCCAGATGGCGGCGGTGGCCTTTGCCAGCGTGGCGCGTGACGATGTCGAAAACGCGCGGCTGATGATCCCGCAGCTGGTGCAGGCGCAGCAGCTCAATGAGGAGCAAACCCAGGAGCTGCGCGACATCGTGGCGTGGCGACTGATGGGCACCGATGTGACCGATGAACAGGCGCGCTGGCGTGACGATGCCATTATGCGTTCGAACTCCACGTCGCTGGTGGAACGCCGCGTGCGCATGGCGCTGGGCACGGGCGATCGCCGTGGGCTGAATACCTGGCTCGCGCGGTTGCCTATGGAGGCCAAAGAGAAAGACGAATGGCGCTACTGGCAGGCCGATCTGCTGATGGAGCGCGGTCGTGATGATGAGGCCAAAGAGATCCTCCATTCGCTGATGCAGCAGCGCGGATTTTACCCAATGGCTGCCGCGCAGCGTCTGGGCGAGGAATACACTTTCCGTATAGATAAAGCGCCTGCCAACGCGAACCCGGCGCTGACGCAGGGGCCTGAAATGGCGCGCGTTCGCGAGCTGATGTACTGGAATATGGATAACACCGCGCGCAGCGAGTGGGCGAATCTGGTGACCAGCCGCACCACCGATGAAAAAGCCCAGCTTGCCCGCTATGCGTTTGATAATCACTGGTGGGATCTCAGCGTGCAGGCGACGATCGCCGGCAAGCTTTGGGATCATCTGGAAGAGCGTTTCCCGCTGGCGTACAAAGATCTGTTCGATCGCTACACCAGCGGCAAAGATATCCCGCAAAGCTACGCGATGGCGATTGCCCGTCAGGAGAGCGCGTGGAACCCGAAAGTCCGTTCCCCGGTGGGCGCCAGCGGCCTGATGCAGATTATGCCGGGCACGGCGACGCACACGGTGAAGATGTTTAATATTCCGGGCTACAGCAGTCCGTCGCAGCTTCTGGATCCGGATACCAACATCAACATCGGTACCAGCTATCTCCAGTACGTGTATCAGCAGTTCGGCAATAACCGCATCTTCTCTTCTGCGGCGTATAACGCGGGTCCTGGGCGCGTGCGGACCTGGCTCGGCAACAGCGCCGGACGCATCGACGCCGTGGCTTTTGTGGAGAGCATTCCGTTCTCGGAAACGCGCGGCTACGTGAAGAACGTGCTGGCCTATGACGCTTACTATCGCTACTTCATGGGGCAGAAAGATACCCTGATGAGCGATGCCGAGTGGCAGAGACGTTACTGATCGGCGTGGGTTGTGTTATGCTGTACTCGCTAAAGAGTACAAGAGGCAGCATAACATGACCCAGCATTCCCCGTATTCCTCGGCAATGGCCGAACAACGTCATCTGGAGTGGCTTCGTTTTGTGGAGCTGCTGCGTCAGTCTTACGAACAGGATCTGCATTTACCCCTTATGCAGCTGATGCTCACGCCGGACGAGCGCGAGGCGCTGGGCACCCGCGTGCGGATCATTGAAGAGTTGCTGCGCGGGGAGATGAGCCAGCGCGAGCTGAAAAATGAGCTCGGCGCGGGTATTGCAACGATCACCCGAGGCTCGAACAGCCTGAAGTCGGCCCCGGTTGAGCTGCGCCAGTGGCTGGAAGCGGTATTGCTGAAAGACGCCGGATGACGGCTTTGCCTTATCCGGCCAAAAAACTTACCGATAAATCGCGTTATGGAACGGGCTTAATGCCAGAATCACGGCCTGGTGATAAACGCCTGAACGCGTCAGCGCGCCTGCGGTAAAGACGCCAATCGCCCCTTCTTTACGGCCAATCTCATCGATTCCGGTGTACTGCGACATCACTGGCCCGAGCGCTTCACCCGCACGGACTTTTTCCAGAATGATCTCCGGCAGCGGCAGGGTGGCCGAACGCGCTTCACCGCGCTGCTCGCGGCTTTCGATAACCACCCAGCTAAAGGTTGCGCCTTCGTCGATGCCTGCTTCAATCGCTACCCAAAAGTCAGCATTCGGTGCCGCGGCTTTAGCGTTTGCCACGCGATTTCGTGCGCCAGCGCGCGTTTCCTCGCTGCCAAACGGCTGTTCAGGAACGCCACTCTCGACGCCGATGGCCTCAATATGGCAGGATCCTGCGCCGAAGATCTCGTCAAATGCCCTTAGAATTGCCTGAATTTTGGCAGGATTAGTGGTAGCAGAGACAACATGGTGCATAATTAAGCTCGATTCAAAAAAAACTCATCGCAGTATAACGGAAAAAAAGCATGTTACAGGTATACCTTGTTCGCCACGGTGAAACGCAGTGGAACGCCGAGCGACGTATTCAAGGCCAGTCAGACAGTCCTCTCACCGAGAAGGGTGTGCAGCAAGCGTGGCAGGTGGCGGAACGCGCCAGAACGCTGGGCATTACCCACGTGATTACCAGCGATTTAGGTCGCACACAGCAGACGGCGCGCATCATCGCAGATGCCTGCGGCTGCGACGTCATGCTGGAGCCGCGCCTGCGCGAGCTGGATATGGGCGTGCTGGAGAAACGCCATATCGATACGCTGACGGAAGCGGAGGAGGGCTGGCGCCGCACGCTGGTGAACGGTACCGAAGATGGCCGTATTCCTGAAGGCGAGTCCATGCAGGAGCTTAGCGTACGCATGCATGCCGCGCTGGCGGAATGCCTGAAGCTGCCGGCGGGAAGCCGTCCGCTGCTGGTGAGTCACGGGATTGCGTTGGGTTGCCTGGTGAGCACCATTCTGGGGTTACCGGCTTACGCTGAGCGCCGTTTGCGCCTGCGCAACTGCTCCATTTCCCGGATTGATTATCAGGAAAGCGCGTGGCTGGCGTCGGGCTGGGTAGTAGAGATGGCAGGGGACATTTCGCATCTTGATGCCCCTGCGCTTGACGAACTGCAGCGTTAACGACGTATCGGAATCAAGAATTCCATACGCAGATTGATTGGGCCTTCTTCCGGCTTGGCATCCTGCGCCGGGTAGTAGCGCTCAATGTCCTGACCTTTACGGCGATTCAGATTCAGCATCGGCATGCAGGTTCCGTAAACGGTCAGGATAAACTCCTGAACCCCCGTTCCCAGCCCTTCATAGGCGAACATCACGTATTCGCCGCCTTCCAGCACGACTGGCTTCGAACCCTGAATATACCCATTGGCCATCTCTGGCGTCAGCGCGGTGGTGTAGAACACCTCCTGCTCGTCGTCTTTTTCCTGGCTTGGGTGCGTTTCGTTGAGGCCATACAGGATTGGCGGGATCGTCGGTGCGTGGCTCAGGAAGTCGCGCCAGAACTGGACGCGCATCTGATGACGGAACTCTGAAATCTGCTCCAGTGAACAGGAGTAGCTTTGTGTCGTGCCGATCAGATGGGTTTCAGGCAACGTGACAATTTCGTATTTCGGCATTGCGAATTCGCCCAGACGCAGCGGCGGACGCATGCCAAACGAGCTCCAGTCAGGCGAGCGACGATAAAGCGCTGGCGTCAACGAGAACTGTTTTTTAAAGGCGCGGGTGAAGGTCTGCTGTGAATCGAAACGATATTGCAGGGCAATATCCAGAATAGGCCGCGCGGTCAGGCGCAATGCCACAGCAGATTTTGATAAACGACGTGCGCGAATATAGGCCCCGATAGCATGACCGGTGACATCCTTGAACATCCTTTGCAGATGCCACTTGGAATAGCCTGCTTTAGCCGCCACATTATCCAGTGACAAAGGCTGGTCGAGATGACCTTCCAGCCAGGTGAGCAGGTCGCGAATAATTCCAGCCTGATCCATATACTATCCTCATCCTTAAAACAGCAGGTGCCTGATAACAGGTTAGCGGATAATAGCATTTTTTGATGTTTTAGCATTCAGTGTTTTTTTTGCGCATTCATGCTTTTTAGAGCACATTACAGGCAGATATATTCTAATCCTGTGATCTTGCTACATTTTTGTCTAAAGTGTTGAATAATCGCTCAGTGTAATTTTAAAGAATGGTAACAATATGAAATACAAGACTTTGATCTTCACCGCGTTGATGCTGATGGTCGGGCGCGTGGCGCAGGCAGAACAGATTGGCTCCGTCGATACCGTGTTCAAAATGTTCGGCCCGGACCACAAAATCGTGGTGGAGGCGTTTGACGATCCGGACGTGAAAAACGTCACCTGCTACGTCAGCCGCGCGAAAACCGGCGGTATCAAAGGCGGGCTGGGACTGGCGGAAGATACCTCCGATGCGGCGATTTCCTGTCAGCAGGTGGGGCCGGTTGAGTTGAGCGATAAAATTAAAAACGGCAAAGCGCAGGGCGACGTGGTGTTCCAGAAACGGACCTCACTGGTGTTCAAAAAGCTGCAGGTGGTGCGTTTCTATGATGCCAAACGCAACACCCTGGCGTACCTCGCCTATTCCGACAAAGTGGTGGAAGGCTCGCCGAAAAACGCGATCAGCGCGGTGCCGATTATGCCGTGGCATTAATTCAGGGATGAACTATGCAACAACCTGTGGTCTGGCTGGTTGAAGACGAAACCAGTATCGCCGATACGCTGATCTACATGCTTCAGCAGGAAGGATTCGCGGTAAAGGCGTTTGAACGCGGTTTACCCGTGCTGGAGGAGGCGCGGCGGCAGGCTCCGGCGCTCGCCATTCTGGACGTCGGGCTGCCGGATATCAGTGGATTTGAGCTTTGCCGCCAGCTGCTGGCGCAGCATCCCTCACTGCCCGTGCTGTTTCTGACGGCGCGCAGTGATGAGGTAGACAAGCTGCTTGGCCTGGAAATGGGGGCTGATGACTACGTTGCGAAACCTTTCTCCCCTCGTGAAGTCTGCGCCCGGGTGCGGACGATTTTACGGCGCATGCAGAAATCCGTCGCACCATCAGAAACGTTGCGTATCGGGCAGTTTGAACTGAACGAGCCTGCCGCGCGAATTAGCTGGTGCGGTGAAGCACTGCCCCTGACCCGCTATGAATTCTTGCTGCTCAAAACCTTGTTGCAGGCCCCCGGGCGGGTCTTTTCTCGTCAGCAGCTCATGGACAAGGTGTGGGGTGAAGACGGCGACAGTTTCGACCGTACCGTGGACACCCACATCAAAACCCTGCGCGCCAAGCTGCGGGCGGTGAACGAGGAACTGTCACCCATCAGCACCCATCGCGGTATGGGCTATAGCCTGGGGCTGTATTAATGCGCATTGGGATGCGTCTGCTGCTGGGGTATTTCCTGATCGTGGCCATCGCCGCGTGGTTCGTGCTGTCGATCTTTGTTCAGGAAGTGAAGCCCGGCGTGCGCAGGGCAACCGAGGGCACGTTAATCGATACCGCGACCCTGCTGGCTGAAATTGGGCGTGATGATTTGCTTTCGGGCCATGCGCAGCAGGGCAAACTGGCGCAGGCCTTTTCTCAGCTACATCAGCGCCCTTTCCGCGCCAATATCGGCGGGATCCATAAAGTGCGTAACGAGTACCACGTCTACATGACCGATGCGCAGGGCCGCGTCGTGTTTGATTCCGCCGGTCTGGCCGTGGGTCAAGATTACTCGCGCTGGAACGATGTCTGGCTGACGCTTCGCGGCGAATACGGCGCGCGCAGTACGCAAAGCCATCCCGACGATCCGGAGAGCACAGTGATGTATGTTGCCGCGCCGGTTGTGGAGCAGGGCAAGATTATCGGCGTGCTGTCGGTCGGGAAACCTAACAGCGCGATGGCTCCGGTTATCCATCGCAGCGAGCGGCGGATCCTGTGGGCAGGCGGGGCGCTGCTCGGCATTGCCCTGCTGATCGGTCTTCTCGTCGCCTGGTGGATCAATCGATCTATCGCGACGTTATCGCGCTATGCCGACTCGGTGACCACGGACACGCCTCTCCCGCTGCCTAATCCTGGCAGCAGCGAACTGCACAAGCTGGCCCTAGCGCTGGAAAATATGCGCATTCGCCTTGAGGGGAAAAACTACATTGAACACTATGTCCATGCGCTGACCCACGAGCTGAAAAGCCCCATCGCCGCCATACGCGGCGCGGCGGAAATTCTCGCCGAGCAGCCGCCGCCGCAGGTGGCCGCGCGGTTTATCGATAATATTCTGGTGCAAAACGCGCGTATGCAGTCGCTGGTTGAAAAACTGCTCACTCAGTCGCGTCTTGAAAATCGGGTCGAAATTACGCCTCAGATCGTCCGTGTCGACCTGCTGTTTACGCGTCTTGCCGACGCGCGCTCGGCGCTGTTGGCAGCAAAAGAGATTGTACTGACCCTTCAGCCCGCTTCGATTCATGTTGAAGGCGATCCCGACCTTCTCGAACAGGCACTCGGTAATTTACTGGATAACGCTATCGATTTTACGCCGCAGGGCGGCGCCATTGAACTGGCGGCCCGGGAAGAGCAGGGGCAGATACAGCTGATCGTCACCGACAGCGGAAGCGGGATCCCGGATTACGCGCTGGATCGTATTTTTGAACGCTTTTATTCTCTGCCGCGGGATAACGGGTTGAAGAGCAGCGGGCTCGGGCTGGCGTTTGTTCAGGAGGTGGCGCGTCTGCATCAGGGAGAGATTATATTGCGTAATCGTGATGAAGGTGGCGTGATGGCCACGCTGATACTTCACCGTCCCTTCACATAACTTCAAACTGACCCCACACAGCCTGGTTACGCTCTCCTCATCATAAAGGAGACGTAATGATGAAATCCCCACTGTTCTGGAAAATTAGCACCCTGCTGGGGTGCATCCTGCTGCTGTTAGTCCCGCTTTTTATGGTCAGTAACCTGATATCAGAGCGGGAGAACTACCGCAATGATGTCGAAAATACGCTTCGCCAGAGTACCAGCGGACCGCAAAAACTGGTCGGCCCGATGATTGCGATTCCGATGACGGAGATCTTTTACAAGATAGAGGATGAGAAGAAGGTCGAATACAAGAAAAGCTACATGCATTTCATTCTGCCGGAATCTCTGGTTGTTGAAGGGAACCAGCGCGTTGAGTCGAGAAATATTGGTATCTATGACGGGCAGATCTGGAACACGGACCTGAAGATAAAAGCGCAGTTTAATACCGAAGAGCTGAAGCAGTTGAAAGGGGAAACGATCGCGACAGGGCAGCCGTTTATCGTGACGGGCGTTGGCGACGCGCGGGGTATTGGCACGGTTAGTATCTCTAAAATCAATGGTGAGACCCTAAGCGTGGAACCCGGTTCAGGCGTCTACGGTGCGCTTGCTGGGATCCACATCCCGCTGACCGACAAAGCGCTGGAAGCCAAAACGTTTGCGCTTGATATGTCCCTCAGCCTTGCGGGAACCGGCAGTTTTGCGGTGGTGCCGGTAGGGCGTAATAGCGAGATGACGCTCAACAGCAACTGGCCGCATCCGGGCTTTATGGGCGATTATCTCCCCGTTAAGCATCAAATAGGCGAGTCTGGTTTCCAGGCGAACTGGCAGAGCAGCTGGTTTGCAAATAACCTTGAGAGCTGGTTCTACGGCAAGGAATCGCCGGAGTGGGAGGCGCTCCCGGCCTTTAGCGTGACGGTAGCGACGCCGGCTGACCAATATCAATTGACCGACCGGGCAATTAAATACGCTATTTTGCTTATTGCGCTGACGTTTATGGCTTTCTTTGTCTTCGAAACCTTAACCGGATTACGCCTTCATCCGATGCAGTATCTGCTGGTGGGGCTGTCGCTGGTCCTGTTCTATCTGGTGTTGCTGGCGCTGTCTGAACACATCGGGTTTACGCCAGCCTGGGTTGTTGCAAGCCTGGTTGGCGCAGCGATGAACGGAATGTACCTGCAGGCCGTGCTGAAAAGCTGGAAACGCAGCGGGCTGTTTGTGCTGGCACTACTCGGACTGGATGTCGTGATGTGGTTCCTGCTGCGCTCAGAGGACAGCGCATTGCTACTGGGCTCTGCTGTTCTTGCCCTGGCGCTGTTCGCGGTGATGTACCTGACCCGGCATTTCGACTGGTACTCGCTCTCTCAGCCGAAGCGACCAGAGCCACCCGCAGCATCTGATAACGATACGATGCGGATCTGGAAATAAAAAAACGGCGCAAATGCGCCGTTTTTTAATGCGTTAACTGCGGGATTACTCTTGCAGATCGCCGCAGAAACGATACCCTTCGCCGTGGATCGTGGCGATGATTTCCGGCGTATCTGGCGTAGATTCGAAATGCTTACGAATACGACGAATGGTCACGTCTACGGTACGGTCGTGCGGTTTCAGCTCACGGCCGGTCATTTTCTTCAGCAGCTCTGCACGGGACTGAATTTTGCCCGGGTTTTCGCAGAAGTGCAGCATCGCACGGAATTCACTGCGCGGCAGTTTATACTGCTCACCGTTCGGGCTAATCAGCGAACGGCTATTGATATCAAGTTCCCAGCCGTTGAATTTGTAGCTGTCTACGCTACGACGCTCTTCGCTGACCGTACCCAGGTTCATGGTGCGGGACAGCAGGTTGCGTGCACGAATGGTTAACTCGCGAGGATTGAACGGCTTGGTGATGTAGTCATCCGCACCGATTTCCAGGCCAAGAATTTTATCAACTTCGTTATCACGGCCCGTCAGGAACATTAACGCGACGTTCGCCTGCTCGCGCAGTTCGCGCGCCAGAAGAAGACCGTTTTTGCCCGGCAGGTTAATATCCATGATCACCAGGTTGATATCATTTTCAGAAAGGATCTGATGCATCTCTGCGCCATCGGTCGCTTCAAAGACATCGTAGCCTTCTGCTTCGAAAATGCTCTTTAACGTGTTGCGTGTTACCAACTCGTCTTCAACGATAAGAATGTGCGGGGTCTGCATGTTTGCTACCTAAATTGCCAACTAAATCGAAACAGGAAGTACAAAAGTCCCTGACCTGCCTGATGCATGTCGCAAATTAACATGATCGGCTTAACGTGACTAAAGTACGTAATTGCGTTCTTGATGCACTTTCCATCAACGTCAACAACATCATTAGCTTGGTCTTGGGTACTTTCCCTTTGGACCCGACAGTGTCAAAAACGGCTGTCATCCTAACCATTTTAACAGCAACATAACAGGCTAAGTGACACCAGACACCCAATAAAACTACGCTTCGTTGACATATATCAAGTTCAATTGTAGCACGTTAACAGTTTGATGAAATCATCGTAGCCGAATGCTAGCCTTTGTCACAATTTTTCAATAAACCAACTAGTTGCGGACATTGATTTATAAACGAAGCGAATCCAATCAGAATAGGGTATTCATGTCGCTATTATCATTATAAAACATGGGGATAATAGTGTTCTGTTAACATTCTAACTGATTGTTCAGACAAGGAATAGTTTAGCGTTTTTAATTTGTTATGAAACGCTATTTCGGTGATTTGTGTTGCATTTTTGTAAATTCGCGCCGCGTAATATGTTGAAGTGCATCACATTTTTGCCCGCTAACTGATTAAAAAGAGAGCATAAATGCATCTGTCGATTGTACTGGTTGCCCCAGCCAGAGCCGAAAATATAGGCGCTGCCGCGCGCGCCATGAAGACCATGGGATTCACCGATTTACGTATCGTGGACAGCGCTGCCCACCTGGAGCCTGCGGCTCGTTGGGTCGCGCACGGATCGGGCGATATCCTCGATAATATAACCACTTACGCGACGCTTGCTGATGCGCTGCACGACATTTCGTTTACCGTTGCGACCACCGCGCGCAGCCGTGCGAAGTTCCATTACTATGCCACGCCAGCGGAGCTGGTGCCGATGTTGAGCGAGAAAAGCCAGTGGCTGGATAAAGCCGCGCTGGTGTTTGGTCGTGAAGATTCCGGATTAACCAACGAAGAGCTGGAGCTGGCGGACGTTCTTACCGGTGCGCCGATGGTCGCCGATTATCCCTCCCTGAATTTAGGCCAGGCGGTCATGGTTTATTGCTATCAATTAGCCTCCCTAATACAAATCCCCCAGCCTCCGGCAGAAGGGGCAAATGAAAATCAGCTGGCTGCGCTGCGCGCTCGCGTTGAGCAACTGTTGTCTCAGCTGGGTGTGGCGGACGATCAAAAAATGGCTGACTGGCTGCAGCAGCGTTTGGGGCGTCTTGAGCAGCGGGACACCGCAATGCTGCACCGTTTGCTGCACGATATTGAAAAAAAATTGGCGGAGTAAAATCCTGTCATAAGTTTTTACTATGGTGAATAAGTCTGTACTGATGGGTTGCACTTGGGCGAATCGGATGAAAATAAATCTGCAAACAGCGGGACGTGAGAGTCTCCCGAATTGTGATCAAATTAAAAATTCGTTGACTTAAGGTGCCCGATCCTTTAACCCTAAAAGAATACAGGACAGACAGATAATAATGACAGAGTACACAACATCCATGAAACGCATCAGCATCACCACCATTACTACAACCATCATCATTACCACAGGTAACGATGCGGGCTGACGCGTACAGGAAAAACAAAAAAAGCCCGCACCTGAACAGTGCGGGCTTTTTTTTCGGCTAAAGGAAACGAGGTAGAACCATGCGAGTGTTGAAGTTCGGCGGTACATCAGTGGCAAATGCAGAACGTTTTCTGCGTGTTGCCGATATCCTGGAAAGCAATGCCAGGCAGGGGCAGGTTGCTACCGTGCTCTCTGCCCCGGCAAAAATCACGAACCATCTGGTGGCGATGATTGAAAAAACCATCGGTGGCCAGGATGCACTCCCGAACATCAGCGACGCAGAGCGTATCTTCGCTGACTTGCTGCAAGGGCTGGCAGAGGCGCTGCCTGGCTTCCCGCACGCTCAGCTGAAGTCCTTCGTTGAGCAGGAATTCGCACAAATCAAACACGTCCTGCACGGCATCAGCCTTCTCGGCCAGTGCCCGGACAGCGTCAACGCGGCGCTGATCTGCCGGGGCGAAAAACTCTCTATCGCCATCATGGCCGGCGTGCTGGAAGCGCGCGGACATAGCGTGACCGTGATCGACCCGGTTGAAAAACTGCTGGCGGTGGGCCACTACCTCGAATCCACCGTTGATATTGCCGAATCAACCCGCCGTATCGCCGCAAGCAAAATTCCTTCTGACCATATGATCCTGATGGCAGGCTTCACCGCCGGTAACGAGAAGGGCGAGCTGGTGGTGCTGGGCCGTAACGGCTCCGACTACTCCGCCGCCGTGCTGGCCGCCTGTTTACGCGCGGACTGTTGTGAGATCTGGACTGACGTCGACGGCGTTTATACCTGTGACCCGCGCCAGGTACCCGATGCCAGACTGCTGAAATCGATGTCGTACCAGGAAGCGATGGAGCTTTCCTACTTCGGCGCCAAAGTGCTTCACCCTCGTACCATCTCCCCGATTGCCCAGTTCCAGATCCCTTGCCTGATTAAAAACACCGGTAACCCGCAGGCGCCGGGTACGCTGATTGGCGCGAGTACCGATGAAGACGGTCTGCCGGTCAAAGGCATCTCCAACCTGAACAACATGGCGATGTTCAGCGTCTCCGGCCCGGGGATGAAGGGGATGGTCGGCATGGCGGCGCGCGTCTTTGCGGCTATGTCCCGCAACGGTATCTCGGTGGTGCTGATTACCCAGTCTTCTTCCGAATACAGCATCAGCTTCTGCGTGCCGCAGGCTGACTGCCTGCGCGCCCGTCGCGCGCTGGAGGAGGAGTTCTATCTGGAACTCAAAGAAGAGCTGCTGGAGCCGCTCGCCATTCAGGAACGCCTGGCGATTATCTCCGTGGTCGGCGACGGCATGCGCACGCTGCGTGGTATTTCCGCCAAGTTCTTTGCCGCGCTGGCGCGCGCCAATATCAATATCGTGGCGATTGCCCAGGGCTCGTCAGAGCGTTCAATTTCCGTTGTTGTGGACAACGATGACGCCACCACCGGCGTACGCGTGGTTCACCAGATGCTGTTCAACACCGACCAGGTTATCGAACTGTTCCTGATTGGCGTCGGCGGTGTGGGCGGCGCGCTGCTGGAGCAGGTGAAGCGTCAGCAGGAGTGGCTGAAGAAGAAACATATCGATCTGCGCGTCTGCGGGATTGCCAACTCCAGAGCGCTACTCACCAACGTTCACGGTCTGAACCTGGAGAACTGGCAGGCCGAGATGAACGAGGCGAAAGAGCCGTTCAACCTGGGCCGCCTGATCCGTCTGGTGAAAGAGTATCATCTGCTTAACCCGGTGATTGTCGACTGTACCTCGAACCAGGCGGTGGCCGACCAGTACGCCGACTTCCTGCGCGAAGGGTTCCACGTGGTGACGCCGAACAAAAAGGCCAACACCTCGTCGATGGATTACTATCACCAGCTGCGTCTGGCGGCGAGCAAGTCGCGCCGCAAGTTCCTGTACGACACCAACGTGGGCGCGGGCCTGCCGGTTATCGAGAACCTGCAGAACCTGCTGAACGCGGGCGACGAACTGCAGCGTTTCTCCGGCATTCTCTCCGGCTCGCTGTCGTTTATCTTCGGCAAGCTGGATGAGGGGATGAGCCTCTCGGACGCGACCCGCGCCGCGCGCGAGCTGGGCTATACCGAGCCGGATCCGCGTGACGATCTCTCTGGTATGGACGTGGCGCGTAAGCTGCTGATTCTGGCACGTGAAACGGGCCGTGAGCTTGAGCTTTCCGATATCGTGATAGAACCCGTGCTGCCGGCAGAATTTGACAGCAGCGGTGATGTCGCTGCCTTCATGGCAAATTTGCCGCAGCTTGACGATGCTTTTGCCGCGCGCGTTGCGAAAGCCCGTGATGAAGGTAAGGTATTGCGCTATGTTGGCAACATTGAAGAAGATGGCGTGTGCCGGGTGAAGATTGCCGAAGTGGATGGCAACGACCCGCTGTACAAAGTTAAAAACGGCGAAAACGCCCTCGCGTTTTACAGCCACTATTATCAGCCATTGCCGCTGGTGCTTCGCGGCTATGGCGCAGGGAACGATGTTACGGCGGCGGGTGTGTTTGCCGATCTGCTGCGTACCCTGTCATGGAAGTTAGGAGTTTAACATGGTCAAAGTTTATGCCCCGGCTTCCAGCGCGAATATGAGCGTCGGATTTGACGTGCTGGGCGCGGCGGTGACGCCGGTGGATGGTTCACTGCTGGGCGATACGGTCACGGTGGAAGCGGCAGACAGCTTCAGCCTGAACAACGTGGGCCGCTTCGCCAGCAAACTGCCGTCTGAGCCGCGCGAAAATATCGTCTATCAGTGCTGGGAACGCTTCTGTCAGGAGATCGGCAAAAACGTGCCGGTTGCCATGACGCTGGAAAAAAGTATGCCGATTGGCTCGGGGCTGGGTTCCAGCGCTTGTTCGGTGGTCGCCGCGCTGGTGGCGATGAACGAGCACTGCGGCAAGCCGCTGAACAACAACCGCCTGCTGGGGTTGATGGGCGAGCTGGAAGGGCGCATCTCCGGCAGCATTCACTATGACAACGTGGCGCCGTGCTTCCTCGGCGGCATGCAGCTGATGATCGAAGAAAATGGCATCATCAGCCAGCAGGTGCCAGGGTTTGATGAGTGGCTGTGGGTGCTGGCCTATCCGGGCATTAAGGTCTCTACCGCGGAAGCGCGTGCGATCCTGCCCGCGCAGTATCGTCGCCAGGACTGTATCGCCCACGGGCGTCATCTGGCGGGCTTTATTCACGCCTGCTACACCCGTCAGCCGCAGCTGGCGGCGAAGCTGATGAAGGACGTCATTGCCGAGCCTTACCGCACGAAGCTGCTGCCCGGCTTTAACGAGGCGCGACAGGCATCGATGGATATCGGCGCGCAGGCGTGCGGCATCTCCGGCTCCGGCCCGACGCTGTTCGCCCTGTGCGACAAGCCTGACACCGCGCAGCGCGTGGCGGACTGGCTCTCTAAACACTACCTGCAAAATCAGGAAGGCTTTGTTCATATTTGCCGTCTGGACACGGCTGGCGCACGAGTACTGGGATAATTAATGAAACTCTATAACCTTAAAGATCATAACGAGCAGGTCAGCTTCGCGCAGGCGGTAACTCAGGGGCTGGGCAAAAATCAGGGGCTGTTCTTCCCGCATGACCTGCCGGAATTCCAGCTGACCGAGATTGATGAGCTGCTGAAACAGGACTTCGTCACCCGCAGCACCAAAATTCTGTCTGCGTTTATCGGCGACGAAATTCCGCAGGAGCTTCTGGAAGAGCGCGTGCGTGCGGCGTTCGCTTTCCCGGCGCCGGTGAAGCAGGTTGAGCCTGACGTTGGCTGCCTGGAGCTGTTCCACGGTCCGACCCTGGCGTTTAAAGACTTCGGCGGCCGCTTTATGGCGCAGATGCTGACCCACATCAGCGGCGACAAACCGGTGACCATCCTGACCGCGACCTCCGGCGATACCGGTGCGGCGGTGGCGCATGCCTTCTACGGACTGAAAAACGTCCGCGTGGTGATCCTCTATCCGAAAGGCAAAATCAGCCCGCTGCAGGAAAAACTGTTCTGTACGCTCGGCGGCAACATTGAAACCGTGGCGATCGACGGTGATTTCGATGCCTGCCAGGCGCTGGTCAAGCAGGCTTTCGACGACGAAGAGCTGAAGGTGGCCCTGGGTCTGAACTCTGCCAACTCCATCAACATCAGCCGTCTGCTGGCGCAGATCTGCTACTACTTCGAAGCGGTGGCGCAGCTGCCGCAGGAAGCGCGCAACCAGCTGGTGATCTCCGTGCCGAGCGGTAACTTCGGTGACCTGACTGCAGGTCTGCTGGCGAAATCCCTGGGTCTGCCGGTGAAACGCTTTATCGCCGCGACCAACGCCAACGACACCGTGCCGCGCTTCCTGAAAGACGGGAAGTGGGCACCGAACGCCACGCAGGCGACGCTCTCCAACGCGATGGATGTGTCACAGCCGAACAACTGGCCGCGCGTGGAAGAGCTGTTCCGCCGTAAGATCTGGCGTCTGGGTGACCTGGGTTACGCCGCGGTGACGGATGAAACCACCAAAGAGACCATGCGCGAGATGAAAGCGGTGGGGTATATCTCTGAACCGCACGCGGCGATTGCCTACCGCGCGCTGCGCGACCAGCTTAACCCGGGTGAATATGGCCTGTTCCTGGGCACCGCGCATCCGGCGAAGTTCAAAGAGAGCGTGGAAGCGATCCTGGGCGAAACGCTGCCGCTGCCGAAAGAGCTGGCCGAGCGCGCCGACCTGCCGCTGCTGTCACATGAGCTGCCCGCGGATTTTGCCGCGCTGCGTAAGCTGATGATGACGCGCGCGTGATTGTGTTGCCCGGTGGCGGCTACGCCTTACCGGGCCTACAACGACCACGACGACCTAATCGTAGGCCGGGTAAGGTGAAGCCACCACCCGGCTTTTTTATGGAGAAATTAAGGAGAGAAAAAGCAGGAAAAAAGCAGAAATTCCCAATAAATGCGGTCACTTAGCGTTTAGGATTGCAGAGAATAACATCCCCCGTTCCCCTCGCGTACTCTCCTTACATCGGCCCACGTTGGGCAAGAAGAATAAGGAGTCACCTGTGTCTACACTGAAACCTGCACTCATCGCGCTTTCACTGGTGCTGGCCGCCCCCATGGCGGTTCAGGCATCTGAAATTACCCTCGTACCGGCGGTCAAACTGCAGATTGGCGACCAGGATAACAACGGGCATTACTGGGACGGCGGCCGCTGGCGCGACCACGACTGGTGGAAGGCGCATTATGACTGGCGTGATAACCACTGGCGCCCACATGATGAGCATCGTAAACACGACGATCGTCACGATGACCATCACCACGATGACCGCCGCGACGATCGCGGCCCGGACTGGAAACACCATTAATGCAAAACCCCGCCAGCTGGCGGGGTTTGTTTTACTGCTCGTGGCGCTTAAACACCAGCTCGCCTTTCCCCGACGACGCCTCGTCAAAGAAATAGCCTTCGCTGTTAAATTTGGTTAACTGCTCCGGCTTCGTCAGGCGGTTCTGGATGATGTAGCGGCTCATCAGGCCGCGCGCTTTCTTAGCGTAGAAGCTGATCACTTTGAACTTACCGTTCTTCTCGTCGAGGAACACCGGCTTGATAATCTCCGCATCCAGCTTTTTCGGCTTCACCGACTTGTAGTATTCGTCGGATGCCAGGTTAATCACCACGTTATCGCCCTGAGCGTGCAGCGCCGCGTTCAGCTTGTCGGTAATGATATCGCCCCAGAAATGATACAGGTCTTTGCCTTTGGCATTTTCCAGGCGAATCCCCATCTCCAGACGATACGGCTGCATCAGATCCAGCGGGCGCAGTACGCCGTACAGACCCGACAGCATGCGCAGATGCTGCTGGGCAAAATCGAAATCGGCTTCGCTAAAATCTTCCGCCTGCAGGCCGGTGTAGACATCACCTTTAAACGCCAGAATCGCCTGGCGAGCGTTAGCCGGGGTGAAATCCGGGTGCCACTCGTGAAAGCGGGTCGCGTTAAGATCGGCCAGCTTGTCGCTGATGCTCATCAGCGAGGCGATTTGCGGCGCAGAGAGCTTACGCGCTTCGCGGATCAGCTGTTGCGAGTAGTCCAGCAGTTCAGGCTGGGTATAGCGCTCGGTGGCGAGCGGGCTCTGGTAGTCGAGCGTTTTTGCAGGTGAAATCAGAATCAGCATATCCAGTCCTTGCAGGAAATTTAGAGCGACTTTAGCAAAAAATCGCCCTGAATTGATCGATAGCTGTTATTGCCGCGGCAAATCATCCCACGTGCCGGGGGCAAGCTGCGCCTTAATATCGGGATAGCGGGCGGGATCAAATACCGGCGGAACGCCGAGTTTGCGCTGACGCAGATAGTCTCTGGCAATCAGGGTCACAACGGGCGAGAGCAGCAGGATAGCGGTGAGGTTCGTGATCGCCATTAGCGCCATAATGATATCGGCCAGCTGCCAGACCAGCGGCATACTGAGGAAGGGGCCAGCGATGATCATCAGAATGACCGCGAGCCGCAGGGCTCCGATTGCGGTACGGGAGTCGAGCTTCAGGAAAATAAGGTTATTTTCGGCGTAGAGGTAATTCACCACAATCGAGCTGAAGGCAAACAGCACCAGGACGAGCGAGACAAAACCTGCACCCCAGCCGCCGGTCAGGTTCACCAGCGCCTGCTGGAGAAGCTGTATCCCGGCGGTTCCTGAGGAGTGCGGGACGGGGCCTGCCAGCAGCAAAATCATGGCGCTGGCGGAGCAGATGATAATGGTATCGGTAAAGACGCCAATCATCTGCACAATGCCCTGTGCCGCCGGGTGCGGCGGCCAGGAAGAGGCGGCAGCGGCCGCGTTGGGGGTTGACCCCATTCCGGCTTCATTGGAGAACATTCCCCGTTGAAAACCCGCCATCAGCGCCTGGCTGAAGGTATAGCCCAGCGCCCCGGAGGCCACCTCGCGCCAGCCAAAAGCGCTTTTGACGATGGTCGCAATCACGCCAGGCACCTGGTCGATATGCAGGGCGGCGACGAACAGGCTCGCGACCACCCAAAGCAGCGCCATAACGGGAACCAGCCACTGCATCAGGCGGGCAACGCCCCTGAGACCGGCAGAAATGGTGAGTAGAACGACGAGGGCTAAAGCAATACCGGCGACCCACTCCGGGCAGGAGAAGGCATAGCGCAGGGCATTGGCGACAGAATTTGCCTGGACGGTATTAAAAATAAGGCCGTATGCGAGCAGTAAAAAAAGCGAGAACAGAACGCCCATCCAGCGCATACCCAAGCCACGCGCCATGTACCAGGCAGGACCGCCGCGAAACTGGCCGTTTTTATCTTTCTCTTTATACAGCTGGGCGAGCGAACTTTCGGCAAAGGAGGTGGCCATTCCGAGTAGCGCCGTCACCCACATCCAGAAGACCGCGCCTGGCCCGCCGGCGCTGATGGCCAGCGCAACGCCCGCCAGATTCCCGCTGCCGAGGCGTGCCGCCAGGCTGGTACAGAGTGCCTGGAACGACGTTAATCCGCCCGGCTGGGGCGTAACGCTGTTTTTCAGACTTCTGCCAAACTTGCGAATATAACGAAACTGGATAAACCCACTGCGTAGCGTAAACCAAATACCTGCTCCCAGAAGCAGGTAAATCATTATCGAACCCCACAGGACTTCGTTAATAAAGAAAAAGAAATCAGGCATTAACGTCCCTCTTGTTGATGCCAAAGTGAATATGTAAGCGCTACCACTGATTGGGCATGCTGTTGCTTAGCAGCCTGTTAATCTTCCGAGTTTACCATACTCTACCTAAGCGCACTGTCTGCGGTTGCGCTACCCCTCCGTCGTGTTATCATCAGGGCAGACCGGTTACATCCCCCTAACAAGTAAACCTGTCATTTTTCCGCTGCAGGCATGCTGTCGGTAGCGTGAATTATCCAGGGCACGTTAAAAGAGAAACACTATCATGACGGATAAATTGACCTCCCTTCGTCAGTTCACCACTGTCGTAGCTGACACCGGAGATATCGCGGCAATGAAGCTGTACCAGCCGCAGGATGCCACAACTAACCCTTCTCTGATCCTTAACGCCGCACAGATCCCTGAGTATCGCAAACTGATTGACGACGCAGTGACCTGGGCGAAAGCACAGAGCAACGACCGCGCGCAGCAGGTTGTGGATGCCACCGACAAACTGGCAGTGAACATCGGTCTGGAAATCCTGAAGCTGGTTCCTGGCCGTATCTCTACCGAAGTGGATGCACGTCTCTCCTACGACACCGAAGCGTCTATCGCCAAAGCGAAACGTCTGATCAAAATGTACAACGATGCAGGCATCAGCAACGACCGTATCCTGATCAAACTGGCTTCTACCTGGCAGGGTATCCGCGCGGCAGAGCAGCTGGAAAAAGACGGTATCAACTGTAACCTGACCCTGCTGTTCTCCTTCGCGCAGGCGCGTGCATGTGCAGAAGCAGGCGTATACCTGATTTCTCCGTTCGTGGGCCGTATTCTGGACTGGTACAAAGCCAACACCGATAAGAAAGAGTACGCGCCGGCTGAAGATCCAGGCGTGGTTTCTGTTACTGAAATCTACGAATACTACAAACAGCACGGCTATGAGACTGTAGTTATGGGCGCAAGCTTCCGTAACGTCGGTGAAATCATCGAGCTGGCTGGCTGTGACCGCCTGACCATCGCCCCTGCGCTGCTGAAAGAGCTGGCAGAAAGCGAAGGTACCATCGAGCGTAAGCTGTCTTACACCGGTGAAGTGAAAGCACGCCCAGAGCGCATCACTGAATCCGAGTTCCTGTGGCAGCACAACCAGGATCCAATGGCTGTAGACAAGCTGGCGGACGGTATCCGTAAGTTTGCTGTTGACCAGGGCAAACTGGAAAAAATGATCGGCGACCTGCTGTAATCATTCTGCGTGACCGGGCTCCCGGTCACGCGACTTCTTTCGTACCCTGTCTGAATCTCCTCTCTGCGTGTATCATTCCCTTTAATCAGTACTTTTTGAATGGAATGGATATGAATACCTTACGCATCGGCTTAGTGTCGATTTCTGACCGCGCCTCCAGCGGTGTTTACCAGGATAAAGGCATCCCCGCTCTGGAAGAGTGGCTTGGCAGTGCGCTGACCACCCCGTTCGAGGTCCAGACTCGCCTGATCCCTGACGAACAGCCGATCATCGAGCAGACGCTCTGCGAGCTGGTGGATGAGATGAGCTGCCACCTTGTTCTGACGACGGGCGGAACCGGCCCCGCGCGCCGCGACGTGACGCCGGACGCAACGCTGGCGATTGCCGATCGTGAAATGCCGGGCTTTGGCGAGCAGATGCGCCAGATAAGTCTACACTTTGTCCCGACGGCCATTCTCTCCCGTCAGGTGGGCGTAATCCGCAAACAGGCATTGATTCTGAACCTGCCGGGGCAGCCGAAGTCGATCAAAGAGACGCTGGAAGGGCTGAAAGCGGAAGATGGCAGCGTCCTCGTTCACGGCATCTTTGCAAGTGTACCGTATTGTATACAGCTCCTTGACGGCCCCTATGTGGAAACCGATGAGAAAGTGGTAGCAGCTTTTCGCCCGAAAAACGCACCTCGCGAAACAATCTCCTGAAATTAACCAATATGTGACATTAGCTGAAGCGGCGATAGCGTGGTAAAGCTTTTACGGTATAGTAATTTTTTCTTTACGACTGCTGTAAAAATAAATCCACAACAAACGCAAAATGGTTCGCTATGTCACATAACACACGACCTCTGAATCGACAGGACTACAAAACTCTCACGCTCGCGGCCTTAGGCGGTGCGCTGGAGTTTTACGACTTTATCATCTTCGTCTTCTTCGCCGCCGTCGTGGGAGAACTCTTCTTCCCGGCGGATATCCCGGATTGGCTGCGTCAGGTGCAAACCTTCGGCATTTTTGCCGCCGGGTATCTGGCGCGTCCGCTGGGCGGCATTATCATGGCCCACTTTGGCGATCTGGTCGGGCGCAAGAAGATGTTTACCCTTAGCATCCTGCTGATGGCCGTGCCGACGCTGGCTATTGGTCTGCTGCCCACCTATGCCTCGATGGGCATTCTCGCTCCGTTGCTGCTGTTGCTGATGCGCGTTCTTCAGGGCGCGGCGATTGGCGGTGAAGTGCCGGGCGCGTGGGTGTTTGTCGCGGAGCATGTTCCGGCGCGCCGCATTGGAATCGCCTGCGGAACCTTAACCGCGGGCTTAACGGTAGGGATTTTGCTCGGTTCCGTCGTCGCGACAATTGTAAACACCAGCATGACGCAGCAGGCCGTGCACGACTGGGGCTGGCGTATTCCGTTCCTGCTGGGCGGGGCGTTTGGTCTGGTCGCGATGTACCTGCGCCGCTGGCTGCAGGAGACGCCGATTTTCCTCGAGATGCAGCAGCGCAAAGCGCTGGCGCAGGAGCTGCCGGTGAAGGCGGTCGTGGTACGTCATAAAAAAGCGGTGGTGGTGTCGATGTTGCTCACCTGGCTGCTTTCGGCGGGCATTGTGGTGGTGATATTGATGTCCCCGGTGTGGCTGCAAAAGCAGTACGGTTTCGCCCCTGCCGTGACGTTACAGGCGAACAGTATCGCGACAATCATGCTCTGCTTTGGCTGTCTGGCCGCCGGGCTGGCGGCAGATCGTTTCGGCGCCAGCGTTACCTTTATCGTCGGCAGCCTGTTACTGGCCGCATCAAGCTGGGCGTTTTACCATCTGGCAGGCAGCCATCCTGAACAGCTGTTCCTGCTGTACGGCGTGGTGGGGCTGTGCGTGGGCGTAGTGGGTGCTGTGCCTTACGTCATGGTGCGAGCTTTCCCGCCGGAAGTACGCTTCACCGGGATCTCATTTTCCTACAACGTGTCGTATGCCATTTTCGGCGGGCTGACGCCGATTGCGGTGACGGTGCTGATGGGCGTTTCGCCGATGGCACCAGCCTGGTATGTACTCGCGCTCTCGCTGATGGGGCTGGGATTAGGGATTTGGCTGGGGCAGATGAAGGGATGTCGTGCCCGCGAAGCGGACACGACAGAGGGATCAGTGTTTTTCACCAATCGGTAGAATGGTGCGGTCAAACTGCTCGTTCAGCACTTCACCCATTGCGAGGTAGATAGCGCTTGCGCCGCAAACCAGACCAATCCAGCCTGCAACATGAACGATGCCTTCGTTATCCACCAGGTGTCCGATCGCCAGCAGGGCGAACAGCACGGTCAGGCTCAGGAAAACGAACTGCAGCATGCGGTTACCTTTCAGGGTACCGAAGAACATGAACAGGGTGAAGACGCCCCACAGGCCCAGGTAAACGCCCAGGAAGTGGGCGTTTGCCGCGTCTGCCATGCCCATTTTAGGCAGCAGCAGAATGGCAACCAGGGTCAGCCAGAAAGAACCGTAAGAGGTGAAGGCGGTTAAGCCGAAGGTATTGCCTTTCTTATATTCCAGCAGGCCCGCGAAGATTTGCGCGATACCGCCGTAAAAAATGCCCATCGCCAGGATGATGCCATCCATCGGGAACATCCCGATATTGTGCAGGTTCAGCAGGATAGTGGTCATGCCAAAACCCATCAGGCCCAGCGGAGCCGGATTAGCCAACTTAGTGTTGCCCATAAGTCCTCAAAAAAATCATCATTAATATGGTGAAATGGTTAAACCCGCGTCAGTTCTCCCTGACTGGGCGCGGCATCATAATGGGCGCAATCGGTGGCGTCTATGATCTCATCAGGGTGAAATTAAAATTTTTTTTATGCTTGCCCCTTGATGGATGCCGTCGCGACCCCATCTTGTAGTCAACCGCAGTGTGTGGACCTGAAAAAAATCAAATCTGGGCAGTTGAAAAAGCACGTTCTGCCCTTATTACAGGTACACAACCACATGTTGACTGAATTTTTAGTGGAGACGTTTAGATGGGTAAAATTATTGGTATCGACCTGGGTACTACCAACTCTTGTGTAGCGATTATGGATGGCACTACTGCACGCGTGCTGGAGAACGCCGAGGGCGATCGCACCACGCCTTCTATCATTGCTTATACCCAGGATGGTGAAACTCTGGTTGGTCAGCCGGCTAAACGTCAGGCAGTGACAAACCCGCAAAACACCCTGTTTGCGATTAAACGCCTGATCGGCCGCCGCTTCCAGGACGAAGAAGTTCAGCGTGACGTTTCCATCATGCCTTACAAAATCATCGCGGCAGATAACGGCGATGCATGGCTTGATGTGAAAGGCACCAAAACTGCACCACCGCAGATTTCTGCTGAAGTGCTGAAAAAAATGAAGAAAACCGCTGAAGATTACCTGGGTGAACCGGTAACTGAAGCTGTTATTACCGTTCCTGCGTACTTCAACGATGCTCAGCGTCAGGCAACCAAAGATGCTGGCCGTATCGCAGGTCTGGAAGTAAAACGTATCATCAACGAACCAACCGCTGCTGCACTGGCTTACGGTCTGGATAAAGAAGTTGGCAACCGTACTATCGCGGTTTACGACCTGGGTGGTGGTACTTTCGATATCTCTATTATCGAAATCGACGAAGTTGATGGCGAAAAAACCTTCGAAGTTCTGGCAACCAACGGTGATACCCACCTGGGTGGTGAAGACTTCGATACCCGTCTGATCAACTACCTCGTTGACGAGTTCAAGAAAGATCAGGGCATTGACCTGCGTAACGACCCGCTGGCCATGCAGCGCCTGAAAGAAGCCGCTGAGAAAGCGAAGATCGAACTTTCTTCCGCTCAGCAGACCGACGTGAACCTGCCGTACATCACTGCAGACGCGACCGGTCCTAAACACATGAACATCAAAGTGACCCGTGCGAAACTGGAAAGCCTGGTAGAAGACCTGGTGAACCGTTCAATCGAGCCGCTGAAAGTTGCTCTGCAGGACGCTGGCCTGTCCGTATCCGATATCCAGGACGTTATCCTGGTCGGTGGTCAGACGCGTATGCCAATGGTTCAGAAGAAAGTGGCTGAGTTCTTTGGTAAAGAGCCACGTAAAGACGTTAACCCGGACGAAGCGGTCGCAATCGGCGCTGCGGTTCAGGGGGGCGTACTGACCGGTGAAGTTAAAGACGTACTGCTGCTGGACGTTACCCCGCTGTCTCTGGGTATCGAAACCATGGGCGGTGTGATGACTGCGCTCATCAACAAAAACACCACCATCCCAACGAAACACAGCCAGGTGTTCTCTACCGCTGAAGACAACCAGTCTGCGGTAACCATTCATGTGATTCAGGGTGAGCGTAAGCGTGCGGCGGATAACAAATCTCTGGGTCAGTTCAACCTGGACGGTATTAACCCGGCACCGCGCGGCATGCCGCAGATCGAAGTGACCTTCGACATCGATGCTGACGGTATCCTGCACGTGTCTGCGAAAGACAAAAACAGCGGTAAAGAGCAGAAGATCACCATCAAGGCATCTTCTGGCCTGAACGAAGCGGAAATCGAAAAAATGGTTCGCGATGCCGAAGCTAACGCGGAATCCGACCGTAAGTTCGAAGAGCTGGTTCAGACCCGTAACCAGGGTGACCATCTGCTGCACAGCACCCGTAAGCAGGTTGAAGAAGCAGGCGATAAACTGCCAGCGGAAGACAAGACTGCTATCGAAGCTGCACTGAGCGCGCTGGAATCCTCACTGAAAGGTGAAGATAAAGCAGACATTGAAGCGAAGATGCAGGAACTGGCACAGGCTTCTCAGAAGCTGATGGAAATCGCTCAGCAGCAGCACGCTCAACAGCAGGCGGGCGCTGACGCTTCGGCGAACAACGCGAAAGACGACGACGTTGTCGACGCTGAGTTCGAAGAAGTTAAAGATAAAAAATAATCGCCCTGATGCAGGGTAATTAATCGGCACGGGCGTAGGAGAACTCTCCACGCCCGTGCTCGCATGTTAAGGGGCTTAAAAAAACCAATGGCAAAGCAAGACTATTACGAGATTTTAGGCGTTCCGAAAACTGCGGAAGAGCGTGAAATCAAAAAGGCGTACAAGCGCCTGGCCATGAAATTCCACCCGGACCGTAACCAGGGTGACAAAGAGGCTGAAGCCAAATTTAAAGAGATCAAAGAAGCCTACGAAGTCCTGACCGATGCACAAAAACGTGCGACCTATGACCAGTACGGTCACGCTGCCTTTGAACAGGGCGGCATGGGCGGCGGTGGATTCGGCGGCGGCGGCTTTGGCGGCGGCGCTGACTTCAGCGATATCTTTGGCGATGTATTTGGCGACATTTTCGGCGGCGGCCGTGGTCGTCAGCGCGCGGCGCGCGGCGCGGACCTGCGCTACAACATGGAGCTGACGCTGGAAGAGGCCGTTCGCGGCGTAACCAAAGAGATCCGTATCCCGACGCTGGAAGAGTGTGACGTTTGCCACGGCAGCGGCGCGAAAGCGGGCACACAGCCTCAGACCTGTCCAACCTGTCACGGCTCTGGTCAGGTACAGATGCGCCAGGGCTTCTTCGCGGTACAGCAGGCCTGTCCGCACTGTCACGGTCGCGGCACGCTGATTAAAGATCCGTGCACCAAATGCCACGGCCACGGTCGCGTTGAGAAAACCAAAACTCTGTCCGTTAAGATCCCAGCTGGCGTCGATACGGGCGACCGCATCCGTCTGGCCGGTGAGGGCGAAGCAGGCGAGCACGGCGCACCGGCAGGCGATCTGTACGTTCAGGTGCAGGTGAAACAGCACGCCATCTTCGAGCGTGAAGGTAATAACCTGTACTGCGAAGTGCCGATCAACTTCGCGATGGCGGCACTCGGTGGCGAAATCGAAGTGCCAACGCTGGACGGTCGCGTGAACCTGAAAGTGCCTGGCGAAACCCAGACCGGTAAGCTGTTCCGCATGCGCGGGAAAGGCGTTAAATCCGTTCGCGGTGGCGCCCAGGGCGACCTGCTTTGCCGCGTCGTCGTCGAAACGCCGGTTGGCCTGAACGACAAGCAGAAACAGCTGCTGAAAGAGCTGCAGGAAAGCTTTGGCGGCCCGACGGGCGAGAAAAACAGCCCGCGTTCCAAAAGCTTCTTCGATGGCGTCAAAAAGTTCTTCGATGATTTGACCCGCTAATTCGTTAGCTGGTTTTCATCTTCTCAAAGCCCGGAAGCGATTCCGGGCTTTTTTATTTGCGCGTATAGCTCGGTTAAACTGAGTCTATACTCAACATTAATCTGTTTTTGCCGAGCTATTTGGCTTGGTATTATGGTTTTATCGAGGTATTGTTGTAAAAGAGAGAACTTAAATGAAATTACTACACCGTTTCTTTAGCAGTGAGGCGTCCGGTGGTGTGATCCTGATTATTGCCGCAGCGGCCGCGATGGTGCTGGCTAACCTTGGCATCACGCAGGATCTCTACCATGCATTTCTGGAAACGCCCGTTGAGCTGAAGGTCGGGGCGCTGGAAATTAACAAGAACATGCTGCTGTGGATCAACGATGCGCTGATGGCGGTGTTCTTCCTGCTGGTGGGTCTTGAGGTTAAGCGTGAGCTGGTTCTGGGCTCGCTTGCCAGCCGCCAGCGCGCGGCGTTTCCGGTGATCGCAGCGATTGGCGGAATGGTCGTTCCGGCGTTGCTCTTCCTGGCGTTCACCTGGCAGGATCCTGTTGCGCGTGACGGCTGGGCGATCCCGGCCGCGACGGATATCGCCTTTGCGCTCGGTGTCTTAGCCTTGCTCGGTAGCCGCGTGCCGGTAGCCCTGAAAATCTTCCTGATGGCGCTGGCGATCATCGATGACCTGGGCGCCATTGTGATTATCGCGCTGTTCTACACCAGCGATCTGTCGATCCTGTCCCTGAGCGTCGCCGCCGGGGCGATTGCGGTGCTGGCGCTGCTGAATATCTTCAATGTTCGCCGCATCGGTATCTATATCCTGGTGGGGATGGTGCTGTGGACGGCGGTGCTTAAATCCGGCGTGCACGCCACGCTGGCAGGCGTGATTGTGGGCTTCTTCGTGCCGCTTAAACCGCAGGACGGCAAGTCGCCTGCCAAACAGCTGGAGCACGTGCTGCACCCGTGGGTTGCCTTTATGATCCTGCCGCTGTTTGCGTTTGCCAACGCGGGCGTTTCCCTCGGCGGCGTGACGCTGGACGGGCTGACGTCCGTGCTGCCGCTGGGCATCATTGCCGGGCTGTTTATCGGTAAGCCGCTGGGCATTAGCCTCTTCTGCTGGCTGGCGACGAAGCTGAAGCTGGCGTCATTGCCGCATGGCACCACGTTTTCGCAAATTATGGCCGTCGGCGTGCTGTGTGGCATCGGGTTTACGATGTCGATCTTTATTTCGACACTGGCGTTTGGTACGCATGCGCCTGAGCTTATCGTCTGGGCTAAACTCGGCATTCTCATCGGGTCATTACTGGCCGCGGTAATCGGTTATACCTTGTTGAAGGTGAAGTTGTCCGGACAGGCCGTCCAGGCATAACGGAACACCGGGAGGAGGCGATCCTTCTCCCGATACACACTCAGGGAGAGAAGACGCGATGTCTCATTTAAATTACAACCATCTGTACTACTTCTGGCACGTCTATAAACAGGGCTCGGTGGTGGGGGCGGCAGAGGCGCTCTACCTGACGCCGCAAACCATCACCGGGCAAATCAAGGCCCTGGAAGAGCGTCTGCAGGGCAAGCTGTTCAAGCGTAAGGGGCGTGGGATTGAACCCAGCGAACTGGGTGAACTGGTTTTCCGCTATGCGGACAAAATGTTCACACTGAGCCAGGAGATGCTGGATATCGTCAACTACCGCAAAGAGTCGAACCTGCTCTTTGACGTGGGCGTGGCGGATGCGCTGTCCAAGCGGCTGGTGAGCGGCGTGCTGGATGCGGCGGTAGTTGAAGACGAGCAAATCCACCTGCGCTGCTTTGAATCCACCCACGAGATGCTGCTGGAACAGCTGAGCCAGCACAAGCTGGACATGATTATCTCGGACTGCCCGATTGACTCCACCCAGCAGGAAGGGCTGTTCTCGGTGAAGATTGGCGAATGTGGCGTGAGCTTCTGGTGTATCAACCCGCCGCCGGAGAAAACTTTCCCGGCCTGCCTGGAAGAGCGTCGCCTGCTGGTGCCTGGGCGACGCTCAATGCTCGGACGCAAGCTGCTGAACTGGTTTAATTCGCAGGGGCTGAAGGTAGAAATCCTCGGTGAGTTCGACGATGCGGCGCTGATGAAAGCCTTTGGCGAAGCGCATAATGCGATCTTCGTTGCGCCGACGCTGTACGCGCACGATCTCTATTCAGACGACAAGATTACGGAGATAGGCAGAGTGGATAACGTGATGGAGGAGTATCACGCCATATTTGCCGAAAGAATGATTCAGCACCCGGCGGTGCAGCGAATCTGCAACCGTGACTACTCGGCGCTGTTTACGCCACCGGCAATCTGAAGGCATAAAAAAACCCGCGTTAAGCGGGTTCTTTAAACAAGCAACAGCAAGTAGCGATTAAGCCAGTTTGTTGATCTGCGCGGTCAGGTTTGCTTTATGACGCGCTGCTTTGTTTTTGTGGATCAGACCTTTAGCAGCCTGACGATCCACGATTGGTTGCATTTCGTTAAATGCGTTCTGCGCTGCAGCTTTGTCGCCTGCTTCGATTGCTGCGTATACTTTCTTGATGAAAGTACGCATCATAGAGCGACGGCTTGCGTTGTGCTTACGAGCCTTTTCAGACTGAACGGCACGTTTCTTAGCTGATTTGATATTAGCCAAGTCCAACTCCCAAATATGTTCTATGTGGACAATTCAAAGGCCGAGGAATATGCCCTCTTTGCCTTCTTTTGTCAATGGATTTGTGCAAATAAGCGCCGTTAATTAGCGACGCTACGTTACGTAGTGATGGCGCAGGATTCTACCAGCTTGTCTTCCCTGAATACAGCCTTTCGGCATAAAAATCGCAGTTCAGGAGCAGATTTTTTCGCTGCGAAAGGTCAGCCTGATGAAATCATTACGGCTTTCTGTTTTGCACGAACAATCGCCGGTTAACCTTAACCGCTGTACAAGGTATACTTTGGCGATTTTCACTGTTTTGAGCCAGACATGAAGCTGATACGCGGCATACATAATCTCAGCAGCGCGCCACACGGGTGCGTGCTGACTATTGGTAATTTCGACGGCGTGCATCGTGGTCATCAGGCGCTGTTGCAGGGATTGCGTAAAGAAGGGGAGGCCCGTGGCCTGCCCGTTGTAGTGATGATTTTCGAGCCGCAGCCGCTGGAGCTGTTCGCGGGCGATAAATCTCCCGCCCGACTCACTCGCCTGCGCGAGAAATTGCGCTATCTGGCGGAGTCCGGCGTGGACTATGTATTGTGTTTACGTTTCGATCGTCGCTTTGCCGCGCTGACAGCACAAAATTTCGTCAGCGACCTGCTGGTTAAGCGTCTTGGCGTACAGTTTCTTGCCGTGGGCGATGATTTCCGCTTTGGCGCTGGTCGTCAGGGCGATTTCTTGCTATTACAGAAGGCTGGTCTGGAGTATGGATTTGACGTCACCAGCGCGATGACCTTCTGCGAAGGCGGCGTGCGCGTCAGCAGCACGGCGGTGCGTCAGGCGCTGGCTAATGATGACCTGGACACGGCAGAAACCCTGCTGGGCCATCCGTTCACCATCTCTGGCCGCGTGGTCCATGGCGATGCGTTGGGCCGCACGATAGGCTTCCCGACGGCGAATATACCGCTGCGTCGTCAGGTTTCCCCGGTTAAAGGGGTGTATGCGGTGGAAGTGGCAGGACTGGGCGATAAACCGTTCTACGGCGTCGCCAACATTGGCACGCGTCCGACCGTCGCCGGTGTGCGTCAACAGTTAGAAGTGCACCTGCTGGACGTTGTAATGGACCTCTATGGTCGCCATATAGATGTGATACTGCGTAAAAAAATACGCAACGAGCAGCGATTTGGTTCGCTGGATGAACTAAAAGCGCAAATTGCGCGAGATGAATTGACGGCCCGCGAGTTTTTTGGGCTTTGAACCCGGCTTAACTGCCTACGTGATAAATACGGAACCGAGAATCTGATGAGTGACTATAAATCAACCCTGAATTTGCCGGAAACAGGGTTCCCGATGCGCGGCGATCTCGCCAAGCGCGAACCGGGAATGCTGGCGCGTTGGACCGATGATGACCTGTACGGCATCATTCGTGCAGCCAAAAAAGGCAAAAAAACCTTCATTCTGCATGATGGCCCTCCATATGCGAATGGCAGCATTCATATTGGTCACTCGGTTAACAAGATTCTGAAAGACATTATCGTGAAGTCCAAAGGCCTCACGGGATATGACTCGCCTTACGTTCCGGGCTGGGACTGCCACGGTCTGCCAATCGAGCTGAAAGTGGAGCAAGAGTTCGGCAAGCCGGGTGAGAAGTTCACCGCCGCCGAGTTCCGTGCGAAGTGCCGCGAATACGCAGCCACGCAGGTTGACGGTCAGCGCGCTGACTTCATCCGTCTGGGCGTGCTGGGCGACTGGTCGCACCCGTACCTGACCATGGACTTCAAAACTGAAGCCAACATCATCCGTGCGCTGGGCAAAATCATCGGTAACGGCCACCTGCACAAAGGCGCTAAGCCGGTGCACTGGTGCGTGGACTGCCGTTCTGCGCTGGCAGAAGCGGAAGTTGAATATTACGACAAAACCTCTCCGTCTATCGACGTGGCGTTCAACGCTGTCGATCAGGATGCGGTGAAGGCTAAATTTGGCGTCTCCTCGGTAAATGGCCCGATCTCTCTGGTGATCTGGACCACCACCCCGTGGACCCTGCCGGCGAACCGTGCGATCTCCCTGTCCGGTGAGTTCGAATACGCGCTGGTTCAGATTGACGGTCAGGCGGTTATCCTGGCGAAAGATCTGGTTGAGAGCGTGCTGAAGCGCGCGCATATCAGCGACTACACCGTGCTGGGCACCGTGAAAGGCGACGCGCTGGAGCTGATGCGCTTCAAGCACCCGTTCCTGGACTTCGACGTTCCGGCGATCCTGGGCGACCACGTGACGCTGGAAGCGGGTACCGGTGCGGTGCATACCGCCGGTGGCCATGGTCCTGACGACTACAACATCAGCCTGAAGTACGGTCTGGAAATCGCTAACCCGGTTGGTCCGGACGGATCTTACCTGCCTGGCACCTATCCGGCGCTGGACGGTATCAACGTCTTCAAAGCGAACGACATCATCGTCGACATGCTGCGCACCAGCGGCGCGCTGCTGCACGTTGAAAAAATGCAGCACAGCTATCCGTGCTGCTGGCGTCATAAGACCCCGATCATCTTCCGTGCGACCCCGCAGTGGTTCGTCAGCATGGATCAGAAAGGCCTGCGCGAGCAGTCTCTGAAAGAGATCAAAGGCGTGCAGTGGATCCCTGACTGGGGCCAGGCGCGTATCGAATCCATGGTGGCTAACCGTCCTGACTGGTGTATCTCCCGTCAGCGTACCTGGGGAGTGCCGATGTCTCTGTTCGTACATAAAGAGACGCAGGAGCTGCACCCGAACACCCTGGAACTGATGGAAGAAGTGGCGAAGCGCGTCGAAGTTGACGGCATTCAGGCGTGGTGGGATCTCGACTCCCGCGACATCCTGGGCGCTGACGCAGACAACTACGAGAAAGTGCCGGATACCCTGGACGTGTGGTTCGACTCCGGGTCTACCCACTCCTCCGTGGTTGACGTGCGTCCGGAATTTGCCGGTCACGCTGCCGATATGTATCTGGAAGGGTCTGACCAACACCGCGGCTGGTTCATGTCATCTCTGATGATCTCCACCGCCATGAAGGGTAAAGCGCCTTACCGTCAGGTACTGACTCACGGCTTCACCGTGGATGGTCAGGGCCGTAAGATGTCCAAATCTATCGGTAACACCGTTTCTCCGCAGGATGTGATGAACAAGCTGGGCGCAGACATTCTGCGTCTGTGGGTGGCCTCTACCGATTACACCGGCGAAATGGCGGTGTCTGACGAGATCCTGAAGCGTGCTGCCGACAGCTATCGCCGTATCCGTAACACCGCGCGCTTCCTGCTGGCGAACCTGAACGGGTTCGATCCGGCAAAAGACATGGTGAAACCGGAAGAGATGGTGGTGCTGGACCGCTGGGCGGTAGGCTGCGCGAAAGCGGCGCAGGAAGATATCCTGAAAGCCTATGAGTCTTACGACTTCCACGAAGTGGTGCAGCGCCTGATGCGCTTCTGCTCCATCGAGATGGGCTCGTTCTACCTCGACATCATCAAAGACCGCCAGTACACCGCGAAAGCGGACAGCGTGGCGCGTCGTAGCTGCCAGACCGCGCTGTTCCACATCGCAGAAGCGCTGGTGCGCTGGATGGCGCCGATCATGTCCTTCACCGCGGATGAAATCTGGGGCTACCTGCCGGGCGACCGTGAGAAGTATGTGTTCACGGGCGAGTGGTACGAAGGTCTGTTCGATCTCTCCAGCACCGAAGCGATGAACGATGCCTTCTGGGACGAGCTGCTGAAAGTGCGTGGCGAAGTGAACAAGGTTATCGAGCAGGCGCGCGCGGACAAGAAAGTCGGCGGCTCTCTGGAAGCGGCAGTTACGCTGTATGCCGAACCGGAGCTGGCGGCGAAGCTGACGGCGCTGGGCGATGAATTACGATTTGTCCTGTTGACCTCCGGTGCGAAAGTTGCGGATTATGCCGAAGCTTCTGCTGATGCTCAGCAGAGCGAGCTGCTCAAAGGACTGAAAGTCGCGCTGAGCAAAGCCGACGGTGAGAAATGCCCGCGTTGCTGGCATTACACCACCGATGTTGGCCAGGTGGCGGAACACGCAGACATCTGCGGACGCTGTGTAAGCAACGTCGCCGGTGACGGCGAAAAACGTAAGTTTGCCTGATGAGTAAAACTCTCTGTTCAACAGGACTGCGCTGGCTGTGGCTGGTTGTGGTGGTGCTGATTATCGATCTGGGCAGCAAGTTCCTGATCCTCCAGAATTTTGCTCTGGGGGAGACGGTTCCGCTGTTCCCGTCGCTTAACCTGCACTACGCGCGTAACTACGGCGCAGCGTTTAGTTTCCTTGCCGACAGCGGTGGCTGGCAGCGCTGGTTCTTTGCGGGTATCGCTCTCGGTATCTGCGTGATCCTCGCGGTGCTGATGTACCGCTCGAAGGCCACGCAAAAGCTGAATAACATTGCCTACGCGCTGATCATTGGCGGCGCGCTGGGCAACCTGTTTGACCGCCTGTGGCACGGCTTTGTGGTCGATATGATCGACTTCTACGTCGGCGACTGGCACTTCGCGACCTTTAACCTGGCCGATACGGCAATTTGTATCGGTGCGGCGTTAATCGTGCTGGAAGGCTTCTTGCCTAAACCGACCGCGAAAGAGCAGGCGTAACACACTCGCCCGGTGGCGTAATGCTACCGGGCAAAACAAGCGAGCAATTTGCATGTCTAAATCCGTACAGAGCAACAGCGCGGTTCTCGTTCACTTCACGCTGAAGCTGGATGACGGCTCCACGGCCGAATCCACCCGCAATAACGGCAAACCGGCCCTGTTTCGTCTTGGAGATACCTCCCTGTCTGAAGGTCTTGAGCAGCAGCTTCTGGGCCTGAAAGAGGGTGAGAAAAAAGCCTTTTCGCTGGAGCCGGATGCCGCGTTTGGCGTGCCGAGTCCGGACCTGATCCAGTATTTCTCGCGCCGCGAGTTTATGGACGCGGGTGAACCGGAGATCGGAGCGATTATGCTCTTTACCGCTATGGACGGCAGCGAAATGCCTGGCGTGATCCGCGAGATCAACGGCGACTCTATTACCGTTGACTTCAACCATCCGCTTGCCGGGCGTACCGTTCATTTTGATGTTGAAGTGCTGGAAATCGATCCTGCACTGGAGGCCTGAAATGCAGATCCTGTTGGCTAACCCGCGCGGCTTCTGCGCCGGTGTAGACCGCGCTATCAGCATTGTTGAAAACGCGTTGGAGATTTACGGCGCGCCGATTTATGTGCGTCACGAAGTGGTGCACAACCGCTACGTGGTCGACAGCCTGCGCGAGCGCGGCGCCATCTTCATTGAACAAATCAGCGAAGTGCCGGACGGTGCGATCCTGATCTTCTCCGCGCACGGCGTCTCTCAGGCGGTACGTAACGAAGCAAAAAGCCGCGATCTGACCGTATTCGATGCCACCTGTCCCCTGGTGACAAAAGTGCATATGGAAGTGGCGCGCGCCAGCCGTCGTGGTGAAGAGTCGATTCTGATTGGCCATGCCGGGCATCCGGAAGTCGAAGGCACCATGGGCCAGTACAGCAACCCGGAAGGGGGTATGTATCTGGTTGAGTCGCCTGAAGATGTGTTAACGCTGAACGTGAAAAATGAAGCCCGTCTGTCGTTTATGACCCAGACGACGCTCTCCGTAGACGATACCTCAGACGTGATTGACGCCCTGCGCCAGCGCTTCCCGAAAATCGTCGGTCCGCGTAAGGATGATATCTGCTACGCGACCACTAACCGTCAGGAAGCGGTGCGCGCACTGGCTGAACAGGCGGACGTGGTGCTGGTAGTCGGCTCCAAAAACTCGTCTAACTCCAACCGTCTGGCCGAACTGGCGCAACGCATGGGGAAAGCGGCTTTCCTGATTGATGACGCGTCGGATATTCAGGAGGCGTGGGTTAAGCACGCGGCCTGTGTCGGCGTGACGGCCGGGGCGTCTGCGCCAGATATTTTGGTACAGAACGTCATTTCCCGTCTGCAGGAGCTGGGCGGTGGCGAAGCGGTGCCGCTGGAAGGACGTGAAGAGAACATCGTTTTCGAAGTCCCGAAAGAACTGCGCATCGACGCCCGCGAAGTCGAATAGACCTTTTTCTGATGAAAGGCCAGCACCTCCTGTGCTGGCCTTTTTTTTACCCGTTACTTTATCGTGACGACAAAATCATGTCTTTTACTGATATTTAAGTCGGTTTCACGTTAAATTCTAATTATCGGTGTTTTCAGTTGGCAGTGCTTCTCAAGGCTGGTTAATCTGAAAACGGTTTACATCATTTTAACGTAAGAGAATAACTATGCATGATGCACAGATCCGTGTCGCCATTGCGGGCGCGGGTGGACGTATGGGCCGTCAGCTTATTCAGGCGGCACTTCAGACGGATGGCGTCGCGCTTGGCGCGGCACTGGAGCGTGAAGGTTCGTCGCTACTGGGGACCGATGCCGGTGAGCTGGCAGGCGCAGGCCACACGGGCGTTACCGTGCAAAGCAGCCTGGAAGCGGTAAAAGAGGACTTCGATGTATTCATCGATTTTACCCGCCCGGAAGGGACGCTCGCGCATCTGGCGTTTTGTCGCCAGCACGGCAAGGGGATGGTGATCGGCACCACCGGTTTTGACGATGCGGGCAAGCAGGCTATCCAGGATGCATCAAAAGAGATTGCGATTGTCTTCGCGGCAAACTTCAGCGTGGGCGTTAACGTCATGCTGAAGCTGCTGGAGAAGGCCGCGAAGGTGATGGGCAACTATACCGATATCGAGATCGTAGAAGCTCACCACCGTTACAAGGTTGATGCGCCATCGGGTACGGCGCTGGCGATGGGCGAAGCGATTGCTCATGCACTTGATAAAGATTTAAAAGACTGCGCGGTCTATACCCGTGAAGGTTACACCGGCGAACGCGTTCCTGGCACCATTGGCTTCGCAACCGTGCGAGCGGGTGACATCGTCGGCGAACACACGGCGATGTTCGCCGATATTGGCGAGCGCGTCGAAATTACGCATAAAGCCTCCAGTCGAATGACGTTCGCCAACGGTGCGGTACGTTCCGCTTTGTGGCTGAAAAACAAGAAAAACGGCCTTTTTGATATGCGAGATGTGCTCGATCTCAATAATTTGTAAGCATTATTACCCATCGTGATGTGGTTATTGCAGTCGTAATTGTTTGATTGCATAGGGCAATATTTTATTGCCCTTTTATTTTATCTGTTTCATGGATTATTTTTGCTTAATCCTCTGAATATCTATCTCTTTTGGTGTTTTAACGTTACTGAAATGTAAATTTTGACCATCTGGTCCACTTTATAGTGCTGCGCTAGCTCATTTTTCATTAAACCTGGCACGCAAGCGTTTTCCGCAGTGATTTACCTGATCTTTTTGTCGCTTAAGCCGCATTCCACTCGCCAGGCTTGCAAAAGAGTAAACAAAATATCCGTTTTAAGTTGACTTTTACCCACCAAATCCCCAGAATGCCGCCGTTTGCCAAAAATCCGCTGGCAACACATTTGCATTGATCCATGACATGCTATGAATTAATATGCAAATAAAGTGAGTGAATATTCTCTGGAGGGTGTTTTGATTAAGTCAGCGCTATTGGTTCTGGAAGACGGAACCCAGTTTATCGGTCGGGCCATAGGGGCAACGGGTTCGGCGGTTGGGGAAGTCGTTTTCAATACTTCAATGACCGGTTATCAAGAAATCCTCACTGATCCTTCCTATTCTCGCCAAATCGTTACTCTTACTTATCCTCATATCGGCAATGTCGGCACCAATGCGGCTGACGAAGAATCTTCTCAGGTACATGCGCAAGGCCTGGTCATCCGCGACCTGCCGCTGATTGCCAGCAACTTCCGCAATACCGAAGACCTCTCTTCTTACCTGAAGCGCCATAACATCGTGGCGATTGCCGATATCGATACCCGTAAGTTAACGCGTCTGCTGCGCGAGAAGGGTGCACAGAACGGCTGCATTATCGCGGGTGATAACCTCGATGCGACGCTGGCGCTGGAAAAAGCGAAAGCCTTCCCGGGCCTGAACGGCATGGACCTGGCGAAAGAAGTGACGACCGCTGAAGCCTACAGCTGGACTCAGGGTAGCTGGACGCTGGAAGGCGACCTGCCGGAAGCGAAAAAAGAGAGCGAGCTGCCGTTCCACGTGGTGGCCTACGATTTCGGCGCCAAGCGCAACATCCTGCGCATGCTGGTTGACCGCGGCTGCCGCCTGACGGTGGTTCCGGCACAAACGTCTGCCGAAGACGTGCTGAAGATGAATCCGGACGGTATTTTCCTGTCCAACGGCCCTGGCGACCCGGCGCCGTGCGATTACGCCATCGCCGCCATCAAGTCCTTCCTGGAAACCGACATCCCGGTATTCGGCATCTGCCTCGGCCATCAGCTGCTGGCGCTGGCGAGCGGTGCGAACACCGTTAAGATGAAGTTCGGCCACCACGGTGGTAACCACCCGGTGAAAGACATCGATAACAACACGGTGATGATCACCGCGCAGAACCACGGATTTGCCGTCGATGAAGCCTCGATGCCGGCTAACCTGCGCGTGACCCATAAGTCGCTGTTCGATGGCACTCTGCAGGGGATTCATCGCACCGATAAGCCAGCATTCAGCTTCCAGGGTCACCCGGAAGCCAGCCCGGGCCCACACGACGCCGCGCCGCTGTTCGATCACTTCATCGAACTTATCGAGCAATACCGTAAGACCGCTAAATAATCAGGAGCCGAGAAGACAATGCCAAAACGTACAGACATAAAAAGCATCCTGATCCTTGGCGCTGGCCCGATCGTCATCGGCCAGGCCTGCGAATTCGACTACTCCGGCGCGCAGGCGTGTAAAGCCCTGCGTGAAGAGGGTTACCGCGTTATCCTGGTGAACTCTAACCCGGCAACCATCATGACCGACCCGGAAATGGCTGATGCAACCTACATCGAGCCGATTCACTGGGAAGTGGTGCGTAAAATCATCGAGAAAGAGCGTCCGGACGCGGTGCTGCCAACCATGGGCGGCCAGACGGCGCTGAACTGTGCGCTGGAGCTGGAGCGTCAGGGCGTGCTGGAAGAGTTCGGCGTGACCATGATTGGTGCGACCGCCGACGCGATTGATAAAGCAGAAGACCGTCGCCGCTTCGACGTGGCGATGAAGAAAATCGGCCTCGACACCGCGCGTTCCGGTATCGCACACAACATGGAAGAAGCGCTGGCCGTCGCGGCTGACGTGGGCTATCCGTGCATCATCCGTCCATCGTTCACCATGGGCGGCACCGGCGGCGGTATCGCCTACAACCGCGAAGAGTTCGAAGAGATTTGCGAACGCGGTCTGGATCTCTCCCCAACCAAAGAGCTGCTGATTGATGAATCGCTGATTGGCTGGAAAGAGTACGAGATGGAAGTGGTGCGTGATAAAAACGACAACTGCATCATCGTCTGCTCCATCGAAAACTTCGATGCGATGGGTATCCACACCGGTGACTCCATCACCGTTGCGCCAGCCCAGACCCTGACCGACAAAGAGTATCAAATCATGCGTAACGCCTCGATGGCGGTACTGCGTGAAATCGGCGTGGAAACCGGTGGTTCTAACGTGCAGTTCTCCGTTAACCCGAAAACAGGCCGTCTGATTGTTATCGAAATGAACCCGCGCGTGTCCCGTTCCTCCGCGCTGGCTTCTAAAGCGACCGGCTTCCCGATTGCGAAAGTGGCGGCGAAGCTGGCGGTGGGTTATACCCTCGACGAGCTGATGAACGACATCACCGGTGGCCGCACCCCAGCGTCCTTCGAGCCGTCAATCGACTACGTTGTGACCAAAATTCCACGCTTCAACTTCGAGAAATTCGCAGGCGCGAACGACCGTCTAACCACCCAGATGAAATCTGTCGGTGAAGTGATGGCGATTGGCCGCACGCAGCAGGAATCACTGCAGAAAGCGCTGCGCGGTCTCGAAGTGGGCGCGACCGGCTTTGACCCGAAAGTGAGCCTGGACGACCCGGAAGCGCTGACCAAAATCCGCCGCGAGCTGAAAGACGCGGGCGCAGAGCGTATCTGGTATATCGCCGATGCCTTCCGTGCGGGCCTGTCCGTCGACGGCGTGTTCAACCTGACCAACATCGACCGCTGGTTCCTGGTGCAGATTGAAGAGCTGGTGCGTCTGGAAGAACAGGTCGCTGAACTGGGCATCAACGGCCTGGACGCTGACTTCCTGCGCGTGCTGAAGCGTAAAGGCTTCGCCGATGCGCGTCTGGCTAAGCTGGCGGGCGTGCGCGAAGCGGAAATCCGCAAGCTGCGCGACCAGTACGACCTGCACCCGGTCTACAAGCGCGTGGACACCTGTGCGGCTGAATTCTCGACCGACACCGCCTACATGTACTCCACCTATGAAGACGAGTGCGAAGCGAACCCGTCCGTCGACCGCGACAAGATTATGGTGCTGGGCGGCGGTCCAAACCGTATCGGCCAGGGCATCGAGTTCGACTACTGCTGCGTACACGCCTCGCTGGCGCTGCGCGAAGACGGTTACGAGACCATCATGGTCAACTGTAACCCGGAAACCGTCTCTACCGACTACGACACCTCTGACCGCCTCTACTTCGAGCCGGTTACCCTGGAAGACGTGCTGGAAATCGTGCGCATCGAGAAGCCAAAAGGCGTTATCGTGCAGTACGGCGGCCAGACCCCGCTGAAGCTGGCGCGCGCGCTGGAAGCAGCAGGCGTGCCGGTTATCGGCACCAGCCCGGACGCGATTGACCGTGCGGAAGACCGCGAGCGTTTCCAGCAGGCGGTTGACCGTCTGAAGCTGAAACAGCCGGCGAACGCCACCGTCACCGCCATTGAAATGGCCGTTGAGAAGGCGAAAGAGATTGGCTACCCGCTGGTGGTGCGTCCTTCCTACGTGCTGGGCGGCCGCGCGATGGAAATCGTGTATGACGAGGCCGACCTGCGTCGCTACTTCCAGACTGCGGTGAGTGTTTCCAACGATGCGCCAGTGCTGCTCGACCGCTTCCTCGACGACGCGGTGGAAGTGGACGTTGACGCCATCTGCGACGGCGAAATGGTGCTGATTGGCGGCATCATGGAGCACATCGAGCAGGCGGGCGTGCACTCCGGCGACTCCGCCTGTTCTCTGCCGGCGTACACGCTGAGCCAGGAGATTCAGGACGTGATGCGCCAGCAGGTGCAGAAGCTGGCCTTCGAGCTGCAGGTTCGCGGTCTGATGAACGTCCAGTTTGCGGTGAAAGACAACGAAGTCTACCTGATTGAAGTCAACCCGCGTGCGGCACGTACCGTACCGTTCGTCTCCAAAGCCACCGGCGTACCGCTGGCGAAAGTGGCGGCGCGCGTGATGGCGGGCCAGACGCTGGCGCAGCAGGGCGTGACCAAAGAGATCATTCCACCGTACTACTCGGTGAAAGAAGTGGTGCTGCCGTTCAACAAATTCTCGGGCGTTGACCCGCTGTTAGGGCCAGAAATGCGCTCTACCGGGGAAGTGATGGGCGTGGGCCGCACCTTCGCAGAAGCGTTCGCGAAGGCGCAGCTGGGCAGTAGCTCCACCATGAGAAAATCAGGCCGTGCGCTGCTCTCCGTTCGTGAAGGCGATAAAGAGCGCGTGGTTGACCTGGCCGCCAAGCTGCTGAAACAGGGCTTCGAGCTGGACGCGACCCACGGTACCGCGATTGTGCTGGGCGAAGCCGGCATCAACCCGCGTCTGGTGAACAAGGTGCATGAAGGTCGTCCGCACATTCAGGACCGTATCAAGAATGGCGAATACACCTACATCATCAACACCACCGCAGGCCGCCAGGCGATTGAAGACTCCAAGCTGATTCGCCGCAGCGCGCTGCAGTACAAAGTGCACTACGACACCACCCTGAACGGCGGTTTCGCAACGGCCATGGCGCTGAACGCGGATGCCACCGAGAAGGTGATTTCAGTGCAGGAAATGCACGCGCAGATTAGCAAATAAGTAAAAATGCCCGGTGCCGTTCGGCTGCCGGGCATTCTCCCATCTTCAGAACCTTCTGGTTTTTCATCCGCTTTCAGTCAGTTAGCCTAAAATGGTTAGGTCGATAACGAAATTCAACTGAGAGCAGGGGAAAACACCATGCAAAATAAATTACTGATCGCTTCCGTTCTGGCTGCCACGACAATGTTTACCGTTGCGGGCTGTTCGTCTAATCAGGCCGTAAAAACCACCGATGGCAAAACCATTGTCACCGACGGCAAACCTCAGGTGGATGACGATACCGGTCTGGTGTCGTACAAAAACGCCGAAACCGGTCAAACCGAGCAGATCAACCGTGACCAGGTGAAATCCATGGGCGAGCTGGATAACTAATTCAGAATTCTGACGTAAGCCCGTCAATAATATTCACTATTAGCCTGTTGAATTACTGACTACACTCTTTTGTTAAAAGAAAGCAGTAACAACAGGCTAATCAATGATTCTGATAATTTATGCCCATCCTTATCCGCAGCACTCGCATGCGAATAAGCGGATGCTTGAGCAGGTAAGGACGCTTGATAACGTAGAGATACGTTCCCTCTATCAACTTTATCCCGATTTTAATATCGATATCGCCGCCGAACAGGAGGCGCTTTCCCGTGCCGATCTGATTATCTGGCAGCATCCAATGCAGTGGTACAGCACGCCCCCGCTCCTGAAACTGTGGATTGATAAAGTCTTCTCCCACGGCTGGGCGTATGGCCACAACGGCAATGCGCTAAAAGGAAAAAGCCTGATGTGGGCGGTCACCACCGGCGGTGGGGAAAGCCATTTTGATATCGGTTCCTTCCCGGGTTTTGACGTCCTGGCGCAGCCGCTGCAGGCGACCGCGCTCTATTGCGGTCTGAACTGGCTCCCGCCGTTTGCGATGCACTGCACGTTTGTTTGCGACGATGAAACGCTGCAGGCGCAGGCTCGTCATTATAAACAACGCTTACTTGAGTGGCAGGAGGCGCACCATGGATAGCCATACGCTAATACAGGCGCTGATTTACCTCGGCGCGGCGGCGCTGATTGTGCCCGTGGCGGTCCGCCTGGGGCTGGGCTCGGTGCTTGGCTACCTGATTGCGGGCTGCGTCATTGGGCCGTGGGGCTTTAGACTGGTCACGGATGCCGAGGCGATTCTCCATTTCGCTGAAATTGGCGTGGTGCTGATGCTGTTTGTGATTGGCCTGGAGCTCGACCCGCAGCGGCTGTGGAAGCTTCGCGCCTCGGTATTTGGCGGCGGAGCGCTGCAGATGGTGGCCTGCGGCCTGCTGCTGGGCGGGTTCTGCATCCTGTTAGGAATGGACTGGAAAGTGGCAGAGCTCATCGGCATGACGCTGGCGCTCTCCTCAACGGCCATTGCCATGCAGGCGATGAACGAGCGAAATCTGACGGTCTCCCAGATGGGACGCAGCGCGTTCTCCGTGCTGCTGTTCCAGGACATTGCCGCTATCCCGCTGGTGGCGATGATCCCGCTGCTGGCGGCCAGTGGTTCCTCTACCACGCTGGGCGCTTTCGCGCTGTCGGCGCTGAAGGTGGCGGGCGCGCTGGCGCTGGTGGTGCTGCTTGGCCGCTACGTGACCCGCCCGCTGCTGAGGTTTGTCGCCCGTTCTGGCCTGCGCGAAGTGTTCAGCGCCGTGGCGCTGTTCCTGGTGTTTGGCTTCGGTCTGCTCCTGGAGGAGGCCGGGCTGTCGATGGCGATGGGGGCGTTCCTCGCAGGCGTTCTGCTGGCGAGCTCTGAATACCGTCACGCGCTGGAAAGCGATATCGAGCCGTTCAAAGGGTTGCTGCTGGGACTGTTTTTCATCGGCGTCGGGATGTCCGTCGACTTCGGCACGCTGGTGATGCATCCGCTGCGGATCGTCATCCTGCTCGTCGGCTTCCTGGTCATTAAAATGGTGATGCTGTGGCTGATTGCTCGCCCACTGAACGTGCCGGGCAGGCAGCGCCGCTGGTTCGCCGTGCTGCTGGGGCAGGGGAGTGAATTTGCGTTCGTGGTCTTTGGCGCCGCGCAGATGGCAAACGTGCTCGATCCCGAGTGGGCGAAAGCGCTGACGCTGGCGGTCGCCCTGTCGATGGCGGCGACGCCTGTGCTGCTGGTGGTACTGACGCGCCTGGAAAAATCGGACAGCGGGCAGGAGCGCGAGGCCGACGAGATCGACGAGGAGCAGCCGCGCGTCATCATCGCCGGATTTGGCCGCTACGGGCAGATCGTGGGTCGTTTACTGCTGTCGAGCGGGGTGAAAATGGTCATCCTCGATCACGACCCCGACCATGTCGATACCCTGCGTAAATTTGATATGAAGGTGTTTTACGGGGATGCAACCCGCGTCGATCTGCTGGAATCCGCCGGGGCGGCAAAAGCCGAGGTGTTAATTAACGCCATTGACGATCCGGAAACCAGCATGCAGATGGTGGAGCTGGTAAAAGAGCATTTCCCGGCGCTGACTATTATCTCCCGCGCGCGCGATGTGGATCACTACATCCGGCTGCGGCAGGCGGGCGTAGACGCGCCCGAGCGTGAAACCTTCGAAGGTGCGCTGAAGTCTGGCCGCATGGCGCTGGAAAACCTGGGGCTCGGCGCGTATGAAGCACGCGAACGGGCAGACCTGTTCCGCCGCTTTAATACCGAGATGGTCGAAGAGATGGCGGCGATGGCCGGCAGTACCGCCACCGAGCGTGCGGCGGTCTTCAAACGCACCAGCGCGATGCTGACGGAAATCATTAACGAGGACCGTAACCACCTGTCGCTGATCCAGCGTCATGGCTGGCAGGGCACGGAAGAGGGCAAGCATACCGGCGATCCGGCTGACGAGCCCGAGAGTAAACCTTCCGCGTGAAGTGGAGTTGCCAGCAATATTAAAAAATTTCTTTATCTTTACCCTGCCGCCAGTCGACGAAAGATTAAGCTTTCCGTATAGTGGCGGCAATTTTTTGCATCCGGGAAATTTTCAATGATCAGTCTGATTGCAGCGCTGGCGGTGGACCGCGTTATCGGTATGGAAAATGCCATGCCGTGGAACCTGCCTGCCGATCTCGCATGGTTTAAACGTACTACGTTAAACAAGCCGGTAGTGATGGGCCGCCTGACCTGGGAGTCGATTGGTCGTCCATTGCCGGGCCGTAAGAATATCGTTATCAGCAGCCAGCCGGGCACTGACGATCGCGTCGAATGGGTAAAATCAGTAGACGAGGCGATTGCTGCATGCGGCAATGCCGAAGAGATCATGGTGATTGGCGGTGGGCGCGTGTACGAGCAGTTCCTGCCAAAAGCGCAGAAGCTCTATCTGACCCACATTGATGCAGAAGTGGAAGGGGATACTCATTTCCCGGACTACGATCCGGACGAGTGGGAATCGGTATTCAGCGAATTCCACGACGCGGATGCACAGAACTCCCACAGCTACTGCTTCGAGATTCTGGAACGTCGTTAAGTGATTTTCCCTCTCCCGGCCGGGAGAGGGAATTACGTATCAGGAGGCAACGGCCTCGCTTTCCCCCAGGTCCAGCTGTCGGTTGGACGGCTGCACAAAGTAAGCTTTATCTTCCCAGCGTAAGCAGGTTAACTCTCCGCCCCAGCAGCATCCGGTATCCAGACCGTAAATCCCTTCCGGTGTGCCTTTTCCTTCCAGTGCAGCCCAGTGGCCAAATACCACGCTGTACTCGCTTGTCACCGGTCCCGGAATGGCAAACCACGGCTTGAGCGGCGCGGGCGCGCTCTCCGGCGTCTCTTTGGAATACATATCCAGCTGTCCGTTCGGGAAGCAGAAGCGCATGCGGGTGAACGCGTTGGTGATAAAGCGCAGACGGGCCAGACCGCTGAGATCCTCGCTCCAGTGGTTCGGCATATCGCCGTACATGGCATCGAGGAAGAAAGGATACGAGTCGCTTGCCAGCACCGCCTCAACGTCACGCGCGCAGGTTTTCGCCGTCTCAAGATCCCATTGCGGGGTGATCCCGGCATGCGCCATGACCAGCTTTTTCTCTTCGTCGATCTGCAGCAGGGGCTGACGGCGCAGCCAGTTAATCAGATCGTCCGCGTCCGGCGCATCCAGCAGCGGGGTGAGGCGATCTTTAGGTTTGTTGCGGCTGATCCCGGCGAAAACCGCCAGCAGATGCAGATCGTGATTGCCCAGCACCATGCGGACGCTGTCGCCCAGCGATTTGACGAAACGTAATACTTCAAGGGAGCCGGGGCCACGCGCGACTAAATCGCCCGTCAGCCAGAGCGTGTCCTGTCCTGGCGTAAAGTCGACCTGTTTTAATAATGCGATCAGTTCATCGTAGCAACCGTGAACGTCGCCAATCAGATATGTAGACATTAGATTAATGAATGAGTGTAGTTACGGCGAGACGGAACACAGGAATGGCAACGCGGAAATCATTGCCATCGACGTCGACCATTTCATAATGGCCTTGCATGGTACCCATCGGCGTTTCAATCACCGCGCCGCTGGTGTACTGGTACTCTTCGCCAGGGGCGATGTGGGGCTGTTCACCGACCACACCTTCGCCCTGAACTTCGATTTCGCGGCCATTGCCGTTAGTGATAAGCCAGTAGCGCCCGCGCAGCTGCACGGGCATCCGCCCCAGATTGCGAATGGTCACGGTGTAAGCAAAAACAAAACGTTCTTCGTCCGGTGAGGACTGTGATTCAACATAGACGCTTTGTACATGGACACATACGCGGGGCGAATCAATCATGGCTTAACTCTCCTTCGGCGGCGCATTATCGCTGATGTAATTAGCCAGCTTGCAGTACTGCTCTACGGAAATGTTCTCCGCACGCATTGCCGGGTCGATCCCCAGCTCGGCTAACACCTCAACGGTAAACGAATTGCTCAGGCTGTTACGGATCGTTTTACGGCGCTGGTTAAAGGCTTCTGTGGTAATGCGGCTCAGTACGCGCAGATCTTTAACCGGATACGGTTTCGTCTTGTGCGGCACAAGGCGCACAACCGCTGAATCCACTTTCGGTGGTGGTGTGAACGCTGACGGCGGTACTTCGAGTACCGGGATCACGTTGCAGTAATACTGTGCCATCACGCTTAAACGACCATACGCTTTACTGTTCGGGCCTGCAACCAGACGGTTAACAACCTCTTTTTGCAACATGAAGTGCATGTCGGCAATGGCATCAGTATAGCTAAAGAGGTGGAACATGAGCGGCGTGGAGATGTTGTACGGCAGGTTGCCGAACACGCGCAGCGGCTGGCCCATTTTTTCGGACAGCTCGCCAAAGTTCATGGTCATGGCGTCCTGCTGATAGATGGTCAGCTTCGGCCCGAGGAACGGGTGCGTTTGCAGGCGTGCGGCCAGATCGCGGTCCAGTTCGATGACGGTCAGCTCGTCGAGGCGTTCGCCTACCGGCTCGGTCAGCGCGGCAAGGCCCGGGCCGATTTCGACCATCGCCTGACCTTTTTGCGGATTAATAGCCGAGACAATGCTTTCGATCACGAACTGATCGTTAAGGAAGTTTTGCCCGAAACGTTTACGGGCTAAGTGGCCCTGATGGACTCGATTAGTCATTGAGTATTAACAATCATTTTGATGGCGAGATTAAGCGCCGTAATAAAACTGCCGACATCCGCTTTCCCCTGGCCTGCCAGATCCAGCGCAGTACCGTGGTCAACGGACGTTCGAATAAAGGGTAAACCGAGGGTGATATTCACCCCGCGGCCAAAGCCCTGGTATTTTAGCACGGGCAGGCCCTGATCGTGGTACATCGCGAGCACGGCGTCGGCATTATCCAGGTATTTCGGCTGGAAAAGGGTATCTGCAGGCAGCGGCCCGCTGAGGTTCATCCCCTTCGCCCGCATTTCGTTGAGTACCGGAATGATGGTGTCGATCTCTTCGGTGCCCATGTGCCCGCCTTCACCGGCGTGCGGGTTCAGGCCGCAGACCAGCACGTGCGGCTGCGGGATCCCAAACTTTGTCTGCAGATCGTGGTGCAAAATCCCGATGATCTCGCGCAGGAGTTCAGGGGTGATCGCATCAGGAATGGCTTTGATCGGCAGATGGGTAGTCACCAGCGCAACGCGCATCTCCTCCGTCGCCAGCATCATCACCACTTTCGGGCTGTGCGAGCGCTCTTCGAAAAACTCCGTATGCCCGGTAAAGGTTATACCCGCTTCGTTGATGACGCCTTTGTGGACGGGGCCGGTGATCAGAGCGGCAAATTCGCCCTTCAGACAACCGTCGCAGGCGCGCGCAAGGGTTTCAACGACATAGTGACCGTTTTCCGTGCTGAGCTGGCCCGGGATGGCCAGCGTACGAAGGGGAACTGAAAGAAGGGTGAGCGTACCGGCTTGCTGCGGTGCAGGCTGTTGGCCTTCAACGTAAGGAATGAGCGTTAAAGGCAGACCGAGCAGCGTTGCCCGGTCTTGTAACAGTGTTGCATCGGCGCAGACAACCAGCTCTACCGGCCAGCTGCGCTGGGCGAGCTGAACAACGAGGTCAGGCCCAATCCCGGCGGGTTCGCCGGGCGTGATAACAACACGATGCTGTTTCATTAGTTGCTCAGAACTTTCACGTAAGCGCTGGCGCGTTGTTCCTGCATCCAGGTTGCTGCTTCTTCAGAGAACTTACGGTTAAACAGCATACGGTAGGCTCTGTCTTTCTGTGCCGCATCCGTTTTATCAACGTTACGGGTGTCCATCAGCTCGATCAGATGCCAGCCGAATGAAGAGTGGACAGGCGCGCTGATCTGGCCTTTGTTCAGCTTCATCAACGCATCGCGGAAGGCAGGATCGTAGATATCCGCAGCCGCCCAGCCCAGATCGCCGCCCTGGTTAGCAGAGCCTGGATCCTGAGAGAACTCTTTTGCTGCTTTCGCAAATGAGGTTTTACCGCTCTTAATGTCAGCTGCGATCTGTTCCAGCTTCACACGCGCCTGATCGTCAGTCATGATCGGTGACGGTTTCAGAAGTATGTGGCGAGCGTGAACTTCGGTGACGGAGATATTTTGGCTCTGGCCGCGCAGATCGTTCACCTTCAGAATGTGGAAGCCCACGCCTGAACGGATAGGACCAACGATATCCCCTTTCTTCGCCGTGCTCAGCGCCTGGGCAAAGATAGATGGCAGCTCCTGAATACGTCCCCAGCCCATCTGGCCGCCTTTCAGCGCCTGTTGGTCAGCGGAGTAGGTGATTGCCAGCTTGCCAAAGTCGCCGCCGTTACGCGCCTGTTCAACAATAGAACGCGCCTGGCTTTCTGCTTCCGCAGCCTGATCGGACGTTGGGTTCTCTGGCAGTGGGATCAGAATGTGGCTCAGGTTCAGCTCTGTGCTCGCATCGTTCTGGTTGCCCACCTGTTTTGCCAGCGCGTCCACTTCCTGAGGCAGGATTGTGACGCGGCGACGCACTTCGTTGTTACGCACTTCCGAAATCAGCATCTCTTTACGGATCTGGTTCCGGTAGGTGGCGTAGCTGATGCCGTCATAGGCCAGACGGCTGCGCATCTGGTCTAAAGACATATTGTTCTGCTTCGCGATGTTAGCGATCGCCTGATCGAGCTGCTCGTCAGTGATCTTCACACCCATTTTCTGCCCCATCTGCAGAACGATCTGATCCATGATCAGACGCTCCAGGATCTGGTGGCGCAGCGTAGCGTCATCCGGAAGCTGTTGACCGGCTTCGCCCGAATTGAGCTTCACCGATTTCATCAGACCGTCAACGTCACTTTCAAGCACGACGCCGTTGTTAACCACAGCAGCGACTTTATCAACAACCTGGGGGGCGGCGAAGCTGGTATTCGCAACCATAGCGACACCGAGCAGCAGCGTTTTCCAGTTCTTCATACTTTTTCCATTTCAATTAACCGCAAAGCGGATTACGTTGCAAATCAAGCACATTACAAGGCGCTACTGTACGGCAGAATATTCGAGCGCAGCATTTTCTGCGTACCCAGACCGTAGTTGGAACTCAGGCCGCGTAACTCGAAGTTAAAGCCAATCACGTTATCGTATTTGCTCTGATTGTTTTCACTGTTCCAGCCGTTAAGCTTGCGTTCGTAGCCGACACGCAGCGCGTAACAGCAGGAGTTATATTGCAGACCCACCATCTGGTCAGCAGGTTTATTGGCGTTAGTGTCAAAGTAGTAAGCGCCTACGATTGACCAGCGGTCGGCGATTGGCCAGCTCGCTGCGCCACCCACCTGCGAAATACCGTCTTTATACTGCTCTGCAGTACCATAGTTTGGTAACGTCGCCTGAATATATTCCGGGCTGGCATAACGATAGGTCAACTGCACCATACGATCTTCATCCCGGCGGTACTCAATCGCCGCCGTACTGTTGGCGATATTGTCGAGACGGGTGTCATATTGCACGCCACCGCGAAGACCCCAACGATCGGTCATACGCCAGTAGGTATCACCAGCCCAAATCAGCGAACCTGTCTTGTTATCTTTCTCCCACTTAATATTGTCATCGCCGGTGCGAGACTCGGTGAAATAGTAGATTTGACCAACAGAAACGTTAAAACGTTCAACGGCAGCGTCATCATAAACGCGTGATGTGACCCCGGTCGTTAACTGGTTCGCTGAGGCGATGCGGTCAAGGCCACCGTAGGTACGGTCGCGGAACAGGCCGCTGTAATCAGATTGCAGTAAAGAGGAGTCATAGTTATTGATGTTGCTCTGATCGCGATAAGGCACATACAGGTACTGCATACGTGGCTCCAGCGTCTGGGTATAGCCATCCGCCAGAAGTCCCATATTGCGTTCGAAGATCAGCTTGCCGTCCATTTTGAACTGTGGAAGCGTACGGTTTACGCTTTCCTCAAGATGAGCGTTGTTGCTGGTGTTGTAATCATCAATATTTTTTTGCTGATAGTGTGTCGCCATCAGCTTGGCTTCCGTATTCAGGCTTGCCCAGTCATTCGACCATGGCAAGTTGATGACGGGCTCCAGGTGAACTCGGGTGGCTTCCGGCATATTGGAATTGGTGTTTACAAAATGCACCGCCTGACCATAAATACGGGTGTCGAACGGACCCACGTCATTCTGGTACCAGTTAACGTCCAGCTGCGGCTCGGCACCATAGGTACTCGCGGTCTGGCTGGAGAACACCTGGAACTGCTTGTTGGTTACCGTCGCATCGAAGTTCTGCACCGCATAGCCAACGCTGAAGATCTGCGTGGCATAACCGTCGGTACTCGAACCGTATTTTGACGAGAAATCGTTGAAGTAGTTCGGGTCACTGACCTTGGTGTAGTTAACGTTAAAACGCCAGACCTGATCCATTACCCCGGAATGCTGCCAGAAATACATCCAACGGTGTTTATCGCCTTCGGTCGGATGCTCGTCCTGGAAGACTTTATCCGACGGCAGATAATCCAGCTCCATCAGACCCGCACCGGCGTGGGTCAGATAGCGGAACTCGTTCTCCCACATGATGTTGCCGCGCTTGTGAATATAGTGCGGCGTGATCGTCGCATCCATGTTTGGCGCGATGTTCCAGTAATACGGCAGGTAGAACTCAAAGTAGTTCGTGGTGCTGTATTTGGCATTCGGGATCAGGAAACCGGAGCGGCGTTTGTCACCGACGGGAAGCTGCAGATAAGGGCTGTAGAATATGGGCACCGGACCCAGCTTAAAGCGGGCGTTCCAGATCTCTGCGACCTGTTCTTCGCGGTCATGGATAACCTCGCTCCCGACCACGCTCCAGGTATTGGAACCCGGCAGACATGACGTGAACGTGCCGTTTTCCAGGATCGTATAGCGGTTTTCACCGCGCTGTTTCATCAGGTCAGCGTCACCGCGCCCCTGGCGACCCACCATCTGGTAATCACCTTTCCAGACGTTAGTATCTTTAGTATTCAGGTTTGACCAGGCTTTCGGACCTTTCAGGATGACCTGATTGTCGTCATAGTGCACATTACCCAGCGCATCCACCGTTCGTACCGGCTCGGCCGCACCTTCCGGCTGTTTCTGGTGCAATTGCACTTCATCTGCCTGCAGGCGGCTATTGCCTTGGTTAATATCGACATTGCCCGTAAAGGTGGCATTGTCAGGGTAAGTCCCTTTCGAACTGTCGGCAGTAATGGTTACCGGCAAGCTATTTGTATCGCCACTCACCAGTGGGCGATTATAACTTGGGACGCCAAGCATACACTGCGAGGCGAGATCGGCCGCCAGCCCCTGTTGACTGTACAGGGCGGAGCCAATCATTGTGGCCAGGAGGGTGGGGATACGTTTTTTCATACGTTGTATTTTATTGTTCCGTCATCAGTGGCTACGGCTTACAAACGCTCAGAGACTATCTTACTCATCTGCGCAGTACCAGCGTTAATCCTGCCCGTTTGCGTGCCAGAGTGTTAGGCTCGCTATCGAATGACGAGTATGATAAAGCAAATTATAGGCGATGTCCTTCAATTGACCGTGACTTGAACACAGTGATGATGACGTTGCGTCGGCAAGGAATATGACTATCCGGGGAGTATATGCAGTATTGGGGTAAAATAATCGGCGTTGCGTTCGCCATCATCATGGGTGCCGGGTTCTGGGGGATTGTGCTTGGGCTTATTATCGGCCATATGTTTGATAAGGCGCGCAGCCGCAAAATGGCCTGGTTTGCCAATCAGCGCGAGCGTCAGTCACTCTTTTTCTCCACCACCTTTGAGGTCATGGGGCACTTAACCAAATCCAAAGGGCGTGTCACAGAAGCCGATATTCAGATTGCCAGCGTCTTTATGGATCGCATGAACCTGCACGGCGACTCCCGTCTGGAAGCGCAAAATGCGTTTCGCATCGGTAAGTCGGATAATTATCCGCTTCGCGAAAAAATGCGTCAGTTCCGCAGCATCTGCTTCGGGCGTTTTGATTTAATTCGGATGTTTCTGGAAATTCAAATCCAGGCGGCTTTCGCAGACGGTTCACTTCATCCTAATGAACGTGACGTGCTGTACGTCATTGCGGAAGAGCTGGGCATCTCCCGCATGCAGTTTGACCAGTTCCTGCGCATGATGCAGGGCGGGGCGCAGTTTGGCGGCGGCTATCACCAGCAGTCGTCCGGCGGTGCCTGGCAGCAGGCGCAGCGTGGTCCGACGCTGGAAGACGCCTGCAACGTGCTTGGCGTTAAGCCCTCTGACGATCAGACCACGATTAAACGTGCCTATCGTAAGCTCATGAGCGAACACCATCCGGACAAACTGGTCGCGAAAGGCTTACCGCCAGAAATGATGGAGATGGCGAAGCAAAAAGCGCAGGAAATCCAGAAGGCGTACGAGCTCATTAAAGAGAAGAAAGGTTTCAAATAAGAAAAAGCCCGACGATGTCGGGCTTTTTTTTTAGAAGTCCACCGGGGCTTTAAACGTCATCGCGTTACCGAAGGCCGGATGGGTGATGGTGAGCGTCTGCGCGTGCAGCTGCAGACGTGGCGCTAAGGCCAGCGCTTCAGGCGGCGCGTAGAAGCGGTCGCCCAGAATCGGATGACCCAGGGCGAGCATATGCACGCGCAGCTGGTGCGAACGTCCGGTAATCGGCTTAAGCAGGACGCGCGCGGTATTATCCGGCGCGTACTCCAGCACTTCGTACTCGGTCTGCGCGGCCTTGCCGGTTTCGTAACACACCTTCTGCTTAGGCCGGTTCGGCCAGTCGCAGATCAGCGGTAAATCTACCAGCCCTTCCGCCTGCGCGGGGTGGCCCCAGACGCGGGCGACATACTGCTTTTTCGGCTCGCGCTCGCGGAACTGGCGCTTTAACTCGCGTTCCGCCGCTTTGTTCAGCGCCACCACAATCACGCCGCTGGTGGCCATATCCAGGCGATGGACAGACTCCGCCTGCGGATAATCGCGCTGAATGCGCGTCATCACGCTGTCTTTGTGCTCGTCCAGACGCCCCGGCACGGACAACAGGCCGCTGGGCTTGTTGACCACCATAATGTGTTCATCCTGATACAGAATGACCAGCCAGGGATCCTGAGGCGGATTGTAAGGCTCCATCACCATCTTGCGCTCCGTTTACTGATGCGTCACAACGATAAGACGCAGGGCATCCAGACGCCAGCCAGCCTGATTCAGGCTTTCCAGCACCTGCTGACGGTTGCTTTCAATCGCCGCCAGCTCGTCGTCGCGGATGTTCGGGTTGACCGCTTTTAACGCTTCCAGACGGGACAGCTCCGCAGACAGTTTCTCGTCGGCTTCACTGCGCGCGGCGTCAATCAGCGCTCTGGCCGCTTTTTCAATCTGGGTTTCGCCCAGTTGCAGAATAGCGTGCACATCCTGCTGTACCGCGTTCACCAGCTTGCTGCCCGTGTGGCGGTTTACCGCGCTCAGCTGTCGGTTGAAACTCTCGAATTCAACCTGTCCCGCCAGGTTCGTGCCGTTTTTGTCCAGCAGCAGGCGGACGGGCGTTGGCGGCAGGAAGCGGGTGAGCTGCAGCTGTTTCGGCGCCTGCGCTTCCACAACGTAGATCAGCTCCACCAGCAGGGTGCCCACCGGCAGCGCCTTGTTTTTCAACAGGGAGATGGTGCTGCTGCCGGTATCGCCGGAGAGGATCAGGTCCAGACCGTTGCGGATCAGCGGGTGTTCCCAGGTGATAAACTGGGCATCTTCACGGGACAGCGCCACGTCACGCTCAAAGGTGATGGTACAGCCATCTTCCGGCAGGCCCGGGAAATCCGGAACCAGCATGTGATCGGACGGGGTCAGGACAATCAGGTTCTCGCCGCGGTCGTCCTGGTTGATGCCGACGATGTCGAACAGGTTCATGGAGAAGCTGATCAGGCTGGTGTCATCATCCTGTTCTTCAATACTCTCAGCCAGCGCCTGCGCTTTTTCACCGCCGTTGGAGTGGATCTCCAGCAGGCGGTCGCGGCCCTGCTCCAGCTGCGCTTTCAGCGCGTCGTGCTTCTCACGGCAGGACTTGATCAGCTCATCAAACCCTTCCGCGTTTTCCGGCGCGGCCAGGTAGCCGATCAGATCGCCATGCACTTGATCATAAATGGTGCGGCCCGTCGGGCAGGTATGTTCAAACGCGTCCAGACCTTCGTGGAACCAGCGTACCAGCACGGACTGCGCGGTTTTTTCCAGATACGGCACGTGTATCTGAATATCATGCGCCTGGCCGATACGATCCAGACGGCCGATACGCTGCTCGAGCAGATCCGGGTTAAACGGCAGATCGAACATCACCAGATTGCTGGCGAACTGGAAGTTACGGCCTTCAGAGCCGATTTCCGAGCACAGCAGAACCTGTGCGCCGCTGTCCTCTTCCCCGAACCACGCCGCGGCGCGGTCGCGCTCGACGATGGACATGCCTTCGTGGAACACGGCGGCGCGAATGCCTTCGCGCTCGCGCAGAACCTGCTCCAGCTGCAGCGCGGTGGCCGCTTTGGCGCAGATCACCAGCACCTTCTGGGAGCGGTGCGCGGTCAGGTAGCCCATCAGCCACTCCACGCGCGGATCGAAGTTCCACCAGGTGCCGGTATCGCCTTCAAACTCCTGGTAGATTTGTTCCGGATAAAGCATGTCGCGGGCGCGCTCTTCCTGGGTTTTGCGCGCACCCATAATGCCGGAGACTTTAATCGCCGTCTGATACTGCGTCGGCAGCGGCAGCTTAATCGTATGCAGCTCGCGTTTCGGGAAGCCTTTGACGCCGTTACGGGTGTTACGGAACAGCACGCGGCTGGTGCCGTGGCGGTCCATCAGCATGTCGATCAGCTCTTTACGCGCGGATTCCGCGTTGTCGCTGTCGCTGTTCGCAGCCTGCAAAAGCGGCTCGATATCCTGCTCGCCAATCAGGTCGCTCAGGGTGTTGAGTTCGTCATCAGAAAGACGCTTGCCCGCCAGCAGCATGGCGACGGCATCGGCGACCGGACGGTAGTTATTCTGTTCTTCCACGAACTGCTCAAAGTCGTGGAAACGGTTTGGATCGAGCAGGCGCAGACGGGCGAAGTGGCTTTCCAGACCCAGCTGCTCCGGCGTTGCGGTCAGCAGCAGGACGCCAGGCACGCGCTCGGCAAGCTGCTCGATAGCCATATATTCGCGGCTCGGCGCGTCTTCGCTCCAGACCAGGTGGTGCGCTTCGTCAACAACCATAATGTCCCACTCGGCATCGCACAGGTGCTCAAGACGCTGCTTGCTGCGGCGCACGAAGTCCAGGGAACAAATCACCAGCTGTTCGGTTTCAAACGGGTTGTCGGCGTCGTGCTGCGCTTCGGCATAGCGTTCATCGTCGAACAGGGAGAAACGCAGGTTAAAGCGGCGCAGCATCTCAACCAGCCACTGGTGCTGCAGGGTTTCTGGCACCACGATCAGCACGCGTTCGGCTGCGCCGGAAAGCAGCTGTTGATGCAGGATCATGCCCGCTTCGATGGTTTTACCCAGGCCCACTTCATCTGCCAGCAGCACGCGCGGCGCGTGGCGACGGCCCACGTCGTGGGCGATGTTCAGCTGGTGGGGGATCAGGCTGGTGCGCTGGCCGCGCAGGCCGCTCCACGGCATGCGGTACTGTTCACTCTGGAACTTACGCGCGCGATAGCGCAGGGAGAAGCGATCCATACGGTCGATTTGCCCGGCAAACAGGCGGTCCTGCGGCTTGCTGAACACCAGTTTGCTGTCGAGCAGCACTTCACGCAGGATGACATTGGCTTCATCCGTATCAAGACGAGTACCAATGTAGGCGAGCAGTCCATTCTCTTCTTTTACGTCTTCAATCTTGAGCTGCCAGCCGTCATGGCTGGTCACGGTGTCGCCCGGATTGAACATCACGCGGGTAACAGGGGAGTCATTGCGAGCGTACAGACGGTTTTCACCGGTGGCAGGGAAGAGGAGGGTAACCATACGCGTATCGATTGCTACGACGGTTCCTAGTCCAAGTTCGCTTTCTGTATCGCTGATCCAGCGTTGACCAAGTGTAAAAGGCATAGTTGTTCGGCTCTAATCTTTAATTGCAGGCAATAGTTCGACTACCGTCAAAAAAGACGGTCAACGAAAAATGGGTCCAGGAATGGAAAGGGCGCTATGGTACTGGATGGCAGCCATTTCGTCACGCGTCAAAATAGGCCAAGTTGCCCTGTAACCAGTGTAGCAAAATCATCGTCGATGAAGGGCAAAATTCCGTCGGCAACCGGCTGAAGCTGGCGCGTCAGATAGTGTTCGTAATCGAGAGGAGAGTGCTGATAATCCACGGGTTCCGGGCCGCTAATGGTCCAGACGTATTTGATGGTTCCCCGGTTTTGATACTGCGGCGCGCGGCCACGGCGTACGTTTTCCTCATCCGCCAGGCGCGCGGCGCGTACGTGCGGAGGAACGTTGCGCTGGTACTCCGCCAGCGGGCGGCGCAGGCGCTTGCGGTATACCAGCTGCGCGTCAAGTTCGCCCGCCATCAGGCTGGCTATCGTCTCGCGCACGTAGTCCTGATAGGGCTCATTGCGAAACACCCGCAGATAGAGCGTCTGCTGGAACTGCTGCGCCAGCGGCGTCCAGTCGGTACGTACCGTCTCCAGCCCTTTAAAAACCATCCGCTGCGCGTCGCCTTCCTGAATCAGCCCGGCGTAACGCTTCTTGCTGCCCTGATCGGTGCCGCGAATGGTGGGCATTAAAAAGCGGGCGAAATGGGTTTCAAATTCCAGCTCCAGCGCGCTGGTTAACCGCTCTTTCTGCAAATGTTCCTGCCACCAGTCGTTCACGAAGGCGACTAGCGCGTTGCCGATTTGCGCGGCGTCGTCTTCTGAATGCGCGCCCTTAAGCCACACAAAGGTGGAGTCCGTGTCGCCGTAGATGACGTCATAGCCCCGGGACTCAATCAGCGCTTTGGTCTGGCGCATGATCTCGTGCCCGCGCATGGTGATCGAGGAGGCCAGACGCGGGTCAAAGAAGCGGCAGGCGCTGGTGCCCAGCACGCCGTAAAAGGCGTTCATAATGATTTTCAGCGCCTGTGATAGCGGCTTGTTGCCGTGGCGCTTGGCCTCATCGCGGCCGTGCCAGATGTTTCCCACGATTTCAGGCAGGCAGTGTTTTTCCCGCGAGAAGCGTGCGCCGAGGAAACCTTCGGTGCTGTGCTCATCGTCCGGCCGGGCCATGCCCTCAACCAGCCCGACGGGATCGATCAGAAAGGTGCGGATAATCGACGGGTAGAGGCTTTTATAGTCCAGCACCAGCACCGAGTCATACAAACCTGGCCGGGAGTCCATCACGTACCCGCCGGGGCTCGCCTGCGGCGGTACGTCCCCGAGGTTGGGGGCGACGTATCCCGCCCGGTGCATGCGCGGAAAATAGAGGTGGCTAAAGGCCGCCACGGAGCCGCCGTGCCTGTCTGCCGCCAGGCCGTTTACCGTCGCGCGCTCCAGCAGGAACGGCATAATCTCGGTTTTGTGGAAAATCTGCGTGACCAGCTCGCAGTCTTTCAGGTTATAGGTGGCAAGCGCCGGTTTATCTTCATTAAAGCGCCGGTCGATCTCGTCCATTCTGTCCCAGGGGTTGTCGATGGATTTGCCTTCGCCAAGCAGCTCCTGTGCGACCGCTTCGAGGGAGAATGAAGAGAAATTCCAGAAGGCGGACTTAAGCGCCTCAATGCCGTCGATAATCAGGCGACCGTTGGCCTGCGCGAAAAAAACACCGTTCTTAAAACCGTGTTCTCGCCATTCCAGCTCGCTGTTTCCGCGCCCCAGCAACAGCGGAATGCGGTAGCGCTCGGCGTGCTTTTGCAGCACGCGCAGGTCGAATTGCACCACGTTCCAGCCGATCAGGACGTCGGGGTCGTTGTCTGCAAACCACTGGTTAAGCTTCTCCAGCAGCTGCGGGCGGCTGTTGACGTACTCAAGCCGGAAATCCAGCGCGGACGCATCGCCATTCGGCGGCCCGAGCATATAGACAACCCGATCGCCGCAGCCTTCCAGACCGATGCAGTACAGTTCGCCGTGACGGGTGGTTTCGATATCCAGGGAGACCCACTTCAGCGGCGGGCGGTAGTGCGGGTTCGGCTTCAGGCGCGCGTTAACGAGGCTGCCGCTCTGCGCGGTGCCGTCGACCCAGACGGGGGCGGTGATGAACCGCTCCATCAGAAAGCGTTCCGGTGGGCGGATATCGGCCTCATAGAGCGTCACGCCAGCCTCGCGGAGCAGCTTTTCATAGCGCATCAGCTGACGATGGGCGCGACAGTAGAGGCCATAAACCGGCTGGCGGTGGAAATCTTTCAGCTCAAGCGGGGTCATACGCCAGCCGTTTTCGCCGCGCAGCAGCTGTTTCACCTTTTCGACGTGGGCTTCAGGAATAAAGGCCACGGATTCCTGCGGGGGCAGCGTAACGTGCAGCGGACCGCTGTCGGTTGCCAGCCAGAACGCGACCTCGGTGCCCTGAGGGGTATCCCGCCAGTGTCGGGTCAGTAAAAAGCCTTCTTGCGCCTGCGCCACGCCGTTATCCCAGAAAACAAAACCAGGCCTGATTATAGCCTGGTTAAGATTTTAATGCTGGGTTTATATACAGTTTACTGCCCGTAATAGGCCTTCGCGCCGTGCTTGCGCAGGTAATGCTTATCCAGCAGGGTTTGCTGCATATCCGGCAGCTGCGGCGCCAGCTGGCGACAGAAGATCCCCATATAGGCGACCTCTTCGAGCACGATGGCGTTATGCACCGCGTCTTCCGCGTTTTTACCCCAGGCAAACGGGCCGTGGGAGTGCACCAGCACGCCGGGCATTTGCGCCGCGTCGATCCCCTGTTTTTCGAAGGTTTCGACAATCACGTTGCCCGTTTCCCACTCGTACTCACCGTTAATCTCCGCATCGGTCATCAGACGCGTGCAGGGAATGGTGCCGTAAAAGTAGTCCGCGTGCGTGGTGCCGGTCGCCGGGATGGACTGGCCCGCCTGCGCCCAGATGGTGGCGTGGCGCGAATGGGTATGCACGATGCCGCCGATGGTCGGGAATGACCGATACAGCAGGCGGTGAGTCGGCGTATCGGAGGACGGTTTTTTCTTACCTTCGACCACTTCGCCGGTCTCAAGGCTGACAACGACCATATCGTCTGCGGTCATCACCGTGTAATCCACGCCGGAAGGCTTAATCACGAACACGCCTTTTTCGCGGTCAACGGCGCTGACGTTGCCCCATGTCAGGGTGACCAGATTATGTTTCGGCAGCGCCAGGTTGGCTTCGAGCACCTGACGTTTGAGATCGTCTAACATCGTTATCTCCCTGCCCGGTGAGCGTAGCGTCACCGGGCATTCCGTACTTAGCGTTTTGAACCGTAATAGACTTCGTTCCAGCGCAGCGCGTCTTTGAAGGCGGGCAGGCGGGTATCGTTATCAATCACGGTCAGCTCGATATCGTGCAGCTCGGCGAACTGACGCATGTCGTTCAGATCCAGCGCGTGGCTAAACACCGTGTGGTGCGCGCCGCCGGCCAGGATCCAGGCCTCTGAGGCGGTTGGCAGGTCAGGCTGTGCTTTCCACAGGGCGTTGGCGACCGGCAGTTTCGGCAGAGAGTGCGGCGTTTCAACCGCATCGACGCAGTTCACCAGCAGGCGGAAGCGATCGCCCAGGTCGATCAGGCTGGCGTTGATGGCCGGGCCCGTACGGGTGTTGAAGATCAGACGCGCCGGATCGGCTTTGCCGCCGATGCCGAGGTACTGCACGTCGAGGATCGGTTTCTCTTCCACGGCGATCGTCGGGCACACTTCCAGCATGTGCGAGCCGAGCACCAGGTCGTTGCCGTTTTCGAAGTGATAGGTGTAGTCCTCCATAAAGGAGGTGCCGCCCTGCAGACCGGTCGACATCACCTTCATGATGCGAAGCAGAGCGGCAGTTTTCCAGTCGCCTTCGCCCGCAAAGCCGTAGCCCTGCTGCATCAGACGTTGTACTGCCAGACCCGGCAGCTGTTTCAGGCCGTGGAGGTCTTCAAAGGTAGTGGTAAAGGCGTGGAAGCCGCCCTGTTCCAGGAAGCGCTTCATGCCCAGCTCGATGCGCGCCGCGTCCAGCACGTTCTGACGCTTGTCGCCGTTGATTTGTGCCGCAGGCGTCAGGCGGTAGCTGCTTTCGTACTCGTCCACCAAAGCGCTCACGTCGCCGTCGCTGATTTCATTCACCACCTGCACCAGGTCGCCCACGGCCCAGGTGTTCACGGAGAAGCCGAACTTGATCTGCGCGGCCACTTTGTCGCCGTCCGTGACCGCCACTTCACGCATGTTGTCGCCGAAACGCACCACTTTCAGATGGCGGGTATCCTGCTTAGAGACCGCCTGACGCATCCAGGAGCCGATACGCTGTTGCGCCTTGCCATCCTGCCAGTGGCCGGTGACCACCGCGTGCTGCTGGCGCATACGCGCGCCGATGAAGCCGAACTCGCGGCCGCCGTGCGCGGTCTGGTTCAGGTTCATAAAGTCCATGTCGATGCTGTCCCACGGCAGGGAGGCGTTGAACTGGGTATGGAACTGCAGCAGCGGTTTGTTGAGGATAGACAGGCCGTTGATCCACATTTTGGCGGGTGAGAAGGTGTGCAGCCACACCACCAGACCGGCGCATTTATCGTCGTAGTTGGCGTCGCGGCAGATGTGGGTAATTTCGTCAGGCGTCGTGCCCAGCGGTTTCAGCACCAGTTTGCACGGCAGTTTAGCTTCCGCGTTCAGCGCGTTAACGACGTGCTCCGCGTGTTTCGTCACCTGCTGCAGCGCTTCCGGTCCGTACAGATGCTGGCTGCCAATCACAAACCACACTTCATAGTTATTAAAAATGGTCATCATCGTGTCCTTAATGGGTCAGGGTTGCCGTAGTGTCCGCGGTGCTTTTGGCCGGGGCGGCGACAGGGAGATAGTGAAGTTCGGCGCTTTTTGCCCATTGCTGGTAGCGCTGATAAAGCTGTTCAAAGCGTTGCGCCTGCTGGGCACGCGGCTGAAGCGTGTTTTCGACGGCGCTCGCCATATGCTGCTGCGCGATCGGGATGTCGGCATGAACGCCCGCAGCCACGGCGGCGAAAATCGCCGCGCCCAGCGCGCAGCACTGATCGGAGGCCACAATCTGCAGCGGACGGTTCAGCACGTCGCAGCAGGCCTGCATGATCACCGGGTTTTTACGGGCGATGCCGCCCAGCGCCATCACGTTGTTCACGTCGATGCCCTGCCCGGTGAAGCACTCCATAATGGCGCGGGCACCGAAGGCCGTTGCGGCAATCAGACCGCCGAACAGCGCGGGCGCGTCGGTCGCCAGGTTGAGATCGGTGATCACCCCTTTCAGACGCTGGTTGGCAAACGGCGTGCGGCGGCCGTTAAACCAGTCCAGCACCACCGGCAGGTGATCGAGAGACGGATTTTTTGCCCAGGCTTCGGTGAGCTGCGGCAGAAGCTGCTTTTTGCTGTCGGCTATCTGGGTTTTTAGTTCAGGATGTGCCGCCGCCAGCTGGTCCAGCGGCCAGCCGAGCACGCGACCAAACCAGGCGTAGATATCGCCAAACGCGGACTGACCCGCTTCAAGACCGATGAAGTCCGGCACCACGCTGCCGTCAACCTGGCCGCAGATGCCTTTCACCGCCCGGTCGCCGACGGTGGCTTTATCTGCCGTCAGGATGTCGCAGGTGGAGGTCCCGATGACTTTGACCAGCGTGTTTGGCTGTGCGCCCGCGCCCACGGCGCCCATATGGCAGTCAAAGGCGCCGCCGGAGATGGCCACGTTCTGCGGCAGGCCGAGGCGCGTCGCCCACTCTTCGCAGAGGGTGCCGACGGGAATATCGGCGGTAAAGGTGTCGGTAAACAGCGGGTACGTCAGGCTCTTGTTGAGGATCGGGTCGAGTTCATCGAAGAACGCGGCCGGAGGCAGGCCGCCCCAGCTTTCGTGCCACAGGGATTTATGCCCGGCGCTGCAGCGGCCGCGGCGGATATCCTGCGGGCGAGTGGTGCCGGAGAGCAGGGCAGGCACCCAGTCGCACAGCTCAACCCATGACGCCGCAGCCTGCGCGACGGCTGCGTCGGCACGGGTGACGTGGAGGATCTTGGCCCAGAACCATTCGCTGGAATAAATCCCGCCGATGTAGCGCGAGTAGTCTGTCTTGCCCGGCTGATGGCACAGGCGCGTAATGGCTTCAGCCTCTTCTACGGCGGTGTGGTCTTTCCACAGCACGAACATGGCGTTCGGGTTGTCGGCAAACTCCGGGCGCAGCGCCAGCACGCGGCCTTCGGCATCCACCGGGGCAGGCGTGGAGCCGGTGCTGTCGACGCCAATTCCGACAATCTCAGCCCGCTGGGCATCGGTCAGTTCGGCAAGGACGGTTTTGATCGCCGCTTCCATCGACTCGATATAGTCACGCGGGTGGTGACGGAACTGGTTGTTCGGCGCATCACAGTAGCGCCCCTCTTGCCAGCGCGGGTACCACTCAACGCTGGTTGCTATCTCCTGGCCGGACGTACAGTCCACTGCCAGCGCGCGAACCGAATCGCTGCCAAAATCGAGGCCAATCGCAATTGCCATGGTGTTGCTCCATCGAAAAAACAGGTATGGAAGAACATTAGAGACTGGGGAAAAAAGTCGTCAGGCAGGATCCGCTAATCTTATGGACTAAATTGCTGTTACAACGGAAAGTGTGACGCCGTGCAAATATTCAATGTGGACATTTCTGCCGCACTTATAGACACTTTTGTTACTGGTTATCTGCCTGCTCTGGCGGAGAAATCAGGGGGAAAGGCTGAAACATGGCGGACGTAAAAGCGGCGTGATGCTTTTTGGATCTTTTCGCGGGCCATTTTAAAGCTGCTTTTAGTGATATGGACAATTGGTTTCCTTCAGGACCCTTGGGAGAACTGAATCTATGGCCGAAACGCAAAACGATCCCCTGCTGCCGGGATACTCGTTTAACGCGCACCTTGTGGCGGGACTGACCCCTATCGAGGCTGAGGGATACCTCGACTTTTACGTCGACCGACCGCTCGGCATGAAAGGGTATATCCTCAATCTGACCGTGCGAGGAGAAGGGATCATCAAGAACGGTGACCAGCAGTTTGTCTGCCGCCCCGGCGATATCCTGCTGTTCCCGCCGGGGGAGATCCACCACTATGGCCGTCATCCGGATGCCAAAGAGTGGTATCACCAGTGGGTCTATTTCCGTCCGCGCGCCTACTGGCAGGAGTGGCTTTCGTGGCCCGCCATTTTTGCGCATACCGGTTTTTATCGCCCAGATGAGGTTCATCTGGCGCAGTTTCGCGAGCTTTTTGCGCAGATTATCGAGGCGGGACAGGCCGGTGGTCGCTACGCCGAACTGCTGGCGATTAACCTGCTTGAACAGCTGCTGCTGCGACGGATGGAGGCGATTAACGAGTCGCTTAATCCCCCGCTGGACAACCGCGTGCGCGACGCCTGCCAGTACATCAGCGACCACCTGGCCGATAGCCAGTTTGATATCGCCAGCGTTGCTCAGCACGTCTGCCTGTCGCCGTCGCGGCTGTCGCATCTGTTCCGCCAGCAGCTGGGCGTCAGCGTATTGAGCTGGCGCGAGGATCAGCGCATCAGCCAGGCGAAGCTGCTGCTCAGTACCACCCGGATGCCGATTGCCACCGTCGGACGCAACGTGGGCTTTGAGGATCAGCTCTATTTCTCCCGGGTATTTAAAAAATGCACCGGCGCCAGCCCGAGCGAATTCCGCGCGGGATGTGAATAAACGGTAAAAAAAGATAAACAAACAGGTGAATGCAGAAAGCAACCTGTAAACTATTCAGACAATTGTTGCCTTGACGCGGTGCGGGGCGCTAAGCAGAATCGCTGATTCGTTTTCTGACCGGAATAGTTATGCAGGCATTGCTGGAACACTTTATTACCCAGTCCGTTATGTACTCGCTCATCGCCGTGGCGCTGGTGGCGTTTCTGGAATCGCTGGCGCTGGTTGGGCTGATCCTGCCCGGCACCGTGATGATGGCAGGGCTTGGGGCGCTGATTGGCAGCGGCGAGGTTAATTTCTGGCAGGCGTGGCTGGCCGGGATTATCGGCTGCCTGCTCGGCGACTGGATCTCCTTCTGGCTGGGCTGGCGCTTTAAGAAGCCGCTGCACCGCTGGTCGTTCATGAAAAAGAACAAAGCCCTGCTGGATAAAACCGAGCATGCGCTGCATCAGCACAGCATGTTTACCATCCTCGTCGGCCGCTTTGTCGGGCCAACGCGTCCGCTGGTGCCGATGGTGGCGGGGATGCTGGATCTGCCCGTCGCGAAATTCGTGGTGCCGAACATTATCGGCTGCGTCTTCTGGCCGCCGTTCTACTTCCTGCCGGGGATCCTGGCCGGCGCGGCCATCGATATCCCCGACGGTATGCAAAGCGGTGAGTTTAAGTGGCTGCTGCTGGGCACGGCTGTGCTGCTGTGGCTGGCGGCATGGCTCTGCTGGCGGCTGTGGCGCAGCGCGAAAGCCAGCGTCGATCGCCTGACGCGCTATCTTCCGCGCTCTCGCCTTTTGTGGCTGGCCCCGCTGACGCTGGGTGTGGCCGTGGTGGCGCTGGTCGCGCTGATTCGTCACCCGCTGATGCCGGTGTACGGCGAGATTTTATTGAAAGTGGTCAGCCGTTAAGGACTTTTCCCTCTCCCTGTGGGAGAGGGCATCAGACGGCACGAATGCCCAACAGTGAAGACGCCCCCGCCTTACCGCTCAGCAGTTCTTCTGTTTTTCCATCCCACAAAATACGCCCTTCGGCAATCACCACCGATCGCGGGGCGATGCGGGCAGCATCCTCAATACTGTGTGAAACCATCAGCATCGTCAGCTGCTGGCGCTGACAGACGTCCTGCACCAGGGCGAGCATCTCCAGGCGCAGCGCGGGATCGAGCGCCGAGAACGGCTCATCCAGCAGCAGGATCGGCTGCTCGCGGACAAGACATCGCGCCAGCGCCACGCGCTGACGCTGGCCGCCGGAAAGCTCGCCCGGCAGCCTGTCGATGAACTCGTTGATCCCCATCTGGGCGGCAATGATCTCCAGCTTCTGGCGCTGGGCATCGTTCAGCCTGAGTCCCGGATGCATCCCCAGCGCGATGTTTTGCCGCACCGTCAGATGGGTAAACAGGTTGTTTTCCTGAAACAGCATTGAGACCGGACGTTTCGCGGGCGGCGTGTGGGTATGATCTTGATTGTTAATGACGATCGCGCCGCTTGCCGGCTGCAGAAAACCCGCAATCAGATTAAGCAGCGTGCTTTTTCCCGCGCCGCTTGGGCCAAGCACGGCGATCATCTCCCCCTGGCGCACGGAGAGCGTGAAGCGCATCGGCAGATGCTGGTAAAGCCAGGTTACATCAGTCAGTTTTAACATCACGCCCCGGAAGTTTTTCGATAACGGTAAATAAGGCAAAGCACAGCAGCAGCAGTAACAGCGCGGTGACCGCGCCGTCCTGACTGCGGTAAGAGCCGATTTGCTGATAGAGCCAGTATGGCAGCGTGCGGAAATCGTCATTGCCGAAAAGCGCCACCACGCCAAAATCCCCAATCGACAGCACGCAGGCAAACGCCAGCGCCTGCGCCAGCGGACGTTTCAGCGCGCGGAGTTCCACCACCTTCAGCCGCTGCCAGCCCTGCATGCCCAGCGACTGGCACAGCAAACCGTAGCGGCTGTTGACGTCGCGCATCGGGTTTTCCAGCACTTTGAGCGCGTAAGGAATGGCCATCAGGGCGTTGGTGAAAATCACAATGCCGTCGGCCCTTTCCGGCAGGCCGATGGTGCTGTTGAACAGTAAAAAGAAGCCCGTCGCCAGTACGATGCCCGGCATCGCCAGAATCAGCATCCCTGTCAGCTCCAGCGTCTGCCCGGCCTTTTGGGCCTGCCGGGCATAGAGTTCACGGCTGCTCCACAGCAGCATCATGGTTAGCACGACGCACAGTAACCCTGCCGCCAGCGCGATACGCAGCGAGGTCCATGTCGCCTGCCAGAGGACGGGCTGTTGCAGGACGGAGATGAGATTGAGGTTCAGTCCGTCAACGATAACGGCCATTAGCGGCGGCAGCAGAAGCAGGAGCGCCAGCGCGATCAGGATAAAATCGGTAACGCGGCTGTGCAGGCTGTCCTGCGGATCGCGCCAGCCGGTTATTTGATTACTGCCAGCAGGAATGGCTTTACTCAGCCGCTGGCTCAGCAGCACCAGCACAAGGCAGCACGCCATCTGCACCATCGCCAGCAGCGCGGCGCGACCGGGATCGTAGTCGTAACTCAGCGCCTGGTAAATCGCCAGCTCAATGGTGGTGGCCTGCGGCCCGCCGCCGAGCGACAGCACGGTGGCAAAGCTGGCAAAGCAGAGCATAAAGATTAACGCCGCGACGGGCGGGAGCTGGCGGCGCAGCCATGGCCATTCGACAAAGCGGAAGAACGACACGCCGCGCATGCCGAGCTGGGCGGCAATCTGGCGCTGCTCGCCGGGAATGTTCTCCAGCGCCTGCAAAAAGAGGCGCGTTGCCATCGGCATATTGAAAAACACGTGTGCGAGCAGAATGCCCTGCAGTCCGTAAGGAGAGAATGACCATTCCAGACCAAGCTGGCCGAACAGCGAAGCCAGCCAGCCCTGACGACCGTAAACGCTGAGGATCCCAAATACCGCCACCAGCACGGGCAGGATCAGCGTCATGGCGCACAGGCGCAGCAGTGCCAGCCTGCCGGGAAAACGGCGCCGATACAGGGCGCGCGCCAGAAAAATAGCCGGGAGCACCGACAGCAGGGCTGAGAGCGACGCCTGCCAGAAGGAGAAACGGATAACGTGCCAGAGGTAGCTGTCGTGCCAGAGGGCGAGCAGGTCGCTCTCTGGCGCGTTGAACCACAGTGCAAGAAAAGCCCCCAGGCTGACCGCCACCATCACTGTGGCGGCGAGCAGCCCGGGAAGTAACCAGCCGGGAATCAACGGCTGACGGCGCGTTGCCATTCACTTACCCATGCTGCACGCTGCGCGGCGACCTGCTGCGGCGTAAACTCCAGCGAGGTTTTTGGTTTGGTCAGCTGCTCGAAACCTGCGGGCAGCGCAACGTTCGTGACCGGATACATCCAGTTGCCTGCGGGAATCGCATTCTGGAACGCCGGTGAAACCATAAATTTCAGGAACTTCTCGGCCAGCTCCGGCTGCTTGCTGGCGGCGGTACGCGCGGCGACTTCCACCTGCAGATAGTGCCCTTCAGCAAAATCAGCGGCAGCATAGTTATCTTTCTTCTCGGCGATGATGTGGTAGGCCGGAGAGGTGGTGTAGCTCAGCACCAGATCGCTTTCACCTTTCAGGAACAGGCCATAGGCTTCGCTCCAGCCTTTGGTGACGGTGACGGTTTTGGCGGCCAGTTTCTGCCACGCCTCCGGCGCTTTATCCCCGTAAACCTTTTGCATCCACAGCAGCAGGCCCAGGCCTGGCGTACTGGTGCGCGGATCTTCATAAATCACGCGCCATTTCTGGTCACTCTCAACCAGCTCTTTCAGGCTCTTCGGCGGGTTTTTCAGCTTATTTTTGTCGTAAACAAAAGCAAAGTAGCCATAGTCGAACGGCACAAAGGTGTCGTTTTTCCAGCCGCCCGGCACGTTAACGGCCTCTGCCGCTACGCCGCTTTTGGCAAACAGTTTGGTTTGCGAGGCGGCTTCCAGCAGGTTGTTATCCAGCCCGAGCACCACGTCGGCCTTGCTGTTTTTCCCTTCCATGCGCAGACGGTTGAGCAGCGATACGCCATCTTCCAGCGCCACGAACTTCAGCTCGCAGTTACAGTCAGCTTCGAAGGCTTTTTTAACCACCGGGCCAGGGCCCCAGTCGGCAGAGAAGGAGTCATAGGTGTAGACCGTCAGGACGGGCTTCGCAAAAGCAGGCAGCGCAAACAGCGCCAGCAGGGGGAGAACTTTTTTTAACACTTTGCACCTCAAAGTTGAGTGGCAAAGGATTTTGAGAGACAGCCTCAAATCCCTTCGCCGGCGTTATCCGGATCAGGTTCGACGGGTATTATCTCAGCGCACATCTGTGATGCAGCACCCCGTTGAGAACGGCGCTATTGTAATGATTTGGTGAATATTACGAAAGCGTTATGGCTCCGGCGGCGCAAACCAGGCGGATTTAAAATCAAACCAGCCCAGGGTGTTCATCCGCAGGCCGCGCATGCTGCGCTGGCCCTGGATCATCAGCCAGTGGTGGATCAAGGGTACGATCGCCTGCTCGGCCAGAAGCTGCTGGCACCACGCTGCAAGATTCATTTCGCCCGCGCGCCACAGGGCGGCATCCTGCTGCCAGTCACGGTCGATGCAGTGCTGGATCAGCGGGACTTCATACAGATGCGAGAAAAGGGAAAAATCGAGCGGCAGGGTAAAGTTGGCGCTGTTGAGCCAGATATCACTGGCGATCTCCCCCTGATGCCATTCGTCATAGTCCACTTCCCTGACCTCTAACGTGACCCCCTCGGCTGCCAGCAGCCGGGTCATGATTCTGGCGATAAAACGATGCTCCACGTGTTCGCGGTAGTAGGTCAGGGTGATGGACTCCAGCCCTGCGGGTTTGTCGCAGTGCACCGGGCGGGCGTGGTGCCAGCGCGGAAGCAGGCCGTACGCCGGGAACCAGTATGTCTGGTACTGCTCTTCCGCATGGTAAATCAGATTGGAAGGGGACAAAACGTGGCTAACCCACTTGCGGACGGCCTGGTTTGCCCCACGGTGGGTGCGGCGGTCAAACAGGAGATAGTAACACCCTTCCTCGAGGCGACTCTCCACGGCTTTTTCTCCCGTGGTGGGGCCTTCCAGGGTCAGCCCGCAGCTCAGGTCTTCATTGAGATCCGGCAATACCCAGACGTTCACTTCGTCGATCAGCGCCCGATAGCCAAAGTAGTCGTCGAACGCGCGGATTTTCAGCTGGTTGCTGTTATTGCGGGACACGGAGTAGGGCCCGGTGCCAATCGGCAGGCTGGCAAAATTGTTCATTGATTCCCACTCGCCGGGCAAAATCATCGACGGCACGTAGCCCAGCAGCCAGGGAAGCCACTTATCCTGCTGCGACAGCTCAATATCCAGCGTCCAGGCCGTGGGGGAGTGGATGCGGGAGATATGCGAGTAGAGCGGTAGCCTGCGGGCTCGTTCCAGAGAGGCGATGACGTCGTGCATTTCCAGCTCGCGGCCGTGGTGAAAGTGGATGCCGGGGCGTAAAAAGAAGCGCCAGTGGCGCGGGGAAAGCTGCTGCCAGTGGTGCGCGATATCCGCCTCCAGTTCCCCGTTTTCCTCATTTATCCGCGTCAGGCCGCTGAAGATTTGCCGGGCCATGTGGGTTTCTGAGCGGCGTAAGGCCGTGCCGGGCAACAGATTTTTCATCGGACGGTAATAGAGCACTCGCAGAATGTGGCGGCCCTGACGAAAGCTGCGCCCGAGATGGGAAACCAGCATCTGGCGCACGGCGGCTTTGTCGCCCACCAGCTGGACCAGCTGATCGATGCGGTCCTGCTCGAGCAGATCTTCCGCGCGCTGCTGCTGCAGCGCCAGCCCGGTATAGAGGAAGGTCAGCCGCGAACGTTTGCCGCGTCCCGCCTCCGCTTCCCAGCTTAACCAGCCCTGCTGCTGCATGGTGTTGAGCAGCGTGCGCATATGGCGGCGGGAGCAGCTAAGCAGGTCAGCCAGCTCGTTGAGCGTAGTCTCCTGCGATTGCCCCTCGCAGCACTGCCAGAGGCGGATAAACTGTTGTTGCAGACGACCGGAAGGCATAAAAGGGGAACTCCTGACAAAAAACCAGCAATTTATTTATCCCTATATTAGGCCAATAATTCTCCCCGATGAAGCGAGGAGGTAAATTATGAAGAGGTCTACCGCACGTCAGTTTTATCAGCAGTACTTTTCAGCGACAAAAGGATCGTCCTGGCTGGCCCGCCGGTGTGCAGAGCAACGGCTGAAAACGTTAGAAGAATTGATGCAGTGGGACGTTACAACACCGACCTCTTCCCGCTAACTCGCCTCGATCATGTGTGACTGAGTATTGGTGCTTATCACCCGCCAGCAAAATGTTTTTGCTGGCTTTTTTCGTTTACTATTCACCCAATTTCGATTCGCTTTCACAAGGACTTGCGCATGCTCTGGTTGATGACGATGGGGCGACGCCTTAACGGCGTGTATGCCGCTTTTATGCTGGTGGCCTTTATGATGGGCGTGGCGGGGGCGCTGCAGGCGCCGACGCTGAGCCTGTTTCTCAGCCGTGAGGTGGGGGCGCAGCCGTTTTGGGTCGGCCTGTTTTACACCGTTAACGCCATTGCCGGGATCCTGGTCAGCCTCGCGCTGGCGAAACGATCGGACAGCCAGGGCGATCGCCGCAGGCTGATCCTCTTTTGCTGCGCCATGGCCGTGGGCAACGCGCTGCTCTTTGCCTTCAACCGTCATTATCTGACGCTTATTACCTGCGGCGTGCTGCTGGCGTCGCTGGCGAACACCGCCATGCCGCAGCTGTTCGCGCTGGCCCGTGAATACGCGGATAACTCGGCGCGTGAAGTGGTGATGTTCAGCTCGGTGATGCGCGCCCAGCTTTCGCTGGCGTGGGTCATTGGCCCGCCGCTGGCCTTTATGCTGGCGTTGAACTACGGCTTTACCACCATGTTTTCCATCGCCGCCGGGATTTTTGTCATCAGCCTGGCGCTGATTGCCTTCGCGCTGCCGTCCGTGGCGCGCGTCGAACAGACGACGGATAAACCTGTCACCGAGGTGAGCGGCTGGCAGGACAAAAACGTCCGCATGCTGTTTATTGCCTCCACGCTGATGTGGACCTGCAACACCATGTACATCATCGATATGCCGCTGTGGATCAGCAGCGATCTGGGCCTGCCGGACAAGCTTGCGGGGATCTTGATGGGAACTGCCGCCGGGCTGGAAATTCCGGCAATGATTCTGGCGGGTTACTACGTTAAGCGCTTTGGAAAGCGCAGGATGATGATTGTCGCCGTGGCGGCCGGGGTGCTGTTCTACGCGGGGCTGATCCTTTTCCATTCGCGGGAAGCGTTGCTGGCGCTGCAGCTGTTTAACGCCGTGTTTATTGGGATTGTTGCCGGGATCGGCATGCTCTGGTTTCAGGATCTCATGCCCGGTCGTGCCGGCTCGGCGACCACGCTTTTTACCAACAGCATTTCAACCGGGGTGATTCTGGCGGGCGTGATTCAGGGGGCGCTGGCGCAAAGCTACGGGCATGCGTCTGTCTACTGGATGATTGCGGCGCTATCCGTCGTGACGCTTCTGCTGACCTGCCGCGTAAAAGACGTGTGATCGGATGAACGAAACGGAGCCCGGGAACGCCGGGCTCTGTGAACCGTTTTATTCTGAATACTGATATTTACGCTGCGCGCGTAGCGTCAGGTACATATGAACGAGGCCCATGAAGCCGTGTGCCCAGAAATATGTCTCAATAAAGACCGTCAGGAATTTATGCAAATCCAAGACGGATTCCGTGACGGACGAAACCGGCCCGAGCGTGGCGTTCAGCATGAACCAGGCCGCGCCGCAGAGTGCAACGCCCAGCAGCGCCAGCACGCCCAGACCTTGCACCGTTGCTGCCATACCGCCGGCATGCGCGTCAGGAAGCTGACGCTGCGCGAGGGTGCGAATATCGTCAACAATTCCGCGAAAATCCAGCGCCAGCCAGGCGAAGTAATACTTAAATCCGCGCTGGGTTAACATCCATGCCATCATGGCAATGCCACAAAAAATTAAACCAAATCCGGAGATAACATGGATCCAGGTGAAAATTCCGTTCAGCCCGGATTCGTGGAGGGCTTCACTTTCGGTGAAATTAGAATTGATAATCTGGGCGAGGACCAGTAAGGCCACAAGAATGTGCAGTATGCGAAGAAAAGGCGTTTCTTTATGGGGAAGCGTATCGCGCAATGTTGGTTTCATCGCTTTTTACCTCAATAATGAGAGAGCTGATGCGATGCAGTGTGACGCAGATTAATTAACGAAACCTTAACGGTCGGTTGCGTCACACTGTATTTATGCGTTCCGGTTAGCGGGCAGGATCAATATGCGTCATCACGTTCAGTACATTGAATTTTTGCATCACGTTATTTCTGGCATTCACGGCAATCTGATGTCCTTCTTTTACGCTTAATTCGCCGTTCACTTCAAGATGGACATCGACAAGGGCTAAATCACCCATCTTGCGGGTTTTTAAATCATGGAGTCCGGTGACGCCCTCGGTTGCGAGAAGACACGTTTTGATGTCGTGCTCCAGCTCGGGCTCAAGCGAACGGTCCATCAGATCGTGCAGGGCATCGGCAGAAAATTTGTAACCCATGTGGGCGATGAATACTCCGACAATCAGGGCCGCAATGAGGTCCATCGCGTGAAAACCCACTAAATTCCCGGCAATGCCGATGGCGACAACCACTGACGACGCTGCGTCAGAACGGGCATGCCAGGCATTGGCTATCAGCAGCGAGGACTGAATACGTTTTCCCGTGGCAAACATGTATCTGAACAGGCTTTCCTTCACCACCAGCGCCAGTATCGCCACCCACAGCGCGGCCCCTTTCACCAGCTGATGCGTCTCGGGGTGAAGCAGTTTATTGCCTGCGGACCAGAGCATCCCTACCCCCACAAGCAGCAGAATAGCGCCAATAATGAGCTTTGCACCGTTTTCGAAACGCAGATGACCGTAATGATGATCGATATCAGAGGCTTTCTGGCTCTTTTTATTCGCAACCAGAACGACAAAGTCGGAGGATAAATCGGAAAGAGAATGAATCCCATCAGCAATTAAACCTTGTGAGCCGGAGAATATCCCTGCAAGTATCTGAAATGCGGTGAGTAAACTATTTGTTATCACGCTTACTAATGTGCATTTATGTATTTCCCGAGAACGGATGTGAGACTCATTGCCATTTTTCTTTTCCATGATTATTTCCGCTGCCAGCTGATTGAGCGGTTATTCTGCGCAGGAAACATTAAATTGACATTAAATATAACGTCATTATTGGCTGGGTTTGGGAAGTATTTACAGAAGGAGGCGGGTATCGGGATAAAACGCGGCCTGCAGAATGGACTGCAGGCCGGAGGGTTATTTCATAAATGCAGGTTGTTTGTTTTCGTAAGCGGCAATCGCCGCGTCGTGCTGGAGAGTTAAACCAATGCTGTCCAGACCGTTAAGCATGCAGTGACGGCGGAACGCATCAATGCTGAAGCTGTAGGTCTTATCCCCGGCTTTCACCACTTCTGCTTCCAGATCCACTTCAAACGAAATGCCCGGATTCGCCTTAACCAGCGCGAACAACTCATCGACCTGTTCATCGCTCAGCGTGACGGGCAGCAGCTGGTTGTTGAAGCTGTTACCGTAAAAAATATCCGCGAAGCTTGGGGCAATGACCACTTTAAAACCGTAGTCGGTGAGCGCCCACGGCGCGTGTTCACGGGATGAGCCGCAGCCAAAGTTTTCGCGTGCCAGCAAAATGGAGGCGCCTTTATATTCCGGGAAGTTCAGAACGAATTCCGGATTAGGCACTTCTCCCTTATCGTCCAGGAAACGCCAGTCGTTAAACAGATGTGCGCCGAAACCGGTACGCGTCACTTTCTGCAGAAACTGTTTTGGAATAATAGCGTCAGTATCGACGTTAGCGGCGTCCAGCGGGACAACCCGGCCCGTATGTTGGGTAAATTTCTCTGCCATGATTGTCTCCTTATTTCAGGCTGCGAATATCGGCGAAATGGCCGGTGACTGCCGCAGCGGCGGCCATTGCCGGGCTGACCAGATGGGTGCGCCCACCGCGGCCCTGACGGCCTTCAAAGTTACGGTTGCTGGTGGAGGCGCAGCGCTCGCCCGGATTCAGGCGATCGTTGTTCATGGCCAGACACATGGAGCAGCCGGGCAGACGCCACTCGAAGCCCGCTTCGATAAAGATCTTATCCAGACCTTCGGCTTCCGCCTGGGCTTTCACCGGGCCGGAGCCAGGTACCACCAGCGCCTGAACGCCTGGCGCCACTTTGCGGCCTTTGGCAATCTCGGCGGCGGCACGCAAATCTTCGATACGGGAGTTGGTGCAGGAACCGATAAAGACTTTATCAATGGCGACATCGGTCAACGGCACGCCGGGCTTCAGCCCCATGTAGGCCAGCGCTTTTTCCGCACTGGCGCGCTCGACCGGATCGGTAAAGGATGCCGGGTCCGGGATATTGTCGTTAACGGAAATCACCTGGCCCGGATTGGTGCCCCAGGTCACCTGAGGCGCAATCTCTTCTGCCTGCAGCGTGACGACAGTGTCAAAGGCTGCGCCATCGTCGGTTTTCAGGGTTTTCCAGTACGCTACCGCGTCGTCAAAATTCTGACCTTTCGGCGCGTGCAGACGACCCTTCACGTAGTTGAAGGTGGTTTCGTCCGGCGCGACCAGACCGGCTTTTGCGCCCATCTCAATCGCCATATTGCACAGGGTCATGCGTCCCTCCATGCTCAGCGCCTGGATGGCTTCCCCGCAGAACTCAACAACGTGACCGGTGCCGCCTGCGCTGCCGGTTTTACCGATGATGGCCAGCACGATGTCTTTTGCGGTAATACCCGGTGCGGCTTTACCCTTCACTTCAATCTTCATGGTTTTGGCGCGGCCCTGTTTCAGGGTCTGCGTTGCCAGCACATGTTCCACCTCGGAAGTGCCAATCCCGAACGCCAGAGCGCCAAACGCGCCGTGGGTCGCGGTATGGGAGTCCCCGCAGACGATGGTCATACCCGGCAGGGTGATCCCTTGTTCAGGCCCCATCACGTGGACGATGCCCTGATACGGATGGTTCAGGTCGTACAGCTCAACGCCAAATTCATTGCAGTTCTTAATCAGCTCCTGCATCTGGATACGCGCCATCTCACCCGAGGCATTGATGTCTTTGGTCTGGGTGGAAACGTTGTGATCCATCGTCGCGAAGGTTTTACCCGGCTGACGTACCGGACGCTTGTGCGCGCGCAGGCCGTCAAATGCCTGAGGAGAAGTCACTTCGTGTACCAGATGACGGTCAATGTACAGCAGCGGGGTTTCGTTCGGTGCCTCGTAAACAACGTGCGCATCAAACAACTTTTCATATAACGTCTTAGCCATGATCACACCCCTTCAGCGACATAGCGGGCAATGATGTCGCCCATTTCATCGGTACTGACTGCCGCCGTGCCGCGTGCTAAATCGCCGGTACGGACGCCTTCTTCTAACGCCCGGTTAATGGCGTTTTCAATTGCGGTTGCTGCCTCGCCTGCATCCAGGCTGTAGCGCAGCAGCAGTGCCAGGGAGAGGATCTGCGCAATCGGGTTAGCAATATTTTTACCGGCAATATCCGGCGCGGAGCCGCCCGCAGGCTCGTACAGACCAAAGCCTTCTTCATTCAGGCTTGCAGAGGGCAGCATGCCCATCGAGCCGGTGATCATCGCGCATTCGTCAGAGAGGATATCGCCGAACAGGTTGGAGCACAGCAGCACGTCAAACTGGGACGGATCTTTAATCAGCTGCATGGTCGCGTTGTCGATGTACATGTGCGACAGCGCGACGTCCGGGTACTGCTTAGCGACTTCACTGACGATCTCGCGCCACAAAATGGAAGACTGCAGCACGTTCGCTTTATCAATGGAGGTCACTTTATGGCGGCGTTTGCGCGCCGACTCGAACGCGATGTGGGCGATACGTTCGATTTCGAAACGGTGATACACCTCGGTGTCGAACGCTTTCTCGTGTTGTCCGCTGCCTTCGCGTCCTTTTGGCTGACCGAAATAGATCCCACCGGTCAGTTCACGCACGCACAGAATGTCGAAACCGTTGGCGGCGATATCCGCACGCAGCGGGCAGAACTCTTCCAGACCCTGATACAGCTTCGCCGGACGCAGGTTGCTGAACAGTTTGAAATGTTTACGCAGCGGCAGCAGCGCGCCGCGTTCAGGCTGCTCTGCCGGAGGCAGGTGTTCCCATTTCGGGCCACCGACGGAACCAAACAGCACGGCATCGGCATTTTCGCAGCCTTCCACGGTCGCTTTTGGCAGCGGCGTACCGTGGTTATCAATCGCAATACCGCCCACGTCGTAGTGGCTGGTGGTGATTTTCATAGCAAAACGCGCGCGAACGGCTTCCAGTACTTTCAGCGCCTGTGCCATCACTTCCGGACCAATACCGTCGCCCGGCAACACAGCAATATGGTAATTCTTCGACATTACACGGTTTCCTTGTTGTTCTCTTTATTCTGAGCTTTGCGTTGCAACTCTTTTTCGACTTCGGCGGCGCGCCAGATGTTGTTCAGAACATGCACCATCGCTTTCGCGGAGGATTCAACGATATCGGTCGCCAGGCCCACGCCATGGAAGCGGCGGCCATTGTGGGTAACAACAATGTCGACCTGACCCAGTGCATCTTTGCCGTGGCCCTTGGCCGTCAGGTCATATTTCACCAGCTCAACGTCGTACTCGGTGACGCGATTAATCGCCTGGTAAATGGCATCGACAGGGCCGTTACCGTTAGCGGCCTCTGCTTTAATTTCATCGCCGCAGGCCAGTTTGACCGAGGCGGTGGCGATGTCGCTGGAGCCGGACTGCACGTTGAAGTAATCCAGACGGAAGTGCTCCGGCTCTTCCTGCTGCTTGTTAATAAAGGCCAGCGCTTCCAGGTCATAGTCGAACACCTGACCTTTTTTGTCGGCCAGCTTCAGGAACGCGTCGTACAGCTGATCCATGTTGTAATCGCTGTCCTTATAACCCATCTCTTCCATACGGTGTTTAACCGCGGCGCGACCGGAACGGGAGGTCAGGTTCAGCTGTACTTGATTCAGGCCGATGGATTCCGGGGTCATGATTTCGTAGTTTTCACGATTCTTCAGGACGCCATCCTGGTGGATACCGGAGGAGTGCGCGAAGGCGCCGGTACCGACAATCGCTTTGTTAGCCGGAATGGGCATGTTGCAAATCTGGCTGACGGTCTGGCTGGTGCGCCAGATTTCGTTGTGATTAATGCGGGTGTGCACGTCCATGATGTCTTTGCGCACTTTGATCGCCATGATCACTTCTTCCAGCGAACAGTTGCCCGCGCGTTCGCCGATACCGTTCATCGCGCCTTCTACCTGACGCGCGCCAGCGTGGACGGCGGCGATGGCATTGCCTACGGCCAGACCCAAATCATCGTGGGTGTGGACGGAGATAATTGCTTTATCAATATTCGGCACGCGGTCATACAGGCCGGTGATGATGTTGGAGAACTCAAACGGCATGGTGTAGCCGACGGTGTCCGGGATGTTGATGGTTTTCGCGCCTGCGTTGATGGCGGCTTCTACAACGCGCGCCAGGTCTTCGATTGGCGTACGGCCCGCATCTTCACAGGAGAACTCAACGTCATCGGTATAGTTGCGTGCGCGTTTAACCATGTAGACCGCGCGCTCAATCACCTCATCCAGCGTGCTGCGCAGCTTGGTTGCGATGTGCATAGGCGAGGTAGCAATAAAGGTGTGGATACGGAACGCTTCGGCGACCTTCAGCGACTCGGCGGCGACGTCGATGTCTTTCTCTACGCAGCGCGCCAGGGCACAGACGCGGCTGTTTTTAATGGTGCGCGCAATGGTCTGTACGGATTCGAAATCACCCGGGGAAGAGACAGGGAAACCGACCTCCATCACGTCAACACCCATACGTTCGAGAGCCAGCGCGATCTGCAGTTTCTCTTTTACACTCAGGCTTGCCTGTAATGCCTGTTCACCGTCACGTAAAGTTGTATCGAAAATAATGACTTGCTGGCTCATGGGTTAGGTCCTTGTCAGTCTTAGGGCGCCTTGCTACGAGCATAAAAAAACCCGCGCAGTGGCGCGGGTTTCTAGTCTTACTGGTGACGATTCAACGCTGAATTTCGCCCGCCAGTCTACCGCGCACAGTGGATGCGTTTAGTAGTAGTAGACCGGTGAAACGAATGGTGCGTGTCATGAATCGTGCTCCGTTAAATTCAATATGCTTTTAGTGGTACTGGATACGGTTGTTCATGTCAACCCCTGAGGATGAAAACGGGCCCGACAGATGGAATCAACCGGGTATTCACTTTAGCTAATTGTGCTGGTTTTAGCTTTTTTGACCCGATTAATTGTCTAATTTTGGACTTGAGAAAAGAGTTGCAGAAACCAATAAATATAAATGTTTAAAAATGAGTGAAATGTTTTATGAGGATGCTTTGTGTTTAAATAGATTTGATATCATAAACTTATAAATGCAGTGAATCTTTTCCGGAATGCTGGAAATCGAATAGAGATAACAGGTTGTTAACTAACTGTAGGGCGATAGTAATAACAGTTTAATAATACTTAAATCATCATTAACCTGACGGCAATTGTATATTGGTTTGATTTATGGTTTCATTTAAATCCTAAAGTCAAACATATCAGTTTTGTTCATTAATTTTCGTTAATATACAGTCTTTATTTATTCCGAATTTTAAATAATTCTCTTTCGCTGATCGTATTTGCATGATAAATGATATTTTTCAGGATTATTACCGTACGTTGGCAAAGGGGTGTAGCGTGACAGTGGAGTCAGAAGTGCCAGAAAATAATATTAAACAACCTCAAGCTACTGATGGGATTAAACCACAGTTACGCACGGTGGATCTGAATCTTCTGACGGTGTTTGATGCTGTCATGCAGGAACAGAATATCACCCGCGCTGCCCAAACCTTGGGGATGTCACAACCTGCCGTGAGTAATGCCGTTGCCAGGCTTAAGCTTATGTTTAACGAAGAATTATTTGTTCGCTACGGGAGGGGGATCCAGCCTACGGCGCGCGCATTCCAGCTGTTTGGCTCCATTCGCCAGGCGTTGCAACTGGTCCAAAATGAGCTGCCGGGATCGGGCTTTGAACCCTTAAGCAGCGAGCGCGTATTCCATCTTTGTGTCTGTAGCCCTTTAGACAATTATTTAACGTCGATTATCTATAATAAAGTTGAAGAGATCGCACCCAATATCAATCTTGTTTTTAAATCATCCCTGAATCAAAACACAGAACATCAGTTACGCTATCAGGAGATCGAATTCGTTCTGGGGTATGAAGAGTTCCGTCGTCCGGAATTTTCCTGCGTGCCGCTGTTTAAAGATGAAATGGTTTTGGTCGCCAGTAAAAAACACCCGCGCCTGAATTCTCCGCTGCGAGAAAACGATGTTTATAACGAGCAACACGCCGTTGTTGCGCTCGACAGATATGCTTCTTTTAGCCTGCCGTGGTATGACACTGCGGATAAACAGGCGAGCGTGGCTTATCAGGGCATGGCCATGGTCAGCGTATTAAACGTGGTTTCCCAGACACAGCTGGTGGCAATTGCGCCGCGCTGGCTGGCAGAAGAGTTTTCTGACCCTTTAAATCTGCAAATTTTGCCTCTGCCGCTCAAGCTAAATAGCCGTACCTGTTATCTTTCCTGGCATGAAGCAGCGGGCCGGGATAAAGGACATCAGTGGATGGAAGAGTTGCTGGTTGGCATCTGTCGCCGGTAAACGCATCAGGATAAATCGCATCGGTTTATGTGATTTATCCTGAGTTTTTTTAGATAACTACTATTTTGTTCTGTGATGTTTTTTTTTGGCTGCTCTACGGCACGCAAAAATAGATGATTTCCTGCATTTTCGCGCTTTTCAGCGATGATTTATCACCTCACTCTCTATTCCCAGAGGAATTAACCATATCTTCTGTGAACGGCTGCTTTTTCTGCTTTACGCACCGTTTATCTCCCCGGGTTTGCTAATTGCCTGCCTCATAACGAGCGGTTAAGGTAAAGAACACTCTGCAAAATATAAGATTGGTTCATCCCAATCGTAAGACGGTGCGGAAATGAATTCGGCAGTCCGTCTATAACAAAATGCCTGGAGGCAAAGCATGGAGATGTTGTCTGGCGCGGAAATGGTCGTTCGGTCGCTGATCGATCAGGGCGTAAAGCAAGTGTTCGGCTACCCTGGCGGTGCGGTTCTCGATATTTATGATGCGCTGCATACGGTTGGGGGCATTGACCATGTTCTGGTACGTCACGAGCAGGCGGCGGTACACATGGCTGACGGCCTGGCACGTGCGACGGGTGAAGTGGGCGTGGTGTTAGTCACGTCTGGCCCCGGCGCGACAAACGCCATTACCGGGATTGCGACGGCCTATATGGACTCTATCCCGCTGGTGATCCTCTCCGGGCAGGTGGCAACCTCACTGATTGGCTACGATGCGTTTCAGGAGTGCGACATGGTTGGGATTTCGCGTCCCGTTGTGAAGCACAGCTTCCTGGTCAAGCAAACAGAAGACATTCCCGGCATACTGAAAAAAGCCTTCTGGCTGGCGGCGAGCGGACGCCCGGGACCGGTGGTGGTCGATCTGCCTAAAGATATTCTCAATCCTGCAAACAAGCTGCCTTATGTCTGGCCGGAATCGGTCAGCATGCGCTCTTATAATCCCACAACGCAGGGGCATAAAGGTCAGATCAAGCGAGCGTTGCAAACGCTTCTGGCAGCCAAAAAACCGGTGGTCTATGTCGGTGGCGGGGCGATCAACTCTGCCTGTGAAGCCCAGCTTCGTGAACTGATTGAAAAGCTTAACCTTCCCGTTGCGTCGTCACTGATGGGGCTGGGGGCGTTCCCTGCCACCCATCGTCAGGCGCTGGGAATGCTGGGTATGCACGGTACCTATGAAGCCAACATGACGATGCATCATTCCGATGTGATCTTTGCCGTGGGCGTGCGCTTTGACGACCGCACCACCAACAACCTGGCGAAGTATTGCCCGAACGCTACCGTGCTGCACATTGATATCGATCCAACGTCAATTTCAAAAACGGTGTCGGCTGATGTGCCGATCGTAGGTGATGCCCGGCAGGTTCTGGAGCAAATGCTGGATCTGCTGACCCAGGAGAGTGCAACCCAGCCGCTGGATGAGATCCGCGACTGGTGGCAGCAGATTGAACAGTGGCGCGCGCGTCAGTGCCTGAAATATGACACGCAAAGTGAAAATATTAAGCCGCAGGCGGTCATTGAAGCGGTGTGGCGACTGACGAAAGGTGAGGCGTACGTGACCTCAGACGTGGGGCAGCATCAGATGTTTGCCGCCCTGTATTACCCGTTTGATAAACCGCGACACTGGATCAACTCCGGTGGTTTGGGAACTATGGGCTTTGGTCTGCCTGCCGCGCTGGGCGTGAAGCTGGCGCTGCCGAATGAAACCGTCGTCTGCGTGACGGGGGACGGCAGTATTCAGATGAACATTCAGGAGCTGTCTACCGCGCTGCAATATGAACTGCCGGTACTGGTGCTGAACCTGAATAACGGGTATCTCGGTATGGTGAAGCAGTGGCAGGATATGATCTACTCTGGCCGCCACTCTCAGTCATACATGAAATCGCTGCCGGATTTTGTTCGTCTTGCTGAAGCTTACGGCCATGTAGGCATGCGGGTGACCGATCCGGCTGAGCTGGAGACGAAGCTCGCGCAAGCGCTTGAGCACGTTAAAAACAACCGCCTCGTCTTTATGGATGTGATTGTTGATGGGACCGAGCACGTTTATCCGATGCATATTCGTGGTGGTGGTATGGATGAAATGTGGTTAAGCAAAACGGAGAGAACCTGATATGCGCCGGATATTATCTGTTTTACTGGAAAACGAGTCTGGCGCACTGTCGCGCGTCATTGGCCTTTTTGCGCAGCGCGGTTATAACATTGAAAGCCTGACCGTTGCCCCAACGGAAGACCCGACGCTGTCGCGCATGACGATCCAAACCGTCGGCGATGCCAAAGTGCTTGAGCAAATTGAAAAACAGCTGCATAAGCTGGTCGACGTACTGCGCGTGAGCGAGCTGGGGCAGGGGGCCTACGTTGAGCGTGAGGTCATGCTGGTGAAAATCCAGGCCAGCGGCTACGGGCGTGATGAAGTCAAACGCAATGCGGATATTTTCCGCGGACAAATTATCGACGTCACGCCTTCTCTTTATACTGTGCAGCTGGTCGGGACAAGCGACAAGCTGGATGCTTTCCTCGCGTCCGTGCGGGACGTCGCAAAAATTGTCGAGGTGGCGAGATCGGGTGTCGTAGGTCTGTCACGCGGCGAGAAAATCATGCGTTAGTTGCCAAAAAGGTTCGCCTCTTTCTGCCCGGTCACCAAAGCCGGGCTTTTTTTTGCGTAATCAGCCGACAACGCAGATAAAAGCGGTTGCCGCGAAGTCTTTTCTGCGTTTAGATGTTAAAAGATTTAACCATAACCTTGACAGGGCCATGGACTCTTTTCTTTTTTTAAGGGGCAATTGTGAAACTGGATGAAATCGCCCGGCTAGCCGGCGTGTCACGAACAACGGCCAGCTATGTGATTAACGGTAAAGCAAAGCAGTACCGTGTCAGCGACAAGACCGTTGAAAAAGTTATGGCGGTGGTTCGTGAGCATAACTACCATCCGAATGCTGTCGCAGCCGGTCTGCGTGCCGGGCGTACCCGCTCTATTGGTCTGGTGATCCCAGACCTGGAAAACACCAGCTATACCCGTATCGCCAACTATCTTGAACGACAGGCGCGCCAGCGCGGCTATCAATTGCTGATTGCCTGCTCGGAAGACCAGCCCGACAACGAAATGCGTTGCATTGAGCATCTGCTCCAGCGCCAGGTGGATGCCATCATCGTGTCGACCTCCTTGCCGCCAGAGCATCCGTTCTACCAGCGCTGGGCGAACGACCCGTTCCCAATCGTTGCGCTGGACCGCGCGCTCGATCGCGAGCATTTCACCAGCGTCGTGGGTGCGGATCAGGATGATGCAGAAATGCTGGCCGCAGAGCTGAGAACGTTCCCCGCTGAAACAGTGCTGTATCTTGGCGCGTTGCCCGAGCTTTCCGTGAGCTTCCTGCGTGAGCAGGGATTCAGAACCGCCTGGAAAGACGATCCGCGCGAGGTTCACTACCTCTATGCCAATAGCTACGAACGCGAAGCCGCAGCGCAGCTGTTTGAGAAATGGCTGGAAACGCATCCGATGCCTCAGGCGCTGTTCACCACGTCATTTGCGCTGTTGCAGGGTGTCATGGATGTGACCTTGCGTCGTGAAGGTAAACTGCCCTCCGACCTGGCGATTGCCACGTTCGGGGATAATGAGCTGCTCGACTTCCTGCAGTGCCCGGTGCTGGCGGTAGCACAGCGTCACCGCGATGTGGCTGAACGCGTGCTTGAGATTGTGCTGGCAAGCCTGGATGAGCCGCGCAAACCGAAGCCGGGTCTGACGCGTATCAAACGTAATCTCTACCATCGCGGAATTTTAAGCCGCCAAAAATGAAATGACCGGGGCGGAGAAATCTGCCCCATTTTGCTGTGATTATTCGTGCAGATAATTCCCGGAGAGAAATTAGGATAATTCTTGCGGGATCGTAATCGCCTATTTTTTTAATTCATTCTGGCTTTTAAATTGTCCTTTTAAAGAACATGCGGGCGATTTTAAACAGCTATCTTTGTATTATTTTGTTACAAACCCTCTTCGGTCGATGAATATTCAGACGTTTTTCCTCTTACTGCTTCAGCTTACGTGGCAACCTCCGCGCTTACCGGGCACTTGGATGAATCTGGCGCTGTTATCCCCTGAGAATCTGTCATAAAATGCTGCCCGCGTCGCAAACTGACATTTTATATTTATCTGCGATGATATTGAGTGAGCTTTAACGCTAGTGTGCATATTCGGTTTTTTTCTTACAAATATTCATAACGTTAATTTTGCCTCGCCAGTTGTGCAGTTATTAACCAGGACTGTTTATCTCTGTAAATAGAGGGCTTTCGGGTCCTTATAGGGAGAGTCCTGGCTTGACAAGCTTTTCCCTCGCTCCGTAAACTCCTTTAGGTGGGAATTTGTGGGTTAAAGTGGTGAGGAGGGGTGAGACTGGCATGTTCCGTGGAGCTACGTTAGTCAATCTCGACAGCAAAGGGCGTTTATCGGTACCAACCCGATACCGCGACCAGCTGATTGAGAACGCTGCGGGTCAAATGGTTTGCACCATTGACATTAACTCCCCCTGCCTGCTGCTTTACCCCTTGCCTGAATGGGAAATTATTGAGCAAAAGCTGTCGCGACTGTCGAGCATGAACCCGCAGGAACGCCGCGTACAGCGGCTGTTATTGGGACATGCCAGTGAATGTCAGATGGATAACGCAGGGCGGTTACTGATTGCCCCTGTGTTGCGGCAACATGCCGGTCTGACCAAAGAAGTGATGCTGGTCGGGCAGTTCAACAAGTTTGAACTGTGGGATGAAACGACCTGGTATCAACAGGTCAAGGAAGATATCGACGCTGAGCAGTCTGATTCCGCGACATTATCGGAACGGCTGCAGGACTTGTCTCTATAAATATGATGGAAAATTATAAACACAAAACGGTGTTACTGGACGAGGCCGTAAACGGTCTGAATATTCGTCCGGATGGCATCTACATTGATGGCACGTTTGGTCGCGGTGGTCACTCGCGTTTGATTCTCTCCCAGCTTGGAGAGGAAGGACGTCTGCTGGCAATCGATCGCGATCCGCAGGCAATTGCCGTTGCACAAACCATCAATGACCCACGCTTTTCCATCGTGCATGGACCTTTCTCTGCGCTCGCGGATTATGTTGCCGAGCGTGGCCTGACGGGCAAGATCGACGGGATTCTTCTCGATCTTGGCGTCTCTTCACCCCAGCTTGATGACGCTGAACGTGGTTTCTCCTTTATGCGTGATGGTCCGCTGGACATGCGTATGGACCCGACGCGCGGTCAGTCTGCCGCTGAGTGGTTACAGACCGCTGACGAAGCAGATATTGCATGGGTCATCAAAACGTTTGGCGAAGAGCGCTTTGGCAAACGTATTGCGCGCGCCATCGTTGAGCGCAATCGCATTGAGCCCATGACCCGCACCAAAGAGTTGGCCGAAGTGATCGCGGCGGCGACACCGGTGAAGGATAAGCACAAACATCCCGCGACCCGTACCTTCCAGGCGGTTCGCATCTGGGTAAACAGTGAACTGGAGGAAATAGAGCTGGCGCTAAAAAGCTCGCTCGACGTGCTGGCCCCGGGTGGGCGGTTATCCATCATCAGCTTCCATTCGCTGGAAGACCGTATTGTGAAACGCTTTATGCGTGAGCAAAGCCGCGGTCCACAGGTGCCAGCGGGGCTGCCGATGACGGAAGAACAACTCAGGAAACTGGGTGGCCGTCAGTTGCGAGCATTAGGCAAGTTGATGCCGGGCGAAGAAGAAGTGGCAGAGAATCCACGCGCCCGTAGTTCAGTGCTGCGTGTTGCAGAGAGGACGAACGCATGATCGGCAGAGTGACAGAGACCCTAAGCAAAGTTAAGGATTCGTTAGGAAGCAACGAGCGCCATGCCTTGCCTGGCGTGATCGGCGACGATCTTTTGCGGTTTGGGAAACTGCCACTCTGTCTGTTCATTTGTATCATTGTCACGGCAGTTACGGTGGTGACCACCGCCCACCATACACGTTTATTGACTGCGCAACGCGAGCAGATGGTACTGGAACGCGATGCGCTGGATATTGAATGGCGAAATCTGATCCTTGAAGAAAACGCGCTCGGCGATCACAGCCGGGTTGAACGGATCGCAACGGAAAAGCTGCAGCTGCAGCATGTTGATCCTTCGCAGGAAAATATCGTAGTACAAAAATAAGGGAAAACGCGACGCATGAAAGCAGCGGCAAAAACGCTAAAACCAAAACGTCAGGAAGAACAGGCCAACTTTGTCAGTTGGCGTTTTGCGTTGCTTTGCGGCTGCATTTTACTCGCTCTGGGTTTTCTGCTGGGACGCGTGGCCTGGCTGCAAATCATCGCCCCTGACATGCTGGTGCGTCAGGGCGACATGCGCTCCCTGCGCGTCCAGGAAGTGTCGACATCCCGCGGGATGATCACCGACCGTTCGGGTCGTCCGCTGGCGGTGAGCGTGCCGGTGAAGGCGATCTGGGCCGATCCTAAAGAGCTGCACGACGCTGGCGGTATCACGCTTGATAACCGCTGGAAGGCCCTTGCGGATGCGCTGAAGATGCCGCTGGACCAGTTAGCTTCACGCGTAAATACGAACCCGCGAGGGCGGTTTATCTATCTGGCGCGTCAGGTTAACCCTGACATGGCGGACTACATCAAAAAATTGAAGCTGCCGGGGATCCATCTGCGTGAAGAATCCCGTCGTTACTATCCATCCGGCGAAGTGACTGCTCACCTCATTGGCTTTACTAACGTTGATAGCCAGGGGATTGAAGGCGTTGAAAAAAGCTTTGATAAATGGCTCACCGGCCAGCCCGGCGAGCGTATTGTGCGTAAGGACCGCTATGGTCGCGTGATCGAGGATATTTCCTCTACGGACAGCCAGGCCGCGCACAATCTGGCCCTGAGTATTGATGAGCGGCTACAGGCGCTGGTTTACCGCGAGCTGAACAATGCCGTGGCCTTCAACAAAGCGGAATCGGGCAGTGCCGTGTTAGTCGATGTCAACACGGGTGAAGTGCTGGCGATGGCCAATAGCCCGTCCTACAACCCTAACAATCTTACCGGTACGCAGAAGGATATTATGCGTAACCGTACCATCACCGACGTGTTCGAACCGGGTTCGACCGTTAAGCCGATGGTGGTCATGACTGCCCTTCAGCGCGGTATCGTCAATGAAAACACCGTCCTGAATACCATTCCATACCGAATTAACGGCCACGAGATCAAAGACGTGGCGCGCTACAGCGAATTGACCCTGACCGGGGTGTTACAGAAGTCGAGTAACGTCGGTGTTTCAAAGCTGGCGTTAGCGATGCCGTCCTCAGCGTTAGTAGAGACTTACTCACGTTTTGGGCTTGGAAAGGCGACCAATTTGGGGTTGGTCGGAGAACGCAGTGGCTTATATCCTCAAAAACAACGGTGGTCTGACATAGAGAGGGCCACCTTCTCTTTCGGCTACGGGCTAATGGTGACACCGTTACAGTTAGCGCGAGTCTACGCAACGATCGGCAGCTATGGCGTTTATCGTCCGCTGTCGATTACCAAAGTTGATCCACCGGTTCCCGGCGAGCGTATCTTCCCGGAATCAACCGTCCGTACGGTTGTTCATATGATGGAAAGCGTGGCGCTGCCCGGCGGCGGCGGCGTGAAGGCGGCAATCAAAGGTTATCGCATCGCCATCAAGACCGGCACGGCGAAAAAAGTAGGGCCGGACGGCCGCTATATCAACAAATACATTGCCTATACCGCAGGCGTTGCGCCTGCAAGCAATCCGCGTTTTGCGCTGGTGGTCGTGATAAACGATCCACAGGCGGGTAAATACTACGGCGGCGCCGTCTCCGCGCCTGTGTTCGGGGCTATCATGGGCGGCGTGTTACGCACCATGAACATCGAACCGGATGCGCTGGCGACGGGCGAAAAAAGTGAATTTGTAATTAATCAAGGCGAGGGTACAGGTGGCAGATCGTAATTTGCGCGACCTTCTCGCTCCGTGGGTGCCAAATGCACCGGAGCGAGCACTGCGAGAGATGGTACTGGACAGCCGCGTGGCTGCTTCTGGCGATCTTTTTGTGGCGGTGGTCGGTCATCAGGCGGACGGGCGTCGTTATATCCCGCAGGCGATTGCGCAAGGTGTGGCTGCCATTATTGCTGAGGCCAAAGATGAGGCAACCGACGGTGAGATCCGTGAAATGCACGGGGTGCCGGTCATCTATCTCAGCCAGTTAAACGAGCGTCTTTCCGCGCTGGCGGGACGTTTTTATCACGAACCTTCCGACCAGCTGCGCCTGGTAGGCGTCACGGGTACGAACGGTAAAACCACTACCACGCAGCTGATGGCGCAGTGGGCCCAGCTGCTGGGTGAAACCGGTGCGGTGATGGGTACCGTGGGTAACGGCCTGCTGGGCAAAGTGAGCCCGACGGAAAACACCACCGGCTCGGCCGTAGACGTACAGCATGTGCTTGCCGGTCTGGCAGGGCAGGGGGCAACCTTTGCTGCGATGGAAGTCTCTTCGCACGGTCTGGTTCAGCACCGCGTCGCGGCGCTGAAATTTGCCGCTTCCGTGTTTACCAACCTGAGCCGCGATCATCTTGATTATCACGGTGATATGGAGCATTACGAAGCCGCGAAATGGCTGCTGTTCTCTACTCACCATTACGGACAAGCCATCATCAACGCCGACGACGAAGTGGGCCGCCGCTGGCTGGCGAAGCTGCCGGATGCGGTTGCGGTGTCGATGGAAGACCATATCAATCCCAACTGCCACGGCCGCTGGCTGAAGGCGGTTGAGGTGAATTATCACGACAGCGGGGCGACAATCCGCTTTGCCTCTTCTTGGGGTGAAGGCGAAATTGAAAGCCGCCTGATGGGCGCGTTTAACGTCAGCAACCTGCTGCTGGCGCTGGCAACGCTGCTGGCGCTGGGTTATCCGATGGCTGAACTGCTGAAAACCTCAGCGCGTCTGCAGCCGGTTTGCGGCCGTATGGAAGTGTTCAGCGCGCCGGGCAAACCGACCGTTGTGGTTGATTATGCCCACACGCCGGATGCGCTGGAAAAAGCGCTGGAAGCGGCGCGCCTGCACTGCGCCGGTAAGCTCTGGTGCGTGTTTGGCTGCGGCGGCGATCGCGATAAAGGCAAACGCCCGCTGATGGGGGCTATTGCCGAGCAGTTCGCAGATATTCCGGTTGTGACCGATGACAACCCGCGTACCGAAGAGCCGCGCGCCATCATTAATGACATTCTGGCGGGCATGCTGGACGCGGGCCGCGCTCGCGTGGTGGAAGGGCGTGCGGAAGCCGTGACCAACACCATCATGCAGGCGCAGGAGAATGATGTTGTCCTGCTGGCGGGCAAAGGCCATGAAGATTATCAGATCGTTGGCAATCGCCGTCTGGACTACTCGGACCGCGTAACGGCAGCACGCCTGCTGGGAGTCGTGGCATGATTAGCATCACGTTAAGCCAGGCCGCTGCTATTCTGCAGGGCGACCTCCACGGGCAAGACCTGACCATTGATGCCGTAACGACGGACACCCGCAAAATCACCGCAGGCTGTCTGTTTGTGGCGCTGAAAGGCGAGCGTTTTGACGCGCATGATTTTGCGGAACAGGCCAAAGAGAACGGCGCCGGTGCGCTGCTCGTCAGCCGCAAGCTCGATATCGATCTGCCACAAATTGTGGTGAAAGATACGCGTCTCGCGTTCGGTGAGCTGGCCGCCTGGGTTCGCCAGCAGGTCCCTACGCGCGTTGTCGCCTTGACCGGTTCATCAGGCAAGACGTCGGTGAAAGAGATGACGGCGGCGATCCTCAGCCAGTGCGGGAATACGCTTTATACCGCGGGCAACCTCAATAATGACATCGGCGTGCCGATGACATTACTCCGCCTGACCAAAGAACATGAATTTGCGGTGATCGAGTTAGGGGCAAACCACCAAGGCGAAATCGCCTGGACCGTGAGCCTGACTCGCCCGGAAGCCGCGCTGGTGAATAACCTCGCGGCGGCGCATCTGGAAGGCTTTGGCTCGCTGGAAGGCGTAGCGAAAGCCAAAGGTGAGATTTACACCGGTCTGCCGGATGACGGTATCGCCATTCTGAACGCCGACAACAACGACTGGCTGAACTGGCAAAGCATTATTGGTTCGCGTAAAACCTGGCGCTTCTCGCCGAATGCGGCCAACAGTGATTTTACCGCGACCAATATCCATGTGACGTCGCACGGTACGGAGTTCACCCTCACCACCCCAACGGGTGGCGTAGATGTGCTGCTGCCGCTGCCGGGTCGCCATAATATCGCCAATGCGCTTGCGGCGGCGGCGTTGTCGACGGCAGTGGGCGCGTCGCATGAAGCGATTAAAACCGGGCTGGCGAACCTGAAAGCCGTGCCGGGGCGTCTGTTCCCGATTCAGCTTTCGGAAAACAAGCTGCTGCTTGATGACTCCTACAACGCGAACGTGGGCTCGATGACGGCGGCGGTGCAGGTGTTATCTGAAATGCCGGGCTACCGCATCATGGTGGTGGGCGATATGGCAGAGCTGGGCGACGAAAGCGAAGCCTGCCATACCCAGGTCGGTGAAGCGGCGAAAGCGGCAGGGCTGGACTGCGTGCTGAGCGCAGGAAAACTGAGCCAGGCGATTAGCCAAGCCAGCGGCGTTGGCGAGCATTTTGCTGATAAAACCGCGTTGATAGCGCGCCTTAAGGCGTTGATTACAGAAAAACAAATTGTGACTGTGTTAGTGAAAGGTTCACGTAGTGCCGCCATGGAAGAGGTTGTGCACGCATTACAGGAGAACGGGACATGTTAGTTTGGCTGGCCGAACATTTGGTCAAATATTATTCAGGCTTTAACGTCTTTTCGTATCTGACGTTTCGCGCCATCGTCAGCCTGCTGACTGCGCTGTTCATCTCGCTGTGGATGGGCCCGCGCATGATTGCCCGTCTGCAAAAACTCTCTTTCGGCCAGGTTGTGCGTAACGACGGTCCGGAATCGCACTTCAGCAAGCGCGGCACGCCGACCATGGGCGGGATCATGATCCTGACCGCCATCGTCGTTTCCGTGTTGCTGTGGGCCTATCCCTCCAACCCGTACGTCTGGTGCGTTCTGACGGTACTGGTGGGTTACGGGATCATCGGTTTTGTGGATGATTACCGCAAAGTCGTCCGCAAAGATACCAAAGGCCTGATCGCGCGCTGGAAGTATTTCTGGATGTCGGTGATCGCGCTGGGCGTGGCCTTTGCGCTGTATCTGGCAGGCAAAGACACGCCTGCCACCGAGCTGGTCGTGCCGTTCTTTAAAGACGTGATGCCACAGCTGGGGCTGTTCTACATCCTGCTGGCCTACTTTGTGATTGTCGGTACCGGCAACGCCGTTAACCTGACCGACGGTCTGGATGGCCTGGCCATTATGCCAACCGTCTTTGTGGCCGCCGGTTTTGCGCTGGTGGCATGGGCGACCGGTAACATGAACTTTGCGAACTACCTGCACATCCCTTATTTGCGCCACGCGGGTGAGCTGGTGATCGTCTGTACGGCGATTGTCGGCGCGGGGCTGGGCTTCCTGTGGTTCAACACCTATCCGGCGCAGGTCTTTATGGGTGACGTCGGTTCTCTGGCTTTGGGCGGTGCGCTCGGCATTATCGCCGTACTGCTGCGTCAGGAGTTCCTGCTGGTGATCATGGGCGGCGTATTTGTGGTTGAAACCCTGTCGGTGATTTTGCAGGTCGGTTCCTTCAAGCTGCGCGGTCAGCGCATCTTCCGTATGGCGCCGATTCACCACCACTATGAACTGAAAGGCTGGCCGGAGCCGCGCGTGATTGTGCGCTTCTGGATTATTTCGCTGATGCTGGTGCTGATTGGCCTGGCAACGCTGAAGGTACGTTAATCATGGCAGATTACCAGGGCAAAAAAGTCGTTATCATCGGGTTGGGCCTCACGGGGCTCTCCTGCGTGGACTTTTTCCTCGCACGCGGCGTGACGCCACGCGTGATGGATACGCGTGTCTCTCCGCCGGGTCTGGACAAACTGCCGGAACAGGTTGAACGCCACCTTGGTGGTCTGAATGATGACTGGCTGCTGGCAGCCGATCTGATTGTCGCCAGCCCGGGTATGGCGCTGGCGCATCCTTCGCTGAGCGCTGCTGCGGATGCGGGCGTTGAGATTGTCGGCGATATCGAGCTGTTCTGCCGCGAAGCGCAGGCGCCTGTTATCGCCATTACCGGTTCTAACGGTAAAAGCACCGTCACCACCCTGGTGGGTGAAATGGCGAAAGCGGCGGGCATGAACGTCGGCGTTGGCGGTAACATTGGTTTACCCGCTCTGATGCTGCTGGATAAAGGCTGCGAGCTGTATGTTCTCGAGCTTTCCAGCTTCCAGCTGGAAACCACCTCCAGCCTGCACGCTGCGGCTGCGACGATCCTCAACGTGACTGAAGATCATATGGACCGATATCCATTTGGTCTGCAGCAGTACCGTGCCGCCAAGCTGCGCGTTTATGAAAATGCCAAAGTCTGCGTTGTAAACGCCGATGACGCGCTGACCATGCCCGTACGCGGTGCAGACGATCGCTGTATCAGCTTCGGTATCACGATGGGGGATTACCACCTGAACCGTCAGCTGGGCGAAACCTGGCTGCGCGTGAAGGGTGAGAAAGTGCTGAACGTGAAAGAGATGAAGCTCACTGGTCAGCACAACTATACCAATGCCCTGGCGGCGCTGGCGCTGGCGGATGCAGTAGGGCTGCCGCGCTCCTCCAGCCTGAAAGCATTAACCACGTTTTCTGGTCTGGCGCACCGTTTCCAGCTGGCGCTGGAGCACAACGGCGTGCGCTGGATCAACGACTCCAAAGCCACCAACGTGGGCAGCACCGAGGCCGCGCTCAACGGTCTGCACGTTGACGGCACCCTGCATTTACTGCTGGGCGGCGACGGTAAATCAGCTGATTTCTCCTCCCTGAAGCCGTATCTCGCCGGCGATAACGTCCGTCTGTACTGCTTCGGGCGTGACGGCAGCGAGCTGGCTGAACTGCGCCCTGAGGTTGCCGAGCAAACCGAAACCATGGAACAGGCGATGCGGCTGATTGCCCCTCGCGTGAAGCCAGGCGATATGGTGCTGCTCTCTCCGGCCTGTGCCAGCCTCGATCAATTCAAGAATTTCGAACAGCGTGGTGATGTCTTTACCCGCCTGGCGAAGGAGTTAGGCTAATGCGTTTATCTCTCCCTCGCCTGAAAATGCCGCGCCTGCCAGGATTTGGGATCCTGGCATGGGTGTTTGCGGCGCTCAAAGGCTGGGTGATGGGCTCTCGTCAAAAAGATAACGACAGCCTGGTCATGTACGATCGCACGCTGTTCTGGCTCACGATGGGGCTGGCGGCGGTCGGCTTTATTATGGTGACGTCAGCCTCAATGCCTGTCGGGCAGCGTCTGGCGAACGATCCTTTCCTGTTTGCCAAGCGCGATGGTCTTTACATCATCCTGGCGTTCTGCCTGGCGCTGGTGACCTTGCGTCTGCCAATGGAGTTCTGGCAGCGGCACAGTACGGCGATGCTGATCGCCTCGATTATTATGCTGCTGATCGTTCTGGTGGTGGGGAGCTCTGTTAACGGGGCATCACGCTGGATCGCCTTTGGCCCTCTGCGCATTCAGCCTGCGGAATTTACCAAGCTCTCCCTGTTCTGCTATCTGGCTAACTACCTGGTGCGTAAGGTTGATGAAGTGCGTAACAACCTGCGCGGCTTCTTAAAACCGATGGGCGTGATTCTGGTGCTGGCGGTATTACTGCTGGCGCAGCCTGACCTCGGTACCGTTGTCGTGCTGTTCGTTACCACTCTGGCCATGCTGTTCCTGGCGGGCGCGAAGCTGTGGCAGTTCATCGCTATCATCGGGATGGGGATTTCGGCGGTTGTGCTGCTGATCCTCGCCGAGCCTTACCGTATTCGCCGTGTGACCTCGTTCTGGAACCCGTGGGAAGATCCGTTCGGCAGCGGCTATCAGCTGACGCAGTCGCTGATGGCCTTTGGTCGCGGTGAAGTCTGGGGGCAGGGGCTGGGTAACTCGGTACAGAAACTGGAGTATTTACCGGAAGCGCATACTGACTTCATCTTCTCCATTATTGCGGAAGAACTGGGTTATATCGGTGTGGTATTAGCGCTATTAATGGTATTCTTCGTCGCTTTCCGCGCCATGTCCATCGGCCGGAAAGCGCTGGAGATCGATCACCGCTTCTCAGGATTCTTAGCCTGTTCAATTGGTATCTGGTTTAGCTTCCAGGCATTGGTTAACGTCGGGGCCGCAGCAGGTATGCTGCCGACCAAAGGTCTGACGCTGCCGTTGATCAGTTATGGTGGTTCGAGTCTGTTGATTATGTCGACGGCCATCATGTTTTTGTTGCGCATAGATTATGAAACACGTCTGGAAAAAGCCCAGGCGTTTACACGAGGTTCACGATGAATCAACCGAAGCGGTTAATGGTGATGGCAGGCGGTACCGGCGGACACGTGTTCCCGGGGCTGGCGGTTGCGCACCATTTAATGGATCAGGGCTGGCAGGTACGCTGGCTGGGAACCGCAGACCGCATGGAAGCCGACCTGGTGCCGAAGCACGGTATTGAGATCGACTTTATTCGTATTTCCGGCCTTCGGGGCAAAGGCCTCAAGGCAATGCTGCTGGCACCTGTGCGTATTTTTAACGCCTGGCGCCAGGCGCGCACCATCATGAAGCGCTTTAAGCCAGATGTGGTGCTGGGCATGGGCGGCTATGTCTCTGGTCCTGGCGGGCTGGCGGCGTGGTCCTTAGGCATTCCCGTTGTGCTGCATGAACAGAACGGTATTGCCGGTCTGACCAACAAGTGGCTGGCGAAAATCGCTACCAAAGTTATGCAGGCGTTTCCCGGTGCGTTCCCGAAAGCGGACGTGGTGGGTAACCCGGTGCGTGTGGACGTGCTGGCGCTCCCGCTGCCGGACGCTCGCCTGACGGGCCGTGAAGGGCCGGTTCGTGTACTGGTCGTCGGCGGCTCTCAGGGGGCGCGTGTTCTAAACCAGACGATGCCGCAGGTTGCCGCAAAGCTGGGGGATACCGTGACCATCTGGCACCAGAGCGGAAAAGGCGCTCAGCAGACCGTTGAGCAAGCTTACGCAGACGAAGGCCAGCCGCAGCATAAAGTCACAGAATTTATCGACGACATGGCGGCAGCGTATGCCTGGGCCGATGTCGTGGTCTGTCGTTCAGGCGCGCTGACGGTGAGCGAGATCGCCGCCGCCGGTCTGCCGGCCCTGTTTGTGCCGTTCCAGCACAAAGACAGACAGCAGTACTGGAATGCGCTGCCGCTTGAGAAAGCCGGTGCCGCGAAGATTTTTGAACAGCCACAATTTACCGCCGACGCGGTCGCCACCACCCTGGCGGGCTGGAACAGAGACGCACTGCTGGAGATGGCGCAACGCGCACGCGCGACCGCTATCCCTGATGCGACGGAACGGGTGGCAAAAGAAGTGAGCCTGGCAGCCCAGGCTTAACCCTCGCAGCGCGTGTTGCGCTGCACGAATTTTAAGTAGTCGATGGCGTTTAGAGAATGAATACACAACAACTGGCAAAACTGCGTTCAATCGTGCCCGAGATGCGTCGCGTCCGGCACATTCACTTTGTTGGCATCGGTGGTGCTGGCATGGGCGGTATTGCCGAAGTGTTAGCTAACGAAGGTTATCAGATCAGCGGGTCTGACCTGGCGCCAAACCCTGTTACGCAGCAGCTGGCGTCGCTTGGGGCGACTATCTATTTCAACCATCGTCCGGAAAACGTGCGCGATGCGAGCGTGGTGGTGGTCTCCAGCGCCATCTCCTCTGACAACCCGGAAATCGTTGCCGCACATGAAGCGCGCATTCCGGTGATCCGCCGTGCAGAAATGCTGGCGGAACTGATGCGTTTCCGTCACGGCATCGCCATTGCCGGGACCCACGGTAAAACCACGACCACGGCGATGGTCTCCAGTATTTATGCGGAAGCGGGTCTCGACCCGACGTTCGTCAACGGCGGTCTGGTCAAAGCCGCGGGCGTACACGCGCGTCTGGGCCACAGTCGTTATCTGATTGCCGAAGCGGATGAGAGCGACGCGTCGTTCCTGCACCTGCAGCCGATGGTGGCGATTGTCACTAACATCGAAGCTGACCATATGGATACCTACCAGGGCGACTTCGAGAACTTAAAGCAGACCTTCATCAACTTCCTGCACAACCTGCCATTCTATGGACGTGCGGTGATGTGCGTAGACGATCCGGTGATCCGCGAGCTGCTGCCGCGCGTGGGTCGTCAAATCACCACTTACGGCTTCAGCGAAGACGCTGACGTCCGCGTGGAAGAGTACAAACAGATTGGTGCGCAGGGGCATTTCACGCTGGCGCGTCAGGACAAAGAACTGCTGCACGTCACGCTGAATGCGCCAGGTCGCCATAACGCCCTCAATGCCGCAGCTGCTGTGGCCGTCGCGACGGAAGAAGGCATTGATGATGATGCCATTCTGCGCGCGCTGGAAAGCTTCCAGGGCACCGGCCGTCGCTTCGACTTCCTCGGTGAATTCCCGCTGGACGCCGTGAACGGTAAAGCCGGCACTGCGATGCTGGTGGACGACTATGGCCACCATCCGACCGAAGTCGACGCGACCATTAAAGCCGCACGTGCAGGCTGGCCGGACAAAAATCTGGTGATGGTCTTCCAGCCGCACCGCTTCACGCGTACGCGCGATCTGTACGACGATTTCGCCAGCGTCCTGTCACAGGTAGACACCCTGTTAATGCTGGACGTGTACGCCGCAGGCGAGACGCCGATTCCGGGGGCCGACAGCCGTTCCCTGTGTCGTACCATCCGTGGACGCGGTAAAGTTGACCCTATTCTGGTTTCTGACCCAGCACAGGTGGCGGAAATTTTGGCACCGGTCCTGACAGGTAATGATTTGATTCTGATTCAGGGCGCGGGAAATATCGGCAAAATCGCCCGTACCTTAGCTGAAATCAAACTGAAGCCGCAAACCCAGGAGGATGAGCATCATGGCTGATAAGATTGCTGTCCTGTCTGGCGGCACCTCCGCCGAGCGCGAGGTTTCCCTGAATTCCGGCGCGGCTGTGCTGGCGGGCCTGCGCGAAGGTGGCGTCAATGCGCACCTGGTCGACCCAAAAGAGGTCGACGTGACGCAATTAAAAGCCATGGGTTTCGATAAAGTCTTTATCGCTTTGCATGGTCGCGGCGGCGAAGACGGCACCCTGCAGGGGCTTCTGGATTTGCTCGGCATGCCGTACACCGGCAGCGGCGTGATGGCCTCCGCTATCTCTATGGACAAACTGCGCAGCAAGCTTCTGTGGCAGGGCGCGGGGTTACCCGTTGCGCCATGGGTAGCACTGACGCGTCGCGAATTTGAATTGGGCCTGCCGGATAGCGTTAATACACGCATTGCTGAGCTGGGCTTACCGGTTATTGTAAAGCCCAGCCGGGAAGGTTCGAGCGTGGGAATGTCCAAAGTCGAGAAAGCTGAAGATCTTTCGTCCGCTTTAGCACTGGCATTTCAACATGATGAAGAAGTTCTGGTTGAAAAATGGCTCAGCGGGCCGGAATTTACCGTCGCGATGCTTGGCGAAGAAATTTTACCGTCAATTCGTATCCAACCGGCCGGAACCTTCTATGATTATGAGGCGAAGTATCTCTCTGATGAGACGCAATATTTCTGCCCTTGTGGTCTTGAAGCTGAGCGTGAAGCAGATTTACAGTCCCTGGTGCTTAAAGCCTGGCATATTCTGGGTTGTCAGGGCTGGGGACGCATCGACGTGATGCAGGACAGTGACGGACAATTTTATCTGCTGGAAGCGAATACCTCTCCGGGAATGACCAGCCACAGCCTTGTGCCGATGGCCGCGCGTCAGGCGGGGATGAGCTTCTCGCAGTTAGTCGTACGCATTCTGGACCAGGCGGGCTGATATGTCTCAGGCTGCATTGAACACGCGCAACCGCGATGACGAGGACGAATACGCCTCCTCACGCCGCAGTAATGGAACGCGTCTTGCAGGCATCATTTTCCTGCTCGGGGTGCTGTGCACCGTGTTTATCAGCGGCTGGATGGTCCTGGGCTGGATGGAAGATGCGCAGCGGTTGCCGCTTTCTAAGCTGGTGGTCACCGGTGAGCGTCACTACACGCGTAACGACGATATTCGCCAGTCAATTCTGGCGCTGGGCTCGCCTGGCACTTTTATGACGCAGGACGTCAACATTATCCAGAGCCAGATAGAACGTCTGCCATGGATAAAACAGGCGAGCGTAAGAAAGCAATGGCCTGATGAATTGAAGATTCATCTGGTTGAATATGTGCCCATTGCGCGTTGGAATGATCAGCACATGGTTGACGCAGACGGAAACTCCTTCAGCGTCCCGGCCGATCGTGTCAACAAGCAAAATTTACCGATGTTGTATGGCCCGGAAGGTAGCGAAAACGAGGTGTTACAAGGTTTTCGCGAAATGGGTCAGGTGCTGGCGAAGGACAGGTTTACGTTAAAAGATGCTGCCATGACGGCGCGCCGTTCCTGGCAGCTGACGTTAACGAACGGCATTAAGCTCAACCTGGGACGCGGCGACACAATGAAGCGTCTGGCGCGTTTTGTCGAACTTTACCCGGTTTTACAGCAGCAGGCACAGACTGACGGCAAACGGATAAGCTACGTTGATTTGCGCTATGACTCAGGCGCAGCAGTCGGTTGGGTACCGGCTCCGGTCGAGGAACCTAATCAGCAACAGAATCAGGCACAGGTACAGGCAGAACAACAATGATCAAGGCGACGGACAGAAAACTGGTAGTTGGACTGGAGATTGGCACCGCGAAGGTTGCCGCTTTAGTAGGGGAAGTTCTGCCCGACGGTATGGTCAATATCATTGGCGTAGGCAGTTGCCCGTCCCGTGGTATGGATAAAGGTGGGGTAAACGATCTTGAATCGGTGGTGAAATGCGTTCAGCGCGCCATCGATCAGGCTGAACTGATGGCAGATTGCCAGATTTCTTCTGTCTATCTGGCCCTTTCTGGTAAGCACATTAGCTGCCAGAACGAAATCGGTATGGTGCCGATTTCCGAAGAAGAAGTGACGCAGGAAGACGTTGAAAACGTCGTGCACACGGCGAAATCCGTGCGTGTCCGCGACGAGCATCGCGTGCTGCATGTCATTCCGCAGGAATATGCGATTGACTACCAGGAAGGGATCAAGAACCCGGTCGGTCTTTCTGGCGTACGTATGCAGGCAAAAGTGCACCTGATCACATGTCACAACGATATGGCGAAGAACATTGTAAAAGCCGTTGAACGTTGTGGCCTGAAAGTTGACCAACTTATTTTCGCCGGTCTGGCGGCAAGTTATTCCGTGCTGACCGAAGATGAACGTGAACTGGGTGTCTGTGTGGTCGATATTGGTGGTGGTACAATGGATATCGCCGTGTATACCGGCGGTGCGTTGCGCCACACGAAAGTGATCCCTTATGCCGGGAACGTTGTGACCAGCGATATTGCTTACGCTTTTGGTACGCCGCCGAGCGATGCAGAAGCGATTAAAGTGCGCCACGGCTGCGCGCTGGGGTCTATCGTTGGCAAAGATGAGAGCGTTGAAGTGCCGAGCGTCGGTGGTCGTCCACCGCGTAGCCTGCAGCGCCAGACGTTGGCAGAGGTGATAGAGCCGCGCTATACCGAGCTGCTCAACCTGGTCAACGAAGAGATTTTACAGTTACAGGAACAGCTTCGTCAGCAGGGCGTTAAACATCATCTTGCGGCGGGGATTGTATTAACCGGCGGTGCAGCGCAAATTGAAGGTCTTGCGGCCTGTGCTCAGCGCGTGTTCCATACGCAGGTGCGTATTGGTGCGCCGCTGAATATCACCGGTTTAACGGATTATGCTCAGGAGCCGTATTATTCAACGGCTGTGGGCCTGCTCCACTACGGGAAGGAATCTCATCTCAGTGGTGAAGCAGAAGTGGAAAAACGCGTCTCAGTGGGGTCGTGGGTCAAACGACTGAACAACTGGTTGCGAAAAGAGTTTTAATTTTTTTAAGAGACCGGAGAGAATTAGCGGTCTCGGGCGACAGGCACAACGGAGAGAGAAATTATGTTTGAACCTATGGAACTGACCAACGACGCGGTGATTAAAGTCATCGGCGTCGGTGGCGGCGGCGGTAACGCCGTAGAGCATATGGTGCGTGAACGCATTGAAGGTGTTGAATTCTTCGCAGTTAACACCGATGCGCAGGCACTGCGTAAGACAGCTGTTGGCCAGACTATCCAGATCGGCGGTGGTATCACCAAAGGGCTGGGAGCAGGAGCTAACCCGGAAGTCGGCCGTAATGCGGCTGAAGAAGATCGTGAAGCGCTGCGCGCTGCACTGGAAGGTGCGGACATGGTCTTCATCGCAGCAGGCATGGGTGGCGGTACCGGTACCGGCGCAGCACCTGTTGTGGCTGAAGTGGCAAAAGATTTAGGTATCCTGACCGTTGCTGTCGTGACCAAGCCTTTCAATTTTGAAGGCAAGAAGCGTATGGCCTTCGCGGAGCAGGGTATCACCGAGCTGTCCAAGCATGTGGACTCGCTGATCACCATCCCTAACGACAAGCTGTTGAAAGTTCTGGGTCGCGGTATTTCCCTGCTGGACGCATTCGGTGCTGCAAACGACGTGCTGAAAGGCGCGGTTCAGGGTATCGCTGAACTGATTACCCGTCCTGGCCTGATGAACGTTGACTTTGCAGACGTTCGCACCGTGATGTCCGAAATGGGCTACGCGATGATGGGCTCTGGCGTGGCGAGCGGTGAAGACCGTGCTGAAGAAGCGGCTGAAATGGCTATCTCTTCTCCACTGCTGGAAGATATCGATCTGTCTGGTGCGCGCGGCGTGCTGGTCAACATTACCGCTGGCTTTGACCTGCGTCTGGATGAGTTCGAAACCGTGGGTAACACTATCCGTGCGTTCGCCTCTGACAACGCGACCGTGGTAATCGGTACTTCCCTTGACCCTGAAATGAACGACGAGCTGCGTGTTACCGTTGTTGCGACCGGTATCGGTATGGACAAGCGTCCTGAGATCACCTTAGTGACCAACAAGCAGACTCAGCAACCGGTAATGGATCGTTACCAGCAGCACGGTATGTCTCCTCTGACTCAGGAGCAGAAACCGGCCGCGAAAGTGGTGAACGACCCAACGCCGCAAACGGCGAAAGAGCCAGATTATCTGGATATCCCGGCGTTCCTGCGTAAGCAAGCTGACTAAGAATTGGCTGGAATTAGGGGATTTGCGCTCTTTGTGCTAAACTGGCCCACCGTTAGTGATATACACTCTCGGTTGGATAGTTAATTTGGCGAGATTATACGATGATCAAACAAAGGACACTTAAACGTATCGTTCAGGCGACTGGTGTCGGTTTACATACCGGCAAGAAAGTCACGCTGACGTTACGCCCTGCGCCGGCCAATACCGGGGTCATCTATCGTCGCACCGACTTGAATCCACCGGTAGATTTTCCGGCCGATGCCAAATCTGTGCGTGATACTATGCTCTGTACTTGTCTGGTGAACGAGCATGACGTGCGGATTTCTACCGTAGAGCACCTGAACGCCGCCCTGGCGGGTCTGGGTATCGACAACATTATTGTTGAAGTCGATGCGCCAGAAATCCCGATTATGGATGGCAGTGCTGCACCGTTCGTCTATCTGTTGCTGGATGCCGGCATCGAAGAACTGAACTGCGCGAAGAAATTTGTACGCATCAAAGAGACCGTTCGCGTCGAAGATGGCGACAAGTGGGCTGAATTCAAACCGTACAATGGTTTCTCGTTGGACTTTACCATCGACTTTAACCATCCGGCGATTGACTCCAGCACCCAGCGCTATGCGATGAACTTCTCTGCCGATGCGTTTATGCGCCAGATCAGCCGAGCCCGTACATTTGGCTTCATGCGTGATATCGAATATCTGCAGTCCCGCGGCCTGTGCCTGGGCGGCAGCTTCGATTGTGCCATCGTTGTTGACGATTATCGCGTACTGAACGAAGACGGCCTGCGTTTCGAAGATGAATTCGTTCGTCACAAAATGCTGGATGCTATCGGCGACCTGTTCATGTGTGGTCACAACATCATTGGTGCATTTACCGCGTTCAAATCCGGTCATGCGCTGAACAACAAACTGTTGCAGGCCGTCCTGGCAAAACAGGAAGCCTGGGAATATGTGACCTTCGAAGACGAAGCTGAACTGCCGCTGGCTTTCAAAGCACCAAGCATGGTTCTGGCGTAACGGTTCAAACCGTTTCGTAAAAAAATCGACTGGTTAACCTGGTACTCTCTCCGACCAGGAAGACCAGTCGTTTTTATTTTTACCCTTCTTCGTTTACCCCTGCGGTATCTCTCGTTTGTCTTACTCAGAAAATTATGTGCGTTAGCTGCATTCTTGACCGTTTTTCTCCGCGGCGGCACCTCATTCCTGCTGATGTATATTGGCTTTAGTGGTACTATCTGGGCGCTAAAATGAATAACTGAACTCAGCCTCTGCAAGGCTGGCTTATTGGGTGGAGCAGGTGAGCGGAATACTGACGCGCTGGCGACAATTTGGCAGACGTTACTTCTGGCCGCATCTCTTATTAGGGATGGTCGCGGCGAGTTTCGGCTTGCCTGCGCTCAGCAACAGTGCCGAAGCGGCGGCGCCCGCAAAAACCTCCACCACTAAACACGATCTCAACACGCGGGTTAACTTTACTAACCTCGCGTGGCTTGAAGCCAGTCGCCGCCCAAACTTCACCGTCGATTACTGGCACCAGCACGCTATCCGCACCGTTATCCGCCATCTGTCCTTTGCGATGGCACCGCAGGCCATGCCTGTTGCGGAAGAGGCGCTGCCGGTGCAGGCTCAGCATCTTGCCCTGCTGGACACGCTCAACGCGCTGCTCACGCAGGACAGCCAGCCGCCGGTCATGGTTCGTCAGACAACGCAGCGTGCGTTTGTTTCACCAGCTTCATTCTCTGTTTCAACCTGGATTAGCCAGGCTCACGGCATTCGTGCCGGGCCGCAACGCCTCAGCTAAATTAACTTTTTCAATACCTTAATTTATCTGCCCACAATGGGGCGTTTGAGAATTTATTATGCTAATCAAATTGTTAACTAAAGTTTTTGGTAGTCGTAACGATCGTACCCTGCGCCGTATGCGCAAAGCTGTTGCCGTCATCAACGGTATGGAACCGGCGATGGAGAAGCTCTCTGATGACGAGCTAAAAGCGAAAACGGCGGAATTCCGTGCGCGTCTGGAAAAAGGTGAAACCTTAGAAAGCCTGATCCCGGAAGCGTTTGCTGTCGTGCGCGAAGCGAGTAAGCGTGTATTCGGCATGCGTCACTTCGACGTTCAGCTGCTGGGTGGTATGGTGCTCAACGAGCGCTGCATCGCGGAAATGCGTACCGGTGAAGGTAAAACCCTGACCGCAACGCTGCCGGCTTACCTGAACGCGCTGACCGGTAAAGGCGTTCACGTGGTTACCGTCAACGACTATCTGGCGCAGCGTGACGCCGAAAACAACCGTCCACTGTTCGAATTCCTCGGTATGACCGTCGGCATCAACATGTCCGGCCTGCCTGCGCCAGCCAAGCGCGAAGCGTATAACGCGGACATCACCTACGGCACCAACAACGAATACGGCTTCGACTACCTGCGTGACAACATGGCGTTCAGCCCGGAAGAGCGCGTACAGCGTAAGCTGCACTATGCGCTGGTGGATGAGGTTGACTCCATCCTGATCGATGAAGCGCGTACTCCGCTGATCATCTCCGGCCCGGCTGAAGACAGCTCAGAGATGTACCGTAAGGTCGACAAAATCATTCCACACCTGCTGCGTCAGGAGAAAGAGGACTCGGATACCTTCCAGGGTGAAGGTCACTTCTCCGTAGATGAAAAAGCGCGCCAGGTGAACCTGACCGAACGTGGTCTGGTGAAAATTGAAGAGCTGCTGGTAGCTGAAGGCATCATGGAAGAGGGCGAGTCCCTGTACTCTCCGAGCAACATTATGCTGATGCACCACGTGACCGCTGCACTGCGCGCCCACGCGCTGTTCACCCGCGACGTCGATTACATCGTTAAAGACGGCGAAGTGATCATCGTCGATGAACACACCGGCCGTACCATGCAGGGACGTCGCTGGTCTGACGGTCTGCACCAGGCTGTGGAAGCCAAAGAAGGTGTGGATATTCAGAATGAAAACCAGACGCTGGCGTCTATTACCTTCCAGAACTATTTCCGTCTGTACGAGAAGCTGGCGGGGATGACCGGTACTGCTGATACCGAAGCGTTTGAATTCAGCTCCATCTACAAGCTGGATACCGTGGTCGTTCCAACCAACCGTCCGATGATCCGTAAGGATATGCCGGATCTGGTGTACATGACCGAAGCGGAAAAAATTCAGGCGATCATCGAAGATATTCGCGACCGCACTGCCAATGGCCAGCCGGTTCTGGTGGGGACCATCTCCATCGAGAAATCTGAAGTGGTTTCTCACGAGCTGACTAAAGCAGGTATCAAACATAACGTTCTGAACGCCAAATTCCACGCCAAAGAAGCGGACATTGTTGCGCAGGCGGGTTATCCGGCTGCCGTAACCATTGCCACCAACATGGCGGGTCGAGGTACCGATATTATGCTGGGCGGTAGCTGGCAGGCTGAAGTGGCGGAGCTTGAAAACCCAACGCCAGAACAGATTGCGCAGATCAAAGCCGACTGGCAGGTTCGTCATGACGCCGTCCTGGCTTCCGGCGGTCTGCACATTATCGGTACAGAGCGTCACGAGTCTCGTCGTATCGATAACCAGCTGCGTGGCCGTGCGGGTCGTCAGGGTGATGCCGGTTCATCCCGCTTCTACCTGTCTATGGAAGATGCGCTGATGCGTATTTTCGCCTCCGACCGTGTGTCCGGCATGATGCGTAAGCTGGGGATGAAACCTGGCGAAGCCATCGAGCACCCTTGGGTGACTAAAGCGATCGCTAACGCACAGCGTAAAGTGGAAAGCCGCAACTTTGATATTCGTAAGCAGCTGCTGGAATATGATGATGTGGCTAACGATCAGCGTCGTGCAATCTATACTCAGCGTAACGAACTGCTGGACGTGTCCGACGTGAGCGAAACCATCAACAGCATTCGTGAAGATGTGTTTAAAGCCACCATCGACGCGCATATTCCACCGCAGTCTCTGGAAGAGATGTGGGATATCGAAGGCCTGCAGGAACGTCTGAAAAATGACTTTGACCTCGATCTGCCAATCAAAGAGTGGCTGGATAAAGAGCCTGAGCTGCACGAAGAGACCCTGCGCGAACGTATCTTTGAAACCGCGCTGGACGTCTACAAGCGTAAGGAAGAGGTTGTTGGCGCTGAAATGATGCGTCATTTCGAAAAAGGCGTAATGCTGCAGACGCTCGACTCCCTGTGGAAAGAGCACCTGGCGGCGATGGACTACCTGCGTCAGGGTATTCACCTGCGTGGCTATGCGCAGAAAGATCCGAAGCAGGAATACAAGCGTGAATCCTTCTCCATGTTTGCCTCGATGCTGGAATCACTGAAGTATGAAGTGATCAGCACCCTGAGCAAGGTTCAGGTGCGTATGCCGGAAGAAGTGGAAGCGATGGAGCAGCAGCGTCGTGAAGAAGCCGAGCGTCTGGCACAGATGCAACAGCTGAGTCATCAGACCGACGACAGCGAAGCCGCAGCGGCGATCGCCGCGCAGACCGGCGATCGTAAAGTGGGTCGTAACGATCCTTGCCCGTGTGGTTCCGGTAAAAAGTACAAGGCGTGCCACGGCCGCCTGAGCTAAGTTCATAAAAAAACAAAAAGGCGCAGATATCTGCGCCTTTTTTATGGAAGTGACAATATGAAAATACTGCAAATTGCCGTCGGGATTATTCGCAACCCGCAAAACCAAATCTTCATCACCCAGCGCGCTGCCGACGCCCATATGGCAAACAAGTGGGAGTTTCCAGGCGGTAAAATCGAGTCAGGTGAAACGCCGGAAGAGGCGCTGGTTCGGGAGCTTCAGGAAGAGGTGGGGATCACCCCGCTTAGCGCAACGCTGTTTGATAAGCTTGAGTACCAGTTTCCGGACAGGCACATTACGCTGTGGTTCTGGCTGGTGGAAAACTGGGAGGGAGAACCCTGGGGAAAAGAGGGACAGCCGGGTAACTGGGTGGAACTTCAGGCAAGTGATGCCGAAAAATTCCCGCCAGCTAATGAGCCCGTGATCCTGCGGTTAGTCGCACAACCGTAGGCCTGCTGAGCGAAGCGCCAGCAGGCTTTACAGATTACTGCTGGGTTTCACTCCAGTCATCGCTGTCCGAGAGATCGCCTTCGCTAGGTATGCGTTTCTCTTCCGCCGCCCATTCGCCCAGGTCAATGAGCTGGCAGCGCTTGCAGCAGAATGGGCGGAACGGACTGACTTCGCCCCAGACAACGGTTTTGCCACAGGTTGGGCAGCTTACGGTGGTGACATCAGACATCGGCACTCCTTAACAACAGGCCAGTTCAAAATCGAGACGTTCCGGCACGGTGCCATTTTCACTGTCCAGCGGCATAAAGCGAATCGCAAAGCGGCTCTTATGCCCGGAAATCTGTGGGTAAAGCTGTTCGCCGAGAGACAGATTGAGACGCAGAAGATCGGCATCATCACCGTTATCCTGGAAGAAACCATTCAGGCTGGTTTGCTTGCGGAACGGCGCAGAGTTACGGATCAGATCGAGGATCAACGACAGCGTCTGGTGCATTGGCTCCAGGCTTGCCAGCCAGCTGTTCACCTGTGCGTCACGCTGCGCCTGTGGCATATGTAGCCACATATGCAGCGTCGGCAGGTCGAAGCTACAGCAGCCGCCAGGGATGCTCAGACGCTGGCGCACCAGGCCAATCAGGCGGTCTTCACGCAAAAACTGCCCGACGCGCGGCGCGGCCATCAGGACGGCACTGCTGCTTTTCAACTGCTGGCGGAGCGCATCGATACGGCTCTGATCTACGCCGGGGACCTCCGTCCATGCCTGCAATTTACGCTGCTGGCGCTCCAGCTCTTTGAGTAATTCTGTGCGGACATCGCCGCGTTCAATCACATCCAGCAGATCGCCTACGTTGCGGAAGAAGTGCAGCGCGGTGGCATGATCGTTAACAGGCAGATGTTGTGAAAGTTGTTGAATAAGGAATTCGATGCGCAGCCAGGTGCGCATTTTTTCGTTGAGCGGATGCTCAAAAAGGATGTGTGTCGACATTATGGTTTTTCCTGTGCAACGGCCTGCGCGGCGAACGTCAGATACTGCGCGTGCAGACGGGCAACATCCGATGCAATGGCATCTGGTGCGCCGTTATTATCAATAACATCATCCGCCACGGCAAGGCGCTGAGCGCGCGTAGCCTGAGCGGCAAGAATTTGTTCAGCATGCTCCCGCGAGACGCGATCGCGCGTCATGGTTCTCTGGATTTGCGTTTCGGGTGCGACATCAATCACCAGCACACGATCGGCTTTCTTCTGCAGCTGATTTTCAACCAGTAGCGGAACCACCCACAGGACATAGGGCGAGCGGGCTGCGGCTATCTGACGTTGAGTTTCCTGGTGGATGATGGGGTGGAGCAGGGCATTAAGCCAGTCTTTTTCCGCAGAATCAGAAAAAATACATTCGCGAAGCTGACGGCGATTCAGTGTGCCATCGGCACTGATGACTGCCTGACCAAAATGTTCTGCGATGGCCTTTAGCGCGGGTGTATTGGGCTCTACCACCTGGCGGGCAATGATATCGGCATCAATAATCGTGATACCCAAACGAGAGAACGCGTCCGCAACGGTACTTTTGCCACTACCGATGCCGCCGGTTAATGCGACGATATACCCCATTAATTCAAATCCTGGGAATTATTCATTATTAAAATCAATTAATTAAAACGCTTAGGTGCGCCGGCAACTGTTTGGCCCTATTTACCTGCTTTTTACCAGGTAAATTTATAGGATTGTAGCGTAAAAAAAGAGAATTTCGCAGTCTTGCGGAGCAGGTATTAGTGCGTATGATAACGTCACTGGAGTTGTGCTTTTAACATATTTGCCTCTAACCCCAGGAATCCGCACATGCGTATCGAAGAAGATCTGAAGTTAGGTTTCAAAGACGTTCTTATCCGCCCTAAACGCTCTACACTGAAAAGTCGCTCAGACGTTGAACTCGAACGTCAATTCACCTTTAAGCATTCCGGTCAGACCTGGTCTGGCGTGCCGATCATCGCTGCCAACATGGATACTGTGGGAACCTTTGAGATGGCAACCGCCCTGGCACAGTTCGACATTCTCACCGCCGTGCACAAACATTACAGCCCTGAAGAGTGGAATGCGTTTGTTGCGTCCGCGCCTGCTGACGTGGTGAAGCATGTGATGGTTTCTACCGGCACTTCCGATGCCGATTTCGAGAAGACCAAACAGATCCTGAACGCTAACCCGGCGCTCAACTTCGTTTGTATTGACGTGGCGAACGGTTACTCCGAGCACTTCGTGCAGTTCGTCAGCAAGGCGCGGGAAGCCTGGCCGACGAAAACCATCATCGCGGGCAACGTGGTGACCGGTGAAATGTGTGAAGAGCTGATCCTTTCCGGTGCAGATATCGTGAAAGTGGGTATTGGCCCGGGCTCCGTGTGCACGACCCGCGTCAAAACCGGCGTCGGTTATCCGCAGCTTTCCGCCGTCATTGAATGCGCCGATGCGGCGCACGGTCTGGGCGGTCAGATCATCAGCGATGGCGGCTGTACCATGCCGGGTGATGTTGCGAAAGCCTTCGGCGGCGGCGCAGACTTCGTAATGCTCGGCGGTATGCTGGCTGGACACGAAGAGAGCGGTGGTACCGTTGTGGAAGAAAATGGCGAGAAATTTATGCTCTTCTACGGCATGAGCTCTGAATCCGCGATGACCCGTCACGTCGGTGGCGTGGCAAAATACCGTGCGGCAGAAGGTAAAACCGTGAAGCTACCTCTGCGCGGCCCGGTGGAATACACCGCGCGCGATATCCTCGGCGGCCTGCGCTCGGCCTGCACCTACGTTGGGGCATCCCGCCTGAAAGAGCTGACGAAACGTACGACGTTTATTCGCGTTCAGGAACAGGAAAACCGCGTGTTCAATAGCCTGTAATGGCTTCTGCTGGCGCATGCCCGTGCGCCAGCACTGTTTAGCCCTAACCCGCGCTCATCGCATCCCCCAGATGGAAAATCGGCAGGTACATTGCCACTACCAGCGTGCCGATGATGACCCCTGTCACAATCAGAAGCACTGGCTCGAGAAGTGCCGCCAGATTATCTGCCCGCTGAAAGGTCTGTTCCGCGTGATGCCGGGCGAGGTTTGCCAGCATGATGTCCAGCGCACCTGACATTTCACCGGTTCGTAAAAGCTGAATACACAGCGGGGTAAAGATGGCCGCTTTCTGAAAGGATGACCAGACGGGGAGACCTTTTTCAATGTCCTCCCGAACGCTGCGGAGTATTCCCCGCCAATAGCGACTTTCAACGGTCTCCTCTGCGCTCTCCAGTCCCTGTAAAAAGGGGATACCTGCCTGCTGCGTGAGTGACAGCACGGTAAAGATGTGTCCCAGCTTTTGGCCTTTTGCCAGCGCGCCCATCACGGGCGTATGGATCAGCATGCGCTGCCAGCGAGGGTTCTGCCGCAGAGCCCAGGCGGCGGCTAAGGGCGTTAATAACGCTGCGAACAACGCGAGGGCATAAGACTGGATAAATGCGGCCATCCCCATGACCATTTGTGTCAGCATCGGAAGCGGCGTGTTAAACGTTTTGTAGATCGCGGCAAACTCGGGCAAGACCAGGGTGACCATTGCCAGCACCACGAGTACGGCCAGCGTCAGGACGATCGCCGGGTAGCGCAGCGCCTTTCTCACTTTCGCACTGAGCTGCTGCTGCGCTTTTTGCTGCTGCGCGAGCTGACGACAGCACTCCTCCAGCTTTCCTGTGAGCTCACCGGTTTTCACCATCGAGACATGCAGTGGGCTAAAAACGGCTGGCCACTTTTTTAGCGACTCAGAAAAGGGGGATCCCTCACTGAGCTCATCGGCAATGCTTTGCAGCAGCGCCTGCCACGGTTTTAACGGATGTTGCTCTGCCAGCATCTGCAGGCTGTGGGATAACGTCAATCCCGCCTGCAGAAGCGTTGCGAGCTGGCGAAACATCTCGTAGCAGTGATGCGGTCGCCAGCGGTGCCGCTGAGCGCATCGGGTCAGCGCCAGAGGATGGAGATCGCTACGCATCAGCCTGGTGAAGGCGGCATTGCGGTCTGTGGCCCAGAGTGTTCCGCTTTGGGGTTCACCTTCTTTGGTGAGCGCTCGCCAGCGCCAGAGCTGATTAGCAGCCATCCGGCATTCCCAGCACGCGCACCAGCTCTTCGATCGTGGTCAGCCCTTTTTCGACGGCCATGCAGCCGTGCTCAAAAAGAGAAATCATTCCCGCCTGCCGGGCGCTCGCCTCTATCACTTCGATTCCCGCCCCGCTGGCAATGGCCTCGCGCAGGGCATTGTCGATCGCCAGTACTTCAAAAATGGCAACGCGGCCATAAAAACCGTGATAACAGCGATCGCAGCCGGTGGGCTGCCAGCGTGGAAGCGGTCTTGACCATACGGCGCGGGGTAATTCAGCATGCTCGCTGGCTTCCCGGCGACAGTGCGGGCACAAACGCCGGACCAGCCGCTGGGCAATCACCATCGACAGCGCGGAAGATATCATCCAGCGCGCGACGCCCATCTGCTCCAGGCGAATCAGGGTTTCCGTCGTCGAGTTGGTGTGCAGTGTTGACAGCACCAGATGACCGGTCTGGGCGGCATTAATGGCAATTTCTGCCGTTTCGCCGTCACGGATTTCGCCGACCATAATGATGTCTGGATCCTGACGCAGCAGCGCCCTCAGCACGCTCTGGAATGTTAAACCCGCCCGGGGATTAATCTGCGTCTGGTTTAATCCCGCAAGGGGGATCTCAATGGGATCCTCCACGCTACAGATGTTGACGTCTGGGGTGTTACGCGCCTGCAGCGCGCTGTACAGCGTCACGGTTTTGCCGCTGCCGGTAGGGCCAGTGACCAGAATCAGCCCCTGCGGCTGGTGGAGAATCTCATTGAAACAGGCCAGTTGTTCTGCGCTCATGCCAAGCGCTTTCGGCTCAAGAGCCTGCTGAACCTGATGCAGCAGACGCAGAACAATTTTCTCACCACCGCTACAGGGAAGCGTCGCGATCCGAAACGAGACCGGCTCGTTTGCCAGCTCAATCGTAAACTGACCGTCCTGAGGTAAACGACGTTCTGCAATATCAAGATTACCCAGCACCTTTAAACGTGCGCTGAACAGGCTTGCCAGCGAGGCGGAAAGCGGAGGCTGGGGGCAAAGAACCCCGTCGATGCGTAACCGAATCTGGCATGCATGCTCCATCGGTTCGATATGAATGTCGGAGGCGCGCTGGTTGATTGCCTGCTGCAGCGTGTGGTTGAGGATATCCACCGTCGAGTGTGTTTGCGAAACGACGGGCAGATGCGATTGTGACGTTAGCTGCCGGTGTTTTTCCATGCGCTCAGCGCTCCAGCACTCAATATCAATCCGTTTCTGGGTCGCGAAGCGCAGCGCCTCCATGAGTTCAGCCGCGGGGCTGCCCACGACGGCGATGCTGACCATGTCACTGTCGCTGGTGAGCAGCAGAGCGTGATGGCGCTGACAAAGCGCCACGAGTTGATCGGTATTCATTATCCGCTCCTCAGTTATTGTCGAAGCGGAAAACGTCTTCGCAGGCCTGTTTCAGGGCGCTGTCAGCACTGATGTTGCAGTCGCGCGTCCAGCCCGTCATACCGTTGCCGTCGCTCCACCGTGGCGTCATGGTTACCGTCAGCCCGTTAAGACTCTCCTGTCCTGTTAAGGTCACGGTCCCTTTCGCCACGCTCATTCCTGAAACGTAGCGTGTCGTGGTGGGGGAAGGGATACCGTTACTGCCAGCGTCGCAGCTCTCCACGCCACCGTGATCCAGCGCGCAAAGCTCAATGGCCGTGCGGTAGGGAACGAAAGTTTGCAGCATATCGGTCAGCGCCGCCTTGCGCAGGTAGTTCTGATAGGCGGGAACGCCGATGGCGCTCAGAATCGCAATGATGCCAATGACCACCATTATACGTGTTATTATATAGTAAAAAATTTGAAGGATTTTTCATCATGGGTATCAAAACAGCCTTCTGCTATTGCCGTGTAAGTTCAGGACGCCAAAAGACTGAGAAAGGTGGATTTGGTATGAGTCGTCAGCAAGCCTTGCTAACGACTTATGTCGAAGAATATGAGGACAAGGATGGTTTAGGGTACGAATTAAATGTTGACAATATAGTATTCTTAAAAGCTGAAGGAGTTAGTGGTTTTAGTGGGAAAAATATTGAAAAAGGATCTGTACTTCATTCCTTTATAGCTGATTATAAAAGCGGAAAGATCAAAAATGCTGTATTGATTATTGAAAACATAGATCGGTTTTCAAGAGCAAATCCCAATGAAGCAGCTGAACTCTTTTTAGGTTTGATTAATAAAGGGTGTGATGTACATGAAATTGATACAGAGACAGTACATCATAGATGTAGTGACTTAAATCAAATATCAGCAGGATTAACTCGTAGCCATAAAGAATCACTCAGAAAGCAAAAGCTTTCAATTAAAAATTGGGATGAACGTTTTGAAAAAACAGTAAAAAAACATGTTCCTTTAACAGGTCGTTGCCCAGGTTGGTTAAAAGTTGAAAATGACCTATACCAAGAAATACCAGAAAGAGTTGCACCAATTCGTCTCATTTTTGAATGGTATAATAATGGTTATGGTCAGGCATATATCCGAGATAGACTTAATAGTGAAGGATACAAATACAATGGTAAAACTTGGAGTAATTGGAGCGTACATAGAGTACTAAAAGATGAGAGAGTCACAGGTAAACATAGAACTCAATCAACACTACGCAATAATTTTGATGGGATTATGATGTATCCTGCTATTATTACTGAGCTTCAATTCAAAAGAGCTGAGCAGCGATTAACAAAGCCAGGTCGTGATAAAAAAATAAACCGTAGAGCTAATACGCTATTTTCAGGGGTGTTAATTTGCGGATTATGCAAGGCAGGCCATATTTTAATTAATAATGAAAATGGAAATCGCTTTGGTCGATGTTCTCATGCTATCGCGGGGAACAAACGATGTGTTGCTAACGGGTTCAAGTATAATGTCGTTGAGAATACACTAATAAAGTATTTGAGGCATTTAGATTTTGGCAGTCTTAACAATTCATCTCATGCGGTAGAACTTGAAAATTTGAGTAGTGAATTAATTCATTACTCTAACTATTTGGCAAATGTCCAAAGAACAGTAGACTCTGTGGATATTCCAAGTGAAACTGATTATAAGGTACTAAAAAATCTTGAGGCAAAAGTTAGGGAATTACAAGGTAAAATTGATGATATAAAAGCATTAGAGAATGTTAGTGTTAGTTATGAAGAGATAGTAAAAAAAATTAATAATGAGTTGATGGATGTTAGTAATATTGAGGTTAGACAAGAATTTAACATAAAAATAAGAAAGATCATTAGAGAGATTCAAATACTGAAAATACAGAAAAACATTGTTTTAGTATCGGTGTCATTTTATGTTAGCAATGATGTACAATGGATAACCATTAGTCTTAAAGAAGGGCTTTTATTAAGTAATACATATGTAGAAAACAAAGTTTTAGTAGTTACACTTGGCAATGAAATAATGACATACGATATTGAAAGTAAACAGTATTATTTAAATTCTAAACCGATTAGTAATGAAGATGCATATGCATTATTTGATTGACTTAGTTAGGAAGGCACCTTGGTTTTTTTTGAGCGTAGTTGAAGTATCCATGTAGATTGGAATAAATTTTACTCAGTAAAAAACAAAGCTCATTTTTTTTACTGTTGAATGGAACCTTAATTTTGTTATTGAAGAAGTAATAGTCCACATATGATTATTATTACAAACCTAAAGGCGGGTTCTTTAGCGAAGCTTATCTTATAATATGGCTTTTTAAGCATCAAAAAATAATGATTTAGATTTGTTTTTTCTAACCTATAAATATCGGTAGATATTTATAGGGAGAGAAGAAAAAAATGAAATGAATTTAAATTATGTCCTATACTATATGTATAGTTAAAATCCTGTTGGTGTACCCGTTAGTCGTGGGGTAATGATAAGAGCGTCATTATCCTTGGTATAATAAATTAAAACCTGATCCTATCGACAAGTAGATGGCAGATGAGTTGTTCAACAGAACGCAGTGCAAATGAAACCCGTGCAAATTTCCCGAGCGTAAATTCCAGACAAAAAAGACGAAAACGCAGGAGTCACGGCAATGTGGCACTATAAAGGAATCGGATAATACCCCGTAGATTCCCTTGATAGACATATAAGGCCAATCCTTACCAAATGGTATAAGGGAGTCTATTACTTCTAATAGATTCAGTGACGAATTTATACAATATAGATCCGTCCAGAATTTGAGATGTACTTAGACGCTTATAGGAGTTATTCATACAGCTTTTATAAGAAGAGTAGTGATGAGCTACGACCGTTGCAAAGAATGGCGATAGGAAGAAACAGGGCAACCCGCTTCCGCTTGAGTACAATATAGTTGTATCCAAAATTCGCTGTATGAAATGTTGATGAGTATCAGCGTCAAGAAGTACAAATTAATTGTATATCTTGAGTATCTTCCCCCCGCAGTGGGGGATCGAAATGTATCCAAGAAATCCCGTCAAGGGGTAACGCTGCTAAAGCTAATCAATATTTGATAAATGTCCTATCAAAAAATTAATATCCAATGAATTGATATTCGAGTTGAAGCGAACGCCGTGAGATTCAATCGAGTGAAATTCCTGGCTCGCTTGTAAAGCGGGACAGTCAAAAAATAACATTAAATGGAAATATTAATTCAATTAGATATCGTTAGGATTGAAGGTAATGATCTCGGCTTGTAGCGACCTCTTGCTATGATCTCCTAATTAATTGTGTCATGTACTATAATAGTTACAACTTCCACCTTTCACTACCTTGGGTAGGTTTGTTAACGGTAATTGGTGGAAGTACTAATTATGCTAATTAATTTTGTTAATAATCATCACTACAGCACCAACGACATTGATACTTTTCATATCTTCAAAAGGTACTGCGATTGGTGGATAGCTATCATTATCACTCAATAAGCGTACTCCATCTATGAGCACCTGTACTCTCTTAAACAAATAATTCCCGCTCTGTTTTAATACAACAAGTTTGCTATCGGTTAAATTTATATCATTAGTATCAATTATGATTACTCCTCCCGTAAGAAAAGTAGGGGTCATTACATCGGTATTGACCTTGATAGCACGGAGAGAGTGTAAATCCTTCACATCAAGCAGTTGAACATCAAGTTTCAGCATTTCATCGGCATGATCAATAAAAGGTACATATATGACATCTGAATCAGTACTGCACATGCTCGATTGTTGGCCTGTTGCCAGCCACTCAATAGATACATTGCCTGCTTTTGCCAAGAGTACTAAGTTATCCAGTGTAGGGCTTGATGAACCGTGCATGTAGTTGTGAACAGTGCTATAGCCAATACCCGCACGTTTTGAGAACTCTCTACCCGTTGTTCCAAGTGCTGCTATGACGTGCTTTAAGCGTTCACTGAACTCTTTAGTACTTTGCTTTTTATTGATCATTCTATCGCCATTCAACTTAAGGAATTGTATTCCTAATTCGATTTGACTTGTTCATTTTATTGATCAATCATGTTCATGATTAAGTAATGAGTGATCATAATGAAGAATCATAAACAAGAAGGATCTCAAAAAAAGGAATCAAATGCCAGTACTCGAAACTGGCATCGAGCCGATGTGCTTGCAGCTATACGCAAAAGAGGTAGCTCGTTGGCTAAGTTGTCCCGAGACAACGGCTTGCATGAACGAACGCTATACAACGCCCTTGAGAGACATTGGCCAAAAGGTGAGCAGATTATTGCCGATTATATTGGGGTGACCCGAGAAGAAATCTGGCCAGAACGTTACAGCAATAGTGAGGAATAAATTGTGGCATACGCAACATATACAGTGGTTTGTCCGCATTGTGGAAGTACTACGACAGTTAACACCGGAATAAAAAGCAGTGGTACAGGTGTAGGTTCGTGCGGAGCATGTAGAAAACTTGTCAGAGTAGAAGTTGACTCTCTCGGTAATATAAAACGAGTATTAAAATAACAAGGGAAAATAAAAATGAAGAAAATACAGTTTTTTGTTTATATGGGATTCGGCTTAATCATGGTGTTCATGGTTTATAGTTATTTTAGTACATTCAATGAACCAGGGATGTCATTTGCTACAGTATTACTTGCATTAGTTACTTTAGCATTTTGGAGTATGGTTATGATCATTTCATTTTGGTGGTCAATTATAGCCATTCCATCTGTGCAAGAAAATTACCCCGCATTAATACAAAAACTTCCAAAGTTTTTTAATAACTTTCTTCTACCTGTCATTATTGTAATTTTATTATTAATAGCTGGGCAAGCTAATGTTCATATGATGAATCTGCAAGGAAAGAATCTTGGTTTTATGATCGAAGATCAATTCTCTGAAGCGAAGAGTGCCGGGATCTTTAACAGAGAAAAGTGGATTGAGGTTAAAGCTAAGCAAGATGAGTCAATGAAATTAGCCGATAAACATGCCGCCGCTGTAGCATTAGAAAAAAAGAACAAAGACTACATCGAAAGTAAGATTAATAGTCTCGACAAGAGTAGTGGTAAGTACTTAGTAGCTGAAAATATCTACAAGCAACATGGTGTTTGGGTCGATGATTACATTGCTATTCAAAAGAAGTCATGCTCACGTGAATTCAATCGATTGTTAGCTGCTAATGCAGCGTCTGAGCAAGCCATTGAGTACTGGAATGAAACCTCTGATTCTTTAACCCGGTCGGGTATTTCGCCATTTGCAGGGGGGAGGAGTCCTACAACCGATCCAGATATCCAGAGAACCAGCAATGATATTAGATTTGCCCGTTCTCAATTAGAAAATTGTGGTATAGCTCATCTTAACGAGATAGAACATCGTGTTACAGTACAAACTGATAATTGAAATGGGTTCAGTATTATGTATTTCAAAGCGGTGGTTATAAGTTCAAGCTTACTATTGTGTTTATCAGCCTCTGCTGAAGAACTGAAGCAAAATATTGATAGTACATTACAAAAATGCAAAATGGATGCCGTTAGTACTATTGATTCACAGAATTGCTATATCAAAGCTACTACAGCTTGGGATACTGAGCTTGGGAATCAGTACAAACTGCTAATGAAAGATCAGCCTGAAAATGTGCGTACAACCCTAAGAGATTCACAAAGGCAATGGATAAAATACAGAGATTTGTATAATAAAGGAATTGAGGCTTTTTATCAAAAAGAAGAGGGTACTATCTGGAGTTTAATTGCGGCTGAAAGCAAAATGAATATCATCCGCGATAAAACATTAGATCTTTATCGACTAAGGAATAGTACAAATCTTGGTGGTTGATGTTAAAAGGTAGCGTAGGCTACCTTTTTTATTGCCATCGATGCGTCAGGGCTGGTGGGAACCCGCTATTAATAATTCTTGCAGTATTTTCATCGTTCCATTCACAAAGAAGTATACCAAATATTAAATAATCATCCGTTTTTTCATCAAAGTACATGTGCATTACTCTATGGAGTAAGCGTTCGGTCTCACTGAAATAACTATGAATCATAGCTTATCTCTTATTTCATCTGTTTGTAGCTTTGAAGCTTTAGAAATAGTAGCTCTTGAACAACCCAACAACTCCTGAATTCGATTCCAGCTTTTACCATCTGAAAGCAATTCCTTAACCTTCTTTCTGAGATTTTCATCTACAGGACGGCCTTTGTACTTTCCTTCACTTTTAGCTTTGTCAATTCCTTGTTTTTGGCGACGTCTGCGATCTTCATAATCCTTACGGGCGAATGCTGCCAGAAAATCTAACATCATCGTATTCATTGATTCGAACATTCGAGAAGTTAGTGAATCAGTACTTCCTTTCAATAATTGGTGGCTGGTTGGAAGATCTAACGATACTACTCGAATTCCTTTTGACTCGATGAGTGTGCGAAGAGTTTTCCAATCATTGGTAGTCAGCCTGGCCAGGCGGTCTACCTGTTCACATAGAAGTACATCGCCCGATTCTGCAATATCGAGTAATTGAAATAGTTGAGGACGTTGCAACGTTGCACCAGATACATTCTCGATAAAGTATTTTGAGACTTTCATACCATGTGTGCTTACGAATTCATCAAGTTCCACTTTCCCTCGTAAAGCATTTTGTTCTTGGGTTGAAGCCCTTAAATAGCCCCAAATACGCATTGTATCTTCCTTCAGTTCGTTTTACATGGTTCATTATATTTGGTCCTTTTTAAGTTGTAAAATAGATTTAGTGAACCAATATACAAAGGCAAATTGTAAGTCTGCTTGGGGTATACATGTCGGGAACCATAGGGAAGTGTAAGAAACATACTCATTTAAATAGATTCATGCCAAGTATGTATTAGCGGAAATGCATGTGCCTTTTAAAGGAATTGATAAAACTTATGTAAGATATTAATCATTGCTTATAGAAAAAGGCCCAAAACTTGTTGCTTTAGGCCGTTATATAGACTATTGCTTTTTCTTTCTTGTGATAAAAGCCTTACCAATGATTGCTGCAAATGCTATACAGGAATCGAGACCTTTTTTATCAGCAAGCCTTATAAGATAATGACCTACTTCACGTTCACTAAAACCGTTTTTGATTAAGTTTGTAGTTATCTCATCGAGATCTAAATTATCAGAGTCGGCATAATCATAATTAAAACTGTTTTGTTCATACTTATATGAACTTGTAACAGGTTGTACAACTTTTTTGACCTCTGTTTGTTGTTCAGGCTCTTTTGATATAGCCATTTGTTCTGACTGAATATCATTTTTTAGAGTCAAATCATTTTGGCGAAGTTGAGTAGGTTCAGCGAATTTGATATCGCCTATTCTACTCTTTACTAAAATAGTCTGACCATATTCGAGTTGCATCCATTGCCACTCATAATTTTTATTCTTCCAACCACCAGATTTTGATAAGGTGACTTTACCCAATCCAATAATATGGTAAATGCCATCCTTATTTTTGACTAATGTATCGCTTTGCGTTTGTGGCGATTGCCATTTGTTTATATTAGGGTAGTCAAAGTTTACAGTTGGAATTCCTTCCGCTATATCACTTAATCTACTGGCTTCGCTAATAATATATTTGCTATCTTGAATGTCCCATTCAGGAAGGCTACTGTAACATCCCAATATAGCTCCTGCCATACTTCCAATTGAATCTGTATCAGTGCCTAATAAATTGACACATGAAATAATTGCTTCGTATGGGTTTGCGTTTTTATAAAAATGACAAAGCAAGGCACTCGCAATTGCTGTATTAGTTGCAGTACCTCTCCTTGATTCTTTGTTGCATTCAAGTGCATCAATTACTGATTTGTATTTATCAGAGAGGTCATTATATTCTTTAGCTGCATTCAGAGATTTTGATAGATATGCTTTTGATTCAATGCGAACTCTCTCTACTTCTTCTTGCAGTTTTTTCCCTGAAATAATCTCCCAGTTAGGAAGCCAGAAATTATTTAACTCGTAGATCTCGTTAATAATTTGAGGGATAGCAGTGAAGTTATCAATAAAACCATTGATTTCTGTAGGGCCAGCAGGTTTTCCATTTATTAAAGCGTACTGTAAAGTATCAGCATGTAATAGGGCTCCACACACTGCTAATACATGACCATGAGTCACTAACGAATCTTTGATTACTGATGCAACATATTTTCTTTCTAAGATGTTTTTACAACTCCATACATGAGGTTGTATTCTCATGGCGGTTCCATTTCCACCTGAGTTTGTGTAATCAATCCCGTTAACTTTATAGAAATTAGAAAACCAATTTGTATCTTTACGCATGAGGTTTGTAGCGGCTAATTTGGTTGCTCTGCCAGCACCTAAAGCATAAGATAACCACACAGGAAGTTCTATTTTTGCAAATGACTCCGTGTCAAATTCACCATTACTTCTTATAGATCTCGATACGGCTAATCTTAATTGTGTATCATCTGAGTATGTCCCTGCTGGGAGGCTTACAGTTACTCCTGAGTAACCTCCAATTTTTCTGTTCCAGCTGACAGGCTTGAGGAGGTAGGAATCATTAATCCTTCGCTTTAAGCCACTTTCGTCGGTAAGTTCAGAAATCCAGCCAATAGCATCACCAGCGGCGGCCCACAGTGCGGAATTTATGACTTTTTGTTTTCTGAGTGAGTTCATTTTTCCCTCTTAGAATGTGTTAGGCACACCTAAAAATTTTTCTGGACAAATAATAACATTTACAGAAAGAAAACCAAAGCTCCTCAGTGTCCCATGTATAGATGCAGCCTGCTCTTGGTTTTGTACGTAAACGCTTCTAAGGAATTTCATATCAAGAGGATTAGGATACAGAACTTCAGCCTGTTCGCAGGTGGTTAATCTTTGCTGTCTTCCATTTCTACTAACTGTCTTTCCTCTCCATCGAGTGATTGTTTCCACAAACATAGATTGAAGTCCTGCACAACCTGGTGTTCGTATTACGGAAGTATAGATATTATTAGTAGTTGTAAAATATACCTTTGGGTGAGTTAGGATAATGGGATCAAAAGCCATTATACACCACCATCTGTCTTCACCTCTAAACCAATTTCTGGCTGCATTAAAATAACTTGTGTTTATTTCACTTATGGAAAGGTTTATATAATCTAACCAATCTTCATCTTTGTTGAATGTATCCTGTGCTTCTTTTCTCTCACTTGATACAGGTGATGCAATATAACTAAGAAATTGTTCTTCGTTTAAAGCTTTGCGAGATAAAACTAAACCTGTGCCTGCACAACCCGTTAAACCTCTTTCAGTCGTAAAGTGCAGGATTTCTGAGATCCCTTTCTCAAATATAAATTGTTCAATGTCCATTTATAAATCTACCTCATCGAAAGTACCACGGGTAAAATAGTCAACCAAATCTGATTTTTCCGATTCTTTATATCCGATAACTACAGACTCTCTGGCTCGACTGATAGCCATTGCAAGCAATCTTCTTAATTGCTGTAATTTATCATCATTTTCATCTTGTTGATGCTGCATATTTGCATCGCTTAGGCCTAAAATTATAACATGATCAAATTCAAGACCTTTAGCTGAATTCATTGTGGACAATGCAATATTTTCAGGTCCTCTTGACCAAACTTTATTTTTAGTTATGGTTACATAAGGAAGTCCATGACGTGTAAGCTGTTTTTGAATTTCTTCAAACCATTGCCCACCTTTAGGTTTAAGAAATGCGACAGATTCATTTGCAAGGTTAACATTCCTTTGAATGTAATCAATGGCATATCTTACTTGTTGCGAGTATAGCCCTTTGCACACAACTGGTTTTGGCCCATGCCTTGTAGCTCTTGTAAAGTCGCTAATGCTTCCATCATCATCGATTGTTAATCCATGGGTAATAGACGCAGCAAATGCAGCAATTTCTACTGTGTTTCTATGATTTTCACCTAATCTGAAATAGGCCGCATTACGCATATCTAATCCAGTTTCTACCCATGTGAAGCCTCGCGGGTATAATCGCTGTATAGTATCAATTACAAACGTTAAGTAATAATCATCCGTAAGATGTTTTAATATTGCTCTAATTTGATTGGCTGAAAAATCTTGCGTTTCATCAACGACAATTATGTCATACCCCAGACATTCATGAGAGATCATTTTCTCGCACTGAGTATGCCAATCGTCTAACTGATGCTCTTCAAGATATTGTACATAGGAGCGAACAATATCAATTAAACGCTGGCGAGTCTGTCTTGTTACTTGTGGCGACAATCCTCTACCAGTTCTCTCAACTGTTAGGTAATTATCTAATTCGTGATGGCGGAATCTGCCTCGAAAATAGTCTATTTCATCGAGTACAAAATTTAAATCAAGCCCAAGTGTTAAACATTTATTTAAAAGATAAGAATCTCGAGTTGTATCCTTAATCAAAGGTGTATTGAGGTGCCTTCGAGCCCAATTAGAAAATGTATCATTTTCAACCTCTACTGGGATAGCTTTAGCTTGGATGCTGTCATCAATTAGCCCCTCAATATATCCGGCAAGGGTTCGGTTAAATGACAGCACTAATGTTTTGATAGGTGTATTGTCATTGTTAAGATTTCTTCGATATGTTAACGCATTGACTATTGCTGTGAGTCTAAGTAAAGCACTTGTGGTTTTACCACTACCTGCGGCACCCCTGATAACGACTATGCCTGCTGTATTCCGACTGACTATTGGCAGCTGTTCAGGTGTAGCACGATGGTTCGAAAGAATTTTCAAACTTATCTCCTTAAAGTTTCTTTTTCCGTTTTTTACCTTCAACTGAAGGTGTTATAGAGAAGACATCATTTAGTAATGTCTAATTAGTATTAATCTTATATACCTGATGGATGAAGCCTTCAAGCGGAGGATATAACTTATCTTTCAAACGGTTAGTGATCACAAATTTTACTATATAATAACTACACTAATCACCATCAGCTCAATGAGTGTGAAGCCTTGTTGTCTGTCCATATCTGCTCCTTATGCAAAGTGGCGCTACTTTGTCAGCGGGAAAGAGCAGAAACGAGAGGCAAAAAAGGGAACGGGAAGGAGGCTTCAGAGAATTTACTCAGTGTTGCAGGGAAGAACAGCGGATCTGCGAGCGGGGCTGAAATTCCCCTCTCCGGGTGGAGAGGGGAGAATGCGTTATTTGAAGCGCATTGAGAGGTCGAGGGCGCGAACGTGTTTGGTCAACGCGCCGACGGAGATGTAATCCACGCCGGTTTCGGCGAATTCACGGATCGTTTCGAAAGTGACGTTCCCGGACACTTCAAGCTGGGCCCGGCCGTTAGTCAGTTTTACCGCCTCGCGCATCTGCTCTGTTTCGAAGTTATCGAGCATGATGATATCGGCCCCGGCCTTGATCGCCTGCTCCAGCTCTTCCAGGCTTTCGACCTCTACCTCGACAGGCACATCCGGGTGCAGCCAGAAGGCTTTCTCCACCGCCTGACGCACGGAGCCAGAGGCAATAATGTGGTTCTCTTTAATCAGGAAGGCGTCGGATAAGCCCAGGCGATGGTTTGCGCCGCCGCCGCACAGCACCGCATACTTCAGCGCGGTGCGCAGGCCCGGCAGCGTTTTGCGGGTATCCAGCAGCTGGGTGCGGGTACCGGCCAGCAGGTCAACGTAGCGACGCACTTCGCTGGCCACGCCAGAGAGCGTTTGTACAAAATTGAGCGCGGTACGTTCGCCGGTCAGCAAGACGCGGGAAGGACCGTCCAGTTCAAACAGCGGCTGGTTTGCCGTAATTGCATCGCCGTCTTCAACGTGCCAGATAATCTGCACATCATCACCCGCCAGCTGGGTAAAGACCTCTTCAACCCAACGCTTGCCGCAAAAAACGCCCTCTTCACGGGTGATAATGACCGCGTGCGAGCGCGTCTCTTTTGGCAACAATTGTGCGGTAATATCCTTATCAGCGTTAACGTCACCGCCCAGATCTTCTTTCAAAGCATGGGAGACGCTTGCCGGAATATCCATATTAATACGTTCCAGAAGCGCTTCACGTCGGTGGTCGGGGTTGTAGCGGCGAGGCGGCATGATAAAACTCCAAATTGGTAACGAATCATAATATTGAAACATGCTACTCTGAACCGAGTCATTGCACCATACAGAAGGAGTTCCAGCATGTTGTTAGAAAACGGATGGCTGGTGGATGCGCGGCACGTGCCCTCGCCGCACCACGATTGCCGCCCGGAGGATGAAAAGCCCACACTGCTGGTGGTTCATAATATTAGTCTCCCGCCGGGTGAATTTGGCGGCCCGTGGATCGATGCGTTATTCACGGGAACGATTAATCCCGATGCTCATCCCTTCTTTGCTGAAATTGCACATCTGCGCGTATCGGCTCACTGCCTGATTCGTCGCGATGGTGAAGTGGTTCAGTATGTTCCCTTTGATAAGCGCGCCTGGCATGCCGGCGTGTCGATGTATCACGGGCGCGAACGGTGCAACGATTTTTCTATCGGAATCGAACTGGAAGGCACGGATACGACGCCCTACACCGATTCACAGTATCAACAGCTAGCGGCAGTGACCCGCACGCTTATCGGACTCTACCCGGCTATCGCCGAAAATATCACGGGACACAGTGATATAGCCCCGGAGAGAAAAACCGATCCCGGCCCGGCCTTTGACTGGTCCCGGTTTCGCGCCATGCTCACCGCGTCGTCAGAATAAGGAGATACCATGACGTTGTTTACCATGCTGCTGGTTATCATCGCTGAACGCCTGTTTAAGCTCGGCGAGCACTGGCATCTGGATCACCGGCTGGAGGTATTATTCCGCCGTATCAAACATTTTTCCATGCTGCGCACGCTGCTGATGATGGCAGGGGTGATGGCCATTACGTTCCTGCTCCTGCGTTCGCTGTACGGACTCTTTTTCAACGTGCCGCTGCTGGTGGTATGGATCCTGCTTGGGGTGCTGTGCATTGGCGCAGGCAAGGTGCGTTTACACTATCACGCATACCTGAAAGCCGCCTCCCGTGACGATGCCCATGCGCGCGGTGCCATGGCGAGCGAGCTGACGATGATCCACGGCGTGCCGCCGGACTGTGACGAGCGCGAATTCCTGCGCGAGCTGCAAAACGCGCTGCTGTGGATTAACTTCCGTTACTATCTTGCGCCGCTGTTCTGGTTTGTAGTGGGGGGCCCGCTGGGGCCGGTACTGCTGATGGGATATGCGTTCCTGCGCGCCTGGCAGACCTGGCTTGCCCGTTATCTGACGCCGCATGAACGCCTGCAGTCCGGTATTGATGCCATCCTGCACGTGATCGACTGGCTCCCGGTGCGTCTGGTAGGCGTGGTGTACGCGTTAATTGGTCACGGTGAAAAAGCGCTGCCCGCATGGTTCGCTTCTCTTGCCGATCGCCATACGTCGCAGTACCAGGTGCTAACGCGTCTGGCGCAGTTCTCGCTGGCGCGTGAGCCGCATACCGACAAGATTGAAACGCCGAAAGCCGCTGTTTCCATGGCGAAGAAAACGTCGTTTGTGGTGGTGGTTATCGTGGCGCTGCTGACTATCTACGGCACGCTGGTGTAGGCCAGCGCGCCGCAAAGGCTAAAGCGTATCCGCGGGCGGGATGCCGAAATCAGGCATCCCGCTTTCATTCCAGCGGACAAGCTTCAGTCGGGTATGGCGATTCGGATCGTACAGCGGGTCGCCCTCAATTTCGGTGTAATTCCGCGCGTGATACACCAGCACATCGTCCCCTTCCGGCGTTTGCGTAAAGCTGTTATGGCCCGGGCCGTACTGGCGATTTTCGTAGCTGGTCACGAATACGGGATGCGGAGATTTTTGCCAGTTCAATGGGTTTTGCGGATCCGCGTTCAGGTCTATCCACAGCAGCCCCATGCAGTAGTTCTCGTCGGTAGCGCTGGCGGAATAGCTGATAAACAGCTTATCGCCGTGAACCAGTACCGCCGGGCCTTCGTTGACCCAAAACCCGCGACACTCCCAGTCGTATTCCGGCTTGCTGAGCATCACCGGCTCGCCTTTCAGCGTACACGGGTCCGCCATTTCACACAGATAAAGGTTGGAGTTTCCGGTGATATCCGGCGCTTTTTGCGCCCACAGATACCAGCGTTTCCCCTGATGCAAAAAGGTGGTGGCGTCCAGGGCGAAGGTATCGAAAGGCGTTTTGATCTGCCCTTTTTCCACCCACGTGCCGGTAAGCGGATCGCTGTCGGCACATTCAATGGCAAACATGCGGTGCTGGAACATCCCGAGCGCGTCGAGCGCCTGGGTGTGCGCCGCAGCAAAATAGATGTACCACTTCCCGTCAATGTGGTGCAGTTCCGGCGCCCAAATCAGCTGGCTCATTGGTCCGGTCTCGGGTTTACACCAGACCACCACTTCTTCGGCATGACGTAAGCCTTCCAGCGACGCTGCGCGGCGGATCGCCAGCCTGTCGTACTCCGGCACGGAGGCGATAAAATAGTACTGCCCCTCGTGATGTAAAATGTACGGATCGGCGCGTTGTTCGATAAACGGGTTTGGCCAGGTTTGCATTCGGCTTTCCTTATTTAGTCTCAGCAGCTTTCAGTTCCTGATAATCGTTCAGCTCTTGATAGTTGTTGCGGCGTTTTTCCAGATCGGACTGGATCTGCTTCATGGTTTCACGATCCACCTTCAGCAGTCGTACTACACCCGCGGTAATTAAGTATCCAATGCCGGGAATGACGGTAAAGAGCAGCACGATCCCGTTAATGGCGTCCGCGCTCTGCGCTTTTGCTCCCGCATCATAACCGTACCAGGAGAGCAGGAAGCCGACCATCGCCCCGGCAATCGCTAGCCCCAGCTTCAGGAAGAAGATGTTGCCGGAGAAGCTGATCCCGGTGATGCGCTTACCGGTCTTCCACTCGCCGTAGTCGTCCACGTCGGCCATCAGCGACCAGTGCAGCGGAGACGGGATCTGGTGCAGGATGTTCAGCAGGAAGTAGAGCACCACGATGGTGGCGGTGGCTTTCGGGTCGAAGAAATAAAAGGCGCAGGAGAAAATCGCCAGCACGATATTGGTCCAGAAGAAGACCTTTAGTTTGCACCAGCGGTCGGTCAGCACTTTTGCCAGCACGCTGCCGAGCATCATGCCGACAACGCCCAGGCTGATAAACAGCGTGGCGAAATGAGTGCTCTGACCCATCACCCAGGTCACGTAATACATGGTGGCCGCCATGCGGATAAAGCCCGGGCAGACGTTGCAGAGCGTCAGCAGCAGAATGCGCACCCACTGGTCGTTTTTCCACACGTCTTTCAGGTCATTTTTCAGCTGGTCATTGGTCTGCACTGCCGGACGCACGCGCTCGCGCACGGTGGCGAAGCAGAACAGGAACATGCATGTGCCAATCAGCGCCAGAACGGTCATCGCCATCTGGTAGCCTTTGGCTTTGTTGTCCCCGCCAAACCAGTCGGCCATCGGCAGCAGCGTTAATGAGAGCAGCAGCGTGGCGATGCCGACCAGCACGAAGCGATACGACTGGCAGGCCACGCGCTCTTTTGGATCGTTGGTGATCACCCCGCCCAGCGAGCAGTAGGGAATGTTGATGGCCGTATAGGTTAAAGAGAGCAGGAAGTAGGTGACAAACGCATAGATAACTTTGCTGTTATAGCTCCACTCCGGCGTGGTGAACATCAGAATGCTGAACAGCGCGTAGGGGAAAGCGATCCACAGCAGCCATGGACGAAACCGACCATATTTGCTGCGGGTACGGTCAGCAATCGCGCCCATGATCGGGTCCGTTACGGCGTCAATCACCCGTACGGAAAGCAGCAGCACGCCAACCAGCGCAGGGGCGAGGCCAAAAATATCCGTATAAAAATAGTTAACAAACAGCATGATGGCGCCGAAGATGATATTGCATCCCGCGTCGCCCATCCCATAGCCGATCTTTTCTTTTACTGACAGTGTGTTGTTATCCATCGACAGCTCTCCGGTTTACGGTATGGAGAGAATTATTTGCTGGCAAAGGAATATATGCGTTGCAGTATCAGGGCGGTGATATGGATAAATGCGCTGTGGACGTGAAAGTGTGAAGGAGGTAACAACGCGCGGCACCCGCAAAAGCAGGTGCCGCGAAGAGAGGCTTAGTGTGCCTTCATGGCATTACGGCTTTTCTGACTGAAGAGATAGCCCACGCCAAGGATCGCAATCCAGACCGGGATCAGGTAGACGGAAATCGCCATACCCGGGGTGATCAGCATAATCACCAGCACGGCTGCCATAAACAGCAGGCAGATCCAGTTACCCAGCGGATAGAGCAGGGCAGGGAAGCGCGTGGTGACGCCCTGCTGCTGTTTTGCGCGGCGGAACTTCATGTGCGCCAGGCTGATCATCGCCCAGTTGATGACCAGGGCAGAGACCACCAGCGCCATCAGCAGGCCAAACGCCGATTCCGGTGCCATATAGTTAATGAGCACGCACAGCGCGGTTACGACCGCCGAAACAAGAATCGTGTTTACCGGCACGCCGCGCTTATCGACGTTGAGCAGCGCTTTTGGCGCGTTACCCTGCTGGGCCAGGCCGAACAGCATGCGGCTGTTGCAGTATACGCAGCTGTTGTATACGGAGAGCGCGGCGGTGAGTACAACGATGTTCAGGGCGTTGGCGACAAAGGTGTCGCCCAGCTCGTGGAAGATCAGCACAAACGGGCTAGTGTCGGCGGTGACACGCGTCCACGGCAGCAGGGAGAGCAGCACGGCCAATGAGCCCACATAGAAGATCAGAATGCGGTAGATAACCTGGTTAGTGGCTTTCGGGATGCTCTGCTCAGGGTTGTCGGCTTCAGCAGCGGTGATGCCCACCAGTTCCAGGCCGCCAAAGGAGAACATAATGATCGCCATCATCATCACCAGGCCGGTCATGCCGTGAGGCAGGAATCCACCCTGTTCCCAGAGGTTGCGCACCGTGGCCTGAGGGCCGCCGTTGCCGCTGAACAGCAGCCAGCCGCCGAAGATAATCATCGCCACCACGGCAATGACCTTGATGATGGCAAACCAGAACTCCATCTCCCCGAACACTTTAACGTTGGTCAGGTTAATGGCGTTGATAATGACGAAGAAGGCCGCAGCAGAAGCCCAGGTTGGGATTTCGGGATACCAGAACTGAATGTATTTCCCGACGGCGGTCAGTTCGGCCATGGCAACCAGAACGTACAGCACCCAGTAGTTCCAGCCCGAGGCGAAACCGGCAAAGCTGCCCCAGTATTTATAGGCAAAGTGGCTGAAGGAGCCTGCGACCGGCTCTTCAACGACCATTTCACCCAGCTGGCGCATAATCAGAAAGGCAATAAAGCCGGCAATCGCGTAACCCAAAATAATGCCGGGACCGGCTGACTGGATAACGGATGCGCTGCCCAGAAACAGGCCGGTACCAATCGCACCGCCCAGTGCGATGAGCTGTATATGGCGGTTTTTAAGCCCGCGCTTTAGCTGATCGCCGTGCTGTTGAGCTTCCATTTGAAACCTCGTGTGTGGTTGTTATGTTCACGCTGTGCGTGTGTAATTATGAAAATCCATATTCTGTATTTATTTCTTTACGGTTAACGAGACCGAAAAAAGCGGACATGACTTCCGTAAGCGCAAGAATAGTGGTAAGCGCCTGCGAATGCACCTGCTTTATGAAGGGGTGATGACGACTTGAATAAAAAGAAAGCATTTGTAAATCGGCCCGCTCATTCTTCCTAACCCAACCTATAGAATAGAAATGCTCCGTAAGTGGGCGAATTTTCATTATTTGCCTTGTTGAATCGCTTCAGATTGCAAAAACCCTCGTTTCATTATGGTTAAAACTCCCTCTTAAGGAGTAATCAACTCATTTGTGCAAAGTTACATTTCTGAAACGTTATTTCTGTAAGGTTGTTAAAATGTGCAGGGTTTACTGATTTCAATCAAAACCAATATGGACAGAAGGTGAATACTTTGTTACTTTAGCGATACGAAATAGAAATTGGTAAGACCAATTGACTCCGGGCAAAAAGGCGTAAGACAGGGAATATGGCCTACAGCAAAATTCGCCAACCAAAACTATCTGATGTGATTGAGCAGCAGCTGGAGTTTTTAATCCTCGAAGGGACTCTGCGCCCGGGTGAGAAACTTCCGCCAGAACGCGAGCTGGCAAAACAGTTCGACGTTTCACGTCCCTCTCTGCGTGAGGCGATTCAACGTCTCGAAGCAAAGGGCTTGCTGCTTCGTCGCCAGGGCGGCGGAACCTTTGTGCAAAACAGCCTGTGGCAGAGCTTCAGCGATCCGCTGGTAGAACTTCTCTCTGACCACCCAGAATCCCAGTTTGACCTGCTTGAGACCCGTCACGCGCTTGAAGGTATTGCGGCCTATTACGCCGCCCTTCGCAGCACTGATGAAGATCGCGTGCGTATCCGCGAACTGCATCAGGCCATTGAACGGGCACAGCAGTCCGGCGATCTAGACGCCGAGTCCAGCGCCGTCGTCCAGTATCAAATCGCCGTCACCGAAGCGGCCCACAACGTGGTGCTCCTCCATCTGCTACGCTGCATGGAGCCGATGCTGGCCCAGAACGTTCGTCAGAATTTTGAATTGTTGTATGCCCGTCGGGACATGCTCCCACTGGTAAGCAACCATCGCACCCGAGTATTCGAGGCGATAATGGCCGGGGAACCGGAGCAGGCGCGCGAAGCGTCGCACCGACATCTGGCTTTCATTGAGGAAATCTTGCTGGACCGCAGCCGTGAACAATCGCGTCGCGAACGTTCATTACGCCGCATACAGCAACGAAAGGATTAAGCGCCAGGTACTTTTAGAGCGCGGCAACTAAACGCAGAACCTGTCTTATTGTGCTTTTGGTTGTTCAAATAGTTCGGGTTATATCGCGGCGGCAAGCGCGCGAATCCCCGGGAGCATAGCGAACTATGTGACCGGGGTGAGAAAGCGCAGCCAACAAAGAGATAACCCGAAATATTAAGAACAAAGAGCACAATGGGACAGGTTCCAGACAAATCAACGTATTAGATAGATAAGGAATACCCCCATGTCAGAACGTCTCCAAAATGACGTGGATCCGATCGAAACTCGCGACTGGCTACAGGCGATCGAATCGGTCATCCGTGAAGAAGGTGTTGAGCGCGCTCAGTATCTGATTGATCAGCTGCTTTCTGAAGCCCGCAAAGGCGGTGTGAAGGTTGCTTCAGGTGCAGGGGCTAGCAACTACGTAAACACGATTGCCGTCGAAGACGAACCGGAATACCCGGGCAATCTGGATCTGGAACGTCGTATCCGTTCTGCAATCCGCTGGAACGCCATCATGACCGTTCTGCGCGCATCCAAGAAAGACCTGGAACTGGGTGGCCACATGGCGTCCTTCCAGTCTTCTGCAACCGTTTACGAAGTGTGCTTCAACCACTTCTTCCGTGCAGCGAACGAGAAAGACGGCGGCGATCTGGTGTACTTCCAGGGCCACATCTCTCCGGGCATCTATGCACGTGCATTCCTGGAAGGTCGTCTGACTGAAGAGCAGATGAACAACTTCCGTCAGGAAGTACACGGTAAAGGTCTGTCTTCTTACCCGCACCCTAAACTGATGCCTGAATTCTGGCAGTTCCCGACCGTATCTATGGGTCTGGGCCCAATCGGTGCGATCTATCAGGCTAAATTCCTGAAATACCTGGAACACCGTGGTCTGAAAGACACCTCTGAGCAGACCGTTTACGCCTTCCTGGGCGACGGCGAAATGGATGAGCCAGAATCCAAAGGTGCGATCACCATCGCAACCCGTGAGAAGCTGGACAACCTGTGCTTCATCATCAACTGTAACCTGCAGCGTCTGGATGGTCCGGTAACCGGTAACGGCAAGATCATCAACGAACTGGAAGGCATCTTCGCTGGTGCTGGCTGGAACGTGATCAAAGTCATGTGGGGCGGTCGTTGGGATGAGCTGCTGCGTAAAGACACCAGCGGTAAGCTGATCCAGCTGATGAACGAAACCGTTGACGGTGACTACCAGACCTTTAAATCCAAAGACGGTGCCTACGTGCGTGAGCACTTCTTCGGCAAATACCCTGAAACCGCAGCACTGGTTGCAGACTGGACTGATGAGCAGATCTGGGCTCTGAACCGCGGTGGTCACGATCCGAAGAAAGTCTACGCTGCACTGAAAAAAGCGCGCGAAACCAAAGGTAAAGCGACTGTAATCCTGGCCCATACCATCAAAGGTTACGGCATGGGTGATACCGCAGAAGGTAAAAACATCGCTCACCAGGTTAAGAAAATGAACATGGACGGCGTGCGTTATATCCGCGACCGTTTCAACGTTCCAGTGACCGATGAGCAGGTAGAAAACCTGTCTTACATCACCTTCCCGGAAGGTTCTGAAGAGCACAAGTACCTGCACGAACGTCGTCAGGCGCTGAAAGGCTACCTGCCAGCTCGTCAGCCTAACTTCACCGAGAAGCTGGAACTGCCAGCGCTGGAAGACTTCTCTCAGCTGCTGGAAGAGCAGAACAAAGAGATCTCTACCACTATCGCTTTCGTTCGTGCCCTGAACGTGATGCTGAAGAACAAGTCGATCAAAGATCGTCTGGTTCCAATCATCGCCGACGAAGCGCGTACTTTCGGTATGGAAGGTCTGTTCCGTCAGATCGGTATCTACAGCCCGAACGGCCAGCAGTACACCCCGCAGGACCGTGAGCAGGTTGCATACTACAAAGAAGACGAGAAAGGTCAGATCCTGCAGGAAGGTATCAACGAGCTGGGCGCAGGCGCATCCTGGCTGGCTGCTGCGACTTCTTACAGCACCAACAACCTGCCGATGATCCCGTTCTACATCTACTACTCCATGTTCGGGTTCCAGCGTATCGGTGACCTGTGCTGGCAGGCAGGCGACCAGCAGGCTCGCGGCTTCCTGGTAGGCGGTACCTCCGGTCGTACGACTCTGAACGGTGAAGGTCTGCAGCACGAAGATGGCCACAGCCACATTCAGTCTCTGACTATCCCTAACTGTATCTCTTACGATCCGTCTTACGCATACGAAGTGGCAGTCATCATGCATGACGGTCTGCAGCGCATGTACGGTGAAGCGCAAGAGAACATTTACTACTACATCACCACCCTGAACGAAAACTACCACATGCCGGCAATGCCAGCAGGTGCCGAGGAAGGTATCCGTAAAGGTATCTACAAACTCGAAACCATCGAAGGTAGCAAAGGTAAAGTTCAGCTGCTGGGCTCCGGCTCTATCCTGCGTCACGTACGTGAAGCAGCGCAGATCCTGGCGAAAGACTACGGCGTGGGTTCCGACGTGTACTCTGTGACCTCCTTCACTGAACTGGCGCGTGATGGCCAGGATTGTGAGCGCTGGAACATGCTGCACCCACTGGAAACTCCACGCGTTCCGTACATCGCTCAGGTGATGAACGACGCGCCAGCGGTGGCGTCGACTGACTATATGAAACTGTTCGCTGAGCAGGTTCGTACTTACGTTCCAGCTGATGATTATCGCGTTCTGGGTACTGACGGCTTCGGTCGTTCTGACAGCCGCGAAAACCTGCGTCACCACTTCGAAGTTGATGCTTCTTACGTGGTTGTAGCAGCACTGGGCGAACTGGCTAAACGTGGCGAAATCGATAAGAAAGTGGTTGCGGACGCAATCACCAAATTCAACATCGATGCAGAAAAAGTTAACCCGCGTCTGGCGTAAGAGGTAAAAGAATAATGGCTATCGAAATCAATGTACCGGACATCGGGGCTGATGAAGTTGAAATCACCGAGATCCTGGTCAAAGTAGGCGACAAAGTTGAAGCTGAACAGTCGCTGATCACCGTAGAAGGCGACAAAGCCTCTATGGAAGTCCCGTCTCCTCAGGCTGGCATCGTTAAAGAGATCAAAGTCTCTGTTGGCGATAAAACCGAGACCGGCAAACTGATCATGATTTTCGATTCCGCCGACGGTGCAGCAGCTGCTGCACCTGCGCAGGAAGAGAAGAAAGCCGCTCCGGCCGCCGCTGCTCCAGCAGCTGCCGCGAGCGCGAAAGAAGTGAACGTGCCTGACATCGGCGGTGACGAAGTTGAAGTCACTGAAATCCTGGTGAAAGTGGGCGACACCGTTGCGGCTGAGCAGTCACTGATCACCGTAGAAGGCGACAAAGCCTCTATGGAAGTGCCGGCTCCGTTCGCGGGTACCGTTAAAGAGATCAAGATCAACACCGGCGACAAAGTGTCTACCGGCTCCCTGATCATGGTCTTCGAAGTGGCGGGTGCTGCACCTGCTGCAGCGCCTGCGCAGGCCGCTGCTCCGGCTCCGGCTGCTGCACCAGCAGCTGCTGGCGGCGCGAAAGATGTTAACGTACCGGACATCGGCGGTGACGAAGTTGAAGTGACCGAAGTGATGGTGAAAGTGGGCGACAAAGTTGCCGCTGAACAGTCACTGATCACCGTTGAAGGCGACAAAGCTTCTATGGAAGTGCCAGCGCCGTTCGCGGGTACCGTTAAAGAGATTAAGATCAGCACCGGCGACAAAGTGTCTACCGGCTCTCTGATCATGGTCTTCGAAGTGGAAGGCGCTGCGCCTGCCGCAGCTCCGGCTGCCGCGGCTGCTCCAGCAGCGGCTGCACCGGCGCAGGCTGCTAAACCAGCCGCTGCCCCTGCTGCTAAAGCAGAAGGTAAATCTGAGTTCGCTGAAAACGACGCTTACGTCCACGCTACCCCGCTGATTCGTCGCCTGGCGCGCGAGTTCGGTGTGAACCTGGCGAAAGTGAAAGGGACCGGCCGTAAGGGTCGTATCCTGCGCGAAGACGTTCAGACCTACGTGAAAGACGCGGTGAAACGCGCCGAAGCTGCACCAGCTGCAGCCGCCGGTGGCGGTATCCCGGGCATGCTGCCATGGCCGAAAGTGGACTTCAGCAAGTTCGGCGAAATCGAAGAAGTGGAGCTGGGCCGCATCCAGAAAATCTCTGGTGCTAACCTGAGCCGTAACTGGGTGATGATCCCGCACGTTACGCACTTCGACAAAACCGATATCACCGATCTGGAAGCGTTCCGTAAACAGCAGAACGCTGAAGCTGAGAAGCGCAAACTGGACGTGAAATTCACCCCAGTGGTCTTCATCATGAAAGCCGTTGCCGCTGCCCTTGAGCAGATGCCACGCTTCAACAGCTCCCTGTCCGAAGACGGCCAGAAGCTGACGCTGAAGAAATACATCAACATCGGTGTTGCGGTTGATACGCCAAATGGTCTGGTTGTTCCGGTCTTCAAAGACGTGAACAAGAAGAGCATCACTGAGCTGTCCCGTGAACTGACCGTGATCTCCAAGAAAGCGCGTGATGGTAAGCTGACTGCCGGCGAAATGCAGGGCGGCTGCTTCACTATCTCCAGCATCGGCGGCCTGGGTACCACCCACTTCGCGCCGATCGTTAACGCGCCGGAAGTGGCTATCCTCGGTGTGTCCAAGTCCGCGATGGAGCCGGTGTGGAATGGCAAAGAGTTCGTGCCGCGTCTGATGATGCCAATCTCTCTGTCCTTCGACCACCGCGTGATCGACGGTGCTGATGGTGCGCGCTTCATCACCATCATCAACAACATGCTGAGCGACATTCGCCGCCTGGTGATGTAATCGAAAAGCCGGCCAGTCGGCCGGCTTTTTTCTGATAATCTCATGGTGTTTGTGAGGTTATTGGCGAAAGCGACAATTCGTGAGCCGTTTGTTGTTTCAAAATTGTTAACAATTTTGTAAACTGCGGGCGGATAGAACGACCCGGTGGACGACGGGTATAAATTAAGAGGTCATGATGAGCACAGAAATCAAAACTCAGGTCGTAGTACTTGGGGCAGGCCCGGCAGGTTACTCCGCAGCATTCCGTGCAGCGGATTTAGGTCTGGAAACCGTCATCGTAGAACGTTACAGCACCCTCGGCGGTGTTTGTCTGAACGTCGGCTGTATCCCTTCTAAAGCGCTGCTGCACGTAGCGAAAGTTATCGAAGAAGCCAAAGCGCTGGCTGAACACGGTATCGTCTTCGGCGAGCCGAAAACCGATATCGACAAAATTCGTACCTGGAAAGAGAAAGTTATCACTCAGCTGACCGGCGGTCTGGCGGGTATGGCCAAAGGCCGTAAAGTGAAAGTGGTAAACGGTCTGGGTAAATTCACCGGTGCGAACACCCTGGAAGTGGAAGGCGAAAACGGCAAAACCGTGATCAACTTCGACAACGCGATCATCGCGGCAGGCTCTCGCCCAATCGAACTGCCATTCATTCCGCATGAAGATCCACGCGTGTGGGATTCCACCGATGCGTTGGAGCTGAAAACCGTTCCTAAGCGTCTGCTGGTCATGGGCGGCGGTATCATCGGTCTGGAAATGGGTACCGTGTACCATGCTCTGGGTTCAGAGATCGACGTGGTTGAAATGTTCGACCAGGTTATCCCGGCTGCCGACAAAGACATCGTTAAAGTCTTCACCAAACGCATCAGCAAGAAATTCAACCTGATGCTGGAAACCAAAGTGACTGCCGTTGAAGCGAAAGAAGACGGTATTTACGTTTCCATGGAAGGCAAAAAAGCCCCATCCGAACCACAGCGTTACGACGCCGTGCTGGTGGCTATCGGCCGTGTGCCGAACGGTAAAAACCTCGACGCGGGCAAAGCTGGCGTGGAAGTGGATGACCGTGGCTTTATCCGCGTTGACAAACAGCTGCGCACTAACGTGCCGCACATCTTTGCTATCGGCGATATCGTCGGTCAGCCAATGCTGGCGCACAAAGGTGTTCACGAAGGTCACGTTGCCGCTGAAGTTATCGCCGGCATGAAGCACTACTTCGATCCGAAAGTCATTCCATCTATCGCGTACACCGAGCCAGAAGTGGCATGGGTGGGTCTGACTGAGAAAGAAGCGAAAGAGAAAGGCATCAGCTACGAAACCGCCACCTTCCCATGGGCTGCTTCTGGCCGTGCTATCGCTTCCGACTGCGCTGACGGTATGACCAAACTGATCTTCGACAAAGAGACTCACCGCGTCATCGGTGGTGCGATTGTCGGTACCAACGGCGGCGAGCTGCTGGGTGAAATCGGTCTGGCTATCGAAATGGGCTGTGACGCTGAAGACATCGCGCTGACCATCCACGCTCACCCGACTCTGCACGAGTCCGTTGGCCTGGCGGCAGAAGTGTTTGAAGGCAGCATCACCGACCTGCCAAACGCGAAAGCGAAGAAGAAATAAGTTTCTTCAGATGAAAAAAAGCGGCCAATGGCCGCTTTTTTTATGCGCTGCGTTCAGGGGGCCACAGGCTGCCAGGTTTTATCAGGGCTATAGGCGGCTAGCGCCCGGGCTTTCTGCTCTGAATCGCTGCCGAGATCGGACTGGTACACCTTGTCGTCCTGGTTTATCACAAAGCTCATGACGCCCGTCTGACCATAGCTGACCGGCCAGGCCACCATCGCGAAACCGTGATTGTCCGGCAGGATGCGGAAGCGATAGCCGTGATAGCCGGTACCTGGCTCTTTTGGGCTAAATGCCGGGCCGAGCGGGCTGGGCGCTTCGCCGGGCGAGGCAGGCCAGTACAAACCGTCTTTTTTGCCTTTCGAGCTGACAATCTTCTGCGCGTATTTCTGGTTCATCGCAAAATAGCTTTGCTGCGCATCAACATAGGCATGTAAGGCTTCAATGGCGGCGAGCTCATTACGCCCGATTTCACGGGTCAGGATCTCTTCTGCCCCTTCTTTGATGTCGAACTGCCAGCCTGCAGAGGTTTTGATCACCGGGATGGGAAGCTGCCAGCCGCTGTCTCCGACGACCAGATGCGCCGTATCTCCTTCGACAACCGTGGTATGACGGACGTTCCAGTCGCGCAGGAAGCGATCGACAGCATCCGGATCAACGCCCTCAGGCGGCAGAAAATCGCGCCAGTTCTCTCCAAGCAGGTTGGTCATCGCGCTCTCGTTTTGCTCATGGATGGCTTTGGTCAGCGCATCGGTTGCCTGAGCGGGTGTGCTAAAAGACTGCTGCGCCATCACCGAGGCCGAAAGCATAAATAACACCATTCCGCTGAGTAGTTTACGTTTCATGTCGGTTCCCTTAGCGATGTCGAATTTCACGGCGTTCAGCACGTCCACCAGACGCCTGACGTGGCTGCTGCTGGCGCGCAGCGAGCTGTCTGCTTTGCGCACCGCGCTGCTGCTGCGCCTGCCAGTTCGCCGAGCGGCTGTCGTTACCGCTCAGCGCATTGGCCCGGGGCTGGCTGCTTCGCTGCTGCAGAGTGCGTTGCTGCGCGGGCTGCGAAGCCCGCTTCTCTTGTCTCTGCGCGGTGGTCTGGCGATTTTCTCGCTGCTGCGCGGTGCTCCGCTTCGCCGTCTGCGGTTTAGTGTCGTAGCCACGGTAGTTATTGCGCTGCGAAATCTGCTTCAGCTGTTCACCTGAGGCCTGACGCTGCACGTCTTTCGTTCCGGTGCGCGCCGTTTGGGGGAAGGTTTTGCCCGTGGATTTCTCCATCTGGCTTAGCGCGGCCTGACGCTGGCTATCGCGGTTAACCGGTTTTTGCTGCGTTGAGCTGAGCCCTGTCGCCGTGTTGGTGGAGTGGAAGCGAGTGTTGAGCTGGTTAGTCGGATAGGGCACGCCTTCCCGATAGGCCGGGTTGTGCTGCCAGGTGCGGTTGGCGTCCGTCAGGCGCTGTCCGCTGATTTTATTGAAGTTCTCAACGTTGATATTGATATTGTTATCGCCGTTGCGGTTATAGCCGCCGTGATTATCCCAGTCGCCATGGTGATGATCCCAGTCATCGTCATCATCCCAGTCGATGTTGCTGAAGATGGCATAGGTTGTGGCGACGCCCAGGCTGAAGCCTAAACCGTTTACGAAGCTGTTGCCAAACTGCTCCCCGGGTGTAGGCGGAAGATAGGTGGGCGGATAGGCGGCGTTTGGCCAGGTCCCGTAAACCGTATTGGGGTTATAGGTCGGGACGTAAACAACCTGCGGATCGGCAGATTCAATTTTGATTACCGTTGGGGCGGGCGCGGACGTCGTGGTTGTCGTTGCCTCGGCGGTGCTGGTTTTCGCTGACGCCGGTTTTGTCACGGTGGTGACCGTCTGCTGAGGCGTGGATTGTAAAGCGCCGGTCTTCTGCGCCAGCGCGCGCAGGCGCTGAACGGAATCCATCACATCCTTCGGCTGCGCGAGAAACGCATCACCCAGATTTTGTACCCACGGCGGGTTTTCACCCATCAGGGACATAAGCTGAGGAAACGCGACCAGCGATTTTACGCTGGGATCCCAGGGCTGGCTGGCAACGGCCTGAATCGCGGCATCCCCTTCCATTTTAGGGTTGTCTTTGGACCACTGCGCCGCCTGGATCACGTTGGCCGGATAGGTCGACGCCATTAAAATTTGCGACAGCAGGGCATCCGGGTAGAGCGCGATGGGAGCAACCCATTGATCGATTTGCGTGGCAGTGTAGGCTGGCGCGACAACAGGGGCGGGCTGGGCTGCGGCAGGCGCTGGTGCAGCCGGTTGTTGTGCGACGGGAGCCTGCGCTGCGGGCTCCGTGGCGCGGCCTTTGACAAACATGACGCCCGAGGCGGCAAACAGCCCGGCACTGCACACAAGGACGAGCAGATGTGGCTTAAAGGGCAACTTCATAAATGACTCCAACGAGACAAGCGCTGTGCCGTGAGGCGTTACGGTTGGCGTGAGTATTATTCACCCGTCTTTTACTGTTTTGACTTTTATTGGGAAGCGTCCGGGACGTCCGGATAAAGAGTGTGAGTATTTATTACACAATTATATCTGATGAAGAAAAAACTGAAGCGTCACGGTGCAGAAGATATCGCAAAAAGATGCCCTGAATCCCCGCTACACCATGCTTAACGATTCAGCAAATTTTTTAATGTTGCTTTTTTGTAAACGGATTAACACTGTGCAGAAATCCTGCTATGCTGCCCGACGCGGTATCGGGCATTTACCCTACAAACTGCTGTCTCACAGGAGCGTGAAGAGAACGCCCGCCGCATATGACAATGAGAGCGAGGAGAACCGTCGTGCTAGAAGAATACCGTAAGCACGTAGCAGAACGTGCCGCCGAGGGAATTGTACCCAAACCTTTAGATGCAACCCAAATGGCCGCGCTCGTCGAGCTGCTGAAGAACCCGCCTAAGGGCGAAGAAGAATTCCTGTTAGATCTGCTGATCAACCGCGTACCGCCTGGCGTAGATGAAGCTGCCTACGTAAAAGCCGGATTCCTTGCTGCTATCGCCAAAGGCGAAGCCACCTCCCCACTGGTTACTCCTGAAAAAGCCATTGAACTGCTCGGCACCATGCAGGGTGGTTACAACATTCATCCGCTGATTGACGCGCTGGATAACGACAAGCTGGCACCGATTGCCGCTAAAGCGCTCTCGTCCACGCTGCTGATGTTCGATAACTTCTACGATGTGGAAGAAAAAGCCAAAGCAGGGAACGTCTATGCGAAGCAGGTGATGCAGTCCTGGGCTGATGCCGAATGGTTCCTGAACCGCCCAGCGCTGGCTGAAAAAATCACCGTTACCGTCTTTAAAGTGACCGGTGAAACCAACACCGATGACCTCTCTCCGGCACCGGACGCGTGGTCTCGCCCGGATATCCCTCTGCACGCCCTGGCGATGCTGAAAAACGCCCGTGAAGGTATTGAGCCGGATCAGCCGGGCAGCGTCGGCCCGATCAAACAGATCGAAGCCCTGCAGAAAAAAGGGTTCCCGCTGGCCTATGTGGGTGACGTTGTGGGTACCGGTTCTTCCCGTAAGTCCGCAACCAACTCCGTGCTGTGGTTCATGGGCGACGACATTCCGCACGTGCCGAACAAGCGCGGCGGCGGCCTGTGCCTCGGCGGCAAAATTGCGCCAATCTTCTTCAATACCATGGAAGATGCGGGCGCACTGCCGATCGAAGTGGACGTTTCTAACCTGAACATGGGTGACGTGATTGACGTTTACCCGTACAAAGGCGAAGTGCGCAACCACGAGACCAACGAGCTGCTGGCAAGCTTCGAGCTGAAAACCGACGTGCTGATCGACGAAGTGCGCGCCGGTGGCCGTATCCCGCTGATCATCGGCCGTGGCCTGACCACCAAAGCGCGTGAAGCGCTGGGTCTGCCGCACTCAGACGTGTTCCGTCAGGCGAAAGACGTTGCTGAAAGCAACCGCGGTTATTCGCTGGCGCAGAAAATGGTGGGCCGCGCGTGCGGCGTAGCCGGTATTCGTCCTGGCGCGTACTGCGAGCCTAAGATGACCTCCGTGGGCTCTCAGGACACCACTGGCCCAATGACCCGTGACGAACTGAAAGACCTGGCGTGCCTGGGCTTCTCTTCTGATCTGGTGATGCAGTCCTTCTGCCACACGGCGGCCTATCCGAAGCCGGTTGACGTGACCACGCACCACACGCTGCCAGACTTCATCATGAACCGCGGCGGCGTTTCCCTGCGTCCGGGTGACGGCGTCATCCACTCCTGGCTGAACCGCATGCTGCTGCCGGATACCGTGGGTACCGGCGGTGACTCCCATACCCGTTTCCCAATCGGTATCTCCTTCCCGGCGGGCTCCGGTCTGGTGGCGTTTGCTGCTGCGACCGGCGTGATGCCGCTGGATATGCCGGAATCGGTGCTGGTGCGCTTCAAAGGTAAAATGCAGCCGGGTATTACCCTGCGCGACCTGGTTCACGCGATCCCGCTGTATGCGATTAAACAGGGTCTGCTGACCGTTGAGAAGAAAGGGAAGAAAAACATCTTCTCTGGCCGCATTCTGGAAATTGAAGGTCTGCCGGATCTGAAAGTGGAGCAGGCGTTCGAGCTGACCGATGCTTCCGCCGAGCGCTCTGCGGCTGGCTGTACCATCAAGCTGAACAAAGAGCCGATTATCGAGTATCTGACCTCCAACATCGTGCTGCTGAAGTGGATGATTGCAGAAGGCTACGGCGACCGTCGTACGCTGGAGCGTCGTATCCAGGGCATGGAAAAATGGCTGGCCGATCCGCAGCTGCTGGAAGCCGATGCTGACGCAGAGTACGCGGCGGTGATCGACATCGATCTGGCGGATATCAAAGAGCCAATCCTGTGTGCGCCGAACGATCCGGACGACGCGCGTCCGCTGTCTGAGGTTCAGGGCGAGAAGATCGACGAAGTGTTCATCGGATCCTGTATGACCAACATCGGTCACTTCCGTGCTGCCGGTAAGCTGCTGGATACCCACAAAGGCCAGCTGCCAACCCGTCTGTGGGTGGCGCCGCCAACCCGTATGGACGCGGCACAGCTGACCGAAGAGGGCTACTACAGCGTGTTTGGTAAGAGCGGTGCGCGTATCGAAATCCCTGGCTGTTCCCTGTGTATGGGCAACCAGGCGCGTGTAGCCGACGGTGCGACGGTGGTTTCCACCTCTACCCGTAACTTCCCGAACCGTTTAGGTACCGGTGCGAACGTCTTCCTGGCCTCTGCGGAGCTGGCGGCGGTTGCGGCGCTGATTGGCAAACTGCCAACGCCGGAAGAGTACCAGACCTTTGTGGCTCAGGTGGATAAGACCGCGGTGGATACCTATCGCTATCTGAACTTCGACCAGCTTTCTCAGTACACCGAGAAGGCCGACGGGGTTATCTTCCAGACGGCGGTATAAACAGCAAAACCGTCTCCATGAGACGGTTTTTAGTGTTTGCACCCTCTCCCGTGGGAGAGGGACGGGGTGAGGGCATCAGGCCGCAGGGTCTTGCTCTCACCTTTTTATTTTCATTCCTCCCACCTCTCCCGCTTTTTTTCTTCCTCGCTGCTGCGATAATTACCTTAATGGCTTTGCAGAGGAAAACACTATGGATTACGAATTTCTGCGCGACATCACCGGAGTGGTGAAAGTGCGTATGTCGATGGGCCACGAAGCCGTTGGACACTGGTTTAACGAAGAGGTGAAAGAAAATCTCGCACTTCTTGATGAGGTTGAACAGGCGGCAAATACGGTGAAAGGCAGTGAACGATCCTGGCAGCGCGCCGGGCATGAATATACGCTGTGGATGGACGGTGAAGAGGTCATGGTGCGTGCCAACCAGCTCGAGTTTTCAGGTGACGAGATGGAAGAGGGGATGAGCTACTATGACGAAGAAAGCCTGTCGATGTGCGGCGTAGAGGATTTCCTTCAGGTGGTAAATGCCTACCGCGACTTTATGAAACAGAAATAACAGCCCGGAGCATCCCTGCTCCGGCTTGCTCTTACACGGCCGGAATATTGCGGCCGTAGTAAATCTCGCGCATCTCTTTCCAGAGCAGGTCAGTAATCGCCTTACGCTCTTCTTCGCTCAAATCTTCCGGCTTCGTGTGGAACATATAGTGCTTAAGGTCGAATTCCTTAAGTAACATCTTGGTATGGAAGATATTTTCCTGATACACGTTCACGTCCATCATGTCGTACAGCGATTTCATGTCCTCGGACATAAAGTTCTGGATGGAGTTAATCTCGTGGTCGATGAAATGCTTCATGCCGTTGATATCGCGGGTAAAACCACGCACGCGATAATCAATGGTGACGATGTCCGATTCCAGCTGGTGGATTAAATAGTTCAGCGCGTTCAGCGGTGAAATCACGCCGCAGGTCGACACTTCAATATCGGCGCGGAACGTGCACAGCCCGCCTTCCGGGTGACTCTCCGGGTAGGTGTGCACGCAGATATGGCTTTTATCCAGGTGGGCCACGACCACTTCCGGCAGCGGGCCCGGATGTTCAGTTTTGTCGATAAGCTTCGGATCGACCGGCTCTTCGCTGACCAGAATAGTCACGCTGGCGCCCTGAGGTTCATAATCCTGTCGGGCGATGTTCAGGATGTTTGCGCCAATAATGGAACAGGTTTCTGACAGGATCTCGGTCAGACGGTTGGCGTTGTAGAGTTCGTCGATATAGGCGATGTAACCATCGCGTTCTTCCGCTGTTTTGGCATAGCAGATATCGTAAATACAAAAACTCAGGCTTTTCGTCAGGTTGTTAAAGCCATGCAGTTTAAGCTTTTTCAATTAGCTCACCCCCTTAGTGGATAATGCGTCTTGCAGGTACTGCGGCAGAGCAAACGCTGCGGTATGGATAGCCGGATTGTAGTATCGGCACTGAAGACCATCCTGATGGAAGCGGGCCTGAATAATTTCGGTGGAGAGATGGCGTAATACGTCGTTATCGGTCGCCCAGGCAAAGGTCATGATCCCGCCGTAGTACGTCGGAATAGCGGCCTGATAGAAGCTGACGTCATCGAAATAGGTGCTGAGCTTACGATGGCTGTCGAGCGCTTCATCCTGCTGCAGGAAGCAGACGCCATTTTGGGCGACAAAAATCCCGCCCGGGTTCAGGCAGCGCTTGCAGCCTTCGTAGAAGGAAGAGGTAAACAGCGACGCGCCGGGGCCGATTGGGTCGGTGCAGTCGGAGATAATGACGTCAAAGGTCTGCGAGGTCTGGTTAACAAAGTTAACGCCGTCGTCAATCACCAGGCTAAAGCGCGGATCGTCATAGCTACCGGCATTGTGGTTGGGCAGATACTGGCGGCAGAAAGAGACGACGCCCGCGTCGATTTCCACCATGGTGATGGTTTCAATGGAACGATGACGGGACACTTCACGCAGCATTGCGCCGTCGCCGCCGCCGATAATCAGGACATGCTTCGCGTGTCCGTGCGCCAGCAGCGGAACGTGGGTCATCATTTCGTGATAGATAAACTCGTCGCGCTCGGTCGTTTGCACGACGCCGTCCAGCGCCATCACGCGGCCAAAGGCGGCGTTTTCGAAGATGATGAGATCCTGGTGATCGGTTTTCTCATGATAGAGCACGTTATCAACGGCAAAGTACTGACCAAACTGGTCATGCAGTGTTTCATGCCACAACGTGTGGTCGGCCATACGCGGACTCCTCCTTTGTTAACATCCGTTACGCTCACAAAAAATGAGCGAAACATGATAGCTAACTATAACCGTGGTTGCACGGCTATAGGTTCAACAGGGGGGCGTCGGGAAGGTTATTTGACGTAGGCGAGCAGGCTGAGTGAGTCGCGAGCCAGCGCTTTGCATTTTTTGGCAGTGGGAATACCAATACCGCTCAAGTCACGGTAGCTGTCTTCGCCGAGCGCCTTCATGTCGAAGCTGTCGTAGTTGCTGAGATCCCACTGGTTTTGCTGGGCAAAAAAGACCAGCGCGCGGCGAATCTGCCCGTTGGGTAAATTCTGGTAGCCACAATCATTTTTCAGGAATACAAAAACCGCCGTTAAATCGGCCATATCTTCCGCTTCATTTTCACTTAGCGCATAGCTGTTCGCACACATTGCCATCAGGCTTCCGAACAAAATTGTCCTGAAAAACGTCTTCATTGCTTCTACCACTTCTTCACGGAAAATTAACGTTAGCATACTTGATGCCGGTGCGACGATCTTTATTATTGCCGCTTTACTTGACCTTCCGGTAAGGGGAGGGTTTATGCTCAAAAGATCGCCTGCTGGAAATAAGGAAATGAACATGCAACGTCGTGATTTTTTAAAATATTCCGCTGTGCTGGGGGCTGCCAGCGCATTACCTCTCTGGAGCCGCGCGGTTTTAGCGACCGACAGGCCTGCCTTACCCATTCCTGACTTACTGACCGCTGACGCCCGCAGCCGTATCCAGCTTGTGGTTCAGGCCGGTAAAACGACGTTCGGCGAGCACAACGCCACGACGTGGGGCTATAACGGCAATTTGCTCGGTCCGGCGCTTCAGCTACGTAAAGGGAAAGCGGTGACGGTGGATATCCACAACACGCTCGTCGAAGAGACGACGCTGCACTGGCACGGGCTTGAAGTGCCGGGCGAAGTGGACGGCGGGCCGCAGGGCATCATCAAAGCGGGCGGTACGCGCAGCGTCACCTTTACGCCCGATCAGCGCGCGGCGACCTGCTGGTTCCATCCGCATCAACATGGCAAAACGGGCCATCAGGTGGCGATGGGGCTGGCGGGGCTGGTGCTGATTGAAGACGACGAAAGCCGCCTGCTGCGCCTGCCGAAACAGTGGGGCATTGACGATGTACCGGTGATTGTGCAGGACAAGAAATTCAACGCTGACGGGCAAATTGACTATCAGCTGGACGTGATGAGCGCGGCGGTAGGCTGGTTTGGCGACACGTTGCTGACCAACGGCGCCATTTACCCTCAGCATGCCGCGCCGAAAGGCTGGCTGCGCCTGCGCCTGCTCAACGGCTGTAACGCGCGCTCGCTGAATTTCGCCGCCAGCGATAAACGCCCGCTGTATGTGGTAGCCAGCGACGGCGGCCTGCTGCCGGAGCCGGTGAAGGTGAGCGAGCTGCCGATGCTCATGGGCGAACGCTTTGAGGTGCTGGTGGATATCAGCGACGGCAAGCCGTTTGACCTCGTAACCCTGCCGGTGAGCCAGATGGGGATGGCGGTCGCACCGTTTGATAAGCCGCATCCGGTGCTGCGTATTCAGCCATTGCTGGTGGCCGCATCCGGCACGCTGCCTGATACGTTAACCACCCTGCCAGCCCTCCCGTCGCTGGAGGGGCTTACGCAGCGCAAGCTGCAGCTCTCAATGAACCCGATGCTCGATATGATGGGCATGCAGGCGCTGATGGCGAAATATGGCGATAAGGCGATGGCGGGGATGCAGCACGGCCAGATGATGGGCCACATGAATATGGACCACGGCAAAATGGGCGGCATGGGGAATATGAATCACGGCGACCATGGCTTTGATTTCCACAACGCCAACATGATCAACGGCAAAGCGTTCGACATGAACACGCCGATGTTTGCTGCGACAAAGGGTCAGCTTGAGCGCTGGGTGATTTCAGGCGAAGGGGACATGATGCTGCACCCGTTCCATATCCACGGCACCCAGTTCCGCATTCTCACAGAGAACGGCAAAGCGCCGGATGCGCATCGCGCGGGCTGGAAAGATACGGTGAGAGTGGAGGGCGGCGTCAGCGAGGTGCTGGTGAAGTTTGACCACGAGGCGCCGAAGGAGTTTGCCTATATGGCGCACTGCCACCTGCTCGAGCATGAAGATACGGGGATGATGCTGGGGTTCACGGTATAAAAAAGCCCGGTGGTCGCAGGTGCGGCCTGATGCCCTCACCCTGACCCTCTCTCACAGGGAGAGGGAACAAACACAAAAACGGCAACCGAAGTTGCCGTTTTGCTTTTATTTGCCTTCGTCAGGCAACGCATACGCGACGATATAGTCGCCCATCTTCGTGCCAAACGAACCGTGACCACCCGCTGAGATGACAACGTACTGCTTGCCATTCACTTCATAGGTCATCGGCGTGGCCTGTCCACCCGCCGGCAGACGGCCCTGCCACAGTTTTTCACCGTTGGTCATGTTGTACGCGCGCAGGTAGTTATCTGCGGTTGCCGCGATGAACAGCACGTTACCGGCGGTGGAGATTGGGCCACCCAGCATTGGCATACCCATATTGAACGGCACCGGAACAGGCATCGGGAACGGCATGCTGTCCTGTGGCGTACCAATACGTTTTTTCCATACGATCTGGTTAGTCTTCAGATCCAGACCGGAGATATAACCCCATGCAGGCTGTTTACACGGCAGACCAAACGGCGACAGGAACGGGTTCAGCGTTACGCCAAACGGCACGCCGTACTGCGGCTGAATGCCGGCTTCGGTACCGCTGCCTTTCGCGTCTTTCGGCTGCTCCATTGGGTTGCCCGGACCGCGTGGGATCAAGCGGGAAACGAACGGCAGCGCCATCGGGTTGGCAATCGCCACCTGACGGTTAGGGTCAACGGAGATCCCGCCCCACTCGAACATCCCCAGGTTACCCGGGAAGACCAGCGTGCCCTGCTCAGAAGGCGGCGTGAAGATGCCTTCATAGCGCAGCTGGTGGAACATCACGCGGCACACCAGCTGGTCAAACATGGTGGCGCCCCACATGTCCGCACCGCTGAGGTCTTTCTTCGGACGGAAGCTCAGGTCAGAGAACGGCTGGGTTTTGCTGACGTAATCGCCTTTCGCCGCGCCCTGCGGAACCGGTTTTTCCGGTGCTGGCACAACCAGCTTACCGTTGCTGCGATCCAGCACGAAGATGTTGCCCGTCTTGGCCGGCGCGTAAATCACCGGAACGGTTTTGCCATCAACGGTAATGTCCGCCAGCGTCGGCTGGGACGGCATATCCATATCCCACAGATCGTGGTGAACGGTCTGGTAGCTCCATGCCAGCTTGCCGGTGGTCGCGTTCAGCGCCACGATAGCGCTCGCATAACGCTCCTGCTCCGGCGTGCGGTTACCGCCCCAGATATCTGGCGTGGTCACACCCATTGGCAGATAGACCAGGTCCAGCTTCGCGTCATACGCCGCGGGTGCCCAGGAGTTTGGCGAGTTAAAGGTAAAGGTGTGCTCGTCCGACGGGATCGCGTTGGGATCTTTCGCGCCCGGGTCGAAGGCCCACAGCAGTTTACCGGTGTTCACGTCGAAACCACGGATTACGCCGGAGGTTTCACGCGTGGAGAAGTTATCCGTTACCGAACCGGCAATCACGATAGTTTTATCGGTGATGATTGGCGGTGAGGTTGGCTCATACAGACCCGGCGTGGTGTCCGGCATGTTGGTCTGCAGGTTCAGGATACCTTTGTTGGCAAAGGTTTCACACAGCTTGCCCGTTTCGGCATTGATGGCGAACAGACGGCCATCGTTCACCGGCAGCATGATGCGGCGAGGACAGTCAGCAATGACTTCCGGGCTCGCATTATCGGCGCGCGCTTCGTGGTAAGAGACGCCGCGGCAGGTGACGTGCTGGAAGGACGGGTTGGAGTTCAGCTGCGGATCGAAGTGCCATTTCTCTTTACCGGTGGCCGCGTCGAGCGCGAACAGACGCTGGTGCGCCGTACACAGGTAGAGCATATTGCCGACTTTAATCGGCGTGACTTCGTTGGTCAGTTCACCCGGATCGTTCGGCATCTTCAGGTCGCCGGTACGGAATACCCAGGCTTCCTTCAGGTTTTTGACGTTGTCCGCGTTGATCTGCTTCAGCGGGGAGTAACGTTGACCTTCCTGGTTACGGCCATACGCTGGCCAGTCGCCGTCAGCGACCTGCGAGATAGCCGCAGCAGGCGTGGATTCTGCGTTCAGCGTACCGTTGATCTCCTGCGGGTCATTAAAGCCAGCCCAGGTCAGAATGCCGCCGGTAATCAGCAGGGCAACAACCAGGCCCGCCACAGCACCGCTGGAAGGCACAATCAGGCGACGCCAGACGAACGGCAGGATCAGCCAGATACCAAAGAAGACCAGGATGTCGCTGCGCGGCGTCAGTGCCCAGAAGTCAAAACCGACTTCCCAGACGCCCCAGATCATGGTGGCAAGGAGGAGGGCGGCATACAGCCACAGTGCAGATTGTTTTCTACGCAACAGCAGAACGGTTACGCCAATCATAACCAGACCCGCAATCGGGTAGTACCAGGAGCCGCCTAAAGCGACCAGCCAGACGCCACCGATTAACAGATACAGCGCGCAAAAGGCTGCGAATGCGGCTGTTAATGTCACCAGTAGACGCGGCTGTTTAGAGTTTGTTTCAGCCATAGAAAGTGTACTCGTCAGTTTTTGTTAATAATTTGCTAGCAACTAATTATAGGTATTAACAAGTGTGATCGGAATCACAATATTTGCTTTTTATAACTCATACGCCAGGCTTATCCATTTGCTGATATAATGGCTGGCTTGCGTATCAGTGCTGGATATTAACTCATCCGTATTGAGAGATTTTCACTAAAATCATTTGGTTAGTAATATGAAACATACTGTTGAAGTGATGATCCCGGAAGCCGAGATCAAAGCGCGTATCGCCGAACTGGGTCGTCAAATCACCGAACATTACAAGGACAGCGGCAGCGAAATGGTGCTGGTCGGTCTGTTGCGCGGCTCTTTCATGTTCATGGCAGACCTGTGCCGTGAGGTGCATGTGCCCCATGAGGTCGATTTTATGACCGCCTCCAGCTACGGCAGCGGCATGTCCACTACCCGTGATGTGAAAATCCTGAAAGATCTGGATGAAGATATTCGTGGCAAAGATGTGTTGATCGTTGAGGACATCATCGACTCCGGCAACACGCTGTCAAAAGTGCGCGAGATCCTGAGCCTGCGCGAGCCAAAATCTCTGGCGATTTGTACGCTGCTGGATAAACCCGACCGTCGTGAAGTGCAGGTGCCGGTAGAGTTCGTAGGCTTCTCGATTCCGGACGAATTCGTCGTCGGTTACGGCATTGACTACGCGCAGCGCTATCGTCATCTGCCGTATGTGGGGAAAGTGGTACTGCTGGACGAGTAATCGAGGGCTGATGCCTTCACCCCGGCCCTCTCCCACAGGGAGAGGGAGAAAATCCCCGGCTTTATTTATGATTTACATGCTTAAGCTGAAGGTTAGCAATCCCCGAACGGTAACGCTGCTCCAGCGTTTCGCGGTTGGTGGCGGTCACTTCCAGATTGCGCAGCAGGCCATCGTGAATCCCGTACGCCCAGCCGTGGATAGAGACCTTCTGCCCGCGTTTCCACGCTGATTGCATGATCGTTGAGTGGCCCAGGTTATACACCTGCTCCATCACGTTGAGTTCGCAAAGGGTATCCATGCGACGCTCCTGCGGCATTTCGCCCAGCAGTGAGCTATGTTTGAACCAGATATCGCGGATGTGCAGTAGCCAGTTATCAATGAGCCCCAGTTCCGTGTTTTCAACCGCCGCCTGCACGCCGCCGCAGCCATAATGGCCGCAAATGATGATGTGCTCGACTTGCAGAACGTCCACGGCATACTGAACAACAGAAAGACAGTTGAGATCGGTGTGAATCACGAGATTGGCGACATTGCGGTGAACAAACAGTTCGCCGGGTTCAAGGCCGGTCAGGCGCTCCGCCGGTACGCGGCTGTCGGAACATCCAATCCAGAGAAAGCGTGGGTTCTGAGCCTGCGCGAGTTTTCCAAAAAATCCGGGGTCTTCCTCCACCAGCATTTTTGACCATAGTGCATTGTTGCTGATGAGTGTATCTATGTTGTTCATGGAGGTTAGCGACCTGTAACCGAGTTATTGCGTTGCGCTACTATAGGGTAACCCGACTTTTAATGAAACCACACAACGTGTGTAAGAACTGAAGGTAAGTTAATTTCATGGCAATTGCACTGGAGCTTGAGCAGCTTAAAAAAACCTATCCGGGTGGCGTTCAGGCGCTACGCGGAATAGATCTGAAAGTAGAGGCCGGCGATTTTTACGCGCTTCTGGGGCCGAACGGGGCCGGGAAATCGACCACCATTGGGATTATCAGCTCGCTGGTCAATAAAACGTCCGGCCGGGTGAGCGTCTTTGGGTACGACCTGCAAAAAGACGTGGTGAACGCCAAGCGCCAGCTGGGGCTGGTTCCGCAGGAGTTCAACTTCAACCCGTTCGAGACGGTGCAGCAAATTGTCGTTAACCAGGCGGGCTATTACGGCGTTGAGCGTAAAGAGGCCCTCGAGCGTAGCGAAAAATACCTTAAGCAGCTCGATCTGTGGGAAAAGCGTAACGAACGCGCGCGCATGTTGTCCGGCGGGATGAAGCGCCGCCTGATGATTGCCCGTGCGCTGATGCACGAGCCAAAGCTGCTGATCCTCGATGAACCGACAGCGGGTGTTGATATCGAACTTCGTCGCTCCATGTGGGGCTTCCTGAAAGATCTCAACGACAAAGGCACCACCATTATTCTGACCACCCACTACCTTGAAGAGGCTGAAATGCTGTGCCGCAATATCGGCATCATTCAGAACGGCGAGCTGGTGGAGAACACCTCGATGAAGAATCTGCTCTCCAAGCTGAAATCCGAAACCTTCATTCTCGATCTGGCGGCGAAAAGCGCGCTGCCAAAACTTGAAGGCTACAACTATCGTCTGGTGGATACCTCGACGCTGGAAGTGGAAGTGCTGCGCGAGCAGGGGATTAACAGCGTGTTCTCGCAGCTGAGCGCGCAGGGGATTCAGGTCTTAAGTATGCGTAACAAAGCGAACCGACTGGAAGAGCTGTTTGTCTCTCTGGTACATGACAAACAAGGAGACAAGGCATGACGCATCTTTACTGGGTCGCGCTGAAAAGTATCTGGGCGAAAGAGATCAACCGCTTTATGCGTATCTGGGTGCAAACTCTGGTGCCGCCAGTCATCACGATGACGCTCTATTTCATCATCTTCGGTAACCTGATTGGCTCCCGGATTGGTGAGATGCACGGCTTTACCTATATGCAGTTTATCGTGCCGGGCCTGATCATGATGGCGGTGATCACTAACGCCTACGCCAACGTGGCGTCGTCGTTTTTTAGCGCAAAGTTCCAGCGCAATATTGAAGAGCTGCTGGTCGCACCGGTGCCGACGCACGTCATTATCGCGGGCTATGTCGGCGGCGGCGTGGCGCGCGGGCTGTGCGTGGGGATCCTGGTCACGGCGATTTCGCTGTTCTTCGTGCCGTTCCAGGTCCACTCGTGGCTGTTTGTCGCGCTGACGCTGCTCCTGACGGCGATCCTGTTCTCGCTGGCCGGTCTGCTGAACGCCGTGTTCGCCAAAACGTTTGACGACATCAGCCTGATCCCGACCTTCGTACTGACGCCGCTGACCTATCTCGGTGGGGTGTTCTACTCCCTGACGCTGCTGCCATCGTTCTGGCAGGCGCTGTCGCACCTGAACCCGATTGTCTACATGATCAGCGGGTTCCGCTTTGGCTTCCTCGGTATCACCGATGTGCCGCTGTTTACCACGGTGGCGGTGCTGGTGGTGTTTATCATCGCCTTCTACCTGCTCTGCTGGTCGCTGATCCAGCGCGGACGCGGGCTGCGCAGCTAATCTTTTGCCCGGCGACGTTCTGTTTGCCGGGCACTTTCTTTGACAGTTATCACCGTAAGCTAACCTTCACTCCGCTAAACTACTTGCCTGCTAAGGAGGGAGTTATGCTGGGATGGGTTATCACCTGCCACGATGAACAGGCGCAGGAAATGCTGGATAAGCTTGAAGCAAGATTTGGCCCGCTGGTGCAATGCCGAGCGGTAAACTACTGGCGCGGGTTGAGCACCAACATGCTGAGCCGCATGATGTGCGATGCCCTGCATGACACGGACACCGGGGATGGCGTTATTTTTCTTACCGATAAATCGGGCGCGGCGCCTTATCGCGCAGCCGCGTTGCTGAGCCATAAGCACGCGTGCTGTGAAGTGATCTCGGGTATTAACCTCTCCCTGCTGGCGTTAATGTATCCGCAGCGTGGATCTTTAAGCAGCGCAGAGTTTCGCCAGGCCATCGTGGCGCAGGGCGTTCCGGGCGTCAGCAGCTTGTGGCATCAGCAGCAAAAAAATCCTCCCTTCGTCCTGCTCCACGATTTGTATAAGAATTAAACGTGGGTATTGATGTCTCATTTGTTACAATAGCGGCAGTTTTCCGCACCGATTAAGACATCATGCTACCGCGCATTCTTTTCTTGCTATTGATGCTCATTTCCGGCGTCAGCTCAGCCAGTTTACTCAGTCAGCACACGCTGCCTGCCCAGTACATGCAAACCACCGAAGACGCGGCGATCTGGGCGCAGGTGGGGAACAGCGTGATCAACGTCGGTAACGTGCGCGCAGGGCAGATCCTGGCCGTTGTGCCTGCGGCGGCGGACTACTACGAATTTCGCTTCGGTTTTGGCACGGGGTTTATCGACAAGGGGCACCTGGAGCCTGTTCAGGGGAAACAGCGCGTCGAGGACAGCCTCGGGGATCTCAATAAGCCCCTGAGCAATCAGAACCTCATTACCTGGAAAGACACGCCGGTGTATAACGCGCCGTCGAGCGGCAGCGCGCCGTTCGGTACATTAAGCGCCAATCTGCGCTATCCCATACTGAATAAACTGAAAGACCGGCTGAATCAGACCTGGTTCCAGATCCGCATCGGCAATCGTCTGGCGTGGATCAGCAGCCTGGACGCGCAGGAAGATAACGGCCTTCCGGTTCTGACCTACCATCATATTTTGCGTGATGAAGAAAACACGCGCTTTCGACATACGTCCACAACGACCAGCGTACGTGCGTTCAACAACCAGATGGCCTGGCTACGCGATCAGGGCTATACCACCCTGACGATGTACCAGCTTGAAGGGTACGTGCGTAACAAAATGAACCTGCCTGCAAAATCGGTGGTGATTACCTTTGACGACGGCCTGAAATCCGTCAGCCGCTATGCCTATCCTGTGCTGAAAGAGTACGGCTTCAAGGCTACCGCGTTTATTATCTCTTCCCGCATAAAAGGCCATCCGCAGAAGTGGGATCCAAAATCGCTGCAGTTTATGAGCGTGCAGGAGATTAAGGGGATTCAGGATGTGTTCGATATTCAGTCCCACACCCACTTCCTGCACCGCGTGGATGGGTATAAGCACCCGATTTTACTGAGCCGCAGCTATCACGTGATTTTGTTTGATTTTGAACGCTCGCGTCGCGCGCTGGCGCAGTTTAATCCACGCGTGCTCTATCTTTCCTATCCGTTTGGCGGCTACGATAATAAAGCGATAAAGGCGGCGAATGATGCCGGTTTCCATCTGGCGGTGACGACGGTGAAAGGGAAGGTGAAGCCGGGGGATAATCCGTTCTTACTGAAACGCCTGTACATCTTAAGAACGGATTCGCTGGAGACCATGTCGCGGCTGATCAGCAATCAGCCGCAGGGATAGTGCTTATGCAACCTGAACCGGAATCGCCTTCGCGGTACGTTTCATGTCGTTGTCGCCTTCAAAGTAGGCAACTTTCGGCTGCCAGCGGCGCGCTTCTTCATCAGACATCATCACGAAGCTGGCGATAATCACAATATCGCCCACGTCCGCGCAGTGCGCTGCCGCGCCGTTAACGGAGATGATTTTAGACCCGCGCTCGGCGGCGATGGCGTAGGTTGAGAAACGTTTGCCGTTGTTAACGTTCCAGATATCAATCGCTTCGTTTTCAAGGATGCCCGCAGCATCAAGGAAATCCTGGTCGATGGCGCAGGAGCCTTCATAGTGCAGGTCGGCCTGGGTGACTTTCACACGGTGAAGCTTACCTTGCAGCATTTTGCGAATCATTACGTTTACCTTTCATCTTCCGGGTAGAGAAACCTACGCCAGTTCAACCACTTTGTTGTCGATTAGGCGGGCCTGACCAAGCCATGCCGCCACCAGAATGACCGCACGTTTGCTGGTCTGTGTAAGCTCCAGAAGCGTATCGGCATCGCGAATTTGAATATCATCAGCGCGGAAGCCTTTATCGTTCAGCGCCTGTTCAGCCAGAGCAATAATCTCTTCGGCCGTTAACTCTTTCGCCAGCAGCTGTTCTGCCATGGTGTTCATGACCTTGCTTAAGCCCGGCGCGATTTTACGCTGGTCCGCGGTCAGGTAGCCATTTCGCGAGCTGAGCGCCAGACCGTCTTTGGCGCGTACAATCGGTACGCCGACAATCTCGATATCGTAGCCCATATCCGCAACCATCTTGCGGATCAGCGCCAGCTGCTGGAAATCTTTCTCACCGAAGCAGGCAACGTCCGGCTGCACCAGGTTGAACAGCTTGCTGACGATGGTCGATACGCCGCGGAAATGACCCGGGCGGCTTGCGCCTTCCAGCATGGTGGAAATGCCCGGTACGTCAACGTAAGTGGCCTCATCGGTACCCTGAGGATAGACATCCGCCGGTGCCGGAGAGAAGACAATATCCGCATGGCGTTTTTTGAGCTTCTCGCAATCTTCCTGCAGGGTGCGCGGATAGCGTGCCAGATCGTCGGCGCGGTCAAACTGCATTGGGTTAACGAAGATACTGACCACCACGATATCTGCACGGGCTCTTGCTTCGTCAACCAGCTTCATATGGCCGTCATGCAGGTTGCCCATGGTCGGGACCAGTGCGATACGTTTACCTTCCTGACGCGCACGACGGATATGCTGGCGCAGCAGCGGCAGGGTTTCAATGATTAGCACAACGAGACTCCTTAATGGAAACTGTGTTCTTCACCCGGGTAAACACCGGATTCAACGTCGGCAATATACTGCCTGACCGCAGCGCGCATGTCGCCCGCTTCGGTGAGGAAATTTTTGGCAAACTTCGGAATATGCCCGCCGGTGATGCCAAAGGCGTCGTGCATCACCAGGATCTGACCGTCGGTCACGTTGCCTGCGCCAATACCAATCACCGGAATCGACAGGGCTTCAGTAATACGCTTCGCCAGCTCAACCGGCACGCACTCCAGCACCAGCAGCTGGGCGCCTGCGGCTTCCAGCGCCAGGGCATCATCAAACAGCGTCTGGGCGGCGTCACCGCGGCCCTGCACTTTATATCCACCAAAGATGTTGACGGACTGCGGCGTCAAGCCCAAATGGCCGCACACCGGCACGGCGCGCTCGGTGAGCATCTTCACCGTATCCACCAGCCAGGCGCCGCCTTCAATTTTGACCATGTTAGCGCCAGCACGCATGACTACTGCCGCGTTTTCGAATGCCTGCTCCGGCGTGGCATAGGCCATAAACGGCAGATCGGAAAGCAGCAGGCAGGCTGGAGCCCCGCGGCGCACCGCACGCGTGTGGTAAGCGATATCCTCAACCGTGACCGGCAGGGTGGAATCATGTCCTTGTACCGTCATCCCTAACGAATCTCCGACCAGCATGACGTTGATACCCTCTTCGGCAAAGAGTTTGGCGAAGCTGTAGTCATACGCGGTGATGGTGGCGAAGCGTTTTTTTTCCTGTTTGCATTTCTGCAGTAAGGAGATGGTGGTTGGTTTCATACTGTTTCCTGATAGCCCAAAAGCGAATCTTTGCGCATTCTAACAGTAACATTCGGGGGAACAATGATTTTAGGTAACCGATTAGCCACAATTATTTTGAGGTTAATCGGCAGGGGAACCGGATCACCAGCGGGCGGGTCTTTCCGCGTTGAGGTTGTCCAGAATGGTCCGGAGTGGGATGCCATCCGGGAAGATGAGATCGGGGGCGACTTCAAACAGCGGCCAGAGCATAAACCCGCGGTTTTTCATGTCGTAATGCGGAACGGTGAGACGTTCAGTGTTAATGGTTTCGTGACCAAACAGCATAATGTCGAGGTCCAGCGTGCGCGGTCCCCAGCGCTCGGCTTTGCGTACGCGTCCCTGCTGCAGTTCGATGCGCTGGGTGTTATCCAGCAGCGTTTCGGCATCAAGGGCAGTTTCCAGCACCACGGCGGCATTGAGATAATCAGGCTGATCCTGCGGGCCCAGCGGCGGCGTGCGGTAGAAAGAGGAGACTGCCACGATCTTGCTTTGCGGGATCTCCCCCAGCGCCTGTACGGCAGCGTTCACCTGCTCCAGCGGAGAGGCTAAATTGCTGCCGATGGCGATATACGCGAGGGTCATGCTGTCCCTTCACGACGCGGCGCGCGTTTGCGCGGACGACGATGGCGGCGACGCGGTTCCGGCTCTTCATCCAGCCCGGTGAGCATGTCTTTTTGCTCCGGCGGTGCGGAAACCTGGAATTCGGCCCACCACTGCGCCAGGCGCTGCAGTTCCTGGTTGCGTTCAATTTCAGCACGCAGCGACAGCAGATCGAAGGCGGCGCGGAATTTTGGATGCTCCATCAGCTTCCAGGCGCGTTTGCCCTGACGACGGGACATGCGCAGCTGAAGCTGCCAGATATCGCGCACCAGCGTGGTAATGCGTTTTGGAATAGCGAGCGTACGGCACCCTTCGTCCAGCACGTCGTTTGCGGCCAGCGCGAAGGCGTCATAATAGGCAAGCCCGCTCTCCTGGGTAATTCGCTGGGCCGTTTCCAGCAGCGGATACCAGAACATCGCCGCAAACAGGAACGCCGGATTGACGCGCATGTCGTTGCGAATACGGGTATCGGTATTTTTCAGCACCTGCGCAATCATCCGCTCCATTGGGCTGTCACCGCTTTCGGTGAAGTAGCGGGTAATGGTCGGGAACAGGGGCTGGAACAGGTTGTATTCGCGCAGCAGGTTGTAGGTTTCAAAGCCGTGGCCAGCCTGCAGCAGCTTCAGCGCCTCTTCGAACAGGCGGGCAGGCGGCACGTCGTTAATCAGCGTCGCCAGGCGCGGAATCGGCTCTGCCGTTTCCGGGCTGATGCGCATATTGAGCTTGGCGGCGAAACGCACGGCGCGCAGCATACGCACGGGATCTTCACGATAGCGCGTTTCCGGCGTGCCGATCAGACGGATCAGACCTTCTTTCAGGTCCTGCATGCCGCCGACGTAATCGCGCACGGTGAAATCCGCCACGCTGTAATAAAGGCTGTTGATGGTGAAGTCGCGACGCTGGGCATCTTCTTCGATAGAGCCGAAGATATTGTCACGCAGCAGCATGCCGTTCTGGCCGCGCTGTGACGTGGTGCGATCGGATGCGCCCGCTTCGTGGTGGCCGCGGAAGGTCGCCACTTCAATGATTTCCGGGCCAAACATCACGTGAGCCAGACGGAAACGGCGGCCAACGAGACGGCAGTTGCGGAATAATTTGCGCACCTGCTCAGGCGTGGCGCTGGTCGTCACGTCGAAATCTTTTGGTTTTTTGCCCAGCAGTAAATCACGTACTCCACCGCCCACGAGGTAGGCCTCGTAGCCCGCTTTATTCAGACGATAGAGCACCTTGAGGGCATTTTCACTGATATCTTTGCGGGAAATAGTGTGCTGCTCACGCGGAATAACCGACATGTGTGGCTGTGCAATAGCATCGTTCGCCATGCTCTCTTCGCGGCTTAGCACTTTACGGCAAAAATTAGCGACTCGGGTAAAAATGGTACACCTCGTAGTGTGTTTTGTTATGAAAAAAGCGGCTAATCATAGCTCAGCGCAACGCATTTGAGAATGCTGGATTTTTGGCACTGCCGCGAGCGTCCAGTTGGCAACGGCCATTTTCAGCAGTTCGTCAATACGCAGATCCTGCCATTCGTTGGTTACATTCTGGTTGAGAAATCGCAGCGCGTCGATCAAAACAGGACGCGGATCGCCGTCTGGCAGGGCCGGGGCGTGGTTCTGCTTTGACAATTTAAAGCCCTGCGCATTGACCGCCAGCGGCAGATGAATGTAGTCCGGGGCCGTCCAGCCAAACTGGTGATACAGCGATATTTGTCGCACGGTCGGCTCGACCAGATCCGCCCCGCGCACAATTTCCGTCACGCCCTGAAAACGATCGTCGACGACCACCGCCAGGTTATAGGCGAAAAGGCCGTCACGGCGGTGAATAATAAAATCCTCACGCGCCAGACGTTCATCGGCATGAATCTCACCGGAGAGGAGATCGTTAAAGTGCGTCACCGGGGAGCGCTGCTTTATACGTACGGCGGCATTTTCCGGGGGAAGATTAAGCGTGCGGCAGTGGCCGTCATAGACGCCACCCACGCTCTGGATACGCGCGCGGGTGCAGGTGCAGTTATAGGAAAGCCCCCGATCGCGAAGCCAGGCCAGACGTTCCCGATAGGCATCGTGACGTTTTGACTGCCAGAGCACCTCGTCATCCCAGTGAAGACCGTAATGTTCCAGCTGACGCAGAATAGTGTCTGCAGCACCGGGAACTTCACGAGGAGGGTCAATATCTTCAATGCGTACGAGCCATTTTCCCAGGCGGGCGCGAGCCTGCAGGTAGCTGCCGAGCGCGGCAATCAATGAGCCGAAGTGTAATTCACCGGAAGGAGATGGCGCGAAGCGCCCAATATAGTGTGATTCAGACATATCAACAGTAACAAGGCGGGAGAGACTCCCGCCTTTGGAGTGTGTGAACAGCGCTGGTATTAACCGGCCATCTGTTTTTCGCGGATTTCGGCCAGCGTTTTACAGTCGATGCACAGATCGGCGGTTGGACGCGCTTCCAGGCGACGAATACCGATTTCAACACCGCAGGATTCGCAGTAGCCAAAATCTTCGTCTTCGACTTTTTTCAGCGTTTTCTCGATCTTTTTGATCAGTTTGCGTTCGCGGTCACGGTTACGCAGTTCGAGGCTGAACTCTTCTTCCTGAGCGGCACGGTCTACCGGATCCGGGAAGTTGGCAGCTTCATCCTGCATATGAGTAACGGTGCGATCGACTTCATCCCTGAGTTGATTACGCCATGCTTCAAGAATACGCTTGAAGTGCGACAGCTGGGCTTCGTTCATATACTCTTCGCCCGGCTTCTCTTGATACGGCTCCACCCCAGCGATGGCGAGAATACTCAGGGACGATGTTTTACGGTTTTGCCCTTCTTGCATGTTGCTTCTCCTTAACACGCACTATCGATCCCCGTGTTGGGGGAAAAATCAGGTCGCTATAAATAGCAGATGCTTTTCCGTAAGGCAATTATCTAAACGTAACACTTGACAAGCCTGTGAGGAAAAGCGTATTTGCGCACGCGGCCAGAACACTTATTCGACAATCGTCTAATCCCTTACAAGACAATGGGAAGAGAGGATCTCAGAGTCATATTATCGGCAGAAAGTTCCGCTTTATAAGCGAAAACCTCTACCCCCTGCTTTTGTGCCTCATTCAACAATTGCGCGTATTTAGGATCAATATGGCGGGCAGGGGAGAAACGTTCAATGGCTGAATGCAACACCGCAAACAGCAATACGGCGCGTTTGCCCGCCGCCGCAACACTCATTAGCTCTCGCAGATGCTTCTGGCCACGCAGCGTTACCGCATCCGGGAAGTAGCCATTTTCCTGTTCCGCTAACGTCACTGATTTTACTTCAATATAGCACTCGGGCCTGTCTTCCGCCTGTAACATGAAGTCAATTCTGCTGCCTTCATCGCCATATTTCACTTCACTTTTATGCGTGCCATATCCCACCAGTTCGGGAATGGCGCCAAGGGTCAGCGCTTCCTTAACCAGCTGATTTGCGCGCTGGGTATTAACGCAAATAAATGCTCCGTTTTGGGTTTCGGTCACTTCCCAGGTATGGGCATATTTGCGTTTACTATTTTCTGATGTGGAATACCAGACCCTGTCACCCGGCGTCGCACACCCCGTCATGGCGCCGGTATTGGGGCAGTGCAGGGTGAGATGAACCCCTTCGGGGGTGATCACGTCGGCGAGGAAGCGTTTGTAGCGTTGGATAAGCGTAGCGTGCTGCAGGGAAGGACTAAACTTCATCAGAATTCCTTTCGGTGTTGCCCAGCGTCCAGCGCTGTAGTGGCGTATAGCGGGTGCGTCCCTGTGCAAAGACGGATTCGTAAAGCGCGAATGCGTTGACCGGAAAGGCCCAGTGAAAACCCGGCGGCGGGATGGCAACGGCCTGACCGGCATCGCGCAGCAGCGTGATATGTGGATGAAACGGCTGTGGGCTCTGATAACAGCCGCTGCGCGCCGCCTGGGCGCGCAGCATATTCGCCAGCTGCAATAAGCCGCGCGGCGGCTGGCGCGTTCCCAGCCACACCACGCGCGAACGCGGCCACTGGCCCGCGTCGTCGAGGTGCAGCGTAAATTCCGGCTGGGCAATACGCCCGGCCATTGCGGCTAACGCCCGCTGTTTTTCGGCACTGACGTCGCCCAAAAAGGCCAGCGTCAGGTGCAGGTTGGCCGCCGCGACAGGGCGGCCCGCTTCCGGCGGAAAGCAATCGGCGCGCCAGCGAACAATTTGACGCTGTATTGTGGTGGGCAATTCAATGGCAAAAAACAGCCGTTTCGACTCAGGCATACGGAGGACTCGGTAATGATATGCGCCGATGCTACAATGTACGCCGACTAATGTTAACCCTCTGGAGCTGTTAGTGTCCTCATTGCCGGTCGCCGTCATTCTTCCTGAGCTTCTCGCTGCCTTACACCATTCCCCACAGGTTTTGCTGAATGCCCCAACGGGCGCGGGCAAGTCCACCTGGCTGCCGCTGCAGATTCTGAAAGACGGAAATATCCGCGGGAAAATTATCCTGCTGGAGCCGCGCAGGCTGGCCGCGCGCAACGTGGCTCAGCGTCTGGCGGAGCTGCTGAATGAAAAACCGGGCGAAACGGTAGGTTACAGGATGCGTGCCGAGACCTGCGTTGGTCCGAACACGCGTCTTGAAGTGGTCACCGAGGGTATTCTCACCCGCATGCTGCAAAACGATCCGGAGCTGAACGGCGTCGGGCTGGTGATCCTCGATGAATTCCACGAGCGCAGCCTGCAGGCGGATCTGGCCCTCGCGCTGTTGCTGGACGTGCAGCAGGGGCTGCGCGACGATCTCCGGCTGCTTATTATGTCGGCCACGCTGGATAACGAGCGGCTACGACAGGCATTACCCGATGCGCCGGTCATCAGCTCGGAAGGGCGGGCGTTTCCGGTTGAACGCCGCTATCAGCCGCTTCCCTCCCACCAGCGTTTTGACGAGGCCGTCGCCATTGCCACCGCTGAGCTGCTGCGCCAGGAAGCCGGTTCCCTGCTGCTGTTTTTACCCGGCGTGGGCGAAATCCAGCGCGTGCAGGAGCAGCTTTCTACCCGCACAGGCGCCGACGTGCTGCTTTGCCCGCTCTACGGCGCGTTGTCGCTACAGGATCAGCGTAAAGCGATCCTTCCCGCGCCGGCGGGGCAGCGCAAGGTGGTGCTGGCAACCAACATTGCTGAAACCAGTTTGACCATTGAAGGGATTCGCCTGGTGGTGGATAGCGCGCAGGAGCGGGTGGCAAGCTTTGACCCGCGTACCGGGCTGACTAAACTCCTGACGCAGCGCATCAGCCAGGCGTCGATGGTGCAGCGCGCGGGCCGCGCGGGGCGTCTTGAGCCGGGCATCTGCCTGCATTTGACCAGCGCGGAGCAGGCTGAACGCGCTGCACAGCAAAGCACGCCGGAAATTTTACAAAGCGATTTGTCTGGTCTGGTGATGGATCTGCTCCAGTGGGGCTGCCCGAACCCTGAGCAGCTCACCTGGCTTAATCCTCCTCCTGTCGTAAACCTCACCGCTGCGCGCACGTTGCTGACCCAGCTTGGCGCGCTGGAAGGCGAGCGTCTGACGGCGCGCGGCCAGAAAATGGCGGCGCTGGGCAACGATCCGCGTCTGGCCGCGATGCTGGTGGCCGCGCAAGGGGATGATGAAATTGCCACGGCGGCAAAACTGGCGGCTATTCTTGAGGAGCCGCCTCGCGGTGGCAGCAGCGATCTGGGGCAGGCGTTTTCGCGCAGCCAGGGTAACTGGCAGCAGCGGGCGCAGCAGCTGGGTAAACGCCTGAATAGCCGGGGAGGAGCGCCTGACAGCGACAAGATTGCCTTCCTGCTGGCCCAGGCTTTCCCGGACAGGATTGCGCGTCGGCGCGGGCTGGACGGTCGCTACCAGCTGGCAAACGGTATGGGGGCGATGCTGGACAGCGATGACGCGCTGACGCGTCACGAATGGCTGATCGCCCCGCTGTTGCTGCAGGGCAGCCATTCTCCGGATGCGCGTATCCTGCTGGCGATAGCCGTAGAGATTGACGCCCTGACGCGTGCCTGTCCGCAGCTGCTTCAGCAATCTGATACCGTGGAATGGGATGACGCCCAGGGCACGCTGAAGGCCTTTCGTCGCAGCCAGATTGGCAAGTTGACGCTTGGGACGAAGCCGCTGGCGAAGCCGTCGGAAGACGAGCTTCATCAGGCGATGCTGAACGGAATTCGGGAAAAAGGGCTGAGCGCCCTGAACTGGACGCCGGAAGCGGAGCAGTACCGCATTCGTCTGCACTGCGCCGCGAAGTGGCTACCGGAATACGGTTGGCCTGCGGTGGATGACGAGACGCTGCTCGCTACGCTTGAGCGCTGGCTACTGCCGCAAATGAGCGGCGTACACTCTCTGCGAGCCCTTAAGGCGCTTGATGTTAAGACCGCGTTACAGAATTTACTGGACTGGTCATTACGTCAACGTCTGGATAGTGAACTGCCAGGGCATTACACTGTGCCGACCGGAAGCCGGATTGCCATCCGTTATCATGAGGATAATCCGCCGGCGCTGGCGGTTCGGATGCAGGAGATGTTTGGTGAAGCCACCACGCCGTCCATTGCGGAAGGGCGTGTGCCGTTAGTGCTTGAGCTGCTGTCGCCTGCGCATCGTCCATTACAAATCACCCGAGATTTGGGTGCGTTCTGGGCGGGAAGCTACCGTGAAGTGCAAAAAGAGATGAAGGGGCGATATCCCAAACATGTCTGGCCGGACGATCCGGCGAATACGGCGCCGACGCGGCGAACGAAGAAATATTCGTAAAAGGGGAGTGCGGCCTGATGCCCTCACCCCGGCCCTCTCCCACGGGGAGAGGGAGAAAACACTAAAGACTTTCCTGACAGGAAAGTCTTGCTGTTTATTTTGAGAGATTTCTTCTTTCACAGGCCTGTGAAAGAAAAGAAAATCTGGCCTTTGCGCCTGAAAGTTGCGGAGAAAAAGCATGGCGGGGAATGACCGCGAGCCAATAGGACGTAAGGGAAAACCAACGCGTCCGGCGAAAGAAAAGGTAAGCCGTCGTCGCCTCAGAGATGAGGACTATGACGATGATTATGAAGACGATTATGAGGATGAAGAACCGATGCCGCGTAATGGAAAAGGCAAAGGGCGTAAGCCTCGGGGCAAGCGCGGCTGGTTCTGGCTGCTGCTGAAGCTGTTTATTGTTTTTGTTGTCCTGATGGCGATTTACGGCGTGTATCTGGATCAGAAGATCCGCAGCCGTATCGACGGTAAAGTCTGGCAGCTCCCTGCGGCAGTGTATGGCCGTATGGTGAACCTTGAGCCAGATATGTCCATCACCAAGAACGAGATGGTTAAACTGCTGGAAGCCACCCAGTATCGTCAGGTATCAAAAATGACGCGGCCTGGCGAATTTACCGTGCAGTCCAACAGCATTGAGATGATTCGTCGTCCGTTTGATTTCCCGGACAGCAAAGAGGGGCAGGTGCGCGCGCGTCTGACCTTTGACGGCGATCGTCTGGACACCATCGAGAACATGGATAACAACCGTCAGTTCGGTTTCTTCCGTCTCGATCCGCGTCTGATCACCATGCTTTCGTCAGCAAACGGCGAGCAGCGCCTGTTCGTGGCGCGTAACGGCTTTCCGGATCTGCTGGTTGATACGCTGCTGGCAACCGAAGACCGTCACTTCTACGAGCACGATGGCATCAGCCTCTACTCGATTGGCCGTGCGGTACTGGCTAACCTGACTGCCGGTCGCACCGTGCAGGGAGCGAGTACGCTGACCCAGCAGCTGGTGAAAAACCTGTTCCTCTCCAGCGAACGCTCTTACTGGCGTAAAGCGAACGAAGCCTACATGGCCGTGCTGATGGATGCGCGCTACAGCAAGGATCGTATCCTTGAGCTGTACATGAACGAGGTGTACCTCGGTCAGAGCGGCGATAACGAAATCCGCGGCTTCCCGCTGGCGAGTCTGTACTACTTTGGTCGCCCGGTAGAAGAGCTGAGCCTGGACCAGCAGGCGCTGCTGGTGGGCATGGTGAAAGGGGCGTCCATTTATAACCCGTGGCGTAACCCGAAACTGGCGCTGGAGCGTCGTAACCTCGTTCTGCGTCTGCTGCAACAGCAGCAGGTGATTGACCAGGAGCTGTACGACATGCTGAGCGCGCGTCCGCTGGGCGTTCAGCCGCGCGGCGGCGTGATTTCGCCTCAGCCTGCGTTTATGCAGCTGGTGCGTCAGGAGCTGCAAAGCAAGCTCGGTGATAAGGTCAAAGATCTCTCCGGCGTGAAGATCTTCACTACCTTTGACTCCGTGGCGCAGGATGCGGCCGAAAAAGCGGCTGTGGAAGGCATTCCGGCACTGAAGAAACAGCGTAAGCTCTCCGATCTGGAAACCGCGATGGTGGTGGTTGACCGTAACACCGGCGAAGTGCGCGCGATGGTGGGCGGGGCCGAGCCGCAGTTTGCGGGCTACAACCGTGCGATGCAGGCGCGTCGCTCAATCGGCTCTCTGGCAAAACCGGCAACCTACCTCACAGCCCTGAGCCAGCCAAATCAGTATCGCCTGAATACCTGGATTGCGGATGCGCCGATCTCACTGCGCCAGCCTAACGGCCAGGTCTGGTCACCGCAGAACGATGATAAACAGTTCAGCGGCCAGGTCATGCTGGTGGATGCGTTGACCCGTTCCATGAACGTGCCAACGGTGAACCTGGGCATGTCGCTGGGACTGCCGGCGATTGTCGATACCTGGCAAAAACTGGGCGTGGCGAAAGATCAGCTGCATCCGGTGCCGGCGATGATCCTCGGTGCGCTTAACCTGACGCCGATCGAAGTGGCGCAGGCATTCCAGACCATTGCCAGCGGGGGCAACCGCGCGCCGCTGTCTGCCCTGCGCTCAGTGATTGCCGAAGATGGTTCCGTGCTGTATCAGAGCTTCCCGCAGGCGGAGCGTGCCGTTCCCGCTCAGGCCGCCTATATGACGCTGTGGACGATGCAGCAGGTCGTGCAGCGCGGTACCGGCCGTCAGCTGGGCGCGAAGTATCCGGGTCTGCATCTGGCGGGTAAAACCGGGACCACCAACAACAACGTCGATACCTGGTTCGCCGGTATTGATGGCCGTGAAGTGGTGATCACCTGGGTAGGCCGCGACAACAACCAGCCGACCAAGCTGTACGGCGCGAGCGGGGCGATGTCGATTTACCAGCGCTATCTGGCGAATCAGTCTCCTGTGCCGCTGAATCTGGTTGCGCCGGAAGATATCGTCGATATGGGCGTGGACAGCTCCGGTAACTTCGTCTGCGGCGGCGGGATGCGTACGCTGCCTGTCTGGACCGCAAACCCGGACTCGCTGTGCCAGCAAAGCCAGCCAGAACAGCCAACGGGTAACCCGTTCGACCAGTCTTCTCAGCCACAGCAGTCGCAGCAGCAACAGCCGCAGCAGCAGAATGAGAAGAAAGACAGCGACGGTGTCGCGGGCTGGATTAAAGACATGTTCGGCGGTAACTAACCTTTTAAAGCCCTCTTCCCTGGAAGGGGGCTTTTTTTACCCGTAAACCTCATTTCGTTAACCCTCGCTTTAACTCTGATTAACCCTTCGTTTTCTCTTGATGATTTCTTAAACCCTTAATTCTCATAGGGCCGCTTACTGCTTGCTATGCAACCAGCGTTTCGCATATTATTCTGGCGCTCATAATAATAATTCTCGTTTACGTTATCATTCACTTTCACATCAGAGATTCAACATGGCGCTTTCCAATACTGCTCAGCCAATGAACACGTCGCTGCGTAAGCTCGCGGTCGTCGTCGCCACAGCGGTTGCCGGCATGTCTGCTTATGCTCACGCGGCCGAAACCCCGAAAAAAGAAGAAACCATTACGGTAACCGCAGCACCTGCGGCACAGGAAAGTGCCTGGGGGCCTGCTGCGACCATCGCCGCACGGCAATCCGCGACCGGAACCAAAACGGATACCCCTATTCAAAAGGTTCCACAGTCTATTTCTGTGGTCACGGCCGAAGAGATGGCGCTGCATCAGCCGCGCTCGGTGAAAGAAGCCCTGAGCTACACGCCGGGCGTTGCGGTAGGCACGCGCGGCGCGTCTAACACCTATGACTATTTGATCATCCGCGGCTTCGCGGCCGATGGCCAGACGCAGAATAACTACCTCGACGGCATGAAAATGCAGGGGAACTTCTATAACGACGCGGTAATTGATCCTTACATGCTGGAGCGCGCCGAAATCATGCGCGGTCCGGTTTCCGTTCTGTACGGCAAAAGCAGCCCGGGCGGTTTGCTGAACATGGTCAGTAAGCGCCCAACAACCGAGCCGCTGAAAGAGATCCAGTTCAAAGTCGGCACGGATAGCCTGTTCCAGACCGGGTTTGACTTTAGCGATGCGATCGACGACGACGGCGTTTACTCTTATCGCTTAACGGGCGTTGCGCGTTCTAATAACGCTCAGCAGGAGCGTGCGGAAGAGCAGCGTTACGCCATCGCGCCATCGTTCTCCTGGCGTCCGGATGATAAAACCACCTTCACGTTCCTCTCCTACTTCCAGAACGAGCCTGAAACGGGCTACTACGGCTGGTTGCCAAAAGAGGGAACGGTTGAGCCGCTGCCGAACGGCGATCGTCTGCCGACGAACTTCAACGAAGGCGCGAAGAACAATACCTATTCCCGTAACCAGAAAATGGTGGGATACAGCTTCGACCACGAGTTCAACGATACCTTTACCGTGCGTCAGAACCTGCGCTTTGCCGAGAACAAAACCTCGCAAAACAGCGTATATGGCTATGGCGTCTGTACCGATCCGGCAAACAGCGGCAACAAACAGTGTGCCGCGCTAGCGCCATCGGACAAAGGCCATTATCTGGCGCGTAAATACGTTGTCGATAACGAAAAGCTGCAGAACTTTACCGTTGATACCCAGCTGCAGAGCAAATTCTCAACCGGCGAGGTGGACCACGTCCTGCTGACCGGCGTTGACTTTATGCGCATGCGAAATGACATCAACTCCTGGTTTGGTTACGACGACTCTGTTCCGCTGCTGGATCTCTACAATCCGGTGAACAGCGATTTTGATTTCGGCTCAAAAGATCCCGCGACCTCCGGCCCATATCAGATCCTCAACCGTCAGAAACAGACGGGGCTGTACGTTCAGGATCAGGCGCAGTGGGATAAAGTGCTGGTAACCCTGGGCGGCCGTTATGACTGGGCCGATCAGGAATCCTACAACCGCGTGACGAACACCACCTCCAAACGTGATGATACCCAGTTCACCTGGCGCGGTGGCGTTAACTATCTGTTTGATAACGGCGTAACTCCGTACTTTAGCTACAGCGAATCGTTTGAACCGGCTTCGCAGACCGATGCCCAGGGCAAGCTGTTCTCGCCGTCTAAAGGCAAACAGTACGAAGCGGGCGTGAAATACGTGCCGAACGATCGTCCGATCGTCGTCACCGGTGCGTTGTACCAGCTGACCAAAACCAACAACCTGATGGCGGACCCGGCGGGCTCCTTCTTCTCGGTTCAGGGCGGTGAAATCCGCGCGCGTGGCGTAGAACTGGAAGCGAAAGCGGCCCTGTCTGCAAGCGTCAACCTGGTGGGTTCTTATACCTACACCGATGCGGAATACACCACGGACACCACCTACAAAGGCAACACGCCTGCTCAGGTGCCAAAACACATGGCATCGTTGTGGGGTGATTACACCCTGTTTGACGGTGCGCTGTCGGGTCTGACGCTGGGTACCGGCGTGCGTTACACGGGCTCAAGCTATGGTGATCCGGCGAACTCCTTCAAGGTGGGCAGCTACACCGTTGTCGATGCGCTGGTCAGATACGATCTGGCACGCGTTGGCATGGCTGGCTCAAACGTGGCGCTGCACGTGAACAACCTGTTCGATCGTGAGTACGTTGCCAGCTGCTTCAATACCTACGGCTGCTTCTGGGGTGCTGAACGTCAGGTTGTTGCCACCGCGACCTTCCGCTTCTAATCTCTCTTCGGGCACGGTTCGCCGTGCCCTTTTTATTTAAGTTGGCTGATATGCAGGATATTCAAACGCAACCCGACACCACCTTTACGCTCAATCATCTCTCCTTTCGCGTACCCGGGCGCACGCTGCTGCATCCGCTCTCTCTGACGTTCCCTGCCGGTAAAGTGACGGGCCTGATTGGTCATAACGGTTCCGGTAAATCCACGCTTCTCAAGATGCTGGGGCGCCATCAGCCGCCTTCAGAAGGCGATATTCTGCTGGATGACCAACCGCTGGAGAGCTGGAGCAGTAAAGCCTTTGCCCGCAAAGTGGCCTATCTGCCGCAGCAGCTGCCGCAGGCGGAAGGGATGACGGTGCGCGAGCTGGTGGCGATTGGGCGTTATCCGTGGCACGGTGCGCTTGGGCGCTTCGGCGTCGCCGACAGAGAGAAGGTGGAAGAGGCGATTGCGCTGGTCGGGCTAAAACCGCTGGCGCACCGTCTGGTGGATAGCCTGTCCGGCGGCGAACGTCAGCGCGCGTGGATCGCGATGCTGGTGGCGCAGGACAGCCGCTGTCTGCTGCTGGATGAACCGACCTCTGCGCTGGATATCGCCCATCAGGTCGACGTCCTGGCGCTGGTGCATCGCCTGAGCCAGCAGCGTGGCCTGACGGTCATTGCGGTCCTGCACGATATCAACATGGCCGCGCGCTATTGTGACTACCTCGTCGCGCTGCGCGGGGGCGAGATGATTGCCCAGGGGACACCGGCAGAGCTGATGCGCAGCGAAACGCTGGAACATATTTACGGTATTCCGATGGGTATTCTGCCTCACCCGGCCGGGGCTGCACCGGTGAGCTTTGTCTACTGATGCTGAATAACACACGCATTAGCCGCCGTCGCCTGCTGACGGCGATGGCGCTCTCGCCGCTGCTGTTAAAAATGAATACGGCGCGTGCCGCCGCCGTCGATCCGCACCGTATTGTGGCTCTGGAGTGGCTGCCGGTCGAACTGATGATGGCGCTCGGCGTCACGCCCTATGGCGTGGCGGACATTCCTAACTATAACCTCTGGGTGAACGAGCCAAAGCTGCCGGACTCGGTGATCGACGTCGGCCTGCGTACGGAGCCAAACCTTGAGCTGCTCACCCAGATGAAACCCTCGTTCCTGTTCTGGTCCGCGGGCTACGGCCCGTCAGAGGAGACCATGGCGCGCATTGCGCCGGGACGTGGATTTGCTTTCAGCGACGGTAAAAAACCGCTGGCCGTGGCGAAAAACTCGATTAACGAGATGGCGCACTTTCTCAACCGCGAAGCGGAGGCCAAAAAGCATCTCGACGAATTTGATGCCCTGATAGACTCCCTGAAGCCGCGCTTTGCTCACCGGGGCGATCGTCCGCTGCTGATGGTGACGCTGCTGGATGCCCGCCATATGCTGGTCTTCGGTAAAAACTGTCTGTTCCAGGAGGTGCTGGACAGCTTCGGCATTCGCAATGCCTGGGAAGGGGAGATGACCTTCTGGGGCAGTACCGCCGTGGGTATCGACCGCCTGGCGGCGTTTCGCGATGTGGACGTGCTCTGTTTCGACCACGGTAACGAACGCGACATGCAAACCCTGATGGCGACCCCGCTCTGGCAGGCGATGCCGTTTGTGCGCGAGAAGCGCTTCCAGCGCGCCCCGGCGGTCTGGTTCTACGGCGCGACGCTGTCGGCCATGCATTTTGCCCGCGTGCTGGATAACGCCCTGGGAGGTAAAGCATGAGTACGCGTATCGCCCGCTTCCCGGCGCTGCTGTTATCTCTGCTTTTTCTGGTTGCGCTGGTATTAACCGGGTTCAACCTCTCCGCGGCCTTACCGCGCGCGCAGTGGGGGGCCGCTCTGGCCTCGCCGGATATCGACAATATTCAGCAGATGCTGTTCCACTACAGCCTGCTGCCGCGTCTGGCGATCTCCCTTTTGGTCGGGGCCGGCTTAGGGCTGGTGGGCGTGCTGTTCCAGCAGGTTTTACGTAACCCGCTGGCAGAGCCAACCACGCTCGGCGTCGCGACCGGCGCGCAGCTTGGGATCACCATCACCACGCTGTGGGCGCTGCCGGGAGCGTTAACCTCGCAGTTTGCAGCACTCGCGGGGGCGTGCGTGGTGGGCGCGCTGGTCTTTGGCGTGGCCTGGGGCAAGCGCCTTTCTCCTGTGACGCTTATTCTGGCCGGGCTGGTGGTGAGCCTGTACTGCGGGGCGATTAACCAGCTGCTGGTGCTGTTCCATCACGATCGGCTGCAAAGCATGTTCCTGTGGAGTACCGGCACGCTCACCCAGACCGACTGGAGCGTTGTAGAGCACCTCTGGCCGCAGCTGGCTGGCGGCGTCGTGCTGACGCTGCTGCTCCTGCGCCCCCTGACGCTCATGGGGCTGGATGATGGCGTGGCGCGTAACCTGGGGCTGGCGCTGTCGCTGGCTCGTCTGGCGGCGCTGACGCTGGCGATTGTATTGAGTGCCCTGCTGGTCAACGCGGTTGGCATCATCGGGTTTATCGGCCTGTTTGCGCCGCTGCTGGCGAAAATGCTCGGGGCGCGTCGCCTGCTGGCGCGTCTGATGCTGGCGCCGCTGATTGGAGCGCTGATCCTCTGGCTTTCCGATCAGCTTATTCTCTGGCTGGCGCAGGTCTGGAGGGAAGTGTCCACCGGCTCTGTGACCGCGCTTATCGGGGCGCCGCTGCTGCTGTGGCTGCTGCCGCGCTTGCGCAGCATGAGCGCACCGGCGATGGACGCCGGCGATAAAGTCTACGCTGAACGTCAGTCGGTGCTGTGGTTTAGCCTTGCCGGTCTGGCGGTGCTGATTATCGCCTCGTTCGCGGCGCTCTCATTCGGACGCGATGCCATGGGCTGGCACTGGGCAACGGGTGATTTACTCAATGAACTGGTGCAATGGCGCTGGCCGCGTATCTTCGCTGCGCTGATCGCAGGGGTGATGCTGGCAGTGGCGGGGTGCATTATTCAGCGTCTGACCGGCAACCCGATGGCAAGCCCTGAAGTGCTTGGGATCAGCTCTGGCGCCGCCTTTGGCGTGGTACTGATGCTGTTCTTTGTGCCGGGGAATGCATTTGGCTGGCTGATGCCTGCCGGCAGTATCGGCGCGGCAATCACGCTGATGATTATCCTGATTGCCGCCGGTCGCGGCGGGTTTTCGCCGCACCGCATGCTGCTGGCCGGGATGGCGCTCAGCACCGCATTTACCATGCTGCTGATGATGCTGCAGGCCAGCGGCGATCCGCGTATGGCGAAGATCCTGACCTGGATTTCCGGCTCGACGTACAACGCCACCGGCAGCCAGGTGGTCTGGTCCGGGATCGCGATGCTCGTGCTGCTGGCGATGGTGCCGCTGTGCCGCCGCTGGATGACCATTCTGCCGCTCGGCGGCGAAACCGCGCGTGCGGTGGGAATGGCGCTGACGCCAGCGCGCGTGGCCCTGCTGCTGCTGGCGGCGTGCCTGACGGCTGTGGCAACCCTGACGATTGGACCGCTGAGTTTTGTCGGATTAATGGCGCCGCACATTGCCAGAATGATGGGATTCCGCCGGACGATGCCGCATATCGTCATGTCGGCCCTGACGGGCGGGGTGATGCTGGTGTTTGCGGACTGGTGCGGAAGAATGGTGCTGTTCCCGTATCAGATCCCGGCGGGTCTGCTGTCGACCTTTATCGGTGCGCCGTACTTTATTTATCTGTTGAGAAAGCAGAGTCGGTAATAAAAGTAAACGGCAATCCTTTAATTGCCGTTTTAGTGTTTGCTCCCTCTCCCCGTGGGAGAGGGTTGGGGTGAGGGCATCAAGCCGCACATCTTACAGCTTCGCAAACACCTTGCGCGCCGCGTCGATGGAGTTGTTGATATCTTCTTCGCTGTGCGCCACGGACATAAAGCCCGCTTCGAACGCGGACGGCGCCAGGTACACGCCTTCGTCCAGCATCAGGTGGAAGAAGCGCTTGAAGCGTTCAACGTCGCACTTCACCACGTCCTGATAGCAGGTCACGGTTTTCGCATCGGTGAAGAAAATCCCGAACATGCCGCCCACGTGGTTAACCACCAGCGGAATACCCGCTTCTTCTGCCGCTTCCAGCAGACCGTTTGCCAGCTGCGAGGTCAGGTCGGTCAGGGTTTCGTGAATACCCGGCTGTGCCACTTCGGTCAGGCAGGCAAAGCCCGCCGCCATGGCGATAGGGTTACCGGAAAGCGTGCCCGCCTGGTAAACCGGGCCGGTTGGCGCCAGGGCTTCCATCACGTCCTTACGACCACCGAATGCGCCGACCGGCATGCCGCCGCCGATGATTTTGCCGAGGCAGGTCAGGTCCGGCACGACGTCGTAGTAAGACTGGGCACCTGCCAGCGCCACGCGGAAGCCGGTCATGACTTCATCGATGATCAGCAGCGCGCCGAACTCGTCGCACAGGGCGCGCAGGCCCGGCAGGAAGTCAGGCTGCGGTGGGATACAGTTCATGTTGCCGGCAACCGGCTCAACGATGATGCAGGCGATTTCCTGCGGATACTGCTCGAACGCCGCGCGAACGGTAGCAAGATCGTTGTAGGTGCAGGTCAGGGTGTGCTTCGCGAAATCTGCCGGTACGCCAGGCGAGTTCGGCTGGCCGAGCGTCAGCGCGCCGGAACCGGCCTTCACCAGCAGACAGTCGGCATGGCCGTGGTAACAGCCTTCAAACTTGATGATTTTATCGCGACCGGTAAAACCGCGCGCCAGGCGGATGGCGCTCATGGTGGCTTCGGTACCGGAGTTCACCATACGCACCATGTCCATGGTAGGCACCAGTTCGGTCACCAGCTCCGCCATTTTCACTTCCATTTCGGTTGGCGCACCGAAGCTCAGGCCGCGCTGGGCGGCTTCAATTACCGCGTTACGAATGGCCGGATGGTTGTGCCCCAGCACCATCGGCCCCCAGGAACCCACATAATCGATATAGGCTTTGCCATCGACATCATACAGATACGCGCCGTCAGCACGTTCGATAAACAGCGGCGTACCGCCCACGCCGGTGAAGGCGCGCACAGGTGAGTTCACGCCACCCGGAATAAGCTCGCGGGCTGCACTGTAGAGGTTTTCAGAGTTGCTCATGGCGTCGTTCCTGGTTCGAATAAAATGGTTAAGCCCACTATTCTATGTGATTCGGGGAAGGTTATGAAATTTTTAGCCGGGCAATGCTTTAAGATTTGTTAAGTAATTTTCAGGAGACGGTAGGGCCGTCTCTGGTAAAATCCTCGCGGCTTTTTGTGTGACAAATAAGAACAGGACATGAAATCAGATTCTCCGTCTTTTGAAGAACAACAGTTTACGCGCGCCCAGCACCGAATCAGCATTCGGCGGCTGCTCAATCGCGATAAAACGCCGCTGGCGATCCTGCTGGCCGCTGCCGTGGTGGGTACTCTCGCGGGCCTGGTTGGCGTGGCGTTTGAAAAAGCGGTTAATGCCGTACTCAACTGGCGAGTGGGCACCGTGGCCGGTTTCGCCGACAGCGAATGGCTGGTCTGGGTGTGGGCATTCGGGCTGTCCGCGCTGTTTGCCATGGTGGGGTATTTTCTGGTGCGAAAATTCGCGCCGGAAGCGGGGGGATCGGGCATCCCGGAAATTGAAGGCGCGCTGGAGGAGCTGCGTCCGGTGCGCTGGTGGCGGGTGATTCCGGTTAAGTTCATCGGCGGCATGGGGACTCTGGGCGCGGGAATGGTGCTTGGACGGGAAGGACCCACGGTACAGCTGGGGGGGAACGTCGGCCGTATGGTGGGCGATCTGTTTCGGATGCGAAGCGCCGAAGCGCGCCATACGCTGCTGGCAACCGGCGCGGCGGCGGGGCTTTCCGCCGCGTTTAACGCGCCGCTGGCGGGCATTTTGTTCATTATCGAAGAGATGCGCGCGCAGTTCCGCTACAACCTGATCTCAATTAAAGCGGTATTCACCGGCGTCATTATGTCGAGCATCGTGTTTCGCATCTTTAATGGCGAGGGAGCGGTCATTGAGGTGGGTAAACTGACCAACGCGCCGGTCAACACCCTGTGGCTTTACCTGATCCTCGGCATGATTTTTGGCGTGGTGGGGCCGCTGTTTAACACCTTTATCCTGCGCGCTCAAGATATGTTCCAGCGCATTCACGGCGGGAACACCACGAAATGGGTGCTGATGGGCGGTCTGCTGGGCGGAATGTGTGGCGTACTCGGGTTTATCGAGCCGAATGCCGCAGGCGGCGGGTTCGGGCTGATTCCCATTGCGGCGGCGGGGAATTTCAGCGTGGGTCTGCTGCTGTTTATGTTTATCTCCCGGGTTATCACGACGGTACTGTGCTTCTCTTCCGGCGCGCCCGGGGGGATTTTTGCCCCGATGCTGGCGCTGGGTACGCTGCTCGGCACCGCGTTTGGTATGGCGGCTGAAGTGGGCTTTCCCGCCTATCACCTTGAAGCCGGGACCTTTGCGGTGGCCGGAATGGGGGCGCTGCTGGCCGCGTCCCTGCGTGCGCCCTTGACCGGGATCGTGCTGGTGCTGGAAATGACGGACAATTACCAGCTCATTTTGCCAATGATCATCACCTGTCTCGGCGCGACACTATTAGCCCAGTTCCTGGGTGGAAAACCGCTATATTCCACCATCCTCGCGCGTACCCTGGCGAAACAAGAGGCTGAGCGGGCCGCCACGCAGAATACTTGAATGAATTACCAGGGTATTAGATAATGAGACAAAGAATTGGGTGAATTTTACCCAATGGCAGTATTCATGGGAGCATAAGATGAGTGATGACGTAGTAGCTGTACCGCTCGAATTTACCGAAGCAGCAGCCAACAAAGTGAAAGTCCTGATTGCCGACGAAGACAATCCGGATCTGAAACTGCGTGTTTATATTACCGGTGGCGGCTGCAGCGGCTTCCAGTATGGTTTTACCTTTGACGATCAGGTTAACGATGGCGATATGACTATCGAGAAACAGGGCGTCGCGCTGGTGGTTGACCCGATGAGCCTGCAATATCTGGTGGGTGGTTCGGTGGATTACACCGAGGGTCTGGAAGGTTCGCGCTTTGTGGTCACGAACCCGAATGCGACAAGCACCTGCGGGTGTGGATCTTCGTTCAGCATCTAAGAGAGTGCGGGCTGATGCCGTTACTCCGTCCCTCTCCCACAGGGAGAGGGAGAAAAGACTAAAAACGGTAACCTTGCGGTTACCGTTTTGCTTTTACCTGCCATTATCATCCAGCGCAAACGTCGGCAGCTTCAGGTGCCAGCGTATCGCCGCTAAGCGTATCACCAGCGTCACGACCATCCCCAGCATCGCGGCATTTTCCAGCGGGAGGGCAAAGGTGTAGTACGCGGTAGCGTGAACAATCCCGCCCACGATGCAGGCCGTCGCGTAAATTTCAGTACGCAGGATCATCGGCACTTCACGCGCCAGAATGTCGCGAATGATCCCACCGCCCACGCCGGTTAATACGCCCATGCAGATTGCCACCATCGGACCGGTACCGGCATTAAACGCCTTGTTGACGCCAATACCGACAAACACGGCCAGACCCACGGCATCCAGTACCGGCAATATCCACTTGGGTAAGCGGCGGGGCTGGCGAACCAGCACAATGGTTAACAGGCAGGTGACCATCGCGACCACCAGATCGGTAGGATCTTTCACCCAAAACACCGGGCCATTTGCCAGCGCCATATCGCGGATAGTCCCGCCGCCGACGGCGGTCACGACGCCCAGCACCAGCACGCCAAACGGATCCATGCGTAGTTTTCCGGCGAGCAGAACGCCGGAGATAGCAAAAACGGCTGTGCCAAGAATATCCAGCCAATAAACGAGCATCGTTAAATCCTCGAAAAGGGTCTTATGTTAGTGACTCTCTGCCAGCGCGGCACAGAGCTGTTTTGCGGCGAGGATAATACGCGGGCTGGCGCGTTCAAACCAGTCGCTGTTGAGCGGGATCACCGGAATTTTTAGCTGCTTTTGCCAGAATTGTTCAATTTTAGGAATCTCGCTCGCATTTCCGACCACGACGATGGCCTGCGGCTGGCGCGCCAGCACCTGTTCGCGGCTCACCTGAGGCCACGGCACCCGGCTGGCAGCAAAGATATTTTCACCGCCACAGACTTCCAGCACCTGGTTCTGAATCGACCCTTTTCCTGTGGTGAACAGCGGCTGGCTGCCAAACTGCAGGAAGATGCGTTTTTTAACAGGGGTATCGTATCGGGATTTCAGCGCGGCATAGTCGCTCAGCATCTGTTTCGCCGCAGCCTCGGCTTTTTTGGGCGTAGGGCTGTAGGGTGCCAGGGCGCGTAGCGCCTGAGCGACCTGCTCAATGCTGACGGCATCAATCCACATGACCTTTATGCCAAGCGAGGTGAGCTGGTTGACCTGCCGCTCGGCGTTGCCGCCGCGCCAGGCCAGCACGAGATCCGGTTTAAGCGCCACGATGCGCTCAAGGTTCATCCCCTGCCAGGTTGCCACCTGTTCAATACCCGCGGCTTGTGGTGGGTAATCCGAAAAGCTACTCACGCCAACGGGCGTGATCCCGGCGGCAAACGCCAGTTCCGTATTTGCGGGAGAGAGAGTAATCACGCGCGGTAACGCATAGAGCCACAGCGGGGCGAGAAGAAGCAGGGCGGCCAGCGCCCTGACGGTATGTTTAGCCACGTGCCAGATTCTGCACCAGGCGCTCCACCATCACGGTGGACTGTTTTGCCGCAACGGTCAGGAACTCGTCGAAGCTGATGTGGGACTGCTGGTCTGCCACGTCAGAGATGGCGCGAACCACCACGAACGGTACGCTGAAGTTATGGCAGACATGAGCGATCGCGGTCGCTTCCATCTCAACGGCAACCGCCTGAGGGAAGTTATGACGGATTTTCGCCAGCCCAACGGAGCCGTTGATGAAGGCATCACCGCTGACAATCAGACCGCGTACCGCGTTGAGGTTGAGTTCTGCGATGCAGGTCTCTGCCGCCGCAATCAGTTTGTCGTCAGCTTTAAAACCAGCAGGGCAGCCCGGGAGCTGGCCGTACTCGTAACCGAACGCGGTGACGTCGGCATCGTGGTAACGCGCTTCGTCGGAAACAACGATATCGCCCACTTTCAGCGTCGGCGCCAGGCCGCCCGCAGAGCCGGTATTCACGATCACGTCCGGCTTGCAGCGCTCAAGCAGCAGGGTTGCACCCAGCGCAGCAGCCACTTTACCGATGCCTGATTTCAGCAGAGCCACGTCAACACCGTTCAGCTGGCCGGTGTAGATCTCACAACCTCCCAGAGAGAGGGTCTGACGGTTCTCAATTTTGTCACGCAGCAGCGTAACTTCTTCTTCCATTGCACCAATAATGCCGATTTTCATAGATTTACTCGCGATGTGCCTTGTTAAGATGCATAGTCTATCATGCGGTTAAGGGGAAACGCATTCTCACGCGGGGGAGCACATGTCACCAATCGATTTTCGCACCAAAATAAACTGGCACCGACGTTTCCGTTCGCCGCAGGGCGACAAGAGCGAACATGAGATCCTGCGTATCTTCGAAAGCGATCGCGGGCGGATCGTTAACTCGCCTGCCATCCGCCGTCTGCAGCAAAAAACTCAGGTGTTCCCGCTGGAGCGTAACGCCGCGGTGCGCACGCGCTTAACCCACTCGATGGAAGTGCAGCAGGTCGGGCGCTACATTGCCAAAGAGATTTTGAGCCGTCTCAAAGAGCAGCGTTTACTGGAAACCTATGGTCTGGACGAGCTGACGGGGCCCTTCGAGAGCATCGTTGAGATGGCCTGCCTGATGCATGACATCGGCAACCCGCCTTTCGGCCACTTTGGTGAGGCGGCTATCAATGACTGGTTTAAGCAGCGGCTTTATCCTTCGGATGCGGTAAGCCAGCCCCTCAGCGATGACCGCTGCATCGTACGCGATTTACGCCTGCGTGAAGGTGAAGAGGGGCTGAACGATCTGCGCCGCAAAGTGCGCCAGGATTTGTGTCACTTCGAGGGCAACGCGCAGGGGATCCGGCTGGTTCATTCCCTGATGCGCATGAACCTGACCTGGGCACAGGTCGGCTGCATTCTGAAATATACGCGTCCCGCGTGGTGGATGGGGGATACGCCCGCGTCCCACAGCTATTTAATGAAAAAACCGGGCTATTACCTTTCCGAAGAGGCCTATATTGAACGGTTACGTAAAGAACTTTCATTGACGCCAAACGGCCGCTTTCCATTGACGTGGATTATGGAAGCCGCCGATGATATTTCCTATTGCGTGGCCGATCTGGAAGATGCCGTGGAGAAAAGAATCTTCAGCGTCGAGGAGCTTTATCAACATCTTTATGCGTCCTGGGGTACCCATGAAAAAGGTTCGCTGTTTGCGCAGGTGGTCGAAAATGCCTGGGAAAAATCGCGCTCAAATACATTAAGCCGCAGTACGGAAGACCAGTTCTTTATGTATTTGCGGGTCAATACATTAAATAAGCTGGTGCCGTATGCGGCGTCGCGTTTTATTGATAATTTGCCGCTCATTTTCAGCGGGGAATTCAACCACGCGCTGCTGGAAGATGACAGTAGTTTCAGTCAACTCCTTGAGCTTTATAAACATGTGGCGATGCGGCATGTATTCAGCCATCCGGATGTCGAGCAGCTAGAGCTGCAGGGCTATCGGGTAATCAGTGGGTTACTGGAAATTTATTCCCCGTTGCTTCAGCTGTCGGTCGATGAATTCAGCGAACTGGTGGAACACGAGCGCGTGCGCAGAATACCCATCGAATCGCGGCTTTATCAGAAACTTTCTACCCGGCATCGTCTGGCGTATGTCGAAGCGATTGGTAAGCTGGAACGCAACTCTCCCCAATGGCCGGTGATGGAATATTATTATCGCTGCCGTCTTATCCAGGACTATATCAGCGGCATGACGGATTTGTATGCCTGGGATGAATACCGCAAGCTCATGGCGGTGGAATAATTCCGGAGTTTTGTAAAGACGGCCAATAAATTTTTACCTTTTCCATAAACTTATCGCCGGAACTAAGCGGTATAAAATGAATCTGAGTTACACAGCAATTTTGCGTTACCTGTAAATCGAGATTGAGAAACATGAAAAAAACCACATTAGCAATGAGTGCACTGGCTCTGAGTTTAGGTTTAGCGCTGTCTCCTCTGACTGCTACTGCAGCCGAGACCGCGTCGTCGGCAGCAACCGCGCAGCAGATGCCAAGCCTGGCACCGATGCTCGAAAAAGTGATGCCATCGGTGGTGAGTATTAACGTTGAAGGCAGTACGACCGTCAATACGCCGCGTATGCCGCGTAACTTCCAGCAGTTCTTCGGCGACAACTCGCCGTTCTGCCAGGACGGTTCGCCATTCCAGAGCTCTCCGTTCTGTCAGGGCGGCGGTGCCGGGGATGACAGCCAGGGCGGCGGCCAGCAGCAGAAATTCATGGCGCTTGGCTCGGGTGTCATTATTGATGCGGCGAAAGGCTACGTCGTCACTAACAACCACGTTGTCGATAACGCGAACAGCATTAAGGTTCAGCTGAGCGATGGCCGTAAGTTCGACGCCAAAGTAGTGGGTAAAGACCCGCGCTCCGACATCGCGCTGATCCAGATTCAGGATCCGAAAAACCTGACGGCGATTAAAATTGCCGACTCCGACGCGCTGCGCGTGGGCGACTATACCGTGGCGATCGGTAACCCGTTCGGTCTGGGTGAAACCGTGACATCCGGTATCGTCTCAGCGCTGGGTCGTAGCGGCCTGAACGCGGAAAACTACGAAAACTTCATCCAGACGGATGCGGCGATCAACCGCGGTAACTCCGGCGGTGCGCTGGTGAACCTGAACGGTGAGCTGATCGGTATCAACACCGCTATCCTGGCACCGGACGGCGGCAACATCGGCATCGGTTTTGCTATCCCGAGTAACATGGTGAAAAACCTGACCGCGCAGATGGTGCAGTATGGCCAGGTGAAACGCGGCGAGCTGGGTATCCTCGGTACGGAGCTGAACTCCGAACTGGCTAAGGCGATGAAAGTTGACGCTCAGCGCGGGGCATTCGTCAGCCAGGTGATGCCGAATTCTTCTGCGGCGAAAGCGGGCATTAAAGCGGGGGATGTGATCACCTCCCTGAACGGTAAACCGATCAGCAGCTTTGCCGCCCTGCGTGCCGAAGTGGGCTCGATGCCGATTGGCAGTAAAGTGACCCTCGGCCTGCTGCGCGACGGTAAGCCGGTTAACGTGAGCCTGGAGCTGCAGCAGAGCAGCCAGAATCAGGTGGATTCCAGCACCATCTTCAGCGGTATTGAAGGTGCCGAGATGAGCAATAAAGGCGCAGACAAAGGCGTGGTGGTGAACAACGTGAAAGCGAATTCACCGGCAGCCCGTATCGGCCTGAAAAAAGGCGATGTGATCATGGGCGCTAACCAGCAGCCTGTGAAAAACATCGCTGAACTGCGCAAAATTCTCGACAGCAAGCCTTCCGTGCTGGCGCTGAATATCCAGCGTGGTGATACCTCTCTTTATCTGCTGATGCAGTAATCCTCTGAAGCCCCTGTTCGCGGGGGCTTTCTCGTTTTTGTGATTCTTGCCACAACTCCATACTTCTTCCTCTCTCTTTGTGCATTCGCACAATGCAGCCGTCGCTGAACTTCCCTATTCTTGAGCTCTGCTCACGGGAGGGTTACATGGCTGGCTGGCATCTTGATACCAAAATGGCGCAGGATATTGTGGCGCGCACCATGCGCATCATTGATACCAATATCAACGTAATGGATGCCCGCGGGCGCATTATTGGCAGCGGCGATCGCGAGCGTATAGGGGAATTGCACGAAGGTGCGCTGCTGGTGCTTTCTCAGGGGCGGGTCGTGGATATCGACGATGCGGTAGCGAAACACCTGCACGGCGTACGTCAGGGCATCAATTTACCGCTGCGTCTTGAAGGCGAAATTGTGGGGGTAATCGGCCTCACCGGCGAGCCCGAGTCACTGCGAAAATACGGTGAGCTGGTCTGTATGACGGCAGAGATGATGCTGGAGCAGTCGCGCCTGATGCATCTGCTCGCTCAGGACAGCCGCCTGCGTGAAGAGCTGGTAATGAACCTTATTCAGGCGGAAGAGCATACGCCTGCGCTCAGCGAATGGGCGCAGCGTCTGGGGATCGATTTAAACCAGCCGCGCGTGGTGGCGGTCATTGAGGTCGATAGCGGCCAGCTTGGCGTGGACAGCGCGATGGCCGAGCTGCAGCAGCTGCAAAATGCGCTGGCGACGCCGGAGCGCGATAACCTGGTGGCGATCGTTTCTCTGACGGAAATGGTGGTCCTCAAACCGGCGCTCAATGCGTTCGGCCGCTGGGATGCCGACGATCATCGTCGTCGCGTAGAGCAGCTGATCTCCCGGATGGAGGAGAACGGCCAGCTGCGTTTTCGCGTTGCGCTGGGCAACTACTTTACCGGGCCGGGCAGTATCGCCCGCTCCTGGCGTACCGCGCGCACCACCATGATGGTGGGCAAGCAGCGGATGCCGGAGAGCCGCAGCTATTTCTATCAGGATCTGATGCTGCCGGTGCTGCTCGACAGCCTGCGCGGGGGATGGCAGGCCAATGAGCTGGCGCGGCCATTGGCGCGTCTGAAAGCCATGGACAACAACGGCCTGCTGCGCCGGACGCTGCAGGCGTGGTTCCGCCATAACGTGCAGCCGCTGGCGACCTCGAAGGCGCTGTTTATTCACCGTAATACGCTTGAGTATCGGTTAAACCGGATTTCGGAGCTGACGGGGCTGGATCTGGGAAACTTTGACGACAGGCTGCTGCTGTATGTGGCGCTGCAGCTGGACGAACAGAGATGATGCTGTATGCGGTCTGGTGCCCTCACCCCATCCCTCTCCCACGGGGAGAGGGCGCAAACACTAAAAACGGCAATCAAGGATTGCCGTTTTGCTTTTATTTCCGCGTTAATTTCTCAAGATCCGCTTCAATCTCGCTGATCTTATTTGTTACAACGCTTTCAAGGTGACGCAGATCGTCAAGGATCTTACGCTTAAGATCGACTTCGGTGCGGTCGCGCTGGCAGATCTGATCGAGTTCATCGATCACATAGCGCAGGTTAGGGCTGATTTCCTGTACTTCTTTGTAGCCCTGTCCTACACCGTCAGCCACAACGGTCTTACGCTGGCGTGGATATTTAAACTTCACGCTTTTGGCGAAAAACTCTCCTTTGTCCTTGTGAAAATAGATTTTCAGAATATCGTTATTGGCTTCCTGACGGAGGCTGTAACGATCAATTTCATCAGGATTGGTAATGCCCAGACTTTTCAGATTATCGTACATAGCGGTACCCTTGATCTCAACATAACCTTTGAATAATTAACGAAAAAATCTATTTTCGCCACCCTCAGATATAAAAAAAGCGGGGTTGCCCCCGCTTTTTGTTATACCCGATTAATCGATGGTGCGCAGTAATTCGTTGATGCCCACTTTACCGCGCGTTTTCGCATCCACTTTCTTCACGATAACCGCACAGTACAGGCTGTATTTGCCATCTTTTGACGGCAGGTTGCCGGAAACCACCACGGAGCCCGCCGGAACGCGACCGTAGTGAACTTCACCGGTTTCACGGTCGTAAATACGGGTGCTCTGACCGATGTAAACGCCCATGGAGATCACGGAACCTTCTTCAACGATCACGCCTTCAACCACTTCAGAGCGCGCGCCGATGAAGCAGTTGTCTTCGATGATGGTCGGGTTAGCCTGCAGTGGCTCCAGAACACCACCGATGCCCACGCCGCCGGACAGGTGAACGTTTTTACCGATCTGCGCGCAGGAACCGACGGTCGCCCAGGTATCAACCATGGTGCCTTCGTCAACGTAGGCACCGATGTTCACGTAGGATGGCATCAGCACGGTGTTGCGTGCGATGAATGCGCCCTGACGCACTGCCGCAGGCGGTACCACGCGGAAGCCTTCTTTCTGGAAACGCGCTTCGTCGTAGTCAGCGAATTTCATTGGCACTTTATCGAAGTAGCGGCTTTCTGCTCCGTCGATAACCTGGTTATCGTTGATACGGAAAGAGAGCAGCACGGCTTTCTTCAGCCATTGATGAGTGACCCACTGACCGTCGATTTTTTCTGCCACGCGCAGCGCGCCGGAATCCAGAAGGGAAATCACCTGGTTTACCGCTTCACGGGTCACGGTATCCACATTTGCCGGGGTAATCTCGGCGCGACGCTCAAAAGCGGACTCAATAACGTTCTGTAACTGCTGCATTGTTTACTCTTTCCATTTCACTAAAAAACATATCACCCTTTATCGTTTGGATTGAGGGCTGCTGTCAACCGTTGTTGCACTTCAAGCTGCAGGTCATTATTAAGGGCACGCCGGTCAGCGGTGGCGATTATAAATAAATCTTCTACTCGCTCGCCAATCGTTGTAATTCGGGCGCCGTGGAGCGAAATTCCCAGATCGGCAAAAACCTGGCCGACGCGGGCAAGCAGCCCTGGCTGGTCGAGCGCGATCAGCTCCAGGAACGATTTACGGTCGGTGTGGGTCGGCAGGAAATTGACCTCGGTATCGACGGTAAAGTGGCGCAATTTCGCCGGCTGGCGACGCGGCTGCGGGGGCTGCCAGCTGCGCTGGGTAATCGCCTGTTCCAGACCAAAACGTATCCCTTCATGCCTGTCCGACGAGAGCGGGCTGCCGTCCGGCTCAAGCACGATAAAGGTGTCCATCGCCATGCCGTCGCGGGTGGTGAAAATCTGCGCGTCGTGAACGCTCAGGTTACGCCTGTCCAGCTCGGCGCAGACCGCAGCAAACAGATAAGGTCGGTCCGGGCTCCAGATGAAAATCTCCGTCCCGCCGCGGGTAGCCTGCGGGCTCAGCAGGATCATCGGCTGGGACAGATCGTGCTTCAGCAGATGCCGCGCGTGCCACGCAAGCTGGTTTGGGCTATGGCGGACAAAATAGTTGGCGCGGCAGCGGGCCCAAATCTGATGCAGTGCCTCTTCATCAATATTATCCATCCGCAGCAGCGCCAGCGCCTGCAGCTGGTGATGGCGCACGCGCTCGCGCATGTCCGGGGTGTTTTGCATCCCGCGACGCAGCTGTTTTTCGGTGGCGAAGTACAGCTCGCGCAGCAGGCTCTGCTTCCAGCTGTTCCACAGGGTCTCGTTGGTGGCGCAGATATCGGCCACCGTCAGGCAGACCAGATAGCGCAGACGGTTTTCCGTCTGAACCTCTTCCGCGAACTGCTTGATCACTTCCGGATCCTGAATGTCACGACGCTGCGCGGTGACCGACATCAGCAGGTGATGGCGCACCAGCCAGGCCACCAGCTGCGTTTCACGCGAGTTCAGGCCGTGCAGTTCGGCAAATTTCAGCACGTCCTGCGCGCCCAGCACCGAATGGTCACCGCCGCGACCTTTGGCGATATCGTGGAACAGGGCGGCAATCAGGATCAGTTCCGGATGGGTCAGGCGCGGCCACAGTTCGACGCAGAGCGGGTGGCGGGAGCGCGTCTCTTCTCTCGCAAAGCTTTCCAGCTTTAGCATCACGCGGATCGTGTGTTCATCCACCGTGTAGGCGTGGAACAGATCGAACTGCATTTGCCCGACAATGTGCGACCACTGCGGCATATAGGCCCACAGCACGCTGTGGCGGTGCATCGGCAGCAGGCCGCGGCTGACGGCGCCCGGGTGGCGGAGCATGCTCAGGAATAGCGAACGCGCTTCCGGGATATAGCACAGCGGCTGCGTCAGATGACGGCGCGCGTGGCGCAGATGGCGAAGGGTGGTGGAGTAGATCCCGGTGATGGTGCTGTTGCGCACCATGGTATAGAACATTCGCAGAATCGCTTCCGGCTCGCGGATGAACAGCGTTTCGTCGCGCAGGTCGATAAGCGTGCCGCGCAGCTGGAATTCGTCATCAATCGGACGCGGTTTTTCGTCCGCCGTCAGAGCCAGAATGGCCTCGTCGAACAGCTGCAACAGCATCTGGTTCAGCTCGGTCACCCGGCGGGTGACGCGGAAGAAATCCTTCATCATGTGCTCAACCGGCTCGTTGCCTTCGCCCTGATAATTCAGACGCTGAGCCACGCTGAGCTGGCGGTCAAACAGCAGGCGGTTATCGTAGCGGGTGACTTCCAGATGCAGGGCAAACCGGATGCGCCACAGCAGGTGCAGGCACTCGTTCAGCTCGTTACGCTCGGCCTCGGTTAAAAAGCCGAAGCCGACCATCTCGTCCATCGAGGTGGCACCAAAATGGCGGCGGGCGACCCACTGCAGGGTGTGGATGTCGCGCAGGCCGCCGGGGCTGCTTTTAATATCGGGTTCAAGATTATAGCTGGTGCCGTGGTAGCGCTGGTGGCGCTGGTTTTGCTCCTCGACCTTCGCGGCGAAGAACTTTTCTGACGGCCAGAAGCCGTCGCTGAAGATGTGTTTTTGCAGCTCCAGGAACAGGGCGACGTCACCAATCAGCAGGCGGGTTTCAATCAGGTTGGTGGCGACGGTCAGGTCCGATAACCCTTCCAGCAGACACTCTTCCAGGGTACGCACGCTGTGGCCGACTTCCAGCTTTACGTCCCAGAGCAGCGTCAGCAGTTCGCCAATTTTTTGCGCCTGTTCGTCCGGCAGCTTTTTGCGGCTTAAGATCAGCAGATCGATATCGGAAAGCGGATGCAGCTCACCGCGGCCATAGCCCCCGACGGCAACCAGCGCAACATCACTGATTTGCCCAAACCCGTAATCGATCCACAGGCGCTGCAGCAGCTGGTCGATAAATTCGGTGCGCGCTTCAATGAGCTGCTCGGCCGACACGCCTGCGTCAAACGCGCTGCCCAGCCAGCGATGGAAAACATCCATATGGGCTTTAATATGCGCGCAGGTCAGCTCGTGCGACGGCCAGACGCCCGGGTTATCGGGCTGGTCGGGGAGGGTGGGAAGTGCTGTGTTAGCATACTGTTCGGGTAAAAGATTACTCATCGTGCGCCACCCATAAGAAAAAGCTATAGCCATTAAAAAAGCCGGCATTTGCCGGCTTTTTTATCATTCATCGTGCGTCAGTATCGCCGGGATGGTGTCATCCTTGCGCAACGTCATAATTTCGCAGCCGTTGTCTGTTACCACAATAGTATGCTCGTACTGCGCAGACAAGCTTCTGTCTTTGGTTTTCACCGTCCAGCCGTCTTTCATGGTGCGGATGCGGTAATCACCCGCGTTGACCATCGGCTCAATGGTAAAGGTCATGCCTTTTTGCAGCACCACGCCGCCGTCATCTGCATCATAGTGCAGGACCTGCGGTTCTTCATGGAAGACGCGACCAATGCCGTGACCGCAGTACTCGCGCACCACGGAGAAACCTTCGGCTTCCACAAACTTCTGGATTGCCGCACCGAGGGTACGCAGGCGAATACCCGGTTTAACCATTTTCAGCGCCAGGTAGAGGCTCTCTTGCGTCACTTTGCACAGACGCTCGCCGAGAATCGTCGGCTTGCCAACGATGAACATTTTTGAGGTGTCACCGTGGTACTCGTCTTTAATGACGGTTACGTCGATGTTGACGATGTCGCCATCTTTCAGCAGTTTTTCGTCATCCGGAATGCCGTGACACACCACTTCATTAATAGAGATGCAGACGGATTTCGGGAAACCGTGGTAGCCGAGGCAGGCGGAAACCGCGTGCTGCTCGTTCACGATATAGTCGTTACAGATACGGTCCAGTTCACCGGTGCTGACGCCCGGCTTCACGAACGGCTCGATCATTTCCAGCACTTCCGCGGCCAGACGACCGGCGATGCGCATCTTTTCAATTTCTTCAGGTGTCTTAATAGAGATAGCCATGTAATCTGTCCATCGGTGTCGATTTTTTCGACAATACTAGTCTAAGTGTCGTCAATGGTATCAGTCAGGCACGCTCCGTGCCAAATTGAGAATCATTAACAGCACACTCCGCCAACAACTGTTGGTTTCTGGTCGTGTTTTGTGGTATAAAGCGCGCCGGACTTCCGATCCATCTCAGATACACAGGCTGGACGGAAGCGACAAATCTCACTTTGTGTAACAACACACACGTATCGGCACATATTCCGGGGTGCCCTTCGGGGTCGGTAATATGGGATACGTGGAGGCATAACCCCAACTTTCAATATAGAGGTTTTAAACATGGCAACTGTTTCCATGCGCGACATGCTCAAGGCTGGTGTTCACTTCGGTCACCAGACCCGTTACTGGAACCCGAAAATGAAGCCTTTCATCTTCGGCGCGCGTAACAAAGTTCACATCATCAACCTTGAGAAAACTGTACCAATGTTCAACGAAGCCCTGGCTGAGCTGAACAAGATCTCTTCCCGTAAAGGTAAGATTCTGTTCGTTGGTACTAAGCGCGCTGCAAGCGAAGCTGTGAAAGATGCTGCTAACAGCTGCGACCAGTTCTTCGTGAACCATCGCTGGTTGGGCGGCATGCTGACCAACTGGAAAACTGTTCGTCAGTCCATCAAACGCCTGAAAGATCTGGAAACCCAGTCTCAGGACGGTACTTTCGACAAGCTGACTAAGAAAGAAGCGCTGATGCGCACTCGTGAACTGGACAAGCTGGAAAACAGCCTGGGCGGTATCAAAGATATGGGCGGCCTGCCAGACGCGCTGTTCGTAATCGATGCAGACCACGAGCACATCGCAATCAAAGAAGCTAACAACCTGGGTATCCCGGTATTCGCTATCGTTGATACCAACTCCGATCCGGACGGTGTTGACTTCGTTATCCCGGGTAACGACGACGCAATCCGTGCTGTTAGCCTGTACCTGAGCGCTGTAGCTGCTACCGTTCGTGAAGGCCGTTCCCAGGATCTGGCTTCTCAGGCGGAAGAAAGCTTCGTAGAAGCTGAATAATAAGGTTTTACCCCTTATTAGTACCGTGTATGAATAGGGGCCCATTACCGGCCCCTTTTTTCAATTTACACTGTTTGGCCCCCGGCCGGGCAGTTCACATCTCCCGAGGATTTAAGAATGGCTGAAATTACCGCATCCCTGGTAAAAGAGCTGCGCGAGCGTACTGGCGCAGGCATGATGGATTGCAAAAAAGCGCTGACTGAAGCGAACGGCGACATCGAGCTGGCAATCGAAAACATGCGTAAATCCGGTGCGATCAAAGCAGCTAAAAAAGCAGGCAACGTTGCTGCTGACGGCGTGATCATCACTAAGATCGACGGCAACTACGGCATCATTCTGGAAGTTAACTGCCAGACTGACTTCGTTGCTAAAGATGGCGGTTTCCAGGCATTTGCTAACAAAGTCCTGGACGCAGCTGTTGCTGGTAAAATCACTGACGTTGAAGTTCTGAAAGCACAGTTCGAAGAAGAACGTGTTGCGCTGGTTGCTAAAATCGGTGAGAACATCAACATCCGTCGCGTATCTTCTCTGGAAGGCGACGTTCTGGGCTCTTACCAGCACGGTGCACGTATCGGTGTTCTGGTTGCGGCTAAAGGCGCTGACGAAGAGCTGGTTAAACAGCTGGCAATGCACATCGCTGCAAGCAAACCAGAATTCGTTAAGCCAGAAGACGTGTCTGCTGAAGTGGTAGAGAAAGAGTACCAGGTTCAGCTGGACATCGCGATGCAGTCTGGTAAGCCAAAAGAAATCGCAGAGAAAATGGTTGAAGGCCGCATGAAGAAATTCACCGGCGAAGTTTCTCTGACTGGCCAGCCATTCGTAATGGACCCAAGCAAGTCTGTTGCTCAGCTGCTGAAAGAGCACAACGCTGACGTAACTGGCTTCATCCGCTTCGAAGTGGGCGAAGGCATCGAGAAAGTTGAGACTGACTTCGCAGCAGAAGTTGCTGCAATGTCCAAGCAGTCTTAATGATTGAAAAGGAGCCGCCTGAGGGCGGCTTCTTTTTGTCACCCGTCACAGGAAATCAGACAGGCTCCAGTATCGCTGTGCTGATTTGCGGCATATCATGTCGCCAGAATTAACCCCCATCTTAATCGTTGACAGTCTCAGGAAAGAAACATGGCTACCAATGCAAAACCCGTGTACAAACGCATTCTGCTTAAGCTGAGTGGCGAAGCGCTGCAGGGATCGGAAGGCTTCGGTATTGACGCAAGCATCCTTGATCGCATGGCACAGGAAATCAAAGAACTGGTCGAACTGGGTATCCAGGTTGGCGTGGTCATTGGCGGTGGCAACCTTTTCCGTGGTGCTGGTCTGGCGAAAGCGGGGATGAACCGCGTTGTGGGCGACCACATGGGTATGCTGGCAACCGTCATGAATGGCCTGGCAATGCGTGATGCACTGCATCGCGCCTATGTGAATGCCCGCCTGATGTCCGCGATTCCGCTGAATGGCGTTTGCGATAATTACAGCTGGGCAGAAGCCATCAGCCTGCTGCGCAATAACCGCGTGGTGATCCTCTCCGCCGGTACGGGTAACCCGTTCTTTACAACCGATTCCGCTGCCTGCCTGCGCGGTATCGAGATCGAAGCCGATGTGGTACTGAAAGCGACCAAAGTAGACGGCGTGTTTACTGCCGACCCGGCAAAAGATCCTTCTGCCACCATGTACGATCAGCTGAGCTACAGCGAAGTGCTGGATAAAGAGCTGAAAGTGATGGATCTTGCCGCCTTCACGCTGGCTCGCGACCACAAACTGCCGATCCGTGTCTTCAACATGAACAAGCCTGGCGCACTGCGTCGCGTGGTCATGGGCGAAAAAGAAGGCACTTTGATCACGGAATAATTTCCGTTGACGATAAATACAGGTAAGATTCCGCTTTATTTTGTAGTGGTATCTTTACCCGGGCGCGCCTTTGGCGTTGTCATGAATTAAACGCGACTATACTTAGCACACCTGTAGCGCTGTGCTGGCGGATAGTCTGCCTGAGACAAGTTTTCAAGGATTCGTAACGTGATTAACGACATCAGAAAAGATGCTGAAGTACGCATGGACAAATGCGTAGAAGCGTTCAAAAACCAAATCAGCAAAATCCGTACTGGCCGTGCTTCCCCAAGCCTGCTGGATGGCATCATCGTAGAATATTACGGTACGCCAACCCCTCTGCGCCAGCTGGCGAGCGTGACGGTTGAAGATACCCGTACGCTGAAAATCAACGTCTTCGACCGCTCTATGAGCCCGGCCGTTGAGAAAGCGATTATGGCCTCTGACCTCGGACTGAACCCAAGCTCTGCGGGCGCAGACATCCGCGTTCCACTGCCTCCGCTGACGGAAGAACGTCGTAAAGATCTTATCAAAGTGGTTCGTGGCGAAGCTGAGCAGGGTCGTGTATCCGTGCGTAACGTCCGTCGCGACGCGAACGATAAAGTGAAAGCACTGCTGAAAGAAAAAGAGATCAGCGAAGATGACGATCGTCGTTCTCAGGACGACATTCAGAAAATGACCGACGCGGCCATCAAGAAAATTGATGCGGCGCTGGCAGAAAAAGAAGCGGAACTGATGCAGTTCTGATTTCTGTCGTACACTGATAAACGCCGTTCAGAAGGACTTTGGGTCTTGCTGGCGGCGTTTTGCTTTTATCTGGTCTAACTTTTTTCGGGCATCTCATGAAGCATTTAACACTCCTCGGCTCAACCGGCTCTATCGGTTGCAGCACTCTCGACGTCGTTCGCCATAATCCTGAACTTTACACCGTGACAGCGCTGGTGGCCGGTAAGAATGTGCAGCGAATGGTCGAACAGTGCCTGGAGTTTGCGCCCCGCTATGCGGTGATGGATGACGAAGAGAGCGCGCGTCTGCTGAAAGCACAGCTGCGTGAAAAGGGCAGTCGAACCGAGGTGCTGAGCGGCCAGCAGGCGGCCTGCGAGATGGCGGCGCTGGATGAGGTGGATCAGGTCATGGCGGCCATTGTCGGCGCGGCAGGGCTGCTGCCCACGCTTGCTGCGATTGATGCTGGTAAGGATGTTTTGCTGGCCAATAAAGAGTCGCTGGTCACCTGTGGACGCCTGTTTATGGATGCGGTGAAGCAGCGCGGCGCGCGTCTTCTGCCGGTCGACAGCGAACACAACGCGATTTTTCAGAGTTTACCGCAACCTTTTCAACAGAACCTGGGGTACGCTGACCTGGAGCAGAATGGCGTGGTGTCTATTCTGCTTACCGGGTCTGGTGGCCCGTTCCGTGAAACGCCACTGTCTGAACTGCGTGCGATGACACCGGATCAGGCGTGCCGTCATCCGAACTGGTCGATGGGGCGTAAAATCTCCGTTGATTCTGCCACCATGATGAACAAAGGTCTGGAATACATTGAAGCGCGCTGGCTGTTTAATGCGTCAGCGAAACAGATGGAAGTACTGATTCACCCGCAATCGGTGATTCACTCGATGGTGCGTTATCAGGATGGCAGCGTGCTGGCACAGCTGGGCGAGCCGGACATGCGTACGCCGATTGCCCATTCAATGGCGTGGCCAAATCGAGTGAAATCCGGCGTGAAGCCGCTTGATTTCTGCAAGCTAAGTTCCCTGACGTTCAGTGAACCAGACTACGACCGCTATCCTTGTCTGAAGCTTGCGATGAATGCCTTTGACCAGGGGCAGGCGGCGACGACGGCACTTAATGCAGCTAATGAAATTACCGTTGAGGCATTTCTGAATCAGCAAATTCGTTTTACCGATATCGCGTCGTTAAATTTATCGGTACTGGAGATGATGGATTTGCGCGAACCACAAAGCGTGGAAGAGGTGCTGGCGGTGGATGCAGCTGCGCGTAATATTGCGCGCCAACAGGTGACACGTCTTGCAAGCTGGTGATAAAGCAAGCACTAGTCGTCGTGCTATTTGTTAGCGTTGGGCTTCAGTGATATAGTCTGCGCCACCTGATCGCAGGTATTTGACTTAATGTGGTCAGGTGAGCCGTGGTTTGACACGGCTTTTTTATGTATAGGCTTCAGTATTCCTGAGTACCGTTAAATCCTTTTCAGGGACAAAAAACGCGTTATGTTGTCTGCGAATCAACCAATAAGCGAAAATTTGCCAGCTCATGGCTGCCGTCATGTAGCAATCATTATGGATGGCAATGGCCGCTGGGCGAAAAGACAAGGGAAGATACGAGCCTTTGGGCATAAAGCGGGGGCGAAATCCGTTCGTCGCGCCGTTTCTTTTGCCGCCAACAACGGCATTGATGCGTTAACGCTCTATGCTTTTAGCAGTGAAAACTGGAATCGACCTCTGCAGGAAGTGACTGCGTTGATGGAATTGTTTGTGTGGGCGCTAGACAGCGAAGTAAAAAGCCTGCACCGCCACAACGTCCGCCTGCGTATCATTGGCGATACCAGTCGTTTTAACTCACGTTTGCAGGAACGGATTCGCAAAGCTGAAGCGCTGACGGAAAATAATACCGGTTTGACGCTGAATATTGCGGCGAATTACGGCGGACGCTGGGATATTATCCAGGGCGTTCGGCATCTGGCCGAACAGGTTCAGGAAGGGCTGTTGAGACCCGACCAAATTGATGAAGAGGCGCTGAGCAAGCAAATCTGCATGAATGAACAGGCACCTGTGGATTTGGTAATTAGGACAGGGGGGGAACATCGCATAAGTAACTTTTTGATATGGCAAATTGCCTATGCCGAACTTTACTTTACGGATGTTCTTTGGCCCGATTTTGATGAACAAGACTTTGAAGGTGCGCTGCATGCCTTTGCCAATCGAGAGCGTCGTTTCGGCGGCACCGAGCCTGGTGGCGACAAAGCCTGATGGGGGTAGCTTTTGCTGAAGTATCGCCTGATTTCCGCTTTTGTATTAATACCCATTGTCATTGCGGCGCTGTTTTTACTGCCCCCGGTGGGATTCGCTATTGTCACGCTGGTGGTGTGCATGCTCGCCGCGTGGGAATGGGGACAGTTTAGCGGCTTTACCTCGCGCACTCAGCGAGTATGGCTTGCGGTACTTTGTGGCTTTATCCTGGCCATAATGCTGTTTACGTTACCTGAATATCACCATGATATTCATCAGCCCCTGGTTGCCGGTTCCTTGTGGATATCGCTGGCCTGGTGGGTTGCTGCGCTGTTGCTGGTTCTTTTTTATCCGGGTTCCGCGGCATTGTGGCGTAATTCAAAAGTGCTGCGACTGATTTTTGGCTTGCTCACAATTATTCCTTTTTTCTGGGGTATGGTTGCGCTGCGAGCGTGGCACTACGACGAAAACCACTACAGCGGTGCGATCTGGCTGCTTTATGTGATGATTCTGGTCTGGGGGGCTGACTCCGGGGCCTATATGTTTGGTAAACTGTTTGGCAAACATAAGCTGGCACCGAAGGTTTCTCCGGGCAAAACCTGGCAAGGATTCATCGGCGGCCTGTTTACGGCAGCGATCATCTCCTGGGGCTACGGCGTCTGGGCGAATCTTGAAGTGGCACCGTCAATACTGCTGGTGTGCTCGATTTTTGCTGCGCTTGCCTCCGTGCTCGGTGATTTAACCGAAAGTATGTTTAAGCGTGAAGCAGGGATTAAGGACAGCGGACACCTGATTCCAGGGCATGGCGGTATACTGGATCGCATTGATAGCCTGACAGCGGCTGTTCCAGTGTTTGCGTGTTTGCTTTTACTGGTATTCGGGACGATTTAACGGAAGGTTTTATGCTGAGCATTCTCTGGAATCTGGCGGCGTTCATTGTTGCACTGGGTGTACTGATTACCGTGCATGAATTTGGCCATTTCTGGGTTGCTCGCCGCTGTGGCGTGCGCGTAGAGCGATTTTCCATCGGTTTTGGTAAATCACTCTGGACGCGCACCGACCGCCACGGCACGGAATTTGTCATCGCCCTTATCCCGCTGGGCGGCTACGTCAAAATGCTCGACGAACGCGTCGAGCCTGTCGCTCCTGAGCTGCGACACAGCGCATTCAACAATAAAACCGTTGGACAACGCGCCGCCATCATTGCTGCCGGACCGGTAGCCAACTTCATCTTTGCGATTTTCGCTTACTGGCTGGTGTTTATCATCGGCGTCCCTGGCGTACGTCCGGTGGTGGGTGAAATTGCCCCCAATTCCATCGCGGCGAGTGCGCAAATTACATCCGGGATGGAACTTAAAGCGATTGATGGCATCGAAACCCCTGATTGGGATGCCGTGCGACTGCAGCTGGTAGCCAAAATTGGCGATGCGCAGACCACCATCAGCGTATCGCCGTTTGGTTCAGATACGCGTCAGGACAAAGTACTCGATTTACGTCACTGGCGTTTCGAGCCAGACAAAGAGGATCCCGTCGCTGCGCTGGGTATTCGTCCACGCGGCGCGCAGATCGAGCCGGTATTAGCCGAAGTACAGGCAAATTCGGCGGCGAGCAAAGCGGGTTTGCAAGCGGGCGACAGGATCGTTAAAGTCGATGGTCAACCATTAACAGAGTGGATGACCTTTGTTACTCTGGTGCGCGATAATCCGGGAACGTCTCTCGCGCTGGAAGTTGAAAGGCAGGGCAGTCCGCTTTCGCTGACGCTGATCCCGGATACGAAGTCGGTCGGCAAAAAGGCAGAAGGGTTTGCAGGCGTTGTGCCAAAAGTGATCCCGCTGCCAGATGAGTACAAGACAATACGCCAGTATGGGCCGTTCAGCGCCATCCTTGAAGCCACGGATAAAACATGGCAACTGATGAAGCTGACGGTCAACATGTTGGGGAAATTGATAACCGGTGATGTGAAACTGAACAACCTCAGTGGGCCAATTTCGATTGCTCAGGGGGCTGGGATGTCAGCGGAATTCGGGGTGATTTACTATCTCATGTTCCTCGCGCTCATTAGCGTGAACCTTGGGATAATCAACCTGTTCCCGCTTCCCGTTTTAGACGGGGGTCATCTGCTGTTTTTGGCGATTGAAAAGCTAAAAGGCGGACCGGTATCCGAGCGAGTTCAAGACTTTAGTTATCGCATTGGCTCGATTTTGCTGGTGCTGTTAATGGGGCTTGCACTTTTCAATGATTTCTCTCGGTTGTAAGAGAGTGTTAGGAAGAACGCATAATAACGATGGCGATGAAAAAGTTGCTCATAGCGTCGCTGCTGTTTAGCAGCGCCACCGTATACGGTGCTGACGGGTTCGTAGTGAAAGACATTCATTTCGAAGGCCTCCAGCGTGTCGCCGTTGGTGCGGCCCTCCTCAGTATGCCTGTACGCCCCGGCGATACGGTTAATGATGATGATATCAGTAACACCATCCGTGCTCTGTTTGCCACCGGCAACTTTGAGGACGTCCGCGTCCTGCGCGATGGTGATACGCTGCTGGTACAGGTAAAAGAACGTCCGACGATCGCCAGTATCACTTTCTCCGGTAACAAGTCGGTGAAAGATGACATGCTCAAGCAGAACCTTGAAGCATCTGGTGTTCGTGTGGGTGAGTCCCTGGACCGCACAACCCTTTCAGACATTGAAAAAGGTCTGGAAGACTTCTACTACAGCGTCGGTAAATACAGCGCCAGCGTGAAAGCGGTTGTCACTCCGCTGCCGCGTAACCGTGTTGACCTGAAGCTGGTCTTCCAGGAAGGTGTTTCTGCGAAGATCCAGCAGATCAACATTGTCGGCAACCACGCGTTCAGCACCGACGAACTGATCTCCACCTTCCAGCTGCGCGATGAAGTGCCATGGTGGAACGTGGTGGGCGATCGCAAATACCAGAAACAGAAACTGGCGGGCGACCTCGAAACCCTGCGCAGCTACTATCTCGATCGTGGCTATGCGCGTTTCAACATCGACTCGACTCAGGTCAGTCTGACTCCGGACAAGAAAGGTATCTACATTACGGTTAACATCACTGAAGGCGAGCAGTACAAGCTTTCTGGTGTTGAAGTGAGTGGTAACCTGGCGGGGCATTCTGCTGAAATCGAATCGCTGACAAAAATTCAGCCGGGCGATCTGTATAGCGGTTCCAAGGTAACCAAAATGGAAGACAGCATTAAGAAGCTGCTCGGCCGCTACGGTTATGCCTATCCGCGCGTACAGACTCAGCCGGAAATCAATGACGCGGATAAAACCGTTAAGCTGCACGTGAATGTTGATGCGGGCAACCGTTTCTACGTGCGTAAGATCCGCTTCGTTGGTAACGACACCTCCAAAGATTCCGTTCTGCGCCGCGAAATGCGTCAGATGGAAGGCGCATGGTTGGGTAGCGATCTCGTTGATCAGGGTAAAGAGCGTCTTAACCGTCTGGGCTATTTTGAAACGGTGGATACCGATACCCAGCGCGTACCGGGCAGCCCGGATCAGGTTGATGTCGTTTATAAAGTGAAAGAGCGCAACACCGGTAGCTTCAACTTCGGTGTGGGTTATGGTACTGAAAGCGGCGTCAGCTTCCAGGTCGGCGTGCAGCAGGATAACTGGCTGGGTACGGGTTACTCTGTCGGTATTAACGGCACCAAAAACGACTACCAGACCTACTCTGAGTTCTCTGTGACTAACCCATACTTCACCGTTGACGGTGTAAGCCTGGGCGGTCGTATCTTCTATAACGACTTTAAAGCAGACGACGCGGACCTGTCTTCTTACACCAACAAGAGTTACGGTGTCGACGGTACGCTTGGCTTCCCGGTTAACGAATACAACACCCTGCGTGCGGGCTTGGGTTACGTGCATAACGACCTGTCCAACATGCAACCGCAGGTGGCGATGTGGCGTTATCTGGACTCTATCGGCCAGTCAACCAGTAAAAATGGTAATGACAATGGCTTCGCGGCGGACGACTTCACCTTTAACTACGGCTGGACCTATAACCGTCTCGACCGTGGTTACTTCCCAACGGAAGGTTCTCGCGTCAACCTGAACGGTAAAGTTACCGTGCCGGGTTCCGATAACGAGTTCTATAAGGTCACGCTGGATACCGCGTCCTACTTCCCGATCGATGACGATCATAAGTGGGTGGTTCTGGGTCGTACCCGTTGGGGCTATGGCGATGGTCTGGGTAGCAAAGAACTGCCGTTCTATGAAAACTTCTATGCGGGTGGCTCCAGCACCGTTCGTGGTTTCCAGTCCAATAACATTGGTCCGAAAGCGGTTTACTACGGCGGAAACGACAAAGATAACTGTGATAAGTCTTCCTCGTCAGAAGTCTGTAGCTCCAATGACGCGGTGGGCGGTAACGCCATGGCCGTTGCCAGCCTGGAGTTCATCACGCCAACGCCGTTTATCAGTGATAAATACGCGAACTCGGTCCGTACGTCCTTCTTCTGGGATGCCGGTACCGTGTGGGATACCAACTGGCAGAATACTGCCCAGATGCGCGCAGAAGGCATTCCTGACTACAGCGATCCGAGCAATATTCGCATGTCTGCCGGTATCGCATTACAATGGATGTCACCGCTGGGGCCGTTGGTCTTCTCCTACGCCCAGCCGTTTAAGAAATATGATGGAGACAAAGCGGAGCAATTCCAGTTTAACATTGGTAAAACCTGGTAATAATCCGCTGCAAAGGAATGCGTTGGCAGTGTAGCGCTGACAACTGGCGATCGGTAACACGGTCGCCTTGCCACGCAAAGAACGGTACCTTCTGGTGCCAATGGGATGGTAAGGAGTTAATTGTGAAAAAGTGGTTATTAGCTGCAGGTCTCGGTTTAGCGATGGCAACTTCTGCTCAGGCAGCAGACAAAATTGCAATCGTCAACATGGGTAATTTGTTCCAGCAGGTTGCACAGAAAACGGGTGTTTCTGCGACTCTGGAAAACGAATTCAAAGGCCGTGCAAGCGAACTGCAGGGTATGGAAAACGATCTTCAGTCCAAAATGCAGCGTCTGCAGCGTGATGGTTCTACCATGAAAGCAAGCGACCGTAGCAAGCTGGAAAAAGACGTAATGGCTCAGCGCCAGACGTTCTCCCAGAAAGCGCAGGCTTTCGAGCAGGATCGTCAGCGTCGTTCTAACGAAGAACGCGGCAAGCTGGTAACTCGCATTCAGACTGCTGTTAAAGCAGTGGCTGCCGATCAGAGTATCGATCTGGTTGTAGATGCGAACGCCGTTGCTTATAACAGCAAAGATGTTAAAGACATCACTGCTGATGTTCTGAAACAGGTTAAATAAGTAATGCCTTCAATTCGACTGGCTGATTTAGCTCAGCAGTTGGATGCAGAATTACACGGTGATGGCGATATCGTCATCACCGCTGTTGCGTCCATGCAATCTGCTAAAGCTGGCACGATTACCTTCATGGTAAGCCCTAAGTACCGTGAGCAACTGGCTCAATGCCAGGCGTCAGCTGTTGTACTGACGCAGGACGATCTTCCATTTGCCACTGTAAGCGCGCTGGTAGTGAAAAACCCCTACCTGACGTATGCACGCATGGCTCAAATTCTTGATACCACGCCGCAGCCGGCTCAGAACATTGCGGCCAGTGCAGCGATTGATGCGACGGCCAGGCTTGGTAACAACGTCGCCGTTGGCGCGAATGCAGTTATCGAATCCGGCGTTGTGCTGGGCGATAACGTCGTCATTGGCCCGGGCTGCTTCGTTGGGAAAAATACGAAAATCGGCGCCGGAACCCGTTTATGGGCCAATGTGTCCGTTTATCATGATGTTGAAATTGGCGAAAATTGCCTCGTCCAGTCCAGCACCGTTATTGGTTCTGATGGCTTTGGTTACGCTAACGATCGTGGTAACTGGGTTAAGATCCCGCAGCTTGGTCGCGTTATTATTGGCGATCGCGTAGAGATCGGCGCCTGTACTACCATTGACCGTGGCGCGCTTGACGACACGATCATTGGCAATGGTGTTATCATCGATAACCAGTGCCAGATTGCGCATAACGTTGTGATTGGCGACAATACCGCGGTTGCGGGTGGCGTCATCATGGCAGGCAGCCTGAAAATTGGCCGTTATTGCATGATTGGCGGCGCGAGCGTGATTAATGGCCATATGGAAATATGCGACAAGGTGACTGTGACGGGAATGGGCATGGTAATGCGTCCTATCACTGAACCTGGCGTCTATTCCTCAGGTATTCCGCTACAACCCAACAAGGTATGGCGTAAAACAGCAGCTCTGGTGATGAACATTGATGATATGAGCAAGCGCCTCAAGTCTCTTGAGCGTAAGATCGATCAACAAGATTAAGCGTCATCCGTTGAACGCTATTTTTCCCGGCCTGTCGGCTTTCTAATAAACCGGCAGGCCGTGTTATTATTGTTATCAGTACATTTTGACAGGAAGAGTATTTTGACTACTGACACTCATACTCTGCATATTGAAGAGATTTTAGAACTTCTGCCGCACCGCTACCCGTTTCTGCTGGTAGACCGTGTGCTGGATTTTGAAGAAGGTCGTTTTCTGCGCGCAGTGAAAAATGTTTCCGTGAACGAGCCGTTTTTCCAGGGACACTTCCCTGGTAAGCCTATCTTCCCGGGTGTGTTGATTCTGGAAGCGATGGCTCAGGCTACCGGTATTCTGGCGTTTAAAAGCGTTGGCAAACTGGAGCCAGGTGAGCTGTATTACTTCGCGGGTATTGATGAAGCGCGCTTTAAGCGCCCTGTCGTGCCTGGTGATCAGATGATCATGGAAGTCACTTTTGAAAAAACGCGTCGTGGCCTGACTCGCTTCAAAGGCGTAGCGCTGGTTGACGGCAAAGTTGTTTGCGAAGCGACGATGATGTGTGCTCGTAGCCGGGAGTCCTGATACGTGATTGATAAATCCGCCTTTATTCATCCTACCGCTATTGTGGAAACCGGTGCCATCATCGGCGCTAACGTCCACATTGGCCCGTTTTGTATTGTTGGACCCCATGTCGAAATTGGTGAGGGTACAGTACTGAAATCTCACGTTGTCGTGAATGGTCACACGACCATTGGCTGCAATAACGAGATCTATCAGTTCGCTTCCATCGGCGAAGTTAACCAGGATCTGAAATATGCTGGTGAGTCGACCCGTCTGGAAATTGGCGATCGTAACCGTATTCGCGAAAGCGTCACTATTCATCGTGGAACAGTACAGGGTGGTGGGTTGACGAAGGTGGGCAGCGATAACCTGTTTATGGTTAATGCGCACATCGCGCACGACTGTACCGTGGGTGACCGCTGTATTCTTGCCAACAACGCAACGCTGGCAGGACACGTATCGGTTGATGACTTCGCAATTATTGGCGGCATGACCGCAGTCCATCAGTTCTGCATCATTGGTGCGCACGTGATGGTTGGCGGATGCTCCGGTGTGGCGCAGGACGTCCCACCGTATGTGATTGCGCAGGGCAACCATGCCACGCCGTTTGGCGTGAACATCGAAGGCCTCAAGCGTCGTGGTTTTAGTCGCGAAGCGATTACTGCCATCCGCAACGCGTACAAACTGCTGTACCGTAGCGGTAAAACGCTGGAAGAGGCGAAGCCGGAAATTGCCGAGCTGGCGAATAAGCACCCGGAAGTGAACGCGTTCATGGAATTCTTTGACCGTTCAACAAGGGGTCTGATTCGTTAATGGTCGACAGTCGTCCGCTTACGATAGCCCTGGTCGCCGGAGAAACCTCCGGCGATATTCTTGGTGCCGGTCTCATCCGCGCGCTTAAGGCGCGTGTACCCAATGCTCGCTTTGTCGGCGTTGCTGGCCCGCTGATGCAGGCCGAAGGCTGTGAAGCCTGGTATGAAATGGAAGAACTCGCCGTGATGGGCATCGTTGAGGTGCTGGGACGGCTACGCCGTTTGCTGCACATCCGCGCCGATCTCACCCGCCGTTTTACCGAACTCAAACCCGATGTGTTTGTCGGTATCGATGCGCCTGATTTCAACATTACCCTCGAAGGGAATCTGAAAAAGCAGGGTATCAAAACAATTCACTACGTCAGTCCGTCCGTCTGGGCGTGGCGACAGAAACGCGTTTTCAAAATCGGACGGTCCACCAACCTGGTGCTGGCTTTCCTGCCTTTCGAAAAAGCGTTTTACGACAGATTTAATGTTCCGTGCCGTTTTATCGGTCATACCATGGCGGATGCGATGCCATTGGATCCGGATAAAAACGCGGCGCGCGACGCGCTGGGCATCCCGCACGATGTGCACTGTCTGGCACTGCTACCGGGCAGCCGTGGCGCAGAAGTTGAGATGCTGAGCGCCGATTTCCTCAAAACTGCGCAAATTCTTCGCCAGACCTATCCGGATCTTGAAGTGGTTGTTCCGCTGGTAAATGCGAAACGCCGTGAGCAGTTTGAGCGCATCAAAGCGGAAGTCGCCCCGGATCTTCACGTCCGTCTTCTGGACGGGAAAGGGCGGGAAGCGATGTATGCGAGCGATGCCGCGCTGCTGGCCTCCGGCACGGCGGCGCTGGAATGCATGCTGGCGAAATGCCCGATGGTGGTCGGTTATCGCATGAAGCCGTTCACTTTCTGGCTGGCAAAACGTCTGGTTAAAACGGATTATGTCTCCCTGCCAAACCTGCTTGCCGGGCGCGAGCTGGTGAAAGAGCTGCTGCAGGATGAGTGCCAGCCGCAGGCGCTTGCCGATGCACTACTGCCGCTGCTCGCGAACGGCAAGACCAGCCACCAGATGCACGATACCTTCCGCGAACTGCATCAACTGATCCGCTGTAATGCTGATGAGCAAGCGGCTGATGCGGTGCTGGAGTTAGCAAAATGATGGAATTTGTTTATCCTCACACTCGCCTTGTGGCGGGCGTGGACGAAGTGGGTCGTGGCCCGTTGGTCGGGGCTGTGGTGACTGCCGCGGTGATCCTCGATCCGGCTCGCCCGATTATCGGGCTGAACGACTCAAAAAAATTGTCTGAAAAACGCCGTCTGGCGCTGTTCAGTGAGATTCAGGAGAAGGCGCTGGCCTGGAGCCTGGGGCGCGCTGAACCGCATGAAATAGACGAGCTGAATATTTTGCATGCCACGATGCTGGCGATGCAGCGTGCGGTAGCAGGTCTGAAAATTTCCCCGGAATATGTCCTGATTGACGGCAACCGCTGTCCGGCATTGCCCATGCCTTCAATGGCGGTCGTCAAAGGCGATAGTCGGGTCGCAGAAATTAGCGCCGCTTCTATCATTGCCAAAGTGACGCGCGACGCCGAAATGGCCGCGCTGGACCTCACTTATCCTCAGTATGGTTTCGCCCAGCATAAGGGGTATCCCACACTTTTCCATCTGGAAAGGCTGGCTGAACATGGCGCAACCGAACATCACCGGCGCAGTTTTGGCCCGGTGAAACGCGCGCTGGGACGGGTGTCCTGAATCAATACGCAAGCAATTAAGTAACGCGGAATCTGAAGATGGCTGAACCACGTTTCGTACACCTGCGGGTGCATAGCGACTACTCCATGATCGATGGGCTGGCGAAGACCGGGCCGCTGGTAAAAAAGGCGGCCTCCCTTGGCATGCCCGCGCTGGCGATCACCGATTTTACCAACCTGTGTGGCCTGGTGAAGTTCTACGGAACGGCGCACGGTGCGGGAATGAAGCCTATCGTCGGCGCAGATTTTCATGTCCAGAGCGATCTCGTCGGCGATGAAATGACGCAAATCTCCGTGCTGGCGATGAACAACACGGGCTATCAAAACCTCACTCTGCTTATCTCAAAAGCCTATCAGCGCGGATATGGTGCGCTGGGCCCGTGGATCGACAGGGACTGGCTGGCTGAGCTGAACGAAGGGCTGCTGCTGATCTCTGGCGGCCGTATGGGCGATGTCGGTAAATGTCTGCTGCGCGGCAATAGCGCGCTGGTGGATCAATGCGTCTCGTTCTATGAGGAGTATTTCCCGGATCGTTATTATCTGGAGTTGATCCGCACCGGTCGCCAGGACGAAGAGAGCTATCTCCATGCGGCGGTCGCACTTGCGGAAGAACGCGGGCTGCCCGTCGTCGCGACAAACGATGTACGCTTCCTCGAGCCGGGAGATTTTGACGCTCACGAAATTCGCGTGGCGATCCACGATGGCTTCACGCTCGACGATCCGAAACGGCCGCGTAATTACTCCGCTCAACAGTACATGCGCAGCGAGGAGGAGATGTGTGAACTCTTCTCCGATATCCCCGAAGCGCTGGAAAACAGCGTAGAGATCGCCAGGCGCTGTAACGTTACCGTCCGCCTCGGCGAATACTTCCTGCCGCAGTTCCCGACGGGTGACATGACCACGGAAGATTTCCTGGTCGTGAAATCAAAAGAAGGTCTGGAAGAGCGTCTGGAATTCCTGTTCCCGGATGAGGCCGTTCGCAAAGAGAAGCGGCCGCCGTACGATGAACGCCTGGATATTGAACTCCAGGTCATCAACCAGATGGGCTTCCCGGGCTACTTCCTGATCGTAATGGAGTTTATCCAGTGGTCGAAGGATAACGGCGTACCGGTTGGACCGGGACGTGGCTCCGGTGCGGGATCGCTTGTGGCCTATGCGCTTAAAATTACCGACCTCGATCCGCTGGAATTCGACCTGCTGTTCGAACGTTTCCTTAACCCGGAACGTGTTTCCATGCCCGACTTTGACGTCGACTTCTGCATGGAGAAACGCGACCAGGTGATCGAGCACGTTGCCGATATGTACGGCCGTGATGCGGTATCGCAGATTATTACGTTCGGTACGATGGCGGCGAAGGCGGTTATTCGTGACGTCGGCCGCGTGCTGGGCCACCCGTACGGGTTTGTCGATCGTATTTCGAAGCTGGTGCCGCCCGATCCGGGCATGACGCTGGCAAAAGCGTTTGAAGCCGAACCTCAGCTGCCGGAAATCTACGAAGCTGACGAAGAAGTGAAAGCGCTGATCGACATGGCGCGAAAGCTGGAAGGCGTCACGCGTAACGCCGGCAAGCATGCGGGGGGCGTGGTTATCGCCCCGACCAAAATTACCGACTTCGCGCCGCTCTACTGCGATGAAGCGGGTGAGCACCCGGTTACTCAGTTTGATAAGAACGACGTAGAATACGCCGGGCTGGTGAAGTTTGACTTCCTCGGCCTGCGTACGCTGACGATCATCGACTGGGCGCTGAAGATGATCAACCCGCGCCGGGAAAAGCAGGGCCTTGAGCCGATAGACATTGCCGCCATTCCGCTGGATGACAAGAAAAGTTTCGACATGCTGCAGCGCTCGGAGACGACGGCCGTCTTCCAGCTTGAATCCCGCGGCATGAAAGATCTGATTAAACGCCTGCAGCCCGACTGCTTCGAAGATATGATCGCACTGGTCGCCCTGTTCCGTCCGGGCCCACTGCAGTCAGGGATGGTAGATAACTTTATCGACCGTAAGCACGGTCGCGAAGAGATTTCTTACCCGGACGTTCAGTGGCAGCATGAAAGCCTGAAGCCGGTGCTGGAGCCAACCTACGGCATTATCCTGTATCAGGAACAGGTCATGCAGATTGCTCAGGTGCTTTCCGGCTATACGCTCGGCGGCGCGGACATGCTGCGTCGTGCGATGGGTAAGAAAAAGCCGGAAGAGATGGCCAAGCAGCGCTCCATCTTTGAAGACGGGGCGAAGAAAAACGGCGTTGACGGCGAGCTGGCGATGAAAATCTTCGACCTGGTGGAGAAATTCGCCGGGTACGGATTTAACAAATCTCACTCCGCCGCCTATGCTTTGGTGTCGTATCAAACGCTGTGGCTGAAAGCGCACTATCCTGCTGAATTTATGGCGGCGGTAATGACGGCCGATATGGACAACACCGAGAAGGTGGTTGGCCTGGTGGACGAGTGCTGGCGCATGGGGCTTAAGATCCTGCCGCCGGATATTAACTCAGGGCTCTACCACTTCCACGTCAACGACGACGGAGAGATCGTTTACGGGATCGGCGCGATCAAAGGCGTGGGCGAAGGTCCGATCGAGGCGATCATCGAAGCGCGTAACAACGGCGGGTATTTCCGCGAGCTGTTCGATCTTTGCGCCCGTACCGACACCAAAAAACTGAACCGTCGCGTGCTGGAAAAACTGATCATGTCCGGCGCGTTTGACAGGCTGGGGCCGCACCGTGCCGCGCTGATGAATTCCCTCGGCGACGCCCTGAAAGCGGCGGATCAGCACGCAAAAGCGGAAGCCATTGGTCAGGCGGATATGTTCGGAGTGCTGGCGGAAGAGCCAGAGCAGATCGAGCAATCTTATTCCAACTGCCAGCCGTGGCCAGAACAGGTGGTACTGGATGGGGAGCGTGAGACGTTAGGCTTGTACCTGACGGGGCACCCGATCAACCAGTACATCAAAGAAATTGAGCGCTATGTCGGCGGCCACAGGCTTAAAGACATGCATCCGACAGAACGTGGTAAAATCACCACGGCTGCGGGGCTCGTGATTGCCGCAAGGGTTATGGTCACCAAGCGCGGCAATCGTATCGGCATCTGTACGTTGGATGACCGTTCCGGGCGTCTGGAGGTGATGTTGTTCACCGACGCGCTGGATAAATACCAGCAATTGCTGGAAAAAGACCGCATACTTATCGTCAGCGGACAGGTCAGCTTTGATGACTTCAGTGGGGGGCTTAAAATGACCGCCCGCGAAGTGATGGACATTGACGAAGCCCGGGAAAAATATGCTCGCGGGCTTGCTATCTCGCTGACGGACAGGCAAATTGATGACCAGCTTTTAAACCGACTCCGTCAGTCTCTGGAACCCCACCGCTCGGGGACAATTCCAGTACATCTCTACTATCAGAGGGCGGATGCACGTGCGCGGTTGCGCTTTGGTGCAACGTGGCGTGTCTCTCCGAGCGATCGTTTACTGAACGATCTCCGTGGCCTCATTGGTTCGGAGCAGGTGGAACTGGAGTTTGACTAATACAGGAATACTATGAGTCTGAATTTCCTTGATTTCGAACAGCCGATTGCTGAGCTGGAAGCGAAAATCGATTCTCTGACAGCGGTAAGCCGTCAGGATGAAAAACTGGATATTAACATCGACGAAGAAGTGCATCGTCTGCGCGAGAAAAGCGTAGAGCTGACGCGCAAAATCTTTGCCGATCTCGGCGCATGGCAGGTGGCCCAGCTGGCTCGCCATCCACAGCGTCCGTACACCCTGGATTATGTCCGCCTGGCGTTTGACGAATTTGACGAACTGGCAGGCGATCGCGCATACGCTGACGATAAAGCTATCGTTGGTGGTATCGCGCGTCTGGACGGACGCCCGGTGATGATCATTGGTCATCAGAAAGGTCGTGAAACCAAAGAGAAAATCCGTCGTAACTTCGGTATGCCAGCACCAGAAGGCTACCGTAAAGCCCTGCGTCTGATGGAGATGGCTGAGCGTTTCAACATGCCAATCATCACCTTCATCGACACCCCAGGTGCATACCCTGGCGTGGGCGCGGAAGAGCGCGGTCAGTCTGAAGCTATCGCGCGCAACCTGCGCGAGATGTCTCGTCTGAAGGTGCCGGTCATCTGTACCGTCATCGGTGAGGGTGGTTCCGGCGGTGCGCTGGCGATTGGCGTGGGCGATAAAGTGAATATGCTGCAGTACAGCACCTATTCCGTTATCTCCCCGGAAGGCTGTGCGTCCATTCTGTGGAAAAGCGCCGACAAAGCGCCGCTGGCTGCAGAAGCAATGGGCATCATTGCGCCACGCCTGAAAGAGCTGAAGCTGATCGATTCCATCATTCCGGAACCGCTGGGTGGTGCTCATCGTAAGCCGGAAGTAATGGCGGCTTCTCTGAAAGCGCAGCTGCTGGCTGACCTGGCGGATCTGGACGTGCTGAGCAAAGACGATCTGCTCAACCGCCGCTACCAGCGTCTGATGACCTACGGTTACGCGTAAGCTTCACAATTATCTGAAAAGCCGCACAATGTTGCGGCTTTTTTTATACCTGCGGTTTAGCCGGACTATGCTTAGCTAATGTTTTTTAAGGAGGAAGCCCATGAATATCATTGCCATTATGGGGCCACACGGCGTCTTTTATAAAGATGAGCCAATTAAGGAGCTGGAGCAATCCCTGCAGTCGCGCGGGTATCAGCTAATCTGGCCGCACAACAGCGCTGACCTGCTGAAGTTTATCGAGCATAACCCGCGTATCTGCGGCGTGATCTTCGACTGGGACGAATACGATCTCGAACTGTGCAGCGACATCAACAAGCTGAACGAATACCTCCCGCTGTACGCGTTTATCAATACCCACTCAACCATGGACGTCAGCGCCAATGATATGCGTATGGCGCTGTGGTTCTTTGAATATTCCCTCGGCGTTGCGGAAGATATTGCGACCCGCATTCAGCAATACACGAATGAATATCTCGATAACATCACTCCCCCCTTTACCCGCGCGCTCTTCACCTACGTGAAAGAGGGGAAATATACCTTCTGTACGCCAGGTCATATGGCGGGAACGGCCTATCAAAAAAGCCCGGTGGGCTGCCTGTTCTATGATTTCTTCGGTGGCAACACGCTGAAAGCGGACGTGTCTATTTCAGTCACCGAACTAGGCTCTCTGCTGGATCACACCGGCCCGCATCTTGAAGCCGAAGAGTATATCGCCCGCACCTTTGGCGCCGAGCAGAGCTATATGGTGACCAACGGCACGTCGACCTCGAACAAAATCGTCGGGATGTACGCTGCGCCTGCAGGCAGCACCTTGCTGATTGACCGTAACTGCCATAAATCGCTGGCGCACCTGCTGATGATGAGCGACGTCGTACCGCTCTGGCTCTCGCCCACGCGTAACGCGCTCGGTATTCTTGGCGGCATTCCGCGCCGGGAGTTCACCCACGAAGCCATTGAAAGTAAGGTCGCGGCAATTCCTGGCGCAAGCTGGCCTGTCCATGCGGTGATCACCAATTCCACCTACGACGGTTTGCTGTACAACACGAACTGGATCAAACAGACGCTGGACGTGCCGTCGATCCACTTCGATTCCGCATGGGTGCCTTACACTAATTTCCATCCGATTTACGCAGGCAAAAGCGGCATGAGCGGTGAACGGGTGCCGGGGAAAGTGTTCTTCGAAACGCAGTCGACGCATAAAATGCTGGCGGCGTTTTCCCAGGCTTCGCTTATTCACATCAAAGGCGAGTACGACGAAGACACGTTCAACGAAGCCTTTATGATGCACACCACCACCTCGCCGAGCTACCCGCTGGTGGCCTCTATTGAAACGGCCGCGGCGATGCTGCGCGGCAATCCCGGTAAGCGTCTCATCAATCGTTCGGTGGAACGCGCGTTGCATTTCCGCAAAGAGGTTCAGCGGCTGAAAGATGAAGCCGACGGCTGGTTCTTTGATATCTGGCAGCCGGAAGAGATTGATGAAGCAGAATGCTGGCCCGTCTCGCCCGGCGAAGGCTGGCATGGCTTCCGGGATGCCGATAGCGACCATATGTTCCTCGACCCGGTAAAAGTGACGATCCTGACGCCGGGCATGGATGAGCAGGGCAAGATGAGCGATGAAGGTATTCCGGCCGCGCTGGTCGCGAAATTCCTTGATGAACGTGGCGTGGTGGTAGAGAAAACCGGCCCCTATAACCTGCTGTTCCTGTTCAGCATCGGGATCGACAAAACCCGCGCGATGGGGTTGTTGCGCGGCCTGATGGAGTTTAAGCGCGCCTACGATCTCAACCTGCGGGTGAAGAACATGCTGCCGGATCTCTACGCGGAGGATCCCGACTTCTATCGAAATATGCGCATTCAGGATCTGGCCCAGGGGATCCACAGGCTGATCCGTCAGCACGATCTGCCGCGTCTGATGCTTCAGGCGTTCGATGTCTTACCGGAGATGAAGTTTACCCCGCACAAAGCATGGCAGCGCCAGGTGAAAGGGGAGGTCGAAACCGTCGAGCTGGAAAACCTGGTCGGCCGCGTATCGGCTAACATGATCCTGCCTTACCCGCCGGGCGTTCCGCTCCTGATGCCGGGAGAGATGATTACCGAAGAGAGTCGGGCGGTGCTTGATTTCCTGCTGATGCTCTGTTCGGTAGGGCGGCACTATCCCGGTTTTGAGACGGATATACACGGTGCGAAGCGCGACGAGAGCGGCGTTTACTGGGTGCGAGTCCTAAAATAAGGGTGACCGCTTGCCAGGCGCGGGTTTTCGGTTGTAACGTTCAGGCATCATAAAAAGGAGAAGCTATGCTGGGTTTAAAACAGGTTCATCATATTGCGATCATTGCGACCGACTACGCGAAAAGTAAGGCCTTCTACTGCGACATCCTGGGCTTTACGCTCATGAGCGAGGCCTACCGCGAGGAGCGCGACTCCTGGAAGGGCGACCTGGCGTTAAACGGGCAATATGTGATTGAGCTGTTCTCTTTTCCTTTTCCACCTGCGCGTCCGTCCCGCCCGGAAGCCTGCGGCCTGCGTCATCTTGCCTTCAGCGTCGATGACCTGGATAGCGCAGTTAAGCATCTGGAAGCGCACGGCGTGACGTGCGAAGCGATACGCGTCGATCCGTTCACCGACAAGCGCTTTACTTTTTTCAACGATCCGGACGGCCTGCCGCTGGAGCTTTATCAGCAGTAATGGTGGTCCTGTGTGATAATGCCCGCTCAGTTCGGGCATTTTTTATGTGTAATCTCCTATGACCTTACCCGCTATCGCACAAGCCGTTTCACCGTACCGCCAGCTGCTGGTGGGGTTTAGCGGTGGCCTGGATTCTACCGTGTTGCTGCATCGTCTAAAGCTTTGGCGCGATCGGGAACCTGACGTCCAGCTTCGGGCGATGCATATTCACCACGGATTAAGTCCTCACGCAGAGGCGTGGGTGGCGCACTGCGAAGCCTTATGTGTGGCCTGGGCGATCCCGCTCATCGTTGAGCGAGTGACGCTTGCGGAGGAAGGGCTGGGCATCGAGGCGCAGGCGCGGAAAGCCCGCTATGCCGCGTTTGCCGGGGCATTACGTGCTGGAGAAGCGCTGGTCACGGCCCAGCATCTGGACGATCAGTGTGAAACCTTTCTGCTGGCGCTTAAGCGGGGCAGCGGGCCGGCGGGACTTTCTGCCATGCCGGCGCGTTCTGAATTTGCCGGCACAACGTTACTGCGTCCGCTGCTTGGCGAGACGCGTGCCTCGCTGGAAAAGTGGGCGCGAGAACATCAGCTGAACTGGATCGAAGATGAGAGTAACCAGGATGACGGCTATGACCGTAACTTCCTGCGTCTGCGCGTCCTCCCGCTTTTAGGCGAGCGCTGGCCGCATTTCGCCGACGCGACGGCAAGAAGCGCCATGCTGTGCGCCGAACAGGAATCGTTGCTGGATGAACTGTTGAGCGACGAGCTGGCTGCACTCATTTCTGCCGACGGGGCGTTGGCGATCGCACCGATGAAAGCGATGAGCCCGGTACGTCGCGCCGCGCTGTTACGGCGCTGGCTGGCCTTTCATCGCGCCGCGATGCCGTCGAGGACAATGCTGAGCCGTATCTGGGACGAAGTCGCACTGGCGCGGGATGATGCTTCTCCGTGCGTCCACCTGAACGGTTTTGAGGTTAGACGTTATAAAGGGGAGCTCTGGTGGATAAAATCCATGCCCTCACTGACCGATGTGGTGCTCGACTGGCTTTCTCCTGACGCGCCGCTGATATTGCCCTGTGAGGCAGGACGCGTTTCTCTTCTGTCGTCTGGTCATGTGCGGCTGCCTAAGCCCGATGAACCTGTCACCGTGCGCTTTAAGGCTGGCGGCATGCTGCATATCGTCGGGCGCAACGGGGGACGAAAGCTGAAGAAAATATGGCAGGAGTGTAACGTGCCGCCGTGGCTGCGCGACACCATGCCGCTACTGTTCTACGGTGAAACGCTTATCGCTGCGGCAGGGGTGTTCATCACGGAAGAGGGGTGGTCAGAAAAGGGCGTTCGTTTTGAGTGGCAGAAAGCGTAACGGGCAGCCAGGCTGCCCGTTAGTGTCATCAGGATTCGCTCACCACGACGGTGCCGATTTGCGGGTGGCTGAAGCTGGCTATTTTGTCCAGACGCAGCTCACGCGTCGCACCTGCGTCTTCCACTATCAGGTATTCCACATTCTTTCGTGAAACCAGATCGCTGGCTTTCGCCTTCAACACTTCGCCATCTTTTAGCTCCAGCGTCAGTAATAAATGATGCTGGCAGGCGAGTTCGAGGTTGTCATAGTCATCACAATTGATGGGTTGATAAGTATCATTCATCGACATAATCGCTCACCAGTAAATTCGCCGCAGCATACGCTGCTTTTTCCCTGACCGACTCTGAAAGGCTCTCATCAGAGGCCACTTCATTAAGCACCTTCAATACACAGCCCAACGCGTCCGGGACATACCCCAGATCTCCGCTGGCGATTTCCGCATACCGTTTGCGAATTAACTCACAATAATTATTCACATCCCCTCCCGCCAGCGCACTGACTTACTGTGAGATATCATTAAGCCTACGAAGATAAACTCGGTTTAGCAAGGTGACTATACCATACTCATTTAAGCAATATCAGAGCCTTGATAGCGGTGTATTTAACACCCTGTAACAGCCTTTTGCCGCGGTTTTCGCTACAATGTGCGCCTGATTCGAATGGAGTTCTCTCATGGCGCTGAAAGCGACAATTTATAAAGCTGTGGTCAATGTGGCCGATCTGGATCGCAACCAGTTCCTCGATGCGTCGCTTACGCTGGCACGCCACCCCTCCGAAACTCAGGAGCGCATGATGCTGCGCCTGCTGGCGTGGATTAAGTATGCCGACGAGCGTCTGCAGTTTTCCCGTGGGTTAAGCGCAGAAGACGAGCCTGAAGCCTGGCTGCGCAACGATCATCTGGGTATCGATTTGTGGATCGAACTCGGCCTGCCTGACGAGCGCAGAATTAAGAAGGCCTGCACCCAGTCCGCTGAAGTGGCCTTATTCGCGTATAATCAGCGCGCTGCGGAGATCTGGTGGCAGCAAAACAAGAGCAAGTGCGGACAGTTTAAAAATCTCACGGTCTGGTATCTGGATGATGAGCAGCTGGCGCAGTTGAGCGAATTTGCCAGCCGGACCATGGTTTTGCAGGCGACGATTCAGGATGGCGCCATCTGGCTCTCTGATTCTCAGAATAATCTGGAAATTCATTTAGCAGCGTGGCAACCCGCGTCATGATCGTCTTGTCCCGAAACGTCAGCATTCCTGACAGCGAGCTGGAGATCACCGCCATCCGTGCGCAGGGAGCAGGCGGGCAGCACGTCAACAAGGCGTCGACGGCTATCCATTTGCGTTTTGACATTCGGGCCTCAAGCCTGCCAGAGTATTATAAAGAAAGCCTGCTTGCCGCCAGCCATCACCTGATCACCATCGATGGCGTGATTGTGATCAAAGCCCAGGAGTACCGCAGCCAGGAGCTCAACCGGGAAGCGGCGGTAGCCAGGCTGGTGGCGGTCATCAAAGAGCTAACGGCAGTACAAAAAAGCCGCCGGGCAACGCGGCCGACCCGCGCATCGAAAGAGCGTCGGTTGTCCTCGAAGGCCCAAAAATCCACAGTGAAAGCACTACGCGGTAAAGTTCGTCGCCCGACAGAGTGACGAAAGGGAACACACTTTTCATAAGGAATTCATTGTGAAAAAAGCATTATGGTCAGCGCTGGCAGTGAGTACGCTGTTTGCGCTTTTTGGGTGTAACAACCGCTCCGAAACGCAGGTTTTACAACCCACGCAAACGGAAGAATTAAAACCGATGCAGCAAAGCTGGCGCGGCGTATTGCCTTGCGCGGACTGTGAAGGCATTGAAACGTCTCTGTTCCTGCAAAAAGATGGCACCTGGGTGATGAATCAGCGCTATCAGGGCGCTAAAGAGCCTTCTTCTTTTGCCACTTATGGAACATGGGCGCGTACGGCAGAGAAGCTGGTCCTGACGGATACCTCCGGTGAGAAAACCTTTTTCCGCGCCAAAGGCGAGGGGATGGAGATGCTCGACCGCGAAGGCAACCCGATTGAATCCCAGCTCAACTACACGCTGGCGCCGGTAAAAGCGGCTCTGCCTGCCACGCCGATGGCAATGCGGGGGATGTACTTCTATATGGCGGATGCGGCGATCTTTACCGACTGCGCAACCGGCAGGAAGGTCAGCGTGGCAAACAATGCGCAGCTTGAACGTGATTACGCTGTGGCACGCGGCAATGACAGTAAGCCGGTACTGCTGACGGTTGACGGTCACTTTACGCTGGAGCCAAACCCGGATAGCGGGGAGATGGTGAAAACGCTGGTGGCAGATAAAGACGCGAAGTTTGTTGCGGGTAAAGACTGTAACAGTAAATAAGCCGACGCTGAGCCATTAAAAAACCCCGCCTGAGCGGGGTTTTTGTTTAGCCTTTGATGGCTTTCACCAGGTAATCAAGAATGTCGCCGGTCTTGATCATCTGTTTCTCGCCGCTGCGACGGTATTTGTATTCAATCTCATCGCTGTCGAGGTTACGGTCGCCGATGACGACGGTGTGCGGGATACCGATCAGTTCCATATCGGCAAACATCACGCCTGGACGCTCTTTACGGTCATCCATCAGCACTTCGATACCCTGAGCGCGCAGCTCGGCATACAGCTTCTCGGCCAGCTCCTGCACGCGGTAAGACTTGTGCATGTTCATTGGCAGAATGGCCACCTGGAACGGCGCAATATTGTCCGGCCAGACGATGCCGCGTTCGTCGTAGTTCTGCTCAATCGCCGCAGCCACCACGCGCGTCACCCCGATACCGTAGCAACCCATGGTCAGGATCTGGTTACGGCCATCTTCACCCTGAACAGCCGCGTTCAGCGCGCGAGAGTATTTATCACCCAGCTGGAAGATATGACCCACTTCGATGCCGCGCTTAATCATCAGGGTACCCTGGCCGTCCGGGCTTGGATCGCCTGCAACCACGTTACGGATGTCAGCCACTTCCGGCGTCGCCACGTCGCGATCCCAGTTGATGCCGAAGTAATGTTTACCGTCGATGTTCGCACCTGCGGAGAAGTCGCTCATTGCCGCAACCGTGCGGTCAATGACAACAGGCACCGGTAGATTGACTGGACCCAGTGAACCTGGACCCGCATTCACCACGGCGCGGATTTCCGCTTCCGTTGCGAAGGTCAGCGGGCTGGCTACCTGCGGCAGCTTCTCGGCTTTCACTTCGTTCAGCTCGTGATCGCCACGCACCAGCAGGGCAACCAGCGGGTAAGCGCTGCCTTCGGTGGATTTCACCAGCAGCGTTTTCACGGTTTTTTCGACAGGCAGATTGAACTGCTCAACCAGCTCGGCAATGGTTTTAGCGTTTGGCGTATCAACCAGCGTCATCTCTTGCGTTGCCGCCCCGCGTGGTTCTTTTGGCGCCAGCGCTTCTGCAAATTCGATATTCGCCGCGTAGTCTGAAGAGTCAGAGAAGATCACATCGTCTTCACCGCTCTGCGCCAGGACCTGGAACTCATGGGATGCGCTACCGCCGATGGAGCCGGTATCAGCCTGCACAGCACGGAAATCCAGACCCATGCGGGAGAAGATTTTGCTGTACGCCGCGTACATTGCGTCGTAGGTCTCTTGCAGTGATTCCTGAGAGGTATGGAAAGAGTAAGCATCTTTCATCAGGAATTCGCGAGAGCGCATGACGCCGAAACGTGGGCGAACTTCGTCACGGAACTTGGTCTGGATCTGGAAGAAGTTCAGCGGCAGCTGTTTGTAAGAGCTCAGCTCATTACGAATCAGGTCGGTAATGACTTCTTCATGCGTTGGGCCGAGAACGAACGGACGCTCGCCGCGATCGACAAAGCGCAGCAGTTCAGGACCATACTGTTCCCAACGGCCGCTCTCCTGCCACAGGTCAGCGGGCTGAACCACAGGCATGGACACCTCGATAGCACCGGCGTTGTTCATCTCTTCACGCACGATGTTTTCGACTTTTTTCAGGACGCGCACGCCGGTCGGCAGCCAGGTATATAACCCGGAGGCCAGCTTGCGGATCATCCCGGCGCGCAGCATCAGCTGATGGCTGATCACTTCGGCGTCGGCAGGCGTCTCCTTCAGAGTGGAGAGCAGATATTGGCTAGTACGCATGTTGTTACGGTTCCATTTCGACGATTGGAACAGGCTGAAACACCAGCCTGACACAAAAAAAGTGGTTTAGTTTACCAGTGTGGCAAAGATGCCAAAAGAGAGGAGAACAAAATTACCTGGGTTCAAGGGCAAACACTTCAAAACCTGCCCCGGTGACGCGCCAGCGAACGTTGAAATCGAGCAGCCAGACGGCGTACGTTTTTCCTTCTTCCTCTTCTTTACGGTAGGCCGGACGCGGGTCCTGTGCCAGAACTTCAGTGATGAAATCCCGTAAGCGAGGATAGCGTTTCTCCAGCTGACCGAGCTGCGCGGTTATCTCAGGCGTAAAATAAACAGGCATGTCCGCCTGTGGCGCGTCCTGAGCATAACTTGCACGCGCGTCCGGGAGGGCTTCGGCGAAGGGCAAATAGGGTTTGATGTCGATTACCGGCGTGCCGTCTACCAGGTCCAGGCTACCTAACTCCAGTATCACCCGATCTTTCTGGCAGCGTATGCCTTTCAGTTCAACCAGCGACATTCCAATCGGGTTTGGGCGGAAAGTCGAGCGAGTTGCAAACACGCCCATTCTCGCATTTCCGCCGAGACGAGGAGGGCGCACGGTCGGACGCCAGCCGCCTTCCATCGTCTGGTGAAACACGAACACCACCCATAAATGGCTGAAAGCCTCAAGCCCGCGTACCGCATCGGCCTGATTGTAAGGCGCAATCAGGTGAAGCTCACCGCTTCCGCTGGTGACCAGACCGGGCTGGCGGGGGACGGCGAACTTCTCTTTATAAGGAGAGTGGATAACGCCTATCTGCTCGAACTGAAATGCACTCATTTCGCCGTGATGTTCAGCGCTGAACCGATGCAAACCGCCTGACGGTAGCAGCCCGGCGTGCCGCTGGTGACTTCGCAGCTGTGCAGCAGAACCGCGTTGGCTTTCATTTTTGCGGCATTAATCTGCATACGTTTACGCGCTGTCGGAATATTTGGTGGTGAGTCCTGATTGGTCGCCTGACAGGATTCGCCGCTCACTTCGCCCAGTTCACGGAACGGTTTACCGACGAGTTCGTCTGCTTTCGTGATAATGCGAACCGGCGCAGGGCGAACCACTTTCGGTTTTGCAGGCTCGGTTTTTGGCGGGGTTGCCGTGCTTTGAACAGGTTCAACGGGAGATCTGCTTAGCATAGAACAGCCGCTCAGCATGAGTGCTAAAAGACAGATCGGTAAAGCACGCATAATAGTTCCTCAATGGATAATCAAAACGTCAGATATTGAATCAGTTGACTGCACAAATGACAAGACGGGCATAAGCCCGTCCTGATGATATTACACTGAGGTGAGATTACCAGCCTTTAACAGCGCCGCCGTTAAACACTTTGTTGGCTTCCTGGTAAACTTCATCAGACTGATAAGCCTGAACGAATTTCTTCACGTTTTCCGCGTCCTTGTTGTCTTCGCGAGTCACGATCAGGTTAACGTACGGGGAGTCTTTATCTTCAACGAAGATACCGTCTTTAGCTGGCGTCAGGCCAATCTGGCTGGCATAGGTGGTGTTGATCACGGCCAGGGCAATCTGCGCATCGTCCAAAGAACGTGGCAGCTGCGGTGCTTCCAGTTCAACAATTTTCAGATTTTTCGGGTTCTCGGTGACATCCAGAACGGTTGGCAGCAGGCCAACACCGTCTTTCAGTTTGATCAGGCCCACTTTCTGCAGCAGCAGCAGGGAACGGCCAAGGTTGGTTGGGTCGTTAGGCACGGCAACCTGAGAGCCCGGCTGCAGCTCGTCCAGCGATTTAATTTTCTTAGAGTAACCGGCAATTGGATAAACGAAGGTGTTACCAACACCCACCAGTTTATAGCCACGATCTTTGATCTGCTGATCCAGGTATGGCTTATGCTGGAAGGCGTTAGCGTCGATATCGCCTTTGCTCAGCGCTTCGTTCGGCAGAACGTAATCGTTGAAGGTCACCAGCTCAACGTCCAGGCCATACTTCTCTTTCGCCACTTTCTGAGCAACTTCAGCAACCTGTTGTTCTGCACCCACGATAACGCCCACTTTGATGTGGTTTGGATCTTTTTCGTCCTGACCGCAACCCACCAGTGCCAGAGAGCCGATCAGCGCGCCTACTGCTGCAAAGGTCTTTAATTTAAACGCCATGTTTTATCCTTAACTCGTAGAGTTTGTGTTGTGTGTAACGTTATTTGTGAGTAACGGTCCGGACGATGCGATCGCCGGAGAACTGGATTAAATAAACCAGAACAACCAGCAATACCAGAACGGTATTCATCACGGTAGCGTTATATCCAATATAGCCGTACTGGTAACCAATCTGGCCTAAACCGCCAGCGCCAACTGCGCCACCCATTGCGGAATAACCGACCAGCGTGATGAGCGTGATGGTTGCCGCGTTCACCAGGCCTGGCAGTGCTTCCGGGAGCAGGACTTTGCGAACGATCTGCATCGGCGTTGCGCCCATCGCGCGTGAGGCTTCGATCAAACCGGTTGGGATCTCCAGCAGGGCGTTTTCCACCATACGGGCGATAAATGGCGCAGCCCCCACGGTCAGCGGAACAATGGCCGCCTGCAGACCGATAGACGTTCCGACGATCACGCGGGTAAATGGAATCATCCACACCAGCAGAATAATGAAGGGAATAGAACGGAAGATGTTCACCAGCGCTGAGAGCGTACGGTACAGTTTCGCGTTCTCAATGATTTGACCCGGACGCGTCACGTACAGCAATACGCCGACCGGCAGGCCAATCACAAAACCAAAGAAGCCAGAGACAAAGGTCATTGCCAGCGTTTCCCAAACGCCGCGAACCAGCAGCCACATCATCGGCTCAGACATAACCCAGTACCTCTACTTTTACGTGGTGTTCTTGCAGCCAGGCAATCGCGGCCTGGGTTTCTTCTTGTGTGCCGTGCATTTCTGTCAGCATGATGCCGAACTTCACGCCACCGGCGTAATCCATCTGCGCGCTGATGATGTTGTTGTTTACGTTAAAGCGACGCGCGGTTTCGGAAAGCAGGGGAGCGTCAACGGACTGACCGGTGAACTCCATGCGCAGCATCGGGACGCTGTCTGCTGCGGGTTCGGTTTTCAAACGCTCCAGATAATCTTCCGGAATATCCAGATGCAGCGTGGACTGGATGAACTGCTGTGCCAGCGGCGTCTTCGGATGCGAGAACACTTCACTTACCGTGTCCTGCTCGATCAGTTCACCGTTGCTGATGACCGCCACGCAGTCGCAGATGCGTTTCACCACGTCCATCTCATGTGTAATAAGGAGGATCGTCAGGCCCAGGCGACGGTTAATGTCTTTCAGCAGTTCCAGAATCGAACGCGTGGTTGCCGGATCCAGTGCGCTGGTGGCTTCATCACACAGCAGTACCTTAGGATTGCTTGCCAGCGCGCGGGCAATGGCCACACGCTGCTTTTGCCCACCGGACAGATTTGCCGGGTAGCTATCATGCTTGTCGCCCAGACCCACGAGGTCGAGCAGTTCGGTGACGCGACGCTTCACTTCTTCTTTTGGCGTGTTATCCAGCTCAAGCGGCAGGGCAACGTTGCCGAATACGGTGCGGGAAGCCAGCAGGTTAAAGTGCTGGAAGATCATGCCAATCTGACGACGCGCTTTGGTGAGTTCTTTCTCTGAAAGGGCGGTAAGTTCCTGGCCGCCAACTTCTACGCTGCCCTGGGTTGGGCGCTCAAGCAGGTTAACACAACGAATCAGCGTGCTTTTACCTGCACCCGATGCGCCAATGACGCCATAAATTTGACCAGCAGGAACATGCAGGCTGACGTTGTTCAGCGCCTGAATGGTTCGGTTTCCCTGCTGGAACACTTTGGTGATATTGGAAAGTTTAATCATTAGATTATTTTTATCGTATGTAAGTTAGCCGTGGCATTTTCTTCTGCCAGATACGGGTGATGACCGTAAACAAAACGGATGTTAAGGCATCCAGACGTCTAAATCAATCCAACTCTGTACGATGAGCACTTTATTGCGCTGCGATTCATGAGATACTAGTCGAACATGCCTTTTTCAGGAGCAAACCGGTGGCAAAATCAGTACCCGCAATTTTTCTCGATCGTGACGGCACTATTAATGTGGATCACGGTTATGTTCATGAGATTGATGAGTTCGAGTTTATCGAGGGCGTAATAGATGCCATGCGCCAGCTGAAAGAGATGGGTTATGCGCTGGTGGTTGTGACGAACCAGTCCGGTATTGCACGCGGTAAATTCACCGAGGCGCAGTTCGAGACGCTGACGGAATGGATGGACTGGTCGCTAGCCGACCGCGGTGTGGATCTCGACGGCATCTACTATTGTCCGCACCACCCGCAGGGAACCGTTGAAGCGTATCGTCAGACCTGTGACTGCCGTAAGCCGCATCCCGGGATGTTCATCTCTGCACAGGAGTTCCTGCACATTGATATGTCTGCTTCTTATATGGTGGGCGATAAACTGGAAGATATGCAGGCAGCCGCCGCAGCGGGTGTAGGAACCAAAATATTAGTTCGCACCGGTAAGCCAGTGACGCCAGAAGCAGAAAATGCAGCGGATTGGGTGATTAATAGTCTGGCCGATCTGCCAAAAGAGATTAAAAAGCACCAAAAATAGCCTTTTTGGTGAAAAGATGAGCGGTTGAAATAAAAATGCATTTTTCCGCTTGTCATTACTCGGCGGCCCCCTATAATGCGCCTCCATCGACACGGCGGATGTGAATCACTTCACACAACAAGCGGTTCGGTTGAAGAGAAAAATTCTGAAATAACGGGTTGACTCTGAAAGAGGAAAGCGTAATATACGCCACCTCGCAACGGTGAGCGAAAGCCGCGTTGCACTGCTCTTTAACAATTTATCAGACAATCTGTGTGGGCACTCAAAGTGACATGGATTCTTAACGTCCTCGGACGAAAAATGAATACCAAGTCTCTGAGTGAACATACGTAATTCATTACGAAGTTTAATTCACGAGCATCAAACTTAAATTGAAGAGTTTGATCATGGCTCAGATTGAACGCTGGCGGCAGGCCTAACACATGCAAGTCGAGCGGCAGCGGAAAGTAGCTTGCTACTTTGCCGGCGAGCGGCGGACGGGTGAGTAATGTCTGGGAAACTGCCTGATGGAGGGGGATAACTACTGGAAACGGTAGCTAATACCGCATAACGTCGCAAGACCAAAGAGGGGGACCTTCGGGCCTCTTGCCATCAGATGTGCCCAGATGGGATTAGCTAGTAGGTGGGGTAACGGCTCACCTAGGCGACGATCCCTAGCTGGTCTGAGAGGATGACCAGCCACACTGGAACTGAGACACGGTCCAGACTCCTACGGGAGGCAGCAGTGGGGAATATTGCACAATGGGCGCAAGCCTGATGCAGCCATGCCGCGTGTATGAAGAAGGCCTTCGGGTTGTAAAGTACTTTCAGCGGGGAGGAAGGCGATAAGGTTAATAACCACAGCAATTGACGTTACCCGCAGAAGAAGCACCGGCTAACTCCGTGCCAGCAGCCGCGGTAATACGGAGGGTGCAAGCGTTAATCGGAATTACTGGGCGTAAAGCGCACGCAGGCGGTCTGTCAAGTCGGATGTGAAATCCCCGGGCTCAACCTGGGAACTGCATTCGAAACTGGCAGGCTAGAGTCTTGTAGAGGGGGGTAGAATTCCAGGTGTAGCGGTGAAATGCGTAGAGATCTGGAGGAATACCGGTGGCGAAGGCGGCCCCCTGGACAAAGACTGACGCTCAGGTGCGAAAGCGTGGGGAGCAAACAGGATTAGATACCCTGGTAGTCCACGCCGTAAACGATGTCGACTTGGAGGTTGTGCCCTTGAGGCGTGGCTTCCGGAGCTAACGCGTTAAGTCGACCGCCTGGGGAGTACGGCCGCAAGGTTAAAACTCAAATGAATTGACGGGGGCCCGCACAAGCGGTGGAGCATGTGGTTTAATTCGATGCAACGCGAAGAACCTTACCTACTCTTGACATCCAGAGAACTTTCCAGAGATGGATTGGTGCCTTCGGGAACTCTGAGACAGGTGCTGCATGGCTGTCGTCAGCTCGTGTTGTGAAATGTTGGGTTAAGTCCCGCAACGAGCGCAACCCTTATCCTTTGTTGCCAGCGGTTAGGCCGGGAACTCAAAGGAGACTGCCAGTGATAAACTGGAGGAAGGTGGGGATGACGTCAAGTCATCATGGCCCTTACGAGTAGGGCTACACACGTGCTACAATGGCGCATACAAAGAGAAGCGACCTCGCGAGAGCAAGCGGACCTCATAAAGTGCGTCGTAGTCCGGATTGGAGTCTGCAACTCGACTCCATGAAGTCGGAATCGCTAGTAATCGTAGATCAGAATGCTACGGTGAATACGTTCCCGGGCCTTGTACACACCGCCCGTCACACCATGGGAGTGGGTTGCAAAAGAAGTAGGTAGCTTAACCTTCGGGAGGGCGCTTACCACTTTGTGATTCATGACTGGGGTGAAGTCGTAACAAGGTAACCGTAGGGGAACCTGCGGTTGGATCACCTCCTTACCTTAAAGAACCTGCCTTTGTAGTGCTCACACAGATTGTCTGATGAAAAACAGCAGTAAAAATCTCTGCAGGCTTGTAGCTCAGGTGGTTAGAGCGCACCCCTGATAAGGGTGAGGTCGGTGGTTCAAGTCCACTCAGGCCTACCAAACTCCTTTTAAAGGATGAGCGGTACAGAGATGATAAACGATGGGGCTATAGCTCAGCTGGGAGAGCGCCTGCTTTGCACGCAGGAGGTCTGCGGTTCGATCCCGCATAGCTCCACCATCTTTTACTGCGAACACAAGAAAACTTCAGAGTGAACCTGAAAAGGTGCACTGCGAAGTTTTGCTCTTTAAAAATCTGGATCAAGCTGAAAATTGAAACGACACATCTTTAATGGTGTGTTCGAGTCTCTCAAATTTTCGCAATCAGAAGTGAAACATCTTCGGGTTGTGAGGTTAAGCGACTAAGCGTACACGGTGGATGCCCTGGCAGTCAGAGGCGATGAAGGACGTGCTAATCTGCGAAAAGCGCCGGCGAGGTGATATGAACCTTTGACCCGGCGATGTCCGAATGGGGAAACCCAGTGCAATTCGTTGCACTATCGTTAACTGAATACATAGGTTAACGAGGCGAACCGGGGGAACTGAAACATCTAAGTACCCCGAGGAAAAGAAATCAACCGAGATTCCCCCAGTAGCGGCGAGCGAACGGGGAGCAGCCCAGAGTCTGAATCAGCTTGTGTGTTAGTGGAAGCGTCTGGAAAGTCGCACGGTACAGGGTGACAGTCCCGTACACGAAAGCACACAGGTTGTGAACTCGAAGAGTAGGGCGGGACACGTGGTATCCTGTCTGAATATGGGGGGACCATCCTCCAAGGCTAAATACTCCTGACTGACCGATAGTGAACCAGTACCGTGAGGGAAAGGCGAAAAGAACCCCGGCGAGGGGAGTGAAAAAGAACCTGAAACCGTGTACGTACAAGCAGTGGGAGCACCTTCTTGGTGTGACTGCGTACCTTTTGTATAATGGGTCAGCGACTTATATTCTGTAGCAAGGTTAACCGTATAGGGGAGCCGAAGGGAAACCGAGTCTTAACTGGGCGTTAAGTTGCAGGGTATAGACCCGAAACCCGGTGATCTAGCCATGGGCAGGTTGAAGGTTGGGTAACACTAACTGGAGGACCGAACCGACTAATGTTGAAAAATTAGCGGATGACTTGTGGCTGGGGGTGAAAGGCCAATCAAACCGGGAGATAGCTGGTTCTCCCCGAAAGCTATTTAGGTAGCGCCTCGTGAACTCATCTTCGGGGGTAGAGCACTGTTTCGGCTAGGGGGCCATCCCGGCTTACCAACCCGATGCAAACTACGAATACCGAAGAATGTTATCACGGGAGACACACGGCGGGTGCTAACGTCCGTCGTGAAGAGGGAAACAACCCAGACCGCCAGCTAAGGTCCCAAAGTCATGGTTAAGTGGGAAACGATGTGGGAAGGCACAGACAGCCAGGATGTTGGCTTAGAAGCAGCCATCATTTAAAGAAAGCGTAATAGCTCACTGGTCGAGTCGGCCTGCGCGGAAGATGTAACGGGGCTAAACCATGCACCGAAGCTGCGGCAGCGACGCTTAGGCGTTGTTGGGTAGGGGAGCGTTCTGTAAGCCGTTGAAGGTGTGCTGTGAGGCATGCTGGAGGTATCAGAAGTGCGAATGCTGACATAAGTAACGATAAAGCGGGTGAAAAGCCCGCTCGCCGGAAGACCAAGGGTTCCTGTCCAACGTTAATCGGGGCAGGGTGAGTCGACCCCTAAGGCGAGGCCGAAAGGCGTAGTCGATGGGAAACAGGTTAATATTCCTGTACTTGGTGTTACTGCGAAGGGGGGACGGAGAAGGCTATGTTAGCCGGGCGACGGTTGTCCCGGTTTAAGCATGTAGGCGGAGGTTCCAGGTAAATCCGGTACCTTTTAACGCTGAGGTGTGATGACGAGGCACTACGGTGCTGAAGTAACAAATGCCCTGCTTCCAGGAAAAGCCTCTAAGCATCAGGTAACACGAAATCGTACCCCAAACCGACACAGGTGGTCAGGTAGAGAATACCAAGGCGCTTGAGAGAACTCGGGTGAAGGAACTAGGCAAAATGGTGCCGTAACTTCGGGAGAAGGCACGCTGATATGTAGGTGAAGCCCCTGCGGGTGGAGCTGAAATCAGTCGAAGATACCAGCTGGCTGCAACTGTTTATTAAAAACACAGCACTGTGCAAACACGAAAGTGGACGTATACGGTGTGACGCCTGCCCGGTGCCGGAAGGTTAATTGATGGGGTTAGCGGCAACGCGAAGCTCTTGATCGAAGCCCCGGTAAACGGCGGCCGTAACTATAACGGTCCTAAGGTAGCGAAATTCCTTGTCGGGTAAGTTCCGACCTGCACGAATGGCGTAATGATGGCCAGGCTGTCTCCACCCGAGACTCAGTGAAATTGAACTCGCTGTGAAGATGCAGTGTACCCGCGGCAAGACGGAAAGACCCCGTGAACCTTTACTATAGCTTGACACTGAACACTGGTCCTTGATGTGTAGGATAGGTGGGAGGCTTTGAAGCGTGGACGCCAGTCTGCGTGGAGCCAACCTTGAAATACCACCCTTTAATGGCTGGTGTTCTAACGTAGACCCGTAATCCGGGTTGCGGACAGTGTCTGGTGGGTAGTTTGACTGGGGCGGTCTCCTCCCAAAGAGTAACGGAGGAGCACGAAGGTTAGCTAATCCTGGTCGGACATCAGGAGGTTAGTGCAATGGCATAAGCTAGCTTGACTGCGAGAGTGACGGCTCGAGCAGGTGCGAAAGCAGGTCATAGTGATCCGGTGGTTCTGAATGGAAGGGCCATCGCTCAACGGATAAAAGGTACTCCGGGGATAACAGGCTGATACCGCCCAAGAGTTCATATCGACGGCGGTGTTTGGCACCTCGATGTCGGCTCATCACATCCTGGGGCTGAAGTAGGTCCCAAGGGTATGGCTGTTCGCCATTTAAAGTGGTACGCGAGCTGGGTTTAGAACGTCGTGAGACAGTTCGGTCCCTATCTGCCGTGGGCGCTGGAGAATTGAGGGGGGCTGCTCCTAGTACGAGAGGACCGGAGTGGACGCATCACTGGTGTTCGGGTTGTCATGCCAATGGCACTGCCCGGTAGCTAAATGCGGAAAAGATAAGTGCTGAAAGCATCTAAGCACGAAACTTGCCCCGAGATGAGTTCTCCCTGACCCTTTAAGGGTCCTGAAGGAACGTTGAAGACTACGACGTTGATAGGTCGGGTGTGTAAGCGCAGCGATGCGTTGAGCTAACCGATACTAATGAACCGTGAGGCTTAACCTTACAACGCCGAAGCTGTTTCGGCGAAGAGACAGACACGATTTTCAGCCTGATACAGATTAACAGAATTTGCCTGGCGGCTTTAGCGCGGTGGTCCCACCTGACCCCATGCCGAACTCAGAAGTGAAACGCCGTAGCGCCGATGGTAGTGTGGGGTCTCCCCATGTGAGAGTAGGGAACTGCCAGGCATCAAATTAAGTAGTAAGCCGGTGCATAAATCCGGTGGTTACAGCAGTCTTCGGTGGAGCGGTAGTTCAGTCGGTTAGAATACCTGCCTGTCACGCAGGGGGTCGCGGGTTCGAGTCCCGTCCGTTCCGCCACTTATTAAAAGCCCTGAGCTCACGCTCAGGGCTTTTTTCTTATCTGACGTTTAATTATTGCGAAATTAGCAAAAATCCTCTGCGTTTTGCGATCTTTTTCTCTATAACAACGCCAGCGATAATCTTCCTCAGTTTACGAACATAATGATTGAGGAATAGTATGACTCTCCCTGCATTTGGTCTTGGCACTTTCCGCCTGAAAGACGACGTTGTTATCGCATCGGTTAAAACCGCACTCGAACTGGGTTATCGTGCAGTTGATACGGCACAGATCTATGAAAACGAAGCTGCCGTTGGACAAGCTCTCGAAGAGAGTGGTGTGCCGCGTAACGAACTGTTTATCACCACGAAAATCTGGATTGAGAATCTCAGCAAAGATAAGCTGATCCCTAGCCTGAAGGAGAGCCTGAAAAAACTGCGTACTGACTACGTAGATCTGACGCTGATCCACTGGCCATCACCGAATGATGCCGTCTCAGTAGAGGAATTCATGCAGGCGCTGCTGGAAGCGAAAAAGCAGGGCTTAACCCGCGAAATTGGGATCTCCAACTTCACCATTCCGCTGATGGAAAAAGCCATTGCTGCTGTTGGCGCAGAAAATATTGCGACTAACCAGATTGAGCTGTCGCCATACCTGCAAAACCGTAAAGTCGTGGACTGGGCAAAACAGAACGGGATCCACATAACTTCATACATGACGCTGGCCTACGGTAAAGCTCTGAAAGATGAAGTAATTACGCGTATTGCAGAGAAACATAACGCCACTGCTGCGCAGGTGATTCTGGCATGGGCAATGGGTGAAGGTTATGCAGTGATCCCATCATCAACTAAGCGTGAAAACCTGGCCAGCAACCTGTTAGCAGCGGATCTTCATCTGGATGCAGACGATAAAAAAGCGATCGCAGCGCTGGAGTGCAACGATCGCCTGGTCAGCCCGGAAGGTTTAGCTCCTGACTGGGATTAAGTTTGACCCGCCCTCTGTAACCTGAACCCTCACACGGCTCCTCCGGGAGCTGTTTTTATATGTTCACTCAGGAAGTCAATAAAGGCACGAATACGCGTACTCACCGCTCTGTCACTGTAATACACCGCGCTAAAAGGCATTTCGACCGGCAGGCGTTTATCGGCCATCAATTCCACCAGTTCACCCCGGGCTATCTCCTTGTCAATCATATAGTCTGACAAGCAGGCGATACCATTTCCTTCGAGACACAGCTGCTTCAGCGTTTCCCCGCTGTTTGAGGATAATCCGCAGGTAATTTCATGAAGTTGACCATCATGACAGGCGACAGGCCAGGTGTTCAGCGACACCGGCTCCGTAAAGCCAAGGCACAGATGCTGCTTCAATTCTTCAACCGTCTCCGGTTTCCCATGCTCGGCAATATACTCTGGCGATGCGATAATTTTGCGGTAGCTGGCAAACAGAGGGCGGGCACGCAAGCTTGAATCTGTCAGGGTTCCCGCCCGGATAGCCACATCCACTTTCCGTTCGATGAGGTTGATAAACGTCTCTGAGGAGACCAGCGATAGCGTCATCTCCGGATAGCGTTCGCGGAAAGGTTTGATCAGCGGCATCAGAAAGTGAAGCACAACCGGCGTGGCCGCATCAATGCGCAGCAATCCACGCGGCGTGCTGCGGGTCTCCATAATCTCCGTCTCTGCTGCAGCCATCTCCTGCAGTACCGACTGCACGCGGCGGAAGTAACGCTCTCCTTCTTCCGTCAGGCTCAGCTGCCGCGTCGTTCGGTTAAGCAGACTCACTCCAAGCTTCATCTCCAGTTTTTTTACCGAACGGCTGATGGCTGAGTTAGCCTGACCCAGCTGTTCGGCCGCGCGGCTAAAGCTGCCGCTTTCAACGACGGCGACAAAGATTGTCAGCTCTTCCGATGTTGCTTTCATTTTTGCACCACCTGCAAAATTCTATTGAGATTTTGACCATTTTTGTTATTTAAGCACTGGCGCATACTGCCTGTCATCTTAATCCTGATGATACGGAGTATTTTATGCCACTGGCGCTACTTGCCCTGACGATCAGTGCCTTCGCAATTGGCACGACCGAATTTGTTATCGTGGGTCTGGTTCCCACTATTGCTAACCAGCTTGCGATCTCGTTGCCTTCCGCCGGATTGCTGGTGTCTATCTACGCCCTGGGCGTCGCCGTCGGTGCGCCAGTGCTGACGGCCCTGACCGGACGTTTTCCGCGTAAGCAGCTGTTAGTCGCGCTGATGGTGCTGTTCACCGCTGGCAACATTCTGGCCTGGCAGGCGCCGGACTACACCACGCTGGTGATTGCGCGTCTGTTAACCGGCCTTGCACACGGCGTGTTCTTCTCGATTGGTTCCACCATTGCAACCAGCCTGGTGCCCAAAGAGAAAGCGGCTTCAGCGATTGCGATCATGTTTGGTGGACTGACCGTTGCACTCGTTACGGGCGTACCGCTGGGAACGTTTATCGGACAACACTTCGGCTGGCGTGAAACGTTCCTTGCCGTCTCCTTACTGGGTGCCATCGCCCTGGTGACCAGCCTGCTGCTGGTACCGTCGAATATCCCAGGCCGGGCGAGCGCCAGCCTGCGCGATCAGCTGAAGGTGCTCACGCATCCCCGTTTGCTGATTATCTACGCGGTAACTGCATTGGGCTATGGCGGCGTATTCACGGCTTTCACCTTCCTGGCGCCGATGATGCAGGACCTGGCAGGCTTTTCACCTAATGCCGTGAGCTGGATTTTGCTGGGATACGGTATTTCCGTTGCCGTTGGCAATATCTGGGGCGGCAAGCTTGCGGATAAGCATGGTGCGGTACCGGCGCTGAAATTCATCTTCGCCGCCCTGGTGGTTCTGCTGATGATTTTCCAGTTCACGGCTTCGGTACACTACGCCGCGCTGGTCACTGTGCTGGTCATGGGGATCTTTGCCTTTGGTAATGTCCCCGGGCTTCAGGTTTACGTTGTCCAGAAAGCCGAGCTCTATACGCCAAATGCGGTGGATGTGGCGTCCGGTCTGAACATTGCCGCATTTAATATTGGCATCGCGCTGGGCTCCATCATTGGCGGACAAACCGTAGCGCATATTGGATTAGCCCAGACTCCGTGGATTGGCGCGGTGATTGTCCTGGTCGCCTTCCTGCTGATTGGACTGAGTGGACGTCTCGATAAGCCAGCCAGGGTCGCGCTGGGTTAACATCAGTAAGTGCTTGCTTACAAAACTGGAAAGCGGTTTCTCAGAAATTGCGTTGAAAGTATGACCTAAAGTCCCTATAACATTAGAACCAGTCCGTTTTCCGGGCTGGTTCATGTTACAGAGGCTGTTTCCAAAAGTGCGAAAAAATACCTATGCCATGCGTTATGTTGCCGGAATGCCCGCGGAGAGGATCTTGCCTCCGGGGTCATTTGCGAGCATAAGCCAGGCATTACCCGCCGGCACACCGTTAAGCAGCGATGAGAAAATCCGTGTACTGGTGTGGAATATCTTTAAGCAGCAGCGTGCCGAATGGTTATCGGTACTCAAGAATTTTGGAAAAGATGCCCACCTGGTTCTGCTCCAGGAGGCACAAACCACCCCTGAACTGGTACGCTTTGCCACCACGAACTATCTTGCCGCCGACCAGGTGCCTGCGTTTGTCCTGCCACAACACCCCTCAGGTGTGATGACGCTTTCAGCAGCACATCCGGTCTATTGCTGTCCACTGCGCGAACGTGAACCTATCCTGCGTCTGGCAAAATCGGCGCTGGTGACGGTCTATCCGCTGCCGGATACCCGAATGCTGATGGTCGTGAATATCCACGCGGTAAACTTCAGCCTGGGCGTGGATGTTTACAGTAAGCAGTTACTTCCGATCGGCGATCAGATTGCCCATCACAGCGGTCCCATCATTATGGCTGGCGATTTCAATGCCTGGAGTCGTCCGCGCATGAATGCGCTGTATCGCTTTGCGCGCGAAATGTCGCTGCGTGAAGTTCGTTTTAGCGATGACCAGCGCAAAAAAGCCTTTGGTCGTCCTCTCGATTTTGTCTTCTATCGTGGTTTGAGCGTGCACGACGCCTCGGTTCTGGTGACGCGCGCCTCGGATCATAACCCTCTACTAGTCGAATTCAGTCCCGGCAAACCTGATAAATAATGGTGTGTCAGGTCTGCCGTGGGGCAGGCCTGTGCGGGTGCTGCCCTTTATTTTTCACTCACAAAGGACAGTACGATGACAACAACACGCTCCCATCATGACAACGTAGAAAAACAGTTTGGTTCTCAGGCAAGTGCCTATCTGAGCAGTGCCGTGCATGCTTCTGGCCGCGATCTGGTGCGTCTCGGTGAACGTCTGGCGGCGTTCCCGCAGGCGCACGTGCTGGATTTAGGCTGCGGGGCAGGGCATGCCAGCTTTACGGCTGCGCAGCGGGTCGCGCACGTTACCGCGTATGACTTATCCAGCCAGATGCTGGACGTCGTTGCCGGGGCGGCAAAAGCGAAAGGGCTGAACAACATCGATACGCGCCAGGGCTATGCCGAATCCTTACCGTTCGATGATGCATCGTTTGAGGTGGTGATCAGCCGTTATTCCGCGCACCACTGGCACGATGTCGGCCAGGCATTGCGCGAGGTCAAACGTGTTCTGAAGCCGGGCGGCACCTTCATCATTATGGATGTGATGTCTCCCGGACACCCGGTGCGCAATATCTGGCTGCAGACGGTAGAAGCGCTGCGCGATACCTCGCACGTGCAAAATTACGCCAGCGGAGAGTGGTTGTCGCTTATCACTGAAGCGGGGCTGATCGCGCGCGCGTTGATTACCGATCGTTTACCGCTGGAGTTCAGCTCCTGGATCGCGCGTATGCGCACCCCGGAAGCATTGAGCCAGGCGATCAGACTGTATCAGGAGAGTGCGTCCGCGGAGGTAAAGGCGTACTTTGAACTGCAGGACGATGGCTCGTTTACCAGCGATACCATCATGGCTGAAGCGCAAAAAGCGGAATAAACAAAAAAGGCACCGAGGGGAATCGGTGCCTTTTTATCTTTCGATCGTGCTATCAGGAGTCTGGCGTCGCGCTGTTCTTCACAAACAGCGTCAGCTGGTCGCCAGGTTTCAGATTGTCAGTATCATTGTTCCAGCGCATCACATCCTTGATGTTCACGCCGTGCCGTTTTGCGATACTGGACAGTGAATCGCCCTTGCGCACGCGATAGGTAATGCTATCGCTGTTGCTGGCGAGACGCTGTGCGCTGCTACCTGCACCTACCGTCAGAGTCTGACCCACTTTCAGGCCGGAACTGCGCAGATTATTCCACTGCTGCAGATCTTTCGCATTCACGCCAAGACGTGACGCGATGCCCGAAAGCGTATCACCTGAACGAACCTTATAGCTGCGGCTGTTAACTGATGATGCATCCGCGATCAGCGTTGACTGAACGGCGGCGATTTCACCAGAAGCTAAAGACTCACGTAACTGCTCGGCATGTTTCTGCGGAACCATTACATACTGCGGGCCACTTGCCCCCAGGGTTGAGCCTTTAACGCCAGCATTAAAGGTTTTCAATTTACTTACCGACATACCCGTCATATCAGCAACCTGTTGAATATCAACTGGATTGCTGAGGCGAACACGCGCCAGTGCACGACTTTCGTCTGGTGTTGGCAGTTGTACACCGTAACGCTTGCTGTTCTTGAGAATATCGCTCAATGCCAGCATTTTCGGTACGTAAATCTTTGTTTCCTGTGGCAGTGAGAGCGACCAAAAATCGGTGGATTTACCCCGTGCTTTATTCGCTTTCATTGCCTTCAGTACACGACCTTCGCCACTATTATACGCTGCGACCGTTAACAGCCAGTCGCCGTCAAACATCTTGTTCAGACGTTGCATCATGTCGAGAGCGGCTGTCGTTGAAGCGACAACATCGCGACGCGCATCATAGTTGCGGGTCTGTTTCAGACCATAGTTTCGCCCGGTGCTCGGAATGATCTGCCAAATGCCTGCGGCATTGGCGCCAGACGTCGCGTGTGGGTCAAAAGCGCTCTCCACTATGGGTAGGAGTACCAGCTCCATAGGCATGTTACGTTTCTTAACTTGCCCGGCTATCCAGTACATATACGGCTCTGCCCGTAACGTTACATCGTGGAGATAGCTCTTATTACTTAAATACTTCTGTTTCTGTTCGCGAATCCGGGGATTTTCCGGAATTCCCATCTTTAGCTCGTCGCCAATAGAGGTCCACAAGTCTTGATCCTGCGCGTAAGATGTTCCATCGTCCATCCAGCGCGCCGAACTTGCAAACTTCCCTGCTTCCCCTTGACCAGCTGCAGAAAGGCTCTGTGCGTGCTGTTGTACGTTGCTGCCGTTTTGCGACTGGCAACCTACAAGCAGGACAGAGGCGAGTAATATCGCTTTTGCCTTCATGTGTGTGTCAATAGTTGCTTAAAAGACGAGCGATGATAACGGCGAAATTTTGAAAAGGCAACCCGCAATTATCTGAAGTTATCTTTCTTTGACCTTAACCATGCAAATCGTTGTTCTGGTTGTTGCAAATTTGTTTCTTGGTTAATTTTATTAATTAAATCAATATCATCTGTGCGTAAAAATAAATTAATTTGGCGCTCATTTTTCAGAATTACGGGGAGTGTTTTTTGGTTTTTTGCACGTAACTCCTTCACTTTGTGATAATAATCCTGAATCGCTCGATCCTCGGGTAAGAGGCTCACTGCAAACTTCATATTTCCTAATGTATACTCATGGGCGCAACAAATGAGCGTCTCATCGGGTAGCGCGTTAATCTTCTGTAAAGACTGATACATTTGAGCTGGCGTGCCTTCAAACAGTCTTCCGCAGCCTCCGGAGAACAGCGTATCGCCGCAAAAAAGATAAGGCTTACTGTAGAAACACAGATGTCCCAAAGTGTGACCTGGTGTGGCAAATACGGAAAACTCCCACTTGCGTATGAGGATATTTTCGCCTTCTTCGGCTACATGCGTGATTCCCTTATCTTGTGCCTCTGCCGGTCCGTAAACCACAAGATGCGGAAAATGAGCGCGCAGCTCAGGCACGCCGCCAGTGTGATCGTTATGATGATGCGTCAACAGAATGGCTTCTGGCTGCCAGCCGTTCTCTTTTATGGCGTGCAGTACAGGGGCGGATTCTCCGGGATCGACAATGACGCAGCGGCGATCGTCGTCAACCAAAACCCAGATGTAATTGTCCTGAAACGCTGGAATACTGATAAGATTCATACATTACCTCTTAGAGCGTGGCGGGTGTTTTGATGAAACCGGCAAGGATACCTCAGACTGTCGCAGCACCGGAACGTTGGGCGGAATTGCCCTGGGGTGAATACTATCGCGAAGCGTTAGAACAGCAGCTGAAGCACTGGCTCGCGAAAATGTATGGCTTTCACCTGCTTAAGATTGGCAATCTCAGCGCGGAAATCAATACCGAAAGCTGCGCTATCTCGCATCAGGTTAACGTCTCTCTCGGCGGATCGCCGGTTCAGGTGAAAGCAGACCCGTTGCATCTGCCGTTTGCGGAAAAATCCGTCGATGCATGTTTGCTCGCTCATACGCTACCCTGGTGCAGCGATCCGCATCGTCTGCTTCGCGAAGCCGATCGCGTGCTGATTGATGACGGCTGGCTGGTACTTAGCGGATTCAATCCGCTAAGCCTGATGGGCCTGCGTAAGCTGGTACCGGTGCTACGCCGGACTCCACCTTACAACAGCCGGATGTTCACGATGATGCGTCAGCTCGACTGGCTTTCACTGCTGAATTTTGAAGTGCTCTGCTACGGTGGTTTTCAGGTGCTGCCCTGGGCGCGGCAGGGGGGCGTGGTACTGAGCACCCATCTCCCCGCGTTGGGCTGTTTGCAGTTTATCGTTGCGCGTAAGCGAACCATTCCCCTTACGCTTAACCCCATGAAGCAGAGCAAGTCGAAAACGCCCATCCGCCAGACCGTGGGCGCCACGCGGCAGTACAAAAAAACCGATTAGACGTCGGGCTGATAGCCCGCATCTTCATGTGCGGGATTGGATGCCGCAGCACGCGCCAGTTCGTCGCAGCGTTCGTTTTCCGGGTGGCCTGCGTGGCCTTTAACCCACTCCCACTTAATCTGGTGCTGGCCCAGCGCAGCATCAAGACGTTTCCAGAGATCGACGTTCTTGACCGGCTTCTTATCGGCGGTTTTCCAGCCGCGTTTTTTCCAGTTATGGATCCACTGGGTGATCCCCTGACGCACGTACTGACTGTCGGTGCTTAGCACCACGTCACAATGTTCTTTTAACGCCTCCAGCGCCACGATGGCCGCCATCAACTCCATCCGGTTGTTGGTGGTCAGAAAATAGCCTTCGCTAAAGGTTTTTTCGTGCTGGCGATAGCGCATAATCGCGCCGTAGCCGCCGGGTCCTGGGTTACCGAGACAAGATCCATCGGTGAAAATTTCTACCTGTTTACGCATCTCTGGTAGACTTCCTGTATTCGAAACGTTCAGTTAAACGATAAGTCTGACATAAATGACCGCTATGAGCACTGCAATTACTCGCCAGATTGTCCTCGATACCGAAACCACCGGTATGAACCAGATCGGCGCGCACTACGAAGGGCATAAGATCATCGAGATCGGTGCCGTTGAAGTGGTGAACCGTCGTCTTACGGGGAACAACTTCCACGTCTACCTCAAACCCGATCGGCTGGTTGATCCGGAAGCATTCGGCGTTCACGGGATTGCCGATGAGTTCTTGCTGGATAAGCCGACTTTTGCGGATGTCGCTGACGAGTTCCTGGAATACATCAAGGGCGCCGAGCTTGTCATCCATAACGCATCGTTCGATATCGGCTTTATGGATTATGAATTCAGCAAGCTTAATCGTGATATTCCGAAGACGAACACCTTCTGTAAGGTGACGGACAGCCTGGCGCTGGCAAGGAAGATGTTCCCCGGCAAGCGTAACAGCCTGGATGCACTCTGCTCGCGCTACGAGATAGACAATACCAAGCGAACGCTCCACGGGGCGTTGCTCGATGCCCAGATCCTGGCCGATGTCTATCTGACGATGACCGGCGGGCAGACGTCAATGAAGTTCAGTATGGAAAATGAATCCCAGCAGACGCAAGGCGAAGCGGGCATTCAGCGTGTTGTCCGTCAGGCCAGTCGGTTGCGGGTTATTTTAGCCAGTGACGAAGAGCTTCTTAACCACGAATCCCGGCTTGATCTGGTCCAGAAGAAGGGCGGCAGCTGTTTGTGGCGCGCCTGAAAAAACGCCTTAATGCCTGTAAAATCATCGTTTGGGCGATTTTTGCAGCAAACGATTCAAAACGTGAGAAAAAGCGTTGACGAGATCGGAGGCGCACCGTAATATGCGCCTCGTTCCCCAAACGGGAACAGTGGAGCGGTAGTTCAGTCGGTTAGAATACCTGCCTGTCACGCAGGGGGTCGCGGGTTCGAGTCCCGTCCGTTCCGCCACTATTCAGAAAGCCTGAATCAGAAATGATTCAGGCTTTCGTCGTTTCAGCCTTCAGTAATCTCATTCTCTCTCTCTTATCGTTAACAAAAAGTTAATATGCATAGTGCAATTTATTAACAATTGCACGGATATAGTGCATAATTTGCACTGTAATTGTGCATTTCTCCATCACTCCTCTCTTCGCACCTCATTCAGAATGTTTCTTTCTGTAAAAATAATTCACGCAGAATCATCTGGTTATCTCCTGCTTTCCAAAAATATACCGAACCAATTGCGTATTGGTTTGGTTATTGCTTAATCATTAGCACGATAAGCTTCATTCCATATCAATAACTTATCGTTAATAAAAATAAAGTCATGATGAAAGCGAGCGAACCAATATGGAAAAACCGTCACGGTTTCTGGCCAATTCCAGCACCGCGCTTGAGCAGTTGCGCGGGCTTATCAACCAGCATGAGTCAACACCAGGCATATCGCTGCCCACGGAACGTGAGCTGTCGGACACTCTCGGCGTAGGACGACGCGAAGTGCGTCGTGCGCTGGACGTGCTGGAAGAAGAGGGGCGCATCTGGCGTAAGCAGGGCAAAGGGACCTTTATTGGCCCGGCGGCACCTGTTGAACCGCTGGCCCTTCAGGGATTGGTTCAGCAAACCAACCTTCTGGAAGTGATGGAAGCTCGTCTGCAGCTCGAACCCGGCTTAGCCCGGCTTGCGGCACTGCGTGCCACCAGGGAAAACCTCGCGCTTATGCAGCGCATGCTGGAACGCATCGACAAGGTCAGTCCGGACGACCGCGATCTCAACGAACTCTGGGACAGCGCCTTTCACCGGGCGATTGCCGAGGCGGCGGGCAACCGTCTGATGCTCGGCCTGTTTGATGCCATTGATGCCGTTCGGCGCGAACCGGGCTGGCAGCATCTGCGCGAGCTGGCACGCACCCCCGAACGTGTCGACACCTATAACGACCACCACCATAAGATCATGTCTGCGATTATCCATCGCCAGCCTAATGAAGCCGCGGCCGCCATGCGCGAACACTTGCTCAGCCTGCAAACCGCCCTGATTCAGGCGATCCACCTTGAGGACGACTTCACGCCATGACGACAATACCCTTTAAGGACGCTACACCCGTATTGCGAGTGCAAAACCTCAACGTTACGTTTGCTGGCTCGCCGGTTAGCGTGCTTGATGGTATCTCGCTGACCGTCAGGGCGGGCGAAACGCTGGCGCTGGTGGGGGAGTCCGGCTGCGGGAAAAGTATTACCTCACTGGCGCTGATGGGGTTACTGCCCGCCAGCGCGCAGATTGTCAGCGGCGAGATGCAGTTTCGCCGCCACAATCTGCGAAAGCTCTCACCGCGGGAGTATGCCGATCTGCGCGGCAGCGAGCTGGCGATGATTTTTCAGGAGCCAATGACCTCGCTCAATCCGGCGTTCACGCTGGGGGATCAGCTGAGCGAGGCGGTTATGCGACACCAGAACGTCTCGCGCGAAGAGGCGATGAAGGCCGCGCTGCAGATCCTCGAGAAGGTGCAGATCCCGGCGGCAGAGATGCGCCTGAAAGCATATCCCCACCAGCTTTCCGGCGGCATGCGCCAGCGCGTGATGATTGCCATGGCGCTGATTAACCACCCTAAACTGCTGATTGCCGACGAGCCAACCACCGCGCTCGACGTCACCATCCAGGCGCAAATCCTCGCCTTGCTCAACGCCTTAAAAGAGGAAACCGGCACGGCGGTGCTGATGATCACCCACGATTTGGGCGTGGTGGCAGAAGTCGCCCAGCAGGTCGCCGTGATGTATGCCGGACAGGTGGTGGAGCAGGGGAGCGTGGAGGCAATATTCGCCGACCCGCAGCACCCGTACACCATCGGCCTGATGGGGTCGATCCCCTCGCTGGGCGCACGCAAGGGCCAGCTCTCCACAATTCCCGGCGCGGTCCCGCTCCCGGAATCCATGCCGAAAGGCTGCCGTTTTGCCACCCGCTGCCCGTTTGCGCAGTCGCGCTGCCATGATGAAAAACCGCAGCTCACCGCGCTCGGCGCGGGCCATCAGGTAGCCTGCTTCCGCGTGCCGCTCGAACACCACATTGCCCTGGGAGAGACCGCATGACCACGCCCATTCTTGAAGCCCGTGACCTCAGCAAGCTTTTCCCCGGCCCCAAAAAACTCTTTACTCCGGCACGCTTTGTCACGGCGGTCGATCGCGTTTCGCTTGCCGTGATGCCGGGCGAAACGCTGGCGATTGTCGGCGAGTCCGGCTCCGGGAAATCTACCCTCGGCCGCCTGCTGCTGCGCCTGCTGGCCGCCAGCGAAGGGCGCGTGTTCTATCAGGGGGAAGAGATCACCGACGCCTCCGGTGCCCGCCTGAACCAGCTCCGGCGCGAGCTGCAGATTATTTTTCAGGATCCCTTCGCCTCGCTCAACCCGCGCATGACGGTGGAGCAGATCGTCGGTGAGCCGCTGTGGCTGCATCAGAACATGAAAAAAGCGGATCGCCAGTACCGCGTTGCCGAGCTGCTTAAAACCGTGGGCCTGCCTGCCGCCTGGGCCGGGCGCTATCCGCACGAGTTTTCCGGCGGGCAGCGCCAGCGTATCGGCATTGCGCGTGCGCTGGCTTCCGGGCCGAAGCTGCTGCTGGGCGATGAGCCGGTATCCGCGCTGGATGTGTCCGTTCAGGCGCAGGTGGTTAATCTGCTGGAGAGCCTGAAGCACCAGCTGGGGCTGACGATGGTGATTGTCGCCCACGGTCTGGCGGTGATCCGCCATATGAGCGACCGAGTGGCGGTCATGTATCTCGGGCAAATCGTCGAGCTTGCCACCGTCGACGAGATTTTTGACGCGCCGCTGCACCCCTACACCCAGGCGCTGATTGCCTCGGCACCGCAGATGCAGCCGGGCGTTGAGCGAGATGCGCCGCTGCTGCAGGGGGATCTGCCCAACCCGGCCAGCCCGCCGTCCGGCTGCCGTTTCCACACCCGCTGCCCGTACGTCACCGATGAATGCCGCCAGGTTGAGCCGATCAATCAGGTGCTCGACGGCGGACGTCAGGTTGCCTGCCACCGCTGGCAGGAGATCAACCGCGATCGCAGCGTTATTCAGATCGCACCGCCATCCGCCGCCTTTCTGCGCCGCCGCGCGCTGTTTGAACACGCGGCCACTCACTCGTCCCTTCCTTCAAGGAACTCATGATAATGACAATGCGTAATTCTCTTTTGACCGTACTGGGAAGTGTTATGTTGCTTGGCGCGGCGCTGCCCGCCCATTCTGAAAGCGTGCTGCGAATCGGCCTGGGCGCTGACCCGGACATGCTCGACCCGCATCTGGCGCGCACCTACTATGGCCGCTTCGTCTTTGCCTCCCTGTGCGACAGGCTGGTGGACGTGGATGAAAATCTGAAGGTCGTCCCCGGCCTGGCTAAAGACTGGGCGTGGAGTGACGACGGTAAAACCCTGACGCTCAATCTGCGCGAAGGCGTCACCTTCCACGACGGTGAGAAATTCGATGCCGCCGCGGCAAAATACAACCTCGACCGCGCCCTGACCCTGAAAGGATCCCTGCGTAAGAGCGAGATCTCCTCCGTTGAATCGGTCGAGGTCACCGGCCCGATGCAGATTGCGCTGCACCTGAAGACCCCCGATGCCGCGCTGCTGATGCAGCTCACCGACCGCGCGGGCGCGATGATGGCCCCCGAGGCGGCGAAAAAGCCTGACTTTGCCGCCCACCCGGTCTGTTCCGGCCCGTACAAGTTTGACAGCCGCGTGTCGCAGGACCGCATCGTTCTGACCCGTTTCTACAACTACTGGAACAAAGACGCCTACCACTTCGACAAAATCATCTATCTGCCGATCCCGGATGCCTCCGTGCGCCTCGCGAACCTGCGCGCGGGCGATCTTGACTTGACCGAAGGCATCGCCGCCAGCGACGTTAAAACGGTCGAAGCCGACAGCAAGCTGGCGCTGGCGAAGGTAACCGGTCTCGGCTATCAGGGCATCACCTTCAACATCAACAACGGCAAGGTGCCGGCCAACGATCCGTTCAAGGACGCCCGCGTGCGCGAGGCGTTTTCTCAGGCCATCGACCGCGATGCGTTAAACCAGGTGGTCTTCGAAGGGCTTTACACCCCGGCAAACCAGGCGTTTTCCCCGGTCAGCCCGTATCACGTTAACCTGCCGGTTCCGCCGCGTGACGTCGACAAAGCCAAAGCGCTGCTGAAGGCGGCAGGCGTCGCCGCGCCGCTGACCGTCAACCTGCTGGTGCCGAACAACCCAACCTCGCAGCAGGTGGGCCAGGTGCTGCAGGCGATGGTCGCCGAGGCCGGATTTAACCTGAACCTGCAGATGACCGAATTCGCCACGCTGCTCGACCGCCAGCAGAGCGGCGACTATCAGCTGAGCTTCTCCGGCTGGTCGGGACGCCCGGATCCGGACGGCAGCATCTACGGCTTTATCAACAGCAAAGGCACGCTCAACGACGGCCGCTACAGCAACGCGCAGGTCGATGAGTGGCTGACCCAGGCGCGCCAGAGCACCGACCAGGCCGCACGCCAGCCGCTGTACGACAAGGTGGTGAAGCAGCTGCAAACCGACATGCCGATTGCCTACCTCTACTTCGAGCCGCGCATTTTCGGTCTGAACAAAAGCGTGCAGGGCTTTAAGCCGTACCCGGACGGCATCGTGCGTCTGGCGGGTTTAACGCTGGCGAAATAACCGTCCTGAGGAGAACCCATGCTGGAACTGATTTGCAAACGTCTGCTGCTGGCTATACCAACCCTGCTGCTGGTGAGCATGATGGTCTTCGGGCTGCAAAAGCTGCTGCCCGGCGACCCGCTAATCGCCATGGCCGGGGAGGAGCGCGATCCGGCGGTCATCGCCCAGCTGCGTGCGGAACTGAACCTCGATGCGCCAATCCCCGTGCAGTATTTCCACTGGCTGACGCGGGCGCTGCAGGGCGATCTGGGCGTCTCCTTACGCACGCACGAACCGGTGACGCAGCTGATCGCCAGCAAGCTGCCGGTCACGCTGGAGCTGTCTCTGCTGGCGATGATTATCGCGCTGGTGTTTGGCATCAGCATGGGGATCCTCGCGGCGGTGAACAAAAATAGCTGGGTCGATCACGGGGCGAATTTCGTGGCGATCTCGGGGATCTCGATCCCGCACTTTTGGCTGGGGATCCTGCTGATTCTGGTCTTTTCGGTGAACCTGCAGTGGCTGCCCGCGTCCGGCTACGTGCCGTTCAGTGAAGAGCCGCTCCAGAACCTGCGCACGCTGCTGCTGCCTGCGTCCGTGCTCGGAACGGGCCTTGCGGCGACGCTGATGCGCCATACCCGCGCCTCGATGATTGCGGTCCTGAAGGCGGATTACATCCGCACCGCGCGCGCTAAGGGGCTGCTGCCAAAGGCGGTGATCCTGAAGCATGCGTTTCGCAACGCGCTGGTACCGGTCATCACCCTCACCACGCTGCTGTTCGGCGAGCTGCTGGGTGGCGCGGTGCTGACCGAGCAGGTCTTCACCATTCCGGGCTTCGGCAAGATGATCGTCGACTCGGTATTTAACCGTGACTACGCGGTGGTGCAGGGCGTAGTGCTGATCGTGGCGATCGGCTTCCTGATGCTGAACCTGCTGGCCGACGTGCTCTACGTCCTTATCAACCCGAAAATGCGAGGTTAACCATGGCGGAACTGACGACGCAAACCGTTACGCCCGCGCTGCCGCGCGCGCAAAACCGGGTGCTGAAGAAATTCCTCGCCAACAAAAGTGCGGTGATTGGCGCGGTGGTGGTGGGGTTCTTTGTGCTGGTGGCGCTGCTGGCGCCGTGGATCGCCCCGTTCGACCCGGTCAAAGCCAACTTCCTGGCGGTGCGCAAAGCGCCGTCGGCGATGTACTGGTTCGGCACCGACGAGCTGGGGCGCGACATTTTATCCCGCATTATCTGGGGTGCGCGCACCTCGCTGATGGCAGGCTGTATGTCGGTCGTTATCGCGGTGGTCATCGGCGTGCCGCTGGGGCTGGTGGCGGGTTACTTCCAGAAGATGTGGGACGGCGTGATCTCGCGGTTTATCGAGGCGCTGCTGGCCTGTCCGTTCCTGATCATGGCGATCGCGCTGGGGGCGTTTTTGGGGCCGAGTCTGACCAACGCGATGATCGCCATCGGTCTTTCGGCGATGCCGATCTTCGCCCGCCTGACGCGCGGGCAGGTGATCGCCATTCGCAACGAAGAGTACATCGACGGCGCGCGGGCGATTGGCCTGCCGGACCGCTGGATCATCATCAAATACGTCCTGCCGAACGTGATGTCGCCGATCCTCGTACAGGCCACGCTGGCCATCGCCTCGGCAATTATCGCCGAAGCCAGCCTGTCGTTTTTGGGGCTGGGGCAGCAGCCGCCCAATCCGTCCTGGGGCTCTATGCTCAACACCGCGAAAGGGTTTCTGGAGCAGGCGCCGTGGATGTCCGTTTTCCCCGGCGTGGCGATTTTCCTTGCCGTGCAGGGCTTTAATTTACTCGGTGACGGGCTGCGCGACGCGCTCGATCCGCGCCACGACTAAGGAGTCATGATGACCAAAGCGCTTGATTTTACATCCGGTTACGCTTCACGCCGCCCGCCAATGATGGGCCGTAACGCCGTCGCCACGTCGCAGCCGCTGGCGGCGCAGGCGGGAATGAAAATGTTGCAGCTGGGCGGCAACGCCGTGGATGCGGCCATTGCGACCGCTATGGCGCTGACGGTGGTTGAGCCGACCGGCAACGGGATCGGCAGCGACGCCTTTGCCATCGTCTGGGACGGTGAAAAGCTGCACGGCCTGAACGCGTCCGGTCGTTCGCCTGCAAGCTGGCATGCGGATCTGTTTGCCGGTAAAACCGCGGTGCCGGAAATTGGCTGGGACGCGGTGACCGTGCCGGGCGCGGTCTCCGGCTGGGTTGCGCTGGCGGAACGCTTCGGCACGCTGCCGCTGACCACGCTGGCGCAGCCTGCCATTGACTACGCGCGCAACGGTTTCCCTGTCTCCCCGCTGATTGGCCATCTCTGGCAGCGCGGCTATAGCAAGCTGAAAGATCAGCCGGGCTTCAGCGCCTGCTTCGCGCCGGAAGGCCGCGCCCCGCGCGTGGGTGAAATCTTCCGTAACCCGGCGCAGGCGAACTCGCTGGAGCTGATTGCCCGCACCAACGGTGAAGCCTTTTACCGCGGCGAGCTGGCGCAGAAAATTGCCGCTTTCGCCAAAGAACACGGCGCGCACCTGACGGCTGAAGATCTGGCAAACCACCGCGTGGACTGGGTAGAGCTGCTGTCGCGCGACTTCGCGGGCGGTTCGGTGCAGGAATTGCCGCCAAACGGCCAGGGGATCGCCACGCTGATTGCGCTCGGCATTCTGGAGCAGTGCGGCATTGAGAAGCATCACCCGGATTCCGTGCAGTCCCTGCACCTGTCCATTGAGGCGATGAAGCTGGCGCTGGCGGATCTTGACCGCTACGTGGCGGATGAAGACCATATGGCGTTCGCGGCGCAAGAGCTGCTGAGCGACCATTATCTGAAGTCGCGCGCGGCGCTTATCAATCACGAGCACGCCTCTGATTTCGTTTACGGTTCCCCGACGCAGAGCGGCACGGTCTACATCAGCACCGCCGACGCCAGCGGGATGATGGTTTCGTTTATTCAGTCCAACTACATGGGCTTCGGTTCAGGCATTGTGGTGCCGGATACGGGGATTAGCCTGCAAAACCGGGGCTGCGGGTTTGTGCTGGATCCCAATCACCCGAACGCGCTGGCGGGCAGCAAGCGACCGTTCCACACCATCATTCCGGGCTTTGCGATGGACGGCAACGGCCAGCCGCTGATGTCTTTCGGCGTGATGGGCGGGCCGATGCAGGCGCAGGGGCACATGCAGATGGCGCTGCGCATTATGCTGCACGGGCAAAACCCGCAGGCGGCAATTGATGCCCCGCGCTGGCGCGTGGTGCAGGGCAGGGAGGTGATCGTTGAATCGACCTTCGATCGCAATACCATCGCCGCGCTGCGCGAACGCGGTCATCAGATCGTGGTGGAAGATCCGCTTCAGGATTACAACTTCGGCGGGGCGCAGGTGATTTACCGTCTGCCGGAAGGGCACTACGTTGCCGCGACGGAAAGCCGCAAAGACGGGCAGGCGCTGGTGAGTTAATGTTTTATCCTCCCTCTCCCGTTGGGAGAGGGGCGGAGTGAGGGGAAAATTTCAGCCAATGCTAAACGGATCCGCATCCTGCCAGGCCGGAAACTTCTCGCGATACTCCTGCAGCGCCGTCAACGACAGCTCGGCATCAATGCGCGTCGCCTGATGCGGCTCGGCGGTGGCAATGATCTCGCCCTGCGGGTTCACCACCCGGCTGTCGCCGCGGTAGTGATGCCCGTTGCCGTCGGTTCCCACGCGGTTACAGCCCACCACGTACGCCTGGTTCTCAATCGCGCGCGCTACCAGCAGCGACTGCCAGTGGAGGGAGCGCGGTGCAGGCCAGTTGGCAACATACAGCGCCAGGTCGTAATCGTTGCGGTTGCGCGACCACACCGGGAAGCGCAGGTCGTAGCAGACCAGCGGCAAAATACGCCAGCCGCGCCACTCGAACACCACGCGCTCGTGACCCGCTTCATAGTGATGATGCTCATCCGCCATGCGGAACAGGTGGCGTTTATCGTAAAAATGCACTTTCCCTTCCGGCTCCACCAGCAGGAAGCGGTTCACCGGCCCGCGATCCGTTTGCAGGGCAGCGCTCCCGGCGATCAGCGCGTTGGTCTGCTGCGCTTTGGCATGCATCCAGGCGACAACCTCATCCTGAGGCATTGACTGTTGTGCCGCTTCCATGGCGAATCCGGTGGTGAACATTTCCGGCAGGACAATCACATCACGCCCGGTAATCTCTTCCAGTTGACGATCAAAGTGGCGCAGGTTGGCGGGGCCATCCATCCACACTAAAGGTTGCTGCAAAATAGAAATCTTCAAACCAGGCACGATACAGACTCCTCAAAAGACCGCTTTTTGACACTGTAGCACGTCATTACGAGAAAATGTGGCAATAAAAAACCCCGCGCGAGGCGGGGTTTGTATAAGCGAAACGCGTTACGCCGCTTCAGGTTTGCGGTGCTTCTCCGGCAGCTTTACCGGCTGCGTCGCCAGCTCGTCCGGCTCGAAATCATCCACGTTAATGCTGCGCAGACGGCTCTCTTCGGCTTTCACCAGCAGCGCGGCTTCATCTTTATTGATAATGCCGCCGGCCAGCGCCTGTTTTGCCAGTTCGTCCAGACGGGTAAACGGCAGGTTTTTGCCCAGCTGTTTACAGATCTTCTGGTGAATCGGATCGGCAGCCATCACGTCCAGCAGCGCCTCTTCCAGCAGTCCCACCGGGTTATGCGGCGTCGGCGTCAGATACTGACCACGACCGATACGGGAGCGGGTTGCGCTCGGTACCTGCAGGATCTTCGCCACCTTGTGGTCCAGCTTGTCGGACGGCGCAAGGTGGTGACGTCCGGTCGGGAAGATCACCGCGCGCAGGGCTCCCGCCACGAAGCGGTTCGGGAAGTTCGCCAGCAGGTCGTCAATCGCCTGTTCAGCCTGATACATCGCATCCTGAACGCCCCAGTGCACCAGCGGCAGATCCGCTTCCTGACGGCCTTCGTCGTCGTAGCGCTTCAGGACCGCAGAGGCCAGGAAGATCTGGCTCAGCACATCCCCCAGACGGGCAGAGATACGCTCGCGACGCTTCAGGCTACCGCCCAACACCGCCATGGAGACGTCAGACAGCAGAGCCAGGTTGGCGCTCAGACGGTTCAGATGCTGATAGTAACGTTTGGTCGCATCGCCGGTCGGCGTCGCGCTGGTAAGACCGCGCGTCAGGCCCAGCCAGAAGCTGCGTACCTTGTTGCTGCCCACGTGACCGATATGTTTGAACAGCAGCTTATCGAAGGCATCCACGTCGTTGTTCTGCGCGGCAGCCATCTCTTCCAGCACGTACGGATGGCAGCGAATTGCGCCCTGACCAAAGATCATCATGCTGCGGGTCAGGATGTTTGCCCCTTCCACGGTGATGGCAATCGGTGCGCCCTGGTAGCCGCGCGCCAGGAAGTTGCCTTCGCCGAGCATAATGCCTTTACCGCCCGCGATATCCATAGCGTCAATGATCGACTGCTGCGCGCGGTGGGTACAGTGGTACTTCACAATTGCGGACAGCACGGCCGGTTTTTCGCCCAGCATAATGCCGTAGGTAATCAGAGAAGCCGCGGCATCCATCACGTAGGCGTTGCCCGCGATACGCGCCAGCGGCTCTTCGATACCTTCCATCTTGCCGATGGAGATTTTGAACTGACGGCGGATGTGGGCGTAAGCGCCAATCCCCATCGCGACCGACTTCAGACCGCCGGTTGAGTTCGACGGCAGGGTAATGCCGCGGCCCACGGACAGACATTCCACCAGCATGCGCCAGCCCTGACCGGCCATTTTCGGACCGCCGATGATGTAGTCAATCGGCACAAAGATGTCCTGACCGCGGGTCGGACCGTTCTGGAACGGCACGTTCAGCGGGAAGTGACGGCGACCAATTTCAACGCCTGGGGTAGAGGTTGGGATCAGCGCACAGGTAATGCCCAGATCTTCTTCGCCGCCCAGCAGTTTTTCCGGGTCAGAGAGCTTAAAGGCCAGACCCAGCACGGTGGCGATTGGCGCCAGGGTGATATAACGCTTGTTCCAGGTCAGGCGCATGCCCAGCACCTGCTCGCCCTGCCACTCGCCCATGCAGACCACGCCGGTATCTGGGATCGCGCCTGCATCGGAACCCGCTTCCGGGCTGGTCAGCGCGAAGCAAGGGATTTCCTGACCGCGTGCCAGACGCGGCAGGTAGTGATCTTTCTGCTCTTCGGTACCGTAATGCTGCAGCAGTTCGCCCGGGCCTAAGGAGTTAGGCACGCCAACGGTAATCGCCAGGATCCCGGAGACGCCCGCCAGCTTTTGCAGGACACGAGCCTGAGCGTAAGCGGAGAATTCCAGGCCGCCATACTCTTTCTTGATGATCATCGCGAAGAAGCGATGCTCTTTCAGATACGCCCACAGCTCTGGCGGCAGATCGGCCATTTCATGGGTGATGGCAAAGTCGTTTGCCATGCGGCACGCTTCTTCCACCGGGCCGTCAATAAAGGCCTGCTCTTCAGCGGTCAGACGCGGCTGCGGATAGTTATGCAGCTTTTTCCAGTCCGGGTTGCCCTGGAACAGATCGCCTTCCCACCAGGTGGTGCCCGCGTCAATCGCTTCTTTTTCAGTACGCGACATGGGCGGCATCACTTTGCGAAAGCCCTTGAACACCGGCGCAGAGATCATTGATTTACGCATCGGGGCCAGGTTAAACGGCAGAAGGATGATGGCAAGAGGGACTAAAAGCCAGATATTCCAGAGACCTGCGACGCCAAGCGCAGCCGTCCAGGCCAGAAGAATCAGGCTGCTCAGGAATAAACTTACGCGGTGATAGAACAACACACCGAGCAGAACAACGGTTGCGAGAATGCTCAAAATCATCATAAAGAAAAGCTCCCTTGCTTGTAGGAGGTCTGACCACTTGTGATGATATGGTTGTAGTTGATGTAAATTCCTTTAGCAATGTGTTTACAAAATAATTACAACCTGGTTCACATTGTTCGTGTTTTAGCCGGCACAAAAAATCAAAACGCCGGACGATTCGCATGGCTTTAGCTTCTCGCTTTTCCCGCTATCCGGTACACTCCACTGTGTTATTTCATCAATACTGAAGGATTATCCTCATGTACCAGGATCTTATTCGTAACGAACTGAACGAAGCGGCGGAAACGCTGGCGAACTTTCTGAAAGATGATGCCAATATTCACGCTATTCAGCGCGCAGCGGTCCTGCTGGCCGACAGCTTCAAAGCCGGTGGCAAAGTGCTTTCCTGCGGTAACGGCGGTTCCCACTGCGACGCTATGCACTTCGCAGAAGAGCTGACCGGACGCTATCGCGAAAACCGCCCGGGCTACCCGGCGATTGCGATTTCAGACGTGAGCCACATCTCCTGCGTAGGCAACGACTTCGGTTACGACCACATCTTCTCCCGCTACGTTGAAGCGGTAGGCCGTGAAGGCGACGTGCTGCTGGGGATCTCTACCTCAGGCAATTCCGGCAACGTGATCAAAGCGATCGCCGCCGCGCGTGAAAAAGGGATGAAAGTCATCACCCTGACCGGTAAAGATGGCGGTAAGATGGACGGTACGGCGGATGTCGAAATTCGCGTTCCGCACTTCGGTTATGCTGACCGTATTCAGGAAATTCACATCAAAGTGATCCACATCCTGATCCAGCTGATCGAAAAAGAGATGGTTAAGTAAGACTTCGCTGGGGGCACTCTCGCCCCCGCTGTTGTGGAGGTGTTGTATGTGCGAACTGCTCGGGATGAGCGCCAATGTGCCAACCGATATCTGCTTTAGCTTCACCGGGCTGGTTCAGCGCGGTGGAGGAACCGGGCCGCATAAAGACGGCTGGGGCATCACCTTCTACGAAGGCAAAGGATGTCGCACGTTCAAAGATCCACAGCCCAGCTTTAACTCACCGATTGCCAAACTGGTTCAGGACTACCCGATCAAGTCCCGCTCGGTAATCGCCCACATCCGTCAGGCCAACCGTGGCGAAGTGGCGCTGGAAAATACCCATCCGTTTACCCGTGAACTGTGGGGCCGTAACTGGACCTACGCGCACAACGGGCAGCTCACGGGCTATAAGTCGCTGGAGACGGGCAATTTCCGCCCGGTCGGCGAGACGGACAGCGAAAAAGCCTTCTGCTGGCTGCTGCACAAGCTGACGGAGCGCTATCCCCGCACGCCCGGCAACATGACTGCCGTGTTCAAATACATCGCGACGCTGGCATCTGAACTGCGTGAAAAAGGCGTGTTCAACATGCTGCTCTCTGATGGCCGCTATGTGATGGCGTTCTGCTCGACGAATCTGTTCTGGATCACCCGCCGTGCGCCGTTTGGCGTTGCGACGCTGCTCGATCAGGATGTGGAGATAGACTTTCAGAAGGAGACCACACCGAACGATGTGGTCACTGTTATCGCAACGCAGCCGCTGACGGGCAACGAAACCTGGCAAAAGATTATGCCAGGCGAGTGGGTGCTATTTTGTCTCGGGGACCGTGTAATTTGACGCCAGCTGTGGATGGACGACTTCGTGGCTCAGCGGTTTGCTGACCACGTAACGGCCATCGACGATAGAGACCACGGGTGGCTTGTGGGTCTGCTCAAAGTAGTCGTAACCCGGCTTCAGCTGTTTCCAGAAATCCGCGTAGTATGAGTACTTGTGACGCGTCATGTTGGCGTCCGTCATGCGGAACGGATAGATGCTGACCTGTACGTTAGGCTGCCCAAAGACCAGCGCGCCCGTCACGAACTGGAAAATCTCATCAATGCCGGAGTCGGTCATCGCATAACAGCCGATAGACACGCAGGCGCCGTGGATCATCAGATATTTACCTTCATAACCGTGTGCACGGTCATAGGCATTCGGGAAGCCGATATTAATGGCTTTATAGAAGCGGCTGTCAGGCTTGAGCTGGCTGCGCTGAACGTTGTAGAACCCTTCCGGACTTTTGAAGTCGCCCTGACGCTGTTTTGGCCCCAGTCCGCCGGAGTAGTTACAAATTTTGTAACTATCAAGCAGCTGATATGTCTCACCCATTTTGACAAACAGATCGAGAGTGCGCTCTTCCTTGAAGATCTGAATATAAACCGGCGATCCCATTAACTGCTGTTTATATTCCTTGCTGACCGGCGTCGTTGAGCTATTACTGCTGAGCAGTCCGGCAAACGACATGCACGGCATCAGAAGCATCGCAATGAACAATGCGATTTTACGCATACTACTAGTTCCTTGATAAAACCATGACCAACTTGCCAGGACGGCAAAAGAGACCCGAAATCAGATTATTCTGTTAGGAGCGCTCACATTAGCACCGCTATAGATTTTCGCAAGAGCCGGGCGGTGAGTTTACAAATTAGTTTTACTTTATAAACCATCAAAATTGCGATGGCTCCAGGAACTTTGCGCATTAGCTCGCAATTTGGCGCGCGCGACGGCGGATTCCCTGCCCGCGTGAAGGGGAAAATGCTACACTTCGCGCCCACTGGATTGTTGTTCATGGAAACCTGCTAACCACATGTTTAAAATTAAAAAAGGACTTGATCTGCCGATTGCAGGCGTGCCAGCGCAGCACGTTTCGACAGGCGCAAGTGTCCGTCATGTCGCCATTATGGGCGAAGACTACCTGGGTATGCGTCCTTCAATGCTGGTACAGGAGGGCGATCGCGTTATCAAAGGACAGACGCTCTTTGAGGACAAAAAAAATCCCGGCGTGATGTTCACGGCCCCCGCGAGCGGCACCGTTGTGGCCATCAACCGTGGCGAACGGCGCGTTCTGCAGTCGGTGGTTATCCGCATTGAGGGCGATGAAAAGCGTGAATTTGCCCATTACGACATAGCAGAACTCGCGTCGCTGAACCGCGACGCCGTTCAGGATCAGCTCCTGGCATCCGGTTTATGGACCGCGCTTCGTACGCGTCCCTTCAGCAAAACCCCTGTTCCGGGCACGGAGCCTGCCGCGATTTTCGTCACGGCCATAGACACCAACCCGCTCAGCGTGGACCCGGAACCGGTTATCCTGGCGCAGCGAAAAGCTTTTGATGCTGGACTCACTATTCTAACCCGCCTCACGTCCGGAAAAGTGCACGTTTGCCAGGCTGGCGGCGGCAAGCCTGGCGGGCATCCGCTGGGGCAGGTCACGTTTAATGAATTTTCTGGCCCGCATCCGGCGGGGCTGGTCGGGACGCACATCCATTTCCTTGAGCCAGTCAGCCTGACGAAACAGGTCTGGCACCTTAACTATCAGGACGTCATTGCCATCGGTAAGCTCTTTACTACGGGTGAACTCTGCGCTGAACGGATAATCGCCATCGGCGGACCGCAGGCTGCAAATCCGCGCCTGGTGAAGACGCTGCTGGGTGCCGACATCAATGAACTGCTGGTGGGGGAAACGAAAGAGGGCGAAAACCGCCTGATTTCCGGCTCGGTCCTCAGCGGCCGCCATGCGGCCAATGCGCATGCGTACCTGGGACGCTTCCATTTGCAGGTCAGCATTGTGCAGGAAGGGCGGGAGAAAGAGCTGTTTGGCTGGGTTCTGCCAGGCGCGGAAAAATACTCCGTCACCCGAACCACGCTGGGCCACTTCCTGCGTAATAAGCTGTTTAGCTTCTCAACCAGCACCCACGGCGGCGAGCGCGCCATGGTCCCGATTGGCAATTACGAACGCGTCATGCCGCTGGATATTCTGCCCACCGTGCTGCTGCGCGATCTGCTTGCTGGCGATACCGACGGCGCGCAGGCGCTGGGCTGTCTGGAGCTTGACGAAGAAGATCTGGCGCTCTGTACCTATGTCTGTCCGGGCAAATATGAATATGGACCGGTATTGCGCGAGGTGTTAACCCGCATTGAGCAGGAAGGATAACCGATGGGCTTAAAACACCTCTTTGAAAAAATTGAGCCGCACTTTACCGAAGGAAAGCTCAAAAAGTACTACCCGCTGTATGAAGCAACGACGACCATTTTCTACACGCCGGGGCTGGTGACGAAAGGGGCGGCGCACGTTCGTGATGCTATCGACCTGAAACGCATGATGATCCTGGTGTGGTTTGCGGTCTTCCCGGCGATGTTCTGGGGAATGTACAACGTCGGCCTGCAGACCATTCCGGCGCTGCACCACATGTACGATGCACAGCAGCTGGCGCAGGTGATCCAGTCCGACTGGCACTACCGTCTGGCCCAGTCGTTAGGGGTGAGCTTCGCCGCAGACGCGGGCTGGCTGAGCATGATGACGCTGGGCGCGGTGTTCTTCCTGCCGATTTACATCACGGTATTTGTCGTGGGCGGCTTCTGGGAAGTGCTGTTTGCCATCATCCGTAAACATGAGATCAACGAAGGCTTCTTCGTGACCTCTATTCTGTTTGCCCTGATTGTTCCCCCGACGCTACCGCTCTGGCAGGCGGCGCTTGGCATCAGCTTCGGCGTGGTGATTGCCAAAGAGATCTTCGGCGGCACCGGGCGGAACTTCCTCAACCCGGCGCTGGCGGGACGCGCGTTTCTGTTCTTTGCTTATCCGGCGCAAATCTCGGGCGACCTCGTGTGGACGGCGGCAGACGGTTTTTCCGGCGCGACGCCGCTTTCACAGTGGGCGGCACACGGCGGCGAAACGCTGGTTAACAACGCGACGGGTCAGCCAGTCACCTGGTTTGATGCCTTTATTGGCAACATTCCGGGCTCCATCGGAGAAGTCTCTACGCTGATGATTTTGCTTGGCGGCGCGATCATTCTTTTTGGTCGCGTGGCCTCCTGGCGGATCGTTGCGGGCGTGATGATCGGCATGGTGCTGACCGCCACCCTGTTCAACGTTATCGGTTCGACCACCAATCCGATGTTCTCCATGCCCTGGTACTGGCATCTGGTGCTGGGTGGCTTCGCGTTCGGCATGATGTTCATGGCGACGGACCCCGTCTCTGCCTCGTTTACAGACAAAGGTAAATGGAGCTATGGCGTGCTCATTGGCGCGATGTGCGTTCTGATCCGCGTGGTCAACCCGGCGTATCCGGAAGGGATGATGTTGGCCATTCTGTTTGCCAACCTGTTTGCGCCGCTCTTCGATTACCTGGTGGTGCGGGCCAACATTAAGCGGAGGAAGGCGCGTGGCTGAGGTTAAAAATAACGACAGCATCAGCAAAACGCTGCTGGTGGTGCTGGTGCTCTGTCTGGTCTGTTCTATTGTCGTGGCCGGCTCTGCCGTGGGGTTAAAACCCCTGCAGCAGGAGCAACGTGCGCTGGATAAACAGCGCAACATCCTGGCCGTCGCCGGGCTGATGCAGGAAGGAATGAGCGCGGACGACGTTTCGGCCGTCTTTGCTGAACGTATTTCGGCGCGTCTGGTGGATTTAAAAACGGGTGAACTGCTGGATAAAGACCCGGCAAAATTCAACCAGGCGCTGGCGCTGAAAGATCCGCAGATGAGCCTGACGCTGGAGGCATCGCAAGATCCCGCCGGGATTAAGCGTCGCAGCAACCTGGCCGAAATCTATCTGGTTCGCGATCCCCAAAAACGCATTCAGGAAGTGGTACTGCCTGTTTACGGTAACGGTCTGTGGTCAATGATGTATGCCTTTGTGGCCCTTGATACCGACGGCCGCACGGTCAAAGGCATTACGTATTACGACCAGGGCGAAACGCCGGGGCTGGGTGGCGAAGTTGAGAACCCTAACTGGAGGGCACAGTTTGTCGGCAAGAAAGTGCTCGACGATAACGGCCTGCCTGCGCTGAAGGTGATGAAAGGGGCGGCACGTCCCGGTGACGACTACGCCGTTGACGGGCTTTCCGGCGCCACGCTCACCTCAAAAGGCGTGCAGCACAGTTTTGATTTCTGGATGGGCGAGCTGGGCTTTGGTCCTTTCCTGAAAAACGTACGTGAAGGAGCGCTGAACAATGGCTGATACCGGTGAACTGAAAGAAGTTAAAAAGGTGCTCGTTGGCCCACTGTTAGCCAATAACCCGATCACGCTCCAGGTGCTGGGTGTCTGTTCTGCTCTGGCGGTGACGACCAAGCTGGAAACGGCAGTCGTGATGACGCTGGCGGTCACGCTGGTCACGGCGTTCTCCAGCATGTTTATCTCGATGATCCGCCACCACATCCCCAACAGCGTGAGGATCATCGTGCAGATGGCGATCATCGCCTCGCTGGTGATCGTGGTCGATCAGCTGCTGCGCGCCTTCGCCTACGAAACCTCCAAACAGCTCTCGGTGTTTGTCGGGCTGATTATCACCAACTGTATCGTCATGGGGCGTGCGGAAGCCTACGCCATGAAAATGCCGCCGCTGGCGAGCTTTATGGACGGCATCGGCAACGGCCTGGGCTACGGCGTGATCCTGCTGACCGTTGGGTTCCTGCGCGAGCTGATTGGCAGCGGCAAGCTGTTTGGCATCACGGTGCTGGACACGGTGCAGAACGGCGGCTGGTATCTGCCAAACGGCCTGTTCCTGCTGGCCCCTAGCGCATTTTTCATTATCGGTTTGTTGATCTGGCTGATTCGTACGCTGAAGCCAGAACAGCAGGAAAAGGAGTAACCGACGATGGCTCATTACCTGAGTTTGTTTGTGCGGGCAGTGTTTGTTGAAAACATGGCGCTCGCGTTTTTCCTCGGCATGTGTACGTTCCTTGCGGTTTCCAAAAAAGTGTCGACGGCATTTGGTCTCGGTATCGCGGTCACCGTGGTGCTCGGCTTATCTGTACCGATCAACAATCTGGTGTACAACTTTGTGCTGCGGGACGGCGCGCTGGTGGAAGGGGTTGATCTCAGCTTCCTGAACTTCATCACCTTTATCGGGGTGATCGCGGCGCTGGTGCAAATCCTCGAGATGATCCTCGATAAGTATTTCCCGTCGCTCTACAACGCGCTGGGGATCTTCCTGCCGCTGATCGCGGTGAACTGCGCCATCTTTGGTGGCGTCTCGTTTATGGTGCAGCGTGATTACAACTTCAGCGAATCCGTGGTGTACGGTTTTGGTTCCGGCATCGGCTGGATGCTGGCGATTGTCACCATGGCGGGGATCCGCGAGAAAATGAAATATGCCAACGTGCCTGCGGGTCTGCGTGGCCTGGGGATCACCTTTATCACCACCGGGCTGATGGCGCTGGGCTTTATGTCCTTCTCCGGTGTGCAGCTATAAGGGCAAACAGATGGAAATTATCCTTGGCGTGGTGATGTTCACGCTGATTGTACTGGTGCTGTCAGGGCTTATTCTGGCGGCGCGCGCGAAGCTGGTGAATTCCGGCGACGTGGTCATTGATATTAACGACGAGCCGCAGAATCAGATCCGCACGCCGGCCGGAGACAAGCTGCTCAACACGCTCTCCGGTAACGGCATTTTTGTCTCCTCAGCCTGCGGCGGCGGCGGTTCCTGCGGGCAGTGCCGCGTGACGGTAAAAGAGGGCGGCGGCGATATTCTGCCAACCGAACTGGCGCATATCACAAAGCGTGAGGCAAAAGAGGGCTGTCGTCTGGCCTGCCAGGTCGCGGTGCGCCAGAACATGAAGATTGAGCTGCCGGAAGAGATCTTCGGCGTCAAAAAATGGGAGTGCGAGGTTATCTCTAATGATAACAAAGCCACCTTTATAAAAGAGCTGAAGCTGCGGGTGCCGGAAGGCGAGCATGTCCCGTTCCGCGCCGGAGGCTACATTCAGATCGAGTGCCCGGAGCACGCTGTGGCCTATGCGGACTTTGACGTGCCGCATGAGTACCGCGCCGACTGGGACAAATTCAATCTCTTCCGCTTTGTATCTGAGGTGAAAGAGCCGACGCTGCGCGCCTACTCGATGGCCAACTACCCGGAAGAGAAGGGCATCATCATGCTCAACGTGCGTATCGCCACGCCGCCACCGAATGTGCCGGATGCACCGCCGGGCGTCATGTCGTCATACATCTGGTCCCTGAAGCCTGGCGATAAGGTGACGATCTCCGGCCCGTTCGGGGAGTTCTTCGCGAAAGATACCGATGCGGAAATGGTCTTTATCGGCGGCGGTGCCGGTATGGCCCCGATGCGCTCGCACATCTTTGACCAGCTCAAGCGGCTGGGGAGCCAGCGTAAGATCAGCTTCTGGTACGGGGCGCGCTCGCTGCGCGAGATGTTCTATGAAGATGAGTTTGAACAGCTGGCGCGTGAAAACCCGAACTTTACCTTCCATGTGGCGCTTTCCGATCCGCAGCCGGAAGATAACTGGACGGGCTATACGGGGTTCATCCACAACGTGCTGTATGAAAACTACCTCAAACAGCACCCGGCGCCTGAGGACTGCGAGTTCTATATGTGTGGTCCGCCGATGATGAACGCCGCCGTGATTAAGATGCTGAAAGATCTCGGTGTCGAAGATGAGAACATCATGCTCGATGACTTTGGAGGCTGATGATGCTGACGTTTCTGGCAACCTTTGTGGTGTTTGTGCTTGTCGTCTTCGGCATGTCGTTAGGCTGGATTGTTAAGAGGAAAAGCATTCAGGGTAGCTGCGGCGGTATTTCATCTATTGGGATGGAAAAGGTTTGCGACTGTCCGGAACCGTGCGATGCGCGGAAGAAAAGGATGGCCCGCGAACAGCAGCGCATTATTTAATTTTTTGCAGGCCGGGTAAGGCAAAGCCGCCACCCGGCGTTCTCACATCTGCTTCTCAATCCTCATTTGTTTACTGTATACTTATCCAGTGATGAGTGAGGGCTTACTATGCGCAAAATAATCCATGTCGATATGGACTGCTTTTTTGCCGCAGTGGAGATGCGTGACAACCCGGCGCTGCGGGATATTCCCATCGCCATTGGCGGCAGCCGCGTTCAGCGTGGTGTCATCAGCACCGCCAACTATCCTGCGCGCAAATTTGGCGTGCGCAGCGCGATGCCAACGGCGATGGCCTTAAAGCTTTGCCCTCATCTCACGCTTCTGCCCGGCCGGTTTGAAGCCTATAAAGAGGCTTCCCTCCATATTCGGGAAATCTTCTCCCGCTATACCTCTCTGATAGAGCCGCTGTCGCTGGACGAAGCCTATCTGGATGTGACCGACAGCGTGCACTGCCACGGCTCCGCCACGCTGATGGCGCAGGAGATCCGCCAGACGATTTTCAACGAGCTGAATCTGACGGCATCGGCGGGCGTCGCGCCCGTTAAATTCCTCGCCAAAATTGCCTCCGATTTAAATAAGCCCAACGGTCAATACGTCATCACGCCTGACGAGGTGCCGGCGTTTTTGAAAACGCTGCCGCTCGGCAAAATCCCCGGCGTGGGAAAAGTCTCCGCCGCAAAGCTGGAAAGCATGGGGCTACGGACCTGCGAAGACGTGCAGCGAAGCGATCTCGCCATGCTGCTCAAGCGCTTTGGAAAGTTTGGCCGCGTGCTGTGGGAGCGCAGCCAGGGAATTGACGATCGCGATGTGAACAGCGAGCGGCTACGTAAATCCGTCGGCGTTGAGCGCACCCTCATTGAAGATATTCATGACTGGTCCGAATGCGAAACCATTATCACGGAACAGCTTTACCCTGAGCTGGAACGACGCTTAAGCAAGGTGAAGCCGGACCTGCTGATTGCCCGTCAGGGTATCAAATTAAAATTCAATGACTTCCAGCAGACCACGCAGGAACACGTCTGGCCGCGTCTGAATAAAGACGACCTTATCGCGACGGCGAAAAAGGCATGGGAAGAGCGCCGGGGCGGGCGAGGGGTGAGGCTGGTGGGATTGCACGTTACGCTGCTGGATCCGCAGCTAGAGCGACAGCTGGTTCTGGGATTGTAAAAAAGCCCGGTGGCGCTACGCTTACCGGGCCTACGTTTTTCACCCTCTCCCTGTGGGAGAGGGCTGTAGTGAGGGTATTACTTAACGGGGATCGCTTTCAGCAGTTCAGTCAGCAGCGTCCAGTAGTGACCGACGCTTTCGATATGAACCTGCTCATCCGGCGAATGCGGACCGGTAATGGTTGGCCCGATGGACACCATATCCATATCCGGATACGGTTTCTTGAACAGGCCACATTCCAGACCGGCGTGGATCACCTGAATGTTCGGGGTGCTGTTGAACAGACGCTGATAGGTTTCACGCACCAGCGCCATCACCGGAGAACTTGCATACGGCTGCCAGCCCGGGTAGCTGCCTTTGGCAGACGTTTTTGCGCCCGCCAGCGTGCCCAGAGATTCCAGCATGCTCACCACGTACTCTTTACCGCTGTCGATAAGCGAGCGGATCAGGCAGATGATTTCCGCGCTGTCGTCGCTCATGGTCACCACGCCCACGTTCAGCGAGGTTTCCACCACGCCTTTCGCCACGTCAGAGTTGCGGATCACGCCGTTTGGCGTCGCGTTCAGCAGCTGAACGAAGGTGTCACGAGACTGCGCGGTCAGCGCGGCTTTATCTGTAGAAACAGATTCCAGCACCACGGTCAGGTTTTTCTCTTTCGCCGACAGTTCGTTCTTCAGGATATCCAGGTATACGGTGGAGAGTTTTTTCAGCTCGTCCGCTTTTGCCGCTGGAACCGCTACGGTGGCGAAGGCTTCGCGCGGGATCGCGTTACGCAGTGTACCGCCGTTGAAGTCTACCAGACGCAGATCCAGCTCGACCGCATGGCCTGCCAGGAAGCGCGCCAGCAGCTTGTTGGCGTTACCCAGACCCAGGTGAATATCGCCGCCGGAGTGGCCGCCTTTCAGCCCTTTCAGCGTCAGCTTGAAGGTCTGGAAGCCCGCAGGAATCGCTTCGCGCTTCAGCGGCAGGGTAGAGATGAAATCAATCCCGCCCGCGCAGCCCATGTAGATCTCGCCTTCTTCTTCAGAGTCGGTGTTGATCAGGATGTCCGCCTGCAGCCAGTTCGCCTGCAGACCAAACGCGCCGTCCATGCCCGCTTCTTCGGTCATGGTCAGCAGCACTTCCAGCGGACCGTGTTCAACGCTGTCGTCGGCCAGCACGGCCAGCGCAGAGGCCATACCGATGCCGTTATCCGCGCCCAGCGTGGTGCCGCGTGCTTTCACCCAGTCGCCGTCGATGTACGGTTGAATCGGGTCTTTGGTGAAGTCGTGAACGGTGTCGTTGTTCTTCTGTGGCACCATGTCCAGGTGCGCCTGCAGCACAACCGGTTTGCGGTTTTCCATGCCTGCGGTAGCCGGTTTGCGGATCAGAATGTTGCCAACCTGGTCACGTTCAGCATGCAGACCTTTTTCCTTCGCCCAGCCCATAATATGTTCGGCAAGCTGTTCTTCGTGGTAGGAAGGGTGTGGAATGGAGCAGATTTTCGCAAAAATATCCCACAGCGGCTGCGGAGATAATTGAGACAGTTCAGACACGATAAGTCTCCTTGTCGAGGCGCTGCAAACAGGGTTGCAGGTCACAGGGTTAGCAGGTTAATAGTTACCACAAGTCAGGCTTGCGAGATGAAACTGAGAATACCACTTTCTCTGCTGGCTGGTAGCATAAAGCATGTAAAAACTCAGGCAGAGGGCGCTAAACACTGGTTTTTAGTGCGTCAGATCTCTATAATCTCGCGCAACCTATTTCCCCCTCGAACACTTTTTAAGCCGTATAAAAACAGGCTGGGACACTTCACATGAGCGAAAAATACGTCGTCACCTGGGACATGTTGCAGATTCACGCACGCAAACTGGCTGCGCGTCTGATGCCTTCCGAACAGTGGAAAGGCATTATTGCCGTCAGCCGTGGCGGTCTGGTACCGGGGGCGCTGCTGGCACGTGAGCTGGGTATTCGTCATGTCGATACCGTTTGCATCTCCAGCTATGACCATGACAACCAGCGCGAGCTGACCGTGCTGAAACGTGCGGAAGGCGACGGCGAAGGTTTCATCGTTATTGATGACCTGGTGGATACCGGCGGTACTGCGGTCGCTATCCGCGAAATGTATCCGAAAGCACATTTCGTCACTATCTTCGCGAAGCCTGCTGGCCGCCCGCTGGTTGACGATTACGTGATTGATATCCCGCAGGACACCTGGATTGAACAGCCATGGGATATGGGCGTGGTCTTCGTACCGCCTATTTCAGGCCGTTAATACCAGTACGTAACTTTACACGCCCGACTATGTCGGGCGTTGTTCTTTTTGGCCTGCCACGCGTTACAATAGTCTCTATACGACGTATTCATGGAGGCAACGCAATGACGCAGGCGAATCTCACCGAGACTCTCTTCAAACCCCGTTTCAAACACCCTGAAACGTCGACGCTGGTGCGTCGCTTCAATCCGGGTACCCAGCCTGCCGTCCAGTCCGCGTTAGACGGAAAAAACGTGCCTCACTGGTATCGCATGATTAACCGCCTGATGTGGATCTGGCGCGGTATCGACCCTCGTGAAATCCTCGATGTGCAGGCACGTATCGTGATGAGTGAAGCCGAACGTACCGACAGCGAACTCTACGATACGGTGGTGGGCTACCGTGGCGGAAACTGGATCTACGAGTGGTCTAAACAGGCGATGCTCTGGCAGCAAAAAGCCAGCCAGGAAGAGGATGCCACGCGCAGCGGCAAGCACTGGCTGCACGCCGCTAATCTTTACGGCATTGCCGCTTACCCCCATTTAAAAGGGGATGAACTGGCGGAGCAGGCTCAGGCGCTGGCGAATCGCGCCTATCAGGAGGCGGCTCAACGTCTGCCGGGCCGGATGCGTGAACTTGAATTCACCATTTCAGGGGGCGCACCCGTCACCGGGTTCCTGCATATGCCGGAAGGCGACGGCCCGTTCCCGACCGTCCTCATGTGCGGCGGGCTGGATTCGCTGCAAATTGATTATTACAGCCTGTATGAGCGTTACTTCGCACCAAAAGGGATCGCGATGCTGACGCTTGATATGCCTTCAATTGGTTTCTCATCCAAATGGAAACTGACTCAGGATTCCAGCCTGCTGCACCAGCATGCGCTAAAAGCGCTGGAAAATATTCCGTGGGTTGACCACACCCGCGTGGCGGCATTCGGCTTCCGTTTCGGCGCGAACGTCGCGGTGCGTCTGGCTTATCTTGAATCTTCTCGTCTGAAAGCTGTCGCCTGCCTCGGCCCGGTCGTACACGCTCTGCTCAGCGATCCTGCACGCCAGGGGAGCGTACCTGAAATGTACCTTGATGTGCTGGCCAGCCGTCTTGGCATGCATGATGCATCAGACGAAGCGCTGCGCGTTGAGCTCAATCGTTACTCGTTAAAAACGCAGGGGTTGCTGGGACGTCGCTGCCCAACGCCGATGCTGTCAGGGTTCTGGAAAAACGATCCGTTCAGCCCGGAAGAAGAGTCGCGATTAATCACTTCGTCATCTGCGGATGGCAAATTGCTTGAGGTGCCGTTCAGCCCGGTCTATCAGAATTTCGACAAATCACTGAAAGAGATTACGCGCTGGATCGCTCAGAGATTGTGTTAATAGATTGCTAAATTTCGCTGGTTTGGTAAAACAGTGGCTTCACAAAAGGAGATCGCAATGACGTTACCGAGTGGACACCCGAAAAGTAGACTGATTAAGAAGTTTATGGCTCTCGGCCCGTATATTCGAGAAGAGCAGTGTGAAGAGAATCGCTTTTTTTTCGACTGCCTGGCTGTATGCGTCAACGTGAAGCCTGCACCCGAAAAACGTGAATTCTGGGGCTGGTGGATGGAAATGGAAGCAGAGGAAAAACGCTTTACGTATAGCTACCAGTTTGGCCTGTTTAATAAAGACGGCAACTGGCAGGCGACCACGATTAAAGATCAGGAAGTGATTGACCGCCTGGAATATACGCTAAAAGAGTTTCACGATAAGGCACGCGCACTGCTGGCTACCCTGGATCTCAAGTTCGAACCTGCGGATGACTTTTCCAGCGAAGCGGTGAAGCTGACTGCCTGATGGTGTCACAGCGCCGGGTGGCGGCTTCGCCTTACTCGGCCTACAAATTCTCCCTCTCACCGTGGGAGAGGGCACCAGACCGCATGAATCCCCGACAATAAAAAAACCGGCATCAAGCCGGTTTTTTTATTTCACATCATCAGAACTGGTAGGTCATACCTACAGCAACGATGTCATCGCTGCTCACGCCCAGTTTATTTTTGTCGTCAATCTGGTTGATTTTATAATCAACAAAGGTGGACATATTTTTGTTGAAGTAATAGGTCGCGCCAACGTCAATATATTTCACCAGATCTTCGTCGCCAATACCTTCGATATCTTTGCCTTTAGACTGGACATAGCCCAGGGACGGGCGCAGACCAAAGTCGAACTGATATTGTGCGACAACTTCAAAGTTCTGCGCTTTATTTGCAAAGCCGCCGGAAATTGGCGTCATATTGCGGGTTTCAGAATACATTGCAGCCAGATAAATATCGTTCGCATCATATTTCAGACCGGTTGCCCAGGCTTCTGCTTTCTGACCCTGGCCACGCGCCAGCAGGTTCTGAGCATTGGTGCGGTCAGAGTTGGTGTAGGCGCCGCTGACGGCGAAATCGCTGCCGCCGAAGTCATAGGTCAGAGAGGTACCAAAACCGTCACCGTTCTGTTTCTTGGCGTCACGGTTCTCGTTTTTGCCCTGGTACTGCAGCGTCATGTCCAGACCGTCAACCGCGCCGAAGAAATCGGTGTTACGGTAGGTGGCCAGGCCGGTAGCGCGCTTGGTCATGAAGTTATCGGTCTGCGCGGAAGAGTCGCCGCCGAACTCAGGGAACATATCGGTCCATGCTTCGACGTCATACAGGGCGCCCAGGTTACGACCGTAATCCAGTGAACCAAAGTTTTTCAGCTTCAGGCCCGCAAACGCCAGACGCGTTTTCTGAGTAGAGTCGCTCTCGGCTTTGTTACCTGCAAATTCAGATTCCCAACGGCCATAGCCCGTCAGCTGATCGTTAATCTGCGTTTCGCCTTTAAAACCGAAACGAACGTAAGTCTGATCGCCATCTTTGGTGGCATCATCACTGATGTAGTGCATGGCTTTCACTTTGCCGTACACGTCCAGTTTATTACCATCTTTATTATAAACTTCAGCTGCGTGAACGGATGCAGAAGCAACTACGCCCATAACCATTAATGCCAGAGTGCTCTTTTTCATTTTCGATCCTGTCTTATAAACGCGCTAAAAAATTCGCTGGACGATAAGCTCATGCTTAAGTCCCGTGAAAAAACAGGAAGGGTTTTATCGTTCTGGAATGAAACTTTTATGACAAACTAAGAATAATTTTAAAAAAATGTGATTTATTATTTCGGTAATAAAATTGTCAAAATTTCCCGCTAGGCTTCCTGATCCCGCGCAACAAAGTGTTTCGCGATGTGCTAAGGCAGTTGGCAACGGGGCTGACTCCTGTTAAAACGTTCGTTCGACATTACTTTCCCTTATCGTTGAACGGCAGAGAATCATGAGTGACAGCCAGACGCTGGTGGTAAAACTCGGTACCAGTGTTTTAACAGGCGGATCGCGCCGCCTAAATCGCGCCCACATTGTTGAGCTTGTACGTCAGTGCGCTCAGCTACATGCCGCAGGGCATCGTATTGTGATTGTGACCTCCGGGGCGATTGCCGCCGGGCGTGAACACCTGGGTTACCCCGAACTCCCCGCGACGATCGCTTCCAAGCAGCTGCTGGCCGCCGTGGGGCAAAGCCGACTCATTCAACTCTGGGAACAGCTGTTCTCCATATATGGTATTCACGTCGGGCAGATGCTGCTGACGCGTGCGGATATGGAAGACAGAGAGCGCTTCCTGAACGCCCGCGATACCCTGCGCGCGCTGCTGGACAACAACATTGTTCCGGTCATTAACGAGAACGATGCCGTTGCTACCGCTGAAATCAAAGTGGGTGATAACGATAACCTCTCGGCGCTGGCTGCGATTCTGGCCGGTGCCGATAAATTACTGCTTCTGACCGATCAGCAGGGGCTGTTTACCGCCGACCCGCGCTCGAATCCGGAAGCCGAGCTGATTACCGACGTTCAAGGCATCGACGATGCGCTGCGCGCCATCGCCGGTGACAGCGTTTCAGGCCTCGGAACGGGCGGTATGGGGACCAAGCTGCAGGCCGCTGACGTAGCGTGCCGCGCCGGTATCGACACCATCATTGCAGCGGGCAGCCGCCCCGGCGTGATTGGCGACGTAATGGAAGGTATCTCCGTCGGCACCCGCTTCCACGCCCAGGAATCCCCGCTGGAAAACCGCAAGCGCTGGATATTTGGCGCGCCTCCTGCTGGCGAACTCGTCGTCGATGAAGGGGCAACCGCCGCGATTCTGGAACGAGGAAGTTCATTGCTTCCTAAAGGAATTAAAAGCGTGACAGGCAACTTCTCCCGTGGTGAAGTGATCCGTATCCGTAACCTCGAAGGCCGCGACATCGCCCACGGCGTAAGCCGTTACAACAGCGACGCGCTGCGCCGCATCGCGGGTCACCACTCGCAGCAGATCGACGCCATTCTGGGCTATGAATATGGCCCGGTTGCCGTGCATCGCGATGACATGATTATTCGTTAAGGAGCCAGAACATGCTGGAACAAATGGGCGCTGCCGCGAAGGCTGCCTCTTACAAACTGGCGCTCCTTTCCAGCCGCGAGAAAAACCGCGTGCTGGAAAAAATCGCTGATTATCTGGAGTCCCAGTCTCAGGAGATTTTGCTCGCCAACGAGCAGGATCTGCTGGAAGCCCGTCGTAACGGCTTGAGCGAAGCGATGCTCGACCGTCTGGCGCTGAACCCGGCACGCCTGAAAGGCATCGCCGACGATGTGCGTCAGGTCTGCAATCTGGCCGACCCGGTAGGGCAGGTGATCGACGGCGGGCTGCTCGACAGCGGTTTACGCCTGGAGCGCCGCCGCGTGCCGCTCGGCGTCATCGGCGTTATTTATGAAGCCCGTCCAAACGTGACGGTTGATGTTGCCTCCCTGTGCCTGAAAACCGGTAACGCCGCTATTCTGCGCGGTGGGAAAGAGACCTGGCGCACCAACGCCGCCACGGTGAAAGTCATTCAGCAGGCTCTGGAAGAGTGTGGCTTACCGGCGGGTGCCGTACAGGCGATCGAGAGCCCGGACCGCGCGCTGGTCAACGAAATGCTGCGCATGGACAAATACATCGACATGCTGATCCCACGCGGCGGCGCGGGCCTGCACAAGCTGTGCCGCGAGCAGTCGACGATCCCGGTTATCACCGGCGGTATCGGCGTGTGCCATATCGTTGTTGACGACAGCGCTGAGATTGAACCGGCGTTGAAGATTATCGTGAACGCGAAAACCCAGCGTCCAAGCACCTGTAACACCGTTGAAACGCTGCTGGTGCATCAGGATATTGCAAACACCTTCCTGCCGGCCCTGAGCAAACAGATGGCAGAGAGCGGCGTGACGCTGCATGCTGACGCCAGCGCGCTCGCACTGCTTCAGGATGGCCCGGCTAACGTTGTTCCCGTAAAAGCGGAGCAGTACGACGACGAGTTCCTGTCACTGGATCTAAACGTGAAAATCGTTGCCGATCTCGACGACGCCATTGCCCACATTCGTGAATACGGCACGCAGCATTCTGACGCGATCCTGACGCGCACCCTGCGCAATGCCGATCGCTTCGTGAACGAAGTGGATTCTTCAGCAGTATATGTGAATGCCTCCACCCGCTTTACCGACGGCGGCCAGTTCGGCCTCGGGGCTGAGGTGGCGGTCAGCACGCAGAAACTGCACGCGCGCGGTCCGATGGGGCTGGAAGCGTTGACCACTTACAAGTGGATCGGCTTCGGTGACGATACGATTCGTGCGTAAATAATCATGGGTGATGCAAAAATAGCCGTTTGATTCAAAAGGGCATTGACGCATCACCCGGTTAGATCTAACCTTTTGCCCCGTGGTTACGCTCGTAACCGGCCTCTCAGGGCCGATATAGCTCAGTTGGTAGAGCAGCGCATTCGTAATGCGAAGGTCGTAGGTTCGACTCCTATTATCGGCACCATTAAAATCAAATTGTTACGTAAGATCTTATCATTCTCCCACCAAAAAAATTATCTTAATGTAACAGCTGGTGTAAGTAAATTCTATCAACGAAGATCAATCTTATCTACTGACCAAAAAGGCCTGATAGGGCTTCGCTCACTATACATCCTTGGCTGCAGGTTTAGTTGTACACCACTCCTAAATTTAATGTGTTGGCAATGTGTTCAATAAAGCTCGAACAAATTAGCTCATTATGATCGGTTAATACTTCAACTTCTGGTTGCATGATTGTTTGTCCGTAAAAAGATAACGCGCCTGCCGGGTAGTAGCAGGCGCATTACGCAATAGGTAAACAAGGGAGGAAGTTCAGAAATGTAAATCGGGAAGGTTGTACGCAATGTTCATCGTACTACGTTGTTACGGCTTTGCCGCAACAAGCCCGTTGCCTGCCGCGCTCGCAGAATGTCTGCAGCCCGGAGATAAGGAGATTGTTCCTGCCAGCTAAATCCCTTCCTGTCGATACGAACCAGCTCGTATTTTTCTACCAGAAAATTCACGGCATCGGCTAGGGTGATACCGGCATCGATGTGTTCCTTAATCACAGCCTCATTGCAGAATGGCGTGTCGTTTATTGTCAGACCATAGTGCTGTTCCAGCAGACGTGTCAGTAACATTTGCCAGACAGCCACGGGTGACAGGCAGGGCTTCACCGCCCGCTGAGTTGTTGCAGGTAAAGTTTTCATGTTTGCTCTCGTGTAGGTAATTAACGCTGAGTGGGGTAAATGGCGATGTATACGTAGCCGCAACTGCCAAGGGTGTCGGCTTCGCAGGTTAAATCGTTGTGTTACAGGGTAACGCAGTGGGCATGGTGGGGGCTGAGTTCACCGGTGGTCAGCATCGATTCCATCTGGCGGATAAAGTGCGGGAATGTTTCATCCAGCTTCCGGCATTCGATGTCACTGAACTTGCCGGTGATGCTGGCCCGGTCAGCCAGATAATGCAGTCGGTTGCCTTCCTGCACCAGACGGGCTCCCAGGCGCAGTGTAATCTCCCGCTGCAGGCCCCTGGTAGGGTTGCTCATTACAGTTCTCCACTATTGTCAGTTCAGGGTGATGCTCATCAGGCAGGTATAGGGCCCATTGCGGTCCTGGCGGCGTTCGGCGTATACCGCGAGGACTCCGGCGATATCCGGAACGTCCCTGCCGGTGTAATGACAGACGCTACCGTGCCACTGGTATTTGCCGGTGCAGTAGCGAAAGATTCGGGACTCAGGATGCTGGCGGTATATCGTCATTGCCCTGCGTTTACTGATAATTTTCATGTAATACCTCAAAGCAGACCGTGTTCTGCGAACGAATAGATTTGCCTGCCACCGACAATCAGATGGTCAGGGACACGGATATCCACCAGCTGAAGCACCTGAACCAGTCGCTGCGTGAGGGTTTTGTCGGCCTGGCTAGGTGTCGTCTCGCCGGAAGGATGGTTATGCGCGAGTATCACCGCCGCCGCGTTGAAGTGCAGAGCATGTTTGACCACCTCCCGGGGATGCACCTCGGTGCGGTTAATCGTGCCGGTGAAGAGCGTTTCATGGGCAATCAACTGATTCTGGTTGTCCAGATACAACACCCGGAACTCTTCCCGCTCAAGCGCGGCCATATGCAGTCGCAGCCATTCACGTACGGCGTGGGTAGAGGTGAAGGCTACGCCGGGCTCATGCAGGTGGCGGTCCAGAGCCCTGAGCGCCCGCTGAATGAGACGCCGGTCCTGTGGCGTCATCTCGCCGGGTAAAAAGGAAAGCTGTTTCATCTGTTGCTCCTTCGGTCAGTCGATAATACGCAGAATGGCGTGAGCCTCTGGATGTTGCATGGCATACTCCCGCAGGCGGTAATAGTGTGCGGTCATCGCGTCACATTCTGTACGGCAGGCATGGTGGCTATACGCAATCAGGCAGACAGCAATACCTGCTGCTTCTGCACTCATTTGGGCATCGTTACCGTTCAGGCAGTTAAACAGACGCCATGTCTCATCGTTGTCAGGCTCGGGGGACATAAATGCGCCGCCATTGCTGAGGGTGTAGAACGACCAGATACCACCGCTGTAGCCCTCACAGAAGCGGTCCATCCAGGCGAAGATATGCGGCTCCAGGAGTAGCCACTGCGGGATAGCGCCAAAGTACTGTGGCCAGAAATCGATACGCTGTTCATCGGGGACCGGCGTGACGGTCAGTTCAAATTCGGGTTGGTTAGCGGGTGCGAGGTCGTGCTGCGTCTGTGTTGTCATGGGTATGTCTCCGTCAATAAAAACGCCAGCGGCGATGGCTGGCGTATGGGGATATAAAGTGTGTTCGGGGAGGTGAATGCGGGTAAATGCTTCGCGATCAGCGGGTGGCCGTGTCTGTACGGATGCCTGAGGTGCGGATATAGCGGTTAAGACCTTCACCGGCATCCGGCTCAAAGTTCCATGCCCGCCAGACCATCCGGCCTTCAGTATCACGAACCACCAGACGGAAGTGACTGCCCTGGTCGTCTTCGAGTGTGATATTGCTGTACGTGGTAGTGACCGCTTGCGCTTGTCTCCGGGTGAAAGGCCCCGGTGGCAGCAACACGGATTGGGTCATTTTCGGGCTCCTGATAAAAGAAAACCCCGGCAGCCTGCTGGCTGTCGGGGTGGATTTGCTGGGGAAGATACTACTATCAGTCGTTGCTGCAGTCTCCGAGAGTGGACAGAACTTTCTCAGCGTTCTTCCGGTCCGCAGTGAAGGTCCCTGCTTTGTGGTCATTGACGTAGACGTCGAACTGCCCGGCCTCAGAGATATTGCTGATGAAGTCAAACCAGGCGTTATCGCCGTTACGCCAGCCCAGGCTGGACGGAATAATGTACTGCTGGTGATCCATCACTACGGTGATAGTAGTGTCGTCATCGTGCGAACTGACCATCTTGTCATCGGCAAGGGTAAGAAAGACTGAATGCTGATAGAAACCATTCTGGTCCGGGTTCCCTGTGCAGTTGATGGTAAACGTCTTTCCGCTGGCTTCGGTCACGCTGTATTCCGTATTGCCCTGACCGTAACCCTGCTGCCAGAACCCCGGGATAGCAGAGGCATTAAAGCTCGCGAGCAGTACACCCGCCAGCATAAACCGACTTAGTGAAAGTATTGTCATTCTTGTCTCCTTTGTCGTTGTTTTATTACTGGTTCTCAGGGTTTGAGGGTATCAGCAGTCGCCCCATCAGTTTGCCGTCATGGGCGTACTCAAAGTATTTTTCTTTGGTATACGGGTCCGTCACCTCCTGGTATTCCAGTTTGATGTTATCGGCAATACACAGCGCATTCATCAGCGGCTGGATGGTTTTTTCCTGCATATCCACGAGGTAGTAGTAACTACCGCCCTCGCAGCCATCGGGCGACTCACGGGTACGTAAGACCTGCAGGGTGAGACCTGATGAAAAGCCAACCTGTGACCATTCTTCGCTGACATCATCCTGCCGACTGACCACATCGCTGAAGCGCGGAGGCGTGAGGTCCTTAAATTTACTGATAGCTTTCAGGTCATCACTCCTGTCATCGCAGGCGCTCAGAAACAGCGTGGTGGCAACCAGCGCCAGCAGAGGTAGTGTTTTACATTTCATTATTTTTTCCCTGAAATCAGACGTACCACTTTGGCAAAGACATAAATGCCGACGAAAATACCCACCGGCACGCCGACGAACGGTGTCAGCGCGACACTGGCAGCACCGGCTGCGCCACCTCCCGTCAGCAGTGCGGCAACAGTGGCAAGGGTCAGGGCCGCGAGACTGTCGGACACCCCGGTTTTGTTCAGAATGATGACGATGACAACAATGGCGATAATGGCAATAACGGGCATAGGGCTCCTCCCTGTTGCCGGGTTGATAACAATGCCTGCGCTATTCCGGTGGGCTGTCAGCCGGAACAAATGTAAGCAGTGACTGCTGGATAAAGCGAAAATGGGGTAAGGACTGAATAAAGCCCGGGTCTTCAACAAGACGACACAGACTGTCGTTACGCCGGAAAGTCTCCTGCAGGGGCTGAACCAGATGGATTTCATCCAGGGAGAATACGGCGATATGTCCGTCGTGCTCTGCCACCAGATACCAGGCCTGCTGGTGGATAAGTAACCGGCAGGGAGCCAGCCGCTCACAGCGCTGCCCCTCGGCAATCAGAGTCACCCGCCTGCGCCCGGTAATGGCCTGAATCAGTCGCCAGAAAGACAATGCGCCTGATGGCGAAGGAGCCGGACTGGCGGGTGCGATTACGCAGGGAGACTCATCGCACATCAGCAGTGCGTTTACCAGACGACGGTCAAAGCCAGGGAAAAGACCGGCCATCCCGCTGCGGTGGGCAAAGATAAGCACGTCGGGCACCATCTGCGTCTCACTGCCCGCAGTGCGTAAGCGGCAATATCCGGACTGATACTCCAGGTCCAGATACATCAGCCGCTCACGAAAATCACGCCGCAGCGTGCGCACCGACACACCAAACTCAGCGGCAAGCTTACGCACACTCAGCGTTTCCCCTGCCACCAGACGGCTGATTATCAGTGACAGCCTGACAGCCAGCCGGTCATGGCGGCGTTCTGCCTGTGTCATGAGACGTTCTCCGTGAAAGTTAACTGACTGAAAATGATGTGATTACTTTAAAGAGGGGGTCGGACAGGGTATGGACACCACAGAAACTATTTTTCATTTCTGCAAAAGCCAGAGGCAGCGGGGGTTACAGGCCTTCCCTCGGTGAGTGAGGACCGTCAGCACGGTGCGATGCGGACAGGTGGTGTCCGATATTAACAACGCAGCAACATTAAACGGTCACTGCAGTTGCGTGAGCAGGGCTTCCGCCATCACCCACAGTGCCCGGTTAAGTTTCACGTCCCCGTCGATACCGCGAACGGCACGGGTATGTGACCGTCCTCCTTTGGCATTACGGCCACTGAGCCCGCCCTTAATCAGGTTCTCCTGAATACGCTGGTACGTGGTCCACAGGTCATTGCTCTCATCCTGCCAGCGGCGAGGGGAGAGGATCTGCGATTCAGTCACCGGCTGGTGGTCTTCACCAAAGCGGTATGTGAGGGCGGCTTTTGCCAGTGCCTGCTGTGCCGGGGGTGGCAACAGCAACGACTGCATGGCATCCCGTTTCTCCTCCACCCGGTCAAAAATCCCCAGCACCTCATACGCGCCTTCAATCACCTGACTCACCACGTCCCCCTTGTGTGGCACCCGCACCTCGCCAAACGACTCACCGCAGACGAGCCCGTTCTGACAAACCGCACGAAATAGTCCCGGCAACATCTGATACGAACTGGTTCCATCGTGGGAGTTGAGCAGGATAATTTCTGGTACCTGTTTACCGGTAATCTGCCCCTCACGCCGCAGACGCAGCATATGCTTTGTATGTTCACGACGACCGGGGTCACGCACGCGGGTCTGACAGGCAAAGAATGGCTGGAAGCCTTCTCGCTGCAGGCTGTCGAGCAGGGAGATGGTAGGTATATAGGTATAACGCTCACTGCGGGATTCATGTTTGTCCTCGCTGAACACACTGGGCACCACGCGAAACAGCTCCTCACGGGTTAACGGGCGGTCGCGACGGATAAGGTTTGCTGCGCCAAAGCGCGAAGCCAGACGGGTCATAAGCAGACTCCTCATAATGGGAAAACAAATAAAAGAAATCCCCGTCGCATCGGCGACAGGGTCAGGGAAATAACAGGGATGGGTTAAATACTCAGAAGAAGAAATCCCAGACGGCACGGGCCACTGACACCACGGTGGTGCGCACGGCCTGAATGACGGCCCGCACCGGGGCGGGTATCAGGGGAAAGGCACTGATGCTATCGAGTACAGCACCGACGGTTTCACCAAAATCGCTACGCGCCTGTTCCCGGACTACCGTCGTGCGAAAGGAAGGCTGGAGTTGCGACACCACCGGGCTGGTGGCCTCACGTGGCAGGCACTTAATCATTCGCTCGGCCATCACCCGCAGTCCCCACTGAAGACGGACCGACACGGCACACACTGGATGGACGGGCTGGAACAGCTCATGCAGCAGACAGATTTTACGGCTGATATTCTGCTTCTGCTCTTTGGACAATGGCCCCCCACCGCTGGTGGGCTCGACCTTATCCGACTGGCTGATAACAAACAGCACCTTATGCCGGTATGCCTCCCCAATCACCTGATGATAAAAGTGTTCATCCACTGCCAGCGCCCGGTCATCGGCCTTAATCAGCCACAGCACCAGGTCAAGCCGGGGAAGCTGTTCGCGATACAGCGCAGCATATTCGTTATCGCGAGCGCCACTTTCGCCCACACCGGGCAGGTCCACCAGCGTCATATGGCGGTCGCCAACCAGCAGACGAAAGCGTAAAGGTTCACGGGTGCAGGCCGCCACATCGCTGACCGGCGATACTTCGCCGACAAACAAGGCATTGCAAAGGCTACTCTTTCCCGCGCCGGTTTTACCCAGAATGCCGATCACTGGCTCGTAGTCGGTTAACTGGTTTATTTGCTGCAGAATCCGCTCTGATGCCCACTGTGGCAGACCAGAAAGCGATTGGTGAAACGACTTCAAACCTTCAGAATTGTTCATTACTACTCCTCTGAAAAATAATACAAAAACGGCAGAATCGTGAGATTCTGCCGTTAATCGCGTATGTTCAGAAGAATGATATCTATCTGAAAATAATTTGAATTAAGGTAAGCGACGAGCCACAGCCGCCTGTGATCCCGGTCCCTGAGTCGTTAGGTTATTCTGGTATCCCTCATCCCAATACCAAAATAGTGGATAAGGGCAAATTGCCTGAGGGGGCTATAGGGCCTTGGGCAGCAAGGTTTTATAGTTGGATGGCATCAATTTAACGGTATAGAAACATCAGCCCATACGATGACTGTCTACGTTTAAGACATAAATTCTTGCTGTTACATAAGTATTAATGCTGATTATCATCAATTTGATTATAATCATGGCACTTTATGGATTACCGTATTAAATATTCATTTTTTCCCTATAGTGATGATTCATGCTTGGTTCCCTTTCTAAGCGGCTTGAGGACTTGAGTTTGGTCCAGCGCGAGAGGTTGGCCTACATCGATTTTCGGCTCTATTTCTTCGGTGAGATCGGACGCCCTGATCTGATTGAGCGCTTCGGTGTGGCTCCGGCAGGGGCGACACGCGATTTGGCTTTGTACCGGGAAATTGCGCCGCATAACATCACCTTCGATGGTAGCAACAAGATTTATCGCATCGGGCAGGAGTTCTCACCGTTGTTCGAGCACGCATCGCTGCGCGTTCTGTCGGCGCTGTCTCTCGGTTTTGGCGATGGCGTGAACGGCTCAATGCAGGCGCTGCTACCATGCGAATCCCCCGCAGCCCTAAGCATTCCCAAGATGGATGTGTTAGCCACGATTTGCCGAGGCATCCACGCTAAGCGACCCGTCGCCATCCGCTACTACTCGATGAGCAGCGGCGAGTCCGAGCGGGTAATTGTGCCCTTTGCTTTGGTTGATACCGGCATGCGCTGGCACGTCCCTTTGATCGCAAGAGTAGAGAGTTTCGGGATTTCGTCGTCACCCGCATCGAAGCACCAACATTGCTCGACGAGGAGCCACAAGCCAACGAACGACAGGATAACGACATCCAGTGGACGCGCATCGTCGAGCTGGATTTCGTGCCGTACCCGAGCGTTGAGCGGCCCGATATTATCAAGATGGACTATCGTCGATGCCACGCTGATCCACGCGCCCAGTTCATCCAAGAACCAGGACGGCAAGCGCGACCCGAAAATGCACCAGACCAAGAAGGGGAACCAGTATTACTTTGGCATGAAGGCGCACATCGGCGTTGATGATGAATCGGGGCTGGTACACAGCGTGGTGGGCACGGCAGCCACCGTGGCGGATGTCACCCAGGTCGACAAGCTGCTGCACGGCGACGAGAACGTCGTCTGCGCCGATGCCGGCTACACCGGCGTCGAAAAGCGCTCCGAGCATGCCGACCGAGAAGTGATCTGGCAGGTCGCAGCACGCCGCAGCACCTACAAGATGCTCGATAAACGCAGCGCCCTGTACAAAGCCAAGCGCAAGATCGAGAAGGCCAAGGCGCAAGTGCGAGCGAAGGTAGAGCCCCCGTTTCGCGTGATCAAGCGGCAGTTCGGCTACACCAAGGTACGTTTCCGAGGGCTGGTGAGGAACACTGCACAACTGGTGACGCTGTTTGCCCTGTCGAACCTATGGATGGCCCGCCGACATTTGCTGGCAAGCGCAGGAGAGGTGCGCCTGTAATGCGGAAAATGGCCGTCGCAAGGTGCTCGCGACGGCTGAAAGCACCGAAATGAGCGGGTGATCCGATCGTTTTTGATCGGTTCACCGCTTTCAAAATCAGCAGTGGCTGAAGTCAGCCGGAAATACAGGGCTACTTCAGACCATCCCTAGCTAGGGCTCGTAGTTCGGCGCAAGGCTGAAGTCGCTTGGCTGCTTCGCTGTGCAGATCCATGACCCACTTTCCATCAAACTCCCGGTTGTAGTTCCACAAGCATCTCGCGAGTCTTGCCGGCCCGCTCCACTAACAAGACCACAACATCTCCAACGTTCTTGTCGTCTAGCCGGGCCTGTAATGTGGTGACGTCGTCGACGGCGATACCGTCGATGCTGATAACGCGATCGCCGGGCACGATGCCGCCTGCGGTGACCTCGACGCCGACGAGCCCGGCCCTGTGCGCCGCCGAGCCCGGCGTCACGCGCAATACGAATACGCCCTTACTGCCGGTCAGCGCCTGCAGACGCGCGTTGATCTGCTCATCCACCTCGATGCCCAGTGCCGGACGGATGTACTTGCCGGTCTTTATGAGTTGCGGCACCACGCGCATGACGGTATCGACCGGCACCGCAAAGCCTATGCCGGCCGAGGCGCCAGACGGACTGTAGATGGCGGTATTGATTCCGATCAGCCGCCCAGCCGAATCGAGCAGCGGGCCACCGGAATTGCCGGGGTTGATGGCGGCGTCGGTCTGGATCAGGTGATCGATGGCCGGGCCGCCCGCTTCTCCCGGCAACGAGCGGTCGAGCGCGGAGACGATACCAGTGGTGAGCGTCCAGTCCAGGCCGAAGGGGTTGCCGATAGCGAACACCTTCTGACCCACCTTGAGGTCGGCACTGGTGCCGACCGGCACGGCCGGCGGGCTCTTGAAACCGACGCCGATCTTGAGCACGGCGATGTCGTGCGCGGGGCTCATCCCCACCAGCGCGGCCTGGTAGTCGCGGCCGTCGGCCAGTTTGACGGTGGCTTCGGACGCGCCCTGGATGACGTGGAAGTTGGTGACGACGTGGCCGGCGTCGTCCCAGATGAAGCCCGAGCCAGTGCCGCGCGGCACGGAGAACACGTTGCGCGTCCAGACATCGCGTACTAATCGCGTACTAATTGCGCGGTGGTGATGTAGACCACCGAGGCGCGCGATTTTTCGAACAGTTCGATGGTGGTTTTCTCGTCCGCCGCCAGATCGCCACGCGCCATCACGGTGCGTTCTGCTGCCTCGCGCGGACTGAACCATGCCTCGATGGCGGGCAGAAACTGCCACAGCAGCATGAGCGCGGCAATGCAGGCGGTGATGAAGAGCCCGCGCCGGACGAAGCGGTCCGGCGCGGGGCGTTGGTACGGGTCGAGATAGGCCATGAGACGTCTCCTGTTGATGGGCAATCAGCGCCACAGCCCGCTCGGGCGCCAGCGCGGTGGGCGCGTCGCCAAAGCAGATTCCGGCAAAAAATGGGGCGCGCGGAGTGGCAACGCTGATGCTGGCCCAGGCGCCAACGTCAGCAGGCGTGCGATGCGCTCTTGCGTTGCCGGACGCGTACGCAAGCAGGAGTGCTCGGGATTGCCCCATCCCGGCCATAGCCAGGCACGCCAGGAGCGGCTGACCCGCTCGATTTTTGCCAGCACGGACGCCAGCCCCTGCGGGTCGCCAGTCAGTTCCGCCGCAAGGCGGTCAGCGTCGAACTCACGCACGCGAGACAAGCCGAGCTGTGCGAGCAGGGCCAGCTGGGGCGATGCGGCCAATAACAATAGACCAGGCCAATAGACCTCCGCCGCGCCAACCAGCTGCGCGGGCAGGCTGAGCAGGATCGCGATCTGTCCCATAAGGGCCAGTAGGCTCGTGAGGCGACTGTCGGAATCCGCCAGCCCAATGACACGCAGATCCTCATTAGCGATGTGCGCGACCTCGTGCACGAGCACACCCGCCAGCTCGCGTGGGCTCAGGCTGCGCAGCAGGCCATCGGTGAGGGCGATCGATGCCTCCTGCTTCGAGCCGGTGGCGAAGGCGTTGACGACGGCACTGGGCACATAGTGCGGCACCGGCGTGGCGGGCAAACCGGCACGGGCGGGCAGCTCGCGCAATAGGGCCCACATCTTGTGGGCTTCTTGCGGGTGCAAGGCCCGTACGCGGTACAGGCGCAAGCTCAGCGCCGACGCGGCTACCGGTTCCAGCAGCAACGCACCTGCAATGGCAAACAGCGCGAGCCACAGGCAGCCTTCCCCAAACGGCAGTCTCCCTGCTGCGGCTGCGATCCCGACCAGGGTCAGGACCAACAGCCCGGTCTGCAGGCGGTTGAGCCAGCGGTGTTGCAAGAGCGCCGTGCGCGGATCACTGGGATGATGACGGGTCATGCTCAGAGGTCTCGGCGGCGCGGTCGCCGCGCTTGCGCAGCAGCCAGTAGGTCGCACCCAGAGCCAGCGTGGCGCTTGCCAGCGCGGCTATCTTTGCGGGGCTCGCGTCGGAGTCGAGGATCACGAACTTGCGGGAGAGTGCGATCAGCGCGATCAGGACCACCGTCTTGACCTGGATGATGCTGTCCCGACGCAGCGCCACGCGCACGATGGAATGCTTGAACTCCATCGCGATCAAGAGCGTCATGATCATGCCGAACACGCTCTGGAATACCTCGTGGTCCAGGGGATTGAAGGCATCTAGAACCAGCAGCGTGAAGACGATGGAGATGAGCTGGAACAGCGACACCACGATGATGACGGCGATCACCGCCGACAGCACGAGCGCGACGACCTGCTCGAAGCGCTCGTAAAAACTCATGATGGCCAATTGGTCACGTAAGACCTGAAATGGGTTAAGGCGTGTTGATTTCATGACGATGAACTCCCTGGAAAACGGCTGCTGTCGAGACGGCGGCGCATTGCGCTGATGTGTCCTTCAATCAGCTCGGTCGACATGCCAAGCGTCGACATCACCTGTTCCGCCAGCCCAATAGCTGCGGCAAAGGATTGCTGATACACGCGCACGTTGGGCATGGCGCGAAATGCATCGGCCGCGGTCGTACTTCTGCATGACACCCACAAGGTCAGCGCCGGACGGCGCTCGGCAATCGCCTGGGCGATGCGCAACGCTTGCTGGGCATGGGCGAACGTCAGCACCACCAAGTGCGCATGCGTCAAGCCGGCAGCCAGCAAGGTATCGGGCCGACTGGCATCGGCATGGAACACCGGCGCGCCGGCGGCACGCGCGGCCTCGACCTTCTGCGCGTCCGCCTCCAGCAGCAGATGCGCCACGCCGGCGTGGCGAAGAATCTCGCTGACTGTCAGGCCAAGCTCGCCCGCGCCGCAAATGATGACATGGTCTCGATATCGCGTCGTCTGCGCGGCGATCTCGACTTCTTCAGCCTGGGGTGGCTGAATGACGCCGCCGGTGCGGCTCAAGAACCGGGCAAGTACATCGTGATGGCGGATCAGTAGCGGTGCCAGGGCCATGCTGAGCACCAGCGCGACCAGCATGGGTTGGACGACGGTCGCGGGGATCAGATGCTGCTGCAAGACCGTGCCCAACAACAGCAGGGCGAACTCGCCGCCGTGCCCCAACGCTATGCCCGTGCGCCAGGCATCGAGGGCGGACAGGCGCGTCGCCCGCAAGGCCAGCGTATTGAGCAGGATCTTGACCGGTACCAGCACCACCAGCCACGCCAGCACCGCCAGCGGTGCCGAAAGAATCTGTGCTGCGTCCAGTTGCAGGCCGATGGTCACGAAGAACACGCCCGACAACACATCGCGAAACGGCCTGAGGTGGCTTTCCATGTGGTGCCGGAAGTCGCTCTCGCCCAGCACCATCCCGGCGAGGAAGGCCCCCAGGGCGGCAGATACGCCGACCGCGTGCGCAGCGGCGGCGGCGGCCACCACCACGCACAAGGAGACGAGCACGAACGATTCCTCGTGGCCCCGCCGCGCCACCCAGCCCAGCAGGCCATGCAACAGACGGCGCGAGGCGAGGGCCGCTGCCGCGAACAGCAGCAGCACACCGAATACTTCGAGCAGCACATGCTCGATCTTCGGCGACTCGCCGCGCGCCCAGATCGCCAGCAAGGCCAGCAGGGGCACGCTGGCCAGGTCCTGAAAGACCAGCACGGCGATGGCACTGCGTCCGTGGCGGGTGGTGAGCTCGCCTTGGTCGGCCAGTTGTCGGCTGACCAGCGCCGTGGACGACATGGCCGCCGCAGTGCCGAGCAGCGCGGCGCTCTGGCCGGGCTGCCCCAGCCACATCAATAGCAGGATCAGCGGCGGGGCCACGGCGATCATCTGCAGAGCGCCCGCCATCAGCACCGTCCTGCGGGCGAGCCAGAAGTCTCCGAGGGAGAATTCCAGTCCGACCATGAACAACAGCAGCGCCACGCCCAGCTCGGACAGAAAGCTCAGCGTCTCCCCCGGCGCGATCACGCCGATGACTGAGGGGCCCAGTACAACGCCGACAGAGAGATACCCCAGCAAGGCGGGCACTCTGAACGCCGCCGTCGCCATCGCCGCCAGGCTGCAAGCCGCCAGTAGGATTAGTGTAGTGCCGAGCAAGCCCTGCATCGGTCAGCGTCCCACTTGCGTCGACGTCCAGCGCACGATGTCCTGCGCGCCCATCACGCCGGCCTGACGGGCGATCTCCCGCCCACCTTGGAACAGGGCGAGCGTCGGGATGCTGCGGATACCGAACTGCGTGGCCAGGTGGGGCTCAGCCTCGGTATTCACCTTCGCCAGCCGGATCCTCGGTTCGAGCTGGTGCGCCGCTTGCTGGAACTGTGGCGCCATCATCTTGCACGGCCCGCACCATGGCGCCCAGAAATCGACCAGCAGCGGCAGATCGCTGCGCTCCACGTGGCGCGAGAACGTCGCCGTGGTCAACTCGATGGGCTCGCCCGTGAACAAGGGCTGCTGGCAGCGGCCACAGTTGGGATGTTCCGATAGCTTCGCAGTCGGTACGCGGTTGATGGACTGGCAATGCGGGCAGACAAGGTGAAGATCATTCTTCATGGTTCGCCTCCTTGGACCACAGTGAGGCTGCCTCGTTTCGGGTCACAGACAATGCCGACCAATCAACGCTTTGGAGCCAATCGTTCCCGTTTTTGCTTACTCCGGCCTCTTCCAGATGAGCAGCGATGAATGCTTCGGCCTGCATGAGCCACCTTCGGACAGCATCTTCCTTACTAGGAATCAGCAGGATTTCAGAGACGCTGCTGGCATTCAGCCCGTCCACACGGATAAGCAGAAAAATGCGCCGCCACAAACGCGGCATGTCCTTCAGCAGGTCAAATGCAAAAGCGAACTCGCTCGACCGATCAATCAGCTCCTCCTGTTCCGCGATCGTTGCGACATCGGGATGCTGACTGCCAGCGAAAATATCGGCCAGCTTGAGTGTGTCATCGTGCTGATAAAATTCGAAGATTTCCTCTTCCACCATGGCCTCGGCCACGTCTTGGGCATCCGGTTCGACCGGCGCGTCCAGAGAAACGGATTCGCCAAATTGCCGGCTGCTTGCCACTTCGTTATCCAGGACGGCGAACAGATGCTTCAAAAGACCGGTGTAAGCCTCTTTTTCCCCCGGCACGGATTGCCATTCCACCTTAGCTCGGACAATCGCTTCATCCACCACGTCGCGCAGCGTCGGATAATCGCGCGGTAAATCGCCGACGGCCCGCAGATAAGCCAGCTCACGCCTTGCGACAGCCTCAAGTTTCGACAGTAGAGGCATTCGGGGCACCTCGGCCTCATGGGCGGCTGATGCGGGTTTTGCGGCAATCTGCACCTTGAGCTCGCGCAAGCGCTCGCGTCGTGCTTTGCGCTTGATTTGATCCTGAGCATGCAGTCGGTCAAAATGCTTCTTGGCCTGACGGAACAACGACTGTGCGAGCATCTGCGCGAGGGGCGTCAGCTCGTTATGTGATGCAGTAACGCTGACAATCTTTTTGCCGGGCAGGTGCATATAGCCACTGGCCAGAAATTGCCGCTTGATCTTATCGCGATCAAGGACGATTTGAAGTCGCGCTGAATCTTTAGTGTGTTTGTCGAGCAATGGCTTGAGGGCGTGCTCGATCACATTTCCCAAAGCTCTCTGCCAAGGTTCATGAAACTCTTTGTCGATAGCTCGATAGCTATATTGTATCTGCATGTATGACTCCTTCGATGTCATTTCTATGGAGGCATGAATCGAGGATGCTCATATCCATAGATTTTGGTTTGGCACGCTCTTACCCCAGGCGCGTTTTGCGAAGACTCCAACTCAAGAACAAAAGCGTGACGCCATAGACTGCCGCATGGAAACCCAACAGCCAGCCTGCGGCCACGAATGACTCGACCGGACGGGTAAAAAATATCCACAAGACGATAGCACCAAGGATAATCGAGAGCAGTCCACTGAGGGCAAGCCAGATTTCACCCTTGATTTCCCGACGCAGCCGAACGGCGGCGGATATCTCCAGCACACCGGTGAAAATCGCCCAGAAGCCCACGCTAGCCCATAAAAAAGAAGCCAAGACTATCGTGGCGACCCAAGGAGCAACCAGGACGACGACGCCCGTAAGTATGCCGACAATGCCGCTGAACAGCAGCCAGCCCCAGCGCTCTTTTTTCTGGATATGGCGCACCGCTGCAAACAAGTTGAACGCGCCATTGACCAAGGAAAATGCGCCGAACATGATGGTCATGGCCAACAGAGCCGATTGTGGCATCCAGAACGCGAGGGCTGCAAAAATCAATGCCAAGACACCGCGCAGCACAAAAAGCCACCAATTTTGGCTCAGCGAACACAGTGCTTTGGTGGGGTCATCCGCATTGGAATTGGCGATGGTGTCTGTGTTCATGCAATATCTCCTAAAGATCTATACAAAATAAAAAATCAAACACTCATGGGACAAGAGAGGGGGCGCTATGCGCCCCCTCTCCAGCGGTTTCAGAACAACTTGGACAGTTTTGCCTTGACTTCATCGAGCCAGCCTTTTCCGCAGCCTCCCCCTCCCGTCTTTTCCTTGATTTTCTTGAGTTCAGCGTACAGGGGCTCAAAGTCCTTCCTTTTTCCATAGCCCAGCAGTTCTGCCATTTCCAACTGCTGCCGGGCTTCGTTCAACAATGTCTCCAGGCGCTCATTGGATGCTTCGCTGCGCTGACCATCTTCTACCAGGGGCTCGGCGCGCTTCAGGAGCAGCTTCGCACGCAGGACGGGCAGCGGAAGCACGCTGCGCTCCTCGACCAGCGTGCTGAGCGCTGACTGCAGCGCGGCTTTGGCTTCTTCGATCTTGCCCTGATCGATCAGCGGCACGACTGCCTTCACGGCTGCGGGATAGGACGCCAAAGGGATGTTGGTGACCGTGATCACGATTTCACTGGCCAGCAAAGCCAGCACGTGGCGAGCCTGTTGCACCTCGCCATGTTTGAGGGCATCCAGCGCCTCGTCGGTCATCGCCTCAATGGTTTCCGTGTTGGCGAACAAGTCGTGCACGATGGTGCGCACATCAACGCCGGCCAGGGCGAGCGTGGGTTCGCGCGCGACGATCAGCTCCAGCTTTCCCGTCACTTCGGCCAGCGTTGCCAATGCGCGTGCAGTGTCCTTGCCGTCAAGTGCGGCCAGCGCTGATTTGGTCAGCGACAAGGCCGAGACTGCCTCATCGAGGACTTGTTTACGTTTGTCTGCCGCCTGTGAGTCCGTTTCTTTCTGAACCTCAGGCTGTACCTCCGTGACGACTTCAGGCTTGGACTCTGGACTGACAGGAAGGCTGCTTACCGCGGCCTGTTCGTTTATTCCTTCGTTCGTCGCATTGGGATTCGGTGTTTGCTCATTCATGGTGATATGCCTCGTATGAGATAGTGAAAATAGGCGAATCTATTGGGGCTGAATGCGAACATCGCGAGACTGACCGGCAGAGCAGTCAGCCCCTTCATCACCTCAAAACAGCTTTTGGATGCGCGTCTTCAACTCGTCGAACCATCCCTTGCCGCTTTTGCCACCAGCCGACTTTTGCTCAATGGACTTCACCTGATCGAAGATGGGTTTGAAGTCCGCCTTCTTGCCATAACCCAGGATCTGCGCCATCTCGATCTCCGTGCGCACGGACGACAGCAAGGTGCTGAGCTCCTCGTTCTGCTTGGCATCGCGCCTGTCGGTCTCGGCCAGCTTTTCAGCTTTTGCCATCGCGGCTTCGGCCCGTAGCACGGGCAGAGGAAAGGCGACCGAGGTCACCACCAGCGTGTTCAGTGCTCGGACGAGTTCCGCTTTGGCGTTGTCGATCTCGCCGCTGTCGATGAGCCGTGCGGCCGACTTGATCGCTGCCGGGTACGTTGCCATCGGAAGGTTGTCGGTTTGGATTACGATTTCGCTGGCCAGATTGGCAACGATGGGCCGGGCCTTTTGCACCTCGCCATCACCCAACAACTCCCGAGACAACTTGACCGCTTTCTTTACCGATTCCACGTTGGCGTGGATATCGTGGGTGATGACGCGTACATCGACCGGCGCTAAAGCAAGTTTGGCGTCGCGTGCCAATACCAGTTCCAGCTTTCCGCTGGCCAGTTCCAGCGCAGCAAGCGCCTCCTTGGTCTTCTTTGCATCAAGGAGGGTCAAAGCCTCCTGGGTCTTGGTGAGCGCCGTGATGGCGTCTTGAGTGAGCTCGGCACGCTTTTTATCGGCTTCCCGGGCGGCCTTGTCATCTACCTGTGGCTGTGCCGCCTTGGATGCGGCAGAGGGTGCTGCAGCACCTGGGCTAGAACCTGCCGCCGATTGGGCCAGAGCCGGTCCGCTCAGTCCGACGACGACCGCCAGGGCAAGTGCGGAGAAGGTGTATTGTGGCTGTTTGATATTCATGATCTTGGGCTCTTGGTTGAAGTTAGTTGACTGAGATTTCAATCTGTTTCGGTTTGGCTTGCTCGGCCTTGACAAGCCGCACTTCCAGCACGCCGTCTTTCATGGAAGCCGTCACCTTGGTCGGATCAACGTTGTCAGGCAAGACAAAGCTGCGCACAAAGCGGCCATACGCACGTTCGATGCGGTGGAACTTCTTGCCCTGCTCCTCTTTTTCCAGTTTGCGCTCGCCGCTGATGGTGAGCACACCGTTTTCCGCGCTGACGCGCACGGCATCCTTGGGGACCTCCGGCAGATCCAGCTTGAGGAGGAATGCGTTCTCATCCTCGCTGATGTCCGCCATTGGTGCCCAGTCCGCCGTGGTCATGGCTTCGTTGCCGGTACGGGCGCCCTGTCGCTGGGGTATTCGTCCGAACATCGTCGCCAGGCGGTTTTGCAATTCATCCAGTTCCCGGAAGGGGTCCCACGGTGTCAATGCAGACATATCGGTTCTCCTTGAACAATGCCGACGAATTGGATGACGCACTGAACAGAGCCGTCGGTTTACTCTGAATGGCACCTACTACTGTTTTCAGTTCCGAACAAGTCCTTGAGTCAATTGACGGATATCGCTTTCGTCGAGCGTTTCCCGCGCCAGCAGCTCGCGCGCACAGCGCTCCAGCACCGCGCGGTTGATGTCGAGAATCCGGTAGGCGTGCTCGAACACGCCCATCACGATGCGTCGCTCGCCGACTTCTTCTTGCGCGAGCCTTTGCCAGCGTCGCCGTGCGGCGTCTCGGTCGCCTTCGCGACATCCGGCTGCTCCGGCTCGGCCGGGGTCTGCGGTAGCTCTTTGCGTTCGAACACCACGCGTTCGGCCTTGTCGTCCCAGCGTGCGCTGGCGTGATCGCCCTTGCCGATGCTGCCACCGAGCATCTCGCGCGCCAGCGCAGTTTCCAGCTCGCTGCGGATCAGGCGCTTGAGTTCACGCGCACCGAACTCGGGTTTGTAGCCTTCTTCCGCGAAATGGTCGATCAGCGTCTGATCGAAAGTGAGCGTCACGCCCTGGCTGGCGGCGCTGCGCGCCACGCGATCGAGCTGCAGGCCGACGATGTGGCGGATCTCCTCCTTGCCCAGCGCATGGAAGACGATGATCTCGTCGATGCGGTTGAGGAACTCGGGCCGGAAGTGGCCGCGCAGCACGTCCATGACCTCGGCCTTGGTCTTTTCGTACTCCTCGTCGGCCGCCCCACGCGCCTTCAGCCGTCGCTGGATGATGTCCGAACCCAGGTTGGACGTGGCGATGATGATGGTGTTGGTGAAATCCACCACCCGGCCCTTGCCGTCGGTGAGGCGACCGTCGTCGAACACTTGCAGCAGGATGTTGTAGACGTCAGGGTGTGCCTTCTCGATCTCGTCGAGCAGCAGCACGCTGTAGGGCTTGCGCCGCACCTTCTCGGTGAGCTGACCGCCTTCGTCGTAACCGACATAGCCCGGAGGCGCGCCCACCAGCCGCGCCACGGTATGGCGTTCGCCATATTCCGACATGTCGATGCGCAACAGGGCGTGCTCATCGCCGTAGATCGATTCGGCCAATGCCTTGGCGAGCTCGGTCTTGCCCACCCCGGTCGGGCCCAGAAACAGGAAGGTAGCCACCGGTTTGCTGCCTTCGCGCAGGCCGGCGCGGGACAGCCGCACGGCATCGGCCACGGCACGGACCGCCTCGTCTTGTCCCACCAGGCGCTCGTGCAGCCGTTGTTCCAAGTGCAGCAGCTTTTCGCGCTCTTCCACCGTCAACTCGTTGACCGGGATGCCGGTCAGGCGCGAGACGATCTGCGCCACGTGTTCCGCCTTGACCTCGGCACTGCCGGAGGCCCGCTCCCGCTCCCAGTTCTCGACGAGCTTCTTGAGCTCGGCCTCCTTGGCTTCGATGCGCTTGCCGAGCTCGGCGGCCTGGTCGTACTGCTTGCGCGCGGCCACGTAATCCTGTTCACGCCGCAGCTGGTGCAGTTCGGACTCCAGCTCCTGCACGGCCACCGGCCGGGCCGTGGCCGACAGCTTCACGCGCGCGGCCGCCTGGTCGAGCAGGTCGATCGCCTTGTCCGGCAGGAAGCGCGCCGTGATGTAGCGGTCGGACAACTCGGCCGCCGCGATGATCGCGTCCTCGGAGATGCTGACCTTGTGGTGCGCCTCGAAGGTGTCGCGCAGGCCGCGCAGAATCATGATGGCCTGGGCCACCGTCGGCTCGGGCACCGTCACCGGCTGGAAGCGCCGCTCCAGTGCGGCATCCTTCTCGATGTATTTCTGGTACTCGTTCAGCGTCGTGGCGCCGATCAGGTTGAGTTCACCGCGCGCCATCATCGGTTTGAACACGTTGGCCACGTCCAGCCCGCCTTCGCCACCGCCCTGGCCGGCACCGACGATGGTGTGCACCTCGTCGATGAACAAAATCAGCTCGCCCTGGTGCTCGGTCACCTCCTTCAGCACCTTCTGCACGCGCTCCTCGAACTCGCCGCGATATTTGGCGCCGGCCACCATGGCGTTGATGTTGAGTTCCACCAGGCGCTTGTCGCGCAAGGTCTCGGGCACTTCACCCGCCACCATGCGCTGCGCCAGCCCTTCGACGATGGCGGTCTTGCCCACACCCGGCTCGCCGATCAGCACCGGGTTATTCTTCTTGCGCCGGGCCAGCACCTCGATGGTGGTTTCGATCTCCTGCGCGCGGCCGATCACCGGGTCGAGCTTGCCGTCGCGCGCCATCTTGGTCAGGTCGCGCGAGTACTTGTCGAGTTCTGGCGTGTTGGTCGGCGTCTCAGCGCGTCCATCCTCGGCGCCCTTGCCGACCACCTTGCTGACCTGTTGGCGCAGCGCCTGCGGCGTCAGGCCGTAGCGGCGCAGCAGGTTGGCGGCCAGCCCTTCGCCTTCCTCGGCCAGACCGATCAGGAAATGCTCTGGACCGACATAAGAATGGCCGAGTTCATTGGAGGCCACGAAGGCGCGGCTGAGCGCATCCTTCACGCGCGGCGACACGCCGATCTCGCCCTCGAAGGGCTTGTCCCCGCGCTTGGCCTCAGACTCGATCTGCCGCTTGAGGTCATCGACCTTGATCTTGAACTGACCCAGGATGGTCTTGACCACGTCGCTGTCGGCCAGCGCCAGCAGCAGATGTTCGGTATCCACCTCGGAGCGGCCAAATTCGGCAGCGTGTTTGGCGGCCTCCTGCAACAAGGCTTCCGACTGTTCGCTGATGCGGCTGGCCAGCCCACTGCCGCGACGGCGCGGTGCACCCGAACCTGCGGCGGCGGGCTCGCCAAACGAGGCATCGACCACGTCATCGGTATCGGCGGCAACTGGCGTCGCGTCGTCGCCGATGCGGAAGAAGTCACTGCCGAGGAAGTCCTCGAACAGGCCGCTGCGCGAACCGAACAAGGCTTCCAGCGGCGAAACGGTGCGCTTTTGCTGGCGCACTAATTGCCGGTAATGGTCGTCGCACAACAGCATGGTGCTGTGACGACCGTTGAGATTGGCTTCCACCCGCACGGTGGCGGGTTGGCCGCAGACCTGGCATTGTTTTCTGGCCATGCTGATGCTCCTGAGAAGGTTGAAAAGGTTGAGGCGACGAGGCATCGCGAGCCGCGACACCTCGTCTCGGGCCGGGTTTTTCTTGTGACGAACGAGCCGGCGACGTCAGCCGTTGATCGGGATCGAGCGTCCCTGCTTCGGCGCACTGACCTCGCGCTTGTCGATCGTGACCGTGAGCACCCCGTTCTTGAACGATGCTTTGATCGAATCCTGGTTGGCGTCGTCAGGCAGGTTCAAGGCACGCTGAAAGCTGCCGTAGGAGCGCTCCACACGGTGGAAGCCACCTTCCTTCTTCTCCTGTTCCTGGCGCTTCTCGCCACGCACCATCAGCACGTCGTTGTCGAGGGTGATCTGGATGTCCTTCTCCTCGACACCGGGCACTTCCAGGGCAATCTTGTACTGCTTGTCGGTTTCCTGGATGTCCAGGGCCGGCTTCAGCATGCCCGACCAATCGGATGGCCACTGCGGCATGTTCAACGCCGGAAAACCGAAGCCCCGGAATGCGTCATCGAACAGCCGGTCGATTTCCCGATGCAGTTGCAGGATCGGGCTGACTGGCCCGCTCGCCGCTGGCAGGTCATTGCGCTGCACCGGCAGGGAAGAGGCGGTCTGCTGCTCTTGCTGCTCGTTCTTGAACCAGTTCCAGGGAGCCAACTTCTTGAAATCGATGTCCATGTCATACCTCCAGAAAAATTGGAAAACGAGTTACTCAAGCCCTTTGCCTGCTGCGACGGGCAGTGCGCCCAGGCGACACGGGCTGCTCGGATGACTTCTGCTGTTCACGCTTGCGCATCACCTCCTTCTTTGCTCCGGCTCGGGTCTGATCATTGATGCACTGATCGATTTCACTTTGACGAAGCCGCCACGTCCCGCCCACCTTGAAAGCCGGAATTTCCCCGTGTGCGGCGAGCCGATAAAGCGTCCGCTTGCCGACTTTCAAGTACGCAGCCAATTCATCGAGCGTGAAAATCACCTGTAGGTGCGCTTTCATCTCCCCCTCTCCAATCGCGTCGCTTTGCGGTTCCGGCCAAGGAAATCCTTGCAATACTTTGTAATACTAGACCTACTATGAAAAACTTCAAGAGTCAATGTGCAGCGTTCTCCCGCCCCATTGATGCAGGTCAACTGCTCAGGCAAGGCACAGGGGGGCGGCCTGATCAGGCAATGGACAGCGCCTGGCTCCTCAGCCTGCGTGTGCCACAGGCGCCTCGATCAAACACCGATCCTCACGTTGTAGCCGAGTGCCCGCAGCCCCTTGCTTGTCTGCATGTTCCTTGGCGGAAACTCGTCTGGGCGCGCCCAGACGACGATTTCCCCGAGGCTGCTCAGGCCAACGTGCGGAATTGCCCAGTCGTCGCTGCGGATCGCGTTCCAGAGTCGGGCCGAAACACTTCCGTTGCCCCAGACAACGTAGTTCAACAGTATCCGTCCGGCCAACACACCTTCCCGACACCGCCGCCGAAGGCCATGGCCCATCAAGCGGATTTTCCATGCGCCCTCAGCGCCGTACCTACAGCAAATCTTTCAAGGCCCAGGTCATTCAGGAGTGTTCTGAACCCGGTGCCTCCATCGCAAACATCGCCTTGGGCTACAGCCTCAATGCCAACCTCGTCCACAAATGGATTCGCCTGCTTACCCAGAAAACCACGGCTATCCAGCCAGCGTTCATCCCGTTGCCTTCTCAAATGCTCGGCGCGGGTTCGCATGCTCAAGCGCGCTGCTGTAGATTCAATCTGTCAATGCAACACCCCTTTCAATTATCTCTTTCGGTGTTTTGAACTTCAGTGTCTTTCTCGGTCTGTTGTTTAGCTGAGCAGCAACCAGATCTAGTTCATGTTGAGTATATTGGGCAAGACATGTCTTTTTAGGAAAGTACTGCCGAATTAGCCCATTTGTATTCTCATTTGTTCCCCGCTGCCAAGGACTCTGAGGATCGCAGAAGTAAACTTTAACGCCGGTGCTGACAGTAAATTCTAGATGTCTGGCCAGTTCCATTCCTCTGTCCCATGTCAGTGATTTTCTGAGTTCTGACGGTAAACTCAGGAATTTGTCGGTAAGAGCCTGATTTACTGAGACAGAATCTTTGCCCCTGAGTCTAAGGATGATCGTATAACGTGATTTTCGGTCTACAAGTGTGGCTATATGAGAGTTTTTTGTACCTGAGACTAAATCGCCCTCCCAATGCCCCAGAGTAAGCGTCGTCTGAGTACCGTCTGGTCCCGAATCCAGGATCCTGTAACTTAAGCACCCACTTATTTTGCAGGTGGACACCTCATGCGCGCTAAAGAAAGACTTCCCCGGAAACACTATTCCCCTGAATTCAAAATGGAACTGGTCAGGCTGGCTCTTGAAGAAGAAGGCAGTATTGCCGCACTGGCCCGGAAACATGACGTCAATGATAACCTGCTCTTTAAATGGATAAGGCTCTGGCAGCGTGAAGGGCGGGTCTGTCGGCCCCGAAAAAACTCATCGTCGCTTCCTGCCCTGATACCCGTGCAGCTTCAGGCGGGCTCTTCTCTCCCAACCTTCGAACTACCATCCTGCTCTCCTCCCGCTACCTGCCACATAAAATGTCGGGGAGGAGAAATAACACTGACTCATCCCTCTGCTGAACTCATGAGCACTGTCCTGCGCGAACTGATGCGGGGGCCTGTATGATAAATCTTCCCGCAGGCACAAAAATCTGGCTGGTTGCCGGTATCACCGATATGCGCAACGGCTTCAATGGCCTCGCCGCAAAGGTGCAGACCGCGCTGAAAGATGACCCGATGTCCGGCCACGTCTTCATCTTCCGGGGACGCAGCGGCAGTCAGGTAAAACTGCTCTGGTCCACCGGCGATGGTCTGTGCCTGCTGACAAAGCGACTGGAACGTGGTCGCTTCGCCTGGCCCTCAGCCCGCGATGGCAAAGTGTTCCTGACGCCGGCGCAACTGGCGATGCTGATGGAAGGTATCGACTGGCGACAGCCAAAGCGGTTACTGACATCCCTGACCATGTTGTAGCGCTCTTTATCCTGGTTGTCGCAGAATAAGCCTGGTAAAATACAGGCTTATGAACGACACCTCTTCTGACGACATCCTTCTGCTGAAACAGCGCCTGGCCGAACAGGAAGCGTTGATCCACGCCCTGCAGGAAAAGCTGAGCAACCGGGAACGCGAAATAGACCATCTGCAGGCGCAACTGGATAAGCTGCGCCGGATGAACTTCGGCAGTCGTTCCGAAAAGGTATCCCGCCGTATCGCGCAAATGGAAGCTGACCTGAACCTGCTGCAGCAGGAAAGCGATACGCTGACCGGCCGGGTGGATGACCCGGCAGTGCAGCGCCCGCTGCGTCAGACCCGCACCCGCAAACCGTTCCCTGAGTCACTCCCACGGGATGAGAAGCGGCTGCTGCCGACTGAGCCGTGTTGCCCGGAGTGCGGTGGTTCGCTGAGTTACCTGGGTGAGGATGCCGCCGAACAGCTGGAGCTGATGCGCAGCGCCTTCCGGGTTATCCGGACAGTCCGTGAAAAGCATGCCTGCCGTCGGTGCGATCGCATCGTTCAGGCCCCGGCTCCTTCGCGCCCCATCGAACGGGGGATCGCCGGACCGGGGCTGCTGGCCCGAGTGCTGACCTCAAAGTATGCAGAGCACACACCGCTGTATCGCCAGTCGGAGATCTATGCCCGCCAGGGTGTAGTGTTGAGTCGTTCTGTACTGTCGGGCTGGGTGGATGCGTGTTGTCGTCTGCTGGCACCGCTGGATGAAGCCCTTCAGCACTATGTCCTGACCGACGGCAAACTCCATGCTGACGATACGCCTGTCCCGGTGCTGTTGCCGGGCAATAAGAAGACGAAGACCGGGCGCTTATGGACGTACGTTCGAGACGACCGCAACGCCGGATCAGCGCTGGCCCCCGCAGTGTGGTTCGCTTACAGCCCGGACAGAAAAGGTATCCACCCTCAGACCCATCTTGCAGGCTTCAGTGGCGTACTGCAGGCTGATGCCTACGCCGGGTTCAACGAGCTCTACCGCGACGGCCATATAAAGGAAGCCGCGTGCTGGGCCCATGCCCGCCGAAAAATCCACGATGTTCACGTCCGTACCCCGTCAGCCCTGACGGAGGAGGCGCTGAAACGGATCGGCGAGCTGTATGCCATCGAGTCGGAGCTCAGAGGTAAAAGAGCAGAGGAACGGCAGGCAGTCCGGCACCAAAAAGTGCTGCCGCTGCTGGCGTCACTGGAGGGGTGGCTGCGGGAGAAACAGAAAACCCTCTCAAGGCACTCAGAACTGGCGAAGGCGTTCGGGTATGCGCTGAACCAGTGGCCGGCGCTGATCCGCTATGCAGAAGATGGCTGGGTGGAGGTGGATAATAACATTGCCGAAAACGCCCTACGACGGGTCAGTCTGGGGAGAAAAAACTGGCTGTTCTTCGGCTCGGATCATGGTGGTGAGCGCGGTGCGTCACTGTACAGTCTTATCGGGACGTGCAAATTAAACGGCGTGGATCCGGAACGCTATCTGCATTATGTACTTGATGTCATCGCCGACTGGCCTGTGAACCGGGTGGGTGCTCTGCTCCCGTGGCGGGTTACTCTGCCTGCCTGACCAGCTTCACTTCGTCAATACGGTTCTCACTGCACGCTTACTGTTTAACTTTGCCTTCAGCGATCAGGTCTTTTACCGTACCGGCAACATCTTCAATCGGGACATCCGGGTCGACACGATGTTGATACAGCAGATCAATGACATCAGTCTTAAGACGGCGTAACGATCCTTCCACAGCTTCACGGATATGCTCCGGACGGCTGTTTAAAATCTGCTGCTTGTTGTCGTCGCCAAAAGTAAAACCAAACTTGGTGGCGATGACCACGCTGTCACGAAATGGTTTTAAGGCTTCGCCAACAACCTCTTCATTAAGGAAGGGGCCATACACTTCAGCGGTATCGAAGAAGGTGACGCCACGTTCAACCGCTGCGCGAATGAGCTCGATAGCCTGTCGGGTATCGGTCGCCGGGCCATAGCCGTGGCTTAATCCCATGCAACCGAGCCCAAGCGCGGAGACTTCGAGTCGGGATTTACCCAGATAACGTTTTTGCATTGAATGAATACCTCTTTTATCGCGACTTAAACATCAAGTTTGCGGCCCGTCAGCCATTCCACCATCGCCGGGTCGCGGTGAGAGAAGAAGGCGCTGGTTGCGGTGTCGAGGGCGGCAATTTGCAGCATATCCTCAGCGCTGAGTTCTAAATCGAGAATATTGATGTTCTCTTCCATGCGTTCTTTGCGCACCGATTTCGCCAGTGAAATGATGCCTCGCTGGAAGATCCAACTCAGTACAACTTGGCCCACGCTTTTGCCGTACTTCTGGCCAATTGCCGTTAACACGGGATGCTGGAACAGGCCATTTTTACCCTCAGCAAACGGTGCCCAGGCTTCCGGCTGAATACCACGGCTTTGATTCCATGGAACCGCATGCAGCTGCTGGTTGAAGGGGTTAACTTCAATCTGGTTCACCGCAGGGGCAATTTTGTTGAAGGCGATAAGGTCAGCCAGTCGGTCAGGATGAAAATTGCTGACACCAATGGCGCGAATTTTGCCTGCCTGCTGCAGTTCTTCCATAGCACTCCATGCCCCATGGACATCGCCATAAGGCTGGTGAATCAGGTACAGGTCGACGTAATCAAGTTGCAGCCGATTAAGGGAGCGTTCGAACTGGGCTTTAGCGCCTTCGTAATTGGTATCCTGCAGCCAAAGTTTGGTCGTTACAAAGAGTTCGTTGCGGGCGATACCGCTCTGTTTAAGTGCGTTCCCGACCTGGGTTTCATTCTGGTAAGACGCTGCGGTATCGATCAGGCGGTATCCCGTATCGATCGCATCAATAACCGCTCTTTCGCATTCAGCGGCATCCGTCATCTGGAATACACCAAACCCCAGCAGGGGCATTTCTATACCATTGTTCAGTTTTACAGTTTGCATGACGTTATCCTTCAGCTGTTGTGTTGGAAAAGCATAACGCAAACTGATTTATTCGATTAGGTGGGGTAATTAGCTAGGGTTTATTAGATGTGTTCATTAATTTAGAGGGGGCTGAAGGTCGGCTTTGTGCCACATATAGATGTTGTGGCTGTCTCCGCAACAGCAAGTCCTAAATCCAAGTGTTGAACTCTAGCAATTAACGGCCGATGATAAGAAAAGAATAAAGTAAAATCGCTCAGAACCTTCGCTGTTAAATTTTATGAGCTTTTTGCCAGAAGAACGTCTTTCCAAAGCCTATGTAATGCATTTAGAGGGAGTTTTATGTATTTATCAAAACTCGGAATCCGCAACTTTAGAAATTTTGAGGCGGCTGATATTCCCCTGGCAGATAATGTTGTGTTATTAGGGGAAAATCGTGTCGGTAAAAGTAATCTGCTTTTCGCAATTCGACTGGTTATTGATCCCACTCTGCCTGATTCAGCCAGGCAGCTTAAGCTGTCAGATTTCTGGGATGGCTGCGACCTTGAATCAAACCCTCAAATTGAGGTGCACCTTGAATTCGCCGATTTCGACAGTGACCCTTCCCTCTCAGCTCTGTTGACCGATTTTCGCATCGCAGAGGATCCTACCGTAGCAAGGTTGAGCTACATTTTTCGTAAAAAGGAAGAACTCGATGGGGCTCCACGTTCGGGTGAGGACTGTGAGTTTATTGTTTTTGGCGGAGGTCAGGAATCGCGAGCCATTCCTGGACGCGTCAGGCGGCGGATCTCCATTGATATGCTGGACGCGTTACGCGATGCGGAAGCACAACTTGCTTCCTGGCGAAACTCTCCGCTACGCCCCTTATTGGAAGATGCATTCTCTTCACTGAGCCGAGCCGATTTGGATCGCGTAGCAACTGAGCTTCAGGCAGCAACGGAAACCATGGAGAAGTTCCCATCAATTAAGGATCTCGAAGATTCTCTTCGTGGTGGCATTCTTGACTTGGCTGGAACTGCTCACGATTTAGATGCCCGCCTCCGTTTTGCGCCTGCTTACCCGCTCAGATTGATGCGTTCTATCTCTATGTTCATTGATGATGGAAAGAGAGGCATTATTGAAGCGAGCCTAGGTTCTGCGAACGTGGCTCTGATATCACTCAAGCTAGCAGAGTTTGCATGGCGACGTGAAAAGAATGAACGTAATTTCTCCCTGCTTTGTATTGAAGAACCCGAAGCACACCTGAAGTGGTTTACTGAATTTGGCCACCTGAACAGAGGTGATATGCTCACCTCAGAACAACACAGGTGTCATAATGAAAAAAAGAAATTTCAGCGCAGAGTTTAAACGCGAATCCGCTCAACTGGTCGTTGACCAGAACTACACCGTGGCAGATGCAGCCAGCGCTATGGATGTCGGCCTTTCCACAATGACGCGATGGGTGAAACAATTACGTGATGAACGGCAGGGCAAAACACCAAAAGCCTCCCCCATTACCCCGGAACAAATTGAAATCCGTGAGCTCAGGAAAAAGCTACAACGTATTGAAATGGAAAATGAAATATTAAAAAAGGCTACTGTAGATTCAATTGGTCAACGCAACAGTTATGTGAAAACATGGGGTTGCGGAGGTTTTTTGAATGAGACGAACATTTACAGCAGAGGAAAAAGCCTCTGTTTTTGAACTATGGAAGAACGGAACAGGCTTCAGTGAAATAGCGAATATCCTGGGTTCAAAACCCGGAACGATCTTCACTATGTTAAGGGATACTGGCGGCATAAAACCCCATGAGCGTAAGCGGGCTGTAGCTCACCTGACACTGTCTGAGCGCGAGGAGATACGAGCTGGTTTGTCAGCCAAAATGAGCATTCGTGCGATAGCTACTGCGCTGAATCGCAGTCCTTCGACGATCTCACGTGAAGTTCAGCGTAATCGGGGCAGACGCTATTACAAAGCTGTTGATGCTAATAACCGAGCCAACAGAATGGCGAAAAGGCCAAAACCGTGCTTACTGGATCAAAATTTACCATTGCGAAAGCTTGTTCTGGAAAAGCTGGAGATGAAATGGTCTCCAGAGCAAATATCAGGATGGTTAAGGCGAACAAAACCACGTCAAAAAACGCTGCGAATATCACCTGAGACAATTTATAAAACGCTGTACTTTCGTAGCCGTGAAGCGCTACACCACCTGAATATACAGCATCTGCGACGGTCGCATAGCCTTCGCCATGGCAGGCGTCATACCCGCAAAGGCGAAAGAGGTACGATTAACATAGTGAACGGAACACCAATTCACGAACGTTCCCGAAATATCGATAACAGACGCTCTCTGGGGCATTGGGAGGGCGATTTAGTCTCAGGTACAAAAAACTCTCATATAGCCACACTTGTAGACCGAAAATCACGTTATACGATCATCCTTAGACTCAGGGGCAAAGATTCTGTCTCAGTAAATCAGGCTCTTACCGACAAATTCCTGAGTTTACCGTCAGAACTCAGAAAATCACTGACATGGGACAGAGGAATGGAACTGGCCAGACATCTAGAATTTACTGTCAGCACCGGCGTTAAAGTTTACTTCTGCGATCCTCAGAGTCCTTGGCAGCGGGGAACAAATGAGAACACAAATGGGCTAATTCGGCAGTACTTTCCTAAAAAGACATGTCTTGCCCAATATACTCAACATGAACTAGATCTGGTTGCTGCTCAGCTAAACAACAGACCGAGAAAGACACTGAAGTTCAAAACACCGAAAGAGATAATTGAAAGGGGTGTTGCATTGACAGATTGAATCTACAACCGCGCTCTTGATGTCAGACTCCCTGAACAGTTCTCGATAATCGGGAAACTCAGAGCGCATTATCCTGTGGCCACACTCTGCCATGTGTTCGGGGTTCATCGCAGCAGCTACAGATACTGGAAAAACCGTCCTGAAAAACCAGACGGCAGACGGGCTGTATTACGCAGTCAGGTACTTGAGCTACATGGCATCAGCCACGGTTCGGCCGGAGGAAGAAGCATTGCCACAATGGCAACCCGGAGAGGCTACCAGATGGGACGCTGGCTTGCTGGCAGGCTCATGAAAGAGCTGGGGCTGGTCAGCTGTCAGCAGCCGACTCACCGGTATAAACGTGGTGGTCATGAACATGTTGCTATCCCTAACTACCTTGAACGGCAGTTCGCCGTGACCGAGCCAAATCAGGTGTGGTGCGGTGATGTGACCTATAGTGTGCCCGGAGTTCAGGGCGGGCATGGATGCTTAAATGAACCGCGAGTCTGTCTGGAATATTGAACCGGTAACTCACGATGAGAAACCCAACAATCCCACCGGGTGTGACGGTGGAGAACCTGAGCGGCAGTGACCTGCGGCATGCCCGCAGGGTGATGTAACCCGCTGACAACGGGGATTGAGGCGAGATCACTAAGCCGAGATGATCCTCAAGGTTAAGTACTGAAAGGCTGAAGAACATGAACCCGTTAATCCGCCTCTGTGGGTTGAAAACGTCACCACGGCCTACGTGATCTGACAGGCCGTGCAGGAGGAACTGGCAGTGATACGTAAGCACTGCCGGTCGAAGGTGTTTTGACATGTATGCGAAACACCGGGGCAGCAGCGTCTATCACGCTTGCGTTGCTGACTTCTGCCAACTTGCGGCAAGCAAGGATAAAGAGTGCGACGGGCAGCCTCCTCAGTATGCCTGAGTCCAGGCAGGTAAACCGGGGAAGGTCAGCGACGGATGTTAAGGGGGCATGGCTCCGATGACGCGCTGGCTGGCGGAGCTTCCGTAGTAGTCCGCGATGGGGAAAGCCCATTACATGGCGAAGGGAAGCAGTTTGAATGTGTTTGCGACGTGAATTAACTGACCTAACGAGGTGAAGACCTTTGATAATCAGCGAAATGCAACGCAAGCTTGCCACATGGGCGGCCACCGATCCGTCCCTACGGATTCAACGGCTGCTGCGTCTGATAACACAACCAGAATGGCTGGCTGAAGCGGCGCGGATCACGCTTTCATCAAAGGGGGCGCATACCCCCGGCGTTGATGGCGTGAACAAAACAATGCTACAGGCCAGACTGGCTGTTGAGCTGCAAATCCTCAGGGATGAATTACTCTCAGGCCACTACCAGCCCTTGCCCGCCAGACGGGTTTACATCCCTAAAAGCAACGGCAAACTGCGACCACTGGGTATCCCCGCGTTGCGGGATCGTATTGTTCAGCGGGCCATGCTGATGGCGATGGAGCCGATATGGGAGAGTGATTTTCATACGCTCTCATATGGCTTCCGGCCTGAGCGCAGTGTCCACCACGCGATCCGCACGGTGAAATTACAGCTCACAGACTGCGGTGAAACCCGGGGACGCTGGGTGATTGAAGGCGACCTGTCCAGTTACTTCGACACCGTACATCATCGACTGCTGATGAAGGCTGTACGCCGCAGGATCAGTGACGCACGTTTCATGACTCTGCTGTGGAAAACCATCAAGGCGGGACATATCGATGTCGGTCTCTTTCGGGCGGCCAGTGAAGGTGTGCCACAGGGCGGTGTTATATCGCCGCTATTATCGAACATCATGCTGAATGAGTTCGATCAATACCTGCATGAGCGCTACCTGAGCGGGAAAGCCAGAAAAGATCGGTGGTACTGGAATAACAGTATCCAACGGGGCCGAAGTACGGCGGTCAGAGAAAACTGGCAGTGGAAACCCGCGGTGGCGTACTGCCGCTATGCCGATGATTTTGTCCTCATCGTCAAAGGCACCAAAGCACAGGCGGAAGCCATCAGGGAGGAGTGTCGGGGTGTGCTCGAAGGCAGTCTGAAACTCAGGCTGAACATGGATAAGACTAAAATCACCCATGTTAATGACGGCTTTATCTTTCTGGGGCACAGGATCATTCGCAAACGCAGTCGTTATGGCGAGATGCGAGTGGTCTCAACGATCCCGCAGGAGAAAGCCAGAAACTTCGCCGCATCGCTGACAGCACTGTTATCAGGCAACTACAGTGAAAGCAAAGTCGATATGGCTGAACAACTCAACCGAAAACTGAAAGGCTGGGCCATGTTCTATCAGTTCGTTGATTTTAAGGCCAAAGTCTTCAGTTATATCGACCGTGTCGTGTTCTGGAAGCTGGCTCACTGGCTGGCCCGCAAATACCGTACAGGTATCGCTTCCCTGATGAGGTGGTGGTGTAAATCACCGAAACCGGGTCAGAGCAAAACGTGGGTTTTATTTGGTAAAACCAATCACGGCAAGCTCAGCGGCGAAATACTGTACCGGTTGGTGGGGCAAGGCAAGAAGCTGTTCCGCTGGCGGCTACCCGAAGGTAATCCCTATCTGAGGACGGAGACCAGAAACACGTATACATCGCGCTTTACAGAAGTGGCAATGGCGTTCGCCAGCATTTAAATGGAGAGCCGGATGCGCTGAAAGGTGCACGTCCGGTTCGGGGAGGAGAGGCAGGGAAATAGTCCGACTACGCCCTGCCTCTTACTCTACTCTGGACAGGCAAGCGTTGGGCTTACCTTGCTGTTGTTCTCGATCTGTTCGCAAGGAAACCTGAGGGTTGGGCAATGTCATTCTCACCGGACAGCAAGCTGACATCAAAGCGCTGGAAATTGCGTGGGAAGCTTGCGGTAAACCCGCCGGAGTGATGTTCCACAGTGACAGTAATAATGCCGGTGTCAGTCTTTACCACCACTCAGTTTGCCGTTTAACCCGATTGGTGTGATTACTGATGCAGTGAAGACCTTTCCGCATCACATCACTACAAATATTGATTTTTGATTGTTGGATTCGCACCAGATTTCACCTCTGTAGGGTATTCAAAAATGCTCAGTTATTACTGATGCCTAAACTGCAGCGTTGCGGGCAGGTAGCGTTGTAGCGTTTCGGGCGTATCGCCCTCGATCAATTGGCTTATCAGATCATAGCAGTGCCAGGCCAACTGGCGGTTATCCTGCTGTACGGTATCGATACGCAGCGACAGCGAATCATAAAGATAGTGATCGTCAAAGCTCGTCAGATGGATATCTGAGTCGAGTAAATGGTGCTGGCTCATATAGCGCAGTACCCCTTCGAGCAGTCCACAGGCGGCAGTGAACAGCGCCTTAGGCGGCCGCCCAAGTCGCGCGCAGAGTGCGGCGAACATCTCATAGCCTGAGCTCGGGTGGTAGTTACCGTTAATCACCCATTCCGGGCGCAGTGCAATACCCGCCTGAGCCAAACCCTGCGTGAAGCCGGTCAGACGATCGCGTGAAGGCGACAGACGCGACTGACCGCCTAAAAACCAGAACTCATCGCTATGCTTAGGTGCAATGCGGGAAATCAGTTCCGCCGTTGGGGTAATCGAATCAGTCATCACCAGCGGCAGCAGGCTTTCATTAGGACAACGGTCAAACAGCACTACTGGCAGTTGTTGGCTGAGCTTAAGATAGTCGGCATCGTTGTGCATACATGAAGCGACGATCAGACCGTCAACCTGGCGGGAAATCATGTTATTGACCACCACGCTCTCCTGACCGGGGTTTTCATCAGTACAAGAGATCAATAGCTGGACGCCTGCTTCGCGGCACAGCATTTCCAGCTCATGTGAAAAGACCGCAAAGCCGTGGTTGGTGATCTCCGGCACCACCAGTCCGATGGTGTGGCTGCGGTTGTCGCGCAGCGAGCGGGCGTGAATGCTTGGCTGATAGTGCTGCTCACGGGCAATCGCCAGTACTCGCTCACGCGTTTCCTGCGCCACACGCAGCTCCTTACCACGACCGTTCAGTACTAGGCTGGCGGTCGCTTTTGAGACGCCAGCCTGTTCGGCGATATCTTTAATGGTTACGCGTTTAGTTTTCATTACGACGCCATGAGCTTGAGGCAAAACGCTTATTCTACCATGCAAGTTCGCAGCGGCCAGTAGCAGAATGCGTCCGGTGTGATGCCAGAGAACATTAGCTGCCCTGAACAGGCCGGGAAGTAGCGGCAGCTCATCACTCCTTCGCCGCCGTTGATGAAAATCTCCACGCTAGACTGGTCGATGAAAATATGCAGCGAGCGGACGTCTCCGCGCCAGTAACGATAATGCTTCTCGTCGCTGGCCAGACTGGGTCGGGCCAGGCGGATCCCGCTGGCATCGCGTTCAAGGATTAATGCGCCGTCAAAATCGAGGCTCAAAATATCGTCCCCAGTGGTTTGTAGAACGATTTCCATCGGTGCCAGCGGCAGGGAGTTCCCTGCCCAGCCGTGCGCTTCGCCGCGCAGGGCGCTCAGCTCTCGTAGAGGACGTTGGTATAGCTGACCATCGATAAACTCCAGCTCACGCAGGCAGGTCATCTGATGGATCCAGCCGTTGGTGAGGGTCGGTTGAAGCATCTCTTCGCCCTCCGGCACGCCCATCCAGCCGACCAGCAGACGGCGGCCATCACTGGTAAGCATGGTTTGCGGGGCGTAGAACTCAAACCCTGCGTCCAATTCGTGCAGTTCGCCATGCTCGAAGGCCGCGCGGTGGTAGTCGAAATCGCCGCTCATCCACACTGCCGGGTAGGTGTTGAGATAGCGCTCTTTCTCACGAGGCACGCCCTGCGGGCAGCAAATCAGGACATGCTGGTCGCCGAGGGCAAACAGGTCCGGGCATTCCCACATATAGCCCGCGTCGTCCAGGCCATTGATGCCATAACCGGCGATTTCGCCCTGACTCGTCCACTCATGAAGGTCCGCTGAGCTGAATAACAACACCTTGCCACGCTTTTGCAAATCCTGTGCGCCCAGCACCATGTACCAGCGACCTTCGTGCTGCCAGACTTTCGGGTCACGCACGTGGCCGGTATAGCCCTCCGGCAGCGGTAATACCGGGCCGAGTTTGGTAAACGTGCCGTCGGCATTTTCCGTCGCCAGGCACTGCCACGCGGTTCGGCTGCCGTCGTCAAATTTTACGTTGCCGGTATAGCACAGGGTGAGCGTGCCCTGACTATCCACGGCGCTTCCGGAGTAGCAGCCGTTGCGGTCATACTCTTCATCCGGCATGAGCGCGATCGGCTCATGTTGCCAGTGCAGCAGGTCGGCAGAGCTCCAGTGCCCCCAGCACTTGAACTTATGATCGCAGGCGAGCGGGTTCCACTGATAAAACAGGTGATAACGTCCGGCAAATTCAATAAAGCCGTTGGGATCGTTCATCAGCCCGGTCACCGGCGCATGGTGCCAGCGGGGATAGTGGCTGTCGGCCAGCGCGCGCGGCTGGCCCTGCATAACAGCCTGCAAAATCGCAGGCAGGCGTGATGGATGTGACATTATTCAGCGTCCGTTTTGTATTTCAGTACCAGGGAGACGACAAAGGCGACGCCAAAGGCGATAACCATCCCGATAATGTAGTTCAGCAGCGAGCTGGCCTGCACGATAGCCATGCCAGGGATAGCCGTCAGGCCCACCGCGGTCATGTAAACATGCATGGATACCACCCACGCGCCGCCCACCGCGCCGCCAATCAGGGCTGCGATAAACGGTTTTACAAAGCGTAAGTTAATACCAAAAATCGCCGCTTCGGTGATGCCGAGCATGGCAGAAAACGCCGAGGGCAGGGTAATGGCTTTGATTTTGGCATCTTTCGTTTTGAACCACACCGCCAGACAAGCACCGCCCTGAGCGACGTTGGCCATCGCCCAAATCGGCAGCAGGAAGTTGACGCCGATGGATGGGTTGCCCAGCAGTCCCGCTTCGATGGCGTGGAAGCTGTGGTGAATACCGGTAATGACGATAACCGAATAGAGACCGCCAAACAGCAGTCCGGCCAGCCAACCGGCGTGGGTAATCAGGGTGCTAAGGACAAACGAAATACCGTCGCCAAGCGCGCGACCAGCCGGGCCGATAATCAGCAGGGCGATAAAACCGGAAATGATCACCGTCAGGAACGGCGTCAGGATCAGATCCAGTGCATCGGGGATCACGCGACGCAGCTGTTTCTCAACGATGCTCATAAACCACACCGCCAGCAGCACCGGGAACACCGTGCCCTGATAGCCGATCATGGCAATCTCAAGGCCGAAGAAGTTCATGGTGTGGAAACCGGCGGCCACACCCCAGGCGTTGGTGAGCGCCGGGTGAGTCAGGATGCCGCCAAGCGTCGCGCCAAGATAAGGATTACCACCGAACTCGCGGGCGGCGGTGAAGCCAATCAGGATCGGCAGAATAATAAACGCCGCTGAGCTGCACATATCCAGCATGATGTAGATGGCGTTACCCGGGTCGACCCAGCCGTACGTTTTAACCATCCCCAGAAGGCCCATCAACAGGCCGGAGGCGACGATAGCCGGGATGATCGGCACAAAGATGTTCGACAACAGGCGGGCAATGCGCTGGAAAGGATTCAGTTTTTTCGCCGCAATGTCGGCAGCTTCCGATTTGCTGGATTCGCCAATCCCTGCCGCCTGGATAAAGGCGGCGTAGACTTTGTTCACCACCCCGGTGCCGAAGATAATCTGCATCTGTCCGGCGTTACGGAAACAGCCCTTCACCCCATCAATTTTGCCGATGGCCTGCTGATCGGCCAGTGAGTCATCGACCAGCACCAGGCGCAGGCGTGTGGCACAGTGCGCGGCGCTGGCGATATTTTCCTTGCCTCCCAGAAGCGGAAGTAGCGAGCGGGAAATCTGTTCAAAATCCATAGTACCCTCTGAATGCGTATTGATTTTCGAGTTGTCGTCCCGTGGTAGCCGGAGCGCATTCTCTTCGTTGTTATTGTGTCCGGGGCGACGAAACGTATTTTGTCGCCCCGGCGGTTACTGTCGCCAGGTGTTAACCATCAAAACCAGGTTTCCATCTGCATCCCGAACGACCATTCGCCGCCCGATTTAAAACCACTGCTGCCCAGCGCGTCATCGCTGGCGTAATTATTGAGTTTTTTGCTCCAGTCCATCCACGAGGTGTAAAGACGGATTTCAGGACGGCTGAAGAAATCGCCGATGTCGCCAACCTTAAAGGTCGGGGCGAAGGTGAGCTTGTAGAAGCTGCCGTTTACCGCATGGCGATCGTTATAACCTTCAGGTTTGAGATCCATATACTGGTAACTGCCTTCATAAGCGAGGGCGAAGTTTTGATTGATCTCCTGGATCAGACGCATGTTGAGGGTTGCCCACTGGTAGCTGTCGCCATCGACATAACGGTCTTTACTGGTTTGTGCCAGTATCGCCGGGGCGATAAACCAGTTCTTGCTCAGTGGCGTGGTGCCGTAGCTGGCGAAGCGCCAGGTGTTAGCCCCCGAGCGTAACGCGCCGTCAGAGCCGACACCTTTAACTTCGGCACCCAGTCCGTGACCGTAGAGCAGGGCGGTTTTGCTGGCACCTTCACGCAGGCCGTAAAAACTGTCGTTGTGCAACCCGAGCAGCGCATGTACACCGGTATTTGCCGCATCGCCTTTGACCGGATTACCGTTGGTATCCTGGCGTTCGTCGTTGTCTTTTGCCCGCATCCCGCTGACCATCATCTGCACCGGCCCGATGAAATTGTTCATGCTGACGATGTAGTTCTGCACACTGTTGCTGGTATCAGCAATATCGCCGAAGTTACGCCCGTAAAGAGAGAAGTTGCTGCGAACGCTGTCGTTCCACCTGACATCGTAAATACCGCCGCCGGTACCGGCGAGGAACACGACATCCGAGTCGATCCAGTGAATGTCAAAGTTATCCCGGTCAAAGCGTTTCCCGGCCCACAGGGTGGAGCCTTTAAACGGCCCGTCGAAGGTGGGCAAGTTGCCCAGTTCAACAAAGGCCTGACGCACGTTCAAATCACTGGTGCTCGCCGTCCAGTCGTTATAAGTGGTTTGACCGTCGGCGACCATGACTTTGAAGCGGGTCGTTGCCCCGTTATCCAGGGTCTGCTTATGTTCAAGATTCATTTCAACATAGGTATCGGCCTGGTTTCCCAGGCGGCCAATAGCCCCACCGGTTTCCCCTGCTGGCGTCATGTAGGCTCCGGATTTGGTGCTGGCGCCGGAGTCATTCATTATCACGCCGGAGCGGGCGTAGCCGTGGAACTCAAACCCGCTTTTCTCATCGGCTTTTTTCTCCAGTTTGGCGGTACGCTGAGCCACTTCCTGAGTGCTGTCCTGGGTTTTTTGTTGCTGTGTCGTGAGCTGCTGTACTTTCTTCTCTGCCGACTCTGCGCGGGTTTCTGCCGTTTGCGCTCTGTTTTCGGCATCCTGTAAGCGTTTTTCCAGCGCAATTAAACGGGCTTCGATACTGCTGAGATCCGTTTGTGCATGGGCTGAGGCGGCGCCGGTTAGCAAAGCGATAAGAACCGCGAGTGTGCTTTTTCTGAACATATTGATTGCATCCCAAAAGGAAAATAAAAAATTGTGTGTTTTTACTAAACCGGTTTAGTTGCAATGTTAAGCACGACATTTAACATTTTGAAATTGATTTTGCTAAACCGGTTTAATAAGTGTGATGGATGCAACAAAGTGGACCGCGTACGACGGTATTTAGGATCAAATCTGGCGGTGTAGATCGCGCTGGTATGGCAGGGCAGTCATCGCGCCTTTCGCCAGGGTTGCCAGGGCACCGCAGGTTTGCGCCAGAGCGAGCGTTGGCTCCAGGGCATTGATATCCGCCGGCATCCCGTTGGCAGCAAGGCTGGCAAGCAGTCCGGCGACAAACGCATCGCCCGCACCGGTGGTATCCACGCTGACAACCGGTTTAGCGCTGAAATGGATAAACTGCTGCTGGAATGCGGCGATGACGCCCGCTTTACCCTGAGTCACCAGCAGTAATTCAGGCTGATAACGCTCAGTGATGCTGGCGATCCCCTGCGCGATATCATTACTCCCGCTGATGAGTATCAGCTCTTCTTCGGACAGTTTCACCACGTTCGCCAGACGCAGGGCGCGGTCGAGACAGGCGTGCAACAGGTTCTGATCTTGCCAGAGATCCAGGCGGATATTAGGGTCAAAGCTCACCCGGCCACCGGCACGTTTGATGTTCTCCATAGCCGCGAAGGTAGCACTGCGGCTGGGCTCGGCGCTGAGCGCGATGGAGCAGATGTGCAACCACTGTCCGGCGGCAAACTGTGGCAGGTCTTCTTCAGCCAGGAACAGGTCAGCGCTGGGGCGTACCATAAAGGTAAAGGTGCGTTCACCTTGGTCATCAAGGTCGACCACCACAGTGGACGTGCGGTGATGATCGTCAAGATACATATGGCTGACGTCGACCTGCTCCTGTTGCAGGGTATGACGCATGTAGCGGCCAAACGGGTCACCGCCGACGCGGCCGATAAATCCGCTGTTGCCGCCAAGGCGGGCAACCCCTACCGCCACGTTAGCCGGCGCGCCTCCAGGGCACTGTAGCAAGCGCCCTTCACTCTCCGGTAGCAGGTCCACCACTGCGTCGCCCAGAACCCAAACTTTTGCTTTCATGCTAAAACCCTCCAAGGCTAAACTTAATTAAACCGGTTTAGCATATTAAATCACAGTGAATGAGTGGGGGAAAGTTCCAGCCGGAAAAGCACTGCTCAGGGCATAAAAACGTGAGCCGCCTTACGAAATAGAATTGATTCGACAGCTGTGAAGACTTACGTCCTGGACACAAATGGATCCTGGATAAATTACCATGCAACTTGATGAAATTATCATGTTTTATCTTATTTACAGATAAATCAAAGGGCTTTTAACACCACACTTCTTGGCATAATGGTTAAGTGTAGTAATGCTCGCTCTGGATGGGTTTGCTTCTATGCTGCGCAGGTATTTGTAAGAAATACCCATTCTACTGGCGAGTTGTTGTCGCATCAGGCCAGCGAAACTGCGCAATTTCATCAGCGTTTCTGGAGGGTTTCCTTTAAAACTTCATCGACAAAACCGCTTTTTACCGTAGATACAGTAAGTGCCTCTTCTCTGCCATTATCCCAGCATCCAAGGTTACCGGGTTCTGATGTAGTCTGCCGATATGCAAGAAATGCAACGGCATCATGCTGGTTATGATGCTGTTTAATCTTCATTGTCACATGGACTATTCAGGGAGCGACAAGCGCTCCCACATGAAAACAGAACCACTCGTTTCATTTACGTGCTTCCTCAAAAGTAATCTCATACCCAATACTTCTGATTTAGTAGGGTTCTGATCATATCATGCAGCTCGATTGCGCTCAATTTGACGGTTTTCATCTTTACACAATGCTCGGTTATGATACTTTGTGATAGGCATGACAAGATCTGGCCGTAATTTTTTAGAAGTGAGTTTGCCCGCCACTTCACGGGACAGCATACATCCGGATAAAACCGGTAACAGGAAAGGCTCCACGCTGCATACGGAGGAAACAGAATTAATGAATGATAAATTGCCGCCCTGCGCTGATACCAGGGTGGAACGTGTCCGTCTTAAAGATGGGGATTACTTTTTCCCTGCTGAACCCGCCATAAAAGCGGATTCTTTGCGGACAAAATCGCTCCTTCATCGTTTTAACCACACCGATCCTGCTCATATTGATTCCCGCCTGCTACTGATGAAAGAGTTGCTGCCTGAATGTGGGGAAGGGGTATCTGTCACCACGTCTTTCCACTGCAGCAGGGGGTATAACATTCGTAAGCGTCGTCTCAGCACCGTCTGGCAGATCCTGAAATTCCTGAGAGGATAGTGGACACCAAATATGGTGGACACTATCCATGAAATCATTAACCACAGTGCGTAAAAAAAGCCCTAATTATCCCGTTGAGTTCAAAATCAAAATGGTTGAACTCTCGCATCGACCAGATATCCGAGTCTTTGCGTTTGCCAGCGAGGATAAGGAGTACCAACCGTTACTCGATGATATTCTGGATGGTCCAATGGTTGGGCGTTTTGATACTGAGGAAGCCGGAAAGGCTTTGATCGATGGTGGATTGATTGAGCGTTTGATGTCAACTATCATGCCCTTTATCACTTCAGAGGCCCCTCTACCCGATACGCATCTACGTCGGGAAACAACCTGGTATTATCCACTGGAAGCTATTCGCGAAACTGTTGTAAATGCACTGGCTCATCGTGACTGGACACGCTTTGTTGAGATAGAGATTGGCTTGTATAGCAATCGATTTGAAGTTATTAGCCCAGGGGCGCTGAATAATTCGATGTCGATTGAAAAGATGGTTACAGGTCAGCGATCACCACGCAATACGATTATTATGGAAGTCTTACGTGATTATGGTTACGTTGATTTCAGGGGGATGGGAGTCAGGACAAAGATTATTCCACTAACACAGGCCATGAGTGGCCAACTCCCTGAGTTTACTGCAACAGATGATTACTTGAAAACAATACTTTATCGCTCACCATCTTCTTGATATATAAGGTCTGGCCTTTCCATCCATAAGAAAGGCCATTGCTGTAAAAAATAAATTACCCGCGACTGCAGCCGAAGCTACGGTCGCCATCTCCATATGCTTTTGTATCGAGTTTAGCTAGGTAGTCGAGACGATTCAGTAATTTATTGTATTCTCCTTCAAAGTTAAAATCATTGACGTCTAAAATATAACGACAATTTTCAGGGTAGTGAACCAATCCCGGATAATCATCCAGTTCCAATCCCAGTGCGCTATACCATGCTCTTACAATCATCATCCTTAAATTTCTTTCAGCCTCATAATCACCTAAATGGTAATAAGCATCTTTATTAAAAAAAAGACCAAGGTGAAAGTGACATTTTCCTTCTTCGGAAAACTCCCGTGCCCAAACATGACGAACACGGTTTGGATATATTCTTTTGCCGTTAGCTGCTCTGGTTCTCTCATTGGCCTCCAACATGGCATTTAATGCATTACGGAAACGGGATATGGCACCAGGCTCTAGATTAGGAAAACAGCAAACAGTGTCACCTCTGTCTAAAATGGGTGGATAATGAACATCAACACGTAACGCCATTGTTCTGGGGAATTCACTGATAGCATCATTGACGACTCGTTCAATATGTTTTTTATAGGCGAGCACATGCTCACCATGGGAACCATGATATAATTCCATGTTTCGATCCTGTCGTTAGCCCTACGGCTTTGGATAGCCGTTGACCTGCTCCCCGTTGATTAGTACACCCCGATGTTAGTAATGTCTTCATAAGCCACATGAGGACATCCCCATGAAGAAGCGTTTTTCCGACGAACAGATCATCAGTATTCTCCGCGAAGCCGAAGCTGGGGTACCCGCCCGTGAACTCTGCCGCAAGCATGCCATTTCCGATGCCACGTTTTACACCTGGCGTAAGAAGTATGGCGGTATGGAGGTGCCTGAAGTTAAGCGCCTGAAGTCGCTTGAGGAAGAGAACGCCAGACTCAAGAAGCTGCTTGCCGAAGCCATGCTGGATAAAGAGGCGCTTCAGGTGGCTCTTGGGCGAAAGTACTGACGACAGACCAGAAGCGGGAAGCCGTGATGTTGATGTGTGATGCGACCGGTCTGTCGCAACGTCGTGCCTGCAGGCTTACAGGTTTATCCCTGTCGACCTGCCGCTATGAGGCTCACCGTCCGGCTGCTGATGCGCATTTATCAGGGCGCATCACTGAGCTGGCACTGGAGCGCAGGCGTTTTGGCTACCGTCGTATTTGGCAGTTGCTGCGCCGTGAAGGGCTTCATGTTAATCATAAGCGCGTGTACCGGCTTTATCACCTCAGTGGCCTGGGCGTAAAACGCAGAAGACGTCGTAAAGGGCTGGCAACAGAACGTCTGCCGCTGCTCCGTCCGGCGGCGCCCAATCTGACCTGGTCGATGGATTTCGTCATGGACGCACTTTCCACCGGTCGCAGGATCAAGTGTCTTACCTGCGTCGATGATTTCACAAAGGAATGCCTGACGGTCACTGTTGCCTTTGGGATTTCAGGCGTTCAGGTCACGCGTATTCTGGACAGCATTGCACTGTTTCGAGGCTATCCGGCGACGATAAGAACTGACCAGGGGCCGGAGTTCACTTGCCGTGCACTGGATCAATGGGCCTTTGAGCATGGTGTTGAGTTGCGCTTAATCCAGCCGGGCAAGCCAACGCAGAACGGATTTATTGAGAGCTTTAACGGACGATTTCGCGATGAATGTTTGAATGAGCACTGGTTCAGCGATATCGTTCATGCCAGGAAAATTATTAATGACTGGCGGCAGGATTATAACGAATGCCGCCCGCACTCCACGCTGAATTATCAGACACCGTCTGAATTTGCAGCGGGCTGGAGAAAGGGTCATTCTGAGAATGAAGATTCCGACGTTACTAACTGAGTGTTGTATCTAATCGTGGGGGCAGGTCACGTGACATGTGTTAATACAGTGGCGAATATGGTTTGAGTATAAAAATTAAGGGGCGTAAAGAAAGAATATCACGAAAAGTTTAAACCTTTTCGCCGTCACAAAGGAGGGCTACTTATCACAACGGTAATTGTGGCAGGACAGGTTCTTACTGAGAAATAGTGACGAAATATGTAATTTAAAGTTTTCTATTTCTCAAGCGAGAACGTGTAAGGTTTGTTGTTCCTGACGAATTAGATTCATTGATGTAAATCAGATTATCTCTTTCATTCGCCGCTTATCGTGTGCACACCCTTCCTTAAAACGAATCAAAAAATGAAAAAAAGACCATTCTTGATGGTGCTTTGCGCTGTGTGCTGCTTTTTTGTTGCGGACATCGCTATGGCAAAAAACAGTTCAGTTTCCAGTGAACAGGTTAAAGAGAACGTTATTGCAGAGTCGATCGCATCTTATCCCGGAGTATGCGCCTGTCCTTTTAACCGGGCCAGAAACGGAAGCGCCTGCGGCAGACGCAGCGCATGGAGTAAAGCGGGAGGCTATGCTCCCATTTGTTATAAAAATGAAGTTACGGATGAGATGGTAAAGCAGTGGCGTGAAAATAATAGCTAACCCGCCTCCAGCATCCCAAAGCTCACAATCCGCGCGCGGCCCAGCTCTTTCGCCCGGTACAAGGCCACATCCGCGGCGCGCAGCAGGTTGTCAGTCTGGGCATGTTGCGGGTAGCTGGCAATGCCAATCGACACATCCACCGGCCCAATCTCGGTCAGCCCGTAGCGAAGCGACAGCTCATGCACGCTATTGTAAATCTTCTGCGCGCAGGCGTGCGCCTCTGGTTCATCGGCACCGGGAAGCAGGACCAGAAACTCCTCGCCCCCGTAGCGGAATGCGAGTCCGTTGTCATGTGCGGCCCGCTGAACAATTGACGCCACGCTTTTAATCACCTGATCGCCCGCTTCATGGCCGAAGCGGTCATTGATGCTCTTGAAGTGATCGATGTCGATCATCATGCAGCTTAACGGTTCGCCGGTGCGCAACGCCTGTGCCGTTTGGGTTTGCAGGGTATCTTCCAGATGATGACGATTACGCAGGCCGGTGAGCGGGTCGAACAAGGCTTTTTCCAGCAACGCGTCGCGCAGACGCTGGTTGGCCAGCGCCAGACCGAGCGCTTCGGCCATCAGTTCCAGATAGGCGCGGGATGGGGCGTTGTCCGCCGTAATATTCTGGAATGAGAGCAGGCCAATGGCCTCGCCCTGGGCGATAAGCGGCACGCACAGCGAGCTTTCAGCTTGCGATGCCGGAAGATGGTAGCAGGCGATATCCGGCTCACCGTTTACCGGCGGGTGGCTCTGCCCGCGGCGCACGGCCCAGCACTCGTCAGGGTGGAACGTCGTCTCTTCACCAACCGGTGAAAGCCAGTGCGCGACGCAGCGCATCTGCCACGGATCGCGGTCAAGGACGTAAAGTCGGCCCGCGATACCCGGCGCGATATTAGGCGCAAACAGCTCCGCCACGTTAATCACATCGTTAAAGTTCTCACACCCCTGCAGCCGCTGCGTCATGCGGGCCAGCAGCTCGCGGATGGCCCAGTCGGCATCGCGCTCTTTTTCCAGACGCTGTCGCGCCAGGCCGTTTTCGCGGAAGATGCGGATGGCCTGGGCCATGTCGCCAATCTCATCAATCTGGTTGAAATTGGGCGTTTCAACCGCGTAATCCTGGGATGCCAGGCGGTGCACCACGTCGCTCAGACGCACCACGGGACGCAGCACGCGGCGCTTTAATATAAAGCCGAGAACAAACAGGAACAGCAGGGCGGTCAGGCCGACCATCAGCTCAGAGGCCGTACGCAGCGCTTTCGATTTTTTTGTCGCGTCCTGAACGGAGGCGATGACGCGTTTGTCGAGTATCTGGCGGAAGTGATCGAGCTGGTTCTGCGCGCGCTCCAGCTCCTGCTCATAGGGCGCACCGTAGAGTAGCGCAACGGCCTGCGCGTCTTCTCCTCGCTCAAGGCTGGAAAGGGCGGTTTGCTGTTCGTCCTGCAGCTCGTCGACGATCTTTATTCCTTCATGCAGCAGGGCCAGTTCTTCATCCGATGCGCCGTTATCCTGCAACTTTTCCAGCCGAAGCTCGATGCTCTTCAGGCTGTTTTCCGCCTGGTTATATTCCTTGAGAACCTGAGGATCTTTTTTAATGACGTACAGCCGTGCTAAATCAGACTGGGCCCAGATATCGGTTTCGATATCTTCCGTGAGCTGATCAAATTTCTGCCGTTGTTCAACAGCCTGACGCTCGAGGGTATCAGCGCTGGACGCCATCAGCATGATGATGCCGGAGGCGATGGTCAGGCAGACCGTGGCACCGTAGGCCCAGTTTGTTATCGTTGCGATTCGCACCTGATGATCCTTTTACGACATGAGTAGGATGGCGTTCTTTCAAATTATAGAAAACGTTTGATTTAAGGCGAAAAAAAAGGCGGCACAGCGCCGCCTGGTGTGGTCTATATCGTCACATCCTCACAATTCTGGAGGATTTTTTCCTTCTTCGATGAAGTCGGGGTCCAGCTCTTCGGCGTTACCTTCGTGATCGCGCCCTGAGAAGAGGTTCCAGCAGGCGATAAACAGCGCGGCAATGAGCGGCCCAATCACAAAGCCGTTGATGCCGTACAGCTCCATGCCGCCGAGGGTGGAGATCAGAATCAGATAGTCCGGCATTTTGGTGTCTTTCCCGACCAGCAGCGGGCGCAGGATATTGTCCACCAGCCCGACGATAATCACGAAGAAGCCGACAATAAACAGCCCTTGCCAAAGCTGATGGGTGGCGAACAGGAAGATGGCGGCGGGAACCCAGACAATCGCCGAGCCGATGGCGGGCACCAGCGAGAGGAAGGCCATCAGCGCGCCCCAGAGCACGCTGCCGTCAATACCGGCAATAGCAAACGCAATCCCGCCGAGGATGCCCTGAACCACCGCTACCGCCGCCGTTCCTTTTGCCGTGGCACGCGACACGCCGACGAATTTGGCGAACAGGTGTTGCTTGGCGAAATCAGACAGCGGCAGGGAGTCGAGGATCTGGCGCACCAGATACGGGCCGTCTTTCAGCAGGAAGAACAGCAGATAAAGCATGATGCCGAAGCTAATCGCAAAGCCAAACGTGCCCTTGCCAATCAGGAACGCGCTGCCGGCGAGATATTGCCCGCCCTGCAGGGCGACATCAGAGAGTTTTTTCTGGATCTGCGCCGCGTTGGTCAGGTTGTGATCCGCCAGGAAGCCGCTGGCCCAGTCAGGCAGATGGTTGAAGATGCTCGCCACCACTTCCGGAAACTGGGTGTTGTTCTCCTGGAGCTTTGTGTACACCATGTTCAGCTCAATGGCGAGCGAGGAGAGGATAACCATCAACGGAATAAAAACGATCAGGCAGATAATGCCAATGGTCAACAGCGAGGCAAGCCCGTTGCGATCCCCCAGCGCGGCGCGCAGCCTGTTTTTTACCGGATTGAAGATGACGGTCAGAATGGCGGCCCACAGTATCGCGGAGAAGTAGGGCGACAGTATGTCGAAGAAGGCCCAGGTGACGAGGGCGAGAATAAAAATGAAGAAACCTTTGGTCAGTCCGTTAAAGCGCATCAGTCAGTCCTGTTACTAAGAAACTGTGTCGACTATAGAACTGATTGTGAGAATTACCAACCCTGTACCGGGTAGCGGCTGCGCCTTACCCGTCCTGCGGGCAGTGTTGCGGTATGAATCCGCTCTTCGCGGATACCACTTTCGACTGACCGAAGTTCGCCGCTTCCCGCACCATGCTGTAAGTATCTGCTTGCGGAGGTGCTTATGGCCTGGCGTCCGATTCTCTATGTGATCCTCACGACCCACCCCAGACTCAGCGCGAGGCGTGCCCGTTTGCGTCTGGTCATCTAGCTTTTTATTAACAATCGCGGTATAACACACCTTCTTTGGATGTTTAGATGTCCATACGTATAGAAGGTAATATGCAAACACAACAAGAAAATGGGCAGCTTAAGCGCACCATGAAAACACGCCACCTGATTATGCTCTCGCTGGGTGGCGTGATTGGGACAGGGTTATTCTTCAATACCGGATACATCATTTCAACGACCGGGGCGGCGGGCACGCTGCTGGCGTACCTGATAGGCGCGCTGGTGGTCTGGCTGGTGATGCAGTGTCTGGGCGAGCTTTCCGTGGCGATGCCGGAAACCGGCGCGTTCCACGTCTATGCTGCCCGCTATCTTGGCCCGGCTACGGGCTACACCGTGGCGTGGCTCTACTGGCTCACCTGGACGGTGGCGCTCGGCTCTAGCTTCACCGCCGCGGGGTTCTGCATGCAGTACTGGTTCCCGCAGGTGCCCGTCTGGGCGTGGTGCGTGGTCTTCTGCGTGGTGATTTTTGGCCTGAACGTCATCTCGACGCGCTTTTTTGCGGAAGGCGAATTCTGGTTCTCCCTGGTGAAAGTCATCACCATCATCGCCTTTATTATCCTTGGCGGGGCGGCGGTCTTTGGCTTTATTCCGATGCAGGACGGTTCCCCCGCGCCGGGCTTAAGCAACATCACCGCCGAAGGCTGGTTCCCGCACGGCGGCCTGCCGATCCTGATGACCATGGTGGCAGTGAACTTTGCCTTCTCCGGGACGGAGCTCATCGGTATCGCGGCGGGCGAAACGGAAAATCCGCACAAGGTGATTCCGGTTGCGATCCGCACCACCATTGCGCGCCTGATTATCTTCTTTATCGGCACCGTGTTTGTGCTGGCGGCGCTGATCCCGATGCAGCAGGCGGGCGTGGAAAAGAGCCCGTTCGTGCTGGTGTTTGAAAAGGTCGGTATTCCTTACGCGGCAGACATCGTTAACTTCGTGATCCTGACGGCGATCCTCTCGGCGGCGAACTCGGGCCTGTACGCTTCCGGGCGCATGCTGTGGTCGCTGTCGAATGAGAAAACGCTGCCGCGCTGCTTTGCCCGCGTGAACAAAAACGGCGTGCCGCTGACGGCGCTCTCGGTCTCTATGCTCGGCGGCGTGCTGGCGCTGTTCTCAAGCGTCGTGGCCCCGGACACGGTGTTTGTCGCGCTCTCGGCGATTTCTGGCTTTGCGGTGGTGGCGGTGTGGATCAGCATCTGCGCGTCGCACTTCGTTTTCCGTCGCCGTCATCTGCAGTCCGGGCAGCCGCTCTCTGCGCTGCAGTACCGCGCGCCGTGGTATCCGCTGGTGCCGGTGCTCGGTTTTATCCTCTGCGTGGTGGCCTGTGTCGGCCTGTGGTTTGACCCAAGCCAGCGCATTGCCCTTTATTGCGGGCTTCCGTTTGTCGCCCTGTGTTATGGTGCGTACTACCTGACCCGAAATATGACATCGCAGGAGCCTGAACATGTCGCAGAATAACCCGCTTACCGCCATCCTTGAAAAACAGCCGTTTGTGGTGCTGGATGGCGCGATGGCGACGGAGCTGGAAGCGCGCGGCTGTAACCTGGCAGACAGCCTCTGGTCAGCCAAAGTGCTGGTGGAAAACCCGGAACTCATCCGTGAAGTGCATCTCGATTACTACCGGGCTGGGGCACAGGTGGCGATCACCGCCAGCTATCAGGCCACGCCTGCGGGGTTTGCGGCGCGCGGTCTGGACGAAGCGCAGTCCCGCGCGCTGATCGGTAAAAGCGTGGAGCTGGCGCGTAAGGCGCGCGAAGCGTACCTGGCCGAAAACCCGCACGCGGGCACGCTGCTGGTGGCGGGATCTGTTGGGCCGTATGGCGCGTATCTGGCGGATGGCTCAGAATATCGCGGCGACTACGTGCGCAGCGCCGGGGAGTTTACTGCCTTCCACCGCCCGCGCGTGGAAGCGCTGCTGGATGCGGGCGCTGACCTGCTGGCCTGCGAAACGCTGCCTTCGTTTGTGGAGATCAAGGCGCTGGCGGCGCTTCTGGCCGGGTACCCCCGCGCCCGGGCGTGGTTCTCCTTTACCCTGCGCGACAGCGAACACCTGAGCGACGGCACGCCGCTGCGCGAGGTGGTCAGCGCGCTGGCAAACTCTCCGCAGATTGTCGCGCTGGGCATTAACTGCATCGCCCTGGAAAACACTACGGCAGCGCTGAAGCATCTGCAAAGCCTGACGACGCTGCCGCTGGTGGTCTATCCGAATTCAGGCGAGCATTATGACGCGGTAACCAAAACCTGGCACCACCACGGTGAAGCGTGCGAGACGCTGGTAGGGTATCTGCCGCAGTGGCTGGAAGCCGGCGCGAAGCTGATTGGCGGATGCTGTCGCACCACGCCGAAGGATATTGCTGAGCTGAACGCGCAGCGCTGATGCCCTCACCCTGACCCTCTCCCACGGGGAGAGGGAAAAAAACGAACCGCACAAAATTCGCTATCCTTTCCCGCTTTTTATCTAAAAACGAATCGTTATGAGCGATTCATTTTTATTCCTTTATCAAAATTCCCGCGCCGGAAATACTGCCCTCATAACAACAAGGGGAGCAGACATTATGGCAATTTCATCGCGAATCACACTTCTCGGCGCACTGGCGCTGTGGGCATTTCAGGCGCAGGCGGTGGACGTCACCGTCGCGTATCAAACCTCTGCGGAACCGGCGAAAGTCGCGCAGGCAGACAACACCTTTGCGAAAGAGAGCGGCGCGAAAGTCGACTGGCGCAAGTTCGACAGCGGGGCGTCCGTTGTGCGTGCGTTAGCCTCCGGCGACGTGCAGATCGGTAATATCGGCTCCAGCCCGCTGGCGGTTGCGGCCAGCCAGCAGGTGCCGATCGAGGTTTTCCTGCTCGCCTCGCAGCTCGGTAACTCTGAAGCGCTGGTGGTGAAGAAAAACATCACTAAACCGGAAGATCTGATCGGCAAACGCATCGCCGTACCGTTTATCTCCACCACCCACTACAGCCTGCTGGCGGCGCTCAAACACTGGGGCATCAAGCCGGGTCAGGTACAAATCATCAACCTGCAGCCGCCGGCGATTATCGCCGCCTGGCAGCGCGGGGATATTGACGGGGCTTACGTCTGGGCTCCGGCAGTGAACGAACTGGAAAAAGACGGCACCGTGCTGACCGACTCTGAAAAAGTGGGCCAGTGGGGCGCGCCAACCCTCGACGTGTGGGTCGTGCGCAAGGACTTCGCCGAGAAACATCCCGAAGTGGTGAAATCCTTCGCCAAAAGCGCGATTGACGCCCAGCAGCCGTACATCTCTAACCCGGATGAATGGCTGAAGCAGCCCGCCAACCTGGAAAAACTCTCCCGCCTGAGCGGCGTGCCGGAAGCGGACGTGCCGGGGCTAGTGAAAGGCAATACCTATCTGACCCCCGCGCAGCAGGTGCAGCAGCTGACCGGGCCGGTGAACAAAGCGATTGTGGATACCGCCACCTTCCTGAAAGAGCAGGGCAAAGTGCCTGCGGTAGCGGCGGATTACAGCCAGTACGTGACCGATCGTTTTGTGAAATAAGGAGTACGCCATGCTGAATATTACGAACCTGTACGCCGATTACGGCGGGAAACCCGCGCTGGAGGATATCAACCTGACGCTGGACAGCGGTGAGCTGCTGGTGGTGCTGGGCCCGTCCGGGTGCGGAAAAACCACGCTGCTGAATCTGATCGCCGGGTTTGTCCCTTATCAGCATGGTACTATTCAACTGGAAGGCAAAAAGGTGGAAGGCCCGGGCGCCGAGCGCGGCGTGGTCTTCCAGAACGAAGGGTTGCTTCCCTGGCGCAACGTGCAGGAAAACGTGGCGTTTGGGCTACAGCTTGCGGGCATCAACCGCGAACAGCGGCTGGAAACGGCGCGGGCGATGCTGAAAAAAGTGGGGCTGGAAGGGGCGGAAAAACGCTTTATCTGGCAGCTTTCCGGCGGCCAGCGGCAGCGCGTCGGTATTGCCCGCGCGCTGGCCGCGAATCCGCAGCTGTTGCTGCTGGACGAGCCGTTCGGGGCGCTGGATGCCTTCACCCGCGAGCAGATGCAAACCCTGCTGCTGCGCCTGTGGCACGAGACGGGCAAGCAGGTGCTGTTGATTACCCACGATATCGAAGAGGCGGTGTTTATGGCGACGGAGCTGGTGCTGCTCTCGCCGGGGCCGGGCCGCGTGCTGGAGCGCTTGCCGCTGGATTTCGCCCGCCGCTACGTCGCGGGAGAGCCCGTGCGCAGCATCAAATCCGATCCGCTGTTTATCGAACAGCGTGAATACGTCTTAAGCCGCGTGTTTGAACAACGGGAGGCTTTCTCATGAGCATCGTCTTCAGTGAAAAAACGCGCCGCACGCGTCTGGCGCTGCACTGGCCTTTCTCGCGCCAAATCACGCTGAGCGTCGGTACGCTGCTGGTGCTTCTGGCGGTGTGGTGGGCGGTTGCTGCCCAGCAGTGGGTCAGCCCGCTGTTTCTGCCGCCGCCGGGCCAGGTGCTGGCCAAACTCATTACCATCGCCGGGCCGCAGGGCTTTATGGATGCCACGCTCTGGCAGCACCTTGGAGCCAGTCTGGCGCGTATTCTGGTGGCGCTGCTGGCAGCGGTAATTATCGGGATACCGGTCGGGATCGCGATGGGCTTAAGCCCGACGGTGCGCGGTATTCTCGATCCGCTGATTGAGCTTTACCGTCCGGTGCCGCCGCTGGCCTATCTGCCGCTGATGGTGATCTGGTTTGGCATCGGTGAAACGTCAAAAATCCTGCTGATTTATCTGGCCATTTTCGCTCCGGTTGCCATGTCGGCGCTGGCGGGCGTGAAGAGCGCCCAGCAGGTGCGGATCCGCGCGGCGCAGTCGCTGGGGGCCAGCCGCACGCAGGTGCTGCTGTTCGTGATTTTACCGGGCGCGCTGCCGGAAATTTTAACCGGGCTGCGCATCGGCCTCGGCGTGGGCTGGTCCACGCTGGTGGCGGCAGAGCTGATTGCGGCCACGCGCGGCCTTGGGTTTATGGTGCAGTCGGCGGGAGAGTTTCTTGCGACTGACGTGGTGCTGGCAGGGATTGCGGTGATCGCCGCGATCGCCTTCGGATTAGAACTGGGGCTGCGCGCGTTACAGCGTCGCCTGACGCCCTGGCATGGAGAAATACAATGAGTGAACGTCTGACCATTACCCCGCTGGGGCCGTACATTGGCGCGCAGGTGTCGGGCCTGGATGTGACCCGTCCGCTGAGCGATAACCAGTTCGAGCAGCTGTACCACGCGGTGCTGCGCCATCAGGTCGTTTTCCTGCGCGAACAGGCGATCACCCCGCAGCAGCAGCGCGCGCTGGCCCTGCGCTTTGGCGATCTGCATATCCACCCTGTCTATCCGCATGCGGAGGGGGTGGAGGAGATTATCGTTCTGGATACCCACAACGATAACCCGCCGGACAACGACAACTGGCATACCGACGTGACCTTTATCGAGACGCCGCCCGCCGGGGCGATTCTGGCGGCGAAGCTGCTGCCGGTAACCGGGGGGGATACGCTGTGGACCAGCGGGATTGCGGCGTATGAGGCGCTCTCCGCGCCGTTCCGGACGCTGCTGAGCGGGCTGCGGGCGGAGCACGACTTCAAAAAATCGTTCCAGGAGTACAAGTACCGTAAAACGGAAGAGGAGCATCAGCGCTGGCAGGAGGCGGTTGCGAAACATCCTCCGCTGCTGCACCCGGTGGTGCGGACCCATCCTGTCACGGGCAAGCAGGCGCTGTTCGTGAACGAAGGGTTCACGACGCGCATTGTGGACGTGTCCGAGAAAGAGAGCGAGGCGCTGTTAAGCTTCCTCTTCGCGCATATCACCAGGCCGGAGTTTCAGGTGCGCTGGCGCTGGCAGGAGAACGACCTGGCGATCTGGGATAACCGCGTGACGCAGCACTACGCCAATGCGGACTATCTTCCGCAGCGCCGGATTATGCAGCGGGCGACGATCCTGGGGGATAAGCCGTTTTACCGTGCGCCATGATCCCCTCACCCTAACCCTCTCCCCAAAGGGGCGAGGGGACTGCCCGGTGCGGTTTTCACCCTCTCCCTTTTAGGGAGAGGGCTGGGGTGAGGGTATTAAATGCGCCTCTATATACCGCTGATAGCGGTTCGCCTTCAGGTAACACAAATCCACCAGCACCAGTCCGTCGACGCAGTCGTTAAACGCCGGGTCGCTGCCAAAATCAATAAACTGCACGCCGCCGGGTTCACACAGCTCGGAATACTGCTTGTAGAGCGGCGGAATGCCGCAGCCCAGATTGCCGAGCAGGGATTTGAGCTTTGTCAGATCGTCCACGTAATCCACGCCGCCAAACTGCGCGAGCACGTCCGGCAGTGATGCGGGATACGGCTGACGTGACGCGGCGAGCGGATGCGTTGCCGGGAACCACATGCGGTAAAAGGCCACCAGCAGATCCCGCGCGGCAGGCGGTAAGCCGCCGGAAATGGAGACCGGGCCAAACAGGTAGCGGTAGTTCGGATAACGCGCCAGGTAAGCCCCAATGCCGGACCATAAATAGTCCAGGCCGCGGCGTCCCCAGTAGCGGGGCTGAATAAAGCTGCGCCCCAGCTCAATGCCGTGTTCCAGCACGTCCTGCATTTTGTCGTCGTAGTGGAACAGGCTATAGCTATACAACCCTTCCAGACCGCGACGTTCAACCTGTCTGGCGGTCGGCATAAAGCGATACGCGCCGACGATCTCCAGATCCTCATCATCCCACAGGATCAGGTGCAGATAATCATCATCGTAGCAGTCGGTGTCACGGCGTTTGCCGCTCCCTTCCTCGACCGCGCGAAAGGCAATCTCGCGCAGGCGGCCCAGCTCGCGCAGCAGCGGGGCGTCTTCCTGACCGTTGCGCTGCCAAAGATAGATGGTTTTACCGTCGCTTGTATTGCCCAGACATTCGGCCTGCGCCAGCGCGCGTTTCAGGGTGGCCCGGTCTTCCGGACGGGCAATGGCGCACTGGGTTTTAAAGACGCCAGGCAATCCCTTGCCAAGACGCATCACGTGCTGACGGCACTGTTCGGCCATCTCACGTGACGAAAGGGTGGCGCTGTGCCAGTGATGCCACGCAATCTGCTGGCCGATTTTAATCGGCAGCTGGCTATGGCGGCGGCGGAACATCTGCTGCATCAGCAGCAGCATGGACAGCGTCGGGGAGACCAGCGTGCTGGCATAGAAGAGCAGGCTGTTATGCGCCTGAATATGCACCGGCAGCAGCGGGGCGCGCAGCTTGCTGGCGAGTTTGATAAAGCCAGAGTGCCATTTTTTATCGCGAATGCCCTTGCGCGTGGGGCGGGAAACTTCTCCGGCCGGGAAGAAGATCAGCACGCCCGCGTTTTGCAAATGCTGTTCCATCTGAACCAGGGACGATTTCGCCGTCCTGCCGCCCATATTGTCCACCGGAATAAACAGCGAGCTGAGGGGCTCAAGGTGCGTCAGCATCCTGTTGGTGACGACTTTAACGTCGCGTCGCACGCGGGAGACGGCGTACATCAGCGCCAGGCCATCCAGCGTACCCGTCGGATGGTTGGCAATAATGACCAGCGGGCCATGTTCGGGGATTTGTTCAAGATCGCGGGCGGAAACGGTGCAGAGAATATCAAGGTGTTCCAGAACTTGCTCCACCATATCCAGTCCTTTCAGGTGGCGGTGTGCTGCGGCAAATTGCTGAAATTCGTCTTCGTAAAACAGTCTTTTTAACAGACTTTTTTGCCAGGGTGCAGGCCTCGCCTGAGGCCAAAGATCGTCGAGAACGCTATCGAGGCTAAACATGGTTACTCCTCCTGCCGTCTTGCGAAGACAGTAGAAGGAGCAGATGTCGGTTGTATTGCAGTTTGGTGAAGATTAGAGCAGGCCGGGTAAGGTGAAGCCGCTACCCGGCGCTAGAGCGGATTAACGCAGAATTTTCTTCTCGGCCAGATCCAGCGCGAAGTAGCTGAAGATCAGATCCGCGCCTGCGCGTTTGATGGCGCCGAGGCTTTCGAGGACCACTTTCTCTTCGTCAATCGCACCGGCCAGCGCGGCGAATTTGATCATCGCGTACTCGCCGCTGACCTGGTAAGCGCCCAATGGCAGCTCGGTGCGCTCGCGGATGTCGCGCAGGATATCGAGATACGCGCCCGCTGGTTTCACCATCAGGCAGTCTGCGCCCTGGGCTTCGTCGAGCAGGGATTCGCGAATCGCTTCCCGACGGTTCAGCGGGTTCATCTGATAGGTTTTACGATCGCCCTTCAGCGCCGTACCGGCCGCTTCGCGGAACGGGCCGTAGAAGGAGGAGGCAAATTTGGTGGAGTAAGACATGATGGCGGTGTCGGTAAAGCCCGCCGCGTCCAGCGCCTGACGGATCGCCTGAACCTGTCCGTCCATTGCGGCAGAGGGCGCGATGAAGTCCGCACCTGCAGCAGCAGCCACGACCGCCTGTTTGCCGAGGTTCAGCAGGGTGGCATCGTTATCGACACCGTGATCGCACAGCACGCCGCAGTGGCCGTGAGAGGTATATTCGCAGAAGCAGGTGTCTGACATAACCACCATTTCCGGCACGGTCTCTTTGCAGATGCGCGACATGCGCGCGACGAGGCCATCTTCTTTCCACGCGTCGCTGCCGGTGGCATCGGTATGGTGAGAGATGCCGAAGGTCATCACCGAGCGGATCCCCGCGTTGGCGATGCGTTCAATCTCACGCGCCAGATATTTCTCCGGAATGCGCATTACGCCCGGCATGGCTTCGATGGCTTTGTAGTCATCGATCTCTTCTTCGACAAAAATCGGCAACACCAGATCGTTTAAGGTCAGGGTTGTCTCTTCAAACATAGCGCGCAGTGCAGGTGACTTGCGCAGGCGGCGGGGACGTGCAATTAAATCGGTCATGGTATGCCTGATGTTTGTGGAACAAAGAAGGCTAGTGTACCTCAAAGTGAAGACAGGTGTTTTGGTAAAAATGGGCATTTTATTTTTGTAAAATGTGATGGGTTTGACTTTCTGGCATCAATATATAATGCAGGGCAGTATAACGCCGAAATGGAGATGAGTTATTCATATTGTTTTTATATTAAATAGAAAACATCATTGAAAATGATTCATTATATATTTTTATATGTGTCTTATTGTTGTGTCTGTATTTTAATGCTTTGTTTTTATAATATTTATCTGTAGTGACAGATGCTTTCTCGGTTTTGATGTGTTATTAGTCTGGATACGGACTTAATGGAAACATTCATTGAACCTTTTCGAAATGAAAATGCATAATTCCCTCCGCAATTAAACATTGCAAAATCATTGATGGACAAACTTGCTTACGTCCCTGAGGAGGGATGACCCAATGCAAACATGGAAAAAGAAACTCGTTGTATCTCAACTTGCATTAGCCTGCACCCTGGCTATCGCTTCTCAGGCAAATGCGAAGGATATTTCCGGTACGACATATAATACATTCGGATACGATAATACCGCTTCCACCCCCTGGTATTATGGCTATGCCGACTGGGATTACTCAGGCGCTACCCATGACGGTGATATTTATCCGGTGATTAATAAAAGCACCGTGAATGGTGTTATTTCAACATACTATCTGGATGATGGCATCAATGGTCGGGCGAATGCGTTAAGCATTTCCAACAGCACCATTAATGGCATGATTACCTCTAAGTGTATGACCTCCTCGTGTGCTGAAGGCCTGGATACCGATGGCACCAACCATTCTCAATACGATCGTTTTAGCCTGACCGTAGATAATTCCACCATTAACGATACCTATGAGCATTATGCGTATGATGTCGTGAATGGGGAAAATACGGAAAGACACTATCTGGACACGTATAATCTGGGTAATGCGATCACCCTGGATGTAGAGTCCGATATTGTTATCCAGAATAATTCCCACATTGCCGGTATTACCCTGACGCAGGGTTATCAGGAGTCGGATAACACTCCTTACGACGGTGTTGAAGGCGTAGCCAACAGCAGCAAAGTATTTACCGACACGCTGGTGGTGAAAGACTCCGTTCTGACCTCAGGCGCGTACCGCGATCTGGGGACCAGCGGGTTCTACGGTCAAACCGCGAAGCCGAGCGACTACGGTGAAACGAATGCCACGGCAGCAGATGATGCGGCGCTGATCGTTGCCGCTAGCGCGTCTGATAACGCGATGCAGACCACTGCCACGTTCGATCATTCCACCGTTACTGGCGATATTCTGTTCTCCAGCACCTTCGACAACAACTTCTATCCGAACGGCGATCCGGCAACGGATACGACTGCAGACGGTGTCTATAACCCAACCACCAACGGCTGGGATGGCACCGATAAGCTGGATGTCACCCTGACCAACGGCAGCAAATGGGTCGGTGCAGCACAGTCCAGCGTCGAGGCTATTGGCCCAGCGCAGATGTATGGCCTGGGCTACAGCAACGTAGACTGGAGTAGCTTATCCCCTAACAGCATTTGGCCGGATTCCATTTATGACAGCAACGGACACGTTGCGGGTGAAGCGGTGTATCAGAGCGGGCTGTTTAACATCGCGCTGGATAATGGCTCTGAGTGGGATACCCGCAAGCTTTCTAATATCGACACGCTGACGGTAAACAACCAGTCTCAGGTTAACGTTGAAGACTCTGGTCTGCTGGCGGACTCCATCACCCTGACCAATGCTTCATCAATGAATATTGGAGACAGCGGTGCTGTGGCGACCGACCATCTGTATCTGGACAGCTATAGCCGTGCGGCACTGACGGAAGAAACGGCCCAACTGTATGCCAACACCATCACCGTGGATAACGGTGCTGAGCTGGCGCTGGGGCTGGGTCAGGTTGATACGCATAATATGGAACTGACCGATGGCGGGGTGCTGAACGTTGCCAGTCGTGATTACGTCCTGAACAGCGATCTGAACAACGCACGCTATATCACTAACGATAAGTACAATGCCGATTACGACTATGGTGTTGTGGCGATTAACTCAGATGGCCATCTGTCAGTGAACGGTGATGTTGCAGGTAACTACCAGGTGCGCATCGACGATGCGACCGGTGCCGGTTCCGTTGCCGATTACAAAAACAAAGAGATTATTCGCGTCTATGACAATAACGCGGATACCACAGCCAGCTTTACTGCCGCAAACAAAGCCGATTTAGGTGCTTACACCTATCAGGCGCAGCAGCAGGGTGACGCCGTTGTCCTTCAGCAGAAAGAGCTGACTGACTCTGCCAACATGGCGCTGAGCATCCCATCTGCCAATACCAATATCTGGAATCTGCAGCAGGATACCGTCGGCACGCGTCTGACCAACAGCCGTCACGGCCTGACGGATAACGGCGGGGCGTGGGTGAGCTACTTCGGTGGCAACTTCGACGGTGACAATAGCGTTATCAGCTACGATCAGGACGTGAGTGGTATTATGGTGGGTCTGGACACCCAGATTGACGGTAATAACGCGAAGTGGATCGTCGGTGGTGCGGCAGGTTTCGCGAAGGGTGATATCAGCGATCGTACCGGTCAGGTCGATCAGGATAGCCAGACAGCGATGATCTATGCGTCAGCGAAGTTCATGAACGATCTGTTCCTCGACAGCTCCCTGAGCTACACCCGCTTCAACAGCGATCTCTCTGCCAACATGAGCAACGGTGAGTACGTTGACGGCAATACCACGAATGATGCTGTTGGTTTTGGGCTGAAGCTGGGCTATGACTGGAAGCCAAACCTCTCTGGCTACGTTACGCCATATGCAGCCGTCTCTGGCCTGTTCCAGTCTGGCGATGATTATCGTCTGAGCAATGACATGCGCGTAGATGGACAATCATACGATAGCCTGCGTTATGAACTCGGTGTTGATACGGGTTACACCTTCAACTACGGGGGCGAACAGGCTCTGACGCCTTACTTCAAACTGGCCTACGTCTATGACGATGCCGATAACAATGCCGATATTAACGGTGACAGCATTGATAACGGCGTGAAAGGCTCCGCTGTGCGGGTAGGGCTGGGCACCCAGTTTAGCTTCACGAAGAACTTCAGTGCGTACACCGATGCCACTTATCTGGGCGGCGGCGACGTTGATCAGAACTGGGGCGCAAATCTGGGCGTGAAATATACCTGGTAATGAATAAAAGCGGGGGAGTGGTTATCTCCCCCGCTTTTTATAGAAGCAATAAAAATAATATTGGACCGAAAAATACGGATGACTTGAGGTCTGCATGAACGTTAATGCGAAACCGCTTTCTGAATTACGCCGGCTCGAACAGTATTTAACAGCGGCCAGCACCCCTTTTACATGTGCGCCCCAGCAATTAATTACGTCAGGGGAATGGAATGAGCCTTGTACGATCGTATTACAAACCGGCGTTATTGAGGTTTATCGAACTTCTGATGAATTGCTGGTGGGGATTGCGACTGCCCCTTTTATATTCGGGCTGTCTACGGTGGTGATTAATCACTCTCACGAATACAGGGTGATTGCTAAAACGGCCTGTACCGGTTTTTATTTGCCCACGGAAACCACCCGTCAACTCATCCAGCAGTATTCACTCTGGAAAGAGGCCTTCTGCTGGTTATCCTGGATAACTTACATTCTCGAGAAACGCGATAAGCAGCTGGTGGGAAATAATTCCTATCACCAGATCCGCTCGATGCTGCTGAATATGGCGGAATGGGATGAAACGCTGCGTTCAAAAATCGGTGTGATGAATCATATTCAACAGAGCACACGAATTTCACGTTCCGTTGTTGCCGAGGTGCTTGCCGCCCTGAGGCAGGGAAACTATATCAACATGAGCCGGGGCAAGCTGGTCAGCATCAACCGCTTGCCCACGGAATATTAAAATTAGTTAGACGCGGTGAGAACCTGGGCTTTATTGGCGCTCAGTTCAGCCACTAAGTTATTAATCCCGTCACTCATATTGACGAAACGCGTATGCGGGGAGCGGGTGACCACCACAAATGCGCCCACGTTTGACTGCGGGATCATGGCCATATAGGTGATGAATCCACCGCCGCCGCCTGTTTTCTGAATAATACCCGGACGGCCATTTTTCGGTGCCATATAGACCCAGCCCATACCGAGTGCGTCGGCTTTACCCGGCACGTCCATCCCGATGACGCGTTGCAGCTGAGTGCGCTGATAAATCAGGGTCTGCATGCGATCGGCCTGGCTGCTGCGTGCGTAGAAATCTGAGGAAAGGAACTGTTGCATCCAGCGCATCATGTCGCCAGGCGTGGAATAGACCCCGCCGCTGCCCACGGCCGCCAGCGTATTATTACAGGGGCTAGCGCCTTTCTCCGCCACCATCAGGCGACGACACTGATCCGGAGACGGGGTAAAGGTGGTGTCTTTCATACCCAGCGGACGGGTTATCTGCTCTTCAAAAAGCTGCGTGTAGGGTTTGCCAGCCGCCGTTGAAAGGGCGTCCGCCAGCAGGTCAAAGGCCAGGTTTGAATAAGAGGCCTGCGAACCCGGCGCCGCCTTCAGCGTGGCGGTACTCAGGTAGCTCCAGCGCTGGTCGCGCGTTGGCCAGACAAATACGTCACGGTGCGCCGCCCCGCCTGGCTGCTCACGCGGCAGGGCGCTGGTGTGGGTGGCAAGGTTCACAAGCCGAATCGGCGTACCCTGATAGGTTGGAACCCGGGCGCCTGGAGGCGCGTATTTGCTGAGCGGATCGTCGAGTTTTACCACGCCCTGATCGAGCAGTTTCACCAGCATTTCGCTGGTCATCAGCTTGGTTAAGGACGCGATGCGAATAACGGAATCCAGCTGCGGGTGAACGTTATTTCCTGGGCGCGTCTCGCCAAAGCTGCGGAACACACGCTGGTTGCCGTCGATGACGACCATCGCCATCCCGGTCGCACCGCTGCCGTAATAGATAAGGTTCGCGTAGCGGTCGGCAATATCTGAAGCTAAAACGGGTGCCGTCAGCGGTTGGGCTGCCTGGGCGGTAGAAAAGCTCACCGCACACAGCGCGGCAAAAGAGAGCAGACAACGTTTCAACGAAAAGCATCCATGAAGTGAATGAAGAAAGTAATGGGTATTTATACTACTAATCGGTACCGCGCAATGCCCCGAATTGCATAACGATAGCGAGAAAAACGTAACCATGGGTAAATATGAACAATTTACTTACGAGCCATCTCCCATTTTGTGACATCGGGCTTATGATAGGCACCAGTGTCACTCAATCTTACGGAGAACGGTATGTCTGAGAAGCGTGTGGTTATGGTTGTCGATATGCAGAACGGGGTATTTGAAACCCCTCGTCATCAGCGCGAAAAATGTGTCTCTCTGATCAACCAGCTTACGCAGGCAGCCGACAAGGTCATTTTTATTCAGCATACCGAGGCAGGGGGCCTGGAAGAGGGAAGCGAAGGGTTTGCGCTACTGCCTGAACTCCATCAGCCAGCTGACGCGCTATATGTGACCAAAACCGCCTGTGATGCCTTCTATAACACCGTGCTTGAGGCGCTGCTGCGTGAGCAGGGCATTCGCGAGTTTGTCATCTGCGGCTGCGCCACCGATTACTGCGTCGATGCGACGATCAAGAACGGCGTTAGCCGGGGTTATCACATCACCGTGGCGGAAGATGCCCATACTACCGCCAATCGCCCGGCGGCAGATGCGCAGATCCTGATTAACCACCACAACGACGTCTGGCGTAACTTCATCGCGCCGGCGAATCCTCTCGCGGTGAAACGCACCGAAACAATTCTCGAAAACTGGAAAGCGAACTAATAATCAACCCTCGGGTCTGACCTTTTTGCCTGAGTCGGGAGGCTGGCTCGGGCAGGTTTTTCGTGTGGTAACGTGTTGTGCACAGCAACAGCCATAACAACAAGAAGGAAGCATTATGTTTAAGTCTTTTTTCCCAAAGCCGGGGCCTTTTTTCCTGTCGGCATTTATTTGGGCACTCATCGCTGTCATTTTCTGGCAGGCGGGCGGCGGCGCATGGCTGACGCGCATCACGGGAGCAACGGGCGAGGTGCCGATTAGCGCGGCGCGCTTCTGGTCGCTCAGCTATCTGCTGTTTTACGCCTACTACACGGTGTGCGTAGGGCTGTTTGCTCTGTTCTGGTTTATGTATTCTCCGCACCGCTGGCAGTACTGGTCTATCCTCGGCACATCGCTAATTATCTTTGTCACCTGGTTCCTCGTGGAGGTGGGCGTGGCGGTTAACGCCTGGTATGCGCCGTTCTACGATCTGATCCAGACCGCGCTGAGCTCGCCGCATAAGGTGACCATCAACCAGTTCTATCATGAAGTCGGCGTCTTCCTCGGTATCGCCCTTATTGCGGTGATTATCGGCGTGATGAACAACTTCTTCGTCAGCCACTACGTTTTCCGCTGGCGTACCGCGATGAACGAACATTATATGGCGCACTGGCAGCACCTGCGCCATATCGAAGGTGCCGCACAGCGTGTGCAGGAAGACACCATGCGTTTTGCCTCCACCCTTGAAGACATGGGCGTCAGCTTTATCAACGCCATCATGACGCTAATCGCCTTCCTGCCTGTGCTGGTGACGCTCTCGGCGCACGTGCCGGATCTGCCGATTGTCGGCCATATTCCTTATGGTCTGGTGATTGCCGCGATCGTCTGGTCGCTGATGGGCACGGGCCTGCTGGCGGTGGTGGGGATCAAACTGCCGGGCCTGGAGTTTAAAAATCAACGCGTGGAAGCCGCTTACCGTAAAGAACTGGTTTACGGCGAAGATGACGCCAACCGCGCCTCGCCGCCAACCGTCCGCGAGCTGTTTGGCGCCGTGCGTCGTAACTACTTCCGACTCTACTTCCACTATATGTATTTCAACATTGCCCGTATTTTGTATCTACAGGTGGATAACGTTTTCGGTTTGTTCCTGCTGTTCCCGTCGATTGTTGCGGGTACGATTACGCTCGGTCTGATGACGCAGATCACCAACGTTTTCGGTCAGGTTCGCGGGTCGTTCCAGTACCTGATCAACTCCTGGACCACCCTGGTAGAACTGATGTCCATCTACAAACGTCTGCGCAGTTTTGAACGTGAGCTGGACGATCGTGACCTGCAGGAAGTCACTAACACATTTAGCTAATACAGGAAGTTGCTATGTCTTTTGCCGTACCGCGCGCGTTACCGTTGTCCTTGCTGGCCGCTCTTGTGCTGGCAGGCTGTGCCGAAAAAGGGGCCGCTCCGCTCAAAAAGGGGGAGAAGCCCGTCGATGTGGCGAGCGTTGTGCGGCAGAAAATGCCCGCCAGCGTGAAGGATCGCAACGCGTGGGCAGATGCGCTGGCAAAAACCTTTGAAAGCCAAAAGATCGCGCCGACCGAGGAGAATATCTGCTCGGTGCTGGCGGTGGCGCAGCAGGAGTCGATGTACCAGTCAGACCCGGTGGTGCCGGGCCTGAACAAAATTGCCTGGAAAGAGATCGACCGCCGCGCGGAATCCATGCATATCCCGGTTTTCCTCGTGCATACCGCGCTTAAAATCACCTCGCCGAACGGAAAAAGCTACAGCGAACGGCTGGATGCGGTGAAAACCGAAAAACAGCTTAGCGCCATCTTTGATGATTTCATCAGTATGGTCCCGATGGGGCAGAAGCTGTTTGGCTCGCTGAACCCGGTACATACCGGTGGCCCGATGCAGGTGAGCATTGCGTTCGCGGAGAAGCATACCGACGGCTACCCGTGGAAAATCGACGGTACGGTGCGTCAGGAGGTCTTCTCCCTGCGCGGTGGGCTGTGGTTCGGCACGTATCATCTGCTGAACTATCCGGCGAACTATGATGAGCCGCTGTACCGCTTTGCCGACTTTAACGCGGGCTGGTACGCCAGCCGTAACGCGGCATTCCAGAGTGCAGTCAGCCGCGCAAGCGGCGTTAAGCTCGCGCTGGACGGCGATCTCATCGCTTACGGCAGCAGCGAGGCGGGAAGCACCGAGCTGGCAGTACGGAAATTATCCACCACGCTTGGCTTCAGCAACAGCGACATTCGCCGTCAGCTTGAGAAAGGCGACAGCCTGGCCTTTGAGAAAACGGATCTGTACAACAAGGTGTTTGCGCTTGCAGAGAAGAAGAGTGGGAAAGCGTTACCGAGGGCGATCCTGCCGGGGATCCAGCTGGAAAGCCCGAAGATCACGCGTAACCTGACCACCGCATGGTTCGCAAAACGCGTGGACGATCGTCGGGCGCGCTGTATGGGGCTTTAACGGCGACGGCGAAAGCGCAACACTAACGCCACAACGCCCAGAATCATACATCCCGCGAGGAAGGGGATCAGGCCGAACAGGGTGCTGACGCCAAAGCCAATCTCAACTCGCGGGCGTCCGTTATCCTGCACCTGCATCAGGTGTTCATAAACGCCCGGCGCATGGACCAGCATATTGAGCAGCTGTGAGCCGGCCCAGAAGCAGAACAGGACAAACAGGGCATAAGCGATATTACCCGCCGTGGAGGTTTTTGGTTTGCCGCCAAAAATCGGTTTCGACAATGTAAAGTCAGCCATGTTGACCTCCCGTGGTATCACTCTGTTTTAATACGCGTCTTACGAGGTGAGTTTGACAGGTCATCGCATTTGTCAATATCAGAATCGTGGTAATTTACGCGCCGGAATCCTCCTGGATTGTCGATTTCTGCAGCACATCACAATTTCATCACTTAAGTGAAATTGCGTCGCGTTTCAGAATTTCCGTATCTGCCACAGACCTGGCCGTAAAACTGTGAGAGGATGTCTTTTTTTCCTGCCGGAGTTGTTATGAAGCTCACGTCCAAACTACGCCGTGACTGGCACTACTACGCCTTTGCTATCGGGCTGATCTTTATTCTTAATGGTGTCGTGGGCCTGTTGGGGTTTGAAGCAAAAGGATGGCAAACCTATGCCGTCGGGCTGGTGACCTGGGTGATAAGTTTCTGGCTGGCGGGGTTGATTATCCGCCGTCGTCCTGAAGAGACGACAGCGGATGATGCGAAGCGCGCCGATTAACCGTTTACGGAACTTTTAAGCGCGCTGTCGGCGGCGTGACGCTCCAGCGCCAGTTCGATCAGGCGGGTGATCAGTTCCGGGTAGCTCAGGCCGCTGGCCTGCCACAGTTTCGGATACATGCTGATGTTTGTGAACCCCGGCAGCGTGTTGATTTCATTGATCACCACTTCGTTTTCCGGCGTCAGGAACACATCCACGCGCGCCATGCCGCAGCAGCCGAGCGTCTGATAAGCGCGAATGGCGATCGCCCGGATCTTATCGTTAATCGCCGGATCGATATCCGCAGGAACGACAACCTGCGCGCCTTTGTCATCAATGTATTTGGTGTCGTACGAGTAGAAGTCGCTGTTTAAGACCACTTCGCCGCAGGTGCTCGCCTGTGGAAAATCATTGCCCAGCACGGCGCACTCAATTTCACGGCCTTTGATGCCCTGCTCAACCACCACTTTATGGTCGAACTCAAACGCCAGACGGACAGCCTGCGTGAACTCTGCTTCACTGGTGACTTTGCTGACGCCCACGGAGGAGCCCTGGTTTGCCGGCTTCACAAACAGCGGCAGACCCAGCTCTCCGCTAATTTGCGCGAAGCTGTGCTTGTCGCGGTTGGCGCGGGTGAGGGTCACGAATGGCGCAATATTCAGCCCGGCATCGCGCAGCAGGCGTTTGGTGACGTCTTTGTCCATGCACGCGGCAGAGCCGAGGACGTCCGAGCCGACGAACGGCAGGTTGGCCATGCGCAGCATTCCCTGCAGGGAACCATCTTCGCCCAGGGTGCCGTGAACGATAGGGAAGACAACGTCGATCTGGGCGAGTGCCTGCGCGTTGCCGGCGTCGATGAACTGCCCCTTCACGACGCCGGGTACGGTGGCGACGCTCACTTCCGAAGGATTAAGGGCGATGTGCGCCGGATCGTGAGCATTCAGCAGATACTGGCTGGCATCGTTAACGTGCCACTGCCCCTGTTTATCAATGCCCAGCAGCACCACGTCGAAACGGCTTTTATCGATCGCATCAACGATATTTTTGGCCGATTGCAATGACACTTCGTGCTCCGCTGATTTTCCCCCAAAGACAATACCTACGCGCTGCTTAGCCATCTCACTCTCTTCCAGTCTGACGAAAAGCCAATAACATACCACGATGCCCGGCGGGTTTCGCGGCCTTCTGCCATAATGTTTTTGGGGAATGTTGAGGGGGGAGAGTGAAAGGAAAAACGCTGCTGACCGTATTCATCATTGTGGCCGTTGCAACGGTGGGTTACCGCTGGTTGCCGCCTTACTACAACCCTTTCATGCCGCTGACGCTTGACGACCCGCCGGGCCGAATCGCCCAGTATAAGCTCCGGCGCTTAACTCCCGAGGCGTGCGCGAGCCTGCTTTCGCAGGCTAACCAAAGAGATCTCATCCGCACCCAGCCGGTGGCCGACAGCGGCGGCGCGTGTCCGCTTAACAACGTCGTGCGCGTGCGTGACTTCGGCCCGGTCAGCCTGAACAGCAGTTTCCTTGCCAGCTGTCCGCTGGCGCTCAGCTCTGCGCTGTTTATCAGCCAGCAGGCCCGGCCGCTGGCAAAACGCTATACGGGCAGCGACCTGGCGCGTATCGATCATCTCGGCAGCTTTGCCTGCCGCAACATTTACCACCGCCCTGACGCGCGACGCAGTGAGCATGCCACGGCGGAGGCGCTGGATATCGCCGCCTTTCGGCTGGCGAACGGGGAACGCGTCACGGTACTGAACGGCTGGAAGGCGGCAACAACGCAGCCATGGCTGAAGGCCATGCTGGCGGCAAGCTGCGGCTACTACGGAAACGGCCTGGGGCCGGAGTATAACGCGGCGCATGCCAACCATTTTCATCTGGGAATGCGCGGTTTCGGATTCTGCCTGTGAAGCATAATATTCCGCCAGAAAATGGATGAATTGTGACTTATTTCACAAATATGATGACTGGGAAGATAAAACACCAAAGTCAGTCAGGCCGCATCTCTGGTGCGACGTCAAAACGCGTAACTTGCTAATCTGTCGGCGAATTCGCCTAAAAATGAAGACTATTTCTTTATGGAATCCTGGAAAGTTAATCTCATCTCGGTCTGGTTCGGCTGCTTCTTTACCGGGCTGGCCATTAGCCAGATCCTGCCGTTCCTGCCGCTGTACGTCTCGCAGCTGGGAGTGACCTCGCATGAAGCGCTCTCCATGTGGTCCGGCCTGACGTTCAGCGTCACGTTTCTGGTCTCCGCTATTGTGTCACCGATGTGGGGCAGCCTGGCGGATCGGAAAGGCCGAAAACTGATGCTGCTGCGCGCCTCGCTCGGGATGGCGATTGCCATTCTGCTCCAGGCCTTCGCCACCAACGTCTGGCAGCTGTTTTTCCTGCGTGCGGTGATGGGGCTGACGTCCGGGTACATTCCGAATGCCATGGCGCTGGTCGCCTCTCAGGTGCCGCGCGAGCGTAGCGGCTGGGCGCTGAGTACGCTCTCCACGGCACAGATCAGCGGCGTCATCGGCGGTCCGCTGCTGGGCGGCTTTCTGGCGGATCACGTCGGGCTGCGCGCCGTATTTATCATCACCGCGATCCTGCTGGTGGTCAGTTTTCTGGTTACGCTCTTTCTTATCAAAGAGGGAGGCCGCCCGGTTATCAGTAAATCTGAACGCCTGAGCGGCAAGGCCGTCTTCGCCTCGCTGCCCTATCCTGGACTGATGATCAGCCTGTTTGTGACCACTATGGTTATCCAGCTTTGTAACGGTTCGGTCGGTCCGATTCTGGCGCTGTTTATCAAGTCGATGGAGCCGGAAAGTACAAATATCGCTTTTCTGAGCGGCATGATTGCCGCCGTGCCGGGCGTATCCGCCCTGATTTCCGCGCCGCGTCTGGGAAAACTGGGTGACAGGATCGGCACGGCGCGCATCCTGATGGCGACGCTGATCTTTGCGGTCGTGCTCTTCTTCGCGATGTCGTTTGTCACCTCTCCGCTTCAGCTTGGCGTATTGCGATTCCTGCTCGGGTTTGCTGATGGTGCAATGTTGCCTGCGGTACAGACCCTGCTGGTTAAATATTCCAGCGATCAGGTGACGGGGCGTATTTTTGGATATAACCAGTCATTTATGTATCTGGGGAATGTTGCCGGTCCGCTTATTGGCGCATCCGTTTCCGCGATGGCCGGTTTTCGTTGGGTATTTGCCGCCACGGCGATTGTCGTTTTAATCAATATTATCCAGCTGGTTATTGCGCTGCGTCGCCGCAGACAAATGGCGGAAGCGAAATCGTCGAGATAATCGTTTTGTTGATGTATTATATATTCTTATGGTAGCCGCATTTTTATATAACAAAATGCGGCGCTTTTTTATAGAAAAACGTTTCGCTCACCGCGGCGGTCCTTTATTTTCATTCCTGCATCACTTTTGCATACCATAATAAATTTCTTCTCTTTGCATTATGGATTCAGAATGCTAACTTCAGACAAAACTGAAAAAGGAACTGGCACGATGAAAAATCTCATTGCTGAATTGCTGGTAAAGCTGGCGCAAAAGGAAGAGGAGTCAAAAGAGCTGGTAGCCCAGGTCGAAGCGCTGGAAATTGTGGTCACCGCGCTGCTGCGACAAATGGCGAAAACCGATCAACAGGCGTTGATTGAGAGCGTGGAAGGCGCGCTGGACAGCGTCAGGCCTGAATCGCAGGTTCCGGTTGAGGATGCCGAGATGCTCCACCAGTACGTAAAGAAGCTGTTAAGGCATCCGCGCAGCTAAACCGTCACAGGACGTAACGACGTGTCATAGAATTGTCATGCAGGATGCCTATAGTCGCTCTGTTTTTATTTTTATGTATTTGTACATGGAGAAAATAAATTGAAACAGAGCGCACTTTTCATCGCATTACTTCCCCTGTTAATTACCCCTGCCATTTATGCCGATACTGCCCAAACCAGCGTGCTGGATAATCGCGCGGCAAAAGGGGATATCACCCAGCCTGGCGGCGCACGCCGTTTATCAGAAGATCAAACTGCCGCTATTCGCGCTTCGCTGAATGATAAGCCGGCGAAAAATATTATTCTGATTATTGGCGATGGAATGGGGGATTCCGAAATCACGGCGGCGCGAAATTATGCCGAGGGTGCGGGCGGCTTTTTTAAAGGCATCGACGCATTACCGCTGACCGGACAATATACCCATTACGCGCTGGATAAAAAAACCGGTAAACCGGATTACGTCACGGACTCCGCGGCCTCTGCTACGGCGTGGTCCACCGGCGTGAAAACCTATAATGGCGCGCTGGGTGTGGATATTCACGAAAAAGATCATCAAACCCTTCTGGAGATGGCAAAAGCGGCGGGCCTGGCGACCGGCAACGTCTCCACCGCTGAACTTCAGGATGCAACGCCCGCGGCGCTGGTGGCGCACGTGACCTCGCGTAAATGCTACGGTCCGTCAGTGACCAGCGAAAAATGCCCGACGAACGCGCTGGAAAAAGGCGGCAAAGGCTCGATTACGGAACAGCTGCTGAACGCGCGTCCTGACGTGACCCTCGGCGGCGGCGCGAAAACCTTCGCAGAAACCGCAACGGCGGGCGAGTGGCAGGGCAAAACGCTGCGCGAGCAGGCGCAGGCCCGCGGCTATCAGCTGGTGAGTGATGCAAATTCGCTGGCAGCCATCACCGAGGCGAACCAGGACAAGCCGCTGCTGGGGCTATTCTCTGACGGCAACATGCCCGTGCGCTGGGAAGGACCAAAAGCCTCTTATCACGGCAATATCGATAAACCTGTCGTAACCTGTACGCCTAACCCGAAACGCACGGACAGCGTACCGACGCTGGCGGCGATGACTGATAAAGCCATCTCTCTGCTGAGCAAGAGCGAAAAAGGGTTCTTCCTGCAGGTTGAGGGCGCGTCGATCGATAAGCAGGATCATGCGGCGAATCCGTGCGGCCAGATTGGCGAAACCGTCGATCTGGACGAAGCGGTGCAGAAGGCGCTTGAGTTCGCGAAAAAAGACGGCAACACCCTGGTGATCGTCACCGCGGACCATGCCCATGCCAGCCAGATCATTCCGGCAGATACTAAAGCCCCGGGCCTGACGCAGGCGCTGAATACCAAAGATGGCGCCGTTATGGTGTTGAGCTACGGCAACTCTGAGGAAGAGTCCATGGAGCACACGGGCACCCAGCTGCGCATTGCGGCCTACGGTCCGCACGCGGCAAATGTGGTAGGCCTGACCGATCAAACGGATCTGTTCTACACCATGAAGGCGGCGCTGGGTTTTAAATGATAAAATCCCGGCGGAAATCACATCTGTCGGCTGGTTTTTTTCCTGTCACGAACCAGACTTACAGGGAATGTTCACAAAAGGATGGTGCAATGAAAACAACATTACTGGTTACTCTGCTCTCCGGCCTGTTCCTGGTCGCATCGGCGAACGCGGAAGAGAAGACGCTAACGCCGCAACAACAGCGTATGACCACCTGTAATCAACAGGCGACGTCGCAGAGTCTGAAGGGAGATGCCCGCAAGACCTACATGAGCGACTGCCTTAAAAATGGCGCCGCGAAACCGGCTGAAAAAAGCCTGACGCCGCAGCAGCAAAAAATGCGCGAGTGTAATGCGAAAGCAACCGAACAGTCCCTGAAGGGGGACGACCGCAGCAAGTTCATGAGCGCGTGCCTGAAGAAAAAAGTGTAGTTCAAACGGGTGAGCGGCTCCGGCGGCTCACCCGAAATTTCATACTTTCCCCGCAGACCCCCTCTCTATAATTTGGGAAAATGTTTCAGAATATTCCCAAAAATGATGAATGATGAAACGTATTACAACAAAAAGCGCATTCGGGAAGAGTGGAATTTAACCCTTTCTCAGGATGACCCTCACCGCGCCGGCATTCAGTTTGCCCGGCGAGTTCGGCTGGCGCGCGCCGTCGGGCTGGCGGCGATGTTTTTCCCCGTTGCGGGGATGCTGGTCACCCATTTTTTACCCGGTGGCTGGTGGCTTTTACTGGTGGGGTGGGCGTTCGTCTGGCCCCATTTTGCCTGGCAGCTGTCCTGCCGTGCCGCTTCACCTCATCAGCAGGAAATTTTCAATCTTAAAATCGATGCCATTATCGCCGGGCTCTGGATAGGCGTGATGGGGATGAATGAATTACCCACCGCAGCGCTGGTGATGATGGTGGGGATGAATATGATGGGTTCCGGCGGCTGTCGTCTGTTTATCCCGGGGATCGCGTTGACGCTGCTCTCCGCGCTGGTGACCCTGCCACTCGTCGGGAAAGTGGCCGTCTTCAACCCCGACCTCGTGGAGTGGGGCTTAACGTTACCCGTGCTCGTGCTGTATCCCATGCTGTTTGCCTGGCTCAGCCACCGAACCGCCGTCAGGCTTGCGGAACATAAGCAGCGGCTGGAAATGATGAGCACCCGCGACGGGATGACCGGGGTCTTTAACCGTCGGCACTGGGAAATGCTGCTGCGAAATGAATTTGAGCATTGTCGGCGCGACCACAGCACCGCCACGATATTGCTGATTGATATCGACCACTTTAAAAACATCAACGACACCTGGGGGCACGACGTGGGCGACGAGGCGATCATTGCTATTACGCGTCAGCTCCAGCGGTCGGTACGGTCAGGCGATGCGATCGGTCGGTTTGGCGGGGATGAGTTTGCGGTGATTATGTCGCAGACCGCGGCGGAAAGCGCCATCGCCGTGATGTCGCGACTGCATGAGCGGCTGGAAAAACTGACGTTACCGTGCGCGCCAAAAGAAGCGCTGCGCATCAGCGTAGGCGTTGCCCCCTGGGGGCCGCAGTTTGGACATTATCGGGAGTGGCTAAAGGCGGCGGACGTGGCGCTGTACAGGGCGAAAAATGCCGGGCGCGGCCGCACCGAAGTGGCCGCCTGACGCCCGGTCAGAAATCAGGATTTACTCAGCTTCTCTGATTTTTCCATGCATTTTGCCATCGCTTCAATGACGGCCGAGCGGAATCCGCGCTCTTCCAGCACCCGCACCGCTTCGATGGTGGTACCGCCCGGGGAGCAGACCATATCTTTCAGTTCACCCGGGTGTTTGCCGGTTTCCAGCACCATTTTGGCGGAGCCCATGACGGCCTGCGCGGCGAACTTATACGCCTGCGCGCGCGGCATTCCGCCAAGCACGGCGGCGTCGGCCATCGCTTCTAAAAACATGAACACATAGGCAGGGGCTGAGCCACTCACGCCGACCACCGGATGGATCATCGATTCGGCAATCACTTCTGCCTCACCGAAGCAGCGGAAAATATTCAGCACGTCGGCCACTTCTTCTGTGGTCACCAGCGCGTTAGGCGTGACGGAGGTCATGCCGGCATTGACCAGCGAGGGGGTGTTGGGCATGGCGCGGACGATTTTACGATCGTGACCCAGCGCGCGCGCCAGCTGATCGAGCGTGACGCCCGCGGCAATCGACACGACCAGCGTCTCTTTATTCAGGCTGGAGGTGATATCGCTCAGCACTTTGATCATGATGTTCGGCTTGACGGCGCCAAAGACGATATCGGCGACCTGGGCGACTTCCTGCGCGCTTTCGGCGGCGTTGATCCCATATTGATCGCGCAACTCGGCGACTTTGTCCGGTGACGGGGTATAGACCCAAATCTGACCCGGCAGCACCTGCCCGCTGGCGATCAGACCGCCCAGGATGGCTTTGCCCATGTTACCGCAGCCGATAAACCCGATTTTCTTGTCCATCACGATTCTCCGTCATTATGCGTTGTTTTCTCTGATTGATAGCTTAACAACGAAATGCAGGCGACAATAGTCGGCAGACTCATTATGGGGAAACAATATGGCGATTTGGGTTGATGCGGACGCGTGTCCGAACGTGATTAAAGAGATTTTATTTCGCGCCGCCGAGCGCGTTCAGATGCCGCTGACGCTGGTGGCGAACCAGAATATTCGCGTACCGCCTTCGCGGTTCATTCGCTCCTTGCGCGTGCCGGCCGGGTTCGACGTGGCGGATAACGAAATTGTTCGCCTGTGCAGCGCGGAGGATCTGGTGATCACGGCGGATATTCCGCTGGCTGCCGAAGTGCTGGAGAAAGGGGCGGCGGCGCTCAATCCGCGCGGGGAGCGTTACTCGCCTTCGACCATTCGCGAGAAGCTCACCATGCGCGATTTTATGGATACGATGCGTGCCAGCGGCGTGCAGACCGGTGGACCGGACAGCCTGTCCCAGCGCGATCGCCAGCAGTTCGCTGCCGAGCTGGATAAATGGCTGCTGGAAGTGAAGCGCCGCACAGCGTAATGATAATTATTGTCAATTTGTGGTACAGTGTGGCCTCCACAGGGTTGTCATCCCGTACCGCTTTGCAGTAAAGTAATCGCAACATCTTCTGCAATTATTTCTTTACACTCTTCAGCCATTCGGCATCAAGGGGAACACCTGGCATGACCCAACCCATCTTTTTAGTTGGCCCCCGCGGCTGTGGGAAAACCACCGTTGGCCTGGAGCTGGCACGCGTGTGTCATCGCCAGTTTGTTGATACCGACCACTGGCTGCAAACCGAGGCCGGAAAAACCATCGCCGAGATTGTTGAGCAAGAGGGATGGGAGAGCTTTCGCGCGCGCGAAACCGCCGCGCTGAAAGCGGTCACGACCCCGTCTGCCGTGATCGCGACCGGCGGAGGCATCGTTCTGGCGGAGTGCAATCGTCACTTTATGCGCGAAAAGGGGATTGTGATTTATCTCAGCGCGCCGGTGTCGGCTCTGGTAGGGCGGCTGGAAGCCTTTCCGGAAGAGGGGCAACGTCCCGCGCTGACCTCCAGGCCGCTCAACGAAGAGGTGAGCGAAGTGCTGGCCGAACGCGATGCGCTATACCGCGAAGCGGCTCACCACGTGGTGGATGCGTCAGCCTCTCCCGAAGACGTTGTGATTCAGATTATTACCGCCCTGCGTTTGGCTTGTGCCAGCTAACCGGCGTCTATACTTATAGCTCAGACATAAAAAAAGGATGAGCTATGCCAACCAGACCTCCCTATCCGCGTGAAGCACGTATTGTTACCGTTGAAAAAGGCCAGACGGGTCATACCGTGACCTGGTATCAACTGCGTGCCGATCACCCCAAGCCGGACTCGCTGATCAGTGAACACGAGACTGAACAGGAAGCGCTGGATGCGAAACGGCGCTATGAAGATCCCGATAAAACCTGACCCTTTTCCTAAACGTTCCAGTATCGTGCCTGAATCACACTTTTTACTCATCGGGAAAGTTAAGCAGGAGTTAATATTTAGTTATTACAAGTAACTCCGGTATCGGCAGGCGATCTTTACATTTCGATGTCGGGATCACCTGCTACGCTTGGTGCTGTTTTGTTGAAAAAATGAACTGTGCAGCGTAGTGAGCCTGTACCTGTGTGCACGATGTTGGAGTAATGGAAGGCGATCAAGATGAAGGCAACGTTGGCGATCCTCACCATTGGTGTGGTCCCTGTAAGCGAAGTGTTACCGCTCTTAACCGAGCATGTATCTGAACAACAGATAACGCATCTTAGCCTGCTGGGGAAGATGAGTCGGGAAGAGGTCATGGAAGACTACGCTGTCGAGGCGGGGGAGGATCCCCTGGCGACGTTATTAAGCGACGGTAAACTGGCGCACGTTTCGCGTCAGAAAATCGAGCGCTCGCTGCAGGGCATAATAGAAGTGCTCGATAATCAAGGTTATGACGTTATTTTGCTGATGAGTACCGCGCCCATTAAGGGCCTCACGGCGCGTAATGCGATTTTGCTGGAGCCGATGCGGATCATTCCACCGCTGGTGGCCTCCATCGTGGATGGTCATCAGGTGGGGGTGATTGTGCCCATTGAGGAGCTCATGGATAACCAGGAAGCAAAATGGCACGTGCTGGAAAAAGTGCCCTTGTATGCGCTGGCAAATCCGTTCTGGGACAGTGAGGCAAAACTTATTGCTGCCGGGAAGGAACTGCTTGAGAGAGGAGCAGATGTCTTGATTCTGGACTGCCTCGGTTTCCATCAGCATCATCGTGATCTGCTGCAAAAAGCGCTGGATGTTCCCGTGCTGTTATCCAACGTTCTGATGGCTCGCCTGGCCTCGGAACTTCTCATGTAATGATTTTGCGTGACAGGTGATGAGCATGGCCCCTATAGTGAATTTTTATCTAAAAATATAAGGGCCAGTTCATGCTTCAAAGTAACGAATACTTTTCCGGTAAAGTGAAATCCATTGGTTTTACCAGCAGCAGCACTGGCCGCGCCAGTGTCGGCGTTATGGCGGAAGGGGAATACACCTTTGGCACGGCGGAAGCTGAAGAAATGACGGTCGTCAGCGGTGCGCTGAACGTCTTACTGCCGGGTGAAACGGAATGGAAAGTTTACGCTGCCGGGCAAGTTTTCAACGTCCCTGGCCACAGCGAGTTCCATTTGCAGGTCGCTGAACCTACCTCTTATCTGTGCCGCTACCTGAAATAAAAAATAAGCCGGGTGGCGTTAACGCTTACCCGGCCTGCGTTTTGCCTGTTATCTTTGCGCTTCGCCGCCGAGACCTTCCACCAGATTCTGAATCAACGCGGCCAGCTCGCCGGTCATCAGGATGAAGTCCGCGTCAAAACGCTGGGCGTAATCTTCCCTGTCGATATCTTCGTTCTGATCGCGCAGCTCGTCGCAGAACTTCAGACGCTTCACGGAGCCGTCGTCGCACATCACGAACTGAATGCGCTGCTGCCAGTCGAGCGCCAGTTTAGTGACCACTTTACCCGCTTCGATGTGGACGGCGATCTCGTCGCTCACCAGATCCTGCTTCTTCGCGCGGATCACGCCGCCATCTTCCAGCAGGGCTTTCAGCTCGGCTTCATCAAGGATCTGGAAACCCTGAGCCGCAGCGCCGCTGCGTACCCATTCGGTCAGCGTCAGCTCGATCGGCGTTTCCAGCGCCAGCGGAACGACCGGTAAAGATCCGATGCTTTTACGCAGCAGGGCCAGCGTATCTTCTGCTTTCTTGGCGCTGGCGCAGTCCACCATGATCAGCCCGTTGACGGTGTCGATCCACATCATGGTCTGGCTGAAGCGGCTGAAGGCGCGCGGCAGCAGCGAGTGCAGCACTTCGTCTTTCAGCGAATCTTTTTCGGTCTTTTTCAGCTTGCGGCCCTGTTCGGCTTCCAGCTTGAAAATTTTCGCTTCGAGCGCCTGCTTAACCACCGGCGTCGGCAGGATTTTCTCTTCTTTACGGGCGCAGACGATGATTTGACCCGTGCTGCTGGCGTGGGTCAGTGCATCGCTTTGTGAACCCATTGGCGGAACCCAGCCGGTTTTCGCCATATCCTGGCTACCGCAAGGGGAAAAGGTATAAGCGGCTAACTGTTTTTCCATCTCTTCTGCACGCAGCGAAACGTCGCGGCTGAGACGGTAAACCATCAAATTTTTGAACCACAGCATGATAATTTCCACGGCCTTGTCGTTAAATCAGCGGGCATGATAACGAATTGTCGCTTCGCTTGCATTGCTAATCGGGAAGCGTGCTTCTACTCTGTTGATAATCAAAATAATGAGGAGAGTCTTGTGCGTATTGGGATCGATTTGGGCGGCACCAAAACAGAAGTTATCGCACTGAGCGAGCAGGGGGAGCAGCTGTTCCGCCACCGTCTGCCGACGCCGCGCGATGATTATCACCAGACTATCGAGACGATTGCCAGCCTGGTTGAGATGGCAGAGCAGGCGACAGGGCAAACCGGCAGCGTCGGGATGGGGATCCCGGGGTCGATCTCGCCGTATACCGGGGTGGTTAAAAATGCCAACTCCACCTGGCTCAACGGTCAGCCGTTTGATAAAGATTTGAGCCAACGTCTGAACCGGGAAGTGCGTCTGGCTAACGACGCCAACTGCCTGGCGGTCTCTGAGGCCATCGACGGCGCGGCGGCCGGTGCTCAGACCGTGTTTGCCGTGATTATCGGTACCGGCTGCGGAGCGGGCGTGGCGTTCGGCGGGCGCGCCCATATCGGCGGTAACGGCACCGCGGGCGAGTGGGGACACAACCCGCTGCCGTGGATGGATGAAGACGAGCTTAAATACCGCGCTGAGGTGCCGTGCTACTGCGGAAAGCAGGGCTGTATTGAGACGTTTATCTCTGGCACCGGTTTTGCGACCGACTACCACGGCTTAAGCGGCCAGCCGCTTAAGGGCAACGAAATCATGCGTCTGGTCGAAGAACAGGATCCGGTCGCCGAGCTGGCCCTTAGCCGCTACGAAATGCGGCTGGCGAAATCCCTGGCGCATGTGGTGAATATTCTCGATCCGGACGTGATTGTGCTCGGCGGCGGCATGAGCAACGTCGACCGGCTATACGCCACGGTACCGAATCTGGTGAAACAGTGGGTGTTTGGCGGCGAGTGTGAAACCCCGATCCGCAAAGCTGTCCACGGTGACTCCAGCGGCGTGCGCGGCGCGGCGTGGCTGTGGCCGGAATAAAAGCAAATAATGTTTATTCCCTCTCCCTGTGGGAGAGGGTCAGGGTGAGGGCACCAGACCGCACCCTCCCCCCATTTATTCCACCGCAAATTCCTTATCCAGCCTGCTATAACCCAGCCCGTTAATTTTCTTCACCTTGATCTGCACCGGAATGCGCTCTTTCATCGCCTCAACGTGGCTGATCACGCCGATGGTTTTCCCGGTGGCGTTCAGCGCGTCGAGCGCATCCAGCGCGGTATCCAGCGTTTCACTGTCGAGCGTGCCGAACCCCTCATCCAGGAACAGGGAATCGATTCGCGTTTTATGGCTCACCAGATCGGAAAGGGCCAGCGCCAGCGCCAGGCTGACCAGGAAGCTCTCGCCGCCCGAGAGCGTTCGGGTATCGCGCACCGCGTCCGCCTGCCACGTATCGACCACTTCCAGCTCCAGCGCGTCGCTGGCCTTGCGCTGCAGCAGATAACGCCCGTGCAGACGGTTAAGCTGCTGGTTAGCAAGCCAGACGAGATTATCCAGCGTCAGCCCCTGCGCGAACTTGCGGAACTTGTCGCCGGTGCTGGAGCCGATCAGCGCGTTCAGATAACCCCAGTCGTCCGCCTGGCGCGCGGCCTCTTCAATTTGCTGCATCAACGCCAGCTGGTGCTGACGGTTATCGCTGTCCTGCTTGAGCTGCTGGCGGATCTCGCCCTGATGCGTCGTGTTCTCGCGAAGCCGTTGCGCCAGCTGCTGCAGCTGGCTTTGCAGCGCAGGAGCATCGGCGTTGAGCCCTTCCGGCCGCAGCGCCAGATGAGCCTGCAGCTGCTGGTTAGCCTGGCCGGAAAGGGCTGCGGCCTGCTGTATCTGGCTTTCCAGCGACTGCTTCAGCTGTTCGAGGCGACGAATAGCGTCGTCATCCAGCAGCGCGGCAAGGAACGCGTCCCGATCGGCAAAGCAGCTCGCTGCGAGCGCCGCGGTGAACTGCGTCTGCGACTGCTGCAGGCGCTCTTGCTCCAGCTTTTCCTGCTGCTGCTGCGCGCTGAGCTGGCTTTGTAGCGACACGCATTCATCGTGAACGTCGCGCCAGCCGTCAGGAATGGCCGGTTCGGCCTCTTCGCCGTTCGTTTCCGGAAGCGTGTCGAGCAGCGGCTTCAGCGCGTTTATGCGTTCCAGAAGCACGCCGTGCTGCGTTTGTTTCTCCTGCCACTGCGCGAATTCCGCTTCGCGGGCGTGCAGCCAGGCGGCTTCATTGCCGTCTTCAGGTACGTTAAGCGATAGCGAGAGCAGGGTGATTTCCAGCGCCTGGCGCGCGGCCGTCAGCTGCTGCTGATACTGTCGCTCCAGCACTTCCTGCTCGTTTAGCTGGTTTTGCAGGGTCAGGCGCTGGCTCAACTGATAAAGCTGGCGCTCGTACTGTTCCTGCTCGTTCATCCATGGCGTGATATCTTCCTGAATATTCAACGCGATGTTCAGGGAAGCGCAGACCTCCATCCACTCTTTAGTGAGCGCTTGCTCTTCCTGAGAGAGCGTCTGCGCTTCGTCTGACTCGCGCTGGATCTGCTGCGTCAGGGCATTAACCTGTCCCAGCACCAGCAGGCCTTCCTCTTTAAGCGCGGCGACCTCTTTTTCCAGGACATCGCGGCGGCGCTGGTTATCCGTCAGCTCAAGCGACTGGTATTGCGCAACGGCGGGATGCTCGCTGGAGCCGCACAGCGGACAGGGTTTGCCTGCCTCAAGCCGGGAACGATAGTTTTCCAGATCTTTAATCGTCGCTTCGCGTTCGCACAGGGCCTTGAGGTCCAGATAGTGCTGGTGTTTCTCTTTGTACTGCTGGCGACGCAGCGTCAGCGTTTCATTGAGTTTGTTTTGATCGGCCTGGGCCTTCTGCACGCTTTCACCGCTCTGGCGCAGGCGCTTTTGCAGCGGCTGATAGCGGGCATGCAGCGACGTCAGCCGCTGGCGCAGCGTGCGTGACCGGGACTGCTGCTCCATGGCCGCGCTGACCTCATCCGCCGTCAGCGTCAGCGCATTTTCCGGCATCTCAGCCAGCCTGTTGCGTAATTCACCCATCCGCGCAGCAAGCGAGGCTAACTGCGTTTTGTCGCGGTTAAGCTGAGAGAACTGGGCACGCCAGCCGGCAATCTCCTGCCCCAGCAGGCGATAGCGTTCGTGCTCCGCCAGCCACTGCGCCAGCGCCGTCTGCTCGGTTTGAAGCTGCTCATGATTACGCTGGGCGGTATGACGGATCCGCGCGCGCAGCGCGGTTTTGGCTTGTAAGCGAGTATTTACTTCAATAATTCGCTGCTGGGTTTGCGTCAGGCGCGCGGTTTGCTCCTGCTGTTGCTCCCAAAGCGGTCGAAGCTGGGCGGCAGGCAGAGCAAGCTGGAGCTTTGCCAGCTCTGGCGCAGCGTTCGTCAGCGCCTGTTGCGCCTGCTGCTGCATCGCGGTGACGCGCTGTTGCTCAAGCACGAGCTCATCATGGCGCGTAAGCCACTGAAAATCTTTCTGTTGGCTTTGCTGCTGAACCAGCAGGGTTTTCTCTTCGTCAGTAAGCGCCTGCAAACTTTGCTGCAACTGCTGCTGCTGTTCTTCGCTCAACAGCACGACGCCCGCCGCCTGCGCCTCGCACTTTTCAAGCACGCTGCGGGCGGCTTTGTGTTTTTCAAACACCATGGCGGAAATCTGTCCGTAGATCTCGGTGCCGGTCAGCTCTTCCAGCAGCTCGGCGCGATCGCTCGGCCTGGCATTAAGGAAGGCGGCAAACTGCCCCTGTGAGAGCAGCATCGAGCGGGTGAAGCGGCCATAGTCCAGCCCGGTGAGCGCAGCGGTTTGCTCCAGTTTATCCGTCACTTTGTCGGCCAGGATTTTGCCATCTTCGCAGCGCGCCAGCTCCACGCGCGGCGCCTGCAGGTTTCCGTCCGGCTGGTTGCGCGCGCGGTTCTGGCTCCAGAATGCGCGATAGGCGGTGCCTTTTACCTCGAACTCCACTTCCGCCAGGCACTCGGCGGTGTCGCGCGTCATCAGGTCGTTTTGCGCCTGAGAGACCTTCTGCAGTCGCGGCGTTTCGTGATAAAGCGCCAGGCAGATGGCGTCGAGCAGGGTGGTTTTACCTGCCCCGGTCGCGCCGGTAATGGCAAACAGCCCGTTGCTGGCAAACGGCTCCGCGGTAAAGTCAATTTTCCACTCGCCCTTGAGGGAGTTGAGATTTTTCAGGCGCAGGCTCAAAATTTTCATGCGTTTTCTTCCTCATCATTGAGCGCATGCAGGGTATGGCTGAACAGTTCGCTGAGTCTTGCGCGCTTCGCGTCGTCAATTTCCTCCTGCGAGAGCCTGCGTTCAAACACCTCTTCAACCCGCAGTTCACTGAGCGTTTCACGTTGAGCGCTTAACAGAATTTTCTCGCGCTGCTCGCGGCTGCGGCGTACCAGTAAGACTTCGACGGGCAAATCTTCCGTCAGCGCCTGAATTTTACGCTGCATATCGTGCAGGTAGTCATCGGTGGTGATTTCGATATCCAGCCAGACGGGCGGGTTAAGCGCCGCGCCGCGCCACTGCTCAAGCTGGGCGGTAATGGCGTCAAGATCGCCCTTCAGCACCGCCAGCGGCTGGGTGACGGGCACCTCCAGCGTCTCGACGGCGTGAAGTTTTCCTTCGGAGAAGCTCACCAGATGGACGGATTTGGCCTTGCCCGTTTCGTCAAAGCTGAGCGAAATTGGCGAGCCGCAGTAGCGGATGTGCTCGCTGCCGCCGACGATCTGCGCCCGGTGAATGTGTCCGAGCGCAATGTAGTCGGCTGGCGGGAAGTTTTGCGCCGGAAAGGCGTCCAGCGTGCCGATATAGATCTCACGTACGGCGTCACTTTTACTGGCCCCGACGGTGGTGAGATGGCCGGTCGCAATCACTGGAATCCGCTGCTCGCCCCGTAGGGCGCAGGCATCGGCGTGCTGCTGGTGATAATAGTCGGTGATGGCCTGTAATAAATGCTGCTGCTTTTCCGCACCCGACAGCCCCGCCTGGCTTTGCACGATGTCGCGTGGCCGTAAAAACGGAATGGGGCACAGCACCGCCCCCGGCGTGCCGTCGCGTTTTTTCAGGAGCTGCGGGGCGTGCCCGGCGCTGGCGACGACGGTGGTATTGAGAAATGCCAGGATGTCACGAGATTCATTGAGGGTCGCGACGGAATCATGGTTGCCGGCGACAATCACCAGATGACAGCCGGTTTGCTGCAAATTCACCACGAAGCGGTTGTACAGTTCACGCGCATAGCTGGGGGGCGAGCCGGTATCAAAGATGTCACCCGCCACAATAATCGCGTCCACCTCGTGCGTCCGGGCCGTTTCCAGCAGCCAGTTCAGGAAAGCTTCATGTTCAGCCGCACGGCTTTTGCTGTAAAAATTTTGACCCAGATGCCAGTCCGAGGTGTGAAGTATGCGCATAGCTGATCCGTGGCAAAAAAGAGAAAGCAGGATTATAAACGTTCAGAGACGGGAAAATAACCGCTGTAATAAAACAACGGTTTGCCCGTTATCGTGGTACTGTTTTTCATAAATCTGTCATAAATCTGACGCATAATGGCGCCGAATTACAAACTTGTAACTTAAATAAGATAAGACAGGGCAAAGTATGGCGAGACGTATTCTGGTCGTAGAAGATGAAGCTCCAATTCGTGAAATGGTGTGCTTCGTGCTCGAGCAAAACGGCTTCCAGCCGGTTGAAGCGGAAGATTATGACAGCGCAGTGAACCAGCTGAATGAACCCTGGCCCGATCTGATTCTGCTGGACTGGATGTTGCCCGGCGGCTCCGGACTGCAGTTTATCAAACACCTGAAGCGCGAGGCGCTGACCCGCGACATCCCGGTTGTGATGCTCACGGCGCGCGGAGAAGAAGAGGATCGCGTTCGCGGTCTGGAAACCGGCGCGGACGATTACATTACTAAACCGTTCTCCCCAAAAGAGCTGGTTGCCCGCATTAAAGCCGTGATGCGCCGTATTTCGCCGATGGCGGTGGAAGAGGTGATAGAGATGCAGGGACTGAGCCTTGACCCCACCTCACACCGCGTGATGACCGGTGAAAATCCCCTCGACATGGGGCCTACCGAATTTAAACTCCTGCACTTCTTTATGACCCACCCGGAACGCGTTTACAGCCGCGAGCAGTTGCTGAATAACGTCTGGGGAACTAACGTGTATGTCGAAGACCGGACGGTTGACGTACATATTCGCCGCCTGCGAAAAGCACTGGAACTGAGCGGCCACGATCGCATGGTGCAGACGGTCCGCGGCACGGGTTATCGTTTTTCTACCCGTTTCTGAACAATGACAGGAGTGTGACGCGTGCTGGAACGTCTGTCATGGAAAAGGCTCGTCTTTGAACTGATCTTATGCTGTATTCCGGCCTTCCTTCTGGGGGCCTTTCTTGGACACCTGCCGTGGTTTCTGCTGGCGTCGGTCACCGGGCTGCTGATCTGGCATTTCTGGAACCTGCTGCGCCTCTCCTGGTGGCTGTGGGTTGACCGAAGTATGACGCCGCCGCCGGGAAGCGGCAGCTGGGAGCCGCTGCTGTACGGACTGCATCAGATGCAGATGCGTAATAAAAAGCGTCGCCGCGAGCTGGGAAGCCTGATTAAGCGTTTTCGCAGCGGTGCAGAGTCGCTGCCGGATGCCGTTATTCTGACGACCGAAGAAGGGACGATCTTCTGGTGTAACGGCCTTGCGCAACAGCTGCTGGGCCTGCGCTGGCCCGATGATAATGGTCAGAATATCCTCAACCTTCTGCGTTATCCCGAATTTACGCTGTATCTGAAAAAGCGTGATTTTACCCGCCCGCACAATCTGAAGCTCAATAATGGTCGCCATCTGGAAATCCGCGTGATGCCCTACAGCGATAAGCAGTGGCTGATGGTGGCGCGCGATGTCACCCAGATGCACCAGCTGGAAGGGGCGCGTCGCAACTTCTTCGCCAACGTCAGTCACGAACTGCGTACCCCGCTGACCGTGCTTCAGGGCTACCTCGAGATGATGCAGGAGCAAACGCTTGAAGGCGCGCCGCGTGAAAAAGCGCTGCACACCATGCGCGAGCAAACGCACCGGATGGAAGGGCTGGTGAAGCAGCTGCTGACGCTCTCGAAGATTGAAGCGGCGCCGTCGCTCGCGCTAAATGACACCATTGATGTGCCGATGATGCTGCGGGTCGTTGAGCGTGAAGCGCAGACGCTAAGCCACAAAAAGCATCACCTGACCTTTGAGGTCGACAATACGCTGAAGGTGCTGGGCAGCGAAGATGAACTGCGGAGCGCCATTTCCAACCTGGTGTATAACGCGGTGAATCATACGCCGGAGGGGACGAATATCGTGGTGCGCTGGCACCATGCCCCAACGGGGGCTGAGTTTAGCGTGGAAGACAACGGGCCGGGGATCGCGCCTGAGCATATTCCGCGTCTGACCGAGCGCTTTTACCGTGTGGATAAAGCGCGATCCCGGCAAACAGGCGGAAGCGGCCTGGGGCTGGCAATTGTGAAACACGCGGTGAATCACCATGAAAGCCGTCTCGATATTCAGAGTACGCTGGGTAAAGGAACCCGCTTCAGTTTCGTTATTCCGGAACGATTAATTGCCAAAAAGATCGCCTGACGGCAGGCGTGTCATTTTACCTTTCCACGGGTCAGCGTCTGCTGGCCCGTTTGCTTTGCAGTCAAGCGAAACGCGGAAGAATTTTATACGGCTGACTGTTTTTTGTTCGCATGATTAGCCATGGGTTTTTCTTATAAATAGCGTATTGTTCTGACGTGTATTTTCATGCTGGCATATTGTTCTGGTTTTACGATCCCACCTTGCCTTTAAACGTTATAAGCGTTTAAATTGCGCCCCAGATACTGTCAGACCGACTGTATTTGCGTGGTAAATCGAAAAACTATTCTTCTCCACGCCAGGACGGGAGCATTTCCCGCTGAAATTGAGCAAATTTTCGGCTGTATCGTCCCGTCAGGGATATCGAAAATCTCAATGTTTTCAACACCACATCCACAGGCAGTAAGGTTTTATGACCCATCACTTAAAATCGCGTGACATCATCGCGCTGGGCTTTATGACATTTGCGCTGTTCGTTGGCGCAGGCAACATCATTTTCCCTCCAATGGTTGGCTTACAGGCGGGTGAACACGTCTGGACCGCCGCGTTTGGTTTCCTGATTACTGCCGTGGGTCTACCGGTGCTGACCGTCGTCGCGCTGGCGAAAGTCGGCGGCGGTGTGGATAGCCTCAGCACCCCGATTGGCAAAGTTGCAGGTGTTCTGCTGGCAACCGTCTGCTATCTGGCCGTTGGCCCGCTGTTTGCAACCCCGCGTACGGCAACCGTGTCCTTCGAAGTGGGTATTGCTCCCCTGACCGGTGACGGTGCGATGCCGCTGTTTATCTACAGCCTGATCTACTTCGCAATCGTGATTCTGGTTTCCCTCTATCCGGGCAAGCTGCTGGATACCGTGGGTAACTTCCTGGCTCCGCTGAAAATTGTGGCGCTGATTGTTCTGGCGGTTGCGGCCATCGTCTGGCCAGCGGGCCCGATTAGCGACGCGATGGACGCCTATAAAAACGCCGCGTTCTCTAACGGCTTTGTGAACGGCTACCTGACGATGGATACGCTGGGCGCCATGGTGTTTGGTATCGTTATCGTTAACGCCGCGCGTTCCCGCGGTGTGACCGAAGCGCGTCTGCTGACCCGCTATACCATCTGGGCTGGCCTGATGGCCGGCGTGGGGCTGACGCTGCTGTATCTGGCGCTGTTCCGTCTGGGCTCCGACAGCGCCATGCTGGTTGAGCAGAACGCCAACGGTGCGGCTATCCTGCACGCCTACGTTCAGCACACCTTCGGCGGTGCGGGCAGTATGCTGCTGGCAGCGCTGATTTTCCTGGCGTGTCTGGTGACGGCGGTTGGCCTGACCTGCGCCTGTGCAGAGTTCTTTGCACAGTATCTGCCGCTCTCTTACCGCACCCTGGTGTTTATCCTCGGTATCTTCTCCATGGCGGTGTCCAACCTCGGTCTGAGCCACCTGATTCAGGTCTCTATTCCGGTGCTGACGGCGATTTACCCGCCGTGTATCGTGCTGGTGGTGCTGAGCTTTACTCGCCCGTGGTGGAACAACTCTTCACGAATTATTGCGCCAGCCATGTTTATCAGCCTGATTTTTGGTATCCTTGACGGGATTAAAGCATCAGCTTTCGCGCACATACTGCCGGCATGGACACAGCGTCTGCCGCTGTCCGAGCAGGGTCTGGCCTGGTTGATGCCTACCGTTGTTGCACTGGTTCTGGCGATTATCTGGGATCGTGCTGCAGGGCGTCAGGTCGCATCGAACGCTCATTAATCAACGGCAACAAACTGTTTAACCACGGGGCTTAAGGCCCCGTGGTTTTTTGTTTTTTTCGTGTTGAATGGCAAGATTTAAATGGAAAGCACTAACAAACTTAAACGTGGATTGAGCACGCGCCACATCCGCTTTATGGCGCTGGGCTCTGCTATCGGCACCGGTCTTTTTTATGGCTCGGCAGATGCCATCAAAATGGCCGGTCCCAGCGTTCTGCTGGCGTACATCATCGGCGGCGTGGCGGCGTATATCATCATGCGCGCCCTCGGCGAAATGTCGGTTCACAACCCGTCCGCCAGCTCCTTCTCCCGCTACGCGCAGGAAAACCTCGGCCCGCTGGCCGGGTTTATCACCGGCTGGACCTACTGCTTTGAAATCCTGATTGTGGCGATTGCCGATGTGACGGCGTTTGGCATCTATATGGGCGTCTGGTTCCCAGCGGTGCCGCACTGGATTTGGGTGCTGAGCGTGGTGCTGATCATTTGCGCCGTCAACCTGATGAGCGTGAAGGTGTTCGGCGAGCTCGAATTCTGGTTCTCCTTCTTCAAGGTCGCCACCATCATCATCATGATCGTGGCCGGTTTCGGCATCATCATCTGGGGAATCGGCAACGGCGGGCAGCCGACCGGTATTCACAACCTCTGGAGCAACGGTGGCTTCTTCAGCAACGGCTGGCTCGGGATGGTCATGTCGCTGCAGATGGTGATGTTCGCCTACGGCGGTATCGAGATTATCGGTATCACCGCCGGGGAAGCGAAAGATCCGGAGAAATCCATTCCGCGCGCCATCAACTCGGTGCCGATGCGTATTCTGGTGTTCTACGTGGGCACGCTGTTCGTGATTATGTCCATCTACCCGTGGAATCAGGTCGGCACCAACGGTAGCCCGTTTGTTCTGACCTTCCAGCATATGGGAATTGCCTTTGCGGCCAGCATTCTGAACTTTGTGGTGCTCACCGCGTCACTCTCCGCGATCAACAGTGACGTCTTTGGCGTGGGCCGTATGCTGCACGGCATGGCGGAGCAGGGCAGTGCGCCGAAGGTGTTCGCCAAAACTTCACGCCGCGGCACGCCGTGGGTAACCGTTGTGGTGATGACCGTGGCGCTGCTGTTCTCGGTTTACCTGAACTACATCATGCCGGAGAACGTCTTCCTGGTGATCGCATCGCTGGCGACCTTCGCGACGGTGTGGGTGTGGATTATGATCCTGCTGTCGCAGATTGCGTTCCGCCGTCGTCTGTCGCCGGATGAGGCGAAAGCGCTGAAGTTCAAGGTACCGGGCGGCGTTGCGACGACCGTCGTCGGGCTGATCTTCCTGGTGTTTATCATTGCCCTGATTGGCTACCATCCGGATACCCGCATTTCCCTGTACGTGGGCTGCGCGTGGATCGTCCTGCTGCTGGTGGGCTGGGTGTTTAAATGCCGCCGCGACCGTCAGTTGGCGGAAGCGCAGTAATCTTTTTTCTCCCTCTCCCTGTGGGAGAGGGTTGGGGTGAGGGCATCAGGCCGCACTGATGCCTCATCCTCCTTTCTCCTCCCCCAATAATCCCGAACGTGATGAGCTATCCTTAACCACCCTGTGGCAAGGTGACGTCAATTTCATCAGAGGGGATTCGTGATGTTAAACGCCTGGCACCTTCCGGTTGCCCCATTTGTTAAGCAAAACAAAGACAACCTTGTGATTACGCTCTGGCTGGCGGGGGAAAATCAGCCTGAACGCGTGACGCTCCGCGCCGAAATAGATAACGAAGAGACCGGCCTGAAAATGCACAAGCTGCGCAGCCAGCCGCAGCCGGGGATCACGGCGTGGCGGGCGAATATCGACCTGAATAGCGGGCAGCCGCGCCGCCGTTACAGCTTTAAGCTTTTGTGGAATAACCGCCAGCTGTGGTTTACCCCGCAGGGGTTTAGCCGTTTCCCGCCCGCACGGCTGGAGCAGTTTGCGGTCGATTACCCGGATAACGGCCCGCAGTGGGTTAACGATCGGGTGTTTTACCAGATTTTCCCGGACCGTTTTGCGCGCAGCGAAAAACGCACCGCCGACCAGGATAAGATCTATCACCACCATGCGGCGGGCCACGACATTATCCTGAAAGCGTGGGACGAGCCGTTAACCGCGCAGGCGGGTGGATCCACTTTTTACGGCGGCGATCTCGACGGCATCAGCGAAAAGCTGCCGTACCTGAAAAAGCTCGGCGTGACGGCGCTGTATCTCAACCCGGTGTTTAAAGCCCCGAGCGTGCACAAATACGATACCGAAGATTATCGCCACGTTGACGAACAGTTTGGTGGTGACGAGGCGCTGCTGCGCCTGCGAAAGAATACCCAAAACGAAGGCATGCGCCTGATTCTGGACGGCGTGTTCAACCACAGTGGAGATTCGCACGCCTGGTTTGACCGCCATAACCAGTCGATGGGCGGGGCATGTCATAACCCGGACTCGCCGCAGCGCGACTGGTACAGCTTTAACGAGGAGGGCCGTGCGCTGGACTGGCTGGGCTACGCGAGCCTGCCGAAGCTGGATTTCCAGTCGCCAACGCTCGTGAATGAAATCTACGGCAGTGAAGACAGCATCGTCCGTCACTGGCTGAAGGCGCCGTGGAATATGGACGGCTGGCGCCTGGACGTGGTGCATATGCTCGGTGAAGCGGGCGGAGCGCGGAATAACCTTCAGCACGTCGCCGGGATTACGCGCTCGGCGAAAGCGGCCCAGCCGGAGGCGTTCGTCTTTGGCGAGCACTTTGGCGACGCGCGCCAGTGGCTGCAGAACGATGCGGAAGATGCGGCGATGAACTATCGCGGCTTTACCTTCCCGCTGTGGGGATTCCTCGCTAACACCGATATCTCCTACGATCCGAATCATATCGACGCTGAAACCTGCATGGCGTGGATGGAGAACTATCGCGCCGGTCTGTCCCATCAGCAGCAGCTGCGGATGTTCAACCAGCTCGATAGCCACGATACCGCTCGCTTCAAATCCCTGCTCGGCAAGGATGCGGCGCGTCTGCCGCTGGCGGTCACCTGGCTCTTCACCTGGCCGGGCGTGCCGTGCATCTATTATGGAGACGAAGTGGGGCTGGACGGCAACAACGATCCGTTCTGCCGTAAAACCTTCCCGTGGGAGCCAGAGAAGCAGGACAAGGTGCTGTTCAGCCTGTATCAGCGGCTGGCGAAGCTGCGTAAGCAGAGTCTCGCCCTTCGCTATGGCGGCTGTCAGGTGGTCTATGCGCACGATAACGTGGTGGTGTTTGCTCGCGTCTATAACCAGCAGCGCGTGCTCGTGGCGATCAACCGGGGCGAGGCGTGCGAAGTGGTGCTGGATGATTCACCGCTGCTGAAGGTGGCGGCGTGGAAGAATAAAGAGGGTAAGGCGACGATACAGGACGGCGTGCTGGCGCTGCCTGCGGTATCCGCGACGATCTGGTTCGGCAGCTAAGACCTGCTAATGTTTCCACCTTTTAAGATGGCGCAAATGCAACTATTTGTGTCAATCTTAACGGATCGTTTACGGTGAAGGTGGAAACATGGACGAGCTTTACATCCTTGGCTGTTTGTTCCTGGTATTTGCGCTGGTGGTGGCACCCGTGCTTGCGGTTATCGGCTTTAACCGAAGTACGGCGGCGCGACAGGAGATCGCCCGGCTACGCCAGCGCATTGAGGCGCTTGAGCAGCGCGACGTACCTGAAAGCGCGCCGGAGCCCGTGCAGCCTACCGCGCCAGTGGTTGAAGATGCTCCCGCGCCTGTCGACCCCTGGCGTTCCGATACTCCCGCAGCCGTGGCAGAACCCGCTCCGGCCCCGACGCCTGCGGCAAAACAGCCTTCTGCCTTTGGCGGCATCCTGACGTCGCTGGTGCGCTGGTTTATGCAGGGTAATCCGCTGGCGAAGCTTGGGATCCTGCTGCTCTTCCTCGGTCTTTCATTCCTGCTGCGCTATACTGTGGAACATTCCCTGTTCCCGCTTGAGCTACGCCTCGTGGCAACGGCGCTCTTTGCCATCGTGCTTCTGGCGGTCGGGTGGCGGCTGCGGCATAAGCAGCGTGTCTATGCGCTGATCCTCCAGGGCGGGGCGACCGGCGTGCTCTACCTGACGGTGTTTGGCGCATTCCGGCTCTGGCAAATGCTGCCGATGACGCTGGCCTTTGCGCTTCTGGTGGTGATTTGCGCGGCGAGCGTTGGGCTGGCGGTGCTGCAGAAGGCGCTGAGCCTGGCCATGCTGGCGAGCCTCGGCGGGTATCTTGCGCCGCTGCTGTTGTCCACCGGGGGCGGCAGCTTTGTGGCGCTGTTCTCATTCTATCTCCTGCTTTCCATCGGGATTCTCGCTATCAGCATCTGGCAGCACTGGCGCGAGCTGAACCTGCTCGGGCTGCTGTTTACGTTCGGCGTGGGCGGCCTGTGGGGGCTGAATGACTACCAGCCTGAAGACTATTGGATCTGCCAGCTGTTCCTGATTGCCAATACGCTGATATTCGGCGTCCTGAGCGTGGCGCTGTCGCTGCGGGCGCAGGAGAAAGGGAAGCAGATTATCGACGGCGTGCTGCTGTTTGCCCCGCCGCTGATCGGTTTCGGGATGCAGTACGGCATGACCCGGCACTGGGAGTATGGCCCGGCCCTGAGCGCGCTGGGATACGGCGCATTTTATCTTACCCTCGCGTTCCTTGCGCTGCGGCGCTATCCCTCCATCGGACGACCGCTGGTCATGGCGGCGCTGGCCATCGGCGGCGGATTTGCCACGCTCGCCATTCCGCTGGCGCTGTCGGCGCGCTGGACGGCGATGGCCTGGGCGCTGGAAGGGCTGGGTATCCTCTGGCTGGGCGTACAGCAGCACCAGCGTCGCATGTGCTATAGCGGGACGGCGCTGCTGGTGCTGGCGCTCGGCAGCGCGCTGTGGACGCAGACGAACGGCGTTACGTCCCTCAGCCTGCTGCTGATCTTCACCATCCTCAGCCTTTGCTGGCTGGCTGCGGCCTGGCTGTGGCGGACTCTCTTTCTGCCGGTCAGCCGGGCGCTGCTGGCAGGCGGGCTGCTGTTCTGGCTCGTGGCGCTATTGGGCGCATCGCGGCTGGCACTGACGAAGGAATTACCCATTCTGGCGGGCGTGCTGGCGCTGACGGCGGCGTCGGTCTGGGGCTGGCGGCAGGCGGCTGCTCGTCTGGCGTGGCGGGAGCTGGATGCCAGCAAATGGCTGCTGTGGCCGGTTATGCTGCTGATGGTGGGTTATCAGCTCTGGCACCAGCAGATCGTTGCCGCCGGCTGGTCAAATCTCGCCTGGTGCGTTGCGCTTCCTGCCGCGCTGATGCTGCTTCGGCGCGACGGTGAAAGACTCCCGCCGCGCATCGCGATGGGGCTGCATTTGTCGCTGTTATGGATGATTTTGCTGGCGCTGGCCGCGGAGCTTTACTGGTTTACCCGTTCGCTGCCGTGGGGCATGGCGGCCTGGGGCAGCGGACTGGCGATGGCAGCAGGCGGCGGGATGATTATGGGGCTCTCTGCAGCCGTACGGCGTCGCGGGTGGCCGTTCCGGGAGTGGCCTGCGCTCTACGCCTGCCTGGCACCGATCCCCGTGGTCGTGGCGCTGCTGGTACTGCTGGTGGTGACCAATTTCCAGGACGGCGTGGTCTATCGTCAGACCTGGCTGCCGCTGGTAAACCCGCTTGAGGAAGGCGCGGCGTTCGCATTGCTGGGGCTGGTGGTCTTTTATCGGGCGGTGGATCGCTACTACCCGGCGTGGCTCTCGCAGGCCCGTCCGTGGCCTGCCGTCGCGATGATGGCGTTTGGCTTCTGGTGGCTTAACGGTGCGCTGATGCGCGCCCTGGCCTGGTACGGCGACGTGGCCTGGAATATGGCATCGCTGTGGGATTCGCGGCTTATCCAGACCAGTTTTGCCCTGTTCTGGATGCTGAGCGCGCTGGTGGTCATGATCCATGCCACCCGTCGGGCTTCCCGGCAGGAGTGGCTCTGCGGTGCCGCGCTGCTGGGCGTGGTGATGGTTAAACTGATGCTGGTGGACAGCGCGGGCGGAGGCGGTTTGTCGCGCGCGGTGGCGTTTATCGGCGTGGCGATACTGGTTCTGATCGTGGGGTATTTCTCCCCGCTGCCGCCCAAAACAGGAGATGAAAAATGAAATGGATGAAAGCGGTAGCCTGTACCGCGCTGCTGGCGCTTTCCGGCCCAGCGTTCTGCGACGAGGGACAAACGGAATCGCCCCGGGACTATGCCTTTGGTCTTTCACTGGATACGTCTGTTCCTTCCCAGTGGTATCGGGTGATGCTGCCGCTCGCCGTCTATGAGCAAAGCACGTCTCCGGATCTGCATGATGTCCGCGTCTTTAACCAGTCGGGCGAGGCGGTTCCCTTCAGCCTGGTCAGCGCGACGCGTCCGCAGGCGCCAGCGCAATCCACCGCGCTGCGCCTTTTCCCGCTGGACGCCTCGCCGCTTGCGGCTTCTCGAGGATCCGGTGATAGCGATAAGATCCTGCTTCGTTCCGGAAGCGGCGTTGAGATTGTGCTGGAGGGGCAAAAAGCCGCCGCAGCCGGGCAACATTATCTGCTGACCCTGCCGGAACAGGCGACGGGCGAGATCGCTATATCCCAGCTGCAGCTGCTCTGGAATACCCCGCAGACGCCGTGGCAGGGAACGGCGTCGGTCTATTACAGCGAGGATCTTAAGCGCTGGTATACCCTGCGCGAGGATATGCCATTGCTGGACGTCGTCAGCGGTCAGGATAGTCTTAAGCTCGATCGGATCGATACCGATACCGTTTTATCTCCCGATGCGAATCGCTATCTCATGGTGGTGCTGAATGCGCAGAGCCAGGGGATAACCTTGACCGGCGTAAACGCAATCAGCGCACCTGCGCAGGCAGCCCCGGAAGCGGTCGACCTTGAGGGCGAAGTGGAGCAGCTATCGACAAGCGAAGCGCAGTGGCACTGGGCGCGCCCGCAGCCGCTGAGTGCTGTCAGCCTCTCACTGAATGGCGATGGCGTCCTTCCCGTGGAGATCGCGTGGCGGAGTACGGAAAAAGACGCATGGCATCCTCTGAAGAAAGAGGTCCTTTACCGTCTTGAGGGAAAAACGTCGCCACCGGTTTCGCTTAACGGGGGGCTGGTGCAGGCCGTGAAAATCACGACGCTGAATGCGCGTCTGCCAGAATACCTGCCGAGCGTCACGGGACATCGCGACCGCTATGACCTGGTGTTCAACGCGCAGGGGAAAGCGCCGTACCTGCTCGCCTGGGGCAACGGCGCCGCGAAGCCTGCCAGCGTGGAGCCCGGCATGCTGATCCCGACCGACCTGCGCAAGACTTATGATATGGCGAACCTGCCGCAGGCCGACATGCTGGATGATGTCGCGTTAGGCGGCCAGGAGCGTCTGACCGCTACCTCTGCGGCCGAGCGGGAGAGCAGGATGAACACGCTGCTGGTATGGGGCGTGCTGATTGCGGGGGTGATTCTGCTGGCGGGCATGGCCTGGCGTATCTGGCGAGAGACGCAGCGTAAGGCATAAAAAAAGGCCCGCATAAGCGGGCCTTTTTCGTAAACCGTGCCGATTACAGGCTGGATACGTTCTCAGACAGGTATTTAGCAACGCCGTCTGGAGACGCGTTCATGCCTTCTTTACCTTTTTCCCACTGAGCCGGGCACACTTCGCCGTGCTCTTCGTGGAACTGCAGCGCGTCAACCATGCGCAGCATTTCGTCGATGTTACGACCCAGCGGCAGATCGTTCACAACCTGGTGACGAACGATGCCGTTTGCGTCGATCAGGAAGGAACCACGCAGCGCAACGCCAGCGTCCGGATGTTCGATACCGTAAGCCTGCTGGATTTCGCGTTTGATGTCCGCAACCATTGCGTATTTCACCGCACCGATGCCGCCTTTGTCGACAGGGGTGTTACGCCATGCGTTGTGTACAAATTCAGAGTCGAAGGAGACGCCAACAACTTCCACGCCACGCTTCTGGAATTCTTCATAACGTTTGTCGAAGGCAATCAGCTCAGACGGGCAAACGAAAGTGAAGTCCATTGGCCAGAAGAACAGAACGGTCGCTTTACCGTTGGTATGCTGTTTGAAGTTGAAGTTTTCAACGATTTCACCGTTGCCCAGAACTGCTGCAGCTGTAAAATCCGGAGCCGGACGAGTTACCAGAACCATATGATTCTCCTGTAGATACTAAGGTTATTTAGAACGCAACGCGAGCCAGTATAGAGAGTGTTCATGGATAAGACAAAGAGGTGGTGACAATCGTTCCGCCAGCTTTTACCTATCAATGTGAATTCTGTCAGAGCTGTTTGTTTTTCGCCTGCACCATCATCCGCGGGTAAAACTGCCAGAAACGCGCTTCCAGGGCATCGTAATGTTCATCCAGGTCATACCAGGAATCCCGCAGCGCATCCAGTCGCGGTCGGCGGCTCGCCATCCCGTTCAGCACGTTCTGGATGAAATCCATCTCGCGATAGCGCTCCAGCCAGCGTTCCGACCATAAATAGTTATTCAGATTCACAAAGCGCGGCGGCGAGTCGGGCAGAATGATCGACACCTGCTGGTGGGCATAGCGCACAAACGCCGGCAAGGGCATCTCCGGCGACAGCTGTTCCCAGTGGCGCGACAGAAAGTGATCCCACATCACGTCGAGCGTGATCGGCGCAACGCGGCGCGTTTCAGGGCGAAACCACGCTTTGGCTTCCGTCACTTCCGGCAGCTTATCCGTCAGTACGTCGATGCGGCGGTGCATAAAAATCCCGTCGACAACCTCAGGGGAATAGTCCTCAGCGGGGTTGCCGCGTACGAAATCGGCCAGCAAATTGCCGGACAGGGAGCTGTCAGCGAGGTGAGCGAGATGCAGGTGAGCGAGAAAATTCATGCGTTTTATTTGTCCGGGGGCGGCTAGTTGTTGCAGCAAAAGGGTGTGAGCACTAGACTATGCCGCCTGTTTTTAAGTCACGAGTATACGTCATGCGCGTCGCCGATTTCTCCTTTGAACTACCTGAATCCCTGATTGCTCACTATCCCATGCCTGAGCGCAGCAGCTGTCGCTTACTGTCACTGGATGGGCCAACGGGCGAGCTGACGCACGGTACTTTCACCGATTTGCTCGACAAGCTCAACCCTGGCGATCTGCTGGTCTTTAATAATACCCGCGTGATCCCGGCGCGCCTGTTTGGCCGTAAAGCCAGCGGCGGCAAGATTGAAGTGCTGGTCGAACGTATGCTCGATGATAAACGTATTCTGGCACATATTCGCGCGTCTAAGGCGCCGAAGCCGGGCGCTGAACTGCTGCTGGGCGATGATGAGAGCATCAAAGCGACCATGACCGCGCGCCACGATGCGCTGTTTGAGGTGGCGTTCGATGACGAACGCACGGTGCTCGATATCCTGAACGCCATCGGCCACATGCCGCTGCCGCCGTATATTGAGCGTCCGGACGAAGAGGCCGACCGCGAGCTGTACCAGACCGTCTACAGCCAGAAGCCTGGCGCCGTCGCTGCGCCGACCGCGGGCCTGCATTTTGATGAGCCGCTGCTGGAGAAACTGCGCGCGAAGGGCGTGGAGATGGCGTTCGTGACGCTGCACGTCGGCGCGGGAACCTTCCAGCCGGTGCGCGTGGACAGCATTGAAGATCACATCATGCACTCTGAGTATGCCGAAGTGCCTCAGGACGTGGTGGACGCGGTGCTGGCGGCGAAAGCGCGCGGTAGCCGCGTCGTGGCGGTCGGTACAACGTCCGTGCGCTCACTCGAGAGCGCCGCGCAAGCCGCGAAGAGCGATCTTATCGAGCCGTTCTTTGGCGATACGCAGATCTTTATCTACCCGGGCTATCAGTACAAAGTGATTGACGCGCTGGTGACCAACTTCCATCTGCCTGAATCAACGCTGATTATGCTGGTGTCGGCATTTGCCGGTTATCAGAACACGATGGCGGCCTACAAGTCTGCGGTAGAACAAAAATATCGCTTTTTTAGCTACGGGGACGCGATGTTTATCACGTACAATCCGCTGGCTTTGAATGAGCGTGTCGGGGAATAAGTCCGCGGCACCGTTTTACAACGTTGGACTGTTTTTCTGACGTCGGAGAAAAAATGAAATTTGAACTCGATACCACCGATGGCCGCGCGCGTCGCGGTCGCCTGGTGTTTGAGCGCGGCGTGGTGGAAACCCCCGCGTTTATGCCTGTGGGCACGTACGGCACCGTCAAAGGGATGACGCCGGAAGAAGTAGAAGCCACTGGCGCACAGATTATCCTCGGCAACACCTTCCACCTGTGGCTGCGTCCGGGTCAGGAGATCATGAAGCTCCACGGCGACCTACACGATTTCATGCAGTGGAAAGGCCCAATCCTGACCGACTCCGGCGGCTTCCAGGTCTTCAGCCTGGGCGATATCCGCAAGATCACCGAGCAGGGCGTACACTTCCGTAACCCGATCAACGGCGATCCGATTTTCCTCGATCCCGAAAAATCGATGGAGATTCAGTACGATCTCGGCTCTGACATCGTGATGATCTTCGACGAATGTACGCCGTATCCGGCCGACTGGGATTACGCAAAACGCTCCATGGAGATGTCTCTGCGCTGGGCGAAGCGTAGCCGTGACCGTTTTGACTCCCTGCAGAACAAAAATGCGCTGTTCGGCATTATCCAGGGCAGCGTTTACGAAGATTTACGCGATATCTCTGTTAAAGGTCTGGTAGAGATAGGTTTTGATGGCTACGCTGTCGGCGGTTTGGCTGTGGGTGAACCGAAGGAAGACATGCACCGCATTCTGGAGCATGTCTGCCCGCAAATCCCGGCGGATAAACCACGATACCTGATGGGCGTGGGTAAACCAGAAGATCTGGTTGAAGGCGTACGCCGCGGCATTGATATGTTCGACTGCGTCATGCCAACCCGCAACGCGCGTAACGGCCATTTGTTCGTTACCGATGGCGTGGTGAAAATCCGTAACGCGAAGCATAAGAGTGACACCAGCCCGCTCGATTCCGAGTGCGATTGCTATACCTGTCGCAATTATTCTCGCGCGTATCTGCATCATCTCGATCGTTGCAACGAGATTTTGGGCGCGCGTCTCAATACCATTCATAATCTTCGTTATTATCAGCGCTTAATGGCTGGTTTACGTAAGGCTATCGAAGAGGGTAAATTAGAGAGCTTCGTGACCGATTTCTACCAACGTCAGGGGCGGGATGTTCCACCGTTGAACGTTGATTAATTTTAATAATGAGGGAATTTGAATGAGCTTTTTTATTTCTGATGCGGTAGCGGCAACAGGTGCTCCAGCGCAGGGCAGCCCGATGTCTCTGATTCTGATGCTGGTTGTGTTCGGTCTGATCTTCTACTTCATGATCCTGCGTCCACAGCAGAAGCGCACCAAAGAGCACAAAAACCTGATGAACTCCATTGCGAAAGGCGATGAAGTACTGACTAACGGTGGTCTGGTGGGTCGCGTAACCAAAGTGGCTGAAAACGGCTACATTGCTATCGCCCTGAACGACACCACTGAAGTGGTCATCAAACGTGACTTCGTAGCTGCCGTTCTGCCGAAAGGCACCATGAAGGCGCTGTAATCCCAACTTTTCCCAAAGGGAACTGCCGTGTTAAACCGTTATCCTTTGTGGAAGTACATCATGCTGGTCGTCGTGATTCTCGTCGGCCTGCTGTACGCGCTTCCCAACCTGTATGGTGAGGATCCGGCTGTTCAAATCACTGGCGCGCGCGGTGTCGCCGCCAGTGAGCAAACGCTGATCCAGGTCCAGAAAACGTTACAAGAAGAAAAAATTACCGCTAAGTCTGTGGCTCTGGAAGAGGGTGCAATTCTTGCTCGCTTCGACACCACCGACACGCAGCTCCGCGCTCGCGAAGCGCTGATGGGCGTGCTGGGTGACAAATACGTCGTGGCGCTTAACCTTGCCCCTGCAACCCCGCGTTGGCTGGCTGCGATGAAAGCAGAGCCAATGAAACTCGGTCTTGACCTGCGTGGCGGCGTTCACTTCCTGATGGAAGTGGATATGGATACCGCGCTTGGCAAGCTGCAGGAACAGAATATCGACAGCCTGCGCAGCGATCTGCGTGATAAAGGCATCGCTTACACCACCGTGCGTAAAGAAGATAACTACGGCATGAGCATCACGTTCCGCGACAGCGCGGCGCGCGATCAGGCTGTAGATTACCTGACTCAACGTCACCGTGACCTGGTGATCACCTCTCAGGGCAGCAACCAGCTGCGCGCGGTGATGACCGATGCGCGTCTGAAAGAAGCGCGTGAATATGCCGTTCAGCAGAACATCAATATTCTGCGTAACCGTGTAAACCAGCTGGGCGTGGCTGAGCCGCTGGTACAGCGTCAGGGTGCTGACCGTATCGTGGTTGAACTGCCGGGTATCCAGGATACCGCGCGTGCGAAAGAGATTCTGGGTGCGACTGCTACCCTGGAATTCCGTCTGGTGAACTCCAACGTCGATCAGTCCGCTGCCGCCGCAGGGCGTATTCCGGGTGACTCCGAAGTGAAACAGACCCGCGAAGGTCAGCCAGTTGTGCTGTACAAACGCGTGATTCTGACCGGTGACCACATCACCGACTCCACCTCGAGCCAGGACGAATACAACCAGCCGCAGGTTAACATCTCGCTGGATAGCGCGGGTGGTAACATCATGTCTAACTTCACCAAGGACAACATCGGCAAACCGATGGCGACCCTGTTCGTGGAGTACAAAGACAGCGGTAAGAAAGATGCAAACGGTCGTGCGGTGCTGGTGAAAGAGGAAGAGGTGATTAACATCGCCAACATCCAGTCTCGTCTGGGTAACAGCTTCCGTATTACCGGTATCAACAACCCGAACGAAGCGCGTCAGCTTTCTCTGCTGCTGCGTGCCGGTGCGCTGATTGCGCCAATTCAGATTGTTGAAGAACGTACCATTGGTCCAACTCTGGGTATGCAAAACATCCAGCAGGGTCTGGAAGCGTGTCTGGCCGGTCTGGTGGTCTCAATCCTCTTCATGATCTTCTTCTACAAGAAGTTTGGTCTGATTGCGACCTCCGCGCTGATCGCCAACCTGGTGCTGATCATCGGCATTATGTCCCTGCTGCCGGGGGCGACGCTGACCATGCCGGGCATTGCGGGTATCGTTCTTACCCTTGCGGTGGCGGTCGACGCCAACGTACTGATTAACGAACGTATAAAAGAAGAGTTGAGCAACGGTCGCTCTATTCAGCAGGCGATTGACGAAGGCTATAAAGGCGCGTTCAGCTCCATCTTCGATGCGAACGTAACAACACTGATTAAGGTTCTTATCCTGTATGCAGTGGGTACTGGCGCGATCAAAGGCTTTGCGATTACAACCGGTATCGGTGTCGCAACGTCAATGTTTACCGCTATTGTCGGCACCCGTGCCATCGTGAACCTGCTGTACGGCGGCAAGCGCGTCAAAAAGCTGTCTATCTGAGGAGTGCGTTGTGGCACAGGAATATACTGTTGAACAATTGAACCACGGCCGTAAAGTCTGGGACTTTATGCGCTGGGACTACTGGGCCTTCGGCATTTCAGGTTTCCTGCTGATTCTGTCCATCGGCATTATGAGCGTGAAAGGCTTTAACTGGGGTCTGGATTTCACCGGCGGTACGGTCATCGAGATCTCCCTGGAAAAACCGGTCGATATGGACCAGATGCGCGAATCGCTGCAGAAAGCGGGCTTTGAAGAGCCGCTGCTGCAGAACTTCGGCAGCAGCCGCGACATCATGGTGCGTATGCCGCCGGTGCACGATGCCAACGGCAGCCAGGAGCTGGGCAGTAAGGTTGTTAGCGTGATTAACGAAACAACCAGCCAGAACGCGGCGGTCAAGCGTATTGAGTTCGTCGGCCCAAGCGTGGGTGCTGACCTGGCGCAGACCGGTGCGATGGCGCTGCTGGTAGCGCTGATCTCCATCCTGGTGTACGTCGGTTTCCGCTTTGAGTGGCGACTGGCGGCCGGTGTGGTTATCGCTCTGGCGCACGACGTGGTGATCACCATGGGCATACTGTCGCTGTTCCACATTGAGATTGACCTGACGATTGTGGCATCCCTGATGTCCGTTATCGGTTACTCACTGAACGACAGCATCGTGGTATCTGACCGTATCCGTGAAAACTTCCGTAAGATCCGTCGCGGTACGCCGTACGAAATCTTTAACGTGTCGTTGACCCAGACGCTGCACCGTACCTTGATCACATCCGGTACCACCCTGATGGTGATCCTGATGCTGTTCCTCTTCGGTGGTCCGGTACTGGAAGGCTTCTCGCTGACCATGCTGATTGGTGTCACCATCGGTACGGCGTCGTCTATCTACGTCGCATCCGCTCTGGCACTGAAACTCGGCATGAAGCGCGAGCACCTGCTCCAGCAGAAAGTCGAGAAAGAAGGGGCGGATCAGCCGTCCATTCTGCCGTAAGGCGAGGTTTAGCGCGTTATCGAAATCCCGGTCTGTTGACCGGGATTTTTTTTATCTGCTCCTGACAAACACTCCTGACAGTATGCTGTCAGGAGCCCTGTCGTAGACTTCTTCTGAACCCAAACAACAGGCAGGAGAATATATGAAAAGCGTCATTAACTGGTTTGAAATTCCGGTCGCGGATATGGATCGCGCCATCAAATTTTATGAGCCGGTGATGCAGCTCGCGCTGCGTCGCGAGAAAATGGACTGTGCGGAGCTGGCCGTTTTCCCGCATGAGGATCCGTATACCGGCGGGGCACTGGCAAAATTTGACGGCGTTACACCGTCTTTGCAGGGCGCTATTATCTACCTGCATACTGACAATCTGGCGGCCACGCTCGATCGCATCGCCTCTGCGGGCGGCGAGTGCGTGTTTGGCCCGCTGGAACTGCCGCATGGCATTGGCACTATCGCATTGTTTACCGACAGCGAGGGTAACCGCGTCGGCCTCCATCAACCTGCCTGAGAGCGGAATAAGATATGACCCGACGCGCTGACCGTTTGTTTCAGATTGTGCAGATCCTGCGGGGCAGGCGTCTGACAACGGCAGCGCATCTGGCGGACCGGCTTGGCGTGTCCGAGCGCACGGTCTACCGCGATATCCGCGATCTGTCGCTTTCCGGCGTGCCGGTGGAAGGTGAGGCGGGGAGCGGATATCGGCTGATGTCGGGTTTTGACCTGCCGCCGCTGATGCTGACAAATAAGGAGTCAGAGGCGCTGATCGTCGCGATTCGCCTGCTCAAAACCTGGGGAGGGGAATCGCTTTCGCGCGAGCTGGAGTCGGCTCAGGAGAAGGTGCTGGCTATCCTGCCCGAGGAGAGTCGTCGAAAGGCGGAGCAGACGCGGATCTACGCCCCGGATTTTTGCATGCAAAGCCACTCCCGCAGCGATTTTGACATGATCCATCAGGCGATTTCCGCCCAGCGCGTGCTGGCGCTGCATTACCGTGATGAAGCCGGACAGCTCTCAAAGCGCGAGGTTCAGCCGCTGGGCTTGTTCTTCTGGGGGGAGCGCTGGATGCTGGCGGCGTGGTGCGAACGGCGCGACGACTATCGCTGTTTCCGGCTCGACCGCTGTCTCAATATTGTGCAGATGGAGAGGCGGTTTAGCGAGAGTGCGGACAGATCGCTGGCGGATTTTTTGCGGAAGGTTAAGCAGTAAAAAGCCAGCTCTTGAGCTGGCTTTTTTTGCCCGGCGGCGAGGTAAAAGTAAAACGGCAACGAATGTTGCCGTTTTTTGTATTTGTTCCCTCTCCCTGTGGGAGAGGGTCAGGGTGAGGGCATCAGCCCGCACAGTCCCGAACAGGTTAGAAGTTATAACCTACAACCAGGTAGCCACCCCAACCGGTTGATTTTGACGTGAAGTCACCATCACCCCAGTTCACGGTATCTCCACCTTTCCACTGGCCGCCATTATGGAAATAACGCGCGACTACGGAGTAGTGCCAGTGATCGTAGTTCAGAGCCAGAACGTGGCTGGACGCGATAGAGTTGCTGGTACGGTTCTTGTCATCACCCAGATCTGAGCCCCAGTCGAAGTTGGTGAAGCCGATGTAGGTCAGCTGCCCACCCCAAACCTGAGTGATTGGCACAAAGTATTTCACTTTGAAACGGTAGCCATCCCACTCGTTTTCGTTGGAAGCGCCATAGTTCTGCCACTGGTATTTCGCGTACACGTTCAGAGACAGTCCCATAGGCAGACCGGTATCGATGTCTGTACCCAGACCCATGTACCAGGTGCTCTGACGGCTGCCTTTGTTATCGCCCATATCGTAGATATAGTTGTTGGCGAAGTACCATTCTTTGAACGGACCAAAACTCAGGTCAGTGCCCGTCAGCTTATCGATAGAGAAACGCGGTTCGATTTCCATGAACATCGGGGAACCGTCTGACCAGATACCTTTATCGTTGCCGTTGCCCCAGTCAAAAGTCTTAGGAATATCGATGTAGCCGTAGAAATCAAACCAGTCTTTTTTAGCAAACGCTTCGTATTCCAGGTAGACGTCGTTGTTCAGCTTTGGAGAAAAGCGCGTGTGGTAGCTGCCGACCACGTTAACGCTCTGGTGCCACCAGTCGGAGAGGTATTGTGGTTTATCGTTTTCCGCTGCGTTAACAGTGAAAGAGGAAGAAAGTGCCAGCACGGCGCCGGCTGCGAGTAATGTTTTTTTCATAATCATGCCACTGATTGAAATTCCCTTCCGGGAGTGAAAAATGCGCGAATTGCGTTTCTAAATATTTCGTGTTTCTGCGGTGCCTATTATAGGAATCCCTGCTCACAAAAATATGTGTTGTTTCACATATCTCTCACACGCGTAATCGATTGCGTTCACGTTTGCGTACTTTAAACGGGCGGGATTGTAGCGGCAATCATTTATGTTGCCAATCCATACGAAATGTAAATGTTAGCGGAGTGACATTTCACTCCGCTAAAGGGAGGGTTATTGCGCGGCGGGCTGGATATCGTGAATGCGGATGAAACCTAACCGATCCGGAGTGAGTCCGTTAAGCTGCAGCGGAATGTCAACATCGCTCGGAGCCAGCACGCTGGCCGGTGCGGTGAACAGCTGACTGTTAACATTCACCTCCTGGTAGCTTTCCGTGGTGCCTTGGATCTGTCCCCATTCGACGGTACCACTGAAGGCAGGCAACGGATCGTTGGACTCGCCCTGAATGCGTAATGTTGCCCGAGTACCATTTGCATTCGCCGCCACATTCACCAGAGACATTTTTAGCGTGCCAATCTGACTATTGAGACGCGCAGGCGTATTCGCTCCCGGCAGGAGATAAACCCCGCTGCTGGATTTGGCGTTTAGCGCGTTTTGCTGGGTGATCTTCACCGTTTCTTTGTTCAGTTTGTCCATCGCCGCATTGAGCGTGTTCACGCTCTGTTTCATCTGACGGACTTCGGTTTGCTGTGCACAGGCGCTAAGGGTGAAGAGGCTCCCCACCAGCAAAATTTTAAGGTAACGTCTTGTCATTGCGTTTATTTCCTTGAAATAACGGATCGCCTTAATGGTAGCCAGACTCGACGTGTCAGACATAGATCCTTTGTCTCAAAAAGCTCTTCCTTTGTTGTCAGGCCAGATCAGGGTAAAATGAAAATTAGTTAACCACATAACAGGGATACCGTATGCATTGCCCATTCTGCTCCGCTGTGGATACCAAAGTCATCGACTCTCGTCTTGTGGGCGAAGGGTCCTCCGTACGCCGTCGTCGGCAGTGTCTGGTGTGCAACGAGCGTTTCACGACCTTTGAGGTTGCAGAGCTGGTAATGCCGCGCGTGGTGAAAAGCAACGACGTGCGCGAGCCGTTTAACGAAGAGAAACTGCGCAGCGGGATGCTGAAGGCCCTGGAAAAACGTCCCGTCAGCGCGGATGACGTTGAGATGGCGTTAAACCACATAAAATCTTACCTTCGTGGTTTGGGTGAGCGTGAAGTGCCGAGCAAAATGATCGGTAACCTGGTGATGGAGCAGCTGAAAAAGCTCGATAAGGTTGCCTATATCCGCTTCGCCTCGGTCTACCGCAGCTTCGAAGACATCAAAGAGTTTGGCGAAGAGATCGCCCGCTTACAGGATTAAGCTCATGCAGGATGAGATTTACATGGCGCGAGCCATGAAGCTGGCGCAGCGCGGTCGTTTTACCACCCATCCCAACCCGAACGTCGGGTGCGTTATCGTTAAAGATGGCGAGATCGTGGGGGAGGGGTTTCACTATCGTGCCGGCGAGCCGCATGCCGAGGTTCATGCGTTGCGCATGGCGGGTGAGAAGGCGCGCGGCGCCACAGCCTACGTCACGCTGGAGCCCTGCAGCCATCACGGGCGTACGCCGCCGTGCTGCGAAGCGCTGATCGCGGCAGGCGTTTCACGCGTGGTCGCGTCGATGCAGGACCCGAATCCGCAGGTTGCCGGACGCGGTCTGTATCGCCTGCAGCAGGAAGGCATCGACGTCAGCCATGGGCTGATGATGCAGGACGCGGAAGCGATCAACAAAGGCTTTCTGAAGCGCATGCGCACGGGGTTCCCGTATATTCAGCTCAAGCTGGGCGCCTCGCTGGACGGTCGTACGGCGATGGCAAACGGCGAAAGCCAGTGGGTAACCTCACCACAGGCAAGGCGCGATGTGCAACGTCTTCGCGCGCAAAGCCATGCTATTCTCACCAGCAGTGAAACCGTTCAGGCTGACGATCCGGCCATGACCGTGCGCTGGGACGAACTGAATGCCGATACCCAGGCGCTGTACCCGCAGGAGAACCTGCGCCAGCCGCTGCGTATTATCATTGATAGCCAGAACCGCGTGACGCCGGAGCACCGCATCGTGCAGCAGCCGGGTGAAACCTGGATTGCCCGCACTAAAGAAGATGCGCGCGAATGGCCGGAAGGCGTGCGCAGCATTATGGTGCCGGAGCATAACGGTCATCTGGATCTGGTGGTGCTGATGATGCTGCTCGGCAAGCAGCAGGTGAACAGCATCTGGGTTGAAGCGGGGCCAACGCTCGCCGGTGCGCTTTTACAGGCCGGACTGGTGGATGAACTGATTGTTTACGTTGCGCCTAAACTGTTAGGTCACGACGCGCGCGGCCTGTTTGTGCTGCCCGGCCTTGAAAAACTGGCCGACGCACCGCAACTCAAATTTAGCGAGATTCGTCCGGTAGGCCCGGATGTCTGCCTCCACTTAACGACAGCGTAATTGCTCCTGAAATAGGGAAGCAGTGCGCAAAGTATTATGATAAAATCCGCCCCCCTGCGGGGCCAAATGAACCCGTAAAGGAAGAGTATGAACATTATTGAAGCTGCTGTAGCTACCCCGGACGCTCGCGTCGCCATCACCATTGCGCGTTTCAACAACTTCATCAACGACAGCCTGCTGGAAGGTGCGATTGACGCCCTGAAACGTATCGGCCAGGTTAAAGATGACAACATTACCGTTGTTTGGGTTCCAGGCGCTTACGAACTGCCACTGGCGGCGGGCGCGCTGGCGAAAACCGGTAAATACGACGCGGTGATTGCGCTGGGTACCGTTATTCGTGGCGGCACTGCGCACTTCGAATACGTTGCGGGCGGTGCAAGCAACGGTCTGGCACACGTTGCGCAGGATGCTGAAATTCCTGTCGCGTTCGGCGTGCTTACCACCGAAAGTATTGAACAAGCCATCGAACGTGCTGGCACCAAAGCCGGTAACAAAGGTGCAGAAGCTGCACTGACCGCGCTTGAAATGATCAATGTATTGAAAGCCATCAAGGCCTGATTTTTTTGTAAGGGGAATTCCGTGAAACCTGCTGCTCGTCGCCGCGCCCGTGAATGTGCCGTCCAGGCACTTTACTCCTGGCAGTTGTCCCAGAACGACATCGCTGATGTTGAATACCAGTTCCTGTCAGAACAGGACGTAAAAGACGTTGACGTTCTGTACTTCCGCGAACTGCTGTCGGGAGTGGCGACTAATAGCGCGTATCTCGATGGCCTGATGAAGCCATACCTGTCCCGTCTGCTCGAAGAGCTGGGCCAGGTGGAAAAAGCAGTGTTGCGTATCGCGCTGTTTGAGCTGTCTAAACGTGATGATGTGCCGTATAAAGTGGCCATCAACGAAGCGATCGAGCTGGCGAAAACCTTCGGCGCTGAAGACAGCCACAAGTTTGTAAACGGCGTACTTGATAAAGCAGCACCTGCGATCCGTCCCCACAAAAAGTGATCCGCAAACCGGAGTTCTGCATTGCCTGACGGGCAATGCGGCTCCGGTTTTTTCTTTTATTTGCTGAGGCATAACGTATGGCATGCGGCGAATTCTCCCTGATTGCCCGTTATTTCGACCGTGTCAGAACCTCTCGTCTTGATGTTGAAACCGGCATTGGCGATGACTGTGCACTTCTCAATATTCCCGAAAAACAGACGCTGGCAATCAGCACCGACACCCTGGTGTGCGGCCGTCATTTCTTACCGGATATCGATCCTGCCGATCTGGCGTATAAAGCCCTGGCGGTTAACGTCAGCGATCTGGCGGCGATGGGTGCCGATCCCGCGTGGCTGACGCTGGCTCTGACCCTGCCAGAGGTAGATGAAGCCTGGCTGGAAGCCTTTAGCGATGCGCTGTTTGAGCAGCTTAGCTATTACGATATGCAGCTGATTGGCGGCGATACGACTGCCGGTCCGCTGTCGATGACGCTGGCGATCCACGGCTACGTGCCGCTCGGCCGCGCGCTGAAGCGCTCAGGTGCAAAACCGGGCGACTGGATCTACGTGACCGGTACGCCGGGCGACAGCGCGGCAGGGCTGGCGATCCTTCAGAATCGTTTAACGGTTGAAGATGCTGACGACGCGGCGTATCTGGTGAAACGCCATCTGCGGCCAACGCCGCGTATTTTGCACGGCCAGGCGCTGCGCGAACGGGCAAGCTCGGCTATCGATCTCTCTGACGGGCTGATCTCGGATCTCGGGCATATCCTGAAGGCCAGCGGCGTAGGTGCGCGCGTTGACCTGGATCTCTTCCCGCTGTCTGAGCAGCTGCTTCGCCATGTGGAGCCTGAGCAGGCCCTTCGCTGGGCGCTCTCCGGTGGCGAAGACTACGAACTGTGCTTCACGGTGCCTGAGCTCAACCGTGGAACGCTGGACGTGGCGTTAGCGCATCTCGGCGCGAAATTTACCTGCATCGGTCAGATCATGCCGGAGAGCGAAGGACTGAAGTTTGTCCGTGAAGGTGCGCCGGTAACGCTCGACTGGAAAGGGTACGATCACTTCGCGTGAGTTTGTGCGCTCTGTATTGCCGGGTGGCGCTGCGCTTACCCGGCCTACAAACAGGGTGCGATCGTAGGCCGGGTAAGGCGGAGCCGTCACCCGGCAAGTGTTTACTTAAACCCCACCACCGGGTGGGGCTGATACGGTGTTTCCAGCTCGGCAACCTGCTCCGGCGTCAGCGTGATATCCACCGCATTCAGCAGCTCATCAAGCTGTTCTTCCCGCGACGTTCCAATAATCGGCGCTGCGACCCCGCGCTTGCCCAGCAGCCACGCCAGGGCCACCTGAGCGCGGGTTGCACCGGTATCGTCGGCGATCCCGGCTAAACGTTCGGCAATCAGCGCATCGCTGGCTTCTGTACCGCCATAGAGATTTTTTCCCACTTCATCCGATACCAGCCGAGCCGTGGTTTCACCCCATGGACGGGTCAGGCGGCCTCGCGCCAGCGGGCTCCACGGGATCACCGCCACGCCCTCCTGATGGCATAGCGGCAGCATCTCGCGTTCTTCTTCACGATAGATCAGATTGTAGTGATCCTGCATGGTGACAAAGCGCGCCCAGCCGTGCTGCGCCTGGAGATCCAGCGCCTGAGCAAACTGCGACGCGTGCATAGACGATGCGCCGATGTAGCGTGCTTTACCGGCTTTGACCACATCATTCAGCGCTTCAAGCGTCTCCTCGACTGGCGTGTTGTAATCCCAGCGGTGAATTTGCAGCAGATCGACGTAATCCATGTTCAGGCGTCTGAGGCTGTCATCAATGGAGCGCAGGATCTGCGCGCGAGAAAGGCCCTCAGCCAGATCCCCCACCGGATAGTAGACCTTGGTAGCGACGACGATGTCATCACGACGGGCAAAATCGCGCAGGGCGCGGCCGACAATTTCCTCGCTGCTGCCGTCTGAGTAGCTGTTGGCGGTGTCAAAGAAGTTAATGCCGCCCTCGATGGCGCGTTTGATAATCGGACGGCTGCTCTCTTCCGGCAGCGTCCAGGCGTGGTTTCCCCGATCGGGCTCGCCAAAGGTCATGCATCCCAGACAAAGTCGGGAAACCTTAAGGTCCGTTTTTCCTAATGTTGTGTATTGCACGGTTCCGCTCCTGCTGTTTAAACACCAGGTTTAAGCATAGCAGGAGCGGAAAAGGGGGAGGGGTCAGTCCAGCCAGGTACGGATTTTGGCTTCGATACCGGCGGCGTCCAGGCCAATCGCCGCACGGGCTTCGTCCTGAGTACCTTGCGGAATGAAGCGATCCGGCAGGCCGAGGTTCAGCACCGGCACGGCTTTACGGTTCGCCATCAGCACCTCATTCACGCCGCTGCCCGCGCCGCCCATGATGGCGTTTTCTTCCAGCGTGACCAGCACGTCGTGGGTCTCAGCCATACTCAGGATCAGAGATTCATCGAGGGGCTTCACAAAGCGCATGTCCACCAGGGTGGCATTCAGCGCTTCAGCCGCTTTCGCGGCCTCGGGCATCAGCGTGCCGAAGTTCATGATCGCCACTTTCTCACCGCGACGCTTAACCAGACCTTTACCGATCGGCAGTTTTTCCAGCGGCTGCAGCTCAACGCCTACCGCATTGCCGCGCGGGTAGCGAACGGCGCTTGGGCCATCCTGGTAGTGGTAGCCGGTAAACAGCATCTGACGACATTCGTTCTCGTCGCTTGGCGTCATGACAACCATATCCGGAATACAGCGCAGGAACGACAGATCAAACGCGCCCTGGTGCGTCTGGCCGTCGGCACCGACGATGCCCGCACGATCGATAGCAAACAGTACCGGCAGCTTTTGAATCGCCACGTCGTGGATCACCTGATCGTAGGCGCGCTGCAGAAAGGTGGAATAGATAGCGACAACGGGCTTGTAGCCGCCAATGGCGAGGCCCGCTGCAAACGTCACCGCATGCTGCTCGGCAATGGCAACGTCAAAATACTGGTCAGGGTATTTTCTGGAGAAGTCCACCATGCCGGAGCCTTCACGCATGGCAGGCGTCACCGCCATCAGCTTGTTGTCTTTGGCTGCGGTTTCGCACAGCCAGTCGCCGAAGATTTTGGAATAGCTCGGCATGCCGCCGCTGCTTTTTGGCAGACAGCCGCTGGACGGGTCAAATTTCGGTACCGCGTGGAAGGTGATCGGATCTTTTTCCGCCGGTTCGTAACCGCGCCCTTTTTTAGTCATGATATGCAGGAACTGCGGGCCTTTCAGGTCGCGCATGTTCTTGAGCGTGGTCACCAGGCCCAGCACGTCGTGACCGTCAACCGGGCCAATATAGTTAAAGCCCAGCTCTTCAAACAGGGTGCCCGGCACCACCATGCCTTTGATGTGTTCTTCGGTACGCTTGAGCAGCTCTTTAATCGGCGGTACGCCGGAGAAGACTTTCTTGCCGCCTTCGCGCAGCGAGGAGTAAAGCTTGCCGGAGAGCAGCTGGGCCAGATGGTTGTTCAGCGCGCCGACGTTCTCGGAGATCGACATTTCGTTATCGTTGAGGATAACCAGCATGTCCGGCTTGATATCGCCCGCGTGGTTCATGGCTTCGAAGGCCATACCGGCGGTAATGGCGCCGTCGCCAATCACGCAGACGGTGCGGCGCTGCTTGTTCTCTTTCTCGGCGGCAACGGCAATACCGATGCCCGCAGAAATGGAGGTGGAGGAGTGGCCGACGCTCAGCACGTCATACTCGCTCTCACCGCGCCACGGGAACGGGTGCAGGCCGCCTTTCTGACGAATGGTGCCAATTTTATCGCGACGTCCGGTCAGAATTTTGTGCGGATAGGCCTGGTGTCCCACGTCCCAGATGAGCTGATCGAACGGCGTGTTATAGACGTAGTGCAGCGCCACGGTCAGCTCTACCGTGCCAAGCCCGGAGGCGAAATGGCCGCTGGAGCGGCTTACGCTGTCGAGCAGGTAGCGACGCAGCTCGTCGCACAGCTTCGGCAGGCTCTCTTTCGGCAACAGACGTAACTCCTGGGTGGAGTCAACTAACGCCAGTGTCGGGTATTTGGCAATATCAAAACTCATCAAAGGCTCATCGAGATATATAGTTTATTTATCACGCTGGATTATATAGTCCGCTAGCGCTTCCAGTGCCGAGGTATCCAGCGATTGCGCGGCCAGTTCATTTAGCGACTGGCGGGCATCGTCAATCAGATCCCGGGCTTTACGTTGGGCTTGCTCAAGACCCAGCAGGGCGGGGTAGGTACTTTTGCCAAGCTGCTGGTCCGCACCCTGACGTTTACCCAATGTTGCAGTATCGCCCACCACATCCAGAATGTCATCCTGAACCTGGAACGCCAGACCGATACTTTCTGCGTATCTGTCCAGAATCGGCAGGGCTTTGCGCCCTTGTTCACCCGCGCTCAGCGCGCCCAGGCGAACGGCGGAACGAATCAACGCCCCGGTTTTATGGCGGTGAATACGCTCCAGCTGTTCCAGATTAACCTGACGTCCTTCCGCTTCAAGATCCAGCGCCTGTCCGCCGCACATGCCGGCCACGCCGCTGGCCATTGCCAGCTCGGAGATCATCGCCAGGCGGTCGCGGTCGGCCACTTCCGCCATCGGCGCGTCGCTCAAAATCGAGAACGCCAGCGTCTGCAGGGCATCACCCGCCAGAATGGCATTCGCCTCGCCAAACTTGATATGGCAGGTGGGTTGACCCCGACGCAAATCGTCGTCGTCCATGGCCGGGAGATCGTCGTGGATCAGCGAGTAGGCGTGGATGCACTCAACGGCGGCTGCCGGGGCGTCCAGCGTGTTATCGCTGATGCCAAACATATTGCCTGTGGCGTAGACCAGGAACGGGCGAAGGCGCTTTCCACCCAAGAGTGCGCCATAGTGCATGGCTTCAACCAGTGGAGTGTTCTGAAAAGGCTGTGGCGCAATAAAACGGCGCAGGGCGTCGTTGGCGCGTACGACACGCGCCTGAAGCTCGTTGGCAAAATCCATTTACTCGGCGTCCGGTGTGAAAGGCGTGGTTTTCGCGTCTTCGCTGTCGGAAAGCAGGATCTGCACGCGCTGCTCGGCCTGCTGCAGTTTGACCTGCCCCTGGCGCGCCAGCTGCACGCCACGCTCGAATTCGTTGAGCGCCTCTTCCAGCGGGAGATCGCCGCTCTCAAGACGGGTAACGATTTGCTCCAGTTCATTCAGCGCAGTTTCGAAACTGGCCGGTGCGTCGTTCTTCTTCGGCATAGTGAATTGACTCTTATATTCTCAGCCCCGACATGGTAACGGACTCAGGGCAATTATCAAATAACGCGCAATGTGCACAGGAGCGGCGCGATGGTGGTATACTTGCGCGCCTGGATGCAGCCACGGGTGTGGGCTGCTGTACTCTTTTCCATTACAAGCCTTAATACGCTTGCCTAAGAAACATTGCCGCCATGAAGTTTATCATTAAATTGTTCCCTGAAATCACCATCAAAAGCCAATCTGTGCGTTTGCGCTTTATTAAAATTCTCACCGGGAACATTCGTAACGTATTAAAGCACTACGACGAAACCCTCGCCGTGGTGCGCCACTGGGACCACGTAGAGGTCCGTGCGAAAGACGAAAACAAACGTCAGGATATTCGCGACGCGCTGACCCGTATTCCGGGGATCCACCATATCCTGGAAGTGGAAGATGTTCCGTTCAGCGATATGCACGACATCTTCGAGAAAGCGCTGGTCCAGTACCGCGACCAGATCGAAGGCAAAACCTTCTGCGTGCGCGTGAAGCGTCGCGGCAAGCACGAGTTCAGCTCTATTGAAGTGGAACGTTACGTCGGCGGCGGTTTGAACCAGCACGTTGAAACGGCGCGCGTTCGTCTGACCAACCCGGACGTAACCGTGAACCTGGAGATCGAAAACGATCGCCTGCTGCTGGTGAAAGGGCGCTATGAAGGTATCGGCGGCTTCCCGATTGGCACCCAGGAAGACGTATTGTCCCTGATCTCCGGCGGCTTCGACTCCGGCGTCTCCAGCTATATGCTGATGCGTCGCGGCTGCCGTGTGCACTACTGCTTTTTCAACCTGGGCGGCGCGGCGCACGAAATCGGCGTTCGTCAGGTCGCGCATTACCTGTGGAACCGCTTCGGCAGCTCCCACCGCGTGCGTTTCGTGGCGATCAACTTCGAACCTGTGGTCGGCGAAATCCTCGAAAAAGTGGACGACGGCCAGATGGGCGTGGTGCTGAAGCGCATGATGGTACGTGCGGCGTCCAAAGTTGCCGAGCGCTACGGCGTGCAGGCGCTGGTCACCGGTGAAGCGCTGGGCCAGGTGTCCAGCCAGACGCTGACCAACCTGCGTCTGATCGACAACGTGTCTGATACGCTGATCCTGCGCCCGCTGATCTCCCACGATAAAGAGCACATCATCGATCTGGCGCGTGAGATCGGCACCGAAGATTTTGCCCGCACCATGCCGGAATACTGCGGCGTGATTTCAAAAAGCCCAACGGTGAAGGCGGTGAAGGCGAAGATCGAAGCGGAAGAAGAGAACTTCGATTTCAGCATTCTGGAAAAAGTGGTGGAGGAAGCATCCAACATCGACATCCGCGAGATTGCCCAGCAGACCGAGCAGGAAGTCGTTGAAGTTGAAACCGTGAGCGGTTTCGGCGCTAACGATGCGATTCTGGATATCCGCTCCATTGACGAGCAGGATGACAAGCCGCTGCAGGTTGAAGGCGTCGACGTGGTTTCTCTGCCGTTCTATAAGCTGAGCACCAAGTTTGGCGATCTCGACCAGAGCAAAACGTATCTGCTGTGGTGCGAGCGCGGGGTGATGAGTCGCCTGCAGGCGCTGTATCTGCGCGAACAGGGCTTTGCGAACGTGAAGGTGTATCGCCCGTAGTTTTTTGCCGGGGAGTGCGGCCTGAAGCCCTCACCCCGGCCCTCTCCCACAGGGAGAGGGAGAGCACCTATTCGTAATAATTATAAATCCCCGCCGGCATCACCAGCGACGACGCCACTTCGTACGCTTTCTCGCGCCCGACCAGCAGGTCAATAATCTTTAAGCCAAAATCAATCGCGGTGCCTGGCCCCTGGCTGGTCAGCAGGTTGACGCGCGGGTCCCAGACGACGCGTTTATCCACCCAGTGCTCTTCCGGGATCGTATCCTTAAGCCCCGGGAAGCCGGTCATGTTGCCGATGGGGAAGATATCGTGCGGAACCAGAACCGTTCCGGCGGCGGCACAGATAGCCGCGACGATGCGGCCGGATAAATGAAACTGACGCACGGTCTCGACCAGCAGCGGGCTGTCGCGAAAACATTCCGCGCCTTTTAAGCCGCCGGGCAGCACGATGATGTCGTAATCGCCGTCAGCGACCTGAACGAGGGGGGCATCCGCGAGGATTTTCACCCCGCGCGAGCAGGTGATTGCCAGATTACCGTCGCTGGCGACGCTGGCGGTGGTGACCTTAATGCCGCCGCGCACCATCAAATCAATGGTGGTGACCGCTTCCATCTCTTCGCTACCAGGGGCGAGGCAGATCAGTGCTGACGCGCTCATATTCACTCTCCTTACGTTTAACCAGGTCATACAGACGGGCGTTTTCCGGCACGGAAATGCCGTGCGCGCGGGCGCGTTTTAGCAGATAGCCGGTAATGTAGTCGATCTCCGTGTGGCGTAAAGCCCGAACATCCTGCAGCATCGAGGAGATGTTTTCTGCCGTGCTCTCAATGACCTGCTCGACATAACAGCGCAAATCGTCGGCCGAGGTATGCAGGCCTTCCCGCTCAACGACCGCCGCGACTTCCGCACACAAAATCGCAACGTCCTGCGGATGATTTTTCAGCTCCCCGTTCGGGCAGTTCCACAGCGCCGTCAGCGGGTTGATTACGCAATTTACCGCCAGCTTGCGCCACAGCTGAGGGCGGATGTTGTTGTGCCAGGCCGCGTCCGGCAGCACCTTCTGCAGCACATCGGCAAGATAGCTGTAATCTCCATCCTGAGTTCTGGCGGGCCCGATGTGCGTCACGCCACTGGCGACATGCACGATGATGTTGCCGTCGCGACGCGCAGCGTGCGTGGTCGTCGCCATCAGCAGGGGCTGCGGGACGCTTTTCAGCTCATCAAGGGTCCCCATGCCGTTATGCAGCAGCAGTATGGGTGAAGTGGGGGGGAGCTGCGCGGCCAGTGTCTTTACCGCGTCTGAGACCTGCCACGCTTTGAGCGTCACCAGTAAAAGGTCGCTTTGCGCCAGGAAATCAGGATCGTTCGCGGTGAGGGATTCGTTAAAGATGCTTCCGTCTTCACCAATCAGGTTTACACTGCAATAGGGCTGGGGCACGCGCAGCCAGCCCTGAACCTCATGTCCGTGCTTGCACAGCGCGGTCAGCCACAGCTGACCAAGCGCTCCGCATCCGAGCACCGTAATTTTCATTGTTCCTCCTCACCTGCAACTGCGCCAGGTGTTACGGCTTAATTATACAGCTAAGCTTCTGTTGAGTTATGCCTCGTAGCGGGTATTATGCAACGCAACAAAAGTGAAGGGAGAAGAAAAGATGCCATCTTTCGATATTGTTTCCGAAGTTGATATCCAGGAAGTTCGCAACGGCGTTGAGAACGCAACCCGCGAAGTTGAGTCACGTTTCGATTTTCGTGGCGTCGAGGCGTCGTTTGAGCTGAACGACGCAAATAAGACCATTAAGGTGCTGAGCGAGTCTGATTTCCAGGTGAATCAGCTGCTCGACATTCTGCGCGCCAAGCTGTTAAAGCGCGGCATCGAAGGGACGTCTCTGGACGTGCCGGAAGAATTTGTGCACAGCGGTAAAAACTGGTTTGTTGAAGCCAGGCTGAAGCAGGGCATCGAGAGCGCGGTGCAGAAGAAGATCGTTAAGCTTATTAAAGACAGCAAGCTGAAGGTGCAGGCGCAGATCCAGGGCGAAGAAATTCGCGTGACCGGTAAGTCCCGCGATGACCTCCAGTCCGTAATGGCGCTGGTGCGCGGCGGCGATCTGGGGCAACCGTTCCAGTTTAAAAACTTCCGCGATTAATATAAAAAGCCCGGTTTAACCGGGCTTTTTTTCACGCTTTGAGCGCCTGCTCAACCTCGAAGCGGTTGGTCATTTTACTGTCTATTTTGACGTAAGCGCTGCGCTCTTCCGGGACGATGAGCACCTCTGTCACACCCTCTTTGGCTTCCAGACGCTGTTTCAGCGTATCGCTAATCTCAACATCATCCGGGATTTCCACGCGCAGGCTGCTCACGTAGCGCGGCTCTTTCATGGTGCTGGCGACCAGTAGCCAGACTGTTGCCAATAGCGCACCGGCGAGGAACACGGTTTGTGAATCAAACAGGCCGTCCACCCAGCCGCCGAGCGAGCCGCCGATCGCCACGCCGAGAAACTGGCTGGTGGAGTAGATGCCCATCGCCGTGCCTTTATATCCGGCGGGGGACTCTTTGCTGATCAGCGACGGCAGTAGGGCTTCCATCAGGTTAAAGGCCAGGAAGAACAGCTGTACGCCGGCAATCAGTTCCCAGAAGTGCGGGCCGGCACCCCAGAGCACAATTTCGGCAATCAGCAGGACCGCCACGCAGCCCACGAAGACGCGCTTCATTTTGCGCTTCACTTCGGCGTAGATGATGAACGGCACGACGGAGACAAACGAAATCAGCATCGTGACCAGATAGATTTTCCAGTGCTCAGCCGCCGGGAAACCCGCTGCGGCAAGCTGGCCGGGCAGGGCGACAAAGGTGGACATCAGCAGGATGTGCAGACACATAATGCCTAAGTTCAGCTTGAGCAGGCGCGGCTCGACAATCACTTTGCTGAAGCAGCCTTTTACCATCCCTGATTCGCGGTTCAGAACGTGGTTTTTGCTGTCCGGCACAACCCACAGGGTTAAGGCAATACCGATGGTTGCCAGCACGGCAATCATCCAGAACAGGGCGTGCAGACCCAGCGTGTGCGTAATGATGGGGCCCAGCACCATCGCAATCGCAAAGGTCACGCCAAAGCTCACGCCGATGAACGCCATCGCTTTAGTGCGGTTTTGCTCGCGGGTTAAGTCGGACAGCAGCGCCATCACCGCGGCGGCAATCGCGCCGGAACCCTGCAGGGCGCGGCCGAGAATAATCCCCCAGATGGAGTGGGAGAGGGCGGCAATCACGCTTCCGAGCACAAAGACCAGCAGCCCGCCGACGATCAGCGGCTTTCGGCCCACCCGATCAGAGAGCAGGCCAAACGGGATCTGGAAAACCGCCTGCGCCAGGCCGTAGATGCCGATCGCGAGCCCAATCAGCGCCTCGCTGGCCCCCTGCAGCGCCATACCGTACGTGGTCAGAACAGGCAGGACCATAAACATGCCAAGCATCCGTAGCGAGAAGACAGTCCCTAAGCCCCAGGTCGCGCGTAGCTCGCCTGGCGTCATTTTATAATCGTTCATTACCACCTCAGTTCAAAAGCAGGCCATAGTGTAGTGCGGGGAAGGGGCGGGGTAAATAAAGGGTTATTTAACAAATATTACATGCGTTATTAGTAGATTCAGTGAATAAAAAAGGGTGCCGAAGCACCCTTTTATTGACCTGTTTGGCTTACCAGACGTAAGTCAGCAGGTTGTGTGAATCTGGCACCATGAAGTCCACGGACATCATCACGGACAGCGAGGTGATGGCCACAATCGAGAACACAAACAGTTTGCGCGCCCAGACTTTGTCATCTTCCACTTTGTAACCGCGCAGCGCCATACCGAGCCACCAGACGCTCACCGCAGCCGCTACCGCCAGATATTTATACCCGGCGTAACCACCCAGAGAGAGCATCAGCGTTGCCACGGCAAAGGCGATGATGTACAACGTGATGTGGTTCTTGGCAACAGAAATGCCCTTCACGACCGGCAGAACCGGGATGTTCGCTGCCTGATAATCCTTAAAGCGGAAAATCGCGATGGCATAGGAGTGCGGCATCTGCCACAGGCTAAAGATAGCCAGCAGGATCAGCGCACCGCTGTCGAACTCGTTCGTGACCGCGCAGTAGCCAATCACCGGCGGCGCAGCGCCGGAGAGAGAACCAATCAGCGTGCCGTAGACGGAGTGGCGTTTCATATACAGGCTGTAAACGCCTACATACACCACGAACCCCATCACCCCCAGCCAGCAGGCCAGCGGGTTAGCACCAAACCACAGCAGCATAAAGCCAGCAATACCCAGCAAGGTGGCGTACACCAGCGAGACGGAAGGGGCGATCAGGCCTTTCACCAGCACCCGATTTTTGGTCCTTTCCATCTTCTTGTCGATATCCATGTCGATGTAGTTGTTAAATACACAACCGGACGCAACAACCAGTGACACACCGACCAGCGTGTAGATAAAGAGGGTGTAATCAATGCTGCCCTTAGAGGCCAGCAGGAACCCTCCGATCACGGAGATCAGGTTGCCAAAGATGATGCCTGGTTTCGTTACTTGCAGGTATTGCTTAAACATACTCGCCGCTCTTAGTGAACCATCATGTTGTAGTTGAGGTTCCACATAATCCAGATGGAACCGACTACCAGGATAGCGATGATAATCACGGTAAAGATAAAGGCGGTCATATTCCAGCCTTCATCGGACTTGGTGTTCATGTGCAGGAAGCAAACCAGATGCACCAGAATCTGAATCACCGCGGTCACCAGGATTGCACCCAGAATAACCGGTTTAGACGCAGAACCGCTCATCACCATCCAGAACGGGATCACCGTCAGGATGATCGACAGGATGAAACCTGTCATGTAGGTTTTTACGCTACCGTGGGAAGCGCCATGATCGTTTGAATGACTCATTACATCGCCCCCATCAGATATACAACAGAGAACACACAGATCCACACCACGTCCAGGAAGTGCCAGAACAGGCTCAGGCACATGATACGGGTACGGTTAGTGCTGGTCAGGCCGCGACGGGATACCTGGAACATCAGTACCGCCATCCAGATCAGACCAGAGGTGACGTGCAGACCGTGGGTACCGACCAGCGCGAAGAACGCGGACAGGAAGCCACTGCGATCTGGACCGAAACCTTCCAGAATCAGGTGATGGAATTCATAGATTTCCATCCCGATAAATCCAGCACCAAACAGCCAGGTCAACGCCAGCCAGGACACAACCTGGCTCTTGTTGTTTTTGTACATGGCGATAGCCGCCATGCCGTAGGTGATGGAGCTGAATAACAGCAGTGCGGTTTCAACCAGAACGAACGGCAGTTCAAAGATGTCCTTGCCAGCCGGGCCGCCCGCCGTGCCGTTCACCAGAACGGCGTAGGTCGCGAACAGACAGCAGAACAGAATGCAGTCGCTCATCAGGTAGATCCAGAAACCGAAGACTTTGGTCGGTCCTGTATCGTGGTGCGCATGTTCATGCGCGTGGGCAGTTGAGTGCGCCAGAGTATCAGTTGCCATTTTTCAGCCCCGCTTTAGAAATCTCGTCGAAATGCTGATTTTCCAGCTTCTCAACTTCACGGACTGGCACGTAGTAGTCCACGTCCTCGTCAAAGCTCTTCACAATCCAGCTGATTACGATGCCGGCGAAGCCAACAATCGCCATCCACCAGATGTGCCAGATCATTGCGAAACCAAATACCGTTGCGAAGGCGGCAATCACAATGCCCGCACCGCTGTTTTTCGGCATGTGGATTTCTTCGTAATGAGCAGGTTGCTTGTACGCTTCACCTTTTTCTTTCATTTCCCAGAATGCGTCGCGTTCATGAACCTGCGGCACGATGGCAAAGTTATAGAAAGGAGGTGGAGAAGAGGTTGCCCACTCCAGCGTACGGCCACCCCATGGGTCACCGGTCAGGTCACGGTTCTGGTCGCGGTCGCGAATAGACACGTAGAACTGAATCAGCTGAGACGCGATACCGCAGGCAATCAGCACGGCGCCGCCCGCTGCAACCATCAGCATTGGGTGGAACTGCGGATCGATCTGCTGGCTCAGACGACGGGTCATACCCATGAAGCCCAGCACGTACAGCGGCATAAATGCCACGAAGAAGCCGATGATCCAGAACCAGAACGCGCGTTTACCCCATTTTTCGTTCAGCGTGAAGCCGAACGCTTTTGGCCACCAGTAGGTTACGCCAGCGAAGCAGCCGAAGACCACGCCACCGATGATAACGTTATGGAAGTGCGCAATCAGGAACAGGCTGTTGTGCAGAACGAAGTCAGCACCCGGTACCGCCAGCAGTACGCCGGTCATCCCACCTACGGAGAAGGTCACGATGAAGCCGATAGTCCACAGCATCGCTGAGTGGAACACGATACGGCCCTGGTACATGGTGAACAGCCAGTTGAAGATCTTCACCCCGGTAGGGATGGCGATAATCATGGTGGTAATACCGAAGAAGGCGTTTACGTTCGCGCCAGCACCCATGGTGAAGAAGTGGTGCAGCCAAACGATGAACGACAGAACGGTAATACACACGGTTGCCCACACCAGAGAGGTGTAACCAAACAGACGTTTACGCGAGAAGGTTGCCGCGATTTCGGAGAACACACCGAACACAGGCAGAACCAGAATGTACACTTCCGGGTGACCCCAGGCCCAAATCAGGTTGATGTACATCATCATGTTGCCACCCATATCATTCGTGAAGAAATGGGTGCCCAGGTAGCGGTCCAGGGTCAGCAGCGCGATGGTGACGGTCAGAATTGGGAAGGAGGCAATAATCAGGATGTTGGCGCACAGAGATGCCCAGGTAAATACCGGCATCTTGAACATGGTCATGCCTGGGGCACGCATCTTGATAATGGTCACGAAGAAGTTGATACCGGTCAGGGTAGTACCGACACCGGAGAGCTGAAGCGCCCAAATCCAGTAGTCGACGCCAACGCCCGGACTGTACTCAATTCCTGACAGCGGCGGGTAAGCCAGCCAGCCGGTCTGCGCGAATTCGCCCACACCCAGTGACAGGTTAACCAGGATAACGCCGACAACCGTGAACCAGAAGCTCAGGTTGTTCAGGAACGGGAACGCCACGTCGCGCGCGCCGATTTGCAGCGGAACGACAACGTTCATCAGACCGATAACCAGCGGCATCGCCACGAAGAAGATCATGATAACGCCGTGGGCGGTAAAGATCTGATCGTAGTGGTGCGGTGGCAGGAAGCCGGCTTCACCCGCAGAAGCGAGTGCCTGCTGGCTACGCATCATGATCGCATCCGCAAAGCCACGAATTAACATGACGATACCGACGATGCAGTACATGATACCGAGTTTTTTGTGGTCAACCGAAGTCAGCCACTCGTTCCACAGGTAACTCCACTTACCGAAGTAAGTGATCAGGGCCAGTAAGGCCGCGCCACCAATGATAATTGCAGCCACCGTAACCACGATAATCGGTTCATGGTAGGGCACTGCATCCAGTGTCAATTTTCCGAACATTTTCTTCCTCGGCCCCTTAGTGAGCGGTTTCCGCGTGGCTCATGTCCATGCCTTCCATACCTTCGTGCGCGCTGTGCTCGCCTTCAGGCTGGGTCATGTCCATGCTCTTGCCGTGATCCATAAATTTGCCAATAACGTCTTTGAACAAATCTGGTTTCACATTAGAGAAGTACTCCACCTTGTTGTATTCGCTTGGTGCAGCCACTTTTTCGAACGCCGCCATGTCAGACATGGTGTTTGGAGACTGCTTCGCTTTTTCAACCCACTGGTCGAAAGCGGCACGGTCTGGCGTCGCAATAGCTTTGAACTTCATACCTGAGAAGCCCGGGCCGCTATAGCTGGCGGAGATACCATCATAGGTGCCTGCTTCATTCGCGATCAGATGCAGGTTGGTCTGCATACCGGCCATCGCGTAAATCTGGCTACCCAGACGTGGGATGAAGAAGGAGTTCATTACGGAGTTGGAGGTCACTTTGAACTGAACCGGAGTGTTCGCCGGGAAGGCGATTTCATTCACGGTAGCAATACCCTGCTCTGGATAGATGAAGAACCATTTCCAGTCCATGGAGACCACTTCAATGGTAATAGGTTTCTCATCGTGAACCAGCGGTTTGCTTGGCTCAAGTGCGTGAGTGGTTTTCCAGGTCAGTACGGCAAGGAACAGGATGATCAGAATAGGTACCGTCCAGACCACAGCTTCCACTTTATTGGAGTGTGACCAGTTAGGGCTATACTTCGCATCTTTATTGCTCGCACGATACTTCCAGGCGAAACCAACAGCCATCAAAATGGCAGGAATAACCACAATCAACATCAGGCCAAAAGCCGTCAATATCAGTGAACGTTGTTCCAGTCCAATCTGTCCTTTGGGGTCAAGTAGTGCAGAATCGCAGCCACTGAGTAATACAGTGCCCGCGAATAATGACAACCATCCCAAACTTTTATTGTATTTCCCGAGTCTCATTTAACGACCTCAATTCCACGGAGTCTGGTGGCGTTTAAAGTGTGCGGGCATTTTACGGGAAGGTTACATTACTGTAAACATCATTAGGCCTGTGTCAGGAAGGTGTTACCGGGTTCTGCCGCACGTGTCACAAGTGTTGCAAATTATGTCGGTTTTTATGACCGAAGCCGCATGGCATGGGCTTTATAACGAAAGGACCCCCAAGCATACCCTAAAAGGGGCAATTGGTATAACCATTGTTGAAAATAAACAAAAAATTAACAATTAATTATCAATAAAAAGACATCTGAAAAACGAAAAATCAAACTCTCGTATGCTGAATCGTTTAATGAAAAATAGCGTTTTGGAATGGGAGCCAATAATTTCCAAATCTTATCCCGCACAAAACAACAAATATTTTTTTTGCGCCTGGCGGCTATTTCGCCGTTATAATTTCAGTTAGTGATTACAACGGGAAATAACCTTTCGCATTTTTCTTCAGGTCATCTGCGTTTTACGCAACGCCATGAAATCAAGCAGACCTCCGATCAGGATCCCGGCGATAGCCAGCAGGGCGCCTGCGTCCAGCAGAAGGGCTTCGAAAGGGAGTACCAGAGAGGTGCTGGCATTGATAATAAGCACCACAAGCCAGAGCGCCAGAGCAATGCAGCCCGCCATTAACAGACGTAGCGCAAAACGGTAGGCGCGGCGATATTCGGTGCGCGGCATAAAATGTTCTGTCCGCTGGGTATATTCCAGCGTCTGACGGCAGACCAGCAGCAATAAAATCCCCGGCACGGCAGCCACGACCGAGAAGAGATAAAATGTTGGCCAGCCGTGGGCTTCCACGAACCAGCCGGCAATCGGGCCAACGTACACGCGGCCAACTGCGGAAAGCGCCGAGAGCAGAGCGAACTGGGTAGCGGAAAACGACTTATTGCACAGGGTCATCAGCAGGGCGACAAACGCCGCTGTTCCCATGCCGCCGCAGAGGTTTTCGAAGAACACCGCCGCGGCCATGCTGATCGTATGTTTGTCGGTAATCGACAGCAGCCAGTAGCCTGCGTTAGAGGCGCCCTGAAGGATGCCGAAAATCAGCAGCGCGCGAAACAGCGTCAGGCGTTGCATCAGCACGCCGCCATAAAGCGCACCGACGATGGTCGCAAACAGCCCCAGCGTTTTATTCACCACACCCACTTCACCGGCGTCAAAACCGACGCCCCGGATCAGGAAGGTGGTGGTGAGGCTCATGGCAAAGGCATCACCCAGCTTATAAAGGACGATGAGCAGCAGGATCAGCCAGGCGTTGTTGCGGCCAAAGAAGTCACGAAGAGGTTCGGCGACGGCCTGCTCCAGCGAGCGGGGAACCGGAATAACGTCACTCGGTTCGGGCGCGAACAGCGTCGCGATGATGCAGGGGATCAGCAGGGCGGCCATCAGCCAGTACATGCCCTGCCAGCCGAGGTAACGGTCGGCCAGCCACAGCGCCAGCCCGCCTGAGACCAGCATCCCGAGGCGATAGCCCAGCACGCTGATTGCTGCACCAGCACCGCGCTCTTCAGCAGGTAACACGTCCGTCTTCCAGGCGTCGAACACGATATCCTGAGAGGCGGAACAGAAGGCAATCACCACCGCAAGCGCTGCCATCCAGCGAAGCTGGGTGGTGGGTTCAAGAAATCCCATTGCCGCAATAGCCAGTAGCAGCAGGATCTGCGTCATCACTAGCCAGCCGCGTCGACGTCCGAGGAAAGGCGGCGTGTAGCGATCCATGACCGGAGACCACAGGAACTTAAAGACATAGGCCTGGCCGACAAGCGAGAAGAAACCAATGGTTTTAAGATCGATGTTCTCAACCGTCATCCACGCCTGAAGCGTGCCGGAAGTAAGTGCGAGGGGTAAACCCGAGGCGAAGCCGAGGATCAGCAGAATCGCTGATTTCGGTTGCTGGAAAATGCGTAAGTAATGGCTGGACATGTTCTTATAAAACTGACCCGGTGATACACCGGGTCAGCGAGCGGGATTAACGCGCGTTCTGCTTGATGAAGTCGTGAATGCTGGTGTCCTGCGCCATATCGGCGATGGTATCGGTCAGCACGCTGTTCACGGCGTTAGCAATGTTCTGGTTAGAAGCCTGGAAGGCACCTTCAACAGAGTAGCTGGCGCGGTAGTTTTTAGTCATCTTGTTGCCATTCTTCGCGGTGGCAATGATGGCGATATCCGCTTTGGTCGCAATGTTGTAGCGCACGTTGCCCTGAGACACGTCAGCGTACAGGTTATTCACGATGATCTGCAGATCAACCGCGCCGCTTGGGCCAATCATGTAGCCGCGAGCGGTCATCTGTTTCTCCAGCACTTCCTGGAGCAGGAAGCGCAGGTCGCGGGAGGCGGTGAGAGTAACCTGCTGGTTATCGCGGGTCACTTTAGCCAGCGCCTGATCCTGACGCTGATCGGCACCGTTAATGCTCACGGTGACGCCCATCAGGCTTGGGTCCTGCTGAGGCAGAGTGATTTTTGGTGAGACATCAATGGTGGTAGGCGGGGTAGCACAGCCTGCCAGCATAAAAAGGGCTACCAACGGAAAGAAGAGTTTTTTTAACATTTTCGGGTTCTCAACGAATCGTAAGCATATAAAGAGAAAAATTGCCGCCATCATAACATCGCCAACGGCGAGGGGAAGTGGTCAACGCATGTAAATTCATCGCCTTGTCCGAAAACTGACCAGATCACCCTTTTTCCCAATCCGTGTATGACAAAACGTATGAGTCTCACAGTGAACTTCATTCGTTTGAATGAGAAAATCAGACGAAAGCTAAATATTTGTTGTCAAGGTGTAATGGAAACGGTAAAAGCGGCTAACATTTAAAGGGATGGGTGACATCCTGGCGTTGTCGGAGGAGTAATTTCATGATGATACGTGAGCATATAGAAGATAAATTAAGGGCAGCGTTCAACCCTGTGTTCCTCGAAGTCGTCGACGAAAGCTATCGTCATAACGTGCCGGCAGGTTCTGAAAGCCACTTTAAAGTGGTTCTGGTTAGCGATCGCTTCACGGGAGAACGTTTCCTGAATCGACACCGCTTGATCTACAGCACCTTGACGGAAGAGCTCTCCACGACCGTGCATGCGCTGGCACTGCATACCTACACCATTAAGGAATGGGAAGGCCTGCAGGATACGGTTTTCGCATCGCCGCCCTGTCGCGGTGCAGGCACTATCGCCTGATAAATCGGATTTGCAACGGCTGGAGCTTTTCCAGTATGTTGCTTACAGATTTCCTCAAAACGGCCTCCGGGCCGTTTTGTTTTGTCTGAGTTTTGAGCGAATGGAGCGATTTTAAGACTAAAAATAGCCTTAAAGTGTGAAAAAAGCCGCAGCAACATGCCCCAACCGTTCTCGACTCACCTAAGTGATGCCGCTATAATGCCGCGTCTTATTGAATGTCTTCGGGATGATTCTGGCGACAGGGAATGTGAATCTGCACTAAGAGAGCATCCCGGTATAACAGACAGATTCAGAGTTGACCGAGCACTGTGATTTTTTTGAGGTAACAAGATGCAAGTTTCAGTTGAAACCACTCAAGGCCTTGGCCGCCGTGTAACGATTACTATCGCTGCTGACAGCATCGAAACTGCTGTGAAAAGCGAGCTGGTCAACGTAGCAAAAAAAGTACGTATTGACGGCTTCCGCAAGGGCAAAGTACCAATGAATGTTGTTGCTCAGCGTTATGGCGCTTCCGTGCGTCAGGATGTGCTGGGTGAACTGATGAGCCGTAACTTTATTGATGCGATCATCAAAGAAAAAATCAATCCGGCCGGCGCGCCTAACTACGTTCCAGGCGAATACAAACTGGGCGAAGACTTCACCTACTCCGTAGAGTTCGAAGTGTACCCGGAAGTTGAGCTGAAAGGTCTGGAATCTATCGAAGTTGAAAAACCAGTTGTTTCCGTGACTGACGAAGACGTTGACGGCATGCTGGATACCCTGCGCAAGCAGCAGGCGAACTGGAAAGAGAAAGAAGGCGCTGTTGACGCTGAAGACCGTGTCACCATCGACTTCACCGGTTCTGTAGACGGCGAAGAGTTCGAAGGCGGTAAAGCGTCTGACTTCGTACTGGCGATGGGCCAGGGTCGTATGATCCCAGGCTTCGAAGACGGTATCAAAGGCCACAAGGCTGGCGAAGAGTTCACCATCGACGTGACCTTCCCGGAAGAATACCACGCTGAAAACCTTAAAGGGAAAGCAGCGAAGTTCGCTATCAACCTGAAGAAAGTTGAAGAGCGCGAACTGCCAGAACTGACTGAAGAATTCATCAAGCGTTTCGGCGTGGAAGATGGTTCCGTAGCGGGCCTGCGTACCGAAGTGCGTAAGAACATGGAACGCGAACTGAACGGCGCGGTGCGTAACCGCGTGAAATCTCAGGCGATCGAAGGTCTGGTGAAAGCCAACGAAATCGACGTTCCAGCTGCCCTGATCGACAGCGAAATCGACGTTCTGCGTCGTCAGGCTGCACAGCGTTTCGGTGGCAACCAGCAGCAAGCGATGGAACTGCCACGCGAGCTGTTCGAAGAGCAAGCGAAACGCCGCGTTGTTGTTGGCCTGCTGCTGGGCGAAGTAATTCGTACCCACGAGCTGAAAGCTGACGAAGAGCGTGTGAAAGGCCTGATCGAAGAGATGGCTTCTGCATACGAAGATCCATCAGAAGTGATCGAGTTCTACGGTAAGAACAAAGAACTGATGGACAACATGCGCAACGTTGCCCTGGAAGAGCAGGCTGTTGAAGCGGTACTGGCGAAAGCGAAAGTGACCGAAAAAGCGACCTCTTTCAACGAACTGATGAACCAGCAGGCGTAATTTCGCCCCAACGGTTTAAAGTTTGAACAGAAAACCCGTTGCCTTGCGGCAGCGGGTTTTTTTTATCGCAGCGATAGCCCAGGAAGAGTGCTAAAACGCCCTTTCGGTGTTAGCGTAACAACAAAAGGTTGTTATGCTTGAAATAGGGCACTGTGAACCCCATAAGTACGTAATCATGATGAATGAGACTGGCTGATAATCCGTCCGTAAGGTTACAATCAGTACAGCAGGTGTTTTCAATTTTGATCCAGGAGACGGAAATGTCATACAGTGGCGAACGAGATAACTTTGCACCCCATATGGCTCTGGTGCCAATGGTTATTGAACAGACCTCACGTGGTGAGCGTTCTTTTGATATCTATTCCCGTCTGCTCAAGGAACGCGTTATCTTTCTGACCGGCCAGGTGGAAGACCACATGGCTAACCTGATCGTTGCGCAGATGCTGTTTCTGGAAGCGGAAAACCCGGAAAAAGACATTTACCTGTACATTAACTCCCCGGGTGGCGTGATTACAGCAGGAATGTCCATTTATGACACCATGCAATTCATCAAGCCTGATGTAAGCACTATCTGTATGGGTCAGGCTGCATCTATGGGCGCGTTCCTGTTAACAGCAGGGGCGAAAGGTAAGCGTTTCTGCTTGCCAAATTCCCGCGTGATGATTCACCAGCCGCTGGGCGGTTACCAGGGGCAGGCGACGGATATCGAAATCCACGCCCGCGAAATTCTGAAAGTAAAAGCGCGCATGAATGAACTTATGGCGCAGCATACGGGTCAACCACTCGAGCAGATCGAGCGCGATACCGAGCGCGATCGCTTCCTCTCTGCTCCAGAGGCAGTTGAGTACGGCTTAGTCGACTCCGTGTTGACCCATCGTAATTGATGCCCGCGACGCGAGTGTGCCGCTATACTAAGGTAGGGCGGCACGCTGCTGATTGCAGCTTGCGTCTTAGAATGGCATTTGCGTCGTCATGTGCGGCACAAAGAACTTAAAAAGAGGTTTGGACTCATGACAGATAAACGCAAAGATGGTTCGGGCAAACTGCTGTACTGCTCTTTTTGCGGCAAAAGCCAGCATGAAGTGCGTAAACTGATTGCCGGGCCGTCCGTGTATATCTGCGACGAATGTGTCGATTTATGTAACGACATCATTCGCGAAGAGATTAAAGAAGTCGCACCGCACCGTGAGCGCAGCGCGCTGCCAACGCCGCATGAAATTCGTCATCACCTTGACGACTACGTCATCGGACAGGAGCAGGCCAAGAAAGTGCTGGCGGTAGCGGTCTATAACCACTACAAACGTCTGCGTAACGGCGATACCAGCAATGGCGTAGAACTGGGTAAAAGTAACATTCTGCTGATCGGCCCAACCGGTTCCGGTAAAACGCTGCTGGCTGAAACCCTGGCGCGTCTGCTTGATGTTCCGTTTACGATGGCGGATGCCACCACCCTGACCGAGGCCGGTTATGTGGGTGAGGACGTCGAAAACATCATTCAGAAACTGCTGCAGAAATGCGATTACGACGTACAGAAAGCCCAGCGCGGGATTGTTTACATCGATGAGATCGACAAGATCTCCCGTAAATCTGACAACCCGTCCATTACCCGTGACGTATCGGGTGAAGGCGTACAGCAGGCACTGCTGAAGCTGATTGAAGGTACGGTTGCTGCCGTTCCGCCACAGGGTGGTCGTAAACATCCGCAGCAGGAGTTCCTGCAGGTTGATACCTCCAAGATCCTGTTCATCTGTGGTGGCGCGTTTGCTGGTCTGGACAAAGTCATCTCCCACCGTGTTGAAACCGGCTCCGGCATTGGTTTTGGCGCAACGGTGAAATCGACGTCCGAAAAACCAAACGAAGGCGAACTGCTGTCTCAGGTTGAACCGGAAGATCTGATCAAATTCGGTCTGATCCCTGAATTCATCGGCCGTCTGCCAGTTGTGGCAACGCTGAATGAGCTGAGCGAAGACGCGCTGATCCAGATCCTGAAAGAGCCGAAAAATGCGCTGACCAAGCAGTATCAGGCGCTGTTCAATCTGGAAGGCGTTGATCTGGAATTCCGCGACGAAGCGCTGGATGCTATTGCCAAGAAAGCGATGGTCCGTAAAACCGGTGCCCGTGGTCTGCGTTCAATTGTTGAAGCGGCACTGCTCGACACCATGTACGATCTTCCGTCGATGGAAGACGTTGAGAAAGTGGTGATTGACGAGTCCGTCATTAGCGGTCAAACCAAGCCGCTGCTGATTTACGGCAAACCGGAAGCGCAGCAGGCATCTGGCGAATAATTAACCAAATCATACAAGCAGTTAATCAAAAAGGGGGGATTTTATCTCCCCTTTACTTTTTCCGTATTCATAGCGTTGAATGTGTGGGAAACATCCCCATATACTGGATACATGTTAATGGTTATGTGAAGCACAGTGACATGACCAGCTTACCTGGCGGACACTAACTAAGAGAGAGCTCTATGAATCCTGAGCGTTCTGAACGCATTGAAATCCCCGTATTGCCGTTGCGCGATGTGGTGGTTTATCCGCACATGGTCATACCCTTATTTGTAGGGCGGGAAAAATCTATCCGTTGCCTCGAAGCCGCCATGGATCATGATAAAAAAATCATGCTGGTGGCGCAGAAAGAAGCATCAACGGATGAGCCGGGTGTAAACGATCTTTTCACCGTCGGGACCGTGGCCTCTATTTTGCAGATGCTGAAGTTGCCTGACGGCACCGTGAAGGTGCTGGTAGAAGGCCTGCAGCGTGCGCGTATTACCACTCTGTCAGACGACGGCGAGCACTTCTCTGCAAAGGCAGAGTACCTTGATTCGCCTGAGCTTGATGAGCGTGAACAGGAAGTGCTGGTTCGCACCGCGATTAGCCAGTTTGAAGGCTATATCAAGCTGAACAAGAAAATTCCACCAGAAGTGCTGACGTCGCTGAACAGCATCGACGATCCTGCGCGTCTGGCGGACACCATCGCTGCACATATGCCGCTGAAGCTGGCTGACAAGCAGTCCGTGCTGGAAATGTCCGACGTTAACGAACGTCTGGAATACCTGATGGCGATGATGGAGTCTGAAATCGATCTGCTGCAGGTTGAGAAGCGCATTCGCAACCGCGTGAAAAAGCAGATGGAGAAATCTCAGCGTGAGTACTATCTGAACGAGCAAATGAAGGCCATTCAGAAAGAACTGGGCGAGATGGACGACGCGCCGGACGAAAACGAAGCGCTGAAGCGTAAGATCGACGCGGCGAAGATGCCGAAAGAGGCGAAAGAGAAGGCTGAAGCAGAACTGCAGAAGCTGAAAATGATGTCTCCAATGTCGGCTGAAGCGACCGTTGTACGCGGCTACATTGAGTGGATGGTGCAGGTTCCGTGGAACGCCCGCAGCAAGGTCAAAAAAGACCTTCGTCAGGCGCAGGAAATCCTGGATACCGACCACTACGGTCTGGAACGCGTGAAAGACCGCATTCTTGAGTACCTCGCGGTACAAAGCCGTGTAAACAAAATTAAAGGCCCAATTCTGTGCCTGGTTGGACCGCCGGGGGTGGGTAAAACCTCTCTGGGTCAGTCCATCGCCAAAGCGACCGGACGTAAGTATATCCGTATGGCGCTGGGTGGCGTACGTGATGAAGCGGAAATCCGCGGTCACCGCCGTACCTACATCGGTTCTATGCCGGGTAAACTGATCCAGAAGATGGCGAAAGTGGGGGTTAAAAACCCGCTGTTCCTGCTCGATGAGATCGACAAGATGTCGTCGGACATGCGTGGCGACCCTGCGTCTGCACTGCTGGAAGTGCTTGATCCAGAACAGAACGTAGCGTTCAGCGATCACTACCTGGAAGTGGACTACGACCTGAGCGATGTGATGTTCGTGGCGACCTCCAACTCCATGAACATTCCGGCCCCGCTGCTGGACCGTATGGAAGTGATCCGTCTCTCCGGTTATACCGAAGATGAGAAGCTGAACATCGCTAAGCAGCACCTGCTGCCGAAACAGATTGAGCGTAACGCGCTGAAAGCCAACGAGCTGACCGTCGAGGACAGCGCGATTATCGGCATCATTCGCTACTACACCCGTGAAGCGGGCGTGCGTAGCCTTGAGCGTGAAATCTCGAAACTGTGTCGTAAAGCGGTGAAACAGCTGCTGCTGGATAAGAGCCTGAAGCACATTGTGATTAACGGCGACAATCTGCATGCCTATCTCGGCGTTCAGCGCTTCGACTACGGTCGAGCGGACAACGAAAACCGCGTTGGCCAGGTGACCGGCCTGGCATGGACGGAAGTGGGCGGCGATCTGCTGACCATCGAAACCGCCTGTGTCCCTGGCAAAGGCAAGCTGACCTACACCGGCTCTCTGGGTGAAGTGATGCAGGAATCCATCCAGGCAGCGCTGACCGTGGTGCGCGCGCGCGCGGAGAAACTGGGTATCAACCCTGATTTCTACGAAAAACGCGACATCCACGTGCACGTTCCGGAAGGGGCGACGCCGAAAGATGGCCCAAGCGCGGGTATTGCTATGTGTACCGCTCTGGTTTCCTGCCTGACAGGTAACCCGGTGCGTGCCGATGTGGCAATGACCGGTGAAATTACGCTGCGTGGTCAGGTTCTGCCGATTGGTGGTTTAAAAGAAAAACTGCTGGCGGCACACCGCGGTGGGATCAAAACCGTATTGATCCCTTACGAAAACAAACGCGATCTGGAAGAGATTCCGGACAATGTGATTGCCGACCTGCAGATCCATCCTGTGAAGCGAATTGAGGAAGTTCTCAGTCTCGCACTGCAGAATGAACCCTCCGGAATGCAGGTTGTAACAGCAAAATAGTGACCTCGCGCAAAGAGCGTCAATAAAAACAAGGCTGGTAAGTCATTTCGCACTTGCCAGCCTTTTTTTGTATAGCTAATTTAGATTGCTGATTAGGTCCGTCATCAACAACGGGTGTTGTAAGGTCATGGCAGGCCTGATATAACTGCTGCGCGGTCGCGTTGTGAAGGATTCAGGCGCGATATAAATTATAAAGAGAGGAAGAGAACAGTGAATAAATCTCAACTGATTGACAAAATTGCTGCGGGTGCTGATATTTCTAAAGCTGCAGCTGGACGTGCGTTAGATGCTTTAATTGCTTCTGTTACTGAATCTCTGCAGGCTGGGGACGACGTTGCACTGGTAGGTTTCGGTACTTTTGCTGTTAAAGAGCGTGCTGCCCGTACTGGCCGCAACCCTCAGACCGGTAAAGAGATCACCATTGCTGCTGCTAAAGTGCCGGGTTTCCGTGCAGGTAAAGCGCTGAAAGACGCAGTAAACTGATTGCTTTCCCGTTTCAGGGAAGCCGGAAAGTACAAGGGCGCATCATTTGATGTGCCTTTTTTGTTTGTCCAGACCTGATTTGTGCGAGTTTATGAGAGTTGTGGGCTGACAATCGCCCCGTTTTCTTGTCACAATACGCCTTCACGCGCGACGGGCAGGATTTTCCGTCAGCGTCAGGTAACCAGTCACCTACAGCGGAGTGTTGTTACACCATGATGGACAGCTTACGCACGGCTGCTAACAGTCTCGTGCTCAAGATTATTTTCGGTATCATTATCGTGTCGTTCATATTGACCGGCGTGAGCAGTTACCTTATTGGCGGTGGCGCAAACTATGCCGCAAAAGTGAATGGCCAGGAAATCAGCCGTGGTCAGTTCGAGAATGCTTTTGCCGGTGAACGTAACCGTATGCAGCAACAGCTGGGCGACCAATTCTCTGAACTGGCGGCGAACGAAGGGTACATGAAGACCCTGCGCCAACAGACACTGAACCGTCTTATCGACGAAGCGCTGCTTGATCAGTATGCCAAAAAACTGGGCCTTGGCATCAGCGATGAGCAGGTGAAAAAAGCCATCTTCTCCACGCAAGCCTTCCAGTCTAACGGTAAATTCGACAACGCGCGTTACAACAGCATCGTCAATCAAATGGGGATGACGGCCGACCAGTACGCTCAGGCGCTGCGTAACCAGCTGACCACCCAGCAGCTCATCAATGCCGTCGTGGGCACCGATTTCATGCTTAAAGGTGAAACGGATGAACTGGCCGCGCTGGTGGCGCAGCAGCGTGTTGTACGCGAAGCGACCATTGATGTGAACGCCCTGGCGGCGAAACAGCAGGTGAGCGACGCTGACGTCAACGCTTACTACGAGCAGAACAAGAATTCCTTTGTTTCTCCAGAGCAGTTCCGCGTGAGCTACATCAAGCTGGATGCGGCCGCGCTGCAGGAAACCGCGTCTGATGCTGAAATCCAGTCTTACTACGATCAGCATCAGGATCAGTTCACTCAGCCGCAGCGTAACCGCTACAGCGTAATTCAGACGAAAACCGAGGCTGATGCGAAAGCGGCGCTCGATGAGCTGAACAAAGGCGCTGATTTCGCGACCGTTGCGAAAGCGAAATCCACCGACATTATCTCTGCGAAAAACGGCGGCGATATGGGCTGGCTGGAAGATGCGACCACCCCTGACGAGCTGAAAAATGCCGGTCTGAAAGAGAAAGGCCAGCTTTCTGGCGTCATTAAGTCTTCCGTTGGTTTCCTGGTCGTGCGTCTGGACGACATCACCGCGGCGAAAACCAAGCCGCTGGCTGAGGTTCGTGATGATATCGCGGCGAAAGTGAAACAGGAAAAAGCGCTGGATGCCTACTACGCGCTGCAGCAGAAGGTAAGCGATGCTGCCAGCAACGACAACGAATCTCTGGCAGGTGCAGAGCAGGCGGCGGGCGTGAAGGCGGTTGAGACGGGCTGGTTTGGTCGTGACAACCTTCCAGAAGAGCTGAACTTCAAACCGGTTTCCGATGCCATCTTCAACGGTGGTCTGGTGGTTGAGAACGGCACGCCGGGCAGTAACTCTGACATCATTACCGTCGACGGCGATCGTGCGTTTGTGTTGCGCGTCAGCGAGCACAAGCCAGAAGCGGTCAAACCGCTGGCGGAAGTGAAGGATCAGGTCGTCGCTCAGGTTAAGCACAACAAAGCGGAACAGCAGGCGAAACTGGATGCTGAGAAGATTCTGTCCGATCTGAAAGCGGGTAAAGAAGACGCGCTGAAAGCGGCTGGCCTGAGCTTCGGTGAAGCGAAAACGCTGAGCCGTACCGGCCAGGACCCAATCAGCCAGGCCGCGTTTGGTCTGACTCTGCCTGCGAAGGATAAGCCAAGCTTTGGTACCACCACCGATACGCAGGGTAACGTCGTTCTGCTGGCGCTGGATGAAGTGAAAGCCGGTACCCTGCCAGAAGCGCAGAAGAAAGCTATGGTTCAGGGGATTACCCAGAACAATGCTCAGATTGCCTTCGAAGCCATGATGAGCAACCTGCGTAAAGAAGCCAAAATCAAGCTGGGTGATGTAATGACTCAGCAGCAGTAATTACGTGTCTGCTCGCAGATTTTCGTAACGCTCTGCAAAAACTCAAGGCCGCTTTCGCGGCCTTTTCCATTTCTGCAATCTGCTGTTTGTGCCGGTTTTAACTGGCGGCTATCGTGACGTGGCTGTCAACAAACAAGGAGATAACAGCATGAAATGTGGAATCAAAGCACTGTTAATTACGCTGGCTATTGCCACCACCGGGATGAGCGCGGGCGCGCTGGCGGCGACGCCTGCTGCCAAAGCACAGGCTACGCAGAGCAAGTCCGATGCGGCAGCGCCGGTGCAGGGGCAAACCAAAGCGACAGATGCCGGTAAAAATGCGGATGATGAAGGTACGCGGGTCAGTATCAATTCGGCCTCAGCGGAAGATCTCGCCCGTGCGTTGAACGGCGTGGGCCTGAAAAAAGCGCAGGCCATCGTCAGCTACCGCGAAGAGTATGGTCCTTTCAAAACGGTCGACGATCTCAAGCAGGTGCCGGGCATGGGCAGCGCGCTGGTTGAGCGCAACCTCTCACACCTGACGCTGTAATTACGCAATTTCTTGCACTGCGGCAAAATTTTGCCAGGATAAAGAGGTCATACCAGTTATGACCTCTCTTCCTACAATAACAGTAAAGGCTATTGCGCTATGCAGACAAAAATCAAAGTACGCGGTTTTCATCTCGACGTTTATCAGCATGTGAACAATGCTCGCTATCTTGAGTTTCTTGAAGAAGCGCGCTGGGACGGGCTGGAAAACAGCGAAAGCTTTCAGTGGCTGACCGCGCACAACATCGCGTTTGTGGTCGTCAATATCAACATCAACTACCGCCGTCCGGCCGTGCTGGGTGACGTGCTCACGGTAACCAGCCAGGTGCAACAGATCAATGGCAAAAGCGGGGTATTAAGCCAGGTGGTGACGCTCGATCCAGAAGGGCAGGTGGTCGCAGATGCGTTGATCACGTTTGTCTGTATCGATCTGAAAACGCAGAAAGCGCTGCCGCTGGAAGGGGAACTGCGGGAAAAGCTGGAGTTGATGATCGTGTAAGACATGTTAAGGCGTACTCGTGCTGTCGACACCTGTTTGCGACAGCACGGTCAAGTAGCCCTATTTAAGACCGGTCTTTTTCTGCATCGCGGCCATCACGCCGGATTTATCGGCAAGATAGTGGTTCAGCCCGTTAGCGCGCAGATTACAGGCCGCACACTGGCCGCAACCGTCGCCTTTGATACCGTTATAGCAGGTGAGCGTTTCGCTGCGAACAAGGTCCAGCTTGCCCCAGTAGTCCGCCAGCGCCCAGGTTTCGGCTTTATCCAGCCACATGAGCGGAGTTTCAAAGCGCGTCTCTTTCGCCATCCCCAGATTAACGGCGTGGTTTAACGCTTTAACGAACTCATCACGACAGTCCGGGTAGCCGGAGAAGTCGGTCTCGCACACGCCCGTGATCACCGCTTCGGCTTTTACCTGGTAGGCGTAGATCGCCGTCAGAGTCAGGAACAGGATATTACGGCCCGGCACGAAGGTATTTGGAATGCCGCTGGCATCGGGTTCATAGTCTGGCACAGGAATACTGTCGCGGGTGAGGCTGCTCACGGCCAGTTCATTTAACAGCGTAACGTCCAGCACTTTGTGCGCGCGTGCGCCCAGTTTCAGGGCTAGTTCACGGGCAACGTCGATTTCAGCGCGATGACGCTGACCATAATCGAAAGTGACACAGTGAACTTCATCGTACTGATGAAGGGCCTGGACCAGGCAGGTAGTTGAGTCTTGTCCTCCGCTGAACACGACGACGGCACGTTTCATAAATCATCTCGACTGTTACGGTAAAAACGTTATGTTACCGTCTGACCACGACGGCGACCAGCTTCTTCACGATTTGGGCGCGGGCAACCAGGCTTCGGTAAAGTCAAACCAGCCGCGGGTGTTGAGGCGTATACCATTCACGCCAGGCGGAGCACTGATTTGGTATTGATAATTAAAGAGTGGCGTCAGCACCGCACTCTCCATTAACCGGTTAAAGATGGCTTGCAGTCCCGCGCGTCTATCCCGAGCCTCGGCCTGAGTCTGTACCGCATCCAGCGTGGCTTGCAGATGGGCGTAAGCCGGTGCGCTAAGAACGTGCGGCCAGAGGGCATCGCAGCGCAGCCACTGTTCAAGCGTATATTCCGGCGCTTCGCCAATCAGCCTGTCCCCCATCATGATGTCTGCATCGGCAAGCTCCAGGCATCCGTCCCACGTCTTGGCGTCGTGAAAGATGACGGTCAGTTCACACCCCTGTAGCGCCAGGTATGCCTTCAACTGGCTGGCCATGGTGTGAAGCTCAACAGGGAGATGGTAAACCAGCGTCAACGCTTCAGGGAGGGTGACGTCCGATAAATCAGGCCATTCGGGGATGGTCCAGCCGGGAAGCAGTTCCTGGGTGGGCGTGATGAGCCCTTCGTTTAGCGGAAGTGTGTGAAGAAGCCTGGAGAGATGAATGATATTGATAAGCCGCTTTGCCTGAATCTCACTCAGGCGCGCGCTCTGTTTTAGCGTGAGGTAACAGAACCCCAGGCTGGTGCTGCTGCTTACCAGCCGCAGACTTTCCAGCTCGTCGGCCTCGCCGATCGCGATTTGCACCGGGTGACGACAGCTGGTGCCCAGGCTGTAATCAAAAAGCTGGGGAGTGATCCAGTATTCGATGGCTTTGAGCAGCGGATGGCTCAGGTGATACTGCTCATGGCTTTCCAGACGAACCAGGTCGGGCTCAAAGGCGGCCAGCCGAAACGGGCCACTGCCAACCGCAGGATGGTCGGGATGCGCCAGACGGCTGCAGTAGGTTGCCAGCCTGTGCGGCAGCCAGTAGTCCGGTTGATGCAGCCTAAACGTCAGACACTGTGGATGCGTTGTTTCAATACATAAGACGCTCTGAAACAGAGTGCGGAGGGCGGGAAGCGTCAACAGCGCTGTCAGACTTCGCTGGAGTTGCGCCGTTTCTATTTTATCGCCGTTATGCCAGTGCAGGGTGGAGCGAATGTAGAAATGCCAGCGCAGGCCGTCAGCAGAGACATCCCAGTGATGCGCCAGATCGCCCGTAGGTTCACTGCTATTACCGTTAAAACGCGTCAGGCCTGAGAAGACTTCTCCCGCCAGATGCTGCTCTGCCCGGCCCGGTAAAAAACCCGGCTGAAGCGGTTCCAGCGAGCGATAGTAGGGGATGCGCAGCGTCGGCGTGTCGTTTTGCCACTGCCCGCCCAAAAAAGGATGCAGTAATGACCGCAGCGCTTCAGGGGCAAGCTGCGCCAGTTCCAGCGCGTTATGCTGCTGCCCGCTTTTCAGCGCTTCTTCCATCATCGCATTGCGCAGTGACTCCGGGGCGACATGGAACGTGAGCTCACCGCGCTTACCGCGGCCAGACTGCGCTCGCCAGCTGAGCCAGCCCGCCTCCTGGGCCTGGCGCAGCAGGGTTCGGACATGCCGCTCGCTACAAAAACAGCGGGCGGCCAGCTCGCTGATGGTGACCTGTTGCGTTGCACCCTGCGAAGGCTGCCAGAGGCGGTGATACTGGTTGAGTCGATTGAGCTGGCGCATAAGAAACCCGGAACAATAATTTTCATCTATTCACTATTACTTCCGTATATCTCACACGATACTGTTGCACAAGTTAACCGCATCACATTTCGGGAGTAATCATGGCTCGGCTCGCTGCATTTGATATGGACGGTACGCTGTTAATGCCGGATCACCGTTTAGGGGAAAAAACCCTGAACACGCTGAAGCGCCTGCGCGAGCGTGATGTCACCCTGACGTTTGCCACTGGCCGCCATGTGCTGGAGATGCGCCATTTGCTGGGCGCGTTTTCCCTCGACGCCTTTCTAATCACCGGCAACGGGACGCGAATTCACTCCGTAGAAGGCGATGTGCTGCACCGGCAGGATCTCAACCCGGAAGTGGCGGACATCGTGCTGCACAGCACCTGGGACACGCAGGCCAGTATCCACGTCTTTAACGATCGGGGCTGGTTTACCGGACGTGAAATTCCTGAACTGCTGCACGCGCATGTATACAGCGGTTTCAAATATCAGCTTATCGATCTGCGTCGGATCCCCGCTCATGCGGTAACCAAGATCTGCTTCTGCGGCGATCATGACGATCTGTGTCGCTTACGGATTCAGCTGAATGAGGCGCTGGGCAACCGGGCGCACTTGACCTTCTCGGCGGTGGATTGTCTGGAAGTGCTGCCGGTGGGTTGTAACAAAGGCTCCGCTCTGGCGGTACTCAGCGACCACCTGGGCTTAACGCTGCAGGAGTGTATGGCGTTTGGTGACGCCATGAACGACCGCGAAATGCTGGGTAGCGTTGGTCGCGGTCTGATCATGGGGAATGCGATGGCGCAGCTGAAAGCAGAACTTCCCCATCTGCCGGTTATTGGCCACTGCCGCAATGAAGCAGTGTCCCATTTTTTGACGCATTGGCTGGACAACAACAATCTCCCGTATTCCCCCGAATAGTGAGACCCTTCCAGCAAGCCAGACTTCGGTCTGGCTTTTTTTATTTCACCAGTTCTGCAATCTGCGCTTTCCACGGAGCGATATCGCCGATGTTGGCCTGCACCCACTCCGCGTTGTAGTAAGTTTCAAGGTAGCGTTCGCCGCTGTCGCACAGCAGCGTGACGATGGAACCGGTACGGCCCTCTTCGCGCATACGGGCGGCAAGCTGCAGTGCACCCCACATATTTGTGCCCGTCGATGCGCCCACTTTGCGCCCCAGCTGCGTTTCCAGCCAGTGCGCCGTTGCCACGCTTGCGGCATCCGGCACGCGCATCATCTCATCCACGACGTCGGGGATGAAAGAGGGCTCCACGCGCGGGCGGCCAATCCCTTCAATTTTACTGCCCACCGGGCTGCGCAGCTCCGCATTGCGGTTTTGCCAGTAGTCGAGGAACACGGAGTTCTGCGGGTCAACCACCATCAGTTGGGTATCGTATCCCTGACAGCGGATGTAGCGTCCAATCGTGGCTGACGTGCCGCCGGTACCGGCGCTCATGACGATACAGGACGGAACCGGATGCGGTTCGTGGGTCATCTGGCGGAAAATACTGTCGGCAATGTTGTTATTGCCGCGCCAGTCGGTCGCGCGCTCGGCGAAGGTGAACTGGTCCATATAGTGACCGTTCAGCTCACGGGCCAGCATTTCGGAGGCGGCGTAGATTTCGCAGGCGCTTTCCACAAAGTGGCAGCGTCCGCCGTAAAATTCGATCTGTTCGATTTTGCGTTTTGCGGTGCAGGACGGCATCACCGCGATAAACGGCAGGCCCAGCAGGCGGGCGAAATAGGCTTCGGACACCGCCGTTGAACCGGACGAAGATTCAATAATAGTGGTGCCTTCTTTAATCCAGCCGTTACATAAACCGTATAAAAACAGCGAGCGCGCCAGGCGATGCTTCAGGCTACCGGTGGGATGGGTGCTTTCATCTTTCAGATAGAGCTGAATGCCGTCAAATCCCGGCAGGGAAAGGCGAATCAGGTGCGTATCCGCCGAGCGCTGATAGTCGGCATTGATTTCGCTGATCGCATGTTTAACCCAGGTGCTATTCATCATCGTTATCCGTTTGTCATTTTGTGCCTAGGATAGCGAAAAGCACAGAAAAAATTGTTGCTATCTGGCCTTTAAAATAGAATGAAGAGAGAAAAATTTTCTCTGTGAGGTGGGTATGCTAGATAAAATTGACCGCAAGCTCCTTTCATTGCTGCAAAATGACTGTACCCTCTCTTTGCAGGCGCTGGCAGATGCCGTTAATCTGACCACCACCCCGTGCTGGAAGCGGCTTAAGAAGCTGGAAGATGACGGCATTCTTCTGGGGCGCGTCGCGTTGTTAGATCCCGAAAAACTGGGGCTTGGGCTGACGGCATTTGTGCTGATAAAAACCCAGCATCACAGCAGCGAGTGGTATTGCCGCTTCGTCACTCAGGTGTCTGAGATGCCCGAGGTGCTCGGTTTCTGGCGTATGGCCGGAGAGTATGATTACCTGATGCGCGTCCAGGTGGCCGACATGAAGCGCTATGATGATTTCTACAAGCGGCTGGTGAACAGCGTTCCGGGTTTGTCGGACGTCACCTCAAGCTTTGCCATGGAACAGATTAAATACACCACAGCATTACCCATTGAATAACTTCGTAAAATACCTTCAGGAACAAACCGCGTGCGATTATTTGCCCAACTAAGCTGGTACTTTCGTCGGGAGTGGCAACGCTACCTCGGTGCAGTCGCCCTGCTTATTATTATTGCCATCCTGCAGCTGATCCCGCCGAAAGTGGTGGGGTACGTCGTGGATGGCGTCACCGAGCAGCATTACACCACCGCACGGGTGTTGATGTGGGTCGGCACGCTGGTGCTGACGGCGGTCATTGTTTATCTGCTGCGCTACGTCTGGCGCGTGCTGCTGTTTGGTGCGTCCTATCAGCTGGCCGTTGAGCTACGTGAAGATTTTTACCGCCAGCTGAGCCGACAGCATCCCGAATTTTATCTTCGTCATCGCACCGGGGATCTCATCGCCCGCGCGACGAACGACGTCGATCGCGTGGTCTTTGCCGCCGGGGAAGGAGTGCTGACGCTGGTGGACTCGCTGGTGATGGGCTGTGCGGTGCTGATCGTGATGTCCACGCAGATCAGCTGGCAGCTGACCCTGCTCGCCCTGCTGCCGATGCCGATCATGGCGCTGGCGATCAATCGCTATGGCGAACAGCTGCACGAGCGCTTCAAGCTGGCGCAGGCGGCGTTTTCGTCTCTGAACGATCGCACCCAGGAGAGCATGACCAGCATCCGCATGATCAAAGCGTTTGGTCTGGAAGACCGTCAGTCTGCGCTGTTTGCCGCCGATGCGGCAGACACGGGGGCGAAAAACATGCGCGTCGCGCGTATCGACGCCCGTTTTGACCCGACGATTTATATCGCAATCGGCATGGCAAATATGCTGGCCATTGGCGGCGGAAGCTGGATGGTGGTGCAGGGCACGCTTACTCTGGGGCAATTGACCAGCTTTGCGATGTATCTGGGTCTCATGATCTGGCCGATGCTGGCGCTGGCCTGGATGTTTAACATCGTGGAGCGCGGCAGCGCCGCCTACAGCCGCATTCGCGCCATGCTGGCCGAAGCGCCGGTGGTCATCGACGGCAGTGAAGCCGTACCGGAAGGGCGCGGCGTCATGACCGTCGACGTCCGCAAGTTTGTCTATCCGCATACGGAGCATCCGGTGCTGGAGAACGTCAGCTTTACCCTGCAGCCAGGGCAAATGCTGGGGATCTGCGGCCCGACGGGATCCGGCAAAAGTACCGTGCTCTCTCTGCTTCAGCGCCACTTTGACGTCACCGAGGGCGATATCCGCTTCCACGATATTCCCCTGACCAGACTGCAGCTGGACGAGTGGCGCGGTCGCCTGGCGGTCGTCAGCCAGACGCCGTTTTTATTTTCGGACACCGTGGCAAACAACATTGCCCTGGGACGCCCCGGGGCGACGCAGGAAGAGATTGAACATGTGGCGCGTCTGGCCAGCGTTCATGATGATATTTTGCGTCTGCCGCAGGGGTACGAAACGGAAGTCGGGGAACGCGGCGTCATGCTGTCCGGCGGGCAAAAGCAGCGTATCTCGATTGCCCGCGCGCTGCTGCTGAATGCTGAAATTCTGATCCTGGATGATGCGCTTTCCGCCGTGGACGGCCGTACCGAGCATCAAATTCTGCATAACCTGCGCCAGTGGGGCGACGGACGCACGGTGATTATCAGCGCCCACCGCTTGTCGGCGCTCACCGAAGCCAGCGAAATTGTGGTCTTACAGCACGGGCACATTGCCCAGCGCGGGCAGCATGAAACGCTTGCCGAGCAGCCGGGCTGGTATCGCGATATGTACCGCTATCAACAGCTTGAGGCGGCACTGGACGATGCGCCGGAGCAGGATGAGGAGGCCGCCAATGCGTAAGATCGGAACGATGTGGCCGACGCTCAAACGTCTGCTGGCCTACGGCTCGCCGTGGCGTAAACCGCTCTCCGTGGCCGTGCTTCTACTCTGGATTGCGGCGATTGCTGAAGTGAGCGGTCCGCTGCTCATCAGCTATTTTATCGACAACATGGTCGCCAAAAGCTACCTTCCGCTGGGGCTGGTGGCGGGTTTAGGCGTGGCCTACGTTGGCCTGCAGCTGGCGGCGGCAGGGCTGCACTATGCGCAGTCGCTGCTGTTTAACCGCGCAGCCGTGGGCGTCGTTCAGCAGCTGCGTACGGATGTGATGGACGCGGCGCTTCGCCAGCCGCTCAGCGAGTTTGACATCCAGCCGGTCGGGCAGGTGATTTCGCGCGTGACCAACGATACCGAGGTGATCCGCGATCTGTACGTTACCGTGGTCGCGACGGTGTTACGCAGCGCGGCGCTGATTGGCGCGATGCTGGTGGCGATGTTCAGCCTCGACTGGCGCATGGCGCTGGTGGCGATCACCATCTTCCCGGCGGTGCTGATTGTCATGGTCATTTACCAGCGCTACAGCACGCCGATCGTGCGTCGGGTGCGCGCGTATCTGGCCGACATTAACGATGGCTTCAACGAAGTGATCAACGGCATGAGCGTCATCCAGCAGTTCCGCCAGCAGGCGCGCTTTGGCGAACGCATGGGGGAAGCCAGCCGTTCGCACTACATGGCGCGTATGCAGACGCTGCGGCTTGATGGTTTCCTGCTGCGTCCGCTGCTGAGCCTTTTCTCGGCGCTGGTGCTTTGCGGGCTGCTGATGCTCTTCGGGCTGAGCTCAAACGGTACGATTGAAGTGGGCGTGCTGTACGCCTTTATCAGCTATCTCGGGCGTCTTAACGAGCCGTTGATCGAGCTTACCACCCAGCAATCGATGCTGCAGCAGGCGGTGGTCGCCGGTGAGCGCGTGTTTGAGCTGATGGACAGGCCGCGCCAGGCCTACGGCAATGACGAGCGTCCTCTGCAAAGCGGTAGTATCGCCTTTGATAACGTCTCGTTTGCCTATCGCGAAGACCGGCTGGTGCTGCAGGACATCACGCTCGACGTTCCGTCGCGCGGTTTCGTGGCGCTGGTAGGGCATACCGGCAGCGGTAAGAGCACGCTTGCCAGCCTGTTGATGGGCTATTACCCGGTCACGCACGGCGAAATCCGCCTCGATGGGCGCCCGCTCGCGTCTCTCAGCCACACCGTGTTGCGTAAAGGCGTCGCGATGGTGCAGCAGGATCCGGTCGTGCTGGCCGATACCTTCTACGCCAACGTGACCCTGGGGCGAGACTACTCCCAGGAGCAGGTCTGGGACGTGCTGGAAAAAGTGCAGCTGGCAGAGCTGGCGCGCGGGTTTAGCGATGGGATCAATACCAAACTGGGCGAGCAGGGGAACAATCTCTCCGTCGGGCAAAAGCAGCTCCTGGCGCTGGCGCGGGTGCTGATTGAAACGCCGCAGATACTGATTCTGGATGAAGCGACGGCCAGTATTGACTCCGGCACCGAACAGGCCATTCAGCAGGCGCTGGCCGCCGTACGCGACCATACGACGCTGGTGGTGATTGCCCACCGTCTTTCCACCATCGTCGATGCCGATACCATTCTGGTGTTACATCGCGGACAGGCCGTTGAACGCGGTACGCACCGTGAACTGCTGGAAGCCAAAGGGCGCTACTGGCAGATGTACCAGCTGCAGCTGGCGGGCGAAGAGCTGGCGGCCAGCGTGCGTGATGAAGAGTCGCTTAGCGCCTGATGCACCAAAATGAGGCGACGCGCTAACAGTCATTCCTGTTGGTGCAAAACTGAAACGCACCCTGCACCGGCATGGTGCGTTTTTTTTCACCTGTTCGTTTATTACGGCCGCGTAATGCTCTGTGCGCCGCCGTTCCCCCTCGTTTTCATTTCTGGCACACCCCTTGCAATACCTTCTGCGTAAGCTGCGGCCATTACCGAATTCTGACTGGAGGGGATCTATGAAGCTGGTTACGGTTGTAATCAAACCATTCAAACTCGAAGACGTGCGTGAAGCGTTGTCTTCAATGGGTATTCAGGGACTGACTGTCACCGAAGTGAAAGGCTTTGGTCGTCAGAAGGGTCATGCCGAGCTTTATCGCGGGGCGGAATACAGCGTTAACTTTCTGCCAAAAGTAAAAATTGATGTCGCGATTGCTGACGATCAGCTTGATGAAGTCATTGATGTCATTAGCAAAGCGGCCTATACCGGCAAAATTGGCGACGGCAAAATTTTCGTTGCCGAACTGCAGCGCGTCATTCGCATCCGTACCGGCGAATCTGACGAAGCGGCATTGTAAATAACGCCTGGCACACAGTGATAGGGATCGAGAAAATGAAGATAGCAACACTTAAAACGGGTCTGGGTTCGCTGGCGCTGCTGCCGGGCCTGGCGCTGGCTGCTACCCCTGCGGTGGTCGACAAAGCCGATAACGCCTTTATGATGATCAGCACCGCGCTGGTGCTGTTCATGTCAATTCCGGGCATTGCGCTGTTCTACGGCGGCCTGATCCGTGGCAAAAACGTTCTCTCCATGCTGACGCAGGTTGCCGTGACGTTCGCACTGGTCTGCGTGCTGTGGGTGGTTTACGGTTACTCGCTGGCGTTCGGTACGGGCAACGCGTTCTTTGGTAACTTCGACTGGGTGATGCTGAAAAATATTGAGCTGACCGCGCTGATGGGCAGTTTCTATCAGTACATCCACGTTGCGTTCCAGGGCTCCTTCGCCTGTATTACCGTCGGGCTGATTGTGGGCGCGCTCGCCGAGCGTATTCGTTTCTCTGCCGTGCTGATCTTCGTGGTGGTCTGGATGACGCTCTCCTATGTGCCGATTGCGCACATGGTCTGGGGTGGCGGTCTGCTGGCAACGCACGGCGCGCTGGACTTCGCGGGCGGTACTGTTGTACACATCAACGCCGCGGTAGCGGGTCTGGTGGGTGCCTACCTGATTGGCAAACGCGTGGGCTTCGGTAAAGAAGCGTTCAAACCGCACAACCTGCCGATGGTGTTTACCGGTACGGCTATCCTCTACTTTGGCTGGTTTGGCTTCAACGCCGGCTCGGCAAGTGCAGCAAACGAAATCGCCGCGCTGGCCTTCGTGAACACCGTTGTGGCCACGGCGGGTGCAATCCTCTCCTGGGTGTTTGGCGAGTGGGCGGTACGCGGTAAACCGTCACTGCTGGGTGCCTGCTCGGGTGCCATTGCCGGTCTGGTTGGCATTACGCCAGCGTGTGGTTATGTCGGCGTGGGTGGCGCGCTGCTGGTCGGTCTGGTGTCCGGTCTGGCGGGTCTGTGGGGCGTGACCGCACTGAAACGTGTGCTGCGCGTTGACGACCCATGCGATGTGTTTGGTGTCCACGGCGTGTGCGGTATCGTGGGTTGTATCATGACCGGTATCTTCGCCGCGAAATCGCTCGGTGGCGTGGGCTACGCAGAAGGCGTGACCATGGTTCATCAGGTGCTGGTGCAGCTGGAAAGTATTGCAATCACCGTTGTCTGGTCTGCCGTTGTGGCCTTCATTGGCTATAAGCTGGCGGATATAACGGTGGGTCTGCGCGTACCGGAAGAGCAGGAGCGCGAAGGTCTGGACGTCAACAGCCACGGCGAGAATGCGTATAACGCCTGATAAACAGCAAAACGGCAACCTTTGGTTGCCGTTTTTAATGTGTATCCCCTCTCCCCTTGGGAAAGAGGGTCAGGGTGAGGGCATCAGGCCGCACAAGGCAAAAGCAAAACGGCAACTTCGGTTGCCGTTTTTAATGTGTATTCCCTCTCCCCGTGGGAGAGGGTCAGGGTGAGGGCATCAGGCCGCACACAATCACCCGCGATTACGCATCACCCCTTCCTGCACCGTAGACGCGACCAGCACGCCGTCCTGAGTATAAAATTCCCCGCGCACAAACCCGCGCGCGCTCGACGCTGACGTACTCTCCACGCTGTAAAGCAGCCACTCATTCATGTTGAACGGGCGGTGGAACCACATGGAGTGATCGATCGTCGCGACCTGCATCCCTTTTTCCAGGAAACCAACCCCGTGCGGCTGCAGCGCCACCGGCAGGAAGTTGAAATCTGACGCATAGCCGAGCAGATACTGATGCACGCGGAAATCTTCCGGCACGGTCCCGTTGGCACGGATCCAGACCTGGCGCTTCGGTTCGGCGGTATGGCCTTTCATCGGGTTGTGGAACTCAACCGGGCGGATCTCCAGCGGCTTATCGCAGAGAAACTTCTCTTTGACCTGCGGCGGAAGCAGATGCGCCAGCGCGCGGGCGATATCCGTCTCTGATTTTAAAGAGTCGGGCGACGGAGCCGGGGGCATCACTTTTTGATGTTCGTAGCCGGGTTCCGGCGCCTGGAAAGAGGCGGTCATGTAAAAGATCGGCTTGCCGTTTTGAATGGCCGCTACGCGGCGTGCGCTGAAGCTGTTGCCGTCTCGCAGGACTTCAACGTCATACACAATCGGTTTTGCGCTATCGCCAGGGCGTAAGAAGTAGCTGTGGAACGAATGCACCAGACGGTCTGCCGGGACAGTCTCCTTTGCTGCGTACAGAGCTTGTCCAACGACTTGCCCCCCGAAGACCTGGCGTAAGCCGAGATCTTCGCTCTGTCCGCGAAAGAGTCCTTCCTCAATTTTTTCCAGATTCAGTAATGTCAGCAGATTGTTCAGTGCCTGACTCATAGTTGTCCTCAATAAACGCCGTAGCGAAAGATAGGCAGAGTATAACGCAGAAATGAAAGTGGTCCGATGGGTAGAATAATCTGAATATCGGCACGTTTTCAGGCATAAATCGGTGATCTGTGCCACACTTGAATACGTTATGTGATTGAAACGACATCGGATGGGATCGATCCCGCTGGTGCATTGATAAGGAGACTTCAATGAAACTCGTGCCCATGCTAAGTGGTGTAGCTATTGCGGTGGCGTTGTCCGCCTGTGCCGGTAAAAGCGCCCAAGTGCCAGTACCAGCAGCCGACCCGAACGGGATTAATACCCTTTCACAGCAATCCATTCAGCAGCCTAATGTTTCCGGTACCATCTGGATTAAACAGAAAGTGGCGTTGCCGCCGGATGCGGTATTAACCGTAACGCTGTCTGATGCTTCTCTGGCCGACGCGCCGTCGAAAGTCGTTGCCCAGCGCGCCGTTCGTACTGAAGGTAAGCAGGCGCCGTTTAGCTTCGTGTTGCCGTATAACCCGTCGGACGTGCAGCCTAACGCCCGTATCCTGCTGAGCGCAGCGGTAACCATCAACGGCAAGCTGGTCTTTATCACCGATACGGTCCAGGAAGCGATCAACAACGGTGGGACAAAAATCGACCTGAACCTGGTGCCGGTGCAGCAGACCGAAGTGCCGGTCGCACCGCAGACCAATCAGCCGTCTCTGCCAACTCCACCGACTCAGATGTAATTTCTGCATTTCCCCTCTCCTCCGGGAGAGGGGTCAATATACCCAGCGAAACTTCTGCAAATCGATCTGACCCGACCCTGACACCTGCACACCCTCTGAAAGTAACGCCTGACGCTGACGCTGAAGATCCGGCCCGGTGAGTGAAATGGCGCCATGACGGTTCACCACCCGATGCCAGGGCAGCGTGCTGCCTTCCGGCAGCCGTTTCAGGACGCCTCCAACCTGTCGCGCCGCGCGCGGGGAACCGGCCAGACGCGCGACATCACCATAGGTGGTGACGTAGCCTTCCGGGATTGAGGCCACGATTTGCCATACGCGCTGTGGAAAGGAGTCGTGTTCGTCCATACCTTTACCTGTGGGGAGTTTCTGGAAAGCTATGGTAAACGAAGATCTTCATGATTGCTGCGCCTGTTTGCGCAAGAAACCAGCATCCGGTTGCTGGTCGCTTGCAATTGGGCTTTAGCACAGGGATAATGCGCCAGCGCGTTGGTTATCAACGCTCTCAATGGGGGCTCTGTTGGTTCTCCCGCAACGCTACTCTGTTCACCAGGTCAGGTCCGGAAGGAAGCAGCCAGGGCAGACGACGTGTGTGCCGGGATGTAGCTGGCAGGGCCCCCACCCATTTGTGGCCTCGTAAGATTCTTCAGCTTCATCTCTCCCTCAAAGCATTACTCCACAATAAAACTACGCCTGTATCGTGTAATATATATTTCATTGCACTGAAATATTATTGTCATAAACCTGTAATAATAGACTGTCATTTTATAATCGGACGGTTATTTTGTTCCATAACTCAAAAAAATATATATCTGGATAACATTGTTAAGTTCGTGTATTAAATAAAGTACTTATTCCGAAGGGAAGTGACAAACATGGCTACAGCGGTATTAAACGTTAAGATTGATGACGCGCTAAAAGAAAGACTTCGCCACTATGCGGAAGTCAATAACGAGAATTTAAGCGTGACGACAGAGAAACTGCTGCTGCTGGCGTTCGAAGCAGTAGAAGAGGCGGGAGTATCGGAAGAGGATATTGATAATCAGCATACGGAAGAAGAGAGTGTTTCTCCTTTTACTCCTAAAGAAATCAAGGCTCTACGTAAACTTCTGAAGAAGAGAAAATGAAACAACAACTGTCAACCGCCAGTGACTACAACGAGGCCTGCGATCTGTTGCGTTCAGGCTACGTGAAGCATGTACGTCTTGGCTGGAATGTTGGAAGCGATGAGTTCTTTCGTATTGCGTCTGACTGGTGTGATACCGGTGCAAAAATAAAGAAAGACGGTGATAACTTCGTTATTTCACTAAAAGGCTTTCCTATTCCTCCTCAGCATTAAACCCTGACCAGTGAAAACTGCTGACTGCATATATTACAGTCAGCAGTTTTTATTTTATGATCTGCTTCAAATATTTAAATATCAGATCACGCTGCGTTTTAACGATGGCACGTTTTTATTCAGGGCGAGCCATAACGGTTTGATCCTCAGCAACGCCTGCTCAAGCTCTGTCGATTCCAGCGAGAAGGGCATACGTAAATAGCGGTCAAACGCCCCCGATAAACCAAATCGCGTCCCGGTTCCCAGGTTAATCCCGATTATTTCTGCCCGCGCGGCAAGCTGTGTCGCCAGCATGCCCGGGAGCTCTATCCAGTAAGATAGCCCGCCTTCCGCCTCGTGGAATTTCCACTCCGGGAAATGTTCGCGCAGCAGGTCACCGCATCGATCGCGCCGTTCCGCCAGCATCTTCCGGCGTGCGGGCAGAAACGTCTCGCTGTTGTTAATAAGCCACTGCATTGCCAGCTGTTCGAGCAGCGGCGAGCCTAAATCCAGAGTATCCCGCGTCTGGGCAAGGGTGGCGATGATGCGCGATGATGCGCGGATCCAGCCGAGACGCAGCCCGCCCCAGAAGCTTTTTCCGGCAGAGCCTAAGGTGATGACGGTGGCCTGCGGGTTAAAGGCGGCCAGCGGTGGCGGGGGAGGCGCATCAAACCAGAGATCCACCATCGTTTCATCCACCACCAGCGCCGTGCGGGTTTGGGCTGCAATATCCGTGATGGCCTGACGGGTGGCGATATCCATACAGCGCCCGGTCGGATTATGAAAATCTGGCATCAGGTAGGCCAGGCGCGGCGCCGTTTGGGCAAGCGTTGCGGCAAAGCCATCCGTATCCCAGCCGGTTTCCGGCAGCGACACCCCGACTGGCCGACACTGCGCCCCCTGAATGGCGGCAATTGCCAGCGGATAGGTGGGGTGATCGACCACGACGCGGTCCCCCGGCCCGGTCATCATCCGCAGTATCAGCGCAAAGCCGCTGACGGCGCCATTGACCACCATCACTTCGTCTGCGCGGGTGGGAAGACCCCGCGCGGTATAGCGCGCAGCGATGGCCTCCCGCAGCGTCGGTAGCCCCAGCTGATCGTAGCCCGTCAGCGAGAGATGCGGGGTAATGGCCGTGAGCGCATGGGCATAAGCCTGATGGATCTCCGGCCCGGCATTCAGGGCGGCAGTGGAGAGATCCAGTGCGGCGCTCGCCGCGGAAAGGGTGGGAACGGCGCGCGTGTCAGGGAGAATGACCCGTGACCCGCTGCCGTGGCGGCTTTCAAGGTACCCCTCTTCACGCAGGTGGGCGAGCGCGCTGCTGATGGTGGTTCGGCTCACGTCCAGCGCCGTGGCCAGCTCACGCTCGCCCGGCAGCCGCGTATTCAGTGCCAGACGCCCATCAAGAATTAACAAACGCAGCGCGTCGGCCAGCTGTCGCCAGAGCGGGGTGCGGGATGAGGCTTGCTGCCAGTGGCCTAAAAGGCGTACCAGAGACTGGCTTCCGAAGCGACGTGATGACATATGCAGTCCACTATTTGAAAACTGGACATTAATCATAGTGCCATTTTAGGTCAGGATGAAAGCCTGGTTCACTGGAGAAGATAAAAATGGTACGTCGTCTGCTACAACTCTATGTCGGTTTAGGACTGTATGGCCTTTCCACCGCAATGTTTATTCGTTCCGATTTGGGGGTCGATCCCTGGGATGTTTTTCACCTCGGGGTGGGGATGCAGCTGGGGATGACTATCGGGACGGTGATCATTTTAGTCGGCGCTGCGGTGCTGCTGCTGTGGATCCCGCTGCGCCAGATGCCGGGGCTTGGCACGATCAGCAACGTGATTTGTATCGGTCTGGCGGCGGACGCCAGCATGGCGCTTATCCCGGAGCTGGATTCGTTACCCGTTCGAATTGCTTTCCTGGTGTCGGGCATCGTGATGAATGCGATTGCGACCAGCATGTACATCGGGGCCGGTTTCGGGCCAGGCCCGCGCGACGGCCTGATGACCGGCATTCACGCCCGACTGGGTTGGTCCATTCGCAGCGTGCGTACCTCAATTGAGGTGTCCGTTCTGCTGATTGGGTGCGTGCTTGGCGGCACGTTTGGGGTGGGAACCGTACTGTATGCACTGACCATTGGCCCGCTTATCCAGCTCTGCCTGCCCTGGTTCCGCCAGAAGCCACGCATTGCGGAAATACGCCAGCCGGAGCGGGTTGTTTAATTTTGCGAAGCGCTCACATGTTTTAACGGCGTCGCTGTGCCAGAATAGACGCTTCGAAAATCGCGATGCCAGAAAGCATGAAAGCAATCACTCTCTATGATGTCGCCCTCCTTGCGGGGGTTTCTTATCAGACCGTTTCCCGCGTCATTAACGACGCGGAACATGTGTCTGCCCGCACGCGAGAAAAGGTGCAGCAGGCGATGGCGGAGCTGCACTACGTTCCTAACCTTCGGGCGCAGCAGCTGGCGGGGAAACGCACCCGTACGCTGGGCCTCATCACCACCGACCTGGCCCTGCACGCGCCTTCGCAAATTGTGTCGGCAGTCAAATCGCGTGCGGCGGAACAGGGGGCGAGCGTCCTTATCTCCATGGTGGAGCAACCCCAGCAGTGTCAGGCCGCGCTTCAGGCGCTGCTGGCACAGCGGGTGGACGCGCTGCTGGTGAATGTGCCGCTTGACGATCCGCACGCCGAAGAGCTCGGGGCGCTGGCGTCGCCCGTCCCGGTGCTGTTCCTCGATGTGGCGCCCTCAGCGCGGGTAAACAGCCTCGTGTTTAACGCGGAGCAGGGGGCGCGTCTGGGCGTTGAGCATCTGCTTTCGCTGGGGCATCAGCGCATTGCCCTGCTGAGCGGGCCGGAAAGCTCGGTCTCTGCGCGGGCGCGCCTGGCGGGCTGGAAAGCGACGCTGGCGCAGGCGGGTCTTAACGCGACGGCTGTGGCCTACGGTGACTGGAGCGCGGCCAGCGGTTATGAGAAGGGACACGTGCTGCTGTCGGGGGCGGCATTACCGGACGCGCTTCTGGTGGCGAACGATCAGATGGCGCTCGGGGTGATGCGCGCCTGCGCGGAAAAAGGGATCGCGATCCCTGGCCAGCTTTCGGTGGTAGGGTTTGACGATACGGCCGACAGCGCCTGGTTTTCCCCGCCGCTGACGACCATTCGTCAGGCGTTTCGCGAGGCGGGCGAACGCAGCGTGGAGTGGCTGCTGGCGCCTTCCGGGGGCGAAGCGTGCCGGCAGGTTCAGCTGCCGGTGACGCTGGTTACCCGTCATTCCAGCGCACGGCGCAACCCTAAGCAGGCCGAACGCGAGGATCTGGCGCAGCAGCTCAGAAGCCTGGCACTGCTTGCCGAGCAGATTGCCCGCAAATAAAACTTTGTGATCGGACTCGCTACCCCGCGATTGAACGCTTTACCGTTGCCGGGTGCCAGGGCATGTTAACCAAAATTGTGAGCGCTTCGCAAAGAGGTTACTATGTCCACCACTTCACCGCTGACCCTCAGCGCCATTCTGGCCCGTCGGGACTGGGAAAATCCTGGCGTCACCCAGTGGAACCGTCTGGCCGCACACGCGCCGTTACACAGCTGGCGCAATGAACCCTCTGCCAGAGAGGAGGCTGGATCCATCAGCAGGCACACTCTGAACGGAGTGTGGCGGTTTAGCTACTTTACCGCGCCGGAGCAGGTTCCTCAGGCATGGGTAACCGAAGATTGCGCCGATGCCGTTGCGATGCCCGTGCCGTCTAACTGGCAGATGCAGGGGTTCGACACGCCCATCTATACCAATGTTACCTATCCTATTCCCGTTAACCCGCCTTTCGTGCCGCAGGAAAACCCGACCGGTTGTTACTCGCTCACATTTGAGGTGGATGACGCCTGGCTTCGAAGCGGGCAGACCCGCATCATCTTCGACGGTGTGAACTCGGCGTTCCATCTCTGGTGCAACGGGCAGTGGATGGGCTATTCCCAGGACAGCCGATTGCCCGCCGAATTTGACCTCTCGGCGGCCTTGCGCCCCGGGCAGAACCGGCTGGCGGTCATGGTATTGCGCTGGTGCGACGGCAGCTATCTGGAAGATCAGGACATGTGGCGCATGAGCGGCATCTTCCGCGATGTGACGCTGCTGCATAAACCCGAGACGCAGATTGCCGATTATCACGTGGTGACGGACCTGAATGCGGAGCTGGACCGCGCGGTGCTGAAGGTGGATGTCGCGCTGGCAGGCGCTGGCTTTGCAGACTGCGAGGTGGTCATGACCCTGTGGCGCACGGGTGAAAAATGCGCCAGCGTTTCCCGGCGTCCAGGATCTGCCATCGTCGACGAGCGCGGCAGCTGGGCAGAGCGCTTAACGGCGGCGATCCCTGTTGACCAGCCCGCGCTCTGGAGCGCTGAAACGCCAGAACTATATCGCCTGACGATTGCGCTTCTTAACCCGCAGGGTGAGGTGCTGGAGGTTGAGGCGTGCGACGTGGGCTTCCGCCGCGTTGACATCGGCAACGGCCTGCTGAAGCTCAACGGTAAACCGCTGCTGATCCGCGGGGTTAACCGACACGAGCATCACCCGGAAAACGGTCAGGTGATGGACGAAGCGACCATGCGCCGCGATATCGAAATCATGAAGCAGCACAACTTCAACGCCGTGCGCTGCTCGCACTATCCGAACCATCCGCTGTGGTACCGGCTTTGCGACCGCTACGGGCTGTACGTCGTTGACGAAGCCAATATCGAAACGCACGGCATGGTGCCGATGAGCCGCCTTGCTGACGATCCGCGCTGGCTGCCCGCCATGAGCGAACGCGTGACCCGCATGGTGCAGCGCGATCGTAATCATCCCTCGGTTATCATCTGGTCCCTGGGCAATGAGTCGGGCCACGGCGCGAATCACGATGCGCTGTACCGCTGGCTGAAAACCACCGATCCTACGCGTCCGGTGCAGTATGAAGGCGGCGGCGCGAACACGGCGGCGACCGATATTGTCTGTCCGATGTACGCCCGGGTCGATCGGGATCAGCCCTTCCCGGCAGTGCCTAAATGGTCAATCAAGAAATGGATCGGTATGCCGGACGAAACGCGCCCGCTGATCCTCTGTGAATACGCCCACGCGATGGGAAATAGCTTTGGCGGGTTTGCGAAATACTGGGAAGCGTTTCGCAGCCATCCTCGCCTGCAGGGTGGGTTTGTCTGGGACTGGGTCGATCAGGCCCTGACGAAACGGGACGAAAAGGGCAACGCGTTCTGGGCCTACGGCGGAGACTTCGGCGATAAGCCGAACGATCGGCAGTTCTGTCTTAACGGGCTGGTGTTCCCCGATCGCTCGCCGCACCCGGCGCTGTTCGAGGCGCAGCGCGCCCAGCAGTTCTTTACCTTTACGCGGGTCAGCACCTCTCCGCTGGTGATTGAGGTGCAAAGCGGCTATCTGTTCCGCCACACCGATAACGAAGTGCTGAACTGGACGGTTGCCCGGGACGGGGACGTGCTGGCCGCGGGCGAGGTGACGCTCTCGATGGCGCCTGAAGGCACCCAGCGTCTGGAGATTGACCTGCCGGCGCTGAAAGCCGTGCCGGGTGAGGTCTGGCTGAACGTTGAAGTACGCCAGCCGCGGGCAACGCCGTGGTCTCCGGCTGACCACCGCTGCGCGTGGGAGCAGTGGCCGCTTCCGGCTCCCCTTTTTATTGCTCCGCCAGTCCCGGCGGGCGAGCCGCCGGTGTTAACGCAAAGCGATCGCATTCTGGAGATCGCCCATCGTCAACAGCGCTGGCAGTTCGATCGCGCAACCGGAAACCTGTCCCAATGGTGGCGAAACGGCGTTGAAACGCTCCTTTCACCTCTGACGGATAACGTCAGCCGCGCGCCGCTGGATAACGACATTGGCGTGAGCGAGGCGACGCAGATCGATCCGAACGCCTGGGTTGAGCGCTGGAAAGCGTCGGGCATGTACGATCTCACCTCGCGCGTTCTGCACTGTGAGGCACAGCAGCACGCAGGCGACGTGGTGGTCACAACCCAGCACGTACTTGAGTATCGCGGCAAAGCCCTGTTCATGAGCCGTAAAGTCTGGCGGGTAGACGATCGGGGCGTTCTGCATGGCGATATTCAGGTCGATATGGCATCTGATATCCCTGAACCCGCGCGCGTTGGCCTGAGCGTTCATCTTGCCGAAACGCCGGAAAACGTTCACTGGCTGGGGCTGGGGCCGCATGAAAACTACCCGGACAGAAAGCTGGCGGCGCAGCAGGGTCGCTGGACATTACCTCTCGAGGCCATGCACACGCCGTATATCTTCCCGACGGAAAATGGTTTGCGCTGCGATACCCGGGAACTTGTGGTGGGAACGCATCAGCTGAACGGCCGGTTCCATTTCTCGGTGAGCCGCTACGGCCAGCAGCAGCTGCGTGAGACAACCCATCATCATCTGCTGCGCGAAGAGCCGGGATGCTGGCTCAATCTCGATGCGTTCCATATGGGCGTGGGCGGCGACGACTCCTGGAGCCCCAGCGTCTCTCCGGAATTCCTCCTGCAGACACGCCAGCTTCGCTATACCTTCAGCTGGCAGCAGAACCCTTAGCTGACCATGAAGATGCGGCCACAGAGCGTGGCCGCAGTCTTACGCCAGAATGCCGCTCAGGCCATGCAGGCTCATGTAAATCCCTACTACGGTAATCAGCGCAGCGGAGATCCACGGCGCTTTACGGGAGAATTCGCTAAACCCGGGCCAGCGTTTGGTCGCGTGCTTGAGGCTTAAGGCGGCAATCGCGCCGGAAGCGACCAGCGTTAACGCCAGACCAATGCTGAAGCTGAACACCAGCGTCGCGCCGAGGGCGAAATGCTTCAGCTGCAGGCAGATCAGCAGCACGGTGATGGACGCCGGACAGGGGATAAGCCCGCCGGTCAGGCCAAACATCACGATCTGGCCGGTGGTGACGTTTTGACCGCTGAAGCGCCGGTTAATATCCTGCGCGTGAGCGCGCTGGTGGGCGTCCTGCCACTCTTCTTCAACCAGCGAGTGTTCGTGGTGGTGGTGGTGATGATCATGATGGTGGTCATGGTCATGGTCATGGTCATTGTGGTGGTGATCATGGTCGTGATGATGATGATCGTGCGGCTGGCTCTCTTTCCAGGTTCGCCACGCCATCCACAGGGCGATCGCAACGATCAGCACCCCGGAAATCAGCTGGAACCAGGGTTCGGACGTGTGTGCATCCCAGCCCCGACCAAACCATAATCCCGCCATCGCAACGAGCCAGACCACCGCCGTATGGGAGAGCGTGGCCGCCAGGCCGAGCAGCACCGCCTGTTTCAGCGTGCCTCGGATGGCCACGATAAAGGCGGCCATCATTGTTTTTGAATGGCCCGGTTCCAGGCCATGTAGCGCACCGAGCAGGATAGCGCTGGGAACAAACAGCCAGGCGTTGCCCTGCTGAAGGAGTGAAGCAAAATCGGTCATGGGAAATTCCGGAGTGGAAAGCGTGTGAAGATACTACTCCCCCCCAGTAGTACAATACTACCCCCCAGTAGAAAAATACTCAGGGGGAGTAGAGCGTGATATGCTTTAAAAGCCAAAAAATAAGGGATACAGAGATGTCACATACCGTTCGCGACAAGAAAATGTTACTGACTCGCCTGAAGAAAATTCAGGGGCAGAGCACCGCGCTGGAAAAAATGCTCAACAGCGATCACGAATGCGCCGAGGTGTTACAGCAGCTGGCGGCGATCCGCGGGGCGGTGAATGGCATGATGATGCAGGTGATCGAAGGGCATTTAACCGATCATGTGGTGAAAGAGCCTGAAGAAGCGCAGCGTGAAGCCGATCTTGGCGTGGTGTTGCGGGTGATGAAATCCTATCTTAAGTAGAATGCATGCCGAGGTTATTTTCTGCCCAGAGAATAAATTCCGTTTTTGGCAGCGCTTTGCTGTAGTACCACCCCTGCCCGTACTGCACGCCGTGGCGGTGTAGCCAGGCGAGTTGCCCTGCGGTTTCGACGCCCTCCGCTACCATCGCCAGCTTCAGCGACTTCGCTATTTCAATGATGTGCGGCGTCACATTTTTATACTCCAGCGCATCCACGAACGATTTATCAATTTTTAGCGTATCGACGTCCAGATCCTGCAGATAGCTCAGGCTGGAATAGCCCGTGCCAAAATCATCAATATAGACAGGGTGGCCCGAACGACGGAATGCGGCGATAGCCGGTGCGCTAATTTTGGGATCGGCAAAGCCGCGCTCGGTGAGCTCAAGGGCGATTTGCCGGGGGTGGATCTGCCACTTGTTCAGGAGCTGGCTCAACAGAGGCGGCAGGATGCCGGAGGTTAAATCGGCAGGGGCGAGGTTAATGGAGATATGCTGATCCGGATAGCGTTGCAGCCAGTGGCCCATATCTTCAAACACCTTTTCGATGACTAACTGCGTCAGCTTCGAGATGAGCCCCGTTTGCTCGGCAAGAGGGACAAAAATATCCGGCGAGAGGCAGCTTCCGTCCGGCTGCGGCCAGCGCGTTAGCGCCTCAGCGCCCACAATTTTTCCGCTACAGAGCGCCACGATGGGCTGATAGTGGACCACAAAATCCCGGCTGTTAATTGCGTCAAGCAGGCGATTGCGCGGCGACTGGATACGCCGCAGGATCCGCAGGACAAACAGTGCGGCGAGCAGGCTTATCAACATGCCGAACGGTAACCAGAAAAGAAGCTGCCGGTGCCAGGTTTCAGCCAGCGGTTTGAGCGTTGCCCATGCGACAACGGTAAACCCAAGCTCAGGTACAGACTTCATGACGTACATTGAACCGTTGTACTGCACGCTTTTCACACCCCGCTCCTGAACCATGTCGCGGATATGAGAGTCGAGCTTGCTGCTGCTGGCAAATATGCGGTGCGTTGCGCTTCCTACCAGGGCGGCATCAATCGCTATCTCGCCGAAAGGGATCACGTCCACCAGCGAGGCAGGATCGATCATGACAAGGTAGTGGCCTTTTCCCAGCACCGTCATGTAGCGGTTAAACCCAAGATCGTTTTGCGTGGTCAGCCGCGCGCTGTAACCATCTTCGGTAATGCGCATTGGAGGAGGGAAAGGGGACGCATGGCTGGTTTGCTCCAGGGAGGAGCAGAGCGGTCGAAGGTTGTCGATATAAATCACTTCCTGGACATATCGCCACGAGAAAGCGACCCGGCGCATTTCCCGCAATTGCAAGGGGCTACACGGCACGCCCTCAAAGGCCTGCAGGTGATCGAGCGCTTCTTTTGCCTGATCCACAACCCTGTCGGTGCGTACCAGCACGCGGGAGGCATAGTTATCCAGCGCATCGGCGAATTTATCTTCCGCCTGGCGATGGGCCAGCCAGATGCTCAGGCAAATGGGGACCAGCACAGAAAAGATAAGTACGCCAGTCACCAGACTGACCAGATGTCGGGTTTTCATGCTGTCGTGTCCTTCCTCGTATACCCGTTCCTGGGCATTGAGTTCCCTGCCTGAAGAGAAAGATTTTACAGCGAAATGATATAGTTATAGCACGTGGTTGGCATGGTTTTCATTTTATCTCAGGCATACGAGAAATTATCGTCAGAAGAGAGGGGTTGTTTTTTCAACCTCGCCTGGATATTATTTTGTTATGTTATAACAAAACATAAAGGATTTACGATGAAACCCGATATCCACCCAGCCTATCGCACCGTGGTATTCCACGACACCAGCGCTAATGAATACTTTAAAGTTGGCTCAACCATTAGGACCGACCGCGAAATTGAACTCGACGGTGAAACGTATCCGTACATCACCATCGAGGTTTCTTCAAAATCGCACCCGTTTTATACCGGTAAGCAAAAAACGTTCTCCACGGACGGCAGCGCAGCGCGCTTCCGCAAGCGTTTTGGCGGTTTTCTCAATGCGAAGCGGGGCTAATCATGCAGGTACTTAACTCATTACGCAGTGCAAAGCAGCGCCACCCGGATTGCCAGATTGTCAAACGCAAGGGACGCTTATACGTGATTTGCAAATCTAATCCGCGCTTTAAGGCGGTTCAGGGACGTAAAAAAAGACGCTAAACGCGCGTTTCTCGCCAGCTTTCCAGGGATCTAATCTGTTTGCCATCGGCGGTAAAATTGTCGGTGGCAAGCCAGCTTTCAAAGGCGCTCGCCAGCGCCGGCCACTCTTTGTCGAGAATCGAAAACCAGTCGGTATCCCGGTTACGGCCTTTTATGACCAGCGCCTGACGAAAGCGCCCCTCAAACTGAAAGCCCAGACGCAGCGCCGCTTTACGGGAAGGCTCGTTCAGGCTATTGCACTTCCATTCATAACGCCGGTACCCCAGGGAATCGAACACGTATCGCATCAGCAGATACTGCGCTTCTGTCGACCCTGGCGTGCGGCTTAACAGAGGAGAGAAGTGAACGTGCCCCACTTCCACGACCCCGTTTTTAGGATCGATCCGCATCAGGGACAGCGTCCCGACAGGAGACTGGGTCCGGTTGTCCATAACGGTAAAGTGGATGGGATCGGATAACTCACTTACGCTCGCCACCCAGTTGGCAAACTCCTCTGCGGTGGCATCGGGTTCACGCAGCAGCCACGTCCAGCTGCGGGTATCTTCGGCCAGGGAATAGGCGGAGAACAACGCGTGGGCATGCTCCACGCGCAGCGGCTCAAGCCGACAATAGTGACCCTGAAGGACCACCCGGGACGGGTGCTGACGAGGCTGCCAGTCGATAAGGGCTTCGCCTACAGGCTGTCCAAACTCGTTGAATGTATTCATCTTTATTTCCATGACGTTGAAAAGATCTCCAGATTAGTGAATTGCTGGTTCCTTAAAAAGAACCACCAGGCTATGTTTTTCTGGTACCACAAGGAGGGAAGATGAATATACCGGGTGATGAGTTTTACACTTTGCTCCATGCTGCGCTGAAAAAGCGTGGGCAGGAGACGCTTCAGCGCGCGCTCTATCTCGCTTTGCGGGAGGCCATACTGGGCGGAAGGCTTCGGTCCGGCAGCCAGCTGCCCGGTTCGCGAACGCTGGCGCAGCAGATCTCGGTTTCCCGAAACACCGTCAATGCGGCGCTGGACCAGCTCACGCTCGAAGGTTATTTACTGCGTAACCGTCAGGGAACGCGGGTGGGGCAATTCGCTCATCGTACGATTGCCCGGACATTGCCGGATCCTGACGTCAGTCTGACAAAACGGGTCGCCCTGCTGCCCGCGCCCGTGCCGCGCGACACCCCGGTGATGGCGTTTACGCCGGGAACGCCTGCCATTAACTATTTCCCCTTGCCGCTGTGGCGGCGATTGTACGATCGCGTCCTGCGCGAGGAGGGGAGTGCCCTGTTAGGCTATGGCGACCCGGCCGGCGAGCCGTCGCTGCGCGCCGCGATTGCCCGGCATCTCGCCCTGTCCCGCGGTATCGACTGCGACGCCAGCCAGATTGCGATAACCGAAGGGGCGCTTGAAGGCGTCAACCTCTGCACGATGCTGTTAAGCGAGCCTGGCGATGTCGCCTGGGTAGAAAACCCCGGCTATAGCGGGGCAAAGAGTGCGTTTGTTAAAACTGGCCTGGCAATGACGGGAATACCGGTTGATGACGAGGGAATGTGCTGGGAAGGGCTGGATGCGCCTGCGCCCTCAATGATTTTTACCTCACCTTCGCATCAGTTCCCTTACGGAAGTGTGCTCAGCGCGCGGCGGCGGCTGGCGCTGCTGGAGCTGGCCCGGCAGCACAACGCGTGGATCATTGAAGACGATTACGACAGCGAGTTCCGCTATGCCGGTGAGCCCGTACCGGCGATGCTGGGAATGGTCAACAATGCGCTCGTTGTGTATCTGGGGACGTTCAGTAAAACGCTGTTTCCCTCGCTCAGAATGGGGTTTATGGTTTTACCGCCAGCGCTGGCGAAAGCGGCTCGCCCGGCTATCGGCTCGCTGTTGCGCGGAGGGCATCGTGCGGAGCAGCGTACCCTGGCGCTGTTTATTGAAGAAGGTCATTACGCCCGTCATCTTGCCGCCATGCGTCGGCTCTACCGTAAACGCTACCGCCAGCTGCGTGAGGTGCTGGGCGCAGAGCTTTATTCTCCGCACCGCATTCTGGCAGGCGAAGGGGGAATGCATCTGACGCTGGCGATAGACGGTATTGACGACCAGAAGCTGGTGGAGCAGGCGAGGGCGTTTCAGCTGGCACCCGCTGCGCTGAGCGGGTACTACCTGGAGGCGAAGCAGGGGCAAACCGGTCTGGTTTTAGGTTACGGCAATACCTCTGCTTCTCAGTTTGCGCCGGGGATCCGACGCCTGCAGGCGTTAATTACGCAGCAGCAGGGCGGGAAAGGGTAAAAACATCATAGAAAGAGAGCTGACCTTTGGTGGAGACCATTTTCTGCAGCTTCTCTTTTTGCCCGGCTTCAACCGCCGGAGAGTGCATAATGTTCTCGATCAGCTCTTCTGGCACGTAACGCGTGTTGTACCATTCGCCGTTATAGCAGACCCGAAAATCGAGCACGTCGATATCTTCGTAACGGTAGCGCGGATTCACGTCGAAAAAGAAAAAGGCGTTAAAGACGACAAACAGTACAACCAGCAGCCAGACGGAGTCCACCAGCGTTTCGGACTTCAGCATCACAACAAGCGTCGCCAGCCAGGCGGCATACATGGCGACAAACAGTCCAGGATGTTTGCGAATAAAGCTAATGCTAAAGCGCGGGCGATTGTCGCGCTTTTCGCGGAGGTTAAGATCGTCGATGGTGGCGGTAAGCAGGCGCTGTATCTCGGTCATTTTTTGCCTTCATAAGAGTTGACAATACAGGGGGTCTGCCAATTTTAGGGGAGCCATCAGGCTGAAAAAAGTAACAGTCTGGCGCTAAAAGACTATAACAGTTGACTCCCCGCAACCTCACAGCGTTTTGATGATTTTTGCCGGATTGCCGCCAACGACGACGTTAGCCGGGACGTCTTTCGTCACGACGGCGCCGGAGGCCACGACCACATTATCACCAATGGTGACGCCAGGGTTAATGACAGCCCTGCCGCCAATCCAGACGTTATTGCCAATATTGACGGGTTTTCCAAACTCCACGCCGCTGTTTCGTTCTTCCGCGTCCAGGGGATGGGTAGCCGTATAAATATGAACACCCGGTGCGAGCATACAGTTATCGCCAATATGAACAGGGCAGACATCCAGCATCACGCAGTCGAAGTTAGCGTAAAAGTTTTTGCCCAGATAAATGTTATATCCGTAGTCGCAGCGGAAGCTCGGCTCAATATAAGCGCCTGCGCTTTGTCCCAGAAGTTCCGCCAGAATGTTCTGGCGTTCTGTTTTTTCATCAGGCGCGGTGTGGTTATAGCGGTAAACCAGATGGCGGGCGTGCAGTCGGTCAGCCCGTAACGTCTCATCGCCGGGGCGGTAATGTTCACCGGCAATCATTTTCTGTTTTTCTAAGCTCATTGGAAACCTCTCTGGATGTTATTACCGAAGGGTAATCGGAACAGGCCAGAAGGGGAACGTTCCCGAAAAGCCGATGTGACTGACGTCACAACATTGCTGCTGATGAACACGTTTTACACGGAGACCTGGCCTGGGCACAGGGAGCATAACGGGACAGGTAAATACTCAGAACGAGGCGTAGAACTCTACAGACACCCTTCAAAGATTAACGGACAAATTTCCACACAGAAGTAGGGATTTTGTCATACAGTTTATTCATTGTCAGTTCAGCAAGACGATGGTCAGCGGCTGAATAAAATACCGCCAGTTCATTATCAGAAAGCTCGTATTTATTCTTTTCAATGACGCGCTCAAGCGTGTCAATTGACTGACAACGTCGTAAGCGCATCAAATAATCGATTTTTGTGAGTGGTTTATCAGACATAAATTCACCTTAGTAATTGTAATAATTTTAACAGGAAAGACTCACCGGGTTAGCTCTGCTCACGTTGACGAAACAGCGGAATAGCCGATTTCCCGATTTACGCCATTTTTGCAAATCCTGAGCGTTAATGCCGTAACTGCTGAACAACATAAAGGTGTCGTCCAGGTATTCATCAATTTGCTCAATGAGCTTATTATCTTCATTGTACTTAATTTTATAATTAAGTGCGAAGGTTGCGATATGCTCTATCAGCTCATTCAACTGTAAATTGATGGCAGACGTTGGGTCGTTTACCCAGCCATGGTTACTTTCATCAAGATTGGCAAGGCAGTCATGGTACAAGGATTCGCAGAGAAATTTCAACTGCGCGATATCATGCCTTTTTGGCGAGTACTCGTCCATAGCGCATCCCCTTCTGAGTGATTTCTTACTCACCGAACATCATTGTCGGGATGGATACAACTGACTTAGCTACATGAGTGCTGTGTTCCTGATAACCTAACTATAAGCCACTCCTTCCTGGATTTCACCGCGCTATTACGAAAAATTACAAATAAAAACCGCAGGCTGGGAGCGTGTACGCAAATGGTCACCCTGGACTCAACGTTTTTATCCAAATTAACGACGGGGTTTTATCGCTTCCTTACGTTTCATCGGCTTAGCAAAAATGATGAGAAAAGTTCAGATTCAGACTTATCTTTGTAAGAACATCTTATTAGGAATATTCCTAATATCTTAAGCGGGGAAATGAAATTAAAAAAATCCTGAATTCACCGATTAAGGTATCAGTTAATTATGATATGTCTATTTAAGATGGCAGAAAATAAATAGAGCCACAATAAGCGTAATTTATGATTTTTTCTGAAAATGAAAAAGGCCGCTAATGCGGCCTTTTTATCATGTGGAACCGGTATCAGTGAGGTTCTACCGAATGACTGTGTTCAACATCTTCATTCTTGCGGCTAAAGCGGCGGCGAACCACCACGAAGAACACCGGTACGAAGAAGATAGCCAGTACGGTCGCGGTAACCATACCGCCCATCACGCCTGTACCTACCGCGTTCTGCGCGCCGGAGCCCGCACCGGAGCTGATAACCAGCGGCAGTACGCCGAGGATGAACGCCAGCGACGTCATCAGGATTGGGCGCAGACGCATACGAACCGCTTCAAGCGTCGCCTCAATAAGACCTTTGCCTTCTTTCTCCATCAGATCTTTGGCGAATTCAACGATAAGTATCGCGTTCTTCGCCGACAAGCCAATGGTTGTCAGCAGGCCTACCTGGAAGTAAACGTCGTTGGTCAGTCCACGGAACGTTGCCGCAAGCAGCGCACCGATAACCCCGAGCGGAACCACCAGCATAACGGAGAACGGAATCGACCAGCTCTCGTACAGTGCCGCCAGACACAGGAAGACCACAATCAGTGAAATGGCGTACAGGGCTGGAGCCTGGTTACCGGACAGACGTTCCTGATAGGACATACCGGTCCAGTCATAGCCGATACCCGCAGGCAGTTTGCTTGCCAGTTCTTCCATCAGGTTCATGGCTTCACCGGTGCTTCGGCCCGGAGCAGCCTGACCCAGGATCTCCATCGATGGCAGACCGTTATAGCGTTCCAGACGCGGCGAACCGTATTCCCAGCGTGAGGTTGAGAACGCCGAGAACGGTACCATCTGACCATTGCTGCCGCGCACGAACCAGCTGTTGATATCGTTAGGCAACATACGGTACTGCGCCTCGGACATCACGTACACTTTCTTCACACGACCGCGGTCGATGAAGTCGTTAACGTAGCTACCGCCCCAGGCAGCGCCCAGCGTGGTGTTGATGTCACTGATGGATACGCCCAGCGCCTGGGCTTTCTCCTGGTCGATATCGATCTTGTACTGCGGCGTATCTTCCAGGCCGTTTGGACGCACGCCAACCAGCAGGTCAGGGTGTTTAGCGACTTCACCAAACAGCTGGTTACGCGCCTGCGTCAGTTTCTCGTGACCCAGACCGCCCTGGTCAATCAGCTGGAAGTCGAAGCCGGTCGCGGTACCCAGTTCAACAATCGCTGGCAGGTTAAAGGCAAAGACCATCGCATCTTTAATCTGCGAGAAGGTGCCCATTGCACGACCAGTGATGGCTTCAACCTTGTTCTTTTCGCCCGGACGTTCAGACCAGTCTTTCAGAGAAACGAAGGCAATACCGGTGTTCTGACCACGACCCGCAAAGCCAAAGCCGTTAACCGCAAACACGGACTCAACGTTGTCTTTCTCTTTGGTGAGATAGTAGTCCGTCACTTCATCCAGCACTTTCTGGGTACGCTCTTGCGAGGCACCCGCCGGAAGCTGTGCCATCGTCAGGAACACGCCCTGGTCTTCATCTGGCAGGAACGAGCTTGGCAGACGGACGAACAGGAAAGCCATGCCCACCACGATGATGATATAGAGCAGCAGGTAACGACCGGTGCTGCGCAGGATGTTGCCCACGCTGTCGGTGTAGTGGTGCGTGCTCTTATCGAACATGCGGTTAAACCAGCCGAAGAACCCTTTGTGCTCGCCGTGACCGCCTTTCTGAATTGGCTTCAGCATGGTGGCACACAGGGCAGGAGTCAGGATCAACGCGACCAGCACCGACAGCGCCATCGCGGAAACGATGGTAATGGAGAACTGACGGTAAATCGCACCGGTAGAGCCTCCGAAGAAGGCCATCGGGATAAATACCGCAGACAGTACCATCGCGATACCGACCAGCGCGCCCTGGATCTGGCCCATTGATTTACGGGTCGCTTCCTTCGGCGGCAAACCTTCTTCCGCCATCACGCGTTCGACGTTCTCGACCACGACGATGGCGTCATCCACCAGCAGGCCGATGGCGAGCACCATCCCGAACATCGTCAGGGTGTTTATCGAGTAGCCGAATATCGACAGGATCGCAAAGGTCCCGAGCAATACCACCGGCACGGCAATCGTTGGGATAAGCGTCGCGCGGAAGTTTTGCAGGAACAGGTACATCACCAGGAATACCAGGATGATCGCCTCAACCAGCGTCTTAACCACTTCATGAATCGAGATTTTGACGAACGGCGTGGTGTCGTACGGGTAAACGATTTTCAGACCTGACGGGAAGAACGGTTCCATCTTCTTCAGCTCTGCGCGGATCGCCGTGGCGGTGTCCAGGGCGTTAGCGCCGGTCGCCAGTTTGATACCCAGACCGGAAGCCGGTTTACCGTTAAACTTCGCGATGATGTCGTAGTTCTCACCGCCCAGCTCAACTTTCGCCACGTCGCGCAGGCGAACCTGCGAACCGTCCTGATTCACCTTCAGCAGAATTTTGCTGAATTCATCAGCAGAGGTCAGACGGGTCTGCGCGATGATCGAGGCGTTAAGCTGCTGGCCTTTCACCGGCGGCGTACCGCCTAACTGACCGGCCGCTACCTGGGCGTTCTGCGCTTTAATCGCGCTGATCACGTCAACCGGCGTCAGCTGGAAGTTGTTCAGCTTGTTCGGATCCATCCAGATACGCATCGCGTACTGGGAACCGAACAGCTGCACGTCACCCACACCGGAAGTACGGCTGATGGCGTCCTTCATGTTGGCGCCCACGTAGTCGGAAATATCCTCCTGCGTCATGGTGCCGTTGGTGTTGATAACGCCGACAACCATCAGGAAGCTACTGGACGATTTCTCGACGCTCACACCCTGCTGTTGTACTTCCTGCGGCAGCAAAGGCATTGCCAGCTGCAGTTTGTTCTGCACCTGAACCTGCGCAATGTCAGCATCCGTACCTGACTGGAAGGTCAGGGTGATCTGCACCGTACCGGTGGAGTCACTGTTTGAGGACATGTACATCAGGTTATCGATACCGTTCATGTTCTGTTCGATAACCTGGGTGACGGTGTCCTGCACCGTTTTCGCATCAGCCCCCGGGTAGGTTGCGGAAATTGTCACCGCCGGTGGCGCAATCGTTGGATATTGCGCGACAGGCAGCTTCAGGATCGCAAGTCCCCCGGCCAGCATGATGATTATGGCGATCACCCACGCAAATATGGGGCGATCGATAAAGAAATTAGGCATGTCTTAACGGCTCCTGTTTAAGTTAAGACTTGGTTTGTTCTGACTGGCCAGCGGCCGAAGCTTGTTGTTTATCGTCAGATTTCACTTCCTGTGCTTTAACCTGCGCGCCAGGACGAACTTTTTGCAAACCAGTAACAATCACGCGATCGCCATCTTTCAGACCTTCCGTCACCAGCCATTTATCGCCAATCGCCTGAGTGGCGGTGATATTGCGCGTTTCGACTTTGTCATCAGCCCCAACAACCAGCGCGCTCGCATCGCCGCGTGGCGTACGGGTCACACCCTGCTGTGGAACCAGAAGTGCGGTTGGATTCGTTCCTTCTTCCAGACGCGCGCGAACGAACATACCTGGCAGCAGATTTTTGTCAGGGTTCGGGAAAATCGCACGTAAGGTGATGGAACCGGTAGTCTGGTCGACCGTCACGTCAGAGAATTCCAGGGTACCTTCCTGCGGGAACTTAATACCGTCGTTGGTAATCAGCTCCACCTTGGCTTTGCCGTTTTCCTGTTTCAGGGTGCCGTTAGCCAGCTCCTGTTTCAGGCGCAGGAAATCGTTGCTGGACTGCGTCACGTCAACGTAGATCGGATCAAGCTGCTGCACGGTTGCCAGCGCATTGGTCTGACCGTTCTGCACCAGCGCCCCTTCCGTGACGGAAGATTTACCAATACGACCGCTGATAGGGGAGGTCACTTTGGTATAGGCCAGGTTAATGCGCGCGGTTTCGACGGCCGCTTTGGCTGCCACCACGGCCGCGTTAGCCTGCTGTGCATCGGCCAGAGCGGTATCGTAATCCTGTTGGCTGATGTACTTGGTACCGAGCAGCTTTTGGTAGCGGTTCAACGTCAGCTGAGCAATTTTGGCCGCGGCTTGTGCTTTCGCCAGGTCGCCTTTCGCACTTTCATAAGAGGCCTGATAGGTTGCTGGATCAATCTGATACAGAGACTCACCGGCTTTCACATCACCACCTTCGGTGAAGTTACGCTTCAGGATAATGCCGCTGACCTGAGGACGCACTTCCGCAATGCGGTAAGCATTGGTACGGCCTGGTAATTCGGTGGTGATTTGTAGAGGTTCAGATTTGAGCGTCACGACGCCTACTTCTGGCGCCTGCTGAGCTCCTTGTTGAGCTGGTTTGTCGTCACATCCTGTTAGCGCTAAGCTGCCTGAGAGCATCAGAACGACCGCCAGAGGCGTTAACCCTCTGTTTTTGTTCATATGTAAACCTCGAGTGTCCGATTTCAAATTGATCAAGGGTCCTGAGTCTAAAAACCCATTGCTGCGTTTATATTATCGTCATGCTATGGTACATACATTCACAAATGTATGTAAATCTGACTCCTGTAAATTCACCCACCTATGGCACGAAAAACTAAACAACAAGCGCTGGAAACCCGACAACACATTCTGGATGTGGCAATACGTTTGTTCTCGCAGCAGGGTGTTTCATCCACCTCGCTGGCGCAGATTGCTCAGGCTGCCGGTGTGACGCGAGGAGCGATTTACTGGCATTTTAAAGATAAGTCAGATCTGTTCAGTGAAATCTGGGAGCTTTCAGAGTCCAGCATTAGCGATCTCGAGAGTGAGTATCGGGCAAAATTCCCTGACGATCCACTCTCAGTATTGAGAGAAATATTAGTATATATCCTTGAAGCAACGGTAGTTGAAGAACGTCGCAGATTAATGATGGAGATTATTTTTCATAAATGCGAGTTCGTGGGCGAGATGGCGGTGGTGCAGCAGGCGCAACGCAGCCTTAGCCTGGAGAGCTATGATCGTATTGAACAGAATCTGAACCTGTGTATGCAGGCAAAACTCTTACCGGCCAATCTCTTGACCCGACGGGCGGCAATCCTGATGCGCAGCTACATTTCAGGTCTGATGGAAAACTGGCTTTTCTCGCCGCAATCCTTTGACCTCAAAGAGGAAGCCCGCAGCTACGTGGCGATTTTACTGGAAATGCTACAGCTCTGCCCCACGCTGCGCAGCGACGCGCCTTCGCTAACGGCCTGATCCCTTTCCAGGATTTATCTCAGAGGATAACGTTCGCGCTATTCTGCTTTCAGCGAGCGTGATATTCTTCACGCCGGACTATTTTCGGTCATCTTCTGACATCATTCACAACTATGCTGCCCATCAATCGCTCGCAACATCCTGTTTTTGCATTGCTCTTTGCGATGCTGTTTTTCTTCGCCACGGCGCCGCTGACCTGGGCCCGCGCCGATAACAGCAACGATATTCCCTCGCGCAGCGATGTTCAGTCGCAGCTCGACACGCTGAATAAACAAAAAGATCTCTCCCCTCAGGATAAACTCGTCCAGCAGGATCTGACTGAAACGCTGGAAACGCTGGATAAAATTGAACGCATCAAAGCGGAAACCGTCCAGCTTCGCCAGAAGGTGGCGCAGGCGCCTGAAAACATGCGTAAGGCCACCGACGCGCTGAATGCCCTCAGCGATGTGGATAACGACGACGAGACGCGCAAGACGCTCTCGACGCTCTCTTTACGCCAGCTGGAGTCCCGCGTCGCGCAACTGCTCGACGACCTGCAAACCGCGCAGTCGGATCTCGCCACCTATAACAGCCAGCTTGTCTCGCTGCAGACCCAGCCCGAGCGCGTGCAAAACGCGATGTACGCCGCGTCTCAGCAGCTGCAGCAGATCCGCAACCGTCTGAACGGCACGACGGTAGGCGAAGGCACGCTGCGCCCGACGCAGCAAACCCTGCTGCTGGTGCAGCAGACCTTGCTTAATGCGCAAATCGAACAGCAGCGTAAAAGCCTGGAAGGGAATACGGTGCTGCAGGACACGCTTCAGAAACAGCGTGATTACGTCACCGCGAATATTAACCGCCTGGAACACCAGCTTCAGCTGTTGCAGGAGGCGGTCAACAGCAAACGCCTGACCCTGACGGAAAAAACCGCCCAGGAGGCCGTATCGCCTGATGAAACTGCCCGCATTCAGGCGAATCCGCTGGTGAAACAGGAGCTCGAGGCCAACCACCAGCTTAGCCAGCGCCTGATACTGGCGACGGAAAACGGCAACTCGCTGGTTCAGCAAAATATCAAAGTGAAGAACTGGCTGGATCGCGCGCTGCAGGCTGAACGCAACATCAAAGAGCAGATCGCGGTCCTGAAGGGCAGCCTCCTGCTGTCGCGTATTCTCTACCAGCAGCAGCAGACGCTCCCGTCCGCCGATGAGCTGGAGGACATGACCAACCGCATTGCGGATTTACGTCTGGAACAGTTTGACGTCAACCAGCAGCGCGATGCCCTTTTCCAGAGCGATGCCTTTGTCGCCAAAATTGAAGAGGGGCATTCCAGCGACGTGAACCCGGAAGTGCATGACGCGCTGCTCCAGGTCGTCGATATGCGTCGCGAGCTGCTGGACCAGCTCAACAAACAGCTGGGCAACCAGCTGATGATGGCCATTAACCTGCAAATCAACCAGCAGCAGCTGGTGAGCGTCTCGAAAAGTCTGCAGGAGATCCTGACCCAGCAGATTTTCTGGGTGAACAGCAACAAGCCGATGGACTGGGACTGGGTCAAATCCTTCCCGGAGACGCTGAAAACGCAAATTAAGAGCATGAAGGTCACCGTAAACTGGGAGAAAGCCTGGCCTGCGGTGACGATTGCCCTGCTGGCTGGATTACCGCTGCTGCTGATTGCCGGCCTGATCCGCTGGCGTCTGGGCTGGCTGAAAAAATACCAGGCGAAGCTGGCCTCCGAAGTGGGTCAGCTGCGCAACGATAGCCAGCTCCATACGCCAAAAGCGATTCTGATCGATCTCATCCGCGCCCTGCCGGTGTGCCTGATTATTCTGGCCGTGGGCCTGATTCTGCTCACGATGCAGCTCAACGTCAGCGACCTGCTGTGGGCGTTCAGTAAAAAACTGGCGCTGTTCTGGCTGGTCTTTGGCGTGTGCTGGAAGGTGCTGGAAAAAGACGGCGTGGCGGTGCGTCATTTCAACATGCCTGCGCAGCTGACCAGCCACTGGCGTCGTCAGATTGTGCGCATCAGCCTGGCGCTCCTGCCGCTGCACTTCTGGTCGGTTGTCTCTGAGCTTTCTCCGCTGCACCTGATGGATGACGTGCTGGGCCAGCTGGTCATTCTGCTGAACCTGCTGCTGATTGCGATCCTGATGTGGCCGATGTGCCGCGACAGCTGGCGTGATAAAGAGTCCCACAATATTCGCCTGGCCACCGTGACGGTGCTGGCGATCATTCCGCTGGCGCTAATGGTGCTGACGGCAACGGGCTACTTCTATACCACGCTGCGCCTGTCCGGGCGCTGGATTGAAACGGTCTATCTGGTGATCGTCTGGAACCTGCTCTATCAGACCGTGCTGCGCGGCCTGAGCGTGGCGGCCCGCCGCATCGCCTATCGCCGTGCTATCGCGCGTCGTCAGCATCAGGTGAAAGAGGGGGCCGAAGGCGCGGAGCCTCAGGAAGAGCCGACCATTGCCCTGGAGCAGGTTAACCAGCAGACGCTGCGCATCACCATGCTGGTGATGATCGCCCTGTTTGCGGTGATGTTCTGGGCTATCTGGTCCGATCTTATTACCGTTTTCGCCTATCTCGACAGTATTACCCTCTGGCAATACAACGGTACCGAAGCGGGCGCGGCGGTCATGAAAAGCGTGACCATGGGCAGCCTGCTGTTTGCGCTGGTGTCGTCGGTGGTGGCCTGGGCGCTGATTCGCAACCTGCCAGGCCTGCTTGAAGTGTTGCTCCTGTCACGTCTGAATCTCCGCCAGGGGGCGTCCTACGCCATTACCACGATCCTCAACTACGTGATCATTATTGTCGGGGCGATGACGGTCTTTGGCTCGCTTGGCGTCTCGTGGGATAAACTGCAGTGGCTGGCGGCCGCCCTCTCGGTCGGTCTTGGTTTTGGCCTGCAGGAGATCTTCGGTAACTTCGTGTCCGGCCTGATCATCCTGTTCGAACGTCCGGTACGAATCGGCGATACCGTTACCATCGGCACCTTCTCCGGTACGGTCAGCAAGATCCGTATTCGTGCCACCACCATCACCGACTTCGATCGCAAAGAGGTGATCATCCCGAACAAAGCGTTCGTGACCGAGCGCCTGATCAACTGGTCGCTTTCCGATACGGTGACGCGCGTGGTGATCCGCCTGGGCGTAGCCTATGGATCGGATCTGGAGAAGGTGAAAGAGGTGCTGCTCAAGGCGGCGTCAGAACACCCGAAAGTGATGCACGATCCGGCTCCGGCGGTCTTCTTCACCACCTTTGGGCCGAGCACGCTGGATCACGAGCTGCGTTTATACGTGCGCGAGCTGCGTGACCGCAGCTACACGGTGGATGAACTCAACCGTTCTATCGATCGTCTGTGCCGTGAAAACGATATTAATATCGCCTTCAACCAGCTTGAGGTTCACCTGCGTAACGAGAAAGGTGATGAGCATACGGAAGTGAAGCGCGACATTAAGGGTGACGATCCTACGCCTGCTTAATCTATTTTCTCTCAGCCCTCAGGGGCGAGGGAGCGATTTTCCCCCTCTCCCTCAGGGAGAGGGCTGGGGTGAGGGTAATTTACCTTCAAAATCCCGCCGCACAATCTCCAGCGCCTTAAGCACCGTCTCGGCGGGGATCTCATGATTCTCGAGAAGCATAATCAAATCGACGGCCAGCTTGACCTCATCGGGTGCATTTTCCAGTGACATGGGTGTGGCTCCTGTTAACGGGTCAAACGTTCAATGACGCGCTCAATCTCGTCCCGCGCCTGACGGCAGCGGACGATACGTCCTTCCAGCGCGCTAATCTCGCGCATCAATAGCTGCTGCTCTTCCAGCGTCTCGCTGTTGTTTAGCCGCGTCTCGCGCTCGCGCTTCATCTCAAACAGCCTGCGCTCAAACTCCTGGTTCTCCAGCCGCTTGCGCTGCCATTTACCGAGCCCCGGCGAGGCGCTGTCCCAGGCGCGCAGCGGCCAGGCGGCGATTTCGCGATGCAGAGCGGTGATCTGCTCTGTGAGATGCTCTGCGAGCCACGCCACCTGTTCCTGCTGTTCACTCTCAACCGCATGGCGAAGCTCGTCGAGGTTGGTCTGCGCTTCCGCCAGGTAATCCTGAATGACGGTGCTGCGGGTACGAAAAAGCTGCCGGTCAAAGCGCGGTTTCAGCGTGGCGTGGCCCATCAGCGGTGTAGCCTGCTCCCGCAGAACAATAAGCTGATTTTGCAGCCTCTCAAGAAGCAGTGCTGTTTTCAAGGCGCTCTCCAGTGGTAAAGTAGCCGTTCAGTTTGATAACGATTCGCATTATGAAGCGTACTATTTTAATCATCATTGGCTGGCTCGCGGTAGTGCTTGGCACGCTGGGTGTGTTTTTACCCTTGCTGCCGACCACCCCGTTTATCCTGCTGGCGGCCTGGTGCTTCGCCCGCTCGTCGCCGCGTTTTCACCACTGGCTGCTCTATCGCTCGTGGTTTGGCGGCTATCTGCGGCACTGGCAAAAACACCGGGCCATGCCGCCAGGCGCGAAGCCGCGCGCGATCGCGGTGATCCTCATCACCTTCGCTATTTCATTATGGCTGGTGAAAATGATGTGGGTACGTATTCTGCTGCTGGCGATCCTCTCCTGCCTGCTTTTCTTTATGTGGCGGATCCCCGTGGTTGATGAAAAGCAACAAAAGCACTGAAGCCTCATCATGGCTGTTGCAATTATCACGCGCAGCCAGTAAATTCGACCGTTTTCGAGCACAGGTGCGCCTGGTCAAAGGTTAAACAATTGTTGCCTTGGCCGACTCGTTGCGCGCTGTGAGTAACACTGTTTCATTTAGGCAAAACCGATGACCGCAACTGCACAGCAGCTTGAATATCTGAAAAACAGCATCAAAAGCATCCAGGACTATCCAAAGCCTGGCATTCTTTTCCGTGATGTCACCAGCTTGCTGGAAGACCCGAAAGCGTACGCGCTCAGCATTGAACTGCTGGTCGAGCGTTATAAAAACGCCGGGATCACCAAAGTAGTAGGTACCGAAGCCCGTGGCTTCCTGTTTGGCGCACCGGTTGCGCTGGCAATGGGCGTGGGTTTTGTGCCGGTGCGTAAGCCGCGCAAACTGCCGCGTGAAACCATTGCTGAGAGCTACGAGCTGGAGTACGGCACCGATCAGCTGGAGATCCACATTGATGCGATCAAACCTGGCGACAAGGTGCTGGTGGTCGACGATCTGCTGGCAACCGGCGGCACCATTGAAGCGACCGTGAAGCTGATCCGTCGTCTGGGTGGTGAAGTGACCGACGCGGCATTCATCATCAACCTGTTCGATCTCGGCGGTGAACAGCGCCTGGAAAAACAGGGCATCACCAGCTACAGCCTGGTGCCTTTCCCGGGTCATTAATCCCGGTTTTCACAACCTCGCTCAATGGGTGAGGTTGTGATAGCATTCCCCTCCATAAATTCACCTTCCAGCGTTGCAGAGCCTGCCCATGAGTTATCAGGTGTTAGCCCGTAAATGGCGACCACAAACCTTTGCTGACGTTGTCGGTCAGGAACATGTGCTGACGGCCCTGGCGAACGGCTTGTCGCTAGGTCGCATCCATCACGCCTATCTTTTCTCCGGCACCCGCGGCGTCGGTAAGACCTCTATTGCCCGTTTGCTGGCAAAAGGTCTCAACTGCGAAACCGGGATCACCGCCACGCCGTGCGGCGTGTGCGATAACTGCCGGGAGATCGAGCAGGGGCGTTTTGTCGATCTGATCGAGATCGACGCCGCCTCGCGTACCAAAGTGGAAGATACCCGCGATCTGCTCGATAACGTGCAGTACGCCCCGGCGCGCGGCCGCTTCAAGGTCTACCTGATCGATGAAGTGCACATGCTGTCGCGCCACAGCTTCAACGCCCTGCTGAAAACGCTGGAAGAGCCGCCCGCGCATGTGAAGTTCCTGCTGGCGACCACCGATCCGCAAAAGCTGCCGGTCACGATTTTGTCGCGCTGCCTGCAGTTCCACCTGAAGGCGCTGGACGTTGAGCAGATCCGCGCGCAGCTTGAGCACATTCTTGATGAAGAGAAGATCGTTCACGAGCCGCGCGCCCTGCAGCTGCTGGCACGCGCGGCGGACGGCAGCCTGCGTGATGCGCTCAGCCTGACCGACCAGGCGATTGCCAGCGGTGACGGCAAGCTCTCCACCGAGGCGGTCAGCACCATGCTCGGCACGCTGGATGACGATCAGGCGCTGTCGCTTATCGAGGCGATGATTGCCGCCAACGGCGAACGCGTGATGTCGCAGGTGAACGCGGCCGCTGCCCGGGGTATCGAATGGGAAGGACTGCTGGTTGAGATGCTCAGCCTGCTGCACCGCGTGGCGATGCTGCAGCTTTCACCGTCCGCCATCGGAGCGGATATGGCCGCCATTGAACAGCGGATGCGTGAACTTGCCCGCACCGTGCCGCCTGCCGACGTGCAGCTGTACTACCAGACGCTGCTGATTGGCCGCAAAGAGTTACCGTTCGCGCCGGATCCACGAATGGGCGTTGAAATGACGCTGCTGCGCGCGCTGGCGTTCCACCCGCGCATGCCATTGCCGGAGCCGGAAGCGCCGCGGCAGTCTTTCGCGCCGGTCGCCCCTACGGCGGTGATGTCGCCGCAGCAGGTGCCACCGCAGCCGACACCGCCGCCGCAAAACGTGCCGCTGTCGGATGCCACCAGTTCGGTGCTTGCCGCACGCAGCCAGCTGCAGCGTGCGCAGGGAGTAACCAAACCAAAAAAGAGTGAACCGGCAGCGCCAGGAAGAGCGCGGCCGGTGAACAACGCCGCGCTTGAACGACTGGCCTCGGTAACGGAGCGCGTACAGTCGCGTCCGGCACCGTCCGCGCTTGAGCAGAAAGCCCCGGTGAAAGAAGAGGCTTACCGCTGGAAGGCAACCACCATCACCGAAGAGGTGAAGGAAGAGGTCGCCACGCCGAAAGCGCTGAAAAAGGCGCTGGAGCATGAGAAAACGCCGGAGCTTTCCGCGAAGCTTGCTGAAGAGTCCATTGCGCGCGACGCCTGGGCCGCCGAGGTCAGCAAACTCCAGCTGCCGAAGCTGGTCGAGCAGGTCGCGCTGAATGCCTGGAAAGAGCAGGACGGTAATCAGGTGCGTTTACACCTGCGTCCGGGCCAGCGGCACCTCAATTCCCCTGGTGCGCAAAAGGCGCTGGCCGAGGCGCTCACCGCATTACAGGGTGCGCCGGTTGAATTGACTATCATTGAAGATGATAATCCGGCAGTGAAAACGCCGCTCGAGTGGCGCCAGGCCATTTATGAAGAAAAGCTCGCGCAGGCGCGCGAGGCGATTATTGCGGATAACAACATTCAGACCCTGCGCCGGTTCTTCGACGCCGATCTGGATGAAGAGAGTATTCGCCCCATTTGATCGTGAGTCTGACTTACGGTTGTAATCCTTAAACGTGAAAGAAGAGAGAAGCCTATGTTTGGTGGAAAAGGCGGTCTGGGTGGCCTGATGAAGCAGGCTCAGCAGATGCAGGAAAAAATGCAGAAGATGCAGGAAGAGATCGCTCAGCTGGAAGTCACGGGTGAATCCGGTGCCGGTCTGGTCAAAGTGACCATCAACGGTGCGCACAACTGCCGTCGCGTGGAAATCGACCCGAGCCTGCTCGAAGACGACAAAGAGATGCTGGAAGATCTGGTTGCAGCCGCGTTTAACGATGCCGCTCGCCGTATCGACGAAACTCAGAAAGAGAAAATGGCCTCTGTTTCCAGCGGTATGCAGCTTCCGCCTGGCTTCAAGATGCCATTCTGATGCAAACCAGTCCGCTGCTCACGCAGTTAATGGAAGCACTGCGCTGCCTGCCGGGCGTTGGCCCGAAGTCGGCGCAGCGCATGGCGTTTACGCTATTGCAGCGCGACCGCAGCGGCGGGATGCGCCTGGCGCAGGCTTTAACCCGCGCCATGTCAGAAATTGGTCACTGTGCGGATTGCCGCACCTTTACCGAGCAGGACGTGTGTAACATCTGTACGAACCCGCGTCGTCAGGAAAACGGTCAGATTTGCGTGGTGGAGAGTCCGGCGGACATCTACGCCATCGAACAAACCGGGCAGTTTTCCGGTCGCTACTTCGTGCTGATGGGGCATCTCTCCCCGCTGGACGGTATTGGCCCGGATGATATCGGTCTTGACCGCCTTGAACAGCGTCTTGAGTCCGAAACCATCAAAGAGGTGATCCTCGCCACCAACCCGACGGTGGAAGGGGAGGCAACCGCCAACTACATCGCCGAACTGTGCTCGCAGTACGGCGTTGACGCCAGCCGCATTGCCCACGGCGTGCCGGTGGGCGGCGAACTGGAAATGGTCGACGGCACCACGCTGTCGCACTCTCTGGCCGGGCGTCACAAGATTATTTTCTGACCAAACGGAGGCTGCGCGCGCGGCCTCCGCTTGAAAATTTCCTCCCTTATCCCCATCTCTCACTCAACGTTTTAAAACCCCATTAAATGGCATTGTTGAGGTCGACATAGATGAAAGGACAAGAAACCCGTGGTTTCCAGTCAGAAGTAAAACAGCTTCTGCACCTGATGATCCATTCCCTGTATTCCAACAAAGAAATTTTCCTGCGTGAGCTGATTTCCAACGCCTCGGACGCGGCGGACAAGCTGCGCTTCCGCGCGCTGTCTAACCCGGACCTGTACGAAGGTGACGGCGAGCTGCGCGTGCGCGTCTCGTTCAATAAAGAGAACCGCACCCTGACCATCGCCGATAACGGCATCGGGATGAACCGCGACGAGGTGATCGACCACCTCGGTACCATCGCCAAATCCGGCACCAAAGCGTTCCTTGAGTCCATGGGCTCTGACCAGGCGAAAGACAGCCAGCTCATTGGTCAGTTCGGCGTCGGTTTCTACTCGGCGTTTATCGTGGCCGACAAAGTTACCGTCCGTACCCGTGCGGCAGGCGACAGCGCCGAGAACGGCGTGCTGTGGGAATCCAAAGGGGAAGGCGAATATACCGTTGATGACATCACCAAAGCGGATCGCGGTACCGAAATCACCCTGCACCTGTGTGAAGGGGAAGATGATTTCCTGAACGACTGGCGCGTGCGCTCCATCATCAGCAAATATTCCGATCACATCGCCCTGCCGGTAGAGATTGAAAAACAGGAAGAGAAAGACGGTGAAACCGTGGTTTCCTGGGAGAAGATCAACAAGGCGCAGGCGCTGTGGACGCGCAACAAGTCTGAAATTAAAGACGACGAATATAACGAGTTCTACAAGCACATCGCCCACGACTTTACCGACCCGCTGACCTGGAGCCACAACCGCGTGGAAGGTAAGCAGGAGTACACCAGCCTGCTGTACATCCCGGCACAGGCGCCGTGGGACATGTGGAACCGCGATCACAAGCACGGCCTGAAGCTGTACGTGCAGCGCGTATTCATCATGGACGACGCCGAGCAGTTCATGCCGAACTACCTGCGCTTCGTGCGTGGTCTGATCGATTCCAACGATCTGCCGCTGAACGTCTCCCGTGAGATCCTTCAGGACAGCACCGTCACCCGTAACCTGCGCAACGCCCTGACCAAACGTGCGCTGCAGATGCTGGAAAAACTGGCGAAAGACGATGCGGAAAAATATCAGACCTTCTGGAAACAGTTTGGCCTGGTGCTGAAAGAAGGTCCGGCAGAAGACACCGCGAACGTTGAAACGATCGCTAAACTGCTGCGCTTCGCCTCTACGCACAACGACTCCTCCGCGCAGACCGTGTCGCTGGAAGAGTACGTCTCCCGCATGAAAGAAGGGCAGGAGAAGATCTACTACATCACCGCCGACAGCTACGCGGCGGCGAAGAGCAGTCCGCACCTGGAGCTGCTGCGCAAGAAAGGCATCGAAGTGCTGCTGCTTTCTGACCGCATCGACGAGTGGATGATGAACTACCTGACCGAGTTCGACGGTAAGGCGTTCCAGTCCGTAGCCAAGGCCGACGAGTCCATCGACAAGCTGGCGGATGAAGTGGACGAAAGCGCGAAAGAAGCCGAGAAGGCGCTGGAGCCGTTCGTTGAGCGCGTGAAAAACCTGCTGGGCGAGCGCGTGAAAGAGGTACGCTTCACGCACCGTCTGACCGACACCCCGGCGATTGTCACCACCGATGCGGACGAAATGAGCACCCAGATGGCGAAACTGTTCGCGGCGGCGGGCCAGGCGATGCCGGAAGTGAAATATATCTTTGAGCTTAATCCGGATCATCCTCTGGTGAAACGCGCGGCGGATACCCAGGACGACGCCCGCTTTGCCGAGTGGGTTGAACTGCTGCTGGATCAGTCCCTGCTGGCCGAGCGCGGCACGCTGGAAGATCCCAACCTGTTCATTAAACGTGTGAATGCGCTACTGCTGGCGTAATTAAACACCTGCCCCTCACCCTGCCCTCTCCCCAAAGGGGAGAGGGTGTTCAAATTCCCTCTCCCCTTTGGGGAGAGGGTTAGGGTGAGGGGAAACAACCGCACTAATGCAAATAATCTCCCCCCGTTAACCGTTTCAGCCTTCCCGCCTTCCTTGAGCGATGCCCGTTCTGGTGGTATTGTTTAGCGCTTTTGAAAAATTGAAACGACTTTTGAGGGGATTTTCGCAATGCGTATTATTCTGCTTGGCGCTCCGGGCGCGGGTAAAGGAACTCAGGCTCAGTTCATCATGGAGAAATACGGTATTCCGCAAATCTCCACCGGTGACATGCTGCGCGCCGCTGTAAAATCTGGCTCCGAGCTGGGTAAACAAGCGAAAGACATCATGGACGCAGGCAAGCTGGTGACCGACGAGCTGGTTATTGCTCTGGTCAAAGAGCGCATTGCGCAGGAAGACTGCCGTAACGGTTTCCTGCTGGACGGCTTCCCACGCACCATTCCTCAGGCTGACGCCATGAAAGAAGCGGGCATCAACGTGGACTACGTTCTGGAGTTCGACGTACCGGACGAGCTGATCGTTGACCGTATCGTTGGCCGTCGCGTACACGCTGCTTCTGGCCGCGTTTACCACATCAAATTCAACCCGCCTAAGGTTGAAGGCAAAGACGACGTGACCGGCGAAGAGCTGACTACCCGTAAAGACGATCAGGAAGAGACCGTGCGTAAACGCCTGGTGGAATACCATCAGATGACCGCGCCGCTGATCGGCTACTACACCAAAGAAGCGCAGGCGGGTAACACCAAATACGCCAAAGTTGACGGCACCAAAGCCGTGGCTGACGTACGTGCAGAGCTGGAAAAAATCCTCGGCTAATCGCGCGCCTCTCACCCGGGCTCCCGGGTGAGAAATATTCTCATCTTACCTATTACAGCAATGGGTTTCGTTTAAACGCATTTCCGCTACAATTGACAACCTATCAAATGGTTAAGAGGCGTGAATGAGTCAGGCGAAAACCGGCATCCTGCTTGCCAATCTGGGCACTCCAGAAGCACCTACATCAGACGCGGTAAAACGCTACCTGCGACAATTTTTAAGCGACACGCGCGTCGTGGATTTCCCGAGACTGCTGTGGTGGCCGCTGCTGCGTGGCGTCATTCTGCCGATTCGTTCCCCGCGCGTCGCCAAACTCTATCAGTCCGTCTGGATGGAAGAGGGCTCGCCGCTGATGGTTTACAGCCGTCGCCAGGAAAAAGCGCTGGCCGCCCGCCTGCCGGATATGCCCGTCGCGCTTGGCATGAGCTACGGAAAACCGTCCCTGCAAAGCGCGGTGGAATCACTGCTGGCGCAGGGCGTGGACCATATCGTCGTGCTGGCGCTCTACCCGCAGTACTCCTGCTCGACGGTGGCCGCCGTCTGGGACGAGCTGGCCCGCATTCTGGCGACCCGCCGCCGCATTCCGGGCGTGACTTTTATTCGCGACTACGCGGATAACGATCTCTACATCCAGGCGCTTGCCAACAGCGCGCGCGCGTCGTTTGAAAAGCACGGCGAGCCGGATCTGCTGCTGCTTTCCTATCACGGGATCCCGCAGCGTTTCGCCAATGAAGGGGATGATTATCCGCAGCGCTGCCGCGATACTACGCGCGAGCTGGTTTCCGCCCTTGGCCTGCCGCCGGAGAAGGTGATGATGACCTTCCAGTCGCGCTTCGGTCGCGAGCCGTGGCTGACGCCGTACACCGATGAAACCCTCAAAATGCTGGGTGAGAAGGGCGTGAAGCACATTCAGGTGATGTCGCCGGGCTTCTCGGCAGACTGTCTGGAAACGCTGGAGGAGATCGCGGTGCAAAACCGGGAATTTTTCCTTGAGGCTGGCGGCGAAAAGTACGAGTACATTCCGGCGCTTAACGACTCGCCTGAGCATATCGATATGATGGTCTCGCTGGTAACGAACAGCCGCTGATCGCACTCCGGGCCGGGTTTGTGCTACCATTCCCGGCCCATATTCTTCGTACAGTTCAGACCATGAAATTTCCCGGTAAACGCAAATCCAAACACTACTTCCCCGTCGATGCCCGCGACCCGCTTCTGCAGCAAATCCAGCCAGAAAACGAAACCAGCGCGGCATGGGTCGTCGGTATCGATCAGACGCTGGTGGACATTGAAGCGAAAGTGGATGATGCGTTTGTCGCCCGTTACGGTCTGAGCGCCGGTCACTCGCTGGTGATTGAGGACGACGTTGCCGAAGCGCTGTACCAGGAGCTGGTGCGCGAAAACCTGATTACCCATCAGTTCGCCGGTGGCACCATCGGAAATACCATGCATAACTACTCCGTGCTGGCCGACGATCGCTCCGTGCTGCTCGGCGTGATGTGCAGCAATATCGAAATCGGTGGCTATGCCTACCGCTATCTCTGCAACACCTCCAGCCGTACCGACCTGAACTATCTTCAGGGCGTCGACGGGCCTATTGGCCGCTGCTTTACGCTGATTAGCGATTCCGGCGAGCGTACTTTTGCCATCAGCCCGGGCCATATGAACAAGCTGCGCGCCGAGAGTATTCCGGAAGAGGTGATCGCGGGCGCCTCGGCGCTGGTGCTGACCTCCTACCTGGTGCGCTGTAAGCCGGGCGAGCCGATGCCGGAAGCGACCATGAAAGCGATCGAGTACGCGAAGAAATACAACGTGCCTGTCGTTCTGACGCTGGGCACAAAATTCGTTATCGCCGATAACCCGGATTGGTGGCAGGCGTTCCTGAAAGAGCACGTCTCGATTCTGGCAATGAACGAAGAAGAGGCCGAAGCGCTGACCGGCGAAAGCGATCCGCTGCTGGCGTCTGACAAAGCGCTGGACTGGGTGGATCTGGTGCTCTGTACCGCCGGCCCGGTTGGGCTCTATATGGCGGGCTTCACGGAAGAAGAGAGCAAGCGCAAAACCCAGCACCCGCTGCTGCCCGGTGCGATTGCCGAGTTCAACCAGTACGAGTTCAGCCGCGGCATGCGCTACAAAGATTGCGTGAATCCGCTGCGAATCTACTCTCATATCGCGCCGTATATGGGCGGGCCGGAGAAGATCATGAACACCAACGGTGCGGGCGACGGCGCGCTGGCCGCACTGCTGCACGACATCACCGCTAACGCCTATCATAAAACCAACGTGCCGAACTCCAGCAAGCACAAGTTCAGCTGGCTGACCTATTCCTCGCTGGCACAGGTGTGTAAATATGCCAACCGCGTGAGCTATCAGGTACTGAACCAGCACTCCCCGCGCTTAACGCGTGGGCTGCCGGAACGTGAAGACAGCCTCGAAGAGGCTTACTGGGACAGGTAAAAGCAAAACGGCAACCCTGGTTGCCGTTTTTAGTGTTTGTTCCCTCTCCCTGTGGGAGAGGGTCAGGGTGAGGGCATCAGGCCGCACCAAACTTACCCCGTCACCCCTTCTTCAACCGGCGGTTTCTCCAGCAGCGTCAGCATCGTATTCGCAATCTCGCGCTCGCCCATCACCACCTTATTTGCACCGCGCTCGGTAATGTACTCCACCTCGTCGTCATAGTGCGCCCGGGCGATAATCTCAATCGTTGGGCACTTCTCGCGCGCGGAGGCCACAATCTCGCCCGCTTCATAGCCGTTAGGTATGGTCAGCAGCAGCCAGCGCGCGCAGTCCAGATGCGCCAGATTCATGATCTCTTCGTTTGCCGCATTGCCCAGTACCGCACGAATGCCGCGCTCGCGCAGCTCGTCGACGCGGGTGCGTGAGGTCTCAATCACCACCAGCGGAATGCCCTGCGCCATCAGCTTCTCACCGAGCAGGCTGCCCACGCGGCCAAAGCCGACCAGCAGGGCGTGATTGCAAATATCCACCGGGATCTGCTTCTCTTCTTCGATGGCCTCTTCGAGCGTCTGTTCTTCCAGCGTTTCGGTTTTATCGAGGTATTTTTCCAGCAGGGCAAACAGTACCGGGTTCAGCATAATCGACAGAATCGCCCCCGCCAGCACCAGGTTTTGCCCCGCCTGCGGCAGCAGGTTCAGGGCCATGCCCAGACCGGCCAGAATAAAGGCGAACTCACCGATCTGCGCCAGGCTGGCAGCGATGGTCAACGCCGTGCGCGGGGAGTGACCGAACATCCGCACCAGGAAGAAGGCGGCAAGCGACTTACCAAAGATGATGATCGCCAGCGTGCCCAGCACGGCCAGCGGCTGGTGAATCAGGACCATCGGGTCAAACAGCATCCCGACGGAGACGAAGAACAGCACGGCGAAGGCATCGCGCAGCGGCAGAGTGTCATGCGCCGCGCGGTGGCTCAGCTCGGACTCGTTCAGCACCATCCCGGCGAAGAACGCGCCCAGGGCAAAGGAGACGTCAAACAGCTCTACGGCACCAAAAGCGATACCCAGCGCCAGCGCCAGCACGGAGAGGGTGAACAGCTCGCGGGAGCCGGTTGCCGCGCTGCGGGACATGATCCACGGCACCAGACGGCGTCCCACCAGCATCATGATGGCGATAAATGCCACCACCTTACCGATGGTGATACTCATATCCAGCGCCAGCGAGGCAAAGCCGACGTTGTCTTTTTCCATCATCCCGGCGACGGCTGGCAGCAGCACCAGCGTCAGGACCATCACCAGGTCTTCAACAATCAGCCAGCCTATCGCGATTTGCCCGCGCTGGCTGTCTATCAGCTGTCTCTCTTCAAGCGCGCGCAGCAGCACCACGGTACTGGCGGTTGAGAGACACAGCCCAAATACGATACCGGTCATTAACGACCAGCCCAGCACCGCCGAAAGCGCCATCCCCAGCAGCGTCGCCACCCCAATCTGGGCGATCGCTCCCGGTATGGCGATCGACTTTACCGCCATCAGATCCTTCAGGGAGAAGTGCAGGCCGACGCCAAACATCAGCAGAATCACGCCCAATTCCGCCAGCTCAGGGGCCAGCTTGGTATCCGCCACGAAGCCTGGCGTAAACGGTCCCGCCAGTACACCCGCTAACAGATAGCCGACAAGAGGAGAAATACGCAGCTTATTGGCAATCATGCCGAGGATAAAAGCGAGCACAAGTCCACCAACAATGGTGGTGATAAGCGGTGTGGCGTGGTGCATTCCGTCTCCTTTCGTTGTGGGTGTTCCTTTTTGGCGAAAACCAAAAAACCGAGTAATAGTTTATGACAATTTTTACCCTTATGTTTATGAATTATTGTTGAAGTTTGAATAAAACAGCAATATGCACGTAAAAAAGCGCGTTTTGATAAATTCAGCGAGGGGAAGAAGAAGAAACCCTTATGGCATCAGGGTATCAGGTAGCCAAAGTAAAACTTTGGCTACCCGTAATTTACGCTTTATGACGGTTATCAGGCAGGAATATGGTCAACATCCCAAGAAGTGGCAGGAAAGCGCAGATTTTATAAACCAGGAAGATGCTGGTGTGATCCGCCACCATCCCCAACACCGCCGCGCCAAGCCCGCCCATGCCGAAGGCGAAACCGAAAAAGAGCCCGGAAACCATACCGATACGGCCAGGCAGCAGCTCCTGGGCATAGACCAGAATGGCGGAAAACGCGGATGCGAGAATAAAACCAATGATCACGGTTAAAATCCCCGTCCATTCAAGGCTCGCGTACGGCAAAATAAGGGTAAACGGCGCCACGCCGAGGATAGAGCCCCAAATGACGTATTTACGCCCAATCTTATCACCCACAGGCCCGCCAATGACCGTGCCGGCCGCAACGGCGAACAGGAAGGCAAACAGGTGGATCTGCGCATTCTGCACCGATAATCCGAATTTTTGCATCAGATAAAAGGTGTAATAGCTGCTGATGCTCGCCATATAGAAGTATTTCGAGAAAATCAGTACCAGCAGCACGGAAACCGCCAGGATAACCTTGTTGCGCGGAAGGGGATTGATAACCTTCGCTTTAGGTTTACCTTTATTCACGCGATGCTGAGCGGCATACCAGCGACTGATCTGCGCCAGCACGATGATCGCCAGCAGCGCGGCCAGTACAAACCATGCCACGTTGCCTTTACCGTAAGGGGCAATAATCACCGCGGCCAGCAGCGGGCCGAGAGAGCTACCAAAGTTACCGCCCACCTGGAAGAGAGACTGCGCCAGACCGTGACGTCCCCCGGAGGCCATACGCGCCACGCGGGAGGACTCCGGATGGAAAACGGACGAGCCGGTGCCCACCAGCGCGGCGGCAATCAGCACCGCTTCAAAGCTGCCCGCCATGGCCAGCAGCACCAGCCCGCTGAGGGTGAAGCACATGCCTATCGGCAGCGACCACGGCATCGGATATTTATCCGTCCAGTAGCCCACCACCGGCTGCAGCAGTGAGGAAGCCAGCTGGAAGGTCAGGGTGATCATCCCGATCTGCACGAAGGTGAGTGAGAACTCGGACTGCAGCAGCGGATAAATGGCCAGAATCAACGACTGGATCATATCGTTGAGCAGGTGCGAGAGACTGATTGCGCCTAAGACTTTAAAGGAGGTGCGCGACGCCGGCGCGCCCGGAACGGGCTGGGTTGATTCACTGATTGCCATAGAGAGAAGTACCACGTTTTTCGTTATTAGAGATGCAGGGTGTAATTATTATCCGACTAACATACCCGTCCGGGACATTTGAAGAAAGTCGCAATTCTGAAAACTTATTTGTCTATTCTTGTTAGTCACTGTAATTTTTGCCTTTGTCTATTGGTCAGGGAGAGAGAAGATGAAGTTAATGAAGCGGGGCGTCGCGCTGGCGCTCATCGCCGCATGGGGCCTGGTAAGCCTGCCCGCGCAGGCGTATGAAAAAGACAAAACCTATAAAATCACCATTCTGCATACCAACGATCACCACGGTCATTTCTGGCGCAGCGAATACGGCGAATATGGCCTGTCGGCGCAAAAAACGCTGGTGGACGGCATTCGTAAAGAGGTGTCTGCCCAGGGCGGCAGCGTGCTGCTGCTGTCGGGTGGCGATATCAATACCGGCGTGCCGGAATCCGATTTACAGGACGCGGAACCTGATTTTCGCGGCATGAACCTGATTGGCTACGATGCGATGGCCGTGGGTAACCACGAGTTCGATAATCCGCTGACCGTGCTGCGTCAGCAGGAAAAATGGGCCAAATTCCCCTTCCTCTCCGCCAATATTTACCAGAAAAGCACCGGCGAACGCCTGTTTAAGCCGTGGGCGCTTTTTAAGCGTCAGGATCTGAAGATCGCGGTCATCGGCTTAACCACTGACGATACGGCGAAAATTGGTAACCCCGAGTTCTTTACCGATATCGAATTCCGCAAACCGGCAGACGAAGCGAAGCTGGTGATTCAGGAGCTGCAGCAAAACGAGAAGCCGGACGTGATTATCGCCACCACGCACATGGGGCACTACGACAACGGCGAGCACGGTTCTAACGCGCCCGGCGACGTGGAAATGGCGCGCAGCCTGCCCGCGGGCTCGCTGGCAATGATTGTGGGCGGTCACTCACAGGATCCGGTGTGTATGGCCTCGGAGAACAAAAAGCAGGTGGACTACGTGCCGGGCACGCCGTGCGCGCCGGACCGTCAGAACGGTATCTGGATAGTTCAGGCGCACGAGTGGGGCAAATACGTGGGCCGGGCGGATTTCGAGTTCCGTAACGGCGAGATGAAGCTGGTTCACTATCAGCTCATCCCGGTCAACCTGAAGAAGAAAGTCACCTACCCGGACGGGAAAAGCGAGCGTGTACTCTACACGCCGGAGATCGCTGAAAACCAGCAGATGCTCTCCCTGCTGACGCCGTTCCAGAACAAGGGCAAGGCGCAGCTGGACGTGAAAATCGGCACGCTGAACGGTCGTCTGGAGGGGGACCGCAGCAAAGTTCGCTTCGTGCAGACCAACATGGGCCACCTGGTGCTGGCGGCGCAAATGGCGCGCACCGGCGCTGACTTCGGCGTGATGAGCGGCGGCGGTATTCGTGATTCCATCGAGGGCGGAAACATTACCTATAAGGACGTCCTGAAGGTGCAGCCGTTCGGCAACGTGGTGGTCTATGCGGACATGAGCGGGAAAGAGGTGATTGACTACCTGACCGCCGTGGCGCAGATGAAGCCGGATTCCGGGGCCTATCCGCAGTTTGCCAACGTCAGCTTTGTGGCGAAAGACGGCAAGCTTAACGACCTGAAGATCAAAGGCGAACCGGTTGATCCGGCTAAGACCTACCGTCTGGCGACGTTAAGCTTTAACGCCACCGGCGGCGACGGCTATCCGCATATCGATAATAAACCGGGATACGTGAATACCGGCTTTATCGACGCGGAAGTGCTGAAGCAGTTCATCGAGCAGAATTCGCCGATTGACGTGAATGCCTACGAGCCGAAGGGTGAGGTGAGCTGGCAGTAGTGGTGTGCGGCCTGATGCCCTCACCCCAACCCTCTCCCACCGGGAGAGGGCGCGAACACAAAAAACGGTAACGCCTGTTACCGTTTTGCTTTTACCTCGCAGCCGCCACCGGGCAATTTTCTCAATCCCGGCGCGCAATATCCGCAAACTTCGCGTCCAGCATTTTCGCCAGGTCGCCCGCCGCCAGCTCGATATCCAGCCCGCGTTTGCCGCCGGATATAAAGATGGTTTCAAACTCCTGCGAAGGGGCATCAATCAGCGTCGGCAGGCGTTTTTTCTGCCCGAGCGGACTGATCCCGCCCACCAGATAGCCCGTGGTGCGTTGCGCCACCATCGGATCCGCCATATCCACCTTCTTCGCCCCCAGGGCTTTGGCGACTTTCTTCAGATCCAGCTGTCCCGCCACCGGAGTAACCGCGACGGCGAGGTGTTTCATATCGCCATTCACCGCCACCAGCAGCGTTTTATAAACCTGGTCAGCATTCAGCCCCAGCTTGCGCACCACTTCATCACCAAAGTTAGTTTCATTCGGATCGTGATCGTAAGTGTGGATCCGGAAAGAAATGTTGTTTTTTTCGAGTAATTTAACGGCGGGAGTCATAGCTATCCTTCTTACGACAGACAAATCATGCCATCAGCATACGCCTGACGTTTGTCTAAAAAATAGCACCATCTTGCGCAATAGTATTGGCAGTGATGGTCACTTTGAGCGACAATCGGCTCAACCGAAGGTCTCCTTCGGCATAATAAAAACGATGAAATTCCTCTTTGACGGGCCAATAGAAATATTGGCCATTTTTTTATTTCAACAGTGACGGCAAATTCCCTTCTCCGTACAAATGTAACGCCCCAACCGCCACCACGTAATGCCCCGCGGGCAAAGCATGCAGCGTCTGCCGCCAGGCTTTGTTGCGCGCATTCATCAGCACATCATAAAGCGATTCGCTGAACGTCGAGGGCAATGCCAGCTTACCGTCCTCAGGCGGCGCGTCCAGCCACCAGCCAATCATGGTCTGCAGCAGGCGCGCGTTGGTGTGCCAGTGGGTCAACGTATCATCCAGCAGCATCAGGCCGTCGTCGGGAAGCTGGCGCAGAAGCGCAATCTGGCTGTCCGTCCCTTCCAGCTCGATGATGGGCAGGCTGCGCGCCCTTGCCGCGTTCAGCAGCTGGTAATCAATGCCGTAGTCACCGCGCAGTCCCAGACGCTGCGCCTGCGTAGCCTGCAGCACCATCGCAATTTGCCAGAGCGGCAGGGTGTCAATCATGGAGAGCGACACGCCGGTTTCATCCGCGACGCGCGTCAGTTCCGCAAGCCGGGGATCATCCAGACGTTCCGCCAGGCTGAGATCGCTTTCCAGCCCGGCAAACGGCGACTCCTGACCCGAAATGTCCGCCTCAACGACCAGCGCGTCGGCGCGTTTCAGCAGTTTAATCAGCCCGGGTGGCAGGGGAGACATATCCTGCGTACCCATATGAATACTGCCGACCAGATGCAGGTGCTGCCCGCCGGGGAGAGAGATATCCAGACCGGGCCAGGCATAACGGCGAGGAAAGAGGGCGCGAAACGATGCTTTTATACGATTAAACAGACCCATACGCGCTCCATGAATGGAAAGGTTCATGCTAGCGCGTACGGGTACAAGGTTCAATCCTTCGGTTTAAAGCGCAGCAGGCGGTTGGCGTTGCTCACCACGGTAATGGAGGAGAGCGCCATCGCCGCGCCCGCGACCACCGGGTTAAGCAGCGTGCCGGTCAGCGGCCACAGAATACCGGCCGCGATTGGGATACCGAGGGTGTTATAGACGAACGCTCCCAGCAGGTTCTGCTTCATGTTGCGCAGCGTGGCTTTTGAAATGGCCAGCGCGTCGGCAACGCCCATCAGGCTATGGCGCATCAGCGTAATGGCAGCGGTTTCGATGGCGACATCGCTCCCGCCGCCCATGGCAATCCCGACGTCCGCCTGGGCCAGCGCCGGGGCATCGTTGATGCCGTCGCCGACCATCGCCACCTGACGACCCTGACTTTGCAGTTTCTTGATGGCGTCCGCTTTACCGTCCGGCAGTACGCCTGCAATGACCTCATCAATTCCGGCCTCTTTCGCGATGGCGTTGGCCGTTGTCGGATTGTCCCCGGTCAGCATCACCAGACGATAGCCCGCACGGTGCAGACGCTGCAGGGCGTCCACGCTGTCCTGGCGAAGCGGATCGCGCACGGCCAGCAGCGCGGCGGCTTTGCCATCCACCGCCAGCAGAACCGGCGTAGCGCCCTGAGACGCCTGCGCCTTCAGCTCGCTTTCCAGCGCGGCGGTATCAATACCATTTTCATTGAGCAATGCCTGGTTGCCCAGCAGCAGCGCGTGGCCTTCTGCTTCACCGCTGACGCCGAGCCCGCGCAGGGTGCGGAAATTGCTGATCTGCGGCAGGGCAGAAGCATTCGCTTTATCGAGAATGGCGCGCGCCAGCGGATGGCTGGAGCCTTGCTCCAGCGCGGCGGCGAGGCGCAGCGCGTCCTCTTGCGCAATGCCTGCGGTAGTGACGGCCACTACCTGGGGTTTGCCTTCGGTCAGCGTCCCGGTTTTATCAAACACCAGCGTGTCGAGGGTGCTGGCCCGCTGCAGCGCGTCCGCATCCCGCACCAGTACGCCAAATTCGGCCGCGCGGCCTACGCCGGAGATAATCGACATTGGGGTCGCCAGGCCAAGGGCGCAAGGACAGGCGATGATCAGCACCGTAGTGGCAATCACCAGGGTGTAAACAATCTGCGGTGCCGGGCCGAAGAAATACCAGATCGCCGCGCTCAGCAGGGCAATGCCGACCACCACCGGCACAAAAATGGCCGAGATTCTGTCAGCAAGCTGGCCAATTTCCGGCTTGCTGCTCTGCGCCTGGCGCACCATGCGGATGATACGCGACAGCGTCGTGTGGCTGCCGACGGCGCTGGCGGTAAACAGCACGCTGCCGTCCTGCACAACCGTACCGGCATGAACGGCGTCGCCGTCTGATTTCTGCTGAGGGATAGGCTCGCCGGTCAGCATCGCTTCATCCAGCCAGGCTTCGCCCTGGGTTATCTTGCCGTCAACGGGAACGCGATCGCCCGTCGTCAGGCGCAGCGTCATGCCGGGCTGAACTTCCGCCAGCGGGACGCTTTTCTCCCCCTCATCCGTGACCACGCGCGCCGTCGGCGGGGTTAAATCAAGCAATCTTTCCAGCGCTTTCGAGGAGCGCTGGCGGGCGCGGGCTTCCAGCATGTGGCCCAGGTTAATCAGGCCAATAATCATCGCGCTGGCTTCATAGTAGAGATGGCGCGCCTCCATCGGGAACCACTGCGGCCAGACGTTCACGCTCATCGAATAGAGCCACGCCGCGCCGGTTCCAAGCGCCACCAGCGTATCCATCGTCGCGGTGCGGTTTTTCAGGCTCTTCCAGGCGCTGGTGTAAAAATGCCCGCCTGCAAACACCATCACCGCAAGAGTAATCAGACCAATCACCAGCCACAGCGTGCGGTTGTCAGCGGTGACCATCATGTTGTCACCCATCATGCCCCACACCATCACCGGAATACCCACCAGCAGGGCGACAATCGCCTGCCAGCGGAATCGCTTCATGGTGGCGATAGCCGTTTCCTGCTGGCGCTCGCGGCGCTCGGCATCATCTTCGATGGCCTCCGCCCCGTAGCCCGCTTTCTCAACGGCCTGCACTAAATCTGCGGCGGAGGCGCTGCCCATCACCAGCGCAGTGCGCTCCGCGAGGTTTACCCGTGCCTGCGCGACGCCCGGTACGGCCTGCAAGGCGTTTTGTACCCGGGAGACGCAGCTGGCGCAGCTCATGCCGTTGATCAGCAGCTGTTGGCTGTCGTCAATATCATCAGCTGCCGGAAGCTCAGGAGTGGCCGCTGTCAGTGCTTCCGACGGGGATGATGACTCTGCCAGCGGTTTAGCCTTTGGGTGGCTTAACTCCGCCCCGTAACCGGCCTGCTTGATGGTATCAATCAGCGCATCCGCGCTGGCGCTGCCGGTCACGGCGGCATGATCGATAGTCACGTCAGCGCTTTCAACGTCAGGGCGCTGTTCCAGGCTTTCTTTAACGCGTTTGATGCAGTGGCCGCAGGAGAGGCCGTCCAGCGTCAGGTCGATAGTGTGAGACATAGTAAAACTCCCGTATAATGATCTGGTCAGTTGTTGACCGATACAGTGCTTTTCACTGACTGTTATAAAGGTTAAACCTTCCATCAAGGGGAAGGTCAAGGGGGAAATGTGAATATCAGTGACGTGGCAAAAAAAACTGGCTTAACCAGCAAGGCAATCCGCTTTTATGAAGAGAAGGGGCTGGTAACGCCACCGCTGCGCAGTGAAAACGGCTACCGCAGCTACACGCAGCTGCATCTGGATGAACTGACGCTGCTGCGCCAGGCAAGACAGGTGGGGTTTAATCTGGAAGAGTGCGGCGAGCTGGTGAACCTGTTTAACGATCCGAAGCGTCACAGCGCCGACGTGAAAAAACGCACGCTGGAAAAAGTGGCCGAAATTGAACGCCACATCATCGAGCTGCAGGCGATGCGCGAACAGCTGCTGCAGCTGGCGGAATCCTGTCCGGGGGATGACAGCGCCGACTGCCCGATTATCGATAATCTTGCCGGCTGCTGTCATCGTAAGGCCTCTGTCTAACAGGCCTTCACCCGCAGGGTAATGCCTTCCACCGCAATGACCTCAACCCGCGTGCCGGCGCTGAGGTCGTCGTCTGCGACCACCGGCCACGAGCTGTCGCCCACGCGCATATGCCCGCGCCCGTTTACCAGCGCGGTGTCGAGCGTAAAACGCTTGCCGACAATCTGCTGTCCGCGCTGGTTGAGGTGCGCGTCCAGCGGCTTCTGCTCGTTAACCCGCCGGTTTAGCCAGCGCCACCACAGCCACGCGGCCACCAGCGTGAGCACGGCAAATAGCGCACCCTGCCACGCCCAGTCCAGGGGAAGGATCCAGACCAGAAGGCCCGTAATGACGGCGGCAACACCGCTCCAGAGCAGGTAGCCGTTGCCGCCCAGCATCTCCGCCGCCAGCAATAAGCCGCCGAGGCTTAGCCAGAAGGCATGAGGATGTGCAGCGATCAGCTCAATCATTTTTTACGCTCGTTTCCGCTGTCTTTAATCAGTTCGGCAATACCGGCGATAGAGCCCATCAGGCTGCTGGCCTCCAGCGGCATCATCACCACTTTGCTGTTGTTCGCCGAGCCGATCTGTTTTAGCGCGTCGGTATATTTTTGCGCGACAAAGTAGTTCACGGCCTGGATATCACCGGCGGCGATTGCCTCGGACACCATCTGGGTGGCGCGGGCTTCCGCCTCGGCTGAACGTTCACGCGCTTCCGCCTGTAAGAATGCGGACTGACGATCGCCTTCCGCTTTCAGGATCTGCGACTGTTTTTCCCCTTCCGCTTTGAGGATCTCCGCCTGACGCACCCCTTCGGCTTCCAGAATGTAGGCGCGCTTGGTTCGCTCGGCCTTCATCTGGGCGTTCATGGAGGCGATCAGCTCCGCCGGCGGGCGCACGTCGCGGATCTCGATACGGGTGACCTTGATCCCCCACGGGTTCGTTGCCTCATCGACAATGTGCAGCAGGCGGGTATTGATGCTGTCGCGCTGGGAAAGCATCTCGTCCAGCTCCATTGAGCCGAGCACGGTACGGATGTTGGTCATCGTCAGGTTGACGATCGCCAGCTCCAGGTTGCTGACCTCATAGGCCGCTTTCGGCGCATCAATCACCTGAATAAAGCAGACGGCGTCGATGGTGACGTTGGCGTTATCCTTGGAGATGATCTCCTGAGAAGGAATGTCCAGTACCTGCTCCATCATGTTGATCTTGCGACCAATCCGATCCATGAACGGAACAATCAGGCTTAAGCCTGGCTGGAGGGTATTGGTGTAGCGACCGAAACGCTCGACGGTCCACTGATAGCCCTGAGGGACAATTTTGACGCCTGCGCCCACAATAACCAGCGCAACGAAAATAAGGACAGGAACAACGATAAGCATAAAAACCTCCTGTTTTGCATGCTGTGATGAGTGAAAGTGTGTGTTTATTGCTCGTAAGTATAGGTAAAGTCAGAGATGAATCCATCACCCGCTTCGGCAATGGCTTTGGATAATCCCTGGTAGTACTTCTCCAGCCCCAGCGCTTCGATACGCTGGATCTGTTCGCGAATGGGGGCGCAGAACAGAACGGCATTTCCCGCTTCAACGCGCTTGTTATTGGGAGGAAGATCGCCCGCGATGGCTTTGAACCACGTTCTGATACCCTGCTTTAAATTATGCGGCGCTTTAGTCAGGTTATCCATGCCCGTCAGAACCTGCAGGGTGGGAAACTCATCGGCCAGCACGGCGGTTTTCATGCGCGCAAAGAACTGGCTGAACAATTCAAACGATCCCAGATCGGTGACGCGCGGTTTGGTCGTTTTACCGTTTTTATTGCCGATTTTCCCTGCGGCTGACGCTGCGGCCGGAACCGCATTCACCTTTTCCAGCTCCAGCCCGAATAACAAATTACAGTGCGCACGGCGCTCTTTCAGCGGATAGGACATCAGCACGTCAATGAATTGGGTGGCCTTTACATCCGCAAGATCGTGGTTGATAAGCCACTGGGTACGAGAAAATTCAGCCGGAGAGACGAACCAGTCGGGTACCTCATTGAAACGTTTGGATTTTCCCTTGCCGTCAAATTCCAGGAAGTGTGTCCCGTTGTCGAAGGCGAAATAGCAATTTTTGAAACTGCCGATCGTGGTGTTCACGATGAGCGCCTTCTTAACAAAATCCACCACCTCTGCACCGATGACAAAACGCGTGAGTTCCGACGATTTGATGACTTCCATTAATGTTTCGACATCAGGAACACCAGGCTTCAGGGAAGGAAACTCATAAAAGATATGTGCCATGCTGCTTACTTCCTGTAGTGATGGTGGAGACAAATGACAAACAAAAAGTTTAACACTTGCTTTAGCGTGAGGCTATTCGCTCTGTGCGCACGAAAGGATTATGCTACAGGCGGTTATTACACGAAGCGGTTAACGGAAGCGTAATGAACGATAAAAAAGAACTATTACATCTCAGGGATATCGGATTTCGTGTTGGAGAAAACATTATTCTTCAGCACGTCGGGTTTAGCCTGTCGCCGGGCGAGTTTAAATTAATCACGGGCCCTTCAGGCTGCGGTAAAAGCACGCTGCTGAAAATTGTGGCCTCACTCCTCAGCCCGACGGAGGGCACCATTCTGTTTGAAGGACAGGATATCTCAACCCTGTCCCCGGAAAACTATCGCCAGCAGGTCTCCTACTGCGTGCAAACCCCCGCGCTGTTTGGCGATACGGTTTATGACAACCTGATTTTCCCGTGGCAAATCCGCAATAAAACGCCGGAGCCGGAAAAGTTTATCAGCGATCTGGCCCACTTTGGCCTGGCGCAGGAGACGTTAACCAAATCCATCACCGCGCTGTCGGGCGGAGAAAAGCAGCGCGTCTCGCTGATCCGCAACCTGCAGTTTTTACCGAAGGTGCTTTTGCTGGACGAAATTACCAGCGCGCTCGATGACGTCAACAAGCGCAACGTTAACGAGATTATCCATCGCTACGCCCGGGAGCAGAACATTGCCGTGCTGTGGGTGACGCACGACGCTAATGAAATAACCCATGCTGATGACGTGATTACGCTTCAGCCGCACGGCGGGAAAATGCAGGAGGCTAACCGTGGGTGAGCATAACATTACCAATGAATCACTGGCGTTTTCGATGGTGCTGGTGCTGATTGCGATTGTAGTCAGCTACCGGGAAAAGCTGGGGCTGGAAAAAGATATTGTGTGGAGTATCTGCCGCGCGGTGGTTCAGCTCATCATCGTCGGCTATGTGCTGAAGTATATTTTCAACGTCAACCACGCGGTGCTGACGCTGCTGATGGTGCTCTTTATCTGTTTCAACGCGGCGTGGAATGCAAAAAAACGCAGTAAATACATAGATAAGGCCTTTATCTCGTCGTTTATCGCCATTACCACCGGGACGGCGCTCACGCTGGCGGTGCTGGTGCTCTCCGGCTCGATTGCCTTTACGCCGATGCAGGTTATCCCTATCTCCGGGATGATTGCGGGGAACGCCATGGTGGCCGTTGGGCTCTGTTATAACAATCTCGGCCAGCGCTTCAGCAGTGAACAGCAGCAGCTGCAGGAGAAATTAAGCCTGGGAGCGACGCCTAAAGTGGCCTCGGCGCGGCTGATCCGTGAGAGCATTCGCTCATCGCTGATCCCAACGGTCGATTCAGCCAAAACGGTGGGGCTGGTGAGCCTGCCGGGCATGATGTCGGGGCTGATTTTTGCCGGTATCGATCCGGTCAAAGCGATTAAGTATCAGATCATGGTGACGTTTATGCTGCTCTCCACGGCAAGCCTGTCAACCATCATTGCCTGCTACCTGACCTATCGGAAGTTCTACAACACGCGCCACCAGCTGGTGGTAACGCAATTAAAGAAAACGGGTTAAGCCTGTTTTGTAGGCCCGGTAAGCGTTAGCGCCACCGGGCATTTTTTTGTTAGTAGAGCAACGCGTACAGCTGACGACGATACTTCGACGCCAGCGCGTCTCCGGTGCCCAGCGCGGCCAGAATTTCCTGGAACATCTTGCGCGCCTGACCGTCTGCTGCTGCCAGGTCTTTTTGCAGGTGGCTGAACAGCAGCTCCAGCGCCTCTTCGTTACGCCCCACCTGGTGCAGCTGCAGCGCCAGCTGGCTTGCCAGCGCGGCATCGGCCGGGTTGTCGGCAACCTGCTGCTGCAGCTGCTGAATTTCCGGGGTGTCCGCGGCCTGTTTCAGCAGCTCAATCTGCGCGACCAGACCCTGATAGCGGGTGTCCTGATCCTGCAGCGGAACCGTCTTGAGTACGGCTTCCGCGTCTTCTGAACGGTGCAGGGCGATTTGCGTTTCCGCCAGCAGCAGGCCAATCTGGCTGTTCTGATTCGACAGCTGCCACGCCTCTTTGAGCAGCGGCAGCGCCTCGTCGTATTTACCTTCCTGCATCAGCGCTATGCCTTCCTGCGCTTTCAGCTCTTCTTCACGCGGCAGCACTTTATCCAGCAGGGCGCGGATAGTCTCTTCCGGCTGCGGCCCCTGGAAACCGTCAACGGGCTGGCCGTTCTGGAACAGATAGACGGTTGGGATGGCGCGCAGACCAAACTGAGACGCCACCATCGGCTCGGCGTCACAGTCCAGCTTAGCGAGAATGAACTGACCGTTGTACTGGGCGGCAAGGCTTTCCAGCACCGGCGTCAGCTGCAGGCAGTGTTGGCTGCGTTCAGACCAGAAGTAGAACAGGACCGGTTTGGTCATCGACTGTTCAAGGGTCTGTTGCAGGTTAGCTTCTGTAATATTGACGATATTCTGTACGGACATGCGGCTTTCTCTTTTGTCGGTTTGTTCTTTACATGGGGATGAGCGTCGTCGCTTCAACTCAACCGTGCAAAATTTTGTCCATCATCCGGCCCGGCAGCAGGCGTTTTAACCAGCCTACGGCATGGGTGACCAGCGTCACCGGATAGCGCATTTTAGGATGTTCGCTCTCAAAAGCATGGCGCACTTTGGCCACCACCGCCTCTGGCCCGAGGGTAAAACGTGCGGCAATGCCGGGGTTCTCGACCGGCTTATCCGCCTGGGTCTGGTTCACGTTTTCGGTAAAGCGGGTGCGGATCGGGCCGGGCTCAATCAGGCTGACCTTGATGCCGCTGTGGCGCAGCTCCATGCGCAGGGCGTCGGACCAGGCCTCCAGCGCATATTTGCTGGCGGCGTAGGCGCCGCGGCCCGGGGTGGAAATCAGCCCCATCACTGACGATGTCATCACGATGCGCCCTTCACCGTGCGGCAGCATCGCGGGGAGCAGGCGCATGGTGAGCTGATGCACGCCGAAGAAGTTGGTCGAAAACTGTTTCTCCAGCGTTTCGCGGGAGAGCGTATCCAGCGGACCATACACGCCGTAGCCGGCATTGTTAAAGAGCCCGTACAGACGATTGTCGGTCAGCGCGATCACTTCATCGGCGGCGCGTTCAACGCTCTCCGGCGAGTCCATATCCAGCAGCACGCCGGTAAAGCCCAGCCCGTTCATGCGTTCGACATCGTCGGGTTTGCGACACGCCGCCAGCACCCGAAACCCCTGGCGCTTCAGTTCGAGCGCGCTTTCCAGGCCGATTCCACTGGAACATCCTGTAATTAAGACCGATTTTTGCATAACTTTACCTGTCAGGATCTCCGCTTAATCAGGAGTCATGTTTAACTAAAGGAGCCAGCCGCGTTGCCATCCAGTCGGCAATAAACGGCTGAGCATCGCGATTGGGGTGGATCCCGTCATCTTGCATCCACTGGGGTTTGAGATAGACCTCTTCCATGAAAAATGGCAGCAGCGGAATATCAAACTCTTTGGCAAGCTTAGGGTAGATCGCGCTAAAGGCTTCATTATACCGACGACCGTAGTTGGCGGGCAGGCGAATTTGCATCAGCAGCGGCTGGGCGTTTGCCGCCTTAATGTCCTGCAAAATGGTGCGCAGCGTTTGCTCGGTTTGCTGAGGCTGGAAACCGCGCAATCCATCGTTACCGCCAAGCTCCACCAGCACCCAGCGCGGCTGATGCTGTTTGAGCAGCGCAGGCAGGCGCGACAGGCCCTGCTGCGAGGTATCGCCGCTGGTGCTGGCGTTGATTACCGACGTCTTGCTCTGCCATTTGTCGTTGAGCAGAGCGGGCCAGGCCGCGCTGGCCGCCATGCGATAGCCTGCGCTCAGGCTGTCGCCGAGAACCAGTAACGTGTCCGCTGCCGCCGCGCGGAAGGTCATCAGAATCAAAAACAGGAAGGGCAAATGCCAGCGGAAAACAGTGTTGAAGTTCATCATCTTAAGAAGTCCGTCGGTCAGGGGGAACACGAGCTTTCCATCCTTACTGGAGTTGAACTCGTTGTCAAACGCGCTGAAACCATCGCGCTGATTGGCGAATCCGGCTCCGGCAAGTCCACGCTGCTGGCGATTTTGGCCGGTCTGGACGACGGCAGCAGCGGCGAGGTCCACCTGGTCGGGCAACCGCTGCATCAGCTTGATGAAGAGGCGCGGGCCGCGCTGCGCGCGCGTCACGTTGGTTTTGTCTTCCAGTCCTTTATGCTGATCCCAACCCTGAACGCGCTGGAAAACGTCGAACTCCCGGCGCTGTTGCGCGGTGAAAACAGCCGTGAAAGCCGGGCGCACGCGAAGGCGCTGCTGGAGCAGCTCGGTCTGGGCAAGCGTCTCGACCACCTTCCCGCACAGCTTTCCGGCGGCGAGCAGCAGCGCGTGGCGCTGGCGCGGGCGTTTAACGGTCGTCCCGAAGTCCTGTTTGCCGATGAGCCCACCGGTAACCTTGACCGTAAAACCGGTGACCGGATTGCCGACCTGCTGTTTTCGCTCAACTGCGAGCACGGCACCACGCTGATCCTCGTGACCCACGATCCTCAGCTCGCCGCCCGCTGCGACCGCCGCCTGCGGCTGGTGAACGGTATTCTTCAGGAGGAGGCATGATTACCCGCTGGTTCTGGCGCGAGTGGCGCTCGCCCTCGCTGCTTATCGTCTGGCTGGCGCTAAGCCTGGCGGTGGCCTGCGTGCTGGCGCTCGGCAGCGTCAGCGACCGCATGGAAAAAGGGCTCAGCCAGCAGAGCCGGGAGTTTATGGCGGGTGACCGGGCGCTGCAAAGCTCCCGCCCGGTGCCGTCGGGCTGGATTGACGAAGCGCGTAAACAAGGGCTGAAGGTGGGGGAGCAGATAAGCTTCCAGACCATGACCTTTGCGGGCGACACGCCGCAGCTCGCCAGCGTTAAAGCCGTCGATGATATCTACCCGATGTACGGCGAACTGCAGACCAACCCGTCAGGGCTGAAGCCAAAGCCCGGTACGGTGCTGCTGGCATCACGTCTGATGGCGCTTCTGAACCTGAAACCCGGCGATAGCATCGACGTCGGCGACGCCACCCTCAACATTGCCGGGGAAGTGGTGCAGGAGCCCGATTCCGGCTTTAACCCCTTCCAGCTCGCGCCGCGCCTGCTGATGAACACCGCGGATGTCGCGGCAACCCATGCTGTACAGCCGGGCAGCCGCGTCACCTGGCGCTATAAGTTTGGCGGCACGCCTGCCCAGCTTGAGGCGTACGAAAAATGGCTTCTGCCGCAGCTCAAGCCAGAGCACCGCTGGTACGGGCTGGAGCAGGACGAAGGGGCGCTGGGTAAATCTCTTGAACGTTCTCAGCAGTTCCTGCTGCTTTCGGCACTGTTGACCCTGCTGCTGGCGGTGGCGGCGGTTGCCGTGGCGATGGGGCATTACTGCCGCAGCCGTTACGACCTGGTGGCGATCCTCAAAACCTTGGGGGCGTGCAGGGCGCAGCTGCGCAAGCTGATTGTCGGCCAGTGGCTGATGCTGCTGGTCCTCTCCGCGCTGACCGGCGGAATAATCGGGCTGCTGTTTGAAAAACTGCTGATGGTGATGCTGAAGCCGGTGCTCCCGGCCGCCTTGCCGCCGGCCAGCCTCTGGCCGTGGCTGTGGGCAATCGGCGCGATGACGGTGATTTCGCTGCTGGTGGGGCTACGCCCGTACCGCCTGCTGCTCGCGACGCAGCCGCTGCGCGTGCTTCGCAACGATGTGGTGGCGAACGTCTGGCCGCTGAAGTTCTACCTTCCGGTGATTATTGCCGTGGCGGTGGGGCTGCTGGCGTGGCTGATGGGGGGCAGCACGCTGCTGTGGGCGGTTCTGGCCGGCGCGGTTGTGCTGGCGCTGCTGTGCGGCGTGCTGGGCTGGATACTGCTCAACGTCCTGAAGCGGCTCACGGTGAAATCCCTGCCCGTGCGCCTGGCGGTCAACCGCCTGCTGCATCAGCCGTGGTCAACGCTCAGCCAGCTGTCGGCGTTTTCGCTGTCGTTTATGCTGCTGGCGCTGCTGTTAGTGCTGCGCGGCGATCTGCTCGATCGCTGGCAGCAGCAGCTTCCCCCGGAAAGCCCGAACTATTTCCTGATCAACATTGCCCCTGAGCAGGTCACGCCGCTGAAGGGCTTCCTGGCGGAGCATCACATTATCCCTGAGTCGTTCTATCCCATCGTGCGCGCGCGTCTGACGCAGATCAACGGCCAGCCAGCGGACGGAAACAAGGACGAGTCGCTGAATCGCGAGCTGAACCTGACCTGGCAGGAGAAACGCCCTGACCACAACCCAATAACCGCCGGCACTTGGCCGCCAAAAGCGGGGGAAGTGTCGATGGAGGAGGGGCTGGCGACGCGCCTGAACGTGAAGCTGGGGGACAGCGTCACCTTTACCGGCGATACCCAGGATTTTACCGCGAAAGTCACCAGCCTGCGTAAAGTGGACTGGGAAAGCCTGCGGCCAAACTTCTTCTTTATCTTCCCGCCGGGCGCGCTGGACGGGCAGCCGCAGAGCTGGCTGACCAGCTTCCGCTGGGAAAACGGCAACGGCATGCTGACCCAGCTCAACCGGGAGTTTCCGACGGTCAGCCTGCTGGATATTGGCGCGATCCTGAAGCAGGTGGGGCAGGTTCTGGAGCAGGTGAGCCGCGCGCTGGAGGTGATGGTGGTGCTGGTGACGATCTGCGGCGTGCTGTTGCTGCTGGCCCAGGTGCAGGTGGGCATGCGCCAGCGCCATCAGGAGCTGGTGGTCTACCGCACGCTGGGGGCTGGAAAGCGGCTGCTGCGGATGACGCTCTGGAGCGAGTTTGCGCTGCTGGGGCTGGTGGCGGGTCTGGTAGCGGCCATTGGCGCGGAAACGGCGCTGGCGGTGCTGCAGACAAAGGTCTTCGACTTCCCGTGGGAGCCTGACTGGCGCCTCTGGTTGATCCTGCCTCTCAGCGGCGCGGTGCTGCTTTCTCTTTGCGGAGGCTGGCTCGGCACGCGGCTGTTAATGGGGAAAGCCCTGTTCCGTCAGTTTGCGAGTTGATTTAGAGCCGTGATAGTTGCGCGCCGGGTTTTAATGCCGGTGCGCAGCGTTTAAATAGCACAAAGTGATAATACCCACTCATTTAGTAGCACAAAACATTAAAAACCCGACCACACGGCCCGATTATTTCCAGTTAATATTCACCCGCTAAATATTTAGCAGCGTGTCTATTAAGGAAAAATAATGACTATAAAAAAATCAGCGCTGGCGGCAACGATCGGCGCGGCAGTGGCATTGACTACCTTCGCTTCTCAGGCGGAAATCACCGTTCTTAAGCAGGAGCCTCAGGCGGGTAACCCGCTGAGCCGCCTGAACTTTACCGTTGGCGGCAGTATTCGTCCTCAGTTCCAGAACATGACCGGCGACGACGGTAAAAACAGCTACAAGCGTAACGGCTTTGACGGCGGCACCCGTTTCCGTTTCGCGGCTGATTACTACCTGTTTGATGACATCAGCTGGATCAGCTACTACGAGCTGGGTGTCAATATTCCTGCGCAGTTTAACTGGGATCACCACTACGCCGACGGCGCACACGACACCACGCGTCGTATGCTCTACACCGGTCTGAAGAGCGATACCTGGGGTACGCTGACCTTCGGTCAACAGAACAGCGTTTACTATGATGTGGTGGGCGCGAAAACCGATATCTGGGACTACGACATGATCGGTCAGGCGCCAGGTAACGGGATCAACGGCGATTACGACGGTTCTTACCGTTCACGCCAGATGCTGAAATATAAGAAAACCGTGGGCGATGCCGACATCTACGCATCTTACCTGTTTGAAGACAGCGAATACCTGCCGGGCAACGGCCTGCGCTACAAGCGTAAAGGCGGCGGCTCGCTGGGTCTGGATTACCACCTGACTACCGACCTGACCTGGGGCGCGGCGTGGAACTACACCCGCGCGGACATGCGTAACCCGGACAACGGCGACAGCAAAACCTACGACCAGAACATTCTCGGTACCGCGCTGAGCTGGACCCCGGACAACTGGACCTTCTCCGCAGGCGGCGGCTGGTACCAGAACTTCATGACCACCAAAAAAGTGTCGGTTAACGACTACTTTGCGGGTGATGCATGGGGTATTGAATACTTTGCGGGCTACAAGTTCCCGGTCGGCCAGTACGCGGTTAAATCCATCCAGCCTTACTTCATGGGCGACCGTATTGAGTACGTGAACGGCCGTAACTACCAGCGCATCGACAACGGCGTGGGTATCAGCTTCCAGCTGGATTACGGTTTCCGCGTGGATTACGAACACGCGTTCACCTCCAGCACCGACAACCTGGGCGACATGAACCTGGTGCGTCTGCGTTACGACTTCTAAGTCGTCTTGTTGGGTGCGGCCTGATGCCCTCACCCTGACCCTCTCCCACGGGGAGAGGGAATGAACATTAAAAACGGCAACCCAGGTTGCCGTTTTGCTTTTACCTCGCCACCCGGCTTTGTTTTAGCGATTAAGCCACTCAGCGACCTCTTCGTACGTCCCGCGATACACAATCTTCTCCGCTTTTTTCTCCAGCTGATAGCCGTACATCGGGTCGTAATAGTCCTTCAGCAGCGGCGCAAGCCAGCTAAAGTGCGCCTCTGTGCTGCCAGAGCGTTGCTGTTCCAGCAGCGCGGAATCTAACAGCGCGGTGAATTCTGCATACCGCTGCAGCCCCAGACGGCGGCGAATGGCGAACAGGCCGTGGTGCAGATACTCGCTGTATTCTTTCCAGCCCGCTTCCTCGCCGTATGCGGCAGAAAAGTCCGCCCACATGTGGTCGAAATACTCTTCGCGCAGGCGCTCAAGGCGGACGTCAAACGGGTCTTCGACGACAACGATAGGGGCTTCAGCCATGCGGTCGCGCAGGCACTCCGGCAGGTGGTTGGAGCCAATCATCCGGCCCTCGTCTTCCAGCACCCAGCGCGCGGCGTCTTTTTTCAGGAGCTCAACCGCAAGGTGGTTTTCAAAGCTGGCCTGGGAAAGCTGCGGCGTGAGCGTGCGGCCAAACGACGAACCGCGATGGTGCGCCAGCCCTTCCAGATCGATACCCTGCGCGTGCTGCTTCACCAGCAGGGTTTTGCCGTTTCCGGTGCAGCCGCCAATAAGCACCATCGGCTTTTGCGACTGCTCGATAGTCACCTGAATCGCCGTCTGACGCAGGGCTTTGTAGCCGCCGCGGATCAGCGGGTAGTCAACGCCCGCCTCTTTCAGCCAGGCCTGAGAGATATGCGAGCGCTGGCCGCCGCGCGCGCAGCAGAGATAGCCCTCAGGATGGGCAAGGCTGGCTTCCCGCCAGGCGTTGATGCGTGCCTCACGCGTCTCGCCGCTTACCAGCTGATGGCCGAGCGCCAGCGCGGCCTCGGGGCCCTGGCGTTTATAGCAGGTACCGACGGCGGCGCGCTCGTTGTCGTTCATTAAGGGCAGGTTGATCGCCGCAGGCATCGCGCCCTGGGCAAATTCGATCGGCGCGCGAACGTCGATTAAAGGGGTATCAGACGCGAGGATCGCGCGATAGTCCGTTCCATCGTTCATGGTTATTCCAGAAGAAAACTCAGCAGCAATGGGCGGGGATTGTACGCCGGGGAAGGGGAAGATCAACTCCCCGGCGCAGATGTCTTACTTGAGCTTAGACTGTGCCCAGACAATACCGCTCGCATATTCCGGCGGCAGGAGCGGGATCATTGCTTCCAGGGTGGCGCTCAGGCGGCCCGTGTCGCTGTCGTTCAGGTTCAGGTGACCGACCTTACGACCCGCGCGAACCTCTTTGTCATACCAGTGCAGATGCACGAGCGGCAGCTTCAGCCAGTCGTAGTTCAGATCGGTGCCGATCAGGTTGATCATCACCGACGGGCTGTTCACCACGGGCTGCGGCAGCGGCAGGTCGGTGATTGCACGCAGGTGCAGCTCGAACTGGCTGATGGACGCGCCGTTTTGCGTCCAGTGGCCGCTGTTGTGCACGCGCGGTGCAAGTTCGTTGATCAGCAGACCGGACGGGGTGATAAAGCACTCCATCGCCATGACGCCGACATAACCGAGTTCGTGCATGATGGCAGAGAGCATATCTTCCGCCTGCGCCTGCTGGTCAGCATTGGCGTGCGGGAAGGCGACGCTGGTGCGCAGAATGCCGTCCTGATGCAGGTTATGCGTCAGCGGATAAAAGACGGTATGCCCGTCGTGCCCGCGCGCGCCAACCAGCGACACTTCACCGCTGAAGTTGATGCCCTGCTCAACGATGCACTCGCCGTAGCAGTCGTCCGGCAGTTCTGCCGTTTCATCTGCACGCAGGCGCCACTGGCCGCGGCCGTCGTAACCGCCCACGCGGCGCTTCACGATTGCCAGCTCGCCCAGCATCGCGAAAACGTCATTCCACTCGCTTTTATCGGACAGGAGCTGCCACGGCGCGGTCGGCAGACCGAGCTTGTCGAACAGCTGCTTTTGCGTCAGACGGTCGGCGATGATCGGGAACACGTCGCGGTTAACGAAGGCGTTATGACGCGCCAGCTCGCGGGTCAGAGCCGTTTCCGGCCAGCGTTCGATCTCGGCGGTGATCACGCTCTGGTGGAACGGTACGGCTTCCGGTTCGGCGTCCAGCCCGACGGGCCAGACGGCAATACCCAGCGGCTCACCGGCCTGACGCAGCATGCGGCCTAGCTGGCCGTTACCGAGGACGCAAACCTGCTTCATGCCGCACCCCGCGGGTCCGGATTGTCCAGCACCTCGTCGGTCTGGGCTTTACGCCACTCCGCCAGACGCTGGTGTAATGCTTTATCGTGCGTCGCAAGAATTTGCGCCGCCAGCAGGGCTGCGTTCGCCGCACCCGCTTTACCAATCGCCAGCGTGCCGACAGGAATACCGCGCGGCATCTGGACGATGGAGTAGAGGCTATCTACACCGCTTAACGCGGCGCTTTGGACCGGAACGCCCAGTACCGGCACCAGGGTTTTGGCGGCAATCATGCCTGGCAGATGTGCTGCGCCGCCCGCACCGGCAACGATCACCTCATAACCGTTCTCTTCGGCGCTTTCGGCGAAGCTGAACAGTTTGTCCGGTGTACGGTGCGCGGAGACCACTTCAACGTGGTGTGGAACATTCAGGATTTCAAAGATTTCGGCGGCGAACTGCATGGTAGCCCAGTCGCTTTTGGACCCCATCACGATGGCGACACGCGCCGGATTATTGCGGGAAGACATGCGTCTTAAAACTCCTGTGGTGCGAAACACACTGCTTTCGAGGGCACAGAGAATAGCATGTTATACGGGCAAGGAAAACGGTTGCGCGGTTAAAAGGCGAGCAGTTATGGCGAGAAAGCGATAACATAAAAGACCGCACGATGGCGGTCTTTTATGTGATGTTACTGAAGATCCCCTGCGGACAGGTTCTCGTTGTCGAACGCGCGGCTGACATCGATATGATTCACCATGCTGGTGTCGGCATTCGAGCCCGATTTTGGCACGGAGAAGCGATTCTCCGCGGCCTGTGCGCCAGTGGACACCACGACTGCCAGCAGCAGGGTACTTACGATGCTGATGTTTTTCATTCTCTGTTCCTTCCTCATCGTATTGTCGCTGTCGCACGTCTTCGCTGGCGGCACGGCAATCAGGGTTTTTATTTAGTCAGTTCTGCGGTCATGTACACGCGGTTGTTGACCTTCGCGCTCGTGATTTTATAAGAGGCATTCTGCTCGGCGGCCTGCGCGGCAATTTTCGCTTCTGCGCGGTCAAGGGTAGAGGCGGTTGCGCTCACGCTTTGAGCGAAAGAACCGAAAGAAACCAGGGAAAGAGCGGCAACTGCAACGAAAGTTTTGATAGATTTCATGGTCGTATTCCTTAAGTATTTTATCTGGGATAGGGCGTGTTGCCCTGATGTGATAAATAATAGGCCGACCACGGGCTGATTAAAATCGAAACAATTTGCCGATATTGTTCAAAAAAATAGAATGATGGTGCGAGGGGTTAAAACGGAAAGGCGATCAGCTCCACGCCCTCTGGCGTGACTTTGACCATGGAGCCTTCGGTGTGCCAGGCACCCAACACCACGCGATGGGCCGGTTCGCCGTTGGCGATAAGGGAATGGACGTCAGGACGGTGCGTATGACCGTGGATCAACCACTGAACGCCATGCTTTTCCATCACGCTCGCCACGGCCTGCGGGTTCACGTCCATGATGGTCATGCATTTGCTGCTGTTGGCGGCTTTACTGCCCGCGCGCATTCTGGCAGCTATGCGGTTACGGATAAACAGCGGCAGCGCAAGGAACACCTTTTGGATCCATGGGGTGTGGACTTTGGCGCGAAACGCCAGGTAGCCGGTATCGTCGGTGCAGAGCGTGTCGCCGTGCATGATCAGAACCCTGCGGCCATAGAGGTCGAGCACCTGCTCTTCCGGCAGCAGCGTCATGCCGCTTTCGCGGGCGTAGTGCTTGCCGATCAGGAAATCACGGTTGCCGTGAATGAAGTAGCAGGGAACGCCGGAATCCACGAGCGCGTGAATGGCGGCGGCCATTTCACGGTGCAGCGGGTTAGGGTCGTCGTCGCCAATCCAGGCTTCAAAGAGGTCGCCCAGGATGTACAGCGCATCGGCGCTTTTCGCTTCACCGCGTAAAAAACGCAGAAAACCGGCGGTTATCGCCGGTTCTTCTGTTTGCAGATGCAGATCCGCAATAAAGAGTGTCGCCACGAATTACTCGCTGACGGTCACGCTTGTAATCACAACGTCTTCTTTAGGAACGTCCTGGTGCATACCGCTGCGGCCAGTAGCGACGGCTTTGATCTTGTCAACCACGTCCATACCTTCAACCACTTCTGCGAATACGCAGTAGCCCCAACCCTGCAGGCTTTCGCCGGAGAAGTTCAGGAAGTCGTTGTCCGCCACGTTGATGAAGAACTGCGCGGTGGCAGAGTGTGGCGCCTGAGTACGGGCCATTGCCAGCGTACCGCGGGTATTTTTCAGACCGTTGTTCGCTTCGTTTTTGATCGCTTCTTTGGTCTCTTTCTGGTTCATGCCAGGTTCGAAACCGCCGCCCTGGATCATAAAACCGTTGATCACGCGGTGGAAAATGGTGTTGTTGTAGAAACCTTCGCGGCAGTAGTCCAGGAAGTTTTTAACTGTTTCAGGCGCTTTGTCATCAAAGGTTTTGATTACGATATCGCCATGATTAGTGTGGAAAGTAACCATTTTTGCATCCTGTTCCGTTATTGTGGTACGTCGACCCGCGTTCGGGTCATCTATAGGGGCTTGTTATAGCATAACCACAGGATGCGATCACCTTGCATTGTGTGCTGCTTCGGGTTTGAATTACGGGTAGAATAGCCGGTTTTCAACCACACACGTGTTTACATGGAATCTTCGATGTTAAAAATCTTTAATACAATGACGCGCCAGAAAGAGGAATTTAAACCTATCCATGCCGGGGAAGTCGGCATGTACGTGTGTGGTATTACGGTTTACGATCTCTGTCACATTGGCCATGGCCGTACCTTTGTCGCTTTTGACGTGGTGTCACGCTACCTGCGTTTTCTGGGCTACACCCTGAAATACGTGCGTAATATCACCGACATCGACGACAAAATCATCAAGCGCGCTAATGAAAACGGCGAAAGCTTCGTTGCGCTGGTCGATCGCATGATCGTCGAAATGCACAAAGATTTCGACGCCCTGAATATTCAGCGCCCGGACAGCGAGCCGCGCGCGACCCACCATATTCACGAAATCATTGAGATCACCGAAAAGCTGATCGCACGCGGTCATGCCTACGTTGCGGACAACGGTGACGTGATGTTCTCGGTGCCGACGGACCCAACCTACGGTTCGCTTTCCCGTCAGGATCTGGACCAGCTCCAGGCCGGCGCGCGCGTTGACGTGGTTGACGTGAAGCGTAACCCGATGGACTTCGTGCTGTGGAAAATGTCCAAAGAGGGCGAGCCAAGCTGGCCATCACCGTGGGGCGAAGGCCGTCCGGGCTGGCACATTGAATGTTCCGCGATGAACTGCAAGCAGCTGGGCAAGCACTTCGATATCCACGGCGGCGGTTCAGACCTGATGTTCCCGCACCACGAAAACGAAATCGCGCAGTCTACCTGCGCCCACGGCGGCGAGTACGTGAACTACTGGATGCACTCCGGCATGGTAATGGTTGACCGCGAGAAGATGTCTAAATCGCTGGGTAACTTCTTCACCGTGCGCGACGTGCTGAAGTATTACGACGCGGAAACCGTGCGCTACTTCCTGATGTCCGGCCACTATCGCAGCCAGCTGAACTACAGCGAAGAGAACCTGAAACAGGCGCGCTCGGCGCTGGAGCGCCTGTATACCGCGCTGCGCGGAACCGACAGGTCTGTTCCTGCTGCAGGCGGCGAAGCGTTCGAAGCCCGCTTTGTTGAGGTGATGAACGACGACTTCAACACCCCGGAAGCGTACTCCGTGCTGTTCGACATGGCGCGCGAAGTGAACCGCCTGAAGTCAGAAGATATGGCCGCGGCGAATGCGCTGGCGTCCCATCTGCGTAAGCTCTCCTCCGTGCTCGGCCTGCTGGAGCAGGATCCGGACGCGTTCCTGCAGAGCGGTGCGCAGGCGGACGACGGTGAAGTGGCGGAAATTGAAGCGTTGATCAAAGCGCGTCTGGAAGCGCGTCAGGCAAAAGACTGGGCGGCGGCAGATGCGGCGCGTAATCGTCTGACCGAGATGGGCATCATTCTGGAAGATGGCCCGCAGGGCACCACCTGGCGCCGTAAGTAATTTTCCCCTCACCCTAACCCTCTCCCAAAGGGAGAGGGAATTATTAGGTTTTCTCCCTCTCCCCGTGGGAGAGGGCCGGGGTGAGGGCATCAGCGCCCACGTTTTCTCCACCACAGCAACCCCATCAGCACGACTCCCGGCAGCCACACCCACAGCAGCTCCGACACGATCACCTGATGCCCGTACGGCGTGGTGTAGCGCGACAGCGCAAACGGCGCGACCTTAATCACCTGCCACGGCGCAAAGAAGCGTTCATCTGACCACGGCCACAGCCAGCCGACGCCTTTCCCGCCCGTGGTAATCGAATCCAGCAGGCTGTGCGAAAGCAATGACGCGGTCAAAAACAGCCAGCACCGCATCAGGCTGGCCCGGAACCACCGTCGTCCAGTCAGCACGCAGAGTATCGGCACCACAAAGGCGAACAGCAGGGAGTGGGTAAAGCCGCGATGGCCGAAAACATTGCCGTACGCGACGCCGAACTTGAACGCCAGCACGTCGGCATCCGGCAGCATGGCGAGGACAATCCCGGCAAACAGCAGGCGGGGAGGAATCACTTTGGTTCCCAGGCCTAAGCCCAGACAAAGCGGAACAGCAGCGTGTGTAATAACGGTAGGCATTGCGATTATCCATGGCAAATCATGGAAATATAGCAGTAATCCCGCGCCGGCAGACCCGCGTCAAATTCTTATTTTTACGCCGACTCGCGCGCGATAAGCTGTCCGGAAAGCGTAATGCGCTGGGTTTGCAGCGTCGGCTCCTTCAGCGTACGAATAATCAGCCCGGCAGCCTGACGCCCGGTCTCTTCGCTGGCGGACGACACGTAGGTAAAGGACGGCGAGGTGAGGTTAACGTGGAGCATATCTTCGAAACCGACCAGCGCGACCTGCTGCGTCAAAAACACATCTTTACCCACCGTTCGTCCAACCTGATGAATACCGGAGATGGAGCCGATCATGGCATCCGGCGAGTGGCAGAGCAGGGCGGTGATGGTGTTGTTTTTTTCCAGCAGCTGGCGGGTGGCGAAACCCGCTGCCAGGGTGTCATCGCTGCAGGCCGGAGAGTATTCATCGCGCCAGACCAGCCCGTTCTGCGTCATCGCGCTGCGAAAACCGAGCAGGCGCTGCTCGCGGATAAGGCAGCCTTCACGTCCGCCAATGTAGGCGATATTGCGATGGCCGCGCTCGATAAGATAACGCACCGCCAGATTTGCCGCCTGACGGTTATCGCGCATCACCAGATTGCATTTTTCATCCAGCAGCGACTGAGAAACCACCACCAGCGGCAGCGGGCAGCGGCGAATCTGCTCCGGCAGGGTGGAGGTGCGGGTATCCGAGGCCAGATAGATAACCCCGGCGACGCCCTGCTGCTTAAACGACAGCAGGCAGCGCTCAAGATGGTCATGGTCGTTCTGGGGCTGGCCGAGAAAAACCATATACCCCTGTTTTTCAAGATCCTGGACGATGCTCGCCATCACCTTGATGGAGAAACTGTCGCTAAAGTCGCGGAGGATCAGGCCAATCAGATTGGACGTATTGGCGCGGAGATTGGCAGCGGCAACGTTATGAACATAGCCCAGCGTATTGATGGCAGCGTTGACCTTCTCGATCGTTGCCTCTGAGATTTTCCCTTTCTGGCGCAAAACCAGCGAGACGGTTGAGACCGATACGCCCGCGTGCTTTGCGACATCAATAATGCTGACTTTCTTCAAAACCGCTCCCTGAAATTCACCGATTATCAGTCAGATACGACAATGCGTCTCCCAGACTACAGGAGACGCGTCGTTCAGGCATCTTATTATTTGCCGATCATGGTGGACATGGTCTGGGCGATAAACTGTGCTCTGGCACCGAAAATCACCTGAATACCGTTATCGCCGACGAAGACCACGCCGCGCGCGCCGAGTCCGTTCAGGCCGTCCTTATCGACCACCTCGCTTTTTGCCACTTCCAGGCGAAGGCGGGTGATACAGGCGCCGACGGAGTCGATGTTGTGCGCCCCGCCCAGCAGGGTGATGATCTCGGTCGCGAGTTCTGAATCAGACTTATCATCCGCGTTGGCGGTCACTTCAGTGCGGCCCGGCGTTTTCACGTCGAAACGACGGATCACAAAGCGGAACGTGAAGTAATAAATCAGGCCCATTGGAATGCCGATGATAATCGCATTCAGGAAGTTGGTCTTGTAGCCGTTAAAGGACGGCAGGATCCCGAATGACAGATAGTCGATAAAGCCCGCTGAGAACGACTTGGCGATATGCGCATGCAGTAGATACATGGTCATGTAGGCCAGGCCCGCCATGATGGCGTTAAAGACGTACAGGATCGGCGCCACGAAGATAAAGGTAAACTCTACCGGTTCAGTGATCCCCGTCAGGAAGCAGGTCAGCGCCGCAGAGAACAGAATACCGGCCGCGATTTTCTTATTCTTCGTATGGGCTTCGTGATACATCGCCAGGCACGCGGCGGGCAGCGCGAACAGCATCAGCGGGAATTCGCCCTGCATGAATTTACCGGCATTCTGGTAGGTATCGCTGCTGAAGGACTTCACACCTTCTTCCAGCATCTTGAACCAGATGGTCTGGTCGCCGTGGATCACCTGTCCTGCCTGAGTGGTGTAATCCCCGAACGAGTACCAGAAGGACGGATACCAGATGTGGTGCAGGCCGAGCGGGATCAGCGCGCGCTCTACCAGACCGAAGATAAAGGTCGATGCCGCCTGATTATCGCCGTTCACCACCACGGAGAGCGCGTCGATACCGGCCTGGATATGCTGCCATACGTACGGCAGCAGCAGCCCCATCAGGAACGACAGAAACGCCGTTGCAATGGCCACGAAGCGCTTGCCGGAGAAGAAGCCCAGGAACTCCGGCAGCTGCATGGTGTGGAAGCGGTTATAGCACCAGGCCGCGAGAATACCGCAGATCAGGCCGCCGAAGACGCCCATCTGCAGCGTCGGGATGCCGACCACCATGGCGTATTTCCCACCCTGGGAGGCCATTTCCGGCGTGATGCTCAGCACGGTGCTGATGGTGATATTCGTGACAAACACCGACACCGCCGCAGACAGCGCCGCGATGCCAGATTCTGACGCCAGACCCACGGCGGAGCCAATGGCAAACAGCATCGGCAGGTTATCAAAAATAACCCCGCCCGCGTTCATCATCAGCGGCAGATGGAACTTATCGCCGAAGGCCAGCAGCAGGCCCGCAGCGGGAAGCAGTGAAATTGGCAGCATTAAGGCGCGACCAATCATCGATAACTTAGACAGCGATTTAACAAACCCTGATATCAGACTCATGCTGATTTCCCCCGAGTAGCGCTTTCTTGGCGCTGTTATTGTAAGTAGAACGTTTTAGTAGAACGTTCTACTTATCGTGGGCAAAGAGTGAAAAACGCGCAACTGAATTCTCACGTTTCAACAGATGAAATAGTGATTATTTGAAGTTGATCGATAAATAACCGCGATGGTTGTGAGGGGATTTTATATCCCCTCTCCCTGTGGGAGAGGGTTAGGGTGAGGGCATAAAACGGCTCAGGCCGTAACGGTTACGCTCTGTCCTTCAAAGCTCACGGTCTGACCCGCGACAATCTTGCAGCGCTTGCGCGTTTCTACCACGCCGTCGACTTTTACCAGCCCGTCGGCGATAACGATTTTCGCCTGCGCGCCGCTTTCGCTCCAGCCTTCCAGCTTCAGCAGATCGCACAGCTCAACGTGCGGGTGTTTACCTAATGAAAAAGTCGCCATCTTACGCGTCCTCTACGTCGTGATATTCTTCGCACGCCTGCAGCGTGTTCTGAATCAGCGTTGCTACGGTCATCGGGCCTACGCCGCCCGGTACGGGGGTGATGTAAGACGCGCGCGCGGCGGCATCTTCGTACACCACGTCGCCGACCACTTTGCCGTTTTCCAGACGGTTAATCCCGACGTCCACGACAATCGCGCCCTCTTTGATCCACTCGCCCGGAATAAAGCCCGGCTTGCCGACCGCGACGATCAGCAGATCGGCGTTTTCGACGTGGTGACGCAGGTTTTTGGTGAAGCGGTGGGTCACGGTGGTGGTGCAGCCCGCCAGCAGCAGCTCCATGCTCATCGGGCGGCCCACGATGTTGGACGCACCGATAACCACGGCGTTCAGACCGTAGGTGTCGATGTTATAGCGCTCCAGCAGCGTCACAATGCCGCGCGGCGTGCACGGGCGCAGACGCGGCGCGCGCTGGCACAGGCGGCCAACGTTGTACGGATGGAAACCGTCCACGTCTTTATCCGGCGCGATACGCTCCAGCACCTTCACGTTGTCGATACCCGCCGGCAGCGGCAGCTGAACCAGAATACCGTCGATCTCTTTATCGGCATTCAGGGTGTCAATAAGTTCCAGCAGCTCTGCTTCGCTGGTGGTTTCCGGCAAATCGTAAGAGCGGGAGACGAAGCCCACCTCTTCACACGCTTTGCGCTTGCTGCCGACATAAATCTGCGATGCCGGGTTGCTGCCAACCAGCACAACGGCCAGCCCGGGGGCGCGTTTTCCGGCAGCTTTACGCGCCTTCACTTTTTCCGCGACCTCAGAGCGCACCTGCTGCGCAATCGTTTTACCGTCAATAATCTTTGCTGCCATCAGAGAGAAGATTCCGTCTGTAACGTTTGAAAGGGGGGATGGCGTGTATTTTGTCAGAAGCGAGCGTCGCTGTCAGTCACCCTTTACGCGTTTTTATCAGTGAGACGCAAAAACCCTTCTTAAGGGATGGTCAATTTCTTAGGCGGGATTAGGATGTGACCTGGCGAAATAGCAGCGTTTTGACATATTTAAAAAACGCGTCCTGAGCTACTTTGTCTCCTCCGAAATAAGCTTTCAATTAATCAATTGAACGTATTTCTTATTCCCGATTATTCGCGGGAAGGGTTATTTACATTTTAAAGGAATAGACATGAAACTCAGCAACATTGCTTCTACTGTTATTGCTACTTTGGCCCTGGTTGCAGGTGCCGCAAATGCAGCAGATCCTGCTGCGCCGGTTTCCGTAAATGGCGGTACCGTACATTTTAAAGGTGAGCTGGTTAATGCGGCTTGTTCAGTAAATACTGATTCTTCCGAGCAGACCGTTAATCTGGGTCAGTATCGTACCGCGAAATTTACCAAAGTGGGCGACACCACCTCTAATATTCCATTCAACATTGAACTGAATGATTGCGATCCGCTGGTTGCCAAAACTGCCGCTGTTGCGTTCACCGGTCAGATCGACCCAACCGACAAAACCCTTCTGGCCGTGACCTCCGGTAACAACGACAACACCGCGAAAGGCGTGGGTATCGAGATCCTCGACAGCAAATCCAGCGTTCTGACCCCAGACGGCGCGACCTTCTCTGCTGCGCAGACGCTGATCGAAGGGACCAACACCCTGAAGTTCACCGCACGTTACAAATCAACGGCTGCCACCACTGAGCCAGGCCAAGCAAACGCTGACGCCACCTTCGTAATGAAATACGAGTAATTCCTCCGCACAGGGATGTTCAGGCCTCACGGACGAGGCCCGTCATACGCTAATGCCAGGAACGAAGGATGACAAGGACTGGAACACTACTGCTGTTAACCCTTGCGATGGCTTGCCCGGCATCGGCGCATACCGTGGTGATCGAAGGTGGCAAGGTTCATCTCAGAGGTGAACTGGTGAACGGCGGCTGCGCCGTGGCGCCCGACAGCCAGAATATGCGCATCGACATGGGGCAGTACCGAACCAATTCATTTTCCGGTGTGGGCAGTTTTTCCACGGTTAACGTGCCTTTTACCGTGCGGCTGCTGGATTGCAGCGTTGATGTTTCGCGCACCGTGGGGATCCAGTTTCAGGGCGTGACGCCCGCAGAAGATCCGCAGGTCTTTCTGGCGACCTCGCGGCCGGGTGAAACGCCCGTCAGCAGCGGCGTGGGGCTGGCGCTTTTTGACGAACAGCAGCGTCAGATTATCCCAAATGCCACGGCCGTCAGCTGGCTGCCGATCGATACCCGCGAGCTCGCGTTCCATTTTAGCGCCCGCTATCGGGCTATTTCCGAACACCTCGAGCCAGGCAAAATTCAGTCGGATGTCTGGTTTACGTTGATTTATCCATAACACCTGCGAACACATTATTAAAGGTACGGTTGTGATGAATACCCTAATTAAACCAGGACTTTTTTTATCGTTTATTTTGATGATGGTTTCTGCCTGCGCAAATGCTTCCGGCGGTATTGCGCTGGGGGCCACGCGCGTTATTTATCCCGCAGAGGCGAAGCAAACGTCGCTGGCGATCACCAACAGCAACAAACAGGAACGCTATTTAATTAACGCGTGGATCGAAAATGCGAGCGGGCAAAAAGAAAAAACCTTTGCCGTCACTCCGCCCCTGTTTGTCAGCGAGCCGAACAGTGAAAACACGCTGCGTATTATTTACGCCGGGCCAGCGCTGCCTGCCGATCGCGAATCGCTCTTTTACATGAACGTGAAGGCGATCCCGTCGGTGAACAAAGCGAAAACGGAAAACAATAACGTGCTGCAGCTGGCGATCCTCTCACGCATCAAGCTGTTTGTGCGCCCGAACAACCTGGCGATGCAGCCGGAAGAGGCGCTTTCCCAGCTGCGGTTTGAGCGCGCGGGCAGCCATCTCAAAGTCAGCAACGCTTCCCCGTATTACATCACCCTCGTCAACCTGAAGCTGGGCGGGCAGCAGCTGGATAACCTGATGGTTGCGCCGAAAAGCTCGGCTCAGCAGGTGCTGCCAGCCGGTGCTGGCGGTACGCTTTCCTGGCAGAGCGTGAATGACTACGGTGCCATCACTCCGGCGCGTAGCGTCAACCTGTGAGCAGAGTCAGGGCGATGAAAAAGCACCAGAGACGTTACTGCCCGGTTGCACTGGCGCTGATGGCTGCGCTCTGGCCGCAGGCTGGCTGGAGCGAAAGTTATTTCAACCCGGCCTTCTTGTCGGACGACACCGCCAGCGTGGCGGATTTGTCGCGTTTTGAACAAGGACACCAGCAGGCACCCGGCGTTTATCGCGTGGATATCTGGCGTAACGATGAGTTTATCGGTACCCAGGACGTGCGTTTCGAGCAGGCCGAGAACACGCCGCCGGTGGCGGGCGGTTTGTCGGCGTGCATTACGCGCGCGATGCTCGATCGCTTTGGCGTCAACGTCGCGGCGTTTCCCGAGCTGGCTAAGGTGCAGGGCGACACCTGCGTTCCGTTGGCCACGGCCATACCCGGCAGCGAAACGGTATTCAATTTTGCCTCTCAGCGTCTGGACGTCAGCCTGCCGCAGGTGGCGTTGCAAAACAGCGCCCGGGGCTACATTCCGCCTGAACAGTGGGATGAAGGCATTCCCGCCGCGCTGGTGAACTACAGCTTCACCGGTAACCGGGGAAGCGAAGACGACAGCTATTATCTGAACCTGCAGAGCGGGTTGAACTATGGCGCCTGGCGTTTACGTAACAACGGCGCATGGCGGTACACGCAGAATAACGGGCAGCGGCACAGCGAGTGGCAGAATATTGGCACCTGGGCGCAGCGCACCGTCATCCCGCTCAAAAGCGAACTGGTGCTGGGCGACAGCAATACCGGGAATGACGTCTTCGACAGCATGGGTTTTCGAGGTGGGCGGCTCTTCTCGTCTGACAGCATGTACCCGGACAGCCTGCAGGGCTACGCGCCGACCGTGCGGGGGATCGCCCGTACGCCTGCCAAAGTGGTGGTTCGCCAGAACGGCTACGTTATCTATCAAAGCTATGTCCAGCCGGGCGCATTTGCGATTACCGATCTTAACCCGACCTCCTCAAGCGGTGACCTGGAAGTCACGGTCGAAGAGAAAGACGGCACCCAGCAGCGCTATACCGTGCCGTACTCCACCGTGCCGCTTCTGCAGCGTGAAGGGCGCTGGAAGTATGACCTCGTTGCCGGGGATTACCGCAGCGGTAACAGCGATCAGGATACGCCGTTCTTCACTCAGGGCACCCTGATTACCGGTCTTGCCAACGGTTACACGCTCTACGGCGGGACGCAGCTGGCGTCACGCTATACCGCGGTGGCCGTCGGGGCCGGGAAAAACTTGGGCGACTGGGGCGCGGTCTCGCTCGATATCACCCACGCCCGCAGCCAGCTCGCGGACGACAGCAGGCACGAAGGGCAGTCTCTGCGCTTCCTTTACGCGAAATCCCTTAACGGCTTCGGCACTAACTTCCAGCTGCTGGGCTACCGCTACTCCACAAAAGGGTTTTACACCCTCGACGATGTCGCCTGGCGCTCAATGGAGGGCTATCAGTATGCCGAGAGCCAGAACGATAACGATGTGCCGGACGTGCAGAGCTATCACAACCTGACGTGGAATAAAAAAGGCCGCTTTCAGCTCAACGTCTCTCAGTCGCTGGGGGACTACGGCTCGGTCTATATCTCCGGTAGCGAGCAGACCTACTGGGGAACAGACGAGACGAACCTCTGGTACCAGCTGGGCTATGCGGGCGGCGTGAAGGGGATCAACTACTCCGTCTCGTGGTCGTGGAACAAATCCGTTGGGATAGACGGCACCGATCGGATCGCGTCGTTTAACGTCTCCGTGCCGTTCAGCCTCTTTACCCGTCAGGGCTATCGCCGGGACAGCGCGATTGACCGCGCCTACGCTACGGCATCCGCCAGTCGAAACAGCGATGGCGACACAAGCTGGCAAACCGGCGTCAGCGGAACGCTGCTGGAGGACCGCAACCTGAACTACAGCGTGACCCAGGGACACGCCAGCACCAACGGCGCAAGCGGAAGCGCCAGCGCCAACTGGCAGGCGACCTACGGCACGCTGGGCGTTGGCTACAACTATTCCCGCGATCAGCACGATCTCAACTGGCAGCTCTCCGGCGGGGTGGTCGGCCACGCCGACGGCGTGACCTTCAGCCAGCCGCTGGGCGACACCAACGTGCTGATCAAAGCGCCGGGAGCATCGGGCGTCAGTATTGAAAACCAGACCGGCGTGAAAACCGACTGGCGAGGCTACGCGGTGATGCCGTATGCCACCGTCTATCGCTACAACCGCGTGGCGCTGGATACCAACACCATGAGCAATAACACCGATATCGAAAACAACGTGAGCAGCGTGGTGCCGACCAAAGGCGCGCTGGTGCGCGCCAGCTTTGATACCCGCATTGGCGTGCGCGCCCTGCTGACGGTAACGCGCGGCAACCAGCCGGTGCCGTTCGGCGCGGTGGTGCGTGAGACCAAAAGCGGCGTGACCAGCATGGTGGGGGATGACGGGCAAATTTACCTGAGTGGGCTGCCGCTGGAGGGCGAACTGCTGATCCAGTGGGGCGACGGGGCGCAGTCCCAGTGTCGCGCACCTTACAGCTTATCTGAACAGAGCCTGCAACAGGCAATCACACTTAAGGGGATCGGCTGTGATTAAAACTCAACTCTTTGCCTTGTCGCTGCTGGCGCTACTGCCCGCGACAAACGCATTAGCGACCGTGTGCGTCAATGAAAAAGGCGTGCCGACGGAAGTGCATTACGACCTGACGGATAAATTCAACAGCTCGAATAACCAGATTGGGCAGGTCGTGACGCTCAGCGAGAAATCGCAGTGGGTAGGGGTGAATGCCGTCTGCCCGAAGGGCACGACCGGGAATACCACCAAGCGCAGCTATGTGACCGATTATCCGGTCACGGGGACCAGCGATGGCTATCAGTATCTGAAGCTTAACGACTATCTGGACGGGGCGATGAAAATCACGGACAGCTATGCTGGCGTGTTTTACCCGCCAAAAAGCTATATCCAGATGGGGAGCCATCCTAACGTCTCCAAAAACAAACCGTTTGGCGTTCAGGACTCCAGCCTGGTCTTCCGTCTTAAGGTGACCCGGCGTTTTATCAACATGGTGGTGATCCCGCGTGCCACCATGTTCCGCGTTTACGTCACCACTACCTCTTCCGATCCGTTAACCACGCCGGTCTATACCATCAGCTACAGCGGAACCATTCAGGTGCCGCAAAGCTGCGCCATTAATGCCGGTAACGTGGTGGAGTTTGATTTCGGCGACATTGGCGCCTCCTTGTTCAGCAAGGCGGGCGTGGGTAACAAGCCGGAGGGCGTCTCATCGCAAAGCAAAACCATCGCCATTAAATGCACCAACGTGGAGGCAAACGCCATGCTGACGATGCGCGTCGAGGCGGAAAAAGTCTCTGATAATGTGCTGGTGTCGGATAACCCGGATGTGGGGTTCATCATTGCCAGCGAGAGCGGGGCGCCGCTGACGCCCAACAACCTGACGAGCAAAATTCCGTTCCGCCTCGACGACAGCGCGCAGGCGCAGGTGGGGATCCGGGTCTGGCCGGTGAGCGTGACGGGCAATAAGCCAGCGGAAGGGCGCTTCACCTCGCGCGGGTATTTGCGCGTGGATTACGACTAAGGAGCCGATATGCGAAACAGGATCCGTTTTCTCACCGTAGCGCTCTTTGCGCTTTGCACGCAGGCTCAGGCGGACACCGCGTTGGGCGAGATTAACATTCGGCTCTACGGCAATATCGTCGATTTTACCTGCGTTGCTGAGGGCAGCGACAGCGACAAGGCTGTCCCGCTGGGCACCTGGCCCACGAAACAGCTCAGCACCACCGGGAGCCGCACGCAGCCGATGCCGTTTACGCTGAAGCTGACCGGCTGCCCGCCGGGCGCGGCGTCCATTACGTTTTCGGGTAAAGCCGACGGAAGCAATAGCGGCCTGCTGGCGCTGAATGACGCCAGTACTGCAAGCCATGTCGCCGTTGAGATCAGGGATGCGGATAAAACGCGGCTGGCGCTTCAGCAGGCCAGCCAGCCGGTCTCGGTTGATGCGCAGGGAAATGCGATTCTGTCATTTTATGCCAATTATATTGCCACTGCCGATAACCCTCAGCCCGGACGGGCTGATGCGGATGCCACCTTCATGATTAATTATAATTAGCACTGACCGCACTCCCTGCAGCTCAGATAAGCTGCAGGGAGTGAATTCAGGTTATAGCAGCTCGTGGGCTTTAGCGTAATCAATTAATTCCACGATGCTTTGCACACCCAGCTTGGAATAAATATTGGATTTGTGCGCGCTAATGGTCTTGTTGCTTAATAGTAGCTGTTCAGCAATTTCCTTGTTGGATAATCCATTCGCCAGATACCGTAATACCGTGACCTCGCGATTCGATAATGGCATATCTACTGCCATCCCTTTCCCGGAACCCAAATGGTTTATAAAGTTCAACGTCTCTGACGGGAAAAAGGAATAGCCCATCAGAATCATTTCTACGGCGTTGTAGATCTCACCCAAATCTTTTCGTTTACTGACGAAGCCATTTGCCCCGGCGCGAATGGCGCGACCTGCGTAAAACAACTCTGATTTAGACGAGAGGAACAGAACCTTAATGTTTTTGTTTAAATTCCTGATTCTCTTCAGTAAAGAGAAGGCATCCGTGCCCGTGAGTTCAATGTCAAGGATCACCAGATCGATAGGGTGATTGCGGATACAGTCAAGGACTTCATGGCTATCGCCAGACTTGAGCTTGACTGTGATATTCTTATTTTTCTGTAGCAGGACTTCTATCGACATTCTGACGATAGGATGTTCGTCCATAATGATAACGGATGCCGGTTTCATTTTTAATGCCTCAGATTATTAAAAGCGTTATGCAGAGTTTGGTAAAACTCTCGAAATGCCGGAAGGATATAATGTGCAGATCCCTATACCGTAGTATTTCCCTGGAAAGAGCGAAAGCATCCTTGTTTACGTAATGAAAAGAACTATGCCTCAGCGCGGTCATCTCATTAGGCTGGTGTTGGCAAAAAGGTTTTTCTTATTCATATTTGATACGCATCTTATTATACAGGGTAAGTTTTTTCCGAAAACCCTGTAAATTAATATGAGGGTATTGGTTTGTATTATCTTCTGGATCTGAATCGCTATTTTTTTAAATTTAGCGGAAATATCCTGTTATCTCATTTACCGCATTTTTTCATCTTTATGTAATAACAAAAAATAACAGATATCTCTGTATGTTGATTAATTGTTAACAAAAATACGCCTCTTTGAAAGGGACGAACCCGCAAAAGTGAGGTTGAAAATTGCCCTCGCAGGCCGTCTGACCTTCATCTGAAAGTGCTTACGCCGATCCGGATAACGGCGTCTGGTGCACAGGAGAACGTGCTGCCCGCTTTGCTTTTTACTCCTGGCAGTTGTCGCTAAGCTGCTTGTTTTTACATCATTATCATCTTGTTAACGCCTTCTGCATTCGCTTAACGGATGGAGGAAAGTGCTGCCGTTCCGCTAATCTGTGGCATTTCACAAGGTTCGCGCCCATAAATTAGGAATAGTTATAAATTCGATTATATTGTTAAAAATTAACATTTTCGCAACGCAAGTGGTAAGTAAATTCTTAAACCGCTTTAGGAAATAAGGGGTTAGGAGGTGAGTGAAAACGTGCAGTCTGAGAGGTTATTAAGAAGATGCAGCAATTCCTGGCGATGGCTTAGCCCCAGCTTCAGCAGGATGCAGCTGAGACGATAGATAATGCGGCTATAGGGGCGATTCTGCATAAGGGCAATCTGACGCAATGTCTTGCCCCGGGATAGCTCCTGCAGAATGGGCCATTCGTTGCGCGAGAACCAGTCTTTCTCGGTTCCCGGCGGAGGGAGGGGATCCTGCAGGCTGTGCTGGAGCGCGGCGGCGTTCAGCTGACGTTCGAGCACATGAAAGGGACCTGCCGCTTTGCAGAAGAGGCGGGTGTCGTAATTATCGGCCCGGACCAACAGCCAGGGCGTCAGGAACGGAGGAAACAGGCTATGCCGTCTCAACTGATCCAGTTTCTCCAGAAGCCCCGTGGATCGGCTTTCAATATCCACGACCAGACGGGCTGAGGGCCACTGCGTCTGAGCGATAAGGGCGTCGTCCAGCGTGGCGTAGTCGCAGCAGCTGCTCAGGGGAAACTGCCCGTGGAGAAAACCGGTGCGCAGGTAGTGATCCTCCGTCACCAGAAGGATAAACGGGGCGTCTGTTTTGCGGGGCTGGCTGATGGACTGGCTCAAAAATTCGAGCCGGTCGAAAAAGGGGGGAGCAAAAGGTGAGCGCGTAAATCCCAGTGCATCACTTCCTGTACGCCGCCGCCGGTAACGGCGCACTGTCATTCGCATGGTCTCCCTCCTGGAAATGGCGTTTTAATCCTCCGGCCATGTCCAGGACGGCCAGTAATATCCCTGGCCGAGGTCTGCGCCTGCCTGCAGTGCCCAGGTACGATCGCGTTCAGTCTCAATACCTTCAATAAGCACTTTCCCGGCAAGCTGAAAGCAAAGGGAAACCAGTTGCCTCAGCGCAGGGGTGTCGCGTAAACGCCAGAATGCTTCCTTATCTATTTTGATGCCGCTTAACGGGAGTCGGCAGGATAAAAACGACTGCACGGTGACGTCATCCACGTCATCAAGCCAGATTGCGTGTCCCTGTCTGCTAAGTTGCCGCAGATTTTGAACGACATGCTGCTTCTCGACGAGGGTCAGCGCTAAAAAGGACGCGAGATCGACAATCTCAATATTGAGCGACACGTCTGGCAACCGGATAAGCCGCTGAAAAGAGGCTGTCTCTGTCAGGACGGTTATCGGCAGATTAATAAAAAGATTATGACCGTGCGGCGCATTTTTTAACGCGGCAAGCTGCGCTTCAAGCAGCGCTATCGACCAGTCTGCGGACCGTTCGCAAAAAAAGTCCTCGCTGTGCCGCGTGTCGGACAGAACGCTAAGTACCTCCACGCCAACCAGGCGCAGGGAGGAAAGGGCGACGATGGGCTCAAGCTTAATGCCGACGATGTCCTGAGAAATGTACTGTAACCGGGGGGGCGTATCGATCAGGTTTTGCGCTGTCACTCCATTGTCCTGTTGTCTGTCAGCCTCCAGGCGGCCGGGATACCTGACTCTAGTGTGACGAGCTGACGGTCAGGAAAACAGCAGGCGTTACTTAAATGCAACTAAGCCTTTTCGCAGCGCTAAATTTTACGGTGAAACAGGGCGAAATGTTGAGAAAATAGCCGTATTTACAATCGGCTAGCGGTAATTGGCCCTGAAAACGGAAAAGGCATTGACTCACCTGCCATTGACCGTATAATTCTTCGCGTTTCACCACCGCGAAGTACACGCATATCAGTGCGCCCTTAGCTCAGTTGGATAGAGCAACGGCCTTCTAAGCCGTAGGTCGTAGGTTCGAATCCTACAGGGCGTGCCATTTCATTTCATAGAGTTACGCCTCCTTCACATCCTCCTGATTTCCGCTGTGGGACATATTTGGAACATCGCCCCTAAAATTTACCGGTCAAGAAGGACATTTATGTGGTATCTACTCGCAACTTCGCTTGCCGCACTCTCCCTTAATAAAAGCCTGGCTTACCTGATTCTGGGATTAACGGCATTTCTCGGCTGGAAACAGAGTATTCTTGACGCCCCGGCGCTGCTGGTTATTGCATCAATCGTCGTTGGCTGGTCTGTTGTTGAATGGCTACGGAATAAAAATAATAAATATACGTATCTGGTCGAAGGCCTGTGCGTGGCCATCGCCGTTGCCCTGGTTTTGCATCTGATCCCGGGTTTTCATAACCCCAAAGTGCTGGATGCTGTCGTCGTAGGTCCGCAAAGCATACCGTTCAGTATGTACTTTAATATGGACAAGGCAGTGGTGCCGTTCTTTTTAATTACGTGCATGCCAACGTTATTCGTCGCAAAACCCCTCTATAAAGCGGGCAAGGTCGGCTGGGGAATATTGGTTCTTGCGATACCCGCGCTGTTACTTCTGGCTGTTGCGTTGGGTGGACTTAAAATTGAGCCGCATGCGCCAGAATGGTTCGCTCAATTTGCCCTTGCGAATATTTTTTTCGTCTCTTTGGCTGAGGAAGCCTTGTTCAGAGGCTACCTGCAGCAACGCTTGTCCCGGATTATTCATCCTGTTGTCGCGCTGTTGATTGCCTCAGTCATCTTTGGATTGATGCATTATAGCGGCGGTTTACTACTGATTATTTTTGCCAGCCTCTCCGGCATTATTTACGGCCTGGCGTGGATGTGGAGCGGCAGGCTCTGGGTTGCAACGTTATTCCATTTTGTGCTGAACTGCGTGCATTTATTGTTCTTCACCTATCCTATGTATGCCCCTCATGCGGTTTTGTGATGCTTTTTAAATTAGTCGCCTTATAAATTTAGCGACCTCCGGATAAGCATAAAAAGCCCCGCAAGATCGGGGCTTTTATATCTGCCGGGCGCATGAATAACAGATTTACCTTCGCGTCATAATGAATAGAAGGCTAATGAATTTCACTGTAGGCAGGCTTAAGGTTTTCTTAATCTAAAAATTATCTCTCATGAAAATTTGGATTTTTATCATTCTAAAATCTGCTAAAAAGAAATTTTACACTTTTACGACTAAACTCGATTGATACTAATTATCATTAGCGTTGTTGTATGCTTTAATCCTGTCCCACAAAGCTATGAGTCGTTAATCCCGTTGGTCTATAAAGGATATGTTCATGAATTCTCGCCTGCTGTCCTGCTTCTCGCTTGCCTTGTTGTCTTCATCCCTTTTCCTTTCCACACAAGCGGTTGCCGCCGATAACAACGAAGGTATCGTTGTTTATAACGCGCAGCACGAAAACCTGGTGAAGTCGTGGGTTGACGGTTTTACCAAAGAAACCGGCATTAAAGTCACTCTGCGTAATGGCGATGACAGCGAGCTGGGTAACCAGCTGGTTCAGGAAGGCAGCGCGTCACCGGCAGACGTGTTCCTGACGGAGAACTCTCCTTCTATGGTGCTGGTGGATAATGCCAACCTGTTTGCGCCATTGGATGCAGACACCCTGAAGCAGGTACCGGCAGAATATCGTCCGGCGCACGGCCGCTGGATTGGCATCGCGGCCCGCAGCACGGTGTTTGTGTATAACCCGGAAAAGCTGAACGAAAAGCAGCTGCCTGAATCGCTGATGGATCTGGCAAAACCCGAGTGGAAAGGCCGCTGGGCGGCATCACCGTCAGGCGCGGATTTCCAGGCCATCGTGAGCGCGATGCTGGCGCTGAAAGGCGAAAAGGCCACGCTGGAATGGCTCAAGGCGATGAAAGCCAATTTCGTTGCCTATAAAGGCAATAGCACCGTGATGAAAGCGGTCAATGCCGGTCAGATTGATGGCGGCGTGATTTATCACTACTACCGTTTTGTCGATCAGTCCAAAACCGGTGAAAACAGCAAAAACACCCAGCTCTACTACTTCAAACACCAGGATCCGGGCGCGTTTGTGAGCCTCTCTGGCGGCGGCGTGCTGGCATCCAGCAAACACAAAGCGCAGGCGCAGGCCTTCATCAAATACATTACCGGTAAAGAAGGCCAGGAAAGCCTGCGTACCAACAACGCCTTTGAATATGCAGTGGGCGTGAACGCGGCCTCAAACCCGAAACTGGTCCCGCTGAAAGATCTTGATGCACCGAAAGTTGAACCTTCAACGCTCAACAGTAAAAAAGTTATCGAGCTGATGACGCAAGCCGGCCTGCTGTGATCCTGAGAGTGAAGTGAACGTCTTATGTCTGGTCTGAGTCTCGACATCGGAAAAAACAGAGCGCAGGAGCCTGCCCGCAGGCGTCCTGCACTGCCGATGGTTGCGTTAGCTGTGTTGTTTTCATTAATGGCGCTTCTGCCTTTGGGTTTTATCATTGCCATTGGCATTGAGACCGGCTGGGAAACCATTAAGGCGCTGGTGTTTCGCCCGCGTGTTGCTGAGCTGCTCAGCAACACGCTGTGGCTGACGGCTTTAGCGGTTCCGCTGTGTATCGTGACGGGCGTGGCAATCGCCTGGCTCACGGAGCGCACGCAGCTTGCCGGGCGAGGGATCTGGTCCGCACTGGCGGTCGCCCCGCTGGCGATCCCCGCGTTTGTGCAAAGCTACGCCTGGGTGAGCGCTGTCCCTTCCATGCACGGGCTCTCCGCGGGCGTGTTCCTCTCGGTTCTTGCCTACTATCCGTTTATCTATATGCCGGTTGCGGCGGTGCTGCGTCGCCTTGACCCGACGCTTGAAGATGTCGCCGCTTCGCTGGGAACGCCGCCTTGGCGGGTCTTTTTCCGCGTGGTGTTGCCCCAGCTCAAGCTCGCTATCTGTGGCGGCGCGCTGCTGGTGGCGCTGCACCTGCTGGCGGAATATGGCCTGTACGTGATGATCCGCTTTGATACCTTCACCACGGCAATTTATGACCAGTTCCAGTCTACCTTCAGCGGCCCGGCGGCGAACATGCTGGCGGGCGTGCTGGCCTTGTGCTGTCTGGCTATATTAATGCTGGAGGGCGTGACGCGCGGAAAAGCACGCTACGCGCGCATTGGCGCCGGGGCCGCGCGCGAGCAGAAACGCTGGCCGCTGAAGCCTGCGGCCGCCGCGCTGGGCCAGCTGTTTTTCATCGTGCTGATCGTGCTGGCGCTGGGCGTGCCGTTAATTGTCCTGTGTCGCTGGATTTGGCTCGGCGGCGTGCAAAACTGGATGAGTGCCGATCTCTGGCACTCCCTGCGCCAGACGCTGATGCTCGGCGTGGGCGGCGCGCTTCTGACGACGGCGTGCGTGATCCCCATCGCGTGGCTCGGTATCCGCTATCCGCACCGCATCTTCCGGATGCTGGAAGGGTGCATCTATATCACCAGCTCGCTGCCGGGCATCGTCACGGCGCTGGCGCTGGTCACCGTCACCATTCACTACGCCCGTCCCATTTACCAGACGGAAATTACCCTGTTCCTTGCCTACCTGCTGATGTTTATGCCCCGTGCGCTCATCAACCTGCGGGCGGGGATTGCGCAGGCGCCGGTCGAACTGGAGAACGTGGCGCGCAGCCTGGGCAGCACGCCCGCGAAGGCGCTCTGGAGCGTCACGATGCGGCTGGCCGCGCCGGGTGCGGCGGCGGGGGCCGCGCTGGTTTTCCTCGGCGTCAGCAACGAGTTGACCGCCACGCTGCTGCTCTCTCCGCTGGGCACGCGCACGCTCTCCACCGGATTCTGGGCGCTGACCAGTGAAATTGACTATGTTGCCGCCGCGCCTTACGCGATGCTGATGATCCTGATTTCACTCCCGCTGACCGCCATTCTCTATATGCAGTCGAAAAAAATTGCAGGGCTATGACATGCTTGAATTAACCGCCATTTCTAAATCGTTTTCTGATGTGCAGGTGCTCGACAGCTTAAACCTGAGCGTGGCGCCGGGGAGCAGGACGGCGATTGTCGGGCCGTCCGGGTCGGGGAAAACCACGCTGCTGCGTATTCTGGCCGGGTTCGAAACGCCTGACACCGGGCGCATTGTCATGCAGGGGAGAACGCTGTTCGATGAAAACAGTTTTGTTCCCGCCCACCTGCGCCGGATCGGTTTTGTGCCTCAGGAGGGTGCGCTGTTCCCGCACCTCAATGTGGCAGACAACATCGCCTGGGGGCTGGACGGCACTCGCCACGAGAAGCGCCAGCGCGTTGAGGCGCTGATGGAGATGGTTTCTCTGGACAGGCAGCTCGCAACGCACTGGCCCCACGAGATTTCCGGCGGACAGCAGCAGCGCGTGGCGCTTGCCCGTGCGCTGGCCCAGCGACCTTCACTGATGCTGCTGGATGAACCGTTCTCGGCTCTGGATACCGGCCTTCGCGCCATGACGCGTAAGGCAACGGCCGATCTGCTGGCCGAAGCGGGCGTAGCCTCGATTCTGGTCACCCACGATCAGAACGAAGCGTTGTCCTTTGCCACGCAGGTTGCCGTCATGCGCTCCGGGCGCTTCACGCAGGTCGGGACGCCTTATGACGTTTACACCCGTCCCGTTGACGAAGAGACGGCGCTGTTTCTTGGCGATGCCGTGATCCTGCCTGCTCAGCTCGCTGCCGGGTATGCCGTGTGCGCGCTGGGTGAAGTGCCGACGGACAACGCGCATGCGACAGGACAGGGCAGGGTAATGATGCGCCCTGAACAATTACGCGTGACGGCATGTGCAGCGCATGAAAGCCCGATCTCGATTCTCGACGTGGACTTCACCGGCCAGCTGTCAACGCTCACCCTGGGATTAGCCGGGCAGCAGCAGCCCGTAATTCTGAAGACCGTAAGCCAGCCAGGATGGAACCCGGGCACGGCGGTACGCATTGATATTGCTGGCACCGCGCGGGTGTTCGAATATTCTTAATATTCGTTAGTAATTTCATGCAACGGGTTGTTATAAAAGATTTTTCCCGAACGCATGGCAATTCCTGAGATTCTCTACCATGCTCATAAAACCTCACCACACTGCGTGAGGTTTTTCGTAGTTGCTGATTAATCTCAAGGAAAAAGGTTATGAAAAAGACGACTGCTATTTTGTTGGGAACGGCGTTACTGTTTACGACCAATGCTTTTGCTGCCCAGCTACTCACTAAAAGCGAGTTCAAGAAAGTTGCATCTCAATATAAAAAAATCGGTACGGTAAACACCTCGAATGAAGTATCGGTGGATGATGCGAAAAAAGAACTGATTGAGAAAGCCGATAAGCAAGGCGCGGATGTCCTGGTGCTCACTTCAGGGAACACCAACAATAAAATTCACGGTACGGCCAATATCTACAAGAAAAAATAATGTTATTGCAGCCATCCCCGAAACGGGGTGGCTGTTCCCCCTCTTTTCTCGCCAAATCTCCTTATGAACGCGGTTACACTTGCTAACGCATGGATAATGCGTATAGTTCTCATTTGCATTGCATTCAATACATTCTAAGGCCCGACAACGGGTCATTTTTGCGCGCACTTTAAAATGAGTTAACGATGAACAACACCATCATGCACAAAACGCTGCTGGCGCTCGCCGTTGGCGCGGCGACACATTCCGCCTTCGCGGCGGACAATCAAAAAGAGGACACCCTTGTTGTCCAGGCTGCACCAGCCAGCGATTTCAAACCCGGCGGCGACCAGTTGGTACCGGCCTTCCTTGACGGACAGGTGGCGAACGGCGGGCGCATGGGTATGCTGGGCCAGCAGAACGCCATGGACGTGCCGTTCAACATCATCAGCTACACCTCGAAGCTGGTGGAAGATCAGCAGGCGAAAACCATTGCCGATGTCGTCGCGAACGACGCGGGCGTGCAGTTCGTTCAGGGGTACGGCAACAGCGCGGAGACCTACCGCATCCGTGGCCTGAAGTTCGACGGCGACGACATGACCTTTGGCGGCCTGTCCGGCGTGCTGCCGCGCCAGGTGGTGGATACCCAGATGGTCGACCGCATCGAGATCTTTAAAGGGGCCAACTCGCTGATGAACGGCGCGGCAAGCTCCGGCGTGGGCGGGATGATTAACCTTGAGCCAAAACACGCGGGCGAACTCCCGCAGGCGAAAGTCGGCGTGGACTACACCTCGGATTCCCAGATTGGCACCACGCTGGATGCGGGCCGTCGCTACGGTGACAGCGACCAGTTCGGCGCGCGGGTGAACCTGGTTCATCGCGAAGGGGAAACCGGCATACCGAATGACCGCCGCCGCACCACGCTACTCTCTACCGGCCTTGATTACACCGGCGACCGCTTCCGCACCTCGCTGGATCTGGGCTATCAGAAGAAAACCTTCCACGGCAGCCCGACCAGCGTCAATATTTCCGCGGTGGATTTCGTTCCGGAGCCGCCGAAAAACGATCGCAACTTCTCGCAGAAGTGGGCCTACAGCAACATCGAAAACGAATTCGGGATGTGGCGCAGCGAGTACGACATCACCGACGGCTGGACCGCCTATACCGGTCTTGGCGCGCAGCACGCGCACGAGGAAGGCATCTACAGCGCGCCGAAGCTGGTGGATAAAAGCGGCAAGGCAACGGTCAGCCGTCTTGATACCAACCGCATAAGCGATTCCGTCAGCGGCATGGCGGGCGTTCGCGGTAATTTCAATACCGGCTTCGTCTCGCACAAGGTCAACGTTGGCTATTCGGCGATGACCAAAAATGAAAAAATCGCGTGGAAAATGTCGGCGACGAAAGATAACCCGACCACCAACATCTACCACAACACCGGCGTCGACATGCCGGATAGCACCAACTTCAACGGTTCCGGCGGAAAGTACAGCGATCCGCTGACCAGCGGGCGCACCCGTACCCAGGGCTGGCTGCTGAGCGATACGCTGGGCGTGCTGGATGACAAGCTGCTGTTCACCGCAGGCGCCCGCCATCAGAAGGTGGTCATTCGCGGGTATAACAAAGTCACCGGGGCGGAAAACGCGGCGGACGGTTTCGACGGCAGCCGCTGGATGCCCACCTACGGCGTGGTCTACAAGCCGTGGGAGGCGATCTCCCTTTATGCAAACCACACCGAAGCGCTGCAGCCGGGCAAAACCGCACCTAACACCGCCACCAACTACGGCCAGAGCACCGGTATCGTTCACTCTAAGCAGAACGAAGTGGGCGTGAAGGCGGACTTCGGCCGCGTGGGCGGATCGCTTGCGCTGTTCGAAATCAAAATGCCGTCGGCGATCCTCGACGACAGCGGCCACTACGGCCTGGACGCCGAGCAGCGAAACCGTGGCGTGGAGCTGAACGTCTTCGGCGAGCCCGCGCTGGGGATGCGTCTGAACGCCAGCGCTACCTGGCTGCAGGCCGAACTGACCAAAACCAAAAATGGCGTGAATCAGGGTAACGATGCGATCGGGATTCCGAACTTTTACGCCGTGCTGGGCGCTGAGTACGACATCAAGCCGATTGACGGCCTGACCGCCACCGCCCGCGTGAACCACTCCGGCGCGCAGTACGCTGACCTGGCAAACACCAAAAAGCTGGACAGCTACACCACGCTGGATCTGGGAATGCGTTATCGCTTCGCGGTGAACCACAATGAAAACCAGGTGACGGTTCGCGCGGGCATCGACAACGTGACCAATGAAAACTACTGGGCCAGCGTGGATGATTCCGGTACCTATATTACGCAGGGCGAACCGCGCACCTTTAAGGTCTCGGTTGGCTACGCGTTTTAAGCGTTCCATCTCGTTATCCGGGGCAGGGATGCCCCAATCCCTTGCTACCTCCAGCATGAAGTGTTAAAACGTGCCCCTTCTAAAAAAGAGACAGGGGTAGGACGTGAAAGACGCGTCATCCGCTTCAGGCCATGGTAGCGCTGAAGCCTCGTCGGATCAGAATCCGACGCTGCAACGTGGTTTGCAAAATCGACATATTCAGTTAATTGCCCTTGGCGGCGCGATCGGTACCGGGCTGTTTCTCGGCATCGGCCCCGCTATTCAGATGGCTGGCCCGGCGGTGCTGCTGGGTTACGGTATCGCCGGGATTATCGCCTTCCTGATCATGCGCCAGCTTGGCGAAATGGTCGTTGAAGAGCCGGTTTCAGGCTCCTTCGCGCACTTTGCTTATAAATACTGGGGCCCGTTTGCAGGCTTCCTGTCCGGCTGGAACTACTGGGTAATGTTCGTGCTGGTGGGGATGGCGGAGCTGACCGCCGCGGGCATTTACATGCAGTACTGGCTGCCGGATGTTCCGACGTGGATCTGGGCGGCGGCCTTCTTCATCATTATTAACGCCGTTAACCTCGTCAACGTGCGCCTGTATGGCGAAACCGAGTTCTGGTTTGCGCTGATCAAGGTGCTGGCGATAATCGGGATGATTGGCTTTGGCCTGTGGCTGCTCTTTTCCGGCCACGGCGGCGAGCGCGCCACGATCGACAACCTGTGGCAGCACGGCGGCTTCCTGGCGACCGGCTGGAAAGGGCTGATCCTCTCCCTGGCAGTGATCATGTTCTCCTTCGGTGGGCTGGAGCTGATTGGCATTACCGCCGCGGAAGCGCGCGACCCGCACAAGAGCATTCCAAAAGCGGTCAACCAGGTGGTGTACCGTATTCTGCTGTTCTACATCGGCTCGCTGGTGGTGCTGCTGGCGCTCTATCCGTGGGTGGAAGTGAAGTCAGACAGCAGCCCGTTCGTGATGATTTTCCACGATCTAAACAGCAACGTGGTGGCCTCGGCGCTGAACTTTGTCATTCTGGTGGCATCTCTGTCGGTCTATAACAGCGGCGTTTACTCCAACAGCCGCATGCTGTTCGGCCTCTCCGTGCAGGGCAACGCGCCGAAGTTCCTCACCCGCGTCAGCCGTCGCGGTGTGCCGGTGAATTCCTTGTTACTTTCCGGCGCCATTACGTCGCTGGTGGTGCTGATTAACTATCTGCTGCCGAAAGAAGCCTTTGGCCTGCTGATGGCGCTGGTTGTTGCCACGCTGCTGCTGAACTGGATCATGATCTGCCTTGCGCACCTGCGCTTTCGCGCCGCGATGCGCCGCAAGGGACGTGAGACGCAGTTCAAAGCGCTGCTTTACCCTGCGGGGAACTACATCTGTATCGCTTTCCTCGGGCTGATTCTGGTGCTGATGTGCACTATGGATGAGATGCGTCTTTCGGCGATGCTGCTGCCGGTGTGGGTTATCTTCCTGTTTGTGGCGTTTAAGCTTTCCCGCAAAAAGTGATCCGCTTTTCTCCCTCTCCCTGTGGGAGAGGGCCGGGGTGAGGGCACCACACCAAACCGCACCTGCCTTCACGCCCGGTGGCGCTTCGCTTACCGGGCCTACAAACGGATTATCTGGCGATAACGCCCGCCAGGGATCGAATATCGTTCCCGGTCGGGGACTGGTGAATACGCAGCCCAAATTCATCCACCACCGCGAATATATGGTCGAAGATGTCGGCCTGAATCTCCTCATATTCTGCCCAGACCACCGTGTTGGTGAAGGCATATATTTCAATCGGCAAACCATTCGCGTCAGGCGCTAGCTGGCGCACCATCAGCGTCATATCTTTGCGAATACGCGGATGGTTGCGCAGATATTCATTCAGGTAGGCGCGGAAAGTACCAATATTGGTCATCTTACGCAGGTTTAATACCGATTCCCCTTCACCGTTCTTCTGATTCCACAGGCTAATTTCCTCATGTCGCGCGGCCAGATAGGGCTTCAGCAGCTTCGCCTGAATGAGTTTCTGCTGCTCATGCTCGTCGAGAAAATGAATGCTGGTGGTATCAATATTCAGGCTGCGCTTAATGCGTCGCCCGCCGGAGGCGGACATGCCGCTCCAGTTGATAAAGGCGTCGGAGACCAGCGCCCACGTCGGAATGGTGGTGATGGTGTTATCAAAATTGCGCACTTTAACGGTGGTCAGACCGATATCCGTTACCGTGCCGTTGGCACCGTATTTGGGCATCTCCAGCCAGTCGCCGAGCTTGAGCATGTCGTTGGCGGAAAGCTGGATCCCGGCCACAAGTCCGAGTATCGGGTCTTTAAACACCAGCATTAGAACGGCGGCCATGGCGCCCAGACCGCTTATCAGAATTGCCGGGGACTGGCCGATCAGCAGGGAGATAATCAATATCCCCACCAGGATGGCGCTCACCAGCTTGATGCCCTGGAAGATCCCCTTCAGCGGCAGCTGTGATGCGGTGGCCATTTTCTGCGACAGATTAAAAATCACGTCCAGCAGCGAGAAGAAGGAGAGCAGGGCATACACCATGACCCACAGCTTTGCGCAGGTAGTGAGAATTTCCGCCGCTTCGCTGCCCTTTTGCAGCCACAGTACCGCCTGAACGTTGATGATTATCCCCTGAAGGGTAAAGGCCAGACGGTGAAATAATTTATTCTGGGTAATGATCTGCAGCCATAAATGGCTGCTGGCCTGCGCGCGTTTTTCGAAAGCGCGAAGCACCACTTTGTGCAGAATAAAATGAACGATGATGGCGGTAAGAAAAATAATACCAAAGATAATCACTAAAGAGGTGGTGTGATTAATTTCAATGCCTAACTCTTCAACCTGAGCAATTAATTCCTGCATAACGTCTCCTGTATTGATGCAGCCCCATAATGGCGGCTGCGGATCTATTATGCAAATTCACGGGCTTATTTGGTGGCCTGGCAGACCTTCACCACCGGCAGGCACAGGCTATGGCGGATGCGCAGCGTCGCCAGGGCGAGCACCACCATCATCGCCGTTTCCACCATCAGAAAGACGTTAACCGCCTGGGTGTAATCCCCGTGATGGTTTTGCAGCGCGTGCAGCAAAATCGCGCCAAAAATGGCCGGGCCAAGCCCCAGCGCGGCCTGCTGCAGCGTGCTGAGAATGGCGCTCGCGGCCCCGGCGTCGTCAGGCTGAATATCGCGCATCCCGATGCGGTAGAAGCTGTTCACGATCAGCGCCTGCCCGTAGCCGACCAGCCCGGTCGCGGGCGCCAGCGTCAGGGCGGTATTCTCCATTCCCCAGACGCGGAACGTAGCGATCAGCGCCAGCAGGCCGGCAATCTGGATCGTCAGACCGGTCAGCAGAATGGTACTGGTGCTGTAGCGAGCAATCAGCCGCGGCGCGAACCACGCCGAAATAAAGTAAGTTACGCCCAGCGCGATAAAACTGTTTCCGGACTGCCACGGTGCCATCCCCAGACCGGTTTGCATGGTCAGCGCCATACAGAACATAAACCCGGACCAGACGCTGAAAAAGAGCATCGCAATCAGAATGCCAAAGCGAACGCTGCGAAGCTGCAGCAGGCGCGGCGGGATCAGCGGGTGGGCATTCTCTCGTTCCTTTTTGCGCGCATTCAGCGCCGTCAGCCAGCCCAAAGGAATAATGGCGAGAAGCATAACCTTCAGCGGCCACGACCAGTGCCACTGTGGGCCGAGCGCCATCGGGAACAGCAGGCAGCAAAGAATGATCGCCAGCAGCACGGTTCCGGTCCAGTCGATGCGTGACGGCGTCTCGCGACGGGTTTCGGGTACGAAATGTCGGCTCAGCCCCAGCACCACCAGACAAATCGGCACGTTGATGAAGAAGGCGTTACGCCAGCCCAGCCCGGCGATATCCGCCGACACCAGCCAGCCGCCGCCCATCTGGCCGACGATAAACGCAATCCCACCGATGCCGCCAAACAGGCTGATGGCTTTAGCGTGCGCCGTACCTTTCAGCGTCACGTGCAGGGTAGCAAGAATTTGCGGCACGATCAGCGCGGCTCCCGCCCCCTGGACGATGCGCGCGGCCAGCAGCTGTTCAATGTTCCCCGCCATCCCGCACAGCAGCGAGGCCAGGCCAAAGCTCGCGACGCCCCACATGAACAGACGCCGACGGCCAAAGTTATCCCCCAGCTTGCTGCCGAGCGCGAGGCAGACGGCGAAGGCCACGCCGTAGAGGGCGACTATCAGCTCCAGCTCGGTGGCGGTCGCGTTCAGCGAGTGGGTGATGGCGTCCAGCGCGACGTTGGTGATTGAGGTATCAATCATCGGCAGCATCTGGCCGGTTAGCAGCAATATCAGGCCAGCGCGGCCCGGTGAAACAACTGACGTATTCATGGTAACTCCATTGCGTCATTCAACAGATGGTCGTAGCATCAACCATCTGATAAACGGGTACCAGTTCTTGCTTATACTGGTACTGGCACTACCATGCAGGGGGATTTATGGCCTTGATGTCTGAACCCGTCGTCTCACTTCAGGATGACACCCGAAAACAGCTGGGGGCATTTTTACGCGCGCGACGCGAAAGCCTCGATCCGCAGCGTCTCGGCCTGCCGCGCAGCGGTCGTCGCCGCACGCCGGGTCTGCGCCGGGAAGAGGTAGCGATGCTCGCGGACGTGGGCGTGACCTGGTATACCTGGCTTGAGCAGGGCAGGGACGTCAATCCGTCCAGCGCGGTGATGGCGGCTGTGGCAAAAGCGCTGCAATGCACTCCGACCGAGGCCCGACACCTGTTCGTGTTAGCCGGGCTGCCGCCGGGTGAAGCCCCGCAGGCGGTCTGCTGCGAGGGTATCAGCGAGGGCACGCGCCGCCTGCTGGATACGCTGATGCCTAAACCCGCCAGCATTCAGAAACCGAATTTCGACATCGTGGCGTGGAACGACAGCTTCGGGCACCTGATGGGCGTCGATTTCAATGAAATCCCGCCGGAAGACCGCAACTGTATTTACCTGTTCCTCACCCATCCGGCGTGGCGCGCGCGTCTCGGCAGGCGTGACGATGTGCTGCCCATATTTGTTTCCTATTTCCGGGCGGCGATGGCCGAGCATCGGGGCGATCCGCTGTGGGAGGCCAAACTGGCGCGCTTCTTTGCGGTGTCGGAAGAGTTTAAAACCCTGTGGCACCAGCGCAACGACGTGCGCGGCGTGGAGAACCAGCTTAAGCTGTTTACCCATCCCGAGCTGGGGGATTTTACGCTGCAGCAGATGTACTGGTACTCCGCGCCGCGAAACGGGTCGCGGCTGCTGGTGTATTTACCGGTGGATGAGGCGGGAGAAAGGGCAATGGCATGGTTGGCGAAGCAGAACAAATAAACCTGGTTACCCGGGTCAGTAGTGATCCGGAAGCCTGTGTATTGCCATTAAGAGCCCACGTTCAATTTTAATATAGTTGCCTGTTTTCAAATCGCTCAGGATCTTCATAATTCGACTGCGCGAAAGATGGGTTTTTTCCTGTATGTAATCACAGGCATTAACTGACAGACGAACGTCTTCTTTTTCGGTCATTAGTGACACAAGGTTTAAACGAATCAACTCGTATGTAGACAACCCAACCGAAGTTTCGTGAGCTTGTAGTAAACGTTTTATGGCATACATATACGAATAGGCGGCTTCCTGCCAAAGATTGCGATTGTTAATAGTTTCAAGTGTGGATTTTCGTGGTTTGATTTCATATCTAATTTCACCGCAGGCCTGCATATAAAAACCCGCATTGGTATCAATAAGATCATTCATACCAACGATCATCGGGGCTTCGATAAACTTCAGTAGAAGCCGGTCTCTCGTTCGGTAGACGGCGACGATGCCGGAATGCAGTATGAATGTCATCGGTTCTTCAAGCTGATCCAATGAAATGATTTGCCGTTGGCGTCCTACCCTTACGCGCGCCGGTTCAGAGAGTTCATGTATAAGTTTTATAATATAATTTTCAGGTTTCATAGCGTACAACATTCCCAGAGAAATATCACTACGAGGGTGATGCTGCCAACTTACTGATTTAGTGTATGATGGTGTTTTTGAGGTGCTCCAGTGGCTTCTGTTTCTATCAGCTGTCCCTCCTGTTCAGCTACTGACGGGGTGGTGCGTAACGGCAAAAGCACTGCCGGACATCAGCGCTATCTCTGCTCTCACTGCCGTAAAACATGGCAACTGCAGTTCACTTACACCGCTTCTCAACCCGGTACGCACCAGAAAATCATTGATATGGCCATGAATGGCGTTGGATGCCGGGCAACCGCCCGCATTATGGGCGTTGGCCTCAACACGATTTTCCGCCATTTAAAAAACTCAGGCCGCAGTTGGTAACCTCGCGCATACAGCCGGGCAGTGACGTCATCGTCTGCGCGGAAATGGACGAACAGTGGGGATACGTCGGGGCTAAATCGCGCCAGCGCTGGCTGTTTTACGCGTATGACAGGCTCCGGAAGACGGTTGTTGCGCACGTATTCGGTGAACGCACTATGGCGACGCTGGGGCGTCTTATGAGCCTGCTGTCACCCTTTGACGTGGTGATATGGATGACGGATGGCTGGCCGCTGTATGAATCCCGCCTGAAGGGAAAGCTGCACGTAATCAGCAAGCGATATACGCAGCGAATTGAGCGGCATAACCTGAATCTGAGGCAGCACCTGGCACGGCTGGGACGGAAGTCGCTGTCGTTCTCAAAATCGGTGGAGCTGCATGACAAAGTCATCGGGCATTATCTGAACATAAAACACTATCAATAAGTTGGAGTCATTACCCTAACGCGTCCAGGCAGAATTCGCAGGGTTAACGTTCCCTTGTGCAAATTTTGCTCCGGTATTAATACGCGGGTAGTAATAAATCCGTGGGATATTAATCGATTCTGCACGGCCGTATGTATGGCTTTAATTCCCTTCACGCCGATACAGTTATTCTCAGCCTGACGAATGATATCGCGAAAAGTGAGCCAGTGTGGAAGCGACTGCGTATTGTCAATTCTCACATAGCGAATGTCGTAGCAAACAGACTCTTTCGGAAGAACAAGAGCGTCGTTATTAGATATGCTTTCAGCCGTAAGCAGCGGTTTACCCGCAGGAGCGAGCTGTTCGTGTCGGGCTTGATCCTGCTGCTGTATCGTTGCTGGTTCGGCATGAAGAAGAGAGGATTTCATTAAGCATAAGGACAAAAAAAAGAAACTGAGGCCCGCTTGATAATTGTTCATTATGATTTACAACGTCCTGGAGATACTCATCGCAGAAACATAGTTAGGGAATAAAGCCTCACGAAGGTGTGAGGCTTTTTATTTAAAAAGAATTACGCTGCGGTAGCGATGGCATAGCCGCCAGGATAATAAATAATGTCCTGAACAACATAGCCGTTATAGATATCGCCCGGGTGGTAAACTACGCCGTTTTCCCAAACGCCATTACCTTCAGGTGTACCGTTTGGCTTAACGGTGGTATTTCCACTATTATTCGCCGTGGTATCTGAATCTGGGTTGGTATTATTGTTATCAGCAGTGTTACTACCGTTGTCTTGATTTGCTGTACCGGTCTCGTTAATCACACCCATGTTATTGACGTAACCCATGGTGTACACGCGATCGCCGGTAATATTACCGCTGGCTTCGTTGTTAATGCCGTTAGCCGTGTTCAGCGTAATACCGCCTGCACTGGTGATGTTACCGCTGTTGGTCAGGTAGTTGCTCACCAGGGTAATACCGTTATCAGCAGACAGCGTACCGCCGTTGATGAGGGTTACGCGGTCCATCTGTGCGTTCAGGGTATTACCCGCCACAATCGTGCCGTAGTTATACGCGGTGCTTTGAGACCAGCCGTAGCTGCCCATTACGTCGAGATTAATGTCGTGCGCCGCGCGGATGTCACCGCTGTTGTCCAGATTGTTCATGACAAACAGCATGGCATCAGAACCCGCGTTGATCTGGCTGCCTGCATCGGTCATCAGATAAGAGGCGGTAATGTTGATGTTATGGTCTGCGACGAGCGTACCGTTGCCCCGGTTTTCCAGGCTAGTGGTGTTCAGGTTGATATCATTCTTGCTGACGATCGAGCCGCTGTTGGACAGGTCTGCCAGCTGAAGATCCATCTGATTAGCGGTAATGTCGCCGCTGTTGTCGAACTGACTGCTGTTCATCTGCAGCGCCAGGCGACCGCCAGCCGCGATGGAACCGCTGTTCTGCGCCGGGCCGCCATAGTTATTCCAGCCATTAGAACCGATGGTTAACATCATATCCTGACCCGCTTTAAGGGTTCCGGCGTTCTGGAACGTACCGGTCACGGTCATGTCGATATTGCCGCCTGCTTCCATCTTACTGGCAAGGTCAGAATAGTAGGACGTGCCGTACATAAAGAGGTCTTTTTCGGCTGCGATGGTGCCGGACATATTATCCAGCGCGCCATTGATTGAAACAGAGCCGTCGCTGTGGATTGATCCATTGCGGTTAGAGAGCATGTTGTTGCCGCTCACCTGAAGCTGGCTGTCAGATCCCAGAGACTGAATCACACCGTTGTCGTTATTCAGCATGGAGGCGCTGATCATGTTCCAGCCGTTCCCGGCGGAAATGAGACCGTTGTCGTTCGTCAGCGTGTCGACATTGACGCTCATCGCACCGTTGGTTTCTACGCGGCCAGCGGAGTTGTTCAGGCTGGCAGCGTCAACGCTGAGGGTACCCTTAGCATCAATGCGGCCATGGGTATTATTCACGCCCTGTGCGTTGTAATTCCTGGAGGCGCGGCCGATCGTCAAATCGCCATTGCTGAGAATTTCACCGTCGCTGTTGTCCAGCGAGTCAGCGGTAATAAAGGTATTCTGGCTGCCCTGAATGGAACCATGGCTGTTAACGGTATTTTTGCCGGAAACATTCACCATCGCAGCTTTAATGACGCCGTTAGTGTTGTCCAGCGTGTTGTCTGCGGCTACGGACACCATCCCCTCAGAGGTAATCTGACCGTTATGGTTCAGGACATCACTTCCCATCACGGTAGCTGAATTTTTACCGCTGATACGTCCGCCGTTGTTTTCGACCACACCCTCAACGTTGATTGACAGCGTGTCGGATGCCGTCAGGTCAGCACCATCGATATGCACGCCAACGCCGGCGTCAGTGCCTTCCATATAGATTTTATTCGCGTACATGGAGCCCAGCGCAGACACATCCAGCGCTACGTCCGGGGCATTGCTGCTGTCATACTTCTTCTGCACGCGGCCATATTTATCAATGTGGTTATTACCCGTGACGATATTCAGTTCGTTAGCCTGAAGTTTCGCATTGACCTTCACTGAACGGGCAATAATGTCGGTGTACTGCGTAGAGCGGGTATCCATCCCTTTACCGGTGATGGTCATCTGACCTTTGCTCACATCCAGACCGCTAACATTACCCTTGTTATCGTAGGTGGCAGTACCGGTGGTCAGCGTAGCGTGGTTGGTATTGATAAAGCCGCAGCCGTCACAGGTAATGCCTGATGGGTTGGCGATAATCACCTGCGCGGACTGGCCCGCCACTTCGACCATGCCGTTCAGCTGGCTCGGATCGGATGAACGCACTTCGTTCAGGATCACTTTAGCGCTGCCGCCGGCCATATTCGCGTTGCCATTGATCTGGCCTGCTAATTGGGTGTTGGTTGCTGTGCCGCTGTTATTCAGGATCACGCCGTTGCTGTCGACGTTAAATTCGGAATAAACGTTATGGGAAACCCCACCCGCGCTCGCCTTGTTGATATCAACGATGGTTGCGCCACTTGCATCCGTATGAATGGCCGGTTTATCGGTATTACCTGCCACGATGGCAGCCTGAGCTGGCATAATCATGCCCAGCGCAAGCATGGTCGCAAAGCAGGTCGGCGCCAGTTTGGCGTGCAATACCTTTGAATTAGCCTTTGTGCTCACTGCACTTTTATTTTTCATATATCTATCCTTGTAATTCCTTGAAAAAGTGTTCCCATTTCTCTTCATGCGAAATGGACGCACATAAAAACATGCAGAACCTCGATTCCAAAAATAGACATGTAACAATTCATACAAAATGTGCATTAATTAATGCGGTACCAGAAGGGACTAATTAACGTGAGCGTGACAAAAAATAAATGGATATATTTTTGAGGATTATTGATTGGGATGGTGAGAGGCTATAACTGGTTGATATCACATAGAAGAACGTAATTATTAATTATTAAATTGTATGCGAAATTTCCGATATAGGTATTTCTGTGCTGTTACAAATAATTTGCCTGCTAACGGATGCATTTATACACAACGGGAGTATGCGGTATTGAAAACAGGCACGCCGGAACCCAGCGTGCCAGAGAAGATCAGCACTCAGTTACAATCGTGCTCAGCGGCAGGCGAGACTTCGGCAGCGTGGCGTTGAAATCTTCCACGCTGTGGTGCCCAACCGGTACCACCACCAGGCTGGTAAAGCCTTTTTCTTTCAGGCCAAACTCTTCGTCGAGAATAGCGGCGTCGAAACCTTCAATCGGTACCGCGTCCAGGCCCATCGCGCCTACGCCCAGCAGGAAGTTGCCGACGTTCAGGTAAACCTGCTTCGCCATCCACTGGTCGTCATCTTTCAGGTCCACGCGGTGCATGTCGGCGAAGTAGGTGCGGCCCTTGTGGTTTGCTGCTTTGGCTTCCGGCGTGTTGAAACGGCCATCGGCCTCTTCCTGATCCACGACGCGCTCCAGCCAGGCGTCATCCAGCGCGGTTTTCGCGCAGAACACCACCACGTGAGAAGCATCCAGCATTTTGCGTTCGTTGAACACATAGGTGCCCGCGGCGGATTTCGCCACGCGCGCTTTTCCTTCCTCGGTGCTGGCCACAATGAAGTGCCACGGCTGGGAGTTGGTGCTGGACGGGCTGTACTGCAGCAGGGTTTTGATTTTTTCCGCTTCTTCCGCGGTCAGTTTTTTGCTTGGGTCGAACGCCTTGGTCGAGTGGCGTTTCAGGGCGACAGAAATGATATCCATAACAACTCCTGGTGATGAAATTCGCCCGCTCGCGGGCGCGAAAGGAAAGCAGATTACAGCGGGACGCGGAAAAAGATAAGTGCAATTCGAGCGCTTAATCTGTTCGTCTCAGACGAACAATCAGACCGGACGGATCCACTTCTGGTCTTTTTTCGGCAGCTTATCCACCACCAGATTCCAGGAATCATGAATGAGGTCGGTAACCAGTTCCGGCGTCACGTCGTCGGTGCCGTAAAGGGAAATCCAGTGCTTCTTACTCAGATGGTAGCCCGGCTCTATCCCGCGATAGATCTGCTGATTTAACAGCGATTTCTCCGGGTCTGACTTCAGGCTGACGTGCGGTCGCCCGTGCGCGACCGCGGCGATCATGAAAATCTTTCCGCCCACTTTAAACACGTCAAACTCCGGCCCAAACGGCCAGCAGTGTTCGGTGAAGGGCAACTCAAGGGCCACGCGCATTGCGTGCTCCTGCAAGGATTTACTGTCCATCGCTCTCTTCCTGGGCTAGCCCGCGCCACATCACTTCAAAACCGAGCGCTTTAAAATCAACGGCGCGGGAAGGGTCGCGAGTGGCAAATTCCATCGTGGATTCGGCCAGCGATAAGAAAAGCGCATCGCCAAACGTTTTAAATTCATCTGACATAAACACCTGACGCACCGAGCGGCGGCACAGCTCATGGAGTTCCGGGAACATCTCTTTCACCGCCTGTTCGGTTTCGGCGCTCAGCTTTTCACTGACGCCAATCTGGCGGATAGCCGCATGAGAAACGGGGTTACGAATACCCCAGTCCACGTAGCTGTTCCAGATATTGCGGGTATGTTCTTTGGGAAGCGTGATGGTGCGATCGAGGTTTGCCAGCATGGCCTGGCAGAGATCCTGCTTCAGGTGCAGATAGAGGGCATTCAGCAGATCGTCTTTAGTGGGAAAGTAGCGAAACAGGGTCCCTTCGGCGACGCCCGCGTTACGGGCGATTAACGACGTTGAGGCGGCAATACCTGACTGTGCAAACGCCACCGTTGCGGCTTCCAGTAAGGCCTGTTTTTTATCTTCACTCTTCGGACGTGCCACTAAATTTTTCCCCCTGTCAATTATAAAAACCCTGATTGAAACACGTGCTTTGACACGCTGCAACGCGGAATGTCAAAGATCGAAAACGTCTTGACGACTTTATCATCATATCTATAATGAGTGCTTACTCACTCATAATCAAGTTTACCCCGCGCAAACTATCGGATGGGGCGCGTTTTCGGGTCTGGATATGAAAAAACCTCTCTTCATCTGCGTGGTGTTAATCATGATTATTGCTTCAGCTGCGAGTTTACCGTTTGTTCTGAATGCCGGATTCGGCCAGCCGCCGCAGGGTGAGCAGCTCACTGAAGTGGAGGCCTCTCCCCAGTATCGCGACGGGAAATTCCACAACACGCTGCCGACGCCGGGCTATAACGGCGACAAAAACATGCTGGTCGCGACGTGGGATTTTCTGACCAAAAAAACCGAAAACGCGCGCCCGGCCCAGCCGCTGCCGCTGGTGAAAACCGATCTTGCGAGCCTGCCGCTTGAGGAGAACACCCTGGTGTGGCTCGGCCACTCCTCGTGGTACCTGCAGCTCGCGGGCAAACGCATCCTGATTGACCCGGTGCTCGGCAACTACGCCGCGCCGTTCTCGTTCCTGAATAAAGCCTTTGCCGGGGAGTATCCGTGGCGCGCTGAAAGCATGCCGGAAATCGACCTGCTGATTATCTCGCACGATCACTACGATCATCTGGATTACGCCACCATCCGGGCGCTACTGCCGAAGGTGAAGCGCGTGGTGACGCCGCTGGGCGTGGGATCCCACCTGCGCTACTGGGGGATGAAGCCTGAGATTATTGACGAACGCGACTGGAACCAGTCGGTACGCATCAGCGATGAACTGACGGTGCATGTTCTGCCGGCGCGTCACTTCTCCGGGCGCGGCATCAAGCGCGATCGAACCCTGTGGGGCAGCTTTATGTTCGTCACGCCAGATCGGAAGGTTTATTACAGCGGGGATTCCGGCTACGGCCCGCACTTTAAGGCCATCGGCGAGCAGTTTGATGGCGTGGATGTCGCCATCATGGAAAACGGCCAGTACGACCAGGACTGGAAGTACATCCACATGCTGCCGGAGGAAACGGCGCAGGCCTCGGTGGATCTGAACGCGAAAGCCGTGGTGCCCGGGCATAACGGGCGCTTCGTGCTGGCGAAACATACGTGGAACGATCCGCTGATCCAGCTGGCTAAAGCCAGCAAGGATAAAAACTATCGGCTACTGACACCGGCGTTGGGCGAGCCCGTCCGGGTGAATGACGCCACGCAAACCTTTCGCGCGTGGTGGGAATAATGTTTAAGCGAGAAGCAGAGGGGGACAGCAGCATGACCATTTCCGCTCAAGTCATCGACACTATCGTCGAATGGATCGACGACAATCTGCACCAGCCATTACGTATAGAAGAGATTGCCCGCCACGCGGGCTACTCGAAGTGGCACCTGCAGCGGTTGTTTATGCAGTACAAAGGGGAGAGCCTGGGGCGTTATATCCGTGAGCGCAAGCTGCTGCTGGCGGCGCGCGATCTGCGTGAATCCGACGCTCGGGTGTACGACATCTGCCTGCGTTACGGGTTTGACTCGCAGCAGACGTTTACCCGTATCTTCACCCGCACGTTCAACCAGCCGCCTGGGGCGTACCGCAAGGAGAACCACAGTCAGACGCACTGAGCTGTTTTCCGCCCTGGCGGGTCACAAAAATTGCCATCACAGGCCGGGTAAGGCGAAGTCGCCACCCGGCTTTTTTATTGGCTTACGACGCCAGTGAAAACCAGCGGCGCCAGACGAAACGCAGCACGAAGAATTCGATAGCACCCAGCAGTAAAAACCACACGCAGAACAGAATGGTGTAAAGCTGGTTCAGATCGACCATGTGAAAGGTCTGAACCAGCTTCTGCGCCAGCACCAGACCCAGCGACGGCGCGGGCAATAGCAGACAGGAGAGCAGGGCCAGCAATAAAATGCCGCCTGCCGTAAGCAGCGATTCTAACGGGTGTTTCATCGTAATGTTAATCGTCAGTTAAAAATGTCATTGTCCGGCATCCTGTAACGTAAAGCAATATCAGCGACTAAGACGTTATTGAATAAAAACCAAGATATTATTTGGGGAATAAATAACAAAATACGACCCGGCATTTATATTAATATCGCGTTATGTAAATAAATGTCTTTGTCAGGAAAATAATTTTACAAATGTATAAGTGCTATAACCAATTAACGTGGCAATAACAATGGCCGCGATAACGTATAACACCAGTCGGCGTCCGCGATAAATACCCCACATGGTTCCCCCTCGTTTAGTGTTGGTTTAGAAATATTTTGTAAAAATCAGGCCATCGAAATAGTTTTAATCAGTTTTGAATAACCGAGAAGTCATTATATTGCGGTAGATCAATTTTACCCGCAAGACTTAAAAATGAATTTATTTAGCCAGAAAGGAATTCAGGCTTCTGTTCACCGGATATTGAAGGAAAAATACGATGACCGAAAAAAAAGTGTCCCCAAACGTGCCGCCTTCCGGCGGGCTGGCATACCAGCAGACCGTAGAGCAGGTGCTCACCCACACGCAGAGCCAGGCCAGCGGTCTGGATCGTGCAGAGGCGCAGGCGCGTCTGCAAAAAACAGGGCCGAACGCGCTGCCGGAGAAAAAAGGCAAACCCGCCTGGCTGCGTTTCCTGGCCCATTTTAATGATGTGCTGATTTATGTCCTGCTGGCCGCCGCCGTATTAACGGCAGTAATGGGCCACTGGGTTGATACGCTGGTTATTCTGGGCGTGGCGGTAATCAATGCTTTAATTGGCCATATTCAGGAAAGCAACGCGGAAAAATCCCTGAAGAGTATTCGCAATATGCTCTCCAGCGAGGCGCGCGTTATTCGTAACGGCAATCACGAAACTCTACCCACAACTGAAATAGTCCCGGGCGATATTATTGTATTACGCGCGGGGGATCGTATTCCGGCGGATATGCGTTTAATCGAAGCGCATAATTTACGCGTGGAAGAGGCGATTCTGACCGGTGAATCCACCGTGGTGGATAAACATATTAATCCGCTGAGCGGCGAACTGCCGCTGGGCGATCGCACCAATATGGTCTTCTCCGGAACGACCGTAAGCGCGGGCGGCGGCGTCGGCGTGGTCACCGAGACCGGTAAGGATACGGAACTCGGCCACATCAACCAGATGATGGCGGGTATCGAAAAGCACCGCACGCCGCTGCTGGTTCAGATGGACAAGCTGGGTAAAGCGATCTTCGCGATTATTCTGGCGATGATGGCCGCGCTGTTTGTTTTCAGCCTGGTGTTCCGCGAGATCCCGATGGGCGAGCTGCTGCTCTCCCTGATTAGCCTGGCAGTGGCCTCCGTGCCGGAAGGTCTGCCGGCGATTATCTCCATCATCCTCTCGCTGGGCGTGCAGGCGATGGCGCGCAAGCGGGCGATTATCCGCAAGCTGCCGACGGTGGAAACGCTCGGCGCGATGACCGTGGTCTGTTCGGATAAAACCGGCACCCTGACCATGAACGAGATGACGGTTAAAGCCATTATCACCGCTGACGCCTGCTACCGCGTGGACGGCAACAGCTACGAGCCGGTGGGCAACATCTACCTGGAAGGCAGCGATGAGCCGGTGCACATCCAGCCGGGCACCGTGCTGGAGCACTACCTGCGCACCATCGACCTGTGCAACGACAGCCAGCTGATCCAGGACGAGCGCGGCCTGTGGGGCATCACCGGTGGCCCAACCGAGGGCGCGCTGAAGGTGCTGGCGGCGAAGGCCAGCCTTGAGCCGGTCATGACCACGCTGGTTAACAAGATCCCGTTCGACTCGCAGTACAAGTACATGAGCACCCACTACCAGATTGGCGGTGAGGAGCAGATCCTGATCACCGGCGCGCCGGACGTCATTTTCGCCCTGTGCGCGCAGCAGCAGACCCGCAACGGTGCGGAAGCCTTCAACCGCGCGTACTGGGAAACCGAGATGGAGCGTTATGCGCGTCAGGGGCTGCGCATGGTCGCCGCGGCGTTTAAGCCAGCGAACGGCGAGCAGGAACTGACCCATGACGACCTGAGCCACGGCCTGATCTTCCTCGGCATCGCCGGGATGATGGATCCGCCGCGTCCGGAAGCCATTGATGCGATTAACGCCTGCCAGCAGGCGGGGATCCGCGTGAAGATGATCACCGGGGATCACCCGCAGACGGCGATGAGCATCGGGCAGATGCTGGGGATCGCCAACAGCGAGCAGGCGGTCACCGGCTACGAGCTGGAGAAAATGGACGACGCCGCGCTGGCGGAAGCGGCGGTGAAGTATGACATCTTCGCCCGTACCAGCCCGGAGCATAAGCTGCGCCTGGTGAAAGCGCTGCAGGACAAGGGTGAAATCGTCGGCATGACCGGCGACGGCGTGAACGACGCCCCGGCGCTGCGTCAGGCTGACGTCGGCATCGCGATGGGCATCAAGGGCACGGAAGTGACCAAAGAGGCGGCGGACATGGTCCTGACGGACGACAACTTCGCCACCATCGCCAGCGCGGTGAAAGAGGGGCGTCGCGTTTACGACAACCTGAAGAAGACGATTCTGTTCATCATGCCGACCAACCTCGCGCAGGGGCTGCTGATTGTAATTGCGCTGCTGGCGGGGAACATCATTCCGCTGACGCCGGTGCTGATCCTGTGGATGAACATGGCCACTTCCGCCACGCTCTCCTTCGGCCTGGCCTTCGAAGCCGCCGAGCGCAACATCATGCGTCGTCCGCCGCGTCAGACCGGGCAGCACGTGATGGACGCCTACGCCGTCTGGCGCGTGGCCTTCGTCGGCACCATGATTGCCATCGCCGCCTTTGCGCTGGAAGCCTGGCTGGCCCCGCGCGGCCACAGCGCGGAGTTCATCCGCACCGTGCTGCTGCAGATGCTGGTCTGCGCCCAGTGGGTGTACATGATTAACTGCCGCAACACCGAAGGGTTCTCCCTGAACCGCGGCCTGCTGGCGAACAAAGGGATCTGGCTGGTGACGGGCGTGCTGTTCCTGCTCCAGGCGGCGATTATCTACCTGCCGTTGATGCAGATGCTGTTCGGCACCGAAGCCCTGCCGCTGCGCTACTGGTTTGTGACCCTGGCGGTAGCGGGCGTGATGTTCTTCGTCGTCGAAATCGAGAAGCGACTGACCCGCAGATTCCGTAAGGCTGCATAACCTTTTGCCCTCACCCTAACCCTCTCCCACGGGGAGAGGGGACTCTGACCTCCCTCTCCCTGTGGGAGAGGGCCGGGGTGAGGGGAACACATCTAAGGTACCTCTTAATGAAACTCCCACTCCTGTTCGCGCTCCTCGCCTGCACCCTGCAACCCGTATTCGCTGCCGCCATCCCCGTTCGTGTCGCCACCGTGGAGCAGACCGCCCACGCCGCCGAGCGCCAGATCCCGGGCCGCATCGAAGCCATCCACACCGTTGAGCTGCGCGCGCGTACCGAAGGCGCGATCGCCAAAATCCACTTCCGCGACGGGCAGTACGTGAAAAAAGGCGACCTGCTGTTCGAGCTGGACGACGCCGAGCCGCGCGCCGCCCTGCGTCTGGCGCAGGCTGAGGTGAGAAGCGCCGAAGCCACGCTGCGCCAGGCGCAGCAGCAGCTGTCCCGCTTTGAAAGCCTGGGCAGCAGCAACGCCATCAGCCGTCACGACGTGGACAACGCCCGCATGCAAAGGGACGTCGCCAGCGCCGCGCTGGAGCAGGCCAAAGCCCGGCTCGAAACCCGTAATGTCACCCTGAACTACACCCGCATTACCTCGCCGATCGACGGTCGCGTGGGGCACAGCCAGTTCCACGTCGGCAGCCTGGTCAACCCTGCCAGCGGCGTGCTGGTGGAGGTGGTGCAGCTCGATCCCATCCGCATCGCCTTTGCGCTGGAAGAGGGCGCGTTTGCCACCAAAGCCGGACAGCATGCGGATATCAGCGCCATGAAGCAGGCCTGGCAGGCGTTCATAGACAGCAACGGCCAGCGCGTCAGCGGCGAGCTGACGTCCGTGGACAACCGCATCGATCCGCGCACCGCCAGCGTGATGCTGCGCGCCGAGTTTGCCAACCCGCGCCATCAGCTGCTGCCCGGCGGCAGCGTGAACGTGACGCTGCGCCCGGCCAGCGAGCAGCCGGCTCTGACCCTGCCCGCCGCGGCGGTCCAGCAGAACGGCGACGGGTTCTTTGCCTGGGTGGTTAACGCCGACGGCAAAGCCGAAATGCGCCCGCTGAAGGTCGCCGGACAGATCGGCCAGAAGTTCCGGATTACCTCCGGCGTGAAGCCCGGTGAGCGAGCGATTACTGACGGCGCGCAGCGCGTGCAGCCAGGCACGGCCGTCCAGATACTGAATTAAGGAGCCATCATGCTGACGTTTTTCATCAAACGCCCGCGCTTCGCGATGGTGATTGCGCTGGTCATCACCCTGGCGGGGGCCATTGCGCTGAGGATTATCCCGGTGGAGCAGTACCCGCAGATCGCGCCGCCGGTGGTGAATGTGTCTGCCAGCTGGCCGGGCGCCAGCTCGGCTGACGTGGCGGAGGCTATCGCCACGCCGCTGGAGACCCAGCTGAACGGCGTGGATCACATGCTCTACATGGAGTCCACCAGCTCGGACGAAGGCTCGTACAGCCTGAACATCACCTTCGCGGCGGGCACCGATCCGGACCTCGCCGCCATCGACGTACAGAACCGCGTGGCGCAGGCCGTGGCGCAGCTCCCGACCGAGGCGCAGCAAAACGGCGTGCAGGTGCGCAAGCGCGCCACCAACCTGATGATGGGGGTAAGTCTTTACTCACCGGACAACACCCACACGCCGCTGTTTGTGAGCAACTACGCCAGCACCCAGGTGCGCGAGGCGCTGTCTCGCCTGCCGGGCGTCGGGCAGGTGCAGATGTTTGGCGCGCGCGACTACAGCATGCGCATCTGGCTGCGTCCGGACCGCATGAATGCCCTGAACGTCACCACCGACGACGTGGCGCAGGCGCTGCGCGAGCAGAACGTGCAGGGTGCGGCAGGCCAGGTCGGCACGCCGCCGGTGTTTAACGGCCAGCAGCAGACCCTGACCATCAACGGCCTGGGGCGCTTAAGCCAGGCCGAAGACTTTGCCGACATTATCATCCGCGCGGGCGAGATGGGCCAGCTGGTGCGACTGAAGGACGTCGCCACCATTGAGCTCGGCTCGCGCAGCTACAGCTCCGGCGCGCAGCTGAACGGGCACGACTCCGCCTATCTCGGCATCTACCCGACGCCGTCCGCCAACGCCCTGCGCGTGGCCGACGCGGTGCGCGCGGAGCTGGAACGGTTGTCCACACGCTTCCCGGACGATCTGGTCTACGAGGTGAAATTCGACACCACCTCCTTTGTGGCCGCCACCATTAAAGAGATCGGCGTCTCGCTGGCGCTGACGATGCTGGCGGTGGTGGTCGTGGTGTCCCTGTTCCTGCAAAGCTGGCGCGCGACGCTGATTGTCGCGCTCGCCATTCCGGTATCGCTGGTGGGCACCTTCGCGGTGCTCTACACGCTCGGCTACTCCGCCAACACGCTCAGCCTGTTCGCCATTATTCTGGCGCTGACCATGGTGGTGGATGACGCCATCGTGGTGGTGGAGAGCGTCGAAACGCTGATGGCGGAAGGGCAGAGCCGCACGGCGGCGACCGCGCTGGCGCTGCGCCAGATCGCCGGGCCGGTCATCGCCACGACGCTGGTGCTGCTGGCGGTGTTTGTGCCGGTAGCGCTCCTGCCGGGGATTGTCGGCGAGCTGTACCGCCAGTTTGCGGTGACGCTCTCCACCGCCGTCACGCTCTCAAGCCTCGTGGCGCTGACCCTGACGCCCGCCCTGTGCGCGATGCTCCTGCGTCCGCGCCCGGTGCAGCCCGCGGCGATTTTCCGTGGGTTCAACCGGGGGCTGGAGGCCACGCGTGGCGTCTACACCCGCATCGTGACTGTCTTCAACCTTCGCCCGTGGCTGGCGCTGCTGGCCACCGCAGGCGCGGCGGCCGTGGTGGCGTTCAGCTTTACGTCGATGCCAAAAGGCTTCCTGCCGCAGGAGGACCAGGGCTACTTCTTCGCCAGCGTTCAGCTGCCGGAAGCGGCTTCGCTGGAGCGCACCGAAGCGGTGATGACCACCGCGCGGGAGCTGATCGCCCAAAATCCGGCGGTGGAAGACGTGATTCAGGTCTCCGGGTTTAACATCCTCAACGGCACCAGCGCCTCCAACGGCGGGTTTATCTCCATCATGCTCAAGGACTGGAGCGAGCGTCCGCCGCTGGATGAGGTGATGGGTACCCTTCAGCGCCAGCTGCTGGCCCTGCCGGAGGCGACCATCATGACCTTCGCGCCGCCGACGCTGCCGGGGCTGGGCAACGCCTCGGGCTTCGACCTGCGTATCCAGTCTCAGGCGGGGCAGAGCCCGGCGGAGCTGGAGCGCGTCACCCGCGAGGTGCTGATGAAAGCCAACCAGCACCCGCAGCTGAGCCGCGTGTTCACCACCTGGAGCAGCAACGTGCCGCAGCTGACGCTGACCGTTGACCGCGAGCGCGCCGCCCGCCTCGACGTGCCGGTATCGCGCATCTTTAGCAGCCTGCAAACCGCCTTTGGCGGCACCCGCGCCGGGGATTTCAGCATCAACAACCGCGTCTACCACGTGGTGATGCAGAACGAGATGCAGTGGCGCGAGCGCGCCGAGCAGATCGGCGAGCTGTTCGTGCGCAGCAACAGCGGCGAGCGGGTGCGCCTGAGCAACCTCGTCACCATCACGCCGACCGTCGGGGCGCCGTTCCTGCAGCAGTACAACCAGTTCCCGTCCGTGTCGGTGAGCGGCTCGGCAGCGGCTGGAGTGAGCAGCAGCACCGCCATGGCGGCGATGGGCGAGATTCTGGCGCAGAGCCTGCCAGCCGGCTACGACTACGCCTGGAGCGGCATGTCGTACCAGGAGCAGCAGACCGGCAATCAGGCGATGTGGATCGTGCTGGCGGCGGTGGTGATGGCGTGGCTGTTCCTCGTCGCCCAGTACGAGAGCTGGACGCTCCCGGCGAGCGTGATGCTCTCGGTGCTGTTCGCCCTCGGTGGGGCGCTGGTCTGGCTGTGGCTGGCGGGCTACGCCAACGACGTGTACGTGCAGATTGGTCTGGTATTGCTGATCGCGTTAGCGGCCAAGAACGCGATTCTTATCGTCGAGTTCGCCCGCGCGCGGCGTATGGACGGAATGGCGATTGTCGATGCCGCGCGGGAAGGGGCCTCGCGCCGCTTCCGCGCGGTGATGATGACCGCCGTGTCGTTCATTATCGGCGTTTTGCCGATGATGCTGGCGACCGGGGCGGGGGCCCAGAGCCGCCGCATCATCGGCACCACGGTCTTCAGCGGCATGCTGGTGGCGACCGTGGTGGGGATTGTGTTTATCCCCGCGCTGTTCGTGCTGTTCCAGCGCCTGCGGGAGTGGGGGCACGGCCTTACGGACTCGTCGCCCACAGCTCGCAGTGCTTCTGAACCAGAGAAATCAGCGAGCCGCCGTCGGCGATAAACTCCCGCATGCGCTGCGCCTCGCTCTTGCCCTGCTTTAACAGCAGGGCAATTTCATTGATTGCGCTCGTCGCGCCGAGCTTCTCGGCCGACGGCGCAACCTGCTCCAGCAGCCACGCAATGTCTTCCGCCAAGGTTTTGTGCTCGCCGGTATGCACATCCGTCAGGATCCCCTCCAGCCCGTAGCGACAGGCCTGAAAACGGTTAAAGCGGTACAGCAGAAAATCTTTTTCCTGATGCTTATAGGGCCGCGTAGTCAGCAGCCAGTGCGACGTCGCCTGGATAAGCCCGGCGATGTTAATGGCGTGGCCGAGCGTCAGCGGCGTATCCATCACCCGGACCTCGACGGTGCCGAAGTGCGGGCTGGGGCGAATATCCCAGTGCAGATCCTTAATGCTGTCGATCATGCTGGTGGAACTCAGGCGGCGGAACAGCCCCTCGAACTCCTGCCAGCTGTTGACCCACGGCATCTGGCCGTTATCCGGAAATCCCGAGAAGATGTTGAGCCGCGACGAGGAGAACTTCGTGTCCGTGCCCTGCATATACGGCGAGGCGGCCGCCAGGGCGATAAAGTGCGGCACGAATCGCGACAGGCCGTGCAGCAGGTAAATCGCGTCGTCCCCGGTCCTGCAGCCGACGTGCACGTGCTGGCCGAACACCGTCGCCTGCAAAATCAGGTAGCCAAAGCGCTCCAGCGTGACGTTATAGCGCTCGTCGTCGCACACCTCCTGACGCTGCCACTTCTGGAACGGGTGCGTCCCGCCACCGCAGATCTGGATATGCTGCTCCGCCGCCGCGCGCAGGATGCTCTGCTGCATCACCGAGAACTGCGCCGCCGCCTGATCGATGTTCTGGCACACGCCGGTGGCGATTTCGAGCATGCTTTCGGTGATATCGTGTTTGACCTCGCCGCCTTTGATGTCGTCTTTGACGGCGGCGATGAGCGCGGAGGAGTCCTGGCTCAGATCGTAGCCCGGCGGGTTAACCACCTGCAGTTCGAGTTCGATGCCGAGGGTGAAAGGTTCAGAGGACTTAAAATCGGGTAAAGGCATGGCGCACTCCGTTGTCTGTAGTGTGTTGAGTATAGACAACGACGTGGCGCTCACTTTTCAGGGTGGTATAACTGTTAGCAGGCTTAGCGAAAAGGGGAGTTAACCATGTCTGACAATCCAGTGATTGCGCTGATTGGGCCTGGCGCAATTGGTACCACCATCGCCGCGGTGCTGCATGACGTTGGCCGCACGCCGCTGCTGTGCGGACGCACCGCGCACCCGGAATTACGCCTGCGCCACGACGAGGGTGAAACCGTGGTACCCGGTCCGGTATTAACCGATCCGGCCGTCATCAGGCAGCCAGTGGCTCTGGTTTTCATCGCAGTGAAAACTACCCAGAACGCCGACAGCGCCGGGTGGCTGCGCGCGCTGTGCGATGAAAACACCGTGGTCTGCGCCCTGCAAAACGGCGTGGAGCAAAAAGCCCAGCTTGAGCCGTGGGTTAACGGCGCGACGGTGCTGCCGTCGGTGGTCTGGTTCCCGGCCCAGCGCGAGCCGGATGCCTCCGTCTGGCTGCGCGCCAAACCGCGCCTGACGCTGCCGGACGTGCCGCAGGCGCAGCGGGTGGTGGAGGCGCTTCGCGGTACGCGCTGCGCGGTTGAACTCTCGACAGATTTCGCCTCCGTCGCCTGGCGCAAGCTGCTGCAAAACGCGGTCGCCGGGCTGATGGTGCTTTCTAACCGCCGCGCCGGGATGTTCAGGCGCGAGGATATCAGCGAGCTTGCGCTGTCCTACCTGCGCGAGGGGCTTACCGTCGCCCGCGCCGAAGGGGCGAAGCTGGACGATGACGTGGCGCAGGAGATCCTGGCAAACTTTCAGCGTGCGCCTGAAGACCTGGGCACCTCGATCCTGGCCGACCGTCAGGCCAATCGCCCGATGGAGTGGGATATCCGCAACGGCGTGATCCAGCGCTACGGCCGCAAGCACGGGATTGCGGTGCCCATCAGCGACGTGGTGGTGCCGCTGCTGGCGGCGGGGAGCGAGGGGCCGGGCTAACGGCCGCTGTTTTTCCGTTCGGCAAAGTAGTTGGCGGGCGTGCTGCCCATCGCTTTTCGGAACATGGTGATAAACGCATTCACCGATTCATACCCGAGCGTTGCCGCCACGTTCTGGACGGGCACGCCGCTGGCCAGCTCCCGCAGGGCAATAATCAAATGCAGCTGCTGCCGCCAGCGCCCGAAGCTCAGCCCGGTTTCGCGCTGCATCAGGCGGGCAAACGATCGCTCGCTGAGGGCGAGCCGTTTCGCCCAGTCCTTCAGGGTGCTTCTGTCCTCAGGACGGCTGACCAGCGCGTCCGCCATGGCGCGAATTTTCGGATCGGTTGAGACCGGCAGGCTTAGCTTCTGCTGCGGCATGCTGGCGAGCTCGTCAAGCGTGACCCGGGTCAATCTGGCGACGTGGCCGTCGGGGGGATAATCCACGCCCTCGCGCGTCAGACGATCGACCAGCTCCTTAATCAGCGGCGAGATCGCCAGGGTGCAGCATCTCTCCGGCAGCGCCGCCGCGCCGGGCTCAATAAACAGATAGTTAAGATGCGCGTTCCAGGTCGCTTTGGCGCTGTGCGGGATCCCGCCGGGGATCCAGACGGCGCAGTCCGGCGGCACGATCCAGATGTCATTTTCCGCGTAACAGCTGACCGCACCGTATCGGGCAATAATCAGCTGGCCCTTGCGGTGGGTATGCACCGGCACTTCCGCGGCGTAGTCCACGAAGTCCAGATGACGCGCCACCGCCGGGCTGGCGGTAGAGTCGGGGTCATACAGCGTAGTAGCAGGTTGAGGCTTCACGATTCTGGCAACATTTAGGTATTTTTTGACAGAATAGAGTATTTAAGCGGATCTGCAAGCCGGTAATAATCCCGGGATGAAAAACATTTTCTCTCATCCCGTGCGTCTCCCCGCCGCGCTGCGAAACGATGCGGGCGCGCTGATCTACTCTGCGAAGAGCTTTGCCGCGGCGATGCTGGCTTATTACCTCGCGCTGTCGATCGGTCTTGAGCGTCCCTCGTGGGCCATTATTACGGTTTACATCGTGTCGCAGACGTCGGTCGGCGCATCGCTGAGCAGAAGCCTCTACCGGCTGGCCGGCACCGTGGCGGGTGCCAGCGCGACCGTTGTGATTGTACCTGCCTTCGCAAATACGCCAGTCCTGTGCAGCGTGGTGCTGACGGGCTGGATCGTATTCTGCCTGTGGCTCTCCCTGCTGGAACGCACGCCCCGGGCTTACGCGTTTGTGCTGGCGGGCTACACCGCGAGCCTGATTGGTTTTCCCGCGGTGTCCGATCCCGGCGGCATCTTTAACGTCGCCATTGTCCGCGTGCAGGAGATCTCGATTGGGATTTTCTGCGCGGCGCTGATCCACCGCTACGTGCTGCCCGCGCGCGTATCGGGCCAGTTCAACGCTAAATTATCCCAGACGCTACAGGCCGCGCGCGGGCGGGTGGCGGACACCCTATCAGGCAAACCCGACGCGGCTTCCGGCCCCCTGCATCTGGCTCTGGCGCTGCAGTTCCTGCAGGGCATCAGCCACCATATTCCGTATGACTTTGCCCTTTCAGCCCCGGTGCGGCAGGCCAGAAAAGCGATCCACGACCGGCTGGCGCGGCTGGTTATCGTCAACTGTGAACTACACGATCGCCTGCCAGCGAGCGGAACCCTGCCCGCCGACGTGCAGGCGTTGATGGGCGACGTTCAGGCCTGGCTTGCCGCTGAAGGCACTGATGCCGGCAGTACGGCAGAGTCGCTGCGGCTCCGCTGTGCGCTTCTCATCGATCGGTATGCCGCGCAGGCGCAGACGTTTGACGACGCGCTGCAGGTCAGTTTTATCCGCTACCTCTCGGAGGCGATCGCGCTTCTGCAGCAGTGCGAACGTCTTTCCGGGGCCATCCACCGTGCAAAACCCGTGTTTGGGAAGGTGCAAACCCGCGCGGCGAAAGGCTACGTTTTCCATCGCGATCCTCTTACTGCCGCCCGCACGGCGCTGGGGGCTTTCGGCATCATCCTGAGCGGCTGTCTGGTCTGGATCTTCTCGGCGTGGCCGGATGGCGGTACGGCGGTTTCGATACTCGGCGTCTGCTGCACGCTGTTTGGCAGCTTCGACACCCCGGCGCCGCATATCGTGAAATACATCATTGGCTCATTCTGGGGCGTGGTCATTAGCCTGTTCTACAGCTTTGCGCTGCTGCCGCAGGTAAGCGATTTCCCGGTACTGGTGGCGGTGCTTGCCCCGGCGTATCTGCTGGCCGGGTCGCTTCAGGCGCGCCCGCCCACCACGTTTATGGCGATGGGCATCACCCTGACGCTGCCCATTCTGTGCGAGCTGGGGGCGCACTACAGCGGAGACTTCGCCGTTGCGGCCAACACCGCCATCGCGCTCTTTGCCGCGACCGGTTTTGCCGTCGTCAGCATGAGCCTGCTTCAAACCGTGCAGGCGGACGGCGCCATCGCGCGTCTGCTGAACCTCTGCCAGCGCGACATTCGCCGCAGCGTGAAGGGCACGCTGCGGGTTGATGAAACGCACTGGATCAACCTGATGATGGACCGAACCGCCCTGTTGCTGCCGCGTTTACAGCGCAGCGCGCGCGCGCCGGAGCAGGCGCTCGATCGGCTGCTGCACGCGCTGCGTCTGGGGCTGGCGGTCATGCATTTACGCCGCAGTGACGCACCGCCCGGCAGGGAGGTTGACGCGCTTTTTCATCGGTTAAACGCCGCGGACCGCAACGCCTTGCGCGAACGCATTGCCGCTATTATCGAGCGCCAACTGCCTGCGGCAGATGAACACGCGCGGCAATTGGTCTTCAGGCTGGTGGATCTGCACTGTGCATTACGGGGGCCAGACAATGGTTAACGATCTCAATATCGGCGGGGTTTTTATTCCGGGGCTGCTGATGGTCGCCCTCGCGGCGCTGGTCTGCACGCTGGGCCTCGTCGCGCTTTTCTCGCTCAGCAGGCTCTACCGGCGCTTGCCGTTTCGCCCGCTGATGGATGTTTCAACCTGGATTGTCACTTTTTTCCTGCTGATGCAGGGTCTGACCGCGTTGGGGTTATTGTCATGAAATCACTGCTCTCTTTACTGGCTCGCTATGCGCTGACCTTAAGCGCGGCCGCGGCGGCCATGCTTCTGGCGTTTATGATGTGGAAACACTACGCGCAAACGCCGTGGACCCGCGACGGCCGCGTGCGGGCGGACGTGGTGCATATTGCGCCGGACGTCTCCGGGCCGGTCATCAGCGTGGCCGTGCGGGACAATCAGTGGGTGAACCGGGGCGATGTGCTTTACACCATCGATCCGCGCTGGCTTAAGCTGGCGGTGGGCAGCGCGCAGGCGGACGTCGAGTCGAAACGCCATGAGATGCTGATGCGCCAGGACGCGGCCCACCGACGCAAGCTGATTAAAAACGCCATCTCGAGCGAGGATTTACAGCAAACCGGCAGCGCGGCGAACGTCGCGGCGGCCAATTATCACGGCGCGCTGGCCGCGCTGGATCTGGCAGAGCTGAATCTGGCGCACGCCACCGTGCGCGCGCCGGTCTCGGGGTACGTCACGCACCTGCGGCTTCGCCCCGGAGACTACGCGACGGCGGGGGAGACAAAGGTCGCCATCGTTGATGCCCATAGCTTCTGGGTGGTGGGGTACTTTGAGGAGACTAAGCTGCGCCATATTCGCGTCGGGGATGCCGCGCAGGTGGTGCTGATGGGCTACGAGCCGGTCATCACGGGCCACGTGGAGAGCATCGGGCATGGGATCGGGGACAGCAACGATGAGGCGGGCGGGCTGGGTCTGCCCGACGTCGAGCCCACCTTTAGCTGGGTGCGCCTGGCGCAGCGCGTGCCGGTGCGCATTCATATCGACAGGTTACCGGAGGGCGTTGAGCTGGTGGCAGGGCTGTCGGCGAGCGTGGCGGTGCGGCGGTAGATAAGGATTGAAGCGACTATTCCTTGTCTACAAACTTGTTGGCTTCAGAAGAGTAATGCTGATAAACGCATGCGAGCTTATGCCCGTCAGGATCGCGCAGATAGGCAACATAAAAGTCGGGGCCGTACGCGCTTCGCGTACCAGGCTCGCCTTCATCCGTTCCTCCCGCAAGGAGGCCAGCTGCATGGAACCGTCTGACAAGATCCGCATTATCTGCACTGAATGCGAACATTGTCCCGTTTCCTGCCGTCGCGGGCTGCTGGTCAAAAGGAGGACAAAGACAGAAGCTGAACCCCTCGCCGGGATTATTTTCATCTCCCCACATTGCCCAGCCTTCAGTCCATGCCGGCAGACGTGAATAGCCCAGAACGTTAAAAACTGCGTCATAAAAATTCACGGAGCGCTGAAAGTGGTTTGTACCTATTGTGATATAAGCCAGCATCTTATGACTCCCGTCCTTCAATATTCGATTTAACAGCCTTCAGCGTCCTTTTACGGATCCAGCCGCTTCCCGCCCGTATTATCAGCCAGTAAGCCGACATTTTTAGTCGAGTGCGTCTGTCCGGACAATAGATGAATGTTTCCGTAGAGAGCTCATGTTTGCCGGGCGCCAGCTCCGTTACCTTGTAGCGCAGCAACAGTTTCGCGCTGCCCGGCTCGGCTGGGGTCTGAAAAACACTGGCATCCGGCACGTTTTCCAGACCGAAATCGGTACGCCAGAATTGCCCTCTTAAGCCATAGCAGAGCTCAGATGCAGAGTTCTTCAAAAGGGTAAAACTGTGCAAACCAAAGTTGCCGATCGAGTCAGGCTGCTGGTTGCGCAGAAATTTTTGCGGTATTTGACGCAATGACATTAACCGCCGAATCACGGCATCTTGCCGGACGTCAAAGCTGGCAATCATTGGCAGAATATTTTCAGGGCGGCTAGTGTGAATGACCGTCAGGTGTTTTTCATGAAACTGGAACTGGGGGAGAAAAGCGGGAACATCTTTCCACTGAGCAAGCGCTTTGCGGGTAACGAATCCAGGGTTTAGCATCTCTCTTCCTTGTCATCCCTTGCGTCCTGCCAGAGTAACAGATGGTGTGTCGCAGGCAATTACCAGGAAAAGAGAGGGCAACAGGGAAGTAAATGTAACGAGCCGGTTGGGTTAACCACGTTCGCTTCTTTGCGAATGGAGGAGCTCAGTGATTTCTTTGCGCTTTCTTGTTGCCCATTCAGGTTTGATAGAGAGGGAAGGTGCGAATAAGCAGGTCATTTCTTCCCAAGCTGACTCGCTGATTAAAATTTCGCGGATCTGGGCCGATTTTTTTCCCGCAAACACATCGAATCAGCCTATTTAGGCTATTTTTTCCACCATTTCTGGCGTTATTTCCGGTTTTTACTGAGATCTCTCCCACTGACGTATCATTTGGTCCACCCGAAACAGGTTGGCCAGGGTGAATAACATCGCCAGTTGGTTATCGTTTTTCAGCAGCCCCTTGTATCTGGCTTTCACGAAGCCGAACTGCCGCTTGATGATGCGAAACGGGTGCTCCACCCTGGCACGGATGCTGGCTTTCATGTATTCGATGTTGATGGCCGTTTTGTTCTTGCGCGGATGCTGCTTCAAGGTTTTTACCCTGCCGGGACGCTCGGCGATCAGCCAGTCCACATCCACCTCGGCCAGCTCCTCGCGCTGTGGCGCTCCCTGGTAGCCGGCATCGGCTGAGACAAATTGCTCCTCTCCATGAAGCAGATTACCCAGCTGATTGAGGTCATGCTCGTTGGCCGCGGTGGTGACCAGGCTGTGGGTCAGGCCACTCTTGGCATCGACACCAATGTGGGCCTTCATGCCAAAGTGCCACTGATTGCCTTTCTTGGTCTGATGCATCTCCGGATCGCGTTGCTGCTCTTTGTTCCTGGTCGAGCTGGGTGCCTCAATGATGGTGGCATCCACCAAAGTGCCTTGGGTCATCATGACGCCTGCTTCGGCCAGCCAGCGATTGATGGTCTTGAACAATTGACGGGCCAGTTGATGCTGCTCGAGCAGGTGGCGGAAATTCATGATGGTGGTGCGATCCGGCAGGGCGCTATCCAGGGATAATCGGGCAAACAGGCGCATGGAGGCGATTTCGTACAGGGCATCTTCCATGGCACCGTCGCTCAGGTTGTACCAATGCTGCATGCAGTGAATACGCAGCATGGTCTCCAGCGGATAGGGCCGTCGGCCATTGCCCGCCTTGGGATAAAACGGCTCGATGACAGCGGTCATATTCTGCCATGGCAGAATCTGCTCCATGCGGGAGAGGAAAATCTCTTTTCGGGTCTGACGGCGCTTAGTGCTGAATTCACTATCGGCGAAGGTGAGTTGATGGCTCATGATGTCCCTCTGGGATGCGCTCCGGATGAATATGATGATCTCATATCAGGAACTTGTTCGCACCTTCCTTAGCGTAAGGTCGAAATCCTGCTTCTAACCAGCAGGATTCCGGCCACCTATCACCCACCTCAATGTGCCGAAATATAAGGCTCCTTTACAAATTCCGCCAGCAACCAGACCATATCATGCAGCAGCCCGGTGAGTTCTTTCGCCACGCTCGCAGGCAACGTTCCGCCCATAACCGCCAGCGTTAACGCTACGGCATAATCCACCTGCAGCGTCGTCTCCTGCCAGCAGTCCGGTACACACGAGGTTATCTTTTCACCCGCAATCAACTGTTCAACCAGGTACGGCGGAAGTTCCGAGTCACAGCACTCCCGCAGTCGCTTAAGCGCAACCAGCAATCTCTTACAGAGCGTGGCAAACGTCACCGCGTCGTCAGTTTCCACCAGCACGCTGACATACGCAGTGCAGGCATCGACCAGTTCGAAGAGATCCGCAGAATCGGAAATTGAAGTGTTGATGAGGTGATGAACTGCGCTTTCCTCAGAAAGCGCGTAAGAAAATCCAGGGGTAGTCGCCATTTAGCATCCTCTTTGTCCAAAAAAATGTCATGTTATGCTAACGGGTTCCTACGCCCGGTTACGGATGTGCCGCAACGCAGGCACTTTACGGCGGCGAAAAAGGGAAGGAAAGGGATCACCCTGAATTACATAAGGTTTCTTGAAAGTTTGCGAGGCGGCTTCCAGAAGGGCATTGCCGGGTGGCGTCTGCGCCTTACCCGGCCTACAAAAACCAAAACCCCTCTATTGCCGTCACCCCTCGCTCATCATCATCAAAAACCGCTTCACCGTCCGCGAGCGTTCAAAGCGTCGCCAGCAGAGCGCGATATCGGTGTAGAGCTCCGGCGAGCTCAGCGCGTGATAGGTGACATTCGGCGGTGAAATGGCCGCCATGGATTTCGGCACCAGCGCGAACCCGCCGCCTGCGGAAACCATGCTCAGGGAGGAGGAAAGCTGCGACGACTGCAGCGCGTGCTGCACGTCAATTCCGGCCCGCTCGCAGCAGCCGTGAACCCGTTCGTACAGCCCCGGCGCGACCTCCTGCGGAAACAGCACCACCGGCGTATCCCGAAGCTGCTCTAACGCCAGCGAATCGCACGCCGCCAGCGGATGATCGCGATGCAGCGCCACCACCATCGGCTCCCGGTCGAGGATTTTTAACTCGAACGCCTTGCTGCTCTCGCACGGCAGGCGCACGAAGGCGATATCCAGTTCACCCTCCGCCAGCATTGTCGTCAGCGACGACATATTGGCTTCCACCTGGTGAACCTGCACCGCCATGTTCTGCACCTGAAACTGGCGGATCAGCGCGAAAATTTTGGGATGAAAAGCGTCTGAGCTGGTGATGCCAATCGACAGGTTGCCGTTCAGCCCGCGCGCGATGCCGCGGGCTTTTTCCAGCGCGGCATCGCTCAGCGCCGGAATTTTGCAGGCGTCCTCGTAGAAGGCTTCTCCCGCCTCGGTCAGCTCCACGCCCCGCGTCAGGCGTCTGAACAGCGGCGTGCCCACTTCCTCTTCGAGCCGTTTGATCTGCTGACTCAGAGGAGGCTGGGAAATACCCAGCGCTTCGGCCGCCCTGGTGAAGTGTCGCTCGCGTGCAACCGCGACAAAATACCGCAGATAACGAAGTTCCATATCTAAAACGTCTCAAACCAGCATGGTTTCTATATTGGAACTCTCTGCTGAATCGGGTCAACATTTATTTAACCTTTCTAAATAAAGTTGAAGAGGACGAGCACGATGATGCATTCATCTGCCTGCGACTGTGAGGCCAGCCTGTGCGAGACCCTGCGGGGGTTCTCCGCTCAGCATCCTGACAGCGTGATCTATCAGACATCGCTAATGAGCGCCCTGCTAAGCGGCGTGTACGAAGGAGAGACCACCATCGCCGATTTGCTGGCACACGGTGATTTTGGTCTGGGCACCTTCAACGAGCTGGACGGTGAAATGATTGCCTTCAGCAGCCAGGTGTACCAGCTGCGCGCCGACGGCAGCGCCCGGGCCGCGAAGCCGGAGCAGAAAACGCCGTTCGCGGTGATGACCTGGTTCCAGCCGCAGTACCGCAAAACCTTCGATGCACCGGTCAGCCGTCAGCAGATCCACGACGTCATCGACCAGCAGATCCCCTCCGACAACCTGTTCTGCGCGCTGCGCATTGACGGCAACTTCCGCCACGCCCACACCCGCACGGTACCGCGCCAGAAGCCGCCGTACCGCGCGATGACCGACGTGCTGGACGACCAGCCGGTGTTCCGCTTTAACCAGCGCGAAGGGGTGCTGGTCGGGTTCCGCACGCCGCAGCACATGCAGGGCATCAACGTGGCCGGCTATCACGAGCATTTCATCACCGACGACCGTCAGGGCGGGGGCCATCTGCTCGACTATCAGCTGGAGAGCGGCGTGCTCACCTTCGGTGAAATTCACAAGCTGATGATTGATCTGCCCGCCGACAGCGCGTTCTTACAGGCCAACCTTCACCCCAGCAATCTTGATGCAGCGATCCGTTCCGTCGAAAACTAACAGGAGAACTACCGTGAACAGTGAGAAACAGTCACGTCAGTGGGCGCACGGCGCCGATATGGTTGTCGGCCAGCTGGAAGCGCAGGGCGTGAAGCAGGTGTTCGGGATCCCGGGTGCGAAAATCGACAAGGTCTTTGACTCCCTGCTGGACTCCTCCATCGAGATCATCCCGGTACGCCACGAGGCCAACGCGGCGTTTATGGCGGCGGCGGTCGGGCGGCTGACCGGCAAGGCCGGGGTGGCGCTGGTCACCTCCGGGCCGGGCTGTTCTAACCTGATCACCGGCATCGCCACCGCCAACAGCGAAGGCGACCCGGTGGTGGCGTTGGGCGGGGCGGTGAAGCGGGCGGATAAAGCCAAGCTGGTGCACCAGAGTATGGACACCGTCGCCATGTTCAGCCCTGTCACTAAATACGCCGTGGAGGTCAGTTCGCCGGACGCGATTGCCGAGGTGGTATCGAACGCGTTTCGCGCCGCCGAGCACGGCAGGCCGGGGGGCGCGTTCGTCAGCCTGCCGCAGGATATCGTCGACCAGCCCGCCACGGGGGCAATTTTACCCGCCAGCGGCCCGGCGCTGATGGGCCCGGCACCGGAGTCAGCGATTAACGACGTGGCGAAGCTTATCGAAAACGCCAAAAATCCGGTCATTTTACTCGGCCTGATGGCCAGCCAGCCCGCGAACAGCGCCGCGCTGCGCAAGCTGCTGGAGAAAAGCCGCATTCCGGTGACCAGCACCTATCAGGCCGCCGGGGCGGTAAACCAGGAACACTTCACCCGCTTCGCCGGACGCGTCGGCCTGTTCAATAACCAGGCGGGCGACCGGCTGCTGCATCTGGCGGACCTGATTATCTGCATCGGCTACAGCCCGGTGGAGTACGAGCCGTCCATGTGGAACAGCGGTGACGCGACGCTGGTGCATATCGACGTGCTGCCCGCCTATGAAGAGCGTAACTACGTCCCGGATCTGGAGCTGGTGGGGGACATCGCCGAAACGCTGAACCTGCTTGCTAACCGCATCGATCGTAAGCTCGAGCTGAGCCAGCGTGCCTCCGAAATTCTGGTCGATCGCCAGCATCAGCGCGATCTCCTCGACCGCCGCGGCGCCTCGCTCAACCAGTTTGCCCTGCACCCGCTGCGCATCGTTCGCGCCATGCAGGACATCGTGAATAACGACGTGACGCTCACCGTCGACATGGGCAGCTTCCACATCTGGATCGCCCGCTACCTCTACAGCTTCCGGGCGCGTCAGGTGATGATCTCCAACGGTCAGCAGACCATGGGCGTTGCCCTGCCGTGGGCGATTGGCGCGTGGCTGGTGAACCCGGGCCGCAAGGTGGTTTCAGTCTCCGGCGACGGCGGCTTCCTGCAGTCGAGCATGGAGCTGGAAACCGCGGTGCGCCTCAACGCCAACGTGCTGCATATCATCTGGGTGGATAACGCCTACAACATGGTGGCGATTCAGGAAGAAAAAAAATACCAGCGCCTTTCCGGCGTCGAGTTCGGCCCGGTCGATTTCAAAGCGTATGCCGACGCCTTCGGCGCGAAAGGCTTTGCCGTGGAGAGCGCCGAGGCGCTTGAGCCGACGCTGCGTGCGGCGATGGATGTGGATGGCCCGGCCGTGGTGGCCATTCCCGTCGACTACAGCGATAACCCGCTGCTGATGGGCCAGCTCCATCTCAGCCAGATTTTGTGACTCAATATAAGGACAGAGAAATGCAAAAAGTTGCTCTCGTAACAGGCTCAGGCCAGGGGATTGGTAAAGCGATCGCGCTTCGCCTGGTGAAAGATGGCTTTGCCGTCGCCATCGCCGACTATAACGTTGAGACGGCAAGAGCCGTCGCCGATGAAATTATCCGTAACGGCGGTAACGCCGTCGCCGTGAAGGTCGATGTCTCTGACCGCGAACAGGTATTTGCGGCGGTGGAGAAAGCGCGCACCGCGCTGGGCGGCTTTAACGTTATCGTGAATAACGCCGGGATTGCGCCGTCTACCCCTATCGAATCCATCACGCCGGACATTGTCGACAAGGTCTACAACATCAACGTGAAAGGGGTGATCTGGGGGATCCAGGCCGCGATTGACGCCTTCCGCAAAGAGGGACACGGCGGCAAGATCATCAACGCCTGCTCCCAGGCGGGCCACACCGGCAACCCGGAACTGGCGGTCTACAGTTCCAGCAAGTTCGCGGTGCGCGGCTTAACCCAGACCGCCGCACGGGATCTCGCGCCGCTGGGGATCACCGTTAACGCCTACTGCCCGGGCATCGTCAAAACGCCGATGTGGGCGGAGATCGACCGTCAGGTCTCCGAGGCGGCGGGTAAACCGCTCGGCTACGGGACCGAAACCTTTGCCAAACGCATTACGCTTGGCCGCCTGTCCGAGCCGGAAGATGTCGCCGCCTGCGTCTCATACCTGGCAGGCCCGGATTCCGACTACATGACCGGTCAGTCGCTCTTAATCGATGGAGGGATGGTGTTCAACTAAATACTAATATACCCGTCATACTTCAAGTTGCCTGTGCGTTGGCTTTCCTCGCTCACCCCAGTCACGTACTGATGTACGCTCCCGGGGATTCGCTGCGTCGCCGCCTTCATGCAACTCGAATTATTTAGGGTAAAAGCTCTGACATGAGTTTTCCCCTGCACCCGTGCAGGGGCTTTTTTTTGTCTCCTCCGTCATTGTGCATTACACTGCGCGCTGCAAAACTTTAGTCATTACGATCTGACAGGCGGTAACAGCGATGAACGGTACAATCACAACGTGGTTTAAAGATAAAGGCTTTGGATTTATCAAAGATGAAAACGGCGACAACCGCTATTTTCATGTGATTAAGGTCGCGAACCCCGATCTGATTAAGAAAGATGCCGCGGTGACCTTTGAGCCAACCACCAACAACAAAGGCCTTTCCGCCTACGCGGTGAAGGTGATCCCCGAAAGCAAACATCTCTTTATTGCGGGCGAGCGCGTGAAGCTCTCCTCGATCAAATCCTTCGTGGTGTTTAACGAAGAAGAGCCGGCTGATACCAAAATCGACAAAGAGAACGCGGTGCTGTCGGTTGGGCTGCTGATGAACAGCATCAAGCCTAAATCCGAGAAAAAGCCGGGCGAAATGCGCACGGTGAAGAAGCTGGCGATCACCACCTTCCAGAACACGACGCTGATCTTCACCGAAGATGAGATCGACATCGACGCCACGGTGAAGCTGCTGAAGTGATTTTTTTTGCCGGGTGGCGGCTATGCCTTACCCGGCCTACGAAAAACCATCAACGCGGCACGAAACGTAGGCCCGGTAAGCGCAGCGCCACCGGGCACCGCCGCGCGCATTTACCCCATCCTGTGCTCGCCCCGTAACATCGCCTCACGGTCAAACACCCTCTGGATCTCCCCGTGCGCCATAAACGCCGCCCGGTCGGACATATGGGCAATCACGTCCGCGTCGTGGCTCACCAGCAGATAGGTCATGCCGTGCTCTGCCTTCAGGCGGTTGAGCAGGTTCAGAATTTCCGCCTGCACGGACATATCCAGCGCCGAAGTCGGCTCGTCCAGCAGCAGAAGCTGCGGGCGCAGCAGCAGCGCGCGGGCAATGGCCACGCGCTGACGCTGGCCGCCGGAAAGCTGGTGCGGATAACGTTTACCCGCGTCGGCGGAAAGCCCCACCTGCTGCAGCGCATCCGCTACCTTTTCGGCAATCTGCGTTTCGCCGTGGATGTTTAACGGCTCCGACAGGGTGCGCGCAACGGTGTGGTTCGGGTGCAGCGACGCCCACGGATCCTGAAACACCATCTGCACGTTGCGGCGAAGCTCGCCTTCAAAACGCCGTCCTGGCCGTAGCGCGTCTCCCAGGATCGAAATACGGCCGTTCCACTCGCGCTGCAATCCCGCCAGCACGCGCAGAATAGTCGATTTCCCGCAGCCGGATTCGCCGATCAGGCTGAAGGTTTCACCTTTCTCGATGCCAAAGCTGGCGGCGGACACCGCCGTTTTCTCTCCGAATCTCACCTGGAGATCCTTAACCTCAACGAGCGCCATTATCGGCCTCCTTCCACGGCTGCGTGCGGTCCAGCGTCGGCAGCATCTGGCCGAACGTTTGCGCATTGGGTCGGCAGGTCCACAGGGTTCGGGTGTACGGATGCGTCGCCTGCGGAAGTCGGCTTGCCGCCATCTCATCGACCTTCTCGCCCTGATACATCACCAGCACGCGGTCACAGTGCTCCGCCACCAGCGGCAGATCGTGGCTGATTAACAGCATCGCCATCTGGCGTTCTTCGCTCTGCTGCACCAGCAGTTCGAGGATCTGGTTGCGCAGGCGGGCGTCCAGCGCGGAGGTGGGTTCGTCGGCAATCAGCACCTGCGGGTTGTTGATCAGCGCAATCGCGATCATCACCCGCTGGCCCATGCCCCCGGAGAGTTCGCCGGGATAGCGCTGGAGAACATGTTCGTTGAGCCCGACGGCGCGGATAATGTCGTGAATGCGCGCCAGACGTTCGGCGCGGGGCAGGCGCTGGTGAAGGGTCAGCGCTTCATCAAGCTGAGCGGCGACGTTTTTCGCCGGATTCAGCGCGTAGCGCGGGTCCTGCAGGACCATCGCAATCCCGTTGCCGCGCAGCGCCTGCCAGCGGCGGTTATTCATGCTCAGTAGGTCGTTGCCGAGCACGTTAAGCCGGTTCGCGCTCACGATGCCGGGCTTACGCACCAGCCCCATCAGGGCGCGGGCGGACATTGATTTGCCCGAGCCGGATTCCCCCACCAGCGCCAGCCGCTCGTTGCCCAGCGTGAAGCTGAGGTTGTTGACCACGCGCGCGGCGGGGTAGTCGATATTCAGCGCATCGACGATGACGCGTTGTTCAGTCATGCTGTGGCTCCAGTACGTCGCGCAGGCCGTCGCCCAGCAGGTTAAAGGCCAGGCTGGCAAACAGAATGGCCCCGCCCGGAATGGCGGCAATCCACCACTGGTCGAAAATCACCTGCATGCCGTCGGCGATCATCGCGCCCCATTCGGCCATCGGCGGACGCGCGCCAAGGCCGAGGAAGCCCAGACCGGCGGCCGCCAGAATAATCCCCGCCAGATCCAGCGCCAGCCGCACAATCGCGGACGGCAGGCACAGGGGCAGAATATGGCCGACCAGCAGGCGCGGGCCGCGAATGCCCATCATCTCGGCGGCGGCCAGATAATCGCTGTGGCGCAGACGCTGAATTTCACTCCGCGCCTGACGCGCGTAGGCCGGCCAGGTGGTTAAGGCCAGCGCCAGCGCGCCGTTGACCAGCCCGGGGCCAAGCATCGCCACAAACGCGAAGGCGAGGATCAGGCGCGGCATCGACATTACCACGTCGGTAAAACGCATCAGGATGCGCTCCAGCCAGCCGCCGTAGTAGCCGGACAAAATCCCCACCAGCAGCCCGGTGGGCAGGGTGATTACGGTGACTAACGCCACCAGCCCGAGCGCCGGACGGGTGCCGTAAATCAGGCGTGAAAGCAGGTCGCGCCCGTAGCTGTCGGTGCCCAGCCAGTGCTGGCTGTTCGGTGCCTGCAGGCGTGCGGCGGCGTCCTGCCAGTTCGGGTCAAGCGGCGCGAGCCACGGCGCGAACAGGGCGATAACCACCAGCAGCGCGATGGCAGCCAGCCCGCAAAACGCGGCGGGGGAGCGGCGCAGGCGGCGTAAGAAAAGATAAAACGGCATCAGCGCACCCTGGGATCGGTCGCCCGCACAAGCAGGTCGGTAAGGTTATTGATCAGCACAAAGCAGACGCCAATCAGCAGCGTGCCGCCCATGACGGCGGTGGTGTCTCCGGCGAACAGGGCGGTGGTGAGGTAGCGCCCGATCCCCGGCCAGGAGAAGACGGTTTCAGTCAGTACCGCGCCTTCCAGCATGCTGGTGTAGGCGAGGGCGATCACCGTCAGCAGGGTGCCGCGAATGTTCGGCAGCACGTGGCGCAGCAGGATGGTCATCTCCCCGGCGCCCTTGGCGCGGGCAAGCAGGATGTACTCTTTGTTCATTTCGCTCAGGCAGGCGGAACGCGTCAGGCGCGTGATGCTCGCCAGCGAATAATAGGCCAGCAGCAGCACCGGCAGCACCAGGTGGCTGAGGGCGTTGCGGAACGCCTCGCGATCGCCGGAAAGCCAGGTATCCACCAGCGCAAAGCCGGTACGCGGCTCGACGGTGAACTGCCAGATATCATCCAGCCTGCCGGGACCCGCGCTCCACTGCAGCTTCGCGTAGAACAGGGCCAGCATCAGCAGGCCGAGCCAGAAAATCGGTACCGAGTTGCCGAGCAGGGTGAGCGTTCTGATGGCGAGATCGAGCGGCGAACCGGCGTAGCGGGCGCACAGCACCCCGGCAATCACGCCGAGCACGGCGCCGATGATTAACGCCAGCGTGGCCAGCTCCAGCGTGGCGGGGAACGCGTGCAGCAGATCCTGCAGCACCGGCTGCCCGGTGGCGCTGGCGGTGCCTAAATCCCCGTGGGCAAGGTTTTGCAGGTAGTGCCAGAACTGCACGGGCAGAGGCCGATCCAGCCCAAGCTGGTGGCGAACCTGATCGTAGGTTGACTGGCTGGCGTGATCGCCGACGATCTGCAGCACGCGATCGACCGGTGAAAACGCCGAGAGCGCAAACGTGACGAGCAGCAGCCCGAAGAGCGTGAGCAGCAGGGTCAGCAGACCCTGAAGCACGCGGGTGGAAAGATGTGGCATGGGAAATCTCTTCATGCCGGGTGGCGGCTTCGCCTTACCCGGCCTACAAAAACTGAAAATATGCACGGACGATCCCCTCTCCCTGTGGGAGAGGGCGGGGTGAGGGGAAACAGGCGGCTCTGTTGCGCGATGTTGCCCTCACCCCTCACCCCAACCCTCTCCCACGGGAGAGGGAGAAGGGCTACTTCGTGACGCGATCGTACCAGACCATATCCGCGTTCAGCCCCTGCTGATACCCCTTCACGTTATCGCGCACCACGATCTGGGTTTTACCCTGATCGACGAACACGTACGGCGAATTCTGCTGCAGCTGTTCCTGCATCTTTTTGTAGAGATCAAGACGCTTCGCCGGATCCGGCTCGGCTACCGCCGCCAGCGTGGCTTTATTCAGCTCCGGGATTTTCCAGCCGTTCAGCCCGGCCACGGTGCTGGATTTACCGTCGTTCCACGCGAAGGCGCTGGCGTTAGAGTGCGCGTCGAAGTAGTCCGGGATCCACAGACGAATCGCCGCCTGATGCTGCTTTGCGCGCACGCGGGCATAGACCTGGCTCCCGGCGGCAGGCAGCAGATCGACCTTCACGCCACCTTGGGCAAAGCTCGCCTGCATCGACTGGGCGATGGTGATAAACGGCGGCTTGTTCTCCACGTCCAGCGTGAAGTGCGCGTCTTTAATGCCCGCTTTGGCGAGAATGGCTTTCGCTTTTGCCGGGTCAAATTTAAACGGGTTGTCTTCCAGCGCGCCCGGCAGGCCGACCGGCAGGAAGCTCTGATGAACAAAGTACTGGCCTTTCAGCAGATTTTTGGTGATGCCTTCATAATCGACCAGCCAGCGCGAGGCTTCCCAGAACGCCGGGTTGTTCAGCAGCGGGTTGGCGCTGTTGCCGGTGTTAAACACCAGGTAATTTTGCTCGGCGGACGGAATGCTCAGTACCTTCACGCCCGGCTTGCCGTCCAGGGCGCTTATCTGATCTGCTCCGAGATCGCGCGCCACGTCCGCATCACCCTGCTGGATCAGCAGGCGGCGTGAAGCCGGATCGGGGACGTTTTTAATGATGATGCTTTTGAGCTTCGGCGCGCCGCCGGGCGCTGATTCGTTAGCTTCCAGCACGATAGCCTGATGCGGCTGATAGACGCGCATTTTGAACGCGCCGCTGCCCGCCGAGTGCATTTTCAGCCAGGCGTTACCGAAGTCATTATCCTTCACGTTCGCCGCGACCTGCTTTTCATCAACGATGGAGGCAATCGGCGTGGAGAGAATATTCAGCGCCACCGACGGGCTAACGTCCGCCGTCCAGTGAAGCTGGAGGGTATGGTCGTCCACCTTTTTCAGTTGGCTGGCGATGTTGCTCGCGTCCCAGCCCAGCACGTTGAGGATAAAGGCCGGGGATTTGTTCAGCGTCACGGCGCGGGTGTAAGAGAAAATCACGTCTTCCGGGCGCAGCGGGTTACCGGAGGCGAATTTGGCATCGGGCTTAAGCTTAATCGTCAGGGTTTTTGCTGCCGCGTCCGCTTCCCAGCTTTCTGCCAGAATCGGGGTGATTTTTTCCGGGTTATCGCGGTCCGGCTGTACCAGACGCTGATACAGGCTCGGCACGGTCTGGATGCTGGAAAGCTCGTTGGCTTCGGCCGGGTCGAGGCTCACGATGTCATCCAGCCCCTGGGCAACAACCAGCGTGTTGGGCGGAGTAGCGGCGTGGACAGCGCCTGAGAGCGCAGCCAGCACCAGTAACGGCAACAGTTTTTTCGTCATAGCGATCCCTGAGAAGAATATATTGTGATTGTTTTATGCTCCGCTACGTTAGGGCGACTCTGACATTACGCAAAGTCGAAATTCAGCTTTGCTTATGCCTTTCGGGAATATCGCATGCGTTCGGGCTATTAAAATACGCTGCTTTTCGCCCGCTTTTTAACCTGCTATAACAAACTCCTTACCTTTCAGGGAGTCACCGCCGTGCCCGAAATCAATCAACATGGTCAAACCGTTAACGATATCGTTCCCGACTGGAGAGGCGCGCGCGTATTAACCCGCACGCCGCTGTTCGGCCAGTATTGCCGCCTGGAGCCGCTGGATGCCGATCGCCACGCGGCCGATCTCTACGAGGCCTATGCGCTGGGCGACGACAGCGACTGGACGTGGCTTGCCAGCACGCAGCCAGCGAGCGTGGAAGCCACCGTGCACTGGATCGTGGGTAAGGTGATGGACGATGAGCTGGTGCCGTTTGCCGTCATTGATTTACGCACCGAACGCGCGGTGGGGCTGGTGAGCTATATGGCTAACGAGCGGCTGCTGGGGTCGGTGGAGATCGGGCACGTGACCTGGTCGCGCAGGATGAAAGGAACCCGGATGGGTACCGAAACGGTGTGGCTGCTGCTGAAAAATGCGTTTGAGCACGGCTACCGGCGCGTCGAGTGGAAGTGCGATTCCATGAACGTTGCGTCACGCAATGCGGCGGAGCGGCTGGGGTTTGTCTGGGAAGGGCGCCTGCGCCAGAAGCTGGTGCGCAAAGGGCGCAACCGCGACAGCGATATGCTTTCTATTATTGACGCCGAGTGGCCGCAAAGAGACGCCGAACTGCGCGCCTGGCTGGCGGCGGAGAATTTTGACGGGGAAGGGCGGCAGATTAAGCGGCTTGAGGCGTTTCGGTTATAAGTGTTTTATGTAGGGTACATCTGAAACGGGCGATCAATCTGCGGAAATGGCAATTTCGATTAAATTGGTTTTTCCTGAGTGTAGCCCCTGCGTCACCGCCGTGGCGATATCCGCGGCCTGGGTCACCCGGCAGCAGCGGATACCCATCGCGGTGCCCAGCGACTGGAAATCAATTCGCGGGTTAATCAGATCCATCCCGATAAAGCGACCCAGCTTTGTCGAACTGTAGCCCGGCTGTCCTTTCATGAAGTTTTTCAGGATGTTGTACTCCAGGTTATTCATCACGATAAAGGTGACGGGCAGATTTTCGTGCGCCGCCGTCCAGAGCGCCTGCGGCGAGTACAGGGAGGCGCCGTCGCCAACCAGACACACAACCGGCTCGCGCCCCAGCCCCAGCGAGTGACCTACTGCTGCAGGCATTCCCCAGCCCAGACCGCCGCCGCGCATAAAGTAGTAGCGCGGGTGCTGCGGGTCGGAGATAAACCGGCGAACGTGTCTGGCCGTTGCAATCGCTTCGTCGACAATCGTGGTGCCCGGTGGAACGGACTTTATCACCTCGTAGGCCGCGACCATCGGCGAAATCGCCGGGCGCAGCCGCTCGGCTGCCAGACGCTCTTCCTGCAGTTGCCACTCTTTTTCACGTTCAGCGCGTGCAGCTTTAAGCAGCCGCTGATGCGTCAATTTGCTTGCCACCCGGCGCTGCTCAAGCTTCGGCAACAGTTCCTTCAGGGAGAGGGTGATATCCCCCATCACCGAGAGGCGGGTGGCGTAGGTGCGTCCCAGCTCGTTCATATCCGCCGAGAGCTGATACACCGCGCAGGTTTCCGGAATGGCCTCGCCCTCGCTATACAAAATGGTAATCAGGCTTCTGCCGCCGATGATAAACACCGCATCGTAGGCATTAACGACGCTGGCGATTTCCTTTGCGGTGGTGGGCATATTCCCTCGCCAGAGCGCGTGCTGCGTGGGGAAGGGTAAATTCAGCGGCCAGGAGGAGCCGTAGACGTGGGCGCCGAGCGCTTCAGCAAGCTGGACAATCTCCTGCGTCGAGCCGCTGGAGTGAACTTCATCCCCCGCCACAATCATGATCCTGCCGGGGGTGACTTCGCTTAGCGCCTGCGCCAGCTCGTCCAGCGAGCCCGCCACGGTGTGGTAGTTCACTTTAGAGGCCGTTTGTATCCCGGCGTCGCTGAGCTCTTCCATCACGTTCATCGGAAGCGAAAGCAGAACCGGGCCGGCCGGAGGGTAGCTGGCGGCATGAAACGCCCGACGCACCAGCACCGGAAGCTGGTCGGCGCTGGTGACCTCCTGCGCCCATTTCACCACCGGCGACCCAATGGAGACAATGTCATCATACAGGAGCGGGTCGCGCACGTAGTGGCGGGTATCCTGTTGCCCGACGGTGACAACCAGCGGCGTTTTCATGATCCGCGAGTTAATGAGATTCCCCATGCCGTGCCCAAGACCGCTGGCGGTATGCAAATTGATAAAACCGGTCTTGCCGGAGGCTTTCGCGTAGCCGTCGGCAATGGCGACCACGCTGCTCTCCTGGAGTGCCAGAATATAGTGAATATTTTCATGGCGAAGAAGGGCATCAATGAGCGGAAGTTCGGTGGTGCCGGGGTTGCCAAAAATATATTCCACACCTTCACTCTCCAGCACTTCAAGGAGAATGTCGGCACCCGATCGCATATTTAAGTCTGACAGGGACGTTAATGATTTAATCATAATGACACCTCGTTCAGCGTTATTTAACTCATGCTAAAATTCTTCCTGCGTAGGACGGACTATTATTTCATTTACATCAACGTCGCCAGGCTGTTCGATAGCAAATAATACGGCTCTGGCAATCGACTCTGCCGGAATAGCCTGCTTATAAAATTCATGCAGGAACTGTTTGCTCGGGGCATCAGAGCTGCCAAACTGCAGCTCGCTTTCAACGGCGCCGGGGGAAATAAGGGTCGTCCGAACGGTTTTCCCCGCTTCCTGACGTAAGCCTTCACTCAGGGCGCGGACGGCGAATTTCGTGGCGCTGTACACCACGCCGCCGGGGGCAAGGACCTTGATACCCGCCACGGAGGCCACGTTAATAAAGTGTCCGCTCCCCTGACGCTGGAATACCGGGAATGCCGCTGCGATACCGTACAGCACGCCTTTGATATTGGTATCGATCATCCGGTCCCACTCGTCGGTTTTCAGCTCGCTGAGGGGGGCAATCGCCATAAAGCCCGCGTTGTTGATCAGCACGTCGACGCGCTGGTATGCGGCAACGGCAGCGTCAATCGCGCGCTGAACCTCCTCCTGTCGGGTCACGTTCGCCTTCACGGCAATCGCCTGGCCGCCTTGCTGAATAATGCGATCCACCAGGGCGTTAATTCTCTCCAGACGACGGGCAACCAGCACCAGAGAGAAAGGTTTATTTGCCAGATGAAGGGCGATGGCCTCACCAATACCGCTGCTGGCACCGGTGATAACAACAACTTTGTTTGCACTATTATTCATGATCTTATCTCACTGTTGTATGATTCAAAATAAATAAAAATAAGGGAGCGGTTTAAGAATTATGAAAAATTCTTAAATGCTCGTTTTTGATATATTCTGTATCTGGAATGAAATAATGCTCGCTTAAAACTTAATGGAGTGCGGAAGAAAATGTCAATGACGTTTTTTAATAATTAAATTAATTGCAAGCTTAATATTTAATTCTTATATGTAACAATCATATGAACAGAATAAAATTTGGTGACCCCCGCGGCCCTGCGAAAAAGGCCGGAGATTAAATCTTGCCGCTGTACAGCACGGGGCCGGTGGGTTGACCGGTGGGTGACCCACCTTCGGGCTCGAGGCTTATGGCTATCATCGCGTCAGGGGTAAGGGTGTTGTTCCCGAGGGCAACATGAGTCGGTATATCACTTTGCAGCAGCCCAAGGGATATCGGGGCCTTCCCGGCAGGAATAAGCCAAAGCTGCAGGCTGTTTTGCGCCGCGACAGCGTTCGGTCTGAGAGGGGTGATGCTCAGATACTGGCGGCGGCTGTCCGCACTGACGATCCATTGCCCGTGCTGTTGGGCATCGTTGAGCACCATCAGCGGTGCGAGTTCCGGCGTTCGGGTGGAATACCAGGTCACGACGGTAACGGCGGCGAGGCCGGCCGCGACCATCCAGCCGAGATAGGGCCGGCTTTGGCGCAAAGGCTTCTTGGGCGGCAGATCGAGGGCGATTCTCTTCCACACCGTCTCGGGTGGGTGAACGGGCGCGAGATGACTGTCGAGCGTGCTGAACATTTCCTGCCAGTACGCCACGCGGGCGGCCAGAACGGGCTCCGCGGCAAGCCTTTTCTGGAACTGAAGCCGCGCTCCTCCGCGCAGGGTGCCGAGGGCATACTCCGCAGCCAGCATGTCATCGCGTTTTTCGCTGTCATTCATAGGCCCACGCACTCCCGAAGATGATCCATCGCGCGGCGGATCCAGCTTTTTACCGAGCCCACGGGCTGCTGGAGCCAGTCGGCAATGTCGCTGTGGGACATGCCCTGATAGTAGGCGAGCGTAATGCTCTGGCGCTGTTCCTGACTCAGATGATCCAGACAATGCCTGAGTCGTGCTGCCTGCGCGTCATCGTACCAGTTGTTTTGCTCATCGTTTTCGCTAAGCAGACTCTCTTCGGAATACGACTCCTCGCGGGCGGCAGCGCGGGTTTGCCCGCTGCGCAGCCAGTCAATGCAGCGGTTGCGAACAATATGCGTAAGCCAGGTCATCGGAGAGCTCAGGGCGGCGTTATAGGTGTCGGCTTTACTCCAGACGGTGACAAAACAGTCGTGAAGGATCTCTTCTGCCCAGGCGCGATGGCGTAGCATGCGCAGCGCGACGGCAAACAGATGCGGTGAAGTGAGTCGGTAAAGCTGTTCAAATGCGCGGCGATCGCCGTTTGCGACCGCCTGCATTAATTTCAACTGCTGTTCAGCCAGCGCGTTATCCATGTTTTTCCCGGAAGGCAACGTCACACTTCCGAAGTATAGACAACTACTTAGGCATCAGGACGGTATCGATCACATCGATCACGCCATTTTTCTGATGGACGTCATAGGTGCTGATATTCGCCACGTTACCTTTACCATCCTTGAGCTGAATATTGTGCGGGCCGTTACTCATGATCCACAGCGGTTGACCGTTAACGGTTTTCAGCTCCGCGTGGCCGCCGCCCTGTTTAATTTTCTGCTCCAGCGCTCTCATATCGTAATTACCCGCAACCACGTGATAGGTCAGGATACTGGTGAGCAGCGCTTTATTTTCCGGCTTCACCAGATTGTCCACCGTACCCGCAGGCAATTTTGCAAACGCCGCATCGGTGGGCGCAAAAACGGTGAAGGGCCCTTTGCTCTGCAGCGTATCCACCAGCCCGGCCGCTTTAACCGCCGCCACCAGCGTCGTGTGATCTTTAGAGTTCACGGCGTTTTCAACAATGTTTTTGCTCGGGAACATTTCCGCTCCGCCCACCATCACGGAGCCTGACGTCATGGCTGCTGATGCGCCTGCACAGAAGAGTAAAGCGCTGGATACGAATGCAACACTGAGTAGCTTTTTCATCATTTATCCTCGGATTAAGGAGCAAAGGCGTTGCTCACATACTCACATACGAGGGCAGGGGGGAAACTGGATGCAGGCAAATGAAAATAAATTTTGGGCGGGGTAGGTTAATCCCCTCTCCCCTATGGGGCTGAGGGGGCCCCACAAAGTAATGCCAGCCCGGAACAGTCCCCTCGCCCCTCCGGGGAGAGGGTTAGGGTGAGGGGAACATACAGCTGTAGTGGTCATTCCGTTCACTTTATGTTCCTTGCTACTCTGTAACCCCGTAACCGGTGAACGTGCCAGGGTGGCTCAGTCGCCACTACCCTGGCGACCCGTGCTCCCGGCGGTAAATCGCCGCTTCGCGGTCCCTTCGGCTTATTCCTTCCGGCTTATCGGGGACGGGCGGAGGTAACGTCCCTGTAAAGCCCGCCCTCTCGGCGCATCCATGCGCCTCGCCCCGGCCGGAAGGCAAACGCCTCAGCGATTTACAGCCGGACCAGGGCATCGCTGAAAGGCTTAAGTCGTTCTTAAACAACGTTATTGCTGCTGCTTAAAAATTACTGGGGATCCTTCAGCCTATGGGGAGAGGGCCAGGGTAAAGGGAAATACCCTCAGCGTCTTACCGGCGCCCCGTTCGCCACGTAATACGCCGCCGTGCTCTTCGCCAGCGGCTCGAGCCCGCGAATGGCGTCGGCAATCTTCTCGCCAATCATAATAGTGGTGGCGTTCAGGTTGCCGGTGATGATCTGCGGCATGATCGACGCATCCACGACGCGCAGCCCTTCCAGCCCGTGAACGCGGCCTTCGCCGTCGACCACCGCCATCTCGTCGTAACCCATCTTGCAGGTGCCGCACGGGTGGAAGGCGGTTTCGGCGTGGTTACGCACGAATTCGTCCAGCTGCTCGTCGGTCTGGCATTCGATACCCGGGCTGATTTCGCGACCGCGATATTTGTCCAGCGCAGGCTGGTGCATGATCTCGCGGGTGATGCGGATTGCGTCGCGGAACTCCTGCCAGTCCTGCTCGTGTGACATATAGTTGAACAGAATCGCCGGATGCTGGTGCGGATCGCGCGACTTGATGCGCACGTGGCCGCGGCTCGGGGAGCGCATGGAGCCGACGTGGCACTGGAAGCCGTGCTCTTTTACCGCGTTCGAACCGTTATAGTTAATCGCTACCGGCAGGAAGTGGTACTGAATGTTTGGCCATTCAAACTCTTCGCGGCTGCGGATAAACCCGCCCGCTTCGAAGTGGTTGCTCGCGCCCACGCCGGTGCCGCCAAACAGCCACTCGGCGCCAATCTTCGGCTGGTTCCACCACTGCAGGGCAGGGTAGAGGGAGACTGGCTCTTTGCATTCGTACTGGAGGTACATCTCCAGGTGATCCTGCAGGTTTTCGCCCACGCCGGGCAGGTCGTGCACCAGCGGAATATCAAACTGCTTCAGAAGCTCTGCGCTGCCCACGCCGGAGCGCTGGAGGATCTGCGGGGAGGCAATGGCCCCCGCGCACAGCAGCACCTCTTTGTTCGCCGTCGCTCTGGTTGGGATAGTGCTTTCGCCTTCCAGCCACTCGACGCCTACCGCGCGTTTTCCGTCAAAGATAATGCGATCGGTCATGGCGTGGGTGCGGATGGTCAGGTTCGGGCGCTTTTTGGCCTGGTCAAGATAGCCGCGCGCGGTGCTGGCGCGTCGGCCCTGCGGCGTGACCGTGCGGTCCATCGGGCCGAAGCCTTCCTGCTGATAGCCGTTGAGATCGTCTGTGCGCGGGTAGCCCGCCTGCACGCCGGCTTCCACCATTGCTTCAAACAGCGGGTTCACGCCCGGCTTCGAGGTGGTGACGCTCACCGGACCGTCGCCGCCGTGGTAGTCGTTCGGCCCCACGTCGCGCGTCTCCGCCTTGCGGTAGTAGGGCAGGCAGTTGAGGTAGCTCCAGTGCTCCAGACCCGGCTCTTTGGCCCAGTGGTCGAGGTCCATCGCGTTACCGCGGATGTAGCACATGCCGTTGATCAGCGACGAGCCGCCCAGCCCTTTGCCGCGCCCGCACTCCATGCGGCGGTTGTTCATGTACGGCTCTGGCTCGGTTTCATACGCCCAGTTGTAGCGCTTGCCCTGCAGCGGGAACGCCAGCGCGGCGGGCATCTGGGTGCGGAAGTCAAAGCGGTAGTCCGGCCCGCCCGCCTCAAGCAGCAGGACGGTGGTATTCGGATCTTCAGTCAGTCGCGTTGCCAGTACGTTGCCGGCAGAGCCGGCCCCGATAATGATGTAGTCAAATTGCAAATAAACCTCCCGGTTAAAATATGGACTGGAATTTACCCATCTCAACCTGGATGGACTTCACCTGGGTGTAGCTCTGCAGCGTCATGACGCCGTTCTCGCGGCCAATGCCGGAGTGTTTGTAGCCGCCAACCGGCATCTCTGCGGCGGATTCACCCCAGGTGTTGATCCAGCAGATGCCCGCTTCGAGCTGATGAATGGCGCCGTGCGCGCGGTTCAGGTCGGCAGTGACGATGCCCGCGGCCAGGCCGTAGTCGGTGTCGTTGGCGCGGCGGATCGCTTCTTCTTCACTTTCATAGGTGAGGATGGACATCACCGGGCCGAAGATCTCTTCGCGCACGATGGTCATCTCGTCGGTGCAGTCGGTGAACACGGTCGGGGCGACCCACGCGCCGTTGTCGAAGCCTTCGCCCTTCAGCACGTCGCCGCCGCACAGCACGCGCGCGCCTTCCTCTTTGCCTTTGGCGATGTAGCGCAGCACGCTGTCGCGGTGCGGGAAGCTGACCATCGGGCCAAAGTTGTTGCGTTCATCGAACAGATCGCCCGCGCGGATGCGGCCCACGCGCTCGACGATTTTCTGCTCAAACGCGGCCTTGAATTTCGCGGGTACGAACACGCGGGTGCCGTTGGTGCACACCTGGCCGGAGCTGAAGAAGTTCGCCATCATGGCGATGTCCGCCGCGAGATCCAGATCGGCGTCGTCGAAAATAATCAGCGGGGATTTGCCGCCCAGCTCCATCGTCACCTCTTTCAGGGAGGAGGCAGCCGAGTTGGCCATCACCTTTTTGCCGCTGGCGACGCCGCCGGTGAAGGAGACTTTGGCGATGCCCGGATGCTCGGTCAGGTACTGGCCGGTCTCCGCGCCCACGCCCGGCAGGACGTTAAACACGCCGTCCGGCAGACCCGCTTCGGTGTAGATTTCGGCAAGCTTCAGGGCGGTGAGCGGGGTGACCTCGCTCGGCTTGAAGATCATCGCGTTGCCCGCCGCCAGCGCCGGGGCCGATTTCCACAGGGCGATCTGGATCGGGTAGTTCCACGCCCCGATGCCCGCCACCACGCCCAGCGGCTCGCGGCGGGTGTAGACGAATGAGGTCTCACGCAGCGGGATCTGGCTGCCTTCCAGCGCCGGGATCAGCCCCGCGTAGTACTCCAGCACGTCCGCGCCGGTGACGATGTCGACGGTGGAGGTTTCGGAATACGCTTTACCGGTGTCGAGGGTTTCCAGCTTCGCCAGCTCGTCGTTGCGCTCGCGCAGGATATCAACGGCGCGACGCAGAACGCGCGAGCGCTCCATGGCGGTCATCGCTGCCCAGATTTTTTGCCCGCGTTTTGCGCTTTCCACGGCGCGGTCGACGTCTTCGCGCCCGGCGGCCTGTACGCTCGCCAGAACTTCACCGTTGGCCGGGTTGATGGTCTCGAAGGTGCGACCGCTGGTGGCGGAGGTATAACCACCATTGATATAAAGCTGCTGTTCTGCCATTCGGGACATAAATTCTCCTCGGTTATTCGGTCGGTAAATGCTGGCTGATAAAGTGGCTGGTGAGCGACTGCGCCAGGGGCTTATCCAGCGGCTTGCCGCTCAGCGCGGCGCGCAGCCACAGCCCGTCGATCAGGGCCGCCAGGCCGTAGCCCGCCTCTTCGGCCTGTTCGCGCGGCAGCTCACGGCGGAACTCGTACACCAGGTTTGACAATAAACGACGGCTGCTCACCTGCTGCAGGCGGTAGAGCATCGGCTGGTGCATGCTGCTCGCCCAGAAGGCCAGCCAGGCCTTCATTGCCGCGCCGCTGGTCTGGGTTTCATCGAAATTGCCGCCGACAATTGCCTGCAGGCGCTGCTCCGCGCTGGCGCCCGGCAGGGCGCGTAAGCGGCTCAAAACCGCGTCGCGCAGCTGGCCGGTGATGTCGCGCATGGTCGCTTCCAGCAGACCGTTTTTGTCTTTGAAGTAGTGACTGATGATCCCCGTGGAAACGCCCGCCCGACGGGCGATCTGCGCGATCGTCGCATCGTGCATTCCCACTTCATTTATTGCTTCCAGCGTGGCGTCGATAAGCTGCCTGCGCCGGATCGGCTGCATCCCCACTTTGGGCATTTTTGCCACTCCATTCATCAGCGTTGGTAATACATTAAAGCGGTTTTTGATTGGACGTTCAATATAAAATGTGTCTTAATTGTTGCGGATTTGGATTTCAATAGTTACAAAAACAGTGGGGATACTGGATGACAGACCTTTCACAAGACAGAGAAAAAGACAAAATCAACCCGGTCGTTTTTTATACTTCCGCCGGGCTGATTTTGTTGTTTTCCCTGACGACCATCTTCTTTCGTGATTTTTCTGCCGAGTGGATTGGGCGCACCCTGAACTGGGTGTCGAAGACCTTCGGCTGGTACTATCTGCTGGCCGCGACGCTCTATATCGTCTTCGTGGTCTGCATTGCCTGCTCGCGCTTTGGTTCCGTGAAGCTCGGGCCTGAGCAGTCCAAGCCCGAATTCAGCCTGCTGAGCTGGGCCGCGATGCTGTTTGCCGCGGGCATCGGCATTGACCTGATGTTCTTCTCCGTGGCGGAACCGGTCACGCAGTATATGCAGCCGCCGGAAGAGGCAGGGCAGACGATGGAGGCCGCGCGCCAGGCGATGGTCTGGACGCTGTTCCACTACGGCCTGACGGGCTGGTCGATGTACGCCCTGATGGGCATGGCGCTCGGATACTTTAGCTATCGTTATAATTTGCCTCTCACCATCCGCTCCGCGCTGTACCCGATCTTCGGTAAAAAGATTAACGGGCCGATTGGCCACAGCGTCGATATCGCGGCGGTGATCGGCACCATCTTTGGTATTGCGACGACGCTCGGGATTGGCGTGGTGCAGCTCAACTACGGGCTGAGCGTGCTGTTTGATATCCCGGATTCGATGGCGGCCAAAGCGGCGCTGATAGCGCTGTCGGTGATTATCGCCACCATTTCGGTGACGTCGGGCGTGGATAAGGGCATCCGCGTGCTCTCCGAGCTGAACGTGGCGCTGGCGCTGGGCCTGATCCTGTTCGTGCTGTTTATGGGCGATACCTCGTTCCTGCTCAATGCCCTAGTGCTCAACGTGGGCGACTACGTAAACCGCTTTATGGGCATGACGCTGAACAGCTTCGCTTTCGACCGTCCGGTGGAGTGGATGAACAGCTGGACGCTGTTCTTCTGGGCGTGGTGGGTGGCGTGGTCGCCGTTTGTCGGCCTGTTCCTGGCGCGTATTTCGCGTGGCCGCACCATCCGCCAGTTCGTGATGGGCACGCTGATAATCCCGTTCACCTTTACCCTGCTGTGGCTGTCGATTTTCGGCAACAGCGCGCTGCATGAGATCATCCACGGCAATGCCACCTTCGCGCAGGAAGCGATGGCGCACCCGGAGCGCGGCTTCTACAGCCTGCTGGCGCAGTACCCGGCGTTTACCTTTAGCGCCTCCGTGGCGACCATCACCGGCCTGCTGTTCTACGTCACCTCGGCGGATTCCGGCGCGCTGGTGCTGGGTAACTTCACCTCGAAGCTCAAAGATATCAACAGCGATGCGCCGAACTGGCTGCGCATCTTCTGGTCCGTCGCCATCGGCCTGCTGACGCTCGGCATGCTGATGACCAACGGCATTTCGGCGTTGCAGAACACCACGGTGATCATGGGCCTGCCGTTCAGCTTCGTCATCTTCTTCGTGATGGCCGGGCTGTATAAATCGCTCAAGGTGGAAGACTATCGCCGCGTCAGCGCCAGCCGCGACACCGCGCCGCGTCCGATGGGCGCGCAGGACAGGCTGAGCTGGAAGAAACGTCTCTCGCGCCTGATGAATTACCCGGGCACGCGCTACACCAAACAGATGATGGAGACGGTCTGCTTCCCGGCGATGGAAGAGGTTGCGCAGGAGCTGAAGCTGCGTGGAGCCTACGTGGAGCTGAAAAACCTGCCGCCGGAGGAGGGCGAGACCCTGGGGCACCTGGATCTGCTGGTGCACATGGGCGACGAGCAGAACTTTGTTTATCAGATCTGGCCGCAGCAGTATTCGGTACCCGGGTTTACCTACCGGGCGCGCAGCGGGAAATCGACCTACTACCGGCTTGAGACCTTCCTGCTGGAAGGGAGCCAGGGGAATGATTTGATGGACTACAGCAAGGAGCAGGTGATTACGGACATTCTGGACCAGTATGAACGGCACCTGAACTTTATCCATCTGCACAGGGAAGCGCCGGGAAATAGCGTGATGTTCCCGGATGTTTGAGGCTTGATCTGATAATAGTGCATGAAAGTTGCGGGGCCAGATTGTTATGAATCTGGCCCCGCACTTTCAAATAGTGCTTATTATATCTCTAACTTGGGGTGTACTATGTACTCCTTTATGTTTTTCCTAGGTATAGAATGAGCATCTATGATGAACTGAAATCTTCGCTTGAAGAGGCTTTTGAGATCCATAGCGGAAGGAAAGAAGCTTCGAGAGTAACTCGCTATGAAGTTGCAGATGTTCGCGCAATCAGAGAACAGCTCAATGTCACGCAAAGTGAGATGGCGAAGGCGCTTGGCACGAGCGTTGATACGATAAAAAGCTGGGAGTCTAAACGCCGTAACCCAACGGGATTGGCGGCGAAAGTGCTGAATGTGATTCGGGAGAATCCTGCCTTTTTCAGAGCGCTTGCTGGGCAGTGATATTACAGCATCAAATTTTTCAGATGTTATTGGAATCTTTTGGATGCTAGATGTAATGCAATAATTGATAGTCTCGCGAGAGATAAGAATTTTTATATAGATTTCATTAATAGATTAATGATCTGGTTCAAGAAAAAACTGCCATTTTAGGCATATAACGTCCTGGCAGACATTTTTGCTGCGATCAAATGAGGATGAAAATATGCCAGCTTATTCTAATAAAGGTGGTGATTCTGGCGTGGTTTTTTATGAAACAACCCATGATTCAATTATAGTTCGATTCAGCGATGGAATGAATTACGTTTACGATTCTGTCAAACCGGGCGCTGCAAGTGTAAGCAAGTTGAAAGAACTCGCCTCAGCAGGGCAGGGACTGAACAGTTACATCAATACAGTAATCAAAACAAATTACTCTCGTAAGTATCGTTAGTTAAGCGCAGGGGGTGATAGTAATATCACCCTCTATTTGATCGTTACCTTGACTCGGGTTATTTTTGGGTTTTGATATATTCGCTGTGGTAATGTTAAATCGGATATATATTAACTTTTCTCGAGCTATCTCGCATTTTCCACACAACCTTCATTATTAATCCCCTGTGTATTTATCCATGGCTATATAATAGTGGCTGTTAACCTAACAATTGAGTTCTGAAGCATAAGTAAAAAAGTAAGAAAAGGAATCGCGGTACAAAGGTGTGCGACCACCTCCATACCGCTAACCACAAACAACTAAACAGGAGTTGATTATGGCTGCGAAGAATTCTATGCCAGAGCGGGCTATTGCCCAAACAGAAAATGCAGATCTAGAGATTCAGCAAGAAAATCGCGAGAAGCTACGCAAAAAACGCATCCGGGCGTTGCATGACGAGCCGGTTCACTCTGCGTATCTTCATGAAAGAGGAGAGGCGGGTTCCGCCTGTGTTGAACTTTATACCCGAATGGAGCGAAACTATCTGCCGTTAACCGGCGCGTGGTTAACCCGCGCAGGGTTTAAAGCAGGAATAGCCGTGAAGATCCGCGTGATGCCGGATTGTATTGTGATTACGCCGCAAAATTCCCGTGAGCTGTGGGGCTGTCTGGAAGGCGTCAGCGCAACGTATACAAATAAGCTGAAAATGATGAAGTGGCTGGAGACGTTTCCGGGAGCGTTAATTGATACGGGGGATTTGCCAGTGAACGAAAGTGGAAAAGGGGAGCGGTAAACATCACGAGGCGATCCTGGGAATGCCAGGATCGCGCTTTGAGCAACCACATATATTAATATTTTATTAGATCAATCAGGATAGTTATGCTCTAGTTTTTTCTTTCTGCGCAGGTTTCATCCATAAATCATCATAAATAATATTGCCCTTGAGATAATTCCATTGAATACCACGGAATCGTAAGCCTACCACTTCATGCATGTTAGGCGCAGAGCTGCCCGGATAGTATACATGCGTGAAATCCAGAGATGAAATTACCACGCTATCAAGTGTGATGGTGTAGATCTCTGTTTCCGCTCCCGCTTCAACAATTTCATAATATTTAATAATTGCTTTTTGCAGGCGTCTTCCTTCGCAAGCGACAACAGCAAGATAAGGACTCACTTTATCTAATTGCTTATGCAGAGTAACCGGACCATGCTGTCTTGTTCCGGTCATATTTCCGGTATGGCTATCGACGGCTTGTTTTATGCCGTAACTGCTGTTCATGATTTCTATAGCACCTTCTCGACCTGGCATCATACAGTCGCCCTGTATGAGCATTCCGTGCTCATCGTAGAGAAATAGGTAAGCGGGTAGTGACATTATCATTCTCCTAAATTTATTAGCTTGCCATTTTTATCGATATCGAACTGATGTACATATTCTTTGCCATTTAAGCCGTAGTGAATTACGTAAGTATGTTCATACTCCCATTTAATATTCATACAAGTATCAGGATAGGAAGCGTTTAAATCACCGTATCCGGATCCCGTCACTATGCTTATCTGATGGGCTTTGCTTGAATAAATTGTATAATATTTCAAAATGTCATTTTTATTTATGCTGAAACAAATATAATTGCCGTTAATAAAAGTTAGTCGTGTTTTGGGGGCTCGTTTACCACCAGGACAACCGGTAATTGAAATACACATAGCAATAATAACCAGCAGTTTTTTCATCCGGGAAATCCTTTTAAAACTGTTTTATATTTATTCAGGAGGTAATAGAGCGTTTCTTTAAGATGCAGATCCCGGTATTGTAGTAAACTCTGATTTTTGTCCAGACCAAAATATTTCAATAACCAGTAATCGCTTACAATCGATGCTTGCTGCTCTAACCCATAATGCAATAAATCTACTTTATCTAAGCTATAAGTATAGTCAGCAATACCGGAAAATAATCCTCTGGTCCTGACAAACATCCCCTTTTGTGTTTGCCAGACGTGCATCATCTCATGCATAAATCTATGCTTCTTAACTAAGTCGTCCTCTAAAGAGAAATCAGGTGAATAAGTTTCTTCTCTAAACCACATTTCACCATTGGGACTCATCGCTATATCGACAGGCTGGAGATTAAAAGGAAGATAACCTTCCCTGTGCACCCACACCAGATGATAATGGATACTGTAACCGTAAAGCGTCTTCGCGAGGGCTATCTCACCGATGGTGAGTTGTCGGATACCGCCTGGGTTAATCGGGGTTCCTGAGGTGGGAATAATGCGTTCATTTACCGGCATTATAAATCCATTTAAATTTTATGGTTATTGGGGTTTTATCCTACTCCTGCAGAAATGGAAAAGAAGATTGATATATTCCTAAAAAGTGTTTCTCGCATTGCGAGAAATAAAAGAAGTGAAAGAGTGGCTGAATAAACATTTTCGATGTCTGACGCGCGTTACAGCAAAGTGATGACTTGATTACCATCAAGTAACCAGTGAACTGTAAATAGCGTATTTTCTTTAAACTCAGCCTGTGGGCGGGTCAGGGCCAGCGTAAGTGTTCTTTCATCGAGTGTCATAATACGAGCGCAGTCAAAACCTATATAAGTTTTCACCTGTGGAAAGAGCGCCTTAAACAAACTCTCTTTTGCGCTAAATGCCAGCGTCAGCGCCAGCGCAAAAGGGTAGCCCGAGTGCGTCAGGCATATCGCTTCCTGCGCATCAACGATGCCGTCCTGGATTTCGCGGGCTTCCCGGTCTGGAAGAATGGCTTCGCAATCAATACCCACCAGCGCATCTGGATGACGGACGACAACCGCCATCGCCTGCGCGCCGCTGTGGGTGATGCTCCCCGAAACTCCTTCCGGCCAGAGCGGTTCGCCGCTGGGGCCGATGCCGGGGATCGCGCGTTCATTTATCGCGCCGAGCGCATGCGCGGCGGCGATGCGGCCTGCCAGATGCTCGGCTTTGCGTTTGCGTCCGGCGTTTGCAAGCTCAGCGTGGTGGGGGAGCCAGAGAAGGTCGGCGCCGGTGAAGGTGGTGGGGTCGAAGGTGACGTTGTGGACGGTGTGGCCGGCAATAATGAACGTGGTGTGGGTTGTGTGCATGTTTTTCCCTTCAGAATTGTGCGGCCTGATGCCCTCACCCCGGCCCTCTCCCACGGGGAGAGGGGGGAGTTACTGCCTGAATCAGAAACGCGTATTCACGCTCATGTACCAGGTGCGGCCCGGCTCATTATACGTATACGCTCCCGCACCGTACATATATGCACCGGTGGTGGAATTTCCGGTCGTCTGGGCATTACCCGCGCGCCACTGGCGTTTGTCGAAGACGTTATCCACGCCGCCGGTCAGGCTGACGTTTTTGGTCATGTCCCAGGTCGCGCTCAGGCCAACGATGCTGTACGGACTGATTTCGTCTTTCTCAGACCCGGTCACCGGCTGACCTTTGTAGTTGTACTTCTTCGGCTGCTGCTTGCCGTACCAGGTAAAGGTCGACTGAAGCGACACGTCCTGATGAACCTGCCAGCTCAGGGTCGAGTTCAGCGTGTACTCCGGAATGATCGACAGACGGTCGCCGGTCTCCTTGTTTTTGCTCTGCAGCATCCAGGTGATGTTGTTGGTCCAGTTGATCGTGTCGCTGACCGGCACGTTCAGGGAGCCTTCCAGCCCTTCGACGACCGCTTTCGGAACGTTTTCCCACTGGTAGATATCCGTCTGCACTTTACCGGAAGAGGTGTGACCGATCGGCGCGTAGCCCGCTTCAATCTTGTCGCGATAGTCGTTGCGGAACCAGGTCACGCCCGCCAGCCAGCCGTCGCGTTTCCACTCCAGACCAATCTCTTTATTGATGCTGGTTTCCGCTTTCAGGTCGTCGTTGCCCATCATGTAGCAGCCCACGCCGTCGGAGCTGGCGTAGCAGCCCTGGCCTTTGCTGTAGAGCAGGTAGTTCGGGTTGGTCTGGTACAGGCTCGGCGCTTTATAGGCGCGCGCGATCCCCATCTTCAGCGTGAAGTCATCGCCCAGACCTTGCGACAGGTTCAGGGACGGGCTCCAGTTGTTGCCGACGATAGTGTGGTGATCGAAGCGCAGGGCAGGGGTCAGCATAGTGCTGTCGGTCAGCTCCATGTTGTTTTCGGCGAACAGGGATAAAATCTCCGCCGAGGTGTACGGGCTGCGGTCGTTTGTCATGCCCGGAATGGTGCCGCCCTGCAGGGTTTGCGTGAAGGAGGTGGAGTCCTTCATGCGCTGCTGGTTCCACTCGGTGCCCAGGGTCAGGTTCTGGTTGACGAGGAAATCAATCGGCAGGTTGATCTCGCTGTGCAGCATCACGTCGGCCAGGTCGGTGTCGGTGAATTTATTGCTGTTGAACAAGCCTTCCGTACCGCCCGCCAGACCTTCGCCCAGGCGGGAGTTGCGGGTGTGTTCGTACTGTGCCCAGCTGCTGGTGGTGATGCCGTTATCCCAGCCGCCGTTCCAGGTCACCGCGAAGTTCTGGCGGTAGATACGGTTAGTCTCTTTGCCGTAGTTCTTCTTCACCAGCGCGCTGTCGTTGTTGGTGTTCTGCGTGTCGCCCGCGTAGAGGTTGTTCTGGCGGCTGTAGCCCGCTTCGAACTCCAGGGACTGCATAGGCGCGAAGTCCCACCGCACCACGCCGTTGATGTCCTTGTTCTCCACGCCCTCACGGCCAGCCGGCAGGGTGTTGGCGTAGGCACCGGTACGATCGGACTGGTGGCCCTGGTTGATGTCCCACGCGTCGGCCTGGGTTTTATCGAGGTTACCGAACATGCGGAAGCTGAAGTCGCCGCCCAGCGGGCCGCTCAGGCTGAAGTTGGTGCGCCTGGTGGAACCTTCGTCCTTATGTTCTGGCGCGTTCAGGTAGGTGTTCCAGGAGCCGTGCCACTGGTCGTCGAATTTTTTGGTGATGATGTTCACCACGCCGCCTGCCGCACCGTTGCCGTAGCGCGCGGCTGCCGGACCGCGGATCACTTCGATACGCTCGATCATCTCCGGCGGCACCCAGCCAGTATCGCCGCGGGTGTCACGCTCGCCGCGCCAGCCCAGACGAATAGAGTTGCGGCTGGTGACCGGCTTGCCGTCGATCAGGATCAGGGTGTTTTCCGGGCCCATGCCGCGAATGTCAATCTGACGGTTGTTTCCGCGCTGGCCGCTGGTGGAGTTCCCGGTGAGGTTAACGCCCGGCATGGTGCGGATGATTTCCGCCACGTCGCGCGCGGGCGGGTTTTTGCGGATCTCGTCGGCGGTGATGGTCGACACGCCCGGCGCCTGTAAATTCTGCTCGGCGGCGGTGATCACCATCGTATCTTCGTGCTGCGCAGAGGCGGTGTTGTCGTCTGCCATGGCGGGCAGCGCGACACCATAAATCCCTAAATTGACCAGCAAGGCCAGAGAGTGAATCTTCTTATTCATTGTACGTCCCGCTTTTATGGTTATTTAATGAGCGCGCTTCCCACAGCGCGGGCATTACGCTATTGCAAATGCAAATAGTTATCAATAATATTATCAATAAAATTTGCTCTGAAACAAAAAAGACTGTGAAACATGGGGTTATAAGGGTGACGACGTTAACAACCGGAAGTGAAGCGTGGTGGCAGTCGAAAAACGGACCTGAATGGGAACGTCAGAAGGAGAAGTGTCGCGTCACCTTCTGGTGGCGGGATCCGGCAGGAACGCAGAAAACCTCATTGGTCAAACGCGTCTGGCTCTACGTTACCGGCGTGACCGATCACCATCAAAATGCCCGCCCGCAGTCCCTCGAGCGCATTCCTGATACCGACGTTTGGCAGTGGCAGGGCGAATTCAGCCCCGAGTGGCGCGGGAGCTACTGTTTTATCCCTTCTGTAAATGAAAACGATTTTGCCGATACCGTGTTTGAAGGCGAACTGCCGGACCGCATGGCGCTGCGCGAAGGCTGGCGCAGGCTGCTGCCGCACGCGGTTTCCGACCCGCTGAATCGGCAGAGCTGGCGCGGCGGGCGCGGTCATGCCGTTTCGGCGCTGGAGATGCCGGACGCGCCCGTTCAGCCCGGCTGGGACCGTCCCGATACGCCGTATCAGCCGCCGGTCTGCATCGAGTGGAACAGCGAGCGTCTCAACAACCGTCGCCGCGTGTGGATTTTTACCACCGGGGATGACGGCCCCGAGCGCCCGCTGGCGGTGCTGCTCGACGGGCAGTTCTGGGCCGAAAGCATGCCCGTCTGGCCTGCGCTGACGTCGCTCACCACCGGGCGCCAACTGCCCCCTGCGGTCTACGTATTAATCGATGCGATCGACATGGAACACCGCAACCGCGAATTGCCCTGTAACCCCGATTTCTGGCTGGCGGTACAGGAAGAACTTCTCCCTCTTGTAAAACATCTCGCCCCCTTCAGCGACCGCGCCGACCGTACCGTGGTGGCGGGCCAGAGCTTTGGCGGACTCTCTTCGCTTTATGCTGGCCTCAGCTGGCCGCAGCGGTTTGGCTGCGTGCTGAGCCAGTCCGGCTCGTACTGGTGGCCGCACCGCGGTGGGCAGCAGGAAGGGCGCCTCATCGAACAGCTCAGAGCCGGTGAGCTGACCGCGAGCGGGCTGCGTATCGTCCTCGAGGCCGGGCGCAACGAGCCGCTGATTTTCAATGCCAATCAGGCTATTTACGCCGAACTACACGCGCAGCAGCAGGTTACCTGGCGTCAGGTTGACGGCGGACACGATGCGCTTTGCTGGCGCGGTGGGCTGACGCAGGGGCTGATGACCCTCTGGCAGCCGCTCATTCAATAACGGAGTCTGTATGGAATTCAGCAATCCTTTCGATAATCCGCAGGGACAGTTCGCCATTTTGCAAAACGACCGTGGGCAGTACAGCCTGTGGCCGCAGCAGTGCGAACTGCCGGCGGGGTGGCGCGTGGTGTGCGAAGCGCAGTCTCAGGAGGCGTGCCAGCAGTGGCTGGCCGGGCACTGGCGCACGCTTGAACCGTCCCATTTTGCGGAGGGGAGCGCATGAACCGTCTTCCTCTCGTCGCCGCCCAGCCGGGTATCTGGATGGCGGAACAGCTTTCTTCCCTGCCAAACGCCTGGAGCGTGGCGCACTACACCGAGCTGAAAGGCGATATCGACGCGCCGCTGCTGGCAAAAGCCATCGCTGAAGGCATGATGCAGGCCGATACCCTGCGGATGCGTTTTGCCGAGGAGAACGGCGAGGTGTGGCAGTGGGTGGATAACACCTACGTTCTGCCGGAGCCGTCCATCGTTCGCGTTGCCTCTCACGAAGATGCCGTGGCGCTGATGGAGGCCGATCTCAATCAAAACCTGCGCGTCGACAGCGGTCAGCCGCTGGCGTTTCACCAGCTGATTCAGGTGGGTGAAAGCCACTGGTACTGGTATCAGCGCTATCACCATCTGGTGGTGGATGGCTTCAGCTTCCCGGCCATTACCAGCCAGATCGCCGCGATTTACGCCGCGTGGAAAAAGGATGAATCGACTCCTGACTCCCCGTTTACGCCATTTGCCGAAGTGGTGGAAGAGTATCAGCGCTATCGCGACAGCGAGGCGTATCAGCGCGACGGCGCCTTCTGGGCGGAGCAGCGCAGGCAGCTTCCTTCTCCGGTCTCGCTCTCTTCCGCGCCGCTGCCGGGACGCGCCGCCACTACCGATATTCTGCGCCTCAAAATCGCCGCCGACGGTCGCGCCTTTAGCCAGCTTGCGCAGGCGGCAGGGCAGGCGCAGCGTACCGATCTGGCTATTGCGCTGGTGGCGCTGTGGCTGGGCCGCCTGACCGGAAGGCTGGACTACGCCGCCGGGTTTATCTTTATGCGACGCATGGGCTCCGCCGCGCTGACCGCGACCGGGCCGGTGCTCAACGTCCTGCCGCTGGCGGTGAATATCAACCCGCAGGAGAGCCTGCCGGAGCTGGCGCTACGCCTGGCCAACCAGCTGAAAAAAATGCGCCGCCACCAGCGCTACGACGCCGAGCAGATCGTGCGCGACAGCGGGCGTGCCGCAGGCGAAGAAGCCCTGTTTGGCCCGGTGCTGAACGTGAAGGTGTTTGATTATCAGCTGGATATCGACGGCGTGGAGGCCATCACCCACACGCTGGCCACAGGCCCGGTGAACGACCTTGAGCTGGCGCTGTTCCCGGACGAACAGGGCGGATTGAGTATTGAGATCCTCGCCAGTAAGCAGCGTTACGATGAGGCGACGCTTTCCCGTCACGTCGCGCGCCTGAACGCGATGCTGATGCAGTTTGCGGCCAACCCGGACCTGCGCTGCGGCGAAGTGGAAACCGTTTCAGAGCAGGAATACCAGAGGCTTGCGCGCATCAACGATACCGGGCTGGCGCTGCCGGCCACCACGCTGGCGGATCTGGTGGCGGAGCAGGCGAGCAAAACGCCGGACGCCCCCGCGCTGGCGGACGCGCATATTGAGCTCAGCTACCGCCAGATGCGCGAGCAGGTGGTGGCGCTGGCAAACCTGCTGCGCGCGCGCGGCGTGAAGCCGGGCGACAGCGTGGCGGTGGCCCTGCCGCGCTCGGTGTTCCTGACGCTGGCGCTGCACGGCATCGTCGAGGCCGGCGCCGCGTGGCTGCCGCTCGACACCGGCTACCCGGACGACCGCCTGCGGATGATGCTGGAAGACGCGAAGCCATCCCTGCTCATTACCACCGACGAGCAGCTTCCGCGCTTTAGCGATCTGCCGATTACTGCCTTTAGTTACAACACCCTTTTACCGGCTGCGGATGTAAAACCGCTGCGACTGGCGAAGCCGGAGCAGACGGCGTACATCATCTTTACCTCCGGTTCGACGGGGCGTCCGAAAGGGGTGATGGTTGGCCATACCGCCATCGTTAACCGCCTGAAGTGGATGCAGGACCACTACCCGCTGGACGCGACGGACGTGGTGGCGCAGAAAACGCCGTGCAGCTTTGACGTGTCGGTGTGGGAGTTCTGGTGGCCGTTTATCGCCGGGGCGAAGCTGGTGATGGCCGAGCCGGACGCGCACCGCGATCCGCAGGCGATGCAGAGCTTCTTCGCGCAGTACGGCGTGACTACTACCCACTTCGTGCCGTCGATGCTGGCGGCGTTTGTCGCCTCGCTGACGCCGGAAAACGTCGACTGCTGCAGAACGCTTAAGCAGGTGTTCTGCAGCGGCGAAGCGCTGCCGACCGGGCTGTGCCGCGAGTGGGAGCAGCTCACCCGTGCGCCGCTGCACAACCTGTATGGCCCAACCGAAGCGGCGGTTGACGTCAGCTGGTATCCGGCGTTTGGCCCCGAGCTGGCGGCGGTGCAAGGCAACAGCGTGCCGATCGGCTTCCCGGTGTGGAACACGGGGCTGCGCATTCTGGATGCGATGATGCGCCCGGTGCCGTTTGGCGTGGCGGGGGACCTTTATCTCACCGGGATTCAGCTGGCGCAGGGGTATCTGGGCCGTCCGGAGCTCACCGCCAGCCGCTTTATTGCCGACCCGTTCGCCCCGGGCGAGCGGATGTACCGTACCGGCGACGTTGCCCGCTGGCTGGACAACGGCGCGGTGGAATATCTCGGCCGCAGCGATGACCAGTTAAAAATCCGCGGACAGCGCATCGAGCTGGGCGAAATCGACCGGGCGATGCTGTCGCTGCCGGACGTGGCCCAGGCCGTGGCGCACGCCTGCGTGTTCAACCAGGCGGCAGCCACCGGCGGCGATGCCCGCCAGCTGGTGGGGTATGTGGTTTCCGAATCCGGCTTACCGCTGGATCGCGACGCGCTGATGGAAGCACTAAAAGCACAGCTGCCGCCGCACATGGTGCCGGTGGTGCTGCTGCAAATCAGCGCGCTGCCGCTCAGCGCGAACGGCAAGCTGGATCGCAAGGCGCTGCCGCTGCCGGAGCTGACGAGTAAAACCTCCGGACGCGTGCCGGAAAACGAATCCGAAATCGCCGTCGCGCAGGCGTTTTCTGTCCTGCTGGGCTGCGAGGTGAACGATATCGACGCCGATTTCTTTGCCCTCGGCGGACACTCGCTGCTGGCGATGCGCCTGGCGGCACAGCTCAGCCGCACGTTTGGCCGCAGGGTCACGCCGGGGCAGATAATGGTCGCCTCGACGGTGAGCAAGCTCAGCGCGCTGCTGGACTCGCAGATGAGCGACGAGCAGGCGCAGCGACTGGGGTATGAAACCCTTCTTCCGCTGCGCGAAAGCGACGGCCCGACGCTGTTCTGTTTCCACCCGGCGTCCGGCTTTGCCTGGCAGTTTAGCGTCCTGGCACGCTACCTCAGCCCGCGCTGGTCCATCGTCGGCATTCAGTCGCCGCGTCCGGACGGTCCAATGCAGCAGCGTGCGGATCTGGATGGGGTGATTGAGCATCACCTGGCTACGCTGCGTAAACAGCAGCCGCAGGGGCCGTATTACCTGTTCGGCTATTCCCTCGGCGGCACGCTGGCGCAGGGTATTGCCGCCCGTCTGCGCGAGCAGGGTGAAGCGGTGGCCTTCCTCGGCCTGCTGGACACCTGGCCGCCGGAAACCCAGAACTGGTCGGAGAAAGAGGCCAACGGCCTCGACCCCGAGGTGCTGGCGGAAATCGAGCGCGAGCGTCAGGCGTTTATTGCCGCCCAGCAGGGTCAGGGCTCCAGCGAGCTGTTTAACGCTATCGAGGGCAACTACGCCGACGCGGTGCGGCTGCTCACCACGGCGCGCAGCGCGCGCTTTGACGGCAAAGCGACGCTGTTTGTCGCCGAGCGCACGCGAACGATGGATCCGCAGGTCGCCTGGGCGCCGTGGGTGGCGGAGCTTGAGGTGTACAGCCAGGACTGCGCCCACGTGGATATCATTTCACCGCAGGCGTTTGAGAAGATAGGGCCGGTGTTGAGGGAGATATTGGGGTAACGTCAAAAGCGCCTCTCCCACAGGGCGAGGGGAGGGGGTGCTCCCTCTCCCTGTGGGAGAGGGCCGGGGTGAGGGCATCAGCCCGCACGCTTCCCCAGCGGCACCACCAGCGGCGTACCCGCCACCGGATCGTCAATAATCATGCAGCGCATGCCGTAGATCCGCTCGATCAGCTCCGGCGTCACAATCTCCTTCGGCGCACCCTGCGCCACGATCTCACCGTCGCGAAGCGCAATCAGATGCGTCGCATAGCGGCACGCCTGGTTTAAGTCGTGCAGCACCGCCGCCAGGGTATACCCCTGAGTGCGGTTCAGCTCGCTCAGCAGCTCCAGCAGGTCAATCTGATGGCTGATGTCGAGCCAGGTTGTCGGCTCGTCCAGCAGCATGATCGACGTTTCCTGTGCCAGCACCATCGCGATCCACGCCCGCTGACGCTGCCCGCCGGAGAGGGTGTCCACGCTCTGCTGGGCGAGATCGGTGATGCCCGTCGCCAGCATCGCGCGGTTCACCGCCTCGTCATCCTCTTTACGCCAGCGGGTAAACAGCGGCTGATGCGGGTAGCGCCCGCGCGAGACCAGCTCCTGCACCGTGATGTCTCCCGGCGTGGTGGCGTTTTGCGCCAGCAGACCGATGCGCCGTGCCACCTCTTTGCTGGCGAAGCGCTGGATCTGCTCCCCGTCGAGGAACACGCTGCCTTCAGCCGGCGTCATCAGGCGGCTCAGGGTGCGCAGCAGGGTCGATTTGCCGCAGCCGTTCGGGCCGATAATCGCGGTGAAATGGCCGTCCGGAATGGCGACGGATAAGTCACGGGCAATGATTTTTTTGCCGTAGCCGAGGGTTAAGTTTTCGCCGCGCAAGCGGGTGGTTGAATCAGTCATTTCCTGCGTGACTCCTGAACGAGCAAGACGATGAGGTAAATCCCGCCGAGGCTGACGGTCACCACGCCCACCGGCAGTTGATAAGGCATAAACAGCCGCTGGGCGCAGAGATCGGCGGCCAATAGCAGCAGCGCGCCGCACAGCGCCGCCTGGGTTAATCCCCAGCGCGCCGTGCCGCTAAGACGACGGGCGATGTGCGGTGCCACGAGGGCGATAAACGAGATTGGCCCGGCAATCGCGGTGGAGGCGGCGGTCAGCAGTACGGCGACCAGCATCAGCATCAGGCGCGAGCGCTCGACGCCCACGCCCAGCGCGCAGGCGGTGTCGTCGCCCATCTCCAGCAGACGCATGCGCCGCACCAGCAGCAGCGCGCCGATAAACATCAGCAAAATCAGCGGCGCGGCGGGCCAGGTTTTGCCCCATGTCAGGCCGTTGAGCGATCCGGCGTACCACAGCCCGGCGGAGAGCGCGGTTTCCAGCGAGGCCTGCAGTAAAAGCCAGGTGTTAAAGGCCATCAGCATGGCGCGGATGCCGATCCCGATGATGATCAGGCGAAAGGTGTCGATACCGTTGCGCCAGGCCAGCGCCCAGATCAGTAATGACGTCAGAATGCCGCCCGCCATCGCCGTAAAGGTAATGGCCGTCAGGTGCTGACCAAACAGCACCATCGCCACCAGCACGCCGCTCCAGGCCCCGGTGTTAAGGCCCATCACGTCCGGGCTGCCGAGCGGGTTGCGCATCAGCGACTGGAATATCGCACCGCTCACGCCGAGCGCCGCGCCGACCAGAATCGCCATCGCCACGCGCGGGAGGCGCCACTCCGTCACCACCATGGTGATGTTGCGCGGCGCGCTGCCGAGCAGGGCGTCAAAGACCTGGACAACATCAAGCGTCACCGCGCCGCTGCGCAGGCTCCAGACCGCCAGCAGCAGAATGACGATAGTCAGCAGGCAGATGCTGGTGAGTAAACGACGGGACGGGGCCATCATGCGCCACCTCCGCGTTTATGGCGAACCAGGAAGATCAGCACCGGCGCGCCGATAAAGGCGCTGACCACCGAGACGCGCAGCTCGCCGGGCACCAGCAGGCGGCCCAGCACATCGGCAAACAGCAGCAGGGCAGGGGTGGCAAGCAGCGTCACCGGCAGCGACCAGCGGTGATCCGCGCCCACCAGCCAGCGCGCCATGTGCGGCATCATCAGGCCAATAAAGGCAATCGGGCCGACTACCGCGGTCGCGCTGCCGCACAGAACCGTGATCGCCAGAAGTCCAATCAGCTGCGTGCGCGCCACCCGGTTGCCGAGGGCGGTCGCGGTGTCGCTGCCGAGGCTCAGGCTGTTGAGTGACCGGCTTAAAAACAGCGCCACGGCGGCGGCGATAATGACCGGGATCGCCACCACTTTTAGGGTTTCGAGGGTGCGGATATCCAGCGAGCCGGCCTGCCAGAAGCGCAGCTGGTCGTAGACGTCCGGGTTGAGCAGGGCGATACCGTTGGACAAGCCTTCCAGCACCGCCGCGAGCGCCACGCCCGCAAGCGTCAGGCGTACCGGACTCAGCTGCCCGCCGCCCTGGCTGCCGGTAAAGGCGACCACCAGCGAGGCGGCCAGCGCGCCGCAGAAGGCCATCACCAGCTGTTCGGAGGGCGAGGTCAACCCAAACAGCGCTGCGCCGAGCACGATGGCAAAGCTGGCGCCGGAGTTAACGCCGAGAATACCGGGATCTGCCAGCGGGTTACGGGTAAGGGTTTGCATCAGGGCGCCGGCAAGGCCCAGCGCGCTACCGGCCAGCAGTCCGGCAAGCGTGCGGGGGAGTCGTGCGTCGAGCACGATGACGCAGTCGGCGCTCTGGCAGGTGCCGGAGAGCGCATCAACGATAACGGACGCGGGCAGCGGCTTCGCGCCGACCAGCAGGCTGAGTGCAGTCGCAAGGATCAACAGCAGCAATAAAACGGGCACGGCAACGGCGCGCACCGAAGAAGAGGAAAACGACATAGCAACATCCATGATTTGATAATGATAGTGATTATCGTTATCTATCTTATTTGGCTATGTTAGCATGTGCGCCCATGGAATGGGTAGAAATAGACTCAAGGCTTTGTCATGAATCAAAAATCCTGGCTGCTCAATCTCAGCCTGCTTAAAACGCACCCGGCGTATCGCGCCGTTTTTATCGCTCGCTTTATCTCCATTTTGTCCCTCGGGCTGCTCGGCGTCGCCGTGCCGGTCCAGATCCAGACCATGACGCACTCCAGCTGGCTGGTGGGGTTATCCGTCACCTTAACCGGCGGGGCGATGTTCATCGGCCTGATGGTCGGCGGCGTGCTGGCGGACCGCTACGAGCGTAAAAAGCTGATCCTGCTGGCGCGCGGCACCTGCGGCGTGGGCTTTATTGGGCTGTGTCTGAACGCGATGCTGCCGGAGCCGTCGCTGATCGCGATTTATGCCCTGGGGCTGTGGGACGGTTTCTTCGCCTCGCTGGGCGTGACGGCGCTGCTGGCGGCGACGCCCGCGCTGGTCGGGCGCGAGAACCTGATGCAGGCGGGGGCGATTACCATGCTCACCGTGCGTCTGGGCTCGGTGATTTCGCCGATGGTGGGCGGCCTGCTGCTGGCGACCGGCAACGTGGCGTGGAACTACGGGCTGGCGGCGGCGGGAACCTTCATCACCACGCTGACGCTGCTGCGCCTGCCGCTGCTGCCGCCTCCGCCGCAGCCGCGCGAGCATCCGCTGAAATCGCTGATGGCCGCGATTCGTTTCCTGTTCAGCAACCCGCTGATTGGCGGGATTGCGCTGCTCGGCGGCCTGCTGACCATGGCGAGCGCCGTGCGCGTGCTCTACCCGGCGCTGGCGGGAGAGTGGCAGATGAGCGCCTCGGAGATTGGCATTCTCTACGCCGCCATTCCGCTCGGCGCGGCGTGCGGGGCGCTGACCAGCGGCAACCTGGCGCAGGGCGCGCGTCCGGGGCTGATTATGCTGCTTGCCACGCTGGCGTCGTTTATCGCCATCGGGTTCTTCAGCCTGATGCCGGTGTGGGCGCTCGGGGTGCTGTGTCTGGTGATTTTCGGCTGGCTGAGCGCCATCAGTTCGCTGCTGCAGTACACCCTGATCCAGACCCAGACGCCGGAAGGGATGCTCGGGCGCATTAACGGCCTGTGGACGGCGCAGAACGTCACGGGGGATGCGATTGGTGCGGCGATCCTCGGCGGGCTGGGGGCGATGATGACTCCGGTGGCCTCGGCGAGCTGCGGCGGGTTTGTACTGGCTATTATTGGCGTGATTTTGTTAGTGGCGCTGGTGGAATTGCGGCGGTTCAGGCAGGAGAGTGTGTTGAACGACGGTGCGGCCTGATGCCCTCTCCCACAGGGAGAGGGAGGAAAATGCCTACTTAAACAACGTATTCAATCTGTCTAACACCAACATCGCGCTGTAGTAATCCAGGCGGAACGTCTCGGTTCCCAATGCCCAGACCCGTTTGTTTTTCACCGACGGCAAATGCGCCAGCAGCGGGTTGGCGTAAATCGCATCCACGTCTTTCCGATCGCCGGCAAACACAAACAGCCCTTCGCCGTTCAGCCCCGTCGCCAGGTTTTCACCGCCCAGCTGGATGATGTCGTGGCGTTTGCCCTGGCTTTTTGAGGTGTGCAGCCCGGCGGGTAGATCCGCTAGCGTAAAGCCCAGCTGTTGCAGCAGCTTGCCTTGCGCCGATTCCGCAGTCCACAGGTTGGCGCTGTGCGCGGCGGCGGTGTAGACGATGGCGTTCACCGGCTGCGGCGGCAGCTTCATCTGCTGTTTTACCTGCGCGAGCTGTTTATCAAACGCGGCAATGCGCTCTGCGGCCTGTTTTTCCTGCCCGGTGAGGGTGCCCAGCTGCGTCAGCAGTTCCTGCCAGCTCTTGTCGTCGTAGTTGATGATAAGCGTTGGGGCGATGGCGGAGAGCTGATCGTACAGCGCCAGCGCGGAATCCCCGCCGGTAGCGCTGATCAAAATCAGATCCGGCATTTGCGCGGCGACCGCTTCGGCGCTTGGCTCGCCAATGTACAGCCGCGCAACCTTGCGCTGTTTCGCAATATCGCCCCACTGACGCAAAAAGCCCTGCGCATCCGCCATGCGGTTGTTCGGCGTGGTCGCGCCGCTGGCAACGACCGGCGCGTCAATCGCCAGCAGGGAGCCAGTTAAGGTCACGCTGGTGGAGACAATGCGCGTCGGTTTGCTCTCAAGCGTGTGAACGCCTCGGCTGTCGGTCACCTGACGCGGCCAGTCGGCGGCAGCGGCTGAGGCAAGTCCTAAAACTAAAAGTCCAGATAAAAGCAGGGTATTACGGAATAGGGCAGGGAATTTCATAGCGCGACATCCTGTTTTCGTTGAAGATAATGCTTCTCATTTTCATGGTTGATGCGAAGGGATGCAAGCTTTTGTCGCATAAGTTATTTGTCCGACGGTTGACAGCGCAGCGATGTGGGATTAGGTTAGCCGACGAAAATATAAATGATAATCATTATTGCTTCTTTTATCATTTTGAGGAGGATGAAATGGACACGTCCCTGGCTGAGGAAGTTCAGCACACCGCGACCACGCTGCAATCAGACAGCTTTTTCTTTATGTCGCCTTACCGCAGTTTTACTACCTCAGGCTGTTTTACCCGCTTCAGTGAACCCGCCGTCGGCGGTGACGATCCGGCCGGGCAATTCCAGCAAAAATTAGCCCAGGCCTTCCGGAATGCGAAAGCTAACGGTATCGCTCATCCGGTGATGGTAGGGGCTATTCCGTTCGATACCCGCAAGCCATCTTCTCTGTTTATTCCGCAGCGCTGGCAGACCTTTTCCCGTCCGGCACGTCAGCAGTCCGCACGCTATTTTTCCGGCTCGCAGGCGCTGAAGGTGGAACAACGCACCGAGATCCCGCCGCAGCCCGTGTTCGAAGAGATGGTCGCGCGCGCCGCGTCGCTTACCGCCACGCCGCAGGTGAACAAGGTGGTGCTGTCGCGTCTGATTGATATCGCGACCGACAAACACATGGACAGCGGTGCGCTGATGGAGCGGCTGATCGCCCAGAACCCGGCGAGCTTTAACTTCCACGTGCCGCTGGAAGACGGCGGCGTGCTGCTCGGCGCCAGCCCCGAACTGCTGCTGCGTAAAGAGGGCGCGCACTTTAGCTCGCTGCCGCTGGCAGGCTCCGCGCGCCGTCAGCCGGACGATGTGCTGGATCGCGAAGCGGGCAATAAGCTGCTGGCCTCCGAAAAAGACCGCCACGAGCACGACCTGGTGACTCAGGCGATGAAGGCCATTCTGGCACCGCGCAGCCACCACCTGAGCATGCCGTCTTCCCCGCAGCTCATCACCACGCCGACGCTGTGGCATCTGGCGACGCCGGTTGAAGGTGACGCGCGTGAAAACGAAAACGCCCTGACTCTGGCCTGCCTGCTGCACCCGACCCCGGCGCTGAGCGGCTTCCCGCATGAGGCGGCAAAAGAGCTGATCGCCGAGCTGGAGCCGTTCGACCGCGAGCTGTTCGGCGGCATCGTCGGCTGGTGCGACAGCGAAGGCAACGGCGAGTGGGTGGTGACCATCCGCTGCGCGCGTCTTCGCGAAAATAGCGTTCGCCTGTTTGCCGGCGCGGGCATTGTGCCTGCCTCTTCGCCGGTGGGCGAATGGCGCGAAACGGGCGTGAAGCTCTCCACCATGCTCAACGTGTTTGGCTTGCACTAAGGATCGCTCATGACCATTCCCTTTACCCGCTGGCCTGAGGAATTCGCCCGCCGCTACCGCGAAAAAGGCTACTGGCAGGATCTGCCGCTGACCCACATCCTGACGGATCGCGCTGAAAGCGATGCCGTGGCGATTGTCGACGGCGAGCGGCACATCACCTACCGCGCGTTTAATCAGGCGGTGAACAACCTGGCGTCCGCTCTTCAGGCGCGCGGGCTGCAGCGCGGCGAGACCGCGCTGGTGCAGCTTGGCAACGTGGCCGAGTTCTACGTCACTTTCTTTGCGCTGCTGCAAATTGGCGTCGCGCCGGTTAACGCGCTCTTTAGCCATCAGCGCAGCGAGCTGAACGCCTACGCAGAGCAGATCAAACCCGCCGTGCTGATTGGCGATCGCGACCACGCGCTGTTTGCGGGCGATGATTTCCTCAACGCCTTTGTGGATGCGCATCGCTCGGTACGCCTTGTACTGCTGCGCGGCGATAAGGGCGAACACGCCCTGGAAGCGGCGATTGCGCGTCCGGCGGATAACTTCATTCCGAACCCGACGCCCGCTGACGAAGTGGCATTTTTCCAGCTTTCCGGCGGCAGCACCGGCACGCCGAAGCTGATCCCGCGCACGCATAACGACTACGACTACAGCATTCGCCGCAGCAACGAGATCTGCGGAATCAATGCATACACCCGTTACCTGAACGCGCTGCCCGCGGCGCATAACTACGCCATGAGCTCGCCGGGATCGTTAGGCATCTTCACCGCCGGCGGCTGCGTGGTGCTGGCGAACGATCCGAGCGCCACGCTCTGCTTCCCGCTGATTGAACGGCATCAGATTAACGTCACCTCGCTGGTTCCTCCGGCGGTGAGCCTCTGGCTGCAGGCGATTACCGACGGCGCGGGCAACGCGCAGCTTAAGTCCCTCAGGCTGCTGCAGGTGGGTGGCGCACGCCTCTCCGCCACGCTCGCGGCGCGCATTCCGGCGGAAATCGGCTGCCAGCTTCAGCAGGTGTTCGGCATGGCGGAAGGGCTGGTGAACTACACCGCGCTCGACGACTTGCCGGAGCGCATCATCAACACTCAGGGCCGCCCGATGAGCCCGGACGACGAAGTGTGGGTGGCGGACGAGCACGGTAACCCGCTGCCGCGCGGTGAGGTCGGGCGTCTGATGACGCGCGGGCCTTACACCTTCCGCGGCTATTTCAACAGCCCGGAACACAACGCCAGCGCCTTTGACGCCGACGGCTTTTACTGCTCCGGCGATCTGATCGCCATCGACGAGCAGGGCTACATCACCGTGCAGGGGCGAGAGAAGGATCAGATCAACCGCGGCGGGGAGAAGATCGCCGCCGAAGAGATTGAGAACCTACTGCTGCGCCACGAGGCGGTGATCCACGCCGCGCTGGTGAGCATGGAGGACAGCCTGCTGGGCGAAAAAAGCTGCGCGTATCTGGTGGTGAAACAGCCGCTGCGCGCGGTTGAAGTGCGCCGCTTCCTGCGCGAGCAGGGCGTTGCCGAATTCAAGCTGCCGGACCGCGTGGAGAGCGTGGATGCGCTACCGCTGACGCCGGTCGGCAAAGTCGATAAGAAACAGTTGCGCCTGTGGCTTGCTGAACGCGCCCGGGGCTGAGGAACAGAGTATGGCCATTCCAAAATTAACCGCTTACGCGCTGCCGACCGCCGCAGAGCTGCCGACCAGTAAAGTGAACTGGGCGTTTGAGCCTGAACGTGCCGCGCTGCTGATCCACGATATGCAGGAGTATTTCCTGAACTTCTGGGGCGAAAACAGCGCGATGATGCAGCAGGTGGTGGCGAATATCGCCCGACTGCGCGCTTACTGCAAAGCGCACAATATTCCCGTGTACTACACCGCTCAGCCGAAAGAGCAGAGCGACGAAGACCGCGCCCTGCTGAACGACATGTGGGGGCCGGGCCTGACCCGCTCGCCGGAGCAGCAGCGCATTGTCCGCGAACTGACCCCGGACGAAGCGGACACGGTGCTGGTGAAGTGGCGCTACAGCGCGTTTCACCGCTCGCCGCTGGAGCAGATGCTGAAAGAGACGGGACGAAACCAGCTGCTGATTACCGGCGTGTACGCCCACATCGGCTGCATGACCACCGCCACCGATGCCTTTATGCGCGACATCAAGCCGTTCTTTATCGCCGACGCGCTGGCGGATTTCACCCGCGACGAGCACCTGATGTCGCTCAACTACGTGGCCGGACGCTCGGGCCGCGTGGTGATGACCGACGAGCTGCTGCCGTCCGTTCCGGCGACCAAAGCCGCGCTGCGTGAGCTGATCCTGCCGCTGCTGGACGAGTCCGACGAGCCGATGGATGACGAAAACCTGATCGACTACGGTCTGGACTCGGTGCGCATGATGGCGCTGGCCGCCCGCTGGCGCAAAGTGCACGGCGATATCGACTTCGTGATGCTGGCCAAAAATCCAACCATCGACGCATGGTGGGCGCTGCTGTCCCGCGAGGTGAAGTGATGGGTCTGGATTTCACCGGTAAAACCGTCTGGGTGACGGGCGCGGGTAAGGGGATTGGCTACGCGACGGCGCTGGCGTTTGTGGAGGCGGGCGCACGTGTGACCGGCTTCGATCTGGCGTTTCCGCTGGGGGATTATCCGTTCGCCACTGAAACCCTGGACGTGGCGGATGCCGCGCAGGTGCATGAGGTGTGCGGGCGCGCGCTGGCGTCGCTTGAACGGCTGGACGTGCTGGTCAACGCGGCGGGCATTCTGCGCATGGGGGCGACGGACCAGCTCTCGCAGGAGGACTGGCAGCAGACCTTTGCGGTCAACGTCGGCGGCGCGTTCAACCTGTTCCAGCAGACGATGGGCCAGTTCCGCCGTCAGCAGGGCGGGGCGATAGTCACCGTGGCGTCCGACGCGGCACACACGCCGCGCATCGGCATGAGCGCCTACGGCGCGTCGAAGGCGGCGCTGAAAAGCCTGGCCCTGACCGTCGGGCTGGAGCTGGCGGGCAGCGGCGTGCGCTGTAACCTGGTGTCGCCGGGCTCAACGGATACCGATATGCAGCGCACGCTGTGGAAAAGAGACGACGCGGAGCAGCAGCGTATTCGCGGTTTTGGCGAGCAGTTCAAGCTCGGCATTCCGCTGGGCAAAATCGCTCGCCCGCAGGAGATTGCCAGCACGGTGCTGTTCCTTGCTTCCGATGCCGCCAGCCATATCACCCTGCAGGATATCGTGGTGGACGGCGGCTCCACGCTGGGGGCGTAAGATGATCTGGAAACGTCATTTACCGCTCGAGGAGCTGAACGCGACCAGCCTGAACACCCTGGTGGCGCATCTCGGTATCGTCTATACCCGCCTCGGCGACGACACGCTGGAAGCGGAGATGCCGGTGGATGCGCGTACCCATCAGCCGTTTGGCCTGCTGCACGGCGGCGCGTCGGCGGCGCTGGCGGAAACCCTGGGGTCGATGGCCGGCTTTCTGATGACCCGTGACGGGCAGAGCGTGGTGGGGACGGAGCTTAACGCCACGCACCATCGTGCGGTCTCTCACGGCAAAGTGCGCGGCGTTTGCCAGCCGCTGCATCTGGGGCGTTCGAGCCAGAGCTGGGAGATTGTGGTATTCGACGAGCAGGGGCGGCGGTGCTGTACCTGTCGGTTGAGTACGATGGTGTTGGGCTAAGCCAGGCAGATCAAAGTGATCGGCTTAACACTGTGGTGTAAATCTCTGGTTTGACCACGCATTATTGCGTTTCAAAGTTGTTAAATTTTTCCGGTTGTTCTAGAAACAAAATGTAACATCTCACTGTTTCACAACAACGGACAACAACTATGAACAACTCAGGGAAATACCTTACATGGGCAGGGCTCTCCGTTGTGGGAGCCTTTGCCCTGGGCTATATCGCCCTCAACCGGGGGGAACAGATCAATGCGCTCTGGATCGTCGTCGCCTCCGTCTGCATTTATCTGATCGCGTACCGTTTTTATGGCCGCTATATCGCGAAGAACGTTCTGGGCGTTGACGCGACGCGTATGACGCCTGCCGTCCGCCATAACGACGGGCTGGACTACGTGCCGACCGACAAAAAAGTGCTGTTCGGTCACCATTTTGCGGCGATTGCCGGAGCGGGTCCGCTGGTGGGGCCGGTGCTGGCGGCGCAGATGGGCTACCTGCCGGGGATGATCTGGATCCTCGCGGGCGTGGTGCTGGCGGGCGCGGTGCAGGACTTTATGGTGCTGTTCGTCTCGACCCGCCGCGACGGGCGTTCGCTGGGTGAGCTGGTGAAAGAGGAGATGGGGGCAACCGCCGGGGTGATTGCGCTGGTGGCGACCTTTATGATCATGGTGATCATCCTCGCGGTGCTGGCGATGATCGTGGTGAAAGCGCTGACCCACAGCCCGTGGGGGACCTATACCGTTGCCTTCACCATTCCGCTGGCGCTGTTTATGGGGATTTATATTCGCTACCTGCGCCCGGGCCGCATTGGTGAGGTGTCGGTAATTGGCCTGGTATTCCTGGTGTTCGCCATTATCTCCGGCGGCTGGGTGGCGGAAAGCCCTACCTGGGCGCCGTTCTTCGACTTTACCGGCGTCCAGCTGACCTGGATGCTGGTGGGCTACGGCTTTGTGGCGGCGGTGCTGCCGGTATGGCTGCTGCTGGCTCCGCGTGACTATCTCTCTACGTTCCTGAAAATCGGCACCATCGTCGGGCTGGCGATCGGCATTCTGATTATGCGTCCGACCCTGACCATGCCTGCGTTAACCAAATTCATCGACGGTACCGGCCCGGTCTGGACCGGTAACCTGTTCCCGTTCCTGTTTATCACCATCGCCTGCGGCGCGGTGTCGGGCTTCCACGCGCTGATCGCATCCGGAACCACGCCGAAGATGCTGGCGAATGAAAATCAGGCCTGCCTGATCGGCTACGGCGGCATGCTGATGGAATCCTTTGTCGCCATCATGGCGCTGGTCTCTGCCTGTATCATCGACCCGGGCGTGTATTTCGCGATGAACAGCCCGATGGCGGTACTGGCACCGGCTGGCACCGTTGACGTGGTGGCGTCCGCCGCGCAGGTGGTGAGCGGCTGGGGCTTTGCGATTACCCCTGATACGTTGACGAGCATCGCCAGTGAAGTGGGCGAGCAGTCGATTATCTCCCGTGCGGGCGGAGCGCCGACGCTGGCGGTCGGCATGGCGTATATTCTTCACGGCGCGCTGGGCGGGCTGATGGACGTGTCGTTCTGGTATCACTTCGCCATCCTGTTCGAGGCGCTGTTTATCCTGACGGCGGTGGATGCAGGAACCCGTGCGGCGCGCTTTATGCTGCAGGACCTGCTGGGGGTGATCTCCCCGAACCTGAAGCGTACCGATTCGCTCCCGGCTAACCTGCTGGCGACGGCGCTGTGCGTGCTGGCGTGGGGCTACTTCCTGCATCAGGGGGTAGTCGATCCGCTGGGCGGGATTAACACCCTGTGGCCGCTGTTTGGTATCGCCAACCAGATGCTGGCAGGCATGGCGCTGATGCTCTGCGCGGTGGTGCTGTTCAAGATGAAGCGCCAGCGTTACGCGTGGGTGGCACTGGTGCCAACCGCGTGGCTGCTGATCTGTACCCTGACGGCGGGCTGGCAGAAAGCCTTCAGCCCGGACAACAAGGTGGGCTTCCTGGCGATCGCCAACAAGTTCCAGGCGATGATCGACAGCGGCAAGATCCCGGCGCAGTACACCGAGTCGCAGCTGTCCCAACTGGTGTTTAACAACCGTCTGGATGCCGGGCTGACCATCTTCTTTATGGTGGTGGTCGTGGTGCTGGCGTTGTATTCTCTCAAGACCGCGCTCGCGGCGTTGAAAAACGATCAGCCAACGGCGAAAGAAACACCGTACGAGCCGATGCCTGAAAACCTGGAAGAGATTGTGACCCAGGCGAAAGGGGCGCACTAACCTGTTTGCCGGGTGGCGGCTTCGCCTTACCCGGCCTACATTTCTTCTCCGCCCTCACCCTCCGGGAGAGGGCCGGAAACAAACGAGAAACTGATTATGTTCGACACTCTATCCAAAGCAGGTAAGTACCTGGGCCAGGCCGCCAAAATGATGATTGGCGTGCCGGACTACGACAACTACGTCGAGCATATGCGCGTCAACCATCCGGACCAGACGCCCATGACCTACGAAGAATTTTTCCGCGACCGCCAGGACGCCCGCTACGGCGGCAAGGGCGGGGCGAAGTGCTGTTAACCCTCTTTCGGAAGATAGAGGCTGATCTGCTCCTGCTTGCAGCCGTAGATAGCAGCCAGCTTTTCACGGGTGCGCTTTTGCGGACGGGAGTCCAGCGCTTCCAGCTGTGACACGGCGGACTGGGTGATGCCGAGTTTCTCAGCCACCTCCTGCTGGGACATGCCGCGCAGGATACGCCACGCGGCCTGCAGGCTGACGTTCTCGTTATGCATGACGTCGCACACTTCACCAGGTAATCCTACGTCATCATAACAATCGTGTTCGACTTCAATATCCTCTAGATCATCATCGGTTTCGTCGTCGATTTCTGCCATCTGTAAGCACATACGAAAGTATTCATCATAGGGAATAACGACGTACTGCGCTTTTCCGTCATCGTCCTTAATTAGCTGAACAGCCATAGGGGGCTTTCTCCTCGTGAAGGTAGGTCGTTGATGTTCTGCGCTTGACGGCCAAAACATAACAATGGTTATCGGGATCGTCCCGAAGTGTAATCAGAATGCGGTAATCGCCAACGCGTAGCCGGAATTGATTTTCTGTTGCCGATATTTTTTTGATATCGGGCCGGGGAGCTGAGCGATCGTCCAGCTCAGCAAGTTTTGCTTTGATTCTTCGCTGATATCGGCCATCGATTTTGAAAAACTCTTTCTTTGCATTCTTTGACCAGACAATCTTCATCCGTACCTCCACTGTACGCCCACACAAAGTATAAGGAAATAATAAGGCTATTAGATAAATTCCGAATTTCTAATGGGGTACTGTAGAGCGAGGAAATAACCGGAGAAAGCGGCAAAACGCAAACCGTCGAGGGCGCTCGGAAACGCCTCTGCCGGACGACAGAGGCTTGCAGTGAGATTGCGATCAGGCGTTCAAACCGCCGTCCACGTCCAGGCCGGTACCGGAGATCTGCCCGGCCGCCGGACTGGCAAGAAACGTGACCGCCGCCGCGACGTCTTCCGGCTGACCGTAATGACCCAAAGCAATAAGCTGACGCTGAGAGTCAGCCTGTTCCCCGTCTTCCGGGTTCATATCGCTGTTGGTGGGCCCGGGATGTACCAGGTTAACGGTAATGCCGCGAGGCCCTAAATCACGAGCCAGCCCACGGGTGAGGGAATTCAGCGCCGATTTGGTCATCGAGTAAACGGCAATGCCCGGCTGCGCCACGCGGTTTGCCAGACAGCTGCCGATGTTGATAATGCGCCCGCCGTCTGACATGTGCACCAGCGCTTCCTGAATGGCGATCACCACGCCGCGAATGTTGACGTTGATAAGGGCGTCAATGTCCGCCAGCGTCATGGACTCCAGCGGGCCGCCGCGCGCGATCCCGGCGTTGTTGACCAGAATGTCCAGCCCGCCAAGGGAACGCGCCGCATGGGTGACGGCATCCTGAATCGCCTGCGCGCTGGCGCTGTCGGCCTGCACGGCTTCGCTGTGGCGCCCCAGCGCCTTAATCTCATCGGCGACCGCCTGGGCCTTATCGGCAGATTTTTCATACGTAATAATCACATCCGCACCGGCGCGCGCCAGCGACAGGGCAATCGCACGACCCAATCCGCGGCTGGCACCGGTAACCAGCGCCTTTTTACCTGTTAAATCGATCTGCATGATGACCTCGTTACGAGAGTGGTAAGAATCATCATTAGGTATAGCCTGTCGGCGCGATTAACGGCTGAAGGATTCCACTTTCTCAAACGCGGCGCGCAGAACGTCAGGCGTTAACGTAACAGGTAAATAGTGAATCGACTCCACCGGGCGCAGGGTGTGGGCAATGACCCGATCCAGCTCGTCGCGGTTAGTGATGTCGACGTCCAGCTCGCGAAGCGTGGTCGGCAGGTTAAAACGCTGGTAAGCCGTCACCAGCTGCGCCAGCACGTCGTCCTGGCCGAGCAGGGCGCTCTGCACCAGAATACCGTAGGCCACCTTGGTGCCGTGCAGGTATTTTTCCGTCTGCGGCAGCACGGTTAAGCCGTTGTGTACCGCATGCGCCGCCGCCACGCGCGTATAGCGTTCGCCCAGGCCGCCGACCATCCCGCCGCCGGCGATGATTGCATCCACCACGTCCCGGAACGCCTGCGTCTGTTCGCCGCGCTGCTGGTCGGCCAGCGCCTCTTCGCTGCGCGCCAGCAGCACGTCGCGGATCGCCAGCGCGCCGTTAATGCCCAGCCGCACGGTCAGCGGCAGGTTCTCCGGCTCAGGTGCCAATACCACCGCTTCGTACCACTTCGCCAGCGTATCGCCGATGCCCGCCAGCAGATACTCCGCCGGAGCGTTAAGGACGATCTGCGGCTCCACCAGCACCAGGAAGTTGGCGTCGTCGAAGATCTCAAAATGCAGCGCCTGACCGGCATCGTTGTACCAGACGGAGAGCGGGGTCCACGCCGCGCAGGTGGCGGCAATGGTGGGGATGCCCACAAACGGCACCCCTAAGCGGCGCGCCACGGCCTTGACGGTATCCATCACCGCGCCGCCGCCGACGCCAATCACCACGCTGGCGTCGCTGCCGGATTCATTCACCAGATGGGTGACGTCGCGCTCGCTGCAGTGGCCTTTAAACAGCAGGCGTTTCGCTCCCGGCGCGTTAAAGCTCTCGGGCAGGAAAGGGCGCGCGCCTTCGATAGCGCGTTCGCCGTAAATCCACACAGCGCGGGAAAGCTGTTCCGGGGTAAAGAAGTTATCCAGCTGCGCAAGGCTTCCGGGATGAGAGAAGTAGTTCGCCGGGCCAGGCACGACGCGGATATCGGTGTTGATCATGATGGTGTCCTTTTTGCGGAAGCGCTAACCCGATGTCATGTCTGGACATCCGGATGGCTAATAATATTTCGCTTTAACTTATGCCTTTTCCGTCGTTGTCAGTCAACCAGAGCTGTGAAAAATTCGATAAATCAGAAGAGTAATGAAGGATTTACGCGGATGGTTTCCAGTCGCCTTGAGATGCGCGGTATCAGCCTGGCCTTTTCCGGCTTTCAGGCGCTGTCGCGCGTGAATTTCACCTTAACCGGCGGATCCGTACACGCGCTGACCGGTGCCAACGGCGCGGGAAAATCGACCCTGATGGCGGTGCTGTGCGGGACGCACGACCACTATGAGGGTGAGATCAGCATCAACAACCAGCCGGTGAGCATCCGCGAACCGCTCGATGCCAAACGGCTGGGGATCCACCTTGTGCAGCAGGAGGTGGACGTGGCGCTGATCCCGGGGTTAAGCATTGCCGAAAACATCATGCTCGACCAGCTGGCGCAGCCGGGGCATCGCTTCAGCTGGCGCGCTATCCGCCAGCAGGCGAGACAGGCGCTGGCGCAGCTCGACGTGACGCTGGACGTTCGCCGTTCCATCGACGGCTGTTCGCTGGCCGAAAAGCAGCAGATTTTGCTGGCGCGGGCGCTGTCCCATCACTGCCGTTTTTTGATTCTTGATGAACCCACCGCGCCGCTGGACGCGCATGAGAGCGAGCGCCTGTTTGCGGTAGTGAGACGTTTAAAGCAGCAGGGCATCGGCGTGGTGTTTATCTCTCACCGCATTCACGAGCTGAAGGCCATCTGCGACACCCTGACGGTGCTGCGCGACGGCAAGCTGATCGAGTCCGGCCCGATGGCCGATCTTAGCGGCGAAGCGATCGTCGAGAAGATGCTCGGCCACGTGCTGAGCGATATCTATCCGCCCGCGCGGCCGCCGCACGGCGACGAAACGCTGTTACGCGTTGAGGGGCTTCACGACGACGCGCTGCTGAAAGATATCTCCCTGCACCTGCGCAAAGGCGAAATTCTCGGGATTGCCGGGCTGGCGGGGGCGGGGAAAACCGAACTCTGCAAGGCGCTGTTTGGCGCCACCAAGAGCCGCGTGGCGCGCGGTGAGCTGAATCATCAATCCTGGCAGCCGCGCGACCCGGCCGACTCCGTGCTGCGCGGTCTGGCGCTGGTGCCGGAGGAGAGGCGGAAAGAGGGCATTTTTATCGACGAGCCGGTGAGCATGAACCTCGCCGTGTGCGCCGATAACAGCTTTTCGCGCTGGAGCCTGTTTGGCCATCGCCAGGCGTGGCGCTGGGCGGAAGAGGTCATCGCCCGCGTCGGCGTGCGCGCGCGTGGGCCGGGGCAGGTGCTGCGCCGTCTTTCCGGCGGCAACCAGCAGAAGGTCGCCATCGGTAAATGGCTGCGCAATGACGCCAGCGTGCTGATATTCGACGAGCCGACCAAAGGCGTGGACGTGAAGGCCAAAACCGACCTGTTCCAGCTAATTGACGGCCTGGCGCGCGAGGGCAAAGGGGTGATTTACGCCTCGGGCGAGTTTGCCGAACTGGTCGGGCTGTGCGACCGCATCTGCGTGCTGTGGGACGGGCGCATCGTGGCGGAAATCGCCGGGGCCGAGGCCCGCGAAGAGACACTACTTTATTATTCAACCGGAGGAACGGCGTCGTGAGCAAGGCCCTTTCAGTGAACGCGGCGGCGTCTGGCCGCCAGCAGATTTTCGATTTTCTCTACAGGTGGGGCATGCTGTTAACCGTCGTCGCGCTGGTGGCCGTCTTTGGCCTGGCGTCGGACAGCTTCCTCGACCCGAACAACATCATCAATATCCTGCGCTCGATCGCCATCGTGACGGTGATTGCCATTGGCGTGTCGATCTCGTTGACCATCGGCGGGTTCGATCTCTCCGTGGGATCCACCGCCTCGCTGGCGAACGCGCTGGTGATTTCCCTTTTCGTCTGGCACGGCTTTGGCACCACCGAGTCGATTCTGATCACCCTCGCGCTCTGCACGCTGGTGGGTCTGTTTAACGCATTCCTGATCGTCATCCTGCGCATTCCGGACATGCTGGCGACGCTTGCCAGCCTGTTTGTGATCCAGGGCGTGGCGATGACCTACAGCTACGGCGGGTCGATTACCGAGAACATGGTGCTGCCGAGCGGCGACATGGCGGAAGGGACCATTCCGGCGGCGTTCAGCCTGCTGGGGCAGGTGCCGACCATCGTGATCGTCATGCTGGTGGTGACCGTGCTGGCGCAGCTGGGCCTGTCGCTCACTACGCATGGCCGACGCATGTACGCCATCGGCGGTAACCCCGAAGCGGCGCGCCTCTCCGGCATTCGCACCACGCGCTACAAGGTGGCGGCCTACGTGATTGCCTCGCTGCTGGCGGGTCTGGGCGGGATTTTGCTGGCTTCACGCATCGGCTCGTCGCAGGTGAATGCGGGCGGCGGATACCTGATGGATGCGGTGGCGGCGGCGTGGATTGGCTTCTCGCTGGCCGGATCCGGCAAGCCGAACGCGCTGGGAACCCTGGTTGGGGCGGTCATTCTCGGCGTGCTGTCGAACGGGCTGGTGATGCTCTCCGTGCCGTATTACGCCATGGACATTATAAAAGGGCTGGTGCTCGCGGTAGCGCTGGCGATTACCTACATACAAAAACGCTGACAACACAACGGGATAAAAAAATGAAAAAGATTGCACTCTCTTTGGTGGCACTTGGGTTGCTCACGGCTCTGCCAGGCTTCGCGGCCACGCCCGCGCCGCTTCCGGCAGCCATTGCGAACCATGACGGCCCGATCCGCATCGCGGTGATCCGTAACCTCGGCTCAGATGACAACACCACGCAGTTTATTGCTGGCGCAATTCAGGAAGGGAAAAAGCTCGGCTTTAAGGTCAGCACCTTTTTAAGCAACGGGGACGACGCCAAATTCCAGGACTTCGTGAACCAGGCCATCAGCCAGAAGTATGACGGGATTATTCTCTCTCAGGGGCGCGATCCGTACTCCACCGCGCTGGTGAAGAAAGCAGTGGATGCCGGGATCAAAGTCTCCGTCTTTGATACGGCGGTTAACGGCGAGATCCCCGGCGTGACCGTCACCCAGCAGGACGATGCCTCCCTGACGAACCTCTCCTTCGGCCAGCTGGCGAAAGATTTCAACGGCAAGGCCAATATCGTCAAGCTGTGGGTGGCGGGCTTCCCGCCGATGGAGCGTCGTCAGGCGGCCTATAAAGAGCTGCAAAAGCAGTATCCGGACATCAAAGAGCTGGAGTCTATCGGCGCCGTGTCCTCTGACGTGCAGGGCGATACCGCCAACAAGGTGGGGGCGATCCTGGCGAAATACCCGAAAGGCAAAATTGACGCCATCTGGGGAACCTGGGACGCCTTCAGCCAGGGCGCGTATAAGGCGCTGAAAGAGAACGGCCGCACCGAGATCAAGCTCTACAGCATCGACATCTCTAACCAGGATCTGCAGCTGATGCGCGAGCCGGGCAGCGCGTGGAAGGTGAGCGTGGCGGTGGATCCGAAGCTGATTGGCGCAACTAACGTGCGTCTGGTGGCGAACAAGATTGCCGGGGAAGCCACGCCTGCGACCTACGATTTCAAAGCGGCGGCCATTCCTCAGGCGCTGCTGACCGCCCAGCCGGGCCCGGTGAACGTGGCGTCGCTGGGGAAAATCATTCCGGGCTGGGGCCAGACGGAAGATTTTATCGCGCCGTGGTTTGCGACGCTGGAAGCGAAGAATAAATAAAACCAGGCCGGGTGGCGTCAGGTGCGGCCTGATGCCCTCATCCCGGCCCTCTCCCACAGGGAGAGGGGGAAAACCCAAAGGAGCTAACGGTGACGCAAGTACCCCTTCCAGAATACAGCCGCAATATGCGGCTGATTGGCCATAGCGATCAGGGCGGTCGCCCGGACGGCGTGCAGCTGATGGTCCATCGCGGTTTCGCCTATATCGGCCATATGGTGTCGCAGGGATTTTCGATTGTCGACGTGCGCGACCCGAAAAACCCGAAAGCGGCGGGCTACGTGCCCGCGCCGCCCGGCACCTGGAACGTGCATCTGCAGGCGCATGACGACCTGCTGCTGGTGATTAACGCCCGGGATCTGTTTGCCGATGTCCGCTTTGCCGACGAGAAGGTCTACTACACCCGCCAGGTGGGGGAGACCGTCAGCGACGTGCAGGACAAAGGCTGGAGCGCCGGGCTGCGGGTGTTTGATATCTCCACGCCCGACAGGCCGCGCGAAATCGGCTTTCTGTCGCTGAGCGGCATCGGCATCCACCGCATCTGGTACGTCGGCGGCCGCTGGGCGTATGTGTCAGCGCTGATCGACGGCTTTACCGACTACATTTTCCTGACCATCGATCTGGCCGATCCGCGTAAGCCTGAAGTGGCGGGGCGCTGGTGGCTGCCGGGGATGAACCAGGCCGAAGGGGAGAAGCCGAACTGGCCGGAAGGGAAACGCTACGCGCTGCATCACGCGATTATCGCGGGCGATACCGCCTACGGCAGCTGGCGCGACGGCGGCCTGACGCTGCTGGACGTGAAGGACCGCACCCGGCCGAAGCTGATTAGCCACCGCAACTGGAGTCCGCCGTTTGGCGGCGGGACGCACACCGCGCTGCCGCTGCCGGACCGCGATTTGCTGGTGGTGCTGGACGAAGCGGTGCTGGATAACCAGGAGGACGGCGAAAAGCTGATCTGGCTGTTTGATATCCGCGAGCCGTCGAACCCGGTCAGCATCTCGACCTTCCCGCAGCCGGATGAAACCGACTACGTGGCGAAAGGGGCGCATTTTGGCCCGCATAACCTGCACGAGAACCGGCCGGGGAGCTTTGTCAGCTCGACGCTGATTTTTGCGACGTATCAGAACGCGGGGGTGCGTGCATATGACATTTCCAATCCGTATCGACCGGTGGAAACCGGTGCGCTGGTGCCCGCCGCGCCGGAGAGAATGATGGACACGCGGCCGAATCGCCCGCAGGTGATCCAGTCGTGCGACGTGTTTGTGGATGCGCAGGGGATAATTTACAGCACGGATTATAACGGCGGGCTGTCGGTGATTGAGTTTCTGGGATGAGTGCGGTTTGATGCCCTCACCCCGGCCCTCTCCCACAGGGAGAGGGAGAAAACCAAATGTAATCAGCTGTACTGACGCACCCGTGCCACCAGATCTTCGGCGCTGTCGATGCGGTCGGCAATGACAATCAGCGCTTTACCGAGCGTTATCGCGTGGCGCAGGCACTCGTGGCGCATCGCCTCGTCCTGGATGGTGTCGATATCCGCGACGTGGGAAAGCCCGACGCTGCGGCGAATGAGCTCGGTGCCGCAGAAGCCGATGGCGTCATGCCAGACCTTTTTCAGGAACGCGGAGGCATAGCCCGGCGCGCCGAGCGCGGCGTCGCGCGTTTTCTCGTTTGCCAGCGCCTGGAAGCGTTCCGCGAAGGTGTTCCACAGCTCCTGAATATCGGTCAGGCGCTGCTCGCGCGCGGCGGCGGCATCGCGAATGCCCAGATGCCCCGGCAGGCCGCAGAAGTTCAGCAGCAGGTTGCCGATGGCGGTACCGACGTCAAAGCCAATCGGGCCAAAGTAGCCGAATTCGGCGTCGATGGCCTTCAGGCTGCCGTCAGCCACAAAAATCGAGCCGCTGTGAATATCGCCGTGCAGGAGCGCTTCGGCGTGCGAGAAGAAGCGGTGCTTCAGGGAGGCCACGGCAATTTTAAGCTGAGCGTCGTCGCGCAGGGCCGCTACGTCATTTTCCAGCTCGGCCGGGTAGCTGTTGCGTTCGTGGATCTGGTACGGATCGTTGAAGAACAGATCTTCGGTGATCTCGCACATCTCCGGGTTGATGAATTTCGCCACCTGCGCTTTTTTCGCGTGCGGGTGCAGGTAGAAATCGCTGGTGTGGAACAGCGCGTGCGCGAGGTATTCGCCCAGCTGACGGGCCGCCTGCGGGTAGTAAATGTTTTTAATCAGCTCGCCGCGCCAGATGCGATGGCTGGAGAGGTCTTCCATCACCATCACCGCCAGCTCCGGGTCGAAGTGGTGGATTTTCACGGTGTGCTGCGGGCTGTGCTGGTAGTGCTCGACCAGCGTTTGCGCTTCAAGGCGGGCGCGGTCCAGCGTCAGCGGCCAGGACTCGCCGACGCAGCGGACGTAGGGCAGCGCCTGCTTAACGACGATGCGGCTCACGCCCGCGCCGTCGAAAATTTTGAATACCAGATTGAGGTTGCCGTCGCCTACTTCCTGCGCCTCTACCAGCGATGAAGGATCGTCAAGTCCGCCAAACTGCCTGGCATACTCCACGGCGTCCTGAGCGGTAAAGGTACGGTATTGCGACATGGCCTGCTCCTCACGAGTTTTCTAATTAAGACATGTAGACGTCTATACATCTGGATTTCATCCTGACACAATGTGCTACAACAACGCAACAGGGAATTAACGACATGCAGACATTACAGACGACCAGCCTGCGGGTGGCGGATAATCAGCTCTTTATTCTCGATCAGCAGGCGCTTCCGCAGGAGAAACGCTGGCTGGATGCCTCGACGGTAGAGGCGCTGGTCGGGCATATCCACGCCCTGCGCGTGCGCGGCGCGCCGCTAATTGGTCTCTCTGCAAGCCTGCTGCTGGCGCTGCTGGCGGAAAACGGCAAAAGCCGCGACGAGCTGGCGGCGGCGCTGGAAACCCTGCGCGCCTCCCGCCCGACGGCGGTGAACCTCATGAACAATCTTGACCGCATGAAGCTCGCCCTGTGGCAGGAAGATTTTGTACCGGCGCTGGTGGCCGAAGCGCTGCGCCTGATTGACGAAGACAAACGGCTTTGCGACGCGATTGCCAAAGCCGGCAGCGCGCTGGTGAAGCCCGGCAGCCGTCTGCTGACCCACTGCAACACCGGCGGGCTGGCAACGGCGGGCGTTGGCACCGCATTGGGCGTGATTGCCCGCGCGCATCAGGAGGGTAACGTCAGCAACGTCTGGGTGGATGAAACCCGTCCGCTGCTGCAGGGCGGCAGATTGACCGCGTGGGAGCTTGGCGAGCTGGGCGTGCCGTATCAGCTGATTACCGATTCCATGGCCGCCAGCCTGATGGCAAAAGGGCTGGTGGACGCCGTGTGGGTGGGCGCAGACCGCATTGCCGCCAACGGGGACGTGGCGAACAAGATCGGCACCTATTCCCTGGCGGTGCTGGCGAAGTTCCACGGCATTCCGTTCTACGTTGCCGCCCCGCAAACGACCCTCGATCCGGACTGCCCGAACGGGGACGCGATCCCGATTGAGCAGCGCGCCGCCAGCGAGGTGACGGGCGTGGCCGGAAGCTTTGGCGCGGTGCAGTGGGCGCCGGAAAACGCGCAGGTCTATAACCCGGCGTTTGACGTCACCCCTGCCTCGCTGATCAGCGGCTGGGTGCTGGATACGGGCGTAGTCACGCCGGAAGCGGTGGCAAACGGGAAATTCGCCTGAGTCCGGCTATCCTTTAAGGGGTTCCCTTGAGAGGACAATATCGTGACGCTGGATCCTGAAACTGACTTAAAACTGGAGCGCGTGGTGGATGCACCGCGCGACCTGCTGTGGCTGTGCTGGACCACGCCGGAACACATCAAAAACTTCTTCATTCCTGCTCCCCATAAGGTGACCGAATGCGATCTCGATCTCCGCGTGGGCGGGCGGTTCAACACCGTGTTTGAGGTGGACGGTCAGCGGATGGATAACCGGGGCGTATTTCTTGAAATCGACCCGGGTAAAAAGCTGGTCTTTACCGACGGCTATACCGAAGGCTGGAAACCGGCCGAAAAGCCGTTTATGACGGCGATCCTGCTGCTGGAGGATGTGGGCGAGGGCAAGACCCGCTACACGGCGATTGCGCGTCATCCGACGAAGGAAATCCGCGAGCAGCATGAGCAGATGGGCTTCCACGAAGGGTGGGGGATTGTGCTGGATCAGCTGGTGGGTTATGTGAAAGGACTGGAGCGTTGAAGCTCGAGCGGCCTGATGCCCTCACCCCGACCCTCTCCCATAGGGAGAGGGAGCAAACACTAAAAACGGCAGCTCTAGCTGCCGTTTTGCTTTTACCTATGCCAACCGTGGATACGCATCCGCGATGGCATCGCCCGTAAACTGCGCCACCCAGCCTTCCGGGTTGTCGAAAATACGAATGGCGGTAAAGTTCGGCTCTGAGCCCATATCAAACCAGTGCGGCGTGCCCGCGGGTACGGAAATCAGGTCGTTTTTCTCGCACAGCACCTGATACACCTCATCGCCAATGTGCAGGCAGAACAGCCCCGCGCCTTCCACGAAGAAGCGCACTTCGTCTTCGCCGTGGGTGTGTTCGTTCAGGAACTTCGCGCGCAGCGCCTCTTTCTGCGGGTTGTCGGCGCGCAGGCTGATCACGTCCCAGCTTTGGTAGCCTTTTTCCGCCACCAGCTTGTCGATCGCATGCTGATACGCCGCGATCACGGCTTCGGGCGCGGGATCGTGTCCTAAATCGCGATCCGCCGCCCAGCGTTCAAACCGCACGCCTTTGGCATTGAGCTGCTGGGCGATCTCGGCGGCGTCGGTGCTGTGCCACTGGTGTTGACTGGCGTCTTTATCGGAATAAATGGTCAATGCGCTCATGAAGGGATCTGCTCCGGATTAATCTCGTCAAACTGGTGGACCTGATGGTGATGGCTTGCGCCGTCATCATCACCGCGAATCAGCTGCAGTGTGCGAAAACCTGCCTGTTCAGCCGCGTCCAGCTCCTGATGAATATCGGACAGGAACAGGATCTGCGACGGGGCGATGCCCGTTTGTGCCGCAATGTTCTGATAGGACTGCACCTCGCGCTTGGCGCCGATGTGGGTATCAAAATAGCCGCTGAACAGATGAGTAATATCACCTTCGTCGCTGTAGCCAAATAACAGTTTCTGCGCGGCGACGGAGCCAGAGGAATAAACATAGAGATCAATCCCTTGCGCTTTCCACTTTTCCAGCGCAGGCAGTACGTCCGGGTAGAGGTGGCCGGTAAAGTCGCCGTTCACGTAGCCGTCATGCCAGATGATCCCCTGCAGGGCTTTGAGCGCCGTGGATTTGCGGTCTTCATCCATAAAGGCAAACAGGGCGTCGATAAGCTCGCTGACGCTGGCGTGCGGGTGACCGATTTCATCACGCAGGTTGTCCAGAATGGATTTGACCGGCTCGGCGTACTGCTGCGCGGTCACGAAGGCCGCCAGCCGCTCACGCGCGTAGGGGAACAAAACGTCATGGACAAAACGGATATCGCTGGTGGTCCCTTCAATATCCGTCACAATCGCGCGAATCATACTCTCTCCAGTTGTCGTAAACGCATTTCGCATTCAAATAAGAATTCTAGTCCTTCCAGATGACGGCGGGCCTCGGCCACGTCGCATCCCCAGCAGGTTAAGCCATGACCGCGCAGAAGAAAACCATAATTAAGCGGGCGTTCCTGTGCGTAATGGGCGATTCGGGAGGCGAGGGCGTCAATATCCTGGTCGTTATCAAAGACCGGGATAGCCACCGTATCCAGATGCGTGGTCTGCCCGGTGAGGGATTTTTGCATCTCAAAGCCGCTGATGTTGAGCTCGGCTTCTTTGACCAGACGCGACAGCACCGTGGCGTTGACGGTATGAACGTGCAGGACGGCGTTGGCTTCCGGGAACAGGCGATAAATCAGCGTGTGAAGACCGGTTTCCGCCGACGGCCTGCGGCCAGACGGCGCGCGGTTGGTGGCGATTTCAACCTGCAGAAAATCCGCCGTTGTCAGGCTGCCTTTGTCTTTGCCGGATTCGCTGAGCCAGCAGAGGCGCTCGTCCTGACGCACCGACATGTTGCCGCCGGTGGCGGGTGCCCAGCCTTTGGCGCCAATCCAGCGGCAGGCGTCGACAAGATGTGTGAGTTGCAGGTTGTCTGTCATTTCCTTTTACCCTCGCGGCCAGGAATATTCATATGGTTTAGACGTCTAAGCGTCTTGATTGCCAAAGACTAACATCGTGTTATAGTGGCAGCAACATAAGTATTACAAGCAGGCACGACACAATGAGCAATAACGCATTGATTCCTCAGAGTAAACTTCCCAATCTCGGTACTACCATCTTTACGCAGATGAGCGCTCTGGCGCAGCAGCACAACGCCATTAACCTTTCTCAGGGATTCCCGGATTTCGACGGCCCGACCTATCTGCGGGAGCGCCTGGCGTACCACGTGGCGCAGGGGGCGAATCAGTATGCGCCGATGACGGGCGTGCAGGCGCTGCGGGAAGCCATTGCGGATAAAACGGCGGAGCTGTACGGCCATAAGCCCGATGCGAACAGCGACATTACGGTGACGGCAGGGGCGACCGAAGCGCTCTATGCGGCCATCACCGCGCTGGTGCGTACGGGCGATGAAGTTATCTGCTTTGATCCGAGCTACGACAGCTATGCGCCTGCGGTTGAACTCTCCGGCGGCGTGGTGAAACGCGTGGCGCTCCAGCCGCCGCATTTTCGCCCTGACTGGCAGGCGTTTGCTGCGCTGCTGAGCGACAAAACCCGCCTGGTGATCCTGAATACCCCGCACAACCCGTCGGCGACGGTGTGGCAAAAGGCCGATTTCGCCGCGCTGTGGCAGGCGATTGCGGAACGTGAAATTTACGTGCTGAGCGATGAAGTCTACGAGCACATCTGCTTTGCAGAAGAAGGACACGCCAGCGTGCTGGCCCATCCACAGCTTCGCGAGCGTGCTATCGCCGTCTCGTCATTCGGTAAGACTTACCATATGACCGGCTGGAAAGTGGGCTACTGCGTCGCACCGGCGGCTATCAGCGCCGAGCTGCGCAAGGTGCACCAGTACCTGACCTTTGCCGTGAACACGCCGGCTCAGCTGGCGCTGGCGGATATGCTGCGCGCCGAGCCGGAGCACTATCGCGAGCTGCCGCACTTCTATCGTGAACGTCGGGATCTGTTTGTGACGGCGCTCAGCAAAAGTCGTCTGGAAATTTTGCCCTCAGAAGGGACCTATTTCCTGCTCGCCGACTACAGCGCGATATCGGATCTGGACGACGTGAGTTTCTGCCAGTGGCTGACGAAAGAGGTGGGCGTAGCCGCCATTCCGCTGTCGGTATTCTGCGCCGATCCCTTCCCGCATAAGCTGATTCGTCTTTGCTTTGCGAAGCAGGAATCGACGCTGCTGGCGGCGGCAGAGCGCCTGAACACGCTCTGATTATTTCACCGTCCAGGCTTCTGAGTAACGACGGTCTGCAAACAACTCCAGCAGACCGTTGATTTGCTTGAGGCGCAAGACTTCATCGCCGTCCATTCCCAGCTCCTTGCTTATTCTCTCGTCATTCCAGCCAAGCTGCACCAGCTCGCGAACGATCTCCGACATAGCGTTAATCTGGTGTCGACCCCGCGCCCGGTTGTGACGAATAGTGGCAGCCATACGGTCATGTTTATCCTGTCGGTCCTGGCGCAGGAAGGTCACAGGGAGATAACCCTTGAGCTGGTGCTTCAGTGCCGCCCGATTTGTACCGATTTCATGGCGATGAAAACCATCCACAATTTCATAGTGTTGCGGTTCACTTTCTGTCACAACGATAGGTTGGGTGAATCCATCGAGTTCCAGCGACTTACTGAGCAGCCTTTTTTCTGGCGGGGCAACATTATTGGGGTTGTAGTCGTTAGCGGTAATAGCGTCCTGTCTGATCCAGAGGACGCAGTCTATCGGTTGTGCACGAAACGGACTGTGTTTATGGATCGCTTCACGAAAAGCATTTATGGCGTTAATGCGTTCCTCTTCGGGAAGTGACTGAAGGTACGTTTCCATCTCGTTGATTAGTTTTTGTCGCATAATATGCCCCACTCCTTGCGTTTCGCCTTCACTCTGTCGCTGTAGCGCTGATAATGTTTGGGTTTATTTGGGCTGAATGATAGCGCCCTGCACCAGTAGTCGTTATTCAGGAGAACCTTACAAATACGGCGCCATGAGGGAACATCTTTGGCACCGATATCACCGTCCTGCGTATCGGGAATCTCCTCTGTGCCTCTCTTCTGATACCAGTGCAGATAAATGGCGATTTTATTGCGGTAATGCTCAGCCGTATTTTGCGGCATGCTGTCGAGGAGCAGCATGGCATATTCGCGCCAGCACAGGTGTTCGGGTTTCAGAATTTTTCGGTGACCATAAAAATGGTTATCGTGTCCGGCGTACATCCCCCCGCTGCGCGCACCGCTCACGCGCTCACACATGGCCGCCCAGCGATCGGGCTCAACAACGTGGTAGAGCCATAATCCCTGGCGCTGTTCCGGACCAAAGGGTTCACAAATCCGCATGTAGCGTAGCGGCACGCCGGCCTGAAACATCAGGTCATAGAGTGGGTTATAGCAACACCCTGATTTGGCGAACCAGGTCCATATATCGGCGGTTTTCCAGTCGTAGAGAGGGTAGATATACCAGGCATGTCCTCCCGGTGCGACGGTTGTCCAGGGTTTATCGTCGGCAAAACGCTGTTTACGCGCCGACGCGACAGCCAGAAAACGGTTGTATGACTCATCGGCGCGGATGCCAATCAGTACCGCCGCCGGGCGATTGCGAGAGAACCAGTCGGAGAAACCGCGGACAAAGGTTTCAAACGTCATGCCTGGCTGGTAGAAGGGAAAAAAAGTGGGATCGGTTATCGCATCGTCAGGAGGCTGGCGGACCCATTGTGTGCCGGGTTCCCAGCATTGCCATTCCGGCTGGAATTGCGACAGTGAATTTTGCGTTGTCAGGGGGAGCGCGACCCACCAGAAATGGTCGATGACATCGCTGTACAACTCGCGCATATGTTCCACATGGATAATGGTATGGGAAAACTGCGCTTCCCAGTCGATAAAGAGCACATCTATTTTGATGTTCATCAGTCGCGCCTGCTGGGCAACCAGATGCAGCATGACGGTGGAGTCTTTACCTCCTGAAAAAGAAACACAGATTCTGGGTAAGTTTTCGAGCGTCCATTTTATTCGCTCCCGAGCAGCGGTAAGAACATCCTGGTTTAAAGGGTATTTATAAATTGACATGCTTATTCTCATCCTGAGGAATAAATACCTGACTGTAGCGTCAATACTAATAAGAGGATTATATCAGTCAATAATTAATTGGATATGTAACGGTTATGCCGCGTAATTCTATAACGGTGGTGTATGTTTTAACGGTGTGGTTCCCATTTTGTGCGAGAACCACAGCAATATCTCACGGTAAGGATATTTCTTCAATAAAACTCGCGAATGCCGAGCTATTGAGTGCGGAACGATTGTACATCATGTAAATATCAATGCTGGGGAATTGAATGTCAGTTTCCACTTTTCGCAGGTTGAGGGCTGGCCCATATTGTTCGAAGGCCGGTGCGGGCACTAATCCTATGAGGTCGGACGAACCAATCACCGACAGAAGGGATATAAAAGAGTCGCTGCGATAGACGATATTTCTTTCGGTTAACAGGTTTTCGGCCTTTTCCTGATAGTCTTTGAAGCTGTTTTCATCGTTCAGGTAGGCGGTGAAGTTTTCATTCAGAATCTCTTCACGCGTGGGATTTTCACTGAGACGGGGATGGCCCTCCCGACAAACGAGTACGAAAGGAAGTTTATGGTAGAGGCTACAGGCGACAGAATGATTGTTAGAAGAAGAAAACGAAAATATCAGGTCGGCTCTTCTGTAGGCTAAGAGATCTTCCGCTGAATCAGATGATAGAAAAACATCATGTAATTCAATTGAATAGTTATGGTTTTCCATCAGCAGCTTTATAGGGTCAAGCGTTGCTTTCGTACTCATAAAATGCGGGCAATAAATGACAAAGTTCTTCTTCAACCCGCTGCTGTGCATGATATTGATAGTCTGCTCCAGCTGGTTCAGGTTCTGTATCAGATGATGATGCAGATTGACGCCGACGGTCGTGGGCGTGATCCCTTTACCGGAACGGATAAACAGAGGATCGTTGAGTTGTCCTCTCAGACGCTGCAGTGACTGGCTCACGGCTGAGGGTGTGATATACAGCGTCTCGGCGGCTTTACTGATACTAAGGTGCTGATAAATGCACTCGAAAATGACTAACAGATTAAGATCGAATTTTTTAAGGTCATACAGGTTTGCCATGTTTCGTCCTGAGGGTACTGCGTTTGCTGTGGTTATCATATAACTGATAACAATAGTTTAAGGCTAACCATTTATAACTCTTTCGGTTAGCTCTCTTAGTTTTAAATTAAATCATCTTAATATATCACGGTGGCAGATTATTGAAATGGCGCTTCAAAAGCGATTGAGATAATTTTATCTTAGGAAAGGGAACAATCATTTTAAATGACAACTGTCATTTATATATTGCGATGGTTTTATAATAAAAATAAATTTATAACGCACCGGAATGATGTTCGACACAACCTATCACAGCCATAGGCAGGAATGTATCTTTTATGGATTGCTCAATCCCTGCGCGGGTGATGTAATCAAACGGCTGTTACCGCCTTGATATAAAGGGTTGTAGAGCGCAACGCAACGCCAGTTTCGGCTGGCACTGAATGTACCTGCGGGGAATTCAGGTATCAGGGCCGCCCGTTGAGGCGGCCTTTTTACTTTCAGGCTTTCCTGTAAAAGGTTCACCTTGTTGTCTTGTCGACGTTGTAAGGTTTGGCTGATTGATTTGATAAAGCATACGCATTAGCCCCGATGAATAAAGTTGGTTACCTTACACCTCAACGAAAACACGGAGGAAGTACAGATGTCTTTGATTAACACCAAAATTAAACCTTTCAAAAACCAGGCGTTCAAAAACGGTGAGTTCATCGAAGTTACCGAGAAAGATACCGAAGGCCGCTGGAGCGTCTTCTTCTTCTATCCGGCTGACTTTACCTTCGTTTGCCCGACTGAACTGGGTGACGTTGCAGACCATTACGATGAACTGCAGAAGCTGGGCGTAGACGTTTACTCCGTCTCTACCGATACCCACTTCACCCACAAAGCATGGCACAGCAGCTCCGAAACCATCGCGAAAATCAAATACGCGATGATCGGCGACCCGACTGGCGCCCTGACCCGTAACTTCGACAACATGCGTGAAGATGAAGGCCTGGCTGACCGCGCCACCTTCGTTGTTGACCCGCAGGGCATTATCCAGGCTATCGAAGTTACCGCTGAAGGTATCGGCCGTGATGCGTCTGACCTGCTGCGTAAAGTGAAAGCTGCTCAGTACGTGGCTTCTCACCCAGGCGAAGTGTGCCCGGCGAAATGGAAAGAAGGCGAAGCGACGCTGGCTCCATCCTTAGATCTGGTTGGTAAAATCTAAGTTTTGCCCATTCGGCAATCAATGGGCGCACCCGCGCCCATTTCATTCCAGCACCATGATGCAAGTTGCATTCAGGCCGCCCGTATAAGGCAGCTTGCATGATGACGTCTTAAGAGAGGGAAGAACAATGCTCGACACTAACATGAAAACCCAGCTCAAGGCCTACCTTGAGAAACTGACCAAACCCGTTGAGCTGATTGCCACGCTGGACGACAGCGCCAAATCGGCAGAAATCAAGGAACTGCTGGCGGAGATCGCCGAGCTGTCGCCGAAAGTGACCTTCAAAGAAGACAACGCGCTGCCGGTCCGTAAGCCCTCTTTCCTGATTACCAACCCAGGATCCGACCAGGGACCGCGCTTTGCCGGCTCGCCGCTGGGTCACGAATTTACCTCACTGGTGCTGGCGCTGCTGTGGACCGGTGGTCATCCGTCAAAAGAAGCGCAGGCGCTGCTGGAGCAGATCCGCGATATCGACGGTGATTTCGAATTTGAAACCTATTACTCGCTCTCCTGCCACAACTGCCCGGACGTGGTGCAGGCGCTGAACCTGATGTCGGTTCTGAACCCGCGCATCAAGCACACGGCGATTGACGGCGGTACCTTCCAGAATGAAATCACCGATCGCAACGTGATGGGCGTTCCGGCGGTCTACATGAACGGCAAAGAGTTCGGCCAGGGCCGTATGACGCTGACCGAAATCGTAGCCAAAGTGGATACCGGTGCTGAAAAACGTGCGGCGGAAGAGCTGAACAAACGCGATGCTTACGACGTGCTTATCGTCGGTTCCGGCCCTGCGGGCGCGGCGGCAGCGGTGTACTCTGCGCGTAAAGGTATTCGTACCGGCCTGATGGGCGAACGTTTTGGCGGCCAGGTGCTCGATACCGTGGACATCGAAAACTACATCTCCGTGCCGAAGACCGAAGGCCAGAAGCTGGCGGGGGCGCTGAAGGCGCACGTTAGCGACTATGACGTAGACGTGATCGACAGCCAGAGCGCCAGCAAGCTCGTTCCGGCAGCGGTCGAGGGTGGCTTACACCAGATTGAAACCGCGTCCGGCGCGGTGCTGAAAGCGCGCAGCATTATCATTGCCACCGGCGCGAAATGGCGCAACATGAACGTTCCGGGCGAAGATCGGTACCGTACCAAAGGCGTGACCTACTGTCCGCACTGCGACGGCCCGCTGTTTAAAGGTAAACGCGTGGCGGTGATCGGCGGCGGTAACTCCGGCGTGGAAGCGGCTATCGACCTGGCGGGGATTGTTGAGCACGTTACCCTTCTGGAGTTCGCTCCAGAGATGAAGGCCGACCAGGTTCTGCAGGATAAAGTTCGCAGCCTGAAAAACGTCGACATCGTACTGAACGCGCAGATCACGGAAGTGAAGGGCGACGGCAGCAAAGTGACCGGCCTGGAATACCGCGACCGCGTGAGCGGCGACGTGCACAGCGTTCAGCTGTCAGGGATCTTCGTGCAGATTGGTCTGCTGCCAAATACCACCTGGCTGGAAGGCGCGATTGAGCGCAACCGCATGGGCGAAATCATCATCGATGCGAAATGTGAAACCAGCGTGAAAGGCGTGTTTGCGGCGGGCGACTGCACCACCGTGCCGTACAAACAGATCATTATCGCCACGGGCGAAGGGGCGAAGGCGTCTCTGAGTTCCTTTGACTACCTGATTCGCACCAAAACCGCATAACAGAAGAAAGTAAGGCTACACCTGCAATAGCGAGAGGCCACCGAAAGGTGGCCTCTTTTTTTATCTTACGACCATCACCGGTATATGGGTGTGGCGGATCACGCTGGAGGCGTTAGAGCCCAGCAGATGCGTGGTAATGGAAGGGTTGCGCGAACCGATGACCACCACGTCTGCTTTTAGCTCGTTCGCCAGTTCGTTTACCGCATCGCGAACGCTGCCGAATCTGACGTGCGTTTTGATGCGCGAAGGGTCGATGCTGAAGTGGCTGACCATGGTTTGCAGGCGAGTTTCCGCTTCATGCTGCAAATGCTCCTCGAAGCGACGCACGTCGGCGGCAAAGCGGTGCAGGCTCAGGCTGGCGGAGCCCGGCAGTACGTGCAAAAGATGGATAACACCGTCCTGCTGCGCCAGGAACTCCGCATGGCGTACGGCCTTGTCGCTCAGCTCCATCTCAAAAACATCAACCGGCATAATGATTCTCTGATACATACCCGTTTCTCCTTGTTTATAAACGCTGAATTCATTCAACCATAAAATAAAAATGGTTTCTGTAAGCGCCCCGTCAGTTTTCTTATCTCACCAGGATAAATCTCAAAAGCCCCGTATTCCAGGGCAGACCTTCAGGGGTAGCTACCCTTATACACTTACCTGGAACCTTTCGGAGGTCGCATGAAAGCACTTACGTATCACGGTCCGCACCATGTACGCGTCGAGAATGTCCCCGATCCCATTATCGAACAGCCCGACGATATCATTCTGCGCGTCACGGCCACGGCTATCTGCGGCTCCGATTTGCATCTCTATCGCGGAAAGATCCCGAAGGTGCAGCACGGCGACATTTTTGGCCATGAGTTTATGGGGGAAATCGTCGAGTGCGGCGCAGAGGTGAAAAATTTGCAAAAAGGCGATCGCGTGGTGATCCCCTTTGTCATTGCCTGCGGAGACTGTTTCTTCTGCCGTCTGCAGCAATACGCGGCCTGTGAGAATACCAATGCCGGGCAGGGCGCCGCGCTGAACAAAAAGCAAATCCCCGCGCCGGCCGCGCTGTTTGGCTACAGCCATCTCTACGGCGGCGTGCCGGGGGGACAGGCGGAATATGTCCGCGTGCCAAAAGGCAACGTCGGGCCGTTTAAGGTCCCGCAACTCCTCTCCGATGATAAGGCGCTGTTCCTTTCCGATATTTTGCCCACGGCCTGGCAGGCGGCAAAAAATGCGCAGATTGAAAAAGGCTCAAGCGTTGCGGTTTTCGGCGCCGGGCCGGTGGGGCTCCTAACCATTGCCTGCGCGCGGCTGTTAGGGGCCGAGCAGATCTTTGTTATCGATCACCACCCGTACCGTTTGCGATTTGCCGAGGCGCGTTACGGCGCAATCCCCATCAACTTTGATGATGATAACGACGCAGCGGAAAAAATCATCGAGCAGACCGCTGGCCAGCGCGGCGTTGATGCCGTGATTGATGCGGTAGGGTTCGAAGCGAAAGGCAGCACCACCGAAACGATCCTCAGCAATCTTAAAATTGAAGGCAGCAGCGGCAAAGCGCTGCGGCAGTGCATTGCTGCCGTTCGACGCGGTGGCGTAGTTAGCGTACCCGGCGTGTACGCCGGGTTTATTCATGGCTTCCTGTTTGGCGATGCCTTTGATAAGGGGCTGACGTTTAAGATGGGCCAGACGCACGTCCATGCCTGGCTGGGTGAGCTGCTGCCGCTGATCGAAAAAGGGCTGCTTACCCCGGAAGAGATCGTGACCCATTATCTTCCCCTTGCTGATGCGGAACGCGCCTATAAGGTATTCGAAAAACGGGAGGAGGAGTGCCGGAAGGTGATTCTGATCCCTGGCGCAGAAACGCCCGAGGCCGCAGAGCAAAAAGTTAAGGGCCTGGTGAACGCTTTCCCGGGTGGGGCTGCATAAGTGCTCGCCTAGCTGTGGCGTTCAAGATAAAGCACGGCCATGACGATAATCGCCGCAATAATCAGAAAAATAAGTGTGATAACCAGTATCTCACTCATGACCGTCCCCACGGCACCAAAACAGATTAAGCGTGGATTAAGGGCTTTTTGCGCGATATAAGAAAATGGGGTGAATTTACGGAAAGAGGATGCGGCTGCATCCTCTGTGCAAAGCGGGTGGGCGCTTGTTCAGAAGTGGTTAACGCAGGTAATCGCCCGCAGCTTCTGGCTGGTAGAGCAGCGCCAGCACTTCAAGATGGGCAGAGGCGCCGCCCGGCAACTCCCAGTGGATGGTATCGCCCGTGCGCAGGCCCAGCAGTGCGGCACCCACAGGCGCAAGAACAGAAAGCTGTGTGCTGCTGTCGGTCATCTGAGCCGGGTAAACCAGCGTGCGGGTCAGCTCTTCACCGGTGGTCAGGTTGCGGAATTTTACCTGGCTGTTCATGGTGACCACGTCATGCGGCATCGTCTCAGGCGTGCACATCTGCGCCCGGTCGAGCTCCTCATTCAGGGCGTCGGCCACGGGAAGTGAGGCAAACTCCGCTTTTTCCAGCAGCCTGTCGATACGTTCTGCGTCGAGCTCGTTGATGATAATTGTAGGTCTGGACATTTTTACTCCATGTCGTTAATGCTGCGCGTAACGCAGAAACCAATCCAAAAGAAAACCCTCGCCGTCTGGCAGCGAGGGTTTAACTCTCCCGATGATACTGGCTGAGCGCGCAAGTTTGAAGTGATGAAGGTCACATTCATGGTCCATATGAATTTTCGCTGAAATTTATTCAGTCTTCATTCCCGGCAGAATACGTTACGCTGAGTGTCCTGAACCCGGGCGTTGCGTGAAGCGCAATTCGCGTCCGCCCACCAACGAGAGAGAACTATGTACTTCTACCAACCGTCTCAGGGGCACGGCCTGCCGCACGATCCGCTGAACGCCATTATTGGTCCACGTCCGATCGGCTGGATCTCCTCATGCGACAAGGCCGGTCAGCTCAACCTCGCACCGTATAGCTTCTTTAACTGCTTTAACTATCGCCCGCCGATCATCGGCTTTTCCAGCAACGGCTGGAAGGACAGCGTGCGTAATATTACCGAAACAAAGGAATTTGTCTGGAACCTGGCGACGCGCGATCTCGCGCAAGCGATGAACCAAACCTCTGCGATGCTTCCGCACGATCGGGATGAATTTAGCTTTGCCGGGTTAACGCCAGCGGCGAGCCAGCTGGTCAAAGCGCCCCGCGTCGCAGAAAGCCCTGTGAACTTTGAGTGCCGCCTGTCGCAGTGCATTCAGCTTACCGGTGCCGACGGCACACCGGTCGATACGTGGCTGGTGCTGGGGGAGGTGGTCGGTATCCATATTGCCGAAACGCTGCTGGAAGAGGGGATTTACCAGACGGCGAAAGCGCAGCCCATCCTGCGTGCGGGTGGGCCGACGGCGTATTATGGCATCAGTGACGAAAACCGGTTTGATATGGTGCGCCCGGGCGCGGATCAGTAGCCGGCTTTATCAATCACGAAATGTTTTCCGCAATTACCCGGATGTGGCTGCGGGGCAAACGACGCCGCAGAAAGCGGGTTGTTAATGGTGTCCGCCTTCAGCGAAAACTGCATCTCGGTCAGATACGCCGGATTGCCGTTGCAGGTCAGCTTGATCGCTTTGATGTTTTCTTTGCCCCAGCTTTTGGCAACGGCACCGTCAAAGTCGCTGCGATTGACGGTTTTCCCGTAATTATCGGCGAGGAATTTACCGACCGCGCTGTTTTTAACTTCCTGATTCATCCGCACCATCGTGCCGAAATAGGCATCTGGATCGAAACCAAAGCAGACGCCATGTTTGGCATATTCATAACGTTCCAGGCAGGAATTACCGCCCGCGCCCGGCATCACGTCGTTGAGCTTTGCGGCTGCGGAAAGCGACAGTCCGGTTTCGGCGGCATCGCATTTGCGGCTGGCCTTCACTTCCGGCATGTTCGGAATGGGGCGCGTGGCGCAGCCAAAACGCATCCACCGACGTTCATCCACGCCGCGGGCGGCAATGGATTTTGGCAGGCCAGGCCATAGCCCATGGACGGTCAGAAAATCGGCTTTATTATCGCGCTCTTTTTGCAGGCGACATTCATCAGGTTCATTGCGGTTGCGTTCGACCATGCTCTGGCAAAACCCGGTTTGCCAGGACAGAGCCAGCACATAGCGATCGAAATCGCCATACTGTGTTGCCTTCAGCGGTTCCGCCTGTGCGGAGAAGAGACAGAGAGCAAGCGCGATTGCGCCAGACGGGATGACGATATCCTTCCTGAACATATGATTTCCTGATCGAATGAGCACGATTAATTTCTGGAAGTTATTAAAGCACAAAAAGCGCCTACAGGCGCTTTTTGGATATCCCTAATTTAGCTTAGGCTGCGCCGGGTACCAGCACTTCCGTGGCGATAATCACGATAATCAGACCAACTATAACGGGCACTGAGGTGCGTTTGACGACTTCGAATGGCGAGATTTTCGCCATCCCGGCAACGGCGACGACCACACCCGACACCGGCGAAATGGTACGGCCCAGGTTTGACGCCTGCAGCATGGGAATGGAAAGGTAGGCCGGGTTAATACCGGAGGAGTGAGCCAGTTTCGGGATCATCTCAACGAAAGCGTAGAAAGGCGCATTACCGGAACCGGTGGTCATCGCCGCCAGCATGGTGAGCACCACCAGAACCAGCATCAGGATAATACTGGCGGAGCCGAACGAGGTGGCGATAGAAATCAGGCTCTGGATAAAGCCGATCGTGCTCAGACCCTGGGCAAAAACGCCCGCTGCAACCAGCAGGATCACCACGCCAGCGAAGGCATCCGCCATACCGCGATACGCAACTTCCAGACCCGAGAAGACTTTTTGCGTGTTAAAACCGCGCACAAACTCCAGCACGGCGGCCAGCAGCATGCAGATGACCAGAATGGTGATGATGTGCAGCTGTGGACCCCATTTTCCGTCAAAAATCAGCACTCCGACGATCGGGGTGAACGGCAGAATGGCATAGAACGCGGGAGCGGTCGTGGTGATTTCACTCACGTCCATCATTTCATGGCTGATGTTTTCTTTCTTATCGAGATAGCGCTGCCAGAAGAAATGCGCGATCCCCATGCCCACGATGGCAACAATTGAGATCGGTAACGTGGTTTTAAAGGCGAAGTCGATGAGTGACATCTCCGCCGCCTTTGCCGCCAGCACAACGTCGCCGGAGGTCGGGGAGAGAATAATCGCTGCCGGAGACGCGCAAATTGCCGCGGCCGCGCCACGGCTGATACCGACGTTCACCATGACCGGGAACAGCGTCGCCATGAGCAGTACGCCAAGCCCGGTAGCCGACGAAACGGCCAGTGACATCAGGCAGGCGAGGAAATAGGCGGCGACCATTAGCAGATACGGCGAGTTGATGTATTGCAGGGGTTTAGAGGCAAGCTTAACGACCATGTCGTTGGCGCCGATATGGGTCATGTAGGCTGCAAAACCGCACAGCATCATGATCATCATACCCAGGTCACCGCCGCGGCTCATGAGCAATATTTTAATGTATTCAACAATATCTGTAGCCGTGTAACCGGTGCTGGTCGCGCTGGCAGGTAACACCTGGTGCCCCATTATTGCGCTGATAATCAGCAGCGTTAGACCGCCGACAAATAATACGCCCGTGGCCGAGTAGCCTTTAATGATGTAGCGTGCGACGCCGACAATGACGACGACTCCAATAAGGAGTTCGAATAACGTAAGCATGATTTCCCCTGTATCTCTGCTGCTATGGAGCACAAAAAATCAAAAAAAAGAAGGATGAAAATGTGCCGAATAATTGGCCTGTTCTTGCTGATTAAAATCAATAAACAGACGACTAAAGAACAGAACAACCGTCTTTTTGCCATGGCCCATACATTTATGTCATGAGGGTCTTGACCGTCAGAAATAGCGCAACATGTACTAATAATGATAACAAATTGTTAATGTTTTGTGTGGTTTTACATGTCACTGATTCAGAACATTAAATGGGTAAAGTCACACCCCTTGTGGGTTTATTTTGAACGCATCGCCGCCTTTCCTTAAGAATATTCCCGAAAAGAAGCTGAATAATTAGGAATAACGCCGATGTCGTTAAGCTTTGATTCAACTACTTTATGGTAAACTTTGCCTCGAATACTAAGAATGGTAATTGCATTGTGATTGTACGTAATACATTTTTCTCTATTTTGTTGTTTATTTTTGGGCAGTTAACGTTTTCTTCTGTTGCACAGGCAGAAAGCAACGCGACGGATAAAGGCTGGTTCTCAACCTTTACGGATAATGTTTCCCAGACATGGACGGCACCTGAACATTATGATCTCTATGTGCCGGCAATAACGTGGCATGCGCGTTTTGCTTATGACAAAGAGAAAACCGATAAATACAACGAGCGTCCGTGGGGCGCGGGTTTTGGCCAGTCGCGCTGGGATGAAAAGGGAAACTGGCATGGCATCTATCTGATGGCCTTCAAAGACTCGTTTAATAAATGGGAGCCGATTGGGGGGTATGGCTGGGAAAAAACCTGGCGCCCGCTAGCAGACGAGAACTTCCACGTCGGTTTGGGCTATACCGCCGGGGTTACTGCACGTGACAACTGGAAATACATTCCAATCCCGGTGCTGCTGCCTTTAGCCTCTATTGGCTATGGCCCCGCAACGTTCCAGATGACCTACATTCCGGGTACGTACAACAACGGTAACGTTTACTTCGCCTGGATGCGTTTTCAGTTTTAACTGACAAAACGTTACATGCTGGTGAAAAAACGCGCAGGCGTTGATTCATAAGCGATAAAAATCTGTCAGTGAAAATTAACGCGACTTTAGTCACTTTTTATCAAAGATCCGCTGGACAAAAGGTCCCACAATTGATGTACTGATAACCGACACAGCATTTGTGTCGTTTTTTAATGTAAAGGTAATTTTGATGTCTAAGATTAAAGGTAACGTTAAGTGGTTTAATGAGTCCAAAGGATTCGGTTTCATTACTCCTGAAGATGGCAGCAAAGACGTGTTCGTACACTTCTCTGCAATCCAGTCTAATGGTTTCAAAACTCTGGCTGAAGGTCAGCGTGTAGAGTTCGAAATCACTAACGGTGCCAAAGGCCCTTCTGCTGCTAACGTAATCGCTCTGTAATTCAGACGCGTCAGCAAGAATTTCAAAACCCGCTCACTGAGCGGGTTTTTTTCGTTTTGAATCAGCCAAGCAGATACATTTTCAGGAAGCTGGCAACGATCAGCACGCTCAACAACACCATTCCTGCGCTCATCAGACTCTGTTTCATTCTGTCACCCTCGTTCAGTATTACATTCAGAGTGACAGAGAAAAATTAAGCCAACATTAACGGTTCGGCTGTTAATGCGCGCTTGCGGAAGAAAATAGCCAAAATGCGATCCCCGTCATCGCAAAGGAGCCGAGCATATTGATCGCCATATTCATCAGCGCCCAGCCGATACGGCCTTCCTGAAAGAGAAAAACCGTCTCCGCAGAAAAGGTTGAGAAGGTGGTCAAACCGCCGCAGAATCCGGTGGTAATCAACACCTTCCACATTGGGTCGATGTGCGTCATTCGGTTAAACCAAGCCAGCCCCATACCAATGATAAAGGCACCAATCAGGTTTGCGGCAAGTGTCCCCATAGGAATCGCCTGATGCAGGGGGTTAAACCGCATACTCAGAAACCATCGCGCAACGCTACCCGTTCCCCCACCAATAAAAACGGCTAAAAGTAGTTGTAACACGCTAAATACCTGCTATTTGATGTGTAAGAGAAGCGAGTTTAACGCCGTTTATGATGAGGGGACAAATATGTATGTAGCGGTAGGGCAATTTGTGGTCACGCCTGACTGGCGTGAAAATGCGCTCACGTGCGTCGAACTGATGATGCAGGCCCGGCAGAAAGGCGCATCGCTGCTGGTTCTCCCCGAGGCGCTGCTGGCCAGGGATGATAATGATCCGGATTTATCCGTGAAGTCCGCGCAGCCGCTGGATGGCGAATTCTTACAGCAATTGCTCGGCCAAAGCGCAGGCAATACGATGACGACGATCTTAACGATCCATGTTCCCTCCACGCCGGGTCGCGCGGTGAATACGCTCGTGGCGATTCGTGACGGGGCCATCGTCGCACGTTACGCCAAGCTTCACCTCTATGATGCGTTCAGCATCCAGGAGTCGCGACGCGTTGACCCCGGAGCCAATATCCCTCCGCTGCTGGAGATTGACGGATTCAGGGTCGGGCTGATGACCTGCTATGACCTGCGTTTTCCCGAGCTGGCGCTCCATCTGGCGCTGCAGGGGGCGGACGTACTGGTGCTGCCTGCCGCGTGGGTCAAAGGGCCGTTAAAAGAGCATCACTGGGCAACGCTGCTTGCGGCACGCGCGCTGGATACAACCTGCTATGTCGTTGCCGCAGGGGAATGTGGCACGAAAAACATCGGGCAAAGCAGGGTGGTTGATCCGCTGGGGGTGACGATCGCCGCCGCCGCTGAAGCCCCGCATGTGCTGGTGGCGGAGATAAACTCAGAAAGAATCGCGCTTGCGCGTCAGCAATTACCCGTTCTTCGTAATCGTCGGTTTGCGCCACCGCAATTATTGTGATGTTTTTTTCAACAATGCTTGATTCACCTTGTTACAGATTGCTATTGTGTGCACGCGCAAAATGACCGTTAATACAGTCAGGTTTTGGCGCTGAATGCAGCCTGTTTTAAGTAAAGAAGGTATCTATGGGTGAGATTAGTATTACCAAACTGCTGGTGGTTGCCGCACTGGTCGTCCTGCTGTTTGGTACCAAGAAGTTACGCACGCTGGGTGGTGACCTGGGGGCTGCCATCAAAGGCTTTAAGAAAGCGATGAACGATGATGATGCAGCGGCGAAGAAAAGCGCCGAGGATGACGTCCCGGCAGACAAGCTTTCTCACAAAGAGTGACAGCAACGCCTGAGGGCTTGCGAAAAAAAACCGGCTCATGAGGCCGGTTTTTTTGTATTACTGTAAATGAATATTACAGCATTATTTAACTTCTTCGCCTTTAGCCTGCATATCGGCATGGTATGAGGAGCGAACGAATGGGCCGCAGGCAGCGTGGGTGAAGCCCATCGCCATCGCTTCGGCTTTCATTTCATCGAACTCGTCCGGGCTCACGTAGCGCTGTACCGGCAGGTGGTGACGGCTTGGCTGCAGATACTGCCCCAGGGTCAGCATGGTCACACCGTGGCGGCGAAGATCGCGCATCACCTCGATGATTTCATCATTGGTTTCACCCAGGCCCACCATCAGACCAGACTTAGTCGGAATATGCGGATGCGCTTCTTTGAAACGCTCCAGCAGTTTCAGGGACCAGTTATAGTCAGCGCCCGGACGGACCTGACGGTAGATACGCGGCACGTTCTCCAGGTTGTGGTTAAACACATCTGGCGGCGTCGCGGTCAGGATATCCAGCGCGCGGTCCATACGGCCGCGGAAGTCAGGCACCAGCGTCTCGATTTTGATGTTAGGGCTTTTCTCGCGAATGGCCGTAATGCAGTCGGCGAAGTGCTGAGCACCACCGTCACGCAGGTCGTCACGGTCAACGGACGTGATAACCACATAACGCAGCGCCATGTCGGCGATGGTCTGCGCTAGTTTCTGGGGTTCGTTAGCATCAGGCGCGACTGGACGGCCATGAGCAACATCGCAGAACGGGCAGCGGCGGGTACAGATAGCACCCAGAATCATAAACGTCGCGGTACCGTGATTGAAACATTCAGCAAGGTTCGGACAAGAGGCTTCTTCACACACGGAGTGAAGACCATTCTTGCGCATCGCCGCTTTGATCCCCTGGATACGCGAAGAGTCGGCCGGAAGTTTGATTTTCATCCATTCCGGTTTTCTTAACAGCGCCTCGCGCTCTGTAGCCACGTTTTTAACCGGGATAAGGGCCATTTTATCGGCATCGCGGTATTTAACACCGCGTTCCATCACAATGGGTTTACTCATAGCGTGCGTGTTCCAGTTGCGAATATCGAAGGAAAGCGTTTCAATTCAAGGGAATGTTGTATTTATCAACTATTTTTGAACGAACGACAGGCAGTATATCATTGAAACGGTCGTTAAAGCAGCCTGCCAGATCGCCAATTTGTAAAATAGTTGTTGTTTTGTGCCTTTTGCCCTGCGGGTTGCAGGGACTTGTGCTGGCTAAACCTGTCAGAAGGCCTGACGGATGATGCGGATGACGTTTTCCAGGACCGGATCGCGCAAACTCAGCTTGTTGTAATGCAGTGAAATCTCGATAGATTCCGCATTAAGCTGGCTGAGCGGGATGCTTTCCAGCGGCCAGCATTTTTGTAGCAGGCTGTACAGGCGTGATGGCATAACGCACAGCATATCGCTGCTGCCGATCAGGGATGCGGTGGTAAACATATTGTAACTGCTGAAGCTGATCTGACGTTCCGGGAAAATTTCATCAATACGCTGACGAAGTGCATGATTAGATTGCCCTTCGGTCATGAAAGACGAGTGATCGTAGTTGCGCAGGTTTTCGATGGTTAACGGCTCGCTAAGAGCAGGATGCTGCTGGCGGCAAACCAGTACCAGGTTATCCGCATAAAGCACATTTTGCCCCAGCGCTCTGGCACTGAAGCTGCCGCTTTCAATAATCAGGTCCGTCTGGAACTGGGCAAGCTGAATGTCAGGTTCATTGAGAGGCACATTGCGAAGCAGGAGCTGCGGAGCATGCTCTTTTACGGCCTGGAAGATCGCCGGCATCACCAGCACCCCGACAGAAGGGGAACAGCCGATGGTGATGGTTCTCTGCTTATCATAGCTCCCGGTTAAATCCAGTGCGCCCAGAATCGACTCCAGCCCCTGGCTGATGTACTCGTGGAGATGCGTGGCGTAAGCCGTCGGCGTTACCCCCTGGCCCTTACGGATAAATAACGGGTCGGGAAATATAGCGCGTAGCTTTTGGATTGACTGGCTTATTGCTGATGGCGTGAGATTAAGAATTTTCGCAGCGTTAACGATACCCTTATGGACATATACCGCCTCAAAAATAGTCAGTAAATTGAGATCAATATTACGTAAAGTCCGAAAAATTTGCGGCTTGTCTTCGCCACCGGGTTCATTCAGTCGTTTGGCTGGTAAATTATTATACTCCACGCTTTCACTCCGTATACATTCACAATATGAATGATAGTTGAATTTATTTATTATGCTTGTAGAGATTCGTAAAGTGTTGGTTTTGTTTCACTTGTTTATCAAGGGCAAACGGTTGTGTGATAATTGCTCACCTTACTTATGCCGTGTTTGCCATGCTTGCTGGAGGCTAAATAATATGTGGCGGTAATATTCGGGCGCTTCGAAAATATAGAATCTGTGGATTATTGTAAAGTGCAAAAGCTGTAAATAAACAGTGGCCCGCCAAATTATCGAGCCATGTTGTATGATGTATTAAGCAGGGATATATTCGTACGGGGGATTGTTAAGTAGCGCTAACATCTGCTTTAAAAGTACGGGACGAATATGTTCTGGCGTAGCGGTTTCAACCCACTGACGCATTTGCGTCATTTCCATGCCGGCGTAGCCGCAGGGGTTAATGCGCTGGAAGGGCGCAAGGTCCATATTAATATTCAAGGCCAGGCCATGGAATGAGCAACCTTTACGAATACGCAGCCCCAGTGAGCAGATCTTCATTTCCCCAACGTAGACGCCCGGCGCATCGGCGCGTGGATGCGCGTCAATACCATATTCCGCCAGCGTGTTGACGACAGTTTGTTCCAGTAAGGTAACCAGTTCACGCACGCCCAGCTTTCTGCGCTTCAGATTGAGCAGGACGTACATCACCTGCTGACCGGGCCCATGATAAGTGACCTGACCGCCGCGATCGCTCTGAATAACCGGGATATCTCCCGTCATTAACAAATGCTCTGCTTTACCCGCCTGCCCCTGCGTAAATACCGGCAGGTGTTCGACCAGCCAGATCTCATCCGGGGTGCTGTCATCGCGTGAATCGGTGAAGTCATGCATAGCCTGGGAGACAGGCTCATAAGGTTGCAGCCCGAGGTGACGGACCAGAATTTTATCCTGATACAAAACTGCGTCTCCGAAGACGAGGGACAAAAGGTGTGGAGGAGTATATCACAGCGGGGGAGAGGGGTTACCCGGCAAACCGGGTAACCGCAAAGGGACTACAGCACCATACGAACAATTTCGATATTGCCGAGCTCTTCGTACAGCGTTTCAACCTGCTCAATGTGTGTCGCAGTGATGGTAATAGAAACCGAGTGGTAGTTGCCCTTGCTGCTTGGTTTTACTGACGGAGAGTAGTCACCCGGCGCATGGCGCTGTACCACTTCAACCACCTGATCAACCAGCTCAGGTTTCGCCAGACCCATTACTTTGTAGGTAAATGAGGTTGGGAATTCAAGCAGTTCGTTAAGTTTGGTTTTCATGTCAGCTCCGGCGTAACGTCAAAAAATAATAACTCCCACGTCAGGTGGGAGTTATCAGGATACTTAGTATATGGGGATCAAAATCACACTTTCAAGCGTTCAATTTTTAACCAAACCAGTGGTGGAACATCAATTTAATGTAATCAATGATTTTGCCGAAGAAATTGCCTTCAGGAATTTCTTGCAGGACAACCAGCGGACGCTGATCGATCGTTTTTCCATCCAGCTGGAAGTTGATCGTACCCACAACCTGGTTTTTCTGCAGCGGGGCATGCAGTTCGGTGCTGTTCAGCACGTAGCTGGCTTTCAGATCCTTCATGCGACCGCGTGGAATGGTCAGGTAGAGGTCTTTATCAACGCCGAGAGAAGCACGGTCGTTGTCGCCGAACCAGACGGGTTCAGACGCAAACTCTTTCCCTGCTTTCAGTGGGTTCACGGTTTCGAAGAAGCGGAAGCCCCAGGTCAGCAGTTTCTTGCTTTCTGTTTCACGGCCTTTAAAGGTACGGCCGCCCATCACGGCAGAGATCAGACGCATCTGACCTTCAGTGGCAGAAGCCACCAGGTTGTAGCCCGCTTTGTCGGTGTGGCCAGTTTTGATGCCGTCAACGTTCAGGCTGTTATCCCACAGCAGGCCGTTACGGTTGGTTTGACGAATACCGTTGAAGGTGAACTCTTTCTCTTTATAGATAGAGTATTCATTCGGTACATCGCGGATCAGCGCCTGACCAATCAGGGCCATGTCACGTGCAGAGCTGTACTGACCGTCTGCATCCAGGCCGTGTACGGTCTGGAAATGGCTGTTTTTCAGACCCAGTGCATTAACGTAGCTGTTCATCAGGCCCACGAAGGCATCCTGGCTCCCGGCGGCGAAGTCGGCCATCGCCACGCAGGCATCGTTACCAGACTGCAGGTTGATACCGCGAATCAGCTGGGAAACAGGAACCTGCATACCCGGCTTCAGGAACATCAGAGAGGAACCTTTGAAAACAGGGTTCCCGGTTGCCCACGCATCGTTACCGATGGTGACCAGATCCGATTCTTTGAATTTACCTGCCTTCATCGCCTGGCCGATAACGTAGCTGGTCATCATTTTGGTCAGACTGGCCGGGTCACGGCGGGCATCGGCATTCTGTTCTGCCAGCACTTTGCCAGAGTTGTAATCGATCAGGATGTAGGATTCCGCGTCGATTTGCGGAACGCCAGGGATCATGGTCTTGATATTCAGGTCATCGGCGTGAGCTGCAGAGAGCGCAGCAGCGCAAAGGGCCGTGGTCAGCGCCATGCGCTGCACAAAACGAGCAGAAAAAGTGGTCTTCATGGTCAGAACTACGACATCCGTGATGGAATTAAAAAAAGTGCCTTACTATAGCAAATGCTATTCAGGCAGGCATCCGACTTTAAGCATGAGTTTGTGAATGTGTTTTACACTAACTGACAATTCGGATACCGCCGGTTAATTATTTCGCAACAGCGATAAATGACTGAAGTTGAGCTTCATTCTGCAGACGCTGCTGCAGGGACGCGGCCTGCGATTTGCTGGCAAACGGCCCCATCTGAATGCGCCAGACCGCGCCGTTCTGCTCAACGCGTCCCGGTACGCCAAACTGCTGGCTCAGACGCTGTTGATACTGCCTGGCCCGGGCCTGATCGCTCACTGCGCCTACCTGAACCACATAGCTGCCGCTGGCCGCTGCTGGAGCCGCCACCGCCGCACTTTGCGTGGCCGCTGGCGCCGTTACGGGAGCCGGCTGGGTCGCTGGCGCAGCAACGGGCGCAGGGGCCGGAGTTGGCTCACTGCCTTCCAGCACGCCCGAGGCTAAGGTCGTCGGTGCGCCAAGAAAGCCGCTACTCTTTACCGGCGCACCGGTAGAATCCTCGCTTTGCAGCGTGTCATTGCTGATCGGGCGTATTTCTCCCCCCGGCTGAGCAGGCTCTGCCGGAGACGAGACGCTTCCCATTCCGCCGTCAAGATTTGGGCGGTCAGGAAGGGCATAGGTCTGTTTTGCCACCGTCGTACACGCGGTACCCGGCCCGGAGAGCGAACCATCCTGTGCGACGATAATCGGGTCAATACGGACTTTGGTGTTGTTCGAGGTGTTCAGGCGATCGGCAGACGCGCGCGACAGGGAAATCACCCGGTCATTTCCGTAAGGACCACGGTCGTTGATCCGCACGACGATCATACGGCCATTCGCCAGGTTGGTGATACGGGCGTAGCTCGGGATCGGCAGCGTCGGGTGTGCTGCCGTCAGCTGCATTGGGTCGAACACTTCCCCGGAAGCCGTCAGGTTACTGCCTGGCTCGGCATCATAAATGGCGGCAAAGCCCGCCTGACTGAAACGGGAAGGATCCTGAACAATTTTATAGCTTTTGCCGTCGCGCTGGTAATCCTGATTGGCACTGGCATTCAGCGGTTCATAAACGGGATCGGCACCGCTAATTTCAACGATCGGGCCATTACACACCGCAGGCTGCGGCGGCGCGACGGTTGCCTGTTGCTGACCATCATCACTTGTGCAGGCCGCAAGTAAACTTGCCGCGATGCAGATCCCCAGCCACTGCTTACGCATTCCGATCCCCTTATTTTTATACGCTTTTTGACAACATTTTTCTGTGGGTATGGATCGACATCACGATACCAAACCCGGCCATCAACACGATCAGTGCCGAGCCTCCGTAACTCACCAGCGGCAGCGGTACGCCTACCACCGGCAGAATACCACTCACCATACCAATATTTACGAAGACATAAACGAATAAAATCAGCATCAACCCGCCGGCCATGACGCGACCAAAAGTGGTTTGTGCGCGTGCTGCAATCCACAATCCCCGCATGATCAGCAGTACGTACAGCGCCAGCAATATTAAGATACCAACCAGCCCCAGCTCTTCCGCCAGTACGGCAAAGATAAAGTCGGTGTGGCGTTCCGGTAAAAATTCCAGCTGCGACTGCGTGCCGTGCAGCCAGCCTTTACCGCGCAGGCCGCCGGAGCCAATCGCAATCTTGGACTGAATAATATGATAGCCCGCGCCCAGCGGATCGGTTTCCGGATCGAGCAGCATCATGACGCGCTGGCGCTGGTAATCATGCATCAGGAAGAACCAGAGGATAGGAATGAACGCTGCAATCAGCACCACCGCGATGCCAATCAGGCGCCAGCTCAGTCCCGACAGGAAAAGGACAAACAGGCCGGAAAGGGCGATAAGAATTGAGGTGCCAAGGTCAGGCTGCGCCGCAACCAGCAGCGTCGGCAGGAAAATCAGCACCAGCGCGATGGCGGTGTTTTTCAGCGACGGCGGACAGACGTCGCGGTTGATAAAGCGTGCCACCATCAATGGAACGGCGATTTTGGCAATTTCCGAGGGCTGGAAGCGGACAACGCCCAGATCCAGCCAGCGCTGCGCCCCTTTTGAAATGGCGCCAAACGCATCTACCGCAACCAGCAAAATAATACAGAAGATGTAAAGATAGGGCGCCCAGCCTTCGTAGACGCGCGGCGGGATTTGCGCCATCACCACCATGATGATCAGACCCATGGCGATCTGGCCGATTTTGCGCTCCATCATGCCGATGTCCTGGCCGCTGGCGCTCCAGATAACCAGGGCGCTGTATACCAGCAGAGCCAGCAGGATCAGCAGCATGGCTGGGTCGATGTGGATTTTATCCCACAGCGATTTTTTATTTGGATTATCCGTCATGATTATTGGTCCTCCGCCGCAGCGGCGGCCGGGTTTTCAGCCGGCAGTTCGGTGTTGTTATCACCCAGCATAATGTGGTCAAGGATCTGGCGCATGATGGTCCCTACTGCTGGCCCGGCACCGCCGTTCTCCAGAATCATCGCCACCGCGACCTGCGGGTTATCATAAGGGGCAAACGCCGTCATCAGCTTATGGTCACGCAGACGTTCAGCAATGCGGTGCGCGTTATAGGTTTCGTTGGCTTTCAGACCAAACACCTGCGCAGTACCGGATTTCGCGGCCACTTTGTACGGCGTACCGGTGAAGTACTTATGCGCGGTACCGTTCGGGCGGTTTGCCACGCCGTACATACCGTCTTTCGCAATTTCCCAGAAGCCGGAATGGATGTCACCCACCGGGGCCTCGTGCGGCTGATTCCACGGCACTTTTTTGCCGTCTTCAACCGTACTCTGTAGCAGATGCGGCACTTTTACCACGCCGTCATTGATGAGGATCATCATGGCCTTGTTCATCTGAAGCGGCGTTGCCGTCCAGTAGCCCTGACCGATACCTACCGGAATGGTGTCACCCTGATACCACGGTTTTTTAAAGCGCTTCAGCTTCCATTCACGCGTTGGCATGTTGCCAGAACGTTCTTCTGAAAGGTCCACGCCGGTGTAATGCCCGTAGCCGAATTTGCTCATCCACTCTGACAGGCGGTCGATACCCATGTCATACGCCACCTGATAGAAGAAGGTATCCGCAGATTCTTCCAGTGATTTGGTGACGTTCAGATGACCGTGACCCCATTTTTTCCAGTCACGATAGCGCTTATCTGAACCCGGCAGCTGCCACCAGCCCGGGTCAAACAGGCTGGTATTACGGTTGATGACGCCGGCACTCAGCGCAGAGACCGCCACGTACGGTTTAACCGTGGATGCCGGCGGGTAAACCCCTTGCGTCGCGCGGTTGACCAGCGGCGTGTTCGGGTCATTCAGCAGACCGGAATAGTCTTTACTCGAAATCCCATCAACAAAGAGGTTCGGGTCATAGCTAGGCATGGAGACCATTGCCAGGATACCGCCGGTACGAGGATCGGTGACCACAACGGCTGCACGGCTACCCGCCAGCAGGGTTTCGATATACTGCTGAAGTTTGAGGTCGAGCGTCAGATAGACGTCATGCCCCGCCTGAGGCGGCACTTCTTTTAGCTGACGGATCACGCGTCCACGGTTGTTAACCTCAACCTCTTCATAGCCGGTTTGCCCGTGCAGAACGTCTTCGTAGTAACGTTCGATCCCCAGCTTACCGATATCGTGCGTAGCAGCGTAGTTGGCCAGCTTGCCATCTTTATCAAGGCGGTCGACGTCTTTGTCATTAATCTTGGAAACGTAGCCAATCACATGCGTCAGCGCGGAGCCGTAGGGATAGTAGCGACGCTTATATCCCTTCACTTCCACGCCGGGGAAACGGTACTGATTCACCGCAAAGCGGGCCACCTGGACTTCCGTCAAATTGGTTTTAACCGGAATCGAGGTGAAGCGGTGAGAGCGGGCGCGCTCTTTTTTAAACGCCGCGATATCGTCATCGTTAAGGTCGACAACGCTTTTCAGCGCTTCCAGCGTATCCTGAACATTATCGACTTTTTCCGGCATCATCTCGATTTGATAGATGGTGCGGTTCAACGCCAGCGGGGTGCCGTTACGATCGTAAATAATGCCGCGGCTGGGTGCGATAGGCACCAGCTTAATGCGGTTTTCGTTTGAACGCGTCTGGTAGTCGGTAAAGCGGACAATTTGCAGATTATAGAGGTTGGCGATCAGCACGCCGGTAAGCAGCAAAATCCCGGTAAAGGCGACCAGCGCCCGGCGCACAAACAGCGCGGACTCAGCCGTATAGTCGCGAAAAGAATTCTGTAGTTTCATCCGCTGCTTAATCTACCCTGGTCAGTCATTACTCGCGGTGATAGGGGTGGTTGGTAGTAATGCTCCACGCGCGATACAGGCTTTCTGCCACCAGTACCCGAACGAGCGGGTGGGGAAGCGTCAGCGCGGAGAGGGACCAACTTTGTTCAGCCGCTGCTTTGCAGGCAGGGGATAACCCTTCTGGTCCGCCAATCAACAGACTGACGTCACGGCCATCCTGCTTCCAGCGCTCCAGTTCTTGCGCCAGCTGCGGCGTATCCCAGGGTTTACCTGGAATATCGAGGGTGACGATGCGGTTTTTGCCAGCGGCAGCCAGCATCAGTTCGCCCTCTTTATCGAGAATACGTTTGATATCAGCGTTCTTGCCGCGCTTACCGGCGGGAATTTCCACCAGCTCGAACGGCATGTCTTTTGGAAAACGACGCAAATATTCAGTAAAACCGGTTTGTACCCAGTCCGGCATTTTGGTGCCGACGGCGACCAGCTGCAACTTCACGCATTAACCCCAGAGTTTTTCCAGCTCATACAGGCGACGGCTCTCGTCCTGCATGACGTGGACAATCACATCGCCGAGGTCGACTACCACCCAGTCAGCCGTCGCTTCACCTTCAACACCCAGCGGCAACAGCCCTGCTGCACGCGATTCCTGAACCACGTGATCGGCAATTGAAACAACATGACGCGTCGATGTACCGGTGCAGATGATCATGCAGTCGGTAATACTGGATTTACCCTTAACGTCGATAGCGATGATGTCCTGACCTTTCAGGTCATCAATTTTGTCAATAACAAAATCCTGGAGTGCTTTACCCTGCAAGTTTTCCCCCTGGGGTGAATGAGATTGTAAAACTTTGAATTCGAAGCCAGACAGTATACCTGAACTCACGCCTGCGTCGGGACAAATGTCTCCGGCCGGGCTTTTGAAGGCGGGTATCATCCCACCCTCCGCCTGAGATTGCATTGCCATTTTTGTAAAACAATTTCTGTAAAGCAATGATCGGCGGGAAAGTCTGGCAGCGGAGAATAACAGTATGGCTTACCCTGTCAAGGCGGGATAAACAATATGCCGCTTTTTATGCTCTCCGGCTATTCATCTGCGCTTTTCTGATACAAACCGTGCGCATGGATATAGGCCAGCACCGGAGATGGCAGCAGATCGTCACACGCTAAACCCTGCTGTAAACGCTCGCGAATGAGGGTTGCAGAGATATCAAACCACGGCGTTTCCGCCAGATAGATCTTCCCGGCAGGCTGGTTGTGAAGATCTTCAACATTATCCGTGAGGTGGTCTTCCAGCCACTGCTGGTACTGCTCTTCGCGCATGGTCAGCGGATAGCCGGGACGGCGGCAGACGAGCAGGTGGCTGTTCTCCAGGATGGTTTCATACTGATGCCACGTAGGGAAATTCAGCAGAGAATCCTGGCCGATGATAAAGGCAAGCGGCTGGTCTGGCCCTTGTTCGGCGCGCCACTCCTGAAGCGTCTGAGACGTCCAGGAGGGCGTGTCGCGACGCAGCTCACGCTCGTCAAGTCGGAATAGCGGTTTATCTGCGATGGCAAGGGCAAGCATCTCTTTTCGCTGCTCGCTGGTCGCCTCGGGCTGTGGACGATGGGGCGGGACATTGTTGGGCATGATGGTGACGCGCTGAAGGCCGATCAGATTCGCCAGAATTTCAACCGGCTTCAGATGCCCGTAATGTACCGGGTCGAAGGTGCCGCCATATAAGGCCTGTAAAGAATGCATGCTATCCATCAATAAAAACGTCTGCCAGCGCCTTGTGGCTGAGCAGCAGAGAAAGGCTTTCCAGCTCCGCCCAGACCGACTGGCCATAATCTTGTTTTAACGTGAGCTCAGCGCGCATCAGAAGCTGCACAGCCTGACGAAGCTGTTCATGACTCAGGCGGTTGACGGCCTCGGTGATTAAAGCCCGGCGATTTTGCCACACGCGGTGTTTATCAAACAGCGAACGCAGCGGCGTATGGGCAGACTGACGCTTGAGCGTAATCAGCAGCAGCAATTCGCGCTGCAGCGTACGCAGCAGAATAACCGGTTCGCTCCCTTCGAGACGCAGCTGTTGCAAAATATGCAGGGCGCGTTTGCTTTTCGCCGACAGCAGCGCGTCCACCCAGTGGAACGGCGTGAAGTGCGCCGCGTCGTTAACGGCCTGCTCGACGCGCGGCAAGGTCAGCTTGCCATCTGGCCAGAGCAGGGAGAGTCTGTCCAGCGCCTGCGCCAGGGCCAGCAGGTTACCTTCATAGCAGTAGCAGAGCAGTTGGTTCGCCGCATCATCCAGCTGAAGGTTGTTCTGCTTCGCTCTCGCTGCCACCCATTTGGGCAGATGCGCCTGTTCAGGCGTCTGACAGGTGACCTGCACCGCGTGGGCTGCGAGTTGGGTGAACCACGCCGCATTTTCCTGCGCTTTGGTGAGTTTGTTGCCGCGCACAATCAGCAGCAGATCGCTGTGAAGCAGGCTGACCAGCGTGGCCAGCTGTTCATTGATGGCCGCGTTAGGGCCGTTCTCCGGCAGCAGGATCTGAATTGTCTGGCGCGACGCAAAAAGGCTCATCGCCTGACAGAGTGAGAAGAGGGCATTCCAGTCGGTGTTGTTATCCAGCTGGACGGTGTGGTGTTCATCGAAGCCCTGAGAGGCGGCTTCATGCCGCACGGCATCCAGGCTTTCCTGAAGCAATAACGGATCGTTTCCAAGAAGCAGATACGCCGCGCGCAGCCCTTCTTTGAGCTGCGCGCGGAGTTGTTCAGGATACAGCCTGATCATCATTTACCCAGAGAGTTAGCAGCAGGAAGCGTGCCGGCAACTGGTTTTTCAACAATGTCAGAGCCTTGTCGGGTAGACGCTGCAATACCTGGCAGTTTACGGATCAGCTGTTCCGCCGCCTTGTCGTACATTTCGTTGATGATAATCTGCTGTTCGGCATCTTTTGCCAATGCCGTCTGCGGGTTATCGAAGAACGAACGGAACACTTTCGTGCTGATCGGATAGATGTCTTTACCCGGGATCAGGACCGCTGCGTTGACCGTCAGCACCATCTGATATTCAGCTGTACGACCGTCCTGGAAGATAGAGGCCGTATCTCTCGACAGACCTCCTCCGATGATACGCAGAGACGGTACATCCTGGCGCAGCGTTTGTTTCTCAACAAGCTCAACGCCGTTCAGACGCAGCTGATTACGAACTGCCCGGCTGAGTGGACCATTCGGATCCGATGAGTCGAAAATCATCGTTTTCATCTCAGCAGGCACTGCCGTGGTATTGCGCAGGTGCCAGCCACAGCCAGCGGTGACAAGCACCGCCAGTGATAAGAGTATTGTTGCCAGTTGTCGCACGTTTCCTCCCGCGCTTAGCCAACGACCAGATTGAGCAGTTTACCCGGTACGTAGATCACTTTACGTACGGTAACGCCCTCAAGATATTTTGCGACCAGAGGTTCCTGGCCCGCGCGCTCGCGAACCTGTTCTTCGGTTGCATCGACCGCCACGGTAATTTTACCGCGGACTTTGCCGTTTACCTGGACCACAACCAGCGTCGTGTTTTCCACCATCGCGGCTTCGTCAGCCTGCGGCCACGGCGCGTTGTCAATATCGCCTTCGCCTTTCAGCTCCTGCCACAGGGTGAAGCTGACGTGCGGAGTGAACGGGTTCAGCATGCGAACGACGGCCAGCAGCGCTTCACGCATTAAGGCACGATCCTGCTCGCCGTCCTGCGGAGCCTTCGCCAGCTTGTTCATCAGTTCCATAATAGCCGCAATTGCGGTATTGAAGGTCTGACGACGACCAATATCATCGGTCACTTTCGCAATCGTTTTATGAACATCGCGACGCAGCGCCTGCTGATCTTCAGTCAGTGCGGCGGCGTTCAGCGCCGGGGCATCGCCCAGTGCAGTGTGTTCGTAAACCAGTTTCCAGACGCGTTTCAGGAAGCGGTTCGCCCCTTCCACGCCAGACTCCTGCCATTCCAGGGTCATGTCGGCCGGAGAGGCAAACATCATGAACAGACGCACGGTGTCCGCACCGTAACGCTCAACCATTACCTGCGGATCGATGCCGTTGTTTTTCGACTTAGACATCTTGCTCATGCCGGTATAGACCAGTTCATGACCTTCGGCGTCTTTCGCCTTAACGATACGGCCTTTCTCGTCGCGCTCGACGATCGCATCAACCGGAGAAACCCAGTTACGCTCGCCGTTAGCACCGACGTAATAGAACGCATCTGCCAGTACCATGCCCTGACACAGCAGCTGTTTTGCTGGTTCGTCAGAGTTCACCATGCCTGCATCGCGCATCAGTTTGTGGAAGAAGCGGAAGTAGAGCAGGTGCATGATGGCGTGTTCGATGCCGCCGATATAGATATCAACCGGCAGCCAGTAGTTTGCCGCATCGGAATCGAGCATACCGTCCTGATACTGCGGGCAGGTGTAGCGCGCATAGTACCAGGATGACTCCATAAAGGTGTCAAAGGTGTCGGTTTCACGCAGCGCAGGCTGACCGTTGACGGTGGTTTTTGCCCACTCAGGATCGGCTTTGATCGGGCTGGTGATACCGTCCATGACCACGTCTTCCGGCAGGATCACCGGGAGCTGATCTTCCGGCGTTGGCATCACGGTGCCATCTTCCAGCGTCACCATTGGGATTGGCGCGCCCCAGTAACGCTGACGGGACACGCCCCAGTCGCGCAGACGGAAGTTAACTTTACGCTCGCCCACGCCCAGAGAGGCCAGCTTATCGGCGATGGCGTTGAAGCCCTCTTCGAAGCTCAGGCCGCTGAATTCACCAGAGTTGAACAGGGTGCCTTTTTCGGTCAGCGCTTGTTCGGACAGGTCGGGTTCAGAACCATCGGCGGCCAGAATAACGGCTTTAATCGGCAGGCTGTATTTGGTGGCAAACTCGTAGTCGCGCTGATCGTGGCCCGGAACGGCCATTACCGCGCCTGTACCGTACTCCATCAGCACGAAGTTCGCTGCCCAGACAGGGATCGCTTCGCCAGTCAGCGGATGCTTCGCATAGAAGCCTGTCGCGACGCCTTTTTTCTCCATCGTCGCCATGTCGGCTTCGGCCACTTTGGTGTTGCGGCACTCGTCGATGAAGGTGGCCAGCTCCGGGTTGTTCTCTGCCGCTTTCTGCGCCAGCGGGTGACCTGCGGCTACGGCCAGGTAGGTCGCGCCCATGAAGGTGTCCGGGCGGGTGGTGTAGACAGTCAGGGTCTGGTCATAGTTCTCAACGTTGAAGGTAATCTCCACGCCTTCAGAACGGCCGATCCAGTTGCGCTGCATGGTCTTAACGGTATCTGGCCAGTGGTCGAGGTTATCCAGATCGTTCAGCAGCTCATCAGCGTAAGCGGTGATTTTGATAAACCACTGTGGGATCTCTTTACGCTCAACTTTGGTGTCGCAGCGCCAGCAGCAGCCGTCGATAACCTGTTCGTTTGCGAGAACGGTCTGGTCATTCGGACACCAGTTAACGGCAGAGGTTTTCTTATACACCAGGCCTTTTTTATACAGCTCGGTGAAGAACTTCTGCTCCCAGCGATAGTATTCCGGGGTACAGGTTGCCAGCTCGCGGCTCCAGTCATAGCCAAAGCCCAGCATCTTGAGCTGGTTTTTCATGTACGCGATATTGTCGTACGTCCACGGCGCCGGTGCGGTGTTGTTTTTGACCGCCGCGCCTTCCGCAGGCAGACCGAACGCATCCCAGCCGATAGGCTGCAGAACGTTTTTACCCAGCATGCGCTGGTAGCGTGCAATCACATCGCCGATGGTGTAGTTACGCACATGGCCCATGTGTAGTCGACCAGAAGGATAGGGAAGCATCGACAGGCAGTAATACTTCTCTTTGCTCTCGTCTTCGGTTACTTCAAAGGTGCGCTTCTCGTCCCAGTGTTGCTGGACTTTTGATTCTATCTCTTCCGGGCGGTATTGCTCTTGCATGGCAGCCAGTGGTCCTGTTTTCAATACAGCTACAAATGTAGCCAATGGATGTGGTAATTCAGATCCGCATAGCATAGCCCAAACGCCCGCGTCAAAACAGCCTTTCGCACAAATGCGCTTTGCAGGAATTTACCGGGTCTGTGCTTCACCTGACAAAGCGGCGATGAAATAAGGTCTATTATTAGAAATAGTTACTTACCCGGGAGGCAAAATGATGAACAAGGTTGCTCAATTTTACCGCGAACTGGTGGCGACACTGACGGAACGGCTGCGTAACGGCGAGCGAGATATCGACGCGCTGGTGGAGCAGGCGCGTGCCCGCGTGACGCAAACGGGTGAGTTAACGCGAACCGAAGTGGAAGAGGTGACGCGCGCCGTGCGTCGCGATCTGGAAGAGTTCGCGCGCAGCTACCAGGAGAGCCAGGAGGAGGTCACGGACAGCGTTTTTATGCGGGTGATTAAAGAGAGCCTGTGGCAAGAGCTGGCCGACATCACGGATATAACGCAGCTGGAGTGGCGCGAGGTCTTTCAGGATTTGAACCATCACGGTGTGTATCACAGTGGTGAGGTGGTCGGCTTGGGAAATCTGGTATGTGAGAATTGCCACCATCATATTGCGGTATATACGCCGGATGTCCTGCCGCTGTGTCCGAAATGCGGCCACGATCAGTTCCAGCGTCGGCCGTTTGAGCCATAAATAAAAGCAAAACGGCAACCACGTTGCCGTTTTTAGTGTCTGCTCCTTCTCCCCGTGGGGGAGTGCATCAGGCCGCACTATAGTAAGCAAGTCTCTCCGCCAGCAAATCCACAAACGCCTCGCGGTCGATGTCCACCATCACCGTGGTATTCGGTTTATTCCCCGTCAGCGAGTAGTAATCCACCACCGTCATTCCCTGGGTGTATTTTCCCTGCGTCTCAACACCAACCCATCTGTCCACCGTGGTGAACATCTCCGGCTTCAGTAGCCAGGCAATGGTGCACGGGTCATGCAGCGGCGCGCCGTGGAATCCCCACTTCTCGGCTTTGTGATACTCCATAAAGAAGTCGAGCAGCTCGGCCACGGTTGTCGCGACCGTATTACCCACGGAGCGGAATCGCTCAATATCGTCCGCCATAATCTGCGCGCGGTGGGTAACGTCCAGTCCCGCCATTACAATTGGTAAGCCGGACTGGAAGACGATTTCCGCGGCTTCCGGGTCGACAAAGATGTTGAACTCCGCCGCAGGCGTCCAGTTCCCCAGCCCCATGGCCCCGCCCATAATCACAATTCGGGCAATTTTATTATGCAGCTCAGGATGGCTGTTCAGCAGCAGCGCAACGTTGGTTTGCGGTCCGGTTGCCACCAGCGTTACCGGTTCTGCACTCTCACGTAGAACCTTCGCCATCAGCTCCACGGCGGTACAGTTTTGCGGCGTGAAACCCGGCTCCGGCAGTGCCGGACCGTCCAGCCCGCTTTCACCATGAACGTTGTCGGCAATAATCAGCTCGCGCATCAGCGGCTTCACGGCCCCGCCGGCGACAGGAATGTCGGTGCGTTTGAGCAGCGTGAGCATGCGCAGCACGTTGCGCAGGGTTTTGTCCGGCGTCTGGTTTCCGGCGGACGAGGTGACGGCTTTTACCTCGAGTTCAGGGGAGGCAAGAGCGAGGACGAGCGCGATCGCGTCGTCATGACCCGGATCGCAGTCGAGAATAATAGGCTGTGCCATAGCGTTCTCCATACGTAGCGTTATTTTGTGACAAGGTTAACGCTGCAATGTGACGCCGACGAGAGGAACTGAGTGAAAGCGTGAAGCAGTGCGCAATCCGCAGATTGCGCACCGGGAAGGTTAGTGCAGGATTTTCGCGAGGAAATCTTTCGCACGCTCTGATTTCGGGTTAGCGAAGAACTCTTCTTTCGGTGAGTCTTCGACAATTTTCCCTTCGTCCATAAAGATTACGCGGTTGGCCACTTTACGGGCAAAGCCCATTTCGTGGGTCACCACCATCATGGTCATCCCTTCGTGCGCCAGCTCGACCATTACGTCCAGCACTTCATTGATCATCTCTGGATCGAGCGCCGACGTTGGCTCATCAAACAGCATTGCCACCGGATCCATGCACAGCGCGCGGGCGATCGCCACACGCTGCTGTTGGCCGCCAGAAAGCTGTGCCGGGAACTTATCGGCATGCGCCGAAAGCCCAACGCGTTCCAGGAGCTTCAGACCTTTCTCGCGCGACGCTTTTTTATCACGCTTAAGCACTTTTACCTGCGCCAGCGTCAGGTTCTCAATAATGGAGAGGTGAGGGAACAGCTCAAAATGCTGGAACACCATGCCAACGTGAGAGCGAAGCTGGGCGAGGTTGGTTTTCTTATCGTTGACTTTGGTGCCGTTGACAACGATCTCACCCTGCTGCACCGGCTCCAGTCCGTTGACGGTTTTAATCAGCGTCGATTTACCGGAGCCGGACGGCCCGCATACCACCACTACGTCGCCTTTTTTGACTTCGGTGGAGCAGTCGGTCAGCACCTGAAAGTGCCCATACCATTTAGAAACATTTTTCAGGGAAATCATTATACCGTCCTTTTCTTCAGCCAGCTGACCAACAGCGACGCGCTTAAACTAATCACAAAATAGACCGCACCCGCAAAGAGCACCATCTCGACCTGCGTACCATCACGTTCACCGATGGTTGACGCGGTACGGAAGAAGTCTGCCAGACTCAGAACGTAGACCAGCGAGGTATCCTGGAACAGCACGATGCCCTGGGTCAGCAGGAGCGGAACCATGGCGCGAAACGCCTGCGGCAGAATAATGAGCTGCATGGACTGCCAGTGCGTCATTCCCAGCGCCAGCGCGGCGCTGGATTGCCCGCGGGAGATACTCTGAATGCCCGCTCGGATAATCTCCGAGTAGTAAGCGGCCTCGAACATTGAGAACGCCACCATGGCGGAGATCAGACGGATATCGGTTTTCGGCGACAGCCCCAACACGTTCTGCAGGAAGCCGGGCACAATCAGGTAAAACCACAGCAGCACCATCACCAGCGGGATGGAGCGGAACACGTTAACGTAGGCGGTCGCAAACCAGGCGAGCGGCTTAAAGCTCGACAGGCGCATGACGGCCAGCAGGGTGCCCCAGACGATACCAATGATGATGGCAATAACGGTGATTTTTAAGGTAATCACCAGGCCATCAAGCAGGTAAGGCATGGATGGAACGATAGAACTCCAGTCAAATTCGTACATTATTTGCCCCCCAGATTACCCGGCAGGCGGATTTTGCGTTCAACCAGGTTCATCACCAGCATGATGAAAGCGTTAATCAGAACATACGCGAGCGTGATCGCGGTGAAGGATTCCCACGCGTGAGCGGAATAATCCAGCAGCTTGCCCGCCTGCGCGGCCATGTCGACCAGGCCGATAGTCGAGGCGATGGCCGAGTTTTTCACCAGGTTCATCATCTCGGAGGTCATCGGTGGAACGATAACGCGGTAGGCGTTAGGCAGCAGCACGTAGCGGTAGGTTTGGGGCAGCGTCAGGCCCATTGCCAGGCCCGCGTTTTTTTGTCCGCGCGGCAATGACTGAATGGCGGCACGCACCTGCTCGCAAACGCGCGCAGCGGTAAACAGCCCCAGACACATCATGGAGGAGACAAAGAACTGCACGTTCGGATCCAGCTCCGACTTGAACCACATGCCAATATTTTCCGGCAGCAGTTCCGGGATGACCAGATACCAGGTAAAGAATTGCACGATCAGCGGAACGTTACGGAACAGTTCCACATACAGGGTGCCAAGCGTTGAAAGAAAACGGTTAGGGACGGTGCGCAGAATACCGAACAGAGAACCGACAAGAAACGCGATAATCCACGCCGTTATCGATAGTGCCACGGTGACCTGAAAGCCGCTCCACAGCCAGCCAAGATAGGTGGTGTTGCCGAACGGGGCTTGTTGCAGGAATATGCCCCAGTTCCAGTCTATTGACATAATAAACTCCAGAAAAAAAAGGGTAGCAGCGCTACCCTCGAAGATTGGTGAGAAGCTCATTTTTCGCGCTGAGTGGGGAACGACCACTCAACGTATAGTCTGTCCATGCTTCCCGACAATCGAGAGGGCAGGAGATCCCGCCCCTGTTGTTCTAATTAGTTAAGAGCCTTGTCATTTGGAGATTTGAACAGCGCCTTCATGTCGTCAGACAGTTCAAAATTCATGTTCAGGTTTTTTGGTGGAATCGGGTTCTTGAACCATTTGTCGAACCATTTTTCCGCTTCGCCGGAGGTCTGCACCTGAGCGATGGTGTCATCGATCAGCTTTTTGAACTGCGGATCGTCTTTACGCAGCATACAGCCGTAGGCTTCTTTGGACTGCGCGGTACCGACGATATCCCAGTTGTCTGGTTTCTTCGCTTTCGCACGTTCGCCCGCCAGCAGGGCGTCATCCATCATAAACGCAACGGCACGACCGCTTTCCAGGGTACGGAAGGAGTCGCCATGGTCTTTCGCGCTGATGATGCGCATATCCATTTTCTTCTCGTCGTTCAGCTTGTGCAGCAGCACTTCTGACGTGGTACCGGAGGTCACAACAACCGCTTTGCCTTTCAGATCAGCGAAGTCTTTGATCTCACCGCCTTTCTTCGTCAGCAGACGGGTGCCCACGACAAAGATGGTGTCAGAGAAGGCAGCCTGTTTCTGACGCTCGAGGTTGTTGGTGGTGGAGCCACACTCGAAGTCAAAGGTGCCGTTTTGTAGCAGTGGAATACGGTTCTGTGAAGTGATTGGGATCAGCTTCACCTGCAGGTCAGGTTTGTTCAGCTTTTTCTTCACAGCTTCAACGATGGCGTTGGAGTAATCCTGTGAATAGCCCACGACTTTTTGCGTGTTGTCGTAGTAAGAGAACGGGACTGAAGATTCACGGTGGCCGACCACGATGACGCCGTTTTTGGCAATCTTGTCGAGAGTGCTGCCTGCTGCCGGAGCATCTTCAGCGTGAACCACGCCTGCAGACATTCCCATAACCAGCATTGCTGTGGCCAGTTTACGTAATTGCATACCCAACTCCTTTTTTATCAGCGCCAGCGACGCATTGATACCCATTGTGATGTTGTTATATCTCGCGCAGTGCGAGTGCAGTGTTATGCAAGCTTGTTAACATTTAGTCTGGCTTAATGTAAAGATTTTGCTGCGTTATTGTTTATTTTTGCGAAGCGCGCCGCACCATTCAGAGGCAAATATCTCCCGTTGCACCGTTTCGGTGCTACCGATGATCTACGCTGGTGCGACAAAGTTGCACGTTAAGCCAAACTGCGTTTACCTGAATAAACAAAGCAATAGGCGTGCCAGGATGGGACTCTGGAGAAAATTGTCGGGTGGCGGCTACGCCACCCGGCAACAGAAGGGAAGGTTATTTCCGACGCTGACGCAGGCTCATCAGCACCGCGCCAAAGCCGAACAGCACGGTCAGTATCCACAGCGGCCAGTTGCCGGTGCGCGCGTATGGCGTCAGCCCGGTGGTTGGCGTGACTTTAGTGGTCAGTACCTCGCGAGTAAACTGCGGGATCATCGCCTGAATCTCGCCCTGCGGACCAATCACGGCGGTGATGCCGTTGTTGGTGCTGCGCAGCAGCGGACGCGCCAGCTCCAGAGAGCGCATACGTGCCATCTGGAAGTGCTGCCACGGGCCGATTGACTTACCAAACCAGGCGTCGTTGGAGATGGTCAGCAGATAGTCAGTATCCGGGCGGAAGTTATCGCGTACCTGCTCGCCGAGAATGATTTCGTAGCAGATGGCCGCCGTCAGGGCCAGGCCGTGCGCGTGCAGCTGAGGCTGTACGTACGGGCCGCGGCTGAAAGAGGACATCGGCAGGTCAAAGAACGGGGCCAGCGGGCGCAGAATCGACTCCAGCGGGACAAATTCACCAAACGGCACCAGGTGGTTCTTGTTGTACCGGTCAGTGGAGTGGTAGCTGTACTCGCTATCTTTCCCGAGCGTAATGATGCTGTTGTAGGTGTCGTAGCGGTTCTGCTGATTCAGACGCGCATCGACAATCCCAGTGATCAGCGTGCTGCCGCGCGCCAGCAGCAGGTCGTTCATCATGTTGAGGAACGGCTGCTGGTTAATTTCCAGATCGGGGATCGCAGATTCCGGCCAGATAATCAGCTGGGATTTACCCATCACCTCTTCGGTGGCGTTGGCGTAGATCTTCAGCGTATTCAGCAGCTCTTTCTCATCCCACTTCATAGACTGCGGAATATTCCCCTGCACCATGGAAACCTGCATGGCGCGCTCTGGCTCGGGCGTGAACCACTGGATATAGCGCAGCGGGAAGGGCAGGGCAAACAGCACCAGTGCCACAGCCAGCGGTTTCCAGCAGCGCTGGACCAGCGCCAGGACCAGCAGGCCGCTGACCACCATCAGCAGGAAGTTGATGGCCTCAACGCCCATTACCGGCGCCAAACCCTTCAGGGGGCCGTCAATCTGGCTGTAGCCGAACTGCAGCCACGGGAAGCCCGTCAGCACCCAGCCGCGCAGGAACTCGGTTATCTGCCAGACCACCGGCGCGGCAATGGCGACGCGCAGCCAGGTGGTTTTTGGCCACAGGCGAGAAAGGATGCCGGCGAACAGACCGGTATAGAGCGAGAGATACGCGGCGAGCAATACCACCAGGAAGACGTTAACCGGGCCAGGCATACCGCCAAATTGGGCGATGCTGACATAGACCCAGTTGATGCCTGAGCCAAACAGCCCCAGTCCCCAGAAGTAACCGATAGCCGCAGCCTGTACCGGACGACGATTCAGGGTCAGGCCCTGAAGCCCCATCAGGGAGAGAATGGCGGCGGGCCAGATATCGTAAGGAGAAAAAGCCAGCGTACCGCTGGCTCCAAGTAACAGCGCCAGCAGCAAACGGATGAGCTGGCGTTCAAGCAGTGGGGCAAATGCCATTTACATTAATCTTCCAGTTTTGGCACCGGTGAGTCGTCCGGCGTTCTGACGTGAACCTGTATAATACGTCGGCTGTCGGCCATTGCCACTTTGAACTGGTAACCGTCGATGTCAACGGTCTCACCGCGCGCCGGGAGGTGGCCAAAGGCCTGCATCACCAGCCCGCCAATGGTATCGACCTCTTCATCGCTGAAGTGGGTACCGAAGGCGTCGTTAAAGTCCTCAATCGAGGCCAGCGCGCGCACGGTCCAGGTGTGGCGGCTAAGCTGCCGGAAGTCGATATCTTCTTCTTCGTCGTACTCGTCTTCGATTTCGCCCACGATCAGCTCAAGAATATCCTCGATCGTGACCAGACCGGAAACGCCACCAAACTCATCAATAACAATCGCCATGTGGTAACGCTGAGAGCGAAACTCTTTCAGCATCCGATCCACACGTTTACTCTCCGGCACAACCACGGCCTGGCGTAACACTTTTTCCATGCTGAAGGCTTCGGCATCGCTGCGCATAAACGGCAGCAGATCTTTGGCCATCAAAATCCCTTCGATGTGATCTTTGTCTTCGCTGATGACCGGGAAACGCGAGTGGGCGGATTCGATGATCACATCGAGGCACTCGTCCAGGGTCTGGTTACGTTTCAGGGTGATCATCTGCGAGCGGGGGATCATGATATCGCGAACGCGCTGGTCGGCGATGTCCATAACCCCTTCGAGCATTTCGCGCGTATCTTCGTCGATAAGGTCGTTCTGCCCGGAATCACGAATCAGCTCCAGCAGTTCATCACGGTTTTTGGGTTCGCCGTGGAAAAGCTGGTTCAGAATGAGGGAGAAAAATCCCTTTTTACTGGTTGTCGTGTCGCTACTGTGTGAATTGTCGTCGCTCATGGCGTTTGTTAAGGGTTCTCTTGTTAGTTCAACGTTTACCGCCACGCGATATCCTTTCGTGGCGGCATGTGAGTCCGTCAGGTGACGGACTATTCTTTCTCGGCAATGTACGGATCCTCATAGCCCAGAGCAAGCATTATCTCTGTCTCGAGGGACTCCATCTCTTCCGCTTCGTCATCTTCAATGTGATCGTAGCCGAGCAGGTGCAGGCTGCCGTGTACCACCATATGCGCCCAGTGGGCCTCAAGCGGCTTTTGCTGCTCTTTGGCTTCCTGTTCAACCACCTGACGGCAGATGATCAGATCGCCCAACAGCGGCATCTCAATGCCCGGCGGCGCTTCGAACGGGAAAGAGAGCACGTTGGTCGGCTTATCTTTCCCGCGATAGGTCAGGTTAAGCTCATGGCTTTCTGCTTCATCCACCAGGCGAATCGTGACTTCTGATTCTTCCTGAAACTGAGGAATAACGGCATCCAGCCATTTCTGAAACTGTGCCTCATCTGGCATGCCGGAATTGTCTTCACAGGCCAGCTGTAAATCGAGGATCACCTGACTCATTTCTGTTCTTGCTCCTGCGCTTCGCGCTTACGTTCTGCGGCCAGTTCGGCCTTACGCTTCTGATCCGCCTCTTCCCAGGCTTCATAGGCGTTAACGATACGCGCGACCACCGGGTGGCGTACCACGTCTTCACTGTGGAAGAAGTTAAAGCTGATTTCGTCGACCTCGGCCAGCACCTCAATGGCGTGGCGCAGGCCGGATTTGGTGCTGCGCGGCAGGTCGATCTGGGTGACGTCACCGGTAATGACCGCTTTCGAGTTAAAGCCGATACGCGTCAGGAACATCTTCATCTGTTCGATGGTGGTGTTCTGGCTCTCATCGAGAATGATGAACGCATCGTTCAGCGTACGACCGCGCATGTAGGCGAGAGGGGCCACTTCGATAACGTTACGCTCAATGAGCTTCTCAACCTTCTCAAAGCCGAGCATCTCGAACAGCGCATCGTATAACGGGCGCAGATACGGGTCGACCTTCTGGCTCAGATCGCCCGGCAGGAAGCCCAGCTTTTCACCCGCTTCAACGGCCGGACGGGTCAGCAGAATACGACGGATCTCCTGGCGTTCCAGCGCATCTACCGCAGCGGCAACGGCCAGATAGGTTTTACCCGTCCCCGCCGGCCCCACCCCGAAGGTGATGTCGTGGTCGAGGATATTGGCGATGTACTGCGCCTGGTTTGGCGTACGCGGCTTAATAACGCCACGTTTGGTCTTGATGTTAATGGCCTTGCCGTAGTCCGGCACGCTTTCCGCGCTCTGCTCAAGCACGCGCGCCTCTTTAATGGCGAGGTGAATTTGTTCCGGTTCGATATCCTGAATTTCGCCGCGCATGGGTGATGTATCCACATACAGGCTACGCAGAATGTCCGCAGCGGCGTTGACGCAGATAGGGCGTCCGGTAAGTTTGAAATGATTATCGCGACGATTGATTTCGATACCCAGACGTCGCTCCAGTTGTTTGATGTTGTCATCAAACGGCCCGCACAGGCTCAGCAGGCGAGCGTTGTCTGCTGGCTCAAGGCTAATTTCACGCGTATCTATATTCAAACTGTTCCTCTTTAATTGGTTAACTGACCCATTGCGATAGGACGTAATAAAACGGTCATTACCGAAATTATTCACGCCACAGAATAAAGGCGCAAGCGTTGCGGAAGATATTGGGGACGATGAGAGGAAATACAAGGCCTGCCGGAAAGGCAGGCCAGGAGGATTAAGGCTGGTAAATCCCCACGCCAGAATCGTTTTCTTTACGGGTACGAGAGATCACGGATTCCGGTGACTCGGCAATACGCAGGCCCATTTCGTCCTCGGTGCGTACCAGCTTCGCGCGCAGCGAGTTGGTCAGCACTTCGACAATCTCGACGTCCACGAATTTACCGATCATATCCGGGGTGCCTTCAAAGTTCACCACGCGGTTGTTTTCGGTACGACCGGAGAGTTCCATAATGCTCTTGCGGGAGGTGCCTTCCACCAGAATGCGCTGAACGGTGCCGAGCATACGGCGGCTCCACGCGTTGGCCTGCTGGTTAATACGCTCCTGCAGAATATACAGACGCTGCTTTTTCTCTTCTTCCGGCACATCGTCAACCATATCGGCCGCTGGTGTTCCTGGACGCGCAGAGAAGATGAAGCTGTAGCTGACGTCAAAATTCACTTCACCGATGAGCTTCATGGTGCGCTCGAAGTCATCAGCAGTTTCGCCAGGGAAGCCGACGATAAAGTCGGAGCTGATCTGGATATCCGGACGGGCTTCGCGCAGCTTGCGAATGGTGGACTTGTACTCCAGCACCGTATGCGGGCGGCCCATCAGGTTCAGCACGCGGTCAGAGCCACACTGAATCGGCAGGTGCAGGAAGCTCACCAGCTCTGGCGTATCGCGATACACGTCAATGATGTCGTCGGTAAACTCCATCGGGTGGCTGGTGGTAAAGCGAATGCGGTCGATACCGTCAATCGCGGCCACCAGACGCAGCAGTTCGGCAAAGCTGCCGGTGGTGCCGTCGTAGTTTTCCCCGCGCCAGGCGTTCACGTTCTGGCCCAGCAGGTTCACTTCGCGAACGCCCTGCGCGGCAAGCTGCGCAATTTCAAACAGAATATCGTCTGCCGGACGGCTGACTTCTTCACCACGGGTGTAAGGCACCACGCAGTAAGTGCAATATTTGTTGCAGCCTTCCATGATGGAGACGAAGGCGGTCGGGCCATCGGCGCGCGGCTCCGGCAGACGGTCAAACTTTTCGATTTCCGGGAAGCTGACGTCAACGACCGGGCTACGGTTGCCGCGAACCTGATTGATCATCTCCGGCAGGCGGTGCAGGGTCTGAGGGCCAAAGACGATATCCACATACGGGGCTCTCTGGCGGATCAGCTTACCTTCCTGCGATGCGACGCAGCCACCCACCCCGATGATCAGATCCGGATTTTTTCGTTTGAGTAGCTTCCAGCGGCCTAACACGTGAAAGACTTTTTCCTGCGCTTTTTCACGAATCGAACAGGTGTTCAGCAGCAGCACGTCCGCTTCTTTCGCATTTTCAGTCAGCTGGTATCCGTGGGTTGAATCCAGCAGATCGGCCATCTTGGATGAATCGTATTCGTTCATCTGACAGCCCCAGGTTTTTATATGGAGTTTTTTAGTCATCGACTTGCTCAGCTCAGGATTGCAAGCCGCGTATTGTAATGCTTTGGTGGGGTTGTGACCAGTATGAAGGTTATGTGTCTCAGGACCGCAAAAATCCGGTAAACTTAAGGGATTCTCCAATAAGGAAAATTGACCATGACACTCCTACACACCGAAGTTGCCGTTGTCGGCGGCGGTATGGTCGGCGGCGCGCTGGCGCTGGGGCTGGCGCAGCAGGGATTTGAGGTAACGGTAATTGAACAGGCTGCTCCGCCGGCCTTCGATCCCGCGAGCAAACCGGATGTGCGCATATCCGCGATCAGCGCGGCGTCCGTCGATCTGCTGCGCGGGCTGGGCGTCTGGGAGGCGGTGCTGGCGATGCGCGCCCATCCTTACAGCCGTCTTGAAACCTGGGAGTGGGAAAATGCCCACGTCGCGTTTGATGCCGCTGAGCTGAAGCTGCCGCGCCTGGGTTATATGGTGGAAAACAACGTGCTTCAGCAGGCGCTCTGGCAGGCGCTGGAGGCGCATCCGAAGGTGACGCTGCGCGTTCCGGCGTCGATTAAGGCACTGCATCCTCACGAGAGCGGGTATTTGCTGACGCTCGACAGCGGCGATGAACTGGCCGTGAAGCTCGTCGTCGGAGCGGACGGCGCTAACTCGCAGGTCAGACAGATGGCGGGAATTGGCGTTCATGCCTGGCAGTATGAGCAGTCCTGCATGCTGATTACCGTCGAGTGCGAGCATGCGCCGGGTGAAAGCACGTGGCAGCACTTTACGCCGAATGGCCCGCATGCCTTTTTACCGCTGTTTGATAACTGGGCATCGCTGGTCTGGTACGACAAACCGGCACGCATTCGCCAGCTGCAGGGGCTTACAATGGAACAATTGCAGCGGGAAATCCGCCTGCATTTCCCGAGCCGTCTGGGCAACGTGACGCCGGTCGCTGCAGGTGCATTTCCGCTCACGCGCCGCCATGCTTTGCAGTATGCCCGTGAAGGGCTGGCGCTGGTGGGCGATGCGGCACACACCATTCATCCGCTGGCCGGGCAGGGCGTGAACCTGGGGTACCGTGATGTCGATGCGTTACTGGATGTGCTGAGCAGCGCCCGCGGGCACGCGGAAAACTGGCCCAGCCATCAGGTCCTGAAGCGTTACCAGACGCGACGCATGGCGGATAACTTTATTATGCAGTCGGGGATGGATCTGTTCTATGCCGGGTTCAGCAATGACTTAGCCCCGGTGCGCATTCTGCGTAATATTGGATTGATGGCAGCGGAACGTGCCGGTGGTCTGAAGCGTCAGGCGCTGAAATACGCGCTGGGACTGTAATCTTTTTCCCCTCTCCCAGTGGGAGAGGGTCAGGGTGAGGGCATCAGGCCAGGCCGCACCATCCTGAACAACAAAAACAAAAAAACCCGCAGAGCGGGCTTTTTTGTTACTTAAGTGGCTGGGGTGCAGGGATTCGAACCCCGGAATGCTGGTATCAGAAACCAGAGCCTTACCGCTTGGCGACACCCCAATTGCGTTAAACAAACTGCTTAACGACTTTTTAAATTGGCTGGGGTACGAGGATTCGAACCTCGGAATGCCGGAATCAGAATCCGGTGCCTTACCGCTTGGCGATACCCCAACAATTTGTCTTGATTACCGAAAAAATCGATAATCTTAATTTGGTGGCTACGACGGGATTCGAACCTGTGACCCCATCATTATGAGTGATGTGCTCTAACCAACTGAGCTACGTAGCCAGTACTGCAATCTTCGATGGCTGGGGTACCTGGATTCGAACCAGGGAATGCCGGTATCAAAAACCGGTGCCTTACCGCTTGGCGATACCCCAATACCGCGGAGAACCGCAAAATCGAAGAAATATGGCTGGGGTACCTGGATTCGAACCAGGGAATGCCGGTATCAAAAACCGGTGCCTTACCGCTTGGCGATACCCCATCCGTGCAACGCTTACCCGGGAATGGTGCGGGAGGCGAGACTTGAACTCGCACACCTTGCGGCGCCAGAACCTAAATCTGGTGCGTCTACCAATTTCGCCACTCCCGCAAAAAAGATGGTGGCTACGACGGGATTCGAACCTGTGACCCCATCATTATGAGTGATGTGCTCTAACCAACTGAGCTACGTAGCCATCTTTTTTCGCGTTACCTTATCGGCGTTGCGGGGCGCATTATGCGTATAGACCCTTGCAGCGTCAACACCTTTTTCAACGAAAATAGCCGGAATGTGACTGTTTGGTTAGGTTGCGAACAGCGTGGCCGAATATTCGGCAATTATTGGTTATTAATCAGATTTAGACGGTGAAATGGGAGGCAAAAAAATCAGGCCCCTGAGGGGCCTGATTGCGATCTGAGTGATTATTTGTAGGCTGACTGATGAACGCCTACCGCGCGTCCTGACGGATCGTTCATGGATTTGAAAGATTCATCCCATTCAATCGCTTTGGCAGAAGAGCAGGCGACGGACGGGCCACCCGGTACGCACTCCGCGGCACTCGGTACCGGGAACAGCTCTTCAAAAATTTCACGATACAGATAGGCTTCTTTCGAGCCCGGCGTGTTGTACGGGAAGCGGAAGCTCGCGGTTTCCAGCTGTTGGTCAGAAACCTGTTTCGCCGCGACCTCTTTCAGGGTGTCGATCCAGCTATAACCAACGCCATCAGAGAACTGCTCTTTCTGACGCCATGCCACGCTCGCCGGCAGGTAGGATTCAAAACACTCACGCAGGATATGTTTTTCCATTTTGCCGTTGCCGCACATCTTGTCCTGCGGGTTGATGCGCATCGCCACGTCGAGGAATTTCTTATCCAGGAACGGCACGCGCGCTTCCACGCCCCAGGCCGACATCGCTTTGTTGGCACGCGCACAGTCGAACATGTGCAGCGCCTGCAGCTTACGCACGGTTTCTTCGTGCAGCTCTTTGGCGTTCGGCGCTTTGTGGAAGTACAGGTAGCCGCCAAACACTTCGTCAGAACCTTCACCGGAGAGCACCATCTTGATGCCCATCGCTTTGATCTTACGCGACATCAGGTACATCGGCGTTGAGGCGCGGATGGTGGTCACGTCATAGGTTTCAATGTGATAGATCACATCGCGGATCGCATCCAGACCTTCCTGCACGGTGAAGTGAATCTCATGGTGCACGGTGCCGAGGTGGTTCGCCACTTCCTGCGCGGCTTTCAGGTCAGGTGCGCCTTCCAGGCCAACGGCAAAAGAGTGCAGCTGTGGCCACCAGGCTTCTGAGCGCTCCTGATCTTCCACGCGACGGGCCGCGAATTTCTTGGTGATCGCGGAGATCACGGAGGAGTCCAGACCGCCGGAGAGCAGCACGCCGTAGGGCACATCAGACATCAGGTGGCTTTTGACGGAATCTTCCAGGGCCTGACGCAGCTCGGCTTTGTCCGTGACGTTGTCTTTTACCGCATCATAGTCGAACCAGTCACGCTGGTAATAGGAACGGATCTCGCCGTCTTTGCTCCACAGATAGCTGCCCGCCGGGAACTCTTTAATGGTGCGGCATACCGGCACCAGGGCTTTCATTTCAGAGGCGACGTAGAAGTTGCCGTGCTCATCGTGGCCCATGTACAGCGGGATAATGCCGATGTGGTCACGGCCAATCAGATAAGCGTCTTTTTCGCTGTCGTACAGGGCGAAGGCGAACATGCCCTGCAGGTCGTCCAGGAACTCGGGCCCTTTCTCCTGATACAGCGCCAGGATCACTTCACAGTCAGAACCGGTCTGGAACGCGTAGCGGTCGCCGTATTCGGCGCGCAGCGCCTGGTGGTTGTAGATTTCACCGTTGACAGCCAGCGCGTGCGTTTTTTTCTCGTTATACAGCGGCTGTGCACCGGCGTTGACGTCAACAATGGACAGACGTTCGTGAGCCAGAATCGCTTTATCACTGGCGTAAACGCCTGACCAGTCCGGACCGCGGTGGCGCATCAGGCGGGACAGTTCGAGTGCCTTTTTACGCAGTTCGCCCGCGTCAGTTTTAATATCCAGTACGCCAAAAATTGAACACATAACCTTCTCCGTTAACCCTGTTGCTTTGTAATGTTGCTTGCTTATGAAAATGCCGCAAAGGGGCAGGGCGCGCAAGCGTTTTACGGGTGAAAACGGAAATAGTGCAACAGTGATTGCGGAATAGTGAAAAAAGAGCACGCCAGAAATTCTTTTATTGATGATTATGCAATGAAACGTGCTTTTTGTTAGATGAGAATTTATTTTTGTAGGCCATAAATGAAAAACCACGCCCTGAGGCGTGGTTCGGTATCAGATGATGTCGATTTCATCGACGGAGGGGTAAATCCAGCTTGGCCGGAACGGCATCGAATCAATGTCATCAAGTTGAGAGACGCCGGAGAGGACCAGAATCGTCTCCAGACCCGCCTGGAATCCGGCCAGAATATCGGTGCGCAGGTTGTCGCCGACAATAACGGTTTCTTCAGAGTGGGCCTGCATCTTGTTGAGCGCGGCACGAATGATCCACGGGCTCGGTTTACCGACTACAAACGGCTGACGACCTGAGATTTTTTCGATACCGGCGCACAGCGCGCCGCAGGCCGGATAAAAACCACGGCCGTGCGTATCCGGGTTGGTCGCGATAAAGCGCGCGCCGCTGGCGACAAAGTATGCTGCCTTATGCATCATCTCCCAGTTAAAGGAGCGCGTTTCGCCGACAATCACGAAGTCCGGGTTCACGTCAGTGATGGTAAAGCCAGCTTTGTACAACTCGTGTATCAGCGCACCTTCACCCACCACGTAGGCTTTTTTCCCTTCCTGACGCTTCAGAAAATCCGCCGTGGCCATTGCCGAGGTATAAAACACGCTGTCCGGAACGTCGACGCCCGCCGTGGCAAAGCGGTTAGCCAGATCCTGACCGGTTTGGGAAGGGTAGTTCGTGAGCAGAACCAGAGGCATTCCTTTGTCGATGATGCGGTGAAGAAACTCCGCAGCACCCGGCACGGCAACGTTGTCGTGCATCAGCACGCCGTCGATATCACAAATTACATTCTTAATGGTCATGGACAGTCCGACATCAAAAAAAGAAGGCGTTACTATAAGGTCCGATCAACTTTCCAGCAAATGCTGCAGCAGAATTCCGTTGAGCATGGCGCGTTTGACCAGCGCGAACGCGCCAATCGCCGAGCGATGGTCAAGCTTTGAACGAACCACCGGGAGGTTCTGGCGGAATGCTTTCAGCGCCTGGGTGTTAATACAGCCTTCAATGGCGGGGAGCAGCACCTTTTCCGCCTCCACAATTTCACCGGCGATCACCACTTTCTGGGGGTTAAACAGGTTAATGGCGATGGCGATGGTTTTCCCCAGATGGCGGCCTACCTGCTCGATCACTTCACAGGCCAGCGCGTCGCCTTTATTGGCGGCTTTGCAGATGGTGCCTATCTTGCAATCGTCCAGCGTGACGCGGCTGTGGTAACCCTGTTCAAGGAGATGGCGAACGCGCTGCTCGATGGCCGTGTTGGCGGCAATCGTTTCAAGGCAGCCGAAGTTGCCGCAGTGGCAGCGCTCCCCGAGGGGTTCAACCTGAATGTGGCCGATCTCGCCGACGTTACCGTTGCGACCAATAAAAATACGGCCGTTAGAGATAATACCGGCGCCCGTTCCGCGGTGAACGCGCACCAGAATAGAGTCTTCACAGTCCTGGCTCGCACCAAAGTAGTGCTCTGCCAGCGCCAGAGAGCGAATGTCGTGGCCCACAAAGCAGGTCACCTTAAAACGCTTTTCCAGCGCGTCGACCAGCCCCCAGTTTTCAACCTGAATATGCGGCATATAGCGGATCACGCCGCTTTCCGGGTCGACCAGTCCTGGCAGAATCACGGAGATGGCAATGAGTTCACGGATCTTGCGCTGACAGCTTTCAATAAACTGCGCAATGGTATTCAGCAGCGCATGCTCAAGCGTCTCCTGAGTGCGCTCCGGAAGAGGGTAGTGCTCTTCCGCAATCGCTTTACTGCTCAGATCGTACAGCGTGAGCGTGGTGTCATGACGGCCCAGACGGACGCCAATGGCCTGAAAATTGCGGGTTTCGGTAATAATGGAGATGGCGCGGCGGCCTCCGGTGGAGGCCTGCTGATCGACTTCTTTGATCAGACCGCGCTCAATGAGCTGGCGGGTAATTTTTGTCACGCTGGCGGGAGCAAGCTGGCTCTGTTCGGCTATCTGAATTCGCGAGATTGGTCCGTGCTGGTCAATCAGGCGGTATACCGCCGCACTGTTAAGTTGTTTAACGAGATCGACATTACCGATTTGAGCTTGTCCGCCAGGTGTCATACTTTTACTTACTCAGTGACGACCTCGTTACCATTAACGATGGTCTTAATAATTTTATAATCGTGTGTGAATGCCGTCAGGTTTGCAACCATACCTGGTGCAATTTCGCCGAGCTGTTTATCCACGCCCATTGCGCGCGCCGGATAAAGGGTGGCCATACGCAGGACTTCATCAAGCGCAATCCCGCAATGTTCAACCAGGTTACGCACCCCTTCAATCATGGTTAAAGAGGAACCGCTCAGCGTACCGTTTTCATCCACACACAGTCCATTGCGGTAGTATATTGTTTTACCGGCAAAAATGAACTGCTCAATATTTGCACCTGCCGGTGCGGTGGCATCCGTCACCAGACAAAGCTTGTCACCTTTCAGCCGCTTAGCGTTGCGAATGTTGGTGTAATCGACGTGTAAGCCGTCAGCAATAATGCCGCAGTAAACGTCTGGCTCATCCAGAATAGCCCCGACCAGACCCGGTTCACGGCCTGTGATATACGGCATGGCGTTGTAAAGGTGCGTTGCGAAGGTAATCCCCGCGCGGAAACCGGCTTTCGCTTCTTTCAGCGTCGCGTTTGAGTGACCTGCTGAAACGATAATTCCGGCACCAGCCAGTTTGCTGATGACATCCGTACCCGTCATTTCAGGCGCCAGCGTCACTTTGACGATCACATCGGCGTTCGCACACATGTAGTCAACCAGCTCCGCATCAGGTTTACGCACGTAATCCGGGTTATGCGTTCCTTTCTTGACCATATTCAGCCATGGCCCTTCAAGGTGCAGACCCAGCGCCTGATTAGGGTGTTTGGCCAGGTATTCGCGCATCACGCGGATACCCTGCTTCATGAGGTCATCACTGCTGGTGATGAGCGTTGGCAGATAGCTGGTGCAGCCCGATTTCTCGTTGGCCTTCTGCATGATCTCCAGCGTTTCGACCGTCACCGCATCCGCGGTGTCATTGAATTGCACACCGCCGCAGCCGTTGAGCTGTACGTCGATGAAACCGGGGGAGATTACTGCTCCATTGAGTGAGCGCTGTTCAATCTCCGGCGGCAGTTCTGCCAGCGGACAAACACGTTCAATCAGGCCATCAGCGATAACAATCGCATGGTCATCCAGAATTTCATGGCCGGTATAAATCCGACCGTGGGTTAAAGCGTACATAACGACCCCCGGTTAAAAAAAGCGGCCGCCTCTTGATGAAGAGGCGGTTATTCAATTACAGACCTTTGATGTTCTCAGCTTCTAACTCGTTGAAGTATTTCAGCGTTTTAACCTTCAGCTCCATCGTGGACGGTTCGTCGCAGACGATGACGGATTTAGGATGCAGCTGCAGGCAGCTGATGGTCCACATATGGTTAACGTTGCCTTCAACGGCAGCCTGGAGCGCTTGCGCTTTCACGCCGCCCAGCACCAAAATCATCACTTCTTCGGCATCCAGCAGGGTGCCTACGCCTACGGTCAGGGCGTATTTTGGAACCTGGTTAACATCGCCGTCAAAGAAGCGGGAGTTTGCCACGCGCGTGTCATGGGTCAGCGTTTTAATACGGGTGCGGGAAGCCAGAGATGACGCCGGTTCGTTAAACGCGATATGACCATCATTACCTACACCACCCATGAACAGGTGGATCTTACCGTAAGAACGGATTTTTTCTTCATACTGACGGCATTCTGCGTCAATATCAGGCGCGTTTCCATTCAGCAGGTTAATATTTTCAGATGGAATATCAACGTGATCAAAGAAATTACGGTGCATAAAGCTATGGTAGCTTTCCGGGTGGTCTTTCGGTAAGCCAACGTATTCATCCATATTGAAGGTCACAACATGTTTGAAGCTAACCTGGCCTGCTTTATGCATCTCAACCAGCGCCTTATAGGCGGTCAGCGGCGTGCCGCCTGTCGGAAGTCCAAGAACGAAAGGACGATCGGCGGTCGGTTTAAAGGCGTTAATACGGTTAACGATATGGCGAGCGGCCCATTTACCGACTTGTTCAGCAGTTGCCAGGGGAATCAGTCTCATTGTTCACCTCAAGAGTTTAAGTAGAAGAGTGGGCGGATGGCTATCGGGACCTGATACTTAAGCGTAACCTGGAAACTTTCAGGCCGGATCAATCCGTCTTGATTTTTTGAATGATAAAATAAGTTTTCGCTGTTAGCCAGTGTAAGGGAGGGTGAATAACGATATTTGGTGACAAAAATCACAAAAAGTACGCGTTTAATTTGCGATACGAATTAATTTTTCACACACTCACAATGCCAGTGAAGCATCAACTGTATCTATAGTTCGTGACACAATAAAAAACAGAGCTGAGAACATGCCTTAAACGGGGTCTCATAGGGGGAAGAAAGTGAGTATTCTAGGTTATTTACAAAAGGTTGGCCGCGCGCTTATGGTGCCGGTCGCCACGCTGCCTGCCGCAGCCATCCTGATGGGTGTCGGCTACTGGATCGACCCCAACGGCTGGGGTAATACCAGCGCGCTGGCGGCGTTCTTTATCAAGTCAGGTTCCGCCATTATCGACAACATGTCCGTGTTGTTCGCGATTGGTGTGGCTTACGGTATGTCCAAAGACAAAGACGGTGCCGCTGCGCTGACGGGTTTTGTCGGTTTCCTCGTGTTAACCACCCTCTGCTCGCCTGCAGCGGTGGCCATGATCCAAAAAATTCCGGCGGACCAGGTTCCGGCAGCATTCGGTAAGATCAGCAACCAGTTTGTCGGTATCCTTGTGGGTATCATCTCCGCCGAACTGTATAACCGCTTCAGCAGCGTAGAGCTGCCAAAAGCGCTCTCCTTCTTTAGCGGTCGCCGCCTGGTTCCTATCCTGACCTCGTTTGTGATGATCGTTGTCGCGTTCATCATGATGTACGTCTGGCCGATGATTTTCGACGGTCTGGTGAACTTCGGTGAGCACATCCAGAAACTGGGTTCTGTCGGTGCGGGCGTGTACGCGTTCTTCAACCGTCTGCTGATCCCGGTCGGTCTGCACCACGCGCTGAACTCCGTATTCTGGTTCGACGTTGCCGGTATTAACGATATCCCTAACTTCCTGGGTGGCGCACAGTCCATCGAAGCAGGTAAAGCGGTTGTCGGTATCACCGGTCGTTACCAGGCGGGCTTCTTCCCGATCATGATGTTTGGTCTGCCGGGTGCTGCGCTGGCTATCTACCACTGCGCGCGTCCAGAGAACAAAGCAAAAGTGCTGGGTATCATGATGGCGGGGGCGTTCGCGGCCTTCTTCACCGGTATCACCGAGCCGCTGGAGTTCTCCTTCATGTTCGTGGCGCCGGTTCTGTATGTGATCCACGCCGTGCTGACCGGTATCTCCGTGTTCATCGCTGCCAGCATGCACTGGATTGCCGGTTTCGGCTTCAGCGCCGGTCTGGTGGATATGGTGCTGTCGTCCCGTAACCCGCTGGCGACCCACTGGTGGATGCTGATCCCGCAAGGTCTGGTGTTCTTCGCGATCTACTACATGGTGTTCCGTTTCACTATCACCAAATTCAACCTGATGACCCCGGGTCGTGAACTGGCCGTGGCCGGTAGCGAAGCGGATGGTCAGGATGTGAACGTGAGCGGTGCTCAGGATCAGGACGTTTCAGGCCTGGCGCGTCAGTACATCGCCGCTGTCGGCGGTTCTGACAACCTGACCGGTATCGACGCCTGTATCACTCGTCTGCGTCTGAACGTCAAAGACTCTTCCCTGGTGAACGAAGCGCTGGCCAAACGTCTGGGTGCTTCCGGCGTTATCCGCCTGAACAAAACCAGCGTGCAGATTATCGTTGGCTTCGTGGCAGAGAAAATTGCTAATGCCATGAAAACCACTGGTCCGGTAGCCGCAGCAGAAGCTTCTGCCGCACCTGCCGCCGCGCCAGCGGCTGCAAAACCGCAGGCGGTACCGAACGCCAAAACGGTAGCCGCGCTGGTTTCACCGGTAACAGGTGAAGTGGTTGCGATTGAGCAGGTGCCTGACGAAGCCTTCGCCAGCAAAGCTGTTGGTGACGGTGTGGCGGTGAAACCAACGGACAAAACCGTTGTGTCTCCGGCGGCCGGTACCATCGTGAAAATCTTCAACACCAACCACGCGTTCTGCCTCGAAACCGAAAATGGCGCGGAGATCGTTGTCCACATGGGTATCGATACCGTTGCGCTGAACGGTCAGGGCTTTACTCGCCTGGTGGAAGAGGGCGCTGAAGTGGTGGCCGGGCAGCCGATTCTGGAAATGGATCTGGACTTCCTGAACGCCAACGCGCGCTCCATGATAAGCCCGGTCGTTTGCAGCAACATCGATGACTTCAGTGGCCTGGTCATTCAGGCGAAAGGTCAGGTTGTTGCGGGTCAAACACCGCTGTATGAGATTAAAGGCAAGTAATCGCTCCTGAGTAGAGTCATGCCTTAAGCGGCGGGGGATATCCTCCGCCGCTTTTTTTTGCAGCAAACGCCCCCATTATTTTCTTCAGAGACGTTTTAAGGGTTGTCACTACGTCCGGCTTATAAGATCATATGCCGTTATACGTTGTTTACGCTTTGAGGAATCCACGATGAGTGAGGCAGAAGCCCGCCCGAGTAACTTTATTCGTCAGATCATCGATGAAGATCTGGCCAGTGGTAAGCACACCACAGTTCATACCCGCTTCCCGCCGGAGCCGAACGGCTACCTGCATATCGGGCATGCGAAGTCCATCTGCCTGAACTTTGGCATTGCACAAGACTACCAGGGACAGTGCAACCTGCGTTTCGATGACACCAATCCAGTAAAAGAAGACATCGAATACGTTGAGTCCATCAAGAATGACGTGCAATGGCTGGGCTTCAACTGGTCTGGCGATATCTGCTACTCCTCTGACTATTTCGATCAGCTGTACGCCTACGCGGTTGAACTGATCAACAAGGGTCTGGCGTACGTTGACGAACTGTCTGCTGATGAAATCCGTGAATATCGCGGTACGCTGACCGCCCCGGGCAAAAACAGCCCGTTCCGCGATCGCAGCGTGGAAGAGAACCTGGCGCTGTTTGAAAAAATGCGTGCCGGTGGCTTCGAAGAAGGCGAAGCGTGCCTGCGTGCCAAAATCGACATGGCGTCTCCGTTCATCGTGATGCGCGATCCGGTGCTGTACCGCATCAAGTTCGCGGAACACCATCAGACCGGCAACAAGTGGTGCATCTACCCGATGTACGACTTTACCCACTGCATCAGCGATGCGCTGGAAGGCATTACGCACTCCCTGTGTACGCTGGAGTTTCAGGACAACCGTCGTCTGTACGACTGGGTTCTGGACAACATCACCATTCCTGTACATCCGCGCCAGTACGAGTTCTCTCGTCTGAATCTGGAATACACCGTGATGTCCAAGCGTAAGCTGAACCTGCTGGTGACCGACAAGCACGTTGAAGGCTGGGATGACCCACGTATGCCAACCATCTCTGGTCTGCGCCGTCGTGGTTACACTGCCGCCTCTATTCGTGAGTTCTGCAAACGCATCGGCGTGACCAAGCAGGACAACACCATCGAGATGGCCTCCCTTGAATCCTGCATTCGCGAAGATCTCAACGAAAACGCCCCGCGCGCGATGGCCGTTATCGACCCGGTGAAGCTGGTTATCGAAAACTATCCGCAGGGTGAAAGCGAGCTGGTCTCCATGCCTAACCATCCGAACAAACCGGAAATGGGTAGCCGTGACGTGCCGTTCAGCGGTGACATCTGGATTGACCGCGCTGACTTCCGCGAAGAAGCCAACAAGCAGTACAAGCGTCTGGTGCTGGGTAAAGAAGTGCGTCTGCGTAATGCCTACGTCATCAAAGCCGAGCGCGTAGAGAAAGATGCGGAAGGGAATATCACCACCATCTTCTGTTCATATGACGCTGAAACGCTGAGCAAAGATCCGGCGGATGGCCGCAAGGTGAAAGGCGTGATTCACTGGGTGAGCGCTTCCCACGCGCTGCCGGTAGAAATCCGTCTGTACGATCGTCTGTTCAGCGTGCCTAACCCAGGTGCAGCGGAAGACTTCCTGGCGACCATCAACCCGGAATCTCTGGTGATCAAGCAGGGTTATGCGGAGCCTTCTCTGAAAGCCGCTGAAGCGGGCAAAGCGTTCCAGTTCGAACGTGAAGGTTACTTCTGCCTGGACAGCCGTTACAGCACGGCGGAAAAACCGGTATTCAACCGTACCGTAGGCCTGCGTGATACCTGGACGAAGATCGGCGAATAATATTGCTGCTCTGGTCAATGAGAGACAAACGCCGCACTATGCGGCGTTTTTTTATTTTACGATCAGGGTATTAAGACAGGGCCTAAAAAGGCGTCATAAAAATATCAGGTCAATGAGGTGCTACTTATTTTTCAAAAAAAAGTTTGTATCATTGCGGAAATTAAAAAGGTTATAAAAAAGGAAAGAATTCTCACGTCTAGCTACTGAAATACCTGATAATTCCCCGCCATTCCTCGCCTCCTCACAAATGTTACAAAGCGCTACCAATTATGTGCACTTCGTCATAGTCCTGACTTTTGTCCGCTAAAAAGCATTGATAATTCGCGTCGCGAAAAATAACCTAAAGACGGTAGTTAATTCGAGGGTATTTAAAGCTACCCCTGACCATTTGGTCTTTTTTATTTACGCCGCTTCAGGCGTTTTAATTCGTCAAAGAGGAATAATCTATGCGTACGTTCAGTGGCAAACGTAGTGCGCTGGCGCTGGCTATTGCCGGTGTGACAGCAATGTCGGGTCTGGTGGTGACACCAGAGGCGAAAGCGGCGGGCTTCATCGATGATTCTACCCTCACGGGCGGTATTTATTACTGGCAGCGTGAACGTGACCGTAAAGACGTCACCGAAGACAAATACAAAACCAACCTTTCTCACTCCACCTGGAATGCCAACCTGGACTTCCAGTCAGGCTATGCCGCGGATATGTTCGGTCTGGATATTGCTGCGTTTACCGCGATTGAAATGGCGGAAAACGGCGACAGCGCCCACCCGAACGAAATTGCCTTCTCCTCCAGCAACAAAGCCTATAAAGAAGACTGGTCCGGGGATAAGAGCGGCATTAGCCTTTACAAAGCCGCTGCAAAATTTAAATACGGTCCGGTCTGGGCGCGCGGTGGTTATATTCAGCCAACTGGCCAGACTCTGTTAGCACCGCACTGGAGCTTTATGCCGGGTACCTATCAGGGTGCCGAAGCCGGGGCGAACTTTGACTACGGTGATGCGGGTGCGTTGAGCTTCTCCTATATGTGGACCAACGAGTACAAAGCACCGTGGCACATCGAGATGGACAAGTTCTACCAGAACGATAAAAAAACCAAAGTCGATTACCTGCACTCGTTGGGCGCGAAGTACGACTTCAAAAACGATCTGGTGCTGGAAGCGGCATTTGGTCAGGCACAGGGCTATGTCGATCAGTATTTTGCCAAGGCCAGCTATAAATTTGATGTCGCGGGTAGCCCGCTGAGCACCAGCTACCAATTCTACGGTACGCGCGACAAGGTCAGCAACGGTGGCGTAAACGACATTTATGACGGCACCGCGTGGCTGCAGGCGTTAACCTTCGGCTACAAGGTCGGTCAGGTTGATTTGCGTCTGGAAGGCACATGGGTGAAGGCAGAAGGGCAGCAGGGCTACTTCCTGCAGCGTATGACCCCGACCTACGCCTCCTCCAACGGTCGTCTTGATATCTGGTGGGATAATCGCTCAGACTTCAACGCCGACGGCGAGAAAGCGGTCTTCTTCGGCGCAATGTATGACCTGAAAAACTGGAACCTGCCTGGCTGGGCGGTGGGCGCTTCTTACGCTTACGCCTGGGACGCAAAACCTGCCGATATGGCCACGCCGGACGCATACTACGATCCCAACTATCGCCTGAAAGAGTCTTCCTACAGCCTTGATGCTATCTATACCCTGCAGGATGGCCGTGCGAAAGGCACGATGTTCAAACTGCACTTCACCCAGTATGACAACCACTCCGATATCCCGAGCTATGCGGGCGGTTACGGCAACATCTTCCAGGATGAGCGTGACGTGAAATTCATGGTTATTGCCCCATTCACCATCTTCTGATGAACGCACCGGCGGGCTGAGTCCCGCCGGCATGGAGACTGCACATGATGAAAAAAATTGTAATCGTCGCGTTGCTGGCATCAGGGCTGGTGGCGTGTGCTCAGAATCAGGCGCCGAAAGAGGACTCCCGTCTGAAGGAGGCGTATAGCGCCTGCATAAATACTGCGGAAGGATCGCCGGAGAAAATTCAAGCCTGTCAGAGCGTGCTGAACGTGCTGAAGAAAGAGAAAGCGCATGAGCAGTTCGCGACGCAGGAAAACGTCCGCGTGATGGATTACCAGGCCTGTATTCAGGCGCGTAAAACCGGTAACGATCAGGAAGTGGCGAAGCGTTGCGACCAGATTTGGAAAGAAATACGAAGCAATAACAGTAACTAATTCGCTGTTATCATGCCCGGTGGCTCTGCGCCACCGGGCTTTTTTTAGGCAAAAAAAAGCCAGCCTTGCGGCTGGCTGAGAGTATGAATCTTATTATTTCGCGTCGTGCGCGTGATCGTCTTCGCGGCAATCGCCCTCAGCGCAGTGACCGTAAAGGTACAGGCTGTGGTTTGTCAGGCGGATGCCATGACGCGCAGCGATTTCACGCTGGCGCGCTTCGATGGAATCATCGCTGAATTCAATGACCTTGCCGCAATCGAGGCAGATCAGGTGATCGTGGTGCTGCTGCTGGGTCAGTTCGAAAACGGATTTACCGCCTTCGAAATTATGACGGGTAACAATGCCCGCGTCATCAAACTGGTTCAGCACGCGATAGACGGTAGCCAGCCCAATCTCTTCACCCATGTCGATAAGACGTTTATAAAGGTCTTCCGCACTGACATGGTGATTGTCTGGACCCTGAAGCACTTCAAGGATTTTTAACCGAGGAAGCGTAACTTTCAGGCCAGCCTTCTTTAATGCGGTATTGTTGTCAGTCATGCGGAATCTGTCCTGTTGCTAAACGATTCACTTCTGTAGGAAGTGACAGAAAATGCACCCGGGATAATGCGTCTCATTATAGAACTGCCATGGCTAAATGAAAACTGCAAGTCTCAGGCAAAATATGCTTATAAAAACGTGGTATCACCAACAAACTTGCTCAATGGAAAACCACGTTTTATCAGGGAGACATTGTACAGGTCTGGGCGAAAAAGTTAAAAGATTGTAGCGATTAATTTAATCGGTTTGACCTGGAGCATGGGCGCAACCGCAGTTGCGCCGCGATAAAATCAGGCGTTCAGAATATCATCCAGGTGCAGTTCTTCGCGGATCTGCTTCACCCACTTCTCAACGCGCTCTGCGGTCAGTTCTGGCTGACGATCTTCGTCGATGGCCAGGCCTACGAAATGATCGTCATCGGCCAGGCCTTTAGACGCTTCGAAGTGGTAACCGGCGGTCGGCCAGTGGCCTACGATAACCGCGCCGTTCGGCTCAATGATATCGCGGATGGTGCCCAGTGCGTCACAGAAGTATTCGGCGTAGTCTTCCTGATCGCCACAGCCAAACAGGGCGACCAGCTTACCGTTGAAGTCCACTTCTTCCAGCGTCGGGAAGAAATCATCCCAGTCGCACTGGGCTTCACCGTAGTACCAGGTTGGGATACCCAGCAGCAGAATGTCATAGCCTTCCAGATCTTCTTTGCTGCTCTTGGCGATGTCATGCACATCAGCAACGTCTTTACCGAGCTGTTTTTGAATGTTTTTTGCGATATTTTCGGTATTGCCGGTATCACTGCCAAAGAAAATGCCGATGATTGCCATGAGTAAAATAACCTCTTGAAACTTAATAGTATGGTGGCGCAATTCGGCCACGGATAAGGGCAATAATAGCAGAACTGGCAACCCTGCGGAAACAGCTATCGCGCAGGACTGCACTCTGTGCTACATGAAAAGGGTGAGAAAGGGGATTTTCAGACTTATGCCTGGCTGCGTAACGTCTCAAGCTGGACGAGCAACATCTCTTCAATGAGCTCGCTGCGGCTGATATTTCGCGCGTCAGCCAGCTCGTTCAGCGCGTCGACGGCGTCGGCGTTAAGCTTCAGTTCGACACGCTTAAGCCCACGATTTTTATCGCGTTTAAGCTGGTTGCGTTTATTGATACGCAGCTGTTCATCGCGCGAAAGCGGATTCGTCTTGGGTCGTCCCGGGCGACGCTCATTCGCGAACAGATCTAGTGTCGTACGGTCCGTTTGTTCTTTGGCCATGATTCTGAGACTTCGGGGGAAACACGCCGCCCTGCTAATGCCCGGGCGATAAGCGCGCCATCATACATCACCAAAAACGGCACGCCAACGACTGGAAGCCCGCAGCCTTCCAGTCGCTTTCTTTTTAATCAATTTGCAGTATCAGCAAGATAGCGGCGAATGGCGCGCAGCACAGCATCCGGTTTTTCCGCATGCACCCAGTGCCCGGCACCGGCAATCACGTGGGCGCGAGCCTGCGGGAATTGGGTCAGCAGCGTGTCGCGGTACGCGTCGGTAACGTAAGGAGAATTTCCGCCGCGAATAAAGAGAGTAGGGTGTGGCCAGGCGGGGACGGTTTCCCAGCCCACGATGTTATTGTATTGATCCCAGAGCACCGGCACGTTAAAACGCCATTGGCCGTCAACAAATGACTTCAGCAGGAACTGCACGACGCCTTCTTCATCAAGATGCTCACGCATGACGGCAGCCGCCTGTTGGCGCGTAGCGACACCCGCTTCTGTGACCGCATTGATGGCGGCAAAAATCTCGTCGTGACGGCGGACGTCATAATCCACGGGCGCGACGTCAATCACCACCAGGCCGCTAATACGGTCCGGGGCCAGTGCCGTCAGGGCCATCACCGCTTTGCCACCCATTGAATGCCCGATGAGGGTCACCTTTTGCAGGTCGTGGGCATCCAGCGTATCCAGCAGATCCTGCGCCATCGCCGCGTAGGTCATCTCGTCGGAACGCCCGGAAAGACCATGATTGCGCATATCGACCTGTAAAATATCGTGGTCGGTAACCAGATCGCGCGCCAGCACGCCCAGGTTATCCAGGCTGCCAAAAAGCCCGTGAACCAGTACGATGGGAGAATTATTGTTCGGCGATTGTGCAGTTTGCGCTCGGGTATTCAATTTCATGGCAAAGTTCTTTTTTTACGTATGTCAGGTTAGGGTATCATGTTGACCATTCTGCCGCCCGGCTGCAAGGTTCCAGTTTAATCTGACTTTTGCGGCCAACCTGGTTTGACGCTATCCGCTGTTGGGATTTGACCTTATAATCCCAATGACTTGTATTCAGATAAGATATCGCACTGGATTAAGATGAAAACAATCGAAGTTGATGACGAACTCTATCAGTATATTGCCAGCCAGACGCGGCATATCGGGGAGAGCGCGTCCGACATTTTACGGCGCATGCTTAAAATTTCCGCCGCTTCACAGCCTGCTACCCCAGTCACCAAAGATGTCGTGTCTCAGCCGAGCGTTGTTGCACAAGCAAAACCTGTCGTGACGCCGGCAAAAGATAAAGTGCGCGCGATGCGCGAGCTGCTGCTCTCCGATGAATACGCGGAGCAGAAAAAGGCGGTTAACCGCTTTATGCTGGTGCTGTCTACACTTTACTCACTGGATAACAAAGCGTTTGCTGAAGCGACCGAGTCGCTTCACGGCCGTACTCGCGTCTATTTCGCGGGCGACGAGCAGACGCTGCTGCAAAATGGCAATCAAACCAAACCCAAACATGTTCCTGGCACCCCGTACTGGGTGATCACCAATACCAATACGGGCCGCAAGTGCAGCATGATTGAACACATCATGCAGTCCATGCAGTTCCCGGCGGAATTGATTGAAAAGGTTTGCGGTACAATTTAACCCTTGCATCAGAAGGACCCGGTAATGGCAAATCACAGCCGTGCAGGCCAACCTGCACAACAAAGCGATTTGATTAACGTCGCTCAGCTGACCGCGCAGTATTACGTGCTGAAACCGGTCGTGGGCAACGCAGAACACGCAGTGAAGTTTGGTACATCTGGTCACCGCGGCAGCGCGGCGCGCCACAGCTTTAACGAACCGCACATTCTGGCCATTGCTCAGGCCATTGCGGAAGAGCGCGCTAAAAACGGCGTTACCGGTCCGTGCTACGTGGGGAAAGATACCCATGCCCTGTCTGAACCGGCGTTCATCTCTGTTGTGGAAGTGCTGGCGGCAAACGGCGTCGATGTGATTGTTCAGGAGAACAATGGCTTCACCCCAACGCCTGCGGTCTCTAATGCCATCCTGGTGCACAACAAAAAAGGTGGCGCTCTGGCGGACGGTATCGTTATTACGCCATCCCACAACCCGCCGGAAGACGGTGGTATCAAATACAACCCGCCTAACGGTGGCCCGGCCGACACTAACGTCACCAAAGTGGTGGAAGATCGTGCGAACGCGCTGCTGGCTGACGATCTTAAAGGCGTGAAGCGTATTTCTCTGGATGCGGCCATGGCGTCCGGTCATGTGAAAGAGCAGGATCTGGTTCAGCCGTTCGTGGAAGGGCTGGCGGATATCGTCGATATGGCGGCCATCCAGAAAGCCGGCCTGAAGCTGGGCGTGGATCCGCTGGGCGGCTCCGGTATCGAATACTGGAAACGTATCGCCGAGCACTACAAGCTGGATCTGACCATCGTGAACGATCACGTCGATCAGACCTTCCGCTTTATGCACCTGGACAAAGACGGCGCGATCCGTATGGACTGCTCATCCGAGTGCGCGATGGCGGGCCTGCTGGCGCTGCGTGATAAATTCGATCTGGCGTTTGCTAACGACCCGGATTATGACCGTCACGGTATCGTCACCCCTGCCGGGCTGATGAACCCGAACCACTATCTGGCTGTTGCAATTAACTATCTGTTCCAGCACCGCCCGCAGTGGGGCAAAGAGGTGGCCGTCGGTAAAACGCTGGTTTCCTCTGCGATGATTGACCGCGTGGTCGAGGCGCTGGGCCGCAAGCTGGTGGAAGTGCCGGTCGGCTTCAAATGGTTCGTTGACGGTCTGCACGACGGCAGCTTCGGCTTCGGCGGTGAAGAGAGCGCGGGCGCATCTTTCCTGCGTTTCGACGGCACGCCATGGTCAACCGATAAAGACGGCATCATCATGTGCCTGCTGGCGGCGGAGATCACCGCGGTCACCGGTAAGAACCCGCAGGAACACTACAACGACCTGGCGGCACGCTTTGGTGCACCAAGCTATAACCGTATTCAGGCTAGCGCGACGTCAGCTCAGAAAGCGGCCCTGTCCAAACTCTCTCCGGAGATGGTCAGCGCAAGCACCCTGGCAGGCGATCCGATCACCGCGCGTCTGACGGCTGCACCGGGCAACGGCGCATCCATTGGTGGTCTGAAAGTGATGACTGAGAACGGCTGGTTCGCCGCGCGTCCGTCCGGTACGGAAGATGCGTATAAAATCTATTGCGAAAGCTTCCTCGGCGCTGAGCACCGTCAGCAGATTGAGAAAGAAGCGGTAGAGATTGTCAGCGAAGTGTTGAAAAACGCGTAAGTGCGGTATGGGTGCGGGCTGATGCCCTCACCCCGGCCCTCTCCCACAGGGAGAGGGAGAAAACACTAAAAACGGCAACCCCTGGGTTGCCGTTTTGCTTTTACCTAACTATGTTTGTTCTTCAATTCAAACCGCGGTGACACCAGACCGTACAGCGTCCAGCCCATAAAGGTCACCATTGCCCCGTAGAGCATCGCTTCCTGGCCGGATGAGTAGAGCGCATAAAAGCTGTAGATTGCCCCAATCAGCGCCACGATATTGGCCGCACGCGCTTTGCGTGGATCCACCTTCGCCACCTTCTGAATGATCACCAGCGCTGCCATCGACAGGATATACGGAATGATGTTCGTCACCACCGCCAGGTTGACCAGCACGTTGAACTGGCTGTTCAGCGACGGGCTAATGGTCATCAGCGACAATCCGCTCTGGAAGATAACAATCGCCAGCATGCCCTGCACCGGCGCATCCGCTTTGGTCACGCGGGAGAAGATTTTTGGGAAGTAACCTTCATCAGCCGAGGATTTAAAGACCTGTGCGATGGTGAACTGCCAGCCGAGGAGTGAACCGCAGCAGGACATCACCATCAGCCCCATGATCACTTTCCCGACCTCAAGCGTGAACATCTGCGCGAAGGCCAGACCGAACGGCGCCGTAGAGTTTGCCAGATCCATGTTTGGCACAATCCCGGCAATCACGTTAGTCGAGACGATATAGATCACCGCCGCGCCCAGCGTGCCGCCGAGGACCGCAATCGGCACGTTCTTCTCCGGATTCTCTACCACTTCCGCGTTCGCACAGGCGGATTCCAGACCCAGGAAGGCCCAGAGCGTCATGGCGATTGAAGAGCCGACCGCGGTAAAGAATGGCACATGGTGCGGGTTCCAGGAGTTGGCGTAGAGTGTCGGGCTGAACCAGAACCAGCCGATGATGCACAGGCCGACAACCGGGATAATCACGCCCCAGACGGTGATGCTGGAGAGCTGCCCGGTGATGCGCGCGCCGCCAAAGTTAGCCACGGTACAGATCCACAGCACGCCGATGGTCGCCAGCCCAATTTGCACCGGGCTGAGCGTCGCGCCAAACAGCTCCGTACCGTAACCCACGGCGGAGATGGCAATCGCCACGTTGGCGATCAGCAGCGACACCCCGTAGGTATAGTTGGCCATAAAGTTGCCCGACTTGCCAAAAGCGTATTCGGCATAGCCGCCCATGCCGCCTGACTTACGGCTGAACATTCCGCACTTGGCAAACGCCCACGCCAGCGCCATTGAACCGACTGCCGTCACCAGCCAGGAGATGATAGAGATGGTGCCCACCTCTGCCAGTTTGGTAGGCAGCATGATAATCCCGGAGCCCATCATGTTCACCATGGTTAGGATGGTCAGCTGCACCACGCCCATCTTATTGGACTTACTCATAATTTCTCTCCTTTCAGCAGCGCGGGCTGAGCGGCGGGTTGTTTGATGACGTTACAGCGAACCTGCTTGCGACCCTCACACTCCTCGACGTACACACCCTGCAGCTCCGGCGCGAAGCCCGGCAGCAGATTGATGCCTTCTTCCAGCGCGGCAAAGTAGCGCAGCACGGAACCGCCCCAGACTTCCCCTGGGACAACGCACAGCACCCCTGGCGGATAAGGGAGCGCGCCTTCGGCGGCGATGCGGCCTTCCGCGTCGCGCAGGGAGACCAGTTCAACTTCACCGCGCAGATAGGCGTAGTTCGCGTCCTGCGGGTTCATCATCACGCGTGGGAAGTGAGACTTGCGGAACATCTCTTTCTGCAGCTGTTTCACGTTGTGGCGGGCGTACAGGTCATGCATTTCCTGGCAGATCTGGCGCAGGGTGTAATCCGCGTAACGTTCCGGATGTTGTTTGTAGAGAGAAGGCAGGACGTCTTTCAGCGGAACATCGCTCTCGAGCAGTTTTTCGAAGCGCACCAGCTGCGCCACCAGCTGCTGCAGTTTGCCCATATCTTCCGCAGGCGTGAGCAGGAACAGGATCGAGTTGAGATCGCATTTTTCCGGCACGATGCCGTTTTCACGCAGGAAGTTGGCGAGGATAGTGGCGGGCACGCCGAAGTCGTCATACTCCCCGGTGCGGGCGTTAATACCCGGCGTGGTCAGCAGGAGCTTGCACGGGTCGATAAAATACTGATGCTCAGCGTAGCCTTCAAAAGCGTGCCAGTTTTCACCCGGTACGAAGTGGAAGAAGCGCAGATCGGTCGCAATTTTCGCCGTGTCCCAGCTTTCCCACGGGAGGCCATCCACCGTTTCCGGCACGAAGGGGCGCAGATACCGGCAGTTCTCCAGGATCAGCTTGCGCGCTTCGATACCGTTCACCACGCAATCCATCCACATGTTGCGGCCACTCTGGCCTTCGTGCATACGGGCGTTGATGTCCAGCGCAGCGAACAGCGGATAAAACGGGCTGGTGGAGGCGTGCATCATAAAGGCATTATTCAGGCGCTTATGCGGGACATAGCGCTGTTGCCCTTTGATATGGCTGTCTTTCTTATGAATTTGCGAGGTCTGCGAGAAGCCGGCCTGCTGCTTATGTACGGACTGGGTGACCAGGATCCCCGGATCGTTTTCGTTCAGCTCCAGCAGCAGCGGAGAGCAGTCGGCCATCATCGGAATAAATTGCTCGTAACCCACCCAGGCCGAGTCAAATAGGATGTAATCACACAGGTGTCCAATCTTATCCACCACCTGACGAGCGTTATAGATGGTGCCATCGTAGGTACCCAGCTGGATCACCGCCAGGCGGAACGGACGCGCATCGCGTGCACGGCCTGGCGCCACCTCTGCCACCAGCTCGCGCAGATAACTTTCTTCAAAGCAGTGGGCGTCAATGCCGCCAATAAAGCCGTACGGGTTGCGCGCGGTTTCCAGATAGACCGGCGTTGCGCCAGCCTGGAGGAGGGCACCGTGATGGTTGGATTTGTGGTTGTTACGGTCGAATAGTACCAGGTCGCCCGGGGTGAGCAGGGCGTTAAGCACCACTTTGTTGGATGACGAGGTGCCATTCAGCACGAAGTAGGTCTTATCAGCATTAAAGACTTTTGCAGCATGCTGCTGGGCGATGCACGGTGCGCCTTCGTGGATCAGCAGATCGCCCATCGCCACGTCGGCGTTACACAGGTCGGAGCGGAAAAGCGTCTCACCAAAGAAATCGACAAACTGATTACCGGCTGGATGGCGGCGGAAGAACTGACCACCCTGATGCCCCGGGCAGTCAAACGCGCTATTGCCCTGCTTCACATAGTCGACAAGGGCGCGGAAAAACGGCGGGCGCAGCTGGGTTTCATACTTCTGGGCGGCCGCTTCCAGCTGGCGTCCATAAAAGTCGTTGCTGGTGTCTGAATACTCAAATACGCCATGAATGCGCGATAAATAGTCTGCCGGGATGAACTCTTCTTTGTGCGTCGCGACAAAAACAGGAATGCCAAAACCGGTGGCTTCTATTTCGTCCAGGATACCGCTGGCAATATCCGTGACCGCCAGAACAATGGCGGCAACATCAATATAATCAGAGGCGCGGACATCTACCAGTTCACGCTGGGTAGTAAAGCAATCCGGACATGCACGGCTGGCTGCGATTTTTAAACTTTTCATCTTTCTCTCTTTATTTTAGGTAATAAGCGTCCCTCGATTTCTTGCAAGAAAGAAATCGATAATTTACCGGAAAAAAAGCAAAGGGTGGCCGCTGATTAAAATCAGTGAATTGCTTTTTTGATGATTGAAATTCAGTCCGCCCGGTGCAGATGAGTCTGAATTAAAATGAATGAGCGCACGAGTTCACAGGCAATGGCCTGTAAAATAAGGTATTTCAGGATAACCTGTAAGCGAGTGCGCCAGAAGTCGAAGGACTACCGGGCATTAAAGAGATGAAAGTCAAAGCAGTTTCGGTGGGCAAACATCATGATATGTGTTGTCCGCCTTATATGGGGCATTAAGCGATTGTTGTTTTCCATGTTTCATTTTCCTTTCAGTAATTGAAAGCATGGTCATTTTATCCAGGGAAAGGCGATTAACCGTGAGGTAGATCACCGTTAACCGATCAAATCAGAAATAAATATTCGTTTTAGATGAATATCGCAGATCAAAATTCTGATTTGTTGATGATGCGTTAACAGGTTGTGTTGTTAATGTTTTAAATGAGCAAAAATAGCCCGTAAAAATAATTTATGGGTTATTTGTGAAATATTGTCTGAGGGATTTCGTTTTTATTTAAAAATAAAATGAATAGTTATTCAAAGCATAAACCGATAACCGATACCGGTTTCAGTTAATAAATGGCGAGGGCGAGCGGGGTCAACTTCGAGTTTCTGACGAAGATGTCCCATATATATGCGTAAATAATGACTATGTTCTACAGCGTTGGGTCCCCACACCTGACTTAACAGCTGGCGTTGGGTGAGAACCTTGCCGTGGTTGTTGAGCAGAACGGCGAGCAGGCGAAATTCTATTGGCGTCAGATGGATTTCTTCTTCACCGCGCACAATACGCCGCGCGGCCAGGTCAACCCGGATATCCCCAAACGTGTAGGTTGGGTCAGCTGGCGTGGTTGCGCTGTGGCGACGCAGCGCCACGCGAAGGCGAGCCTGTAACTCGCCGATACCAAAAGGTTTAATCAGATAGTCATCCGCCCCGGCATCCAGCGCCGCGATTTTATCCGTCTCTTCCGTACGCGCGGAGAGCACGAGGATCGGCATCTGGCTCCACTGACGCACTTCCCGGATAAAATCGATGCCGTCGCCGTCCGGCAGGCCAAGATCGAGGATCACCAGGTCCGGCTTGCGGGTGGCGGCTTCAATTAAACCCCGTTGAAGCGTGCCCGCATCATGAACGCGCAGACCGTCCCCTTCCAGCGCAGCGCGCAGAAAACGGCTAATGGCGATCTCATCTTCAACAATCAGAACGTTGATCACAAATCCTCTGGTAATTCATTAAGTTCTGGCGGGGTTTCCAGAGGAAGTGTAACACAAAACCGCGCGCCTCCTTCGGGACGATTCTCTGCGGAGATGGACCCGCCGTGAACGTCAATGATCGCCTGGCAAATGGCCAGCCCCAGCCCGACGCCCGGAATGGCCGACTCCTTATTGCCGCGCGCGAATTTTTCGAAAATAGCCAACTCCTGCCCGGCAGGAATGCCCGGTCCGGTATCCCAGACGTCAAGGCGAAGCGTGCCGTCGTCCACCGTCGCATCCACCCCAATTTGGGCGCTGGCGCCCGCATATTTGCCGGCATTTTCCAGCAGGTTAATCAGGACCCGCTCAAACAGCGGACCATCGACATGAATTAACGTCAGGGGCTCGGGCATGTTCAGCGCGATATGTCGCCCGCCCAGACCGGGTTCGAGCATTTTCAGGGCGCTGCCCACCACCTCTTCAAGCGTGAGCCACTCTTTTTTGAGGTTAAAACCGCCTGACTGGATACGCGCCATATCGAGCAGGTTATTCACCAGACGCGTGGTATTCAGCACATGCTGGCGGATCTCGCTGGCCTGAAGGGCGTGTTTAGAGCCTTCGGCCGCCAGGTCCAGCGTCAGGATTTCTGACTGACCAAACAGGACGGTGAGCGGGGTTCGCAGATCGTGAGAGAGCGCCGCCAGCAGCGAGTTACGAATGCTTTCACGCTCGCTCGCCAGCCGGGCCTGCTCTTCGCTGGCGGTGAGGGCCAGCCGCTCCAGCGCGCTGGCAACCAGCAGCGTAAAGGTCTCCAGCAGCCGCTGCTGTTCGGGGATCATCAGCTGGCGCAGGTTGGAGGGCTCAACAATCACCAGCCCCTGATTTTTATCGGCGCTGCGCAGCGGCAGAATTTGGTAGGGCACGCCGGGCAGGGTGTCGGTCCCTGCGCCCGCAGGTAACCCTTTATCAAAGCTCCAGCGCGCGATGGCTTCGTCCCAGGGCGTCATGCCTGAGGCCGACGTCAGCGGGCGCAGCTTGCCGTGTTCGTCCGGGAGCAAAATCAGGTTGCTGGCATGAAACGTCGAGCGAATGAACTGCTCGCTGGTCTGCACGATATCCAGCGGCGTGCGGCCCACCGCCAGCGATTTCGACATCTCATAGAGATGGCGCGTGCGCTGTTCGCGATAGCGGGCAATACGCGCCTGGTAGCGCACGCCCGCCGTCAGATTCCCGATCACCAGCCCGACGGTGAGCATTACCGCGAAGGTAAGAATGTACTGCACGTCCGACACCGCGAGCGTGCCGCGCGGGGCAATAAAGAACAGATCGAAGCTGATGACGTTGATCACCGTCGCCAGCACCGACGGCCAGCGCCCGTAAAAGAGCGCCACCACCACCACGCCAAGCAGGTAGATCATCACCAGGTTGGCGGCATCAAATGCGATCAGCCACTGGCTTGCAATCACGGTAATCAGCGCGCAGAGCACGACGGCGACAAGACAGCCGCGCAGCTGAATGCGCCATTTATCGCTGAAGGCACGGCTGTCCGGCGCGCGGCTGGGTAACGGCGTGGGCTTATCATCCAGCGCCACGATCACCAGGTCCAGATCCGGTGCGCGGCGGGCCAGCTTGTCGGCAAACGATTCGCGGCTAAACCAGCGGCGATGCTGGCGACGGCCAATCACGATTTTCCCGAGATTGTGCTCACGGGCGTAGCGCAGGATGGCTTTATCTTCCTGAGGGTCGGAAAGAGTGGCGGTTTCGGCACCCAGCTCCTGCGCCAGGCGAAGCGAACTCAATATCGCGCGGCGCTGGTTCTCGGGGAGCGCGTGCAGCTGCGGCGTTTCGACATACACCGCATGCCAGACGCTGCCAAATTTAGCCGCCAGGCGCGCGGCGGTGCGGACAAGCTTTTCATTGCCGCTGCCGTGGCCTACGCACAGCAGGATGGCATCTCGCGTATGCCAGACGCGCTCCTGGCCCTGCAGGTCGCGCCAGGCGCGCATCTGATCGTCGACGCGATCGGCAGTACGACGCAGGGCCAGCTCGCGCAGGGCAATCAGGTTACCTTTACGGAAGAAATGTTCGATGGCGCGCTCGGCCTGGCCGGCAATATAAACCTTGCCTTCGTGCAGGCGCTGGCGCAAATCGTCAGGGGGCAGGTCAACCAGCACCACTTCATCGGCGGAATCAAAAAAGGGGTCGGGCACCGTCTCGCGCACCTGAATGCCGGTGACGCCGCTGACCACGTCGTTCAGGCTTTCGAGATGCTGAACGTTAACCGTCGTGAAAACATCGATGCCGGCTTCGAGCAGCTCTTCTACATCCTGCCAGCGTTTTGGATGGCGTGAGCCTGGCGCATTGCTGTGCGCCAGTTCGTCCATCAGGATAAGGGCGGGACGGCGGGCGAGGGCGGCATCGAGATCGAATTCGGTGACTAGCCGACCGCGGTGGCTGATGCGGCGGGGCGGCTGGGTGGCCAGCCCCTTCAGCAGCGATGCGGTCTCTTTGCGTCCGTGGGTTTCTACCACGCCTATCAATATATCGAGCCCCTGCGCCCGAAGCCGCTGGGCTTCCGTCAGCATGGCGAAGGTTTTCCCGACGCCTGCGCAGGCGCCAAAGAAAATTTTCAGTTTGCCGCGATGGGCTTCGGCCGTCTGTTCGAGCAGCCTGTCCGGATCCGGACGCATGGGCTCGTCGGTCATTTAGTTTTTCCTTAGCGCGTCCAGCGCCAGATTCAGCTCAACAATATTCACCACGGGCATGCCGATAAAGCTGACCAGCGGCTTTTGCGTGTGCTCTGCAACCAGCTGGCTAACCTGTTCGACGGTCAGCTGACGGGCCGCGGCGACGCGCGGGATTTGCCATGCCGCGGCTGCCGGCGTCAGGCTGTAGTCCAGCCCGCTGGCCGAGGCGGTCACCAGCTCTACGGGCACCTCACGGCTGGCCTGCGGATTAGCGGCGCGCAGGGCTGCCACGCGCTCAGCAACGGCTTTGTCCAGCTCAGGGTTGCTGCCTGCCAGGTTGCTGCCGCCGGATGCCATCGGATTATACGGGCTTTCGGCAGTGGCGGAAGGGCGCCCCTGGAAGTAACGGGCATCCGTAAAGTTCTGACCAATCAGGCGCGAACCGCGGCTTTCACCGTTTTGCATAATCAGCGAGCCGTTGGCCCGATCCTTAAACCACCACTGGCCCAGCGCGGTGGTCACCAGCGGGTACAGCCCGCCGGTAATGAGAGACAGCAGAATAAAAAGAAGTATAGCGGGGCGTAACATCGTCATTTGATTCACCTTTTAAACCAGGCCGAACAGCGTCAACAGCAGGTCGATAACCTTGATACCGATGAAGGGCACCACCAGCCCGCCCAGGCCGTAAATCCACAGGTTGCGGCGCAGCATGGCGGCGGCCGTGAGCGGCTTATAGCTCACGCCTTTCAGCGCCAGCGGGATCAGGAAGACAATAATCAGGGCGTTAAAGATTACTGCGCTCAGAATGGCCGATGCCGGAGAGTGCAGGTGCATCACGTTCAACGCGTTTAATTGCGGGTAGGTCGCAGCAAACGCCGCCGGAATGATGGCGAAATATTTCGCCACGTCGTTGGCAATACTGAACGTGGTCAGCGACCCGCGCGTCATCAGCATCTGCTTGCCGATGTGCACCACTTCAATCAGCTTGGTCGGGTTAGAGTCGAGGTCGACCATGTTGCCCGCCTCTTTTGCCGCCTGGGTACCGGAGTTCATTGCCACCGCCACGTCGGCCTGCGCCAGGGCAGGGGCGTCGTTGGTGCCGTCGCCGGTCATCGCCACCAGGCGGCCTTCCGCCTGATACTGACGAATCAACGCCAGTTTCGCTTCCGGTGTGGCTTCGGAAAGAAAATCATCCACGCCCGCTTCGGCGGCAATCGCCGCGGCGGTAAGACGGTTATCCCCGGTGATCATCACCGTTTTGATCCCCATTTTACGCAGCTGGGCAAAGCGCTCCTTGATGCCGCCTTTGACGATATCCTTCAGGGCAATTACCCCCAGCACGTGTGCCCCTTCGGCCACCACCAGCGGCGTCGCCCCCTGACGGGCCACGCTTTCGACCAGGCTGTCCACTTCCGGCGGGAAGTGGCCATTGTTGGCCTCAATGTGGCGACGGATGGCGTCAACAGAGCCTTTACGGATCATGCGATCCTGAATGTTAATGCCGCTCATGCGGGTTTGCGCCGTGAAGGGCACGAAAGTGGCGTGCAGGCTCTGAACGTCGCGCTGGCGCAGGTTAAAGCGCTGCTTGGCGAGGATCACGATACTGCGGCCTTCCGGGGTTTCATCTGCAAGCGAAGAGAGCTGCGCGGCGTCCGCCAGCGTTTTTTCATCCACGCCCGGGGCGGGCAGGAAATCTGACGCCTGGCGGTTACCGAGGGTAATGGTCCCGGTTTTATCCAGCAGTAAGACGTCCACGTCACCGGCGGCTTCCACCGCACGCCCGCTGGTGGCGATGACGTTGGCACCGAGCATACGGCTCATGCCGGCTACGCCGATGGCTGACAGCAGGCCACCAATGGTGGTGGGGATCAGGCAGACCAGCAGCGCCACCAGCACCGTGATAGTGACCGCGGTGCCGCCATAGGCGGAGAACGGCCACAGCGTCGCGGTTGCCAGCAGGAAGACGATGGTCAGGGCCACCAGCAGGATGGTCAGGGCGATCTCGTTCGGCGTTTTACGACGCTGGGCACCTTCCACCATGGCGATCATCCGGTCGAGGAAGGTTTCCCCCGGGTTAACGCTACACTGGATCACCAGCCAGTCGGAGAGAATGCGCGTCCCGCCCGTCACGGAGGCGAAATCGCCGCCGGACTCACGGATAACCGGCGCGGACTCCCCGGTAATGGCGCTTTCATCCACCGAGGCGCCCCCTTCGATGACTTCACCGTCGCAAGGGATAATGTCACCGGCTTCCACCAGCACCACATCGCCTTTACGCAGTTCATCCGCCGGAACGTGGTCCATCTGCGCGCCGTATTTAGGTTCACGTAGCTTGCGCGCGAAGGCGGTTTTCTTTACCCCTTTCAGGCTGTTGGCCTGGGCTTTACTCCGGCCTTCCGCCAGCGCTTCCGCAAAGTTGGCGAACAGCACGGTAAACCACAGCCACAGGCTGATGGCGCCGGTAAACGTTGCATTTCCCGGCATGTGGCCCGTTCCCATGGCAATCGCCAGGGCGGTGGTCAGGACGCTTCCCGCCCAGACAATAAACATCACCGGGTTGTGCCACTGCACGCGCGGACTCAGCTTTTTCACCGCATCCATGAGCGCCTGGCGAACTAATGACGGTTCGAACAGGGCCAGTTGTTTACGACTCATGACAATTTCTCCGCAAAATCAGCGTAAAGAGAGGTATTCCGCGACCGGGCCTAACGCGAGGGCGGGGATAAAGGTCAGGGCGCCGACCAGTAACACGGTACCCGTCAGCAGGCCGATAAACAGCGCGCCGTGGGTCGGTAATGTCCCGGTGGTGGTCGGTTGGATTTTTTTATTCACCAGCGATCCGGCAATCGCCAACACCGGCACAATGATCCCAAAGCGACCCACAAACATGCAGAACGCCAGCAGGCAGTTCCAGAACGGTGAGTTGGCGCTTAAGCCCGCAAACGCGCTGCCGTTGTTGTTGGCGGCAGAGGAGACGGCATACAGCACTTCGCTAAAACCGTGAATGCCGGGGTTAAAGATGCCGCTGCGTCCGGTCTCGGTCATCAGCGCCAGCGCGGTGCCGAGCAGCACAAGCGCAGGGGTGACCAGAATCGCCAGCGCGGTTAATTTCATCTCGCGGACGTCGATTTTTTTACCGAGGTATTCCGGAGTGCGGCCAATCATCAAACCGGCAATAAATACCGCCAGCAGCACGAACAGCAGCATGCCGTAAAGACCCGAGCCCACGCCGCCAAAGACGACTTCGCCAATCTGCATCAGCCACATCGGGATCATGCCACCCAGCGCCGTAAAGGAATCATGCATGGCGTTGACTGCCCCGCACGAGGCCGCCGTGGTGACTACCGCATACAGGCTGCTGGCAAGAATGCCAAAGCGGCTCTCTTTACCTTCCATATTGATATTGCTGTTGGCCCCCAGCTGCATGAAATGGCCGTTGCCGCTCCATTCAGCCCACATCACCAGCGCCACGCAGACTACAAAGATAAGTGACATCGTCCAGAGCAGGGTGCGGCCCTGACGTCGATCGTTAACCACGTCACCAAAGGCGAAGCAGAGCGCGGCGGGGATCAGGAAAATCGCCAGCATCTGCACAAAATTGGTCAATGCGGTAGGGTTTTCAAACGGATGCGACGAGTTGGCGTTGAAGAAGCCACCTCCGTTCGTCCCGAGCATTTTGATGGCTTCCTGTGACGCTACTGGCCCCATCGGCAGGAGCTGTTTTGCACCTTCCAGCGAGGTATAGGGCGCGTAAGACATCAGGTTTTGCAGGGTGCCCTGCTGGATGAAGAACAGCGCGATCAGCAGCGCAATTGGCAGCAGGATCCACAGCGTAATGCGGGTCAGATCCACCCACGCGTTACCCAGGGTATTGATTTTCTGACGCGCAAACGCACGCGTCAGCGCGAAGATCACCGCGATACCGCTGGCGGCCGAGAGGAAGTTTTGCACGGTTAACCCGACCATCTGGCTGAAATAGCTCAGCGTGGTTTCACCGGCGTAGGACTGCCAGTTGGTGTTAGTGACAAAGCTCACCGCCGTGTTCAGCGCAAGATGCCAGGACAGGCCCGGTAGCTGTTGCGGATTCAGCGGCAGGATGCCCTGCAACATCAGCATGGCAAAAAGCGCAATGAGCCCAACGATATTCAGCAGCAGAATGGCGATCAGATACTGACGCCAGTTCATCTCCCGATCGTCTATTCCCAGCACGCGCCAGATCCCTTTTTCAACGCTTCCCGTGCCGGGCAAAGGAACGTTGTTGATCAATCGTGCCAGTCCCGATCCCAGTGGCCTTGCCAGAATGAACAGTACCACTAAGAAGCTGGCAATAAGCAGAAACGCCTGAGCAGCCATCAGAAGGCCTCCGCATTTATCAGGGCATAGACCAGATAACCCAATAACAGGAACACCAGCACGATGCCGGCAATAAGACCTGCACTCACAATCCACCTCCAGGTGACTTTCGTTGTTGTACTAACGGGAGGATTTCCGGCGCAAAGATTTCGCAAAAATGGGGAGGGCGGGTGTAAAAAAAGTATAAAAATGGCAAAGCCCACAATTTAACTATTGATAAGTAAACTGTTAACTTTTTTGTAACTTAATTACGGCGTGAATGTAAATATTCACTAAATGGGCAAAAATAAGTGGTCGGATGAGTAGTAAAATTACAAACAAAGCGATATTATTTTAGCCAGGTCACAGATTTTGAATTTTCCGGATGACGTTTCCGGCCAACTATAGGGGAGAAAATATGGATCTTTATAAAGAGTATCCGGCTCATATCGTGTTCTTGCGCCGCGCTTTCGCCGTAGTGGCTGGCGTGCTGGCTCTGCCGGTGATGCTGTTCTGGAAAGATCGTGCACGTTTTTACAGCTATCTGCATCGCGTCTGGGCGAAAACCAGCGAGAAGCCGGTGTGGATGGATCAGGCCGAGAAAGCGACCTGCGATTTCTACTGATACTAAGACTACACATAGCAATAAAAAAAACCGCCACATTACTGTTGGCGGTTTTTTTTGTCCCTCGGGATTCGCGGTCCGTTGGGTGATCTTGCAGCCCCTACCCGGGGTTTTAATCATACCTTCCTGTAAGCAGATGGCAATCCCTCGAAGCCTTTATAAATTCCTAATTTTATTCGAGTATCTTACCTTCGCAGCGGATGTTAATTATGATGCTGCGTCCCTTTCCGCCATCTCGCAAATGGGCATCGGTCCTGGGAAAGGTGTACTTACAGCCGTAAAGCAGCCCGCCTACCCGGGCTTGTGTCCACCGACTTATCACCGGTGGTGAACGGTGGAGCGGTTAGCAGCAGGGACCGCATAATGAAACGCTATTTTTGCATCGCGTTCATTGTCGCCAGCGTACTCGTTGTAAAGAGCGATGAACCTAATGGGTTTGTCGCGTTAACCACGATAGCGCAGGACAAGTAGCGCTAAGGCCGCTTCGGGCGGCCTTTTTTATTTCATCCCGTCTACACTTCATGGCAAAGTAGTTCAATGCATGCTTTTTCCTTTTACGGCATGCCCTTACGGACATAATGGATAATTGCCTGGAGTTTTATGCCCACCCATCTGGTTTGGTTTCGCGCGGACCTGCGCGTACATGACAACATCGCCCTTGCGGCAGCCTGCCGCGCCAAAGACGCTAACGTACTGGCCCTGTTTATGGCCACGCCCGAGCAGTGGCGGCAGCACGATATGGCCCCCCGGCAGGCGGCCTTGCTCCGGGCGTATCTGAACGATCTGCAGCACTCGCTCGCTGGAAAAGGCATACCGCTTCTCTATAAAGAGGTGAGTGATTTTGCCGCACAGCTTCAGACGGTGCAGGAGATATGTAAGCAGCACAACGTCACGCATCTTTTTTACAACTATCAGTACGAATTCAACGAGCAGCAGCGCGACCGTCAGCTGGAGAAGATGCTGGAAGGGGTGGTCTGCGAAGGGTTTGATGACAGCGTGATGCTGGCACCGGGCAGCGTGATGACCGGCAACCACGAGATGTATAAAGTTTTTACGCCGTTTAAAAATGCCTTTATCAAACGTCTGAAAGAGGCGCTGCCGGAGTGCGTTGCCGCGCCTGCCGTGCGAGGCGAAGCCATAAAGGATCTGCCTGAGCTGACGTTTGATTACCCTCAGCAGCCGTTTGATGAAACGCTGTTCCCCGCCGATGAGAAAGCGGCAATCGCTCAACAGCGCCAGTTCTGCAAGCAGGACGCGGGATATTACGACGCGCGTCGGGATTTTCCCGCCATCGAGGGCACCAGCCGCCTGTCGGCCTGTCTGGCGCTTGGCGCGATCTCACCGCGCCAGTGTTTGCATCGTCTGCTGGCGGAGCAGCCGCAGGCGCTGGAGGGGGGCGCAGGGGCCGTCTGGCTGAATGAACTTATCTGGCGCGAGTTTTATCGCCATCTGATGACCTTTCATCCGGGTTTGTGTAAGCATCGGCCCTTCATTGGCTGGACCGATAATGTAAAGTGGCAATCGAATGATAAGCAGCTTAAAGCCTGGCAAAGCGGGCAGACGGGTTACCCGATAGTCGATGCCGCCATGCGTCAGCTTAACGAGACGGGGTGGATGCATAACCGCCTGCGGATGATTACCGCCAGCTTTCTGGTGAAGGATCTGCTTATCGACTGGCGTATCGGAGAGCGCTATTTTATCTCTCAGCTGATCGATGGCGATCTCGCCGCGAATAACGGCGGCTGGCAGTGGGCAGCCTCTACCGGCACCGATGCCGCGCCCTATTTCCGGATTTTTAATCCGACCACGCAGGGGCAAAAATTTGATGCGGACGGCGAGTTTATCCGCCGCTGGGTTCCTGAACTTAACGGTATACCTGCTAAAGCGATCCACGAACCGTGGGCATGGGCGGATAAACAGCGTGTAAAGCTGAATTACCCTCGTCCGATTGTCGACCATAAACAGGCGCGTGTCGCCACGCTGGCGGCGTACGAAGCTGCCCGCAAAGCATAAGAGAGTGATGATGAAAAACAGCGAACTGGAAAGCCTGATTAACGAAAAACTGAACAGTACCTCTTTCAGCGATTACGGCCCGAACGGGCTCCAGGTTGAAGGTCGTGAGACGGTGCAAAAAATTATCACCGGCGTGACGGCAAGCCAGGCGCTGCTGGACGAGGCCGTTCGTCAGAACGCCGACGCGGTGATTGTTCATCACGGTTACTTCTGGAAAAACGAATCGCCGATTATTCGCGGGATGAAGCGCAATCGTCTGAAAACGCTGCTGGCTAATGACATCAACCTGTACGGCTATCATCTGCCGCTGGATGCGCACCCGGAGCTCGGCAACAACGTCCAGCTGGCGCAGCTACTGGGGATTACCGTGATGGGGGAAATTGAACCGCTGGTGCCGTGGGGCGAGCTGGCGATGCCGGTTCCGGGGCTGGAGCTGGCATCGTGGATTGAAGCGCGCCTGGGCCGTCGTCCGCTGTGGAGCGGTGATACCGGTCCGGATACGGTGAAGCGTGTCGCATGGTGTACCGGTGGCGGTCAGGGCTTTATCGACAGCGCCGCGCGTTTCGGCGTCGATGCTTTTATCACCGGCGAGGTTTCCGAGCAGACCATTCATTCGGCGCGTGAACAGGGGCTGCATTTTTATGCGGCTGGCCATCATGCCACCGAGCGCGGCGGCATTCGCGCCCTCAGCGAGTGGCTGACGGAAAATACCGGTCTGGATGTGACCTTTATTGATATCCCTAACCCAGCCTGACGAGAGGTAGTTAAGTGCAGCGAGCGCGTTGTTATCTTCTGGGTGAAACCGCCGTGGTTCTGGAGCTTGAACCACCGGTGACGCTTGCCACGCAAAAGCGTATCTGGCGGCTGACCCAGCGTCTGGCCGAACTACCGGAGGTGGTTGAAGCCATTCCGGGGATGAATAACATCACAGTGGTGCTGCGTAGCCCGCATACCCTGGCGCTGGATGCCATTGAGCGTTTGCAGCGCTGGTGGGAAGAGAGCGAGGCGCTGGAGCCGGAATCGCGCGCCATTGAGATCCCGGTCGTTTATGGCGGTACGGGTGGGCCGGATCTTGGCGTGGTGGCAGATCACTGCGGATTAACCAAAAAGCAGGTTGTTGAGCTGCACAGCTCGGTTGACTACGTGGTCTGGTTCCTGGGATTTCAGCCCGGGTTCCCGTATCTGGGCGGATTATCTCCCCGGCTGCATACGCCACGCCGTGCCGAGCCGCGCGTGAGCGTGCCGGCGGGAACGGTGGCTATCGGCGGCGAGCAGACCGGCGTTTATCCCCTGACATCGCCCGGCGGCTGGCAGCTTATTGGGCATACCGCTACACCGTTATTTGAACCCGGGCTGGAGACGCCAATACTCCTGCGTCCCGGCGATACCCTTCGCTTTATCCCGCAGAAGGAGGGGGTATGTTAACGCTTATTCGCGCCGGGCTTTACACCTCCGTACAGGATGCCGGGCGCTTTGGTCTTCGCCAGTCGGGCGTGAGCTACTGCGGTGCGCTTGACCGTCCTTCGCTGGAGATTGCCAACCTGCTTGTGGGCAACCCAGGCAGCACGGCGGCGCTAGAAATTACGCTGGGTCAGTGTGTGATTGAGTTTGGTCAGGAGACCTGGTTTGCCTTAACCGGCGCAGGGTGTGATGCGACGCTGGATGGCAAAGCGGTGTGGACCGGCTGGCGGCTGCGGGCGAAAGCCGGGCAGCGCCTGACGCTCAAACGTCCGCTGCACGGCGTGCGTAGCTATCTCGCGGTGGCTGGCGGCATCGACGTGCCGGAGATATTGGGTTCATCCAGTACCGATCAAAAAGCCGGGATCGGCGGTCACGAAGGACGTTTGTTGCGCGACGGCGATCGGCTGGCAATCAAAGCCTCCGCGCGCCATTTCTCGACCACGCAGGGCGTAAAACAGCTGCTGTGGGGAAACCAGATCCGCGCCTTACCGGGGCCGGAATATCATGAGTTCGACGAGGCTTCTAAAGAGTCCTTCTGGCGCGCGCCGTGGAAGATCAGCCCGCAGAGTAACCGCATGGGCTACCGCCTGCAGGGTCAGCCGCTGACCCGCACGACGGACCGGGAACTGCTCTCCCACGGTTTATTGCCGGGGGTTATTCAGGTGCCGGGGAACGGTCAGCCCATCGTGTTAATGAACGATGCGCAAACTACCGGCGGTTATCCGCGCATTGCCTGCATCATTGAAGCGGATCGCTACCATCTGGCGCAAATTCCCCTCGGTCAGCCGATTCACTTCGTGAAGTGTTCGCTGGAGGAGGCGCTAAAAGCGCGGCAGGATCAGCAGCGTTATCTCGAACAGCTGGCGTGGAGGCTTGATGGTAAAGATTGATTTGAACGCCGATCTGGGGGAGGGAAGCCGCGCTGATGCGGAACTGATGACCCTGGTCACCTCGGTCAATATCGCCTGCGGCTTTCACGCGGGCGATGCGCAAACCATGCTGGAGAGCGTGCGTAATGCCATTAAAAACGGCGTCGCGATAGGGGCTCACCCCAGCTTTCCCGATCGGGAAAACTTTGGCCGTACGGCGATGGATCTGCCCCCTGCGACGGTCTATGCGCAGGTGCTCTACCAGATCGGCGCGCTGGAGGCGATGGTGCGCGCCCAGAACGGCGTGATGCGCCACGTGAAGCCGCACGGCATGCTTTACAACCAGGCGGCGAAAGATGCGGATCTGGCGGAGGCGATTGCCCGCGCGGTGCGGGACTGTAATCCGCAGCTGATTCTGGTAGGCCTTGCGGGAAGCGAGCTGATTCGCGCCGGACAACGGCTGGGGCTGACCACGCGTCAGGAAGTGTTTGCCGATCGTGGATACCTGCCGGACGGCAGCCTGGTTCCGCGGACGCAGGCCGGGGCGCTGATTACCGATGAAGGCAAAGCGTTGGCGCAGACGCTGGAGATGGTGCGCGCCGGGCGAGTGATCGCCGTGGATGGAACACCGGCAAACGTTCAGGCCGATACGGTATGTTTACACGGCGACGGCGAGCATGCGCTCCAGTTCGCGCGCCGCTTGCGGGCAGCGTTCTCTGAAGAGGGCATCCTCGTCAGCGCCGAATAATGACGATAAGGACACAAAATGCCAGAAGGTCCGGAGATCCGCCGCGCGGCGGATAGCCTGGAGGCGGCGATAAAGGGCAAACCCCTGACGGATGTCTGGTTTGCTTTTCCTCAACTGAAACCGTTTGAATCACAGCTGGTGGGCCAGACGGTGACCCATATTGAAACGCGCGGCAAGGCCTTGCTCACGCACTTTTCCCATAACCTGACGTTATATAGCCATAACCAGCTTTACGGCGTCTGGCGGGTTGTGGAGGCGGACGAGCAGCCGCAAACCACCCGCGTGCTGCGCGTCAGGCTGCAAACGGCGGATAAGGCGATCCTGCTCTATAGCGCGTCGGATATCGAAATGTTAACGCCGGAGCAGCTGCTGACGCACCCGTTCCTGCAGCGGGTCGGGCCGGACGTGCTGGACATGCGCCTGACGGCAAGCGACGTGAAGGCCCGGCTGTTATCACCTAAATTCCGTAACCGACAGTTTTCCGGTCTGTTCCTCGACCAGGCCTTTCTGGCCGGGCTGGGTAACTACCTGCGGGTAGAGATCCTCTGGGAAGTCGGGCTGGCGCCGCAGCATAAAGCGTCTCAGCTGAGCGATGAACAGCTGGAGGCGTTATCCCACGCGCTGCTGGATATTCCGCGGCTGTCGTACAACACGCGCGGCGTGGTGGATGAGAACACGCATCATGGGGCGCTGTTCCGGTTCAAGGTGTTTCATCGGGCGGGGAAAAAGTGCGAGCGATGCGGCGGAATTATTGACAGAATTATGCTCTCTTCGAGACCCTTTTACTGGTGCCCGCACTGCCAGAAATAAAAGTAAAACGGTAACCCATGGGTTACCGTTTTTAAGGTTTTCACCCTCTCCCTGTGGGAGAGGGCCGGGGTGAGGGCACCAGGCCGCACCCAACTTCTGTTAGCGCTTAATATCAGACTTAAAATCACGCTGCTCGTAGCCGGTGTACAGCTGACGAGGACGGGCGATTTTCATGCCTTCGCTGTGCATTTCGTTCCAGTGCGCAATCCAGCCTACGGTACGGGCCATGGCGAAGATCACGGTGAACATGGAAGACGGAATGCCCATCGCTTTCAGAATAATGCCAGAGTAGAAATCGACGTTCGGGTAGAGTTTCTTCTCGATGAAGTACGGGTCGTTCAGCGCGATGTGTTCCAGCTCCATCGCCACTTCCAGCAGGTCATCTTTGGTACCCAGCTCTTTCAGCACTTCGTGGCAGGTCTCACGCATGACGGTAGCGCGCGGGTCGTAGTTTTTGTAAACACGGTGACCGAAGCCCATCAGGCGGAAGGAGTCATTCTTGTCTTTCGCACGACGCACGAACTCAGGAATGTGCTCAACGGTGCTGATCTCTTCCAGCATCTTCAGTGCCGCTTCGTTCGCGCCGCCGTGCGCCGGTCCCCACAGGGAGGCGATGCCCGCAGCGATACAGGCGAACGGGTTCGCGCCTGAAGAGCCCGCGGTACGGACGGTAGAGGTAGAGGCGTTCTGTTCGTGGTCAGCGTGCAGGATCAGAATACGGTCCATCGCGCGTTCCAGCACCGGGTTCACTTCGTACTCTTCGCACGGCGTGGAGAACATCATGCGCAGGAAGTTACCCGCGTAGGAGAGGTCGTTGCGCGGATACACAAACGGCTGGCCGATGGAGTATTTGTAGCACATCGCCGCCATGGTAGGCATTTTGGACAGCAGGCGGAACGCCGCGATATCACGGTGACGTGGGTTATTCACGTCAAGGGAGTCGTGGTAGAACGCCGCCAGCGCACCGGTAATCCCGCACATCACCGCCATCGGGTGAGAGTCACGGCGGAACGCATGGAACAGACGGGTAATCTGCTCATGGATCATGGTGTGACGGGTCACGGTGGTTTTGAATTCATCGTACTGCGCCTGCGTCGGTTTTTCGCCGTTCAGCAGGATGTAGCACACTTCCAGATAGTTGGATTCGGTGGCTAACTGATCGATGGGGAAGCCGCGATGGAGCAGGATACCTTCGTCACCGTCAATGTAGGTGATTTTGGATTCGCAAGATGCGGTAGAGGTAAATCCAGGGTCAAAGGTGAACACACCTTTAGAACCCAGCGTACGGATATCAATAACATCCTGACCGAGCGTGCCTTTTAGCACATCCAGTTCAATAGCAGTGTCACCATTTAGGGTGAGCGTTGCCTTTGTATCAGCCATTTACGGTCTCCTTAGCGCCTTATGCTTAAGACTGCGCTTTACCGGATTTGCTTTCAGCTGTTAATCACCGTTACCAGATTGTTATTTGGCTTACCGCTCAGCTCACGAGGACAAACCAGGGTACAGAGCTATGGCGCCTTGCAGGTAAACGAATGAAATATCAGTGAAACAACAGCAAATCAGCGTTTTTGCAGTCCGAATTATTCAAACCTGTATATCACTAATAACTGTCCTGATAACTTCGGTCAATACCATCACACTGTTACATAACTATTTGTCAGGTGAAAGAGAGACCTCATAACTTTTGCGCATTATATGCCTTTTCTGATGATGTTTGTAACAATATTGTTTAACATTTGTCAAATCAGATGATTAAAAATTAAAAAGATGTTGTTATCGTGACCCTGATCACTGTTCCAGAGAAAACCCGACAAACTGTATGTAGGTTAATTGTAATGATTTTGTGAACGGCCTATACTGCCGCCAGGTCTCCGGAACACCCTGCAATCCCGAGCCACCCAGCGTTGTAACGTGTCGTTTAAGCATCTGGAAGCAGTGTTATGCATGACGCGCAGTTATAGAAAAGGAACGCTGCTTGACCCGCATCGCAGTCCGGAGGAAGGAAACAATAAGAACAGCATGTGGGCGTTATTCATGATAAGAAATGTGAAAAAACAAAGACCTGTCAATCTGGATCTCAAAACGATCCGGTTCCCTGTAACAGCAATAGCGTCCATTCTGCACCGTGTTTCTGGTGTGATTACGTTTGTGGCGGTCGGTATTTTGCTGTGGTTACTGGGCACCAGCCTCTCTTCCCCTGAAGGATTCCTCCAGGCCTCCGCCATCATGAACAGCTTCTTCGTGAAATTCATCATGTGGGGCATTCTGACCGCGCTGGCGTACCACGTCGTCGTCGGTGTTCGCCATATGCTGATGGACTTTGGCTACCTGGAAGAGACTTTCGAAGCCGGGAAACGCTCCGCTAACATTTCATTTGTGATTACTGTCGTGCTTTCACTTCTCGCAGGAGTTCTCGTATGGTAAGCAACGCCTCCGCATTAGGACGCAACGGCGTACATGACTTCATTCTGGTCCGTGCTACCGCCATCGTTCTCACTCTTTACATCATCTATATGATCGGTTTCTTCGCGACCAGCGGCACGCTGACGTGGGAAATCTGGAGTGGGTTCTTCGGATCCGCCTTCACCAAAGTGTTCACCCTGCTGGCTCTGTTCTCCATCCTTATTCATGCCTGGATTGGCATGTGGCAGGTGTTGACCGATTACGTTAAACCGCTGGCGATTCGCCTTCCACTGCAGCTGGCCATTGTTGTTGCACTGGTGGTTTACGTTATTTATGGATTCGTTGTGGTGTGGGGTGTGTAATGAAACTGCCAGTCAGAGAATTTGATGCTGTTGTAATTGGTGCCGGTGGCGCAGGTATGCGTGCCGCACTGCAAATTTCCCAGAGCGGCCAGACCTGTGCGCTGCTCTCTAAAGTTTTCCCGACCCGTTCCCACACTGTGTCTGCGCAGGGCGGTATCACCGTTGCGCTGGGCAACTCCCATGAAGATAACTGGGAATGGCACATGTACGACACGGTAAAAGGTTCCGACTACATCGGCGACCAGGATGCCATCGAATATATGTGTAAAACCGGCCCGGAAGCGATTCTGGAGCTGGACCACATGGGTCTGCCGTTCTCCCGTCTGGAAAATGGCACCATCTATCAGCGTCCGTTTGGCGGCCAGTCGAAAAACTTCGGCGGCGAGCAGGCGGCACGTACCGCGGCGGCGGCTGACCGTACCGGTCACGCACTGCTGCACACCCTGTATCAGCAGAACCTGAAAAACCATACCACCATCTTCTCCGAGTGGTACGCGCTGGATCTGGTGAAAAACGCCGATGGCGCAATCGTCGGCTGTACCGCGCTGTGCATCGAAACCGGTGAAGTGGTTTACTTCAAAGCCCGCGCTACCGTGCTGGCTACCGGCGGCGCAGGCCGTATCTATCAGTCCACCACCAACGCCCACATCAATACCGGTGACGGCGTCGGTATGGCTATCCGCGCGGGCGTGCCGGTGCAGGATATGGAGATGTGGCAGTTCCACCCAACCGGTATCGCCGGTGCGGGCGTTCTGGTAACAGAAGGCTGCCGCGGTGAAGGTGGCTACCTGCTGAACAAGCACGGCGAGCGCTTCATGGAGCGTTATGCCCCGAATGCGAAAGACCTGGCGGGTCGTGACGTGGTGGCGCGTTCCATCATGATCGAAATCCGTGAAGGCCGCGGCTGTGACGGCCCATGGGGTCCACACGCGAAGCTGAAGCTCGACCATCTGGGTAAAGAAGTTCTGGAGTCCCGTCTGCCGGGCATCCTGGAACTGTCCCGCACCTTCGCACACGTCGACCCGGTGAAAGAGCCGATTCCGGTTATCCCAACCTGCCACTACATGATGGGCGGTATTCCGACCAAAGTGACCGGTCAGGCGCTGACCGTAAACGAGCAGGGCGAAGACGTGGTCATTCCTGGCCTGTTCGCGGTAGGCGAAATTGCCTGCGTATCCGTACACGGTGCAAACCGTCTGGGCGGCAACTCCCTGCTGGACCTGGTGGTGTTTGGTCGTGCAGTCGGTCTGCATCTGCAGGAATCCATTGCCGAGCAGGGCGCGCTGCGTGACGCGACCGACGACGAAATTGATGCCTCTCTTGAGCGCCTCAACCGCTGGAACGGTAACCGTAACGGCGAAGATCCGGTGGAAATCCGTAAAGCGCTGCAGGAATGCATGCAGCACAACTTCTCGGTATTCCGCGAAGGCGACGCGATGGCCAAAGGTCTTGAGCAGCTGAAAGCGATCCGCGAGCGTCTGAAAAATGCCCGTCTGGACGACACCTCCAGCGAATTCAACACCCAGCGCGTTGAGTGCCTGGAGCTGGATAACCTGATGGAAACCGCGTTCGCGACGGCGATGTCGGCAAACTTCCGTACCGAAAGCCGTGGCGCGCATAGCCGCTTCGACTTCCCGGATCGTGATGACGAAAACTGGCTGTGCCATTCCCTGTATCTGCCAGAGTCGGAATCCATGACGCGTCGTAGCGTCAACATGGAACCGAAACTGCGTCCGGCGTTCCCGCCGAAGATTCGTACTTACTAATGCGGAGACAGGATAATGAAACTCGAATTCTCAGTTTATCGTTATAACCCGGATGTTGATGACGCTCCGCGTATGCAGGACTACACCCTGGAAGCGGAAGAAGGTCGCGACATGATGCTGCTGGATGCGTTAATCCAGCTGAAAGAAAAAGATCCTACGCTGTCGTTCCGCCGCTCCTGCCGTGAAGGGGTTTGTGGCTCTGACGGTGTGAACATGAACGGCAAAAATGGCCTGGCCTGCATCACGCCAATTTCAGCGCTGCAGCGTCCTGGTCAGAAAATTGTTATCCGTCCTCTGCCAGGCCTGCCGGTCGTGCGTGATTTGGTGGTAGACATGGGGCAATTCTATGCACAATATGAGAAGATTAAGCCTTACTTATTGAATAATGGGCAAAATCCACCCGCTCGCGAGCACTTACAGTCTCCTGAGCAGCGTGAAAAACTCGATGGGTTGTACGAGTGTATTCTCTGCGCATGCTGTTCAACGTCCTGCCCGTCGTTCTGGTGGAACCCGGACAAGTTTATCGGCCCGGCCGGTCTGCTGGCTGCCTATCGCTTCCTGATCGATAGCCGCGACACCGAAACCGATAGCCGTCTGGAAGGGCTGAGTGACGCTTTCAGCGTATTCCGCTGCCATAGCATCATGAACTGCGTCAGTGTGTGTCCGAAGGGGCTGAACCCGACGCGCGCCATCGGCCATATTAAGTCGATGCTGCTGCAGCGCAGTGCGTAAGTAGCGAGAGGGGAGCGCTGTTCCCCTCACCCTAACCCTCTCCCTAAGGGAGAGGGGACAGATTGCAGGAAATCTTTAAAAACTGCCGACGGCATTCCCCCTCTCCCTTAGGGAGAGGGTAGGGGTGAGGGTAAAGACCCTTAGACAGTTTCTAAAGGTTCCTTCGCGGGCCACAAAGAGCTCGCAGGTGAACCCCGGCACGTACACGTGGTGTGCGTGGTAGTTTCTACGGCGAAAGTAAGCATAAAAATGCTTAAGGGATCACGATGCAGAACGGCGCAATGAAAGCCTGGCTGGACTCTTCTTTCCTTTCTGGTGCGAACCAGAGCTGGATTGAACAGCTCTATGAAGACTTCTTAACCGATCCTGACTCAGTGGACGCAAACTGGCGTTCCATGTTCCAGCAGTTGCCTGGCACAGGGGTCAAACCGGATCAATTCCATTCCAAAACACGTGATTATTTCCGTCGTCTGGCGAAGGATGCCTCACGTTACTCTTCTGCGATTTCCGACCCTGACACTAATGCGAAGCAGGTTAAAGTCCTGCAGCTTATCAACGCTTATCGCTTCCGCGGTCACCAGCATGCGAATCTCGATCCGCTGGGACTGTGGCAGCAAGACCGTGTGGCCGATCTCGATCCGGCGTATCACGATCTGACCGAGGCCGATTTCCAGGAAAGCTTTAACGTAGGTTCCTTTGCCATCGGCAAAGACACGATGAAGCTGGGCGATCTGATTGACGCGCTCAAGCAAACCTACTGCGGCTCCATCGGCGCGGAATACATGCACATTACCTCTACCGAAGAGAAACGCTGGATCCAGCAGCGCATCGAATCCGTAGCGGGCCACGCGACCTTCTCGGCTGACGAGAAAAAACGCTTCCTGAACGAACTGACCGCAGCGGAAGGGCTTGAGCGCTATCTGGGCGCGAAATTCCCGGGCGCAAAACGCTTCTCGCTGGAAGGCGGCGACGCGCTGGTGCCGATGCTCAAAGAGCTGATTCGTCACGCAGGAAAGAGCGGCACCCGTGAAGTGGTACTGGGCATGGCGCACCGTGGTCGTCTGAACGTGCTGGTCAACGTGCTGGGTAAAAAACCGCAGGACCTGTTCGACGAATTCGCGGGCAAACATAAAGAACACCTCGGCACCGGCGACGTGAAGTACCACATGGGCTTCTCGTCGGATATCGAAACCGAAGGCGGTCTGGTTCACCTGGCGCTGGCGTTTAACCCGTCACACCTGGAAATCGTTAGCCCGGTGGTTATCGGTTCCGTGCGTGCGCGTCTGGATCGTCTGGACGAGCCGAGCAGCAATAAAGTTCTGCCAATTACCATCCACGGCGATGCGGCGGTAACAGGGCAGGGCGTGGTTCAGGAAACCCTGAACATGTCGAAAGCGCGTGGTTATGAAGTGGGCGGTACCGTTCGCATCGTGATCAACAACCAGGTGGGCTTCACCACCTCTAACCCGCTGGACGCGCGTTCTACCCCGTACTGCACCGACATCGGTAAGATGGTGCAGGCGCCAATCTTCCACGTTAACGCGGATGACCCGGAAGCCGTTGCTTTCGTTACCCGTCTGGCGCTGGACTTCCGTAATACCTTTAAACGCGATGTGTTCATTGACCTCTTCTGCTACCGCCGTCACGGCCACAACGAAGCGGACGAGCCAAGTGCAACCCAGCCGTTGATGTATCAGAAAATCAAAAAACACCCGACCCCGCGCAAAATCTATGCTGACAAGCTGGAGAGCGACAAAGTGACGACGCTGGAAGATGCGACCGAAATGGTCAACCTCTACCGCGACGCGCTGGATGCGGGTGAATGCGTGGTGAAAGAACTGCGCCCGATGAACATGCACTCCTTTACCTGGTCGCCGTACCTCAACCACGAGTGGGATGAGAGCTACCCGAACAAGGTTGAGATGAAGCGCCTGCAGGAGCTGGCTAAACGCATCAGCACCGTACCGGACGCTATCGAGATGCAGTCTCGCGTGGCGAAAATTTACGCTGACCGTCAGTCCATGGCGGCAGGCGAGAAGCTGTTCGACTGGGGCGGCGCGGAAACGCTGGCTTACGCAACGCTGGTTGACGAAGGCATTCCTGTTCGTCTGTCCGGTGAAGATGCGGGCCGTGGGACCTTCTTCCACCGTCACGCGGTTGTTCACAACCAGTCCAACGGTTCAACCTACACCCCGCTGCAGCACGTGCACAACGGTCAGGGCCAGTTCAAGGTCTGGGACTCCGTGCTGTCTGAAGAAGCGGTTCTGGCCTTCGAATACGGTTATGCCACCGCTGAACCACGCACCCTGACCATCTGGGAAGCGCAGTTCGGTGACTTCGCCAACGGCGCGCAGGTGGTTATCGACCAGTTCATCTCCTCCGGCGAGCAGAAGTGGGGCCGCATGTGTGGCCTGGTGATGCTGCTGCCGCACGGTTATGAAGGTCAGGGTCCGGAGCACTCCTCCGCGCGTCTGGAACGTTATCTGCAGCTCTGCGCCGAGCAGAACATGCAGGTCTGCGTGCCGTCCACCCCGGCTCAGGTCTACCACATGCTGCGTCGTCAGGCGCTGCGCGGTATGCGCCGTCCGCTGGTGGTGATGTCGCCGAAATCCCTGCTGCGTCACCCGCTGGCGGTGTCGAGCCTGGAAGAACTGGCGAACGGAACCTTCCTGCCAGCCATCGGTGAAATTGACGAGCTGGATCCGCAGGGCGTGAAGCGCGTGGTGATGTGTTCTGGTAAGGTTTATTACGACCTGCTGGAACAGCGCCGCAAGAACGATCAGAAAGATGTCGCCATCGTGCGTATCGAACAGCTTTATCCGTTCCCGCATCAGGCGATGCAGGAAGTGCTGAAACAATATGCTCACGTACATGATTTTGTCTGGTGCCAGGAAGAGCCGCTCAACCAGGGCGCATGGTACTGCAGCCAGCATCATTTCCGTGAAGTGATTCCATTTGGGTCAGCCCTGCGTTATGCAGGTCGCCCGGCCTCCGCCTCTCCGGCGGTAGGGTATATGTCCGTTCACCAGAAGCAGCAACAAGATCTGGTCAATGACGCGCTGAACGTCGATTAATTAAAGGATACAAAATGAGTAGCGTAGATATTCTTGTTCCCGACCTGCCTGAATCCGTAGCAGATGCGACCGTCGCTACCTGGCACAAAAAACCAGGCGATGCCGTTAAGCGCGATGAAGTGCTGGTAGAAATCGAAACTGACAAAGTGGTACTGGAAGTACCGGCTTCGGCGGATGGCGTTCTGGACGCGGTGCTGGAAGATGAAGGTACCACCGTAACCTCTCGTCAGATCCTGGGTCGCCTGCGTGAAGGCAACAGCGCGGGCAAAGAGTCCAGCGCGAAATCTGAAGAGAAAGCCTCTACGCCGGCTCAGCGCCAGCAGGCTTCTCTGGAAGAACAGTCTAACGATGCCCTCAGCCCGGCGATCCGTCGCCTGCTGGCTGAACACAGCCTCGACCCGGCAGCCATCAAAGGCACCGGTGTGGGCGGTCGTCTGACCCGCGAAGACATCGACAAACACCTTGCGAAAGCGCCTGCTCAGGCAGAAGCGAAAGCCCCTGCGGCAGCACCAGCAGCGCAGCCTGCTCTGGGTGCCCGCAGCGAAAAACGCGTGCCAATGACTCGCCTGCGCAAGCGCGTGGCCGAGCGTCTGCTGGAAGCGAAAAACTCCACCGCGATGCTGACCACCTTCAACGAAGTGAACATGAAGCCAATCATGGACCTGCGCAAGCAGTACGGTGACGCGTTTGAAAAACGTCACGGTATCCGTCTGGGCTTTATGTCCTTCTACGTGAAGGCGGTAGTTGAAGCGCTGAAACGCTACCCGGAAGTGAACGCGTCTATCGATGGCGATGACGTGGTTTACCACAACTATTTCGACGTCAGCATGGCGGTTTCTACTCCACGCGGCCTGGTCACCCCGGTTCTGCGTGATGTGGATACCCTGGGTATGGCTGACATCGAGAAAAACATTAAAGAGCTGGCTGTTAAAGGCCGCGACGGCAAGCTGACCGTAGACGACCTGACCGGCGGTAACTTCACCATTACCAACGGCGGCGTATTCGGCTCGCTGATGTCTACCCCGATCATTAACCCGCCGCAGAGCGCGATCCTGGGTATGCATGCCATTAAAGATCGCCCGATGGCGGTAGACGGTAAAGTTGAGATCCTGCCGATGATGTACCTGGCGCTCTCATACGATCACCGCCTGATCGACGGCCGCGAGTCCGTGGGCTTCCTGGTCGCGATTAAAGAGCTGCTGGAAGATCCAACCCGTCTGCTGCTGGACGTCTAGTTTTGCAGTCTTGCCCGGCGGCGTATGGCTGCCGGGCCAATAAAAGCACGACCTAACGATTACCTGAAGGATGGATAGAACACATGAACTTACATGAATATCAGGCCAAACAGCTGTTTGCCCGGTATGGCTTACCGGCTCCGGTGGGTTATGCCTGTACTACCCCGCGTGAAGCAGAAGAAGCCGCATCTAAAATCGGTTCCGGCCCTTGGGTAGTTAAGTGTCAGGTTCACGCTGGTGGCCGTGGTAAAGCGGGCGGTGTGAAGGTTGTTAAGAGCAAAGAAGAGATTCGTGCGTTTGCTGAACATTGGCTCGGCAAGCGTCTGGTAACGTACCAGACAGATGCGAACGGCCAGCCGGTTAACCAGATCCTGGTTGAAGCGGCGACCGACATCGCGAAAGAACTGTACCTGGGCGCGGTTGTTGACCGTAGCTCCCGTCGCGTGGTGTTCATGGCGTCTACCGAAGGCGGCGTGGAAATCGAAAAGGTGGCGGAAGAAACCCCGCACCTGATCCACAAAGTGGCAATCGATCCGTTGGCAGGCCCAATGCCTTACCAGGGTCGCGAGCTGGCGTTCAAACTGGGCCTGGAAGGCAAGCTGGTTCAGCAGTTCACCAAGATCTTCATGGGTCTGGCGAACATCTTCCTGGAGCGCGACCTGGCGCTGATCGAGATCAACCCGCTGGTGATCACCACCCAGGGCGACCTGATCTGCCTCGACGGCAAGCTGGGCGCTGACGGCAACGCGCTGTTCCGCCAGTCCGATCTGCGCGAAATGCGCGACCAGTCTCAGGAAGATCCGCGTGAAGCGCAGGCTGCACAGTGGGAGCTGAACTACGTGGCGCTGGACGGCAACATCGGCTGCATGGTTAACGGTGCGGGCCTGGCAATGGGCACCATGGACATCGTTAAGCTGCACGGCGGTGAGCCAGCAAACTTCCTCGACGTAGGCGGTGGCGCAACCAAAGAGCGCGTAACCGAAGCGTTCAAAATCATCCTCTCTGACGACAACGTGAAGGCCGTTCTGGTTAACATCTTCGGCGGCATCGTTCGTTGCGACCTGATCGCCGACGGAATCATCGGTGCGGTAGAAGAAGTGGGTGTTAACGTTCCGGTGGTTGTGCGTCTGGAAGGTAACAACGCTGAACTCGGCGCGAAAAAACTGGCTGACAGCGGCCTGAATATTATTGCAGCGAAAAGTCTGACGGATGCAGCTCAGCAGGTTGTTGCCGCAGTGGAGGGGAAATAATGTCAGTTTTAATTAATAAAGATACCAAGGTTATCTGCCAGGGCTTCACCGGTAGCCAGGGGACTTTCCACTCCGAACAGGCGATTGCCTACGGCACGCAGATGGTTGGCGGCGTAACGCCAGGTAAAGGCGGCACCACGCATCTGGGCCTGCCGGTATTCAACACCGTGCGTGAAGCCGTTGAAGCGACGGGCGCAACCGCGACCGTGATCTACGTTCCGGCACCGTTCTGCAAAGACTCCATTCTGGAAGCGATCGACGCAGGCATCAAGCTGATCATCACCATCACTGAAGGCATCCCGACGCTGGATATGCTGACCGTGAAGGTGAAGCTGGATGAAGCAGGCGTGCGCATGATCGGCCCGAACTGCCCTGGCGTTATCACCCCGGGCGAATGCAAAATCGGCATCATGCCGGGCCACATTCACAAGCCGGGTAAAGTGGGCATCGTGTCCCGTTCCGGTACGCTGACCTATGAAGCCGTTAAGCAGACCACCGATTACGGCTTCGGCCAGTCCACCTGCGTGGGCATCGGCGGTGACCCGATCCCGGGCTCTAACTTCATCGACATCCTGAAGCTGTTCCAGGAAGATCCACAGACCGAAGCGATCGTGATGATCGGTGAGATCGGTGGTAGCGCGGAAGAAGAAGCCGCTGCTTACATCAAAGAACACGTGACCAAGCCAGTTGTCGGTTACATCGCGGGTGTGACCGCGCCGAAAGGCAAGCGTATGGGTCACGCAGGCGCGATCATTGCCGGTGGTAAAGGTACGGCTGATGAGAAATTCGCAGCGCTGGAAGCCGCAGGCGTGAAAACCGTTCGCAGCCTGGCGGATATCGGCGAAGCACTGAAATCCATCATTAAGTAAGTCCTCTCTGCTCCCCGAAAGGGGGGCGTTGAAGTATAAAAATGTCCGTTTCGACATGGTTGGCCGCTGTAAAGCGGCCTTTTTTATTGCCTGCCGGGCGTCATGCAATAGTCACTAAATGGTGTTAATTAGAGAGGGGGATAAAAGTAAAATAATTGTTATTTATTTACCTTAAAGAGAGCGGATGGAAAAAAACGAAAAACGCACTAAAATTTATGTCCTGAATAAATTAGGCATTCGGGCTTCTGAGTTAATAAAAATCACTTCTGTTTATATTCATCAATCGACTTGATAACCTTAATTGTATTTTATATACATATCTTTAACATGGTTTTTACTATGTTCACCGCATCAAAACACATTTAACACAACGGATTGTTTTTGATTTAAATCAATGTTTAATCCTTGGAAAAACCCATCAAAAGGCGGTAAATTGTCCCCGATCAAAATGGCCGAAAAGTGGTAATTTTGCTATAAATTGATCGCCGTCGAAAAACGTAAATGTGATTCAATAAAAACCTGTTTATTGTAAGGGTTTTGCAGCGTATTATATTTGCGGGATCAATTTGAGTTTTTTATTAACGTATTTGTAACCTCACGTCATCGTTTTTATCCTCCTTCAGGGTAATAACGACGACAAGGATGCGAATAATTTGTATTGGGGCATGCGTGTGGATCTCTCTCTGACGGGGTTCACTCTCGGAGTCTTCATGCGATGAGCAAGGAGTCATGATGTTAGATATAGTCGAACTGTCGCGCTTACAGTTTGCCTTGACCGCGATGTACCACTTCCTGTTTGTGCCACTGACGCTCGGTATGGCGTTCCTGCTGGCCATTATGGAAACGGTATACGTTCTCTCCGGCAAACAGATTTATAAAGATATGACCAAGTTCTGGGGCAAGTTGTTTGGTATCAACTTCGCGCTGGGCGTGGCAACCGGTTTGACCATGGAGTTCCAGTTCGGGACTAACTGGTCTTACTATTCCCACTATGTAGGGGATATCTTCGGTGCGCCGCTGGCCATTGAAGGTCTGATGGCATTCTTCCTCGAATCCACCTTTGTAGGTCTGTTCTTCTTCGGCTGGGACCGTCTGGGTAAAGTCCAGCATATGGCGGTGACCTGGCTGGTGGCATTAGGTTCGAACCTGTCCGCGCTGTGGATTCTGGTGGCGAACGGCTGGATGCAGAACCCTATCGCGTCTGATTTCAACTTCGAAACCATGCGTATGGAGATGGTCAGCTTTGCCGAGCTGGTCCTGAACCCGGTTGCGCAGGTTAAATTCGTTCACACCGTCGCCTCTGGCTACGTGTGCGGCGCGATGTTTGTACTGGGCATCAGTTCTTACTACATGCTGCGCGGTCGTGACTTCGCCTTTGCTAAGCGCTCCTTTGCTATCGCTGCAAGCTTCGGTATGGCTGCAATCCTCTCTGTTATCGTTCTGGGTGATGAATCCGGTTACGAAATGGGTGACGTGCAGAAAACCAAACTGGCCGCCATCGAAGCCGAATGGGAAACCCAACCGGCGCCTGCTGCCTTTACGCTGTTCGGTATTCCGGATCAGGACGCGCAGGAAAACCGCTTCGCCATTCAGATCCCTTATGCGCTGGGTATCATCGCCACCCGTTCTGTTGATAAGCAGGTGACCGGTCTGAAAGAGCTGATGGTTCAGCACGAAGAGCGTATCCGTAACGGTATGAAAGCCTACTCGCTGCTGGAACAGCTGCGTGCCGGTTCTACCGACCAGGCCGTTCGCGACCAGTTCAACAACGTGAAGAAAGATCTGGGTTACGGTTTGCTGCTGAAGCGTTATACCCCGAACGTTTCTGATGCGACAGAAGCGCAGATCCAGATGGCAACCAAAGACTCGATTCCACGCGTTGCGCCACTGTACTTCGCATTCCGTATCATGGTGGGCTGCGGCATCATCATGCTGCTGATCATTGCGGCGTCCTTCTGGTCCGTGATTCGTAACCGCATCGGCGAGAAAAAATGGCTGCTGCGCACCGCGCTGTACGGTATTCCACTGCCGTGGATCGCGATTGAATCCGGCTGGTTTGTTGCGGAGTACGGCCGTCAGCCATGGGCGATTGGTGAGGTACTGCCAACGGCGGTAGCGAACTCGTCCCTGACAGCGGGCGACCTGATCTTCTCCATGCTGCTGATTTGTGGTCTGTACACCCTGTTCCTGGTGGCTGAACTGTTCCTGATGTTCAAGTTCGCGCGCCTTGGCCCAAGCAGCCTGAAAACCGGTCGCTATCACTACGAGCAGTCCACTGCGACTACTCAGCCGGCACGCTAAGACAGGAGTCATCAAATGATCGATTATGAAGTATTGCGTTTTATCTGGTGGCTGCTGGTTGGCGTTCTGCTGATCGGTTTTGCCGTCACGGATGGTTTCGACATGGGGGTGGGGATGCTCACCCGTTTCCTCGGTCGTAATGACACCGAGCGTCGAATCATGATCAACTCCATCGCCCCTCACTGGGACGGTAACCAGGTGTGGCTGATCACCGCTGGCGGCGCGCTGTTCGCTGCCTGGCCGATGGTCTACGCGGCTGCGTTCTCCGGCTTCTACGTGGCGATGATTCTGGTGCTGGCCTCTTTATTCTTCCGTCCGGTTGGTTTCGACTACCGTTCCAAGATTGAAGACACCCGCTGGCGCAACATGTGGGACTGGGGCATCTTCATCGGTAGCTTCGTTCCACCGCTGGTGATCGGCGTGGCGTTCGGTAACCTGCTGCAGGGCGTACCGTTCCACCTGGACGAATACATGCGTCTTTACTACACCGGTAACTTCTTCCAGCTGCTGAATCCGTTTGGCCTGCTGGCCGGCGTGGTGAGCGTGGCGATGATCATCACTCAGGGCGCAACCTATCTGCAGATGCGTACGGTTGGTGAACTGCACCTGCGTTCTCGCGCGACGGCTCAGGTCGCTGCGCTGGTAACGCTGGTCTGCTTCGCACTGGCCGGTGTGTGGGTGGTGTACGGCATTGATGGTTATGTGGTGACCTCTGCAATTAACCACTCGGCACCGTCTAATCCGCTGACCAAAGAAGTGGCGCGTCAGGCTGGCGCATGGCTGGTGAACTTCAATAACACCCCTGCGCTGTGGGCGATCCCGGCTCTGGGCGTATTGCTGCCGCTGCTGACCGTGTTGACGTCTCGTCTGGAGAAAGGCGCGCTGGCGTTCGTGTTCTCTTCGCTGACCCTGGCGTGCATCATCCTGACGGCGGGTATTGCGATGTTCCCATTCGTCATGCCATCCAGCACCATGCTGAATGCTAGCCTGACCATGTGGGACGCAACGTCCAGCCAGCTGACGCTGAACCTGATGACGTATGTTGCTTGCGTGTTCGTACCGATTATCCTGCTCTACACCACCTGGTGTTACTGGAAAATGTTCGGTCGCATCACTAAAGAACATATCGAAAGCAACACCCACTCTATGTACTAAGTAAGGAGCTGAATATGTGGTATTTCGCATGGATTTTAGGGACGCTTCTTGCCTGTGCATTTGGTGTCATCACTGCCCTGGCGCTTGAGCACGTCGAAGCGACCAAAGCGGGTGAAGAAAAACACTGATGAATATTATCGCGACGCTTTACGCGGTAATGGACAAGCGCCCGTTACGGGCGCTTTCTTTAGTGATGGCATTACTGCTGGCAGGTTGTATCTTCTGGGACCCTTCGCGCTTTGCAGCGAAAACCAGCGAGCTTGAAATCTGGCACGGCTTTCTCATTATGTGGGCGGTCTGTGCAGGTGTGATCCACGGCGTCGGCTTTCGTCCGAAAGCCATTCACTGGCAGGGAATTTTTTGCCCGCTGATTGCCGATCTGGTGCTTCTCGCCGGTTTGATTTTCTTCTTCTTCTGAATAAGAAATGTCCGTTAACGTTATGGGCTTACCCGAGCCCATAAAAATTTACTCTCCGTTTACTTTCTCCCATTCCCAACCCTCTTTCCCGCGCGTATAGTAGCGAAGTTTAAAAGCATTAACTTTTGTTGCATTACCGGGATGTAAAGTGAATACAACGCTGTTTCGATGGCCGGTTCGTGTCTATTACGAAGATACCGATGCCGGTGGTGTGGTTTACCACGCCAGCTACGTTGCTTTTTATGAACGGGCACGCACAGAGATGCTGCGCCATCATCACTTTAGTCAACAGGTGCTGTTGGCTGAGCGAGTTGCCTTCGTGGTACGCAAGATGACGCTTGAGTATTTTGCGCCTGCCAGACTCGACGATATGCTCGAAGTCCAAACTGAAATTACATCAATGCGCGGGACCTCACTGGTTTTCACGCAGCGGATAGTCAACGCAGAGAATACCGTACTGAACTCAGCTGAAGTGCTGATTGTTTGTGTTGATCCAACCATAATGAAGCCTCGTGCGCTTCCTAAGTCTATTGTCGCGGAGTTTAAGCAGTGACTGACATGAATATCCTTGATTTGTTCCTGAAGGCAAGCCTTCTGGTTAAACTTATCATGTTGATTTTGATTGGTTTTTCAATCGCATCCTGGGCCATCATCATCCAGAGAACGCGTATCCTCAATGCCGCTGGCCGTGAAGCTGAAGCGTTTGAAGATAAGTTCTGGTCGGGTATTGAGCTTTCTCGTCTTTATCAGGAAAGCCAGGGACGCCGTGAAAACCTTACAGGCTCCGAGCAAATTTTTTATAGCGGTTTCAAAGAGTTTGCTCGTCTGCATCGTGCAAACAATCATGCGCCGGAAGCGGTTGTAGAAGGTGCCTCGCGTGCGATGCGTATCTCTATGAACCGTGAGCTGGAAAATCTCGAAACGCATATTCCATTCCTCGGCACTGTCGGTTCCATCAGCCCGTATATCGGCCTGTTTGGTACCGTGTGGGGGATCATGCACGCCTTTATCGCGCTGGGCGCGGTGAAGCAGGCGACGTTGCAGATGGTTGCACCGGGTATCGCTGAAGCACTGATTGCGACCGCTATCGGTCTGTTTGCGGCAATTCCTGCGGTTATGGCTTATAACCGTCTGAACCAGCGCGTGAACAAACTGGAACTGAACTACGACAACTTTATGGAAGAGTTCACTGCGATTCTGCACCGTCAGGCGTTTACCAGCACCGAGAGCAACAAGGGGTAAACCATGGCCAGATCGCGTGGACGAGGTCGTCGCGAGCTCAAGTCCGAAATCAATATCGTTCCACTGCTGGACGTCCTGCTGGTACTGCTGCTGATCTTCATGGCTACAGCGCCAATCATTACTCAGAGCGTGGAAGTGGATCTGCCGGATGCGACAGTATCACAGGCGGTGAGCACCAATGACGATCCTCCGGTTATCATTGAGGTTTCCGGCGTAGGGCAATACAGCGTCGTGGTAGAGAAAGATCGTATGGATCAGCTGCCGCCTGAGCAGGTTATTGCTGAAGCGCAGCGTCGTCTGGAGTCAAATCCGAAAACGGTCTTCTTAATCGGTGGCGCGAAAGACGTACCCTACGATGAAATTATTAAAGCGCTGAACTTGCTACATAGTGCGGGTGTTAAGTCAGTTGGCTTAATGACCCAACCTATTTGATCATCCGCGTAGTTTTTGGGAACCGATAGTGTCAAAGGCAACCGAACAGAACGACAAGCTTAAGCGAGCGATAATCGTCTCCGCAGTGCTGCACGTGATTCTCTTTGCAGCGCTGATCTGGAGTTCGTTCGACGAGCATATTGATGCATCAGCCGGTGGCGGTGGAGGGTCTTCCATTGACGCCGTGATGGTGGATCCCGGTGCGGTAGTACAGAACTATAATCGCGAACAGCAGCAGAAGGCGAGTGCCAAACGGGCTGAAGAGCAGCGTGAAAAACAGTCGCAACAGCAGGCGGAAGAACTGCGTGAAAAGCAGGCCGCAGAGCAGGAGCGTCTGAAGCAGCTTGAGAAAGAGCGTTTGCAGGCGCAGGAAGCTGCGAAAGAGCAGGCGGAACAGCAGAAGCAAGCCGAAGAGGCCGCGAAGAAAGCACAGGAACAGCAAAAGCAGGCGGAAGAGGCGGCAGCAAAAGCCGCAGCGGACGCGAAAGCACAGGCTGATGCCCAGGCAAAATTAGCGGCAGAAGCGGCGAAGAAAGCCGCTGCTGATGCTCAGAAGAAAGCTGAAGCGGAAGCGGCGAAGAAAGCCGCTGCCGATGCTCAGAAGAAAGCTGAAGCGGAAGCGGCGAAGAAAGCCGCTGCTGATGCTCAGAAGAAAGCCGAAGCGGAAGCCGCGAAAAAAGCCGCTCAGGAAGCAGAGAAGAAAGCTGCTGCCGAGGCCGCGAAGAAAGCGGCTGCTGCTGAGAAAGCGGCTGCAGAAAAAGCTGCCGCTGCTGAGAAAGCCGCTGCCGATAAAAAAGCTGCAGCTGAGAAGGCTGCCGCCGATAAGAAAGCTGCAGCTGAGAAGGCCGCTGCCGATAAGAAAGCTGCTGCTGATAAAGCGGCAGCCAAAAAGGCCGCTGCTGCTGAAAAAGCTGCTGCTGCCGCAGGGGTTGACGATCTGCTGGGCGATTTGAGCTCCGGTAAGAATGCACCGAAAACGGGCGGTGGGGCGAAAGGAAACAACGCAGCGCCGACGGGAAGTGGTAACACTAAGAGTAACGGTGCGACAGGGGCTGAAATCAACGGTTATGCCGCGCAGATTAAATCCGCTATTGAAAGCCGATTCTATGATGCGTCTTCCTATACCGGTAAAACGTGTACGTTGCGTATAAAACTGGCTCCGGACGGCATGCTGCTGGATATTAAGTCTGAAGGTGGCGACCCGGCTTTATGTACTGCGGCCCTGGCTGCAGCGCGTCAGGCGAAGATGCCTAAACCGCCGTCTCAGGCAGTTTACGAAGTCTTCAAAAATGCGCCGCTGGACTTCAAACCTTAAGTTACATTTTCCCCGTGCAAACGGGGAAAAATAGACCAGGTTTAGTCACAGGGTTCTGGTAGTTTTGTCTATTTGAGTTTGTTAACATTCTGCTAAATTATCGTGGGTAAGGTTACCCGGATAAGGGAGATATGATGAAGCAGGCATTACGTGTAGCATTTAGTTTTTTAATGCTGTGGGCAGCAGTACTGCACGCAGAAGTACGTATCGAGATCACCCAGGGGGTGGACTCGGCACGCCCAATCGGTGTTGTTCCGTTCCAGTGGGCCGGTCCTGGCGCTGCACCTGAAGATGCCGGTGGCATCGTGGCGGCTGACCTGCGTAACAGCGGTAAATTCAACCCGTTAGATCGTTCTCGTCTGCCGCAGCAGCCGGGCAGCGCGCAGGAAGTACAGCCTGCAGCATGGTCTGCACTGGGTATTGATGCCGTGGTTGTGGGTCAGGTTACGCCTAACCCGGACGGCTCTTACAACGTGGCCTGGCAGCTGGTGGATACCGGCGGTGCACCGGGTACCGTTCTGGCACAGAACTCTTACAAGGTTACGAAGCAGTACCTGCGCTACGCGGCACACGCTGCCAGCGATGCGGTATTTGAAAAACTGACCGGCATTAAAGGGGCGTTCCGTACCCGTATTGCTTATGTGGTGCAGACCAACGGTGGTCAGTTCCCGTATGAGCTGCGCGTATCTGACTACGACGGCTACAACCAGTTCCTGGTGAAACGTTCTTCACAGCCGCTGATGTCTCCAGCCTGGTCTCCGGACGGTTCTAAACTGGCCTATGTAACCTTCGAAAGTGGCCGTTCAGCGCTGGTTATCCAGACGCTGGCAAACGGTGCTGTTCGTCAGGTGGCGTCTTTCCCACGTCACAACGGTGCGCCTTCCTTCTCTCCGGACGGGTCTAAACTGGCGTTTGCGCTGTCAAAAACCGGTAGCCTGAACCTGTACGTGATGGACATTGGCTCTGGCCAGATCCGTCAGGTGACCGACGGTCGCAGCAACAACACTGAACCTTCATGGTTCCCGGATAGTCAAAACCTGGCGTTTACTTCTGACCAGGCTGGCCGTCCACAAATCTATAAAGTCAACATCAACGGCGGTGCTCCGCAGCGTATTACCTGGGAAGGTTCGCAGAACCAGAACTCAGACGTGAGCAGCGACGGTAAATTTATGGTAATGGTGAGCTCCAACGGTGGGCAGCAGCACATTGCCAAACAGGATCTGGTAGCGGGTGGCGTTCAAGTTCTGTCGTCAACGTTCCTGGATGAAACGCCAAGTCTGGCACCTAACGGCACGATGGTAATCTACAGCTCTTCTCAGGGGATGGGATCTGTGCTGAATCTGGTTTCTACAGATGGGCGTTTCAAAGCGCGTATTCCGGCAACTGATGGACAGGTAAAATCACCTGCCTGGTCGCCGTATCTGTAAATAATAATTAATTGATTACTAAAGGAATCATAGAAATGCAACTGAACAAAGTGCTGAAGGGGCTGATGATCGCTCTGCCTGTAATGGCAATCGCAGCGTGTTCTTCTAACAAGAACGCCAGCAATGACCAGAGCGGCGAAGGCATGATGGGTGCCGGCACCGGTATGGACGCGAACGGCAATGGCAACATGTCTTCTGAAGAGCAGGCGCGTCTTCAGATGCAGCAGCTGCAGCAGAACAACATCGTTTACTTCGATCTGGATAAATACGACATCCGTTCTGACTTCGCTGCGATGCTGGATGCTCACGCTAACTTCCTGCGTAGCAACCCATCTTACAAAGTCACCGTAGAAGGTCACGCGGACGAACGTGGTACTCCAGAGTACAACATCTCCCTGGGTGAACGTCGTGCTAACGCTGTTAAAATGTACCTGCAGGGTAAAGGCGTTTCTGCTGACCAGATCTCCATCGTTTCTTACGGTAAAGAAAAACCTGCAGTACTGGGTCACGACGAAGCGGCTTACTCCAAAAACCGTCGTGCCGTACTGGTTTACTAAGAGAATTGCATGAGCAGTAACTTCAGACATCATCTGTTGAGTCTGTCGTTACTGGTTGGAATAGCGGCCCCCTGGGCCGCTTTTGCTCAGGCACCAATCAGTAGTGTCGGCTCAGGCTCGGTAGAAGACCGGGTCACTCAACTCGAGCGTATTTCTAACGCTCACAGCCAGCTTTTAACCCAACTCCAGCAACAACTTTCTGATAACCAAAACGATATTGACTCTCTCCGCGGCCAGATTCAGGAAAGCCAGTATCAGTTGAACCAGGTTGTGGAACGTCAGAAGCAGATTTTGCTGCAGATAGATAGCCTGAGCAGCGGTGGTGCAGCAGCACAAGCACAGCCAGCCGCGGGCGATCAGACCGGTGCGGCGACATCAGCTCCGGCTGCGGATGCTTCTGCTGCAACAGGTGCGCCTGTACAGAGCGGTGACGCGAATACGGACTACAACGCGGCCATTGCCCTGGTGCAGGATCAATCTCGTCAGGATGACGCGCTTGCTGCGTTTCAGAACTTTGTTAAGAAATACCCTGATTCCACTTATCAGCCAAATGCGAATTACTGGCTCGGTCAGCTGAATTACAACAAGGGTAAAAAGGACGATGCGGCGTTTTATTTTGCCTCAGTGGTGAAAAATTACCCGAAATCGCCAAAAGCGCCTGATGCGATGTATAAAGTGGGCGTCATCATGCAGGACAAAGGCGACACTGCGAAAGCCAAAGCGGTTTATCAGCAGGTGGTCTCTAAATTCCCGGGTACCGAAGGTGCTAAGCAGGCGCAAAAACGTCTGAATTCGATGGGATGATTATCGCATGACCAGAAATCGCGTTATTTCTGGTCGTGCAGCATGATTCGTAAGCAGTTAAGTGATCTTCATCGAAATTTTTGTTGCGCTGAATTCTTAAATCAGTAATATATGCCGCCGTTGCCACGGGATATCAAACAACGTGAAAACAGCGTAAAAGTGGGTCGTTAGCTCAGTTGGTAGAGCAGTTGACTTTTAATCAATTGGTCGCAGGTTCGAATCCTGCACGACCCACCACTTAACGCACACCAGCAGTACAGAGTGGGTGATTAGCTCAGTTGGTAGAGCATCTCCTTTACACGGAGGGGGTCGGCGGTTCGAGCCCGTCATCACCCACCACTCGGGTCGTTAGCTCAGTTGGTAGAGCAGTTGACTTTTAATCAATTGGTCGCAGGTTCGAATCCTGCACGACCCACCAATTTTATTGGTTCCGAGTGATAATTCAGGCAACACCCAAAAGGGTCGTTAGCTCAGTTGGTAGAGCAGTTGACTTTTAATCAATTGGTCGCAGGTTCGAATCCTGCACGACCCACCAGCCTGAATAAATTTGAAGTACATCCCGCAAGGGGTCGTTAGCTCAGTTGGTAGAGCAGTTGACTTTTAATCAATTGGTCGCAGGTTCGAATCCTGCACGACCCACCAGTGTAGAAAGGCGCCCTAAAGGCGCCTTTTTGCTATCTGCCGTCTGTGCAGGTCGGGCAAGGCGAAGCCGCTGACCGACAAATGCTATCCGCACCTATTTCCGGTGACTTTTCCTCTCATATTCGCTATCTTGTTTAGTATACAAAACACAATTGCCACGCGTTTTGCTATGTCATGCAAAAGAAAGGCAATATTGTTAAGCCCGTAAAACGAGAAGCCATAATGAGTGTGATGTTTGATCCTGAAGCCGCAATCTATCCGTTTCCGCCAAAGCCTGTCCCGCTGAGCCAGGACGAAAAGCAATTCTACCGTGAGAAGATCAAACGTCTTCTCAAAGAACGAGATGCGGTGATGGTGGCTCATTACTACACCGACCCGGAAATTCAGCAACTGGCGGAAGAGACCGGGGGCTGTATTTCTGACTCACTGGAGATGGCACGCTTCGGTGCAAAACATCCTGCTTCCACGCTGCTGGTTGCTGGCGTGCGTTTTATGGGCGAAACGGCAAAGATCCTGAGCCCTGAAAAAACCATTCTGATGCCGACGCTTAATGCGGAGTGTTCACTGGATCTCGGCTGCCCGATTGACGAATTCACGGCCTTCTGTGACGCCTACCCTGACCGGACCGTGGTGGTTTACGCCAACACCTCTGCGGCGGTAAAAGCGCGGGCAGACTGGGTTGTCACCTCCAGCATCGCCGTTGAGCTGATTGAACATCTGGATAGCCTTGGCGAGAAAATTATCTGGGCGCCTGACCGCCATCTTGGAAATTATGTCCAGAAGCAGACGGGGGCTGACGTTCTCTGCTGGCAGGGTGCCTGCATTGTGCACGACGAATTCAAAACCCAGGCGCTGGCGCGCATGAAGGCACTTTATCCTGACGCCGCGATTCTTGTTCACCCTGAATCACCGCAGTCGATTGTCGACATGGCGGACGCCGTGGGCTCAACCAGCCAGCTTATCAACGCGGCCAGAACGCTGCCTAACAGGCAGCTCATCGTGGCGACCGATCGCGGTATCTTCTACAAGATGCAGCAGGCCGTGCCGGAGAAAGAGCTCCTTGAAGCGCCAACGGCGGGCGAGGGCGCAACGTGTCGCAGCTGTGCGCATTGTCCGTGGATGGCGATGAATGGCCTGAAGGCCATTGCCGAAGGGCTCGAGACGGGCGGTGCAGCACATGAAATCCATGTGGATGCCGCCCTGCGTGAAGGTGCGTTAATTCCGCTTAACCGCATGCTGGATTTTGCAGCTACACTACGTACTTAATTCAAAACGCCCCGGGGAAAAGATGGATTTTTTTAGCACGCAGAACATTCTGGTTCATATACCGATTGGTGCAGGTGGCTATGACCTGTCATGGATTGAGGCCATTGGCACGCTGGCGGGATTACTCTGTATCTGGCTGGCAAGCCTGGAGAAGATCAGCAACTACGCGTTCGGGCTGATTAACGTTACGCTGTTTGCGATTATCTTCTTCCAGATCCAGCTGTACGCCAGCCTGCTTTTGCAGCTGTTCTTCTTCGCCGCCAATATTTACGGCTGGTACGCGTGGTCGCGTCAGAACAGCCAGCAGGAGGCAGAACTGCAGATCCGCTGGCTTCCATTGCCGAAAGCCATCGCCTGGTTTGTCGCCTGCGTGGTCGCCATTGGCTTAATGACCGTCTATATCAACCCGGTGTTTGCGTTCCTGACCCGCGTTGCCGTTTCGGTCATGTCCGGTTTCGGCCTGAACGTGACGATGCCCGAGCTCCAGCCGGATGCCTTCCCGTTCTGGGATTCCTGCATGATGGTGCTGTCGATTGCGGCGATGATCCTGATGACCCGTAAATACGTTGAGAACTGGCTGCTGTGGGTCATCATCAACGTGATCAGCGTGGCGATCTTCGCCCTGCAGGGCGTCTATGCGATGTCGCTGGAATATCTGCTGCTGACCTTCATTGCGCTGAACGGCAGCCGGATGTGGATTAAGAGCGCGCGTGAGCGAGGCTCTCACGCGCTTTCCAGCTAGTGGTGATGCTGATGTGAATGTCCGGACTGCGCCTCGTTAAGGTGGCAGTCCGGCCCGTTACAGGGCTGATACTCCATCTGGATGGTGGCGTGGCCAATTTCGTAGTGATGTTCAAGAAAATGCTGGATGCGTTCAAGCAGCGCATCGTGGTCGTGAGGCGGGATCACCTGGACGTGCAGCGTCATGACCGGTTTTTCCCCCACCAGCCAGACGTGCACGTGATGAACATTGCGGACTTCCGGGACTGAACGGCGCAGGTTGCGCTTCAGCTCGTCAATATCCATCGATGCCGGTGCCCCTTCAAGCAGTTCATTCACGCTCTCCTTCAGTAGCCGCCAGGCGCTGCGCAAGACCAGACACGACACCAGCACGGACAGAATCGGATCGACAGGCGTCCAGCCGGTGTAGAGGATCACCAGCGCGGCGACAATCGCCCCGACTGAGCCGAGCAAATCACCCAGAACATGCAGAGCCGCAGCGCGCACGTTGAGGTTCTTTTCCCCGCTGCCGCGGTGCAAAATCCAGAAGGCGAGGATATTCGCCAGCAGCCCCGCCACGGCAATCACCATCATTGTCGCCCCGGCGATCGGCTGCGGGTGTCTGAAGCGCTGTACGGCCTCCCAGACGATAAGAACGGTAATGACCACCAGCGCAATAGCGTTAACAAACGCGGCGAGGGTTGTCAGCCTCAGCCAGCCGAAGGTATGGCGCGCATTGGGAGGACGACGCGCAAACTGCACCGCCAGCAGGGCGAAGAGCAGCGCTGCGGCATCGGTCAGCATGTGTCCGGCATCAGCCAGTAGCGCCAGAGAGCCGGAAATCAGGCCGCCAATGACCTCGATAACCATAAACGTTGCCGTGACGCCAAAGGCCAGCATCAGTCGTTTAGCGTTGTCGTTGCCGGGAGAGGGTGAGTGGGAATGGGAGTGCGCCATGTCTGCTTTCCTGATGTGTTATTGTTTTTAGTGTAGCGTTTTTAATAGGTTACTCCAAAAAGAAAGGAGAGCCAGAGCTCTCCTTTTTCTTACCGAACCCTACATTACTGGGTGGTGCCATCGGTTTTGGTATTCGCGTCGTTCCCTACTTTGTCATTAGGGTCAGGGCATTTGCCGTCCTTGCACATTGAGTTCTTATGAACCTCGTCCGAACTCATATTGTCATGATTCATGGTGCCGGAACCGCTGCCGTTGGGATGCAGCATGGTGCCTCCGTTGTTAGTGTTGCCGGTATTGATCTGGCTGTTGTCGACATTATTCGGGGCGATATTCTGTTTCGCATCAGGTGCGGGCTGGCCTGCTGCCGCAGCGGCATTCGCATCACCGTTGCTGTCTGATGTGCCCGTTTCCGCGGCCAGGACGCTGCCGCTTGCCAGAGTAAGTGTGGCGGTCAGGAAGAGGGTTGCCAGTTTTGTCATTTTCATCATGGTGCTCCTGTTCTTGTCGTTACGCTGGATAACATTCTCCAACAGTGCATCTTTTTCTGAGGCGAAAGATTCCGCCTTACGGACTTACGTCAGTAGGGAATCGCGTTTAAGCGTGTAAAATTGGTTGTTACAGTTAAAAAGCTTAGGTTAGATCTCGTTTTTCGCTATTTTGTGGCGATTTTTAGGCGAATTCCAGGAATTATCTGCGTGAAGTGTAAAACCGTGTTTACACTTCCTGGTCGACAAGATAGATTGAAAGGATTGCTTTCATTACTAAAGATATGGCAGAGCTGGAAAGAAAATGAATTATCAGAACGACGATTTACGCATTAAAGAGATCAATGAGTTATTACCTCCTGTAGCGCTCCTTGAGAAATTCCCCGCCACTGAAAATGCCGCAAACACGGTTTCTCATGCTCGTAAAGCGATCCATAAGATCCTGAAAGGTAATGACGATCGTCTTCTGGTGGTGATTGGTCCGTGCTCCATTCACGATCCTGCAGCTGCGAAAGAGTACGCTGCCCGTCTGCTCACCCTCCGTGAAGAGCTGAAGGACGAGCTGGAAATCGTGATGCGCGTCTATTTTGAAAAACCGCGCACCACCGTGGGCTGGAAAGGACTGATTAACGATCCGCATATGGATAACAGCTTCCAGATCAACGACGGCCTGCGCATTGCGCGCAAGCTGCTGCTGGAGATCAACGACAGCGGCCTGCCTGCGGCCGGTGAATTCCTGGACATGATAACGCCGCAATACCTGGCAGACCTGATGAGCTGGGGCGCAATTGGTGCCCGCACAACCGAATCTCAGGTGCACCGCGAGCTGGCGTCCGGTCTCTCTTGCCCGGTGGGTTTCAAAAACGGCACTGACGGCACCATTAAGGTGGCTATTGACGCCATCAACGCAGCGGGTGCGCCGCACTGCTTCCTGTCCGTGACCAAATGGGGCCATTCCGCCATCGTTAACACCAGCGGTAACGGTGACTGCCATATCATTCTGCGCGGCGGCAAAGAGCCGAACTACAGCGCGAAACACGTGGCGGAAGTGAAGGTCGGGCTGGAAAAAGCCGGGCTGCCACCGCAGGTGATGATCGATTTCAGCCATGCTAACTCCAGCAAGCAGTTTAAAAAGCAGATGGAAGTGGGTGCAGACGTCTGCCAGCAGGTTGCCGGCGGTGAGAAGGCGGTGATTGGGGTAATGATCGAAAGCCATCTGGTTGAAGGTAACCAGAACCTGGAAGGCAGCGAGCCGCTGGTGTATGGCAAAAGCGTCACCGATGCCTGCATTGGCTGGGACGATACCGATACCATCCTGCGTCAGCTGGCGAATGCGGTAAAAGCGCGCCGCGGCTGAATTCTCAGGCACAAATAAAAAAGCGCGGAAGGCTCCGCGCTTTTTTTATGCCTTGCGAAAATTACTTCGCTTTACCCTGGTTCGCGACAGCCGCTGCTTTCGCCGCGATCTCTTCTGCGTTACCCAGATAGTAGTGTTTGATTGGCTTGAAGTTTTCGTCGAACTCATACACCAGCGGTACGCCAGTTGGGATGTTCAGTTCGAGGATTTCGTCTTCACCCATGTTGTCCAGGTATTTCACCAGCGCACGCAGGGAGTTACCGTGAGCCGCGACGATCACGCGCTCGCCGCTTTTCAGGCGTGGCAGAATGGTTTCGTTCCAGTAAGGCACAACGCGGTCGATGGTCAGCGCCAGGCTTTCGGTGGTTGGCAGCTCAGCGTCGGTCAGCTTCGCGTAACGCGGGTCGTGGCCCGGGTAACGCTCGTCATCTTTGGTCAGTTCTGGTGGGGTGATTGCGAAGCCGCGACGCCACTGTTTAACCTGTTCGTCGCCATATTTCTCAGCGGTTTCCGCTTTGTTCAGGCCCTGCAGCGCACCGTAGTGACGTTCGTTCAGTTTCCAGGACTTCTCAACCGGCAGCCAGGCCTGATCCAGTTCGTCCAGCACGTTCCACAGGGTGTGGATGGCACGTTTCAGCACAGAGGTGTAAGCAAAATCAAAGCTGAAGCCTTCTTCCTTCAGCAGTTTACCCGCTGCTTTTGCTTCGCTTACGCCTTTCTCAGACAGATCAACGTCGTACCAACCGGTAAAGCGGTTTTCGTTGTTCCACTGGCTTTCGCCGTGACGCACCAGGACCAGCTTAGTTATAGCCATCTCTTACTCCTCAAGCATTTTTAGAATGATAACAATTCTCATTATATTGCCGTGGCTGTGCCACCAGCAACGCTTAACCCTAACCATAGCGAAAATAGTCTCTGAGTGTAAGATGCTTGTGAATCCAGGGTTATGATTTTGTCTGCGATCGGCGCTATTTTCAGCAAGGCGCGCAGAAAAAAGCCCTCCGGAGGGAGGGCTGGATATTAATGTGGAATAAAATGATATTCCGTCACGCTCACGTACTCTTTACCCGGACGCAGCACGCAGTCTGGCTGCGGCCATTCCGGATGGTTCGGGCTGTCCGGCAGGAACTCGCTCTCCAGCGCCAGGCCTTGCCAGTCGCTGTACTCATCGTGTTCGCGCGCCGTCGTGCCGCCGAGGTAGTTGCCTGAGTAAAACTGCAGGGCAGGGGCTGTGGTATAAACCGTCATCTGCAGTTTCTCATCCGCAGACCAGACCTGTGCGGCAGGCTGTTTCACATCGCCTTTGGCCTGCAGCAGGAAAGCGTGGTCGTAGCCTTTTACCTTACGCTGATCGTCATCGCTCATGAAATCCTGGGCGATGGACTTCGCGCTGCGGAAGTCAAAGCTGGTGCCGCTCACGTCTTTGAGGCCCTGATACGGAATGCCCATCTCGTCAACTGGAAGATACGCATCCGCCAGGATCTGCAGCTTGTGCTCACGCACGTCGCACTGGTTACCGTCCAGATTAAAGTACGCGTGATTGGTCAGATTGACCGGACACGGCTTGTCGACCGTCGCACGGTATTCAATGGCGATACGGTTGTCGTCGGTCAGCGTAAAGCGCGCGGACGCGACAAGGTTCCCCGGGAAGCCCTGATCGCCATCAGGCGAATCCAGCGAGAACAGCACTTCGCCGTCGTTTTGACGAACAATCTTCCAGCGGCGTTTATCGAATCCGTCCGGACCGCCGTGCAGCTGGTTCTCACCCTGGCTTGGAAGCAGGATGTACGGCACGCCGTCGAGTTCAAAACGGCTCTTCGCGATGCGGTTAGCATAGCGCCCGACGGACGCGCCCAGATAGGCGGACTGATTGACGTACTGCTCAGGCGAGGCGCAGCCGAGCAGAGTCTCGCGCACGCTGCCGTCCGGCATCGGTACGCGGGCAGAAAGAAGGGTTGCCCCCCAGTCCATCACCGTAACGACCATCCCCGCGCTGTTGCGCAGGGTTAACAGGCGATACGGCAGACCATCCGGTGCAAGGGTAGGTGTTTCGTTTAGCACTGTCCGGCTCCTTGTGATGCTTTACAAACATAGAAGGTTTCTTTGATACCCGTTTTTGCTTCGTACTGCTTCGCCACGGCATCCTGTACGGCAGGGACCAGCTCTTCTGGCACCAGCGCAACGATGCAGCCGCCAAAACCGCCGCCCGTCATGCGCACGCCGCCTTTGTCGCCGATGGTGGCTTTAACGATGTCCACCAGGGTGTCGATCTGCGGAACGGTGATTTCAAAATCATCGCGCATGGAGGCGTGAGATTCCGCCATCAGCTCACCCATGCGTTTCAGGTCACCTTTCGCCAGCGCGGACGCGGCTTCAACGGTACGGGCATTTTCCGTCAGCACGTGACGAACGCGTTTGGCGACAACCGGATCCAGCTCGTGCGCCACTTTGTTAAATTCATTGAGCGTCACGTCGCGCAGGGCAGGCTGCTGGAAGAAGCGGGCGCCGGTTTCGCACTGCTGGCGGCGGGTGTTGTATTCGCTGCCCACCAGCGTGCGCTTAAAGTTGCTGTTGACGATCACCACAGCCGCGCCTTTCGGCAGGGGAACGGCTTTGGTGCCCAGCGAGCGGCAGTCAATTAACAGGGCATGCTCTTTTTTGCCCAGTGCGGAGATCAGCTGGTCCATAATGCCGCAGTTGCAGCCCACGAACTGGTTTTCTGCTTCCTGACCGTTCAGGGCGATTTGCGCGCCGTCCAGCGGCAGATGATAAAGCTGCTGGAACACGGTGCCCACGGCGACTTCCAGGGACGCAGAGGAGCTTAAGCCCGCACCCTGCGGCACGTTGCCGCTGATAACTAAATCTGCGCCGCCAAAGTTCTTGTTACGCTTCTGAAGGTGTTTCACCACGCCGCGCACGTAGTTAGACCACTGCTGGCTGTCGTGCGTCACAATCGGGGCATCGAGGGAAAACTCGTCCGTCTCATTACCGTAATCCGCCGCAATCACGCGAACTTTACGGTCGTCGCGCTTCGCACAGCTGATGACGGTCTGGTAATCGATGGCGCACGGCAGCACGAATCCGTCGTTATAGTCGGTGTGTTCACCGATCAGGTTAACGCGGCCTGGCGCCTGAATAACGTGGGTGGCAGGGTAGCCAAATTTCTCAGCAAACAGGGATTGTGTTTTATCTTTCAGACTCATTTTTTTAGACTCCTGATTCGCGATAGTGGACGTCGCTAACGGCACGCAGACGTTCTGCCGCCTGTTCCGCCGTCAGGTCACGCTGGGTTTCCGCCAGCATTTCATAGCCCACCATAAATTTACGTACCGTCGCAGAGCGCAGCAGCGGCGGATAGAAATGGGCGTGCAGCTGCCAGTGTTGATTCTCTTCGCCGTTAAACGGGGCGCCGTGCCAGCCCATAGAGTACGGGAAGGAGCACTGGAACAGGTTGTCGTAACGGCTGGTGAGCTTTTTCAGCGCCAGGGCAAGGTCGTCGCGCTGCGCGTCGCTAAGATCTGTGATGCGCTGCACGTGCGCTTTCGGCAGCAGCAGCGTTTCAAACGGCCAGGCGGCCCAGTAAGGGACGACGGCCAGCCAGTGTTCGGTTTCCACCACGGTGCGGCTGCCGTCGGCCAGCTCGCGCTGGGTGTAGTCCACCAGCATCGGCGAACCGTTTTCAGCAAAATACGCTTTCTGCAGACGGTCTTCACGCTCGGCTTCGTTAGGCAGGAAGCTGTTCGCCCAGATCTGGCCGTGCGGGTGTGGGTTAGAGCAGCCCATGGCCGCGCCTTTGTTTTCGAACACCTGCACCCACGGATAGCTCTGCCCCAGCTCTGCGGTTTGCGCCTGCCAGGTGCTGACGACCTCTTTCAGCGCGTCCACGCTCAGCTCGGGCAGCGTTTTGCTGTGATCCGGCGAGAAGCAGATCACGCGGCTGGTTCCGCGCGCGCTTTCGCAGCGCATCAGCGGATCGTGGCTTTCCGGCGCGTCCGGCGTGTCGGTCATCAGCGCGGCAAAATCGTTGGTGAACACGAAGGTGCCTTTGTAGTCCGGGTTTTTATCCCCGGTGACGCGCGTGTTGCCCGGACAGAGGAAGCAGTCCGGGTCGTGCTGTGGCAGCGTCTGTTTTGCAGGCGTCTCCTGCGCGCCCTGCCAGGGGCGCTTGGCGCGATGCGGAGAAACCAAAATCCATTGCCCGCTTAACGGGTTAAAACGACGATGCGGATGATCGACGGGATTAAATTGCGTCATGACGGATCCTTAGTCCGGATAGCCTTGCGGGTGGCGTGACTGCCAGTGCCAGGTATCCTGTGCCATTTCATCAAGCGTGCGCGTCACACGCCAGTTAAGCTCTTTGTCGGCTTTGGTAGCATCGGCCCAGTAAGCAGGCAGGTCGCCATCACGACGCGGAGCGAAGTGATAGTTCACCGGCTTGCCGCAGGCTTTGCTGAAGGCGTTAACCACGTCCAGCACGCTGCTGCCGACCCCGGCGCCGAGGTTGTAAATATGCACGCCCGGTTTGTTGGCTAGCTGCTGCATGGCCGCAACGTGACCGTCGGCCAGATCCATCACGTGGATGTAGTCGCGCACGCCGGTACCGTCTTCGGTCGGATAGTCATTGCCAAAAATCGCCAGCGAGTCGCGGCGACCCACGGCAACCTGGGCGATATACGGCATCAGGTTATTCGGGATGCCCTGCGGATCTTCACCCATGTCGCCGGACGGATGCGCGCCGACCGGGTTGAAGTAGCGCAGCAGCGCGATGCTCCACTCCGGCTGTGCTTTTTGCAGGTCGGTCAGGATCTGCTCCACCATCAGCTTGCTTTTGCCGTACGGGCTTTGCGGTGTACCGGTCGGGAAGCTTTCAACGTAAGGGATTTTGGGCTGATCGCCGTAGACGGTGGCGGAGGAGCTAAAGATGAAGTTTTTGACGTTCGCAGCGCGCATGGCGGAGATGAGACGCAGAGTACCGTTGACGTTATTGTCGTAATACTCGAGCGGCTTCGCAACGGATTCACCGACCGCTTTCAGACCCGCGAAGTGGATCACTGCTTCGATGGCATGGTCGTGAAGGATCTCGGTCATCAGCGCTTCGTTGCGGATGTCGCCTTCCACGAAAGTCGGTTGTTTACCGCCAAGGCGTTCAATCACCGGCAGCACGCTGCGCTTACTGTTGCACAGGTTGTCGAGGATGATGACGTCGTGACCGTTTTGCAGCAGTTGCACGCAGGTATGACTACCTATGTAACCGCTACCACCTGTTACCAGAACTCGCATATTTCGCTCCATTGGGCTTATGGTATGTAATAACCATAGCATAACAGAGACGCGAAAAGTGTGACATGGGATAAAATAGTGGAATCGTTTACACTCGTTTTCACACCCGCTTTTTTAATGACTGAGTGCATTCTAGATCAAAGAGATAGCGATGTATTGATGCAAGTTATCTGAAAAAGAGGAGGGCAGAGCCCTCCACGGTTAATCGACGTTGCTGAGAAGATAGCGATAACCCTCACCGTCCGGCACAAACTCCAGACGATGCGTGATGCAGGCGGGGGCATCTTCGGCATGATGTGAAACGAACAGCAGCTGCGTTTCACCTTCGCTAATCAGCACGTCCACAAAGCGGCGGATAAGCTGGCGATTCAGCGGATCGAGTCCCTGCAGCGGTTCGTCGAGGATCAGAAGCGTAGGGTGTTTCACCAGCGCGCGAACGATCAGGGCCAGACGCTGCTGCCCCCACGACAGACTATGAAACGGCGCGTCAGCGACCCGGTTGTCCATGCCCAGAATATCCAGCCACTGCTGGGCGAGCTTGTGCTGTTTGTCAGACACCGCCTGATAAATACCGATGGAATCAAAATACCCGGAAAGGATCGCGTTGCGTACCGTGGTACTGACCCGGTAATCCAGATGCAGGCTGCTGCTGACGTAGCCGATATGTTTTTTAATATCCCAGATGGTTTCGCCGCTGCCGCGACGCCGACCAAACAGCGTCAGATCGTTGCTATAGCCCTGCGGGTGATCGCCGGTGATAAGGCTCAGCAGCGTGGATTTTCCCGCGCCGTTAGGGCCGACAATCTGCCAGTGTTCGCCGGGATTGACCGTCCAGCTAAGACGGTTGAGGATCGGGCGATCGTCATAAGAGACAATCCCATCTCGCAGCACGATGCGCGGCTGGTGGGGATCGAGCGCATGGCGGGCCGAAGGGGCGTCAGGTTCCGGAAGCGTAATTCCGTCGAGTTGTTCACTGTGTGCGAGCTGGGCAATGAGCGCCTGCTTGAGCAGCGCTGTTTTTTCGCCGGTCTCGGTCAGGTTACAGTCGGCCAGTACGCCCGCGTGCTGAATAAAGTCCGGAATTTCATCGAAGCGGTTAAGCACCAAAACCAGGGTATATCCCTGCTGATTAAGCGACTCCAGCAGGGCCGCCAGCTGCGCACGGGACTGCACGTCAAGGCCGTCAAAGGGTTCGTCGAGGATAAGCAGCTCGGGCTCGCTCATCAGCGCCTGGCAAAGCAGCGTTTTTCGCGTCTCGCCGGTTGAAAGGTATTTAAAGCGCCGGTTGAGCAGGGCGGTGATGCCGAACCGTTCTGCCAGGCGCTGACAGCGGGCGGGATCTTTCACCTCATCCTGAATAATTTCCGCCGTCGTACGGCCGGTATCTTCTTCGCCAGGGCTGAGTAAATCAGTGTTATTGCGCTGCCACTCGTCGCTTACCAGCTTTTGCAATTGTTCAAATGACAGGCGCGTCAGGCGCGTAAAGTCGCCCTGGTAATCGCCCTTGAGGAGGGGGAGCTCGCCGGCCAGCGCGCGGGCCAGCGCGGATTTACCGCTGCCGTTAGTGCCGACAAACGCCCAGCTTTCACCCGCGCGTATCGTCAAATCAGCAATCGTCAGCGTTCGGGTATCGCTAAGACGAAACGTGCCTTGCGAAATATGCAATGATGACATGGTTTATCCCTGTTTTTGCAGCAACAGATATCAGGGATACGCACTGTCGGCGCGATTGTCAATGCGCTCAGCACAATGTGGCGATAATCACCCGGTCTGCGTTGAACCAGGCGGTAACGACAGTACCTTCTTCTAAACCGTCCGCTTCGCTAAGCGGTATCGTCGCGCAAAGCGGTTGCCCGTCTGCGAGGGTCATCAGCACTTCGCACTGCGCCTGGCCGCGTTCGATATGGCTAATAGCGCCCTGGAGCTGGTTATCGGCCGCCTTTGCGGCGTCGGGATCGCGCGTGATATTGACCCACGGCGCTTTCAGCAGCACCAGCACCTCTTTACCTTCATCGAGCTCAAGGCGCTCTGCGCTCTGCGCCGTTATTGCGGCCTTCAGACGGGTGGTGCCATCGGCAAGCAGGATCTCAATATGCTGCTGTACCTGGAGATTGTCGCGCGCCGTCACCGTTCCAAACCACTGGTTGCGGGCGCTGGTTTGTAACGAGAAGCGGGAAATGGCGGCCAGCAAGCTGTCCAGCGGAACGTTATCGTCGTCGCTCAACACATCGAACGCCTTTTGCTGGATCTGGGCCAGCAGATCGTAAAGCTGAATAAGGCGCTGGCCATAGCGCGTCACGATCGCACCGCCGCCGCCTTTGCCGCCTGTGGCTCTGTCCACCAGCGGGTGTTCGCTCAGGGTGTTCATTTCGTTGATGGCGTCCCAGGCACTTTTGTAGCTGATACCCGCGTTTTTCGCCCCCTGGCTAATCGAGCCCGTTTGTTCTATTTGTTTAAGCAGGGCGATACGTCGCGGATCGGCGAAAAGCTTTTGCTGAAGTCGTAGAGTGAGAAGAATTTCGGCCTGCATAACAGTGTCCTGGCAAAAAGAGTATTGTGACCCAAATGGCGCAGGGCGCAAAGGGTACCGCACAAAAGGGGATGTTTTTCTCACTTGAAAGGGTAGAATGAGCCGTTCACAATATCTGGAGAAAACCATGTTAGAGTTGTTGAAAAGTCTGGTATTCGCCGTGATCATGGTACCAGTAGTGATGGCCATCATCCTCGGTGCCATCTACGGCCTGGGTGAAGTGTTCAACGTCTTTTCGAACATTGGTCACAAAGACCAGGCTAAAAAGCAGCATTGATTCCCCACAAAACGCCCGGCCAGTCCGGGCGTTTTGCTCTCAAGATTTTCCCGTCTACGCCGATATTATTTAACGCATCACACCGGTTTACCCCTTCAGCGTTACGATTAAACGCTGGGATCTCCCTGACGTAATCGTTATATTAAGATGTATATAACGCTACTCACAGGAGTTACAGATGGCACGTTCATGGATACGCCTTTTCGCAGGGGCAACGCTGACGCTTTCACTTACCGGACACGCGCTGGCGGACGAGGGTAAAATCACCGTCTTTGCCGCGGCGTCGCTGACCAACGCGCTGCAGGACATCGCGGCGGCGTATAAAAAAGAGAAAAACGTCGAGGTGGTCTCCTCTTTTGCCTCTTCCTCGACGCTGGCGCGCCAGATAGAAGCGGGCGCACCGGCGGATCTGTTCATCTCGGCTGACCAGAAGTGGATGGACTACGCGACGGAGAAGAAATCGATTGATGCCACAACCCGCGAAACGCTGCTGGGGAATAGCCTGGTTGTCGTGGCGCCAAAAGCCAGCGCGCAGGCGGACTTCACCATCAACAAAGAGACCCACTGGACGAGCCTGCTGAACGGTGGCCGTCTGGCCGTGGGCGACCCGGAGCACGTTCCGGCCGGGATTTATGCCAAAGAAGCGCTGCAAAAGCTGGGTGCATGGGAGACATTGTCACCGAAGCTGGCCCCGGCGGAAGACGTGCGCGGCGCGCTGGCGCTGGTAGAACGCAACGAAGCCCCGCTGGGCATTGTGTATGGCTCTGATGCCGTTGCCAGTAAAGGTGTAAAAGTGGTCGCAACGTTCCCGGAAGACTCCCACAAGAAAGTGGAATATCCTGTTGCGATTGTTGATGGACATAAAAATGTGGCCGTGACGGCCTTCCGCGATTACCTGAAAGGGCCGGAGGCGTCCGCAATCTTTAAACGTTATGGATTTACGACTCACTGATGATATTGACCGATCCTGAATGGCAGGCTGTTCTGCTGAGCCTAAAAGTCTCTTCCCTGGCGGTTGCGCTGAGCTTGCCCTTTGGGATCTTCTTTGCCTGGCTACTGGTTCGCTGTCAATTTCCCGGCAAAACGCTGCTCGACAGCGTGCTGCATCTTCCGCTCGTTTTGCCGCCCGTGGTGGTCGGTTACCTGCTGCTGATTTCGATGGGGCGACGCGGTTTTATCGGCGAGAAGCTCTATGACTGGTTTGGGCTGACGTTTGCGTTTAGCTGGCGCGGTGCGGTACTGGCGGCGGCGGTGATGTCATTCCCGCTGATGGTGAGGGCGATACGCCTCGCGCTGGAAGGCGTGGACATGAAGCTCGAACAGGCGGCCCGCACGCTGGGCGCAGGGCGCTGGCGCGTCTTTTTCACCATCACGCTTCCGCTCACGCTGCCGGGCATTATTGTCGGGACGGTGCTGGCCTTCGCCCGCTCGCTGGGCGAGTTTGGCGCGACGATCACCTTTGTGTCGAACATCCCCGGCGAGACGCGAACCATCCCGTCGGCAATGTATACTCTGATTCAAACGCCGGGCGGTGAAGGCGCGGCGGCGCGGCTGTGTATTATTTCAATTGTGCTGGCGCTGGTATCGCTGATGGTGTCTGAATGGCTGGCGCGGCTCAGCCGCGAGCGGATGGGGAAATAAGCATGCTGGAACTCCATTTCACCCAGACGCTGGGAAACCATACCCTGACGCTTAACGAGACGCTGCCGGCAAGCGGAATCACCGCCATCTTTGGCGTGTCGGGAGCGGGAAAAACGTCGCTGATTAATGCCATCAGCGGCCTGACCCGCCCGCAGTCTGGCCGTATTGTCCTGAATGACCGCGTCCTGAATGACGTGGAGAACAAAATTTACCTCTCGCCGGATAAACGCCGCATCGGCTATGTTTTCCAGGACGCGCGCCTGTTCCCGCACTACAGCGTGCGCGGCAACCTGCGTTACGGCATGGCGAAAAGCATGGCCGGGCAGTTTGACAAACTGGTGACGCTTTTAGGCATTGAGCCTCTGCTCGACAGGCTGCCATCCTCGCTCTCCGGCGGAGAAAAACAGCGTGTGGCCATTGGTCGCGCGTTGCTGACCGCCCCCGAGCTGCTGCTGCTCGACGAACCGCTGGCCTCGCTCGATATTCCGCGTAAACGCGAGCTTCTGCCTTATCTGCAGCGCCTGACGCGCGAAATTAATATTCCGATGCTCTACGTCAGCCATTCGCTGGATGAGATCCTCCATCTGGCCGACAAGGTGCTGGTGCTGGAAGAGGGCAGCGTGAAGGCCTTCGGCAACCTGGAAGAGGTGTGGGGCAGCAGCGTAATGCACCCCTGGTTACCCCGGGAACAGCAGAGCAGCATTCTTAAAGTGAGCGTTCTGGAACATCATCCGCACTACGCGATGACCGCCCTGGCGCTGGGCGATCAGCATCTTTGGGTCAATAAGATCGACAAACCGTTACAGTCCGCGCTGCGAATTCGCATCCAGGCGTCGGATGTCTCGCTGGTACTGCAGCCGCCGCTGCAAACCAGTATTCGAAATATTCTGCGCGCCAAAGTCGCGGAGTGTTTTGATGATAACGGGCAGGTGGAAGTGAAGCTTGAAGTCGGCAGCAGGACGCTCTGGGCGCGCATCAGCCCGTGGGCAAGGGATGAGTTAGGGATCAAACCCGGCCTGTGGCTTTACGCGCAAATTAAGAGCGTCTCGATTACCGCCTGATTACAGCAGGTGGGTATAAATGTACTGCGCAATGCTGTCGGTGGTGTTGTCGCCAATCACCACGTTGGCGCGGGCTTTTACCGCGTCGTCGGCATTGCCCATCGCCACGCCGGTACCGGCGGCTTCCAGCATGCTGATGTCGTTGTAGTTGTCGCCGAAGGCGATCACGTCACGCATCGACCCGCCCTGTGATTCCACATACTGCGTCAGGCGCTTGCCTTTGCTGTTGCCTTTGCGGGCAATATCCACCTGGTCATGCCAGGACCATTCGCACTCCAGACCCAGCGTGTGTTCCACGTGTTTTGCGAAGGTATTCAGTTTGGTGGTGTCTTCATCGGTCAGGGCAAATTTCCAGATAGCCTCAACGTCCTGGGCTGCCTGACGCAGGGAGGAAACCTGGGTAAAGACCGGACGCTGCGCTTCAGGCAGGGACAACGCCCAGTTGCTGGTGCGCACCACATGGCCAGTAGGGCGCTCGTACACCATCGCGTTATCCACGTACATCAGGCCGTGAACGGCATGTTCATCCAGCAGATCGATCAGCTGCAGCGCCTGGGGAACCGGCAGCGGGTCGGATTCTAAAACCTTTTTTGCCTGATAATCATACAAATAAGTGCCATTACAACAAATTGCAGGTGTATCTAACGCCAGTGCCTGATAAAAAGGGTGAATGGCAACGTGATGTCGACCCGTTACGATAAGGAGTTGATATCCCACTTCCTGCGCGCGTTTTAGCGCCTCAAGGGAGGAGGGGAGAAGGGTTTTTTGCGGCGTCAGTAAGGTACCGTCTAAATCCAGAGCAATCACACGCGAGGTCATCTGTTTTCCCGGGTTAATATTGAATTTACGTTTTGATGGGATGGTACACCGAGAGGCGAACGCTTCAAAACTCCTGTCGACAATTCAGCATTCACCGTCAAAAGTTAACTACTTTCATGCGCAGTGAGGAGTGAATATTCATGAAACAAACCGTTTATACCGCCAGTCCTGAAAGCCAGCAGATCCACGTCTGGCGTTTAAATACCGAAGGGACACTCACGCTGGTTCAGGTTGTTGATGTGCCAGGCCAGGTGCAACCGATGGTCATCAGCCCGGATAAACGTTTCTTGTACGTGGGTGTGCGCCCGGAGTTCCGCGTGCTGGCCTATCGCATTTCTCCGGACGATGGTGCGCTGACGTACACTGCCGAAGCCCCGTTGCCGGGCAGCCCAACCCATATCTCGACCGATCGTAAAGGCAACTTTGTCTTCAGCGGCTCTTATAACGCGGGCTGCGTCAGCGTAACGCGTCTGGAAGATGGTATTCCGGTCGAAACCGTGGATGTGGTGGAAGGGCTTGAAGGCTGCCACTCGGCGAATATTTCTCCGGATAACCGCACGCTGTGGGTGCCTGCGCTGAAGCAGGATCGTATCTGCCTGTTCACCCTGAGCGACGATGGTCATCTGGTGGCGCAGAACCCTGCCGAAGTGACTACCGTTGAAGGTGCCGGCCCGCGCCATATGGTCTTCCATCCGAACCAGCAGTACGCCTACGTGGTGAATGAGCTGAACAGCTCTGTGGACGTATGGGAGCTTAAAGATCCAAACGGTCAGATCGAGTGCGTGCAGACGCTGGACATGATGCCGTCTGATTTCTCCGATACCCGCTGGGCGGCGGATATCCACATTACGCCAAATGGTCGCCATCTGTACGCCTGCGACCGTACCTCCAGCCTGATTACCGTCTTTAGCGTCTCTGAAGACGGCAGCGTGCTGGCGATTGAAGGGTTCCAGCCAACGGAAACCCAGCCGCGCGGCTTTAATATCGATCACAGCGGTAAATACCTGATTGCGGCGGGGCAGAAATCCCACCACATCGCGCTGTATGAAATTAAAGGCGAGCAGGGGCTACTGGAAGAGAAAGGACGTTACGCAGTAGGCCAGGGGCCAATGTGGGTGGTGGTAAACGCTCACTAAGCGGTTAAAAACAAAAAAACCTCGCGAATGCGAGGTTTTTTTATCTCTGTAGGCCGGGTAAGGCGAAGCCGCCACCCGGCAAAACAGCTTACTGCTTCGGCTCAGCAACCACTTTGCTACCCAGACCGCGGTTGTTGTATTCCCACATGCGGTTAAAGTTAGCGTCGTTCAGGTTGCGCTGCACGTTCCCTTTATCATCCACCGCACCGGTATTGCCGGAGAATGGACGTTTGGAGATCGCGGCATCAGCCCACGGCTTCGCCATGTTGAAGCCTTCATTGATCACGCTGTCGCGGATCACGACCTGACCGTTGGTCGCAGAGTCCACGTCGAGGGAGCGTCCCAGCTGCGCCACGCCGTCACCGGCAGCGTTAAAGCGGCTGTTCACGGCCAGGAAGCCGTAGAAGAGGTTAGACTGGGTTGCCGGAGCAAACACGTAACCTTCCTGCTGAGTGCGTGAGTTCACCACGCGGAAATCGGTATTATCAAACACCACCGCGCCGCGACCGGACACCAGATCCACGTCACCTTCAACGTAGCTGTTGGTCACCAGAGTACGGGTCAGGCGGTTATTCTGCAGGGTGTTCTGCACGCCGCTGTTGGTCACGAAGAAGGTGTTCTGACGGCCCAGAATGTTGACGTTATTAATCTGCACCTTATCGCCATCGCTACGCAGCGCAACGGCCTGGTGACTACCAGCATCAACGCTGTCGCCCAGGGTATTCTGAATGGTCAGGTTCTGCAGCTGCAGACCGTTATTCTGAGACCAGAATACCGCCGAGCACATCACGCCAATGGTGGCAGAACGCTTGCTCTGGCAGTTATCAAACATATACCACGCCGGTTTGCCCGGCATATATTTACCGGCCGGATTCACCAGGTGACGCCAGGTGTTGCTGTCGATTTCGGAATCAATCGCCAGGCCAATTTTTACGTCGATCGCTTTTTCGCCCAGACCGTAAAGCGTAATGCTGCCAGGGGCCGCCGGAACATACACGGTGCCTTCATATTCACCCGGCAGGATCGCGATGTACTGGCGAGACGCGCTGTGTTTAGTGATGGCAGCATCAACCGCAGCCTGAATAGAGGTATGCGTTACGCCCTGCGCACCCGCCGGGCCAACCACGAAGTCAGGCTGTTTAGGCAGGTTGATAGAAGACGGTGTCCACGGCGCAGCGTTAGGATCCATTGCCGAGAAGTAGTGCGCACGATCGAAGTTCTTCGCTTCATCAGCGGACAAAATCGGGCGGGAGGCGGTACCGGGCGCAACCTGCTCAGAAGGGCGCTGATCCGGTGGTGTTGAACTGCATGCGGATAAGGTCACGCCAAAGGCGAGTGCTAACGCCAGACGGGAAATCCTGGAAATGTTCAAGGTAGAGCTCCTGGGTATGCAAGTCTTAAACGGGATAGACGAAATAGCCTGCTTTTTTATACTAAGTTGAGCGAAACGGGAAGATAAAAAGGGTAAAAGTTGCATTTTTAGCCCCGGAGCGGCAGGTAGGTGATCACAAATAAATAACATTTTCCGTCAAGGCGGTTGACAGTGGACGGTGGATGCAAATAAATGTCTATACAACCTAAGACAAGTGGAATGCCCCATGCAGCAGATTCATCCCGACGATGTAATATGGCGAAATGCGCGACTGGCTACGATGGCGCCGGACGTACCTGCGCCTTATGGACTGAAAGAGCAACACGCCCTGGTCGTGCGCGGCCACACTATTCTGGCCGCGATCCCTGAATCTGACATTCCTTCCGGACACCGACACTGTGTCGATCTTCAGGGGCGTCTGGTCACGCCTGGCCTGATTGACTGCCATACCCACCTGGTATTTGGCGGCGACCGCGCGGCGGAGTGGGAGCAGCGTCTGAACGGCGTCTCTTATCAAACCATCAGCGCCCAGGGGGGCGGGATTAACGCTACCGTGACGGCGACGCGCAGCAGCTCAGCCGAAACCTTGCTGAAACTGGCGCAGCAGCGGCTCCTGCGTCTTATGAATGAAGGCGTGACGACCGTTGAAATCAAATCGGGATACGGGTTCAACGCCGAGGCCGAAGAGAAGATGCTGCAGGTTGCCCGCCAGTTGGGCCTCAATAATCCGATCGATATCAGCCCAACGCTGCTGGCGGCCCATGCGGTTCCGCCGGAATACCGGCAGGATCCGGATGCCTACCTCACGCTGGTCTGTGAGCAGATACTGCCCACGCTGTGGCAAAAAGAGTTATATGAAGCAGTCGACGTGTTTTGTGAAAACGTCGGCTTTACCCCGTCGCAAACCGAGCGACTCTTCAAGGCCGCCGCCGAGCTGGGTATCCCGGTGAAAGGGCATGTCGAGCAGCTGTCGAATCAGGGCGGCGCGGCGCTGGTCAGCCAGTATAAGGGCCTTTCCGCCGATCATATTGAGTATCTCGACGACGCAGGCGTTCAGGCGATGGCGGAAAGCGGCACGGTTGCCGTCCTGTTGCCGGGTGCGTTCTATTTTCTGCAGGAGCGCCAGCGTCCGCCGGTTGAACAGCTCAGAAAACAGGGCGTGCCGATGGCCGTCGCCACCGACTATAACCCCGGCACCAGCCCGTTTGCGAGCCTGCACCTGGCGATGAACATGGCCTGCGTCCAGTTTGGCCTGACTCCGGAAGAAGCCTGGGCTGGCGTCACGCGCCATGCCGCGCAGGCGCTGGGCCGTGGCGCAACCCACGGGCAGCTGCGGGCAGGGTTTGTCGCCGATTTTATCGTCTGGGATGCACATCATCCGGTTGAGATGGTCTACGAGCCGGGACGCAATCCGCTGTATCAACGTATTTTCCGTGGGGAGGCAGTATGAGGTTATGGCGGCCCGTAGCCGAAACCGTCTGGCAGGGGCGCGATGACAGCGCCGAGGCCAGCAGTGCAAAGCGCATTTTCCAGACGATAAAGCAGCAGGGCCAGTTCACGCCGCTTTCATCCGGCATCGCGCTGATAGGTTTTGAATGTGATGAAGGGGTAAAACGCAATCAGGGCAGGCCCGGCGCCGTGCAGGCACCGGATATGCTGCGAAAGGCGCTGGCAAATATGGCAAGCCATCAGGGACATGATCGGCTGGCGGATATGGGCTCGGTGTACGTTGAAGGCGGCGAGCTGGAAGCGGCACAGCAGGCGTTAAGCGATGCCGTCACGGCCTGCCAGCAGTCCGGGATGCGCACGCTGGTCTTTGGCGGCGGGCACGAAACCGCGTGGGCGCACGGTCGCGGCGTGCTGGAGGCCTTCCCGAACGAGCGGGTTGTCATTATCAACCTTGATGCCCATCTCGATCTGCGCAAGGCCGACCGGGCCACATCCGGCACCCCGTTTCGCCAGCTGGCGCGCTACTGCGATGAGCGCGGGCGGGAATTTCACTACGCCTGCCTTGGCGTGAGCCGGGCGGCGAACACGCTGGCGCTGTGGGATGAGGCCGAACGCCTGAACGTCACGCTGGTGGAAGATCTCCATTTCAGGCGCGATGCGCTATCCGCCCTGGAAAGGGTGCTGGCGCAGGCCGATCGTATCTATCTGACGATCGATCTGGACGTCCTCCCCGCCAGCGAAATGCCTGCCGTGTCCGCACCGGCTGCGTTAGGCATACCGGCGCTGGATCTTCTCCCGGTTATCGAACAAATCTGCCGTAGCGGTAAGCTACAGGCCGCCGATCTGGTAGAGTTTAACCCGCAGTACGATCGGGACGGACAGGGCGCTAAGCTCGCCGCCCGCCTGGCCTGGCAAATTGCTCACTGGTGGGCATAACACTATTCAAGGAGTCACGATGTTTTCACGCTCACCTCTGCCGCAGTCGAGCCCTCCCGCGCCTTTCTACGAAAAGGTGAAGCAGGCAATTAGCGAAAAAATCGCTACCGGCGTCTGGCGCCCGCACGATCGCATTCCTTCGGAGGCCGAGCTTGTGGCGCAGTTTGGTTTTAGCCGGATGACCGTCAACCGGGCGCTGCGCGAGCTGACCGACGAAGGGCTTCTGGTGCGCCTGCAGGGCGTGGGGACGTTTGTGGCGGAACCGAAAGGACAGTCGGCCCTGTTTGAAATCCGCAGCATTGCGGACGAGATAGCCGCGCGTAATCATCAGCACCGCTGCGAGGTGCTGGTGCTCGAAGAGACTCAGGCCAGCGCCGAGCAGGCCACGGAGCTTAACGTCAAGGAAGGAAGCCGCATCTTCCACTCCGTGATGGTGCATTTCGAAAACGACATTCCGGTGCAGATTGAAGATCGCTGCGTGAACGCTGAGCGGATACCGGACTATCTGAACCAGGATTATACCCAGACCACGCCGCATGCCTATCTCTCGCTCGTCGCACCGCTGACGGAAGGGGAGCACATTGTGGAGGCCGTGCGCGCCACGCCGCAGGAGTGCGAAAGGCTACGCATTAAAGAGCACGATCCGTGCCTGCTGATCCGCCGTCGAACCTGGTCCTCGTCGCACATTGTGTCGCATGCCCGGCTGCTTTTCCCGGGGAATCGCTACCGGCTGCAGGGCCACTTCATGTCATAAGTTTTATAAGCGTGATCGCTAACGCAATATAACAAAATTGTATCTTTTTTGTTAAATCTGACCTTGTGTGTGCTTGTCTATACAAGTATATCTAAATGCATCATCTGTCCCCTATGAGGAGCACACAATGTCGTCAGGTAAATACCGCCAGCAGGACGTCCGCGCCGCGCGCGGCACCATGCTTACCGCCAAAAGCTGGCTCACCGAAGCCCCGCTGCGCATGTTGATGAACAACCTCGACCCTGAGGTGGCGGAAAACCCCCACGAGCTGGTGGTCTACGGCGGCATTGGCCGCGCCGCGCGCAACTGGGAATGCTATGACGCAATTGTAAAATCCCTGACCGAACTCGAACACGACGAAACCCTGCTGGTACAGTCCGGCAAGCCGGTTGGCGTGTTCAAAACGCACAAAAACGCACCGCGCGTGCTGATCGCTAACTCTAACCTCGTGCCGCACTGGGCGACGTGGGAACACTTCAACGAACTGGACGCGAAAGGGCTGGCGATGTATGGCCAGATGACCGCGGGTAGCTGGATCTACATCGGCAGCCAGGGGATCGTGCAGGGCACCTACGAAACCTTCGTGGAAGCCGGTCGCCAGCACTATAACGGCTCGCTGAAAGGCCGCTGGGTATTGACCGCAGGTCTCGGCGGCATGGGCGGCGCGCAGCCGCTGGCCGCCACGCTTGCCGGCGCGTGCTCGCTCAACATTGAGTGCCAGCAGAGCCGCATTGATTTCCGTCTGCGCACCCGCTACGTCGATGAGCAGGCAACCGATCTGGACGATGCGCTGGCGCGCATCAAAAAATACACCTCCGAAGGCAAAGCGGTGTCGATTGCCCTGTGCGGCAACGCGGCGGACATTCTCCCGCAGCTCGTCGCCCGCGGCGTGCGTCCGGATCTGGTCACCGACCAGACCAGCGCCCATGACCCGCTGCACGGTTACCTGCCAAAAGGCTGGACGTGGGAAGAATATCAGCAAAAAGCGGAAACCGACCCGGAAGGCACGGTACTTGCTGCGAAACGATCCATGGCCGAGCACGTCTCCGCCATGCTGGCCTTCAGCCAGATGGGCATTCCGACCTTTGACTACGGCAACAACATCCGCCAGATGGCGAAAGAGATGGGCGTGAATAACGCCTTTGACTTCCCGGGCTTCGTTCCTGCCTATATCCGCCCGCTGTTCTGCCGCGGCATCGGTCCGTTCCGCTGGGTTGCCCTGTCCGGTGACCCGGAGGATATCTACAAAACCGACGCCAAAGTGAAGGAGATCGTCGCCGATGACGAACACCTGCATCACTGGCTGGACATGGCCCGCGAGCGCATTAACTTCCAGGGCCTGCCGGCGCGTATCTGCTGGGTAGGGCTGGAGTGGCGTCAAAAACTCGGCCTCGCCTTCAACGAAATGGTGCGCAGCGGTGAAGTCTCCGCGCCGATCGTCATCGGTCGCGATCACCTGGACTCCGGCTCCGTCGCCAGCCCGAACCGCGAAACCGAAGCCATGCGCGACGGCTCGGATGCGGTCTCCGACTGGCCGCTGCTGAACGCTCTGCTGAATACCGCCAGCGGCGCGACCTGGGTGTCGCTGCACCACGGCGGCGGCGTGGGGATGGGCTTCTCCCAGCATTCCGGGATGGTCATCGTCTGCGACGGAACCGATGAAGCCGCCGCGCGTATCGCTCGCGTGCTGCACAACGACCCGGCCACCGGCGTGATGCGTCACGCGGATGCGGGTTACGAAATTGCCATTGACTGTGCCAAAGAGCAGGGCCTTAACCTGCCGATGATCCCTGCCACACAAGGAAAGCATTAATGAACGCATTAACACTCACTCCCGGCTCGCTGACGCTCAAGCAGCTGCGTAACGTCTGGCGTAAACCGGTCACCCTTTCGCTGGATGCAAGTGCCCACGCCGCCATTAACGACAGCGTCGCCTGCGTCGAAGCCATCGTTGCCGAAGGGCGCACCGCCTACGGGATTAACACCGGATTTGGCCTGCTGGCGCAGACCCGCATCGCGACACACGATCTGGAAAACTTACAGCGTTCGCTGGTGCTGTCACATGCGGCGGGCGTGGGTCAGCCGCTGGATGATGAGATTGTCCGTCTGATGATGGTGCTCAAAATCAACAGCCTGGCCCGCGGCTTCTCCGGCATTCGCCTGAGCGTGATTCAGGCGCTGATGGCGCTGGTCAATGCGGAAGTCTATCCGTGGATCCCGGCAAAAGGCTCTGTTGGCGCATCCGGCGATCTTGCGCCGCTGGCGCACATGTCGCTGCTGCTGCTCGGCGAAGGCAAAGCGCGCTGGCAGGGCGAGTGGCTTCCTGCGAAGGAGGCGCTGAAAAAAGCCGGATTAACGCCAATTACGCTGGCGGCGAAAGAGGGGCTGGCGCTGCTGAACGGCACGCAGGCATCGACCGCTTTCGCGCTGCGCGGCCTCTTTGAAGCGGAAGATCTGTTTGCCTCGGCGGTGGTGTGCGGTGCGCTGACCACCGAAGCCGTGCTGGGCTCGCGTCGTCCGTTCGATGCCCGCATCCACGAGGTGCGCGGTCAGCGCGGGCAGATTGATGCCGCCGCGATGTACCGTCACGTGCTTACCGACACCAGCGAGATCGCGGATTCACACCACAACTGTGAAAAGGTGCAGGATCCGTATTCCCTGCGCTGCCAGCCGCAGGTGATGGGCGCGTGCCTGACGCAGCTGCGCCAGGCGGCAGAAGTGCTGCTGGTGGAGGCCAACGCGGTGTCCGATAACCCGCTGGTGTTCGCCCAGGAAAACGAGGTGGTTTCCGGGGGCAACTTCCACGCCGAGCCGGTGGCAATGGCGGCGGATAATATCGCCCTGGCGATTGCCGAAGTCGGCGCGTTGTCCGAGCGCCGCATCGCGCTGATGATGGATAAACATATGTCCCAGCTGCCGCCGTTCCTGGTGCGTAACGGCGGGGTCAACTCGGGCTTTATGATTGCCCAAGTGACCGCGGCGGCGCTGGCGAGCGAGAACAAAGCCCTGTCGCACCCGCACAGCGTGGACAGCCTGCCAACGTCAGCGAACCAGGAAGATCACGTTTCGATGGCGCCGGCTGCCGGGCGTCGCCTCTGGGAAATGGCCTCCAACACCCGCGGCGTGCTGGCGGTGGAATGGCTGGCGGCATGTCAGGGTGTCGATCTGCGTGAAGGGCTAAAATCCAGCCCGCTGCTGGAGCAGGCGCGTCATGTGCTGCGCGAGCACGTATCGCACTACGATGACGACCGCTTCTTTGCGCCGGATATTGATAAGGCGATGCAGCTTCTGGAAGAGGGAAGCCTTGTAGGACTGCTACCTTCAGTGCTGTGATTTTTGCCCTAACCCTCTCCCACAGGGAGAGGGAATTGCCCGGTTTTCTCCCTCTCCCTGTGGGAGAGAGCCGGGGTGAGGGCATCAGCCCGCACTATTATGAATACATCGCCGTAATCGACGCGCTCCCCAGCGAATGGAAATGCACGTTAAACCCGACCATCGCGCCGCTCGCCCCTTCATCGACCTCAATCTTCTCCACATCCAGCGCGTGCACCGTGAAGATATAGCGGTGGGTTTCCCCTTTTGGCGGCGCCGCGCCGCCGTAGCCCGCTTTACCAAAGTCAGTGCGCGTCTGAATGGCGCCTTCAGGCAGGGCAACCAGGTCTGAACCGGAACCCTGCGGCAGGACGCGCGTGTCGGCAGGCAGGTTCGCCACAATCCAGTGCCACCAGCCGGAGCCGGTCGGCGCATCCGGGTCGTAGCAGGTCACGACAAAGCTTTTGGTTCCGGCCGGAACCTCGTCCCACGCCAGGTGCGGGGAGATGTTGTCTCCCTGATACCCCATGCCGTTGAATACGTGGCGTTCCGGCAGTTTTTCACCGTCGCGCAGATCTTTACTGATGATTTTCATACGGTTTACCCTCGTTGATCGCTCGTTCAGCAAGTGTAATGCATAGGGTTACATCGTGAAATGCGCGGGAATGTTAACGGCTGTTACAACCGCGTCAGTTAATTTACGCAGCTGCTCCGGCGTAATGCTGTACGGCGGCATCAGGTAGATAAGCTTGCCGAAGGGCCGTACCCAAACGCCCTGGTTCACGAAGAAGCGCTGCAGCGCCGCCATATTCACCGGATGGGTGGTTTCAATCACGCCGATGGCACCCAGCACGCGCACGTCTGCCACAAAATTCGCGCCCGTGGCGGCGCTCAGTTCATCTTTCAGCTGCGCCTCAATCGCCGCAACCTGCGTCTGCCACTCGCCGCTCTCCAGAATGGCAAGGCTTTCGCTTGCGACGGCGCAGGCCAGCGGGTTGCCCATAAACGTCGGGCCGTGCATAAAGCAGCCCGCCTCGCCGTCGCTGATGGTGTCGGCCACCTGGCGGGTCGTGAGCGTGGCGGAGAGCGTCATGGTGCCGCCGGTCAGCGCTTTACCCAGACACAGAATATCCGGCGCAATGCCCGCATGCTCGCAGGCAAACAGCCTGCCGGTGCGGCCAAAGCCGGTGGCGATCTCATCGGCAATCAGCAGAATGCCCTCGCGGTCGCACATCTTGCGAATACGCCTCAGCCATTCCGGGTGGTACATCCGCATTCCGCCTGCGCCCTGCACAATCGGCTCCAGGATCACGGCGGCGATTTCTTGGCGATGCGCCGCCATCAGCCGCGCGAAACCGACCATGTCCATCTCGTTCCACTCGCCGTCGAAACGGCTCTGCGGGGCCGGGGCGAACAGGTTTTCCGGCAGATAGCCCTTCCACAGGCTGTGCATGGAGTTGTCCGGATCGCACACCGACATCGCCCCGAAGGTATCCCCGTGATAGCCGTTGCGGAAGGTGAGGAACCGCTGGCGCGTTTCGCCCTTCGCGTGCCAGTACTGCAGCGCCATTTTCATCGCCACTTCCACCGCCACGGAGCCGGAATCGGCCAGGAACACGCACTCCAGCGATTCAGGCGTCATCGCCACCAGGCGACGGCATAAATCCACCGCGGGCTGATGGGTGATCCCGCCAAACATCACGTGCGACATCTGGTCAATCTGGGCCTTCATCGTCGCATTCAGGCGCGGGTGGTTGTACCCGTGAATGGCCGCCCACCATGAAGACATCCCGTCAACGAGCCGCTCGCCGCTGGCGAGGTGCAGCTCGCAGCCGTGGGCCGAGGCCACCGGATAAACGGGAAGAGGGCGGGTAGTGGAGGTGTAAGGGTGCCAGATATGCTGCTTGTCGAAGGCGAGATCGTCCTGGGTCATAATCGACTTGTAAACCATTTTGAAAAGTTTTAGGTTTACGAGTATAAACCGAACCCAAAATTAACAAAACCCTTTGGAGAAGCCCGATGGCTCACCACGCACGCTGGACGATGTCGCAAGTCACTGAATTATTCAACAAACCTTTCCTTGAGCTGATGTTCGAAGCCCAACAGGTGCATCGTCAGCACTTCGATCCGCGCCATGTTCAGGTCAGCACGCTGCTGTCGATCAAAACCGGTGCCTGTCCTGAAGACTGCAAATATTGCCCGCAGAGCGCGCGCTACAAAACCGGCCTGGAATCCGAACGGCTGATGGAGGTGGAGCAGGTGCTCGACTCGGCGCGCAAGGCGAAAAACGCCGGTTCAACCCGCTTCTGCATGGGCGCGGCGTGGAAGAACCCGCACGATCGCGACATGCCGTATCTGGAGCAGATGGTGAAGGGCGTGAAGGAGATGGGCCTCGAAGCCTGTATGACGCTCGGCACGCTGAACGAGGAGCAGGCGCAGCGCCTCTCCGCCGCAGGGCTGGACTACTACAACCATAACCTCGACACCTCGCCGGAGTTTTACGGCAACATCATCACCACGCGGACCTATCAGGAGCGTCTGGACACGCTGGATAAAGTGCGTGACGCGGGGATCAAGGTCTGCTCCGGCGGTATTGTCGGCTTAGGTGAGACGGTCAAAGACCGCGCGGGCCTGCTGCTGCAGCTGGCAAACCTGCCGACCCCGCCGGAAAGCGTGCCGATCAACATGCTGGTGAAGGTTAAGGGAACGCCGCTGGCGGATAACGACGACGTGGATGCGTTTGATTTTATTCGCACTATCGCCGTGGCGCGCATCATGATGCCGACCTCTTTCGTGCGCCTCTCTGCCGGTCGCGAGCAGATGAACGAGCAGACCCAGGCGATGTGCTTTATGGCCGGAGCCAACTCCATCTTCTACGGCTGCAAGCTGCTGACCACGCCGAACCCGGAAGAGGACAAAGACGTTCAGCTGTTCCGCAAGCTGGGGCTTAACCCGCATCAGACCGAGGTGCTGAAGGGCGATAACGAGCAACAGCAGCAGCTGGAGCAGCAGATTTTCAACGCCGACACTGACCAGTTCTACAACGCGGCAGCCGTATGACCTGGCAGGCACGCATCAATACCGCGCTGGACGAACGCCGGGCGGCAGAGGCGTTTCGCGTTCGCAGGGTGGTGGAAAACGGCGCGGGCCGTTTTCTTACCCGCGAGGGGCGGCAGTTTTGTAATTTCTCCAGCAACGATTATCTCGGGCTGAGCCAGCATCCGGCCATCATCCGCGCCTGGCAGCAGGGTGCGGAGCGGTTTGGCGTGGGCAGCGGCGGCTCGGGACACGTCAGCGGCTACACCACGGCGCATCAGGCGCTGGAAGAGGCGCTTGCCGACTGGCTCGGCTACCCGCGCGCGCTGCTGTTCATCTCCGGCTTTGCCGCCAACCAGGCGGTCATTACCGCCCTGATGGGAAAAGAGGACCGTATTGTCGCCGACCGCCTGAGCCACGCCTCGCTGCTGGAGGCGGCAAGTTTAAGCCCGGCGCAGCTGCGCCGCTTTGCCCATAACGATGCGGAGCAGCTCGCCGCGCTGCTGGATAAACCCTGCGACGGACAACAGCTGGCGGTTACGGAAGGGGTGTTCAGCATGGACGGCGACAGCGCGCCGCTTGCCGCGCTGCACGAGGCAGCAAAGCGGCAAAACGCCTGGCTGCTGGTCGACGATGCCCACGGCATTGGCGTAATGGGCGACGAAGGTCGCGGCAGCACATACCAGCAAAACGTGAAGCCCGAGCTGCTGATCGTCACCTTCGGCAAAGGCTTTGGCGCCAGCGGCGCCGCCGTGCTGTGCAGCGAGTCCGTCGCTGACTATCTGCTGCAGTTTGCCCGACACCTGATCTACAGCACCAGCATGCCCCCGGCGCAGGCCGTGGCTCTGTCTGCGTCGCTGGCGGTGATCCGCAGCGCAGAAGGGGATGAACGTCGTCAGCGGCTGGCAGAGCATATCTCCCGCTTCCGCAAGGGGTTAGCGGCGCTGCCCTTCCACAGTCCCGATTCGCAAAGCGCCATCCAGCCGGTGATTGTCGGCGAAAACGGCCGCGCGCTGGCGCTGGCACAGGCGCTGCGCGAGCGCGGCATGTGGGTGACCGCCATTCGCCCGCCAACGGTCCCGCCGGGTACCGCGCGGCTGCGTTTAACCCTGACGGCGGCGCATGACGCTCGGGATATCCAGACGCTGCTGGAGGCGCTCCATGACGCCGGTGAATAAGCAGGCCGTCGCGGCGGCATTTGGTCGGGCCGCGCAGAGCTATTCTCAGCACGATGAACTGCAGCGTCAGAGCGCGGAGGGGCTTCTGGCCGCGCTTGGCGACAACCGCTTTCCGCAGGTGCTGGACGCGGGCTGTGGTCCCGGCAGCAACAGCCGCTACTGGCGCGGGGCGGGAAGCCAGGTCACGGCTATCGACCTCTCGGACCAGATGCTCGACGAGGCGCGACAGCGGCAGGCAGCGGACCATTATCTGCTGGCGGATATCGAGGCGATCCCGCTGGCGGATGCGCAGTTCGATCTGGTCTGGAGTCATCTGGCGGTCCAGTGGTGCAGCAGCCTGCCGCAGGCCTTGCGCGAGCTTTATCGCGTGGCGCGACCGGGCGGGAAGGTGGCCTTTACCACCCTGCTGGAAAGCTCGCTGAAGGAGCTGAATCAGGCGTGGAAAGCGGTGGATGAGCAGCCTCACGCTAACCGCTTTTTATCGCATGAGCAGGTGATGCAGGCGCTGGCAGGCTGGCGTTACCGCAGCACGGTGCAGACCATCACCCTCAATTTTGGCGATGCGTTCAGCGCTATGCGTTCGCTGAAGGGCATCGGCGCCACGCACCTGCACGCCGGACGGGAGAAAAAACCGCTGACCCGGGGCCAGCTGCAGCGTCTGGAGCTGGCCTGGCCGCAGCAGCGGGGACATTTCCCGCTCTCTTATCAACTTTTTCATGGGATTATCGAACGTGACTGAACGTTATTTTGTTACCGGCACGGATACGGAAGTGGGCAAAACGGTGGCCAGCTCGGCGCTGCTGCAGGCGGCACGACTGCTCGGAAAAAACACCGCCGGATATAAGCCCGTTGCTTCCGGCAGCGAGGTGACGGCGGAAGGATTACGCAACACCGACGCGCTGGCGCTCCAGCGTAACAGCACCCTTGAACTCGCCTATTCAGCGGTCAATCCGTACACCTTTGCCGAACCGACCTCGCCGCACATCATCAGCGCTGACGAAGGTCGTCCGATTGATTTCACCGTGCTGTCAGCCGGGTTACGGACGCTGGAAAGCCAGGCCGACTGGGTGCTGGTGGAAGGTGCAGGCGGCTGGTTTACGCCGCTTTCGGACACGCAGACGTTTGCTGACTGGGTGCAGGCCGAGCAGCTTCCGGTCATTCTGGTCGTCGGCGTCAGGCTGGGCTGCATCAATCACGCCATGTTGACCGCGCAGGCCGTACAGCAGGCCGGGCTGACGCTGGCTGGCTGGATAGCCAACGACGTGGTTGCGCCGGGTAAACGACATCAGGAGTATCTGGCGACGCTCAGGCGCGTACTGCCCGCCCCGTGCCTGGGGGAAATTCCCTGGCTTGCTGAGGGTGCGGAAAATGCCGACACCGGGCGTTATCTCGATCTCAGCGTCTTGCTTCCCGCGACATCCAGTGCGCGATAAGCTCGTCATCCAGTTCGTTAACGTGGCCCTGCGCCACGTTACGCCCGCGATAGAGCATGCAGAAACGGTCCGCAACCCGGCGGATAAACGACAGCTGCTGCTCCGCTAGCAGCACCGTCATACCTAACTCCCGGTTTAAGCGCACCAGCAGCTGCCCCAGCTTCTGGGCGAAGCTGTGTCCTGCGCCGTGCAGGGGCTCATCGAGGATCAGCAGGTTCGGGCGGTTCACCAGCGCGTTAGCCAGCGCCAGCTGATACTGATCGTCCGGAGAGAGCGTATTGGCGCGGGCCTGCCGCAATGCGTAGAGCGCCGGAAACAGGTCGTAAACGTCACTTTTCGCCTCCGGGTTGGGTTTCCCCATCGCCCGCATGGCGATATGCAGATTCTCCTCAATCGTTAGCTGGGAGAAGATCCGCCTGTCCTGCGGGACATAGCCTATCCCCGGTCCTGAACGCTGTTCTGGCGGCAGGTTAAGCAAATCGCGCGGCGGCGCGCCCGCCTCGTGCCAGATGATGCTGCCGCTTTCAACGGGCACTCTCCCGGCGATGCAATTCATGAGGGTGGTTTTCCCCATCCCCGGCAGGCCAACGACGCCTGTACACATCCCTTGCGGAAAATCCAAATTCACGTTCCATAGCGTATGTTGGCTTCCGTAAAACTGATTCACAGCACGCAGACTCAACATCTTTTTCTCCTTAAAAATGTGTGTAGGTGAGGCTCATGTTTGAATCTGCAAAACCCCTGCCAGAAACCGAAAAGTGTTCAAAAAAACGGCTTTTTTAGGAATGAATCACCAGAAAGCGGTTTTATAAAAAACCGGATTGCACAGCGACGGTGCTGGAAGTGGTGAGTTGTGGTGCAGAACCCAAAATGATGAAAATGTGAGCAAGATCCCATCGGCTGGTTATGAATGACGCAACTGTTAATCATCAAAAAATAGCTATAAAAATTTTTTACTGCCGTCTCGTGGGAAAAACCGGGAATTTGCCGAGCGCCAGTCTGTATGGGCTGGAAGCAGTTATCCACTATTCCTGTGGATAACCATGTGCATTAGAGTTAGAAAACACGCGATAAGCGAGAGAAGACGCGGCTTACGCCCAAATTGGCGCGAAACGCGGCTTTAGAAAATATCGTTTATTATTTAATTGCTTAGATAAAAGCAATTCCCGTCATGAAAGTGTCACTCGTTGCCACAAAACTATCATTACCTGGCTTGACAAATGTTAAAAAAGAAAAAGTTCTGGGGATAACCTGACCTGACTGGTGTTTTATATTGTCACAGTCCAAATTTTGGCTGTTATCCCACTTATCATTCAGGCGCTATGCTAAATATCCTGACATGCCACTGGTTTTTCATCCAGTGTTTTTTACTGGCATTCCTGGCAACAACGAGTAAAATTACTCACCTGCCGCTTATAACGTCATCAGGTCGTCGCCCATGAGTAAACCGTTCAAATTGAATTCTGCTTTCCGTCCATCTGGCGATCAGCCTGAGGCGATCCGTCGTCTGGAAGAGGGGCTGGAAGACGGGCTGGCGCACCAGACGCTGCTGGGGGTAACCGGCTCGGGTAAAACGTTCACTATCGCCAACGTGATTGCGGATCTCCAGCGTCCAACGATGGTGTTGGCACCCAACAAAACCCTGGCCGCACAGCTTTACGGCGAGATGAAAGAGTTCTTCCCGGAAAACGCGGTGGAGTATTTCGTCTCCTACTACGATTACTACCAGCCTGAAGCCTACGTACCGAGCTCTGACACCTTCATCGAGAAGGATGCCTCGGTGAACGAACACATCGAGCAGATGCGTCTGTCGGCCACGAAGGCGCTTCTGGAGCGTCGCGATGTGGTCGTCGTCGCGTCGGTGTCCGCGATCTACGGTCTGGGCGATCCGGATCTCTATCTCAAGATGATGCTGCACCTGACGCAGGGGATGATTATCGACCAGCGCGCCATCGTCCGTCGTCTGGCAGAGCTGCAGTACGCCCGTAACGATCAGGCGTTCCAGCGCGGCACCTTCCGCGTACGCGGAGAGGTGATCGACATCTTCCCGGCGGAATCGGACGATATGGCGCTGCGCGTCGAGCTGTTTGACGAAGAGGTTGAACGCCTGTCGCTCTTCGACCCGCTGACCGGACACGTTGAGTCAGTGATCCAGCGCTTTACCATCTACCCGAAAACGCACTACGTGACGCCGCGCGAGCGTATCGTGCAGGCGATGGAAGAGATTAAAGTGGAGCTGGCCGAGCGCCGTAAGGTGCTGCTGGCGAACAATAAGCTGCTGGAAGAGCAGCGCCTCAGCCAGCGCACCCAGTTCGACCTTGAGATGATGAACGAGCTCGGCTACTGCTCCGGCATTGAAAACTATTCGCGCTTCCTCTCCGGGCGCGGGCCGGGCGAGCCGCCGCCGACGCTGTTTGATTACCTGCCGGCAGACGGTTTGCTGGTGATCGACGAATCCCACGTCACGATCCCGCAGATCGGCGGGATGTACCGCGGTGACCGGGCGCGTAAAGAGACGCTGGTGGAGTACGGCTTCCGCCTGCCGTCGGCGCTGGATAACCGTCCGATGAAGTTTGAAGAGTTTGAGGCATTAGCGCCGCAAACCATTTACGTCTCGGCCACGCCGGGCAACTACGAGCTGGAGAAATCCGGTGAAGACGTTGTCGATCAGGTTGTGCGTCCGACCGGGTTGCTGGACCCGATTATCGAGGTGCGTCCGGTGGCCACGCAGGTGGACGACCTGCTCTCGGAAATCCGCGCCCGTTCCGCCATCAACGAGCGCGTGCTGGTCACCACGCTCACCAAGCGTATGGCGGAAGACCTCACTGAATATCTCGAAGAGCACGGCGAGAAGGTGCGCTATCTGCACTCGGATATCGACACCGTGGAGCGCATGGAGATTATCCGCGATCTGCGTCTGGGCGAGTTTGACGTGCTGGTGGGGATCAACCTGCTGCGAGAAGGTCTGGACATGCCGGAAGTCTCGCTGGTGGCAATTCTGGATGCGGACAAAGAGGGCTTCCTGCGTTCTGAACGCTCCCTGATCCAGACCATCGGCCGTGCGGCGCGTAACGTCAACGGTAAAGCGATTCTGTACGGTGACAAAATCACCCCGTCGATGGCGAAAGCGATTGGCGAAACGGAGCGCCGCCGCGAGAAACAGCAGCGCTACAACGAAGAGCACGGCATTACCCCGCAGGGGCTGAACAAGAAGGTCGTGGATATTCTGGCGCTGGGTCAGAACATTGCCAAAACCAAAGCGAAGGGTCGCGGCAAAGCGCGTTCAGTGGTGGAAGAGGATACCGTCGTGCTGACCCCGAAAGCGCTGCAGCAGAAAATCCACGAGCTGGAAGGGCAGATGATGCAGCACGCGCAGAACCTGGAGTTCGAAGAGGCGGCGCAGATCCGCGACCAGCTTCATCAGCTGCGGGATCTTTTCATCGCGGCATCGTGAGTAAAGCGTTGTTTTCTCCCTCTCCCGGTGGGAGAGGGATCCCCAGTAATTTTTGAACAGAAGCAATAATGTTGTTTCAGAGCGATTGAAGGCTATCAGCGATGCTCTGGTCCGGCTGTAAATCGCTGAGGCGTTTCCTGCAGGCCGGGGCGAGGCGCAGGGATGCGCCGAGAAGGGACGTTACCTCCGCCCGTACCCGATAAGCCGGAAGGAATAAGCCGATGACAAAATTGCCGGGAGCAATTTTGGACAGCGCTTGCGCTGGCCCCGAAGGGGTGAGCCCCAGGGATGGGGCGAACAATCCGCGCAGCGGCGATTTACCGCCGGGAGCCCGGGTCGCCAGGGTGGTGGCGATTGAGCCACCCTGGCACGTTCACCGGTCATGTCGTTACAGAGTAGCAAGGAACATAAAGTGAACGGAATGACCACCAGAGTCGTATGTTCCCCCCTCACCCCAGCCCTCTCCCTCAAGGGAGAGGGGGTCGTCCGTGCGGGCATTATTATGAGGGCATCAGGCCGCACAAAACGAACCTAGCCCAGCGCCTGAATCGCCTTCTCCAGCGCCTCGCGCAGCAGGTGACGGTCATGGCGATATTTAATATCACTCGCTTCTAGCGGCTCCTGCACCACCAGACGATTGCCAATCCCTGACACATCCACTTTTGGGCCCACGACTACGCCGTCAATGATTTTCTTGCCGACGTAATGCTCCATTAATTCCAGTTTGTCCGCCAGCGACAGGCTCGCCGCCGCCGGGCTCAGCTCACGTCCCAGGTTACCGATGTAAACCATCGGGGCAGGAGTGCGGCGCAGCGCCTGCGCCAGCTCTTTTACCAGCAGAATGGGCATCAGGCTGGTGTAAAAACTGCCTGGGCCGATCAGGATAAGATCCGCTTCCCCGATGGCCTCCACCGCTTCTCGCGTGGCGGGCACGCTCGGATAGGTCATTAACTCCGTTGGCGGCAGGATGAGCTGGTCGATATTCACCTCGCCGTAAACTTCATGCCCTTCGGCGTCGATGGCCATCAAGTCTACCGGTTGTTCTGACATGGGGATCAGGAATGCGTCCACTTTGAGCAGATTACGGATTAAGTTGATGGCTTCCAGAGGCCGTACGCTCAGGTGATCGAGCGCCTTTAACATCAAATTTCCGAGGTTATGCCCGGAAAGTTCGCCATTACCGCCAAAACGGTACTCAAACATCGCCGACGCGACGCTCGGCTCGGTAATTAACTGGTTCAGGCAGTTGCGCATATCTCCCCAGGCAATGCCGCCTTCGGCACGTCGAATGCGCCCGGTTGAGCCGCCGTTGTCGGTGGTAGTTACTATCCCTGTCAGCCTTGAGCCGAGTGACGACAAAGAGGACATAACCCGGCCTAAGCCGTGTCCTCCGCCAAGAGCGACCACTCGGTCAAGATCCGCAAAAGTGCGATTGCGCATACGTATTCCTTATCACGTTCGATCGCGTAACAGTAACCTAACTACCCCTAAAAGACGATGCCTCACCCCATGCAAAATGACGTATATCAATGTGAAAATGCGGTTTTTAGGTATTCTGTAGCGAAAATGCAGGAACGATTCGCTATATAGATAATTATATAGCGTGAAGCGATAATGGCGTCGTCAGAATTTCCGCGCTACTATCGCCCTAACCACGTTTTCAAAATTGAAAACATACACTCTAGCCCTTGTGCCTGTGTCGAAAGATATGGCGCTCTGGCCGTGGCGAATTTGCCACCAGGGTACAGAAAGAAATGACTGTGCCTCCCGATCTGGAAAGGTGTACATGGCTTCACAACTTACTGATGCTTTCGCGCGTAAGTTTTATTACTTACGTCTGTCGATTACCGATGTGTGCAATTTCCGTTGCACCTACTGCCTGCCCGATGGCTACAAACCGGGCAGCGTCACTAATAACGGCTTTCTCTCCGTGGATGAAGTGCGCCGCGTCACGCGCGCCTTCTCTGAGCTCGGCACCGAAAAAGTGCGTCTGACCGGCGGCGAACCCTCCCTACGCCGCGATTTCCCCGACATCATTGCCGCCGTGCGTGAAAACGAACGCATCCGCCAGATTGCGGTGACCACCAACGGTTACCGCATGGCGCGTGACGTGGCGAACTGGCGCGATGCGGGGCTGACGGCGATCAACGTCAGCGTCGATAGCCTGGATGCCCGTCAGTTCCACGCCATTACCGGCCAGGATAAATTTCAGCAGGTCATGGACGGCATCGACGCGGCATTTGCGGCCGGGTTCGAGAAGGTCAAAGTCAACACAGTGCTGATGCGTGATGTGAACCATCACCAGCTCGATACCTTCCTGGCGTGGATCAAATCCCGCCCTATACAGCTGCGTTTTATTGAGCTGATGGAAACCGGCGAGGGCAGCGAGCTGTTTCGTCGCCATCACATCTCCGGCATGGTGCTGCGCGACGAGCTGCTGAAACACGGCTGGATCCATCAAATCCGCCAGCGCAGCGACGGCCCGGCGCAGGTCTTCTGCCACCCGGATTACGAAGGTGAGATTGGGCTTATCATGCCCTATGAGAAAGACTTCTGCGCCAGCTGCAACCGCCTGCGCGTCTCCTCCGTTGGCAAGCTCCATCTTTGCCTGTTCGGCGACGGCGGCGTGGATCTCCGCGATCTGCTGGAAGACGATGCGCAGCAGGCCGCGCTTGAAGCACGCATTTCTGACGCGCTGACGCATAAAAAACAGACCCACTTCCTGCATCAGGGCAATACCGGTATTACTCAGAACCTGTCCTACATCGGCGGGTAATCAGGCTTAAGAAGGAATCAGAAGATGAGTCAGGTAAGCGCAGAATTTATCCCGACACGCATTGCTATCCTTACCGTTTCCGACCGCCGTGGCGAAGAGGATGATACCTCCGGCCACTGGCTGCGCGAGGCGGCCCATGACGCGGGGCATCACATCGTCGATAAAGCGATCGTGAAGGAGAACCGCTACGCCATTCGCGCTCAGGTTTCGCAGTGGATTGCGAGTGATGAGGTGCAAGTGGTGCTGATCGCCGGCGGCACCGGCTTTACCGCAGGCGATCAGGCCCCTGAAGCGCTGATCCCGCTGTTCGACCGCGAGGTGGAAGGCTTCGGCGAAGTGTTCCGCATGCTCTCCTTTGAAGAGATTGGTACCTCCACGCTCCAGTCGCGCGCCGTTGCCGGGGTGGCTAACAAAACCCTGATTTTCGCTATGCCGGGCTCGACCAAAGCCTGCCGTACCGCGTGGGAAAACATCATCGCCCCGCAGCTGGACGCCCGTACCCGTCCGTGTAATTTCCATCCCCATTTAAAGAAATAAGCTATGTCACAACTGACCCATATTAACGCCGCCGGCGAAGCGCATATGGTGGACGTCTCCGCCAAAGCGGAAACGGTGCGCGAGGCGCGCGCCGAAGCGTTCGTCACCATGCTGCCGGAAACCCTGGCGATGATTATCGACGGCAGCCATCACAAGGGCGACGTCTTTGCCACCGCCCGCATCGCCGGTATTCAGGCCGCCAAACGGACCTGGGATCTCATTCCGCTGTGCCATCCGCTGATGCTGAGCAAGGTGGAAGTGAACCTGCAGGCGCAGCCGGAGCATAATCGCGTGCGCATTGAGTCACTCTGCCGCTTAACCGGCAAAACCGGCGTGGAGATGGAGGCGCTGACGGCGGCCTCAGTCGCCGCGCTGACCATCTACGACATGTGCAAAGCGGTGCAGAAAGATATGGTGATTGGCCCGGTTCGCCTGCTGGCAAAAAGCGGCGGCAAATCCGGTGATTTTAAGGTGGACAGCCATGATTAAGGTGCTCTTTTTTGCGCAGGTGCGTGAGCTGGTGAATACCGACAGCCTGACGCTGGATGCGTCCTTCGAAAACGTCGCGGCCCTGCGCGCGCATCTGGCGGCACAAAGCGACCGCTGGGCGCTGGCGCTGGACGAAGGCAAGCTGCTGGCCGCCGTTAACCAGACGCTGGTGGAATTCACCCATCCGCTGAAGGCAGGAGATGAAGTGGCCTTCTTCCCACCGGTGACAGGGGGCTAAGATGGCTGAAACCCGAATTCTGGTGAGTCCCGAGCGTTTTAACGTGGGGACCGAATACAGCTGGCTGGCGGAACGTGATGAAGACGGCGCGGTCGTCACTTTCACCGGCAAGGTGCGCAACCACAACCTCGGTGACAGCGTGAAGGCGCTGACGCTGGAGCACTATCCGGGGATGACCGAGAAATCGCTGGCGGAGATTGTCGACGAGGCGCGAGGCCGCTGGCCGCTTGGCCGCGTCACGGTTATTCACCGCATCGGCGAGATGTGGCCTGGCGAGGAGATTGTCTTCGTCGGGGTGACCAGCGCGCACCGCAGCAGCGCGTTTGCGGCAGGGGAGTTCATTATGGATTACCTCAAAACAAAAGCGCCGTTCTGGAAGCGCGAAGCCACGCCGGAAGGTGACCGCTGGGTAGAATCGCGCGACAGCGATAAACAAGCCGCCAGCCGTTGGTAGTCGGTTTACGTGGATGTGTTAATCTTAACGTGTGTGTCTACTTAATCTTAATCAGGAGTGAATCATGGACCGATTTCCGCGTTCCGATTCAATAGTACAGCAGACCCGTAGCGGCCTGCAGACGTATATGGCTCAGGTGTACGGCTGGATGACGGTTGGCCTGCTGCTTACCGCGTTTATCGCGTGGTATGCGGCAGGTTCAGAGGCAATCACTGAATTGCTCTATACTAATCGCTACTTTTTCTTTGGCTTGATTATTGCCCAACTTGCAGTTGTGTTCGTTTTATCTGGGTTGATTCATAAGCTCAGCGCGGGACTTTCAACCACGCTTTTTATGCTCTATTCGGCATTAACTGGCCTGACGCTCTCCAGCATTTTTATCGTCTACACTGGTTCATCTATCGCTAGTACGTTTGTTATAACCGGCGGGATGTTCGGTGCGATGAGCCTGTACGGTTACACCACGAAGCGCGATCTGAGCGGTTTCGGCAGCATGCTGTTTATGGGGCTGATTGGGATTGTGCTGGCGTCGCTGGTAAACCTGTGGCTGAAGAGCGACGCGCTGATGTGGGCCGTGACCTACATCGGGGTGGTGATCTTCGTTGGGTTGACGGCGTATGACACCCAGAAGCTGAAAAACATCGGCGAGCAGATCGACGTACGCGACAGTTCGAACCTGCGCAAATACGCGATTCTGGGCGCGCTGACGCTGTATCTGGACTTCATCAACCTGTTCCTGATGCTGCTGCGAATTTTCGGCAACCGTCGCTAAGGTTGTTTTGCCGGGTGGCGGTGCGGTCTGGTGCCCTCACCCTGACCCTCTCCCACGGGAGAGGGAACAAACACTAAAAACGGCAACATCGTTGCCGTTTTGCTTTTATTTCGCTAACGCCTTCTCGTTCTTCGCTCTCAGCTTTTTCGCCCGACTCTCCAGCACCAGATAACACACCGTTGCCAGCGCCAGCGGCAGGAAGTAATACAGCATGCGGTACGCCAGCAGTGCGGCGATAATCGTTCCCTGAGAGATATGCTCCCCGGCCAGCAACGCGATAAACACAGCCTCCAGCACGCCGATCCCCGCCGGAATATGCACAATCACGCCCGCAATACTGCTCACCAGCAGCACGCCCAGCACGAAGAAGTAGTTCACATCCTCGCCAATCAGCAGCCAGATAATCGCCCCCATCGCCATCCAGTTGGCGCTGGAGACGGCCATCTGCAGCACCGCAAACTTCCACGAGGGCAGTACCAGCTTTTGCCCCTTAATGGTCATATGGCGGCGTCTGGCAAACGCGCAGGCCCACAGATAAACGGCGATAATCAGCAGCAGTACGATGCCCAGAATGCGCAGCGTGGCCTCATCGATATACCAGTGCGCGGGCAGCTGCACCACGCCGATGGTGAAGATCACCCCGCCGAGCAAAATATAGCCCAGCCAGTTGGTGGTGATGCTTAACGAGAAAATGCGCGTGATGGTCCCGCCCGGCAGGCCGAGCCGCGAGTAGAGGCGATAGCGCATGCCAATGCCGCCGACCCAGGTGCTCAGCGTCAGGTTGAAGGCGTAGCAGATAAACGACACCAGCATAACCTGACGTTTGGCCAGCTTGTGGCCGCAGTAGGCACGGCCCAGCAGGTCATAACAGCCGTACATCAGGTAGCTGACAATAACCAGCCCCACAGCGCCCAGCAGCACCATCCGGTTATAGTTGCGGATGACTTTCCACACCTCTTCCCAGTCAACTTTCTGCGCGTAGACCACCAGCAGAACCGCGACCGCAATAAAAAATAGCCAGGTCAGGATCTTTTTTGCCAGCCGCCAGCGTGGATGCGATTTCGACATCAGGGTTTGCCTCCGTCTTCCGCTTCAATACGGTCCTGGGTTTCCATTTCGGGTTGTACCGGCGGGTCCACCTGCGCAAGCTTAGGCGTATGCGCCGGCAGCCAGCCGACCATGGCCGGGAAATGACGCAGAAAGTGGAACACCACCACGCTGATGCCCAAGTTCCACCAGGTGCGTTTGGGGACCATGGACTCGTCCACGCGCACGCAGTCGTTAACGATCAGCGCCTGCAGGTTATCCCGCAGGGTCTGGTTAAACTGGCGATCGTGAATGATCAGGTTAGCTTCGAGATTGAGCGATAAGCTCAGCGGATCGAGGTTACTGGAGCCCACGGTGGCCCAGTGATCGTCCATCAGCGCCACTTTGCCGTGCAGCGGTCGGCGACGATATTCGTAGATCTGTACGCCACCCTTCACCAGGTAGTTATACAGCAGGCGTGCGCCCACTTTGACTATCGGCATATCCGGCTCGCCCTGCACAATCAGCTTCACGCGAACCCCGCGCCGGGCCGCATTGCGCATGGCGTGCAGCAGACGATAGCCGGGGAAAAAGTAGGCGTTAGCAATAATCACTTCGCGCTTCGCGTTGGCGAGCATCTTGAGATAATGACGTTCAATGTCGTCCCGGTGCTCGCCGTTATCCCGCCAGACGAAAAGGGCCTGCGCTTCGCCGGGCTTCCGGTTCTCTTCCGGGCGATGGCGGCGTCTCCACCAGCGGCGAACGGCCTCTTTACCCGGCAGGTTCTCCAGCTCAAACAGTAAGATGTCCTGAACCACGGGGCCTTCAATGCGAATAGCGTAGTCCTGCTTCGCCTCCGGGCCGTAGTCGGACATATGCTCAGCGGAGTAGTTAATGCCGCCGACAAACGCCACCGTCTCGTCCACCACCACTATTTTGCGATGCATCCGGCGGAAAAGATTGGTGCGCATGCCGAACAGGCGAGGGCCGGGATCGTAGTAGCGGAACACCACGCCTGCGGAGGTCAACTCATTCACAAACGTATCGCTGAGATCCGGCGAGCCATAGCCATCAAGCAATACTTCAATTTTGACGCCGCGCCGGGCGGCGCGCAGCAGCACGCCATGCAGCTGTTTGCCGACGTCGTCTTCGAACCAGATAAAGGTTTCGAGGATCACCTTCTGCTGTGCATGGTCAATCGCTTTAAACACGGCCGGATAATACTCGTCCCCGTTGACCAGCAGCGTGATTCGGTTGCCTTCCTGCCAGGAACATTTCATAGGTGGATCTCCGCGCTGAGCGGGGCATGGTCGGAAAGATGTCGCCAGTTAAGGAGCGCCAGGGCGGTCGGGCTGCTGGCGTGGGCATTTTTCACGTAGATGCGGTCAAGCCGAAGCAGCGGGAAACGGACCGGGAAGGTGCGCGCAGGCCTGCCGTTGGCGCGAGTAAAAATCTCTTCCAGCCCGGCATCTACTTTCAACGGATGGTTTGCCCTCTGTCTCCAGTCGTTGAAATCGCCCGCTACCACCACAGGTTCGCCTTCGGGAAGGGCGTTGGCCCATTCGGCCAGCATTTTCAGCTGCGCCTGACGATGGGCTTCGCGAAGGCCCAGGTGAACACAGCCGACATGGACAGGTCGCTCGAGGTCTGGCGGCGTAATGCGGCAGTAAAGCAGGCCGCGTTTTTCGCTTTCCCCGACGGAAACGTCGCGGTTTTCGTAATGTTCAATGGGGTAGCGGGACAGCACCGCGTTTCCGTGATGCCCTTCCGGATAGACCGCGTTGCGGCCATAGGCGTAGTCACTCCACATGGTGTCGGCCAGAAATTCATAGTGCGGCGTGTCGGGCCAGTTCTCAAAGTGGAGCGGATGCACTTCGTGTGCGCCCATCACCTCCTGCAGGCAGACAATATCCGCGCTGACGGTGCGTACCGCGTCGCGCAGCTCCGGTAAAATGAAGCGGCGGTTAAATGCTGTGAAGCCCTTATGAATGTTTATCGTCAGCACCTTAAGCGAGAAATGCTGCATTTTTTGAGTCATAAGCTCCTTCCTGAGTGACTATCCCAATGAAAATAAAGTGTAGTCGTCGTCACAAAAAGATGCGGCGTTACGGAATTTTCCGTAAAGTGCGGTAGTCTGATTAAGCAGAGAAAAATCCTTCAGGAGAGAAGCCATGAAGTGGCAACAACGTGTTCGTGTCGCAACTGGCCTGAGTTGCTGGCAGATAATGTTGCATTTACTGGTCGTGGCCGTACTGGTGATGGGCTGGATGAGCGGTACGCTGGTGCGTGTTGGCCTGGGGCTATGCGTCCTTTATGGCGTCACCGTGCTGTCGATGCTGTTCTTACAGCGCCACCATGAAGCGCGCTGGCGCGAGGTGGGTGATGTGCTCGAAGAGCTCACCACCACCTGGTATTTTGGCGCGGCGATGATCGTGCTTTGGCTGCTGTCGCGCGTGCTGCAAAACAACCTGCTGCTGGCCCTGGCGGGTCTGGCTATCCTCGCAGGGCCTGCGGTGGTCTCGCTGCTGACCAAAGAGAAAAAGCTACGCAATGTTGCGTCTAAACATCGCGTACGCCACTGAGCCCGTCGTGGCCGCTATGACCAGTAGCGGCCACAAACTTCCCCAGACAATATCCAGACTCGCATCCTTCAGATAGATTTGCTTGGTGATGTCCGTAAAGTGCCGAATCGGGTTTACCCACGTCAGATCCTGAAGCCACACCGGCATGTTCTCGACGGGTGAAACATACCCCGAGAGCAAAATCGCGGGCATCATAAAGACGAACACCCCGATAAACGCCTGCTGCTGCGTCGAGCAGAGCGCCGAGATCAGCAGTCCAAACCCCACCAGCGACAGCCCGTAAATGACCATCGTGAAGTAAAACAGCGCCAGCGAACCGGCGAACGGGATCTGATAGGCCCAAATTCCCACCCCCAGCACGATGGTGGCCTGAAACGTCGCGACGATCAGCGCCGGGACCGCTTTGCCGACGAAAATTTGCCAGGTGGCGAGCGGGGAGACCAGCAGCTGGTCCAGCGTGCCCTGTTCGCGCTCGCGGGCGACGGAAAGGGAAGTCACGATCATCACCCCGATAGTGGTGATCATGGCGATTAGCGACGGCACCACGAACCACTTGTAGTCCAGGTTCGGGTTGTACCAGTTACGCACAACCAGCTCGCTGTTGTTGGGCTTCGGTTTGCCCTCCATCAGCTCCTGCTGGTAATCCTTCACCACCTGCTGCAGGTAGTTGGCGGCTATCTGGGCGCTGTTGGAGTTACGCCCGTCGAGGATCAGCTGCATCGGCGCGGTCTGGAAGGTATCCAGATTGCGGGAGAAATCCGCCGGGAACCGCACCAGCAGCAGCGCTTTTTGCGTGTCGATGGTGGGCTGGATCTCCTGCGGGCTTTTCAGCAGCAGGATGTGGGTAAAGGCTTTTGCACGGGCAAAACGCTGCGTCAGCTCGACGGAATGTTTGCCGTTATCTTCGTTGTAAATGGCAATGGTGGCGTTGGTCACCTCAAGGGTGGCGGCAAACGGGAACAGTAAAACCTGGATCAGCACCGGCAAGACCAGAATGGCGCGGGTTTGCGGCTCGCGCAGCAGGGATTGCAGCTCTTTGCGTATCAACGTCCATAATCGGTGAAACATGTTCGCTCCTTAATCCAGTCGCCGTTTGGTTTTCATCCACGTCAACCCAATAAACATCGCCGCTGACGCCATTAAAAACAGCGTGTTGACGATCAGCACCACCGGAATATTCCCCGCCAGGAACAGGCTTTGCAGCGTGCTCACAAAGTAGCGCGCCGGAATAACATAGGTCACGGTGCGGATCACCGCAGGCATACTGTCTATCTGGAAGATAAACCCGGACAGCATAATCGACGGTAAAAAGGCGGCGTTGAGGGCCACCTGCGCGGCGTTGAACTGGTTGCGGGTGATGGTGGAGATGAGCAGCCCCATGCCCAGCGTGCTGAGTAAAAACAGGCTGGTGATAAAAAACAGCACCACCAGCGAGCCGCGATACGGCACGCCGAGGATAAAGACTGAGACAAGCATACAGAGCAGCATCGCCAGCATGCCGAGGAAATAGTAGGGGATGAGCTTGCACAGCAGCAGCTCGACGCGCGTCACTTCGGTAGAGAGCAGCGCCTCCATGGTCCCGCGCTCCCACTCGCGGGCGATCACCAGCGAGGTCAGGATCGCGCCAATCACCGTCATGATAATCGTCACCGCGCCCGGAATAATAAAGTGCTGGCTGATGGCGGCGGGGTTAAACCAGTAGCGCGTCTGCACGTCGATCAGCGGTTTAAATTCTTCACCCCGGTCCTCCGCGCGCTGCATCTGCCACAGCTGCCAGATCCCCTCCGCGTAGCCCTGTACAAAGTTTGCGGTGTTTGGCTCGCTGCCGTCGGTAATCACCTGGATCGGCGCGTCGGTATTCGCCCGCGCCATATTGGCGGCGAAATCCACCGGAATGACGATCAGGCCGCGAATTTTCCCGGCCTGCATTTTCTGGATCAACTCCTGCCTGTTATCGCTGATAGTGGCGTCAATGTAGGGCGATCCGGTCATGGCGTGAGTAAAGTCCAGCGCATCCTCACTCTGCTGCTCCAGCAAAATCCCGACCCGCAGCTTGCTGGAGTCCAGGTTAATGCCGTAGCCAAAAATAAACAGCAGCAGCAGGGGGATGACTACCGCAATCAGCCAGCTGCTGGGGTCACGCACGATCTGCCGCGTCTCTTTAATGCACAGCGCGCGCACCCTGCGCCAGGAAATGGCATTACTGCGCATGGGCATTCTCCTTATCCCAGTCGTGGATGAGGGTGATAAACGCTTGCTCCATGGTCGGATCCGGAACCTCATCGTCGGCGGCCTGGTTTTTCAGGTCGTCCGGGGTACCGTGGGCAATCAGCTTGCCGCGATACACCAGCCCGATGCGGTCGCAGTACTCCGCCTCGTCCATGAAGTGGGTGGTCACCATCACGGTCACCCCTTTTTCCACCATGCTGTTGATATGCAGCCAGAACTCACGGCGGGTAATGGGGTCAACGCCTGATGTCGGCTCATCAAGAAACAGAATATCCGGCTCGTGCATCAGCGAGCAGGCCAGCGCCAGCCGCTGCTTAAAGCCGAGCGGCAGCTCGTCGGTGGCGTGGGAGGCAATGTTGGTTAAGGCGAAGGCGTCGCTCATGCGGCGGATTTTCTCGTTCTGTGCCCGCCCGCGCAGGCCGTACACGCCGGAGAAAAAGCGCAGATTCTGTTCGACCGTCAGGTTGCCGTACAGCGAAAACTTCTGCGCCATATACCCGAGATGCTGGCGCGCCTTGCCGGAGCTGACCTTCAGGTCCATATCCAGCACCAGCGCCTTGCCGGACGTCGGCACCAGCAGGCCGCACATCATCTTAAAGGTGGTCGATTTTCCCGCGCCGTTCGGCCCGAGCAGGCCAAAAATCTCCCCGCGTTTTACCGAAAAATTGACGTTATCGGTAGCGGCGAAATCCCCGAACTTTTTGGTGAGGGATTTGGCTTCAATCACCGTTTCGCCCGGCGTGCCTTCCACCGTATGCAAAATGGCGGCAAGCGGCGACTCTGAGGTACCCGCGCCGCCCAGCAGGTCGATAAACGCGTCCTCAAAGCGCGGCGCGGTCTCTTCCATCTCGATCTCAGGCATGCCGGGCGCCTGGCGAATATCGTCGACGGTGGCCTCTTTTTTGAGGATCACCCGTACCGAGCGGCCCTGGATCATCCCGTCGCTGACCTGCGGCAGCCTGAGCACCCGCTGCAGCAGCCTGCGGTTAGACTCCTGCGGGCTGTGCAGCAGGAAGCTGCGCCCGGCCATGCTCTGCGTCAGCGTCGTCGGCTCGCCCTGATAAAGCAGTTCGCCTTCGTTCATCAGCAGCACGTCCCGGCACTGTTCCGCTTCGTCGAGGTAGGAGGTGCTCCAGAGGATCAGCATCCCGTCGCCCGCCAGCTCGTGCACCATCTGCCACAGTTCGCGGCGCGAAATCGGGTCTACGCCGACGCCGGGCTCGTCCAGCAGCAGCACTTTCGGCTCGCCAACCAGCGTGCAGGCCAGCCCCAGCTTCTGCTTCATCCCGCCGGAGAGCTTGCCCGCCAGCCGGTCGGTGAACGGGCCGAGGGAGGTAAACTCCAGCAGGCGCGCGAAGGTTTTCTGCCGCGTTTCGCCGGTGACGCTGCGCAGGTCGGCGTACAGGTTCAGGTTTTCCATCACCGTCAGGTCTTCATACAGGCCAAACTTCTGCGGCATATAGCCGAGCATGGCGTGAAGGGCTCCGTCATCCTCGATCGGGTCAAGGCCGAGCACGCTGGCCGTGCCTTCATCCGGCTTGAGCAACCCCGCCAGCATCCGCATCAGCGTGGTTTTACCGGCGCCGTCCGGACCGACCAGCCCGGTCACATAGCCTTTCTGGATAGTGCAGTTCAGCGGCGCGACGGCCGGTTTGTCCATTCCCGCGAAGCGTTTAACCAGATTGTTGAGCTGAATAACCGCGTCATTCATGTCGTTCCCCGTTGTTCACTTTTACGGTGACGGGCATGCCCTGACGCAGCGCGTCGTCCGCATCGGTCACGATGATGCGCAGGCGATACACGAGGTCGGTACGCAGATCAGGTGTTTCAACGGTTTTCGGCGTGAATTCGGCAGTAGGGGAGACAAAGCCCACTTTGCCGTGATACGGCTTGTCCGGGCGACCGTCGGTATAGAGCAGCAGCTCGCGGCCCGGCTGCATCTGGCCGAGGTTCGGCTCATCAACGTAGGCGCGTACCCAGACCGGACGGGTCAGGGAGAGCGTTAAGACTGTGCTGCCGGCGCTGAGCATGCTGCCCGGCTCCACGGCGCGGGTCATCAGCATGCCGTCAGACGGCGCGATTAAGGTGGTGTCGTGCAGATCCAGCTCTGCCTGAGCCAGCTGCGCCTGCGCCTGTTCAAGGCTGGCTTTCGCCTGGGCGATATCCTGCGGGCGGTTACCGGTGTGGTACTGGCTTAATTTATCCTGCGCGGACTTCAGCGTGGCCTGCGCCTGGTCGCGGGACGAGCGCGCATTTTCCAGATCGTTGGCGGAAATGGTGCGGCTTTTCCACAACCCCTGCTGGCGCGCGTAGAAGTTCTGCGCGTAGTCATAGGCGGCTTGCGCCTGCTTAACGGTGGCGGCGGCCTGGGCGATCTCTTCGTCGCGATAGCCTGCCAGCATCAGGTCATACTGCGCCTGGGCGACGGACACCCCCGCTTTGGCCTGCAGCAGCGCATTCTCATAGGACGCTTTATCCAGCATCCCCAGCGTCTGCCCGCTTTTAATGGCATCGCCTTCGTCAACGCTCAGCGAGGCGAGACGACCGCCCACGCGGAAGCTCATGTTCACCGTGCGAATATCCACGTTACCGTACAGCGTCAGGCCTTTATCCTGATGGCTCTGATACCACAGCCATCCACCGACTCCGGCAGCAAGCAAAACAACAACCACCAGAATGATGGCGACAGGTTTTTTCATGACTTCAGGCTCCTTTGCGTTAAGCCTTGCAGGATTAGATCGACGTGACAGGCGATGACCTTACTAATCTGCGCGGCTTTATCCTCATCAAATTGTGTCCAGCCGGTGCGTAACAGGATGGTTTCCCTGCCCAGACGGAAGGCAAGAATTTCACCCAGCAGGGCGTGGGTATGCAAAATTGTCTCGGTATCACTGGCGTCCCGCCCGGTATAGGCGGCGATCAGCCGGGTCAGGTGCGAGTGCATTGGCTCAATCACCCGATCGTGTACCCGCTGGTAGGCGACGGTCGGGGAGAGCTGCTCCCGGGAGATAAACTTGCTCAGGTTGAGCGTATCGTCGTGCGTCAGCAGGCGGATCATATCGTGGCAGGCATTGAGAATAAGCTGGCGAACGGCGGCGCGATCGGGCGACGGCTGGCCGAGCAGCGCGGTGGCTTCCTCAACGTGCGGGTGAAACTGCGTGCCGATAAAATCGGCGATCCACTCGGCGCAGGCGAGGTATAAATCCTCTTTTGAGCCAAAATAGTAGGTAATCGCCGCAATGTTCTGCCCGGCCAGCGCGGCAATATCGCGGGTGGTGGCATGCAGCCCGTACTCACCAAACTGCGCCAGCGCGGCGGCGATAAGCTGATTTTTGGCCTGTTCACCTTTGGTTGTGGTGGGGGTCGTATTCATGGCGGCATTAAGAATTAATCAATCGATTGATTAAGATTATGCCTGATTCACGCTAACGTCGAGGGAACGCTGAGGGATATTTTATGCGCCACGTCACAAAAGCTGCTACACTCCGCTCCTTCGCGACATTGTGGTTTTTGTCCTCCCCTATTCGTTATATCTCCCTGAAAACTACACCTGTGATGGTCGGGGCGGTTCGGAGTTTTTATGTCTTTTGATTCCCTTGGCCTGAACCCGGAAATTCTGCGCGCGATCGCAGAGCAGGGCTACGTTGAGCCAACCCCAATCCAGCAGCAGGCGATCCCCGCCGTTCTTCAGGGCCGTGACCTGATGGCGAGCGCCCAGACCGGTACCGGCAAAACCGCGGGCTTTACCCTGCCGCTGCTGGAACTGCTGGTAAAAAACCAGCCGCACGCCAAAGGCCGTCGTCCTGTCCGCGCCCTGATCCTTACCCCAACCCGCGAGCTGGCGGCGCAGATTGGTGAGAACGTGCGTGACTATAGCCGCTATCTCAACATTCGTTCGCTGGTGGTTTTCGGCGGGGTAAGCATCAACCCGCAGATGATGAAGCTGCGCAGCGGCGTCGACGTTCTGGTTGCGACTCCAGGTCGCCTGCTGGATCTGGAGCACCAGAATGCGGTGAAGCTGGACCAGGTTGAAATTCTGGTGCTGGACGAAGCCGACCGCATGCTCGACATGGGCTTTATCCACGATATTCGTCGCGTGCTGGCCAAGCTGCCCGCGCGTCGTCAGAACCTGCTCTTCTCCGCGACCTTCTCCGACGAGATCAAGGCGCTGGCGGAAAAGCTGCTGCATAACCCGCTGGAAGTGGAAGTGGCGCGCCGCAACACCGCCTCCGAGCAGGTGACGCAGCACGTTCACTTTGTGGATAAAAAGCGCAAGCGGGAACTGCTCTCCCAGATGATCGGCCAGGGCAACTGGCAGCAGGTGCTGGTCTTTACCCGCACCAAGCACGGCGCCAACCACCTGGCGGAACAGCTGAACAAAGACGGCATTCGCAGTGCGGCGATCCACGGCAACAAGAGCCAGGGCGCGCGTACCCGTGCGCTGGCTGAGTTCAAATCCGGCGACATCCGCGTGCTGGTGGCGACCGACATCGCCGCCCGTGGCCTTGACATTGAAGAGCTGCCGCACGTGGTGAACTACGAGCTGCCGAACGTGCCGGAAGATTACGTTCACCGTATCGGCCGTACCGGCCGCGCGGCGGCAACCGGTGAAGCGCTCTCTCTGGTCTGCGTGGACGAGCACAAGCTGCTGCGCGACATCGAGCGCCTGCTGAAGAAAGAGATCCCGCGCATCGAAACCCCGGGTTACGAAGTGGATCCGTCGATCAAAGCCGAGCCGATTCAGAACGGTCGTCAGGGCGGCGGTGGACGTGGTCAGGGCGGCGGCGGTCGCGGTCAGCAGCCGCGTCGTGCCGAAGGCGGCGCGCCGAAATCATCCGGCAAACCGCCGCGTCGTAACAACGACAGCAAACCGGCGGGTGAAAACCCGTGGCGCAGCGGCGAAGGGAAACCGGCAGGAGAAGGGCAGCGTCGACGCCGCCCGCGCAAGCCTGCTAACCCGCAGTAATCTGGAAGCCCGGTCGTAAAGCCGGGCTTTTCTTTTTGCGGCAGCGAAGAGAAAGTGCCACAATAGTGGCTGTTTATACAGTATTTCAGGTTTTCCAATGGCTTTAACCGCTGCGCTCAAGGCGCAAATTGGCGCATGGTATAAGGCGCTACAGCAGCAGATCCCCGACTTTATCCCCCGAGCGCCGCAGCGGCAGATGATTGCTGACGTGGCAAAAACGCTCGCCGGGGACGACGGGCGACATCTGGCGATTGAAGCCCCAACCGGCGTCGGGAAAACCCTGTCGTATCTCATTCCCGGCATCGCGATTGCGCGGGAAGAGGACAAAACGCTGGTGGTCAGCACCGCCAACGTGGCGCTGCAGGACCAGATCTTCAGCAAGGATTTACCCCTGCTGCGCAAAATCATCCCCGACCTGCGGTTTACGGCAGCCTTTGGGCGCGGGCGTTATGTATGCCCGCGCAACCTGGCGGCGCTGGCCAGCAGCGAGCCGAATCAGCAGGATCTGCTCGCGTTTCTGGATGACGAGCTAACGCCAAACAATAAGGCCGAGCAGGAGCAGTGTGCAAAACTCAAAGTCGAGCTCGACGGCTATAAGTGGGACGGCCTGCGGGATCACACCAGCCAGGCCATCAGCGACGACCTGTGGCGCAGGCTCAGCACCGACAAAGCGAGCTGCCTGAACCGCAACTGTCACTACTACCGCGAGTGCCCGTTCTTTGTCGCCCGGCGCGAGATTCAGGAGGCGGAAGTGGTTGTGGCAAACCACGCGCTGGTGATGGCGGCGCTGGAGAGCGAAGCGGTGCTGCCGGAGCCCAAAAACCTGCTGCTGGTGCTCGACGAAGGCCACCATCTGCCGGACGTGGCGCGGGATGCGCTGGAGATGAGCGCCGAAATCACCGCTCCGTGGTTCCGCCTGCAGCTGGATCTCTTCTGTAAGCTGGTGGCGACCTGCATGGAGCAGTTCCGCCCGAAAACCACGCCGCCGCTGGCGGTGCCGGAGCGGCTGAGCGACCACTGTGAAGAGGTCTATAGCCTCATCTCATCCCTGAACAACATCCTGAATCTTTATCTTCCGGCAACCCAGGAAGCCGAACACCGCTTTGCGATGGGTGAGCTACCGGAAGAGGTGATGGAGATCTGCCAGCAGCTGGCGAAACATCTGGAAAAGCTGCGCGGGCTGGCGGAGATGTTCTTAAACGATCTCAGCGAGAAAACCGGCTCGCATGACGTGGTGCGTCTGCACCGCGTTCTGCTGCAGATGAACCGCGCGCTGGGGATGTTCGAAGCGCAGAGCAAGCTCTGGCGGCTGGCCTCGATGGCGCAGGCGTCCGGCGCGCCGGTCACCAAATGGGCCACCCGCGACGTGCGGGACGGGCAGGTGCACCTCTTTTTCCACTGTGTGGGCATCCGCGTGGCAGATCAGCTGGAAAAGCTGATCTGGCGCAGCGTGCCGCACGTGGTTGTCACCTCTGCCACGCTGCGTTCCCTGAACAGCTTCTCAAGGCTGCAGGAGATGAGCGGGCTAAAAGAGAAAGCGGGCGACCGTTTCGTGGCGCTGGACTCGCCGTTTAACCACTGCGAGCAGGGCAAGCTGGTCATTCCGCGCATGAAATTTGAGCCGCTCATCGGCAACGAAGAGCAGCACATCGCGGAAATGGCGGCCTACTTCCGCGAGCAGGTCGAGAGTAAAAAGTACCCCGGTATGCTGGTGCTGTTTGCCAGCGGGCGGGCGATGCAGCGCTTCCTCGAACACGTCACCGATCTGCGTTTACTCCTGCTGGTGCAGGGGGATCAGCCGCGCTACCGGCTGGTGGAAACCCACCGTAAGCGCATTGATAACGGCGAGCGCAGCGTGCTGGTGGGGTTGCAGTCGTTTGCTGAAGGTCTGGATTTGAAAGGCGACTACCTCACGCAGGTGCATATCCATAAAATCGCCTTCCCGCCTATCGACAGCCCGGTGGTGATCACCGAGGGGGAGTGGCTGAAAAGCCTCAACCGCTATCCGTTTGAGGTGCAGAGTTTGCCTGCGGCGTCGTTTAACCTGATTCAGCAGGTCGGGCGCTTGATTCGTAGCCACGGCTGCTGGGGCGAGGTGGTGATTTATGACAAACGTCTGCTCACCAAAAATTACGGCCAACGGCTCCTGAACGCGCTGCCGATCTTCCCGATCGAACAGCCGGAAGTGCCCGAGGTAAAAAAACCGCCGGTCAAACTGACCGCAGGGCGCAAGAAAAGCCTCCGTGCTAAGGGGCGCGGTCCTACTGGTAAATGAAGGTCACCTGCACCACGCTGCTGAACGTTCCTGCCGTGACCGGCAATGAGGTGGCGTAATAGCGGGCGGCCAGCGGGAAATCCGCCGTGTGATTGTCCTGGTTGATCAACACGCTGAAGCTGGCGTCCGGGGCAAGCGAGATCTGATCCTGCGGGTCGGCAAGCTCCAGCGCCAGTCCTTTCGCGGTTCCGGTGCTGGCGAATTTAGTCGGATGAATGCTGTCTGGCTGACCGTGAAAGGTGGCCGTGGCCAGCACGGAAGTGGTTGGGCATTTCGACAGGGTTAAGTCGAATGAATGCCATTGTCCGGTATCGCCCACATCCTTAAAATCGCCGGTATTCGTTTTGCCCAGATTGACCGTCAGGTTCTGGCTGGCGCTGTCTACCTGGCAGGCGTTGGCGTAAATGTTTCCGCGAATATCGAGCTGAATCTCTTCCGCCAGGCTCTGGCTGGCGACTCCAAGGAGTAAAAGGGCTAATAAGGTTTTCATTTGTAGGCTACCGTAATGGTTGCGACGGCATTCGCCGTTCCGGGCGTCACCTCCGAACTGGTTTGTTCGTAAGAGACGCTGAAGGGATATTGCGAGCGGATATTGGCATAGGCGGTAAAGGTATCCATGTATTGCCCGAAAACAGGCATCTGACCGTTAAAGAGCATTCTCACCCCCACGCCGGTCGCCACGCCGTTTTCCGGCGTTAATTTGATCACGCCAGGAAAATTCGTTTCATAGCCATTGGCGCTGGTGACCATCATTTCCGGCTGTACATCCTGATCGCAGAGCATGTCGATATTGAATACCGACTGGGAGACCAGGGTTCCCGGACCGGTAAAACGGCTCACCGGAAAATCCCCCAGCGTGACGGTCAGAGATTTGGGTGATACGGTGCAGGTGACTGCTTTAACCACCACGTTACCTGAGTAGGAGAGGGTGTTTGGATAACTCAAGCTTTCTACTTGCTCAACACCAAAGCCAAATTGTGTGTTACTGGATGTGAGTGTACCGGCGGTTACCACCTCGCTGGTTTTCACCAGTTCCAGCGAGACGTCGAAGCTAAACGCAAATGAACCATCGCTACCGCTCGAATCAGACACTTGACCCACAGAAGACTTAGTTGTGCAGATTTGGTCTGCTGCTCCCATCACACGCTCCCCTTTACTGTTTCGGAGCGACACGCCGATCCCGGCAACACCCGACTCATAAACACCAGGGATATTGGGAGTCTCTCTACCCAGGCCGTGGTAACAGGCAATGATCTGACGGCCTGCGTCTTCGGCTGTATAGCAGCCCCCCGCAATGTGAGCCGAACGTTCCGTTCCCGGGATGGTCTCTCCCACGGGAAGGCTGGTAGGCACTGAAATAGACGCTAACGATAGCAGCGCTGGTAAATTTGGTGAGACACAGTTGGCCTTTGCGTGCGGCATGAAGAGTGCTGCCGTCGCCAGAACTAAAAGTAAGAAAAACGATTTTGCTATCTGCATTATGATCGGTCCGGTGTTAATCAGTGACACTGCGCGGCAGCGTTAATAATGTTGGTGTCATCCTTCTCTTGCGTCAGGGCGTAATCGGCGACGCAATGCTCGCTCGCCTCCTTGCCCCACGAAACGAAAAGGCGTCCTTGCTGCGGCAGTCCGGTGAGATACACCAGGCCGTCGTTACCGACGATAAATTCGCTGCTCTTGTCTTCCGTGGTGACCGTTGCGCCAAAGGGCAGCGGTTTGTCTTTCCAGGCCAGCGTCATTAAGACGCGGTTGCCCACGCGAGTATCGAAGCTGGCGCGAACTATCGCGCCGCGCGTTGGTGTCACCGTCTGCGAGGCGTGTGTCACGTCGGCATCGTCTGGCAGCGTCTCGGTATCCAGCGAAATTGGGTTGTGACGCCACGGAGTGACAAAGGGCACCAGCGTATAGCCGCGATAGTCCGTTTCCACGCCCGTCTGGTTGGCAACGTGCGTGCCGTGCGTTCCCGGCGCTTTAATCAGCACCACGGTTTCGCCCAGGGTCTGACCGAAGGTGACGCCGTCAGAGTGGGCGATGATGCCGCCCTGGATCCCGGCGTTCACGGTGTGCTGATGGCTGTCCTGGCTTACGCCGCCGCGCACTTCACCGTAGGTGCCTTTGTAATCCGCATTCATACTGGTGGAGGTGTTGTTATTAGCGCTGTCCAGTCCCTGCTGAACGTTCCAGCTCAGCTTGTCTCCCTCCAGCGCGGTACCATTCAGGCCCAGGTTGTGGGTGGTGCCGTCTTTACCGTTGTTCAGGCTGTAGTTTGCCCAGGTGTTAGGCAGCCAGCGGTCGAGCGGAACCGACACGTTAAGGCCGATTTGTCGGTCATAGCTGATGGATTTACCGTCTTCGTCCGTGTCGTCGCTGTTTTTATTGATGCTGTAGCTCAGGCTATAGCTCACGCCGTGCCAGCTATTGTTGTAGTTAACGCTCAGGGAGGTCATATCCTGACGCTGGCTCCAGTAACTCTCTTTCACCAGGCTTAGCGTCACCGAACCCCACTTTTCGCCCAGCGTCTGGTCGACGGTGGCCTCCGCCCGTGCGCGGCGCTGCTGTGGAGCGGACCAGTCGTTTGCACTGGTCCAGGACTCCATGGTGTCCTGCAGGGTGTAAAAGCCTTTGCTGTTGTAGCGATAACCCGCCAGCGAAAAGTGAGTGCCGGTCGCGATAAAATTTTTGCTGTAGCGCAGACGAAGGGATTGCCCTTTGCTGGTTTTGCGCTTTTTCAGTAACGCTTTGGCGCGGGTAACGTCTACGGAGAACGCGCCGAGGTCTCCAACGTTTTTCCCTGCGCCGAGCGCAGCGGAGTGGTAATGCGAACTCTGCTGAGTACCGCCGTAAACGGTGACGCCGTGTGGCAGGCCATAGATGGCGCTGCCCTGGGCGAAAGGGGTCTTCTCAACCTCTTTATCATATGAACGGTAGCGCCCTGCAGCGACGCTGTACTTGAGGTGTTTTTCCCGCTGCAGCACCGGCACTGAGGCAAACGGCACCACGAAATGACTCTCGCTGCCGTCGGTCTCTTTTACCGTGACGTTCAGATCGCCGCTGCTGCCGGTGGGGTAGAGATCGTTAATCTCAAACGCGCCGGGGGCGACGGTGTTTTGGTAGATAACGTAGCCATTCTGGCGAACCACCACCTGGGCGTTACTGTGCGCCGTACCGCGTACCACCGGGGCATACCCGCGCTCGCTGTCCGGCAGCATGTCGCTTTCGGTAGCCAGCTGCGCGCCAGTGTAAGAGACACTGTCGAAAACGTCGGCCTGGGTGCTGCTCTGTCCCACGGTCAGCTCGCTCTTCAGCCCCACGATATCGCGCTGGGCATAGGTATAGACCGGGGTCAGCTTGCCGTCGCCCTGACCGCCATCCGAATTGTGGTTCCAGGTGCTGTAATTTCGCACGCGCCAGGCACCGGTGTTAAAACCGGGGCGCAGGTTAATAAACTGGCTGCTGTTGTCCGCTTTTCCATGCTGGCGGGCGTGGCTTTGGCTGGCGTTAACGCTATAGTTCAGGATGCCCGCGGTGATCCCCTCGTCATACTCTTTCGGATCGATGTAGCCGCGAGGCACCTGGCCCAGCGCCGACTGGGGAATACTCAGCAGTAGTTGCTGGTTTTTGATGCGGAAAGTCGCCGAGGCCGAAGGGATGGCGCTGAGATCCGCGCATTCCCCTTTTGCCGCCAGCTTTGGATAATCTTTGGTTTTGATGCCCAGATGCGTTAATTCATCCAGACTCAGGCATGGCTGCAGGGAATCATCTCCCTGCGCATCTTTTTGTAATATAAAAAGGACGTCACGAGTGTCGATTTTATTGTTATTGACGAACATCGTGACCTGATATTTACCTGGCGCCTGACCGGGACCGTTTTCATAAACAGAGAGATCGGTCTTTGCCTGCTCTGGATTATCAATATCCAGCAGGGCAGGGTTAAAATAATCATCAGCGTGGGCCTGCAGCGCGCAGCATGTCACCGCTATCCCACAAAAAGTGGGCAGCATTTCACGCAGTCGACGTAATAGCGGCTTAGTTGTGCTGTACATGATTATCCAGGCGTTGAATAGAGTATTAACGAACGGGTGCAGACCAGGTTTTACTGATGCTTCCGTAATCGTTAATGACCGACCAGCTTACGGTGTTACCGTTCATATTTGCCGGAAGGGCAAAGCGGGTAGAGGTATCTGGCACAGCCCAGGTAGCTTTTGCCACTTTTTGGCCGTTCAGCGTTACGCTCTGGAAATTCATATAGAAAGGCGTGGGGTTGTTTACCACCAGATCATTGCCTTCGCGGTGCCATTCCAGTTTATCAGCCACTGCTTCGGGTTTACCTTTAATCGATGCAGGGCGATACAGCAATTTAATACGGGTATTAATGGCTATTTGTAATGTATTAACGCCCTCTTCATGGCTTGAAGAAGGAATGGCTTTAATATTTAACCAGTACAACGACTCGCGATCTTCTGGCATATTTCCGCCGGTGCGCACCACGCGCAGCACGTTATCTTCTTTAGCGTTCAGACGGAACAGCGGCGGGGTAATCAGAAATGGCGCTTTACCGCCTTTTTTCAAACCGGTATCCACCCAGGACTGTACCAGATAGTTAATATCATCCGGATTGGAAATCCCAATCGAAGACTCTTTTTTCTCTCCCTGATAAACCAGTCGGGTGCCATTAATAATCACACCTGCATGGGCTGTTACTGCGGTCAGTAATAGCGCGCTTAATAAATAACTGTGTCGCATAAATCTGTCTCAAAGAAAGAGGAGATATTAACCTTCGCGTGAAGGCGAATATCTCCTTATTGATCGTATCAGTTATAAATAACTGTAAAAGTAGACGCTGAGTTAGCCTGGCCGGCAGTGATCGATGCCTGAGTCTGTATATAACGTGCGCCAAACTCCAGATTATTTACCGTCGTGCCAGCAGCTAAAGGATACTGCTTCGAAGGCGTATATAAACTGACGGGCTGTTCGGAAGAATCCACCAGCTGAATCGCCACGCCAGTTGCCGTCGTCGCACCCGGGGTCAAGGCCAGCGTGGTGTTATTATCCGCATCTGGCGTACCACCGAAGTTGATGGCTGCTGATGTGACCGTTTCCGGGCAGTTTTTTAACTGAATATCAAATTTCGTTAAGGTGCTGGTAGAGCCTGCGCCGGTAAACGCTGTTTTGGAGACTTTGCCCAGCGCAACATTCAGCGGACTGCTTAAGCCATTAACCACCTGACAGGCGGAATCGATAATTTCACCTGTGAAGTTAATTTGCCCTTCACCGGTGGATGCTGCGAAAGAAGATGCAGAGCATCCCAAAGCGGCAGCAATGAATAAACCTAAAGTGACTTTTTTCATATTTAAACCTGTATGTTTCTCCTTTCGACCTTTGCATCCCGCATTATTCGAAGTTATGTCTCAACTACTCACCGCCGACTATTTAATCAGAAAATTCAGGCCGGGAAAGGTCCCGCGCGGCTTCCAAATAATTCAATTAATTCTTGAAAAATAATTTTTCTTACTAAAACAACTGATTATAAAAAACCGCAGGGTGGGTAAAAAAACTAACAGCGGAGTCATCATCAGGGCTATATTGTTGATAACCTGCTGTAAGGAGAAATGTCGTGGATTATCGTAAAATTATCAAAGAGGTAGGCAGAGGTAAAAACCACGCCCGCGATCTGGACCATGAAACCGCGCGTGCGCTTTATACCCGCATGCTTAACGGCGAGGTACCGGAGCTGGAGCTGGGCGGTATCCTGATTGCGCTGCGTATTAAAGGCGAAGGTGAAGCGGAGATGCGCGGCTTCTATGATGCCATGCAGGCGCAAACGCTGCGCTTAACGCCGCCGGTGGCGAAACCGATGCCGATTGTGATCCCGAGCTATAACGGCGCGCGCAAGCAGGCAAATTTAACCCCGCTGCTCGCTATCCTGTTACACAAGATGGGGTTCCCGGTTGTGGTGCACGGCGTTAGCGAAGACCCCACCCGCGTGCTGACGGAGACCATTTTCGGGATGCTGGGCATCGAGCCAACGCGTCATGCCGGCCAGGCGCAGGCTAAGCTGGATGGTCATCAGCCTGTTTATATCCCGGTCGGCACGCTCTGCCCGCCGCTGGAAAAGCAGCTCGATATGCGCTGGCGCATGGGCGTGCGCAACAGCGCGCACACGCTGGCGAAACTGGCCACGCCGTTTGGTGAAGATGCCGCCCTGCGTCTTTCCAGCGTCTCGCACCCGGAATACGTGGCGCGCGTGGCGCAGTTCTTTGAGGCAATTGGCGCAAGGGCGTTACTGATGCACGGCACGGAGGGCGAGGTTTATGCGAACCCGCAGCGCTGCCCGCAGGTGATGCTGATTGATTCTGCAGGCACGCGCGCCATTCTTGAGCGCGGGGAAGAGAATACCGGTGTGATACTGCCTGAGGCAAAAGATCCGCATACTACAGCCCACTGGATTGAGCAGTGCCTTGCCGGAAATGTTCCTGTTCCGCATTCGATCAAGCTGCAGATGGCCTGCTGTTTGCTGGCTACCGGAGAAGTGGAATCCGTTCAGGCCGGGCTTGAACGCGTGGCGCAGGCGTTTTAGACAAAAAAAGCCCGTCCAGTGGCGGACGGGCAAGCAAGGGTAACAACAACAGGGTCAATGAGGGTGGAGCAGCTCACCAGAGGGTATGGCGAGGGTACAGCATTCGTTCAGTCGATTATTTGTAGATAACCGCGGTACCGCTCAGCTTGTTATTGCCGTTAGCGGAGGTAATGGTGTATCCGCTTGCACCGGCAGCAGCGGCTTTCTCAGCCAGTTTGGCTTCCAGGCCGTCCAGCGTGGTGGCGCCATCAGCACTCACCACACCGACTTTGTTCATGTTCTGTGCCTGAGTAGAAGAGACAGGCTCTACGGCGAAAGCGCCGAAAGACAGAGCGGACAGGGCAACAGCAGCTACAGCATATTTGATGGTTTTCATAATTAATCTCTCGCAGGTGTTTCTGTTAAGGGGACGATGTTCCGTCGATGTGATAAGTATCACGGTTTTTTGCGAGTGATAAAATCGAAGAGAATTGACGTGGTTGCTCAAAAAAATTGAATGACAAATAACTTATTGAATACTAATAAATTCAAAGCACCCCTTTACACTTCTTGCGGATGCGCTTTACAGAAGCGATACGAAGGGCACGTTTTGCTACGCGTCTGGCTAAAAACCGTGAGCGTAAAGGAACGTGCAGGCTCGGTTAGCCTGGGTAAAGCAAAGTCAACGTAACTGGCTGTCTTTCGAACCTCTGCGATTATATCCCGAGTGTGATGCATTTTTTGAATCTTTATGCTGCTGGCAGGCAATGCAAAGCCGCACGCCGGGGATGGCTTTTCGACGCGCCTCCGGAATGGGTTCTCCGCATTCTTCGCATTCCGTTAAGCTTTCGCCGCGCGGAATTTCACCGCGGGCACGCGCAACCGCATCTTCAATGGTACTGTTGATCTGTTCGTTAACAGCGTCGTCATTTGCCCAGCCGGAAGCCATAGCGTCCTCCTGAAATCGGTTTAGGTCATATGGTTACTATGGGGTTAAAAAATGAACAATCAAGGCGAAGGGAGAAGAGAACTGCACCCGTTGGGCAGATGCAGTCTTGTGGAAGAGACAGGTTATTTATAGATAGTCGCAGTGCCGTACATATGGTTATCTCCGCCAGCGGAGTTCACTACGAATCCTTTTGCACCTTCCTGACGGGCTTTTTCGGCGAGTTTAGCCTGTAGGTCGTCAAGGTTACTGGCACGGCTTACCGAAACGGTGCCCGCAGGGCGTAGCTGGCTGGTGTCAGTACTCTGGGTGAGTGACTGGACGGCCATGGCAGAGAAGGACGCGGTCGCCAGGGCGGCTGCGATAACAGCAAGGGTCAGGTACTTTTTCATAATCACATCCTCATGAGGAAACAACAGGTGATTCCCTTTAAGTTTAGAAGCCTGACGAGTGTGACTTAGCGCAAATATTTGATGATGATATGCTTATTTTTTGAACGATATAAATTGACAATTCGCTGACGGATCATAGACATAAAGGTGTTTGATTTATGGCGGTTTTTTGAGCGTCGCAGAGAAAGATTTACCGTTGGGCCTGCAAAGGGTATCTTACGCCGCTGTTTAAAGGAGAATGCCATGACTGCCCAAAAGCCGGGATTGCACCCGCGAAATCGCCACCGCAGCCGCTACGACATGAACGCGTTATGCCTGAGCTGCCCGCCGCTGCAGGACTATCTTGTTCAGACCCCAGCGGGTGAGCCTTCGGTCAACTTTGCCGACCCGCAGGCGGTTAAAATGCTGAACAAAGCCCTGCTGGCGCATTTTTACGGTGTGGCTCACTGGGATATTCCGGAAGGCTTTCTCTGTCCACCCGTGCCGGGCCGCGCGGATTACGTTCATCACCTTGCCGACCTTCTTGCCGAAGGCAATGAGGGTGTCGTTCCACAGCAGGCCACCATTCTGGATATTGGCACCGGGGCGAACCTGATTTACCCGCTGATCGGGGCGCATGAATATCAGTGGCGCTTTACCGGAAGCGAAATCGGTGACGAGGCCTTTGCCAGCGCCCAGGCGATTATCAGCGCTAACCCGGGATTAAGCCGCGCCATTCGCCTGCGTCGTCAGAAAGACGCGGCGTCGATCTTCAACGGCATTATTCACAAAAATGAAAGCTATGACGCCACGATGTGCAACCCGCCGTTCCATGATTCGGCGGCATCGGCCCGTGCGGGCAGCGAGCGCAAGCGCCGTAACCTGGGTCAGGCTGAAGACGCCGCGCTGAACTTCGGCGGACAGCAGCAGGAGCTTTGGTGTGACGGGGGCGAAGTGGCGTTTATCCTGCGCATGATTGCGGAAAGCAAACAGTTTGGCCGCCAGGTGAAATGGTTCACTACGCTGGTTTCCCGCGGGGATAACCTGCCGCCGCTCTACCGCGCGCTGACCGAAGCGGGCGCCGTAAAAGTGGTGAAAAAAGAGATGGCGCAGGGCCAGAAACAGAGCCGGTTTATCGCCTGGACGTTTATGGACAATAACAAACGTCGCAAATAGCACCCTGTCATAGGCCGGGTAAGGTGAAAGCCGCCACCCGGCTCGGTTACAGCGTCGGCTCCTGCGGCGGGAGCGGCGATGCGGGCGGCGGCAATACCTGATACGTCTGCACGGGCATCCGCACGTTCGCCAGATCGAAGTGTTTTTTCACCATGCTGTCGAGGGCAAAGCGCACCGTCCACTGCTTCAGCGGCTGGGTGGTGAACGACACGCGCAGGGTAAACGCCGTGTTCGTCAGCCCGACGATGCCGGCAAATGACGGCTCTCCGATCACCAGCCCGCGGATATCCTCCATCTCCATCAGTTCTTCTACTGCATCGCGCAGCGCCTGCTTCGCTTTATCTGCATCCTCGTGGCGATCCACATCATAGTTCGCTACAACGGAACCAATCCCGCGCACAAAGTTGGCGAAGGTGGTGATCGAAGACCAGGGGATGATGTGGTAGGCCCCGGTGTCCTGACGCACGCCAACCGAACGGATGGACATCCTCTCTACCGTACCGGTTAACGGTCCGATGGTCACCAGATCGCCCGTGTTCATCCCGTTCTCAAACTGAATGAAGATGCCGGTAATAATATCCTTCACCAGCGTTTGTGAGCCGAAGGAGATGGCCAGCCCCAGGGCACCGGCACCCGCCAGCAGCGGAGCAATATTCACGCCGATTTCTGACAGCACGATCATGATGGTGATGGTGCTGATAATCACCGCCAGCGCGTTGCGGAACAGGGTGAGCAGCGTTCTTGCCCGGGCGCTGGGCAGGGGCCTGCCGTGAATATCCGACACCAGGCGGTTCTCAATAAGGCTCGCCAGCAGCGTCCAGCCGACGGCGGAGAAGAACAGGATCAGCGCGATGCGAATCAGGATGTCGACCGTTTTTTCACCCGCACCGTTGTGCAGCCAGTTCCAGAAATCAAACAGGCTCCACGCATTCAGAAGCAGCATAATCGCCACGCAGACGGTGAGAATGCGCGCCACTTTGAGCGATACCGACATCCAGCCGTTTACCCGCTTTTGCAGTTCCGGGTAATTACGCTGCACCTGCGGCGACAGGGTGATGGTTTTCGAGATCCATCGCGACAGCAGCCCCGACACAAACGCCGCGATGCCGATAATGGCCAGGCTTTTGAACGTCGCCCCCATCATAAATTTCAGGCTATTGCCCGGGTCAAACAGCGAGAAGAAGCACAGCACGATGAAGTAAGCGCTTGCCAGCCAGTGCCACACCAGGGCGAACGCGCGAATAAAGAGGCTAAAGAACGAGAGGGAGCGATCGGCCAGATTCAGCAGGCTTTGGGTAATGGTTTTTTTGTTGTGGAAGATCAGATACAGCGACCAGACGGTAATGCAGATCATGATTAGGACGTTTGCCAGCGCGCCAAACTGGACGTTCACCTGGTTGGAGATGATCGGCACGGCAACCAGCAGGCCGTAGCCAATCAGCCCGCTGAGCACGCTCAGGCGCAGCGCCCAGTACTTCGCGCTCGCATCCCGAATGGAGAAGGGACGCAGCTCCGGCACGTGCGGACAAAAGAGTAACCGCAGCAGCGCCTTGAAGAACTCGATCAGGGCAAAGGCATTCAGGAAAAGCGACTGCTGGAAGGCGATGGTTTTGTTGCCTGCATTCAGCCTGTCGGCCAGCATCTGGCCTAAAAACAGCGTCAACGCCAGCAGCAGTAAATCGATGATAAACGCTGAGGCTATCATCAACGGCAGGTGCAGCCAGCTGCTTTTATGCTGATTCTTCCTGCGTCCCCATTGCCCCATTTTGCGGTACAGCGGCCACGCGCACAGGCGTACCAGCCAGTAAAAAAGAAATACCGCACCCGCCAGCATCAGGAACTGCGTGGCGGCGGTGGTAAACGTTTGCGGGTTAAACGGCTTGTGCGGGGAGCCAATCAGGTTGCGGTAAAGCTGAGCGAAGCGTGAGGAGAGCGCTTCCCCATAGTGGCGGCTCACGTCGGTGACGTTTTCCAGCACCGTTTTTTGCTCCTCAACCTGCGGCGGGGTGAGGGTTGGCACCGACTCCTGCGTCGGCGTGGCGGCGGCTTTGCGCAGCTGGCCAATGAGCTCCTGCCGGGAGGTGTCGTTTTCAAGGACGTCGGCAAGCGCACCGTAGGCGGCTTTTTTCTGTTCAACATCGGGTTCCGGAGGCGGCGTATTTTGCCGGGTCGCAGGGGTTCCGGTGGTGACGCCGGGGATCGCGACGGCGAACGAAGGCGCACTAAACAGGCTAATCAACAGCAGCAGGATCCACGGCACGGCGTCCTCCGGTGAAAATGTCGAACAAAATGATAAGTATAGAAGTCGAGGCGAGGAGGGGGATTTTTGGGAACAATCTGGCGTAAAAAAGCCGGGCAAGCCCGGCTTAGCGTAAAGCGATAGATCAGGAGACGTGCTGCAGGAACTCCTGCAAACGCTGGCTCGGCGGGTTCGCAATCAATTCCTGCGGGTTACCGTCTTCCGCGATACGGCCTTTATCAATAAAGATCAGGCGGGACGCCACTTTCTCGGCAAAGCCGATTTCGTGGGTTACGATAACCATCGTCATCCCTTCTTCCGCCAGATCCTGCATGACTTTCAGCACCTCGTGGCGCAGCTCCGGGTCGAGTGCGGACGTAGGCTCATCAAACAGCATTATTTTCGGTTTGACCGCCAGGGCGCGGGCAATCGCCACACGCTGCTGTTGACCCCCGGACAGCTCGGAAGGGAAGTGGTGCGCACGTTCTGCCAGGCCGACTTTCGCCAGCAGATCTTTTGCCAGCGTTTCTGCCGCCGCTTTGCTGGCACCGCGCACGCGCAGCGGGCCAAACATCACGTTTTCCAGCGCCGTGAGGTGCGGGAACAGGTAGAACTGCTGGAACACCATGCCCGCTTCCTGACGAATCAGACGGTCGTCCACTTTCGGGTCGTTTACCTTCAGGCCGTCGACGATCAGATCGCCGCTGGTGATCTCTTCCAGCTTGTTGATGCAGCGCAGCAGGGTGGATTTACCGGAGCCGGATGGCCCAATAATCACCACCACTTCACCCTGTTTAATGTTCAGATCGATATTGTGCAGCACCTGGGTTGGGCCAAAGTGCTTGGAAACGTTTTTAAATTCAATCACAGGATTTTCATCCTTCTTTCAAGACGACGCAGAACGAAGCTCAGAACCAGAGTAATGATCAGGTAGACAACGGCTACCGCACTCCAGATTTCCAGCGCGCGGAAGTTGCCAGCAATGATCTCCTGCCCCTGGCGGGTCAGCTCTGCCACGCCGATAACAATGAACAGCGACGTATCTTTAATGCTGATGATCCACTGGTTACCGAGCGGCGGCAGCATGCGACGCAGCGCCAGCGGCAGAATAACGTGGCGGATCGTTTCGCGACGAGAAAGACCTAGCGCCAGACCGGCTTCACTGAAACCTTTATGAATCGACAGCACCGCACCGCGGGTGATTTCCGCAATGTAGGCGCCTGAGTTGATCATAATGGTGACGACGGCTGCGCTGAACGGGTCGATGCGCAGGTCGGTGAACGCCATTGGCAGGGCGAAGTAGATGAACATGACCTGCACGACAATAGGCGTGCCGCGGATCACTTCGATGAAAACCAGTGCGATGTGGTTTGCGATCCAGCCGCCGTAGGTGCGGGCGAAACCGGCGACAAGACCGATAATCAACCCACCAACCAGACCCAGGACCGAAATCCACAGGGTCATTTTAGCGCCTTCAAGCAAGAGTGGAATGGCAGGCCAGATGGCGCTCCAGTCAAACTGCATGATAATTTCCTGTTACTGTTACCGTGTTTCAAAAATAGCAGGGGCGAAAGGTCGCCCCCGAGTGAACGTCATTTTTACGTCTTATTATTTAGGCTCGGTACCGAACCATTTTTTGTAGATTTCGTTATAGGTGCCGTTCTCTTTCAGCGTTTTCAGCGCGCCGTTAACTTTCGTGCGCAGGTCGTCGCTGCCTTTCGGGAACGCGATACCGTACTGCTGTGCTTCCAGAGACTCGCCAACGGCTTTGAACTTGCCGTTACCGGCTGTCTTAATGAAGTACAGGATGTTAGGCGTGTCGTGCAGAACAGCGTCAGCACGGTTGGTGCCGAGTTCCATGTACGCGTTGTCGATGTTCGGGAACTGACGCAGGTCTTTGGTTTTGATATTTGCTTTCGCGTAATCAACAGAACCGGTGCCGCTCTTCACTGCCACCACTTTGCCGTCGAGATCTTTCACGCTTTTTACGTCGTTATTATCGGCTTTGACCATGACCAGCAGGCCGCTTTTGTAGTAGCCGTCAGAGAAGTCGATCGCTTTTTTACGTTCATCGGTAATGGTGATGCCTGCCAGTGCCAGATCAACGTTTTTGGTTTGCAGTGCCGGGATGATGCCGCTGAAGTCCATAGGCTTCAGGGTGTAATCCAGCTTGAGTTCTTTTGCGACAGCGGCCCACAGATCCACATCAAAACCAACGTATTTATCACCCTGTTTGAATTCAAACGGAACGAACGCCGTGTCGGTCGCCACAACCAGTTTGTCGGCAGCCTGAGAGGACACTGCAAAAGCCAGGGTAAGTGCAGCCAGTGAAACTTTTAATACAGACTTCATAGCATTTCCTTTTATATCCACGGGGCGATCCCCTGCGAGAACAGGTGGCACAATGAAAAAATCGTGCCAACTTTACAAGCTATTGTTTTGCAAAGGGGATGATGTCATGCATTGCACAATAAATGGGGCAATGAGGCTTTATTGCACCAAAGTGGAGCACCGTTTTGGTGCGCTTCGTTTGGCTCAACTGACGGGGAGATATTTAGCGTAAATTCTGACGAAAAAACAATCTTCCGTTAACGGTTGTGTGAGGTGATTATTACATTTCGTTCACTTTTGCAGGTGTGCAGACAAAAACTGTGCACCATAGTTGTGCAAAACCCTCACCGGAGGGCGAGGGTTTGATAGAAAATTCGTATGAATTATTCGATGTTAGATTCGATAAACCACAGGAACTGGTCCAGGTCGCGGGAGGCGGCAGTGAAAATGTCTGCGGTATCTTCGTCTTTGGCTTCGCCGATCGCTTTGCGCACGTCATTGGCCACAATCGCGTAGCGGTCCGCCAGCTCTTTCAGGTGATCCTGAACGGTATGGATATCCAGCGGATAACTCTTCAGTGGCGTTTTGCTGTTGATCACCTGCGTGGTACCCAGCGCCACGCCGCCTAACTGAACGGCACGTTCAGCCATCGTATCGAGGTGGGTCACGAGTGCTGTGCGGAAGCCATCCAGCATTTCATGAACGGCAATAAAGTTTGCACCGCGCATATTCCAGTGGGCCTGTTTGGTGATCAGCGAAAGATCGATGAACTGGATCACCTGGCGATTCAGCAACTCAATGGTCGCCTTTTTGTCGCTATCCGATACATCGTTACGGGTATAAAGCAGATTAGACGCTTTCGTTTTCACCAGTTTAGCGGTACTCATAATCTCATATCCTCTTGATGTTTATGTCCCAGGTAATTACGGAACTAAGTATAGCACCGGATTTTTTCTCTGCGGTTTGGCTGTGCCTATCGGTTTAATAGCGAGAAGTGGCTTGTGAATTTAATTCATTGAAATGAATGGGTAATTTTAAAATTGATACAGATCAATCTTAATTGCTGGATGGGGATGTAAACGCAGAGGGATATTTCGGAAATAGAACAAAGTGTGTAAGAAATTATAACGACTGTCTTTCTGGCCTTTATTCTGCATGGCATGGAAGCCATGCAGAATATATGGCCTTAGCTGATATCCACTTTCTCAACTTTAGGTTCCGGGCGCATGGTGAGCGTCGAGCCCATTGATGCCGCGATAATCGAGCAGAGCGCCAGCGTCTGGGTCAATGTCAGGGTTTCGCCGAGAAACACCATTCCGGAAATGGCGGCTAGCGCAGGCTCCATGCTCATCAGGGTGCCAAATATACGCGTCGGCAGACGCGTAAGGGCAATCATCTCCAGAGAGTAGGGGAGTGCGGTAGAGAGAATCGCGACCGCCAGCCCGATGGGCATGACGGACCATTGCCAGATAGATTCGGTCGCCTGCGCCATGCCGATAGGCACGAAGACGATGGCTGCGATCAGGGAACCTAACGCGACGGTCGCCGGACCGTGCTCTTCTCCTGCACGCTGGCCCGTAAGTATATAGACGGCCCAGCAGGCGCCAGCACCCAGCGCCAGGGCTGCGCCCGTCAGATCGATCTCAGCGACGCTCTGGCCCAGCGGCAGCAGGAACCATAAGCCCAGAACGGCTAACACGACCCAGATAAAATCGACCGGACGTCGCGAGGAGAAAAGCGCCACCGCCAGCGGGCCGGTAAACTCCAGCGCGACGGCGATCCCCAGCGGTATCGTCTGAATAGAGAGGTAGAACAGATAGTTCATTGCCCCGAGGGAAAGTCCATAAAACAGCAGGGGTAAACGCTGCTCCTTTTTGAAGCGCAGACGCCAGGGTTTGAAAATGACCACCAGTATCGCCGTGCCCAGCACGATACGCAGGGCAGTCACGCCTGGCGCACCAACCAGCGGGAAAAGTGATTTTGCCAGCGAAGCACCGCTTTGAATGGACAACATGGCAATGAGTATGACTGCCACCGGCAACCAGACCGACGACGTGCGGGATAACCCAGGCATCCTTTCTCCTGTCAGCTTATGTCAAATGAGGTAAAGGTTGCAGTGTAAAGGAAATAAGCGGCAACGGTTGAGGCGCTGTTGAAAAAAAACCGTGTCAAATCCGTAAAATGGTTAAGCGCTGGTGGATTTATCGCCTGATAGATTAGGAATAATCTGGATGAATGTAACGGCGCGTACGCGCAATATGCGCTTTTAGTAGTGAAAATTGCATGTGATTTGAAAGAGATAGCTGATGCTGGAAACGTTCTGTTACAGGAAAGGTTTCATTAGACATCACGAATCACAAAGAGTTTCGCAAATTTTTTTGATATATTTAAAACTTACGGACTTACTTGAAGCACATTTGAGGTGGTTATGAAAAAAATTGCATGTCTTTCAGCACTGGCCGCTGTACTGGCTGTTTCCGCAGGTACCGCTGTAGCTGCTACTTCTACTGTTACTGGTGGTTACGCTCAGAGCGACTATCAGGGCGTGATGAACAAAGCTAACGGTTTCAACCTGAAGTATCGCTACGAGCAGGATAACAACCCACTGGGCGTGATCGGTTCTTTCACCTACACCGAGAAAGATCGTTCTGAAAACGGCGCATACAACAAAGGCCAGTACTACGGTATCACCGCTGGTCCAGCTTACCGTCTGAATGACTGGGCGAGCATCTACGGTGTTGTAGGTGTTGGCTACGGTAAATTCCAGCAGACTGAAAACCAGAGCGAAAGCCGCACTGCAAGCAACAGCGACTATGGCTTCTCCTATGGCGCAGGCCTGCAGTTCAACCCAATCCAGGACGTTGCTCTGGACTTCTCCTATGAGCAGAGCCGTATCCGCAACGTTGACGTTGGCACCTGGATCGCGGGCGTAGGTTACCGCTTCTAATCACTCCGGTGAGCTAATAAAAAATCCGCCCAATGTGGCGGATTTTTTTTTGAAGGTAAAAGCAAAACGGCAACCCCAGGTTGCCGTTTTTAGTGTTTGTTCCCTCTCCCCGTGGGAGAGGGCCAGGGTGAGGGCATCAGTCCGCACGAGACGGCAATTACTTACTCTTAATATCAAAAATATCCGTACCCAGATGGTTGTAGTCAACTTTCTGTAACTTGAAGTTGGTAACGTACACTGGGGGAGCTTTCTTGTTTGAGACAAACGGGTAAGCCGTTTTTATCTGCTCGGCTGTAATCCCCGTCCACTGCGAGAAGAACTGCAGGAAATCATTAGCCGAACGGCGCGCTTTAATCACGCGATGCGTTTTATCATCACTCGACAGCACCATAAACGGCACCTGGAAGTTCTGCTGGAACTTGTCATCGTGCGCCAGGTACTGCACCTCTTTACCACGCTCTTTAAACGCCAGCCCGTGATCCGAGAAATAGACCATGGAGAAGCTGTCGCCCGTATTGCGCAGCTGATCGTACAGCTTGCTCAGCAGCTCATCGGTTTGCGTCATGGTGTAGAGATAGCAAGAGGTCTCTTTGGACTGCACGAACTCCGCGTACTTCCCGCCGGTGCGATCGCAGGCTTGCGGGTGCGACCCCATCAGGTGCAGGACGATCAGCTGAGGCTGGGTGCGCGGAGTGGCGAAAACCTGTGCCGTCATTTTCAACAGCGCTTCGTCTTTGGTGTTTTTGTCGGCTTCAAAGTCGCCGTTCTTCAGGAACTGCACTTCGTCGGCACGTTTGGCGATACTGGCGATGGCCGTATCGTATTCGCCAATTTGCCCCTGATTGGAGAACCACCAGGTCTGATAACCCGCGCGGTTTGCCAGGGTGACAAAATTATCCTGATACTGGGGTTTGCCGTCGACGACACGGTTTAGGGTCAGGCCGAGCGATTTCTGCGTCGAGCCGCTGGCCGCGACATAATCGGTAAACAGCGTGCCTTTAACCGAACTGGCAAACGGTGTGTTATCCCAGTGTCCGCCGAAGGCTCCCATTGCATCGCGACGGGCACTTTCGCCAATCACCACTACATAGGTATGATATTTTGGCTTAACGGCCAGCACGTTCCAGGTGTCTTTCATATTGGAAAGCTCAGCCATGCGCGCCTGCTCGTCGAGAACCTCTTTATTATTGACAACGACGTCCTTCACGAAGCGGAAAACCGGATAGCCGATATTGGTGAGCCTGAGCTTACCGTCCCAGGGAATATTCTGGATGGGAGCGACAAACGCCACGGCAACGCTGAACACCAGACAGAGTATTTCGATCTTACCCCAGGGTTTTTTCTCGCCCGGCTGACGGCGGATGGCGATAACGCCCAACGCGAAGATAAAGATCCCGACCACGTAGCTGTACCACGGGAAGATCGTCAGGATCTCCGTTGACTCTTCCATATTGGTCGAGTGCAGCGCCAGCAGGGTATTAAAGTTTGGCGCGCCGTAAGCCTGGCCAAACGGGAAATAGAGTGCAGCGACCAGCGAGCAGATCCCGATTAACGCTTTTTGCACGCGCGGTGCGGATCGCCACAGCACATGCAAAACGCAGGTGAACGCCACCGCGTAGAGCAAACTAAAGGGATAACCCAGCGCAAAGTTAATCAGTAATGACTGCAAAAAGTAAAAACCCGTCCACGGGCTTAAGGCCCGGCTGCGGGTCACAACGGTATCTATCAGGGTTACATTCATAGGTCACTATCATGGATGAAAACGCCATGTGCTCACCCTGGCGTCAAGGGTCATAACCTGCCTGACAGTGCGTGGAGAGGGAATGAGGGTCCGCTTCAGCGAGCCGCAAATTGTGCAGGGCTGCAAGAAGATAGTGCGAGCGCTAAATAATATCAACAGTTGCTAAGCAGATGTTTTGCGAAGGGGACTGCAAATCCGTAAAAAAGATCGGGAATAAGGCGGCTGGAAGCCAGTTTACAGCGAGATTGTGACGGGAAAATGAAGCGGCGTACCGCAACGCCGCTTAGTGGGTAGGTTTGTCGTCCTGATGCGGTTTGGTGTTAAACATATCGCACAGCATGTTCAACAGCATTAAGCGCACTTTAAAGGGAGAGTGGGTAAACACGGTCATGCACCTCTTGAATTCGTTCATAAGACCTCCTGAGTTTTGATCCCTTCGATCCGTGAAGGGTGACTGCATTACATACAGATATAGCACAGGCTATATTGTATAGCTATGGCTATTTCGTTAATTTTTTGTGCTTGCGGAGCTATGGTTTACAATGTGCGCTCTCGAATCCGGGCGCTGGAAGCGTCACCCCACTGAGGAAGTACAATGAACCGTCGCGCAGGTCATCCGACAATGAGGAAAACGACGCAACTGGTGAATGTTGAAGAACATGTCGAAGGTTTTCGCCAGGTCCGTGAAGCGCACCGGCGTGAACTGATTGATGATTATGTTGAACTCATTTCCGATCTGATTCGTGAGGTCGGTGAAGCGCGCCAGGTCGATATGGCCGCCAGGCTGGGGGTTTCACAGCCAACTGTCGCTAAAATGTTAAAACGCCTGGCTTCCGTGGGCTTAATTGAAATGATCCCCTGGCGCGGTGTTTTTCTGACGCCGGAAGGGGAGAAACTCGCGCAGGAGAGCCGCGAGCGCCATCAGCTTGTCGAGAATTTTTTGCTGGTGCTGGGCGTCAGCCCGGAAATCGCCCGCCGGGATGCGGAAGGCATGGAACACCACGTCAGCGAAGAGACGCTGGTGAAGTTCCGCGAATTTACCCTTAAATATGGTCCCTCCGCTGAATGAAAATCCCCGGACTGCAGGCCCTGGCACGCGATCGTTTCTTCCATCTCTTATTAATCATTGGCGCAGCGTTAAGCCTCTTTGTGCCTTTTGCGCCACACGCCTGGCCCGCCGCAATTGACTGGCGCACCATCATTACCCTGAGTGGCCTGATGATGCTCACCAAAGGGGTCGAGCTGAGCGGCTATTTTGACGTTCTGGGCCGCAAAATGGTGCGCCGCTTTGCCACCGAGCGCAGGCTGTCCCTGTTTATGGTGTTCTCCGCCGCGGTGCTGTCGACGTTTCTGACCAACGATGTGGCGCTGTTTATCATCGTGCCCCTCACGCTCACGCTGCGTAAGCTGTGCGAGATCCCCGTCAGCCGGCTGATCATCTTTGAAGCGCTGGCCGTCAATGCGGGCTCGCTTCTGACGCCAATCGGCAACCCGCAAAATATCCTTCTGTGGGGACGGTCCGGGCTGTCGTTCGCCGCCTTTACCTGGCAGATGGCCCCTCTGGCGCTGGTGATGATGCTGTCGCTGATGGCGGTGTGCTGGTTTGCGTTTCCGGATAAAAAGCTGCAGTACCACAGCGGCACAACCGGCCCGCAGTGGCAGCCGCGCCTGGTGTGGAGCTGTCTCGGGTTATACATCGTCTTTCTGTTCGCGCTGGAGCTGAAGTATGAGCTGGCGGGCGTCCTGCTCGTTGCCGCAGGCTTTGTCGTCCTGGCGCGTCGCGTGCTGGTGAGCGTGGACTGGACGCTGCTGCTGGTCTTTATGGCGATGTTTATTGATGTGCATCTCCTTATCCAGCTTCCGGTGCTGCAGAACGTTCTGCACAGCGTCAGCACGCTGTCTCAGCCGGGACTGTGGCTGACGGCGATTGGCCTGTCGCAGTTTATCAGCAACGTGCCGTCCACCATTCTGCTGCTCAACTATGTTCCGCCCGATACGCTCCTGGCCTGGGCGGTGAACATCGGCGGGTTTGGGCTGCTGCCCGGCTCGCTGGCAAACCTGATCGCTCTGCGCATGGCCAACGACCGTCGTATCTGGTGGCGTTTCCACGTCTGGTCGATTCCGATGCTGGTTTGGGCCGCGGCGATCGGTTTCGGAATATTCCTTCTCATATAGTGCGCAATTTGTCAGTTTTTCCTGGCAAACGTATAGCAACGTCCTAGCTTTAGTGAACGGCATAGTGTGATGCCGCTCACTGACAGGACCGTTGCTGAACTATGGCTGAAGATCAAAACCCGCCTGCTGACGAGCAGGACAAAAACAATAATGAGCGTAAGCGCCCGGGCAAGAAACCGTTAATTATCCTCGGCATTGTCGTGGTGGTGATGGTCGTCGTGGCGCTGGTCTGGTGGTTTTTAACCCGTAACGAAGAGACGACCGACGACGCCTTTACCGACGGCGACGTGGTGACGATTGCCCCCAAAACGGCGGGCTACGTTACCGAGCTGCGCGTGCGCGATAACCAGCGCGTGAAAAAGGGCGATCTGCTGGTGGTTATCGATCCGCGGGACACCACCGCGCAGCGCGATCAGGCTCAGGCCCAGCTTGGGCTGGCTATCGCGCAACTGCATCAGGCGCAGGCGCAGCTGGCGCTTTCAAAAGTCCAGTATCCCGCCCAGCGTGACGAAGCCAAAGCGCAGGTGCTGAGAGCGCAGGCCGATCTGGCGAACGCGCAGGCAGAGTACCGTCGCCAGCGCGGCGTCGACCCGCGTGCGACCACTCAGCAAAGTATCGATTCCGCGAACGCACAGCTGCGCAGCGCACAGGCAGGGCTGGCCAGCGCTCAGGCGCAGCTGGAAGTGGCAGAGCAGGTCCAGCTGCAAATCCGCCAGCAGGAAACCAACGTTGAAGCGCGCGAGCGTCAGGTCGATCAGGCTAAAGCGCAGCTGGAAACCGCCAACCTTAATCTCTCCTATACCGAAGTCCGCGCCCCGTTCGACGGCGTTGTCACCAAACGCAACGTGCAGCCCGGCACGCTGGTGCAGGCGGGGACGGCGCTGTTCTCGCTGGTTTCCCCGAACGTGTGGGTGGTCGCGAACTTTAAAGAGTCGCAGCTTGAACGCATGAAGCCTGGCGATAAGGTCACCGTGTCCGTCGACGCGTGGCCGGATATGGAACTTGAGGGCCACGTCGACAGTATCCAGCAGGGCAGCGGCTCGCGCTTCTCCGCCTTCCCGGCAGAAAATGCCACCGGTAACTTTGTCAAAATTGTGCAGCGCGTGCCGGTCAAAATCGTGATTGATAAGGGCCTGGATCCAAACAAACCGCTGCCGCTGGGGCTGTCGGTTGCACCGAAGGTGACGGTGGAATGACGGATCACAGCCACGACAGCTGGAAACCCGCCAGCAATCCGTGGGCGGTGGCGATTGTCGTCACCCTGGCGGTATTCATGGAAATTCTGGACACCACCATCGTCAACGTGGCGCTGCCCCACGTGGCAGGCTCGCTCTCGTCCAGCTATGACGAATCCACCTGGGTGTTAACCAGCTATCTGGTCGCGAACGGCATCGTGCTGCCCATCTCGGCGTTTTTGAGCCGGGTGTTTGGCCGCAAGCAGTTCTTCCTGATTTGCATCGTCATGTTCACCGTCTGCTCGTTCCTGTGCGGGATTGCCACCGAGCTGTGGCAGATCATCCTGTTCCGCGTGATGCAGGGCTTTTTTGGCGGCGGGCTGCAGCCCACGCAGCAGTCGGTGCTGCTCGACTACTTCAAACCCGAAGACAGGGGCAAAGCGTTTGGTCTGTCCTCCATTGCGATTATCGTTGCGCCGGTGCTTGGCCCGACGCTGGGCGGCTGGATCACCGATAACTACTCCTGGCGCTGGGTGTTCTTTATCAACATTCCGGTGGGGATTGTCACGGTGCTGGCGATCTACCAGCTGCTGGAAGATCCGCCGTGGGAGAGCAAATCAAAAGAGAAGCTGACTATCGACTGGACGGGGATCGGCCTGATCGCGCTGGGGCTGGGCTGTCTGCAGGTGATGCTCGACCGGGGAGAAGATGAGGACTGGTTCTACTCGAACTTTATCCGCACCTTCGGCGTGTTGACGCTTGTCGGCATTATCGGCGCCATCTACTGGCTGGTGTATGCCAGAAAGCCGGTGGTGGATCTGCACTGCATGAAGGACCGCAACTTTGCCATCTCCAGCCTGCTGATGGCGGGGATGGCGATGATCCTGTACGGCAGTTCGGTGGTGATCCCGCAGCTGGCGCAGCAGGACCTGGGCTACACCGCTACCTGGTCGGGGCTGGTGCTGTCGCCCGGGGCGGTGCTGATTGTGTTAACCATTCCGCTGGTGCTGAAGCTGATGCCGGTGGTGCAGACGCGCTGGATTATCGCCTTTGGCTTTACCTGTCTGGCGGTGTCGTTCTTCTGGTCGCGAACGCTGACGCCGGATATCGACTTCGAAACGCTGGTGCTGTTTCGCAGCGCCCAGTCGATAGGGTTGGGGTTCCTGTTTGTGCCGCTCACGACGATTGCGTTTATCTCAATACCGAGGCGGCTGAATGCCGATGCGGCGGCGCTGTTTACCATGTTCCGCAACGTCGCGGGCTCGATTGGCATATCCCTTTCGACGGCGGCCATCACCGAACGCGCCCAGGCGCACAGCGCGCACCTTGCGTACCACGCCTCGCCGCTTAACGAGCAGTTCCAGCAGGCGATACGCGAAAGCGCCCAGGCGATCCAGAACTTCACCACCCAGGTGGGCGACCCCACCGGCATCGCCACCGGACGCATGTACCAGACCATGATCGAGCAGTCGCGCTTCCTGGCCTACATCGACGTCTTCACCATTCTGAGCGCGGTGGCCTTGTTACTGATTCCATTTTGTTTGTTGCTCTCGCCGGTTAAGAGCGAGGGGAGTGCAGGAGCACATTGATGATACACAGACGTTTACACCCCCTGATGATAATGATGCTGCTGGCGGGCTGCGCCGTTGGGCCTGACTACAAGCAGCCTGCGCCGCCCGCCGTTACGCACTGGAACGATAAGGGCGACAGCGCGGTGAAATCGCAAACTACTTCCGCTGCGACCAATCCGCGCTGGTGGAAGACCTTCGGCTCGCCGCAGCTCGACAGCCTGGTTGAGCGCGCCATTGCCGGAAACCTGACGCTGCAGCAGACGGTGCTGCGCATCGCCGGGGCGCGAGAGCAGATTAACCAGGCGGGCGGGGCGTTTTATCCGTCGGTCAACGGCAATCTGCAGGCGACGCGCCAGCAGCTTGGCCTGGAAGGAGAGCTGAAATCTCACGGCGTGTACGACCAACTTGATAATGTCGATCCTGAACTGCGGGGCGCGTTAGGGCCGCTGACGCAGCCGATTAACCTCTACCAGGGCAGCTTCGACGCCCAGTGGGAAATCGACCTGTGGGGCAAGGTGCGTCGTCAGGTGGAAGCCGCCGAAGCGCAGCAGAAAGCGGCTATCGAGCAGCGTAACGACGCGCTGGTATCGCTGGAGGCCGAAGTGGCGCGCGCGTGGCTCCAGCTGCGCGGGGCGCAGAGCATTATCGCCACGCTGAACACCCAGATTAAAAGCGCGCAGCAGACGCTGGATCTCACCGAAAGCCGCCAGCGGGGCGGGCTGTCGCCGCAGATGGATGTGGAAAACGCCCGGGCGCAGTTAGGCAACCTTGAAGCACAGCTTCCGCAATATCAGGCGCAGGAGCGGCAGGCGATGAACGGCCTGGCGATCCTGCTCGGCAAGCCGCCAGGGGCGCTGGATGGCGAACTTCAGTCTGCGCAGCCGATGCCGGCGTTGCCGGATATCGTGCAGACCGGCATTCCGTCCACGCTGGCACGACGCCGTCCGGACGTGCGCGAAGCGGAGGCGAACCTTCATGCCGCGACGGCGCAAATCGGCGTCTCGGTGGCGGAGCTGTTCCCGAGCTTTACGCTCTCCGGGCAGTTTGGCCTACGCAACAGCGAAACCAACTGGCTGACCGACTGGAGCAGCCACTTCTACAGCTTCGGCCCGCAGGTCTCCATTCCCATCTTCCAGGGCGGTCGACTGGTCTCCAGCGTCAAGGTGGCGCGCGCGCAGCAGGGGGCGGCGGTGCTGGACTATCGCCAGACGGTGCTGACCGCGCTCGGCGATGTCGAAAACGCGCTGGTGAGCTATCGCACCGACCAGCAGCGTGAAGCGGGTCTCGCAAAAACGATCGACGCCCTGCAAAACGCCTTTGATTTAGCGAGCGACAGCTACCGGCAGGGGATCGCCAGCTTTATCGACGTGCTGGACGCCCAGCGACAGCTGGCGCAGGCCCAGCAGCAGCGCGCACAGGCGCAGGTGCAGAGCGCGCTCGATCTGGTGGCGCTCTACAAGGCCCTCGGCGGCGGCTGGGAGCCGTATCAGCAGGTGCAATTACCAGAATACAGCGTCTTTGGCGACGCCCCGCGCGGATAAATTCAGAGGATTGGGCAAGAAACGGACAGGAACACCACATTCGCGATGGCTGAGGGGCGGGTATAACTATCGGGTACCCAATCGACATGCGAGGAATAACTTATGCGTTATCAAAAACTGGGCAACACCGGTCTGTTTGTTTCTGAACTGTGCCTCGGCACCATGACCTTCGGCGGTGAGGGCGGCATGTGGGGCAAGATTGGCCAGCTCCAGCAAAGTGAAGCCGAGCAGCTGGTGGGCCGCGCGCTGGATGCCGGGATCAACTTTATCGACACCGCGGACGTTTACTCGGAAGGACGCTCGGAGGAGATCACCGGTCAGGCGCTGAAAAACCTGAAGATCCCTCGCGAGAACGTGGTGGTCGCGACGAAAGTGTTCGGCGAAACGGGAACGGCAGGGGTGAACTCGCGCGGCAGCTCGCGCTATCACATCATCAGCAGCGTGAAGGAGAGCCTGCGCCGCCTGCAGCTCGATCATATCGATCTCTACCAGCTTCACGGCTTCGACCCCGCAACGCCGATTGAAGAGATGCTCTACGCGCTGGATAACCTGGTGCAGCACGGCCACGTGCGCTACATCGGCGTCTCTAACTGGGCGGCGTGGCAGATTGCCAAAGCGCTCGGTATTTCTGAACGTCTTGGGCTGGCGCGTTTCGCGTCGCTGCAGGCGTATTACACCATTGCCGGGCGCGATCTGGAGCGCGAGCTGGTACCGATGATGCAGAGCGAAGGCGTCGGGCTGATGGTCTGGAGCCCGCTGGCAGGCGGTCTGCTGAGCGGAAAATATGGCCGCGACGGTCAGAGTGAAGCCGGCGGTCGTCGTCTGGAGTTTGACTTCCCGCCGGTGAACAAAGATCGCGCCTTCGACTGCGTGGACGTGATGCGCACTCTCGCCGAAAGCAAGGGCGTCTCCGTCGCGCAAATCGCGCTGGCCTGGCTGCTGCATCAGAAAGCGGTGACCAGCGTCATCATTGGCGCGAAACGCGTCGAACAGCTGGACGACAATATCGCCGCGACCGGGATCCGACTGAGCGAAGACGAGCTTAAGCAGCTTGATGCGGTGAGCGCGCTGCCGCGCGAATACCCTGGCTGGATGCTGGAGCGGCAGGGGGAATATCGCCGCAATCAGCTCGCGCAACAATAACCTTCCTCGCCCCGGTAGTGCATCGCTAACCGGGGCTTTTTTTCCCGCATTGCTCACAAAAAACGATCCTCCTCTTTGATCCCCATTTCATCTTCGCCTATATGACTAGTCATGAAATTTTAAATGACTAGTCATATAGGGAGAGAGCATGAACAATTCGCTGCCGGCCAATTTTTTATGGGGCAACTCGGTGTCCAGCATGCAGACGGAAGGGGCATGGAACGAGGGCGGGAAAGGGATGTCGGTTTACGACATTCGCGAAGCCGGGGAGAACGTCTCCGACTGGAAAGTCGCGACCGACTCCTACCACCGCTACCGGGAAGATTTCGACCTGATGCAGGATCTGGGCATGAACTGCTATCGCTTTCAGATCTCATGGAGCCGCGTCTGCCCGCAGGGCGACGGCGCGTTCAACGACGAGGGCATCGCGTTTTACGACCGCTTTATTGACGATCTCATCGCCCGCGGCATCGAACCGATGGTCTGCCTGTACCACTTCGATATGCCGCTGGCGCTGGCGCAGGAGTACAACGGCTTCAACGACCGCCGCGTGATGGAGGCCTTTATCCGCTACGGCAAAAAGATGATCGACTGCTATGGCGACCGCGTGAAGTACTGGCTGACCTTCAACGAGCAGAACATCTTCCATATGCCTGAAGCGTTCCGCATTTCCGGCTATATGCACGGTGAGAAAACCCTGCGCGAGCTGTACGAGCTGCAGCACCATACGATGGTGGCGCACATGGCGCTGACCGAGTATCTGCATCAGACCAGGCCCGGCCAGCTGATGGGCGGCATGCTGGCGCACCAGCTGATCTACCCGGCCACCTGCAAACCGCGCGATATCTTCTGCGCCCAGCAGTACGACGAGTTCCTCAACCAGAACCTGCTGCGCGTCTTCGCAGGGCAGGGCTACAGCCCCGCGGTTATGGCGGTGGTGGAGCAGGAGGGCTTTGGCGATATCTACCGCGCCGAGGATTTAGCGCTGCTGGCGCGGACTAAAAACGACTATATGGCCTTCAGCTACTACGCCAGCAAAACGCTGGACAGCGATGCGATCCCGGAAGGCACGCCGGTGAACTATTACCTGCTGCACGGCGAGAAAAACAATCCGTACCTGAAGGCCACCGAGTGGAACTGGCAGATCGATCCGCTGGGCTTTCGCACCATCATCACCCGCTACGCCAACGACTGGCGGATGCCGGTCTTCCCGATCGAAAACGGCATCGGGGTGATTGAGTCCTGGGACGGCGTCAATCCGATCGAGGACACCTACCGCATCGACTACCACCGGGCGCATATCAATGCCATGAAGGAGGCGATGTTCGAGGACGGGGCAGAGGTGATCGGCTACCTCGGCTGGGGGTTAATTGACATTCTCAGCTCCCAGGGCGACATGCGTAAACGCTACGGCGTGGTCTATGTCAACCGTGAAAACCATGACCTGAAAGACCTGAAGCGCGTGCCGAAGAAGAGCTACGCGTGGTTAAAACAGGTTATCCATACCAACGGACGCGAGATGTAAGCCGTACGCTGCCGGGCCGTTTTTGTGACTGATTGATGGGAACTATCCGCTATGTCTGAAACAAAAATAACACCGCACATGCAGTCTTTTGTCGATAAATTTGTAGAGTTCTCGGCGCGCCTGGCAAATCAGGTGCACCTGCGCTCCCTGCGCGACGCTTTCGCCACGGTGATGCCGATTTTCATCCTCGCCGGTCTGGCGGTGCTGGTGAACAACGTGGTATTTCCGTGGATTTTTCACGGCGACACGCTCGCGCAGTTTAAGGTATGGGGCGAGGCGATTATCAACGGCACGCTGAACATCGCCGCGCTGCTGCTGGCTCCGATGATTGCCTGGTCGCTGGCGCGCAACAAAGATTTCGACAATCCGGTCTCGGCAGTGGTTATCGCCGTCAGCAGCTTCATCATCATGATGCCGATGCGCCTGCAGATTACGCCCGTCGGCAGCGATGCCGCGGTGAACGTCACCCAGGTGCTGACGTTCGCCAATATTGGCTCAACCGGGATTTTCGCCGGTGTGCTGATCGGGCTGCTCTCAACGGAAGTGTTTATCGCCATTTCGCGCCTGAAGGCGCTGCATATTTCCCTCGGGGAAAACGTGCCTCCGGCGGTGAGCAAATCCTTTACCGCGCTGATCCCAACTATCCTCACGCTCTCCCTGTTCGCGGTGCTGGCGGCGATACTGGCAAACGTGCTGCACACGGACCTGATCCATCTTATTACCACCTTTATCCAGCAGCCGCTGCGGCTGATCAACACCAGCCTGCCGGGGACGATTTTCATCTACAGCTTCGGCAACTTCCTGTTCACGCTCGGTATTCATCAGTCAGTCGTTAACAGCGTGGTGCTGGAGCCGTTCCTGCTGATCAACACCAACGAGAACATGCTGGCCTTCGCCAACGGCCAGCCCATCCCGCATATCATCAACAACATCTTCGTGCCGACGTTTGGCATGGTGGGCGGCACGGGCAGCACGATATCGCTGCTGATCGCCATCTTTATCTTCTCCCGACAAAAATCGGCGAAGCAGGTGGCGCGTCTGTCGCTGGCGCCCGGTCTGTTCAACATCAACGAGCCGGTGATTTTCGGCCTGCCGATCGTGTTTAACCTGCCGCTGATGATCCCGTTTGTGCTGCTGCCCGCCATCGGCATTTACTTCGCCTGGCTCTGTACCACGCTGGGGTTAATGTCGCGCTGCGTGGTGATGATCCCGTGGACCACGCCGCCCATTCTCAGCGCCTGGCTGGCCACGGCAGGGGACTGGCGGGCGGTGGTGGTGCAGTTGGCAATCATCGTATTTGGTGTATTCTTCTACCTGCCTTTCCTCAAGATTGCCGAGAGAGTGGCGTTGAAAAACAGCGGGATAGAAAACTAACTGAAAGGAAGAACGATGGCGGCGAAGTACATCACCATAGCGCGGGAAATTAAGAAACGCATTATCAGCCAGCAGTACGCCGCCAACGAACCCCTGCCGGACCAGTTTGCGCTGGCGGCGGAGTTCAACTCCAGCCGGATGACCATTCAGCAGGCGATGCGCCAGCTCATCGTCGAAGGTCTGGTCTATACCCGCCAGGGCCAGGGCACGTTCATCCGCAAAAACTTCCTTCAGCTCTCGCAGTGGGACCTCTCCGGCAGCGACTACTTTGGCGCGACCAAAACCTGGGCGCATCTGGGCACGGTGACCAGCCGGGTAGTGCATTTCGAGCTGCGCTTCCCGAACGAAAAAGAGCAGGCGTCGCTGATGATTAACGCCGATGCGCCGATCTATGACTTCATTCGACTCCGTCTGCTGAACGGCGAACCGATGTCGCTGGATTCCACGGTGATGCCGATGAATCTGGTGCCGGGCCTGACGAAAAACCATCTTGAAGGTTCAGTGTTCCAGTACGTGCAGGAGACGCTGGGGCTGAAAATTATGGGGTCGTATCGGGTTGTGAGGGCGCTTAAGCCCAACGCGCTGGACAGGGAGCATCTGGTCTGCGAGCAGACCGATCCCGTCCTGGAAGTGGAGCAGGTGATTTATCTGGAGGACGGCACGCCGCTGGAGTATGCCCACTGCCACTATCGGTACGACCACGGCGGGATCGTGATCGTGAATAACGGATAAAAAAAAGCGGGCAACGAGGCCCGCTTTTTTAATGCTTCGCTATCAGTTCAAACGCACCGGCATACCGGAGCGGTTCTGCACGGCCTGGTCAACAATCGCCGTTTCTACGTCTGGCTGAGAAGTCACCGCCTGCACCGCGCTGTTCAGCGTAACAGGGACGATTTCGTTGTTGTTGATCTGGTCTTCGCTGGTGGACAGCGGGTTGTGCACTTCGATGTAGCGGCTGCCGTCTGGCTCAGAGGTCGCCTTCACCGGTTCGTTGATGAACTGCACGCGCGTACCGACCGGCACGTTTTCGAACAGGAATTTGATGTCGTCGTTACGCAGGCGCACGCAGCCGTGGCTTACGCGCAGGCCGATACCGAAGTTGGCGTTGGTACCGTGGATAGCGTAAAGACGACCAATGTACAGCGCGTACAGACCCATTGGGTTATCCGGGCCTGCCGGTACAACGGCTGGCAGCGGTTCGCCCGCAGCGATGTATTCCGCGTGCATTTTGGCAGTCGGCGTCCAGGTTGGGCCCGCTTTCTTACGCTCAACTTTGGTGGTCCAGTTCATTGGGGTGTCTTTACCCAGCTGGCCGATACCGATTGGCAGCACGATAACGGTGTTGGTGCCTTTCGGGTAGTAATACAGGCGCATTTCGGCGCTGTTAATCACGATACCTTCATGAACGGTATCCGGCAGGATCAGCTGCTGAGGAATATTCAGCACGGTGCCCGCTTTCGGCAAATACGGGTCAACGCCCGGGTTCGCTTCCAGCATGTTAGACAGGCCCAGCTGGTACTGCGCAGCGAAATACTCCAGTGGCTGAGAGTTACCTTCTGGTACCGTCACAACCTGGTTCTGGCCTACCAGACGGCTACCGTCGGTTGGCAGGGGATACGTCACCGCAGACGCGGTCTTACAAAAACCTACTACGGCTAACGCCGCCGCTAAAAGCGTTGTTAATTTCATGTTCATGTTGTGCGAGGTATCTAAGCCATTCTGGCGATGAGTTGATAAGTCTGAATCTGTGATGGGAGCGCATTATATGTGCATTCCCGCTAACAGGGAATTCAGATGTGTACGAAATCACATTTTTTTCGATTTTGTTAAAGTTTAGTGGATTGCCGCAACACGGGATCTCAATTCGGAATTGTGGCATAATGCCGTGTTTATCACACTTTTCGCAGGAATCTCCCCGTGTTAGTTACCAGCAACGTCACTATGCAGTTTGGCAGTAAGCCGCTGTTCGAAAACATTTCCGTCAAATTTGGCGGCGGCAACCGTTACGGCCTGATTGGTGCCAACGGTAGCGGAAAATCCACCTTTATGAAGATCCTCGGCGGTGACCTGGAGCCGACGCTCGGTAACGTATCGCTCGACCCTAACGAGCGTATCGGTAAGCTGCGTCAGGATCAGTTCGCCTTCGAAGAGTTCACCGTGCTCGACACCGTGATCATGGGGCATGGGGAACTGTGGGAAGTGAAGCAGGAGCGCGATCGCATCTACGCGCTGGCCGAAATGAGCGAAGAAGACGGCTATAAAGTGGCCGACCTGGAAACGCAGTACGGCGAGATGGACGGCTACTCTGCGGAAGCGCGCGCGGGCGAGCTGCTGCTCGGCGTGGGCATTCCTGTCGAACAACATTACGGCCCGATGAGCGAAGTGGCGCCAGGCTGGAAGCTGCGCGTGCTGCTGGCACAGGCGCTGTTCTCTAACCCGGACATCCTGCTGCTCGACGAACCGACGAACAACCTGGACATCGACACCATCCGCTGGCTGGAGCAGACGCTGAACGATCGCGACAGCACCATGATCATCATCTCGCACGACCGTCACTTCCTGAACATGGTCTGTACGCACATGGCGGATCTGGACTACGGCGAGCTGCGCGTTTATCCGGGCAACTACGACGAGTACATGACGGCGGCTACCCAGGCGCGTGAACGTCTGCTGGCGGATAACGCCAAGAAGAAAGCGCAGATTGCTGACCTGCAGTCCTTCGTCAGCCGCTTCAGCGCCAACGCCTCTAAGTCGCGTCAGGCGACCTCGCGTGCCCGTCAGATCGACAAAATCAAGCTGGACGAAGTCAAAGCCTCCAGCCGTCAGAACCCGTTCATCCGCTTCGAGCAGGACAAGAAGCTGTTCCGTAACGCGCTGGAAGTGGAAGCCCTTGAAAAAGGCTTTGAGAACGGTCCGCTGTTTAAAAAATTCAACCTGCTGCTGGAAGTGGGCGAGAAGATTGCCATCCTCGGTGCCAACGGCGTGGGTAAATCCACCATGCTGAAAACCCTGGTCGGTGAACTGCAGCCGGATAACGGCACCGTGAAGTGGTCTGAAAACGCGCAGATTGGCTACTACGCGCAGGACCATGAATATGAGTTCGAAAACGACCTCACCGTCTTCGACTGGATGAGCCAGTGGAAGCAGGAAGGCGATGACGAGCAGGCGGTGCGCAGCATTCTGGGTCGTCTGCTGTTCAGCCAGGACGACATCAAAAAGCCGGCTAAGGTGCTCTCCGGTGGCGAGAAGGGACGCATGCTGTTCGGCAAGCTGATGATGGAAAAACCAAACATCCTGGTGATGGACGAACCGACTAACCACCTGGACATGGAATCTATCGAATCCCTGAACATGGCGCTGGAGATGTATCAGGGTACCCTGATCTTCGTCTCTCACGACCGTGAGTTCGTCAGCTCGCTGGCGACCCGCGTGATCGAAATTACGCCAGAGCGCGTGGTGGACTTCACCGGTAATTACGAAGATTACCTGCGCAGTAAAGGTATCGAGAACTAAAAAAAAGCCGGGTGGCGGCTTCGCCTTACCCGGCCTACGTTCTGTTCCCTCTCCCCGTGGGAGAGGGTTAGGGTGAGGGCATCAGGCCGCACTAGACCACCCACTCGCCCCCTTCGACCCCGTTCACCAGCAGCGTACGTTTTTCCCCTGCAGGCAGCGACACCTTAAGCGATTTCCACGCCGGACGATAATCCCCGCGCGCGTTGACCTTCAGGTTGATGGTTGCGCCGTCGCACACCATTTCCCACTCCACCCACAGCGCGTTGCCGTTCTGGTAGCCCCAGCTTTCGCCGTCGTCTTCAAACAGCATTCCGGTGGTCGTGCCGACGCCCTTCACCGGGAACAGCTTCAGCTCGCGGGTCGTATCTTTTTCGGCATTCACATGCGTAATGCGTTCGCTCAGCGGCAGAGCGGCACCGGCGCGCACCAGCAGCGGCAGTTTTTCCAGCGGCGCGTCGAGGACGATCGACTGGCCGCCCGCATACCACGCGTGGGTGTAAAAATCATACCAGCCGGTGTCGTTATCCGGCAGCCAGACGCGGCGCTCGCGCTGCCCGGATTCGACGACGCTGGCCACCAGCAGGTCGCGGCCCAGCAGGAAGTCATCGCACTCCTCAAACGTCTGCGCATCATGCTCGTGGTCGAGGAAGGTCGGGCGCAGCATCGGCTCGTCGTCGGCGTGCGCCTGCCAGAGCAGGGTATAGAGGTACGGCAGCAGGCGGTAGCGCAGCTCAACCGCGCCGCGAATGGCTGGCGTGACGCCCGGGTACATCCACGGCTCGTTCACGGTGTGGTCATCGTTCCACGAGTGAATGGTAAAGCGCGGGTGCATCACGCCGTTCTGCACCCAGCGCACGAACAGCTCGGCGTCCGGCTTGTCGCCGGAGAAACCGCCGACGTCGTGACCGACGTTGAACAGACCGGACAGGCTCATGCCCAGACCCATGCGGATGTTATAGCGCAGGGTGTCCCAGCTGGTGCGGTTGTCGCCGCTCCAGGTCTGAACGTAGCGCTGCATCCCGGCGCAGCCGGAGCGGGAGATCAGGTACGGACGTTTTTCCGGCGCGAAACGCTGCTGCGCTTCCAGCGAGGCGCGCATCATCAGCAGCGGCATCACCGGGCGAATATGCTTGATGGCGATCTCTTTGCCGAAGCCAAAGCAGCGCGCCTCCCCGTCCCACACTTCATATTCGTTGTTGTCGTTCCAGGTAGAGTCGATGCCCATCTCCAGCAGCTGCGTGGTGACGCCGTTCTGCCACCACTGCACCGTCTGCGGGTTGGTAAAGTCGAGGTGCGAGCCTTCGTCATCCCAGAAGCTGGAACGTTCCGGTGCATCGGTTTCTGAATCGCGAATGAACAGACCGCTCTCCGCCACTTTGTTATAGCGCGGATGGTCCTGCAGCAGGCACGGCTTGATGTTTGCCGCCAGCTTCAGCCCAGCGTCGTGGAAGGCCTGGCTCATCACCTTCGGCTGCGGCACCTTGTCATAGTTCCAGTTAAATACGTAGCGCTTGCCGTTGATAGAGGTATAGCCGGAGGAGAGCTGGAACGAGTCGCACGGAATGGCGTGCTCTTCGCACAGGCGGATGAAGTTCATCAGCTGGTTTTGCGCGTCCGGCGCGTCGGTGTAGTGCATGGTCGAGCCGCTGTAGCCCAGGCTCCATTTCGGTCCGAACAGCGTTTTCCCGGTCAGGCGCACGAAGGCTTTGGTGACGTCCAGCACGCGCGTGCCGGTAAAGATGTAGTAATCGATGTCGCCCGCTTCCGCCTGCCAGCGACGATAGGCGGTGTGGTAGTTGTCGATTTCGTTACCCAGATCCAGCCAGCAGCTGCTCAGGTTGTCGTAGAACAGGCCGTAGCTGACGTCGTCGCGGCGGGCGATAGTGAACGGAATATGCTTGTAGAGCGGGTCGGTGCTGGCCGCGTTGTACCCCATGGCGTCGAGGTTGCGCATCTCATAGCGCTTGCCGTTGCGCTGCAGATCGCCCGCTTTTTCGCCCAGGCCATAGAAACGCTCGTCCTTGCGGCGGCTGAGGTAGTGCGCCACGCCGTCGCCGTGGGCGTTCAGCAGGTAGGCGCTGGTTGGACGGTCGTTGACCAGCGGCTGCCACTCGCCCGCCTCATTGCGGTAGTGCCACTCCAGCCACAGCGGCTGGTGGACCGTTACGCGCAGCTGTTCGGTTGCCACGGTGAGCGTCTCTTCCTGCTGCGTCAGGGTCCAGGCCGGGCAGGAGAAACCGCTTATATCGTCACGACGGCGGCCTTCCCACGGCACGTCTTTTTCCGGCGCGATGCTCCAGGTGCGGTCCAGCGCCAGCTCGCCTTTGCGTTTGATCAGCACGCGGAACAGGTTCTCTTCCAGCACATACAGGCACAGGCGGTGCTGGTTATCGACCAGCAGTTCCAGATGGTTTGCCGACTGCGTATCAAGGGTCCAGTTTTTCAGGGTTTTCATATGCAATACATCCACTATCAGGCGCGCTTGGCGCGACGTTCAGCAATAAATGCTACCAGGAAGACAGCGCCAATCAGGTCAAAGAAGCCCATGGCAATAAAGAGCGGGTTAAAGCCGATTTTGTCGGCGGTCACACCGATTAACAGCGAGAACAGGAAGCTGGCGATCCACGCCGCCGAGCCGCGCATGCCGTTGACGGTCGCCATCTGGCCTTTGTCGAACGACTCAACGACCAGGGCGCTCAGCATGCAGGAGATAATCTGGTGCCCGAAGCCGCCGATGGAGATCAGCACGATGGTGATATACGGGTCGCGGGTAATGGCCACGATGCCCAGCGAGATCATCAGGAACGCGCCCGTCACGGAGCTGGCAACGACCGAGTTAACGCGCGAGCAGCCGAACAGACGGGTGAACAGACGCGTCAGGTAGCCGCTCGCCACGCTGCCGAGGTCGGCGGCGAGGAACGGAAGCCAGGCAAACATCGCAATCTGCTTCAGATCCATGCCGTGCTCTTTGGCGAGATACAGCGGCACCCAGAAGCTCAGCACTGCCCAGGCCGGTTCCGCCATAAAGGCCGGGATGGCGATACCGTAAAAGCGTTTGTTTTTCGAGACGGTTTTCAGCGCGGTCAGGAAGGGCAGTCTCACCGCAGGCGGTTCGTTATCCTGCTTGATGAACGCCAGCTCGTCCTTGCTCAGGTTCGGGTGCTGCTCCGGGTTGTGGTAGAACGCCCACCACAGGATCACCCACAGCAGCGCCAGCACGCCGGTAAACATAAATGCGCCCTGCCAGCCGAACGACGCGTGAGCGAAATAGATGATGGGCGGGGCCAGCATCGCGCCGATGGAGAAGCCTACGCCCGCCCAGCCGGCGGCAACGGGTCGCTCTGATTTCGGGAACCATTCGCCGATGGTTTTGGCGTTTGCCGGGGTAGCGGCGGCCTCAGAGGCACCCATAAAGAAGCGCAGAATAGCGAGGTGCAGCCAGCTTCCGGCGCCCGCGTGAAAAATACACATCAGCGCCCAGATCCCGGCGCAGACCATAAAGCCAATCTTCAGGCCGATGACGTCAATCAGCCAGCCGCACAGGGGCTGGAAAATGGTATAGGCGATCTGGAACGCACCGACGATCCAGGAGTATTGCTCGGTGGTGATCCCGAGGCTCTCTTTCAGTTCCGGGGCGAGGATCCCGAGTGAGTTACGGGTGATGTAGTTAACGGTGACGCCAAGTAAGAACAGCACCAGCACGTACCAGCGCAGGTTCTTGATGACGCGACGGGTTTTGCTTGTCGCTACGGTGTTATTGATGTCCTGACTCATTTTACTCTCCACAAGACGGACGGTAAGGGGACGGAGGTTCAGGTGTCACACGGATTTTTATGCCTTTGATTTATATCCGTTTAAAATGCTTAAGTTGGTATACAACTAGTATGGAAGTTGTGTGACAAGTTCACCTTAAGGAAGAAAATGAGTGGGCAAAAGTGGATTTTGTGCAAAATTTCTCATAACTGACGTATACCCTCTGGCATGATGGCCTTTATGTCAGCTATTGTCTGACCAATACGCTATGAAAATTTTTTCATTCCGCAAATGGAGCCAGATCACAAAATGGACAAAAGGCTAAAAATCACCGAAATCGCGGCCCGGACGCAGCTCTCGATCAGCACCGTGTCGCGAGTGCTGGCGGGAAAAGCGAATACCAGTGAAAAAGCGCGCGCAAAGGTGCTGGCGTGCGCGCGGGAGCTGGGGGTGATGGACGGCATGGCGGCAGGGCGTCTGCTGCTTAACAGCCTGGTGGTTTTTGCCCCGCAGCGGGCGTTTGACGAGCGGTCCGACATCTTTTACTACCGCGTGATCCAGAGCGTGAGTAAAGGACTGGCGTCCCACGATGTGCGTCTTCGCTACTGCGCGCTGGAGGAGAACGACAGCGACGCCCAGCTGTTTCTGGCACGCATGAACGAAGCGGACACTCAGGCGGCAATCCTTCTTGGCATCGACGATCCCCATATCCACGATCTGGCGGTGGACGTGGGTAAACCCTGCATGCTGATTAACTGCCGCGACCGGCACATGCGTCTGCCTGCCGTCGCGCCGGATCATCGCGCTATCGGCGAGCGGGCGGCGGAATATCTGTTCGAGATGGGACACCGTGAGGTGATGAACGTGCTGTGCCTGCGCCGCTACACCATGGAGCTGCGCCTGGCGGGGATCCGCGACGCGTGGCAGTCTCACAACATGAAATTCAACGATAAACGCGATCTGCTTGTAGTGCCCAGCTTCAGCGCGCGCGAAACGGAACAGATGGTCAGCGGCTGGCTCAGTGAAGTGCAGGGGAAGGATTTACCGACCGCGTTCCTGGTCGGCGGCGACTTTATGGCGGCGGGCACCATTAGCGCATTACAAAACCACGGCCTGCGCGTGCCGCAGGACGTGTCGGTGATGAGCATTGACGGCTTTAACCTGGCGGCGATTCAGGATGTTCCATTAACGGCGGTGCACGTTCCGCGCGATGAGCTGGGAACCGAAGCGGTATATATGCTCCAGCAGCGGCTGATGCGCCCGGACGCGCCGGTGGGAACCTTGCTGCTTAACGGCACGCTGGCCGTGCGGGAATCGGTACGGCGGATACGTCAGGGGAAACGACGCACCGCCGTGGAGCGGGAAGGGCTGTACGACAGTTAAACCATGCCCAGCGCGCGCTTACCGTGGATGTTGAGATCGTTCACGGTAAAGCGGTCCTGCCAGCTTTTTTCATAATCCTCGCGCGGGAAGTCTCCCGGCGACGCGCCGGTTTCAAGCGCTTCCTTGACCTTTTTCGCGTAGGCGAGGTTTTTCTCGCACATCGGCGCGGCAGGAATGTACATCACGTTGCCCCAGCCCTGCTGATTTTCCACCGGCGCGACGGAATGGATCACATCGCAGTGCCACCACACGGAATCGCCCGCATCGAGTGCCGGAATGCTGGTCAGCGCCTCGATCAGCAGCGGGTGCCATTTCTCTGAAACCGGCAGGACGCGCCCCGGCGCCACGCCGCACAGCTCGTCTTCCGGCACGTCGTCCAGCAGCGGCCGCAGCAGAATGTAGGCCATCGCTTCCGGGATTGGCACCACGTGCAGCAGCCCCTGACCTGGGATCATATCCGACAGCGCCGTCCAGCCCTGGAAGGTGCGGAACACCGAGCATTTGGTGGTGTTATCGACGGTGTACTCTTCCACTTCGGTACGGTGCGCGGCGTTCCACGGATCGTATTTCTCGACGTTGCCGTCAAACACGCGGGCGAACACCTGTTGATAAGCCGGAAGCAGCCAGCGCTCCAGCGCGCCGGAGTCGGTATGCGCGCCCAGTCCTTTCGAGGTCGTTCCCGGCGGGCGGCGGCGGATACGGTCCGGGTAAATCACGCTCACGTCCGGGTTGAACCACTGCTTGCCGTTGCTCTCGAATGTCCATAAACGGTTCAGGAACGACTGCACCTGCGCCATCTCTTCGCTCTGGCGCGCCTGCATCTGCGCCTGAGACCAGTAAATCGGGTAAATCTCCGGACGAGAGGCCGTCAGGGTGCCGAAGAAGTTATCGCCCGGGCCTTTGTAGACCTCGTCAAACTTATTCAGATCGAGGTAGTCGAGCATCGACTGATCCCACGCCAGCGCCTGCTCGCACGGGAAGTGACCTTTAATCACCGCGCAGCCGCGGCGTTTAACGGCCTCGCGCTGTGAGTCGGTAATGGTGCCGTTTTTCACATCCGCAAACGGGATCACCGGCCAGACGGATTCACCTTTGTTCTTAAGCGCGTTGATTTCCGCCACGCGGGTGGCAATTTTGTCGCTGAGCTTATTAAACACTGCCTGCACGTCGCCGATCTGCGCGCGCAGCTCACGTTTTAACTGACGGATTGCCGCTTTGTGATCCGCTGGCAAAGTTTCACTGGTAAAGGTCATAACTGCCTCGCATCTTTCATTCGAAAGTAAAAGTGTCTACAAGTGATACTTTAAGTTAAAAATAAGTTAATGCAAGTTTAAAAACTTGACGCAAGCCACAGGACGGAAAAAGAGTGAGAGGCCGGAGCGACGCTCCGGCGAGGAAAGGATCAGACGTCGAACGGGGAATGGTTGTCGAGCACGGCCTGGATGACGTTCAGCGCGCCCTGATGGTTGTTGTCGTCGGTGCCGTAGCGGCTGATTTCTTTGATGCTCTCTGCCGCGTTGCCCATCGCAAAGGAATATTTCACCAGCTTAAGCATCTCGGCATCGTTGCCGCTGTCGCCAATGGCCACGCACTCCTGCGGGGAGATTTTCCAGCGTTTCAGCAGACGGCTAATGCCGTTGGCCTTGTGCAGGCCGGGGATAATCAAATCCACGAATCCAAAGCCGCTGGTGACCGGCTTCATGATGCCGTCCAGGGAGACGTGCAGTTTATCCACCAGATTAGGGATATCGCTGTCCGGCAGGTTCAGGGAGAACTTAAACAGTACGTCGTCAATTTCGCGGTAATCGCTGATGCGCTTTAAGCGGTGATAGTGCTTTGACATCAGCGCCACGAATTCTTCAGGAGCCTGGTCGCTGACCCAGGCGCTCTCCAGCCCGCAGGCCACGAAGTTCAGCCCTTTGTCCTTCAGCAGTTCGCCAATCACGATCTGCGATTCATGACGCGTCAGCTCGCCGTGGAAAATTTGTTCGCCGCGATCGAACACCAGCGCGCCGTTTTCCGCCACGAAGGAGATCCTGTCTTTCAGCGCCGGAAAGAAGGAGATGAGCTGGTAATACTGGTTGCCGCTGGCGACAACGAATTCAATATCGCGGGCTTTAAGCTGTTCAAACTGTGCCTGGAAGCGGTCACGATCGTACTGCTTGGCATCATCAAGGAAAGTTCCGTCCATATCGGTGACGATAACTTTAACGGTCATACTGTGCTCCTGGGTCACTGCGTTTTGAAACATTCTAATAACAAGGTGACGGGGAGCACAAATTTAATTTCATTCGAAAGTAAAAGCAAAACGGCAACCGTGGTTGCCGTTGTTAGTGTTTTCTCCCTCTCCCCGTGGGAGAGGGGCGGGGTGAGGGGATATGCCGTTACAGCGTATGCTCAGTACGGGCGATAATATCGTCCTGCGCATCCGGCGACAGGGCGGTGAAGAACGCCGAGTAGCCCGCGACGCGCACCACCAGGTCACGATACTGGTCAGGATGTTTCTTCGCTTGCAGCAGCGTTTCGCGCGAGACGATGTTGTACTGGATATGCCAGCCTTTATGCACCTCGAAGAAGGTGCGCAGCAGCACCATTAGCTTCTGGCGATCGCTGTCGTTTTCCAGCGTCGACGGGTTCAGCTTCTGGTTCAGCAGCACGCCGCCGAGAATCGCTTCCGTCGGCAGTTTACCCACCGAGCCAATTACCGCCGTCGGGCCGAGGTGGTCCGTACCGGAGGCCGGGCTTGCTCCTTCCGCCAGCGGGGTGTGCGCCTTACGTCCGTCCGGCGTGGCCATCGTTGCCGCGCCAAACGGCACGTTTGCGGAGATGGAAGAGGTGCCCGCGTAGTAGTTACCTCCAATCGGGCCGCGGCCGTAGCGCGGGTTGTGGTACTGCTTCAGCTCTTCGATGTAGGTCTGATAGGCGCGCGTCAGCAGCATGTCCACGCTGTCGTCGTCGTTGCCGTACTTCGGCGCGCCGTTGATCAGGCGCTGACGCAGCTGCTCGTGGGTCAGCCCGTCGAAGTCATCCGCCAGCGCCGCCGCCAGCTGCTGTTGACCAATAGTGCCCTGTTCGAACACCAGCTTTTTCACTGCAGCCAGGCTGTTGCCGAGGTTAGCGATGCCCACCTGCAGGCCGGAGACCCAGTCGTACTTCGCGCCGCCCTGCTTGATGCTTTTCGCGCGCTCGATGCAGTCGTCCACCAGCGCCGAGCAGAGAATGTCGTGGACGTTCTCTTCCAGCATGGTATCCACCACGTACTCAATCTCGATAGATTTGCGGGTGTAGTAGCGGATCTGGCTGTCCCACGCCGCCATCACTTCGTCGAAGTTGTCGAAGTTACCGGCGGAGAGCGCTTTCTCCTGCGGCAGGAACACCTTGCCGCTGGTGGCGTCGCGGCCGCCTTCCAGCGCGGCCAGCATCACGCGGGCGAAGTTGATAAAGCTCATGCCGGTGCAGCGATAGCCCGACTTGCCGCCCACCGCGGTTTCGATACAGCCGATGGCCGCGTAGTCGTAGGCGTCGTCTCGTTCAACGCCGAGCTTGATGAATTCCGGAATGACGATTTCATCGTTGTTGAACGCGGGCATCCCGAAGCCGCAGCGGATCACCTGCACGCAGGCGTCGAGGAAGTCGTTGCTCATGCCCGCGTGGTAGCGCACGCTCAGGTTTGGCTGGGTGGAGCGCAGGCGACCGCACGATTCCAGAATCGCGTAGGAGAGCGGGTTCACCGCGTCCATCGGCTCACCGTTGACCAGCTTCTGGCCGCCGATGGTGACGTTCTGGTACAGCGGGCTACCGGCGGAAGCCTTGGAGTGCGAGCCGGAGCGGATTTTGTTCACTTCCAGCAGCTTCAGCCAGCAGCTGTGCAGCAGCTCGATAGCGTGTTCGCGGTCGAGGCTCTGGTTCAACTCGACGTCGCGGCGGTAGTACGGATAGAGATACTGGTCCATACGCGCGAAGGAGACGGAGTGGCCGTTTGACTCAATCTGCAGGATCAGCTGAATGAAGTAGCACAGCTGCAGCGCCTGCCAGAAGGTTTTTGGCGGCTCGTGGGCAATGATGTCGCAGTTTTCCGCCATCGCCAGCAGCTCGTCGCGGCGGCTTTCGCGGGTTTCGGTGGACGCCATTTCACGCGCCAGATCGGCAAAGCGTTTGATGTGCAGGCTTACGGCTTCCAGCACGATATCGATCGCCTTCAGGAACTGATCGCCGTGCAGGTCTTCCAGCACCGTCAGGTTGATGCGCGTGCGGCGCTCGGCCACCTTAGCGCGCAGGCCGTCGAGGCCTTTCTCCAGCACCAGCGGGAAGTTAACGGCCAGGTGCGCGTCGCCGGAGGTCATGTTGCCTTCGGCTTTGATAATGCCGGTTTCCAGCAGGCCTTTCTGCTCGTCGGTGAACATGCCATAGCAGCGGTCCTGCACCGTCTGGCCGCGCCACCACGGGCAGATGTCGTGCAGCACGCGCTTGTTCTCTTCGCTCACCGCAAAGCCCGCGCCCGGGCGGTCCGCCAGATCGTCAATCTCTTTCTCAATCCAGGATACGGTGTATTCCGGGAAAATCGGCGCGGCGCGCACTTCGCTTGCCTGGTTACCGATAATCAGCTCGTCGTGTTTGATCCAGATGGTACGCTCAGCCAGGTGATGCGCCAGCGCCAGAGCGCGGCGTACCGGGATCGGCTTGTCCATGTGCTGCTGGTACATTTCGGTGTAATGCTGGGCGCGCTCGGTACAGACCGGCGGCTTAACGATATGCACCAGCGCCGTTTTGTGCGCCTTAATGCGCTCGCTGAGGGTGTTGAGATTCAGGGTCGTCATAGGTTTATCCTCGTAAGGTCGCGGTTAACCCTTTCTGGCAGGCGTATTGCTGCGCGAAGTCCAGCAGGGCAGGGTTATCCAGCGGTTTGTCAGGGGCAGAGTAAGGTTGGCCGAGCAGGGTGTATTTGTTCATGCCCAGCGTGTGATACGGCAGAAAATGAATATCGTCGACGCCGAGCTCGTCGGCGGCGAAGTTGGTAATGGCGGTGATGGACGCTTCGTCAGCGTTAAAGCCCTGGATCAGCGGCACGCGGATGGTGATTTTTTTTCCGGCGACGGCAAGGCGTTTCAGGTTATCCAGGATCCGCTTAGCCGAACCGTCCGTCCACTGTTTGAACACCTCACCGTCGACGTGCTTCAGGTCGGCGAGGAACAGATCGACGTACGGTAATGACGGCTCGATATAGTGCCACGGCACGTGAAGGCAGGTTTCCACGGCGGTGTGGATCCCCTGTTCGTGGCTGGCTTTAAACAGGGCGTGCGCCAGCTCAGGGTTCATAAACGGCTCGCCGCCGGAGAGGGTGATCCCGCCGCCGCTGCGGTCGTAGAAGGGTTTATCGCGCAGTACGGTCGCCATGATCTCCTCGACCTGCTGCTCTTCACCGCAGACGGTCAGCGCCTGCGTCGGGCAGCAGTCGGTAAGGGCGTAGAGCGTGGCTTCATCAAGCTTCTCGCGGTGGATAACCAGGCCATTCAGCGCGCGTTCGATACAGCCCGGTGCCGCCTGCTGGCACAGGTCGCAGCCGTCAAGGCACAGGCGCGGGTCAAACAGCACGTCCCGGCTGCGGGAGCGGCTTTCCGGGTTCTGGCACCAGCGACAGCCCAGCGAGCAGCCTTTCAGGAACACCACGGTTCTAATACCGGGGCCATCGTGGGTAGAGTAACGCTGAATATTGAAGATCATGATTTCGCCTCTCGTATTGCATATGAAGATTAAATTACTTTCGAATGAAAGTTATCTTGATGCAGGTCAACTACTGAGCAGGTTTTGTCGTGATAGGGTAAGTGCAGGCTAAATTTGAGGGTGACATCATGGAACTTTATCTCGACACATCTGACGTTGCGGCAGTCAAAAAGCTGGCGCGCATCTTCCCGCTGGCGGGCGTAACCACCAACCCAAGCATTGTGGCGGCAGGTAAAACGCCGCTGGACGTTTTGCTGCCAGCGCTGCACGACGCGCTGGGCGGCAAAGGCCGTCTTTTCGCGCAGGTGATGGCGACCACCGCCGAAGGGATGGTGGAGGACGCGCGCAAGCTGCGCGCCATCATTAACGACCTGGTAGTAAAAGTGCCGGTGACCGCCGAAGGGCTGGCGGCAATCAAGATGCTGAAAGCGGAAGGGATCCCGACGCTGGGTACGGCGGTTTATGGTGCTGCGCAGGGGATGCTCTCCGCGCTGGCGGGTGCAGAGTATGTGGCGCCTTACGTTAACCGCGTGGACGCGCAGGGCGGGGACGGGATCCAGACAGTGGTTGAGCTGCAACAGCTGCTGACGCTGCACGCCCCGCAGTCAAAGGTGCTGGCCGCGAGCTTCAAAACGCCGCGTCAGGCGCTGGACTGCCTGCTGGCAGGCTGCGAGTCCATCACGCTGCCGCTGGACGTGGCGCAGCAGTTTATTACCTCTCCGGCCGTGGATGCGGCGATTGTGAAGTTTGAGCAGGACTGGCAGGGGGCGTTTGGACGGATGTCGATCTGACGGGTGCGGCCTGATGCCCTCACCCCAACCCTCTCCCACAGGGAGAGGGAGCAAACACTAAAACGGCAACCTGAAGGTTGCCGTTTGCTTTAACCTCCGCAAACCTCACACCCCGGGTTACGCATCAGCTTCATCTCGCGGAACTGGCAGGTCATCGCGTCATACATTACGATTTTCCCCGCGGCAGGTGTGCCGTAGCGCGCCAGCACTTTGATCGCTTCCATCGCCTGCAGCGAGCCAATCACGCCGACCAATGGCGCCATTACGCCCGCCTCAACGCAGGTCAGGGCGTTCTCGCCGAACAAGCGGCTCAGGCAGCGGTAGCAGGGTTCGCCTTCCCCGTACGTGAAGACGCTGATTTGCCCCTCCATGCGGATCGCCGCGCCGGAAACCAGCGGGATTTTGTGGGCAAAGCAGCCCGCGTTCAGCTGGTTACGGACCGTGACGTTATCGGTGCAGTCCAGCACCAGGTCATGCTGCGCAATCTGCGCGGACAGCGCCTCGTCATCCAGCATCGCGTCAATCAGGGTGAACTGAACGTTGGGGTTGATGCGCGCCAGCGCCGTGCGGGCAGAATCCACCTTCGGCTGTCCAACCGTCGCATCGCTGTGCAGCGTCTGGCGCTGGAGATTTGACACCGACACGGTATCAAAATCCAGCAGCGTCATCCTGCCCACGCCCGCCGCCGCAAGATACTGCGCGGCGGCGCAGCCCAGGCCGCCGAGCCCAACAACCAGCACGCTTGCTGCCTTAAGCGCTTCCTGACCTTCGAAATCAAACCCGCGCAGCACAATCTGGCGGTTGTAGCGCATTATCTCCGGGTCGCTCAGCTCCACCGTCATGTCAGCCTCCGAACAGGTGGTTAAAACGCTCGATCTCAACCCACTCGCCTGCTTCCACATTGCCGCGCTCGCGCTCCAGGACGATAAAGCAGTTACCCTGGCTGAAGGAGCTGAAAATGTGTGAGCCCTGGTGCCCGGTGGTGCTCACTTCGAGCTCTCCGTCCGCGTTGCGCGCCAGAATGCCGCGCTGAAAATCGAGGCGGCCCGGCAATTTTTTCAGGCGCGTGGCGGCGCGCACGCGCTGGCGTTCCGGCAGCGGGCTGGCGCTGTTGCCGGAAAGCTTCGCCAGCAGCGGGATCACCAGCTGGTAGAAGGTGAGTGCCGCCGAGACTGGATTACCCGGCAGGCCACAGAACCAGCTGTGTTGAAGCTTGCCAAACGCGAACGGTTTGCCCGGCTTGATGGCCAGCTTCCAGAAGGCGATCTCGCCCAGCTCTTCAAGGATGGTTTTGGTGTAATCCGCTTCGCCCACGGAGACGCCGCCGGAGCTGATAACCACGTCGGCAGCGTTATCCGCCTCGATAAACGCGGCGCGCAGTTTTTCCGGATCGTCAGGAATAATGCCGAGGTTAATCACCTCGCAGCCCAGCTGCTCCAGCATCAGGTGTACCGCCAGGCGGTTGGTGTCGTATATCTGACCGTCCTGCAGCGGCTGGCCCGGAAGCTGCAGCTCGTCGCCGGTGGAGAAAACGGCCACGCGCACTTTACGGATAACGTCGATTTCAGCCACGCCGAGCGACGCCAGCACCGGCAGCTCACCTGCCGTCAGCTTCTGCCCGGCAGAAAAGACCGTCGCGCCAAGGGTGATATCTTCGCCCTTGCGGCGGATGTTCTGGCCCGCTTTGACGTTCGCGGTAAAACGCACGCCGTCGTCGGTCTGTTCGGTCTCTTCCTGCATTACCACGGCGTCGCAGCCAGCCGGAACCGGCGCGCCGGTCATGATGCGCACGCAGGTGCCCGCAGGCCATTCACCGTTAAACGGCTGGCCCGCAAAGGCTTTACCCGCCACCGGCAGGGCGTTACCCGTCTGGAGATCCGCCAGGCGTACCGCGTAACCGTCCATCGCGGAATTATCAAACCCCGGCACGTTAAGCGGAGAGACGATATCGCGCGCGGCAATACGGCCAAAACAGCGCACGAGGGGCAGCGTCTCAACGTCATGCAGCGGGGAAACTCGGTCAAGCATCTGCGTGAGTGCCGTCTCAAGCGGCATCAGTCCGGCGGTAAAATCCATGGTGGGCTCCTGCGGAGTAACAACGAAAGCGGCCATTATGGCAGAAAAGTGCGGCTAACTGTATGACCCGATGGGTGTACGCTTTACATCACAGTTACGTCTTTCTATATTCAAAAATCATCTGAAGTTTCATCGACGATAATGATATTTATAGAAAAAGCCGCAAATCAGGCTAACGGGTGATGCGAATGGTTAATGCGGTAATCGCAATTCATGGTGGCGCCGGGGCAATCACCCGAGCACAGCTCAGTCCCGAGCAGGAAAAGCGCTATATCGACGCGCTGTACGCCATTGTGGAAACGGGCCAGAAAATGCTGGAAGCGGGCGAAAGCGCGCTGGACGTGGTCACCGAGGCGGTGCGCCTGCTGGAAGAGTGCCCGTTATTTAATGCGGGGATCGGTTCGGTCTTTACCCGGGATGAAACGCACGAGCTGGATGCCTGCGTGATGGACGGCGTCACCCTGAAAGCGGGCGCCGTGGCGGGCGTGAGCCATCTGCGCAATCCGGTGCTGGCGGCGCGTCTGGTGATGGAGGCGAGTCCGCACGTCCTGCTCACAGGGGCCGGGGCGGAGGCGTTTGCCTTCGGGCACGGGATGGAACCGGTATCGCCGGATCTGTTTTCCACGGAGGAGCGCTATCAGCAGCTGCTGGAGGCCCGTTCGGCGGGCATGACGCAGCTTGACCACAGTGCGCCGCTGGATGAAACCACCAAAATGGGCACGGTCGGCGCGGTGGCGCTGGATAAGGCCGGGAACCTCGCGGCGGCGACCTCAACGGGCGGGATGACCAACAAGCTGCCCGGGCGCGTCGGCGATAGCCCGCTGCCGGGCGCGGGCTGCTATGCCAATAACGCGACGGCGGCGGTGTCATGTACCGGAACCGGAGAAGTGTTTATCCGCGCCCTCGCGGCCTACGACATCACCGCGCTGATGGATTACGGCGGTTTAAGCCTCAGCGAAGCCTGCGAGCGCGTGGTGATGGAGAAACTGCCCGCCCTGGGCGGCGTCGGCGGGCTCATTGCGGTGGATCGTGAGGGCAACGTGGCCCTGCCGTTCAACAGCGAAGGTATGTACCGCGCCTGGGGCTATGCCGGTGATGAACCGAGCACGGGCATCTATCGTGAATAAGGGGGCAGCGCGTGCCGCACAGTGAAGAACTGGACAACCGCGAAGTGCTGGCTGTCCATCAGCTCAATATTGCGTTTCAGGAAGAGCGGCAGTTCATCCCCGCAGTAGAGAATTTATCGTTCACGCTCAGGCGCGGCGAGACGCTGGCGATTGTTGGTGAATCCGGATCCGGTAAATCGGTCACGGCGCTGGCGCTGATGCGCCTGCTGGAACAGACGGGCGGGCAAATCAGCAGCGAGAAAATGCTCCTGCGCCGCCGTAACCGTCAGGTCATTGATTTAAATGAGCTGAGCGGTTCGCAGATGCAGGGCGTGCGCGGGGCGGACATTGCTATGATCTTCCAGGAGCCGATGACCTCCCTGAACCCGGTTTTCCCGGTCGGGGAACAAATCGCCGAGTCCATCCGCCTGCATCAGGGGCTGAGCGGCGATGAAGCGCTCAAAGAGGCCCGACGGATGCTGGAGCTGGTGCGCATCCCGGAGGCGCAGGCCATTCTGGGTCGCTACCCGCATCAGCTTTCCGGCGGCATGCGCCAGCGGGTGATGATTGCCATGGCGCTCTCCTGCCGTCCGGCGGTGCTGATTGCCGATGAACCGACGACGGCGCTGGACGTGACGATTCAGGCGCAGATCCTGCAGCTCATCAAAGTGCTGCAGCAGGAGATGGAGATGGGGGTGATATTCATCACCCACGATATGGGCGTAGTCGCCGATATCGCCGATCGGGTGCTGGTGATGCACAAGGGCTGCGCGGTGGAAACCGGCCCGGTTGAGCAGATTTTTCACGCGCCCGTGCATCCTTACACCAAAGCGCTGCTGGCGGCGGTTCCGCGCCTGGGGGCGATGAACGGCAGCGATTTGCCGCGCCGCTTCCCGCTGATTTCTCTTGAGGCGTCTGAGCTACAGGAGGAGGAGCGCGAGCAGGACACCGTGGTGCCGGGTAAGCCCATTCTGGAAGTGCGCGATCTGGTCACCCGTTTTCCGCTGCGCAGCGGCGTACTGAACCGCGTTAAGCGCGAAGTGCACGCGGTGGAAAACGTCAGTTTCGATCTTTGGCCGGGCGAAACGCTGGCGCTGGTGGGGGAGTCCGGCTGCGGTAAATCCACCACCGGGCGCGCGTTGCTCCGTCTGGTGGAATCACAGGAAGGCAGCATTACCTTTAACGGCGAGCGCATTGATACCCTTCCGGACAGCAAGCTGCAGGCGGTGCGGCGGGATATTCAGTTTATTTTCCAGGACCCGTATGCCTCCCTCGATCCGCGCCATACGGTGGGGTATTCGATCATGGAGCCGCTGCGGGTACATAACCTGCTCGACGGCGAAGCGGCCCAGCGTCGCGTGGCCTGGCTGCTGGAGCGCGTCGGCCTGAAGCCGGAGCACGCATGGCGTTATCCGCACGAGTTTTCCGGCGGACAGCGGCAGCGTATCTGCATCGCCCGCGCGCTGGCGCTGAACCCGAAAGTGGTGATTGCCGATGAGTCCGTCTCGGCGCTGGATGTCTCTATCCGGGCGCAAATCATCAACCTGCTGCTGGATTTACAGCGGGATATGGGCATTGCCTTCCTGTTTATCTCGCACGATATGGCGGTGGTCGAGCGCATCAGCCATCGCGTGGCGGTGATGTTTATGGGGCAGATCGTGGAGATTGGGCCGCGAAGGGCGGTGTTTGAAAACCCGCAGCACCCGTACACCCGCAAGCTTATCGCGGCGGTCCCGGTTGCCGATCCCGCGCATCGTCACGGCCAGCGCGTGCTGCTGCAGGATGAAATGCCGAGCAATATTCATAAACGCGGCGAGGCCGTGGAGCGCGTGACGCTGCGCGAGGTCGGGCCGGGTCATTTCGTCGCTCCCCCGCGTCAGGACAACGCTTTTTCGCGGTTATAACTTACAACAGGCAGGAGAACACAATGGTTACATTTGTAGCGCGTAGATGGTTGTTAGCCGCGAGCGTGACGGCAGCCCTGGCCGCTGCCCCCGCGTTCGCTGCCAAAGACGTGGTGGTCGCCGTCGGCTCCAATTTCACCACGCTCGATCCGTATGACGCCAACGACACGCTCTCTCAGGCGGTGGCGAAATCGTTCTATCAGGGCCTGTTTGGCCTCGATAAAGAGATGAAGCTCAAAAACGTGCTGGCGGAGGGGTACACCGTGTCCGACGACGGGCTGGTGTATACCATCAAGCTCAGGACCGGCGTGAAGTTCCAGGACGGGACAGACTTCAATGCGGAGGCGGTGAAGGTTAACCTGGACCGCGCCAGCAATCCGGAAAATAGCCTCAAGCGCTATAACCTGTATAAAAATATCGCCAGCACCGAGGTGGTCGACCCGGCGACGGTCAAAATCACCCTGAAAGAGCCGTTCTCCGCGTTTATCAATATCCTGGCGCATCCGGCAACGGCGATGATTTCCCCTGCCGCGCTGAAAAAATACGGCAAGGAGATCGGTTTCCACCCTGTTGGCACCGGCCCTTACGAACTGCTCACCTGGAACCAGACCGATTTTGTGAAGGTGAAGAAATTCGCGGGATACTGGCAGCAGGGGCTGCCGAAGCTCGACACCATCACCTGGCGCCCGGTGGTGGACAACAACACCCGCGCGGCGATGCTGCAAACCGGCGAGGCGCAGTTTGCCTTCCCGATCCCGTACGAGCAGGCCGCCATTTTGCAGAAAAACAGCAAGCTGGAGCTGGTCGCCAGCCCGTCAATCATGCAGCGCTACATCAGCATGAACGTCACGCAAAAGCCGTTCGATAACCCGAAGGTGCGTGAAGCCATCAACTACGCCATTAACCGTCAGGCGCTGGTGAAGGTCGCTTTTGCCGGCTATGCCACTCCGGCCACCGGCGTGCTGCCGCCGGCGATCGCCTATGCGCAAAGCTATCAGCCGTGGCCGTACGATCCGGCTAAAGCGCGCGAGCTGCTGAAAGAGGCGGGCTTCCCGAACGGTTTCAGCACCACGCTGTGGTCCTCGCATAATCACAGTACCGCCCAGAAGGTGCTGCAGTTTACCCAGCAGCAGCTGGCGCAGGTGGGGATCAAGGTACAGGTCACCGCAATGGATGCCGGACAGCGTGCGGCAGAAGTGGAGGGGAAAGGGCAGAAAGAGAGCGGCGTGCGGATGTTCTACACCGGCTGGACGGCGTCGACCGGTGAAGCCGACTGGGCGCTGTCGCCGCTGTTTGCCTCGCAGAACTGGCCGCCAACCCTGTTCAACACCGCGTTTTACAGCAACCCGCAGGTGGACAAAGACCTTGCCGATGCCCTGAAAACCACCAAACCGGAAGAGAAGGCGCGTCTCTATAAAGACGCGCAGGATATTATCTGGAAAGAGTCACCGTGGGTGCCGCTGGTGGTGGAGAAACTGGTGTCAGCCCATAACAAAGCGTTGACGGGGTTCTACATCATGCCGGACACGGGCTTTAGCTTTGACGATGCGGATTTAAAATAAACCTCATGCTGAATTATGTTTGTAAACGCCTGCTGGGGCTTATTCCGACGCTGCTGATTGTGGCGGTCCTGGTGTTTTTGTTTGTCCATATGCTGCCGGGCGATCCGGCGCGTCTGGTCGCCGGGCCTGAGGCGGATGCCACCGTTATTGACTTGGTGCGTAAGCAGCTTGGCCTCGACCAGCCGCTGTATATGCAGTTCATCCATTACATTTGCAACGTTCTGCAGGGCGATTTTGGTATCTCGATGGTGTCGCGCCGTCCGGTGTCGGAGGAGATTGCCAGCCGCTTTATGCCGACGTTCTGGTTAACGATAGCCAGCATGAGCTGGGCGGTCGTGTTCGGGCTTGGCGCCGGGATTATCGCGGCCGTATGGCGCAACCGCTGGCCGGACAAGCTCGGCATGGCGCTGGCGGTGACCGGCATCTCCTTCCCGGCGTTCGCGCTGGGGATGCTGCTGATGCAGATCTTCTCCGTCGAACTGGGCTGGCTGCCGACCGTCGGGGCCGATACCTGGAAGCATTACATCCTGCCTTCCATGACGCTGGGCGCTGCCGTTTCGGCGGTAATGGCCCGCTTTACCCGCGCCTCGTTCGTTGACGTGCTGAGTGAAGATTATATTCGCACCGCGCGGGCGAAAGGGGTCAGCGAGAAGTGGGTCATTCTCAAGCACGGATTCCGCAATGCGATGATCCCGGTAGTGACGATGATGGGGCTGCAGTTTGGCTTTCTGCTCGGCGGCTCGATCGTCGTGGAAAAGGTCTTCAACTGGCCGGGGCTGGGACGCCTGCTTGTTGATTCCGTCGAGATGCGCGACTACCCGGTGATTCAGGCGGAAGTCCTGCTTTTCTCGCTGGAGTTTATTCTTATCAACTTAGTGGTGGACGTGCTCTACGCCGCCATTAACCCGGCCATCAGGTACAAGTAAGATGCGATTGTTGAACTGGCGACGTCAGGCCGTTTTAAACGCCATGCCGGGGCTAAAACCGGACCACGTCCGCACCCCGTGGTCTGAATTCTGGCGGCGTTTCCGCCGTCAGCCGGTCGCGATGACCGCGGGGCTGTTTGTGCTGCTGCTGATTGCGGTGGCGGTGATTGCGCCGTGGGTGGCGCCGTTTGATGCGGAAAACTATTTTGACTACGACCGTCTGAACGACGGACCGTCGATGCTGCACTGGTTCGGCGTGGACTCCCTCGGGCGCGATATCTTTAGCCGCGTGCTGGTGGGGGCGCAGATCTCGCTTGCCGCCGGGGTGTTCGCGGTGCTGATTGGCGCGGCCATCGGTACCGTGCTGGGCCTCGTTGCCGGGTATTACGAAGGCTGGTGGGACCGCATCATCATGCGCATCTGCGACGTGCTGTTTGCTTTTCCCGGCATTCTGCTGGCGATTGCCGTGGTGGCGATCATGGGCAGCGGCATGGCGAACGTCATCATTGCGGTCGCGGTCTTTTCGATTCCGGCGTTCGCGCGGCTGGTGCGCGGCAATACGCTGGTGCTGAAACAGCAGACGTTTATCGAATCAGCCCGCAGCATGGGGGCCAGCGATGCCACCATCCTGTTCAGCCATATTCTGCCGGGTACGGTGTCGTCCATCGTGGTCTATTTCACCATGCGCATCGGCGTGTCGATTATTTCGGCGGCCAGCCTGTCGTTTCTGGGGTTAGGCGCGCAGCCTCCGACCCCGGAGTGGGGCGCGATGCTGAACGAGGCGAGGGCGGATATGGTGATTGCGCCGCACGTGGCGATCTTCCCGAGTCTGGCGATTTTCCTGACCGTGCTGGCGTTTAATCTGCTGGGGGACGGGCTGCGCGACGCGCTGGATCCGAGGATTAAGGGGTAGGGCAGTGAAATGTGCCGGGTGGCGGCGACGCCTTACCCGGCCTACAACAGAGGAGTGGGAATATTAAACCCGGCTACCCCACAGGTCATACTCGTCCGCATTTTCAACCTTCACGCGAATAATATCACCCGGCTTAACGCTGGTTTCGCCGTTCAGGTACACCGCGCCGTCGATCTCAGGGGCGTCCGCCATGCTGCGGCCAATCGCGCCTTCTTCGTCCACTTCGTCAACGATGACCATGATCTCGCGGCCCACTTTTTCCTGCAGACGCTCGGCAGAGATCTGCTGCTGCAGCTGCATGAAGCGGTTCCAGCGCTCTTCTTTCACCTCTTCCGGCACCTGGTCCGCCAGCTCGTTGGCGGTAGCGCCTTCAACCGGGCTGTACTTGAAGCAGCCTACGCGGTCCAGACGGGCTTCTTTCAGGAAGTCGAGCAGCATCTGGAAGTCTTCTTCGGTTTCACCCGGGAAGCCGACGATGAAGGTGGATCGCAGGGTCAGATCCGGGCAGATCTCGCGCCACTGCTTGATGCGCGCCAGCTGGCGATCAACGGATCCAGGACGCTTCATCAGCTTCAGGATGCGCGGGCTGGCGTGCTGCAGCGGGATATCCAGGTACGGCAGAATTTTGCCTTCCGCCATCAGCGGGATCACGTCGTCAACGTGCGGATACGGATAGACGTAGTGCAGACGCGTCCAGATACCGAGTTTAGACAGCTGTTCGCACAGGCCTACCATGCTGGTTTTCACCGGCTCGCCGTTGTGGAAACCGGAGCGGTGTTTAACGTCCACGCCGTAAGCCGAGGTGTCCTGGGAGATGACCAGCAGCTCCTTCACGCCCGCGTCGGCCAGACGTTTAGCTTCCGCCAGCACTTCGCCAATCGGACGGCTCACCAGATCGCCACGCATGGACGGGATGATGCAGAAGGTGCAGCGATGGTTGCAGCCTTCGGAAATTTTTAAGTAAGCGTAGTGGCGCGGCGTCAGCTTCACGCCCTGCTCTGGCACCAGGCTCAGGAACGGGTTGTGCTTTGGTTTTGGCACGTAGTGATGAACATGTTCCAGCACCTGCTCGTAGCTGTGCGGGCCGGTGATCTCCAGCACCTTCGGGTGCACTTCGCGGATCTGGTCTTCTTTCGCGCCCAGACAGCCGGTAACAATCACTTTGCCGTTTTCCGTCAGGGCTTCACCGATGGCTTCCAGTGATTCCTGAACCGCGCTGTCGATAAACCCGCAGGTGTTCACGATCACCATATCGGCGTTGTCGTAGCTTGGCACCACGTCATAGCCCTCGGTGCGCAGTTCGGTCAGGATGCGTTCGGAATCCACGAGGTTTTTCGGGCAGCCCAGGGAGACGAAGCCGATTTTCGGCTGGTGCGTAACATTGCTCATAGGTTAAAAATTGTTCGATTTTTGGAATGGTCAGGGCAGGGATTCTACAGAGTTTGGGGGGAAATTTGTACTGAAGAATTGTGCTCGCGGCAGGTTTTCGGTGCCAACCGATTCTTCTGATTAAGAAACGATGTTTTGATTAGAACTAATGCCTATTTTATGTCTGGTTATTGCTTGTAAAATGGCCTAGTGGATTATTTTTATAACAAGTAGAGGGACTTATGCAACAGTACAAAAGAGAATTTTCTGAACTAAGGCGGTCACTATGGCATCTGTAAACAGAGGCTGTATTGTTCACGGTAAAAATGTTGGGCTAGACGGGGATAAAACCTCTACAGGCTCACGATGCATAGCCGCACGCCCTGGTATGTCTGTCATGGGAAAGTGGAAACTCTATATCGGCGATAAGACCACACCTTGCCCGAAATGTGGGAAAATCGGAGTCATTGTTAGTGGAGATCACCGACAAACGAACGGCGAAGCGGTCGCCGTTGATGGTTCAATCATCCATTGTGACTGTCCAAGTGGATCGAACTTCCTGATCGCCCCTGGCACTGTGGAGATCAGCGATCCGTTCGGTATGTCAGAACCTCCAGTAAACAATGCTGTTGCCGTTACTGCCCTTAGTGCTCTACCCGTTTTTGCAAAATCATGTTTGCGAGGTGAAGGCTGCACTGACGCAGGAACTGATCAGGAATCTGTTGATAATTTCGGTCATGTTGGCTACTACCGAGCACTTCCTCAACCGGAACAAACAGAATCGGAACCCGTCCAACACGCGCAGGCTGCAAAGAAACTCAAACCAGCCGAACCGACTCCACCACCAGAAGATAACCGCCCGTGGTATAAGCGCCTTTACAGTTCCTCGGATGCCCCGAAAGCGGCTGCGAGCGCAGGGATCGCCACTGATGCAGCAACTGAGGCCGGATACGCAGCAGTGCAAAAAATCGGAGGAAATCTTTCAACGGCTGGTCGCTGGATAGCCCCGAGTCCTCCAACCGTTTTTCTATTTGGCATGTTCTACTCGCCAAAGCTCAACAGTGGCGAACAGGACTACATTGATAAAATGCGCCTTGAGCAGGCCGCACGGAATAAAGAAGATGTTCTGACCCGTGTTCGCTTTCGCTGGGAAGCTGACCAGTTCGGCACCATGAGGCCGAAAGGCTTCCACGTCAGCGCCAGAGGTGGACAGGACAAAGTGCCTGTGCGCATGCTTCAGAAGAACACCACCACCGGGAACTATGAGTTCTGGGAGGATGGCGCAGATAAGCCGACAATCGTTTGGACTCCTGACGATCCGGGATATTCTTCCCCGACCAACACTGGCAACCAGAACAATGTCTATATTCCTCCGAATGTACTGGTTTACCCGGAAAGTGAAATCAACAGCCCGTGGTCAACAGTTAACCCAGCACCGGGAGAACGTTCATTCCGGGATTATATTCTGGTGCATCCAGCAGGGACCTTTGATCCGATTTACGTCTATCTGAATGCGGATCACAAATACCACACAGCACCAAAAGGGACCCCACCATTACCAGCATTCCCTGATGCGAAAAGAGCACCACGTAAGACAGCTATTCAAGGTGGCGGACAACTTCGGGCAAGATGGAAAGATGCCAAAGGTAAAATTTATGAATGGGACTCTCAACATGGCACAGTCGAAGTTTATGATCGTTCGGGCCGCAACCATTTAGGCGAGTTCAATCACATAACAGGTGAGCAAACCAAGCCAGCAGATCCAACCAGAAAGGTAGAAAAGTGATGATAATTTATTCTGTGGAAGTTTTTGATAAACAAAGCGAAGAGTTGGTTTTAGAGGTTGAGATCCCTAAGAGCAAACTGAAAGGAGTTGCTGCTGTCATGGGGTGGGGGCCGGATGACGAAGATGCATTTGTCAAAGGCATCGCAGGGTTCAATGTTAGCCAAAAACAGGCATTGGATTTAGAAAATTTACTCGGCGAAAAATTCTATTCGGAAGACGTTATCGTGCAAATCGCTGGCGGGGAAACATCTTGAAGCGGTCATTCAGTGACTACACAGAAAACGAGTTCCTGGAGTTCGTCCGTAAATTCTTTAACGTTGCGGACATTTCAGAAAGTGAAGATATAAAAACATACTGGAGTTTAAGCACCTGACCGAGCACCCTGACGGGTCTGACCTTATCTACTACCCCCGAGATGACCGTGAAGATAGTCCTGAAGGGGGGGGAAAGAGGTTAAAGCATGGCGTAAAGCCAACGGTAAACCCGGCTTTCGTGAAGAATGAATTTGCGGGAGACAGCATTAAATATTGATTCAAGCGCCGGGTTTTTATCCCGGCTTTTTTTCGCCTAAGCCAGTCATACTGGGGATTAGAAAAAAAGCAGCAATGTATTATTTTAGACTTTCGGGCAGCCCAGGGAGACGAAGCCGATTTTAGGCTGGTGCGTAACATTGCTCATAGGTTAAAAATTCATCAATTATGGAGTTATCAGGGCGGGATTTTACAGCGTATCGCGGGGGATTTATACACTCTTTGCAAGGCGGATGCGCCGGGCAGACGTTGTAACATTGTAAATAATGTTAATCAGTTAATAAAAATTGATCCCAGGCATTAAACTGTACAAAAAATGTACTTATCCTGATTATGCACAATGGCTGACAGAGGAGGAAAGAGCATGACCGTTGACAGACTAAAACGCGATCTGCTTAACAAGCTGATCAACGCCCGAATCGACCTGGCCGCGTACCTGCAGTTGAGGAAGGCAAAAGGGTATATGTCAGTCAGCGAAAGCGAACATCTGCGTGATAACCTGTTTGAACTTTGCAATTTCATGCGTGAAAAAGCACCGACCCTGAAGGCGAAATACGGCGAAAGTGAGCTGATCGCCCTGCGCCGCGCCGCTGAGGTGCTCTCCATCGCTGGGGTATGTTTGATGAACGGACGCCACGACTGCCCGAATTTTATCGCTGTTAACGCGGAGAAGCTTGAAAACTGCCTGACCACGCTCTCTCTATGCATCATGTGCCTGAACGAGCACGAGAAGCTTGAACAGCACTGACCCAGGGGGAGGCAACTCCCCCTTCTGATTAAGCTTTTGTAAAAGTGGTAACGCGCCCGGATGCAGTGGCTAACCTTTATGCCATATGCCGATAAAGGAGCGCGTTATGCCTCGATCCTCGCTAATTTCCCTGCCTGCGCTGTTCATTCCGTTTTCGCTTCTTGCTGCCCCAGAGGCGGTCAAGGTCGAGGTGCTGCAAAACAAACTCGATCATCCCTGGTCTCTGGCGTTTCTGCCGGACAATAAAGGCCTGCTGGTGACCCTGAAGGGCGGTCAGCTCAAACGCTGGCAGGCCGGAAAAGGGCTGTCCGATCCGATTGTCGGCGTGCCGAAGGTCTGGGCAAACGGTCAGGGAGGATTGCTGGACGTGGTCCTCGCCCCGGATTTTGAAAAATCACGCCGCATCTGGCTGAGCTTCGCCGAAGCCGGGAGTGACGGCAAGGCCGGAACGGCGGTGGGCTATGGCCGACTGAGCGACGATCTGACGCGCATTGAAGCCTTCCAGGTGGTGTTCCGCCAGATGCCGAAACTCTCCACCGGGAACCATTTTGGTGGGCGACTGGTGTTCGACGGCAAAGGCTCGCTCTTTATCGGACTAGGCGAGAATAACCAGCGTCCGACGGCGCAGGATCTGGATAAATTGCAGGGTAAAGTGGTGCGCCTCACCGAAGACGGAAAAGTGCCGCCGGATAACCCGTTTGTGAATACCCCCGGCGCGCGACCCGAAATCTGGTCTTACGGCATTCGCAACCCGCAGGGGATGGCGATGAATCCCTGGAGCGACGCGCTGTGGCTGAACGAGCACGGTCCGCGCGGCGGGGATGAGATCAACATCCCGGAGAAAGGAAAGAACTACGGCTGGCCGCTGGCGACGCACGGCATTAACTATAGCGGTCTGAAAATTCCGGAAGCCAAAGGCGAGCACGTTGAGGGAACCGAAAAACCGCTGTTCGTCTGGAAAGTGTCGCCCGCCGTGAGCGGTATGGCGTTTTACAACAGCGACGTCTTCCCGCAGTGGAAAAACAAGCTGTTTATCGGCGCGCTGAAGGAAAAGGACGTTATCGTGCTGAGCGTGGACGGCAATAAGGTCACGGAGGATGGGCGAATTATCGGCGACCGGGATAAACGTATTCGCGATGTGCGGGTGGCGCCGGACGGCTATTTATACGTTCTGACCGACGAGACGGACGGGCAGCTGTTAAAAGTCAGCCCGTCCGGTGCGTAATCAGGTGACCGGGATCATTACCACGTTGCGGTACGCCGGGCGATCGCTCAGCTGTTTTAGCCAGCGCTCAAGGTGAGGGCGCGGCGTCCACTTCAGGCCGAGGTTGGTCAGATTCCAGACGAACGGCGCCACGGCAATATCGCCCACGCCGAACGCCTCACCGGAGAACCAGGCGTGCTTCGCCAGTTCGTCATCCATCATCGCAAACAGGTTTTCACACGCATCCTGAGCGGCATGAATGGCAGGGTAGTCGCGCTCGGCTTCAGGGGTTCTGACTAACCCCATCAGGATCACGCGGTGGGTTGGCGATAGCGTCTGGTTCGCCCAGTCCATCCACTTTTCACCCTGGGCGCGACGGGCCGGGCTTTCCACCCACAGGCGGCCCTGACCGTACTGAGCGGCGAGGTAACGGACAATGGTGTTGGATTCCCAAAGCGTCGCGTCGGTTTCATCATCGCGCAGCAGCGGCACCAGGCCGTTCGGGTTCATGGCCAGATAGTCGGCCTCTTTGTTCACGCCGAACGACATGCCGGCCATGATTTGATTGAACGGTAAATCCAGCTCTTCGAGCGTCCAGAGCACTTTCTTAACGTTGGTCGAGTTGTTCCTGCCCCATAGCGTAATCATATTTACTCCTGATGAGATGTGAATCCGGGTCAGCTTTCGCCATGGTGAGATAAACCTAACAATTACGCAACAGAAGACAAAAAAATCGTCTGAATCAAAGCGTATCTGAATGTTATTGCATAAACTTTAATAACTTTACCCTCGTTGGGTTTCTTTAACCGTTTTAGTGCGCTATTACTCATCGCTTCTTGCGACACGGTGATGTGACGTAATTTTTGAATGGACACTCGGGTGGCATTTATGACGCGTAAAATGACTTCTCTGCGCAGCCTTGCGACAGGCTCTGCGCTCCTTTTCCTGTTTGCACCAACGCTCTACGCAGCTGAACAGGCTGCGCCCGAAGCGCCGCCTGTGGATGCGCGCGCCTGGATCCTGATGGACTACTCCAGCGGTAAAGTGCTGGCGGAAGGCAACGCGGATGAGAAACTCGATCCGGCAAGCCTGACCAAAATCATGACCAGCTATGTGGTCGGCCAGGCGTTGAAAGCGGGCAAGATCAAGCTGGACGATATGGTCACCATCGGGAAAGATGCCTGGGCGACCGGCAACCCGGCGCTGCGGGGCTCTTCGGTGATGTTCCTGAAGCCGGGGGATCAGGTTTCCGTTTCCGATCTGAACAAAGGGGTAATTATTCAGTCAGGAAATGATGCGTGCATCGCGCTGGCCGATTACGTTGCCGGAAGCCAGGATTCTTTCATTGGCTTGATGAATGGCTACGCGCAGAAACTGGGCTTAACCAACACCACGTTCAAAACGGTTCACGGTCTGGATTCGCCGGGACAGTTCAGTACCGCGCGCGACATGGCGCTGCTGGGGAAAGCGCTGATCCACGACGTGCCGGATGAATACGCCATCCATAAAGAGAAAGAGTTTACCTTCAATAAAATCCGCCAGCCGAACCGCAACCGCCTGCTGTGGAGCAGCAACGTTAACGTGGACGGAATGAAAACCGGCACTACGGCGGGCGCGGGCTATAACCTGGTGGCCTCCGCGACCCAGGGCGACATGCGCCTGATTTCGGTGGTGCTGGGCACCAAAACCGACCGTATTCGCTTTAATGAGTCAGAAAAACTGCTGACCTGGGGCTTCCGCTTCTATGAAACCGTGACGCCGATTAAACCGGATGCCACGTTCGTCAGCCAGCGCGTCTGGTTTGGCGACAAGAGTGAAGTCAATCTCGGGGCGGGTGAAGGCGGCTCGGTGACCATTCCGCGCGGTCAGCTGAAAAACCTGAAGGCCAGCTATACCCTGACCGACCCGCAGCTTACGGCTCCGCTGAAAAAAGGCCAGGTGGTCGGGACGATTGATTTCCAGCTAAACGGTAAGTCGATTGAACAGCGTCCGCTGATTGTAATGGAAGCGGTGGAAGAGGGAGGCTTCTTCAGCCGGATGTGGGATTTCGTGATGATGAAATTCCACGGGTGGTTTGGCAGCTGGTTTAGCTAAACCTGATGGATTTTCTCCCTCTCCCTGTGGGAGAGGGGCGGGGTGTGGGCATCAGACCGCACCCCCTTAATACATTAACTTCACCTGCTGCGCCTTCGCGTGGGCCACGATCTCGTCGTCCGGGCGGCAGTCGCTGACGATGGCGTCAAACTGCGCCAGCTCACCCATTCTTGCCGAACGCACCTTGCCAAACTTGCTGTGATCGACCACCAGCACATGAAACTGGGCCGCGCTTAACGCCCAGTGTTTCACCGGCAGCTCTTCCAGGTTAAAGCAGGTCGCACCCTGACGCACGTTGACGCCTGCGGCGGAATAAAACGCGATATCCGGGCAGAGATTGCTGAGCGTGTCCTGCAGGTTGAGCGGCTTAAAGATGGCGTTGCTGGCGTGAAACTCGCCGCCGCAGAGGATCACCCGGCACTCCGGTTTCTCCTGAAGCGCCAGAAAGGTGTTCAGGGAGTAGCACACGGCGGTAAAAGGGATGCTGTTGTCGATGGCTTCGATAATCCACGGCGTGGTGGTTCCGCAGTCAAAAAACAGCGTCTGGTGCGGCTGTACCAGTGAGGCCGCAAGCCGGGCGGCTTTGCGCTTCTCTTCCACCAGGCGCGTCTTCTGGTCGCTGATCAGATAATGGCTGGCGCTACGCGGCTCAAGCACAATATATCCGCCCAGCAGCACGACGGGCGCGCTTTCGCTGTTCAGATCCCGACGAATGGTCATCTCTGAGACGCCGAGGAGGTTGGCGGCTTCCTTAAGATGCAGCTTATCGCTGCGCTTCAGCGCCTGTAGCAGCTGAGCAATGCGGTCATCGCGACGTGTTTCCATAGTTCCTCGGGATAAAAAAGTGAACCCCCGCAGGGCGGGGGTTCAAGTGTAACCTGTCAGGTTGGGGTTAGTCACGTATCCAGCCTTTGCGGATCGGGATAGCGAAAATGGCGCGATAAAGTGAAGACAGCGTGCGGTAAAGCGCTTCGCCAAAGAGGCTCCACAGGATAGCCGCGCTCACGCAGCCAATCAGCCCCACCAGGAAACCGCCCACCATATCCAGCGGCCAGTGAACGCCCAGGTAAACGCGAGACCAGGCGATAGCCAGGGCTGCCACCATCAGGACCGCACCGGACCACAGGCGATGCCAGAACAGGAAAGCCAGCGCGAAGGTAAAGATCACCGTTCCGTGATCGCTCGGGAACGAGTCATCCGGCGCGTGGTGCAGGAAGGTATAGCCGACGCGATCGACAAAAGGACGATCGTGCGGGAAGGCGTGACCCAGAATGTAGCTCAGCAGTACGCTTACCCCGAGCGCCATCGCGACTTTAATCACCAGCTGGCGCTGCGCCTTCACCTGGCTGCGGGGACCCCACAGCCAGAGAATCGCAGCCAGTGCAGGCACGATACTGATCAGATCTTTTGCCAGAAAGGTGGCAAAATCGATCGTCCACTCAGGCGAGGCTGGCGTGGCGTTGATCAGATAAAACAGCTGATAATTCAGATTCTCTAACATAGCGTTATCACTCTTTAGCAAACCGGATGGAAATAAGTCCGTAGACCACCACCTGGGAAAACCAGACCCACCACCCGGCCCACAGGTTGTGAGAGAAAAAATGCGCCCCGCGCATGACCTGGCCGTAGCCCATCGCCAGACCTAACACCACGCCCAGCGCGACGAAGCACCAGGCGAGACGCGGACGCTCGCGCCAGAAGGCAAAAAACAGCCCCATCACCATAAAGCCGCTGGATGCATGACCGCCGGGAAAACAGCGCCCCGGACCGCTGTCAGCAGGGACGGCGCTGAACAGGGGATAAGACATAGCCTTACCGCCATATTCCACCAGATCCCACGGGCAGCTGTGATGGCTCACGCTTTTCAGCACGCCTACCACCAGCGCGCCAACGCCCATCAGAAGCGCCGCCGTCACCAGCCTTGCGTTGCGCTTGTAGGCGCCGTAAAACAGCGCTACGGCACCTAAGCCGATGGCAATGTACTTCGCCAGGCGGTGGTTCAGCAGATCCAGCATGTGGTCCTTCTGCAGCGGAAAGCTCTGCGTTGCCGCGTCATACCAAAAGCCGGTGATCCATTTGTCGAGCGCTTCACTGCGCGATAGCCACGTAAAGACCACGGCAAGGGCAATCAGTACGAAAAGCTGATAACCATAAAAGCGGGTCGGCAAGCGGTAAAGTCGTTTTGTCTTATTTGTCTGTAAGTTAGACAATTCTGAACGGCTGGAGGTGAGTGCCATAATTTGGGATCGTTGACGAGTAATCGCGCTATCATAAAAGTGTCAACTTAAGGAAACCTTAAACGAAGACGATATGTGCTTTATTTCTGTTTATCCTCGATAAATCACTATCTCGGGCTGCGGCATTTCATTAAACTCGTCGCGATTTTGTCATTATAAAGAGATTGCATGTTAAACCGTTCTTCTTCTGGTTCACGTCTGGGTCGTCAGGCGTTGCTTTTCCCTCTGTGTCTGGTGCTCTACGAATTCTCTACCTATATCGGCAACGATATGATCCAGCCCGGTATGCTGGCCGTTGTGGCGCAGTACAACGCGGGAATTGAGTGGGTGCCGACCTCCATGACCGCCTATCTGGCCGGCGGCATGTTTTTACAGTGGCTGTTAGGCCCGCTGTCGGATCGTATTGGCCGTCGTCCGGTAATGCTGACGGGCGTGGTGTGGTTTATCGTCACCTGTCTCGCCACGCTGCTGGCGCAAAACATTGAACAATTTACCCTGCTGCGTTTCCTGCAGGGGGTGAGCCTGTGCTTTATCGGCGCCGTGGGGTATGCCGCCATTCAGGAGTCGTTTGAAGAGGCGGTGTGTATCAAAATTACCGCGCTGATGGCGAACGTGGCGCTGATCGCCCCCTTACTCGGGCCGCTGGTGGGTGCCGCGTGGGTGCACGTTGCGCCGTGGGAAGGGATGTTTGTGCTCTTTGCGCTTCTCGCCGCCTTCGCGTTCTTTGGCCTGCACCGGGCGATGCCGGAAACGGCCACCCGCATCGGCGAGAAACTCTCGCTGAAAGAGCTGGGTCGGGATTACAAAGAAGTGCTGAAGAACGGCCGCTTTGTGGCGGGCGCGCTGGCGACCGGGTTCGTTAGCCTGCCGCTGCTGGCGTGGATCGCGCAGTCGCCGGTCATTATCATCAGCGGTGAAAAGCTCAGCAGCTACGAGTATGGCCTGCTGCAGGTGCCGATCTTTGGCGCGCTGATTATCGGGAACCTGGTGCTGGCACGCCTGACGTCACGCCGCACCGTGCGTTCACTGATTATCATGGGCGGCTGGCCGATTGCGGCAGGGCTGATTCTGGCTGCGGTGGCGACCGTCGCGTCATCCCACGCCTACCTGTGGATGACGGCGGGGCTCAGCCTCTATGCCTTCGGAATTGGCGTGGCCAACGCCGGGCTGGTACGCCTGACGCTGTTTGCCAGCGAGATGAGTAAAGGCACGGTGTCAGCGGCGATGGGAATGCTGCAGATGCTGATTTTTACCGTCGGTATTGAAGTGAGCAAGCATGCCTACGCGATGGGCGGCAACGGGCTGTTCAGCCTGTTTAACCTCGCCAACGGCGCGCTGTGGGTTGGCCTGATGGTGGTGTTCCTGAAAGATAAACGCGTCGGGAACGCCCTGCAACCATAATCTTTTTTCCCTCTCCCCTTTGGGGAGAGGGCCAGGGTGAGGGGTGAGGGCACCAGACCGCACGCGGTCAATTAAACGGTGCCTCCCCGTTCAATACCTTCTCAATCACGTGTAAAACGCCTTCATCGTTATTGTGCGGCGCTTCAAAACGCGCCGCCTCTTTGATGTGCGGTCTGGCATTCGCCATCGCAAAGCTGAACCCGGACTGGCGCAGCATCTCCACGTCGTTGCCGCTGTCGCCGAAGGCCACCACTTCGCTGTCGTCAATGCCCCAGCGCTTTTGCAGGATCCGCAGGCCGTTAGCTTTATGCACGCCGGGGATAATCAGGTCGATACTGCCGTGACCGGTGGTGACGGGCACCATGATGTCGCTCAGCTTTTCATGCAGCAGCGCCTGAATTCGCGGAATTTCATCATCAGAGACGTTAAGCCCGAACTTGAAGAAAATATCGTTCAGGTTATCGAAATCGCTGACCATTTCGAGGCGGTGGTAATACTTCGCCGCGATATCCTTAAAGCCCTCGTCATAACATTTCAGCGTGTACGCGCTGCTTTTCCCGCAGGCGATGATCTCAATGCCCGGAACCTCGTTTAGCACGTTCGCGACGGTCTCGAAATGGGCTTTCGACAGTTCGCCGTTAAAGACATCTTCACCTTCGCTCACGACCCAGCCGCCGTTTTCGGCGACGAACGCAATCTCATGCGCAATCTCCGGGAAAAAGGAGATCAGCTGGTAATACTGGTTGCCGCTGGCGACCACGAAGCGGATTCCTTGCGCCTTCATGCGGGCGTACTGCGCCAGAAAGCGCGGCCGATTATAGGTCTTGGCATCGCTCAGAAAAGTACCATCCATGTCGACGGCGATCAGTTTAACGCTCATATCCCTTCTCCAGTGTCGTTTGATTCGTTTCCGGCTTTGCCACCGCGCGCGCCACCAGCGCCGCGATGATGACCAACCCTAACACCACCAGCATGGCGCTGCGCAGCCCGTAGTGCTCGCCGAGGAAGCCGAGCAGCGGCGGCCCCACCAGGAAGGCGAGATAGCCCGTGGTTGCCACCACGCTGACGCGCGTCGGGGCATCCGGGCCGGTGTCGCTGGCGGCGGAAATGGTCAGCGGGAAGCCAAGTGATGCCCCCAGTCCCCAGAGGATCACGGAAACGCCCGCAATCCAGTCCACGTCCACAAAGATGATCATCGCGATACCCAGGCCGCCGAGCAGGGCGCTGGCGCGCACCACCGCCACGCGGCTGTAGCGGTCGATAAACCAGCCGCCGGTGAAGCGCCCGACGGTCATCCCCAGCGTAAACCCGGCGTAAATCAGCGAGCCGGAGGTCGGGCTAAAGCCGTGACCGTCCACCATCAGCAGCGGCAGCCAGTCGTTGGCGGAACCTTCCGCGAACGCCATCGCCAGCACCACCACGCCGATCAGCATCAGCTGGAAGTCGCGGTAGAAGGGCAGCCCTTTTTCAGCCGAGTGCTGTTCGTCAGCGGAGTTTTTACCGGTGCCGTCCGGGATGGCCCGGATGCCGGTCAGGACCGGAATGATGCACACCAGCGCCGCCAGCAGGATATGCAGATTCGCGCTTACGCCGGTGGCCGTCAGCGCCATCCCCACGCCCGCACCGGCCAGCGTGCCGAGGCTGTAAAAACCGTGCATCATCGGCAGCACGGTTTTATTCATCTCACGTTCGACCGCCGCCCCTTCCACGTTGATGGCAACTTCCGCCGAACCGAAGCTGCCGCCAAATACCGTCAGGCCCAGGGCGAACAGCACCGGCGAGGCAAACCACAGCGCCACGCTTAATATGCCCATCCCGAACACGGCAAAGCACATGGTGGTGCGAATCACCGCTCGCGTACCAAAGCGCTTTACCAGCCACGCGGAGCAGAGGATGCCGCTCATGGAGCCTATCGACAGGCCGAACAGCACGATGCCCATCTCGGCGGTAGAAACGGACAAAATATCGCGAATGGCGGGGGTGCGCGTGGCCCAGGAGGCCATCAGCAGGCCGGGAATAAAGAAGAACATAAACAGCGCCCACAGGCGTCGCTGTAGGGCTTTACGGGGAGAGGTCTTCGTCATTGGGGTAGCACCAGAAGTACAACAATAGCGACAACACTAGCAAGTTTGTGTACATTTGTACACAAACCACGTGAGGAATTTATGAGCAGACCACCGAACGATCCGCATCGCCGGGAGAAGATCCTGCAGGCAACGCTCGATACCATTGCCGAGCACGGCATTCACGCCGTCACGCACCGTAAAATCGCCACCTGCGCGGGCGTGCCGCTTGGGTCGATGACCTACTATTTCGACGGCATGGAGCCGCTGCTGGAGGAGGCCTTCACGTGGTTTACCCGACAGATGTCGCAGCAGTACCGGGATTTCTTCGCCGGCGTCACCGGGCCGGAAATGGCGTGCGAATCTATCACCACGCTGATCCACAGCTCGCAGGTGACCACGCCGCACAACATGGCGCTGATGTATCAGCTCTACGCCTTTATGCACCGCAGCGCGGCGCTCAAAACGGTGATGCAGGACTGGATGAAGATGAGCCAGACCACGCTGGAGCAGTGGTTCGACCCGGTTACCACCCGCGCGCTGGACGCGTTTATCGAAGGGATGACGCTGCACTATGTCACCGACCGGGCGCCGTTAACCCGGGAGGAGATCCGGGCGATGGTGGGGAGAATTGCGGGCGAGGGCGGCCGCTAGGTTGCGCCCGCGGTCATATTGACGGTGGTTCCCGTCATAGCGCCTGCCGCATCTGAGGCCAGAAACGTAATCGTGTCTGCCACCTGTGCCAGCGTCGGCAGGCGATGCGTAAGGGTGCTTTGCGCGGCACCGCTGAGAAACTGCTCAACCGTAATCCCCATCGCCTGCGCCCGGGCGGCGAAAATGGCTCCCACATACGAACCCGCCTGCACCGCGTCTGCTATAGCGTGCGAACGCACGCACAGCACGCGAATATTTTTTGTCCCAAGTTCCGCCGCCAGCGCCCGGGTCAAGGCTTCCGTTCCCGCGCAGCCGACGATATGCCCGAGGTGGCCCGCGATCGTCATGTTCGCGGCAGGCGCGACGACGGTAATAATGACTCCACCATGCTCGCCGCCCATGCGGGGCGACACGGCTTTCGCAATGTTAAAGTAGGCAGCCAGGAAGGGATCAAAACCCTGCCTGAACTCATCAAGCGTTAACGCCTCAAGGCGTTTGCCCTGATCGTGCATAAAGCCCGTGGCGTTGACGACGATATCAATGCGGGCAAGGTCCGGGAGCTGCGAGGAATCATCGAGTGCATCGAACATAAACGTGCTGGCAGACCCTCCGGCGGCGCGAATACGGCTGGCGACCTGCTCCAGCCTGGCGTGGTCGCGTGCGGCGAGGTACACATCCGCCCCTTCACGCGCCAGAGCGTGCGCCACTGAACTGCCGATGGCGCCGCTTCCGCCGAAGATAACGGCGGTTTTGTTCTTAAAGCCCATAGCTGCATACCCTCACCAGGATTAACCCTCAGAAGTATGTGCCGGGTTTCGGCTGATGCAACCTGGCAGATGGGTGGGGTATGCGGCTGGAAGGCCTTACTGCGCCATTATCAACGGGTTACTTTGGCGAGATTTTTTTGCCGCTGGCGTCCACGACGGCTTCGCCATCCTCTTTCGTAAACGCCCCTTTCTGCGCATCCGGCAGGATGTCGAGGACGACTTCAGACGGGCGGCACAGGCGGGTACCCAGCGGCGTCACCACGATCGGACGGTTAATCAGGATCGGCTGCTGCAGCATAAAATCAATAAGCTGGTCGTCGGTGAACTTATCGTCGGCAAGGCCGAGCTGTTCATAGGGCTCCACGTTTTTACGCAGCAGATCCCGCACTGAAATGCCCATCTCGGCAATCAGGGTGGTCAGCTTATCGCGCGACGGCGGGGTTTCCAGATAAAGGATAATCTCTGGCTCCGTCCCGCTGTTGCGGATCATCTCCAGCGTGTTGCGCGAGGTTCCGCAGGCCGGGTTGTGATAAATGGTGATGTGGCTCATATCAGTGGCTCATTACAGTGTGAAGGAGAGACGTAGCGCCAGCGCGGCGAGCGTCACAAACAGGACCGGCAGCGTCATAACGATGCCCGTCCGGAAATAGTAGCCCCAGGTGATCGTCATGTTTTTCTGCGCCAGCACGTGGAGCCAGAGCAGGGTAGCGAGGCTGCCGATAGGCGTGATTTTCGGCCCCAGATCGCAGCCAATCACGTTGGCGTAAATCATCGCTTCCTTGATTAGTCCTGTCGCCGTACTGCCCTCGATGGAGAGCGCGCCAATCAGCACGGTGGGCATATTGTTCATTATGGATGACAGAAACGCGGTGATGAACCCGGTTCCCAGCGTGGTGGCCCACAGCCCGTGTCCGGCCAGGCTATCCAGTACGCCTGTGAGAGAGTCCGTCAGCCCGGCATTGCGCAGGCCATACACCACCAGATACATCCCCAGCGAAAAGATAACGATCTGCCACGGCGCGCCGCGCAGCACTTTTCCGGTGTTTATCGCATGTCCGCGTTTTGCGACAGCGAATAAAATCAGCGCGCCGACGGTCGCGATGGCGCTCACCGGAATGCCGAGAGGTTCAAGCACAAAGAAACCGACGAGCAGAAGGAGCAGGACGATCCAGCCCGTTCTGAACGTCGGGAGGTCGTGAATGGCCCGCGCGGGCTCGCGGAGTTTTGCCAGGTCATATTCCGGGGGGATTTCCTTGCGAAAGAACAGATGCAGCATCACCAGCGTTGCGGCAATCGCGGCGATATCTACCGGGACCATCACCGAGGCGTATTCTCTGAACCCCAGCTTAAAAAAGTCTGCCGACACGATGTTGACCAGGTTAGACACAATCAGCGGCAGGCTGGCGGTATCGGCGATGAAGCCCGCCGCCATCACAAACGCCAGCGTGGCCTGCTTGCTGAACCCCAGCGCCAGAAGCATGGCGATGACGATAGGGGTCAGGATCAGCGCCGCACCGTCATTGGCAAACAGCGCCGCCACGGCTGCGCCCAGCAGCACGATATACGTAAACAGCAATCGCCCGCGACCGTTCCCCCAGCGGGCGACGTGCAGCGCCGCCCACTCGAAAAAGCCGGACTCATCCAGCAGCAGGCTGATGATGATGACGGCAATGAACGTTACCGTGGCGTTCCAGACGATATTCCACACGACCGGAATATCGTTAATGTGAATCACGCCGCTGGCCAGCGCCAGTACGGCGCCGATAGTCGCGCTCCAGCCGATACTGAGCCCTTTGGGCTGCCAGATGACCAGTACCAGCGTAAACAGAAAAATAGCCCCTGCCAGAAACATCTTCTACCCCGTTATATCTGTTTTTGTGAATGTGTTTTGCCTAGCACGAGCCTGAGAGTCGGTTTTTCAGCTTCATGCGCGTCTCTTCCCGCAGGCAGTTCCAGCTGTTGTCGATAACGGTTGCCGCCCATGCAGGCATGTTGGGAGACAAACGGTAATAGACCCACTTCCCCTCGCGACGGTCGATAACCAGCCCGGACTCGCGCAGCAACGCCATGTGGCGGGAGACCTTAGGCTGAGACTCGGTGGTTGCGGAGCAGAGATCGCAGACGCATAGCTCGCCCGCTTCGCGGAGCAGCATGACGATGGCGAGCCGCGTTTCGTCGGAGAGGGTTTTGAATAGCTGGAGTGGGTGGAGCATGGGCGATCCTGCAGGTGGAATGGTTTATATATGTTTAATCATATATGTTTTGATTGCAGGATAGAAGCGGAGATGAGAGGTACGGGAATTTCAGACAACAAAAAACCCATCAACCTTGAACCAAAACGGCGGGGTTGATGGGCTCCACAAATTGGGGACATCAAAGAAAAGCAGTGGCAATAGTTATGACTGCCCCCTGATAAAAAAGTTCTGCGCGTGACGAAAATAATTTTCCCCGCGCGCAAACTTAGGAGTTATCCGAGTCCGGGCCAGATGATAACGATCAGCGTACCCGCCAGGGTCAGCAGCACGTTAGCGATAGCGTACGTGCCCGCATAACCCAGCGCCGGGATGTTGCTGCGTGCGGTGTCGCTGATGATTTCCATGGCTGGCGCACAGGTACGCGCGCCCATCATCGCCCCGAACAGCAGGGCGCGGTTCATGCGCAGCACGTAGGCGCCGAACAGGAAGCAGATCACCACCGGCACCAGGCTGACGATAAGTCCGGAAACCAGCATCTGCCAGCCGACGGCGCCCAGGCTGTGGCCAATCCCGCTGCCCGCGCTTAAGCCGACGCCCGCCATAAACACCATCAGACCGAACTCTTTCACCATGTTCAGCGCGCCCTGCGGAATGTAGCCGAAGGTCGGGTGGTTGGCTCGCAGGAAGCCCAGCATGATCCCGGCGAACAGCAGCCCGGCGGCGTTACCGATGCCGAAACTGAAGTTGCTGAACTGGAAGGTGATCATCCCGATCATGAGGCCAACAATAAAGAAGGCGCAGAAGGCCAGCAGGTCGGTGACCTGGCTGTGAATGGAGATAAAGCCGATGCGGTCGGCAACGGTTTTCACGCGTCGCGCGTCGCCGCTGACCTGCAAAACATCGCCTTTGTTGAGCACGACGTTATCGTCGATAGGCATCTCAATCTGGCTGCGGATCACGCGGTTGAGGAAGCAGCCGTGGTCGGTCAGCTTCAGCTGCGCCAGACGGCGGCCCACGGCGTTATGGTTTTTCACCACGATCTCTTCGGTGACGATACGCATGTCGAGCAGATCGCGGTCGAACACCTCTTTGCCGTTACGGAAGCTCGGGTCGAGACGGGCGTGGGCGTCCGGATAACCCACCAGCGCGATGTCGTCGCCCATCTGCAGCACCGCGTCGCCGTCCGGGTTCGCCAGAATGCCGTTACGGCGGATACGTTCGATATAGCAGCCCGTCTGGCGGTAAATCCCCAGCTCGCGCAGGTTTTTGCCATCAGCCCATGCCACCAGCTCTGGCCCGACGCGATAGGCGCGGATCACCGGGAGATAGACTTTACGTTTGGAATCGGTATCGAGACCGCGCTCGCGCGCGATTTGCTGGGCGCTGGTCTGCAGATCCTGGTGCTGCAGTTTTGGCAGGTAGCGTGCGCCAACGATCAGGCTCACCAGACCAATCAGATAGGTCAGGGCATAGCCCAGGCTCAGGTGGTCGAGCGCGGTAGAGAGCTGCGCGCCAGCCATGCCGGAATGGCGAAGGGTATCACCGGCACCCACGAGCACGGGGGTGGAGGTCATGGAGCCTGCCAGCATACCGGCCGTTAACCCGATATCCCAGCCAAACAGTTTACCCAGCCCTAAGGCGATCAGCAGCGCGCTGCCGACCATCACCAGCGCCAGCATCAGATAATTTTTGCCGTCGCGGAAGAAAATTGAAAAAAAGTTCGGTCCTGCTTCCACGCCAACACAAAAAATAAACAGCATAAAACCTAAGTTGAGCGCGTCCGTGTTAATGCTGAAGTGCTGCTGGCCTAATAATAAGGAGACGACTAAAACGCCAATGGAATTACCAAGTTGAACTGAACCCAGGCGCAATTTACCCAGGCAGAGGCCCAGCGCCAGTACCACAAATAATAACAGGATGTAATTCCCATTTAACAAGTCTGCGACGTTTATATTCACGGAGGCTAACTTCTTGTTTACCAGTAAGTTGTTGAATGAAAGGACTATTTGGGCTACTGTTTTCTGAGCCAGGGAACGCGTTCAACCCTCCCTGTTACCTAATTTATTCCCTAAAACATTAGCTGGCCGATAGTTTAATCGTATTAGCTACTGACAGCTACCTATTATCGCATCACCCTGTGCGTACTTTGGCAAGGATTGCCGCATTGCTTTATCTGACTGGGCGTCTACCCGACGAAGGTGTATTTGATAGAGATAAGTCAGGAGGATAGTTTGAACATTAAACGAAACTGGGCGGGGGTGATCAGCTGCTTTTTGCTGTTTACCGTCGTGTGCATGTCGCTCGCTTTTAATGTGAAGGGGGCATTCAGGGCTGCCGGACACCCGGAGCTGGGGCTGCTCTTTTTTACCCTGCCGGGAGCGGCAGCCAGTTTTCTTTCCCGTAAAGGAGAAGTGGTCAAGCCGCTTATTGGCGCAATGCTGGCGGCACCGCTGTGTCTGCTGCTGATGCGCATGCTGTATGTGTCAACGCGAAGTTTCTGGCAGGAGATGGCGTGGTTGCTGAGCGGCGTCTTCTGGTGCGCCCTCGGCGCGCTGTGCTATTTGTTTGTGTGCAGCCTGATTAAGCATCGACGGCACCACAAATAAAAACGCCCTCCGGGTGAGGGCGTCTTCGCATTACTGGGCGGCAAACAGGCCCAGATGCTCTTTGGCGTAAGCTTCAAAGTCAGTGCAACCGCCGATGTGTTTCTGATCGAGGAAGATCTGCGGTACGGTTTCAACCGGCTTGCCGACGGTTTTTTCGAGATCCGCTTTGGTGATGCCTTCCGCGTGGATGTCCACGTAGCGGAAGTTGAAGTCATCGCGCTCTTCGGTCAGTTTCTCAGCCAGCTCTTTCGCGCGCACACAGTAAGGGCACCCTGGACGACCAAAAATTACTGCAAACATTTCTCTCTCCTCAAAAAACAAGCCTGACGGCGAATAGGACATATAGTGCCCGATAACCTGCCGCCATTAAAGAAGGTTTCGCCTGTCGCTTTGATACAGTAAGGCTATGTTTCGCCAATTACACCGCGCAAATCATTGCCTATACTGGCTGCCATACGGTTTAAGCAAGACAAAGAGAGACAAGATGACGCCAACCATAGACCTGCTCACATCCCACCGTTCCATTCGCCACTTCACCGACGAGCCGATTACCGAGGCGCAGCGCGAAGCGATTATTAACAGCGCCAGAGCGACCTCCAGCTCCAGCTTTCTGCAGTGCAGCTCGATTATCCGCATTACCGACCCGGCCATGCGTGAACAGCTGGTCGCGCTGACCGGCGGACAGAAGCATGTGGCCCAGGCCGCGGAGTTCTGGGTGTTCTGCGCCGACTTTAACCGCCACCTGCAGATCTGCCCTGAGGCCGAGCTGGGGCTGGCCGAACAGCTGCTGCTGGGCGTGGTGGATACCGCGCTGATGGCGCAAAACGCCTTTACGGCGGCGGAGTCGCTGGGATTAGGTGGCGTCTACATCGGCGGCCTGCGTAATAACATTGAAAGCGTGACCGAGCTGCTGAAGCTGCCAAAACACGTCCTGCCGCTGTTCGGCCTGTGCCTCGGCTGGCCTGCGGATAACCCGGATCTGAAGCCGCGCATTCCTGCCGCGATGCTGGTGCACGAAAACCACTACCAGCCGGTCGATCAGGACGTCCTGAATCAATATGACGAAGAGCTGGCGAACTACTACCTGACGCGCGGCAGCAATAACCGTCGCGATACCTGGACTGACCATATTCGTCGCACCATCATTAAAGAAAACCGCCCGTTTATTCTTGATTACCTGCACAAACAGGGCTGGGCGACGCGATAGTCCATTCCGCCTGCGCCTGCCTGCGTATATGATATGCAGGCTTTTTCCATGTCTTCAGAGAGGTGCAGGGTGAAAATTGCCATATTGTCCCGGGATGGAACGCTCTATTCATGTAAGCGCCTGCGAGACGCGGCGGCGAAACGCGGGCATCAGGTTGAGATCCTCGACCCGATGTCCTGCTATATGAACATTGACCCGGCCGCCTCATCGATTCACTACAAAGGCCGCAAGCTGCCGCACTTTGATGCGGTGATCCCGCGCATCGGCTCCCAGATCACCTATTACGGCACCGCCGCGCTGCGCCAGTTCGAGATGCTGGGCAGCTATCCGCTTAACGAATCCGTCGCCATTTCACGCGCCCGCGACAAGCTGCGCTCGCTGCAGCTCCTCGCCCGTCAGGGGATCGATCTTCCGGTTACGGGGATTGCCCATTCACCGGACGACACCAGCGATCTTATCGATATGGTGGGCGGTGCGCCTTTGGTCATCAAGCTGGTGGAAGGCACGCAGGGCATTGGCGTGGTGCTGGCGGAAACGCGTCAGGCGGCGGAGAGCGTGATTGATGCCTTTCGGGGTCTCAATGCCCACATTCTGGTGCAGGAGTACATCGAAGAGGCGAAAGGGCGCGATATTCGCTGCTTCGTGGTCGGCAATGAAGTGGTGGCGGCCATTGAGCGCCAGGCGAAAGAGGGCGATTTCCGCTCTAACCTTCACCGCGGCGGCGTGGCGCGGGTAGCTGATATTAGCGATCGCGAACGGGAAATTGCCGTCAAAGCGGCGCAAACCCTGGGGCTGGACGTGGCGGGCGTAGACCTTCTGCGGGCGACGCGCGGGCCGCTGGTCATGGAGGTGAACGCTTCGCCGGGGCTGGAAGGCGTAGAAAAAACCACAGGTGTCGATATTGCGGGTAAAATGATCGCATGGATCGAGCGTCATGCCACGCCAGGCTACTGTCTGAAAACGGGCGGTTAAATGGTATTGAACGCACTTTTTGCGTAATCTATACCCTAAATAATTCGAGTTGCAGGAAGGCGGCAAGGGAGTGAATCCCCTGGAGCTTACATTAGTAAGTGACTGGGGTGAACGAGCGCAGCCAACGCACATGCAACTTGAAGTATGACGGGTATATGCGAAGTTTTTAATTAAGAGGCTGCACAGCGATGGATTTACAGGTCGTACCTACACTGGATACGTTACGTCAATGGCTTGATGATGCCGGAATTACGTTCTTCGAATGCGATTCCTGCCAGGCGCTGCATCTGCCTCATATGCAGAATTTCGACGGCATTTTCGATGCCAAAATCGATCTCATTAACGACGTGATCCTTTTCTCCGCGCTGGCCGAAGTGAAGCCCTCCGCGCTGCTGGCGCTGGCCTCCGACCTGTCAGCGATCAACGCCAGTTCTTTGACGGTGAAAGCATTTCTCGACATACAGGATGATAATCTGCCAAAACTGGTCGTTTGCCAGTCTTTATTCTCCGGTGCCGGGCTGTCGTTCAAGCAGTTCTCCTGGTTTATGCGCTTGAGCGAAGAGCAAATTTCCATGGTCATGATGGAAGCCAATGCACACCATCTGCTGTATAGCGCGGAAGATGATGCAGAGAATAATGATGCATCTCCCAATTTTCTTCACTGAACCTGTCTGACTTTTGCGCAGTCGCTGCCATAGCGGCTGCAGAAGGCCATTTTTTCTGCTGCTTTTAACCTTTCTTTAAAGAATTTTTCACCTCCCTGAAGGCCGTTTCGGCTTATCACGTAGACATAACCTGCATAAAAAATTGATAAAAGGCGTTTTTTCGTCTGGGCTATAGCCGGAGACACGGGCTACAGTTATTCTTGCGATGCTTAAAAAAGCGAGCGGAAGCTGCCGGGTAAAGAGGTTTCTTTTTATTTTGGGCAGAGCGACAAACTATGCATGATTATTGCATATCTTCAGATTGCACAGTTTTAGTTCGTTTGTTAACGAGCTTTCAGAAGGAATAAAGATATGATCGCCTTGAATAAAAAATGGTTATCGGGTCTGGTTGCGGGTGCTCTGATGGCCGTCTCTGCCGGCACGCTCGCTGCGGAACAAAAAACGCTGCACGTTTACAACTGGTCTGACTATATCGCGCCGGACACGGTGGCGAATTTTGAAAAAGAGACCGGCATTAAAGTGGTCTACGACGTTTTCGATTCCAACGAAGTGCTGGAAGGAAAACTGATGGCGGGCAGCACCGGGTTTGATCTCGTGGTGCCTTCCGCAAGCTTCCTCGAGCGCCAGCTGACGGCAGGCGTCTTCCAGCCGCTGGACAAGAGCAAGTTACCGAACTGGAAAAACCTCGATCCGGAAGTGCTGAAGCTGGTGGCGAAGCATGACCCGGACAACAAATACGCCATGCCTTACCTGTGGGCGACCACCGGTATCGGCTACAACGTGGATAAAGTCAAAGCGGTGCTGGGCCCGGACGTCAAGCTGGACAGCTGGGACGTGGTGCTGAAGCCGGAAAACCTTGAGAAGCTGAAAAGCTGCGGCGTCTCCTTCCTCGATGCGCCGGAAGAGATTTTCGCCACCGTGCTGAACTACCTGGGCAAAGACCCGAACAGCAGTAAAGCCGATGATTACACCGGCCCGGCGACCGATCTGCTGCTGAAGCTGCGTCCAAATATTCGTTACTTCCACTCGTCTCAGTACATCAATGACCTGGCGAACGGCGACATCTGCGTCGCGATCGGCTGGGCAGGGGACGTGTGGCAGGCGGCTAACCGCGCGAAAGAGGCGAAAAACGGCGTGAACGTCTCTTACTTCATTCCGAAAGAGGGGGCGCTGGCCTTCTTCGACGTCTTCGCGATGCCAGCTGATGCGAAGAACAAAGACGAAGCCTATCAGTTCCTCAACTACCTGATGCGTCCTGAGGTGATCGCCCACATCAGCGACCACGTTTACTACGCGAACGGTAATAAGGCCTCCGTGCCGCTGGTAAGCGAAGAAATCCGTAACAACCCGGCTATCTATCCACCGGCGGATGTGTTCGCCAAGCTCTTCACCCTGAAAGTTCAGGATCCAAAAATTGACCGCGTGCGTACCCGCGCGTGGACCAAGGTGAAAAGCGGTAAATAACGGCGTTGGGTATTGTTGCCCGGTGGCGCTGTCGCCTACCGGGCCTCTACAACCCGTAGGCCGGGCAAGCGTTAGCGCCGCCCGGCGATGCGCACCCTGACGGTGCGTTTGCACCAGTACTGATCTATGCCGGAGAACACCCCGTGAATGACGCGATCCCCCGCCCGCAGGCGAAAGTCCGTAAAGCGCTGACCCCGCTTCTTGAAATTCGTAATCTCACCAAATCTTTCGATGGCCAGCATGCCGTGGACGACGTCAGCCTGACTATCTATAAAGGCGAAATTTTTGCCCTCCTGGGAGCTTCTGGCTGCGGAAAATCGACCCTGCTGCGTATGCTGGCCGGTTTTGAACAGCCCACCGCCGGGCAAATCATGCTCGATGGTGTGGATCTCTCCAGCGTGCCGCCGTATCAGCGCCCGATTAACATGATGTTCCAGTCCTACGCGCTGTTCCCGCACATGACGGTGGAGCAGAACATCGCCTTTGGCCTTAAGCAGGACAAGCTGCCGAAGGCCGAAATTACCGCGCGCGTGGCCGAGATGCTGAGCCTGGTGCACATGCAGGAGTTCGCGAAGCGTAAGCCGCACCAGCTCTCCGGCGGCCAGCGCCAGCGCGTGGCCCTGGCCCGCAGTCTGGCAAAACGGCCGAAATTATTGTTGCTTGATGAGCCGATGGGCGCGCTGGATAAAAAACTGCGCGACCGTATGCAGCTCGAAGTGGTGGATATCCTCGAGCGCGTGGGGGTGACCTGCGTGATGGTGACCCACGACCAGGAAGAAGCGATGACCATGGCCGGGCGTATTGCGATCATGAACCGCGGGAAGTTCGTGCAGATCGGCGAGCCGGAAGAGATTTATGAGCACCCGACCACCCGCTACAGCGCGGAGTTTATCGGCTCGGTCAACGTCTTCGAAGGGCTGCTGAAAGATCGTCAGGAGGATGGCCTGGTCATCGAATCGCCGGGGCTGCAGCATCCGCTTAAGGTCGATCCGGATAACTCCGTGGTGGATAACGTGCCGGTCTACGTCGCGCTGCGTCCGGAGAAGATCATGCTCTGTGAGGATCCGCCTGCCGATGGCTATAACTTTGCCGTGGGCGAAGTGGTGCACATTGCCTATCTGGGCGACCTGTCTATCTACCACGTGCGGCTGAAAAGTGGGCAGATGCTCAGCGCGCAGCTACAGAACGAACATCGCTACCGCAAGGGGCAGCCAACATGGGGTGACGAAGTGCGCCTGTGCTGGGATGCTGACAGTTGCGTCGTACTGACGGTATAAGGAGCGGCAAATGAGTGCACTTGAACCTCCAGCTCGCGCAGAAAAGCCGGGCGGTTTTGCCCAGTGGCTGACGCGCTTGCAGATGAACCACGGCCGCAAGCTGGTGATCGCCATGCCGTACGTGTGGCTGATCCTGCTGTTCCTGCTGCCGTTTCTGATTGTTTTCAAGATAAGCCTGGCGGAAATGGCGCGGGCGATCCCGCCCTATACCAACCTGCTGGACTGGGCCGACGGGCAGCTGACGCTGACGCTTAACCTCGGCAACTTCCTGCAGCTCACCGACGATCCGCTCTATTTCGAAGCCTATCTGCAGTCGCTGCAGGTGGCGGCGATCTCGACGCTCTGCTGTCTGGTGATGGGCTACCCGCTGGCGTGGGCGGTGGCGCACAGCAAGCCGTCGACGCGTAACATCCTGCTGCTGCTGGTGATCCTGCCGTCGTGGACCTCGTTCCTGATCCGCGTTTACGCCTGGATGGGGATCCTGAAAAACAACGGCGTGCTGAATAACTTCCTTATGTGGCTCGGGGTTATCGATCAGCCGCTGACGATCCTGCACACCAACCTCGCGGTTTATATCGGCATTGTGTACGCCTATCTGCCGTTTATGGTGCTGCCGATCTACACGGCCCTGACGCGTATTGATTACTCGCTGGTGGAAGCGTCGCTCGATCTTGGCGCCCGTCCGTTAAAAACCTTCTTCAGCGTGATTGTCCCGCTGACCAAAGGCGGCATTATCGCCGGGTCAATGCTGGTCTTTATCCCGGCGGTAGGGGAGTTTGTGATCCCTGAACTGCTCGGCGGCCCGGACAGCATCATGATTGGCCGCGTGCTGTGGCAGGAGTTCTTCAATAACCGCGACTGGCCGGTGGCCTCGGCGGTAGCGATTGTTATGCTCCTGCTGCTGATCGTGCCGATTATGTGGTTCCACAAGCATCAGCAGAAACAGATGGGAGACCACGGATGAACAACTTACCGGTAGTGCGCTCCCCGTGGCGAATTGCGATTCTCGTTATCGGCTTTACCTTCCTGTATGCGCCGATGCTGATGCTGGTGATCTACTCGTTCAACAGCTCTAAGCTGGTAACGGTCTGGGCGGGCTGGTCGACGCGCTGGTACAGAGAGCTGTTTCACGACGATGCGATGATGAGCGCGGTGGGGCTGAGCCTGACCATTGCTGCCCTTGCGGCGACAATGGCGTCGGTGCTGGGCACGATCGCCGCGCTGGTGATGGTGCGCTTCGGGCGTTTTCGCGGCTCAAACGGGTTCGCCTTTATGATCACCGCGCCGCTGGTCATGCCGGACGTGATCACCGGACTCGCGCTGCTGCTGCTGTTCGTGGCCCTGGCGCACGCCATCGGCTGGCCGGCGGATCGCGGCATGCTCACCATCTGGCTGGCGCACGTCACCTTCTGTACGGCCTACGTGGCGGTTGTGATCTCCTCGCGCATGCGCGAGCTGGATCGCTCCATTGAAGAGGCGGCGATGGATCTTGGCGCGACGCCGCTGAAGGTCTTTTTCATCATTACCCTGCCGATGATTATGCCGGCGGTGATCTCCGGCTGGCTGCTGGCGTTTACGCTGTCGCTGGACGATCTGGTTATCGCCAGCTTTGTCTCCGGACCGGGCGCGACGACGCTGCCTATGCTGGTCTTCTCCAGCGTGCGCATGGGAGTCAACCCGGAGATCAACGCCCTGGCTTCCATCATCCTCGGCGTGGTCGGAATTGTCGGATTTATCGCCTGGTATTTGATGGCGCGCGCGGAAAAACAGCGCGTGCGCGATATCCAGCGTGCAAGACGCGGCTGAAGGATTTAAAATTTCCAGTGAAGTGCCGCGCATGACGCGGCACTGTTTTTCAGGGAAGTAAAACATTGGGATTATTAAAAAAATCACGTACTACGCACGCGCGTCCTAACGTACCTGCTCTGGTTCAGGTGGCGGCGCTCGCCATTATTATGATCCGCTGCCTGGACGTGCTGATGATTCTGAACACCCTGGGCGTGCGCGGCATCGGTGAATTCATTCACCGCAGCGTGCAGACGTGGAATCTGACGCTGGTCTTTTTGAGCAGCCTGGTGCTGGTGTTTATCGAGATCTACTGCGCGTTTTCGCTGGTCAAAGGGCGCAACTGGGCGCGCTGGGTCTATCTGCTGACGCAAATTACCGCCGCCAGCTATCTGTGGGCCGCCTCGCTGGGATACGGTTACCCGGAGCTGTTCAGCATTGCCGGGGAATCCAAACGCGAGATCCTGCGCGCGCTGTTTATGCAAAAACTTCCGGATATGCTGGTGCTCTGTCTACTCTTCGTTCCGGCCTCAAGCCGGCGGTTCTTCCGCCTGCAATAATGTGTATAATCGCAGCCCTCGTGATTCTTAAGGTTTTCATATGCAGTGCGCACTCTATGACGCCGGACGCTGCCGCTCCTGTCAGTGGATAGAACAGCCGGTCTCTCAACAACTCACCGCCAAAATGGCCGACCTGCAACAGCTGCTGGCAGCACAAGCGGTGGGCGAGTGGTGCGCACCCGTCAGTGGCCCGGAGCTGGGCTTTCGTAATAAGGCCAAAATGGTGGTCAGCGGCAGCGTTGAAAAACCGCTGCTGGGAATGCTGCACCGCGACGGCACGCCGGAAGACCTGACCGGCTGCCCGCTGTATCCCGCCTCGTTTGAACCCGTCTTTGCCGCGCTGAAACCGTTTATCGCGCGTGCAGGGTTAACGCCTTACAGCGTCGCCCGCAGGCGCGGCGAGCTGAAGTACCTTCTGCTGACGGAAAGCCAACTCGACGGCGGCATGATGCTGCGCTTCGTGCTGCGCTCGGAAGCCAAGCTGGAGCAGCTGCGCGCGGCGCTGCCGTGGCTGCAGGAACAGCTGCCGCAGCTGAAGGTCATTACGGCGAATATTCAGCCGGTGCATATGGCGATCATGGAAGGGGAGAAAGAGATTTTCTTCACCGACCAGCACGCGCTGGCCGAAAGCTTCAACGGCGTGCCGCTGTGGATCCGCCCGCAAAGCTTCTTCCAGACCAACCCGACCGTGGCAAGCAGCCTGTACGCCACCGCCCGCGACTGGGTTCGTGCGTTAAACGTCCATCATATGTGGGATCTCTTCTGCGGCGTGGGCGGCTTTGGCCTGCACTGCGCCACGCCAGAGATGCAGCTCACCGGAATAGAGATTTCTGCCGAAGCAATAGCCTGCGCGAAACAGTCCGCCGCCGGGCTGGGGTTAACGAATCTGCACTTCCAGGCGCTGGACTCCACGCAGTTTGCGACCGGCCAGGGCAACGTGCCGGAGCTGGTGCTGGTCAACCCGCCGCGCCGCGGCATCGGCAAGGCGCTGTGCGACTACCTGAGCCAGATGGCGCCCGAGTACATCGTCTATTCCAGCTGTAACGCCCAGACCATGGCGAAAGACATCGCCAGCCTGCCGGGCTACCGCATTGAACGCGTTCAGCTTTTCGATATGTTCCCGCATACCGCGCATTATGAAGTGTTGACGTTGCTCGTGAAATCTTAAACAAAATGTGAACTCTTCCCCCGCTCGAAATCAGGTAAGCTTACGTCATAAGAAATGATTGAAGGCTTACCCATGAAGCAGATCCTGCTGGTGGAAGACGACCACGATATCGCGGCGCTTCTGCGACTCAATTTAGAAGACGAAGGCTACGCCATCACCCACGAGCCCGACGGGGGCAAGGCCTTACTGCGTCTTGAAAAACAGCCGTGGGATGCGGTGATCCTCGACCTGATGCTGCCCAGCGTTGACGGTCTGGAGATTTGCCGCCGCATCCGTCAGATGACGCGCTACCTGCCGGTGATCATCATCAGCGCCCGCAGCAGCGAGACCGACCGCATTACCGGGCTGGAAACCGGCGCCGATGATTATCTGGCGAAGCCGTTCTCGGTGCAGGAACTCATTGCGCGCATCAAAGCGCTGTTCCGCCGCCAGCAGGCGATGGGGCAGGCGCAAACCGACGGTCAAATTCAGGCCCACGGTCTGACCATCGATCCGCTGGCGCGCAGCGTGCTGCTTCACGGCCAGGTGGTGGATCTCACCCCGCGTGAATTCGAGCTGCTGTACTTCTTTGCCCGTCATCCTGGCGAGGTCTTTTCGCGTCTGGCGCTGCTGGAGCAGGTCTGGGGCTATCAGCACGAAGGCTATGAGCACACCGTTAACACCCATATCAACCGCCTGCGCATCAAGATTGAGAAGGACGCCGCCGAGCCGGAGATTATTCGCACCGTCTGGGGCAAGGGCTATAAATTTGCGGAGCCAAATCATGATGCGCCGCTTTAGCCTGGGCCAGCGCCTGACGCTGCTGTTCATCCTGCTGATGATGCTCTGCGCCACCGTCGCCTGTGCGGTACAGCTCTACACCAGTACGCAGTACGGCAATGCGATGGTGCAGCGGCTGTCGGGCGGGCTGGCGCAGCAGATCGTTCAGCGTGAACCGATTCTGGACGCGCAGGGCAGGGTCGACCGAACGGCGCTCAAGCCGCTGTTCGATCGGCTGATGACCTTTAATCCGAGCGTTGAGCTGTACGTTGTCTCCCCGGACGGCGATATCCTGGCCGATGCCGCACCGCCGGGCCACATTCAGCGGCAAAAAATCGATCTGGCCCCGGTTCAGACCTTCCTGAGCGGTACCGCCATACCGGTTCTGGGCGACGATCCTCGCAGTCAAAATAAAAAGGTCTTTAGCGCCACGCCGCTGCGGCAGGATGGCGAGCTAAAAGGCTATCTGTACATTATTTTGCAGGGCGAAGAGTCAAACGCCCTGGCTGAAATGGCCTGGCATAAGGCGCTGTGGAGCACGGTGCTGTGGTCATTGCTGTGGGTCGCGCTGTTTGGCCTGCTGGCAGGTTTACTGGTCTGGTACTGGGTCACGCGCCCGGTAAAACAGCTGACGGTGGAGGTCGCCGGGCTGGAGCAGGACAGCATCAGCGCTATCAGACAGCTGGCGGCGCAGCCGTTGGACGCGGCGGCCAGGGATGAAGTGGCGATCCTGCGCAACAGCTTTATCGAGCTGGCGCGCAAAATCACCCGCCAGTGGGACCAGCTGGCCGACAGCGATCGCCAGCGCCGGGAGTTTATCGCCAACATTTCGCACGATCTCCGTACGCCGCTGACCTCGCTGCTGGGCTATCTGGAAACCCTGTCGCTAAAATCCGCCACGCTGACGCCGCAGGAGCACCAGCAGTATCTCGCCACCGCGCTGCGTCAGGGGCAAAAAGTCCGTCATCTCTCGCAGCAGCTGTTCGAGCTGGCGCGCCTTGAGCACGGCGGCATTAAGCCGCAGCGCGAGCGTTTCGCGATGGGGGAGTTGATTTCCGACGTGGCGCAGAAGTTTGAGCTCACCGCCCGCACGCGCGAAGTGAATCTGCATATTGACGTGCCGGGACCGCTGCCGCTGATTAACGCCGACGTGTCGATGATCGAACGCGTGGTGACCAACCTGCTCGATAACGCGATGCGCCATACGCCATCTGGCGGGGAAATTCGTCTGGCGGTCTGGCAGGAGAATGAACGGCTTCAGGTCGAAGTGGCTGACAGCGGAACGGGCGTGGATGCCTCGCTGCGCGACGATCTGTTCCAGCGGCCATCGGCGTTGAACACCCAGGCATCGCGGGAGAATCGCGGCGGACTGGGGCTGTTAATCGTGAAACGTATGCTGGAGCTGCACGGCGGTGGGATCAGGCTGATGGAGTCGGTGAGCGGGGCGCGGTTCAGGTTCTTTGTGCCGTTGTGAGAGAGTGCCGGGTGGCGGCTTCGCCTTACCCGGCCTACAGACTACCACCCCCGTAGGCCGGGCCACCCGGCAAAAAAATCTTACTGCGGGAACCACTGCTCGCTGATTTTCTGATACGTACCGTCAGCTTTAATCGCTTTCAGCGCGCCGTTCAGTTTTTCCAGCAGGGCCTTGTTATCCGGACGTACCGCGATGCCCAGACCCGTGCCGAAGTACTGCGGATCGGTCACTTTCTCGGTTGCGGTGCCCAGCTGCGGATTGGTTTTCAGCCATTCGTTCACCACGGCGGTATCGCCGAATACGCCGTCGATACGGCCATTTTTCAGGTCGATAATCGCGTTCTGGTAGCTGTCATAAGCCACGGTTTTCACTTCAGGATGTTTGTCCTGGAGGTATTTCTGGTGCGTGGTGCCGTTTTCCATCCCGATGCGTTTGCCTTTCAGCTGATCGAAAGAGGTATAGGCACCTTTCTTCGCAATCACGACCGCCGAGTTGGCGTAGTACGGGTCGGTAAACGCAACCTGTTTGCTGCGCTCAGGCGTGATGTCCATCCCGGAGATCACCGCATCGTATTTTTTGAATTTCAGCGACGGGATCAGGCTGTCGAAGGCATGGTTGGTAAAGGTGCAGTCGGCCTGCATTTGTTTGCACAGCGCTTTCGCCAGGTCAATGTCGAAACCCACGATCTGGTTGCTGGCATCCAGCGATTCAAACGGCGGATAGGTGGCGGACACGCCAAAATTGATTTTATCAGCTGCGGATGCGCCAGCGGCGAAGGTGGCGAGCAATGCGGCCAGAACTAACTTTTTCATTGTAATACTCCCGTCTGTCTTATTTATGCGCCGTGTCTGCGGCATGGATGTACAATGCCATTTAATGAATTTGTATGCAATATATATGAGTAAATATTTATACTTGGATAAAAAAAAGCGGATAACCAAAAAGTTATCCGCATTGATTAATCACATTTATGCACTTCTTGCCGGGTGGCGCTGGCTTACCCGGCCTACGATCTGCGCTCAAACGCCAGCGCTTTACGCTCGATCAGGCGCATCATCAGCGTCAACAGGCCGTTAACCACCAGGTAAACCACGCCAGCCGCGCCGAACACCATCACGTCATAGGTGCGCCCGTACAGCAGCTGTCCGTGACCCATCACCTCCATCAGGGTGATGGTGTAGGCCAGAGAGGTACTCTTGAACACCAGCACCACTTCGTTGGAGTAAGAGGAGAGCGCGCGCTTAAAGGCGTATGGCAGCAGGATCGCCAGCGTGTCCTTCTTGCTCATGCCCAGCGCTCCGCAGGACTGCCATTGTCCTTCCGGAATGGCGCGGATCGCCCCGTAGAACAGCTGGGTGGTATAGGCCGCACTGTTCAGCGAAAGGGCAATCAGGGCACACAGCCACGGTTCAGAAAGCAGATGCCAGATAACCGGATACTCCTGCAGCGACGGGAACTGGCCCGGGCCGTAGTAAATCAGGAAGATCTGCACCAGCAGCGGCGTACCGGTAAACAGGGTGATGTAGCCGCGCACAATCCACACCAGCACCGGCGTTTTCAGCGTCAGGATGATGGTGAAGATAAGGGCCAGGATCAGCGCCACGATAATGGACGCCACGGTCAGCGTCAGGCTGGTGTGCAGCCCTTTCATCAGCTCGGGGAAATATTCAAGCATCAGCCTGGTCTCCGTTCAAAGCGCGTCGCACGCAGGTCAATACGCTTGAGGATGTACTGACTGAGCAACGTGATCACCAGGTAGATAGCCGCCGCCACAATGTACCAGGTAAAAGGCTCCTGGGTACGGGTGGCGATGCTTTTGGTTTGCAGCATCAAATCGTTAACGCTGATCAGGCTCACCAGCGCGGTATCTTTCAGCAGCACCAGCCACTGGTTGCCGAGGCCCGGCAGGGCATGGCGCCACATCTGCGGCATGACCAGACGGAAGAAGATGGCTGACTTCGACAGACCTAACGCCTGACCCGACTCCCATTGACCCTGCGGCACGGCTTTCAGCGCACCGCGCAGGGTTTGCGACGCGTACGCGGAGTAGAGCAGGGAGAGGGCAATCACGCCGCACAGGAACGGGCTGACGTCGAAGTTTTCAATCTGCATCTGCACCGGGATTTGCGCAAAGCCAAGATTGATCGTAAAACCGTCCGACAGCGTCAGCAGCAGCTGTGAGGAGCCGAAATAGATAAACAGGACCACCAGAATTTCCGGAAGCCCACGCAGCACGGTGACCAGCGCGGAGCCTGTCCAGGCGACGGGGAACCATTTCGCGGATTCCCACACCGCAAAGAACATCGCCAGCACGAGGCCGATAATCAGTGCGCAAACGGCAAGGCCGACGGTCATCCCGGCGGCGCTTGCTAAAGGAAAAATTTCATTCATCAGGAATTACTTCTGGAACCATTTTTTGTAGATGGTTTCGTAGGTGCCGTCTTTCTTCACTTTTTCCAGCGCAGCGTTGAATTTCTGCTGCAGCTCAGTGTTGCCCTGACGAACGGCAATCCCCAGACCGGTACCGAAGTAATCCTTATCGGTCACTTTGTCGCCCACTGGCGCCAGTTTATCGTTGGCTTTCAGCCACTCGGTTACGACCGCGGTATCACCAAATACGCCGTCGATACGGCCATTTTGCAGATCCAGCTTCGCGTTCTGGTAGCTGTCATACGGAACGGTGGTGATTTCCGGATGTTTATCCATGATGAATTTCTGGTGCGTGGTGCCGTTCTGCACGCCAACTTTTTTGCCTTTCAGCTGATCGACAGAGGTGAATTTACCTTTCTGACCAATGAACAGGGCGGAGTTGTCGTAGTAAGGCGTAGAGAACAGCACCTGCTTTTCACGCTCCGGGGTGATGTCCATACCGGCCATCACGGCGTCGATACGGCGGAACTTCAGGCTTGGAATCAGGCTGTCGAACGCCTGGTTGCTGAAGGTACAGGTCGCGTCGATCTCTTTACACAGGGCGTTAGCCAGGTCCACGTCGAAGCCAACAATTTTGTTGTTCGCATCAATGGACTCAAACGGAGGGTAAGAGGCTTCCGTGGCGAAACGAATGGTCTGAGCTGCGGTAGCGGAAAGGGTAACGCCAGCAAGCAGCACGGCAAGTAATACTTTTTTCATTATATTTCCCCTGACACAATCAATGAGATAAATAGTTTTTGAAGGCATCGGTTTGCGGGTTCGCGAAGCAGCTCGCATCACCTTGCTCAACGATATACCCGTTTTCCATGTAGACCACACGGCTGGCGGTTTTACGCGCCACTTCCACTTCGTGGGTGACGATAACCTGAGTAATATTGGTTTCCGCCAGCTCGCGAATGATGCTGACGATCTGGGCGGTAATTTCCGGGTCCAGCGCCGCGGTCGGTTCATCAAACAGCAGTACCGCAGGCTCCATCATCAGCGCGCGGGCAATGGCTACGCGCTGCTGCTGACCACCGGAAAGGTGCAGCGGATAGCGGTCGCTGTAGGGCTTAAGGCGCAGACGATCCAGCAGCTTTTCAGCGCGCGCGATCGCCTGATCCTTGCTTAACCCCAGCACGCGGCACGGCGCTTCAATCAGGTTTTGCAGGACGGTCAGATGCGGCCAGAGATTGTATTGCTGGAAGACCATGCCGACGTTTTGACGCAGTTCGCGAATCGCTTTATCAGACGGCGTTTTAGCGAAGTCAAAATGGTTACCGGCAATTGCCAGCGTACCTGAACGGGGCATTTCAAGCAGATTAAGGACGCGCAGAAGGGAGCTTTTGCCTGCACCGCTTGGGCCAAGCAAAACCAGCGTTTCGCCTTCCGGGCAGTTCAGCGTGATGTCAAACAGCGCCTGGTGTGCGCCGTAGAAGCAGTTAATGCCGTTTAGTTTAATACTCATCGGGGCAGTCTTTACTCATCCAGGCAATCTATAGCAATTGAGGCCGCAGATAGTACCGTTGACAGAATAGTTATGCAATATTTATGCGTTAAAAGTTAAATATAACCCGTGTTTCCTCTTAAACATAGCACAAAATAGCGAACGGTAAGGTCGGCGAGTATAAATGTCGGCATTCCGCATGAAATGCCGCACATTTTACGGGGGTTACCGGGTTGTATCGGCGGGTTTAGCGATTCTCAATCGACTGGCGCAGCGTGCCTGCCGGGGCATGAACGCTGCCGCCAACGTAGCGCACGTCGTCTACCGCCCAGCACTGTCCTTCACGGATCATCAGCACTTCATCCTGCCAGGTTTGGGTTCCCTGCGTCAGCTTCACGCGCAGCGGAATATTACGGGCATCGGTATTTGGGATGGTTGACGCGCTGGCTACTTCGGCGCTGTCCGGCAGCGTGGTGCGGCTGGAGAACGGATCGGATTTCAGCAATGTGTTGTGCTGAGGATCGCGGGTGGCGTCGTTAAGCAGTTTTGCCAGACCGTCGCTCAGATACGGGCGCAGGCCGGTGAGATCGTTGCTGCGGTGCTGAATGCGATAATCATAGAACTGCTGCGCCACGGCGTCCGGGCCGCCCTCAATGCAGGGGCCGCTGCGGGTACCGATATCCTTAAAGGCTGGCGTGACCGTGGTGGTACAGGCGCTGAGCACCAGCGCGCAGGGCACCAAAAGTGTTAAAGCAGAATAGCGCATGTTGATTTCCTTATTTATTAACTATCCTTTCAATCATAGCGTAACGAACCGATAATGCTGTGCCTAAGGCATTGAACGCTAAAGAAGGAGAGAAACCATGCAGTTTTCAACAACGCCAACCCTGGAAGGGCAAACAATAACCGAGTATTGCGGTGTGGTTACCGGCGAAGCCATTCTCGGCGCCAATATTTTCCGCGACTTTTTCGCCGGTATCCGCGATATCGTTGGCGGCCGCTCGGGCGCATACGAAAAAGAGCTGCGTAAAGCGCGCGAAATCGCCTTTAAAGAGCTTGGCGAGCAGGCGGAAGCCCTCGGCGCTGATGCGGTTGTGGGGATTGATATCGACTACGAAACGGTCGGGAAAGATGCCAGCATGCTGATGGTGAGCGTAAGCGGTACGGCGGTGAAAACCCTCCGATGACGCGTTCGTTTGCCACGCTCCTGCTGGCGCTGTTGCTGGCAGGATGCGTCACGGAAAAAGGGATTATCGACAAAGGCGCCTACGAGCTGGACACGCGTCATCAGGCGCAGGCGGCTTACCCGCGCATCAAGGTGCTGGTGATCCACTACACCGCAGATGACTTTGACAGCTCGCTGGCCACGCTGACGGATAAGAACGTCAGCTCTCACTATTTGATCCCGGCTAAACCCCCAGCACCGGACGGTAAGCCCCGCATCTGGCAGCTGGTGCCTGAAAGCGAACTGGCCTGGCATGCGGGCATCAGCTTCTGGCGCGGCACCAACCGGATTAACGATACGTCTGTCGGCATTGAGCTGGAGAACCGCGGCTGGCAAAAAACGTCGGGCGTTAAGCATTTTACGCCGTTTGAGCCTGCGCAAATTGCGGCGCTGGTTCCGCTCGCCAAAGACATTATTGCCCGCTACAACATCAGACCTGAAAATGTGGTGGCCCATTCGGACATCGCCCCGCAGCGCAAAGACGATCCCGGCCCGCTGTTCCCGTGGCAGGCGCTCGCCATGCAGGGTATCGGGGCGTGGCCCGACCCGGCGCGGGTGGCGTTTTACCTGAACGGCAAGCCGCGCGACGAGCTCGTGGAGCCGAAGGTGCTGCTCGATCTGCTGTCGCGCTACGGCTATGAGGTGACCGATAACATGACGAACGCGCAGCAGAAGCGCGTTATCGTCGCGTTTCAGATGCATTTTCGCCCGGCGCGCTGGGACGGCGTGGCCGATCGCGAAACGCTGGCTACCGCGGAGGCGCTGCTGGAGCGCTACGGGCAGGGGTAATCCTTCGGGTTACCCGACTTCACCTTTATAGGGTCTTCTTTTGGACTGATTTTTTAATCACATTCACGTCGTAAATGTTTTATAGTTTCCTCAGTCGAAATTACTCGCAAACGTGGTTGACAATATATCAGCACGACAAATAAGAAATACGGATGTTCTAACGTCTTAGCTTTACTTTACATTTGTTAAATGGACTACGCGTTTATGCGCTGTGATTGCACACGTTCACCTTTTTCAATTTAATATTAATAGGTATAACAATGTTAAGTATCTACAGTAAAAATAGCCGTCCACAAGCAGAACTTGACGCCCTTATCGCGGCAACTGAAGGTTTTGAAGAAAGAACCTTACGCAAATGGCAGCGTATCAGTACCGATAACAACGAAGATATTCATTTTATCGTTAGCGGTGAAGTTGAATTCCGCCGCGAGTCGGATGAACTGTGTATGTTCACCTTACAGAATAAATGTATTTTTGGTCTCTCCTCTATTTATTACAACTCAACGCATATGTACGGCCTGGTTCGTGCCAACACCGTGGTGCGCACCATTAAAAAAGATGATTTTGTCCGTCTGATAAGCGAAAAAAACCTGTGGGAAGCCTTGAGTAAAGTCCTCTCCTGGTACGTTTGCCTGCTCAGCAAGCGTGACGAAGTGCTGGTGGCTCGCAGCGCGTACTCGATTGTTCGCGAGTTCTTGCTGGAAATTAACGAACTGATTGTGCACCATCAGCGCGATATCAATATTTATGACTATATTCAGGAATATACCAGCCTGGCCCGCAGTACCATTATTAAAATCCTAGCCGACCTGAAGAAAGGTAATTATATTCAGGTTGAGAAAGGCCGCCTTATGTATTTATCAGTATTGCCAGAGAAATATTAATCGCTATTTACCTCCTTTTTAACTGAAAGGAGGGCTATGTTTCATTACATTATTTGCCTGCGTTCCTGCCGTGGATTCATCTACAGGAGGCGCGGGCATTTTCCCTTGCGAATAATCTTTTTCCTGCTCTTTTAACGCCTTCATCAATAATGCCTTGATCGCCCCGTCATCAACTGTCTGACCGGTATTATCCCGTTCGGGGATAGCAGAATGGCTCACTTCTGTCCCTGGCAATGTATCCCGGGAAAGATTATTCGGCATTTCACCGTCGGGCGCCTGCTGCCAGTCGGCATCGCCGCTATCAATGGGCATCTCCTGCAGCGGCGGCATCTCTTTTGTTACCGGTTCTGGCTTTGGTTCAGGCTGCGGGAACGGTTTACTGACATAGACATAATGCATATCCGATAGCGTCGTTTCTGGCTTAACGGCGCTCGCTTTTATTGGCTCAGGTGCCGGATGGCGCAGATCCCAGTAGAGATGAGCGTAGAGTCCCGCAGCGATCGTCATCACTATTCCCACCACCCAGAGCAGGGTGGCGCAGACCGCTTTTTTCAGCGAGGGGCGCCGGTAAGAAAACCAGACCGGTGCGTTCAGGGTATAGCTGCGCTGGGCAGCCAGAGTAATCGTCGACATTATGAATGTTTCTCCTGCGCGGTGGGGGTCGCAGATATATTTGCGGACTGAATAAGTACGCTTGGCGTAGTCCTGGTTTCACGCATTAACTGCATCAATGTATCTTCACCCGGAATCCCGTCCACGTGCAGATGCATTTTCTGCTGAAACTCGCGGGTACGTTGCATCAGTTCGGCCGTCCACGCCTTTGTATGGGTTTCAGGTAGATTCAGCGCCAGGCTAAGCTGCTGATCCATCCAGCCCAGATCTTTGGCGCTGCTTTCGGCGCTCACGGCATCTTTCCCCTGCGGCGTAAGGCGGTGCAATTGGGTGTAATTGCCGGTTGCATGCTGGTTAAACCAGCTGCGGCTCACCTGCCAGGTGCGATTATTCATCAGCAGATCCAGCGAGTTATCATCTACTCTGGCCACCACGGCATAGTTCAGGTGATCGCCAGTTTTGATCTCGCCGATCCACGGGTAACCCTCTTTTGCCAGCTCTTCGACCGGAGCGCTGCCCTCCTTACACATCAGGTTGACCTGCCCGGCGTTCTGGCAGAGCGCCTCTTCCATCGTGGCGTCATAACCCCACATGGTATAGAGCTGATGCATCGCATCGGGCTTATTCACCACTTCATTATCGATAACCGGCACCGCTGGGGCGTCGGTTTTTGGTGCCTGCGGTTTCCAGCTGGCCATCACGGGCAGCTGTACCGGCAGTCTGGCGGTAATGGTGGGCATCAATGTCCAGCCGCAGGCGGCAAACAGTACGGAGGCAAAAAGGCCCATAACGGCAAGGCGTTTGCCCTTAGGTTTCGCCGGCAGAACTTCTCCTGCGGCGAGGCGCAGATGGCGCGGCGATACCTGCGCCGAACGCTCGGTCCAGGCGGCTAGCATCGCAAGGTGCGCCAGCTCGTTGAGTTTGCCTGTCTGTCCTTTGGTCAGAACATGCATCCTGCGCATGCGGGCCCGGGTGAACGGCGTCGCGTCGCTGCCATGCGCTTCACACTGGGCCTGAATATAGCTCAGGGACTCGCGGCAGGTGAGGGGCCGGAGCGTGTGATGCGTATGAAGATATTCACGCAACCCGCACTGCTGGAGGGCGGCTTCCTGGTCGGCCGATCCCATCAGCACAACCGACAGAGGCACATCCAGCTCCTGCGCGCGGGTTAACAGCATGGACAGTGCCTCATGGCAATTCGCTTTCATTGACTGAATATGCGAAATGACCAGCACTTTACGCGTGGTTTTGCGGGACAACATCTCGTCCTGCCACTGACGCAGCACGGCATCAATAGCCTGGATCCGGGTTTTGCTCTCTTTAGTGGTGGCGTTGAGTTTATAGAGCAGGCCGCTGGCGCTGAGTTTTGGGAAGGCGTTAATGGCAAGCAGCGTGCCGTCATGCTTTTTCAGCGCATCGCAAAACTGCGACACGAGATAGCTGTCGTCGCTAAAGAGCGCAGTGACGCCTGTTGTCTGGCACTTCTCTTTCAGCAAACCGAACACATCCTGATGATACGGAACAAAAAAATCACCTGACATCCGGGTGATAGCCCGGAAAGGCTGGGTAGTGAAATTAAAATGGCGCATATACATAGCGTATTACCGTCTCTTTGATTCATAGCAAGGAGCCGGAAAAGTAAAGGATATAGGCGAAAGGAGCAATTTGAATACAGGATAAAAATATTCTGTCTGGACCTCTATCATAGGTTTATTTAACGATCAATCTTTTTCTAAATTATTGTTAGCGGCAGTGTGAATGGGCGGGGGCGAGGAAACACATTAGTATTTACGCCACTTACTCATACAGCCCTGTGCTGTGAATTACTGACTGGCAGAAAGGCTCGTTAAAAAATGCGGATGTCATTTGTTACTCAATTGATTATGCCCTGCGTCATGTTTGTGCTGCTTATATTCTGCGGCCAGCAAGGGTATATGGTTTATAAAGATTATAAAAAAGTGACGAACAGGTTGTCTGATTCAAAAAAGACTATGCAAAAAAAAAGTCACGATGAAACCCAGTTTGTGCTTTTTACGCCGGCGGTGATGCCAGCGAAACAGCCAGCGGCGGTGAAAAAGCCGCTCAGTGCGGAAATCGAAGGTATTCTCAGCAGCGATGAAGCCTGGCTGTCCTTTGCGGTGATAAAAACTCCCGCAGGACAAAAGAGCTATCGCGAGGGCGAAATGCTCGCCGGTTTTGACAATGCCTATATTGCCGAAATTCATCCTGATAATGTGGTGGTGAATTATGAAGGCGCGCCGCAGGTTATTTCACTTAAAAAACCGGACTATTTCAAAGGCGGCGTTGACAGCGCCCCGGTAACCAAATCGAAGAAAGATGCAGGGTTAGATAATCTGCATCTGGATGATTATCTGGTGTTAAAACCAATAATCGAAAAAGGCCAGCTGGAAGGCTACAACATTAATCCACGCAATGCGTCGCCTTTCTACAGCCATGCTGGCCTGGAAAAAGGTGATGTGGTGGTAAAAGTTGACGATGTGGATATGACTAAAGAGGCGCAGGCAAAAGAGATTGTTGCCCGCTGGTCAAAAATGAAAGAAGCGGATGTCGTTATCCGGCGTCACGCTCACCTTGAAAATATTCGGGTCAATGTTCTTAACAATTAATAAGTGTACAGACATGAAGAAATTTCCATGGGCGTGCGTAGCGCTGACCGCATTGTCGTTATATTCAGGTTCGCTGTTCGCGGCGAACTTTAGCGCCAGTTTTAAAAATACCGATGTCCGCGAATTTATCGATACCGTCGGGCGTAACCTCAATAAAACCATTCTGGTCGATCCTTCAGTTCAGGGAACGGTGTCGGTTCGCACCAACAACGTACTGACGGAAGATGAATATTACCAGTTCTTCCTGAGCGTGCTGGATCTCTATGGTCTGTCGGTGATTCCGATGGATAACGGGATGGTGAAAGTCGTGCGCTCTTCGGTGGCCCGCATGTCGGGCGCACCGATTGCCGACAGCAAAAACCCTGGCAAAGGCGACGAAGTCATCACCCGCGTGGTGCGGATGGAGAACGTTCCGGTACGTGAGCTGGCCCCCCTGTTGCGTCAGCTGAACGACGCCTCCGGCATCGGCAACGTGGTCCATTTTGAACCGTCAAACGTGCTGCTGTTAACCGGCAAAGCCTCGGTGGTTAACCGCCTGGTGGATCTGGTGCAGCGTGTGGACCAAAGCGGCGTCCAGCGCCGTGAAATCGTGCCACTGCGTTTTGCCTCGGCCAAAGAGCTTTCTGACATGTTGAACAACCTCAACAATGAAGAGCAGAAAGGGCAAAACGCCCCGCAGCTGGCGACCAAAGTGGTCGCCGACGATGAAACCAACAGCCTGGTGATCAGCGGCAGCCCGGACGCGCGTCAGCGCACCCGGACGCTGATCTCCCAGCTCGATCGCGAGCAGAACAACGAGGGCAACACCCGCGTCTTCTACCTGAAATACGCCAACGCCAGCAAAGTGGTGCCGGTGCTGACGGGGATCGGCGAGCAATTGAAGGATAAAGCGGGCGGTGGCAAGAGCAAAGCCGCGCCGATGGCAGGCGATCTGAATATTTCCGCCGACGAGTCTACCAATTCGCTGGTGATCACCGCCCAGCCAAACGTCATGAATTCACTGGAAAAAGTGATCGACAAGCTGGATATCCGCCGTCCGCAGGTGCTGGTGGAGGCGATCATCGCCGAAGTTCAGGACGGTAACGGTCTGGATCTGGGCGTGCAGTGGACCAGTAAACACGGTGGGGTTCAGTTTGGTTCGACCGGCCTGCCGATCAGCCAGATCAAGAAGTCAAAAGTCATTGGCAGCTATACGGGCCTGGCGACCGGTTTCTTTAACGGCGACTTTGGCGCGCTGATGACGGCGCTGTCCACTAACGGCAAAAACGACATTCTGTCGACGCCGAGCGTGGTGACGCTGGATAACAAAGAGGCGTCGTTCAACGTCGGTCAGGACGTTCCGGTCCTCTCCGGTTCGCAGACCACCAGCGGCGATAACGTCTTTAACTCGGTGGAACGTAAAACCGTCGGTACGAAGCTGAAAATCGTACCGCAGATCAACGATGGCGACATGATCCATCTGAAGATCGAGCAGGAGGTTTCCAGCGTGGATAACACCTCGACGGCCGATGCCAGCCTGGGCCCAACGTTCAACACCCGCACCATCAACAACGAAGTGATGGTCCACAGCGGGCAGACGGTGGTGCTGGGTGGGTTGATGGAAAACGTCACCAAACAGTCGGTCTCGAAAGTGCCGTTGTTGGGCGATATTCCGGTTGTGGGTCAGCTGTTCCGCTATACCTCCCAGGACAGCGCCAAACGTAACCTGATGGTGTTTATCCACACCACCGTACTGCGCGACGACGACAACTACGGCGCGGCGTCGAAAGAAAAATATGAGCAGATCCAGGCGCGTCAGCAGCAGCGTATGGAAGAGCACAAGCTGGGCATCGTAGAGAATGCTGATTCACCGATGCTGCCAGTCTATCCGTCCCAGAGCCATGCCGCGCCGGTGAGCGCCAGTGCGCCGGTGTCGTCCCGCAACCCGTTTAAAGAGTAAGGCGCAAGCGACATGACCGAGATGAGTAATGCGCTCTGTACCAGCACCTGGGCGAAAGAGAACGGGGTCCTGTTCTATAACGATGAGGTTTATATCCGCGAGGATGCGCAGGCGTATGCCCTGCTGGAGATGCGCCGCGTGCTGGGGCGCTCCTATGCCCCGACGATCCTGACGGCGGAAGCGTTTGACGAACTGCTGACCAACATCTGGCAGCAGAACAGCGGCGTCTCGCAGCAGCTGGTGGACGACATGGACGCCGATATTGACCTGATGGCGTTAACCGAGGAGATCCCTGACAACGAAGATCTGCTCGATAACGACGAGAACTCGCCGGTGATCCGCCTGATCAACGCCATTATGGGCGAAGCGGTGAAAGAGGGGGCCTCCGATATTCATATCGAGACCTTCGAGCGCACCCTGAGCATTCGTTTTCGCGTTGACGGCGTGCTGCGTCCGGTGCTGCAGCCGGCGCGCAAGCTCGCGCCGCTGCTGGTGTCGCGTATCAAAGTGATGTCCAAACTGGACATCGCCGAAAAACGTCTTCCCCAGGACGGTCGTATCTCGCTGCGCATAGGTCGTAAGGCCATTGACGTGCGCGTCTCCACTATCCCGTCTCAGTACGGCGAACGCGTGGTGATGCGTCTACTGGACAAAAGCAACCTTAAGCCGGACATCAACAAGCTCGGTCTGATTGATGAAGAGCTGGTGAAGTTAAAGGGACTGATTGAACGTCCGCACGGTATCATCCTGGTGACCGGCCCGACCGGTTCGGGGAAAAGCACCACCCTGTACGCGCTGCTGTCGGCGCTTAACGGCCATGAACGCAACATTCTGACCGTGGAAGACCCGATCGAGTATGAACTGGAAGGGGTAGGGCAGACCCAGGTCAACCCGCGCGTGGACATGACCTTTGCGCGCGGACTGCGCGCCATTCTGCGCCAGGACCCGGACGTGGTGATGATCGGGGAAATTCGTGACGGGGAAACCGCGCAAATCGCGGTACAGGCCTCGCTCACCGGTCACCTGGTGATGTCCACGCTGCACACCAACAGCGCCGCGGGCGCTATTACCCGTCTGCGTGATATGGGGCTGGAGTCATTTTTAATCGGTTCGTCGCTGCTTGGCGTCATTGCCCAGCGTCTGGTGCGTCGGCTGTGTCCGCACTGTCGCACGACCAGTCCGCTGGATGACAATGAGAAAGCGCTGTTCACCTTTATGGAAACGCCGCCGAAAGCGATTTATCGCGCCGTGGGCTGTGAACAGTGTCGCCAGAGCGGCTACCAGGGACGCGCCGGCATCCATGAATTTCTGGTGGTCGATAGCGCCATGCGCCGTGCGATCCATGAAGACAAAGATGAGATGTCCATCGAAACGCAGCTTTTCAAAGAGGCCTACAGCCTGCGTGAAAACGGTCTGCTGAAGGTGATCTCCGGCGTGACCTCGCTGGAAGAGGTGATGCGCGTCACCGCCGAGCGCGGGGGGGATGCGTAATGGCCTGGTATGCGTGGTCCGCGACGGACGCCGCGGGGAAAACCCAGCGCGGTACCCTTCAGGCCGAAGGGCCAAAGCAGGTGCGCCAGATGCTGCGCGAACAGAAGCTGATGCCCGTGAACGTTGCGCCGACCAGCGATCCGGCGGCGGGAAAAAGCGCCCGTAAAGGGGCAAAACTGTCGATTCCGGTGCTGTCGATGTTTACCCGACAGCTCGCGACTCTGGTCAATGCCGCACTGCCGCTGGAGAGTGCGCTGAAGGCGATTGCGAAGCAGACGGAAGATAAAACCCTGGTGGCGATGGTGACCGAGATCCGCGACAAAATTGTGGAAGGTCACACGCTGTTCGACGCTTTCAGCCAGTTTCCGCGCAGCTTCGACAAGCTCTACTGCACCCTGGTCATGGCCGGTGAAAAGACCGGTCATCTCGGTGGCGTGCTGGAAAAGCTCGCCGAGTACAACGAGCAGCGCCAGAAGATGAAAAGCAAGCTCACCCAGGCGATGGTCTACCCCATCACCCTGACGGTGGTGGCGATCGCGGTGATCTCCATTCTGCTGGTCGCCGTGGTGCCGCAGGTCATCGACCAGTTCACCCACATGAAACAAGAGCTGCCGGTAACCACCCGCACGCTGATTGCGGTGAGCGACTTTCTACAGGCCTGGGGCATCGTTATCGCCGGCGGCCTGTTCGGAGCGTCGGCGAGCTTTAAATTTTGGATAAAAGTAGAAAAGAACCGGTTTGTTTATCATCGGTGGCTGTTGCTAAAGTCACCGCTGAAAAAACTGGTCTGCGCCATCAACAGCGCGCGCTACATCCGTACGCTGAGTATTTTGCAGGCCAGCAGCGTTCCGCTGCTGGAAGGGATGTACATCGAGATGGACGGGATTGAAAACCTCTATGCCCGGCAGGTGCTTGAGCAGGCGGCGGACACCGTGCGCCAGGGGGCATCCCTCTACAACGCGCTGGAACAGGCGAGAATTTTTCCACCCACCATGCTCTACATGGTGGCCTCCGGGGAGGAGAGCGGCGAGCTGGGCTCGCTGATGGATCGTGCGGCGGAAAACCAGGAATCTGCATTACAGCATCGAATTACGTTAACGCTGTCGGTATTTGAACCGGCACTGGTAGTAACTATGGCGACCGTTGTTTTATTTATCGTTCTTTCAATATTACAACCGCTTCTTCAACTTAATAATATGGTGGGTTAATCATGTCTTTGAAAAAAAATAGCCTGAAGCGTCAGGCGGGGTTCACGCTGCTCGAATTAATGGTAGTTATCGTTATTCTCGGTGTGCTGGCCAGTATGGTTGTGCCTAATTTAATGGGCAATAAAGAAAAAGCCGATATTCAGAAAGCGACCAGCGATATTGTGGCGCTGGAAGGTTCGCTGGATATGTACAAACTCGACAACCATCGCTATCCGACCACCGAGCAGGGGTTGCAGGCGCTGGTGACCAAACCTGAAATTGCGCCTATTCCGAAAGGCTACCGTGACGATGGCTATATTCGTCGCCTGCCGCAGGACCCATGGGGCAATGACTATATTCTGGTCAGCCCGGGTGAACATGGCGCTGTTGATATTTTCTCAGCCGGTCCGGATGCAGAAGCTAATACTGCCGACGATATCAGCAACTGGTCTTTTGATAAAAAAGCTAAGTAATGAATAAGCAACGTGGATTTACCCTGCTGGAAATTATCGTGGCGCTGGTGATATTCGCCCTGAGCGCCATGATGGTGGTCACTACCATTCCATCACGCAGCGGCGCAGATACATTTGGTCAGCAGCTAAAATCCCTCGTTGAATATGGTTCTGACCGTGCGGTAATGGACGGAAATATTGTCGGGCTGGTGATGACCTCGTCAGAATTTGAACTGGTGACGCAGGTTGTAAATAACGGCGAGCGCCACTGGGCACCGTTAAAGTCGGGGCGGATCGCCACCCGCGGCGAGTTTCCTGAGGAGATGCATGTCTCCCTCTCATCGCGAACGCTGGCGGCCACGCTGGACGATGAACCGCAAATCATCTTTTTGCCGGACGGCGAGCTTAGCCGCTTCACGCTCAGCCTCGAAAGCCTGGATAAAAAGCAGCGCTTTCACGTGACGTCACAGGGCTCAGTTCCCGTGGTGGTGGAAAACGATGACTAAACGCAAAACCAAAGAGCAGGGGATGACCCTGCTGGAAGTGATGGTGGCGCTGGTGATTTTCTCCACCGCGGCGCTGGCGCTGATGAACTCCGTCACCCTGAACGTGCGCTTTACCCACAGCCTGTCGGAAACGCTGCAGGCCGGATGGGTGGCGGAAAATTAACTGGCGCAAGCGCAGCTGGCTCAGACCGACTTCCCGGACGCCGAGCAGGTGGGTACCGAAACCATGGGCGGACAAACCTGGACCTGGCATATCCAGCGGGTGAAAACCGCCGAAAATACCTTTGCCGATGAGGTACGGGTTTACAGCGAAGCAAGCGATGCGCAACCGGTGGTGGCGCTTCAGCTCGCCGAACCGGAGGTGGATCGTGAGTAAGGTGCAGCGTCAGCAGGGCTTTACCCTGCTGGAAATTATGATTGCGCTGGCCATCTTCGCGGTGATCAGCATTCTCGCCTGGCAAACGCTCGACGGCGCGATGCGCACCTCGACGGCCAGCGACGAGGCGGCGACAAAAGTGACGGCGCTTCAGCGCACGTACAACCTCCTCTCGCGTGACTTTTATCAGCAACAGGCGCGCGCGCCGCGCAACAGCGGCGAGGTGTTCGTCCAGCAGCAGAATGGTGTGGAAATGACAACCCTGAACGGCATCAGCGGCCAGGTGCAGCTGGAGCGGGTTAGCTGGACGTTAAAGGACAAGCGCCTGTGGCGCAACGTCTGGGCTGCTATCGACGGTCCCGCCAGCGCGCAGCCGGAAGAAGTGCCGATTCTGAGCGATGTGAAAGAGATGAAATGGCGCTTCTGGCACGAAGGTTGGCAGGAAAAATGGACCGACATCGCCCATCAGCCTGATGGCGTTGAGCTGAATCTGACCATGGAAAACGGCGAAACCTGGCGCTGGGTTTTTCTCACTCCCGGCGATATGCCTGAGATCCAGACCGCGCCAAAAGAGACGAATGCGGACCCGGCGCAGCCGGCAGCGGAGCATGCGGCCCAGCCCGTAACAACCCCGCAGCCCGATACGGCAGCCGATCCAGGAGTGAGTTCATGAGCGGCAAAACAGCGCGAAAAGAGCGTGGCGTGGCGCTGCTGGTGGTGCTGATCCTGCTGGTGATGATGTCCGCCCTGGCGGCGAAAATCAGTCAGCAGTTCTGCCGCCACCTGCAAAAAACGCATTATCAGGTCAGCCAGCAGACGCTGCGCTGGGCCATTGCCCGTCAACAGAAGGTACTGGAAAACGTGTTGCAGAAAGCGGCCAGTTCAGAAGGGGCGGGGCTGTCGCCGCAAGGTGACTGGGCACAGCCGCTGAAAACCCACGGGGATAATTACACCGTGGTGAGTCAGGTGGAGGATGCCCGGACCTGCTTTAACGTCAATAGTCTGCTGGGCGGGGACGCGGCGCCAGCGGCCCCGGCCGACCCAACTGCGCTGCCGGAAAAACCGGTCAAAGAGCAGATTATCGAACAGCTGCTGGCTGAAAGTGGCGTCGGTACGCTGGCGGCAGAAGAGATTTACCAGCAGCTGGTGGATTATCTTGACGCCGACGACGTGACGGCGAAACAGGGCCAGGAGGTCGACGCCTGGGCGAGCGTGACGCCCGCCCGCGGTCCGGCGAATCAAATGATGCGCACCATCAACGAAATCAGACTGCTGCCCGCCTTTCCGCAGGCAGCGTGGCCGAAGGTCGGCAAGCTGCTGTGCGCCTTGCCGGATACGGATGGCACCATAAATGTCAATACCTTAACACGCGAACAGGCGCCGCTGCTGGCGGCGGTTTTTACCGGCGTGCTAAACACGGACGACGCTGCCCGCCTGATCGATTCACGCCCGGAGGAGGGGTGGGCGTCGCTGGAGGCATTCAGCAAAGTGCTGGAGAGCAACTATCCGCAGACCAAAGATATCCTGGCGCAGATTCAGGACAGGGTTGCGGTCATCAGTCGCTATTTTCGGGTGGAAACCACCGGCAATACCGATGATTTAACGCTGCGCGTCGTCAGCCAGCTTCACGTTGACAGTGAGGCTGGCAAGGTCGTGACCTGGCAACGCCGCTACCGAATGGTTGAATAAGATAAGTAGATGATAATGAAAAAGGTGCTTTTTATTCGTCCCGACACCCGTGAGGACGGCAAAATCTGGTGGTGTGAATCCGGTAACGATCGGGTGGAATATCTGACGGGCTGGAGCGCACTGAGCGAACTTTCCTGCCACCCGCTTTCTCAGCAGGTGTGCCTGCTGCTGCCGGCGAGCGAGACGATCTTTCGTCATTTTACCCTGCCGAAAAAAGGACTTTCCGCCCAGACGGCGCAGTTCTCGTGGATGGCGGAAGAGACGCTGCTCGGCGAGGTAGATACGCTGCACTGGACGGTGCTGAACAAAAAGGGGCCGGAGGTGGATGCCGTGGCCATCGAGGCTGAACGTCTGCGCCACTGGCTGGAGCTGTTCGCTCAGGCGGGGCTCACGGTGGCCCAGGCGCTGCCGGATGCCTGGCTGCTGCCGGTGAGCGAAGGGGGCACGACGCTGGTGAGCCTGGAGGAGAGCTACTGGCTGCGTTTTTCCCCCGGCAGCGCTGGCGAAGCCGATACGGTCCTGCTGCCGCTGCTGTTGAGTAAATGCCGGGCGGGTGAGGTGTGCTGCTACGGCGATGCGCCGCAGGAGGTACAGGTGGATGAACGGCTGGCGTGGCAGCATCCGCTGGTGCTGATCCAGCCCCAGTGGCAGGGCTGTCGTATCAACATGCTGCACGGGGAGTTTTCCGGGCGCAGCGCCAGCGGTCCGCGTTTTCGCCACGCGAAAAAGGCCCTCGCGGCGGCGGCGCTGCTTTGCGTCGGACTGCTGATCGGCCCCCGCGTTGGTATGGCGTGGATGCTCACTCATCAGCAAAACGAGATCCACCGGGAGATGACCACCGTAGCGCAGCACTATTTCCCGACCCTGCGCCAGACCAGCAACCTGAAATACTACGTCGGGCAAAATATCAGCAAGGCGAAGAAAGGGATCTTCCTGCAGCTCGAAGCGCTGAATCAAATCAGGCAGTCATTGCCGTCGCTGGAGATCAATAACGTGGAATATGACGAAACGCAAAATCAGCTGACGCTGAATGTGAAATCCATGGATAAACAGACCCTGCAGGATTTTGTCGCCCGCAGCGCCGAAACCTTTGAATTTACGATGCAGCCGATTTCCGGCGAGGCGCCTTATACCGCCATTATTACCGGGAGCTATAAATGAAAACGCAAATAGCCCAGTTAAAAAACCGCTGGCAACATTACAGTCCACGCGAGCGTAATTTATTTAAACTCTGCGGCGGGGCACTCTGCTGCGCGATGGTTTATTACGGCGCGATGATGCCGCTCGATACTCTCATCAAAAATAACGAGGCCGTGTTATTTAAGCAGAAGCAGACGCTGAACTGGATGCGCCAGGAAATTGATAAAAACCATCTCCAGTCCAGAATCGTCAATACCCCGAACCCGCGCAGCGTGGTGGAAGAAAGTGCCAAAGTCGTGCACGTCGCGTTGACAAGCGTGCGTCAGGAAGAGCAGTCGCTGACCTTTGATGTCGAGCGCGTCAGCGTTTCTGCCCTGCAAAACTGGCTGCGTGAGATGAACGTCTCTTCCGGTATCCATCTGGAGAAACTCGCGTTGACGCCGGTGGATCGTCAGAGTGACGTGAAAGCGCACATTACGCTGAGCTGGGCGAAAAGCGCATGAGCCCACTAATGCTGTTGCAGCAGGCGAATCTGCCGGGTCTGTGCGTCATGAGCGGAGCGCTGGGCGCGATCCTCGGCAGTTTCCTCGGCGTAGTGGCGGAGCGTATTCCGCCGCTGGTAATGGAAGAAGAGGGGGCAGGCAATCTGCTGTTTCCCGCCTCTCACTGCCCGGAATGCAACCACGCCCTGAGCGCGTGGGAAAATATTCCCATCATTAGCTGGTGTGCGCTGCGCGGCCGCTGCCGCCACTGCCATAGCGCGATTCCGCTGCGACTGCTGCTGGTGGAAGTCTGTAGCGCTCTCTTCTTTGCCGCCAGCGCCGCGCTGGCGCCGTCGTTTTTGGCGCTGATCGCGCTGTGGGTGATGTGGAGTCTGCTGCTGCCGCTGGTGGTGATCGACGCGCGCCATATGCTGCTGCCGGACTGCCTGACCCAGCCGCTGCTGTGGACGGGGCTGATGTTCCATGCCCTGTTCCGTACGCTACCGCTGACCGATGCTATCTATGGCGCGGTGGCGGGATATCTCTCGCTCTGGCTGGTTTACTGGGCATTCCGCCTGCTGACCGGCCGGGAAGGATTAGGCTATGGTGATTTTAAGCTGCTGGCGGCGCTGGGCGCCTGGTGTGGCTGGCAAGCGTTGCCCTCTATTGTGCTGATCGCGGCGCTGGGGGGCATTATCATGCATTGCCTGTTAAAGCCCTTTGAGAATAAAAATAACCTTATTTCCTTTGGTCCATATATTGCATTTTCCGGGCTGGTTGTATTTATCGCGCAAATCCCACATCTCATTTTTTAAATAATGTAGTCAAGTTTTTTTTGAAATTTTTTCATCGGGGGAATGAAAGGCGAAAATAAATTCCCCGCTGTATTCTTCTCTACGCAATAAAACATTTGTCGAAGTTTATGAGTGGAGGAAGGTACAGCGCAATAATAAGCAGGTCTTTCGCGAACCAGAAACGTTCACGATTAATTTATCAGTAAATAACGTTTGTCCATGTTTAATGGAAAAGCATGGGTATTTAATTTCACAAATCGTATTATCAGGATCAAATAATGAAATTTCTGAAGCCTAAATATCTGGCACTCTTCGTTGCAGCGGCTGCAAGCCCGGTGTTCGCAGCCGTGCCAGGTAAAGCAACTATCGCCAGTGGTAATGATAAATTTGCCATTGTCGAAGTTGATCAGTCTGCTACTGCTTACAACAACCTCGTCAAAGTCCATGATGGCGCCGATGTTAAAGTGCAGTGGGATGTCTGGAGCGGCGCGGCGCCGACTTCAGCGAAAGTGTTGCTCGACGGCAAAACCGTCTGGACCGGTGCAGGCAGCATGTCCGGCACGGCAACATTTAAAGTGACCAAAGGCGGTCGCTATCAGGAAACGGTTGAACTCTGCAACGCCAGTGGGTGCAGCACCAGCGCCAGCAAACTGATTATCGTCGCGGATACCGACGGTAGCCATCTGCTGCCGCTTAACACCACCATGCAGGAAAATAATAAAACCCTCTCTAAGCATACCGATAAAGTGGTCGGTGCCTATTTCCCTGAGTGGGGCGTTTATGACCGTAAATTCCCGGTGGATAAAATCCCGGCAGCTAACCTTAACCACATTCTGTATGGCTTCATTCCAATCTGCGGCGGCGATGGCATCAACGACAGCCTGAAAACCATCGAAGGGGGTAACAGCTTCGAAGCGCTGAAGCGCGCCTGTGCGGGCCGTCAGGACTTCCAGGTGGCGATTCACGACCCGTGGGCCGCACTGCAGCAATCCCGGACTGGCCTCGACAGCTGGGACGAGCCCTACAAAGGCAACTTCGGCCAGCTAATGGCAATGAAGAAAGCCAATCCAGGGCTGAAAGTACTGCCGTCTATCGGTGGCTGGACCCTCTCCGATCCGTTCTTCAAAATGCATGACAAAGCGATCCGCGATCGCTTCGTGGCTTCCGTGAAAGATTTCCTGAAAACCTGGAAATTCTTCGACGGCGTGGACATCGACTGGGAATTCCCGGGCGGCGGCGGTCAGAACGAAACGCTGGGCAACCCACAGCAGGATAAAGAGACGTATACCGCACTGATGCGCGAACTGCGCGCCATGATGAATGAACTGTCAGCCGAAACCGGCCGTACCTTTGAACTGACCTCAGCAATCGGTTCAGGCGGCGACAAAATTGAAGACGTTGATTACACCACTGCCCAGCAGTACATGGATCACATCTTCCTGATGAGCTACGACTTCTACGGCGGCTGGAGCAATACCGATCTGGGTCACCAGGCGGCACTGCGTGCGCCGGCGAACAAACCGGATACCAATTACACCACCGAAAACGGCGTCAATGCGCTGCTGGCGCAGGGTGTACAGCCCGGCAAAATTGTCGTGGGGACGGCCATGTATGGTCGCGGCTGGACCGGCGTTCACGGTTACAGCAATAACAACCCGTTCACCGGCACGGCAACGGGCATGGTGAAAGGGACCTGGGAACCGGGCGTGGTTGACTATCGTCAGATCGTTAACGAGTACAAAGGCAAAGCGGGCTGGGAATACAACTATGATGCCACCGCTGAAGCGCCGTATCTGTTTAACAAAACCACCGGCGATCTGATCACCTATGAAGATGCGCGTTCCGCAACGGCGAAAGGTCAGTATGTGCTGGCGAAAAACCTGGGCGGTCTGTTTGCCTGGTCTATCGACTCCGATACCGGAGACATTCTGAACGCGATGAATGAAAGCCTGACAGGCGGCGCTGCGCCGGTTGATCCGGTGGTGACCAACCATGCGCCGGTAGCGACTTCCGCTGACCAGAGCGTAACCGGTCCGGCGACGGTGACCCTGGATGGCTCGGCTTCTACCGATCCGGATGGCGATGCCATTACCTACAAGTGGACGCAGATCTCTGGCCCGTCGGTGACCCTCACCAACAGCACCAAAGCGAAAGCGACCTTCAACGTTGCCGCTGTCACCAGTAACCAGACTCTGGCGTTCCGCCTGACGGTCACTGATGCGAAAGGGTTGAGCAGCACCGCTGACGTCCAGGTCGTGAACAAAGCGCCGAAAGCAAACCAGGCGCCGGTCGTGAACCAGATGGAAGCCGTGACGCTGGAAGCGGGCCAGAGCTACTCTCTGCACGCTCAGGCTAACGATCCTGATGGCGACGCGCTGACCTACTCCTGGAGCGTTCCTGCGAATATGCAGGCGACAGGCGCAGACACCGCGAACCTGAACATCACCGCACCGGACGTGGACGCGGAATCAACGTACACGCTGACCGTGGTGGTAAGCGATGGCAAGTCCAGCGTACAGACTAACGTGCAGGTGACGGTAACGCCTAAAGCGGCGGAAACGCCGTCTGACGAAGGCAATACCCCTTCCGATGAAGGCAACACGCCGTCTGACGAAGGTAACACCCCATCCGATGAAGGCAACACGCCGTCTGACGAAGGTAACACCCCATCCGATGAAGGCACTACGCCGTCTGACGAAGGTTCTGCCACCAATAGCTGCGATAAGCCTGTTGACGCCAACGCCAGCAAATACGCTGCCTGGAGTGCAAGCAAGGTTTACAACGCGGGCAATACCGTCAGCTTCGACAACCTGGTCTGGAAAGCAAAATACTGGACTCAGGGCAACCAGCCGGGCTTCGGTGTGGATGCATGGGAGCTGGTAAGTCAGGTGAAATTCAACTGGCGCTCCGACGTGGTCTATAACGGCGGCGACACCACTACCTACAACGGTTACTCCTACACCGCGAAATGGTGGACGAAGGGTGATAAACCCGGTAGCAGCGATGTATGGGTGAAAAAAGGCCCTGCGGCTGACTGCCAGTAAGTCATAGCCATAACGATGCGGGTAAGTAACTTGCCCGCCATCACGGTCCACGTCCCGAGACGGGCGTGGGCCGTAAATCAGGAAACAGCGCGATAAGCGCGTAAGGAGACAATGAAAAAGAGCCGGACTGAAAATGAAAACGTTATTTTTATTGTTGCTGATAATAAGCCATAGCGTCTTTGCCAACTGCTGGGATAAAGCCGCCAGTTATTACCATGTGGATCCTTATCTGTTGTATGCCATTGCTAATGTTGAATCGGGAATGAATCCCAATGCGATTGGACAGAATAATGATGGAACGCGTGATGTCGGCCTGATGCAGATTAATAGTTCACATTTTTCCGAGCTGGAGCGAAAAGGCATTAATGAGTACCGGTTAATTACCGAGCCCTGCACCTCGATTATGGTTGGCGCATCGATATTATCCGGAATGATTAAAGTTTATGGCTATAACTGGGAGGCGGTCGGCGCCTATAACGCGGGTCTGAAAAAAGAGAATTACCCGCAGCGCATGGTCTATGCCCGTAAGGTCTGGAATAAATATCAGAAATTAAAACGTAGCACCCGTAACCGTTATTATTATTGATTTTTGTTTTTTGAAGAGTACCGACTGGTGTTCTTCATAAAACGAAAACTGCTCCCGGGTTTATTTATTAAATGATTAATAAATAAACCGCGAAACAAATTAACTTTTATATACCCTTAATATAATTAAGAGGACCATTGACATGAACAAAAGAACATTACTCAGTGTTCTTATCGCGGGCGCATGTGTTGCACCGTTTATGGCTCAGGCAACCCAGCTGCAGGCCAGCAGCGAACCTTACACCGTTAAGGCCAGCGATCTGCAGAAGAAGGAGCAGGAGTTGACCAACTTCCCGCTGATGGCTTCAGTGAAGTCAACCATCCGCACGCTGGACAACAGCCTGGTGGAACAAATTGAGCCGGGTAAATCGACAAACCCGGAAAACGTCAAGCGCGTGGAAGGGATTATCAAGGCCAGCGACTGGGAATATCTCTTCCCACTGCGTGCGCCGGAATATACCTACAGCAACTTCCTGAAAGCGGTCGGTAAATTCCCGGCACTGTGCCAGACCTATACCGATGGTCGTAACAGCGATGCCATCTGCCGTAAGTCTCTGGCAACCATGTTCGCGCACTTCGCGCAGGAAACCGGCGGCCACGAGTCCTGGCGTCCGGAAGCCGAGTGGCGTCAGGCGCTGGTTTACGTGCGTGAGATGGGCTGGAGCGAAGGTCAGAAGGGCGGCTATAACGGCGAATGTAACCCGGATGTCTGGCAGGGTCAGACCTGGCCGTGCGGTAAAGACAAAGATGGCGATTTCGTTAGCTACTTTGGTCGCGGTGCGAAACAGCTCTCCTATAACTACAACTACGGCCCGTTCTCTGAAGCGATGTACGGCGACGTCCGCGTACTGCTGGACAAACCTGAGCTGGTGGCGGACACCTGGCTGAACCTTGCTTCCGCGATCTTCTTCTTCGCCTACCCGCAGCCGCCAAAACCGAGCATGCTGCAGGTTATCGACGGCACCTGGCAGCCGAACGATCACGATAAGGCGAATGGTCTGGTTCCGGGCTTCGGCGTGACCACGCAGATCATCAACGGCGGCGTGGAGTGCGGTGGCCCGACTGAGATCGCCCAGTCTCAAAACCGTATCAAATACTACAAAGAGTTCGCCAACTACCTGAAGGTGCCTGTTCCGTCTAACGAAGTGCTGGGCTGCGCCAACATGAAGCAGTTCGACGAAGGCGGTGCCGGCGCGCTGAAGATCTACTGGGAACAGGACTGGGGATGGAGCGCGGATACCCCGTCAGGCCAGACCTACTCTTGCCAGCTGGTGGGTTACCAGACGCCATTCAGCGCCTTTAAAGAGGGTGACTACACCAAATGCGTGAAGCATTACTTCAACGTCAACGTGGTGGGTGAAGACGGCACTTCCGACGGCGGTAGCGTCACGCCAGCTCCGACGCCGACCCCTGTCGACCCAACGGACGAAGGCAACACCACGCCGGTGCCGGACGATAACACCCCGGCTCCGGAAGATAATACGCCAGCGCCGGTAAACCATGCGCCGGTAGCAAAAATCGCCGGTCCGGTGGGGGCGGTTGAAGCGGGTAAATCTGTTTCTCTGAACGCGTCTGGCTCGACCGACGAAGACGGTAACCACCTGACTTATACCTGGACGGCTCCGAACGGGCAGACCGTAAGCGGCGATGATAAAGCGATTATTACGTTCAATGCACCGGAAGTGGCGGCGGCGACGCAGTACCCGATCAACCTTACCGTCAGTGACGGCGAGCTGAGCAGCACTACCACCTATACGCTGAACGTACAGGCTAAGCAGACCAACGGCGGCCAGACCGGGACTTACCCGACCTGGACCTCCAAAACCAAATGGAAAGCAGGCGATATCGTTAACAACCGCGGCCAGCTGTTCCAGTGCAAACCTTATCCGTACAGCGGCTGGTGCAATAACGCGCCATCCTACTACGAGCCAGGTAAAGGGATTGCATGGCAGGACGCGTGGACTGCGCTGTAATCAGCACAACAGCAAAATGACAAACGGCAACCTTCGGGTTGCCGTTTTTTTTCTCATCGTAAAAATGCAGGACCCGATCTACCGATGAAGCTTCCCGTGATCCCGCAGCCACGCCGCCGTGCGCGTAATCCCTTCATCCAGCGTCACGATCGGTTTGTACCCAAGCTCGTTCTCCGCCCGCGAAATATCCAGCGTGAAATCAAAGTTCAGCTTCGATACGCCGTAATGCGTCAGCGCAGGCTCTTTGGCCGATTTACTGCCAAGACGCTCCATGCTGCGGGCAATCATATCCAGCATTGGGTAAGGGACTGAACGGATGCGGCAGTCGATCTGCAGCTCGTCAATTAAACGCTGCACAATGCTGCGCAGCGTGCAGGGTTCGCCGTTCGTGATGTTGTAGGCGCGACCGGAGATCAGCTTATCGCAGTCCGGCTGGCTTGCCAGCCACATGGCGTGAACGGCGTTTTCGTAATAGGTCATATCCACCAGCGCATCGCCGCCGCGCGGCAGCAGCACGCTGCCGTAGTGGTGCATCATCTGCGCCAGGCGCGGAATAAACACTTTGTCGTGAGGCCCGAACAGGCTCTGCGGACGTAAGACCGTAAAACGGGTGTGCGGGTTCGACTGTGCCAGCAGGTCAATCACCTCTTCGCTGGCCGCCTTGCTGCGGGCAAACTCACAGGCAAAGCGAGCCGGACGGAAATCTTCCTGCACGTCACGATGGTGGTGATAGTCGAAATAGAGCGACGGTGACGAGATATGAATAAAGTTGCGCACGCCCCAGGCAACGGCCCATTCGCCCAGACGGCGGGTTGCCCGCACGTTGGCGAGATCGAAGGCTTCCTGGGTACCCCACGGGGAGGTGAAGCTGGAGCAGTGCCACAGCGTGTCGATACCGGCGAGCATCACTTTCGCCTGAGAGGAGACCAGCTCCGTCAGGTCAGCATGGACGAACTCCGCGCCCATTTTTTGCAGCAGTTTTCCCATCGCTTCGTTGCGACCGGTAGCCCTGACGCTGATGCCCTTGTTGCGCAGAAATTCGACCGCATTTCGGCCTAAGCCGCTGGTCGCCCCGGTAACCAGTACCTTCATATCAATCCACTGTGTTGAAAAGAATTTCGTGCGCATTCTTTCGTGAATTACGGCGCTATGCAATGGGAAAGGTGAAAGAAAGAGAGTTTTATTTAGATCTTTTCCGTCTTTTGTTCTGCCCGTTGCGCAATCCGCTTTGCCATCCCGCGGAAGATAAACAGGTGGGCGGGGATCATCAACAGCCAGTAGAACAGACCCGGCATTCCGTGCGGATGCCACCAGGCGCGGACGTCCAGTTCACGACAATCGCCTTTGTCTTTCAGGGTAAAGCAGAGCCGGCCCAGCCCCGGGGCTTTCATACCGAACAGCAGCGCCAGCTGTTTTTCCGGCTCGACGATGATGACCTTCCAGCTGTCGACCGCGTCGCCCACCTCAAGATACGGGCGTGCCGGACGGCCTTTTGCCAGCCTGTGCCCCACCAGCAGATCCATTGCTCCGCGCGTTTGCCAGAGGATATTACCGAAGAAATAACCGTCTTTGCCGCCAATCTGGTTCACCACTTCCCACAGCGCGGCCAGGCTGGCGTGGGTTTTCACCGTGCAGCCCGCCTGTTTCGGGTAATAGCCGTACTCCGGCCGCCAGCGGGCAAACGCCTGGGCGTCGTAACCCCAGTCGCTGGAGTTCACCAGCTGCTCTTCTTCTTTCAGCGTATTGCGCACGGCATCGTCAAAACGGATCAGGTCCTGGGGAATGAGTGCCCGCAGTTCGCGATCGTCCGCCAGTAAATCATGTTTGAGCCCCTGGATCAGCGCTTTGGCGGTCGTCGGCGGCACGGAGGTGATCACATTCAAAAACCACACCGAAATCCAGCGGGTCGGGAAGGGAATGGGGATCAGCCAGCGGCGGCGGCCGCTGACGCGCATGAAATGTTCGAACTGCTCCTGATAGCTCAGCACTTCAGGGCCTGCCGCCTCCAGCACGCGGTGTTGCTCCGCCGGGCGATCCAGCATGGCCACCAGATAATGCAGTAAATTCTCCAGCGCAATCGGCGTGGTGCGCGAGCGCACCCAGCGCGGCGGCGTGAGTACGGGCAGGTTGTAAACCATATCGCGCATCACTTCGAAGGCGGCGGAGCCTGCGCCGACGATGATCCCGGCGCGCAGTTCGGTGACGGGGATATTCGCCCCGCGCAGGGTGTCAGCCGTCAGCTGGCGGGCGCGCAGGTGATCGGACTGCTCGTGTTCGGGCGCCTGGAGCGAGCTTAAAAAAATGACCTGCTTCACCGGGGTTTGCAGCAGGGCGTCGCGAACGTTCATCGCCACCTGCCGCTCGTGGGCGATGAAATCCCCGCCTTCGCCCATGCTGTGCACCAGGTAGTAAAGCGTATCGACCCCTTCCAGCAGGGCGGGAAGTTCCTTCGGCCAGTTGAGGTCAACGCTGTGGCAGGTGACGCCAGGCAAACTGAGTTTTTGCAGGCGTTCGGTATTGCGTGCCGCTGCCAGCACCTGGTGTCCCTGCTGGCTTAACGCCGCGGTGAGATGCTGACCGATGTACCCGCTGGCGCCGAGCACCAGAATTCGTTGCGGCACGTGATGCTCCTTATCGCTGTAAAAACGCCTGCCAGTGTTTCACCACGTCCGCCAGCTGTTCGCGGCTCACGTCGAGATGCATGACCAGGCGCACGACGGGTGAGGCGTTGATCAGCACGCCACGTGATTTCATAAACTCACCCAGCGCGGCGGCGCGGTCATCGCCCACGCGTACGAACAGCATGTTGGTGTCGTGGCGCATCACGTCGGCGCCAATCTCGCGCAGCTGCGCCGCCATCCACGCGGCGTTGTCGTGATCGTCCTTCAGGCGCGCCACGTTATTTTTCAGGGCATACAGCCCGGCAGCCGCCAGAATACCTGCCTGACGCATGCCGCCGCCGGTCATTTTACGCCAGCGGTTGGCGCGCTTGATGTAGTCCGCGTCGCCCACCAGCAGAGAACCCACCGGCGTGCCCAGCCCTTTAGAGAGGCAGATGGTGAACGAGTCGCAGTATTGCGCAATCTCTTTCAGCTCGCAGCCATACTCCACGACGGCGTTAAAGATGCGCGCGCCGTCAACGTGCAGGCCGAGCCGGCGCTCGCGGGTGAATTCCCACGCTGCTTTCAGGTATTCGCGCGGCAGCACTTTGCCGTTGTGGGTGTTTTCGAGGCTGAGCAGCCTGGTGCGGGCGAAGTGAATATCGTCAGCTTTGATTTTCGCCGCGACTTTATCGAGCGGCAGGGAGCCGTCCGGCGCGGCGTCAATCGGCTGCGGCTGAATGCTGCCGAGCACCGCCGCGCCGCCGGCTTCGTAGAGATAGTTATGCGCGCCCTGGCCGACGATATACTCTTCCCCGCGCTCGCAGTGGCTGAGCAGCGCCACCAGGTTAGCCTGCGTGCCGGTCGGCAGGAACAGCGCGGCCTCCTTGCCGCTCAGCTCTGCCGCGTAACGCTGCAGTTCGTTAACCGTTGGGTCATCGCCGTAGACGTCATCCCCGACCGGGGCGGCCATCATCTCTTCGAGCATGGCGCGGCTCGGGCGGGTTACGGTATCACTGCGTAAATCAATCATTTCACATCCCTTTATTTTAAGAGGTCATGCGAAATGTTTTACCTGAGCCAGTTGGTTTTTGCCAGTTCGATCACCTCGTCGCCGCGTCCGCTGATGATGGCGCGCAGCATATACAGGCTAAAGCCTTTGGCCTGTTCAAGCTTGATCTGCGGCGGGATCGCCAGCTCTTCTTTGGCGACGACGACATCCACCAGCACCGGACCGTCGATGGAAAATGCGCGCTGCAGGGCTTCGTCCACCTCTGAGGCTTTCTCCACGCGAATACCGGTGATGCCGCAGGCCTCGGCGATGCGTGCGAAGTTGGTGTCGTGCAGCTCGGTGCCGTCCGTGAGATAGCCTCCGGCCTTCATCTCCATCGCCACGAAGCCCAGCACGCTGTTGTTAAAGACCACGATTTTCAACGGGAGCTTCATCTGCACCACCGACAGGAAATCCCCCATCAGCATGCTGAACCCGCCGTCGCCGCACATCGCCACCACCTGACGCTCCGGCGCCGTCGCTTTTGCGCCCAGCGCCTGCGGCATGGCGTTGGCCATAGAGCCGTGGTTGAACGAGCCGAGCAGTCGACGCTTGCCGTTCATCTTCAGATAGCGTGCCGCCCAGACGGTTGGCGTGCCCACGTCGCAGGTGAAGATGGCGTCGTCGTCCGCGAAATGGCTGATCTGCTGCGCCAGATACTGCGGGTGAATCGCTTTGTCGCTCGGTTTGGCGAGGTCGTCCAGCCCCTTGCGGGCGTCGCGATAGTCGCTCAGGGCCTTATCAAGGAACTTGCGGTCCGTTTTTTCTTCAAGCAGCGGCAGCAGGGCGGCAAGCGTGGATTTGATGTCGCCCACCAGCGCCATATCAACCTTGCTGTGCGCGCCGATGCTGGCCGGGTTGATATCAATCTGAATGATTTTCGCATCCGTCGGGTAGAACGCGCGATACGGGAATTGGGTGCCGAGCAGGATCAGCGTGTCGGCGTTCATCATGGTGTGGAAGCCGCTGGAGAAACCGATCAGACCGGTCATCCCCACATCAAAGGGGTTGTCGTACTCGACGTGCTCTTTGCCGCGCAGGGCGTGGACAATAGGGGCCTTAAGCTTACCGGCGAATTCAAGCAGCTCCTTGTGCGCGCCCGCGCAGCCGCTGCCGCACATCAGGGCGATATTGCTTGAGTACCGCAGCAGCTGTGCCAGCTTTTTCAGCTCCTCTTCCGCAGGCGTCACCACCGGCTGCGGGGCGTGATACCAGTGGGTGCTGGCCCCTTCAGGCGCGGCCTTGAGGGCCACATCGCCCGGGATAACGACCACAGAAACGCCGCGGTTCAGCACGGCTTTGCGCATGGCGATCGCCAGCACCTGCGGGATCTGCTCCGGGGATGAAACCAGCTCGCAATAGTGGCTGCATTCACGGAACAGCTCCTGCGGATGCGTCTCCTGAAAATAGCCGCTGCCGATTTCGGAAGAGGGGATATGGGCGGCAATTGCCAGCACCGGCACGTGGTTACGGTGACAGTCAAAGAGGCCGTTGATCAGATGCAGGTTGCCGGGACCGCACGATCCGGCGCAGACGGCCAGTTCCCCCGTGATCTGCGCTTCAGCGCCTGCGGCGAAGGCGGCAACCTCTTCATGGCGGGTGGGCATCCATTCGATGGTCTTCATCTTGTTGAGGCTGTCGCTAAGTCCGTTCAGGGAATCGCCGGTTACGCCCCAGATACGTTTCACGCCAGCCTGTTCGAGCGTTTTCGCTATATATGCAGCCACGGTTTGTTTCATGGTTGTCCGTCTCCTTTTTGTGATATCGCTTACAAGCTTAGAAGAAAGTCTCCGTATTGCCCGTCGCATGCCCCCAATTAAAAGGTGCTTTTCATGCGCAATTATTCGGCATAATCTGGTGCTACCTCAGTAAAAACAGAAATTATTTCAAATGGTTAAATCATTGTTAATCGCTGTTAATGAAAAGCTATCGTGCGACGATCTTGGCAAACTCTTGTTACGACTTGCCGTCGGCGGGCTGATGCTTTTTCACGGTTTGCACAAGCTTTTTGGCGGCGTGGGCTTTATTAGCGGCATGCTGGTGGAAAAAGGATTGCCGGGATTTATCGCCTACGGGGTGTTAGTTGGCGAAGTGGTGGCGCCGATCCTGATTATTGTCGGGCTCTTTACGCGTCCGGCCGCGCTGGTGCTGGCCTTTACGATGATTGTGGCGTGGCTGATGGTGGGAATGGGTGAAACGCTTGCCCTCGATAAGGTAGGCGCATGGGCGATTGAAAGCCTGGTGTACTTCTTTATCGGCTCGCTGGCGGTCGCGTTTTTAGGGGCGGGGCGGTTTGCGCTGGGTAAAGCGCCCGCGTGGCGGTGAGGTTGTTGTAGGTCGGGTAAACGCAGTGTCACCCGACAAAAAGCCCGGTGGCGCTGACGCTTACCGGGCCTACGATCGAACGCTTACCGTTTATGCGAGGACCAGATCGCCCTGTGGATGGCATGAGCATGCCAGCACGTAACCCTCGGCAATTTCCGCGTCGGACAGCGTCATGGTGCTGGTGACGGTGTACTCCCCGGAAACCACCTTCGTCTTACAGCAGCCGCACACGCCCGCACGACAGGCAGCCACTACCGGCACCTTGTTGCTTTCCAGCGCCTCCAGCAGCGTGGTCCCCACGCGGCCAAAGAAGGTCTGCGCAGGCTGCAGTTTGTTGAAGGTAATGCCGCTGGTTGCCGCTTCCGCCACCGGCGTGAAGAACTGCTCTTTGAAGAAGCGGGTCACGCCAAGCGCTTTCACTTCTTTCTCCACGATATCCATGTACGGCGCCGGGCCGCAGGTCATCACGGTGCGGTTCGCGATATCCGGCACGCTTTGCAGCAGCTCGCGGCTCAGGCGACCGGGCACAAAGCCGTGGGTCGCGTTGTGCTCCGCCACCAGCGTCACCGGATAATCACGCCATTCCCCGGCAAAAATCACATCTTCCGGGGAACGGACGCTGAAGATCGCCTGCACGTTGGCCTGCGGGCGATTTTTTGCCAGCCAGCGGCGCATCGACATAATTGGCGTTACGCCACAGCCCGCCGCCAGCAGCAGGAATTTATCGTCCGTCTTATCGTCACAGGTGAATTCCCCCTGCGCGTCGGACAGCCAGATATAATCCCCGCGCTTGACGTCCCGCGTCAGCCACTGAGAGCCCGCGCCGTCGTCAATGCGGCGGACGGTGAGCGTAATGTACTCGCTCACGCTCGGCGTGGAGGAGATCGTGTAGGCGCGCAGCGTATCCGCCGAATTGCGAACGCTGACCAGCGCGTACTGGCCTGCACGGTACGGATAGTAGTCATGGCACAGCAGCGACAGCGTCCACACATCCGGCGTCTCCTGATGGATGTGATGAACCTGCATCCGCCACGGACATTGTGAGGTTGGCATGGTCATGAATTACTCCTTACGCGCTCAGCAGCTGTTTCATATCATCTTCAACGTTGGTCACGGAACGCAGGCCGAATTTCTCGTTCAGCACCGCCAGCAGGTCTGGCGTCAGGAAGCCAGGCGCGGTCGGGCCAGTCACGATGTTGGTGACGCCGAGAGAGAGCAGGGTCAGGAGGATGACAATCGCTTTCTGCTCGAACCATGAAAGCACCAGCGACAGCGGCAGGTCGTTCACGCCGCAGCCCAGTTTCTCCGCCAGGGTGACCGCCAGAATGATGGCCGAGTAAGCATCGTTACACTGGCCCGCATCGATCAGGCGCGGCAGACCTTCGATGTCGCCGAAGTCCAGCTTGTTGAAACGGTATTTGCCGCACGCCAGGGTCAGGATCAGGCAGTCTTCCGGCACGCTGGTGGCGAAATCGGTGAAGTAGTTACGCTCGCCGCGCGCGCCGTCGCAGCCGCCGACGAGGAAGATGTGGCGCAGCTTTTCACGGCTGACGAGATCGATCAGCGAATCAGCGGCACCCAGCAGGGTTTCACGACCGAAGCCGACGGTAATAAGGTGCGGGATCTCGCTGTACGGGAAGCCTGCCATCTGCTGCGCCTGGGCGATAACCGGACCGAAATCGTCACCTTCAAGATGGCTCACGCCCGGCCAGCCAACGATGCTGCGGGTCCAGATGCGGTCATCGTACGCGCCGACGCTCGGGTCGATGATGCAGTTAGAGGTCATCACGATAGGGCCAGGGAAGCGGGCGAACTCCACCTGCTGGTTCTGCCAGCCGCTGCCGTAGTTACCGATGAGATGCTTAAATTTACGCAGCTCCGGGTAGCCGTGCGCCGGCAGCATTTCGCCGTGGGTATAAACGTTAACGCCGGTGCCTTCGGTTTGCTTCAGCAGGTTGTAGAGATCTTTCAGGTCGTGACCGGAAATCAGAATGCACTTGCCTTCGGTTGCCTTGACGTTGACCTGCGTCGGCGTCGGGTGGCCGTAGGTGCTGGTTTCACCGGCATCCAGAATGCTCATCACGCGGAAGTTCATCTGGCCGATTTCCATTGAGCACTCAAGCAGGGCGTTCATATCGGCAGGCCAGGTGCCCAGCCACGCCATGATTTTGTGGTACTGGGCATAAATCTCATTGTCGTACTGACCCAGAACGTGCGCGTGCTCCATATAGGCCGCAGCGCCTTTCAGGCCGTACAGGCACAGCAGGCGCAGGCCGAGAATGTTCTCGCCAATCGCCGCTTTGTCTTTATTCGGGGTGAATTCTGCCGCCTGACGCTGGAGGTCGCCCAAATCGTCGCTGACCAGCTGAAGTTCTGACATCGGGTTTTCCACGCGAGCGGAGGCATCCGCCTTCAGGCACTGGGCTTTCAGTGCCTCACGCAGGGCAATCGCTTCGCGGGCGTAGCCGACAATGCGCGGAGAGTCGAAGTTAACGTTGGTCAGCGTGGAGAAAAACGCGCGTGGGGCGAAGCTGTCGACGTAGTGGTCGACAATGCCGTATTCGCGGGCTTTGAACGCCCATGCGGAAAGGCCTTGCAGAGCCGCAATCAGCAGGTCCTGCAGGTCAGATGTTTCTGCGGTTTTGCCGCACATACCCTGTGCGTAAGAGCAGCCATTGCCTGCCGGGGTACGGATGGTTTGTTCACATTGCACACAAAACATAATCACACCTGTTAAAGTTATATTTGATATACATGTTTAAGGTTATGCCTGTGCCAGAACGGAGAAAAGGGCTTTCTGCTACAAAATAGAGGGAGATTGATTTAGCGCAATTTTGGCGGCAGGAAACCTACCGCCAAAGAAGTATCAGGCAGAGAAGAAGGCCATCAGGACCGGAACCAGCAGGCTTAAAATAAAGCCGTGCACGATAGCCGCGGGAACCATCTCCAGACCTCCGGAGCGTTGTAGTACCGGCAGGGTAAAGTCCATCGACGTCGCGCCGCACAGACCCAGCGCGGTAGAACGACTGCGGCGAACCAGGCTCGGGATCAGCATGATGGCAATCAGCTCGCGCGCCAGATCGTTAAAGAAGGCGGCGCTGCCGATCACCGGTCCGAATGATTCGGTCAGCAGAATACCGGAGAGCGAATACCAGCCAAAACCGGACGCCATCGCCAGGCCGGTTTTCAGGGGAAGATCGAGAATAAAGGCGTTGATGACGCCCGCCACCATTGAACTGGCAACAACCATAACTGCAACCATCATTCCCCGACGGTTGAGGACAATTTGTTTCAGCGTCATGCCATTATTTCGCAGCTGAATACCGATCAGGAACAGCAGGAAGATCAGCGTATATTCACTTGCCTCAGTCGCGTGCTGTAAAAATGCCCAACCGGTCAGCCCAAGAAGAAAACCGAGCACCACGACGCCGCATAATTTTAATGATTCAAGCGCCATTGCAATTCGTGAAGGGAGTTTTTCCTGATGATGGTGATTTTTCCATGGAATAGTGCGTTCCAGCCACAGCAGCGCGGCAATATTGCACAGCAAAATAACCACCACGGTGACGATAGAATAATGGAGGATGGAGAGTAAATTCGCCGATAAGTTGTCCAGAAATGCCAGGCTAATCCCCATAAAGAAAAGAATAACGTAGACAATCCAGCTCAGGAATCGATTAATGAGCCTTAATGCGGATTCACGATGCAGCGGAATAAGATAGCCCACGATCAAGGGCAGCAAAATGATGAGGAGTCCTGAAAACATGAACAGCCGGTCCTTTTTGAATATCGGTTAAGCGCCAGTGACACTACCCAATAAAGGCTGTTCAGTAAAGCGGCAAAAGAAAGCCGGGCGGCGGCTACGCTTTACCCGGCTTGTGTCTACGTGGGGTGTGCGGCCTGAAGCCCTCACCCCGGAGCTCTCCCACGGGGAGAGGGAGGAAAGATTAATCGCGTTTTTCCAGCAGGGTGCGATACAGCACGCCACCCAGAATACCGCCGATAACTGGCATCACCCAGAACAGCCACAGCTGCTCAAGCGCCCAGCCGCCCTGGAAGATGGCGACGGCGGTACTGCGTGCCGGGTTAACGGAGGTGTTGGTGACCGGAATAGAAATCAGGTGGATAAGCGTCAGCGCCAGACCAATGGCAATCGGGGCAAAACCGGCTGGGGCGTGTTTGTCCGTTGCGCCGTGGATCACCAGCAGGAAGCCGGCGGTAAGCACGATTTCGATCACGATGGCAGACAGCATGGAGTAGCCGCCCGGAGAGTGTTCGCCAAAGCCGTTAGAGGCAAAGCCGCTGGCCGCCGCGTCGAAGCCGGCTTTACCGCTGGCAATCACGTACAGAACGCCCGCCGCGATAATACCGCCAACCACCTGCGCCACAATATAGCCAATCACGTCTTTCGCCGGGAAACGGCCGCCCGCCCATAAACCTAACGTTACTGCCGGGTTAAAATGACCGCCGGAAATATGTCCCACGGCAAACGCCATGGTTAATACGGTTAAACCAAAAGCCAGCGCAACGCCGACAAAACCGATACCTAATTCCGGGAATGCTGCTGCCAGAACGGCGCTACCGCAGCCACCAAATACCAGCCAGAATGTACCAAAGCATTCTGCTGCCAATTTTCTAAACATAACCACCTCAAATAATTATCCGCACGCATTCCCGCGTGCGGGATATATCGCCATAAAGGGATGACGACTCAAAGAGCCCGTATTTTAAAAACCAACAACACCCCTTCGCCACTTAAATAAATTCGATTAATTTGATTTAAGGCAATGTGATGTCAATCCTTGTTCAAACTGGAAGTAAATAGAGCATAGTCCAATTTGCGGGCGGTAGTATCTTGCGAGATGTGGGTTATTTCAAATGAAACCTAATGGATAAATTCTGAATTTTTCGTGCTTCCGCCAGGTTATGGAGGCGGATTGCAGTGTCAAGCCCGTCTGCATCCCGCTATACTGCTGATAACTTGAAGGAAAAAGTGATCATATCGCGGGGGATTTATGCTTCTCGAACGTGTGGAAATTGTCGGGTTTCGCGGTATTAACCGCCTGTCGCTGCAGCTGGAGCAAAACAACGTCCTGATCGGCGAGAACGCGTGGGGTAAGTCCAGCCTGCTGGATGCGTTGACGCTACTGCTTTCGCCCGAGGACGATCTGTATCACTTCGTCCGCGACGATTTCTGGTTCCCGCCCGGCGACGTGACGGGGCGCGAGAAGCACCTGCATATCATCCTGACGTTCCGCGAATCCGAACCCGGACGTCACCGCGTGCGTCGCTTCCGCCCGCTGTCACCCTGCTGGGTGCCTTGCGATGACGGTTTCTACCGGATTTTCTATCGGCTGGAAGGCGAGATGGCGGAGAACGAAGGGGTACTCACCCTGCGTGATTTTCTCGATGAGAAAGCCAACCCGATCCCACTGGACAATATCGACGACCTGGCCCGCCACCTGATCCGCCTGACGCCGGTGTTACGCCTGCGCGATGCGCGCTTTATGCGGCGTATTCGTAACGGTACCGTACCCAATATGCCGGAAGTGGAAGTCACCGCCCGCGAGCTGGATTTTCTGGCCAGAGAGCTGGTGTCGCGTCCGCAGAATCTGACCGATGGACAAATTCGTCAGGGGTTGTCCGCAATGGTGCAACTCCTTGAGCACTATTTTTCCGAGCAGGGCACGTCGGAATCGCGCCACCGTCTGATGCGCCGCCGCTCTCATGATGAGCAGCGAAGCTGGCGTTACCTCGACATCATTAACCGGATGATCGACCGGCCCGGCGGTCGCACCCATCGGGTGATTCTGCTGGGGCTGTTTTCAACGCTTCTGCAGGCCAAAGGCACCGTTCGTCTGGACCGGGACGCCCGGCCGCTGCTGCTGGTGGAAGACCCGGAAACGCGCCTGCATCCCATCATGCTCTCCGTGGCATGGCATCTGCTGAACCTGCTGCCGCTCCAGCGCATCACGACCACTAATTCCGGGGAATTATTATCGCTGACGCCGGTAGAACACGTCTGTCGCCTGGTGCGTGAATCCTCCCGCGTCTCCGCTTTCCGGCTTGGGCCGGGCGGTTTGAACGCGGAAGACGGGCGGCGCATCGCGTTTCATATTCGCTTTAATCGGGCGTCGTCGCTCTTTGCCCGCTGCTGGCTGCTGGTGGAGGGGGAGACGGAAACCTGGGTCATCAACGAGCTGGCGCGCCAGTGCGGCCACCATTTTGATGCGGAAGGCATTAAGGTGATCGAATTCGCCCAGTCGGGATTAAAGCCGCTGATAAAATTTGCCCGCCGGATGGGGATCGAGTGGCACGTGCTGGTAGACGGTGATGAGGCGGGTAAAAAATATGCCTCGACCGTGCGGAGCCTGCTGAATAACGAGCGCGAGGAAGAGCGCGACCATTTAACCATGCTGCCCGCGATGGACATGGAACACTTTATGTATCGCCAGGGGTTCGACGACGTCTTCCACCGAATTGCCATGGTGCCGGTCGATGTCCCAATGAACATGCGGCGGGTGATCGCCAAAGCCATTCACCGTTCGTCAAAACCGGATTTAGCCATTGAAGTGGCGACGGAAGCGGGGAGGCGGGGCGTGGAGGCGGTACCGACCCTGCTGCGGAAGATGTTCTCCCGCGTGCTGTGGCTGGCACGCGGGAAAGCGGATTAGCGCTGGGTCGCCTGTTTCACCTGCTGAATCAGGCTATCCAGCAGCTCGTAGCGGCGGCGATATTCGGAGCGTTTTTTGCTGGCGATCTCTTCCATCGGTTTACGCGGCATGACGAGCGGCAGCATAAAGTTACCGTTGTCCTGCTTTTCACCGCCGATGGAGCTCCAGAAACTGTCGTAATCGGCCAGCAGTTTGCCCTCTTTTTTCTTGCGGTAGCGCCAGCTGCGATAAATGTGGGTAGCGTTACTGACGGCGACAATCTGCTCTACCGGGAACGCGGCGCCGAGCGTCATTGCGGCCTCGACCAGCAGACGTTTCGGGAACAGACCGTGGCAGGCTTTCGTCGCACCCTGGATCAGCTCGTGGGGAACATGCGCTTTTGCACCCTGCAAACCGCCAATGAACAGCGTCGATTTTCCCTCAAACGGGCATAGCGTAAAGGTCATCTCCGCCAGCGCCGTATTTTGACTGTCACAGAAAACGAGGGTAGCTTCTCCCTCTTTATCCATAAACGCGTCGGCACACAGGCGGACGGTAAATTGCTGTTCATCTTTTCCGGTTAAGGTCAGCAGAGTCACGCCCTGTTTTGAAAGGTAACCCTTTGTCAGCGTTGCCGGCAGCTGGCGGCACATCATCTGATAGTGCCAGGACAGCGATTCCAGCGCACGCTGTCGATCCATATTGACCGTCAGCCACGGACGATGAAGGCGACACGGCAGCCCCGGCTGAACCTGGAGCATTTGCATCAGGTGCGGATGTTTCGCAAGATCAGACAGCAGGCGAGCGGTGCTGAGCGGTGTCGCCAGTGAACGCAGCATGAACTTACGTCGGTAGGCGGTTTTTTCCCATGCCAGCCCGGGTGCGATCTCACCAAAAGCCAGGTTTTTGAAGAGCTGCCAGCCGGTTTTTGGCTGCGGCAGGTTTGAAAGTGATGTATCGACGATAGAAGACATGGTAGATCCTGATCCTTTTGGAATATCGCTATTTCAACAGGGGAAATGTCAACGTCTCGTAAACAAATTAGGGCGATTTCGGAGAACAGGGGTTTCGTTGAGGAGTCGTTTAGATAGAATCAACATTTATAATTGCCAGAACATTTATTTGGAATATTTATGAACCTCAAGGGAAAACGCAGAACGCTGTTTCTGCTGCTGGCGGTCGCGGTTTTAGCCGGTGGGTACTGGCTATGGCAGGTGCTGAATGCGCCGGTGCCGCAGTATCAGACGCTGATTGTTCGCCCGGGCGAACTGCAGCAAAACGTCCTCGCGACGGGCAAGCTTGACGCGCTGCGCAAGGTTGACGTCGGCGCTCAGGTCAGCGGCCAGCTGAAAACGCTGTCGGTTGAGATTGGCGACAAGGTGAAAAAAGGCCAGCTGCTCGGCGTTATCGATCCTGAGCAGGCTGAGAACCAGATCCGCGAGGTGGAAGCCACGCTGATGGAGCTGCGCGCGCAGCGTGCGCAGGCGCTGGCAGAACGTAACCTGGCTCAGGTAACGCTGACCCGTCAGCAGGCGCTGGCCAAAACCCAGGCTATTTCGAAACAGGATTTAGATACTGCCACCACAGAACTGGCGGTGAAACAGGCGCAGATTGGCACGATTGACGCGCAAATCAAACGCAATCAGGCCTCGCTGGATACGGCAAAAACCAACCTCGACTACACCAAAATCGTCGCGCCGATGGCGGGCGAAGTCACCCAGATCACCACGCTGCAGGGCCAGACGGTGATTGCCGCGCAGCAGGCGCCAAACATTCTGACGCTGGCTGACATGAGCACCATGCTGGTCAAAGCCCAGGTCTCAGAGGCGGATGTTATCCATCTTAAGCCCGGACAAAACGCCTGGTTTACGGTGCTTGGCGACCCGCAGACGCGCTACGAAGGCGTGCTGAAAGACATTCTGCCGACGCCGGAAAAAGTTAACGACGCTATCTTCTACTATGCCCGCTTTGAGGTGCCAAACCCGCAGGGCGTGCTGCGTCTGGACATGACCGCACAAGTGCATATCCAGCTGACCGGCGTGAAGAACGTGCTGACCATTCCGCTCTCTGCGCTCGGCGAGTCCGCCGGGGAGAGCCGTTATAAAGTGAAAGTGCTGCGCAACGGCGAAACGCGCGAGCGCGAGGTCGTGATCGGCGCGCGCAACGACACCGACGTGGTGGTGGTGAAAGGTCTGGAAGAGGGCGAGGAGGTTGTTGTCAGCGAAAGCCTGCCCGGAGCCGCTAAATGACGGCGCTGCTTGAGCTGAATAACATTCGTCGCAGCTATCCGTCAGGCGACGGTCCGGTGGAGGTGCTGAAGGGCATCTCCCTGCGCGTGGAAGCGGGCGAGATGGTGGCGATTGTCGGGGCATCGGGTTCCGGTAAATCGACGCTGATGAACATTCTCGGCTGTCTGGATAAACCGACCAGCGGTACCTATCGCGTGGCCGGGACGGATGTCTCCACGCTGGGCGGCGACGCGCTGGCGAAGCTGCGCCGGGAACATTTCGGCTTTATCTTCCAGCGTTACCATTTGCTTTCTCACCTGAATGCGGCGCAGAACGTGGAAGTGCCTGCGGTGTATGCGGGCGTCGAGCGGAAAAAGCGACTTGAGCGCGCGCAGATGCTGCTGACGCGTCTGGGGCTGGCGGAGCGGGTGGAGTACCAGCCCTCGCAGCTGTCCGGCGGCCAGCAGCAGCGCGTGAGTATTGCCCGTGCGCTGATGAACGGCGGGCAGGTGATCCTCGCGGATGAACCGACCGGGGCACTTGACAGCCATTCCGGCGAAGAGGTGATGGAGATCCTTCACCAGCTTCGCGATCAGGGCCACACTGTCATCATTGTTACCCACGATCCGCAGGTGGCGGCGCAGGCGGAACGCATTATTGAGATCCACGACGGCGAGCTGGTCAGCAACCCGCCGCCGCGTGAGTCCAGGGCTGCGGCGCCGAAAGAAGCGCTGCCGGCATCAACCGGCTGGGGACAGTTCTCCAGCGGCTTTCGCGAAGCGCTGACCATGGCCTGGCTGGCGATGGCGGCCAATAAAATGCGCACCCTGCTGACGATGCTCGGCATCATTATCGGTATCGCCTCGGTGGTGTCGATCGTGGTGGTGGGCGACGCGGCGAAGCAGCTGGTGCTGGCCGATATTCGCGCCATCGGCACCAACACCATTGACGTCTATCCCGGCAAAGACTTTGGCGACGACGAGCCGCAGTATCAGCAGGCGCTGAAATACGACGATCTGGCGGCGATTCAGAAGCAGCCGTGGGTGAACTCCGCCACGCCTGCGGTTTCGCAGACCCTGCGTCTGCGCGTGGGCAATGTTGACGTGGCCGCCAGCGCTAACGGTGTGAGCGGAGACTATTTCAACGTCTACGGCATGACCTTCAGCGAAGGTGCCACCTTCAACGCCGAGCAGCTGGCGGGCAGGGCGCAGGTGGTGGTGCTGGACGCGAACTCGCGCAGGCAGCTTTTCCCAAACAAAGCCAACGTGGTTGGCGAAGTGATTCTGGTCGGCAACATGCCTGCCACGGTCATCGGCGTGGCGGAAGAGAAGCAGTCGATGTTTGGCAGCAGTAAGATCCTGCGCGTCTGGCTGCCCTACACCACCATATCAGGGCGGATTATGGGGCAGTCATGGCTCAACTCCATCACCGTACGCGTGAAGGAGGGCTACGACAGCGCGCTGGCCGAACAGCAGCTTGAACGGCTGTTAACCCTGCGCCACGGGAAGAAAGATTTCTTCACCTGGAATATGGACGGCCTCTTGAAAACGGCGGAAAAGACCACACGTACTCTTCAGCTGTTCCTCACGCTGGTGGCGGTGATTTCGCTGGTCGTCGGCGGCATCGGGGTGATGAATATCATGCTGGTGTCGGTCACCGAACGTACCCGGGAGATCGGCATTCGCATGGCGGTCGGCGCCCGGGCCAGCGACGTGCTGCAGCAGTTTTTGATTGAAGCGGTGCTGGTGTGTCTGGTTGGCGGGGCGATGGGTATTGCGCTCTCGATGATGATCGCGTTTGCGCTTCAGCTCTTTTTACCCGGCTGGGAGATTGGCTTCTCGCCGGTTGCCATTATTACCGCATTTTTGTGTTCGACCTTTACCGGCATTTTGTTTGGCTGGTTGCCCGCCCGCAACGCGGCGCGGCTGGATCCGGTGGACGCGCTGGCTCGGGAATAACCCGAAAATAAAAATGCCAGCCGATCGGGCTGGCATTTTGACTGCGGGATGTACACAATAAAACAGAGAGCTATGCAACCGTCTCTGCTTCAACGGGTACGATTAGGCTTGCATGATTGCCTTTTGGTCCCTGATGTACATCGAACCGGACGGACTGCCCGGCTTTGAGCGTTCTGTAACCATCCATCTGAATGGTGGAATAGTGAGCGAAGATATCCTCGCCGCCGCCTTCGGGGCAGATGAAGCCAAACCCTTTGGCGTTGTTGAACCACTTAACAGTACCCATTTCCATGCTTCGACATCCTTCGTAAATCTTATAAGTTAAGATGGAATGAACCGGTGGTGGAGTGGGGGCTGTTCAAAACCTCGCCATCTCACGCTTGTACAATTTAGAGAAACGAAAGAAGTCGTCAAGCGTTTGGCGCTGGAGATGGGACAATAATCAACCAAAGTTTGAAGCAGTTAACGCTATTGCAACAGTTTGTGACAGACATCGCGGATGACAGTAATAGATGATTGTTATCTAACATCTGAGGTAGATTCAAAGTGGTTATGCATAATGGGTAAGACCAACGATTGGCTGGATTTCGACCAGCTGGCGGAAGACAAAGTGCGCGACGCGCTAAAACCGCCATCTATGTATAAAGTTATGTTAATGAACGATGATTACACGCCGATGGAATTTGTTATTGACGTGCTACAAAAGTTCTTTTCTTATGATGTAGAACGTGCAACGCAACTGATGCTTACCGTTCATTATCGTGGCAAAGCTATCTGCGGCATCTTCACAGCCGAAGTGGCGGAAACCAAAGTGGCGATGGTGAACGACTATGCGAGGGAGAACGAGCATCCGTTGCTGTGTACGCTGGAAAAGGCCTGATAAGGCATAAAATTGGGGGAGGTGCCTATGCTCAATCAAGAACTGGAACTCAGTTTAAACATGGCTTTCGCCAGAGCGCGTGAGCACCGACATGAGTTTATGACCGTCGAGCATTTACTGCTCGCACTGCTTAGCAACCCATCTGCCCGCGAAGCGCTGGAAGCCTGCTCCGTGGATCTGGTGGCGCTACGTCAGGAACTCGAAGCCTTCATCGAACAAACCACACCGGTGCTGCCAGCCAGTGAAGAAGAGCGCGACACGCAGCCGACGCTCAGCTTCCAGCGCGTGCTGCAGCGCGCGGTATTCCACGTCCAGTCTTCCGGGCGTAGCGAAGTGACTGGCGCAAACGTCTTAGTCGCCATCTTCAGCGAGCAGGAGTCACAGGCTGCCTACCTGCTGCGCAAACACGAAGTCAGCCGCCTCGACGTGGTTAACTTTATTTCTCACGGAACGCGCAAAGACGAGCCTAACCAGGCATCGGATTCCAGCAATCAGGTCAATAACAATGAAGAGCAAGCAGGCGGGGAGGATCGTATGGAAAACTTCACCACCAATCTTAACCAGCTTGCTCGCGTTGGCGGTATCGACCCGCTGATTGGTCGCGATAAAGAGCTGGAGCGCGCGATCCAGGTGCTGTGCCGTCGCCGCAAGAACAACCCGCTGCTGGTGGGTGAGTCAGGCGTGGGTAAAACCGCGATTGCCGAAGGGCTTGCCTGGCGCATCGTGCAGGGCGACGTGCCGGAAGTGATTGCCGACTGCACCATCTACTCGCTGGATATCGGCTCGCTGCTGGCGGGCACCAAATACCGCGGTGATTTTGAAAAACGCTTCAAGGCGCTGTTGAAACAGCTGGAGCAGGACACCAACAGCATCCTGTTTATCGATGAGATCCACACCATCATCGGCGCAGGTGCGGCCTCCGGTGGCCAGGTGGATGCCGCGAACCTGATCAAACCGCTGCTCTCCAGCGGCAAGATCCGCGTGATTGGCTCCACGACCTACCAGGAGTTCAGCAACATCTTTGAGAAAGACCGTGCGCTGGCGCGTCGCTTCCAGAAAATCGACGTGACCGAGCCGTCCGTCGAGGAAACGGTGCAGATCATCAACGGCCTGAAGCCGAAGTACGAAGCGCACCACGACGTGCGTTACACCGCGAAAGCGGTACGTGCGGCGGTGGAGCTGGCGGTGAAATATATCAACGACCGTCATCTGCCGGATAAGGCGATTGACGTGATTGATGAGGCAGGGGCGCGTGCGCGCCTGATGCCGGCCAGTAAGCGTAAGAAAACCGTCAACGTGGCGGATATTGAGTCCGTGGTGGCCCGCATCGCGCGTATCCCTGAGAAGAGCGTTTCTCAGAGCGACCGCGACACGCTGCGCACCCTCGGCAATCGCCTGAAAATGCTGGTCTTTGGTCAGGATAAAGCCATTGAGGCCTTAACCGAAGCGATCAAGATGGCCCGCGCCGGGCTGGGGCATGACCACAAGCCTGTCGGTTCCTTCCTGTTCGCTGGCCCGACCGGCGTAGGGAAAACCGAGGTGACGGTTCAGCTCTCCAAAGCGCTGGGCATTGAGCTGCTGCGCTTTGATATGTCCGAGTATATGGAGCGTCACACCGTCAGCCGTTTGATTGGTGCGCCTCCGGGCTACGTGGGCTTTGACCAGGGCGGCCTGCTTACCGACGCGGTGATCAAGCATCCGCACGCGGTACTGCTGCTCGATGAAATCGAGAAAGCGCACCCGGACGTGTTCAACATCCTGCTGCAGGTGATGGACAATGGGACGCTGACCGACAACAACGGGCGCAAGGCGGACTTCCGCAACGTGGTGCTGGTGATGACCACCAACGCCGGGGTGCGTGAAACCGAGCGTAAATCCATTGGCCTGATCCACCAGGATAACAGCACCGATGCGATGGAGGAGATCAAGAAGATCTTCACGCCGGAGTTCCGTAACCGTCTGGACAACATTATCTGGTTCGATCACCTGTCTACCGAGGTGATCCATCAGGTTGTGGACAAGTTCATCGTCGAGCTGCAGGTTCAGCTGGATCAGAAAGGCGTGTCGCTGGAAGTGAGCCAGGAGGCCCGCAACTGGCTGGCCGAGAAAGGCTACGACCGTGCGATGGGTGCCCGTCCGATGGCGCGCGTGATTCAGGACAACCTGAAGAAACCGCTGGCGAACGAGCTGCTGTTTGGCTCGCTGGTGGACGGCGGTCAGGTGACCGTGGCGCTGGACCAGGCGAAGAACGAACTGACGTACGATTTCCAGAGTGCGGCGAAGCACAAGCCGGAAGCGGCTCACTGAGTTAAACGTTAATGTAAAAAACCGGGCATTTGCCCGGTTTTTTTATGCCTGCCAAGGTAAAAGCAAAACGACAACAGTGTTGTCGTTTTTAGTGTTTTCTCCCTCTCCCTCTCCCTGTGGGAGAGGGTTGGGGTGAGGGCATCAGGCCGCAGAGGAATTTTGCGAGGCGCTTTCCAGTTTCTTTCGAAGTCAGTTGCTGGATAAATCCACAGTAATAAAATGGCGGCGCACCTGCAAAATCAGGTGTCAGGATTGGCGTCCTGATTACACACATATGGAAAGATGTTGCTCACAGCAATGTCACTGGTTTCGTTCACTCTTTTGTTAGCTGCGGTATAATCCGTACCTTCAAATATGGTGGGCTGAACCGGGGCTTCTTTTGAAGCGCCGATTTTCCATATGGTCGGTACGCCAAACCGGTTCAGTCTGCCACCCGAAGTTGGCGTTTCTGGTGGTAGTTTTCAGCATCTAATATGGAAATTATGATTATGAAAAACCAGTCTATCTCCCAGCTTTATAGCGAACTCTCCCTCAACCCCGATCTCCCAACCCTTGCAGAGCGCTGCAAACTGCTCACTGAAATCCTCCTCGACTGCACATCACTCCCACAAACGCAGCCCGTCTGCCGCTGCCTGGGTGCGTATCTGGAAGAAATGAAAGCTGGCCTCACAGAATCAATGCGTGATTTTCAGGTGGTGGAATTTGAGGACGAAGCGGAACAACCGCGACAAAAAGAGTGGTTGCTGGAAGACACCGAAGCACATTGTGATTACTGCCGGGCGTTAAACCACATACTGCTGGTATCGCATTTTGACCGCGATATGTTGCCGCACCTGACGGGACTGCTGCATGACATAACGCATTCGATGGCCGCAGATGTCGTTGCACCTCAAAGTGCAAAAACGGTAATTCACATTATTTCCTGACGTCGATCCGAGGCGTCGGGGGAGTTCCTCTGACGCCAAATGGATTAATCTTCGTAAAAGTGGGTGTTACAGGAAGACGTTAATAACTTTTGATGACAATAAAAAATAGTGCAGTTCGCTTTCAGTTCGCTGCCGTACAGCTCGCGTTATGTAGCCCTTAACGGCCTGAATTTTCCTTTATCTGTTGGTTATAAATACAGCCAAGACCCACTAAATGCTGGCTCACTACCCGCGCCCCAAAGTTATGACACTGTAATGACCATGGATGGGATTTCAGCCAGACAGCAAATGCAGTGCAGGATGCAAGTGAAATCAACGCGGGCTCCGCTGTACTTTGCTGTCCGGTCAGCAGGCCAATCATCTTGCATATCTCGCCATTATCCCAACGCTGCCACACATTTTTCCACCATCCCATTTTCCAGCTACCAGTAAGGCAAAATGCTTTGTCAGAGAGGTTGGCGTTTTCAATATTTTCAGACACAAACCAAAGATCGGTTTTCCCAAGTCGGACTTCTGTTGACCAGGCAGTTATAGCGCCGCCGCGCAAAACGCACTCATGGGCGAGATAATGATCGGTTACACCCGGGAAGCGTCGTTTTAATCTCTGGAAATGACTGTGTATGGTAATGACAGGACGGACCATGCTTCCCCGGTCGTTTCGCTTAAGCTCGGCACTACCGTACTGAATTTCATCAAATTGGCTCCGTTTAAGAAATTGCATCTCTTGCTCCCGAATAAGATCGGTATCGCTCGACGGTAGTATCGAAGAAGGGAAAGACTTAGAACCCTGATAGAGCAATGAATTACCTGCCTTCCAGTCGCAATAGTTGGTTGTTACTTGAATAATTTTGCCGGAGTCAGCATCGGCACTGATCACAACATACAGTTTCTGCCTCGCAGAATGACCCTGAAACGGTATAACCATTGTGGTCGTTGACACCCTTGTTAGCGCAGGGAGTGAAACATGCAGATCGTGTTCGAAACCGTTAACCGCTTGCGCAAGGACCCTTTGGTTTGTCGTTTCACCAGAGTGCACCCCTTGTTCGAGCTGGGAAAGAAGGGTGATATTTTTATTCAGGCCTACAGCATTGTCATAGTGTGGAGTAAATACATAACGGCAGGTGCAACATTGAAAGCGGGGTGTTCTGGCTTTTGTGTATCCATAGCGAATGATGTGCGCTGTAAAACAGCGGGGACAACCTTGTCCTGTATTTCCTAATTTTCGTTGCATGAATTGACTGAACCACTCGTCACATTCTTTGGTATTAAACAGTGGAGGAAGACTGCCACATTTTTGACATTCAAGTGCAGCGTAGCCCAGACGATAAACAGGAAAAACATAATCACTCGCATCTGGTATGCCGAGATTTGGACATGACCAGCTTTTACAAACATTGAGATCTATTTTTGGAGCGGATTCCATGTGCTTCACCAACTGATTCTGTTAGTCGCAAATTTTCGCGTCTCCCTTTTCCATATGTCGTGAGAAGGTTCACAAAATCTGTTTTTTGCTAATCGATAATGAAGTTCTTTCTTTAATTCGAGAGTTAAAAAATGAAAAAAACAGTAATCGCGGTTTTATTACTATCGGGATATGCTTCGCTAAGTCCAGCGCAGGACGTTACCGTCATTTATACCAATGACCTGCATGCACATGTTGAGCCCTATAAACTTCCTTATGTTGCAGAAGGTAAAAGAGCTGTCGGTGGCTTCGCAAATATTGCGACTTACGTCAAGCAAGAAAAGCAAAAGAATAAGGCTACTTTTTATTTCGATGCTGGAGATTACTTTACCGGTCCATACATTAGCAGCCTGACAAAAGGGCGGGCAATCATAGATATTATGAATACAATGTCATTTGATGCTGCGTCTGTCGGCAATCATGAGTTCGACCATGGTTGGGATAATACGCTGATACAGCTCAGCCAGGCTAAATTCCCGATACTGTTAGGTAACGTGTTTTATAAAAATAGTAATGTCCTTTTCTGGAATAAGCCGTATACAATCCTTGAAAAGGATGGCGTTAAAATTGGGGTCATTGGGTTGCATGGCGTGTTTGCTTTCGATGACACCGTTTCATCGTCAATGCGTCAGGGCATTGAAGCGCGTGACGAGGTGAAATATCTCCAGCGTTATCTGGATGAACTACGTGGAAAAGTAGATATAACCGTTGCACTCATGCATGAAGGTTTCCCTGCACGCCAGTCCAGTATCGGCAATACTGATGTCAAACGCGCCCTTGATAAGGATATCCAGACGGCGAAGCAGGTGAAAGGACTGGATATTCTGATTACCGGACATGCGCATGTTGGAACGCCGGAGCCGCTTAAAGTAGGTAACACGCTGGTGCTTTCGACTGACAGTGGTGGGATTGATATTGGTAAACTGGTCCTGGATGTGGATCTAAAAAAACATCACAACAAAATAAAAAGCTTCGAACTTAAGACCCTTTATGCTGATGAATGGAAACCCGATCCGGCAACTCAGAGTGTTATTGATAGCTGGAATAAAAAGCTCTCCGAAACGGTTCGCCAAAAAGTTGGAGAGACGCCTGTTACGCTTACGCGCGCCTACGGGGAATCATCTTCGCTGGGCAATTTATTTACCGATGCAATGCTTGCCGCTGCGCCTGATGCGCAACTGGCGCTCACTAATTCAGGTGGTCTGCGGGCTGATTTGAATGCCGGTCCGATAACCCTCGGCGATGTTATTAGCGCGTTCCCTTTTCCAAATGAGCTAACCGTAATGGATTTGAATGGGAAATCCTTACGAAATCTTATGGAGCATAGTGCGTCACTCACTAACGGTGTTTTGCAGATGTCGAAAGGACTGGAGATGCGCTACGACCAACATAAACCTGTCGGGCAACGCGTTGTGCTACTTACGCTTAATGGCAAGCCAATTGTAGACTCTGAAACCTATCGCGTAGCGACAAATAGTTTCCTTGCTCCTGGTGGCGATGGCTTTACTGCATTCATTGATGGTCAGAACAAACAGGTAAAAGGTGGATATAACCTTTCCAATGCGGTTATTGATTATCTGGTGAAAGGAAATAAGATCATTCCCCAACAGGTGAATGAGATGCGAGTAAAAGAAGTTACACAGTAATAATTAACAACAGGTGAATAATATGGCAATTACCTATCTTGGAATGGAACTCGCCCCTGCTAACAACCAGCTTGCGGTCTATCTGAAGTTTATAATTGATGAGGCGATAACATATTCCTATACGGTACTGGGAAGATCGACTAGCACGACAAGTTTAGACTTTACGTATTCTTCAAATGACATTGTCTCTTTACCTGAGATAAAAATCCCGGTTATTGGACTGTATGCAAACTACCTTAACCAGGTGCAGGTTGTCTTTAAAAACCTTAGCGGAGTGGAAGTTTTTAATCAAACCATCCAGGTAAGCACACAGCAACAACTCTACCGCGATGGGACAATTTTCCATATCGATATTGAGCAAACGGATCCCGCTAACTTCACGACCGTATGGGGAAACAGTTGGTTAATGACTACCAATTGTGATGGCTACGACCGGAACGGCGATCTTCGCTGCTATTATGCTCAGCCCTACCGTAATCAGATGCTAAAAACGCATAATGGTTATTTCTATATCGGCAGTGATGAAGATGAACACTGGTATGGGCGACGCTTTTTCAAAATCGATATTTTGGGCAACGAGATTCTGGAGTTTGATTTACGTGACCGCGATGGTAACCGCTATGCTAACACCCACGATCTGATTTGGGATTCCGCCGATAATCTTTTCATGATTGGTAATGATAACCCGGACCGTTCGACCAATACGATGAGACAGGACGCATCAATTTTAAAATTTGATGAAAAGACAGGCGTGATGCTGTGGGCAAAAAATTATACCCGTGCATTTGATAATACTCAGATCCTGAATAATAGCCCCACAAACGATGCTCACCTTAACTCGCTTTCCTGGATCCCCGCAGGCGAGGCAAATGCTGAAGCGATTGTTGTCCATACTCGCTCTGCAGGCCTGACGTTTGGTATTTCTCCTGCCGACGGCAAGATATTATGGAGTATTAATACCGGGGGATTTAACAGTAATTTCGCAGCAGGACAGGGCGTTACGCAGATAGATACTTCCGGTATTGAGAGTTTTGAAAATGGCGCTCATACCGTATTCGTCACTAAAAATAGCGCTTTTGCTGGGTTAAGCAATGAGACTGAAGGAAAATTTGTTCTTTCGCTCTTTGATAATCGCTCCTGCGTTGATAATGAAGGCAATGCGGTTACTCGAGATATTACACGTGATTCAACGACTGATTCTTACAAAACCGATCCTGCGAGAGTCATGTTCTATGCTGTTGATCTCGTCGCCAATACAGCAACCCAGGCAGGTAGCATTATCCAGTTACCCTCCGATCGTGTTCCTCAGGTCACTGATTTTATGGGGGCAGCAATAGATTATGGTGACTACTATGGCATCTACACCAACCACGCACGCTCTTTCTTTATCAGCGATGCAACTGGCCATATTATTGCCACAATCTACGATCTGATTTGCTCGATGGATGGCTATCCAGAGTTCTCTGGTGAATGCTACCGGGCAAGGTTGTTTGCAAAAGACGAGCTTGATGCTTTGATAAATATAGGTTATCAGGTGGCAAACGGCTGATAGCATAGCCAGACACAGCCATTAAAAGGGCATTGCTGTCGAACAGACAGCCCTGACGCTGAATCGAACGGACAAATAATTGTTCAAATAATAGCCTGCAGCACAAAAAAGTAAGGCCGGGAAAATCCCGGCCTTAATTAATATTCATCTGCCATTACAGGCGAAAACAATTAGCGACTACGGAAGACAATGCGGCCTTTGCTCAGGTCGTACGGGGTCAGTTCAACAGTCACTTTGTCGCCCGTCAAAATGCGGATGTAGTTTTTGCGCATTTTACCGGAGATGTGCGCAGTTACCACGTGACCGTTTTCCAGCTCTACGCGAAACATGGTATTAGGCAACGTATCAAGTACGGTACCCTGCATTTCAATATTGTCTTCTTTGGCCATCTAATCCTCTGGGGTATCACTACCAAGTTTTGAACCGGCAAGATAATGCCGAAATTCATCAATTAAGTAAAGAATTGCGCGATTAAAACGCAGCAAAACAGTTTCGGCGCATTGCCCAAGCGTCACGGTACAACCGAACAGGAAGCGCATTCGTAAAGGGGAGACAACAGGATAAACGTCAGGACGTTATCTGAAGCGAGGGTCCCAAACGGCGGCGGGGCAACAGGCAGAAGCTACTCTGCGGCATAATTATAACACCCTCACAAAAAATATGCGGAAAACATTTAGGCATTGGGCATAAAGAGCGTTCTCGGTATCCAGAAGTCGCGCGGGAGCTTCTCCTGACGGCAGGTATCGAGATGTTCGATGTACTGGCGTCGCGGGATTTCAACAGCACCCAGCGAGGCCGTGTGCTCGTTGAGCACCTGACAATCGATCAGGCGTCCACCGCGCTGGGCAAACGCCTCGCAGAAGACCAGCAGTGCGGTTTTCGAGGCGTTAACCGCACGAGAGAACATCGACTCGCCGCAAAATAGCGTGCCTTGCGCCACGCCGTACATGCCGCCGACGAGTGCTCCGCCTTCCCACACCTCGATGGAGTGGGCGTAGCCAAGCTCATGGAGCTGGTGGTAGGCAGTAATGATATCGCGGGTTATCCATGTCCCTTCATAGCGGTCTTCAGCGCAGCCTTCAATGACCTGACCAAAGGCGTGGTTGAGGGTGACGCGGTAGGGTGATTTCGCATGGAAACGCTTCATGCTGCGGCTCGCGTGAAACTGCGCTGGCCACAGCACGGCACGCGGATCGGGGGACCACCATAAAATCGGATCGCCGGGAGAAAACCAGGGGAATATACCGCGCTGGTACGCCATTAAAAGCCGTGCGGGACTGAGGTCACCACCAAGGGCCAGCAGCCCGTTGGGCTCACGCAGCGCCCCTTCCGGAGAAGGGAACGCGATGTTATGACGAGAAAGCTGGACCAGGCGCATGACAGCAAAACTCCAGTACGCGAGTAAGGACGCTACAAATATAGTCTACAGACGCTGTTTAAACTGGTAGTAGCGACCCTGTTTCGCCAACAGCTCTGCGTGACTACCTTGCTCAATAATGTGTCCGTTGTCCATCACAATTATCCGATCAAAACTCGCCAGTCCGCGCAGGCGGTGTGTGACCATCAGCACGGTTTTGCCGGTCATGACATTCGCCAGCAAATCAAGGATTTGGCTCTCGGTGGTGGCATCCAGCCCCTCGGTGGGTTCGTCGAGCAGCATCAGCGGCGCATCGTGCAGCAGCGCGCGCGCAATTGCCAGACGGCGCAGTTCACCGCCGGACAGCTGACGGCCGCCTTCGCCCAGCCAGCTGTTTAGCCCGTCGTCCTCAAGCAGTTTTTGCAGTCCGACCTGCTCCAGCACGGCGCGAAGCGCATCATCAGAGGCCTCTGGCGCGGCCAGCAGCAGGTTATCGCGCAGTGTGGCGCTAAACAGATGCACGCGCTGCGGAACGACGCTCACCGTCTTGCGCAGGGCCTGCTCGCTGAAATCAGTCAGCAACGTGTTATTAAAACGAATCTGGCCGCGCTGCGGATCCCAGGCGCGGGTCAGCAACTGCAGCAGCGTCGATTTACCGCAGCCGGTACGGCCGAGGATCGCCATCCGCTGTCCTGCATTAACAGAAAGGTTGATACCGTCCAGCGCGTTCTGCGCCTGTTTGTTATAGGCGAAGGTGACATCTTCAAGCGTCAGCGCAACCTGCTCTGGTACCGCGGTCTGCCCGGCACTGAACGTGACTTCAGGCTCCTGCTTGGCAATCTGCGTGATGCGCAGGGCAGAGGCGATCACCTGGCCCAGATGCTGGAAGGCGCCCGTTACCGGGGCCAGCGCCTCAAACGCCGCCAGCGCGCAGAAGACGAAAAGGGCAATAAGAGGACCCGGCTGTGAATTCCCCCCGACATCGCCGGAAGCCAGCCACAGCATGGCAATCACCGCCACGCCGCCGATTAACATCATCAGCGCCTGAGAGAAGGCCGTCAGCTCCGACTGGCGGCGCTGGGCCTCATGCCAGTTAAGCTCCGTACTTTCCATGCGGGCGCGATAGCGCTTGCTGGCGCCAAAAATCGTCAGCTCTGCCTGCCCCTGAAGCCAGGAGGTGAGCTGCTGGCGGTAGTCTCCGCGCAGGCGCGTCAGGTTTTCCCCGGTGGATTTCCCGGCGCGGTAAAACAGCGGCGGCAGAATGATGAGCGTCAGCAGCATGATCCCGCCCAGCGTCAGCGCAACGGAAACATCCAGAACAGACAGCCCCAGCGTGACCACCACAATCACCACAAACGCGCCCACGATCGGGGAAATCACGCGCAGGTACAGGTGATCCAGCGTGTCGACATCCGCAACGACACGGTTAAGTAACTCACCCTGACGAAAACGCGCCAGCCCGGCAGGGGAGAGGGGCAGCAATTTGCTGAAGGTGTAGATGCGCAGGTGCTGCAGCACGCGGAAAGTGGCGTCGTGGCTGACCAGGCGTTCGAAATAGCGACCGGCAGTACGGGTGATGGCGGTACCGCGAACACCGGCAGCCGGGAGCATATAGTTGAAGCTGTATAAACCGGCAAAGCCCGCGACGGCCGAGGCCGACAGGAACCAGCCGGAAAGCGTGAGCAGGCCAATGCTGGCGAGCAGCGTGACAATCGCCAGCACAATCCCCAGCGTCAGCATCCATTTGTGGCGTTTATAGAGCGCAAGATAAGGCAGCAGAGCACGCATCAGATGTCCTCCTGACGGTTCGCCAGCAGGGCGGCAAACGGTCCCTGGGCGGCAACGAGAGAGGCGTAATCGCCTTGCTCAACAATACGGCCGTTCTCCATGACCCAGATCTGGTCCCAGTCGGCAATCCCCTCCAGCTGATGGGTAACCATCAGGGTGGTTTGCTGCCGGGAGGCGGCGTTCAGGGCCTCCATTACGCGCTGTTCGCTGTGCGCGTCCAGGCTGGCGGCGGGCTCATCCAGCAGCATCAGCTGACAAGGATTCAACAACGCGCGGGCAACGGCCACGCGCTGCGCCTGTCCGACCGACAGCCCGGCGGACTGGTCGCCGACCACGGTATCTACACCTTGCGGGAGCAGGGGCAGAAACTCGCTGACCCAGGCGCGGTCGAGCACCGACTGCAGTTCATCTTCACGCGCGTCCGGGCGCGCCAGCAGAACGTTTTCACGCAGCGTTGAGGCTGGAAGCTGCGGGTTTTGTCCTACCCAACTGAGCTGTTTACGCCAGGCGTCTGGATCGAGGTTGCGCAGTTCGGTTTTGTTGATCCGCAGTGAACCCGTGTAGGTCATAAAGCCGGATAGCGCATTCAGCAGAGAACTTTTACCGGAACCGCTGGTGCCGACGAGCACCACCCGTTGTCCGGCAGGTAAGGTAAAGTTCAGCGGACCCGCGAGCACTTTGCCTTCGGGTGACAGAATAGAAAAGTCCTGCGCTTCAATGGTCACGGGATCTTTAGCATTCAGCGTCACGTCACCCCGCTCCGGGTGTGCCAGCGGCGTTTCCAGGAATGTTTTCAGGCTATCGGCTGCGCCAACCGCCTGCGCTTTGGCGTGATAGAAGGTCCCCAGATCGCGAAGCGGTTGGAAAAACTCCGGGGCCAGGATCAGCGCCAGGAACCCGGCAGAAAGGGTCACCGCCGTGCCGTAATGGCCGAAATCCAGCGCGCCAAGGTAGGAGAAGCCAAAGTAGACCGCCACGAGGGCAATCGACAGCGAGGTAAAGAATTCCAGAACGCCGGAAGATAAGAAGGCAAGGCGTAAAACTTCCATAGTGCGCTGACGGAAGTCCTGCGATGCCAGGCGAATATTTTCGGTTTCTGCTTCACCGCGGCCAAAAATGCGTAACGTCTCCATGCCTCGAAGACGATCGAGGAAATGACCGCTCAGGCGACCCAGTGCCAGGAAGTTACGGCGGTTGGCATCCGCTGCCCCCATGCCGACCAGCGACATGAACAGCGGGATCAGCGGGGCGGTGCCCATCAGAATCAGCGCAGCCATCCAGTTCACCGGGAAGATGGCGATCACGATCAGCAGCGGAACGAAGACGGCAAGGGCCATTTGCGGCAGATAGCGCGCATAGTAGTCGTGCATATCGTCAATCTGCTCAAGGATCAGCGTCGCCCAGCTACCGGCCGGTTTACCCTGGATCCACGCGGGCCCGGCTTCCTGAAGACGATCGAGCACCTGGCGGCGGATCTCGTAGCGGATGTGCTGTCCGGCGTGAAAACCGACGCGCTCACGCAGCCACACCACCCAGGCGCGCAGGATAAAAATCAGGATCAGGACAATAAAAGGCAGCAACAGCGCTTCGCGCGGGATGTTCTCCATGATCATATGATTAAGAATGCGGGCCAGCAGCCATGCCTGGGCAACAATCAACAGACCGCTAACGAACCCCAGGAGACGGGAAATCGTAAGCCAGCGGCGGGAAATAACGCTTTGCTGTTTCAGCCAGCGTGTTAACTCTTGTTGACGGGTTTTTTCCATTGCGTACTTTGCAGGTGACGTTATTAGAAATTGGGCAGCGCAATGTTACAACGGGGAGACAATAAAGGCGACTTATCGCCGCCTTTATTTACGTTTGTTACTGACTTGTAAAGATTATTTACCTTGTTCAGCCAGTCCATCGAGGTAGCGTTCAGCGTCCAGCGCGGCCATACAGCCGGTGCCAGCAGAGGTGATCGCCTGACGATAAATATGGTCCATTACGTCGCCAGCCGCGAACACGCCCGGGATGCTGGTCTGGGTCGCGTTACCGTGAATGCCGGACTGCACTTTGATGTAGCCGTTTTCCAGCTCCAGCTGACCGTCGAAGATCGCGGTGTTCGGGCTGTGACCGATCGCCACGAAAAGACCCGCCACTTCAAGCGTTTCGACGTTATCGGTGTTCTGGGTATCACGAATGCGCAGACCGGCAACGCCCATCTGGTCGCCCGTCACCTCTTCCAGGGTACGGTTGGTGTGCAGCACGATGTTGCCGCTGGCCACTTTATCCATCAGACGTTTGATCAGGATCTTCTCCGCGCGGAAGGTTTCGCGACGGTGGATCAAGTGCACTTCAGAGGCAATGTTCGCCAGGTAGAGCGCTTCTTCCACTGCGGTGTTGCCGCCGCCGATGACCGCGACTTTCTGATTACGGTAGAAGAAACCGTCACAGGTTGCGCAGGCAGAGACGCCGCGGCCTTTGAACGCTTCTTCAGATGGCAGGCCGAGGTAACGGGCAGAGGCGCCGGTGGCGATGATCAGCGCGTCACAGGTGTATTCGCCGCTGTCGCCCGTCAGGCGGAACGGACGGTTCTGCAGATCGACCTTATTGATGTGGTCGAACAGAATTTCAGTTTCGAATTTAGCGGCATGCTCGTGCATACGTTCCATCAGCAGCGGCCCGGTCAGGTCGTTCGGGTCCCCTGGCCAGTTTTCCACTTCGGTGGTGGTGGTCAGCTGACCGCCTTTTTCCATGCCGGTGATGAGTACCGGGTGCAGGTTAGCGCGTGCAGCATAGACCGCTGCGGTATATCCCGCAGGTCCAGAACCAAGGATTAGCAGCTTACTGTGTTTGGCCGTGCCCATGAGATCCCCATTGTTGTTGGCAGACATTTGGCTGGATTGTAGGGAATTTGTTGTCGTAAAAAAAGAGCGCAGCAATTTTGATATCAATCTGTGTAATAGCCACGGGCGATGAATGAGGCGCTATAACATCACGCTTTCGCCTGAAAACCGGTCGTTTGTAAGGCAATAAAATGAGGATTAATACCCTGCCGTAATGAATATCCGGCATGTTGTACTAAAAAACGATGTTTTGCTTTGACAATCCCCTGCGCTTTTGCGAAAACATTCAAGGAAGAAAAAAAACCGCGTTAACCGTATGCCGCATAGGCATGCACGTAAATGCCATTTTTACCGGGTCAGTGAAATCTACGCATGGCGTGGACAGACGCCATACGTGATGTCGGTGACTGCCTTAGGGCAACGGTCTTCTTACCAACAGAACCCGAATCCGCATCGCGTCTAATACAAAACCAGGCGATGTGATGACTAACGGGTACAGGCTCTGAACAGTGATGTGCACAGGGTCCAGGCAGGAGTAGGGAAGGAATACAGAGAGACAATAATAATGGTAGATAGCAAGAAGCGCCCTGGCAAAGATCTCGACCGTATCGATCGTAACATTCTTAATGAATTGCAAAAGGATGGGCGTATTTCCAACGTCGAGCTTTCAAAACGTGTGGGACTTTCCCCGACGCCGTGCCTTGAGCGTGTGCGCCGACTGGAAAGACAGGGTTTCATTCAGGGCTATACTGCTCTGCTGAACCCGCATTATCTGGATGCCTCACTTCTGGTATTTGTTGAGATTACTCTGAATCGTGGTGCGCCGGATGTGTTTGAGCAATTTAACGCCGCTGTACAAAAACTTGAAGAAATTCAAGAGTGTCATCTGGTGTCCGGTGATTTCGACTACCTGTTGAAAACCCGTGTGCCTGATATGTCCGCCTACCGTAAGCTGCTGGGGGAAACCCTGCTGCGTCTGCCAGGCGTGAACGACACCCGTACGTATGTGGTGATGGAAGAGGTCAAACAGAGCAATCGTCTGGTTATTAAGACGCGCTAACACGGAACAGGTGCAAAATCAGCGTAGTTTGATTACACTCCTGTTAATCCATACAGCAACAGTGCCGGGGAGTCCCGGCGCTGTTGTCCGTTTTAGCAAAAAGGCAGGATATGCCTGATACCTGGAGAGCCTTTTTTGAGCCAGGAATACACTGAAGACAAAGAAGTCACACTATCGAAGCTAAGCAGCGGACGTCGTCTCCTCGAGGCTTTGCTGATTGTTATTGCCCTTTTTGCCGTCTGGCTGATGGCAGCCTTACTCAGTTTCAACCCCTCAGATCCCAGCTGGTCACAAACTGCATGGCATGAGCCTATCCATAATTTAGGCGGTGTCCCCGGTGCCTGGCTTGCGGACACGCTGTTCTTCATTTTCGGTGTGATGGCCTACACCCTTCCCGTCATTATCATTGGCGGATGCTGGTTTGCGTGGCGTCATCGTCAGAACGATGATTACATCGACTATTTTGCCGTGTCGCTGCGCCTGATTGGCGCGCTGGCGCTGATCCTCACCTCGTGCGGGCTGGCGGCAATCAATGCGGATGATATCTGGTACTTCGCCTCTGGCGGAGTGATCGGCAGTTTACTCAGTTCTGCGCTGCAGCCGATGCTGCACAGCAGCGGCGGCACGCTGGCGCTGCTGTGCATCTGGGCGGCCGGGCTGACGCTGTTTACCGGCTGGTCCTGGGTGAGCATTGCTGAGAAGATCGGAAGTTTTATCCTCACCATTCTGACTTTCGCCAGCAACCGTACCCGCCGTGACGATACGTGGGTTGATGAAGACGAATACGAAGATGAAGAGGAAGATGACGCGCCTGTGCAGCGTCGCGAGTCTCGTCGTGCGCGTATTTTGCGCGGCGCGCTGGCGCGTCGCCAGCGTGTTGCTGAAAAATTTGCCAATCCGCTGGGTCGTAAAACCGATGCGGCGCTCTTCTCCGGTAAGCGCATGGATGAAGACGAGCAGGTGGCGTATCGCGCTGCGGGTGTCGCCGTCGATCCTGACGATGTGCTCTTCTCCGGCAGCCGGGCCACTCCGGGTGACTTCGACGAATACGATCCGCTGTTAAATGGCCATTCGGTTACCGAGCCGGTTGCAGCCGCCGCAGCCGCGACGACCGCTGCGCAGGCGTATGCCGCGCCTGTCGGGGCCGTGACGCCATCCGCGCCGGTTTCGCCGCCGGAATCCGTTATTCAGCAGCCTCAGGTTGACTGGCAGACTGCGCCAGGCGTTCACACGCCGGAGCCGGTTATCGCGCCTGAACCTGAAAGCTACATCCCTGTGCAGCAGGAGCAGTGGCAGCAGCCATATCAGCCGCCGCAGCCTGCATATGAACCGCAAGAGTCCCCGCACTATGAACAGCCTGTGGCCCAACCTTATCAGGAGTATGTGCCTGAACCGGTTGAACCTGTGCAGCCTTATGTAGAGCCGCAGCCTGAACCTGAAATCGTGGAAGAGGTAAAACCCTCTCGTCCGCCGATGTACTATTTTGAAGAAGTTGAAGAGCGTCGCGCGCGTGAACGCGAGCAGCTGGCGGCCTGGTACCAGCCTGTGCCTGAACCGGTGCAGGAGCCGGTGACGAAAGCGCCTTCTGTTTCCGTTCCACCGATCGACCCGACGCCTGCAGTCGCACCCGTAGCGGAAAGCGTGAAGCAGGCTACCGCGGCCGCTGCCGTGGCTGCACCTGTTTTTAGCCTGGCAACCAGTGGCGCGCCACGTCCTCAGGTGAAGGAGGGGATTGGTCCGCAACTGCCTCGCCCTAACCGCGTTCGCGTTCCAACCCGCCGTGAGCTTGCCTCTTATGGCATCAAGCTGCCTTCCCAGCGTATGGCGGAAGAGAAAGCGCGCGAGCCTGAGTACGAAGATGACGCCGATGAAATGCAGCAGGACGAGCTGGCCCGTCAGTTCGCCGCGCAGCAGAATCAACGCTACGGTGATGAATACCAGCACGATGAACCGGTGCTGGAAGACGAAGATGACGCGGCTGAAGCAGAACTGGCACGCCAGTTCGCCGCCACCCAGCAGCAGCGCTATTCCGGTGAACAACCGGCTGGTGCAAATCCGTTCTCGCTGTCTGATTTTGAATTCTCGCCGATGAAGGATTTGGTGGATGATGGCCCTAGCGAGCCTTTATTTACCCCGAGCGTGATGCCGGAAGCTGAGCCTGTGCGCCAGCAGCCAGCACCACAGGCCTATGCGCAGCCGCAGCAGCCTGTTCAACAGCCGTATGCGCAGCCGCATCAATCTGTTCAGCAACCGCAGCAGCCACCACAGCCGTCGCAGTTCCAGCAGCCTGCGCCTCAGCCGCAGGAAAGTCTGATTCACCCGCTGCTGATGCGTAACGGTGACAGCCGTCCGCTGCAGCGTCCAAGCACGCCGCTGCCGTCTCTGGATCTGTTAACGCCGCCGCCGTCAGAAGTGGAGCCGGTCGATACTTTCGCGCTGGAGCAGATGGCGCGTCTGGTTGAAGCGCGTCTGGCTGACTTCCGCATCAAAGCGGACGTGGTGAACTACTCGCCGGGTCCTGTGATCACCCGTTTTGAACTGAACCTGGCGCCCGGCGTTAAAGCCGCGCGTATTTCCAACCTGTCCCGCGACCTGGCGCGTTCTCTCTCGACCGTGGCGGTACGTGTGGTGGAAGTAATACCGGGCAAACCGTACGTTGGCCTTGAGCTGCCGAACAAGAAACGTCAGACCGTCTACCTGCGAGAAGTGCTGGATAACACCAAATTCCGCGATAACCCGTCCCCGCTGACCGTGGTGCTGGGTAAAGATATCGCTGGCGATCCGGTAGTCGCGGATCTCGCCAAAATGCCTCACCTGCTGGTAGCGGGTACCACCGGTTCCGGTAAGTCTGTCGGTGTGAACGCCATGATCCTCAGCATGCTCTATAAAGCGCAGCCGGAAGATGTGCGTTTCATTATGATCGACCCGAAAATGCTCGAACTGTCGGTCTACGAAGGCATCCCGCATCTGCTGACCGAAGTGGTCACCGATATGAAGGACGCCGCCAACGCCCTGCGCTGGAGCGTCAACGAGATGGAACGCCGCTACAAGCTGATGTCTGCGTTGGGCGTGCGTAACCTGGCCGGGTATAACGAGAAAATTGCCCAGGCTGTGCGCATGGGGCGTCCGATCCCGGATCCTTACTGGAAGCCGGGTGACAGCATGGATGCTCAGCATCCGGTGCTGGAAAAACTGCCTTATATCGTCGTGCTGGTTGATGAATTCGCTGACCTTATGATGACCGTCGGTAAGAAAGTAGAAGAGTTGATTGCCCGTCTGGCGCAGAAAGCGCGTGCGGCCGGTATTCACCTTGTGCTGGCGACCCAGCGTCCTTCCGTGGACGTTATCACTGGTCTTATCAAAGCGAACATCCCGACGCGTATCGCCTTTACCGTATCCAGTAAAATTGACTCCCGTACCATTCTTGACCAGGGCGGCGCAGAGTCGCTGCTGGGTATGGGTGACATGCTCTATTCAGGCCCGAACTCCACCTCTCCGGTGCGTGTCCACGGTGCGTTCGTCCGCGATGAGGAAGTTCACGCCGTCGTGCAGGACTGGAAAGCGCGCGGTCGTCCGCAATACGTTGACGGTATTACCAGCGACACGGAAAGCGAAGGCGGCGGCGGTGGCTTCGACGGCGGCGAAGAGCTGGATCCGTTATTCGATCAGGCGGTTAACTTCGTTACCGAAAAACGCAAAGCGTCCATCTCAGGCGTGCAGCGTCAGTTCCGCATCGGCTATAACCGCGCAGCGCGCATCATCGAGCAGATGGAAGCGCAGGGCATTGTGAGCGAGCAGGGGCATAACGGTAACCGCGAGGTGCTGGCGCCGCCGCCGTTTGATTAACCTTCAGCGATTGCAAAGAAGGGTAAATCAGCCAAAATTAAGCATTTTCTTCTGTCGCCTGCCTTCGGGCAGGTCCAGAATAGAAGACGGAAACCCCATATCGGGAAGACGTATTTTAAGGAATAACAATGAAAAAAATCGCCATCGCCTGTGCATTACTCACCAGTTTTGTCGCCAGCAGCGTCTGGGCTGATGCAGCCAGCGACCTTAAAAGCCGACTGGATAAAGTAAGCAGCTTCCACGCCAGCTTCACGCAAAAAGTGACTGACGGCAGCGGCAACGCGGTGCAGGAAGGTCAGGGAGATTTGTGGGTAAAACGCCCAAATCTGTTCAACTGGCACATGACCCAGCCGGATGAGAGCATCCTGGTGTCTGACGGCAAAACCTTATGGTTCTTCAACCCGTTCGTTGAGCAGGCAACGGCGACCTGGCTGAAAGATGCCACCAGCAATACGCCGTTTATGCTGATTGCCCGTAACCAGTCCAGCGACTGGCAGCAGTACAATATTAAACAGACGGGTGACGAGTTTGTCCTGACGCCGAAAGGCAGTAACGGCAACCTGAAGCAGTTCACCATTAACGTAAGCACCAACGGTACGATTAATCAGTTTGGCGCGGTTGAGCAGGACGATCAGCGCAGCAGCTACCAGCTTAAATCTCAGCAAAACGGCGCCGTTGATGCATCGAAATTCACCTTTACCCCGCCGCAGGGCGTAACGGTGGACGACCAACGCAATAAGTAAGAGGCGTGAGTGGGCAATCTGTCGCTCGATTTTTCAGATAACGCGTTTCAACCTCTGGCCGCCCGTATGCGGCCAGAAAATTTAGCGCAGTACATCGGCCAGCAACATCTGCTGGCTGCCGGTAAGCCATTGCCGCGCGCCATTGAGGCCGGGCATCTTCACTCCATGATCCTCTGGGGCCCCCCTGGCACCGGCAAGACTACGCTTGCAGAAGTTATCGCCCGCTATGCCAACGCGGACGTTGAACGTATCTCGGCGGTCACCTCCGGCGTGAAAGAGATCCGTGAGGCGATCGAGCGTGCGCGGCAGAACCGCAACGCCGGGCGGCGTACCATCCTCTTCGTGGACGAAGTCCACCGCTTCAACAAGAGCCAGCAGGATGCCTTCCTGCCGCATATTGAAGACGGCACGATCTTCTTCATCGGTGCGACCACCGAAAACCCATCGTTTGAACTGAACTCGGCGCTGCTTTCCCGCGCGCGCGTTTACCTGCTCAAATCGCTCACCACCGAGGATATCGAAAAGGTTCTAACCCAGGCGATGGACGACAAAGCGCGCGGCTACGGCGGGCAGGATATCGTTCTGCCTGACGACACGCGTCGTGCGATTGCCGAGTTGGTCAACGGTGATGCGCGGCGTGCGCTGAACACGCTGGAAATGATGGCCGATATGGCCGAAATCGACGATGCCGGGAAGCGGGTGCTGAAACCGGAACTGCTCACCGAGATTGCGGGGGAGCGCAGCGCGCGTTTCGATAACAAAGGCGACCGTTTTTACGACCTGATCTCGGCGCTGCATAAGTCCGTGCGCGGCAGCGCGCCGGATGCGGCGCTTTACTGGTACGCGCGCATTATCACTGCGGGCGGCGATCCTTTATATGTCGCGCGTCGCTGTCTGGCGATTGCGTCAGAAGATGTCGGCAATGCCGATCCTCGCGCCATGCAGGTTGCGCTGTCGGCCTGGGACTGCTTCACCCGCGTTGGACCTGCGGAAGGCGAACGTGCCATTGCGCAGGCGATTGTTTATCTGGCCTGCGCGCCGAAAAGCAATGCGGTTTATACCGCCTTTAAAGCGGCGATGTCCGACGCGCGTGAACGTCCGGACTACGATGTGCCGGTTCACCTGCGTAACGCGCCGACCAAACTGATGAAAGAGATGGGGTATGGGCAGGAGTATCGTTACGCTCATGATGAACCCAATGCCTACGCTGCCGGGGAGGAATATTTCCCGCAGGAGATGGCACAAACGCGCTATTATCACCCCACAAACAGAGGTCTTGAAGGCAAGATTGGTGAAAAGCTCACCTGGCTCGCCGGACAGGATCAAAATAGCCCTATAAAACGCTACCGTTAGTTCAATCGTTGCGGTAATGTTGGCAATGTATCCTTGTGGCCGCAGGCTGTGGTCACATTTTCCTATTTTAATTCGATAAGCACAGGATAAGCATGCTCGATCCCAATCTGCTGCGTAATGAGCCAGACGCAGTCGCTGAAAAACTGGCACGCCGGGGCTTTAAGCTGGATGTAGATAAGCTGCGCGCTCTCGAAGAGCGTCGTAAAGTTCTGCAGGTACAAACTGAAAATCTGCAGGCAGAGCGTAACTCTCGATCGAAATCCATCGGCCAGGCGAAAGCGCGCGGGGAAGATATTGAGCCATTACGCCTGGAAGTGAACAAACTGGGTGAAGAACTGGATCAGGCGAAAGCTGAGCTGGACGTTCTTCAGGCCGAGATTCGTGATATTGCCCTGGCTATCCCGAATATTCCTGACGACAGCGTGCCTGTCGGCAAAGATGAAAACGACAACGTTGAAGTGAAACGCTGGGGTACGCCTCGTGAGTTTGACTTCGAAGTGCGCGATCACGTGACGCTGGGCGAAATGCACGCGGGCCTGGACTTTGCGGCAGCGGTTAAGCTGACCGGCTCCCGTTTTGTGGTGATGAAAGGCCAGATTGCCCATCTGCACCGCGCGCTGGCGCAGTTCATGCTGGATCTGCACACCGAGCAGCATGGCTACAGCGAAACCTACGTGCCGTATCTGGTCAACCACGATACGCTGTACGGTACAGGCCAGCTGCCAAAATTTGCCGGCGATCTGTTCCATACCCGTCCGCTGGACGAGGAAGCAGACAGCAGCAACTACGCGCTGATCCCAACCGCTGAAGTGCCGCTGACTAACCTCGTGCGTGATGAGATCATCGATGAAGACGACCTGCCAATTAAGCTGACGGCACATTCACCGTGCTTCCGTTCTGAAGCAGGTTCTTACGGTCGCGACACGCGCGGTCTGATCCGTATGCACCAGTTCGACAAAGTTGAGATGGTGCAGATCGTCCGTCCTGAAGAGTCCATGGACGCGCTGGAAGAGATGACCGGCCACGCTGAGAAAGTGTTGGAGCTGCTGGGCCTGCCGTACCGTCGTATGGCCCTGTGCACCGGTGATATGGGCTTTGGCGCCTGCAAAACCTTCGATCTGGAAGTGTGGGTGCCTGCTCAGAACACCTATCGTGAGATCTCCTCCTGCTCTAACGTCTGGGATTTCCAGGCGCGTCGTATGCAGGCACGCTGCCGCAGCAAATCTGACAAGAAAACCCGTCTGGTGCATACCCTGAACGGTTCTGGTCTGGCTGTGGGCCGTACGCTGGTTGCCGTGCTGGAAAACTACCAGCAGGCAGACGGTCGTATTGAGATCCCTGAAGTGCTGCGTCCATACATGAAAGGCCAGCAGTACATCGGCTAATTCTTTGCCTCACAACAAAAAAGCGCCTTTGGGCGCTTTTTTATGCCTCTGAATTGACACGACGCAATACCCCCTCCCTCTAAAGTAGTAATACTCCTCCGAATGAAAGTCAGCATAAAAAGCTGATTACGTAAAAATTCGTTGTATATAAAACTACATAGCGGTTTGCGCCGCCACTCTTTTCTTTGTGAGCAACCAAAGTGAGTCTCTATGAAAATCAACGCGCCTGAAGCATTAATGGCTGCCGAGGTCACTCGCCGTGGGTTGATGAAAACCACGGCAATAGGCGGCCTGGCCGTAGCCAGCAGCGCCTTCACGCTTCCTTTTACCCGACTGGCCTCAGCGGCTGATGCACTATCCCCAGCCTCAGCTCCGGAAAAAGTGGTGTGGAGTGCCTGTACCGTAAACTGCGGTAGCCGTTGTCCGCTGCGTATGCACGTAGTGGATGGCGAAATAAAATATGTCGAAACCGACAATACCGGGGACGATAACTACGATGGGTTACATCAGGTTCGCGCCTGCTTGCGCGGCCGCTCCATGCGTCGTCGCGTGTATAATCCGGACCGCCTGAAATATCCGATGAAGCGCGTCGGTAAGCGTGGGGAAGGGAAGTTCGAGCGGATTAGCTGGGATGAAGCCTACGACATTATCGCCACCAATATGCAGCGCCTTATCAAAGAGTACGGCAACGAATCCATCTACCTGAACTACGGCACCGGGACGCTCGGCGGTACGCTGACCCGCTCCTGGCCACCGGGTAAAACGCTGGTGGCACGTCTGATGAACTGCTGCGGTGGTTATCTTAATCACTATGGTGACTACTCATCGGCGCAGATTGCTGCTGGCCTGAACTACACATACGGCGGCTGGGCGGACGGCAACAGCCCGTCCGATATCGAAAACAGTAAGCTGGTCGTGCTGTTTGGTAACAACCCGGGCGAAACACGCATGAGCGGCGGCGGGGTAACCTACTACCTGGAACAGGCCCGCGCCAAATCCAATGCCCGCATGATCATTATCGATCCGCGCTATACCGACACCGGCGCCGGACGTGAAGACGAGTGGATCCCAATCCGTCCGGGTACCGATGCAGCGCTGGTCTCGGCGCTTGCGTGGGTAATGATCACAGAAAATCTCGTCGATCAGCCTTTCCTGGATAAATACTGCGTCGGCTATGACGAGAAAACCCTGCCAGCCAGCGCGCCTGCTAACGGTCATTATAAAGCCTATATTCTCGGGCAGGGCAGCGACGGCGTGGCGAAAACGCCCGAGTGGGCGTCCACCATCACCGGTATTCCGCCCGAGCGTATCGTTCAGCTGGCGCGTGAGATTGGCTCGGCCAAACCGGCCTACATCAGCCAGGGCTGGGGACCGCAGCGCCATGCGAACGGCGAAATCGCGACTCGCGCCATCTCCATGCTCTCCATTCTGACCGGCAACGTCGGTATTCACGGCGGTAACACCGGCGCGCGTGAAGGCTCGTATGAAGTGCCGTTTGAACGTATGCCGACGCTGGATAACCCTGTTCAGACCAGCATCTCCATGTTTATGTGGACCGATGCGATCGAACGTGGTCCTGAAATGACCGCCCTGCGCGACGGCGTGCGCGGCAAGGACAAGCTGGACGTGCCGATCAAGATGATCTGGAACTATGCCGGTAACTGTCTCATCAACCAGCACTCCGAAATCAACCGCACCCATGAAATCCTGCAGGATGATAAGAAGTGCGAGATGATTGTGGTCATCGACTGCCACATGACCTCCTCGGCGAAATATGCCGATATCCTGCTGCCGGACTGCACGGCCTCTGAGCAGATGGATTTCGCGCTGGACGCCTCCTGCGGCAACATGTCCTACGTGATCTTTACCGACCAGGCGATTAAACCGCGCTTCGAGTGCAAAACCATTTATGAGATGACCTCTGAGCTGGCGAAACGTCTTGGCGTTGAGCAGCAGTTTACCGAGGGGCGTACTCAGGAAGGGTGGATGCGCCATCTGCATGAACTCTCCCGTAAGGCGGTCCCTGACCTGCCTGATTTCGATACCTTCCGTAAGCAGGGTATGTACAAACAGCGCGATCCGGAAGGGCACCACGTGGCGTACAAAGCGTTCCGTGAAGATCCGCAGGCGAACCCGCTGACCACGCCGTCGGGCAAAATCGAAATCTACTCAGAAGAGCTGGCAAAAATCGCGTCGACCTGGGAGCTGCCGGAAGGGGACGTTATCGATCCGCTGCCGATCTACACGCCAGGTTTCGAGAACTATAACGATCCGCTGACGGCGAAATTCCCGCTGCAGCTGACCGGTTTCCACTACAAAGCGCGCGTGCACTCCACCTACGGTAACGTCGACGTACTCAAGGCCGCCTGCCGTCAGGAGATGTGGATCAACCCGATGGATGCCAAAGCACGCGGCATCAGCAATGGCGATCGCGTGCGTATCTTCAATGGCCGCGGCGAGGTGCACATTGAGGCCAAAGTGACGCCGCGCATGATGCCAGGCGTGGTGGCGCTGGGGGAAGGGGCCTGGTACAACCCTGATGCCAACCGCATCGACCAGGCGGGCAGTATTAACGTACTGACCACGCAGCGTCCGTCGCCGCTGGCGAAGGGCAACCCATCCCACACAAACCTTGTCCAAGTTGAAAAGGTTTAAGGAGTAGCCGATGACAACCCAGTATGGATTTTTTATTGATTCCAGCCGTTGCACCGGGTGCAAAACCTGCGAGCTGGCCTGTAAAGATTACAAAGACCTGACTCCTGACGTCAGCTTCCGCCGCATCTACGAATACGCGGTGACCTGCCCCCACGATTAGATACAACACTCAGTTAGTAACGTCGGAATCTTCATTCTCAGAATGACCCTTTCTCCAGCCCGCTGCAAATTCAGACGGTGTCTGATAATTCAGCGTGGAGTGCGGGCGGCATTCGTTATAATCCTGCCGCCAGTCATTAATAATTTTCCTGGCATGAACGATATCGCTGAACCAGTGCTCATTCAAACATTCATCGCGAAATCGTCCGTTAAAGCTCTCAATAAATCCGTTCTGCGTTGGCTTGCCCGGCTGGATTAAGCGCAACTCAACACCATGCTCAAAGGCCCATTGATCCAGTGCACGGCAAGTGAACTCCGGCCCCTGGTCAGTTCTTATCGTCGCCGGATAGCCTCGAAACAGTGCAATGCTGTCCAGAATACGCGTGACCTGAACGCCTGAAATCCCAAAGGCAACAGTGACCGTCAGGCATTCCTTTGTGAAATCATCGACGCAGGTAAGACACTTGATCCTGCGACCGGTGGAAAGTGCGTCCATGACGAAATCCATCGACCAGGTCAGATTGGGCGCCGCCGGACGGAGCAGCGGCAGACGTTCTGTTGCCAGCCCTTTACGACGTCTTCTGCGTTTTACGCCCAGGCCACTGAGGTGATAAAGCCGGTACACGCGCTTATGATTAACATGAAGCCCTTCACGGCGCAGCAACTGCCAAATACGACGGTAGCCAAAACGCCTGCGCTCCAGTGCCAGCTCAGTGATGCGCCCTGATAAATGCGCATCAGCAGCCGGACGGTGAGCCTCATAGCGGCAGGTCGACAGGGATAAACCTGTAAGCCTGCAGGCACGACGTTGCGACAGACCGGTCGCATCACACATCAACATCACGGCTTCCCGCTTCTGGTCTGTCGTCAGTACTTTCGCCCAAGAGCCACCTGAAGCGCCTCTTTATCCAGCATGGCTTCGGCAAGCAGCTTCTTGAGTCTGGCGTTCTCTTCCTCAAGCGACTTCAGGCGCTTAACTTCAGGCACCTCCATACCGCCATACTTCTTACGCCAGGTGTAAAACGTGGCATCGGAAATGGCATGCTTGCGGCAGAGTTCACGGGCGGGTACCCCAGCTTCGGCTTCGCGGAGAATACTGATGATCTGTTCGTCGGAAAAACGCTTCTTCATGGGGATGTCCTCATGTGGCTTATGAAGACATTACTAACATCGGGGTGTACTAATCAACGGGGAGCAGGTCAGCCGGGGGCGACTGGCAGGAAGATAACGGCGTCTGGCATCAGAACGTCTTTGCCTATTACCTGTCGATTGCCTGTAACCACTGTGAAGATCCGGCCTGCACCAAGGTCTGCCCGAGTGGGGCGATGCACAAGCGTGAAGACGGTTTTGTGGTGGTGGACGAAGATGTCTGCATCGGCTGTCGGTACTGCCACATGGCGTGCCCGTACGGCGCGCCGCAGTACAACGCCGCCAAAGGTCATATGACCAAATGCGACGGTTGCCACACCCGCGTGGCGGACGGCAAAAAGCCGATTTGCGTCGAGTCCTGTCCGCTGCGCGCGCTGGACTTCGGTCCGATTGAAGAGCTGCGTCAAAAACACGGTCAGCTTGCCGCAGTGGCACCGCTGCCGTCTGCGCACTTCACGAAGCCGAGCATTGTGATTAAACCTAACGCCAACAGCCGTCCTACAGGTGACACCACCGGCTACCTGGCAAATCCGAAGGAGGTGTGAGATGGGAAGTGGATGGCATGAATGGCCGCTGATGATCTTCACGGTCTTTGGCCAGTGTGTGGCGGGCGGTTTCATTGTGCTCGCGCTGGCGCTGCTGAAGGGGAATCTCAACGCTGAACAGCAGCAGCGTTTAGTGTTGAGCATGTTTGGCCTGTGGGTGCTGATGGGGATTGGGTTTATCGCCTCTACGCTGCACCTGGGTTCGCCGATGCGCGCGTTTAACTCTCTGAACCGCGTGGGGGCCTCATCCCTCAGTAACGAGATTGCCAGCGGGGCAATTTTCTTTGCCGTCGGTGGGCTGGGCTGGCTGCTGGCCGCTTTGAAGAAATTGCCTGCGGGTCTGCGCAGCCTGTGGCTGATCGTGACCATGGTGCTGGGCGTGGTGTTCGTGTGGATGATGGTGCGCGTCTATAACACCATCGATACCGTTCCAACCTGGTACAGCGTCTGGACGCCGATGAGCTTCTTCCTGACGATGTTTATCGGCGGACCGCTGCTGGGCTACCTGCTGCTGCGCGTGGCGGGCGTAGACGGCTGGGCAATGCGTTTGCTGCCGGCTGTTTCGCTGCTGGGGCTGGTGGTGAGTGCGATGGTCACCCTGATGCAGGGGGCAGAACTGGCAACCATTCACAGCTCTATCCAGCAGGCTTCTGCCCTGGTGCCGGACTACGGTTCTCTGATGGCCTGGCGCATCGTTCTGCTGGTCGCGGCGTTGGTATTCTGGATCGCTCCTCAGCTTAAAGGTTATCAGCCCGCGCTGCCGCTGCTGTCACTGGCCTTTGTGCTGGTCCTGGCGGGTGAACTGATTGGCCGCGGTGTGTTCTACGGCTTGCATATGACCGTTGGTATGGCTATCGCCAGTTAACGTTGCATTGAGTTATATCAAGCCGGGCCTGAGTGCCCGGCTTTTTCTTTTTTCGATCATGAAATTTTTCGACTGTCGTTTTGTTTTAATTTCGCCCATTAATAAATAAAAACAGACACATAATTAATATCTACAGCAGGCGTGGCATTAGCAGGATAAGTTTTTTAAATCGACAGGGAACATATTGTGCGAGGCGGCTAAATCAGTGGATTGACTTTGGTTTTGCCAGTGGCATGATGCGCACGAAATCTGAACTTCCTCACGGTTTTTAATCCATGACCACCTATACCCGGCCAGTGCTTCTGTTGCTTTGTGGCCTGCTTCTGTTGACCCTGGCGATCGCAGTGTTAAATACGCTCGTCCCGCTATGGCTCGCCCATGAAAACTTACCGACCTGGCAGGTGGGTATGGTCAGCTCGTCCTTTTTTACCGGGAACCTGCTGGGTACGCTAATGACCGGGAGCCTGATTAAGCGCTTTGGCTTTAATCGCAGCTATTATCTGGCTTCGCTGATTTTCGCCGCCGGGTGTGCCGGGCTGGGCCTGATGGTCGGCTTCTGGAGCTGGATGGCATGGCGCTTTATCGCAGGCGTAGGCTGCGCGATGATTTGGGTGGTGGTTGAAAGCGCGCTGATGTGCAGCGGCACCTCCCGCAACCGCGGACGCCTGCTGGCGGCCTATATGATGGTTTACTACGTCGGCACCGTGCTGGGGCAACTGATGGTCAGCAAGCTGCCAACCGATCTGATGAGCGTTCTGCCGTGGGTAACGGGCATGGTGCTCGCCGCGATCCTGCCGCTGCTCTTCACGCGCATTGTGAACCAGAACAGCGAGCATCAGGAAGCGACCCACGTCTGGCCGATGCTCAGACTCCGTCAGGCGCGCCTGGGCGTTAACGGCTGCATTATCTCGGGGATTGTACTGGGCTCGCTCTACGGCCTGATGCCGCTCTATCTGAATCATCAGGGCGTCAGCGATTCCGGAATTGGTTTCTGGATGGCGGTCATGGTGAGTGCGGGGACCGTCGGGCAGTGGCCGATTGGCCGTCTGGCGGACCGCTTCGGTCGTCTGCTGGTGCTGCGCGTGCAGGTCTTTGTGGTCATTATGGGATGCCTTGCCATGCTCAGCAACGCCGCGATGGCGCCTGCGCTGTTTATTCTCGGGGCGGCCGGCTTTACGCTCTATCCGGTCGCGATGGCCTGGGCCTGTGAGAAAGTTGAACATCACCAGCTGGTGGCAATGAACCAGGCGCTGTTACTGAGCTATACCATCGGCAGCTTATTAGGGCCGACGTTTACCGCGATGCTGATGCAGAATTACTCTGATAACTTATTGTTTATCATGATCGCCAGCGTATCGTTTATTTATCTCTTAATGCTGCTGCGCAAAGTGGGAGAACACCCAACGCCTGTGGCTCATGCCTGATTAATTAAAAGCCTGTCGATGACAGGCTTTTTTGTCCCTGTCACAACTAAGAGTTTTACTTATTGTTTGTTTATTGCGCCAGGCGATAATTCATGTGAGTCCTACCACTATAAGGCAGCAATCATGTCTATTCGTCGTTTTTCCACTACCGCACTTGCCGTAGTGTTGTCTTTAACGTTTGCAACGGCTCCGGTCATGGCTAATCCTGGAAACGGGAATGGCGGTGGTCACGGAAACGGTGGCGGGCAAGGTAATGGCGGTAATCATGGTAACGGAAATTCTGGTAACCATGGCAATAAGCAAAATAACGGTCAGGATAACCCTGGAAAATCGGATAAAAGCTTTAAAAGCAGTAAAGATGTCGGTAACGATGTCGACGCTCGCGTGAGCTTCGATCATGCCCGCCATCTGGCGCTGAATTATGGCCTAACGGGCTATGACTCTCTGCCTCCGGGTATCGCGAAAAACCTGGCGCGCGGTAAGCCGTTGCCTCCGGGCATTGCGAAGAAAACCGTGCCGGCCTCAATGCTGGGTCAGCTTCCTTCCTACCCTGGCTATGAATGGCGCGTGGTCGGAGACGACCTGGTCTTAATTGCGCTGAGTACAGCCATTGTGACGTCCGTTATTAACGGCGTCTTTAAATAGAATATAAAAAGGCCCGGTTTTCACCGGGCTTTTCTTTAATACATCACCTTGTGGCCGTACTGTTCAAGAATACCTTTGACGCGTTCCATCGTCTCTTTTTTTGGCGGCTTCACGCCATCAAGTTTGTACTCTTCGCCCATCGCCACCCATTTATGTTTACCCAGCTCGTGATAGGGCAGAAGCTCGATTTTCTCGACGTTGCCCATGTCGCGGGTAAATTCCCCCAGGCGGTGCGCGGAGTCGTCATCATCTGACCAGCCGGGAACCACCACGTAGCGGATCCAGGTTTTGATGCCTTTATCGGCAATGTATTTGGCAAATTCCAGCGTGCGGTGGTTTGAGACGCCAACCAGGTTCTGGTGGATCTCATCGTTCATCTGTTTAAGATCGAGCATCACCAGATCGGTCACTTCAAGCAGCTCGTCGATAACCGGATCGTAGCGGCGCACAAAGCCGTTGGTGTCGAGGCAGGTATGAATGCCTTCTTTATGGCAGGCGCGGAACCAGTCGCGGACAAATTCGGCCTGCAGAATGGCTTCACCGCCGGATGCGGTGACGCCGCCGCCGGACGCGTTCATAAAGTGGCGGTAGGTCACCACCTCTTTCATCAAGTCTTCAACGGTCACTTCTTTACCGCCGTGCGTATCCCAGGTGTCACGGTTATGGCAGTACAGGCAGCGCATCAGGCAGCCCTGGAAAAAGGTGATGAAACGGATACCCGGGCCATCGACGGTGCCACAGGATTCAAAGGAGTGAATGCGACCAATAATTGACATTGCGGTGATATCTCCAGCATCGGCCCGTCCGGGGCCTGAGTATGCACAGCTCAAAGCCGGCTGTGTTGAAGTCTGTTTTGGCTGATATCCATAGAGTATAGATAGCGGACAAAAGAGACTGAGGTGGAGAGGGTGCTAAAAAGGCCCCACTGACGTGGAGCCTTTATTGTACGCTTTTTAACGCGTGATTTCAGTCAATTCCAGTTACATGGACTGAGTGAAAGTACGGGTGATAACGTCCTGCTGCTGTTCTTTAGTCAGGGAGTTAAAACGTACTGCGTAGCCAGATACGCGGATGGTCAGCTGAGGATATTTCTCAGGGTGTTCCATCGCGTCGAGCAGCATTTCACGGTTCATGACGTTCACGTTCAGGTGCTGACCACCTTCGATGGACGCTTCGTGGTGGAAGTAACCATCCATCAGACCCGCGAGGTTAGTTTTACGCACTTCGTCGTCTTTACCCAGCGCGTTTGGCACGATAGAGAAGGTATAAGAGATACCATCTTTCGCGTAAGCAAACGGCAGTTTAGCAACGGAGGTCAGAGAGGCAACCGCACCTTTCTGGTCACGACCGTGCATTGGGTTAGCACCTGGGCCAAATGGCGCGCCAGCACGACGACCGTCTGGGGTGTTACCGGTTTTCTTACCATACACAACGTTAGAGGTGATGGTCAGAACAGACTGAGTCGGGATAGCGTTACGGTAAGTAGTCAGTTTCTGAATTTTCTTCATGAAACGTTCTACCAGGTCAACCGCCATGTCATCAACGCGAGAGTCGTTGTTACCAAACTGCGGATACTCACCTTCGATTTCGAAGTCTACAGCCAGGCCGTCTTCGTCACGAATTGGTTTAACTTTCGCATATTTGATTGCAGACAGGGAGTCAGCAGCAACGGACAGACCAGCGATACCACACGCCATGGTGCGGATAACGTCACGGTCGTGCAGCGCCATCAGAGAGGCTTCGTAGCTGTACTTGTCGTGCATGTAGTGGATTACGTTCAGCGCAGTGACATACTGTTTAGCCAGCCAGTCCATGAAGTGATCCATACGTTCCATCACTTCGTCGAAGTTCAGAACGTCGCCTTTGATCGGCTCAGACTTAGGACCAACCTGCATTTTCAGTTTTTCATCAACGCCGCCGTTGATTGCGTACAGCATGGTTTTCGCCAGGTTTGCACGCGCACCGAAGAACTGCATTTGTTTACCAACAACCATTGGGCTTACGCAGCAAGCGATAGCGTAATCGTCGTTGTTGAAGTCCGGACGCATCAGGTCATCGTTCTCGTACTGCAGAGAAGAGGTATCGATGGACACTTTAGCGGCGAATTTCTTGAAGTTCAGAGGCAGTTTTTCAGACCACAGAACGGTGATGTTCGGCTCCGGAGAAGGACCCATGGTGTAAAGGGTGTTCAGGAAGCGGAAGCTGTTTTTGGTTACCAGAGTACGGCCGTCAACGCCCATACCACCGATTGATTCTGTTGCCCAGATTGGGTCACCAGAGAACAGCTCATCGTATTCAGGAGTACGCAGGAAGCGAACCATACGCAGTTTCATGACCAGGTGGTCAATCATTTCCTGAGCGTCTTGCTCGGTGATTTTGCCTGCTTTGATGTCGCGTTCGATGTACGCATCCAGGAAGGTGGATACGCGACCGAAGGACATTGCTGCACCGTTCTGAGACTTAACAGCGGCCAGGTAGCCGAAGTAGGTCCACTGGATAGCTTCCTGAGCGTTGGTAGCCGGACCAGAGATATCGCAGCCATATTTTGCTGCCATCTCTTTGATCTGACCCAGCGCGCGGTGCTGTTCAGCGATTTCTTCACGCAGACGGATAGTCGCTTCCAGGTTTACGCCGTTTTCCAGATCGGACTGCAGGGAAACAAACTGCGCGTACTTGTCTTTCATCAGGAAGTCGATACCGTACAGCGCAACGCGACGGTAGTCACCGATGATACGGCCACGGCCATACGCATCTGGCAGACCAGTCAGAACGCCAGATTTACGGCAGTTCAGAATGTCTTTGGTGTAAACATCGAATACGCCCTGGTTGTGGGTTTTGCGGTATTCGGTGAAGATTTTTTTCAGCATTGGGTCCAGCTCGCGGTTATACGCTTTGCAGGAACCTTCAACCATTTTGATACCACCGAACGGGATGATTGCGCGTTTCAGTGGTGCTTCAGTCTGCAGACCAACGATTTTCTCAAGGGCTTTGTTGATGTAGCCAGCATCGTGAGAAGTGATGGTGGAAGCAACGGAGGTGTCAAAATCAACTGGCGCGTGAGTGCGGTTTTCCAGTTTAACGCCTTCCATTACGCTGTCCCACAGCTTGGTGGTCGCGTCAGTTGCGCCAGCCAGGAAGGATTCGTCACCTTCATACGGGGTATAGTTTTTCTGAATGAAGTCACGTACGTTTACTTCATTCTGCCAGTCACCTTTCGCAAAACCTTCCCAGGCTGTGGCTAACTTTTCATTAAGCTCGGACATGTAACACCTACCTTCTTAAGTGGATTTTTTATTTACTGCCTGAGAAAACCATCAATGATGATCGTCGCCACGCAGGTAAATGACCCAGTATGTCAACCCAACTAACAGACCCCCACCGATAATGTTCCCGATAGTGACAGGGATCAGGTTATCAGTAATGAAATTCATAATAGTCAGGTGAGAGAAACTTTCCGGGGATGAACCAACTGCGGTCCAGAACTCCGGGCTTGCAAAGTCGCGGATGACAATGCCCATTGGGATCATGAACATATTCGCGATACTGTGCTCAAAGCCGCTGGCAACAAACATCGCAACCGGCAGAACCATAATTAAGGCTTTGTCCATCAGGCTACGACCCGAGTAGCTCATCCATACAGCCAGGCAGACCATCAGGTTAGCGAGGATGCCGAGAGCAACGGCTTCGATAAATGTGTGGTGCATTTTGTGGTCGGCGGTTTGCAGGACGTTAAGGCCCCAGCCACCGTTGGCGGTCATGTACTCGCCAGAAAGCCACATCAACAAAACAAAGAGCAGACAGCCAACCAGGTTACCCACGTAGACGTTAAGCCAGTTGCGTGCCAGCTGACCCCAGGTAATTCTTCCGCTGGCCTTTGCCACGACAATCAGCACCGTTGAGGTGAAGAGGTCGGCGCCGCAGATGACGCAGAGAATCAGACCCAGTGAGAAGCAAATGCCGCCAATCAGTTTGGCCATGCCGAAAGGCATTCCGGCAGTACCGGTGGTGGCGGTGATGTAGAAGACGAAAGCGATAGAGATGAACACACCAGCCGTGATCGCCAGATAGAACGTCTTCATCGGGTGTTTCGTTGCTTTATAGACACCCGCTTCTTCGGCAACTTTGGCCATCGCAGCAGGGAGTAAAAGATCAAAAGGGTTGTCAGCTTTCACACTAACTCTCTCTTTATTAAGTCGGCGACGAGATACTAACAAAGCATTATAGAAGAGAAATTGATATAGATCATATCTCGCCTGGCTTATAGGCCCGCAGTGTGTATGGTTTTACAGCAAATGCGGAGTAAGTATTTGATTATCCGTATAAAAATAAATTTTAAAAGTTATGAAAAGAGTTGAATTTTTTCGTTCAGCCACCTCTGACACAGTTAATTAATATGGAGTATTTACCATAAAAAGTAACAGTAAAGCCCAGGTAAATATTATTATATTTACCCATGTTTAACTTTATTATTACAATCAACAGTCATTGCCGAAGAAAATAAAAAACGGGGCAATGAAATTGCCCCGTAATATAGCCCAGACGATTGAATACGCCTACAGCTGGTAATGTTATGTGCGCTTATTTTGACCAGTAAGCGGCTTTTGCTTTCTGCAGTTTTTCGTAGGCCTTCAGCAGCGACTGATGCGCCGGGAAGGCTTTCAGATCGCTATCAACAGCCTGCAGGCCATAGAACGGCTCTTCGCCGCTCAGGGCTGCACTGGCTGCTTCTACGGCCTCAGCTCCGTACATCCGCACGAAAGCATTCAGGTATTGCAGCGGCTCGCGATCCTCTTCCTGGGCCAGCAGCAGCAGGGTTTGCAGGCAGCGGTAATAATTGGTGCGCTCGGCAGAGAAGACCGACTGGTTGAATTCCATGGTCCACTCGGTCCAGGCCAGGGCCTGATCCAAATCGCCACCCGCCAGGGCCAGCATCGCTTTCAGCTCACCGATGCGCAGGGTATACCAGCCGTTGTCTTTACCGGTCGCCAGGCCCAGCAGTTCGCGTACGCGGGTAAAGTCATCGTGGCCTTCTTCGTCCAGCTGGGCGATCAGGTTCAGATAATCTTCTTTCTCCCACTCGCTGCCCGGCAGAGCCAGCAGCGTTTCGCGCAGGTGCGCGCCCATGCTGTTATTGGCCAGCCACAGATCTTCAGCCGGGTAGATGTCGGACATGCCCGGAACGATAATGCGGCACGCGTAGACGCCAAGATGTTCGTAGTCGGCAATGTAGACTTCCCGATCTTCCGCGTTGAAGATGGCCATCAGCGTGGCGAACTCTTCTTCCGTGGTCCCGGCAAAGCTCCAGTCCACGAACGGATAGTCGGCGACCTGCTTGAACATATCCCAGGAAATTAAACCGCTGGAGTCGATGAAATGGGTTTCAAGGTTGGTATGCTCGGCCACTTCTTCATCGTCAAACGTTGGCGGGGTGAAGACGTCGAGATCTTTCAGGCTACGGCCCTGCAGCAGCTCGGTAACGGTACGCTCCAGCGCCACGCCGAAGTCAGGGTGCGCGCCGAATGAGGCGAAGCAGGTACCGTTGGTCGGGTTAAACAGCACGACGCAGATAACCGGATACTTACCGCCCAGCGAGCCGTCATAGGCAAAGATTGGGAAACCTTCGGCTTCCAGCTTGGCGATGGACTCCACTACGCCCGGGTAGCGCGCCAGCACGTCTGCCGGAATTTCAGGCAGGCTGATGGATTCGGCAATAATGCGGTTTTTGATGTGACGCTCGAAGACTTCAGACAGACCCTGCACGCGCGCTTCATTGCGGGTGTTTCCGGCGGACATGCCGTTGGATACATACAGGTTGCCGACGATGTTCATCGGGATATAGACGGTCTGCTCGTCAGACTGACGGGTAAAGGGCAGGGCGCAAATACCGCGATCGTCGTTTCCGGACTGCAGATCGATCAGCATGCTGGCGGTCAGTTCGCTGTCTGGATCGTAGAAGGCACGCAGGCGCGCGTCGAGAATACCTTCCGGCAGCTCGTCATCTTCGGTCAGCGGGAACCATTTTTCATTTGGATAGTGAACGAACGGGCCGTTAGCGATGGTTTCGCCCAGCCAGAAGTCAGCGAAGAAATAGTTGGTGGACAGACGCTCAAAATACTCACCCAGCGCAGAGGCCAGTGCCGCTTTTTTTGTCGCGCCTTTACCGTTGGTAAAGCACAGGGCACAGTCTTTATCGCGAATATGCACGGACCAGACGTGAGGTACCGGATTGAGCCAGGAGGCTTCTTCGATGTTAAAACCCAGGTCGGTCAGTTTCTGTTGGAAGCGAGCGATGGAATCTTCCAGAGCGGCGTCTTTGCCGGGGATAAACGTTTGAGTCATGGCGTTCACTTTTATCGTACGTAAAGCGCGCAATGATACGGGTTTTGCGTGACGGGTGCTATCTTCGGCGAAAATAAAAGGCTGGGCTATGCTTAGTGGCAGTAACTGACTGTTAAGGCATAGAAAAATGAAAGCATTTGATCTCCAGCGGATGGCGTTTGATAAAGTTCCTCCTGAATTTCTGGGCGAAGTGGCGCTGCGCAGCCTGTATACCTTCGTCCTCGTCTTCCTGTTTCTTAAAATCACCGGCCGCCGAGGCGTGCGGCAGATGTCGCTCTTTGAGGTGTTGATCATCCTGACGCTGGGCTCGGCGGCGGGTGACGTCGCCTTTTATGACGACGTGCCGATGGTGCCGGTGTTTATCGTTTTTGTCTCACTGGCGCTACTTTACCGTCTTGTCATGTGGCTGATGTCGAAAAGCGAAAAGCTGGAAGATCTGCTTGAAGGGAAGCCGGTCGTTATCGTCGAGGACGGACAGCTGGCCTGGGAAAATGTACAAAGCGCCAATATGACCGAGTTTGAGTTCTTTATGGAGCTTCGCCTGAACAGCGTTGAACAGCTCGGGCAGGTGCGTCTGGCGATCATGGAAACCAACGGGCAGATCAGCGTCTATTACTATTCTGACGACGAGGTGAAGCCGGGACTGTGTATCCTGCCGGATATGCTCATTGAGCGTTTCAGAACCGTACCGGAATCAGGCGAGTATGCTTGCGTAAGATGTAGCCATGTTGTCGCGATGCAGCCGGGGGATCGTCAATTATGCCCCCGCTGTGCAAATCCGGAATGGACGAAGGTTAGCCGGGCCAAACGCATCACCTGACAGCCATTTTGTCGGTTTTGTCCTGGCGAGGCGGCAGATTGTTTTGTGTGACGCGGGGCACATTTCGCGGGTCATAAGTTTTAGATATTGCGGCGCGTGTCACTGAATGATAAAACCGATATCCACAGTTATAACTTATGGCTTTTAGCGTGGTGAGGGGAAATGGCTCAAGTCTTTAATTTCAGTTCAGGTCCGGCAATGTTACCGGCAGACGTGCTTAAACAGGCTCAACAGGAACTCTGTGACTGGAACGGTCTCGGTACGTCGGTGATGGAAATCAGCCACCGTGGTAAAGAGTTTATTCAGGTGGCGGAAGAGGCAGAAAAGGATTTTCGCGATCTGCTGAATATTCCCTCGAACTACAAAGTATTGTTCTGTCACGGCGGTGGACGCGGCCAGTTTGCAGGCGTTCCGCTGAATATTCTCGGTGATAAAACGACGGCTGACTACGTTGACGCAGGTTACTGGGCGGCAAGCGCGGTTAAAGAAGCGCATAAATACTGCACGCCGAATGTTATCGACGCCAAAGTGACCGTTGACGGTCTGCGCGCCGTGAAGCCAATGAGCGAGTGGCAGCTTTCCGATAACGCAGCGTATCTGCACTACTGCCCGAACGAAACCATTGACGGGATTGCCATCGACGAGACGCCAAACTTCGGTAGCGATGTCGTGGTTGCCGCCGACTTCTCCTCCACCATTCTGTCTGCGCCAATTGATGTCAGCCGCTACGGCGTTATCTATGCGGGCGCGCAGAAAAATATCGGCCCGGCCGGTTTGACTATCGTCGTTGTGCGTGAAGACCTGCTGGGTAAAGCACATAAATCCTGTCCTTCGATTCTCGATTACACCGTGCTGAACGATAACGATTCGATGTTCAACACCCCACCAACGTTTGCCTGGTATCTCTCCGGCCTGGTCTTCAAATGGCTGAAGCAAAACGGCGGCGTGGCGCAGATGGACAAGGTCAATCAGCAGAAAGCTGAACTGCTGTATGGCGTGATCGACAAGAGCGATTTCTACCGCAACGATGTGGCGAAAGCGAACCGTTCCCGCATGAACGTGCCGTTCCAGTTGGCGGACAGCAGCCTGGACAAAGTATTCCTGGAAGAGTCCTTCGCGGCAGGTCTGCATGCGCTCAAAGGTCACCGTGTCGTTGGCGGCATGCGTGCCTCCATCTATAACGCGATGCCGCTGGAAGGCGTTAAAGCCCTGACGGATTTCATGATCGACTTCGAACGTCGTCACGGTTAATTTGCTGTTTTTCACCCCCGCAGCGTCCCTGCGGGGTTTTTATTATGTTGAGTTGAGAGTTTAGTTTTCATGGAATCCCTGACGTTACAACCTATCGCGCGGGTAGATGGCACCATTAATCTGCCTGGTTCAAAAAGTGTCTCGAACCGCGCTTTGCTGCTGGCAGCTCTGGCAAACGGCACCACCGTCCTCACAAACCTGCTGGACAGCGATGACGTGCGCCATATGCTCAATGCGCTGAAAGCGTTGGGCGTTCATTACACTCTCTCCGACGATCGTACCCGCTGCGAAGTGACCGGCAACGGCGGCGCGCTGCGTTCGGGCGAAGAGCTTGAGCTGTTTCTGGGCAACGCGGGTACCGCGATGCGCCCGCTGGCGGCGGCCCTGTGCCTGGGGAGCAACAACATCGTGCTGACCGGCGAGCCGCGCATGAAGGAGCGTCCGATTGGTCACCTGGTGGACGCCCTGCGTCAGGGCGGCGCGCAGATTGAGTATCTGGAGCAGGAAAACTATCCGCCACTGCGTCTGCGCGGCGGTTTTACCGGCGGTCACGTCGAGGTTGACGGCAGCGTTTCCAGCCAGTTCCTGACGGCACTGCTGATGACCGCGCCGCTGGCACCGCAGGATACGGTTATCACCATTAAAGGTGAGCTGGTCTCCAAACCGTACATTGATATCACGCTGCACCTGATGAAAACCTTCGGCGTTGAGGTGGAAAATCAGTCTTATCAGCGCTTCGTGGTGCGCGGGGCGCAGCAGTACCAGTCTCCGGGCAACTACCTGGTTGAAGGGGATGCGTCATCCGCGTCTTACTTCCTGGCTGCGGGGGCGATTAAAGGCGGCACGGTAAAAGTGACCGGTATTGGCCGTAACAGCGTGCAGGGCGACATCCGTTTTGCGGACGTGCTGGAAAAAATGGGTGCCATTGTCACCTGGGGCGATGACTTCATCTCCTGTACCCACGGCGAGCTGAACGCCATCGACATGGACATGAACCATATCCCGGATGCGGCGATGACCATTGCCACGGCGGCGCTGTTTGCCAAAGGCACGACCACGCTGCGTAATATCTACAACTGGCGCGTAAAAGAGACGGACCGCCTGTTCGCAATGGCGACAGAGCTGCGAAAAGTCGGTGCCGAGGTGGAAGAGGGCGAAGACTACATTCGCGTGACCCCTCCGGCAAAACTGCAGTTTGCGGAAATCGGCACCTACAACGATCACCGCATGGCGATGTGCTTCTCGCTGGTGGCGCTGTCAGACACGCCTGTCACCATTCTTGATCCGAAATGTACCGCGAAAACCTTCCCGGACTACTTCGAACAGCTGGCACGCATTAGCACGCTGGCCTGATAACGCCTTGCCGCATCGCCCGATGCGGCATTTGCTTACGCTTCATTACGAACACCTCCGCTCATTTCTTCTACACTCTGCTTCAATCATTCCGTAATTTGCACGCAAAGGTAACAGTTGCGCACGTTGGCGCGTATAATGCGCGGCGTTCATGTAAACGGTATGCCTTATTTAAGGAGAAAAAGATGACGGCAGTTGCCCCGGTAATCACCATTGATGGGCCGAGTGGCGCAGGGAAAGGTACTCTGTGCAAAGCGATGGCGGAAGCATTGCAATGGCATCTTTTAGATTCGGGAGCAATCTATCGCGTGCTGGCGCTGGCCGCGCTGCATCACCATGTGGATGTCGCGTCTGAAGAAGCGCTGGTTCCGCTGGCTGCGCATCTGGATGTGCGTTTCGTATCGACCGATGGCAACCTGGAAGTCATCCTTGAAGGGGAAGACGTGAGCGGCGAAATCCGTACGCAGGAAGTAGCTAATGCGGCCTCTCAGGTCGCGGCGTTCCCGCGCGTTCGCGAGGCGCTGTTACGTCGTCAGCGCGCGTTCCGTGAAGCCCCGGGTCTGATCGCTGACGGACGCGATATGGGAACCGTGGTATTCCCTGATGCACCTGTGAAAATTTTCCTCGACGCCTCTTCGGAAGAACGTGCTCAACGCCGCATGCTTCAGTTGCAGGAAAAGGGGTTTAGTGTTAACTTTGATCGCCTTTTATCCGAGATAAAAGAGCGCGATGACCGCGATCGTAACCGCGCCGTCGCCCCACTTGTTCCTGCAGAAGATGCATTAGTTCTGGATTCAACCAGTTTAACTATTGAGCAAGTGATTGAAAAAGCGCTACAATATGCGCGCCAAAAACTGGCACTCGCGTAATCGCGACCGATTTAGCAGTACCCCCGCTGCAAGGGATTGACGGCGGGTATGTGAAACAACCCCATCCGGCACGGAGCCAGGTGGACGTTAATATTAACCTGAAGATTAAACATGACTGAATCTTTTGCTCAACTGTTTGAAGAATCCTTAAAAGAAATCGAAACCCGCCCGGGTTCCATCGTTCGCGGTGTTGTTGTTGCTATCGACAAAGACGTAGTACTGGTTGACGCCGGTCTGAAATCTGAGTCCGCCATTCCGGCAGAGCAGTTCAAAAACGCCCAGGGCGAGCTGGAAATCCAGGTTGGTGACGAAGTTGACGTTGCTCTGGACGCAGTAGAAGACGGCTTCGGTGAAACCCTGCTTTCTCGTGAGAAAGCTAAACGTCACGAAGCATGGATCACGCTGGAAAAAGCTTACGAAGAAGCTGAAACTGTGGTCGGTGTTATCAACGGCAAAGTTAAAGGTGGCTTCACTGTTGAGCTGAATGGTATTCGTGCGTTCCTGCCAGGTTCTCTGGTAGACGTTCGTCCAGTTCGTGACACTCTGCACCTGGAAGGCAAAGAGCTTGAGTTCAAAGTAATCAAGCTGGACCAGAAGCGTAACAACGTTGTTGTATCCCGTCGTGCCGTTATCGAATCCGAAAACAGCGCAGAACGCGATCAGCTGCTGGAAAACCTGCAGGAAGGCATGGAAGTCAAAGGTATCGTTAAGAACCTCACTGACTACGGCGCATTCGTTGACCTGGGCGGCGTTGATGGCCTGCTGCACATCACCGACATGGCATGGAAACGCGTTAAGCACCCAAGCGAAATCGTGAACGTGGGCGACGAAATCACTGTTAAAGTGCTGAAGTTCGACCGCGAGCGTACTCGTGTATCCCTTGGCCTGAAACAGCTGGGCGAAGATCCATGGGTAGCTATCGCTAAGCGTTACCCAGAAGGTACTAAACTGACTGGTCGCGTAACCAACCTGACTGACTACGGCTGCTTCGTTGAAATCGAAGAAGGCGTTGAAGGTCTGGTACACGTTTCCGAAATGGACTGGACCAACAAAAACATCCACCCATCCAAAGTTGTTAACGTTGGTGATGTAGTGGAAGTGATGGTTCTGGATATCGACGAAGAACGTCGTCGTATCTCCCTGGGCCTGAAACAGTGCAAAAACAACCCATGGCAGCAGTTCGCGGAAACCCACAACAAGGGTGACCGTGTTGAAGGTAAAATCAAGTCTATCACTGACTTCGGTATCTTCATCGGCCTGGACGGCGGCATCGATGGCCTGGTTCACCTGTCTGACATCTCCTGGAACGTTGCAGGCGAAGAAGCAGTTCGTGAATACAAAAAAGGCGACGAAATCGCTGCAGTTGTTCTGCAGGTTGACGCAGAGCGTGAGCGTATCTCCCTGGGCGTTAAACAGCTCGCAGAAGATCCGTTCAACAACTGGGTTGCACTGAACAAGAAAGGCGCAATCGTAAACGGTAAAGTGACTGCAGTTGACGCTAAAGGCGCAACCGTAGAACTGGCTGACGGCGTTGAAGGTTACCTGCGCGCTTCTGAAGCTTCACGTGACCGCGTTGAAGATGCCACTCTGGTTCTGAACGTAGGCGACGACGTTGAAGCTAAGTTCACCGGTGTTGACCGTAAGAACCGTGCAATCAGCCTGTCTGTTCGTGCTAAAGACGAAGCTGATGAGAAAGATGCAATCGCAACTGTTAACAAACAGGAAGATGCAAACTTCTCTAACAACGCAATGGCTGAAGCTTTCAAAGCAGCTAAAGGCGAGTAATATCAGGTTCTCAGTATCATTTGCGCTGTAACGCATTTACAGCGTGAAGGATGAGGAGCAAACTTGACAGATTGCAGGATTCGTCCTGTAATCAATAACAAAGGGCGGCTACGGCCGCCCTTGTTTAATGAGCTGTTCAGCTAATTGGTTTGAAAGGAACCGGAGGAATCATGACCAAGTCAGAATTGATTGAAAGACTTGCCAGTCAGCAACCGCATATCCCTGCCAAGGCAGTGGAAGATGCCGTAAAAGAGATGCTGGAGCATATGGCCTCCACTCTTGCCCAGGGCGAGCGCATTGAAATCCGCGGTTTCGGTAGTTTTTCTCTGCACTATCGTGCTCCACGTACCGGGCGTAACCCGAAAACTGGCGATAAAGTCGAGCTGGAAGGTAAGTACGTTCCACACTTTAAGCCGGGTAAAGAACTGCGCGATCGCGCCAATATTTACGGTAACTGAGTTTAGCCAGTCGGTTAAACTGGGTTCGAAAGAAAGCACCTGCGGGTGCTTTTTTTGTCTCTGTCGCTTTCATTCTGAAGATACCCCGCATTTTCCGTTTCGTTTTCTGCAAACCGATAAAAACAGCACAGCGCGCGCTGTAAAACGCATTCTTACCATCTGACAATTCCTTCTACCTGATTACATACTGCCCCTCTGAAACAGGGAGGTAGCAATGGGAATTCCCGCGCTTAGTATCTGCGCCATTCTGGCGATAGCCCCGTTACTCTGGTTACCTGAACTGCCATCACGTCATACCGTGTGGATAATGATTGTTGGCGGGATCGTGCTGGCCGCACGGCGAAACGTACGACTGAAGTATGCGGGTATCACGCTGTTATTTTGCGTGTGGGGTATTTTGGCTGCGAAGGAGAGCGTCTGGTCGATGCAGCATTTAACCACGGGGGCCGTGCAGGCTGAGGTAGCGATCACCGCCACAGATGGCGCAACGCAGCATCAGGGAAACATTCTTAGCGTTGATGGCAAGCGCTGGTGGGCCTCTACCGGCATAACGCTGTATGGCAATTATCTGCCACAGAAAGCGTGTGCCGGTCAGCGCTGGACCATGACGCTCAGGCTCAGGCCTGCCCACGGCGAGCTGAACGACGGCGGTTATGATTCTCAGCGCAGCGCTTTTGCCCGCCACCAAACGCTGAGCGGGCGTTTCACCCGTGCGGAACTCGTTGATGGACGCTGCAGCCTGCGAGCGCAATATCTCATGTCACTGCAAAACCGCCTTTCTGCTTACCGATGGGGGGCGGTTATCCTCGGACTGGGAATGGGTGAACGTCTGGATATGCCCCGGGAAATACAAGACCTGATGCGCGAAACCGGGACGCTGCATCTGATGGCGATTTCGGGACTGCATATCGCGCTGGCGGCATCCCTCGCCTGGTTACTCGGACGTGGGCTACAGTTTTTATTACCCAGCCACCGGATCCACTGGCAAATGCCTCTTCTGGCCGGGTTATGCTTTGCCGCTTTCTACGGCTGGCTTACCGGTCTTCAACCGCCTGCGCTACGAACGGTCATCGCGCTTGCTGTGCTTGCAATGTTGCGGATCGCTGCCCGTCAGTGGTCTCCCTGGCAGGTGTGGGTCTGCTGTATCGCGGCGATCCTGATAAGCGATCCCTTAGCCATACTCTCGCAGAGTCTGCTCTTATCTGCATTTGCCGTCGCCGCGCTGATTTTCTGGTTTCAGTGGATGCCTCTTCCTGGCTGGCGCAGGGCACGACATCTACGGCCGCTGCTGAACCTGATCTATCTGCAGGTGGGCATGCTGATGATGCCGTTACAGGTTCTGATTTTCCACGGCTTCAGCATTTCTTCTCTGGTCGCGAATCTCTTTGCCGTTCCCCTGGTGACGTTTGTCTCCGTGCCGCTGATTCTGCTCGGTATGCTGCTTCATCTGTTGCCGTTGGCGGCACCTGAAAGCGTTGTCTGGTTCGCAGCCGATAAATCACTTGCGGGGCTGTTCTGGCTCCTCATGCGCCTGCCTGACGGCTGGCAAAATGTCGACCAACGCTGGCAGTACATGACATTACTGCCCTGGCTTATCATCATTGGCTGGCGCTTTCGTGCCTGGAAAACCCTTCCAGCCGTTTGTCTTGCAGGAAGTGCCTTACTGACATTTCCTCTGTGGCGAACGGAAAAAAGCGAGAGCTGGACGCTGCATATGCTGGATGTGGGTCAGGGGCTGGCGATGGTCATTGAACGGCAGGGGAAAGCCATTCTCTATGATACCGGGCTCGCCTGGCCGGGCGGGGATAGCGCGCAGCGGTTGATTATCCCGTGGCTTCGCTGGCATCACCTGCGGCCTGAAGGCGTTATTCTCAGTCATGAGCACCTCGACCATGCGGGAGGACTCGCATCGTTGCAAAAAGCGTGGCCTGACGCGTGGGTAAGAAGCCCATTGCGCCAGGCGGGGCATCGCCCCTGTTTTCGCGGGCAGAGATGGAAATGGCAGGGACTCTCCTTCACCGTCCATTGGCCCCCCGAAAATTACCCGGCGCAGGGAAACAACCATTCCTGCGTGGTCAAGGTGGACGACGGTGAGCAGAGCGTTCTGCTAACGGGGGACATTGAAGCGCAAGCGGAACAGGCTATGCTTAGCCATTACTGGCGTTATCTGACGTCTACGCTTATACAGGTGCCCCATCATGGCAGCAATACTTCGTCGTCATTGCCGCTGGTACAGCGGGTGGAAGGTCAGATCGCCCTGGATTCAGCGGCCCGCTATAACGCATGGCGATTCCCGTCGGCAAAAGTTGTTCGACGTTATCGAAAAGAGGGGTATATCTGGCACGATACCCCTCATTCTGGACAAATATCGGTGACATTCTCGCAACATCACTGGCAAATCCGGCGCTTGCGAGAGCAATTTTTACCCGTTTGGTATCATCAGTGGTTTGGCGAGCCCGTCGATAACGGGTAGAATATGCGGCTATTTCAACGAATGCTGGTTTTTTGAATGCATAACGACAAAGATCTCTCCACGTGGCAAACCTTCCGCCGACTCTGGCCGATGATTGCGCCCTTTAAAACAGGCCTGATCGTGGCGGGAGTAGCGTTAATCCTCAACGCAGCCAGCGATACTTTTATGCTATCGCTTCTCAAACCGTTACTGGACGACGGTTTTGGTAAAACGGATCGCTCAGTGTTGCTATGGATGCCTCTGGTGGTTATCGGACTGATGATCTTACGCGGCATCACCAGCTATATCTCCAGCTACTGTATTTCCTGGGTATCAGGGAAAGTGGTGATGACCATGCGCCGTCGCCTGTTCAGCCACATGATGGGCATGCCGGTCTCGTTCTTTGACAAGCAGTCTACCGGGACGCTGCTGTCCCGTATTACCTACGACTCAGAGCAGGTTGCCTCCTCGTCCTCAAGCGCGCTGATCACCGTTGTGCGTGAGGGCGCGTCAATCATCGGCCTGTTCGCGATGATGTTCTATTACAGCTGGCAGCTGTCGATCATCCTTATCGTTCTGGCACCGATAGTTTCTATTGCTATCCGCGTCGTCTCAAAGCGCTTCCGCAATATCAGTAAGAATATGCAGAACACGATGGGGCAGGTGACGACCAGCGCGGAACAGATGCTGAAAGGGCATAAAGAAGTTCTGATTTTTGGCGGTCAGGACGTCGAAACCAAACGCTTTGATAAAGTCAGCAATAAAATGCGTCTGCAGGGGATGAAAATGGTCTCGGCCTCTTCCATCTCTGACCCGATTATTCAGCTGATTGCGTCACTGGCGCTGGCATTCGTCCTCTATGCGGCAAGTTTCCCTAGCGTGATGGAGACGCTGACGGCGGGTACCATCACCGTGGTCTTCTCCTCAATGATCGCCCTGATGCGTCCGCTGAAATCCCTGACGAACGTGAACGCCCAGTTCCAGCGCGGGATGGCCGCCTGTCAGACGCTGTTCAGCATTCTGGATTCCGAACAGGAAAAAGATGAAGGTACTCGCGAGATTGAGCGCGCCCGTGGTGACGTTGAATTCCGCAATGTCACTTTCGCCTATCCTGGACGTGAAACGCCGGCGCTGCGTAATATCAACCTGTCCATTCCGGCGGGTAAAACCGTGGCGCTGGTGGGCCGTTCCGGCTCGGGTAAATCGACCATTGCCAGCCTGATCACCCGTTTCTACGATATTAACGAAGGTGAGATCCTCCTGGACGGTCATGACCTGCGGGAATATACCCTGCAGTCGCTGCGTAACCAGGTGGCGCTGGTTTCCCAGAACGTGCACCTGTTCAACGATACTGTGGCAAACAACATTGCGTATGCGCGCACGGATGAATACAGCCGTGAGCAGATTGAGAATGCCGCGCGTATGGCCTACGCAATGGACTTTATCAACAAGATGGATAACGGTCTGGATACGATAATCGGTGAGAACGGGGTGCTGCTCTCCGGCGGTCAGCGTCAGCGTATCGCCATTGCGCGTGCGCTGCTGCGCGATAGCCCAATTCTGATTCTGGACGAAGCGACCTCCGCGCTGGATACGGAATCTGAACGCGCTATTCAGTCTGCCCTGGATGAGCTGCAAAAGAACCGTACCTCGCTGGTGATTGCGCACCGTCTGTCGACTATCGAGCAGGCTGACGAAATCGTCGTGGTTGAGGACGGTATCATTGTTGAACGCGGAAGCCATGCTGATTTGCTGGAACACCGCGGCGTTTACGCCCAGCTTCATAAGATGCAGTTTGGCGAATGATTGCACGCATCTGGTCCGGTGAATCCCCGCTGTGGCTCCTGCTTTTGCCGCTCTCCTGGCTCTACGGCCTGGTGAGCGGCATTATCCGTCTGCTTTACCGTCTGGGGCTGAAGCGCGCCTGGCGCGCGCCGGTTCCGGTTGTGGTGGTCGGTAATCTTACGGCGGGCGGCAACGGTAAAACGCCGGTAGTGATCTGGCTGGTGGAGCAATTGCAAAAACGCGGTATCCGCCCGGGGGTGGTATCGCGCGGATATGGTGGTAAAGCGGCGCGTTATCCGCTGCTGCTGACGGCGGAAACCACGACTGCCGAAGCGGGTGATGAGCCGGTATTGATTTTCCAGCGCACCGGCACGCCGGTTGCGGTCTCCCCGGTGCGCAGCGACGCCGTTCAGGCACTGCTTGCCGAACACGCGGTACAAATTATTATCACTGACGATGGCCTGCAGCATTACGCCCTGGCGCGTGATAAAGAGATTGTGGTCATCGACGGGGTTCGCCGCTTCGGTAACGGCTGGTGGCTGCCGGCCGGCCCTATGCGCGAACGCGCTTCGCGTCTTAAGTCCGTTGATGCGGTGATTGTGAACGGCGGTGAGGCAAAAGCGGGTGAAATCCCGATGTACCTGCAGCCGGGCCTGGCGATCAACCTGGTGACGGGTGAACGCCGGTCGGTTGCTGAGTTGCCTTCACCGGTGGCGATGGCGGGGATTGGACATCCGCCGCGCTTCTTCGCGACGCTGGAACAGTGCGGTGCCCGGCTGGAAAAACGCGTTCCGCTGGCCGACCACCAGGCGCTGGTGGAAGGGCAGGTCGACGCCCTGACCGTACCCGGGCAGTCGCTGATCATGACCGAAAAAGATGCGGTGAAATGCCGTGCCTTCGCGAAAGAAAACTGGTGGTATCTGCCGGTTGACGCTGAACTCAGCGGCGAGCAGCCGGAACGTTTGCTCAAGGAACTGATTGCGTTGGTGAAATAAACGCTTACGCGGTTCTGGTGGCGCTTTGACTGACAGGATAACGCATGTCTTTACCGCAACTCTCGCTTTCAGCCGCACGTCATTTACACCTTACCGCGCAGGGGCTGCTTAAAAAGCCCCGCCGCCGCGCGCAGCCTGCCGATATTCTCTCGACCGTCCAGCGCATGTCGCTGCTTCAAATTGACACCATTAACATTGTGGCCCGTAGCCCTTACCTGGTGCTGTTTAGCCGTCTGGGAAATTATCCTTCGCAGTGGCTGGATGAGGCGCTCAGCAAGGGGGAGTTAATGGAGTACTGGGCGCACGAAGCCTGCTTCCTGCCCCGCAGCGATTTTGCCCTGGTTCGCCACCGTATGCTTGCCCCTCAAAAGATGGGCTGGAAATACCGTCAGGCGTGGATGCTGGAACATGCTGCCGAAATTGAGCAGCTTATCGCGCATATTCAGGAAAACGGTCCCGTACGCTCCGCCGATTTTGAACACCCGCGCAAAGGCACCAGCGGCTGGTGGGAGTGGAAGCCGCATAAACGTCATCTCGAAGGGCTGTTTACCTCTGGCAAAGTCATGGTGATTGAGCGGCGTAATTTTCAGCGCGTCTACGACCTGACGCATCGCGTGATGCCGCACTGGGACGACGAGCGTGACCTGCTTACCCAGGAGGCGGCCGAGGCTATCATGCTCGAAAACAGCGCCCGCAGCCTGGGAATTTTCCGCCCGCAATGGCTGGCTGATTATTATCGCCTTCGCCAGCCCGCGCTGAAACCGCTGCTGGATATCTGGCAACGCGAACAGCGCATCATCCCCGTCACGGTGGAAACGCTGGGCGAAATGTGGCTGCATGCGGATCTCCTCCCGCTACTGCCTCTGGCCCAGGAGGGGAAACTTCAGGCAACCCACAGTGCGGTGTTGTCGCCTTTCGACCCGGTCGTCTGGGACAGAAAACGCGCCGAGCAGCTGTTCGATTTTAGCTACCGGCTGGAATGTTATACCCCAGCGCCAAAGCGCCAGTATGGTTACTTTGTTCTCCCGCTGCTGCATAAGGGGCAACTGGTCGGGCGTATGGACGCCAAAATGCACCGCAAGACCGGCACGCTTGAAATCATTGCGCTTTATCTGGAAGAGGGCGTCAGGGTGACGGCGAGCCTGGAAAAAGGGTTAACGTCCGCCATTAGCGAATTCGCGCGCTGGCAGGGTGCCCGCGACGTGACGCTGGGCCGGGTGCCCGACGGACTGTTTACATCCTGTCGAAGTGGCTGGGAAACAGGCACTCCCTGAAAAGGGAATGTGTTAAGCTTTAGCGATTACCCATACGGAGGAACTATGGATCACCGTTTACTTGAAATTATTGCCTGCCCGGTTTGCAACGGCAAACTCTACTACAGCCAGGACAAACAGGAGCTGATTTGCAAGCTGGACAGCCTGGCTTTCCCGCTGCGTGACGGCATTCCGGTGCTGCTGGAAAATGAAGCTCGTTCCCTGGTGGCAGAAGAGAGCAAACCATGAGTTTTGTTGTCATTATTCCTGCGCGTTATGCCTCAACGCGTCTTCCGGGTAAACCGCTGGTGGATATCAACGGCAAGCCGATGATTGTGCATGTCCTTGAGCGTGCGCGTGAATCCGGTGCCGATCGCGTGATTGTTGCTACTGATCATCCTGACGTTGCCCGTGCGGTTGAGGCGGCTGGCGGTGAGGTGTGCATGACCCGCGCCGATCACCAGTCCGGCACCGAGCGTCTGGCGGAAGTGGTTGAAAAATGTGGCTTCAGTGATGATACGGTCATCGTTAACGTGCAGGGCGACGAGCCGATGATCCCGGCGGTGATTATCCGTCAGGTGGCAGAAAACCTGGCTCAGCGTCAGGTCGGTATGGCGACGCTCGCGGTACCCATTCACCACGCTGAAGAGGCATTCAATCCCAATGCGGTGAAGGTGGTCATGGATGCCGAAGGCTATGCGCTCTATTTCTCACGCGCCACGATCCCGTGGGATCGCGATCGCTTTGCGCTCTCTAAAGAGACAATCGGTGATACTTTCCTGCGTCATATCGGGATCTACGGCTATCGCGCCGGTTTTATTCGTCGATATGTTACCTGGGCGCCGAGTCCGCTGGAGCATATCGAAATGCTGGAGCAGCTTCGCGTGCTCTGGTACGGCGAAAAAATTCACGTTGCCGTTGCCAGCGAAGTGCCTGGAACGGGCGTTGATACGCCGGAAGATCTTGAGCGCGTTCGCGCCGAGTTGCGCTAATATCGCCTGCATCCCTCCTGTCGGAGGGATGTTCTCTCCCTCGATAATTCCTCTTTCTTTTTCCTAATTGTTCTCTTCCGGGTGACATCTCCCTTCAGGACGCTCATTATAAAAGCAGTAGTCTTAATGGGGGTAATCTCATATGGAACAGCTGCGTGCCGAACTTAGCCATCTGCTGGGTGAGAAATTAAGCCGGGTCGAATGCGTGAGTGAAAAGGCCGATACCGCGCTTTGGTCGTTGTATGACAGTCAGGGCAACCCAATGCCGCTGATGGCCAGAAGTTTCACCTCGCCGGGCGTTGCCAGGCAGCTGGCATGGAAAATGTCGATGCTGGCGCGGGAGGGAACCGTCCGTATGCCGACGGTGTACGGCGTGATGACCCACGAGGAACACCCCGGCCCGGACGTGCTGCTGATTGAGCGTTTACGCGGCGTGCCCGTTGAAGCGCCCGCGCGCACGCCGGAACGCCGGGAGCAGTTAAAAGACCAGATTGTCGAGGCGCTACTGGCCTGGCACCGTCAGGATAGCCGAGGGCTTGTCGGTCCGGTCGACAGCACTCAGGAAAACCTGTGGCCGCTGTGGTATCGCCAGCGGGTGGAAGTGCTGTGGGGAACGCTTAACCAGTTCAGCAATACCGGTTTAACCATGCAGGACAAACGTATTCTGTTTCGCACCCGCGAGTGCTTACCGGCGCTATTCGACGGTTTTAATGACAACTGCGTGCTGATTCACGGTAATTTCACCCTGCGCAGCATGCTCAAGGACTCCCGCAGCGATCAGCTTCTGGCGATGCTTGGGCCGGGGATCATGCTCTGGGCTCCGCGCGAATACGAGCTGTTCAGGCTCAGCGACAGCGGGGCGGCGGAAGGTCTACTGTGGCACTACCTTCAACGCGCACCCGTTGCAGAAGCGTTTCTCTGGCGGCGCTGGCTTTACCTGCTCTGGGACGAAGTCGCGCAGTTGGTTAATACCGGACGTTTTAATCGCGCAAATTTCGACCTGGCAACAAAATCACTCCTGCCCTGGCTCGCCTGACGATCCTTTCAGCCACTGCCAGAGGCGCCCGAGCGTCTCATAACCGACGCGATCGCTATGCATCAGCCAGGCCGGGGATGGGATCGCCCGTTCCCACGGGTTAAGCGGCGCGTCGATGGCCATCTGGTTTGCCGGTGCGGGCAGCGGGTGCAGGCCTTGCTTCTGGAAGAAAATCATCGCGCGGGGCAGGTGTGAGGCGGAGGTCACCAGTAAGAACGGGACATCGCCAATTGCCTGCTTCACTGCGGCAGCCTCTTCTTCGGTGTCTTTTGGGCTGTCCAGGGTGATAATCGAGGAACGCGGCACGCCGAGGGATTCTGCGACCCTGGCGCCCGCTTCAGCCGTACTCACCGGGTTCGTTTTGGCTGCCGCGCCGGTGAAGATCATTTTTGATCCCGGGTTCGCCAGCCAGAGGCGAATGCCTTCGTTTAGCCGTGGCAGGCTGTTGTTGATCAGGTTTGAACTGGGCGCCCAGTCAGGATCCCAGGTATATCCGCCGCCCAGCACCACGATGTACGCCACTTTCTGATTTCCCTGCCATGTTGGGTACGTGTTTTCGATGGGGCGTAACAGACCATCCGCGACCGGCTGCAGGCTCAACAGCAGCAGGACAAACCAGCCGAGCGAGATAAGCGTTTTGCCACTCTTCTGAAAGCGACTGAACCACACCAGCGCCAGCCCCAGCGCGATGGTGATGAGCAGCAGCGGAAGGGGAAGCATCATCCCTCCAATGTATTTCTTAAGGGTAAAAAGCATCCTTTTTGGTTCCTTTTTTGACCATATAGCAGGTGATTACCCGTGATATTACACCAGAGAGGTTCATTCTCCGCGCGGGTGTGACAAAATAGCGGTTTTGCAGTTAGCGAGTGGAACTTCCCAATGCGGGATCGCAATTTTGATGACATCGCGGAAAAGTTTTCGCGCAACATTTATGGCACCACGAAAGGTCAGCTCCGTCAGACGATCCTCTGGCAGGATCTGGACACCATTCTGGCTACCTTTGGTGGTCAAACGTTGCGCGTGCTGGACGCCGGTGGCGGTGAAGGGCAGACGGCGATAAAAATGGCCGAGCGCGGTCATCACGTCACGCTTTGCGATCTTTCTGCTGAAATGGTCGCCCGCGCGACGCGTGCTGCAGAAGAGAAAGGTGTGAGCGACAACATGCATTTTATACAATGCGCCGCTCAGGACATCGCACAGCATTTGGAAACACAGGTTGATCTGATATTGTTTCATGCGGTGCTGGAGTGGGTTGCCGATCCGCAAAGCGTGTTACAAACCCTGTGGTCTATGTTGCGCCCGGGCGGCACGCTGTCGCTGATGTTCTACAATGCTAACGGCTTCCTGATGCACAACATGGTTGCAGGAAACTTCGACTATGTGCAGGTCGGGATGCCCAAAAAGAAAAAGCGCACGCTTTCCCCGGACTATCCGCGCGATCCACAGCAGGTTTATGGCTGGCTGGAAGCGATTGGCTGGCAGATCGTCGGGAAGACGGGCGTCAGGGTGTTTCATGATTATCTGCGTGAAAAACACAAACAGCGTGACTGTTTTGACACCTTAACAGAATTAGAAACGCGGTATTGCCGTCAGGAGCCTTTTATCAGCCTTGGCCGCTATATTCACGTCACCGCGCACAAGCCGCAGATGCAAGGATAACCTATGAGTGAATTTTCCCAGACAGTCCCCGAACTGGTTGCCTGGGCCAGGAAAAACGATTTCTCCATCTCGCTGCCGGTAGACAGACTCTCTTTCCTGCTGGCGGTTGCCACGCTGAACGGCGAACGGCTGGACGGTGAAATGAGCGAGGGTGAACTGGTGGATGCGTTCCGCCATGTCAGTGATGCGTTTGAGCAAACCAGCGAAACCATTAGCGTGCGTGCTAACAACGCAATCAACGATATGGTGCGTCAACGTCTGCTGAACCGCTTTACCAGCGAGCAGGCGGAAGGAAACGCCATCTATCGCCTGACGCCGCTGGGCATCGGCATCACCGATTACTATATTCGCCAGCGTGAATTTTCTACGCTGCGTCTTTCCATGCAGCTCTCGATCGTGGCGGGTGAGCTTAAGCGCGCCGCCGACGCGGCGGATGAAAACGGTGACGAATTCCACTGGCACCGTAACGTCTACGCGCCGCTGAAATATTCGGTGGCCGAGATTTTCGACAGTATCGATCTCACCCAGCGCCTGATGGACGAACAGCAGCAGCAGGTGAAAGACGATATCGCCCAGCTGCTTAATAAAGACTGGCGAGCGGCCATCTCCAGCTGTGAACTTCTGCTGTCAGAAACCTCCGGCACGCTGCGTGAGCTCCAGGATACGCTGGAAGCCGCAGGGGACAAGCTGCAGGCTAACCTGCTACGCATCCAGGATGCGACGCTGGCACACGACGATCTGCATTTTGTCGACCGCCTGGTGTTCGATCTGCAGAGCAAACTCGATCGCATTATCAGCTGGGGCCAGCAGTCGATCGACCTGTGGATCGGCTATGACCGACATGTGCATAAATTTATCCGTACCGCGATTGATATGGATAAAAACCGCGTCTTTGCTCAGCGTCTGCGTCAGTCGGTGCAGACCTATTTCGATGCGCCATGGGCGCTGACCTACGCCAATGCCGATCGTCTGCTGGATATGCGCGACGAAGAGATGGCGCTGCGCGATGAAGAGGTGACCGGTGAACTGCCGCCGGATCTGGAATACGAAGAATTTAACGAAATTCGCGAGCAGCTTGCGGCGATGATTGAAGAACAGCTCGCTGTCTACAAAACCAGACAAGTGCCGCTGGATCTTGGGCTCGTGGTGCGCGACTATCTGGCGCAATATCCACGCGCGCGCCACTTTGACATTGCCCGCATTGTGGTAGACCAGGCGGTGCGCCTGGGCGTTGCGCAAGCAGATTTTACCGGCCTGCCGCCGAAGTGGCAGCCAATCAACGATTACGGAGCCAAGGTACAGGCGCATGTCATTGACAAATATTGAACAAGTGATGCCAGTTAAGCTGGCACAGGCGCTGGCGAATCCGTTATTTCCGGCGCTGGACAGCCAGCTGCGTGCCGGTCGTCACATTGGATTAGACGAGCTGGATAATCACGCCTTTATGATGGACTTCCAGGAGTACCTGGAAGAGTTTTACGCGCGCTACAACGTGGAGCTTATCCGCGCGCCGGAAGGGTTTTTCTACCTGCGCCCGCGCTCCAAGACGCTGATTCCGCGTTCCGTGCTCTCTGAGCTGGATATGATGGTCGGCAAAATTCTTTGCTACCTCTACCTCAGCCCGGAACGTCTGGCGAATGAAGGGATCTTCACCCAGCAGGAACTTTACGACGAGCTGTTGACGCTGGCAGATGAGAGCAAGCTGCTGAAGCTGGTGAACAACCGCTCCACGGGGTCGGATCTTGACCGTCAGAAATTACAGGAAAAAGTTCGCTCTTCCCTGAACCGTCTGCGCCGTCTGGGGATGGTCTGGTTTATGGGCCACGACAGCAGCAAATTCCGCATTACGGAATCTGTCTTCCGCTTCGGCGCCGACGTGCGCGCGGGCGATGACGCGCGTGAAGCGCAGCTCCGCATGATCCGCGACGGTGAAGCGATGCCGGTGGAAAACCATTTGCAGCTCAATGACGAGCATGAAGAGAATCTGCCGGATAGCGGGGAGGAAGAGTAATGATTGAACGCGGTAAATTTCGCTCACTGACGCTGATTAACTGGAACGGCTTCTTTGCCCGAACGTTCGATCTGGATGAGCTGGTCACGACGCTCTCCGGCGGTAACGGTGCGGGTAAATCCACCACCATGGCGGCCTTTGTTACGGCGCTGATCCCCGATCTGACGCTGCTTCACTTCCGTAACACCACCGAAGCGGGAGCCACAAGCGGCTCCCGTGATAAAGGTCTGCACGGTAAGCTGAAGGCCGGTGTCTGTTATTCGGTTCTGGACGTCATTAACTCCCGTCATCAGCGCGTTGTGGTGGGCGTGCGCCTGCAGCAGGTCGCCGGTCGCGACCGTAAAGTGGATATCAAGCCGTTTGCGATCCAGGGGCTGCCGACCTCCGTGCAGCCGACGGCGCTGCTGACGGAAACCCTGAACGAACGCCAGGCGCGCGTGCTGACGCTGCAGGAGCTGAAAGACAAGCTTGAAGCCATCGAAGGCGTACAGTTCAAGCAGTTCAACTCGATTACCGACTACCACTCGCTGATGTTCGATCTGGGCGTGGTGGCGCGTCGTCTGCGCACCGCATCAGACCGCAGCAAATACTACCGCCTGATTGAAGCGTCTCTGTACGGCGGTATCTCCAGCGCGATTACCCGCTCCCTGCGCGACTACCTGCTGCCGGAAAACAGCGGCGTGCGTAAGGCCTTCCAGGATATGGAAGCGGCGCTGCGCGAAAACCGCATGACGCTGGAAGCGATTCGCGTTACCCAGTCTGACCGCGACCTGTTTAAACACCTGATCAGCGAAGCCACCAACTACGTGGCGGCGGACTACATGCGCCACGCCAACGAGCGCCGCGTGCATCTCGATCAGGCATTAGAATACCGTCGCGAGCTGTTTACCTCCCGTAAACAGCTGGTAGCGGAGCAGTACAAGCACGTTGAAATGGCGCGCGAGCTGGGCGAGCACAACGGTGCTGAAGGCGACCTGGAAGCCGATTATCAGGCCGCCAGCGATCATCTGAACCTGGTGCAGACCGCGCTGCGTCAGCAGGAAAAAATCGAGCGCTATGAAGCGGACCTCGATGAGCTTCAGATTCGTCTCGAAGAGCAAAATGAAGTGGTGGCCGAAGCCGCCGACATGCAGGAAGAGAACGAAGCCCGCGCCGAAGCGGCCGAGCTGGAAGTGGATGAGCTGAAAAGCCAGCTTGCCGATTACCAGCAGGCGCTGGACGTGCAGCAAACGCGAGCGATTCAGTACACCCAGGCACTGCAGGCATTACAGCGTGCGAAAGAGCTGTGCCATCTGCCTGACCTTACGCCGGACAGCGCCGACGAATGGCTGGATACCTTCCAGGCCAAAGAGCAGGAAGCCACCGAGAAACTGCTCTCCCTTGAACAGAAAATGAGCGTCGCGCAAACGGCGCACAGCCAGTTTGAGCAGGCTTATCAGCTGGTAGTTGCTATTAACGGCCCGCTGGCGCGTAGCGAAGCCTGGGACGTTGCCCGTGAACTGCTGCGCGACGGTGTGAACCAGCGCCATCTGGCCGAGCAGGTTCAGCCGCTGCGTATGCGTCTGAACGAACTGGAGCAGCGCCTGCGCGAGCAGCAGGAAGCCGAGCGTCTGCTGGCGGAATTCTGCAAGCGTCAGGGAAAAAATTACGATTTCGACGAGCTTGAGGCCCTGCATCAGGAGCTGGAAGCGCGTATTGCGGCCCTGTCCGATACCGTATCAAACGCCAGCGAACAGCGTATGACCCTGCGTCAGGAGCTGGAGCAGATTCAGTCCCGTTCGAAGACGCTCCTGGAGCGTGCGCCGGTCTGGCTGGCGGCTCAAAGCAGCCTGAACCAGCTCAGCGAGCAGTGCGGCGAGCAGTTCGAATCCAGTCAGGAAGTGACCGAATACCTGCAGCAGCTGCTGGAGCGCGAACGTGAAGCCATCGTTGAGCGTGACGAAGTGGGCGCCCGCAAGCGCGACGTCGATGAAGAAATTGAGCGCTTAAGCCAGCCGGGCGGGTCAGAAGATCCGCGCCTGAATGCATTAGCCGAGCGTTTTGGCGGCGTGCTGCTGTCCGAGATTTATGACGACGTTGGCCTGGACGATGCCCCGTACTTCTCCGCGCTGTACGGTCCATCCCGCAACGCGATTGTGGTCCCGGATCTGTCGCTGATTTCTGATCAGCTTGCCGGCCTGGAAGATTGCCCGGAAGATCTCTACCTGATCGAAGGGGATCCGCAGTCGTTCGATGACAGCGTATTCAGCGTCGACGAGCTGGAAAAAGCGGTGGTGGTGAAAATTGCCGACCGTCAGTGGCGTTATTCCCGCTTCCCGGAGCTGCCGCTGTTTGGCCGCGCCGCGCGCGAAAGCCGCATCGAGAGCCTGCACGCCGAGCGTGAAACGCTGTCTGAACGTTTTGCGACCCTGTCGTTTGACGTGCAGAAAACCCAGCGTTTGCACCAGTCGTTCAGCCGTTTTATCGGCAGCCATCTCGCCGTAGCGTTTGACGCGGATCCGGAAGCCGAAATCCGCAAGCTCAATACCCGCCGTGGCGAGCTGGAACGTGCGATTGCCAGCCATGAAAGCGATAACCAGCAGAGTCGCGTTCAGTTTGAACAGGCGAAAGAGGGCGTCGCTGCCCTTAACCGCATTCTGCCGCGCCTGAATCTGCTGGCGGATGACACGCTGGCTGACCGTGTGGATGAGATCCAGGAGCGTCTGGATGAAGCGCAGGAAGCCGCGCGTTTCGTTCAGCAGCACGGCAATCAGCTGGCGAAGCTGGAGCCCGTCGTGTCTGTCCTGCAGAGCGACCCGGAACAGTTCGAGCAGTTAAAAGAAGATTATGCTTGGTCGCAGCAGGTGCAGCGCGAAGCGCGCCAGCAGGCGTTTGCCCTGACGGAAGTGGTGCAGCGTCGGGCCCACTTTGGCTACTCCGATTCGGCTGAAATGCTGAGCGGTAACAGCGATCTGAACGAAAAACTGCGTCAGCGCCTCGAGCAGGCGGAAGCGGAACGTACTCGCGCCCGCGAAGCAATGCGCAGCCACTCCGCTCAGCTGAACCAGTACAACCAGGTGCTGGCCTCGCTGAAAAGCTCCTTCGACACCAAGAAAGAGCTGTTAAACGATCTGCAGAAAGAGCTTCAGGACATCGGCGTTCGTGCCGACAGCGGGGCAGAAGAGCGCGCGCGTATTCGTCGTGACGAGTTGCATTCGCAGCTCAGCAATAACCGCGCGCGTCGTAATCAGCTGGAAAAAGCGCTGACCTTCTGCGAAGCCGAAATGGATAACCTGACCCGTCGCCTGCGCAAGCTGGAACGCGACTATCACGAAATGCGCGAGCAGGTCGTGACCGCCAAGGCGGGCTGGTGCGCGGTGATGCGCATGGTGAAAGACAATAACGTTGAGCGTCGTCTGCACCGCCGTGAGCTGGCGTATCTCTCTGCCGATGAGCTGCGCTCCATGTCGGATAAGGCGTTGGGTGCGCTGCGTCTGGCGGTGGCGGATAACGAACACCTGCGCGACGTGCTGCGCATGTCGGAGGATCCGAAGCGTCCGGAACGTAAAATCCAGTTCTTCGTGGCGGTTTACCAGCACCTGCGCGAGCGTATTCGTCAGGACATCATCCGTACCGACGATCCGGTTGAAGCCATCGAACAGATGGAAATCGAGCTGGGCCGTCTGACGGAAGAACTGACCTCCCGCGAACAGAAGCTGGCGATCAGCTCCCGCAGCGTGGCGAACATTATTCGTAAAACCATTCAGCGCGAGCAGAACCGTATCCGCCAGCTGAACCAGGGTCTGCAGAGCGTGTCGTTTGGCCAGGTGAACAGCGTGCGCCTCAACGTCAACGTGCGTGAGGCCCACGCGACGCTGCTGGAAGTGCTCTCAGAGCAGCACGAGCAGCATCAGGATCTGTTCAACAGCAACCGTCTGACCTTCTCCGAAGCGCTGGCGAAGCTGTATCAGCGCCTGAACCCGCAGATTGATATGGGCCAGCGTACGCCACAAACCATCGGTGAAGAGCTGCTGGACTACCGTAACTACCTGGAAATGGAAGTTGAGGTAAACCGTGGCTCAGATGGCTGGCTGCGTGCGGAATCCGGGGCGCTCTCTACCGGTGAAGCGATCGGTACCGGGATGTCAATTCTGGTGATGGTCGTACAGAGCTGGGAAGATGAAGCGCGCCGCCTGCGCGGCAAAGATATCTCGCCATGCCGACTGCTGTTCCTGGATGAGGCGGCGCGACTTGATGCCCGCTCGATTGCCACGCTGTTCGAGCTTTGCGAACGTCTCGATATGCAGCTCATTATCGCGGCGCCGGAGAACATCAGCCCCGAGAAGGGCACCACCTACAAACTGGTGCGTAAGGTGTTCCAGAACAGCGAACACGTTCACGTTGTGGGGCTGCGCGGCTTTGCGCCGCAGCCGCCGGAGTCGTTGCCGGAAACCACGGCGGACGCTTCCTGAAGCGTCTTCTGACCCGAAGCGGCGCACTGGCGCCGCTTTTTTTTTAAACTTAACTTGTGCTTGGGGCTGCGTTATCTTTAAACTTCTTTACATAAGGTAAGGCAACAGCTTAGCCGTCTACCTATAATGAAAGAAAGCCCCAGCGTGATGGGCATGTCGTGATAACAGGGGGCAAGGGATGTTGCTAAAGAAAGAATGTGGTCGTCAGCTGTCTGCGCTGAGTTTATGCCTGGCAGTGATGTTTGCTCCGCTGTTAACCGCCCAGGCCGACGAGCCTGAAATTGTGCCGACTGACAGCTCGGCAACGACAGGCGCGCAGCCAACGTCGTTGTCCCAGCCGCTGGAGCAGTCTCCGGCGACGGCTATCATGGCCGGAATTAAACCGCTGCCGGAAGGCATCGACGCGGAATCGCTCAGCCAGCAGCTGCAGTCGGAGCTGCCGTCAGGCTACACGCCTGTCTATATCAACCAGCTCACGCTCCTCTATGCTGCCCGCGATATGAAACCGATGTGGGAAAATCGCGATGCCGTGCGCGCCTTCCAGCAGCAGCTGGCAGAGGTTGCGATTGCAGGGTTTCAGCCGCAGTTTACAAAGTGGGTTGAGCTGTTAACCGATCCTGCCGTCACCGGGCAGGCGCGGGACGTGGTGCTTTCCGATGCCATGATGGGCTACCTGCAGTTCGTGGCGGGTATTCCGGTCAACGGCAACCGTTGGCTGTACAGCGATAAGCCGTACAAGCTGGCGACGCCGGCGCTGTCGGTGATTAACCAGTGGCAGCTCGCGCTGGACAATGGCGAACTGCCGCGCTTTATTGCCAGCCTGGCACCGGCGCATCCACACTATGCCACTCTGCACCAGTCGCTCCTCACGCTGGTGGGGGACACGCGTCCATGGCCGCAGATGCGCGGCACCGCGACGCTGCGTCCGGGGCAGTGGAGCAGCGATGTTCCTGCCCTGCGCGAGATCCTGACGCGTTCTGGTCTTCTTGACGGCGGGCCAAAGATTGTTCTCCCGGGTGACGATCCACAAAACGTCGCCGTCAGCCCGTCAGCGCCAGTTAAAGAGAAGAAAGCCGTTGCCCTGAGCAACAAACCCGCTGCTTACGATCGCGAGCTGGTTGCGGCCGTTAAACAGTTCCAGGCCGCTCAGGGGCTGGGGGCCGATGGCGTCATTGGCCAGACGACGCGCGACTGGCTGAACGTATCGCCTGCGCAGCGGGCAGGGGTGCTGGCGCTCAATATCCAGCGTTTGCGCTTGCTGCCGGGAACGCTCTCTACCGGAATTATGGTTAACATCCCGGCGTATTCCCTGGTCTATTACCAGAACGGCAGCGAAGTGCTGGCGTCCCGCGTGATTGTCGGGCGTCCGGATCGTAAAACACCGATGATGAGCAGCGCGCTGAATAACGTGGTGGTTAACCCGCCGTGGAACGTACCGCCGACGCTGGCGCGTAAAGACATTCTGCCGAAAGTCTGGAACGATCCGGGTTATCTGGAGCGTCATGGCTACACGGTGATGCGTGGATGGAACAGTAAAGAGGCCATCGATCCTTATATGGTCGACTGGTCGACCATCACAGCGTCGAATCTGCCGTTCCGCTTCCAGCAGGCTCCCGGAGCGCATAACTCTTTAGGGCGCTACAAATTCAACATGCCGAGTTCAGAAGCGATCTATCTGCACGATACGCCGAACCACAATCTGTTCCAGAAAGATACGCGCGCGCTGAGTTCTGGCTGTGTGCGCGTGAACAAAGCTTCAGAGCTGGCCAATATGCTGTTGCAGGATGCGGGCTGGAACGATACGCGTATCTCGGATGCCCTGAAGCAGGGGGATACGCGTTACGTGAATATTCGCCACAATATTCCGGTCAATCTTTACTATCTGACGGCATTTGTGGGTGAGGACGGGCGTACCCAGTATCGTACAGATATTTACAATTATGATCTCACCGCGCGATCCGGCGCACAAATTTTGCCAAAAGCGGAACAATTAATCAGGTAAATGAAGCAGTTCGGGAAAAATGATTGTCGTAAGTTAGGGTGAATAGGGGGCAATATCGCTGTAAGCCGCGTATTCACTGGGGTTGGGCGCCTTGACGTACCTGGTTTTGCCAGTTAAGGTGCCCTTCGTGCGCTAAGCATATTACGATTTCTTTTACCTGTAGACCTGATTATCATGGACAAATTTGACGCTAATCGCCGCAAACTGCTGGCGTTAGGTGGTGTTGCGCTTGGCGCAGCGGCCATCTTGCCGACGCCAGCATTTGCCACCCTCTCGACACCTCGTCCGCGAGTTTTAACGCTCAACAACCTGCATACCGGTGAGTCGCTAAAAGCGGAGTTTTTCGATGGCAGAGGCTATATTCAGGATGAATTAGCAAGACTTAACCATTTTTTCCGTGATTTCCGCGCGAATAAAATAAAAGCCATCGATCCAGGACTGTTTGATCAGATTTTCCGCCTTCAGGGCCTGCTGGGCACCAGCAGGCCGGTGCAGCTCATTTCTGGCTATCGTTCGATTGATACCAATAATGAACTGCGCGCCCACAGTCGCGGGGTAGCCAAAAAAAGCTATCACACGAAGGGACAGGCAATGGATTTCCATATTGAAGGCGTTTCGTTAGCCAATATTCGCAAAGCCGCGTTATCTATGCGCGCAGGTGGTGTAGGATATTACCCCAGCAGCAACTTTGTGCATATTGATACCGGTCCGGTTCGGCACTGGTAATAACGAAACACAGGAGCAGTATGAACTATCGTATTATTCCGGTTACCGCGTTCTCCCAGAATTGTTCATTGATCTGGTGCGAACAGACTAAACTGGCCGCGCTTGTCGATCCCGGCGGTGACGCTGAGAAAATCAAGCAGGAAGTCGCCGACAGCGGCGTGACGCTCATGCAGATTTTACTGACGCACGGTCACCTCGACCATGTGGGTGCAGCGGCTGAACTCGCTAAACACTACGGTGTGCCGATCGTCGGTCCGGAAAAAGAAGATGAGTTCTGGCTGCAGGGGTTACCCGCCCAAAGCCGCATGTTTGGCCTTGATGAGTGTCAGCCCCTGACGCCCGATCGCTGGCTGAACGAAGGAGAGCGCGTTAACGTAGGGAATGTGACTTTACAGGTGTTGCATTGTCCTGGGCATACGCCAGGCCATATCGTCTTCTTTGATGACCAGTCCCGTTTGCTGATTTCCGGCGATGTGATCTTCAAAGGTGGCGTAGGACGCAGCGATTTTCCGCGCGGCGATCACGGGCAGCTGATTCAGTCGATTAAGCAAAAGTTATTGCCGCTGGGCGATGACGTTACGTTTATCCCTGGACACGGTCCGATGTCGACGCTGGGCTACGAACGGCTCCATAATCCGTTCCTTCAGGATGAGATGCCTGTCTGGTAACCAGAATAAAAAAAGCCTGCATAACGCAGGCTTTTTTATGGACGCAAATTACAGTACGGCGACAATCGCTTCGCACAGTGGCGCCATGTTGTCAGGCGTCATGCCAGCAACGTTCACGCGGCCAGAGGCCACGGCGTACACGCCAAACTCTTCACGCAGACGCAGAACCTGCTCTTTGGTCAGGCCGCTGAACGAGAACATGCCGTTCTGTTTGATAATAAAGCTGAAGTCGCGGTCCGCGCCTTTCTCAACCAGTGTGTTCACAAACAGCAGGCGCATGCGCTGAATACGTTGACGCATATCGTTCAGCTCTTGTTCCCAGATAGCGCGCAGCGCATCGTTGCTCAGGATAGTGGCAACAACAGACGCACCGTGTGCCGGTGGGTTAGAGTAGTTAGCGCGGATAACCGATTTCATCTGGCTGAACGCACGATCGACGGTCTCTTCGTTAGCGGCAACCAGCGTACAGGCACCCACGCGCTCATTGTACAGACCGAAGTTCTTGGAATACGAGCTTGCGACAATCAGCTCCTGGTGAACGGCTGCGAACGCACGCAGGCCTTCGGCATCTTCTTCCAGACCACGGGCAAAGCCCTGGTAGGCAAAGTCAAACAGCGGCAGCCAGCCTTTTTCAACGGACAGCTTCGCCAGGTGTTGCCACTGCTCAAGCGTCGGATCGATACCGGTTGGGTTGTGGCAGCAGCCGTGGAACAGAACCACGTCACCTGCCTGCGCTTCGCTCAGGCTCGCCAGCAGGCCGTCAAAGTCGAGAGAGTGGTTTGCCGCGTCGTAGTATGCATATTCACGCACTTCCAGACCCGCAGAGTTAAACACGCTCTTGTGGTTCGGCCAGCTTGGGTTGCTCACCCATACGCGCTTAACAGAGGTGTTTTTCGCAAGGAAATCCGCCGCTACGCGCAGCGCACCGGTACCGCCTGGGGTCTGTGCTGTACGGGCACGTTTGTCACTCACAATTGCGCTGCCTTTACCGAACAGCAGCTCCTGGGTGCAGCGACCAAACTCAGGGATACCATCAATACCGAGGTAGTTTTTGGTGGTTTCGTTTTCCAGCAGATACTGCTCAGCTTTCTTAACGCTGGTCAGTACCGGAGTTTTGCCGGTTTCATCTTTATATACACCAATACCCAGGTTGATTTTGCCAGGGCGGTCGTCGGCACGAAACAGATCGGCCAGGCCCAGAATAGGGTCGGCAGGAGCGGCGGTAATGTTCTCAAACATGACGAAGTTCCATTGTGATTACAGAAGTGAAATCCGCTATCAGGTTAACGGTAGATTTACAAAATGCCAACCGTTTGCGACGAAAAGCGTGCGGCTTTTCAAAAGTCGCCATTATTTTCTGTCACGCATAAAAAAACAGGGCCGAAGCCCTGTTCATTAAGCATATAACAAAGTGGTGTACTGATTAGAACTGGTAGGTTACGCCAACGGTAGCCTGGTTGTCAGAGCCAACCCAGCTGGTGGACGCATCTTTGTCGTCCAACAGGTTGAAGCGGTAGTCACCGTACACGTTGAAGTTCTTGTTGAAGTAGTAAGTCGCACCAGTGGTGATGTATTTCGCCAGGTCACGGTCGCCGATGCCGTTCAGGTCTTTACCTTTGGACTGAACGTAAGAAACGGAAGGACGCAGGCCGAAGTCGAACTGGTACTGAGCGATAACTTCAAAGTTCTGGGTCTTGTTAGCGATGTTATAAACATTACCATCATCATTCGGAACATAGTTTTCGCCGCTGTTACCCAGGCGGCTCATGTTGCGAGTCTCTGCATAAACGGTCGCCAGGTAGATGTTGTTCGCGTCGTATTTCGCGCCAACAGCCCAGGATTCAGCTTTATCGCCTTTACCATCTTTTTTCTGCTCAAGCGTACGGTTAGCGGTACTGTAGGCACCGATCAGACCGAAGCCTTCACCGAACTCGTAACCCAGGGACAGGCCAACACCGTCGCCGTTTGCTTCATTCAGGTTTTTACGATCGTTTTTACCCTGGTATTGAACGCCAAAGTTCAGACCATCAACCAGACCGAAGAAGTTGTTGTTACGGTAGGTCAGCAGGCCAGTAGAACGGCTGGTCATGTAGTTATCAACATAGCCGCCACCCCAGGTTTCGCCAGAGAAGGACGGAGCCATATCGGTGTAGGATTCTACGTCGTAAACGATACCGTAGTTACGACCGTAGTCCAGAGAACCCGCGTCAGCGATTTTCAGGCCAGCGAAAGCCAGACGAGTTACGTTAGTCTGATCGCCTTCAGCTGCACCGGCGCGTGCACGGTATTCCCACTGACCGTAACCGGTCAGCTGGTCGTTGATCTGAGTTTCGCCTTTGAAGCCGATCTGGCCGTAAGAGGAGTCAGCGTTTTTGTGTACGCCAGAAGTGGTGAAGCCGTGTTCGCCCACAACTTTACCGTAGAAGTCCAGTTTGTTGCCGTTCTTGTTATAGATTTCTGCAGCGTTAGCTGCACCGGCTACCAGCAGGGCAGGGATTACCACTGCCAGAATATTGCGCTTCATCATTATTTATTACCCTCATTGGTTTTTTTATGACACTCGCCACTGCCGTCAATAAATTCTGTCAATAAATATTTCCGGAACTATTGATGAGAGTTTGGTGTCTTTATGTATCTGACAGGCATCTTTCCATTCGGCGAAGCGTTTCGCTAGCCTGAAAGTGCTACAATTCTCAAGATTAAGTAACCGAAAGAAAATATGTGTAACCAAATATGTATTTTTCGGAACTTTGTGAACCATCTCAAACTTCAGAACACCCTGGCGAATTAAACAGCAAATCCTATCCTATATATATGAATTCCTTATGATTAATTGAGATAAAGGCGATTCATATAAACAGACGCTAAACGGCTCGTTTTTTCTTATGACTGTGAAAGGCCTTCCGGATGGCTGTAAAAGTGGTTGAAATTTGTGCTATCGCTTGAGGGTGTAATAATCGCAATAAGAATGGGGTTTATTTTTTGTGGCTGGATATTTCGCGGAAACAAAACGTAACAGGTAGTGGTTGTGACGGGGGGAAGGTTTAAAGACGCTGACTTTGCGCTGACGAAAACTGACAATACAGAATAAAATAATGGCCAGCATCTGCTGGCCATTTCAGTCTTTTACCGATTAGAAGCTGGCGTTACGTGGAGTTCGTGGGAACGGGATCACGTCTCGTACGTTCTGAACACCGGTAACGTAGGCAATCAGACGCTCGAAGCCCAGACCAAAACCGGCGTGCGGTACGGTACCGTAACGGCGCAGATCGCGGTACCAGCTGTAGTCAGCGGGGTTGAGGCCCATCTCTTCCATACGCGCGTCCAGCACGTCAAGACGTTCTTCACGCTGAGAGCCACCGATGATTTCACCAATGCCCGGCGCCAGTACGTCCATCGCTGCCACGGTTTTACCGTCTTCGTTAAGGCGCATATAGAAGGCCTTAATGTCTTTCGGGTAGTTTTTAACGACAACCGGCGCTTTGAAATGCTTCTCGGCCAGATAGCGTTCGTGCTCAGACGCCAGGTCAACGCCCCAGTAAACCGGGTTCTCGAACGTCTCACCGCATTTCTCGAGGATCGCCACCGCGTCGGTATAGTCCACCTGCGCAAAGTCGGCAGAGACAAAACGCTCCAGACGCGCTACAGCATCGCTGTCTACGCGTTCTGCGAAGAATTTCATGTCGTCAGGACGCTCTTCCAGCACCGCTTTGAAGACATACTTCAGCATGGCTTCAGCCAGACCCGCAACATCGTCGAGGTTGGCGAAGGCCACTTCAGGCTCCAGCATCCAGAATTCCGCCAGGTGACGGCTGGTGTTGGAGTTTTCGGCGCGGAAGGTTGGGCCAAAGGTGTAGATCTTAGACAGCGCGCAGGCGTACGTTTCGCCGTTGAGCTGACCAGATACCGTCAGGAAGGCTTCTTTACCAAAGAAGTCTTTGTCATAGTCCACTTTACCTTCAGGCGTGCGCGGCAGGTTTTCCATGTCCAGCGTCGAAACGCGGAACATCTCACCGGCACCTTCCGTATCGGACGCGGTGATCAGCGGGGTAGACACCCAGAAGTAACCCTGCTCATCGAAGAAACGATGCAGCGCCTGCGCCAGCGTATGACGCACGCGCGCCACCGCACCAATCAGGTTGGTACGCGGACGCAGGTGGGCGACTTCACGCAGATATTCGATGCTGTGGCGTTTTGCCGCCATCGGATAGGTGTCCGGATCTTCAACCCAGCCGGTGACTTCAATGGCAGAGGCCTGAATTTCGAAGCTCTGGCCCTGACCTGGTGAAGCCACAACCACGCCGGTAACAATGACGGAGCAACCCGTTGTCAGTCGCAGAACGTCATCATTGTAATTGGGCAGAGAATTATTAATGACGGCCTGTACAGGATCAAAGCAGGAACCGTCATAGACGGCGAGGAAGGAGATGCCAGCTTTAGAATCTCGGCGGGTACGCACCCATCCGCGCACGGTGACTTCCTGGTCAACGGCGACACGGCCCTGGAGTACGTCGGCTACAGGCACAACGCTCATAATATTCTCTCTGTTAATAGTCGGAAAAAATAAACACTTGTCCACCCTTATGGGGGGATATCTATGTTACCTGCCATCCGCTATCAGACAAGTAAATTTCGCAGTCAAAAGAGAAGAATTGAGAAATAAATAAGAAGAAGGGAGCCATAAAGGCTCCCGTAAGCGCTTAACTGGCTTTTTTGATCAAGGGGAGATCGAACGCTTTGCGCAATGCGCGGACAAACGCTTTGTCATGGCAGATGGTTTTACCCGGGCTGTCGGAGAGTTTCGCCACCGGCTTGCCGTTACATTCCACCAGTTTGATGACGATATTCAGAGGTTTTACCTGAGGTATATCGCAGGTCAGACGGGTACCAATCCCGAAGCTCAGGTTCACACGGGTGTTGAAATGACGATAGAGGTCGAGCGCTTTCGCCAGGTCGAGATTATCCGAGAAGACCAGCACCTTGCTCATCGGGTCAATGCCGAGTTTCTCGTAATGGGCAATGGCTTTCTCGCCCCATTCAACCGGATCCCCGGAGTCGTGCCGTAATCCCTGGTAACGTTCAGCGAACTCGGGACCAAAGTCGCGCAAGAAAGCATCCATCGTAATACAGTCGGTGAGGGCAATTCCGAGCTGATTCGGGTACTCTTCAAGCCATGCGGCCAGTGCCGCGCGCTGGCTGTTAGCCAGATCGGGGCTGATCTGCTGATGCGCCTGGAACCACTCGTGTGCCTGGGTACCCATTGGCGTCAGGCTGAGGCGTCGTGCCAAATCGTAGTTGCTGGTGCCCACGAACCACGGCTCCTGCTGCAGACGTTTAACGATGGCCTCCTGAACGTCACGCGAGAAACGGCGACGCGTGCCAAAGTCCATCAGGCGGAAGCGGGACAAGTCCAGCCCTTCGGTCAGCGTGGAGAAGGCTGCGAGTTTATTTTCCAGCGCGGCGACCGCCTGCTCGACGCCTTTTTCCGGCGAACGGTAGCGGTGAGCCAGTTCACTGATCACCGCCAGAAGCGGCACTTCCCACATGATCACTTCCCGCCACGGACCTTCAAGGCGAATATCCAGCTTGCCATTATCGTTAACCACGCTGACCTGCTCCGGCTTATAGCGGAAATCGCGCAGCCAGTTCAGGTAGTCGGCTTTGAAGAAAGGCAGGCCAGAAAGCCACTGATATTCCTCGTCCTGCAGCGTCAGATGCTGCATAGCATCGACCTGTTCACGAATGGCGTCTGCGTAGATACCGAGCAAGTCGTCACCACGACAGCGGAATTCCGCCGCGACGTGAACGTCATAGTAATGGTGGAAAACGGCTTGCTGCATATGCAGTTTATACGCGTCGGTATCCAGCAACGTATGGAGAACTGGAGAAGCGAATTGAGTCATAGGTGCGCAGTAGCATCCTCTCACAGGAGCGTTTAGTACAATAAACAACTCCGGAGTATACCTTGTTTAGTGATTTATTGAACCCCGATCACAACATAAGCGCGTTTTATGGTCGAGGGCATTTTGTGCCCCGTGTTATACAAATGTAGCAACAGGGCTGCTAACCACTTGAATTTAGGGTTTTCTACTGCGCTACTACCATGCTTTGGGGCAGTGATGGGGCAATGTGTGAAAGTGCCTTGTTGAGCAGAGTAACCTGTTCGCCGCTCTTCTCTGACATCCACTTTCCATACACCTTGTAAACCATCTGTGCATCTGTATGCCCCATTTGGGTTGCTATAAAGTTTGGGTTCGCCCCGGCTGACAATGACCAGCACGCATAGGTATGCCGTGACTGATACGCGTTGCGGTACCGTATACCGGCGCGCTTGATTATCGGGCCCCAAATTTTATTAATCGAATTAACCGCGTAATGATATCCTCTTCGTGACCCACGCTTGACGCATTGAGGGCTGAAAACGAAAGTGCATGGATGTATGACTGACTGGCCATATTCACGCAAATTCACTTCAACCTCATGCTGCCGGCCAAGGCGCGTCAGTTGGGCCTGATTCCTGAGGGCATCAATAGCTGGTTGTATGAGATAAATCACCCTGTCAGTGCCTGCCTCGGTTTTTGGCAGGGTGAACTCATACGTTTGGGTAAGGTTACGCTTAACCGTAATAGTTCCCGCAGTGAGATCGATGTCTTCCCATGCAAGACCACATAATTCCCCATGCCTCATTCCGGTATAAACGGCGACGGTCCAGAGATTTCGCATCTGCTGGTGGCCGCATGCCTGAATGAACCTGATGAACTCGTCTGTCGTGAGTGGATCTGGTTCGTCTTTTGCCTTCCTGAGACGGTTAATTCCGCTAAACGGGTTTTCCTTTGCGTAGCCGTTATCAGCTCCAAACTGGAAGATCTCGGCCATCAGCATCATGTAATTATTCACCGTGGAAGACTTCCGGCCTTTTACCTGTGTCCGGTGATCCTTCTTCATTACATGGAAGCCCGTCAGCAACTCCTTCCTGACATACAGCAAATCTTCAGTGGTAACCGCAGAAACCATTTTATTTTCGCCGATGCGCGGAAGCATGTTTTTTATGATGGATTCGTACCTACTCATGGTGTTAGAGCTGATCTCCATTCTCTTCAGCTCTGACCATCTTTCGGTAAGCTCCAGCACAGTAATTTCCTTTCTATCCTGACCGAACCGGGCAAGGTTCGGTGAGTTTGGGAATTTTTCTGCATAGTTAAAATTCCCCATCCTTATCGCAAAACAAACCGAAGAACGCAGTTCACCAGCTATCTTGCGATTTTTTGCAGTGTCAGGGACACCGAGGTTTTCCCTGACACGTTTACCTTTATACAGAAACCAGATGCGGAGCGAACCGCCGTGGTTTTCGACGCCTGTCGGGTATGATGCATTAGCCATTGATCCCTCCTGACGTCCAGGAGCGTGGACGAGTGTACTGCTTTTCATGCTGTCTTCGCACCTGGTTGATTTTTTTTCTGCGCCTCGATCCACTGATCAACGGCTTTCCTGTTGTACATGCATTCGCTCGAAGGCTTGGGATTACCATCTGGTGAAATGTGCAGGTACTCGCGGCCCAGCATCCAGGATTCTTTTCTGGCGCGGGTGATGGTTCCGGGCTTGAGCCCGGTAACCGCAATCAGAACCTTTTCGCTAACCCAGTCATTCGGCACCAGAAGAACGATTTCAGCACTGGTTTGCATGGATCTCCTCCATTTTCTCTTTAGCCAGACGCACGCAACGCGCAAAAGAGGAGGGCGTTATAATTTCGCGCAGAGCCTGAACCAGGAATTCGTTGTGCTGCTGGTGCAGCTCCAGGTTGCGTTCTTTTTCCTCATGACGCAGGACTGCCAGACGGGCTGTGATGATTCGACGCTTCCCTTTGATCAGCCGCAGCGCGTTCTCTGCCTTTTTGCGCCATGTACTCCAGTCACTGCTGCTGTTCGATTTCGCCAGCTGCTCTTCAATACTGAGCTGTGCTTCTTCTGCGTTAACAAGCTGCTTCAGGCAATCGCTGATAGTGTTCAGGTTGTCTGTCTCCACGAAGAATTTGTGCATTCTTAACCCTCCCACCCAATCGCCTGGAACAGGCCCATTTTAGGGTGATACCAGCGGGTGCCGCGCGGTTCAGCTTCTGACATCATCTGGCGAAATGCGGCCATAAACGGCTCCAGTTCGACAATAGCCCTACGTGACAACAGCCCGTCTGGAGTCATAAATTCGTGCGTGTCTGTCGGGATGCGGTAGGCATTGACCAAATTCCGGCACTTGGCGTCACTCATTCCGCTTTTGGCTACCACCTGGCGGTAACCGACATATCCGGCGCGCATTGTCCCGCGTTTGATGTTCTCCACAGCTTCTGTGACCGTTTCGATCTGCTCTTCAACATGATTAAGGCGCTTCTGCTGGCGAACGGCGTCGGCGGCCATTGCAGCGATCATCTCGATTTCCGTCAGCGGTGCGCGAGTGCGGAAATAGCTGTTAACCAGTTCGCGCTGAACCAGCCAGGCAAGATCATCGTTAAATGGCTTCGTCAACATCAGATAGCCTGATTCGAAAAGCACAATCCCTGACGGTGCAAATTTAGAGAATGTACCTTCCGGGAGGTCCGTACGTATTACGTCCGCACCTAATTCGGCATAATCCACACCGTTGATGAAATGCTCACGGTTTCGGTTGAATGCTGCACGAGCGGTTCCTTCCGGTCGCTGGTGGACTTCATCAATCATCGCCAGCGTCACAACGCGCTGACCGCGATATTCGACTGCCGGCAGCTGTTTGTTATTGATCGTTACAGTGTTCACTTTCGTCCTCCTCAGTGTATAACCGGCATGTCAGGCATACCTTCTTTCTGAATCTGTTCAATGAAGCTGTCATGCAGGAGATTAAAACCTTCCCGCCCCATTTTTGAGAGTCGAAGCCCGTTCTCAGCGTCCGTATCTAACATGTCCCGGTACATGCGCAGCGCCATCTGCTGGCCGAGTTCCTGACCGTATTTCTCAATAGCTAACCCTTCCACATGGCTTGAGAGTGCGAACCGCTCTGGCGCAGGATAAACACTGATTGAACCGTGCTTTCCGGAGTAGATAACTGCGGTGTCAAACCCTCCAGAATCGTTGGCAACCTCAACTGTGCCGTTCTTTGCCTGCTCCTCGGTAATGAAGACGGCAACAAGCATCCAGCGCCAAATGATGATTTCGCTCTCGATGCCCGGGGTAAACCAGCCGCTTTCAATCGCTTCCATGATGCAAGCCAGCAGATCTAATCCATCCGGAATTCGTTTGTCATAGTTGCCATTGTCGAGCTGGCGAACCGCGACGGAATAACCAATGACGCGGTTACCAAAACGGATGCCTGTTGATGTCGGCTCCGGAGTAAAGGCTGAATTAACCATCACTGAACTCCTTTCGGCTTGATGGCCTGCAGTGCATCAACCTCTTTAACGAATCGGTCATGCATCGCGTCCCATTTCTCACACCATTTCTCCATTTCTCGCTTGCGCGCCAGGATGCGACGCAGACGGCGAACACAACGCTGGTGTGCCATGAAATACTCGGTGGTTACGCCGCCACGCTGCCAACAATTCAGCTCTGGATTGAGTGGGTGGACTGCCTGCACATCCGGGTGACGCTGCTCGAAGCCGGAGCGATAAAATGCTTCTGAAGTCATAAAGAACGCCAGATAGCGGATCGCCGTATCTCGCGTGAAGCATTTTTTTATACGTCCGTGGCGTACTGCTACGAACAGTGGGCCAACAGGCGTATCGTGTTTCTGTAATGCCAGGTCAATCATGCTCACGGTGCGTTTATCGTTCATTTCCGATCCTTAACTTTGCTGTAACGTTCGTGACTCATTACTTCCCAGTTCTTTCCGCCATCGCGGGAGAGTAGTCGCCAGCGATGATTAACCTTGAGGCTCAAATTCCCGGAGCCGTGCATACGGCAGGGATGGATGCGCCTTGCCCTGAACTGGCTTAAAACGTGTGCCGCTTTGAGGTGAACCCACTCAGGAATTCGTATCGCTGTCAGCGCCATCAGATCCGGGCCTCCACTTTTTGTTTTTTGACGAACTCAACCAGCTCAGAAATGAGCTCGTCGATTAATTCCTTTCCGCTATCTGTGAGAAATTCACCGCTGCCATTAACATCAACAGCGCTGCTGTAAATTCCCTTGATAGCTTTTAGGCCTTCGACATTCCCGTACTCACTAATCGCGAGCCTTTCGAATTTTCGTAATAATCCATCGAGAAGAATCTCTGTTAACTCGACCGTGTTAATACCGCCTTTATTAAGATTTATAACAATGCAGTTACTGCCTGTTTTACGCTGGTGGCGTAATAACGCTGCTTTTAAAATTCGGCGGCGATATGTCTCGATTAATTTATCCATTGCGCTGCTCCTCCTCCAAACCCATAACTATTTCCTCTTCTTTTTCGGTCCAGTCATGAATATCAGCGGCTAGGTCATAAACAAGAGCGCAAATTGCTTTAAGTTGGAAGTGATCGAGCTTGTCGTGATATTCAAATAATGTTTGCGATAGACCAGACAGTTGCTCAGCTTTGATATTCACACTCTGAATATCTTGTCTTTTTAAGACGATCATAATTACCGTCCATATGCTTTTTTAAGATAAAGACGAGCGATTACCTCGTAACCGCTGGCCGCATAAAGGCATGCTGTTCTATATGCCGATTTATCAATGATGAAAGTCATACGAAGCGCCTCACAGCCAAAGAAGCGACTACCCGACCGTGAATACGCATGTCTTTTTGCTCACCCGAGTTAAGCGTGAAAGTTTGGTAGTGGAGATTGTCAGAAATAATCTTTAATGCCCCGTCCGGTAAGGGTTCAATTCGCTTGATGAAAAGAAAAACATCTCCCGTAAAAACATAGATGCCGGGGGTAAGAACGCGGCCTCCACAATCAACGAAAGCTACAACCTCACAGGGTTCGATAGTCGGCTGCATTGAATCACCTTCCATCCGGCAGCTTTGTACGCGGTTGCCAAAGTCATTGATGTTGTCAGATCCGAACAGCATTTGAGGCGTTTTAACTGGCTGATTAACTGCGACGGAATTTTGCATTTTCATTTCCTAAGGGTGAGTTTGTCCCCACCAAGAAAGGTGTTAATTAAATAATGTTAATTAATTTTAAATTTTGTCGGCTTGCTTGCAGATGGTTTCTTGCAAGTCGTCTAATTTTTCATAAACGATAGTTAGTGTACCGATAGCCGACAATTCCGGAGGCATGCAATCCATAGCGTTAGATAAAGCCATTCTGCAATTGCCAATATCAGCAGACCATGAGTTAAGTTGATTGGACGTTATAATACTTGTTGGTTCTGTAAATTCACCGCACTGCTCGTTTCCTGAAATGAGCCACAGAACATCAGAATGAAGAATGTTAGCCAATTGGATTAACTGGTCAGCAAACGGAACAGTTTTTTCCGTTTCCCAGTTGTTAATGGTTTCGGTTGTTAAACCAAGATGATCAGCCAAAAAATCCTGAGAGAGTCGAAGCGAAGATCTTTGATTTAATATTCTTTTGCCGATGGTTTTGGCTACGGTGATTTGAGTATTCATTTCATTGGTTCCATTGTTTGCCGATGAATGAACTTTATCTCAAAGATAAATTTTGGTAAATATCTTTTTGATAAATTATGATAAATTAATAGTTATGCCTTTGATATATATGGTAAATTATTTTGTGCAGGGCATAAAAAAACCAGCCGAAGCTGGTTTTTTATATGTATGAGTCTCAACCCAAACGGTTGTATGACATTTGCCATCTACCGACAACTAAGCCCTGAATGTGAAACTCGCTTTGATCAGTTTCAGATACAAACCATTTTTCGTAAGTTGAATTATCGCTGATGACTACCAGCTTGTCCTTAAGCAGCTGTAAGCGTTTGATATGAAAGTTGTCACCATAAACGAACGCATAAATCCCATCACCTATCAACCGGTTTACCGTAACGTCTATAACGACAAGATCCCCAGGGAAAATAGTCCCGAGCATGCTATCTCCGACAACCGTGCAGATTTTCAGGGAGGTAGGGCTACGCCCACCAAACATCCTTTTAGCTTCCTCTGGATCAAGTTCAATCGATTTAACTATTTCAGGATAGTCCATGTTCATCCTGCCACTTCCGCAACTGAACTCAGTGTCCATCACCTCAATTCGGTATTGTTGCTGATTTTTTGTCAGTGGATTTATGAAAAAGTTAGGCTTGGTACCAGATGCATCAACATCTGCTCTCTTTGAATCCATCCAGCCATGGGGCAGGCCCATACTTGACTCAATTCTCCTAGCTATTATGTCGCCAATGTTACGAGAGGCGTTAGAGCCAGATAACTGACTCAGTTGAGAAGGGGGTATACCAATTTTTTCAGCAATTTGTGCCTTGGTATAACCTTCCACGATGTACTCACCAATCAACCTGTTTAGGTTCTGGCGTCGAATGTTTTTTATGTCCATGACCAAATACTCCCACTTTTTAGCAATATGATAAATACCCAATTTGATAAATTTATCTTGCCTCATAGTTATCGTAAAGATAAACTTTACCAAAATGATAAATTGAGGTGTGGGTATGGAAAACGAACTTCTTTCCTGGCGTCGTGCTTCCACTAAAGAAGAGTGGCACGCTTTGGCAGTTAAGAGCGGTACATCAACAGGATATTTGAATCTTATTGCCTACGGATACAGAAATGCGTCACCAAAACTTGCAACTTCTATTGAAGCAGCAAGTAGAACTTTTGTGGGTAAAAAAACCCTCAAGCGAGAAATGCTTGTTTTCCCACATCCGGGCAATGAGGTGTGACATGTCACTGCATGCTGGAGGAATCATGAATCACTCTGACTTCGTACGTAAACATTCATTCGATAACCCACTTCAGCGGTTGGTCATGCTTCGCATTTTGATGGGCGGATCTATGGATGGAGAAGGGGAGCGAGTAATCGATCATCAGGTACTGTACGAATTCTGTTGCTGTTCAAAGCAGGCAATGTTTAAGGCGATCAAGGCCCTTGAACGTGCAGGTTTCCTGAAAGTGAGAAAAATTGGTGCTCTCGATACCGGGCTTGCAGTTCGTGTTGAGCCAGCTCGCGGCTACACAATCACGCCAGTTCAGGAGTTTGTATGAGTAGCAAAATTCTCGGTAACGTCTGGGACGCGTGCGCCGCGCATGACATTAAGGGAGCCAAACTTGTGATTATGGCACGCCTGGCTGACTACTCGAATGATGATGGTGTCTGCTATCCGAGTGTTGAAACTATTTGCCGCCAGCTGGGGCTCGGGGAAAGCACGGTCAGGACCGCCATTGCAGAACTGGAGTCTTCCGGTTGGCTGCGTCGTGAATCACGCCGTAAAGGTAATCGCAACACGTCCAATCTTTATCATTTGAATGCCGAGCGTCTCGAGGCTCTGGCACGCATTGAGAAGGATAAAGTGGCAGCGCTGAAACAGCAGCGCAGGACTAACGGGTTTCACCCGTCAGAATCTGACCCTTCAAAATCTGAACCGTCAGATTCTGGATGTTCAAACGGTTTTCACCCGTCAGATTCTGACAAAAATGGCGTTTTCACCCGTCAGAATCTGACCCCAGATCCACAAGTAAATTCAAAACAAGAATCACAAGTAAATTCAAAACAAGAATCACAAGAGCTTGGCGTGTGTAGCAAAGCCTATTCTGAAAATCGCTCTTCCAAAGAGAACTATTCCAACGAGTTCGAGCAGGCCTGGCAGGCATACCCTAAACGTGCTGGCGGTAATTCTAAAGCTGCTGCCTGGAAAGCCTGGAAAGCTCGAATCAAAGACGGTGTTACCACTGTGGCAATGCTGGCTGGCGTAGATCGCTACGCGGCATATGTCCGCGCAACCGGTAGCGCCGGAACGCAGTACGTGAAACAGGCGGCGACGTTCTTTGGTCCCGATCGGCATTTCGATGAGTCATGGCAGGCGCCTGCAGTTGCGGTAAGCGGTCGATCTGGGGGACTGCCGGTTTCGGGGTTTAGTGAACAAGACTATGGCCAATCAGACTGCAACTGGTAAGCAGGAGGAATCACAATGCTGAGTATTAAACAACGCGAAGAAAGGGAAGCCCTGGTGGCAAAGCGCGAAGGGCTTCGTGAAGAACTGGCGTTTGCTGTGGAACATAAAAAACCGTGGCAGTGGGGAAGCTGGGAATCGGGCGAAGTCCACGCTGCCGCTTGTGAAAAACATGGTGGTTATCAGCGCATTTCCCTCACTGGGAAAGCCTATCGTGGCGTTGAAAATGTTAAGCACTCCCAGTGCCCGGAGTGTGTGAAAGCGGAACTCGCTGGCATTGAATCCAGTCTGCGTACATTGCGAGTAGCCGACCTGATAGACAATGCCGGGATCGCACGACGGTTCGAAGCATGTGAATTCGATAACTACCAGGTCATCAATCAGGATGCCTCCAAAAATCTCGCGGCTTGTCAGCGTTATGCCACCAGCTGGCCTGAACGCCTTAAAGCTGGAACTGGGCTCGTTATGACAGGAAATTGTGGTACCGGCAAAAACCACCTGGCAGTGTCTATGGCGAAAAGCATCATCCGCGATCATCTCGCTAAAGTGGAAATCACTGATGTTATGCGGCTAACCCGAGCGGTGAAAAGCACGTGGCGCCACAATGCTGAAATGACGGAGGAAGATGTCATTGAGCGCTTTGCTTCACTGGATCTGCTGATTATCGACGAAGTGGGCGTTCAGTTCGGCAGCCCGACTGAAATGACCATCCTGCAGGAAATTATCAATGCCCGGTACGAAAGCATTTTGCCAACAATCCTGATCAGCAATCTCACATTTGACCAGCTGAAAGAGACAATTGGAGAGCGAATCGTGGACCGGGTTACCGATGGTGGCCGCAACCGTCTGGCATTTGGCTGGGGAAGTTTCCGTGCCATCGCGTCAGGAGTTGTAGCATGACTCCTGTCTGGAAAAATGAAGATCTGGAAGGTGCGGTGATCGGCGCAATTTTTCTGCGTGGAGCCGACCCTGAGGTACTGGATATTCTTTCCAGGGTGCCGGCCACCGCTTTCTCGGTACCGCAGTATCGGGAAATATATACTGGGATCTGCCGTCAGGCGCGTGGAGCTGGCGTTATTGACCCTGTACTGCTCTGCGAAAACATGCCAAAGCACAGCGCAATCATTATGGATTCGAGCCGTATCGCATGGGCCAAGTCGGCGCTTGTGTCATACGTTGCCACGCTTGAGCGTAATGCAGCTGTTCGTGATGCCGAAGCTGTGATTGAAAGGGCGCTGGCTGATCTCCGGAGTGCTCACAATGGTGATGCGGCTTTATCGGCATTCAGGGCTGCACAGAACAGCATTGCCGCAATTTCTCTCGAAGAAAAGACCGTTCAGCCAGTTCATATCGACGACATTCTTCCTGCCGTAGTGGATCGGGTAGATGCACGCAACCGTGGACTTGAAGAAGCCAGAAGCCTCATGACAGGTATCGAAGAGCTGGACGCAAAGACTGGCGGCATTGAACCAACAGACTTGGTGTTTATCGCTGCGCGGCCGTCGATAGGTAAAACTGAATTGGCGCTGGATATCATCGACAAGGTTTCTGAGCAGGGCCGTGGTGTGCTGTTCTTCAGCATGGAAATGCCTAATATCCAGATCGGAGAGCGAATGGTATCTGCTGCCGGCGGCATGTCGGTTTCACGCCTGAAAAAGGCTGCTGATTTTGATGATGAGGACTGGGCCAGGCTGACAAACGGTGTAGAACGGCTGACTGGTCGTAGCATCTGGATGGTTGATTCCACCGATCTGACAGTAGATCAGATTCAACAGATAGCTACCCGCCTACAGCTGGCGCATCCGGAAATAGCGCTGGTGGTCGTGGATTACCTGGCACTCATCAAAATTGAAAGCACTGCACGATATGACCTTGCCGTCGGTGAGGTGTCAAAAGGACTCAAGCGTCTGGCTAAATCCAATAAAACTCCGGTCCTTGCCCTGAGCCAGCTTTCTCGTGGCGTTGAGTCGAGACCCAACAAACGACCGATGAACTCAGACCTCAAAAACTCGGGTGAGATTGAGGCTGATGCTGATCTGATCATGATGCTATACCGCGATGAAGTTTATAACCCTGAGTCGCCAGCGAAGGGGATCGCGGAAATTAACGTGACCAAACAGCGCAACGGTGAATTGGGTACGATCTACCGTCGATTCTATAACGGGCACTTCATGCCAATTGACCAGGAGTTAGCAAAGCAGCGTTCGGCGCCACAGCAGAAAGCTCAGACTAGACGTTACTCAAAAGAAAGGCATTCCAGCAATGCAGACTATTAAAAACATCAAAGCAACGAGGGCAACCTTATGAAACTGGAAGCATCGCTCAAACATTTTAGTCCTCAGGGAATGCACATCAGCGATGACGTGAAGGGAACTTCTCCGGACCGCCTTACAGGAACAGATGTAATGGCAGCGATTGGCACCACCAGCAGCCGTGCGCGCTTCGGCCTGGCGGCGTTCTTCGGTAAAGCGGGAATCAGCAAAACGGATGAACAGCTCGCAGTTCAGGCGCTGGCGCGATATGCGATGGATGCCGCACCGAAGAATGTTCGCAAAGCAGCTGGTGGGCAGTTCGGATGGTGCATGCAGATGCTGGCGCAGTTTGCCTTTGCTGATTACTCCCGTTCGGCCGCCACCAGCGCGACGTGTCACAGCTGCAGCGGCAGCGGATTAACCTCTCAGTATGAGGATGTGATCAAATATCCTGGAGTCTTCAACTCTGACGGAATGGAAATCGTACCGCCGAAAATCAAGCACGAACTGGTCAAGCGTAAATGCGCGGCATGTAACGGTAAAGGTGAGCTGCTGGCCCGATGCCGTTGCGGCGGAAAAGGTGAGGTGCTCGACCGCAAAGCCACAAGCGAGCGCGGCGCGCCGGTGTTTAAAACCTGCGAGCGCTGCAGCGGAAACGGATTTTCTGGGGTGCCGTCTACTGCAGCCTATAAAGCGATACTGAAGCGAGTCCCGGATCTGCACGTCAGAACGTGGACCCGTAACTGGAAACCGTTTCTGGAGGGGCTTGTCGACGTCTGCTACAGAGAAGAACAAAAAGCAGACTCGGCGTTTCAGGACGCAACGAGCTTTCGTGATGATGTGAACAAAATTTAGCATATTAGCCACATTAAGCTTGATTTTGTCCGAACTTGTCGTGTATGCTTCAAATCGTAGGTTATTGCGCCTGCACGAAATCAAACCCGCCTCCGAGCGGGTTTTTTTATGCCTAAATTTGGTCGCCGCGAATGAATACATTCATCATTTGTGCATCTGGCCCGTCTCTCAATAAATCAGATTGCGAACTTATCTCCGGATCGGGGCTGCCGGTTATTGCTGTTAACTCCACCTGGCAAGCCGTGCCTGATTGTGAATACATTTACGCGGGTGATCTGCGCTGGTGGGATGCAAACATCGATGTTCTGCCGTCCTCAGCCTCTCGCTGGACCTGTAATTACCAGGCTCATAAACGCTATGGGCTAAATCTGTTTGATACAGATACCCGGTGGGCCTTCAACTCCGGGCAGCGCTCGATTCTGTTTGCTGCCAGCCTGGGGGCGAAAAACATCATCCTGTTAGGGTTTGACTGCTCCATTAATTGCGGCAGTCACTGGCATGGTGATCACGTCGGGCTGGATAACCCTACAGCAGAGAGTGTCACGCGATGGCGCGGGGAGTTTGCCAACACCGCCAGAGCGCTGGCCGGTAAGGTGAATATCATCAACAGTAGCCGCCAGACAGCGCTTAAGTGCTTCCGGCGTCTCGGCCTCAATGAGGCTTTACGCGAGGTGGCATGTTAAACGTTCCTCTATTCATTGAAGGCATGCTGGGCATGGGTGACAACATCTACCAGCGCGCTTTCGTTAAGCAGTTGCCAGCCGGTACTTATATCCGGACCGCCTGGCCCGAACTGTATGAAGATTTGCCCGTTCTGCCCGTTCGCAGTTTTACAACGCTCCGCACGCAGCGCAAAAACGAATACCGGACGCAGGCCGCTTTTCACCTGCCGCCAGATATGCGCCAGACAAAACGGATTTTCTACGGTCCGGATCATCTACGGCGCGGTTCAATATTTGACGCGATGCGCCAGCAGTTTGGCACCGAGCCGTCAGAACTCGACTTGCCCTCTTACGGACCCGCTGAATTTACGTCTGAAAAGCCGATCGCGGTAATTCGTCCGGCTACTGTTCGCAGTGAATGGCGCAGTGACTCCCGTAATCCTGATCCGGATTACCTGTTGCAGGCATCCCGGCTACTGAGAAAGCATTTCTGCGTAATCAGCGTGGCTGACCTGCAGGAGGGGGAGGAGTGGGCCGTCGGCGAACTTCCCGAAGCAGATCTTCGCATGCACTCCGGCCAGCTCAACTTCAAATCGCTGATGCGCCTGATTGAGCATGCCGCCGTGGTGGTTACGCCGGTGGGCTGGGCGCTTCCTGCTTCTATTGCCTATAAAACGCCGGTGTATGTTGTCGCTGGTGGGCGAGGTGGTCACAACGCCCCGGGAATCGTAACCGATCCGGCGATGGACCTTTCTCGTGTTGGCTGGGCAATTCCCGACAATTACTGCCGCTGTGAAGCATGGGATCACCACTGCGACAAGCGGATTTCAAATTTCTCCGATAAATTCGAGGCCTGGCTCCATGAAGTCGTTTTATCAGGAACTGGAAAGCGGGCTGGTATTTTTACCGGAGCTGGGGATCGGACGTTACCCTGTTCCGGCATCACGCCCGTATGACGAGCAGTATTTCGCAAAGTATCAGCAGCTGGCCGACACCGAAACGGGCAGAGCTTTAACGCAATCCCGTATTGAGCTGGTGGAGCGCCATTTTCACGGCCCTGTTCTCGACGTTGGTATCGGTGCCGGTCAGTTCGTTTCTACCCGACCGGGAACGCTTGGGTATGACGTTAATCCGGCTGGTATGGCCTGGCTGAACGAGCGGGGCGCATTCGCTGACCTCTACGCCAGTCAGTGGCGCGCGCTGACGATGTGGGATGTACTGGAGCACATCGACGAGCCGGAGCTGGCGGTACAGCAGGCCAGTGAATATGTGTTCGTGTCGATCCCGATTTTCACTGATGCCGGAGACATTCTCCGCTCCCATCATTTCAGAAAGAACGAGCATATCTGGTATTTCACTGATGAAGGTATCAGGCGCTGGTTTGCAGAGCAGGGCTTCGAATGCGTGGAACACAACAAAATCGAGTGTGAGCTCGGGCGCAAAGATGTTGGTACTTACGCTTTCAGGCGTACTTGAGTTAACCCTCATTTTGCCCGCTTCGGCGGGCTTCTTTTTCAGGCTACGGGAATCATCCTCGACGTGCCTTCTTGTTAAATCGTCCCGAGGGCCTGACCCCTTTTAAACACACAGCCCCCGCTTTTAAGCCGGAGGTTAGAGACTATGAAAATGCATAACGATCCCCACTCCTGGACGGAGTTTATCGAACTACTCCACAGCTGGTGGCGTGGCGAAACGCCGATGGGTGCCGTATTGCTATCGGTTGCCATGGCCGCATTGCGAATCGCTTACGGCGGTGGCGGATGGAAGAAAATGCTCCTTGAGGGGGCGATCTGTGGGGCTCTGACCCTTACTGCTGTGTCAGCCCTTGATTACTTCAATCTCCCACAGTCCCTGTCGATTGCTATCGGTGGCGCGCTCGGATTTGTTGGTGTAGAGCAGGTGAAGGTTATGGCTGCGCGGGTGTTTAATTCTAGGTTTGGAGGCGGCGATGCAAACCAGTGATAAAGGCATTGCCCTGATCAAGCAGTTCGAAGGCTGCGAGCTCACCGCGTACCAGGACAGCGTCGGAGTGTGGACGATCGGATACGGATGGACTCAGGCTGTCGACGGTAAACCGATCCGCGCCGGGATGACGATTAAACAGGAAACGGCAGAGCGCCTGCTGAAAACCGGACTGGTCAGCTACGAAAGTGACGTGTCCCGCCTGGTTAAAGTGGGCCTGACTCAGGGGCAATTCGATGCTCTGGTGTCGTTCACGTACAACCTAGGAGCCCGGTCTTTGTCGACATCGACTCTCCTGCGCAAACTCAACGCCGGTGATTACGCTGGCGCTGCCGATGAGTTCCTGCGCTGGAATAAAGCTGGCGGCAAAGTCCTGAACGGGCTGGCGCGTCGGCGCGAGGCGGAGCGCGCTCTGTTCCTGTCGTGATTGGCTCGCTGGTAAGGCGTTACTGGCTGCAACTGCTGGTGGTGGCGTTAATCAGCGTGCTGGCGTTCTTCGTGAACCACTACCGCGACAACGCCATCACCTACAAAGACCAGCGCGATAAAGCCACGGGGAAGCTCATCCTGGCGAACGCCACCATCAAAGACATGCAGACCCGCCAGCGTGACGCAGCGGCACTGGATGCTAAATACACAAAGGAATTAGCCGATGCGAAATCTCAGCTTGAAGATCTGCAGCGTTGCGTTAGCAATGGCAAGTGTGGGCTGCACGTCAACGCCAGATGTCCCGCGAACGGAACGGCCAGCACCAGCAGCATGGGCGATGCTTCCGTCCCCCGACTTACTGACTCCGCTGAACGGGATTATTTCACCCTCAGAGAGCGAATCGTCACAGTGACGAAGCAGGTCGGTTATCTGCAGGACTACATCAAAGAACAGTGCCTGAAATAACAGCCTCGCAGTAGCGGGGCTTTTTATTGCGCTTCGCATGCGCATTCCAAAGAGAGACTTTCAGTCGTGAGCCTGGGCAAGCCGTTCGCTCTTGGCGGCTCTGCCATGCGACAGGCTCACATCTAAAAGGGTAATTCCATGAAGACCATTAAGCATTGGTGGGTAAAACTCTATCAGCACACTCAGCATCCATCCCTGGCGGCGATATCTTCAAATTGGGTTTCAAAGAAGCTGATCGCGGAAGGTTATTCGAAAGACAAAGTTACTCTTCCTCATCGCGACGGATTTATCGAGCTGCTGACAGACCCATATGGCGATGAGCTAACAACTCTCCGCGCCGATGTCGTCGACAGCATTGTGTGTACGCCGGTTTACGAAGGCGAAGAAGAGGTAAAATCTGATTCTTACACGCTCGAAAATATTAAAAATGCACTTTCAAAAAATACTCATTTGCTGAAGAGCGAATTCTTCACTATTGAGTGCGCTCTCCCGACTCCTGAAGAGCTTGATAAAATCTTTGCTCAGCTCTGCGAAGAGTTTGAGGGGGTTCCCTTGTCCTGTCCTACTTTTTCAACGTTTTTTAATGAAATTGTTGAGCGCACGAAAGGGCTCAATGCCATGAAAATGAATGTGAATCCTGAGTGCATGTTTAGCCAGAATGCGCTGCGCGGGAAAAGCATTAGGCCAAAACACTAACACTCTCGGCATTACAGAAGCCCTTCACTGAGGGGCTTCGATAATGATCTGTGTAACCCCGCAAGGATGGTGATCACATCTTGCTGACGGGTAAGCCGTAAGTGGCTAAGCACTACTGCTTTCGATTGAGAACTGCAACGGCCAGATTGATGCCATTAGGCAGATAGAAGAACAACGAGCCTCGCAGTAGCGGGGATTTCACAATGAGGATGAGAAAGTGGAAAAAGAACAAAGCAATGCACCGCGTTATGACCAGGCCAGTTTTGAAGCAGCAGCAAAGCCGCTGATCCAATGGCTGAACGAAAACGCCAATCCTCACGCATCGGTCATCGTTGATTGCACCAGTGCAGTGCTCTTTACCGGGGAAATTGCAGTCAACACGAAAGAGTTCCTGAAAGACTGAGCAGGCATTACAGGAGCCCTTCACTGAGGGGCTTTGATAATGTTTTTTGAGTGAGGATTGTTCAGCATGGCTTCGATAAAAGAATCCACTGATGCCATTGGACAATCAAAATATTACGTCCACTGGAAGGATGAAAAATCCGGTCATGGACGCCGCCGCATTTTTAAGAATATTGATGATGCCGCACATCTTTTCTGGCAAAAACAGAATATCGAGCTGGATTGTCGAACTGCCAGCTGGACCGGAATAGACCATTCCTGGACTTTCCGAAAATTAATTCTGTTTTATCTGGGGTATCAGGCCGGCAAGCTGGAAAAAAATATCATTCGGTTGTCGTCATATACGAAATGCCGTCACGATCTTCTCGCTGTAGACGGGCCGATACTGGAAAAAAATATTCTCCATATCAGCCATCGCGATATCGTTGATTCGGTTCGCACCGGCTGCCATCGCTGGATTCGTTCGGCTTTCTTCCTGCTGGTGGAAAAGCGGCTCATCACTTTTAACCCTGTTGACCGTCCCGCGCGCCGGAAGCGTCGACCCATCACCATTCCGCCATCATCATCGGTCAGGGAGCTACTGAATAACGCGCCAGTTCGTGAGCGTATCGCGTGCTGGCTCGGGATTTGTGGCCTGCGCATCGGTGAGGCTCTGGCGGTTACTTATAACGACGTGTCAGCCGACTGGATCGACATCCGGGGGCATGTTGTTGACGGCGTTATACATGAGGGGCTGAAAAGAGGAGTGGAGCGCCGGGTACGGATGCCGCGTGAGCTTTTCGCGTTGCTGGATAAAAGTAAACTCGGTACCTCTGAGCCTCTTATCTGCAACCAGTTTACCGGCGCATGCCTCGCTACCAGCTACGGCACTCAGGGCGTTCTCGTCAGAACCCTGAACGACTATGGCATTAAGCGATTCCATCATCTTCGCCACTTTGCTGTATCTCGGCTGGCAAACAAAGGCGTCGATATCCTGAAGGTTTCCCGACTTATTGGGCATTCGAACATCAAAACCACAATGGACGTTTACGGTCACCTGTTCGGTGAAGTGGTGGAGATGGATTTGGACTGAGTTATCCACATAGTGGAAATATTAGGGCGATCCACTATCTCCCCATTCTGCGCGGCCTCCGGGCATCAAATCGCAGTTTTTACGGAAAATGGATAACTCCGCATTTTTTGACGTTTTTACTTCCGCACTTAAACCCAGCAGGCTTGCGGCCCCGGAGCAGATTTTTTCTCAGAATTATTCCGCACGCAAAATGCGGGAAAATAACTTTGAACAAAATATAAACAGCACCCGATTTCAGGTAAGCGTATGGCCCGTAAAAATAGCTTTAAGAAGGCCTACGTCGGTATCGTTATTGATATGGCTCTGGCCCGTAACAAGATCTCAAACCGTATGGTTGCCCAGCGACTGGAAATTGACGAGGCGACTATCCGCAACTGGCGCAAGGAACACGCCGACTTTAATCGTGCCTTTACCGAGGCTCGCGAAGTTCTGATGGAAAAGATTAACAACGTTGCAGGTAAAAGCCTGGACGTTCGGAAGCGAAAGATTGTCACCAAATCCTCGGATGGACTGAAAACAACTGTCGAGGATGTTTTACCAACGCACAATGATGTTGCGGTATTTGCCAAAGCTCTTGGACTCGGCCGCAGTGTTTATGGGGAAGAGGACCGTCAGCGTGATGTGCTTCGTGAGGTGATGAAGCACAAGGTGGATGGTAAATACACCGCGCTGCAGGCGGCGCAGCTGCTTGAGGCTGAGGGGATAAAGGTTCCGGCAACCCTGCTTATGGAGCTTGGAGCGCCGAAAATTTTCGAATCGTTCACCAATATGGACGAGGCAGCCAAAGCCGACGCGGCGAACCTGTCCCCGCATGAGGCCGCAGATATCTACAAAAAACTCATGGGCTGAAAATTGCAAAAACAGGCGTTTCGAACCGAAAAAACGCTATGCACTTTTTGACCCGTTTTATGCACGTTTTATTCATCCCGATTTGACCACTTTTCTGTTCAAAACAGAGGCTTCACCGTGTTTGCGTGATGGGTGCTGTTGCGCCAGTGCGGGTAACGACCATTATGTTAAATCGGGGCGTTTTTGAGGAATTTTTCTGTGCCGATCCCGTTCCCCTTTGACTTCCGCAAACCGGACTATACCGCCGTGTTTGAGTGGAGAATGGAGAGGCTGGAGCGGATCAGGAAAGCGCCTGAAATGCTTCCGGCACTCCGTGAGTTTTACCGCACTAACCCGGCCCAATTCATCATCGACTGGGGCATGACGACAGACCCGCGTAACCTCGATTATGGACTGCCTGCGACCATCCCGTTTTTGCTGTTCCCCCGCCAGGAGGAATGGATTAACTGGATCATGGACAGGCGCGCCAGTCTTGAGCATGGACTGACAGAAAAAAGCCGCGAAATGGGGCTGAGCTGGACCTCTATCGGTCTGGCTTGTTCGCTTTGCCTGTTCAACAAAGAAATGGTGATCGGGTTCGGTTCCCGTAAAGAGGAATATGTCGACAGTACCGGCGACCCGAAAGCACTTTTCTGGAAAGCGCGTAAGTTTGTCGAGCTACTGCCGGTAGAGTTTCGCGGTTCATGGAGTGACAAAAAACATGCTCCTTACATGCGCGTGGAGTTCCCGGAAACGGGCGCGGTCATTAAGGGAGAGGCTGGCGATAACATTGGCCGTGGTGACCGTACCACACTTTATTTCGTGGATGAGTCGGCATTCCTCAAACGACCATTACTCATCGATGCTGCGCTCTCTCAGACGACCCGCTGCCGTATAGACCTCTCATCCGTCAATGGCATGAATAACCCGTTTGCCCGTAAGCGCCACAGCGGAAATATCCCGGTGTTTACGTTCCACTGGCGAGATGACCCGCGCAAGGATGAAGAGTGGTATCGCAGGGAGTGCGAGAAAATCGACAATCCGGTGGTGGTGGCGCAGGAACTTGACCTGAACTACAGCGCATCTGCGGAAGGCGTCCTGATCCCGTCCGACTGGGTACAGGCTGCCGTCGACGCGCATATCAAACTTGGTATTCAGCCAACGGGCAAGCGACTGGGCGCGATGGACGTCGCCGACGAAGGCCGGGACAAAAATGCCTTTTCGACCCGTCACGGCTTCCTTCTGGAGAACGTGCGTGAATGGTCCGGCGTTGGCAGCGACATTTACCAGTCTGTTGAGAAGGTCTTCGGCTTTTGCGAACAGGACAACCTCGAAGAGTTTCGCTTCGACGAGGACGGCCTGGGTGCTGGCGTTCGCGGCGATGCGCGCGCCATCAACGAACTGCGTTACGCAGCGCGCCGACCGTCAATACTCGCCACACCGTTTCGTGGTAGCGGCGCGGTATTTGATCCGGACGATGAAGCGGTGCGCGGGGACAACGGACAGGCCGCACGCCTGAACAAGGACTTCTTCGCCAACGCCAAGGCCCAGAGCTGGTGGTGGCTACGCAAGCTTTTCCAGAACACCTATCGCGCCGTGGTTGAGGGCATGGCCTACAACCCGGACGAAATCATCTCAATCAGCAGCGCCATGGCGAGCAAAGACAAACTCATCATTGAGCTGTCGCAGCCGACCTACTCCATTAATGGCGTGGGGAAAATCGTTGTTGATAAACAGCCTGATGGCACCAAGTCGCCGAACCTCGCCGACTCGGTGATGATCAGCTACGCGCCAATGAATTCAGCCCTGAACATCTGGGAGCTGCTAGGGAGACAGGCCTGATGGCACGAAACAAGCAATCCTCTCAGCGAACGGCACAGGCCACCGCTGACGGCTACGAGAACTTCGTCGCCCGCGTTGGGATGCAGACGCCTAACCAGCATTCAGCATCGACCTACCGGGCGAACTTCACCAGCCGCAACCGCATGCTGGTGGAATGGTCATATCGCGGTTCGTGGGTTATCGGTGAAGCGGTCGACGCTATCCCGGACGATATGACCCGAAAGGGCATTCGCATCACTTCGGAGATTGACGCCAAAGACCGTGGCACCCTCGAAGCGCAACTGGATGAGTTGCAGATCTGGGATGCGCTGAACGACGTGCTGAAATGGTCGCGCCTCTACGGCGGCGCGGTCGGCTTCATCATGATCGAGGGGCAAGCACCAATGACCCCGCTGCGACTCGAAACCATTGGCGAGGGCAAGTTTAAGGGCATTCTCCCGCTCGACCGCTGGATGATTAACCCGGTGCTGACACGCCGCATTAAAGAGATGGGGCCGGACCTCGGCAAGCCTGAGTTTTACGACGTGGTGACCACCGCAACGGGCATTCCGGCCTGGCGCATCCATCACAGCCGCCTGATCCGCTTTGATGGCGTCACGCTGCCATTCCAGCAGAAGATGACCGAAAACGAATGGGGAATGTCGGTTGTAGAGCGTATCTGGGATCGGCTTACTGCGTTCGATAGCGCTACTGTCGGCGCGGCGCAGCTGGTCTATAAAGCGCATCTGCGTACCTATAGCGTGGAGAAGTTGCGCGAGCTTATCGCGCTTGGAGGCCCGGCGTTCGAAGCGTTGCTGAAGAACATCGACCTGATCCGCCAGTTCCAGAGCAATGAAGGTATGACGCTCATGGACTCGCGGGATAAGTTCGAAACCCACCAGTACAGCTTTAGTGGTCTGGATGACATTCTTTCGCAGTTTGCTGAGCAGATCAGCGGTGCCGTTGGTATCCCGCTGGTACGCCTGTTCGGTCAATCCCCGAAAGGCTTCTCTACTGGTGATGCAGACCTCGCCAACTATTACGACCGGGTGAGCTCATTGCAGGAGCGCCGCTTACGGCTGCCGATGCGCCGGATACTGGACATTATGCACCGCTCGGAACTCGGAAAGCCGCTGCCGGACGATTTCACGTTTGAGTTTAACCCGCTATGGCAAATGTCAGACGTTGACCGATCAACGGTGGCCGTAAACACCACCAACGCGATCAGTACCGCGCTGGGCGACGGATTGATGACGCGTAAGGCGGCGATGACCGACCTGCGCGAAAACTCTGACGTCACCGGCATCGGGGCATCCATTACCGACGAGGATATCGAGAATGCCGAAGACGAAGCGCCGCCAGGCATCGGCGAACTTGGCGACAAACCGCCAGAGCCGCCAGGCGGAGATCCGATATCGAACGAGCCTACGGCAGATAGCGCGGGCGGTCGGGGATATCGTAAATGGTCGCTACGATGGTTCAAACGATAGTGTCACCGAAATAATGGATGCGCTGGAGCGCTACAGCGAAATCATCACTCCCTGGGCGACTAAGGTAGCTGAGAACTTCACCGCAGACATAGCGCGCCAGAATGAAAAGCAGTGGCGTCAGCACAGCCGGAACATCAGCTCAGAGCTGCGCAACATGGTTGACCGCGCCCCGGTAGGCCAGGTGATGAAATCCATCGTTGCCGAGCAAATTAAGTACATCAAATCGCTGCCTCTTGAGGCTGCCGATCGGGTGTATGACATTCAGAACAAGGCCATCGAGGCAGTTGTGACTGGTGGCCGCGCTGAGCCATTCGCGAAAGAGATAGCTGCGTCAGGTGACGTGTCACGCTCACGAGCGAACCTTATCGCCCGTACCGAGCTTGGACGCGCAACCGGCGCGCTCGATCAGGCGCGTGCGCTGTCAATCGGTTCGAATGGTTATATATGGCGTACAGCCGAAGATGGCGACGTCCGGCATTCTCATCGGGAGATGGAGGGTAAGTTTGTCGAATGGGGCCGACCTCCAACGCTTGACGGCATGACCGGTCACGCTGGCGAGCTGCCGAACTGCCGCTGTTACAAAGAAATCGTCTTCCCCAACCCTCATTCTTATCTCGCCTGAATCGCAGGTAAACCATGAAATATTTTTTCAATACCCGGCTGGGGGAAACCCGCTATCAGCTGGCTGACGGCTCGCTGCTGTGCAAAGACGTGCCGATAGGTCGAACGGGTAAGCAGCTATACGGCGCTGCCGATCTGCCAAACCTCAAACCCGACAAGCTCGGTGAGATAGTCGTAACGCGCTCTCCTGAGCAGGTATTCCATCCGGCCACGCTCGCCTCATTCGAAGGGATGAGCATCACGATCCTGCATCCTGAAGATGAAAACGGGAATGTGCGGCTGGTAAATCCCGAGAACTGGAAAGAGCTTGCTGTCGGGCATCTTCAGAACGTGCGGCGCGGGACTGGTGACCAGTCTGATTTGATGCTGGCAGACCTTATCGTCAAAGACGAAAGCGCCATTCAGCTTATCGAAGATGGTCTGCGCGAAGTGTCGTGCGGCTATGACGCGGAGTACGAGCAGACCGAGCCAGGTAAAGCCGAGCAGGTCGATATTACCGGAAACCATGTGGCTCTTGTCCCTAAAGGCAGAGCCGGAAATCGTTGTGCAATTGGAGACAGAGACACAATGGCAAATCAAAAGAAAAGCTGGTGGACCCGCATGCGCACGGCCATCAAAACGGGTGACGCTGACACCATGAACGAACTGCTGGACTCTGCGCCAGCGGCGGTAACGGGTGACGAAGGGGATCTGCCGAGCGGCGTTAACCTCAACATTAACCTTTCACCGCAGCAACCATTGCCGGACAAAAAGCCGGAAATGGGCGGAGAGCCAACCGGCGACGGCGAGGACGATATCAAAACCTTGCTCAAAGCCCTGCTGGCTAAGCTCGAAGGAACTGCGACGGGCGATAACGACAATAAGCCTGACGAAAAAGACAAAAAAGATCCGACCGGCGACGGCGAGGACGACGAAGAGGAAACCACGATTACCGGTGACTCTGCCTATCGTGCCGAGGTTATCGTCCCGGGTATCGATCTGAGCCGTAAGGTGAAACCGACCGCGTTCAAACGTGATGTGCTGGCTGCCGCTGACAAAACACTGGTTCGCCAGGTTGTCGGTGATGCGGATATCCGCAAATTGCCCAAGCAATCGGTAGATATGGCGTTTAACGCCGTGTCAGAGATTGCCAAAGGGCGAAACACCCGCAGCACCACGGGCGATGCACAACGTCCAAATATGGGCATGACCAGCATCGCTTCCCTGAACAAACAAAACGCCGACTTCTGGTCTAACCGCAAAGGATAATCCAATGACTGCATATCTGTACCGGATGCCTGTTGGCATTGCCGGGGCTATCTCTCGCCCGCAGGACTTAACCGTCGAACCGGTGATCCTTAAATCCGCTAACGCCTTCGCTGCCTATGGTCTGGCTGGCAAATATGACGCTGACGGCTTTTTCGTGCCGCTGGCGGACGGTGACACCGCCGACAAGGTGAAGGGGATCTACGTTCGTCCGTATCCGACCACATCGCAGCCAGACATGGTTCGCCAGGTGGGGACGGATAAGAACTTCCCGGGTGACGCCATGAAGCGTGGCTACATGACCATTAATCTCGGTTCTGATTTTGATGCCAGCACCATCAAAAAAGGCGACCCGGTATACGTTGTCGTCTCCACTGATGAATCCATCAAAGTGCCGCTGGGCGGCTTCATGTCCACGTCCGTCAGTGGCAAAAACGTGGCGCTGACCAACGCCGAATTCACAGGGGCCGGTGACGCTAACGGCAATGCAGAAATCTCCTGGAAGATTTAAGGAACAGACGAATGATTACTTTTGATCAGGCAACCGTTGATAGCTCTGGTGCCTTTCTCATCGGGGAGCTGGAGCGACTCGACCAGACGCTGAACCTGCCGCTGGTGGGTTACACCTGGACCCGCGATATTCAGCTGCGTGAAGACGTTTCTATCGCAGATGACATTTCCAGCTGGACTAACACCAGTTTTGGCGCTGCTGGTACTGGCGCAAATCCGAACGGTAAAAACTGGGTAGGCAAAGACTCCACCGCTATTGCTGGCGTGAACGTGGATATCAGCAAAGACGGCAATCCACTGAACCTCTGGGGTATGGAACTGGGCTGGACCGTTGTAGAGCTGGCAGCTGCTCAGCAGGTAGGCCGCCCGATTGATACCCAGAAGTACGACGGGATGCAGCTCAAATGGCAGATGGACAACGACGAGCAGGTTTACATCGGTGATGACGCACTCGGCCTGAAAGGTCTGGCAAACCTCGTCGGTGTGACGCTGAACAACGCGCCGAAGACCTGGGCGAACTCAACCAACGACGAGATCCTCGATAGCGTGAACAGCATTCTGTCTAATGCCTGGGCAGCATCCGGTTATTCCATCGTGCCTTCTGATCTGCGCATTCCGCCAGAGCAGTATTCACTGCTGGCGAGCCGTAAGGTTTCCGAAGCGGGTAACCAGTCACTGCTGACCTATCTGGCTGTGAACACTATCGCTTTCCACCAGAACGGCGTTCCGCTTGAAATCAAAGCGGTCAAATGGCTGAAAGGGCGTGGGGTTGGCGGTAAAGACCGTATGATCGCCTACACCAACGACAAGAAATACGTGCGCTATCCGCTGGTGCCGTTGCAGAGCGTTCCTGTCCAGTATCGCGGTCTGTATCAGATTGCGACCTACTACGGCAAGCTCGGTGCGGTTGAGCCAGTGTACAAAGAAACCCTGTCCTACGTGGACGGTATCTGATAACCAGAACGGCCCCGAAAGGGGCCAGAAGGGAACTGAAAATGGCGAAAGAAAAGCTGGTTACCATCCATGTTCACACCCCGTTTACGCTGACGCTCGGCGATCAGTCAAAAAGGGAGTTTGGCCGGGGACGGCATAACGTACCGGAAGAGGTCGCGTCGCACTGGTTCACCCAGGCGCACTCCGAGCTTTCCGAAAGCGTGATTAGCGACACCGATGATCTGCAACCCATTATCGACAGCCTGCAAGCTCAGATTGCCGACAAAGATAAGCAGATTATCGATAAAGATCAGTTGATTGCCGATCTGCGAGAAGCGCTGCTCAAGCTGCAAGAGCAGAACGACAGCCTGCAAGCGCAGATTGCTGCCGCCCAGACTGGCGGTAATGGGGCGAAAGATGCCAAAGAATCAAAGCCTGCCAACAGTAAGTGATTTTCGGCGCGACTTTCCACAGTTTGCTGACCCTGCCAAATATCCCGAAGCACAAATCCAGTTTCGTCTGAATCTGGCTGATGTGCTGCTGAGCGAAAACGTCACCGGCAAAGAGTTGTTTCCGTACTTTGTCGAGTTGTTCGTGGCTCACTACATGACGCTCTGGGCGGCAGATAGCCGGGCAATGCTCGTCGGCGGCCCGGGTGGCTCAACCAATGGTGTTCAGTCCTCCAAGTCCGTTGACAAGGTAAGCGTCAGCTATGACACCAGCGCGACGCTAAACCCTGACGCAGGCTTCTGGAATAACACCCGATATGGCGCTGAATTTTATCAGCTGATCACGATGTTCGGTGCGGGAGGTCGCCAGCTATGAGTTTCAAAAGTGGTGTAACAACGAGGGTTGATAACGCTCAGGCCATTCTGGATGCGCTCCGGTCGCTAACCAAAAAGGATGTGCTGGTGGGCATCCCGGAAGAAGACAGCGAGCGTGAGGATGTTCCGTTTGGTAATGCCGGGATCGGTTACGTCAACGAATACGGCTCACCAGCGCAAAACATACCCCCACGCCCGCACCTGATCCCCGGCGTTAAATCCGTAGAGGAACAGACGGTGCCGCAGCTCAAAGCAGCGGCGCAGGCTGCGCTTGATGGAAATGCGGCGGGTGCGGAAAGAGCGCTTAACCGCGCCGGAACGCTGGCCGCGAATGGCGTCAGGCGTTACATGACCATTACCGGCTTTACACCGCTTGCTGATAGCACCGTTGAAGCACGCGCGCGTCGAGGGCGCAAAGGGGCGAAAGCTGAGTTAGCACGCAGATCGGCAGACGGAAAGCTTAATGCTATCAACCCAGATTCTGGTCAATTGATAAGCAATGAGAATGTAAGGCCGTTGATTGATACCGGACAGTACCGCAGAGCCATTACCCATATTGTGAGGGATAAAGATGCCGAATCTTGATGTGACGGACGTACTTTTTGACCCCGATTTTTGCGACTTCAACCTGTGGGTAACGCGTCGCGCGCAAACGGTGGACGAGGACGGGATCGGCAGCGACAGCGAAGTTAAAACGCAGTTTGCCGGAGTTGTTACCGTTGACCGCTCTCTCGAAAACCGACGTATGCAGTCCGGCCAGGTTATCAGTGGCGCGATTCTCATCGTGACAACTGAGCGGCTGACGCAGGGGCAGACTGGCCGTGACGCCGATATCGTGACGTACCAGAACCGTGATTATCGTGTGACATTCGTTGACCCGTACACGGCTTACGGTGCTGGCTTCGTCCAGGCACATTGCGAATTACTGCCGTTTGATGGGGGAACTCCCGTTGAGCAATAACACCAGCACAGAGCGCGGCTGGCTGACACCCACCAGCGGCGATCCGGATTATGACGAAGCGCTAGACAGGCTGTTAAGCCAGTGGATGCGCAATGTTTCCGGCTTGCCGTCTGGAATGGTTCGTCCGCGCTGGCAGAAAAATCAGCCGCCACTGCCACCCGTTGAAACGAACTGGTGCGCGTTTGGCGTTACCGGGTTGCTCATTGATAACAACCCTGCATTCACCAATCAGACCGACGAGGGCGCTCAGCTCTGGCGGCATGAAACGTTCGAGTGCATGGCGTCGTTCTATGGCCCGGCTGGTATGTCTTATGCGTCCCGTTTTCGCGATGGCATATCTGTGCCGCAAAACAATGCTGAGCTGAACGCGCTTGGTTTGTCTCTGGGCGACTATACCGGTCTGACCCCTTTCCCCGAACTTATCAACCAGCAATGGGTTCGCCGCTACGACATGACGGTGCGCCTGCGCCGGAAGGTTGTGCGCGAGTACGGTATTAAATCGCTGGTGGAAGCGCCAGTCACCTTTTTTGGAGAATAAACTATGACGCAGGGCTTACCTGTATCCAACGTTGTAAACGTTGATGTGATCATCTCGCCGAAAGCGGCTACTGGTCGTAACTTCGGCGCGCTGCTGATCCTCGGTTCTTCCACTGTCATTCCAGTGCAGGAACGCGTCCGCCTTTATGCGTCCGTTGAGGACATTGGCGAGGACTTCGGAGTCGACAGCCCGGAATATGAAGCGGCGCAGGTTTTCTTCAGCCAGTCGCCGAAGCCGACGCAGGTTTATGTTGGCCGCTGGGCGAAGACGCTGACCTCTTCCGAAGGTGGAAGCGTGGAAACCATCGTGCAAGCTGTTAATGCCTGCCTGCAGTATACCAACTGGTATGGGCTGGTTGTCGCTGATGATGTTGCTGATGGCGATGATGTGCTTGATGCTGACGACGTGATTGAGGTTGCTAAACTCATCGAAGCGTCCAGCCTGAGCCGCATTTTCGGGGTAACGTCAGCCGACGCTGAGATCATCAGCACGACTTCGACGACCGATGTTGCGTCTAAATTAAAGGCCGGTAAGTATTCCCGTACCTTTATTCAATATTCCACCAGCAGCCCTTATGCGGCGGTTTCAGCTTTCGGTCGCGCGTTTACTGTCAATTTCAACGGCAGCAATACCACCATTACCCTGAAATTCAAACAGGAACCGAGCGTAACCTACGAAACGTTGACGGTAGGCCAGGCGGCTGCGGTGGATACGAAGAATGCGAACGTGTTCGTGTACTACGCCAACGACACGGCGATCCTGCAACAGGGTGTCATGGCGAACGGTGACTTCTTCGACGAGCGCCACGGGCTCGACTGGTTGCAGAACTACGTTCAGACCAACCTCTATAACCTGCTTTACACCAGCACCACCAAAATTCCGCAGACTGATGCCGGTGTGACCCGTCTGCTTTCCAACGTTGAACAGTCTATGGATCAGTCCGTCACGAACGGTCTGGTAGCGGCTGGCGTATGGAACGGTGGCCCGATTGGGCAGCTGGATTCCGGCGACACGCTGACAAAAGGCTATTACGTCTACGCGCAGCCGATTTCCGAGCAGGCGCAGGCAGACCGTGAAGCACGTAAGGCACCGGTTATTCAGGTGGCCTGTAAGCTGGCGGGTGCGGTTCATTTCGCTGATGTGCAGATCAACGTCGTTCGCTAAGGAGAACATGAATGGCTACTTATTCTTTTATGGACGTCACGGCGTCCCTCTCCGGCCCGACCGGCGAGATTGATCTGGGCTACGGTTCCGCCAGTTCAGAGGAGGGGATCACCGTTGCAATGGGCGGCCCCAAAAATACCATGACCATCGGCGCTGATGGCGAAGTGATGCACAGCCTGCACGCGGACAAAAGCGGCACGGTAACCGTCAACCTGTTGAAGACCTCGCCGACAAACAAAAAGTTGTCGCTGGCGTACAACGCGCAGAGTCAGTCCTCAGGTACCTGGGGAAACAACGTCATTGTGATCCGAAACAAGGTGAGCGGAGACATCATCACGGCGCGCAGCGTGGCGTTCCAGAAACAGCCGGATAACGCCAACGCTAAAGCCGGTAATACGATGCCCTGGGTGTTTGACTGCGGCAAAATCGATCAGGTTCTCGGAGAGTTTTAACAGATGGAATGCTCAATCAAAGGCCACGATTACCGCGTGGCAAAACTCAGCGTTTTTGACCAGCTGAAAGTGACCCGCAAACTGCTGCCGGTGCTGGCGGGCATGATGTCAGATTTCGGGAGCATTCGCTCCCTTCTGCCTGCTGATGGCAAAATCGACAACGTGAAATTCGATAAACTACAACCGGTGTTTGAAACCCTGCTGCCGTGTATCGCTGAAAAACTGTCTTCCCTGACCGAAGAAGACACCAACGCGATTATTCATCCGTGCCTGGCCGTTGTATCACGCAAGCACATGGACAGATGGACGCCGGTATTCAACAGCGGTCAGCTGATGTTCGATGATATCGACCTGCTGACCATGCTGCAGCTGGTGGCGCGGGTGGTCGCCGATTCACTGGGAAATTTTTTGCCCGTGAGCCCTACCAGCGCGACGCCGGGCCAGCCTCAGGGTTAACCCTCAACAGCCTGCCTGACGGGCTGTCTTATCTCCTTGACCCGGTTGACGCCGGGTTAATCCCTTATTACGCGCTGAAGGATGGATCAGTCGATCTGTGCGATATCGCGCTGATGAATGACCACCTGGCCGTTAAGGCAGACAACCAGCGCCGTATTGAGAAATGGAGAGAGGATAATGAACGCTGAGACTATTAAAGATTTCCTCGTCTCGCTCGGTTTTGATATCGATGAAGCAGGCGCGTCAAAGTTCGACTCTGTTCTCGCCGGTACGACCGCAAACGCCATCAAAATGGGGCTGGCCGTCGAAGGTGCCGCGCTTACCGTGGTGGCCTTCACGGCTAAGATCGCCTCGGGGCTGGATAATCTCTACTGGGCGTCACAGCGCACCGGCGCGACGGTTCAGGGGATTCAGTCTATTGGCTATGCGGTTTCGCAGGTGGGCGGCAGCGTTGACGCGGCGCGAACCTCTCTGGAAAGCCTCTCCCGGTTTGTTCGTAACAATCCCGGCGCGGAAGGCTTCCTGAATCGCCTGGGCGTACAGACCCGTGACGCCAGCGGCAACATGCGCGACATGGCCGCTATCTTTACGGGTGTCGGCCAGAAGCTCAGCAGCATGCCGTATTACCGGGCTAACCAGTATGCGCAGATGCTGGGCATTGACGAAAATACCCTGATGGCAATGCGCCGGGGTGTGGGCGGTTTCTCCGGGCAGTACAGCGCAATGGCGAAAGCTATCGGCTTCAATGCTGACGAGGCGGCCAGAAGCTCCAACAAATTCATGACCTCCCTGCGCGAGTTCGGCGCGATGGCAGGCATGGCCCGTGACAAAATCGGCTCTAATCTTGCTGGTGGCCTGGCGGGTTCGCTGGACACGCTGCGCCGCCACATCCTGGATAACTTCCCGCGCATCGAGCAAACCCTGACGAAAGCCATAAAAGGCATTCTGGCGCTCGGGGACATTATCGGACGGCTATTCTTCCGGCTTATTGAGGGGACATCCAGCCTTATCAACTGGTGGCAATCGCTGGATAAGCAAACGCGGGAGCTGATCTCGTTGTTCGGCGCGCTGACGATTGCGCTGCGCATTCTGAACAGTACGTTCTGGATGTCGCCGATTGGCCTCATTACCGCGCTGGCGGCGGGGATTGCCCTCCTGTGGGAGGACTATCAGACCTGGAAGGAGGGCGGTGACAGCCTTATCGACTGGGGCAAGTGGAAACCGGAAGTCGACGCCGCTCTGAAGATGGTTCGTGACCTTAAAACGACCGTTAACGACCTGGCGAAAGCGCTGGCGAAGCTGCTCAATATTGACCCCAAATCATGGTCCCTGAAGTGGGATTTCAGCAACTTCATCGACCAGATGGGCGAGTTCAGCAAAATGCTGAATATGATCGCCGACCTGCTCAACGCCATTAAAGATGGCCGCTGGGCTGATGCCGCCAGCATCGGCAAACAGATGCTTAATCAGGGCAGCGAAAATCCGTCAGCGATGCCGATGGTTACTGACAGCGCCAACGGTACCGCCGACTGGATTAAAGAGCACTGGGGATTCGATCCTCGCAGCGTGGGCCGAACGGTGCGCGGCTGGTTTGGTGATGATGAACCTGAACAGCTCGGCCAGTCAGTCAAGCGGCCACAGCCAACCAAAGCAGGCTCTGAACTGCTGGGATGGATGCAGCCGATGCTTACCAACCTGGAACAGCTCTACCGGCTTCCGGAAGGTTTGCTGCGCAGTGTGGCCATCACGGAATCGGGCGGTAATCAGTTCGCCGTTTCAGGCGCTGGAGCTAAAGGTCTGTTTCAGTTTATGGACGGCACGGCGCGCGACATGGGGCTGCGCGGGAATGATGTTTTCGACCCGGAGAAGGCCGCGCAGGCAGCCGCAAAGTATCTCTCACAGCTGCTGCAGGCGAACGGCGGTGACCTGAGCAAGGCGCTGGCCTCTTATAACTGGGGGATCGGGAACGTGCAGAAGCACGGGATGGCCCTTATGCCTCAGGAAACCCGCAACTACATTCCGAAGGTGTTAAGCAACATGCCCGCGCCCGGTGCTCAGGTACAGCAACAGAACACCTATCACATCTACGGTGGTGGTGACCCGCGTTCTGTCGGTACCGAGGTCGAGCGTCGGCAGCAGTCGGCAAACGCCCAGGTTATGCGTGGCAATCAAACGAAGGTGGGCTAATGGATATTCTCTCTACGCTCTTTCAGCAGCAGAGCCGAAAAATAGGGATGATTGTCCCCAGCGTGGTTGTTTCTGAGAAGCATACCGACACGCTGGAGATCACAGAGCACCCTGTCGAGGTCGGGGCCGCTATTGCTGACCATGCCTACAAAAAACCGTCTGAAGTGGTGATGGAGGTCGGTTTTGCTGGTGGCGGTTCGTTGCTGGATTTTGCCAGTAACCTGACGGCTACCAGCCTGCTCGGTCTGAGTCCCCAGCAGACGTATCAGGAGATACTCGACCTGCAGGCGAGCCGTATTCCTTTCGATGTGGTGACCGGCAAACGGCTGTACAGCAACATGCTGATCCGCGCGCTGGAAGTGACGACAGACAAGACAACCGAAAACGTCCTGTCTGCCGTCCTCACCCTGAGGGAGGTTCTTATCTCGCAGACGCAGCAGATTACTGTCGCGGATAAAACCAACATGAAGGACGGGGCCAGCACGTCGGCGGTACTGAATACCGGCAACAAAACCACAAAGCCGCCAAATACCTCGCTGCTGAAAAGCATCACGGGTAACGCGGCGTCATTACTGGGGCTCGGCTAATGGCAATTCAGGAAATCCCGCTGACAGCGGATAACCAGCAATTCAGCATCATCCTGGCGGGGACCACCTGGCGGATTAGTATCACCTGGCGCGATCTGTACTGGATTATGGACCTGCAGAACGACAGAGGGGAGCCGGTGATCTCCGGTATTCCTCTCGTCACCGGCGCTGACCTGCTGGCGCAGTACGCCTATATGGGGCTCGGATTTAAGCTGGTGGTGGTCTGTGACGACAGCACACAGGATTACCCGACGAAAACCGACCTGGGCGGCCGCAGTCATTTACTGGTATCAACGGAGTAAACATGTCACAGAACTGGATGAGACATTTCGAGCTGCAGCTCGTGGACGAGAACGGGCAGGGTATTGAGCTCAGCGATTTTAAAGTGACCTTTACGATCGACTGGTTCAACATCAGCAGCGCGTCGCGGGTGGGTACGTTCAAAATCTACAACCTGTCAGCTGATACGGTGAACCGCATCACCGGGCAGGAGTTTTCGAAAGTGCGGCTGATTGCCGGTTACGACGGTATCGCGCCGGAGGTGTCGGCAAGCGACGTCGGGACCGTGCGCGAAGTCGACGCGGCGGACGTGGGCCAGAGTGATGGCCGGAACTACGGTCTGATTTTCAGCGGCGAAATTCGCTACTCGGTCACCGGTAAAGACAGCCCTATTGATTCCTACGTCCTGATTCAGGCAGCCGATACGGATCTGGCTTTTGCCACCAGCATAACCTCGCAGACGCTGGCAGCCGGTTACACGGTCGCAGACGTGAACCGAGCGCTGATGAAAGACTTCGAGGCCAAAGGCGCGACCGAAGGCCTGACGCCTGAAATGCCTGCTACCGTATTCCCCCGTGGCCGGGTGCTGTTTGGCATGACACGGCATCTTATGGATAACGTGGCCGGACAATGTGGGGCAACATGGCAATTCGTTGACGGCCAGCGGCAGATGGTGGCGAATAACGAATATGTTCACGATGCGATTGTGCTCAACAGCGCCACCGGGCTTATCGGTATGCCACAGCAGACCATCGGCAACGGCGTAAACGTCCGCGCGCTGATTAACCCGAACATCCGGGTTAACGGGCTCATTCAACTGGATCAGGCTTCCGTGTATCGCACCGCGCTGTCGAACAACGATATCGCTATGGCTGGTGGGCAGATCACCGACCAGAACACGGACGGAAATATCACGCTCAGCGGCACCACGGCGCAGCCTGCCAGCATCGCAACGGATGGCGTTTATATTGTGCGCGGGATTATGTACACTGGCGACACAAGGGGCCAAGCGTGGTATATGGATATGATGTGCGAAGCGCGTGGCGCGGCGGATCTCCGTTCGGCGTCGTCTTTACAGCGGGAGGTAGGATAGTGAAAAAGTGGATTGTTATCGGACTCTGTTTCCTTCCGGGGTTAGCGTTTGCCGCAAATCCAGGCGGCATCACGCTTCAGTGTGGTGGTTATAAATTAGAGTTGATCCCTGATTCACTGTTCAGGATTAATGGTGAGACAGTTACCTCCCAGAAAATTAAAACGCTGGGCAACGGAAACGGAATGAAGGCAGACATGGGCCTCATGCCAGCCAAAGACGGTAACAATTACGGTTTCGAGTTTATTCGCCGTCCGGGTACCGAAACGCGTTTCCTGAACGTCCAGCTGCTGCAGAACAGCATGGACGCGCCGAAAATCATCGGATCTTTCCCGTGTAAAAAGGTTGTGGGGTAGTCTATCAACCCCCTTGAACTAACTGAGTTTATCTTGATGAGCTAAAGTAAGTTTACCTTATGCCGATAAGATTGATGATTGACTAAACTGTGTACACGCACATAGAATTCTAAACCACCTTGTAAGAGTGAGCGGATATGGCTGGTTGTGTACCTAAGGAAAAAGCTGGCGAGTTGATTGAGCTGTATGGCGACATGCTAGAAGCAGGCACGCCTGTAAATGAGCTCGAGTATCGTCGTGCTGTAAGGGATTTGGAGAAAGAGAATACAGCTAATGCTGTAAGTGCTCTTGGTATACTGCACGCTGCTGCTGGTAAGTTTGATAAGGCATATTCAGTCTTTGAGACCGCTCTTTCTTATGTTGATGATCCTGCAATCGCTGCAAATTATATTTATGTAACTAAATATAACAATGATGCAATTAGGCTTCGTGATAAATCATTAGAATTTGTCGAAAAGTTTCAGACGAAGAAATTCACTGCATTAGCTTTCTCATCTGCATATCGTTTCGGTTACAGAGATTTGCTTATTAAATATATTGATCAGCATATCAAACTTCTTTCCGACGAGGAGGGCAGGGAATTGGCAATATTACAGAAAGCAGAATTATTGTCAGAGATTGATGATGCCTATAATTCTACTGGATGCTCTCCAGAGCAATTTAATTTGCTCGCGGAAATCGTAGCGACAGTAGCTAAGGACTTTTCAGCAGAAACTGGTTTGCTTGAAGTCAGCCGAAATGGCAATAAATGCTATGTGGCTGATATAAAAAACAAAGATCCTAAATCGATCGCTCAAATGAATTTTGCATTAGCTGAAGCTGTATGCATGGAGCCTCGGTTAGACGACTGTGAGTTAATAGCTCGTTTCTCTGCGCCGAGAATTCTTCATACGGGGGTTAGCTATGTCGATAAACAGTATTGATTTCTTTAATGTAGCCAAACAATACAGTTCAATGGCAGATGAGGCTTCATGGCGAAGCGCTATTTCCCGGGCATATTATTCGATGTACCATGAAACTATGGCCAGTCTTACTTGTGTCCCGAAATATTCAAGCAACCACCATGGGAACCTCATTGGATATATGACAACACCGGCAGAATGTAAAGGTGAGCCATATGATTCTCGTACTATGCGACTGCTTGGTTACAACCTAAAGCAATTGCGTGATGCCAGAAATGAAGCTGATTACCATATCGCAGATATTTCAGTTTCAAAAGAGATGGCTGAGACAGCAATTGCGTCTGCTGAATTGTATTTCTCAAAGTGGACTGCATTAAAATCAGCTAAAGCATCTTAGTCGCTTTCCATGTTATATCGAACCCGCCGCCTGGCGGGTTTTTTGCTTTCTGGAGCCTACCAAATGGCAGTATCAGACCAGACCCGCAGCGGCGACCTTGCCGAAACATTCAAATCTGAGCGGGACACAACAAAGAACCAGATCCGCGTCGCTTTGCCTGGCATCGTTCAGTCATTCGATCCCGGCACGGTGACAGCGGTTGTGCAGCCTGCTATCCGTTCGGTTGAAACAGATAACGACGGGAACCGCATTACCAAAAATTACCCGCTGCTGGTGGATGTACCGGTGGTATTTCCGCGCGGCGGCGGCTGCACGCTAACGTTCCCGGTGAAAGCCGGTGATGAATGCCTGGTGATTTTTGCAGATCGCTGTATCGATTTCTGGTGGCAGAACGGCGGGGTACAGGAGCCTGTCGACGACCGGGTGCATGATTTATCGGATGCGTTCTGTATCGTCGGGCCGCAGTCTCAGGCGCAGAAAATCAGCGGAATCAGTACGGGGGCCGCTCAGCTGCGCAGCGACGACGGAAGCACGTTCTTTGAGCTCAACCCCACTACGCAGAAAATTAAAATCGTAGCGCCAGGCGGTCTGGATGTAGTTACCCCGCAGGCCGACTTCTCGGCGAAAGTTACCATTCACGGGCTCCTGTCCTGGCTGGGTGGAATGGTGGGTTCTGTCGCTTCTGGCGTTGCATCCAAAATCACCGGCGCTGTCGAGTTTATCGGTACCGTTAAAGCTAACGGCAAGTCAATTGATGATACGCACACGCACGGCGGGGTTCAGCGAGGCGGAAGCAACACAGACGGGGTGAACTGATGCGATACAGACGTGAAGACGCCGAGGGGGATTACACCTTTGGCAGCGGCGATGATACCTGGCTGATTAACTCACCGGAGGCCGTGGCGCAGGCGGTAAAAACGCGATTCGAATTGTGGTATGGGCAATGGTTTCTCGACACCACCGAGGGGACTCCGTGGATTCAGTCCGTACTCGGTAAGCAGAAGCCGGAAACCTACAACCTGGCGATCCGTAAGCGCATCCTCGAAACGCGGGGCGTTAAATCCATCCTCTCTTTCAATACGACAGTGAACACGACGACGCGCCGCGTCCAGTTCTTCGCTGAAATCGACACCATCTACGGAACAACGACAGTAACCAGCGAGGCATAAATGGCCCTCAATTTGGACACACTCGGCTTATCGGCAACGGTAACCGCTGAGGGGATCAGTGCGCCTGATTACCAGACGATACTCGATACCCTGACGAGCTATTTCCAGCAGATTTATGGCAGTGACGCTTATCTGGAGCCAGACAGCAAAGACGGCCAGATGGTGGCGCTGGTGGCGCTGGCTATCCACGATGCCAACAACACGGCCATCTCCGTTTATAACTGCTTCTCACCTGCTACGGGTTACGGTGCAGCACTGACGAGTAACGTAAAAATTAACGGTATCGCGCGCCGGGGGGCGACGAACTCTACCGTGGATCTCGTTCTGACCGGTACTGCCGGGACATCCATCACAAACGGTACTGTGAAAGACACGAATAACGTGATCTGGCGACTTCCTGCCTCGGTGACGATCGGTGTCGGTGGTACCGTGACGGTAACTGCTACCTGTTCAAACAGCGGAGCGGTTGCGGCGCTGGCCGGGACGATTACCACTATCAACACGCCGACCCGTGGCTGGGCATCGGTAACCAACCCGGCGGCGGCCACCGTAGGCGCACCGGCTGAAACCGACGCAGAGCTGCGCATCAGGCAGGGGCAAAGCGTCGCTCTGCCGTCACTCACACCGTTTGAAGGTGTCGACGGTGCGATCGCCAACGTTGCAGGCGTGACGCGTCACAAGCTCTACGAGAATGATACTGGTGCAACCGACAGCAACGGGCTGCCTCCGCACTCTATTTCCGCGATTGTTGACGGTGGCGATGTTACCGAAATAGCCCAGACAATCCGGGGAAACAAAGGGCAGGGAACGGCAACTTACGGGACGACCTCTGTCACGGTACCGGACACTTACGGCAATCCTCATGTAATCAGCTTCTCGCGTTCTACTGATGTCCCGATTTATGGGCATATCACCCTGAAGGCATTCACCGGCTACACGTCGCAAATTGGCGTACAGATTCAGCAGGCCGTCGCGGATTACATCAACGGGCTGACGATCGGTGACGATGTGCTGCTGAGCAGGATTTATTCTCCCGCTAACCTCGGCGTAGTGAGTGGCGGCAATGCGCGCTACTACGACATACAGGAGCTGCTGATTGGCAAATCAGCCGGTAGCGTCGCGGCGGCAAACATCATCATCGCCTACAACGAATCCGCGTCGTGTAAACCCGAAAACATTGTTCTAACGGTGACGTCATGAGCAAGTACACGGACTTAATCACCAACTATCACGCCACGAAGCCGAAATTTTTTGATCACGTCGACCTGAGCACGCGGCCACTGATTGATATCACCGGCGCCACCCGGGGGCTGGTAAGCGCTTTCGATATTGATACCGCTGTCGGCGTCCAGCTCGATACGCTCGGCCTCTGGATTGGTCGCAGTCGAATCGTCAGCCAGCCTATAAGCGGCGTTTATTTCAGCTGGGACACTGACGGGCTAGGATATGGCCAGGGTGTATGGCAAGGCCCGTATGACCCCGATTCAGGTTATACCACGCTGAGCGATGCAACCTACCGCATCGTTCTTAAAGCAAAAATCGCTATCAACAACTGGGACGGCCGCAATGATTCGCTGCCTTCCATCCTTGACGCTGCGACCGCAGGCTCTGGCCTGAAGATGCAAATCATCGACAACCAGGACATGACGATCTCGGTCTGGGTTTTTCCCGAGACTGACATTTCTGAAGTGTCTCTAGAACTGATCGCCGCTATTAAACAGGGCTATCTCACCGTTAAAGCTGCTGGCGTATGGGCCGGTGACGTGGAAACGCCTTCGGTAGAAACACCGTCAGAAGGCTCTAAATTCTTTGGGTTTGATATGGATAACTAATACATCGGCGGGTTCGATGTTGGAGCATGGGGGACTTTACTCTAATGGCAACAAATAACTTTAAAGCATTCGCGCTTGATCCTAACGCTAACGTTATGTCACAGGCTGACTGGGAGGCGCTCCCGGCGCGGCTGTCTGGCTTTATTAGTGGGCCAGCAAAATCAGCACAAGTGAACAAAGCTATCCGGCAGGCCAGCTTTATAGCTGCAGCGCTGGCGCAGTACACCGCCAACAAAAGCGGTCTGGATGTACTTGATGATGGTGACCTGAACGGGTTTATCGCCAAAATGTCCGCCGCGTTCGGTAAGGATTTCCAGGCGCTTGACGCCACGCTGACGGCACTGGCCGCACTGAATACCGGTGCAAATAAACTCCCGTATTTCACCGGGGCAGACACTGCTGCGCAGACCGACCTCACTCAGGTAGGTAGAGACGTCATAGGTCAGACAACTGTGGATAACCTTCTCGCATACCTCGGTTTGAAAACAGCAGCGAAGCGCGATGTTGGTACGGCAGCAAATCAAATTCCCGACATGAGCGCATTTGTCACAGCCGGAACAACAAATGGTTACCAGAAACTACCAGGAGGGCTGATTGTGCAATGGGGAAGGGCTCTCATTCCTGCTGGTGGAGTTTTCGTTGGTTACCCAATCCCATTCCCGTCACTTACATATGTTGTTTTGCTTGGTGCTGTTGGTGCGACAGCGACAAACATTACGGCAAATAACTATCAAAATAATGGTTTCAATTTTAACGCAAGTGCCGCGACAGTGGTTGAACAGGCTTGGATGGCAATCGGGAGGTAAACATGTACGTATATAGCAAAGTTAAAAATGCATTCTACCCATTATCAATGAAGCAGAATTACATTGATGCTGGAACATGGCCTGAGGATGGGATTGAGGTTGATGATTTGATATTCGCAGAATTCCAGATAACTCCAGCGGGAAAAATGCGTGTTGCAGGAGAGGATGGTTTACCAGCATGGGCTGACATCCCACCGCCATCTCATGATGAATTAGTTGCACAGGCTGAAGCAGAAAAGCAGTCCAGAATTGACTCGGCGAATGATTACATGAATGGCAAGCAGTGGCCTGGTAAAGCTGCTATTGGACGCCTGAAGGGGGATGCGCTGGCTCAGTATAATTTGTGGCTGGATTACTTGGATGCTTTGGATGCGGTAGACACGTCGAAAGCTCCGGATATCACCTGGCCGACACCGCCTGCAGACGACGCATAAATAAAAAAGGCTGTCGGGGGTATGCCGGCAGCCTTATTCACATCACAGACCGACCTGGCGAACTGTCGGGAACTCAGATACCAGCCACATATCGGATTCTTCAAACATTTCCTCCAGCATGCGGTTCAGTTTTTCCCGATCGCTTTTGCTGGCATCGCTATTCAGGCCGTTTGCCTGCATCGGCTTCACCTTCACTTCGGCATCAGGGAAAATCTGGTGCACCCGCTTCGTCAGCTCGGCCAGAATGATCTCTCTGGCCCCTTCGAGCCCCTCAACATTTCGCTTGTCATAAACCAGTTCTACGAACATACGTGCTCCGCTAATCACTGTTTGAATATACAGTATTTTTGCTTTGGCGGGTTTGTCTGTCAAGGCATGAGCCGCTTGTTTTCAAATTTTGGGGAACATACTGCTGGCGTGTTTGTTTTCGATTTGCCCTGCAGGGCTGATGTGGTCTGGCGTTGACGAGAATTATGCGTGGGGCATGGATGGGGCAAAAGTGGTATGTGAAGTTCGTTAAAGTTCGTTAATCAAGCTTTATCTCGATCTCGCTCATCCCTTGTTTAAAGCGCTCCTGGACGATCTTTATCGATTTTAAAAACTATGAGTTCATATTATACAAATGTAGCAAAAAAGGGTTTTGACCCTGAAAAGATGAACATTCTGCATAGCGCGTTTTGCGCAACAGGAATATATTGAAACGTTACTCGACAAACGATGCATAAGGTTTTCTATGACACAACAGCCACAAGCCAAATACCGCCACGACTACCGTGCGCCGGATTACCTGATTAGCGAAATCGATCTGACTTTTGACCTGGATGCCACAAAAACCGTTGTCACGGCGGTGAGCCAGGTGATGCGCCATAGCGCAACTGCGGTGCCGCTGCGTCTGGATGGTGAAGACCTGACGCTGGTCTCCCTGCATATTAATGATGAAGCCTGGTCGGACTATAAAGAAGAAAACAACCAGCTGGTCATCGACAACCTGCCGGAACAGTTTACGCTGCGCATCGTGAATGAAATCAGCCCGGCCGCCAACACCGCGCTGGAAGGGCTTTACCAGTCGGGCGTGGCGCTGTGTACCCAGTGTGAAGCGGAAGGGTTCCGCCATATAACCTGGTATCTCGACCGTCCAGACGTCCTGGCGCGCTTCACCACCAAAATCATCGCCGATAAAACCCTGTATCCCTTCCTGCTCTCCAACGGCAACCGCGTAGGCGAAGGCGAGCTGGAGAATGGCCGTCACTGGGTGCAGTGGCAGGATCCCTTCCCGAAACCGTGCTACCTGTTTGCGCTGGTGGCGGGGGACTTCGACGTGCTGCGCGACACCTTCAAAACGCGCTCAGGCCGCGAGGTGGCGCTGGAGCTGTTTGTTGACCGCGGCAACCTTGACCGCGCGCCGTGGGCGATGACCTCACTCATCAACTCCATGAAGTGGGACGAGGAGCGCTTCGGCCTCGAATATGACCTCGACATCTATATGATCGTCGCCGTCGATTTCTTCAACATGGGCGCAATGGAGAACAAAGGCCTTAACGTCTTTAACTCCAAATACGTGCTGGCGCGTACCGATACCGCAACGGACAAAGACTACCTTGATATCGAACGCGTTATCGGCCACGAATATTTCCACAACTGGACCGGTAACCGCGTCACCTGCCGCGACTGGTTCCAGCTGAGCCTGAAAGAAGGCCTGACCGTCTTCCGCGATCAGGAGTTCAGCTCCGACCTGGGTTCACGCGCGGTGAACCGCATCAACAACGTGCGTACCATGCGTGGTCTGCAGTTTGCGGAAGATGCCAGCCCAATGGCGCACCCGATCCGCCCGGATAAAGTCATCGAGATGAACAACTTCTACACTCTGACGGTGTACGAGAAGGGCGCTGAAATTATCCGCATGATCCACACCCTGCTGGGCGAGGAGAACTTCCAGAAAGGGATGCAGCTGTATTTCGAGCGTCATGACGGCAGCGCGGCCACCTGCGACGATTTTGTGCAGGCGATGGAAGATGCCTCTAATGTCGATCTCTCTCACTTCCGCCGCTGGTACAGCCAGGCCGGTACGCCAATTGTCACCGTCAAAGACGACTACAATCCGGAAACCGAGCAGTACACGCTGACCATCAGCCAGCGCACGCCGCCGACGGCGGAGCAGGAAGAGAAATATCCGCTGCATATTCCGTTCAGCATTGAGCTGTACGATAACGAAGGCAAAGTCATCCCGCTCCAGAAGGGCGGCCACCCGGTACACCACGTGCTGAACGTGACCCAGGCCGAGCAGACCTTTATCTTCGATAACGTCTACTTCCAGCCGGTACCTGCGCTGCTGTGTGAATTCTCCGCGCCGGTGAAGCTGGAATACAAGTGGAGCGATCAGCAGCTGACGTTCCTGATGCGTCACGCGCGTAACGACTTCTCCCGCTGGGACGCGGCGCAAAGCCTGCTGGCGACCTACATTAAGCTCAACGTAAACCGTCATCAGCAGGGCCAGCCGCTGTCGCTGCCTGTCCATGTGGCTGACGCGTTCCGCGCGATCCTGCTGGATGAGAAGATTGACCCGGCCCTGGCCGCTGAAATTCTGACCCTGCCGTCAGCGACTGAAATCGCCGAGCTGTTTGACATCATCGACCCGATTGCCATCGTGGCGGTGCGTGAAGCGCTGACCCGTACGCTGGCTGCTGAGCTGGCCGATGAGTTCCTGGCTATATATAACGCCAATAAGCTTGATGCTTATCGCGTTGAGCACGCGGACATTGGCAAACGTTCTCTGCGCAATACCTGCCTGCGCTATCTGGCGTTTGGTGAAACCGAGCTGGCGAACACTCTGGTGAGCAAGCAGTACCACGAAGCGGATAACATGACCGGCGCCCTGGCCGCGCTAGGTGCAAGCGTTGCCGCTGAACTGCCGTGCCGTGATGCGTTAATGCAGGAGTACGACGACAAGTGGCATCAGGATGGCCTGGTGATGGACAAATGGTTCATCCTGCAGGCGACCAGCCCGGCGGCCGATGCGCTCAGCAACGTGCGCAGCCTGCTGAAGCATCGCTCCTTTACCCTGAGCAACCCAAACCGCGTGCGTTCTCTGATTGGCGCGTTTGCCAGCAGCAACCCGGCCGCGTTCCACGCCGAAGACGGCAGCGGGTATCAGTTCATGGTGGAAATGCTGACCGAGCTGAACAGCCGTAACCCGCAGGTGGCGTCGCGCCTGATTGAGCCGCTGATCCGTTTGAAACGCTACGATGCGAAGCGTCAGGCGAAGATGCGTGCCGCGCTTGAGCAGCTGAAAGGGCTGGAGAACCTGTCTGGCGATCTGTACGAGAAGATTGCTAAAGCCTTAGCGTAATAAAAAATTGCCCGGTGGGCAGGTAAAAGCAGAACGGCAACCTCGGTTGCCGTTTTTAGTGTTTTCTCCCCGTGGGAGAGGGCCGGGGTGAGGGCATCAGGCATTAGCCTTGGCTCGCTGTAACTCCGTCCCCCCGCGCTTCATCACCCGATCCAATACCTCAGCTTCCAGCTCCGCCAGCCTTGCCGAGCCCACGCGGCGAGGGCGCGGAAGATCCACCGTCAGATCCAGACCTATTTTCCCGTCCTCTATTAACAGCACCCGGTCAGCCATCGCGACGGCCTCGCTCACGTCATGCGTCACCAGCAGTACCGTAAAGCCGTGCGCCTGCCAAAGGGATCCAATCAAATCCTGCATTTCGATCCGCGTCAGGGCGTCGAGCGCGCCGAGCGGTTCATCAAGCAACAGCAGGCCCGGACGGTGAATCAACGCCCGCGCCAGCGCCACGCGCTGCTTCTGCCCGCCCGAGAGGGCGGCAGGCCATTCACCCGCACGATTTTCCAGCCCAACGGCGGCCAGCGCCTGGCGGGCTTCATCCCGCCAGCTGCCCTTAAGACCGAGCCCGACATTGTCGATAACCGTTTTCCACGGCAGCAGGCGTGCATCCTGAAACATCATGCGGGTATCGTCCTGAATATTCGAAAGCGGCGTCGTTCCTGCCAGAATGTCACCGCCGTTGGGGGCTTCCAGTCCGGCCAGAAGACGTAGCAGGGTACTCTTGCCGCCGCCGCTGCGCCCGACAACGGCCACAAATTGTCCGGCGGGAATATGCAGATCCAGCCCGTTAAGAATGGTGTTTTCGCCGTAGCGTTTGGTCACGCCGTTCAGCAGTAACGGCGTTCCCTGGTTCAGTCGTGCAGTATTCATGCTTTCGCCTCCTGAAGGGTATAGGCCGGGTTCCAGCGCAGCCAGCTGCGCTCCAGCCACTGGGCGCTGACGTCGGCGAGCTTGCCGAGCAGGGCATACAGAATGATGGCAACCACCACCACGTCCGTTTGCAGGAATTCGCGGGCGTTCATCGCCAGATAGCCAATACCTGAGTTGGCCGAGATGGTCTCCGCCACAATCAGCGTCAGCCACATCAGGCCGAGCGCAAAACGCACCCCGACCATAATGGAGGGCAGGGCGCCCGGCAGGATCACGTGTATAAAGAGGGAAAAACCCGATAAGCCGTAGCTGCGCGCCATCTCCACCAGACCGCGATCGATGTTGCGTATGCCGTGCCAGGTGTTGATGTAAATCGGGAACAGTGTGCCCAGCGCCACGAGGAAGATCTTGGCGCTCTCATCAATGCCAAACCACAGGATAACCAGCGGGATCAGCGCCAGATGCGGCACGTTGCGCAGCATCTGAATGGAGGTATCCAGCAACCGCTCGCCCCAGCGGGAAAGGCCGCTGATCAGGCCCAGAACCAGACCGATGCTGCCGCCGATGGAAAACCCAATCACGGCGCGCCAGGAGCTGATCGCCAGATGCTGCCACAGCTCACCGCTGACGCTCAGCGACCAGAAAGCTTCTACGACGCCCTCCGGAGAGGGCAGAATGCGGCTCGACAGCCAGCCGGTGGACGACGCGAGCTGCCAGAGAGCCACAATGCCGACGGGTAAAAACCACGGCGCGGCGCGCAGCAGCCATTTTTGGGAGGTGGCAGACATGGTCACTCCTTAGCTCTGTGCGGCTTTGCGTGGAATAAACTCGTTCGCCACGGCTTCGCCCTGAAGCTGAAGCCGCTGCGGCTGCGGAATCTCCGGGATGGCGACATCCAGATGCGGGAATAACAGCTCGCCCACCTTGTACGCCTCTTCCAGATGCGGATAACCGGAGAGAATAAAGCTGTCGATACCCAGGTCTGCGTATTCATTAATCCGGGCGGCTACGGTCGGTCCGTCGCCGACCAGCGCCGTGCCCGCACCGCCGCGCACCAGGCCAACGCCCGCCCACAGGTTCGGGCTGATCTCCAGGTTCTCGCGCTTGCCGTTGTGCAGGGACGCCATTCGGTGCTGTCCGACGGAGTCGGTTTTCGCAAACGCGGCCTGCGCCCTGGCGATGGTCTCATCGTCCAGGTGGGAGATCAGGCGGTCGGCGGCCTGCCAGGCTTCTTCATTGGTTTCCCGCACAATTACGTGCAGGCGAATGCCGAAGCGCACCTTGCGCCCATGGGCGGCCGCTTTGGCGCGTACTTGGGCAATTTTTTCTTTCACCAGCTCAGGCGGTTCGCCCCAGGTCAGATAGAGATCGACCTGTTCTGCCGCCAGATCCTGGGCTACGTCCGACGATCCGCCAAAATAGAGCGGCGGTCGCGGCTGCTGCACCGGCGGGAAGTAGAGCTTCGCGTCACGAACGTGAATATGCTTGCCTTCAAAGGTGACGGTTTCACCTTCCAGCAGACGTCGCCAGACGCGGGTAAACTCGGCGGAGGCTTCGTAGCGCTCGGTATGGTCGAGGAACACCCCATCGCCCGCCAGCTCCTGCGGATCGCTGCCCGTCACCAGGTTAAACAGGGCGCGACCGTTGGACAGCCTGTCCAGCGTTGCCGCCTGACGCGCCGCCACGGTGGGGGAGACCACGCTCGGGCGTAAGGCAACCAGGAACTTCAGGCGCTGGGTGACCGGGATCATCGACGCGGCGACCAGCCAGGCATCTTCACATGAACGTCCGGTCGGGATCAGCACTCCGGTGAAACCGATTCGGTCCGCCGCCTGCGCAATTTGCTGCAGGTAGCCGTGGTCAACCGGGCGCGAGCCCTCTTCTGTACCAAGATAGTGTCCATCACCGTGGGTGGGTAAAAACCAGAAAAGATTCAGACTCATGATTTAGCTCCTTCTTTGCCTGCGGGCTGCCAGATGCGTTCGCGAATAGTGACCTGTTTTGGCACCAGGTGGTTTTGATAGAAAAGGTCAGCCGTTTGTTGCTGAAGCGCGGCGACGTGCGCGTCCACGGGCGTAATGGTGGTCGGCGGACGGTGGTTGAGATAGCTCGCGATCACCGGCTCAGGTAAGCCCATGGTTTTCGCCAGCAGGGCAATGCTCTCCTGACGCTGGGTCTGGGTCAGCGCATCGGCCTGAGTAAAGGTATCCAGTACGCCCTGAATAAATGCGCCGTTCTTTTCCGCATAAGGACGCGCGGCCAGATAGAACGAGCCGGTCTGCTTCAGTGTGGTACCGTCTTTCAGCACGCGAACGCCGCCCTGCAGCAATGCGGCGGAGTAGTACGGATCCCAGATGGCCCAGGCATCAACGTTCTTCTGCTGGAACGCGGCGCGGGCGTCGGCAGGCGTCAGGTAAACGGGCTGAATGTCAGTGAACTTCAGCCCGGTTTCCTGCAGGGCACGCAGCAGCAGGTTGTGCGAGCTGGAACCTTTCTGGAAAGCCACTTTATGCCCTTTGAGGTCCGCGACGCTTTTAATGTCGCTGTTTTCAGGCACCAGGATCACTTCGGCCTTCGGTTTGGGCGGCTCAACACCAACATAGACGAGGTCCGCTCCCGCCGCCTGGGCGAATATCGGCGGAATATCACCCGTGCTGCCGAGATCGATACTGCCGACGTTCAGGGCCTCCAGCATCTGCGGGCCAGCCGGGAATTCCACCCAGGAGAATTTGGTGTCCGGGAAGCGTTTTTCCAGCAGCTGGTGGCTTTTCGCCAGCACCATGCTGACGCTGCCTTTCTGATAGCCAATGCGCAAACTTTCCGGAGCCGCTTCTGCGGCATGGGCCAGCGAGGTAAGCGCCATCAGACCTGCCAGTCCGATGCGGGTTAACGTTTTAAGCATGTGCGACTCCTTGAGGCTGACCAAACGCCGGGGCCTGGATATCCCGGCGGTGCAGGGCATGCCAGAAGGTTTCCAGGGCAGTATCGAGGCGGGTTTGCAGGTTCGGCGTAAAATGAGGTTTATGTTGATAATCGATAACCTGGGAGTCATCTGCGAAAACGCCGTGGAGGATCTCCTGCGCTTTCAGCGCGTTCAGCACCGGCTTCAGGGCATAATCCACGGCCAGTAAATGGGCAACCGTACCGCCCGTTGCCAGCGGCAGCACGACTTTGCCGTCCAGGGCGCGTTCCGGAAGCAGATCGAGCAGGGTTTTCAGCGCCCCGGAAAAAGAGGCTTTATAAATAGGTGTTGCCACAATTAAGCCGTCAGCGCCGTTAAGCTGCTCGATGAGCGTTTTCAGCGCTGGGCTGTCGAAGCGGGCGTAGAGCAGATCTTCAGGTTCGAAGTTATGCAGGTTCCAGTGGCACACTTCCACATCCAGGGCATTGAGTTTTTCGCGGGCATATTCCAGCAGGGCGCTGGAGCGCGAAGGGAATCGTGGACTTCCGGCCAGGGTAATGACGCGCATACTTCCTCCTTATAACCAATTGTTTGCTTTTATCTAACATTCATAACAATTTTCAGGAGTGTGACACCGCGCGGTTATTCCACTAAATGATTTATCTGCAATTAAAATGCGAAAAAGTGCATAAGAAATAGACGGGGAGGTAAACGATTGCGTTTTACGCTGATTTTTTGCCGCAGGTCAATTCCCTTTCGCGCGTGGATCGCCCATAATCCCCTCCCGGTTTGCACACCGGGAATCCAGGAGAGTTCATGTACTACCCCTTCGTTCGTAAAGCCCTTTTCCAGCTCGACCCTGAGCGCGCTCATGAATTTACATTCCAGCAATTACGTCGTATTACCGGAACGCCGCTGGCCGCTCTGGTGCGTCAGAATGTGCCGGAAAAACCTGTGCAGTGCATGGGTCTGACCTTTAAGAATCCGCTGGGTCTGGCGGCCGGTCTGGACAAAAATGGCGAGTGCATTGATGCCCTGGGCGCGATGGGCTTTGGCTCCATTGAAATCGGTACCGTCACGCCGCGCCCGCAGCCGGGAAATGACAAGCCGCGCCTGTTCCGCCTGGTTGAAGCCGAAGGGCTGATCAACCGCATGGGCTTTAATAACCTCGGTGTTGATCACCTGGTTGAGAACGTAAAAAAAGCCCATTTTGACGGAATATTAGGCATCAATATCGGTAAAAATAAAGACACGCCGGTAGAGCAGGGTAAAGATGACTATCTGATTTGTATGGAAAAAGTCTACGCCTATGCCGGTTATATTGCGGTGAATATTTCTTCACCCAATACTCCGGGTCTGCGTTCCTTACAATATGGCGAAGCGCTGGACGATCTTCTGAGTGCCATTAAAAATAAACAAAATGAACTCCAGACGATCCACCATAAATATGTTCCGGTCGCGGTTAAGATCGCCCCGGATCTTTCTCCTGAAGAATTGATCCAGGTTGCCGACAGTTTGGTTCGCCATAATATTGATGGTGTTATTGCGACCAATACCACTCTCGATCGTTCCCTCGTGCAGGGAATGAAAAACTGTGACGAAGCGGGTGGGTTAAGTGGACGTCCGGTGCAATTAAAAAGTACCGAAATTATTCGCGCCCTGTCTGCGGAATTAAAAGGACGTCTGCCGATTATTGGCGTCGGCGGCATTGACTCAGTGATTGCTGCGCGCGAGAAGATGGCGGCGGGTGCATCACTGGTGCAAATCTATTCCGGCTTTATTTTTAAAGGACCGCCGCTGATTAAAGAAATCGTTACTCATATCTAATCTTTTCTCTTAATCAGACAACCAGGGCTTTATTTCCAGCCCTGGTTGTTTTATATTCCGTCACTGTTGCTTATTTAGTCATTATAGTCTTTTATTAATGGTGTTATAAACGAGGCGGCAAACAGGACATTTTTAGTACAGGACGTTTGGGGACGGGAGAGACACATGCGAATTAAACCTGACGATAACTGGCGCTGGTATTTTTGCGACGAGCATGACCGAATGATGCTCGATTTAGCCAATGGCATGTTGTTTCGTTCTCGTTTTGCCCGCCGAATGTTAACCCCGGATGCATTTTCCCCGTCGGGCTTTTGCGTTGACGATGCGGCGCTTTATTTCTCCTTTGAAGAAAAATGCCGCGATCTGGTACTCTCTAAAGAGCAGCGTGCCGAGCTGGTATTAAATGCGCTGGTGGCTATCCGCTTCCTGAAACCGCAAATGCCAAAAAGCTGGCATTTTCTTGCGCATGGTATGAGCTGGACCCCGGCAACGGGTGACGCGGCCAGCGTCAATCTGAGCGATACCGCAGAAGAGGTGAGCCTGCTGGTGGTTGAGCCTGGTGAAAATGCTGCGCTCTGCCTGCTGGCACAGCCCGGCGTAACCATTGCCGGGCGGACGATGCAGCTTGGCGATGCCATTAAAGTGATGAATGACCGGCTGAAGCCGCAGCTGCGCGTAGATTCCTTCAGCCTTGAACAGGCGGTTTAAGCTTCCAGCTGTACGGACGTTTTCGGTATGCAGCTACAGCACAGAATTGTGCCGTCATTTCCAATTGCCGATTTTTTCAGCGCACTAACCTCTCCATCCACCAGCCTGATGCGGCAGCATCCGCAAATGCCTGCGCGACAGGAATAGGGTACGCGAATACCTGCCTGCTCCAGTTGCTCAAGCAATACCTGCTGGTTGTTGCCACGGATGACGTTGCCCTGCCAGTGAATATCTACCGCAGAGGCGACATTTGTCACAACGTCGACCATTTCTTCTTCCTGACCCGAGCCGTACGCTTTTGCAAGCCCTCTGGCAAGAATTTCTACCTCATCACCGACGCGGATTGCACCGCTGGAGCGAGGGATCAGGTTCTGGCCGAAATCCACATCGCCGTTGTCCTGCGCGGTGCGGAAAGACTGCAGCGTCTTCAGCGGTTCGCCGGAAGGGTGCTTCTGGCCTTTCTCAGGGCTCACCGTGGTGAAAATGCAGCGGCTGCAGGGTTTTACGACATCAAAGATGACGCTGCCGATGCGGATCACTTTCCAGGTGTCTTCTTCCCAGGCGTCGGCGCCCGTGACCACCAGGTTCGGACGGAACTGTTCCATCTGAACGCTGGCCTTGCAGCGGACTTGTAAATCACGCAGCGAGGCTTCGTTAGTCAGCAGGAACGGGAAACCATCGGCGAAGGAGAGGGGAACGGCGTCGTGGCGCTTCACGCGACGCGTCGGTTCAGGACCTACCCAGCGCAGCTGCACGTCGCGGGAGAAGAAACCGCTCAGCCAGCGGTTAATTTCATCCGGGGCGATTCGCGCGGTAAAATGATTGCCCCACACTTCCGTTGGCGCATCGACAGGCGCAAAATCAGCAAAGCGAATGACCGCGCTGGAACCGTCCGGCGCGGTAAGGTGCAAACCGTCATGAAGCGGGGAAGGGGTAAAGCGAACCATCTGCGGGAACTGGCGTGCGGTGATGAACGTGCCGTCAGGCTCGGTGACCATAAAAATACGATCGAAGGCGAATCCGCTCATGTCGGCCAGCGCGTGAGAGACGCCGATGCCGCGCATGGATTTCACCGGATGAATAAAAAGCCTGGATAACGTCGCCACTGCACACTCCCACAAATGAAAATAAGCCTTCAACTTTATGACATACACGCCATATTAGCTATAATGCGCGACAATTTTCTAAGAGTAAAAGTGACGATATGAATTCTCTGTTTGCCAGTACGGCCCGTGGGCTGGAAGAGCTGTTAAAAACTGAACTGGAAAGCCTGGGCGCGCAAGAGTGCCAGGTGGTTCAGGGTGGTGTCCATTTTGAGGGCGACACGCGGCTTATTTACCAGAGCCTGATGTGGAGCCGTCTGGCGTCGCGCATCATGCTGCCGATGAAGGAGTGCAAGGTCTATAGCGACCTGGACCTCTATACCGGCGTACAGATGATCGACTGGACAGAGATCTTCACGCCTAATGCCACCTTTGCGGTGCATTTCAACGGCGTGAACGACGAGATCCGCAACAGCCAGTACGGTGCCCTGCGCGTCAAAGACGCCATTGTGGACTGCTTCACGCGTAAAAATAAGGAACGTCCGAACGTCGATCGCGAAAATCCGGATCTGCGTATTAACGTCTGGCTCAACGGCGACACGGCGAGTATTTCTCTCGATCTGAGCGGCGCGGGCCTGCACCTGCGCGGCTACCGCGATCGTACCGGTATGGCGCCAATTAAAGAAACCCTGGCTGCCGCTATTGTGATGCGCTCCGGCTGGCAGCCGGGCACGCCGCTGCTCGATCCGATGTGCGGTTCCGGTACGTTGCTGATTGAAGCGGCCATGCTGGCAACCGACCGCGCGCCGGGCCTGCATCGCGGTCACTGGGGCTTTAAAGGCTGGGCCCAGCACGACGAAGCGCTCTGGAAAGAGGTCAAAGACGACGCGCAGACCCGCGCGCGTAAAGGTCTGGCGGAGTATACCTCCCACTTCTACGGTTCGGACAGTGACCCGCGCGTAATCGAACGCGCGCGCAGCAACGCCCGTCGCGCCGGTATCGGCGAGCTGGTCACCTTCGAGGTGAAAGACGTGGCGAACCTGACCAACCCGCTGCCAAAAGGCCCGTACGGTACCGTGATCAGCAACCCGCCATACGGCGAGCGTCTGGACAGCGAGCCGGCGCTGATTGCCCTGCACAGCCTGCTGGGGCGCAATATGAAGGACTACTTCGGCGGCTGGAACCTGTCGCTGTTTAGCGCCTCGCCGGAGCTGCTGAGCTGCCTGCAGCTGCGTGCCGATCGCCAGTTTAAGGCGAAAAACGGCCCGCTGGACTGCGTGCAGAAAAACTACCATCTGGCGGAGAAAGCGGCGGACAGTAAGCCTTCCGGCGTGGCGGAGGATTACGCCAACCGCCTGCGCAAGAACCTGAAAAAATATGAAAAGTGGGCGAAGCAGGAAGGGATTGAATGCTACCGCCTGTACGACGCCGACCTGCCGGAGTACAACGTGGCGGTTGACCGCTACGCGGACTGGGTGGTGATTCAGGAATATGCGCCACCGAAAACCATTGATGCGCAAAAAGCGCGTCAGCGCATGCTGGACGTTATCGCGGCCACCATCGCCGTGCTCGGCATTGCGCCGAACAAGCTGGTGCTGAAAACCCGCGAGCGTCAGAAAGGAAAAAATCAGTATCAGAAGATGGGCGAGAAGGGTGATTTTATCGAAGTGGGCGAATACAACGCTCGCCTGTGGGTCAACCTGACCGACTATCTGGATACCGGCCTGTTCCTCGACCACCGTATCGCGCGTCGCATGCTGGGCCATATGAGCAAGGGCAAAGATTTCCTCAACCTGTTCTCCTATACCGGCAGCGCGAGCGTGCATGCGGGTCTGGGCGGTGCGCGGAGCACCACCACGGTGGATATGTCCCGCACCTATCTGGAGTGGGCGGAGCGCAACCTGCGTCTTAACGGGCTGACCGGACGTCAGCACCGACTGATGCAGGCCGACGTGCTGGGCTGGCTGCGTGATACTGACGAGCAGTTCGACCTGATCTTTATCGATCCGCCGACCTTCTCCAACTCCAAGCGCATGGAGGATAGCTTTGACGTTCAACGTGATCACCTGCGCCTGATGACCGACCTGAAGCGCCTGCTGCGTAAGGGCGGTACCATTATGTTCTCGAACAACAAACGCGGCTTCCGTATGGATCATGACGGCTTAGCAGCCCTGGGACTGAAAGCACAAGAAATCAGCCAAAAAACGCTGTCTCAGGACTTTGCCCGTAACCGTCAAATTCATAACTGCTGGTTGATTACCGCGGCCTGAAAGGAAAAATAAATGTCTTTAATTAGTATGCACGGCGCGTGGCTCTCTTTCAGCGACTCGCCGCTTCTCGATAATGCAGAGCTGCATATCGAAGATAACGAGCGCGTCTGTCTGGTGGGCCGTAACGGCGCGGGTAAATCCACGCTGATGAAAATCCTCAACCGCGAACAGGGGCTGGATGACGGTCGCATCGTTTACGAGCAGGATCTGATCGTCTCCCGTCTCCAGCAGGACCCGCCGCGTCACGTGACCGGCAGCGTTTACGATTTCGTGGCGGAAGGCATTTCTGAGCAGGCCGAATACCTGAAGCGCTATCACGAGATTTCGCATCTGGTGATGACCGACCCGAGCGACAAGAACCTCAACGAACTGGCGAAAGTGCAGGAGATGCTCGATCACCACGGTCTGTGGCAGCTTGAAAACCGCATTAACGAGGTTCTGGCCCAGCTTGGTCTGGAAGCGGACATGGAGCTGTCGGCGCTCTCCGGCGGCTGGCTGCGTAAAGCGGCCCTGGGCCGCGCGCTGGTCAGCGGGCCGAAGGTGCTGCTGCTGGACGAACCGACGAACCACCTGGATATCGAAGCGATTGACTGGCTGGAAGGCTTCCTGAAAACCTTCAGCGGCACCATCATCTTTATCTCGCACGACCGTTCGTTTATTCGCAACATGGCGACGCGTATTGTCGATCTCGACCGCGGCAAGCTGGTCACCTATCCTGGCGATTACGACACCTATCTGCTGGAGAAAGAAGAAAACCTGCGCGTGGAAGAGCTGCAGAATGCGGAGTTCGACCGCAAGCTGGCGCAGGAAGAGGTGTGGATCCGCCAGGGCATCAAGGCCCGCCGTACCCGTAACGAAGGCCGCGTGCGCGCTCTGAAGGCAATGCGCCGTGAGCGCAGCGAACGCCGTGAAGTGATGGGCAGCGCCAAAATGCAGGTGGAAGAAGCGTCCCGTTCCGGCAAGATTGTCTTCGAAATGGAAAACGTCAACTATCAGGTTGATGGCAAAGTGCTGGTGAAAGATTTCTCCGCCCAGGTGCAGCGCGGCGACAAAATTGCGCTTATCGGCCCGAACGGCTGCGGTAAAACCACGCTGCTGAAGCTGATGCTGGGCCAGCTGCAGGCCGACAGCGGCCGCATTCACTGTGGGACTAAGCTGGAAGTGGCCTACTTCGACCAGCACCGCGCGGAGCTGGATCCGGACCGCACGGTGATGGATAACCTCGCCGAAGGCAAGCAAGAGGTAATGGTAAACGGCAAACCGCGCCACGTACTGGGCTATCTGCAGGACTTCCTGTTCCATCCGAAACGTGCGATGACCCCAGTGCGTGCGTTATCTGGCGGAGAGCGTAATCGTCTGCTGCTGGCGCGTTTGTTCCTGAAACCAAGTAACCTGTTGATTCTCGATGAACCAACGAACGACCTGGATGTCGAAACGCTGGAATTGCTTGAAGAATTGATTGACGGTTATCAGGGGACCGTAATGCTGGTCAGCCACGATCGTCAGTTCGTGGATAACACCGTAACCGAGTGCTGGATCTTCGAAGGTGAAGGGCGAATTGGACAATACGTAGGTGGTTATCACGATGCAAAAGGGCAGCAATCGCAGTCTCTGGCGCAGAAACAGTCAAAGTCCAAAATAAGTTCAGAACCTGCTGTAACAAAAGCAGAAACTGTCAAGAAAACCTCGGCTAAACTAAGCTATAACCTGCAGCGCGAACTGGAGGGGCTACCGCAGCGTCTTGAAGAGCTGGAGGCCGCGCTTGAGGATCTGCAAAAACAGGTCGCTGATGCGTCATTCTTTACCCAATCGCATGACTATACTCAGAAAGTACTGGCTGAACTGTCCGCGGCTGAAAAAGCCCTGGAAGAAGCATTTGAGCGCTGGGAGTACCTTGAGTCTCTGAAAAACGGCGCATAGACAGGGATAACATATGTGTGACCAGCACCATGCCGACAGGCATATTTTATGCTCGCAATGCGATATGCTCGTGGCGTTGCCAGAGCTTGGTCACGGACATAAAGCCCTGTGTCCACGTTGCGGCGCAACGTTGACAACCGAGTGGGACGCGCCGCGGCAGCGTCCCACTGCTTACGCTCTGGCAGCATTGTTCATGCTGCTGCTCTCCAATCTCTTCCCTTTCATCTATATGAAGGTGGGAGGGATAACCAGCCAGGTGGATCTGCTTGAAATCCCGGGCGTGATGTTCTCGGAAGATTACGCCAGCCTCGGCACCTTTTTTCTCCTGTTTGTCCAGATAGTCCCGGCTTTTTGCCTGGTCGTTATCCTTTTGCTGGTCAACCGCGTCAGGATGCCCTCATCATTGAAAATCCGGCTCGCGCGTATCCTTTTTCAGCTTAAAAGCTGGGGCATGGCCGAGATCTTTCTGGCGGGCATTCTGGTCAGTTTCGTGAAGCTCATGGCGTACGGCGACGTGGGGATCGGCAGCAGCTTTGTTCCGTGGTGCCTGTACTGTGTCCTGCAGCTGCGTGCCTTCCAGTGCGTGGACAGACGCTGGGCGTGGGATGATATCGCCCCGGCACCGACGCTTGCGCAGACGGTAAAAGTCGGCGTGCCCGGCATTCGTCAGGGGCTGCGTTCCTGCCCATGCTGCACCGCCGTGCTGCCCGCCGATCTCGACGTTTGTCCGCGCTGCGAAACGAAGGGTCACGTACGCCGTAAAAATAGCCTTCAGTGGACGATGGCCCTGCTGGTCACCTCCATCATGCTGTATCTGCCTGCCAATATTCTACCGATCATGATCACCGATTTGCTCGGCGATAAAATGCCCTCGACGATCCTCGCCGGGGTGATCCTGCTGTGGGGCGAAGGTTCCTATCCTGTCGCCGGCGTGATCTTTATCGCCAGTATTATGGTGCCAACCTTAAAAATGATCGCCATCGCCTGGCTCTGTTGGGATGCGAAGGGTCATGGAAAACGCGACAGCGAACGCATGCACCTGATTTATGAAGTGGTCGAGTTTGTCGGACGCTGGTCAATGATTGACGTGTTTGTCATCGCCGTTCTCTCTGCACTGGTGCGGATGGGCGGTTTGATGAGTATTTATCCCGCGATGGGGGCTTTAATGTTTGCACTGGTCGTGATTATGACCATGTTTGCGGCCATGACCTTCGACCCTCGTTTATCGTGGGATCGTGAGCCTGAATCAAGCCATGAGGAAGAGTAAGAGCATGGAAAATAAGAGTGGAGAGGCGAAAGTGCAGAAGGTCAAAAACTGGTCGCCGGTGTGGATTTTCCCCATCGTGACCGCGCTGATCGGTGCATGGATCCTGTTTTATCATTACAGCCATCAGGGACCGGAAGTCACGCTGATAACCACCAATGCCGAGGGGATTGAGGGCGGTAAAACGACCATCAAAAGCCGTAGCGTGGATGTGGGCGTGGTCGAAAGCGCAACCCTGACCGACGATTTAACCCATGTGGAGATTAAGGCGCGCCTTAATGCCGGCATGGAAAAACTGCTGCATGGCGATTCCGTTTTCTGGGTGGTTAAACCGCAGGTGGGGCGCGAAGGGATCAGCGGCTTAGGGACGCTGCTCTCCGGGGCCTATATTGAACTGCAGCCCGGCACGAAGGGCAGCCAGCCTGGGCAATATCAGCTTCTCGACTCACCGCCGCTTGCGCCGCCTGATGCCAAGGGTATCCGCGTGATCCTCGACAGCAAAAAAGCAGGCCAGCTTACGGCGGGTGACCCGGTACTGTTCCGCGGCTACCGCGTCGGTTCCGTTGAAACCAGCACCTTCGATGCGCAAAAGCGTACCATCAGCTATCAGCTTTTCATCAATGCGCCAAACGATCGTCTGGTGACCAGCAACGTTCGCTTCTGGAAGGACAGCGGGATCGCGGTCGATCTTACGTCGGCGGGGATGCGCGTAGAAATGGGTTCCTTAACCACGCTGTTTGGCGGTGGGGTGAGCTTTGATGTGCCGGAAGGGCAGGATCTGGGGCAGCCGGTTGCCGAGAAAACGGCGTTCAGACTCTTTGACGATCAGCGAAGCATTCAGGACGCGCTTTATACCGATCACATCGACTTCCTGATGTTCTTCAAAGATTCCGTCCGCGGCCTGCAGCCGGGCGCGCCCGTTGAGTTCCGTGGTATTCGTCTTGGTACGGTTGGGCAAGTTCCGTTCTTTGTTCCGGGCCTGAGCCAGATGCTGGACGATGATTATCGTATTCCGGTGCTGATCCGCATCGAGCCGGAACGTCTGCTTAACCAGATTGGCGAGAATCAGGATATTGCCACCCATATCAGTCAACTGATGGACCGCGGTCTGCGTGGATCCTTGAAGACGGGTAATCTGGTGACCGGTGCGCTGTATGTGGATATGGACTTCTACCCGAAAGCACCGCCGATTACCGGTATTCGTGAATTTGGTGGCTACAAGATCATCCCAACGGTGAGCAGCGGTCTGGCTCAGATCCAGCAGCGTCTGATGGAAACGCTGGATAAGATCAACAATCTGCCACTGAATCCGATGATTGAAGCGGCGACGAACTCGCTGAGCGAAAGCCAGGCAACGATGCGTCGCCTGCAAACCACGCTGGATAACATCAACAAGATCACTGCGAGCCAGAGCATGCAGCAGCTGCCGCAGGATATGCAGAAAACGCTACGTGAGCTGAACCGCAGTATGCAGGGCTTCCAGCCGGGTTCAGCGGCGTACAACAAGATGGTGGCAGATATGCAGCGTCTTGATCAGGTCTTGCGTGAACTGCAGCCGGTGCTGAAAACGCTCAACGAGAAGAGCAATGCGCTGGTGTTCGAAGCGAAAGATAAAAAGGATCCTGAGCCGAAGAGGGCAAAAGAATGAAAAAGTGGCTATTGATGGTTGGCGCTCTGCTGTTAACGGCGTGCAGTTCAGGGGTAGATAATAAAAGCTACTATCAGCTGCCTGTGTCTACCCACAGCGGTGGACAAAGCACGGCCAGCCAGGGAAACCGCCAGCTGTGGGTTGAGCAGGTTGCCGTGCCGGATTATCTGGCAGGAAACGGCGTGGTCTATCAGACCAGCGACGTTAAATACGTGATTGCGACGAACAACCTGTGGGCCAGCCCGCTGGATCAGCAGCTGCGTAACACGCTGGTGGCCAATCTGGGCAGCCAGCTTCCGGGCTGGGTTGTCGCGTCGCAGCCGCTGGGTAACGACCAGGATACGCTTAACGTCACGGTCACGGGCTTCCACGGCCGCTATGACGGTGCGGTGGTGATCAGCGGGGAGTGGTTGCTGAACCATCAGGGGCAGCTGATTAAGCGTCCTTTCCATCTGGAGCTGAAGCAGCAGAAAGATGGCTATGACGAAATGGTGAAAGTCCTGGCTCAGGGTTGGGCACAGGAGTCGGCCAGCATCGCGAGAGAAATTTCCCGTCTGCCATAAGTAAAATTCATCATCAAAAACCGCAGTTGGCCTGTCGCTGATTGCGGTTTTTTTTCGTTTTCACTTCAGATTGTTACTTGTGCCACGTCACAATTTTTGTACAAATGAACTTCCGGCTAGCTCACAAATATGACACCCGTATGAATTTTGAACATTGACGATGCGACTAATTCGGGGTATTCGTTATCTGTGCCTGTGCATTGAGTGCAGACACTGTTTTCTTTCCACCAGACAAAAGAATGAGGGAAACGAGGCATGAAGAGACAGAAACGAGATCGCCTGGAACGGGCTCATCAACGTGGTTATCAGGCCGGCATCGCTGGACGTTCTAAAGAAATGTGTCCTTATCAGACGATAAATCAAAGGTCACAATGGCTTGGAGGCTGGCGAGAAGCCATCGGCGACAGGGCACTCATAGCCTGATAACGTCTCTTTCAAAAAAGAAACCTCCGCAATGCGGAGGTTTCGCCTTTTTGGGGGTGCCAAAAGCACGATCAGAAAGCTGAAGTATCCTGGAACAGGCCAACTTTCAGGTCGCTTGCGCTATAGATCAGGCGACCGTCGACCAGCACTTCGCCATCTGCCAGGCCCATAATCAGGCGGCGGTTAACGATGCGCTTGAAGTGAATACGATAGGTCACTTTCTTCGCCGTAGGCAGAACCTGGCCAGTGAATTTTACTTCGCCCACGCCCAGCGCGCGGCCTTTACCTTCGCCGCCCAGCCAGCCCAGATAGAAGCCAACCAGCTGCCACATGGCATCCAGGCCCAGACAGCCAGGCATTACCGGATCGCCAATAAAGTGGCAACCGAAGAACCACAGGTCCGGGTTGATATCGAGTTCTGCTTCTACGTAACCCTTATCGAAGTTGCCGCCGGTTTCGGTCATTTTCACGACACGGTCCATCATCAGCATGTTCGGGGCCGGTAACTGTGGGCCTTTAGCGCCAAACAGTTCACCGCGACCAGAGGCAAGAAGATCTTCTTTTGTATAGGATTCGCGTTTATCTACCATGTTCTCAGTAAGCCTTATTTTAGTGAAGGACGCAGGATAGCTAACACGTGTACGCTGAACAAGTCCGATCAGTTCGAACTAAACCAGCCCAGCCAGCGTAACGGCCATGGATAACGATGACGAGAATCCTGCTGTGTCGCCTGAGCTATGCGCTCCTGGATAGTCTGCATCAGGGTGGTTTGCCCTTCGCCATCCCAAACCAGATTTGTCAGTAAGGGTAGCGCATCCTCAATCCCTTCGATGGCCCAGATGGTGAATTGCTCTTGCTCAACCGCATCCAGAATATCCTGGCTGAGGCTCAAATGGCGTGCGTTGGGAGCAGGAATAATCACACCCTGTTTGCCGTTTAAACCGCGCTGCTGACAGATAGAGAAGAAGCCTTCAATTTTTTCGTTGAGGCCTCCCACTGGCTGTGCACGACCGAACTGGTCCACCGAACCGGTGATCGCGATGTTCTGATTGATGGGCACTTCCGCCAGGGCGCTGATTAAGGCGCACAGCTCGGCCATAGAGGCGCTATCGCCATCCACTTCGCTGTAGGACTGCTCAAACGTCAGCGAGGCGGAGAAGGGGATCTGTTGCTCAAGCTGCAGCTCTGACATCAAAAACGCCTGCATGATCATCATGCCTTTCGCGTGAATGTTGCCGCCCAGCTCGGCTTTTCGTTCAATATCGGTGAACTCGCCATCGCCAATGTGCACAACGCAGCTGATACGGGACGGCTCCCCGAATGCGCGCGGATGGCCAGGAAATTCAATCACCGACAGGGCGTTGATCTGCCCGACGCGTTCGCCTTCGGTTTCCACCAGAATTTGTTCCAGCAGAATTTCATCCTGCATACGGTCGGCAAGATAGCCTTCTCGCCACTCACGCTGAGCCAGCATCTGAGTGAGCTGTTCTCCGCTGAACGCCCCGTTACCGCTAATCACACCCACTTCACGCAGCTGTTTGCCGATCCAGAGCGGGCAAAGCGGCAGCGTTTCCTGGTCACCGGTGTAGCGTACCGCTTCGCGGATTAAGCCCGGCCACGCGTCAGCCGCAGGGGTTGGCAGCGCAAAACGCTCAGCAACGGCCATCACCCACTGGCACCACTGCGCCATATCGTCGGCATCGGCAATCTGGATATTGTCTTCGTATTCGCTATACACCGCCTGCTCAGCCAGTTCCGGCTCCATTTCCTGGAAGTCCGCCAGCGATTCGCGGTCGCCCGTCAGCACGACGGTCAGCGACAGCGGCATAGACGGAACAGAGACAGGCAGAGGACGAGACTCATCGTAGCCGACCCAGTCGAAACGCTTCTGGTTGACGATAGTTTTCAGACGCATCCACAGCAGCGGCTGCGAGAGCAGGGTACGCAGTGAGATGATGAGAACACCGCCATTTGCGCGATGAACCAGCCCCGGCTGCAGCGAAAGTTCGCCGTTAAACTGGCGCAGACAACCAAAGAGTTGTTCCGCCTCGACCCAGTTAGCGGTAATCACTTCGCCCTTAGCGGCAAAACGGCCATCGGCCTGCGCCGTTGGTTCGAAAGTGACATCATGTCCCGCAATACGATACTGGCCGCCAAAAACTGCGTTCGCTTCCGGCTTCAGCTGGCGCACGGCATCACCGAGCAGCGTCAGGTATTCCGCTTCTTCCGGGGCCTTGAGCAGCATGAAGGGCGCTGTTGCCCATGGGCTTAACACCTGCTCCAGCGCATAATGCAAACGAGGCTGCGTATCGCTAAGGATGAATTCGTGTTCTTTTGCGAGTTCGGGCTGTGCAAACAGTTCCTGGTAACTTTCGGTATCCGGAACAAGGTCACGCCATGCAAGTTTCGTAATGGTCAAAGTTGATGTTTTTTAGTCAGATGTAAAAGCGTGGAGTATACCGTAAGCGGGGGGCTGTACCCAAGCAGGATTGGGGATTTCGACAGGGCGATTGGCTGCATTCACTCACAGGATATGATTTCTTTTCAGCAGATTGCTAAAAAACTGATATTCTGAACAGAGTTACGTGGTAACACTGAGATCGCAATGAAATATCAACAACTGGAAAATCTCGAAAGCGGCTGGAAATGGAAGTACCTGGTCAAAAAGCACCGTGAAGGGGAGCTGATCACCTGCTACGTCGAAGCCAGCGCTGCGCAAGAAGCCGTGGATATTTTGCTGACCCTCGAAAATGAACCGGTACAGGTTAACGGCTGGATCGAGAAACACATCAATCCCGCGTTGTTAAACCGGATGAAGCAAACTATCCGCGCGCGACGCAAACGGCATTTTAATGCTGAGCATCAGCACACTCGCAAAAAATCAATCGACCTGGAGTTCGTTGTCTGGCAACGCCTGGCTGGGCTGGCACAACGACGGGGCAAAACGCTGTCGGAAACCATCGTGCAGCTGATTGAGGATGCCGAACATAAAGAGAAGTACGCCAACCAGATGTCGACGCTGAAGAACGACCTTCAGGCTCTGTTGGGTAAAAAATAGATTTTTCTTTTCTTCAGACAATAAAAAACCCCGCATGGCGGGGTTTTTTTATAAGACGATAACTTATGCCGCTGGCTGAGTTACAACGTCTTTGATGCCTTTAACTTCGATCTCTACGCGACGATCTGGAGCCAGGCAGTCGATCAGTGCAGCGCGAGCTTTCACGTTGTCACAGGTGTTGCCAGTAACTGGGTTAGATTCGCCCATACCACGTGGGGAGATCTTGTTAGCTGGGATACCTTTAGAGATCAGGTAATCAACAACAGACTGAGCACGTTTCTCAGACAGTTTCTGGTTGTAAGCGTCAGAACCGATACGGTCGGTGAAGCCCAGAACCACTACGGAACCGTCTTTAGGATCCAGGTTGCTCAGCTGGGTGTACAGCTGATCCAGTGCCTGCTGGCCTTCTGGTTTCAGAGTCGCTTTGTTGAAGTTGAACAGAACGTCAGACTTCAGAGTGAAGTGCTTGGTCTGTACTTCTGGAGCTGGAGCCGGCGCTGGAGCAACAACTGGAGCTGCTTCTTCCTGCTGGCCGAAACGGTAGGAAACACCTACGCTCAGCATGCCGTTGTCTGGACGAACACCAACGGTGTTGCCGTCGCCGATGTTGTTAACCCACTGGTATTCCAGACGGGTAGCGATGTCACGGGTCATAGCCCACTCAACGCCACCAGCGAATACTGGGGAAACACCGGTGTCATGGTTGTCACCAGAGATGTTGTTGCTGGAATCTGCGCGCCATACCATGCCGCCCAGACGGGTGTACACGTCCAGATCGTCAGTGATTGGGTAGCCCAGTTTAGCGGTCAGCTGAACGCCCTGTGCTTTGAAAGCGCCGTTAATGGTGTCGCCTTTGTATGGCATACGACCTAACCAGTCGTAACCCATTTCAAAACCAACATACGGGTTAACCTGATAGCCACCGAACGCACCTGCACCAAGCTGGCTCTCGTGAGTTGGGCCATCATTGTTCAGGCTGCTGTTGTACCAGCCAGTGTCGTGGAACTGAGACCAGCCCAGTTTACCACCTGCATACCAGGTATTATCTTTCGGAGCGGCCTGCGCTACGGTAGCGAAGCCAGCCAGTGCCACTGCAATCGCGATAGCTGTCTTTTTCATTTTTTGCGCCTCGTTATCATCCAAAATTCGCCATGAAAGTCTCAGGAGAGAATCACGGTTAAATCCTTCACCGGGGGGCGTGGTCAAATATAAATCTACCGATATCTTCGGCTTAGGCCGAGCACCCCTGGCGATGTAAAGTCTACAACGTAGCTGAAAACTTACAAGTGTGAAGTCCGTCAGGCATATGAAAAAAAAAGTTCCGTATACCGATTATTTAACATTTTTCGAACGAATTTTGTGCAATAAAATTAAGGAGAACCGCACCAGACAAGCCTTGCCGCAATTTTCAGGCCGGGAACTTTAATGCCATCTTGTGGTCAAAAAAAATTCCAGGAAAAATCTTAATTTCACTCAATGATACAAATTTGAGTGAATTTTTAGCCCAGAAAGTTGTCCTCTGCGGTAAGAATCCGATCGAACCGGACGCATAATGAACCCGATCGCATTCCCTTCTTCGGCTGCTTCAGTCAGACGGAAATGTTCCTCTTCCGTCAATTCTTCCGGTAACCATCCAATCACCACGCTGTAATTTCCGGTGCGTAACGCGCGGATCATCGACTCAACGGTGTCGCACGGCGGGAGCTGATTAATTTGCATGACCTTAGTAAGCGGAAGGCCTGCGGACTGAACCCACTCACGGCTCAGTTTTTGCTGAGGCGTGAGCCAAAGCTGCCAGCGCGATTGCTGACCAAGCTGTTGTAATAACGGCAACAACAGAAGTTGCGTCAACAGGGGCTGGTCTTCACGATAAACCACTTCACTGATAAGCCCCGTGGAAACACGCTCGACGGAATTCTGCGCGACATTGCCTGCGGTAGAAGAGAGAGAGGTTGAGCGATTTGCATAGCCTGAAGTGTGCATATTCATTCCAGCCCTGTAGTTACTGTATGGATATACAGTAACCCCTGTATGCATAAAGATCAACCTCATTTTCGGAAAGCGACTCGCAAAATTCATTCAATGTTGATGTCCCTCGAAAAATCATCTTGCTCATCGGCAATAAGTTGCCTATTTTCCTGCTAACGGATCCGCTAGTAAGAAATTTCGTTGTTACTTTATGATTTTGAAGGGAAATATCATGAAAAAGATATCTTATGAACGGATTTATAAATCCCAGGAATACCTCTCCCCGTTGGGCGAGATTCATCATCGCGCGCTGTTTGGAGGCTATACCCTGGCGGTGGATGATGCGGTTTTTGCCATGGTGTCAGACGGAGAGCTTTATCTCCGCGCCTGTGAGGAGAGTGCGAAATACTGTGTAAAAAATGCCTCCTCTTTTTTGACGTTGATGAAGCGAGGCCGCCCGGTGCTGCTCAACTATTATCGTGTGGATGACGGATTATGGCAGGACAGGGAGCGGTTGCTTCAGCTCTCCTCGTTTGCGCTCAGTGCGGCAAGAAAAGAGCGCTATCAGCGCCATCAACGAAACCGACTCAAGGATCTGCCAAACCTGACCTTTCAGCTTGAAGTCTTGCTCTTTGAAGCTGGCATTACCAATGAGGAAACGCTGCGGGCGCTGGGTGCCAGAGCGAGCTGGCTGAAGATGCGGGCAAAAAACAAAGCGCTCGGTATTAAGGTTCTCTTCGCACTGGAAGGGGCTATCGAGGGGCTGCATGAGGCGGCACTCCCGGCAGGCATTCGCCGGGAGCTGACGGAGTGGTTTAATGCGCTGCCTGAGCCACAGGAGAATCACTCCTCCAGGTAGCGATTTGCTGTTGCAGCCGGCAAATTTCAGGCAGCAGAGCGATAAGCAGGCCTATTTGCTGAAGCACCAGCGGCGCTTTGCTGTCGTTTTCTGGGTCAAGATGCGCAATGCGTTGAGCCAGTTCATCCAGCGCCTGTTGAACGCGCGGCTCATCGGCCGGTCGGTGATGAAGTGCGTCATCAACGTAGCAGACGGCGTCATCGAGCAGGTTGAGAATGCCCGGGTTGGTGAGTTTCTCACGGTGGGCACCCAGCGTCGAAATATAGCTGGTGAACGTATGGTTCAGACAGAGCAGGCGGAACGCAGTCTCACGAATCTCCGCCGTGGCGCGAGGCTCCGTTGACATGTTAGAGACAACGGAGGCCAGTTCTGCATCACTGTTGTGCGCGTCGCGACGGGCTATCCGGTAAGCCAGGCGGTTATCGCGCCCCTGGTGGTACTGCTCCAGGATTGCGTCAAGGTATCGACAGTTGGCGTTCATTGCCCTGTCTACCACGCGCGGCAAATTGCGGAAACGCCAGTCCGGCCAGATAAAGCTGACCGCAGCCCAGGCAATCGCACAGCCAATCAGGGTATCGATCACGCGGGGCAGGGCAACTTCAAACCCTTCACCCAGCAGGTTAAAGCAGAGCAGCACCAGCAGCGTGATGAACATGGTGGCGTGGGCGTACTGCACGTTGCGAAACGCGAAGAACAGCACGCCGGTGATCACAATCAGAATCAGTTGACCTTCAACGGAGGGCACGAAATAGAGTACCGGAAGGCCGATCGCGACGCCGACCAGCGTGCCGATAATACGCAGCGCAAGACGGTGTCGGGTGGCGTTATAGTTCGGCTGGCAGACGAACAGGCTGGTCAGCAGGATCCAGTAGCCGTGGTGCAGCCCGGTTATCTGGATAAAGGCATACCCCACGCACAGCACCAGCGACATTCTCACCGCGTGGCGAAAGAGTGCCGACTCCGGCGTAAAGTTACGGCTCAGACGCAGCCACATATCGCTAACGCTGTGCACGCTGTCATCAGCAAGCTGATTTTCCACCTCACTGCCCGGCAGCGCCATCGCCTGTTCGGACTCAATGGTCGCCAGCTGAGCATCAATCGCCCGCAGGTTGTTCAGCAGAAAGCCCAGCGCTTTGATGTGCTCCGGTGACGTTCCGCTGGCCTGAACGCGGTCGAGCGCCGCATCAAGATGGCTGAATACGCGTTCAAAGCGGGGGTCATGCTGATAGGGCGTACGCAGCAGAATGGAGCGCGAGAGCTGCTGACACGCCTGAGACTGCATGGACAGCAGGCGCTGGAAGCGGAACATCACGTCGCTGTAGCGGAACTTCTCGCGCAGGGCCGCGTATTGAACGTGCGAGGAGCTGGCACGTTCGTGAATGTCCTGGGCGGCAAAATAGTAGTGTAAGGTCCTTCGCGTTCCGCGCTGACCGCGATCGCCGCGCAGACGGGTAAGCAGAGAGGCTTTTGTCTGGTTAAGGGTGGCGACCAGCTGGCCATTTGCCAGCGCCAGATCGTAGAGCGGAGCCTGGCTTTCTTCCTCGATATCCGGGTCGAACAGCCGGGATTTCAGTTCCAGATAGTGGGCTAACTGCTCAAAGCTGCGGGCAAGGTTATCCTGCAGCGGGCGAACCGGGAAGATCAGATGACCGGTTAGCGTCAGCAGGTTATACCAGATGGCGCCCAGCAGCAGGAGAACCGGCTGCTGGTACCACTGGTCATAGAGGGAAACGCCCAGCATGGTGTAGATAGCGATCAGCAATGCACCAAACGCGATGGTGGCATAGCGCTGCCCGAGGCCGCCCAGCAAAATAAACCCGCTGGTTGAGAGCGTAAGGCCCAGGGCAAACAGCCAGGGCCACGGGAAAAGCAGCTCAACGGACGCTGACGCAATGAAAAAGCAGACGAGCGTAATGACCAGGTTACGTAAACGTCCGGCCAGACGATCGTCCAGGTCCGCCAGCGCCCCGGCCACCACTCCCAGCGTAAGCGGAATGGTGAGCTTGACATCATTCAGCCACCAGGGCAGGGCAACCGTGCCGCAAAGGGCGATAAATATCCTGACGTTGTATAGCCAGGTGCTGTTCCAGGTATAACGGCGAAGCAATGGGCTTAGCATAAACGCGGCCGGTCCTTATTTACTGAAAACGACGACGCGCGTTTGCTTCACGCGCCGCCTGGGCCACTTCTACCGGAACAACCCTGCGACCGACGGGCCAAAGGGCGATAGCGGCGATCTTAAAGTTCGCTATCCCCACCGGAATACCAATAATCGTGATGCACTGTGCAATACCGGCAAAAATATGCATGATGCACAGCCACCAGCCGAAGAAAATCAGCCACAGTATGTTCAGCAGGGTTCCGCCCGTATTCATCAGGGCGTTTTTGCTCTCCGGATTGAGCTCGTCAACGTGGATAGCTTCATTCCCGTAGGGGATTAAGGAGAGTTTTGTGATTTCCCAGCAGGAACGGGTCAGGGGAAGCGTGAAAATCAGGACGATGCTCACCAGCGTGGCAAAAAGCCAGGAAAGGGTGGTGGCAAAACCGCCCAGCACAAAATTCAACACATTCAGAACGGTACGCATAAACCCTCACTTCCTTTCGATAAAATTAACGCCCAATGATTGTAACGTTTTTTTAGGCTGGAGCACCTTAAAACTGGCAGTTAAACTGTCAGGTAAATTATCTCTTCGTGGATTTGGCGGAACATGGAACTGAAAGCAACGTCGTTAGGCAAACGCCTGGCGCAACACCCTTACGACAGGGTGGTTCTCCTTAATGCCGGGGTGAAAGTCTCCGGGGAACGCCACGAATACCTTATTCCGTTTAATCAGCTTCTGGCTATCCACTGTAAACGCGGGCTGGTGTGGGGCGAGCTGGAGTTCGTTCTGCCTGACGATAAAGTCGTGCGTCTTCACGGCACCGAGTGGGCGGAAACCCAGCGTTTCCATCATCACCTGAACGCACTGTGGCAGCAGTGGAGCCAGGATATGAGCGTAATTGCCGCCCAGGTGCTGCAGCAGGTGCTGGACGATATCGCGAAGAGCAACGCACAGCACGCGTGGCTGACCCGTCAGCAGACCGCCGGGCTGCAGCAAAAGATCCGACAGGCACTCTCGGCGCTGCCGCTCTCCGTGACGCGTCTCGACGAGTTTGACAACTGTCGCGACGCCTGGCGCCAGTGTCAGGCCTGGCTGAATGATAAGGATAAAAGCCGTCTCGCCCATAACCAGGCCTGGATGGACGCTATGCTCACCCAATACGCCGACTTTTTCAGTACGGTGGAATCTTCACCGCTCAATCCGGCCCAGGCGCGCGCGGTGGTCAACGGCGAGCAGTCGCTGCTGGTGCTGGCGGGGGCCGGTAGCGGTAAAACGTCGGTACTGGTGGCGCGTGCCGGCTGGCTGCTGACGACCGGAGAAGCGGTAGCCGATCAAATACTGCTTCTGGCCTTTGGCCGCAAGGCTGCTCAGGAGATGGACGAACGCATCCAGGAACGTCTGCACACGCGGGATATCACGGCCAGAACCTTCCATGCCCTTGCGCTGCATATTATTCAGCAGGGCAGTAAAAAAGTGCCTTCCATCAGTAAGCTAGAAAACGACGCGCAGGCGCGTCAGGCGCTGTTCATCAAAACGTGGCGCCAGCAGTGCAGTGAGAAAAAGGCGCAGGCGAAAGGGTGGCGTCAGTGGCTGGAGGAGGAGCTCGGCTGGGAGGTGCCAGAGGGCAGCTTCTGGCAGGATGACAAACTGGCGCGTCGGCTGGGTTCGCGACTTGACCGCTGGGTCAGCCTGATGCGAATGCACGGTGGAACGCAGGCAGAGATGATTGAAAGCGCGCCGGAGGCGATCCGCGATCTGTTCTCGAAACGGGTCAAGCTGATGGCTCCGCTGCTGAAAGCCTGGAAAAACGCGCTGAAAGAGGAAAATGCCGTCGATTTCTCCGGTTTAATCCATCAGGCCATCATCATTCTTGAGAAGGGACGTTTTGTCAGCCCGTGGAAACACATTCTGGTGGATGAGTTCCAGGATATCTCTCCGCAGCGTGCTGCACTGCTCTCGGCGCTAAGGGCGCAAAATAAACATACGTCGCTGTTTGCGGTGGGTGACGACTGGCAGGCCATCTATCGCTTCAGCGGGGCGCAGCTCTCCCTGACGACCGCGTTCCACCACTATTTTGGCGAAGGGGATCGCAGCGATCTGGACACCACCTACCGCTTCAATTCACGCATTGGTGAGATCGCCAACCGCTTTATCCAGCAAAACCCGCATCAGCTGGCCAAGCCGCTCAATAGCCTGCGCCCAGGGGATAAAAAAGCGGTCACCCTGCTGGCAGATGACCAGCTGGAGCCGCTGCTGGACAAACTCAGCGGCTACGCGAAGCCCGATGAACGTATTCTGGTGCTGGCGCGCTACCATCACCTTAAGCCCGCAGCGCTGGAAAAAGCCGCCACCCGCTGGCCGAAACTGCAGCTTGAATTTATGACAATTCACGCCAGCAAAGGGCAGCAGGCTGACTATGTGATTGTGCTGGGGCTGAAAGAGGGCAGCGACGGTTTCCCGGCCCCGGCCCGCGAGTCGGTGATGGAAGAGGCCCTGCTGCCGGTGCCGGAAGATTTCACGGATGCCGAAGAGCGGCGTTTGCTGTATGTGGCCATCACCCGCGCGCGGCATCGCGTGTGGCTGCTGTTCAATAAAGAGGAGCCATCCGTGTTTGTCGATATCCTGAAGAGTATTGATGTGCCGGTGGCGCGTAAGCCATAACGATGTCAGGAAAGATTTTCCAGGCCGGGTAAGGCGTAGCCGCCACCCGGCAAAAAAGCTACTTCAGTCTCTCGGAAAGATAACGCTGATAGTCCGGAATAAGGATATCAACCGGCGAGTTAAACTGCGGCGATTCGATGATGAAATCCGCCGTCGACAGGTTCGTCGCCACCGGAATATTCCACACCGTCGCCAGGCGCAGCAGCGCTTTAACATCCGGATCGTGCGGAACCGCGTTCAGCGGGTCCCAGAAGAAGATCAGCACATCAATTTTCCCTTCGGAAATCTGCGCGCCGACCTGCTGATCGCCGCCCATCGGCCCGCTCAGCATGGCATTCACCTGCAGACCCGTTTCGCGCTGGATCAGGTTACCGGTTGTGCCGGTCGCCGACAGGGCGTGCTTTTCCAGCGAAGGCTGATGGCGGCGAACCCAGTTAAGCAGCATTTGTTTACAGTGATCGTGCGCCACAAGAGCAATGTGTTTGCGCTCAGGCAGCGTGCGTGTTGTCAGTTCCATAATCATATCCATCAGGTTAACTGACTACACGATGACGGGAACCGTCTGACGCTGCAAGAGAAAGGCGTAAAAAATGTGGCTTATGATGAAGGTTGTTGTTTTGCCCACTGTAAAAACCGGGCCCGCGTGTCGGGATCGGCCTGCTGGAACCAGAATTTAAGGCGCTGTTCCGTCAGGGTCTGGGACTGGGGAGGAATAACGTCCAGTTCAGAGACGCCGGATAAAAGCGTACTGTCATCCGCCATCATGGTGGCAAACTGCGGAAGCGATGCGCGTTTTCCCGCTTTGTTATAGGTCTGGGTCGCGGCCTCGTAATCCGGGCCTTTCGGCGAGGTCGTTAACGCCAGAATATCCAGCTTCACCGGAATCGGCATCGCATTCCCGTCCAGCAGTTCAACGCGGGGTGAAGCGTCGAAGGCCGCAGATTCCTTCTCCGTTTCAAGGCGAGGCAGGGTGATGTTCACCTGACTGATTTGCCGGGTATTAAAGCTGACGATCAGCGGCGGGGAAATGTACATCCGTTGCTCGTGATTAGCCAGACCGATCGACTTTTCTACCCGAAAGACCAGCTGATGCGGCCCGTTATCTAACTCGATGCTGTCTGCACCGCGCAATAACGAGCTGGAGACCTTTTTTCCGTCCAGTACAAGAAGATCAATGTCGGTAGAGAGCCGGAGCGTGGTAGCAAAAACGCAGACCGGCATCACTAACGCAATCAGGGCAGTGGCAATACCGGTTTTCATAGAAGGCTCCCGTCAGAAATCCTGTCGCCGCATTAATGTATCTAAATTTTTCGATAATCACGTTTACTAACATATAGACATATTTCGCCGTTTTGCCCTCATGCATCTGTATGGGATGGATGGTTGAGATGTGCGGTTTGGCGTACACTTTTAAAAAAGCCAGGAGAAAAACCATGAAAGAGAACGATATTGCCGAGATTCTGACATCCACGCGTACCATTGCGCTGGTGGGCGCGAGCGATAAACCCGATCGTCCCAGCTATCGGGTGATGAAATACCTTCTCGATCAGGGCTATCACGTTATCCCGGTCTCGCCAAAAGTGGCGGGGAAAACATTGCTGGGCCAGCAGGGTTACGCCACGCTCGCGGAGGTGCCGGAAAAAATTGATATGGTCGATGTCTTCCGTAATTCCGAGGCGGCGTGGGAAGTGGCGCAGGACGCTATCGCCGTAGGGGCGAAAACGCTGTGGATGCAGCTGGGCGTGATTAACGAGCAGGCCGCCGTGCTGGCGCGGGATGCGGGGTTGAAGGTCGTCATGGATCGCTGTCCGGCGATCGACATCCCCCGTCTGGGGCTGGCGAAGTAATAAAAAAAAGCCCGTTATCGGGCTTTTTTTACACGCTTAGTTCCGCAGGCGCGGAGCCTGTAACTGTTTGCGGATAGTCTGAGCAAGTTCATCCATTGTGGGTTGCTCCGGATGCTCTTCCTGCAGCTCGCTACTCAGCTGCGCTTCGGCCAGATAGGTGTGAACGGGTTGTCCATCATCACCTTCCATTACCACGTGGTACCAGGGCGCGGCGCGAAGCTCTGCGTTCACCGCCAGCTCGTCTGCTAACGGTTCATCAAGGGAATACTCCGGGTCGATATCCACGACCACACCCAAATACCCTAGCAAAGTGTGGCGGACCTGCTGGCCGATACCGAATTTGCTGGCAATCATAGTCACCTCCCGGGAAATACGACTTACACGTTATGTGCGGGCAATATTTCTCTTTTCAAGTTACATGACGCGACAGGCAAACCCTTTCAGATACAGTCCTTCCGGGTAGGTAGCAATCACGGGGTGATCGGCTGCCTGACGGAACTGCTCTATAAATTGTACATCACGACCAGCATCTATTGCGGCATCGGCGATGATTTTCTGAAATAAATCTGTGGTCATCAGGCCGGAGCAGGAGAAGGTGAGCAGAACCCCGCCCGGGTTCAGCAGCTGGATAGCCAGCATGTTGATATCTTTATACCCGCGGCACGCGCCCATCAGCTGGCTTTTGTTTTCCACAAACTTCGGCGGATCCATCACGATGACGTCGAACTTCTCGCCCTGATCGCGATATTTACGCAGCAGCTTGAACACGTCATCGCGGACAAACTCCGCTTTGCTCAAGTCCAGCTTGTTGAGCTCGACGTTCTGTTTTGCCACGTCCAGCGCTTCCTGCGAGGTGTCCACGCTCACCACCTGAGCACAGCCGCCCATCAGCGCCGAAACGGCAAAACCGCCGGTATAGGAGAAGCAGTTCAGCACGCGTTTGTCGGCAACGTACTGACGCGTAGCCAGACGGCTATCGCGCTGGTCGAGGTAGTAACCCGTTTTGTGCCCGCCCTGAATATCCACCAGCAGCTTCATGCCGTGCTCTTCAATCGGCAGCAGGGCCGGTGGCAGTTCGCCCGTTACGGGCCCCTGAGTCAGCTCCATGCCTTCTTTTTTGCGCACCGCCACATCGCTGCGGTCGTAAATGGCGCATTCCGGGAACAGCATTTGCAGCGCGCTGATCAGCGCTGCACGCTGGTATTCCGCTCCGGCGCTCAGAAGCTGCAGCACCAGGAAGTTACCGAAGCGATCGATGGTCACGCCCGGCAGGCCGTCGGACTCACCGGCAATCAGGCGGTAGCTGTCCAGCCCGTCGCGTTTTGCCAGCCAGTCGCGCCACTGCTGCGCCTGCTGCAGGCGGCGAACGAAGAAGTCGATGTCGATGATTTCATCTTTATCAAACGTCCAGACGCGAGCGCGGATCTGGGACGCTGGCGAGTAGGCGCCTCGCGCTAACCATTTCCCCTGATGGTCAACGATATCAATGGTTTCACCGAGGCTGGCTTTGCCTTCCATACGGGCAACCGCGCCGGAAAAGACCCAGGGATGACGGCGCAGTAATGATTTCTCGCGCCCTTTGGCTAACACTAAACGTACACTCATAATTTGCTGTTCTGTCGATTTCAGGAAATGGCGCGTAGATTACCACATTCAGCAAGGCGCAATCATCTGCGGATACCGTTGAGCGTTTCGGCACAAAATCAAATCGCTTAGGCACATTACGATATTGCCGCTGGGTTTAGAGTGGGGCTTCCGGTACAGCAGAGGGAGCACCCATGAAAAAGCGCAGTGTGATAGCAATAGCCGCTCTGGCGGCGATGAGTTTTCAGGTTTTAGCAACAACGCCTTTCGGCATCACCAGCCAGGATATTTCCGGCGAAAGGCGGCTGGCGCAACAGCAGGTATTTGAGGGGTTTGGCTGCCACGGTGGGAATATCTCACCGCAGCTGGCATGGAAAAATCCGCCTGCCGGTACGAAAAGTTTTGCCGTCACGGTATATGACCCGGATGCGCCTACCGGCAGCGGCTGGTGGCACTGGACCGTAGCCAATATTCCGGCGAAGACAATGACGCTGCCCGCTGACGCCGGTAACCCGAACGGCGAGAAATTACCTGCCGGCGTTGTGCAGGGGCGTAATGATTTCGGCTATTCTGGATTCGGCGGCGCATGTCCACCCGAAGGGGACAAGCCTCACCGCTATCGGATTACCGTCTGGGCCCTGGACGTGGATAAACTGCCCGTCGACAACAATGCCAGCGGCGCGCTGGTCGGTTTTATGCTCAATAGTCACGTTCTGGCAAAGGCTCAGTTAACAGCAACCTACAGCAGATAAGGATGGCAGGGTGCAGGAGTTTCATTTTCGACATAACCATCTTACCGCGGGTGAAGTGACTGCCAGCAAAATGCATCGCCTGCACCAGGTTAAGCTCTTTTTTCCGGCTATTTGTCATATCACTCGCGGCACTAAGGTGATAGTTCAGGATGATAACCGCCTGGAGGCGACACGGGATGAGCTCATTATTATCCCGGCCAATACGGCGATGGAGATTATCAATCAGCCTGTAAACGGTCTGTTTCACTCGGATTTGCTGATGTTATCCCCGGAGATCGTCGCCGAGTTTAAGGCGCATTACCTGAAATCCTGGCCGCGCACGACGCTGCATTCGCTCTGCGCCCCGCTGAGCGAGGGGTTGGCGTTTATGTGGGACAATCTGCTGCACGCCGTGCGTCAGGATTTACCGGAGGCGCTACAAAAGCATCAGGCTTTCGGCCTTTTGCTGGCCCTGCTGCACGATGGCGTGGCGGGTCCGCTGCTTGTTGAGCGAAACAGTAACCTGACCGAGCAGGTGCGGCAGTTCATTATGCTGTCGCCCGCCAGAGACTGGACCGCGCAGGACGTTGCCAGCCGTCTGGCCTTAAGCGTGCCGACGCTGCGCAGACGCTTGCGTGAAGAATCGCAGAGTTTTCGCCAGATCGTGGAGGAGGTGAGGATGGCCGTTGCTTTGTCACAGCTCCAGTCAACCCGATTACCGATTGGTGAAATCGCATTACAATGTGGGTATCTTTCCAGCTCTCGTTTCACCGCCCGTTTCCGGCAGCACTATGGCTGTTTGCCGAAAACGCTACGTTAAGGAGAAGAAAAATGTCCAAAGTCTGCATTATTGCCTGGGTTCACGGCGTTGTTCAGGGCGTGGGGTTCCGCTACAGCACCCAGCGCGAAGCGGTTGAGCTTGGGCTCACGGGATACGCGCGAAATAGGGACGACGGCAGCGTTGAGGTGGTCGCCTGCGGCGAAGCGGAGCAGGTCGACAAGCTGGTGGCGTGGCTGAAAGCGGGCGGGCCGCGCAGCGCACGGGTTGATAAGGTGTTAACGGAACCGCATCAACCCGGGCGCGAATACGTAAACTTCGGGATTCGGTATTAAATACACTTCACCGGCTTAGGCAGGCCGGCAATTTTGGTGGCCTGTTTTGCCGGGCCTTTCGGGAACAGACGATACAGATAGCGGCTGTTGCCTTTCTCTTCTCCGAACTTATTGGCCATGGCTTTGACCAGCATGCGGATCGCCGGAGAGGTGTTGAATTCAAGATAGAACTCGCGAACAAAACGCACCACTTCCCAGTGTTCGGGGGAGAGGGTAATCCCTTCGTTTTCCGCAATTTTCTCCGCCAGCGGCTCGCTCCAGAGCGTCGGATCTTTCAGATAGCCTTCGCTATCGGTCTCAATTTCCTGGCCTGCAAAAATGAACATAATCTTCTGTCGTCTGTGAAAAAAACGGCGACAGTGTAGCAAAAAAGCCGCCGAAGGATAAGCCGTGCCCTACAGGAGCAGTTGCAGCAGATTGTTGGCATTAAGCTTTTTCAGCGCGTTGCATTTATGGGTCGAAACCTGCTTCTCAGACATACGCGTCACGATGGCAATGTGGCGTACCGGCAAGCCGGTAAGCATCAGATCGAGCACGTTGAATTCAAGGCCGGTAAGACAGCAGTCAAGACTTCGGACGCGGCGAGGCTCTTTTGCCAGCAAATATGCCGCATCAGCGACGGCGATCCGGTCATCGATGATATAAAGGGTCAACGTACTGAAACGCTTGCGTAAATGCGTCGCCAGCGCCCACCCCTTTTCATTGCAGACCAGATACAGGCTGCCTTGCCAGCGGGCGGCTTCCAGTCTGAGCAAAATGTTAATCAGTGCCTGATGCGTACCCGCCACGGAAAAACGACAGCGTACGACAACCACGCGGCGGGTAAGCAGCGCTGGCTGCCATTGCACGGTGTCGCTTTGGACCTCTGGCTGAACGCCCCGACGCAGCAGCGCGTAGCGCAACCCTTCGGCGTAAAATCGATTATTGTCGAGAATAGCGTAACTCACGGTGACCTCGTTATAACGTGCTGGGCGTATAGATAACGCGCAGCGTGCCGGTATAGTCGCCCGCGTTTTTGCTGCTGGCGGCAAACGCGGGGGTTTTCAGGATAATAGGGGCAGGAATGCACAATACGCTCTCGCGTCCGCCGGGCAGCACGACCTGACGCAGATGCTGCGGATCGTTCGTGCCTTGCCAGACCAGGGTTTTACCGTTCGCGACGGCTTCGGTTGCGCCTGTTATTGGATTGGTGACGGAGACCCGATAATCGAGACGATCCCGCGCATCGGTCTGGCTACCGCCGCGTCGCCTGATTGAAAACGCGCCTTCGGCACGATCCGCTGAGGGGAGTCCGTCATCCTCAAAGCGAAGATAGGCGCGGGTGCTGCTGCTGTTATTACCGTCGTACAGGCACATATCCAGCGAGTTTTCACCCTGGATCTCACTACCTCCCGGCCGCCCCGGGAAGTTGGTCAGGTTGAGGTTAACGATAGGCGTAGAGTGCGGAAATGCCGGCAGATAAATCTGCTGATTACCCGGATCGACCACCTCAATGCGAATGTTTGCCTGCCACCTGGCGATGGTGAGGTAGCCAGGGCATCCGACGTTGACGTCATTGAAGTTTCCGCCACAGTCGGCGCTCCCCCATTGACGCAGGTTCTGCTTCAGCGTTGCGGTCCAGATCCCCGGCAGGGCGAGCTTATCCAGTTCGCTTTTCACAATATAGAAATCGAAATAGGGCTCTCTGTTCCAGGCGCTGAGATCGCCCGTTCCCCCTGTGACAAAACTGGCGAAGGTAAAGACTTTATTGTTGATAAACATGTAGTGATCGCCATATACCTTGATATCCACCGTCTTGCTGGTGAGGGCATGCGTGAAACGTAAATTGATGGCATAGGGCGCGGCCGGGTTAGCTGAGAACCAGACCGGTGAGTTCATGCAGGCCCCGTTCGTGGTATCAGTTCGGGACTCACAGGTCAGGGTATTACGTCCCCACTTTTGCGGGTCGGCGAGGTCATAGCCGCCCGATTCATGAAACCAGATATCGAAACGCGCAGGCGGTGCCGTACGATCGAAGCTGATCCCAACGCTGGTGTTTCGTCCCGCAGGGGCGCCCGCCAGCGCCTGGCCTGTCCACAGGCTTAAGAATAGTAATATAAAGAAGCACTTAATCACATCATTTCCCTTTAGTGAGGTTGTCGGCGTTCATGGCAGTTGGACCGGCAGGTACCGATCGTCCGGCGAGCATCAGCTGCGCCTGCTGCTGGACGGCATCCGGCAGGGCGGAGAAGGTTAACTCCCGGCAAGGAATTGAGCCGACATAGCGCACCACGTCGCGCATACTTTTCACGTTGAGTTCGCACTGATAAAACTGCTGCTGGCGCACCAGGTAGAGGTTATGCAGCAGGGCATCGCTCTGGGCGCTGAATCCGCCGTTGCCGAGATCGCTCCAGCCGTTAACGTTCAGCGGCACGCCACCGATAAACGGCGAATGACGCTCGTCGGTTAACTGGCCGAGCCAGGTGTAGCTTGCGGTGGTTTGCACATCCCGACGCAGCAGTTTGCCAGGCACCATAAACAGCGTTCTGCTGCCTGAACCTTGCGTGATCTCACTGCTGGCTCCCCGGGATACGTCCAGCGATTCGTTAATCGTCAACGTTGTCTGCTGGTAGCCCGGCACTGCGAAGAGGGCGCGGCTATTGCCCGGAATGTCTGCGCTCCCGCTGTTATCCAGCGACACGGCAACGCTCGGAGCCTGGGTATCTTCCGGTGTGGCAACGTTAACCGCGACGGCGGAAGCAGGACGACCGTCGCTCCAGCGTCCCAGCCACAGGCCAGAACGCGACAGCGCAAGGGTCGAGCTGTAGTTGCCGCTGCTGCTCAGCGTATGGCGCCTGTCCTGACGATCCCAGGCGTCGCTGACGGTCAGGCTGCCGTTGCCGTATCGCCCGCCCTGGCGCGTATAGGCTGAGGTATTCAGCGAGTCGCTGTTAATGCCCGACGCGCTCAGACCATACTCGTTTTCGCCGCGTGCATCGGCGTACCAGTTATGCGCCACGTTGTAGCTCAGCTGATTTTTTTTCACGCTGCTGGTGCTGCCAGGTCGCGCCCATAGAGGTATAGCTCGAGGCATCACCCTGACGGTTATGCGCCATGGACAGGCTCACGCTCAGGTAGCCGCCTTTGTCCCTGCCGTCGCGGGCGTCATCGTGACGCATGAACAGGTTAATGCTGCTGTTAATGTTGAGGCCTCGGGTGCTAAAGGCATTGCTCAGCCCTCCCTGCCAGGCGCGCGAGCGCGAGCGGGTCATATAGACCGATTCCCACGGCAAACCCGCATCGTGGCGATCGTCGCTGTCCGGGAGCTCCCGACGTGAAACGTACCGTCCTTCGTTGCGGTTATCCGAATATCCGAGGCTCGCATACCAGGCGCCGACAGGGACGGAAAACATCACCGAGAGGGTGCGATAACAGCCGTTCACGGCGTCAAACCCCGCGCTTCGGGTGTTGCAGTTTTCCGCTGATAGCGCGTTGCGATAGAGGCTCAGTGAAAAACCGTCGTTGTAGCTGATTTGCTGAATATTGCCGCGCTGGCCTTCGCTGCCGTAAAGGTAGCTAAACCGGGTACTCAGCACGCCGTCGATCGGGCCCGCGTTGAAGCCCCGGCTCCAGTCGAGCGCATTTTCCATGAAACGCTGGTTTTTCTTTATCGTTGCTCCGCTGGTCAGCGCCAGGGTCGGGGTGACGGGCAGGCGCACACCCGCCTGCGCAACCGCGCTGCGTTCTTCGTTCCGATCGCTATTGTCGGTTTCACCCGCCTGCAGGAACCACTCGACGCGGTCAAATGGCGTAATGCCGGTTCGGGTAAACGGCACCTGCTCGGTACGCGTCAGCCGGTTATTTTCATAGACCGACAGCGTGACGGTGTAGCTCCCGTCCGGAAACGAGCGCGTGTCGAGGGTTTGCGCCCCGGCATTCAGGTAAAAGCTGGCCAGCAGCTGATTGCCACGGCGGGCGTCGATACGCGCGTCATGGGAAAGCAGTACGGTGACAGGCGTTCCCTTTGACTGCTGAACCGGATTAATCCACGCCCGTGTTGAACCTGTGAGCAGACCGCGAATTTTGCCCAGCGGCAGCTGGCTGAGGTTGATATTCCCGCCGGCATTACTGAACAGATCGCGGGTATCCATCTCGCCCAGCTGGACATAGTACTGACGCAGGATATCCTGGCGGAACCAGGCGTTGTTGACGGTTATCTCCTGCTGCTGCTGACGCCGTGAACGCTGTCCCAGCCAGGTCCAGTCGAGGTTAACATAGCCGTCCTGCGTGAGCGCCAGCGCGCCATTGCCCTGTACGGTAGCCGACTGATAATCCCTGTCGGCAACGAAGTTAATATTCTGCTGATGGATCAGCGCATTCTCGGTGTCCTGCGTGGGCTGATACCACTGATTTTCCGCGGTGGCTTTAGGCAGAAATTTCTTGTCCAAAAACAGGCTAATACGGGCGTTATTCTCATCATAGATAATGGCCGCGCGGTCGGTATCAATGTAATCGCAGCCCGCTGCGGAGCCGTTGCTGCTGCAGGCCTGGTTGCCGTTACGGGCAAGCGGAACGGCCAGCGCGGCAGACACGGTGCCAACGAGAGCAGGGTCGTCGTTAAACCGGCGTTTGATGGCCGCCACAACGGTTTCAGGTGCGACAAAACTGACCGTTTCAAGCGTGATATCCGTTTCAAAAAGTCCAAGCGACTCGCCGTAGAGGTTGACCTCTGTCCACAGGCGCTGCGTTTTCGCCAGATCTTCAAAACCTGCCGGGACGGCCATCCCGGCGCAGGCGAGTTGGATGGATGCGGGTAACAAAGCAACAAAGAGGAGAGTATTTCTGTGAAACGCCATGAACGAGCCTCGACATCATCCTGACGTCAGAGGGTGGGCACCCTCTGACGTTATTCCTTAGGTGCTGTGGTGTTACGCACCGCCTTCCGTGGTAGTCGCCTGCGTCAGCATCAGGCTGACAACGCCGCTGTACTGACCGGTTTTCAGAATGCCTTTGGTGGTCTGAGAAATGGTCAGCGGCAGTACCGCTGAACCGTTTTCAATGCTTCCCGGGAACAGTTCGGTACCGGTATATTCCACATCGGCGGTAGAGAGGGTTTTATCGCCCAGCTTCACCGTCATTGGAATGGTCTCGGCACCGTCGGCATTTGCCAGCTTCGCGGCGCTTACCAGACGGACTTTCACGTTGCTGGTGGCGGAGTTAGACCACACCTTGGTATTCAGGCGATAGCTTTCCAGACCGCGGCCAGGCAGATACTGCATATCGATGCTTGCCGGCAGCGGCGTGTTATCGGCCTGGGTCATGTCCAGCTGTGAATCAACGCTGGCGTTGACGGTAATATCTTTTTGGATCGCCAGCGCGCTAACGGACGTGGTCATCGCGGCAACAATCATCAGAGGTTTAAAGTACTTACGCATTGATATCTCCATATTTACAAATGAGCACCCTGGCTCTTTAAACAAACCCTTTGGGGTCTTTACGGTAACGTCGTGTTATTGCACGACGGGTAAATCAGCTTCTTCAGCGGTTTTATTCACCCAGTTGAAGTAGCGGAATTTATATTTCTGGCCTTGTGTATTTGTGAGCGTTTTTAATGTCCGTTCGGTGTCCGGATAAATCGTCGCGTCTTCTTTAATCCATTTACACGATGAATCAGCGTCACAAATACCGAGCTCTCTCAGCGGCACGCGCAGCGTACCGTTGTTTTTTAACGTACCCCTGCGAGGGTCTATCGAGAGTGAAACCACGCTTTTTTCCGGTGCGAGGTGGATCAGAGCGCCCCAGATTACGTTGACGCCCAGTGTCGCCGTCGCAGCCGGGCTTTCTGCCTTGCCGGGAATAATGCTGTCAGGCTGCTTTACTCCTTCAAAATAGACTCTCCAGGTGGTCTCTTTTTCCGGTGGCGTAAGCGATACCAGACGAACGACGCGCATGGCGCCTGCCGCGAGGGCAAATTTTTCGGGCGTGACAACAACGCCGCCTTCTTTCCACGAGGCCACATCAATCTCTTTTTCCTGGGCCGTGCCGGGATTAAGAATTTTCTTTTGCCTCACCCGAATGAACTGAATATCATCCGTTTTCGACGCTACCTTAATTTGTGCCGCACCGGACCTGTCCACATTCAGTTCCATGGGGTACACGCTCATATTGGCCATTGCCATTTCTGAGAAAAATGGCAATGACAGCGCGGCGGCACAAAAGGCGGTTGTCATGTTCACTCTATTTTTCTGTTTCACATTCAGTCTGCCTGCTCTGAGTTCATCGGCGGCGCGTTAACACCAGGACACCGTCTGCTTTCGTATTGCTTCAGGGCAGGGAAACTTTAACCAGAACAGCGGTTTGTGAAAATTTGTATTAATTAACTCGTTAAATACAGGTTTTTATCCTGCTTTTCTGTCTTTAAGGTTGTATAGTTAAGCGAAAATACCGCGACCAGGGATAGGAAGAAAATTCCTTCTGATGAAAAAATAAGCAGGTCAGGAGGCGGTTTTCATGTCGATGTACCAGGGATTAAAAAAGCATGCGGTAACAGCCGAGAATAAAAGATGTTTTTTATATGCAATAATTCGTTGTTATTCGATCCTGAAGCACATGCAATAAGTCTTGTTGGACAACCAGAATCTGTATTAACGCTTTCGGCGCCAGCCGTGCGGCTTTTGCAGGAATTTATAAAACACAAAGGGCACGACCTGAGCCGGGAGGAATTGATCACTCGCGTGTGGGAGGAATTTGGCTTTACGCCATCGGGAAATAATCTCAATAAAGCGGTAAGCGAATTACGTAAAAGCTTCCAGTCTCTGGGAGAGGCGCACGAATTTATTGTGACCGTACCCCGTTACGGATTTCGCTTCGATGCTGAGGTGATTTTTCAGCCTGGAGAGAATATTCCATCCGTCGATCCGCAGCCCTCGGTCGCACCGCAAGAAGTAAAGCCTCAACGCGCCTCCATGAAAAAATGGGCGATTGTGGCCGTATTGATCGTCGCTGCGCTGGGGACGAGTCTCTACTTTAGCCGACAGCAGGGGATTTTCATTCCGGCGAAACTCAAGCCGGTTAAGGAAAAAATCGCGCGTTGCAGCATCTGGATTATCAACGATCACGGACGACCGCTGGTGCTATCGAAATTAGCGGAGCGGCTGGAGGCTAATAACGTGGCGTGCGGACGGGAGGCGTACGACATTTATTATTTCAGCGCCCGTTTTACTATTTCCGCTGCAGATGAGGTGTTTATTGGTGCCTGTCCGGTCAGCAAAACCAGCCTGTGTAAAACCATACGTTATAAAAGCGGGGCACAAAAATGAAAATAAAACTTCTTTTTGGCGTGGGCGGTGTCCTGGTTGGTTGTTCGCTGGCATTTTTTTACTATTCCGGCAGCGTGGGTAAAAAGGATGTGCTGGCCTGCAGCACTGAATTTAATTTCACGCGCAATGAGGGGAAAGCCAGTGAAGTGAAGGTCAATACCGTTGCCCAGTTCTATTTTCATCGGGACGGTACCGGGTTGACCACCTATAAAGGCGCGGCAAGGGCTGGCGGGCAATGTTTGATCGTTGACAGGGATGTGGATTTTACCTGGCAGCAGCGGGACGATGATAACGTCATCGTATTGAGCTACACCAAAACCTGGCGTCGGCACAATGACAATACGCCTGATGCTCAGTGGGGTAGCTTTGCCAATCCGACCGCACGCTACTACCTTACAATCTCTGAACTCTCGCCTTCCGTGTGGCTGATTCAGGACCGGCGCTATCCCACCTATATTTGCCGGGGTGAGTAGGGCATAAAAAAAGGAGAATGCCACAGGCATTCTCCTTTTTCGTATCTGTTGTGCTTAATCCCGGCTGGCGAAGCCCAGGATGCTCAGCAGGCTGACGAAGATGTTGTACAGCGACACATACAGGCTCACGGTGGCGCGGATATAGTTCGTCTCGCCGCCGCGAATGATGTTGCTGGTTTCGAACAGGATCGCGCCTGAAGAAATCAGAATAAACACGGCGCTGATCGCCAGATGCAGGGCAGGCAGCTGCAGGAAGATGTTTGCCACCATGCCCACCAGCACTACCACAACACCCGCCATAAGCATACCGCCGAGGAAGGACATGTCCTTACGCGTGGTCAGCACGTAGGCCGAGCAGCAGAAGAACACCAGCGCGGTACCGCCCAGCGCCATGCCGATAAGGTCACCCATACCGGCAGACAGATACGCATTTAGCATCGGCCCCAGGATGTAGCCCAGGAAGCCGGTGAAGGCAAACGCGGACAGAATACCAACGGGCTTGTCAGCGGTTTTGTAGGTCAGGAACATCAGACCATACATACCCACCAGCGTCAGGATCAGCCCCGGAGACGGCAGCATCAGCACGGTGCTGGCGGTGGCGGTGATCGCTGAGAAAGCCAGCGTCAGGCTGAGCATGAAATAGGTATTGCGCAGCACCTTGTGGGTGCTGAGTAGCGATGTGCGGTCGCGTGAAGAAGTAATTATACGATCCATGAGTCACTCTCTTATGACAGATGTAATTAGTGGAAAGAATAGGAAACGGCACGCCAGTCTCAAAGTGGTTTTACCCATCTTTACTCAGCACGTTAGCGCTGGAGGTGGTTATTTCTTCTGCAGAAATCCGTTTCGCCAGTATGAACAGCGGTTTGCGACAATTTACCAGATCAAGCTCTTATAGGTTACTGAAAAATATTGCGTTATTACCATTCGAACGCTAAGAGTTATTTCCGGATCGTCATAAAACAGACTATAAGGCGAAGGAAATGAAACCACAAACACGCACTCACTTTACGCTCTCTTTGTTAACCGCAGGGATCCTGTGCGCCAGCACGGCAGCCTGGGCGGCTAACGTGCCGGCAGGAACCGCGCTGGCCGACAAACAGGAACTGGTCAGAAACAACGGCAGTGAACCGGCTTCGCTCGACCCGCATAAAGTCGAAAGCGATGTCGAATTCAATATTATCAGTGATTTATTCGAAGGGCTGGTAAGCGTCTCCCCGGCAGGAGAAGTCCAACCGCGACTGGCGGAAAAATGGGAGAACAAGGACAACACCGTCTGGACGTTCCATTTGCGCCCGGGCATCACCTGGAGTGACGGCACGGCGATTACCGCTGAGGATGTGGTCTGGAGCTGGCAGCGCCTGATCGATCCGAAAACGGCTTCGCCGTATGCCAGCTATCCGGGCAACATGCATATCGTCAACGCGGCCGATATTGCTCAGGGAAAAAAAGCGCCCGATACGCTGGGCGTAAAAGCGATTAACGACACCACGCTGGAAGTGACGCTCACGCAGCCAAACGCGGCCTTCCTCGCGATGCTGGCGCACCCGTCGCTGGTGCCGGTGGATAAAGTGCTGATTGGCCGCTTCGGGGATAAGTGGACCAAGCCGGAGCATTTCGTGAGCAGCGGGGCGTATAAGCTGTCGCAGTGGGTGGTCAACGAACGCATCGTTGCAGAGCGCAACCCGCGCTACTGGGATAACGCGCATACCGTGATTAACAAAGTCACCTACCTGCCCATCACGTCCGAGGCCTCGGATGTGAACCGCTATAAGGCGGGCGAAATTGACATCGTGTACACGGTGCCGATCAACCAGTTTACCCAGCTCAAGAAAACCCTCGGCAGCGAGTTGGACGTTTCACCTCAGCTTGCGACCTATTATTACGAATTCAATACCACCCGGCCGCCGTTTAACGACGCGCGCGTGCGTAAGGCGCTCAACATGGCGCTGGATAAAGACATCATTGCCGGAAAAGTATTAGGGCAGGGGCAGCGCCCTGCGTGGCTCATCAGCCAGCCGGATATTGGCGGCGTGAAGTTACAGAACCCGGATTACGCCAGCTGGCCGCTGGACAAGCGCATCGCGGAGGCGAAAAAGCTGCTGAACGAGGCCGGATATAACGCCAGCCATCCTCTGAGCTTCAACCTGCTCTACAACACCTCTGAATCGCACCAGCGCATCGCGATTGCGGCCAGCTCCATGTGGAAGAAAAACCTTGGCGTGGAGGCAAAGCTGCAAAACCAGGAGTGGAAAACCATGCTGGATACCATGCACACCCACAACTTTGACGCGGTGCGGTATGCGTGGATTGCCGATTACGACGATGCGGCGACCTTCCTGAATAACTTCCGCACGGGCGACAGCGAAAACACCAGCCAGTACAGCAATCCGGACTACGATCGGGCGCTGCTCAGTGCCGCAAAAGCCAAATCAGCGGAAGAGCGGGGTAAGTTCTACCAGCAGGCGGAAGATCTGCTGGGGCGTGATGTGCCGGCCATTCCGGTTTATCACTACGTCCGCACGCACCTGGTGAAACCGTGGGTAGGCGGATTTACGCCGGATAAGCTGGGGTACTATTTCACGAAAGACATGTACATCAAAAAACACTAGGCCTGTGCTGATAAAATCGTCGATGTGTCGTCAGTTCAACCGATTAAACACGTTTTGACTATTTTTACAGCGAACGAGTGCAGCCACTCTTTACAGCTCGCGGTGAGGTGTTTATAGTTCGCCTCACTTAGGAAGTGTGGCCGAGCGGTTGAAGGCACCGGTCTTGAAAACCGGCGACCCGAAAGGGTTCCAGAGTTCGAATCTCTGCGCTTCCGCCAGATATAAACCCCAGGTTACTCGTTAACCTGGGGTTTTTCTTTTGGATTGACCGATCCGCCTCACGCTATTAAGACTCCGCTTTTTCCCTGTAAAAAACAGGCGTTATCATTCACCCCGTAAATATATTGCTATTTCTCACCGAGGCGGGTGGCGTTCATGCATTGAACTGGCAATTTAGCGATATCGTTGCGGATGCAGGAATGTAGGCCGGGTAAGCGCAGCGCCACCCGGCAATAAAGGCGACGTTTAAGAGCGGATAAAGGCCAGAATGTCCGCGTTGATGGTATCCGCGTGCGTGGTATGCATCCCGTGCGGGAAGCCCGGATAAATTTTCAGTACGCTGTTCGCCAGCAGTTTATCCTGCAGCAGGGCAGCGTTTTTATACGGCACGACCTGATCGTCATCGCCCTGCAACACCAGAACGGGAACCGTGATGGTTTTCAAATCTTCCGTCTGGTCGGTCTCTGAAAACGCCTTAATCCCCTCGTAGTGGGCCTTGGCGCTGCCGATCATCCCCTGACGCCACCAGTTCTGGATCGTACCCTGTGAAACGTCCGCGCCCTCCCGGTTAAAGCCGTAGAAAGGGCCGCTGGCGACGTCGAGGTAAAACTGGGCGCGATTAGCCGCCAGCGCTTTGCGGAAGCCGTCGAAAACCTCGATGGGCGTTCCGCCGGGGTTACTGTCCGTTTTGACCATCAGCGGCGGGACGGCGCTGACGAGCACCGCTTTGGCGACGCGCCCCTGCGGTTGCCCATACTGCGCAACATAGCGGGCGACCTGTCCGCCGCCGGTGGAGTGACCGACGTGCACGGCATTGCGCAGGTCCAGGCTTTCAACCACGGCCGACGCGTCGGCCGCGTAATGATCCATATCGTGGCCTTCACTCACCTGGTCCGAACGCCCGTGACCGCGACGATCGATAGCGATAACGCGATAGCCTTCAGCGAGGAAGAAGAGCATCTGGTTATCCCAGTCATCGGCACTTAGCGGCCAGCCGTGGTGGAAAACAATGGGTTGAGCCTCTTTTGGGCCCCAGTCTTTGTAGTAAATATTGACGCCGTCTTTCGTTGTTACGAATGCCATACCGCAGACTCCTCTGTTAAAGGCAAAACGTTCCCCGGCTGAGCGCACAGCGAATCATTAATGCCTTAATTAAGTTGGCTTTTTTCTGTTTCCCGTACCGACAGTACTCCTAAAGTGTAGGAGAAATAGTAAAAGCAGTCGGTTTCATTCCTGTGAAAGGGGCAGGACAGCGTTCAGGGGGAGGGGGAACGAATGAAGGCTCCGGAGAGATCCTCCTGAGCCTTCAGGGCAGCATTAACAGCAGGGGCGTTTAGCGGTTTTCTTCAATATAGCGGGCCAGGTCCGCCGGGGTTTTTAGCACCGTCGCCACGTCAGTTGGAGGGATCATGCAGCCGTAAACGTCCTGCACTTCCAGCACCATATCGACCGCCAGGATGGAGTCGAGAATGTCGGATTCAATCAGTTCATCGTGAAAGCCCACCTTGCGGGATAACACTTTTTCGAACAGGGCGAGAATTTCTTGTTCCATAATTTTTCCTGGAGTCATTAATTTGTGCGGGCGTAAGCGTCCAGCAGCTTGCGGTCAATTTTGCCGTTAGGATTCAGCGGCAAAGCGTCTTTTACGATAATTTGTGAAGGCACCATATAGTGCGGAACGACCTTCGACAGCGATGTTTTGATGGTGTCCGGCGCCATATCCGTCACGCAGAACGCGGCAATGCGCAGTACGCTGCCGCAGGATTTCATCAGCGGCAGGACCACCGCTTCGTTGATGCCGGACATGGCCAGCAGGCGGTTCTCGATCTCGTTGATTTCAATACGGTAGCCGTTCAGTTTGACCTGGCTGTCGTTGCGGCCCTGACAGTAGATCAGCCCCGCCTCATAGCCCAGATCGCCGGTCCGGTAGCCGCGAAACGCTTCATCTTCCCGACGGAGTAATTTCGCCGCGTTCTCCTGCGGCAGGCCGAGATAGCCGCGCATGACGTTTTTACCCCAGATAATCAGCTCGCCGTCGGCGGAAATTTCCATTTTGCTCTCAGGCATCATGACCCCCACCGGCAGCACGGCGCTGTCGCTGTTCAGGATCGCATCCGTGATTTCAACCACGGTCGTCGCAATCGTCGCTTCCGTAGGGCCATACGAGTTAATGATTTTGGCCTGCGGGAAGCGGCGGCGAAGCTGTTTAACCAGCGCTTTATTGAGCACTTCACCAATGAAGATAAAGACGTTGAGCGCGGGCAAATACTCGCTGTTGAACTGCGGGGAAAGCAGCTGCTGGTAAGCAAAAGAGGGGGTTGAAACCCAGGCGGAGACCGCGTTGCTTTTCAGTCGCTCCAGCCAGTTCTCTTTCTGAATGTCCTCTTTGGCGTTCAGCACGATGTGTCCGCCCATCGCCAGATTCGCCAGCAAAGGGATCAGGGAGAGGTCAAAGCTGAATACCGCGTGGTTCATCAGGACCGGTTTTTCCGGCAGTGAAAAGTCCTGGCTGACCCATTTCATGAAGTGCCATACGCTTTCACGCCCAATCTGCACGCCTTTAGGTTTACCGGTGCTGCCTGAAGTAAACATGATGTAGGCCAGATCCTGCTCCTCCAGTACCTTGCCCGGTTCCCCGGTGGCGATGAACTGCCGGGTCACGACGTCGTAATAGTAAGGGGCGCTGGCCAGATGGCAGATCTCCCGAAGGCGCTCCTGCGGATAGATGCAGTCCACCGGGATGTACGGAATGTTGTGCAGCAGGCAGCTATAAATCGCCACGGCGAACTCGGCCTGCTGGTGTCCGTACAATACGACCGGCGTACCGGCAACAGGCTGGCAGCGCTGATAGCGCTGCGCCCAGTCCGTCACGGCAGCGGAAAGCTGTAGCCAGCTTAAGGCTTCGTCGCTACCGCTGATGGCCAGCTGCTGCGGGGAGGCGGGATCGCATAATGCCGCACGTAAGAAATCCTGCAGTTCCTGAAGATCGGAGTGATTTTTCATAGAGGTGACATTCCACTAAAGATGTAAAGGGATCCTGCGGCGCTTCCCAGCGTCAGAATTCGCCCTAAAAACGCAACGGCCGGATACTGCAGGCCGCGGTGCAATGCCGGGCTGCGTTTGGCTGACCACAGCAGCATATTGTGAGCGACGGAAATCGCGCCAAACAGCGCGCCGCTGATGACGTAATGGCGTTCCAGGCCATTCCATGCCCCCATGCAGAATAAGGTGCAAAAAATACCGATATTTTGCGCCAGCGTTTTGTTCTGACGGAAAAAGTTGAATTTCATCAGGTTCATATAAACGGGCATAAAGACCACATCGCGCAGCCATTCAGACAGGCTGATGTGGAAGCGGCGCCAGAAATCCTGCGGGTTCTTTGCCAGAAGCGGCATGTTAAAGTTTGCCGGAATGCTGAGCCCAAACAGGCGGCCCGCGCCGATGGCCATATTGCTGTAGCCCGCAAAATCAAAGTACAGGTAGGTGCTGTAGGCAATCGACATCACCACGCCCACGGTCAGCGTAAACGGCTTATGGCTCCAGGGCTGCACGACAAGCGAATCAATCAGCATGGCAAACAGGAACTTCTGGACAATGCCGGTAATGATTTGCTCCAGCGCGACTAAAAACTGTTCGCGGTTAAGGGCAAATACGGGCTTGCTGACGTCACTCATCCACGTCCGCCAGCGGTACATTGGGCCGGCCAGGATAATAAAGGGCATAAACAGATAACAGAAATAGTGCAGGAAATTCTGACCTTCTTTTTTACTGCGATAGAGCAGCACGTCCAGCGCGCGGAACGTCATAAAAGAGAGGCCGATCATGCCCCAGTGGTTATTTAAATGTAATTTCACCAGCAGCAGCGGCAATAATGTCAGAATGACCGCCTGCCACGTTTTTAACCATCCCTTCTCTTTTAGCGTGGCAAAAACATAAAAGCTGAAAAAAACGGCGACGGGGACAATATAATCCCCCTGAAATATATATCCCCATCCCAGCGCCGTCAGCACCGACAGCGCAGATAACCAGGTCAGACGATGGCGTAATACGCGATTAACCAGCGCAAACGCCAGCGCGGATGAAAACAAATAAACAAAAAACATTCCTGAGCTGTACATCATTCGGCCTCAGAACTTTTGATATTCAAAATGCAGCTGCATACTCATGCTGTCATCGACAGAGGTCCACGCGACGATGGTGATCGCCAGCAGGAGATAAAGTAAAAAAAGACGGATCGCGATTTTCATCATTTAAAACTCTGTGCAATAAAGCGAATCATAGGAACCCAGGCCAGTTCGGAAGGGTGCAAACGATCCCAGTTCCAGCCATTCTGATAAGGCATGGCGTACATATCTAAATAAGGGATCTGGTTCTTTTCCAGAATGGTTTTTATTTGTTTATCAACCGGGCGGAAGGTATCGGTATTGTAAAGCGCCCAGGGGTTAACCGGGTCGACGATAGCAATCACCTGCACGTGGTGTTCTTTAAGCAGCTGGACGGTTTTACTGAAGGCGGCGATTTGCGCAGGCACAACCGGCGTGTCATCCCACTGCTGCCGCGTACTGTCCTCCTCGTAAATCGTTTTGTCCATCCACAGGGTGGCCGCGCTCTGCTGGCGTTTTTTATTTAACTCGCGCGCATTCGCCAGCTCTTTATCCCAGTCGGGGGCAATGTGGGCGGCTGGCTGCTGCGGCCAGGGCTGTACCGTCTGGGGCGTGATGTTGAGCAGCGCCAGCCAGTCGTTTTTTATCAGGGTGCAGACGTTGGCAAACTGGAAGCTCAGCTCGTCCCACATCAGATCGGGGTGCCAGCCAAAGACCCGCATTTGGCCGAAGGTTAAATGGCTTATTTCTTTACTATCAATATGCTTTAAATAATTAACCAGCAGCGGGCGCGCCTGCGGATCCTTCATCAGCGGATTAAAAATAGAGCCGGGGAAATTATCGGCATAGATAGCCGGTGGCAGCCCTTTTGAATAAAAGCTGTCAGGAGCTAGAAGCAAAACAACTTTACTGTTTGCGTTAAGGCTATTTTTAAAACGAGAGAACAGTAAAAATTGCGTTTCATCATCGACGAACGCATCGCCATACGCCACGACGGGTTTGTGCAATTGCTTATTAAAGTAATTATATACAGCGTAATGTTCATCTTCTGAGGTGGCCACCTCAGACGCGCCAATGAAGAAAATAGCATTCCCTTCTAAGGCATGGGAAATAGTCGCAATTTTTTCCGCTTGTTCTTTCGGCGTGCCCGCCATTGATTTAATCAGCGGCTGGAAGGTGAGGGGCGGATTGAAGCTCGTCACCAGCGGGTGAACACAAAGGAACAATATGGCCAGGGTCGCCATCAGGATATGTAAGCAAAGCGTATTTTTGATTTTCATCATCAACCAGTAACACTGCATGGCAGTAATTTCTAAATCTGCGGGTACTCAGATTTATAACAATTACACAACAAATGACCGTTTATTTTTGTGGCATTCTATACCAGAGCGATTTAAAAGGATGAGCGTTGCTGTGTAACGGTATGTACAAGGGGGCTGTGACCGGTGCGCGGCAAGCGCCTGGGTGATTTTTGCGCAGTCAAACGCCGGCGGGTGAAAATAGAAAAATTCCTGCTTTACAAGGGGCTAATAGATGTTTATAGTGCGCCTCACTTTGGAAGCGTGGCCGAGCGGTTGAAGGCACCGGTCTTGAAAACCGGCGACCCGAAAGGGTTCTAGAGTTCGAATCTCTACGCTTCCGCCAAATTTGAAAACCCTGCGATAGCAATATCGCAGGGTTTTTTCGTTTTACAGGGCAATCACCAGCTCCCCGGAATGGCTCCGCGAACAGCACAGCGCCACCTGCTGGTCCGTCGCGCTTTTTTCCGTCTCCGACTGCACGCTATCCCGATGATCCACCACGCCGTCAATCACCGGCGTCAGGCACGCCCCGCAGATCCCCATTTCGCATGACAGCGGCACGTCCACGCCGTTTTCCTGTAGTACCTGAGCGATGGTCTTATCCGCAGGCACCGGCCAGCGCTCCCCGGTGGAGGCGAGTTTGACCGTAAAGATCTCGCCCGCGTCACCGCGTGCGGCAGGGACCGCGGGCTGAAACGCCTCGCTGTGGAGATGGCCATCATCCCATCCCCTGGCCGTCGCCACGTCTCGCACTTTTTCCATAAACCCTGCCGGGCCGCAGATCCAGGCGTGAAGCCCCGCCTCAGGCGCGGGCAGATGTTCTGCCAGCGCCGTGCGCGGGCTGGCGGTATGAATCTGGCACTCACCTAACCGGGAGAGTTCGCGCGCAAAGGCCGCGCTTTCGCGGCGTTTGACGTAATAGTGCAGCGTAAACGGCGTTCCGGCCGCCTTCAGCTGCAGGGCCATCGCATACAGCGGCGTAATGCCAATGCCCGCCGCCAGCAGCAACACCCGCTCAGCCTGATGCAGCGGAAACAGATTGCGCGGGGCAGAGATCGCTAATTTCTGCCCGGGTCGCAGCGTCTCGTGAACGTAGCGCGATCCGCCGCGCGAGGCGGTTTCCCGCCCCACGCAGATAAGATAGCTCTCGTCTCCACACGCACCGGTCAGGGAATACTGGCGCACCGCGCCGCAGGGCAAGTGCACATCAATGTGTGCGCCGGGCTGCCACGCCGGCAGCGCGTTACCGTCTTCAGCCACCAGCCTGACGGCGAGGCTTTTGTCGCCCTCGCGCCACAGCCCGTCAACAATTACGCTCAGCATATCGGCCTCCGTCATACGAGGAAAAATTCGCCAAAGCCCATCTTCTTCAGTCCCCGACGGTAGGCAATTGAGCTTTTATCGGCGGGAATATGGGCTTCCAGCGTCAGATCCAGCGGCAGACTTTCCGGGCGCTGGGTTTCGACCATCAGGCGATCCTCCTCAAAAATGCGCAGATTGAAGGCATGCACATCCTCCACCGGAATATGCAGGTCAAAGTTACGCGCGATAGGGGCGAACATGCGGGTGACGCGCGATGACACGGGCGACGCGGCGTTCATGATGACCAGTCGCGATTCTCGCGGAAAATGAATCGTCAGGGTGGCGGTAAACGGCAGATGCATTTCAAAATGGCGCAGCCACTGGAACCCTTCCGGCGCCTGCACGGGTGAACTGGCGGGATAGTTGCTCACGGAGCTCCAGTAATCGGCAACAAAACCGAACGGCGTCTCCTGCGGCTGATAGGTGGGGACCCGCTGATTATTGGGGTCGGCAAAGGTATCGGTGTGGATCCAGGCAAAGTGCGCCACGTCCAGAAACCCCTCTACCTGACGACCGGCAAAGCCGTTCACCTCAAACGCCGGGCAGTTGATCTGCTGAAATCCGTCGTCATCCCAGTGCGGCATGGTGGGCAGCGGCACAGGATTGTCCGGGTCAAACGCCAGGCAGGTCCAGATCAGGCCGAAGCGCTCCTCCACGGCGTAGTTAATCAGGTTCAGCTTCGCCGGAACGGGCTGGTCGGGGCTGGACGGAATACGGTTGCAGCGCCCGTCTTCTCCAAAGCGTAAGCCGTGGTAGGGGCAGATAATTCCGTGCTCGTCGTGAAAGCCGAGCGTCAGCGGCACGCCGCGGTGCGGGCAGACGTCACGGGCGACCACGACCTGGTCGTTAATCCGGTAAATCACCAGCTGTTCGTCCAGCAGGGTCGCCTTAACCGGCGCCGGGCCGACGTCGCAGGCGCGCGCGACCGGATGCCAGCATTTCGCCAGGCGCAGCCAGTCCTCTGGCTCAAACGTGCAGTGGGCGGGTGGAGTCGGTTCTCTTTTCATCGTTGTCCCTCTTGCGTTCAGCCTAACGGGCCGCCCTGAATGGTCTCGCACAGACCGTTGATGATGCGCTCACCGGTCTCCTCTTTGAGCTCCTGATACCAGGCCTGCGTCAACGCCATGTCTTTCCCGTGGGTGACGTCGCAGCGTTTACGCGCCTTCAGCACCAGGTCGCGCACCCGGTCGCAGCGCAGCGCTTCGTACTGGCGCAGCGCCAGCGTAATGCTGTGGTTTTCACGCAGGCACTCACCCAGCACCACGGCGTCTTCCATCGCCGCACAGCCGCCCTGGCCGATATCCGGCGTGGTGCTGTGCGCGGCATCGCCGAGCAGCGCGACGTTGCCGCGCACCAGGCTGTCGAACGGCTCAATGTCGTGGATTTCAATGCGGTTGGTCGTTTCAGGATCCAGCGCCGCGATAAGCTTCTGCACCGGCGGGGCCCAGCCGCGGAAGTAGCCCGTGAGGTCGGCGCGCAGGGTGGTGCGATCCTCCGCCAGGCCCGCGGGCAGCGGCACGTCAAAAAAGAAGTAGAAGCGTCCGCCGGAAACGGGCATCAGCGACACGCGTTTGCCTTCGCCAACGAAGGTGGTCCACTGGTGCGCCGGGGCGATCTCTTCGTCAATCTTCACCAGCCCGTTCCAGTTCACGTACCCGGCGTAGCGGCGCTCCGGGGTATACCCCAGCACGTACGGGCGCACGGCGGAGTGGCTGCCGTCGGCGGCAATCAGAAAATCGCCGGCTGCCGTGGTGCCGTCGGTGAAGGTCACGCTCACGCCCGCGTCGTCTTCGCTTACGCGTTCGACGCGCTTGCCGAACTGCACCCTGTCGCGCCCCCAGAAGTCCAGCATTTCGCGCTGAAGCTCAGCGCGCGAGACGGGGCAGGGGCGCCCGCCGGTACGCTCAACCAGCGGGGCAAGGCTGAAGCGGGTCAGAGTCTCGCCGCGCCGGTAATCCTTGTAGGCCATAAAACGCATCGGCCCGCCGTAGGTCTCGATGATGTCGCCCATGCCGAGGTGCTGCATGCATTTCACGCCGTTAGGCCAGATGGAGATGGCCGCCCCGACGGGCCTGATCTCTTTGACGGCTTCAAACACGGTACAGTCGATGCCCGCTTTCTTCAGCGCGACGGCGGCGCTCAGGCCGCCAATACCCGCACCAATGACGATTGCTCTCATGCTTCTCTCCTTTTGCAGGGTGTAAAGACATTCAGCAATTTGCGTACCAGGCTGCAGAGTGGTGAAAACGGCGTTGTGAGAGGTGAGTTTGCACTGCTAAGGTGCGCAAACGCGGTGAGCGTGCCTTTTTTTGAATCAAAAATTTCCAGTTGAGCTATACGGAATCGACTGTTTCACGCCCGCGCTCAGAGTGGCGTGGTTTGTGCAACAACCAGGAAGAAGACAATAAAGGAGACGCTATGATCGCACTGCACGACTTCAATCATCTTCCCCACGAAAAGGCGTTAGCGCTGATTCACCCCTGCGTGGCGCTCCCCGGCTGGGCCGATGCGCTGGTTCGCTGGCGACCCTACGCCAGCCGGGACGAATTGTTCAGTACGGCAAACGCGCTGACGCAAAACTGGGACGAAGCGGCGCTGGCGCAGGCCCTGAGCGCCCATCCACGCATCGGGGAAAAGCCCGCAGGTTCACAGGCGGAGGCGGCGCTGTCGCGCCAGGAGCAGGGCGCGGTGAATGAAGGCGATGCTGCCCTTGCCCGGGCGCTGCGCGAGGGCAATGCCCGCTACGAGGCCCGCTTCGGACGCGTGTTTCTGATCCGCGCGAAGGGCCGCAGCGGCGAGGAGATTTTACAGGCGCTGCACGCGCGGCTGGAGAACAGCGACGCGCAGGAAGTCCGTGCCGCGCTGGAACAGCTGCAGGAAATTACGCTGCTACGGCTGGAAGGAGTTATTAGCGAATGAGCACACTCAGCACCCATATTCTGGATATCTCGACGGGCAAACCCGCAGAGGGCGTGACGGTTCATCTACAACAGGACGGGAACACGCTGGCCTCGGGCGTGACCAACGTCCAGGGACGCATCGCCGCGTTCGTTCCCTCTCTGCCCGCAGGCCGCTATCGGCTGGTGGCGGAGATCGGCGCGTGGTTTAGCGAAACCGGCCGCGACACGCTATACCCCTGCGCGCAAATTGATTTTGTGACGGGAGAAGCGGCAGACGAGCATTTCCATCTGCCGTTTGTGATTGCGCCCGGCGGATGGTCAACCTACCGGGGAAGTTGACCACACCCGCTCGCCGTTGACCCAGGTCTCGCTGATGTTGCGCTCGTCGCCGAGGGTCATCAGCACAAAAAGCTGCTCGTAGATATCCTGACAGCGGCGATTGCGCAGGCGCTGCAGCGGCGTCACGTCAGGGTCGATCACCACGAAATCCGCCTCTTTGCCGGGCGCGAAGTTGCCAATCTTATCGTCGAGCCTGAGGGCGTGCGCACCGCCCAGCGTGGCGTGATAAAACGCCTCGCTGGCGCGCAGGCGGTAGCTCTGAAGCTGGCCGACCTTGTAGGCCTCCCCCAGGGTGCGCAGCATGCTGAAGGTGGTGCCCGCGCCGACGTCGGTGCCGATGCCCATCCTGACCTTGTGCTGCCAGCAGGCGGGCAGGCGAAACAGCCCGCTGCCGAGAAACAGGTTAGAGGTGGGGCAAAACGCCACCGCCGAACCGGTGTCATGCAGGCACTGCCACTCGCTGTGGTGAAGGTGAATCGCGTGGGCAAACACGCTGCGCTCGCCGGTCAGCCCGTAGTGATGATACACGTCCAGATAGCGCTCGTGTTCCGGCCAGAGGCCGCTCACCCAGGCCACTTCGTTGGGGTTTTCGCTCAGATGGGTCTGCATCCAGGTATCCGGGAACTCCTCTCTGAGCAGGCTGACCGCGGCGAGCAGCTCGGGGGATGAGGTCGGGGCAAAGCGCGGGGTAATGGCGTAGCCCAGCCGTCCCCGGTGGTGCCAGCGCTGGATCAGCGCCCGCGTCTGCCGGTAGCTCTGCTTCGCGTCTTCGCTCAGATAGTCCGGCGCGTGTCTGTCCATCATCACCTTTCCGGCGATTAGGCGCATGTTGAGGCGCAGGGCTTCGGTAAACAGCGCCTCGACCGATTCCGGATGCAGCGTGCAAAACACCAGCGCGGTGGTGGTGCCGTTGCTTACCAGCTGCTGAATGAAAAATTCGGCGATCTCTTTCGCGTAGGCTTCATCGGCAAACTGGCTCTCCACCGGGAAGGTGTAGGTGGTCAGCCACTCCAGCAGCTGCTCGCCAAAGGCGCCGATCATCTCCGTTTGCGGATAATGGACGTGGGTATCGACAAAACCGGGCAGCAGTAGCTTACCGCGCAGGTCGGTGTAGCCCTTGTGGGGGTCAAGATACTGCTCGCCCTCCTGCCACGGCATGTGCGCCAGAATTTTCCCGCCCTGTATAAACAGCAGCCCGTCCTCAAGGTAGCGCGCGTGTTGGGCAATCGCGTCTGCGCTGTCGCAGACCTGGGCAATATCAAAAAATGCACCGCGGATCGCTGTCTGGTAATCCATCATGATTCCTGCCTTAGTGTTTGCGTAGCGGGGTGAGAAGGCGCAGCAAGAACGGTGCCAGAATGAACGGGCCGCAGCTAAGCTGCGGCCGGAAGGAGGAAGTTACTCTTTTTGCGTCGCCACGCGGGAGCTGAACGACGTCGCGCCCGCCGTCTCGCGATCTTCCCGCGCCAGCCAGCGGTAGGTCACGCCGCCGAGGAAGACGCCGATAAACCAGCTGAAGTTCGCCACCTCATGCAGGGCCGGGATGAAGCTAATCACCAGGCCCACGGCAACGGACGGGATCAGCGCGCCAATGGCTTTCGGGTTGAAGCCGTTGCGGTACCAGTATTTGCCCTTTGGCGTGTCGTCGAACAGATCGTCAACCGACACCTTGCCGCGCTTAATCAGGTAGAAGTCGGCAATCAGAATGCCGAACAGCGGGCCGATGAACGCCCCGAGCACGTCCAGGGTGTAGTGGATAAGCTCCGGCGAGTTGAACAGGTTCCACGGGGTGAGCAGGATCGAGCCGACGGCGGCAATCATGCCCCCGGTGCGGAAGCTGATTTTCTGCGGCGAGCAGTTAGAGAAATCAAATGCCGGGGAGACGAAGTTCGCGACGATGTTGATCCCGATGGTGGCGGTGATCATCGTCAGCAGGCCAATCGCTACGGCCAGATCGTTGCCCACGCGGCTGACGGTTTCGATCGGGTCGGTGATCATGCGGCCAAACAGCGACTGGGTGCCGGAGACAATCACCACGGTGACGATGGAGAACAGCAGGAAGTTAAACGGTAGCCCCCAGCGGTTGCCGCGGCGGATCTCGCCCATGCTTTTGCCGTAGCGGGAGAAGTCGCCAAAGTTGAGCAGCGGGCCGGAGAAGTAAGACACCACCAGCGCGGTCGCGGTGATCATCTGCCAGGTCTGCTCCCCCGCGCTCAGGGATTTGCTGGCGAGAGTGAAGGAAATGCCGTCAAAACCGGTCTTGTATACAATCCAGCCTGCGAGGGCCAGCATCACCACATAGACCGCCGGACCGGCGATATCAATAAAGCGCTTGATGGCGCTCATGCCGTGCCAGAAGACCATCGCCTGCAGCACCCACATGATGGCAAAGCAGATCCAGCCGAGATGCGACAGGCCCAGGAATGCGCCGGTAGTGAGCGAAGAGAGCGACGGCCAGAACTTGAGCGCCACCAGCATCAGGGCGTTGGCGGCCAGGTAGGTCTGAATGCCGTACCACGCGAAGGCGATCAGCCCGCGGATCACCGCCGGAATATTGGCCCCGAACACGCCAAACGCCTGACGGCTGATTACCGCGTAGGGCACGCCCGCCATCTGGCTCGGTTTGGCTACCAGGTTGGCGCACAGCTGCACGATGCAAATCCCCACCAGCAGGCACAGCAGCACCTGCCAGCTTGCCAGCCCGAGCGTAAAGAAGCTCGCGGCGACAACATAACCCCCCATGCTGTGAACGTCCGACATCCAGAACGAAAAGATGTTGTACCAGCTCCAGTTCTGGTCACGCGTCGGTGCCAGATCCTCATTGCAAAGACGTGGGCTGTAAACCGCACCGGAATCAGCGGCCGTACCCTGCTGCGCGTTTTGACTGTTTGGCATGAAACCTGCTCCTGTGAATGAAAACCCGTTAAGCGGGAGTGCAGACGGTGTTGCAGGATCCAGGCCAAAATAATAAATCTTGTATGCAATATTTTATTTTTATGTATACGATTCGATAACGAAGAGTAAAAGACGGAGTGGTGAATGAACAACATAAACGCCCTGCAGACCGCGCCAGACCTGCATGACAAAGACGAATCGATCTTTCAGGCGCTGATGACCGCGATTGTCGAACATCAGCTGCTGCCGGGGAGCAAACTGCCGGAGGAGGCGCTGGCCGAGGTCTTTGGCGTAAGCCGCACGGGCATCCGCAAGGTGCTTCAACGACTCGCGGCTGTGCAAATGGTCACCTTAACGCCCAAGCGTGGTGCACACGTTGCCAGCCCGACGGTGGAAGAGGCGCAGCATATCTTCCGCACCCGCGCGCTGCTGGAGGTCGCCAACCTGCCGGACGTGCTGGCCCGCTGCCAGCCGCCGCACCTTGCCGCGCTGGAGGCCATTATTCGTCAGGAGCAGCAGGCGCACGAGGCGTACGACGGCCCGGCGGCAATCCGCCACTCCGCCAATTTCCACATTCAGCTGCAGGCCATCTCCGGCAACCAGGTGCTGACGGAGATGGTGACCGGCCTGAGCCAGCGCTCCTCGCTGGTGATTGCCACCTGGGGCGCGCCGTGGCGTCAGGGGTGCCGCTGCAACGATCACGAACAGCTTGTGGATCTGCTGCGCCAGAAGGCGCTCCAGCCGCTAAGCGATGCCTTAATGCACCATTTTGAACATATCGTCGCCAGCCTCTGCTTCGAGCGGGCGGGCGAGTGCCTGCCCGATTTTGCCCGGCTGTTTGCCGGCCACAAGGAGTCGTAATGTCATCTGTCTGTATACAAGTGATCAACCCCAACACCAGCCTCGCGATGACGGAAACCATCGGCGCGGCGGCCCGCGCGGTGGCGGCGCCTGGAACGGAGATCCTCGCGGTCTGCCCCAGCGCGGGCGTGCCGTCTATAGAAGGCCACTTTGATGAGGCCATCGCCGCCGTGGGGGTTCTCGAACAGGTTAAGCTCGGCAGAGAGCAGGGCGTCGATGGTCACGTCATCGCCTGCTTTGGCGATCCGGGCCTGCTGGCGGCGCGCGAGCTGGCGCAGGGGCCGGTGGTCGGTATCGCCGAAGCCGCCATGCATATGGCGACGCTGGTGGCGACGCGCTTTTCGGTGGTCACCACGCTGCCGCGCACGCTGATTATTGCCCGCCATCTGCTGCACCAGTATGGCTTTCAGGACAGGTGCGCGGCGCTGCACGCTATCGATCTCCCGGTGCTGGCGCTGGAAGACGGCAGCGGTCTGGCGCAGGAGAAGGTGCGCGCGCGCTGTATACAGGCGCTGAAAGAGGACGGCTGTGGCGCCATCGTGCTGGGCTGCGGCGGCATGGCGACGCTGGCGCAGGAGCTGACGCGCGAGCTGCGCGTGCCGGTCATCGACGGCGTCAGCGCGGCGGTGAAGATGGTGGAATCGCTGGTGGCGCTGGGGCTGTCGACCAGCAAGCACGGGGATCTGGCGTTCCCCGAGAAAAAAGCGTTAAGCGGACATTTTCAGGCACTGAATCCATTTTAATTTTTGGGGGTGGCAATGGGGCTTTTTGAACAGGATTACCCGCGGGATCTGCGCGGCTACGCGGGCAACCCGCCGCACGCGCGGTGGCCGAATCAGGCGCGTATCGCCGTGCAGTTTGTGCTCAATTATGAGGAAGGGGCGGAAAACCACGTTCTGCACGGCGATGCCGGATCCGAGCAGTTCCTGTCGGACATTATCGGCGCGGCCAGCTACCCGGATAAACACATGTCGATGGACTCCCTCTACGAATACGGCAGCCGCGCCGGGTTCTGGCGGATCCACAGTGAATTTCAAAAGCGCGGCCTGCCGCTGACGGTCTTTGGCGTAGCGATGGCGCTGGCGCGTCATCCTGAGATCGTCGAGGCAATCAAGGCGGCGGATTATGACGTGGTGAGCCACGGCTGGCGCTGGATCCACTATCAGAGCATGGATATCAGCCAGGAGCGCGAACACCTGCACAAGGCGGTGCACGTGTTGACCGACCTGTTCGGCAAGCCGCCGACGGGCTGGTACACCGGGCGCGACAGCCCCAACACCCGCCAGCTGGTGGTGGAGCACGGCGGCTTCGACTATGACAGCGACTACTACGGCGACGATCTGCCCTTCTGGACGGAAGTGGCCTGCAGCGACGGCACCCGTAAACCGCACCTGATCGTGCCGTATACGCTGGATGCGAACGACATGCGCTTCGCCACCGCGCAGGGGTTTAACACCGCCGAGCAGTTTTATACGTATCTGAAGGACAGTTTTGACGTGCTGTACGAAGAGGGGGAAAGCGCGCCGAAGATGATGTCCATCGGCATGCACTGTCGCCTGCTGGGGCGGCCGGGGCGTTTTCGCGCGCTGCAGCGGTTCCTCGATTACGTGCAGCAGCACGAGCGGGTGTGGGTCTGTACCCGCCAGCAGATTGCCGACCACTGGCGGGATGTGCATCCGTTTAAGAAGTAAGTGTGCCGTGTTTAGCCGGGTGGCGGCTGCGCCTTACCCGGCCTACGACTACGACATCAAACTCACCTGTGCCGCCACGATCCGCCATCCGTAGGCAAACCGCACCCACGTCTGCTGCTGGCGGCCAATGCGTTCCGTCCCCTCGCGGGTAAACTCGGTGCTGCACACGGCATAATCCTCACCGAAGGTGGTGATAACGGTGTGACGCAGCGTCCGTTGCAGCCCGGCGGCGGGGCGCGCCGCCCGAAAGGCGCGGATTTCATCAATCCCGTACAGGTTTTCACCCGCCCCCAGACGCACCGTGTTTTTGTCGTGCCAGAACAGCTCGTCCAGCACCGCAACGTTGTTGCTGACCAGCGCGTCTTCATAGCGATAAAACGCGGCGGTCACCTCGGCAACCACCCACGGCAGGTTAATGTCATCGTGATTCATCATGCGGCCACCTCCGCCGGACGGGCGTCGGCGATGCCGCTCTCTTCCAGCACGCGCGCGACGCGCAGGCAGGCCTGCTCGTTAAACGGCGCGGCAATCAGCTGCAGGCCAATCGGTGCACCCTGCGCGGTACGCAGCGGAACGGTGGTCACGGGCAGGCCCAGAAATGAAATCGGCTGGGTCAGCATCCCCATGCTGGCGCGGATGGGGAGCGGCTGACCGTTAATCTCCATGGTCTGCTCACCCGCGAGCGTCGCGCTGCGCGGCGTTGCCGGAGCGATCAGCACGTCGGCCTGCGCGAACAGGGTTTTAAACGCCTGTCGGGCGTGCGCGCGAAACCGCTGGGCCTGAATGTACCAGGCGGAGGGGATCATCGCGCCTGCCAGCAGGCGTTCCCGGGAGTGCGGCTCAAAACGCTCGGGCTCGCGGCGAAGCGCGGGCAGGTACTGGTTTCCCCCTTCGGAGGCGCTGATGATAAACGCCGCGGAGCGCGCCAGTTCGGCGTCCGGGAACTGCAGCTCATCCTGCACGTCGAGCGCCTTCGCCGCCCGCGCCACGGCGTCTCTGGCATCCGCGTCGCACCAGGTGGTGAAGTAGCCGCCGAGCACCGCGCAGCGCAGGCCGTCAAGCCCGCGCTCAAGCAGGGGGCGCGTCTGCTCGCGCGAGCTCTCTGCCTGAAAAGCGTCGCTGCTGTCCCGCCCCTGCAGCGCATCGTAGACGGACGCCAGGTCGCACACGCGGCGGGCAAAGGGGCCGATATGATCGAGGCTCGCGACAAACGGATGGCTGCCGGATCGCGACAGGCGGCCAAAGGTGGGCTTCAGGCCGTAGATGCCGCACAGGGAGGCCGGAACGCGAATCGAGCCGTTGGTGTCGGTGCCGAGCGAAAAGTGCACCAGCCCGGTGGCCACGGCGGCGGCCGAGCCGCCGGAAGATCCGCCCGCAATGCGCGCCAGATCGTGCGGGTTACGCGTCGTGCCGTAGTGGCTGTTTTCGGTCGTGAAGCCGTAGGCGTAGGCGTCCATATTCACCATCCCGGTCAGCAGCCCGCCCGCGCTGCGCAGCTGGCGCACCGCGAAGCTGTCAGCGGCCGCGGCGGGGCGCTGGCTGAACAGCTCTGCCCCGGCAAGGGTGGTGTGGCCGGCAACGTCGAATAGGTTTTTTACCGCGTAGGGCACGCCCGCCAGCGGGGGCAGGGGGCGCTTTTCGCGGCGCAGGGTATCGATGCTCTCGGCCTCGGCGAGCATGCGCGCTTCCGTCACGGCGGTCCAGGCGCCGATCTGCGGGTTAACGCGCGCAATCGCCTCCAGCGTCTGGCGGGCAATCTCGCGAGCGCTCAGCTCGCCCGCGCCCAGCGCATGCTGGATCGCGCTGATACTCATCTCGTGTAGCCTCATGCTTTGTACACTCCTGCGATCTCCAGACGGTCATCGAGCGGCAGCGCCATCAGCGGGGCGGCCATGTTTGCTATGCGGCTGAACTGCACCTGCAGCTCGGCGCGGCGGGCATCGTCCAGCGTCACGCCGAGCACGGACTCCATTTGCGCCAGATACGCCTGCCAGTCGGGTTGTTGTGTCGTCATAGTTTTCTCCTCAGAATCCGGCGGCCGCGCCGTTGCTGCGCGGGTCAAATGCCCCTTCGAACAGCCCGTTGGGGTGGCGGACAATCGCGCCCGCGTGGCCCATCGCTTCGCTGAAGTCAGGGAACATTTCCACCTCGTGCCCGAGTGCCTGAAGCCGTGAGACCGTCTCAGCGGTAAAGCGTCCTTCCAGCTTTAACGTGTCCGAGGTTTGTCCCCAGGTGCGCCCCAGCAGCCAGCGCGGGCGGGAAATGCTCTCCTGTAAAGGCACGCCCTGAATCGCGTAGCGGGTAAAAAGCGCGGCCTGGGTTTGCGGCTGTCCGTCACCGCCCATCGATCCGTAGACCATCACGCGACCGTCCTTAAGACGCGCCGCCGCCGGGTTCAGGGTATGGAAGGGCTGCTTGCCCGGCGCGAGGGCCAGAAGATGATTGGGATCGAGGCTGAACGATGCGCCCCGGTTCTGCCAGACGATGCCGGTGTCGGGCAGCACCACGCCGCTGCCGAACTCGTGATAGATACTCTGGATAAAGGACACGGCAAGCCCGCTGTTATCCATCACACCCATCCACACCGTATCGCCGGGGCCTTTTCCGGTCCCCCACGGCGCGGCGCGGCCGTCGTCAACCCTGTCGGCAAGCGCCTGCAGGGCGGCGGGATCCAGCAGACCCTGAATATCGGTTTTCAGCTCGCGCGGGTCGGTAATGTGGGCATCGCGCAGGCCAAAGGCCAGCTTGGTGGCTTCAACGATGCGGTGAATGGTGTCGGCGTCGTCGGCCTCGGCCATGTTCAGGCGGTCGGTGATGCCGAGTATCGCCAGCGAGACCAGCCCCTGCGTCGGCGGGGCGTGGTTAAAGATCACCCCCTGCTGATGCTGCAGCCTCAGCGGCGCGGTGCGCCGGGCGACGTGCGCGCGTAAATCGGCCAGCGTCACGGGCAGGCCCAGCGTCTCCATGCCGTGCGCCAGCACGTCCGCCAGCGGGCCGCGGTAAAAGCTGTCCAGACCGTCTTCCACCAGGCGCGTCAACGTCGTGGCCATGGCGGGCTGGTAAAAGCGGCTCCCGACCTGCGGCGGCTTACCGTCCACCAGCCAGGTTTCCGCGAAGCCGGGGATGTCCTTCAGCTCGTCGAATTTGCTGGCCGTGGCGTGGGCCTGAGAGGCCGTAACCGGCGTGCCGTTCTGCGCATAGTCAATGGCGTCGGCCAGCAGGCGGGCCAGCGGCAGCGCCTTGCCGGTCAACTCGCGCGAGACCTTCAGCGCCTCGTCCCAGCCGCTCACCGTGCCGGCGACGGTCAGCGCCGCACGGGGGCCGCGATGGGGGATATGCGCCAGACCGTCGTAGGCGGCGAGCGTCGCGCGCGATCCCGCCGCGCCGCTGGCATCAATGGCGACAGGTTCGCCTTCCGGCGGCACGATAAGCCAGAAGCCATCGCCGCCCAGCCCGTTCATGTGCGGATAAACCACGGCAACGGTGGCCGCCGCGGCGACCATCGCCTCTATCGCGCTGCCGCCTTCGCGCAGTACCGCCAGCGCGCTCTGGCTGGCAAGATGGTGGGGCGCAACGGCCATGCCGTGCGTGGAGACATTACTTTGCATAGAGAGTCCTCGTAACCCTGAAAGTCACAAGGCGCTGCAAAAGCTGTTCCAGTTCTGAAAGAAAAGTTTCAGTAAACTGGCACGTATAATGAATACGCATAATAAAAGGTACAATGTGATGAAACAAAAGTTACAGAGGCGCTATGGAACAACTGGATGAACGTCTGAAAGCACAGTACCCGTCGCTGTCGCCGCAGGAGCAGCGGGTGGCGGACTTTATTTTCGATCATTTTGACGATCTCATTAGCTACAACAGCGCCGAGCTGGCGCAGCTGAGCGGGGTGTCGAAAGCCACGGTTAGCCGTCTGTTTAAGCGTCTGGGCTATGAGAAATATAAGGACATGCGCGACGAGCTGCGCACCCTGCGCCAGAGCGGGATGCCGCTCACCGATAACCGCGACGCGGTGCAGGGCAATACGCTGCTGGCGCGCCACTATAAGCAGGAGATGGCGAACCTGACCCAGTGGGTCAACGCCCTCGACGCGCAGCAGTTTGCCGACGCGATGGCCTGCATGGTGAAGGCGCGGCGCATCGTCATTATCGGCATGCGTAACGCCTATCCGGCGGCGCTGCACCTGCGCCAGCAGCTGCTGCAGGCGCGCGGTCAGGTGCTGGTCCTGCCGCAGCCGGGGCAGAGCCTGAGCGAGGAGCTGGTGGATTTAACGCCGGACGATCTGGTGGTCATGATGGCCTTTCGCCGCCGACCGCGCATCATCCGCCCGCTGATGCAGCAGCTTCAGAGCCGCGGTATTCCGGTGCTGCTGATGTGCGAGCCGCAGGCGCACAGCCTGTTTCCGCTGGCGAGCTGGCAGCTCTGCGCCCCGCTGGACAGCGTCTCGGCCTATGACAGCTACTCCTCGGTCAATAGCCTGATTAACCTGCTGGCGAATGCCTTCCTGCATGACAGTCTCGATAAAGGCCGTCCGCGCATTAACGAGATTGCCTCCCTTTACCAGCAGCTGGACGAACTCGAACAGCGATAATGGGGCATCAGGCTGGTGCTTTGCATTAAAATGGTGCATCTGACGGGTCGGGAAAATAGACGTTTTTTCGACCCGTCCGCGTTTTATCAGGCTTCGCAAGAATATTTTCCGCTTCGCCCTATCTGGCACATTAGTTGCAAAATCACACTCAAAGAATCTTTTGTTTCATGTTAACGTTACGGGGAAGCACCATGAAAAAATTGTTGATTGCACTGGCCGGGGCCGCATGTCTCTTCACACAGCTGCCGGCAAAGGCTGACCAGCTTCAGGATATCGAGAAGCGCGGCACCATTCGCATTGCCGTTCCGCAGGACTTCCCGCCGTTTGGCTCGGTGGGGACCGATCTGCAGCCGCAGGGCTATGACATCGACATGGCGCGCTATCTGGCCAAACAGATGAAGCTCAAGCTGCAGCTGGTGCCGGTGACCAGCGCCAACCGCGTGCCGTACCTGCAAACCGATAAGGTGGATCTGGTCATTTCCAGCCTCGGTAAAAACCCGGAGCGCGAGAAGGTGATCGACTTCAGCCGCGCCTACGCGCCGTTCTTCCTCGGCGTGTTTGGGCCGAAAGGGGCCGAGCTGAAAGACGCCGCCGCGCTGAGCGGAAAAACCATCGGCGTGACGCGCGGGGCGGTGGAGGATATGGTGCTGACCGGCCTGGCGCCGAAAGACGCGGACGTGAAGCGCTACGAAGATAACAACACCACGCTCTCCGCCTACCTCTCCGGACAGGTGCAGTACGTGGCGACCGGCAACCTGGTGGTGGCGGCCATTTCGCGCCAGAACGCGGATAAAGCTCCCGTGCCGAGCTTTATGCTGAAAGATTCGCCGTGCTTTATTGGCCTGAAGAAAAACGAACCGGCCCTGAAGGCAAAAGTGGACGCGCTGATTGAGCAGGGCATCAAGGACGGCACGCTGAACGGCCTGTCCGAGCAGTGGCTGAAGGCCCCGCTGCCGGCCAACCTTGGCGCCTGAGCCGATGACTGAGCAACTTCATTTCTCCGCGCTCTGGCCGCACTGGCCGGAGCTGCTGGCGGGGCTGTGGGTCACTATTCAGCTGACGGTGATGGCGACCGTCGGCGGGCTGGCGATAGGGATTTTCGGGGCGGCGATCCGCAGCGGACGCACCACCTGGTTCAGCCGGATCTGGGGCGCGTACGTGGAAATCATCCGCAACACGCCGTTTGTGGTGCAGCTGTTTTTCATCGTCTTCGGCCTGCCGAATCTCGGGCTGAAGATGACGGCGGGGGAAGCGGCGCTGCTGGCCATGGTGGTGAACCTGGGCGCCTACAGCACCGAGATTATCCGCGCGGGCATTCAGGTCACGCCGAAAGGGCAGTGGGAAGCCGGACGCGTGCTGGGGCTGACCCGCCTGCAGACCTTTATTCGCGTGGTGCTGCCGCCCGCGCTGCAGCGCATTTACCCGGCGCTGGTGAGCCAGTGCATTATCGTGATGCTCGGCTCGTCGGTGGTGTCGCAGGTCTCGTATGAAGAGCTGACCTTCGCCGCCAACCTGATCCAGTCCAGAACGTTTCTGAGCTTTGAGGTTTATCTGGTGACAACCGGGATTTACTTAGCGCTGTCGATTACCCTGCGCCAGCTGATGATGGCGGCGGGACGCAAATGGCTGGGGGTGCAGGCATGATGACCACCTTTACCGACTGGGACATTATTCGCAACCTGCTGCTGGCCGGGCGCTGGACGGTGCTGCTGTCGCTGGTGGCGTTTGTCGGCGGGGCGGCGGTGACGCTGCCGCTCCTGCTGCTGCGCCTGACGGGCGGGCGCACGGTCAGGCGCATCATCCGCGGCTATATTGAGCTGTTTCAGGGCACGCCGCTGCTGATGCAGCTGTTCCTGGCCTTCTTCGGCGTGGCGCTGTTCGGCATCGACGTCTCGCCGTGGACCGCCGCCTCGCTGGCGCTCACCTTCTACACCAGCGCGTTTCTGCTCGACATCTGGTTTGGCAGTATTCGCGCCTTGCCAAAAGGGCAGTGGGAAGCGTCGCGCTGTCTGGGGCTGACCTTCGGCCAGACCCTGTTTCGCGTCGTCGCCCCGCAGGCGCTGCGCATCGGTATCGCCCCGACGGTCGGCTTTGCCGTGCAGGTGATCAAGGGCACCGCTCTGGCGTCGATTATCGGTTTTATCGAGCTGACCAAGGCCGGGACCATGCTGACCAACGTGACGTATCAGCCGTTTAAGGTTTTTGCGCTGGTGGCGCTCGGCTACTTTATTCTGTGTTATCCGCTGTCGCGCTACAGCCGCTATCTGGAGACGAAATTCAATGCCTCTCATCACCATTAATCAGGTGCAGAAGTACTACGGCGATAACCACGTGCTCAAGGGCGTCGATCTGGATATCGACATGGGCCAGGTGATCTCCATTATCGGGCGCAGCGGATCGGGCAAAAGCACGCTGCTGCGCTGCATCAACGGCCTGGAAGGCTATCAGGACGGCAGCATCAAGCTGGGCGGCATGACCATTACCGACCGGGATTCTCAGGCGCGCGAAATCAGCCGCTCGGTCGGGATGGTGTTCCAGAGCTTCAACCTGTTCCCGCACATGACTGCGCTGGAAAACGTGATGCTCGCCCCGCGTCGGGTGCTGAAGAAAAGCGCCGCCGAATGCCGCGAGCTGGCGCAGCAGATGCTGGAGAAAGTGGGCTTAGGCGATCGTCTGGATTACTACCCGTCGAGCCTCTCCGGCGGCCAGCAGCAGCGCGTGGCGATTGCCCGCGCGCTGGCGATGTCGCCGAAAGTTTTACTCTGCGACGAGATCACCTCCGCGCTCGACCCGGAGCTGGTGGGCGAAGTGCTCAAGGTGCTGGAGCAGCTGGCGGCCGAGGGGATGACGCTCATACTGGTTACCCATGAAATGAATTTTGCCCGCGAAGTGGGCGACCGCGTGGTGTTTATGCACCAGGGGAAAGTCTGGGAGCAGGGCGACAGCAAAACGCTGTTCGCCAACCCGCAGACCACGGAACTGAAGCAGTTCATCTCCTCCGTGCGCGGCCTCAACTGATAAGGACTTAACAATGGATATCGCACGCTTTCCGCAAATCAACCCGCCCCAGCGCCTGCTGATGGGGCCGGGCCCGATCAACGCCGACCCGCGCGTGCTGCGCGCCATGTCGAGCCAGCTGATCGGCCAGTACGATCCGGCCATGACCCACTACATGAACGAGGTGATGGCGCTCTATCGCGGGGTGTTCCGCACCGAGAACCGCTGGACGATGCTGGTGGACGGCACTTCCCGCGCGGGGATTGAAGCCATTCTGGTCTCCGCCATTCGCCCGGGAGATAAGGTGCTGGTGCCGGTCTTTGGCCGCTTTGGTCATCTGCTGTGCGAAATTGCCCGCCGCTGCCGCGCGGAGGTGCATACCATCGAGGTGCCGTGGGGCGAGGTGTTTACCCCCGACCAGGTGGAGGATGCGATTAAGCGTGTTCGTCCGCGCCTGCTGCTGACCGTGCAGGGCGATACCTCCACCACCATGCTCCAGCCGCTCGCCGAGCTTGGCGCGATCTGCCGCCGCTACGACGTGCTGTTTTATACCGACGCCACCGCGTCGCTCGGCGGCAACGCGCTGGAAACCGACGCCTGGGGACTGGATGCGGTATCGGCCGGGATGCAGAAGTGCCTCGGCGGCCCGTCGGGCACCTCGCCGATCACCCTGAGCGCGCGCATGGAGGAGGCGATCCGCCGCCGCAAATGCGTTGAGGAGGGCATCCGCACCGACGCCCACCGCGACGGCGACGATGAGATGATCTACTCCAACTATTTCGATCTCGGCATGGTGATGGACTACTGGGGACCGGAGCGTCTTAACCACCATACCGAAGCCACCACCGCGCTATTTGGCGCCCGCGAATGCGCGCGTCTGATCCTGCAGGAAGGGCTGGATAACGGCATTGCGCGCCATAAGCTGCACGGCGATGCGCTGCTGAAGGGCATTCAGGCGATGGGGCTGGAGACCTTTGGCGACCTGAAGCACAAGATGAACAACGTGCTGGGCGTGGTTATCCCGCAGGGCGTCAACGGCGACCAGGTGCGTAAGCTGATGCTGGAGGATTTCGGGATTGAAATCGGCACCTCGTTTGGCCCGCTGCACGGCAAAGTGTGGCGCATTGGCACCATGGGCTACAACGCGCGCAAGGACTGCGTGATGACCACCCTGAGCGCCCTCGAGTCGGTCCTGAACTACCTGAAATTCTCCACCACGCAGGGTGCCGCCATGCAGGCCGCGTGGGACCACTATCGCCGCGAGACGCCGCAATGAGCCCGGCGGCAGAACGGGTAATGGCGCGCGCCGACGCGCTGGCCGCCATCAGCGAAACCCCGGATGCGCTGACGCGGGTCTATCTCTCCACCCAGCATCTGCAGGCCAACCAGCTGGTGGGGCAGTGGATGAGCCAGGCGGGAATGACCGTCTGGCAGGACAGCGTGGGCAACATCTGTGGACGCTATGAGGGCGCGCAGGAAGGGGCGCAGGCGGTGCTGCTCGGCTCGCATCTCGATACCGTGCGCAATGCCGGGCGCTACGACGGCATGCTCGGCGTGCTTGCCGCCATTGAGGTGGTGGACAGCCTGCACCAGCAGGGGGTGCATCTGGCGCAGGCCATCGAGATTGTCGGCTTTTGCGACGAAGAGGGAACCCGCTTCGGCATTACGCTGTTAGGCAGCCGGGGGCTGACGGGCACCTGGCCGCAGGGCTGGCTGGAAAAAGCCGACGCCAGCGGGATCAGCGTGGCGCAGGCGATGACCCTGGTGGGGCTCGATCCTGCCCGCGTGCTGCATGCCGCGCGCCGTCAGGAGGATTTCAGCGCCTATCTGGAGCTGCATATTGAGCAGGGGCCATGCCTTGAGCAGGAGGCGCTCTCCCTTGGCGTGGTGGAAGCCATTAACGGCGCGCGCCGTCTGAACTGCCGCTTTACCGGCGAGGCCGGGCACGCGGGAACCGTGCCGATGCTCCACCGCAGGGACGCGCTGGCCGCCGCCGCTGAGTGGATGGTTATCATTGAAAACGCTACCCGACAGCAGGGCGGCAACCTGGTGGCGACGGTTGGCGAGCTGCGCTGTCTGCCGGGGGCGGTGAACGTGATCCCCGGCGAGGTTCAGCTCTCGCTGGATATTCGCGGGCCGCAGGATGCGCCGCTGGACCGGTTGCTTAACGACCTGCTGGAACATGCCCAGGCGATCGCATCGCGCCGCGGTCTGGACTTCAGCGCCGAGGAGTTTTACCGCATTGCCGCCACGCCGTGCGATATCCACCTGCAAAAGGTGCTGGGGGAGGCCGTCACTTCGGTACAGAGGCGCTCGCTATCGCTGCCCAGCGGTGCGGGCCACGATGCGATTGCCATCGCGGAACGCTGGCCGGTCGGCATGCTGTTTGTGCGCTGCAAAGGGGGCGTCAGCCACCATCCGGCGGAATCGGTGATGGCTGAGGATGTCGCCCTGGCGATTGAGGCGTTTTCGGGAGCGGTGATCCAGCTGGCGGACCGCGTTACTCCAGCCCCAGCGTATATTGCGCGATCTTGAAGTAGATAATCAGCCCGGTGCCGTCGATAAGCGTCGCGATAAACGGCGCGGAGACGACCGCCGGGTCAATGCCGCAGCGCTTGAGCACCATCGGAATGACGGACGACACGATCGCACTCCAGAGCGTAATGCACACCAGCGTCAGGCTGACGATAAGCGTAATTTCCAGCCCAATCCCCATCATCCAGGCGCGAATGCACCCGGCGATACCGAGCGTGGCGGCAATCATCAGCGAGGTGGTCATCTCTTTACGCAGCACGCGGCCAACGTCGCGCAGGCGGACTTCCCCCAGCGCCATGGCGCGCACCAGCGTGGAGGTGATCTGCGTCCCACTGTTGCCGCCCGTGCCGATCAGCAGCGGAATAAAGAACGCCAGCGCGATGGCGGACTCCAGCGCCTCTTCAAAATGCTGGATCACCGAGCTGGTGTAGGCCTCCGCGACAAACAGCAGCAGCAGCCAGACGGAGCGTTTCTTCCACAGGCTATACGGGCTGGTGTCCAGATAGGGCTTCTCCAGCGGCAGCGTCGCCCCCTGAAGCTGGGCGTCTTCGGTGACGTCATCTTCCAGCAGATGGGCGATTTCGCGCTCGGTCAGGCAGCCGACGAGCTTGCCGTGGGTGACCACGGGCACCACATCCGCGCCGCCGTGCGCCAGCAGTCCGGCAACGTCGGCACGTTCATCCTCCGGTTTGACCTGCAAAAACTGCGAAATCATCAGCGATTTCACCGGCTGTACCGTATCGGCGGTTTGCAGCAATTTACGCACGGCAATCATGCCCGCCAGGCGGCCATTGTCTTCAATAAAAATATGAGACGGAATATCGTCGTCTTTTAATTTTTCGAAGAATTGCTCGCGCGCCAGCGCCACGCATAATGAAATATCGAGGACAATAAAATCGGTATTCATATATTGCGCGATCGCGCTGTCATTGAATGCCAGGTTCTGGTTGTGAATAGCGTAAGACATAGTGAATTCCCTTTGAATAATAACATCTCTCAGGGGCGAGCAAGACAGGGCATGTCGAAGAGGAGATCCCCACGTCCTGGGTTCAGCACTGTACACCGTATCCCACGAGGGAAGTTATACTGACAAAGCCTTGATTCGACAGTGCCTGTTTTACCCTGTGTCGGTTCTCTCGAACCTACCAGAGCGATAACGTGTATTTGTACAGGAGCCTCGCCATAACGAGATCGTTGTAAAACGTGAGGAATAATACGCTTATTTAAATTTACCGCTCAGAAAATTAAATAATGTTTAAGAACGGTTTAGACGATTTTTATTAATAAAATGTTGAGGGTTTATTTAGGTTAATTCATTTCTAATGGAGGATTAAATAATCAACGGAGGAGAGGATAATGGCGTGGTTTGATAATCTGCTGAATCATTTTGCGCTGTATCCGGCACATCTTTTCGCGCTGTTATTTGTGATGGCGCTGAGTAAATCGACGGTGCTAGTCTCCTCCGTGCTGCCGCCCGCCTCGGTGATGCTGCTGGCGGGCATTACCGTCAGCCAGGCGAGCATGCATCCTGCGCAGGCGTGGCTGGCCGTGGTGTTGGGGGCAACGGCGGGTTCGGTGCTGAACTACCATATCGGCCAGCTGATGGGGCACACGCGATGGATGACCCGCTTCTCGGCAAAGCACGCCGGTAAAATGCTGCGGGTGCAGCATCAGCTGCAGAAAAACGGGGTGCTGGTCCTGTTCACCGCGCGTTTTCTGGCGGTGCTGCGCTACATCGTGCCGCTGGCGGCGGGCATGCTCAGGCTGAATGCAGTCAAGGTCTACGCCGTCAGCCTGCTTTCCGCCTGCGCATGGGCGGCGCTGTATGTCGGCATCGTCACCGGCATCAGCGCCTTTTGAATTACAAACTCCCCATTCCGCCGTCAACCAGCAGCTCCGTTCCCACCGTGTAGCTCGACTCGTCGGACGCCAGATAGAGCGCGGCTTTTGCCAGCTCCGTCGTCGAGCCCATTCTGCCGAGCGGCACCAGCTTGATGATCTCCGCCATCATCGCGTTAAGCGCCTCGTCGCTTAAGCCCGTTTTGGTAAACGCCGGGGTCTCCACCGGACCGGGGCTCAGGCCGTTGACGCGGATCCCGCGCGGCAGCAGCTCCGCCGACAGCGTGCGCGCCAGCGACAGCAGGGCGGCCTTGCTCGCGGCATACACGCTGCTGGTGGGCAGGCCGATGCGCGCGCTCACGGAGCCGCAGAGGATCACCGACGACGGGTTATTCAGCAGCGGCAGCAGCGCCTGAATTAAAAAGAACGGCCCCTTCAGGTTGATGCCAATCAGGCGGTCCCAGGCATTCTCCTGCCAGGCTTCCAGCGGCGCGTGCGTCACGTCACCGGCGTTGAGAAACACCGCGTCCAGGCGTGGCCAGCGGGCGGCGAGGGTTTCCGCCAGCGCTTTTTGCGAGGCGATATCTCCCGCATCGGTCGGGATCACCCAGGCCTTATCGCCAAGAATACGTTCTGCTTCGGCGAGGGTGTCCGGGTTGCGTCCGGTCACGGCGACGCGCGCGCCTTCGGCGATAAACGCCTGCGCGGTGGCAAGACCGATTCCGCTGGTGCCGCCGGTAATCAGCGTATATTTATCTGTTAAACGACCCATGTTCTTCTCCTGAAATGTCTCTGGAGAAAGCACTATAGAAACGTTAGTATCGAAAGGAAACCAGGTACCAAATGGATACTAAAGAGGCAAGAGGTGTGCTATGGCAGAAATGCTGGAGGTGTGCTGTGAAAAAAAATCTGAGGCGTATACCTGCCCGATGACGCAGTTTGTGAACCTGATTTCCGGTAAATGGGCGATCCCCATTTTGTACCGTCTGATTGTGTTCAACACGCCCGTACGCTTTGGCGATCTGCTGCGGGCCGCCACACCCATCACGCAGAAAGAATTGACCAAGCAGCTGCGCCTGTTTGAGCAGCGCGGGCTGGTGACGCGGACGGTCTACCCGGAGATCCCGCCGCGCGTGGAGTATCAGATCACCGCGCTGGGGTTAACCCTGCAGGACGCACTCTCCCCGCTGGCCGCCTGGATGAGCGAGTACGGCGACCAGCTTGAGCGTTAGGCTACTGTTTTGCGTAGCGCGGTGCCGGAATGCCGGTGCGCGCGCTGTTGAACAGCTCAAGACGCGCCGCTTCGTAGCGATCCCACAGGCCGGCGTCATGCATCGGCGGGATGGTGATCGGTTCACCCTGATCCAGACCCGCCAGCGATGCATCCACCATATCGTCGGTGGTCATCACCGATCCTTCCGGCAGATCGTTTACCGTGACGCCCGAATGGCTCCAGATTTCCGTCGCCGTGGCGGCGGGCAGCACGGCCTGAATGCGCACGCTGCTGTCGGCAAATTCTTCCTGTAACCCACGGGTAAAGCTCAACACCCACGCCTTGGTGGCGCTGTAGAGCGCGCTGCCCGCCCGGACGTGCAGGGCCAGCACGGACGCGATATTGATCAGCGTGCCGCGATTGTTCTGCGCCAGGCGGGGCAGGATGGCGTAGGTCAGACGCATCAGCGCCGTGGTGTTCAGGGTGTTAATGGCCTGATGCTGCGCCACATCGCCCGCGAGGAACGGCGCCATCTGCGCGGTGCCCGCGTTGTTAATGAGCGTATCAATGGCGGTATTGCTGCGCAGCGCCTCTTCCACGGCGCGGATCCCGGCTTCATCGGTAAGATCGGCCACCAGAATATCGACGGCCACGCCGTAGCGCGCGCGAAGGTCGGCGGCAAGGGTGTTCAGGCGATCTTCGCGACGGGCGACCAGCACCAGGTTAGCGCCGCGCGCGGCAAGGCGATCGGCATAAACAGCACCAATTCCGGAAGAGGCGCCCGTAATCAGGGCGGTGGTGATTTGCGTAGTCATCGTGTGTTACCTCAGGGCAAAGTGGGTTATTTGGTTTCAAGATGAAACTGAATAAACTCTCTGTCATTTGGTTTTATAATGCAACTATATTTGCGAGCATTTTGTGCTGTTGCCGTCGGGAACGATCAGGATGGGAGTTTTGCCACGATCTCTTCAGGCGTCAGTTCGCGGCCATCGTCGGCGATAAGCGCCAGTTTGCGCAGGGGTTTGCGCTGTTCGGTATCGACCAGCACGGTGCCGCATTCGTTATCCGCAAACAAAAATTCATTGCCCCACTGGGAGAGGGCAACCAGCACCGTTTGCAGGGCACGCCCTTTATCGGTCAGGACATACTCCTGCCAGGCGCTGCCGTCGGACGCGGGCTGAAGCCGGAGGATGCCTTCGTCGACTAGCAGTTTCAGCCGCGTGGTCAGCATGTTTTTCGCGATGCCGAGGCTTTTCTGGAACTCGCCGAAGCGCTTAATCCCGCGCAGCGCGTCGCGAACAATCAGCAGCGACCACCAGTCGCCGATGATATCCAGCGAACGGGCGACGGGGCAGGTGCTCTCTTCGAGGCGGGTACGTTTCACGGTCAATTCTCCGGTGGGGTGTGGTTTTATTATAAAACTTATTGGTGCACACCGTAAGCACGTTAATCATCAGTTTGAGAAATGCTTCCCGGAAAATTGTCACCAATCTGTCACACTGAACGCGACATTTTAAAACGAGTGAGGAATTAGGGATGAAAAAAGCACTACTCGCGCTGGCAGTCGCCGGTTCCATTTCAGCAACGTTTGGCGTGCAGGCGCAAGAGACGCCGGAAGGGTATCAGCTGGAGCAAGTTTTAATCATGAGCCGTCACAACCTGCGCGCGCCGCTCGCCAATAACGGTAGCGTGCTGGAGCAGTCCACGCCGAAGCAGTGGCCGGAGTGGGAGGTGCCGGGCGGTCAGCTCACCACCAAGGGCGGCGTGCTGGAAGTCTATATGGGCCATTACATGCGCGAGTGGCTGGCGCAGCAGGGGATGGTGAAGACGGGAGAATGTCCTGCTGCGGATAGCGTTTATGCTTACGCCAACAGCCTGCAGCGTACCGTCGCGACCGCGCAGTTCTTCATCACCGGCGCGTTCCCGGGCTGCGACGTTCCCGTGCACCATCAGGAAAAAATGGGCACCATGGATCCGACCTTTAATCCGGTGATTACCGATAACTCGCCGGAATTTCGCGAAAAAGCGCTCAAGGCGATGGAGTCCGAGCGGCAGAAAATGCAGCTGGGCGAAAGCTATAAGCTGCTTGAGCAGATGACGAACTACGCGGATTCCCCGTCCTGCAAAGAGAAAAAGGTCTGCTCGCTGGCTGACGCGAAAGATACCTTCAGCGCCGACTATGAAAAAGAGCCTGGCGTATCCGGGCCGCTGAAGGTGGGTAACTCGCTGGTGGACGCGTTCACGCTGCAGTATTACGAAGGCTTCCCGGCCGACCAGGTAGCCTGGGGCGAAATCAAAACCGACCAGCAGTGGCGCGTGTTGTCGAAGCTGAAGAACGGCTATCAGGACTCGCTGTTTACCTCCACCGAAGTGGCGCAAAACGTGGCGAAGCCGCTGGTGAAGTACATTGATAAAACGCTGGTCACCGAACAGGCAAAAGCGCCGAAAATCACCCTGCTGGTGGGGCACGACTCGAACATTGCTTCCCTGCTGACGGCCCTGGATTTCAAACCCTATCAGCTGCACGACCAGCAGGAGCGCACCCCAATTGGCGGCAAGATTGTTTTCCAGCGCTGGCATGACAAAAATGCCAACCAGGAGCTGATGAAAATTGAGTATGTCTACCAGAGCTCAGAGCAGCTGCGTAACGCCAGCGTGCTGTCGCTGCAGTCGCCCGCGCAGCGCGTGACGCTGGAGCTGAAAGGCTGCCCGGTGGATGCGAACGGCTTCTGTCCTGTCGATAAATTCAATGCGGTGATGAATAACGCGGCGAAGTAAAAGAGAACCCCCCGCTGCGGCGGGGGGAAACGCTTAGACGTTTTTACGTTCGATGGTTTGCTCGCCCCAGAAGAGCGAGTCTTTATCCGTTTTTTCGAAGGCGCGCACCAGCACCTCATCGTTACCTTCCTCCCAAATCTGCTCGGCCAGCTTTTCATCGTACTTCGCGACTTCAAAGATAGCTTCGGCAATCTCCGGAGAGGTGTTGCGTAAACTTGCCCATTCGCCCACGTGGTGAGCTTTGGATTCTTGAGTTGGCATGCTTGTCCTCCTGTTGGGTGTTAGCCGTTCAGTTTTTTGGCCAGACCCGCGACGTATTCACCCTGATAGCGGGCGATAGACAGTTCTTCATTGCTTGGCTGACGTGAGCCATCCCCACCGGCAATGGTGGTTGCGCCGTAAGGCGTACCGCCACGCACCTGGGAAATGTCAAACAGCTCCTGGGCGCCGTAGCCAATCGGCACAATCACCATCCCGTGATGAGCAAGGGTAGTCCAGGTTGAGGTAATCGTCTGCTCCTGACCGCCGCCGGTGCCGGTAGAGCTGAATACGCTGGCGAGTTTGCCGTAAAGCGCCCCGGATGCCCAAAGTCCGCCGGTTTGATCGAGGAAGGTGCGCATCTGGCCCGACATATTGCCGAAGCGGGTCGGGGTGCCGAAGATGATGGCATCATAGTCCGCCAGCTCCTGCGGGGTGGCGACCGGGGCGTTTTGCGTTTTCCCCCCGGCTTTCAGGAAGGCTTCCGCATGCATGGTTTCCGGTACGCGTTTCACCACAACCTCAACGCCATCAACCCTGTTCGCACCTTCTGCTACCGCGTGAGCCATGGTTTCAATGTGTCCATACATGGAATAATAGAGCACCAGAACTTTTGCCATTTTGCATCACTCCTCGTTGGTTTTTCTGACAGCGGATCGCTGCGTTCTTTTAAAGATATGCCATCACAGCCAGACTGCAAAAATGAACGGCATTTCTTTGATTTATAACAATATGGTTACAAAAAGGCTTTGTAGCAAAATGAAACAACTTTTTGGCAGCAGATTTTTGAAATGATAAGAAAGGTTTATGAATCGCCGCCGCGTCATCTCACCCGAAAGGCTGAGTTCATGTTGCAGAATATTACCTGCGGCTTGCCGGATAGCGGCATTCCACTAAGCTTAGTTTCACGCGGCACAGATAAAGGCACTGTCCTTGTGTTGCGAGGTGAAAGAATCCTCTTTTACTGAATGCAATATGATGTCTAATGTTTCACATTCTGGAGGTTAGAGATGGCAAACCATCGTGGTGGTTCAGGTAATTTCGCAGAAGACCGTGAAAGAGCATCAGAAGCAGGCCGTAAAGGTGGCCAGCATAGCGGGGGCAACTTCAAGAATGACCCGCAACGCGCATCTGAAGCTGGCAAGAAAGGGGGGAAAAACAGCCACGGCAGCAGTAAGTAACACGCCGGGTTGAACCCCTGCCGCCGGGATCTCCCGGCGGTTTTTTTATTTCTGCAACATTGAACTGTAACCAAAGGCAACGCACACTAGAGAATTGATCTTAACCGCGAGTGCCGCATGTCTGTTTCACGCTTCAAATTCTCCGTTAAACCGCAGGAAGCCATCCTGATTCTCATCACCATGTTCTGGGGCGGGACGTTTCTGGCCGTTCAGTACGCGGTGACCCTCAGCGATCCGTTCTTTTTTGTTGGCCTGCGCTTTGCGACGGCGGCGCTTGCCGTGGGGCTGATTTCGCTTAAAACGCTGCGGGGGCTGACGCTGAAAGAACTTAAGGCCGGCGTGGCGATTGGGGTGGCGATAGCGATGGGCTACAGCCTGCAGACATGGGGATTGCAGACCATCTCCAGCAGTAAATCCGCGTTTATCACCGCCATGTATGTGCCGCTGGTGCCGCTGCTGCAGTGGCTGTGCCTGGGGCGGCTGCCGGGGCTGATGTCCTGTATTGGCATCGTGCTGGCGTTTATCGGCCTGATCTTACTGGCCGGGCCGGAAAACAACCTGCTTGCGCTGGGGCCGGGCGAAATCATCACCCTGATTGGGGCGATTGCCATTGCGGCGGAAATTATTCTGATTAGCGCCTGGGCGGGCAAGGTCGACGTCAAGCGGGTAACGGTGGTGCAGCTCGCCACGGCGTCGCTGGTGGCGTTTGCGACGATGGTGCCGGCAGGGGAGTCCGTGCCGCCGATGTCCACCGGCCTGGTGGTGGTCGCACTGGGGCTGGGTATTTTCAGCGCCATTATTCAGGTCACCATGAACTGGGCGCAGCGCAGCGTATCGCCAACCCGCGCGACGGTGATTTATACCGGTGAACCGGTCTGGGCGGGGATTTTCGGACGCATTGCAGGTGAGCGTTTGCCGCTTCTGGCGCTGGTGGGAGCGGCATTTATTGTCGCCGGGGTGCTGGTGAGCGAGTTAAAGCTCAAACGGAAGAAAAACGCGCTGCCAGAAAATGACAGCGCGACGTTAAATCACGAATCCTGATGCACTACGGCGCCCTGCGGCGCGGCGGCCATCCGGCGGCTCAGCAGGGCGTTAAGCAGGATCGCACCGAAGGTCGCCGTGCCAATCCCGCCAATCGTAAACCCGCCCAGCGTCAGGGCAAAATCGCCTGCGCCCAGCACCAGCGTGACCGCCACCATAATCAGGTTACCGTTCTGGCTGAGATCGACGCGATGCTGCACCCAGATGCGCGCGCCGGCTACGGCGATCAGTCCAAACACCACAATCGATGCCCCGCCGATAACCGGGGACGGAATGGTGTGGATCAGCGCGCCGAACTTCGGTGAGAAGCCGAGCAGCATCGCCATCACCGCCGCCGCCACGAAGACCAGCGTCGAGTAGACCTTGGTTACCGCCATCACGCCGATGTTTTCAGCATAGGTGGTGACGCCGCTGCCGCCTACGGAACCGGAGAGCATGGTCGCCAGACCGTCACCGACGAACGCGCGGCCCATGTACGGATCCATGCTGCGCCCGGTCATCCCCGCAACCGCCTTCAGGTGGCCTAAGTTCTCTGCCACCAGGATCACCGCCACCGGTGCGATAAGCATCATCGCCTGGGTGTTAAAGGTGGGCGAGGTCATTTTCGGCAGGCCGAACCAGGCGGCCTGATGGAGCAGCGTAAAGTCAACCGGCTTGCCCAGACCGAAAACGTTGGCCAGCAGGGCGTAGACCAGACAGGCGACAATCAGCCCAACCAGGATCAGCAGCCGCTGGATCATGCCGCGCGTGAACACCGCCACCAGGCCGATGCACAGCACCGTGATCACCGCCATCCAGCTTTCAAACGGCGAGGCGGAGACGCTCCTGACCGCAATCGGCGCGAGGTTGAGGCCAATCGCCATCACCACGGCGCCCGTCACGACGGGAGGCATCATTCGCTCTATCCAGCGCGTGCCGATTTTCATCACCACCAGACCAATCAGGGTGTACACCAGGCCGCAGGCAATGATGCCGCCGAGGGCCACGCTCAGGTTGGGGTTGATCCCCTGGCCGTTAAACCCGGTGGTGGCGATGACGACGCCGACAAAGGCGGCGCTGGATCCGAGATAGCTGGGCACGCGCCCGCCGGTGACGAAAAAGAACAGCAGCGTGCCGATACCCGACATCAGAATAGACAGGTTGGGATCGAGTCCCATCAGCATCGGCATCAACACCGTGGCGCCAAACATGGCGACCGCGTGCTGAACGCCCATCACCATCGTCTGCCCGAGCGGGAGACGTTCATCCGGCGCGACCACGCCTGCTTCTGTGGAGGTCGATTTCAACTGCCAGTGGGGAAATCCGAACATGGTCTGTCTCCTTAAGGCGGGTTAACAGGCGGGTCGCATAAGCGCGTGATAGCCGCGGTCAAACCACACCAGCCCTTGCGGCGCGGGGTGGCGAATAATCGAAATAATGTCGCAAAACAGAATGTCGTGGGTGCCGACGCTCACCACCTGGCTGATGCGGCAGTCAAACGAGGCCAGCGCATCTTCCAGGCGCGGACAGCCCGTGTCGCCCGTCTGCCAGCGGGCGGCGGCAAAGCGTTCCGCCATCGGCGTTTTCCCGCCAAACAGGTTAGATAAAGGCTCCTGTCCGGCGCTCAGGGTATTCACGCAAAGGGTGCGGTTTTCGCTAAACGTTGGCCAGACGGACGCACCGCGGTTCAGGCACACCAGCAGGGTGGGCGGTGAATCCGTGACGCTGCACACCGCGCTGGCGGTGAAGCCTGCTATCCCCGCCGGGCCGTCGGTGGTGATGATGTTGACCGCCGCGCCAACGCAGGCCATGGCGTCGCGAAAGGTTTGTTTATCCGGTGATGTCATCATCGCTCCTTACGCCAGCCCGCAGGCATCGTCGAAGTCCAGGCGCGGCAGGCGCCCGTAAAGTTTGCGGGTATCGCCATAGCCTATGTTGATCAGCAGATTGCTTTTAAGCGTCGTGCCGGTGAAAAAGGCTTCGTCGACCTTCTGGCGGTCAAATCCCGACATCGGGCCGGTGTCCAGCCCCAGGGCGCGACAGGCGAAAATCAGGTAGGCGGCCTGCATTGAGCTGTTGCGAAAGGCGGTCTCTTCTGCATGCGCGGGGCTGGTGGTGAACCAGCTCTTTGCATCGCCGTGCGGGAACAGCTCGGGCAGGCGCTCGTAGAATTCACCGTCCCAGGCGACAATCGCCGTGACCGGGGCGGTGAGCGTTTTCTCGAGATTGCCGCTGGAGAGCGCCGGGCGCAGCTTCTCTTTTCCCTCCGCGCTTCGCACAAACACAATTCGCGCCGGGGAGCAGTTGGCGGACGTGGGCCCCCATTTCATCAGGTTGTAGATTTCGCGCAGCGTTTCGTCGCTGACGGGCATAACCTGCCAGCCGTTATGGGTGCGCGCGCCGGTGAACAGCGTTTCCAGCGCGGCGGGGGTAATGGCTTCGCTCATTAAAGCTCCTTATAAAGCGGGTTCCGGGCTGTGCAGCAGGCTGGCCAGCCCGTTCAGCAGCAGGGTGTTGAAGGTATCCGGCTCGGTGACGTTGCAGGCATGCCCGCCCTGGCGCATCACCACGCTGCGGCTGTGCGGGATCGCCGCCTGCAGTTCCGACGAGCAGACGGAGGGCACCAGCATGTCGTCGGCAGAACAGATAATCTGTACCGGGCAGCGAATGCGCGCGGCATGGCGGCTGAAGTCGGCCTTTTTCAGGGCGCTGAGCCTGTGCAGCAGGTTGGTTTTGCCCTGGAAATGGGCCAGCGCCAGCGCTTCTTCGGCCTCCAGACGGGGCGCGCGGGCGGCCATCCAGTCCGCCGGGTAGAGAAACAGCGGCTGCGCCTCGACCCACGCCTGTGCGCCGCCGTAATGCAGCAGGCGCTCGCGGATCTGAAAGCAGCGGCGGGTGTGGGCGTTGAGGGTCAACCAGCCGTTGACGCACACCAGCGCGGTGAGGGCGTCGGGCCTGTCGAGGGCCAGCTGCAGGCCGACCAGCGCCCCCAGCGCGTGACCCACGACGCTGTAGCGGACAATCCCGGCTTCAGCCAGCGCCTGGGCCAGCTCGTCCGCCATCTGCGCAAGGCTGTACCCTTCCGGCAGGGTGGCGGGGTTATTGCCCGTTCCCCGCTGGTCATAGCACACCACCTGATACTCCGGCTCCAGCGCGGCCAGCTGGGGCAGCCAGTAGCTGCCGCTGCCGCCGAGACCGGAAATAAAGACCACCACGGGCGCGCCCTCGAACGGGGGCGGCGAGACGGAAAGTTTCATACCTGCCTCACTTCGCGATGTGCGCAACGGTGGCGATCTCAACCAGCGCCTCTGGCTTCACCAGCCCGCACTGAATGCAGAACCGCGCCGGTTTATCGCCGGGGAAGAACTCGGCGTAAATCTCGTTAATCGCGGCGTAGTTTTTCCAGTCGGTGATAAAGATGCTGTTGAAGGTCACGTCCTCCATCGTGCCACCCGCCGTTTCGATCACGGTTTTGATCGTCTCCAGCACGTGGCGGGTTTGCGCCTTTGGGTCGTTGATAAACACCACGTTGTTGTCTTTATCAAACGGCAGCGTGCCGGAGACATACACCACGCCGTCGGCGAGGGTGCCGGGCACAAACGGGGCAATGGGCGTGCTGGTGCCCGGCGGAATAATCACGGATTTCGGCATCAGATGTCTCCTCAGGCGATACGGGCTAGCGGGGGAGTCAGGGCGTCGCAGAAATCATTGACGTTACTGACCCAGCCAAAAAAGGTTTCGATGTTGAACAGGGCCGCCTTCTGGGCGAATTCCGGCCCGGCCTGGTGGGTCGCGTCTTCCAGCACCACGCCAAAATACTCGAGGAAAAAGCCGTCGCGCAGGGTCGACTCCACGCAGACGTTGGTGGCGATGCCGGTGAACACCAGATGACGAATGCCCCGGCTGCGCAGCAGGCTGTCGAGAGGCGTGTTGAAAAAGCCGCTGTAGCGCGGTTTGGGCAGGACAATATCGCCCGCCTGCGGTACCAGCTCATCCACCAGCTGATAGTCCCAGCCGCCTTTCGCCAGCAGCTTGCCCTGCAGTTCGGGCCGTTTACGCATGGTTTTCAGGGCGTTCGACTTGTGGAAGTTGGGCGAGCCGGGGCCGCCTGCCTCGACGTACTGGTCATCCCAGCCGTTCTGGAACCAGATGATGAGCATGCCCGCGGCGCGCGCGGCGGCGACGGCGGTTTTAATGTTCTCGATCACCGGCCGGGTGGCGGAGACGTCGAACCCCGCCAGATCCAGATAACCGCCCTGGCTGGCGTAGGCGTTTTGCATGTCCACCACGATCAGCGCGCTTTGCTGGGGCGCGAAGGTGATAGCTTCCGGGCGTGCGTTAAGGGTTGTCATTACGCCACCTCCTTCGTGACGGCAGGAATGTGGGCGCGGCACTGCATCAGCGGCTGGATGCGCTCGCCGAAGGTCTCCACGCCGGTGAGGAAATCGTCGAAGGTCAGCAGAACGCCTTCCGCACCGGGAACGGCCGCCACTTCGTCAAGCATTCTGGCGACGCTGGCGTACGAGCCGACCAGCGTGCCCATGTTGATATTGACGGCGGAGGTCGGGTCGGCCATCTGGCGAACGTTGGTATCCGCCCCGGAGCGGGTATCCTTCTGGCTCTGTTCGGTGAGCCAGCTCAGGGCCTCCTCGTCGGCGCCGTCCTTATAGCGCTCCCATTTGGCGCGCGCGGCGTCGTCGGTCTCGTCGGTGATCACCATAAACAGCACGTAGGAGCCCACGTCGCGCCCGGTTTTGTCGGCGGCCTCTTTCATGCGCGCGGCGGTCGGGGCGAAGGCGGCAGGCGTGTTCACGCCTTTACCGAAGCAGAAGTTGAAGTCGGCGTATTTCGCGGAAAACTCCATCCCCGCGTCGCTTTGTCCGGCGCAAATCACCTTCATCGGCACCGACGGCTGCGGGCTGACGCGGCAGTCGTTCATGGTGAAGAAATCGCCCTTGAAATCGCTTTTGCCGGTCCCCCACAGGTCGCGCAGCACCTGCACGTATTCGGTCAGGTAGTCGTAGCGACGCGAGAAGTAATCGTCACCCGGCCAAAGCCCCATCTGCTCGTACTCCGGTTTTTGCCAGCCGGTGACCAGGTTGACGCCAAAACGCCCGCCGGAGATGGAGTCGATGGTGGAGGCCATGCGCGCGACGATCGCCGGGGGCAGGGTGAGCGTGGCGGCGGTGGCGTAGATTTGGATCCGCGAGGTGACCGCGGCCAGCCCGGCCATCAGGGTAAAGGACTCCAGGTTGTGATCCCAGAATTCGGTTTTGCCGCCGAAGCCGCGCAGCTTGATCATCGAAAGCGCAAAGTCGAAATGGTAGTGCTCCGCTTTCTGCACGATGGCTTTATTCAGCTCAAAGGTTGGCATGTATTGCGGTGCAGTGGTCGAGATAAGCCAGCCGTTGTTGCCGATGGGTACAAATACGCCAATTTTCATCACGAACCTCTCTTCATTACGTCGCAGGTGTAACGGTGTTTTTGCAAAGGCAGTGCCAGTTTTGAAAATGGCAGTGTTATTAATGTGTTAATCAGAGGTTGGTGGATTGATGCGGCTAAATGTGGACTAACTGGTCAAAAACATTGCACAGAAAACAGGCATTCATGCGCGATCGGAGTGCAGGATGTCGTGGCGAGTCGGGGGTTTTGCTATGCTGAGGGCAACGCAGAATAAGGAGAGCGGGAATGACACAAGGCGCAGTGAAAACTCCAGGTAAACGTTCGCAGGCGGTGAGCGCCAAGAAGCAGGCGATCCTCAGCGCGGCTCTGGAGACTTTTTCGCAGTTTGGTATTCACGGCACGCGCCTGGAGCAGGTGGCGGAGCAGTCCGGCGTATCCAAAACCAATCTGCTTTACTATTACCCGTCGAAAGAGGCGCTCTATGTGGCGGTGATGCAGCAGATCCTCGATATCTGGCTGGCGCCCCTCAAAGCGTTCCGCGCGGAGCTGGCCCCGCTGGTGGCGATCAAAGAGTACATTCGCCTGAAGCTGGAGGTGTCGCGCGATTACCCGCAGGCGTCGCGACTGTTTTGTCTTGAGATGCTGCAGGGCGCGCCGCTGCTGCAGGCGGAATTAACCGGAGATTTAAAGCAGCTGGTGGACGATAAGTCGGCCATTATTGCCGGATGGGTCGCCAGCGGAAAACTGGCCCCGGTCGACCCGCATCATCTGATCTTTATGATCTGGGCCTCCACCCAGCATTACGCTGACTTTGCGGCCCAGGTTGAGGCGGTGACCGGTAAAACGCTCCAGGACGAGGCGTTTTTCCACAGCACCCTGGAAAACGTGCAGCGGATGATTATCGAAGGGATCCGCCTGCGCTAGTTTCCCCTCACCCCAGCCCTCTCCCTCAAGGGAGAGGGGGCCGTCCGTGCAGGTATTATTTTGTGGGGATCCCTCAGCCCGGCGGGAGAGGGCAGCTTAAGTCGCCCTCTTCACACTGCATCAGCGAGGCCAGAAACGCCTCGCGCTCCACGGTTTTCTCCGCCAGGCACTGATTCACGATCATCGGCTGAACGCTGCCGCCTTCCGTCCCCGAACCGATAAACGCACAGTCCGCGTCGCGCAGGGCAATCCAGGCCTGCTGCGCCTTTTTCAGCAGCTCGCGCTGAGGGGCTTCCGCACGCTTGACGGCGGCCTGATAGGTCTGGTTGAGCTTTTTGTCGGCAGCCTGGTACTGCTGCGCGCTACAGGTATTCAGCTCAAGCTGGGTGGTCGCTTTGTCGCACTCGTCGGCCAGCGCGCTGGCGCTCAGCAGCAGTGCCGCACTGGCGATAAGATATCGTTTCATATACTCCCCAAAAAAATAAGGCTCCGTCTCCGGAGCCTTATTAACACAGCGTTAGCCTATTGTCATCAGGCTGGCGTTACCGCCTGCCGCCGCGGTGTTGACGCTGAGCGAGCGCTCCACGTACAGACGCTCCAGCAGCAGGTTGGTTTCCCCGCGCGCAAAGCCCTGCACGGAAACGATGGCGCCGCTGCGGGCCGCAACCTGCTCGCACAGTTCGCGCAGCTGATCGGAATCACCGTGGTAGATCACCGCATCAAACGGCTGGGTCAGCAGGTTATCGGCTTTCGCGAAGCGAATGCGGGCCGAGACCGCCTTCGGCAGCTGTTTGGCGAGATCGCGATGCAGGGCATCTTCCGGCCACAGCACTTCACAGCCGGTTGCCATGGCGGCGGCCAGCTGCACCAGCGCGTCCTGCTCGTTATCGGCCACGCACAGCACGCGCTCGCGCGGCATCAGCGTCCAGGTGTTGCGCTCGCCGGTTGGCCCCGGCAGCAGACGCTGCGTGCCCGCCTGCGCCAGCTCACCGTACTGCTTCGCGACGGCACGCAGTTCAGGACGTTTTTCTGCCCATGTAATGAGCGCCTCCAGCGGCTGGGTCAGCACGGTTTTCAGCTGCGCATCCACCGGATAGTCCGCATCCTGGCGTGCCAGGGTGACGCCCAGGGCGTTCTCCGGACGGTTCGCCAGCAGGCGGTACAGGTAGAGCGGACCGCCCGCTTTCGGACCGGTGCCGGAAAGGCCTTCGCCGCCGAACGGCTGTACGCCCACGACCGCGCCAACCATGTTGCGGTTAACGTACAGGTTGCCCACTTTGGCGCTGCCGGTGACCTGCGCGATAGTCTCGTCGATACGGGTATGCACGCCGAGCGTCAGGCCATAGCCGGAGGCGTTGATCTGCTCAACCAGCTCGTTCAGGTTGTTACGGTTGTAGCGCACCACGTGCAGCACCGGGCCGAAGACCTCTTTTTTCAGCTCGTCGAAGCTTGCCAGCTCAATCAGCGTTGGCGGCACAAAGGTGCCGGTCCGCCATTCGCGGGCATCTTCGCTGTTCTCGCGCACCGCCTGGAACACCGGACGGCCTTTCGCGCGCATGGTCTGAATGTGGTTTTCGATGTTGGCTTTGGCTTCCGCGTCGATCACCGGCCCGATATCGGTGGTGAGACGGCCCGGGTTGCCCATGCGGCATTCGGCCATCGCGCCGCGCAGCATCTTCAGCGTGTGGTCCGCCACGTCGTCCTGCAGGCACAGCACGCGCAGGGCGGAGCAGCGCTGACCGGCGCTGTCGAACGCGGAGGCCAGCACGTCGACCACCACCTGCTCGGTGAGTGCGGAGGAGTCAACGATCATGGCGTTCATCCCGCCGGTTTCCGCGATGAGCGGCGTAGGACGGCCCTGCGCATCCAGACGGGTGGCAATATTGCGCTGCAGCAGAGACGCCACTTCGGTCGAACCGGTGAACATCACGCCGCGCACGCGGTTATCGGAGGTCAGTTTGGCACCGACCGTTTCACCGCGGCCCGGCAGCAGCTGAATCACGCCCGCCGGCACGCCGGCTTCCAGAAGAATGCTGATGCCCTGCGCGGCAATCAGCGGGGTCTGCTCTGCCGGTTTTGCCAGCACGCTGTTGCCTGCGGCCAGCGCGGCGGCAATCTGGCCGGTGAAGATCGCCAGCGGGAAGTTCCACGGGCTGATACAGACGACCGGACCCAGCGGACGGTGGGTTTCGTTATCGAAATCATCGCGCACCTGACCGGCGTAGTAGTGGAGGAAATCAACCGCCTCGCGCACTTCGGCAATCGCGTTGCTGAATGTTTTACCCGCCTCGCGCACCAGAATGCCGATGAGCGACTGCATCTGATCTTCCATCAGCACCGCCGCGCGCTCCAGAATCGCGGCGCGCTCCTGCGGCGGCGTGGCAAACCAGATAGGGGCGTTGTTCACCGCGCTGTCAAGCGCCTGATCCACTTCCGCTTCGGTCGCTTCTCGCGCGTAGCCGACGATATCCTTCGGCTCGGCCGGGTTGATCACCGGCTGCATTTCTCCGTCTGCAACGGGCTGCTCCAGCATCGGTTTAGCCTGCCACTTCTGCAGCGCGCTGTTGAGCAGGGCAGAGGAGAGGGACGCCAGACGGTGTTCGTTGGCGAGATCCAGACCCGCCGAGTTGACGCGGCCTTTGCCGTACAGCTCGCGCGGCAGGGCAATCTTCGGATGCGGCAGTCCAACCTGGCCTTCCTGCGCCGCCATCTTCTCAACGGCCTGCACCGGGTCGGCCACCAGTTCGTCCAGCGGCAGCGTGGTGTCGGCGATGCGGTTAACGAAGGAGGTGTTCGCGCCGTTTTCCAGCAGACGACGCACCAGGTACGCCAGCAGGGTTTCGTGCGTTCCCACCGGAGCATAGATTCGGCATGGGCGGTTCAGCTTGCCGTCCGCCACTTTACCGGTGACCTGCTCGTACAGCGGTTCACCCATGCCGTGCAGGCACTGGAACTCGTACTGGCCCGGATAGTAGTTTTGCCCGGCCAGGCTGTAGATCGCCGCCAGGGTGTGGGCGTTGTGGGTAGCGAACTGTGGATAGATCAGGTTCGGCACGCCGAGCAGCTTTTTCGCACAGGCGAGGTAAGAGACGTCGGTGTAAACCTTGCGGGTATAGACCGGATAGCCTTCCAGCCCTTCCATCTGGGCGCGTTTGATTTCGCTGTCCCAGTAGGCGCCTTTTACCAGACGGATCATCAGGCGACGGCGGCTGCGGCTTGCCAGGTCAATCAGGTAATCAATGACGAACGGGCAGCGCTTCTGGTAGGCCTGGATAACGAAGCCAATACCGTTCCAGCCTGCCAGCTCCGGCTCGAAGCACAGTTTTTCCAGCAGATCGAGGGAGATCTCCAGACGGTCGGCCTCTTCGGCGTCGATGTTAATGCCGATGTCATACTGGCGCGCCAGCAGGGTCAGGGACTTCAGGCGCGGGTAGAGTTCTTCCATCACCCGGTCGTACTGCGCGCGGCTGTAGCGCGGGTGCAGGGCGGAGAGCTTAATGGAGATGCCCGGGCCTTCATAAATACCGCGACCGTTGGACGCTTTACCGATGGCGTGGATCGCCTGCTGGTAAGAGACCATGTAGGCCTGCGCGTCGGCGGCGGTCAGGGCCGCTTCGCCCAGCATGTCGTACGAGTAGCGGAAACCTTTATCTTCCAGCTTGCGGGCGTTCGCCAGCGCTTCGGCAATGGTTTCCCCGGTCACAAACTGCTCGCCCATCAGGCGCATCGCCATGTCCACGCCTTTGCGGATCAGCGGCTCGCCGCTCTTGCCGATGATGCGGTTCAGGGAGCGGGAGAGGTTGGCTTCGTTATGGGTGGAGACCAGTTTGCCGGTAAACAGCAGGCCCCAGGTGGCGGCATTGACGAACAGCGACGGGCTGCGGCCAATGTGTGAATGCCAGTTACCGTTGCTGATCTTGTCGCGGATCAGCGCGTCGCGGGTGGCTTTATCCGGAATACGCAGCAGCGCTTCCGCGAGGCACATCAGCGCCACGCCTTCCTGAGACGAGAGGGAAAACTCCTGCAGCAGACCCTGAACCATCCCGGCGCGGCCGGTGGCGGTTTTCTGGTTGCGCAGCTTGTCGGCTAACTGATACGCCAGGCTGTGCGCCTGTGCGGCAATGGCTTCCGGCAGGCGAGCCTGCTCCAGCAGCATCGGCACGGCGTCGGTTTCGGCACGGCGGTAGGCGCCGGTAATGGCGGCACGGCTGACGGACTGCGGCAGGATCTGCTCGGCAAATTCGAGGAACGGCTGATGGTTCTCGTCGCCAGCGGCTGGAGCCTCCTCGCTTTCGTTCGCCGCGCCGGCCAGTAGGGCAGGCAGCTCCGGCAGACCCTCATCGCTCTCAAGTCTTTCGAGATAGTTAAAAATCGCCTGCTTAATTAACCAGTGCGGCGTGCGGTCAATGCGGGTTGCTGCGGTCTTAATCCGTTCGCGGGTAGCGTCATCCAGCTTAACCCCCATGGTGGTCATACCCATGCCAAAGCTCCTGTTGTTCTGTAATAGCGTTCTGTTGATAGCGTGAAATATCCACCATGTTGCAACTTTGTGCAACCGTGTTAAATGTGACCTGGTTTGCAACCCGGAAAATGAATGGATTGTTAACGAATGGTTAGCTGTAAAAACGCGCTGGCTTTTGTGCGGGAAGCCTGGTTTTATGCGGTGGTTAACACTTTTCAAAGGTGCAACCCGTAAAAGCGTGAGCGAGTGCAACCTATAGGAAACTCGTATCAAACCGGGGATGAAATTGATGTAAATGCAGTGTTAAATCGTTTGTCAGCGGAAGGCGCATACGGCAGGATAGCGCGCCCAACCGAAACACAAGATACATTCACCTCGTTCCGGTGATCATATAACAAGGCAGCCCGGATGGTTGTCGCTCGACATTTTGGAGAATTTGAATGGCTATTAGCACACCGATGCTGGTGACATTTCTCGTTTATATTTTTGGCATGATCCTGATAGGGTTTTTGGCGTGGCGTTCTACAAAGAACTTTGACGACTACATTCTGGGCGGACGCAGTTTAGGCCCGATGGTGACCGCACTCTCTGCGGGCGCCTCCGACATGAGCGGCTGGCTGCTGATGGGGCTGCCCGGCGCGATTTTTATCTCCGGTATCTCGGAAAGCTGGATCGCCATCGGCCTGACCGTCGGCGCATGGATCAACTGGAAGCTGGTGGCAGGCCGTCTGCGCGTGCATACCGAGGCCAACAACAACGCCCTGACGCTGCCGGATTACTTCACCGGACGTTTTGAAGATAACAGCCGCATCCTGCGCATTATCTCTGCGGTGGTTATCCTGCTGTTCTTCACCATCTACTGTGCCTCCGGCATCGTGGCCGGCGCGCGTCTGTTCGAAAGCACCTTCGGCATGAGCTACGAAACTGCCCTGTGGGCCGGTGCGGCGGCGACCATCCTCTATACCTTCGTGGGCGGATTCCTGGCGGTAAGCTGGACCGACACCGTGCAGGCGAGCCTGATGATCTTCGCTCTGATCCTGACTCCGGTGATTGTGATTTTCACCGTTGGCGGCTTTGGCGAATCGCTGGAAGTGATCAAGCAGAAGAGCATCGAAAACGTCGACATGCTGAAAGGGCTGAACTTCGTGGCCATCGTCTCGCTGATGGGCTGGGGTCTGGGCTACTTCGGTCAGCCGCATATCCTGGCGCGCTTTATGGCGGCGGATTCCCACCACACCATCGTTCATGCCCGTCGCATCAGCATGACGTGGATGATCCTGTGTCTGGCAGGGGCGTGTGCGGTCGGCTTCTTCGGCATCGCGTACTTCAACAACAACCCGGCGCAGGCGGGCGCGGTCAACCAGAACGCCGAGCGCGTGTTCATCGAGCTGGCGCAAATTCTGTTTAACCCGTGGATTGCCGGTATTCTGCTCTCCGCAATCCTGGCGGCGGTGATGTCCACCCTGAGCTGCCAGCTGCTGGTTTGCTCCAGTGCGATCACCGAAGACCTTTACAAAGCCTTCCTGCGTAAAAATGCGAGCCAGAAAGAGCTGGTGTGGGTAGGGCGCTTTATGGTGCTGCTGGTGGCGCTGATTGCCATCGCGCTGGCGGCCAATCCGGAAAACCGCGTGCTGGGCCTCGTGAGCTACGCGTGGGCGGGCTTTGGCGCCGCGTTTGGTCCGGTCGTGCTGTTCTCCGTCATGTGGTCACGTATGACCCGTAACGGCGCGCTGGCGGGGATGATTATCGGTGCGCTGACCGTTATCGTCTGGAAACAGTTCGCGTGGCTGGGCCTGTACGAAATCATTCCGGGCTTCATCTTCGGCAGCATCGGCATCGTGGTGTTCAGCCTGCTGGGTAAAGCCCCGTCTGCCTCCATGCAGAAACGCTTTGCTGAAGCCGACGCGCATTACCACACTGCGCCGCCGTCTAAGCTCCAGGCAGAATAATTTTTCTCGCAGCACAATGCAGGCCGGGTGAGCGCAAGCGCACCCGGCTTTTTTCTTGCCAAAATCCGCAATTTCCTGTGATATCCATGTGCTTATAACAATGAGGATAGCGAAGCATGACAATCAAAACAGGGGTAATGGCAGCGGCACTATTGATGCTCGCTGGCTGCACGGCGCCATCGAAAACACGCGGCTGTAGAGACCTGCAAAGCGGATAACCAGATGCAGCAAACCACGCTCTATTTCGGCTTAAATCGTCCTGCCGGGGCGCAAATCACCAGCAACGAGTGGCAGCAGTTTGTTGACCAGGACGTGACGCCGCGTTTCCGCGATGGCTTAACGGTGTTTGACGCGCGCGGGCAGTGGCTGGGGAACGACGGGAAAGTGGCGCGTGAACCCAGCAAAGCGCTGATGCTGATCCACGGTAAGGATGCGCAGAGCGAGAAGAACATCGAAGCGTTACGCGGGATTTATAAATCACGCTTCGCGCAGGAGTCGGTGATGCGCGTCGACCAGCCGGTGTGCGTGCAGTTCTAATAAAAACGGCGGGAAATCCCGCCGTTGTTGTTTTGTAGGCCGGGTAAGCGAAGCGCCACCCGGTATTGCATCAGAGCACCAACCCCGCAAAGCTCGCCGACAGCAGGCTCACCAGCGTCGCGCCGTACACCAGACGCAGACCAAACCGCGACACCACGTTCCCCTGCTGCTCGTTAAGGCCCTTAATCGCCCCGGCCACAATGCCGATGGACGCGAAGTTCGCGAAGGACACCAGGAAGACGGATAAAATGCCCAGCCCGCGCGGGGACATCTGATGCGCGATTTTTTGCAGCTCAATCATCGCCACAAATTCATTCGCCACCAGCTTGGTCGCCATAATACTGCCCGCATTTAAGGCATCGCTCAGCGGAATACCCACCAGCCACGCCAGGGGGTAAAATACATAGCCCAGGATCTGCTGGAAGCTCATGCCAAATACGCTGGAGAAGAGGGCGTTAACGGCGCTAATAAGCGCGATAAAGCCGATCAGCATGGCCAGAATAATCATCGCCACCTTAAAACCGGCCAGAATATACTCGCCGAGCATTTCGAAGAAGCTCTGCGATTCATGCAGTTTTTCCAGCTTGATATCCGGCTCCGCTTCCGGGCGCGCCGGGTTGATGACGGAGAGAATAATAAAGGTGCTGAACATGTTCAGAATCAGCGCCGCGACGACAAATTTGGCGTCGAGCATGGTCATATAGGCGCCGACAATCGACAGGGAGACCGTCGACATGGCCGTGGCCGCCATGGTGAAGAGACGACGAGAGGAGAGATCGCCCAGCACGCCTTTGTAGGCAATGAAGTTTTCCGACTGGCCGAGGATCAGCGAGCTCACCGCGTTAAAGGATTCCAGCTTGCCCATACCGTTCAGTTTTGACAGCAGCGTGCCGATGACCCGAATAAAAATCGGCAGGATCCGCCAGTGCTGAAGAATACCAATCAGCGCGGAAATAAAAATAATTGGGCAAAGCACGCCGAGGAAAATGAACGCCAGCCCTTTTTCCCCCATTCCGCCAAAGACGAAATTGGTCCCTTCCGAAGCAAATTTCAGCAGTGACTCAAAGAAGCCGGAAACATATTTAATCAGGAATAACCCGCTTTCGGCGTGCAGGAAAAAGAACGCCAGCGCAATTTCAATAACAATCAGCTGTAAAACATAACGAATGCGAATTTTTCGGCGGTCGAAACTTACCAGCCAGGCAAGCGCGAGAATAATGACCAGCGCCAGCAGGAAATGGACAATTTTAAACATAATTAATTTTCACCAGGTGTTTGAGGCGGATATTTAGCCACAGCCCCGTACCAGCGTAAATGGGCATTTTCGTTATAACTTATAAACCTGAACGTAACGTATGTAACTATTACCAGACTCGGCGTTTACAACTCGTCATCAAAACACCACACATTTCGCTTGTGTTTCTTTTCGCCGTAATGATAATCACTATCACAAGAATTTACCTTTCTTTGCATCAGTTGACCGCGATAAACATTTAAGGTGTCGGCATGTTTGTTCCATTTCTCATTATGTTACGTGAAGGGCTTGAAGCTGCCCTTATCGTGAGCCTCATCGCCAGCTATCTGAAGCGAACCCAGCGCGGACGCTGGATTGGCGTCATGTGGGTCGGGGTATTCCTTGCCGCGGCACTTTGTCTGGGCCTCGGTATCCTCATCAACGAAACCACCGGGGAGTTCCCGCAGAAAGAGCAGGAGCTGTTTGAGGGGATCGTCGCCGTAATTGCGGTGGTGATCCTGACCTGGATGGTGTTCTGGATGCGTAAAGTCTCCCGTAACGTGAAGGTGCAGCTGGAGCAGGCGGTGGATAACGCGCTGCAAAAGGGCAATAACCACGGCTGGGCGCTGATCATGATGGTCTTTTTTGCCGTCGCGCGTGAAGGCCTGGAGTCCGTTTTCTTCCTGCTGGCGGCGTTTCAGCAGGATGTCGGTATCTGGCCGCCGGTTGGCGCGATGCTCGGGCTGGCAACCGCCGTTGTGCTGGGCTTTCTGCTCTACTGGGGCGGTATTCGCCTGAACCTGGGCGCCTTCTTCAAGTGGACCAGCCTGTTTATTCTGCTGGTGGCGGCTGGGCTGGCGGCAGGGGCGATTCGCGCCTTCCACGAGGCGGGCCTGTGGAACCATTTCCAGGACGTGGCGTTCGATCTCAGCAACGTGCTCTCCACGCACTCTCTGACCGGCACCCTGCTCGAAGGTATCTTCGGCTATCAGGAAACGCCGAGCGTCAGCGAAGTGGCGATGTACTTTATTTATCTGGTTCCGGCGCTGGTGCTGTTCGCAATGCCGCCGCGTACCGGCACGCAGGCGTCGCGCGTTACGCCATAATTTTTGTTTTAGTTACAACATACTTTTAAAGGGAAGAGTCATGGCAATTCAGTTCCGTCGTAGTGCGTTATGCGCAGGCATTGCCGCGCTGTTCGCTTCTGCATTCTCCGCCTGGGGCGCGGATGTACCTCAGGTTAAAGTCACCGTTAATGATAAGCAGTGTGAGCCGATGACCCTCACGGTGAACAGCGGCAAAACCCAGTTCATTATTCAGAACCACAGCCAGAAGGCGCTGGAGTGGGAGATTCTGAAAGGGGTTCTGGTGGTGGAGGAGCGTGAAAACATCGCCCCTGGCTTCAGCCAGAAGATGACCGCCAACCTGCAGCCGGGCGAGTATGAGATGACCTGCGGTCTGCTGACCAACCCTAAAGGGAAGCTGATCGTCAAAGGTGAAGCGACGGCCGATGCGGCGAAAGGTGCTGCGGTGCTGAGCCTGGGCGACGCGATTACGGCGTATAAAGCCTACGTCACGAAAGAGACGGCGGACCTGGCGGCGGCAACCAAAGCCTTTACCGATGCGGTGAAGGCCGGTGACATCGAAAAAGCGAAATCCCTGTATGCGCCAACCCGTCAGCACTACGAGCGCATCGAGCCGATTGCCGAATTGTTCTCTGACCTTGATGGCAGCATTGATGCCCGCGAAGATGATTACGAGCAGAAAGCCGCCGATCCGAAATTCACCGGTTTCCACCGTCTGGAGAAAGCCCTGTTTGGCGTCAACTCTACCAAAGGGATGGAGAAATACGCCGAGCAGCTGAACGGCGACGTGCTGGAGCTGCAAAAGCGCATCAGCGAGCTGGCCTTCCCGCCGTCAAAAGTGGTGGGCGGCGCGGCTGGTCTGATTGAAGAAGTGGCCGCGAGCAAAATCAGCGGCGAAGAAGATCGCTACAGCCATACCGATCTGTGGGACTTCCAGGCCAACGTCGACGGCGCGCAGAAAATTGTTAACCTGCTGCGTCCTCAGCTGCAGAAAGAGAACGGCGAACTGCTGGCCAAAGTGGATGCCAACTTCAAAAAAGTCGACACCATTCTGGCGAAGTATCGTACCAAAGACGGGTTTGAAACCTACGACAAGCTGACCGATGCCGACCGTAACGCGCTGAAAGGCCCGATTACCGCCCTGGCGGAAGATCTCTCTCTGCTGCGCGGCGTACTGGGTCTGGACTAAGCACGATGAATAAGCATAGCGATAACGATGTGGTTGAGCCTTCACGTCGTCGATTGTTAAAAGGAGTAGGGGCGCTGGGGGGCGCTCTTGCTCTGGCCGGTGGCTGTCCGGTAGCGCATGCGGCGAAACCGCAGAGCGCGCCCGGCACGCTGTCACCCAATGCCCGCATGGAGACGCAGCCGTTTTATGGCGAGCATCAGTCGGGCATCCTGACGCCGCAGCAGGCGTCCATGATGCTGGTGGCCTTTGATTCGCTGGCCAGCGATAAAGCCGATCTGGAGCGCCTGTTCCGCCTGCTGACGACGCGCATCGCGTTTCTCACCGCCGGCGGACCGGCACCCGATACGCCGAACCCGCGTCTGCCGCCAATGGACTCCGGCATTCTGGGGTCGTTTATCGCCCCGGATAACCTGACCATTACCGTTTCGCTCGGTGAGTCGCTCTTTGACGCGCGCTATGGGCTGGCAAAACAGAAGCCGAAAGCGCTGCAGAAAATGACGCGTTTCCCGAATGACTCCCTGGACGCGGCGCTATGTCATGGCGACCTGCTCCTGCAGATTTGCGCCAATACTCAGGACACGGTGATCCACGCCCTGCGCGATATCATCAAGCACACGCCGGATCTGCTGAGCGTGCGCTGGAAGCGGGAAGGGTTTATCTCGGACCACGCCGCCCGCAGTAAAGGGAAAGAGACGCCGGTGAACCTGCTGGGCTTTAAGGACGGTACGGCCAACCCTGACAGCCACGATGGTGCGCTCATGAAGGAGGTGGTGTGGGTCACTGCCGATCAGGGCGAACCGGCGTGGGCGGTGGGCGGCAGCTATCAGGCGGTGCGGATTATCCAGTTCCACGTGGAGTTCTGGGACCGTACGCCGCTGAAAGAACAGCAAACGATCTTTGGTCGCGATAAGCAAAGCGGCGCGCCGCTTGGCATGAAGAACGAGCATGACGTGCCCGACTACGCCAGCGATCCCAATGGCGATACCATCGCGTTGGACAGCCACATTCGTCTGGCTAATCCGCGCACCAAAGAGACGCAGTCCAGCCTGATGATGCGTCGTGGCTACAGCTATTCGCTCGGCGTGACCAACGCCGGACAGCTTGATATGGGGCTGCTGTTCGTCTGCTATCAGCACGATCTGGAGAAAGGCTTCCTGACCGTGCAGAAGCGGCTCAACGGCGAAGCGCTGGAAGAGTACATTAAGCCTATCGGCGGCGGCTATTTCTTTGCCCTGCCGGGCGTGCGCGATCGGAACGCGTACCTCGCTCAAGGTCTTATTGAAGCCTGATAATTGTCCCCGCAACCGTTCGCGGGGACATTATTTTTTCATATGACTATCCTCCTGTTATATTTCTGTAATATTTCTATATGAGACTGATTTCACCTGTAGGGACAGTCTTAAAAGTTGCATTCAGGTAAAATAAATGTTGCATTTATGATAACTCCTGATGTACTTAAGATAAGACAGCGGTAGTTCCCGGCAGTGATGCTGAATCACTATGGAGATCGCGAATGGTTGCGTCCTGTACTGGACAAGGTAAACATAACAACCGCAGCACCCGGCGCGGAGGCTCAGACTCCGGCAGCGATTTCCTCACCACTAAATTCTCCCCCCTTCCTCAAGAATCTGATTCGACCGACGTGCAGAACGGTGCGCGTAGCTGTTCCGTATCGTTATCCGATAAAGCAAGCAATGGCTTACAAGGAAGCCAACCCTCTGATGTTCGTGCGCATAATCGTGCCGAAGCTGGCGCGTGTGATGAATACCAACAACTCAAGGTGCTATCCATGGGAAGACAAAAAGCAGTGATCAAAGCTCGTCGCGAAGCAAAACGTGTGCTGAGACGGGATTCACGTAGCCATAAACAGCGTGAAGAAGAATCGGTCACCTCGCTTGTGCAGATGAGTGGCGTAGAAGCAATTGGCATGGCCCGAGACAGCCGTGATAATTCTCCAATTGTGGCGCGCAATGAGGCTCAGGCGCACTACCTGAATGCTATCGAGAGTAAACAGCTCATCTTTGCAACCGGTGAAGCCGGATGCGGGAAAACCTGGATCAGTGCAGCCAAAGCGGCGGAAGCGCTGATTCATAAGGATGTGGAGCGCATTATTGTTACCCGTCCTGTACTGCAGGCTGATGAAGATCTCGGCTTCCTGCCCGGAGATATTTCGGAGAAGTTTGCTCCGTACTTCAGGCCCGTCTATGACGTGCTGGTGAAGCGACTGGGTGCATCCTTTATGCAGTACTGCCTGCGACCAGAGATTGGCAAGGTGGAAATCGCGCCGTTCGCCTATATGCGCGGACGTACATTTGAAAATGCGGTCGTCATTCTTGACGAGGCTCAGAACGTGACCGCTGCGCAAATGAAGATGTTTTTAACGCGCCTCGGGGAGAACGTGACGGTTATCGTTAACGGCGATATTACCCAGTGTGACCTGCCATCCGGCGTGAAATCCGGACTGAGCGACGCGATGTCGCGTTTTGAGGAAGATGAGATGATTGGGGTGGTACGCTTCACCAAAGATGACTGCGTGCGCTCGGCGCTTTGCCAGCGCACGCTACAAGCGTATTACTGAGTGTGCAGTTGCGTTCAAGGCCCGGGAAACCGGGCTTTGTTTTATGTGCAGGCATGTTGTCGGGTGGCGCTGCGCTTACCCGACCTACAATACCCGTAGGCCTGGTAAGCGCAGCGCCACCAGGCATAAAGAGCGCAGGGAGTTTCAAGGTTCGAATCCCCCCTTTCGGAGAATATAAAAGAAAAAAGCCCGTACTTTCGTACGAGCTCTCATCTCGAATATGGCGGTGAGGGGGGGATTCGAACCCCCGATACGTTGCCGTATACACACTTTCCAGGCGTGCTCCTTCAGCCACTCGGACACCTCACCATATTTTTTTGCTGCCTGACCGCTTGGGGGGCAACGGGGCGCTACTATAGGGAGTTGCGCTAACACGGTCAAGCAGATTTTCTGTATTCGTGCTCGTTCGGTTAAGCCTTAATCAGCTCTTGTCGCAGCACGGGTAATTAACGCTGTGAATCGAGCACTTCGCTGTTTTTAACTACTTCCTGTGCTTTGCCGTAGCTTTCGATCAGCAGCTGGTAAGCCGGGAATATGTGGGTATACACCTCAGCCCACTCGGCTGCGTCCTCACGGTTCCAGGTTCTCTGGATCTCAGAGGCCACCGCCGCCGTATCCATCGGAACCACACCGGCCTGCACCACGCGCGCCAGGGTGATCTCCTGCGCCATTTTGCTGTAGGTGCCGGAGGCATCAATCACCGCAAACACCTTATAGCCGTCCGCCACCGCGCTGATTGACGGGAAGGCCATGCAGACGCTGGTGATAGTGCCCGCGATAATCAGCGTCTTGCGCCCGGTCGCTTTCACCGCAGCAACAAACTCCGGGTTATCCCAGGCGTTGATCTCGCCTTTACGGGCAACATACTGCGCATGCGGCGCGTTGGCGTGGATCTCCGGGATAAGCGGTCCGTTCGGTCCCTGCGGGACGGACGCGGTGGTGATCACAGGGATCTTCGCCAGAGTCGCGATTTTTGCCAGCGCAGCCGCACGGGCACGCAGTTCCGGCATTGGCATATCCCCAACGGTCTGGAACAGACCGCTCTGGTGATCGATAAGCAACATCACCGCATCGTTCACATCAATAACCGGACGTGCGCCATTAAAATTCGCAGGTGTAGACATTATCTTCTCCTTTTATTAATTTCAGATCTGGCCGAAGCGGCCGGAGTTAAAATCACGAATGGCTTCGTTGATTTCGCTTTTACTGTTCATCACAAACGGGCCATAGCCCACGATGGGTTCATTCAGCGGCTCGCCGGCCATCAGCAGCACTTTGGCATCGCTGTTCGCCTCCAGGTGCAGTTTGTCGCCTTCCTGACTCAAAACGACCAGCTGGGCTTCACCCGCCTGCGTTGTACCGTTCACCGTGGTGTTGCCTTCAAGCACGACCAGCGCGGTGCTCCAGCCTTCGGGCTGATTGAGCGTCAGATGGCTTCCCAGGTTCAGCGCGATGTCCCAGACTTTGAGCGGTGAGAAGGTGTGCGCCGGGCCGGTTACAGCCTCGTAGCGACCGGCAATAACCCGCAGCGAACCGCTGTTATCCGGTAGCGTCACGACCGGGATCGCATCCTTGGTAATGCTCTGGTAGCCGGGTGCCGCCATCTTGTCTTTGGCCGGCAGGTTGACCCAAAGCTGCATCATTTTCAGTTCTCCGCCTTTCTGCGAGAACGCGCTGGAGTGGAACTCCTCGTGCAAAATGCCTGCACCTGCCGTCATCCACTGCACGTCGCCGGGGCCAATGACGCCGCCTTTGCCCGTGGAGTCGCGATGCTCTACTTCACCGGAATAGACGATGGTGACCGTTTCAAAACCCCGGTGAGGGTGTTGGCCTACGCCGCGTTTCGCCCCATCTGCCGGAAAGGTGTACGGGCCCGCGTAGTCCAGCAGCAGGAACGGGCTCAGCGGCTCGCCGTGGGTTTGGTAAGAAAACATCGAACGGACCGGGAAACCATCGCCAACCCAGTGCTGGCGGGGAGCGGTATAAACGCCTGTTACGTTTTTCATGATTAACTCCTGATGTTCTGTTGATGTAATTAGCTTATATTCAGAGTTAATACTCCGGTAGATAGTGAAAATGGCATTCACTGTTCTGAAAATGGAACGATGAGGATTTATGCAGGATCTCAATGACTTCGTCTGGTTTGTAAAGGTGGTGGACTACGGCGGCTTTGCGGCGGCGGGAAGGGCGCTTGATCTGCCAAAGTCCAGGCTAAGCCGCCGGATAGCGCAGCTGGAAGAACGCCTTGGCGTGCGGCTTATCCACCGAACAACCCGACAGTTTACGGTGACCGAGGTCGGGCAGACCTTCTACCAGCACTGTAAAGCGATGATGGTGGAGGCCGAGGCCGCGGAGGAAGCCGTGGCGGCACTGCAGGCTGAACCGCGCGGTGTTGTCAGGATTACGTGCCCGATAACTCTGTTGCATGTCCACGTGGGTCCGATGCTGGCCAGATTTATGGCGCGCTACCCCGGGATTAATCTTCAGCTTGAGGCGACCAACCGGCGGGTAGACCTGGTGGGAGAGGGGGTTGATATCGCGATCCGCGTTCGCCCGCGTCCGTTTGATGACAGCGATCTGGTATTAAGGGTGCTGGCTGACAGGGGACATTGTCTGGTCGCGGGTCCGGCGTTGATTCAACGCATGGGAGAACCCGTCGTGCCGTCTGAACTCAGTGCCTGGCCCGGGTTAAGCATGAACGAGGGGAAACATATTCATAAATGGGAGCTGTCCGGTCCCGGAGGTGCCAAAGCGGAGATCCATTACCATCCTCGATTGATCACCACCGACATGCTGGCGCTACGTGAAGCTGCCATGGCAGGCATCGGCGTGGTGCAGCTGCCGATTTTGATGGTCAAGGACCAGCTGGCGACGGGGGAACTGGTACGGGTGCTGGATGCGTGGGAACCCCGACGGGAAGTGATTCACGCGGTTTATCCTTCGCGGCGCGGCCTGCTGCCGTCCGTCAGGACGCTGGTGGATTTTCTGACCGAAGAGTATGCGCGGATGGTGGAAGAGTAACACTTCCCTCTCCCCTGGGGAGAGGGGCAGGGTGAGGGGCTCAGGCCGCACCGAGCTGCATATAGCGCCGGGGGGGATTGACTCGCTTCGCTCGCGGTTACTCGGCCCATCCATGGGCCTCGCCCCTTTGGGCCAACGCAGGCGTTGTTCAAAAATGCTCCCGGCGTTTTTGTGCGGGCAGCCTGTTCGCTGCGCTCTCAGTCTGTCCAACTGGCCGTCGGCAGTTGTCGAACCCCGGTCGGGGATTCTCATCCCCCGCAGGCATGCAATATGCGAAAGAAAAGCCCGCATTTTCATGCGAGCTCTTCTTTAAATATGGCGGTGAGGGGGGGATTGACTCGCTTCGCTCGCCCTGCGGGCAGCCTGTTCGCTACGCTCTCAGTCTGTCCAACTGGCTGTCGCCAGTTGTCGAACCCCGGTCGGGGATTCTCATCCCCCCGCAGGCATGCAATATGCGAAAAAAAAAGCCCGCATTTTCATGCGAGCTCTTCTTCAAATATGGCGGTGAGGGGGGGATTCGAACCCCCGATACGTTGCCGTATACACACTTTCCAGGCGTGCTCCTTCAGCCACTCGGACACCTCACCATATTGTCATCCCGTTGTTGCCGGGACGGGCGCTAATGTAAGGAAAAGCCGAACTGCCGTCAACTCACTTTTTCAGTAATTTAGCGCGTTTAGACAAACTTCAGGCAACATGATTCTTAAATGTGCTGAAAGCGTATTTTTTATCAGCAACACAGTCGCGCTATAAATTTGTTATGCTGACCGTCCAGTGAAAAAGCAAAATAAATCAGCGCAATAAAAGGCAGGAATGACTATGGATATACTTTTCTATCACCCCACTTTTGATACGGCATACTGGATCAAGGCGCTTTCGGCGGCGTTACCCGGCGCACGCGTTCGCGAGTGGAAGCGTGGCGATAATGAACATGCTGACTATGCGCTGGTCTGGCATCCTCCGGTAGAAATGCTCCAGGGCCGCAAGCTGAAGGCCGTTTTTGCCCTGGGAGCCGGCGTGGATTCCATTCTGAGCAAACTGAAGGCACACCCTGAAATGCTGCCGGAAGATATCCCCCTTTTCCGCCTGGAAGATACCGGAATGGGCCAGCAAATGCAGGAATATGCCGTGAGCCAGGTACTGCACTGGTTCCGCCGCTTCGATGACTATCAGGCCTTTAAACAGCGAGCCCACTGGGAGCCGCTGCCGGAGTACCGTCGCGAAGACTTTACGATCGGCATACTCGGTGCGGGCGTGCTGGGCTCAAAAGTGGCCGAAGCGCTTGCCCCGTGGGGATTCCCGCTACGCTGCTGGAGCCGCAGCCGCAAGGATTATCCGGGCGTTGAGAGTTTTGCCGGAACGGATGAGCTTCCTGCATTCCTGAAAGGGACACGCGTGCTTATTAACCTGCTGCCAAACACGGCGGAAACGGTAGGGATCATCAATGAAGCCCTGCTCAATCAGCTCGTCGACCAGAGCTACCTGATGAACCTGGCGCGCGGGGTACATGTCGTGGAAGGCGATCTGCTGAAGGCGCTGGACAGCGGAAAGCTAAAAGGCGCCATGCTGGATGTCTATAGCCGTGAGCCGCTGCCTTCGGAAAGCCCGCTGTGGGCGCACCCGCGCGTGGCGATGACCCCGCACGTGGCTGCCGTGACGCGTCCGGCAGAAGCGGTGGCGTATATATCCCATACCATCAGCGAAATGGAAAAGGGTAACGCGGTCACCGGTCAGGTCGACAGACAGCGCGGCTACTGAGAGAAACCCGGCGTTCGCCGGGTTTTTGCTAATATTCACCGCTGATAACTGCTATCCTTTGGAAAAACCGCAGAGGAGAGAGAGATGTATCCCGTTGACCTGCATATGCACACCGTCGCCAGCACCCACGCGTATAGCAACCTCCATGATTATATCGCCCAGGCGAAGCTTAAAGGCATCAAGCTGTTCGCGATCACCGATCATGGCCCGGACATGGCGGATGCGCCGCACTACTGGCATTTTGTGAATATGCGGATCTGGCCACGTCTGGTGGACGGCATTGGGATACTGCGCGGCATTGAGGCGAACATCAAAAATACCGACGGTGAGATCGACTGCACCGGCCCGATGCTGACGTCTCTTGACCTTATCCTCGCCGGTTTTCATGAGCCGGTTTTCCCGCCTCAGGATAAAGACACCAACACCGCGGCGATGATTGCCACCATTGCCAGCGGCAATGTGCACATTATCAGCCACCCCGGTAACCCGAGGTATCCGATTGATATTCAGGCTGTCGCGCAGGCGGCAGCGAAGCACCGCGTGGCGCTGGAGATTAATAACTCCTCTTTTGTGCACTCGCGTAAGGGCAGTGAAGCCAACTGCCGCGAAGTGGCTGCCGCCGTGCGTGACGCAGGTGGCATGGTGGCGCTGGGCTCAGATTCTCATACCGCGTTTACGCTGGGCGATTTCAGCGAGTGCCTGAAAGTGCTGAATGATGTTAACTTCCCGGAAGCGCAAATCCTGAACGTGACCCCACGCCGCATGCTCGATTTCCTAGAGTCGCGCGGAATGGAACCGATAGCCGAATTTGCCGATCTTTAATTGTGTAATGGAATCATAAAAATGAACGAGTTTTCCATCCTCTGCCGCGTGCTGGGTACGCTCTATTATCGCCAGCCGCAAGACCCGCTGTTGGTTCCGCTCTTTACGTTAATTCGTGAAGGCAAACTGGCGCAGAACTGGCCGCTGGAACAGGATGATTTACTGGAACGTCTGCAAAAAAGCTGCGACATGCAGCAGATTGCGACGGACTACAATGCGCTGTTCGTTGGCGATGAGTGCCGCGTTTCGCCATACCGTTCAGCCTGGCAGGACGGGGCAACGGAAGCGGAAGTCCGCGCGTTCCTCTCCACGCGCGGTATGCCGCTGAGCGATACGCCAGCCGATCATATCGGTACGCTGCTGCTGGCGGCATCCTGGATCGAAGACAACGCCGGTGATGATGAGAATGAAGCCATCGAAACCCTGTTCGAAACGTACCTGCTGCCGTGGGTCGGGACATTCCTGGGTAAAGTCGAAGCGCATGCCACCTCGCCGTTCTGGAGAACGCTGGCCCCGCTGACCCGCGACGCTATTGCGGCAATGTGGGATGAGCTGGAAGAAGAGAACGAAGGGTGATTTAGATCACATAAATTCTGCAACTCAACATTTCAACTTGCACGTAATGTGCTTCTGATCTCATTTCTATAGTGCGCATCTGCTAAGATGCGCGCCATGAATATATTACTTTGTATCGCAATAACGACAGGTATTCTCTCCGGGCTCTGGGGATGGGTAGCCGTGTCTCTCGGATTGCTCAGCTGGGCCGGGTTCCTCGGCTGCACCGCCTATTTCGCCTGTCCGCAGGGGGGCGTCAAAGGGCTCTTTATCTCTGGCTGCACGCTGATGAGCGGTGTTATCTGGGCGCTGGTGATCATGAAGGGCAGCGCGCTGGCGCCACATCTGGAGATGCTGGGGTACGTCATGACGGGTGTCGTTGCCTTTTTAATGTGCATCCAGGCTAAGCATCTGCTGCTTTCATTTGTGCCGGGGACCTTTATGGGGGCGTGCGCGACCTTTGCAGGGCAGGGTGACTGGAAGCTGGTGGTTCCCTCCCTGGCGCTGGGGTTGCTGTTTGGCTATGCCATGAAAAACAGCGGTCTTTGGCTGGCGTCGCGACGGGGAAAAGCGCAAAACATCACTGCGGTGAGCGAATAAAAAAAGGCGAGATAATCATCTCGCCTTTTTTATGCGCTTCCTGTCAGGATTCCGGAGGGACTGACATATCGCGGTATTTCACCAGGATCGGGTTCTGCACGTCTGCTTTGTTTTGCAGATCCCACAGCCCGCGGTCAATACCGTCGTTGATTAAGAAGATCACGCCGGTTTCAATGGCTGACATCAGGCACATCATGACCGGCTCGTTAGAGGTGTAGCCAATTTCACCTTCCAGCAAACGCTGGTAATCGATGAAGCGGAATACCCCAGCCTGCACTTCATAAGACAGAATGGTTTTGCTGGTGTTCACCGAAGAGAGCACTTCGCCTGTACTGACGTTAACCACACGCAGGTTGACGGCGATTTGGTCAAGCTGGTACTGGGTATCCGCACCGATACCGAAGTAACGAGCTCCTGCACCACCCGACTTAACGTTACTTTCGTAGCCAATAATCGATCCTTCGATCATCACGTTCGCTGCCGCCAGAGATTGCAGAGGCATGCGGTTATTGTCCGCGACGGTGCCATTTTCCTGAGCGGCACGAATGATTTTGCGTTCATTCAACAGGTTCTGGAGCCCCTGACGTTCCAGCGGAATAAACCAGTGCGAATCCTTGAGCGCGGTAACCAGCATGGCGGTGGCGCTTTGCGGCACAGCCGTGGAGAAGTTACTTGCCGGGTAAGGTTTGAATTGCCCGGTTTCATCCTGAATGTTGTATACGGAGACAAATATTTTCCCCGTAGGTGAAGGTAAATGCGTTAAATCACGATAACTCTGGGCCCGAGGCATTAATGTCGGTTTTGCAGCTTCTTTAGGTGGAGCAGTTAAACAACCGCTCAATAAGCACACTGCAACAAATATCAGGAAGCGCTGCATGATCGTTGTCCTTATTTAGCTATTGTTTAAAAGTCAGTTGAATTACTTTGTAGACCGGAAACCTGAATGGTGGAGATTCTTCCGGTTTTACGATCGGTCACGTTCAACTGAAGCTGTCCGTCAGTATTGGCGATATCAACGATAAAGTCGTTGGTCACCATGCGGCCGGGTTTACCGGTATTAATGTTGGTCAGTAACCCCCCTAAAATCTGCGACTGAATAGCTTGAGTGAAGTTGTCCAGTGCGGACGGGGTATCAACGCTAAAATCCTTTAAGCTGGGATCCTTATAGGAGTTTTGCGCCTGGGCTTCGTTCAGCAGGAACGCGCCGTTATTAGGGTTACCGCCAAAGTTAGGGTTACGGAACTGAAACGTCATGTTTCCGGCCCAGCTTATGGGTGTTATCAGCATTATCGAAACAACTGCATATGCAATACGCATGACAGCCTCCGCATATCGGTTCGCTAGAACTCGTCTTTTGCTAAATCGCTGGTGCTTAATAGGGCTTTATCTATTTGCAGGCGATTAATAGCGTCTTCTGATTGTGCCAGTGCTAAGGCTACGTTTTTATCGAAGTCTATTTTGGTCGGGAATAAAAACGTTTGATAAATAACGTACTGATTAGCCGTTATTGTTATCCAACTTCCCCATCGTGCACTGGGCCGCTCGTTGATTGTTATATTTCCGGTGTAGGTACTGTCCCATTTGTCACTGAAGGCACGGTAAAAACTGTGCCCGACCGATGAGACAGTGTGGTCTGTTAACAATCCGGGAACTTCGACCTCGACGGCCTTCAGATTCCCGGCAGCGAGCAGGAAACTCGCTGCGGCGATCCAACTCAACGTGCGCTTCATGTGATTAACGCCTGAGGTTATCGTTTGCCCACGAAACAGCCTGAGTTCGGTTTTTAACAGCTATCTTCTTGAAAAGATTATAAAGGTGCGTCTTTACCGTATTTTCGCTGATAAATAACGAACGGGCGATTTCAATATTTGAAGCACCAATGCGTAACTTGTTCAGGATCTCTTTCTCACGGTGCGTGAGCAGCGCGGACTCTGAACTGTTATAGCGATAATTTCCAGAGTGCGTGATGAGATAGCTGGCAAGCTTTTGCGAAAAATAACACTCTCCGCGTAATATACCTTGCAGCCCCTCTACCACCCGGTCTTCTTCTTCCGTGACGTAGAACACGCCATTGATATGCGGCCAGCTTTCAATATCTCTGAAAGGATATTCATCAGGCGTATTCAACAATAGCACGCGGATATTATTGTTTTTCCTGCTTAAAATATCTTGCCAGTAATGGATAAGCTTTTTATCAGCTTCCATCATATCGAAAAGAATGATGCTGCCAGGTGCAATATCATCAAAAGAACGTTGAATATTATGCAATTTCCCGTTCAGTGATAAAGATTGCTTTAAATGTTGTAATAACGCTGTCGCTTGCAAAGAAGGTTTTGTGATCAACAGTAATGTATGACCATGTAAACTATGGACTTCATTATACATGATGAAACCCCACTTTTTTTTGGCACCTGGCAGCTGTCCTCCTGTTTATTAGAGGACACCAGAAGTACTGACAGATGTTGCACTGCTGTGTGTAGAATCAGACCATAACCTCCACAGGGAGGTAAATATAAAACCAATTTCGTACATCTAATTTCAATCTAGCTTTTACGAAGTTTAAAGCAAGTGTTAAACGTGTAACAGAATGTAAAAATCAATATTAATTTGTGAAAACTACCTGTTGTTAATGGGAATAATTGATGAAAAAGTTGTACATATAAATAGATGTGCACAGATTTTAAAAATCATACAAATATTTTTATGTAATTGATTTTTGAGATTATTTGTTATTTTTACGCAGCAGTAATTAAGTATGAGTTTCAGATTATTTCTAAGCCCATGAATGGGCTGCTGCCTGGCTTAAGAAAACAGGCGTCGTGTCACGCACTGAGAAAAATGATCTCCAGCCGTTACGTTTAAACAACGCGGGATGACGCCTGGACAGCCTTCATCCCGTTGTACAACCCGATCGCAAGACCTGCTTAATAAAAAATATAAGCTGACCTGATTAAAGTGATTTTTGATGTAAATTACGACTTTGTGGTGAGCCGATAAATAAAAATAAGCCGCGCGGGTGAGATATTTAAAATGTTTCAGCGGACATACTCTTCACCGTAACGACGCGTTAACACAATACGAGTCGTTTTAACAAGTAGCATTGTTATAGGGTTATGGCGTGATTAAATAGCCAGGTCCAGGGTGACAACATGAAAAACACATCGTTAATTATGATGTTTACATTACTGGGTGCGCCTGGATTTGTAACCGCAGCGAATTCAGATTTGGCAAATGCTGAATATAACTTTGCGGTTAACGAATTAAGTCTTTCATCACTCAATCAGGCAGCCATTATTGGTCAACGGGGCGTTTTCAATAACGCTGAGGTTAGCCAGGACGGTTCAAGACTCTTATCCATTGTATCTCAGGATGGGGCGGGTAACAGAGCGAGAGTTGATCAATCAGGGAGTTACAATTTAGCCTGGATCGATCAGAGCGGTAACGGGAATGATGCAGGTATTACGCAAGATGGATACGGTAATAGCGCGAAAATTATCCAGAAAGGGTCGGGTAATAGAGCAAATATTACGCAGTACGGTACGCAGAAAACCGCAGTTGTAGTGCAGAAACAGTCGCAAATGGCGATTAACGTTATTCAACATTAGCGCGTTCGCGACGACTTTAATCAATCCGATGGGGGTTTACCATGAAATTTATCAAAGTGGCAGCACTTGCAGCAATCGTAGTTTCTGGTAGTGCTATGGCGGGTTCTATTAATCAGGGCGGATGGGGTCATGGACATGGTCATGGTGGATATAGTGGCCCAAATTCAACCCTGAATATTTATCAGAACGGTGGCGGTAACTCCGCGGTTGCCCTGCAGACAGACGCCAGAAATTCCGTCCTGAATATTAGCCAGACAGGCGGCTTTAACGGTGCTGACGTTGGTCAGGGCTCTGATGACAGCAAAATCAACCTGACCCAGAAAGGTTTTGGCAACAGTGCGACACTTGATCAGTGGAACAGTAAAAAATCCGTTATGAACGTTAGCCAGTCCGGCGGCTTTAACGGTGCACTCGTAGACCAGACTGCGTCCAACTCGACTGTTAACGTTACCCAGATCGGTTTTGGTAACCACGCGTCAGCTCATCAGTACTGATACTGAAATCTGTGCTACAAAAAAACAGGGCATCAGCCCTGTTTTTTTTCGGGAGTTCATCATGAATACCTTAATTCTACTCGCCGCGCTTTCCAGCCAGATAACCTTCAAAACGTCACAGCAGGAAAATATGACCACCATTGTTCCTCAGGTCACTCTGGCGCAGTCGTGTGATTGTCAGGTTCAGATTGTTTCTGTGCGAGAAGGGCAGGGGGGACAAAGTTCTTCCCGGCAGCAAAACACCCTTTTTATACCCGCTAATCAGACGATTGATTTAATGCGCCTGAGTTTAAATATTAATGCGGGAGACACGGTAAAAATCGTTGTCACCGTTTCAGACGGTAAATCGCTACATTTATCACAACAGTGGTCGCCAGCGGAACGTTCGCTATGAAAACCCATTAAATCAATAGGTTGTGAATGTGGCGGGTCTGGGCCGTTGAGCTATGCTGATATCAGGGACCAGGTCGTTATGTTCCGTAACGTGAAACTTCGTTTGCAATAATAAATGAAGCGCGTTTACCCCTCATGGACGATTTTCATTGAGGAGTACCTATAATGAACAACTATTTTGCTCGACTCATGGCAGGTCTGGGTCTGGTCGTTTCTGCTTTGAGTATCCCGGCTTATTCGGCCACGGTTGTTGACGGCGGTGTCATTCATTTCCGCGGTGCTATTGTTGCCGACCCCTGTGAAGTCACTCCCCAGAAGCAACAGTTTGCCATGTCATGTCCAGATAATAACCGTATGCAAACGCGTATGGTCAGCTATGAAGAGGCGCTTAGCGGGAAAGTGAGCGACTCAAACGTGGCAACGCTCAATATGAAATACCTTAATCCTGAAAAAACGCTCGCGGTTGTTGAAATCCAGTATCGCTAATGCGCGCTCTCCCGCCCTGCGGTGGATGAGGATTTTTTCTGATAGTTTTTTCTCCCGGTCTCCTCTGCGATACACTTAAGAAAATGGCGGGTTGCAGAGGGGCTTTATGAAACCGCAAATTGAAATTATTCATGGCGATATTACGACAGTGCACGTCGACGTTATCGTCAATGCGGCCAATCCCTCCCTGATGGGGGGAGGCGGCGTGGACGGGGCTATCCACCGGGCTGCCGGACCGCAGCTGCTGGAAGCCTGTAAAACCGTGCGGCAACAGCAGGGCGAATGTCCTCCCGGTCACGCGGTGATTACGCTGGCGGGCAATCTGCCTGCGAGAGCGGTAATTCACGCGGTAGGGCCGGTCTGGCATGGCGGTGATCAGCACGAAGCGAGTATTCTGGAAGAGGCTTACCGGAACTGTCTGCGACTGGCCGCCGACAACGGTTATAAAACGATGGCATTTCCGGCCATCAGCACCGGCGTGTATGGTTACCCTAAGGCTGCTGCCGCAACGATCGCCGTTGAAACGGTTTACCGCTATTTGTCGCTAAAACCGCTGCCAGAGAAGGTGATTTTTGTCTGTTTCGACGACGACACCACGCATCTTTATCAGCGGCTTCTGACTCAGCGCAGACAAGAACTGGAGAGCTGATGCAAACGCGGCGCATCTGATGCGCCGCGTGATTTATGAGGCTTTTGCCTGTGGTTTTCCTGAAAAGAGGAAGCGCAGGAGCGGGATCCGCAGATGGATTTCGTAGAGTACGATTGCCACCCCTACAACAAACACCAGCCCGGTAAAGAAGCCCAGCGTGTTGGAGGCGATGTGCGGTGTGATGTAAGCCCCGAAGAAAAGCGTCAACGGGTGATGCACCAGATAGATAAACAGTGATGCATTAACGAAGTAGGTCACGCGGCTGGACTTAAAGTTCAGCAAGCGGTGGCCCAGCGCGAATACCACATTCACCATCCACAGCCCCAGCAGCATAGTGATCACGCTTTCCGTTTCATACATCCAGGCGTCGCCGCTGCCGTAGCGCTGATTCAGCAGATAGGCCGCGAACGCGAGGCTTGCCCCCAGCGCGCACCACGGTGACGGGGTGACAAACAGCGATTTAAGCTTCGGATGAATAAAGGCCAGCGCGCCGATTAAAAAGAACGGAATGTAGAACAGGGACTGCATCACCACAAAATTAAATAACCCGTCGCTCAAAATCGGCGGATAGACGATAAGCAGCGTCCGTCGCACGGCGGCATAGGCAATCCCCAACAGCAAGAAGAGCACTGACAGTTTGCCCATCGTAACGTTGGCGAAGAAGATGTCGGCTTTTGTACTCAGACGGTGGCGCAGGCGGCTGAAAATCAACAGGCTCACCGTTGTGAGCACCACCAGCACCAGCAGGAACCACAGGTGAGACACCAGCTCCCAGACCAGCGTATTGTACTTTTCATACAGCGACAGATTCGGCCAGTTCTCCGCTTTGCCTTTAACGTATTGCAACATAATGAACTGAGGCAGCGTCAGCAGTGGAATCGCGGTCAGCATGGGGATCCCCACGCGCTCTACGCGCACTTTCCACCAGCGCTTGAGCGGGTATCGCAGAAACAGCATGTAAGAAAAATAGCCGGATATGACGAAGAATACCTGCATACGGAAGGCGTGAATAAAGTCATTAAACAGCGTCAGCCACCAGGAGGGCATCTGGCTATTCACATGCCAGGTGTGGCTTGAGTAAATCAGCGAAATGTGAAAGGGGATCCCCAGTAGCATCAGCCAGGCCCTGATCGAGTCGAGGAAATATTCACGTTCTGTTGGTGTTGTGCTCATATAACGTTGTGCATTCTCAGACTTTTCGTCTTATCCCTAAGACTCATAATGGTTACATTCGAAGCCAACCCTACACCAAGACCGACACCCTGTCTCCAGGATAAGCACGCAAAGTGAATAGCGGGTTCTTTCATTTGCTTATTCCATGAGCCAGCAGCTGAACAAAGCAGTGATAATGTTGTCGGATTGCCTGAGTTTCCATTAAAATGGATCGGATCGATATAAGCACACAAAGGGGGAAGTGCTTACTTATTATGAAACATAAACCACAGATGATGAAAATGCGTTGGTTGGGTGCTGCAGTGGTGTTATCACTGTATACCTCATCGGCACTGGCCTTTAACATCGACGATGTCGCAAAACAGGCAAAATCGATGGCAGGCAAGAGCTACGAAGCGCCGAAAAGTAACTTGCCCTCCGTTTTCCGCGACATGAAGTATGCGGACTATCAGCAGATCCAGTTCAATCACGACAAAGCGTACTGGAGCAATATTAAAACCCCGTTCAAGCTTGAATTTTATCATCAGGGTATGTACTTCGACACGCCTGTTGCCATCAATGAAGTGACGGCAACCGCGGTACGTAAGATCAAGTACAGCCCGGATTACTTCAATTTTGGCAATGTGCAACACGACAAAGATACGGTGAAAGACCTGGGCTTCGCAGGCTTTAAGGTGCTTTACCCGATCAACAGCAAAGATAAAAACGACGAAATCGTCAGCATGCTTGGAGCCAGCTATTTCCGCGTTATCGGCGCGGGGCAGGTTTACGGGCTTTCTGCGCGTGGTCTGGCTATTGATACCGCGCTGCCATCAGGTGAAGAGTTCCCGCGTTTCCGTGAGTTCTGGATTGAACGTCCAAAGCCAACGGATAAGCGTCTGACCATTTATGCGCTGCTGGATTCCCCGCGTGCAACCGGTGCCTATCGCTTTGTAATTATGCCGGGTCGTGACACGGTAGTTGACGTGCAGTCCAAGGTTTACCTGCGTGATAAAGTGGGCAAACTGGGCGTTGCGCCACTGACCAGTATGTTCCTGTTCGGGCCGAACCAGCCGTCACCGGCTACCAACTTCCGTCCGGAACTGCACGACTCCAACGGTCTGTCTATTCATGCCGGCAACGGTGAGTGGATCTGGCGTCCGCTGAATAACCCGAAACATCTGGCGGTTAGCAGCTTCGCAATGGAAAACCCGCAAGGTTTTGGCCTGCTGCAGCGTGGTCGTCAGTTCTCCCGCTTTGAAGATTTGGACGATCGCTATGACCAGCGTCCAAGCGCCTGGGTCACGCCAAACGGTGACTGGGGTAAAGGCAAGGTCGAGCTGGTAGAGATTCCAACCAACGACGAAACCAACGATAACATCGTCGCTTACTGGACGCCGGATCAGCTGCCGGAAGCCGGTAAAGAGATGAACTTCAAGTACACCATTACCTTCAGCCGCGACGAAGATAAGCTGCATGCGCCGGATAACGCGTATGTAATGCAGACTCGCCGCTCAACGGGTGATGTGAAGCAGTCTAATCTTATCCGTCAGCCTGACGGTACCGTGGCGTTTGTCGTGGACTTCACAGGCCAGGATATGAAGAAACTGTCGCCGGACACCGCCGTTGCCGCTCAGGCCAGCATCGGTGATAACGGTGAGATCGTTGAGAATACCGTGCGTTACAACCCGGTAACCAAAGGCTGGCGTCTGACCCTGCGCGTGAAAGTGAAAGATCCGAAACAGACCACTGAAATGCGTGCTGCGCTGGTCAGTAACGATCAGCCGCTGAGTGAAACCTGGAGCTATCAGCTACCTGCCAATGAATAATACATCTGAATATATTGATGCCATGCCGCTGACGGATATCGAAAAAGCGGCACTGCCAAAGAGCGACATCCGCGCGGTTCACACCGCGCTGGATGGTGAACATCATACGTTTTCCCGTGATGATGATACGCCGCTCGGGTCAGTCAAGGCGCGTCTGGAGCAGGCCTGGCCGGACTCGCTGGCGGAAGGGCAGTTGATTAAAGACGATGAAGGACGCGATCAGCTTCAGGCGATGCCGAAGGCCACGCGTTCCTCTATGTTCCCCGACCCATGGCGCACCAACCCGGTGGGCCGCTTCTGGGATCGCCTGCGCGGGCGTGATGTGACGCCGCGCTATCTGTCGCGCCTGACGAAAGAAGAGCAGGCGTCCGAACAGAAATGGCGTACCGTGGGGACAATCCGTCGCTATATCCTGCTGCTTCTGACGCTGGCGCAGACGGTCGTCGCGACCTGGTACATGAAAACTATCCTGCCTTACCAGGGCTGGGCGTTTATCAACCCGACGGACATGATGGGCCAGGATCTCTGGGTCTCCTTCATGCAGCTGTTGCCGTATATCCTGCAGAGCGGCATTCTCCTGCTGTTCGCGGTCCTCTTCTGCTGGGTCTCGGCCGGTTTCTGGACCGCGCTGATGGGCTTCCTGCAATTGCTGATGGGGCGTGACAAATACAGCATTTCAGCGTCAATAGTCGGGGATGAACCCCTTAATCCCGAGCACCGTACCGCGCTGATTATGCCTATCTGTAACGAAGACGTTGACCGCGTATTTGCGGGCCTGCGTGCGACCTGGGAGTCCGTGAAGGCGACAGGCAACGCGGAGCATTTCGACGTTTACATCCTGAGCGACAGCTACAACCCGGATATCTGCGTGGCGGAACAAAAAGCGTGGATGGAGCTGATTGCAGAAGTGCAGGGCGAAGGCCAGATCTTCTACCGTCGCCGCCGTCGTCGCGTGAAGCGTAAAAGCGGCAACATCGATGACTTCTGCCGTCGCTGGGGTAACCAGTACAGCTACATGGTGGTGCTGGATGCTGACTCCGTCATGAGCGGAGACTGCCTGAGCGGTCTGGTGCGTCTTATGGAAGCCAACCCTAACGCCGGTATCATTCAGTCCTCGCCAAAAGCGTCCGGAATGGACACCCTTTATGCGCGCTGCCAGCAGTTCGCCACCCGTGTTTACGGGCCGCTGTTTACGGCCGGTCTGCACTTCTGGCAGCTGGGTGAGTCGCACTACTGGGGCCATAACGCCATTATCCGCGTGAAGCCGTTCATTGAACACTGTGCGCTGGCGCCGCTGCCGGGTGAGGGTTCGTTTGCCGGCTCTATTCTGTCGCATGACTTCGTAGAAGCGGCGTTGATGCGTCGTGCTGGCTGGGGCGTCTGGATTGCCTACGACCTGCCGGGATCCTACGAAGAGCTGCCGCCGAACCTGCTGGACGAGCTTAAGCGTGACCGCCGCTGGTGTCATGGTAACCTGATGAACTTCCGCCTGTTCCTGGTAAAAGGGATGCACCCGGTTCACCGCGCGGTGTTCCTGACGGGCGTGATGTCTTATCTCTCCGCACCGCTGTGGTTTATGTTCCTCGCGCTCTCCACTGCGCTGCAGGTTGTCCATGCCCTGACGGAGCCGCAATACTTCCTGCAACCGCGGCAGCTGTTCCCGGTGTGGCCGCAGTGGCGTCCGGAGCTGGCGATTGCGCTGTTTGCTTCCACCATGGTGCTGCTGTTCCTGCCTAAGCTGCTCAGCATCATCCTGATCTGGTGCAAAGGCTCGAAAGAGTACGGCGGTTTCTTCCGCGTGACCCTTTCACTGCTGCTGGAAGTGCTGTTCTCCGTCCTGCTGGCGCCGGTACGTATGCTGTTCCACACCGTGTTTGTGGTCAGTGCGTTCCTGGGCTGGGAAGTGGTCTGGAACTCACCGCAGCGTGACGACGACTCCACGCCGTGGGGTGAAGCCTTTATGCGCCACGGTTCTCAGCTGCTGCTGGGTCTGGTGTGGGCTGCCGGGATGGCGTGGCTTGATCTGCGCTTCCTGTTCTGGCTGGCGCCGATTGTCTTCTCGCTGATCCTGTCGCCGTTTGTGTCCGTGATTTCCAGCCGTTCAACGGTGGGGTTGCGAACCAAACGCTGGAAGCTGTTCCTGATCCCGGAAGAGTATTCCCCGCCGCAGGTGCTGGTGGATACCGATCGTTACCTGGAACAGAACCGCAGTCGCTCGCTAGATGACGGCTTCATGCACGCCGTGTTTAACCCGTCATTCAACGCCCTGGCGACGGCAATGGCAACCGCGCGTCACCGTGCCAGCCAAGTGCTGGAGATTGCCCGCGATCGTCACGTTGAGCAGGCGCTTAACGAGACCCCGGAAAAACTCAACCGCGACCGTCGTCTGGTGCTGTTGAGCGACCCGGTGACAATGGCGCGTCTTCACTACCGCGTGTGGTCCGCTCCGGAGAAATACTCTTCGTGGGTGAACTACTATAAGGACGTGAAGCTGAATCCGCTCGCTCTGAAGGCGAAGTAAGCAGTTAAGTAAGGCGGGTTAGCGAAGCGCCACCCGCCAGATAAAATACCGGCTTAATCGCCGGTATTTTTTTAGAGGTTAAAGATGAGAATAATCATCGTCGTTATGATTGCATGCCTGCTCAGCGGCTGCGGCAGTATTATCAGTCGCACCATTCCAGGGCAGGGCCACGGAAATCAGTATTACCCGGGCGTGAAATGGGATCTTCGTGATTCCGCGTGGCGCTACCTGACCGTGCTCGATCTGCCGTTCTCGCTGATTTTCGACACGCTGTTGCTGCCGATCGATGCCAGCCACGGCCCTTACGAATAGCGTAAATTAACGCTCGTCCCACTCGTCGGCTGCGGTTTGACCTTCTTCCGTATCCAGCGGCGGCTCGAGCTGAAACTCCCCCTCATCCCACTCGTGCAGGGTATTCTCTTCCAGCCATTCCTGCCGAAGTTCTATTTCGTCATAGTCGCCATCAAAGACGGCCTGCGCACCTTCACCACTTAATATCGGCAAACATTCCCCTTCTTCACCTTCATCGGCAAAGAATTCGGCCTGCCACATAATATCCCCATCCTGCAGAACGTATTTTTGGATATTAAGCTGTTGCACGTCAGCATCTTCTTCTTCAACGCCGGGGTTGTCGGCGAGGAACTCTTCACGAGCGGCATCAATAGCTTCTTCCAGCGTGGCGTACATGGTCATTGGTGTCTCCCTGTTTTCCAGAAGGTTTCAGGGAAAGAATAGCTGAATATAAGATTCTGCAAGTATGAATGCGAAAATAAGCTATCAGGCGTTCGTCTTATTCCGTCACGGGCCGCAGCGCGCGGGATAGACTGAACCATGAATAGATGGCATTAAACAGCACGACGCCCGCCGTCACGATAAAGACGGCGCGAAAACCGAAGCTGGCGGAGATCCCGGCTCCGAGCAGCGGTCCTGTGACGTTACCGATATCGCGGAATGACTGGTTATAGCTGAAAATACGCCCGGCGATCTGGTTCGTGGAGTTGTAGATCAGCAGGGTCTGTACGGCGGGCAGCAACGCGCCATCAGCGGCACCCAGTAAAAAGCGCAGGACGCCCAGCTGCCATGGCGTTTGCACCATAGACATCGGGATAAGCAGCAGGACGGAAATGACCAGCGCGAAGATCAGGATTTTCTCGGGACCAACGCGGTCTCCCAGTTTACCCAGCCTCGGGGCGCTCAGCAGCGCCGCCACGCCGGGCACGGAGGCAATCAGCCCGCTGATGAACGCAATATTGCTGACGTTACCCGCCAGATCGCGAACGTACAGCGTCAGAATAGGGGCAATCGACCCGGTAGCCACCTGGATAATCATTGTCGTCACGAACAGGCTCAGCACCAGTCTGGGATTTTTGAGCGAGGTCAGCACCTCTCTGGCGTGGAGCATCTCTTTTTTGGCGACAGGCGTGAAGTTTTCCCGGATACAGAGCAGGGTGACGATAAAGCACAGGAACAACACGCTGGCGGTGATAAAGAAGACCGGCCGCAGGCCGTAGTTATCCGCCAGTAATCCGCCGGCCAGCGGTCCCAGCAGAGCACCGCTCACGCCGCCGGTGGAGAGTGTTCCTAGCGCCCAGCCGCTCTTATGGCGGGGGATTTGCGTGGCTATCAGGGCATTCGCGTTGGGAATAAATCCTCCCAGCAGGCCCAGCAGCGCGCGCAGGATCAGAAACTGCCAGACGTTCTGCGCCACGCCCATCAGCGCCATGATAATGGCCATCCCCAGCGCCGAACGAAGCAGCATGATTTTACGTCCCTTGCGGTCGGCAAGGCCGCCCCAGAAGGGCGAGGCCATCGCGGAAAAGAGAAACGTGATGCTGAATACCAGACCGGACCACATATTGAGCGCGCTGTGGCCCGTTACGCCAAGCTGTTCGACGTAGAGCGGCAGGAAGGGCATGACCAGGCTAAAGGCCGCGCCGGTAAGAAAACAGCCAAGCCACGCAACCGCGAGGTTACGCTTCCAGTTTATGGGGGCATCTGAGGGTGACATAACTATCCGCATAATGAGGTGCAGAGCACCTGAAGCATAAAGTAATAAGCCTGCTAATTATGCGCCTGGGTTATGATTGCCGCAATGACGAGGAGCTTTTAAAGCTAAAACGGCATGCGGCCCTGAAGACCGCATGGGGATTAATAGCGGGACGGCGTGCCTTGTGGACGCGTTTTAAAACGGCGGTGCAGCCACATATACTGCTCGGGCGCCAGCATGATGCACTTCTCCACAACGCTGTTCATCCAGCGCGCGGTGGTTTCCGCATCGTCAAGCGGTGGCGCAAGCTCCGGTTCCAGCATCATTAGCTCGTAGCCTGAACCATCCGGCTTACGACGAGGGACGAAAGGCACGATGGCAGCTTTAGACATCCGCGCCAGCATCCAGGTACCGGTCGTTGTGGCGGCCTCTTCAACGGCGAAGAAGGGGACAAATACGCTGGCCTGTGGGCCATAGTCGTGGTCGGGGGCATACCAGACCACTTCACCGGATTTCAGCGCGCGGATCATCCCCTTCAGATCCTTACGGTCGATCATGCTTTTGTTGGAGCGCATGCGGCCGTTGGTCTGGATTAAATCGATGACCGGGTTATCGTTAGGACGATAAACGCCAATGCCCGGCGCCTGCATGCCGAACATGCGCGCCCCGATTTCCAGCGTCAGGAAATGAACGCCGATCAGCAAAACGCCCGTCTGGTTGGCCTGAAGCGTATGCACAGGCTCCATGCCGGTTCCCGTCACCTCGCTCCAGCGGGCCATGCGTTTGTCCGGCCAGAACCACGCCATACCGGTTTCCATGAGCCCCATCCCGACGGATTCGAAATTCTTCGCGACCATATCGTGACGCTCTGGCTCGCTCATCTGGGGAAAACACAGCTCAAGATTGCGGTACGCGATTCTGGCGCGACGCTTCATAAAAAGTTGCGCGAAGCGGCCCAGAAATTTACCCAACCGAAAAATAACAGGGTAGGGAAGCTGTACCAGAAGCCATAAAAAGCCGATGCCAAGCCAGGTCAACCAATAGCGGGGATGCAAAAGGGCGGCAGTAAATTTTGGTAACTGGGTCATGTCTTTCCTGTGTTCAAACGTCCTGTTTTGCTAGTGTCTCATTTTTTGAGACATAGCCAAAATATCTGCTTTCGAAGCGTGCACGAATACAGCAATTGTTAAGCCTGATTAATCAGGGTGTGTGAAATGTAGCGTAAATTGTGGGGATGTAAATTGGTTTTGTTTGCTATATGATGCCGACCGATTTTTAATTCTCTCTAACGATTCCAGGACTGTACACCATGCCAGTGTTACACAACCGCGTGTCGAATGAGATGTTGAAAGCGCGTATGTTGGCTGAAACCGAACCGCGCACAACCATCTCTTTCTATAAATACTTCACGATCGACGATCCGCAGGCGACCCGCGATGCGCTTTATCAGGCGTTCACGGCCCTGAACGTCTTCGGCCGCGTCTACCTTGCCCGTGAAGGCATCAACGCGCAAATTAGCGTACCGGAAAGCAAAGTCAGCGCTTTCCGCGAGTGTCTTTATCAGTTCGATCCGGCCCTCGACGGCTTGCGCCTGAACATTGCCCTGGACGATGACGGGAAATCCTTCTGGGTGCTGCGCATGAAGGTGCGTGAACGCATCGTGGCGGACGGTATCGACGATCCTGCGTTTAACGCGGCGGATGTCGGTGAATATCTCAAGGCTGCGGAAGTGAATGCGATGCTGGACGATCCGGATGCCGTGTTCATTGATATGCGTAACCACTATGAATACGAAGTGGGGCATTTCGAGAACGCGATGGAAATCCCGGCCGATACCTTCCGCGAGCAGCTGCCCAAAGCGGTTGAGATGATGCAGGAACATAAAGATAAAAAGATCGTTATGTACTGCACCGGCGGTATCCGCTGTGAGAAAGCCAGCGCGTGGATGAAGCACAACGGCTTTAATAAGGTCTGGCATATTGAAGGCGGCATTATCGAGTACGCCCGCCGCGCCCGCGAGCAGGGTTTACCGGTGCGCTTTATCGGGAAAAACTTTGTCTTTGACGAGCGTATGGGTGAGCGTATCTCGGAAGACGTTATTGCCCACTGCCACCAGTGCGGCGCACCGTGCGATACCCACACCAACTGCAAAAACGACGGGTGTCATCTGCTGTTCATTCAGTGCCCGGCCTGTGCCGAGAAGTTTAACGGCTGCTGTAGCGAACTGTGCAGCGAAGAGAGCATCCTGCCGGAAGAAGAGCAGCGTCGCCGTCGCGCAGGACGTGAAAACGGCAACAAGATTTTCAATAAATCACGCGGCCGTCTGAATACCAAACTGGGTATCCCTGACCCGGAATGATAATAACGCCCGGCACGGCGAAAGCCTGCCGGGCGAATCTATTATGATTTCTGCTGTACACCTTCAACGGAAATAATCAGCTCAACGTCCTGAGACGCCGGGCCTAAATCCGTTGTGATATTAAAATCTTTCAGGTGAATTTTACCCGCCGCTTCAAAACCTGCGCGTTTACCGCCCCACGGATCGTCACCCTGACCCAGTAATTTAGCATCCAGCGTGACCGGTTTTGTTACGCCGTTAAGCGTCAGGTTGCCGGTAATATTCAGCTTATCACCCTCTTTTTTCACTTCCGTGGAGGTGAAGGTAGCCTGCGGGTATTTCCCGACATTGAGGAATTCCCCACTGCGCAGATGTTTATCACGTTCAGCATGATTAGTATCCACGCTGTTGGTATTAATGGTTACGTTGACCTTATCGGCGGCAGGATTCTTCTCGTCAAAGGTGAATGTGCCGTCAAAATCTTTAAAGGTACCGTACAGCCAGCTGTATCCCAGGTGCTGAATACGGAAATTGACGAAAGCGTGCTGGCCCTCTTTATCAATTTTATAATCAGCCGCCACGGCGGAACCGGCGGTGAATAACAGAGAACCCAGGGCGATACCCAGCAGGTGTTTTTTCATTTTATGCTCCAGAGTCAACTGACGAGCGGCCAAGCATGCGCTTTAGCGTATCGTCTTTATCAATAAAATGGTGTTTGAGGGCGGCAAGCCCGTGCAGCACGGACAGGATCACGACGCCCCACGCAAGCCAGAGGTGAACGACCCCGGCGGTGTCAGCCTGAGCGCCCGCATCGCTGAGCGTTGCCGGGACGTCAAAAAGGCCAAAGACGCTAATCGGCTTACCGTCCGCCGTTGAGATAAGGTAGCCGCTGATCAGAATGGCGAAGAGCAGCGCATAGAGCGCGATATGCGCGGCAACGGCACTGACGCGGGTAAATTTGCCGTGGGTCTTCGGCGCCGCGGGCGGCGGGGAAATATGTCGCCAGATCACGCGAAAAACCAGACCCAGCATCAGGAGAACGCCAATGCTTTTATGTAACTCCGGTGCCTGGTGATACCAGCCGTCGTAATAGCTGAGCGTGACCATCCAGAGTCCAAGGCCAAACATACCGTAGACGGCAATAGCAAATATCCAGTGCAAACCTATGGATATTATTCCGTAGCGCCGGGAGGTGTTACGCAGTTGCATCAGAATGTCCATTTTCATATTAACCGAAGGGTAAAAATGAATGGGAAGATGTGACATTGCAACTGAAATAATTGTCTATTGATTTTTATTTTATTTATTTCAGCGCTTTTGAACAGGATCGATAAAGGTAATTCAATGTCTTCGTGCAAGTAAAATAAAGAGCTTCAATAAAGCTAAATTAATGTCAATTATTGTCAGTAAGAGTTTTCAATAAAATACAATGTAAACAAAATCAATAATAGCCAGCAGCGCCCACAATAAGATATAGAGCATGAAATGCTCGCGAATATTATTCATCAGAAAGCTAACGATCCTGCGCATAACGCCCCGTAATGCAGTGTGAATGAAACGGGCCCCGGAACGTCCGAAGCCCGTGCGGATTATCTGTTAAAACGCGAGAGTGAGAAGGGCGTCAGATCAAACTGCGGCGCGATGCCCTGGCCAAACTGTGCGGCGATCTCGCCCAGCACGGAAGCGAACTTAAAGCCGTGGCCGCTCAGCCCGGTGATCAGCAGGACGTTGTCATGTCCTGGCAGGGTATCAATGATAAAGTCTTCATCCGGCGTGTTGTCGTAGGTACAGGCCGCGCCATACAGCAAGCCACCGACGCCCGGAAGAATAGTGCGCAGGAACGAGAAGGCTTCTGAACCATCCTGTGGACAGGCGCCAAAAGGCTTGCGTTCGTCAGGAGAGGCGATAGCCTGGCCACCGTTGTGTTTACCGATTTTCAGCGCGTCTTTCTCGGAAGGGAAACCGTAGAACTGATCGCCATTCGGCAATTCGCCGGTGAAGGCCGGGAATTTATTCTGCGCGCTGTAGCGACCATCCGACTGGAACCAGGAGAAGACCTTCCGCACCGGCTGGATTGGCAGTTCCGGCAGCAGGCGAGTGACCCAGGTTCCTGCGCTGACGAGCAGGCGGGACGCTGAATAGTCGCCGTCAAGAGTCGTTACCGTGACGCCATTCTCGTCATGGGTGATGGCCTCCACCGGACAGTTAAACAGCTGCGCACAGCCGGCCTTAGCGGCAAGATCGATCCAGGTTTTGATCGCCGTTTCACAATGCAGCACGCCGGAGTGGGCCTCAAAGAGGCCGATGTAATCGTCCGGGACGGTAATTTCAGGCCAGCGCGCGGTAATGCCCGTTGCGTCCAGCTTCTCAACATCCAGATTAAAGGCTTTTGCACTGCGCTCGACGCCGGCGAGAAAATCAGAATGAGCAGGGCCAAGGTTGACGACGCCGGTACGCTCGAAAATACGCTCTTCGGTCTGTGTCGCCAGTTCATCCCACAGCGTCTGGGCGCGAAGCACCAGCGGCACATAGCGCTCGCCTTCTCCATACGCATGGCGCATGAGACGGGTATCGCCATGATGGCTGCCCTCCGAATGAGGAGGAAGGTGGGCATCGATCATCAGGACCTTCAGACCTGCCTGTGTTGCGTAATAACCGGCGGCGGAACCCACGGAGCCGCTACCAATAATGATTAAGTCGTATCTCATATGCATCTCATAAACTGATGTTTTGTTAGCAGAGTAATTAACAACGCGGGGTTAGACAAGGGAGAAATAAATAAGGCACCGCGTGGGTGCCTGTAGAGAGAAAAGTGGGCATAAGCTTAGTGCCGTTTATACTCATTTTCCTGATAGTCGCCAGATTCTATTTTTGCAATACCTGCCTCTAAAATAGAAATAAACTGACGGGCGACGTCTGTTGTTAGCCACAGCGTCTGTCCAACTTCCGCTTCTTCACGGTTGAGTTGATTCGGGGTCTGGTAGTGCAAACGCAGCATCAGCGCATCGTAGCTATCTACGGTACTGATATCCCAGCCAACCAGTGGATGGGTCTGGATCACTTCACTATTCTTTTCCATTATAACCCCCTTAATGCGTGTTAGAAGACAACGGCTCTGAGGTTCAATGCATGTTTTTCTGAAAGCATCTTCAGTATACCAAGTAATAAGGGTTCCAACGGGAAAAATAAACAGGTGGCAACACATTTTTCTGCTTTTTAGGATTGTTCGAACAATAAAACACCATCTCGTTCACGATTTTTAAAGAAGATGCCGAATTAATTTGAACTTGCAGGATTTTTAGACAAAAAAAAGCCGGGGCGACCCGGCAAAAAAACACAATGAGGGAGCAGTGTTAATCTGTGATAAACCAGTCGTCTGCGCTTTCCCACGTTTCCTGCAGGATTTCGCTGATGCGATCTTTATCTTCTTTCGCAGCACCAATGACGGAGAGGTTGTTCGCCGCGGCGTAACGCACCGTTACGGCACCCGCGTTGTCGGGAAAGGTGTTGTTAATACGGCGGGATAATTCGCCTGCCAGTGCATCAAGCGCGCCGGCAGGCAGAACAGTTGTTTTGGCTATGGTGACTTCAATACGCATAAATGCCCCCTGTGTAATATACTGTTTATTTATACAGGTATATTATCGATTTGACAACAAGGGGCATTGATTTTTTAACGTTTTACCGTCCAGTTAACTGTTTCGCCCGCCAGGAATGGGATCAGCGTGTCATCCGTCAGCGCAATGGACTCCTCAACGTGGCTCGCTTTACGCTCCAGTTCGATGAAGGTATCGTTGACCGGCAGGCCGTAGAAGCGCGGGCCGTTAAGGGAGCAGAACGCTTCAAAATGTTCGAGCGCGTTCATCTCTTCAAAGACGGTCGCGTAGCTGGCCAGTGCCGTTGGGGCGTTGAAGCAGCCTGCACAGCCGCAGCTCGCCTCTTTGCGGTGGCGGGCGTGAGGTGCGGAATCGGTGCCGAGGAACGCGCGGGAGAACCCGCTGGCAACCAGCTCGCGCAGCGCCTGCTGGTGGATGTTGCGCTTGAGAATAGGCAGACAGTACAGGTGAGGACGCACCCCGCCCACCAGCATGTGGTTACGGTTAAACATCAGGTGCTGTGGCGTAATGGTCGCGGCGATAAGATCGTTGCCGTCGCGTACATACTCTGCCGCGTCTTTGGTGGTGATATGCTCAAAGACCACTTTAAGCGCGGGCAGGCGCTGGCGCAGAGGCTCCATTACGGTCTCGATAAAGCGGGCTTCACGGTCGAAGATGTCAATCTCGGCATGCGTGACTTCACCATGGACCAGTAGCGGCATGCCCAGTTTCTGCATGCGTTCCAGAACCGGCATGATGGCATCAATGCTGGTGACGCCGTGGCTGGAGTTGGTGGTGGCATTTGCCGGGTAGAGTTTCGCCGCCGTAAATACGCCTTCGTTAAACCCGCGCTCCACTTCGTTCGGATCCAGCGAGTCGGTAAGATAGCAGGTCATCAACGGGGTAAAATCGTGTCCCGCAGGAACGGCATCCAGGATGCGCTGGCGATAGGCCATCGCGGCATCGACGGTGGTGACTGGTGGAACCAGGTTAGGCATGACAATCGCGCGGCCATAAATTTCGCTGGTATAAGGCACGACGGTTTTCAGCATATCGCCATCACGCAGATGGATATGCCAGTCGTCAGGGCGGCGGATTTTAAGAACCTGGGGTTGTGCAGTCATGGAAGCTCCGGCTTGTCAGGAATCAGTCATAAGGATGGCTGTTTTTGCCGGACACAAATCATAAGCGGAAACGTTTTCGTTTGCACACTTTTCCGTAAAAAAAAGGGCGCCGCAGCGCCCTTCAGGTTAATCGGTGAAAGGAATGATAATTTCACCCGGTTTCACCTCAATGCCTTTTGCATATTTTTTCGCCAGAGCTTCACCCTTGCTTTTGTCTTCGCTTAAGACGTACGCGGGCTGCTGGTTAAAGTAATTTCGCAGCGACTGGTTCAGATAGGGCATCAGGGTTTGCAGAACCGGTGCCATCTTGTCCGGCGACACCTGCGCATCGACGACTTCCATCTCCTGCAGGAAAATCGCCCCTTTCTCTTTGTTGAAAACGGGCAGGGCCTTCAGCTTGAGCTTGATGTTGGCCTTCTGATTGCCAAAGAGGGATGACATATCGAGATCCGCATCACCGGCCAGGGTGACTTTGTTTGGCTCTTCACGACCGATCTGGCTGGTCAGGTTCGTCAGGACGATATGCGCGTCCGCCAGTCCCGGCACGCCAATGTCTTTAGAGAAATTGTTATGTTTTTCCAGCGCCTGATTAATTTCCTGTTCACTGACGGTATATTGCGTGAGCTGGTTACAGCCAACCAGCAGGCCGCTGACTACTAATGCCGCGGCAAAGACAATTTTCTTCATAGTGTTCCTCAACGAAAAATCGGCGCTTCTGTCCTGTTACGCCAGTATGTCAGTGTGAATTGGCAGAAACCAGCAGAAAAAACTGAGAAGTGGGGCGGGAGGGGCTCCCGCCCGAGGGAAAGGCTACGCGCCAGGCTCGAGCATCCCGCTCGCGCTGCGCTTCGGGCTGAACTGCCACCACAGGGCAAGGAGCGTCATAAAGCCCACCGCGCCGAGCATCATCCACGGGAGTTCGGGCTGGCTTAACGCTTTGCCGGCATCAAACAACCAGCCGCCACCCGCGTAACCTAATGCGCCGCCAAGCGCCAGCCCCAGCCGGCTGAAACCCATATAGCTGCCGCGCGCACGCGCATCCGCAAGCGAGGCGCTCAGCGTTTCACGGGCAGGCTCGGCGATGATCGAGCCAATATAGAACGTGCAAATCAGCGTAAACAGCTGCTGGAGAGAGTTCACCAGGCCGATCGGCATCATGCTCAGCGTCATCAGGAACAGCCCGGCCATCAGGCGATGCTCCAGACGAAAGCGCCGCTCGCTCCAGCGGGCAATCGGATAAAGCAGCGTTAACGACAGGCAGGCTTCGATGGCGTACATCCATTTAACGGCTGCAGGGGTCCCCGCGATGTCGTTAACCATGATCGGCAGCATCAGCATGACCTGTACAGCCAGCATGTAGTATCCCGTCAGGGTCAACACATAGGTGACAAAACGCCTGTCGCGCAGGACGCGGCCAAGCCCTTCCCGGACCGGCGCTTTGACCGTCGACAGTTTCCAGGCGGGCAGGAACAGGCCATTGAACAGCGCGCACAGAATAAAGAGCACCGCCCCAGCGGCGCAGACCAGACGGAAGTCATACTGCAGCAGCCAGCTTCCCAACAGGGCGCCGATAACCGCCCCTGCACTGTCCTGCATCATCAGAATCGAGAAGAAACGGCCGCGGTGCTGGGGGCGAATAAGCTTTACCACTAGCGCGGTGCGTGGCGGATCGAACAGCGTGCCGCCGATACCGGAGAGGAAACAGGAGAACCAGAGCAGCCAGGGCTCCTGGGCGACCGCCATCGTGGCAAAGCCTGCCGCGCGCAGCAGCATACCGGTAACGATCATCGGTTTAGCGCCGAAGCGGTCGGCAATGGCCCCGCCAAAGACGCCCAGACCCTGCTGGACAAACTGGCGTAGCCCCAGGGCAATGCCAACCATTAATGCCGCCCAGCCCATCTGATCGACAAAGCGGATCGATATCAGCGGAAAAACGACAAAAAAGCCGAGCACGACCAGCATGTTATCGACGAGCAGGAAATATTTACCCAGGCTCCTGGCCTGTGATACGCGGGACATTTTCCCTCCAGGGAAAATAAGAAGGTGAGCACGCTAACATTCTGCGGTGTCGCCGCGTTTTTTCCCACCCCCGTGGGTGACAATATTTTTTTATCAAAAGGGTGCTTTGATAGAGAGTTCTCATCGAAAAATGTGAAAAGAGGTGAAAATGGTATGTCACTGTTTTCACAGACGGCGCAGGCGCAGGTATAGTAAAGCTAATGGGTCAGCAGAAGTGACGGGAAGGAGTGGTATCGATGTTTGGCTATCGCAGCAATGTGCCAAAAGTGCGTCTGACAACGGACAGGCTGGTCGTTCGTCTGGTGCATGAGCGTGATGCCTGGCGTCTGGCGGATTATTACGCCGAGAATCGCCAGTTTTTAAAACCCTGGGAACCCGTTCGGGATGAGAGCCATTGTTACCCTTCCGGCTGGCAGGCGCGCCTCAGCATGATTACGGAATTTCACAAGCAGGGCAGCGCGTTCTATTTTGCGCTGCTGGATCCCGAAGAGAAAGAGATTATCGGGATCGCTAATTTTTCAAACGTGGTGCGCGGGTCGTTTCACGCCTGCTACCTTGGCTACTCCATCGGCCAGAAATGGCAGGGGCAGGGGCTGATGTACGAGGCGTTAACGGTGGCGATCCGCTATATGCAACGCACGCAGCATATCCATCGCATCATGGCGAACTATATGCCGCATAATCAGCGCAGCGGCAATTTGCTGGCCCGCTTAGGGTTCGAGAAAGAGGGTTACGCCAAAGACTATCTGCTGATAGACGGAGAGTGGCGCGACCACGTTCTGACGGCGTTAACCACCCGGGACAGGACCGCAGGTCGTTAAGGAGAAAAGATGAAGTATCAGCTAAACGGTACAGAAGCGCGCGCGATTGGGTGCTTACTCGAAAAGCAGGTTACCACGCCGGAGCAGTATCCGCTCTCCGTCAACGCCGTGACCATGGCCTGCAACCAGAAGACCAACCGCGAGCCGGTGATGAACCTCAGCGAGCATGAGGTTCAGGACGTGCTGGATGCGCTGGTAAAACGCCACTACCTGCGCACCGTCAGCGGCTTCGGCAACCGCGTGACCAAATACGAACAGCGCTTCTGTAACTCCGAATTCGGCGACCTGAAGCTGAGCAGTGCGGAAGTGGCGGTCATCACCACGCTGCTGCTGCGCGGGGCGCAGACGCCGGGAGAGCTGCGCACGCGCGCTTCCCGTATGCATGAGTTCAGCGATATGCAGGAAGTTGAGCAGACCCTGGAAGGGCTGGCCTCACGTGAAGACGGCCCATACGTGGTGCGACTGGCGCGCGAGCCGGGCAAACGTGAAAGCCGCTATATGCATCTGTTCAGCGGCGACGTCGATGTCGCTACCGCTACCGTGGAGAGCGACGCGGGATCCTCAGCAAGTAATGACACTCTTGCCGCGCGCGTAGAAGCGCTGGAAGACGAGGTCGCCGGGCTGAAACAGCGCCTGGATGCGTTGCTGGCACATCTGGGAGACTGACGGTGAAAAAATTACGCGTAGGCGTGGTGGGGCTCGGCGGCATCGCGCAAAAAGCCTGGCTGCCTGTTTTAGGTGCAGCAACGGACTGGACCCTGCAAGGGGCATGGTCACCCACCCGAGAAAAGGCAGAACGTATCTGCGAAACCTGGCGCATTCCGTATGCTGCCTCTCTGCAGGATCTGGCCCGCGAGTGTGATGCTGTTTTTGTGCATACCTCAACGGCAACCCACTATCAGGTGGTAAGCGAGCTGCTCAATGCGGGGGTTCACGTCTGCGTGGATAAGCCGCTGGCGGAAAATGTTCAGGATGCCGAACGGCTGATTGAGCTGGCCGCGCGCAAAAAACTGACGCTGATGGTGGGCTTCAACCGCCGCTTCGCGCCGCTTTACCAGCAGCTGAAGGCGCAGTCGGACACGCTCGCCTCGCTGCGGATGGATAAACACCGCACCGACAGCATTGGGCCAAACGATCTGCGCTTCACCCTTCTGGATGATTATCTGCACGTTGTGGATACGGCGCTGTGGCTGAGCAACGGCCATGCGCAGCTGAAGAGCGGTACCCTGTTAACGAATGACCAGGGGCAGATGGTCTACGCGGAACACCACTTCGCCGTTGAGCATCTTCAGATTACCACCAGCATGCACCGTCGGGCGGGAAGTCAGCGTGAATCCGTGCAGGCGGTGACCGAGGGCGCGCTGTACGACATTACGGACATGCGCGAGTGGCGGGAAGAGAAGGGCAACGGCGTGGTGACGCTCCCGGCGCCAGGCTGGCAGAGCACCCTCGAGCAGCGCGGTTTCGCAGGATGCGCCCGTCACTTTATCACCTGCGTGCAAAATCAGACGGTTCCTGAAACGTCCGGCGAGCAGGCCATTATGGCGCAGCGCATTGTGGAAAGGCTCTGGCGCGATGCCATGAGCGAATAACTCGCTGTAACATCTGCGGATAGTAATTCGTTGAAATCCGGTTAGACTAAGCGCCGCTTGTTGGCTTTGCCGGGTGGCGCTTACGCTAACCCGGTCTACAAATCCGTATGGTTCTGGAAATTCACGTTAATGAACTTATTAAAATCGCTGGCGGCCGTCAGCTCGATGACCATGTTTTCCCGCGTGCTGGGTTTTGCGCGCGACGCCATTGTGGCAAGGGTATTTGGTGCTGGGATGGCCACGGACGCCTTTTTCGTCGCGTTCAAATTGCCGAACCTGCTGCGTCGTATTTTTGCTGAAGGGGCGTTTTCCCAGGCATTCGTGCCCATTCTGGCGGAATATAAAAGCAAGCAGGGTGAAGACGCGACGCGCGTCTTTGTTTCTTATGTCTCCGGGCTGCTGACGCTGGCTTTGGCGGTGGTGACCGTACTCGGGATGCTGGCCGCGCCGTGGGTGATTATGGTGACCGCGCCCGGTTTTGCCGATACGGCTGACAAATTTGCGCTGACCTCGCAGCTGCTGCGCATTACTTTCCCCTATATTCTGCTCATCTCGCTGGCCTCGCTGGTGGGGGCGATCCTGAACACCTGGAACCGCTTCTCTGTTCCGGCGTTTGCGCCGACGTTTCTCAACGTCAGCATGATCGGTTTTGCCCTGTTCGCCGCGCCGCACTTTAACCCGCCGGTGCTGGCGCTGGCCTGGGCGGTCACCGTCGGCGGCGTGCTGCAGCTGGCGTACCAGCTGCCGCATCTGAAAAAAATCGGCATGCTGGTGCTGCCGCGCATCAATCTCAAAGATGCCGGGGCGATGCGCGTGATCAAGCAGATGGGGCCCGCTATTCTCGGCGTCTCCGTCAGCCAGATCTCGCTTATCATCAACACCATCTTTGCCTCTTTCCTCGTGTCCGGCTCGGTTTCCTGGATGTACTACGCCGACCGTCTGATGGAGTTCCCGTCCGGGGTGCTGGGCGTCGCGCTGGGGACCATCCTGCTGCCGTCGCTGTCGAAAAGCTTTGCCAGCGGCAATCATGATGAATATTGCCGCCTGATGGACTGGGGTTTACGTCTCTGCTTCCTGCTGGCCCTGCCAAGCGCGGTAGCGCTGGGTATTCTGGCCAAACCGCTGACGGTGTCGCTCTTCCAGTACGGGAAATTCACCGCCTTTGATGCCGCCATGACCCAGCGCGCGCTGATTGCCTACTCGGTCGGCTTGATGGGGCTGATCGTCGTCAAGGTGCTGGCGCCCGGGTTCTACTCGCGTCAGGACATCAAAACGCCGGTGAAAATTGCCATCGTGACGCTGATTATGACCCAGCTGATGAACCTGGCGTTTATTGGTCCGCTGAAGCATGCCGGTCTGTCGCTGTCTATTGGTCTGGCGGCCTGTCTGAATGCCGGGCTGTTGTACTGGCAGCTGCGCAAGCAGGATATTTTCACGCCGCAGCCGGGGTGGGGAAGTTTCCTGGTACGTCTGATCGTTGCGGTACTGGTGATGTCAGCCGCGCTGCTCGGCATGATGTACGTGATGCCGGAGTGGTCCCTGGGCACCATGCCTTATCGCCTGATGCGGCTGATGGCCGTGGTAGGCGTCGGGGTCGTGGCTTACTTTGCCACGCTCGCGGTGCTGGGGTTCAAAGTGAAAGAGTTTGCCCGCCGTACGGCATAAACGCCAAAAGGGGAGTTCACCTTATGGTGCTCCCCGCTGCATGATTTGTCGCACAGGCGTCAAATCGAAATCTTTTTAACTCCCGCAATACGCGCAGTCGCTGTTTGACCATCCGCACCGTACAGTCCGGTTTCTTTATGCGGTTTCAATACCTCAAGCGCCTGCTGATTACGCTCAATCTGACCTTCCAGTAGCCAGCCGTTGTGCTGGTTAAGGTCGCGCAGGTGCTGGGTTTTTTCGGTAATGGTTTGCCAGCGCTCAATAATATCGTCATTGGCGCTACGCTTAGGATCCTGCTCAGCGCGGCGCTGCTGCTCCAGATAATCCAGCGTCGCCAGTAGCGAACTCTTATCTTCAGTAATACGCTGCAGCGCGCTGCCGTTGATGTGACCGGAAGAGAGATGCTGCTGTTCAGCGTCCATTACCGTTTTCAGGTCGTTAAGAACAACCGTCATTTGATCCAGTATTTCTGACAGTCGACTCATACGGTTAGTTACTCTGTAAGAAACTCTGTGCTTCCTGAATCAGGGCGTCAGCGATTTTGCTGGTGTCCATTTTCAGCTCACCGTTACGAATAGCCGTTTTCAGCGCTTCAACACGTTCCATATTGATATCGTTGCTGCCTGGCTGCATCAGTTTTGCCTGCGCGTCGCTCAGGGTCACGCTGGTGCTGTTGGACGTTGACGGTTTTTCCAGACGCGTTTTCTGCGCAGGAGCGTCATTCGTTTCGCGAGGTTGTACAGCGCTTACCGGCTTCAGGGCTGATGTACGATCAATGCTCATAGTGTTGTCCTCATCGAGGGTTCGCGGCGTTTGCGCCTGACATCATCATTAGTGGAATATTTATCGGCACGCGCCGCGAAATCTTTAAAAAGATTATAGGTTAATCAGAATATTCCCATCAGAATCGACGGTTCCGCTCACCACCTGGCCTGAGGACATTCTGACGCGGGCGTTTTGCGCCACCGCGGCATTGTTTAACGCTTTCCCTTCACTGTTGATGCTAAAGCCATCTCCGTTGGCCACCACCATCACCTGTTGACCCGCTTTTACCCGCCATGACTGACGCAGCATTGAGAGCTGTATCGGCTGGCCGGGTGCGACATCGCGCAGGCTGACGGCGTCCTGTGCCTGGTTCATTTCCAGCATGGTGCGTGGAGGCAGCTGATCCAGACGGCCGCGCTTTAACGTCACGCTGTTCGTCTGCAGCACGCTGCCGCGCGCAATGGGCACGGCGGCGACAACATAATTGCCCGTCGCCTGAACTGCAACCTGTAAATAGCGTTTTTCGTTCGCGCAGCGTGCCAGCACGTTCACATTTCCCCACAGCCGGGTGGTTCCCGTCACGCTGAATGACGGTTGGTCACAGGTCGGGTACAGATTCGGTGGGGTGCGCACGGTAACGTTAACCTCATCGCTAAAGCCCGCCAGCTTTTCAGCAAAAAAAGCCGTCAGCCGATCCTGTAAGCCTTCAGCCTGCACCAGAGGGCTAAAGAGCAAGAAAGTTGCCACCAGGCCACGTTTTAACGTTTGCATCGCAAGTTCCACCGTTTCCAGAGTTGAATGAATTCTACCTGCAGTGGTTTTGCATCAACGCAATAAATAGCGACGCATTTTGCGCTTATTCCGTCGATAGGGGAGACCGGGTGAGATTTAAGCTGTGAACTGAAATTTTGCCATCAGCGGAGGAGACATGCTCGATAAACTCGACGCCGCGTTACGTTTTCAGCAGGAAGCGCTCAATTTACGCGCCCAGCGGCAGGAGATTTTAGCCGCCAACATCGCTAACGCCGATACCCCAGGGTTTCAGGCGCGCGATATTGATTTTTCCAGTGAACTCAAAAAGGTGATGGAGCGTGGACGTGCCGAAGGAACGGGTGTTGCACTTGCCATGACATCCTCTCGCCATATTCCTGCTCAGGCGATGACCGCGCCAGCGACCGATTTACTTTACCGCATTCCCGATCAGCCCTCACTCGACGGTAACACCGTGGATATGGACCGGGAGCGTACCCAGTTTGCCGATAACAGTCTGAAATACCAGACGGGCCTGACCGTACTCGGCGGACAAATCAAAGGCATGATGAACGTCCTGCAGGGGGGGAACTGATAGATGGCCTTGTTGAATATTTTTGATATTGCCGGTTCGGCGTTAACCGCGCAGTCCAAACGCCTGAACGTGGCTGCCAGTAACCTGGCGAACGCCGACAGCGTAACCGGACCAGACGGCCAGCCTTATCGCGCCAAACAGGTTGTCTTTCAGGTCGATGCTGCGCCGGGCGCGGCGACGGGCGGCGTGAAGGTGTCTGATGTGGTAGAGAGCCAGGCGCCGGACAGACTGGTGTATGAGCCGGGTAACCCGCTCGCGGATGCCAGCGGATACGTGAAAATGCCAAACGTGGATGTGGTGGGTGAGATGGTGAACTCCATGTCGGCTTCCCGCAGCTACCAGGCCAACGTTGAAGTGCTGAATACCGTGAAGAGCATGATGCTCAAAACGCTCACTCTCGGCCAGTAAAGGAGACATGCATGTCCATCGCCGTAAATGTGAATGATCCTACGAACTCGGGCGTTAATAACACGAAGAGTACGACGGGTTCTAACTCCCTCACCGGGAGCAATGCCTCCGATCTTCAGGGCAGCTTTCTGACGCTGCTGGTGGCGCAGCTTAAGAACCAGGATCCCACCAACCCAATGCAGAACAACGAACTGACCACGCAGCTTGCGCAGATCAGCACCGTGAGCGGCATTGAGAAACTCAACACCACCCTCGGCTCCGTCTCCGGGCAGATCAACAGCGCCCAGTCTCTGCAGGCGGCAAGCCTGATTGGCCACGGGGTGATGATCCCGGGAACCACGATTCTGGCGGGCACCAGCACCACTGAAGGCAACACCACAACGACCACCACGCCGTTTGGCGTTGAGCTCCAGCAGGCGGCTGAGAAGGTCACTGCAACGATCATGGATGCCAATAACGTGGTGGTTCGCACCATTGATATCGGTGAGCTGAAGGCGGGCGTTCACACCTTTACGTGGGATGGCAGCCTGACCGACGGCACTAAAGCACCAAACGGTTCTTACAAAGTAGCGATCAGCGCCAGCAACGGGACGACCCAGCTGGTGGCGCAGCCGCTGCAGTTCGCGCTGGTCCAGGGCGTGATTAAAGGAAGCGACGGCAACAAACTGGATTTGGGAACCTCTGGTTCCACCACACTCGACGAAGTTCGGCAGATTATCTAAGCCTTAACACTTATCAGGAGTAAGTCATGGCCTTTTCTCAAGCGGTCAGCGGCCTGAATGCTGCGGCCACCAACCTGGACGTCATTGGCAACAACATCGCCAACTCCGCGACCTATGGTTTTAAATCCGGTTCTGCTTCATTTGCGGACATGTTTGCCGGTTCCAAAGTCGGCCTGGGCGTGAAAGTTGCGGGCATCACTCAGGACTTTACCGACGGCACCACCACCAACACCGGTCGTGGTCTGGACGTTGCTATCAGCCAGAACGGTTTCTTCCGTATGGTCGATTCCAACGGTTCTGTGTTCTACAGCCGTAACGGCCAGTTCAAGCTGGACGAAAACCGTACGCTGGTTAACATGCAGGGCATGCAGCTGACGGGCTACCCGGTAGCTGGAACGCCTCCAACCGTTCAGACCGGTGCGAACCCTCAGGCGATTACTATCCCGAATACCCTGATGGCGGCGAAATCAACCACCACCGCGACGCAGCAGATCAACCTGAACTCAACCGATCCTGTTCAAACTGCCCCGTTCGATGCGACCAACCCGGATACCTATAACAAAAAAGGGACCGTGACCGTATTCGACAGCCAGGGTAACGCCCACAACATGTACGTCTACTACGTGAAGACGGCCAACAATAAATGGGATCTTTACACTCAGGACGGCAGCGTTGCGGGTTCTACAGCAGCGAAAGCGGCGCAGATGAACTTTGATGCGAACGGTAACCTGGCGGGTGTCTACAACTACGACGCTGCGGGTGTACTGAGCGCAACGCCAAACGCCACGCCGGCCATTAACATCACCACGGGTTCTGTCAGCGGTGCGACGGCGGCGACCTTCTCCCTGAGTTTCCAGAACTCCATGCAGCAGAACACCGGTGCAAACAGCGTTGTGGCAACCAATCAGAACGGCTACAAGCCTGGCGACCTGGTGAGCTACCAGATCAACGACGATGGCACCGTGGTGGGAAGCTACTCTAACGAACAGTCTCAGGTTCTGGGCCAGATCGTGCTGGCAAACTTCGCGAACAACGAAGGCCTGAAATCTGAAGGCGACAACGTCTGGTCTGCCACTCAGTCCTCCGGCGTGGCGCTGCTGGGTACCGCAGGCACCGGTAACTTCGGCAAGCTGACTAACGGCGCGCTGGAAGCTTCCAACGTGGATATGAGTAAAGAACTGGTGAACATGATCGTCGCGCAGCGTAACTATCAGTCGAACGCGCAGACCATCAAAACCCAGGACCAGATCCTCAACACGCTGGTTAACCTGCGTTAAGCGGCTAACAGGAAAGCGCAATGGATCACGCAATATATACCGCGATGGGCGCGGCAAGTCAGACGCTCAATCAGCAGGCCGTTACCGCCAGCAACCTGGCAAACGCCTCTACGCCGGGCTTTCGCGCGCAGCTTAATGCGCTGCGCGCGGTGCCGGTTGAAGGGCTGTCCCTGCCGACCCGTACGCTGGTGACGGCATCAACCCCTGGCGCAGATATGACGCCAGGGCAGATGGACTACACCTCACGCCCGCTGGACGTTGCCCTGCAGCAGGACGGCTGGCTGGCGGTGCAAACGGCCGACGGCAGCGAAGGCTATACCCGTAACGGCAATATCCAGGTGAGCGCGACGGGCCAGCTGACGATTCAGGGTCATCCGGTAATGGGGGAAGCGGGTCCGCTGACCGTGCCGGAAGGCTCTGAGCTGACTATCGCCGCGGACGGTACCATTTCGGCGCTGAACCCGGGCGACCCGGCCAATACCGTTGCGCCCGTCGGACGTCTGAAGCTGGTGAAAGCGGAAGCCAAAGACGTGCAGCGCGGCGACGACGGCATGTTCCGTCTGACCCAGGCGGCGCAGGCGACGCGTGGCGCCACGTTACAGGCCGATCCGAGCATCCGCGTGATGTCCGGCGTTCTGGAAGGCAGCAACGTCAAGCCGGTCGAAGCCATGACCGACATGATTGCCAGCGCCCGTCGTTTTGAAATGCAGATGAAGATCATCAGCAGCGTGGATGAAAACGCGGGCAAGGCTAACCAACTTCTGGCTATGAGTTAACAGGACTCCTTATGATCAGTTCTTTATGGATCGCGAAAACTGGCCTGGACGCCCAGCAAACCAATATGGACGTGATTGCCAACAACCTGGCAAACGTGAGCACCAATGGTTTCAAGCGTCAGCGTGCCGTTTTCGAAGATTTGCTTTATCAAACTATCCGTCAGCCGGGCGCGCAGTCTTCTGAACAGACGACGCTGCCGTCGGGTCTGCAGATCGGTACCGGTGTTCGTCCGGTGGCCACCGAGCGTCTGCACAGCCAGGGCAACCTGTCTCAGACCAACAACAGTAAAGACGTGGCAATCAAAGGCCAGGGCTTCTTCCAGGTGCAGCTGCCTGACGGGACCTCTGCCTATACCCGCGACGGTTCGTTCCAGGTCGATCAGAACGGCCAGCTGGTGACGGCGGGCGGTTTCCAGGTTCAGCCTGCGATTACTATCCCGGCGAACGCCCTGAGCATCACCATCGGACGCGACGGTGTGGTCAGCGTGACCCAGCAGGGACAGGCCGCGCCGGTTCAGGTCGGGCAGCTCAACCTGACCACCTTCATGAACGATACCGGTCTGGAAAGCATTGGTGAGAACCTCTACACCGAAACGCAATCCTCCGGTACGCCGAATGAGAGCACCCCGGGCCTGAACGGCGCGGGCCTGCTGTACCAGGGTTATGTTGAAACGTCCAACGTGAACGTGGCGGAAGAGCTGGTGAATATGATCCAGGTCCAGCGCGCGTATGAAATTAACAGTAAAGCAGTGTCGACGACCGACCAGATGCTGCAGAAACTGACGCAACTCTAAGGTGTAGCCCGGTGCGGTAAACGCCGCACCGGCTCCCTGTTTTCGAAGATGAAGGCAATGCAAAAAAACGCGGCGTTTCGTTATCCGATACTGACTGTTCTGGCTGTCACCCTCAGCGGGTGTGCTTTGATCCCGTCTAAACCATTGGTCCAGGGTGCGACGACTGCCCAACCCGTTCCTGGCCCCGCGCCAGTGGTAAACGGCTCCATTTTCCAGACCGCGCAGCCGATTAATTACGGCTATCAGCCGCTGTTTGAAGATCGCCGCCCGCGTAACGTCGGCGATACATTGACCATTGTGCTGCAGGAAAACGTCAGCGCGAGCAAGAGCTCGTCGGCGAACGCCAGCCGCGATGGCAAAACCAATTTTGGCTTCGATACCGTGCCACGCTATCTCGAAGGGCTGTTCGGCAACGCGCGTGCTGATGTGAACGCGTCCGGCGGCAATACCTTTAACGGCAAAGGCGGCGCGAACGCCAGCAACACCTTCAGCGGTACGCTGACGGTCACGGTTGACCAGGTACTGGTTAACGGCAACTTACACGTTGTGGGTGAAAAACAGATCGCCATCAACCAGGGCACTGAATTCATTCGCTTCTCGGGCGTGGTTAACCCTCGCACCATCAGCGGCACCAACACCGTTCCATCCACCCAGGTGGCGGATGCGCGCATTGAGTACGTCGGTAACGGCTATATCAATGAAGCGCAAAATATGGGTTGGCTGCAGCGCTTCTTCCTTAATTTATCGCCGATGTAAGCGAGGTGACCCATGTTTAAATCGATCTTCGCCGTGGCGCTCGCGCTGGTGGCAACGTTTGCCCAGGCTGACCGTATTCGCGACCTCACCAGCGTTCAGGGCGTTCGTGAAAACTCCCTGATTGGCTATGGCCTGGTGGTCGGTCTGGATGGTACCGGTGACCAGACGACCCAGACGCCGTTCACCACCCAAAGCCTGAACAACATGCTTTCCCAACTCGGCATTACCGTGCCGGCGGGAACCAACATGCAGCTGAAAAACGTGGCCGCGGTAATGGTCACCGCGTCCTACCCGGCGTTTGCGCGTCAGGGGCAGACCATTGATGTGGTGGTCTCCTCAATGGGTAACGCCAAAAGCCTGCGCGGCGGTACGCTGCTGATGACCCCGCTGAAAGGCGTTGACAGCCAGGTCTATGCGCTGGCGCAGGGGAACATTCTGGTTGGCGGTGCGGGGGCATCCGCAGGCGGAAGCAGCGTGCAGGTGAACCAGCTGAACGGTGGACGTATCACCAACGGTGCGATCATTGAGCGTGAACTGCCGACCCAGTTTGGCGCGGGCAACACCATCAACCTGCAGCTTAATAATGAAGACTTCACCATGGCGCAGCAAATTGCCGATACCATCAACCGCAGCCGCGGCTACGGTAATGCAACGGCACTCGATGCGCGCACCGTGCAGATCCGCACCTCCACCGGCAGCAGCAACCAGGTGCGCATGCTGGCGGATATCCAGAATATGGAAGTTAACGTTCCGGTCCAGGATGCGAAAGTGATCATCAACTCCCGTACCGGCTCGGTGGTGATGAACCGGGAAGTGTCGCTGGACAGCTGTGCCGTGGCGCAGGGTAACCTCTCCGTGACGGTAAACCGCTCCGCGAACGTGAGCCAGCCGAATACGCCATTTGGTGGCGGTCAGACGGTGGTGACGCCGCAAACGCAGATTGATATGCGTCAGAGCGGCGGGTCGCTGCAGAGCGTTCGCTCCAGCGCCAACCTGAACAGCGTGGTGCGCGCCCTGAACGCCCTGGGCGCAACGCCGATGGATCTGATGTCCATCCTGCAATCCATGCAAAGCGCGGGCTGCCTGCGCGCCAAACTGGAAATCATCTAATGCTGACCGATAGCAAACTGTTGACCAGTGCAGCCTGGGACGCCCAGTCGCTCAACGAACTGAAAACCAAAGCAGGCAAAGACCCGGCGGCGAACATCCGCCCGGTCGCCCGCCAGGTGGAAGGGATGTTTGTACAGATGATGCTGAAAAGCATGCGCGAAACCCTGCCGAAAGACGGGATGTTCAGCAGTGATTCAACGCGTCTCTACACCAGCATGTATGACCAGCAGATTGCGCAGCAGATGACCGCCGGTAAAGGCCTCGGTCTGGCTGACATGATTGTGAAACAGACCGAAGCCGCGCAGGGCATTCAGCCTCAGGAACAGACGCAGCAGGTGCCGATGAAGTTCGACCTGGAAACGGTGACCAGTTATCAGAACCAGGCTCTGACGCAAATGGTGCGTAAAGCGATGCCAAAAGCCACGGGCAGCGGCGATGAGCCGCTCTCCGGTGACAGCAAAGACTTCCTGGCGCAGCTTTCTCTGCCCGCGCGCCTTGCCAGCGAACAGAGCGGCGTGCCGCATCACCTGATTCTGGCGCAGGCCGCGCTGGAGTCGGGCTGGGGCCAGCGTCAGATCCGCAAGGAAAACGGCGATCCGAGCTTCAACATCTTCGGCGTGAAGGCCACCTCCAGCTGGAAGGGGCCAACAACGGAGATCACGACCACCGAATACGAGAACGGTGCGGCGGTGAAGGTCAAAGCAATATTCCGCGTCTACAGCTCCTATCTGGAAGCATTGTCCGATTACGTTGGCCTGCTGAGCCGCAATCCGCGTTATACCGCCGTTACGCAGGCGGCGACGGCGGAGCAGGGCGCTCAGGCCTTACAAAACGCGGGCTACGCGACCGACCCGAACTATGCGCGCAAGCTCACCAGCATGATCCAGCAGCTGAAATCCATGGGCGAGAAGGTCAGCAAAGCCTATAGCACAGATATTGAAAATCTGTTCTGAAAGTTCTCAAGTCCCGGTGGAGGTTGCCGATAACCTTCATCAGGACTCGTGTCTGAACGTATAAAAGGAACCCCCATGTCCAGTTTGATTAACAGCGCCATGAGTGGCCTCAGTGCCGCGCAGTCGGCACTCAATACCGTCAGTAATAATATTTCAAGCTATAACGTGGCAGGTTACACCCGCCAGACCACGGTGCTGGGTGCATCTAACAGCACGCTGACCGGCGGTGGCTGGGTGGGTAACGGGGTTTATGTCTCCGGTGTCCAGCGTGAGTATGACGCCTTCATCACCAACCAGCTGCGCGCCGCGCAGACGCAGAGCAGCGGTCTGACGACGCGCTATCAGCAGATGTCAAAAATTGACGATGTGCTCTCCGATACCACCAATTCGCTCTCCACCACCCTACAGGACTTCTTCAAAAGCCTGCAAACCCTGGTGAGCAACGCGGAAGACCCGGCAGCACGTCAGACGGTGCTGGGTAAAGCGGGCGGTCTGGTCAATCAGTTCAAAACCAACGATCAGTATCTGCGTGACCAGGATACGCAGGTCAATACCGCGATTGGGACCAGCGTGTCTCAGATCAACAACTATGCCAAACAGATTGCGAACCTGAACGATCAGATCTCCCGTCTGACCGGCGTCGGTGCGGGCGCATCGCCTAACGATCTGCTCGACCAGCGCGATCAGCTCGTGACTGAACTGAACAAAATCGTGGGCGTGGAAGTGTCTGTTCAGGATAGCGGTACGTTTAACATCTCTTTCGGCAACGGTTACAGCCTGGTGCAGGGCAGTAAAGCCAGCCAGCTGGCGGCCGTGAAGTCCAGCGCCGATCCGGCTCGTACGACTATCGCCTACGTCGATGACGTGGCGGGTAATATTGAGATCCCCGAGAAATTTATCACCACCGGTTCTTTAGGCGGTTTACTGACATTTCGTGCTGAAGATCTGGATAAAGCCCGTAACAGCCTGAACCAGATGGCGCTGGCCTTTGCCGACGCGATGAACACGCAGCATGAAGCCGGTTTTGATGCGAACGGTGATGCGGGCGGTAAGCTGTTCAACTTCGGTTCTCCGGCGGTCCTGTCCAACAGCAAGAACGGCGGCTCTGCCGTTGTTACGGCTTCTGTGGCGGACAGCAAACAGGTCCAGGCGACAGACTATAAGCTGCAGTTTAACGGCACTGACTGGACGATCACCCGCACGTCAGACAAAACCAGCTTTACGATGAGCCCGGATGCCAGCGGCAATCTGTCGTTTGATGGCCTTAACGTCAACGTGAGCGGCACGGCAAATACCAAAGACAGCTTTACCGTGAAGCCTGTTTCCAACGTCATCATGAACATGGATCTCGCGATCAGCGACGAGTCCAAACTGGCGATGGCATCTGTGCAGAACGGCGGCGAAAGTGACAACCGTAACGGCCAGAAACTGCTCGATCTGCAAAACGGCAAAGTGGTGGGTGGAAATAAAACCTTCAACGATGCGTATGCCTCTCTCGTCAGTACCGTCGGTAGCTCAACGGCGTCACTGAAGGTGAGCAGCCAGACGAAAGCCAACGTGGAAACGCAGTTAATCAAGCAGCAGCAGACCATCTCTGGGGTAAACCTCGACGAAGAGTATGGCAATTTGCAGCGTTATCAGCAGTATTACCTGGCCAATGCCCAGGTGCTACAAACTGCCAGTACGCTCTTCGATGCAATTATCAACATTCGTTAAGGTTGAGGTGAACAATGCGTATTAGCACCCAGATGATGTATGAGCAGAACATGCGTGGGATCACCGATTCCCAGAGCAGATGGCTGAGCTACGGTGAGCAGATGTCCACCGGCAAGCGCGTCAATCGTCCTTCGGACGATCCTATCGCCGCGTCGCAGGCCATCGTTCTGTCACAGTCTCAGTCGCAAAACAGCCAGTTTGCGCTCGCGCGTACCTTTGCAACGCAGAAGGTCTCGCTGGAAGATAACGTGTTAACCCAGGTCAACACTGCGATCTCAAGCGTGCGCGAGAAGCTCGTTTATGCGTCGAACGGCACATTAAGCGATGACGACCGTCTTTCTCTGGCAACCGATATTCAGGGGATCCGCGATCAGCTGATGAACCTGGCCAACACGACGGATGGTAATGGTCGTTTTATCTTTGCGGGATACAAAACCGAGAGCGCACCGTTTGATGCCGCGACCGGGGATTACAACGGCGGCGCTGAGGCCATCACGCAGCAGGTTGATACGGCGCGAAATATGACCATTAGCCATACCGGCCAGCAAATTTTCGAAAGCATTACCAGTAATGCGGAACAGCTGCCGGGCGGTGGATATGGCCAGACCAACATGTTCAAAATCCTGGATTCTGCTATTGCCTCGCTGAAGACACCGATTGAGAACGATCCGGCTGCCGCAACGGCGCAAAGCCAGGTGATTGCCAATGCGCAAATCGGCATCAAAAACTCCCAGAACAATGTCCTGACGGTCGTTGCGGATGTGGGAACCAAGATGAACGAGCTGGAAAAACTCGACACGCTGGGTGATGACCGCGCGCTGGGTCAGACCAAGCAGATGAGTGACCTGGTGGATGTTGACTGGAACGAAGCGATTTCCTCTTACACCATGCAGCAGGCGGCCTTGCAGGCGTCTTATAAAGCGTTTAGCGATATGCAGGGCATGTCTCTGTTCCAGCTGAACAAATAACATCTTGACCTCTTGGAACATGTCTTGAAACTGGGCATGTTTTACTGCCCAATCCGTCTGGATTGGGCATTTTTTTTATGCAACTTCTGCTGATGCGGAGGTGACTCGTGCGCTTTCTATCAGACGGATTGCCAGCGCAATGACGCCACAGACCGTCGCCAGCGCGACCACGCCCGTCCAGCCGGCCAGCGAGTAGATATTGCTGCCTAACGCGGAACCCAGCGCCATCCCGATAAAGACCACCGTAAAGAGCAGGGCGTTGAGACGACCGCGCGCCTGCGGTTCAAGGCTGTATACCAGGTTCTGGTGAGCGACCAGGCTGGACTGCAGACCCAGGTCGAACCCGACGGCGGAGATGGCGATCAGAATCAGCTGTCCATGAACGCCCAGCGCGGGCATCAGGAACATCAGGGCGAATGAGACGGTCACAAGAGCGGCACCAAGCTGCGTGACTTTTCCTGCGCCTAGTTTGTCCGCCAGACCCCCTGCCAGCGGGGCAGCTAACGCACCGGCGGCACCTGCAATACCAAAACCACCCGCTACAGCGCTACCCAGGTGATAGCGTTCCAGCAGCATGACCGCAAGCGTAGACCAGAAGGCGCTAAAGGCAATCGACAGGAAGCCCTGAGCCAGCGCCGCACGGCGCAGCGCCGGATAGCGACGCCACAGATGCTCCATTGAGCGCATCAGCGCGGGGTAGCTCAGCGTGGAGTGAATGGCAAAACGGGGAAGCACAAACCACATCATCACCCCGACGAACGCAATGCTCGCCGCCGCCAGCTGGTACATGACGCGCCAGCCAAACGCTTCGCCCACCACGCCGCTCACGGTTCTGGATAATAAGATACCCATCAGCAGCCCGGTCATTACCGTGCCCACGGTTTTCCCCTGTTTACCTTCCGGTGCAAGGATGGCTGCGGCAGGGACGATATCCTGTGCCATGGTGGCGGCCATGCCGATGAGCAGGCTGGCCAGCAGCAGAGAGTGGATCTGCCCGGTCAGGCTACAGCCGAGAAGAAACAGCGCCAGCGCCGCACTCTTTATCAGGATTAACGTCCTGCGGTCGTGGCGATCGCCGAGCGGCAGCAGGAACAGGATCCCCAGGGCATATCCCGCCTGGGTGAGCGTCGGGACCAGGCCCATTCCTTCGATACTCAGGTGAAGGTCTGCGCCCATCAGCGGCAGCAGAGGCTGGGCATAATAGATAGATGCCACGCTGAAACCTGCACCTATCGCCAGCATTAAGATTACCCAGCGGCTCACGGCATGGGCTGCGGTTGTTGTGTTCATAAGATGTTCCTCATTCGTCGTGTGAGGCTATTTTTTATCAGTACGCCTTGCGACGGTAGCGGGCCCGGTGGTAAAACGCTTATACGTTGAACGTATAAGTGAAAATGCGATGAAAAGAGCTGAGCGTATAGACAGGGTGGAGTTAATGCGGACGTTTGTTCGTATTGTGGAGGCGGGCTCCCTCTCAGCGGCGGCACGGCAGCTGGCCACTACCCAGGCCACGGTAAGCAGACGGTTACAGTCGCTTGAAACCATGCTGGGCGTGCGCCTGATGTTGCGCACCACCCACACGACGCGGCTGACGGATGACGGCGAGCGCTGTTATCAGCACGCCCGTCGGGTGATTGACAGCTGGCTGGCGCTGGAAGATGAGGTGGGGCAGACGGAAGATGAGCCGGTAGGCGTGCTGCGGGTGCGCGCTCCTCACGCGTTTGGTCAGGACCAGCTTCTGAAACCCGTAACCGAGTTTTTGCAACGTTATCCGCAGCTTTCGATTGAGTGGATGCTCAACGATCGGTCGGCGGATTTTCTAGGCGACAACCTTGACTGTGCGATTCGGGTGGGCGTGGAAGTCGATCCGGCGACCGTGTCCGTGCTGCTGGCCGAAGTGCCGCGCTCGGTAGTGGCTTCACCGGCACTGCTGGCCCGTTTCCCGACGGTTACCACGCCGGAGGATTTGCAGCAGTTTCCCTGGATAGCAATCAGCTCATTCTACCAGCGCCATGTGGTGGAGCTTTTTCACGATGCATCACCCGCCACCGCGCGGATTGCTATTACGCCACGGCTGAGCACCGACAGCCTGTATGTCGCACGTAACACGGCGCTCACCGGGCTTGGCGTGGCGGTGGTATCCAGCTGGACGGTACAGGATGATATTCGGGAAGGTCGGCTGGTGCATTTGCTGCCAGAGTGGCAGCCAGCGGCGTTACCGGTGCATCTGGTTTACCCCTGGTCCCGCTATTATCCGGCACGCTTGCGGCGTTTTCTGGAGTTGATGCGCCAGGTCATGCCGGAGGTCACCGGGATGAGAAAGCCCGTGCAGCAGCCATAAAAAAAGCCGACCATAAGGTCGGCTTTTTACTTTCAGCGTCGTTATTCGACAGACTGCGGACGCGTCGCCGGTGCAGTCGCCTGATGCGTTGCACTGTGGCCGCCTGCAGCGCCTTTACCGTCGAAGCTGAATGCCGGGCGTACCCAGTCGCTGTGACGCGGGGCTTCCGGCACGTAATCCGGTGCCGGGGCGCGCGTCATTGGTGCTGTCGCCACGTGGGCTGCTGCTGGCGCAGAGACAACCGGCTCAGGTTTCACCTCTGGCGCTTTCGCTTCTTCGACAACCGGTTCAACCTGAATCTCAACGTCCTGAACGACTTCTTCAGTGGTGGTTTCAACCAGGGTTTCAGCGGTGTCTTCCACTGCGGCTACAGGTTCAGCCTCTTCAGCGACTTCCTCAGCCACCACGGCATCTTCTTCGGCGATAAGCTGCGGTGCGGCATCAACCGGCGCGGCAATTACTTCTGGATGGGTGGTTTCAACTTCCACTGCGTGAGGTGCTTCAGCTTCAACAACCTCAGGTTCAACCACGGTTGCCGCTTCAGTCACGACAGCTTCTACCGCGGCTGCAATCACCTCTTCGGTTACAGGCTGTTCTTCAACAACCTGCTCCGGGCGAGCAACCGGGTAGCGGATCCAGACTTTGCCGGAGGCCATTTCTGGTGAAGCACAGGCAATGGTCAGCGGCATTGGCGACTGAGTCGGGTAACGCTCGTCACGATAGCGACGACGGCGCTGGCCGCTGACGCGCAGATGACGTGGAGAACGACGTGAACGGCGCGGCATACCGGCGTTATCACGGTTTTCACCATTATCATCCTGCTCAACGTTGTTTTCAACGACCGCTGGCAGGTCAACTTTTGCCACTTGTGTACCGGTTGCGATCTCGCTGGTTTCAACCGCGATAGCGCCTGACTCTTCGGTTGCTTCAGAGGCGAAGCGAACTTTCTGAGAAAGCTGGCGCTGCTTACGACGCGGCATAACCTGAGTACGTTCTTCCTGCTCGCCGTCCTGCTGTTCAACAGGCTCTTCGCGGTTCAGGTTTTTGACTTCCTGCTGTGCCTGACGCTTCTCGTCGTTACGGCGACGGCTGCGTTCACGGCGCGGCTGCTGGTCGTCACGCTGTTTGCTCTTCTCAGACTCATCGCCCGCCTGCTGGCGAATTTCACGATCTTCAACATTCGGCTGTTGTTTCTCGCGACGGTTGCGACGGTTGTCTTCGCGTTGCTCACGGCCTTCGCCATTCTCAGAACGGTTGTCACGGTTGTCACGACGCTCGCTGCGGTCATTGCGATCGCTGCGGTCGTTACGATCGCGGCGGTTGTTCTGACGCTTACGGCGATCCTGCTGACGCTCTGGCTTGGCTGCTTTTGGCTCTTCTTTCGGCTGCTCTGGCTGAACTTCTTCTTCAGCAAACATCTTCTTCAGCGCGCCAAAGAAGCGGCTCAGCAGACCCGGTTGCGCCGGCTGAGCTTTCGCTACCGCGGCTTCTGGTTTCTGCGCTGCAGGTTTGGCAGCAGGTTTTTCCAGAGCTGCTTCCGGTGGTGCTTCAGGCATGATGAAGGTCGCTAACGCAGGCTGCTCTGGCAGTTTGCGCTCGGCTGGCTCTTCATCGGAAGGCAGAGACATCTCTTCTTCATGCAGCTTCGGCAGCAGGTAGCTGAGGGTGGTCGTCTCTTCGCCCTTACGCACGCGCAGCACGTGATAGTGTGGGGTCTGCATCTGGTCGTTTGGCACGATGATGCAGCGAACGCCACCCTGACGCGCTTCAATCGCACTTACCGCTGCACGTTTTTCGTTAAGCAGGTAAGAGGCAACGGGCACCGGCACAATGGCGTGAACCTCTTTGGTGTTCTCTTTCAGCGCTTCTTCTTCAATCAGACGCAGAATGGAGAGGGACAGCGATTCGTTATCACGCACGGTACCGGTGCCGGAGCAGCGCGGACAAACGTGATGGCTGGACTCGCCGAGAGACGGGCTCAGACGCTGACGGGACATCTCCAGCAGGCCAAAGCGTGAGATATGGCTAATCTGGATACGCGCCCTGTCCTGACGCACCGCTTCGCGCAGACGGTTTTCAACCGCACGCTGGTGGCGTACCGGGGTCATGTCGATGAAGTCGATAACAATCAGACCACCCAGGTCGCGCAGGCGGAGCTGGCGGGCGATTTCATCAGCGGCTTCGAGGTTAGTGTTGTAGGCAGTCTCTTCGATATCGCCACCGCGCGTTGCACGCGCGGAGTTGATGTCGATAGCGGTCAGCGCTTCAGTGGTATCGATAACGATAGAACCGCCGGATGGCAGACGCACTTCACGCTGGAAGGCGGACTCAATCTGGGATTCGATCTGATAGTGGCTGAACAGCGGGATTTCACCGGTGTACAGTTTAATTTTGCTGGTGAAATCCGGACGACCCAGCGCGGCGATGTGCTGGCGCGCCAGCTCAAGCACTTTCGGGTTATCGATCAGAATCTCACCGATGTCCTGACGCAGATAATCACGGAAGGCACGCACAATAACGTTGCTTTCCTGGTGGATCAGGAACGGAGCAGGGCGGCTTTCGGCTGCTTTCTGAATGGCTTCCCAGTGCTTCAGACGGAAGCTCAGGTCCCACTGCAGCGCTTCGGCTGATTTGCCAACGCCTGCGGTACGCACGATAAGCCCCATGCCATCAGGCAGTTCGAGGCTTGCCAGCGCTTCTTTCAGCTCGGTACGGTCATCACCTTCGATACGGCGAGAGATGCCACCCGCGCGCGGGTTGTTAGGCATCAGAACCAGATAGCTCCCTGCCAGGCTGATAAAGGTGGTCAGTGCGGCACCTTTGTTGCCACGCTCTTCTTTATCAATCTGAACGATAACTTCCTGGCCTTCACGCAGAACATCTTTGATGTTTGGGCGGCCATGGGCATTGTAGTTTGCGGGGAAATATTCGCGGGCGATTTCTTTCAGAGGGAGGAAACCATGACGCTCAGCACCGTAATCGACAAATGCAGCTTCAAGGCTTGGTTCAATGCGGGTGATTTTGCCTTTGTAAATGTTCGCTTTTTTCTGTTCGTGTCCAGGACTTTCGATATCCAGATCGTACAGACGCTGCCCATCCACAAGGGCGACACGCAACTCTTCTTGCTGAGTTGCGTTGATTAACATTCTTTTCATCGTAACTTACTCGTTATTCTTACATTGACGACAAAGCTGCGGGCAAGGTGACGCTTTCCGGGGTATGAACCGATGGCCTCGTGTCTGTTCACGTCGCCAACCTCACGGTTGTCGCTCGCTTAAGAGGCGCAGAGTGTCGGTTGCCTGTATTTCATACGGAAACACAGCGCAATTATCAGGGGAATTGCCTGGGTAGAACTCTCCAGAGAACAATCCTTATACCGGGAAGTACTGCAACCCGCAGCCCGCTAACTGCCTGAAAGATCAATACGTCTTACGCCATTGCTGCGTGGATGATCGGTCAGACAAAATTGGTCATTCCGTCAACATCCTTACTTAACCAGGATTTAACACGGAAAACAGCCTCATTATTCCACTGCTCGCCGGGTTATAGCAAGATGACTTTTACCAATTATCACCCGGTTACTCACAGTTTCTTCACTTCAGAATGGCGATTGGTTTAATAACCACCAAATCGGTTGCGCGAAACGGGGAGCTGGCCGGATAAAAGTAAATATAAGCATAGAAAAATGAGTGGCGCTAATGGCTGACGATATTTAGAATCGCCAACCATGAAAACAGAGACTCCAGCCGTAAAAATGGTTGCCATCGCCGAAGATGACGCGGGGCAACGTATCGATAACTTTTTGCGCACCCAGTTGAAAGGTGTACCAAAGAGCATGATTTACCGCATCCTGCGCAAGGGCGAGGTGCGGGTGAACAAAAAACGCGTGAAGCCCGAGTACAAACTCGAGGCGGGCGATGAAGTACGTATTCCGCCGGTGCGCGTTGCGGAACGTGAAGAAGAGACCGTTTCACCGAAGCTACAGAAAGTGGCGGCCCTGAGCGATGTGATCCTGTACGAAGATGACCACATTCTGGTGCTCAATAAACCGTCAGGAACGGCTGTTCATGGCGGTAGCGGTCTGAGCTTCGGCGTGATTGAAGGGCTGCGTGCCCTGCGCCCGGAAGCGCGCTTCCTTGAACTGGTGCACCGTCTTGACCGTGACACCTCTGGCGTACTGCTGGTGGCGAAAAAGCGTTCTGCGCTGCGTTCTCTGCATGAACAGCTGCGTGAGAAAGGGATGCAGAAAGACTACCTGGCGCTGGTGCGCGGTCAGTGGCAGTCCCATGTAAAAGTGGTGCAGGCGCCGCTGCTGAAGAACATTCTGCAAAGCGGCGAACGTATTGTCCGCGTGAGCCAGGAAGGGAAACCGTCTGAGACGCGCTTTAAAGTTGAAGAGCGCTATGAGTTTGCCACGCTGGTGCGCTGCAGTCCGGTGACCGGTCGTACTCACCAGATCCGCGTGCATACGCAGTTCGCAGGGCACCCTATCGCCTTTGATGACCGCTATGGCGACCGCGAGTTTGATAAGCAGCTGGCGGGGACGGGACTGTCGCGTTTGTTCCTGCATGCGGCAGCGCTGAAGTTTACCCATCCTAATACGGGAGAAGTCATCCGTATTGAAGCACCGCTGGATGAGCAGTTGAAACGCTGTCTTAAGGTTCTGCGCGGCTAAGGTAAACGTAAAACGGCAACGAATGTTGTCGTTTTTAATGTTTGCTCCCTCTCCCTGTGGGAGAGGGCCGGGGTGAGGGCATCAGGCCGCAGTTTAGTAGGCCCATGCAAGCGAAGCGCCGCTGGGCAAAAGTCACATGGTCAGCGGATTACACTCTTCTCGCCTAAACATCTGACATAGGGCGATCAGCGGTAACCCCACCAGCGTGTTGGGATCGCGACCGTCCAGCTTGTCGAACAGCGCAATCCCCAGTCCTTCGCTTTTAAAGCTCCCCGCACAGTTCAGCGGACGTTCCCGGCGCACATAATCCACAATCTCTTGCTCGCTGAGATGGCGGAAGTGTACGTCGAACGGCTCGCATTCGGTTTGCAGATGACCGGTGGCAGAGTTATAAAGCGCCAGGCCGGTATAAAAGGTCACGATAGTGCCTCGCGCGCGCAGAAGCTGCTGGCAGGCGTTCTCCTCCGTATGGGGCTTGCCGGTGATTTCGCCGTCCAGCACGCAAACCTGGTCTGAGCCTATAATCAAATGTGCGGGATAACGTGCGGCCAGCGACTGCGCTTTCTCTTTAGCAAGACGCATCACCAGATGACGCGGTGATTCGCCCGGCTGTGGCGTCTCATCAACCTCTGGCGCGGCGCATTCAAACGGGATCCCGAGCTTTTCCAGCAGCATTCGGCGGTAGGGAGACGTGGAAGCAAGGACGAGATTTGGCATATTTTTATCACCAGATATAGCGTATCGATGCCAGCCATTTTAAACTACAGGCCGCAATGTGTGCGAATAATTGGCAAAAGGCAGCTCTGGTTGCCTTTTTCTTTGACTCTATGACGTTACAAAGTTAATATGCGCGCCCTATGCAAAAGGTAAAATTACCCCTGACTCTTGATCCGGTTCGTACGGCTCAAAAACGCCTCGATTACGAAGGTATCTATACTTCCGATCAGGCTGAGCGTATTGCCGAATCCGTAGTCAGTGTGGACAGTGATGTAGAATGCTCCATGTCGTTCGCTATCGACAACCAGCGTCTCGCCGTTTTAACCGGTGATGCAAAGGTGACGGTAACGCTCGAGTGTCAGCGTTGCGGGAAACCGTTTGTACAGCATGTTCACACAACGTATTGTTTCAGTCCGGTTCGTTCTGACGAACAGGCTGAAGCACTCCCGGAAGCGTATGAGCCGATTGAGGTTAACGAATTCGGTGAAATCGATCTTCTGGCTCTGGTTGAAGATGAAATCATCCTCACCTTGCCAGTAGTTCCGGTGCATGATTCTGAACACTGTGAAGTGTCCGAGGCGGACATGGTCTTTGGGGAACTGCCTGATGAAGCGCAAAAACCAAACCCATTTGCCGTATTAGCCAGCTTAAAGCGTAAGTAATTGAGGAGTAAGGTCCATGGCCGTACAACAGAATAAACCAACCCGTTCCAAACGTGGCATGCGTCGTTCCCATGACGCGCTGACCGCAGTTACCAGCCTGTCTGTAGACAAGACTTCTGGTGAGAAACACCTGCGTCACCACATCACCGCTGACGGTTTCTACCGCGGCCGCAAGGTTATCACTAAGTAATCACGCGCAAGCGTGATTAGGCTTAGTGAGGATTTCCCCGTGCAAACGGGGAATTTACCGAACCAGGCTGCGACGATACCTTGACACGTCTAACCCTGGCGTTAGATGTCATGGGGGGAGATTTTGGCCCTTCCGTGACAGTGCCTGCAGCATTGCAGGCACTGAATTCTAATTCGCAACTCACACTTCTTTTAGTCGGCAATCCCGACGCAATCACGCCATTACTCGCAAAAGCTGACTTTGAACAACGTTCGCGTCTGCAGATTATTCCTGCGCAGTCAGTTATTGCCAGTGATGCCCGACCCTCGCAGGCGATTCGCAATAGTCGTGGCAGCTCTATGCGGATAGCGCTGGAGCTGGTGAAAGAAGGGCGAGCTCAGGCTTGCGTCAGCGCGGGAAATACCGGCGCGCTGATGGGGCTGTCGAAATTGCTGCTCAAACCTATTGAAGGTATTGAGCGCCCTGCGCTGGTAACGGTGTTACCGCATCAGCAGAAGGGCAAGACGGTGGTGCTCGATTTGGGCGCTAACGTCGACTGTGATAGTACTATGCTGGCTCAGTTTGCCGTGATGGGATCGGTGCTGGCAGAAGAAGTTGTCGGGATCAACACTCCCCGTGTTGCGTTACTGAACATTGGTGAAGAAGAGACCAAAGGCCTGGACAGCATTCGCGAAGCAGCTGAATTGCTCAAACAGGTTCCCTCCATCAACTATATTGGTTATCTCGAAGCCAATGAGTTGTTGACGGGTAAAACGGATGTTCTGGTGTGCGATGGCTTCACCGGAAACGTCACGTTGAAGACCATGGAAGGGGTCGTACGCATGTTTCTTTCTCTGCTGAAATCTCAGGGAGAAGGCAAAAAAAGCGCCTGGTGGCTGATTTTATTGAAGCGTTGGTTACAAAAGAGCCTGACGCGGCGATTCAGTCACCTCAACCCCGACCAGTATAATGGCGCCTGTCTGTTAGGATTGCGCGGCATCGTGATTAAGAGTCATGGCGCCGCCAATCAGCGAGCATTTGCTGTCGCGATTGAACAGGCAGTGCAGGCGGTGCAGCGACAAGTCCCTCAGCGGATTGCCGCTCGCCTGGAATCTGTATTAGCTAAAAGTGACTGAGCGTACATGTATACGAAGATTTTAGGTACCGGCAGCTACCTGCCAAAACAAGTGCGTACCAACGCCGATCTGGAAAAAATGGTAGATACGTCTGACGAGTGGATTGTCACGCGCACAGGTATCCGTGAACGTCGTATTGCCGCGCCAGACGAAACCGTGTCGACCATGGGTTACGAAGCCGCACAGCGTGCTATCGAAATGGCGGGCATTGATAAAGAACAGATTGGTTTGATCGTGGTCGCCACGACGTCTGCCACGCATGCTTTCCCAAGCGCGGCATGCCAGGTGCAGAACATGCTCGGCATTAAAGGCTGTCCGGCGTTTGACGTCGCTGCCGCGTGCGCAGGCTTCACCTATGCGCTGAGCGTTGCCGATCAGTACGTGAAATCCGGTGCCGTTAAATATGCGCTGGTGATCGGTGCTGACGTGCTGGCGCGTACCTGCGATCCAACCGATCGTGGAACGATCATTATTTTTGGTGATGGTGCGGGTGCAGTGCTGCTGGGGCAGTCCGAAGAGCCAGGTATCATCTCTACGCATCTGCATGCTGATGGCAGCTATGGCGAACTGTTGACCCTGCCTAACGCCGATCGCGTTAATCCGGACAACTCGATTTACCTGACTATGGCAGGGAACGAGGTGTTCAAGGTGGCGGTAACCGAGCTTGCACACATCGTTGATGAAACGCTGGAAGCGAATAACCTTGAGCGTACCGCACTCGACTGGCTGGTGCCGCATCAGGCGAACCTGCGTATCATCAGCGCGACCGCGAAAAAGCTGGGCATGTCGATGGATAACGTTGTGGTGACGCTGGATCGTCACGGCAACACCTCTGCGGCGTCGGTACCGTGCGCATTTGATGAAGCGGTACGCGATGGACGAATCAAACGGGGCCAGCTGGTCTTGCTTGAAGCCTTCGGTGGCGGGTTCACCTGGGGTTCCGCGCTGGTTCGTTTCTAGTATAAGGAATAAAAAATGACGCAATTTGCTTTTGTGTTCCCGGGCCAGGGCTCTCAAACCGTTGGGATGTTGTCTGAAATGGCAGCACGCTATCCGGTAATTGAAGAGACTTTCCGTGAAGCTTCTGATGCACTGGGTTATGATTTATGGGCGCTGACCCAGCAGGGGCCGGCCGAAGAACTGAACAAAACCTGGCAGACCCAGCCAGCGCTGCTGACCGCGTCCGTTGCGCTGTGGCGTGTCTGGCAGCAGCAGGGCGGTAAAGCGCCAGCGCTGCTCGCGGGTCACAGCCTGGGTGAATACTCTGCGCTGGTGTGTGCCAGCGTGATCGCGTTTGCTGACGCGGTACGTCTGGTTGAACTGCGCGGTAAATTCATGCAGGAAGCGGTGCCGGAAGGCACGGGCGGCATGTCTGCCATCATCGGTCTGGATGATGCTGCAATTGCAAAAGCGTGTGAAGAATCTGCTGAAGGCCAGGTTGTCTCTCCGGTAAACTTCAACTCTCCGGGCCAGGTGGTTATTGCCGGTCATAAAGAAGCGGTTGAACGTGCGGGTGCGGCCTGTAAAGCAGCGGGTGCTAAGCGTGCGCTGCCGCTGCCGGTCAGCGTGCCGTCTCACTGTGCGCTGATGAAGCCTGCTGCCGAAAAACTGGCGGTTGAGCTGGAAAAAATTACGTTTAACGCACCGACGATTTCCGTTGTGAACAACGTCGATGTGAAATGCGAAACCACGCCGGAAGCGATCCGTGACGCGCTGGTTCGCCAGCTCTACAGCCCGGTACAGTGGACTAAAACCGTTGAGTTTATGGCCGCTCAGGGCGTTGAGCACCTGTATGAAGTCGGCCCAGGTAAAGTCCTCACCGGTCTGACAAAACGTATTGTTGACACCCTGACAGCCTCGGCAATTAACGAGCCGGAAGCGATGTCAGCGGCACTCTCGCAATAAAAGAGGAATACCATGAGTTTTGAAGGAAAAATCGCCCTGGTCACTGGCGCAAGCCGCGGTATCGGGCGTGCAATTGCTGAAACACTGGTTGCGCGCGGCGCGAAGGTGATTGGTACAGCAACCAGCGAGAATGGCGCTCAGGCCATCAGCGAGTATCTGGGTGCAAATGGTAAAGGTCTGGTACTGAATGTGACCGAACCTGCATCTATCGAATCTGTTCTGGAAAATATTCGCGCAGAGTTTGGTGAAGTGGATATTCTGGTAAACAATGCCGGGATCACTCGCGATAACCTGTTAATGCGAATGAAAGACGACGAGTGGAACGATATCATCGAAACCAACCTGTCATCTGTATTCCGTCTGTCAAAAGCGGTAATGCGCGCTATGATGAAAAAGCGTCATGGACGTATTATCACTGTCGGTTCTGTGGTTGGTACCATGGGAAATGCTGGTCAGGCTAACTACGCTGCGGCGAAAGCAGGTCTGATTGGTTTCAGTAAGTCGCTGGCGCGTGAAGTCGCGTCCCGCGGTATTACTGTAAACGTTGTTGCTCCGGGCTTTATTGAAACGGACATGACGCGTGCGCTGACTGATGAGCAGCGTGCGGGTACGCTGGCGGCAGTTCCGGCGGGTCGTCTTGGCGACCCTAAAGAAATCGCCAGTGCGGTTGCATTTTTAGCCTCTGACGAAGCGGGTTACATCACTGGTGAGACCCTCCACGTCAACGGCGGGATGTATATGGTTTAACCACGAGATACACTAAATCATTCTGGTTGGATCAAGGCGGCAAGACCGAGAAGCCTGGGAGCATAGATTACTATGTGACCGGGATTAGAGGGCGCAGCCAACGCAGAGGCAGCCTGGATGATGACGTGTAGAAAAATATTTGCGTTATTAGGGCAAATGGCCTCAAAATAACGTAAAATCGTGGTACGAACTGCCGGGATTTAGTTGCAAATTTTTCAACATTTTATACACTACGAAAACCATCGCGAAAGCGAGTTTTGATAGGAAATTTAAGAGTATGAGCACTATCGAAGAACGCGTTAAGAAAATTATCGGCGAACAGCTGGGCGTTAAGCAGGAAGAAGTTGTGAACTCCGCTTCCTTCGTTGAAGACCTGGGCGCAGATTCTCTTGACACCGTTGAGCTGGTAATGGCTCTGGAAGAAGAGTTTGATACTGAGATTCCGGACGAAGAAGCTGAGAAGATCACCACCGTTCAGGCTGCCATTGATTACATCAACGGTCACCAGGCGTAAGTGAACATCTCCAGGCGGTCATTCGACCGCCTGAGTTTTATCTTTTTTAGTCCCACGAATCTCTTTTTTTATCCCTCCCTGGAGGACAAACGTGTCTAAGCGTCGTGTAGTTGTGACCGGACTTGGCATGTTGTCTCCTGTCGGCAATACCGTAGAGTCCACCTGGAAAGCTCTCCTTGCCGGTCAGAGCGGCATCAGCCTAATCGACCATTTCGATACTAGCGCCTATGCAACGAAATTTGCTGGCTTAGTAAAGGATTTTAACTGTGAAGAGATCATCTCGCGCAAAGAACAGCGCAAGATGGATGCCTTCATTCAATATGGAATTGTCGCTGGCGTTCAGGCCATGCAGGATTCTGGCCTTGTGATTACGGAAGAGAACGCAACCCGTATTGGCGCCGCTATCGGCTCCGGGATTGGCGGTCTTGGCCTGATCGAGGAAAACCATACATCTCTGATGAATGGCGGCCCGCGTAAGATCAGCCCGTTCTTCGTTCCGTCCACGATTGTTAACATGGTGGCGGGTCACCTGACCATCATGTTCGGCCTGCGTGGGCCAAGCATTTCTATCGCGACTGCCTGTACGTCTGGCGTACATAACATCGGCCAGGCCGCGCGCATTATTGCGTACGGCGATGCAGATGCTATGGTTGCGGGCGGTGCTGAAAAAGCCAGTACCCCACTGGGTGTCGGCGGTTTTGGTGCGGCGCGTGCGCTGTCTACCCGCAATGATAACCCGCAGGCGGCGAGCCGTCCGTGGGATAAAGACCGTGACGGCTTCGTGCTGGGCGACGGGGCGGGCATGATCGTACTGGAAGAGTACGAACACGCGAAAAAACGCGGCGCGAAAATTTATGCTGAAATCGTTGGTTTCGGCATGAGCAGCGATGCTTACCACATGACGTCTCCTCCTGAGAACGGCGCGGGTGCTGCGCTGGCGATGGAAAACGCGATTCGTGATGCGGGTATTACCCCAGCACAAATTGGCTACGTGAACGCGCACGGTACTTCTACACCTGCAGGCGATAAAGCTGAAGCTCAGGCGGTTAAGTCTATCTTCGGCGAATCTGCCAGCCGCGTAATGGTGAGCTCCACCAAGTCCATGACCGGTCACCTGTTGGGTGCGGCGGGTGCAGTAGAGTCAATCTTCTCCATCCTTGCGCTGCGCGATCAGGCTGTTCCGCCAACCATCAACCTGGATAACCCGGATGAAGGTTGCGATCTGGACTTCGTTCCTCACGAAGCGCGTCAGGTTAGCGGTATGGAGTACACCCTGTGTAACTCCTTCGGCTTCGGCGGCACCAACGGTTCTCTGATCTTCAAAAAGATCTGATCCTGACGTCCCGATAGCTTTTAAAAAGGTCCGCTTGCCGGGCCTTTTTTATTAAGCCTAATCTTCTTGTCGGCTGCATGACATCCTGCCAGACTAAATGCCCACGCATAAGGAGCCACCATGTTTTTAATCAATGGCCTTGAGCAGGACACGCTGCCTGCCAGCGACAGGGCGATACAGTTCGGTGATGGTTGCTTTACGACGGCGCGCATTCTGGACGGCGATGTCTGCCTGCTGGAGGCGCACATTCGACGCCTGCAGCATGGCTGTGAAAAGCTCATGATCCCCTTTACGCACTGGGACACGTTGCGACAGGAAATGTGCCAGTTGGCAAGCGGGAAGGACAGCGGCGTACTCAAAGTCATCATCAGCCGCGGCAGTGGAGGCCGGGGTTACAGCGCCGCATCGTGTATCAACCCTACGCGTATTCTCTCCGTTTCTGCTTATCCCGCGCATTACACTCGCTGGCGAGAAGACGGCATCACGCTGACGCTGAGCCCAGTACGACTGGGACGAAACCCGATGTTGGCCGGGCTTAAGCATCTCAACCGCCTCGAGCAGGTGCTCATTCGTACTCATCTTGAACAGACGGACGCCGATGAGGCGCTGGTTCTTGACAGCGAAGGGTTCATTACGGAATGCTGTGCGGCTAATTTACTCTGGCGGCAGGGGGAAGAGGTGTTCACTCCGTCGCTGGAACACGCTGGCGTAAATGGGTTAATGCGTCAGTTTTGTCTGCAACAGCTGGCACGCTCTGACTTTCGCGTTGTCGAAGTTAGCGCAGGAGAAGCGGCGCTACAGACCGCCGATGAAGTCATCATCTGCAATGCGCTGATGCCTGTTGTACCCGTCCGTGCGTATGGCCAACAACGCTGGTCTTCGCGCGAGCTGTTTCAGTTTTTAGCCCCGATATGTGAGCAAACCAGATAGTCATGAAAAAAATGTTGCGCGTTGTCCTTATCCTCATCGTTGCGCTGGGCGTCGCCGGCGGAGCAGGCGTATGGAAAGTTCGCCAGCTGGCTAACAGCAAGATCCTGGTTAAAGAGGAAACGATCTTTACCCTGAAAGCGGGAACCGGCCGTCAGGCGCTTGGGGAACAGCTCTATGGCGACAAGATTATTAATCGTCCACGCGTATTCCAGTGGCTATTGCGCGTGGAACCTGAGCTGTCACATTTCAAAGCCGGTACCTATCGTTTTACGCCGGGAATGACCGTCAGAGAGATGCTGCAGCTGCTGGAAAGCGGTAAAGAAGCCCAGTTCCCACTGCGGTTTGTGGAAGGGATGCGCCTGAGCGATTACCTCAAACAACTGCGTGACGCGCCGTATATCAAACATACCTTAAAAGACGATAGCTATCAGACGGTGGCAGAAGCGCTGAAGCTTGAACATCCGGAATGGGTGGAAGGCTGGTTCTGGCCAGACACCTGGATGTACACGGCAGGCACGACCGATGTGGCTATCCTGAAGCGGGCGCATAAAAAAATGGTTGCCGCCGTAGATGCCGCCTGGGAAGGGCGGATGGAAGGATTGCCTTACAGCGATCCGAACCAGTTCGTCACCATGGCCTCGATCATCGAGAAAGAGACGGCCGTCGCTGCTGAGCGCGATCGGGTGGCGTCAGTATTTATCAACCGTCTGCGCATCGGCATGCGTCTGCAAACCGACCCTACCGTAATCTACGGCATGGGTGAGAGCTATACCGGCAAGATCTCAAGAAAAGATCTGGAGACGCCAACGGCGTATAATACCTACGTGATTAGCGGTTTACCGCCGGGCCCGATCGCCACGCCGAGCGAGGCGTCGCTCAAAGCCGCCGCGCATCCGGCTAAAACACCGTATCTCTATTTTGTGGCTGATGGAAAAGGGGGGCATACCTTTAACACCAACCTTGCCAGCCACAATCGCTCTGTTCAGGACTATCTGAAGGCACTTAAGGAAAAAAATGCGCAGTAAATACATTGTCATTGAGGGACTCGAAGGGGCGGGTAAAACCACTGCCCGCAACGTGGTGGTGGATACGCTCAAAGCGCTTGGCGTGGGGGACATGGTATTTACCCGCGAGCCGGGCGGCACGCAGCTGGCTGAAAAGCTGCGCAGCCTGGTACTGGATATCAAATCCGTCGGCGACGAAGTTATCACTGACAAAGCCGAAGTGCTGATGTTCTACGCGGCGCGCGTTCAGCTGGTTGAGACGGTGATCAAACCCGCCCTGGCCGAGGGCAAGTGGGTGATCGGCGACCGTCACGATCTGTCGACTCAGGCGTATCAGGGCGGAGGACGCGGCATCGACCAGACAATGCTGGCAACGCTACGTAATGCCGTACTGGGTGATTTTCGCCCCGACCTGACGCTCTATCTGGATGTGACCCCGGAAGTGGGTCTCAAACGTGCCCGCGCGCGCGGCGAGCTGGACCGCATTGAACAAGAGTCGTTTGATTTCTTTAACCGCACCCGTGCGCGCTATCTTGAGCTGGCCGCACAGGACAGCTCAATTTGTACCATCGATGCGACGCAGTCTCTGGACGACGTAACGCGCGACATTCAGCACACCATTACGCAGTGGGTGCAGGAGCAGCAGGCATGAAATGGTATCCATGGTTGCGCCCACACTTTGAACAGCTGATCGGCAGCTATCAGGCGGGTCGGGGGCATCATGCGTTACTGATTCAGGCGTTGCCAGGAATGGGTGATGATGCGTTGATTTATGCCATCACCCGTTTTCTGATGTGTCAGCAGCCGGAAGGGCACAAGAGCTGTGGTAAATGCCGTGGCTGTCAGCTGATGCAGGCGGGCACGCATCCTGACTACTACACCCTTGAGCCTGAGAAGGGTAAAAGCGCGCTCGGTATCGATGCCGTGCGTGAAGTCAGTGAAAAATTGTATGAACACGCGCGACTGGGCGGCGCTAAAGTGGTCTGGCTTAAAGACGCCACGCTGCTTACCGAGGCGGCGGCTAACGCCCTGCTTAAAACCCTGGAAGAGCCGCCGGTTAAAACGTGGTTTTTCCTCTCATGCCGTGACCCGGGACGATTACTGGCAACGTTGCGCAGCCGTTGTCGTCTTCATCACCTTGCAGTACCTCAGGAATCGTGGGCGCTGAGCTGGCTTGAACGAGAGGTGACAACGTCACCTGAAAGCGCGCTGTCCGCCTTACGCCTGAGCAGCGGCGCGCCCGCGGCGGCGCTGGCACTACTGCAGCCTGACGTATGGTCAGAGCGAGAAACGCTCTGCCGGGCCGTAGATGCGTCGCTGAACAGTCACGACTGGCTAAGTTTACTGCCTGCGCTTAACAGCGATCGGGCCGTTGATCGTCTGCACTGGCTGGCCTCCCTACTGCTGGATGCGCTCAAAATCCAGCAAGGTGCAACGCTTCTGACTAACCCGGACGCGTTGCCGCTGGTGAATACGCTGGCGAACCGCCTCTCAGGGAAGATTCTTCACGCGATGCTCCATGACATCTGCCAGAGCCGTGAACAGCTTTTAACCGTGACGGGTCTTAATCGCGAGCTTTTACTGACCGACCAGTTACTGCGTATCGAACATTACCTGCAACCCGGCGTCACACCGCCAGTTTCCCATCTCTGAGAGAGACATTATGTTTTTAGTCGACTCACACTGCCATCTTGATGGCCTGGATTATCAATCCCTGCATAAAAACGTGGATGACGTGCTGGCAAAAGCCGCTGCCCGCGATGTGAAATTCTGTCTTGCGGTGGCGACGACGCTGCCGGGCTACCGCTCCATGCGTGAGCTGGTGGGCGTTCGCGATAACGTGGTGTTCTCCTGCGGCGTGCACCCGCTGAATCAGGACGAGGCCTACGATGTTGAGGATCTGCGCCGACTGGCAGCAGAAGAGGGCGTGGTAGCGATGGGCGAGACCGGGCTGGACTATTTTTACACGCCGGAAACCAAACCGCGCCAGCAGGAGTCCTTCCGCAACCATATTCGCATTGGTCGGGAACTGAATAAGCCGGTTATCGTCCACACCCGCGATGCGCGTGCGGATACTCTGGCTATCCTCCGGGAAGAAAACGTGACGGATTGCGGTGGCGTACTACACTGTTTCACAGAAGACAGAGAAACGGCGGGGAAGCTGCTTGATTTGGGGTTTTATATCTCGTTTTCGGGGATCGTGACGTTCCGTAACGCTGAGCAGCTGCGTGATGCTGCACGTTATGTTCCGCTCGATCGCATTCTGGTGGAGACGGATTCTCCGTACCTGGCACCGGTACCGCATCGCGGTAAAGAGAACCAGCCCGCTATGACGAGAGATGTGGCTGAGTACATGGCCGTACTGAAGGGCGTCAGCATCGATGAGCTGGCCCGCGTGACGACGGAAAACTTTTCCACGCTGTTCCATATCGACCCCGCCCGCCTGCAATCTGTCTGATACACCTGTTTTTTTTAGGCTCGTAATTAATAAGTAAAGCGAGTAAAGTTCACCGCCTCATTTGGGGCGGTGAGTGTGTATTTAGACACATCTGGACATGCTTTTTGTAAATAACTGAAAGTTTTTCGACCGCCTTAAGCTGAAACGTGATAGCCGTCAAACAAACTCAGAGGGAATTATTTTACTCTGTGTAATAAATAAAGGGCGCTTAGATGTCCTGTCCACGGCACGGTACTCCCCCCGGGCCAATGCGTGAAAGCGTAAAAAAAGCACAAATACTCAGGAGCACTCTCAATTATGTTTAAGAATGCATTTGCTAACCTGCAAAAGGTCGGTAAATCGCTGATGCTGCCAGTATCCGTACTGCCTATCGCAGGTATCCTGCTGGGTGTCGGTTCTGCTAACTTCAGCTGGCTGCCAGCCGTAGTGTCCCACGTGATGGCCGAAGCAGGCGGTTCTGTCTTTGCTAACATGCCACTGATCTTCGCGATCGGTGTGGCTCTGGGCTTCACCAATAACGACGGCGTTTCTGCGCTGGCTGCAGTGGTTGCCTACGGCATCATGGTGAAAACCATGGCTGTGGTTGCGCCGCTGGTTCTGCATTTACCGGCAGAAGAGATCGCCGCGAAACACCTGGCGGACACCGGTGTTCTGGGCGGTATCATCTCCGGTGCGATTGCAGCGTATATGTTTAACCGCTTCTATCGCATCAAGCTGCCTGAGTATCTGGGCTTCTTCGCGGGCAAGCGTTTCGTTCCGATCATCTCTGGTCTGGCAGCGATTTTCACTGGCGTGATCCTGTCCTTCATCTGGCCACCAATCGGCTCTGCTATCCAGACCTTCTCTCAGTGGGCTGCTTACCAGAACCCGGTTGTGGCGTTTGGTATCTACGGCTTCATCGAGCGTTGCCTGGTACCATTCGGTCTGCACCACATCTGGAACGTTCCATTCCAGATGCAGATTGGTGAATTCACCAACGCAGCAGGTCAGGTATTCCACGGCGATATCCCACGTTACATGGCGGGCGACCCAACTGCAGGTAAACTGTCTGGTGGCTTCCTGTTCAAAATGTACGGTCTGCCAGCAGCTGCGATTGCTATCTGGCACTCTGCTAAGCCAGAGAACCGTGCAAAAGTGGGCGGTATCATGATCTCCGCAGCGCTGACCTCGTTCCTGACCGGTATCACCGAGCCGATCGAGTTCTCCTTCATGTTCGTTGCGCCGATCCTGTACGTTATCCACGCGATTCTGGCGGGCCTGGCGTTCCCAATCTGTATCCTGCTGGGTATGCGTGACGGTACGTCCTTCTCTCACGGTCTGATCGACTTCATCGTTCTGTCCGGTAACAGCAGCAAACTGTGGCTGTTCCCAATCGTGGGTGCGTGCTATGCCGTTGTTTACTACACCATCTTCCGCGTGCTGATTAAAGCACTGGACCTGAAAACTCCGGGTCGTGAAGATGCGACAGAAGACAGCAAAGCTGGCGCTACCAGCGAAATGGCTCCGGCACTGGTCGCAGCGTTCGGCGGTAAAGAGAACATCACTAACCTGGACGCGTGCATCACTCGTCTGCGTGTGAGCGTTGCCGACGTGGCGAAAGTAGACCAGCCGGGTCTGAAAAAACTGGGCGCAGCGGGCGTAGTTGTTGCAGGTTCTGGTGTACAGGCAATCTTCGGTACCAAATCCGATAACCTGAAAACCGAAATGGATGAGTACATCCGCAGCAACTAAGTTGTGACCTGGGGAGACTAAGGCAGCCGAATGGCTGCCTTTTTTATTTGTGTCTTAAAAAACGCCACTGAGACGCGATGACCTGCTCCCCGTTGATTAGTACACCCCGATGTTAGTAATGTCTTCATAAGCCACATGAGGACATCCCCATGAAGAAGCGTTTTTCCGACGAACAGATCATCAGTATTCTCCGCGAAGCCGAAGCTGGGGTACCCGCCCGTGAACTCTGCCGCAAGCATGCCATTTCCGATGCCACGTTTTACACCTGGCGTAAGAAGTATGGCGGTATGGAGGTGCCTGAAGTTAAGCGCCTGAAGTCGCTTGAGGAAGAGAACGCCAGACTCAAGAAGCTGCTTGCCGAAGCCATGCTGGATAAAGAGGCGCTTCAGGTGGCTCTTGGGCGAAAGTACTGACGACAGACCAGAAGCGGGAAGCCGTGATGTTGATGTGTGATGCGACCGGTCTGTCGCAACGTCGTGCCTGCAGGCTTACAGGTTTATCCCTGTCGACCTGCCGCTATGAGGCTCACCGTCCGGCTGCTGATGCGCATTTATCAGGGCGCATCACTGAGCTGGCACTGGAGCGCAGGCGTTTTGGCTACCGTCGTATTTGGCAGTTGCTGCGCCGTGAAGGGCTTCATGTTAATCATAAGCGCGTGTACCGGCTTTATCACCTCAGTGGCCTGGGCGTAAAACGCAGAAGACGTCGTAAAGGGCTGGCAACAGAACGTCTGCCGCTGCTCCGTCCGGCGGCGCCCAATCTGACCTGGTCGATGGATTTCGTCATGGACGCACTTTCCACCGGTCGCAGGATCAAGTGTCTTACCTGCGTCGATGATTTCACAAAGGAATGCCTGACGGTCACTGTTGCCTTTGGGATTTCAGGCGTTCAGGTCACGCGTATTCTGGACAGCATTGCACTGTTTCGAGGCTATCCGGCGACGATAAGAACTGACCAGGGGCCGGAGTTCACTTGCCGTGCACTGGATCAATGGGCCTTTGAGCATGGTGTTGAGTTGCGCTTAATCCAGCCGGGCAAGCCAACGCAGAACGGATTTATTGAGAGCTTTAACGGACGATTTCGCGATGAATGTTTGAATGAGCACTGGTTCAGCGATATCGTTCATGCCAGGAAAATTATTAATGACTGGCGGCAGGATTATAACGAATGCCGCCCGCACTCCACGCTGAATTATCAGACACCGTCTGAATTTGCAGCGGGCTGGAGAAAGGGTCATTCTGAGAATGAAGATTCCGACGTTACTAACTGAGTGTTGTATCTAATCGTGGGGGCAGGTCAGCGAGAGCGGTCACTCTTCAGTCAGCTGATGAACATTCAGGAAAGAAATCGAGGGAGGAGGTTGAAAGGACAGGAGAAACTCGCTCATACTCTTGGATTGTGTCACACACCGATCCCGGGAGTGTGTTTACAGCGGACGCATTGCGCCAGATTAAACAAAAAAGGAAAAGGTCATGGCTGAAGAAACGATTTTCAGTAAAATTATCCGCCGCGAAATCCCGTCGGATATCGTCTATCAGGATGAACTGGTGACGGCTTTCCGGGACATTTCCCCTCAGGCCCCGACGCACATCCTTATCATTCCCAATATTCTGATTCCGACTGTAAACGACGTAAAAACCGAGCATGAAGTGGCGTTAGGTCGTATGCTGACGGTGGCTGCCAGAATCGCTGAACAGGAAGGGATTGCAGAAGACGGTTACCGTCTGATCATGAACTGCAACCGTCATGGTGGCCAGGAAGTTTACCATATTCACATGCATCTGCTGGGTGGACGTCCTCTGGGGCCGATGCTGGCACATAAAGGTCTTTGACATGCTGAAAGGGCGTATTGCAGCGCTGGTAATGGCGATGATGATTGTGGGGTGCAGCTCGCGTCCGGCGATCCCCGTGAATGATGAACAGACGCTGGTCATGGAGTCCTCCGTGCTTGCCGCGGGCATCACGGCGCAACAGCCCGCGTTGACCATCAGTGAAATCAACTCATCTGCCTCCTCTACGCTCTTTAATGAAAGACATGAACCGGTGACGGTCCACTACCGTTTTTTCTGGTATGACGTAAGAGGTCTTGAAATGCATCCGCTGGAGGCGCCGCGCAGCGTCACCATTCCGGCCAGGTCGTCGGTAACGCTCTATGGCAGCGCCAACTATCTGGGTGCGCATAAGGTGAGACTTTATCTTTATCTCTGAGGGGTGAACCTTGATTAAAAATTTGAGCCGCTATGCGCTCGTGACAGCTTTCGCTCTGTTTCTTGCAGGGTGTGTGACCCGAACTGAACAGCCTGCGCCTGTGGAAGAGGCTAAACCGGGTACTGAACAGCCGACGCCGCCAACGCAGCAGCAGCCAACCGTGCCGTCTGTACCGTCTATTCCGGCGCAGCCAGGCCCGATTGAACATCCGGACCAGACGTCACAGCCCACGCCGCGCGTGCGCCATTACGACTGGAACGGGGCGATGCAGCCGATGGTAGGCAAAATGCTGCAGGCGCAGGGCGTGACGGCGGGCAGCGTATTGCTGGTCGACAGCGTGAACAACCGTACCAACGGTTCGCTAAACGCGGGTGAAGCGACGGAAACCCTGCGCAATGCTCTGGCTAACAACGGCAAGTTTACGCTGGTCTCGGCTCAGCAGCTCGCCGTCGCCAAACAGCAGCTGGGCCTGTCGCCGCAGGATAGCCTCGGTACCCGCAGCAAGGCGATCGGCATTGCACGTAACGTTGGCGCGCAGTATGTGCTTTACTCTAACGCCACCGGTAACGTGAATACCCCAGCCCTGCAGATGCAGCTGATGCTGGTTCAAACAGGCGAAATTATCTGGTCAGGTAAAGGTGCGGTTACGCAACAATGACGGCACGCGTGAAGAGATTCTGACGCGCTATTTTCCTCAGTACCGCCTTATCGCGCCGCAGGCCCATTCCGGGCTTGGCGGCGCGAGTTGCATTATAGAACAGGGCGAACGACGTCTGGTCTTGCGGCAAAATCACGATCCCGACGCGCCTGCCTCCCATTTCCGTCGTCAGTTTCGTGCCCTGAGACGTCTTCCGGCGGATCTCGTACCTGCCCCTCGTTTTTTCAGACAGGGCTGGATGGCCGTCGACTATCTGGAAGGTGAAGTTAAAAGCGCGCTGCCGGACACGCCGGAGCTTGCGGCGGTGCTGTATCATCTGCACCGGCAGCCACGTCTGGGGTGGCGAACGACATTATTCCCGCTGCTGGAACATTACTGGCAGCAAGCCCTGCCTGACAGGCGTACTCCAGTGTGGCTGGCACATCTCAGGCGGCTGCGTAAAACGGGCGAGCCGCAGCCGATTCGGCTCACGCCGCTGCATATGGATGTTCATGCCGGGAATATTGTTCATACGCCAGCGGGGATCAGGCTTATCGACTGGGAGTATGCCGGAGATGGCGATGTGGCGCTGGAGCTGGCGGCCGTCTGGACGGAGAGTGAAGCCGCGCGGCAGATGCTCATCAGGGAATACGCCCGGGTAGCGCATATTGACCCCGACGCGCTGAGGCGTCAGGTCAGGCGCTGGCGACCCTGGGTCATCATGTTAATGGCTGGCTGGTTTGAAATGCGCTATCGGCAGTCCAGAGACAAACAATTTATTGCGCTGGCGGACGATGCCTGGCGTCAGTTACAAACGAAAGGATAAGAGAGGTGGATGTGGGTCCAGTCATGTTGGATGTAGAAGGGTTTGAGCTGGATGCGGAGGAGCGTGAAATTCTGGCGCATCCGCTGGTGGGTGGCCTGATCCTGTTTACCCGCAACTATCACGATCCGGCGCAGCTGCGTGAGCTGGTGCGTCAGATCCGCGCCGCGTCGCGTAACCATCTGGTGGTGGCCGTCGATCAGGAAGGCGGGCGCGTGCAGCGTTTTCGCGACGGTTTTACCCGTCTCCCGGCAGCCCAGTCATTCGCCGCGCTGCTCGGCACGGAAGAGGGTGGAAAACTGGCGCAGGAGGCCGGCTGGCTGATGGCCAGCGAAATGATTGCCATGGATATCGACATCAGCTTTGCCCCGGTGCTGGATGTAGGGCATATCAGCGCTGCCATTGGCGAGCGCTCATACCATGAAGACCCGCGTATTGCGCTGGCAATGGCAACCCGGTTCATCGACGGCATGCACGATGCAGGAATGAAAACCACCGGGAAACACTTCCCGGGTCACGGGGCGGTGACGGCGGATTCTCACAAAGAGACCCCGCGCGATCCGCGCCCGGAAGCGGAAATTCGCGCCAAAGATATGTCGGTTTTCCAGTCGCTTATCACCTATAACAAGCTGGATGCCATTATGCCCGCGCACGTGATTTATAGCGACGTCGACCCGCGTCCTGCCAGCGGTTCTCCGCACTGGCTGAAAACCGTTCTGCGTCAGGAACTGGGCTTCAACGGCGTGATTTTCTCTGACGATTTGTCGATGGAAGGGGCCGCGATCATGGGCAGCTACGCTGAACGCGGTCAGGCATCGCTGGATGCAGGTTGCGATATGATCCTGGTCTGCAATAATCGTAAAGGTGCCGTTAGCGTGCTGGATAACCTGTCGCCGATCAATGCAGAGCGTGTTACACAATTGTATCATAAAGGTTCATTTAGCCGTCAGGAGCTGATGGATTCGGCGCGCTGGAAGACGGTCAACGCCCGGCTTGAAGACCTGAATGAGCGCTGGCAGGCACATAAAGCCAGCCTGTAAACCCTCCCGGAAGGCGTAGCGTGGTGAGAAGACGATGATCATCTATTTACACGGTTTTGACTCAAACAGTCCTGGTAATCATGAGAAGGTGCTGCAGCTGCAGTTTATCGATCCGGATGTACGGTTGATCAGCTACAGCACGCGTCATCCGAAGCATGATATGCAGCATCTGCTCAAAGAGGTGGACAAGATGTTGCAGCTCAACGTCGACGATCGCCCGTTGATTTGCGGCGTAGGGCTGGGCGGCTACTGGGCGGAGCGGATTGGCTTCCTGTGCGACATTCGCCAGGTGGTGTTCAATCCTAACCTGTTCCCGAACGAGAACATGGAAGGCAAAATTGACCGTCCGGAAGAGTATGTCGATATTGCGACCAAGTGCGTGAGCAACTTCCGTGAGAAAAACCGCGACCGCTGCCTGGTGATCCTTTCCCGTAATGATGAAGCGCTCAACAGCCATCGGGCAGCAGAGCTCCTGCATCATTACTATGAGATCGTCTGGGACGAAGAACAGACCCACAAGTTCAAAAACATCTCCCCGCATCTGCAGCGTATCAAAGCGTTTAAAACGCTGGGTTAATCAATTTCCCGCATGCATCAAAGCCCGGCCGCGAAAGCGTGCCGGGCTTTCTTTTTGACCAGAATTGTCTACTTTTAAGCCATCAAAACTTGACGCATATCAATTTTGGTATGACCAATGCGCCTGACGTGGTATTCTCAATGCACCTGAATGGTTTCAGTGCTGTAACCTGTTGTTAATTAAGGGTTATTTTTATAACTTTTAATTAACAATTGGTTAATAATTTGAGGGGGTCACGTTGACTACGCCATTGAAAAAGATAGTGATTGTAGGCGGTGGTGCTGGCGGGCTGGAGCTGGCTACACAGCTAGGCAAGAAGCTGGGTCGCGGTAAAAAAGCCAAAATTACGCTGGTGGATCGTAACCATAGCCACCTGTGGAAACCGCTGCTGCACGAAGTGGCGACCGGTTCTCTGGATGAGGGCGTGGACGCGCTCAGCTATCTGGCGCACGCCCGTAACCATCATTTCCAGTTCCAGCTGGGCTCGGTGGTGGACATCAACCGTGAAAGCAAAACCATCACCCTGGCAGAGCTGCGCGATGAAAAAGGGGAGCTGCTGGTTCCCGAGCGTAAACTGGCGTACGACACGCTGGTCATGGCGCTGGGCAGTACCTCCAACGACTTCAACACGCCGGGCGTTAAAGAGCACTGTATCTTCCTCGATAACCCGCACCAGGCGCGTCGTTTCCATCAGGAAATGCTGAACCTGTTCCTGAAGTACACCAGCAATATGGGTGCGAACGGTAAGGTGAATATCGCTATTGTCGGCGGCGGCGCGACGGGCGTTGAGCTGTCAGCGGAGCTGCACAATGCGGTGAAGCAGCTGCACAGCTACGGTTACAAAGGGTTAACTAACGAAGCGCTGAACGTCACGCTGGTTGAAGCCGGTGAACGCATCCTGCCTGCGCTGCCTCCGCGTATTTCCGGTGCGGCGCACAATGAGCTCACCAAACTGGGCGTGCGGGTGCTGACGCAAACCATGGTGACTAGCGCCGACGAAGGCGGCCTGCACACCAAAGACGGCGAATATATCAAAGCGGATCTGATGGTCTGGGCGGCAGGTATCAAAGCGCCTGACTTTATGAAAGAGATCGGCGGTCTGGAAACCAACCGCATTAACCAGCTGGTAACCGAGCCAACGCTGCAAACCACGCGCGATCCTGAAATCTTTGCCATCGGTGACTGTGCCTCCTGCGCGCGTCCTGAAGGTGGATTCGTGCCGCCGCGCGCGCAGGCCGCTCACCAGATGGCAAGTCTGGTGCTGCACAACATTCTGGCGCAGTACAAAGGCAAGCCAATGAAAGCCTATGTCTACAAAGACCACGGTTCACTGGTGTCGCTGTCAAACTTCTCTACTGTCGGCAGCCTGATGGGCAACCTGATGCGCGGCTCAATGATGGTAGAAGGGCGCATTGCCCGCTTCGTGTATATCTCCCTGTACCGCATGCACCAGATTGCGCTGCACGGCTACTTCAAAACCGGGCTGATGATGCTGGTGGGCAGAATCAACCGCGTGATCCGTCCGCGTCTGAAGCTGCACTAATCTTTCACTCCCTCCGGGCCCTCCGGAGGGAGTTTTTAGCATTTCATGCTGTAGATCACAGTTTGACTGCTTAAGAGTTCTCCTAAATACAATATATCTCCTCTCAACGCCCCTTTTTTGATCCTTTATCTTATTGGCGAAGCCGTGCCTCCATTGCAAAATTGTTACCAATAGCAACAAAGGAGGAAGTCCCGTGAATAAATCAATGTTGGCGGGTATAGGGATTGGCGTCGCGGCTGCGTTAGGTGTGGCTGCCGTTGCCAGTCTCAACGTATTAGATCGCGGCCCGCAGTATGCACAGGTGGTTTCTGCTACACCGATTAAAGAAACCGTAAAAACGCCTCGTCAGGAGTGCCGTAACGTCTCCGTGACGCACCGTCGTCCGGTGCAGGATGAAAACCGCATTGCCGGTTCTGTTCTGGGTGCGGTAGCGGGTGGCGTTATTGGTCACCAGTTTGGCGGCGGCCGGGGTAAAGACGTGGCGACCGTGGTCGGCGCGCTGGGTGGCGGCTATGCCGGTAACCAGGTGCAGGGCGCGATGCAGGATAATGATACCTACACCACGACTCAGCAACGCTGCAAAACCGTCTATGACAAGTCGGAAAAAATGCTGGGCTATGACGTGACGTACAAAATTGGCGATCAGCAGGGCAAAATCCGCATGGATAAAGACCCGGGCACGCAAATTCCACTGGATGGAAACGGCCAGCTGGTTCTGAATAACAAAGTGTAAAAAAGATGTTCTCTGAATTTAGCTCCTCATGCGCTCAGGCTGAGGAGCTTTTTTTTTGCTTCAGATTTTCAGTAGCTCAGGCCACAGCCGCAGCGTGGTTTCGCTAATATGCTGCAGTTTTTCCAGCGTGGCTCCTTCACGGGCGCTGATCGACATCCCCTGCAAAATACAGCTCAGGTATTGCGCCAGCAGCTGAGGGTTGCATTGCGCCGGGATTTCACCGCGCTGCTGGCGCTGAGCCAGAAATGCGCTGAGGGTCTCTTCCTGCATGGCATGCCGGGATTTCACCGTATTGGCAATCTCTTTAGAGGACGCCGCAAGGGTGGCAGAGGTGTTAATCATAAAGCAGCCCGCAGGCGTCTCTTTACTGGTAAAGCAGGTCGCGACGGCGGTGAAATAGTCCCGGAGCGCCTGTTCAACGCTTTTCTCTTCGCAGAACAGCTGGGCTTCGTGTTTCGCCGCAAAGCGCGAAATGTATCTGTCCAGCACCGCCCTGAACAGCCCCTCTTTATTAGTAAATTCGGCATACAGCGTCGGCGCTTTGGCTCCGGTGGCTTCTACCAGATCGGAAAGCGAGGTTGCTTCATACCCATGTTGCCAGAAGAGAGTCATGGCCTTATCAAGCGCTGCATCCCTGTCAAACACTTTTGGTCGGCCACGGCTTTTCTTCGCACAACTCGTGACATCGGTTGTCATTTGCCGTTGGTCCTCTGTTGGTTTGGTGAATGACCATTATAAAAATAAACGCAACCTACCACCAGTGCAGAATGCTTAAAAATAAATTAATCATATATCTATGAAAAATAACAATTTTAAAATTAAGTTAACGCTCGTTATAAAATTATGTTGACGCGTGACATGGATCACATTTATGATTTACCTATCGATCGTTAACTAAATGATTAACGACCTCCAAATTCATCTGCTAAAGGTAAACATCATGAAAAACGTAAAAACTCTCATCGCTGCCGCTGTCCTGAGTTCACTCTCTTTCGCAAGCTTTGCTGCTGTACAGGTGCAATCCACCCCTGCCGACCAGCATAAAGTCGGGACAATCTCTGCGTCTGCAGGTACTAACCTGGGTTCCCTGGAAGATCAGCTGGCGCAAAAAGCGCAAGAGATGGGTGCAAAATCTTACCGCATCACCTCAGTGACCGGTCCTAACACTCTGCACGGCACTGCGGTCATCTACAAATAAGCCGGGCATAAACCCTCATTTATGCCGCTGCAATAAAAACGCCCTGCTGAGCAGGGCGTTTTTTTATTTCCGATTTACATCGACTGCGGGACGACATCGTGATGCCGGGTGACATCGGTCGGCATGCCTGACCGGGCTTCCATCGCACGCTCCATCACCACGCTGTTGGTATTCGCATTCGTTTTGAAGCTTACCATCGCGGCATTCAGGTTGATGGGCAGCGTCTGCGGATCGTCACCAATGTTTTTCGATAACGGCTGATGTATCTCAACCAGCCGCACGCCGCCGGGCTCCTCTGAAACTTTAATCGGCGTATTGATAATATTCACTTTGGTTCCCGGCGTAACGACGTTAAACAGCGTTTTGATATCGTCATCGCGCAGACGAATACAGCCGGAGCTGACGCGCATGCCGATGCCAAAATCCGCATTCGTTCCGTGCAGCAGGTAGACGCCGCCGTATGCCGCCAGGCGGATCGCGTGGTGCCCCATCGGGTTATCCGGGCCTGCCGGAACCACAGCAGGAAGATCGATCCCCTGGGCCTTATAGCGGGCACGAATGTTCGCCGTTGGGGTCCAGGTTGGATTCGCGCGTTTATCCGAGACGGTGGTGACCATCGTCGGCGTCAGCGTGTCGCCGCCCAGCTGACCAATACCGATAGGGTAGACGGTGACTTCATTTTTACCCGGCGGGTAATAGTACAGACGCAGTTCGGCCAGGTTTATCACCATCCCCTCGCGCGGGGCGTCCGGCAGGATAGTCTGTAACGGGATGGTCAGTACGCTGCCCGCGCGCGGGACGTACGGGTCGACGCCGGGGTTCGCCTGCAGCAGGGCCAGAAAACCGACGTTATATTTTTTGGCAATCGCTTCCAGTGAACCACCATTATTTTCAACCACATGAAAGCGGTTTTCACCCACCACCTTGCTGCCGGGAGGGGGAAGGGGCCAGGTGTTTGCCCGAGCGGGAAGCGCAACCGCGACGGTGGCTGCCAGCGCAAACAGAGTCATCCAGCGAGTAAAACGCGAAGAGGTCATCATCACCATAATCCATGTAAATGATAAGGTTATTGTTTTGTAAGGCGTTAAACATAATTATGGCGAATGGGTGTGTCGGGAAGATCGGGTGAAGTGCAAAGAGTTTGTAAATTGTCCCCCGTAGCGCCGGGCTAACAGGGGGAAGGGATCCCCATAAAATAATGCCTGAACGGACGACCCTCTCTCCCTTGAGGGAGAGGGTTGGGGTGAGGGGGAACATACGGCTCTGGTGGTCATTCCGTTCACTTCATGTTCCTTGCTACTCTTTAACGACATAACCGGTGAACGAGCCAGGGTGGCTCAATCGCCACCACCCTGGTGACCCGGGCTCCCGGCAGTAAATCGCCGCTTCGCGGTGCCCTCGGCTTATTCCTTCCGGCTTATCGGGGACGGGCGGAGGCAACGTCCATGTAAAGCCCGCCCTCCCGGCGCATCCCTGCGCCTCGCCCCGGCCTGCAAGGAAACGCCTCAGCGATTTACAGCCGGACCAGGGGGGCGCTGTAAGCTGTTCATTCCCGGAAGCAACTTTCATCGCTTCCGGTTAATAAACTACATGAAACTCCTCAGCTAACAGGGGGAAGGGAGGTTATGCGATCGCGTTCTCTTCCAGCTGGCGCATAAAGTTACGCACCCAGTCCATACGGGTTTTGCGCTCCGTCAGTTCCTGGGTAAATTTGAGACGTGTTGGACCATCCAGACGGAAATGCTGCGGCTGTTTTTGCAGCAGGCCGATCAGCCACATCGGGTTGACGTGATTCTTCTCGGCGAATTCAATCACGCCGCCTTTTTCATTGCCTTCAAGCTTGCGGATCCCCAACTTTTGCGCCTGCTGGCGCAGCCTCGCGATATCCAGCAAATTTCTCGCCGGATCGGGCAGCAGACCAAAGCGGTCAATCAGCTCCACCTTGATCTCTTCCAGCTCGTTCTCCTTCTTCGCGCTGGCGATGCGCTTGTAGAACGACAGTCGGGTATTCACGTCCGGAATAAAATCGTCCGGCAGCAGGGAAGGCATACGCAGCTCGACCTCAGTCTGCTGGCTGGTGAGATCTTCCAGCGACGGCTCGCGTCCGGCCTTCAGGGCATCAACCGCGTTCTCCAGCAGCTCCATATAGAGCGAGAAGCCGATGGTCTCCATGGAGCCGCTCTGGTCTTCACCCAGCAGTTCGCCGGCACCGCGGATCTCGAGATCGTGCGTCGCCAGCGCAAAGCCAGCGCCCAGGTCTTCCAGCGAGGCGATGGCTTCCAGACGCTTTTGCGCGTCGGTGGTCATCGCTTTCGGATGCGGCGTCAGTAGCCAGGCGTAGGCCTGATGGTGCGAACGCCCGACGCGGCCGCGCAGCTGGTGAAGCTGCGCCAGACCAAAGTGATCCGCACGCTCAATGATGATGGTGTTCGCCGTCGGAATGTCGATCCCGGTCTCAATGATGGTGGTGCACACCAGCACGTTAAAGCGCTGGTGGTGGAAGTCGTTCATTACCCGTTCCAGCTCGCGCTCGCGCATCTGCCCGTGACCGATAGCGATGCGCGCTTCCGGCACCAGCTCCGCCAGCCTGTCCGCGGCTTTCTGGATGTTTTCCACGTCATTGTAGAGGTAGTAGACCTGACCTCCGCGCAGCACTTCACGCAGAATGGCCTCCCGCACCACCAGATTATCGTACTCGCGAACAAAGGTTTTCACCGCCAGACGGCGCGCCGGCGGCGTGGCAATAATCGACAGATCGCGCATGCCGCTCATCGCCATGTTGAGGGTTCGCGGGATTGGCGTTGCGGTCAGGGTGAGGATATCGACGTCGGCGCGCATCGCTTTGATTCGCTCTTTATGACGCACCCCGAAGCGGTGCTCTTCGTCGACGATCAGCAGCCCCAGATCTTTCCACTTCACGTCGCTTTGCAGCAGCTTGTGGGTGCCGATCAGAATATCGATTTTGCCTTCGCTGGCCTGTTCGAGGATCTGCGTCTGTTCTTTGGTGCTGCGAAAACGCGAGAGCATCTCGATACGTACCGGCCAGTTGGCGAAACGGTCGCGGAAGTTATCGAAGTGCTGCTGAGCGAGCAGGGTGGTCGGCACCAGCACCGCCACCTGCTTGTTGTTTTCCACCGCAAGGAAGGCGGCGCGCATCGCCACTTCGGTTTTGCCGAAGCCGACGTCGCCGCAGACTAAGCGGTCCATGGCCAGCGGCTGGCACATGTCGCTCAGCACGGCGTTGATGGCCTGGGCCTGATCCGGCGTGGTTTCAAACGGGAAGCTGTCGCAGAACAGCTGGTACTGTTCTTTATCGTGCTTAAAGGCGAAGCCCTGTTTGGCCGCGCGCTGGGCGTAGATATCCAGCAGCTCGGCCGCCACGTCGCGCACTTTTTCCGCCGCCTTCTGGCGCGCGCGCGCCCAGGCGTCGCCGCCCAGCTTGTGCAGCGGCGCATTCTCTTCGGCGCCGCCCGCGTAGCGGCTGATCAGATGCAGAGAGGAGACCGGGACATACAGTTTGGCGTCGTTGGCGTAGGTGAGCATCAGGTATTCACCTTTGATGCCGCCCGCTTCCAGCGTGGTCATCCCCTGATAGCGCCCAACGCCGTGTTCCAGGTGAACAATCGGCTGGCCAGGATGAAGCTCGGCCAGGTTACGGATCAGCGTGTCCGGGTTGATGGTCCGACGGCTGTCCTGACGGCGGCGCGCGACGCGCTCGCCCAGCAGGTCGCTTTCGCAAATCAGCGCCAGGTTGTTGAGCGTGTCGATGAACCCGTGCTCGGCGGCACCAATCATCAGATAACGACCGTTTCCGGTCGCTTCGCTCAGACGCAGGATGCGCTTCGGCGCCACCTTAATGCGTCCCAGCAGCTCACCTAACGCTTCGCGGCGGCCTTCACTCTCAACGGAGAACACCACCGGGCCGGTGAAGGACTCCAGGAACTTGCGCAGATTATCCAGCGGGGATTTCTGCTGCGCCTGAACGGCCAGGTCCGGCAGCGTCCGGAAGGCGAGGTTGGTATTGGCGGCCTTGTCGGCAAGCGAATCGGTTTTCAGCTGCATGCGCGGCCAGCGCTTCAGCTCGGCGTTGAGCTCGTCGGTGCGCAGCCACAGCGCTTCCGGCGGCAGCAGCGGACGCATTGGGTCAACGCCACGGTTTTCAAAACGGGCGCGGGTTTCGCTTTCAAAGCGGCTGGCGCTGGCGTCGATATCCCCGGTGTTGACAATCAGCGTGTTCGCCGGGAAGTAGCTGAACAGGGCAGGCAGCGGCTCGTTGAAGAACAGCGGCTGCCAGTATTCGATCCCGGCTGGAAGCGTGCCTTTACTGACCTGCTGATAAATATGTTCCGCGTCGCGCTTCACCTCGAACTTATCGCGCCACTGGCTGCGGAACAGCTCGATAGCGGTTTTGTCCGTGGGGAACTCATGCGCGGGCAGTAAATTGATCGACTCGACTTCCTCCAGCGTGCGCTGCGTGTCGGCGTCGAATACGCGCAGGCTGTCGATTTCATCATCAAAGAAATCCAGACGATACGGCTGGTCGCTGCCCATCGGGTAAAGGTCAAGCAGCGCGCCGCGGGTCGCGTATTCCCCGTGCTCCATCACCTGGTCGACGTGGCGATAGCCGGCACCGTCAAGCTGCGCGCGCAGGGCATCACGGGAGAGGCGCTGGCCTTTTTTCATCACCAGCGCGTGACCGTGCAGATAGCTGTGCGGACAGACGCGCTGCATCAGGGTGTTCACCGGCACAATCAGCACGCCGCGCTGCATGGTCGGCAGCTGATAGAGCGTCGACAGGCGCGAGGAGATGATCTCCTGATGCGGAGAGAAGCTGTCATACGGCAGCGTCTCCCAGTCGGCCAGGCTGAATACCAGGCTATCGGTGAACTGGCGAATTTCGTCGTGCAGGCGCAGGGCGTTTTGCATATCCGGGGCAACCAGAATCACCGGGCCTGGGTGACGCTCGGCGATTTCCGCCACCAGCGTGGCGCACGCCGCGCCCGTGAGTTCACCCAGCTGGCGCTGGTCGCCCGCTTTGACAGGCAAGGAATAACGATAGTGTTCAAGCATGGCTATGTCAGAGTCTCTTATGGATATACCAACAGTATTGGGGCATATCACTGATACGCAATGTCTTTATTATCCTCGATCGTTTTACATAAGCAAATCGTAACCGCACGGCGGGGCTAAACGCCCCCGAAACGGGGGCGGAGAGGGCATTAACGCGTTGAAGGTGACAGGGGCAGCGTAGACGGAGGAGAGAAGAAAACGTCTCCAAAAAGCGCGGTGGAGATTTTACGCACTCCGAGCCCGGCAAGGGTACAGATAAGCAGGCTGGCAAACGGGTAGACCAGCATCAGGGTGAGCTCTGCCCAGACCGGCCAAGAGGCGGCATTCATTTCGCCAATCAGGAACAGGCTAAAGGCCTCAATCAGGATGCGGTGGGTGGTATAAATCGCAATGGTATTGGAGCCAATCACATTCAGCAGATTGTTCGGGTTAACGGCGTAGCGCTGCTCAAGGCTGTAGAATAGCTTCATGATCAGCACAATCGACAGCAATGAGAGCAGCAGCGGAACGTTAGCAAACCACAGCACCACGGAGACGGCGGCGAAAGCCCCGGTTGCCAGCCAGATGCGGCGCAGGTTGACGCTTTTCATCCACGCCATCAGCGCTGCGCCATACCACGCCCCGAGGCTGTAGTAGATCATGTTGCGGACCACGCTGTTCATCCCCCACCACGGCAGCGGCATGAAGTTAATCGCGATGCTCGCCAGCGCCAGCAGTCCCAGAACCGGCAGCTTCCAGCGGCTCAGCAGTTTACACAGCGTGAAGTAGACCACCAGGGCATACAGATACCACAGGCTGGTGCTGGCGGTGATCATCCCCAGCACAAAGCCTGAGAACGAGTCGGCGTAGGCCGCGTTCGACGCGGTGGCAAGCTCACGCTCGGGCGCCAGCCAGGCGTTCAGGTGGGTCAACGCCTGCCATTGCAGGACGCCCCACAGCGCCAGGACCCAGACAATGCTCCAGATCCGCTTGTCGAGACTGGTTCGCCAGTCCACTTCGTCAATATAACGACGGATCAGATAGCCGGAGATAAAGAAGAAGACCGGCATACGAAACGGTGCGAGATAGAGGTTAAAATAGACCCAGCATTTGGCGAGAAGGCCGGAGAGCGGGTGTTGTAGCCCGATCAGATGCGGATAAAACGTGATAACCGAATGATAGATAACCACCAGGCAGATACACAGCCCTTTTATCTGGTTAATCCATAATGCTTTTTGCTTCATTATTCGCCACTACCTTATTGCCATAAACGAACGAGCAATTGTTGTAAAACGAAGCCGGGATGTAATGGGTAACAGTCTGTATCCGGTGGTTTTTCGGAAAAGGTGGAGGTTGCGAGGTGAGTATTCAGACAATAGCACTCTGATTTATCTGAATTTTTCGGAAGAATGATTACCAAAGCTTACTGTTTCAGTCATTTACGCTTAAAGGATTCGCTTATATACTCGTGGGTCTGCTATCAGCAAACAGACGGATTTCATGTATCAACCTGTCGCACTCTTCATAGGCTTACGTTACATGCGTGGGCGCGCCGCGGACCGCTTCGGTCGCTTTGTCTCCTGGCTTTCGACTATTGGCATTACGCTTGGCGTGATGGCACTGGTGACGGTACTTTCCGTCATGAATGGCTTTGAGCGCGAGCTGCAAAACAACATCCTGGGGCTGATGCCGCAGGCCGTTCTCTCATCATCCAACGGTTCGGTTAACCCGCAACAGCTGCCGGAAAGCGCGGCGAAGTTACAGGGCGTCACGCGCGTCGCGCCGTTGACGACCGGCGACGTGGTGCTGCAAAGCGCCCGCAGCGTGGCGGTCGGCGTGATGCTGGGTATCGACCCGGCGCAAAACGATCCGCTGACGCCGTATCTGGTTAACGTGAAGCAGACCGATCTGGAAGCCGGGAAATACAACGTGATTCTGGGTGAACAGCTTGCCGGACAGCTTGGCGTCAACCGCGGTGACCAGCTGCGCGTGATGGTACCTTCTGCCAGCCAGTTTACGCCGATGGGGCGCCTGCCAAGCCAGCGCCTGTTCAACGTGATTGGTACCTTTGCAGCCAACAGCGAAGTCGATGGTTACCAGATGCTGGTTAACATTCAGGACGCTTCACGCCTGATGCGCTACCCTGCAGGGAATATCACCGGCTGGCGCCTGTGGCTCGACGCGCCGCTGAAGGTCGATACCCTCAGCCAGCAAAAACTGCCGGACGGCACCAAATGGCAGGACTGGCGCGAGCGTAAAGGCGAACTGTTCCAGGCCGTGCGGATGGAAAAAAATATGATGGGGCTGCTGCTGAGCCTGATCGTGGCCGTGGCTGCATTTAACATCATTACCTCGCTGGGCCTGATGGTGATGGAGAAGCAGGGCGAAGTCGCCATTCTGCAAACCCAGGGGCTCACGCCGCGCCAGATCATGGCGGTGTTTATGGTGCAGGGGGCCAGCGCAGGCATCATCGGCGCGCTGCTCGGCGCCGTACTGGGGGCCTTGCTTGCCAGCCAGCTTAATAACTTAATGCCGATCATCGGCGCGCTGCTCGACGGCGCGGCGCTGCCGGTGGCTATCGAGCCGCTGCAGGTGGTCGGTATTGCGCTGGCCGCGATGGCCATTGCGCTGCTTTCTACGCTTTATCCTTCCTGGCGCGCTGCCGCCACTCAACCCGCTGAGGCTTTACGTTATGAATAAGATCCTGTTGCAATGCGACAACCTGTCCAAACGCTATCAGGAAGGCACTGTGCAAACCGACGTGCTGCACAATGTGAGCTTCAACGTGGGCGAAGGCGAGATGATGGCGATTGTTGGCAGCTCCGGCTCGGGCAAAAGTACGCTGCTGCACCTGCTGGGCGGGCTGGATACGCCAACCGAGGGCGACGTGATTTTCTCCGGCCAGCCGATGAGCAAAATGTCCTCCGCGGCGAAGGCCGAGCTGCGCAACCGCGAGCTGGGCTTTATCTACCAGTTCCACCACCTGCTGCCGGATTTCACGGCGCTGGAAAACGTGGCGATGCCGCTGCTGATTGGCAAAAAGAAACCGGCAGAAATTAACGCCCGCGCCAGCGACATGCTGAAAGCGGTAGGGCTGGGCCATCGCGGTAACCATCGTCCCTCTGAGCTTTCCGGCGGCGAGCGCCAGCGCGTGGCGATTGCCCGCGCGCTGGTCAACAACCCGCGTCTGGTGCTGGCGGATGAGCCTACCGGTAACCTGGATGCCCGCAATGCGGACAGTATTTTCCAGCTTCTGGGCGAGCTGAACGCCTCGCAGGGCACCGCGTTTCTGGTCGTAACCCACGATCTGCAGCTGGCAAAACGCATGGGGCGTCAGCTTGAGATGCGCGACGGCCATCTGAACGCGGAACTGACCCTGATGGGAGCAGAGTAATGGCGTCACCGTTATCGTTACTCATCGGTTTACGTTTTAGCCGCGGCCGCCGTCGCGGCGGCATGGTGTCGCTGATCTCCGTCATCTCGACCATCGGTATTGCGCTCGGTGTGGCGGTGCTGATTGTCGGCTTGAGCGCCATGAACGGCTTTGAGCGCGAGCTGAATAACCGCATTCTGGCGGTAGTGCCGCACGGGGAGATCGAGCCGGTTAACCAGCCGTGGACGAACTGGAGCGATGCGCTCGCCAAAGTCGAAAAGGTGCCGGGCATTGCCGCGGCCGCGCCCTACATTAACTTTACCGGGCTGGTGGAGAGCGGGGTAAACCTGCGCGCCATTCAGGTAAAGGGGGTTAACCCCGCCCAGGAAGCGCGTCTCAGCGCGCTGCCAAACTATGTGCAGAACGGCGCGTGGGCCAACTTTAAGGCCGGCGAGCAGCAGATCATCATGGGTAAAGGCGTGGCCGATGCCCTGAAGGTGAAGCAGGGCGACTGGGTGTCGATCATGATCCCGAACGCCAGCGCCGACCACAAACTGCAGCAGCCTAAGCGCGTGCGCCTGCACGTCACCGGTATTCTTCAGCTGAGCGGTCAGCTTGACCATAGCTTTGCGATGGTGCCGATGGAGGATGCGCGCCAGTATCTCGACATGGCCGACAGCGTGACGGGCATTGCCATTAAGGTGAACGACGTCTTTAACGCCAACAAACTGGTTCGCGACGCGGGCAGCGTGACCAATAACTATGTCTACATCAAAAGCTGGATCGGCACTTACGGCTATATGTACCGTGATATCCAGATGATCCGCGCCATCATGTATCTGGCGATGGTGCTGGTGATTGGTGTCGCGTGCTTTAATATCGTCTCGACGCTGGTGATGGCGGTCAAGGACAAGAGCGGCGACATCGCCGTGCTGCGTACGCTGGGGGCGAAAGACGGTCTTATTCGCGCCATCTTCGTCTGGTACGGTTTGCTGGCGGGGCTGTTCGGTAGCCTGTGCGGCGTGGTGATTGGCGTGGTGGTTTCCCTGCAGCTGACGCCGATTATCAACGGGATCGAAAAGCTTATTGGTCACCAGTTCCTGTCGGGTGATATCTACTTTATTGACTTCCTGCCGTCGGAACTGCACTGGCTGGACGTTTTTTATGTGCTGGTTACAGCACTTTTACTGAGTCTGCTGGCAAGCTGGTATCCGGCGCGTCGCGCAAGCCGAATTGATCCGGCGAGGGTATTAAGTGGCCAGTAATTACGTCATGATCTAGCGGCTTTCGGGCCGCCAGGTTAAAAGAGGAATGCGTTATGTATTACGGATTTGATATTGGCGGCACCAAGATTGCGCTCGGCGTGTTTGATAAAGACCTCAGGCTACAGTGGGAAACCCGCGTTCCCACGCCGCGCGAAAGCTACGACGAATTTTTAACCGCGATTGCCGCGCTGGTGGCTCAGGCCGATGAACGCTTTGGCGTGAAAGGCAGCGTCGGCATCGGCATTCCGGGTATGCCCGAAACCGACGACGGCACGCTGTATGCCGCCAACGTGCCTGCCGCCAGCGGTAAATCGCTCCGCGCCGATCTCTCTGCCCTCCTTGAACGCGACGTGCGTTTAGACAATGATGCTAACTGCTTTGCGCTCTCCGAAGCCTGGGACGATGAGTTCCGTCAGTATCCGCTGGTGATGGGGCTGATCCTCGGCACCGGCGTCGGCGGGGGAATTGTGATCAACGGGAAGCCAATCACCGGGCGCAGCTACATCACCGGCGAGTTTGGTCATATCCGTCTCCCGGTGGATGCCCTGGAAGTCGTGGGGCGCGATTTCCCGCTGACCCGCTGCGGCTGCGGCCAGCACGGCTGTATTGAGAACACCCTCTCCGGTCGCGGGTTTGCATGGCTTTACGAACACTTCTATCATCAGAAACTTGAGGCCCCTCAAATCATTACCCTGTGGGAGCAAGGGGATGCGCAGGCGTGCGAGCACGTCGAGCGTTATCTGGATCTGCTGGCGGTGTGTCTGGGAAATATTCTCACCATCGTCGACCCGGATCTGCTGGTGATCGGGGGAGGGCTGTCAAACTTTACCGCGATTACGGAACGTTTGTCCGGGCGTTTGCCCCGACATTTATTGCCGGTTGCCCGTGTGCCGCGTATTGAACGCGCGCGACACGGGGACGCAGGAGGCATGCGCGGAGCCGCATTCCTTCATCTCACCGATTAGTTTACGAGGTTTCTATGCTGTCGCGTCGCCAGGGTCGACTCAGCCGTTTTCGCAAAAACAAACGCCGCTTGCGTGAGCGCTTGCGCCAGCGGATTTTTTTCAGAGACAGAATAATGCCAGAAGCGATGGATAAACCCAGAGTGGTGGTGCTGACCGGGGCGGGGATCTCCGCCGAGTCAGGAATTCGAACCTTCCGCGCGGCGGACGGGCTGTGGGAAGAGCACCGCGTGGAGGATGTAGCCACGCCGGAAGGCTTTGCCCGCGATCCGGATCTCGTCCAGGCGTTTTACAACGCCCGCCGTCGTCAGCTTCAGCAGCCTGACGTCGCGCCGAATGCGGCGCATCTGGCGCTGGCGAAGCTCGAAGAGGCGCTCGGCGATCGTTTTCTGCTGGTGACGCAGAATATCGATAACCTGCACGAGCGGGCCGGTAACAAGAACATCATCCACATGCACGGCGAGCTGCTCAAGGTTCGCTGCGCCTGGAGCGGTCAGGTGCTGGACTGGCAAGAGGACGTGCTGCCTGAGGATAAGTGCCACTGCTGCCAGTTCCCGTCGCGCCTGCGTCCGCACGTGGTCTGGTTCGGTGAAATGCCGCTGGGAATGGATGATATCTACAGCGCGCTGGCGATGGCCGACGTGTTTATCGCCATCGGCACATCCGGTCATGTTTATCCGGCGGCGGGATTTGTCCACGAAGCGCGACTGCACGGTGCGCATACGGTAGAACTCAATCTTGAGCCAAGCCAGGTGGGCAGCGAGTTTGAAGAGAAACACTACGGTCTGGCAAGCACGGTCGTCCCGGAGTTTGTCGACAAGCTGCTGAAAGGGCTATAACGGCAATCGCGTGAAAAGGCACCCGTCCAGCGGGTGCCTTTTTATTTATGAATGGAAGAACGCCAGCGTCTTCTCGAGCGATTTAGCCTGCTCATCCAGCGAGAGCGCCGCCGCAGAGATCTGCTGAACCAGAGAGGCGTTCTGCTGGGTCGTGCTGTCCATCTGGTTAACGGCGGTGCTGACCTGGCTAATCCCGCGATTTTGCTCGTCCAGCGCCTGAACGATATCGTTGATGACCAGATGCACATGCGACACCGCTTCAATCACCTGTTTCATCATCACCCCGGTTTCATTGACCAGCTCAACGCCTTTGCTGACGCGCCCTGAGGACTCGGCAATCAGCTGAGAGATCTCTTTTGCCGCGTTAGCGCTTCGCTGGGCAAGATTGCGCACTTCCCCAGCGACTACCGCGAAACCGCGCCCCTGTTCGCCAGCCCGTGCCGCTTCAACGGCAGCATTCAGCGCCAGGATATTGGTCTGGAAGGCGATGCCGTCGACGATGCTGTTAATCTCGCCGATCTTACGCGCGCTCTCATCAATTTCCCCAATCACCACGACCACGTCGTTCACCAGCGTTTCGCCATGCCCGGCGAGGCTCGCGGCGCGATCGGTCAGCGTGGTCGCCTTGTGGGCGTTGTCGGCGTTATTCTTCACCGTGACCGAAATCTCTTCCATGCTGGCTGCCGTTTCAACAATCGCAGCCGCCTGTTCCTCGGTTCGCGAGGCGAGGTCCAGGTTGCCCGCCGAAATTTCGCTGGTGCCGCCGTGTACGGAGTGGCTGGCTTCGCTGATATTGTCGACGATGCGCTTGAGCTGCATCTGCATGGTGTGCAGGGCATAAAAAATGCTGTGGGTATCTCCGGAACGCACCGGGATGGTGTTGTTCAGATCTCCCCTGGCAACGGCCAGAGCGATCCCGGCGGCCTCCGAAGGTTCGCCCCCAACCGGACGGTCAACTTTGCGGGTGAAGATCTGTGCCATGACCAGGCTAACCGCCACGATGCTTAACACCATCATGATGATGGCTTTCAGTAAAAATGCGCGCGCTTCGGCCATCACTTCGCTGACCGGCGTGATAATGGCGAGTTTCCACGGCGTCTGGCTGTTACCGACGGCGATGTCCTGCCAGGTGATGAACACGTCCTCCTTCAGCAGCGGATCGTTGATGCGGGTGACGTCATGACCGGCAATCTGACCGGCGTAAGGCTTGCCCGCCGCGCGCTGGTCCGGGCTGGACACTACGTTATTACCCGCTGAGAGGAGCAGGGCATAGCCCGTGCCGTTCCACGGTTTAATCGCGCCGATCGTCGACTGCAGCGTGGCGAGAGAGAAGTCAGAGGTGACCGAGCCCAGAAACTGACCGTCACGCATGATGGGGGCGGCAATCGAGGTGAGCATCACGTCCACGCCGTTGTAGGGATAGATATAGGGCTCGATGATCACATCTTTATGGCGTTGTTTCGGCAGCAGATAATAATCGCCGCTGCCGGGCATTTCGATATCCGTCAGCAGGTGTAATGCCGGTTTGCCGGTGGCGTCCCGGTCAACGTAGCGGGCGTAGCGCCCGGCAGGATCTTCACCGCTTTGACCGGCCCAGACGGCATCTTTATCGTCGAACGCGTTAGGCTCAAAGGCCATCGACATGGAGAGAAACTGCGGGTGAGCCGAAAGGTAGTGGATGAGCAGCTGGTTCAGGCTCTGGCGATCGGTTACGCCCGCCTCGCGCAGCGCCAGGGCGCTGTTGCCCATATCCCGGGCGGCAGTCAGGGCAGAATCCAGCTGTTTACTGACCTGCAACGCTTGCACCTCGGCAATCTGGCGGATATGCTTTTTGGCCAGAACCTCCTGCTGGGCCATCCACTGCCACATCATAAACCCGATCGTTGCCGTAAAGCCCACCGTTACGGTGAGGAAAATGGACAATAGCATCAACGTCTTGACTCTTATTTTTTTTCTTTGGACCACGGCGTCTTTCATTCTCATCTCCCGTAATATCGTGCATGTCGGGCAGGCACATATTCCTTATCGGATATTTTCTTTTCTTTCTGTAGAGCGCCAGGGATATTTAATTTAAATTTTGATTTGTAAATCCAGTTAATTAGTGTGGATGCTTTTATTTTGTGCATTCAATCAAAATAGTGCTCGATAAAGCTCGTTATCGTCGTGTAGAAAGAGGATGCTAATAAATATAAAGTTGTAGAGGAGGATGGGATATGTACGGATTTATTGCGCGACAACCCATTTTTAACCCTGAGATGAAGACGGTGGCCTATGAGCTGCTCTTCAGAGATGGGATGACAAACCGTTTTCCGGATGTGTCGGCGGAATATGCCACCTCCAGGATGATATCAGATCAGTTTTTATGCGTGCCGTCCCAGCGCATCGCCGGGGCACATACGTCGTTTATTAATTTCCCTTCGCGGATGGTCATAGACCGCAGTGGAGAAGCGCTGGATAAAGAGAGCGTGGTCATTGAGATCCTGGAAGATGCTGTGCCGGGAGCGGAGCTGTTGCAGGCCGTCAGGGAGATGAGTGCGGATGGTTATCAGTTTGCGCTTGATGATTTCACCCTTGCTCCAGAATGGGATGCTTTTTTACCCTATATTTCAATACTGAAATTTGACGTCAGAAATTATACCTTAGCGCAAATTAAACAGTATCTGAAAGAGCGTAAACATTTAACCGGGCATATTAAATATCTCGCTGAAAAAATTGAGACTAAAGAGGAATTCAGCCAATACAGGGAAGAGGGATTCTCGCTGTTTCAGGGCTATTTTTTCTGCCGTCCGGAGGTCATTAAATATAAACGGCTATCGCAAAATCAGCTGGCAATTTTTCGGCTGCAAATGGAGGTCGGACGCAATAAACCCGATTTTCGGATCGTCGAGTCGTTGATTAAAACCGATCTCACGCTGTCCTATAAGATTATGCGCTACATGAAGCACACCGCATTTAAACATATCGGTGCCTGTAATTTCAGCAAGTTAACCCTGAGCGAAGTCCTCAGATACCTCGGGGAAAACCAGCTGAGACGGTTTGTTGCCGTCGTGGTCCTCGCCAGTGCGGGCAATGACACCGTCAGCGAGCTTTACCCGCTGAGCATGATGCGCGGCAAGTTCTGCGAGCTGATCGCAGAGACGATGAACGAACCGACGCTGGCTGAAAATGCATTCATGTGCGGCCTGTTTTCTCTGCTCGATACCCTCCTCGAACAGCCGATGGCCGAGTTGATGAAGCAAATTGCGGTCCCGCAGAGCGTGAGCAATGCCCTGTGCCATCAGGAGGGACGGTTAGCCGATATGGTGAGCCTGTGCCGATACTATGAACAGCAGCAGTGGGACGAGGCGACCCGGGTTCGTCAGGCGCTGGGTCTGTCGGATGAGGATGTGGTTGAGGCGATGAGAAAGGCGACAATTTGGGCAGGGGAGAATGCGGTCAGTTAATCCTCCTCACGCCGCACGTACGGCGTGAGGAAGAACGCGATACCGTTTATCGGCCCGCTTTTAATTTCTGGTAATACTCTTCGTAGAGGCGGCTGGCGTCACCGACATCGTTCTGCCATTCACCTTTGCTGATGGTTTCGGCATCCGGATAGAGCGATTTATCGTTAGCCACTTCAGGCTTCAGCAGCCTGCGTGCGGCGAGGTTTGGCGTGGGGTAGCCAATCGTCTCGGCAACCTGTTTCGCCACGTCCGGGCGCAGCAGGAAGTTAATCAGCTTGTGCGCCCCTTCAACGTTTTTCGCGTTGGCGGGGATCGCAAGGCTGTCCATCCAGAAGATCCCGCCTTCTTTCGGCCAGACCACCTCAAGCGGCGTACCGGCCTGGCGGGCGACATACGCGGAGCCGTTCCACACCATCCCCAGGTTCACTTCGCCTTCCATATACGGGTTTGCCGGGTTATCAGAGTTGAACGCCGCCACGTTAGGCATCAGCTTTTTCAGCTCGTTATACGCCGCTTCAATCTCTTTGGGGTCCGTCGTGTTGCCCGAGTAGCCCAGCTTGCGCAGCGCGACCTGGAACACCTCACGCGCGTCGTCGGTTAACAGCAGGCTACCCTTGTATTCCGGTTTCCACAGGTCGGCCCAGCTTGTCACTGTTTTCGGATCGACGGCATCGCTATTCACGCCAATCGCGGTTGCTCCCCAGATGTACGGAATGGAGTAGTCGTTATTGGGGTCGAACGGCTTGTTGAGCATCTCTGGATCGAGGTTTGAAAAATTGGTTAGCTTCGTTTTGTCGATCTTCTGGATCATGCCCTCTTTGCGCATTTTGTCGACAAAGTAGGTGGAAGGCACGACCAGATCGTATGCGCCGTCTTTGTAGGTTTTCAGCTTGGCGTACATGGTTTCATTCGACTCGTAGGTCGAGTAGATAACCTTGATGCCCGTCTCCTTCGTGAACTGTTCCAGCAGGCCCGGCGGCACGTACTCGGTCCAGTTGTAGAAGTAGAGCGTTTTGCTGTCATCAGCGTGCGCGGTACCCATGCCAAGCACCAGTGCCGCAGCGGCGAGCATTTTTTTCATTTCATTGTCCCCTGAGATTTTGTTTTATCACGAGCAATAACCTGGCTGGCGATCACCAGAACCAGCGAAAACACCAGCAGAATGGTCGCCAGCGCGTTCACCTCCGGTGAGACGCCGACTTTCACCATTGAATAGATCTTCAACGGCAGAATTTCATAGCTCGGACCGGTGACGAAGGAGGACACGACCACGTCATCCATCGACAGGGTGAAGCTAAGTAGCCATCCGGCCGCCACGGCGGGCATCGCCAGCGGCAGGATGATTTTGCGCAGGATGATCGTCTCGCTGGCGCCCAAATCTTTCGCCGCCTCCAGCATGCGCACGTCGAACCCTTTCAGGCGCGCGAAGACGGTCACCACCACAAACGGCAGGCAGAAGGTGATATGTGAGAACAGCAGCGACCAGAAGCCAAGCTTTACGCCCAGCAGCATAAACAGCACCAGCAGCGAAATGGCCATCACGATGTCCGGCGACATCATCACCACAAACAGCATGCCGCTGACGAACGGTTTGCCGCGAAAGCGATAGCGGTACAGCGCCACGGCGGTGAGCGAGCCAATCAGCGTCGCGAAGGTGGCGGAGAAGATCGCCATCGTCAGCGAGTGCTGAGCGGCCTGCAGGAGGCTATCGTTGTTCATCAGCAGGCTGTACCAGCTGGTGGTAAAACCCTGCCAGTTAATCCCGAAGCGTGAGCTGTTAAACGAGTTCACGATCAAAATAACGATCGGGATATAGAGATAGGCATAAATGGCGGTCATAAAACCGCCGCGAAGCAGTCGACCGATCATTCGAGTTCCACCTTTTTATTCAGCAAGCGTGAGGCGCGCCAGTAGACCAGCAGCATCAGGCCCATGATCACCGTCAGCGTAATGCTGGTCGCGGAGCCGAACGGCCAGTCGCGGATGTTCAGGAACTGGCTCTTGATCACGTTACCGATCAGCAGGTTTTTCGCGCCGCCCATCAGATCCGACACGTAGAACAAGCCCATCGCCGGGAGCATTACCAGCAGACAGCCCGCGATAATGCCGGGCATGGTCAGCGGGATAATAATGCGGATGAAGGTCTGCAGCTTGTTAGCTCCCAGATCTTTTGCCGCCTCCAGCAGCGGTTTATCCAGCTTCTCGATGCTGGAGTAGAGCGGCATCACCATAAACGGCAGCAGGATATAGACCAGGCCGACAATCACCGCGCTCGGGGTAAACATGATGCGGATCGGCGTATCAATCACCCCCAGCCACAGCAGAAACTCGTTGAGATAGCCTTTAGTGCTAAGGAAGATTTTCAGCCCGTAGATGCGGATTAACGAGTTGGTCCAGAAGGGAACAATCAGTAAAAACAGCAGCAGGGGTCGCACCTTTTGCGGCAGGCCCGCGAGGAACCATGCGAAAGGATACCCCAGCACCAGACAGGCAAGGGTGGCAATCAGCGCCATGTTGAGCGAGTGCAGCAGCACGTCAAAATAGAGCGGATCGAGCAGGCGCGCGTAGTTGTCCAGCGTAAAGACCAGCGAAACGAAGCTAGCGTCGTCGCGGGTCAGAAAGCTGGTGGCAACGATCATCAGGTTGGGCAAAAAGACAAACAGCACAAGCCAACCGACGATCGTGGCGATCACCACATTCTGGAATTTACTTGTGTTCTTCATCAGCCAGCACAACCTCCCAGCTTTCTACCCAGTTGATAACCATTTTCTGGTCGAGAGAGTGGTCGAAGTCAGGGTCGTCTTCGTTAAAGAACTCGCTGACCATCACCATCTTGCCGTTCTCCAGCTCGACAACGGACTCCAGCGTCATCCCTTTGTAGTTGCGCTCGCGGATATAGCCGATTAACCCTTCAGCCTCGGTATTGCCGTGAATTTCATCGACGCGCAGATCTTCCGGGCGCAGAAGAACGTTGAGCTTTTGTCCCTTTTCGACGGGGAAATTCACCGTGATATTGCACTCGCGTCCTTCGACGCTGGCGCGCACGCGCTGGTCGTCCAGACGCTCAATCACCGTGGCGTCGAAGATATTGATCTCGCCAATGAAGCTGGCGACAAACAGATTCTTCGGCTCTTCGTAGATTTCGCGCGGCGTGCCGTCCTGCTCGATTTTGCCGTCGCGCATTACCACGATGCGGTCGGACATAGTCAGAGCCTCTTCCTGATCGTGGGTGACGAAGACAAAGGTAATGCCGAGCTTGCGCTGCAGGGCTTTAAGCTCGTTCTGCATCTGCTTGCGCAGCTTGTAATCCAGCGCGGAGAGGGATTCATCCAGCAGGAGCAGGCGCGGCTTGTTGACCACGGCGCGGGCGATGGCCACGCGCTGCTGCTGGCCGCCGGAAAGCTGATTGGGTTTACGCTGGGCAAACGTCTCAAGCTGCACCATGCGCAGGGCGTCGATGACGCGCGGTTCGATCTCATTCGCCGGCGTTTTTTGCATCCGCAGGCCAAACGCCACGTTTTCAAACACGGTCATGTGCGGGAACAGGGCGTAGCTCTGAAAGACGGTGTTGACGTGGCGGTCTTCGGCAGGAACTTGGGTGATGTCCTGGTTTTCAAGATGGATATGGCCGTTATCGACGCTTTCCAGCCCGGCGATAAGGCGCAGTACGGTTGTTTTGCCGCAGCCCGAGGGGCCAAGCAGCGTCAGAAACTCACCGTCATTGATGGTCAGAGTGAGGTCGGAAATAACGTCTTTACCATCAAAACTTTTACGAATTCGTTCCAGTTGCACCAGCGGTGAACGTGAACGGGATTGTGTATTCAATTTTTGCGCTGTCCCATATAGACGCCTCAGGCAGCAGACTGAAGCGGGGTTTGTGTGTAACCACCTTGGTGACTCGTAATGAGGGCGGACATTCTACGGCAATCCCCTGCGATCGCCAAACCTTGTCACTGATTCATAAGCTACATTTACTAACGCATAACCATATAAACGGAAAATATTCTCGTTTGCGGGATAAAAGTGACCTGACGCAATATTTGCGTTTTGATGCTTACTGATAATGTTGTCACGAAAAGTGAGGGTGACTGCATGGATAAATTACTTGAGCGTTTTTTACAGTACGTTTCGCTGGATACCCAATCTAAGCCGGGTGTTCGCCAGGTGCCGAGCACCGAAGGCCAGTGGAAGTTATTAAACCTGCTTAAAGAGCAGCTTGACGCCATGGGGCTGGTCAACGTCACGTTAAGCGAAAAAGGCACTGTGATGGCAACGCTGCCGGCGAATGTCCAGGGGGATATTCCGGCGATTGGCTTTATCTCCCATGTCGACACCTCTCCGGATTTTAGCGGTAAACATGTGAACCCGCAGATTGTGGAAAACTACCGCGGCGGCGATATTGCGCTGGGCATTGGCGACGAGGTGCTCTCGCCGGTGATGTTCCCGGTACTGCACCAGCTGCTGGGCCAGACGCTGATCACCACCGACGGTAAAACGCTGCTGGGGGCGGATGACAAGGCGGGCATTGCGGAAATTATGACGGCGCTGGCGGTGCTGAAGGGCAAAAATATCCCGCACGGGGATATCCGCGTGGCCTTTACGCCGGATGAAGAGGTCGGCAAGGGCGCGAAGCACTTCGACGTGGAAGCTTTTAACGCGCAGTGGGCCTATACCGTCGACGGCGGCGGCGTCGGTGAACTGGAGTATGAAAACTTCAATGCCGCGTCCGTCACGATCAAAATTGTCGGCAACAACGTTCATCCCGGTTCGGCGAAAGGCGTTATGGTGAACGCGCTGTCGCTGGCGTCCAGAATTCATGCAGAAGTCCCGGCGGAAGAGAGCCCTGAACAGACCGAAGGGTATGAAGGTTTCTATCACCTGACCAGCATCAAAGGCACCGTGGACAGCGCGCAGATGCACTACATCATCCGCGATTTCGACCGCAAAGCCTTTGAGGCGCGCAAGCGTAAGATGATGGAGATCGCCAAGAAGGTCGGTAAAGGGTTACACCCTGATTGCTATATTGAGCTGATCATTGAAGACAGCTATTATAACATGCGCGAGAAGGTGATGGCGCATCCGCATATTCTCGATATCGCCCAGCAGGCGATGCGCGACTGCGATATTGAACCTCAGCTGAAGCCGATTCGCGGCGGCACCGACGGTTCTCAGCTGTCGTTTATGGGGCTGCCGTGCCCGAACCTGTTTACCGGTGGCTACAACTACCATGGCAAGCATGAGTTTGTGACGCTCGAAGGAATGGAAAAAGCGGTGAAGGTGATAGTGCGGATAGCGGAGTTGACCGCGAAGCGGTAAGAAAAGCCCGGTGGCGAAGCGCCACCGGGAATTAAGGCGACTCAGTCCTCAAAGAACCAGTACCCGCTGTTGACCAGCGCGGCGAGCATCGCGAGGAAGGAAGGATCTTCCAGCGCATCGCCAAAGGTGTCGGCAGTCAGCACCAGATGGCTGGCAATGGCTTCCAGCGCCGGACGGTGCGGAGAGTCCAGCTTCTCGCCGTTGACGAACACCTCTTCACCAATGCGCAGCACGCGCAACCCGCCCAGACGCGTCAGCTTGTCGCCCTGCTGAAGCGCATCATAAATCTCGTCAGCCTGATAAGGTGGCTCCGGCGGCGCAACGTCCAGCTCATGACGAGACTGGCTGATAAACTCACCAAACCACTGTTTGAAATGTTCCGGCTCGTTGATCAAATCCAGCATCATGCCGCGAAGCTTATCGAGTTCTTCTGGCAGAATATCCGCCGGATGCTCGCGCGCAGGCACATCAGGGTCGCTGTAACGATAGCTGCCCAGCTCGCGTTGCAGAACATAGTCGGCAAATCCGCTGATCATCTCGCGGCCGCTCGGCGCGCGGAACCCCACGGAGTAGTTGAGTGAGTTTTCCAGGGAGTAGCCTTCGTGAGGGAATCCCGGCGGAATGTAGAGAATATCACCCGGCTCCAGCTCTTCGTCGATAATCCCTTCAAACGGGTCAACCTGCAGCAGGTCCGGATGCGGGCAGTGCTGCTTCATTGGCACTTTTTCACCCACGCGCCAGCGGCGGCGGCCCGTACCCTGAATGATGAACACGTCGTACTGGTCAAGATGCGGACCTACGCCGCCGCCCGGCACGGAGAAGGAGATCATCAGATCGTCCATGCGCCAGTCGGGCAGGGCGCGGAACGGACGCATTAGCGCGGCAGTCGGCTCGTGCCAGTGGTTGACCGCCTGCACCAGCAGCGACCAGTTGTTTTCACCGAGGTGATCGTAGCTCTCGAAAGGACCGTGGCTAACCTGCCATTTCCCGTCCTGGTGGCTCACCAGACGGCTGTCGACTTCGTTTTCCATGGCCAGACCTGCCAGCTCGTCAGGCGAGATAGGGTCGACAAAATTGCTGAATCCGCGTTTCAGAACCACCGGGCGTTTTTGCCAGTAACGTTCAATAAACTCGGGCCAGTTAAGCGTTAAGTGATAATCCATATATTTTTATTCCGCAGGCTCTTACTGACTCGGATTATAACGGAAGCTCAGCCCCCCGGCTGCGAGATCCTCGCATTTTTCACATAACGGGTTAACTATCGTTCAATGTGGGCTGCTGGCGGCCAAAAATAACCTCCATTCTGGCGCCGCCCAGCAGGCTTTCGCTGGTTTCGATTTTCCCGTCGTACTGGTCGACAATCTCACGGGCGACGGCTAACCCGACGCCCTGGCCAGGACGTAGCGTATCGGCGCGCTGACCGCGATCGAACACCACATCGCGTTTATTTCGAGGGATCCCTGGGCCATCATCCTCAACGATAATATGCAGTTCGGTTTCCGTCTGACGCGCAGACACTTCCACGAACTCCAGACAGTATTTGCAGGCGTTATCCAGCAGGTTACCCATCACTTCCATGAAGTCATTTTTTTCACCCACAAAGCTTATCTCTGGCGAGATATCGAGGCTGATGTTCACCCCTTTACGCTGATACACCTTGTTGAGGGCGGACGTGAGGTTATCCAGAAGCGGGGCTACCGGGTGCAGCTCGCGGCTCAGAAGCGCGCTGCCGGAACGCATGCTGGCGCGGTGCAGGTAATAGCCAATTTGCTGTGAAATACGGCTGATCTGTTCCAGCATCACCGGCTCGGCATCATCGACGCTCAGCTTCGAACTGCGCATTGAACGCAGGGTACTTTGCATGACGGCCAGCGGTGTTTTCAGGCTGTGGGTCAGGTCGGTAAGGGTGGTACGGTATTTATCGTAGCGTTCGCGTTCACTTTTCAGCAGGCGGTTGAGGTTACGCACCAGGCTGGTGAGCTCACGGGTGGTTTCCGGGTTCAGCTTCTCGCGATGATGTTCTTCCAGCTCACGAACCTCTTTCGCCAGTGACTCAATGGGGCGCAAGCTCCACCACGCCGCTACCCACAGCAGCGGGATCACCAGCAGGAGATTCGCAGCCAGAACGTAGATGAACCAGCTCCAGACCATATAAGAACGCTTCAGCTCGACCGGAATGGTGTCGATCACCACGATGGTCAGCTGCGGCATGTTCAGCGTCGCCGGATAGAGGTTAATCGCGACGGAGTGCGTCATCTCCGTTTCGGCGTTGTCGGCGCGGATCTCGTTCAGCTTTTGCTGCAGGGAGCGATCTTCACGGATCAGCGAGCTGGTGGTGTTGAGATCGGCTTCAATTTCATGAAACCCGTTGGTTTTGAGCCAGTCCGGACGAATGCTTTTAACCAGCCAGGGGATATCACGCTGCGCCCACAGTAATTTCCCTTTTTCGTTATAAATCAGGGCCAGCGTTGGGCTCTGCTGGTTGAGGTTTTCCGGCATTTCGACGGTGATTCGGTTATTTTCCCATTTCGCCAGGGTATAAAACAGATTGCTTTCGCCGCGTAACAGTCGAAAGGTGGTTTTATCAAAGCTGACGCTGTAGCCCACCAGGGCGACCATGCCGTAGGAGAGCGACAGCACCAGCACGACGGCGGCTGTTGCCAGTAAGAAACGAACCCGCAGCGAGAGGGGCAGAATGTGGCGTAAAATCCCTCTCATTTAGCGTAATTCGAACAGGTAGCCCTGGCCACGGACGGTGGTAATCACATCCTGCGGATACTGCGCCTGAATTTTCTTACGCAAACGTCCCATCAGCACGTCAATGGTATGGCTCTCGCGCAGTTCAGCATCAGGATAAAGCTGGAGCATTAAGGAATCTTTGCTCACCACTTTGCCATTGTTACGGATCAGCGTTTCCATAATGGTGTATTCGAAGGCGGTGAGCTTAATCACTTCATCATTGATTGCTAATTCCCGGCGGGAGAGATCGACCTGGAATGGTGGGATGGAAATAACCTGTGAAGCCAGCCCGCTGTTGCGGCGTAACAGCGCCTGCATGCGCGCCGCCACCTCTTCAATATGAAACGGCTTGGTGACGTAATCGTCTGCACCCGCGCTGAGCACTTCGACCTTATCCTGCCAGCCTTCACGGGCGGTCAGAACCAGAACCGGCAGGGAGACATCGTGGCTGCGCCAGCGGCGAATTAACGACAGACCGTCTTCGTCAGGCAACCCTAAATCGACAATGGCGATATCCGGCAGGTGTTCATTGAGATAATAATCGGCTTCTTTTGCATCTTCAGCATCGTCCACCTGATGTCCCATCTCCTGAAGCTGAACCTTCAGGTGATGGCGTAGCAATGCGTTATCCTCAACAACCAGTACGCGCATCATCTCTTCTCCCTAAATAATTGGTATGAATAGTTTAACGCTGATTATGTTGTTGTGGGGATAAACATTGAGTAAACCGGGGAAAAGCATCCCCCTTTTCGGGCGAAAAGGGGGAGAGGGGCGTTACTTCAGCTCGTCGACCATGGTGATAGCGCGGCCAATGTAGTTCGCCGGGGTCATCGCCTTCAGGCGCGTTTTCTCTTCTTCCGGCAGCGCCAGACCGTCGATAAACTGCTTCATGCCTTCGGCGTCAACGCGTTTGCCGCGGGTCAGCTCTTTCAGCTTCTCGTACGGTTTTTCGATACCGTAACGGCGCATCACGGTCTGGATTGGCTCCGCCAGCACTTCCCAGTTGTGATCCAGCTCGTCCAGCAGACGGTCACGGTTCACTTCCAGTTTGCTCACGCCTTTCAGGGTGGACTGGTACGCGATCAGCGCGTAGCCAATGCCCACGCCCAGGTTACGCAGTACGGTGGAGTCGGTCAGGTCGCGCTGCCAGCGGGATACCGGCAGTTTGCTTGCCATATGCTGCAGCACGGCGTTCGCCAGGCCCAGGTTGCCTTCGGAGTTTTCGAAGTCGATTGGGTTCACTTTGTGCGGCATGGTGGAAGAGCCGATTTCACCGGCGATGGTTTTCTGCTTGAAGTGGTTCAGGGCGATGTAGCCCCACACGTCACGATCGAAGTCGATCAGGATGGTGTTGAAGCGCGCGATGCAGTCAAACAGTTCGGCGATATAGTCGTGCGGCTCAATCTGCGTGGTGTACGGGTTCCACTGAATGCCCAGAGAGGTCACGAACTCTTCGCTGAACTGGTGCCAGTCCACTTCCGGGTAAGCGGCGATGTGGGCGTTATAGTTACCGACCGCGCCGTTGATTTTGCCGAGGATCTCAACCTGCTCCAGCTGACGGTACTGGCGCTCCATACGGTACGCGACGTTCGCCATCTCTTTACCCATCGTGGATGGGGTGGCTGGCTGGCCGTGGGTACGGGAGAGCAGCGGAATGTCGCGGTATTCCACGGACAGCGCTTTTACCGCGTCGATGATTTTACGCCAGTAAGGCAGCACCACCTCTTTACGCGCGGTGGAGAGCATCAGCGCGTGAGACAGGTTGTTGATGTCTTCAGAGGTACAGGCGAAGTGAATGAACTCAGACACGGCATGCAGCGCAGGGACGCTTTCCACTTTCTCTTTCAGGAAGTACTCAACCGCTTTCACGTCGTGGTTGGTGGTGCGTTCAATGGTTTTAATGCGCGCGGCGTCTTGTTCGCTAAACTCGGCAACGATTTTATCAAGGTAATCGTTTGCCTTTTCGTCAAAAGCAGGAACTTCCTTGATTGCTGCCTGGGCGGCCAGCTTTTGCAGCCAGCGTACTTCAACCTGAACACGGAACTTCAGCAAACCATATTCGCTGAAGATCCCGCGCAGCGCGCTGACTTTATCGCCGTAGCGTCCATCGACAGGGGATACGGCGGTCAGTGAGGATAATTCCATAATTCGCAACTCCGGGAGGTTAACAATGAGCAAGAATTTGTTTTGCCTGAGTGGTCAGGCGATTACGAGAAAACATTAACTGCAGGCGGCCACCGCCCACCTGGTGCCACAGCACGGCGGCGCGGATACCTGCCAGCAGGGACGCGCGCACTTTTGCCTGTACCTGCGGACTTTGCAGCACGGCAGGGGATCCGGTGACCTGAATACGCGGCCCCAGCGGGCTGATGACGTCAACATAAATGCCGGCCATAGCGCTCAGCAGCGTTTCGGACTGCAGATCAAAATGGTCAAGTTGGCGCTGCAGCCCGGCAATACGATCGCCCAGGGTATTCATTGCGCCTTTTGCGGCGCTCAGCTTACGCTCCAGCACCATCAGGCTCAGCGTGTAGCGGGTCAGCTCCGCGTTTAATCCCTGACGGCTGCTGGCGTTAAGCACGCCGAGCAGGGTTTCAAGACCGAGACGAAGATTAGTTTCACTGCCGCCGAACACGCCCAGGGTCGAGCCGGGGTTGAGATCGATAACGCTGTTCAGTGAAACGTGCAGGGCATCTGCGTCGCAATGACCCTGATGCGCCAGCTGTTGCACCAGACGGGCTGACTGGCAAATTCCCGCCAGCGCCAGGGTGATGTCATAGTAGTTCTTCGCCACACGCTCTCCTTTATGTGTGAATCGTATTAAACAGCAGGCAGCGGCAGGCGCTGTTCAATGATCCCGCCGCCCAGACAGATTTCGCCGCTGTAGAAGACAGCAGACTGACCCGGGGTGACGGCCGCGACCGGCTCGTCGAAACGCACGTCAATGCGATCGTCATCAAGCGCGGTAATGGTGCAAGGAATATCGGTCTGGCGGTAGCGTGTTTTCACCGTGCAGCGCAGGGTGCCTTTCAGCGGCTCACGATCGACCCAGTGAAGCTGCTGCGCGATAAGGCCAACGGACATCAGACGCGGATGATCGTGACCCTGGGCAACAACCAGAATATTGTTTTCGACGTCTTTGTCGACAACATACCATGGATCTTCGCTACCTTCTTTGGTCCCGCCAATACCCAGCCCTTTACGCTGGCCGAGCGTGTGGTACATCAGCCCCTGATGCTGGCCAATCTCTTCCCCGTCGACGGTGACAATTTTACCCGGCTGAGCAGGCAGGTAACGTCCCAGGAAATCGCGGAATTTGCGCTCGCCGATGAAGCAAATGCCGGTAGAGTCTTTTTTCTTCGCGGTGATGAGGTCCAGCTCTTCGGCGATTTTACGCACCTGCGGCTTTTCCAGCTCGCCGACCGGGAACAGGCTCTGGGCGATTTGCTCGTGGCTCAGCGTATAGAGGAAGTAGCTTTGATCTTTGTTGCCGTCCAGACCGCGCAGCAGCTGGCTTTTGCCATTCACGTCTGCGCGACGCACGTAGTGACCGGTCGCGATGTAGTCAGCGCCCAGATCTTCCGCGGCGAATTCCAGGAAGGCCTTAAATTTGATCTCTTTGTTGCACAGAATATCCGGGTTCGGCGTGCGGCCCGCTTTGTACTCTTCCAGGAACAGTTCAAAAACGTTGTCCCAGTATTCTGCGGCAAAGTTAACGGTGTGCAGTTCAATGCCGAGCTTATCGCATACGGCCTGCGCGTCGGCGAGATCCGCTGCGGCGGTGCAGTATTCCTCGCCATCATCTTCCTCCCAGTTCTTCATGAACAGGCCCTCCACCTTATAGCCCTGTTGCTGTAACAGGTAGGCGGAAACGGAGGAATCGACACCGCCGGACATGCCGACGATCACTTTTTTCTGGCTGTTATCTGACATGGAATACTCACGACATTGAACTTCAAGGCGGCGTATTCTATCACGCCCCCCCACCATTGACACCCTCTGTAAACGGCCAGTTAAATGCGCCGATGACGTCCAGCGGTAAGCGGCCAGCAGACTGCCAGCAGCGAATGCTTTCCGCAACCAGCGGCGAGCGCAGGTTTGGCGCGTTCAGGATCTCGTCGGCGGTGACCCAAAGACAGCGATCGATATCGTCATCCTGCGGCTCTGTGGCGCACGTTTCGCTAAGCTCAACGGCGAATAAAAAGCGCAGAAACGGGGTGTGATCCGGCGCGATCCACTGGTGCATACGGATGAAGTGCTGGGGCTCAGCGTGAATACCGGTCTCTTCCCACAGCTCGCGTTTTGCTGCCTGCAGCAGGGTTTCATTGGCTTCAAGGTGTCCGGCAGGCTGGTTCCACAGCGCTTTGCCGTTAATGCTCTCTTCAACAACAAGGAATTTACCCCTGGCGTGGACCACGCAGGCAACCGTGACATGAGGTTTAAACATAGTGACTCCTTAAGGGGTGACGTCGCGCCATTCGCCGTTTGCCAGCGTTTCCAGGGTGTAGCTGCCCATGGCGTAGCGAATGAGACGCAGGGTAGGGAAGCCGACGTGTGCGGTCATGCGGCGAACCTGGCGGTTGCGGCCTTCATAAAGGGTGATTTTGAGCCAGCTTGTCGGGATGGATTTGCGTTCGCGAATCGGCGGGTTGCGCGGCCACAGCCACTCCGGCTCATTCACGCGTTCAATACCTGCGGGCAGGGTTGGGCCGTCGTTCAACGTCACGCCGCTGCGTAGTGCTTCTAGTGTCGCGTCATCCGGCTCGCCTTCCACCTGGACGAAGTAAATTTTGCCGGTGCGTTTGCCCGGCTGCGTGAGCTTTGCCTGCAACGCGCCGTCGTTGGTTAAGACCAGAAGGCCTTCGCTGTCGCGGTCCAGGCGCCCGGCCGCGTAGACACCCTGAACAGGAATGTAGTCCTTCAGCGTGCTGCGCCCGGCTTCATCGGTAAACTGCGGCAAAACATCGTAGGGTTTATTGAACAAAATAACCCGCTTCGGCTGGGTTTCCTGCGGTCTTCTGGCGGCTTGTCGCGAGCTGAATCGCTCAACCCGGTGTTTTGTAAAAGAAGTTTTCTTCATGGTATTTTCAGGCGTTATCAATTGCCGCATTATAGCCTAATAACGAAGACCTTTCATGGCGCAGGACAATCAGGTACTATCGAAGGGCTCATTACAATTTATTAACATAAGATCAGTAACAACCAGAAGCGCTCGAAGGAGAGGTTAATGGAAAGCAAAGTAGTTGTTCCGGCGGAAGGTAAAAAGATCACCCTGCAAAACGGCAAGATTAACGTTCCTCACAATCCGATTATCCCGTTCATCGAAGGTGACGGTATCGGTGTAGACGTTACCCCGGCGATGCTGAAAGTGGTTGATGCCGCTGTTGAGAAAGCCTACAAAGGCGAGCGTAAAATTTCCTGGATGGAAATTTACACCGGTGAGAAATCTACTCAAGTTTATGGCCAGGACGTCTGGCTGCCAGCAGAAACGCTGGACCTGATCCGCGACTACCGCGTTGCTATTAAAGGCCCACTGACGACGCCAGTTGGCGGCGGTATCCGTTCCCTGAACGTGGCACTGCGTCAGGAGCTGGACCTGTACGTGTGTCTGCGTCCGGTTCGTTACTATCAGGGCACCCCAAGCCCGGTTAAGCACCCTGAACTGACCGATATGGTTATCTTCCGCGAAAACTCAGAAGACATCTACGCGGGTATCGAATGGAAAGCGGACTCAGCTGACGCAGAAAAAGTGATTAAATTCCTGCGCGAAGAGATGGGCGTGAAGAAAATTCGCTTCCCTGAGCATTGCGGTATCGGCATCAAGCCATGCTCTGAAGACGGTACTAAACGTCTGGTGCGTGCGGCCATCGAATACGCGATCACCAACGACCGTGACTCTGTGACTCTGGTTCACAAAGGCAACATCATGAAGTTCACCGAAGGCGCGTTCAAAGACTGGGGCTACCAGTTGGCGAAAGAAGAGTTCGGCGGTGAGCTGATCGACGGTGGCCCATGGCAGAAGATTAAGAACCCGAACACCGGCAAAGAGATCATCATTAAAGATGTGATCGCCGATGCGTTCCTGCAGCAGATCCTGCTGCGTCCTGCAGAATACGACGTAATTGCCTGTATGAACCTGAACGGTGACTACATCTCTGACGCCCTGGCAGCTCAGGTTGGCGGTATCGGTATCGCCCCTGGCGCGAACATCGGTGACGAGTGCGCCCTGTTCGAAGCGACCCACGGTACTGCACCTAAATACGCGGGTCAGGACAAAGTGAACCCAGGCTCTATCATCCTGTCCGCAGAGATGATGCTGCGTCATATGGAATGGTTCGAAGCCGCAGACCTGATCGTTAAAGGTATGGAAGGCGCGATCAACGCGAAAACCGTAACCTATGACTTCGAACGTCTGATGGAAGGCGCTAAGCTGCTGAAATGCTCAGAGTTTGGCGACGCGATTATCGCGAATATGTAATCCAGATTCTGGGTTAAACAAGAGCGGGGGCCTGAGGGTTCCCGTTTTTTTTGCCTCTGCCTGCGGGAGACAACACGATGTTAGCCACCGTCCTTATCGCTGTCGTTGTATTCATCCATCTTTATATTCTTGTGCTGGAAATGTTCCTGTGGAATACCAAAACAGGGCATAAGGCCTTTAATCTGCGTCCTGATTTTGCGCGCGAGACCCGCGTGCTGGCCGCGAATCAGGGGCTGTATAACGGTTTTCTGGCGGCCGGTCTGCTCTGGAGCCTCTGGCTCGGGGAAAAGGGGATTCAGGTGGCCATCTTCTTCCTTACCTGCGTGCTGATCGCCGGACTCTTTGGCGCAGCCACCGCCAGCCGAAAAATTTTGTATGTACAGGCCGCGCCCGCTCTCGCAGCGCTGCTTGCGTTACTCATCTGAAGCAATGCTTTGGTTGAGATAGGGCGTCCGATATACTGATGGCTTTACCCTTACAGGTTAGCGACGAGACTGTTATGAACAACGATATCCCACTGAAATATTATGACATTGCCGATGAGTACGCGACGGAAGCCGCTGAGCAGGTCGCTGAGTCAGAGCGCGACGCGCTGGCACATTATTTCCAGCTGCTGCTCACCCGTTTATCGAATAATGAGGAGATTAGCGAGGAAGCCCAGCAGGATATGGCCACTGAGGCCGGGATCCGTGCGGGTCGCGTTGATGATATTGCGAACTTCCTCAATCAGTGGGGAAATGAATAGTCTGCTTCAAAAACCGTTATGCTGATGCTTGGCGATACAGCTCAGCATCACGCTATCGGACCACATGCATTTTTTCCGCAGAATATGCGACGCGGGGGCGTCGATAAACAGCGCGAAAATAACGGTCAGACAAAAGAGTACCACTGGGAATAGTAAGGATAATTTCACGTTTTTAACCAAAATAAGAGTGTGCTTCAGGGTAATCTACCGTCTGAATGTGACGACTATATGTTTTTGCGTAAAAAATAGAAATGCCCGACTGGAAAAAAACGGACGCGCAAGGCTTCGGGTTACGGTGCGACCCCGGTGAGTCGCTTCGCCAGCTCGCTCCGGGTGAGTGCTTTTGAAAAATACCATCCCTGAATCAGCGCATCGGGATATCTGCTTGCAATAAAGCGATATTGAATTTCATTTTCCACGCCCTCGAAAACAAGCGTTTTATTCAATCTTGCAAGGGCATCGCAGAAGATTGCAAAGATGTTTTGCTTATAATGCTCGCTGATGCCGTCCACCAGCGACTTATCAATTTTGATTTCATCATATTCAAGCAGCGAAAGGCGGGCGAGGTTCGAGTTCTGCACGCCAAAATCATCTATTGATATTTTAACGCCGAGCGATTTCAGCTCCTGACAGAATCCCTCGAGGATATCTGCCGTGGAAACGGCTTTCTCAGAAAGTTCGACCTTCATCAGGGAAAGGGGAAGGTGATTGGCAAAACACGCACGACGCAAAATGGTAATGAACTGTCCATCTTCAATTTCCTTGTGCCCAACGTTTATTGAGACTATCAGCTGGTGTTTTATCGCCAGAGGGGCAATTTCGGAAAGGGATTTTTCGATAATATTACTGTAATATTTTTTATACAGACCGATCTTCTTAATTAATGGGATAAACAGCTCCGGAGAGACGTCCCCGTGTTTTTGGTCGCGCCATCTCGACAGAACTTCTACACCCACGATTTTTTGATCGTGAATACGAATAATGGGCTGATAGTTAACGCTTATGGTATTCGTGAGGACGGCTTTTATCAGCGTACGTTCCAGAGAAAAACGGTCTTCATAGATACGGAAGATAAATAACGTTATCGCAATCCAGATAAAACAGAGAATGACCGCGAGAAGCGCAAAGATAAACGGAGGTAACGAGGCGAGCCCGGCGTCGTGATGCTGCACGATGACGCACAGGTCCCAGAAGGCGCTGCACTGTGTCAGGGTCAGGGTAAACAATGTCGAATGCAGCCAGCTCTGCTGATTTAGCTCCGTGGCGGCCGAAAAAAAGACTCTGCCGAAGTCTTTGGTGGTAGCACTGAGCGAATAGCTTGCGGTGACCGGGGTGAATTTATCGTAAGCATAGCGGGAGGTGAAGATAATAATATTATTATAAATTGCCGCATTGCCCGTGAAAAAGTCTTTTCTCGAAAACTGGGCCAGGAGAAAGCCCCTCGGCGTTTTATGCAGTTCTGCAGGAAGTGCAACGGGCGTCGCGAGTTTCCCCCAAAAAGCGGTACAGACTATTTTTCCCTTCTCAATAAAGCCGATATCGGGTAATGACTCCAACTTATTGATAGTGTTTTATGTTCAGATAATGCCCGATGACTTTGTCATGCAGCTCCACCGATTTTGAGAACGACAGCGACTTCCGTCCCAGCCGTGCCAGGTGCTGCCTCAGATTCAGGTTATGCCGCTCAATTCGCTGCGTATATCGCTTGCTGATTACGTGCAGCTTTCCCTTCAGGCGGGATTCATACAGCGGCCAGCCATCCGTCATCCATATCACCACGTCAAAGGGTGACAGCAGGCTCATAAGACGCCCCAGCGTCGCCATAGTGCGTTCACCGAATACGTGCGCAACAACCGTCTTCCGGAGCCTGTCATACGCGTAAAACAGCCAGCGCTGGCGCGATTTAGCCCCGACGTATCCCCACTGTTCGTCCATTTCCGCGCAGACGATGACGTCACTGCCCGGCTGTATGCGCGAGGTTACCAACTGCGGCCTGAGTTTTTTAAATGGCGGAAAATCGTGTTGAGGCCAACGCCCATAATGCGGGCGGTTGCCCGGCATCCAACGCCATTCATGGCCATATCAATGATTTTCTGGTGCGTACCGGGTTGAGAAGCGGTGTAAGTGAACTGCAGTTGCCATGTTTTACGGCAGTGAGAGCAGAGATAGCGCTGATGTCCGGCAGTGCTTTTGCCGTTACGCACCACCCCGTCAGTAGCTGAACAGGAGGGACAGCTGATAGAAACAGAAGCCACTGGAGCACCTCAAAAACACCATCATACACTAAATCAGTAAGTTGGCAGCATCACCGCGATATCGGCAAAATAAAGATTATTAAGCTTAATTTGTCTGTAGCGATCGAGGCTGGTTTTATCACATCCCTGCGTCGTGATGCTTTTGAGACCCAGCGCCACGCTTTGGGACACGTCTTCTGAATAATGTAAAAGGGTACGGGATATTTCACGCTGTTTACTCTTCTGCTGACCGATGATTACAGCATTGACCGCATAAAGAGACAGGAAGACCAGAAGCGTCGAAACGATAGCAATGGCAATGAGCTTTTTCATTTTCCAGATATCCAGTCCGCTCCCTGATTTCACAAATCTTAACACAGCCAGGGCAAGGAACAAGCCTGATAGTCACGTCATGTGAGTAAATGCCGGCAGGTGAACTCATACGAAAGTATCAGTTTTTTAAGACAATTCTCAGCTAAGCTATTTTCATTGTTATATGCAATACCGGGATAGCACAGGCTCTTCTACCAGAACATCCATGCTTGTTTTTTCTATTAAGGAAAACATCGTGCGCAACGTGATGATCCCTATTCTTAGCGCTCTGTTTCTTTTTCTGAGCGGCATTTTGATTATTAACTGGCAGCTATGGCAGATGGCGAAGCTGAGTAATAGTCATACCGCCACGGCCAGCACCCAAAAAATAGAAAACATTCTGGCTGAAGCAGTCAGTGCGGCCAGCACGGCAAAGCGCGTTGCGGCTCAAGGGTGTACCAGTAGCGGACAGCTGGCGCTGGGGACAGAGGCAGCGCTAAAACCGCATCTGCGCGCCATCATGATCGAGCTGCAGGGGAAAATCATCTGTACTTCCCTTCCCGGGAATGGCGTGTTGATTATTCATCCTGAGACGTTACCTGCCGAAAAATTGATGCTGTTACCCGGCAATCGACTGGTGAACGGCATTCCGGTGCTTATCTTCCAGATGCCCATCGCGGGAGGGCGCGTCATTGTCAGCATCAGTGACGCGCATTTGCAGGACGTCATTGCAAGTGCATCGAACAGCGTGGATCTGGGGCTGGTTGTCGGCGAAAGCATGCTTGTTCGCAACGGCGATGTGAGGGGCTGGAAAGCGGCCTCCTGGACGGGGTCGCTTACGGCATCAACGCAATTTCCCTTTAGCCTGGCCTGGCAACCTCCTGCCTTTTTCAGCCTGACGCGGCTTTTGCAACAGGGATGGAGCCTGATACTGCTTATTCTCGCGCTATCGGTGGCGGTGGGCATTTTGATTCGCCGATACAAGGGGAAAAGCACCTCATTTGAAGACGATTTGCGTAAAGCGATTTTGCAGGGGGAGATCGAGCCTTATTACCAGCCGATCGTGAACGGCGATACTGGCGGGCTGTACGGCGTTGAGGTCCTGGCAAGATGGAAGCATCCAAAGTCAGGCTTTATCCCGCCGGATGTCTTTATTCCTATTGCCGAACGTAGCGGGTTGATTATCCCGCTGACCAAAGGATTGATGGCGAAAGTGGTGGCCCAGCTTAAGCCGCTTTTGCCTAAGCTACCGGACGGGTTTCATATCGGGGTGAACATCAGCGCCAGGCATATTAATGCGCCTTCATTTATCGGTGACTGCCGCGTCTTCGGGAAGGGGTTTCAGGGTAAAGAGGTCAAACTGGTTCTCGAGGTGACCGAGCGTGAACCGCTGGTTGATAATCCTCACCTTGTGGAAAACCTCAACATGCTGCATAACGCCGGCTTTGTTATTGCCCTGGATGATTTTGGTACGGGTTATTCCGGGCTGTCATGCCTTAATGCGCTGGCCATTGATTATATTAAAATTGATAAAAGCTTTGTGAACCGGGTTTCAGAGGAAAAGGACTCAACGATCCTGCTGGACTGCGTCATTGACCTGGCGAAAAAACTCTCTTTGCGCATTGTCGCTGAAGGTGTAGAAACAAAAGAGCAACTGGAGTATCTCAACCGTAATGAGATAACCCTGTTACAGGGATATTATTTTGGTAAACCCGTCTCCTATATCGATTTTATTAAAGTTATTTTATCTAAACCCCGGGAGACCGTTAGTTTGTAAAACGAAATAAAGACGAGCTTCTGTTGTATGCTTAAGTGCAATTCATTTTCCTCTTATCCCGAGCTTTGTTACAGTGACAAGAGTTGTCAGCCAGGGATGTCAGGCGTGATAAGGTGGAAAAGCTCGTGCATGTGAAAAATACTTTTTACACAACAACCATTACCGTCATCATTGTCTCATTGATCATCTCGCTGTCGCTTGCCGTCCAAATTGCCACGTCCAGACAGCAGTCAATTCAGCAAATTAATACCAGCGTTGCTAACCTGAGCCATACCCTTGATGTCTACACCGAGGGGATCATGCGCCAAAGCGAAATGTTAATTACTACCGTTTCCGACATAATCGAAATTTATGGCATGACGCCGCAACAGGCGACCAATATTCAGCGGATGATAAATAATCAGGATAATCTTCTTACCCAGATTAATAATGTGGTTGTATACGACGCTCAGGGCGATATCTTTACCGCGTTGCACGAAACTTTTACAGGCCCACGCAAAGGATCGGACAGGTCATTTTTTATCTATCACAAGGAAAATAAAAATCAGCAGATTTTTATTGGTGAGCCCGTGGTCAGCAGAACCAATGGCAAATGGGTCATTACCATTAGTCGTCGCCTTGAAACCCACACCGGGGCATTTAACGGTGTCGTGGTGGTGACGCTGGGTATCGAGAATTTTCTCGCGCTTTACGGGCAGATTAATATTGGTCACCTGGGCGTCATTGGCTTAACGACACAATCCGGCGTGCTGCTGGTCCGTCACCCCTTTAAAAATACCTACGTCGGCACGATTTTTTCTGATTCACCCCTCTTCAGGAAATACCTAAAGGTACAAAATACCGGGATAGCCAGTTCCGTTTCGCGGTTTGATAAAATCGAACGCATTTACGCCTATGAGAAAAACCGACGCTACGGGCTGGTGACCACCGTGGCCGTCAGCATTGATGAAGCCCTCGCTCCGTGGCGCAAGCAGGCTATTCAGCTGGCGCTGCTCATTTTCGTTTTCACTGCGATACTTATCGTCGCGTCATACTTCCTGTATTCCGACTTATCCAGAAAAACCAGAGATAATAAGGCGCTGAAGATTATCGCTTCCGAGGATGCGTTGACCGGGCTGTACAACCGTCGCATTTTTGATGAAAGAATCCTCTCGGAAATCGCGACTTGTGCCGCGCATGACGCAGCGATTTCGATACTGATTGTGGACGTGGACTACTTCAAAAAATACAACGATAACTACGGCCATCCGGAAGGGGACCGGTGTCTGACGCTGCTGGGAAACAGTCTCAGGGAGAGCCTTACCCGTGATAATCAGATTGTAGCGCGCTACGGCGGAGAGGAGTTTGCGCTGATATTGCCTGATACGGATATCCAGGAGGCGCTTCGACTGGCGCAGACGATCATTCGCAACGTGTTCTCCCTGCAAATCGCGCATGATTTTAGCCCCTTCGGGCGGGTGACGGTAAGCGTCGGGATTTCTACCGCGCGTGCGGTCGACATCGCGGGCAGCCAGCAGAATATCATTATTGCCGCTGACCAGGCGCTCTACCAGGCAAAACGCGCAGGACGTAACCGGTACGCGTTTGTTGGGGTATGAACAGAAAAAAAAGCCCACTCAGGAGTGGGCAAGAAATACTGGAAGCAATGTGAGCAATGTCGTACTGAATACCTGAGTGTTACGCTCAACTATTCAGTGTTGAGAAAGATAATCTTTCTCAACAAAAGATGCAACCCCACAGTTTATGCGGCAGGCTCTTTTTGTTGATGAATAATTGCGCACTCTCTCATTGTGATGCCTATCACAAATTTCCTTTCTGAAATCCTGTGCTATTCTTTTTTGTGTCGTTGATTTAATGACAAAAACCATACAGAGAGGAAAGTTATGGGAATTTTATCCTGGATTATCTTTGGGCTTATTGCGGGTATTCTGGCGAAGTGGATCATGCCGGGCAAAGATGGCGGTGGGTTTATCGTCACCGTAATACTGGGTATTATCGGCGCGGTAGTCGGCGGCTGGATCAGTACGCTGTTCGGTTTTGGCAAAGTCGATGGCTTTAACTTCGGCAGTTTCGCTGTCGCGGTGATTGGTGCGCTGGTTGTTCTGTTTATCTACAGAAAAATCAAAAGCTAAGGCTTACAAGCGTTAAAAAAGGCTGCCAGATGGCGGCCTTTTTACGTAGTGGCGTTTACCACCAGCCAAGCTGCGTGCCGGCAAATGCCGCGATGGCAACGATCAGCATAACGAGGGTCGTTTTTCTCATTTATGCCCCAGGCGCCGCGTAACCACCGACAAAAAACCATGCTAAAAAAATCACCGCCGTTATAAAAATAACGACCGGGAAGAGGATCCCTATTCTCATATCATCACCTGTTTCGGTTTTTGTAACGCCGTAGAGTGTACGGGGTTAATCGATAGTGAGAAAGCGTGTTTTGCTTTTTCCTTTCTTATCCTGATACATCGCGACATCTGCGTCGCGTAATGCGCTGTCCGGATCGGTTATCTGAGGGTCCACTTCGATAACGCCGACGCTGGCTCCGGGGTAAATGAGGTTGACGCTACCCAGCCAGTATTCACCGGCAATACAGGCGCTGAGACGCGTTTTGAGCAGCGTGACCTGCGCGTTATCTCCTTCGCTGTGGGATGTGCTCAACGACGCCACCAGAAACTCATCGCCGCCCAGCCTGCCAATGATATCGTCCTGCTGTTTTTCTTCCGTCAGACGCTTGCCCACTTCAATCAGGAACTGGTCGCCAGCCTCGTGGCCGTAGCGATCGTTAATCAGCTTGAAATCATCCAGATCGATGAACGCGATGACGGTGTTACGTTTAAGGTGACGCGCCAGGGAAAACAGCGTGGTCAAATCTTCAAAAATGGCGCGACGGTTGGGTAAACCGGTAAGGGCATCCGTGTAAGAGTGCGCGATGAGGGCTGCGTTGGCTTCGCGAAGCTGGTTTACCAGCGACTCTTTCTGAATGGACTGGGCAATCAGACCGGCGAATAACTTCAGAACCTGTTCACCGCGCTCGCTAAGCGGCTTTCTGGCCGTGCTGGTGGCACAAAGCGTTCCGTAGAATGAACCATCCGCAAGATGGACAGGAATACTCATGTAGGTCGTAATGCCGAGCGCTTTCGCCGCCTCGCACTCCGGCCAGCGTTCGGGAACGTCGTTGCTGAATACGGTGTCGCTATCCAGCGCGCGCTTGCACAGTGTTTCATCCCATGGGACGCTCAGCCCCTCAGGAATTGTCATCTGCTTGCTGTTGCGGGCGTAGAGGATATGCTGCAGTCGGGCTTCGATATCTACCTTGGTGAGGTAAGTCGACTCCATGTCAGTCACAATCTCCAGCATCTCCAGCAGCTGGCGAACGAGACCTTCAAGGGATTGTTCAGTGGCGAGGGTTTCTGAAACACGGGCAAGGATAATATCCGACATGACGTAGAATGACTCCCAGGCAGAAGACGTCTGCATCTGCATGTTATGCTGAATTTTTAGACTTCAGGCATAGTAAAACATGAATAAAAAAAATTTAATATATGCAGGGAGAGGGCATCAGCAGTGAAAAAAAGGCCCCGTTGTTGAGACCGGGGCAAAGACATCTTGATTACGGAATGATGTTCTCTGGTCATATCGAGAACATGCCACACTATAGTGTTGAAAAGTGCAGTTAAAATGGAGAAATTATGGAGAAAGGGGCGATGACCCGTTAACCTTAGATTGTCATGATGTCACAAGGATCAATGAGATGAGATTTCTGCTTCTGGCGCTGGCGCTTCCCCTGGCTGCCTGCACCGCGAAAACAACCCCACCCGATGCGCCGAAACCACCGCACGCTATCGGTATGGCGAACCCGGCCTCCGTGTACTGCCTGGAGAAAGGCGGGGAACAGATCCCGGTTCAAAGCCCGCAGGGCGTACGCACGGAGTGCAAACTACCGGGGGGCGAAGTGATTGATGAATGGACGCTCTACCGTCGCGATCGTCCGCAACCTGCCAGGTGACAGACCTATAGTGCCTGCGATACACTTCTCTTTAGGATTATTCTTAGCCAGTTCCTGGCTACCCTTACCGTGAGAGAAGTATGTTTCAGCTTAAACCGGGCAGCATGGCGATGATCATCGGTGCCCGCACGGCGTCAGGCCGTCGCAATATTGGTAAATCTGTTGAGCTGTTTGGCCTGTGTCAGCCCGGCCTGCGTTTCGTTAACCCGGTCAACGGCGTGATGACGCAATTACCCGCTACCGCCGATCGCGCGCTTTGGCTGGTGACGGGCGATGTTTACGCCTTTGACAATCAGCACGGCTTTGCCTTTGTCCGCGCCGAACATCTGATGCCGCTCACCCCCGATGAAGCGCCGCAAATGCTTGACGAGCTGGCGATCGGCTGATCAGAGATGGCGCAGCCAGTCGGCTAATACCAGGGCGTGATTTTGCTTCGTGTCTTTGGCAGCAAAGAGCAGGGTGACGGTCTGCCTGTTCGCCAGCGTCGCCAGACGCATTCCCTCGTCAGCATGCTGCGCCAGCTCTTCCCGATAGGCTTTGCTGAAGGCGGCGAAATCAATGGTTTCGCTATGAAAGGCCTTGCGTAATTCATTCGAGGGCGTGAGCACTTTGCACCATTCATCATAGGCGAGGTCCGTTTTTTTAACCCCGCGCGGCCACAGTTTGTCCACCAGTACCCGATAGCCGTCGTCCGGACCAGCCTGCTCGTATACGCGTTTGCATTGAATCATAATTCCACCCTCCCAATTTAAGGTATTGTGATAATTGCAGAAGATCGGTAGTTTGAGGTTCCTTATGTTATCTGATAATACTCTGGCATAAGGAACCTTTCATGGAACACCTCCCGGTTAAAACGACGCTGCGCATTGCGCTGGTAGGCGATTACAATCCCAGTGTTATTGCGCATCAGGCGATCCCGCTGGCGATTGACGACGCCGCCGCAGTCCTTGACCTCACCGCCGATTACGACTGGCTTGCCACCACTGAGCTGACAAGCCCTGAAGATCTGGTGGGCTACGATGCCATCTGGCTGGTGCCTGCCAGCCCCTATAAAAACACCGAGGCGGCCTTTATCGCCGCGCGCTACGCGCGTGAAAACGGCGTACCGTTCCTGGGCACCTGCGGCGGATTCCAGCACGCGCTGATTGAGTATGCGCGCAATGTGTTGGGCTGGGCCGATGCGGCACATGCCGAGACGGATACCGAAGGCACCATGGTGATTGCGCCGCTGACCTGCTCGCTGGTGGAAAAAACCGATGCCATTGAGCTGCGCAAAAATACGCTGATCGCGAAAGCGTACGGCAAGCCGGAAATTGAAGAGGGCTATCACTGTAACTATGGCGTGTCGCCGGCGTTTGCACAGGCGCTGGAAAGCGGTGACATGCACGTTACGGGCTGGGACGAACAGGGGGAAATTCGCGCCGCAGAACTGGTTACGCACCCGTTCTTCGTGATCACCTTATTCCAGCATGAGCGTGCCGCGCTGGAAGGCCGTCCGGTCGTGCTGGTGCAGGCGATGCTGCGCGCGGCTCGCGGGTAGGAAAAGGCAGACCCGATGGTCTGCCACAGTCTTTAACGGGGCGCGATCTCCCGGTCTCGCCCGGCAAGCACGCCGCAGAGTGCCATTATCACGGCGGCCAGAGCGCAGCCCAGAAGCGGGATTTGCCAATTTCCCGCGCTATCGTGAATTTTCCCCATCAGCGGAGGGCCGCAGGCGGCGAGCAGATAGCCAATCGACTGCGCCATGCCGGACAGCGCCGCAGCCTGGTGCGCGGAGCTGGCGCGCAGACCGATGAACGTCAGGCCGAGGATCATCGTTGCTCCGGAGCCAAAGCCAAACACCAGCGTCCACATCACCGCCATGTCAGGCATAAACCATAGCCCTGCCGCGCTTACCGCGCACATCAGCGCCACCGCGCCGGCGATCCCCCGCTGGTCTTTCAGACGGTGAAGAACCAGCGGAACGGCAAGCCCCGGCACGGCCGTGGCCAGCTGCAACAGCCCGTGCACCGAGCCGGCCTGCGCTTCGCTGTAGCCGTGGCTGAGCAATATCGCCGGAAGCCAGCCGATGATGACGTAGTAAATCAGCGAGTTAATCCCCAAAAAGAGCGTCACCTGCCAGGCGAGGGCCGAGCGCCAGATGGCGCGATTATGCAGCGCGCCAGCGCCCGTTACCGTCGCAACGTGTTTCTGACGCCACTGCGGCAGCCAGAGCAGCAGCGCGACCAGCGGAAACGCCATCAGCATCAGCAGCGCGCCATGCCAGCCTGCGCTACCCTGCGCCAGGGGAACAATCATCGCTGAGCCAAGCGCCGCCGAGACGCCCATCGTCAGGGAATAGGCCCCGGTGAGTCGGGCTACCTGGCCCGGGAAGTCACGCTTAATTAATCCGGGTAACAGCACGTTCCCGAGCGCAATTCCGCAGCCGATGACCGCGGTTCCGATGAAAAGCAGCGCGGCGGAAGGCAGCGAGCGAAGTGCAATTCCGGCGCAAATCAGCAGCAGGGCGACAAACAGGCTGCGCTCCATGCCGATACGTCGGGCAACGCCTGCGGCGAGCGGCGAGACAAGGGCGAAAGCCAGCAGGGGCAGGGTAGTCAGCAGACCGGTTTGCGCCGTGCTTAAGCCATAATCAAGACGAATAGTGTCGAGCAGCGGAGCTGCGCCGGTAAAGGTGACGCGAAGCGTAGTGGCAATCATCAGGATGCCTGCAATCAACAGCGCGCCGTGTTTTCCTGAGGTGCGAATAGCAGTAGTCATTATGTTCTCATACGTTCAAGCGAGCGCACACAATACCGATTTTCGCGGCGGTTTAAATCAGGCTAAAATGACAGTTTATCGCTAAAATCGGACAAACTGATGATTGGTCTGGGACTGGACGGCTATGATCCCGATAGCCAGCACGACGCGGCCGTCGCATTTCGCATCCGCGTGGTGGCGGAGGAACAGTATATTCCCCGGCATCATCACCGTAAGGGGCAGCTGATTCTGGCCCTCGGCGGCGCGATCACCTGCGAAGTGGAAAATGCCATGCTGATGGTTCCGCCCCAGTACGCCGTCTGGATCCCCGGCCAGATGCCGCACAGCAACAGGGCCACCCCGGGCGCGCAGCTCTGCTTTTTGTTCATTGAACCGGGGGCGGCAAGCTTGCCCGACCGCTGCTGCACCCTGAAAATCTCCCCTCTGGTGCGGGAGCTGATTTTATCCCTGGCGGAAAAATCGCGTGAACAACTCTCTCTTGCGGCCACGTCGCGCCTGGTAGACGTTCTGTTTGACGAGCTGCCGCTCCAGCGTCAGGAGCATCTGCAGCTGCCCGTCTCGCCCCATCCTAAAATTCGGCTGATGAGCGAGAAAATGGCGGAAGAGCCCGCCGCCTGGCAGACGCTGACGCAGTGGGCGAGCCACTTTGCCATGAGCGAACGCAACCTGGCGCGGCTGGTAGTGAAAGAGACCGGTTTAAGCTTTCGCCGCTGGCGTCACCAGCTGCAGCTGATCGTGGCGTTACAGCATTTGATCGGTGGGAAATCGGTACAGCAGGTGGCACAGACACTCGGCTACGACTCTACCACCGCGTTTATCACCATGTTCAGAAAGGGACTGGGCCAGACGCCGGCGCGTTATATGGCCAGCCTGACTACGACTTCCCGATAAACAGAGAGACAAGGCCAGCCGCAATCAGCGGCCCCACAGGAACGCCGCGAAAGAGCGCCACGCCCAGCACGGTGCCCACCAGCAGACCCGCCACCAGCGAGGGCTGGCTGCTCATCAGCGTAACGCCGCGCCCGCCCAGCCACGAAACAAAAATCCCCACCGCGATCGCCACCAGCGATTTCCAGTTTACAAACGAGTGCAGCAGGGTTGAAGCGGGAAGCGTGCCGCTGGCGATGGGCGCCATTACCCCGATGGTTAAAATAATGATCCCGATGGTGAGGCCCTGTTTTTCTATCCACGGGAAGAAGGTATTTAACGGGGTCACGCGAACAATAATCAGCACCAGAATCGAGATGGCGACGGTGGTGTTATGGCTGACAAAGCCGAGCGCGGCGAGTGCCAGAAGAATGAGCAGAGTAGGGTCAAACATAGGGAATCCTTGCCAAAATAATCAACTTGCTTTCTGTACGCGCAAACGCGGCGGAGGACAGTTTTAAAAAGATTATATTGCTGTCATAACCTTGTCATTTACGCGGATTAAAACGAAGGCAGATATCGCAAAAGGGGTCGCCATCATGAACGATCACATGTTTGTTGAAACGCTGATTATCTCCTCATCGTTTTTCGCTATTGCCATTATTCTCGTCGCCTCCGTGCTGTTTCTGGAAAGAAAAGGCTGACAGGGGCGTCAGCCATCGCGGTTACGCTTTGTGGAAGGTCACCAGCTCAGGACGGGCGATGCGCAGGTAATCCTGGGTATCCATAATCACGGATTTCTCCAGTAAACCGGCGTTAAAGGCGATTTCGTCAAAGCGCTCGAACAGCAGCGGGTCGGCAACCAGTGCCAAATCAGGATGGAAGCTAAAGGGCGGGATAGCGCCGAAAACGCAGGCGGTCAGGGTATCGACCTCGGCCGGGCTGGCGAGGGAGGCCTTCAGCCCGCCAAAATGGCTGGCAAGCTGGCCCAGGTCGGCCTGCAGATCGGCGGCGAGGATCGCCAGAACGTGTTTTTTTACGCCGTTGCCCTTCACCTTGCAGACCAGGGCTTTGGCGCCTTGCCGCAGATCGGTCCCGCGAATTTCACTTACCGCTTCACATTTCCCGACCGCCGCATGCTCCATAACGCGAAACCGCGCGCCCTGCTCGGTGAGTAAGGTAATCAGCTGCTGGTGGGTTCCTGCCCCAATAACGTCGTCAGTCATAACGATTTCCCGGTGATAATCCATTTTGCAGGGTTCTACATTAGCACGGGATGAACGAGGTCGAAAGAAAACAGCCAGCGGGTTCGCTGGCTGTTGGATTATGCGTTGCTGGTAGCAGATTGCTTGTGGAACAATTCGATGATTTTTATTTTATTGTTTTATAAGGTTAATTTTTCTTCCCCAAATCATCCCCAAAACAAATCCCCAAAACTCATGTAGCACCAGCTTTTCCTTTGGGGCTATCTAAAGGTTATCTATCTCGCTAAATAACAAGTTTGTTCCATTCCAGACCACGATCATCTCCATACATTGTGCTCATCGCTTCAGTTTTATGCCCAAGCAGAGTTTTGACATCAATACCCTGCGCTTTATAGGTTCTAGATGAAAGCGAACGCTGTTCGTGAAATGGGGGCAGGGCAATACAATCCTTTGGCCATGCAATATTTGCTTTATCTCTTGCTTCCTTGAAATACTTCGATATTGTTTTCCCTGGAACGTGGGAACCAGCTTTACCGTAAGCATGATGTTTCACATGGTGTATCAGATATGGGCTCACAACTCTGTCTCGACACTTGCTTATTACTTCCGAAAGCGTCACGCCAATAGCATCACACCGTAAATTTAAAGGAATAGCTAACTTCATTCCTGTTTTACTCTGGGTTATATGAAGATGGTTATCCCATATATCACTGAACTTCATCGCTACAATGTCCCCAATACGTTGACCAGTCACCAAAGCCAAAAGCATGGAGTTCTGAGCGCATGGTGGCAATGTTCCCGCGCTTTCATAGATTAGCTTCCATTGTTCGATACTGAGCCTGCTTCGCTTTACCTTTGCTATCGGATTTTTAACTGCTAAAGCAGGATTGTAGCCGGGTTCAACCTCACCAGCATGTTGAGCCTCTTTAAATACGTCGTTAAGCACGCTCCTAATCAGCTGACCCATTCGATGTTTACCTTCAGACTTATATTCATCAATAATTTTTGCGATTAACTTCGTGTCAACATCTTTTAGGCGAACGTTAGGAGCTCTGTCAGCCAGAACTTGAGCACATAACCTCCTAGATTTTACGGTCGGTTTTTTTATTTCTCCGTCACGCATCCTTTCCATCTGAATATCTACGTACCTTTTTATCCAGTCTGCGACTCGAATTCCTTTCTCTTTCTTATCTGTCTTCTTAATGGCCATATCGATAAGAGCGAAGGATTGACGTGTTTCCTGCTCAGATGTTATCCGATTTAACTCCGTAGCAGCAGCTTTGGCTGCCTCTTCATCTGTTCCAAAACCAACAAATGTTCCAGTGACAGGGTGGCGATATTGCCAGTAGATTTTTGATGTACGTTTATCCAACTTGCAATACAGGTTAGGTATTTTAACGTTATGCTTTCTGGGGCGAGCTGCCATTTATTGCTTTCTCCACTAACTGGCGAGCCTTGTCTGATAATGATGATGAAATATCAACATTGCTTACCATGCCAATAAAACGAGCGTCCTCATCTATAACCCAGCGGCGACCTTGCTTTAAAGCTGGTGGGAAAGTTTGCTTGGTCTTGGCTATTTTGTTTAGTGCTGAGTTGCTTAATGGATATTTGAACCCATTAGGACCCGAAGCCCACTCATGTAGTGTTACTAACTGCCCCATATGTTGCTCTCCACTTAACCGGCTGCACCCGGCTATCTCTTATAGAAAATGCAAGATGAACAACCACCACGAAGCCCATCATTGCAGGTACGACATCTTTTTGTTTCGGTGTAATAGAGCTGGTGGACCATCTCCTTCGGCATGAGAACCGGCATCGGCACGCGGATAACCAGCTTTTTGAGCCTGTCGATTTCTCCGGCCAGTTCCAGCAGACGGGAGCGGCAATCTTCCGCCTCCTCGCGCCACCAGGCCACGTCGGCTTTAAGGCGGCGCATGCGCCGTTGTTTGAGTTTGCTCACCATGGCAGCCGCCCAATACCCTGAAGTGCTCCGATGACCAGCAGCACGAACGTCACGAAATCGAATGGGTTAGCCATGATTAAACACCCCTTTAATCGCACCCCAGGCAAGCTCAAGCAGAGATGCCCAGGCAACGTAAAGGTGAACACCGGCGGCTAAACCAAAGCCAATTATCATTGCGTATTTAAAAGCTTCGGATTTACTCACGGCTTCACCTCCTGCTGCAGTGCTGCTGCAATCATCCGGCGATAGACATCATACGTTCCAAATTGCTCATCACCAGCCTCAAGCATTTCATGGGTGGGTTCTTCTGGCACCAGCACCCAACCATCCGGAATCACCTGAGCGTTTCCATCGGAACCCTGAAGCATGGCGGCGCGGCAGGCGTTCCAGCCATTGTTGTAGCTCCACAGCAGCGGGTGGTCATCACTGTCGATATCATCCTCCAGGGCATCAGGCACAGCTACCGGCGCTGGCGGGGCGGTGTAGACCTCTCTGACCGGGAGTTCCTCGTTAAATCTATAGTGATCAACATCCTCCTTCTTGATGCTTACCCAATTACCGCCATACTTTTTGACTTGCCATCCTGCAGGCTCCGCTTCGAGCGATGCCAGCGCGATACGCGCCAGCGCCGAAGCCTCACCACATTGAACGTGGTCAGTTTCGATAATTTGCTGCAACTGCTCTTTGGTGAATTCTTTGGTAATAGTGCTCATGGGTTAGTCCTCGATGGTCGGCATGAATGACAGGTCAGCAAAGAACTCGCCAAACCCAAAGCACACTGAATAAGCAAGGCGACCGTGATGCTTGGTAAGCGTGCAGTGAGAACCGTATTGACGAAGTGAAGCTGGTCAGGCAGGCAGAGTAACCCGCCACGGGAGCAGAGCACCCACCCGGTTCACAGGCCAGTCGGCGATGACATCAAGTACATAATGCAGATAGCGTTCCGGATCCACGCCGTTTAATTTGCACGTCCCGATAAGACTGTACAGTGACGCACCGCGCTCACCACCATGATCCGAGCCGAAGAACAGCCAGTTTTTTCTCCCCAGACTGACCCGTCGTAGGGCGTTTTCGGCAATGTTATTATCCACCTCCACCCAGCCATCTTCTGCATAGCGGATCAGCGCCGGCCACTGGTTCAGCGCATACCCGAACGCCTTCGCCAGTTCTGAGTGCCTTGAGAGGGTTTTCTGTTTCTCCCGCAGCCACCCCTCCAGTGACGCCAGCAGCGGCAGCACTTTTTGGTGCCGGACTGCCTGCCGTTCCTCTGCTCTTTTACCTCTGAGCTCCGACTCGATGGCATACAGCTCGCCGATCCGTTTCAGCGCCTCCTCCGTCAGGGCTGACGGGGTACGGACGTGAACATCGTGGATTTTTCGGCGGGCATGGGCCCAGCACGCGGCTTCCTTTATATGGCCGTCGCGGTAGAGCTCGTTGAACCCGGCGTAGGCATCAGCCTGCAGTACGCCACTGAAGCCTGCAAGATGGGTCTGAGGGTGGATACCTTTTCTGTCCGGGCTGTAAGCGAACCACACTGCGGGGGCCAGCGCTGATCCGGCGTTGCGGTCGTCTCGAACGTACGTCCATAAGCGCCCGGTCTTCGTCTTCTTATTGCCCGGCAACAGCACCGGGACAGGCGTATCGTCAGCATGGAGTTTGCCGTCGGTCAGGACATAGTGCTGAAGGGCTTCATCCAGCGGTGCCAGCAGACGACAACACGCATCCACCCAGCCCGACAGTACAGAACGACTCAACACTACACCCTGGCGGGCATAGATCTCCGACTGGCGATACAGCGGTGTGTGCTCTGCATACTTTGAGGTCAGCACTCGGGCCAGCAGCCCCGGTCCGGCGATCCCCCGTTCGATGGGGCGCGAAGGAGCCGGGGCCTGAACGATGCGATCGCACCGACGGCAGGCATGCTTTTCACGGACTGTCCGGATAACCCGGAAGGCGCTGCGCATCAGCTCCAGCTGTTCGGCGGCATCCTCACCCAGGTAACTCAGCGAACCACCGCACTCCGGGCAACACGGCTCAGTCGGCAGCAGCCGCTTCTCATCCCGTGGGAGTGACTCAGGGAACGGTTTGCGGGTGCGGGTCTGACGCAGCGGGCGCTGCACTGCCGGGTCATCCACCCGGCCGGTCAGCGTATCGCTTTCCTGCTGCAGCAGGTTCAGGTCAGCTTCCATTTGCGCGATACGGCGGGATACCTTTTCGGAACGACTGCCGAAGTTCATCCGGCGCAGCTTATCCAGTTGCGCCTGCAGATGGTCTATTTCGCGTTCCCGGTTGCTCAGCTTTTCCTGCAGGGCGTGGATCAACGCTTCCTGTTCGGCCAGGCGCTGTTTCAGCAGAAGGATGTCGTCAGAAGAGGTGTCGTTCATAAGCCTGTATTTTACCAGGCTTATTCTGCGACAACCAGGATAAAGAGCGCTACAACATGGTCAGGGATGTCAGTAACCGCTTTGGCTGTCGCCAGTCGATACCTTCCATCAGCATCGCCAGTTGCGCCGGCGTCAGGAACACTTTGCCATCGCGGGCTGAGGGCCAGGCGAAGCGACCACGTTCCAGTCGCTTTGTCAGCAGGCACAGACCATCGCCGGTGGACCAGAGCAGTTTTACCTGACTGCCGCTGCGTCCCCGGAAGATGAAGACGTGGCCGGACATCGGGTCATCTTTCAGCGCGGTCTGCACCTTTGCGGCGAGGCCATTGAAGCCGTTGCGCATATCGGTGATACCGGCAACCAGCCAGATTTTTGTGCCTGCGGGAAGATTTATCATACAGGCCCCCGCATCAGTTCGCGCAGGACAGTGCTCATGAGTTCAGCAGAGGGATGAGTCAGTGTTATTTCTCCTCCCCGACATTTTATGTGGCAGGTAGCGGGAGGAGAGCAGGATGGTAGTTCGAAGGTTGGGAGAGAAGAGCCCGCCTGAAGCTGCACGGGTATCAGGGCAGGAAGCGACGATGAGTTTTTTCGGGGCCGACAGACCCGCCCTTCACGCTGCCAGAGCCTTATCCATTTAAAGAGCAGGTTATCATTGACGTCATGTTTCCGGGCCAGTGCGGCAATACTGCCTTCTTCTTCAAGAGCCAGCCTGACCAGTTCCATTTTGAATTCAGGGGAATAGTGTTTCCGGGGAAGTCTTTCTTTAGCGCGCATGAGGTGTCCACCTGCAAAATAAGTGGGTGCTTAAGTTACAGGATCCTGGATTCGGGACCAGACGGTACTCAGACGACGCTTACGATGCTTGTAGCCAGGGTTGGTGATATCGGTAGTTGCATACGTCGCGGTGATTTCTGCAACGACTTCCTCTGGTTTTGATGGAGTCTCTACCTATGGGATGCAAATCAGATCAAAGTCACGCGCCATTGTCCCGTGAATAGCCATCGCATAGCCGTGCTTACGGGCTATCTCTGCCAGTGCTGGGTATAGAGCGCAGTAAACTGGTGCCAGGTTAGCTGGTTTCATGACGCCTCTCCTTTCCCGGCTGCGGCGGCGCGTTCCGCGTCCCACTTCTGCATGTATTCTTCGATATCACTCCATTCCTCACCAGAACCAGCCAGCGCATCAATTACTGACTGGCGTTCACTGTGCTGTTCTTTACGCTCCAGCTCAGCAATCCGCTTCTCTGCTGCCTCAGCGCGTTTCTCTGCTGCGATTCGATGCTCCAGACCTTGCCCCTGGCAGATATCAATCAGGCGCTGTTTCTCCATAAGTTCTGCGTTGAGCTTCTCTGCGGCTTCCAACTCATCTAGCAGTGCCAGCACGGTGGACGGGGTTAGAGCCTCATTGAATTCATCGCGATCATAACCCCAACTATCGGATTCTGCTCTCTCCGCCGCTTCACGCAGCTCCTGTTTGTCGATGTTGCTCATTGGGCGGCTCCGGGCTTGCGAGTTAACTGGTTGATGTAGCGCTGGAGTTGATTCCAGATACCTACATGCACGTTATGGGCATCCACGCAGATATTGTGAATCTCCGCATCCTTCACCCCGCGCACGCCGACCATGCCGACTTCATTAAGCTCATTCATTTTTGAAGCGCTGACACGCTGAGCCTTGCGCATACGGTTGACTATTTTGCGATGTGTCATGACTGCACTCCTTTGCGATGTTGGGAGGCTATAGCTTTATGCTCATCAATAATTTGCGATGCTTCTGCATGGGCCAAACCTTCGAGGGAGATAACACCTGTGTCACTTATCCCGGCCAGGCTAATAAGTTCAACAAGGCGGCGCGCTTTCTTAACGCTAATTTCTGGCGCTATAACGCTGCGGGTGACTTTCTTCTTGCCCTTTGCGGCAGCAGAAGCTTTATCCTTCTGAAGAACCTCACCGGCCTTTTCTCCGAACTCTTTTATTCGGTCAACAGCCACATCTACGGACACGGTCCCAGACTTAACTTCTTTCTGAACGTCGTGGTTAGCAGTGCTAAGAAGCAGAAGCTTTTCGACAGTAGGAACAGACTTGTTGACCAGTTTTGCGATATCGCTGGTGGTCTGGTTGAAGGCGTTATGTAGTTCCTGAATAACTGCAGCCTGTTCCATATCTGAGAGCGGAAGTTGATTGTTGCTGGTCATGATGCGCGCCAGGCGCTGCACATCGCTACCGTTGAACGGCATGATGTGTATGCGGTCTACTGGCTTACCAGCTTCTGCACAGCGCGCATAGCAGCGACGCCGACGGTGGCCTTCAACAACCCACACTCCACCTTCATCACGGGCGATAACCTCCAGCGGGGGAACGGAGCCACCGTTCATCAGGTAGTTGAACAGGTCATCATCAGCCTGGCGAGTGCGTTCATCGTCTTCACGCTTGTTGAAACCTTCACGAACGTGGATATCTGAAAGAGCGATAAACATCCCGGTATCGGTGCGCTTAATTACACCGGCCTTGGTCATTTGCTTGAATGAGTTAGCCATTAGAAAACAACCTCGTTATTCAGTGAAATGACGACACGAGGCAGCTCACGGAGTTCTCGCTGAGCTTCCAGCAGGTTCATGTTGGTAGGCGTTTTGGTGTGGCGCTCTTCTATGCGGTCGCACTCTTTGGCCCAGCTGGTGACATCCTCACGTAGCGTAGCGTTCTGCTCAGCTAGTTCTTTCCGCTGCGCCATCGCTTCACACAGCGCGACGCTGGTATAGTCAAGGCGGTTAGCCAGTTCGTTAACCATCCAACCATAAGCGGCAGGAAGGAGAGGGGCGGCCTTGCGAGCTGCGTCAATAAGCTGCTCTCTGGTCATGCGTGGTTGTAACTCGGTGACGTTCTGTGTGTTCGTCATGGTTAGTTTCTCCGTGTTTTACGCGCTCTGCACAGCGCTGAATTTTGGTTGCACGAGTCCCGGCACTTAAATGCTGCCAAATTCGTATTTATTCATTAGGTATTAAAAATATTCGCGATTATCAGAACGAACGCGTTCGAGAATAATTTTTGCTTCATCCAAGGTTGGTGCAAGCAAGGCTTTCTCTATCGCTCGGGCAAAATTAATCGCATCGCATTCGTAGCTGTCTGCCCGTGATTCCCAATCAGATGCCTCTTCTTCAGCAGACGAAATACGGTCATCGTATTCATATTCCAGTTCGTGGCGAACCTCAGCGCGAAGACTTTCACGAATAATGTCTGAAGCTTCTTCAAGTGGAAGAATGACCAGTAAATTTTCGGGCTGATAAGTACCATACTTAACCGCCAAATCATTTGCAGACATGCTACCTCCAGAAAAAGCGCCCGCCGTTGAGCGGGCTAATAACATTTTTCCAATCCAACCAGAACAGGCTCATCGTCTCCTGTTGGTTGAGATGGCGTTATTACCATCACCAAGCACCCGGAGGATGCTTGAGGCTGGCAGCCATAATCGACACTGCAATGCCGACACGTTACTTCTCCACAATTGAGAGCGCGTTCTCCTGAGTTGATCTAACGACTGAGGCCTCTCAAGGAACCGGCTGAACGCGCTTTCAGTTGTGAAAAGGGGCGGTCGACACTAAGGGATTTCAAACTGCCGACCGCCAAGACTACACACAGCAATGAAACTTTTGCCTGTCTTTTCACCACATCAGGCTCGGTGGTATTCTTGGAGTTCTCACACAACCAAGAAGGATATTACAAATGGACGAAGTTAAGTTCTCTTGCCCAGAATGCAGTGGCGAACTCTTCGATAGCACCGCGATACCTGAAGGTTCTGACAGTTTTGCGGGAGCTGTCTGTGGAAATTGTGGTCACGTTGTAACTGAAGACGAGAGCTCTCAGTTCGATGATCAGCTTGCCAATGATTACTTCGACAATCTCACCAGGAACCTTTTCGATTAATGGCAAGTAACGCTTGCTGACCGCCTCAACAACCTGCGTTTGAGCTTTCAAGGCGCTGCAATCTACATGCAGCGTCAATTCGACATAGCCACAGCTCTTACACTTATTGCTAATAGGCGCAAAGGTCTCGCCGGCTGGCAACTTAATCGTCTTTCTGTTTGCGCTAGTGCTCATACTGGCTACCCACAATGTTCGCTGTTGATGTCGTTAATATTAGAAATCTTACATTTGTAGTCAAGTTCATTTTGTAAGTTAACTTACTTTTTTCGTTGTGGGCATAAAAAAGCCCGCATGAACGGCGGGCTTATGGATGTGGCGTAAACCTAGAGATCAATGATGATTTGTTTAACTATCCCAATCAGGTTTGTGTCCTGATTTACCTCTATCGGCTTAAATGCAGGATTGAGAGGTATTAGGTAAGAAAACGGGGGGTCTATCGCTAATTTTTTTAAAGTCGCCTCTCCGCCAGATACCGTTTGAGCCACAACAATCTTGCCGTTTGCCTCATCCACAAAGCCGAACTCCGGTTCTACAATCACAATAGAGCCCTCAGGTATGCTTAGCTCATGACTGGATGTCATTGAATCACCCTTAACTCTTAAGGCAAACGCTGAGTCAGAAAGCTTTCGAGTCGTCTTTACCAGCTCATTCCCTGGGTTGCCAATTACCTCCGTCCAGTTTCCAGCCTGCACCCATGACAACAGAGGAATCTCCCTGGCTGACATTAAGTTGATGTTAATGCCATTTTCGATATCACCTGAACCAAAAACTAACCACTCAGGTGAGCACTGTAAGCATTTGCAAACCAATATCAAATTCTCGCCAGAAAGCTTGGTTAAATCGCTTTCCCACTGAGTTACAGCAGACGCGCTTACTCCTGCCCACTCGGCAACATCGCGCTGAGTAAGTTTTTTCTGCTTTCTTCTGAATCTAAGTCTGCTGCCAACGGTATCCATAAAATCTCCTCGGAACGCACGTTAGCAATCTTACATTTCATTGACGTAAGTATGCTGACCATATACGATGTAAGAATGCTAACTAATGAGGATTCAAATCATGCATAAAGGAACAGTCGTCGAATACTACGGCGGCATTTCTAAAACCGCAGTAGCTCTTGGGGTGACTCATAGCGCCGTTTGTCAATGGGGAGATGTTATCCCAGAAAAGCAGGCTCTTTTCATCGAAAGAATTACTAACGGAAAGCTGAAATACGACGCCTCTCTTTACAGCAAATTTAACAACTCCCAACAGAAGTAGTAACCACAGAGATAAGGGGTTAGCCGTGGGCAATGAACACTGGAAAGTAGAAAAACAACCAGCCTGGCTGGTGGCCGCAGTCCGTAAGACGATTGCAGCTTTACCGGGTGGATATGTGGAGGCTGCCGAAATCCTGGACGTAACCCAGGATGCTCTGTTCAACCGTCTACGCACTGGCGGAGATCAGATCTTCCCTATGGGTTGGGCTATGGTCCTGCAAAAGGCTGCTGGTGTGAGTTATATCGCCGATGTGTTCTCTCGTGAAACCGATAACGGGATCCATGTTCCTGGCGCTGTACCAGATGATGAGAACGAAGAGATTGGGATGAAATTGGCTGAGCTGGTGGGTCGGCTTGGCGAGTTAGTCAATGCATACCGCCATTACATCGAAGATGGCGTTGTAGACAAAGGCGAATGGCAGAGCCTTAACGATATCGCATATCAATTCAGGGTCACCCTCATGACATTCCTGAACTTGATCTCTCGAGTTTATTGCCTGCCAGAAATGAGTGACGCCCGCGAGTGTGCAGCTCCGGGCGTCTTGGCGTGTCGTATCAGTGGAGAAACTAACGCATGAACAGTGTAACGGTAAACAACCGTCTCCCGCAACTCCGTGGTATTCCCGTTGTTGGAACCTCGTCGTTTCGGTATGAGCGGATGGTATCAGGCCGCTGGGTTCCATGTAACCACAGTAGGGCTAAGGCGATTGTGGGCGTCTGGCGTCGGAAGGGGAGAGCGCTATGCGAGAACTTAACCGGCGTTTCAGAGATCACTATGGCGTCCCGGTCCGCGTCATCAGATGGGAGCCAGAGACTCGACGCGTTATATACCTTCGCGAAGGGTACGATCATGAGTGCTTCAGCCCTCTTGAACAATTCCAGCGTAAATTTACAGAGTTAAAGGACTACCATGAGCCTGTTGATGCCATCCCGGCCGATAGTGATAAACCCTGACCTTGCATACAGCATTGGCCTGAACGAGGCCATTGCGTTGCAGCAGGTTAACTACTGGCTTAAAGAAACCACCTCCGGACTGGAGCGTGACGGCGTGCGCTGGATTTACAACACCAACGAGCAGTGGCTGGAGCAGTTCCCGTTCTGGTCTGAGTCTACGCTGAAGCGCACATTCACCCGCCTGAAGAACCTCGGCGTGCTCAAAGTTGAGCAGCTGAACAAGTCTCAGCGCGACATGACGAACTACTACACGATCAACTACGAAAGCGAGCTTTTAGATGATGTCAAAGTGACCAAATCGAAGAGTTCAAAATGCACTCTTCCATCAGGTCAAAATGAACCGATGGAAGAGGTCAAAGTGGAACGCTCCATCGGGTCAAAAAGAACCGCTCTCATCAGGTCAAAATGCACTGATGTTCTTACAGAGAATACAACAGAGAATACTACAGATATTAAAAAACCTATTTGTCCGGTTGCGCCGCAACCAGACGACATCGATCCGGCAATTCGTGTCTTATCCCATTTCAACGAGGTTACTGGATCGTCATACGGGAAGGGCGGGCGCAATAAAACCGTTTTGGGATACATCAGGGGGAGACTGTCAGAAAACTACAGCGCTGAAGACCTGATGCTGGTGGTGGACTATCTCACAGCAAAATGGGCTGATGATCCAAAAATGGATGATTACCTTCGCCCGAGCACTCTCTTTGGTCCAGAAAATTGCGTTGAGTATTTTGACAAGGCTCAGAAATGGCAAAAGCGCGGAAGGCCTGCGTGTGTCAAAGGGCGTTGGCAACTCGGCGGTAGCGCTGACCAAAACTTTAAGGCCAACTTCCAGAACGTTGATTACAGCGTTCCAGCCAACTCAGGTTTCCGTGTTTCCGGAGGTACTCAATGAGCTTTCTGAAAACAATTCAGTTATTCGTAGCCAATAACCCTGGACTGACGAACAAAGAGATCGCTGCAGCACTCCCGGAGTATGCCTTGCACAGTGTTCAGCGTGCGGTATGCCGCCTGGTCATGCTTAACCGCGCTGAGCGCAAAGGTGTGCGTCCTAACTTCCGTTACTACGCAAAGGCACCTGTTGGTCCAATTGGGCCTATTGTCCCGCGCTACCCGGTAGAAAAAGCTGAAGTGATGCCTGAGCCAAAACAGGAAAGCGCACCAAACCCTGCTGTCATTGCGATGATGGACAAGGCTAAAGAGTTATCTGACAAGGGACTTTATCTGCGTGCTGCTACGGTTCTGATGGAGGCATTCAATCGATCAAAGAACGAAACCATGCGAGCCAAAATTCTCAAAGAGCGTAAGCGCTGCCTGAGTATGGCACCGAGGGTTAAAACCACCGGTGATGGCTGGTGTCTGGCTGGCCGAGCGAGGAACGTCTGATGAAATACTCACTGATTTATGCTGACCCAGCCTGGGAATACGGCAACACCGTCAGCAACGGCGCGGCTACTAATCACTACGGCACAATGAAGCTTATCGACATGAAGCGTCTTCCGGTCTGGGACCTTGCTGCCGATGATGCTGTTCTGGCTATGTGGTTCACCGGCACACATACTCGCGAAGCGATTGAACTGGCTGAAGCATGGGGCTTCAAGGTCCGCACGATGAAGGGCTTTACCTGGGTGAAGTTCAACCCGCTGGCGGAGCAGCACATCAACAAAGCTCTTCAGGCTGGTCGAGTGGAGGACTTTTACGACTTCCTCGACCTGCTGAACGTACAGACCCGCATGAACGGCGGCAACTACACCCGAGCCAATACCGAAGACATGCTGATCGCCTCCAGGGGGAATGGACTTGAACGGCAGTGCGCCAGCATCAAGCAGGTAATCTACAGCCCACTCGGGGAGCACAGCCAAAAGCCAGCCGAGGCGCGTTTCCGTCTGGAGAAGCTTTACGGGGACGTTCCGCGAATCGAACTGTTCAGCCGCTGTGGTGCGCCTGGCTGGGACCACTGGGGTAATCAGGCCGAGTCAGCTGCAGTCGAGTTGATTCCCGGTGTTGCTGTTCCTGTCACAAATAACCGGGAGCATGCAGCATGATAAAACTATCAACCGAGCAGGAGAACGCGGTTCGTGACGTTGCCCGTCAATGCTCAGATGCCATTAAAAAAGCCCTGAAGAAAAAGCCTAAGCCGAGTTGGAATGTCGTTGTACCTCCGATCCTGAAGGAGTACCACGAGAAGGTTAAACCGATGGGCGTAAGCCTGGTGATGTTCAACAGCGTAATCGGGCGCCTGAACGGGCGTTATGGAGTCGAGTCATGATCGAATTAACGCCGCGCCAAAGTGAAGTATATGAAGCTATCAAGGTTCACATCGAAAGGGTTGGCTTCCCACCAACATTGTCCGAACTTGCTGAACTGATTGGTTGCTCATCGCAGAACGCTGCTGCTGAGCATGTGAAGGCGCTAAAGAAAAAAGGTTACCTATCCATTGCTCCTGGCGCTGCCAGGGGCATTACCGTCGTCAAAACAGAACTGGATGCTGATCCGGTAGCGATCATTAAAGGTCTGTTATCCGGTGGAGACAAGGCAAGAGTTAACGCTGTTGAATGGCTGAAAAAACAGGGAGTGACTGTATGAAACTGGTGCTCCCGTTCCCTCCGAGCGTAAACACCTACTGGCGAGCCCCGAATAAGGGGCCGTTAAAAGGCCGCCATCTTATCAGTGAGAAAGGCAGGGCATATCAGAGTGCGGCATGTGCAGCGATTATTGAGCAGCTGCGTTGCCTTCCAAAACCATCATCGTCACCAGCTGCGGTGGAGATACTTCTCTTTCCACCAGATGCACGCCGCCGCGACATCGACAACTACAATAAAGCGCTATTTGACGCGCTGACACATGCAGGCATCTGGGAGGATGACAGTCAGGTTAAACGTATGCTGGTGGAGTGGGGGCCAAAAGTACCCGGTGCGCGCGTCGAAATATCGATCTGCCGCTATGAACAAAAAGATGTTCAAAGTAGCAATGCATTGGTACGCGCATGAGTGGTAAATTAAAAAGTGTCAGCGAAGCGGGAGTGCAGACCCGCTCGCATTACAACAAGTGGAGAAACACATGAATCAGTTATTCGTAATTGATGGCGTTTCCGTACGCCGTGATTTTGATGGACGTTACTGCCTTAATGACTTGCACCGTGCAGCTGTAGCCTCAGGGGCTAATGAGCGAAGCAAGGAGCCAGCTAAATTTCTCTCTAGTCCTCAGACGGTTGAACTTGTTCAAGAGTTGACCGATACCCAAAATCTGGGTAACGCTCCGGTTAACACCATTCGCGGTGGCCAGGAACAAGGAACCTACGTATGCAAAGAGCTTGTTTATGCATATGCGATGTGGATCAGCCCCAAATTTAATCTGAAGGTAATTCGAACATTTGATGCGACCCAGACGGGAACGCCACTTCCACAAGCAACTGATAAAATTCAGGCGGGAATATTGCTGCTGGAATCAGCAGCCAGAACACTGAACCTTTCAAATTCTTCGAAACTTGGAGCTTATCAAAAGCTCCAGCAGGTAGCGGGTCTTCCAGATCTGATGCCGCATTACGCGATCGATGCTCCATCTGGCGCGCAGGATGGGTCCAGTCGTCCGACTCAATCACTTAGCGCTCTGCTTAAATCCAAAAACATCCGCATCACCGCCAATCAGGTTTATCACATGATGTCCCGCTTTGGGATCGTGGAACAAAAAGAGCGAAACAGTCGTTCAGGCGTTAATGGCGTTAAAAAGTTCTGGTCACTTACCGCCAAAGGCTGCATGTACGGCAAGAACATCACAAGCCCTGCAAACCCACGAGAGACACAACCGCACTTCTTCGAGTCGAAGTTTGCGGAATTGCTCAAAATTATCGACATCATAGCCTGAGGTAACTGTGAGAGCTTTACTAACACCTGAAGTTGCCCCGATCGCCGGGGTAGTCATCTTTCGCCCCGGAAACGATCTGTTGTGGTTATTTCGTCAGGGAAGGGTGGTAATTGAGAAGCCGTCAGAAGCAATTCAGCACCTGCCGTCAGGTCTTATCCCAGAAGCCCACCAGCCACTGACAGATGATATCAGTATTCAGGCTATTTTTGAGAACGATCGGGTTATACAGCGAGCTGGCGGCCTTAGCAGTCTTGATAGGTGGCTAAAACGTAAGTTCGAATGCCAGTGGCCGCACGCGGACTGGCACGCAAAAGACTTTACGGTGATGCGCCATGTTCCCGGCAGTATTCGTCTTTGCTACGGATGTGATAACCAGCTACGTGAGCAAACAACCGAGAGGCTGGCAGGAATTGCCAGACAAAACCTGGTATCCTGGCTGCTGAAAATGGTGAATGGTCAATTAGGCTTCAGTGATGACCACACCCTGACGCTGCCGGAGTTCTGCTGGTGGATGGTACGCAACGATCTGGCTGACCTTATTCCTGAATCAGTGGCGAACCAGGCACTCAGGATTAAGCCTGAAACGCACAGCTCAGTGATGCGTGAAAGCGACATTGTTCCGTCATTACCGGCAACCGAAATCCTGCAGGAGAAAGCGAAGAAGATAGTGGCGGTGAAGGTAGATCCGGAGACGCCGGAGTCCTACATGCTGAAGCCAAAGCGCCGCCGCTGGGAGAACGAGAAATACACACGCTGGGTGAAGTCGCAACAGTGCAGTTGCTGCAATAACCCGGCAGACGACCCCCACCACCTGATAGGCCACGGGCAGGGTGGAATGGGTACTAAAGCGCATGACCTGTTTGTGATACCGCTGTGCAGAGCGCATCACGACGAGTTGCACGCTGATCCTGTGGCATTTGAAGCGAAGCACGGCGACCAGCTGGTGCTGTTGTTTCGGTTTTTAGATCGTGCGCTGGAAATCGGCGTATTAGCATGAATAGTGGAGAAAACATGCGTGACATCCAGATGGTTTTAGAGCGTTGGGGTGGATGGGCTGCGAGTGATAGTTCTGGGGTTGATTACTCCTCGATAGCTGCTGGTTTCAAAGGACTTCTTCCCCCAACAAGCAAATCCCGCCTGTCATGTACTGATGACGATGCCCTAATTATCGAGGGGTGTTTAGCTCGACTTCAAAAACGTAAGCCCTATGAACATTCGCTCTTGGTTGCACACTATCTATATGGCATCTCGAAGCGGAAAATAGCCAAAGCGCGAAAGAAGGACGAGAAGCTGATACGCATTGAGATACAGATGGCTGAAGGGTTTATTGAAGGTTGCCTTAGTATGCTAGAAATCAGACTGGAAATGGATGAATAGGATGATGACGCATTAAACATATTTGAAGGAAGCCTGATTAATCGGGCTTCTTATTCATGCTTTCTACAATATCTTTTTTCCTCTTTTCAGTCTCCGCTCTATGTATGAGAATGCTTTTAAATCTTTGCGCTTCATCCATGTTCGCCTTTATAAAGAAAAAAGTATGCAATGAAGAAAGCACTAAGCCGCCAGTTAAAGTGAAAAATGAAATAAAATATTTTGAGGCTGCATTTATACTGAAGAATCCAATCGCAACCACGACTGCGGAAATAACATGGTAAGCTAATATCGCGCTAAGTCTTTTTCGTTTTAAAGATATTATTGGCCTCAATCTCCTGAGTTCATCCGAGGTGAGAGATGGATGCTCGTCAGTCTCAGGGATTTTGAACAACGCTTGGATGCAATAGCTTGAGCAGAATAACAATAATGTAAGTATAATCCATGGGGTAGGGGCAAGCTTTAAATTCGTATTGCAAACGATGAAATAAAACAGAGTAGAACCCAAGGAGAAGGCTAAAATAAATTGACATAAGAATGATTTGTAACTCATTTTAACCTCCTTATTGCTGAACTATTTAACTGCGACTTCACCTGCACCAATCTTGGCGTGAAGCCATTTGTGCATCTGTAAATATAAATGATTTTCGTCTATTAGTCCATTATTATATTGTACGTTAATTGAACCAGATAACTTCAAATCACCACCTTTAATAGTTCCGCCTCCCTTAAGAGTTATTTCAATGTCATCTTCATCCATGTTGCGTAAAGAGGTTGCTAGAGTATCCATTAGCAATTGCCCATCTTTATTAGTTTTTCTAAAGTAAGTAATTTCCAAATTAACTTGTAGGTTTGATTCGTCCAAAGAGTCCTCCAGCTTTAAATCATCAAACCATTTTTCACCGAATGCTGCCTTTAATATATTCCCACCTTTACCAGTAGGCATGAATTTCATTTTTCTTACTTTTTGAACATTCCCCTCAACAGGAATGTTCGGGGTTCTAACAATCTCAACTGAAGTATCATGTTTACTTTTTATAGGTACACTCCCCAAGTTAATTTTGCTTACTGGGTTTTTCTCAAGTTTTTGAATGGTCTCTTCAGTTGGTTTGTCTTTCAGCATTAAAATACTGTCATCTGAAAATGAACTTCCAAAGCTATGAATAAGCCAATTAAGGTGAGTCTCTAAGTCTTTCGATCTCAAGGCGCTAGACTGTACAATTATAAGGTGATTTTTAAGTACGCCAAAATATAATATAGAGTCAATGAATTCTCTTTTAATCTTCTCTTTGTGCTCATCTGAAACATTCTCATCAGCTTCAAGCTTTATTTGTTCAGAAGTGATGGCATTGATATCGTAGAAACTTACATCATCACTTATAGTCATTAATGCTTGGCTTTTTCCTTGCTCAAATAGAATTAACTGACCAAATAAAATCGTCTGGTAAGTACTACTTCTGTTTATTAGGCGATATCCACTCGAACTATCCGATGGAGTGATCTGCTCACGCCTCATACCAACCTTGGGAGCAGTCCCATCTGCAGAGATTATCGATTCCAGAATCGACTGAAGGTCAGCTTCGCAGTTAGCTATTGCAGCTCTTTTGTAGTGAATCGCTTTTTGACGATTTTGCCTTAACATCCATAATCCTTAATGATAACCAAATCAGTAACTACCAGCTCAAAAGCCATAAGAACTGGCACCATTTCAAAAACGATATAAGAAAAATGATAAAAAATCATTAGCGCGGTCCGCATTTTATCATTTACTGTGTTAAGAGTGGTTTCTACGCCACGGACTTAAAACGATTCCTAAACCTCGCCTCGCCGGGGTTTTGTCATTTTTAGAGGCTGCCTGCGGGCGGCCTTTTTTGTTTCCCCTCGTTCTGAGAGGACTCATGGCGATGATGTATTGACCGCTAGAATGGATTAGTTGTAACTTATTATTGTGGTGAATCCTTTCTAAGCGAAAGGGCGTTCCAGTCAACTGCTATCTGCAGGTATGCGCGCGGCTTTGCTGACTGGGGTAGAGTCACCGGGAGGCACCCGGCACCATGACAACAACAATACAGTTTCAAATTCCTTGAGAGCCTGCCGTAAAAAGCAGGCCTTTTTTTATGAATTTGCAAACTGCTGCTACGCTTGAAATGTGTGTTGAAGGTAATTGCCTGATGGTTCTCCTGAACCGTTGTGAACCAGCCCGATACTGTCTCACTCAGGTCAGTTAGCAAGACTCACGACTACCTACCTTACTTACTAATAGTCACTCATTAGCCCGCCTTCAAAAGCGGGCTTTTTTTATTCCCCTCATCACTGAGAGGATTCACGGCAATAAGAGGGGGACTAGATGTCCGATCCTGTTTCTGGCACGACAGTAGCGGCTGGTGGTCTGATGGGGGCCAGCGTGTTCGGCCTGGCAACCGGCATAGATTACGGTGTGGTGTTTGGCGCATTCGCTGGTGCGGTGTTCTACGTCGCTACGGCGGTTAATATCAGCCGCCTTAAGCTGGTGGGCTACTTCATCACCTCATTCATCTTCGGCGTTATCGGCGCGCCACTGCTCGGCTCTTACTTCTCCAAATGGACGGGGTATAGCGACAGGCCACTTGATGCGCTGGGCGCGGTAATCGTAGCCGCTATTGCTATTAAGCTGCTGACGTTCGTCAACAGTCAGGATTTGGGTAGCCTGTTTGGAATTCTCTCGCGTTTACGTGGTGGAGGGGCCAGCAATGGTAACAAGTGATCCGAGTGCGATGGCAAACGCAATTATCTCTGCTGTGATCGTTATTGCACTGATGTTCTACCAGCGCGGCGGGGCGAGACATCGCCCTCTGATATCGCTGATGGCGTATTTCACGGTGCTGGTATACGCCAGCGTCCCTTTCCGTTATTTGTTCGGCCTGTACCATGAATCGCACTGGTTCGTGGTGCTGGTGAACGTCCTGATATGCGCCGCCGTTCTATGGGCTCGGGGAAACGTTGCGCGCTTGGTTGACGCACTGAGGCACTAATGAACCAATCACAATTTCAAAAGGCGGCTGGGCTAAGCGCCGAGTTAGCTGCGCGCTGGTTTCAGCCAGTGAGCGATGCGATGAAAGAGTTCGGCATCACCAAGCCGGTAGACCAGGCGATGTTCATTGCTCAGGCTGGGCATGAGTCGCTAGGTTTCACCCGACTACAGGAAAACTTCAACTACAGCGTAGTGGGGTTGGCAAACTTCATTCGAGCAGGACGCATCACACAAGACCAGGCTAATGAGCTTGGCCGTCGACCTGAAGAACGAGCATTACCGATTGAGCGCCAGCGTGCCATTGCAAACCTGGTCTACAGCAAACGCTACGGTAACAATGCGCCTGGTGATGGATGGAAATACCGAGGGCGTGGACTCATCGGCATCACGTTCCTTGATAACTATCGTGACTGCGGAAATGCCCTGAAGGTAGATTTGGTTCAACAGCCTGAGCTGTTAGCTGAGCCCATTTATGCAGCCAGAAGCGCAGCGTGGTTCTTTGCTACTAAGGGATGCCTGAAGTATTCCGGCGACCTGATACAGGTGACGAAGATTATTAACGGCGGCACGAACGGACTTGAAGATCGTCGCGCACGCTTCGGGCAAGCGAAAACGGTGCTGGTATGAAAAAGTGGCTGCGCATCTTACTCCCGCGATGGGAGACAGATACGGTTGTTCTTCAGGCACAAGGTAATGAGCTTCATATCGTCTGCAGCTACGAAGATATCGATCCCGGCGAGATGTTTGACGGTATGTGTGAGCTCAAGACCTTCACCTGGCTGAACTGGTCTTTCCCGTCAGGGGAACCCATGAACGTTCGATCCTTTGAACCGAAGGTGGAAGCATGAGCACAGTGCAGTTAATCATCACGGTAGCAGTAGCCATTCTTGGCGCTATCGCCGCAGCTTTTGGCATTGGTCATTCACGCGGTGCCAGTAAAGCGGAAGCCAAAGCAGACCAGCAGCGCACTGAAGACAAGGCCGCTGCCACTGAAGCAGCAGCAGAACGCCGGGTACAAGCCACCAAAGAGGCCAGCAATGTACAACAAACTGTTAACCGTATGCCTGATGACGATGTTGATCGCGAGCTGCGCGGAAACTGGACCCGCAAAGGTTGAAGTCATCGACACCAGCTGTGACTGGGTAAAGCCAGTCTACCTGACTGATCACGACATCAACGTTATGGACCGCCAGACGAAGAAAGACATCCTGGCGCATAACAAAGCGTGGCAGGCGAATTGTCAGAAACAAAAAGAAGTGAGGTCAAAGTGATCGCAACCATCGGAACAATTCTGGTCTGGTTGATAATGGGCATTGCGGGTATTGGTGCTATTTTCTGTGCCTTCATTGGCTTGCTGTTTCTCATCAACTGGCCTAAATGAACTCTCCGCCATAAACCTCGTGACAACCCGCGCTGCCCCATCGAACAGGGTAACCAATAGCCTCGCAATAGCGGGGCTTTTTATTAGCAGAAGAAGGAGAAGAAGCGTGTTAACAGTAAAAGTGATGTCGCCGGGCGGCGGCGAAGAGATTCATTGCGGCCTGAGCGTTGGCTTTAATCCCAAACAGCAGAGCATCGCGGTATCTGGAATGGACAAAAATGTTTTCCTTAAACCCGGTGAGGTCGCCTACGTGATGAACCAGAACGGGAAGACGGTATCTCGTTACGAGCATATTTACCGTCAGGAAGTGCTGCATAACGCGGTGGAATCGTAGCCATTACAAAGCTCGCCTGCTGGTGGGCATGTCGTGCTGTAGAGCGTCTAGTTGCCGACTGTTAAGCATTACATCAGGCCCTGTGTAGATGCCTGCAATACAAAGCAAGAATAGCTCGTTCATTCTTCGTTTGTATATATGTTATAACTTCGGAAACATTTAGTAAGGAGCGCAGAATGAGTAAGTTTTTATGTTTCCTCGTATTATTCCTGGTGGGATGTCAGGGGCCAAAACAACAAACATTAACACCAAAGCAGAGACAGGAGTTCCCCATAATCAATCAATGGGCTGTAAAATTTAAAGAGGCAGTTGAAAGTAGATTTCCATATGCCAGTAGATATGTCGGAGATACATGCACTATCCGTGTTCATCAGCCGAAAGGAACAAATAAAATCAACAATATGCATGTAGTAGAAGGGAACCCGGAATTGTGTAAAGCGGCAGTTAAAGCTATACAGACCGCCAGTGATGATGGTTTATTACCCCTTACGCCGGACCTTATCGGTGAGGAGTTTCCGTTGGATTTCAAACCATAGACGCGTCTCAGAACCACTATAACTTTTGTATTGCCTTCACCATCGCATTACAGCAGGCATTCACTGAGTGCCTGCGATAATGACGAATTGTGGTGTACGTGTTAATCGTCAAATAAGAAGGAAAAGGCGAGCGCACCTTTACGATGGCTATCCGGTTAAAGATCGGCACACCCGAGCTAATACGTACATCACAGTCCCATCAAGTAGTGGGCTTGATAATGGCAATACTTACGGAGACTGTTATGGCGACGCTTAAAGACCTTTCCAGTCAGTTAAGACAGCTGCAGAAGCAGATACCGTTTGCGACTGCCCAGGCGATGACTAAAGTGGTTCGCCAGATAGAGGTAGCCCAAAAAACAGCATTTGAGCGGCATCTGGATAATCCAACACCTTTTACAGTTAAATCGGTAGGGTCAGTTGGTGCCAGGAAAAACAGCCTTCGTGCAAAGGTGTTTGTTCGTGATACTGCTGCTGGCTACCTAGAACCTTTCGAGTTCGGCGGAGAGCATAAGCTCAATGGTAGTGCTTTGCTTAACCCGAAAGACATAAAGCTTAATAAATACGGCAACCTGCCGCGTAATAAGCTCTCTCAGCTCAAAGCAAAGGAAAATGTATTCGTAGGTGAGGTGGATGGCGTTAACGCTGTCTGGCAGCGTAAGAAACCGATGAAAGCTAAGAAGCGACGGGCCAAGCGCTCCGCTAATGGGACGCGAAGACCGAAACGTAAACAGCGTTCTCCAAAGCTTTTGATCCGGTTTGGTGATGCGCTACCTGTGACTCCAGTGCTGGGGTATATGGATAGGGCCCGTACCATGGCGAACGCACTGCTACCGTCTGCTTTAAATCAGGCGATAGCAGAAGCCATCAGGACGGCAAAATAAAAGCAGTAACTTATAAGTTAATTTCGCAAGCTTTTATGAAGCTGTTTACTGCAGTTGTCGATCCAGAAACATTGGCTGACATGGAATGCTGGTTTCCGCCATCCTTTGTTTGCACACCAACTAACACTTTGGATTTCGCCCCCTGAAGCTGCTTAAGCACTGTTTTTAGTTGGTCCGCGTCATCCGATTGAATCTGGAGGCTCTGAACATTACGTCTTGAAAGGGTAGCATCGAGCTTCACTGCGGTATTCCCGTCGACCTTCATTATCAGGTCCATTGGTACCTCTGATAGTGATTCGGTGCTTTTATCCATTTCAACGTATGCCGCCGATAGCTTTTCTTTAGTGCAGTCAAACACAATGGCGCCATTGTCGGATGAAACCTCGCCAAGCATCATTGCTTTCTTACCACCAGAGAAAAGGTCATCTTCAGTATTAGTTACCCACTGGGCATGAGCAATTGGTGATGCCAGCACTGCGGCTACGAAAGTTATTTTGATTATATTGTTACCCATTACATTCTCCTTGTATTGAATAGGAATAATCATAGTCGGAGCGAATGGTCGAAGCCATTAAAAAAATGGGTCCTTCCTGAGACTTTTGTAAGGTACGGGCATTGCGCGCCGCGGTGTTTTCCTAGCTACAACTTTCAGATTTGTGTCCCATGTCCCACCTCTGGCGATCATTACGGACACCTCGCCAGCTCTGGCTATTCCAGTTTATTCCAGTGGGACATTCTGGTGGGACATGGCAAAAATGTCCCAGGCGAATGTCCCACCCCAGAAAATGTCCCAGGTGATGTCCCATGACCACGATGAACCAGAGTCAGTACGCACAACATTCAGGTGTGGATCGCAAAACAATTGGCCGGTGGATTAAAGCCGGGCGCTTCATTGTGATGGACGGAGACCTGATTGACGTAGAGGCCAGCGATGCGGCATTGAAGAAAAACCGCGATGGCAAAGACCCGCGCGCCTCGAACGCGAAGAAAAAGAAAACTCCCGTCGTTAGCGATAACGATGATGACGGTGATGAAATCAATAAAACTGTCCGCCAGATAATGCTCACTGAAGGGGCAGATCTTTCGAGAGAGGAAGCGGGACGTATCCGCGAGAATTACATGGCCCTGCAGGCAAAGCTGCAGTATGAAAAAGACAGCGGCCAGCTTATTGAGCTGACAGCAGCCGAGGAGGTTTTATTCAACGCCTTTCGCCAACAGCGTGATGCCTGGCTTAACTGGCCGTCCAGGGTGGCGCCGCTAATGGCTGCTGATCTGGATGTACCGGCGGACAGGATGACAGAGGTGCTGATTGAACATGTCCACAAACACATCTCAGTCCTCGGAGAGCCAGAGTTTAACCCGGCAGAAGATTGAGCGTCTTGAATTAAGCGTCCGCAAAGGCTGGACACCCCCGCCGCGTATCAGTGTGCCGCAGTGGGCAGATGACTATCGTAAGCTGGCAAAAGAGGCTGGGAGCACTTCGGGAAACTGGGAAACATCGACGGTAGAAATTGCCCGCGGACCGATGCTTGCCGCGACGGAGTCCGGGGTTCATATCATCACTGTAATGTGCTGTACCCAGTTGATGAAGACAGCACTGCTGGAAAACCTTTTTGGCTATTTTGCCCACCTCGATCCTTGTCCGATACTGCTGCTGCAGCCGAAAGAAGAAGCCGCTGAACAGTTTTCGAAAGAGCGTATTAGCCCGCTGGTAAGGGTGACGCCGGTACTGCGTAAAATCATCGGTGATTCGAAACAGAAAAGCTCGAAAGAAACCATTCTTTACAAGGCATTCACTGGCGGATTTCTGGCGCTGGCGGGTGCTGGTAGCCCTGATAACCTTGCGCGTCGTCCGATTCGTGTCCTGCTGGCGGATGAAGTGGACAAGTACCCGATAACCCGCGAAGGCGATCCAATTGCGCTGGCCGAAGAGCGTACAGCGACATTTGGCCTGACCTGGCTGTCTGTACGCGCCTGTTCGCCGACGGTGGAGGATGAGAGCCGCATTGCTGACAGCTACGCCGACTCCGATCAGCGCCGGGCATCTGTGGTTTGCCCGCACTGTGGCCACCGCCAGTTCCCCGACTTTTTCAAACACGTTCAGTGGCCGAAAGAGGGGGATAAACACCTGACTAAATCGGCGATGCTCTATTGCGAATGCTGTGGTAGTGGCTGGTCCGAAGGACAGCGCCTCAGAGCTCTGCACACTATCCGATGGCATCAGACGCGCCCATTTGAGTGCTGCGGGGAGAGGCATTCACCGCTGATGGATTATGACCTTGCCTGGCGGGCGGCAGACGAGGGCAGTGTTGAAAAGGTCTGGCAATGGTCAGAGTCGGAACGGCATGCGGTCTATCGGGCAATCTGCCCCTCCTGTGGAAAGGAGGCAGTCGATAACCACCACGCCGGGTACCAGGCATCCAAGCTTTTCAGCCCCTGGCAAAAAGATAAGCCGTCGGATATTGCGAAAAAATATATCGATGCGAAGGGCGATCCGGATAAGGAACAGGCGTGGTGGAATACCCAGATGGGGCTACCACACCGACCTAATCATGGGAAACAGCTCCCTGTTGATGTTCTGCTGGCGCGCCGGGAAATATTTCCGGCCGTCGTTCCGGACGGGGTGGCATTGTTAACAGCTGGAGTTGATACCCAGGACGATCGCTTCGAAATTACGATCACCGGCTGGGGGAGAGATGAAGAATCGTGGTCGGTCGCGCATGACGTTATTTATGGTGACCTTGAGACGGAAGAACCCTGGAAGCGACTGGATGCATACCTGAAACAGATCTGGCGACGTGGTGACGGGCGCGGCCTGAATATCATGGCAACGTGCATGGACTCCGGCGGCCACCATACGCAGAAGGTATACGAATTCGCTAAAGAGCGTCTTGGCCGTCGTGTCTGGGCAATTAAGGGGGAGTCTGCACAGGGAGGCAAACGCAATCCTGTCTGGCCGACCAAACGACCATCATCGAAAAGCAAAGCCAGTTTCCGCCCTGTCATTCTGGGGGTTAACTCAGCGAAAGACGTGATACGCGGTCGCCTGCATCTTGAGCCACCCAAACCTGGCGCCGCCGCTGCGGGTTATATGCATTTTCCTGACGATCGCGATCTCGGGTACTTCAATCAGCTGCTGGCGGAGCGACTGGTTTACAAAGTCATTTCCGGGCAGCGGTACAGTATCTGGGAAGCAATACCAGGACGAGCTAACGAAGCGCTTGACTGCCTCGTTTACAGCTATGCCGCGCTGTGCGGTCTCAAACATATGGGGTTAAAACTCAACGTCCGGGCCGCCAACCTCGAAGCCGATCCGGATAAGTTCCTGCCAGCGCCAGTTGGACAGGAAGAAAAAATCAATTACGAGCTGCCGGGTGCGGTTATTGAAGAACCAGCGCCGGTCAAACGTAAGCGAATATCGCAACTCCTGCCGAAATAAGGAAAATCATGTTCAACCGGAACACCAGCCTGCTTGCCGGCGCAATGACTGACGATCAGCTCAGGGATGCGCTTGCGAAAGCTCAGCAGGCGTACATTGATTTAGCAACCGGGAGCCACGGTGTTTCGTTTTCCTATACGCAGGGAGACGGGACGCGATCAGTGTCCTATCAGCAAAGCACCCTGGCTGATCTGCTGGCCCTGATTCAACTTCTGCAGGCGCAACTGGGGATTATCTCTCGTCCCCGGAAACCAGCGAGGTTTAGATTCTGATGAATAAAGTACAGATACTGGGCTCTGATGGGCAGCCGTTGCGACAGCAGCGTCCCTCTATGCTGGTGGGGGGGAGCCGCGTACCTTATGACGCAGCTGACTCTTTCAGCGATCAACTGGCGAACTGGCAACCCGCGCTGTGGTCCCCGGACAATGAAATTAACATTTACCGGGATCGCATCGTGTCCCGCGCACGCGATCTGGTCCGTAATGACGGCTGGGCAAACGGTGCGGTCACACGTCTGCTGGATAATGCGGTTGGTGCCAACTTCCGCCCCATCATGAAACCCGATTACCGTGTTCTCAGAATGATCACCGGAAACAAGGCGTTTGATGCGTCCTGGGCGGAAGAGTACGGAAAAGCACTGGACGGGCACTGGCGGACCTGGAGTAACGATCCTGGCCGGTATTGTGATGTTGAACGAAAACTCACCGTGTCGCAGATGTTGCGCCTGGGATTTCGTCACAAGCTTATTGACGGGGATGCTCTGGCCATTCTCCAGTACAGAACTGACAGGCTTGGTCCCGGAAGAGGGCGTTACGCCACCACGGTGCAGATTGTCGATCCTGACCGCCTCAGTAATCCTCAGCAGAATTTCGATATGCCAAATGTCCGTGGTGGCGTTGAAATTGATGCGGACGGTGCGCCGGTTGCTTACCACATCAGGGAGGCCCATATCGGTGACTGGTGGAGCGGGGCTAAAACCATGACGTGGCAGCGTATCCCGCGTGAAACTGACTGGGGCCGCCCGCATGTGGTTCACGATTTTGATCATGAGCGTGGCGCGCAGCACCGCGGTAACGGCATCCTGACTCCGGTTATTCAGCGTCTGAAAATGCTGGTGAAGTATGACCAGAGTGAGCTTGAGGCAGCAATTCTTAATGCCATATTCGCCGCTTACATTGAGTCACCCTATGACCCTGCGATGGTTCAGTCTGCCCTGGGCGAGACCTATGACGAGTCGGAGTTAGGCACTTATCAGGACGGGCGTGTTGAGTTCCATAACGATCGGCGTCTGACACTTCAGAATGGTGCCCGAATGCCCATTCTTTATCCTGGTGAGAAAATCACGACGGTTAACGCGGCGCGGCCCTACAGCAATTTTGAAGTCTTCGAATCTGCTGTTCTCCGTAATTTTTCTTCAGGAACAGGGTTGTCCCCACAGCAGGTCACCCAGGACTGGTCTGACGTTAACTACAGTTCTGCACGCTCCTCGTTGCTGGAGGCATGGAAAACACTGACTCGCCGCCGGGACGATTTTTCTACCGGCTTCGCTCAGCCCATTCTCACCGCCTTTGTTGAAGAAGTTCACGACAATGAGGATTTACCCCTGCCCGCAGGCGCACCTGATTTTGTTGACGCCAGAGCCGCGTATTCTCGCGCGCGCTGGATGGGGCCAGGGCGCGGCTGGGTGGATCCAGTTGCAGAGAAAAAAGGCGCCATTCTTGGTCTGGATGCCGGACTTTCCACCCTCGAGATTGAGGTGGGTGAAAACGTCGGTGAAGACTGGGAAGAAGTGCTTGATCAGCGCCAGAGAGAAATTGAGTCATGTCTTAAACGCGGATTACCGCTTCCGAGCTGGGCACAGGCTGACCAGTTTGCGAGCCAGACCATTACCGATCCGGAGGAAAAGTGAATCTACCCCATCTGGCCCAGCGATTATTTAACACCCCGCTGGCGCTGCACCCGAGTAAAGCCGAAGTCATCATGGCATCCGTAATGGACCGATTTGGTATCAGTAAAATCGAATCTTCTCTTGCCATGGAGGATGACTGGTACGGATATGACGATAACCGGGGACGTGAATCCCGTAGTGATCCGGGTTATGACAATGTGCTGGGTGTCGCCGTCATCCCGATATGCGGAACGCTGGTGCAAAAACTGGGCAGTCTGCGTCCGTACAGTGGAATGACAGGGTATGACGGCATTCGTCAGGCGTTTCTTACTGCGATGGAAGATCCCGACATTTCGGGCATTTGCCTGGATATCGACTCACCCGGCGGCGAGGTCGCTGGATGCTTCGATCTGGTTGATGTCATTTACGGCTCCCGGGGGAAAAAGCCTATCCATGCCATTCTGACGGAAAGCGCTTATTCCGCTGCGTATGCCATTGCCAGTGCAGCGGACCGGATTTCTGTTCCGCGCACCGGCGGAGTGGGTTCTGTGGGTGTGATCACCATGCACCTTGACTGGACGCAGCGGATTAAAGATGACGGTCTTAAAGTTACGATCATCACCTATGGATCCCGCAAGGCTGAAGGTTCGCCGCTGAGAGAGTTGTCAGATGAAGCGCTGGCCGCCATCCAGCAGGACATTAACACCATGGGCGAATTGTTTGTGAACACTGTTGCCAGAAACCGGGGGATTAGCGCAAAGGTTATAAAAAGTACCCAGGCCGCCTGTTTTATGGCTGCTGATGGCGTTGAAATTGGACTGGCTGATGAGGTGTGTCCTCCTGACGCTGCGTTCAAAAACTTACTTGAAAAAACAGGAGCCTGAAATGGCAAAGAAAAAGACGTTTAGTTTTGCTCACCTCATTGGTCTTGGCCCTTCCGCTTCTGAGGAAGAAGAGGATAAAAAAGCCAAAAAAGCGAAAGCCCGTCGCGCGGAAGAGGATGAGCGCGAAGATGATGCCGATGATGATGAGCGCGACGACGACGCGGAAGAAGACGAACGCGACGATGATGCTGAAGATGACTGCGATGATCCGGATGCGTCAGAAGATGATGATTCTGAAGACGACGGCGACGACGATCGCAAAGAGAGTAAGGCGGTAAAAAATGCACGCGCTGCTGAGCGTAAACGCTGCGCCCGTATTTTCGGCAGTAAGCATGCAGCTGCGAATCCTTCACTGGCCGCGTCACTGGCTTTCAATACCGGGATGAGTTCTGCGGCAGCAATTAATGTCCTAGCCTCTTCGGCTCCGGCCGCAGCCGCATCTCAGCCATCCCGTAAACGCTCTCTCGATCAGCGTATGCAGGAAAGCCACCAGGTCCGGCTTAATCCGGATAGCGGACAGAAAGAGACCGGAAAGTCTGCGATGGTAAGTAAAATGACCGGCCTCTACAACTCCACAAGAGGAGAGAAATAATGGATCAGTTTGGTCAGAATGCGTTTGCGCCTGGCATGAAGAGCGCGCTGTTTGTTCCGGATCAGCTTGTCGCTGGCACGCTCCAGCTGGTGACTGACACCGGGATCATTACGGGCGGTGCCTTTAAGCGTGGTACTGTCCTGGGCCTGGTGGCTGCCAGCGGGAAATACACGCAATGTGTGAAAACGGCTGAAGATGGCAGTCAGTTACCCGTTGCTATTCTGGTTGATGATGTTGATGCATCGTCTTTCGATCAGAACGGCGGCCTGTATCTGATGGGGGAATTCAACCAGCACCGAATTATTTTTGATAACTCCTGGACGACCGCTGACCTGAAAAAAGCGCTCCGACCGCTGGCTATCTTCCTGAAAGACAGTGACCAGGCACCTGTAACCACCTCCTGATTTCCCCCACGGCTCTCCTGACGAATGCTTTAACCGGCAGGGGCTGGCTCGTTTAAATTTTTTGCCAGCTGCGGCTGGCACTATCAAGAGACTGAATATGGAAAATATTTTTGATACCAGCGTGCTGGTGCAGGTTGTTCCTAACCTGAAAACCAGTCAGAACTGGCTGCTCGATCGCTTCTTCCCGAATGTCGTAACTTACGAGACTGAAGAAGTGGCGATTGATGTTGATGTCGGCCTGCGTCGTATGGCGCCGTTCGTCTCCCCGCTGGTGGAAGGTAAGCTGGTCGAATCCCGTAAATACCAGACCAATACCTTCAAACCGGCATACATCAAAGATAAGCGCGCGCCGGACCTGCGCAAACCTATCCGCCGCCAGATTGGTGAGCGTATTGGCGGGGAATATACCGCTGCCGAGCGCGAAATGCTGAACCTTCAGTTTGAAATGACTGACCAGATTGACATGATCAACCGTCGTCTGGAATGGATGGCGGCGAGTGCGCTGGTGTCTGGGACCGTAACCGTCGCCGGGGAGGGCTATGAAACTAAGGTGGTGGATTTCGGGCGTGCTTCGGATCTGACCATCACTCTTAGCGGCTCGGATAAATGGCCACTGACCGTTGCAGCTGGCGCTACCAATACCCAGCCATCAGATGACATTGAAATCTGGCAGACTACTTTCCTGAAAGAGTCCGGCTCTGTCGCCACGGATCTGGTCTTTACGAATAAGTCATGGCGTGCATTCCGACTGGATACCACCATCAAGGATAACGCCATTACATTCCCGGCGCTGAGCCCGTTTGGTAACCAGATTAACGCCGGCCCACAGGTAATGAAGGGCGCAATTTATAAAGGGCGCTGGGGTAACTTTGACCTCTGGTTATATAACGACTGGTTTATTGACCCGCTGGATAACGTCGAGAAGCCTATGATCCCCGATGGCGCTGTCATTATGAGTGGTGCCGATCTGATGGGTACCCGCGCCTTTGGCGTTATCCTGGACCCGGCTTTCAACTACGGTCCGCTGGCTTATGCGCCAAAATCCTGGGTGAAAGAAGATCCAGCCCAGCGTCTTATCCTGATGCAATCCTCCCCGCTGGTTATTCCGAGCCGGGTAAATGCATCCCTCTGCGCAACGGTGGTCTGATATGGCAAAACAACCTAATACCGGGCTGGCTGATGATCTGAATGCAGAAGGATCTGCCAAAGACGGCCTGAGCGTTGACGACCTGAATGCTGGCGATAACACCCAGGAAAAACAGCCTTTGAGCAAAACAGATGATGCCGAATTGTCTGTTGATGACGATGGTGGTGACGAAAAATCCGGAGACACTGAATCGCAGGAGTATGTGGTGTTGAAAGGGAATTGCATTCGTCATGACGGGGAGATGTACCGCGAAAATATGCGCATCCCTGTAACCGGCAAAGATGCTGAGCGTCTTCTGCAGTCCGGCGTTATTGCTGATGTTGATGTGCTTCGTAAGCGAGTTCTTGCTTCTCAGCCATCAGTTTCAGTTACGACAGGGTAATGACATGGGCGTGGACTGGGATTCTCATCTTCTGAGTCCGCTGCATGATGTCTTTGGCGATGAGCACGAGTACCGTCCACGTAACGGTACTCCTTTTACAATTAACGGGATTTTTGACCGTGGTTATGCGCAGGTTGCTGAAAACCTTGATGGCGATTCAGAAATTAACACCTCCAGCCCGATGTTGGGTGTGCGCGATGCTGAATTTCGCAAGCTGGGTAAATCGCAACCTGCTGTATCTGACCGGGTATTTATAAAGACGGTCGGTGGTCACATCATCAATCAGTTATTTGTTGTGTCAAACGTCGAACCCGACAGTCATGGCGGATCTCGTCTTGTCCTCAATGTGGTAAAACCGCGATGAATTCAGCAGCGATTCGGCAAATGGTTGTCACTGCACTAACCGGGACAACCAGCGCGGGCGACCGCGTATTCTCTCCACGCGACTGGTCAACTTCACCAGATATGTATCCTGTGTTGTTGGTTCAGACGCCTTTTGAACAGAAAAAACCACAGGGGCGTAATACCCCTGCTTTTACCACCCTCACCACTGTCAGGATCACTGGGCGCGTTCAGGAGTATGACGGCGATACAGTGGATGATGGAGCCATGCGGGCAGAGCTGGCGCTTGAAAGCCTTCGCGAGCAGGTGGAGCGCGCGGTGATCAACAGCTACGAACTGACGCGGAATATTCAGAAATACGCGGAAGTTCGTTCAACCATCAATGTTGATTCAGAAGGAGAGGCCCATATGGGGCAGCTTCTTTTCGAGATCGACATAGAGCATTACCAGGGGCCGGAAGATTTTTATCCTGTCCAGTCGGTTCCCCTTGAGGGCATGGATATTGCGGTCGACATGCCAGACGGCACAGTTAAACCGGGTATCAGCCTCAATCTTCAGGAGTAATCCATGTTTGTTAAGCCGAACAACGGGCTCAGCGTTCGCTGCCCCGTCAAGGGCATCCCATTGCCTAAAGAGGGTGCTGAAGTACCTGACAATATTTTCTGGCGTCGCCGTCTGAGCGATGGGGACGTGATCCTCTCTAAAAAGGATGAGGGCGCGCCAGAGAAACAATCATTACCTAAAAAAGCGGGAGAAAATGAATGACCGTACCTTTCGCTCGTGTTCCCGATAACCTGCGGGTAGGGCTTTTCTTCGTTGAGTTTGATAACTCAATGGCGAATAACGCCACTGCCACGCAGCGCACCCTGCTTATCGGTGGGATGCTCAGTACCGGCTCAACCCTCCCTGGTATTCCGCAGCGAGTTTCCTCTTCGGATACCGTCGGTGAGCTGACAGGAAAAGGGGGAATTCTGCAGGCCATGATGGCGGCGTATCAGAAAAATGATACCGCAGCCGAAGTCTGGATCCTGCCGCTGGAGGAAGACTCCGATTCCATGGTGGCTGCAACCGGCACCATTAAAGTGAGCAGCGCACCGACGGCAACCGGAGTGATCTCCCTTTATATTGCTGGTGAGCGCATTCAGTTGACCGTTGTAGCAACAGATACGGTGGCAGCGATCGCCACCTCTCTGGCCGCGGCGATTAACGCAAAAACCACGCTACCTGTAACCGCCAGTGCGACTACGGATACCGTAACCCTGACCGCGAAGAATCTTGGTGCTACGGGTAATGGGATCGACATTCGCCTGAACTTCCTCGGCTTACCTGGAGGCGAGTCCACACCTGCAGGCCTGGAACTGACGATTACTGCTATGTCTAACGGAGTCGGGGCTCCGGATATTACCGGCGCGCTGGCAAACCTGCAGGATCGGACATTCGATTTCATCATCAACCCTTACGACGATACAACCTCGTTGAATGTGATGAAGGAGTTCCTGTCAGACACTGGCGGTCGCTGGGCATGGGACAAGCAGCTTTATGGCCATTCCTTTGGTACCACCACCGGGACTTACGCCCAGCTCGGTACCAAAGGTGAGCTGCGCAATAACCAGCATGAGACCCTGCTGGGCGTAAATAAATCGCCGTCCCCTTCCTGGGCATGGTCTGCAGCTTACACCGGCGCAGCTGCGGTGAGTCTGCGTAATGACCCCGGCCGCCCGCTACAGTCGCTCGCTGTTCAGGGGGTGCTTGCGCCAGAACTGCAGGATCGCTTTGAGCTGACCGAGCGTAACAATCTGCTGTACAGCGGCATTTCGACATTTACGGTCGATGACGATGGCACGGTGCGCATTGAAAACCTGATCACCACCTACCAGAAAAACAGCTATGGCGATGCAGATGACAGTTATCTGGAAGTGGAGACGCTGTTCAGCCTGATGTTTGTGACCCGCTACCTGCGCACAGCGGTGACCAGCAAGTTTGGCCGTATGAAGCTTGCTGCGGATGGAACCCGATTTGCACCTGGCGCGGCGATCGTCACGCCAAACATTATCAAGGCCGATCAGATTGCCGAGTACCAGACTCTGGTATGGAACGGTTATGCGCAGGATGCGGAGGCATTCGCAAAAAATATCATCGTCGAGCAGAACGCCAAAAATCCGAACCGCGTCGATGTGCTGTGGCCGGGAACCCTCATGAACCAGTTGCGCATTTTCGCGCTGCTCAATCAGTTCCGCACTCGGGCTGAATCAACAGGAGCTTAAACGATGGCAGGTGATACTACTAACCGCCTGGCGGGAACCGCCTATGTCACTGTTAACGGTGTGACGGTAATGGTGGAGGGCTCGTTTAAATACCAGGCTGCCACCGTAAACCGTACCACCCTGACAGGGATGGATGGTGTGCACGGATATAAGGAAAAACCTGTGGCGCCATACATTTCTGCCCGACTGCGTGACAGTGGCGGAACGAATGTGCAGGGCTTTAACCAGCAGACGAACGTCAACGTGATCGCCGAGCTGGCTAACGGGAAAACTATCATTGGCCGTTCACTCTGGACGGTCAACGTCCAGGAAGTGGAAAGCGAAGATGCAGTATTTGATGTTCGCTGGGAAGGCCGCGACGTAACGGAGAACTAAGATGGCTGAGATTGAACGCGTTAAAACCATTCCATTAACCGTAGCGCTGGATGATGCTGCGGAGAAGACCACTTATACGCAGCTGGAGCTGAAAGCACCCACGCTAAGCCAGGCTGAGCAGTTTTACGAGAAACAGGCTGCGTCAACGTCGCTCGCGGCGATGCGCCTGCTTATTGCGCTGGTTTCCGGTACGCGTGAAAGCGTACTGCAGCCGATGGATTTTCTCGACTTCCGTAAGTGTGAGGAGTATCTGCTCAGTTTTTTGACCTGGAAGCCCTGACAACCTGGCAGGAAATGGCCGCTGACGTCACCTTCTATTTCCGCTGGTCTGAGGACAGGGCGTGGGGAATGACCCGCGCCCGGCTGAAATGGTGGGTGGCGCAGGCATCCCGGATAAACAAGCTTAGGAAACCTGAAGACGATGAGTAATTCTTTTGATTTTGAGCTGGTGGCCAGCGACCAGGTTAGCGAGGCTATAGACCGCATTAATGAGGCTGTCCGTGACCTGGAGCCGAAGCTAGATAAAACTAAAGAAGGGCTCAAGTTAGGCGGTCAGGAAACAGCCGACGGACTGAGCGGTTTTATTTCTCGCCTCGAGAATATGTCGAAGAGCGCGCGGGATAACGTGCAGTTTATTGGCGACATGGTTCCCCCACTGAAAATGGTGGGGGAGCTCACGGGGAAGATGGGGGCGCTGGGGTTAGCCGGTGCTGCCGGCTACGGACTGAAACAGGTCGCTTATGGATTTCGGGAGGCATCCCGTCAGGCCTATAATCTTGATGTCTCGGCAAAAAATGCGGGAATGCGCGTTGACGATTTTACCCGACTTTCCGGGGCAATGCGTATTCTTGGGGCAGACAGCGAGAGCGCTAATGCATCAATAGAAGGTATTTTCAAAGCATTCAATGAGGCTGCCAGTGGTAAAAACGAGGGGGTTATGGCAGCGATGGCGCAAATTGGTGCTCAAATCCAAAAAAACAGCGATGGTTCAGTAAATACCCTTAAAACACTGGAGTCTATCGCAAAAATTTTTCCAACCTTGCGACCTGAACAGCAGAAGTCCGCCGCTGATGCACTTGGGCTGACGCCCGAATTGCTGGCGCTAATGCGTGACGGTGAGCGCATGAAAAAGCTGCTGGCGAAATCGGATGAATTTGGTCTGACTGTGGATCCGGCACTAAATCAGCAATTGAGTGAAGTGAACGGCACTATGAATGAGCTCAGCGCATCCTGGGATGGTCTGTGGCAACGTTCAAAAAACAAGGCACTTAAGACCATTCTTTCGGATGGTTCAGTCAAAGACGGCCTTGAAGGTGTTACCGATCTGTTCACTAATGGTGATTTTACTGGGCTGTCTCATGCTCTCGGTTTTATCAACAGCAATGATGCTGAGAAACTACGGCGCATTCAGAACGATAAGGAACTTTATAACAGCTTACCCCGCAGTGAACGTGGGCAGGTTGACGCGGGTTTCATGACTGATGCTGTAAGAAAGCGGTACGATGCGAATTACCGCGCGACCGATTCTGCGATTCAATTGCAGAATGACTTATCCGCTATCAGCCAGCCACAATCCAACGTTGCACGCGGCAATGTTCCTTACGGGGAAACAAGGAATAACGCAATTGGCTTCAGAAATAATAATCCCGGTAATTTGAGGGCTGCAGCAAACGCAACGGGTAAAAATGGCGGATTTTCTACCTTTGCGAATGATGCCGACGGAAGAGCTGCAATGGCGAGACAGCTGATGTTGTATGGTGACAGGGGGAATAATACTCTGGATGGGATTATTCATACCTATGCTCCGCAATCAGAGAATAATACTCGTGCATATATTGATTCCGTATCAAAAAGTACTGGGTTTGGAGCGCAGCAGCGTATTAATCTCCACGATCCTGATGTGTTAAAAACACTGATGGCAGCAATGATTAAACATGAAAGCGGAGCACAGCCGTATACCGAAAATGAACTGAGCGATTCTGTCCGGACGGCCATCATTGACGATCGGTGGAAGGGTTTACGTAGCCCGGAAGTTCTGGCTCAACAGCGATATGATATTATCTCAGGTTCGCAAACTGGAAATCGTGACTCCAGCACTCTTAGTAACCCGAGTGATGAAACTGATATTCTCTCAGGCTCGCAGAACAGAAATCGGGAATCCATCATTCTGAGTGATACGGGTAAGAAAAGTGATGAAAGTGTACTCGGCGACAATCTGGCTAAGTCTCTTAAAGAGGCAATGTCAGAACAACCACTTAAGCTCGAAATCACAATGGTTAATGATAAGGGTGAGCGAAAAACCTATAATGCGGAAAATAATGGCAGAATAACAACGGCCATGAATTACTGATCACTGTCGTCATTTCGTTAAGGAAGAAGTTATGAATGAAAAAGTTTTTGGAGCAAAAGCCATTTAGACTCCAAAGGTTTTTGCGCTTGTTTACCTGGTAATTGGCATTTTCCTCGTTTTTTCTGTTGTCTCAATGAATTTCACGGCGATTACGATATCGGTGGTAAGTGCATTGCTTTTACGTGTGCTTTATGAGTTCCTAATGAACTCATTCAAGGCGTCTGAGCATCTTTACAGGATCGCCGAATCTCTTGACCGTAATGGATCCAGCGATAAATAGATAAGTCATTTCAGTGCATATGTAAACCGCCGACATGGCGGTTTTTTTATTTCCGGAGGCGTGATGACCTGCTCCCCGTTGATTAGTACACCCCGATGTTAGTAATGTCTTCATAAGCCACATGAGGACATCCCCATGAAGAAGCGTTTTTCCGACGAACAGATCATCAGTATTCTCCGCGAAGCCGAAGCTGGGGTACCCGCCCGTGAACTCTGCCGCAAGCATGCCATTTCCGATGCCACGTTTTACACCTGGCGTAAGAAGTATGGCGGTATGGAGGTGCCTGAAGTTAAGCGCCTGAAGTCGCTTGAGGAAGAGAACGCCAGACTCAAGAAGCTGCTTGCCGAAGCCATGCTGGATAAAGAGGCGCTTCAGGTGGCTCTTGGGCGAAAGTACTGACGACAGACCAGAAGCGGGAAGCCGTGATGTTGATGTGTGATGCGACCGGTCTGTCGCAACGTCGTGCCTGCAGGCTTACAGGTTTATCCCTGTCGACCTGCCGCTATGAGGCTCACCGTCCGGCTGCTGATGCGCATTTATCAGGGCGCATCACTGAGCTGGCACTGGAGCGCAGGCGTTTTGGCTACCGTCGTATTTGGCAGTTGCTGCGCCGTGAAGGGCTTCATGTTAATCATAAGCGCGTGTACCGGCTTTATCACCTCAGTGGCCTGGGCGTAAAACGCAGAAGACGTCGTAAAGGGCTGGCAACAGAACGTCTGCCGCTGCTCCGTCCGGCGGCGCCCAATCTGACCTGGTCGATGGATTTCGTCATGGACGCACTTTCCACCGGTCGCAGGATCAAGTGTCTTACCTGCGTCGATGATTTCACAAAGGAATGCCTGACGGTCACTGTTGCCTTTGGGATTTCAGGCGTTCAGGTCACGCGTATTCTGGACAGCATTGCACTGTTTCGAGGCTATCCGGCGACGATAAGAACTGACCAGGGGCCGGAGTTCACTTGCCGTGCACTGGATCAATGGGCCTTTGAGCATGGTGTTGAGTTGCGCTTAATCCAGCCGGGCAAGCCAACGCAGAACGGATTTATTGAGAGCTTTAACGGACGATTTCGCGATGAATGTTTGAATGAGCACTGGTTCAGCGATATCGTTCATGCCAGGAAAATTATTAATGACTGGCGGCAGGATTATAACGAATGCCGCCCGCACTCCACGCTGAATTATCAGACACCGTCTGAATTTGCAGCGGGCTGGAGAAAGGGTCATTCTGAGAATGAAGATTCCGACGTTACTAACTGAGTGTTGTATCTAATCGTGGGGGCAGGTCAGTGATGCCGTCAATTATCCAGGACGCAATAACTTCTCTTTTGGGGGGAGATACCAGCGATGACTGGCAGGGGCAGTTACGGCCCAGCTCATTCAGAGGTGTGCCATTTGCAATTGTTGCTGAGGAAGGGAGCCACGGCCGACGCCAGGCGGTACATGAATATCCCTACCGTGATACAGCCTGGATAGAGGATATCGGGCGGGCAACACGGCGATTTGTTATTCGCGGTTTCTTGATCCAGAACAGCCAGGTTTACGGCGGCGGCGATGCTATCACGCAGCGCCAGTCACTGATTGAAGCCTGTGAACAAAAAGGTAGCGGTACGCTTGTCCATCCGACACTGGGCGAATTAACGGTTTCCATCCCTGAGAATGGTTTGCGTATTTCCGGTTCGATGGAGAACGGGCGAGTATTTGAATTTACCCTGATGGCAATTGAATCAGGGCTTAAAGTGTTTGCTGTCACGGGCAGTACCGTTGCAGGCGCCACGGTGAAAACCAACTATCTGAAACTGGTCAGCACTGCTGTGCTGAGCACGATTGCCAGAGTTAAGAGTGAAATCCGCGGTGTCACACAGGCTATAAACACCATCAGAGGCACGGTCACGTTCTGGACTAACATGGTTGACAGCACCATCAGTCAGGTCACGAATCTCAGCAATGTCCTGAACTCCACGTTCGGGAATACCCGGTACGGACGTTACAGTAAAGGCTCTGTGGGCGGTAGTTCCTCTGCTGTTGCTGGCAAATCGTCAGTTGCTGATGTGGATGATGAGAGAGCACTGGCTGACAAGGTAACAGCCCAGTCGGTAATGGACCGGAAAAATGTTACCGACAGGTCGAGCCAGCTTAGCAGCTCCAACACACCTGATGAGTTTGTCCAGGGCGTCGCCGACGTGGTAAACGCAATTCTTAACAGCGCCGGCAGCGTTAATGACCGAATCACAGCGCTGGAAAAACTGGCTAATTCAATCAGCACGGAGTACCAGCAGTCCGACAGCAGCAAAGCGATTTCGGCGACCATGAACACGCTGATTGTTGTGCTATGTACTGGTGCCATGACCAGTGCCGCTGCGGACTCCAGACCAGCCAGTACAGACGAGGCAGAAGAGTTAACTCAACGAGTTTCTGTGCAACTTGATACGGCGCTGGTTCTGGCTGGAGACCGCGCGGACGATGATATGTATAACGCGCTTCTCGCCGTCAGATCGGCATTCCTTTCTACGATGAGTGAGCGTGCTTCTGGTCTGAGCGAGCTTCTGCAGGTTACTACCGCTCAGCCGCTTCCGGCGCTGACGCTGGCAAACCGATTATACCAGGATGCCACCCGTGCAGATGAACTGGTACAGGAAGCGCGCGTACCGCATCCGGCGTTTATGCCGACAACCATGAAGGTACTGAGGCAATGAATGCAGACAGCGATCTGGATGTTGTTTCTTTGACGGTCGACGGCAAAATCATCGAGGGGTGGGATTCTGTCCGGGTAACGCGGGGTATTGAGCGTTTTCCCTCTGATTTCGATCTTGGGCTAATGGATTACTTCCCTGGCAACGAAGATCGTCAACTCGTTGAAGAGGGAATGTCTTGTGAAGTTCGTATCGGAGATGATCTGACACTGACGGGATATGTTGATGACTGGGAACCCGCACTATCGCGCTCCCGCCATGAGGTCCGCGCCACGGGCAGGAGCAAATGTCAGGACCTGGTGGATTGCTCAGCCGAGTGGCCTAACAACGTCATCAATGCCAGTAATGCGCTTGAAATTGCTTCTCGCCTGGCATCCTACTACGGCATCACCGTAACCACGGATGTTGATGAACTTGTGAAGGTACCCCAGTTCACTCTGAACTGGGGTGAGTCTCCGCAAGAAGTCATCGATCGGGTGGCCAGATGGTCTGCTCTGCTTTACTACGATCAGCCCGATGGAAACCTGTTACTGACCCGGGTGGGAACACGTCGTGCGGCAAGTGGGATAGCCGAAGGGGTAAATGTCGAGCAGGCATACTACCGCAAATCGATGGCTGACAGGTTTTCAGATTATGTCGGTGTATCAATGAGCGTTTCTCCAATTGCAGGGTATTCGCCTGATACGGCCTATGACGCTGTGACTCTGGCAACGGCGAGAGATCCGGAGGCCGCCCGCATGCGGTACCGAAAACATATATCGATTGTGGAAAGTACCCTGATGGCTACTCAACAGGCACAAAGTGCGATCGACTGGGAAATGAACCGGCGGTACGGACGTTCAAAACAGCTCTCGGTAACCATCGATTCCTGGCGGGATAAAGACGGGAAACTGTGGGAACCAAACACATTGATCCCCGTTGATCTTCCCACCTTACGGTTGCCGAAGACTGAATTGCTACTGGCAGAAGTCACCTATATGCGCGATGACTACGGCACCCATGCACGCATGACGCTGATGCCGCCTGAAGCATTCTCCGTTCAGCCATATGCCTTCTACCAGAACCTGGCGGGATTCAATACATGAAGCAACTATTTAAACATGCAGCGACCAGGATCGCCGGCATGCTGGGGATTGGCCGGATCACGGCTATGAAAGATGGTGGGGTGGTGCAGTCTATCCAGTACCAGACTCCGCTGGAGGTGGCCAGCGCTCCGCGGATGGCAGAATTTGGCTTTTCATCCGGCCTGCCGTCAGGGACTGACGTGGTTCTGGCTTTTATTGGCGGTGATCGTTCCAGCGCGGTGGTAATTGCGTCCAACCATCAGGGGTTCCGTCATACAGGCCTGAAAGCGGGCGAAACGGTCATGTATAACCAGTGGGGCCTTAATATTCTCCTGACGGAGAAGGGGATCTTCCTGGATGCAAAGGGCCAGAATGTTGAGGTCAATAACGCCACTAACGTGACCATCAATGCCAGCCAGGGGATCCTTGCAAATACCCCGATCCTGAGGTGCACGGGTGACATTGTTGATAACTGTGAAACCAATACCCGAACACTGAAAGAGCTGCGGGATGCACATAATGACCATGATCATGTGGTTAAAAATGCCCAGAGTGGCAATGACAATATCCGCAGCCAAAAAACAGAGGATCAGGTGACATGAGTGACATCGCTTCATTCTGGAATGTGGATGAGATGTTTGCTGACTGGCAGAAAGGGCTGGGTGAACTCACCACGGGGAACGATTTACAGACTGCAATACTGGACAGCCTGTTTACTGACAGGCTGGCGCGTGCTGACGATGATTATGAGGACAGCGATCGCCGCGGCTGGTGGGGGGATTCCGGGGAGGAATCCCAGCTGGGATCCCGGCTGTGGCTGCTACGGCGGCAAAAACTGACCCCGGATATAGCAAAAAAAGCGGAGGAATACTCGAGTGAAGCGCTCAACTGGTTAAAGGTTGATGGCGTTGTCAGCGAGGTTATTCCTGTTGCCAGGATCGTCCTGCCTGACCGGCTCAATCTCATTATCCGCTATCAGGCACCGGGGAAGGACTGGCAGGAATTCAGGTTTTACTGGATATGGGAGCAACGTTAATATGCCGTTTAAACGACCGACGCTGAGCGAACTCCGCGACGGAAACCGGAAATTTATGCAGGCGGAGCTTGAGGATGTTGGTGCGCTCCTGCGCTTCGCGAACCTGAAGGTACTGGCTGACATGGATGCGGGAATGGGGCATCTGCATTACGCCTACCTTGACTATATTGCCCTGCAGACAAACCCGTTTACCTCTACCGATGAGTATCTCGCCGGGTGGATGGCCCTTAAGCAGGTATTCAGAAAACCAGCTGCAGCGGCGAAGTCGCCTGCGGTACAGGCTAGTGGCAGTGTTGACAGTATTATCCCTGTTGGCTCGATCATTAACCGCGGGGACGGATACCAGTACCGGACGAATGCAGATCTTAAAATTCAGCCAGATGGATTTGGTATCGTCGCGGTGACGGCCATCCTGCCGGATATTACCAGTGATGTAACGGGTGGAGGCGCGCGCGGTAACGCTGATGCCGGGACCATAATGACCCTGGACGCGAATATTGCTGGCGTGGATCCACAGGTAACGTTACTGTCCGCTGCGACCGGCGGAGCCGATATTGAAACGGAAGAGGACTTTCGCAGTCGTGGCTTGCTGGCATGGCAGAATCCGCCTCAGGGTGGAAGCGACGCCGATTATAAAAAATGGGCGCTTGAGGTTTCGGGCGTCACCCGCGCGTGGGTAAAGCGGCGTCTGAACGGGGCCGGGACCGTTGGCGTGTATATCATGTGTGATCGGAATGACAATGGTGGGTTTCCGGTCGGTACCGACGGAATATCCCAACTTGAGGACTGGGGGGCTGTTAAAGCCACCGGAGACCAGCTCGCTGTCGCCGACCACATCTATCCGCAGCAGACAGACACTGCCATTGTTTTCGTATGTTCCCCGATCAAGAAAGTCATCAATATTGAAATCTCTGGGATCAAAAATGCCGACAGCACCACAGTACAGGGGATAAAAGACGCGCTGACGGCGCTGTTTTTTGAAGAAGCTAACCCTGATGGTTCCGGGAAAGTTTACCTCTCTGATATTAACGGGAGTATCGGCGGTGTTAGCGGCACGACGGGCTATATTCTTAACTCTCCGACGGCCAATATCACCTTCGCTGTTGGCGAAATTCCGGTACTTGGTGGGGTGAATTTTGTATGAGCCTCTTTTCAAAAAATGATTATGCGGGTGCGCTTGGTGCGCTGCTACCGACGGGCAGGGCGTGGCCCCGGTCGCAAAGAACGGTACAGGCTGCGGTATTACGGGCACTGGGCAGCGCGTTTCAGCGTTCTGACAGCGATGCGCAAAGCCTGATTACTGGCGCTTTTCCGCCTACAGCGACGGTAATGTTGCCAGAATGGGAAAGCTCTCTGGGGCTGCCAGATGATTGCGCGATTGGTGAGTCCGGTGGCGTCAGCGATCGCCAGCGCGCCGTGGTGGCAAAGTTAATCAGCACCGGCGGTCTGAACCGCGATTATTACATCCGGGTGGCTGCAGCTCTTGGTTATACCATCACTATCACACAGTTCCGCCCCGCTATGAGTGGCATGTCAGTATGCGGTGATGCGCTTAACGGTGACGAGTGGCCATTTACCTGGCGGATAAATGCGCCACAAACAACAATCAAGTATTCGCTTGCTGGCGCGTCCTACTGCGGCGATCCGCTCTCCTCGTGGGGCAATAAACAACTGGAGTGTTCAATCAACAAAATTGCTCCATCCCATCTGAACATCATTTTCAATTATTCATAACTGATATTTCCCCCTCTGATTTTATCGCTTAACACTAAGTGAGGATTAACTATGCTCCGAATCGGGCAAGTCGAAGCCACTGCAACGCAGGATGGCAAATATACTGATGGAAGTGTTGCTGGTGGTATTGCCGCAACGAGGCTGCGGGCAGCAGCGTTTAACGCCCTGCAGGAAGAGTTAGCGCATATTGTAGAGTCAGCAGGATTGGCGCTCGACATTAACGATATGACTCAGGTTTTAAAAGCCATTCAAAAACTGACACTGAGCCGTACAAACCCATTTGCTGATATCAAATCAGATGGTGCTGCGGCGATTTCTACGGCTCTCACAAACCTTGGTTTGGGAGCGGGTGTGCCAGCTATCGGTATTCCGTTCTTCTGGCCGTCCTCGGCAATGCCAAATACGGTTATGACTGAATGGGCTGATATGGTGTTTCTGAAGTTCAACGGAGCCACATTCTCAGCGTCGAATTATCCAAAACTCGCTCTGGTGTTTCCTGGATTAACACTGCCTGAAGCACGCGGTGAATTTATTCGTATCTGGGATGATGGCCGTGGTGTGGATAGTGGACGCACATTGCTTTCCGCGCAATTAGACGATTTCAAAACGCACGAGCATAAAATTCTGGGGACAAATGGAAGTGGTGGCAATGTAGCGTTTGGCACAGTATCGAATGCTTCTCCTTTCTACACCAGCGCCGTTAGTCAGCCGGGTGGAAGTGCTTTGCCCGCTTTTCAAAATCCAGGCGGCACCGAAACACGCCCACGTAACATTGCATTCAACTTTTTAGTAAGGGCTAAATAATGAAACCTGTTTTCGATGAAAATGGACTGGCAACAGAACCGGGTGATATCCGATGCTATTACTACGACGCGGTGACGTTTGAATACATGGGATGGTCTGACGAATATATTAATCTTGGTGTGAGCATGCCAGGCCATTCGACTGATATTGAGCCGGGTGATGAAGTGGCTGGGAAGGTTGCTGTATTCCAGAACGGCGGATGGGTGCTTAATGAAGACCATCGTGGTGAAACGGTATATTCAACCGCTGACGCAACATCCTCAACGGTGGACTATATCGGTCCAATCAAGGATGGTTACACCAGCATTACGCCCTCAGGTCCTTACCAGAAATGGGATGGGAAAAAGTGGATAACAGATACAGATGCTCAGCATGCTGCTGATGTAAAAGCGGTGGATAAGCAGAAAGCCGCGTTACTGGTTGAAGCGAAGGAAAGTATCAGTTTCTGGCAAACTGAGCTGCAATTGGGCATCATCAGCGACGAAGACAAAGCAAGCCTGATAGTCTGGATGAACTACATCAAAGCTTTGCAGGCATTGGATACGTCGAAAGCGCCAGATATCAACTGGCCTTTAAAGCCCTAGAATAGGAGTATCCCGCATAAATATGAAACTACATTTATGCGGGGATGTGCTTATAATGGCATGTAAATTTCGGCCTCTCCTGTTATTACTTTTGAATTTCCTACTTTGCAGAAGGTGTTAAAGAATATACGACGCTTTTCAATGTCAATATCTTTAACTTCAACAGTAGCGATAACAGTATCACCAATATACACAGGCTTTCGGAACTTGGTATTCTGAGCAACATATACACAGCCTTCGCCGGGGAGTTTTGTTCCAAAAAGCGCGGAAAAGAAACTGGTACTAAACATACCGTGTGCTATACGTTTTTTATAACGAGAAGAGGCTGCATATTCTTCATCCATATGCACAGGGTTTCTGTCTCCCGACAAAGCAGCAAAGCTCTTTATGTCAGAGTCAGTGATTGTCTGAGAGTAAGAGGCCGACATGCCTACCTTTAAATCCTCCAGTTTGTACATTTATACTTCCTCAATCCATGATTCGACGACTTCTTGCGGGTAACCTCTTGAGAAGTGTTTTCTCCATGGATATGCTGGCTTACGAGATCCATCACGAAGTTTTAGTCTGCTAGTTGGTCCGACTGCACGAGCTGGGTTTCCTGCGTAAATCATATCGGCTTCAGTTTTACCCGAGAGACAGGAATGGGCCCCCACTAAGCAGCCATGAGCTATGTTAGCGCCAGGTAGGATTACAGACATAGTTGCAACTACAGCGAAATCTTCAATAGTCACACCCATAACAACTTCACTTGGCGGGTGTGGATCATTGGTCAGGACGACATAAGGGAAGAGCCAGACATAGTTTCCAATCGAACTATGTTGACCAATATGGACGTTGCTGTGAGTTCTAACATAATCGCCAATATCACAATGCCCTTGAATGTCGGATAGAGTACCGATCTGAAAGCCTTTCCCTGCTTTAGTTTTTTCTCGAACAGTTACACGATGTCCTGTCATCAAACCATCGCCAAATACCGAGCCTTCATAAAAAATACTATGTGAACGAATGTGCGAGTTTTTACCGATTTTTAATTGTTCTCCGCCTGAAAGTTTATTCGCGACACCAATTTCGCAATAGGATTCAATGATCGTGTTATCTTCAATGGTGACATTATCGTGAATGGTAACAAAATCACCAATCGTCACTTTATTGCCTATTACTGCTTTTTCAGAAATTATAGAATATTTTCCAACCTTCATTACTGTGTCCCTTATAGTAAAAATCCTGAATCAGGTGGTGAAATCAATTACCATAAAATACCATTAAAAACAAGGTGTTTATTTTGATGGAATGAAAGACAGAGGTTTGTCTGCGACCGAAGGATAGGGTTTTACAGTAAGTAACGGGCGTGTGCCGAAAGGATAAGTTTATCCAGAGGAAATAAGCCTGCGTGGGCGGGGGATTATCAACATTTTACCTGAAATTCCAGGTAGGCAGTGGTTAGACATGATGCAGGCCGCCGGTGAATGTTTAGTCTGGCAGCCTGCACAATTTTACCGTTCAACCTGGCGAACTGTCGGGAACTCAGATACCAGCCACATATCGGCCTCTTCAAACATCTCCTCCAGCATGCGGTTCAACTTTTCCCGATCGCTTTTGCTGGCATCACTATTCAAGCCGTTCGCCTGCATCGGCTTTACCTTCACTTCTGCATCAGGAAAAATCTGGTGCACTCGCTTTGTTAGCTCAGCCAGGATGATCTCTCTGGCCCCTTGGAGCCCTTCAACATTTCGCTTGTCATAAACCAGTTCAACAAACATACCGATCCTCTTATGAGTGAAAAATTGCCTGTGCTTGATCTGTTTTTATAAAAATACTACTGTATATCTATACAGTCAATGAGTGAGTGAGGGTGTGTTCATGCCTCGTCAACCGGATATTCGTGCTGCTTTTATTGCGGCCATACAGCAAAACCCGAAGGGCTATCTTTGCCTGCATACAGACAAATTCATCGCTGAACTGCAGGAGAGGCACTGGCATTTCAGCCTGGCGGATGCAAATTCATGGATCGAGCGATACCAACCGGACTTCGCCGATAAGACGACAAACGGAAGTGAGAACCGATACTGGATACTGCGTAACATGGGGAGGGTTTTCTAATGGGATTTCCATCGCCAGCCATGGATTACCAGGAGCAGCGCATGACGATAGATGTTATCTGCGGTGTAGATAACAACTGCCGGGTTATTGAAACTTCATGCGGCTGGGCCGTTATTAACGTAAGTCTGAAGCCAGAAGGAGGGGATACGTTGCTGGTTAGCATGGACGGGAGAAACCAGTTCGTGAAGCTAATGGGCCACGCGCTGATCACTCAAGATGGTGAAGCGATAGAAGGGGAGGCTCTGAATGACGTAACGGTACACGGCGTTCTTACACATACACTTAACCAAGTTAAAGACGATAAATCGCCTGTAATGTAGCGTGTAAATGTCGGGGGTTATTCCCCCATTTTTCCCCAATGATTCCCCGTACAAATTTTAAACATGAAAAAACCAGCCGTAAGAGGCTGGTTTTCAATGTGATTTTGGTCGGCACGAGAGGATTTGAACCTCCGACCCCCGACACCCCATGACAGCACGCTACCATGATAATCAAGGCGCTGCGGACCCTAAAATAATTTTCCATAGTCCACGATATCCATCTACAGACCATCCGCCATACATAACTATCCCTACACGCTGCGTGTGTCCGGTGATTCCATGATCGGCGCCGGTATTCTCGATGGCTCTTTTCTTCTTGTCGACTTCAGCCTTATGCCCCAGCATAACGATATTGTCGTCTTTAACATCGTGGGCGTGTCTGGTTTCTACAAAGATTCCCGCACAACGGGCGGGAATCGGGTAAGCTTGAACGGCATGACATTGCCGCGCTAGTTTAAAAAGGGATAAACTTCAAAAGAAGCCCATAAGTCATTGTTAAGTGCCAGCAAACCTACGGAGATATAGGATAATATCGCAAGTGCTCCTGTAAAATAAAGTATGGTTTTCTTTAACTTTTTCCACAGAATTAGAGCTGGAATCGAAATTACGGCTATCACACCCATCTGGTAAAAAAATTGTTTGGCAATGTCACCATCACTCCAAGGGTATATAAAAACATAAGGGGCAAAAAGTATTAAATGGACAACTCTAAGTATAAACCCTATACCTGCCCCAGGTATTGCAAAAAAACCTCCGGCGCTTTGTAATAAAAAACTTGCCCTCAGGCCGGGAATAAGAATAAAAAAATTAAGAATAGCCCAGAATGTTAATATTATCGTGGCATAGCCAAAAAGAGTGCTTAACCCAGATTGACCGGCAACTGCTGTAAACTGTGGCGTCTGGTAAGACTGGCTCGGCTGACTAACTGATTTGCTGGCATCACATGCATTTTGCCAGCTCTCTGCATTTTGTGCCTGCCATCCATGATCATACTGTTTAAACGGCCTGTCACTGGTAACATACTTGCCTTCATCATCTTGCCTAACACCCATATTTAAGCCCCATTATTTTTATTCATGCCGATATGTGTAGTTGTACGACTTATACTTAACGGAATGTCCGATCCCGTAGCTGTTACACTTGATATGATAACGCAATATGGCCTATACGGAAGAGAACAATTACAGCAACAATTTCCTCCAGCATACGGTTCAGCTTCTCCCGATCGCTTTTACTTGCATCGCTATTCAAGCCGTTCGCCTGCATCGGCTTCACCTTCACTTCGGCATCAGGGAAAATCTGATGCACCCGCTTCGTCAGCTCGGCCAGAATGATCTCTCTGGCCCCTTCGAGCCCCGCAACATTACGCTTGTCATATACCAGTGTTTGAACACTGACAAATTCATTACTGAATTGCGCGTTAGGAATTGGCATTTCAGCCAAGCAGATGCCAATGCATGGATTAAGAGATACCAACCAGACTTTGCTGATAAGACGACGGATGGAAGCGATAACCGTTACTGGATCTTGCGTAATATGGGGAGGGTTTTCTGATGGGCTTTCCTTCACCGGCTATGGATTACCAGGAACAGCGGTTAACCATAGATCTGTTATGCGGAATTGATGGGAACTGCAGGGTAATAGAAACGTCTTGCGGTTGGGCTGTCATTAACGTTGCCATGAGGCCAGAGCAGGGAGATACCCTACTGGTAAGAATGGATAACAGGAACGAGTTTGCAAAGCTATACGGGGCGGCATTGATAACAGAAGATGGTGAAGCGATAGAAGGCGACGCGCTGGATGATGTAACTGTGTACGGCGTACTGACTCACACCCTTAACATTATAGGGGAGGACAAGTTACCCACTATCTAACCGGATAATCACTAAACTGCCTTCCCCAAAATAAAAACTAAGGCAATGAAAATTATGGAGAATTTTAAACGTGAAAACTATAGTTAATCAGCCAGTAAAACAAAGTTAACTGGCTGATTAACAAGGTTTAATTTGAAGTTGTTGAGCTTTGCTTGTGGAACAGCTCCCTGAACACCGGATAAATATCATCCTGGTCACGGATATGCTGCATGGCAAAATTATCGAACATTGCTTGCAGATGTTCATACTCCCGCCACAGGGTCTGGTGCGCGCGACGGGTAATTTCGATATAGCTGTAGTAACGCACCACCGGCAGAATTTTCTTCGCCAGAATCTCGTGACACAGCGGTGAGTCGTCGGCCCAGTTGTCGCCATCGGACGCCTGCGCGGCATAAATGTTCCACTGCGCCGGGTCGTAACGCTCTTTGACCACTTCATCCATCAGCTTCAGAGCGCTTGACACGATGGTCCCGCCGGTCTCCTGCGAGTAGAAGAACTCATGTTCATCCACCTCTTTCGCCTGAGTGTGGTGACGAATATAAACCACCTCCACGTTCTTATAGGTTCTGCTCAGGAACAGGTAGAGCAGAATATAAAAACGCTTCGCCATATCCTTCGTGGCCTGGTCCATCGAGCCGGAAACGTCCATCAGACAGAACATTACCGCCTGGCTGGAGGGCTCTGGGCGTTTTTCGTAATTCTTGTAGCGCAGGTCGAAGGTGTCTATAAACGGTACCCGTTCGATCTTCGCTCTTAGTTCCGCAATCTCTTTACGCAGACGCTCCTCTTCCAGCAGTTGCGCCGGTTCCGTGTTTTCCACGACCTTCAGGCTGCTCTCCAGCTCGCGCAGTTCGCGCCGTTTGCCCGCCGTCATGGCCGTTCGTCGCGCCAGCGAATTCTGCAACGAACGCACGACGCTGATATTGGCGGGCACGCCGTTGGCGGTATAGCCCGCGCGATGGGTTTTGTATTCATTAAGCTGACGATGCTGATTCTTTTTCAGATTCGGCAGCGCCAGGTCTTCAAACAGCAGGTCGAGATATTCGTCTTTCGAAATCTTGAAGACAAATTCGTCCTGACCTTCACCGTCCTGGCTGGCCTGTCCCTGACCGCTTCCTGAACCACCGCCGCCGCCCTGAGGACGCTCAATTCTGTCGTTCTGAACGAAGTGGTCATTACCTGGGTGTACGCGATGGCGCAGGCCGCCTCGCCCCTGATGAAACATCGGTTCGCTGATGTCATCGGTGGGGATGGAGACAGACTCGCCGCTGTCGACGTCGGTCACCGAGCGTTTGTTGATGGCCTCGGAGATAGACTGTTTAATTTGCGCTTTATAACGACGCAAGAAGCGCTGGCGGTTCACCGTGCTCTTGTTTTTGCCGTTAAGACGCCGGTCAATAAACCAGGTCATATACCCCCCGTACTGCATTTGCCAACTTGCATTTTGTAGGCCCGGTCAGCGCTAACCGCCACCGGGCACTTGTTTTTAAGACGATTTACGCACGCGCAGATACCATTCGCAGAGCAGGCGGACCTGCTTGCGGGTGTAGCCTTTTTCCATCATACGGTCGACAAAGTCGTCGTGCTTTTTCTGCTCATCGGTGGAGGTTTTGGCGTTAAACGAGATCACCGGCAGCAGCTCTTCGGTATTGGAGAACATTTTCTTCTCAATGACCGTGCGCAGTTTCTCGTAGCTGGTCCAGTTCGGATTGCGTCCGTTGTTATGCGCTCTGGCGCGCAGGACAAAGTTCACAATCTCGTTACGGAAGTCTTTCGGGTTGCTGATCCCGGCAGGCTTCTCGATTTTTTCCAGCTCCGCGTTCAGGGATTCACGGTCAAACAGCTGGCCGGTATCCGGGTCGCGGTACTCCTGATCCTGGATCCAGAAGTCAGCATAGGTGACATAACGGTCGAAAATGTTCTGCCCGTATTCTGAATAGGATTCCAGGTAGGCCGTCTGGATCTCTTTGCCAATGAACTCGGCGTATTTCGGGATCAGGTAACCTTTGAGGAACTCAAGGTAGCGTTCAGCCTGCTCCTGCGGGAACTGCTCGCGTTCGATTTGCTGCTCCAGCACGTAGAACAGATGAACCGGGTTGGCCGCCACTTCCGCATGGTCGAAGTTAAAGACGCGGGAGAGGATCTTAAACGCGAAGCGCGTGGACAGACCGTTCATCCCCTCATCAACCCCGGCATAGTCGCGGTATTCCTGATACGACTTCGCTTTCGGGTCGGTATCTTTCAGGCTTTCACCGTCATAGACGCGCATTTTCGAATAGATGCTGGAGTTTTCCGGCTCTTTCAGACGCGAAAGGATGGAGAAGCGCGACAGCGTTTCCAGCGTGCCGGGCGCGCAGGGGGCATGCACCAGCTCGCTGTGGTTAAGCAGTTTCTCGTAAATTTTGATCTCTTCGGAGATCCGCAGGCAATAAGGCACCTTGACGATGTACACGCGGTCAAGGAAGGCCTCATTGTTTTTGTTATTACGGAAGGTCACCCATTCAGATTCGTTCGAGTGGGCGAGAATAATCCCGTTAAACGGCAGGGCGGAGATACCTTCCGTCCCGTTGTAGTTGCCTTCCTGGGTAGCCGTCAGCAGAGGATGCAGCACTTTAATCGGTGCTTTAAACATCTCGACGAATTCCATAATCCCCTGGTTCGCACGGCACAGCGCGCCTGAGTAACCGTAGGCATCCGGATCGTTTTGCGCGAAGTTTTCCAGCTTACGGATATCGACTTTACCCACCAGCGCCGAGATATCCTGGTTGTTCTCATCACCGGGTTCTGTTTTGGCGATGGCGATCTGCTCAAGGATAGACGGCCAGACCTTCACCACGCGGAATTTGGTGATGTCGCCACCAAACTCGTGCAGGCGTTTTGCCGCCCACGGCGACATGATGGTGCCGAGGTAGCGACGCGGGATGCCATACTCTTTATCCAGAATCTGCGCGTCTTCCTGCGGATTGAACAGGCACAGCGGATGGTCGTTCACCGGGCTGCGTTCACCGTTGGCGCTCAGCACATAAATAGGAACGCGCTGCATCAGCGACTTCAGGCGTTCAGCCAGCGAGGATTTACCGCCACCCACCGGGCCGAGTAAATAGAGGATCTGTTTCTTCTCTTCCAGACCCTGAGCGGCATGCTTCAGATAGGAGACAATCTGTTCGATGGCATCTTCCATACCATAGAACTCTTCAAACGCCGGGTATCGGGCGACCACCCGATTCGAAAAGAGACGGGAAAGCCGAGGCTCCAGGGCAGTGTCAACCATGTTTGGCTCACCAATGGCCATCAATAGCCGTTCTGCCGCATTGGCATAGGCACTGCGATCTTGCCGACAGATGGTAAGAAACTCCTGCAGTGTGAACTCTTCGTCCTTGGCAGCTTCATAGCGCTGGCGATAGTGATCGAATATATTCATGGCATGCCGTCCTTTCGTTTTTTAGCACAGGATAAGAGCCGTTCGTATGAGTAGTGGAGGCTCCCGGAAGAGAATCTCTCGCACCTCACTGCCAGAGCAGCAACCTGTGTGCCAGGTCAGACGCTAAGAACCGCAGGGTGTTCAGGAAAACTCTTCTTAAATTAAAGCGTAGATGGCATTTGCAAAACTTGCATGCCCAGAAAATCTACTTTCAATGACATATCAATAACTCATCCAAAAATTTCCACTGTCGTTATAAGACAAATGCACGTTTTTCATTCAGTGGTCATATAAATGAAAGCGTGTTGTCATCTGAAAAGTTAAAAATAACGGGTTAATCAGACTGATTAGCAGGCAAAAAATTTTGGGATGTACGGGAATGGCGGTTACACTTCATCCGCTGATTATTTGACTACAGGAAAGAATGGATTGTGACCAAACTCAAACTTCTGGCATTAGGCATCCTTGCCGCAACCGCAGTGAACACCGCGCAGGCGGAAAGTCAGTGGACGGTTGGCGCGGGTGTTGGCGTCATTAACAGCCCGTATAAACAGTATGACCGTGATGTTTATCCTGTTCCCGTTATCACCTATGAAGGCGACAACGTCTGGTTCCGCGGGCTCGGCGGCGGCTACTATCTCTGGAACGATAAGGCCGATAAGCTTTCCATCATGGCCTACTACGATCCAACGCACTTCAAGCCGGGTGACAGCGACAGCCATGCGCTTCGCCAGCTCGACAAGCGTAAAAGCACCATGATGGCCGGGCTCTCGTATGTACATAACACCGAGTATGGCTTCCTGCGTACGGCACTGGCGGGTGACACGCTGGATAACAGCAACGGCTTTATCTGGGATCTGGCGTGGTTGTACCGCTACACCAACGGTGGGCTCACCCTGACGCCGGGTATCGGTGTGCAGTACAACAGCGAGAACTACAACGACTACTACTACGGCGTCTCTAAAAACGAGTCCCGCCGCAGTGGTCTGAAAAGCTACAGTGCAGATGACGGCTGGGATCCTTACCTGGAGCTGACCGCGAGCTACAACTTCCTCGGTGACTGGAGCGTGTACGGTACCGGCCGCTATGAGCGTCTGAGCGATGAAGTGAAGGATAGCCCGATGGTCGATAAGTCCTGGGCAGGCATCTTCTCTGTGGGTGTGAGCTACAAGTTCTGATTGTGCATTAATTTAGTGCAATTTATGCATCAAAACGGGGCGCTTGCGCCCCGTTTGCTTTAGCGTGGTGCAGGGAGTTTATCGCTTAACAATGCGAATCGTCTGCCCTAAACGAGACGGTTTTTCCTCACTCGCTTTTTGCGGGTTGCTCACGCAAGCGGTTTCCACGCAGACAAACGTTTTGTAGCCATCATCCGTCATGTCGGCCATGCTGACGGACAGCGCAGGGCCCGGGTTCCAGCCCACCACGTCGCTGTGATGATGATGGACCACTTCAATGCCGCGGTTCAGGGCGCCGTCGTGGATCACGCTGCACGCTTCCGGGTGCAGGTAAACGCGGTCGGTACGGTCAGGGAATGCCTGAACGCCGTCGCTCAGTTTGCCTTCTTTCGCGTTATCCACTTTGTCGATATAGGTATCGCCCAGGCCGCTCACCTTCACGGCGCTGATATCACCCACGTTGAAATAGGTGTGCAGGGCAGAGGTGGTTTCGAACTCGCCGTGAGCTTCCAGTTCGATTTCACAGGTTTTACCCAGCTTGAAGCGGGCATACAGGGTGAAATCGTGCGGCCAGAGGGCGCGGGTTTCATCATTAGCCTGCAGCTCAAGGGTCAGCACTGCGCCGTTGTCATCTTCGTTATGCGCTTTCAGCGTCCACTGCTGGTTACGGGCAAAACCGTGAGACGGCAAACCCGGCTGTGCGGACGGGCCGAACCACGGCCAGCAGATCGGTACGCCACCGCGGATTGCGGCCCCTTTTTTGAAGGAGGTCGCATCGCTCAGCCATAAGCCTTCTGCTTCGCCTTCCGGTTTCCAGGAGAGCAGGTGGGCGCCGTTCAGCGCTACGGAGGCTTTAACGCGTGGGTGGTCAACGACGATGACATCAGCACCGTCAATCTGACGGCGGGAGAGCACAGGGGTAAGTTGTTCGACTACCGGAAGTGCAAAAATTTTATTAGTCATTAAGCAATCCTCTGTCTTATAAATAAAAAAAGGCGACCGAAGTCGCCTTTTTGGATCAAACACTCATCTCAACTTATTTGGAGATGTGAGCGATCAGGTCCAGTACTTTGTTAGAGTAGCCAGTTTCGTTGTCGTACCAGGAAACCAGTTTCACGAAGTTGTCGTTCAGTGCGATACCTGCTTTAGCATCGAATACTGAAGTGCAGATTTCGCCGTTGAAATCGGTAGATACAACGTCGTCTTCGGTGTAGCCCAGAACGCCTTTCATTGCGCCTTCGGAAGCAGCTTTGATTGCTTTCTTAATTTCTTCATAAGAAGCAGCTTTTTCCAGACGAACGGTCAGGTCAACAACGGATACGTTAGGAGTTGGAACGCGGAACGCCATACCAGTCAGTTTGCCATTCAGTTCTGGCAGTACTTTACCTACAGCTTTAGCAGCACCGGTAGAGGATGGGATGATGTTCTGAGCCGCGCCACGGCCGCCGCGCCAGTCTTTGTGAGACGGGCCATCAACGGTTTTCTGAGTAGCGGTAGTCGCGTGAACGGTAGTCATCAGACCTTCGATGATGCCGAAGTTGTCGTTGATAACTTTAGCCAGCGGTGCCAGGCAGTTGGTGGTGCAGGATGCGTTAGACACGATATCCTGGCCAGCGTAAGTTTCGAAGTTTGCACCACGAACGAACATTGGGGTGTTGTCTTTGGAAGGACCAGTCAGAACAACTTTCTTCGCACCAGCGGTGATGTGTTTACGCGCAGTTTCGTCGGTCAGGAAGATACCGGTTGCTTCAGCAACAACGTCAACACCGATTTCGTTCCATTTCAGGTTAGCTGGGTCTTTTTCAGCAGTAACGCGGATGGTTTTGCCATTAACAACCAGGTGGCCGTCTTTCACTTCAACGGTGCCGTCGAAACGACCGTGAGTTGAGTCGTACTTCAGCATGTACGCCATGTATTCAGCGTCCAGGAGATCGTTGATACCAACGATTTCGATGTCAGAACGTTTCTGAGCAGCACGGAAAACAATACGGCCGATACGGCCAAAACCGTTGATACCTACTTTGATAGTCATATATTCCACCAGCTATTTGTTAGTGAATAAAAGGTTGCCTGTAAAATTACAAAAACCTTACGCAGCGTCAAGCGGAATCGTGTCAATCATTGCGACAAATCAATCCTGTGACTAACGTTTGTGCGACTGACTCGCCTCACTTTCCCTTTGAGCTTGCACCCATATGGGGGCTGAGCCGGGATTTTAAAGTCCTCTCAGGATAAAAATGTGAACGTGATCACAATTGCCTGACCGCTTATTCGCGACACATAAGTTTAGATCAAAAGTGCACGCAAGGGTGTTAATGTTTTGTTAGAATCCGGGGTGAAAGATGTCTGTTTCTACAGCGAGATGTAAGCATATGTCGAACCAACGTAACCCTGACGATTTGAAAAAAAACCTCACAGAAATGCAGTTTTACGTGACGCAGAATCACGGAACGGAACCGCCGTTCACCGGGCGTTTACTGCACAACAAGCGAGACGGCGTCTACCACTGCCTGGTCTGCGATGCGCCTCTGTTCAATTCACAAACGAAATTTGATTCTGGCTGCGGCTGGCCGAGTTTCTACGAGCCGGTGAGCGATGAGGCCATCCGCTACCTGACCGACTCGTCGCACGGCATGGTGCGTACGGAAATTCGCTGCGGCAACTGCGATGCGCACCTTGGGCACGTCTTCCCGGATGGCCCCCAGCCTACGGGCGAGCGTTTTTGCGTAAATTCAGCCTCAATGAGCTTCACCGATGATGAAAACGGTGATCAGATTAAGGGTTGAAAAAACGATTCAGCAAATTATTCCTTTGAAAGGGCGCGAGAGTGAATATTGATGACATGATTAGCGGCATGACGCCGGAGATTTATCAGCGTCTGGTGACCGCCGTAGAACTGGGAAAATGGCCCGACGGCGTTGCGCTGACGCCGGAGCAAAAAGAGAACAGTTTGCAGCTGGTGATGCTGTGGCAGGCGCGCAATAACACCGACGCGCAGCACATGACGATCGACACCAAAGGCCAGATGGTCATGAAGAGCAAGCGCGAGCTGAAAGAAGACTTTGGCATCACGCCGAAGCCGATTGCGACGATGAAAATGCAATAACGGTGCAGGTTGATACCCTCTCCCACAGGGAGAGGGCGTAAAAGACTACGCCTGCGTTTCCAGCCAGTCTTCGAGCGTATACAGCGTTGCGCCTTCCGCAGCCATATCCATAAACGCCTGAGCACTGTCCTGCGGGTGAATGTTTACCCCGCGGCAGCCGTCGGTGATGACGCTGACGGTATACCCCAACTGGAGCGCGTCCAGCACGGTAAACTTCACGCAGTAATCCGTCGCCAGGCCCAGCACGATCAGCTCCGTGATTTCATGGTGGCGTAACCACGCGTCCAGCGCCGTTTTCTGGCGATGCCCGTTATCAAAAAACGCGCTATAGCTGTCGATAGCCGGGTTTTCACCTTTATGGAACACCGCGTCGATGGCTTTCTGGTTCAGGAGCGGATGCAGCTCCGCGCCTTCCGTCTGCTGTACGCAGTGATCCGGCCAGAAGGTTTGCGCCAGCCCGTCGAGTTCCCCCTGAGTGAAAGGCTCGACGTCGTGCTGGCTGGCAAAGCTGCCGTGGTTCGCCGGGTGCCAGTCCTGGCTTGCGACAACCGCTTCACCGCGGGCTTTGCACCAGTCAATCAGCGTGTTTGCCACGTCAACGGTGCTGTCACCTTCGGCGACGGCCAGCGCACCGCCCGCGCAGAAATCATTTTGCAAATCGACCAGTAGCAGGGCGCGTTGCTTCATGAGCACTCCTTATTCGTCCGGGGTCAGCTCGCCGCGCAGGTTTTGCATCATCGCGCTGCGAATGGACTGAATGTCCAGATCCTGACTCAGTAAATAGTGAAGTTTAGTCAGCGTTGCCTCAACGGTCATATCGAAGCCGCTGATAACCCCCGCATGTGCCAGCGCGTTGCCGGTGGCATAGCCGCCCATGTTGACCTTTCCGGACATACACTGGGTCAGGTTCACGACCACAATTCCGCGCTCGCTGGCTTCCTGAAGCTCTTTCAGGAATTCGCCGTTCTGCGGCGCGTTGCCGACGCCATAGGAGCGCAAAATCAGCGCTTTCACCGGCTGGCGCAGGAAGTTACGCACCACGTCGGCGGAGATACCCGGGTAGATAGTGACCACGCCAATCGGTTGCGGAGTTATCGGATGCACGATCAGCTCGCCGGCGGTGTTCGGCGCAGGCGGCGTGCCCAGACGACGGATATGAATCCCGGCCTCCAGCAGCGGCTGCAGGTTAGGGGAGGCGAAGGCGTCAAAACCGTCAGCATGGGCTTTGGTGGTACGGTTGCCGCGATACAGACGGTTATTGAAGAACAGCGACACTTCGTTGATCGGGTAATTCGCCGCCACGTACAGGGAGTTCAGCAGGTTGATCTGCCCGTCCGAGCGCAGCTCCGCCAGCGGGATTTGCGACCCGGTGACGATAACCGGCTTGCTCAGGTTCTCCAGCATGAAGGAGAGCGCCGAGGCGGTAAACGCCATGGTGTCGGTGCCGTGCAGGATCACAAAGCCGTCGTACTGGTCGTAATGGGCTTTAATGTCATCCGCGATATGCTGCCAGTCTTCCGGCGTCATGTCGGAGGAGTCCATCAGCGGCTCGTATTCGTGGATGGTGAAGTCAGGCATCTCCGGACGGTGGAATTCTGGCATCAGCGCAAGCTGACGCTGAAGGTGGCCGGAGACAGGGATATAGCCGTTTTCAGAGCGCTGCATACCGATGGTACCGCCAGTGTAGGCTACATAAATCGATTTCTTCTGCATGGTAGTGAGTTCTTGTTCTTCAAAAGAAAAAAATCCCCTCTTCGCGGGAAGAGGGGACGGTTTTTAACGGACGTTAGCGCAGGTCAGGCAAAACGCGTAACGACTCTGTGGATCGTTAAAGGCCGCGAGCTTGTCGCTTTCCGCCTTCATCGCTTTCGCTGCCGCGGCGACCGGCGCAGGCAGGTAAGCCTGCATCGCCTCCGGCAGCATGGCGCGTACCGAGCCGGACATGCTGTCCATGACCATATCGAAGAACGACGGCTCGTCCTGGTAATACTCGATATGCCACTGCTTGAGCTTAGCCAGCTCGGCGGCTTTCTTCACGGCGTCATCGAAGTCGCCCAGGCTGTCCACCAGACCGTTGCTCTTCGCATCCTGGCCGGTCCAGACGTGTCCCTGTGCGATCTGGTCGATCTGCTCAGGCGTCTTTTTACGCGAGTCCGCCACCAGGGTGATAAAGCGCTTATAGCCGTTCTCAATGCTGAGCTGCATCATCTCAGAGACTTCCGGCGGCAGGGATTTGGTCACCGACACATCCGCCAGCGGAGAGGTGGCCACGCCATCGGTATGCACGCCCAGAGAATCCAGGCTGTTTTCCACGGTGTTGATCACCCCGAAGATGCCAATCGAACCGGTCAGCGTGCTCGGGTTGGCCACGATGTAGTTGGCTGGCGTTGAGATCCAGTAACCCCCGGAGGCGGCCATTCCGCCCATTGATACAACCACCGGCTTGCCGGCGGCACGCGCCGCGGCAAGTTCAGCGCGGATCACCTCGGAGGCGCTGACGCTGCCGCCAGGGCTGTTCACCCGCAGGACAATCGCTTTAACTTTCGGATCCAGACGAGCATCGCGGATTTGTGACGCGGTAGTATCGCCGCCCACGTTCCCCGGAGTCTCCTGGCCGTCCATGATGGCGCCGTTGGCAAAGACCACCGCTACGCTGTCACCGCTGTCATCCGGCTTTTTCGTAGAGTAATCATACATGCTGATGGCGCTGTAATTTTTATCCTCTTTGCTCCAGCCAAACTGCTTGCTCAGGGATTTTTCAATCTCGGCGCTGGTGCCCAGGGCATCAACCAGTTTGTTATCGAGCGCATATTTTGCGGTATCACCGTCAACCTTACGCAGGCCTTCGAGCACGCCCTGTGCGCCAGGGAATGCCTGCTCAGGCGTAATCTGACGGTTAGCGGCAACGGTGCCGAGATAGTTCTGCCACAGCTCGCCAATCCAGCGGCTGTCCGCTTCGCGGGCGGCAGGGGACATATCGTCGCGGATAAACGGCTCGACGGCGGATTTGTACGTGCCGACGCGGAAGACGTGGGTGGTGACCTTCAGCTTGTCGAGCAGGGATTTGTAGTACAGGCCGTTGGTGGCAAACCCGTGCAGATCGACCGTGCCCTGCGGGGAGAGCCAGATCTTATTGGCGAAGCTCGCCAGATAATATTGCCCCTGGCTGTAGCTGTCGCCCACGGCAATCACCGGCTTGCCGCTGTCGCGGAATTCGCGCAGCGCTTTACCGATGTACTGCATTGAAGGCTGATCGCCTCCGGCAAAATCTTTCAGATCCAGCACGATCCCGGTGATGTTCCGGTCGTCTTTGGCCTGGCGGATGGTATCGACGATATCGAACAGGGAGTTTTCCTGCAGACGGTCTGATGTCGCGCCAAACAGCTGGCGGCTGATTGCCCCCAGACGGTTGCTGGCGGACGGTTTATCAACGATAACGCCGGTGATATCGAGTAACAGGGCCCCGCGAGTCGAATGCTGCGCCTGATTCGCGTTGCTGATATGCATCCAGATGCCCGCGCAAACCAGAACCAGCAGGATGAAGAAAATGTTCATCACCAGGTAGCGGACGAAGTTGAGCAGTCGCCACGTCCATTTAAAGAAACCGGCAATGATTCGCCAAAGGGTTCGCATGTATTCTCCCTAACCAGAAAATGACTGTTTCCGTCGCCACTGGACGGTAATGTTGGGTTATCGTAATGACCCAACCGCCACTTGTCAGCAGGAATCGCCTGCCAGGCTGTAACAAAATCTGCCGTCGTGTTAATTTTGTGAGTAAATTTCAAGAAAGGAGTTAACCAATGGACGCACTCGAACTGCTTGTTAACCGCCGTAGCGCTTCCCGTCTGGCCGAACCTGCCCCGGCAGGCGAGCAGCTGGAGAACATTCTGCGTGCCGGCATGCGTGCCCCCGATCACGGCACGCTGCAGCCGTGGCACTTCTTTGTGATTGAAGGCGAAGGCCTCGATCGTTTCAGTCAGCTGCTGGAGCAGGGCGCGGTTGCCGCCGGTCAGGATGAGAAAGGTATCGACAAGGCGCGCAATGCCCCGTTCCGCGCCCCGATGATTATCGCCGTCGTGGCGAAATGCCAGGCTGACCATAAGGTGCCGGTCTGGGAACAGGAAATGTCCGCAGGCTGTGCGGTCATGGCGATGCAAATGGCCGCCGTCGCGCAGGGCTTTAACGGTATCTGGCGTACCGGTGCGCTGACCGAAAGCCCGGCGGTCCGTGACGGTTTTGGCTGCGGTGAGCATGACAAAATTGTCGGCTTCCTCTATCTCGGCACCCCGCAGCTTAAAGCCTCCAGCACCATCAGCATTCCGGACACCACGCCTTTCGTCAGCCATTTCTGATAACGCACCTAAACTGTCTGGATTCTGAGCATCTGCCGCAGAATTCAGACAGTCATACTTACCTCTTTATGGAATGAGCGCTACCATAGCGCGATTGAGATGACAGGAGACGTCCATGAGCGAGCAAACCATTCGTTTAACGCAGTACAGCCACGGAGCCGGTTGCGGTTGTAAAATTTCCCCGAAAGTGCTGGAGACCATCCTGCACAGTGAACAGGCGAAGTTTGTCGACCCGAACCTGCTTGTCGGCAATGAAACGCGTGACGATGCTGCAGTTTATGACTTAGGTAACGGCACCAGCATTATCAGTACTACCGACTTCTTTATGCCGATTGTCGATAACCCGTTCGACTTCGGGCGAATTGCGGCCACCAACGCCATCAGCGATATCTTCGCGATGGGCGGTAAGCCGATCATGGCGATTGCCATTCTGGGCTGGCCGATCAACACCATCCCGCCGGAAGTGGCCCGTGAGGTGATTGATGGCGGACGTTTTGCCTGCCAGCAGGCGGGGATTGCCCTGGCCGGCGGTCACTCTATTGATGCGCCGGAGCCTATCTTTGGCCTGGCCGTTACCGGCGTAGTGCCGACCGAACGCGTAAAGCGCAACAGCACCGCGCAGGCGGGCTGCAAACTGTTCCTCACCAAGCCGCTGGGCATTGGCGTGCTGACCACCGCCGAGAAAAAATCCCTGCTGAAACCGGAGCACAAAGGCCTGGCAACGGAAGTCATGTGCCAGATGAACCTCGCCGGTGCGGCGTTTGCCAATATCGACGGCGTGAAGGCGATGACCGACGTCACCGGTTTTGGCCTGCTGGGGCACCTCTCTGAAGTGTGTCAGGGCGCGGGCGTGCAGGCGCAGGTCTGGTATCAGGACGTGCCGAAGCTGCCGGGCGTGGAGGAGTATATTGCTCAGGGCGCGGTCCCGGGCGGTACCCAGCGCAACTTCGCCAGCTACGGTCACCTGATGGGCGAAATGCCTGAGGAGTGGCGCAGCCTGCTGTGCGATCCGCAAACCTCCGGCGGCCTGCTGCTGGCGGTCACGCCGGAATCCGAAGCCGAGGTTCAGGCCACTGCCGCCGAGTTCGGCATCACCCTGACGGCGATCGGCGAGCTGGTGACCGCGCGCGGCGGTCGTCCGATGATTGAGATCCGTTAATTCGATGCGGTTGTTTATTGCCGAAAAGCCGAGCCTGGCCCGTGCCATTGCCGATGTGCTGCCTAAACCGCATCGCAAGGGCGACGGCTTTATCGAATGCGGTAACGGGCAGGTGGTCACCTGGTGTATTGGTCACCTGCTTGAGCAGGCGCAGCCGGATGTCTACGACAGCCGCTACGCCCGCTGGAATTTAAACGATCTGCCCATCGTGCCGGAAAAATGGCGCCTGCAGCCCCGACCTTCGGTCACCAAACAGCTCAACGTGATTAAGCGCTTCCTGCATGACGCCGCTGAAATCGTGCACGCGGGTGACCCGGACAGGGAAGGGCAGCTGCTGGTGGATGAGGTGCTGGACTATCTTGAGCTGGCGCCGGAAAAGCGCCAGCAGGTACAGCGCTGCCTGATAAACGACCTCAACCCGCAGGCCGTCGAGCGGGCGATTTCGCGCCTGCGCGCCAACAGCGAGTTTATCCCGCTGTGCGTCTCGGCATTAGCCCGCGCACGCGCCGACTGGCTGTACGGCATCAACATGACCCGCGCCTACACCATCCTCGGGCGCAACGCGGGCTATCAGGGCGTGCTTTCCGTGGGGCGCGTGCAGACGCCGGTGCTGGGGCTGGTCGTGCGTCGTGACGAAGAGATTGAGAACTTCGTCGCCAAAGATTTCTTTGAGGTGAAAGCGCATATCGTCACGCCTAAAGACGAACGCTTTACCGCCGTCTGGCAGCCTAGCGATGCCTGTGAATCGTATCAGGATGAAGAGGGGCGACTGCTCCATCGTCCGCTGGCGGATCACGTGGTTAACCGCATTACCGGCAAGCCGGCTATCGTTACCAGCTATAACGATAAACGGGAATCAGAACCCGCGCCGCTGCCGTTCTCGCTTTCTGCACTTCAGATTGAGGCGGCCAAAAAGTTTGGCCTCAGCGCGCAGAACGTGCTGGACATCTGCCAGAAGCTCTATGAAACCCACAAGCTCATCACCTATCCGCGTTCGGATAGTCGCTATCTGCCGGAAGAGCACTTTGCCGGTCGCCACTCGGTGATGAACGCCATCAGCGTCCACGCGCCGGATCTGCTCCCGCAGCCGGCGGTAAACCCTGACACCCATAACCGCTGCTGGGACGACAAAAAAGTCGATGCTCACCACGCGATTATCCCGACGGCGCGCGCCAGCAACGTCAACCTGACCGAGAACGAAGCGAAGGTCTATAACCTGATCGCCCGTCAGTACCTGATGCAGTTCTGCCCGGACGCGGTATTCCGTAAGTGCGTGATTGAGCTTGAGATTGCCAAAGGCAAGTTTATCGCCAAAGCGCGTTTCCTCGCGGAAGCAGGCTGGCGCACGCTGCTGGGGAATAAAGAGCGCGACGAAGAGAACGACGGCACGCCGCTGCCGGTGGTCGCTAAAGATGACGAACTGCTGTGCGAGAAGGGCGAAGTGGTTGAACGTCAGACCCAGCCGCCGCGCCATTTCACCGATGCGACGCTGCTGTCGGCGATGACCGGGATCGCCCGGTTTGTGCAGGATAAAGATCTGAAGAAGATCCTGCGCGCCACCGACGGTCTGGGGACGGAAGCGACGCGAGCGGGGATCATCGAGCTGCTCTTTAAGCGCGGCTTCCTGGAGAAAAAGGGACGCTACATCCACTCAACGGAACCGGGCCGGGCGCTGATTCATTCTCTGCCGGAGCTGGCCGCGAGGCCGGACATGACCGCGCACTGGGAATCGGTGCTGACGCAGATCAGCGAGAAGCAGTGCCGCTATCAGGACTTTATGCAGCCGCTGGTCGGGACGCTTTATCAGCTGATCGATCAGGCGCGCAGCACGCCGGTGAAAACGTTCAGAGGGATGGTTGCGCCCGGTGGCGGCGCGAAGAAACCGTTCAAGAAGAAAAAGAGCGCGGCCTGATACGCCCGGTTTTCTCCCTCTCCCTGTGGGAGAGGGCCGGGGTGAGGGCATCCGGCCGCACGCGATAAACCTTAAATCACGCCCTGACCAATCATCGCATCCGCCACCTTCACGAATCCGGCGATATTCGCCCCGCGCACGTAGTTGGTTTGCGACGCCTCGCCGCCGTACTCCACGCAGGCATGGTGAATATCCAGCATGATGTGGTGCAGGCGCGCATCCACTTTCTCCGCCTTCCAGCCGAGACGCGCGGCGTTTTGCGCCATCTCGAGGCCGGAGGTCGCCACGCCGCCCGCGTTAGCGGCCTTGCCCGGCGCAAACAGCACGCCCGCTTCCAGGAACAGATCCGTCGCGTCGATGGTGGTCGGCATATTCGCCCCTTCGGCCACCGCTTTTACGCCGTTGCTAATCAGGGTACGCGCGGCGTCTGCATCCAGCTCGTTCTGCGTGGCGCACGGCAGGGCGATATCCACCGGCACGCCCCACGGCTGTTTCCCTTCCAGGTAGGTCAGGCCAAGCTCCCGGGCATAATCCGCCACGCGACCGTCGCGGCTGGCTTTGATTTCACACAGGCGCGCCAGCTTCTCTGCCGTGAAGCCCGCTTCATCCACCACCGTGCCGCTGGAGTCAGAGGCGGTCACCACGCGAGCGCCAAACTGCATCGCTTTCTCAATCGCATACTGCGCCACGTTACCGGAGCCGGACACCGCGACGCGCATGCCTTCAAAGCCTAAACCGTGACGCTTGAGCATCGCCTCGGTGAAGTAAACCAGGCCGTATCCTGTCGCTTCCGGGCGGATCAGGCTGCCGCCAAACGACAGACCCTTGCCGGTAAAGACGCAGGCGTTGTTGTTGGAGAGCTTTTTCATCATCCCGGCCATAAAGCCCACTTCACGTCCGCCCACGCCGATATCACCTGCAGGAACGTCGGTATCCGGGCCGAGGTGACGGTAGAGTTCGGTCATCAGCGCCTGGCAGAAGCGCATGACTTCGCCTTCGCTTTTGCCTTTCGGGTCGAAATCGCTGCCGCCTTTCCCGCCGCCCATCGGTAGCGTGGTGAGGGCGTTTTTAAAGGTCTGCTCGAAGCCGAGGAATTTCAGAATCGACAGGTTCACGGACGGATGAAAACGCATGCCGCCCTTAAACGGGCCAATGGCCGAGTTAAACTGAACGCGCCACGCGCGGTTAACCTGTACCTGGTTGCGATCGTCAACCCACGTCACGCGGAACTGGATCACGCGCTCTGGCTCGACAAGGCGTTCAAGCAGAGACATCTGGCGATAACGCGGGTTTTGTTCAAGGAAGGGCCACAGGGTGGTCATAACTTCACGCACGGCCTGCGCGAACTCGCTTTGGTGCGGGTCGCGCTGCTGAACATGGGCAAGGAAACTTTCCAGAGAGCGTGTCTGATCCATAGATATAAGAACCTCTTATCGTATTTTATGTTTATTACTTATGCGATTTGTGTTGTTTTTTTGACTATACCACCCGTACCGCTTTGTGAGGCAAGCAGAAATTTATGACGAAAGGGAAATTAATGAGAGGGTGGGCGTCATAACGAAAAGCGATGAAGAGATAAATTAAAGGTTCGGCTCTGGTTTACCGTTATAGTCATTATCAAGGAACTACTGGAAGATGTGTCTATGAAACGTTATCTATTCACCGCGTTATGTCTGATCTTTACCGCAGGCGTGCAGGCCAATCCCATTCTCCCGGACGTGGAAGTGAATGTGCCGCCGGAAGTGTTTAGCTCCAGCGGCCAGAATCAAACGGTGCAGCCCTGTAATCAGTGCTGTATCTATCAGAATCAGAACTACTCGGAAGGGGCCGTTGTGAAAGCGGACGGCATTCTGCTGCAGTGCCAGCGCGACGAGCGCGCCATCAGCACGAACCCGCTGGTCTGGCGTCGCGTAAAACAATAAAGGCTTCCAGCAGCGGAATATCCGCGGGGGCTAAGGCGTAGCCAAACGCCTCTTCCGGCGTACACCACGCGAGCGCGCTGTGGTAGTGCGCCGTGAGCTCGCCGCGAAAAGCAGGAACGTGCCAGGCATGCAGGTTAATCAACCGCTGCGAGACTTCCCGCTGGTGGCTTGCCACGTATTGCCCCGGCAGGGCGTCAATGCCCAACTCTTCACGCAGCTCGCGGATAAGCGCTTCTGGCTGGGTTTCTCCGGCCTCGACTTTACCGCCTGCAAATTCCCACATTCCCGGCTGGTCGGCGTGGGCAGGGCGCTGCGCCAGTAAAATGTTGCCGTCTTTTTCGATGATGGCGGCAACGACATCGAGTGTTTTCAGCATGGTCGTCAATAATTGATAGCGAAAAAAGACATATTATCGTGCCCTTTCTCAGAGTCCAGTAAACAGGAGAATGAGGTGAAAGAGTCCACCGCCTGGGTTGCCCCCCTCGAATCCCTTCCCGCCAGCCTAAAACCGATTGCCGCCATGCAGAAAAAGCACTTTGGCGCGGTGCTGAATCCCACCCGCTGGTGGGGGCGCATGCCGCGTCTGTTCTGGCTGGTGGCGCTGTTTGTCGGCTTTCTGGAGCGTCGTCACGCGCGCCTGACGCCCGCGCTGCGTTCGCTGCTCATGACGCGGGTATCCCAGCTCTGTCACTGCGCTTTCTGTATTGATGCCAACAGCCTGCGGCTGGCCGAGCGCTGCGGCGCGCTGGATAAGGTTCAGGCCGTGAGCGACTGGCAGGATTCCGCCTTGTTTACCGAGCAAGAGCGCGTGGCGCTGGCCTACGCCGAGGCGATGACCGCCACGCCGCCCCGGGCGGATGAGTCAGTCAGAACGGCGCTGAAACGCCACTTCACGGATGATGCCATCACCGAGATGACGGCGCTGATTGCGTTTCAGAATCTCTCCGCCCGCTTTAATGCCGCGCTGGATATTCCGGCGCAGGGGCTGTGCGCCACGTTTAACGAGACTCCTCATGCTTGACCGTCATCTTCATCCGCGGGTAAAGCCCGTTCTGAATCGTCTGGTTTCCGTGCTGGATAAGCCGGGCATCACGCCCGACGGATTGACCCTGACCGGGTTTGTCTTCGGCGTGCTGGCGCTGCCGTTTCTGGCCCTCGGCTGGTATCCGGCGGCGCTGGCCGCCATCGTGCTTAACCGCCTGCTGGATGGTCTGGACGGCGCGCTGGCGCGCCGGAGAGGGCTGACCGACGCGGGCGGATTTCTCGACATCGCGCTCGATTTTCTGTTCTACGCCCTGGTGCCGTTTGGCTTTGCGCTCGCGGCTCCGGCAGAGAATGCGCTCGCGGCCGCCTGGCTGCTGTTTGCGTTTATCGGTACCGGCAGCAGCTTTCTGGCGTTTGCGGCCCTGGCCGCAAAGCACAATATCGACAACCCCGGCTATGCGCACAAGTCGTTTTATTACATCGGTGGGTTAACGGAAGGGACGGAGACCATCGCGCTGTTCGTGCTGTGCTGCCTGTTCCCGGCGCACTTTGCGCTGTTCGCGTGGGTATTCGGCGCGCTGTGCTGGCTGACCACCACAACGCGCGTCTGGAGCGGCTATGTAACGCTGAAGTCACTCACCCGTTAGAGAGCGCTCTCTGGCCCGCGCTCTCCGGTGGTGACCGGGTTCTGCGGGTGACTGCTCCATTCGTACCAGCCGCCGTCATAGACGGCGACATTCTTCCAGCCCATCACCCGGGCGTACATAAAGGTTTCTGACGCCCGCCACCCGGTGCCGCAGTAAAACGCGACGTGCTGTTCCGGCAGAATATTCCAGCGCTTCCACTGGGCGGCGATATCGTCCGCGCTGCGCATGGTGCCATCCGGGTTATGGAAATCTTCCATATGGGTCGCGTCGCTGCCCGCATGACCCCAGCGGGCACCGGCTATTTCACCTTTTGGCTTGATGTAGCTGTAGCCGCTGGTTTCGCCGATGAACTCCGGCCACGAACGAATGCTGACCAGGGAGGCATCCTTACGGTGCAGCATCCCCCGCGCCTGTTCCATATCAACCATCAGCTGCGGCTGGCCGGGGATCGGCGCGCCAAAATCGGGGGCTGGCGTCACTTTCGCGGGCGTGCCGCGCTCAACCGGGAGGCCAGCATCCGACCACGCCTTCCAGCCGCCGTCGAGAATACGCACATCCTTCACGCCGGCATACAGCATGATCTGTGCCACGCGCGCGGCGGCGTAAACGTCACGGCCATACAAAATGACGGTGGTGTCGTGACGGATCCCGTGCTTCGCCAGCATCGCTTTCAGCTTGTCGTCGGAGACTTTATTCCACAGCGGCTCGCTCTCCACCTCGTTGGTGTCGATGTAGCCCGCGCCGGGAATGTGGTTCAGCAGGTAAAACTTCGGTGCGCCCCAGGCGGCTTCAATCACTTTCCAGTCACCCGCCGGCGCGGCGGTCACGGGTTTACCCTGCTGGAGGCGGTGGATCCACTGCGGGTAAACCAGCTGTTCAAAGTGAGGCAGGCGCTGAAGGCGGCCGGGCGTCTGCAGCGCGTCGCTGAGCAGCGAGACGTGGCGGTATCCGGCTTTCTCCAGGCGGGATTTCACCGCCAGGTTATCGTTCTCGTCGCCGTAGAGGGCGATGGCGGTTGCAGGCGTAAGCTGATGCTGTTTTGCCCAGCTCGCAATCTGCTCGTCGCTCATTGCGCCCAGCCAGGCGGCAGCCAGGTTGAGTGCGGCGGGTTCATGCCCGGAGGGGCCGCTGAGGGTTTGCGGCCAGCCGTTATAGAACGCGCTGGGGCGGGTGTCGACAGGCGTGCCGTGCTGCGCCTGAAGCTGGGAGAGCGTCATCGCGTTGGGCATATCAGCCGCCAGAGAGGAAAAGGACGCGAGGCCGCAGAGCAGGGCCAGCGCGGTCAGTTGAGAAACACGTTTCATCGAATAACCTGACGTCAGTAAAAGAGGGGGGCATTGTCGTCTCTCCCGAAACGGAAAACATTGCGTTAGCACATTATTGCCAGCGAGAAATCTCAATCAGCTCGCCGCCGGGCGGAATATCATCCTCATCGTGCGTGACCAGCACCACTGGGATATTGCGCGCGCGGACGGAGTCAAAAACCCATTCCCGAAACGCTATGCGCAGCGTTTTATCGAGGCGGCTGAACGGTTCATCCAGCAGCAGCGCCTGCGGCTCTGCGAGCAGGGCGCGCAGCAGGCTGACCCGGGCACGCTCCCCGCCGGAAAGGGTGGCCGGATCGCTGGCGTAATGACCGCTCAGCCCGGCGGAATCCAGCGCCTGCTCGACCGCTTCCCGACGCGCGCGTCCGACGATGTGCTCAGGCAAGGCCAGCAGCAAATTTTGCCCGACGCTGAACGGTTCAAACAGCAGCGCGTCCTGAAAGAGAATGCCCAGCCCGCGGGATTCGACGGGAAGGCCGTCACAGCGACGCGCGTCGAGCCACAGTTCGCCCCGCGCCTGGAAATCGTCTGACAGCGCGCCGACCATCCACGCAAAAAGGGTCGATTTGCCGCTGCCGGACGGCCCCATCAGGGTAACGATCTCCCCGCGAGGAACGCAAAAATTGACCTCGCGGAAAAGCGGTTCGATGGTGAGATCTTTTACCTTCAGCATTAACGTAATCCTTGACGGTAGCGGCCCGCGAGCCGGGATAACAGGGCGGCAAGACCGAACACCGTGCCCGTGACCAGCAGTAATCCCAGCGCCCTGCTGGCGAGAACGGGGATGCTGCCCCCGCTGCTGAGCGCGACGGTTTCGGTAGTCAGCGTGGCGAAACGCCCCGCGCCAAGCCAGAGCGTCGGCATGTATTGCGCCATGCTGACGGAAAAGCCGGTGGCAAAGGCCAGCAGCGCAGGGCGCACCAGAAGGGGGCATTTCAGCAGTAAGAATATTTTCGCCCGTCGCCAGCCGAGCGTTCTGGCGGTAAGGATAAGCCGGGGATCGATCCGCCGCCAGGCGGGCTGCAGAACCAGCAGCATCCAGGGTAATACCCACAGCAGATGGCTCCAGAGCACGGCGGCATAGTTCCCGTCGAGCCCCAGACGCAATGCAATAAAGTATTGCCCGGTGACGAGCGGCAGCGCAGGAAGGGCGAGCGGTGACCACACCCACGCTGCGCCGCGCTGCGGTCCCCATTCCAGCCAGAGAAAAATGACGATGAGGGCGATCAGGCTCGACAGCAGGCCGAAGGAAAGGCTGGTCCCCACGGGACCCACGTCGCCCCCTTGTGCCAGCATCAGCAGTACCCCAGCGCACATGATGCCGCACGCGGGCAGTAACCCGCTGAGCGCCCGCTCAGGCAGGACGCGCTGAGACCTTCGGCGCGTCCCCGCGAGGTCCGGGATTGTGCGCCGCCATGCCTTCCAGAGGCCGTATCCGAGGGCGGCCAGCGCGGCCAGCAGTACAAGGAGAAGCAGGCACAGCAGCATTCCTTTTTCCTGCTGCTGCGCGTCGCCCTGGCTTAGCCACTGCCAGGCCAGCACGGCCAGGGTGGGCGGGTTGCCGGGCCCGAGAACGATCGCCACGTCCACGACCGAGAGCGACCATGCCAGCACCGCCAGCATCACCGCGCCGAGGACAGGCGCGATCGCCGGGAGGATCAGCCAGCTGAGCGTCTGATAACGCCCGTAGCCAAAGGTCTGCAGGACGATCTTCTGCTGCGCGAGCCGTTGTTCCGGCAGTACGGCGTAAATGGCCCACAGCACGAACGCGCTCTCTTTGACCGCGAGCGTCAGGCCCAGCCCGACGCCGTAGCGGTCAAACGGAGCCGTACAGACGGTACAGAGCTGATAAAACAGACCGCCCTCGGCAAACAGCAGCAACGCGCTGGTGGCGAACGCCACATGGGGGATCGCCAGTAGCCAGGGCAGTCGGGTCGTGAGGCGCCGCCAGCGTTGACCGGGCCACAAAAGGCAGACGAAGAAAAGGGCAATCAGCAACGCCCCCAGCGTGGCGATGAGCGTTGAGACTAGCGTGGCGGCGGTCGCCTGCGGCAGCTGCGGATCGTTCAGCAGCCGCTGCCAGTTTGTCGCAGAAAGCGCCGGTGCGAACAGCATCACGCCGGCGGGCAGGATCGGCAGATAAATCACCGCCATCGCCAGCCAGACAAGCCCGCTCAGCGGGTGCCGTAACGACGCAGCCATTCCTGCTCCAGCGCGTTCACCCAGGCGGACTGCGGCTCTGCAAGCACCTGCGGCAGCCCCTGAGGCGTATGGGCCAGCAGCTGTTTCGCTTCCTCTTCGGGCAGCGCTTTCGCATCCAGGACGCTCGGGTCTCCCCAGATGGCCGGGTCGGCCTTGCGGATTTGCGCCTGCGGTGACAGCAGGAAATTAGCGACCACCTTTGCACCCGCGCTCGCGCTGGCATTGGCCGGGATAGCCACAAAATGGACGTTGCCGAGCATCCCGCTCTCGAAACCAAAGCTGTAGCTGTCGGCGGGCAGTTCGCCGCTCGCCACTTTCTGCTGCGCATGGGACGGGTTAAAGGTCAGCGACAGGTTCAGACTGCCGCTGGCAAGCAGGGCATCCATTCGGGCAGGTGAGGGAGGGAAATCTTTTCCTTCGCGCCACAGCAGCGGGTGCAGCTTATCGAGGTAGGCCCAGAGCGGCGCCGTAACCTGAGCAAACGTTGCATCGGGCGCTTTTTGTAAAACTTCAGGGCGATCGGTCAGCGTCAGCAGCAGCTGCTCCAGAAAGGCCGTGCCGGTAAAATCGGGCGGGCGGGGATAGCTGACCTTGCCCGGATGCTGCTGCGCGTACGCCAGCAGCGCCTGCGGATCCGCGGGCGGCGTCGGCATGCTGGCTTTGCGGGCGATAAAGGTCAGCTGCGCGTCGCCCCACGGGGATTCCGCCCCGTCGGTTGGAATCGCAAAATCTTCCGTGACGGGTTTGCGGGTATCGACATAGTGCCAGTCTGGCAACGTCTGCGCCCATCCGGTTTGCAGCAGGTTCGCCTCTTTTAACGTGCGGAAGTTTTCGCCGTTGACCCACAGCAGGTCAACCGAGCCGTTGGCCTTACGCCCTGCGGCGGCTTCGGTCTGGATCCGTTTTACCGCATCGGCGGCGTCCGCCAGCGGGACAATTTTTAGGGTAATGGCGTAGTGCGTTTGCATCTCACCGCTGACCCACTCAAGGTAGCGGTTGACCGCCGGATCGCCGCCCCAGGCGTTAAACCAGACGGTCTGGCCTTTGGCCTGCTGTTGAATAGCGTGCCAGCTTTCGGCGGCACAGAGGGGGGCTGCCAGCAGCAGACCGGTCAGGAACGCGCAAAAACGCACACGGCGCATAATGCCTCACTTTTTAACAGACGGGAGATAACGGGAAAACAGCCGGCGAGTCGCCAGCGGCAATAACCCCAGTAGTGTAAAGGCGATTAGCATGCCCGGCGACAAAATATCGCGCAGCGACGCCACTTTCCCCAGCTCGCGCCCGGCGTTCAGAAAGACCACCGTCGCGGGCAGCATGGCGACCTGGCTGACCCACCAGTAGCGATATACGCCAATGCGGGTCAGCCCCATCAGCAAATTCACCAGGAAAAACGGGAACAGCGGCATCAGGCGCAGGGCAAAAAGATAGCCCGCGCCGTCATGCGCCATACCGGCGTTCACCGTTTTCATCTGCTGAGCAAACCGCCGCTGGACCCATTCGCGCAGCAGATAACGGCTGGCGAGCATCGCAAGCGTCGCCCCGAGCGTGGAGGCAAACGAGACCAGAACGGTGCCTTCCCACAGGGGAAATAACGCTCCGCCCAGCAGGGTGAGGATCGCCGCGCCGGGGATCGACAGGGCGGAGACCACCACATAGAGCGCAAAAAAGATCAGCGCGCTTCGCAGCGGCGCGTGGTCAACATGGGAGAGGAGTGCCTGCTGGTGGGTTTTAATCCCTTCCAGGGAGAGCGTGCCTGGAGGAAGCATGACAAACGTCAGAATAAATGCGCCCAGAAGGGCGCACAGGAAAGCGAGTTTTCGAATGTTCACGCGTCATTACAGCTTGAATTTAGCCCACACCGGCGCGTGGTCAGACGGTTTTTCCATGCTGCGGATCTCGTAGTCGATCCCGGTTTCGATGCAGCGCTCTGCCAGCGGCGAACTGGCGAGCAGCAGGTCGATACGCAGGCCACGGTTGTCGTCAAAGCCTTTTGAGCGGTAGTCAAACCACGAGAAGCGATCCTGCGTGTCCGGGTTGGCGGTACGGAAGGTATCCACCAGCCCCCAGTCCAGCAGGCGCTGCATCCACTCGCGCTCTTCCGGCAGGAAGGAGCATTTGCCGGTACGCAGCCAGCGTTTGCGGCTGTCTTCACCGATGCCAATATCCAGATCGGTCGGGCTGATATTCACATCACCCATGATCAGCACCGGATTGTCTTTATTGAGTTCGGTTGTCAGGTAGTTCTGCAGATCCTGATAAAACTTGGCCTTAGCAGGGAATTTGGTCGGATGGTCGCGGCTCTCGCCCTGGGGAAAGTAACCATTAATCACGGTGATGTTCCCCAGCGGGGAAGGCAGTTCTGCCATGATGATGCGGCGCTGTGCTTCTTCGCCGTCGCCGGGAAACCCACGGCGGACTGAAACTGGCGTCTCTTTGGTCAACAGCGCAACGCCGTAATGGCCTTTCTGCCCATGATAGAAGACGTTGTAGCCGAGCTTCGCCACCTCTTCGAGGGGGAACATGTCGTCGTGAACCTTGGTCTCCTGCAGGCCGATCACATCTGGCTGATGTTGTTCAACGATAGCTTCAAGCTGATGGGGGCGGGCGCGCAGGCCGTTGATATTAAAAGAGACAAATTTCATAGTCGCTGCCAGTGCAAGGTGAATAGTGCATGGATGGTAGCAGAATTTGCGTCAACTGTTACCGGGTTCGGCCAATAACTGCGACAGATAATGCCGGTGGTGCAATATTTGCACCATTCTGACGCACATCGCCCTCAAACAGGGCGTAAATGACCGATAAATTTCGCGAGCGATCACAATTCCAGAATTATATTTGGCCCTTGCATACTCTTTCTGATTTTCATGCGGCAAAGCGCCGCTTGCTGTAAAAATATTCACTTTTTATGCACTAAAAGTGAATAACTCCATATTGTAACTTGTTGATATTCTGTTACCTCAACCCGTTTATGCAATTTTATCGCTGGCTGGCACGAAGGCTGCAATCTACATTCACAGTGCAAACACCCAATTATTTAACATTCAAATAACTTTTTATTTACCGGATGAGGTCGCTATGTCTCTGTCAATTACGCGTGAAAATTTCGATGAATGGATGATGCCGGTTTACGCTCCGGCGGCTTTTATTCCGGTTCGTGGGGAAGGCTCGCGCCTGTGGGATCAGCAGGGTAAAGAGTATATCGACTTTGCAGGCGGGATTGCGGTCAACGCGCTGGGTCATGCGCACCCTGCGCTGCGTCAGGCGCTGAATGACCAGGCGGCGAAGTTCTGGCATACCGGCAACGGCTTTACTAACGAGCCCGCGCTGCGCCTCGCCAAAAAACTGATCGACGCGACGTTTGCCGAAAAAGTCTTTTTCTGTAACTCGGGGGCGGAAGCCAACGAAGCGGCGCTGAAGCTGGCGCGCAAATATGCGCACGATAAATTTGGTACCCACAAGAGCGGCATCGTGGCGTTTAAAAATGCCTTCCACGGGCGCACGCTCTTTACCGTCAGCGCTGGCGGCCAGCCTTCCTACTCGCAGGATTTCGCACCGCTGCCGCCGGATATCCGTCACGGTGTTTATAACGATCTGCAGTCCGCCAGCGAGCTGATTAACGACACCACCTGCGCGGTGATCGTCGAGCCGATGCAGGGCGAGGGCGGCGTGCTTCCGGCGCAAAAAGCCTTCCTGCAGGGGCTGCGCGAGCTGTGCGATCGCCACAACGCGGTCCTGATTTTCGACGAAGTGCAGACCGGCGTGGGCCGCACCGGCGAGCTGTATGCCTATATGCACTATGGCGTAACGCCGGACGTGCTTTCGACCGCCAAAGCGCTGGGCGGCGGCTTCCCGATTGGCGCGACGCTGACCACCGATAAATTCGCCAGCGTAATGACCGTAGGTACCCATGGCACCACCTACGGCGGCAACCCGCTGGCAACCGCCGTTGCCGGGCAGGTTCTGGACATCATTAACACGCCTGAGGTGCTGAAAGGCGTTAAGCAGCGTCACGACTGGTTTGTCGAGCGCCTGAATGCCATCAACGGCAAAACGGGGCTGTTTAAAGAAATTCGCGGTCTGGGGCTGTTAATCGGCTGCGAGCTCACCGCCGAGTTTGCCGGAAAAGCTAAACTTATTTCACAGGAAGCGGCAAAAGTGGGCGTGATGGTGCTGATTGCCGGTGCCAACGTGGTGCGTTTTGCGCCGGCGCTGATCGTCAGCGAGGAAGAGGTGCAAACCGGTCTGGACCGTTTTGCGCTGGCGTGTGAAAAAGTGAAATCCGGGGTGTCATCATGATGGTCATCCGTCCCGTTGAGCGCGGCGATCTCGCCGGGCTCATGCAGCTTGCCGGTAAGACGGGAGGCGGGCTGACCTCGCTTCCTGCCGATGAAAAAACGCTGTCGGCGCGCATTGAGCGCGCCCTGCAAACCTGGCAGGGGACGTTGCCAAAAAGCGAACAGGGGTATGTGTTCGTGCTGGAAGACACCGACACGGGGACCGTGGCCGGGATCTGCGCCATTGAAGTGGCCGTCGGGCTTAACGACCCGTGGTACAACTACCGCGTCGGCACCATGGTTCACGCCTCGAAAGAGCTGAACGTCTATAACGCGCTGCCCACGCTGTTCCTCTGTAATGACCACACGGGCGCCAGCGAGCTGTGCACGCTGTTCCTCGACCCGGCGTGGCGCAAAGAGGGCAACGGCTATCTGCTCTCCAAATCGCGCTTTATGTTTATGGCCGCCTTCCGCGATCGCTTTAACGAAAAAGTGGTCGCTGAGATGCGCGGCGTGATCGACGATACCGGCTACTCGCCGTTCTGGGAGAGCCTGGGCGAGCGCTTCTTCTCGATGGAGTTCAGCCGGGCGGACTATCTCTGCGGCACCGGCCAGAAAGCCTTTATCGCCGAACTGATGCCGAAGCATCCTATCTATACCCATTTCCTCAGCCCGGAGGCGCAGGCGGTGATTGGCGAAGTCCATCCGCAGACCGCGCCTGCCCGCGCGGTGCTGGAGAAAGAGGGGTTCCGCTACCGGAACTATGTCGACATCTTTGACGGCGGCCCAACGCTTGAGTGCGATATCGACCGCGTGCGCGCGATCCGTAAAAGCCGTCTGGTTGAGGTCTCTGAAGGTCAGCCCGCGCCGGGTGACTGGCCCGTCTGTCTGGTGTCGAACGAAAATTACGCCAACTTCCGCGCCATGCTGGTGCGTACCAACCCGAAATGTGAACGTCTGGTGCTGACGGCTGCAGAACTGGATGCCCTGAAATGTAACGCCGGCGATACGGTTCGCCTGGTGCGTCTCTGCCCTGAGGAGAAAACAGCATGACATTATGGATTAACGGTGACTGGGTCACGGGCGAAGGCGAAGAGCGCGTAAAGACCAATCCGGTTGGAAAAGAGGTGCTCTGGAAGGGGCATGACGCCAGCGACGCGCAGGTGGAACAAGCCTGCCGTGCCGCGCGCCGCGCGTTTCCTGCGTGGGCAAAACAGCCTTTCGTCGTGCGTCAGGCGATTGTGGAAAAGTTTGCCGGGCTGCTGGAGGCAAACAAGGCCGAACTGACGCGCATCATCGCGTCAGAAACCAGCAAGCCGCGCTGGGAAGCGACAACCGAAGTGACGGCGATGATCAACAAAATCGCCATTTCGGTGAAGGCGTACCACACCCGCACCGGTGAACAGCACACCGACATGCCGGACGGCGCGGCCACGCTGCGCCACCGTCCGCACGGCGTGCTGGCGGTGTTTGGCCCGTATAACTTCCCGGGGCATCTGCCGAATGGCCATATTGTGCCTGCGCTGCTGGCGGGCAATACCGTCATTTTCAAACCGAGCGAGCTCACGCCATTCACCGGCGAGGCGGTGGTTAAGCTGTGGGAACAGGCCGGCCTGCCGCCGGGCGTGCTGAACCTGGTGCAGGGCGGGCGGGAAACCGGTCAGGCGCTGAGCGCGCTGAGCGATATCGACGGCCTGCTGTTTACCGGCAGCGCCGGTACGGGCTATCAGCTGCACCGCCAGCTGGCAGGGCAGCCGGAGAAAATCCTGGCGCTGGAGATGGGCGGCAACAACCCGCTGATTGTGGAAGACCCTGACGATATCGACGCCGCGGTGCACCTGACGATTCAGTCCGCCTTTATTACCGCCGGACAGCGCTGCACCTGTTCCCGCCGTCTGCTGGTCAAGCGCGGCGCGCAGGGGGATGCCTTCCTGAAGCGTCTGGTAGAAGTGAGCGCGCGTCTGGTGCCTGCCGCGTGGGATGCCGATCCGCAGCCGTTTATCGGCGGGCTGATTTCCGAACAGGCCGCGCTGAACGTGCTGAAGGCCTGGCAGGACCACGTCGCGCGCGGCGCGAAAACCCTGCTGGAGCCGAAGCAGGTTCAGCCGGGTACCTCGCTGCTGACGCCGGGCATTGTAGAAATGAGCGGCGCGAGCAACGTGCCGGATGAAGAGGTCTTTGGCCCGCTGCTGTGCGTCTGGCGTTACGACGATTTCGATGCGGCCATTGCGATGGCGAATAACACCCGCTACGGCCTGTCGAGCGGACTGATTTCGCCGCATCGCGAGAAGTTTGATCGGCTGCTGCTGGAAGCACGCGCCGGGATTGTGAACTGGAATAAACCGCTGACCGGGGCCGCGAGCACCGCGCCGTTCGGCGGCGTGGGCGCGTCGGGCAACCATCGCGCCAGCGCGTGGTATGCCGCCGATTACTGCGCGTGGCCGATGGCGAGCCTGGAAACCCCGGCGCTGACGCTGCCGGAGACGCTTAATCCGGGGCTGGATTTTACCGGAGGGGATCGCCATGAAAGCGCGTGAGGTTAACTTTGACGGGCTGGTGGGGCTGACGCACCACTATGCCGGTCTCTCTTTTGGTAATGAAGCCTCGACGAAGCACCGTTTTCAGGTCTCCAACCCGAAGCTGGCGGCGAAGCAGGGGCTGCTGAAGATGAAAGCACTGGCGGATGCCGGTTTCCCGCAGGCGGTGATCCCGCCGCAGGAACGCCCGAACGTGGCAGTCCTTCGTCAGCTCGGCTTTAGCGGTACCGATGAGCAGGTCGTCGAAAAAGCGGGTACGCAGACGCCGCACCTGCTCTCCGCGGCAAGCTCCGCCTCCTCGATGTGGGTGGCAAACGCGGCGACCGTCGCGCCGTCAGCCGACACGCTTGATGGCAAAGTTCATCTGACGGTGGCGAACCTGAACAATAAATTCCACCGCGCCACCGAAGCGGAAACCACCGAGCGCGTGCTGCGCGCCATTTTCAACCATGACGCCCATTTTGAGGTGCATCAGGCCCTGCCGCAGGTGGCGATGTTTGGTGACGAAGGCGCGGCCAACCATAACCGCCTGGGGGGCGACTATGGCGACCCGGGCCTGCAGCTGTTTATCTACGGGCGAGAAGAGGGGGGCCACGCCGCGCCAACCCGTTATCCTGCTCGTCAGACGCTGGCGGCCAGCCAGGCGGTTGCGCGCCTGAACCAGGTCAATCCTTCCCAGGTGGTTTTTGCCCAGCAAAACCCGCATGTGATTGACCAGGGCGTGTTCCATAACGACGTGATTGCCGTTTCTAACCGCCAGGTGCTGTTCTGCCACGAGCAGGCGTTTGCCCATCAGGAGAAGCTGCTCGCCACGCTGCATGAGCGCGTGCGCGGCTTCACGCCAGTCCAGGTGCCCACGGAGGCGGTGAGCGTGCAGGACGCGGTAGAAACCTATCTGTTCAATAGCCAGCTGCTGAGCCGTGACGATGGCAGCATGATGCTGGTCCTGCCGCAGGAGTCCCGGGATCATAAAGGCGTGTGGCGCTACCTGACGGAGCTGGTGAAGGCCGATAACCCGATTGACGAACTGCGCGTGTTTGACCTGCGCGAAAGCATGGCCAACGGCGGTGGTCCCGCCTGTTTGCGTCTGCGCGTGGTCCTGACCCAGGACGAAATGCAGGCGGTGAACCCGGCGGTCATGATGAACGATACGCTCTTTACGCGGCTGAATGACTGGGTCGATCGCTACTATCGCGATCGGCTAACGCAGGCGGATCTGGTTGACCCGCAGCTTCTGCGTGAAGGACGCGAGGCGCTGGACGCGTTATCGACAATCCTGCAGCTGGGATCGGTTTACCCGTTCCAGCGCTAAAGGAGTGGATATGGAAAATTTACTGGCGCTGACCCTGGCCGACGAGACGCCGGAACTGAAAGAGGGGGACGGCCCCTCATTTCGCTGGCGGTGGCTGGGGCGCGGGGTGCTTGAACTGACGCCGACCGTAAAAAGCGATCTCTCGCTGCTGCTTTCAACGGGTATCCACGGGAATGAAACCGCGCCCGTCGAGATTGTTGATCTGCTGCTGCGTGCGCTGTATCGCAATGAGATCGAACTAAAGTGCCGCGTGCTGGTGGTGCTCGGCAATCCTCCTGCGCTGGCGCAAAACAAACGGTATCTGGTGAGCGACATTAACCGCATGTTTGGCGGCCGCTGGTCGCAGTTTCCGCAGAGCGATGAAACGGCGCGGGCTGAGTGGCTGGAGAACGTCGTGACCGCGTTTTTTGCCGTCGCGGGGCCGGGGCGCTGGCATCTGGATCTGCATACGGCAATCCGCGCGTCCTACCACGTTCGCTTCGGCGTTCTGCCGCAGCGCAGTCAGCCGTGGGATGAAGCGTTCCTGAGCTGGCTGGGTGACGCCGGGCTGGAGGCGCTGGTATTTCATCAGTCGCCGGGCGGAACGTTTACCCATTTCACCTGTGAACGTTTCGCTGCGCTGTCCTGCACGCTGGAACTGGGAAAAGCGCTGCCGTTCGGCCAGAACGATCTGACCCGCTTTGCGCCTACGCATCTCGCCCTTCGGGCGCTGCTGGGAGGAACGGCTCCCGAGCACGCGCATCAGCCCGTTGAGCGGTATCGGGTCGTACAGCAGATCACGCGCCGCAGCGATGCCTTCCAGCTCCATATGGCCGCACACACCCTGAACTTCACCCCGTTCCGCAAAGGGGCGCTGCTGGCTGAGGATGGCGAGGAACGTTACGAGGTGCAGAACACCACCGAGTATGTCTTATTCCCTAACCCCACCGTCGCGTTTGGCCTGCGGGCCGGGCTGATGCTGGAAAAAATATCCTGAACCTTTCCCCTCCCATCATCCGGGTGGGGGAAGTAAAAAACTTTTCTTAACGATTAAAGCGCTTGCGCTTGTTTTGCAGAATATTCCTGGTGAATTGCTTTATTATTGATCTTCACTTCGCTATACTTCTGCTTAATCTCTTTAAAATCATCCTGTTAAATATTTTTTGTTGCAACTCTCCACGCTTTATCCTTATTTCCTCCACATTTGGCGAAAATTTGTTTTTTACACTTTCATTGTTTTACCGTTGCTCTGACTAATTGACGATAAACCCCGTAAAGTTAATCTCGTCAACACGGCATAGCGCCGAAGAATAACTGAAAGAAAGGAAATAAATTATGCGTAAGTTTACTGCACTGTTTGTTGCTTCTACCCTGGCTCTGGGCGCTACCAGCATGGCGTTCGCCGCAGATACTGCGACCACTACAACTGCCGCGCCTGCTGAAGGCAAAATGATGATGCATCATAAAGGTCCGGGTATGCACAACGAGATGATGATGTTTAAGGATCTCAACCTGACGGATGCCCAGAAGCAGCAGATCCGCGACATCAGAAAAGGCGAACGCGACCAGATGAAACGTCCTCCGCTTGAAGAGCGTCGTGCGATGCATGACATCATCGCCAGCGACAGCTTCGATAAGGCGAAAGCCGAAGCGCAGATCGACAAAATGGCCGAGCAGCACAAAGCCCGCATGCTGGCTCACATGGAAACCCAGAACAAGATCTACAACATTCTGACACCGGAACAGAAAAAGCAATTTAATGCGAATTTTGAGAAGCGTCTGACAGAACGTCCGGCGATGGAAGGTAAAATGCCAGCACCAACCGAATAATCGGTTCACACTCTTAAGACCGCCGGGATCCTGTCCACAAAAGCGCAACCGCTGTGGACAGGACCGGCGGTTTTTCTTTCCTGCCCTCTTGCCTGCCGCCGCCAGCGCGGTATCCTCCTGTAGTCGCTTCAGAGAATGTTTGCAGAGTCATGGCGTTAGAATTTTTATTAACGTTCCGCTAAGGCCTGCCCGCTCTGCTGCCGATACTGTTTCTGTGAATACCCAACGATAACAAACAAGACAGCAACGATAGCGATATCCTTGCCCTGGCACGGGTTGTGCCATTCAGGAGTGGTGATGGAGTTCTTTGATATCCGTAAGATGCCGGTCAGCCTCTGGCGCAATGGTGCTGGCGAAACGCGTGAGATTTGCTGCTTCCCTCCCGCGACGCGCGATTTTCACTGGCGTGCCAGTATCGCGACGATTGCCAGCAACGGCGAATTCTCCTCGTTTCCCGGTGTTGACCGGGTGATTACCTTGCTGGAAGGGGGAGAGGTGACGCTGGACGCGGGTCAGGCGTTCTCCCATACCCTCAAGCATCATCAGCCCTACAGTTTTGCCGGCGATCTGCCGGTAAAAGCGCTGCTTTCAGATGGGCGGATGGCGATGGACTTTAACATCATGACCCGGCGCGACTGCTGCCGGGCGAAGGTGCGCGTTGCTGACCGAACCTTCACCACCTTTGGCTCACGCGGGGGCGTGGTGTTCGTGCTAAGCGGGGCGTGGCAGCTGGGCGATAAATTGCTGACGGCCGATCAGGGTGCCAGCTGGGAGGAGGGTACCCATACGCTGCGTCTGCTGGAGGCTCAGGGCACCTTATTGTTCAGCGAAATCATGTGGCTGCCGGGTCATTGAGCACAATGATCTCAAACTTTCCTGCCAGGACCGGTTTGCAGAGAATTTTGTAGCCATCGTGGTCAAATCCGGCGGGCGTGCGCAGCAGGGTTGCCGCGTCGTTGATGTCGTCGACGGCGCCCAGCCAGAGCCAGTTGTTGACGATGTGATACTGGGTCATGGCCTCGCCCACTTCTTTTAGCGCAACGGCGCTTTCCCAGGGCCAGCAGTTCACGCTGATGGCCGCCAGACCGGTGAGAAGCCGGGCGTGATGCGCCTCAACGCTCTCTTTCCCGCAGCACGCACCGGCGCAGCGCTTCAGCGCGGATCGAAAACAGGCGCGTCCCCGGGTGATTGCCTCCAGACCTAAAAGGCTGTAGCAAAGCTGTAAATCGTCCGCCAGCGTCTGCAGCGCCTGGAGCGCGGCGCGTTTATTGGCGAATAGCCCATAGAGATTCGGGGCATGAGAAAAATCGACGTCGCGCGCGTAGACGACCTGCGGCCTGCCATCGTTTATCTGCAGCGAGCAGAGCTGACGGTTGCGGCGCAGGCGCTTATTGAACAACGGCTGTTGTTCTTTTATCAACCGCGCCTCCAGCAACAGCGCGCCCATTTCTCCCGCCGTCTGGAACCAGGAAATGCGTCGCGACTGGCGCAGCATGGCGGCCTCGTCCGGCGTACGGAGATGGGATAACACCCGACTGCGAATGTTAACGCTCTTGCCGATATAGAGCGGCAGGGTGTCGCTTTCACCGTGAAAGATGTACACGCCCGGCTGTTTAGGCAGCGCCTCAAGCCAGGGGCGAAGGTGTTCGGGATATTCGTAGATAGCCGCCGCTTCAAACTCAAGACGCGGGGCGGATTGACGCCTGCTCACATACTGCTCCATATACTGTTCAGGCATACAGTGTAGCAGGAGTGTGGTGGTTAAAAAAGAGCCGGGTGGCGGCTACGCCTTACCCGGCCAGGACGTGCGGCCTGGTGCCCTCACCCCAACCCTCTCCCACGGGAGAGGGCGCAAACATTAAAAGCGGTAACCTGGTTACCGCTTTGCTTTATTTTTTCCAGAAGTCGTCAAACACCGTAATGGGCGTATGGCGCTTGTGCTCGGTTTTCAGATACCAGCCCTCGATGATTTTCGCGGTCCGTTCATCCAGCTTTTTGCCTTCCAGATAATCATCGATGTTGTCATAGGTGACGCCAAGGGCCGCTTCATCCGGCAGGGAAGGGCGATCGTCTTCAAGGTCCGCTGTCGGCGCTTTCTGATACAGATGCTCAGGACAGCCCAGCGCGGCCAGCAGCTGCTTACCCTGACGCTTGTTGAGACGGAAGATCGGGTTAATGTCGGTGCCGCCGTCGCCGTATTTGGTGAAGAAACCGGTGATCGCTTCTGCTGCATGGTCGGTGCCGACCACAACGCCTTTGGTCATCCCGGCGATGCTGTACTGCGCTTTCATGCGCTCGCGGGCCTTCTCGTTGCCGCGAACAAAATCGCTCAGCTCAATGCCCGCTTCGCGAAGCGCCTGCTCGCTTGCCAGCACCGAGCCCTTAATATTTACGGTCAGCACGCGGTCAGGCTGAATGAAGGCAATGGCATCCTGGCAATCCTGCTCGTCCGCCTGTACGCCATAAGGAAGACGCACCGCGATAAACTGTAGTTTCTCATCACCCGTCTCTTCGCGAAGCTCTGAAATCGCCATCTGGCAGAGTTTACCGGTCAGGGTAGAGTCCTGGCCGCCGCTAATGCCCAGCACCAGGGATTTCAGGAAAGCGTTCTTTTTTAAGTACGATTTTAAAAAATCCACGCTGCGGCGGATCTCTTCATGTGCATCTACCGTAGGCTTCGCGCCCAGTGCCTGAATAATCTCTTGTTGCAGAGCCATCACGCCCTCCATATGCAGTACATAAACAGAATGTGTTAGCTGTTAAAACTAACCCTTTGGGCGAGAAACGACAAGGATCACAGTTTCGAGTGCGCTAATTTGCGCCGATTTAGCAGGTTATCGTTGTTTTATTAGAATTTTCCGAAATTCGTCTGGCGTAACTCACAAAGTTGAACAATAGTACTTTTTATCCCATGCTTAGATAACACGCTGATAAACAAGAGGACGGAATATGAACAAGAACGTAGCAGGAATTCTTAGCGCAGCGGCGGTACTGACTATGCTGGCAGGGTGTACGGCTTACGATCGCACTAAGGATCAGTTTACGCAGCCCGTAGTAAAAGACGTTAAAAAAGGCATGACCCGTTCGCAGGTGGCTGCGATTGCCGGTAAACCTTCTTCTGAAGTGACCATGATTCATGCGAAAGGGACCTGCCAGACCTATATCCTGGGTCAACGTGATGGTAAGGCAGAAACCTACTTCGTCGCCCTGGATGATACCGGTCATGTGATCAACTCCGGCTATCAGACCTGTGCTGAATACGACACCGATCCGCAGGCACCTAAGGCGCAGTAACCCTGCTTGCCTGAGGATGTTAACAAACCGGCCCATGGGCCGGTTTTTTTATGCATCAGAAAATCTTATTTCTTTGCGCGAATTATTTGCCCGAAATGTGAAGGGAGTCAACAAGTCAGGTCAATGAGAGACAATTTGAGCCTATCCAGAATTATCCCCTGTCTGTACCATTGCGTATACTCACTCCAACGATAAACAACAGTACGCAAGCTACCTGTCTGCCGGGACAGCGAGTCGAGTGATAGCGCGATGGCAGGTAGTTATATAAGAGGGAAATCACGATGGAAAAGAAACATATCTACCTGTTCTGCTCAGCGGGCATGTCAACGTCGCTTCTGGTGTCAAAGATGCGTGCGCAGGCTGAAAAGTATGAAGTCCCTGTGGTGATTGAAGCGTTTCCAGAGACGCTGGCGGGCGAAAAAGGCCAGACAGCCGATGTTGTTTTACTGGGGCCGCAAATTGCCTATATGTTGCCCGAAATTCAACGACTGTTACCGAATAAACCGGTCGAAGTGATCGACTCGGGGCTGTACGGCAAAATTGGTAATGACTCCAACTTATTGATAGTGTTTTATGTTCAGATAATGCCCGATGACTTTGTCATGCAGCTCCACCGATTTTGAGAACGACAGCGACTTCCGTCCCAGCCGTGCCAGGTGCTGCCTCAGATTCAGGTTATGCCGCTCAATTCGCTGCGTATATCGCTTGCTGATTACGTGCAGCTTTCCCTTCAGGCGGGATTCATACAGCGGCCAGCCATCCGTCATCCATATCACCACGTCAAAGGGTGACAGCAGGCTCATAAGACGCCCCAGCGTCGCCATAGTGCGTTCACCGAATACGTGCGCAACAACCGTCTTCCGGAGCCTGTCATACGCGTAAAACAGCCAGCGCTGGCGCGATTTAGCCCCGACGTATCCCCACTGTTCGTCCATTTCCGCGCAGACGATGACGTCACTGCCCGGCTGTATGCGCGAGGTTACCAACTGCGGCCTGAGTTTTTTAAATGGCGGAAAATCGTGTTGAGGCCAACGCCCATAATGCGGGCGGTTGCCCGGCATCCAACGCCATTCATGGCCATATCAATGATTTTCTGGTGCGTACCGGGTTGAGAAGCGGTGTAAGTGAACTGCAGTTGCCATGTTTTACGGCAGTGAGAGCAGAGATAGCGCTGATGTCCGGCAGTGCTTTTGCCGTTACGCACCACCCCGTCAGTAGCTGAACAGGAGGGACAGCTGATAGAAACAGAAGCCACTGGAGCACCTCAAAAACACCATCATACACTAAATCAGTAAGTTGGCAGCATCACCGAATTACCGGTCAGCGAATTATGGCTGGTGGACGTGGAGGAAGGTCAGGAAAAGCTGAATATTATTTTCGACCTGTGCCAGCGCATGGTGGAGAAAGCCGGCGTGCCTCTGACCGTGCATAAAACCCTGGACCGCCGTCTGGCGCTGAAAGATGCGGATTTCGTCACCACCCAGCTGCGCGTCGGCCAGCTGAAGGCGCGCGAGCTGGACGAACGTATCCCGCTGAGCCACGGCTATCTCGGGCAGGAGACCAACGGCGCGGGCGGCCTGTTCAAAGGCCTGCGTACCATCCCGGTGATTTTCGACATCGTCAAAGACGTACAGGAGATCTGCCCGAACGCGTGGGTGATTAACTTCACCAACCCGGCCGGGATGGTGACCGAGGCGGTCTATCGTCATACCGGTTTCAAACGCTTTATCGGCGTCTGTAATATTCCGATTGGTATGAAGATGTTTATCCGCGACGTGCTGGCGCTGAACGACAGCGACGATCTCTCCATCGACCTGTTCGGCCTGAACCACATGGTATTCATTAAAGACGTGATCGTGAACGGAAAATCGCGCTTTGCCGAGCTGCTCGACGGCGTGGCTTCCGGTCGCCTGACGGCGGCATCGGTGAAAAACATCTTTGACCTGCCGTTCAGCGAAGGGCTGATCCGCTCGCTGAACCTGCTGCCGTGCTCGTACCTGCTTTACTACTTTAAGCAGAAAGAGATGCTGGCTATCGAAATGGGCGAGTACTATAAGGGCGGCGCGCGCGCGCAGATCGTTCAGAAAGTCGAGAAGCAGCTGTTCGATTTGTATAAAGATCCGAACCTGAACGTCAAACCGAAAGAGCTGGAGCAGCGCGGCGGGGCCTACTACTCCGATGCGGCGTGCGAAGTGATTAACGCCATCTACAACGACAAGCAGGCGGAACACTATGTCAACGTGCCGCACCACGGCCATATCGACAATATCCCGGCGGACTGGGCGGTCGAGATGACCTGCATCCTGGGACGCGAAGGTGCTAAACCGCATCCACGCATCACCCACTTCGATGATAAGGTCATGGGCCTGATCCACACCATCAAAGGCTTTGAAGTGGCGGCAAGCAACGCGGCGCTGAGCGGCGAGCTCAATGACGTGCTGCTGGCGCTGAACCTCAGCCCGCTGGTGCATTCCGACCGCGATGCGGAGCAGCTGGCCGGCGAGATGATCCTGGCGCATGAAAAATGGTTGCCGAACTTTGCCGCCACGATCGAGAAGCTGAAGTTCAAACACCACTGAGAGGACGCACAATGGAAAACCTGCTGATCGTTAATGCTGATGATTTTGGCCTCTCGAAAGGCCAGAACTACGGCATTATTGAAGCCTGTCGCCGGGGTGTTGTGACCTCGACCACGGCACTGGTGAATGGTGAGGCGGTTGAACACGCGGCGCAGCTGAGCCGCGAGGTGCCGGAGCTGGGCGTTGGCATGCATTTTGTGCTGACGCTCGGGATGCCGCTTTCGCCCATGCCGGGCCTGACGCGCGATGGCCAGCTGGGCAAATGGATTTGGGAACTGGCGGAACAGGGCGTTCTGCCTCTCGAAGAGATTGCCCGCGAGCTGGAGTGTCAGTTCAACCGCTTTGTTGACGCCTTTGGTAAGGCACCGACGCACATCGACAGCCATCACCACGTGCATATGATCCCGGCGATTTTCCCGATTGTCGCGGAGTTTGCGCAGCGTAAAGGCGTGGCGATGCGCGTGGATCGGGAGGCTCGCGGCGTGCCCGACTGCGCCGTGACCACCACTGAGGGATTCAGCAGCGCATTTTACGGCGATGAGATCGACGAAGCGCTGTTCCTTAAGGTGCTGGATGATTCCAGCGCGCGGGGGGAACGGTCGCTGGAGATCATGGCGCATCCTGCTTTTGTCGATAACATCGTACGTAAGAGCGCCTACTGCTGGCCGCGCCTGGCGGAGCTGAACGTGCTCACATCGGCGTCGCTGAAGTATGCGATTGCCGAGCGCGGGTATCGGTTGGGGACGTTCAGGGATCTTTGAGATACAGCCCGGTGGCGAGGTAAAAGCAAAACGGTAACCTGGGTTACCGTTTTTATTGTTTTCTCCCTCTCCCGTGGGAGAGGGGTGGGGTGAGGGTATTTTTTACGCCGGGATCTGGTCAATCTTACTGCTGCGCGACCAGACGCGGTGCGCGGCAAGCAAATCAAACAGCTTCGTCATAAAGGCATCGTCAACGTTGTCTCCCTCGACAATGCCGTCCTCACCCTGATCGGCCACCTTCAGCTGTGCCTTAAACCGTCGCGCGTCGCCGGACAGCGCGATCGGTTTCAGGTGCTTGTAGGCTTCCAGCAGATAATACACCGCGTCACCGTTGCTCAGCAGGCTGTCTATATCTCCGCACGGCACAATCACCGCATCGACGGTCAGCGATGGCGCCCCGGCAAAGGTCGCCGCCACCGGCAGCACGGAGCCGTCATCGGCGGTCACTTCCCCCATGCGGGAATAAAGCAGCTTCGCATGCACGCCCTGGGTCTTCAGCGCCTGCATAATCCCCAGCACGTCGCTGGCGCGGGTTTTGTCGTTCAGCAGGATGGCAACCACGCGGCCTTTAATCGAGCCACCCGGTACGGCATACAGGCTCAGCGACGGATCTTTCTTCACGCCGTTAACCTCTTTAGGCGGGGCAAGGTTGCGCTGCTCGTCGGTCAGCGTAATGCCCAGGTTATCCGCAACGCTCTGGGCGAGCTGAATATCAATGCGCGCCAGCTGATCGACCACCCGCTCGCGGATGTAGGTACGCACCACTTTGCTCAGCTCAAAGCTGAAGCCGCCGATAATGTGCTGTTGCTCAATCGGCGTCTGGCTGTTCCAGAACAGGCGAGGGTGGGCGTAATATTCGCCGAACGACGGGCTGCGCTCGCGAATTTTGTTGCCGTCGATACGCTCCTGGTACGATTCGAATCCACCGCGTTTCGGCGCCGGAGGCGTTTCGCGCGGCCAGTTATCGTTGATGGAGTTCGGCTCATAGTTCGCCGGATTGGTATCAATATCCTGACGGTGCATCCCGTCGCGCTGGAAATTGTGGTATGGGCAGGTTGGGCGGTTAATCGGAATTTCGTGGAAGTTCGGCCCGCCCAGACGGCTGATCTGCGTATCGGTATACGAGAACAAACGTCCCTGCAGGAGCGGATCGTTGGTGAAGTCCAGCCCCGGCACGATATGCCCCGGGTGGAATGCGGCCTGTTCGTTTTCGGCAAAGAAGTTATCCGGGTTGCGGTTGAGCACCATTTTACCCACCAGCTGAACCGGCACCAGCTCTTCCGGGATCAGCTTCGTCGGGTCAAGCAGGTCGAAATCGAACTTAAATTCGTCCTCTTCCGGAATGAGCTGCAGGCCCAGTTCATACTCCGGGAAGTCGCCCGCTTCAATGGACTCCCACAGCTCGCGGCGATGGAAATCCGGATCGCGACCGGTCAGCTTCTGCGCCTCGTCCCACACCAGGGAGGCTTTACCCGCCACCGGCTTCCAGTGGAAACGGACGAACGTGGCTTTACCCTCGGCGTTGATCAGACGGAAGGTATGGATGCCAAAGCCTTCCATGGTGCGATAGCTGCGCGGAATGCCGCGGTCTGACATCGCCCACATCACGTTGTGTAAGGTTTCAGGCTGCAGGGAGACATAGTCCCAGAAGGTGTCGTGCGCGCTTTGTCCCTGCGGTATGGCCCAGTGGGGCTCCGGTTTTACCGCATGGACAAAGTCAGGAAATTTATGCGCGTCCTGAATGAAGAACACCGGGGTGTTATTGCCCACCAGATCGAAAATACCCTCTTCGGTATAAAACTTGGTGGCAAAGCCGCGGATATCCCGGACGGTATCTGCCGAACCCGCGCCGCCCTGTACGGTGGAGAAGCGCACAAATACCGGAGTGATTTTGTCCGGATCGGAGAGGAAATCCGCTTTGGTGATCGCTTTCAGGCTCTTATAGGGCTGGAAGTAGCCGTGCGCAGCGGAACCGCGCGCGTGGACGATGCGTTCCGGTATCCGCTCGTGGTCGAAATGGGTGATTTTTTCCCGCAGGATAAAATCTTCCAGCAGGGTTGGCCCGCGCGCGCCTGCGCGAAGGGAGTTCTGATCGTCAGCAATGCGCACGCCCTGATTGGTGGTCAGCGCAAAACCTTCGCCGCCTTTGCGGTGCGGCTCAAGCGATTTCAGCTTCTCGTTTCCCGTCTCCGGCGATTTCATGCTTCCCGGTGCGGTAGGCTGTTCGCCCGGTGCAGAGGGGCCAGGGGAGGGGCGATGAGAGCCGTCAGCAGGGGCGAGAGAGTCCATACCCGGTTGAGATTCCTCAGTGCCATGAATCGGTGATTGATGTGTTTTATCTTTGTTCGACATTGCACGCTTCTCCTTTATCCATTGCTAAAAACCCTATTAAGGATAGAACAATGTCGCGAGATGGCTCGCGAACTAAGAGTTTTCACATGCCGTCATTGACGAAAGGAGCCTTCTCACCCACTCGGGGCGCGACGGAAGGCAGCAGGATCGGCTATCATAGAATTTTCCTGCTTCAAGAATTTGCTTTAGTGAACCAGTCGCTTATGAAACCTCTTCGTCAACAAAACCGCCAGGTTATTAGCTATGTGCCCCGCGTTGAGCCCGCGCCGCCTGACCATGCCCTGAAAGTGGAGGGTTTTCGCGATGTCTGGCAGCTTCGGGGGAAATACGTGGCCTTCGTGCTGATCGGCGAACATTTCCGCCGCTCGCCCACGTTTACGGTGCCGGAGTCAGCGCAGCGGTGGGCGATGCAGATCCGCCAGGATGAAGAGGTTGAAGAATAACAGCCATAAAAAAACCGCCATCAGGCGGTTTTTTTATTTCTACCGAGTTTAACGGTGCGCCAGCTCGGCGTCGTCTTCACTTTCCAGAATCGCTTTGTCGGTCTGCTTCAGCCACTGGCTGGTCAGCGTACCGGCGGTCATGGAGCCGCTTACGTTCAGCGCGGTACGGCCCATGTCGATCAGCGGCTCAACGGAGATCAGCAGCGCGACCAGCGTCACGGGCAGGCCCAGCGCGGGCAGCACAATCAGCGCGGCGAAGGTTGCGCCACCGCCAACGCCCGCAACGCCTGCGGAGCTTACGGTAACAATCCCGACCAGCGTGGCGATCCAGACCGGATCCAGCGGGTTAATCCCAACGGTAGGGGCGACCATCACGGCCAGCATCGCCGGATACAGACCCGCACAGCCGTTCTGACCAATGGTGGCACCAAAGGAGGCAGAGAAGCTGGCGATGGATTCAGGCACGCCCAGACGGCGGGTTTGCGCTTCAACGTTCAGCGGAATAGACGCGGCGCTGGAACGGCTGGTGAAGGCAAAGGTCAGTACCGGCCAGACTTTACGGAAGTATTTCAGCGGGCTGACGCCGTTTACGCCCAGCAGGATGCCGTGCACCACGAACATAATGCCCAGGCCCAGATAAGAGGCGACAACGAAGCTGCCCAGCTTAATGATGTCCTGCAGGTTAGAGCCGGCAACCACTTTGGTCATCAGCGCCAGCACGCCGTAAGGCGTCAGCTGCATCACCAGACGCACCAGCTTCATCACCCAGCTTTGCAGGGTATCAATCGCGGTCAGCACGCGTTCGCCTTTAGGCGCGTCGTCTTTCAGCAGCTTCAGCGCCGCTACGCCCAGGAACGCGGCGAAAATAACCACGCTGATGATCGAGGTTGGGCTCGCACCGGTCAGGTCAGCAAACGGGTTCTTCGGAATGAAGGAGAGCACCATCTGCGGCACGGTCAGATCAGCCACTTTACCCACGTAGTTGGTTTGAATCGCGGTAAGACGCGCCGTTTCAGCGGTACCCTGAACCAGACCTTCTGCGGTCAGGCCAAACAGGTTGGTGACCAGCACACCCACCAGCGCGGCAATCAGCGTGGTGAACAGCAGCGTACCAATGGTCAGGAAGCTGATTTTTCCCAGCTGAGTGGCATTATGCAGGCGGGCAACGGCGCTCAGAATAGAGGCGAACACCAGCGGCATAACGATCATCTGCAGCAGCTGGACATAGCCGTTACCGACGATGTTGAACCACTGAATAGAATCTTTCAGAACTGGATTATCGGAGCCATAAATTGCCTGTAATGCCAGACCAAATACGACACCCATGGCCAGACCAACCAGCACTTTTTTCGCCAGGCTCCACTGTTTGTGGCGCGCCTGCGCGAGAAGCAATAGCAATACAACGAACACAACGACGTTCGCGATGAGTGGAAAATTCATCCCCGTTCTCCTGATTTATTATTGGGTCGGTTTTTACCGATCCTGTTGGCGGAAGGTTAGCAGAAGTGTGATGTAGCGCTTATATCCAAATGGAATGGGTTATGACAAATAGGATAATTTTGTTGGTTTACTGTTCAATCTGGTGATGAATAAAGCGATTGAACTGAAATTGCAGCGAATTAATCATCTGGGATGACCAGCGAACTGCACTGTTTTCGGGCAATGTTTGCGGCATCCAGACGGCGTAAGCAAATAGCGCCATGCACAATACGCGCTCAAGCTGGTTTCCTTTCTGCGGTGCGAGGATGGGAAAACGGAAACGCCAGCGGCAGGGCCAAAGCAGCGGCACGCCCGCAGGCGTCAGCATATCGGCGAGAATATGGCTTAAATAGCCCAGCACCATCCCCTGGATGGCATCGGCGGGGACTATCCAGCTTTCGGGCACCTTCAAATAGAAAAGCGTCAGCAGGCCAAACACGGCCAGCAGGCTGTGCGTAAACCCCCGGTGGCCGAACGCGCGGGCGATGGGTTTCGACACCCACTTCAGGCGTTGTCCGAGGAAGGACTTGGGGTGGTCAATGTCGGGCAGCAGACAGGTCAATACGGCGGAAGGGACAATATGCCACCAGTCCCCCTGTGCCAGCACGGGGGTGAGTTCAGCGTTTTTGGCAAATACTGCGCACGCAATAGAAAAAAGCAGGTGGCCTTCCGCCGTCATGATAAAACCCACAAAACTGTCAATTCATACAGTATAGGGTTTTTATACAGTAGGCGGAAGAGGTGACGGTGTAACTGTTTGTCACAAACCGGAGAAGGGCGTTAACCGCCCTGCAGATGATGCACCGTGAGTTCTGCCAGCGAGTTAAGCTTAACGTCGGCGAGGGCAAACCGGGGGTCGTGACGGCCTTCTTCAGCGGGCACCACAATGGAGCGCATCCGTGCAGCCTTCGACGCCACCATACCGTTAACGGAATCTTCCAGCGCAACGCAATTGAGGGGATCCAGGCCCAGCTTTGCGGCGCAGTCCAGATAGACCTGCGGGTGCGGCTTGCTGTAAGGCAATTTTTCAGCGGACGCCAGCGCGTCGAAACTGTCGCGCAGTTCAAACATCGTGAGCACTTTTTCCAGCATATGCAGCGGTGAAGCCGAGGCCAGTCCGACCTTCAGCCCCTGGGCTTTACACAGCGCGACGGCCTCACGTACGCCGGGTAGCAGCGGCCTGTTCTCTTCCACCAGAGAAATGGCGCGGCTGATAATGCGTGCGGTCACCTCATCGCGATTGGGACCTACCCAAGGCTGTTGGGCAAACCACAGGTCAACCACCATATCGATGCGCAGGCCCAGCGTATCGGGAAGTTCATTACGGCGGCTGATATCCACGCCGAGGCTGGCCATAACGTCCAGTTCGGCGCGATCCCACAGCGGTTCGGAATCGATCAGTAATCCATCCATGTCAAAAATTGCGGCAAGAATTTGGCGCGGTGTCGACATCACAACGTCTCCTTATCCAGGGTGTTCGACAGACGATACGTGCTAAGCACACTCTGCAATTTAGCATATTGCTTTTAAAGAGCGGGCGAAATTGATGACCAGCAGGTAGACTTAGGCACAAATAACGCGTCTTTATGAAGAGGAACTGATGACGTATCAACAAGCTGGACGCATTGCGGTCTTAAAACGTATTGCTGGCTGGGTGATTTTTATTCCTGCCGTCATTTCTACGCTGATTTCTGTACTCAAATTTATGTACGACCACAGCGAAAAACAGCCGGGTATCAATGCGGTAATGCTTGATTTCGCTCATGTCATGATTGAGATGATGCGTTTTAATACGCCATTTTTGAATGTCTTCTGGTTTAACTCACCTACCCCGGATTTTCATCAACAGCTGAATATCGGCTTTTGGGTGATATATGCCCTGATCTTTGTCGCGCTGGCATTACAGGCCTCTGGCGCGAGAATGAGTCGCCAGACGCGCTTTTTACGCGAAGGCGTTGAGGATCAGTTGATTCTGGAGCAGGCCAAAGGCCCGGAAGGAATGAGTCGGGAGCAGATTGAATCCCGCATTGTTGTGCCGCGTCACACCATTTTCCTGCAAATTTTCCCGCTCTACATCTTGCCCGTGATTATCATTGTGGCGGGATACTTCTTCTTCTCACTGCTCGGTTTTCTGTAAGCAATAAGGGTGGCGGCAAGGCCACCCTTATCTTCTCAGGCGGCAAGCATACGCTCGAGTGCCCGCTGCGCGTTAACAAGGTGTTCTCCGCCAAAAAGAATGGCACGGTTCATCAGCGTATAAAGCTGATACACCGGCTGGCGGTCGAGGAAACCGGGCGGGAGGGGGGAAACAGACTGGTATCCGTCGTATATTTGCGGCGGCTGCTCAGGATGAAGCGGCAGCATGGCAAGATCGCACTCTCTGTCACCCCAGTAGCAGGCCGGGTCAAAGATGTACGGGCCGTTGGGACCCAGCGCGCAGTTATTGGACCACAAATCGCCGTGCAGCAGAGACGCCTGAGGCTGGTGGGATGCCAGACGCTGTTGAACGTGCTCGACGATGGCGTCGATATTGCCAAACTCCAGCCCTTTCTCGGCGGCCAGCTCAAGCTGCCAGCCAATGCGCTGCTCGGCAAAAAATGTCGACCAACGACGCTGCCAGGCATTGGGCTGTGGCGTGGTGGAGAGATCGTTGTCAAAGTCGAGACCAAACTGCGGCTGGTCGCTCCATTGATGCAGGCGCGCTAACTGTTGGCCAAGGATGAACGCATTATGGGCATCCAGCGGGCGGGCGGGGAGATATTCCATTACCAGGAAGCTGTAGTCGCGGTCGCTCCCCACGGCCAGAACCTGCGGGACCGTGACCGTTTTACTGCGGGACAACAGCTCCAGCTGGTCGGCTTCGGCGGTAAATATTGGAAGCAGCTCTCGCTCATCGCATTTAACGAAGAGATCGCGCCCTGCGTAGCGTAAATGCCACGCGGCGTGGATCTCACCGCCTGGCAGTTCGTTACGCAGTTCAATTTCACCTTCACCCAGCTGCTCACGTAAAAGATGACTGATAGCCTGCCACATGTTGTCTCTCCCATGTTGTCTGCCAGATCATAAAGTTAGCGCATAACTGCGGTAAAAAAATACGAACTAACGCACACCTGAGCGGTTTAAATTCATACAGCGCACTTATTGTTCTTTTTTCCGCCAGCTTTCCCAGGTATCCACGTCAATTTCGGCAGGCTTGTCGGTCACGCTCTCCACCAGACTGGCGGCCAGCGCATGAACCTCTTCCTGACTCAGGGCGCCGATCAGACCAAATGTCAGGGTGCCTAAATCATGAATGTTGCCCTCGTCATCCGTCAGCGTGAGGAGAAAATTAGCGCGGGTGAAAGCATTGTTGAGCTCATTCAGCTCGGTCAGCGATGCTTCATGAAGGTTGATGGTCACGACGTAGCGTGTGATGTCACCACTGCTCATAATTCACCTCATTGTTATCATGGAAGTTTTCTTAGCATAGTCGATAGTTTGCGTTTGGCGACTCAGAGACGACATTCCCCTCCGTAAAGACGAAGGGGAAGAGGGGTTAATTTCGGGACAGGTAATCGACGATTTTTTGCGTATCGGCGAGCGAACAGAGACGCGTGCCCTGGTTGATGGTGGCGGCACTACCCGCCGCCACGCCGTAGCGGGTCATTTCGAGCAGAGACGCGCCCTGCGCCAGTTTTAGCGTCATCGCACCCACCATGCTATCGCCCGCGCCAACCGTGCTCTGGCTCTTCATCGGCGGTGGGACAACCTGAACGAATGACGATTCATCGACTGCCAGCGCCCCCTGAGGGCCAAGGGAGACGACTACGCGCCGCGCTTTGCCGCTTCGCACCAGCTCCTGCGCGGCGGTGCGCACATCATCAGGCTGCGTCAGTTCGCGGTTGACCAGCGCGCTTAACTCTTTCTGGTTGGGTTTGACCAGCTCCAGATTGCCCGGCACCAGGGCCGCCTGCAGGGCCTCGCCGCTGCTGTCGACAATGCAGCGGATGCCGCGCTGCTGCGCGGCCTGAATCAGCGCCGTTAATTTTTCCGTGCTTACGCCGGGCGGCAGGCTGCCGCTTATCACCAGCAGCGCGCCGCTCTCTATCGTCAGCACTTTTTCTTCAAGCTGACGAAACTCGTCATCGCTGAGTTTCGCGCCCGGCATGACAAAACGGTACTGCTCGCCGCTTGATTCTACGTGGACATGCAGGTTTTGCCGCGTCCAGTCTTTGGCCTCAACGGTTTCAACGGCCACCTGTTCATCGGCCAGCAGAGAGACCAGGTGTTCACCGGTAGCACCGCCTGCGGGGAAAATTGCCGTGGCTTTGCCGCCGAGGTGTGTAATGGCGCGCGCCACGTTGATCCCGCCGCCGCCGGGCTCAAAGACCGGGGCGCTGCAGCGCAATTTACCTTCCGGGTAAATCTGCGGCGTCAGGGTGGCGGAATCCAGGGAAGGGGAGAGCGTCAGAGTATAAATAGAAACCATCATTACCTCCTTTTAGCATGGGTTCTTATTAGCCTGGCACCATTTGTCAGGAAGGCAATGTAAATAACAGTATGATTTTAAATATGAATGCTGACGAAAAGTGAGGCGGGGGATATATAAAATAAAACGCTTTTTGAGATCGTTCTTATTCAAAAAATGAAATAAGAAAACATTGCTATGTTATTTGCGGCTTTTTATAATTTGTTACCTTTCTCTGGACGCCTTGTCATTGATCCTCAAGAAAGATTCCGGGACCGTGTGGTCTCTTTTTTTGTTGTACGGACTCCTTAATAAAATGAAGCTTTTAAAGACAGTGCCCGCTGCACTGATGCTGGCGGGTGGCGTGTTTGCGGCTATGAACGCGACCGCTGATGATACCGTTTTTACTGTCATGGACGATCCTTCCACCGCGAAAAAACCGTTTGAAGGTAACCTGAACGCCGGATACCTGGCACAATCCGGTAACACGAAAAGCTCTTCTCTGACGGCGGACAGTACGCTCACCTGGTACGGTAATACCACCGCCTGGTCTCTGTGGGGTAATGCCAGCAACACTTCCGCTAACGACGAACGTTCTTCCGAGAAGTATGCGGTAGGCGGACGTAGCCGTTACAACATGACCGACTATGACTACCTGTTTGGTCAGGCAAGCTGGTTAACCGACCGGTACAACGGTTATCGCCAGCGCGATGTATTCACCGCCGGTTATGGTCGCCAGTTCCTGAACGGTCCGGTACACAGCTTCCGTTTTGAATTCGGTCCGGGTGTGCGTTATGACGAGTACACCAATGGCGATACCAAAACCCAACCGCTCGGTTACGCTTCCGGTACCTATGCCTGGCAGATGACTGACAACACCAAATTTACCCAGGGTGTTTCTGTATTTGGTGCCGACGATACGACGCTGAACTCTGAGACGGCGCTGAACGTGGCTATCAACGAACACTTTGGCCTGAAAGTCGCCTACAACGTGACCTGGAACTCTTCACCACCAGAATCTGCACCGGATCATACCGACCGCAGAACCACGGTTTCACTGGGTTATAGAATGTAATAAAAGCGGGCCGATGATGATGTCGGCCCGTTTATTGTCTGCGGTCTTTTGACGTCCCTTCTGATGACTTGTCTTCGCCCCTAGCCCCAAATCATTGCCGCCCAACGGAGTAGCAGCATTGCGCCGCAGATGGCAATCAGCACCAGCACCATTTTCCAGTGTTTTACGGCAAATCGTTTAGTTGGCATAACCTAATCCTTGTTGGTTGATATCCCCAGTCTACCAAACAGGGCCGAAATATGCCCCTTCTCAGGAACGATTGGGTTATGCCAGCGTAGGGTTCGGCTCAGAACCAGTGGAATCGTTCGGCGAGAATCAACAATAAACCTGTGGCGGAAAGGATGTTCAATATCACAACCGTTCTACTGGATACGTTCATGGTATGCACCTTTGGGTTTATAGACCTGTTCAAGAGTAGCCCAGCATCTTTGAAATGCGAGCGCAGGGGAGAAGCAACCTGCAAATTCGTGCGAAAGCGCCAGCCCATCAATCTGGCCGCAGAGGGTGCAATCTCCTTGCCGTTAGTGTTAACATTACGTCGCTTGCCGTAAATCCACATTAATCTGAATTCGGCTGGTGAATGATGACGAACCAATTTGACGATTGTTGGTCAGATGGTGTCGTAATCTATTGTCAAATCACGATTATTTTCTTTGTATATGCTCTTATGTGTGGGGCATCACTGCAAATAAGGATATAAAATGCCTGTAATTACTCTTCCTGATGGCAGCCAACGCCATTTCGACCGTGCTGTTAGCCCAATGGATGTTGCCCTGGACATTGGTCCTGGCCTCGCGAAAGCGACTATCGCTGGCCGCGTTAACGGTGAGCTGGTGGATGCTTCCGATCTGATCGAAAACGATGCGACGCTTGCAATCATCACCGCGAAAGACGAAGAAGGTCTGGAGATCATTCGTCACTCCTGCGCGCACCTGTTAGGCCATGCCATCAAACAGCTGTGGCCAAACACCAAAATGGCGATCGGTCCGGTTATCGACAATGGTTTCTACTACGACGTTGACCTTGACCACACCCTGACTCAGGAAGATATCGACGCGCTCGAAAAACGCATGCACGAGCTCGCCGAAACGAACTATGACGTCATCAAGAAGAAAGTCAGCTGGCACGAAGCGCGTGAAACCTTCGTGAAGCGCGGCGAGAGCTACAAGGTCTCTATTCTTGACGAAAACATTTCGCATGATGACAAGCCTGGCTTGTACCATCACGAAGAATACGTCGACATGTGCCGTGGACCTCACGTGCCGAACATGCGCTTCTGTCATCACTTTAAGCTGATGAAGATCGCAGGCGCCTACTGGCGTGGCGACAGCAACAACAAGATGTTGCAGCGTATCTATGGTACCGCGTGGGCCGATAAAAAAGCCCTGAACGCGTACCTGCTGCGCCTGGAAGAGGCGGCGAAGCGTGACCACCGTAAAATCGGTAAGCAGCTTGACCTGTACCACATGCAGGAAGAAGCGCCGGGCATGGTGTTCTGGCATAACGACGGCTGGACTATCTTCCGTGAACTGGAAACTTTCGTACGCTCCAAGCTGAAAGAGTACCAGTATCAGGAAGTGAAAGGCCCGTTCATGATGGACCGTGTGCTGTGGGAAAAAACCGGCCACTGGGACAACTACAAAGATGCGATGTTCACCACCTCGTCTGAGAACCGTGAATACTGCATCAAGCCAATGAACTGCCCGGGCCACGTTCAGATCTTCAACCAGGGTCTGAAGTCCTACCGCGACCTGCCGCTGCGTATGGCGGAGTTCGGTAGCTGCCACCGTAACGAGCCATCAGGTGCGCTGCACGGTCTGATGCGTGTTCGTGGCTTTACTCAGGATGATGCGCATATCTTCTGTACTGAAGATCAGGTCCGTGACGAAGTTAACGCCTGTATTCGTATGGTCTACGATATGTACAGCACCTTTGGCTTCGAGAAGATCGTAGTCAAACTCTCAACGCGTCCGGAAAAACGTATCGGTAGCGATGAGACATGGGATCGCGCAGAAGCGGATCTCGCCGTGGCGCTGGAAGAGAACGGCATTCCGTTCGAATACCAGCTGGGCGAGGGCGCATTCTACGGTCCGAAAATTGAATTTACCCTGTATGACTGCCTCGATCGCGCATGGCAGTGCGGTACTGTACAGCTGGACTTCTCCCTGCCGCAGCGTTTAAGCGCCTCTTATGTTGGCGAAGACAACGAGCGTCAGGTACCGGTAATGATTCACCGTGCAATTCTCGGTTCTCTGGAGCGCTTCATCGGCATCCTGACCGAAGAGTTCGCTGGCTTCTTCCCAACCTGGCTTGCGCCAGTGCAGGTCGTGGTGATGAACATTACCGATTCTCAGGCGGATTACGTTAAAGAATTGACGCAGAAACTACAAAATGCGGGCATTCGCGTAAAAGCAGACTTGAGAAATGAGAAGATTGGCTTTAAAATCCGCGAGCACACTTTACGTCGTGTCCCGTATATGTTGGTCTGTGGTGATAAAGAGGTGGAAGCAGGCAAAGTTGCCGTTCGCACCCGCCGTGGTAAAGACCTGGGCAGCCTGGACGTAAGTGAAGTGATTGAGAAGCTGCAACAAGAGATTCGCAGCCGCAGTCTTCAACAACTGGAGGAATAAGGTATTAAAGGCGGAAAACGAGTTCAAACGGCACGTCCGAATCGTATCAATGGCGAGATTCGCGCCCAGGAAGTTCGCTTAACAGATCTTGAAGGTGAACCACTGGGGATTGTGAGTCTGAGAGAAGCGATCGAAAAAGCTGAAGAAGCTGGAGTAGATTTAGTTGAAATCAGCCCTAACGCCGAACCGCCAGTTTGTCGTATCATGGACTACGGCAAGTTCCTTTATGAAAAGAGTAAGTCTTCTAAGGAACAGAAGAAGAAGCAAAAAGTTATCCAGGTTAAGGAAATCAAATTCCGTCCTGGTACCGACGATGGCGATTATCAGGTAAAACTCCGCAGCCTGATTCGCTTTCTGGAAGATGGCGATAAGGCCAAGATCACACTGCGTTTCCGCGGTCGTGAGATGGCCCACCAACAGATTGGTATGGAAGTGCTTAACCGCGTCCGTGACGATCTGAGTGAACTGGCAGTAGTCGAATCCTTCCCTACGAAGATCGAAGGCCGCCAGATGATCATGGTGCTCGCTCCTAAGAAGAAACAGTAAGGCCTTCAAGCAGCAAAATCTGTGGAGCCTTCGGGTTTCATAGGTTTTGTTCGCCTATGTTTCGTTTATTTAACAATGCGAAGTGGAAGTTATTAAGATGCCAAAAATTAAGACCGTACGCGGTGCTGCTAAGCGCTTCAAAAAAACCGGTGGTGGTGGATTTAAGCGTAAGCACGCAAACCTGCGTCATATTCTGACCAAAAAATCTACTAAGCGTAAACGTCACCTGCGTCCAAAAGGCCTCGTTTCTAAAGGCGATCTGGGTCTGGTTATCGCGTGCCTGCCGTACGCATAAGCCGTTAACGTTTAATTTTTTACTAAGAATATAGATACAGGAGAGCACATATGGCTCGCGTAAAACGTGGTGTAATTGCACGTGCACGTCACAAGAAAATTTTGAAACAAGCTAAAGGCTACTACGGTGCGCGTTCACGCGTATACCGCGTTGCCTTCCAGGCTGTTATCAAAGCAGGTCAGTACGCTTACCGTGACCGTCGTCAGCGTAAGCGTCAGTTCCGTCAACTGTGGATTGCGCGTATCAACGCAGCAGCACGTCAGAACGGTATTTCTTACAGCAAATTCATCAACGGCCTGAAAAAAGCCTCTGTTGAAATCGACCGTAAGATCCTGGCTGACATCGCAGTATTCGACAAAGTAGCGTTCACCGCTCTGGTCGAAAAAGCGAAAGCAGCACTGGCATAAGCCAGTTGAGAGAGGGGGCTTTGCTCCCTCTTTTCATTTAACACCATCAGAAGATTGACATTTATCCGTCCAGGCTTTTCAATAAGGTCTCAACGGCTTTTACCAGACAAGGTAACGCAAGCATGAATGCTGCTATTTTCCGCTTCTTCTTTTACTTTAGCACCTGATTTCAGGAGGCTAGCGCGTGAAAGATGAAACGAAAAACAGCGCCAGATAAGCCTCCCGATGGAGGCTTTTTTTGTGCCTGAATTTGAGAGAATAACTCCACCAAATCGGTGTCTGCACCGACATAATGAGGAAAATCATGTCACATCTCGCAGAGCTGGTTGCCAGTGCAACAGCCGCCATTAATCAGGCCTCAGATGTTGCCGCGTTAGACAATGTCCGCGTCGAATATCTTGGGAAGAAAGGGCACCTGACCCTTCAGATGACAACCCTGCGTGAGCTGCCGGCAGAAGAACGCCCGGCAGCAGGTGCGGTGATTAACGAAGCCAAAGAGCAGGTACAGCAGGCGCTGAACGCGCGTAAAGCCGAGCTGGAAAGCGCGGTGCTGAATGCGCGTCTGGCCGCAGAGACGATCGACGTTTCTCTGCCGGGTCGCCGTATCGAAAACGGTGGTCTGCATCCGGTTACCCGCACCATCGATCGCATTGAAAGTTTCTTCGGTGAGCTCGGCTTTACCGTGGCGACTGGCCCGGAAATCGAAGATGATTACCACAACTTCGACGCCCTGAACATTCCTGGCCATCATCCGGCACGCGCTGACCACGACACTTTCTGGTTCGACGCTACGCGTCTGCTGCGTACTCAGACCTCCGGCGTTCAGATCCGTACCATGAAGGATCAGGAGCCGCCAATCCGCATTTACGCGCCGGGCCGCGTCTATCGTAACGACTACGATCAGACCCACACGCCAATGTTCCACCAGATGGAAGGTCTGATTGTTGATAAAAACATCAGCTTCACCAACCTGAAGGGCACGCTGCACGATTTCCTGAACAACTTCTTTGAGGAAGATCTGCAGGTTCGTTTCCGCCCGTCCTACTTCCCGTTCACCGAACCGTCTGCGGAAGTTGACGTGATGGGTAAAAACGGCAAATGGCTGGAAGTGCTGGGCTGCGGCATGGTGCATCCAAACGTGCTGCGCAACGTGGGTATCGATCCGGAAGTTTACTCCGGCTTTGCTTTCGGCATGGGCATGGAGCGTCTGACCATGCTGCGTTACGGCGTGACCGACTTACGTGCATTCTTCGAAAACGATCTGCGTTTCCTCAAACAGTTTAAATAAGGGCAGGACAGAACAATGAAATTCAGTGAACTGTGGTTACGCGAGTGGGTGAACACCACGCTGGACAGCGACGCGCTTTCTAACCAGATCACCATGGCAGGTCTGGAAGTCGACGGCGTTGAGCCGGTTTCCGGTGCCTTCAACGGCGTGGTCGTTGGCGAAGTGGTCGAGTGCGGCCAGCACCCGAATGCTGACAAACTGCGCGTAACAAAAGTAAACGTGGGCGGTGACCGTCTGCTGGATATCGTCTGCGGTGCGCCAAACTGCCGTCAGGGCCTGAAGGTGGCCGTGGCGACCGTCGGTGCGGTGCTGCCGGGTGATTTCAAAATTAAAGCGGCTAAGCTGCGCGGCGAGCCGTCTGAAGGCATGCTGTGCTCCTTCTCCGAGCTGGGTATTTCCGACGATCACAACGGCATTATTGAGCTGCCGCTGGATGCGCCAATCGGCACCGATATCCGTGAATACCTGAAGCTTGATGACAACACCATCGAAATCAGCGTCACGCCAAACCGTGCCGACTGCTTAGGTATCATCGGCGTGGCGCGCGACGTGGCCGTGCTGAACCAGACCGAACTGAACGCGCCGGACATCGCGCCGGTTGAAGCGACCATCAGTGACGTGCTGCCTATCCAGGTTGACGCTGCGGATGCTTGCCCGCGCTACCTCGGCCGCGTGGTGAAAGGCATCAACGTGAAAGCGCCAACTCCGCTGTGGATGAAAGAGAAGCTGCGCCGCTGCGGTATCCGCTCTATCGACGCCGTGGTTGACGTGACCAACTACGTTCTGCTGGAGCTGGGCCAGCCAATGCACGCGTTCGATAAAGATCGTATCGACGGCGGCATCGTTGTGCGCATGGCGAAAGAGGGCGAAACCCTGGTTCTGCTCGACGGCAGCGAAGCGAAACTGAACGCCGACACCCTGGTGATTGCTGACCACAGCAAAGCGCTGGCAATGGGCGGTATCTTCGGTGGCGAGCACTCAGGCGTGAACGACGAGACGCAAAACGTCCTGCTGGAATGCGCGTTCTTCAGCCCGCTCTCCATCACCGGTCGCGCACGCCGTCACGGCCTGCATACCGATGCCTCTCACCGCTACGAGCGCGGCGTTGACCCGGCGCTGCAGTACAAAGCGATGGAACGTGCGACCCGCCTGCTGATCGACATCTGCGGCGGTGAAGCGGGGCCGGTTATCGACGTCACCAACGAAGCGGCCCTGCCGAAGCGTGCGACCATCACCCTGCGCCGCAGCAAGCTGGATCGCCTGATTGGTCACCACGTTGCCGATGCGCAGGTAACCGACATCCTGAAACGTCTGGGCTGTGAAGTAACCGAAGGCCAGGACGAATGGAAAGCCGTTGCGCCATCATGGCGTTTCGACATGGAAATTGAAGAAGATCTGGTGGAAGAAGTGGCCCGCGTTTACGGCTACAACAACATCCCTGACGAGCCTGTCCAGGCAGGTCTGGTGATGGGCACCCACCGCGAAGCCGACCTGTCTCTGAAGCGTGTGAAAACCATGCTGAACGACAAAGGCTACCAGGAAGTGATCACCTACAGCTTCGTTGATCCAAAGCTGCAGCAGCTGATCCACCCGGGTCAGGAGGCGCTGATCCTGCCAAGCCCAATTTCCAGCGAAATGTCCGCGATGCGTCTGTCTCTGTGGACGGGCCTGCTGGGCACTGTCGTTTATAACCAGAATCGCCAGCAAAACCGCGTGCGAATTTTCGAAAGCGGTTTGCGCTTTGTACCGGATAATCAGGCAAATTTAGGCATCCGTCAGGATCTCATGCTGGCTGGCGCCATCAGCGGCAACCGCTATGAAGAGCACTGGGACCTGGCAAAAGGCACGGTTGATTTCTACGATATGAAGGGCGATCTGGAAGCGATTCTGGATCTGACCGGTAAATTATCTGAAATTGAATTCCGCGCAGAAGCTATCCCGGCCCTGCATCCTGGCCAGAGCGCAGCGATCTATTTAGACGGCAAACGCGTTGGTTTTATTGGGGTTGTTCACCCTGAGCTGGAGCGTAAGCTGGACCTGAACGGCCGTACCATCGTGTTCGAGCTGGAATGGAACCCGGTGGCTGACCGCGTTATTCCTCAGGCTCAGGACGTCTCCCGCTTCCCGGCAAACCGCCGTGATATCGCGGTTGTGGTCGCGGAAAATGTGCCTGCAGCAGATATTTTGGCCGAATGTAAGAAAGTTGGCGTAAATCAGGTAGTTGGCGTAAACTTATTTGACGTGTACCGCGGCAAGGGCGTAGCAGAAGGTTTCAAGAGCCTCGCTATTAGCCTTATCCTTCAGGATACCAGCCGTACACTCGAAGAAGAGGAGATTGCCGCTACCGTCGCCAAATGTGTAGAGGCATTAAAAGAGCGATTCCAGGCATCATTGAGGGATTGAACCTATGGCGCTTACAAAAGCTGAAATGTCAGAATATCTGTTTGATAAGCTTGGGCTTAGCAAACGGGATGCCAAAGAGCTGGTAGAGCTGTTTTTCGAAGAGATCCGTCGTGCTCTGGAAAATGGTGAGCAGGTAAAACTCTCCGGTTTTGGCAATTTTGATTTGCGAGACAAAAACCAACGTCCGGGCCGCAACCCGAAGACGGGGGAAGATATTCCCATTACAGCCCGCCGCGTGGTGACCTTCAGACCCGGCCAGAAGTTAAAAAGCCGTGTCGAAAACGCAACGCCCAAAGCAGAGTAATATGAACTAACTAAAAAGGCCGCCCACGCGGCCTTTTTTCTTTGCGCTCTCCGGCAAACCCGCCGTAAAATCAATTACATCTCTCGCTACTAAAACCGTACCCATGCTTGATTATGCCCATCACCAGCACCGTTCCGATCGGCGTCACCTGCTTTTGCTGGTGCTGATGCTCATTGTCGCCGCGGGCGTGAGCCTCTGCGCGGGCGACAGATGGATCGGGCCTGAAAGCTGGTGGGGGCCTGACGGGCAGCTCTTCGTCTGGCAAATACGCCTGCCGCGCACCGTCGCGGTGGTTCTGGTCGGCGCCGCGCTGGCGCTGTGCGGCACCATAATGCAGGCGTTGTTTGATAACCCTCTGGCGGAGCCCGGGCTGCTCGGCGTGTCAAACGGCGCAGGCGTAGGCCTGATTGCGGCGGTAATGTTCGGCGGAGGAGAACTCTCCGGATGGAGTATTAGCCTGAGCGCTATCCTCGGCGCGCTGCTAATCACCGCGATCCTTCTTCGTTTCGCCAGACGGCACTTATCGACCAGCCGTCTGCTGCTTGCCGGCGTGGCGCTGGGGATCATCTGCAGCGCGCTGATGACCTGGGCGGTCTACTTCTCAACCTCCTTTGACCTGCGTCAGCTGATGTACTGGATGATGGGCGGCTTTGGAGGCGTTGACTGGCACCAGGGCTGGCTGATGGCGCTGCTGGTACCGGTCATCGTCTGGGCTGCCCTGCAGGCGCAGCCGCTGAATATGCTCGCGCTGGGTGAAACCTCTGCCCGCCAGCTCGGCATGCCGATTGGGTTCTGGCGTAATGTGCTGGTAATAGCCATTGGCTGGCTGGTCGGCGTCAGCGTGGCTCTGGCGGGCGCGATCGGCTTTATCGGGCTGGTGATTCCGCACATGCTGCGCCTGTGTGGCCTCACGGACCATCGGACCCTGCTTCCGGCCTCGGCGGTTGCCGGGGCCGCCACGCTGCTGGTGGCCGATATCATCGCCCGGCTTGCCCTGACGGCCGCCGAGCTGCCGATTGGCGTGGTGACCGCCACGCTGGGCGCGCCGGTATTTATCTGGCTACTATTAAAAGCTGGACGTTAAAACAACTAGCCGTAAGACAACCTGAGGGAATGCTATGCAGACTGATATCCTGAATACTGAAGTGACCACCATTGATGGCGTTAACACCACGCTGGAAGGCTACAAAGGCAACGTGCTGCTTATCGTCAACGTGGCATCCAAATGTGGCCTGACGCCGCAGTACGAACAGCTGGAGAACATTCAGAAGGCCTGGGAGAAAGACGGTTTCACCGTGCTGGGCTTCCCGTGCAACCAGTTCCTGGGCCAGGAGCCGGGCAGCGAAGAGGAGATTAAAACCTTCTGCAGCACCACCTATGGCGTGACGTTCCCGATGTTCAGCAAAATCGATGTCAACGGTGAAGACCGCCATCCTCTGTATGCGAAGCTGATCGCTGCCGCGCCGAAGGCCGTTGCGCCGGAAGGAAGCGGTTTTTATGAACGCATGGCCAGCAAAGGCCGCGCGCCGCTTTACCCGGACGATATCCTGTGGAATTTTGAAAAATTCCTGATTGGCCGCGACGGCCAGGTCGTTCAGCGTTTTTCGCCGGATATGACCCCTGAAGATCCGATCGTCATGGAATCGATCAAGCTGGCGCTGGCGAAATAATGTCGTTGCTGATGCAGCTCACGGACGTTGCCGAGCGGGGACGTCTGGAGCCGATAACCGGTACCATCAATGCGGGAGAAATCCTGCATCTTGTCGGGCCAAACGGTGCAGGGAAGAGCACGCTGCTGGCAAGGATGGCAGGCATGACCGTCGGAGAAGGGCAGATAACGCTGCTGGAGCATACGCTCGCCGACTGGTCACCGGTCTCGCTGGCGCATCGGCGCAGTTACCTCGTGCAGCAGCAGGTGCCGCCCTTTGCGATGCCGGTCTGGCACTATCTGATGCTGCATTTGCACGACAAACAACAGACGGCACTGCTGACGGACGTTGCCGCGGCCCTGGGGCTGGAAGATAAACTGTCCCGGCACGCCAGCCAGCTTTCCGGCGGAGAGTGGCAGCGGGTGCGCCTGGCGGCCGTCATTCTTCAGATCCACCCGGCAGGTAATCCTCACGGGAGAATGCTGCTCCTCGATGAACCCATGAGCGGTCTGGACGTGGCGCAGCAGGCGGCACTGGATACGCTGTTAAGCGCCCTGAGCCGAAAAGGTATCGCCGTGGTGATGAGCAGTCATGACCTCAACCACACCCTGCGTCATGCCCACCGGGTGTGGCTGCTGTCGCAGGGAAAGATGATCGCCAGCGGTGCGCGGGATCGGGTTCTTACGCCTCCCCATCTTGCCCGCGCGTACAACATGTCGTTCCGCAGGCTGGATATTGAGGGACATAAGATGCTGATTTCTACCGGGCAGACGTAACCGTTTCTTGCCTCTTAGCACAATTGCACGCTAAATTACGAAAAGAACAAAAAAAGCAGAGGATTCGTCTGAAAATGCGATTCTGGTTTCTCCTGATGGCCGCACTTTTTCTTGCGGGATGCAGTAGCCATCGTGCGCCGCCGCCTAACCCACGGCTTTCAGATTCGATCACCGTCATTGCCAGCCTCAACGATCAGCTGAGCAACTGGCGCGGCACGCCTTATCGCTACGGCGGAATGAGCCGCGGCGGCGTAGATTGTTCCGGCTTCGTTCTGATGACGTTCCGCGACAAGTTTGATTTACAGCTTCCGCGTGAAACGCGCAAGCAGGCCGAAATTGGCACTGAAATTGATAAAGACGATCTTCTGCCCGGGGATCTGGTTTTCTTCAAAACCGGATCGGGTGAAAGCGGTCTTCATGTGGGGATATATGATACAGACAATCAGTTCATTCACGCCTCGACAAGCCGCGGGGTGATGCGCTCTTCTCTTGATAATGTTTACTGGCGTAAAAATTTCTGGCAGGCACGACGTATATAGTCTTTGTCAGACACTTCTCTTATGACGGCATGGTCTCTAATAAATCATGCCGTTTTTTCTCAAATAAGATGCTTAAAGTTAAATTTATCTAAAATTAGCGAATCCTCCATGTGTCTGTTTTATCTAAAACTGGCTATTATTCGGCAACCAGGATAAAATTATTTTAGATTCAGGGATAAATCTGAAAATAAATACGGAACTAATGAAATTAATCTTATTAAAATCAAGACAGTGGAATTGTGTCGGCAATTGCTCCAGGATGTCCTCTCTCATCTTTAATGCGGAGCGAGTGCAATGATTATTACGCTAGATAATGCTTACCAGTCTGAACTGCTGCTTCTGCCTGCTCGTAATAGCGCAGGGGAGCTTAAAGGTTTAGAGGTTCTGGTTAACTTTACTGGCGTCGGCAGCGATGTGCGGATCCCCACTGAGCTCGTTATCCCTCGGCTTTCAGCAGCTGAAGAGTTAGTGCTGTTTAACGAAAAATTGCAATTGCTTGATACCTGTAAACTGTTTTTTATTCAGCATCAGTTAATTGCATGGATCAATATTACACCTGCAATAGTTGAATTTTTATTAAGTAATGGAAACGCTGTTTCAATCCTTGAGCGTTACCCGTTTCTTGAGTTTACTGTTAATGAGAATTATCCAGGTTTAAATAACGGAAAGGACGATCTGCAGCTGGCGAGAATGGCAATCCATTTCCCGTTGGTCCTGGCAAACTTTGGCGCAGGTGCCGCATCGCTCAAAGCGGTCTATGATGGATTATTTAAACGGGTTATTCTCGACAAAGGCTTCATTCAGCAGCGTGCCCCGGAGCTCTCTTTTGAGCCCTTTATGCGCGCCATCCTCTGGCAAATCACACCGCACTGCCAGTCAGTGATCGTCTCGGGCATTGACGACCACGGCCTGTTGCAACGCGTTTTGTCCTTCAATTTTGGCGCCATGCAGGGCGCACTCTGGCCAGCCGTCTCTGCGGAGCACGTTACATCGCTGGTTCAGCAGCGATAACCCTTGCTTTCGCCCGTGTTTAAGTCCGGGTAAACCCTCTACACTAAAAGCAGGAGGACTTATGACCCTGTCTTTTACTGCTCACTGGCATGACGAGTTGCCTGGCTTTTACACCGCACTCAAACCAACACCGTTACAAAATTCACGCCTTATCTGGCACAACGATTTGCTGGCAGAAGAACTGGCCATTCCGCCTGAGCTGTTTCAGCTTTCAGAGGGCGCTGGCGTCTGGGGCGGTGAAACGCTTCTCGCCGGGATGCAACCTCTGGCTCAGGTCTATAGCGGACATCAGTTTGGCGTCTGGGCGGGGCAGCTGGGCGACGGCAGGGGGATCCTGCTCGGCGAACAACGGCTTCCCAACGGGGGAACGGTTGACTGGCACCTGAAAGGGGCAGGCCTTACTCCCTATTCGCGAATGGGCGACGGGCGCGCGGTGCTGCGTTCAACGATTCGCGAGTGCCTGGCGTCCGAAGCGATGCATGCCCTGGGTATTCCCACTACGCGCGCGCTGTCGATTATCACCAGCGATACGCCGGTAGCGCGCGAAACGGTGGAAAAAGGGGCAATGCTGATGCGTATTGCGCAAAGCCATTTGCGCTTCGGCCATTTTGAGCACTTTTACTATCGCCGCGAGCCGGACAAGGTTCGCCAGCTGGCTGATTTTGCCATTCGTCACCACTGGGCGCATTTGCAGGACGAGGCGGATAAATACGTTCTCTGGTTCAGGGATGTGGTTGCCCGTACCGCAAGCCTGATTGCCCGCTGGCAAACGGTGGGCTTTGCGCATGGCGTCATGAATACGGACAACATGTCGATCCTCGGGCTGACCTTTGATTACGGTCCGTTTGGTTTCCTGGACGATTATCAGCCTGGCTATATCTGCAACCATTCCGACTATCAGGGACGTTACAGCTTTGACAATCAGCCCGCGGTTGGCCTGTGGAACCTGCAGCGGCTTGCGCAAACCCTGTCGCCGTTCATCGACGTAGATGCCCTCAATGATGCGCTCGACAGCTATCAGGACATATTGCTGCGAGAATACGGCTCGCTGATGCGCAACAAGCTGGGGCTGATGACGCAGGAGAGGGGCGATAACGACATCCTCAACGGTCTGTTTGCCCTGATGGCGCGCGAGGGCAGCGATTATACCCGTACCTTCCGGATGCTGGGCCAGACGGAGCAGCACAGTGCGGCCTCGCCGCTGCGCGACGAGTTTATTGACAGACAGGCGTTTGACGACTGGTTTGCCACTTACCGCGCGCGGCTGCAGCAGGAGCAGGTGGACGACGCTACCCGCCAGACGCAGATGAACGCGACAAATCCCGCGATGGTGTTGCGCAACTGGCTGGCGCAGCGGGCGATTGAGCAGGCAGAGCAGGGGAAGTATGACGAGCTACACCGTTTGCATCTGGCGTTGCGCACGCCGTTTGCCGACCGGGATGATGACTACGTCAGCCGCCCGCCTGACTGGGGCAAGCGGCTGGAGGTCAGCTGCTCAAGTTAGAGATTTTGCCGGGTGGCGGCATCGCCTTACCCGGCAAAAGTCACTGCGCAACCCAGCCGCCATCCATATTCCACGCGGCGCCGCGAACGTTCACGGCGCCATCGCTGCACAAAAACAGCGCCAGTTCACCCAGCTGCTCCGGAGTGACAAACTCGCCCGAAGGCTGTTTCTCCGCGAGAAGCCGATCGCGAGCCTGCTCCGGCGGGACGCCTTCAGCGATGCGCTGGTCGATTTGCTGTTGCACCAGCGGCGTCAGTACCCAGCCCGGGCAGATGGTATTGGCGGTAATACCGGTGCGGGCGGTTTCCAGCGCCAGCGATTTCGTAAAGCCCACTACGCCATGCTTGGCGGCAACGTAGGCTGACTTCTCTTTTGAGGCCACCAGCCCGTGAACGGAGGCGATATTGATGATGCGCCCCCAGTTTTTCTCGCGCATGGCGGGCAGCGCCAGCCGGCTGGTGTGAAATACCGAGGAGAGATTAATGGCGATAATGTCGTTCCATTTCTCCACCGGAAACGCGTCAACCGGCGCGACATGCTGTATCCCGGCGTTGTTGACAAGGATGTCCACGCCGCCAAACTGCGATTCGGCGTAGCGCATCATGGCTTCAATTTGCAGCACGTCACGCAGGTCCGCATCGTGATAGCCCGGCTTTTTGCCCAGCTGCGCAATCTCTTCTCTTGCTGATTCGCTGTCGCCGAAACCGTTGAGGATCAGCTGCGCTCCGGCCTTCGCCAGTACGCGGGCGATCCCAAGTCCAATGCCGCTGGTCGAGCCCGTCACCAGCGCGGTCTTACCGTTCAGATTCATCTTTCTCTCCTTACACAATGCCGGTCAGATAGAACACGGCAATGACAAAAAGCACTGCCAGACTTTTAATGATGGTGATAGCGAAAATGCCGCCGTAGGCCTGGCGATGGCTCAGGCCGGTAATCGCCAGCAGGGTAATCACCGCGCCGTTATGGGGCAGCGTATCCATCCCGCCGCTCGCCATAGAGGCCACGCGGTGCAGCACCTCAAGAGGGATATTGGCGGCGTGGGCGGCGGCGATAAACGAGTCGGACATGGCGGCGAGGGCAATGCTCATCCCGCCGGACGCCGAGCCGGTGATCCCCGCAAGCACCGTCACGCTGATGGCCTCATTCAGCAGCGGATTCGGGATGGCCGCCAGCGCTTTGGATAACACCAGGAACCCGGGCAGGGCGGCGATCACCGCGCCGAAACCGTATTCCGAGGCGGTATTCATCGCCGCCAGAATGGCACCGCTCACCGCGGTCCGGCTGCCTTCTGCCAGACGACCCCGGATATTGCGAAAGCCAAAAATCAGCACCAGCACGATACCGGAGATCAGCGCCGCTTCCACGGCCCAGATGGCGGTGATCTTGCCCACCTCGGTCACAATCGGTTTCGCCAGGCCTGGCAGAGTAAGCTCGTGGGTCGTGCCGTACCAGCCGGGGATCCAGCGGGTAAACAGCAGGTTCAGTATGCCCACCACCAGCAGCGGGGAGATAGCAATCAGCGGGTGCGGGAGGTTAATGTTATCCGGCGTTTCGGGTTCATTTTTCAGATCCGTGCCGTAGCCTTCGTTGTTATTGAACGCCTTACGACGCTGGCGCTCCAGCCAGAGCAGGCCAAAGACGATAATAAACAGAGAGCCAATAAGCCCAAGCCACGGCGCGGCCCAGGCGTTCGTGCCAAAGAAGCTGGTGGGGATGATGTTCTGGATCTGCGGCGTGCCGGGCAGGGCGTCCATGGTAAACGAAAATGCCCCCAGCGCCACGGTGGCCGGGATCAGCCGCTTAGGGATGCCGCTCTGGCGGAACAGTTCCGCGGCAAACGGATACACTGCAAACGCCACCACGAACAGCGACACGCCGCCGTAGGTTAACAGCGCACACACCAGGACAATCACCGGAATGGCGTGGCGACGGCCCAGGATCTGAATCGCGGCCGCGACGATGGATCGTGAGAAACCGGAAAGCTCAATCAGCTTGCCGAAAACGGCCCCCAGCAGGAACACCGGGAAGTAGAGCTTGACGAAGCCCACCATTTTTTCCATAAACAGACCGGTAAACGTCGGGCCGACGGCACCCGGATCGGTCAGCAGCACGGCGCCGAGCGCCGCAATCGGCGCAAACAAAATAACGCTGTATCCGCGATAGGCCGCCAGCATCAGCAGCGCCAGCGCCGCCAGGGCAATTAACACGCTCATTACGACTCCTCACTTTAGTTATTATTCGGGTACCAACGAGATGCTTACCGCTCGACGGTCAGAGCAATGCCTTGCCCGCCGCCCACGCACAGGGTGACGAGCCCTTTTTTGACGTCACGGCGCTGCATTTCGTACAGCAGCGTCACGAGGATGCGGCAGCCGGAGGCGCCAATCGGATGACCCAGGGCGATAGCGCCGCCGTTAACGTTCACCCTGCGCTCATCCCAGCCGAGCTGCTTGCCTACCGCCAGCGCCTGGGCGGCAAAGGCTTCATTGGCTTCAATGAGGTCCACGTCATCGAGCGTCCAGCCCGCCCTCGCCAGCGCCGTCCGGCAGGCGCTGACCGGACCGATGCCCATTACCGACGGGTCAACGCCCGTCACGGCGTAGCTCACGATGCGACCGAGGATCGGCAAACCGCTCTCCCGCGCCTTTTCGCCGCTCATCAGCAGCACCGCGGCGGCACCGTCGTTGAGCGTTGACGCATTTCCGGCCGTCACCGTGCCTTCCGCCTGCAAAAAGGCGGGGCGCAGCTGCGCCAGCTGCTCAGCGGTAGTGCCAGGCCGGGGCTGTTCGTCACGGCTGACGATAAGCGGCGGTTTTTTGCCCTGTTTTACCGTCACCGGCGCTATCTCGGCGTCAAACCGATCCGCTTCGATGGCAAAGGCCGCTTTGTGCTGCGACCGGGCGGCGAAGGCGTCCTGCTGCTCGCGGGAAATGGCATTCTCACGAGCGACGTTTTCAGCGGTGATCCCCATGTGATAATCGTTGAACGCGTCCCACAGCCCGTCGGTAATCATGCTGTCCTGCAGGCCCGTATGGCCAAAACGCAGCCCTGAACGCGCGCCGTCCAGCAGATAGGGGGCGTTGCTCATGCTCTCCTGACCGCCAGCGATGGCCACGTTCGCGTCGCCGCAGCGGATCGCCTGCGCGGCGAGCTGCACCGCTTTTAGGCTCGCGCCGCACACCAGGTTGACCGTTGTCGCCGGCGTGCTGACGGGTAATCCGGAGGCGATGGCCGTCTGACGCGCGGGGTTTTGCCCGCATCCCGCCGTCAGCACCTGTCCGAAAATCAGTTCATCTACCTGTTCTTCGAGAAGATTGCTGTTCTCCAGCAGTTGCCGCACCGCGACGGCCCCCAGTTCAACCGCCGAAAGGGACGATAGCGAGCCGCGAAAACTGCCTATGGGGGTCCGCGTTGCCCCGACAATCATGACTTCTTTCATCGTGAGTCCTCAGTTGAAGCGCATCTCGCGAACGTCGTCCGCCACAATCATTTTCCCGGCTGTCTTAGCCGCAATTTCGTCGATACTGACGCCGGGAGCGTATTCCCGCAGGATGAACGCGCCGTCCTCGATCTCCAGCAAAGCGAGGTCGGTGAGGACCCGACGGATACAGCCCGCGCCCGTGAGCGGCAGCGTGCAGCGCGGCAGCAGCTTTGACTCACCGCTTTTCGAGGCGTGGGTCATCACCACAATGATGTTCTGCGCCCCGGCGACGAGATCCATCGCGCCGCCCATGCCCTTCACCATCTTTCCGGGGATCATCCACGAGGCGATATTGCCCTCGACGTCCACTTCAAACGCGCCCAGCACGGTCAGGTCGACATGACCGCCGCGGATCATGGCAAACGACTGGGCCGAGTCGAAAATGGCCGCGCCGGTGCGCGCGGTCACGGTCTGTTTACCGGCGTTGATCATGTCGGCGTCAAGGCTCTGCTCGTCAGGAAAAGCCCCCATCCCCAGCAGCCCGTTTTCCGACTGGAGCATCACGTCCATTCCGTCCGGAATGTAGTTCGCCACCAGGGTAGGAATACCGATCCCCAGGTTGACGTAATACCCGTCGCGCAGCTCGCGGGCGACGCGCATGGCCATCTGTTCACGGGTTAACATCGTCAGACTCCTTCCGCGCGCAGGGTGCGCTGTTCAATGCGTTTTTCAAACTGGCCGACAATCAGCCTGTCGACGTAAATTCCCGGGGTATGAATGGCCGACGGGGGCAGCTCGCCCGGTGCAACAATCTCTTCCACCTCGACGACCGTTATCCGGCCCGCCGTTGCCATCAGCGGATTAAAATTTTGCGCGGTATGCCGATAGACAACGTTGCCGTACCAGTCCGCTTTCCAGCCCTTAATGAGCGCGAAATCTCCCACGATCGCCTCCTCGAGGATGTAGTGCTTCCCCGCAAACTGGCGCACGTCTTTGCCGGCAGCCACGGGCGTGCCGTAGCCGGTGGCCGTGTAAAATGCCGGAATACCCGCGCCGCCCGCGCGCACCTTTTCCGCCAGCGTGCCCTGAGGCGTGAGTTCAATCTCCAGTTCGCCGCTCAGCACCTGCCGCTCGAACAGGGCGTTCTCGCCGACGTAAGAGGCCACCACTTTGCGAACCTGCCGCGTTTCGAGCAGTATCCCGAGACCGAAACCGTCCACGCCGCAGTTGTTTGATACCACCGTCAGATCTTTCACCTGACGGCGTCTGACCTCTGCAATCAGGTTCTCCGGAATCCCGCACAGGCCGAAGCCGCCCGCCAGCAAGGTCATTCCGTCCGTCAGCCCTTCCAGCGCCTGCGCATAGCTGCCGACGCGCTTGTCCAGTCCCGCCATAGTTATCCCTCCCGTTATCCGTGCCGGTATCATTAGGGGCGGCGACTCATTTGTTAATTTTGAATTTGTGACCCACTCATTTGGTTTTTTTATTAATTTACTGTTAACTAAATTTTTTCAATTGGTTAACAGGATGAAAAATGAGAATGAGTGTCAAACAGTTACGCGCGTTTTTAGCGGTAGCTCACACTCTCAATTTTGCGCACGCCAGCGAACGGCTGAATCTTTCCCAGCCGGCCCTGAGCCTGACGATTAAAGCGCTGGAGGATGCGCTCGGCGGGCCGCTGCTGCAGCGGAGCACGCGCAAGGTCGCGCTGACGCAGGAGGGGGAGACGTTTTTGCCGATGGCGCGCCAGCTGCTTGCCGACTGGGATAACGTCGAAGAGGCGATGCACCAGTGCTTTACCCTGCAGCGCGGTAAAATTTCGGTCGCGGCTATGCCGTCGTTTGCCGCGAATGTCCTGCCCGAGGTGCTAAAAGCGTTTCGCGATCGCCATGCCGGGATCAACGTCACCGTGCATGATGTCATTAACGAGCAGGTGATAGAGATGGTGCGGGAAGGACGGGTCGAGATGGGGATCGCCTTTGAGCCCGCGCCAACGCACAACCTGCTGTTTACCCCGCTGGGCCTCGACAGGTTTGTGGCCATTGTGCCGAAAGATTCCTCGCTGGCAGGCAAGAAGCGCCTGTCATGGGAAGAGCTGCTGACGCTGGATTTCATCACCCTGCAGCGCCCTTCGGCGGTACGTCTGATGATGGAGGAGGAGCTGGCGCGAAGCGGCAGAAAGCTGGACGTGGCGCTGGAGAGTCATCAGCTGGTGACGGTCGGGAGAATGGTCGCGAGCGGGCTGGGCGGCAGCGCCGTTCCGGCGCTCTGCGAGGCGCAGATGACGGCGCTGGGCGCGGTCTGTATTCCGCTGGATAACCCGCCGATAGAAAAGTGCATTGGAGCGATCCATCCAGGACACACGCAGCTCTCTAAAGCGGCGCATGCCCTGCTGGAAACGCTGAAAGATTTTTACCAGCCCAATCAGGGGGCGAGAAACACCTGCGGCGCGGCGTGAGCCGGATGCCTGCCGACGATAACCTGCGCGCCGTACCAGCGCGCCAGTGCGTCGGCCTGCAAAACGGTTTCCGGTGCTCCCTGGGACACGATTCTGCCGTCATGCAGCAGCAGGATGCGGTCCGCCCACAGCGCCGCCAGATTAAGGTCGTGCAGCACCGCGCACACGTGCAGATGACCCCGACGGGTCAGGGATTTCAGCAGGCGCAGCAGATGCTGCTGGTGATAGAGATCCAGCGCAGACGTCGGTTCATCAAGGAACAGCCAGCCGCGCGGCGCGCCGTCGCACCAGAGCTGAGCCAGCGCGCGGGCGAGCTGGATGCGCTGCTGCTCGCCGCCGGAGAGCGCGGCAAACTGCCTGCCCGCCATCGGTAAACAGCCGGTGACGTCCATGACCTCCTCAATAACCGTCGCTTCAGGCGTGCGGGTCCAGGGCGCTCGCCCCATACCGACGACCGCCTCAACCGGCCAGTCAAATCCGAGCTGCGTGTTCTGGCGCATTACCGCCCGGTAGCGGGAGAGCCTGTGCGGCTGCCAGGCCGCAAGCGGTGTGCCCGCCAGGCTGCACCGTCCGCCCGCAGGTTTAAGGTAGCCGGTCAGCAGCCGCAACAGCGTTGATTTCCCGGCGCCGTTGGGGCCAATCAGCGCCACCAGCTCGCCCTGAGATAAGGTCAGCGACACGTCGTGAATCAGCGTGCGTTGTCCGGCGCGAAAAACAAGGTTTTCAGCACAATAGCGTTCAGCCATGCGCACCTCCGCGACGAAAGATAAGCCACAGAAACCACGGCGCGCCGAGAAGGCTGGTCAGTAAGCCGACCGGCATTTCCGCCGGTGCGACCAGGCTGCGCGCCAGCGTATCGGCAACCAGCAGAAGCAACGCGCCGGCCAGCCCCGAGCCGGGGAGCACGGCCCGGTGGTCGGCTCCCAGCCACATGCGCACCAGGTGCGGCACCACCAGGCCGACAAAGCCGATCACGCCGCTGACCGCAACGGCGGCGGCCACCAGCAGGGCGCTGCACAACAGCAGGATCCGCTGCACGGCGGCAACCTCCACGCCGAGGTAATGTGCCTCTTCGTCACCCAGCTGCAGCAGGTTGAGGGCGCCTGCCAGACGCCAGATCGCGAGCACGGTGGGAACCATCAGCGACGCGACGGCCAGCAGCGTTGACCACTGCGCCTGGCCGAGGCTGCCCATTCCCCAGAGCGAAAGCTGGCGAAGCTGGGCATCATTGCTGAGCCATGACAGCACCCCGACGGCCGCGCCGCACAGGGCGTTGATAGCAATTCCCACCAGCAGCAGGCGCGACAGGGAAGCGTCACGCTGTCGGCTGAGCAGGAAAATCACGAAGGTGGCGGCCAGCGCGCCGAGAAACGCCGCCAGCATTGGGGCATACAGCATCACCAGTGCAGGCAGCGAGAGCGGAAGAACCACCCACAGCGCAACGGCGAGCGCCGCGCCGCTGCTGATGCCGAGCAGTCCCGGGTCCGCCAGCGGATTTCGAAACAGCCCCTGCATCACGCAACCCGCCAGCGCCAGTGAACCGCCGATCGCCAGCGCCAGCAGCACGCGAGGCAGGCGGATTGTCAGCCAGATTTGACGCAGCGCCTCGTCGGTCCCGTTCCACAGCAGGCTGATCGGCAGGTGTAATGCCCCAACCCCGGTCGCTGCGAGCGTCATGATGGTCAGGATCGCGGTCAGCATCCATAACGATAAGGCGATCCGCCGGGACATCAGGGCAGCAGCTCCGCTTTGGCACGCAGCTGCTGGATGGCTTCCGGCGTTCGCACGCTGAAGCCCAGCAGCGCCATATCGTCAATCGCCAGCACCTGCTTGTTCCGTCCCGCCGGGGTTTGCGCCAGGCCGGGCAGCGTCCACAGATTCGCTTCACCGCCCAGGGCGTTGAGACCGTCCTGAGAAATCACCACCAGATCGGGTTGGCTGGCTATCGTGCCTTCCTGAGACAGCGGCTGATAGCGGGTAAACCCCTGCATCGCGTTCTGCAGCCCCGCCGCACGAATGGCAGCATCCGCGCCGGTCTGTTGTCCGGCGGCCATGGCGGTCATCCCGCCGTGGTTGAGAATAAACAGTACCCGCTTATTGAGCGGCGACGCGGGAAGCGCCGACAGTGCCTGGCGCAGCGTGCTGCGCAGGACCTCCCCCTCGACCTCGCGGTGCGTCGCTTCAGCGACGATCCGCACCTTTTCGTCAATGACGTTCAGGTCGTTACTGGCAGGAACAGCGATCACCCTGACGTGGCTTTGCTCAACCTGCTTTAGCGCCAGAGACGGCTGCGCCTGAGCGCTGGCCAGCACCAGCGTGGGGCGCATGGATAAGATCCCTTCCGCATTGAGCTGGCGCAGATAGCCCACGTCAGGCAGCGAATTCGCCGCCTGCGGCCACTGGCTGGTGCTGTCGCGGGCCACCAGCGAGGGCGCCGCGCCGAGAGCGTAGACAATCTCGGTGACGTCGCCGCCGAGGGTAACGATTTTCTCCTGCGCCGCCGCAGACGCCAGCAGGGGCAGGGCGCTAAGCAGGGCAAGCCACCGTTTCATGCGGCCAGCCCTTTCGCCGTTAAGGCGTCAATCTGGCTGCGCCACTGGCTCTGCTCCGGTTCGCCTTCCGTACGCTGGCCGTACAGCTGGGCGATTTGCGTTCCGTCGGCGGCAAACAGCTCCAGGCTGGTGACATGCCCGTCAGCCGTCGGCTTGCGCGTGACCCACGTTTCCGCAATGGATCCTTCAAGCAGATGCAGGGTAAAGGTTGGGTTAAAGACGTTCAGCCAGCCTTTCATTGGCACCAGCTTTTCCACCGCGCCGGTGAAGATCTGCACGCAGCCGCGGTTGCCGACGAAGACCATGATTTCGTTACCGTCCCGACGCGCCGTCTCCAGGAGCTGCGCCAGCGCGGTGTTTTCTACCCGGCAGGCCAGATCGTCACCCACCAGGCGAAACGCCTGCTGGCGGCTGAGGTTATGGCGCTTGAGCAGGCTGAAGAACTGATGAACGTCGGTCATGGCGCGCCACTCGTTATCCACGAGAGCGGCATTTGCGTTTTCTGCATGAGCCGGAGCATCGGCTATCCTCAACGCCAGCGGCGGGTTGTCGGCAAAGATAAAGCGGGTCAGCACGTCGCCCCAGGCGGAAACGTCGGTGTTGTCCGTGGCGTAGACCTTCAGCAGGGCATCGCCCTGGTGATCGAAGAACTGAATGCTCTGCCGCTCGCCGCGTGCGGTGGCTTCACTGATGTGAAACACGCTCGACCACTGGTTGAGGAACAGGCGCAGATCCAGCGCGCGCGGGTTCAGCACCAGCCCGGCGTGGCCGTTCAGGTGCTGGTTGGTAAATCTCCCGACCTGCTCGTGTACGGCGTATTCGTTGCGGCAGATACATTTGGTTTCGCCCACCGCCTCCAGCGCGCCCAGGATCTCGCGGATTTCACCGCGCAGTCGCCAGGCGTCGTGACCTACGCGGGCAAAGGTCAGCTCTGCTTCACTGATGTTCATTAACCCCGCGACGTCGCGCGCGTACATACCCGGATTGGCTTCTTTTAGCTCAAGCCAGCGCGTGTAGTGATTCATTGTCTCTTCCTTCTGAATAGTTGCCCCGAAGGGAATTACCAATGATAGCTTACGAAAATCTTGCCGTTACGACCGTCCTGCGGAATGCCCTGAGGTGACCAGTACGCTTTGTCAAAGGCGTTGCCCAGCACCAGCGTGGTGGTCACGCCTTTGAGCCGCTCCTGGCCTTTGTAGCTCACGTAGAAATCGTTGACCGCATAGCCCGGCTGCTTGCTGTAGCTGCTGCTGATATGCGTTGAGCGATCGACAAAAGTACCGATCCAGCCGACGGAGAACCCGCTTTGCGCCACCGGGATATCCAGTTTGCTGGTGACGGTGTCCGGGTTAATGCTGGAGATGTACTCGCTCGTATCGGTGTCTTTCCCGCGCGTGCGGTTGTAGGCCAGATCGAGGCTGAAGAGATCGGCCGAGTATTTTGCCATCATATCCCAACCCCAGATTTTGGCGTTCGGAACGTTGTACGACATGGTGGTCGCGGCGGCAAAATCGACGGTGGTGGAGATATAGTCTTTGGCTTTGGTGTCGAAATAGCTGGCTTTAAACTCCAGCGCATCATTGGCAAGCATCAGATCGTCAAAGCGCAGGCCAAAACCAAACTCCTGCGTTTCGTTGGTTTCCGGGCGCAGGTTCGGGTTTGGCACCCAGTAGTTGGTATAGAAGCGGCCAATGGAGAAGTGTTTGGCGTCGTTATACATTTCGCCCATGGTCGGCGCGCGGAAGGCCTGCGCGTAAGAGCCAAACAGCATCAGCCAGTCGGTTGGGCTGATGGTTAACCCGGCGCGGGATGACCACTTGTCTGCATCCACATCTTTGTAGCCGTCGCTGCTGCCGCGGTAGCTGTCATAGCGCGTGCCGCCCAGCAGGGTAACAGGCAGATCGCGCAGGGTGATCTCATCCTGCAGCCAGCCGGAGCTGAAGTCGATTTTCGCGTCCGGGAAGCCGGTGGTTGCCCCGCCCGGATGCTGCTCCTCACGATAGTATTCCCCGCCGTAGGTCAGAAGGTGTGCTGCAAAGGTGTCGCTGAACAGACGGGTGCGGTTTTCCACCTTGCCGCCTTTGGTGGTCTGCTTGCGGAACTCACCGCTACCGTCGACGTTCTGGGCATTAATGCGCGCTTCGGACCAGTAGACCTTCGCGTCGGCGTCCAGCCAGTCGTACCCTTCCGGTGAAATGTGGTAGCCGACCTGCGCATCGCGCTGGATGGTGGAGCGGTCGGTCATCGGGTTACTGCTGTCCGCCCCGGTGGTTTGCGGGTTTTTCGGCTCCTGAGCGGCGTTGTTGTAGTAGCGCAGGGAGCCGCTCAGGGTCTGGGCGGGGTCGATTTTCCAGCTGCCTTTCGCCAGCATGTTGTTGATGGATTCGTCGTTAGGCGCGGTTGCACCATCGCTCTGGCGGACATCACCGCGATCCCGGCTGGACCAGGAGACCAGACCGTCAAGCGTATCGGTGCGGCCGTAGGCGCTGGCCCCCATCCCGAGGCTATGATCGCCCGTTGCGCCCGTTCCAAACACGCGGTAGCCGCTGTTTTTACCCGGTTCGAGCAGATCGTTGGCATCGGCGGTGTCATAAGAGATCACGCCGCCCAGCGCGCCGCTGCCGTACAGCAGGGCCGACGGGCCGCGGACCACCTCGATACGTTTGATTAGCGCGGGATCGAGAAAGGTGCTGTTCAGGTGGCCGGTGTCGGTGCCCTGACGCACGCCGTCAACCAGCACCAGCACGCCGCGACGGTCATAGCCGCGCAGGTTGACGTCCTGCCCGTTAGTGCGCCCAGTGCCGTCCAGCGTCAGACCGGGGACGTTACGCAGCAGGTCGGCCGCCGAGCTTGCGGTTTGTTTCTCCGGCGCGCTGGCGTCAATTACGCTTACCATCATGGGCGCTTCAAAGGTGCTGCGGGCGTTGCCCGTGGCGGTGACGGTAATGTCGTCTGTGGCGGCGAACGCGACGCCCGGTAGGGTACTGGCAATCGCCAGCGCCAGAAGTGACGGACGTAAAGATGCGGAAGGCAGGTGTGGCATAGCAACTCTCCATAAGAAGTGAAAAGCGCTGGCTGCCTGGGGATAACCTGGGTGGCTGGCGTATTTTTAGGTGTTGTTTATTTTGTGAGGATCAGTTTTCCGGCATGGGTCTGGCGCAGAAGATAGCGCTGTCCGTCATGCTCGATAATGACCCGTCCCTCATCGCCGAGGAGGGTTTTGCTGTCAATGCGACGCTCGGCGGGGGCTGGCGCTGTGTGTGTTTTTTCTTGCGTTGCCGCGCTGTTATCCGTACGTGACATAATGTTTATAAATGGCAATCAATGTAACAATGATAATCATTATCAATAAAGTACAAATTGACGGCAAGCGTTTTTGTGAAAAAAGGATGAGGGGATCAAATTTGGGGGGGGAGGTGCGGTCTGATGCCCTCACCCCGACCCTCTCCCACAGGGAGAGGGAGAAGGGCACAATCGTAGGTCGGGTAAGCGCAGCGCCACCCGACAATAACATCAGAAGCGAGAATCAACCGCAGCTGCCAGCTTTTCCAGCAGCAGTTCGCTGTCTTCCCAGCTCAGGCACGGGTCGGTGATCGACTGGCCGTAAACCATCTGCTGTCCGGCAACGATTTTCTGCGTGCCTTCTTTGATAAAGCTCTCAGCCATAATCCCTGCAACGGCGGTCGAGCCGCTGCGGATCTGCTGGCAGATCTCATCGCAGACGTCCAGCTGGCGGCGATGCTGCTTCTGGCAGTTGCCGTGGCTGAAATCCACCACCAGATGTTCCGGCAGGTCGAACTCGGCCAGCGTTTCGCAGGCCGCCGCAATATCCTGGGCATGGTAATTGGGTTTCTTCCCGCCGCGCATGATGATATGCCCGTAAGGGTTACCGCTGGTCTGGTAGATGGTCATATGACCGCTCTTGTCCGGCGACAGGAACATGTGGCTGGCACGGGCAGCGCGGATGGCATCAACCGCGATACGGGTGTTGCCATCGGTCCCGTTTTTGAAGCCGACCGGGCAGGAGAGGGCAGAGGCCATCTCACGGTGGATCTGGCTTTCGGTGGTGCGCGCGCCAATCGCGCCCCAGCTGATCAGATCGGCGATAAACTGCCCGGTCACCATATCGAGAAACTCGGTCGCCGTCGGAACGCCCAGCTCGTTGACCTGTAAAAGCAGCTTCCGCGTCAGCTCGATACCGTGGTTAACGCGATAGCTGCCGTTGAGGTCAGGGTCGGAAATCAGGCCTTTCCAGCCCACCACGGTGCGCGGTTTTTCAAAGTAGGTGCGCATCACGATCTCAAGGCGATGCTGGTACTTATCCCGCAGTCCCTGGAGTCGTTTTGCATAATCCATCGCGGCATCCAGATCGTGGATGGAGCAAGGCCCAATCACCACCAGAAGACGTTTGTCTTCACCGTTCAGGATTTTTTCAATGCGGCGGCGGGAGGCCGTCACATGTTCCGCGACGGCGGCGGAAACGGGATGCCGCTGTGCCAGTTCAGCCGGCGTGACCAGGCTGTCAATGCGCGCAGTGCGGAGTTCATCGGTTTTATTCATGGAATGTCTCAGAAAATTTTTGCTTCATCGGCAGACTACCGGGAAGTGATGGGCATCACCTTAAACCAATCCCTGCTGATTTCAAGTTCGGGGCGACACCGCCCCGTGGTTGCAGGTGATGATACCTGAATCTGAGCTAATGTACTAGCATATTAGTACATGCGGCGATTAAGCCCCATGATGTCGAGAATTTTGGTGGCAATTTCTTCAACCGAATAGTTGGTGCTGTTCAGCCACGGGATCTGGTTTTTGCGGTACAGCGCTTCCACTTCGGAGACCTCCATCCGGCACTGGCGCATGGAGGCGTAGCGGCTGTTCTCGCGACGCTCCTCACGGATGGCCGCAAGGCGTTCAGGGTTGATCGTCAGGCCGAACAGCTTGTGCTGCAGCGGCTTAAGGGCGGCGGGTAGCACCAGGTTATCCATATCGTCGGCGATAAACGGGTAGTTTGCGGCGCGAATGCCAAACTGCATCGCCAGATAAAGGCTGGTCGGGGTTTTGCCGCAGCGCGACACGCCAAGCAGGATCACCTGCGCCTGGTCGAGATTTCGCAGCGAAATACCGTCGTCGTGGGCCAGGGTGTAGTCGATAGCGGCGATACGCGCGTCGTACTTGGTCAGGTTACCGGGGTTCAGCCCGTGGGTTCGGTGGGCAATCGGGGTCGGGTCGAGCTTAAGCTCGCTCTGCAGCGGCGCCACCAGCGCCTGCACGATATCCTGGCAGAAGCCTTCACTTTGCAGAATGATGGAGCGAATCTCGGGGATCACGATAGAGTAGAACACCAGCGGGCGGACGCCGGTCTGCTGGTAGATGGCGTCAATCTGGTCCTTCACCGCTTTAGCGCGGCTCTCGTTTTCGACAAACGGCAGCGTGATGCTGTTAATCGAGACGGGAAACTGCGACATCACCGCGTGGCCCAGCACCTCGGCGGTGATCGCCGTACCATCAGAAATATAAAAAACGTGGCGATCGACAGCACTATCCATTTTACTCACCCTGAATATCAGACCTAATTGTCTGAAAGCATAAATTAAAAAAGTAAATTACACAGCAAAGAACTTATCCTAATTATGAATGAAACACTGTTTTTGATTTTCCTGAAAAGTGGATTTCATTTTTCAAATAGCGACTTTATTTTTGGGGTTTCTGGCTGAATATAGAGGAATCATCGGGTTAATCGTTGATGGGAAAGTATCCGAAAAGTTGAAATTTTAAATTGCTTACACGATTCACCGTTTTTTTAGCGGAAATAAATATGCCAGTATAAATACGTAGTCAGGTGTTACTTACTCCGATCAAATATCACAAAAGGATTGTTTCGATGTCCAACAATGGCTCGTCACCGCTGGTGCTTTGGTATAACCAACTCGGCATGAATGATGTAGACAGAGTTGGGGGCAAAAATGCCTCCCTGGGTGAAATGATTACAAATCTGTCAGGTATGGGTGTCTCCGTACCGAACGGGTTTGCCACCACCGCCGATGCCTTTAACCTGTTTTTAGACCAGAGCGGTGTTAACCAGCGCATTTACGACCTGCTGGATAAAACGGATATTGATGACGTAACCGAGCTTGCCAAAGCCGGGGCGCAGATCCGCCAGTGGATCATCGACACACCTTTCCAGCCGGAACTGGAAAAAGCCATTCACGACGCGTACAACCAGCTCTCAGCTGACGATGCGCAGGCCTCCTTTGCCGTACGTTCCTCTGCGACCGCAGAAGATATGCCGGACGCCTCGTTTGCCGGGCAGCAGGAAACCTTCCTGAACGTCCAGGGTTACGATGCGGTGCTGGTGGCGGTGAAGCACGTGTTTGCTTCCCTGTTCAACGATCGCGCCATCTCCTATCGCGTGCACCAGGGCTACGACCATCGCGGCGTGGCGCTCTCCGCTGGCGTGCAGCGCATGGTGCGCTCGGACGTGGGCTCATCCGGCGTGATGTTCTCCATTGATACCGAATCCGGCTTCGACCAGGTGGTGTTTATCACCTCCGCGTGGGGTCTGGGTGAGATGGTGGTGCAGGGCGCGGTAAACCCTGACGAATTTTACGTCCACAAGCCAACGCTGGCCGCTGGCCGTCCGGCGGTGGTGCGCCGCACCATGGGCTCGAAAAAAATCCGCATGATCTATGCCCCGACCCAGGAGCATGGCAAGCAGGTTAAAATTGAAGATGTACCGCAGGAGCAGCGCGACCGCTTCTCTCTGACCGACGCCGAAGTGCAGGAACTGGCGAAGCAGGCGGTGCAGATCGAAAAACACTACGGCCGTCCGATGGACATCGAATGGGCAAAAGACGGGAACACCGGCAAGCTGTTTATCGTGCAGGCGCGTCCGGAAACCGTCCGCTCTCGCGGTCAGGTGATGGAGCGTTATACGCTGCACGCGCAGGGTAAAATCGTGGCGGAAGGCCGCGCCATCGGTCACCGCATCGGTGCCGGTCCGGTCAAAGTGATCCACGACATCAGCGAGATGAACCGTATTGAGCCAGGCGACGTGCTGGTGACCGACATGACCGACCCGGACTGGGAACCGATCATGAAGAAAGCGGCGGCTATCGTCACCAACCGCGGCGGTCGTACCTGCCATGCGGCGATCATTGCCCGCGAGCTGGGCATTCCCGCGGTTGTCGGCTGCGGTGACGCCACCGAACGCATGAAGGACGGCCAGAACGTGACCGTCTCCTGTGCCGAAGGCGATACCGGCTACGTCTACGCCGATATCCTCGACTTCAGCGTGAAGAGCTCAAGCGTGGATACCATGCCGGACCTGCCGCTGAAGATCATGATGAACGTCGGCAACCCGGACCGCGCGTTTGACTTCGCCTGCCTGCCGAACGAAGGCGTTGGCCTGGCGCGTCTGGAATTTATCATCAACCGTATGATCGGCGTTCACCCGCGTGCGCTGCTGGAGTTTGACGACCAGGATCCGAAGCTGCAGAACGAAATCCGCGAGATGATGAAAGGCTACGACTCACCAAAAGAGTTCTACGTCGGTCGTCTGACCGAAGGGATCGCGACGCTGGGCGCCGCCTTCTATCCGAAACGCGTGATCGTGCGTCTGTCAGACTTTAAGTCTAACGAATACGCCAACCTGGTAGGCGGCGAGCGCTACGAGCCGGAAGAAGAGAACCCGATGCTGGGCTTCCGCGGAGCCGGACGCTACGTGTCCGACAGCTTCCGCGACTGCTTTGCGCTGGAGTGCGAGGCGGTGAAACGCGTGCGCAACGACATGGGGCTGACCAACGTTGAAATCATGATCCCGTTCGTGCGTACCGTGGATCAGGCGAAAGCGGTGGTGGACGAGCTTGCGCGTCAGGGTCTGAAGCGCGGCGAGAACGGGCTGAAGATCATCATGATGTGCGAAATCCCGTCCAACGCCCTGCTGGCCGAGCAGTTCCTCGAGCACTTCGACGGCTTCTCTATCGGCTCGAACGACATGACGCAGCTGACGCTGGGTCTGGACCGCGACTCCGGCGTGGTCTCCGAGCTGTTCGACGAGCGCAACGAGGCGGTGAAAGCGCTGCTCTCCATGTCCATCCGCGCGGCGAAGAAGCAGGGTAAATACGTCGGGATCTGCGGTCAGGGTCCATCCGACCATGAAGACTTTGCCGCATGGCTGATGGAAGAGGGGATCGATAGCCTGTCCCTTAACCCGGACACCGTGGTGCAAACCTGGCTGAGCCTGGCGGAACTGAACAAGTAACGCCACGCTGACCCGAAAAGGCGAGGATATTATTCCTCGCCTTTTTTATTTCATTTCTTATTTGCTCCCCATCACAAATAAAGTAAAAAACCAAATATCATAATTTGTCTGTCAATTTAGACAATTGTTAGCGCGCAAACCGTTGCTAATACTTGAGCCTTACTGCGCATTTCCCTTAAGAAGATGCGCAACTGGTTGAAATACGTTTTAACCTGATAAAAAGGCAAATAACAATGACACTCTCCTCTGTATTGCGTACCAAAGATAAAATAGGTTATGGCTTAGGCGATATGGCCAGCGCGCTGGTCTGGCAAACGGCAACCTTATTTCTCGCTTATTTTTATACAGACGTATTTGGGCTGCCCGCCGCGATTATGGGCACCATGTTTTTAGTGGTGCGCGTGGTCGATGCGTTTGTCGATCCGTGCATTGGCGCACTGGTTGACCGCACCCGGACGCGTCACGGACGTTTCCGTCCCTGGCTGCTGTGGTTTGCTATCCCGTTTGGCGTGAGCTGCCTCATTACCTTCTATGTGCCGGACGTTGGGCCGACGGCAAAAATCGTTTACGCCTGCGTGACCTACGCGATTTTAAGCCTGATTTACTCCGCAATTAACGTGCCTTACTGCGCTATGCCCGGCGCGCTGACGCTGGACCCGCGCGAGCGTCATTCTCTGCAGTCGTGGCGCTTTGGGCTGTCGTTTATCGGCGGGCTGATCGTGACGGTTATCGCCCTGCCGCTGGTCTCACTGTTAGGCCAGGGCAACGTGCAGAAAGGCTATTTCTATGCCATGAGCCTGATGGGTCTGCTGGGAATTGTGCTGTTCTTCTGCTGTTTCCTGATGACCCGCGAGCGTTATTCTCCGCGCAATGATACCTCCGGCTCCATGCTCACCGATTTAAAACTGCTGGCCGGGAACAGCCAGTGGCGGATTGTGTTTCTGTTTAATATTTTGCTGTTAACGGCGGTGGTGACGCGCGGTTCCGCCACCATGTATTACGTGAACTATGTGCTGCTGCGCCCGGATCTGGTTTTTGCCTTTATTGTTTCCGGCATGGTGGCCTCCTTAAGCGGCGCATTATTATCTGAACGGCTGCTGGGGAAATTTGACCGCGTGCGCGCCTACCAGTGGACGATTATCTCCTTCGTTATCTTCGGCGCGCTGATTTTCTTCCTGCCTCCTTCACAGGTGTGGCTAATCTTTGGCCTTAACATCGTCTTTAGCTTTATTCAAAACCTCACCACGCCGCTGCAGTGGACCATGTTCTCCGATGTGGTCGACTACGAAGAGCACCGCAGCGGTCGTCGTCTGGACGGGCTGGTCTTCTCCACCGCGCTGTTTGCCATCAAGTTTGGCCTGGCGCTGGGTGGGGCGGTCGTCGGCTGGGTGCTTGGCATGGTGGATTACGCCCCGGGCCAGGCAACCCAGGCGCCAGGCGTTCTCTCGACCATCAACGCGCTGTTCACCCTTATCCCATGCGCGCTGTTCCTCTGCATGGTCGCGCTGCTTGCTATCTACAAACTCAACAGCCGGCTGGTGGATTCCATCGCCAGGGAGCTGGCCAGCAAGCGTGAAGTCAGACCCGAAGCGGGGCAGCTTCGCCCGGCAACCCCTTCCGCACTACAGGAGTAAAACATGACGACTATCTATAAGGACGCGGGACGTCCCGTGCACGAGCGCGTCGCCGATTTACTGGCGCGCATGACCCCGGAAGAGAAGTTCGCCCAGATGCACGCGTACTGGCTGATCCTCGATGAAAACGGTAACCACCGCGAGCGCAGCGACCTGAGTGACGAATTCGCCGGCGTGAGCGAGCAGGCTGCGCTCAGCGAACGGCTGAAGCTCGGCGTCGGGCAGATCACGCGGCCGCTGGGCACCCATATCGTTGACGCGAAAACCGGCGTGCGCGCGGCGAACCGCCTGCAGCGCATGATGATGGAAGAGACGCGGCTCGGCATCCCGGCGCTATTCCACGAGGAGTGTCTGGTGGGGCTGCTGTGCAAAGATGCCACTCTGTTCCCGTCGTCATTGAACTACGGTTCGACCTGGGATCCGGAGCTGGTGCAGCGGGCGGCAGAGCAGATTGGCAAAGAGGCGCGCTCCGTCGGCTGCCAGCAGGGGCTGGCGCCGGTGCTGGACGTGTCACGCGACGTGCGCTGGGGGCGAACCGAAGAGACCTTCGGGGAAGATCCCTGGCTGGTGGGCGTAATGGCGACCGCCTACGTGAAGGGCTTACAGGGCGATAAGCGCGATCTGCTGGCGACGCTCAAGCATTACGTGGGGCATTCGTTCAGCGAAGGAGCGCGCAACCATGCGCCGGTCCACCTGGGGTTCAGCGAGCTGAACGACACCTTCCTGCTGCCGTTCGAAATGGCGGTCAAGCTGGCAAACGCCGGTTCGGTTATGCCCGCGTACCACGATATTGATAACCAGCCGGGGCACAGCGACAGCTTCCTGTTGACCACCGTCCTGCGAGAGCAGTGGGGGTTCGACGGGATTATTGTCGCGGACTACGGCGGCGTCAGCCTGCTGCACCAGCACCACGGGATTTCCCACGACGCGGCCGAATCTGCTGCGCTGGCGTTCAACGCCGGGCTGGACGTTGAGCTGCCGAAAGACGACTGCGCGCGGCATCTGGCGGAAGCGGTAGAGCGCGGGCTGATCGCTATGGCGAAGGTCGACGAGATCGTGGCGCGTACGCTGACGGAAAAATTCCGCCTTGGCCTGTTTGAAAAGCCGTACGCGGATGAAAACGGTATCGATCTGCAAAACGATATGACCCGCCAGGCCGCGCGGGAGGTGGCGACGAAATCGCTCACGCTGCTGGAAAATAACGGCATTTTACCGCTCGGCGGTAAACCCCGGGTGGCGGTGGTGGGGCCGACGGCAGACGATCCGCTGGCGTTACTCAGCGGCTACAGCTTCCCGGTGCATTTGATCATCAGCGATATGGTGGAAGAGACCTCGCAGGTCACGACCCCGCGCGCGGCGCTGGAGCAGTATCTCGGTACATCGAACGTCCGCTATGCCAAAGGGTGCCACATCATCGAAAAACGGATGGCGGGCGCGCCGGTCTTCCCGGGCGACAGCGGCGGCAAACCGATGCAGCAGTCACCGGTATCGCAAAGTACCGCCCCGATCCCCGAGGCCGTGAACGCCGCGCAGGAGAGTGACGTGGTGGTGGCCTGCGTGGGCGATCTCGCCGGGCTGTTTCAGAGCGGTACCGTGGGGGAAGGTTCCGATACCGATTCCCTGAACCTGCCGGGCGTGCAGCAACAGCTGCTGGAAGCGCTGGTCGCCACCGGTAAACCGGTGATTGTGGTCATGACCGGGGGGCGTCCATACAACCTGCAGGGTCTGGAAGATAAGGTCGCGGCGCTGATGATGGCCTGGGCGCCGGGGCAGGAAGGGGGCTGGGCGATTGCGGACGTGTTAACCGGGCGTGCGGAGCCGCAGGGTCGCCTGGTGGTGAGCGTGCCGAAAAGCGCCGGTGCGATGCCGTATTACTACAATCACAAGCTCAAAAGCGGCGGTACACCGTTTGCGTTCCATTTCGGCTCACGTTACCCGTTTGGCTTCGGCCTCGGCTGGACGACGTTTAGCTGGGGCGCTGTCCGCGTCGCCGAAAGCAGCGTACCGGTCGACGGTGAGGTGAGGCTGAGCGTGGATATCACCAATACCGGAGAGCGCAGCGGCAGCGAGGTGGTGCAGGTTTACGTCAGGGATAAGGTCGCCACGCAGGTGCGGCCGCTTCAGGAGCTGAAGGCCTTCCAGCGCGTCACGCTCTCGCCGGGAGAAACCGCCACGCTCACCTTCACGCTGCCGGTTGAGATGTTCAACTTCACCCGTCGCGACGGAAAACGCATCGTCGAGCCGGGCGAGTTTGAGCTGCAGGTTGGCGCATCGTCGGCGGATATCCGCGAGACGGTGATGGTCAATGCGACAGGGGAAACGCGGGTGTTGCCGGCTGAGTGGCGGATGCTCAGTACCTGTGAGGTTCAACGCGCGTAGTCAGAATAAAAAAAAGCCCATCGTGGGAGATGGGCAAAGACTACACACAGCAATTCGTTGTTTCACTCAGGGGATTTCCATGCTTATAAATCAAGGTGTTGATTTATAACCGTGTGCTAATAGTAGGCATTGTGTTATTTAGCGTCGATCGGATTCGTCTCAATAGTTAAAGAGACGTAAAGAATTCTTGAGGTTATTAGCAGACTTACTGCTGAAAAGGCGGGTCTGACCAGTGAGCAACGAATAAATACTTTAGCAGTGTTTAAGTATCATGCGGGAAAGTGTAGGCCGGGTGAGCGTTAACGCCACCCGGCAGCATACCTTAATGCGTGTTCTTCTCTTCCAGCTCTTCCAGTTCGCTCAAAATCACGTCCGGGTCAGTTCCCGGCGGCGGAATTTCATGCACCCAGGCAGAGAACAGACGCCAGGTGACGGCGAGCAGCACCGGGCCGATGAACAGGCCAATCATGCCAAAGGCAATCAATCCGCCAATGACCCCGGAGAGGATCAGGATCAGCGGCAGGTCTGCGCCCATGCGGATGAGGATCGGACGAATCACGTTATCCATGGTGCCGACCACGCAGCTCCAGACCAGCAGCACCGTTCCCCACGTGGTATCGCCCGTCCAGTAGAGCCAGATAATGCTGGGAACCAGCACCAGCAGAGGTCCCAGTTGCGCAAGACAGGTCATCAGCATGACCACGGTGAACACGGTGGCGTACGGTACGCCGGAAATCGCCAGACCGATCCCGCCCAGCACCGCCTGCACCAGCGCGGTGACCACCACGCCCAGCGCAACCGCGCGCACGGCCTGCGCGGCCAGCAGCACCGCCGCGTCACCGCGTTTGCCCGCCAGGCGGGTGGCAAAGTGACGAACGCCTAAAGCCACCTGCTCGCCGCGCCAGTAGAGCAGGGCGCTGAAGAGCAGCATCAGGGTACAGTGCATCATAAAGCGGCCGATATGCGCCGCTTGCCCGACAAACCAGGTGGTGGTGGTGCCAATATACGGGCGGACTTTTGCCATCAGCGCGCTGCCGCCCATCTCCAGCAGGCTATGCCAGCCGCTGTAGAGTTTGGCGCCCACCAGCGGAATGCTGTTCAGCCAGGCGAGATCCGGCAGCGTCAGGTCGCCGCTGCTAATGGCGCGAATAACCGGGCCACTCGAATCCACCAGGCTATTTACCAGCAGGGCAATTGGAATGATAAACAGCAGGAACAGCAGGAGCGTCATGACCAGCACGGCGAGCCCACGACGGCCGAACAGCAGCTTCTGCAAGCGCAGCAGCAAAGGCCACGTGGCCACGACAACGGTCGCAGCCCACGCAAAGCCGAGAATAAAGGGTTGAACAATCCACAGACACGCAATAATCATGAGGGCCAGAAACAGCACCGACAGCAAAATTTGCGCAACATCCCTGGGCTGGCGAAGATTGACCATAAATGAAACTTTCCTTAAAAGAACGCCAGTACGACTGGCGGGAACGGAAAACCGCGTCTCTTTAATCATTAATGATCTCAGCGGTTTTTAACAGGCGAATTCTGCCTGTAATTCAGCAGAGATTATAAGAAAAAAATGTGATAAAACTTTTAAGATACACGCAAACGATTTCATACAACTCTAATTAGGGTCGACAGTCATGATCCCACAGATTTCTCAGGCACCTGGCGTCGTTCAGCTGGTGCTTAATTTTTTGCAAGCACTGGAGCAACAGGGTTTTACAGGTGATACCGCCACGAACTATGCCGACAGGCTGACGATGGCGACCGATAACAGTATCTACCAGCTTCTTCCCGATGCCGTGGTTTTCCCCCGTTCAACGGCCGACGTCGCGCTTATCGCCCGGCTGGCCACGCAGGAGCGGTTTGCCTCGCTGGTCTTCACGCCGCGCGGCGGCGGCACCGGAACCAACGGTCAGGCGCTGAACCAGGGCATCATTGTTGATATGTCGCGCTATATGAACCGCATCATTGAGATCAACCCGGAAGAGGGGTGGGTGCGGGTCGAAGCGGGCGTCATCAAAGATCAGCTTAATCAGTATCTCAAGCCGTACGGCTACTTTTTTGCCCCTGAGCTTTCCACCAGCAACCGCGCCACCCTTGGCGGGATGATTAACACGGATGCCTCCGGGCAGGGCTCGCTGGTCTACGGTAAAACCTCCGATCACGTGCTGGGCGTGCGTGCGGTGCTGCTGGGCGGCGACATCCTCGATACCCAGCCGATGCCGGTCGAACTGGCGGAAACGCTGGGCAAAGATAATACCGCCAGCGGGCGCATCTATCGTACCGTGCTGGAACGTTGCCGCGACAACCGCCAGCTTATTCTCGATAAATTCCCCAAACTGAACCGCTTCCTGACCGGTTACGATCTGCGTCACGTCTTCAACGATGACCTGACCCAGTTTGATTTAACCCGCGTGCTGACCGGCTCCGAAGGGACGCTGGCGTTTATTACCGAAGCGCGGCTGGATATCACCCGGTTGCCGAAAGTGCGCCGTCTGGTGAACGTCAAATATGACTCCTTCGACTCCGCGCTGCGCAATGCGCCGTTTATGGTGCAAGCGCAGGCGCTGTCGGTGGAAACCGTCGACTCTAAGGTGCTCAATCTTGCCCGGGAAGATATTGTCTGGCACTCCGTAAGCGACCTCATTACCGACGTGCCGGATAAAGAGATGCTCGGTCTTAATATCGTGGAATTTGCCGGCGATGATGCGGAGCTGATTGAGCGGCAGGTCACCACGCTCTGCCAGCGTCTGGACGAGCTGATTGCGCAGGGTGAAGGCGGCGTGATCGGCTGGCAGCTCTGTAACGATCTGGTCGGGATTGAGCGTATCTATGCGATGCGTAAAAAAGCCGTGGGCCTGCTCGGCAATGCGAAAGGGGCGGCGAAGCCCATTCCCTTTGCCGAAGATACCTGCGTGCCGCCCGAGCATCTGGCGGATTATATCGTGGAGTTTCGCGCCCTGCTGGACAGCCACGGCCTGAGCTACGGCATGTTCGGCCACGTCGACGCCGGGGTACTGCACGTGCGTCCGGCGCTGGACATGTGCGACCCGCAGCAGGAGATCCTGATGAAGCAGATCTCCGACGACGTGGTGGCCTTAACCGCCAAATACGGCGGCCTGCTGTGGGGGGAGCACGGGAAAGGGTTCCGCGCGGAGTACAGCCCGGCATTCTTCGGCGAACAGCTCTACGCGGAGTTGCGTAAGGTGAAAGCGGCTTTCGACCCGCATAACCGCCTTAACCCGGGTAAAATCTGCCCGCCTGAGGGTGTTGATGCCCCGATGCTGCAGGTGGATGCCGTCAAGCGCGGCACGTACGACAGGCAGATCCCGATTGCGGTGCGCTCGTCCTGGCGCGGCGCGATGGAGTGCAACGGCAATGGCCTGTGCTTTAACTTTGATGTGAAAAGCCCGATGTGCCCGTCGATGAAAATCACCAGCAACCGTATTCACTCGCCGAAAGGGCGGGCGACGCTGGTGCGCGAGTGGCTGCGTCTGCTGGCCGACCGCGGGGTGGATCCGCTCAAGCTGGAGCAGGAGCTGCCGGAAAAACGGGCCAGCCTGCGCTCGCTGATTGAGCGCACCCGCAACAGCTGGCATGCCAACAAGGGCGAGTATGATTTCTCCCACGAGGTGAAAGAGGCGATGTCCGGCTGTCTGGCCTGTAAAGCCTGCTCCACCCAGTGCCCGATTAAAATCGACGTGCCGGAGTTCCGCTCGCGTTTCCTGCAGCTTTACCACACCCGATACCTCCGCCCGGTGCGCGACCATCTGGTGGCGACGGTGGAAAGCTACGCGCCGCTGATGGCGCGTGCGCCAAAGACCTTCAACTTCTTTATCAACCAGCCGCTGGTGCGCAAGCTCTCCGAAAAACACATCGGCATGGTCGATCTGCCGCTGCTGTCGGTCCCGTCTCTGCAGCGCCAGCTCGTCGGTCACCGTTCGGCGAACATGACCCTGGAACAGCTGGAGGCGCTCACTCCGGAGCAAAAAGGCAATATGGTGCTGGTGGTGCAGGATCCGTTCACCAGCTACTACGATGCGCAGGTCGTGGCCGATTTCGTCCGTCTGGCGGAGAAGGTGGGCTACCAGCCGGTTGTGCTGCCGTTCTCTCCCAACGGCAAGGCGCAGCACATTAAGGGTTTCCTGAACCGATTTGCGAAGACCGCGCAGAAAACGTCTGACTTCTTAAACCGCGTGGCGCAACTCGGGATACCGATGGTCGGTGTCGATCCGGCGCTGGTGCTTTGCTATCGCGATGAATACAAGCAGACGCTGGGCGATAAGCGCGGTGATTTCAACGTCATGCTGGTGCACGAGTGGCTTCCGGTGGCGCTGGCAGATAAAGCCGTTCAGGATGTCAGCGGTGAACCGTGGTATCTGTTCGGCCACTGCACGGAAGTGACCGCGCTGCCGGGTGCCCCCGCGCAGTGGGCGTCCGTTTTTGCCCGCTTTGGTGCGAAGCTGGAGAGCGTCAACGTAGGCTGCTGCGGGATGGCCGGAACCTACGGACACGAAGTGAAAAACCACGCCAACTCGCTCGGTATCTATGAGCTGTCCTGGCATCAGGCGATGCAGCGTTTGCCGCGAAACCGCTGTCTGGCGACGGGCTACTCCTGTCGCAGCCAGGTAAAACGGGTAGAAGGTAACGGTGTGCGTCACCCATTGCAGGCTTTACTGGAGATAATTGGATGATCTGGAAACGTGCCGTGACGCTGCAGGCGCTGAACGCCATGGGCGAGGGGAATATGGTGGGGCTGCTGGATATCCAGTTCATCCGCATTGGCGACGTTGAGATTGAGGCCACCATGCCCGTCGATAGTCGCACCCACCAGCCGTTTGGTTTATTGCACGGCGGGGCCTCCGTCGTGCTGGCCGAAACGCTGGGCTCGGTGGCGGGGTATCTCTGTACCGAAGGGGAGCAGAAGGTTGTCGGACTTGAGGTGAATGCTAACCACATTCGCTCGGTGCGCAGCGGGCGCGTGCGCGGTGTTTGCCGCGCGCTGCACGCCGGAAGCCGCCATCAGGTGTGGCAGATAGATATTCTCGATGAGCAGGATCGCCTGTGCTGCTCGTCGCGGCTGACCACGGCGGTTGTGTAAAGTTTTCAGATGTTTTGCCTTTGGTCAAAAACTAGCCAGTCCGTTGTGATATACTGGTCAGGTTTTGTACATAAGCGAGGACATCATGGATACTGAAATAACCCCAACACAGCTGGCAATTGAATATTTACGTCGCGATAAGAGCAACCTGTCTCCGGCGCAGTACCTGAAAAAGCTGAAACAGCTTGAGCTGGAATTTACAGATTTGCTGGCGCTCTCTTCGAATGAACTGAAAGAAGAGATCTACTTTGCCTGGCGGTTGGGCGTTCACGTCCATTGAGTACATGAGAATAAAAGGGCCGCGAGTGCGGCCTTTTTTGTGTCTGAAATTCAGTATCGGGCGGCGGTGACGCCACCCGATATTTTCCTCAGACATTGACGGCGTTGATCAGCCGCGACTTCATGGACTGATAGGCCGACGCCGCAAAATCCTCCGCCCAGCGCTGGTCCTCAATCGCCTCCAGCTGCACCGCGCAGTACTTCGTTTCCGGCGTTTTGGAGATGGGATCGAGATTATCCTGGGTCAGCTCGTTGCAGGCGCCAATCCACCACTGATAGGTCATGTAGACCGCCCCGGCGTTGATACGCTCGCTAATGCTGGCGCGGGTAATCACTTTGCCGCGACGCGAGCGCACCCAGACCAGCTGGCCCTCCGCGATGCCCAGATTTTCCGCATCGGCAGGGTTCATTTGTACCCGGCCCGGCTCATCGGCCAGGCTTTGCAGCGCGGCGCAGTTCCCGGTCATCGAGCGGCAGGAGTAGTGTCCCACTTCACGCACCGTGCACAGCACCAGCGGGAAATCCGCGTCCGGGGTTTCCGCCGGCGCGCGCCACGGGGCGGCAAAGAGCTGCCCTTTACCGGTTGGGGTGTCGAACTGATTGTCTTTGTACAGGTACGGCGTTCCCGGATGATCCAGCGTCGGGCACGGCCACTGCACGTGGCCCATCTCGCCCATTTTTTCATACGTTACGCCGTAGAAGAGAGGGCACAGCTCGCGCATCTCGTCCCAGATCTGCTGGTTGGAGTCATAATGCATCGGGTAGCCCATCTCGGTGGCGAGCAGGCTGATGATTTCCCAGTCGCGCTTCACGTTGCCGCTGGCCTCAATGGCTTTGCCAAAACGCTGGAATCCGCGATCGGCACAGGTAAAGACGCCGCCGTGTTCACCCCAGGAGGTGGCAGGAAGCAGAACGTCCGCCACTTCTGCCGTTTTGGTCATAAAGATGTCCTGAACCACCACAAAGTCGAGCGCCTCAAAACCGCTGCGAACGAGACCGAGATCGGCTTCGGTCTGAAGCGGATCTTCCCCCATGATGTAGTAGGCCTTGACCTTGCCTTCCAGCGCCAGATGGGGCACCTCGGTAATGCGCGTCCCGACCCGATCGTCCATTTTATTGGCGTCAATTCCCCAGGCATCGGCAAACTTCTGCCTGACCGCCGGATCGGTCACATCCTGATAGCCCGGGAACATATTCGGCAGAACGCCCATATCGCAGGCGCCCTGAACGTTGTTTTGTCCGCGCACCGGCCCGACGCCGACGGCAGGGCGGCCGAGGTTGCCGGTCAGCAGCGCCAGGCTGGAAAGCCCTTTGACCACATCCACGGCCTGACCAAACTGGGTCACGCCCATACCCCACATCACGGTGGCGGAAGGGGCCGCCGCGAAGGTGCGCATCGCCTGACGAACGTCGCGGGCGGGAATGCCGGTAAGATGCTCAACCTTCTCCGGCGCATAGTCTTTCACCGTCTGGCGGTAAGCCTCAAGCCCCTCGGTAAAGCGCGCCACGTAGCTTTTGTCGTAGAGCTCCTCTTCCAGCAGCACGAAGCCAAAGGCGTTCACCAGCGCCATATTGCTGCCGTTTTTCAGCTGCAGATGCTGGTCGGCGATGCGCGCCGTTTCAATGCGCCGCGGATCGCAGACGATAATTTTTGCGCCGTTTTCCCGCGCTTTCAGCACGCGTCGGGCGACGATAGGGTGGGAGTCCGCGCAGTTATAGCCAAACACCAGCAGGCATTTTGAGTTTTCAATATCGCTGATTGAGTTGCTCATCGCGCCGTTGCCGAGCGTTTCCTGTAAACCGGCCACGGAAGGGCCGTGACAGACGCGCGCGCAGCAGTCCACGTTGTTGGTGTTCAGCACCGCGCGGGCAAATTTTTGCATCACATAGTTTGTTTCATTGCCGGTTCCGCGAGAGGATCCGGTGGTCATGATCGACCGCGGCCCGTGCTGCGCTTTAATGCTGCTGAGTTTGTGCGCGGTGTAGCGGATAGCCTCTTCCCAGGTGACGGGAGTGAATGCCTCGCCTTTGCGGTAGCGGATCATCGGCTGGGTCAGGCGCGGGGTGAGCAGACGGGTATCGTTGAGGAAGTCCCAGCCGTAAAAGCCTTTCAGACACAGGGTGCCCTGGTTTGTGACGCCTTCTGCGGCTTCGGCACGGATGATACGGTTATTTTCAACGACAAGGTTTAATTTACAGCCTGCACCGCAGTAGGGGCAGACGCTGGCGATCTTTTTCATCAATAACAGACCTGTTAAGAAATGAAGCAAAGTTGACTGGAAAATCCAGTCCCGTACACGGAGGTAAGCAGGAACCGTGCCAGGTTGGCTTTGCTGGTTTTACAGGGTGTTAAGCGGGGAAGGCGCGTGTCATCGTCAGGCTGTTCGTCAGTTTTGACGATGACACGAAAGCAGGATGAGTGGCCGTGAAATTACAGGTCGTCCATGGTGTAGCCCACGACAATTTCCAGCGTCTTGCGAATTACATCCGCCTGGACAACATCGTGGGTCGCTTCCAGCGTCTGAATGAGCCAGAGGATTATCGCTTTGTTGGACAGATGGCCTTCGGAGGCCAGAACACAGCGTACTGCAGTAGAAAAAATAGCGGACTCTTCAGCAAAACGATCGCCTGCATGACGGAAATATTCCGCCAGCGCACTGTCTAAAAAAGCAGAGTGGTATTCGGGTTGAAGCTGAATATTTTGTCTCATTTGTTCTCACCGTAGCTGTTAAATTGCAGTCAATGTATTTTTTTGGGGTCGGACGGTTTTCCACTTCCAAATAACGGCACTACATTGTCTCTGTTATCGTTGAGAGGTCCCTCTCTGTTCGTTCGTCCTTGCGCGGTTCTGCGACGTTTAAAGGCGATGCTGTTTGAGCCGATCTCGGCAATCACCACCGCTAGTGTCTCCCGCCGCCGGGGATCCTTTTCATGTTCTTCCATGACCCGCAGACGCTGCAGCAATCCTTCGGTTGTCACTGGCCCCCGCTCTTTCAAAAGAGAGAGAACGGCTTCACCGATAAGCGTGTCGATCAGTTTGTCTGCGTTACTGCTCTTCATATCCTTACCGTTCGAAGAGCAGACCAAGCAGCTTGTGGTAATGCTCTTCCTCTTCCGGGCCATCGGCCTTTTCGAGGCGGCTGAGCAGTTTGGTACAGAGCGATTTGCGATTCAGGTTTCGCCCGTCGCTGAGGATTTCGACAACCACCTGGCCCAGCGTCTCCTGCTGAGTAGGAAGCGCCGCCTTTTCGAAGTACTGTGCGATCGCTGCTGCGGAATCTGTGGCGTAACCTTTCTGCTGCATGTTTCGCTCCTGTAAAATTTTGTAATCACTAACGTTACAATTAAGGTATACACAATTCTTAAATCTGTACACTTAAAATGTACAGATTTTTAATATTTTTATGATATATTTTATAAATTGCTTTATTTTCAGGTGGTTAATTAGTTGGTATGAACCGGTAATGTTACAGGATATATTGTACAAAAAGTTCGGGCGCTGATAAGTTGTACAGCCTGGAAAAAAGCATCATCAAATGCCGTAAATGGTTGAGATGTAAATTATTTGTCAGGCAATTAATGTGCTATAAATGATCCTTATCCACCTTTTTTGTGGCCAAAACCCTAACCCCCAGGAATAGCATGCTCACAACCATCATTTACCGCAGTCATATCTGCGAGGACGTTCCAGTTAAAGCGCTGGAAGCAATGGTCGCTGCTGCAAATAGTAAAAACCGGCAATCCAACGTCACGGGGATCCTGCTGTTTAACGGCACACATTTTTTTCAGCTGCTTGAAGGGCCAGTGGAACACGTCTCTGCTATCTATGAGCATATCTGCAACGACCCGCGCCACCATAACGTGGTGGAGCTGATGCGCGATCACGGACCTGTCCGGCGTTTTGGCAACGTGGGCATGGAGCTTTTTGATTTGCGCCACTTCGACAGGGACGAAGTGCTGCAGCAGGTGCTCAACAGGGGGACGACACGCTATCAGCTGACGTATAATGACCGCCCGCTGCAGTTTTTCCGCACCTTTGTCGAGGCCACGGAAAAAGCGAACTATTTTGAACTGCCGCCTGCGGATTCCTGGGAGTTCGTTCGCGAGGAAACGCGCCTGTCCGCGCAGCCCGAAGTGGTCGCGAAAGGGGCGGATTGCAGCTTTGCGTTCCAGCCGATAGTCGATCCGTTTATGCAGCAGGTCGTCTCCTGGGAGGCGCTTCTCCGCACGCCTGACGGCGGCGCACCGGGAGATTACTTTGCCAATCTGCCGCGTGACGAGGTGTATGCCTCTGATTTACACAGCAAGCAGGTGGCGCTCTCCATGGCCAGCGCGCTGGGGCTCCAGGACCAGACGTTATCCCTCAATCTGCGGCCCATGACGCTGGTCAACATTCCCAACGCCGTGGATTTCCTGCTCACCGCGATTGAAGCCAATGGGTTTGTACCCGAGCAAATTGTGGTGGAGTTCACCGAGAGCGAAGCCATTTCCCGTTTTGATGAATTCACGGATTCGGTCAGGCAGTTAAAAAGCGCGGGTATCAGCGTGACGATCGATCACTTTGGCGCCGGTTTTGCCGGGCTGCAGCTGCTGGCGCAGTTCCAGCCGGACAGAATTAAGATTAATCGCGATCTGGTCGCGAACGTGCATAAAAGTGGCCCCCGACAGGCCATTATTCAGGCGATTATTAAATGCTGCTCCTCGCTTGAGATCCAGTTCTGCGCGGTAGGAGTAGAGAAGGCTGAAGAGTGGATGTGGCTGGAATCCGCCGGGATTTCCCAGTTCCAGGGACATCTTTTTGCCAGCCCGCGACACGGCGGTATTCCCGCGATTGCGTGGCCGGAGAAAAAGTTCGACTTCTGATAAAGCTGTACACATTACGGCAGAGTTAACTGTACGAATGGTAATTTTTATACAACAATGTATTAACAGGTGAAGGGAGGAGTAGCCCATTCACCTGAGCAAAATGCGGTCTTAGTTATACAAATGGTGTGTACAATCTGATAAGGTTGGTGCAGTTAGGTATGGAAGTTCTGAGCGTGAGGGAGTTAATGGCCTATTACAGTATCGGCGAAGTGGCCGAACGATGCGGTATCAACCCCGTTACGCTGCGTGCCTGGCAGCGCCGTTATGGATTGTTGAAGCCGCAGCGCAGCGAAGGAGGTCATCGTCAGTTTGACGATGAAGATATCCTCCGCATAGAAGAGATCAAGCGCCTGATGAAAAGCGGCGTCTCGGTCGGAAAAGTCAAAGCCTTGCTGGAAAACAAAGAAGTATTGACTCAGGGCAACTGGGTCTCGTTTCAGGAAGAAATGATGACCGTTCTGCGTTACGCCAGCCCGGCAAAGCTGCGCGCCAAAATGGGCGAATTCCGCCGCGATCACGCGATAGATGCGCTGATTGACAATATTATTTCTCCCGTTCGTCAGCGCATGAATCAGGATCAAAACACCGTGCGCCACATGGCTAGCCTGTTTGACGGCGTCCTGATCGAATTCGCGATTGCAAGCCTGGCGGAATCCCGCAAAAAAGCCGGTAAAGATGCCCTCCTGATTGGCTGGGAATGCGATGACCGCACCCACCTGTGGCTGGAAGCCGCGCGCTTATCGCAGAAGGGCTGGCACATTGACGTCCTGGCGGAACCTATTGATTCGCCGCGTCCTGAACTGTTCCCTGGGCAAAAAATCTTCGTCTGGACGGGGAAATCCCCAACGCCTCGCCAGCAGGAACAGCTCGACCACTGGCGTGAACAGGGGTTTGCTGTCTCATTTCATCACTGATTAACAGAGGCCTTGAGGGCCTTTTTTTGTTTTTGTCATTTTCTGAGCAAAAGCTATCTCAAAAATAGGCATTTCCGATGCATATTTTACTTTTCTCTTCCCTGTCATAAATGCCGCGACGAAATGCATTATTAATCAATGCATTGAACAAATACATCCATCCTGACTGCATCCTCTCACAGGGTCTATGCTTAATAAAAGTAGGCAAAAAGGGCGGTTTAGCCGAATGCCCCTGCTGACAGAGGGTTGAAGTGATAATCGTTATCACTAACATGGTGTTATGCCCTGATGGCTTATCAGATGAGGTGGACCTATGGAACTGCATTCAGAAACCTTTAATCCTGCCGATTTTGCCTGGCGCGGCTTAACGCTCACGCCAGCGGCGGCGGCACATATTCACGATCTGGTGGCGAAAAAGCCCGAGATCCTTGGCGTGCGTTTAGGCGTCAAACAGACCGGCTGCGCGGGTTTCGGCTACGTGCTCGATACCGTCACCGAACCCGAGAAAGATGACCTGGTGTTCGAGACTGACGGTGCGAAGCTGTACGTCGCGCTGCAGGCCATGCCGTTTATTGACGGCACCGAAGTGGACTACGTCCGCGAAGGCTTAAACCAGTTATTCAAATTTCATAACCCGAAAGCCCAGAACGAATGCGGCTGCGGCGAAAGCTTTGGGGTATAGGCGGTACTATGTCTCGTAATACTGAAGCAACGAGTGATGTAAATACCTGGGGCGGTGGGCACCTCAATTATAAAGAGGGGTTCTTCACCCAGCTGCAGACCGATGAGCTGGCGAAAGGCATCAACGAAGATGTCGTGCGGGCGATCTCGGCGAAACGCAACGAGCCCGAGTGGATGCTGGAGTTCCGCCTGAGCGCCTTCCGCGCCTGGCTGGAGATGGAAGAACCGCACTGGCTGAAAGCGCACTACGACAAGCTGAACTATCAGGACTACAGCTACTATTCTGCGCCCTCCTGCGGCAGCTGTGACGATACCTGCGCCTCGCAGCCCGGCGCGGTGCAGCAAACCGGTGCGGAGAACAGTTTCCTCAGCAAAGAGGTGGAAGAAGCCTTTAACCAGCTTGGCGTGCCCGTGCGTGAGGGGAAAGAGGTGGCGGTGGACGCCATTTTCGACTCCGTCTCGGTGGCAACCACCTACCGCGAGAAGCTGGCAGAGCAGGGGATCATTTTCTGCTCCTTCGGCGAAGCGATTCACGATCATCCGGAACTGGTGAAAAAATACATTGGGACCGTGGTGCCTTCTAACGACAACTTCTTTGCGGCGCTCAACGCGGCGGTAGCCTCTGACGGCACCTTTATCTATGTGCCGAAAGGCGTGCGCTGCCCGATGGAGCTGTCCACCTATTTCCGCATCAATGCCGAAAAAACCGGCCAGTTCGAACGCACGATTCTGGTTGCGGATGAAGGCAGCTACGTCAGCTATATCGAAGGGTGCTCCGCCCCGGTCCGCGACAGCTACCAGCTGCACGCGGCGGTGGTGGAGGTCATCATCCACAAAGACGCCGAGGTGAAATACTCCACGGTGCAAAACTGGTTCCCGGGCGACGGCAATACCGGCGGTATCCTGAACTTCGTCACCAAGCGCGCGCTGTGCGAAGGCGAAAACAGCAAGATGTCGTGGACCCAGTCTGAAACCGGCTCTGCCATCACCTGGAAATACCCGAGCTGCATTCTGCGCGGGGATAACTCCATCGGCGAGTTTTACTCGGTGGCGCTGACCAGCGGCCATCAGCAGGCCGATACCGGCACCAAGATGATCCACATAGGTAAAAACACCAAATCAACCATCATCTCGAAAGGGATTTCCGCCGGGCATAGCCAGAACAGCTATCGCGGGCTGGTGAAAATCATGCCGACGGCCACCAATGCGAGAAGCTTTACCCAGTGTGACTCGATGCTGATCGGTGCCGACTGCGGGGCGCATACCTTCCCGTACGTCGAGTGCCGTAACAACACGGCCCAGCTTGAGCACGAGGCGACGACGTCGCGGATTGGGGAAGATCAGCTCTTCTACTGCCTGCAGCGCGGGATCAGCGAAGAAGACGCCATCTCGATGATCGTTAACGGCTTCTGTAAGGACGTGTTCTCTGAACTGCCGCTGGAATTTGCCGTTGAAGCCCAGAAACTCCTCGCCATTAGTCTTGAACACAGCGTCGGTTAAGGAAAGCACATGTTAAGCATTAAAGATTTACAGGTTAGCGTAGAAGACAAAGCCATCCTGCGTGGCCTCAATTTTGACGTTAAGCCGGGTGAAGTCCACGCCATCATGGGGCCGAACGGCTCCGGAAAAAGTACGCTTTCTGCGACGCTGGCGGGGCGCGAAGATTATGAGGTAACCCACGGCTCGGTGGAGTTTAACGGCAAAGATCTGCTGGAGATGTCGCCGGAAGACCGCGCGGGAGAGGGCATCTTCATGGCCTTCCAGTACCCGGTCGAAATTCCGGGCGTCAGCAACCAGTTCTTCCTGCAGACGGCGCTGAATGCGGTGCGCAAGTATCGCGGCCTGGAGGCGCTGGACCGCTTTGACTTCCAGGACCTGATGGAAGAGAAGATCAAGCTGCTGAAGATGCCGGAAGATCTGCTGACCCGTTCGGTGAACGTTGGCTTTTCCGGCGGCGAGAAAAAGCGTAACGACATTCTGCAGATGGCGGTGCTGGAGCCCGAGCTGTGCATTCTGGATGAGACCGACTCCGGTCTGGATATCGACGCCCTGAAGATTGTCGCTGACGGCGTGAATTCCCTGCGTGACGGCAAGCGTTCGTTCATTATCGTCACCCACTACCAGCGCATTCTGGACTACATCAAGCCGGATTACGTTCACGTGCTTTACCAGGGGCGTATTGTGAAATCCGGTGATTTCACGCTGGTTAAACAACTGGAGGAGCAGGGCTATGGCTGGCTTACCGAACAGCAGTAATGCGCTCCAGCAGTGGCACCGGCTGTTTGAAGCCCAGGGCGGCACGCGCTCTGAGCAGGCGCAGCAGCATCTGCAGCAGATGCTGCGTCTCGGCCTGCCGACGCGTAAGCATGAGAACTGGAAATACACCCCGCTTGACGGCCTGCTGAACGCCGAGTTTGTGACCCGCCTGGCGGATCTCACCCCGGCGCAGCGTGACGCGCTGGCCGTAAACGTGGATGCCGTGCGCCTGGTGTTTGTCGACGGTGAGTTCCGTCCGGAGCTGAGCGACGCCCTTCAGGGGAGCGGATTTGAGATTGAGATAAACGACGATCGCCAGCCCCTGAGCGCCCCGGTTCAGCCTGAGGTTTTCCTGCACCTGACCGAGAGCCTGGCCCGCAGCGTGACGCATATCCGCGTGAAGCGTAACCAGCGTCCGGCAAAACCGCTGCTGCTGATGCACATCACCCAGGGTCTGGACGGCGACGAAATCAACACCGCGCACTATCGCCACCATCTTGAGCTGGCGGAGGGGGCGGAGGCCACGGTAATCGAACATTACGTCAGCCTCAACGATGTCCGGCACTTTACCGGATCGCGTCTGACGATGAACGTTGCCACCAATGCCCAGCTTCACCACGTCAAGCTGGCGTTTGAGAATGCGCCGAGCCACCACTTTGCCCATAACGACATTGTACTGGGTCAGGATGCCGCGGCGTACAGCCACAGCTTCCTGCTCGGCGGGTCGGTATTGCGCCACAATACCAGCACGCAGCTTAACGGTGAAAACACCACGCTGCGCATCAACAGCCTGGCGATGCCGGTTAAATCTGAAGTGTGCGACACGCGCACCTGGCTGGAGCACAACAAAGGCTACTGCAACAGCCGCCAGCTGCACAAAACTATCGTGAGTGATAAAGGGCGCGCGGTGTTTAACGGACTGATTAACGTGGCGCAGCACGCCATTAAAACCGACGGTCAGATGACCAACAACAATCTGCTGTTAGGTCGCCTGGCGGAGGTGGACACCAAACCGCAGCTGGAGATCTACGCCGACGACGTGAAGTGCAGCCACGGTGCGACGGTCGGGCGCATCGACGACGAGCAGATGTTCTACCTGCGTTCCCGCGGTATCGACCAGCAGGCGGCGCAGAAAATGATTATCTATGCGTTTGCCGCCGAACTGACGGAAGCGCTGAACGATGGTCAGTTGAAACAGCAGGTGCTGGCGCGTATCGGTCAGCGTCTGCCTGGAGGCGAAGCATGAGTTTTCCCGTCGAGAAAGTACGGGCAGATTTTCCGGTTCTGACCCGTGAAGTAAACGGTCTTCCTCTGGCCTATCTGGACAGCGCGGCCAGCGCGCAGAAGCCTAACCCGGTAGTGGATGCGGAAGCCGAGTTTTATCGCCACGGTTACGCCGCCGTGCATCGCGGTATTCATACCCTGAGCGCCGAGGCGACCCAGCGTATGGAAAACGTGCGCACGCAAATTGCCGCCTTCCTCAATGCGAAATCGCCTGAAGAGCTGGTCTTCGTGCGCGGAACTACCGAAGGGATCAACCTTGTCGCTAACAGCTGGGGCAACGCGCAGGTCCACGCGGGGGATAACATTATCATCACCCAGATGGAGCACCACGCCAATATCGTGCCGTGGCAGATGCTCTGCGAGCGCGTTGGTGCGCAATTGCGGGTCATTCCGCTCAACGTTGACGGGACGCTGCAGCTCGAGCAGCTCGACGCATTGCTGGATGACCGCACGCGGCTGGTGGCGGTCACCCAGGTCTCTAACGTGCTCGGGACGGAAAACCCAGTGGCAGAGATTGTCGAAAAAGCCCATCAGGCCGGCGCGAAGGTGCTGATTGACGGCGCTCAGGCGGTGATGCACCACGCGGTTGACGTTCAGGCGCTGGACTGCGATTTCTACGTCTTCTCAGGCCACAAGCTCTATGGACCTACCGGGATTGGCGTGCTGTACGTGAAAGAAGATATCCTGCAGGCGATGCCGCCGTGGGAAGGGGGCGGATCGATGATCGCCACCGTCAGCCTGACGGAAGGCACCACCTACGCGCGCGCACCGTGGCGTTTTGAGGCGGGTACGCCCAACACCGGCGGGATTATCGGGCTGGGGGCGGCGGTTTCCTACGTCTCCGCAATCGGCCTTGAAAGCATTCAGGAGTACGAACAGCTGCTGATGCACTATGCGCTTGCCGAGCTTGCCAGCGTGCCGGATCTGACCCTCTACGGGCCTGCCGACCGGCAAGGGGTGATCGCGTTCAATCTCGGGAAACATCACGCCTATGACGTGGGCAGTTTCCTCGATAACTACGGCGTGGCGGTCCGTACCGGGCACCACTGCGCCATGCCGCTGATGGCGTTTTACCAGGTGCCGGCAATGTGCCGCGCGTCGCTGGTGATGTACAACACAACGGAAGAGGTCGACAGGCTGGTGGCGGGGCTTAAGCGTATTCACCAGCTGCTGGGCTAACGGAGAGGCGAAAGATGGCAGAACTGCCGGACAGAGACAAATTGCTGCGCAACTTTGGGCGTTGCGCAAACTGGGAAGAGAAGTACCTGTATATCATCGAGCTGGGGCAGCGTCTGCCGCCGCTCGGTGAAGAGGCGCATAACCCGGAAAATATTATTCAGGGCTGTCAGAGCCAGGTGTGGATTGTGATGGAGCAGTCTGACGACGGCACGATAGCACTGCACGGCGATAGCGATGCGGCCATTGTAAAAGGGCTTATTGCGGTCGTCTTTATTCTTTACCACCGGATGTCGGCGCAGGATATTGTCGCGTTTGATGTCCGCCCGTGGTTTGAAAAAATGGCCCTCACACAACACCTCACCCCGTCTCGTTCCCAGGGACTGGAAGCGATGATTCGCGCGATTCGCGCCAAAGCTGCAATCCTTAGCTAGACTTACAGAACAGCATTCATTCTGTTTCGCGAGGTGGTTCCCGCCTCGCTGGTTTTTCAGCTTTCTGGCGTCCTGCCAGTGAATAAGGAATCTCAGCATGAAGCGCGCGTCTCTCATAACTCTATTACTCCTCAGTTCGCTCGGCGCACTTAATTCGGCCCGCGCGATGGACTATCCGTTGCCGCCCGCAGGCAGTCGCCTGATTGGGCAAAATCAAACCTACACGATACAGGAAGGGGATAATAAGCTGCAGACCATCGCCCGCCGGTTTAATACCGCGGCGCAGGTGATTCTGGAAACGAACAATACCATTGCGCCAGTCAACCCGGCCCCGGGAACCGTCATTACCATCCCGTCGCAGATGCTGCTGCCGGACACGCCGCGCGAGGGGATTGTGGTGAACCTCGCTGAGCTGCGGCTCTACTACTTCCCGCCGGGAGAAAACATCGTTCAGGTCTTCCCGCTCGGCATCGGACAGCTGGGGCTGGAAACACCGGTTACGACCACGCGCGTAAGCCAGAAAATCCCGAATCCCACTTGGACGCCCACGCCGGGCATCAGAGCCCGCTCTCTGGAGCAGGGAATCAAATTACCGCCGGTGGTACCTGCCGGGCCAAATAACCCGCTGGGACGCTTCGCATTGCGTTTAGGCGTGGGCAACGGGGAATATCTCATCCACGGCACCAGCGCGCCGGACAGCGTCGGACTGCGCGTCAGCTCAGGTTGTATGCGGATGAACGCCCCGGACATTAAAGCCCTGTTTGAACAGGTGCGGGTTGGCACGCGGGTACAGATTATCAATGAACCCGTGAAGTTCTCCGTGGAGCCGGATGGCAAACGCTATATTGAAGTCCATCGCCCGCTGGCACAGGCTGAGGGAGAAAACCCGCAGGTCTCGCCCATTACCCACTCCGCCGACTTTGCGACCTTTGTTTCTCAGGCGGGAAGCGATAAGGCGCTGATCGAGAAAGCCCTGTCGCGCCGCGCCGGGATCCCGGTTATCGTGTCGTCAGAGAGCGGCCCGTCGGCCAGCAATAGCGTGTTGTCGGTGCAGAACAGTCGGGTGTCCGCTGCGGTAGCGGAAGATGAAGGGGAGAAGGTGACGCAGTAGCCGTTTGACGCAGGCAAAAAAAATGGCGCACAATGTGCGCCATTTTATTAACAGGTACTATTACTTACGGTATTTAGTAGCCTGGTTGTCCAGACGCTGGTTAGCGCGAGCTGCGTCGTCTTTAGCAGCCTGAACGTCGGAACGGATTGCGTTCACGTCGTTGCTCAGCTGGTCAACTTTAGCGTTCAGAGTCTGAACGTCAGAAGACAGCTGATCGATTTTAGCGTTGCTGGAGCAACCAGCCAGCAGAGTAGAACCCAGGATTACCGCGCCCAGTACCAGTTTAGTACGATTCATTATTAATACCCTCTAGATTGAGTTAATCTCCATGTAGCGTTACAAGTATTACACAAAGTTTTTTGGGTTGAGAATATTTTTTTGATGGGAATACACCTATTTTTGATCGTTCGCTCAAAGAAGCATCGAATCGGCCCTTTTTGAGCAAAAATCTATGTAAAAAAAGGCATTTATCATCGGATTCATCTTAGATAATTCGCAATTAAATAGAAAAACCCGATTTGCAATTTGAATGACTTTAGCTAATGCCAGGAATAAAAAAAGCGCCCGGAGGGCGCTTTTTATCAAAATTAATTCGTTCGGGAATTATTACAGCACGTGAACAGATGCGGTATTGGTGGTTCCGCTTGGCACCAGCGCGCCAGAAACCATGACCACAACGTCACCTTTCTGTGCCAGACCACGATCAACCAGCTCCAGAGCGACTTCTTTACCCAGACGGTAGAAATCATCTGTAGACGCGATCTCTTTCACCAGGTGAGGGATCACGCCTTTGCTCAGCACCAGCTGACGAGCCGTGGTTTCGTTGGTGGTCAGCGCCAGGATAGTCGCATCCGGGAAGTATTTACGCACCGCGCGAGCAGATTTACCGCCCTGGGTGGCAACCACGATCAGCGGTGCTTCCAGCTTCTCAGCCGTTTCTACTGCACCACGGCATACCGCTTCGGTGATGCGCAGCTTGCGGCTGTCGTTGTTGTAGTCCAGACGGCTTTTCATTACGCGGTCGGTACGTTCGCAGATGGTGGCCATGATGGACACCGCTTCCAGCGGATATTTACCTTTTGCGGATTCGCCGGACAGCATAACGGCATCAGTACCGTCGAGGATGGCGTTAGCCACGTCGCCTGCTTCTGCGCGGGTTGGGCGTGGGTTTTTGATCATGGAGTCCAGCATCTGCGTTGCGGTGATAACCACTTTGCGCGCGCGAACACATTTCTCGATCATCATCTTCTGCGCGAAGATCACTTCTTCAACCGGGATTTCTACGCCCAGGTCGCCACGTGCAACCATGATGCCGTCAGACGCTTCGAGGATTTCGTCGAAGTTGTTCAGGCCTTCCTGGTTTTCAATTTTGGAGATGATCTGGATCTTCTCGCCGCCGTGCGCTTTCAGGTGCTCACGAATTTCAACCACGTCTGAACGCTTACGGATGAAGGAGGCCGCAACAAAGTCAACGCCTTGTTCGCAGCCGAAGATCAGGTCCTGTTTGTCTTTTTCGGCCAGTGCTGGCAGTGCGATAGAGACGCCCGGCAGGTTAACGCCTTTGTTTTCGCCCAGGTCGCCGTTGTTCAGCACTTTACAGATAACCTTGTTGCCTTCGATGGCGGTGACTTCCATACCGATCAGACCATCGTCTACCAGCACGGTGTTACCGACGGACAGGTCGTTGGTGAAGCCTTCGTAGGTCACTGCAACGATTTCGCTGTTGCCGACAACGGATTTGTCGGTGGTGAAGGTGAAGGTCTGGCCCGCTTTCAGAGAGACGTCGTTACCGCCTTCCAGTTTGATGGTACGGATTTCTGGACCTTTGGTATCCAGCAGGATCGCAGCTTTTTTACCGGTCTTGCTCATTACGTTGCGCAAGTTCTGGATACGCTGACCGTGTTCTGCGTAATCACCGTGGGAGAAGTTCAGACGCATCACGTTCATGCCGGCGTCCAGCATTTTGGTCAGCATCTCTTCAGATTCGGTTTTCGGGCCGATAGTACAAACAATTTTCGTCTTTTTCATGACAGTCTTAGTCTTTAAGTTGGGAAGGATATGGAAATCTCGCTCCGGGGGCGCACCGCCGCGGAGTCAAACCTGTGTTGCAAAAGAGTATATGACACGCACTAAGGATAGGAGACATCAAATGAGCGTGCAGAAGAAAGTGTGCCTGAGTGACAGCCCAACGAAGGAGAGGAGAAGTTGTACGTTGTTTTTTGTATTCCAAGCGCTGAAACCATTCACCAGGGATTAGGCGCGCATTATACGCTGATTTTAAGATAAAAGGAAAATGGAAACGCTGTTTCAGAAATAATCTGTGCAGTTTCACATAATATTGTTATCAAGGCGTTAAGCCATGATGACAACTTATGGCGGCAGGTGATTGACCTGCCGCGTTTTGCTTATTTTTGCAGCGCCTGGCTGAGGTCGGCAATCAGGTCTTTCGGATCTTCAATCCCGACTGACAGACGGATCAGCTGCGGCACAATGCCGTTTGCCAGGCGTTGCTCCAGCGGAATCGAAGCGTGCGTCATGCTGTAAGGCTGGCTCACAAGACTTTCCACACCGCCGAGGCTTTCCGCGAGGGTGAACAGCTTCAGGTGGCGAATCACCTCGGTGGCGCGTTGCGCATCGCCTTTTACCACCACGGAAATCATCCCGCCGGGCAGGGCCATCTGCGTGCGGGCAAGCTGATATTGCGGATGCGATTCCAGGCCGGGATAGAACACCTTTTCGACCAGAGGATGCTGCTCCAGCCATTGCGCAATCGCCAGCGCGTTGGTGCTGTGCTTTTCTACCCTCAAAGCAAGCGTGCGAATACCGCGCAGCGTCAGGAAGCTGCTGAACGGATCCAATACGCCGCCTACCGCGTTTTGCAGATAGCCCAGCTTATCCGCCAGTTCCCTGTTGTCCCCGACAATCGCCAGCCCGGCCACCACGTCAGAGTGGCCGTTCAGGTATTTGGTGGCGGAGTGCACCACGATATCGAAACCTGACTCCAGCGGACGGTGGATCACCGGCGACGCGAAGGTGTTATCCGCCACGCTGATGACGTTATGGCGGCGGGCGATCGCCGCAATGGCAGCCAGATCCGCCAGCTTCAGCAGCGGGTTGGTTGGCGTTTCGACCCACACCATGCGGGTATCCGGGCGGATGGCGGCCTCGAGACCGGCTAAGTCGTCCGGTTTAACCCAGCTGACCTGCAGGCCGGTGCTGCGCTTGCGCACGTTTTCAATCAGGCGGTACGTCCCGCCGTAAACGTCATCAATGGCGACAATATGGCTGTCTTTATCCAGCAGTTCGAGCACCGTGGAGATGGCCGCCAGACCGGAGGCGAAGGCGTAGCCGCGCGTGCCGCCTTCCAGTTCGGCGATGGCGGTTTCCAGCGCATGGCGGGTAGGGTTGCCGCTGCGGGAATATTCATAGCCGGTATGCTCGCCGGGTGACGGTTGCGCAAACGTCGAGGTGGCGTAAATCGGCGGCATGACTGCGCCGTGCTGGTCGTTAAACTCGCCGCTGTGTACGCTCAGGGTAGCCAGGTTTTTCATCATCGATTCCTTTATTGCTGAAGACGGTTGCGCCAGGCGGTCAGAACGTCGCTGCGCGTAATCAGACCGAGAAAACGGTCGTTGTCATTAATGACGGCCACCAGACCGCGGTCGAAGATGGCGTTCAGGGCGCTTTCCGGGGCGTGTTTATCAAGAAACTCCACCTGACGCGTCATGGCTGCCGTCACCGGAAGCGCGAAGCGGTCGCCGTCGCCGCCGATATGCCGCAGGAGATCCCACTCGTCGATAATGCCCACCACCTTGCCGTTCTCCAGCACCGGCAGCTGGGAGATGTCATACAGGCGCATGCGTGCCAGTACGGTGGAAAGCGTGTCGTCCGGGGCGGCGGTAACGGTGGCGCCTTCATCGTGGCGCAGGGCGATGTAGTCAGAGAGATCGCCGGCCTGAGGGCGCGTGATGAGCCCTTGCTGACGCATCCAGTCATCGTTGAACATCTTCGAGAGATACTTATTGCCGCTGTCGCAGGCGAAGGTCACCACGCGCTTCGATGTGGTCTGCGCCTGGCAATATTTCAGCGCGGCCGCCAGCAGCGTGCCGCTGGAAGAGCCCGCCAGAATGCCTTCCGTTTTCAGCAGGTCGCGCGCGGTGGTGAAGGCCTCGCGGTCGGTGATGCGCCAGGCGCGATTCACCCCTTCAATGTGGGCCAGCGGCGGAATAAAGTCTTCGCCAATACCCTCAACCAGCCAGGAGCCCGCGTCGTGGTAGCGTCCGGTTTCCACCTGGTCGGCCAGAACCGATCCTGCCGGGTCTGCCAGGACAAACTCCGTGTGCGGAGAGTGCTCGGCGAACCACGCCTGCAGGCCGCCCAGCGTACCGCCTGAGCCGACGCCCACCACGATGGCGTCGATCCGCCCGTCAAGCTGCTCGTACAGTTCCGGTGCCGTGGTGGTGCGGTGCGCCAGCGGGTTGGCCTCGTTATTGAACTGGTCGATGTAAAACGCGCCGGGCAGCTCGTTGGCCAGGCGCTGGGCGTAATCCTGGTAGTAGGCAGGGTGTCCCTTGTTAACGTCGGAGCGGGTCAGCACCACCTGGGCACCCAGCGCGCGCAGGTGGAAAATCTTCTCGCGGCTCATTTTGTCCGGCACCACCAGGATCAGCGAGTAGCCTTTCTGGGCGGCAATCAGGGCCAGGCCGAGACCGGTATTCCCCGCCGTCGCCTCAATAATCGTGCCGCCCGGCTGCAGCTGGCCGGTACGCTCCGCTTCGTTAATCATCGACAGCGCAACGCGATCCTTAATAGAGCCGCCCGGATTCTGGTTTTCCAGCTTCAGGAACAGCGAGCAGGGACCGGTATCAAGCTTGTGCAGCTGGATAAGCGGGGTACGGCCAATCAGTTCGGTGACGGAATGGTAAATCGTCATGATGTTTTCCTTTCTGGATGTCATGACGGGATGATAGAGCGGCGAAATTTTCGCAATAAAGAACCATTCACTGCTCTTTAGAACAGAAAAGAATATAAATGCCATTTTTGGATGTCAGGACAGCAAGACGTAAAGTTGTCTGGATGTGAGGATGGCTATATCGGCAGGAAATGCTGAAAAAATGAGCGTTTTTAGCGGGCATCTGCCAGCAGATATGCATCCGGCAGATAATCATTGCTGAAATTGATCTAAATGCTTCCCACCCTGTAAATCCGCTGTTTATTTCCGAAAGTTATAACAAATTCTTTTTTGTTCATTTGAAAGCTGATAACGCCTGTTTACTATCGTTTGGACATCCATACTGCTAAACAGCCATGCGCGAAACGGATAAAGAATAAGAATGATCGTACTCAGGAATATTTCGAAGGTTTTTGACAACGGAAAGGTCGCGCTGACTGCCGTTGATAACGTCAATTTGACGATAGAACAGGGACAGATTTACGGAATTATTGGCTACAGCGGAGCCGGGAAAAGCACGCTGATTCGTCTGCTGAACGGTCTGGAAAAACCCAGCGCCGGAAGCGTGACCATTAACGGACAGGATATCTCTGCGGCAAAGGGTGAAGCGTTGCGCCAGGCGCGCCTGAAAATCAGCATGGTATTCCAGCACTTCAACCTGCTGTGGTCGCGCACGGTGAGCGAGAATATCGCTTTCTCGATGCAAATCGCCGGTGTGCCAAAAGCCAGCATCAAGGCGCGCGTCGCCGAGCTGGTGGATCTGGTCGGCCTGAAGGGGCGCGAGAATGCGTACCCGTCCCAGCTGAGCGGCGGGCAAAAGCAGCGCGTGGGTATTGCGCGCGCTTTGGCTAACAGCCCTGACGTGCTGCTCTGCGATGAAGCCACCTCGGCGCTCGACCCGCAGACCACCGATCAGATCCTCGATCTGCTGCTGGATATTAACCGCCGCTTCAGGCTGACCATCGTGCTGATCACCCACGAGATGCACGTAGTCCGCAAAATCTGCGACCGCGTGGCGGTGATGGAGAACGGTAAAGTGGTGGAAGAGGGCGACGTGCTGAGCGTCTTTACCCATCCGCAGCAGCCGATTACGCAGCAGTTTGTCCGCCAGGTGAGCCAGTACGCTGAGGAAGAAACCTTCAATACCGAACTGGCAAACGATCTGGAAGGCACGGTCATCAGGCTGACCTTTACCGGGCACAGCACCCATAAGCCGATCGTGGGTGAACTGACCCTGCGCTACGGCCTGCCGTTTAACATCCTGCACGGGAAAATGACGCAAACCGCCCACGGGGTGTTTGGTCAGCTCTGGGTACATGTCGTGGCATCCGATGAACAACTGAACAATATCCTCGCCGACCTGCAGCACAGCGATATTGAAGGCGAGGTGATTAAACATGGCTGAGAATCTCTTTCCGCATCTCAAGTGGGATCAGCTCTGGGCGGCGACGCTTGAGACGCTGTACATGACCGCGCTGTCCGGCGTGGCGACCTTTGTGCTGGGCATCGTGCTGGGGCTGGCGCTGTTTTTAACCGCGCGCGGCGGGCTGTTCCACAACCGCACGGTCTACAGCGTGATTTCGATTGTGGTGAACGTGTTCCGCTCTATTCCGTTCATCATTTTGATTGTCCTGCTGATCCCGTTCACCAAGACCGTCGTCGGCACCATTCTTGGCGCCAACGCGGCGCTGCCGGCGCTGATTGTGGGCGCTGCACCGTTCTACGCACGCCTGGTGGAGATCGCCCTGCGTGAAGTGGATAAAGGCGTCATCGAAGCAACGCGCTCGATGGGCGCACGACTGAGCACGTTAGTGTTTCGGGTTTTACTGCCGGAATCATCACCCGCACTGGTATCGGGTATTACGGTGACGCTCATTGCGCTGGTGAGCTACAGCGCAATGGCGGGGGTGATTGGCGCCGGTGGTTTGGGAAATCTGGCTTATCTGGAAGGATTCCAGCGCAACCATGGTGACGTCACGCTGGTGGCAACGGTGACCATTCTGATCATCGTTTTCATTATCCAGTTCTGCGGCGATGTCATTACTTCACTGTTAGATAAACGCTAATAAATACACACAGGAACCACATCATGAAAAAAACACTGACACTGATCGCCGCCGCAACCCTGAGCGCCCTGAGCTTCGCTTCCTGGGCTGACACCCTGACCGTGGGCGCATCCAACACGCCGCACGCCGAAATTCTGGAGCAGGCTAAGCCAATTCTGGCGAAGCAGGGTATCGACCTGGAGATCAAACCGTTCCAGGACTACATTCTGCCGAACACCGCGCTGGCGGGTCATGACATCGACGCGAACTATTTCCAGCACATTCCTTACCTGAACAGCGTGCTTAAGGATCATGCGGGCGATAAAGACTACGATTTCGTCAGTGCGGGCGCGATCCACATTGAGCCAATCGGCATCTACTCCAAAAAATACAAGTCGCTGAAAGACCTGCCGGAAGGCGGCAAGATCATCATGCGTGACGCGGTTTCTGAAGAGGGGCGTATTCTCTCCATCTTCGAGAAAGAGGGCGTGATCAAGCTGAAGCCGGGCATCGATAAAGTGACCGCGCGCATCAGCGACATCGTTGAGAACCCGAAAAAGCTGAAGTTCACGCCGAACGTGGAAGCTTCTCTGCTGCCGCAGATGTACAACAACAACGAAGGCGATGCGGTGGTGATTAACGCCAACTACGCAATTGACGCGGGTCTGGATCCGGTTCACGACCCGATTGCGGTAGAGAGCGGTGAAAATAACCCGTACGCCAACATCATTACCGTGCATCGCGGCGACGAGAAGAAGAAAGATATCGTTGCGCTGGTGAACGTGCTGCACTCGAAAGAGATTCAGGACTGGATCCGCACCAAGTACAAAGGCGCGGTCATCCCAGTAAACAACTAATTTACTGATTTTACAGATGAAGCCCGGCGAGTCTCTCGCCGGGCTTCTTTTTTGTATCCGGCAGGAGAATCATTTAAGCTCAACGTTTAAAAGGCAATGGAGTGATGACGATGGGTAACGTGACCAAAGATGAAGCGCTGTACCAGGAGATGTGCCGGGTGGTCGGGAAGGTGGTGCTTGAGATGCGTGATTTAGGGCAGGAGCCAAAGCATATTGTCATTGCCGGAGTCCTGCGTACCGCGCTGGCGAACCAGCGCGTTAAGCGCAGTGAATTGACAACCGAAGCGATGGAAACGGTGGTTAAAGCGCTGGCCGGGTAATGCGCCAGCGCTTCGCAAGCTGTTCGAGCGAGCAGCAGAGCAGGTAGTAGACCACGCCCGTAAAGATAAAAATGGCCGCCGGGTAGATTTGCACCCGGTTGTTGACCTGTCCCGCCACCGTGGTCAGTTCCGGTACGTTCACGATAAACGCCAGCGACGTATCCTTCAGCAGGCTGATAAAAATCCCCACCAGCGACGGCAGAATATTCCTCAGCGCCTGCGGCAGCAGCACGCGCAGGAGGGTTTGCTGCGTGCTGAATCCCTGTGACAGTGCAGCCTCATATTGTCCTGACGGTAGCGCGTTAAGCCCGGCCAGCACCGAGTGCATCACTGTTGCCGCGGTAAACCAGGCCAGAGCCAGCGTGACGGTCAGCGCTCCCGGCAGATCGCCCCCGGTCATAAGCGGCAGGAGATACCACATCCAGAAAATCACGAAGATGAGCGGGATGCCGCGGATCAGCTCTGCCCATAAAAAGAGGGCCTTTCGCACGAGCCCGGTAAAGCGCCAGGCCAGACACGCGAGCACTATCCCACCGGGCAGGGCGATGACGGCGGCCCCGGCCGCCATCATCAACGACAGCAATACGCCCCCCGGTTCACCCGTCGCCGCGCGTCCCCACAGCAGATAGTCGAGGTTATCGGTGATGACGTTAAGTCCGGCAATCATGTTTTTCACTCCCTGTGGTGGCGACGCCTGGGCGTTTACGTTTCGCGTCAGGCCCGATGCGAACCAGCACCAGCCCCATGACCAGGCCGGTCAGCAGATAGAGCGCGGTACCGAGGGTAAACGCCTCCAGCGCGTGCGCGTTATAGCTCTCGATCTGCCTGACCTGATAGGTCAGCTCGGCAAAGCCAATCCCGCTCGCGAGCGAGGAGAGCTTCATCAGATTTAGGTACTGGCCCACGACCGGCTGCCAGGCGTTGGCCAGGCCCTGCGGCAGAAGGATGTAACGAAACAGACGCCACGCGGAGAATCCCTGCGCGAGCGCCGCCTCCCGCTGTCCGGCAGGCACGGAACGTAACCCCGATTCCACCTCTTCGATTAAAAACGCCGAGGTAAAGACGCCCAACCCCCAGGCAGAACATAAAAATTCGGGCGTAAACCACCAGACGTCGCCGGGCAGAATTGACCAGCTGTGATCCGCGTTCACCGCGTCGCGAAACGCCTGCGGTAGTCCGTTCCAGGCGGCAAAATACCAGAACAGCAGCTGCACCAGCAGCGGCGTATTGCGAAACAGCGATACCCAGCTGCTGACGACCGCGTTCCCGGGGCGTCCGCCGGAAAGGCGCAGGAGCATAAAGAGCAGTGCGAGCAGGCTGGCCAGCAGCATCCCGGCAAGCGTGACCCACAGGGTGGTGAGGAATCCGGAGAGTATCCACTGCAGAGGCTGTCCGGTCAGTACCCCCTGCCAGTCGAGCGCGGGCATTACAGATGCTCCTGATGCAGCGGGTTGAGCACCTTCTGCAGGAACCGCTGCGCGCGCGGATGCGACGGCTGGCTGAAAAATTGTGCCGGCGGCGCCGTTTCCAGAATTTGCCCGCCGTCGATAAAGACAATCCGGTCGGCAATTTCCCGGGCAAACTGCATCTCGTGGGTCACCACGATCATCGTGATCCCGCTGTGGGCGAGGGCTTTCATCACGTACAGCACTTCACCAATCATCTCCGGATCCAGCGCAGAGGTGGGTTCATCAAACAGAATGATTTGCGGTGAAGAGGCCAGGGCGCGGGCAATCGCGACGCGCTGCTGCTGTCCACCGGAAAGCTCCGTCGGGAAATGGTGGGCTTTTTCCAGCATCCCGACCTTCTCCAGCAGGGCCAGCGCGCGCTCACGTGCGGGCTGCGGCTTCCAGCCGTGAACGTGCTCCAGCGCCAGGGTAATGTTCTGGCTGGCAGTGAGGTGGGCGTAAAGATTGAACTGCTGGAACACAAACCCCACGCGGCTGCGCAGCTGGCGCAGTCCGCTACCGGAGAGCTTTGCGGTAGGCTTGTTGTCGACCAGAATCTCTCCGCCGCTCAGGGTTTCAAGCTGGTTGATGAGACGAATCAGGGTGGATTTACCGGAACCCGAAGGGCCGAGGATGGCGACCACTTCACCGGGCGTTATGGTGAGGTTAATGTCGTTTAAAACCTCATGGTCACCGTAGCGTTTGTCCACATGACGAAACTCGACGCTGGCCTGTTCCAGATGTGAAAAATCCGCGGCACCGGCCGCGGAGTGTGAAAATAAACCTGAGAGCATAATTATCTGGCTTCTATTTTAAAGGCGCGAGGCTGTGGGGAAGGCGTGTTTGGGCCAAACCAGACATCGTAGATTTTTGCTGCCTGACCGTTCTTCTCGAGATTAATCAGCTCGTCGTTAACGGCCTTCAGCAGCGCCGTTTCACCTTTCTTCACCCCAACGCCAATCTCTTCTTTGCTGAGCAGATCGGGCAGGATTTTAAAGTTCGCTTTATCCGGCGCCTGCGCCAGCAGACCGGCCAGAATGGTGCTGTCCTGGGTGATGGCCTGTACGTTACCGTTGCGCAGCGCCGTCAGCGCCAGCGGAATATCGTCATAAGAGAGCACGCGTGACTGCGGGAAACGCTGGTGCAGCGCCTGCTCGCCCGTCGTTCCTTTGACCGCGCCAATACGCGCCCGGCTGTAGTCATCAAGCTTGTCCGGTGATTTAGCCGGCACCAGGAACTGCTGGCCGGTGACAAAGTAAGGCGTTGAGAAATCAATCACCTGCGCGCGTTCCGGGGTGATGGTTATATCCGCCACGATCAGATCTGCTTTTCCGGACTGCAGCAGCGGAATACGGTTAGCCGGATTGGTGGCAACCAGTTCAAGCTTCACGCCGAGCGATTTTGCCAGCGCTTTGGCGAAGTCCACGTCATAACCCACGATCTCGTGCGTTTTGGCATCAATAGAGCCAAACGGCGGGTTGGCGTCAAACGTGGCCACTTTCACCACCCCTGCGGCCTTAATATCCGCCAGCTGATCGGCCTGTGCCTGCGCTGAAAGCAGGCTCCCCGCCGCCAGTAATCCCAGAACCAGTGTCCCTTTGGTAAACCCTTTCATATTTGCTGCCATAGTCATTCGCCATCCCGTTGTTTTTGTTTTACCCCGCTACGCTCCCATAAGCGAAAGCTATCGACAAATAAGAAATCGTTCTTTGCTATGAGCAAAAAAGCATTAGTGAACAACGTGTTAATGAAGAGTGAAAAGAACGGGATGCTATTTGCAAATCCTGCACATCGACAGTGGATTTTGGTATTTCCCCCGCGCGGCATTGGAGTGCTTAACTGAGATCAGACACGGCGAGAGAGGGTAAGACGATGAAAAAGTGGATCAGCACGTTACGGCGGTTTTTTGCGACCCGACCAGTGAATGCGGAGAACAGCGCGCAACGTGTTCTTGAGTCAATCCTGCCTGTCGCCAGCCTGTATGGCGTCGACGTTGCCAACATTGACCCGGAGTGGTTCCATGATAAAACGTCACGCTGAACTGCGCCGCACGCGCGAAACGTACTGGAACGAGGTGTGCGTGACGTTTAACGAGTGAAATAAAAAAGCACCGGTTTTCCGGTGCTTTTTTATTAGATTTTGCAGGCGTCGCCGCAGTCGTCGTCGCCGACAATCGCCTGCGCTTTTTTGTCTGCATCGTCCAGACGTTCGGCATTACGCTCTTCGGCTTCATCCAGACCGCTAAAGACTAAGTTATCGAGATCAATTTCCATGTGGCACCTGCTCTGTTCAGTTTTTGATACTGGCACAGTATAGGGCAAAAAAAGCCAGCAATGTACCTCGCAGCACATAAGGATAATCCCTGCCATACTCAGTGCTTTATCGCTGAGGAGAGCACATGATTACACTCTGTAAAACCTGTGGAACCGCCTACGATGCCCGGCCGGACAGATGCCCGATTTGCGAGGATGAACGCCAGTACGTGCCCGCCACGGGCCAGGCATGGACCGATTTCGACACCGTCACCGCCACCCATACCAACAAATGGCAGCAGCTGGAGCCGCGGCTGTTCGGGATCAAAACGGTGCCTGCGTTTGCGATCAACCAGCGGGCGCTGCTCCTGCAAACGGCCCACGGCAATATCCTCTGGGACTGCATCGCCAACCTCGACCCCGCAACCAAAGCGCTCATTACCGCCCTCGGCGGCATCAGCGCGATTGCTATTTCACATCCGCACTATTACACCACGATGCAGGAGTGGGCTGCGGCGTTTAATGCGCCGGTTTACCTGCACGCCAGCGACAGAGAGTGGGTCATGCGCGACAGCCCGGCCATTCATTTCTGGGAGGGGGATGCGCTGGAGATTTTCCCGTCGGTCACCTTGCTGCGTCTGGGCGGGCATTTTGCCGGTGGAACGGTGCTGCACTGGCAGGAGGGGGGTGGGGTATTGCTGGTGGGCGATATTCTGCAGGTCACGCCGGGTAAAGACGCCGTCTCGTTTATGTGGAGCTACCCGAATTATCTTCCGCTGCCGGCCCGCGCCGTGGCGTCGGTGGTGAATCATCTCGAAGGCAAAACCTTCGAACGTCTTTACGGCGCGTTTGAAGGGCAGAACATCCCGGCCTTCGCGGACGAGATTGTTCAGCGGTCGGGCCAGAAATATATTGCTTGTCTGAAGTAAACCACGATGGGTAAACTTTACGAGTGTGATCTCGATCATGCCTAAACTAAAACAGATAAAAGAGACATTGCTATGCAACATATCATTGAAGGTTTTCTCAGCTTTCAAAAAGAGATTTTCCCGCAACGTAAAGAACTCTTCCGCAGTTTAGCGTCCAGCCAGAATCCCAAAGCGCTGTTCATCTCATGCTCCGACAGCCGTCTGGTTCCGGAACTGGTCACCCAGCAAGAGCCAGGACAACTCTTTGTCATTCGTAATGCTGGCAACATCGTGCCGCCGTTCGGGCCGGAGCCTGGCGGCGTGTCTGCAACCATCGAATACGCCGTGGTGGCGCTGGGCGTCACGGATATCGTGATTTGCGGTCACTCCAACTGTGGCGCGATGAAGGCGATTGCCGATAACGCGAACCTGGAGCCGATGCCTGCTGTGTCACACTGGCTGCGCTATTCTGACGCGGCGAAAGCCGTGGTAGAGAAGAAAACCTGGGATAAGCCGATCGATAAAGTCAATGCGATGGTGCAGGAGAACGTGTTTGCGCAGCTGAGCAACATTAAGACCCACCCGTCCGTCGCGGTGGGCCTGCGTAATAACTCCATCCGACTGCACGGCTGGGTGTACGACATTGAAAGCGGCAAAATTCTTGCCCTGGATAAAGCGACGAAAACCTTCGTTTCGCTGTCTGAAAACCCGGAAGTCTTCTTCGAGTAATCCGCGACAGCAGGGCATGGAAGCCCTGTCAGTTCTCAATATACGGTAATCTGCGCCGCGATCCCGACGCGGGTTTTTCCGCCGCCTTCGCCATTGCTTGTGCAATCTCTGCACACTCCGCCAGCCCCTGAACGAAGGGACGATCGTGCATCAGCCACGGTATCGCGCCGAAGGCAATGCGCCCGCGAACGGCGTCAGGCGCATTTAAGGTGTAATCCTCACCGACGTCCGGTATCTCTTCACCCGTGGCTTCCAGCTGTTTGCGCAGCGTCGGAAAGGGCAGATCTTTCGTTTTGAGCGGCTTTTGCCCGCGCGCATCAATAAACACGTCGAAACGGTAAACGGTCTCTTGTGTGGTGATTACCGTTCGATCGCTGCCAACGTCCAGCGTGTAATCGTCACCGAGCGTCGCCACGCTGATGATGCCGGCTTCGCGAAGCGCGAGCAGCCTGCGGATAGACTGCGGAGGAATGGCCGCATAGTTGTCGATGAATACGCGGGCGAGGCCTTGCTTAAAGCGCTCTCTGTCCCGTTCGCTGAGGTGGGGAACAATCTCCTGAACCACTTCATGCAGCCGAAGCACGGTATAGCGCCAGGCTACGGTGCGCCGCTCGCGTTTGTTCCGCTCCACCTCGTTGAGATTCTCTTCCGCCCAGGTAAACGGGCCATGCCGTTTACGATCCTCAAACCAGGCCTCACGAATGCTGTCCGCATTCTGCTTATGCAGGGATATTTTCTCACACCACGTCGGGTCAGCGAGCTGAAGCTCTTTCACCATCAGGGTAAATATACGGTCGAGCAGGCCATTCGATCCTTTGGCGATCTCGTTTTCAACCACAAATTCGGTTAAGACCGACAGCGGTTCATAAGGAATAGGGCAGTAAAAATCGGCTTCCGGCAGAATACCCGTTCGGGACATCAGGACAATCTTCAACGCGTCGCTGCCTTTATCCAGCACGAATTTATCATCACGAAATTCACCGTGCTGCATCACTACCGCCATGGCCGCGTCGAGACCGCTTAACGATGTCCCCATGATACCGACGCGGCAGGGAGGAATACTGGCATCCATCAGACCGGACCAGGGGCTTGGGAAGAACGTGCGCGTGGCTTCGTCCTCGTCTGGCCAGACGTGGCCGGTGGCGATAACCGCAAGGTCGAAGCGTTCAGGAAAGGCGCTGTCGTTGACGGAAAGCGTGACCCCTTCTTTCGTGGGCACGATATCGGTGACCCGGGCGGATTCATGGACATCAACCTGAAACCCCAGCTTTCTGGCCTCTTTCACGATTGAACGAAAGCTGTCGCGAAAATACTCGCCCAGCAGAAGCCGGGGCAGGAACTGCCGGTCATGCAGGCGGGTTGTATCGACCTTAAAGCGCGCCAGATGAGCTTCGCTCTGATCCTTCAGCCAGTCGAGGTAGGTCATAAAAATGGGCGGGATTTCAATGCTCGCAATGTTCGCCAGCATCAGCCGGGAGTTATCGTCGTCGTTATAGGGCATACCCACGCCAGCTTCATCGGCCTGTTCGAAAACGGAAACGGAGAGCGGCTTACTGTTTTTAAGGAGATGATAAAAAGTATAAATCCCTGTGGGGCCGGAGCCGATAATCGCGATTTTCTTCATCGACGGTCTTCCTGTTTTTTTTCCATAAGAAAAGCGTAGCAGGAGAACAATGATGAAAATAAGGGATTAGGAAAATTCAGGATATCAGAAGAGGATTTGCACCATTTCAGGACTGAAATGGTGCGTCCGAGTGGACTCGAACCACCGACCCCCACCATGTCAAGGTGGTGCTCTAACCAACTGAGCTACGGACGCAGAATGGTGCGTTCAATTGGACTCGAACCAACGACCCCCACCATGTCAAGGTGGTGCTCTAACCAACTGAGCTATGAACGCAACGTGTTGTCGGCGACAACGGGGACGAATATTAGCGGCACAGCACCGAGGTGGCAAGAGGGAAAATGCATTTTTCTCTCTGATTTCACGCGATTGCTTCATTACCGCGCAAAGTGAAGAGAAAGTAGCCGCCGGGCGGCGGCTACCGCGTCGTTAACGTGCCGCGCGTTGCAAAATGACCGTTGATGGCTGGCGCTGCAGGAAGCGCATTCGCATCATCATCATAATCGCCGCCGACGTCAGGCCGATGATAAAGCCCATCCAGAACCCCGCCGGTCCCATGCGATCCACCACCAGATCGGTAAGCGCCAGGATATAGCCACACGGCAGACCCAGCACCCAGTAGGCGATGAAGGTGATAAAGAAGATGGAACGCGTGTCTTTATATCCGCGCAGCACGCCGCTGCCAATCACCTGGATGGAGTCAGAGATCTGGTAAATCGCGGCCAGCAGCATCAGGTGCGATGCCAGCGTGACCACTTCCGGGTTGTCGTTATAGAGCAGGGCAATCTGCTCGCGTAATGCAACGGTAAAGAGCGCCGTACAGACAGCCATGCAGACGCCGACGCCCAGCCCGGTCCGGGCGGCCGTTTGCGCATCCAGCGTTGAGCCCTGGCCCAGGCGGAAGCCGACGCGGATCGTCACCGCCGCCGCCAGCGACATCGGCAGGACGAACATCAGGGAGCTGAAGTTCAGCGCAATCTGGTGTCCGGCCACGTTCACAATGCCCAGCGGGGAGACCAGCAGGGCGACCACGGCAAACAGGGTCACCTCAAAGAACAGGGCGAGGGCAATCGGCAAACCTAACTGCACCAGACGCGTCATGATGTTCCAGTCGGGCGTGCTAAATCTGTTCTCGTTGCGAATATCGCGCATGGAACGGGCGCGTTTTACATAGGTGATCATCGCGAAAAACATCACCCAGTAAACGGCTGCCGTCGCCACGCCGCAGCCGACGCCGCCCAGCTCCGGCATCCCGAAGTGACCGTAAATAAAGATATAGTTCACCGGAATGTTGACCAGCAGGCCGATAAAGCCCATCACCATCCCGGGCTTGGTTTTCGCCAGGCCCTCACACTGGTTACGCGCCACCTGGAAAAAGAGGTAGCCGGGCGCACCCCAGAGCAGGGCGCGCAGATAGCCCACGGCTTTATCAGCCAGTGCCGGGTCAATGTTATGCATAGCGCGAATGATGTGGCCCGCGTTCCAGAGCACGACCATGATCAGCACGGAAACAAGCCCTGCCAGCCAGAAACCCTGACGAACCTGATGGGCAATGCGCTCGCGACGACCCGAGCCATTGAGCTGAGCGATAACCGGCGTGAGCGCGAGCAGCAGACCGTGGCCGAACAGGATGGCCGGAAGCCAGATTGACGTGCCGATAGCAACGGCCGCCATATCGGTGGCGCTATAGCCACCTGCCATTACCGTATCCACAAATCCCATTGCGGTCTGGGCCACTTGCGCGACGATCACTGGTATAGCCAGTGCCAATAGCTGGCGCGCTTCATTCATGTACTTCTGCACGTGAACACCTTTATTTTGTTGTTATTTGAGAGACTAAAAAAGCCGCCGAAACGGGCAGCAAGAAGAAAATGCAGGGGGGTGCCAGCTATTGTAGCGGGCTTTAGCTATTTATCTAGTGAAAAAATCGCCAGAAAATGCGCTCCGCTGGCAACCTCTTTTTCCAACTGTTATTGTGGTGGGATTAAACGGTGTCACCACCGTCCGGAAAAAACAGGAGTTGTAAGCATGTTTACTGGTATTGTGCAGGGCACCGCCAAAGTGGTGTCCATTGATGAAAAACCTAATTTCCGTACTCATGTTGTTGAGCTGCCGGAATATATGCTTGAGGGTATTGAAACCGGCGCGTCGATTGCCCATAACGGCTGCTGCCTGACCGTTACCGAAATTAACGGCAACCAGATTAGCTTTGATTTAATGAAAGAGACGCTGCGCATCACCAACCTTGGCGAGCTGGCGGTGGGAGATACCTTCAACGTTGAGCGGGCAGCGAAGTTCAGCGATGAGATTGGCGGCCACCTGATGTCCGGTCACATCATGACCACCGCTGAAGTGGCAAAAATCGTGACCTCGGAAAATAACCGTCAAATCTGGTTTAAAATGCAGGATCCTTCATTAATGAAATACATCCTCTATAAAGGATTTATTGGCATTGACGGGATTAGCCTGACGGTGGGTGAAGTAACGCCAACGCGTTTTTGCGTGCATTTAATTCCTGAAACGCTGCAGCGCACCACGCTGGGCGCCAAAAAACTGGGGCATCGCGTGAATATTGAAATCGATCCGCAAACCCAGGCGGTGGTGGATACGGTTGAACGCGTGCTGGCAGCAAAAGAAGCGGCAATAATAAAGACCGCCGCAGAAGAAGAATAAAAAAATAACCCCGGGTATCCGGGGTTATTTTTTAGCGTGCGACACGTAATCCGTGTTCAATCCCACGGCTGAATACCACCTGCCAGAGCTGAATATCCCGTGCGCGAAACGCCCCCGCGCAGGCATTCAGATAATAGCTAAACATCCGCCTGAATCGTTCAGAATAGTTGTCCGCAATTTCTGGCCAGGTCTCCTGAAAACGCGCATGCCAGGCCATCAACGTGGTGTCGTAATCCGCGCCAAAGTTATGCCAGTCTTCCATCACGAAATGGGGTTCACTGGCGTTGGCAATCTGGCGGACGGACGGTAAACAGCCATTCGGAAAGATGTATTTGTTGATCCACGGGTCGACGTTATTGTCGGTCCGCTTAGAGCCGATGGTGTGCAGCAGGAAGATACCGTCCGGTTTCAGATTCCGATCCACCACCTCAAAATAGGTAGCGTAGTTTTTCGGCCCGACGTGCTCGAACATGCCGACGGAAACGATCCGGTCAAACTGTTCGTTAAGATCACGGTAATCCTGCAGCCGGATATCCACATCGAGGCCCTGGCAGCGTTCCCGCGCCATTTTTTGCTGTTCCGCTGAAATCGTGACGCCGACGACGCTGACGCCATAGTGCTTCGCCATAAAATACGCCAGCCCACCCCAGCCGCAGCCGATATCCAGCACGCGCATTCCGGGCTGGAGCTGCAGCTTCTCGCTAATCAGACGCAGCTTGGCCTGCTGGGCCTCTTCAAGCGTCGACGCCTCTTTCCAGTAGGCGCAGGAGTACTGCATGAAAGGGTCCAGCATACGGCTGAACAGGTCGTTGCCAAGATCGTAGTGTTCTTTACCAACGATCCACGCGCGTTTTTTACTTTGCAGATTGAACAGTCGGGCAGAGGCGACGCGCAGGGTGTCTTTCAGATTGCGAGGGAGTTGATTTTCAAGACCGGCACGCAGCACGCTGGCGAAAAAGGTATCCAGACGTTCGCACTCCCACCAGCCGTCCATGTAGCTTTCTCCCAGGCCTAACGATCCCTCTCGCAGCACGCGTTTAAAAAAGTCGGGATGTTTAACCTGAGGATCGGATGGCGATGATCCATTGATAGTGATGCCTGCTCGACCTAACAGTTCACTGACGATCCGGGACCAGTTATCGTCCGGAACGCTGACTTCTTCTATACACGATGAACTCATAGCTTCTCCATCACCCTACTGTGATCAGAACCTTAAAACAGCGTAGACGCTTTTTTTGGTTTGTGAGAAATCTCACGGTAAATACCGCGAGGCTAATATCCGACGTAGAACAGAGGAAGGGAGATAACCCTTGCCGAAATGCCTTCCATGGTAAAACGGGAGCACTCCGGCTCCCGTTAACACTTAATATTTATCGTATTTAATCGAACCAAATTTAGTATAGGCCTCAAAATTTGGTGATTCAATAGAAAATTCTTAGCAACCTAATCACTGAAAATTAACATGATTTCTGGCGCAATCAGGCATGTGACGTTTCAACCTGAGCACTCTTTTCCTGCGCACGCTGCGCGGAGGCCTGCATGCGATAGCCCAACACCGCCAGCGCAACGGTCACCAGCATCACGCTGGTGGTGGTCAGGAGCGGCGTGGCAATCAGCGCCGATACAACCAGGCTTGCCAGGAAGCACAGCCCCAGCTGCAGGGTATTCTGCAGCGCGGCGGCGCGGCCTGTTGCCTGCGGGAAGGGACGCAGCGCCTGGGCTACAACGATAGGGTAAATCGCCCCGTTCGCGACGGCCATCACGCAGAAGGGGATCAAAATTTCGGCCAGACCGGCACCCGGAATAAAGCCAACGGCCCAGGTCCCGATAACGCTCAGCGCATACAGCACCAGCAGCCACGGCAGCATCTGCTGACCTTCCCACTTTTGCAGCGCCGCGCGACAGCCGTACCCGCCTACCAGGAATGCGATGGTCTGCGGAACATAGCTCAGGCCGATGGCTGCCGGGCTGTAACCCATATCGTGCAGAATGAACGGCGAGCCGGTGAGCCACGCGAAGAAGCTTGCCGAGCAGGCTGCATAGATCAGGACATTCCCGCGATAGGCTTTGGCGCTGAGCAGGGAAGTGAAGGTAATCGGCTTCGCGTCTGCATGCGCTTCTTTTTTATGCGCTGGCTTAAGGGCGAACGCCGGCAGCATCAATACCAGGGTAATGGCAAACAGCGTGGCGAAAATGGCCTGCCAGTCGAAATGCGCGAGGATCCAGCTGCCCAGCAGGGGAGCGAGGGCAGGTGAGAGGCCCACCAGCGGCATAATGGTAGCGAAAATACGGTTTGTGCGGTTAGCCGGATAGTAGTCGGTGACCAGCGCCTGCCAGGTCACTGCCGCGGCACAGACGCCCACGGCCTGAATAAAACGCAGCACCAGCAGCCAGGTGGCATCGCGTACCCATAACATCCCCAGGCAGCCCACGGCAAAAATGGCCAGGCCCAGCAACAGCACCGGTTTACGACCAAAGCGATCCGAGAGCGGTCCCCAGAGCAGCTGTGCGAAGGCAAAGCCGGCGAGGAATAAGCTCAGGCTGGCGCTGATGGCGGCAGCCGGGGTTTGCAAATCTTCCTGCATGGCGGCAAACGCCGGCAGGTACATATCGGTGGCCAAAAAGCCCAGCACGCTTAAGCCGCCGAGCCAGGCTAAAAAACCGTTCCTGGGTTGCATTATTTTATTCTCCTGAGGAGGCAGGTATACATTGGCGCTGAGTGTAGGGAGTGCAAAGCCGCTTGTGAAACGCTAATATTTGGCGGGTGCATTCAAAAAATTTGCAGGCAGAAAATGTGGTCAGATTATTCTCTTGAAGTGGTCGATGCTGTTGCACGTAACGGCAGCTTCAGCGGTGCGGCGCAGGAGCTGCACCGCGTCCCTTCGGCAATAAGCTACACGGTGCGCCAACTGGAGGAGTGGCTGGCGGTTCCGCTGTTTGAACGGCGGCATCGTGATGTGGAATTAACGCCCGCAGGCGCGTGGTTTTTGAAGGAAGGGCGTTCTGTTATCAAAAAAATGCAGATCACCCGCGAACAGTGTCAGCAGATCGCTAACGGCTGGCGGGGGCATCTTTCCATCGCGGTGGATAACATCGTTAAGCCGGAACGCACCCGGCAGATGATCGTCGATTTCTACCGTCATTTCTCTGACGTCGAGCTGCGGGTCTCGCAGGAGGTGTTCAACGGCGTCTGGGATGCGCTGGCGGACGGCAGGGCAGAGATGGCGATTGGGGCTACGCAGGCGATCCCGGTCGGGGGACGTTACGCTTTTCGCGATATGGGGATGCTGAGCTGGAAATGCGTGGTGGCAAGCGACCATCCGCTGGCGGCGATGGAAGGGCCGCTCAGCGATGACACGCTGCGCAACTGGCCGTCGCTGGTGCTGGAGGATACGTCCCGTTCATTGCCCAAGCGTATCACCTGGCTTCTGGACAACCAGCGGCGGGTGGTGGCCCCTGACTGGGAATCGTCGGCGACGTGCCTCAGCGCCGGGCTGTGCGTCGCGATGGTGCCCGTTCATTTCGCGCGTCCGCGCATCGATACCGGAGAGTGGGTTGAGCTGACGCTGGAGAATCCGTTCCCGGATGCGGCCTGCTGCCTCACATGGCAGCAAAATGACGTCTCGCCTGCGATGGCCTGGCTGCTGGATTATCTGGGAGACAGCGAAACGCTGAACCGGGAATGGTTACGGGAGCCAGCATAGCTGGCCCCGTAAAGCGATTAACGACGGTAGTCGCGGAACGGACCGTCCGCAACGGAACGGCGTTCGATAAGACGCGGGTGAACTTCAATAGACTGCGACTCTTCGCGTTTGTTGACGATCCTGTCCATCAGCATGTTGAAGGCCGTTTCGCCCAGCGAATCTTTCGGCTGGTGAATGGTGGTCAGCGCCGGGGTGAAGAAACGCGCGTTACGCACGTTGTCATACCCGATCACGGAAATATCCTGCGGTACGCGCAGGCCCAGCTCGTCGGCAGCGCATAGCGCGCCCATGGCCATAATGTCGCCCCCGCAGAACACGGCGGTCGGACGGTGCGGCTGGGAGACGATCTGCTGCATCGCGCGGTAGCCCGATTCCGGCTCAAAGTCACCCTGCACAATCCAGTTTTCCGGCACGTTGATCAACGCTTCTTCCATCGCTTTCATAAAACCGGCCAGACGGCCCGCGCCGGTGTTGCGCTCCAGCGGACCGGGGATCACGCCAATCTCGCGGTGGCCGCGTTCGATCAGATAACGACCGGCCATATAGCCGCCTTCAAAGGCGTTATCGATAACGGAATCGGTAAAGTCTGCGCGCGCTTCGCCCCAGTCCATCACCACCATCGGAATATGGCGATACTCTTCCAGCATCGACAGCACGGATTCCGGGTACTCGGAACACATCACCAGCAGGCCATCAACGCGCTTTTGCGCCATCATCGACAGGTAGGCACGCTGTTTTTCAATGCTGTTCCACGCGTTGCCCAGAATCAGGGTATAGCCTTTCTGGAAGCAGTTCTTTTCGACCGCTTCAATGATCTCGGCAAAATAGGCCGCTTCACTGCTGGTCGCCAGCAATCCAATGGATTTGGTGTGATTAACCTTGAGGCTACGCGCAACCGCACTTGGCGAATAGTGCAGCTCTTTGATCGCTGCCCAGACGGCGTTGCGCGTCTCTTCCGCCACAAAGCGGGTTTTGTTAATTACATGTGATACGGTTGTAGTGGAAACGTTTGCGCGTTTTGCTACGTCTTTAATTGTTGCCATTAAATGTCACTCCAGACCATATCCTAAGCTCCTGAAAAACTTGAAGGTAAACGTTTGCCTTCTCTCACCCTTATCTCGCAATCTTGAATTGCGGCACGCCGGGAAAACGACACGGGACGTCAGGAGGGGGTCAATGGCCGGTACGCTAATAAATTTAGCGTGGAATTTTGTCCTATCTTGATGAAAAGGGGAAGAGGTAAAGTGGTTATCAGTATAAATCCAGGAAGATTTTTGACGTAATCTGTGCAAAAATGAGCAAGCTCACTTTTCGTGTGGGGATTAAAAGGAGAAAAATTGATGAGTTCCGATCTTAAGTTTTCGCTGTTCACCACCGTTGTTGTGCTGGCTCTGATTGTTGCGGCCGGTCTGACGGCTGCGCTGCACTGATTTACGCGGAGGGAGAGCCTTCTCCCTCCCGACTCCCCGGATTGTTACTTCTCTGGCAAAAATCTTTTGCCATTTTGTTAACTTCTCATTTTTTGTGATTGATGTCATGCTTTCTGCTTCTTTGTTCTGTGTCACCACATGACACGGCATCCGGAGTTGACGCATGAAAATCAATTATCCCCTGCTGGCCCTGGCGATTGGCGCTTTTGGGATTGGCACCACTGAATTCTCCCCAATGGGGTTACTGCCTGTTATTGCCCGGGGCGTAGATGTCTCTATCCCTGCGGCAGGGATGTTAATCAGCGCCTACGCTATCGGCGTGATGGTAGGGGCGCCGCTGATGACCCTTCTTCTTTCGCACCGCGCGCGCCGCAATGCGCTGATTTTCCTGATGGCGATTTTCACCCTGGGCAACGTGCTTTCGGCCATTTCGCCGGACTACACCACATTGATGCTGTCGCGCATTCTGACCAGCCTTAACCACGGCGCGTTCTTTGGGCTGGGGTCGGTCGTGGCTGCCAGCGTGGTGCCAAAACACAAGCAGGCGAGCGCCGTGGCAACCATGTTTATGGGGCTGACGATTGCCAATATCGGCGGGGTGCCTGCGGCAACCTGGCTGGGAGAAGCGATCGGCTGGCGTATGTCTTTCCTGGCGACGGCCGGGCTGGGCGTGGTTGCAATGGTGGCGCTGTTCTTCTCCCTGCCGAAAGGCAATGCCGGAGAACGTCCGGAAGTGCGTAAAGAGCTGGCGGTGCTGATGCGCCCGCAGGTGCTCTCCGCGCTGCTCACCACCGTGCTGGGGGCAGGGGCGATGTTTACCCTCTACACCTATATTTCACCGGTACTGCACGATATCACCCACGCAACGCCTCTCTTCGTTACCGCGATGCTGGTGCTGATTGGCGTGGGCTTCTCGATTGGCAACTATCTCGGCGGGAAATTTGCCGACCGTTCCGTGAGCGGGACGCTGAAGGGCTTCTTAACCCTGCTGATTGTCATCATGGTTGCCATTCCGTGGCTGGCGCGCAATGAGTTTGGGGCCGCGATTGCGATGGTCGTCTGGGGAGCCGCCACTTTCGCCGTGGTGCCGCCGCTGCAGATGCGCGTGATGCGTGTCGCGCACGAGGCGCCGGGACTTTCATCTTCCGTGAATATCGGTGCGTTTAACCTGGGTAATGCCCTGGGCGCGGCGGCCGGTGGGGCCGTGATTTCAGGTGGTCTGGGGTACAGCTTTGTGCCGGTGATGGGGGCGATTATTGCCGCGCTCGGCCTGCTGCTGGTGATGATGTCGGGTCGTAAACAGCCTGAAGCAGCCTGCGCTGCGGAATAAACCAAAAACGCAGAAGGGCGAACCCTTCTGCGTGTCTCTTACGCGGCGAAGTTCTTCGCGACAAAGTCCCAGTTAACCAGTGCCCAGAAGTGCTCCAGGTAGTTCGGACGCGCGTTGCGGTAGTCAATGTAGTAAGCGTGTTCCCACACGTCCACGGTCATCAGCGGCTTCGCGCTGGTGGTCAGCGGGGTACCCGCATTAGAGGTGGACACGATAGCCAGTTTGCCATCCGCCTCTTTAACCAGCCACGTCCAGCCAGAGCCGAAGTTCTTGATGGCTGCATCGGTAAATTTCGCTTTGAAATCCGCGAAGCTGCCAAATGCGGCATTGATAGCGGTAGCCAGTTCACCGACAGGTTCACCGCCGGCATTCGGTGCCAGGCAGTGCCAGTAAAAGGTGTGGTTCCACACCTGAGCGGCGTTGTTAAATACGCCACCCTCTGAGCTGCGGACGATCTCTTCCAGCGTTTTGCCTTCAAAATCGGTGCCTTTGATCAGATTGTTCAGGTTGGTGACGTACGTCTGGTGATGCTTGCCGTAGTGATATTCCAGGGTTTCCGCAGAAATGTGCGGTGCCAGGGCGTCTTTTGCATACGGTAGTGCAGGTAATTCGAACGACATTGCTTCTCTCCTTATTGTATTTTGTGTTGCCAATAACCACACAGACAACATGGACAGGATAGCAAATTGAAAGGGTATGCAAAAGAGGAACTTACCCTGCCACGGATGCGGCAGGGCAGGGGTTAGCGAATGGTTTTTGGCGTCATCACGCGACGCGCGCCGACGTAGTGACGTACCCAGTAGTCTTCACTGAGAGAAGTGATCTGAATATCCTGGCCGCTACGGGGAGACTGGATGAATTTCCCGTTGCCGACATACACGCCGACGTGGTCAGCCGTGCCGCGACCCTGGGTGCGGAAGAACACCAGATCGCCGTTTTCCAGCTCACCGCGGTCAACCGGTGAGGCATCGCGCAGGTGGTACATCTCATTGGCGGTACGAGGAATGCGGAATTTGACCAGATCTTTATAGGCGTAATAGACGAGGCCGCTGCAGTCAAAGCCGGTACGCGGCGAGCTGCCACCCCAGTGATAAGGTTTGCCAATCTGCCCCATCAGTTTGTTCATCGCGGTTTTCTGCGCTTTTTGTACGCGCACTTTATGCACTTCCGCTATTTTCGTGACCTTCGTGCATTTCGCCTTGTGGCCTTTACGCGTGATGCATTTTTCAGTAACGAGGTTAGCGGCGGTTTGCGAAGCTTTACTTTTGGCGGAGTGGGCAGTGCGGGAAGGTTTTGTTTTCGTCTTGCTGGAAGCGGTCTGTTTCGTCTGAGCCGGTGTTTTTTTCTTGTCGTTCTTAGCGGTGGTTTTATTCTTACGTTCTGTGGCTTTCACAAGATGGTTTTTTTGTACAGCAGAATGCCGCGCCTGCTGAGAGGCGTTTGCCACTGGCGTGAAAGTGAGTGAAGTAAACAGTAAAGCACAGAGCGTGATCGAGATTTTATTTATCCGCGCCACTGGGCAGTCCCCTGATAAATGCAGGTCATCAATAATACCCGCGTGTGATTTACAAAGCCCGTCGATTCTAATCTATAAAAACCCAGAAAGTTAATAGCATTTTTCAATCTACAATCGTGTTTCGTTAGCAAGTGCAAAAAAATTCATCGTTCTGTCGCACATTTGCCCACTCCCTAAGCAAAACCCTGACCGCCGCAGGGGTAAACACCATTTGCAATGCAACTTTTCGTGACTCGGGGTAGAATGTATAAACGTGACAAAAATGTTATTTTCCGATGCCAGTCTGAACCGCTACAATGTCAGACGAATGCCGTAACAGAAGTTAAAGGAAGCAAGACATGAGCACCACTATTGAAAAAATCCAGCGCCAGATCGCTGAAAACCCAATTCTGCTGTATATGAAAGGTTCTCCGAAGCTGCCAAGCTGCGGCTTCTCCGCACAAGCGGTTCAGGCGCTGTCAGCCTGTGGTGAGCGTTTTGCTTACGTTGATATCCTGCAGAACCCGGACATCCGCGCTGAGCTGCCTAAGTACGCTAACTGGCCGACTTTCCCACAGCTGTGGGTAGACGGTGAGCTGGTTGGCGGCTGCGATATCCTGATTGAAATGTATCAGCGCGGCGAACTGCAGCAGCTGATCAAAGAGACGGCGGCGAAGTACAAAACTGAAGAGCCGGACGCAGAGTAATTTTCTGCGCAAATAAAAAAGCGACCTGATAAGGTCGCTTTTTTTATTCTTCGCTGTCGCCCATCGGCAGCGGCCAGCCGCCAAGACGCTTCCAGCGGTTAACGATCTCACAGAACAGCTCTGCGGTGCGCTCCGTGTCGTATAAAGCGGAGTGCGCCTGCGTGCCGTCGAACGGGATGCCGGCCGTAATACAGGCCTTTGATAACACCGTTTGTCCCAGAGCCAGGCCGCTCAGCGCAGCGGTGTCGAAGGTCACAAAAGGATGGAAGGGGTTGCGTTTGAGCGCGGCGCGCTCCGCGGCAGCCATGGTAAAGCTGTGATCGAAGGTGGCGTTATGGGCCACCATGATGGCGCGGCTGCAGTTACTCTCTTTCATGCCTTTACGCACCATTTTAAAAATGGCGTGCAGCGCATCATATTCACTGACTGCGCCACGCAGCGGGTTGTGCGGGTCGATACCGTTAAACGCCAGCGCTTCCGGCTGTAAGTTTGCCCCTTCGAAAGGTTCAACATGGAAATGCAGCGTGGTGTCCGGTGTAAGCCAGCCCTGTTCATCCATCTTCAGCGTGATGGCGGCAATTTCGAGCAGCGCATCGGTTTTAGCGTTAAATCCGGCTGTTTCTACATCAATGACAACGGGATAAAAACCACGAAAACGGTCGCACAGACCGCTAAATTGAGCGTTATCGGACATCAGGGTCTCTTACAAGGGGAAAAAGCAGAGCGCATTATGGCAAATTTTGCAGGGTGATGCAGTAAAACTACGGGCGCATGTTGCGCCCTGAGGGATCAGTTGCCCAGACCGCGACCCGCGTCTTTGGCTTCAATCAGTTCGATTTTGTAACCGTCGGGATCTTCCACGAACGCAATCACGGTGGTGCCACCTTTTACCGGACCCGCTTCGCGCGTAACGTTACCGCCGTTGCTGCGAATGCGTTCACACGCTTCGGCCGCGTTGTCCACTTCCAGCGCGATGTGGCCGTAGGCGGTGCCCAGCTCATAGCTGTCCACGCCCCAGTTGTAGGTCAGCTCAATCACCGCTTCATCCGTTTCCGGGCCGTAACCCACGAACGCCAGCGAGTATTTGTATTCCGGGTTTTCGCTGGTGCGCAGCAGCTTCATGCCCAGGACGTTAGTGTAGAAATCAATGGAACGTTGCAGGTCGCCAACGCGCAGCATGGTGTGAAGTAGGCGCATAATTTCCTCATTAACCAATGGAATAGACTGTCTTTTTGAACAGAAACGATGTTTTAGTATAGCGGCGAAGTATCGCCGCTATCAATGAACAATGGCGAGATTACAGAGAAGGGTAGTCGGTGTAGCCTTCCGCGCCGCCGCCGTAGAAGCTTTCCGGGCGCTGCGGGTTCAGGGCCGCTTTTTTCTGCAGGCGGGCAACCAGATCCGGGTTGGCGATGTAGTCGCGGCCAAACGCGACGGCATCGATCAGCCCTTTGCCGATCAGGTCTTCGGCTTTCTCCGGGGTATAAGCCCCCGCACCGATGATCACCCCTTGGAAACGCTCGCGCACTTTCTGACGGAAAGCGTCCGTGTAAGGCTTACCGCCTGCCCAGTCCGGTTCGGACATGTGCAGATAGGCGATGCCGCGTTTAGCCAGTTCTTCGATCAGGTACAGGGCATCGGCTTCTTCGTTCGGACCGTTGTCGACGTTCTGGAAAGAACCGATTGGGGAGACGCGGATCCCGATACGATCCGGGCTCCACTCCTGGCATACGGCGTCAACCACTTCCAGCACCAGGCGAGCGCGGTTTTCGACGCTGCCGCCGTACTGGTCGGTGCGATGGTTGGACGACGGTGACAGGAACTGGTGCAGCAGGTAGCCATGGGCGGAGTGCAGCTCAATCAGGTCAAAACCGGCTTCACGGGCGTTAGCCACGGCCTGGCGGAAGTCGTTCACGATACCTGGGATCTCGTCCAGCTCAAGCGCGCGTGGCATAGAGGTATCCACGCGGATCGCATTGCCGTTTTCATCACGCAGGGACGTACGGGTATTTGCGCTCAGGGCCGAAGCGGAGACCGGAGCCTGGCCGCCAGGCTGAATGCTGCTGTGAGAGATACGACCGGTATGCCACAGCTGGACCGCAATGCGACCCTCTTCAGCGTGAACGCCCGCGGTGATTTTCTGCCATGCGGCGATCTGCTCCGGGCTGTGAAGACCCGGCGCACCCGCATACCCTTTAGCCTGAGCGGAAATCTGCGTGGCTTCCGTGATGATCAGGCCAGAGCTTGCGCGCTGACGATAGTATTCACCCATCAGTGGGGTTGGGATGTCGCCCGGCTCAATGCTGCGCAGGCGGGTAAGCGGAGCCATAAACACGCGGTTTGGCGCAGTGACGGCACCCACTTTCAGTGGGGTAAATAATTTTTCAGCGGACATAAAGACTCCTGAGTAGACCAGTCGACTAGTAGTTGGGTAAATAAAAACGCCTGTTAAATGCCAGGCGCAGTAATGCTGTTTTTCACATGTGCCAGCGCGCTTTCCAGCGGCACGGCACTGCGCGAAATTTTTGCCTGCAGGTTAGCGCCTAGCCAGAGCGCATATAACACCTGCGCCTGGGTTAACGGCTCGCCGGAAAAGGCCAGCGTTTTTTCATCGCGGCCTTTCTCCAGCGCCTGGGCCAGCAGGGCGATAACGCCGCGGGCACCTTTATCCATCGCCGTGCGCATATCTTCAGAAAGATCGCACACTTCTGCAGACAGCTTAACGGTCAGGCATCCGCTGATAATGCCCTGCTGACAGAACTGGTTCAGCGTTTCCTGATAGTAGTTCAGAACACGATCCCGGTAGTTACCTTCACCCGACGCAAAGTGGGTCGCCAGACGCTGGTGGTAGCCAGCATAATGACGCTCCAGCATCGCTACGCCAAAAGCCTCTTTGGACCGGAAGTAGTGATAAAACGACCCCTTCGGTACCTCAGCGGTTTTTAATAGCTCGCTCAACCCCATACCGGTAAACCCGCGATGCATGCAAAGTCGCTCGCCGGTTGCCAGTAAATGTTCGCGGGTATCGTGTTCAGTATTTCTGCTCATGGCCGCACTCTAATAGACCGTTCGGTCTAATGCAAGCGAGTTTACTGACGACATGCGCTCAGTATATCCAGCTGCGGTTGATAAACCGTTGATTTCACGTCCATCATACCCAATACGGTTGAGAATAAATTGTCCTGGGAAACCGCATTTTTTGCTGCATTGTCGCGCAAACACTGTTCGTTGATACCAAAGTTTTTCGCGTAATCCGGTGACAGCCAGAACATAAACGGAATATGCGTTTGCTGCTCCGGCGCCAGCATGTACGGCGTGCCGTGCAGATAAATACCGCTTTCACCCAGCGATTCACCGTGATCTGAAAGATAAATCAGCGCGGTGTTCATGCTCGACTGGCGCGCTTTCAGCGCATCAATGGTTTTGCTGACCATGCTGTCGGTATAGAGGATAGTGTTGTCATAGGTATTGATCAGCGCCTGATGGTCGCAATCCTGAATTTCATTAGTGTCGCAGGTTGGGGTGAATTTACGGAAGTTGTCCGGGTAACGGCGATAGTATGCCGGACCGTGGCTCCCCATCAGGTGGATAACCAGCACCGTATCTTGCTTCACGCCATCCAGCACGTTGTCCAGACGGTTGAAGTTCACATCGTCGATACAGGATTTGTCTTTGCAGAACTGATCCAGCTGCCACTGCGTCATGTCGGTATGGGGCACGCGATCGCAGGCACCTTTACAGCCGCCGTCGTTGTCGCGCCACATCAGGTTGATACCCGCATGCTTAAGCACGTCGAGCAGCCCTTCGCGATGGTGAGCCAGGTCGGCATCGTATTTGCTGCGCGTCATGCCGGAGAACATGCACGGAACGGAAACCGCGGTTTCGGTACCACATGAGGAGGCCTGCGGGAAGTTAATCACGTCCTGCTTTTTCAGCTCCGGGTTGGTTTCGCGTTCGTAACCGTTCAGGGAGTAGTTTGCCGCGCGAGAGGCTTCGCCGACGACAAGCACCAGAACGGTTTTCTTTTGTTGACCGGTAATCAGTGACCCTTTGTGGGCATCTTCACCAATGCGCACCAGCGTTTGATCGCCGGCAAACCAGCGCATCTTGCTGTACTTCACCACGGCGCTGACATAGTTCGCCGGGGTGACCATTTTGACGATGCTTTTGTTATTGCGGAACAGCGACGCGTAATCTTTATAAAACAGCGCGGCAATCAGGATAATCACCAGCAGGGCGCCGAGCATCGCGGCAACGCGCGTCAGCAGCGCATACCACCATTTTCCGGTACGAATCCGGGTCAACGCCAGCACCACGGAAGGCACGAGGCCGGCTATGACAATCCACAGAATCATCTGCGGGGTCACCAGGGCGGTCGCTTCCTGAGAGTTGGTTTCGAACACGTTCACAATCATGTTCTGATCGATCACCGCGCCGTAGGTATACATGAAATAGGTCGCCGCGGCGCATCCGATCGTCAATACAATCAGCAGCGGCTTGCGGAGATACGGGATGTTAAGCAGGCTAAAGACAATCACCCAGCCGCAAAACAGCACCAGCGGGACGGAGGCGGCAAAGAGGAAGTCGTGCAGATGCACTGGGCCGATAATGGCCCAGCTGCGCTGGATAAACAGCCCGTTCAGCAGAGTAAAAAAGAGTGCACAGCCCAGAGTAAATTTAATGTCGTTACATTGTAACTTTCTGATTAACCACATCGATCGGTAAACCCGTTATTGTCATGATGGGCCGAGTATAGAGAGGGAAGATTAGTGAAACCTTAATGCCACAAATCTGTGATACGGCCTTGCACGCGGCGCGATTAACGTCTTCACTGTAGGTGAGAGTAGCTATCGGGAGGTGAGTGTGGCAGAGCAGCTGGAGTTTTTCCCCATCCAGAGCCCGTGCCGGGGTATTTGTCAGGTCGATGAACGCGGATATTGCCGCGGGTGCATGCGTACCCGCGATGAGCGTTTTAACTGGCAAAACTTTAGCGACACGCAAAAGCAGGAGGTGTTACGCCTCTGCCGACAGCGTCTTCTGCGCAAAATACGCGCAAACAAAGCGGGTGAGACTGAAGAACCCCAGCAACCTTCACTTTTTTAACACGGTAATTGCGTATACTCATGACATTACGTCCTTGAGGAAAATGTTATGGTTCAGCGAATTACCCTTGCCCCCCAGGGGCCAGAATTCTCCCGTTTTGTGATGGGCTACTGGCGCCTGATGGACTGGAATATGTCCCCCCTCCAGCTGGCGAGCTTTATTGAAGAGCACCTCGATTTAGGCATCACCACGGTTGATCATGCGGATATTTACGGTGGCTACCAGTGCGAGGCCGCGTTCGGCGAGGCGCTTAAGCTTGTTCCGGCCCTGCGCGACCGCATGGAGATCGTCACGAAGTGTGGGATTGCCACCACGGCAAAACCTGAACATGCCCTCGGTCATTACATCACCGACAGCGCGCATATCATCAAGAGCGCCGAGCAGTCGCTGGTCAATCTGGCGACCGATCGTATCGATCTGCTGTTAATCCACCGCCCCGACCCGCTGATGGATGCCGATGAGGTGGCGGAAGCCTTCCTGAACCTGCACCAGAGTGGGAAAGTGCGTCACTTCGGCGTGTCAAACTTTACCCCGGCACAGTTTGCGCTGCTTCAGTCTCGTCTGCCGTTCACCCTCGCCACCAACCAGGTTGAGATCTCCCCGGTACACCAGCCGCTGCTGCTGGATGGCACGCTCGATCAGCTGCAGCAGCTGCGCATTCGCCCGATGGCGTGGTCCTGCCTGGGGGGCGGACGTTTGTTTAATGATGAGGAATTCCAGCCGCTGCGCAACGAGCTTGAAACCATCGCCCGCGAACTGAACGCGGAGAGCATCGAGCAGGTGGTTTACGCGTGGATCCTTCGCCTGCCGTCAAAACCGCTGCCCATTATCGGCTCCGGCAAAATAGAACGTGTGCGTTCTGCACTGGCTGCTGAAGAGCTGCAGATGACCCGTCAGCAGTGGTTCCGCATCCGTAAGGCCGCGCTGGGTTACGACGTACCATAAAGCGCCTGAAGGTGACTTTCCGGTGAAATCTTTGCCCCTGGTATACACTTAAGGGGCAAAAAATAACCCGCGGAGGTCACTATGAAGCGTTTTGCTCTGGCACTGGTCACGCTGGTTGTTTGCGCAGGGGCGCAGGCAGCCAGTGACGAAGTGGAAATGAATCTCGTCACCCCACAGGGTGTGGGTCAGTCCATCGGAACGGTGAAAATCACTGAAACCGATAAAGGACTGGAGTTTGCCCCCAACCTCAAAGCCCTCCCTCCCGGTGAACATGGTTTCCATGTTCACGCCAAGGGCAGCTGTCAGCCCGCTTTAAAAGAAGGTAAACCGTCTGCGGCGGAAGCGGCAGGAGGGCACCTCGATCCGCAGCATTCCGGCAAGCATGAAGGCCCGGATGGAATGGGGCATTTAGGCGATCTGCCTGTGCTGGTGGTGAATAACGACGGTAAAGCCACCGATCCTGTTGTCGCGCCGCGACTGAAAAAGCTGGATGAGGTGAAAGGCAAGGCGCTGATGATCCATGTCGGCGGCGACAATATGTCCGATCGGCCTAAACCGCTTGGCGGCGGCGGAGCACGCTATGCGTGCGGCGTGATCTGATCCCCAATCGTTCCCGGTGGCGGTGCCTGTTCCAGCTGCGACAGCGAGCAGTGCAGGCGCCAGATTATTGAGGCCAAATCACGGGCTGCGGGCAGATGATGCTGTGCCAGCGTATCGCAGATCCGCTGCAGTTCATTCAGCGTGGCTTCCAGCGGCCTCTGCTGGACACCGCGCTCGCTCATTACATCGCGCAGCAGGGAGATGCAAACATCACGAACCTGCGACAGCGGATCGGAACGCGTTTCCCACGCGCGCAGCTGCCAGACCACGTGCGAGCAGTTCAACAGCACCACGCCCCAGCGCAGCAGCCAGCGCCGGGACAGCGCGTCCTGGCTGTTATTCAGCTGGCTGACGTGATGATAGACCAGCGACTCATATTCGTTTTCGCTCAGATGCGGTTTACGGCTGAGCTGATCGACAAACCCTCTGCGTAGCTCCCGGATATGCCTGCGGCTCTTGCGTGCATCGGAGCCGGGACGTAACACCGCGAAAGCCAGCCACGCCAGCCCCACGCCCAGGATCTTCGCCAGGTTGTCATTGAGAAAATCGGCGTAATCATAAACAGGTGGATTCGTCACGGAGATAAACGAGCCCATAAAGACAATCAGCTGTCCCCAGAGGCCCGCCAGCTTAGGCATTTGCAGCTTCAGAAGCTGCATGGTGGTCAACAAGGGAAACAGGAACAGCAGGAACTGCCACAGATCGCTTATCTGCACCATCAGGCCAAACTTCACCACGAAGCTGAACAGCGACAGCAGCACCAGCGTGCGCAGCAGGAGCGTAAGCGAGTTGAACGGCGAGGCCGCGACGGAATAAAGCACGCAGCTGATGGCGGCAAGCGTCAGGGCCGCCGTACCGGACTCCCACTGCGTGGTAATACTCCACGCCCCCACCAGCATCAGCGCACAGAAGGTGCGAAAACCGCCCCACAGCGCTTCAAGATAGTCGGTATGGCGCGCAAGTGCCGGGCTGCCGGGGACGTTGAACTCCGTCAATGGTGTCGCGTTTTCGACGGCCGTAATCCAGCGGCTGCTGCGCAGGTACAGCCGACAAAAGTAATTCAGGCGCTGCCAGAAGGCGCGATGGCGGTAGTCGTACTCATCAACCGGGGCGAGCGGGGCGATAATCCGCGCTACGGTGTAAATGTCCGCATCCGGGCGCGCAAGGGCCGCGAGCAGCGTTTCAATCACGGCTCGGGTATTTTCAGGCGGCGTCGGCCAGTTGAGCAGCATCCGGCGCAGGCTGGAGATGGCGCTGGTCATGCGCAGCTGCTGGTGCAGCAGATAGTTAAGAAGTGTGTTCTGGCGGCGAAAGCGGTAGTGGCTCCAGAACGCCTGAATGCGCAGCAGATTCATCGTCAGGATCTGCCCGATCACCTTTTCATGCGCGAGGCGGATATCGTCGCTGGTATCCGGTTGCCACAGCAGACTCGCGTGTTCCAGCAACCGGGTGTGCATGGTTTTGAGCGCAGTGATGAGCGCGGTGCCGTCGGATGTGCTGGGAAGGATCATCATCATAAAGCCGCCGCTGAGGATCCCGACAATCACTTCACAGACGCGCGCCTGCGCAATATCCCACAGCTCGGTGGTGTCGAGCACGTTAACCACCGGAAAGGCGATGATGGCGGCGGTATAGCCCGCCAGCTGAAACGCGTAGGCAACGTTATTGGTAAAATGGGCGCAGGCCCAGGTACAGCACCCCAGCCATGCGGCCATGCTCAGCAGGAACAGCCACGGATCGTTCAGCGTATGGCCAGCGATAATTAGCGCCGCGGTGGCGCCGAGCAGGCTGCCTGCGATGCGGCCAAGACTTTTACTGATCACTCCGCCTACTGTCGGAAAACTGACTACCGCCGCAGACGTCATCGCCCAGTAGGGCTCATCCAGGTTAAGGTAATAAGCCACAGTCAGCGCAAGACACATGGCAATGCCGTTACGCAGCGCGTAGCGCCACTGGGGACGCGTTGCTTTCATCCACGGCGTGTTTTGCCAGGAGAGACCCTGCAGCTTCATCACCGGTTTCCGATGGAGACAGTGCAGGTTGTGCCGGACACCAGGGTAATGTCCTCCGGCAAGCGGTCAAACTCCACGCGAACCGGAACGCGCTGGGCCAGACGCACCCAGGGAACGTTCGGCTTTATGTCCGGCACCAGGCCTGAATCCGTTTCAACACTCTGATCGTAAATGGCGCGGCCAATGCTGGACACGTGACCCTGTAACTTTTGAGAGCCGCTGTAAAGCGTTATTGCGGCTGGCGAACCCTCGCGAATATGCCGAAGCTTGGTCTCTTCGAAATAGCCCACGACGTAGAAGGAGTGGCTGTCGACGAGGGCGAATATCGGTTGTCCCGTGGTGGCATAATTCCCCACGCGGGCCGAGAGGTTGGTCACCCATCCATCAACAGGTGCCGTAATCACGGTTTGGGTCAGTTGCCACTGCGCCTGCTTCAGCGTCGCCTCCGCCACGTTGACGCTAGCCTGCATCGCCTTAACGTTGATATTGGCGGTGTCTAAATCTTCCGCTGAGATGTAGTTTTGCGACAGGTGGCGGCGGCGGTTGGCCTCGTTGTTGGCCTTTGCCAGATCCGACTGGGCTTTTGCCAGCTGCGCCTGGGCGTTCAGGATCGCAATGTGGTACGGGGTGTCGTCGATGCGGAATAAAATGTCTCCCTTTTTGACGAACTGGTTATCCTTAACCAACAGGGTCGTAATACTTCCCGATACCTGAGGGGTAATGCTGACCTGCTCGGCGCGGACTTTGCCATCACGCGTCCAGGGCGACTGCATATAAAAATTCCACATCCACCAGCCCGCAACCAGCGCGAGGGCAAGGACCAACAGGGTGGAAAAGTACTTTAGCGTTTTCAGGGACATATTCACCACACAGTCAAAACGGCAAGGCCCAGGCATACAGAAAGGGCAAACAGGGAAAGATCCATCAGCATGGGATGCCAGATTTCGCCGGAGTACATCCAGTCGCGAAGCAGGCGATGCGCGATGAGCCAGAGGATAAAGCCCACCAGAACGGCCTTAAACAGAGGAGGAAAGTAGACTGACGCACCGAAGATCAGGTCCTGAAGGGGTAAACCCTCTGAGCGATGAAAAAACGTCACGGGCAGAAATCCTTTGCAGTGAACAGAATGCCGCGTTGGCTTGTCTTAGTATGATGAAGCATCACAATTCAGTGTAAGTCATACTTTTAAGTTCGATGAATGCAGTATTGCATTTGTTTTGGCAATACAAATGCTGCACACTATTCTAAAATCAGTATAATAACTTAGCAAGCTAATTATAAGGAGATGAAATTGGAATCGCCATTAGGTTCTGATCTGGCAAGGTTGGTACGCGTCTGGCGTGCTCTGATTGACCATCGCCTGAAACCTCTGGAACTCACACAGACGCATTGGGTCACGCTGCACAACATTCATCAGCTGCCGCCCGAACAGTCGCAAATTCAACTGGCAAAAGCGATAGGGATTGAGCAACCGTCGCTGGTGCGCACGCTTGACCAGCTGGAAGAGAAGGGGTTAATCTCGCGGCAAACCTGCGCCAGCGATCGTCGCGCCAAGCGGATTAAACTCACCGAGAAAGCGGCGCCTATCATCACGGAAATGGAAGCCGTGATCACTAAGACGCGCGGTGAAATCCTGTCAGGCGTTTCACCGGCGGAGCTGGAAATGCTCATTAGCCTCATTGGGCGCCTTGAGCAAAACATCCATGAGCTACAGTCGCGCGACTGACAAACAACAAGGCCTTGCAGCAGCAAGGCCTTTTTTTACTTAAAGGCGACCACGCGGTTACGGCCCGTCTCCTTCGCTTCATACATCGCTTTGTCGGCATTTTCCACGCACGTTTCTGCGGCTAATGCGGGTGACGTTGCCGTAAATACCCCCATGCTGATGGTGATTGGCTCCGGTAGTTGACCGCCGCTGCTGGCGTTATCGAAGCTGCTCAGATTTAACCGTATGCGTTCCGCCACCTGATACGCCGCGTCTGATGAGGTGTTGGCCAGCATCAGAACAAACTCCTCACCACCGATACGGGCCGCGATGTCCTGGGGGCGCACGGAATCCATCAGTAGATTAGCAACAAACTGCAGGACCTTGTCGCCCTGAAGATGCCCGTAGGTGTCGTTGATGCGTTTGAAGCGATCGAGATCGCTGACGATGACGGAAACCGGACGGCTGGGTTTGGCGATATCCAGCGCCTGCTTTAATGTTTCATAAAAATAACTGCGGTTATACAGGCGCGTCAGCGGGTCGCGAATGGAGTTCTGGTAAGACTGCTGATACTTAACGTGCGAGTCGCGATACAGCCTGAAAACATCGTAGAGCAGAACAAAAATGATCATCAGCGTGGCGACGGTTTCAAATAAGCGAGCGCGATACCAGGAGACATCTTCAACATGTCCACCCACTAACAGCATTGAGAGCGTGACGATATAGCAGACGCACAGAAAATTACCGCCCACCCAGAATAAGTTGCGTATGCGCGTAATAAACATCAGCGTGGCTAATGTGACCACCCAGAGTGCAATCAATGCAATATTAATAAAGTGGCTCCAGAGAACCATAAACTCACGGGTTTCATTATCCACAAGATCAATGGATAAAAAGGAAGAATGACTGGAATACATCCAGGCCAACCCTACAGTAAAAGCGGTAAAGAGAAACTCGCCGCTCACAATAGCAATATGCGCCAGCCGCGAAAGGGGACAATTGCGCGTGGTATAAAGTATTGCCGAAACGATTATTAGCACCGCCATTAAGAGATGGCGGAACATATAGAAGATCATCGCATCGTTGTAGTTCACCGCGTTGAACTGATAGAGGTCCAGCCAGGCGGGAAAGCTGCACAGCGTTCCGACCATCAGCGATGCCGACCCGGCAAAGGCAAAAGCAAGCGATACCAGATACAACCGTTTTCGGTCACACCAGTATTTCATTGCCATAAAGCAGGCAATAAACAGGTCAAACACCAGTAAAAAAATGGTGAGCGTAGGGAACAAGTGAGACGAAAAGGTAGGAACCCATTCGGCAATTTTTGAAAACAGGGCGTGTAATATGCCGATAACAGCAATACAACCTAGACAGAACGAGATATAACGGCCCTTTACAGAACGGCGATTCGCAAACATATATGGTTTTAATAACTTTATAATGAATTAAGGTGAGGGTATTGCGAAGAGTGTAATCAATTAGCACGCTAAATACTTTGCGCAGAAACAATATATGGCGTGGTTAATTATGGGTAGGGTGAATGTATTTTGTAAATATATTTGTGGGAGTGATAAATAATGTAAATGGATGTGGCCTGATGACCACATCCATTTTTAATTAACGTGGAGAAACGGTCACCTGACTTCCGTTGCTTGCCAGAACAACGCGCTGGCCTGCAGAGAAGCGAGTGCTGCCTTGTTTCTGCACAACCATGATCGTGCTGCCGTCGTCTTTACGAATTTCCAGCTCTACGCCCTGGGTTTTGTTCATCGCACCCTGAACGCCCTGGCCGGCTACGCCACCCGCAACGGCACCTGCGGCCGTTGCCAGAGAACGGCCAGTGCCGCCGCCGACGGTATTACCGAGGAAACCACCCAGCACGGCACCGCCGATTGCGCCCATCACGTTGCTTTCATCACCACCCTGGATCTGTACAGGGCGTGCGTTAACAACGGTACCGTAAGTCACGTTCTGAACCTGTTTCGCTTCAGAAGCGCTGTAAACGTCGCCAGAAAGTGAACTGTCATTCACACAGCCAGCCAGAGTTAAACCAATCAGCGAAACGCCCAGTACACGTAAAATCATTTGAATCTCCTGTTCACCAAAAACGCCCGATTGGGGGCATCCGTTATGGCTAAATTATATGGCATAAGGAGCCATAGTTCATATCTTTGCACTAACAATAAGAAAATTGTACTTGAATTTGACTTAACGAGACATAAACAGGATCCGCCCGTGTTACCCGTCTGACATTGTTAAAAAATATTATCGCCGGATGGCAAAGCTGCGCCGTTTATGGTTGAGTGGATATCCTTAGCCCACGCAACGTAAGGAAAGCGCATGAAATCGGGTCGCTACATTGGTGTGATGTCAGGCACCAGTCTGGATGGGGTAGATGTCGTTCTGGCCGCCATTGACGAAAACATGGTGGCGCAGCAGGCGAGCCTGACCTGGCCAATCCCCATTTCACTGAAAGAGGATATTCTGAGTATCTGTCAGGGGCAGCAGCTGACCCTCTCCCAGCTTGGACAGCTTGATGTTCGCCTGGGGGCGCTGTTTGCGGATGCGGTGCAGGCTTTGATGCAAAAAGAACATCTTCGCCCGCAGGATGTGGTGGCCATCGGCTGTCACGGACAAACGGTCTGGCATGAGCCCGGCGGAGATGCCCCGCATACCCTGCAAATCGGCGATAACAACCAGATTGTGGCGAAAACGGGCGTGACGGTGGTTGGCGATTTCCGTCGTCGCGATATCGCCCTTGGCGGGCAGGGTGCGCCGCTGGTACCCGCGTTCCATCAGGCGTTACTGGCGCACCCTACAGAACGTCGCATGGTGCTCAATATTGGTGGGATTGCCAACCTGTCGATGCTCATCCCGGGACAGCCCGTCCGCGGCTACGATACCGGCCCGGGCAATATGTTAATGGATGCCTGGATCTGGCGGCAGTGCGGACAACCGTATGATAAAAACGCGGAGTGGGCGAGCGGGGGAAAAGTGATTATTCCGCTGCTGCAGTCGATGCTGAGCGATCCTTATTTTGCCCTGCCGGCCCCTAAGAGCACGGGGCGTGAATACTTCAACCTGGGCTGGCTTGAGCGTCAGCTGGCGCCATTCCCGGCGCTCGCGCCGCAGGATGTCCAGGCGACGCTTGCCGAGCTGACGGCCGTGTCGATCTCCGAACAGGTTCTGCTCAGCGGCGGATGTGAACGCCTACTGGTGTGCGGCGGAGGAAGCCGAAACCCGCTGGTGATGGCGCGTCTTGCGGGGCTACTGTCGGGTACCGAAGTGACCACGACCGACGAGGCAGGCATCAGCGGGGATGATATGGAGGCGCTGGCCTTCGCCTGGCTTGCCTGGCGCACCATTGCCGGACTGCCGGGCAACTTGCCGTCGGTGACCGGCGCGCGTGAGGCGAGCGTCCTCGGGGCGATTTTCCCGGCAAATCCTCGTCATAATCAGAGTTAACTGAAATTCAGCGCGGCGCGTCATCGTTAGAATGGAACGAAACAGGAGGGCAGCCATGCCCTTCAGGACCAGGAAAGTCTTCGGAATACGCCCATGAAAAAACTTCTTCTTATTGCCGCGCCTTTATTGCTGTCAGGATGCAGCGTCTATAACCAGCTTCTTGAGCGCATGCAGACCGATACGCTGGAGTATCGCTGCGATGAAAAACCGCTGACCGTCAAGCTGAATAACCCACGCCAGGAAGCCAGTTTTGTTTATGACAATAAACTGCTGACGCTGAAGCAGGGCATGTCGGCCTCCGGCGCGCGTTATACCGACGGTATCTACGTCTTCTGGTCAAAAGGCGACAGCGCCACGGTCTACAAACGCGACCGCATTGTGCTGAACAATTGCCAGCTCGAAAATCCGAAGCGTTGAGATTTTTACAGGGGCGGCGCACAATAGCGCCACCCACTCTCAATGTCAGCTAACGCCATGTCAGATAACGACGAACTGCAGCAAATTGCGCATCTGCGCCGTGAATACACTAAAGGCGGCCTGCGTCGCCAGGATCTTCCCGCTGAGCCCCTCGTGCTTTTTGAACGCTGGCTGAAACAGGCCTGCGAAGCGAAACTCGCCGACCCAACCGCCATGGTTGTCGCGACGGTGGATGAAAACGGTCAACCTTATCAGCGCATCGTATTGCTCAAGCATTATGACGAGAAAGGGCTGGTGTTCTATACCAACCTCGGTAGCCGTAAGGCGCACCATTTAGAAAACAATCCGCGTATCAGCCTGCTGTTTCCCTGGCACATGCTGGAACGTCAGGTAATGGTCACCGGCAAGGCGGAACGTCTCTCGACGCTGGAAGTGGTGAAGTATTTCCACAGCCGCCCGCGCGACAGCCAGATTGGCGCCTGGGTATCAAAACAGTCCAGCCGAATTTCCGCCCGCGGCGTGCTGGAAAGTAAATTCCTGGAGCTGAAACAGAAGTTCCAGCAGGGTGAAATTCCTTTGCCAAGCTTCTGGGGCGGTTTCCGCATCCCGATTGAGCAGATGGAGTTCTGGCAGGGGGGCGAACATCGCCTGCACGACCGCTTTTTATACCAGCGCGAGAATGGCGGCTGGAAAATCGACAGACTGGCACCGTAATCCCCGAAATTTGTTGATTTAAGCGCTAGCGCACACCGCGCTTGCGCTTTATTCTATTGTCCTTTCGCATCAGGCGAAAAGTCGTGTACCGGCAAAGGTGCAGTCGTTTATACATGGAGAATTTGATGGCAAGCAGTAACTTGATTAAACAATTGCAAGAGCGGGGCCTCGTGGCCCAGGTGACGGACGAGGAAGCGTTAGCAGAGCGACTGGCGCAAGGCCCGATCGCGCTCTATTGCGGCTTCGATCCCACCGCTGACAGCTTGCATTTGGGGCATCTTGTTCCATTGTTATGCCTGAAACGCTTCCAGATGGCGGGCCATAAGCCTGTTGCGCTGGTGGGCGGCGCGACCGGTCTGATTGGTGACCCAAGCTTTAAAGCCGCTGAGCGTAAACTGAATACCGAGGATACCGTGCAGGAGTGGGTGGATAAGATCCGCAAACAGGTTGCACCGTTCCTCGACTTCAACACTGGTGATAACTCTGCCATTGCCGCGAACAACTACGACTGGTTTGGCAGCATGAACGTGCTGACCTTCCTGCGCGACATCGGCAAGCACTTCTCCGTTAACCAGATGATTAACAAAGAAGCCGTGAAGCAGCGTCTGAACCGTGACGACCAGGGGATCTCCTTTACCGAGTTCTCCTACAACCTGCTGCAGGGTTATGACTTTGCCTGCCTGAACAAGCTGCACGGCGTTTCCCTGCAGATTGGTGGTTCCGATCAGTGGGGTAACATCACCTCCGGTATCGACCTGACCCGTCGTCTGCACCAGAACCAGGTCTTCGGTCTGACCGTTCCGCTGATCACCAAAGCAGACGGCACCAAATTTGGGAAGACAGAAGGCGGCGCGGTATGGCTCGATCCGAAGAAAACCAGCCCGTACAAATTCTACCAGTTCTGGATCAACACGGCGGATGCCGATGTTTACCGCTTCCTGAAGTTCTTCACCTTTATGGACATCGAAGACATCAACGCGCTGGAAGAAGAAGACAAAAACAGCGGTAAAGCACCGCGCGCCCAGTATGTGCTGGCGGACGAAGTGACCAAACTGGTTCACGGTGAAGAAGGTCTGGCCGCGGCAAAACGTATTACCGCAAGCCTGTTCAACGGTACCCTGAGCGATCTGAGCGAAGCGGACTTCGAACAGCTGGCGCAGGACGGCGTGCCAATGGTTGAGATGGAAAAAGGGGCTGACCTGATGCAGGCGCTGGTGGACTCTGAGCTCCAGCCTTCGCGCGGTCAGGCGCGTAAAACTATCGCCTCTAACGCTATCACCATCAACGGCGAGAAACAGGCTGACCCGGAATACACCTTCGTTGACGGTGACCGTCTGTATGGTCGCTACACGCTGCTGCGTCGCGGTAAGAAAAACTACTGCCTTGTCTGCTGGAAATAATTAACAGTCTCCAGGGGCGTGGGAAACCACGCCCCTTTTGTTTTTTCAGGGTTTGGTAAGAAAAAAATGAAGAACATCCTCGCCATTCAGTCCCACGTTGTTTTTGGACACGCAGGCAATAGCGCCGCGGAATTCCCGATGCGTCGCCTCGGCGTCAACGTCTGGCCCCTTAATACCGTGCAGTTCTCTAACCACACGCAATACGGCAAATGGACCGGCTGCGTAATGCCACCTTCGCACCTCACCGAGGTTGTGCAGGGGATTGCCGATATCGACCAGCTTAAACGCTGTGACGCCGTGCTGAGCGGCTACCTCGGCTCAGCGGAGCAGGGGGAGCATATCCTCGGCATCGTACGTCAGGTGAAAGCCGCAAACCCGGCGGCAAAATACTTCTGCGACCCCGTCATGGGCCATCCGGAGAAAGGCTGTATCGTGGCGCCAGGCGTCGCAGAGTTTCACGTCCGCCACGCGCTGCCCGCCAGCGATATCATTGCGCCAAACCTGGTCGAGCTCGAAATTCTCTGCGAGCGTCCGGTTAACAGCGTAGAAGAGGCGGTAAGCGCGTCTCGCGAACTGATCGCTCAGGGGCCTGAGGTGGTGCTGGTAAAACATCTCTCCCGCGCAGGGCTGAGTCAGGACCGTTTTGAGATGCTTCTGGTGACGAAAGATGACGCCTGGCATATTAGCCGTCCGCTGGTGGATTTCGGCCTGCGCCAGCCGGTTGGGGTCGGAGATGTTACGAGTGGTCTGCTGCTGGTGAAATTACTGCAGGGGGCGACGATACGTGACTCGCTGGAACACGTTACCGCGGCGGTGTACGAAATCATGATTGCGACGAAAGAGATGCAGGAATATGAACTGCAGGTGGTTGCGGCACAGGATCGTATCGCGAAGCCGGAGCACTATTTCAGCGCAACCCGGTTATAGCCGGCCAAAACGTGTAGACCGGGTAAGCGTTAGCGCCACCCGGCAACACAGGCAGCTCGGTTAATTCAACCCTTCCGCTTTCAGCGCCGCAGCCACTGCAGGACGCTCTGCCACGCGTTTCATATACGATGCGATATGGTCTAACCCTTCCAGGTTCAGCTTAACCGCGCGCGCCCAGCGCAGCACGGTAAACAGATACGCATCGGCAATCGTGAAGCGCGAACCACAAATCCACTGTTCGTCTTTCAGCGATTCGTTAACGTACTGCAGCTTTTTCTCAAGAAGCGCACGCAGGGTTGGTTTGAACTCCTCTGGCGTATCCGGGCGGAACAACGGCGTAAATCCTTTGTGCAGCTCGGTTGCAATGTAGTTCAGCCATTCCAGCGTCTTATAGCGAGAAATGGTACTCACCGGTGCCAGCAGCTGGCGATCGGGTACGCTATCGGCCAGGAACTGCATAATCGCGACGCCTTCGGTCAGCAGAGTACCGTCATCCAGCAAGAGCGCCGGAACTTGTCCCTTGGGGTTAATGGCAAGAAAATCATCGCCATTTTCCAGACGCTTTTTCATCAGATCAACGCCATCCAGCGTGAAATCTTTGCCGCTCTCGCGCAGGGTGATATGGGAAGCAAGAGAGCACGCGCCCGGTTTGTAGAACAGTTTCATCGGTAACTCCTTTTTGCTGAGGTTTCAGCTATGTTAGTGCGCCAACGGACAAAAAAAAAGCCGCTAATACATTAGCGGCTTCTGTTCTGTCGTTTCTCAATAATCTTACGCGGTAGCGGTTTTGGTCGCTTCAGCCGTCTTGTCGTCGTCCTGAGTCATACGATTCAGTTTCGGCGCGGTCAGCAGCATCAGAACTGCAATAACCGCAGTCGCGATACCAATCTGCATGAACACGGTACCGTAGACGTTCAGGGAGACCAGTGGGTCAGTGACGTTTTCCGGCACAGCCATCAGGTTCGCAATTTTACCCGCAATGATTGCCGCACCGGCAGTGGTCAGGAACCAGCTACCCATAATGAAGCCCATCAGACGCTGTGGCACCAGCTGTGCAACCATCGCCAGACCCAGACCGGAGATCATCAGTTCACCGATAGACTGCAGCGCGTAGCTCAGGATCAGCCAGTTAACGGACACGATACCCGCGTCGGTGGCAAATTTGGTACCCAGCGGCAGCACCAGGAACGCGCCGGAGCACAGCACCATACCGATAGCAAACTTGTGCGGCATTGGCAGACGGTCGCCCATCTTGTTATAGATAGCGGCCAGAATCGGGCTACCAATCATGATCCAGAACGGGTTCAGCGCCTGATACTGTTCCGGCTCGAACGCGATGCCCAGAATTGAGTGCTCAACGTTACGAATGGCGAAGAAGTTCAGTGAGGTTGGCATCTGGCTGTACAGCACGAAGAAGATAATCGCTTCCAGCATCAGAATGAACGCCACAATCATCTTGCGACGGGCAGCACCCTGCATGGCGAACGCTTCTTTCGCAAAGATAACCACGATACCCAGCGCAACCACGCCCAGAACGGCACGGGCGATACCCTGGTTGTGCAGCAGCCAGGTGGCAATTGCCGCGAGGACAACAACGCCCACGATGGTGGCCAGCAGTTTGCCCATATGCACAGGCTCGAAGTCAGGTTTTGAACCGTAGTCTTTAACCCAGCTGCGGCAGAACAGGAAGTTGACCACGGTGATCAACATGCCCACGAAGCTCAGCGCAAACGCCACGCTCCAGCCGAACTTCGCCGCAAGCCATGGGGTTGCCAGCATCGAGAAGAACGAACCGATGTTGATGGACATGTAGTACATGGTAAATGCACCGTCCAGGCGCGGATCGTCTTTGTTATAGCAGGTAGAAAGCAGGGAGGACGGGTTCGCTTTGAACAGACCGTTACCGACGGCAATCGTCGCCATACCCATATACACGACAGCGGCATCATGCCCTGACCATGCAACCAGACCATAGCCAATCGCCAGGACAATGGCGCCCAGCATGATGACGCGTTTAGTCCCGAGGACTTTATCACCCAGCCAGCCGCCAATAGCGACCAGACCGTACACCAGAGCACTAAAGGAAGAGAACAGCGTGATGGAATCGGCTTCGGACATACCCAGCTGTTTTACCAGGTAAACCGCCATGATCCCTTGCAGGCCGTAATAACCAAAACGCTCCCATAACTCGATAGAGAAGATGAGATAGAACGCTTTAGGCTGTTTAAAAGCGTTAAGACTCACGCTTTCATCTGTTGGTTTATTGTTTGCAGTAGACACATATACCTCTTTTTTTACATCCCATATTAACGGGGGTGTTCATAGCGCGATGGCCGTAGTCCATACGCCTTATAGTTATATTGGGAGGAGAAACGGCGGGTAATGTTCACTATCCTGCCCCATCTGGCAATACGTTTGTAATAATCTGTTACATATATCTGAAGTGGTATAATCGTCGGTTCATATAAATGTTATTCAGCGTTAAATTTCATACGATGAGTAAAGGTAGTTTTTTCGACTGGCGATAACCCACCCTGACCGGCTTTTGGCGATATGTTCTGCTATTTTCCGCTTAATGCAGTGATATGGGCCATATTCTGAAAAATAGCTGGTCTTATCTTCGGTGATGGAAGGAGAGTATCTTGTCAGACAAAGGGTTTAGGCGGATTTTGACAACAAAAATTCAACATGAAGTTATCAGGGTGATCGCGATCACAGATGTATAGAAATTTTTGGCTATGAAAAAAGTATTAACCTGTTTGAGCGTTAAACAACCGAACAAGTGACAGGTCAGGGGGAATGAAAGACGGACAAATAACGGCCAAAAGAAGGGTGCCTGGTAGCCCTTCTTTTGGTAAGGGATTGTGACGATCAGGGATACACTTTTTCTTTGTATTCGCAGAGATCTTCAATAATGCACGAGCCGCAGCGAGGCTTACGGGCAATACAGGTATAGCGGCCGTGCAGAATCAGCCAGTGATGGCAGTCAACCTTAAATTCGGCCGGAACCACCTTTAACAGCTTCTCTTCGACCTGCTCAACATTTTTCCCCGGCGCGAAGTTAGTCCTGTTAGAGACGCGGAAAATATGCGTATCCACGGCGATGGTCGGCCAGCCAAACGCGGTGTTGAGCACCACGTTCGCGGTCTTACGCCCCACGCCCGGTAAGGCTTCCAGCGCGGCGCGATCTTCCGGTACTTCGCCTCCGTGCTGTTCCAGCAGGATCCGGCAGGTCTTAATGACGTTCTCGGCTTTGCTGTTAAACAGGCCGATGGTTTTGATATAGGACTTCACGCCTTCCACGCCCAGCTCCAGCATGGTTTTTGGCGTATTGGCGACCGGATAGAGCAGGGCAGTGGCTTTATTGACGCTCACATCGGTCGCCTGTGCAGAGAGCAACACCGCGATCAGCAGCTCAAACGGGGAGGTAAAGTTCAGCTCCGTCGTCGGGTGCGGGTTCTCGTCCCGCAGACGGGTCAGGATCGCAATGCGCTTTTCTTTATTCATGAAGCCTTCTCGGGTGTCCCTTCCAGAACGCTACGCTCAGCCGCGCGGCGCTTACGTTTCTCATCAATCAGGTATTTTATCGCCAGCATCATGCCAAGGCCAATAAACGCGCCAGGGGGCAGCATTGCCAGCAGGAATGGCGTATCGGTGTGGAACACTTCAACGCGCAGCGCTTTGGCCCAGCCGCCCAGCAGCGCATCTGCGCCGTCAAACAGCGTACCGTTACCGAGGATCTCGCGCAGCGAGCCCAGCACGAACATGGCGCAGGTGGCGCCCATTCCAATGGAAAAACCATCCAGCGCCGACATGGCGGGGCTGTTTTTCACCGCGAACGCTTCCGCACGGCCAACGACGATACAGTTGGTGACGATAAGGGGAATAAAGATCCCGAGCGACTGGTACAGGCCAAACGCGTAGGCGTTAATCAGCATCTGGACGATACTGACCACCGACGCAATGATCATGACATAAATCGGAATACGAATTTCCGAAGGCGTCCAGCGTCGCAGGGCGGAGATGGAGAGGTTGGTCAGGGTCAGAACCAGCGTGGTTGCCAGTCCCAGACCGAGCGCGTTGGTGGCGGTGGACGTTACCGCCAGCAGGGGACACATCCCCAGAAGCTGGACCAGCGCGGAGTTGTTCTTCCACAACCCCTGGACAATAACCTCTTTAACCTGGCTCATGATTACTCCTCACAGGCCGGAAGATTGTTGATTTGCGCGGGCAGCGTTTCAGCATACAGCCCGGCTCGTTTTACGGCGTTCACCACGGCGCGCGGCGTGATGGTCGCGCCGGTGAACTGGTCGAACTCGCCGCCATCTTTCTTCACCGCAAACGCGGTATCACCTTCGCCATGGATAACTTTACCGGCGAAGTGCAAAATCCAGTCGCTCAGACGGGTTTCAATTTTATCGCCCAGGCCCGGCGTTTCATGATGTTCCGTCACGCGAGTACCCAGAATAGTGCCGGAGAAATCGCTGCCGACAAGCAGCTGAATGGCGCCGGAATAGCCGTCGGGCGCCGTCGCTTCCATCACCGCGCCTACCGGTCTATTCCCTTTACGGGCGATAAAGAGGCGGTGCGCGCCTTTCCCAAGCTGGGGCGCGTCTACCACAAAGCAGCTTTTTTGTAGATCATTATCGTAGAAATCTGACGGGATGACCTGATCGAACAGCGCCTTTTGCTGCTTTGAAGCCTGCTCTTCGATGGTCGTTTTGGTTAACGTGTTAACCAGGGCCGTCAGCCCGGTCAGGACCGCGGCGAAGACAGCCAGCGTGACGCCGTGCTTTTGCATCGTTTTTAACATGGCGAAACCCTTAGCGATGGCCGTACACGCGCGGACGCGTGTAATAGTCGATGAGCGGAACGGTAATGTTGGCAAGCAGGACGGCAAACGCTACGCCGTCCGGGTAACCGCCAAAGCTGCGGATCAACCATACCAGCAGGCCCGCCAGCGCGCCGAAGATCAGGCGGCCGCGGTTAGTCGTTGACGCCGTAACCGGGTCCGTCAGGATAAAGAAGGCACCCAGCATGGTCGCCCCGGAGAGCAGGTGCATCTGCGGGCTGGCGAGTGATTCAGGAGAGAAGACCCATCCCAGCGTCGCGCAAACCGTCAGCGTCACGAGGAAGCTGACCGGAATATGCCAGCGAATGGCTTTTTGCTGCAGCAGGAACAGGCCGCCCAGCAGATATGCCAGGTTGACCCACTGCCAGCCTGCACCCGCCAGCATGCCGCTGTAAATCGCGGATTTCATGATCTGATCAACGCTGTGCCCGGCATGCAGGGACGTTTTAAAGGTATCGAGAGGCGTCGCCTGGCTGATGCCGTCCACGCCCATGCGCAGGGCGTTCATATCAGCGCCGAGCGCCGTATGGCCGGTAAAGATCACGTGCAGGGCATCCATAAAGCCCGGAACCGTGGCCGCAATCTCGTGCGGTGGCAGCCAGCTGGTCATCTGCACGGGGAAGGAGATCAGCAGCACCACGTAGCCAATCATCGCCGGGTTAAACGGGTTATGGCCGAGCCCGCCGTACAGCTGTTTGGCAATGATCACGGCAAACACGGTACCGAGCACGACCATCCACCACGGGGCAAACGGCGGAATACTGATGGCGAGCAGCAGGCCGGTCAGCAGCGCGGAGTTGTCAGCCAGAATGCGTGACACCGCCATCTTACGCAGCTTCAGGACGAGTGCTTCCGCCGCGACGGCGCTGGCGCAGCCCAGGGCTATCTGGAACAGGGTTCCCCAGCCGAAAAACCAGCACTGAACGGCAATGCCCGGCAGCGCGGCCAGGCAGACCAGCATCATAATGCGCGATGTCTGACGCTGGTTGTGGGTGTAAGGGGAACTTGCGATTCTGAAAACCATTTAATCCTCGTTTACGGCTTGCTGTGCGGCTTTCTTCGCCTGAACGCGCGCAATGGCGGCGGCGACGGCGGCCTTGCGCGGGTCATCGTTGGCGGCCTGCGGCTGTTCTTCCTGCTGCGCAGCCTTACGGGCTTTGGCGCGGGCAATCGCTGCTTCGACGGCGGCTTTACGCGGGTCGACCGGTGGTGCTTCTGCCTCTGATACTGCCGCTGGTGCCTGCTGCGCAGCCTTGCGGGCTTTGGCGCGGGCAATCGCTGCTTCGACGGCGGCTTTACGCGGGTCGACCGGTGGTGCTTCTGCTTCTGATACTGCCTCTGGCGCCTGCTGCGCAGCCTTACGGGCTTTGGCGCGAGCAATCGCCGCTTCAACGGCGGCTTTGCGTGGGTCGACCGCTTCTTGCTCGACGACTACCTGCTGCTCTCCAGCTTTGCGGGCCTTGGCCCGGGCTATCGCCGCTTCAACGGCCGCTTTACGCGGGTCGACCTCAGTATCTGCCTGAACCGTTTGCGCTTTTTCCGCCTGACGCGCGCGAGCCGCAGCCTTTCGCGCTTCGCGGGCGGCAATCGCTTCGCTGTTATCCGGTTTTTCCCCGGCCTGGATCACCACCGTCTGGGCGGCATCGGCTTTTTTCTCGCGAACGCGCGCCAGTGCGGCGTTGATCGCATCCTGATCTTTCCCGGCAGGCTGAACGGCGGCCTGCTTATGGCGTTCCTGACGGGCGATTTTTTCGCGCTCCAGTCGCGCCTGACGCGCTTCGAAACGTGCCTTGGCTTCTGCGGCGCGTTTTTCTTCCATGGAGATGGCATAAATCTCGGCCTTCTCCTGACGGAAGTATTGCACCAGCGGAATGTTGCTTGGGCAGACCCAGGCGCAGGCGCCGCATTCAATGCAGTCGGCCAGGTTATGGGATTTTGCCTTGTCGTGCAGCTGGCCTTTACTGTACCAGTAAAGCTGCTGTGGGAGGAGATCCGCCGGGCAAGCATCGGCACAGGCGCTGCAGCGGATGCAACCTTTCTCTTCCTGCTCTTCACCCATTTCGGTGGGGGAAGGGGCGAGCAGACAGTTAGTGATTTTCACTACCGGAACGTCCAGCCACGGCAGCGTAAAGCCCATCAGCGGGCCACCCATGATCACCATCTGGTCGCTGGCCGGGCAAAATTCAGCCTGTTCCAGCAGATGGCGCACCGGCGTACCCAGACGCGCCCAGACGTTGCCCGGACGGGAAACCGACTCGCCGGTCAGCGTCACCACGCGCTCGGTCAACGGCTCGCCGTCAATCACCGCGCGTTTCACCGCATAGGCGGTGCCGACGTTTTGCATCAGCACGCCGATATCCGAAGAGCGTCCGCCGTGCGGGACCTGCTTGCCGGTGAGAATTTGCGTCAGCTGTTTTGCGCCGCCAGAAGGGTACTTGGTCGGGATAACGCGCAGGCTAATATCATGACTGCCCGCCAGCACGGCGCGCAGCATCGAGATGGCCTGCGGTTTATTGTCTTCGATACCAATCAGCACTTCCCGCGGCTTCAGAATGTGCGCCAGGATGCGGATGCCTTCCACCACCTGAGCGGCGCAATCCTGCATCAGACGATCGTCGGCGGTGATATACGGCTCGCACTCGGCGGCGTTGATAATCAACGTCTGGATGTTATCGCCACCGCCGCGCAGCTTGACGCCGGTAGGGAAGCCCGCGCCACCCAGCCCGGCGACGCCGAACTGATGAATTCGCTCGATAAGGGCTTCGCGGCTGTGGGAGCGGTAGTCGCTCCAGCCGTCACGATCGATCCAGCGGTCTTCGCCGTCGGCTTCAATGATCACGCTCAGCTCCGACAGCGCGGACGGATGAGCCACCGTATGAGGGGCAATCGCCACCACTTTACCGGAGGTAGGGGCGTGTATCGGCAGCATACGTCCACGGCCAAAGGTCAGCGGCTGACCGCGAAGAACCGTATCGCCTTCTTTCACGCACAGCTCGCCCTCAGCGCCAATATGCTGTTTGAGCGGCATGACGTAACGCGTCGCCAGCGGAATTTGACGCAGCGGCGTGCCGTTGGACTGGGTTTTCATCTCTGGCGGATGGATACCGCCGTCAAAGTCCCAAATCTTCTCTTTTCTGAAAGCAGAAAATAACTTAAGCATGTTGTTCCACAGGAATGATGCGAACCGGAATGGTTTGAAGATCCCACTTCCAGCTTTCGGTAGTCGTTTCAACCGGGCGCAGCTCGATACATTGCGTCGGGCAGGGGGCCACGCAGAGGTTACAGCCGGTGCAGAGGTCCGCCACGACGGTGTGCATGGCGCGGGTGGCGCCGACAATGGCGTCAACCGGGCAGGCCTGAATACATTTGGTACAGCCGATACAGTTTGCCTCGTCGATCACGGCGAGGGCGCGAACCGGCTCCTGCACCTCCGCATCGCCATCAACGGGCTGCGGATCGACGTTAAGCAGGGTCGCGATTTTCAGCATCACCGCTTCGCCGCCGGGGGCGCAGCGGTTAATTTTTTCACCCTGAATGCCTACCGCTTCGGCGTAGGGACGGCAGCCCGGGTAACCGCACTGCCCGCACTGGCTTTGCGGCAAAAGCTCATCAATTTTCTCAACAACAGGATCGTCCTCTACCGCGAAACGGCGGGAGGCGTAACCCAGGATAAGGCCAAACACCAACCCCAGGACGCTGATAGAGGCGATGGCAATCCAGATAGCATTCATTACAACTTCACCAGACCACTAAAGCCCATAAAGGCCAGAGACATTAAACCCGCGGTCACCAGCGCAATCGCGTTACCGCGGAAGGGCGCAGGGATATCCGCTGCCGCCAGACGCTCGCGAATCGACGCGAACAGGACCATAACAAATGAGAAACCGACGGCGGCGGAAAAACCGTACAGCGCCGACTGCATAAAGTTATGGCCAAGGTTGATGTTCAGCAGCGCAACGCCGAGAACGGCGCAGTTGGTGGTGATCAGCGGCAGGAAGATACCCAGCAGGCGATAGAGGGCCGGGCTGGTTTTACGCACCACCATTTCAGTAAATTGCACAACAACCGCAATGACCAGAATAAAAGCCAGCGTACGAAGATAGATTAACCCCAGCGGGATGAGGATCCAGGTATCAATCAACCACGCGCAGATGGACGCCATCGTCATGACGAAGGTTGTCGCCAGCCCCATGCCCATCGCCGTTTCCAGCTTTTTGGACACGCCCATAAACGGGCACAGGCCAAGGAACTTCACCAGAACGAAGTTGTTAACCAGCACGGTGCCGACAAAGAGCAGTAAGTAATCGGTCATTATTTAGCCTGAAATAAAAAAGCCGCCTATTATCGGACAAACTCACGCAGGCGACAACAGGTTATCTGTAAGGTTATTACGGGTTCACGAAGGTGTTTTTTACCCGCGTCGAACGTTTGAAATAGGGGACCAGCAGCGCGGCCGCCAGTAACGGGAAAAGCAGCTGACGAACGGCCAGAGCGTCTGATACGGGCGAAAAAGCAAAGGCTTTAACCGCCAGCAGAACCGAAATCAGCAGCCAGATAATGTAGTGTTTAGGTACACTTTTGCGGCGCTTAAAGAAGGCGATGGTCAACCACAGGGTGTAGTACCACATACCAATCGCGAAAACGAACGACACAAACCACATCGCAATACTCAGCACGCTTTGCGACATCAGGGTCTGGATGGCGTGAGGGGTAATCAGTGCGGTGGTATACAGCAGCAGCGCAAGTGATGCGCTTAATAAGGCAACCAGCAGCCATGCCAGTGGGGCGATTAACCAGCCTCCAATGCGTTCTCCAGGCGTTGCGGTCATGAACTCTCCCATAATCTGCGCGGAATGTTGTACAGCCAGTTTGCAGGGCGGAGAGTATATAACATTTCGCGCGGATGGCTACTTTCTTATAAAACGTAACGCCATACGGACTTAGGCACTTCACCCACGTTGAACAAACGACCTCCGGAAACCAGCTCCGCACGGCGATGGTCAGCAGCGCGATACATATTAATGATGTCCTGATTATCCGACAGGGTGTAGTTCAGATGGTCAAACAGTTTTTCCAGGCTCTCAAGCGAATTGATCTTGCGAAATTTTAATAAATAGTCCTGAACTGTCATATTAATAAGTTTCCATATAAAAGTGAGTAATACCAGTTAAGGTAATTCGTTCGAATAATAAACGGATTAATAAAGACGTAAACAGCCCACTCAGGTAACGCGACGAAATTAGGAGTTTTCTTTGCTGAAATTCAGGCATCAGACGATGCCTGGAAGAGAAGGTTAACCGTGTTCACCAGGGCTGGCAATAAGTAACTGACATATTATGTCACTCTTTATTGCAGTAACCGGTTACTTAGGTTGGGCGACTGTGACAGGCTCCGGCGGCTGGTAGTTATCGATATGGCTGGCAACGCCCAGCAAAATGACCGAAACCCCAAGGACAATCCATCCCGCTAATTCAATGATTCGATTAATAATTGACGTCATGATTCGTAGTTGTACTTTATCCATAAATACAGGTCGCAAATGTTACAGCGACGTTTCCCCGACGGCAAGCGCTTTGGGAACGGTTCCCTTAAACAAAATCAGTGGGTTAATACTATGTAACAAAAACAACCCCTACAACCTGCTATTTTAAGTCATATGGCACATTATTAATCTGTGGTAATGCCAGGCTAGCCAGTGTGAAATAAGAACGTCATAAAAGAGGACGGCACTATGAGTGATAATATCCGCGTTGGGCTTATCGGCTACGGGTATGCAAGCAAAACGTTTCATGCGCCTCTGATAGCCGGGACGCCGGGGATGACCCTGGCTGCGGTATCCAGCAGCGATGCCGCTAAAGTCCATGCCGACTGGCCTTCCGTGCCGGTTGTCTCTGAGCCAAAACACCTTTTCAACGATCCAAATATTGATTTAATCGTTATCCCCACCCCGAACGACACCCACTTCCCGCTGGCAAAGGCCGCGCTTGAAGCCGGTAAGCACGTGGTAGTCGATAAGCCCTTTACCGTCACGTTGTCTCAGGCTCGCGAGCTGGATGCGCTGGCAAAAAGTCTGGGCAGGCTGCTGTCGGTATTCCATAACCGCCGCTGGGACAGCGACTTTCTGACGGTAAAAAGGCTTCTCAGTGAAGGCACGCTAGGGGAGATCCTCTTTTTTGAATCGCACTTTGACCGCTTCCGTCCGCAGGTACGAAACCGCTGGCGCGAGCAGGCCGGTCCGGGCAGCGGCATCTGGTACGATTTAGCCCCGCATCTGCTGGATCAGGCCGTCAATCTTTTTGGTCTGCCGGTGAGCATGACGGTCGATCTGGCCCAGCTCCGGCCCGGAGCGCAGACGACCGATTACTTCCACGCGGTGCTCAGCTACCCGCAGCGGCGGATTGTGCTGCACGGCACGATGGTCGCGGCCGCGGAATCGGCCCGCTACATCATTCACGGCACGCGCGGGAGCTACGTGAAGTTTGGCCTCGATCCGCAGGAGGACCGGCTGAAAAGCGGTGAACGTTTGCCGCAGGAAGACTGGGGCTATGATATGCGCGACGGCGTGGTCACGCGGGTGGAAGGTGAGGAACTGGTAGAGGAGACCTTGCTGACGATCCCGGGCAACTATCCGGCCTATTATGCGGGCATTCGCGATGCGCTGAACGGCACGGGCGAAAATCCGGTTCCGGCCGGCCAGGCGATTCAGATTATGGAACTGATTGAGCTGGGTATTGAATCTGCCAAACATCGCGCCACGCTCTGTCTGGCATAAGCTTTAAGGGCTGTTGTAGGCCGGGTAAGGCGTAGCCGCTACCCGGCAAATGCTCAACCGCGAGCCACTTTATCTTTAAGCGCCTGTTTCTCTTCAGGCGTCAGGAAGGCGATCTCCAGCCCGTTGATCTGCGCCTGACGGATCTGCTCACGGCTCAGACCCGCCTGCGGTGCGGCGATGTTGTATTCGTGGATGATATCCACGCCCTGAACCGCCGGGTCGTCAGTGTTCAGCGAGGCCAGCACGCCGTGCTCAAGGAACGTTTTCAGCGGATGATGCGCCAGCGTTGCCACGGTGCTGGTCTGAATGTTAGACGTCAGGCAAGACTCAATCCCGATACGCTGCTCCGCCAGGAAATCCATCAGGGCGCGATCTTCTACCGCCTTCACGCCGTGGCCGATACGCTCGGCGCCCAGCTCGCGGATGGCCTGCCAGATGCTTTCCGGGCCAGCCGCTTCACCCGCATGTACGGTAATGTGCCAGCCGGCATCGCGCGCGCGGTTGAAGTGGGAGAGGAACAGACTGCCCGGGAAGCCCAGCTCGTCACCAGCCAGATCGACGGCGGTGATGGCATCGCGATGGGCCAGCAGCGCTTCCAGCTCCTGCAGGCAGGCGGCTTCGCCGAACGTACGGCTCATAATGCCAATCAGACGGGCCTGAACGTCGAAGGTTTTACACCCTTCGCGCACGCCTTCAATCACGGCTTCCACCACGCCTGCAACGGGCAGGCTGTGGGTCATCGCCATATAGCCCGGCGAGAAGCGCAGCTCGACGTAATGCAGGCCATTACGGGCCGCATCTTCAATGTTCTCAAACGCCACGCGGCGGCAGGCATCCAGCGAGGCCAGCATCTTCACGCCCCAGTCGAGTTTGCTCAGGAAGCTGACCAGGTCCGGTTCATTGGAGGTTACCTGTACGTGAGGGATCAGAGACTCAAGCGTCTGAGCAGGAAGCGTTAAATTGAACTGGCGGCCAAGATCGAGGATGGTTTGGGCACGAATGTTACCGTCAAGGTGACGATGAATATCAGTTAAAGGCAGGCGTGTATCAATCATGGTCGCACTCTTTTCTGGTTAAAGTGCGCCATATTATAAAAACAAAACGGGGTAAAAAGCTATTTGCGCAAGGGAATATTCCGTTGCGCAAATTGATTACAGGAGCGTGTTAATCCCGGCAATGAGGCGTTGCACCCCTTGTTCAAGCTTGCTGCGCGGACAGCCGGCGTTCAGGCGAACAAAGCCGTTTCCCTCTTTGCCGTAGGTATATCCCGGCATGATGGCGACTTTTTGCTGCTCGATCAGCACTTTTTGCAGCGCCTGATCGTCAATGTTCAGGGGGCGCAGGTCAATCCAGGCCAAGTAGGTCGCTTCGGGCGGCTGCCAGTTCAGTTTCGGAAAGGCGCGGTTTACTTCCTGCGCGATATACAACAGATTCTCTTCCAGATAGCCCCGCAGGGCATTCAGCCACGGCGATCCCTGCTGATAGGCGGCGATATGCGCCGTCAGCGCCAGCACGGAAGGGGAAGAGAGTCCGTCCCGGCCTTTTAGCGCGCTAAGATAACCGTTACGGCTCTGTTCATCGCCAATCAGGCCGTAAGCGCCCGTCAGCGCTGGAATATTAAAGCTTTTCGAGCCGGAAGTGAGAAGCGCCCATTTGCCGCGCGCCACCGCGTTCCACGGCGTGTGACGATGCTCTCCCCACACCATATCCATATGAATTTCATCGCTGATAACCGCCACGTCATAGCGTGCGCACAGTTCCGCCATCTGCGTCAGCTCGTCCCGCGTCCAGACCTTGCCGGTTGGGTTTTGCGGGCTGCAAAGCAGTAAAATTTTGTTTTCAGGTTTCGCCAGGGCCGCTTCCAGCGCCGCCATATTTCCCTGCCAGCCTGCTGCGTGCTTTTCCATCTCCACGGGCACCACATGACGCGCATTCCCTTCAATGGCTTTGTAAAACGCGTCGTATGCCGGGGTGTGTACCACCACGCCGTCGCCGGGGTGTGACCAGAGACGAATCAGCTCTGACACCATGTAGATAACGGAAGGACCATAAACGACGGTTTCCGTATCAATCTGGCTGTTAAAGCGCTTCTGGAACCAGTGCGCGACGGCGGCGAGAAACTCATCGTTCTTCCAGCGGCTGTAGCCCAGCACGCCGTGATTGATGCGCTGATGCAGCGCGTCGGTAATGCAGGGCGCGGTGGCGAAATCCATATCCGAGATGGTGAAAGGCAGCAGATCGGCCGCGCCAAAGCGGTCGGCGACGTAGTCCCACTGCGTACACCAGGTGCCGTGTCGATCCACGACGGTAGAAAAATCAAACATGACGTGAGTCCTTAAAGTAAAACCCCCTCATGAGAGGGGGCTGAGGCATCAGGCTTCAACTGTTCGCATCAGGGTTGCCAGCTCATCCTTCACCGACTGGACCTGCGGGCCGATAACCACCTGCAAATTGTGCTGATTTAACTGTACCACGCCGATGGCCCGGTTGGCTTTCAGGGCGTTGGTATCCACTTTTGACATATCCGCCACCGACAGACGCAGGCGGGTGATGCAGTTATCCAGCGAGGTGATGTTATCCGCGCCGCCCAGCGCCGCCAGAATGGCCGGTGTGTTATAGCCGGATTTGCCCACGGTCCCGGCAACCGCCTGTTCAACGCTGCTCGCCGTATCGGTATCGCGGCCAGGCGTTTTCAGGTTAAAGCGGGTGATGGCGAAGCGGAAGATGCCGTAGTAAACCGCAAACCAGATAGCCGCCACGACCGGCACCAGGTACCACTTGGTGGACAGGCCGTGCAGGATCCCGAACACCACGAAGTCGATCACGTTGCCGTCGGTGTTGCCGATGGTCACGCCCAGCACCGCCATCACGGTAAAGCCCAGACCGGTCAGCACCGCGTGGATGAGGTACAGCACCGGTGCGACGAACAGGAACAGGAATTCGATTGGTTCGGTGGTACCGCCCACGACGCAGGCGATCACGCCGGAAATCAGCAGGCCTTTAATTTTATGACGGTTTTCCGGGCGAGCGCAGTGGTACATCGCCAGCGCGGCACCCGGCAGGCCGCCGAGGAAGGCAGGCATTTTACCCTGAGACAGGAAGCGGGTGGCGCTTTCGGAGAAGCCGTGGGTGGTCGGGCAGCTCAGCTGCGCCTGGAAGATGGTCAGCGCGCCGCTCACGTCGTGACCGCACACCTCCATCGTACCGCCCGCTTCGGTGAAGCGAATCAGGGCCACCAGGATATGCTGCAGGCCAAACGGCAGCAGCAGCCGCTCGCCGGTGCCGAAGATCATCGGACCGAAATCTCCCGCGCCGTTGATGATGCGGCCAATACCGTTGATGCCCATCGCAAAGACCGGCCAGATCAGCGGAATGATTAAACCGAACAGACCCATCACCACCAGGGTAACAATCGGCACAAAGCGGGTACCGCCGAAGAAGGCCAGGGCATCCGGCAGCCGGATATTATGGAAGCGCTCGTGCAGCATCCAGATAATCACACCCGCGATCACCGCCCCGAGGATCCCGGTATCAATAGACTGGATACCGATCACGCTCTGAATGTTGTTGGCTTTAAGTACGGCAGCGTCGGTGGTCGGCAAAATGCCTTTCGCGGTCAGCCAGAAGTTAACCGCCAGGTTCATCACGGCGTAGCCCACAAACCCGGCAAACGCCGCGACGCCTTTGTTCTCGCGCGCCAGGCCCAGCGGGATAGCGATACAGAACATCACGGGCAGGAAGCTAAACGCAAAGGAGCCGACTTTACTCATCCAGATGAATCATGATTGAAGTGATATTAATATGTTAAATCAGATAGTTAAGGTTATGCGGTTTTTCTATGGGGCATCAGTGGGGCATTTTGAGTAAATGATGCGTTCAAAATGCCCACCTGGTCATGGTTATTCTCGGTCATCCATTTACCGTAAACCGTGAATAGCATTTGCGCTGACGAATGGCCCATCTGGTGCGCAACGAAATTTGGGTTCGCTCCGGCGACCAGTGCCCAGCACGCATATGTGTTCCTGGTTTCATAAGACCGTCTTTGTCGGACGCCTGCACGACGCAGGGCAGTGCGCCAGGCTGAATTAATGGATCCGGGGACGTAGCACATCGTCTTCTTACCGTTCATTGAAGTAATGGACGGCGAGAATATAAAGGTGCATTCATCGGTTCTCTTTTTTTTGTATTCCCGTAGGCTGACGCTTACCTTGTGGGATGCCATCATTCTGGTCAGTGGCATTTGCGCCTTGAGTGCATCAATTGCTGGCTGGGTCAGCTGTATTGTTCGAATCCCGGCGTTGGTTTTTGGCAGGGTGAAGTTTCCCTTCAGGGAATAGTTCCGTGACACTGTAACAGTCCAGTTGACAGTATCCACATCCTCCCAGGATAACGCGCTTAGTTCGCCATGCCTGACGCCTGTATTTACCGCAAAGATAACCATATTCTGAAACTGTAGCGTTGGGCAGGCCGCAACCACTCTCTGATACTCATCAGAAGTAAGAGGATCTGGAATGGGTCTTTCTTTTGCGAGAGGGGTAATACCTGTCATCAGATCAGTTTTCAGGTATCCACTTTTGAAAGCAAAGCCCAGCATCCCGCCAAGGCATGCCATATAGCTATTGACTGTAGGAACGCTTCTTCCCTTTTTGGGTGGATGATTTAGGCCATATCTGGTCTTCTGCCATCCGTTCAGTAGCTCCTTCCTGGCACTAAGGATATCTTCAGTGTTCAGGCTGCCGATATACCTGTGCTCACCAATTGTTTCGATAGTGGTTGTGAGGTGGCAATCGTAACGCCTCAACGTCCCGAGGCTAAGCTCCATCTCTTTAAGCCCAAGCCATTTCGATTTCAGTTCAAGTAGTGAGATTTGCTTTCTGACAGTGCTGAATTTCTCTGCGTTCGATGAATCAGGGAATTGCGAGGCATAATTGAATGTGCCTGTCTTTATCGCAAAGCAGACTGAAGCCCGAAGTTCGCCTGCCATTTTCCTGTTTTTTGGCGTGTCAGGAACGCCGAGATTTTCCCTGACACGCTTCCCCTGATATATGAACCATATGCGTAACGATTCGCCATGAACCTCTACGCCTGTTGGGTATGCTGCCATAATCATTCCTCGTTTGATGTGCCAAAGGACATTTAAGCAGATATTCTCCGGCGTTTCGCTGGGCTTTGGTGCTCGATCCAGTGGTTTATCTCATCGCGGTTATACATGATTGGGCTGTTTTGCTTAGGTGCCATATCAGGGGCAACATGGCGATAATGCTTTCCCTCCATCCAGGTAGACCGGCGGGCATGCTGAATCATGTGCTTTGACATGCCGGTTGTCGCAGTTAAAAGTTCCTCTGTGACCCATTTATTCGGTACCAACTGAATAATGTCGCTCATGGTTTTCTCCAGGCAAAAAGAAGCCGCCCGTAGGCGGCAATAACATCAAGGGATGTGAGGCGGTGCTTTCGCACCCAATAGCCAGCTCATAACTGGCTATCAGTTGCGTCACATGATGAATCCGGTCACCACAACCATTTCGATGCGGCCCTCATAAACAAGGATTGGCTCGCCAGTATCTACAGCTGAACCATCCCACTTGCCCACTTCTTCATGAGCAAGACCGCACTCAGTCGCCGCTTCCGCTGAATAGTCATTAGGCGATCCGAGTCGAAGGTTTACGCGTGAGATTGCATTCTCAATGTCCTCGTTATCCACCGAATTAATGTAATTGCCATGCGATAGCCGCAAGTCCTTCAAATCTTCTTCGTTTGCTTCAACGATAAAAAGGTCAGTAGTTTCGGGGACATTTTCAAAAACTATCAGTACTTTCATGCTCTCTCCTCATGCCGCACGCATAGCGCGAAGCGATTTAATGTGTTCGCTCGTCTCCAGTTCGGCGCGTATCTGAGCCGCCTCACGGTGATCGAGGTGCTCAAAGTCATTATTGAATCGGTCGATTGAAGCGGTGTTGATCCGGCCCTGTCGCCAGTAGCGGACTATCTGTGAAGTGCAGCTGTGGATGATGACGGGCCAACCTGAATGGTCAGCGTAAATCTGACCCCGTTGAATTAGCTGAAGCATTGGTAAGCTCCTGACTGCGTTTTAATTCCTCGCGGTATGCAGCAACCTCTTTAGCTTTCCTTTTCTGCCTTGGTGATGGCTTTGCGTGCTCCCAAACAAAAGGCCAATTGCTACCCCACACCTGCCAGCGTCTATTGCTGATCCGGTAGGTGTTGTTGATGTGGGCGCCAACCAGCCGACGGGCCTTCCTGTTATCCATCACTCTTCATCCTCCAGGTCTGCCACGGCATCCATAACATCGGATCCGCGAATCATCTCGAACGCCCGACAAGCCATTTCGAAACACAGGCGCTCATGCGGGTGAGGGGAGTTCCAATACTCAAATCCAGGCCGGTGCGAATAGCCCTGCATCGCGTAAAACTCCCCGGAAAGCTCTATCGCGGCGTCTACCAGTTCGCGGTTGGTCATTACCTTTCCCATCACATCCCCCTCTGCTTATTCTTGAGTTCGATCTCTTCCTGGCACTCCGCGCAGGTCTTGCAGCCGGGAACGGCAGCGCGACGCGGCTCGGGAATTGGTTCGTCGCATTCTTCACAACACTCAGCTGAAATAGCGTTGCGGTTCAGTCGGTGAGCGGAAAGGGCAGCGTTACGCTGAAGCTCTTCAATCTCTGCTGCTGTATCGATGATGTCCATGGTCAATGCTCCCGGAACTGTCGGTTAATTCGGTTGAAGGTGAATGCCAGCAATAAAAAAGGCCTAGTAAGCGACCTGGTGATTAATGCCTTCATGCTTGCCCTCTCTTGATATAAGCCACAGGAATGTGTGTGCATTCATATCCAGACGAAAGGAGGTCAGCGTAAACTTTATCGACAACGCGCTTGTCTCGATTGCACTGGTGAGTACCACCGCGTTTTGATTTGAAATACATGCCATCTTTCGTAAGCCAGTAGTTATCCAGCAATACCTCAGCACCATTTCGTGGGGTGGTAATGTCGGTCAATGGGAATGGTTTAATGAATTTTTCCATGCTCATGCTGCACCGCCTTGCCCACCGACCAGAAATGCACAGTCCTTCTTGTGCTTGTTACAAGACCAAACTACTTCATCATCGCCACGGAAAATATTCACTTCCACGGTCGTTTTATGCTTCGCCACTGCACCGCATTTGCATTTAGCGGAGGTGTTTTTGCTTTTGGCTGACACGCTGCCAACCCTTGGATATTTGGTCACGATTCAACTCCGAAGCGGCGATTAAGCCGACCTGTGTATACGACGAACTCCAGGAGGCTAACTCCCAGAGCTTCAATTTTCTTGTGATGCTTGTTGATGATGGGAGGAACCGTTTCGTTCCAGTTAGGCTTTGGCTTCTTGCGCATGGCCTGCTGGATTTCCTCGGTGCAGCGGCGGCAGGCGGATCGGATGACGTTGTCTGTTTCTGGCGTCATGCGGCCTCCGTTTTCACAACATTGATGGCGCAGCCGGGCAGCAGTTCTACAGCGGCGGTGTCGCACTGGTTTCCCCAGTGGTGCCAGCCTGGTGCCGCGCTGCGGCTGAACAGCTCAATGCGAGGCACAGCGCCGTAAAGCAGCTCCAGCCGGTGCCGAACTTCCCACGGCTTTTCGCTGTGTGCGCCGAGCGGGCTGTATACCACCTGCTTAATTCCGGCGTGCTTACGTTCCAGCCCGGCGCCGCGGGTGGCAATCAACAGGTCTTCGGTGTTGGCCCGGGTGTGATTGCCGCCGTTCATGCGCGTCTCGGCGTTTAGCAGATCGAGGAAGTCGTAAAAGTCGGTGACTTCACCCTCGGCCAGCGCCTTGTTGATGCGCAGCTCGGCGTTCTGATTCAGCTTCACCCAGGTAAATCCCTTCATCGTGCGAATGGTAAAGCCCCATGCTTCGGCCAGTTCGATAGCCTCCTGGTTATGCGTGCCGGTGTACCACATCGCCAGCACCGAGTTTTCGGCAGCAAGTTCCCAAACCGGCAGGCGCTTGATGTCAATCAGCTTCATGGTGGAGTAGTGATCGGCAGCGGCGCCGTTGCTGATGGTGTTGCCGTAAGACCAAGGGGGATCGACATACAGAAGTGAGTATTTCGCTGTCATGCCGCCTCCTGTCTTTCCCGATATTCCTCACCGAGCCGCTGCGCCTTTAATGGATTGCTGACCACTTCACCCCATGGCATTAGCCAGCCTTTACCAATGAAGGGAAGGCTCAGATTACCAACCCTGATATCGTCGTGAGCGTGAGTCATTAGTCACTCCTTGAAGCGCCGCCGAGGCCTTTGCGGTTGTCGTTGAGATATGGGTCGGCTGGCGTGTAATTGGATGGGGCAGGGGGTGAATCGTCGTTGGCTCTTTCTTGCTGGATGATTTGGTAAAGCTCTTTGCGATCTGCTAGCTCAGAGGGTGAAAGCTTCCGGTCAGGGATTGGCCGGAGAAGATATTTTCGATACTCGGGGGTAAATTTGTTCATTGGTTTCTCCTGGCCGGGAGATGCTTCAAAAGGGTATGTCGTCGTCAAAGTCCATTGGGGCATCTTGCTGTCCCTGCGCTTGCTGTGGGGTTCCCCATCCTCCTGGTTCACCACCATGTTGCGGTCGCTGTTGTTGCTGACGCTGTCCACTACTATGTTGCGGCTGGTTACCATTCTGCTGGCCAGCACTTGCTGGTGCACCACCACCCTGACGACCACCGAGCATTTGCATGGTGCCGCCGACGTTTACAACAACCTCTGTGGTGTACTTCTCCGTGCCTGCCTGATCTGTCCATTTGCGGGTGCGCAGCTGGCCCTCGATATAGACCTGAGAGCCTTTGCGCAGGTATTCTCCGGCCACTTCAGCCAACTTTCCGAACAGAACGACGCGGTGCCATTCCGTTTGCTCTTTAAGCTCGCCGGTGGCTTTATCTCGCCATGACTCCGAAGTTGCCAGCGTCACGCTACACACTGCGCCGCCGGACGGAAGATAACGGACCTCGGGGTCTTGCCCGAGGTTGCCTACGAGGATCACTTTGTTTACGCCTTTGCTAGCCATTTACGCCGCCTGTTTAAGTTCTTTGAGTCGAATGCCAGTAACGTCTTTGCATTTGTTCTGGTGCTCAGCAAAGCCGTTCAGTAATTTCCATGTGTCTTCATAGCGATGCTTAAGCCGATCGATATCGTTTTCAGAGCCAGCGTATGCCGAGAATTCGTCGAGGATTTTGTCCGCATCTACGGACTGTGGTGCCTGATCTCGCTGCTGGTGACCATCATGCGGTTGCTGGCCCTGCTCGATTGGTGTTCCTGAAGGCAATGCCCATCCCGGTAGAGCGGGCGCCTTCCAGTAGAAAACACCAACCTCTTTTGATTTGGCGTACTGGAACCCGGGCGCGCGCGTTGCTGAAACCACTGCGAACCCTTCTTCCAGGTTGTAGAGGTAACGACCGATCCCCCATTGCACGGCGGCGCGCTTCATGGCGCCAGAGCGACCACCTTTCACAGCTTCAACCTGTGTGTTTTCTGCCGCATCCCACTTGGTGATCCACTCGCCGTCAACCTTGATGGAAATGCCGCACTCAACGCCGCCATTGTTCGGAATATCGCGATATTCGTTACGCCAGCCAGCCTTGCCGCATACTTCATCCAGCCGCTTCATGATTGCGCGGTTGGTGACGTAGGCCAGCACCTTTGCCCAGATGCCGTTATTGTTTTTTCCCGCCTGCTGAATGCGCCATTCAATATCCTCGCTGGCAAATGGCGCATCTAATTCATCAAGGTTCATGTGTAATTCCCCGCAAATTCATCCCAGCTAATGACCGGGTTCTGCCGCTCGGCGGCCAGGTTAACTGGCTCGTCGTCGTTTTCTGGCTTTTCTGGTATCACGTCGCGCATAAGGCGAAGGAACGACTCTTCATCCCACCGTTCTGCTGCCGTCATGCTGCACGCTCCTGATGAGTGATGACGTAACCCTGCTCAGCCAGCCATTCGATGACTTCTGCGCCGTCGAGTTGGGGTAGTACGTCACGGGTTTTAACGGTACCGGCCAGCACAACGCCTTCCATCTCTACTTTGATAGTGTTGTGGGGGCCGACGGATGTGCGCATGTCTATGCACTCGCATGTAATATTCATGATTCACCTCAGTAATGAATTTTCGCGCAGGGGATCAGGTCATCTTTCAGAGCGGTGAGCACTTCGATAGCCTGTTCGCTGGTTAAGCTGGTGTGGCTGGTGAGCGCGTTAACAATGTTGGTACCGACCGTCTTTCGGTGCTTCACGTCAGCTTCACGTTTTGCCTGCTCATCGGCGATTCGCTTCTCTTCTGCCAGGCGGGCTGCTTCTGCCTGCTTTGCCTTTAGACGCTCAGCTTCAACCGCCGCGGCCTTTTCGCGTTCCGCCCGTGCTTCCGCTTCTTGCTTTTCACGCGCCGCCCGCTGTTCCGCTTCGATGCGCTGGCGTTCCGCCAGCTCAGCGCGAGCTTTCTCTTCAGCTTCACGGCGCGCTGCGGCTTCAATCTCTGCTTTGTGCTTAGCTTCGGCATCACGGCGGGCTTGTTCTGCCGCTTCACGCTTAATGCGCTCTTCGTGCTCACGCTGTGCCTGTTCCGCCTGGCGGCGCTGCTCTTCGCGGTCGCGGTCGTAATCCTTGTTCATCAACAGAGCCATTTCGTGGTCTGCTTCGAACTTGGCCGCCAGCTCTTGATCGAACTTGATGTTCATTTCCAGCGCTTCGGCGTGCAGCGCGTTCATGGCTTCTTCAGCCTTAATGCGTTCCTGCTCGGCTTCCCATTCGGTGAGTGGGCGCCGTACTTCATCCTTCAGCGCGTCCAGCCGCTCACGCACAATGCGGCGGCTTTCGTCGATCTGCTTCGGCAGGGCTTTAAGCTCAGCAACCAGATCCTTGCCGGCGTTGTCGATGTAGGTTTTGGAACGGGCAACCTTATGCGCCATAGATGCGATAGCATCACGACCTTTCTTGGTGGATACATCCGGAACCAGGCTGCGAGCTTCTTTCTCAATTTTTTCAATGATTGGATCGAGCTGCTCTTTGGTGGTGAATACAGCCATTGCACTAGATTTTTCGATAACGACTAAATCCGTTACTTCACTCATGGTCTCTCCTGAAATTTGGTTGTGCGCTTCCCGTCTGCGAAAGGCCGGACGAGTAGGGGTAATGGGTGTTTGGTGTGGTTTACTTACCGAGCGCTTTGGCGATGGCGGCGCGGGCTTTATCGAAGCGGCAAATACATTCAAAATCGTGGCCGCATGATTTAGCATTTCCTGCCGATTCAGCCATGAAGTCTTGCAGAGCCTCCAGTAATTCAGGTGCCGCTGATATTAATTGCGCATCCTCTCGTTCGTTTCTGGTTGCGGATTCAATGTACGTTTCGCCTATAGCCACTCCGTGAAATGTAGTCATCATTTCATTCACATTTCTGACTGTGTATTTCCACGGACCCGGAGTTCCTTTAAATTCGCTCATAATTCACTTCCTGTACCACGGAAAACCAATTGCCGCCTTCATATCGTTGTAGGCTGACATCCACATAGAGCCATCACCCAGGTAACGAGCGATTACCGCTTTGCTCTGCGCTGCTCTGAGCATGTTGTGATTAATCATGATTTACCCTCCACCTGCTGCAATAAACCGGCGAAATCCATCTGCCAGCGGTTCATTGTGATTTTCTCGCGAGGTTTATCGACTGATGAGAGTTGCCACTCGTTGTCGTTGAGCTTTTTGGCGGTGTACTGCTTGCCGTTGTGGGTGACTGTCATCATTCGCCATGCTCCGTGCCACCAATGAAGCGCTCTGGCAATTCATCGAAAATATGCATGCTCAACACAGCCACCTTTCCGTCTCGTAACGGGAACGCATATTCCTTTTTCACAACGTAGAGGTGGTCAGCGGTAGCTCTCAGAACCATATCGGTAACATCTGATTTCTTTCCAACCCAGCAGCTTTTGACTGGGTTAATTCGTCCTTCGAAAATTGTTCCAGTTAGTGGACTGGCGCCAATCATCTTTACAGTGCTCATAAATCCTCTTGGCCTTATCGCGGCGAACGGAACGGTTAATACAAGACTTCAACGCATTTATTCAGTGTTTCAATGGGCGGTGGATGGCCGCCGGTTGTCATAAATGGGCAGACTCGAAAATCTGCCTATGTATGGCCGATAAAAAACCCGCCTGAGCGGGTTAGTTGATAGATGCGCCCTTGAGTACAAGGCGTTCTGAAATTTGATCAGCAAGGCCTGATGCCCTCTCTGTGCCACCAGAGTCCTCATCTTTAAACTCTGCTGGGTCGATTTCCTGCAATGCCTGGAAGATGATTTCGCTAATCTCATTAGCCTTATCTTTTTCAATCTCACTTGTTAATAAACTGCTTTTCATCGCCTTACCCTCTGTCGTTACCCGCTGATGCGGGAGAAATGCTTTGGTCGGTGTGGTGGACTGGCACTGAGTCGCCACTCTCACTTACTTCCTGACGCCCTGTTTTCTGTATTGGCAAACAACTATCTGCCCAGCCGGTTTTCAGGTCTTATCACACTGCTAGCGTTGCACCTCGCTTGAGGACACCGCCACCACACCCCAAAACATTCCAGTTAGTGCCGGGGTATTTATCCGCGCCCGGCGCGCGCTTTCCCGCTATTCCCCAACAGCAAGAAATCGCTTACTCTTTAATCTCCCCAACAGTAGAAAGGATATATTCATGCAAACCATGCGGACCGTGTGCCCTGACTGCGGAAGTGAGATGTTCAACCAGCCCGATGATTTTGACTTTGAGACAAATTTCACCGGCGTCAGTTGTGCTGACTGTGGTCGAGAAATCACTAAGGACGATGTTGTCAATCAGGCCACGGACACGGTCAAAAAACAGATCGACGACATGCTCAGGAATTCCCTGAAAGGAACTGGCTGGAAGTTCAAGTAACTTTAAAAGCTCCCCGAACTGAGTGAGAACCTCACTGGCGTCTACATTAAGCAGTAGTGGCGCCGTTTTTTTATCTGCCATACACACTCCTCTGGTTATTTACCATCAGCCCCTCGTAAAGAGATGCTGGTAAATCTTTGCGCTTCGCACCTCTCATCCCGCCAGTGTTGCCCGTTCCCACGCCTTTATCGCTCTCGCGAGGGGGTAGCCTTCTCACCGACCGGTTCGCCGCCGGTGATACGCCGCATTTTGTGCGTTGGGGTCTAAACAGGATTACCGAGTGCTGTTCCGACTTTGCATGTTGTTAAAAAGCAGGCGACTTGCTGTCCGCCGCTGGCTAACTTCGCTCAGCTGTCGATGTTTCGTTTCGATGGGTTGATTATTAACTAGTGGTTATTTTCAGTCAATAACCAGTGGTTAATTATTTGGGTGTTGGTTACTAAGGTTATGATTTGTTGGTTAATTTAGTTTTGTTATGTGTTTTTACGTAACGTGATATGCTGCAAAAAACATCAAAAAGGAGTGGGTTATGGACTTGGATGAAGAAAAAGTGAACATGATGGCTCATGCCGCCGGGCGCGCGGTGATGGAGTTATCGCTGGCGGATCTGCCTGTGACGCAGGAGGCTATCATTGAAAAACTTGAACAGTACCGGAAGGAAACTGGAAACGTGATCGGCAAGGGAGTTAACAGGGATGCTGCGGAGTTGGTGCGGAAGGGTAAATAAAAACCCGGCGCAGTGGCCGGGTGGTGGTGAAAAATACTATTTGGCATCCACTATAAATAGCCTATTTATTTGCCCTTTTTTCACAGTGGCCTTTGCAGTTATTGTGAATATGGATGATATGTCGCCCTTCGTTGAGATATAGGCGCTAAGGGCATTGAGGTAGGGGTTGTTCTTTTTGCTTGCAGCAGGATCACTGATTTCAGAAGTTATTCTCTTCTTCGAATCATCTCCTTCAAGTATGATCTTTGCTGTCATATTCTGTGCGTCAAACTCCGTAAGGTAAGCTCGATACTCTCTTAATCCTACAACCTCATCATCTTCAAGCTTGTCTATCTGCTCTTTATCCGCCGCGTCCACCTTTAAAAGACACCCATCTTTGTTAGTGGAAATGCTGATTTGATCACATGTGTTTCCAATCGGAGAAACGGCCTGCCGAACTGCGGGGCGAAGTTCTACAGCCATCTTATCAATCACTGAGATTAACTTATCGATGGTTCCAGAGTCCTTGTTACCTAGCGCCTCTATGGCCTTTTCGAGAACCTGCTGTAGAGCTTTCATTTCATCTTTCTTGTTCGAATTTCTCGCAAATATATATTGAAGTATCGCACCCAGTATAGTTGCGGCGATCCCTGAGAACAACTGATTCTGAGTAACGAAATTTAGCGCAGCTTCTAAAGTGAAGCAATTTGCCCTTGCCTCTCTCGCATATACCTTAACGTCTTGATATGTGGATATTTTGCTGTATTTCTGAGTGGCTGAAAATGATGCTGCTGTAGATAAAACTTTAGAGAATCCCTTTAGAGACTCCCCAAGGCAATTGAGATCAATTTCATGGTTTTCAGCGTCCTTACCGTCATATCTTAGTGATATCTTTATATCTTGTAATACCCCGTCATCCATAACTGCATCCTCAATTCATTGTCATTTGATCGTTCAGTTCACTCATCGGCTAAACCAGCCGCATCTTCGTCTTTACAGCAACACCGAGTACCAGAATATGCGACCGATTATCTCAACATCATCAATGTCAGCTTCTTCATCCGGATATGCGTCGCCGTTGTAGCTGCGAATGATTAGCTTGCCGCCCGGCTTCCGGTATAGCTGCTTAATGCGCTTGAGCTGCCCGCTACCGCCGTCTGCCTGACCAATGGCATACAGCTTACCGTCAACTATGCGCTTGTTGTTCGTGTCTACGGCTACCGTAGTGCCATCGGGAATGATCGGCTCCATGCTGTCACCTGTGGCCGGGAAGCAGAGAACTCCAGAACCGTCGGTGTTTGCCCCTACTCTGCGTAGTGTTGACTTGGAGAACCTCAGCTTAAAGCCATTATGATCCTCGCATTGAACGCGGCCATCGCCACATGCAAATTCAATATCCTTGAGGTAAGGCACTTCAACCTCGTCCGCAGGTAGCGGTGTGTTTTTGTCCCAGGCATCGACAGTTCCCCACTCAGACTCTGGCGGGATGGATGATTCCCTAAGGATCTCAGGTTCAGGCTCATTTCTTCCATATTCCAGCCAGTCAGGCCTAACCCCAAGCCAACGGCTAAGGGCTAGGATATTGGTTTGGTCTGGTATTGCTGATGCGTTAAGCCACTTCCAGATCCCTGGCTCAGATACAGCAATCCCTTGGGACTTCATAGCCTCTCTGATCCTGCCCGCCTGCCCACGACCACCCACGCCAGCATCAAGCAATGCAGCGCGAAGTCTCTTAGAAAATTCTTCTTTTAAATCGTCTTTTTTAACCATTCGTTAATTATCGATTAGAGTTGACATAACTGTCAGTTAAGATATAACCTTAACCCGTAGTTAATATAGTTAACGGAAAACACTATGAACCCAATGCAATTTGCAATCGAAGCTGTAGGTGGTCAAACCGCTGCTGCGCGCCTGTGTGGCCTATCGAATGTTGCTATTCACAAGTGGGTGAAGAACGCGGCGCTGCCTCGTACTGAGTACACAGAGAAAACCAACTATTCGCAGCTTTTGGCTGACGCATCAAGGGGGCAGTTTACGGCTGAATGGCTCCGTCAAGCAGCTAATCCTGACCGAATTAAACAAGATTCACATGCCGCCTGACAGGCGGCCCTAACCATAAATCACAGGAATTATCACAAATGGAAAAATCAATTACACGCAACAAAGCGGAGGCGCGACGAATCGAGAGCTGGTTACACCGTCAGATTGCAGAGCTGGGAACAACCCGTATCGCCGAGGTTATCGGGGTCAACAAATCCACTGTCAGCCGGTGGCGGGAGAACCTGGTACCGAACATGTCGCTGCTGCTGGCCATCCTGATTTCGAACAGGGATGGAGTGAAGGGGGATTTTGAAGCATGAACGTAGAAAGGGGAAAAGCCGCGGTGCTGGAACACCAACGGCTTTCAGGCGCAAAAACGAGAGTAGTTGCAGGAGGAATAATGGCAAAAAATCCACGCTATTACCATACCGCTGTACATAAAAACATAACCCGCGACCGCTTCATCCGCTCGGTTAATCCGATTGTGGCAGAGAAGATGCGCGCCATCCTGGAAGAACTGAAACGTAAGGAGAGTGGCCGTGGGTAACGTATCCAATTTAGCCGAAGCCAGAGAGGCCAGAAGGCTCCAGAAACCGCGCACGAATGACGGTAAGGGGTTTGCCTTGCTGCACCGTAAAATTATGGATGTGCCGTTCTACAAGGACGCTGAGGCGGCTCATTTATGGGTTCACCTGCTCCTGCGTGCTAATCACGAACAGACAATGGTTTCGACTGATGTTGGCGATGTGATCTGCGAACGCGGAGAGTTCATTACCGGTCGTAACACACTGGCAATGGAAACGGGGTTGACCGCTGATCGCGTTAAATCACTGCTCCGTAAATTCCAGAACCTGGGCATGATCACCACCAAATCGAACAACCGTTTTACTGTTCTAAAAGTGGTCAAATATGACGAATATCAGTCAAATTTTTGTCCAGCCGATGTCCAGCCAGTGTCCAGCCCAAGAGCAGTCGTACCAATGCCTGCGGTGGGGGAGTGTCCAGCCGATGTCCAGCCAGTGTCCACAGATAACAATATATTAAATAACTTACTACCTAACGGTAGTAAGTATGTCGCAAATGACCAGAAACCCGCTGAAGAGAAAAAGTCACGTTTGTCATGCGATGAAGTATGGCAATGCCTGAAAGACGAACTGCCTGAAGCACGGGGATGGAGATGCCTCACTGATGAGCGACGCAATCTGATCCGCACCTTCTGGGGTAAGGCTAACAAAATTGCCCGCAACCTGGACGGCAAGCCGATGGATATGGACGGGTTCAGAAGCTATCTGCGCTACATCGCTCAGAACTGCCGCTGGATGCTTGAAGACCGACCAGACCAGAAATCCGGGAAGACCTGGCGCCGCATGAAATTCGATAAGTTCCTGACCGAAAAGCTCTACATCGAAGTGCGCGAGGGGGATCGTGATGACCGCTGAATTCATGGCTTTACCACAAAACCTCGAAGCAGAGCAGAGCGTCATCGGCGGACTCCTGCTGGACGATGACAACAGCGAGCGAGTCCAGAAGGTTATGGCGATGCTCAAGCCTGAGTCGTTCTACAGCCGACCTCACCAGCTGATCTTTGCCGAGATGCGCCAGATGTTCCGCGACAACAAGCCAGTCGATGGTCTGACACTGTTCGACGCGCTTGAAGGCAAAGGGCTCGCGGAGCAGGTAGGTGGCTTTGCTTACCTGGCGGAGATCGCCAAGAACACTCCAAGCGCTGCGAACATCGTGGCATACGCAGCATCAGTCCGGGAAGCCGCAATGGAGCGCTATGGCATCAACCGTCTGACCGAAGCTACTGAGCTGCTGTATTCCCGCAACGGCATGAGCGCTACGCAGAAGTACGAGGCCATTCAGGGTATTTTCACCCAGCTCGCAGACCATTCAAAAACCGGCAGCCGCCGTGGTTTGCGTTCATTCGGCGAGGTTATGGATGACTGGGTAGCGGATCTGGAGAAACGATTTGACCCTTCAGGCGAACAGCGCGGAATGAGTACCGGTATCCCGTCGCTCGACCGACTGCTGGCGCCGAAAGGTCTGGTTAAAGGGTCTCTGTTCGTAATTGGCGCAAGGCCAAAGATGGGGAAAGCAATGGCCTTGGACGCAAAAATTCTTTTGCAGGACGGGTCTTGGACAACGCATGGGGAAATCAAAGTGGGTCAACAAGTTGCATCTGTTGATGGCCACGCCTCAATGGTTACTGGGGTATTTCCTCAGGGAGTCCGCAAAATGTATCAAGTCACTTTTGAGGATGGGCGCACCGTTAAGGCGGCCGACTCTCACCTTTGGGAGATAAGCTCGTCGAAATTTGAAGGTGATCGTGTAGTGGATACGGAAAAGTTAGAAGCGATGCTTCAGAGGGTTAGGTATCAAGGAAGGCTGCGCATTCCATCGCTGTCAGGTGATTTTGGCTCATCAACCGATCACGTCGACGGGTGGGTGTTAGGTGCTCTCCTTGGCGATGGTTCTTTAACCAAAAGCGTCAAATTCACTAACTCAGAAGACTACGTTCTGTCTCGCATGGCGGCCAGCGTATTTCCACTGAACCTCCGCCATGTTGGCGGGAATGATTACACGGTAACGCATCATCGTGGGTGTAAAAACCCTCTCCTTGAGAGATTGAGAGAGTACGGCTTGGTGGGGAAAACTGCGCAGGATAAAGAAATCCCAGAGTCTATTTTCAGTGCAGGAAAAGCCACGCGGATCGGCGTATTGGTTGGACTGCTCGAGACTGATGGCTGGGTTGAAAAATTCGGCTGCATTAGATTCTCTTCGGCCAGCAAGAAGCTTTCGCAAGGGGTGGTAAAGCTTGTTCATTCTCTCGGTGGAACAGCCAGGGAAACAACGCGCACCGATATTTCATACACCTACAAGGGAGAAGCTCTTCAGGGCTTAGATGCGCAAATGGTCAGCATGAAGCTGCCTGATGAAATTCTTGAACACATTAAGTCACCGAGGATCCGTGCAAACCTTGGTGTGAACCGTCTTGGAAACCGTGGTATTGGGATTAAATCAGTTATCGAGATTGATCCGGAAGAGTGCCTTTGCATTATGGTGTCTCACCCCCGGCACCTCTATGTCACAGATGACTATATCGTGACCCACAACACCACCCTGTACGGGCAGATGGCGATCAACTGCGCAGTTCGTGAGAAAAAGCCAGCGCTGATGTTCAGCCTTGAAATGCCAGGCGATCAGATCCTTGAAAAGTTGGTTGGTCAGAAGTCCGGCATTAACCCGAGCATTTTTTACATGCCCGCCACGGATGACGCCGACGACCAGTACCAGGGAGACTACGACGGTGACTTTAAGAAGGCGATCGCCACAGCCGGGAGACTGAGTGAAATCGACATGCTGTACATCGACGACACCCCGGGCCTGTCACTGGCGCACATCGTTAGCGAAAGCCGCCGAATCAAACGCGAGAAGGGCTGCGTAGGCATGATCCTGGTTGACTACCTGACTCTGATGACCGCCGAAAAGGCCGACCGTAATGACCTGGCCTACGGGATGATCACCAAAGGTCTGAAGAACCTCGCCAAAGAGCTTGGCTGCGTCGTCGTGCTGCTGACCCAGCTCAACCGCGAACTGGAGAAGCGAGTGAATAAACGCCCGCTGCCGAGCGATTCCCGCGACACAGGGCAGATTGAGCAGGACTGCGACTACTGGGTTGGTATCCACCGGGAAGGTGCTTTCGATGACAGCGTGCCGCCGGGAGAAACCGAGTTAATCCTGCGACTCAACCGCCACGGCAGTACCGGAACGGTTTATTGCAATCAGATAAACGGTGCAATTTACGACACAGACCAGCAGGCCGCCGCCGCAGAACGCCGCGGGCGCGAGCAGCAGCCGAAAAAGAAAGGGGGCTACTGATGAAAGGCAAACAGGCAATTCTGCGTTATCTCGAAACGCACCGGACCTTCACCGCGAAGGATGTGGCCACAGAGTGCGGCATGACCATCAACTGCATCACGAAGAACGCTATCGATCTGGAGCGGGCCCGCAAGATTGTGCGCGTGAGCAAGGTCTGGCGAACGGTGACTTATCGCCTGGCGACGCCGGAAGAACAGGATGGCACCGCGCGCAGCTGCACCAACGGAATATTTCAGGAGTGCCGGAACAGTCCGGCGATGAGAAGGGTATTGATGGTTTGGGGGAGGGTAGGGGTATGAAACTGAAAATGCACACGCCGGACGGCTCAGTGATTGTTGAAAGTAACCTGGTAACGCAGTTCTACCCTGATTTCGAAAGCGGCGGCGAGCTGACCACCATCGAAACGGTATCGGCCACAGGAGAAACTTTCTCGGTGAAAGTAAAGCACTCGTTTATGCAGGTGACTGGAGCACTGGCTACAGCCTGGAGCGTTGACGAGAAGAAAGCAGAAGGAGCCGCCCAATGAGCAACATCGACAAACAGGTGCTGCGTGAAGCGGCGGAGAGAGCAGAATCCGATAGTTGGGGTTATGATCGCGATGAATTCAATGAGGCTCTAACCCCGTCCACCGTGCTGGCGCTGCTGGATGAGCTGGAAGCCAAAGACAAGCGCATTGCGGAGCTGGAGGCGACGCAGGGTAAGCCAGTTATGTTTATCGATGGTGATATTTCATCCGCTGACGCCGACAAACTGGCGGCTGTAATTCGTGAATTCAACGAAGAGACAGAAACCCCGGCGGCACGAATGGCTCGAATTATTCGCGAAAACCCGCATCCGACAAACATGTGCGATATGCCGGCCGCCGCAGCCGGTAAAGGAGAGTGAGCATGAAGCAGGGTGACATTATCGAAAGCGTCCACACCGGAAACAAATTCATCATCGAATACATCTCTAAAGATGGGAAAAGTTTTGTGCTTGTCTACCAGGCTGATGCTACTCAGCCATCTCGGTGTTATGCGGATTATGACATCAGACGCAGCTTCAGGAAGGTGAACCCATGAGCACTATTACCAAAGAACTGGCAAAGCTGTTCAGAAAAATTACGAATTCTGAAATTGATGCGGAGGGTAACGCTCATGTTGTTTTATCTCCTGCTGATAGCCTCCTGATTAATAATGCGCGTATCGCGCTGGCATCGCTCGAAGCGGAGCCTGTGGGTGAGGTTTCCGAGCAGCGTGATGGACTGGTTATGGACGGCACGGTAGACCTCGGTGGAGCATCAACTCACCGAATTATTAAGGGAGCTAGCAAGATGAAACGGTTGCCGCTTGGCACGAAGTTTTACACCGCCCCGCCAGCGCCGGTATCTGTACCTGATGCGATGGAAATGGATGATGACTTTGACAGCGCGTTTGAACACGGAAAAGCTGTCGGATGGAACGCCTGCCGCGCCGCCATTCTTCAGGGTGCTGAGCCTGTACAGGGGTGGATTCCGTGCAGTGATCGGATGCCGACTAAGAATGATAGGGTGCTTATTTTCATAAATTTCAATTCTGATACTGTTCCACCAAGCATCCACGATGCCCAGTTTACCGGCTCAACATTCAGGCGAGGTAATGCGACCGTGAATGTGTTCCCGCTTGAGGATGGTTATGGAGTGACCCACTGGATGCCGCTGCCAGCAGCACCGCAGCAGGAGGTGAGGTGATGGGCAAGTTTACTTTCGTCATTGAGTTCGAAGACGGCAAGGAGCCGCCAGTACATGCCCATATGGAAGCTTTGGGCGGGAAGGTTGTAGCGGTCGCGTTCCGGGATGCATTGAGCGAGGGTAATCCTCCGAAGACGATCACTACCTCTCCTCAGGTGCTTAGCGAGATGCGGTGCTTTATCTGCAATGGTAAGCATCCTATCGGTGTCGCCTGCCCACTCAGTTCGCCATCAGTGGTATCACATAATGCCTAACCCATTCGACGCATAACAAACAGGCCTCTTCGGAGGCCTTTCTCTTGAGTTGATTTTGTTGAATCAACCGTCCATACTTTCTTTGCTGATGGCCTGAACACCCATCAGTGACTTCTGCGCATTTAAGGGGACTTAAATGCGACCACAATCTGAACACCTCACCTTGTCACAGATGCAGAAATGCACCTGCGATTTTCTGCATTCTGCGTTACCTCTAGGAGGTGGCGCATGAAGCAGCACTACTGCATCGTTAACGACACCGTTAAAGACAACCTCATAGCATTCATCCGCACACTGCCGGTAAACCCTCATGCGCCGATGGTGGTCGAGGCCCGGGAAGAGACCCGCACCGACAAGCAAAACCGTCTAATGTGGCCGTTACTGAAAGACCTGTCTGACCAAGTAGTCTGGCACGGAGAAAAGCTTACCCGTGAAGAATGGAAAGACCTCATCACCGTTCTGGTGAATCAGACCCAGGACCAGGAACAGAAATCCGCGCCGGGCATCAACGGCGGCCGCGTTTATTTCGGCGTCCGTACATCCAAATCCAGCAAGCGCTACATGGTCGATGTGATCGAGGCGATTTACTGGTTCGGTACCGACCGCGGCGTGAAGTTCTCCGAAGCGTCCAGTAAGCGCATTGCCTGGGCGCAAGAATGGAGGGCTTCCCGTGGGTAGTCCTCTCGCACGCGTCATCTCCAACGAAATCTTCCGCGTTCCGGCACGCCGCCAGCGTAAGCCCGCGGTTAAGCCGTCCGACATCCCGACACTGAAAGACTACACCGCCCGCCTGGTGGATCAGAAATGGCTGCGTCTCGCGGCAAGGAGAGGTCATGCGTAAATCTACCCGTCGCACCTGCAAGATATGCAAAGAGAAGTTCACCGCCACCTTCGACAACGTCTGGTGGTGCTGCCCTGAGCATGGCGCCATCTACGCGCTGGAGTTGATGGCAAAGCAGAAGGTCAAAGAGGCCGCTAAGCGCATCAGTGAACAGAAAGAGGCAGAGAAGGCCGGGCGCAAACGCCGCAAGGAACGTCTGGCAGAGCTACGGCCTGCCGGTTACTACAAAGCGCAGGCTCAGCAGGCATTCAATGCCTACATCCGCGCGCGTGATGCCGATTTGCCATGCATCAGCTGCGGTGAGGCTAATCCTCCCGATCTGCATGGCGGCCAGTGGGACTGCGGCCACTTCAAAACAGTCGGTGCTAACCCTGAACTGCGCTTTGAAGAGCGCAACGCCCATAAGCAGTGCAAGTCGTGTAATGCCGGAGCCGGAAAGTACACCGCCAAAGAGGCGACGGTCGCGCAGCAATACGAAGCGGGCCTGGTAGCTCGTTACGGGCAGGATTACGTCGACTGGCTCAACGGGCCCCATGAAATGACCAACTACCGCCGGGAAGACTTCATCCGGATCCGCGATGAGTACCGCGCCAAGCTCAAAGCACTGAAACAGCGGGAGGCCGCATGAGCACAGAAACCGAAATTGAACTGGGCAAGGTTGTCGCTTTCCCGTCAAAGAATAACGACCTGCAGGATGGGCTGGTCATTCAGCGCGAAGGCCAAAAGGTCATGTGTCTGCACTCTGCTGTATCGATAAACGGAAAAGAGCGAACGCTACGCTGCCGGAAATGCGAAACGCTAATCGATCCATTCGACTACCTGATGACACTTTGCGACCAGGAGTCTCGCTACTGGGAAAGCGTGAAATATCTCCGCCGGGAAGAAAAGCAGCGCCGTCAGAATATCGAGAAGCTCATTCAGATTGAGAAGAACGCCAAGTCACGCATTCGCCGCGCCGGGGATAAGTCACCACTTCCTCTCTGGCAGAACGAGAGGGTGGATGAATGACACGTGACCAGATTATCCGGTACCAGGCAGAAAGCGTTAAGCGCGCCAGCATGCCGCCAGTAGCAAAGCACAGCCAGACCAAAACCAACCAGCCACATAAGGAAGCCGCATGAACAGTCAGCAACTGGAATACGTACGTCAGCAGCTCATTGTGGCGACCGCAGACCTCAGCGGGGCGACGAAAGGGCAGCTGGTAGCTTTCGCCGAAAATGCGCAATTCACAGCGACGGCGCGCAGCCGGGGACGGAAAAAGGTATTCGACAAGGATAAGCAGCGCATGGTCAATCCGGATGGTCCGCCGATGAGCGGTAGCCAGTCCCGCGCAAAGGGCTCATCCATCGCGCTGGTGGGCCCGGTTGAGTTCGTGACCGCATCGTGGCGCCGCGCTGTCCTGTCACTGGAAGACCATCAGAAAGCATGGCTGCTGTGGAACTACAGCGAGAATATCCGCTTCGAGTACCAGGTGGCGATCACTCAGTGGGCGTGGGCAGAGTTCCGGGAGCAGCTCGGCGCGAAGAGGGTGGCCGGCAAGACGATGGAGCGTCTGAAAAAGCTTATCTGGCTGGCGGCGCAGGACGTCAAAGCGGATCTGGCAGGGCGTGAGACGTACGAATATCAGGCGCTGGCAGAACTGGCTGGCGTTGCGAAATCCACTTGGACAGAAACCTATCTGCCTCACTGGATGGCTATGCGTAACAGCTTTAAGCGACTCGATAGCGGTGCGCTTATCTCAGTAACGCGATCACGTTCACAACAAAAGGCGACAAATTCGCACGCAACTCTTGCAAAACCGAACTGAAACGCATATATTTCATGTAAATCTGATATCGTCGCCATAGCTTTGATTGTCGACACAAAGAATTCAAGCCCGAGGTTAACGCCTTGGGCTTTTTCGTATCTGCACAACAGGAAAAAGCGCTGACCATGCTGGAATGGGCCGCGCGTCACGTCGGCGCGCGCGACTAACCACCCGCTACAGATTACCAGCGCTCTTTCCGTTGTGGTGAATTAAGCGAGTGCCGGAAGCAGAACCGGCCTAACAAATGCGTACAGGCGTCATCGCCGCCCAGCAACACCACAAACCAAACCCACTGCCTGGGACCCTTCGGCCAACGAGCCGGCATTGCCTTACCCCCATATTGCCCGCCTGTCGCGGGCTTTTTTATTTTCAGGTTCCGGGAACCATCATCGACACGCCTACTTGTTAAATTGTCCCTAGGGCCTGATCCCTTACTACAAACAGCACCCCGTTCTTTCGGAGGTGATATGGCTAAACGTATGCAAGATAAAGAAAGCATTGCCGGAGTGTCATGGCTGATTGTCCTTGCTCTGTCATGCTGGGGCGGCCTGGTCCGATACCTTATTGACGTTAAGCAGAACAAAGCCACCTGGAGTTGGATCAACGCACTGGCGCAAATCGCAGTGTCCGGATTTACCGGTCTCATTGGTGGACTGATCAGCGTTGAAAGCGGGTTGAGCCTTTACATGATTCTGGTTACGTCTGGCATCAGCGGGGCGATGGGCTCCGTGGCACTGACGTACTTCTGGGAACGTCTGACGGGGATGAAGAATGCAAACCAGTGATAAAGGAATTGCCCTGATCAAGCAGTTCGAAGGTTGCAAGCTCACCGCGTATCAGGACAGCGTCGGAGTGTGGACGATCGGCTATGGCTGGACCAAGCCTGTCGACGGCAAACCAATCCGCGCCGGGATGACGATTAAGCAGGAAACGGCAGAGCGTCTGCTGAAGACTGGACTGGTCAGATACGAAAGTGACGTGTCCCGCCTGGTCAAAGTTGACCTGACTCAGGGGCAATTCGATGCTCTGGTGTCGTTCACGTATAACCTCGGCGCCAGGTCATTGTCGACATCGACTCTCCTGCGAAAACTCAACGCCGGTGATTACGCTGGCGCTGCCGATGAGTTCCTGCGCTGGAATAAAGCTGGTGGTAAAGTCCTGAATGGGCTCACCCGTCGCCGGGAGGCAGAGCGGGCTCTGTTCCTGTCATGATTGGCGATATGGTCAAACGTTACTGGTTGCAGCTGCTGGTGGTGGCGTTAATCGGCGTGCTGGCGTTCTTCGTAAACCGGTACCGCGACAACGCCATCACCTACAAAGACCAGCGAGACAAAGCCGCCAAGAATCTCAGCACGGCTAACGCCACCATCAAAGATATGCAGGTGCGCCAGCGAGATGTGGCTGTGCTGGATGCCAAATATACGAAGGAATTGTCCGATGCGAAAAAGCAACTTGATGATCTGCAGCGTTGCGTTAGCAATGGCAAGTGTGGGTTGCGCATCAACGCAAAATGCCCCTCGAACGGAGCGACCAGCTCCGGCGGCATGGTCGATGCTACCGGCCCCCGACTTACTGACTCCGCTGAACGGGATTATTTCACCCTCAGAGAGCGAATCGCCACAGTGACGAAGCAGGTCGGTTATCTGCAGGACTACATCAAAGAGCAGTGCCTCAAATAACAGCCTCGCAATAGCGGGGCTTTTTTATGCGCACTCGCGTGCGTTCCATAGAGAGCTTTCCGTAGTGTGAGCCTGAGACAGGGCGGTGGATTTCATCGTTCCGCTCTCGGCTGCCCATGTCTACGCGAGCAGGCTCACACCACAGAAAGGAAATACGATGAAAGGTCATGTATACGCTGTGCAGAACGAGGATTTGGTAAAGATAGGAAGGAGCTTCCGGCCAAACCAGCGAGTAAAAGCAATCCAAACACAGGGCGGGTTTATTTCAGGCAACACATTCATATCCGAAGCATTCCACCTTTACCCAAAGGTTGAGATCGAATGCCATGCAAAACTATCTAAACACAGGGTGGTGGGAGAGTGGTTTCGTATTAGCTTCGATGATGCAGTTAATTGCATAAAAGAAGTCATGAAATCAATTGCCACCCATGAGGCCGAGGAGGCAGCAGAGGCAAAAATTGATGGCATCTCTGAGTTGGCGGACTCTTACTTTTATCAATTGGAACTACTTAATACCATGCGGGCGGGGATGGTAAGTGCTGAATGGCCTGATGAAGCAATAGATTTCGCCTTTGGCTTGGGTTTGAAGCACGCTAAAAGGATTTATGACGAGCTTTTTATGTCTCCCTGCGTAACCGTGGTGGTAGATGACAGAGTATGGATATGTTATCCGCAAGGCTTTCAAGAGCATGATAAAGACGAATATATAGCCAGTTATGATAAGAAATCCATTGCGGAACATATCGGCTGCTCTGAGGATAATGTCCCTGACTGGGATGAATACTCAGTGCTGATTGAATAACAGCACCGCCTGGCCGCATAACCACAGATTTGTGGTTTTGAGAGCCACTTTCACAACGGCTTTCCATTACAAAGCTCATCTGCGGGTGGGCTTGATAATGATCTGTGTAACCCCGCAAGGATGGTGATCACATCTTGCTGACGGGTAAGCCGTAAGTGGCTAAGCACTACTGCTTTCGATTGAGAACTGCAACGGCCAGATTGATGCCATTAGGCAGATAGAAGAACAACGAGCCTCGCAGTAGCGGGGATTTAACAATGAGGATGAGAAAGTGGAAAAAGAACAAAGCAATGCACCGCGTTATGACCAGGCCAGTTTTGAAGCAGCAGCAAAGCCGCTGATCCAATGGCTGAACGAAAACGCCAATCCTCACGCATCGGTCATCGTTGATTGCACCAGTGCAGTGCTCTTTACCGGGGAAATTGCAGTCAACACGAAAGAGTTCCTGAAAGACTGAGCAGGCATTACAGGAGCCCTTCACTGAGGGGCTTCGATAATGTCAACGTGAGGTAAGTATTATGGCAAAACCGGACTGGGGAGCACTGCAAGACCAGTTCCTCGCCGAGCATGCAAAAACAGGTATTTCCCCCAAAGACTGGTGCCAGGCTCAGGGACTGAATTACGCATCTGCGAAACGCTACATCAAAGTAACGTCGTATGGTGCGAAATCGCAGAAAGAAGCTGCGAAAAAAGGTGCGAATTCGCAGAAGGGAAAGGGTGAGGCCAGTAAATCCGGGAAGGTGAAAAAATCCGACCGTGAAACAGGCAGCGCCAAAAATTCCCGAGACGCGAAACCGATGCGCGGATCCCGCACTGCACCGCCGACGAATGCATTCCAGCCGGGCAACCAGAATGCACTGAAGCACGGCGGCTACGGTCGTAGGATGCTCCTGTCTGACGCAATCACCGAAGACGCAAAGCTGCTCACGCTCGACGATGAGTTGTTCTGGCTGCGCGCGGCGAACCTGACGGCGGCGGAGAACATCGGGCGCTGGCAGGCTGAGCTGGAGCTGGCAACGGACGAAAAGGCGAAAGAGCTCCACTCGCTGATTTCCTCTGCTGAAAAGGCCATGCACCGGAACACGCAGCGCATCGAGTCGCTGGAGTACACCAAAGGCTCAATAGCGAAGCTTCAGGTCGATGCTGCCTACCGCGAACGCGCCACTGAGAAAGTGGAAATGGAAATCGACATCATGAAGGATGGCGACAAAGACAACGCGATCGTCGTTCACAACACCCTGCCGATACCAGGAAGATGATATGGCCGACATTTACCTCCCGACGCTGCATGACGGGCAGTTAAAGGTCTGGTCTGATTCCTGGGGTGAGCGACTTAACGCTGTGCGCTGCGGTCGTCGCTGGGGAAAAACCTTCATGCTCGTCAGCGCTGCCGTATCATATGCGACCAGCAAATTTAAACGCCCGGGCATGGATATTGAACTGGGCGGACGCGTCGGTATCTTCACCGCTGAGTATCGCCAGTATCAGGAGATATTCGACAAGTTGGTCGAAGTTCTTCAGCCAATCATTAAAAGCTCCAGTCGCAGCGAAAAGCGAATCCTGCTGAAGAACGGCGGGAAGATTGACTTCTGGGTCACCAACGACAACAAACTGGCGGGCCGTGGTCGTGAGTACGAAGTGGTCCTGATAGACGAGGCTGCTTTTACCAAGTCGGCTGAGATGTTGAAGGAGATCTGGCCGAAGTCGATTAAGCCAACGCTACTGACGACGAAAGGCCGGGCCTACGTGTTTTCAACTCCTGACGGGGTGGACGAAGAGAACTTCTTCTACGCCATCTGTCACGATAAATCGCTGGGCTTTATCGAGCACCACGCGCCGACATCTTCAAACCCATTCGTTCCGCCGGAGGAGTTGGAGCAGCAGAGGGAAAAAACTGACCCGCGCGTATTCCGCCAGGAGTTCCTGGCCGAGTTCGTCGACTGGTCCGCCGCTTCGCTGTTCGACGTCCGCAAATGGTTCGAGGGTGAGAATCAGGATCAGCCTGTCGATTACCCTGAAATGTGCCAGGCCGTCTTCGCTGTCATGGATACCGCCGTCAAAGGTGGTTCAGAACATGACGGTACGGCAGTGGTGTATTACGCCGTCGACACCCGGCCCGGCATTCAGCGCCTCACCATTCTCGACTGGGATGTGGTGCAGATTGACGGCGCGCTGCTGGAAACGTGGATGCCGTCGGTATTCGACCGACTCAACGAGCTTTCCGGTCAGTGCGTTGCCATCAACGGCAGCCTCGGCGTGTTCATCGAAGACGCCAGCATGGGCAGCATCCTCCTGCAGAAAGGCGAAAGCCTGGGATGGCCGGTCAACAAAATTGAGTCCGCTCTGACCAGCAAAGGAAAGGACGAGCGCGCCATTATGGCCTCCGGTTACCACTACCGCGGCCTGGCGAAAATATCACGACACGCCTACGAGAAGACAGCCGTCTTCAAGGGCGAGACAGCAAACCATCTGCATAAGCAGGTTTCCCGATTCCACCTTGCCGACAAGAAAGCGCATAAGCGCGCCGATGACCTGCTCGATGATTACACCTACGGGCTGATCATCGCCTTCGGCAGCGGCGACGCAATCTGACGAGAGAACCAATGAACGAAGACGATTTCGAAATCGGCAGCTGCTCTCCCGAGTTGATGGCATTGCTGGACAGCGACGATATTCAGCCAGGATCCTCTGCTGGGTATCAGGCCTGCAAGACGATTTATCTCTTCCACCCCCTGGGCGGCAAGATGGTGGATCGCCCGATTAAAATGGCGATGAATGAGCCGCGCACCGTGCATGTTGCCCAGTCCTATGGACTTGAGCGGCGCCTGCGAGACGCGTTCGAACGCGAATGGAAAACGATGGGTGCTAATCAGCACATCGCCAACGCCGCGCGCATCGCCCGTATTTACGGCGTCTCTGCGATTGCAATGCTGGTGGATAACCAGGAGCCGAATGAATCGCTGGACTACCGCACGCTGTACAAGCACAACGTCAGCTTTAACATCCTGGACCCGCTGAACACCGCGGGAAGCATCGTGCTGAATCAGGACCCGAACGCCCAGGACTTCCAGAAAGTCGACGGCATCCGGGTGGCGTGCAAGCCGTATCACAAATCTCGCTGCATAGTCGCGCAGAACGAAGATCCAATTTATCTCGCTTACAACCCTGCAGCGTTCGGGTTCACCGGTCGCAGCGTGTATCAGCGTGCGCTTTTCCCGTTAAAATCCTTTATTCAGACCATGCGCACTGATGACATGGTAGCGGTTAAAGGCGGACTGCTAATTACCAAAATTGCAGGCGCTGGCGCGGTTGTTAACAAAGTTATGCAGGCGCTGGGTGGATTCAAGCGCATGCTGCTGAAGCGAGGCAAAACTGGCGAGGTCCTGCAGATTGGACCGCAGGATGGTATTGAGTCGATAGACCTGAGCAACCTTGAAAAACCTCTCGACTCTGCGCGTAAGCATATTCTGGAGAACATAGCCGCCGCCGCTGATATGCCGGCGATCATCCTCAACTCTGAGACGTTCGCCCAGGGCTTCGGCGAAGGCACTGAAGATGCCCGCGCCGTGGCGGTGTACATCGACAACATCCGGGAGTGGCTTGACCCGCTTTACGCGTTCTTCATCCGTGTGTGCCAGTACCGCGCCTGGAGCATTGAATTCTTCCAGTCGCTGCGTGCTGACATCCCGGAGCTGAAAAACACCTATAGCGTGTATTTCGCGAGCTGGATAAACAACTTCGAATATCGCTGGCCGTCCTCCCTGAAAGAGCCGGAAAGCGAGAAGGTGAAGGTCGACGAGATACGCTTTAAGGCTATCGTCAGCATGCTGGAAACGGTGCTTCCGCAGCTCACGGCGGACCCGGAAAACCGCGCAACGCTGATCGAGTGGGCGTGTGAAAACGCCAACGCCAACGAGAACCTATTCCCTCAGCGGCTTAACCTCGATTACGACTCGCTGAAAGATAACCCACCGCCGGAGCCGCCGAAAGCTGAAGAGCCGGGCGGCGGGATGATGCTATGAACACTTTCACCCGAACAGTGAGAGACGCGGTGAAGTTCTTTCTCCGCAACGGCTACTCATCCCGGGAAGAGCTGGAGCGCTGGCAGGCTATTATCCGCCAGGCCGCTGAAAGCGAAACCGCCGATGACTACATGGCAATGGTCACCCGCAACCTGACGAAAGCATACGACCTGCAGGTGGGGCGTGCTGGCGCGCTGAAGCGCCACCATGGCATATCCCGTTTTACGCTCAACTACCTTGAGCCGAAGCTGCGGACGGAACTCGACAGGCGGATCCTCGCCAGCGCCGACCTTATCCATCTCAACCGCAAAAAAGCCATCGACACCACATTGTCGCGGTTTAGCGGCTGGGCCAGCAGCATTCCCTCAGTCGACAGCATTGCACTGACCGGCATTCAGGGAACGATGCGGGAGACTGCAGCGCATATTCAGAAGGCCGCTGAGAAGGTGGATTATGAAGCGCGCCGGGTGATGATCGACCAGAACCATAAGCTGATAGCCAACATCGACAACGTGATCGCAACGAGCAACAACGCGATTGCAGCGATATGGCACAGCCACTGGCGGCGGCCGGGGTATGACTTCCGCGAGGACCACAAGGAACGCGATCAGCTGTATTACCTGATTCGCGGGAACTGGGCGCAAAAAAACGGGTACGTGAAAGCCGGTCCTGCCGGTTACCTCGACGAAATCACGCAGCCTGGCGAAGAGGTTTTTTGCCAGTGCTATGTGACCTACATCTACAACCTCCGAAGCATTCCTGAATACATGCTGACCCAGAAGGGGCAGAAGTTCATGGAGTCGATGAAGAAAGCAGCATAGGAGCATTAAAACGTGGCTATTTTTGGCAGCGGGATAATGTTCCGTCAGGGTAAGTACGCCTTCCTGATCCAGCGTTCGGATGATGGTACGTGGTGCCCGCCTGGCGGCACGGTAGAGCCGGGCGAGCTGCCCATTGATGCCGCGCGCCGCGAGGTGCTGGAAGAGGTGGGCTATCAGTACGATGGCCCGCTGACCCCGCACAGCGTATACGGCGATTATCTGACGTTTCGCGCCGAGGTGCCGGAGAGGTTCGAGGCGAAGCTTAACGACGAATCGCTGGCCGCCGGATGGTTCCACATTGACGATCTGCCAAAACCGCTTCATCAGCCCTTCGCTGAGATGCTGGCGCAGCAGGCGCTCAATGAAACCGAGGTGGCCGCGCTCATCGCTGACGGGACGCTAAGCAGCCCGCAATTCTTTATCAACATGTGGATGTTCGCCATCCGGGTAACCGGAACAGGGGTTACCTGGCGCTCTGCAGATCAACAGATGGCCTTCCGTAACCCGGACGACTATCTCACCCCAGAGTTTCTCCAGCGAGTTGCCGGTGTACCGCTTATCTGGCTGCACCCGGAGAAAAACAAGCTCGATAGCGATGAATTTGCGAAGCGTGTTATCGGAACCCTGACGAACAGTTGGGTTGCTGATAATGGCGAGGTCTGGACTATTGGACGGGTGTACGACGCTGAAGCCGCCGAAATTATGGCGACACGGCAGCTGAGCACCTCGCCAACCGTCACGTACAGCGAAACGCAGGACTCAATCATCAAAATCGACGGTCAGCCTCTATTGGTGGAAGGTTCCCCGGTATTGCTCGACCACGTTGCAATTTGTGAACAGGGCGTATGGGACAAGCTCCTTGCCCCTACTGGTGTTAAATCTGATTCCATTCCAAACGAGGCTGAAAAGATGGACGAGGAAAAAATCGTAGCGCTAATCAATAAGGCGATTGACGCACGCATGGCTAAGGCTGACTCAGAAGAAGCAGACCGTAAAGCCAAGGCCGATGCCGAAGAAGCAGCCAAGAAAGAAAAGGCTGATGCTGAGGCAAAAGAGGCCGAAGAGGCGAAAGCCAAAGCTGACGCGGAAGAGAAAGCCGCGAAGGAAAAAGCAGACGCCGAAGCCAAAGAGAAGGCCGACGCGGAAGAGGCCGAACGCATGGCGAAAGAAAAGGCTGACTCTCAGCTGCGCCAGGAGATCGCCGACCTGCGCTCCCGCATCCCAACCGAGTTGAGCGATGAAGAGCGTAACGAAGTAGCCGATGCACAGGTGAAGGCCGATAGCGTGTTCTCTTGCTTTGGCAAGCGCGCGCCGGTGCCGCTGTCTGGTGAAAAGCCGCTGGCATATCGCCGCCGCCTGATGATCCAGCTGCAGGAGCATTCGCCTGACTTCAAATCCGTCGACCTGTCCTCCATCGCTGACTCAGCCCTGCTGAGCGTGGCAGAGAAGACGATTTACGCCGACGCGCAGAAATCGGCAAGCCTGTCTGTTGGACCTGGCATGCTGCGCGAAATTAAACGCGCTGATGCGACCGGTCGCCAGATCAGCACCTTCGAAGGCGATCCTGCTGCCACCTGGGCTCCGTTCCAGTCCGGCAAGCGTCAGGTCACCAGTTTCAACAACCAGGCTTAACGGGAGCTCTCAAGCATGGCTAACTTATCTCTTAACCCGATGGCAACCACGAACGCGCTGGGTTCCTTCGGCGTGCAGTCCGACGGTTATATTCAGGGTGTGGCGCTCGATGACCCAGCTAACCGCTTCAATCTGGCGGCGGGCACCGTGGCGGCAACGGAAACCAAACCACTGTGGGGCGGTCTGCCGGTTGCTGAGCTTCTGCCTGGTACCAGCTCAAGTCCGCGCGGCTCAATCATCCGTCGCGCTGTGTCTGTTGCCGAACTGGAAGGTTTCACCGTCTTCAATCAGGCTCACAACGGCCTGACCACGCCTCAGTCACCGGTTCCGCTGTACGCATCAGGCATGAGCGTTTCGTACTACCGCCTGGGCTCTAACATGCGCGTGCCGCTGAAAGCTTCTGCGCAGGTTGTCGCGCTGGGTACCTCCGGCGCGTCAGTGAAAACTCCGCTGGCATGGGATTTTGTGAACAACCAGATCACCACCGCGGCGGCGGCCGGTTTCTCTGGTGCTGACATCGCGACAACCGCTGTGACCTATGCCTCTGGCGTGGCTACGGCCACCGCCGCATCGGAACACGGCCTTACTGCTGGACAATACGTGAAAATCAGCGGCGTCGCTCCTGCGGCGTACAACGGCACTGTGGTAGTGCTGTCTGTTCCAAGCTCAACAACCTTCACCTACGCCCCGGCAACTGCACCAGGCGGCGCTGCAACCACGCAGGGCACCATCGGCGCAGTTACGCTTTCCGACATCACGCTGCCGGTAAAAGTGCTCGCCATCGAATCAGGCAACTCCAAGACTGTCAGCTATGACAGCGCGACTGGTTTCCTGACCTGGAATAACACCGACAGCTGCGCGCTGGTCTTACTTTAATCGGGAGTTGAATTAAATGGCTGCAATTACCCCCAGCTACACCATCGTCAATCCGTCGTATATCGCGCCGGAGATGATCATTGGTTACCAGCAGGCATCAGGTGCGTTTGAAACCATCGCCAGCGGTAACCCGCAAGTCCGTCTCGGCGTAGGCGACCAGTATGTCTACATGCGCCGTCTGGACATCCGCACCCAGACCACTTCCAGCCAGTCCGGTAACGGTAACCAGCTGCCGAGCGTGGCGCTGGATGCGAAGATGATTTCAACCCCAACCTACCTGTTCCGCTGCCGTGGTATCTACGATCACCATGACATGGCCGCTGCCGGTAACTGGAACTTTGCACTTCCGGAAGCTCAGCGCCTGGGCATGCGTCAGGGCATTTTCCAGCAGCTGCGCTCTGCTCTGCTGTACGGCATGAACCCTGCCGGCGGTGAAGGCTTGCTGAACACCGCTGGCGCGACTACTGAGTCCCTGCCACCGGACAGCAACGGCAACACAACTGTGCTGACCTATGACCACGGCCAGATGGCGGTATATCTGCTGGGTCACGTACAGGCCGCACTGACCCGCACCATGCAGCTGGGCCGCCAGCAGCGCGTCGTTATCCTGGGGCCGCAGCGCGTCCTCGGCGCCATGGAGATTCAGCAGATCGTCCAGCTGACTTCTTACCAGCGTCCTGGTGGCGGTACTGACACCGTCGGCGGCACTGTGAAAGAAGTGCTGAAAGGCGCAAACGTCCAGGTTGACTGGGTGTATGACGACACCCTGATCGGCGCAGGCGCTGGCGGTACCGACGCGGTGGTGATCACCATCCCTGAGGTTGAGGTTCCGATGGTCAACTCGACTGTGAACACCAACGAATTCGCCAAGCTGACCCCGTCTCTTGCCGCGAACGCGCTGATGTTCACCGACATGGCGGCGCCGCGTGAAATTCCGACGCCGATCGCCGGTGGCGCCATTGATGTTCTGTCCGAAATGCGCTCTACCGCAGGCTGGGCAGTTCGTCCGGAAGCAATCACCATCCTGTCCATGGCGTACAGCGCCTGATCCATTCTTTGAAGTGGTTAAGCCTCTGCCGGGGAAACTCAGCAGGGGCTTTTTTACGAGGGTAACCAGTGAAAATCATTACTCAGTGCGACATTCAGTCAGTCTTCATGACAAAAGAAGCCTGCGTTATTACCGGCAAGTTTGGTGAGGAACATCAATTCAAAAGCGATGAAGTTTCCTGGGCCCACTCCATTAAACCTGGAATGACATACACCAAGTACGAAGATGGACACCAGACATTAACGGTCAATGAGGAGTAACCAATGAAACTCTATATCGCTAACACCACCAAGCAGCGCCAGATTTTCGCCTATCGCAAGCTGGAGACCGGCCGCCTTATTCAGATCCCGATTAACCACGGCGATCAAATGATGGTGCTGGATGGCTCAACTGATGAAGTTGATGCAGTGGTGCAGCACCACCAGGTTTATGGTCTGGTTGACTCAACCAAAATCGACCAGAGCCAGGCGTTTGTCGGCCTGTGCTACAGCCTGAACAAGCCTGTATCAGCGTCGGTAATCGAAAAAGCAATCCGCGATAACGATATTCACCTGACCCGTGGCGCCCATGGGCGCCGCCAGGCATCCGTAGCAGCTCTGGATAGCGCGCTGCGTGACAGCGGTACCGGCTATTCCGGCGAGATGGAAGTCAGCGCGGAGCAGGCGAAAGGCCGCGAAGACAGCGAAGACACCCCAACGGTTAACGAAACAATCGTGACTGAAAAATCCGGGAGCAAGAAAAAATGACAACGAGCCTGTCGGGATTCATCGAATTCGTTCGAACTGACATGGGCTTGACCGCCGCGCAGGTTCCCGACGACTCGCCGTCTTTCACCCTGGCGTATGGCGGCGCGGTTGAGTGGGTAAACCCTGATATCGCGTGCGTCACGCCGAACCTGTACACCGTAGCCGTGTACAACCTGGGCGCGTCTTTCCTGGTTAACTACGGTACCGAATCGGTATTTGCTGATTTCAGGAAAGAGTATGGCCTGAACAATTTCAAGGCTGGCGTAATTACTGGTGCCGGGGATAACTCAACCAGCGCTCAGCGCCTGGTTCCGGACTTCTTCAAAGACCTGTCGCTGGCTGACCTGCAGATGTTGCAGGATCCATGGGGCCGCCGGTACCTGATGATTGCCCAGCAGTTCGGCAGCCTGTGGGGGCTGTCATGATCACCTTCCACCTGGGAGTGATTGACGTCCCGTATGAGGACGAAAACACCACAACAGGAGACGTCGCCGAGTATCTGGAGGAAAAGTACCAGATCATGCAGACGTTTTTCGACAGGTACAGCAACGACATCGCTGATTTGATGGCAAAGGACATGGCGGAACAACTGGAAAACTTGATTGCAGGCTTCCCGCCACAGAGTGACCCTTTTCGACAATCAATGTCACAGATCCATGACCTGTTCGTCGGATTCCTCGACAACGCCGAAATGAACGGATTGCCTGGAGTGCCAACGAAGCGCGCGCTGGAGGGTATTTCGAAGCGATTCAAGAGCGGAAAAGGGCCGAAACCTCGCCCTTCATTCATTGATACCGGAACCTACCAAGGGGCGATGTGCGCCTGGGTGAGCGGGGTGCTGAATGCCTTCCCTGAGTGAGTTGCAGCAGACTGCAAAAACTGAGCTTAACGCCACGCTGACGCAGGGTCTTGACGACCTGAGCCGCTTTCAGGTGGTCACGTTCACGAAATATATCCGCAAGGTGCTGCCCCTCGACGGGTTCGTATTCTGGGTGAAGGCTTCTGTTCTGTCTGACGACCCCAGCAGTGAGCCCGATACGGTTGATGTTAAGGGTTATCTGCACCTGACGACCGAAACCATCCAGGACGACGAGCAGCTCTACGACAGGAACGTCGTGACGTTTACTGCGCAGGCGGACATCGACCCGTTCAACGATATCGGATCTGATGTCCTGTATATCGGCGAGTTCTTCGGCATCCAGTTTTCTTTCTCCCGGCGCACCGGGCTGAACGAACAGGCCAACCTCTACCACTACACAGGGGAGGCAATCTTCCCCTACATGCGATCGCAGATCATCAACTCAGCCGACGATATCGACCTGTCGGACGTTGTGGTTTCGAGCTCATTGCCGGTATGGCTGACGCTGAGCCAGTACATGCCGATGTTCCCGGCCATGCTGTCGACGCAGAACCTTTCACCGCCGTATGCAACGGTGAAATGTAGCAACACAGCGCCGATCGCCGGGAGCTTTTACCTCGATGAGCAGCAGAACCAGTATCAGCTGGTTTCCGAGGATGTGACGATATCCATCACTGGGCTGCGTAATGCCGGAGTGGAAGATTTCCTGAGGTACGTACAGCAGTACACGCTCGGCGACGACGCGGAAATGGGTGTGATGAACATACCGGTTGTTCAGGACGAGCGCGTCACGCAGAACGAGCTGAACATCATAGCCATGAGAAAAACCATCAAGTTCAAAGTCAACTATTACCAGCAGCGTATGCGGAACGTCGCGCGCAAGCTGATCACGTCAGCGATTCCGTCCATTTACCCGGAGAAATAAATAAATGTCAATTGTTAACATTAACGTCTCGGTGACCAACCCACCGAAGCCCTCTCAGCTGCTCAAATCCGGCGCAATGATCTCCATGGGCGGAACCACCCTGGCGGCAGGAGAGTATCAGCTCCTGACGACCAAAGACGATCTGAAGGCTATTACCTCGCCGGCAAAGACCATTTCAACAATCGCCTGGGCAACTGGCGTGGTCACCGTGACCCTGTCAGCAGCGCATGGGTGGACAGTTGGTGACACTATTCCGCTGGTTGTATCTGGCGTTACCCCGACAGCGTATAACCGCGCCGTCACAGCCACCGCGACCACTGCTACCGCCTTCACTTACCCGCTGGCGACAGACCCTGGCACGGCAACAGTTATGGGTACGGTGAAAACCGTAGCGGCAAACGAAATCATCGAGATGAACACCACGTTCTGGCCCCAGGGAACTACCCGCGCGGTCTATGTGCTGGAGTTGGGTGATGTGTCTGTTGCTGCTGCTGTGGCTGCACTGGCTGACTTCATCGATGAAGACATTTCTCTGGGTAACACCTACCAGAAATTCTTCTCGTACCTGGTGCCGCGTGAATGGGATGGCGAGCCGACGTTTAAAACCCTGACGGGTCTGTACACCAGTCCAGCGTCACTGGTGTATTTCTTCGTCACCACCACGATCGCCGCCTATCCGGATTGGGTCTCCACCAAAAACAAATCCGTGTTTGCGGGTGTCGAATCCCCAAACATCCCTGCGGGCGAGTTTTCCATGGCCGCGTGGTTCCAGTCCTCTCTGGCAAACGACCCTGGCTCGTCAAACATGGTTCCGCCAATGGCGTACCGCTTTGGTTACGGGGTTACAGAATACCCGGTAGAAGGCAATGGAACGCTGCTGAAGCAGCTCCAGGACAACAGCATCAACTACGTCGGCACCGCCGCGGAAGGTGGGCTGAGCAACAAAATGCTGGTAGCAGGCCACATGCTGGACGGCAATCCGTTCAACTACTGGTATTCAGTGGCGTGGACTGCAATCAACCTTGAGCTCGACCTGGCCAACGAAATCATCAACGGGTCAAACACAACTGTTAACCCGCTGTACTACGAGCAGAACGGCATCGACCGCCTGCAGCGTCGCGCGCTGAAGACGCTGCGCAACGGCATCAGTTACGGTCTGATCCTCGGCCGAGTGATTGGTACCGGCCTGACGCAGCAGGATTTCAATACCGAGTACGAGAAAGGCACGTATGCCGGCAACGCGGTGATCAACGCCGTGCCGTTTGCGAATTACACCAGCCTGAATCCGTCCGATTACGCCGATGGCAAATACGCTGGCCTGAGCGCCGTGATGACGCCACGCCGCGGCTTCGAATCCATCACGTTTAACGTGAACGTAACCAACTTTGTAGGGGCGTAAAAAATGGCAAACCCATTAGTACCGCAGGGATTCCTCAATCGTGTACGCGGCGCGGTGTCGGTAACTGACGTGCCAGCGCTGAATATCACCGCCTCTTACCTTGGCAAGGACGCCATCAGCATGCGTCCTGATGGCCCGGCGACGGACATTATCCCGACGCTGACCGGCACTGTAGGCAGCCAGGCGCCATATCAGCAGGTGACCGTCACCGTCCATCTGCTGCGCACGCAGGGCCTGAGCGACAGCTACAAAAACCGCTTCGCCACCGATACGGCACTTGGCGAGGTGGTGATCACCCCGGATGCGAACACGCTCAGCAATTTCACCGTGCTGAATGCTTATCTGGTGAACTTCAACGAACTGCCGTTTACCGGCATGGATGCCGGGTACGTGGTGACCATCAGCGGTTATATCCTGGCTAACGATAATATGTGGGTCTGATTGTGAAAATTGACAAAAAGCTCAACCTGGTAACAAACATCACCCGGGAAGACGGGTCAATCGTGTACCTGCATGTGACCCCGTTCCCGTATGAGGTGGTGGAGGAGCACTGCCTGTTACTGGGCAACCTCTTTACCAACTTCATCTCGCAGGTCGGCGGCCTTGGCGCGGCGCGTGTCGCCGCAATGATGCTCCGCAAAAAGCTCAAGCGCGAGCAGGAGCTCAATGCTGATAACGGGCAGCACGGGCCAAATATCGTTGATGAGATCCAGCGCCTTACATCTGTGGTCTGGAATGACGGCGGAACCTGGAAAACAACATCATTCGACGCCGCGATGAAGCAGGGGATTATCTCCCCTGACGAATACCGCGAAGTTGAAGGTGAGGTGGTTTTTTTTATGGTTTCCTCTGCCATTCAGAAAGCACAGCTGATAGCGCCGACAGTGGGATCAGTGATCGGCATGTTCGGTGGGCAACTCGAATCATTGAGCGTTACGGCGTTCCGCGATTCGTTGCTGACGTCGAATCCGCCTACCGATATCCAGACCCAGAGTGCCCAGCCGGAAACGTCATACATACCCTCCTAGACTGGGCGTCTAACGAGGGTTTCTGGCGGGTGATCAGGGAAATTACCGGCGAAGAGTTCGCCAGCCCGGCGCAGTACCGCCAGCGTTACATTATTTCCGCGCTAAAAGACAGGGGTTCCTTCAATGGTGGCTAAGTCTATTGTCGATATTGACGTAAATGACGACAAGTTTGTCGCGTTTATGGAGAAGTTCAAAGAATATCAGGCTGCATTAGAGGAACTCCCTGAAGCATGGCGCGGGCTGGCGCATGGTGCCACTGATGCCACCAAAGAGACGGCGAAAGCGAAAACAGAGGGCGACCTACTGGCTAAAGCTTTTTCTGAGGGGGCAAGCGCGATTCTGTCGATAAATAGCGGGCTTGAGCGGCTTACCGACAGCCTCGACCGGGCGAACAAAAGCCAGGAAGACTTCAACAAGAAAACCCGCTCGTCAAAAGGGTTTTTGAGTGAAGCAACGAAGGACGCGAAGTCGCTGGCCGGGCACATCAGGGATGCCACCACAAGTCTGTTGTCATGGGGTGGTATCGTCGGCCTGTTCACTGGCGTGCTGGGAGTCGGCGGTCTTTTCGGGCTTAACCGCCTGGCGGCTGGCGCATCGCAGCAGCGATTCACCTCCCTTGGAATAGGTACATCAGCCGGGCAACTAAGCGCTGCTGAAATAAATTACAGAAGGGCAATAGGGAATCCTACGGGTACTCTGGGCGCTATCCGCGACAGCCAGATGGATCTGTCAAAGCGCTGGACATTCCAGGCTATGGGGATCAACAACCCTGACCAGGACCCGGCTAAGCTCCTGCCGCAGATGATTCGCAATGCGCGAGACATCTTTGTCAAAAACGGCAGCACCCTGCAGGGAGCAAACGCCTACGGCCTGACGAACTTCTTCAGCCTGGATGACCTGAATCGCTTTAAAAATATGAGCGATGAAGAAATCGATGCGATGGAGCGCCGGGCGAAGAAAGATGCAGAAAGGTTAAATATCACCGACGAGCAAAACAGAAAATGGACTGATTTCATTAATCAAGTTGATCTTAGCGAGAGGAGTATTAATAAGGCTTTTGTCGTCGGACTTGGCCCGCTAGCTCCTCAACTAGGAAAACTTTCTGATGCACTGGCTGGTGCCATTGATACGGTGCTGCAGTCGCCAGAACTCGGTAAGTGGATTGACGGGCTGGCGGGGGGGATTGAGAAATTTGGAAATTATCTCGCATCCCCTGATTTCGCCAAAGATGTTGATGATTTTATGGATTGCCTGCGCAGGCTAGGTCAGTCGATAGGCAGAGTGATCGACCTATTCACCGGCAAAACCAGCGTGAGTGAGTTTATGGGGGGGGAGGCTCCTTTGGCTGATGATCCATCTAAATCCCCTTCTGAGAACATGAATGATAGATACAGGCGATATGAAGCACAGCAAAAATCAAAACCGTACGACGAGTATTTCGACGAGGCTGCCAAAAAGTACAACGTTGATCCGAAGTTGCTAAAGTCCATTGCAGCTGCGGAATCGTCATGGGATCAGAATGCTGTTTCCAAAGCCGGTGCTAAAGGGTTAATGCAAGTTATGCCAGACAACTTCAAGCCGGGAGAAAAGCCATTCGATCCTCACGATAACATCATGGCTGGGGCAAGAGTTCTGCGTGACGGGATGAACTGGGCTAACAAAAATGCTGGTGGTGATCTGGAGGAAGCATTGCGGTATTACAACGGCGGAGTCAGGCGTGGTAGTGCCGAGAACATCGCATATCCAGGAAGGGTTAATGAAAAATACCAGCAGATTTACGGAGTTCCTGCGCTAAGCGCTAAAGAGCAGTACGCGGAAATGCAGGGTTCACGTAAAACCCCAGCAATAGAAAATGGCAGCGACAATTCAGAGGTTGCCAAAAACACGAACAAGACTAACCAACTACTGCAACAGATTGTTGACAGAGGGCTTACTGGGAACGGCTCTGGAATGGTCGTTTACAACAACACTGGCGGTAATGCCGTTGTTTCCAGTTCTCAACTCGGAGTTCGATGATAATGGCATTTACTCGCGAGCTATACCGGCTTGGCTTTGAAATATCCCCGGTGATCCTCTGCAATGGAGTTGCGGAGGCTATCCCCGGCGGCATGCTGCCAATAGTGGCATTAACCCAGAGCGCCAGCTTTGTAACTGGGCTGATCGGCGGGGCAATCAACCTTACCGATCTGGACAAATATTTCTGTCACTGGCGGCCTGTTCAGGGCGCAACGATGGTTGACTATGACATCGCTCGCTATCCGTTCGCTAACCAGACTGTCGCAGCTAACGCGCTTCTGGCCCAGCCGTTGAGGGTCAGTCTGATGATGGACGCGCCAGTGAACGAGAATACCGGCGCCATGACCAAGCTGGTAACGCTGAGCGCGCTGCAGGCGGTGCTTCAGGCTCATGCCAACCTGGGCGGCACGTACATCGTGGCCACGCCGTCAATCATCTACAACAACTGCATTCTGAAAACTGTTAAGGACAGCTCATCCGGTAATGATCCGCTTCCTCAGCGCTCTTGGCTCTGGGATTTCGAGCAACCACTTATTACCACCACTGATGCTGACAGGGCTGTTACCAACTTCCTTAAGAGAATAGATGCCGGGGATCCTAATAAAACACCATCATGGACAAATACGGCATCAGCTCTTGGCAATACCGCCCTAGGTGGAGCGGTAGCAAGTAGTGCGGAGGGGGTAATTGGACTGATAGGTAAACTCCAGGGGGCGTTCGGGATATGAGTACCGTCAATTATCCATTTACTGGAAGAGAGCAACGTAGCGTGACGTTCTCACCAATTCTAGACGGGAACGTTTATACCTGTCAGATGAAGTGGAACATCGCCGCACAGCGTTGGTACCTGCTGATCACTGATAGCTCTGACAATACGGTCATGAATACCGCCGTCGTAGGCTCAACATCTACTGGGGGGATAAACCTTTTAAGTGGAGTTTTCTCATCGACGACCATGATCTGGCGTGAAAAGAACGGGCAGATTGAGGTGACGAGCTGATGCGTTATTACGAAATAAACATTCTTGATAGCAATGATAAAGTCATCCAGCACTATTCCAGTCATAAAAATGGAGCGTACAACCCTGGCGCGTTGATGGTTGAATTTGACATTCTCAGGTTCGGAGAGTCTACCCCGCAGGGTGAAACTCACTTAACCATATGGGGGATTGGACCGAGAGACATGCAGCAGGCCAGGCAGAACCTCTATGGTAAAAAAATTCAGATCTTTGCCGGGATGTCGAAAGGTCTGCCGCTGGCGGGAGTATGGAATAAAAAGCTTGCCATTGAAGGTTATATCTTTCAGGTGTTCGGCAACTGGCAGGGCACAGAGCTGAGGCTGGACTTCATAATTGTTACTGGCCCGGTTAACACCACGACCCGCGGGCAAATGGTTCCTCTTCAGGTGACCATGCCATGGTCTACCGGGCAGAAACTCTCCGTTGCGCTGACACAATGCGTCATGACGATGGGAGGGTTTAGGCCGAACATAAGCATCAGCGACAGACTGACGCTGAATTACGATCGCCCCATGTTTTGCGGCTCCCTAACTGAACTGGCAAAAAACCTGCGGGCGTTTTCGCTGTCCCGCATCAAAGACCCCGGATACACGGGCGTTGAAATTGCCGTGGTAAACGGCAACGAGATACGGGTGTGGGATAACGACTACGCCAATCACCCCGATCAGGGCTCGAAGACCAGCGCGACGGAAAGGAGTAAAAATCCTGTCCAGATAAAATTCAATGACCTGATCGGCCAGCCAACGTGGATCAGTTTTGGCGTTGTCAGCGTCATCTGCGTTATGCGCGCAGATCTGCAGACTGGCGACCACATCCTGATGCCTGAGAAGGCCAGACCGATGATTCAGGCGTCGTCTTACTCCCAGTTTCGAGACGACTCCGCCTTTAACGGTGAATTCGTCGTTCAATCTGTGCGGTTGCTGGGTAACAGCAGGCAGCCAACAGCAGAGGCGTGGATCACCGTGATTGAGGCATACCCGGCGGAGGCGGTTAAGACAAAATGAGTGTTGACCAGAAGCTTAATTTCGGCCGGAACATGAACAGGTTCGCTGAGCAGAAATTCGAAGAGGCGTTCCAGGCTGCCGGGAAGATACTTCCGGCCAGCATTGTTGAGCAGAAAGGCAACATGGTCACGGTGGCTTTCGAGCTGCATGACACGCCATACGTTTTCCCTAATGTCACGATCCCACTCTTCGGTCCGCAGTACATTCGATATCCGATGCAGCCAGGAGATAAAGGAATTGTTATTCCCGCAGACACCTATCTTGGCGGCGTCAGCGGGCAGGGCGGTGGTATCGCCGACCTCACCCCTCCCGCCAACCTTAGCGCCCTGGTATACCTTCCAATCAGCAACACTGAATGGGAGGCCGTCGACGGGAACGTTGTCACTATCTACGGGCCTGAGGGAGTTACCATCCGGGACCAGGGAAGCAACACGACGTTTCTGTTAACGCCTGACAGCGTAACAATCGCTGCCGTGGACCAGTTCAAGGTGACTGTCGGCAGCACTGTTCTTACCCTTACTCAGGGTATGTGGAGCATCACAGGACAGAGCGGGAAGTTGCAGGATTCAACCGCCAGCACCAGCCCGGAGATTATGCATACCGGCTGGGCGGCGCTGGTGACCTGGTTGAACTCTCATCTGCATTCAAACGGGAATGGCGGTTCAAACACTGGCGCTCCGACCACCACTTTCAACGGGAATATCACGCAATGAGAACCTACGGGAGAGATGCAAATGGCAAGTGGGTGCTGGTGGTGCCGGATGAAAATGGCTTCAACGACTCTATCTATCTGACGACGCTGATCCAGAACCTCAAGCTGGCGCCGCAGGAATCACCATTTTTTGCAAACAACGGCATACCATCCCAGAGCTCGGTCATTCAGCAGGTGCTGCCAACCTACTATGTTGACAGGCTTCAGCGGCAATTTAGCCAGTATTTTTCATCGCTGCAGATCGCCCTTGTGAGTGATGACCCGCCTGTATACAACATTTCGGCGATTACGAACGCCGGTTCTAAAATTATCACAACGGTGAACGTATGAGTGATTTGTCCGTTAGCTATGACGCAGCCGGGCCAGTGCCGAAAACATCCGAAGAGCTGCGCGCCGACTTAGTTTCAAGAGCCACAGAATTATCACCAGGCATCACGACAGATCTCCCTGGCTCTCTGATAGAGGATATCGTTGGTACCGACGTTGGCGCGCTGCTCATTGCCGATCAGATCCGCGTTGACCTAATCAACTCCGTAGGTCCGCTGAAGGCGAATATGTACATGCTGAACCTTCTGGCTCAGCAGTCAGGTATCAGCCCTCAAAAAACTCAAGGAGAAACTACCGTTCCGGTTACGTTTTCGGGCCCGGCTGGATTCGTTATCCCGCAGGGTTTTCTGGTCAGTGACGGCACTTATACCTACCAGATCGCCGACGCTACAGTCATTCTGTCTTCGGGTGTCAGCTCAATGGTAACGGGTATTGCAACGAACACCGGTTCGTGGGCTGTACCGGTAGGATCGGTTAATCAGATACTGACCAGCCTGCCGTCTGGCATTACTCTGACCTGCACCAACCCGGTTGCCGGCACCCCAGGTGGTGCGCCAGAAACTAACTTCGAATTTCGCGAGCGCGTCTGGGAAGCTCAGATGTCGACCGTTCAGGGATATCCAGGTTTTATCCGGCAGAAGCTAACCGACCTGAGCAATGTTCAGGCCCGGCTGGTTTCTGTGGTTCAGAGTGGTAACGCATGGATTGTGATGTGCGGTGGTGGCGATATCTATGAAATGGCCGGGGCCATCTATAAGTCAGCTGGCGATATCAGCAGGCTTAAAGGCACAGACCTGAATGTCACGGGTATTACCAATGCAAACCCTGGCGTTGTCACGACTGACATCACCCACGGATTCAGCTCTGGACAGGTTATTAACGTTACCGGCGTTACCGGAATGAGCGGCATCAATAACGTTCCCCTGACCATTACCGTGTTGAGCTCGAACACTTTCTCTATAGGCATTAATACCACTTCCTCAGGCACCTGGACGGGTGGCGGAATAGTCACACCCAATCTGAGAAATAACGTCGTGACAATAAACGACTGGCCTGATAACTACCTGATACCTTTTGTTATACCGCTCCAGCAACTGGTGACCATCAAGTTTGAATGGGCGACAGAAAGCGCGAATTATCTGACTGATGCCACAATCGCCTCACTGGTGTCACAGCCGGTGATCAACTATGTGAACGGGATATTTGCTGGTAACCCAATGAACATCAATAACGTTAAGGATGTATTCCTTCAGTCCATTAATAGCACTCTGGATATGAGCCTGATCTCAACCCTGAATGTCATTGTGACTGTGAACGGCGTTATCGCAGGTGTTGATGCCGGAACGAATATAATCAGTGGTGACCCTTATAGCTACTGGTACATGGCCTCAAATGGGGTAATTGTCGACGGGATATAACATGCTGGCAGATATCATTAAATCATACCTGTATACGCAGTATAACGACGACGATGATCTCCAGGCATTCGTCACTGCGTATAACACCATGGCTCAGGAAATTTATTCATGGATGATTAATGCCGACCTGCCGATCTTTGTCGGTGGGTACAGTGCTGGAGATCAGCTAAAATGGATAGCCAGGGGAATTTATGGCGTTAAGCCGCCAGTTCTTGTCAGTGGAAAGCGAAGCGTGTTCGGCCCGTACAACGCCGTACTGTTTAACCAGCTTCCATTCAACGGCAGAAAGGTCGTCAATCAGTCGGAGCAGGTTGTTGTCTCCGATGATCTGTTCAAGCGCATCATGACATGGAACTTCTACAAGGGTGATGGGTACTACTTCACTATCCCATGGCTGAAGCGCCGAATAATGCGTTTTTTGACCGGGGTCGACGGGGTGGATGTTGTTAACGATCAGAGGTGGAGTATCTCGGTCTTGCTCTCAAGTTCAGGGGCAAGCATCTCAATAATTAAGGGATTCAGGAGGTTAACAGACGCCTCCATGTTTAATCACTTCACTTATAACTCACAGGCTTTTAATCAAAACAAAAGCGTCTTGATAAAAAGCACGGACTATGAATATGCGTCTCTGTTCAAACAAGCCTTTGACAGCGGCCTTCTTCACATGCCTTTTTATCAACCCGTTAGCGTGACTATCATTGGGTGAGTAGTGTACAATTATGCATCACTCACAGCATGGTCATGGAAAGAATGAAAAGTGTATTTTTTTTAATTTTGTTTGTCTTGTCATTATCTTCTGGTAGTTTATTTGCCGCATCTTTTGATTGTGGAAAGGCAAAAAGCTTTGCCGAGAAAACAATCTGCGAAAATCCTTTGCTTTCTGAAAAGGATGATGATCTAAAGGTTGTTTATGATCATGCAAAAAGTGCCGTTAAAGATAAAAGTGCATTTCGCGAAGTAACAAGGCAATTATGGAATGGAAGGGAGAAATGCAAAAGTTACGATTGTGTTGTTGATTGGTATAAAGATGCATTCGTTATTTACAATGCAGTTATCAACAAGGCCTCTATAGAATCCAATAGAAATAACACTGATAACTTGAATGAAAAAAATATAAAAAAACATGATAATATTAAAACTGTAAACCCAAGAGTAACCTACCAACTTAAAAATGAAGCTGAATTTATTGATGTGGTAAGGGCATCAATGCTAAAAGCTAGCAATGCTAAAAATGACATGCAGATTGGCGGCATAAAATCATCAAGAGATAAAAGCATTTGCAATATATTGAGAGTCAAATCCGTATCGGGATGGATAGGTGAGGTTAAACAAGTTTCAGCAAATAGTGATGGGAAGGGTGTTTTAGTATTAAGCCTGCCAAACAATATTATAATCAGAACGTGGAATAATTCTTTTTCCGATATTAGATATAACACTCTTATTGACCCGGAATCTAAAGTTTTCGATAATGCATCGGAATTGAATGTTGGAGACGTAGTGTACTTTTCTGGGACATTTTTTGATGACGATGATAATTGTATTTCAGAGGCTAGCCTGTCGCTAACTGGCAAGGTTAAAGAACCTGAATTTATATTTAAATTCAGTGATATAAGGAAGTATCAGGATTGAATTATTAGCCCACTTAGGTGGGCTTTTTAAGTCCAGAAAGCATGGCGATCACCTGCTTTAGGCTTGATGTATCTCTATCTATTTTCTCTGTAAGCTTCTCAGCCATTTGCAATAATGTTGACTCGGCAAGAGTCTTGTCTTTTTCCGACATATGCTCCTTGGTTGCTACCTCAAGCATGTAGACAAATTCCTCGTCATTTAGTGACGGGGAAACAAGTGCCTTTCCGATCATATCGATAATCTCGGAGTTCATTGACCTTCCGTTTTCTTTGGCCCGTTCTGACACAGCCTCCCTTAGATCTTCAGGCATCCGTAATCCAAACGGAGCAATGCTGCGCATACCTTTCATGCGATACCTCACTAAAAAATGATGTCACAGTGTAGTCACAATAATCTTGACAGCATAGCAACACGGTGTAATGATTACACCGTGATATTAAGAGTGGAGGGAATGAAAAATGGGTAATGTTTCGTATGTGAGGAACAAAAAAGAGAGCTTTCAGCTTCGACTTCCGGAAAGCATGAAGGAAGAGATTCGCCGAATGGCGGAAATGGATGGGATTTCGATTAACTCGGCTATTGTGCAGCGCTTGGCTAAGAGCCTGCGAGAGGATCGTGTAAATGGTTAGCAAAAACGACGAAGCCCCAATGGCTGCAACCATCGAGGCTTCAAATTTGTCAGTAACTACCAAGGAACTAACAATGAATAGTTTAGCAATTGCAGATCGTACAATCAACGTGCCTTTCTATGGAAATTCTCTTTTCGTGGTAGAGCACAACGGTGAGGCTTATACCCCGATGAAGCCAATTGTGGAGGGTATGGGGTTGGACTGGAAATCGCAACATAAGAAGATTTCTCAACGCTTTGCAAAAGGTATGGTCGAAATCACCATACCTTCGGCTGGTGGGATGCAATCTATGATTTGCCTGGCGTTACGCAAGCTAGCTGCTTGGCTGAACAGTATTAGTCCGAACAAGGTCCGCCCGGAAATCCGCGATAACGTCATTCGCTACCAGGAGGAGTGTGATGACGTTCTCTATCAGTACTGGACAAAAGGGTCGGTGGTAAACCCACGGAAGAAAACTACCGTGAATGAGCGTACTCCGTTACGAGACGCTGTAAATATGCTGGTGGGGAGAAAGGGGCTACGCTACGACGATGCATACAACATCGTTCACCAGCGGTTTAACGTTGAAAGTATTGATGAGCTCGATCTTGAGCAAATCCCAATGGCAGTTGAGTACGTTCACCGCATGGCTCTGGAGGGTGAGTTCCTGGGTAAGCAGATGGAGCTGCCAATGCCAAAACTGGACATAAATATTCCTCTCCAGTGGTGGATTGACAACAATCCGGTGGTTCGCAGTGGCAACCTGTCATTCGGAAAGTCAATGTGTGCACCTGCCCTGGACGTCACTATGCCTATGCTCTGTGGCGACAACTCAACATCGTCTGCCATTCGCTTGATCAATATCCTTGAGGAGGCCGGATTTGACGTGTCGGCACCTAAGGCTGAAATTGTAGGCATGCGCAGTCACCTGGCAAATGTTGAATATGGTATGAAAGCTATTTCTGATGCTTGCCGTCGGGCAGGAAATAAAACTATCTCCTTCCGCGGCGCTAAAGCGGAATTCGTAATTAACTAACAACCATCAACTAAACCCGCCTTGTGCGGGTTTTTATTGCCCGAATCCCGGAGGATAAATGGCACTCACACTTTTAGCCGCTAACAATGCGCAAACAGTTTTGGCATCAGGCATTAGTGCTTCTGCAACCTCAATAACTGTTAATACAGGGACAGGAGCACTCTTTCCATCCCCATCATCCGGAACGAGCTTTTTTAAGCTTACCTTTATTGATGCTGCGACCGGACAGTTAAGCGAGATTGTTCATGTAACCGCCCTCTCAGGCGACACCATGACAATAGAACGCGGTCAGGAGGGGACATCGGCGAGAGCATGGTCAGTAAATGACATCGTTGCAAATATGATGACTGCCGGCACGCTGATTTATATTCTGAACAATTTCCAACCTCTTGATAATACTTTGACTGCTTTAGCAGCACTCGCCACTGGAGCAAACAAGCTTCCGTATTTCACCGGGGCAGATACCGCAGCACAAACTGACCTCACTCAGGTAGGTAGAGACGTCATAGGTCAGACAACTGTGGATAACCTTCTCGCATACCTCGGTTTGAAAACAGCAGCGAAGCGCGATGTTGGTACGGCAGCAAATCAAATTCCCGACATGAGCGCATTTGTCACAGCCGGAACAACAAATGGTTACCAGAAACTACCAGGAGGGCTGATTGTGCAATGGGGAAGGGCTCTCATTCCTGCTGGTGGAGTTTTCGTTGGTTACCCAATCCCATTCCCGTCACTTACATATGTTGTTTTGCTTGGTGCTGTTGGTGCGACAGCGACAAACATTACGGCAAATAACTATCAAAATAATGGTTTCAATTTTAACGCAAGTGCCGCGACAGTGGTTGAACAGGCTTGGATGGCAATCGGGAGGTAAACATGTACGTATATAGCAAAGTTAAAAATGCATTCTATCCATTATCAATGAAACAGGATTACATTGATGCTGGCTCGTGGCCGGAGGATGGTATTGAGGTCGATGAAGCGGTATTCGTAGCATTTCAGACTATTCCAGCCGGAAAAGTTCGCGTTGCCGGTGATGACGGCCTGCCAGCCTGGGCCGATATTCCGACACCAACACAGGAAGAACTTGCGAAAGTGGCAGAAGCGGAAAAACAATTCCGTATCGACCAAGCCAACGCCTACATGAACAGTAAGCAGTGGCCTGGCAAGGCAGTGATTGGACGCCTGACGGGTGACGAGTTGGCGCAGTATAATTTGTGGCTGGATTATCTGGACGAACTTGAAGCCGTTGATAAGTCGAAAGCGCCAGGTATTGAATGGCCAGCTAAGCCAGCATAGGAACCTTTGATGGAATGGGGCGCGCGCAGTCATATTGGTTGTATTAGCTCGGCCCCCTGATTTTTCACATTCCCGACGGTATGCGTCACGGTGTGCCATATAAATTTATCAGCCGATAGAATTTGCTTGTGAGACAAAAGCGGGACACACAAAGCTTTGCATCGGTTTGCAGGGCTTTGTGCTTCTGGTGGGAGATGTGATGGGGCATGGGTGGGGCATAAAGTTACCGCGAAACGACGTTAGTTCATTGCACATGACAAATCGTATCGCGGCAACATATCTGAAGTTACCGCACATCAATCCAACATCAAGCCACTTCGTTAAAAGACTTAATAGTCTCCAGATGAAGATCGCCTGCAGCACCGGGGTACCGAGGAACGGGATCAGCGTGATGACGTCTTTACTGCTCAGCGAGCTGCCGATCCCGAGCATGATCCCGCAGAACGAGAGGAGTGCCACGGGCAGCATAAAGGTTTTACCCAGTTGCTGGAAAAATTCCCACAGCGATATTTTTTGTGCTGCTTTCGCCGTCATAAAACGACTCCTTTATTGTTAAAATCAGTTTGCCTGCTTCAATGCTGCGAGAAGATAAAACGTTTTATCAAATTTTAGTGCGCGCTAAATCACATTCTCAGGCTTTGACTGGTAGTATAAAGATAACATATTGATAAAACGTTTTACCGATCTCATTTCAGGGAGTCACGCCAACACATGGCTGTAGCGAAAAAAATCACCATCAACGATGTCGCGCTGGCGGCGGGCGTTTCCGTCAGCACCGTTTCTCTGGTGCTAAGCGGAAAAGGGCGCATCTCTCCTGCGACCGGTCAGCGGGTTAACGAGGCGGTTGAGCAGCTGGGTTTTGTGCGTAACCGTCAGGCGTCGGCGCTGCGCGGCGGGCAAAGCGGGGTGATTGGCCTGATTGTCCGCGACCTGACGTCACCTTTCTATGCGGAGCTGACCGCAGGGTTAACCGAAGCGCTTGAAGCGCAGGGGCGGATGGTCTTTCTTCTGCACGGCGGTCGCGAGGCCGATCAGCTTCTCTCCCGGCTCGATATGCTGCTGAATCAGGGGGTGGACGGGGTGATCGTCGCCGGGGCGTCGGGCGTGGGCAGCGAGCTGTGCGAGCGCGCCGCCGAAAAAGGCGTGCCGCTGGTGTTTGCTTCGCGTGCCAGCTATCTGGACGAGGCCGATACGCTGCGACCGGATAACATGCAGGCCGCGCAAATGCTGACCGAACATCTTATTCGTCGCGGACATCAGCGCATTGCCTGGCTGGGTGGGAAAAGCTCGTCCCTGACCCGCGCCGAGCGGGTCGGCGGCTACTGCGCGACGCTGATTAAATACGGCCTGCCGTTCCACAGCGAATGGGTCGTGGAGTGTGAATCCAGCCAGAAGAAAGCGGCGGAAGCGATAGCCGCGCTGCTGCGCAGCAGTCCGACGATCAGCGCCGTGATTTGCTACAACGAGGTGATTGCTATGGGCGCCTGGTTTGGCCTGATCCGCGCCGGGCGTCAGAGCGGCGAGGGCGGGGTGGAAACCTTCTTCGGCCATCAGGTGGCGCTGGGGGCGTTCGCCGACGTCGGTGAAAACGCGCTCGACGATCTGCCGATCGTCTGGGCCACCACCCCTGCGCGAGAGATGGGCTACACGCTGGCGGACAGGATCATGCAGCGCATCGACAACACGGACGTTCAGGCCGGGCACCAGATTGTGGCGGCGCGGTTAGTGACGGTGAAATAATATCAGGTGGGTTGCGTCAGCGGATTGAGCAACAGTTCGGCTTCCAGCGCTTCCACAAATTTTCTTACTTTTGCCGGGATCAGCCGTGAGGTCGGGTAGACCGCCCAAACGGCCAGCGATTCCGGCTGGGCATCCTCAAGAACGATCCGCTCGAGTTTACCTTCACTGAACGCCGGCTCTACGTACCAGCGGGATAAATTGGCGATCCCCAACCCTCCGAGGCAGGCTTCGAAAATTGCCTCAACGGAGTTCGCGGAGAATCGGCCCGACACCTTTTGTTTGTAGCGCTGTTCACCCTGTTCGAATGACCAGTGGACGGTATCTGACGTGGTCAGACAGCTGTGTGCCGCCAGATCGTTAAACGATTTTGGATAGCCATTCGCGGCAAGATACGCCGCGCTGGCGCAGAGATCGCGAGGGTTGTGACACAGGCGATGGGCAACCAGCCGGTTATCGCGCAGCGGCGCAATGCGTAACGCCACGTCTATGCCTTTTCCGACAATATCAACCTGTTCGTCGGTGGCGAGTAAATCGACCTGCAGGGCGGGATGTTGCTGCATGAACCGGGTCAGCATGGGAGCAACGATCTTACGGCCAAACCCCGCTGAGGCGGTAATACGCAGGCGTCCGGAAAGGTGCGTCCCTTCGGGAAACAGATCGGCAAGCGCGTTATTTTTATCTTCCAGCAACGCCTGCGCATGGGGCAAAAAAACGGCCCCATCGCTGGTGGGTGACAGGGAACGCGTGGTGCGGTGCACCAGCCTGACCCCCAGTTCAGCCTCAAGATTATTAAGAGACCGTGACGCCGCCATGGCGCTCACAGAGAGCCGACGCGCGGCGCCCGCCAGACTACCCGCCTTGACGGCTTCGACAAACACTTCAACATCTTCCAGTTTCATTGCATCGATTTTCGTTATGCTGACTTATCAAAGTACATATCTACATTATTTATCGTTACGCTGCCATAGTCTCTTCACAACCTGAAAAATATCAATCTGGAGTGAAGATGAAAAAGTTGAAAACGGTTCTGGCGCTCAGCGGCCTGCTCCTGGCAAGCACATCGTGGGCAGATGCCCCGGCACAGGTGAAACAGCAGGTTCCGGGCTATTATCGTCTGGCGGTCGGGGAATATGAGGTAACGGCGCTGTTCGACGGCTATAACGATCTTTCGCCTGCCTTACTACATGGGCTCTCAGGCGACAAGGTTCGCGAACTGCTGGCTCAACATAAAGTTGATGCCGAACGCATGCCTACCGCCTTCAACGCCTTTCTGGTGAATACCGGTAAACACCTGGTCATGATTGACAGCGGGGGGGGCCACTGCATGGCGGAAACGGCCGGCCAGCTGGTCAGCAATATGAACGCATCAGGGTACCGTCCCGAGCAGGTCGATACCATTTTTCTGACCCACCTGCATCTTGACCACGTGTGCGGCCTGAGCGATGCAGAGGGTAAAGCATTGTTCCCCAATGCCACCGTCTACGTACCGCAGGGTGAGGCCGACTACTGGCTTGACCCCGCAAAAGAAGCGAGCGCGCCGGCTAATGCGAGGGAGTATTTCGCTATCGCCAGGCAAGCGCTGTCTGCGTATAAAGCCGCCGGGCACCTTAAAACCTTCGTCCCGCCAGCTTCGCCTGTCCCGGAAGTCCAGACGGCATATGCCATCGGGCATACGCCTGGCAGTACCGTTTATCGCTTCGCGTCGCAGGGAACGGCTATCAACTTCATTGGGGATTTGATTCATGCTCCTGCCGTCCAGTTCCCGCACCCTGAAGTGTCTATTCGCTTTGATGTCGATCCGAAAAAAGCCATCTCATCCCGGGCGCAGGAATTTAACGCGCTGGCGAAAGACGGTGAGTGGATGGCCGCGGCGCATCTGCCTTTCCCCGGTATCGGTCATATCACCGCCTGGCAGCAGGGCTATAGCTGGAATCCTGTCGATTACGGTCCTTATCAACGTGCGGCCAACGTGCCTCTGCTGAAATAAAGTGAGGTGACGAGCATGAAAAGTTACACCGTAATGGCAAACGGTATCCGTCAGTTTGTGGTTGAAGAGGGTGAAGGCGCACCGGTTATTCTCCTGCATGGTTTTCCTGAAACAAACTATGCCTGGCGCTACCAGATACCCGTACTGTCCCGGCACTACCGCGTGATTGCACCGGATTTACGCGGGTATGGCGAAACGGATAAACCTGCTTCTGGCTATGATAAGCGCAACATGGCGCGGGACATCCGGGAACTGATGCGTGTGCTGGGTTTACAGAAAGTGGTGCTGGTAGGGCACGATCGCGGCGCGCGCGTCGCGACGCGGTTTGCAGAAGATTACCCTGAGCTGGTGGATCGACTGGTGGTGATGGATAACGTGCCAACGCGTATTGTGGCGCGCGATCTAAATGCGTCGATTGCGCGTGCGTACTGGTTCTTCCTGTTTCATCTTGTGCCAGACCTGCCGGAAGCGCTGATTGCGGGTCGGGAGCATATCTGGCTGCGCCACTTTTTCTCGGACTGGACCTACAATCCGTCGACCATCAGCGGCGAGGCGTTTGACACTTATGTTCGGGCGTATCAGGCACCGGGTGCCGTGCGTGGCGCAATGGCTGACTATCGCGCCAACGCAGAGGATGTGGCGCAGGATATGGCTGACGCTGAGGTGAAAATTACTTGCCCGGTAATGTCGCTGTGGGGTAATGATTTTCATGCGGTCGGCAAGCTTTTCGATATGGAAAGCGTCTGGGCCGAAATGGCGGAGAACCTGCGGGCGCAGGGGATTGATGAGTGCGGCCATCTGCCGCAGGAGGAGCAGCCAGAGAAAGTGAACGCGCTTCTGCTGGATTTCCTTGCTGGATGGAAAAGTTAGCGGGCAATAAAAAACCCCTCATGCGAGGGGTTTTGCCGTTTACTGCTGCGGTGCCGCCGGTTCGGCTGGCGCTGCGGGTTCAACCGGTTCCGGCATCCCCAGCGTCGGCATACCAAACATGCCGACGAAGTCTTCCAGCGGCATCTTGTCGCCGTTCAGCGTTACCTGGCCGTTGGCGTACTGCAGGCTGGTGGAAATCGTGTTGTTTTCCACTTTAGTGATGCGGAACATCTGGCCCATTGCCGCCAGACCTTTCACCTGCTGGTTCGCCAGCTTGCCAGCGTCTTCATCGCCGTAGCCTTCCAGCTTCGCAATCTGGGTCATAAACTCGGTCGCCATATCCATCGGGATGGTCAGCTTGCTGTCGAGCGACTTCACGCTGCGATCCACTTCCTGCGCCAGCGTCTGCGGTTCACCCGTTGCGGTTGCCGGATCTTTCAGGAACAGCGACAGGTTAAAGCTGGTTTCGCCTTTGCTGTTTTTCCAGCTCAGCGGCGCAACGGTGATCACCGGCTCGCCTTTCAGCAGGACAGGCAGGTTGTTGAACAGTACCGCCATCGCCTGCTGCTGATACACCTCAGGGTTCTGCTGGAGTGCGGCATCGGTCAGCAGCGCCTGGCTCTCTTTGCTGTATTTCTGGCTAAACTCGTGCCACGCCTGGCCGTCGATATTGCCGATCTTCAGCGATAGCTTGCCGGTGCCCAGATCCTGATTCTGCACCTTCAGGCTCTTCAGCGTGTAATCCAGCTGCGTGTTGATGCTTTTACCGTCTTTGGAAACGTCGGATTTGCCGTTGACGTCCATGCCTTCCAGCACGGCCATCTCTTTTCCTTCAACCGCAATGGCTACCTTGTCGAGAGAGAGTTTCTGATCGCCGATACGCTCCTGGAAATCGGTCATTCGGCTGTTGCCGTCGGCTTTCAGGTTGTTGAAGGTGAGCTGAACCTTTTGGTTATATTCGTTCACGGCATTGACCAGGCCGCTTTCCGCTTCACCCGTCAGGGAGAACACCTTTCCGTCGCGGTCAGCGTCAAGTTTGAAGTGACCGCCGCTGAAGGCGACTTTCTCATTCTCTTTCTCGTAGTTCAGCGCTTTCAGAGCAATATCGGAGCTCGTGTCACCGGCATAGCTGATGCGGGTATTAATATCGAAAGGCGATTCATTCTTCGCCAGGTCAAACAGCGGTTTGGTGACGTCGTTATTCACCAGCACGGTATGAACGGACGCCATCGACGGGATCAGGTTAAAGGACTTCAGCTGCGCCAGCGGCAGCGGACCGTGGCTCACCACCTCGTCCAGCACCACGCTCTGACCCGGTTTCAGCCAGCCGTTTTCAGCACCGGCCACTGGCTTTACCACCAGCTGCATACGGCTGGTAAACACGCCGCGATGATAATTCTGGTAGCTCAGCTCCAGGCCCGCCTCCGGCGCGCTGCGCTTAATCTCTCCGTTAGCCTGCGCCACCATCTCAGCCAGACGGCCTTCCAGCTGTTTCCCGGTAAACCAGGAGGCACCCGTCCAGACCACGCCTAACGCTACAATCACTCCAACCGCTACGACCGATTTTTTCATTGCGACTATCCCTAAAATGAAACCAGGCGGTAAAAACCGCCTGGAGATATTAAGCCTGCATCTAGCTTAGCAAGAGTTGTTAAAAAATTCAGTAAGTGCTTAAAGCTTATTGAAAACGCGCGCTAGGCGACCGGCGCCGCTTACGCTGACCGGTGATTCACTGGCTGCAACGAATGCTGACTCACCGGGCTTAAGCACCAGACGCTGTTCGCCTTTGCGCAGCGTCGCTTCGCCCTCGGCGCAGAACAGAATCGCCGCGCTTTCCTGCGCGATGACGGCTTCGGCCTGGCTCAGGTCGTGCAGGGAAAAAGCAAAATCCTCAACCGGAATTGGGAAGTCCAGCTCTGCGCCGTTTTTCACCGGCTGAGTCAGCAGCTCCGCGGCAGGTTTCGCCACAAACTTCACGTTGGCAACCAGTTCAAGAATATCGATGTATTTCGGCGTCAGGCCTGCGCGCAGCACGTTATCGGAGTTAGCCATTACCTCCAGCGCCACGCCCTGAAGGTAGGCGTGCGGGGTTTCAGCGAACAAGAACATCGCTTCGCCCGGGTTGAGCTTCACCACGTTCAGCAGCAGAGGGGAGAACAGGCCGCTGTCGTCCGGGTAGAATTCGGAGATCAGGCGGATAGTCTCCCAGGGTTCACCCTGCTGGCTGCCCAGAGCCGCTTTCAGCACCGCCAGCGCGTGAGATTTCTCTTCACCCTGCATATTCAGCAGGCTGGCAAACAGCTGGCTCAGCGCGTCCGCGTTCGGGTTTTCAAGGAAGTGGGCGATAGCCTTGTGGGCACCCGCGACCGGTTGCAGCAGAGAAACGATCTCTGAAAACTCGCGGAACGCGTTCATCGCCAGGAACGGGGTCAGCGCAAAGACCAGCTCCGGCTTGTGGTTAGGATCTTTGTAGTTACGCTCGGCGGCGTCTAACGGAATACCCGCCGCGTTCTCTTTCGCAAAGCCGATTTCAGAGGCTTTCTTGTTCGGGTGAACCTGGATGGAGAGCGGCTGGTCGGCGCACAGTACCTTGAACAGGAACGGCAGTTCGCCGAAGCGCTGAGCCACCTTGTCGCCCAGCAGCGCGGCTTTATCGGCGTCAATCACGTCACGCAGGCTGCGAACCTGGCCGCTGGCGTCTTCAATTTTTGAGCTGCTCTTCGGGTGCGCCCCCATCCACAGTTCTGCCATCGGCAGGTTGTTCGGGTTCGCGATACCGTAGAGATCCGTTAACGCAGTTTTACTTCCCCAGGCGTAGTTTTGCACTGAGTTAATGAGTTTTTGCATTATCAAGCCCTGATTCAATTGTGGAATTAACTCCGGGTATTAAAGCAATAAACCTCATGGAAGTAACCTGTGGATGTAAAAAGTCGTACTAGTCTCAGTTTTTGTTAAAAAATTGTGTAGGATAAGCTGACTCGCTTTTAAGCCGGGCAGCGGAACATCTGCCCTGAATAAACAGACCGAAGCAGTAAGTGAGAGACCAATGTCGAATAAACCCTTCCATTATCAGGATCCTTTCCCCCTCAGTAAGGATCGGACCGAGTATTACCTGTTAACCCGCGATCACGTCTCCGTCTCTGAGTTTGAAGGACAAGAGATCCTCAAGGTGGATCCGCAGGCGCTGACGCTGCTGGCGCAGCACGCTTTCCACGACGCCTCGTTTATGCTCCGCCCAGCGCACCAGCAGCAGGTTGCCGATATTCTCAGCGACCCGCAGGCCAGCGAAAACGATAAATACGTTGCCCTGCAGTTCCTGCGTAACTCAGACATCGCCGCGAAAGGTGTTCTGCCTACCTGTCAGGACACCGGCACGGCGATCATCGTCGGTAAAAAAGGCCAGCGCGTCTGGACCGGCGGCGGTGACGAAGCGGCCCTGGCGAACGGCGTCTACAACACGTACACCGAAGATAACCTGCGCTACTCGCAAAACGCGGCGCTGGATATGTACAAAGAGGTCAACACCGGCACCAACCTGCCGGCACAGATCGATCTCTACAGCGTCGACGGTGACGAGTACAAATTCCTCTGTATCGCCAAAGGCGGCGGTTCAGCCAACAAAACCTATCTCTACCAGGAAACGAAGGCGCTGCTCACCCCGGGCAAGCTCAAGAACTACCTGGTTGAGAAGATGCGCACCCTCGGCACCGCGGCGTGCCCGCCGTACCATATCGCGTTTGTGATTGGCGGTACGTCGGCGGAAAGCACGCTGAAAACCGTCAAGCTGGCCTCAACCAAATATTATGACGGCCTGCCTACCGAAGGTAACGAGCACGGCCAGGCGTTCCGCGACGTGCAGCTTGAGCAGGAACTGCTGGAAGAAGCGCGTAACCTGGGCCTCGGCGCGCAGTTTGGCGGCAAATACTTTGCCCACGACGTGCGCGTGATCCGTCTGCCGCGTCACGGTGCCTCCTGTCCGGTCGGGATGGGCGTGTCCTGCTCCGCGGATCGCAACATCAAGGCGAAGATCAACCGCGAAGGCGTGTGGATCGAAAAACTGGAAAACAATCCGGGCAAATACATCCCGGAAGAGCTGCGCAAAGCGGGTGAGGGTGAAGCGGTTCGCGTCGACCTGAACCGTCCGATGAAAGATATTCTGGCGCAGCTTTCGCAGTATCCGGTCTCGACCCGTCTCTCGCTGAACGGCACGATCATCGTGGGCCGCGACATCGCGCACGCGAAGCTGAAAGAGCGTCTGGACAACGGCGAAGGGCTGCCGCAGTACATTAAAGATCATCCGATCTACTACGCAGGCCCGGCAAAAACGCCTGAAGGCTACGCATCCGGCTCGTTAGGCCCAACCACGGCAGGGCGTATGGACTCGTACGTTGACCAGCTGCAGGCCAACGGCGGCAGCATGATCATGCTGGCGAAAGGCAACCGCAGCCAGCAGGTGACGGACGCCTGCCACAAGCACGGCGGCTTCTACCTCGGCAGCATCGGCGGCCCGGCTGCGGTTCTGGCGCAGGGCAGCATCAAGAGCCTGGAGTGCGTGGAATACCCGGAACTGGGTATGGAAGCGATCTGGAAAATTGAAGTGGAAGATTTCCCGGCGTTTATCCTCGTGGATGACAAAGGCAACGACTTCTTCAAGCAGATCCAGTCGTCCCAGTGTTCGGCGTGCGTGAAGTAATTCTGTAAATTGCCGGGTGGCGCTGACGCTTACCCGGCCTATATTCTCGTAGGTCGGGTAAGGCGCAGCCGCAACCCGACACCAAAAAGAGCGCACAAAGCGCCATATCGTTTCCCAGAAGTCATCAATACTTATCCCTTAAGCATGTGAGCAATCCCTCTTTTGTTATCAAGGAGAAAGTAATGACCACGGTACGCCATGAGAAAGACTCGATGGGCGCCATCGACGTCCCGGCCGACAAGCTTTGGGGCGCACAAACCCAGCGTTCGCTGGAGCACTTCCGTATTTCGACCGAAAAAATGCCCGTCTCGCTGATTCAGGCGCTGGCGCTCACCAAACGCGCCGCCGCGAAAGTGAACCAGGATTTAGGCCTGCTGACGGCAGACAAAGCGACCGCCATCATCAACGCCGCCGACGAAGTGCTGGCGGGCAAGCATCCCGACGAATTCCCCCTCGCCATCTGGCAGACCGGTTCCGGCACCCAGAGCAACATGAACATGAATGAAGTGCTGGCAAATCGGGCCAGCGAACTGCTTGGCGGCGTGCGCGGCATGGAGCGTAAGGTCCATCCGAACGATGACGTCAACAAAAGCCAGAGTTCCAACGACGTCTTCCCGACGGCGATGCACGTGGCGGCGGTGATTGCTCTCCGCGAGCAGCTTATCCCGCAGCTTAACGTCCTGAAAGCCACGCTCAACGAGAAAGCGCAGGCCTTCCGCGACATCGTCAAAATTGGCCGTACGCACCTGCAGGACGCCACGCCGCTGACGCTCGGCCAGGAGATTTCCGGCTGGGTGGCGATGCTGGAACATAACCTGAAGCACATTGAATACAGCCTGCCGCACCTGGCGGAGCTGGCGCTCGGCGGAACGGCGGTCGGGACCGGGTTAAACACCCATCCAGAATACGCGGTGCGCGTGGCGGAGGAATTGGCAAACATCACCGGACAGCCGTTCGTCACGGCGCCCAACAAGTTTGAAGCGCTGGCGACCTGCGATGCGCTGGTCCACACCCACGGCGCGCTGAAAGGGCTGGCGGCCTCGCTGATGAAAATCGCCAACGACGTGCGCTGGCTGGCCTCGGGTCCGCGCTGCGGCATCGGTGAAATCAGGATTCCGGAAAACGAGCCGGGTAGCTCCATCATGCCGGGTAAAGTGAACCCGACCCAGTGCGAAGCCATGACCATGCTCTGCTGTCAGGTGTTGGGCAACGACGTGGCCGTCAACCTGGGCGGTGCGTCCGGCAACTTCGAGCTGAACGTCTATCGCCCGATGGTGATCCACAACGTTCTGCAATCGATTCGTCTGTTGGCGGACGGTATGGAGAGCTTTAACGAGCACTGCGCGGTAGGGATTGAGCCGAATCGCGAACGTATCAGCCAGTTGCTCAACGAATCCCTGATGCTGGTGACGGCGCTGAATACCCATATCGGCTACGACAAGGCCGCCGAGATCGCTAAAAAAGCGCACAAAGAGGGGCTGACGCTGAAAGCCTCCGCCCTGGCGCTGGGCTATCTGACGGAGGCGGAGTTCGACGCCTGGGTTCGCCCGGAAGCGATGGTCGGCAGCCTGAAATAGTCATCCCGCCACGTACAGGTGCAGCCGCGGAATAATCAGCTGCAGCGGCTGCGCCTGAGGTTTGTAACGGTGCTGGACATTGTCCGCATCGTAATTCAAAAGCTCACCAATATCCGGCACGATGGCCCCCCGATCGGCATCATAGAGCGCAATCAGCGGCGTAGGGCAGGCATACTGAACCTGTTTTTGCTGGCCGGAATACCAGACGCGGGCGATAGGCTGTACCTTCACCGGACGCTTTATCTTGAGGCGCGCGTCCGCCGGGAGTGAGGCGATGCTGTGGTACTCCTGCTCCAGGCGCTCAATCCACTGCTCACGCGACCACGGCGCGACGGTGCGCGGCGTCTTCAGGCTTTTTTCCAGCTGCGCCAGAATCTCATCCCGGGTGAAGTTTTTAATGATGTGCTTATTCGCCCAGCCGAAGCGCAGCGTGGCGGGATGACGCAGTACCGTCAGCGTGCGATAGGCGTTCAGGGTAATCAGCCCCGGAAGCTGACGGTGCACCCATTCAAACCGGGCGGCAGGGGCGAGGCCGGACTCTTCGGTAACGATCTTTTCAAAGGCCGCTTTCAGGGTGTTGATGTGGGTAATCTGGCTTTCCAGCGCGTCGCGCGTTGTCGCATCGGTTTGCAGGCAGATCACGCCAGGCAGACGCACGGCGGCCTTACTGCTGCGGTTTTCTGACTGCTGCTGGATAAACAGGCGGCGATAGTGCTTCAGCGTCAGCTCAAGGGCGGCGCTGCCGATGTGCTGTTCAACCGCGATGGTGTCCAGCGGGTCGTGCTCGGCCCCTTTGGCCACCTCGGGCAGGGTAAAGACGCGCGCGGCCAGCAGACGGCAGCTCTGCAAACGTTCGGTCAGGGTCAGGAGCTCGTGTTCTATTTCCCGAAACGTGCTGTTCAGCCGTTCGAGGAGATCGTAGGTCGCCATAAGCACTCTCGTTAGTTACAACATACTTATCATATAGCACAGCACGCCGGGTCAGGCCAGCGTGCGGTTGAAGTCAGGCAGGGACGGGAAGGGCGATGTTATGGTATACCGGCCAGCTAAAGCAGAAGCGCGCGCCGCCGAGCTCGCTCTCTTCGCAATGCACCGTGCCGCCCATCGCCTGCGCGATAGAGTAAACAATCGCCAGCCCCAGGCCGCATCCGCCAGTGGCGCGATCGCGGCTGGGGTCGAGGCGGACAAACGGTTCAAACACGGTTTCTCGCGCTTCCGGGGCAATCCCCGGACCGTCATCCTCCACCGTCAGGCTGGCCTGATTGCCCTGCAAATCCAGCCCAATCTGTAGCGTGCTTTCGCTGTAGCGCATGGCGTTGTTCATCAGATTGTCCAGCACGCGCTCCATCAGGCGCATATCGAGCGCGCCGTAATCACCCGGCGTGACGCGCGTTAACAGCGTGCGCTGCGGGTTCACGCTCTGAACGTCATCGATGTGGGTTTGCAGCCAGGCAGGCAGGTCCGGTGTGCTGAGGTTCAGTTCGTTTTGCGGACGATCGAGTCGTGCGTAGGTCAGCAGCTCCTCAATCAGCGCCTCAAGCTGGCCGATATCGCGGTTAAGCGCCTGAGACTCCGCTTCCGTCAGATTCTCGCTCATCTCCAGACGATAGCGCAGGCGAACCAGCGGCGTGCGCAGCTCGTGCGCAATCCCGTCGATCAGCTGCTTTTTACTGGCGATCAGGGCATTGATGTTATCGGCCATCTGGTTAAAGGCCACGCCCAGACGTTCAAAGCTGGAACCGCTGTCGAAGTGAATGCGTTCGGTAAAATGCCCTTCGCCAAAACGCTGCGCGGCGGATTCCAGCTTCAGCATGTCCTGCCAGTGCGGGCGCATCCAGATAAAGACCGGAAACGCGAGCGAAATGGCGATAAAGGCCATCAGCGCCATGTCCAGCAGACGCATCTGGTGCAGGTAATAGAGATAGGGCACCGGCCCGACGGCCAGCACGTAATGGCTGCGCGGAATACGCTGGATAAAGGTGTATTTCTCGTCCAGCGCGACGATGTCCCCGTCGCGCAGACGCTGCATGGCGGGCGGATCCAGCTCAAAATCTTTTAACGGCTCGATGCGTAAATCGAATGACAGGTTCAGATCCAGCTCTTTGAGGGTTTTCGCCCAGTCGTGCGGCGGGATCTCTCTCAGCTCGCTGCGCATCAGATAGAGCGAGCTTTTCATCAGATCGTCCAGCGACTGCCTGCCCGCACGTTCGGCGGTGAATTTATAGACCAGCCCGACCAGCATGGTCATGACCAGGAAACAGACAAACAGCAAAAGATAAAACTGCACAAACAGCTTTTTCATTGGATCTCACCGAAGAAACGCTTTGTGCAGAATATACATGAAAACCCGTCGATATTTTCATGTCTGTGGAGCGCGTTACATGGCAATTGCGCTGTTTTTTACCTTGGCGATGAGTGTTTCCGTTACGGCCAGTCCTTCCGCAATGTGCATATCAATCACATCGGTACCGAATTCGTTAATTAAATCCAGAAGTATTTCGTAAGTCTGGATGAGCTCAAGGAGATCAAAGAGCGCTTTTTGATCGGCGCGTGAGGGGGAGGAATGGCTAAGCGCAGCCTGATTAACAATCCATTCAAGATTGGTTTTGATGGCCTCTACCTGACTGTAGCTATACATATTTCATGGGCTTAAATCCTCATTTCAAGATTTTATGGGAGAGGTATCGTGAGAGCTTCACGGTGAAAAAGAGTCTGCATGTCGCCGGGGCAGTGCTGGCTGTAGAAAGGATGGCTGAAGATTTAATTATGGGATAGTTCGCGTGCTTAGCAAGTTAATTGTTGCGCAAACGTAAAAATAAACGCGCGAAAGGGAGGACATCGCGGTGTAATGCCTTCATTTCGCGCACGTTATGCTAGCCAGATAACGGAATCAGGTTTCCCAGGCGTGCGGGGCAAACAGATAACCCTTGTTACGCACGGTTTTAATGCGGTAGGGCTCGGTAGCGTTATCCTGCAGCTTTTTGCGCAGACGCGAAATCGCCACGTCAACGCTGCGGTCCATTCCGTCATAGCTCACGCCACGCAGGTTTTTCAGCAGCGCGTCGCGGTCCATGATTTGCCCGGCGTGCGTTGCCAGCTCCCACAGCAGGTCAAAGTCTGCGGTGGAGAGGGCGATAAGCTCGCCGGAGAGCAGCACCTGGCGGTTAATGGGGTCAATAGACAGCGTACCGAAGCGCATCGCTTTGTGCGGCGTCAGAGACGGCGCGGGCGCTTCGCGTTCGATGCTGGCGTGCTGGCGCAAATGCAGGCGCAGGCGGGCAAGCAGGACGGCAGGCGGTGTGGTTTTCAGAATGTAGTCATTGGCGCCCATCTCCAGCGACAAAATGTGGTTCATATCGCTGTCCAGTGAGGTGAGCAGGACGATAGGACCCTCCCACCGGGCGCGCAGGTCACGGCAGAGCGTCATGCCGTCTTTGCCTGGCAACATAATATCCAGCAGTACCAGATCCGGGTTTTCACGGACGACCACCTCTTCGGCACGATCGCCGCGAGGTTCAACAATGACGTCCATATCATGTTTACCCAGATAGGCGGCGATCAGTTGCCCGACCTCGGGTTCGTCTTCAACATAAACAATCTTATTCATACAGCGTCTGTTTTCGTGAAAAAAGCCAACATACACCGCGGAACCTTAACCTTCCATTAATCTTTCAAAATTAACGCCGGTTCCGTTATTCTGGCTCTTATTGTGAGTTGATTATTCCAGGGAAAAGTATGGGGCTGGTGATCAAAGCCGCACTGGGCGCGCTGGTGGTGTTACTGATTGGCATTCTGGCAAAAACGAAAAACTACTACATTGCCGGGCTAATCCCGCTGTTTCCGACCTTTGCGCTAATTGCTCACTATATTGTGGCTTCTGAGCGGGGTACGGAAGCGTTACGCACGACCATCGTGTTTGGCATGTGGTCTATCATTCCGTATTTTCTCTACCTGCTTTCGCTGTGGTATTTCACCGGTTTTCTGCGTCTTCCCCTGGCGCTGAGCGGGGCGGTGGTCTGCTGGGGACTCAGCGCCTGGGTGCTAATTTTCTTCTGGAGCCGCTTTCACTAGCGCAGCGGGCGCCCGCCGTCCACGGCAAAGGTTCTGCCCGTGACGTAGCAGCTGGTGAGCAGGTAATCCACGAGGTCGATCACCTCTTTCTCGCCCGGCGCGATTTTCATGAGCGACTTATTCAGCGCCTGCTGGCGATACTCCGCATCATCGTTTTCGTTAAACAAAATCATCGCCGGGGCGATGGCGTTTACCTTCACCTCGGGCGCGAGCTTGCGGGCGAACGAGCGCGTCATATTATCCAGTGCGGCTTTACTGGCCGCGTAGGCGATGTGCTTGTCGCTGCCGCGCTCCACCACATAATCGGTGAAGTGAATAATATCGCCGGCCGCGTGCCCATGGCCGCGCAGCAGATCCTGCAGAGCGTGGTTAAGCAGGTAAGGCGCATTGACGTGGATCTGCAGCATGGCGGAGAGCGTTTCGCTGAGTGACGTACCGGGTTTTTCGGCTCGCCATGCGCTGGCGTTATGGATCACGGCGCGCAGTCCCGTCGTGGTGGCTTTTACCTTTTCCGCGAAAGCCAGAATGCCTTCATCGGTCGAAAAATCAGCCTGAATGCAGACCGCCCCGGCTTTGCGTAACCCTTCAATCGACGGGTATTCCGTACGGTAGCTGACAATGACCGGATGGCGAAGGTTGAGAAAGTGATGGGCGAGGGCGAGGCCGATACGGCGGCCTCCACCGGTAATCAGTATTGGGCGAAGCGGTGCATTTCCCATCGTATTCTCCTTTACAGTTCAACAATGGGAAAGGCGATGCTATCCCATTAACATCCAGGTTGCCGGTAGGGCAGCAACCAGTAACAATCCAATTAAGGCCATCTCACGGCGCTTCAGCGCGTTCTCCAGCTGATGCGTGCGGCGGGCGTAGATAAACACCAGCAGACCCGGTGCGTACAGCACTACCGACAGCAGCAGATGCATAGGCCCGGAAGCATACAACAACCACAGGCCGTAAATACAGGCTCCGACACCCACGACATAATGCGCCGGGCGTGTGGCAATTTTTAACAGATACGCACCTACTAGGAAATAGGGTACCAGAATCATCTCCGAGGCGATGGTCAGCAGGGTGTTATAGTCTGAACCTGTGAGCCAGATCAGCACCAGACAGACCTGAACGCTGATGTTGGTTAGCCAGAGTGAGGCCGACGGCGCGCTGTTTTGGTTTTGACGGGCGAACAGGCGTGGAAACGCCTTGTGCGTCGCGGCCAGGAACGGCACTTCAGCCGCCATGATGGTCCAGCTCAGGTAAGCGCCGCAGACGGAGACAATCAGCCCTGCGGCAATCACCACGTCGCCCCAGGGGCCGAGCATTTTCACCATCAGGCCCGCCATTGACGGGTTACGCATTTCAGCCAGCTCAGGACGTGCCACCACGCCCAGCGACAGCAGCGTGACCAGCAGATAGACCCCCAGCGCGGCCAGAACTGCCAGCAGCGTGGCGCGGCCCACATCGCGTTTATTCCTGGCCCGGGCAGAAACCACGACCGCGCCTTCAACGCCGATGAACACCCACAGGGTAATCAGCATCGTGTTTTTCACCTGCTCCCAGACGGGCACGCCCAGCGCAACGCCGCTGAAATCAAGCTTGAAAACGTCCATACGGAACGCAATAAAGGCCAGAACGATAAACAGGCCGAGCGGAACCAGTTTCGCCAGCGTCGCCACCAGGTTGATGCTGGCGGCCGTTTGTACGCCACGCAACACCAGCCAGTGGACGAACCACAGCAACACCGAGGCGCCCACAATAGACTGCCAGGTATTTCCATCGCCAAAGAGGCCCAGCTCAGGCGTATCGGTAAAGAAACTGAGCGCCGAGAAGACGATCACCAGGTAGGAGACGTTGGCGATAACGGCACATAGCCAGTATCCCCACGCGGAACAGAAGCCAATCAGCTCGCCGAAACCTTCACGCGCATAGGTGAAAATGCCGCCGTCAAGATCCGGACGAATGCGGGTGAGCAGCAGCATGGCGAAGGCCAGCAGCAGTATGCCGACACCCGTAATGCCCCAGCCAATGATGAGCGCGGATGGGCTGGCAACGGCCGCCATATTTTGCGGCAAACTGAATACGCCTGCACCCAGCATTGAGCTTAAAACGAGTGCAGTCAGAGCACTCAGGCCAAGTTTCTTTTCCATTGGCTTCCTGTTATGAAAGGTCAAAATCCAGAATAATTATTTCGCTCAGGCGCATAAAAATGGTGGATCACACTAAGGCGCGGAATTTTACGGAGTGTAACGAATGCATGCAATGACGTGAGGCAGAAATTCAAAAAAAGTAACAAAAAAAGGCGGCATTGCGCCGCCTTTCGTCAACGATGTTGTTACTTGTACAGATCGGCGCTGATGGTCACATTGTTACCACGTTCCTGCCACTGGCGGGTGATGTGGTAGTACTTCGCCCCTTTCTTCGCCGCACGCTTCGCGACCTGGTAAGAGACTTCCGTCATGTTGCCGTAGTTGCCGGTAAACTTGATGCTGTCGAACGGCACCATCTGCGCTGCAGTGGCGTTGTTCAGCTCTTCAATTTTGGTACCGTCAGGCAGCGTAACGGAGTAACGGCCACCTTTCGTGGACTGCGTTTCGAAGAAACGTCCCACTTCAGCGCTTGGGGCAGCCGTCGTTGCTACGCCTGGAATTTCAACTTTCTTCGCTGCTTCGCCGCCTTTCGCTATCGCCGCGCGACCTGCTTCTGAATTCGCCGGGATGGCATCCGGGCTCTGCAGAACACGTTTTTTCGCATCTTTTTTATAGATGAACGCGGTAATACGCTGGTTGCCACCCTGGTTAGCATCGACCTGACGCACGATGAAGAAAGAGTAGGCCCCTTTCTCTTTCGCGGCTTTGGTGATGGCATCGTTCACTTCAGGCTGGCTGCGATAGAAGCCCTGAACGGTGACGGTGTCGTATGGTTCCAGCTCAATCGCCTGATCTTTCGGCAGTTCAACAACACCGTTGATCACGCGGTTTTTCGGTGCGTCAGCTTTTGGCGCATTGTCTTTGAACAGCGCGATGGTCACGCGCAGGTTACCGCTGTTGCCGTAATCGGACTGGTCAACGACATAAAACGAGGCCGCCCCGTTTTTATCAGCGGCTTTTGATGCAGCGGCGACAGCGTCGCCAATAGAATTATAACGACCCACAATGACCGTATGGTCAAAAGGTTTTAACGCTGCCGCTTGCTCCGGCGTTAACTCTGTTGCGGCATTCGCAGACAGGGCGGTCGCGGAAAGAAGTGCGGACGCCAGGAGTGTGTTCTTAAGCTTCATAAAAATGATCCTTCGCCTTGCGCAAACCATGTACTGGTATTGTTGTTAATTTGAGACGGTCCCGATTATTGCATTTAAAACCCGTCGCTGTCTGCGCCATTTTTCACTGCCTGTGCTTACTGAATCACCGAATTCGATAACATTTAGTGATATGTTGAAAAAACACGCGTTTGACAAGTAAAACTGATAAAGCATATGACTTTTACAAGTTAATTTAATGTTAATAAGTTGTTCTGTCATGGCGCTATATCATGTTTTTACCGCTTCGCTTGCGCGATTTATAGGTTCTGGCAGTGAATTTAAGGTAAATATCACTGTCAGTGACGCCGATCGCTTATTTTTCACAGATAAAGTAAGAAATAGTGTTTTCTGGCGGTAGATCACGGGCGCTATTTTCAGTAGGTTATAGACAGTTTGTTACTGTTTTATTTTCCGGGGTTAATCATCTCTCGTCGCTCGCGCGATGGCGAAAATTGATACAAACCGCGGGCATTTATCGATAAACCATCATCAAAAACCGATGGAAGGGAAAACTATGCGTATTGGGGTACCAAAAGAACGGTTAGCCAATGAAACCCGCGTAGCGGCAACACCGAAAACGGTGGAGCAACTGCTTAAACTGGGTTTTACGGTCGCGGTTGAAAGCGGCGCGGGCAAACTGGCGAGTTTCGATGACGAGGCCTTTATCCAGGCTGGCGCGGAAGTGGTCGACGGTGCTGACGTCTGGCAGTCGCCGGTGATTCTGAAGGTCAACGCACCGGAAGAGAGTGAGATTGCGTTGCTGAATCCGGGAACAACCCTGGTGAGCTTCATCTGGCCTGCGCAAAACCCGGAGCTGATGGAGAAGCTGGCGGCCCGCGGCGTGACCGTGATGGCAATGGACTCCGTGCCGCGCATTTCGCGCGCGCAGTCGCTGGATGCCTTAAGCTCCATGGCAAACATTGCCGGCTACCGCGCCATTGTTGAAGCGGCCCACGAGTTTGGTCGCTTCTTTACCGGTCAAATCACCGCCGCGGGTAAAGTCCCTCCGGCGAAAGTGATGGTGATTGGCGCAGGCGTGGCGGGCCTTGCCGCAATCGGTGCGGCAAACAGCCTGGGCGCTATCGTACGCGCTTTTGACACCCGTCCTGAAGTAAAGGAACAGGTCCAGAGTATGGGCGCCGAATTCCTTGAGCTGGACTTCAAGGAAGAAGCAGGCAGCGGCGATGGTTACGCGAAGGTAATGTCCGAAGCCTTCATCAAAGCCGAAATGGAACTCTTCGCCGCTCAGGCGAAAGATGTCGACATTATTGTCACCACCGCGCTTATCCCGGGTAAACCGGCGCCGAAGCTGATCACCCGTGAGATGGTTGACTCCATGAAGCCGGGCAGCGTGATTGTCGACCTGGCCGCCCAAAACGGCGGTAACTGTGAATATACCGTTCCAAATCAGGTAACCACGACCGCTAACGGCGTGAAGGTGATCGGCTATACCGATCTGCCGGGCCGTCTGCCAACGCAGTCTTCTCAGCTCTACGGCACTAACCTCGTTAACCTGCTGAAGCTGCTTTGCAAAGAGAAAGACGGCAACGTCACGGTTGATTTCGACGATGTGGTGGTGCGCGGCGTCACGGTGGTCCGTGAAGGTGAAATTACCTGGCCTGCGCCGCCTATTCAGGTTTCTGCTCAGCCTCAGGCGGCAACGAAAGCGGCACCTGAGCCAAAAGAACCCGCCAAACCCGCTTCTCCATGGCGCAAATACGCGATCATGGCGCTGGTGATTATTCTGTTCGGCTGGCTGGCTGACGTCGCACCAAAAGAGTTCCTCGGCCACTTTACCGTCTTCGCGCTCTCCTGCGTCGTGGGCTACTACGTGGTGTGGAACGTCTCCCATGCGCTGCATACGCCGCTGATGTCGGTAACTAACGCCATCTCCGGGATCATCGTGGTGGGGGCGTTACTGCAGATTGGTCACGGCGGCTGGATCAGCTTCCTGAGCTTTATCGCGGTGCTGATCGCCAGTATCAATATTTTCGGTGGTTTCACCGTGACTCAGCGCATGCTGAAAATGTTTCGTAAAGGCTAAGGGGTAGCATATGTCTGGAGGATTAGTGACAGCTGCATATATTGTTGCTGCAATCCTGTTTATTTTCAGTCTGGCGGGGCTTTCCAAACACGAAACGTCTCAGCAGGGGAATAACTTTGGTATCGCCGGGATGGCGATTGCGCTGATTGCCACCATCTTCGGGCCGGATACCGGCAACGTGGCGTGGATCCTGGTAGCGATGATCATCGGCGGCGCGATTGGTATTCGCCTGGCAAAACGCGTTGAAATGACCGAGATGCCGGAGCTGGTTGCCATTCTGCACAGCTTCGTGGGTCTGGCTGCAGTGCTGGTGGGCTTCAACAGCTACCTGTATCACGAACCGGGTCTGGAACCGATTCTGGTGAACATCCACCTGACGGAAGTGTTCCTCGGTATCTTCATCGGTGCGGTGACCTTCACCGGCTCCATTGTGGCGTTCGGCAAGCTGCGCGGGAAGATCTCCTCTAAACCGCTGATGCTGCCAAACCGTCATAAGCTGAATCTGGCGGCGCTGGTGGTGTCGTTTGTATTGCTGGTGGTCTTCGTGCGTACCGAAAGCGTCGGCCTGCAGGTACTGGCGTTGCTGGTAATGACCATCATCGCGCTGGCGTTTGGCTGGCACCTGGTGGCGTCCATCGGCGGTGCGGATATGCCGGTGGTTGTCTCGATGCTGAACTCCTACTCCGGTTGGGCGGCAGCGGCGGCAGGCTTTATGCTGAGCAACGACCTGCTGATCGTCACCGGTGCGCTGGTGGGTTCTTCCGGTGCGATCCTGTCTTACATCATGTGTAAGGCGATGAACCGCTCGTTCATCAGCGTCATCGCCGGTGGTTTCGGGACCGATGGATCTTCTTCCAGTGCGGATGAAGAAGTGGGTGAGCACCGTGAAATTTCTGCGGAAGATACCGCAGACATGCTGAAAAACTCGCATTCCGTGATCATCACTCCGGGCTACGGCATGGCGGTGGCGCAGGCGCAGTATCCGGTTGCGGAAATCACCGAGAAGCTGCGCGCGCGTGGCATCAAGGTTCGCTTTGGTATTCACCCGGTGGCAGGGCGCCTGCCTGGCCACATGAACGTGCTGCTGGCGGAAGCGAAAGTGCCTTACGACATCGTGCTGGAAATGGATGAGATCAACGATGATTTCGCCGACACCGACACCGTGCTGGTTATTGGTGCTAACGATACCGTTAACCCTGCGGCGCAGGACGATCCGGGTAGCCCAATCGCAGGTATGCCTGTTCTCGAAGTGTGGAAGGCGCAGAACGTGATCGTCTTCAAACGCTCCATGAATACCGGCTATGCCGGGGTTCAGAACCCGCTGTTCTTCAAAGAGAACACCCACATGCTGTTTGGCGATGCCAAAGCCAGCGTGGATGCGATTCTGAAAGCGCTGTAAGTTGCGTTGAAACGAAAAAACCGCCGAATTCGGCGGTTTTTTTATTGCCGGGTGGCGCTGACGCTTACCCGGCCTACGGTTTTGTTGGCCCGGCAAGCCTGCGCCGCCTGGCGTCAGGCGTTAATCGTCTTCAGGATCGTCCAGCTCAACCGGCGTCTGATACTCATCCGGCTTAATGACCAGCAGGTCGCAGCGCAGATGGTCGATCACCTGTTCGGCGGTATTGCCGAGGAAGGCGGCAGAAATACCGGTTCGGCCAATGGTGCCCAGCACCACAATCCCCGCCTGCAGGTGTTCCGCCAGGTCCGGGATCACCTCTTCAGGCAGCCCTTTTTCCACGTGAGTCATTTTCTCATCGATGCTGAATTTCTGGCGCAGCGCTTTCATGGCCAGCAGATGCTGACCGCGGATCGCGTCGTTGTACACGCTCGGGTCAAATTCAGGGAGCTCAATAGCAATGTTAATCGGGGTGACCGGATAGGCGCCAACCAGATGCACTTCGGTATGATTCACCTGATCGGCAAGCTGGATGGTCTCCTTCACCAGCTTCTCGTTCAGCGAATTGTGGTAATCCTCTTCGCTCGCGAGGTTTACCGCCACAACGGCTTTCCCGCCTTCAGGCCACGGCTGGTCTTTCACCATCCAGACCGGGCAAGGGCATTTGCGCAGCAAGTGCCAGTCGGTCGGAGTGAAGATCACGGATTCCAGCTTGTCGTGCTGGTGCGCCATCTTCAGCAGCAGGTCGTGCCCACCGGCGACAATTTCCTGGATGATGGCTTCGAAAGGTCGGTTATGCCAGACCACTTTAATATCAATGGGCACGCCCGCTTCCAGGTAATACTTCGCCTGTTCACGGATCCACGCGGTACGCTGGCTGATGACGCCCTGACGCATAGCGGTGCGCTCGTCAGGCGACAGAAGGGTGGTCATCTCATACGAGAAGTCATAGATCGGCAAAAACGCTTTGATTTTGCCACCAATCCGTTGATGTAAATACACAGCACGTCGTAATGCCGGCTGATCGTCCTGATTCGGATCGATAGCTACCAGCATGTTTTGATACTTGGCCATACAGGTCTCCTTACTACTGTCACCACAGTCTGTAATTAAAAGAGTAACCTATATATCCTGAATGAAACAGAGGGGAGGTTTTGCCAGATCAATAATTCATGAAAATTTATCAGAGGAAAAGTACCGTCGTCGTCACCGCGATAAACGCAATAAACAGCAGCACCATCACCGCTATCGCAAAGGTCGTGGAATCCTGGACGTAGGTTTTTTCTTCCCCCTTCATCGGGCCGACAAGCATGATCCAGATGAAGATAAAGGTCACAGAGGCAATCACGACTGAAACGAAAAACAAACTTTCTCTCAATTCATAACCTCAACGAGAACCTTTCGGGCGCTGTGTGGGGACGTGCTACGGTGAAAATTTCTTGAAACGGAAGTGATTACACCAGACCAATAAATCACAAGAATTTATGGTCTGGTCATCAACATGCGGAGAGTTACGCCACGTTGCGGGCGTGCCCGGCAAGAACGGCAAGCGCTTCACCGTTTTCGATAGTGATGTATTTACCTTTAACGGCCAGCATCCCGCTTTTCTGGAAACGGCCCAGCAGACGGCTGATGGTTTCCACGGTCAGACCCAGGTAGTTGCCGATATCGCCACGCGTCATCGTCAGACGGAATTCACGCGGCGAGAAGCCACGCTCGGCGAAGCGGCGGGAGAGGTTGTAGATAAACGCGGCCAGGCGCTCTTCTGCGTTCTTTTTAGAAAGCAGCAGAATCATGTCCTGATCGCCTTTGATCTCACCGCTCATCAGACGCATCATCTGCTGACGCAGGTTAGGCATCTTACCGGACAGATCGTCCAGGGTTTCAAACGGGATTTCGCAAACCATTGAGGTTTCGAGTGCCTGAGCAAAGCTCGGGTGATGGCCCGTGCCGATGGCATCAAAGCCCACCAGGTCACCCGCCAGATGGAAGCCGGTGATCTGCTCATCACCCTGTTCGGTGATGGTGTAGCTTTTGATGGTGCCAGAACGGATAGCATAGAGCGATTTCAGTTCGTCTCCCGCTTTAAACAGCGTCTGCCCTTTCTGAATAGGCTTTTTGCGCTCGATGATATTATCAAGCTGATCGAGTTCATGCTCATTCAGGGTAAACGGGATACAGAGCTGGCTGATGCTGCAATCCTGGCAATGGATAGCACAACCGCCAGACTGAATGCGTCGTATAATTCGCTTTTCCGGGATCATAGGTTTGCTCAAGCCTTAATTGATATTGGTCAATTTTAACATCTTTTTGGTAAGTACGTAAGCCTGACAAACCCTCAATAAGGACAAGAGACGGCAACGTGTCGCCATCTTCTTGAAATTCCACAGCTTGATTATGGATTTTTAGCCTAACCGGTAGAAAATTAAGCACAAAAAGCCTGGGAGCTAGAGCAGGAGATACCCTTCGTGACGCAGTAACCACTCTTTGCGCTGCACGCCGCCGGCATAGCCTGTCATGGTACCGTTGCGGCCAATGACGCGATGGCAGGGCACCACGATGCTGACCGGGTTAGAGCCGTTGGCGGCACCCACCGCGCGTGCGGCCCCCGCGCGGCCTAGCTGTTCCGCGAGCTGGCCGTAATGCATCACCTGCCCGCACGGAATCGACCGCAGCGCCTGCCACACCTCGCGCTGAAAAGGCGTGCCTGCCGTGGCGGTCGGCAGAGTATCAATGATGCTGAGATCGCCTTCGAAATAGGCCGCAAGCTTGTCGCTCAGCCCGCCCGGGTTGGTGGCGCGGATACGTTCATACCCCTGCGAGCGGTAGTGAACATTGAGCAGTTCTTCCATCCGGTCGCTGTGCTCTTCCCATTCGACGGCGCGCAGGCAGAACTGCTCGTCCGCGATCACCCACAGCGGCCCGAGCGGCGTCGCAATCTTATCTTCGAGTAATCTCAGCATCCTCATTCCTTTAGTTCAGCCTCGGGTAAATCCCCGGCCCAATCGGCAGGCCGACAAGATACCATGCCACCAGCATCACCAGCCATACCCCTAAAAAGATAAGCGGGTAGGGTAAAACCAGCGAATAGTAGGTACCCAGTTTGGCCTCGGGTTTATAGCGCTGCAGGAAGCCTAAAAACAGCGGAACAAACGGCGAAACCGGCGCCAGCGGAATCACCGAGGAGTCCGCGATGCGGAACAGGATCTGGGCAAACGCAGGATGAAAACCCAGCATCATAAACATCGGTACGAAGATCGGGGCCAGAATCGACCAGATGGCGGAGCCGCTGGCGATAAACATGCACAGCAGGGATGACAGCAGCGCCAGGCCGACAAACGCCGGTACGCCGCTTAGCCCGGCCGCCTCCAGCGCGTCGGTCAGGCCCACGGCCATAAACTTGCCCATATTGCTCCAGTTAAACATCGCCACAAACTGCGCCAGCGGGAACACCATCACGATAAAGCCCGCCATCTCCTTCATCGGCTCGATCATCAGCTGCGGCAGATCGCCCTGACGGCGGATCTTACCGGTCGCGATACCGTAGGCGAGCGAAACGACAAAGAAGAAGAGGATAATCAGCGGCACGATGCCCTGAATAAACGGCGACGGCAGGATGGTATGTTTAACCGGATCGCGCAATATACCGTTTTCCGGCACCACCATCAGCGCCACCAGCGCGATAAAGGCCAGCGAGACAACGCCCGCCACGCGCAGGCCGAAGCGCTGCTCTTTGCTCAGGGTTTCCAGCTTTTCATCGCTACGGCCTTCCCATTTACCCAGCCGCGGCTCGATGATTTTATCGGTAATCAGCCCGCCGACAATCGTCAGGACAATCACTGAGCTCGCCATAAAGTACCAGTTGTCGATCACGCTGACGTGCATGGCCGTATCAATGGTCTTCGCCGCCTCCGTGCTGATGCCAGAGAGCAGCACGTCGGTGGTGACGATCAGCAGGTTAGCGGTAAATCCGCAGCCCACGCCCGCAATCGCCGACAGCAGGCCTGCCACGGGATGACGCCCGACGGCGAGGAAAATCAGCGCCCCCATCGGCGGCATGATCACCAGCGCGGCGTCGGAGGAGATATGGCTGAAGAAGGCGATAAACAGCACCATATAGCTCGCGTAACGCGCGCTGACGTGAGAAGCCATCTTCACCATTAATGCGGGCAGCAAGCCCACGCGTTCAGCCAGCCCGGCGCCCAAAACCAGCGCCAGAATGGCGCCCAGCGGGGCGAAGCCGCTGAAGTTTTTGATGACGTTGGGTAAAAACCAGTGCAGCCCGTCAACGCTGAGCAGGTTTTTCACCGCCACCAGGCTGCCGTCAGCCGGGCTGCGCACGCTCACGTCAAAGGCGGAGAGCACGGCGGTGGCGACCATTAAAATCACAATCAGATAGATAAACAGCAGGAAAGGGTGCGGCACTTTATTGCCGATCCTTTCAACCCAGCCATAGAGCTTACCGGATGGGGAATGCGAAGGTATGGATGACATACTCATGGGCGTTCCTCGGGAGTGTTGTGTTGTTGTGTTGTGTTTTTTTATTTTAAAGGTGACGGTGTCACGCCCTGTGGGATCGGACACACGTACGGTTTTTCTTGTATTTGTTGTTCGAACTCTTCACGGCATTTTTTCAGCAGCGCCGCGTCCTGCAGCAGATTGAGCGCGGTTGCGCCCATCACTTTTCCGGCCAGCAGCATGCCTTTGTGGGCAATGGAGGTACGGCCCTGCGCCACCAGCTGCCAGGTGTGCAGCGGCGTGCCGACGGTAAAGCAAGGGCTGAAGCACTGGGCGACCGGCATTTTCCAGCTGACGTCGCCCACGTCGGTTGAACCCGCCAGCACGTTGTCGGTGATGGCATAGGGCGCGACTTCATCCACCAGCAGCGTCTCCTGATGGCGCCGGGCAAAGGCTTTACCCGCGTCACCGCCCGTCGCGGCAATATTTTTCAGGCTGTTTTGCAGATCGTTGGGCGTCAGGGTGGCGCGGATCTCGCGGGCGAAGGCGCGTTCCTCCTCCGTCCAGAGCGGCGTGCCGTAGTGCTGCAACGCGCGATACATCGCCGCTTCAAGCGTGCGGTTCGGCAGGTAGCTGGAGCAGGCTTTATCAAAGCGGCACTCGACGGTGGTTTCGGTCATCATCGCCGCGCCCTGGGCGATTTTTTCGATGCGTTCGTAGATCTGCTGCGCATCGGCCATCTCCGGGGCGCGGATCAGGTACAGCACCTCCGCCTGCGCCTGCACCACGTTGGGCGAAATCCCGCCGGTGTCGGTGATGGCGTAATGGACGCGCGCTTTCTCAATGATGTGTTCGTTGAGGAAGTTTGTGCCGGTGGTCATCAGCGTCACGGCGTCAAGCGCGCTGCGTCCCAGATGGGGGGAGTTGGCCGCGTGTGCCGCCACGCCGTGAAAACGCCAGGCGGCCTGAATATTCGCCAGCGTGCTGACGTTAAACATCCCGGCGAAGGCTTCCGGATGCCAGGTGACGGCGGCATCGACGTCATCAAACAGGCCTTCGCGCACCATAAAGGTTTTCCCGGAGCCACCTTCCTCGCCGGGACAGCCATAAAAACGCACCGTTCCGCTGCCGCCGTGCTGCTCCAGCCAGCTTTTCACCGCCACCGCGCCCGCAAGCGCCGCGGTGCCTAAGAGGTTATGCCCGCAGCCGTGGCCGTTGGCTCCCGGCGTGGCGGATTGCGCCGTCGCGCAGTGCGCCTGCTGGCTTAGCCCGGCCAGCGCGTCGTATTCGCCCAGCAGGGCGATGACCGGTTTCCCGCTGCCGAAGCTGGCGATAAAGGCATTTGGAATACCGCCGGCCTCGCGCGTCAGCGTGAAGCCCTCGGCCTCAAGCTCGCTGGCGAGCCGCTCGGCGGACCAGAACTCTTCAAAGCGGGTTTCAGGACGATCCCAGATCGCGTCGGCAATATCGGTTAACGTCCGACATCGCGTGTCGATCGCATCGGCAATAAAAGCGTAGTTCTCCTGCATTACACACCTCGCGTCCACGGGAAATTGAGCGCAGTTCGCGCCAGCGTTTCAATGGCAATCGCCATGACCTGCTCATCGAAGTCGAATTTTTCGTTGTGATGTCCGGCGCTCAAATCCGTGCCGAACACCATATAGGACGCCATGCCGCCGTTCTCCTGCACGCGGGCCATCATCAGCGTGGCGTCTTCGGAACCCGCTGGCGCTTTCACCTTGTCGATGGCGTGAATAACCCCGGAAACCTGGCTCGCCTGTTCGCGCAGGTAATCCACCCACGCCGGTGTCGGCGCGCTGGACGTCGCGGCCCCCATCAGGCGCATCTCAGCGCGCACGCCGTAGAGCGCCGCTGCGCCGGTAATGACCGCCTGCGCGCGTTCAAAGACGTACTGATTAATCGCTTCGCTTTCACCGCGGGTTTCAACCTTTATCAGAGCATTCGCGGGCACCACGTTGCGTCCGCTGCCCGCCTGCATCACCCCGACGTTCACCCGGGAGGCGCCGTCGCTGTGCGGGGCGATGCTGTGCAGGGCGAGGGCGGCCTGCGCGGCGGCGAGCAGGGCGTTACGTCCGTCCTCCGGCTTACCGCCCGCGTGTGCGGCAACGCCGGTAAAGTTCACGTCGAACTTGGTGGTGGCCATAAAGTTATCGCTGCCGCAAATCACCGTTCCGGCAGGGACGCCGGTACCAATATGGATGGCCGTAAAATAGTCCACGTCGTCCAGCGCCCCGGCGGCAACCATGGCGCGCGCCCCGCGGGTGCCTTCTTCGGCTGGCTGGAAGATCAGCTTGATGGTGCCGTTGAGCTGTGCGTCATTCTGCTTAAGCACCTGCGCCAGCCCCAGACCAATAGCGGTGTGGCCGTCGTGCGCGCAGGCGTGCATCATGCCCGCGTTGCAGGAGGCAAACCCGTCGCGGAACGGGCGATGGCTTTCATCCAGCGCTTCGCTTAAGTCAAGGGCATCCATGTCGACGCGAAACGCCAGGGTCGGTCCAGGGCGGCCGGTATTGAGGGTCGCCACAATGCCGGTAAACCCGCCTTCAAACGGCGCCAGCCATTTCTCAGGCGCGCCCTGCGCCCGCGCGCGGGCAAACTCTTGCGCCAGGGTAGCGGCATCGGGCAGCCCCATCCGGCTTTCGGCATCGACGACGTCGCGGCCCATCGCCAGTTCGTAGCCCAGCGAGTCGAGGATTTCCGCGACTTTCGCGGCCGTTCGAAACTCTACCCAGCCGGATTCCGCAAAATGGTGAAAATCGCGACGCCATGCGCTCAGCTGCGGGGATAGTGTCTGGATGTACTGCGCCAGTGTGTCCATATCTGTTCCTGTCATCATTAAAATATGTGAACTGCTTCACGCTGTGATAGATTTTACTTATCACTAACCGATTTTTCACAGTTTTAACCGTTCAGGAATTACCCTCGCACATCCCTTTCCATTAAGGTAGATGACAGTTTCTTTACTCTGATAAACAACGGTTATCGGTCGGGCTATGACATTCCAGATTAAATTTCATCAAATCCGGGCGTTTGTTGAGGTAGCGCGTCAGGGCAGCATTCGCGGTGCCAGCAGGACGCTGAATCTTTCCCAGCCGGCGCTGACCAAATCCATCAAAGAGCTGGAGGAGGGCATGGCGGCGCAGCTTTTCGTGCGCAGGAGTAAGGGCGTCGCGTTGACCGAATGCGGTGAGGGTTTTTACCAGCGTGCCAGGTTGATTCTGGAAGAGCTGCGCGCGGCGCAGGATGACATCCGTCAGCGGCAGGGTGAGCTGGCCGGGCAGATCAACATCGGGATGGGGGCCAGCGTTTCACGCACGCTGATGCCCGCCGTTATCACCCGCTTTCATGCGCAGCATCCGCAGGTCAAGGTGCGGATTATGGAAGGGCAGCTGGTATCGATGATCAATGAATTACGCCAGGGCGAGCTGGACTTCACCATCAACACCTATTATCAGGGACCTTACGACCAGGAATTTACGTTTGAAAAGCTCTTCGAAAAACCGTTTGCGGTATTTTGTCGGGAGGGGCATCCGGCAATGGGGGCAACGTCAATTAATGAGCTCCTGCATTATAACTGGACAATGCCGACGCCGCGGGGAAGTTATTATAAGCAATTAGAGGAGGTATTTAGTCATCGTTCGCAAATACCGCGAATTGGTGTGGTTTGCGAAACATTTTCTTCCTGTATTAGCCTGGTCGCGCAAAGTGATTTTTTAAGCATATTGCCGCAGGAGCTAGGCTGTGACCCGCTGCTGGCACACCGTCTGGTCATGCTGCCGGTTGTCGAATCGCTTCCTAAAGCAACCTATTATTTAATTCAGCGCCGTGATTCACGTCAGACGCCCCTTGCTGAGTCATTAATTACGCAGTTCAGAAGGGAAGCGAGAAAAATAATCGTCGCGTGAAATGCAGATTAAAAAAAACAGGATCTGCCCGACATCAGACAGACCCTATAGTACACACAGCAGTGCGTCCTTTCGCCAATCCTGGGTATTATTTCCATGAGGCAGGTATATTTAGGTATAACACCTTTTCTGAAAAATGAAAGGCGGGCGAGTGATTGATTTCACGAAATTTTAACATAAATCACGTATTTTACCTTTGCTGAAATTTTAGTTAAGTCTGATTTAAATCTATTTAATAATTACTATATATATTCATCAGGTTAATATTATTACCGCGCATTGCCCCGTAACGGTGATTGAGGCCGGTCTCTGGCGCAGGTATAGTACAGCCCTCGGATGTAGCCGGAGGATGTCCATGAACCCTGACGACAAATCATTTTTTCTTGACGCCATGGAAGATGTCCAGCCCCTGAAGCGCTGCGCGGATATTCACTGGCAGCCCAGCCGCAATACGCGGACGCGCGAGGAGGTGGATAGCGAACAGCTGGATAACTTCCTGACGCTGGATTTTCTTGACATGCTTCCCCTGGAAGAACCGCTGGCGTTCCAGCGCGAAGGGGTACAGCAGGGCGTTATCGATAAGCTGCGCTCGGGGAAATATGCCCGCCAGGCCAGCTTAAACCTCCTGCGCCAGCCCGCCGAACGCTGCCGTCAGATGCTCTATTCTTTTATTCGCCAGGCCGGACGCGACGGGTTACGCAATCTGATTATCATTCACGGGAAAGGGCGCGAGCAGAACTCGCATCCCAATGTGGTGCGCAGCTATCTGGCGCGCTGGTTAACCGAGTTCGAGGAAGTGCAGGCCTTCTGCGCGGCGCTGCCGCATCACGGCGGCAGCGGGGCATGTTATGTTTCACTGCGAAAATCGGATGAGGCAAAACGGGAAAACTGGGAGCGGCACGCCAAGCGCAGCCGCTAGCGGGCGATCTCCTCGCCCGCCGGTGACTCAGAACGTTTCCCAGTTGCTGTCGGTGGAGGCGGTTGTCGTTGCCGGGCGCAGCAGCTGTGGCGTTTTCAGACTGGCCGGGCGCGGGGCGACCGCTTTTTCTTTGCCGTTCAGGCGAAACGCGGCTACCGCCTGGCGCAGCTGCTCGGACTGATCTTCCAGTGCCGCAGCCGCCGTGGCGGACTCCTGCACCAGCGCGGCGTTTTGCTGCGTCACGCTGTCCATCTGCGAAACGGCCAGGCTCACCTGCTCAATACCGCGGCTCTGCTCGTCAGAGGCTGATGAAATCTCACCCATGATATCGGTCACGCGGGTGACGGCGGCGACAATTTCCTTCATGGTGGTGCCAGCCTCGCTAACCTGCTCAGAACCGGTATTCACCCGGCTGACGGAGTTCTCGATAAGCCCTTTGATCTCTTTCGCCGCCTGCGCGCTGCGGCTCGCCAGCGTACGGACTTCACCTGCAACAACCGCAAAACCACGGCCCTGTTCCCCGGCGCGTGCTGCTTCCACCGCGGCGTTAAGCGCCAGAATGTTGGTCTGGAACGCGATGCTGTCGATCACGCCGGTAATATGCGCAATTTGCTGCGAACTGTCGGCGATTTCGTTCATGGTGCGAACCACGTTATCCACGACGTGACCGCCGCGCGCGGCCGTTTCAGAGGCGTTTTTCGCCAGCAGCGTGGCCTGACGGGCGTTATCGGAGTTCTGCTTAACCGTCGCGGTCAGCTCTTCCATGCTGGCGGCGGTCTCTTCGAGCGAGGCGGCCTGCTGCTCGGTGCGGGCGGAAAGATCGTTGCTTCCTGCGGCAATTTCGCCTGCGCCGGTGTAGATGGAATCCGTACTTCCCCGTACGGCGCTGACGGTGGTCACCAGCGACTGCTGCATCTCATGCAGGCCCGCGGCCAGCTGGCCCATCTCATTGCGACCGGAGATAGCGATCTCCTGCGTCAGGTCACCCCCTGCAATGGCGCGAATATGGTTCATAATGGAGTGGAGGGGTTTTAACAGCAGGTGTTGTAAACCCTGCCAGATGACCACCAGAACCGCGATAACGGCCAGCAGAATCGCCGCCAGCGTCCACTGCATCTGCGTGAAGCTGCTCTGGTTCTCTTCGGTTGCGGCCTTCAGCAGGGTGTTGTTTTCGGCGCGCCAGCGGTTATAAACCGCCTCCATCTCGTCCTGCGCCTGCTGGGCGTCCAGATCGCCATAGGCCTGATAGTTGTCGGCACGCAGATACTCAATCGATAGGCGCATCACTTCGTGCATCTGGTTCCAGGACTTCTGCATCTCGTCGGTTAATGCCGCCTCCTGGCCGTTAACCTGCGGCAGCTTCTGCCACTCTTTGTTATAGGTTTCGGCTTTTGCCAGCGAGTCGGCTGCGGTGCCAAGCAGTTTATTGATCGCCGCAAGGGAAGCCGGATCGCGCTGGTTTTTCAGGTAGCGGATCGCCACCCGGGTGACGGTGACGCGCGTTTTCACCAGCGTGTTCACGCTGTCGCTCAGGCTTTCCTGCTGGGCATTGAGCACGCCGGAATTCTGGAAGTTATGGCGATCGTTGCTGACGGCAGAGTAGAACAACCCTCCCGTGACAACTTGCAACAGACAGAATATGGTGAGGGCAAAGATAATACCGGTAATCACGTGCAAATTTTTCAGCATAGCGGTCGTCCGTTAGAAAGGATGCAGAGGTACACCAATACTATCGTCGTATAGAATTTAAACTTTAATTTAACTCGCGCTTAACTAAGGGCTCCGGTGAGGAACCTGTTGTAAATCCGGATCATTTTTATGAGGAAGGTTAACATGAGCAGCATTGATAAAAGCGGGACGTACGCGCTCGGGACGCGGACGGTAAAACGACTGGGCTACGGTGCGATGCAGCTCGCCGGGCCGGGCGTCTTTGGTCCACCGAAGGATAAGCAGGCCGCGCTGGACGTGCTGCGCGAAGCGGCGGCGGCGGGGGTGAACCACATTGATACCAGTGATTTTTATGGTCCTCATGTCACTAACCAGCTGATCCGCGAGGCGCTTCACCCTTATCGGGACGATCTAACGCTCGTCACCAAGATTGGCGCCCGTCGCAACGACAAAGGTGCCTGGCTACCGGCCTTTTCCGCGCAGGAACTGACCCAGGCGGTGCATGACAACCTGCGTAATCTGCAGCTGGACGTGCTGGACGTGGTGAATCTCAGAATCATGTTTAGCGCGCACGGGCCGGCGGAAGGGTCAATTGCTGAACCGCTCTCCACCCTGGCCGAATTACAGCAGCAGGGGCTGGTGCGTCATATTGGCCTGAGCAACGTCACGGCCACCCAGGTTGCGGAAGCCCAGAAAATGGTTCCGGTGGTGTGCGTGCAGAACATGTACAACATTGTGAACCGGGGTGACGACGCGCTGGTGGATCTGCTGGCGCAGCAGGGGATCGCGTATGTGCCGTTCTTCCCATTGGGAGGCTTTACGCCACTGCAATCTTCCGGGCTGAAGGCCGTCGCGGATTCACTGGGCGCCACGCCAATGCAGGTTGCGCTGGCATGGCTGCTGCAGCGTTCCCCGAATATTCTGCTGATCCCAGGCACCTCTTCCGTAGCGCATCTGCGGCAAAACCTCGCGGCGGGGGAGCTGCGTTTGCCGCCTGAAGCACTGGAAACGCTGAATTCGCTGAGGGATTAAAAGTGACACGCGCAAAGCCTGGAGGGTGCTTCCGGCTTTGCGCGCTTAGGCTCCTGTCTGACTTTTCTGCCTGTGAAGCGCTAACGCTTCCGCCACAATCTCCTGCTTGCTCTTACGCGTCTCAAAGGCGGTGGTTCTGATGTACTCCATCAGATCGGGATCGATGCGGGCGCTCAGCATCCTGAGATCGGCCTCCTTTGCCAGACCGCGTGCAACACGCTTGTCTGGATAGTCACGGGCTGGCATTGAAAATATTCTCCAGTAAGTCTTGTTAATTCGTGCCGTAAAATATGCTTTTATCTGACTTAAAAGTCAACATGTAGTTATTGCATAGTGATGTTATTTTTTATAAGTCATAAACTAGATGACTTTTATATGACTTGTGCTGTCAGGCCTGTTAACGGCGGGCAACGTTGCTAAATTAAAACCGCTCAAACTTCAACGCGTTTGGGTTCGCCTTTGGAAATGACCTTGATCCTTGTCCATAATCCGTAATACTGTATTTATATACAGTACCTGGCGAGAAAGGCATTATGGACACTCTCTTTTCTTATCACCCAAAACAAGACATTGAATTACCTTTGTTTTTAGAACGCGTTGCCTGTGGTTTCCCCAGCCCGGCGCAGGATTATGTGGAGGATCGTCTCGATCTTAACCGGCTGGCAGTCAGACACCCCAGTGCGACCTATTTTATCAAGGTGAGTGGAGACTCCATGATTGGGGCGGGGATCGGCGACGGCGATCTGCTGGTGGTCGATCGTTCGTTAAATGCCGAACACGGGGATATCGTCGTGGCGTCGGTCGCCGGTGAGTTTACGGTGAAAGAGCTACAGACCCGTCCGGTTCTGAGACTTCTGCCGCATAATGCCCGCTATCAGCCGATTACCTTTCAGTCTGAAGAGGAGCTGCAGATCTTCGGCGTCGTCACCCACACGCTCAAAACGCATAAACATGTTCGCGCTGGTTGATGTGAATAGCTTTTACGCCTCCTGCGAGCGGGTCTTCCGCCCCGATCTGCAGGGGAAACCCATCGTGGTGGTGTCCAATAACGACGGCTGCATCATTTCGCTGTCGCGGGAGGCAAAGCAGTTCGGCATAAAAATGGGTGAGCCGTATTTTAAATTCAAAGAAAAGCTATATCCGTCAAAAGTTTACGTCTTTAGCTCGAACTATGCGCTGTATGCCGATCTCAGCAGTCGGGTCATGCAGACGCTGACCGATCTCGCCCCGGCAATAGAGATTTACTCCATCGATGAAGCGTTCGTGAACGTTTCAGGGGTCAGCCACTGCCTGTCGCTGGAAGCGTTCGGTCACCAGATGCGCACAGAGGTCTTTAAAAATACGGGCCTAACCGTTGGCGTCGGTATTGCCCCGACCAAAACCCTTGCATTATACAGTGATCAAGTTTTTTGTGATTTTTTTTGAATGATGAGAACTTTCACATGAGCTAGCAGCATATGTAGCTCCGTACTGTGAGATCATCAGCTGGTATTGAGAAAACCTGCATGAAACGCATGGCGCAGCTGCTGGCCCACGCCGTAAACAGGCTGGAGTATTTGCCCGGGGACTCCTTGGCAGTATCTTCATGCTGCTCGATTTGGGTGACAAATACCGTAGTCAGTTTTTTCCCCTTATGGATCCATGTTAACTATTATTTTTTATTAGGTTTAACAATATCAATGAGTTGCATTGATACTTTTAACTAATTATTTTTGCGCGCTAAACATGCATGCCACTTTATATGAAAAAGATCTTTACTCATTTTCCCCGTGAAAAGGAGGCCATACAGTTGTTTTTCGGGAAAGGATTAGAAGGGTTATGACATATTCATATTGCTCGGATTGTATTTTCATTTCACGAACTGAAGCGTCTTTATCTGCATGAGGGAACCAAATTGATGCTGGGATCTTCATTCCTGCTCTTTCCATTGAAACGTTCTGGTTTGCAGCAAGCGATCCTTCTGGAATACATACAACATTGCGTTGTGTGCGAAAGAAGGCTCCGTTACGGCGAGCCGCCGGGCTGGAAAAGGCCCATTTCATGTACCCGTCACGAGATAAAATGAATACGGCATTTTCTTCAGTACATTCAAGCCATTTCAATGCAGCTGCTGTCAGCGATACCCCATAACGAATCGCATACTGGCGTAATACTTCAATATCAACGTCTGGCGTCAACTGTTTCCGGAAGTCATTGAATGGCATCAGTAAGTAAGAAGCAAATAAATCTGCTTCTGATTCAATATTTTTATCTTCCCAGGATAGCATATCATCACTGCTACATCTGAACTCATCACGATTTAGACGATGAAGTATGTAATGTCCCAGTTCATGTGCCTGAGTGAATCGAATTCTACCAGGGGATGTTAAACCGTTATTGTAAAGTAACATCCAGCGGCTTCGGGCTTCATTGGCAATTAATGCACCATCAAATCCTTTGATGTCAACGGGTTCTATTTTTACTATAGGGTCAGCCCATTGGAATAACTCTGCTGCCCCCAGAGACAACTCACCAACGTTAACAGGAAATCGTTCTGTGCCGTGAATCTCACTGAAAGTATCGCAAATTTTTGTTAGCCGAATAGCTGCTTTTTGAGGCGTCCATATCTCTTTTTCGGACATAACTAAAAGTCCTTTTTAAAGGTGTCCAATATTTTTCTTAACTGTGCTTTAGCCTCAGGTTCAAGGTTTTTATAGCCCCGGAAGAAAGCATCATCAAGATGCCTTTCTTCCGGTTCTCGAAGATCATCTTCTAAAAAGAAACTAGTCCCAACTCCCAGTGCATCTGCCAGGGCAGTGAGCTTTTCTGCCGAAGGACGTTGAGACTCGCGATTTTCCAGTTCCCATAGATAGCTTTTACTGAGTCCAGCCATGTCAGCGAGTTTTTCCAGTGTTAATCCACGCTGTTTACGCAAATCGCGAAGTTTTTCGCCAAGACGGGTTGCCATTGTTACATCTCCTCATTTAACTCTTTCATCATTGTACCACTATTCCGAACAAAAAGTTTGACAAGTATGAAAAATGCACTCATTCTTATAAAAAGTTCGCTATACCGAACTTTGTGGCCGACGAAAATGAACATGACATGTCGTCCGGCTTGGATAGAGTGAAGACTTCTAGTGAGGATGAGATGTCAACAGAACATGTCGACCATAAAACTATAGCGCGATTTGCCGAAGATAAGGTAAATCTTCCAAAAGTAAAGGCTGATGATTTCAGGGAACAGGCCAAGCGATTACAGAACAAACTGGAAGGGTATCTTTCTGATCATCCTGACTTTTCATTAAAGCGAATGATTCCATCAGGTAGTCTGGCTAAAGGAACTGCTCTTCGCTCGTTAAACGATATTGATGTGGCTGTGTATATCAGCGGCTCTGATGCACCACAGGATTTACGTGGGTTGCTTGACTATCTTGCTGATAGATTGCGTAAAGCATTTCCTAATTTTAGCCCTGATCAGGTTAAACCCCAGACATACTCTGTAACGGTTTCCTTCCGGGGCTCTGGCTTAGATGTCGATATTGTCCCTGTATTGTATTCGGGGTTACCTGACTGGCGAGGTCATTTGATAAGCCAGGAAGATGGCTCGTTCCTTGAAACCAGTATTCCTCTGCACCTTGATTTCATCAAAGCCCGCAAGCGTGCTGCCCCGAAGCATTTTGCTCAGGTTGTTCGTTTAGCGAAATATTGGGCTCGTTTGATGAAGCAAGAGCGACCGAATTTTCGCTTTAAATCGTTCATGATTGAATTGATTCTTGCAAAATTACTGGATAATGGTGTGGATTTCTCGAATTATCCGGAAGCTTTACAGGCATTTTTTTCCTATCTGGTGAGCACCGAATTACGTGAACGCATTGTCTTCGAAGATAATTATCCTGCGTCAAAAGTAGGCACGTTGTCAGACTTAGTGCAGATCATCGATCCCGTTAATCCTGTTAATAATGTTGCTCGTTTATATACGCAGTCTAATGTGGACGCCATCATTGACGCCGCAATGGATGCCGGTGACGCTATTGATGCTGCATTCTATGCACCAACCAAGCAATTAACCGTAACCTATTGGCAGAAAGTTTTCGGTTCTTCATTCCAGGGGTGAAATCATTATGTCTTCTTATAGTTATACGGTAGCAGAGACGCAAACTTTCAGCGTAACCCACGCTCGTCACATGGCTGCTAAAGTTGCAACTGACTTGCGGCGCATGCAACGTTTTTATGGTTACCCCAGTGATGCCGACATTGAAGCATACGAAGAAGAATTGGTTGTGTTTCTTAAGGCTGGATATTTGGGTGAGGTCTCTTATGGTTTTCAGAAAAATAATAACTGGATCGAGCCGACCCTTCGATATACCGCAGGCGACTTGCTTGGCTCAGGAACAGATGACGATCCCGGAAAAATCCGCCCAGGAAAAGATGTATCGGGTGCATCCTTCTACAGTTTTATGACTTATAGCTCGAAATATCTGAATGCTACTCAATCGGAAAAAGATACTGCTTTGAAAGATCTACCATTCAAACGGGTTGGTGCCCAGTCTCCAGGGATTAATGGCTACCTCGAAAATGATAAGACTTACTCGGCCGGTGGCCGCTCCCTCACTCGCACTAGCGTAAGGAATTTTGTATGAACGTAAAACCATCACTTGATGAATTGTTTGAGCGGCGTATTAACTTCCCTGACTTTGAGCCTCAGGAGCGTCTGGCTCGTTTAGTTGGTCTTGATGAGCACAAAGATCGATTATCAAAAATATTAGGCTTGCTTGTAAATCCTTATGGGATTCAGGAATGGGCCAAAAAATATCATCCAGATGCTCGTGCGGCTGTTGATACAGTACTCAGACGGCCACCTTTAGTTGTATTGGCTGGGGACGTGGGCTCAGGTAAAACAGAGCTGGCGGAAACCATTGGTGATGCTGTAGCCCGGCAGGAAGATATTGATATTACGTTGTATCCTTTGAGCCTTGCTACCCGAGGGCAAGGTAGAGTTGGCGAAATGACTCAGCTGGTTTCAGCTGCATTTGATTACACCATTGAGGCCGCAGATAAATTAAAAAACACGAATGGAAAAGCTCGTGGTGCGGTTTTGCTGCTGATTGATGAAGCTGATGCATTGGCTCAGTCCCGGGAAAATGCCCAGATGCACCATGAGGATCGTGCTGGTGTAAACGCTTTTATTCGCGGAATAGACCGGATCGCCAATCAGAAACTACCAGCGGCAGTTCTTATGTGTACTAACCGGTTGAAAGCTCTCGATCCAGCTGTCCAGCGTCGTGCTGCTGAAATTTTAACATTTTCCCGGCCAAATGATGAACAACGGCACTATTTGCTGCATTCAAAACTTACGGGATTGGGGTTAAATTCCACGGCGGTAGAAGAATTAGTCAGGTTAACCGGTCCAAGGGACCCTAATTCTCCTGGATTTACTTTCTCAGATATTACGCAGCGGCTAATCCCATCAATAATTCTTGCGGCCTACCCATATAATGCAGTGTCAGTCCATTCTGCGCTACAGGTAGTCAATAAAATGACACCAACACCCGCATTTATTGACCGCCAGTAATATAGAACAGATAAAAGCCCATAAATAGTATTATGGGCCATGCATGCTTATGCAGCGTATAAATATTAATGAATAAAGGAATCCATTATGTCAGATTGGTCGCTTTCTCAACTATTTGCATCGTTACATGAAGACATTCAGCTTCGACTGGGAACTGCACGTAAAGCTTTCCAGCATCCCGGGGCTAAAGGGGATGCCAGTGAAGGAGTATGGATTGAAATGCTTGATACATATCTTCCCAAACGCTATCAGGCAGCTAATGCTTTTGTAGTTGATAGTTTGGGTAATTTTAGTGATCAGATTGATGTGGTTGTTTTTGACAGGCAGTACTCACCATTCATTTTCAAATTTAATGAACAAATAATTGTTCCAGCAGAAAGTGTCTATGCGGTTTTTGAAGCAAAGCAATCTGCGTCAGCAGATCTTGTTGCTTATGCACAGCGAAAAGTTGCAAGTGTTCGCAGACTTCATCGTACCAGCCTTCCAATTCCGCATGCTGGCGGGACATATCCAGCAAAACCACTCATTCCAATTTTGGGAGGGTTACTTACTTTTGAAAGTGACTGGAGTCCTGCATTGGGGATGTCGTTTGACAAAGCCCTCAATGGGGATTTATCTGATGGACGACTTGATATGGGCTGTGTTGCATCGCATGGGCATTTTTACTTCAATAACATTGATAGCAAGTTCAATTTTGAACATGGAAATAAACCAGCTACCGCTTTTCTTTTCAGGCTTATTGCGCAACTTCAATTTAGTGGCACTGTGCCAATGATTGACATTGATGCCTATGGAAAATGGTTGGCTAATTGAATGCTGGTTTATTTCTTATTTATTTCGAGAGGATTTGTTTTTTAGATTGTAATTCAGCATTTCATTGATGGTTGTCAGTTTTAATACTCTAAGCTGAAGTTAGTGGAACTCACTTCATAATACTTTGTTATCGTTCAGCTTTTCATGTTGCCTGGGAACGCTATCTGCTATCGCCACTTTCGTAGAACGTCATTCCCGCTTTGTTATGCTGGCATATCTATGCTGCAGGGTATGTGCCGTGCATATCATGAAAGAAGCATTAATTGTTGATTATTTCGTCAGTAACACTTCAAATGGTATAATAAAATAACCAAATGAAGGAATAAGTATGACCATGAAAGTTTTTTCTCCCTCGGTACCCCATACTCAGCCACGGGATCTCTGGAATGTTGTTGGCCTGGAGGAACATAGCGGCATAGCGCTGATGGATAAAATTAATCAGGGGCTGGAAGGCGAAGTCGCTAAGCGTATTTCTGCCTGGGCACAGATCACACCGGCTGAACTGAGGAAAATGTCGGGCATCCCCAACACCGCATTTAACCGTAGCATCAGGGATCGGTTTACAGCCGACCAGAGTGAGCGGATCGTTCGCGTCATCCGGGTCTTAACCCATGCAGTTAAATTGTTCGAAGGAGACAAGGATGCAGCTCAGCACTGGCTTAACGAAAATAACAGGGCTCTGAGCTGGCAAAAACCTGCTGACGTTCTGGCGTCAGAAACTGGAGCACTGGAAGTGATGCGTCTCATCACCCGTATTGAACACGGCGTCTATTCATGATCCTCTACAGGCTGACCAAAACGCGCTGTCAGATGTCGGCATGGCCCGAACCAGGCGCGAAAGAGGCAGGTGTCCGCAGGAATAGCGTGGGTACTGAAATGGTCTACCTGTCTGGAGCAGCATCATTGATGATGCTGGGAACACTGGTGCATCTGAACGCGTCGCAGTTGAACGATGATTTTACCCTCACAGGAAGCACTGAAGTCCTTGATAGCCAGGTAATGGCGTTTGATATAGACATGTTCCATCTGGGTAGGATGAGACGTTGTTTTAGTCGTCGTAAAACAATGCGCCCTGCATTTCCCGAGCGCCAGGGCGGGACTGCATGGCAAGATGGATTATAGCGTTCAGGATTTGCTGTGTAGCCAGGATACAGCTGAGACATTCGACAAATTTTTCATGCCTAAGTAAAGACGAGTATCTCTTTTCCAGTGCCAGCAAATATTTCGCTTCGCCCGATGACTTTAATATATCAATACGTCGAATTTGGCAGATGAAACGATAGTATTTTCTCCCGCAAATTGCAGTTCTGTTCTTCAAGCTTTTTCAGTTCCCGTTCAATCAGAATAATGGTTGTAATAAGGGCTGTTTTGTCCTTACTGGCAAGAAGGTGAGCCCGCCGTAGTTCTGATGCGGTCGGGTCATTAAGAGCCTTGCTTAATGAAATATGTTTTTTGTGACTACCATTTTTTGATAAAGAGTGTTTTTTATATAGTGCATGACATTGCTTGTTCCTCAGTATAGTAGAAGCGGACACACCTTTACCCGCAGGATCTATGTCTTTTGATGCTTGTGCAATGGTAGTGAGGCTAATCCTCTGCTTTCCTGCCAATAGTTCATCAATCGCGCCTTCAACCAGCGATACACTGTTTTCAATACGCCCGCGCTGCCAGGTAAGAATGCCATTCATATTTTTCTTTGCCATATTGTGTATTTCACAAAAGTTAAAATGGGGGCTGTAAATGACGTCTGATGGAGTCAACCTGCTCAATCAGATCCATTTCTTCCAGCATGTCGTTACAACTTCCAATAATTTCTCGCGCTTTTCTCTCTTCCGCCGGTAATTTCTGTTCTCTGGACAGAGAAGCCATCTTTGACCAGGCCTCTCTGTAAATTAAAACATCACTGCGTTTGGCTGGGTCCGGGGCGTTCCCTGCACAACCAATGCAGGCAAACTTGGCCGGGCATGCGTTAGCGATAGTACAGCATCCACCGATAACCGGTATTAATGCACCAACTTTACCCACGGCTTCTGTAAGTTGCTGAGATATCTCATCTTTAGTGCGTATATGACTCTTGGTATAATCATGGCGTTGTGTGAAGATTTGTTGTTGTAGTTCAATCAGTTGAGATGGTGTATGTCTTGCATAATACTCAGTGACGTTGACATCTTTTTGCTTCATCAACTGCGCCAGAACATCCAGCGGTGTATTCAGCGTGCGCATTTCAGTTGCAAAACTATGCCGGAGCAGATGACTGGTGACCTTTATATTCTCTCCGGCTGAAGTTTTTAGCGAAAGACCGTGTAACATGAAGGAAAGTGCGCCATTGATATTTTTTTGAGTAAAGTGTTTTTCATCATTTTGCCAGAGGTAGCTGGCGTTTTTTAATTTTGGCCCCAGACATGCGGCTGCTTTAATTACAGAAAATTTCTGCATTCTGCTTATCTGATAACGCCACCATTCATACAAACTTTCCATGCATTTATTATCAATATAAAAAGGCTCCTCTTTTGTTCTCCCTTTAGGTACTGCATTAAATAATATACATTCTTTATTCTCTGTCAGATTCAATCGATAAAGATGCTCAGGTACCAGCCTTATCTGCAGGAACTCATGCGCCCGAGCGCCAGTCTTTGACATTATCTGCACGGCAGAATGCGCAAGCAGAGCGTCTGTCATTAAAATTTCAATAGGGATAAATATCAGACCTAAATCTTTACTCAATAAATATTGCCATCGACTGGTCGTGGGGCCGTATGGCGTCGTTATTGGTCCCTGAAAAGACCTCTTTGAGACACCATATCGGCTAGTGATTTCAGATGAGGGAGAACCTGATAACGCAGCAAGAGTGATGAGTTCGATGAACCAAAGCCCTTCAACAGGCTGATGATGTTTATCATAACTTCCCTCAAAAGTGACAAACTTAGCATCTTTGTTGTGAATGGTGTGAGAGGGATCAATATCGCGCCATGAATAGGTTTTTTTTGCTGCAACCGGTTCATGTGCTTGTCTCAGTAACATCGCATCCCAGACTTTAAACCTGTGGGTATATGTCTGCTCTGCCCGATTTTCCATAATAACAGATTCTGTATACTCAAATAAAAGGGGGACATTTTTTGCAGATTGTTCAAACAGTATAAAAGCCTTGTCAATCTCCTGTTGAAGCCGATTAATCTGTAACTTTCGCCTTTCCACAAAATCCCGAAGAAAATAAAACTTCTGATGTAAAACAGCTGTTTTAGACTTCCTTTTATGTTTTTGTTCCTGCGAGACCTCTCTGTGCAATGTGGATTTTTTCCAGAATAGATCATCTGACAGACGCGGCAGAGTAAAAGGTAAAAATATTTCCCGCTGATTTTCACTGAGTTTGCTTAGATAATCACCTTGCTTGACTAACAATCGAAAATAAGTCTGAATTATTCGTGCCCGCTGTCCGGCATTGTCTTCAGGAATTAACTCTCCCTGATGGTATGCTTTAAAAAAAGACTCATAGTCAAGTTTGTCTATATCATTCAGCCCCATTGCATAGAGAAATCTGGACATATAATAGAAAAAGGTTATGTCATTCACTCTGTTACTGTAACAAGTTGCCATAATGAAAAATGCAGTATTCCTGAGTCTCGGTTGTTTAATTTCATAAATCATACGTACCTGCGAGTCAGTCAACGGTTTACCCGTTGTAGATGAATCTAAAAATGTTAGCGGTATGGTATGAAGATGTGGATGGACTGTGGATATAAGTTCGCTTAATGGGATGGTTTTCCAGATCCTTCTTCTGGCAATTTTAGTATTATTGCTTTCCTCCCATTTATTGACCATCTCTTTTACTAACCGATAATCCAGGTTAATTAAATTTGTTATATCTGAATGAGTTACTTCACATTTGTTTCTAACTAAATATTCAATGACCAGAGTAACTTTTTTTGCTCTTATTTCTCGTGATTTCTTCGAATTTTGAAGAGGATATCGGAAAGTGGTTACTGTTCTGTTCCATTCAAAGTAGGCAAGGTCATCGGAGACATCCTCGTCAAGCAAACTTATAGCCAGTTCGTTTGCATAAGAATGCCCATATTTTGATATGATATGCAAATCAACATTATAGCGTTCTGAAATTTCAGATGTTTTAAATTCTTCACCCTGAAACTTACAAAAATCGTATAGCCGGTAAATGTGTTTTTTACGTTCTTGTTGTGACAACTGTAACACAGATGTGGATAATTGAGACAAATCAAAAGAAGGTTTCGCACATTTTATTTTTTCCGTTAGAATAAAAATTTGCTCTTCGTTGGAACTGCATTGCGATTTTATTTTTTGTATATAATTTTCATTGCCATTTCTAAGCCCATCCTCGATGCAATAAATTATGTAGCGGTACTTTATTTCCAGGGCGTATCTGCTGCTTCGTATGAAAAATTCGAATGTCAGATAGTCTCGTTCCCATGCAAGAAATGATTGATTACATACGGCCGGGGCGTAGAGGAGTTTAGCAACTATGTTTTCAATATAGGGCATTACATTTTTTTTCAGTTCAAATCGTCCGGTACGCACCCCGGGTAAGTCTTCAACTCTGAACCATACTCCAAATTCCTGACGCTTGATAAGCTCGGAGAATAAAGTATGGTGGTGCAATGTGACGGATAAATTTTCGCCGTTCATAATTTTTCTCCAAACATTTCCTTTAGCATTAACGAAACATGACTTTCCTTATGATCAGATAAGTTAGAAATGGTCGGCGCCTCAAGCTGTTTGCTTTCGATAGATGCATGGATTGTGCTGGCCAATAGCGGTAAATCATGACGTTGCCGGGCTTGATCGTAGGCTGGAAGCATATCCGACCGCCATCCCATTAATACCTGCAGAGCACCACGCTTTTGCAGCAAATCAGCTTCTGACTCAGCGCTGCGGTGAATTTCATTTAATGCCATAGTGACAAACCAATGCCGTATCTGATGCGTTCGGATATTGAGTCCGGCAGCTGTGAGCACTGGTGTCCATCTGTATCGTCTGAAATAATCTGAAGTTAACGGGTGCCCCCTTTTTGTCACGAAAATTGGTAACGGCTGAATATTGCGAGACGGTAAATCAATACGACCGCTGAGATAAGCCTGCAATTCAGGTCTGTCATTTCGGATATAGCGCAGCAGGATCTTTAACGTTTTATCGGTAATGATAATATTCTTGACTCGTTTTCCACGACTTCCTTTGTTTAACGCAATGAATGTGTTGCGAAATCCACTGATCTGCCAGTCCTGTAGCGTCAAAGAGCAGGCCTCATGTATCCTGCAGCCAGTATCAAAAATTATTCTAACAATGGCTGTGTCCTGCAGGCTCCAGCCCCCCGATTCACCAGCCTTTAGCACGCGTCCCATCAGCCCTGGATCGTCTAAATATTCTGGAGTCCATTCATTATCTTTGATTCTGTAATACGAAGAGGCCAGTCGTAAGGGACGCCAATGGTCAACACCGCTGTTTGATGGCATCGGTAAACGCTGATTAAGTTTCACAAACTCATTAAGCTGCCGTTCACGGATCCCTGAAATAATATTTTTGGCCTCAGGTAGATCAAGGGGATGCGGATAGGTATAGCGCTGTATCGCGATTAAAAGCTGATAGAACGAGCGCAGAGCCGCCAGGAGATGATTTATACGGTAGGTTTTTCCCCAGGTAACCTGCACTTTGCGAATATCCTCACCTGAAAGACCTTTCCCAAAAAATAAGGTACAGTGCAACTGACTTGTGAGGAAATATTCAAGTACAGCGCGAACCTGAGCGCTGTTACCCAATAAATCCCACTGTTGACGCCTTACTACCTCGTTCTGCTCTGCCCATGAAAAAAACACTAAAAGATAACGAACGTAAACTTTAACAGTGTTGGCCGAGTGATATTTTCCTGCATGGCATGCGTAGAGCGTTAACTCTGTGTGTGGGAGTCCCAGAGAGTTAGTGATATGAAAGGGAAAATTGCTGCTACCTCGATGTAACCGAAACATAGATGCCTCTCACTTATGCTGGCAGCATATGGTAATTGCATTGATGTAACTGAATTGTTTATGAAGTGTACAACAACAGTGTTACATAGCAAAGCTGGCCAACTATGCGGCGAAACGCTGGGCCAGCACGGGCGGCGTGGTCGATCTCTCAGGCCGCGAGCGGCAGCGTAAGCTGCTGGAAAAGGTTCCGGTAGAGGAGGTGTGGGGCGTAGGGCGGCGCATCACGAAAAAGCTCAACGCTATGGGCATTACCACGGCGCTGGAGCTGGCGGAAGCGTCGTCCTGGGTCATCCGCAAACATTTCAACGTGGTACTGGAGCGGACGGCCCGCGAGCTGCGCGGTGAGCCCTGTCTTGATCTGGAGGAGTTCACCCCCACCAAGCAGCAAATCATCTGTAGCCGTTCGTTTGGACACCGTATTACCCAATATGAAGAGATGCACCAGGCCATTTGCGCCTACGCGGAACGCGCTGCGGAAAAACTGCGCGGCGAGCATCAATACTGTTGTTTTATCAGCGTGTTTGTGCGCACCAGCCCGCACGCGGATAACGAAATTTATTACGGCAATCAGGCTTCCGTCACCCTGATGACGCCTACCAATGACTCACGGGATATCATCCGCGCCGCCACGGAGGCGCTGGGGCGTATATGGCTCGACGGCTATCGCTATATGAAAGCCGGGGTCATGCTTGCGGACTTTTTCAGCAGCGGCGTCGCCCAGCTTAACTTGTTTGACGATAATCGCCTGCGCGCCAACAGCGCGGCGCTGATGGAGATGATGGACAGCCTGAATCATTCCGGCAAAGGGAAGATATGGTTTGCCGGGCAGGGTATTGAGAAATCCTGGGCGATGAAGCGTGAGATGCTGTCACCGGCCTATACGACGCGGTACGCTGATTTGCCGGTGGCGAGGTAGACGATCGTTGCGTTATTTCTTTTGCGTCAACCAGGTTGCCGCAGCCGTCAGCACGCCAATCCACGGCATTTGGCCCGCACCGGCCAGGAAGTTATGGCGATCGATCTCATTATTTTTACGGATATCGGCAAGCCGAGTAAGCGCCTCTTTTTCATCCGCGGCGCCAATCTCCTCAAACTGTTTTTCAAACCCCTGAGCGATGAGCTGAGCGGCCGCATCGGTGTTTGCGCTCTCGATCGCAATGAGGTTCGGGCCTTTTTGGAAAAAACAGTAATCCGGCATAAGTGCTCCAGAAAGAGGAGGATACGGTAAAAACACTCTATTCCTGGTGGTTAAAAAATGCACGTCATTTACGGCGGAAACAATCATTTTTTCTTGAGTATTTCAGGCAGTAACTGCTCGATCACGCTGACGACCTTTCTGACGCGCTGCGGAATAAAGCGGGCGTCAGGGTAGACGGCATAGAGGAAGCGATCGGGTAACCGCCAGTGGGGCAGCACCGGTACCAGCGTGCCCGCCTGCAGCGCCCTGGCCACGAGCGGTCGCTGCATGCCGCCGATACCCATGCCGGATTCCAGCGCCTGCAGCAGCGCGTCGCTGGTGTTGGCACGGAAAACGGTATTCACGTTGATCTCGACCGTTTCCTCGTCGGAAATCAGGCGCAGAGGGGCATCCAGCGGAATACCGCTGAACCGTACGTGTGGCAGCGACGTCAGTTCGCTGACGGCGTGTACCGCCTGAAAACCGGGAGCGGCAAACAGCGCGGCTTCAATACGCGCCAGCACGCGAGCCGCGTGCGCCTGCGGAGGCTCACTGCCCAGCCGTATCGCGACATCCACGCCCTCCGTCACCAGATCGGCAAGGCGGTCATCCAGGGAAATCATCAGCTGCAGTTCGGGATGCAGGCGCTGTAGCGCCAGCAGATGCGGCAAAATGATCTGCCCCAGGCCGCTCGGCAACTGGACATGGACGCGTCCCTGAACGCGATGGTCGGCAGGATGTAAACGCCTTTCCGCTTCCCCCATGGCGTCCAGCACAAGCTGCATATCACGCCGGTAACGTTCACCCTGTTCGGTCAGCTTCATCGTACGCGTCGTACGGTGCAGCAGCACCACGCCAAGCTCATCCTCAAGTGCCGCGATCTGTTGACTGACGGCGGACTGCTTAATCCCGGTCTGACGGGCGGCCGCCGAAAACGAGCCGGCTTCAGCGACGCGTAGAAAGGTGGAAATGGCGGTGAGCTTATTATTCATTTAATGATTCTGCTTATAAGTGCCATCGGTTTCAGGGGATATCTCCAGAAAAAATAATAGATCACACTGCGTCTGTCACCCTTTGCGGAGAAACACCATGAATAAGATGCAGCAACACAACGTCGCCCTGGTCGCGGGCGCCAGCGGCATTGTCGGCAGACAGCTGGTCAGCACGCTTCTGCACCATCAGTGGGAGGTAATCGGCCTCAGTCGCCGCGAGGTAACCCATCCGGACGGCATTCCCATGGTGAACGTCGATTTACTGGATGCGCAGGACACCGCAAGGGCGCTGCACGCCCTGAACGGTGTTACCCACATCTTTTACAGCGCCTGGGCGAACGCGGCGAACTGGACGGACATGGTTGAGCCGAACGTCACCATGCTGCGCAATCTGGTCAGCACCCTCGAAAAAACGGCACCTTTGCAGACGGTCAGCCTGATGCAGGGGTACAAAGTCTATGGTGCGCATCTGGGGCCGTTTAAAACCCCGGCGCGGGAAAGCGGCCGGGTGCCGAATTTAACGCCGCGCAGCTCGCGTGGCTCAGCCAGTTTCAGCGGGGGAAAGGCTGGCACTGGAATGCCATCAGGCCGGGCGTGGTGGGGAGCCCGGTACCGGGCAATGCCATGAACCTTGCGCTGAGCATCGCCCTGTACGCCTCCCTGTGCAGGGCGCAGGGTTTACCGCTGCGCTTCCCCGGTTCGGAACAGGCCTGGCACAGCATCGTCGACCATACCGACGCCGGGCTGCTGGCCGAGGCCACGGTGTGGGCCGCCGCGTCACCTGCGGCACAGAATCAGGCGTTCAACGTGAACAATGGCGATATCTGGCGCTGGAGCGAGCTGTGGCCGCGCATCGCACGCTGGTTTGAACTGGACTCTGCGCCGCCGGTGAGTCTGTCATTTCATCAGCTGTTTAACGACTATCGCGGCGTATGGCGCGAGCTTGCCGAAGAACGGCTGGTGGAAGCGGATATTTTGCAGCTGAGCGACGGGCATTTTGCCGATTTTGTCTTTGGCTGGAATTACGACATGTTTGGTGACGGGAGCAAGCTGCGCAGGGCGGGCTTCACGCAAATGCAGGCGACCGATGAGATGTTTTTCAGCCTGTTCGCGCAGCTGAGAGCCGCGCGGATTATTCCCTGATGAGCCGGGCGTCCTGGGGCAGGCCAGGACGCCGGGTGCTTACTCAACCGTTAACGCATTCACAACCTCGGCCACGCTTTTCACGCTGCGGATGTTCCCAATCCCCGTGCCGAGCGCGATATAGCCTTCATCGGTATTATCTTCCAGCATGCCCAGGCGCAGGCCCCGTAATCCTCCCATCGCCTTGCCCAGCGCGTCGTTGCTTGCGCCAGCTTTATCCATCGCCGCCAGTTTTTCCGCCAGCTTGCCGGGAAGAGCGCGGTAGTAATGGGGCACGGTGCGGAAAAGCAGCAAATCGAGACCGTTGGCGGCAACGATTTTCTCTTTGACCCCCTGCGGCACGCGGCTTTCTTCCGTGCTGATAAAGACCGACCCGGCAAACACGCCTTCCGCACCCAATGCATGGGCCGCTCTGGCGGAGCGATTGTCGGTAATGCCGCCCGCGGCCATCACCGGGATGTGCTTCACGGCATCGGCAATCAGCGGCACGATGGAAAAGGTGCCAAGCACCGTAGCGGGTAACGTCCCGCCCTCATCAAAACCGGTGGCGACGATAATGTCAGCCCCCATTTCTTCTGCGAGGCGGGTGTTCTCAGGCGTTGGGTTGATATCGCGGTAGATAATAGCGATACCCGCCTCTTTTAACTCGCGGAACAGCGCGGGAATAATGCTGCCTTCCCCGTAGCCCGTATACACCACGGCCCTGACGCCTTCGTCTTTCACCACCTGAAGAATAGGCCCTGTCCATACGTCATTAACGGCCGTGGGGATCAGGTTCACGCCAAAGGGTTTCTCGGTCAGCCGTTTGGTTTTACGAATTTCTTCGCGCATTTTTTCGGCGGTTTCTTCCGGCGTGGAGACCGCGGTGTCGGCGGTTAAACCGGCATTGGGCCCCAGCACGCCGAGCCCTCCGGCATTGCTGACCGCAGCAACTAAACGGGCATCCGTGAGCCAGGATAACGGGCCCTGAATAACAGGTTTTTCGATGCTCAGGATCTGACAAATACGGTTATTTTTCATAGCAGACTCTCCCTTACGTTTGAATGGGGAAGAGTGTAGGGCGCAGGATTGTTAGGAAAAATAGCCAAAAAGATTCATCACTGTTATAAAAGTAATAACAATAATATTATTCTGCTCGCGGCAAAAGCATTCCTTATGCAAATAAACCTCTTTGAATCTATTCGAATTTTTATTGAAATTGTCGAGTCAGGCAGTCTTAGCCAGGCGGCGGAGAATCTGCAGATCCATCGTCCGGCAGTCACCAAAGCGTTACAGCTTCTGGAGCAGCACAGCGGCACGCGGCTACTGCAGCGCACAACGCGTCGGATTAGCCTGAACCCGGATGGGGAAGCCTTTTATCGCCGGAGTAAACCCCTGCTGGCGCAGGCGGACGAATTGCTGGAGTCGTTTGGTACGGACCGGGCAATACACGGCCAGCTGCGTGTGGATATGCCGGTCTCTTTTGCCACGCTGCGGGTGATACCTAATCTGCCTGATTTTTATCGTCAGCATCCTGAGATCGACATCATTCTGAGCAGCTCTGACCGCCGTCGGGATATGCTGCGGGATGGCCTGGACTGCGTGCTGCGCGTGGGAGAGCTGGAGGACGGTGACTACATCGCGCGTAAAATCGGGAACATCAAAATCACGACCTGCGCCAGCCCGGCCTGGCTGGCAAAGCACGGTACGCCAGAAACGCCGGATGATTTACGCAAACATCAGGCCATCAACTGGATTAATAACCGCAGCAGACAAATTCATCCGTGGACGTTTACCACGCCAGAAGGCATCGCGGAAATTACCCTGCCCGGTAAGCTTGTCGTGGATAACTCCGAAGCTTACATCGCGGCAGGTCTGGCCGGGCTGGGGTTAATGCAGGGGATGAATCTCTTTCTCCAGCCTTACATTGACCGCGGTCTTCTGGTTGAAGTCCTGCCGGACTATCGTTCGCCGGACCGCAAGCTGTCACTGCTCTACCCACACCGCCACCTCTCCCGCAAGGTGCGGGTCTTTACCGAGTGGCTGGAGAGTCTGGTGTGAAAGCGGCCAGCTCGTGACACAGCGCGCCAATCTGTTCCACGGCGTTCAGCAGGCGGGGCGTGGGTTCGTTTGCGCAGTTCAGCCGCAGAAAGTGCGTTAACTCGGCTGCAGGGGAAAACAGGGGGCCAGGGCTGACGCCAATGCCCAGCGCCAGCGCGCGACGATGCACCTCCAGCGCGTTGACCCGCTGAGGCAGTTCAACCCACAGCAGGAAACCGGCAGCGGGCACGTTAACGCGCGTACCGGGGGGAAAGCTCGCCTTGACCTGCGCCACGACGGCGCGAACGCCCTCTGCGATCCGGCGCTTCAGCCGCCGCAGATGGCGATCGTAGTCGCCGCTCGCCAGAACGTCGCTCGTCGCCGCTTCCAGCAGCGGGGCGCCAGCCCATTCTCCGGCCATGCGGGCCTGTAAGACCTGCGGGGAGTAACGTCCGGCGGCGATCCAGCCGATTCGCCATCCGGGCGCAAGCGTTTTGGACAGGGAACTGCAGTAGATCACATTCCCGCTCTGGTCGAACGCCTTGCAGGCCGGAGGGCGTTGCCCCTCGCCGACCAGGTCACCGTAAACATCGTCCTCAATCAAAGGAATTTCAGCCTCTTCAAGCAGGGCAACCAGTTCCTGCTTGCGCGCGACGGGCATGCTGGCACCCAAAGGGTTTTGCACGGTGGGCGAGGCCAGAACGGCCGCAGGGCGGTGGTGGCGAATGGCGTCCGCCAGCGGTTCCAGCAGCAGGCCTTCCACAGGGTCGGTGGGGATCGCTAAAGCCTTCAGGCCTAAATCCTCCAGCAGCAGGAGCGTGCCAAAGTAGGCGGGCTGCTCAATCGCCACGACGTCACCCGGCTGGCACACGGCCCGAAGGGCCAGGCGCAGCGCCTGCGTCGCGCCTGCGGTAATAATGAGATCGTCCGCGCCGAACCGGGCTCCCCACTGGGCAGAGCGCGCGGCAATCTTGCTTCGCAAATCCCGCCTTCCCGGAGGCAGGCTGTAGCTCTGTCCATGCGCGTCCAGACGACGGCCCGCAGAGTGCAACGCCCGCTGCAGGGCATCTCCCGGCAGCCACGCGGGATCGGGCAGGGCGGCGCCCAGCGGGATCAGCCGGGCTTCTGCACTGCTGAACAGCGACCGGGCCACGGCGGACAGGGTGACGGGGACCGGGCCCGGCGTGGAGCGCGCGGGCTCCGCGCGCGGAGGCTGGCTGGTCTGGCGGATGTAATAGCCTGAACGCGGGCGCGCAACGATCAGCCCTTCAGCCTCAAGGCAGCGAAGGGCCTCCAGCGCCGTCGGAAGGCTAACGCGCTCGCGTTCGGCCAGTTTGCGCGCGGAGATCATCCTGTCACCGGCGCGCAGCGCGCCGGACGTAATGGTAAGACGCAGCATATCCGCAATACGGCGATAGTGAGGAGAGGACTGGGACGGGGCAGACATGGGTAACTGTTCAGGCTAATTTTCGATAAAACTGACTATACAGCCAATGATGCGCGCCATCTATAGTGTCCGGCATGTTCAGGACAAGGAGGCATTATGCACAGCGATAACTTCAACATTTCCACCTATTTCAACCGCATAAACTATACCGGACCGGCGGCTGCCGATACGGCCACCCTGCATGCGCTGATGCGCCATCAGCTCTTTTCCGTTCCCTTTGAAAATCTGGACGTGCAGGCGGGCAAAGTTGTCTCGCTGGCGCCAGACGATATTGCCGATAAGGTGTTAACGCAGGGGCGCGGCGGCTACTGCTATGAGGTAAACGGGCTTTTTGCCATGGCGCTGGAGGCGTTAGGGATCCCTTACCGCTTCGTGGCGGCGCGCCCGATGTTCTACCCCGCGCGGCGGCCGAAAACCCACATGGCGATCGTCGCTGAGGTAGATAGCCGACAGTGGCTTTGCGACCTCGGGTTCGGCAGCTACGGCATTCGTGCGCCGATGGCGCTGGACACGCTTGATGTGGATATCACGCAGGATTTCGACACGTTCCGACTGAGCCGCAGCGCGGAGGGCGAGTATCTGCTTGAGGCGAAGGTTGAGGGAGAGTGGGCCCGGCAGTACGGCTTTGATCTCACCCCTCAGGAATGGATTGACTTCGTTCCGGCCAACTACCTTAACTCCACGCACCCGGATGCCATCTTTGTGCAGAAGCGGGTGGTGGTGCAGCACAGCCCGGAGGGACGCCAGATTTTACTGGGCGATATGCTGAAAACCATCACGGCGAACGGCACTAAAACGCGGCAGCTGGCGGAGGATGAAATCCGCCATGTCCTGAAAGACCTTTTTGCGCTGACCGCCGCGTAATCTGCCGGGAAACGGTGGAGCCTCAGCGCAGCCCGTCTTCTGCGGCTTTGCGCTGAGTTCCCCACTGTAACAGCAGGCTAAACGACGCGGGTAATACGGTCAGCGTCACCAGCGTCGCGACCAGCAGCCCGCCGATAATCGCATAGGCCATTGGCCCCCAGAAGACCTGATGAGAGATCGGGATCATGCCCAGAATGGCGGCGCAGGCGGTCAGGCAGATGGGTCTGGCCCGGTGCTCCGCGGCCGCCATAATTGCGGCATCGTTTGCCATTCCCTGAGCAAGATTGCTGTCAACCTCGCTAATCAGTATCACCGCGTTGCGCACGATCATCCCCGCCAGGGCGATGACGCCCAGCAGCGCGACAAACCCCATCGGCGTGCCGCCGGGCAGCATAGCCAGCACGATCCCCGGCAGGCCAAACGGGGCCATCAGGAGGGCCAGCAGCATCCGGGAATAACGCCGCAGCTGAAGCATCAGCAGCAACAGCATGAGGACCAGCGTTACCGGAAGAACGCTAAAGACGGAGCTGTTCCCCTTGTCCGATTCGGCAACCGCGCCGCCCTCTTCAATGCTGTAACCTGCGGGCAGGCTCGCGCGCAGCTTGTCGACCGCCGGACGAAGCGCCGCGGATACCGCTTCAGCCTTCAGCCCCGGGGCAAGGTCCGTTTGCACCGTGATGAAGGGCACGCGCTGCCGACGCCAGACGACCGGATCGTCCACGCCCCAGACCGGCGTCGCGACGGCACTGAGCGGAATTTTTTTACCGTCATTCCCCTGAATCGTGAGCGAGGAGAGGGTGGAGGTGCTGTGACGTGCATCGTCCGTGGCCCGCAGCACCACGTCGACAAGGCGGTCGTTATCCCTGATGGAGGTAACAACGCTGCCGGACCAGACGGTGTTCAGCGTGCGGGCGAGGCTTTCTGACGATACTCCCGCCGCTCTGGCCGCCGTCTGATTCACCTTAAGGGTGATGACCCTCTCCGGCTCTCCGGCCGTCTGGTTAACGTCGCGTGAGAACGGAGACCGGCCAATCGCGTCCGTGAGACGGTTCGAAAACGCCCGAACCTGCAGATAATCTGGCCCGCTCACCCGGTATTTGATGGGCCAGCCGACGGGCGGCCCCAGCTCAAGGGGCGACACGCGCGTGATGATGTCGCTAAACTGCGTCGCCAGGATCCTGTTGAGCTGAGCATGCAGACGATCCCGCGCCTCAAGATCTTTAGCCACCACGACCATCTGGGCGATATTTTCATTTTCCAGCAGCACGTCCATCGGCAGGTAAAAACGGATGGCTCCCGACCCGACGTACGTCGAATAGCGATCGATGTTGCCGTTGCCTGCCAGCGCCTTTTCCAGCTTTTCCACCTCTCTTAACGTTTCCGGCTGCGACGCGTTGGCCGGAAGCGTCAGGCTGACCAGCAGCTCTGGCCGGTCCGAAGCGGGGAAAAACTCGCCCTGCATAAACGTTGTGCCGTACGCTGACAGCCCCAGCGCGACAAGCGCAATCAGCACGGTAGCGAGCCGGTGGCGCAGTGCCAGGCGTAAAAGCCGTCCGTACCCGCGCGCGATCCTGCCGGGGCCTGCCGCGTGATGTCTGACTTTTTCCGGCAGCAGCCACGTGCCCGTCAGCGGCGAAAACAGGATCGCGACAGCCCAGGAGCAGAGCAGGGCAATGAGCACCACCGCAAACAGGGAAAAACAGTATTCACCGGCGCTGGAGGCCGCAAAACCAACGGGAATAAAGCCGGCAATCATCACCAGAGTACCGGTGAGCATCGGGAAGGCCGTCGTTTTGAACGCATGCGTGGCCGCGTGCCGACGGGAATCCCCCGCTTCCAGCCGGGAGACCATCGTTTCGACGGCGATCATGGCGTCATCCACCAGCAGGCCCAGGGCAATGATCAGCGCCCCGAGCGAGATACGCTGAAGGCCGATGCCGGCGAGCATCATGCCGGCAAACGTCATGGCGAGCACCAGCGGAATGGCCGTCGCCACCACCAGTCCGGCCCGTAACCCCAGCGAGACAAATGAAACCGCCAGCACGATAACAACGGCTTCGATAAGCACCCGGATAAACCCGCTTACCGCGTCACTGACCACCGCTGATTGGTCGGCAACTTTCACCATCTCGATACCGTGCGGCAGCCCGGCGCTGAGGGCCGCCATTCTGGCATTCAGCGCAGCGCCGAAACGCAGCATGTTGCCCGTTGGCGCCATCGACACCGCCAGCCCGATAGCCGGTTTGCCGTTCACCCGGTAGGCCGGGGCCGGTGGCTCGGCGATTTCCCGGGTGACGGTGGCAATGTCGGTCAGCGGAATATAGCGATTGTTCACGTGCAGCGTGACGGCGCGTAAGCTCTCCTCGGTCGTGAGCGCTCCGCTGACCTTGATCGCCATGTTCTCTTTTTCGGTACGCATTGTTCCTGCCGGGACAACGGCGTTTTGCGCCCGGAGGGCGTCGGCGACCGCCTGAATATCGAGCCCCATCCCGGCCAGGCGCGCCGGAGAAAAGGCGAGAACCCACTGCTCCTGCTGTTCGCCCAGCAGGGTGGTTTTGCCTATATCCGGCAGGGACATGAGCTCGCGCCGTATTGTCTCTACGCGATCCCGCACCTCCCGCAGGGTAAAACCTTCGGGAATAAAGGCGTAAATTGTACCGAACGTGTCGTCAAACTCGTCGTCCACGGCAGGACCTTGCACCCCTTCGGGCAGGGACGGCGCGATGTCCTGCATTTTTTTGCGAACCTGATACCAGATATCCGGCACGCGTTGCGGGGGCGTATCGTCACGGAGGTTGACGTGGATAACGGTGCGTCCGGCCCGGGTTTCACTTTCGAGATAGTCCAGCCAGGGCGTTTCCTGCAGCTTTTTTTCAAGCGTATCGGTCAGCAGGCGGGTGGTATCCGCCACGGAGGCTCCCGGCCACTGCGCGGAGACGACGGCCGTTTTAATGGTAAAAGCCGGATCTTCGTTACGCGGCAGCTTCTCATAGCAGAACACGCCCATCGCAATCACCAGCAGCATGAAAAAGCTGACCATCTGCTGGTTCTTCAGCGCCCAGGCGGAGAGGTTAAATTTGGCTTCCGGTACTGTGTTCATGGCTGAACCTCTCCGGCAACCACCGGCTCGCCGGATCGTAATGTGCTCACGCCCGCCGTAATCACCCTGTCGCCCGGCTCAAGGCCGGAGGCAATCATGACGGAGGTGGCCGTATAGCTCGCGGGCACCACCGCGCGCAGCTGCGCCCGCGACTGCGGGGTAATCACAAAAACGGCCGGTTTGTCGCCGATGCGGGTCAGCGCCGAGGCGGGAAGGGTGTAGCCGCGCGGGGCAGACGATGGCAACGTGACGGTTACGCTGGCGCCCAGCGCCATGGCCGCCGGCGGGTTTTGCAGGGTGGCCCTGACGCGCCAGGTGCGGGTCTGAGGATCGGCCTGCGGCGTGATATCCCGCAGCACGGCAGACGCCTGCACCGACGGGTCGCTGAGGAGGGAAACCCGCAACTCCGCCTTATCCAGAGGCGGGATCGCATCCGGAGTGGCAATATCAAACGCCACGTCGCGGGCTTCACTCGTTGCCAGCGTCAGCACGGACTGACCGTCGCTGACAACCTGCCCCGCAGAAGCGTTCACGGCGGTGATGACGCCCGCCTGCGGCGCGATCAGGCGCGTCCAGCCGAGGCTTTCGCGGGCATTTCGCCACGCGGCCTCGCTGCTTTTTAAGCGCGCGCGGGCGACAAGCCAGTCCGCACGGGCGCTGTCGAGCTGCGTGCGGGCTATCGCGCCCGTTGGCATGAGCTTTTGCATTCGACTGACGTTAAGCGCGGCGACCTGCGCCGAGGCTTTAGCACCTTCATAGTCGGCCGCCGCGCTGTCGAGCTGGTTTTGCCCGGTCGTGTTGTCAAGCGTGGCCAGCAGCTGTCCGGCAGTGACCCGGTCGCCAATATCAACGCTGCGCGTCAGTATCCGGCCCCCGGTCCGAAAGCTCAGGGTCGTTTCATCGCGGGCATGGATCTCACCGGTTCTTTCCAGCGCGGGAAGGGTTTGGGCGGTGCCAACGACGACGTAGCGTACCGCTCGCGCCGGGTCGGGCTTATTTTCGTGTTTATCACCGCAGCCGGTCAGCGGAAAAATCGCCAGCGCAAGCAGGGCCAGGGGAAGAAAATGCAGCCAGGAAAGGGTGCGCGCCACGCCGTACAAATGATGCAGGCAGTGGCGGAGGGAGAGAAAAAATTCGTCTGACATAACGCCGCTCCATAAAGGGAATGGCGTTATTAAATGCGCGCTACGTCGAGAAAGATTCGATGTTCTGTCAAGGCTTTATCAAGAGTGAAGATTTTCATTACCGGACGGATGGCAGGGCAATAAAATGCGCACGGCGAGGCCGCCGGTTTCCGGTAATGACGCGCTAATCTCACCCCCATGCGCCTCACAAATCGCCCGGGCGATGGATAAACCGAGGCCGCTGCCGCCGGAATGCCGCGCGCGGGACTGCTCCTCGCGGCTAAAGCGTTTAAACATTTCCGGTAAGAACTGTGGCGAGACGCCCGGCCCGTCATCGGTAAATTCGAGGATGTAGCGCCCGCTGGCGTAGTGCAGCGCCACCTCGAGGTGGCCGCCATCGCGTCCGTAACGTAGCGCATTTTCCATGAGGATGGTAACGACCTGTCCAAGACGGAACGCATCGCCTCTGAAGGGGCTGGTGCGCGGGTTGCGAAGCGTTATCCGAAAATGATGCGCGTCAGCCTCGGGCATGATCCAGGCAGCCCGCTCCTGAATCAGCTCATCCAGACAAAACGGCTGGTCCTCCAGCACGAGGTTACCCGCGTCGGCGAGCGAGAGAAGGTGAAGCTCATCGGTGAGGCGGTTGAGGTGCTGGAGCTGTTTCATCACCATGCCGAGCTGCGCCGGGCTGGCGTCAAACACGCCGTCTAACATGCCCTGCAGACGCCCGATGGCGGCCGTCAGGGGCGAGCGCAGCTCGTGCGCCATCGCAACGTGCGAGGCGCGGAGCTCTTTTTCATAGCGGGCGAGCTGTCCCGTCATGGAGTTAAAGTCGGTCGCAAAGCTGACCATTTCAGCCGGCGCATCCTTGATAAGTTCCGCCTGGCGGCCAAACTCCCCGTCGGCGACATCCTTTGCCGCATCGCGAAGGCGGCTGAACTGCAGCGCCAGCGGCCGGGCGTGTTTGAGCCCCATCACCACGATAAACGGGATCATCACCAGCACCAGCAGGGCCACCGTGGCCCAGTCGGCTGAGGCGATAGATGGCGTGGAATAGCTCAGGCCCCACCAGGTGTCCACAATCGAGTGGAAGCGGGCCGGATTGGCCTGCGGGTTCTGGCTGAGCGTCAGAAACTCCTGGCGGACCGCCGCTGGCATTTTGCCCATTATCCAGTAGTTCTGTACCGCATAGCGCAGCCACATGCAGGTGGCAATGACGATCACGCTGCCGATAGCCAGCGCTAAGATGCGCGCGCAAATCCAGCGCCACAGAGAGGAGTGCTGATTTTTAATCATGGCTGTCTGAACCTGTAACCCACGCCGCGAACGTTGATCAGCACGCCGGAGATCCCCGCCGCTTCGAGTTTTTTACGCAGGTTATAAATATGGGTGTCCACCACGCGCTCCAGCGCCTCGCTTTCCGGCAGACAGTGCTCCAGTAAATACTGGCGGGAGAACGGGTGCGCCGGAGAACGCAGCAGCGTTGCCAGAAGCGAGAATTCCGTTGGCGTAAGATCGAGCATCACGGGCGCGTCGCCGCCGTTATCCACGCTCGCCACAATGGCGGCAACGTCCACCTCGAGCGTTTGCCAGCGAAGGATCGCTTCGTCCGTCTCTTTTTTACTGCTGCGCCGCAGCACCGCCTGCACCCGAGCCACCACTTCCCCCGGATGATAAGGCTTCACAACGTAATCATCGGCACCGTACCGCAGGGCACCAATGCGGTCCGGGGTATCCCCCATGGCCGTGACCATGATCACCGGCACATCGCTTTTACGACGCAGGCCAGCCAGCACCTCGGTGCCGTTAAGCCCCGGCAGCATCACGTCCAGCAGGATGAGGTCGGGCTTCCACCGCTGCGCCATATCCAGCCCGGAATGACCGTCTCCGGTAATGGTCACGTCGTAATTTTCCCGCCGTAAATAGGCCTCGAGCACGCCGGCCGCATCGGCGTCATCTTCAATAATCAGCACTCTTCTGGACAACATCCGTTCACCTTGACCATTTCTTAACACTATCCCGACGATTCATTGATTCAGCCAAATCATACTGCGCCAACGTTGTGTGGCCGCCCCCGTATCAGGAGGCGCCAGCGTCCGTATGGAGAGCAGTATGATAGCGATAAAAAAAGTCCTGTATATGTCCGTCCCGCTTCTGATGGCCGTGGCTTCCGGCGCGCAGGCGGATGATGGCTCCGCGTCCGATTCCTTAACCGTCGGGCTGGGGGGACAGTATGCCCCACGTTACTCAGGCTCAGACAAGCAGGTGTGGCAGGTGGTTCCGGTGCTGCAGGGTCGTAAAGGCGCTTTCTTTATTGATGCGCAAAAAGGGGTGGGATATGACCTGCAAAACGACAGCGGCTGGTATTTCGAACACACGCTGGGCTACGACTTCGGAAGGGATGATAAAAATTCTGGCTGGCGTGAGGGCGCAAACAATCTGAAAGGGATGGGAGACATTGATGCCACCCTGAATACCGGCCTTGCCGTCGGCTGGCAGGCCGCGCCATGGCTGAGTATGGAAGGCAAAGCGACGCTGCCGTTAACGGACAGCCAGGGGGCAAGCTATCAGGCTTCCGTTACGCTAATTCCGGTACAAAATAATCAGGACACGGTCGCCTTTCAGTCTGCGGCCCTGTTTGGCGACAGCCGTTATCTGAATACCTGGTATGGGGTCAGCGAGCAGCAGAGCCGCCGCACCGGCTATCGCCGCTATGCTGCGACGGGTGGATTCTATGGCGTCGACACCAGCCTGACCTGGAGCCATCAGTTCGATGCCCACTGGGGAACGGTTCTGAGCGCGGACTATACCTGGCTTGGCGATCGTGCGAATAACAGCCCGATCGTGATGCGGCGCAATGAGGGAGCTGCAACCGCCGCTATCACCTGGACATTTTAAATTCGAGAAGCACGAGGGGACGAGAGGATTATTTCTTCTTATCCATCATCGCTTTTAAATCGGCAAACGGGTTAAACGTGGCGACGCCTACGTCTTTTTGCGCGTCTTCCCCGGCGACCACGGTGGTGCCGTACTGATCCGCTTCGGTGTATTTCGAATGTTCGTGGTCGTGGCAAAACAGGCACAACAGCTCCCAGTTGCTGCCATCTTCCGGGTTGTTGGTATGGTCGTGATCGATATGATGAACCGTGAGTTCACGCAGATTGGAATAGACAAACTCGCGCGAGCAGCGTCCGCAGACCCAGGGATAGATTTTTAATGCTTTTTCGCGATAGCCGCTTTCCAGCCGCGCGTAGTTTTTGGGGATCAAAGCCATTGCCGGTTTTACCTGTGATAAAAATAGTGTGCCAATATAGCCCATCGGGTGCCGTAAAGGTAAACGCCATTGCTCCGTTAGAGTGAAAATGCGCCTTCAAGCGTAATCACACATTTTCCCCCTACGCGAACCACCGCCTTTCCTGACGAGGCATCGTATCCCGCGAACAGCACGCTTGCTCGCCCCATATCAACGCCCTGACTGACGTTAAGGTTAAGCGTCGTTTTATTGCGGTGCAACGCCAGCAGCGCCGTTGTAGCGGCGGTCGCGCTACCTGTTGCAGGATCTTCTGTCATGCGGGGAGTAAACATGCGGGCCTGCACATCGTGAGGTTCATCGGGATCCGTATCCAGGGTATAGGCATAGAGGGAAACCGCGCCATCCAGCGGTAACGTTGCGCGAAAACCCTGTAAATTCGGCACGCACCGACGAAGCGCCTCGCGAGAAGCCAGCTCGGCTATCAGGAAGGGCAGACCTACCGACGCGACAACAGGCATATGTACCGCGGTACGGATATCTTCTGCGTTCAGGGATAAGCAGGCAGCCACGCTTTCCGGGCTTACTTCAGAGCGGCAGGAGAGTGCCTCAGGCACCAGGAGTTCTGCGCCAGTCACGGTATCGTTGTCACGCAGCAGGCGTACTGGCACCAGACCGGCTATTTCCTCGAAGTGCAGCGTTTCAGGCAGGGGCTGATGATTCATCGCGGCGTGATAGGCCAGCACGTACGCAGTTCCAACATTCGGGTGCCCGGCGAAGGGGATCTCGCGCGAGGGCGTAAAAATTCGCACGCGTGCCGTACTGGAGGGATTGTCTGGCGGCAGAACGAACGTGGTTTCGCTGTAGCCAAATTCAACGGCGACCTGCTGCATTTGTGCTTTGCTCATACCCTCCGCATCGAGTACGACGGCGACAGGGTTACCCTGAAACGGGGTGTCAGTAAAAACATCCGCAACAACATAGCGTCTCTTCATTTTCTGTCCGGTGTAAAAATCCTGACATAGAGTAGTAACGTTAAATCAAACCGATAACCAGCCGTTTTTTACCTGACGGACCTGAAAAAAATTCAATCAATTTATTTGAATTATTCCGTTAAATAAACGGCATTTATTCTTACCGGGTAATGCGTAAAGTGTATAGAACGCAAAGCATTCTCAGGACACATGGTTATGAAAAAGATCGGGTTTTTATCCTTTGGTCACTGGACGCCTTCACCGCAGTCCGGCACGCGCTCGGCGGCAGACACGCTGCTGCAGTCCATTGATTTAGCCGTGGCGGCTGAAGAGCTGGGGGCAGACGGCGCCTATTTCCGCGTGCACCACTTTGCCCGACAGCTTAGCTCGCCGTTCCCTCTGCTGGCGGCCATTGGCGCAAAAACGAAAACCATCGAAATCGGTACCGGCGTAATTGACATGCGCTATGAAAACCCGATGTACATGGCCGAAGACGCGGGCGCGGCGGATCTAATTTCCGGCGGTCGTTTGCAGCTTGGCATCAGCCGCGGCTCGCCGGAGCAGGTCATTGATGGCTGGCGCCATTTCGGCTATGTCCCGCAGGAAGGGGAAGACGAATCGGATATGGCGCGCCGTCATACCGAGGTGCTGCTTGAGGTGCTGCGCGGTGAAGGGTTTGCCAAACCCAATCCGCAGCCTATGTTCCCGAATCCGCCGGGGCTGCTGCGCCTGGAGCCGTATTCTGAAGGGCTGCGCGAGCGTATCTGGTGGGGCGCCGGTTCGAATGCGACGGCCGTATGGGCCGCAAAGCTGGGAATGAACCTGCAAAGTTCAACCCTGAAGGACGATGAAACCGGCGAGCCGTTCCATATTCAGCAGGCAAAACAGATCCGCGCGTACCGTCAGGCCTGGAAAGAGGCAGGGCATACGCGCCAGCCGCGGGTGTCGGTCAGCCGCAGCATTTTTGCGCTAATGGACGACCGCGACCGGATGTATTTCGGTGCCAGCCGCAACGACAGCGATAGCGTGGGCTACCTTGATGAGAAAACGCGCGCGATCTTCGGGCGCAGCTATGCGGCGGAGCCGGACAAGCTGATTGAACAGCTGAAAAAGGACGACGCGATTGCCGAAGCCGATACGTTATTACTGACCGTGCCGAACCAGCTGGGTGTGGATTACAATGCGCACGTGATTGAATCCATTCTCAAACACGTCGCACCGGCAATGGGCTGGCGCGAGTAGTTGGCACGCAGGGATAGCGCGTGGCGTGATTCTCAATCTGTAACTATCCGGGCGCTTATCGCGAAGACAGGAGGGGCAATACGTCCCTCCTGTCAGCGCTATTTATGGCTCATATCGCTCAGCAGCACGGCGATAGTTTGCCCGCCCGCCGTCTGTTCCAGACCAATCTTGACGATAATGGTCAGCGGGACGGAGAGCAGCATCCCAACGGGCCCGAGAAGCCAGCCCCAGAAAATCAGGGACAAAAAGACCACCAGCGTGGAGAGTCCCAGCCCCCGACCCATCATGCGTGGCTCAAGAATATTACCGAACACCAGGTTGATGACCAGATAGCCGGCCAGCAGGATCAGCGCGTCATAAAGCCCGCTGAAAACCAGCACCTGGAGGATAGGGGGGATCGCCGCCAGCACGGAGCCGATGTTGGGAATGTAGTTAAGCGCAAACGCCAGTAACCCCCAGACAAACGCAAAGCGAACGTCCAGCGCCAGAAGCATCCCCCAGACAACACCGCCCGTGATCAGGCTAATCGCCGTTTTCAGCACAAGATAGCGGGAGACGCTGTCCAGCGCGCGTTGAATCGCTCCCATTCCTTCAACCGGACGGACCATCATCTGCTGCAGCTTTGCCGGCAGCTGCGGCACCTCCAGCAGCATGAACACCACCGTTAAAAACAGCAGGAAAATGGAGGTCATGGCATTGGAAAGCTGCGCCAGCAGGCTGGTGACGATCGTCATGGCCGCATTGGGGTCGATATATTTCAGGAGTTCCTCAACCGAGACTTCGATGCCCGCGCGCTGCAGCCAGGGTTCCAGCTGCAGCAGCGGTATCGCCAGCGAAGAGCGGTACTTCGGCAGCGTTCGCGCCAGTTCATTGAGCGAGGTCCCCAGATACGCCACCAGCAAGACCATCGCCACAATGATGATGCTGATAAGCAGCGTTATCGCCAGCACGCGCGGGATGCGTAGCCGCGTCATGCGCTGCACCAGCGGGTTAAGGATCACCGCAACAAACAGGGCCAGAATAAAAGGCACAATAATGTCGGCGGCAAAACGAACGCCCGTCAGTATGATCACCAGCATGCCCAGCATGATGACAATTTTTAACCCGTTCAGGGTAATAATGGGTTTAGCCATGGTGACTCCGAATTTTTCTTTATATTTATAATAAAGGTGAAAGGCGTTGCAATAAACTAACCAAAATCAAACGGTATGGGTAAAGAATTGCAAAGACTTTGAGTAAAATCCTGGCTTATGGTACAAATCTGGTGTGTTTAACTACCGAGGACAATTTTCATCCGCAAAGACGAGAAGCAACAACGCGGATAATTGTAATTTTATGGACAATATGTTCAGGACGTACTCTTCAAACAATACCGCTGTCTACTCCACCTCCTTCTGCCTGCTTTCTGGTGAGCAACACTGGCGCACCGCACTATAGTCACGTCTTCTGCCTGAGCTGGCGCTAAGCGCTTAGCTATCTGATTTCAATTCGTATTTTTTTGGTTTGCTGCACGCAGCGAGCCATGATGGATTATATTCTCAAGCAGGAGAAAAACATGTTTTACTGGATCCTATTAGCGCTGGCTATCATCGCTGAAATTACCGGCACGCTGTCTATGAAATGGGCAAGCGTCAGCGATGGCAACACCGGTTTTATTTTGATGCTGGTGATGATTTCGCTTTCTTATATTTTCCTCTCGTTTGCGGTGAAAAAAATTGCGCTGGGCGTCGCGTATGCACTGTGGGAAGGGATCGGTATTTTGTTGATTACGCTGTTCAGCGTGCTGATATTTGACGAAACATTAACAACAATGAAGGTCGCCGGATTAACGACGCTGGTCGCGGGTATTGTGCTGATTAAATCGGGTACCCGTAAGCCTGGCAAACAGCAGAAGGAGCAGAACCATGCAACAGTTTGAGTGGGTTCATGCGGCCTGGCTGGGGCTCGCCATCGTGCTGGAAATCCTGGCGAACGTTCTGCTGAAATTCTCGGATGGTTTTCGCCGTAAACTCTACGGCCTGATGTCGATTGCCGCGGTTCTGGGGGCGTTCAGCGCGCTGTCTCAGGCGGTAAAAGGGATCGATCTTTCGGTGGCCTATGCGCTGTGGGGCGGTTTTGGTATCGCCGCTACCCTGGCCGCTGGCTGGGTACTCTTCGGCCAGCGCTTAAACAACAAGGGCTGGATAGGGCTCATCTTGCTGCTTGCCGGCATGATCATGATAAAACTCGCCTGACAGACCTCTCGCCATGATTTACAGGCAGCGAAATTCGCTGCCTGTATTACGCTTAGAAAAGCAAAACATGAAGAGGATGGCTGATGTATCGCACATTAAGCTGGCGCAATATTCCCAATGCGAGAACGTTGTTTGCCCTGGTCTTCATGGCGGGCATCGGCTTAATCATCTCCATCGTCGCACTGCTCTATCTATCCCTGCATCTTATCAGCACCAAAACCAACGAAATTGATGAACACCGCACGGCGCTTTCCGTGCAGGGGTCTATTCAGACATCGGTTAACCGCGTCTCCTCTCTGGTGCTTGATAACGCCGTCTGGGACGATGCGGTGCGGGAGGCCTACCGTCCCACGCTCGATACCGACTGGTTGTACAACACCTGGGGTACTGGCTTTAAAATCAATAACCTCTATGACGGCACCTTCGTGCTGGATGAGCATTTCAACGTCCTCTGGGGATCGTTTCAAAGCCGGCCCTTTAACGAAAAAAACCTCGACTTCTTTGGTAAAGGCCTCAAAGCGCTTATCGACCAGCACGGGCGCGAGCTTGCGGGCGAAAAAAATATCTATGCGGGGATCAGCCAGACGCGCAACGGCGTGGCCTTTGTCGGCATTGGGCTGATTCGCCCGATGGTCGGCAGCTTACAGGTCCACGACGGAACGCGCCGCTATCTGGTGATTACCCGCCATCTGAACGCCAGAATATTATCCGACCTGGGCGGCACCTTTCAGATCGATAACCTCCATTTTACCCCAGGCAAAATCAACGATCGCAGTATGCCGCTGCACAGTGCGGCAGGGGAGTTAGTCGGATATCTGAACTGGCAGGCGCGGCTCCCGGGCGCACAGGCCGCCCGGGCGGCATCGTCTGATATCAGGCAGATTGTGGTGCTGGTGTCGGGGCTGATTCTGCTCTTCATTCTGGTGAGCAGCGTGGGGCTGTACAAACTCGCGCGCGGCGAAAGCCAGGCGCGTCTGGTTGCAAGAACGGACTGGCTAAGCCATCTGCCGAACCGGCGCGCGCTTATCGAAACGCTTGATCGGGTGCGTTTACGCGGCGATACCGACGTCAAAAGCGTGGTGTTTATCGATCTGGACGGTTTTAAAGATGTGAATGACATCTACGGCCACAGCGTGGGGGACGACCTCATCGTGGCGATAGCGAAAACGCTGAATGAACGCGTGCCGCCGGGCGGGATGCTGGCGCGCATGGGCGGGGATGAGTTTGCAATGACCATCGGCGGTGATGATGCAGAGGCGCAGGCTACCGCCTTTGCCGTTTCCGTGCTGGATTTTCTCACCACCCCGGTTCAACTGGGGGAACGCACCATCCATATCGGTGCCAGCATCGGTATCGCCAGCGGAACTCTGACGGAATGCAACAGTTCCGAACTGTTTCGCCGTGCCGATATTGCCATGTATCACGCCAAAATGAGCGGGAAAGGGCGTATTACCCACTACGACGCGGAGCTGAACAGCGTCCGGGAACGCAAGCTGGCGATTGAAAATCAGATCCGCAGCGGTCTGGAGCGCGATGAGTTTGAGGTCTGGTATCAGCCGATCGTTGACGCCCGCAGTCAGACAATGAGCAGCGTCGAAGCGCTGGTCCGCTGGCCACGTCGCCCGGAGGGGCCGCTGGGTCCGGATACCTTTATCGCCATTGCGGAGACCAGCGGGCTGATTTACAAGCTGGGTCAGTTCGTATTGCAGCGAGCATGTGAGGATCTACAGCCGTACGGTGAATTAAAGCTCTCCGTGAATATCTCCCCCGCGCAATTTCGCGATCCTGCCTTCGAAGAAAAAGTGGCCAGCGTGCTGGAGAGCACCCGTTTCCCGGCCAACCGGCTGCAGCTTGAGGTTACGGAGTCGTATGTACTGGAAAATCCGGAGCGAGCCCGCATGGCGATAGCGAATCTTAAAGCGCTGGGTACGGCGGTGGCGCTGGATGACTTTGGCACCGGCTATTCCAGCATTGGCTATTTGCGGCGTTTTAACTTCGACGCCATCAAGATTGATAAATCCCTGGCCGGGCTGGTGGATAACGATGAACAGGCGGCCGCGCTGGTGAGCGGTACGGTGCGGATCGCCAATGCGCTGGGCATGGCGGTGGTGGCAGAAGGGGTGGAAACCGAGAAGCAAATGAAACTGCTGCGGCTGGCTGGCTGCGATCAACTGCAGGGTTTTTGGTTCAGCCAGCCGATGCCAATTGAGTCAATCAAAGCGTTACGTAAGGTCAGACGCTGCTGATTTACTGCTGCGCCAGCGCTTCCAGCTGGTCGCGGAAACCGGTAACGGACAAGGCGCGGTTATCGGCGCGCCACCGGTCTTTTGCCGCCGGGGCAGAGCTCTGGACACCAATCAACTGCCAGCCATTGTCGGTTTTCAGCATCAGCGGCGAACCGCTGTCACCCGGCAACGTATCGCACTGATGCGAGAGTACGCTGGTTTGCGCCCAGCCCGTCACAATACAGTCGCTGTGCGTATAAAGCGTATCCAGATGATCGACAGGATAGCCTGACTGCGTCACCTTTCGGTCGGCGGCTTTCAGCGCGGCGGTGAGGGCGGCCTTGTCGCCGTCAAATAACGGCAGCGGCGTAATGCCCGAAGGCGGGTAGCGTAAAACGATCAGGCCAAAGTCCCATGAGGCGGCCGCCGGTGGCACTATCCAGCCGTCGCCATCCGGCTTCAGGCGTTTGCCGAGAGACGGATCGACCCGTCCCTCAATGCCGTGGATTTCATAGCGCCAGGTCCCTTTTTGCGACACAAACCGCAAGGCAACCGCTTTATCCGGCTTGCCGTTTGGCGGCGTTAACAGGCAGTGGCCTGCCGTCAGGGCAAGCTGCGGGGTGATCAGCGTCGCGGTGCATAAGTTACCGCTGGCGGTTTCCAGTTGACCTATAGCATCCCAGGGGGCCTGGGTGGGATCGGCGACGCGCGTACGATCGTCATGACCGAAAAAAAGCGTCTTTAGCTCTTTCGCGCTAATGGTGTCATCACCGCCATCATCCGCATGTGAGAATCCAGAAAAAAGACCAAACGTTCCCAGTAACAACACAACAGATTTACGCATATCACACTCTGGTGGGGGTAATTATGATTATTAAAAGTGAACCCTATGAAAATACTATAGACGGGACAGCGCTAAAGTGGGAGTAAAATCAGCGTGCTACAATCAGGAAAGATAAAAATGGCTGGCGATGAGCGCGCATAAAATAAGCAGGATAAGAATCAGCTCAAACCGATAGCGTCGCAGCATACGCCCTCCGGAAATAAAAAAACGGCGCGGAACCTGTTCCGGTTCAGCGCCGGTTTACCAACGTGCCCCGAAGGGCACGGTTAAGCTTGCACTCTTACGCAGCTGGCTGTGCAGCTGGTTTAGCAGCTTCGTGTTTTACTGCTTTTTTGTGATGCTTTTTAGCAGCCTGAGCTTTCTGTTCTACAGCCGGTTTGGTCGCTTTTTTGTGGTGCTTTTTAGCAGCCTGCGCTTTCTGTTCTACAGCCGGTTTGGTCGCTTTTTTGTGGTGCTTTTTAGCAGCCTGCGCTTTCTGCTCTACAGCCGGTTTAGCGGCTTTTTTGTGGTGCTTTTTAGCAGCCTGAGCTTTCTGCTCGGTTGGTGCTGCTGTTGCTGGTGCAGCGGCTTCTTTTTTCGCTGCAGCTTTGTGATGTTTCTTATGGTGAACCGCTTTTGCTGGCGCAGCGGTGGTGGTTGCAGCAGGCGCGGCAGCCGGTGCGGCAGTTGCGGTAGTGTCAGCAGCAAATGCAGCAGAAGACAGACCCATAGCAGCGGCAACAACCAGAGCTAATACTTTATTCATTCTCATACCCTCGAATTTGGTTTTTCATTTAACCCCACTGCGGGGCCGTTGAAATAACTATATCCCTGTAAATTCGAGGTTTCCGTGAGTGATTGGTATCGGCGTGTAACGGAATGTACAGCGGGGAGAAAAGGGTACGAACAGGCCAAACGCCGCTGCTCGTACGGGCCTCTGTTATTTGTTCAGTGTGGCCAGAATAGCCGCCGGAGACTGACTGCCTATAATCGTCCGTGATTCAGGCTCGATCACCACCATTACCGGGGTGATGCTAATGCCCAAACGTTCTGCCAGGGCAGATTGCCGCGCGATCAGATCGGAGCAGGCTGTGGTGGTGTCGTTATCCGGTAAAAATCCTGCCATCGCTTGTTGCAGGCTTTTGACCTTATCGGTTGAACACCAGACGCGCCCCATATCTTCAATTACCGAGTCGCGAATGGCGTTGGGCGCAACGGTCAGAAACGACATTGTCAAACCGGCATCCGTATATTGCTTAACGCTTTTCACTACGTTGCTGCAGTAAATGCACTGATTATCAATAAACACCAGCAGCTTATATTTTTCAGCAGGAGCCTGAAACGTGATGGGCTGGAGGTCTGCAAGAGAACGGGTAATATCGTTGAACGCGTCTTGCGGGGTAGTATCCGTGGCTGCGAAAGTACTTAAACTTGTCGCACACAGAATGGCTAACATCGTTTTCATTATGCCTTTCATCATTCATCCCTTTATTTTTTTAATCCTGACCAGATGGCAGTCTAATTGTGTCGGAAGGACACGCATTCATACACCCGACGCAATCATGACAACATGTGCTAAATCATATTCTTATTGAAAAGGGTGAGAAGAGTGCCGGAGCAGGCTCCGGCAGAGGGATTAAAGATAACGGGAGGTCAGATGTTCGCGGAAGTAACGGATATTCAGATCTTCACCCGTCGCCTGGGTGATTAATTGCGACGTGCTGAAGCGGCTGCCGTGCTGCCAGATGTTCTGACGCAGCCACTCAAAGAGTGCGGAAAAATCGCCCTCAGCGATGGAGGCCTGCAGACCCGGCAGTGCGGTTCGGGCGGCATGGAACAGCTGCGCGGCGTACATAGCGCCAAGCGTGTATGACGGGAAGTAACCAAAACCGCCATCGGTCCAGTGGATGTCCTGCATACAGCCGTTGCGGTAGTTGTCTTTGGTGGATAATCCGAGCCAGGCCTGCATTTTCTCATCCCACAGGGCGGGAATATCGTCCACCTCGATCTCGCCGTTGATCAGCGCACGCTCAATCTCATAGCGCAGCACCACGTGTGCCGGGTAGCTCACTTCGTCCGCATCGACGCGGATATAGCCAGGCTTCACGCGCTGGTTCCAGGCAATGAAGTTCTCTTCGCTGAACGCCGCCTGGCTGCCAAAGCGGGCGTGTACCGCAGGGAGAAGATGCCTGAGGAAGGCTTCACTGCGCCCCAACTGCATTTCAAAGAACAGGCTCTGTGACTCATGGATCGCGGTTGAGCGCGCCAGGGCAACCGGCTGCCCTGCCCACGCGCGCGGCAGGTTTTGTTCATAGCGGGCGTGTCCGGTTTCGTGGATCACGCCAAACAGCGCGCTGAGCAGCTCATCTTCGTCATAGCGCGTGGTGATGCGCACGTCTTCCGGGACGCCGCCGCAGAACGGGTGCGCGCTCACGTCCAGGCGACCGCCGTTAAAATCGAAGCCAAGCATCTTCATGGCTTCAAGGCCCAGTTCACGCTGTGTTGCCGTCGGGAAGGGGCCTTGCGGCGGAATAAACGACCGTTGAGCCTGTTTTTCGACCACGTTTGCCAGCAGGTCCGGGAGCCAGGACTTCATATCGCCGAACAGAACGTCCAGACGCGCGCTGGTCATGTCGGGTTCAAAAATGTCCAGCAGCGCGTCGTACGGCGTACAGCCTTTGGCTTCGGCCCGCAGGCGAGCCTCTTCGCGGCTGAGTTTGACCACCTCTTTCAGGTTGGCGGAAAAACCCTGCCAGTCGTTAGCGGGGCGCTGAGTACGCCAGGCGTGTTCACATTTGCTGCCTGCCAGGGATTTCGCTTCCACCAGCGATTCCGGCAGCAGAGTGGCCTGCTGGTAGTGGCGCGTCATTTCGCGCAGGTTGGCCTGTTCGACATCATTCAGATCTTCACCTGCCGCCGCCGCTAACAGGTCGCCGACTTTTTTATCGGTCAGGATCTGATGTTGCAGGACGCTCATCTCCGCGAGTGCTTCACCGCGCGCGGCGCTGCCGCCCGGCGGCATCATGGTGAACATGTCCCAGCTGGCGATGGAGGAGAGGTGCGAGAAGCGGGAGAGACGCTGGAATACTTTTACAAGTTGTTGGTATTGCGGGGTTTTTTCCATTCTACATCGTCCTTCTAAGTGGGAGTGTTCTAAGGAGCATTCGTGAATAGTAACAAACATTCAACACAATCCCTGCACATTTCCTTCACTGAAAGAGATGGGTATGTATGGAGGAAAAGACACTCTAAACAGATGCAGTGGGTACCGGATTCAGTTCGATATCACATACTCAGTCATGCGCACACCACCACGTCAGATCGTGTGTATAAGACCAGACAGCCGTTGAAACAGATGCTTCTGGCGTTAAATAAGGCCACAGTGATGTCTAGACAAGTCCAGTAAGGAAGGAGGGGGGGCGAAACTCCCCCCGCTGTGCTTTAGTTATCTCTCGTAATTATATTTTTTCAAAACAGTTGCCTCTGTCATGCCTGTGTATTCAGACATCGTTATATAGTTAGGCTTCACTATTGGTTTCAAACAGTTTAAAAATGCTTGTTGCTTATTGTGATAGGTAGGAAGGTGTCCCCACTCTTTGATTTTACTCAGTTCAATGTTGCTCTCAGCAATCTTCGGAAACTCCAAGAGAAATTGATGTAATTCATCAAGGACATAATCAGTTAAAGAAATTGCTGATTCTGTTATATCTACAAATCCACCGCAGAGTTCATCACCAAGCATTTTTCGTACTAAATTCACGTCCCTGTATTCCAAGATACCAACCTGAGACATAACCTCTTTAACCCTTTCATTGATATGGTTTCTTTTACGCAGAAGCTCCATAACTTGATTGTAGTTTTCAAACATCGCGCCAATCTTGACAACATTTCTCCAGGATTTACGCAACTCATCTATTGAAGGTTGCTTAATTTTTCTTCTTAAAATGCGATGAAGGAATGTCCATTTTATCTTTTGCCAAAGACTCTTATTTGCTGCGGGTCTAGTCCTAATGAAAAAAAGCTCATGAGCATTGAATTTAACATCTTCGAGCTTGGTGACTATTGTGGGGAATTCTCCCGCCCTTACCAGCGGGACGTCTGATGAGATGTGCTCGTAATTTGACTTGATTGCTACCAGCTTTGCCAGACATCCATGTGCTAATACAAAAACTTGGTTTGCTGCTACAAAATTGTCTCTGGCAATGTTTTTTAACTCTTGACGTTTGCTTATGCGAACAGCGGAAAGACCACCCAGTAGTGCACCAAAAAGAGCAATCACAAAAGGAAGAACATAGTCCTTAAGATAATCGGGTTTTGGTTGAAGTGCTGATATAGCCTTGGCAATAAGCTCTGCATCATGACTCATCACTTTGATTCCTCATTCTGCATACGTTTCATCCATTCAGCATGGCATGTCATGAGTTGTTGATAAGCTGATGTTTTTTCCATTCTTGTTCTTCCTTATCGTTTTGGGAGTATTGAGGGAGTGTATCGTGAATTATGGAGGATTAGTGCACTTTTGATGCAAGGGGCGCGAAGCCCCTTATTAGTCAGTCGTAGAGCCACTTTCCTGCTTTTGCCGACTCTGCAAACATTCTTACGGTCAACGGTATGCGGGTTGCTTCAACTTCTTCCCGCTTCAGCTTAAACCAGCGATCTAACAATGGGGTGTTCTGCCAGGGAAAATAATGAGACCAGTCCACACCCGATAAATCGACGTTAAACTCTTTCTCGTAACGGGTTAATGCATCATGAAGGTCATCGCCCGGTGAATCGAATAAATCAGAATCCAGTTCCAGAGGGACTTCTTTCCACTGGTTATCCAGATAGCCAGGAATTTCATCCCGAAACATACATAACACGTCGTCTACGATGCTCATCAGAAAGATGTCCACGCTATGCGGTCTTTTGGTCGTGCAATCAAATTGTATTTTTCTTGCGTACGCGTTGAAACTCGATGAAGAGTCAGTGCAAGTGAGGCCCACCCCAGCCAGGGGATATAACGACCAATTACCGCTGCGAGTTTGTTAGTTGGCTGCATCCTGACGCCTACGGGAGTGGGAATTTTAATCCCGAAGGGGAGACGTGCGTCCCGTAAAATTATTCGCGCGTACTTTGAAACAACGCTTGTTCCCAGGGTAGCGCCTTCAGGTTTTGCCCGAGTCCTTAGCCACGGTTGTCCGCCCAAAATAGCCGCGCCTGAAACGGCATCTATCCCCAACTCCATACAAAACTCCTCAAGAAAAATGATCTCAAGTAACTCGCCCGGAGTGACGTTTGAATGACCTCTGTAGAAGTAGGTTCCGTTAATTTCTTCCGTAGTATCCATACCAGTACCCCAGTTACGCTGTCGCCCGTTCATTCCATGCGTCAGAGAAAATGATATTGCCGTCGTTATGTTTCCACGTAATTTTCTCATAGCGCAATTCAACCGTTTCGAGGTGGTTGTTATTGGTGTCGCCCGGCGAGGCCATTGCAGGTGATACTGAAACAATCCGCACGCCTTCCAGAAGAATATTGAAATACTCCGCTTCAAGACCTGCGTCATTAATCTTGTAGAATTTAAGTTCGGCTTTTTGCAGAGCCTGACCTGTCGCGACCGCTTTGTAGAGATAGGGTGATGAGTAATCAAATTCCTTTACGATCATCATTGGGGAGTGGATGCGTTTACCCGTAGGTTTACCCGTCAGGTTATCGGTTGGCGTCGAAAGATTGTGGTGAAATCCTTTGAACTCAATGCTGTATTCCCTGTGCTGCACATCACAACCGCCTTTGATAAGCGCACCACCGTCATCGAACAACCACATATTGCCTGGAATGGCCATTTTAAAATCCCTCTTTTCATACGATGAAGTCGATGAGCTTACAGAGAGAGGGAAGAGAGCTGAATGCACAAAATGGTTATAAAGAATTCGTTTTACTTAATACTGAATTAAGTTTAGCTAACATGAGAAACGCGCCCCCGTACATTAGCTGATATGCGGGGGATAGCGTTTGTTTATTTCAAACGCTGATGCAGGCTTCTCCCCACCAGCAGCGCCGCGCACAGCATCAGCGCGATAAACCCGCCCACGCCGTTCCAGCCGTAGTTATGCCAGAACACGCCGCCGAGGGTCCCGGCGATGCTGGAGCCCAGGTAATAGCTGAACAGATACAGCGATGATGCCTGGCCTTTGGCGCGACGCGCGCGCGGGCCAATCCAGCTGCTGGCGACCGAGTGGGCGGCGAAGAACCCGGCGGAGAAGAGCAGCATCCCGGCAAAGATGAACCACAGCGAGGATAATAGCGTCAGCAGCAGGCCGAGTAACATCACGCCCGTGAAGACCAGCAGTACCGGCCCGCGTCCATAGCGTGCGGTCATCGCCCCGGCTTTTGGCGAGCTCCATGTGCCGGTGAGATAGGCCACAGAAAGCAAACCGACAACGGCCTGATTCAGATGCCATGGCGAGAGCATCAGGCGGTAGCCTATATAGTTAAACAGCGTGACGAAGGCACCCATCAGCAGGAATCCCATCAGAAACAGTCGCGGCAAACCTTTGTCGCGCCAGTGCAGGCGGAAGTTGATAAACAGCGTTTTCGGGCGCAGCGATGTCGGGCGGAAATGACGCGATTCCGGCAGAATTTTCCAGAACATCAGCGCTGATGCCAGCGCAAAACATCCGATTACCGCCAGCGCAATACGCCAGTTAAAGAAGTCCGTAAACACCCCGCTCAGCAGGCGGCCACTCATTCCGCCAATCGAGTTCCCGCTGATGTAAAGCCCCATAGAGAAAGCAACAAAGCTCGGGTGGATCTCCTCGCTGAGGTAGGTCATCCCGACCGCCGCCACGCCGCTGAGCGAGAGCCCAATCAGCGCGCGCATCACCAGAATACCGTGCCAGCTGGTCATCATGGTCGAGAGTAACGTACAGACCGACGCCAGCATCAGCGCGGTTACCATCACCGGTTTACGGCCAATGGCGTCGGACAGCGGCCCGGTAAAGAGCAGCCCAATCGCCAGCATGCCGGTAGAAACAGAGAGCGAAACGCTGCTGCTGGCAGGCGATACGCCAAACTCATGAGAGAGAACGGGCAGGATCGGCTGAACGCAATAGAGCAGGGCGAAGGTCGCCAGACCGGCGGAAAAGAGCGCCAGCGTGACGCGCATAAATTGGGGGGTACCACGTTTAATGAACTGGACCGGCTGCGGTGCTGCGGGTAAATCATCGATATCTCTTGCCGGATCGATATCAATAGTCGTTGTACGGCTCACACAATTTCCTTGCTTAAACATCCCCGTGATTTCTGGTGACGGGTATGACCACCTGTTCAGGGTAGGAAAATGTAAATATTCTGTCTAATATATTAATAATCTCAAATGATACTTTAAAAATATGAATATCGAGCTGCGTCATCTTCGCTACTTTGTCGCCGTCGCCGAGGAGCTGCATTTTGGCCGTGCGGCGGCACGCCTGAATATCTCTCAGCCACCGTTAAGCCAGCAGATTCAAATCCTGGAGCAGCAGGTCGGGGCGCGCCTTCTGGCCCGCACCAACCGCAGCGTGAGCCTGACGGCGGCGGGTAAACAGTTCCTGATCGACAGCCGACAAATTCTGAGCATGGTTGATGACGCCGCCGCCCGTGCAGAGCGGCTCTATCTCGGGGAAGCCGGAGAGCTTCGGATCGGGTTTACCTCGTCCGCGCCGTTTATCAGCGCCGTCTCGGAGACCCTATCGTCATTTCGTCGCCACTTTCCGGATGTTCACATTCAGACGCGCGAAATCAACACCCGCGAGCAGATTGCACCGCTGAATGAGGGAGCGCTGGATCTGGGGCTGATGCGTAACACCCAGCTGCCGGACACGCTGGCGTGGGAGGTTATCCTGCGCGAACCGCTGATGGCTATGATCCCGCACGATCACCCGCTGGCGTCGCGTCCGGAGGTCTCGCTGGCAGAGCTGGCAAAAGAGCCGTTTGTCTTTTTTGACCCGCAGGTCGGGACGGGTCTGTATGACGATATCCTGGGGCTGATGCGCCGCTACGATCTTGCCCCGGTCATCACTCAGGAGGTAGGGGAAGCGATGACCATTATCGGCCTGGTCGCGGCCGGTCTGGGCGTATCTATTCTTCCGGCCTCCTTTAAGCGGGTGCAGCTGCGCGAAATGCGCTGGGTGACCATCGCCGAAGAGGATGCCGTTTCCGAAATGTGGCTGGTGTGGTCAAAACACCGTGAACAGAGCCATGCCGCACAGCGCTTCAAACAGCAGCTAATGAGCGCCTCTGCCGGGCGGCATTTTCACGCAAAAGAGGGTAAAAATGTGCGGTAAATCACATGGCTAAGTAAATATTTGACGACGGACATGCAAGTGCTTCACCATAGCAAACAGTTTATTTCGAAGCTCGAAAATAAGGGAGTACGAGGTGGTTGCTGATAGTCAGCCAGGGCATATCGATCAGATTAAGCAGACCAACGCTGGCGCGGTGTATCGCCTGATTGATCAGCTTGGTCCGGTTTCGCGTATCGATCTTTCGCGCCTGGCACAACTGGCACCTGCCAGTATCACCAAGATTGTCCGCGAGATGCTGGAAGCGCACCTGGTTCAGGAGACGGAAATTCAGGAGCCAGGCAGCCGCGGTCGTCCGGCTGTCGGGCTGGTGGTTGAAACGGAAGCGTGGCACTACCTGTCACTGCGCATCAGCCGGGGGGAGATCTTCCTTGCGCTGCGCGACCTGAGCAGCAAGCTGGTGGTGGAAGACCGGCTTGAACTGCCGCTCAACGCGGAGGAACCGCTCCTCGACGCGATTGTCTCGCATATCGATCACTTCTTTATCCGCCATCAGCAGCGGCTGGAACGCTTAACGGCGATTGCCATCACCATGCCGGGCATTATTGATACCGAAAACGGTATTGTTCACCGCATGCCGTTTTACGACGATGTCAAAGAGATGCCGCTGGGCGAGGTGCTGAAAAACCATACCGGCGTGCCCGTCTATATTCAGCATGACATCAGCGCCTGGACAATGGCGGAAGCGCTGTTTGGCGCGTCGCGCGGCGCGCGGGATGTGATTCAGGTGGTCATCGACCATAACGTCGGGGCGGGCGTGATTACCGACGGACGTCTTCTCCACGCCGGGAGCAGTAGCCTGGTGGAAATCGGTCATACCCAGGTCGACCCGTACGGCAAGCGCTGCTACTGCGGAAACCACGGCTGTCTGGAGACCATTGCCAGCGTGGAAAGCGTGCTGGAGCTGGCGCAGGTCAGGCTCAGCCAGTCCATGAGCTCTTCGCTGCACGGACAACCCTTAACGGTGGATTCCCTCTGCGCCGCCGCGCGCCAGGGCGATCTGCTGGCGAAGGACATTATTACCGGCGTGGGTAATAACGTTGGCCGCATTCTGGCCATTATGGTGAACCTCTTCAATCCACAAAAAATCCTTATTGGCTCACCGCTGAGCCAGGCGGCGGAGATCCTCTTCCCGGCAATCTCGGCCTGTATCCATCAGCAGTCGCTTCCCGCCTACAGCAAAAATATTGCGGTAGAAAGCACCCAGTTTTCCAACCAGGGAACCATGGCCGGCGCGGCGCTGGTCAAAGACGCCATGTATAACGGCTCGCTGTTGATCCGCCTGCTGCAGGGTTAACTCTTTTCCGCAGATGTAAGAAAAATTGCGCTATCTCAAGCCGGGTAGCGCACGCATCCCGTAGACTTCCTCCACTGAATTATTTACCTGGTTTATATTTTCGAAGCATACCCAAGAGGTGGAGTGAGTCATGCTTAAGCGTTTCTTTGTTACTGGTACAGATACCTCTGTCGGCAAGACCGTCGTATCCCGCGCATTGCTGCAGGCGCTGGCAGCAAGCGGTAAACGCGTGGCAGGATACAAACCGGTCGCAAAAGGCAGTAAAGAGACGCCAGAGGGATTGCGTAATAAAGACGCCCTGGTGCTGCAAAGCGTCTCGTCGCTGGAACTGCCTTATCACGCGGTCAATCCCATTGCGTTAAGCGAAGAGGAGAGCAGCGTAGCGCACAGCGGCCTGATTAATTATCCCCTGTTGTCCGACGGCCTGGCGAACCTGAGCGAAAAGGTGGACCACGTGGTCGTGGAAGGGACGGGCGGCTGGCGCAGCCTGATGAATGATTTGCGCCCGCTGTCTGAATGGGTCGTACAGGAACAGCTTCCGGTGGTAATGGTGGTGGGTATCCAGGAAGGGTGCATCAACCACGCGCTGCTGACGGCGCAGGCGATCGCCAATGACGGCCTGCCGCTGATTGGCTGGGTAGCAAACCGCATCAACCCGGGCCTGGCGCACTACGCCGAGATCATCGACGTGCTGAGCAAAAAGCTGCCCGGGCCGCTGGTGGGTGAACTGCCTTATCTGCCCCGCGCCGAGCAGCGCGAGCTAGCGCAGTACATCGATCTCTCTGCCCTCGGTGGCGTGTTGACCATAGACCGAGTCGTGGCGTAACGTCCGCGACAGCACGGACGCCACCACGCAGGCGACCAGCAGGCCGGGCAGTAAAAAATACTGCCCGGTCATTTCACAGACCATCAGCGCCGACATAATGGGCGCATGCGTGGTCGCGGCAAGTAGCGTTGCCATTCCCGCCAGCCCCAGCAAAATCGCCGTCTCAGAGCCCGGCAGCCACAGCGCGAAAAGCTGCGCGAACAGCATTCCTGTTGCCATACCGACAAACAGCGTGGGCGTAAACACCCCTCCGGGCGCGCCCGATCCGCTGCTCGCCAGTACCGCCAGCAGTTTACAGATGAACACCCCGGCAATCACCGACAGCAGCGGCGGGGCGAGCAGAAAAGCCTGAACCACGCTGTAGCCATTCCCCCACACCTTCGGCGTGAGAAGAGACAGCAGCCCGACGATCGCACCGCCCAGCGCCAGCTGCCACGGCGGTGAAAGCTTGAGGCGCAGGAAAAGCCCGTGGCTGACGTCCATCAGCCACATCAGCAGCGGTCCGCAGAGGCCCGCCACCAGCCCCATCGCGACGAGAAGAGCATAATCGGCCGCGGTAAGGAGGCCGCTCAGATGGACCGCGTAGAGCGTACCCGCGCCCGGAGCCAGGAGCTGAGTGGTGAGAAGCGCCACCACCGCCGCGATCACCACGGGGCCGAGAGAGGCCAGCATCAGCGTGCCAAACAGAATTTCCGCGATGAACAGGCTTCCGGCCAGGGGCGCGTGATAGGCGCTGGCCATCCCGGCGGCGGCACCGCAGGCTATCCATAATTTCCATTCGGATTTGGGCGTAAAGCGCCGGGCGAAAAGGGAGGCGGCGAGGGCGGCAAGCAGGATCATCGCCCCTTCACGCCCGATGGCGCTTCCGCTGGCCACGACCAGCAGCGAGGCAAGGGATTTCACAAGGCTGGCGCCGTAGTCAAACTGGCCGTCTCCGGTCTCCAGCGCTTCCATGTAATCGGTGGGAGCATGAGGCCGCTGCGCGGTGAGACGCTGCCATCCCCAGAGCAGCAGTCCGGCGGCCAGCCCACCCAGCGCGGGCGTTAATGCGCGCCGCCAGGGCGAGAGCGACGCGGCCGCATTCACCAGGCTGCCGCTGTCGTTGCTGAGAAGCAGCCACTCCAGCAGGTACATGCTGTGGCGGAATACCGCAACGGCGAGCGCGGCCAGCACGCCGGTGACGGTGGCAATCAGCAGACGACGAAACATCGCGCGGATGTCGGGGTAGGTATGAAGACGTTGCATGGGTCGCGTTTTAACGGGGACGATACGATATTGTGGCGGGAAATCGCGGGGTTAGCAAAAGGTCTGCGTGCGAAAAAGCCGGGCGATGCCCGGCCAGAAAGGTTAGCTGTCGCTATGAATATTCAGCGCCCGACGCGTACGCCCTGAACTCAGGTACTCGGCAATATAGTCCTGCGAAATCTCGCCGTTGTAGCGACCGTCCTCATCCACGATCGGCATCCAGCTGGTATTACTCTCATACAGACGTGAAAGCACCACGCGCAGGTTGTCTTCCGCCTTGCCGGTCATGCGGAACGGATGCAGGATGTCGGCGCAGGTACCGCTGGCGTTACGCGCTTCGCGACGCTTCACAAAGCCCAGCGGTTTGCCGTGCTCGTCAACCACCGTAACGGCCCGAATGTCATTATCATCCATGGTCGCAAAGGCGTCGGGAAGCGGAGTAGAGCCCCGCACCGTAATGGTCGGCTGCTGGTCGGTGACGTCGCCCGCCGATACCAGCAGCAGACGCTTCAGGGTGCGGTCCTGACCGACAAACGAGCCGACAAACTCGTTCGCCGGTTTCGCCAGCAGCTCATCCGGGCTGGCGCACTGCACGATTTTCCCCTGACGGAACACCGCAATACGGTCGCCGAGCTTCAGGGCTTCGTCGATATCGTGGCTGACCAGCATGACGGTTTTTTTCAGCTTGCGCTGCATCTCCAGGAACTGGTTCTGGATCACCTCGCGGTTGATCGGGTCCACCGCGCCGAAGGGTTCATCCATCAGCAGTACCGGAGGATCCGCCGCCAGGGCGCGGATGACGCCGATACGCTGCTGCTGGCCGCCGGACATCTCGCGCGGGTAGCGGTTGAGGAACTTATGCGGATCCATCGCCACCATATCCATCAGCTCTTCGGCGCGGGTTTTGCAGCGCGCTTTATCCCAGCCCAGCATGCGCGGCACGACGGTGATGTTCTCTTCGATGGTCATGTTCGGGAACAGGCCAATCTGCTGGATAACGTAGCCAATGTTGCGGCGCAGGGTGACGGTGTCCATCCCGCTGGTGTCTTCACCGTTGATCAGGATCGTCCCGCTGCTCGGGGTAATGAGGCGGTTAATCATCTTCAGGGTGGTGGTCTTCCCGCAGCCGGACGGGCCGAGCAGGACGCACATTTCCCCTTCGGGCACGGTCAGGTTGACGTTGTCGACGGCCTTAAAGGTCTGGCCGTGCTTCTGTGAAAATTGTTTGGTGAGGTTTTCCAGTTTTATCATTATCGAATCCCCTTTGGAGTCAGAACCACCTGCAGACGGTGCAGCAGCCAGTCGAGCACAATCGCTAAAAGACAAATCATCAGCGCGCCCGCAATCAACATGCGAATATCGCTTCCACCGATGCCGTTGAGCAGCAGCAGGCCCAGACCGCCCGCGCCGATCACGGCGGCAATCGCCATCACGCCGATATTCATCACCACGGCGGTGCGGATCCCGCCGAAAATCACCGGCAGCGCCATCGGGATCTCGACCCAGCGCAGACGCTGCCAGAAGGTCATGCCGATGCCGCGTCCGGCTTCGCGCAGGCCCGGCGGCAGGCTGTCGAGCGCCGTATGGGTATTACGCACAATCGGCAGCAGCGAGTAGAGAAACACCGCCGTAATGGCGGGCAGGGCGCCAATACCCTGACCGATCAGCGAAAACAGCGGGATCATCAGGCCAAACAGGGCGATGGACGGAATGGTCAGCACGATGGTGGCAATCCCCAGCACCGGCGTTGCCAGCCACTTATGGCGGACAATCAGAATGCCCAGCGGTACGCCGATGATGATGGCTAAACCTACGGCCAGCGCCACCAGCCACAGGTGCTGAAGGGTGAGGGTTAAGAGGTAATCCCAGTTGTCGAGAATGTAGTGAATCGTCTCCATAGCGCCTCCTACAGCAGCTGTTTGCTACGCAGGAAATCGCGGGCGACCTGCTGCGGTGACTGATGGTCGATATCCACCTTCTTGTTCAGCTCGGTGATAACGTCGTTGTTGAGCTGCGCCGAGAGGGTGTTGAGCGCCTCTTCCAGACCGGGGTTGGCCTCCAGCGTGTCCTTACGCACCACCGGCGTCACCGCGTAGCTCGGGAAGAAGCCTTTATCGTCTTCCAGCACCTTGAGGTCGAAGCCTTTTACGCGCCCGTCGGTGGTGTAAATCAGGCCGGCGTCGACGAAGCCGTCGCGCACCGCGTTATAGACCAGACCGGGGTCCATCTGACGGATTTGCGGGCGGTCCAGATCCATCTTGTAGGCCGCCTGCAGCGGCTTCATGCCGTCGCTGCGCCCGGCAAATTCCAGGTCTAATCCCAGCAGCCAGTTTTTGTCCGGGTTGGTTTTACGGATCTGCTCAATCTTCGCCACCATCTCCGACATGGTGTTGATGTGTTCCGCCTCGGCGCGCTTGCGCTGCATGGCGAAAGCGTAGGTGTTGTTCATGTCGGCGGGCTTGAGCCAGACCAGACCGTGCTTTGCGTCCAGGCGTTTCACCGTCTCGTAAGACTCCTGCGGCGACATGCGCTTGTTGATATGGTTAAAGATAATCAAGGACGTGCCGGTGTACTCCCAGGTCATGTCAATCTGCTTGTTGATCATCGCGTTGCGGGAGATCACCGTGGCAATGTTGGTTTGCGGCTGGACCTGAAAACCTTTCTTTTGCAGGTACTGCACGGTCATCGCCGAGAGAATATGCTGCTCGGTAAAGCTCTTGGTCGCCAGAATCAGCGGGGCCGCCATCGCCTGGCTGGTGAACAGCGCCGCGGCACACAGCGCCGTCAGGCCGGAAAACAGTCTCATAAAAGCTCCTTGTTATAGTTATCGAGCGAGATGGGGACTCATTACGCGACCCAGCGCCGCCAGCAGGGTGTCGAGGATCAGGGCGAACAGGGCGGTGGCCGCCGCGCCGAGGATCAGGGTCGGGAAATCGTTCAGGTAAATACCGGGGAAAATCAGCTCGCCGTAGCTGCTGGCGCCAATCAGGAACGCCAGCGGCGCGGTACCGACGTTAATGGCGGTGGCGATGCGGATCCCCGAGAGCATGACCGGCCAGGCGGCTGGCAGTTCAACCTGACGCAGACGCTGCCATTTGGTCATCCCGATGCCGTTTGCCGCTTCCAGCAGCGACGGCGGTACCGAGCACAGCCCGGCGTAGGTATTGCGCACGATCGGCAGCAGCGAGGCGAGGAACAGGGCGATGATGGCGGGCGTATCGCCGATGCCAATCACCACCATCGCCAGCGCCAGTACGGCCAGCGGCGGGAGCGTGTTGCCGACGTTAAAAATTTGCATCACATATTCGGCGATACCCCGCGCGGCCGGGCGGCTCAGCAGAATGCCGGCTGGAATACCGACCAGCAGGGCAAAAAACATCGATGAGAAAACCAGAATCATGTGCTGTTGCCCGAGATAAACCAGGTCAACCTGGCGCGCCTTAATCGTCTCCATCCCGATACCCCAGACGAGGAGGGCGAGGACCACGATAATAGCGCCGACAAACAGCAGCGAACGTTTGAGTAATGGGTGCATTGCGGTGTGTCTCCCTGTGCGCATGCGTTATAGCAACCACCGGTTGCCTGTTGTTATGCCATGTTTCGGCAGGGGTATTTCACCTATAGCAAGCGTTTGGGAAGGGTTCCAGCGAAGTGGTAAAATCAGTAACCCTATGAAAACAGTGACAACCTTGGGTTAGGCCTTATGGCATAAGGGCTGATTGAGGGTCAGACAGAATAGTCCTAAAGCGAATTTTTAGATGTGACAGTGTCACATCTAAAGGGCTCATACGCCGGATATCAGACATTATCTTCACAGAGAGGCACGAACCCGTCGAACCCGCGTCGAGACGGTGATAATTGAAACGATAGCGACCACGGCGAGCATCAACCCGAGCGCCAGCATGGCGTTAAACCCGATCCATCTGAACAGCAGCAGCCCCGCGATGCCGCCCGAAATAAACGAGAAAAGGGTGGTTAAGTGGGTTGTCAGCTGACTTTTTTGCGCCGCCGTATCTTTGGAGTAATCCCTGCGCAGCATCGCCACCAGTACCGAGGCCAGGGATATCCCCGCGTCCGTCAGCGTGCCGGTAATGTGCGTCGATCTCACCCGTCCGCCTGAAAGCTGCGTGGAGGTGGAGTTATGAATGCCCATTAGTCCGCACAGAAAAAGAATAATCACGCGGTTGCTGGTGAGGGCATGAAAATACATCTCGTAGAAGGAGACGCCGGTCAGTAATAACCCTTCGACAAACAGGATCTGGCAAAAAACCAGCCTGACGTTATGGATAATTCCCCATATCACAATCATGCGCGCAACAATGGCGCCTGCGACAAAAGAGAGAATAATCGAGCCGAAGAAAATCATATCGCTCAGATCGGTGGAAGAGACTTCGCTCGATAACTGGGAGGTGTTGCCGGTCATGTGTGAGGGGAAAAAACCAAATGCCCCGAGAGCGATGGCATTCAGCAAACCTGCCGAGGTCGCCAGCCAGAGAGCAAGCCGGCGATCCTCCTTATGCGTTCGTTCTTTCTTGAGTCTAATCAGCAAGAATACCTCCAGATTGAGCTTTGCCTGAATATTCAGGCTAGCAAAGCGGCGCAACGGGCTGTCCAGGATATGGCTTAATTATTATTCCCTCTGACGACTTTCAGGGTTTAGTAATTAATTAAAATATCCTTACTCAAAATGGGGTCGAGGGTAATGACTCCAACTTATTGATAGTGTTTTATGTTCAGATAATGCCCGATGACTTTGTCATGCAGCTCCACCGATTTTGAGAACGACAGCGACTTCCGTCCCAGCCGTGCCAGGTGCTGCCTCAGATTCAGGTTATGCCGCTCAATTCGCTGCGTATATCGCTTGCTGATTACGTGCAGCTTTCCCTTCAGGCGGGATTCATACAGCGGCCAGCCATCCGTCATCCATATCACCACGTCAAAGGGTGACAGCAGGCTCATAAGACGCCCCAGCGTCGCCATAGTGCGTTCACCGAATACGTGCGCAACAACCGTCTTCCGGAGCCTGTCATACGCGTAAAACAGCCAGCGCTGGCGCGATTTAGCCCCGACGTATCCCCACTGTTCGTCCATTTCCGCGCAGACGATGACGTCACTGCCCGGCTGTATGCGCGAGGTTACCAACTGCGGCCTGAGTTTTTTAAATGGCGGAAAATCGTGTTGAGGCCAACGCCCATAATGCGGGCGGTTGCCCGGCATCCAACGCCATTCATGGCCATATCAATGATTTTCTGGTGCGTACCGGGTTGAGAAGCGGTGTAAGTGAACTGCAGTTGCCATGTTTTACGGCAGTGAGAGCAGAGATAGCGCTGATGTCCGGCAGTGCTTTTGCCGTTACGCACCACCCCGTCAGTAGCTGAACAGGAGGGACAGCTGATAGAAACAGAAGCCACTGGAGCACCTCAAAAACACCATCATACACTAAATCAGTAAGTTGGCAGCATCACCGGGGTCGAGAATACTTTAAATCATGCCGTTATTTCCGTGACGCAAAAACGCCGGTCGCTGGTTAAGGCGTTCAAACCAGGCCTCAATCGCGGGCACGTCGGGCTTATCAAAGGGCGTCATTTTCCAGCGATTCACCGACAGCCCAAGCACCACGTCCGCAAGGGTAAACGTCTCGCCTGCCGCAAAGGTGCCGGTGCGCTGCAGCTGGTTTTCCAGAATGGTGATGCAGTGGTTCCACTCTTTTATTCCCGCCGCAATACGTTCTGGATCGTTAAAGTCCGGGTTTTTACGCCCCAGCGCCGGGAAGACATAGCGCCAGGCGTTGTTAAATTCGGTTGCCTGCCAGTCCATCCAGCGCTCAACGTTGGCGCAGGCCTGCGGTTCTGCGGGCAGCAGATCGTGACGTCCGGCCTTGCGCGCCAGGTAACGGCAGATGGCGTTGGACTCCCACAGAACGAAATCGTCATCGATCAGCACCGGCACCATGGCGTTGGGGTTCAGCGCGCGGAAGGCATCCGTTTCCGTTGAGGCAAAACCGCTGCCGTAATCTTCCTGTTGATATTCGAGGCCTGCTTCTTCGCAGGTCCAGAGCACTTTACGCACGTTGATGGAAGTGGTTTTGCCGAGGATGGTGATCATTGCGCAGGTGTCCTTTAGAGGAATGAATTGTCTAAAAACAATACACCAGTTGAACGGGGAAGGTTGGGGCAAAATTTAGTGGGATGTACAGTCTTACCCAATCGACCACTTCCGGCGATGCCGATCTTTTTGCCGTCGCTGACAACTGCGCCGCGCTCATACCGCAGGAGTTGTCGATGGTACCAAACCAGCGACCATCGTTTTCCTGCCAAAAAATATAAATCCCGCGCAGGGAATTCCAAAAAATGATTTGTGTGTAATTGACATCCTTTATTGGACACAAAACCGCTCCAATATTGCCGCATATTTATCTAATATCAATCTATATGGAATTATATTTATAAATGATACGATGTTACAGCAAAAAATAACAGAAATTATACTTTATGAACCTCGGCCACTGTTTCGCAATGCGGCCAAAAACAGCATCCAGGCCGTCAATGGCTCTCTGTTAGAGATTGAACCAGATGCGCTATTAGAAGAGGTGCCTCCCTTTACTGATCAAGCGTCTTTATTCGCTGCAGGCCTTAGTGGTGCCGGTGAGGAAATATATTCGCTATTACGGTTAATTCACCATCTAATAATGCAGGGAAAAGAAATTATCGTATGGGTCGCAAAACGGGATGACCTGCTTATCAGACTGATGTACCAGCTTGGTGTACAGACGCTACTCTGCGAAAATTATTTGGAAGAAGAACTCGCTCAGCGCATGTTATCCAAAAATTTCAGTTCAGAATATTTGCCTTTACGCTCTCCGCAAATAAATAACATGAATAGAATAAATAGGCTCACACACTCTGAACTGAATATTCTTATCGACTGCGCCCGAGGTCTGAGTGCCTATGAGATCGCCAGTCTGCGCCATATGGGATATAAAACGGTCTTCACCCATAAACAAAACATCCGGTTGCGTCTGAGCCTGCAAAAGTCAGCCAGTTGGCTGGATCTGCTTAATCGTTTGGATCAGATCTATTCAGTCTGAACATCTGGAGAACTATGTTTACTTTTACTGTTTGTTCCCGTGTGGTTCATCCGACTCTACTGAACGGGTTTCTATCCAGCCTGAAGGCTTTTCGCGAACAAAATCCCGAATGGAATTATGAAGTTGTTCGGCATGATAATGCACATCTGACTTTGCTTGATTTCACTGCATATGACACGCTTACTGATATCTCCGCCGCGGAGTACGAAAGTCTCTGCCGGCCAGGTGAAGGAACTGCTCTGGTTATGCTCTCTGCATGTCAGGAGAAGCTGGCGCATCAGCTCATGAGGTCATACCGATGTTCACTGCTTTGTGTGGATGAACGTCTGCTTGAACTGCGTGAGCTAATAAAACACAGTTTGAAAAAACAACGTTATATCAGTGCTCACTTCCTGCGACTGCAGGAGCAGGAGAATAATATAACCGACGGTATGATTTTTACCGATGCAGAAAAAAAAGTACTTATTGGCCTGAAAAGCGGTAAAACCGGGATTGAATTATCACGCGAAATGTTTCGAAGTCAGAAAACGATCAGTACCCATAAGCGAAAGATTATGTTTAAGCTGGGGGTCAAGAATGATCTGCAACTTCGCAAAGCGATACAAAAGCTCCAGCCGCCGCAATGATGCGGCGGCTGTTCTTACGTCAGGTAATTTATCCTCCGGTATTTTTTGTCAGATGTAACGGCCTAGTGTTAATTATCCGTTAAAAGCGTTTAATATTTTTCAGGCAATTTATTAATTTTTATCAGAATACCTCGATTGATCTCAATATAACCACCGATACGCAAATCGCCCAGTATTTTAATAACACGACTGCGTGAAAGTCGGGTTTTTTCGAGAATATAATCACTGACGTTGATATAAGCACTCAACGCCTCATCTTCATTCATCAGGGCAATCAAATTCAGTATTGTCAACTAACTGCCGAGGCAGTATCGATAATTCCTGTTTTCCCGCCTTCCTGATCACAGAAAGGAAGAATGATGAGGTGGGGGGATTTGTGCACGTCGTTGTTAAGGTTTTTCACTACCGCCTCAATTAAATACGGTGCACTGAACGGGTTGCGCACGATTAATGAAACTTCTTTTTTTGCTGCTTTATCTAAAAACGGGTGCCGCGAAAATTGACAGTGTCGAAGGTATTATGAATGAGGGCAATAGCAACGCAGCCAGTTAATATAGGTAATGTGGCTTTCAATCCTGACTCCACAATAATTAATTGAAACAAATTCCGTAATATTATTATCTGGAGCTCCTTGCAGATCTTAAAAGATGATACTGAGGAAGTTAAAAAAGTCTCTTTTGTAAGTCCTTAAAAGGATTGTGTTCTGGTTGTTACATCAGACTAAATTTCTTTATTTGTCCGCTATTATCATAAAACCGTGTTTATGAACCAACCTGATGTATCTGCAGGCAGGGCTCTTTGGTTGCTGGATTGCGATGGGTTGCTGAGGTGAGGGCGGCAGGAGCGGGGGAGAAAGCTGGCTGCGCAGGAACGTGTTATCTTTTTGTGCATGCGGAAGCTTTGTAAAAGGACGTTATCTTTGCAGGCTTTTCGTAAAAAAAACCGGGCATAACATCATGCCCGGTTTTCGTTCGTGTCATTTATTACCAGGTGTAGCCGACACCGGCATTCAGCATCCACGGTGACTCATAGTTATCCTGACCTTTGGCATAGTTCGCCCCGGCCCAGCCGCTCAGGTTTTTGGTGAGTTTCACATCCGCGCCCAGGCCAACGATGCCGCGTGAACCGTCGGTGCTGTCGTTGATTTTCTCGCCGTTGATGTCCATCGTGTTGCCGTTCTCGGTTTCACCCGCAACGGCCAGATGCACATACGGACGGACCTCGGTGCCATTGTTCAGCGCCATCGCCATACCGGCATTCACACCGCCTTCCAGACCCAGTGACGTGCTGCCGTCATCTTTCGTGTGCAGGCCATTTTTCAGCTTGTAGTCGACGCTGTTATAGCGTGCATATGAAATCTGGGCATAAGGTTCGATATACCAGGCATTAAACTGCTTGTGGTAGCCCGTTTTGAAAGCCCCGCCGAAGCCATTGTTGTTATAGTCACCGGTAGTATGACCGCCGTCCAGAGACGTCACGCTGATGTCGTTTTTCAGGTGCGTACCCTTGATGCTGGCATCAAAGAACAGACCGTTGTTCAGACGCAGTGAGGTATACAGTGAGGCGCCGTAGCTGTCGACATCTGTGCCTGCACTGCCGCCGTCATGCATGTTCACATCCGAATACCCGCGGGTGGCGGCAAAACCGAACAGCAGGTTGCCCGGGGCGATATCGACACGCTTGTCAGCACCTAACATAAAGCCGTTGTTGGTCTGATCGTAGGCAGTACTGGTCTGCTCCATCTGCTGACGGTGGTAGCCGCCGTAGTAGCTGCCCCAGGCGTTCACCGTGCCGTCGCTGCTGCCGGTGAGGCGCTCGTGATCCAGACGGCGGTTCAGCGCATCCTGTTCGTCGCTCCAGATGCTCATCGCTGCCGCACGGGTATTCACCGCAGCCTGCGCGGCGGTCGAGAGCGTGCGCGAATTCGGGTTCGGGTTTGGGTTCGGGTTCGGGCCAGGCGTCGGTTCTGGCGTCGGTTCTGGCGTAAAGTTATCGAGGATCACGCTGGTTGACCCGTCAGCGTTAGCCACGCTGTGTGATTCGTAACGGTAAACCCCGACATCGTTCTGCATGGAGTTGAAGGTCGCACCGGAACCGTCCGTCACCTGAACAATGGTGTTGCCGGTCATATCGCCCGCTGCACCGCTGGAGTTGGAGGTCACGCCGGCATTGAAGCTGCCGGTGGCCTTGTCGGCCGTGAGCACGTAGGCTGAACCGGTTTCCGCGTTGTACGTGGAGTAAATAGTTGACGCCGTCGGGCTGGCCGCCGCCAGCAGCGTGGTCGGTGCGCTGTCGGAAAGACTTGCGGTGTGGATATTCCCGCCGTCCATGACGATGTTGCTGGCACCGGTCAGGCTGATGGCATCGACATCCGTGGCCGCGTTGTTGATCCAGGTTGAGCCGTTGCTGATATTCAGCGCCAGCGCGCCGGTACCGGTTTTCCCGGCACTGCCGTTCCAGGCTGAGCTGTCGATGTTCACCGACTGGTCAGCACCTGAAGAGCTGGTGATGGCGCCGGAAAGGGTGGAGCCGCTGAAACCGACCGTATTCACCGCACTGGTACCGGAAATCTTCAGCAAATTGGTTTTGCCGGTGACGGTCGAATCTTTCACGTTGATGGTGCTGCCAGTGGTATCCCCTTTAAGGATGATGGCTTTATCACCTTCGATCGTTGACCCGGCGCTAGAATTTAACGTGAAACCGCCGCCCAGTGAAATACCATTGCCGGTCGAGGAACGTACCGTGGAGCCATCAATATTGATAATATTATTTTCATTATCAGAATCCTCAGTGGCTATCCCATTTTTAGCCCCGAATACAGTGGTGCCATTAGACAGCGTTACATTGGTATTTTTATTACCGGATGCTGTATAATAAACACCTGTATCATCGCCATTTATAGTTGTGTTAGAAATGTTATAAGCGCTTCCGTTATTTTGTGTTAATCTTAAGCCAGACTGAGCTGAAATAGTGGAGTCCGTGATATCCATTATACCGGAATAACCACCATTGGACGAGATGCCGCGATCGTCCGATTTAATCGTGCTGTTAGTGATATGGACAACACTACTCCCTTCGCTCATAAATACGGCCGCGTCGCCATAACCGCCACCGCTGGCCTCTATCAGGGAATTAGAAATATCTATATTGCTGCCACTTTTTCCCGTTGCTTCCCAAACATACACTCCGTTTTTCCCACCCTTGATTGTTGAGTTTTCAACCTTCAGGTTCGCGTTAGCCTGACCATTAACATTATTACGGACGAATAAACCGGTTTCCACGCCTTCAACATACGCGTTATCCGTGACGTTAACCGCAGCCCCTGTGGAGCTGGCAACATCTATACCAATTTTTCCACCAGAAATAGTGGTCCCTGTACCGCTGACATTCAGTGTTGCGCCTTTCGTAGGATCTGTAAGATTAATGGTTACACTATCTTTATCAGGGGCATTACTTATTTTGCTACCGCCATTGATATTGGCAGTGACACCAGCAGTGTCTATCAGCACGCCATCAGTAACATTTTTACCTGTAACATCGGTATCGGCACTGATGGTTTGTGCAGATGCGCAGGAACCCCAGGAATAAAGGGCGCCTAAAATAACAATATTAATTGCCTTGATTTTTGGTTTAAAACTATTTGGAGACTGCTGTTTTGCGTTTGCCATAATGCACCATAGATAATAATTTCGCCATAAAAATGGCACCGATATATTGCGGCGAGCAATATTAATTGCGGCCGACTAAAAAGTTGGCAAATTTTACTTACAATTAAAAAGAAACACTCAGAAAAAAAAGTCCACTTTAGTACTTTTTCCCCTAAAAGGTCAGATGATTGTTACAAGCGACTCATAGGGTTGTCGTTTTTTGACGTTATTACCCTGGGTTTATCCAGGTAACAGGATTGCACTTTAATGCGAAAATGATGTTAATATTTCTTTAATAAAACGAAAATAAAAAGAAAAATTCCGTTCAGAATAAACTGAACGGCATCTATTATTACGGGACGCATTACAGGTTCTATTATTAACCCGGAAAGGTGCGATAGAGCTGATTCGGCACCGAACGCGCTAAACGCCGGGCGACCTCATTAAGCATTTGAACTCACGGTACAAAGCGCACTGCAGCAGAAAAAATGTCTGCTTTGAACGAAAAGTTGACGTGTAAGCTGGCGTCCTGTCCTCTCGGGAGAAACGGGATACAGAGCGCGTCGTCATGGCCTGTGGTAGAAGAATTCCCGCCCTGATCGAGCGGGGGGGGGCATATTCCGGTTTTGTCCTCACCTGCCACTCCCCTTTAGCGTGTTACAGGGCTGAGACGAGGTTTCTGAAGAGGCAATTTTTGAATCACAGATCCTGATGATTTTCGCCTTCATTTCCTGGCGCACGCCATCTCCTTATTTATGTTCTGAATATGAAACAATGACATTGTTACCATCAACCAGCAGTGGATCCCGACAGACAGCAAAAAAGCCGTAAGCAGTTATCTGCTTACGGCGCCGGGATCGGTGATGGTTTTTCTGACAATCAGGCCGCTTTCACGGCCCTGATTTTTTTCGTGTCAGCCACATCGGATTCTGTTTTACCCGCTGCAGCTGAAGCATTGAGATCGGGAAGCTTGCTGGTACGCAGAATATGCTGCACGGTATCTTTCTGCTCGGCGAGATACAGGCCAAGATTTTCAGCCTGCGTTTCATCCATTTGCATTCCGCTTTGCAACAGCCAGTCGGTGAACGCGTCTGCCATATCGAGCAGCTTGTCGTGAGCGTCAGCCTCTTTCTTACTGGCAAATGTCATTTTCTCTTCACCTTTTCTAACGACAACAAATTTTGTTTCAACAGCCATCGTGCACCTCGCTATACTGTATTTATATACAGTATAGCAGCTCCCGATAGAAGTTGCAGCAAAATATGCATTACTGGCAAAGCTGCTGCGATTCCGGGCCACCCACACTCCGCCGCCACGCCCCGGGCGCCTGACCATACTGACGCTTAAAGCTGCGGTTGAAGGACTGCTGGGAATCGAAGCCCAGCGCGATCGCCACGTTCAGAATCGGCTCATCGCTGCGGGTTAGGCGCTCAACCGATTTTTGCAGCTTTTGCGCACGGATATACCCGGCGAGGGGATAGCCCGTATGCTCTTTAAACAGGCGCTGGAGGTGCCATTTTGAGTAGCCGGATCGCCTGGCAACGGACTCAATGTCCAGACGGCTATCCAAGTTGTTGTCGATCCAGTCGAGTAAATCATGCATAAATGCGCCAGTGTTCATCGGGTTACTCCCACGCTGCCTGTTAAAAGGTATCTTTGTCTGTTGCATTAAAAGGTGGCGCGTTTTTGTATTAATTGCAAGTTTTATTGTTGCATTTAAATCCCTGACCGAAACGGGTCTTTTCACATACGCTCAAATAGCACATAAAGTGCAACAATTATTCTTGCACTTAGTTAAGCGCCTTCCTACAATCGCCGCGATAGTGTATTCGCAACTGTTACAGTTTTGTGGCGATGAACGACACAAATGGCCTTGAGACAGCCACCGGACAAAGGAAGTGGCGCAGTGCCTCCTGCTGCGTCTTGCCCGGCGGCGACAATTACCGGAATAAAAATAATGAGCCTGCAAAAAAACTGGGGTAACTTTCATCTGAACGCGCTGGGGATCATGTTGCTCTCCGTGCTGCTCGTCGGATGCGACAACAGCGTCGCGCAAAACGCCGCGCCGCCTGCGCCCGCCGTCAGCGCTGCTGACGTGGTGGTGAAATCCATTAGCCAGTGGGATAGCTTTAACGGCCGGATTGAAGCGGTGGAGAGCGTTCAGCTCCGTCCGCGCGTGTCCGGCTACATTGATAAAGTGAATTACACCGACGGCCAGGAAGTGAAGAAGGGCGAGGTGCTGTTCACGATTGATGACCGAACCTATCGCGCGGCGCTGGAACAGGCGCAGGCGAACCTGGCGAGAGCTAAAACGCAGGCCAGCCTGGCGCAGAGTGAGGCTAACCGTACCGATAAGCTGGTCAATACCAACGTTGTCTCCCGTGAAGAGTGGGAGCAGCGTCGTTCGGCCGCCACTCAGGCGCAGGCCGATATTCGTGCCGCGCAGGCGGCAGTTGACGCCGCGCAGCTCAACCTGGACTTCACCAAAGTCACCGCGCCTATCGACGGTCGCGCCAGCCGGGCGCTGATCACCAGCGGCAACCTGGTGACTGCGGGCGACACCGCCAGCGTTCTTACCACGCTGGTCTCGCAGAAAACGGTTTACGTCTACTTTGACGTGGACGAGTCGACCTACCTTCACTACCAGAATCTGGCCCGCAGCGGGCAGGGGGCGTCCAGCAATCACACGGCGCTTCCGGTTGAGATTGGCCTGACGGGCGAGGAGGGCTATCCCCATCAGGGCAAGGTGGACTTCCTTGATAATCAGCTGACGCCGAGTACCGGCACCATCCGCATGCGCGCGCTGCTGGATAACGCCCAGCGTCAGTTCACGCCGGGACTTTTTGCCCGCGTCCGCCTGCCGGGCAGCGCGGAGTTCAAAGCCACGCTTATCGACGACAAAGCGGTGCTGACCGATCAGGATCGTAAGTACGTTTATATCGTCGATAAAGAGGGGAAAGCGCAGCGCCGTGACATTACGCCGGGCCGTCTGGCCGACGGTTTACGCATCGTGCGGCAGGGGCTGAACCCTGGCGATAAAGTCATCGTCGAGGGTTTACAGAAAGTGTTTATGCCGGGGATGCCGGTTAACGCGAAAACCGTTGCCATGACCGCCACCAGCGCCCTCAACTGATCCCTTGACCTGAGAATCCTATCCATGGACTTTTCCCGCTTTTTCATCGACAGGCCGATCTTTGCCGCGGTGCTGTCGATTCTGATTTTTATCACAGGGTTAATCGCCATCCCGCTACTGCCGGTGAGCGAATATCCTGACGTCGTGCCGCCAAGCGTGCAGGTGCGCGCGGAGTACCCGGGCGCTAACCCGAAAGTGATTGCCGAGACGGTGGCGACGCCGCTGGAAGAGGCGATCAACGGCGTTGAGAACATGATGTACATGAAGTCCGTTGCGGGCTCCGACGGCGTGCTGGTCACCACCGTCACCTTCCGTCCGGGAACCGACCCGGATCAGGCGCAGGTGCAGGTGCAAAACCGCGTCGCGCAGGCCGAAGCGCGTCTGCCGGAAGACGTGCGGCGCCTGGGCATTACCACCCAGAAACAGTCCCCGACGCTAACGCTGGTGGTGCATCTGTTTTCGCCCAACGGTAAGTACGACTCCCTGTATATGCGTAACTACGCCACGCTGAAGGTGAAGGACGAGCTGGCGCGCCTGCCCGGCGTCGGCCAGATCCAGATTTTCGGCTCGGGTGAATACGCAATGCGCGTCTGGCTGGATCCCAACAAGGTGGCGGCCCGCGGGCTGACCGCGTCGGACGTGGTGACGGCGATGCAGGAGCAGAACGTGCAGGTGTCCGCCGGGCAGCTTGGCGCCGAGCCGCTGCCGAAAGAGAGCGATTTCCTGATCTCTATTAACGCCCAGGGGCGTCTGCATACCGAAGAAGAGTTCGGCAATATTGTCCTGAAAACGACGCAGGACGGTACGGTGGTCCGCCTGCGCGACGTGGCGCGTATCGAAATGGGGTCCGGCAGCTATGCGCTGCGTTCCCAGCTGAACAATAAAGACGCGGTCGGGATTGGTATCTTCCAGTCGCCTGGGGCGAACGCCATTGATTTGTCTAACGCGGTGCGCGCGAAAATGGACGAACTGTCCACGCGCTTCCCGGCGGACATGAAGTGGGCGGCACCTTACGATCCAACCGTTTTCGTGCGCGATTCGATCCGTGCGGTGGTGCAAACGCTGCTGGAAGCGGTGGTGCTGGTGGTGCTGGTGGTGATCCTGTTCCTGCAAACCTGGCGTGCGTCGATCATTCCGCTGATCGCGGTGCCGGTTTCGGTGGTGGGTACCTTCAGCATTCTCTACCTGCTCGGCTTCTCGCTGAATACCCTGAGCTTGTTCGGGCTGGTGCTGGCCATCGGCATCGTGGTGGACGACGCCATCGTGGTGGTGGAAAACGTCGAGCGAAACATAGAAGAGGGGCTTGCTCCGCTTGCGGCGGCGCATCAGGCGATGCGCGAAGTGTCCGGGCCGATTATCGCGATTGCGCTGGTGCTGTGCGCGGTGTTTGTGCCGATGGCGTTTCTCTCGGGCGTTACCGGTCAGTTCTACAAGCAGTTTGCGGTGACGATCGCGATTTCCACGGTCATCTCCGCCATTAACTCGCTGACGCTCTCTCCGGCGCTGGCGGCACTGCTGTTAAAACCGCACGGCGCGCCGAAAGATTTCCCGACCCGGCTTATCGATCGTCTGTTCGGCTGGATTTTCCGTCCGTTTAACCGCTTTTTCCACCGCAGCTCGAACGGCTATCAGGGGCTGGTGGGCAAAACGCTGGGACGACGCGGCTCGGTATTTGTGGTGTATCTGCTGCTGCTCTGTGCCGCTGGCGTGATGTTTAAAGCGGTGCCCGGCGGGTTTATTCCGACGCAGGATAAGCTGTACCTGATTGGCGGCGTGAAGATGCCGGAAGGTTCGTCGCTGGCGCGCACCGACGCGGTGATCCGCAAAATGAGCGAAATCGGGATGAATACCGAAGGCGTGGACTACGCGGTGGCGTTCCCGGGGCTTAACGCGCTGCAGTTCACCAATACGCCGAATACCGGAACGGTCTTCTTTGGCCTGAAGCCGTTCGACCAGCGCAAACATACTGCGGCGGAAATAAACGCGGAGATTAACGCGAAAATCGCGCAAATTCAGGAAGGCTTTGGCTTCTCCATCCTGCCGCCGCCGATTTTAGGGCTGGGTCAGGGGTCGGGCTATTCTCTGTACATCCAGGACCGCGGCGGTCTGGGGTATGGCGCGCTGCAAAACGCGGTGAACACCATGTCCGGCGCGATTATGCAGACCCCGGGAATGCACTTCCCGATTTCAACCTACCAGGCTAACGTTCCGCAGCTGGACGTGCAGGTCGACCGTGACAAGGCGAAAGCGCAGGGCGTATTGCTGACCGATCTTTTCGGTACGCTGCAAACCTATCTGGGCTCGTCGTACGTGAATGACTTCAACCAGTTCGGCCGTACCTGGCGCGTGATGGCGCAGGCCGACGGGCAGTTCCGCGACAGCGTTGAAGATATTGCGAATTTACGCACCCGTAATAGTCAGGGCGAAATGGTGCCGATTGGCAGTATGGTGAAAATCACGACCACCTACGGGCCGGATCCGGTGATCCGTTACAATGGCTACCCGGCGGCGGATCTGATTGGCGATGCCGACCCGCGCGTGCTCTCGTCTTCACAGGCGATGACGCAGCTGGACGCCATGTCTAAGCAGATCCTGCCAAACGGGATGAACATTGAATGGACGGACCTGAGCTTCCAGCAGGCGACGCAGGGCAACACGGCGCTGATCGTCTTCCCGGTCGCGGTGCTGCTGGCCTTCCTGGTCCTGGCGGCACTGTATGAAAGCTGGACGCTGCCGCTGGCGGTGATCCTCATCGTGCCGATGACGATGCTCTCCGCGCTGTTTGGCGTCTGGCTGACCGGTGGCGATAACAACGTCTTCGTGCAGGTGGGGCTGGTGGTGCTGATGGGGCTGGCGTGTAAAAACGCGATTCTTATCGTGGAGTTTGCTCGCGAGCTGGAAATTCAGGGCAAAGGCATTATGGAAGCCGCGCTGGAGGCGTGCCGCCTGCGTTTACGTCCGATTGTGATGACCTCCATCGCCTTTATTGCCGGGACTATTCCGCTGATCCTCGGCCACGGCGCGGGCGCAGAAGTGCGCGGCGTCACCGGGATCACGGTCTTCTCCGGGATGCTGGGCGTGACGCTGTTTGGTCTATTCCTGACGCCGGTGTTTTACGTGACGCTGCGTAAATTCGTGACGCGCGGGAAAAAAGAGGAAAGGGACGTTCTGCCCGCATAGGAACGCTGCAGATAATAAAAAACCGCCTTCATTGTGAAGGCGGTTTTTTTACATCTGAATGTAGGCCGGGTTAGCGCAGCGCCACCCGGCAAGTTCGCTAAGACGTTTTTTGATACTGGGCAATAAGGTCCGGAAGGGGATCCCATCCGCTGCTATCGGCGTTTTTAACCGCTTCCAGGGCGCTTGCCACGGTATGGCGGGCCAGTACGGCTAACGAAGCCTCCTCGGCTTCTTCGGATATCGATTTGAAGTACCAGCAGGCGTTAGCGCTGACCACGCAGCGGGCCGGCACGTCAGGGCGCGAGGCCCACAGCTTTTTATCTTCGATGACCGAAAGGTAGATGTCGCGCAGGGTGATCTCTTCCGGCGGGCGACCAAGATGAATTGAGCCGTTACGGCCAAGCGTTGAGACGATGATGCCGTCACGCGTCAGCGGAACCATCAATTTGCGGATGAAGCTCGGGTTCGCTTCCAGGCCGTAGGCCAGAATCGCACTCGTGGAACGTTCACCCAATTGCTCCGCCATCGCTACGCTGAGAACCATCTGCAAAGCTGTCGGGAAGCGGTAATCTAACATTTTTCTGTCCTGGGTTGCGGTGAATCTTGTTCTTTTTGGCACCGCAGAGGTGAATAAGCAATAAACAACAATATAACAAATACGGTAATTATTTTGAAGCAATCTGCGGCATTTGCGATCGAACTCCCTGTTCTGATTTAGCAAAACGTGCGGTTCGGGAAGTCAACCGTCACCATCAGGCCACCTTCAGCGGATGTACTCAGGTTTACGCTGCTGTTGTGTTGCTGCGCCACCGCTTTGACGATGGCAAGCCCCAGCCCGCTCCCGCTTTGCACCTGATTGGGGTCACGGAAAAACCGGTCGAACACGCGCTCGCGCAGTTCAACCGGGATACCGGGCCCTGCATCTGAAACGCGAAGCCGCGCGAAGCCATCTGCTATGCAGACATCGACCTGAATCCGCCCGCCCTCGGGACTGTACTTCACGGCGTTCTCAATGAGGTTATCAATAAGCGACACCAGGCGTTCCCTGACGCCGGGGATCCAGATGTCATCCTCGGCGAAGAATTCCAGCTCAATCCTGCGCGCAGACGCCAGCGGTTCCAGCTCGGCCATTCGCTCCTGGATGAGCGTCGTCAGCGGCACGGTCTCCATTTCCGTATCAATGCGCGCTTCGCTGTGCATCATCAGCAGCAGCTGGTTGACGAGACGCGCTGCCCGGCTGTTGCTGCGAATCACCCCCGCAAGCAGTTCCTGCTGGCTCTCACTGATGACCCAGGACTGCAGCGCTTCCACGTTGATGCGCATCGCCGCGAGGGGCGTACGCAGCTCGTGCGCGGCATCCGCAATGAAAACCCGTTCCCTTTCCGCGCTTTCGCGCACCCTGGCAAGGAAGTCATTGATCGCATCCACCATCTGGCGAAGCTCCCTGTGTCCGGGAACGGCTTTTAAAGGGGAGAGATCGTCAGGCGTGCGTAGCGTAATTTCATTGACCACCTTGTTCCAGGGGCGCATCGCAATGCGGATTGACAGCCACGCGGGAAACAGAAGAAAAGGGAAGCAGACCAGCAGCGGCATGATGTAGTAGCCGCGCGAGTTCAGGTAGATAAAGAAGTTCCAGCCGCCGGCCGGGGTGAAAAGGGTAACCTCCACGTCGGAATGAGCGGATTTAAGGGTTCGGCTGGTCCAGGTACGACCATCGCTCTGAACACGCTGCATTTCCCCAAACCGGGTGTTGGTTACCCCCGTTGGCGCATCAGGCGATGAAAAAATAATCGCGTTATTTTTGCGCACGATGAAGTTGATTGACAGCGCGGGATCTTCGCCGCCGCCATAGCCCTCACGCAGCGCCTTGCTAAAGGCTTCCAGCACCGCGGTGCGATCCTGCGGGTGTTCGTCCATCCGCTCGACCAGGATAAAAAGGGTGTCGTAGGTATGACTGCCCGTAAGGATGGGAGGGCTGCGCAGGTCCTCCCACAGAATAAAGGTTAAAAATAGACACCACAGCAGGGTAAGCAGCAGCAACTGGGCGATAATAATTCGCCGTACCAGCGTTGGGCGTCTCAGGTGGTACCAGACGTTTTGCATTACCCGGACACCTTCTGGACTGAAACGGTATCAATGACATACCCGACGCCCCGCACCGTTCGCACATAGCCATCGCCAATTTTTCGCCGCAAATTTCCCATATGCACGTCGAGCGCATTGCTGAGGTTCTCTTTGTTACCGAATATCCGTTCTTCCAGAAACCGTCGCGTAATCACGCGGTCAGCGCGCAGCATCAGCGTTTCCAGCAGCGCATATTCACTCGCCGTCAGGTCTACGTGGCGCGCGCTCACCGTCACGCGGCGCGTCGGAACATGAAGCGATAGGCCCCGAATTTCTATCGCCTCATTCTCGAAACCGTAGCTGCGCCGCGCCAGGGCTCTCACCCGCGCCAGCAGCTCGGCGAGAATAAATGGCTTGACGAGATAGTCGTCCGCACCGGCATCCAGCCCGCTCAGCCGATCCTGCAGCGTGCCTCGCGCCGTCAGAATGATGACCGGGATCCCCTTGAGCTGCTGACGCAAACGCGCCATCAGGCTCATGCCGTCGCCGTCGGGCAGCCCCAGGTCGAGCAAAATAAGTTCCGGCACGCAGACGTCCAGCTGATGCAGCGCATCCTCTTTGCGGCGTACCCATATGACGTCAAACCCTTGATCGGAGAGGGCGATACGTACGCCGTTGCCGAGATCCAGGTCGTCTTCGATTAGTAAAATTTTCACACTGGCAACTGTATCAACCGTGAATGAAGAACATCTTAAGAAAAAAACGGTATCAGGAAACCTGCCCGGTTTACAGCGTCTGCTCGCGCTTCAGTGTTTCTTCATGTTCGGCTCATAAGAACCTTAGGGTCGGTATTCAAAATGGGCGTTCTGGCGGTTAACCGCATGCATCGTCATCATTTGAATCCAGAAGGGCTTCTTTAATGAGAAACATCGAACTGCGTCATACGTTTCCCCATTTACTTCCGGGCCGCAGCCTGAAAAACCTCGTGCCGGGCGTCGTTCTGGCGTTACTGGCTACGCCCGTACTGGCGGCAGAACAGAGCCAGGGTAACGTCTTAACCCTGGGGGGCGGCGTGGACGTCGCGCCGCGCTACTCGGGTTCCGATAAAACCCGCGTTTCCGCAGCTCAGGTGGTGGAGTACGCCATGGCAAACGGCTTCTTTATCGGCACCACGCGAGGGATCGGTTACGGCAACAACTTTGGCAATCTTGATTACAGCGCCGCGCTGAGCTATCGAGTTGGGCGTAAAGATAAAGACGTGAGCAGCGATTCCATCAGCTCCGGCAGCGACGAGCTGCGGGGAATGGGCGAGATAAAAGGCTCGGCAATCGTTGTGCCCGGGCTTGAGTACAGGGTGACCGACTGGCTTCACCTGCAGCTGCAGGCAGAGGTTCCGGTTTCTGAGAGGGACAACGGTGAAGCGGTGCATTTCGGCATTTCCAGCCCGTTCTATACCTCACCCAAAAATGAGGTGACGCTGGCGCTGACCGGCAGCTGGGGATCCGACAAGTACATGCAGACCTACTATGGGGTCAGCGCCGCTCAGTCGAGCGCATCGGGTTTTGCCCGACATGACGCCGGGGCCGGGATTTATAGCTACTCGATGAATCTGGACTGGACCCACAGGCTCACCTCGCGCTGGAGCGTCCTTGCCTCAGCGGGCGTTACGCAGCTGACGGGGGATGCGGGTGATAGTCCCATTGTGCAACGCAAAACATCGCCCACGGGGAGTTTGAAGGTGACGTACAGTTTTTGATTGTGGGCCGCGGTGGCTTAACGTTTTGAGCACGCACTTGCGGTAATTAAAGCCGCTCCGGTTGAGATGGCGGGGCGGTTCCCTTTGCAGACAGTTACAGCACTGCACACGTGGTTGACGGATTTATCTAAAGCTCCATTGTGCCGTAATGACAAACACGGAAGGTATGATAATGCCCACATCCATTCCAAAATAAGACGTAAAATTATACTGGAGCCCATGATATATATAGGGCGAAAATCCTATCCCTGTTGCTTTTTTAAAATCATGGTATGAACCATGGTCACCACAATCATCGAAAGTATCAAAGAAAAATTCACCTACATATCCATAGATTCCTTTAAAAACCCAACCGTTATCCCATCCAGCCCAGTCTCTTCTTACGCCGGCTGCCAGGCATCTGTCATTAAAGCTGTTTTTCATTGTCCCTAGCACAAGACTGTATTTCGACGTATCCGATAATTTCCTCTCCACGGATATGAACTTATTTTCAAAGTTCTCCGTGTATTGTCCTCGATTATGCGTCAGATGATAAACGTATGAGCCGGTGTTTATTGAATACAGATTTATTTCATCTGCAGAGCAATACAACGTAAAAAGATAAAAACTTCCGCACCACAGCCATGTGGGGCATCTTTTCCGAACTGTCTGCTTATGTGGAATATTATCCATATTCGCTCACTTTGGCTAACGTACTGAAATTATAAGGACTGTTTTCGGTCTTCAGCTGGATAAATTTTAGGGAAGGTGCGAATAAGCAGGTCATTTCTTCCCAAGCTGACTCGCTGATTAAAATTTCGCGGATCTGGGCCGATTTTTTTCCCGCAAACACATCGAATCAGCCTATTTAGGCTATTTTTTCCACCATTTCTGGCGTTATTTCCGGTTTTTACTGAGATCTCTCCCACTGACGTATCATTTGGTCCACCCGAAACAGGTTGGCCAGGGTGAATAACATCGCCAGTTGGTTATCGTTTTTCAGCAGCCCCTTGTATCTGGCTTTCACGAAGCCGAACTGCCGCTTGATGATGCGAAACGGGTGCTCCACCCTGGCACGGATGCTGGCTTTCATGTATTCGATGTTGATGGCCGTTTTGTTCTTGCGCGGATGCTGCTTCAAGGTTTTTACCCTGCCGGGACGCTCGGCGATCAGCCAGTCCACATCCACCTCGGCCAGCTCCTCGCGCTGTGGCGCTCCCTGGTAGCCGGCATCGGCTGAGACAAATTGCTCCTCTCCATGAAGCAGATTACCCAGCTGATTGAGGTCATGCTCGTTGGCCGCGGTGGTGACCAGGCTGTGGGTCAGGCCACTCTTGGCATCGACACCAATGTGGGCCTTCATGCCAAAGTGCCACTGATTGCCTTTCTTGGTCTGATGCATCTCCGGATCGCGTTGCTGCTCTTTGTTCCTGGTCGAGCTGGGTGCCTCAATGATGGTGGCATCCACCAAAGTGCCTTGGGTCATCATGACGCCTGCTTCGGCCAGCCAGCGATTGATGGTCTTGAACAATTGACGGGCCAGTTGATGCTGCTCGAGCAGGTGGCGGAAATTCATGATGGTGGTGCGATCCGGCAGGGCGCTATCCAGGGATAATCGGGCAAACAGGCGCATGGAGGCGATTTCGTACAGGGCATCTTCCATGGCACCGTCGCTCAGGTTGTACCAATGCTGCATGCAGTGAATACGCAGCATGGTCTCCAGCGGATAGGGCCGTCGGCCATTGCCCGCCTTGGGATAAAACGGCTCGATGACAGCGGTCATATTCTGCCATGGCAGAATCTGCTCCATGCGGGAGAGGAAAATCTCTTTTCGGGTCTGACGGCGCTTAGTGCTGAATTCACTATCGGCGAAGGTGAGTTGATGGCTCATGATGTCCCTCTGGGATGCGCTCCGGATGAATATGATGATCTCATATCAGGAACTTGTTCGCACCTTCCTTAGCATACATACCAAAACTCGAGATATTCACGTCACGGATTGGGGGCTGAAATTACGATAGGACATGTTCTGAGAACCCTTACCCCACGCGCTTACAGGAGTGAAAATCAGCCTTTTACCGCCGCTAAAATCATAGACTCTGAGGTATAATCGCTGTTCAGAAAACGGCAAAGAGGAGGTGGCAAGATGCTGACTTATATCACCATAGGTACAAATGATCTTCAGCGCGCCGTGGCGTTTTATGACGCGATTTTTAACGTGCTTGGCTATTCACGTTTGCCTGCCTGGACCGAGGACTGGGCAATGTGGGGAGATGAAAATAATCCGGATGAGGGGGTTTAGCTTCTGTATTTGTCCTCCATTTGACCGACAACCCGCAACGGCGGGAAACGGGACAATGTTCGCATTCCGTGCAGCTAACGCGGAGCTTGTCAGACGTTTCCATGCGGCAGGCCTTCTTGCGGGAGGGAGGAGTGAAGGCATGCCAGGGACACGAACCGCATACGGCCCCGATTTTTATGTTGCCTATCTGCGCGATCCTGGCGGGCATAAGCTGGCATGCGTTTGTCAGCATTATTCTCCTGAAGCAGATACGTTCCCAGACGAAGAATAGTCACAAGCGGTCGTTTTTGAACTATGTTTAATACCAGTCAGAATAATAAATAGTTCAACTGTTATTAGATTCTGAACAGTGGCGCCTTAATCCGGAGCATTTGAAAGCCAGAACCTCACTGAGAAGTGTGCCAGCATGACGTGGCTAATATCCCTATCCGGAGAACAACGTGTTCGGAAAACAATTGCTAAACTTCATGCCAGGTTTACAAACTTTGTTAGCCTACGATAAAAGCTGGCTAAAACATGATATTAAAGCCGGGTTATCCGTTGCGGCTGTCGCGCTACCCGTGGCTATTGCTTATGCTGAATTGGCGGGTGTTGGGGCAATAGTGGGGCTCTATTCCTGCGTTTTACCGATGATAGCGTATGCACTCTTTGGTTCTTCACGTCAGCTTATTGTGGGCCCTGATGCCACGACCTGCGCGGTGATTGCTGCCGTCGTGTTTCCTCTTTCTGCAGGTAATTCCGAACTGCACTGGCAGCTGACCATTATCATGACGTTGATGATGGGCGGGTGGTGCCTGCTTGCCAGTAAATTCCGCCTGGGCGCACTTGCCGATCTGCTTTCACATCCCATCCTTACGGGTTTGCTTAATGGCGTTGCCGTGACGATTATTGTCGGGCAATTAGGCAAGGTGTTGGGGATAAAACTCGACGAAGCGCAGGTTATTGAGAAAATAATGGCCTTGCCAGGCCGTCTTTCAGAAAGCCATTTATTAACCGTTGGCATATCGCTTTTAACGTTAATTATTTTAATGGCGATCAAAACGTATCGCAGCCACTGGCCGGCACCGTTGATTGCCATTGTGATGACAACGCTACTGGTATGGGCGACATCTGCGCAACAGTACGGTATTGCCACTATTGGGGGTGAAGGCTTCCAGCCTGGTTTACCCGGCGTTGACTGGGGCGCTTTCCAGCCCGGTCCGATGCGTGATTTAGTGATCCCGGCACTGAACCTGGCGTTGGTCAGTTTTGTCAGCCTGATGCTGACCGCCCGCAGTTTCGCCGCGAAAAATGGCTATGAAATTAATGCTGATGCAGAGTTCAGAGCGCTGGGTATTGCGAACATTATGTCTGGGTTATCTCAGGGGTTTGCTATCAGTGGAGCCGATTCCCGGACAGCGGTTAATGATTCAGTGGGTGGGAAAAGCCAGCTGGTTTCCATCGTCGCAGCCTTACTTATCGGTATCGTAGTGGTGTTTTTCACTCAGCCATTACAATTTATTCCGGTATCTGCATTAGGTATTGTTCTGATGTACGCATCCTGGTCATTAATTGATCTGCGCGGGTTATGGAATCTGAGGCGAAGAAATAAACAGGCATTTCGCCTGGCCTTCTTCACGTTTGGCTGTGTGTTAATTATCGGCGTCATCCAGGGGATCGGCCTTGCGGTGTTGCTTGGCCTGTTACAGTTCCTGCGTACGGTGTTTCGTCCCTCCGAGCATTTACTGGGAACTGACGAAAATGGAATGATTCACTCATTAGGGAATACAACCGATATTAAAATGGTCCCGGGCGTGCTGATGTATCGATTTAACTCCCCGTTGACCTATTTTAACGTGGCTTATTTTAAACGTCGGGTATTGAACCTGGTTGATGGTGCAGCAGTACAGCCTAAATGGGTGGTCATTGATGCCGTTGCATGCTTCACCTATTCAGATATCAGCGTTCTGGCAACCATAAATGAGTTAAAGCGCGATCTGAAAGGTCGAGAGATTATGTTAATCCTTGCGGGCAGAAAAACGGAATTAACGCGCTGGTTTAAAGATAGCCGGCCAACAATGAATGATGATGACATGATTCTGGCGCCAGACCTCTATCTGGCACTTCGGTTCATTCAAAGCAAAGAGAGTGCGAGTGAATCAGGTGGCGAGGTATAAGCTAAAGGCTTGCCCGCCGACCGCGAGCAAGCCACACCCTTAGCGATACAGCGTTTTTTCCGCAACCGGAATAAGCAGCCCAGATCGCCAGTCCGCGAGCGTCAGCTGCGCAAGCCTGCCCAGCGCGGTATAAAACGGATGCCCGGCGTTGTCGACAAACACCGACAGGAAGCGGGTGCTCCACGGCAGCAGGTGCCACGCCAGAAGCCGATCGCACTCCGCTTCGCGGCCGTTCTCGGCCAGCCACGCTGCGAGCAGCAGCAAAGTACCGAAATGATCTTCCGGCTCATTTTGCTGCATCTCAAACGCGATATTGTTCTCACGCATCCACTGGCGCAGCGCGAGGGTCGAGTCGCCAAACAATACGGATTCACGGTCCAGCCAGACGGAACCCCACGGCGGAGCGGGCAGGGCATACGGACCAATAAACAGCCGTTGCCAGGCGTCCGTCAGCGGCTCATCGGAAGATGAAGCAAACGTATCGGCAACGGGCTGCAGCGTTTCCGAAGGCAGGGGCCAGTCCTGAACCCATTCGCCAGCGGTGAGCGCTTTCACCAGCGGCGCGGCCTGCTCGCTGTCGGGAGCGAAATAAAACAGCGCGCCCAGCACCCGGGCGCTGAACGCGAACGATTCACGATGTGAGACGTCTTTCATTAAACTTTCCTTGCTCGCGCGGATGACGCCCGCGCGACTGTGTTAACCGATAATACTGACCATAGAATAAACCAGGGTCTCGCGTTTCACCCTCTACACCTTCTCAATCTGCACCAGATTGGTGTGCTGCGGGTTGCCTTTTGCCAGCGGAGAAGGTCGATGGGTCGTCAGCGTGTTGATGCATGAACCGTGATCGATACGATCGCCATTCATATTGGCATCATGCCACGCTCCCTGGCCCATGGCGCTCACGCCGGGCATGATGCGTGGCGTGACTTTCGCTTCAATTCGCACCTCGCCGCGATCGTTAAATACGCGCACCGTATCGCCGTTCTTAATGCCGCGTTTTGCTGCATCGACAGGATTAAGCCACACCTCCTGGCGACAGGCCGCTTTCAGCACGTCGACGTTACCGTAGCTCGAGTGGGTACGGGCCTTGAAGTGGAAGCCGAACAGCTGCAGCGGGAACTGCGCGCGCTCGGGCGCATCCCAGCCGTCAAAGGTCGACGCGTAGACGGGCAGAGGGCTGATGGTCTCATCTTTTGCCAGCTCCCAGGTAGCCGCAATCTCCGCCAGCTTGCTGGAGTAAATCTCAATCTTGCCCGATGGCGTTTTAAGCGGATGGGCTTCCGGGTTCTCGCGGAATTTTTTATAGGCCACAAAGTGTCCGTTCGGATCTTTACGCTTATAAATACCCATTTTTTTCAGCTCGTCATAGGAAGGAAGCTGAGGATCTTTCTCGAGCATTTTGGCATACAGGAACTGCAACCACTGTTCCTGCGTGCGTCCTTCGGTGAATTTCTGAAGGATATCCGGCCCGAGGCGTTTCGCCACTTCGCTCATGATCCAGTAGATCGGCTTACGCTCGAACTTCGGCGCGGTCACGGGCTGGAGGAAAATCAGGTAGCCCATGTTCCCGGCGTAATCGTTAGGAATAATGTCTTCCTGCTCGACGGTCATCAGGTCCGGCAACACGATATCGGCGTACTTCGCTGACGAGGTCATGAAGTTGTCGATGACGACAATCATTTCGCACTTGCTTTCATCCTGTAGGATCTCGTGAGTTTTATTGATATCAGAGTGCTGGTTGATGATGGTGTTGCCCGCATAGTTCCAGATGAACTTAATCGGCACGTCCAGCTTATCCTTACCACGCACGCCGTCGCGTAAGGCGGTCATCTCCGGCCCGCGGGCGATGGCGTCCGTCCAGCTGAAGCAGGAGATTTGCGTTTTGACCGGGTTATCCGGTATCGGCATACGTTCGATGGTAATGGTGTAGGTCGACTCGCGCGCGCCGCTGTTACCGCCGTTGATGCCGACGTTTCCGGTGAGGATCGGCAGCATGGCGATGGCGCGAGACGTCAGCTCGCCGTTCGCCTGGCGCTGTGGTCCCCAGCCCTGGCAGATATAGGCCGGTTTCGCGGAGCCGATTTCACGAGCAAGTTTGATGATGCGATCCGCAGGAATGCCGGTGATGCGTGAGGCCCACTCCGGCGTTTTCGCCGTGTTGTCATCGCCCTGGCCGAGAATGTATGCTTTGTAGTGGCCGTTACGGGCGCGCCTTCCGGCAGCGTTTTTTCGTCATAGCCCACGCAGTATTTATCCAGAAACGGCTGGTCGACCAGGTTTTCGTCGATCAATACCCACGCGATTCCCGCCACCAGCGCGGCATCGGTACCCGGACGGATCGGGATCCATTCATCTTCGCGTCCGGCTGCCGTATCGGTATAGCGCGGGTCGATAACGATCATGCGCGCATTGGATCGCTCGCGGGCCTGCTCCAGATAATAGGTAATCCCGCCGCCGCTCATGCGGGTTTCCGCCGGGTTATTGCCGAACATCACCACCAGTTTGCTGTTTTCAATATCCGAGGTGCTGTTGCCATCGTTGCTGCCGTAGGTGTAGGGCATCGCGCAGGCGATTTGCGCCGTGCTGTAGGTGCCGTAGTGGCTCAGGAAACCGCCGTAGCAGTTCATCAGGCGCGCCACCAGCGAAGCGTAAGGTGAGGAGCGGGTGATATTGCCGCCGACGATGCCGGAAGAGTAGTTGATGTAAACCGCTTCGTTGCCGTATTTGCTAACCACCTCTTTCAGGCTGGCGGTGATGGCGTCAAGCGCTTCATCCCACGTGATGCGCTCGAACTTGCCTTCTCCGCGTTTGCCCACGCGTTTCATAGGGTAGTTGAGACGATCGGGATGATTGATCCGACGGCGAATAGAACGACCGCGCAGGCAGGCGCGCACCTGATGGTTACCGTAAATATCTTCACCGGTGTTATCGGTTTCGACCCAGTACACTTCGTCGTCGCGGACGTGCAGACGCAGCGCGCAGCGGCTGCCGCAGTTGACCGAGCAGGCGCCCCATACCACTTTATCTTCAGCAGGCTGAACGGCGTTCTTCACCGCCGCGGCGGCGCTTTTTAAGCCGAAAGGAAGTGAGATCCCACCGGCGGCCAGCGCCAGAGACCCTATTGCCGTAGATTTCACGAGAGTTCGACGGCTAATTCCGCCGTGATGTTCAGTATCGGACATGGCTCACCCCATCATTATAATTACGTATTATTTTTCCCGAAATGATAACCGGGCTAATGATGGGGTGAGTGTTACTGATTTGGGGGTATTAAATCTTAATCCTCATCAAGTCAAAGGGGATTGAGGGTAAATTACTGCGCTTCAGCAGCCCCGTTGCCTGTGCGGGTGTACAAAATTTTAAAGGTGTCGTTGGCGCAGTGGCCTACCACCTGCGTGCCCGCCTGGTCAGCCTGGTCGTTCGGCACAATGCTCAGCGTAAAACTTGATTCAGGCACGCCGTTGTTGATAATTTTCTGCTGAATGTCGCTTTTCACGCGCTCGCAGGAATCCGGTGCCGCCAGCGCGGCCGTTGAGGCACTCATTAACAGCAGGGCGGTAATCCAGGGTAACCGTTTCATCTCTAGCTCCTTTTCTCTGTGTAGAGATTAATTTTAGCAGGCTTCGTGTAAACAACTGTATTTGCTAATATGATTGGGAATAATCTCCCTGTACGGTAATAAATGTGAAGAAATACGCAGCGATAACGCTACTGGCAGCAACACTGGTGGGGTGCGACAACAGCTCCGCGCCGCTGTCGTTTACGCCCGAGATGGCGAGTTTCTCGAACGAATTTGATTTTGATCCGCTGCGCGGCCCGGTGAAAGACTTCACCCAGACGCTGCTCAACGAGAAGGGCGAAGTGTCCAAACGGGTGACCGGCACCGTGTCGGCGGAAGGGTGTTTCGATACCCTGGAACTGCACGACCTGGAGGCCAATACCGGCGTGGCGCTGGTGCTGGATGCCAATTACTACCTTGATGCGGAAACCCAGCAGCGAAAAGTGAAGCTGCAGGGGAAATGCCAGCTGGCCGAACTGCCGTCAGCCGGGATAACGTGGGATACCGACGACAACGGTTTTGTGGTGGCGGCGCACGGCAAAGAGATGGAAGTGAAGTATCGTTACGATGCGGATGGCTACCCGCTGGGCAAAACCACCGTCTCGGGGGATCAGCACCTGTCCGTGCAGTCGACGCCGTCTAAAGACGTTCGCAAAAGAATGGATTACTCGGCAGTGAGCATGTTGAATGACAAGCCGCTGGGTAACGTGAAGCAGAGCTGCGATTACGATCGACACAATAATCCGGTGAGCTGCGATCTGACGATCACCGACGATAGCGTCAAACCTGCCGTTGAGCACAAATACACCATCAAAAACACGATTGAATACTACTGAGAATAAAACCGCGCAGGTTACTGCGCGGTCGGTTTCAGCAGGCTGGCGCCTGACGGCTTGTGTCCGGCCAGGTGCTGATGCTGGAAGATGCACATGCGAATGGTATTGCGGTATTCGCCGTTGATAAAGAACTCGTGAATCAGCTCGCCTTCCACCATAAAGCCCAGCTTGCGGTAGATATGGATCGCTTTCTCGTTCTCTTTATCCACAATCAGGTAAAGCTTGTAGAGATTCAGAACGTTGAATCCGTAATCCATTGCCAGCTTCGCTGCCCGTGAGGCAAGGCCTTTTCCCTGATGCTCAGGGGAAATAATGATCTGAAACTCCGCCCGACGGTGAACATGGTTGATTTCAACCAGCTCCACAAGACCGGCTTTTTCGCCTTCACACTCCACCACAAAACGACGTTCACTCTGATCGTGAATGTGCTTATCGTAGAGATCGGACAGCTCAACAAAGGCCTCGTACGGCTCTTCGAACCAGTAGCGCATTACGCTGGCGTTATTGTCCAGCTGGTGGACGAAGCGCAGGTCTTCGCGCTCCAGCGGGCGAAGCTTAACGTCGCAGGGCGCCGACATTACGGGGCTACCGTGCGGCCAGTGCGGCGATCCAGGCAGCGCAGGGTGTTTGGCTCCCAGTAGGCGTTGACGTTTGCACTTTGCTGACACTTATCGCGCGCGTCAAAAGCGACATCTTCTTTGTCCCACTCTTTCTCAGCACGTTTGTTGACCTTGTGACGAAGGCTGCGGGTGTCATTCCATTGTTCTTTGTCCATGGCGGCGTTCTGGCGGCTTTGCGCGCTGTCACCAGACTCAATAATGAGCTTGCTGGTTTCCGCTGTCGCAGAGGCGGCAAAGGCGAACGATGACAGCGCCAGCAGGGCTGTCAGACAAAGGCGTTTGCTTAATGTGGTCATAGCGTTTCCTTTTAAACGGGTGCAGATAATCAAGTTACCCCGAACAGATTCTACACCAAAGCGAAAAGACGGCATACCCGCGGTGCAAGTATGGAAAAGTAAAGGATATCATCAGGTATGATGTCTAAATAGATCCTCACCTGACGTGAAATATGCTCAAAACGACGCTGCTTTTTTTTGCCACCGCGCTATGCGAAATCATCGGCTGCTTCCTGCCCTGGCTCTGGCTGAAGAAGGGGGGATCCGTATTGCTTCTCATCCCGGCAAGCGTCGCGCTGGCTCTGTTTGTCTGGCTGTTAACGCTGCATCCGGCCGCGAGCGGCCGCGTCTACGCTGCTTACGGTGGTGTCTATGTCTGTACCGCGCTGCTGTGGCTACGCGTGGTGGACGGCGTCAAGCTCAGCGCGTACGACTGGGCAGGCGCGCTGATTGCCCTGTGCGGAATGCTGATTATTGTGGCGGGATGGGGGCGGGCCTGAGCCCCCGGTTTTGTGATCGTTAGCGGATTTTATGATCATTATACTTGTATGGTAGTCTGGTTAGTGGGTAAGTTTCCAGCATCACAACGAATGATGTAAGGAAAGGAATTATGAAGATTGTCGCGGCTGACGTGTTTGTTACCTGCCCGGGGCGGAACTTTGTCACCCTTAAAATCACCACCGACGAGGGGATTGTCGGCCTCGGTGACGCTACGCTGAACGGGCGTGAACTCTCCGTGGCTTCCTACCTGAAAGACCATCTCTGCCCGCAGCTGATTGGCCGCGATGCGCACCGCATCGAAGACATCTGGCAGTTTTTCTATAAGGGCGCCTACTGGCGTCGCGGCCCGGTCACCATGTCGGCCATCTCCGCCGTGGACATGGCGCTGTGGGACATCAAAGCCAAAGCGGCCAACATGCCGCTCTACCAGCTGTTGGGCGGCGCATCCCGCGAAGGCGTGATGGTTTACTGCCACACGACCGGTCACACCATTGACGACGTGCTGGAAGATTACGCCCGCCATAAAGAGATGGGCTTCAAGGCGATCCGCGTTCAGTGCGGGGTGCCGGGCATGAAAACCACCTACGGCATGGCCAAAGGGAAAGGGCTGGCCTACGAGCCTGCGACCAAAGGCGACTGGCCGGAAGAGCAGCTCTGGTCCACCGAAAAATACCTCGATTTCACACCAAAGCTGTTCGACGCGGTGCGCAGTAAATTCGGCTTCAATGAGCATCTTCTGCATGACATGCACCACCGCCTGACGCCAATCGAAGCGGCGCGATTCGGCAAGAGCATCGAGGAATTCCGCATGTTCTGGATGGAAGATCCAACGCCTGCGGAAAACCAGGCCTGCTTCCGCCTCATTCGCCAGCACACCGTCACGCCAATTGCCGTGGGCGAAGTGTTTAACAGCATCTGGGACTGCAAGCAGCTCATCGAAGAGCAGCTCATCGACTATATCCGCACCACCATTATTCCTCAGCTAGCCGCTGCGCTTTTAATGGATTGCTGACCACTTCACCCCATGGCATTAGCCAGCCGTTACCAATGAAGGGAAGGCACAGTGTGCCAACCCTGATGTCGTCGTGAGCGTGAGTCATAGGATGGACTCCATTTCGTCGATGTAGAGGCCCTGAGCAATCAGCCGACGACGGCGGGCGGCACGCGCAATGCACTCCTGCCGTCGGCCTTCCTGCGATTGCTCTATGGCGCGCCGGGTGAACAGCCGCGATTTACCCTGCGGCGTTACGACCTTTGGCTTGCTTGCCAGGCTAAATGTCCGGTCGCAGATACCGTCCTCGTTGAGCCATGTTTCCGACGCGACAATTTGCGCTATTTGCCCGGAACCGCGGGTGATGCCGTTGGCGACCCGGTTGAACTCGATGAGCGTTACGCCCCAAACTTCTCAGCGATTTCGCTGCCGGTTACCGGGCGGCCGCGCGTCTGAATCATCCAGATAACTCGTTCACGGAGGCCGGAGAATTGCCCGGTTCGCCCGGGCCTGCGGTAGAAGGGTGTGCGTTTCATTCGAGCTCCAGAATGCGGTGCTTCGTGTCCGCAACAAGTTCGAGGAAGTCTTTTCGGCGCGCGCGTAGCCGGGCTATTTCTGTTTCACATTCAGCAGCTGTAAGGCGATAGACGATGAGCTGTTTACCGTCCGGGAAGTCTGAGCAGTAGCTGATGAAGTCCACCCAATCCCTGCCAGAGCAATCAAGGTGACCGACCAGTTGCCATCTGTATGCCGGATCACCCCGCTGAACGAAAAGCTGAGCAAGCTTGAAACCCAGCTGCAGGCGAACGCAGAAGGCGAACTGAAAGCCAAGCGCGATGCGGTTAAAGCGAAATTCTCGTTCATGACTGAAGCGGCGATCAACTCGCTGGCTGGCGAAGCGCTGAACGACTTGTACTCACAGTGCCAGACCAGCACCGGTCTGAACCCTGCATTCCAGGGGAATGGCGCTCAGAGCGAAATCCTTAACATGGAGGCACCTGAATAATGGCTCTCGCACCTCGTTTCCATACGGTAATCGCGGGCCCGGCCCGTAAGAATGACCCACAGGTCATTGAAGCAATCATGGCGGCAGCCGCGAAACCTGGCTCACTGGTGATGCTCGACAGCACCGGGAAACTGGCTGTTCACAATGTCGCTGGTGGCGCAGGCGTTGCTCTGGCTCTTCAGCATAACTATATCGGCGGTGGTGACATTCGCGATGCGGTTCCTGCCGGTGATACCGGCGCGGCCATCATGTGCGAAGACGATGTGGATTACCACATGCTGGTCAAAGCAGGCGAAGTGTTGCTGGAAAACGAAGGCCTGGTTTCTGCCGGTGACGGCACGCTGGCCAAGTCGACCACACCAGCCACCGACCAGGTCCTCTTTTATTCACGCGAAAAAATCACCGTTGGCGCAGAAGCTCAGCTCGTGAAAGTTCGCAAATCAGGGAAAGCAACCGCATGAGCATGATCGTATTCAACAAAAAGCTGGTTACTGAATATAACCAGGTAAAGCAGGCGTGGAATCAGCTGCTGATGCAGCGTGAGTCCTTCAACATCAACCAGAACACTATTTCCGCCCAGTATGGCGGCGCACTGGAAGTTAACCAGGCTGCGCTGATCTCCAAAGACTACTGGCGTGAAGTGGATAACATCACTACCCGAGTCTTCCGTAATGACGAAGGCAACGGCCTGCTGGATGATCTGCTCGGTCTCGGTACGCCGATCTCTATCGGCAAGACAGCTGCGCTTTACCGCGTCTCCAGTGACGCGGGCAAGGTTCATCGCACACTGACGGGCCACGTTCCGGAAGAACTGGATAAAGTCATCTACGACGAAGCTGGTGACCCAATCCCGATCTTCAACACCGGCTACAGCCGTGAATGGCGTGAGTGGAACGGCATGCAGTCCGAAAATCTTGACGCAATGGCAGATGACCAGGAAGCGCACGTTGCAGCCATCCGCGAGGATATGGCCGACTACATGCTGTCTGGTGACGCGAAAGTGAAGGTGAAGGGGTATGTCGGCGCAGGCATCACCAACCACGCCAACACCAACCAGGTGGATCTGAGTGCGTCCGGTCTGAATATCGACCTGACCACCGCCACCCCTGACGAGATGGTCGCATTCTTCACCGGCCCGTTCGCTAAGCTCCTGGACGATAACTACGTGCAGGAGAAGGTGAAGGTGTGGGTGTCGCCTGACATCATGCGCAACATGAGCAAACCATATTCCTCCGCTGCCGGCTTCAAAGAAGGCACCGTGCTGGAGTACATCCTGCGCTACGGCCGTATCGAGTCTGTTAACCAGACCTTTAAGCTGACTGGTAACCACTTCATCGCGTACGTGCGCAATTCGCAGTACATCAAGACGCGTATTGCCGCGCCGGTGGGCACCTTCATGATCCCGCGCCAGAATCCGTTCGACAACTACAACACTCTGGTCTGGAGTGCTGTCGGTCTGCAGATTAAGCGCGATTTCAACGGTCGCTCTAAAGTGTTCAACGCACAGGGTTAAGGGGCTTCGGCCCCTTTTCTTCGGGAGAGAGCATGAAAAAGTTAAAAGTCGAGAAGGCTGGTTGCTGGGGAACGATTAACGGCGTATTCCAGCAACTGCCGGTTGGTCATGAGTTTGTTGCGGTTGATGTGCCGCCAGCTTTCGCTGGTCGCGTATCGGTCGTTAGCGAAGTTGAAGAGCAGGAGCTTGAAGTTGCCACACCTGGTGCTGACGATAAATCTGCAGAGCAGGCAGAGCAGGCAGAGCAGGCAGAGCAGGCAGAGCAGGCAGACACCACCGCTAAATCGAAAAAGGCGAAATAACCATGGCTGACCCAATCACGGCGGCAGACGTGCAGGCGTTCCTCGGTGAATTGGGTTACACGCGGCAGTTTAAAGTTGCTTCGAGCCCACGCTCTCAGGTTCTTGGGATTATCGGCGATAGTATTTCCGATAATGCTATTGATGGATCATGGCCTGTTTGGTGCGCAGAAGCACTGGATGGCTCGTTTGGTATTCGTATCAATAGCATCGAAAACAAGGCTATTTCTGGTCAGACGCTTGATCAGCAGATCGCAAACCTTACAGCGAACCCGTTTTCGAATGCATCCATTGTGGCTGTGTTTATCGGTACTAATGATATTCAGGGTGGTAATTCCCTTGCGGCGTTTCAGACATCCTTGAATAACCTGCTTAACACACTACAATCGCAGGGAAGGAGCGCGGTGCTCGTTATCCCGCCGCAATGGTATCTTAAAACAGATACCCCTAATGGGAGTGGCGGTGCAACTACTAACTCAAACAGGGGAGGAGATATCCGTGCCGCTATAGGCCGAATTGCTGCAGATCGTGGATTACAACTCGTGGATATGACAAATTTCACAGGGGCTGTGAATCCTTTGTACCTGCAATCTATATTCGCTGACCCTATTCTTCGTGACAATATGCATCCTACGGCCTATGCATATCGTATTTACGGATATGAAATCGCCAGGGCAATTGCTGCACATGTTTGCCCTGTAGTTAAAACGCCTTCTGACTGGATCGCTTTGCCTGGTCAGGCAGCAGGTTTAACAAATGGTGTTCAGTACCGTTTTAGCAATGTGGGCATCGAGTTAAAGGGGCGCCTTGATGGTGCTTCTGCATTGAATGGCCTTGTGTTAACGCTGCCGGAGTTTCTGCGACAAAGCGCTATCCGTTACTTTATTGCATGGGGTAATACCGGCCCCGTACCAGTTTATTTCAACACGGATGGCACTGTAATGGTTCACAACAATTCATCGTCTACACAGATGTCATTTGATGGTATTGTGCTAACATCTTGAAGATGTTGCTTTCTTGCCACACTCATCAATATAATGAATGGGTGTGGCAATATTATGTTTCTTTAAATTATTATATATTAACTATCTTTAATTTTATGCTGTTAGTTTCTTTAAATATAGAGAGGGTATATTGGAAAGGAAAATATGGCTTGATAACGTTAGAGCTTTATCTTGCTTCATGGTTGTTGTGGTTCATGTGACAGCTTTGACAAAATACAGCATAGGTAATGTTAGCAATGCCCTGTGGGGATTTACTGTTATTATAGATAGTGCATCTAGAATGTGCGTCCCTCTATTTTTGATGATTTCTGGATATATATTTCTCAATGATAAAAGCGTCAGGCCTAGCAATATTATAAAAATTTTCACAGCTCTTGTTTTTTATAGCTTGCTCTGTGTTGCTTACTATAGTGTATTCGGAGGTGTTAACTTTATAGATACATTAAAGACTATTTATCAGAAGCCAGCTATGTATCATTTGTGGTATTTATATTACATCTTTGTATACTATGTGCTTTTCTTTTTTATTAAGGTTAGGAATTTAAATCCAAAGCATGGTTTGATTGCTGTAACTATAGCAATGATAATATTCAATCCAACCTTAAACGATGTTTTTTATTTCACGTTTGGCGTTGAATTAAAGAATGGGTTCGCTATAGATTCACAATATTTATTGTTATTGTTATATTGTTTTTCTGGTGCATTTGTTGGAAGCATGACTCGTGAAGAAGTTCTAATAAAATCCTCAATTGTCATTTGCATTACTTCAATAGCATTAATATCGTACATGACGATAATAAAATCAATTGAGATTGGGTCGCTTGCCTATCAATATCAAAACTATATTACAATTCCCGTGTATATGTCTTCAATTTCTGCATTCTATATTGTAAAGAATATAAACCTTAACTCAAGTTCGCAGAAAGTAATTTCTTTCATTTCAGATAAGTCGTTGGCAATATATGGTGTCCATGCAATTATTTTGGAGTATGTAAAATTTAAAAAACTTTATTTCTTTGACTCTCAGTTTGCTAATCTTATCGTTACTTTTGTAATTGTAATTATTTCTAGCACTGTTACCGCAACAATAATAAGAACTCTTGATAAGAGAAGATATGTTAGCTAGAAATAACTAGAATTATGATTTTTATGCTTAATTTCAACAAACATAAAAACCTTTGCTGGCGAGCTTGATCTGAGCTAACATAAACACTACTGTATATACATACAGTTTTGTGTTGGGGGTTCATCATGGGGTTTCCGTCGCCAGCTGCAGACTACGTTGAAGAGCGCATATCACTCGATAAGCGTCTTATCGCTCATCCATCAGCTACGTACATGATGGTAGCCGGCACGACATATCTGCGCGCCGGGATCATGAAGGGCGCTATGCTTATCGTCGACTCGTCGCTGACGCCGAAGGATGGTTCTCTGCTTGTCTGTGCTGTTGATGGTGAGTTCAGGATTATGCGCTACAGGACGCTACCGCATCCCTGCCTGGAAAACCCAGAAAATGGAAGGAGGGAGCCGTTACCGATGAAAGACGATGTGTCGGATACATCGCGGCCGGTGTTTGGGGTGATCACGTACATCATCAACGACGCGCGGTCTGGTGAGTTTGATGATTGTCCGGTGATGTTATGGGGCATATATGGGGCAAAAATTTAGCGCAAAACAACTCAAACACACAGAAGGTGATGATTCGTCTTGCGCTAACACTTTGCTTTTTACCTGCTTACTTTCTACATACTCATGCTTTCATTTTTTGCACCTTTAAATTATGGACTTTCAGCTTTACTCGCTGGGGGCTGCCCTGGTCTTTCACGAGATCTTCTTCCCGGAACAGTCAGCCGCGATGGCGCTGATCCTCGCGATGGGGACCTACGGCGCAGGCTATATCGCACGCATTGTCGGCGCCTTTATCTTTGGCAGAATGGGCGACAGCATTGGTCGTAAGAAGGTGCTGTTTATCACCATCACCATGATGGGGATCTGCACCACGCTGATTGGCGTCCTGCCGACCTACGCGCAGATCGGGATTTTTGCTCCCGTTCTGCTGGTAACGCTGCGTATCATCCAGGGCCTGGGGGCCGGGGCGGAGATTTCCGGGGCCGGGACCATGCTGGCGGAGTACGCGCCGAAAGGGAAACGCGGCATTATCTCCTCGCTGGTGGCGATGGGCACTAACTGCGGGACGCTGAGCGCCACGGCGATCTGGGCAGTGATGTTCTTAGCCCTCGACCGTGAAGAGCTGATTGCCTGGGGCTGGCGCGTGCCGTTCCTCGCCAGCGTCGTGGTGATGATTTTCGCCATCTGGCTGCGAATGAACCTGAAAGAGAGCCCGGTCTTTGAGAAAGTGAACGATGCCCAAACCGTACAGCCGGACACCTCGCTGGGTTCAATGGTGAAAAGTAAATCCTTCTGGCTTGCGACCGGGCTGCGTTTCGGTCAGGCGGGCAACTCGGGGCTGATCCAGACGTTCCTCGCCGGGTATCTGGTCCAGACGCTGCTGTTCGATAAAGCCATCCCGACCGATGCGCTGATGGTAAGCTCCATTCTCGGGTTTATCTCCATTCCGCTGCTGGGCTGGCTTTCCGATAAAGTAGGGCGCCGTCTGCCGTACATTATCCTCAATGTCTCCGCCATTCTTCTCGCCTACCCGATGCTGTCGATCATCGTCGATAAGAGCTATGCGCCGGGGACAATCATGCTCTCTATCATCGTTATCCATAACTTCGCCGTGCTGGGGCTGTTTGCGCTGGAAAATATCACCATGGCGGAGATGTTTGGCTCGCGAAATCGCTTTACCCGCATGGCTATCTCGAAAGAGGCGGGCGGTCTGGTGGCGGTGGGCTTTGGTCCGGTGCTGGCGGGGATCTTCTGCAACATGACCGGCTCCTGGTGGCCGATTGTCGCCATGCTGGTGGCCTATTCCGTGATTGGGCTGGTCTCGGCGATCCTGATGCCGGAAGTGCGCGACCGTGATTTGAGCGCGGCGCACGACGCAGCGGAATCCGCGCCAGAAGAGAGCGTGGGTTACGGCGCGTTCTCCTCGCGGCGCTAGTGGTTCATAACTTACGTGGCCTGTCACACAACTCTGACTTTATGTCACACCACATGAGCAAAAGTTAATATAAATCAAAATCTCAAACGGCAGTATCAGTATGGTTGATGGCAGTTATTTTTTTACCCCGGCTGCCATTCTAGTTGGTGTAGTCAGCAGGCGCCGCCGCTTCAGAGGAGCGGCAGCGGTCCACGACTTTCTAATTAACGAGTCTTAATCATGGAAAACACCTTATTACAGGCCAACGCGACGCTGCCTCAGTACGATCGCGACAGCCTTCAACCACGCATTGTTCATCTGGGTTTTGGCGCCTTTCACCGGGCGCACCAGGCGGTGTACGCCGACATTCTCGCCGCCGGGCACGGCAGCGACTGGGGCTACTGTGAGGTTAACCTGATTGGCGGCGAGCAGCAGATTGCCGATCTGAAGGCGCAGGATAACCTCTACACCGTGGCGGAGATGTCTGCCGACGCATGGACATCCCGCGTGGTTGGCGTGGTTAAAAAAGCGCTGCATGCGCAGGTTGACGGGCTGGAAAGCGTGCTGGCGGCGATGTGCGAACCGCAGGTGGCGATTGTCTCGCTGACCATCACCGAGAAAGGGTACTGCCATTCACCGGCGACCGGACAACTGATGCTCGATCACCCGTTTATCGTCGCCGACCTGCAAAACCCGCACCAGCCGAAATCCGCGCCGGGCGTGGTGGTGGAAGCGCTGGCGCGTCGCAAAGCGGCGGGTCTGCCCGCGTTTAGCGTGATGTCCTGCGACAACATGCCGGAGAACGGACACGTGATGCGCAATGTGACCTGCGCGTACGCCCGGGCCGTAGACGGCGAGCTGGCGGACTGGATCGAGGCTAACGTCACCTTCCCGTCAACCATGGTGGATCGTATCGTGCCGGCGGTCACGCCCGATACGCTGGATAAAATTGAGCAGCTGACCGGCGTGCGTGACCCGGCGGCAGTCGCCTGTGAACCGTTTCGCCAGTGGGTGATCGAAGATAACTTTGTGGCAGGACGTCCAGAGTGGGAAAAGGCCGGAGCCGAGCTGGTGTCAGACGTGATCCCGTTTGAAGAGATGAAGCTGCGCATGCTCAACGGCAGCCACTCGTTCCTGGCGTACCTGGGCTATCTGGCCGGCTACCCGCATATCAACGACTGTATGGAAGACGAGAACTACCTCCTCGCCGCGCACGCGCTGATGCTTAACGAGCAGGCGCCCACGCTGAAAGTGAAGGGCGTTGATTTAGGCCGCTATGCCGATCTCCTGATTGCCCGCTACAGCAACCCGGCCCTGCGCCATCGGACATGGCAAATCGCGATGGACGGCAGCCAGAAGCTCCCGCAGCGTATGCTGGACTCCGTGCGCTGGCACCTGGTGCACCAGACGCCTTTCCCGCTGCTGGCGCTGGGGGTGGCTGGCTGGATGCGTTATGTCGGCGGCATTGACGAGCAGGGTAACGCCATCGACGTGAGCGATCCGCAGCTGGCGGTTATTCAGGCGGCGGTGAACGAAAGTGCGGAAGGCGAAAGCCGGGTCAATGCGCTGCTCGGCATTGAGGCCATCTTTGGTAACGAGTTACCGCAGGAGCCGCGCTTTGTGGCTGCGGTGATGGCCGCGTACCGGTCGTTGCTGCAACAGGGCGCGAAAGCGACCGTCGCGCAGTACGCGTCTCAACGGTAGTTCAGCACATGCCGCCGTGCGCGGCGGCATGGCTGCGCACAGCTTAGTGCATCCCCAGGCGAATCAGCTCAATCGGTTCGAACTTACCTTCGCATCCTTCCACTTCAACCGTTTTGCTGCGGCGCACCTGCGCGGCATCCAGCCCGTCGCTGTGGATCGCTTTAATCACGCCAGTTTTGCCCGTGCCGCTAATCATGACGCGGCTGCCGGTGGTGATTGCATTGCGGTTACGGTCGTATGTCATCATGGTATTTTCTCCTCTCTAACCTGTTCGTTACGGCGCTATTTCGGGTTATGCCGTTCACGGGGCATATAAATACGCCTGTCCGCGCTTCATGTTTTTGTTTTTGATCAAACTCACACTTTTTTCTTTATTTCGTCGGGCGCTGACGGTTCAGGACGGTAATTTACAAAGTGGACCGTTATTTTCATTAATTGATAGTTTCGACAGGGAAGCGTTGAGGGTTGGTTTATATTCCTGATGTCATCCTGTGTGCAGGAAATAACCCTTTCATCGGAATAAGGAGTCAGGCTTATGTATAAGAACATTTTGATGCCTGTAGACGTGTTTGAAATGGATTTGAGCGACAAAGCGGTTCGCCACGCGGCAAGCCTTGCGAAGGCTGAGGGCGCGTCGATTACCCTGGTCAATATTCTGCCTGCCAGCAGCCGGTCTCTGCTGCGCGGTTTCAACGCCGATATAAAAAAGTTTGAAGAGTATATGACCGCAGAATCCGGGAAGAAAATGAACGAGTTAAAAAGACTGTTCGATATTGCCCCTGAGAATATTCACAGCATGGTGCGTTTTGGCAACGTCCGGGATGAAATTATCAAGCTGAGCAAGGAGGGGAAATATGATGCGATTGTCATCGGGTCGAAAAATCCGAGCATCTCCACGCATCTGCTGGGTTCAAATGCGGAATCTATTCTGCGCTACGCCACGATCCCGGTGTTAGTCGTTCGCTAATCACCTCGCCGCACCCGAAAGGGGCGGCGCATATTACTCTTCGCTAAACCACTCGCTATTTTCCTGACGAATAAGCTGCACGGATTCGCTAATTTCCTGCAGATGTAGCGTCATCGCTTTTTCCACACCGTCCGGGTCGCGTTTTTCCAGCGCGCTGAAAATATCATGATGCTGTCGGAGCAGCATTTCCGGCGGGGAGACGTGATCGAGGCTCATATAGCGCACGCGGTCAATGGTGGCCTTGATGTTCTCGATGGTGTCCCAGGCCAGCTGACAATCCGCGATCTGCGCCAGCTTCTGGTGGAATTCATCATCAAGCTGGAAGAAATCATTGAGCTGCTTACGGTCAATCGCAATACGCTGCTGGTGCAGGTTCTGCTCCAGCTGGTAACACTGGTTGTCGTTGATAAGCGTTGCGGCACGGCGCGCCACCGCGCATTCAATGGCCTGGCGAACGAAACAGCCGTTGCGTACCTGAGAGAGTGAAATTTTGTTCACGTAGCTGCCGCGCTGCGGGCGGATCTGAATCAGTCCGTTTTCAGCAAGCTTAATAAACGCTTCACGTACCGGCTGACGGGAAACGTCAAAACGCACGGACACCTCTTTTTCAGAAAGCGGCGTTCCCGGTGGGATCAGGCAATGGACAATATCACGTCGCAAAATGCGATAGATTTGCTGGTTAACGGGCTGGGTGGGATTGAGTTGCGATTCAGCGGCCATGAGTTGTCATTTCTCAGAGAGTTAGCCTGAACATACTACCATTCTTTTATAACCCGAAACAGACCCGGCCCGCAGGCCGGGAAGGGCAGAGTTAGCCACGATGGACGCTAAGTCCGGCAAAACTCTGGCTGACGGGCATCATTTCCACGGTATTGATGTTGACGTGTTTTGGCAGCGTCGCCACCCACCAGACCGTTTCGGTCACATCTTCCGGCGTCAGCGCGTTCGCATTTTCGTAGGTTTTGCCCGCTTTCGCGTCATCGCCTTTGAAACGCACGTTGGAAAACTCGGTGCCGCCCACCAGGCCCGGCTCGATATCGGTAACGCGAATGGCGGTGCCGTGCAGATCGGTACGCAGGTTAAGGCTGAACTGGCGCACAAACGCCTTCGTTGCGCCATAGACGTTGCCGCCCGCGTAAGGCCAGCTTCCTGCGGTGGAGCCGATGTTGATAATGTGGCCGCGGTTGCGCTCGACCATGCCCGGCAGCACCGCGCGGGTCATATAGACCAGCCCTTTGTTGTTGGTGTCGATCATGTTTTCCCAGTCTTCCACGCTGGCTTTGTGGGCGGGCTCCATGCCCAGCGCCAGACCGGCATTGTTAACCAGCACGTCGATGGCGCGCCACTCGGCGGGCAGGTTGGCAATCATCTCTTCAATGGCCGCGCGGTTACGCACGTCCAGCTGCGCGGTCAGGATGCTGTCGCCTGATTCGTCCTTCAGCTCCTGCAGGCGCTCCTGACGACGGCCCGTGGCAATAACCTTGTGCCCGTTGGCGACGAAGCGACGCGTGATGCTTTCACCAAAACCTGCCGTTGCCCCGGTAACTAAAATAATCATCTCACTGTTCCTCAACGCTTTTTGTGTTGTACTAACATAGCACGGCCGCAGAGGGTGCGTTAAGGCAACATTTGTATGACGGCGTTGCAGGGGATGGCGGCCTGACCTACTCTGGGAGGATACCCGTACTCAGGAGCGAAAGATGACGGCCACGAATCCCTTTTTTGACATCAGCCTGCTGCCTTACCAGGCCCCCCATTTTGATGAAATCAACGATAGCCACTATCGCCCGGCCTTCGATGAAGCGCTTCGCCAGAAGCGGGCGGACGTAGACGCCATTGTGTCCCAAACCGCTGCGCCGGACTTCACCAACACCGTGCTGGCGCTGGAGAAAAGCGGCGCTTTGCTCTCGCGCGTCAGCAGCGTGTTCTTCGCTATGACCTCCGCACACACCAATGCGTATCTGCAGGAGCTTGAGGAGCAGTTCTCCACCGAGCTTGCCGCGCTGGCAAACGACATCTGGCTGAATGACACCCTTTTCGCCCGCGCGGAGAGCGTCTGGCAGGACCGTGCCGCGCTGGACGCCGAATCCCGTCGGCTGGTCGAGGAGACGTATCAGCAGTTTATTCTGGCCGGCGCGCGTCTGAATGAAAAGGAAAAAGCCGAGCTGAAGGCGCTGAATACCGAGGCGGCGACCCTGACCAGCCAGTTTAATCAGCGTCTGCTGGCTGCCGATAAGACGGGCGGGCTGGTGGTGGATTACGCGCACCAGCTTGATGGGCTCAGCGCCAGCGAGATCGCCGACGCGGCGCAGGCTGCCGCGGAGCGAGGGTTAAACGACCGCTGGCTGATCCCGCTTCTGAACACGACTCAGCAGCCCGCGCTTTCCGCGCTGCGCAATCGTCAGACCCGCGAAAACCTGTTCAACGCAGGCTGGACGCGCACCCAGAAAGGGGATGAAAACGACACTCGCGAGCTGATCCTCCGCCTTACGGCGCTGCGCGCCCGGCAGGCCAGCCTGCTGGGCTTTGACGATTACGCCAGCTGGAGTATCGCCGACCAGATGGCGAAAACTCCGGACGCCGCGCTGGAATTTATGCGCGGCATTGTGCCCGCCGCCCGCGCCCGGGCAGAGCGCGAGCAGGACGATATTCAGAAAGTGATTGATGACGAGCAGGGCGGTTTCACCGCGCAGGCCTGGGACTGGGCCTTTTATGCCGAGCGCGTGCGTCAGGCAAAATATGCCCTCGATGAATCGCAAATCAAACCCTATTTTGCGCTCAATACCGTATTGCACGATGGCGTATTCTGGGCCGCAAGCCAGCTGTTTGGCATCCGCTTTGTGGAGCGCTTCGATATTCCGGTGTATCACCCGGACGTCCGCGTCTGGGAAATTTTCGACCACACCGGTGAGGGCATGGCGCTGTTTTACGGCGACTTTTTTGCCCGCGATTCCAAGCAGGGCGGGGCCTGGATGGGGAATTTCGTCGAGCAATCCTTCGAGCTTGCCGCCCGTCCGGTGATCTACAACGTCTGTAATTACCAAAAACCGGCTAACGGCGGCGTCGCGCTTCTCTCCTGGGATGACGTGATCACCCTGTTCCACGAGTTTGGCCATACGCTGCACGGTCTGTTTGCCAGCCAGCGTTTCGCCACGCTCTCCGGGACCAATACGCCGCGCGATTTCGTTGAATTCCCGTCGCAGATCAACGAACACTGGGCCAGCCATCCGCAGGTGTTTACCCACTACGCCCGCCATTACGAAACCGGTGAACCGATGCCGGACGCGCTGCGGGAAAGCATGCTCAACGCGACCCATTTCAACAAGGGTTATGACATGACGGAGCTGCTGGCTGCCGCGCTGCTGGACATGAACTGGCACGGGATTAGCGAAGCCGTTTCGAGCGTAGACGCGTTTGAAGCGGCAGCACTGAAAAAAGAGGGGCTGGATCTGCCCGCCGTACCGCCGCGCTATCGCAGCAGCTATTTTGCCCATATTTTCGGCGGCGGCTACGCGGCGGGATATTACGCCTACCTGTGGACGCAAATGCTGGCGGACGATGGCTATCAGTGGTTTGTCGAACAGGGCGGTCTGACTCGTGAAAACGGACAAAAATTCCGCGAGGCGATTTTGTCCCGTGGTAACAGCACGGATCTGGCTGAACTTTATCGGCAGTGGCGCGGGCATGATCCGAAGATTGAACCGATGCTGGAAAATCGCGGGTTGAGCGAATAGAGCCAGTCTCGTCAGAAAAAAGAACCGGGCTTTACGCCCGGTTTTTTTATAGGCTCCAACGTGCTTGTAACGTGTTCTGCAAAAACAGTTTTAATATGTTTTCTTTATAAATAAAACAGGTGAGATTAAAACTTACTTCGAACAGTATATTTAATTGGCCAAGATTAGGCTTTAAATGAATTAATGGTTAATAGTTTGTTCTGGATTGTAAAAATAAAAACCTTTAGCTTCGGATTTTTAGCTATAAATTTTTGTTATTTTGTGCCGATAAATGAAAGTGGCATAAAAATCGACGCAGTAGCAGTTAAGAAGGCGAAAGATGACCCTACCTCTGAACAATCCGAGCTTCACGGATACCGAGCCTTCTAAAGGCCTGATAAATAAAACCTTTACTTATATTGTAACGTTGTTGATAAGTATTTTTATTGCGGCAATAATTTCCCTGCTAATAATAAAAGATAATGTAAATGAAATCAGCGACAAGCACGATGAATTTTTGTTAAGGAAAGCCCTGGAGACCCGCCAGGAGAGCATGCAAAGTCATTTGAAAGACAATGCCGAGTGGGGAGATGCCTACAAACATCTTCATCTGAACAATGACGTTCACTGGGCATGGGATAAGCAGAACCTGGGTAAGTCCCTGTATGACAACTTTGGCTACGAAGGGGTGTTTGTTCTCTCTCCGGAAGGGAGCACGCGATACAGCGTGGTTGACGGGAAGCTGAAGCTTCAGGAGCTGGAGCGCTGGTTAGACAAATCAACCAAAGACCGTTTACTCCATGAGTTGAGTATAAAAAAGGGAGTGCCGGTTTCTGTGCTAGCGCTTATCGATTCCGTGCCGGCCATTGTTTCTGCGCAATGGATAACGACGGGCGATGATGCGAGCGTGCAAACCATGCCCGGAAAACCGTCGACAATGGTGTTTATAGACAAGTTAACGGCTAAAAAACTCCTCACGATTGGGCAGGATGACGGCATCCAGAACGTTCGTACTTCACCTGATACAGCCACTTCTCAAATAAAGAATCAGACGGAATTTACCTTAAGCACCCAAAATGGGGATGTGCAAATTATCTGGGACGGTGAAAATCCCGGCCAGGCGTTAATAATTTATTTTTTGCCATTGCTCATTCTTTCCGTCGTTCTGACGGTATCGATGACGGTGATATTAATGCGCCATATTATGCACAAGGCGAGAATGCTTGACGAAAATACGTTTCTCCTTGAGCAGGCGCGGTTGAATCTTATTACGAGTGAAAAACGATTCCGGGACGTCAGTGAAACAACCAGCGACTGGTTCTGGGAAACAGATTTATCGTTAAGGATAACGTGGCTATCGGGTCGTTTCTCTACAATAACGGGATATGAAAATAGCAAATGGATAGGCCGCAGGTTGGATGAACTCTTTCCGGCGACAGGCGAATTATCACATGACTGCGCCGGGCAGCGGGATTTAACCGAACGCTTTGAATTTAAAAACTGTCCTTATACTCACGCGCAAAAAAACACGTCATATTGCACGCTTCTGGCAAAGTTTTCTGCTCAGCCTGATGGAACGGTGGTGTTGCGAGGCGCGGCAACCGACGTCTCTCAGGAAGTTGAAGCAACAAAACGCGTGGAGTTCCTGTCACGCCATGATGAATTAACCGGTCTGCCGAACCGGTATCATATTAAGGAATTTCTGGCTGGCCAGTTGGCGAAAGAAGACCTCAACCGTTATCCGTTTGCCATGATTTGCCTTGATTTAGACAAGTTTAAACCCGTCAATGATATTTTCGGGCACTCCACCGGCGATGCCCTGCTTGGCGAGGTCGCTTCACGTCTTAAAAATTGCGTGCGTCGAGGTGATTTTGTCGCACGGCAGGGAGGGGATGAATTTATGCTTCTCCTCGGCAACACCAGCCAGCAAGACCAGATTGAGGAGGTGTGTCGTCGTATCGTGCAAGAACTTAACCGTCCTTTCGCCATTGAGGGCAATGATGTGGCGATAGGCGTAAGCATGGGCATTGCGCTGGCTCCCCGGGATAGCAGCAGCGCAAACGATCTTCTACGCTACGCGGATATTGCGCTGTATCAGGCGAAACAATCCGGCAGAAACCGATGGGTCTATTATCGCCCGGATATGTCGGAAAAGTTGACTGAACGCAGGAAACTGGAATTAGAACTCAAGACCGCGATTCGCGAAGAACAGCTCTACCTGGTTTACCAGCCGCGTTATAACCTCCGGTATTCTAAAATTGAGGCCGTCGAAGCGCTGGTACGCTGGCAGCACCCGGCTCGGGGGACCATAATGCCCGATCAGTTTATCCCGCTGGCAGAAGAAACCGGGCTGATTATTAGCCTGAGTAACTGGGTCATACGCAAAGCCTGTACGGAGACGAAAGACAAATTGCCGGGATTATCGGTCTCCGTTAATATTTCTGCTATCGAATTCCAGGCAAGCGATCTTGCCGAAAGAATAAAAGAGATCCTTCACGAAACGGGGCTTGGATCCAACCGGCTGGAAATTGAAGTCACTGAAAACGTTACGCTTTCCGACCCAGAAAAAACCTTGCAGACCATGAAGTCTCTCAAAAGAATGGGCGTCCGCATTCTGATTGACGATTTTGGTACCGGCTATGCCTCACTGAGCTATCTGCGGAAGTTTCAGTTTGACGGGCTTAAGCTCGACAAGAGCTTTATTTTTACCCTCGGTGACTCGCCGCAGAACCAGTCAGTCGTGGAGAAAATTATCGACCTGGGGAAAGCCTATTCCATGGCGGTAACCGCAGAAGGGGTGGAGACCGTCGAACAGCTGTCTTTTCTGAAAAAAAATAAATGTGATGAAGTTCAGGGCTACCTGCTTGGAAAACCGGCCGCCATTGCGGACTTAAATTTAAACGCCAACAGAGTAAATCTCTAAATCGCGTTTTCACTCAGGAAAGCGTAAATGAAAAACCGGGCTTCTCGCCCGGTTTTTGTTATCCGCTCTCCGTTCGTATCCACGATCGTAAACGCCGCTTTCTATCTTACGACCAGGACAGGGCATTTCGCATGCCGAACCACTGCCGCAGCGTTCGAACCTAACAGATACGTTGATATGTCAGGTTTGTGGGAAGCGATGATAATCAGGTCGGCATCGATCGTGTCAGCGAGCTTAAGGATTTGATCCTTTGGAGAGCCCGTCACGGCGTGAGTCTGTATCTTGTCTGGAGGAATTTTGAATTGCTTAACGATTTCATCCAGCTTCGCTAAGGCCGCGTGCTGGAACTCTTTCAGCTTCGGCATTTCAACCGAATAGGCCAAACCTAATGATGAATAATACGGAAGCGATGGAATGACGGTAAGAAAGTGAACTTTAGCTGTGTTAAGGGCTGTATGTGCCTGAACGAAGGGGATAACCATGTGCGTCAGGCTATCCTCCGAAATGTCAATTGGAACCAAAATTGAGTTATACATTTGTCCCTCCTGAGTGTTTTTCACACAATTCAGGGTAGACCGTTAATTTCAGGAAAACAGAGAGCAAGCTGTCATAACGGGGACAAATTTCGGTTATGTGATAGGCGTACAGTCGAACCTGCCCGTGATCTCGTCAACGTGGCGTGACAACGAACAGGGGCATTCGGGGATGAATCTCTCCGCGTCACGGTCCGTTTTCTGCAAAACGCCAAAGCCTCAACCGGGCGCAATGCCCGGTACCTTGTTCATATTGCGTGACAGCTGACGGACGCGATAATTTTATTCCCGCCCATATTCCCCATAATCAGATCGAGTAATTTTCGGTATTCCTCCCGGGTCATCACCTCCGCCCGAATTTCGGTTTTACCTTCTGCTTGCGCCGTAGCGGAATAAATCGCTTTCAGACTTAACGTCAACTCTTTCGCCATATTTACGACGCTCTGCCGCACCGCATCTTCATGCTCATCATTGCAGGTGATTTTAAGTACATAGCATTTTTCGCCTTCATGGAGCACGGGCAGTTGATTAATTCGCTGCGCGGCTTCGCGAAGCAATATGTTAGCGCAGAGAATAATTAGGCTGGCCATGGCGGCATTCCAGAACTGGCCTGATCCGCACAGTACGCCAATTCCGGCCGAGCACCACAGCGTTGCGGCGGTGTTCAAACCACGAATATTCATTCCTTCACGCATAATGACGCCAGCGCCAAGAAAGCCGATTCCGGAGACGATCTGCGCTGCGATACGCCCCGGGCTATCAGGAGAAGTCGATACCGAACTTAAAATGAACACTGCCGCACCCGTGGCAACCAGTGCATTGGTACGAAGTCCGGCCATACGCTGGCGCCACTGTCTTTCCGCGCCAATAATTGCGCCCAGCAGCATCGCTGCGAGCAGATGAGAGATATAAGGGAACATCAGCCTGTCGCCTGTTAACGTTATTAAATAATAAGCGTCAGTGCTTTGCTAAGCACATCATAACGCCGTTTAAATGCTAAACGTGTCAGGACGACGGTGGCGGAAAGAGTGAATGTGTAAACATGAACATGCGATGCCCCACAAATTGAGTGGTTTTACTATTTCGGGATACAATCGCTTAAAGAGGATTGCTGCCCACCGTTTCAGGTAAGCAGCGAGGAAATCGCGCTAGCTTACCTTCGTATCAACAATAAAATAACTTTCCAACGAAGGACTCCTGTGAAAATTTATTGCCAGTATAGTCAGGGTCGATAATGAGTAAAGCGAAAAAACAGCCTCCGTTATGAATTGTTTAAGTTCGCAAGGCATATTTTTTAAGACGTCATCTGATTTTAAAAAATACCCGCTATACTACATTTCCTTTTTTACAGGCGATAACAGACAAAGGCAGGAAGTATGTCTCTTCGTTCGCTGCGGGCATTATGCCTGACAAGTTTTTTCATCGCGGATGTCCGCGATGGCCTCGGTCCTTTTCTCGGTATTTTTCTGACCGAACGCCACTGGGCTCCCGATGATATCGGCATCCTGATGACGGCCGGTGGGCTGGCGGGACTACTGGCCACGCTGCCGGCGGGATTCATCACCGACACCTCGCGCAGCAAGCGGACCGTGCTGGCGCTGGTGTGCCTGCTCATCACTCTTAGCACGCTGCTGCTCTGGTTTAGCCAGCAGAGCGCTGTTGTCGCCGTTTCGCAAATTGTCTCCGGTATCTGTGCGGCGTTTGTCGGTCCGCTGATCGCCGGAATTACCCTGGGGCTGACCGGTCAGAGCGGATTCAGCGCGCAGATGGGCAAAAATGAGGCGTTCAATCACGGCGGCAACTTTGTTACCGCACTGATTGCAGGGGGCATTGCGTGGTACTGGGGCGTCGGCGGGATTTTCCTGCTGATGACCTGTACGACGCTGTTAACGCTCTGTGCGCTGCTTGCCATTCGCAACGGGGATATCGATAACGACGCGGCGAGGGGGCTCTCTTCTTCAGCGAGCCTGCCGGTTCCCGGCTTTGCCGTGCTGATTAAAAACCGGGCGCTGTTAGTGACCGGGCTGACGCTGCTGCTCTTTCACCTGGCGAACGCCGCGCTGCTGCCGATGCTGAGCATGAGGATGGCCGCCGCGCCCGCCTCGATCAACCCCGGTTTGTACGCGGCGGGCACCGTTATCATCTCCCAGGCCGTGATGATCCCCGTCGCCATCTGGGTCGCCCACCGAATAGACCGCTACGGCTACTGGCGCTTAATTATGCTGGCGCTGCTGGTGATGCCGGTGCGCGCCGCGCTGGCGGCGTCGACGGAGGCGCCGCTCATGATGGTCCCGGTACAAATTCTCGACGGGCTCGCCGCAGGGATCCTGGGCGTCGCGGTACCGTCGTTTATCGTGGTGCTGTTGCGCGGGAGCGGGCACGTCAATGCGGGGCAGAGTGTGGTGATGCTGATGCAGGGGGTAGGGGCATCCATGAGCCCGGCGTTAACCGGCACGATTGCGGGTCATTACTCGTTTGCCACGGCATTCAGCGTCCTGAGCGCGATTGCGCTGGTGGCCGTCCTGCTCTGGTGGTGCTTTGCGCACCGGATCTGGGAGACAGACAGTACGCCGGGTGGGGCATAGCCGCCACCCGGCGTCACGCTTACGCCAGTTCGTTAGGGCACGCTTCGCCCTTTTCCAGCTGCTGCAGATTACCCAGCGTGGTTTCTGAAATGCTGATCAGCGCTTCGGCAGTGAGAAACGCCTGGTGTCCGGTAAACAGCACGTTATGACAGGCTGACAGGCGGCGGAACACGTCGTCCTGGATCACATCATTCGACTTGTCTTCAAAGAACAGATCGCGTTCGTTCTCGTACACGTCCATTCCCAGCGCGCCAATTTTCTGGGTTTTCAGCGCTTCGATAGCGGCCTGAGAGTCAACCAGCCCGCCGCGGCTGGTGTTGATGATCATCACGCCATCTTTCATCTGGTCAAACGCCGCCTGGTTAAGCAGGTGGTAGTTCTCCGGCGTCAGCGGGCAGTGCAGGGAGATCACGTCAGACTGGGAGAACAGGGTCTGCAGGTCGACGTATTCCACGCCCAGCTCCAGCGCAGCGGCGCTCGGGTATGGATCGAACGCCAGCAGACGCATGCCGAAGCCTTTCAGAATGCGCAGGGCGGCGACGCCAATTTTACCGGTGCCGATCACGCCCGCGGTTTTGCCGTACATGGTAAAGCCGGTCAGCCCTTCCAGAGAGAAGTTGGCATCACGGGTGCGCTGATAAGCGCGGTGAATACGACGGTTGAGCGACATCATCATGCCAATTGCATGTTCCGCGACCGCTTCCGGGGAGTAAGCCGGGACGCGCACCACCCTCAGACCCAGCTCTTTCGCCGCGTCGAGGTCCACGTTATTAAAGCCCGCGCAGCGCAGGGCGATATATTTCACGCCCTGTTTTTTCAACTCTTCCAGCACCGGACGACTGCCGTCGTCGTTAACAAAAATGCAGACGCCTTCACAGCCGTGCGCCGTTTTGGCGGTTTTTTCGGACAGCAGAAAGTCGAAAAATTCAAGCTCAAACCCGTAAGCCTCGTTAACATGTTGCAGATACTTTTTGTCGTACTGCTTTGTGCTATATACCGCGAGTTTCATAAGACTTTCTCCAGTGATTTTGCATTCACGTTAGCATGATTAAAATTATCTTACAATTTCTAAAATATTATTGAATTCAATAAGTTCTATCAATTATTCTAGAGCATATGTACACCCTAACTCCATGATATTCTTACTACGAGAAATCTTCGGCGCGGATCTGAACAGGGCATGTAGCGGATAATGGAGTGGGTAGAGGATGTGAGAAACGCCTGTCTGGATTAGGTTAAAGAATGGCAAGAGGGCATGAAAACTGCAATGCCTACGTATGAGATGGAAAGATATTAGGAACCAGGTGAGTTTCTGACAAATATGGAGAATGATGCATGTCGCAACAATTGGAGTTGTCCTTATCTCCGCCGATGCTGCCCGCCTTGTACTATTTTGTTGTATCTATTGCGGTTTTATTCTTACTGTTGATGGGGAAACTCAAGGTCGACAGGCTGCGTAAATATCCTCTGTTCATTGCCTATACGCTATTTGTGATAGCCATCGCAGCCATTCAAATTAACGTTTTTGCCAACGGCTATGAGTTTGTTAGCGGTTTTTTACATATTGATTTTGATCCCTGGCGGTACGACTCGGTGTATTGGGGGTCATTGATATTCGCCATGCTTTACCTGCTGGCAATGCCACGGAACAGGCCCTAGTTTCGCAACTTAACGTTACAGCATCTATCCTTAAACCTGGCTTTGACTTCAACTGACTGGCTAAACATGCGACAATGATCGGCACTGCCGGCTTAATTCTTTCGCTAAATCAGGATATTAACTGCCCATGAAGGGTAAATACAAAGCCGCTCTTGCGCTTTTACTGCTGTTCATATTGTTGCCGCTGACGCTGCTGATGACGCTCGCCCAGTGGGTACCGACGCTCGCCGGGATCTGGCTGCCCGTCGGGACGCGCATCGCTTTTGAAGAGAGTCCGAAACTGACCCGCCACGCGCTGGTGATCCCCGATCTTCGCTATCTGGTTGAAGACTGCGAAATTGCCCGCATCGATAACGTGACGCTGTCACACCCGAGCCGCTGGAAGCTGGATATCGGCGCGCTGGATCTTAACTCCGTCTGTCTGAGCAAAATTCCCCAGTCTGCGCCCTCAACGGTCGCCCCCAAAACGCTGGCACAGTGGCAGGCGGTGTTACCCAATACCTGGATCACGGTTCACCGTCTGACGCTGTCGCCCTGGCAGGAGTGGCAGGGCGAGCTGCATGCGTCGCTGACGCCGTCCATTCAGGAGATCGCCTATAAAGGCGAGCAGGTCAGCATTAAAGGCACGCTTCGCGGTCAGACGCTCTCGGTCAGCCAGTTCGATGTCCAGCTCCCGGACCAGCCGCAGCCGATTAAGCTGGTGGGCGAGTTTACCTTGCCGCTGGTACCGGATGGCGTGCCGGTGAAGGGCCACGCGGTCGCGACCTTTAACGTGCCACAGTTGACGTCTCTGGTCGATGCCGATCTGGACTGGGAAGACAATCAGGGACAGCTGGTGGTGATGGCGCGGGATAATCCCGATCCGCTGCTCGACCTGCCGTGGCAGATCACCGCGCAGCAGCTGAACATCAGCGACGGGCGCTGGAACTGGGATCTCTCGGGTATGCCGCTGAGCGGGCGGGTATCCCTTCGCGCCGACAACTGGCAGCAGGGGCTGGATAACACCACCCTGACCGGACGGCTGAATGTGCTTACCCAGGGTGATGCGGGGAAAGGCAACGCGGTACTGAACATTGGGCCCGGCAGGCTCAGCATGGAAAACAGCGACATGCCCCTACATCTGAGCGGCGAGGCGAAGCAAAACGATCTCATTCTTTACGCAAAATTGCCCGCCACGCTGACCGGCAGCCTGTATGAACCGCAGCTGGCCTTTGAGCCGGGCGCGCTGCTCCGCTCGCGCGGGCGCATCATTGACTCACTCGATATCGATGAAATCCGCTGGCCGCTGGCGGGTGTGAAGCTGACGCAGAAGGGCGTGGACGGTCGTTTACAGGCGATTCTGCGCGCTCATGAAAACGAGATGGGCGATTTTGAACTCCATCTGGACGGCAAGGCCAACGACTTTTTACCTGATAACTGCCTGTGGCAGTGGCGCTACTGGGGGAAAGGCGGTTTTACGCCGATGCATGCCCGCTGGGATGTCGCCGGGAAAGGCGAGTGGCGCGACAATCTTATTGAGCTGACGGCGCTCTCCACCGGTTTTGACAAGCTCCAGTACGGCACGATGGAGGTCAGCAAGCCGCGTCTGGTGCTGGATCAACCGGTGCGCTGGCTGCGTGACCCCGAAAAACCGGCCTTCAGCGGCGCGCTGTCGCTCAACGCCGGGCAAACCCGTTTCTCCGGCGGCAGCGCGTTGCCGCCCTCGGTCCTGACCTTCAGCGTCGACGGCACCGACCCGACCATTTTTCAGTTCAAGGGCGACCTCCATGCGGACAAAATCGGCCCGGTACAGGTGAACGGACGCTGGGATGGCGTGCGCCTTCGCGGGCAGGCCTGGTGGCCAAAACAGTCGCTCACCGTCTTCCAGCCGCTGATCCCGCCGGACTGGAAAATGACGCTGCGCGACGGGGAGCTTTACGCGCAGGTCGCCTTCTCGGCGGCGGCCGATCAGGGCTTTGAGGCGGGCGGGCACGGCGTGCTGAAATCCGGCAGCGCCTGGATGCCGGATAACCAGATTAACGGCGTCGATTTTGTGCTGCCGTTCCGCTTCAGCGAGGGTACCTGGTCTCTCGGCACGCGCGGTCCGGTCACGTTGCGCATAGGCGAAGTGGAAAACCTGGTGACCGCGCGCAACATTACCGCCGATCTACAGGGGGATTATCCCTGGACGGAGGACAATCCGCTGCTCCTCACCAACGTGAAGGTGGAAACCCTCGGCGGGAAAATCACCATGCAGCAGCTGCGGATGCCGCAGCACGATCCGGCCCTGCTGCGCGTGGACAATATCTCTTCGAGCGAGCTGATTAGCGCCGTTAATCCGAAACAGTTTGCCATGTCAGGGCCGGTGAGCGGGGCGCTGCCGTTCTGGCTGGACAATGAAAAATGGATCATTAAAGATGGCTGGCTGACCAACCCGGGGCCAATGACGCTGCGCATCGACAAAGATACGGCAGACGCCATCGTGAAAGATAATATGGTGGCGGGCGCCGCGATTAACTGGCTCCGCTATATGGAAATTTCGCGTTCGTGGACGAGAATCAATTTAGATAATCTGGGTGAATTAACCATGCAGGCGACCATCAAGGGGACCAGCCGGGTGGATGGCAAAAGCAGCTCCGTCAACCTGAACTATACCCATGATGAGAATGTCTTTACCCTCTGGCGCAGCCTGCGCTTTGGGGACAATCTGCAAACCTGGTTTGAGCAACATGCGGCGATACCTGCTCCCCGCAGTTCGACTGGCAAGGAAAGTGAGGAACAACAATGAAAAAGATGGCTGGTGTGCTCACCGTTGCCGTTGCCGCGCTACTGACCGGCTGTACGCCGCGCATTGAAGTCGCTGCGCCAAAGGAGCCGATTACAATTAATATGAATGTCAAAATCGAACATGAGATCCACATTAAGGTCGATAAAGACGTTGAAACCCTGCTGAAATCGCGCAGCGATCTGTTCTGAGGATGCCATGAAACGATTAGCTCTCATTTTACTGGCGCTGGGGATGAACGTGCAGGCGGCTGCGCTGACCTTAAACGATGCCCGGGCGCAGGGGCGCGTGGGGGAAACCCTCAGCGGCTATCTTGCCCCGATTCAACAGGACGCGGAAACGCTGGCGCTGGTCAATCGTATCAATGCCGCGCGCGCGGAAAACTACCAGAAGCTGGCCGACAGCAATAATTTGCCGGTTGATGAAGTGGCTAAAATGGCCGGTCAGAAACTGGTTGCCCGCGCGCAGCCGGGCGAATACGTGAAGGGCATTAACGGAAAATGGCTCAAAAAGTAGTTAGCGGTAGCGCCTGCGGTATTCACCCGGCGAGACGCCAAAACGCTGCTTAAACGCCGTTGAAAAATGGCTATGGTCGGTAAAGCCCCAGCTGTAGCCAATGCCCGCCAGCTTTTCATCATCACCGGTAGATTGCAGTGCCTGCGCGCAGAGATCCAGACGACGGTTTTTGATGTACTGCGCCACCACCAGCCCCTTCTCGGCAAACATGCGGTAAAGGCTGCGCACGGACATGCCGCTCTCGGCGGCAATCCATTCCGGGCGCAGCGATTCAGACTGAATATGATCGTCAATCAGCGCCACCACATGCTGGAACTGGCGCTCCTTGCGCGGCTGAATGATTTCACGCTGCTGGAAAGCGGGGCGCAGCAGGCAGATCATCGCCTCGAGCGCCGCTTCGCTTTCACGGTCACTCAGGTCTGCATTGCTCATGCTCTCCATCAGCAGGCGATGGCTCAGCTGTACCGTGGGCAAGGTGCGGGAAAGGGCGGTCGCGCAGCTTATTTCCTGGAAGCGACACTGCTGCTCAATAATCTGACGGGGAACCAGCAGCGAAATCTGGCGGGATTTTTCCCGCCAGTTGATCGAGCAGGGACGCGACGCGTCAATCAGCGTGATATCACCGGTTCTGAGCAGCGCGCGACGGTCATCCTGCTCAATTTCCGCGCTGCCTTCGAGCTGGAACACGGTATAGAACCAGGCATCATTACTCTGAGCGATCTCCTGACGGGAGCGGAACAGGTTGACGCCGCCTGCGGTCACGGTGCTGAGCTTCAGGCTGCGCGCATAGCTGGTCTCCAGCTCGCCGAAGAATTTCCCCCCGGTGGGCTGCGCGTTAAAACGCCCGCAAACCTGGTTAATTTGCGCCAGCCACTGCTGATACTGTTCCTGCTCGCTTGCACACGCCATCGTTTCTCTCACTGCACCGTCAACGTTTTCGCATTGTTGCATTTGTGTTGCATTTTGTCAGAGCTATGAGGCTGACTATAGGAAAGAACACTCACCGGTAACAGCGATATAAGCGGCAATTATCGCGATTTGCGGAGCCTGTCACAGGTGGCAAAGCGAATGTCACAGAGACAAAAGCGCGAACGCAAAACCCCACTTAGACTGGATGGACACCCTGCGAAGAATAACGAAGGAGTATCCTATGTCTGAATCACAGGTGGCCATTCAGCCTGCCGTACAACAATTTTTAGACCGACAGCATGGCCTGTGGATTGAAGGGCGTCAGGCCGCGTCGGACAGTGAAAAACGGCTGAACGTCTTCAACCCGGCCACGGGCGAGGTCATTGCCTCAACTGCCGATGCCAGCGTCGACGACGTTGACCGTGCTGTTATGTCCGGCTGGCGCGCGTTTGTCGCCCGCAGCTGGGCCGGAAAACTGCCGGCGGAGCGCGAGCGGATCCTGCTTCATTTCGCCGATCTGGTCGAACAGCACAGCGAAGAGCTGGCCCAGCTTGAAACGCTGGAGCAGGGCAAATCCATCAATATTTCCCGTATGTTTGAAGTCGGCTGCACCCTGAACTGGATGCGCTATACCGCCGGGCTGACCACCAAAATTTCGGGTAAGACCCTCGACCTTTCCATCCCGCTGCCGCAGGGCGCCCGCTATCAGGCGTGGACGCGTAAGGAGCCGGTTGGCGTGGTGGCCGGGATTGTGCCCTGGAACTTCCCGCTGATGATCGGGATGTGGAAAGTGATGCCTGCGCTTGCCGCGGGCTGCTCTATTGTCATCAAGCCGTCAGAGACCACGCCGCTGACCATGCTGCGCGTGGCGGAACTGGCCAGCGAAGCGGGCATTCCGGACGGGGTGTTCAACGTGGTGACCGGGAGCGGCGCGGTATGCGGCGCAGCGCTGACCTCGCATCCGCATATTGCAAAGGTGAGCTTTACCGGCTCAACGGCGACGGGTAAGCAAATCGCCCGCGCGGCGGCGGACACGCTAACCGGGGTGACTCTGGAGCTGGGCGGGAAAAACCCGGCTATCGTACTAAAAGACGCAGACCCGGCGTGGGTGATCGAAGGCCTGATGACCGGCAGCTTCCTGAACCAGGGGCAGGTGTGCGCGGCGAGCTCGCGCATCTATATTGAAGCGCCGCTGTTTGACACGCTGGTCAGCGGGTTTGAGCAGGCGGTGAAATCCCTGAGCGTCGGGCCGGGCATGTCGCCGGAGGCGTTTATCAACCCGCTGGTGTCGCGCGCGCACTGCGACAAGGTGCAGACCTTCCTTGATGAAGCGAAGTCGCGCAACGCGGAGCTGATCGTCGGTAACCGGGGGCCGGAAGGCAAAGGCTATTACGTTTCGCCTACGCTGGTGGTGAACCCGGATGCCTCACTGCGCCTGACCCGTGAAGAGGTGTTTGGCCCGGTGGTCAACCTGGTACGCGTCGCCGACGGGGAAGAGGCGCTCCAGCTGGCAAACGACAGCGAGTATGGCCTGACGGCCAGCGTCTGGACGCAGAATATCAGCAAGGCGCTGGAATATACCGACCGGCTGCAGGCGGGCACCGTCTGGGTGAACAGCCATACGCTGATTGACGCCAACCTGCCGTTCGGCGGCATGAAGCAGTCCGGCACCGGACGTGACTTTGGTCCGGACTGGCTGGACGGCTGGTGCGAAACCAAGTCGGTTTGCGTGCGCTACTAGTAAAAGCAAAAGGCAACCTGGAGGTTGCCTTTTAGTGTTTGTTCCCTCTCCCGTGGGAGAGGGTCAGGGTGAGGGCATCAGGCTGCACCGGGCGAATTTTGTAGGTCGGATAAGCCGTAGCCGCCACCCGACATGTTTACAGCGACCACCGATCCCGCCCGGCCTCCTTCGCCCGATACAGCGCCGCATCGGCGCGGGCGATGATCTCGGTGCCCGCTAACCCCTCCGCCATGCTCGCAATCCCCATGCTCACGGTGACACGATCGCTAACGGTTGACGCACTGTGCGGTATAGCTTCTGTACGCAGGCCGTCCTGAATGCGTAAGGCCACCTTTTCTGCGATGTTTTCCGGGCAGTTAAACAGGATCACCACGAACTCCTCGCCGCCGTAGCGTGACACCACATCGTCAGGCGTGCGCACCGACTGCTTCAGCACCCGCGCCACGCGGGTCAGGCAGTCGTCACCTGCCTGGTGCCCGTAGGTGTCGTTGTAGCGTTTGAAATAGTCGATATCCAGCATAATCACCGAGAAGGTTTTTTTCTGCTCAACCGCGTTCTCCAGCACCACTTCCATTTTCCGGCGATTGGCGGTTTTGGTTAACGGATCCTGATGCGCCAGCGCATCCAGCCTGGAGATCAATAGCTGATTTTGCTGGTTACGTCGCCAGGCCTCGTCAAACCAGCTCAGCAGGATGAAACGCCCGCAAATCAGGATCAGCGAAAACACGCTCCAGATAACAATGAAGTGAAGGTTGAGGCCATCGTTCCGTATCCAGCTTGCTACCGGCAGGGTGATCCAGAGCGGGAGCACAAAGGCGAGCAATCCTTCAGGATAAAAATAGAGCGCCGTTAAGCCGGCGAGTAATAAAATGACGCACAGCGGCCAGACGTGCGGGAGCAGCAGCTGGGTGATAAACCAGAAGCAGGAGACCGACCAGATGGCGCTGCAGATAAACAGCACCACGCTGATGCCGGCGATGCGCCGCCAGGCCATCAGGATCAGCGCAGCGGAGAGGATGATAATGCCGAGCATGGAGGCATCAACTATTCTCGTCAGCTGCGGCGAATGGGGATACAGGGGATCGCTGGTATTAAGCAAAACGTGTCGCAGCAGAATCATCACCGCGAAGCTGATATTCACGAAGGCCAGCCACGGCAGGTTCATCGCCAGCCCGTGAATAACCATAGCATGGCGCGTTGGCCAGGTTGCCCGTTCAAGTGTCGGTTTTTTTCTTTTTTCCATTGACGCTTTTTACCCTTTCTGGCTAACACGTGAAGCAGGAAAGGGCGGACGAACCGCCCTTTTGCGTGCACCGTTACGGTGTCACAATGTTAAACCAGAAATCAAACTTGTCCATATAGCTAAGCATGGCATCAAGTTTCGCGCTGTCGCCAGTAATTTTAATATTTCCGCTGTCCTGGGCCTGTTTCAGCGTCACCTCCTTGAGGATGATTTTATTCAGGGTGTCACGGTTAAGCGTCAGCGTCGCGTCCGCCTCTTTTGCTTCCGCGTTCGCCGTGTGGTTCAGCACGCCGTTTTCCAGCTCGAGTTTGTACTTCCCGCCATCGCTGCCCAGATCGATGTTAAACACCGATTTGGCGTCACCCGCTTTTTGTCCGTTGATATGGACAGCCAGATAGTCAAAGAACATCTCTGGCGTCATCGCGCGCACCGTATCCGGGCTGGCGGTATTCGGCGTTGGCCCTTTCACCACGCCGTTACGCAGCTCCTGCGCACCGGTCAGGTAAAAGTTACGCCACGGACCGGATTCAGCCTGGTAGCCAAGCTGTTCCAGCGCATCCGCTTCCAGGTTGCGTGCCGCCTGGTTGTTCGGATCGGCAAAGACCACTTTGCTCACCACCTGCGCCACCCAGCGGTAGTTACCCTGGTCGAAGTCGGTTTTCGCCTTGCTCAGGATGGCATCCGCGCCACCCATATACTCCACGAATTTCTTCGCGCCTTCTTCAGGCGGCAGTTCATCCAGCGTCGCCGGGTTACCGTCAAACCAGCCCAGATACAGCACATAGGTGGCTTTTACGTCATGGCTCACCGAACCGTAATAGCCGCGGTTGGCCCAGGTATGCGCCAGTGAATCCGGGAGCTTGAAGTTCGCTGCGATTTCGTCGCGCGTCAGCCCTTCGTTCGCCATACGCAGCGTCTGGTCGTTGATGTAACGATAGAGATCGCGCTGGCTTTTCAGCAGCTTGACCACGTTTTCGTTGCCCCAGGTCGGCCAGTGGTGCTGCGCCATGATGATTTCAGCTTTGTCACCCCAGCGCACAATCGCCTGGTTGATGTATTTCGACCACGGCAGCGGCTCGCGGATTTTGGCCCCGCGCAGCGAGTAGGTGTTGTGCAGGGTATGGGTCACGTCCTCAGCGGATTCAATCAGTTTTTTCTCTTCGATATACCAGAGCATTTCCGATGGCGCTTCGGATCCCGGTGCGAGCATAAAATCATAGGTCAGGCCGTCGATAACCTCTTTTTGCCCGTCTTTCTCAATGATATTGGTCGGGGCAATCAGCGTCACCGTTCCGGCGGAGGTGGTCGTACCCAGGCCCGCGCCCACCTGGCCTTTGGCATCGGGCTTCAGCAGGTTGCCATACATATAGCTGGCGCGGCGGCTCATCACGTTGCCCGCCATGATATTCTCGGCAACGGCCGCTTCCATAAACCCGGCTGGCGCGTAGACCTTCACTTTGCCGGACTTCACGTCGGCTTCATCCACCACGCCGCGCACGCCGCCATAGTGGTCAACGTGGCTGTGGGTATAAATAATGGCGGCGACAGGCTTCTTGCCGCGATTTTTAAAATAGAGATCCATCCCGACCTTCGCCGTTTCTGCCGACACCAGCGGGTCAACCACGGTAATACCTTCTTTCCCTTCAATGATGGTCATATTTGACAGGTCAAGATTTCGGATCTGATATACGCCATCGGTCACTTCAAACAGGCCGCTAATATTAATCAGCTGAGATTGACGCCATAAGCTGGGATTAACGGAGTCCGGTGCTTTATCGCCTTCTTTAATAAATGAATATTGCTGTGGATCCCAGATGACATTCCCTTGTTCCCCTTTGATAATTTCCTGAGGAATCGGTGCGATAAAGCCTTTATGGGCGTTCGTAAAATCGGTGTTGTCGGAGAAAGGAAGCTGATTAAACAGGGCGTTATTGGCTTGTTGCGTTGCAGTCGTGGCATCCTTCGGGGCGTCTGCGGCATACGCGGAACTGACGGAAATAACAAGTCCAGCCAGAGCAAGACTCCTGACGATCAAATTGAATTTCATCCTAAACCTCTCAGTGATGTATTACGTCGTTCGTGGAAACTTCGTGTCCTGGCTGAAAGTGGTTCAAGAAATGCAATGGAAATATATGAGGTAGAAATAACTATAATCGGGGAGTGGTATTCAGCAAGTAAATGGATGAAAAACCGGGCATTGCGCCCGGTGCGTTATTTATTTCTTTTCGTCTTTCTTTTTCCCGAGCGTTGGCGTCTCGTCGAAGAAGTTCCACGGTTTAAGCAGGGTATGCACCCATTCCGTCGGCATAATCGGCCACTCTTCCGCGCGGGCGACGTGGGTGGTGCCGGTGGTCATCCAGACCACGTCATCCCGATCGTTGAGCGACTCGTTATCCTTGCTGTACTGTCCCAGGCCCGTGTCGTGTACGGAGCGGTTCGGGAATTTTCCTTCCGGGTAGAGCTCATCCGGATGGTAACGGGTCACCCACAGCTGTTTGTCCATAAAGCTCAGGCGATGATAAATCCACTCGTCCGGGGCAAATTTCGCGCCGGTCGCCACCGGGTGCGTCCCCCCCGCGTAAGGGATAATCTGGTACGAGACCGGGTTGCCCATGCGGTTCTCTTTACTGGTGTTGCTCAGCAGCCGAATGGTGCCCGGGTCGAATTTCTGCGCCGCCTGCTGCTCGGTATCAATATCATACTGATTGATCTGCATGGTGCTGGTGCGCGGGCCCCCGGCGGTATTCGGCTTCACTTCTGGATCCATCGCCACCAGCTTGTTGTTGATGCCGTCCACGTCCATATCGAGACGGAAGTTGTAGATGTGCTGGTGCGTGGTGCCCACGATGTTATGGTCGATCAGCGTGCCGTATTTGGTGTCGTCTTTGGCGGTGGCATCGTGCATGGTTTTCGCCTGAACGCCTTTCACCGCTTCGATACCCGTCGCGCCGGCATCAATGCCGATGGTGCCATTTTCATGGAACACCCAGTCGAAGATGTAATCGTAGTTGCCCACGGTACTCACCCAGCGCACCACCAGCTCGCGGCGCTCGGTGCTGACGTTTGGCTGACCCATCTCCTGGTGTTTATATTCCGGCCCGGCGTAGCGTTCGAAAATGGCGATCGCGCGCGGGATCTCCATCGGCGCGCCGGTGTAATCCGGAATGGTTTCATTGAGCATCACGGCGTTGGACGGCACGTCTTTACCGCGCACCAGCGGTGAGGTCAGGGTGCCCATACCGTAGTCGCCGGAGTCGAGGTAGGCTTTAAAGTACCAGCCCACGTCCGGATCGCCATAAGGGACGATCATGCCGCCGAGTGACCCCTGATACATCACCTGGCGCTTTTTGCCGTTGTCGTTATAGGTGACGGTTGAAATCATCGGGCCGACGCGGGAGTCCAGGCTCAGGTGGAAATCCCAGTTCTGCCAGTGCACCATATCCCCGGTGATGGTGTAGTTCTTGCCTTCCGGCTCGACGATCTCCAGGGGTTTCTTCACCGTTTCTACGCGGTCGCGGCCATCATAGGGACGCGGGGTCATGGGAACCGGAACAACGGCGCCTTCTTCAATCTTCTGGATCTTTTTCTGCTCAAGATCGACAACCGCGACCAGGTTTTCAATCGGGTGCGCCCAGTAGTTGCCGTCGCCCACGTCCAGATAGCTCACCACCTTCAGCAGGCGATCTTCCTGCTTCAGGCCGTCTTTACCGTCGAAATAGCCGACGGTCAGCGGCGTGGTAATCACTTTTTTCGGGTCGGTGATGCCGTGTTTTTTAAGCACCTCGGCGAACTCGGTACTTTCGTTGATGATCTGCTGAACCGCGGTGAAATCGTCCAGCAGCACCATGCCGTGCGCGTCTTTTACCGGTTCCCAGCGCAGGATTTTTTTATCCTTCAGGTCCACCACGCTTTCGATAACGTGCTTGCCATCAAGCATGACGATCTTCGCCTGACGCGGGGCATCCACTGCCGTACCGTTAAGCACAAAGTCCCACACTTTGGCTTTCTCGGGCTCTGCCAGGGCGATCTGGGTAAAGCGGGTATTCGGCTTAAAGTCCGCCGAGGCTTTTACAATCTCAACGGCCTGCTTAATTTCGTCCGCCGTTAGCGCGTTTAACGGGTGAGGGCGTTTTTCAACCTGGAAGGTCTGGTCAAGGCCGGACTGGAAAACATCGTTGATGAAGGTATCTGAAATAAAGGCTTTCTTGCCTTTCATCACCACCGGCACCTGAAGCCTGAGGGTTTTACCGTTGACGATGGCGGTTTTTGCGCCCGGCTTGACCTTCACAAAGGCACCGTCTTTCGCAATGGTGAACATCTGTGCGTAATCATCCCATTGAACGTCCGCACCAAAGTCCTGCAGCGTTTTGTCCATCGGGACCATATGCGCCTCACTGCCGTGGGCGAAAACAGGGGATTGCCAGGCGCAACACAGCGCAACGGCCATGGCCAGCGCCGTTCTACGGGCAGAAAAAGAAGAATTGCTTCCCATCGTAGACCTCATCTTGTTGTGTTTATACCCGTCATACTTCAAGTTGCAGGTGCGTTGGCTGCACTCACTCACCCCAGTCACGTACTTATGTACGCTCCGGGGGATTCGTTCCCTTGCCGCCTTCCTGCAACTCGAATTATTTAGGGGATATTGTGTTGTGACAGCCTTATCCTGACAGGCGCCCGAGAAAAGCGTTTGCCTGCATCTGCCAGATTATTTGTCAGCCTTGCCAGGTTAAAAAAAGAGCGGGGATAAATCACAGGCCGAGCCATTTCCTCTCCCCACAAATGATGTCAGCACAGACGGCCCCCTCTCCCTTGAGGGAGAGGGCTGGGGTGAGGGGGAACATACGGCTGTGGAGGTTATTCCGTTCACTTTATGTTGAGGGCCTTGCTGAAGGCCCCCAGTGAATCTGTAAGCAGCGTCAAATTACCGGGAGCCACCAGCCATTGTGGTAAAGGGGAAGGGACGTTAGCTGAATTCGCCCTGCTGGCGCGCCACCAGCGTCAGGATGGAGTAGAGCGCCACGGCCTGCTGGTGCTGGTTGAAGATCTCAACCGCCCATTCCACCACGCCGGTTGGTTTTTCCTCGGCGGTACGCTGTTTCTTCAGCGTTTTACGTTTGCAGGTCAGACGCACCTGAATGGTATCGCCCGGCTTAACCGGCTCGATAAAGCGCAGGTTTTCCATGCCGTAATTGGCAATAACCGGCCCGACGCCCGCATCAACAAACAGTCCCGCCGCGGCGGAGATCAGGAAGTAGCCGTGCACCACGCGCTCGCCAAAGATCGACTCTGCCGCGCCTATCTTGTCCATATGGGCGTAGAAATGGTCCCCGCTCAGGCAGGCAAAGTTCACGATGTCCGCTTCCGTGAGGGTGCGGCGCGGCGTCAGCAGGCTATCGCCCGGCTGCAGCTCCTCAAAGTATTTGCGGAACGGATGAACGCGATCTTCCTGCACCGTTGCGCCACGCACCCACTGTTTGCCAATGGCGGCCAGCATCGTCGGGCTGCCCTGAATCGCGGTGCGCTGCAGATAGTGCTTCACCGCGCGCAGGCCGCCCAGCTCTTCGCCGCCGCCCGCGCGGCCCGGGCCGCCGTGCACCAGCTGAGGCAGCGGGGAGCCGTGGCCGGTAGACTCTTTTGATGATTCCTCGTTAAGGATCTGAATGCGTCCGTGGGCGCGCGCCGCGCCGGCAATAAACTCGCGGGCAATGGCCTGGTCTGCGGTGACCAGCGTACCCGCCAGGCTGCCGCCGCCCGCGCGGGCAAGCTGCATCGCGTGGCGTGCGTTGCGATATGGCATCAGCGTCGCAACCGGGCCGAAGGCTTCGGTTGAGTGCACCGCCGGGGTTTCGTCCGGCTGCGGGCAGAACAGCAGGGTCGGTGGGAAGAACGCGCCCGCGGCCTGCAGATCCGCTTTGCCGCCCAGACGGATCTGGCAGCCAGCGGCGATCAGTTGCTCCACTTTCTCCTGCACGTCCGCGCGCTGTTCGGCGTTGACCAGCGCACCCATCTTCACCCCTTCCTGCGCCGGGTCGCCCACCACCACTTTTTCCAGGCGGGCAATCAGCGCCTTGCTCACCGCGTCAATCTGGTTTTGCGGGACGATAATCCGGCGAATGGCCGTACATTTTTGCCCGGCTTTAGCGGTCATCTCGCGGACCACTTCCCGGACGAACAGCGCAAACTCCGGCTGTTCCGGCGTGACGTCTTCCCCCAGCACGCAGCAGTTCAGGGAGTCGGCTTCCATGGTGAACGGAATCGAATTCGCCACAATATTCGGGTGCACGCGCAGGCTTTGCCCGGTGCTGGCGGAGCCGGTAAAGGTCACCACGTCCTGGCTGTCGAGCTGGTCGAGGAGATCCCCCGTGCCGCCGCAGATCAGGCTGATGGCGCCGTCCGGCACCAGTCCGCTGTCGACGATGGATTTCACCATCGCCTGCGTCACCTGCGCGGTCGCGGTAGCGGGTTTGATGATGGCGGGCATGCCGGCAAGCCAGGTCGGCGCCAGCTTTTCCAGCATCCCCCAGCAGGGGAAGTTAAAGGCGTTGATGTGCACCGCCACGCCGGATTTGGAGGTGAGGACGTGGCGCGCCGCAAAGCCGCCTTCTTTCGACAGTGGGATTAACTCGTCTTCCGGCCACAGCGTGTCATCCGGCAGCTCGCGGCTGCCCAGGCTGGCGTAAGTGAAGAGGGTGCCGATGCCGCCTTCAATATCCACCCAGCTGTCCGCCTTCGTTGCGCCCGTCTGAGCTGACAGGGCATAGAACGCCTCTTTTTCGCTGAGCAGGTGCTTTGCCACCGCCTTCAGCATGGCAGCACGTTCGATAAAGGTCATCTCGTGAAGCGCTTCCCCGCCGCGCTCAATCGCATAGCGACGGGCGGCCACCATGTCCAGCCCTTCGCTGGTCACGCTCCACAGGGCTTCGCCACTGATGGCGTGATGAATAGTGCGCTCGCGGCCCCGGCCAGACTGCCAGGTACCGGATAAGAAGCTGGCTAACTGCTGCATCGCTTATCTCCAAATGTTACGTGATTTACTCATTAATAGTTTGATCGTGAATCATAAAAATCAAGCTGAGTTTTTAATGAATTGTTAACGTTGTGATCTGGCTGGATGAATCGCATCGCTTGAAGACGCTTTCTGAAAGGCCTGATGCAAAAGCCTTGCGAGCAGCATCACAAAACCAGGAAACAATTCTTGGGGTTATATTTAACCTATGTGTAACTTCTAAAAAACAAAGTGATTCAACATTACGCCTTAATTTGCAAACTAACGAATCATAAAGGTGATGACGTGACGCAAGAACAACGGTTTGAGCAGCGCATAGCGCAGGAGACGGCGATTGAGCCTCAGGACTGGATGCCTGACGCCTACCGTAAGACGTTGATCCGTCAGATTGGTCAGCATGCGCACTCCGAAATTGTCGGCATGCTGCCGGAAGGGAACTGGATCGCCCGCGCGCCGACGCTGCGCCGAAAAGCGATCCTGCTGGCGAAAGTTCAGGACGAAGCCGGGCACGGACTCTATCTCTACAGCGCGGCGGAAACGCTGGGCTGCGCGCGGGAAGACATCTACCAGAAAATGCTCGACGGCAGGATGAAATACTCCTCCATCTTCAACTATCCGACCCTGAGCTGGGCCGATATCGGCGTGATCGGCTGGCTGGTGGACGGTGCCGCTATCGTCAACCAGGTGGCGCTGTGCCGGACCTCCTACGGTCCGTATGCCCGCGCGATGGTGAAAATCTGTAAAGAAGAGAGCTTCCACCAGCGCCAGGGCTTTGAGGCCTGCATGGCGCTGGCGCAGGGCAGCGAGGCCCAGCGTCAGATGCTGCAGGACGCCATCAACCGCTTCTGGTGGCCAGCGCTGATGATGTTCGGGCCGAACGACGACAACTCACCGAACAGCGCCCGCAGCCTGGCGTGGAAAATCAAACGCTTCGGCAATGACGAACTTCGCCAGCGCTTTGTCGACAACACGGTGCCGCAGGTGGAGATGCTGGGCATGACGGTGCCGGATCCCGACCTGCGTCTGGATGAAGAGAGCGGTCATTATCGCTTCGGCGAGATCGACTGGCATGAGTTTGACGAGGTCATCAGCGGGCGCGGCATCTGCAACCACGAGCGCCTGGCCGCCAAACGTAAAGCCTGGGAAGAGGGGGCGTGGGTGCGCGAAGCCGCACTGGCGCACGCGGAAAAACAGCGCGCCCGTCAGGCCGCATAAGAGGAAATAACCATGAGCAACGTCTACTGGCCGCTGTACGAAGTGTTCGTACGCAGCAAACAAGGGTTATCCCACCGTCACGTGGGCAGTCTGCATGCCGCCGACGATCGCATGGCGCTGGAAAATGCGCGTGATGCCTACACCCGCCGCAGCGAAGGGTTTTCTGTCTGGGTGGTTAAGGCGAGCGAGATTGTCGCCTCCCAGCCGGAAGAGAGCGGTGAGTTCTTCGACCCGGCGGAAAGCAAGGTTTACCGCCATCCGACGTTCTACACCATCCCCGACGGCATCGAGCATATGTGAGGCAAAGAATGAATTCAGTGACTGCCTATGCCCTGCGTCTGGGCGACAACGGTCTGGTGCTTTCCCAGCGTCTCGGCGCCTGGTGCGGCCACGCGCCGGAGCTGGAAATTGACCTCGCGCTCGCCAATATCGGTCTCGACCTGCTGGGCCAGGCGCGCAATTTCCTGACCTATGCCGCGGAGCGGGAAGGCCAGGGCGATGAAGACACGCTGGCGTTTGGCCGCGACGAGCGCCAGTTCCGCAACGTCCTGCTGGTGGAGCAGCCGAACGGCAGCTTCGCCGACACCATTGCCCGCCAGTACCTGATGGATGCCTGGAACGTGGCGCTGTACGAACGCCTGACCCGGAGCAGCGACGGCCAGCTTGCGGCCATCGCCGCCAAAGCGATTAAAGAGGCGCGCTACCACCTGCGCTTCAGCCGCGGCTGGCTGGTGCGTCTGGGCGACGGGACCGAAACGTCCGCGCAAAAAATGCAGCAGGCCATCGACAACCTGTGGCGTTTTACGGCGGAGCTGTTTGAAGCCGATGACGTCGAGCTGGCCCTGATTGACGCCGGCGTGGCGGTTGACCCGCGCGTCCTGCGCCAGCCGTGGGAAAGCGAAGTCTTTGCCGGTCTCAATGAAGGCTGCCTGCAGGTTCCCGCAGAGGTGGCGTACCGCACCGGGGGCAAGAGGGGGCTGCATACCGAACATCTGGGCCCGATGCTGGCGGAAATGCAGTATCTCCAGCGCGCGTATCCCGGTCAGCAGTGGTAAAGGAGAACGCTATGCAACGCCTCGTCGACATCGCGCCCGCGCAAATCCCGCAGATCTGGTCGCTGTTAAGCCAGATCCCCGATCCGGAAGTGCCGGTATTAACCATCACCGATTTAGGCATGGTGCGCAGCGTGAAGGCGCAGGGGGAAGGCTGGGTCATTGGCTTCACGCCAACCTACTCGGGCTGCCCGGCAACGGAGCACCTGCTGGGGGCGATCCGCGACGCGATGAGCGCGAACGGCTTTACCCCGGTACACATTGTGCTCCAGCTTGAACCCGCCTGGACCACCGACTGGATGACCGCCGACGCGCGCGAGCGCCTGCGGTCCTACGGCATCAGCCCGCCCGTGGGGCATAGCTGCCACGCGCACGCGCCTGTGGAGGTGAGCTGCCCGCGCTGCGCCAGCACCGACACCGCGCTTATCAGTGAATTTGGTTCGACGGCCTGCAAAGCGCTCTACCGCTGCAACACCTGCCGCGAGCCCTTCGACTATTTCAAATGTATTTGAGGCTGCCATGACAACGTTTCATTCATTAACAGTGGCAAAAGTGGAACCCGAAACCCGCGACGCGGTGACCATCACGTTCGCGGTGCCGCAGGCGTTGCAGGACGCCTACCGCTTCCGCCCCGGCCAGCACCTGACGTTAAAAACGAAGCTTGGCGGGGACGAGCTGCGCCGCTGCTACTCCATCTGCCGGAGTACCGCCCCGGGCGAAATCAGCGTGGCGGTCAAAGCCATCGACGGCGGGCGCTTTTCCCGCTATGCCCGTGATGAGATCAAAGCGGGCATGGCCCTGGAGGTGATGGTCCCTCAGGGGCAGTTTGGCTACCAGCCGCGGGCTGAACGTGAAGGCCACTATCTGGCGATTGCGGCAGGCTCCGGGATCACCCCGATGCTGGCGATTATCTCCGCGACGCTGGCAACCGAACCCAACAGCCAGTTCACCCTGATCTACGGCAACCGCAGCAGCCAGAGCATGATGTTCCGCCAGGCGCTGGCGGACCTGAAAGACAAGTACACGCAGCGGCTGCAGCTGGTCTCCATCTTCAGCCAGGAGCGGCTGGACAGCGATCTGCTCTTTGGCCGTATCGACGGGGAAAAGCTGCAGGCGCTGGCGAAAACCCTGATTAACTTCCGCCAGTACGACGAGGCGTTTATCTGCGGCCCGTCGGCGATGATGGACGACGCCGAAGCGACGCTGAAGGCGCTGGGGATGCCGGACAAATCCATTCACCTTGAGCGCTTTAACACCCCGGGGACCACCGCTAAACGCGCGGTGCACGTCCAGGCGGAAGGACAGAAAGTGACCGTGCGCCAGGACGGGCGCGATCGCGAAATCACCCTGACGGCGGACGACGAAAGCATCCTGGATGCCGCCCTGCGTCAGGGGGCGGATCTTCCGTATGCCTGCAAGGGCGGCGTGTGCGCCACCTGTAAATGCAAAGTGCTGCGTGGGAAGGTGGACATGGCGACCAATTACAGCCTGGAGCCGGACGAGCTGGCCGCCGGATACGTGCTGAGCTGCCAGTCGCTGCCGTTAACCGCCGACGTGATTGTCGACTTCGACGCGAAGGGGATGGCATGAGCGAACTGATTGTTACCCGTCATGGCCGCTTGCAGCAGCTGACGCTAAACCGTCCGGCGGCGCGCAACGCCCTCAATAACGCGCTGTTAACCCAGATTGCCGAGCAGCTTGAGGACGCCGCAGCAGATGCCGACATCGCCGTCTGCGTGATTTACGGCAGCGAGCGCTGCTTTGCCGCCGGGGCAGATCTCAACGAAATGGCCGAGAAAGATCTGCCCGCCACGCTGAACGATATCCGCCCGCAGCTGTGGGCGCGCATCAACGCTTTTCCTAAACCGCTGATTGCCGCCGTGAACGGCTTCGCGCTGGGCGCAGGCTGCGAGCTGGCGCTGCTGTGCGACGTAGTCATTGCTGGCGATAACGCCCGCTTTGGCCTGCCGGAAATTACGCTGGGCATTATGCCCGGCGCAGGTGGCACCCAGCGTCTTATCCGCAGCGTCGGTAAATCCCTTGCCAGCAAAATGGTGCTGACCGGCGAGAGTATCTCCGCGCAGCAGGCGCTGAGCGCCGGGCTGGTGAGCGACGTTTTCCCGGCAGCGCTGACGCTGGAGTATGCCCTGAAGCAGGCGGCGCTGATGGCGCGCCACTCTCCGCTGGCGCTGCAGGCGGCGAAACAGGCGCTGCGCCAGTCTCAGGAGGTACCGCTCCAGGCCGGACTCGCGCAGGAGCGCCAGCTGTTTACGCTGCTTTCTGCCACCGAAGACCGCCGGGAAGGCATCGACGCCTTCTTACAAAAACGCACCCCCGACTTTAAAGGACGCTAATTGTGGAATTTATTCTCAGTCATGTTGAGCAGGGCGTAATGACCATTACGCTGAACCGTCCGGAGCGTCTGAACAGCTTTAACGACGTGATGCACCAGCAGCTTGCCGAGTGCCTGAAACAGGCCGAGCGTGATGACACCGTTCGCTGCCTGCTGATCACCGGGGCGGGACGCGGCTTTTGCGCCGGTCAGGATCTGAACGACCGCAACGTCGACCCCAACGGTCCGGCGCCGGATCTGGGGATGTCCGTTGAAACCTTCTATAACCCGCTGGTGCGCCGCCTGGCAAAGCTGCCGAAACCGGTCATTTGTGCCGTTAACGGCGTGGCGGCCGGCGCGGGTGCCACGCTGGCGCTGGGGTGCGACATGGTCATTGCCGCCCGTTCCGCCAACTTTGTGATGGCCTTCAGCAAGCTCGGCCTGGTGCCGGACTGCGGCGGCACCTGGCTGCTGCCGCGCGTGGCCGGACGCGCCCGCGCCATGGGGCTGGCGCTGCTCGGCGACAAGCTCAGCGCCGAACAGGCGCAGGCCTGGGGGATGATCTGGCAGGTAGTGGATGACGAACAGCTCTCCGCTACGGCGCAGCAGATGGCGCTGCACTTTGCGTCTCAACCGACCTTCGGGCTGGGGCTGATCAAGCAGGCGATCAATGCCGCGGAAACCAACACCCTGGACGCCCAGCTCGATCTGGAGCGCGACTACCAGCGCCTGGCCGGGCGCAGCGACGACTACCGCGAGGGCGTCAGCGCCTTCCTGGCGAAGCGCGCGCCGAACTTTACGGGGAAATAAGATGCTGAACATACGGACTGTCGCCGTGATTGGCAGCGGCACGATGGGCGCAGGGATTGCCGAAGTCGCGGCCAGCCATGGGCATCAGGTGCTGATCTACGACATCTCCAGCGATGCGATATCGCGGGCCATCGACGGGATCCGCCAGCGTCTGGCCTCCCGGGTGACGCGCGGAAAACTCTCCGCCGATGCCGGGAGCCAGATCCTCGCCCGGCTGCTTCCGGTCACGGATATCGAGGCGCTCGCCGCGGCCGATCTGGTCATAGAAGCGGCCTCCGAGCGTCTGGAGGTGAAAAAGGCGCTGTTTGCTCGGCTGGCTGAGATCTGCCCGCCGCAGACGGTGCTGACCAGCAATACCTCTTCCATCTCCGTTACGGCGATTGCTGCGGACGTCCACCACCCGGAGCGCGTCGCAGGGCTGCACTTCTTCAACCCGGCGCCGGTGATGAAGCTGGTGGAGGTGGTCAGCGGGCTGGCGACCTCCCCGGAAGTGGCCGACGCGCTGTGCGAGCTGGCGCTGAACTGGGGCAAACAGCCCGTTCGCTGCCAGTCAACGCCGGGGTTCATCGTCAACCGCGTCGCGCGTCCGTTTTATTCCGAAGCCTGGCGCGCGCTGGAAGAACAGGTCGCGCCGCCGGAGGTGATTGATGCCGCCCTGCGCGACGGCGGCGGTTTCCCGATGGGGCCGCTGGAGCTGACCGACATGATTGGTCAGGACGTGAATTTCGCGGTGACCTGCTCGGTATTTAACGCCTTCTGGCAGGAGCGTCGTTTTCTGCCTTCTCTGGTGCAGCAGGAGCTGGTGCTGGCGGGAAGGCTGGGTAAAAAGAGCGGGAAGGGCGTCTACGACTGGCAGGGTGACAAACCCGCCGTGCAGTGGGTGCAGGCCGTGAACGACAGCTACAGTCCGATGCGCGTGGAAAGAAGACGTGACGGTGTCACCGAAATTGATGATGTGTACCTGATTGAAACGCAGGGCGAAACCGCTCAGGCACTGTCGCTGCGGCTCAACGGCCCGGTGGTGGTAGTGGACCGCATTGAGCGCGACGTGGCGGTGATTGCGGCGGCCGCCAGCAACCCGCACACCGCGACGCAAAAGGCCATCCGCTACCTGCAGCAGCAGGGTAACCGGGTGGTGCAAATTGCCGATTATCCCGGCCTGCTGGTCTGGCGCACGCTGGCGATGATTGCCAACGAAGCGCTGGATGCCCTGCAAAAAGGGGTCGCCAGCGAGAAGGACATCGATACCGCTATGCGCCTGGGCGTGAACTACCCGAGCGGGCCGATCGCCTGGGGCGAGCGGCTGGGCTGGCAGCGCCTGCTGACGCTGCTGGAGAACCTGCAGCGTCATTACGGCGAGGAGCGCTATCGCCCCTGTTCACTGCTGCGCCAGCGCGCGCTTCTGGAGAGTAGCTATGAGTCATAACGCCTGGCATAACGCCCGCGCGATGTACGAACGGGACGCCTGCGCGCAGGCGATGGGGATGGACATTGTCGACATGGACGAGGGCTACGCGGTGGTGACCATGACCATCACCCCGCAGATGCTGAACGGCCATGAAACCTGCCACGGCGGACAGCTTTTTTCGCTGGCAGACACCGCCTTTGCCTACGCCTGCAACAGCCAGGGGCTGGCGGCGGTAGCTTCAGGCTGCTCGATTGATTTTCTGCGTCCGGGCTTTGCCGGGGACACGCTCACCGCCACCGCGCGGGTGATGCATCAGGGCAAGCTGACCGGCGTGTATGACATTGAAATCCAGAACCAGCAACAGAAAACCGTCGCCCTTTTTCGCGGGAAATCTCACCGCATCGGCGGCAGCGTGACAGGAGAGGCCTGATGCGTGACGCATTTATTTGTGATGGCGTTCGAACCCCGGTGGGTCGCTACGGCGGCGCGCTTGCCGCAGTCCGGACCGACGATCTCGGTGCCGTGCCGCTGCGCGCGCTGCTGGCCCGCTATCCCCAACTCGACCTCGAGCGGATCGACGATGTGATTTTCGGCTGCGCTAACCAGGCGGGGGAAGATAACCGCAACGTAGCGCGCATGTCGTCCCTGCTGGCCGGGCTGCCGCAGACGGTGTCCGGAACCACCATTAACCGCCTGTGCGGGTCGGGTCTGGACGCGATTGGGTTTGCTGCCCGCGCCATTAAGGCGGGCGATGGCGAGCTGCTGATTGCGGGCGGCGTGGAGTCCATGTCCCGCGCGCCGTTTGTGATGGGTAAAGCCACCGCCGCGTTTCAGCGTCAGGCGGAAATCTTTGATACCACCATCGGCTGGCGATTTGTGAATCCGCTCATGCATCAGCAATTCGGAACTGACAGTATGCCGGAAACGGCAGAGAATGTAGCTGAATTGTTAAATATCAGCCGTGCCGATCAGGACGCATTCGCGCTGCGCAGCCAGCAGCGTACCGCGCAGGCTCAGCAGAACGGCATTCTGGCGCAGGAGATTGTGTCGGTACCGGTGCCGGGAAAAAAAGGGACGGTCACTGAGTTCAGCGTGGATGAACATCCGCGCGCGGACACCACGCTCGAACAGCTCGCCGGGCTAAAAACGCCGTTTCGTAAGAACGGGGTGGTCACGGCGGGGAATGCCTCCGGCGTCAACGACGGCGCTGCGGCGCTGATCGTCGCCAGCGAGAAGATGGCGCTGGCGCAGGGATTGGTCCCGCGCACGCGGATCGTGGCGATGGCGACGGCGGGCGTGGAGCCTCGTCTGATGGGGCTCGGCCCGGTCCCGGCCACCCGCAAGGCGCTGGAGCGCGCCGGACTCAGCATTAACGATATGGACGTTGTCGAGCTTAACGAAGCTTTCGCCTCGCAGGCGCTGGGCGTGCTGCGCCAGTTAGGCCTGCCGGATGATGCCGCGCACGTCAACCCGAACGGTGGCGCGATTGCGCTGGGCCACCCGCTGGGCATGAGCGGTGCCAGACTGGCGCTGGCCGCGAGCAACGAACTGCACCGACGCGGCGGGCGCTTCGCGCTGTGTACGATGTGCATCGGTGTGGGTCAGGGCATTGCCATGATCCTTGAGCGTGTTTGAGCATAAAAACAATGTGAGTACCCTACAATGACAAATACAACAAAGCTTGATCCGATTGAAACGGCCTCCCTTGACGAGCTACAGGCTCTGCAGACCGAGCGTCTGAAATGGACGCTGCATCACGCCTACAACAACGTGCCGATGTACAAACGCAAGTTTGACGCGGCGGGCGTTCACCCTGACGATTTCAACGAGCTGGCGGATATCCGTAAATTCCCGTGCACCACCAAGCAGGACCTGCGGGATAACTATCCGTTCGATACCTTTGCCGTGCCGATGGAGCAGGTGGTGCGTATTCACGCCTCATCCGGCACCACCGGCAAACCGACCGTTGTCGGCTACACGCAGGGCGACATCGACAACTGGGCCAATCTGGTGGCCCGCTCCCTGCGCGCCGCGGGCGGCAGCGCGAAGGACAAAATTCACGTGGCGTATGGCTACGGCCTGTTTACCGGCGGGCTGGGGGCGCACTACGGCGCCGAGCGTTTAGGCGCGACGGTGATCCCGATGTCCGGCGGCCAGACGGAGAAACAGGCGCAGCTGATCCGTGATTTCCAGCCGGATATGATCATGGTGACGCCGTCCTACTGCCTCAACCTGATTGAGGAGCTGGAGCGCCAGATGGGCGGCGATGCCAGCGGCTGTTCCCTGCGCGTGGGCGTCTTCGGCGCCGAGCCGTGGACGCAGGCCATGCGTCGCGAAATCGAAAAACGCTTGGGCATTACCGCGCTGGATATCTATGGCCTCTCCGAAGTGATGGGGCCGGGCGTGGCGATGGAGTGTATCGAAACCGTCGACGGCCCGACCATCTGGGAAGATCACTTCTACCCGGAGATCGTCAACCCGAACGACGGCACGCCGCTGGATGACGGCCAGCAGGGCGAACTGCTGTTCACCACGCTGACCAAAGAGGCGCTGCCGGTGATCCGCTACCGCACCCGCGATCTAACGCGTCTGCTCCCGGCCACCGCGCGCAGCATGCGCCGCATGGACCGCATCAGCGGGCGCAGTGACGATATGCTGATCATCCGCGGCGTCAACGTCTTCCCGTCGCAGCTGGAAGAGGAGATCGTCAAGTTCGAACACCTTTCTCCGCACTATCAGCTGGAGGTGAACCGTCGCGGGCATCTTGATTCACTTTCCGTGAAGGTCGAGCTGAAAGAGAGTAGCCTCACGCTGACCCATGAGCAGCGTTGCCAGGTGTGCCACCAGCTTCGCCACCGCATTAAGTCGATGGTGGGGATTTCCACCGACGTAATGATTGTTAACTGCGGCAGCATCCCGCGCTCGGAGGGCAAAGCCTGCCGGGTGTTTGACCTGCGTAAAGCTGCGGCCAACGGCTAAGTTTTCCCTCACCCCGGCCCTCTCCCAAAGGGAGAGGGTGTAAACAGTTCCTTCTCCCAAAAGGAGAGGGTGTAAACAGTTCCCTCTCCCAAAAGGAGAGGGTGTAAACAGTTCCCTCTCCCAAAAGGAGAGGGTGTAAAAGTTCCCTCTCCCTTTGGGAAAGGGTTAGGGTGAGGGGCTATCCCAGAATCCTATGCTATGATTCATCCAGGACAAAAATAACAACAGAATGAATCACATGAATAAACTCGACGCCTTTATCCAGCACGCGGTCAGCTCCGTTCCCGTCAGCGGGACCTCGCTTATCTCCTCGTTATACGGTGACGCGCTTTCCCATCGCGGCGGTGAGATTTGGCTCGGTAGCCTGGCCGCCCTGCTGGAAGGCATGGGGTTTGGCGAGCGCTTCGTGCGCACCGCGCTGTTTCGCCTCAACAAAGAGGGCTGGCTGGACGTTTCCCGCATCGGACGTCGCAGCTTTTACCGCCTGAGCGATAAGGGGCTTCGCCTGACGCGTCGCGCGGAGAATAAGATTTACCGTGCGGAACTGCCCGCATGGGACGGCAAATGGCTGTTGCTGCTCTCCGAAGGTCTGGATAAAACCACCCTTGCCGACGTCAAAAAACAGCTGATCTGGCAGGGGTTTGGCACGCTGGCGCCGAGCCTGATGGCCTCGCCGTCGCAGCATCTGGCGGACGTGCAGTCCCTGCTTCACGATGCCGGCGTGGCGGAAAACGTGATTTTCTTTGAAGCCCACTCGCCGCTGGCGCTCTCCCGTGCCGCGCTGCGTTCGCGGGTGGAGGAGTGCTGGCAGCTAACCGAGCAAAACGCGATGTACGAGACGTTCATCGATTCATTCCGCCCGCTGCTGCCGCTGTTGAAAGAGGCCGCGCCGGAGGAGCTGACGCCGGAACGCTGTTTCCAGATCCAGCTGCTGCTGATTCACTTTTATCGTCGCGTGGTGCTGAAAGATCCGCTGCTGCCGGAAGAGTTGCTGCCCGCGCACTGGGCGGGGCAAAGCGCCCGACAGCTCTGCATTAACATCTATCAGCGTGTCGCGCCGGGGGCGCTGGCGTTTGTCAGCGAGAAGGGCGAAACCTCCGTGGGCGAGCTGCCCGTGCCCGGCACGCTCTACTATCAACGCTTTGGTGGTCTTACAAGCGCATAAGGAGCGAAGATGCCAGTTTATCAAATTGACGGTCTGACGCCGGTCGTACCGGACGAGAGCTATGTTCACCCGACGGCGGTGCTGATTGGCGACGTGATTCTGGGCAAAGGCGTTTACGTCGGTCCTAACGCCAGCCTGCGCGGTGATTTTGGCCGTATCGTGGTGAAAGACGGTGCCAACATTCAGGATAACTGCGTGATGCACGGCTTCCCGGAGCAGGACACGGTGGTGGAAGAGGACGGGCATATCGGCCACAGCGCCATTCTCCACGGCTGCGTGATCCGCCGTAATGCGCTGGTGGGCATGAACGCGGTGGTGATGGACGGCGCGGTCATCGGTGAAAACAGCATCGTCGGCGCGGCGGCGTTCGTGAAGGCGAAAGCGGAGATGCCCGCCAACCATTTGATTATCGGCAGCCCGGCCAAAGCGATTCGCGAGCTGAGCGAGCAGGAGCTGGCGTGGAAGCAGCAGGGCACGCGGGAGTATCAGGTGCTGGTGGAGCGCTGCAAGCTCACTATGCACCAGGTGGAGCCGCTGCGCGAGGCTGAGCCTGACCGGAAACGGCTGACGTTTGATGAGAACTTAAGGCCGAAGTCGGCGGTGTAGGGGGAAGGTCCGCTTCATGGCAGGAGCGGCCATTGCCTTAGATCGATTATCGTTTTATAAACACTGACATGTAATGAGGGCAATCACTATGCTCCTTGAGAAGCTTATTAGACTTGAATGTTCTCTACATGGCGACATGCGAAAAGACAGGGAGTGGCTTGAACAAATACTTCATAAAGAATTTAGAGAAATAACACGTACAGGCGTGTTAGTCACTCGTACAGAGACAATAGAATGCCTTTCTGCTGAAATAAATGCGCCAACTATTCTCAGTCGCGATTATCAACTCATCAACGTAAGCGATAATTTCGCTATATTACATTACAGGACGTTTAATCCAGATGGCAGTCGTACTTCTCTTCGTTCTTCATGTTGGGAGCGTTTTGATAATGACCAGTGGAAACTGGTTTTTCATCAGGGGACTCCCGAGTCGAAAGAGAGTTAAATATAAAATCGGAGAATGGCGCAGTATAGATTATTAATCAAAGTTAAATTCAAGAATAAATAAACCATTATCCGAGTCCAGTAAACCAGGCGTTGGCAGCTTGTGCCGAAGAAAGAGGTAGCTAATTCTCTGGGGAAATATAAAAGACGCTCAAGCGCTCTTTCCCGCTGTAAATGGCACTAACGGGAAGATGTTACCCGCCTCATCATGCTATTAATTCTCGATACAGACTCATCACGACAGAGGACGCAGAGTTATGCTGAGGGGTAAAAGAGCTGTTATCACGGGTGGCGGCGGGGGATTTGGTCAGGCGCTGTGCGTCTGGCTTGCCCGAGAGGGCGTTGAAGTGGATTTTAGCGCCCGTCGGGCGGTGGATATTCAAAAAACCTGCAGCCTCATCGCGGCTGAAGGTGGTGAGGCGAAAGGGTATCTCTGTGATTTAGCCCTGCCGGAATCCATTTCTCAGTTTTCTTCGCAGGTCTTACATTCAGACAGGCCAATCGATATTTTAATTCTGAATGCTGCTCAGTGGTTGTCCGGGACAATAGACGAACATTCGAGCACAGAAATCTTCAATACCGTCAGTTCAGGCCTGACAGGTTCAATCCTGCTAACCCAGGCAATGCTTCCGGGTTTAAGACGCTCAGACAGTGCAGACATCATTGCAGTTATCTCTGCGTGCGGTATTCCGAACTTTACAGATTCGATTGCCCATCCCGCTTTTTTTGCCAGCAAACACGGGCTCAGCGGCTTTACAACGAAACTGTCAGAACACTTATCCAAAGAAAACATTCGGGTAACCGGATTATATCCGCCTGATTTTGAACTGACCGGTTTAGATGCGCATGTCGATAATCAATCAAGAATGGGGGAGCGTCTGGTGAATGGATGGTCAATCTGGGAAACGATTCGTTTTGTACTGACTCAGCCTCGAAGTTGCCATATTAGTACTATCTACTTTCAGGGGCCGACTCGCGAAGATCTTGCGCATCAGGCCTGAATCTGACGGCGGGCGTTCACTACTATTGCTGATAAACGCGTTTTGGAATCTCATTAATCGCAAAGCGGCTGCCAGGGCTCTGGCTGTCTTTTTTCGCCATATCCATTAATAGCGCGATGCCAATGTAATTACTCCAGTTAAAGGTATTTTGCAGCACCACCACCGCATTGCCTTTTTCTTTGTCATAGCCGATAAAGCTGGAGTAGCCGCCGATATAGCCGACCTGATAGGTGATTTTTTCCAGGCCGATAAAGTCGGTGGTCCAGGCAATACCCTGCACTCCGTCGGGACGTTGAATATCGGTATTTCTGACTTCGGCAAAGACATTGTCCAGCAGGGGATTGTGGGTCGTTGAGACGTGATAGCGGGCATAGGCCGCCAGATCTTCGGCGTTGCTGTACAAGCTCGCTGCCGCCACCATGTTGTTGGAAAAATGCCAGTCCGGGGTGAGCTGCCCGCGCGGGATGAATTTAGGCTGATCGCCCGCGTGGCCAAGCGCCCGCTGCGGGTAGCCTTTGAGCTGCTGGGGTATAAAGCTGCTGTTAGCCATTTGCAGCGGACGGAAAATATAGCGCGAGGCTAAACTCTGGATATCTTCGCCGGTCTTGTGCTTCAGGATATAGCCGATCAGGGCGTAGCCGGTATTGGAATATTGCGGCACTTTATTCTTTGGCGCCCGCCAGTCGGCGAGGTAGCGCAGCACGTTATCGCTGTCCAGCTCGCTATAGAAATTTTCGCCCGTGCTTAAATAGCCGATGAATTTCCCAAGCATCGGAACATCCATATTCTGACGCGGCAGGCCGGAGGTGTGGGTTACCAGTTCAAGCAGGGTGATTTTTTGTGCATCCGCGCTAAGCGGCGTCCCCGGCGGTAGCAATGTCGCCAGGTTATCGTTCCAGTTCAGTTGCCCTTCATTCACCAGACAAGCCACCACTTCCGCCGTGATCCCTTTGCTGAGCGAGCCGAGCGCAAACAGGGTGTCGGACCTGACCGGATAGCGATTGACCGCATCGGTTACGCCCCATGTGTAAAACTGCGGCGAGCCGTGATTATGGATCACCGCGACCGTCATCCCGGGAACGGATTTTTGCGCCATATAGTGACGCACCACGCTGTCAACGTCGCCATCCAGCGAATCATGGGTGAGAAGTTCCTGAGTACCTTCCGGGGAGGACATCTGTGAGAGCGTGCCACAACCGCTGAGGAGTGGGAGAGTAAGCAGAAGCCAGCGAATTTTTTTTGTTATGTTCTGCATACCTGATAGCGAGTGTGGTGGTCATTGGCGCGCCAGGAATGTATCACAAATAGCCTGCCTGAATGTAAACTTTCTAAACGGCGGCGGCCCTGTTGATGGTCACCGTGACTTTTCGGCCAGCCTTGAGGGATTTCAGTATGACTCGCTTTTATCAACTTACCGCCACCCGCCTGGATGGCCGCCTTATCTCAATGGCCGACTATGCGGGAAAGGTGGTTTTGGTCGTCAATACCGCCAGCCAGTGTGGCTTTACGCCGCAATATGCTGGCCTTGAAGCGCTATACAAGAAATACGCCGATCGAGGACTAGTAGTGCTGGGCTTCCCCTGCAACCAGTTCGGTAAACAGGAACCCGGCGGCGCCGACGAAATCTCGAAAACCTGTTACATCAACTACGGCGTGAGCTTCCCGATGTTTGAGAAGGTAGAAGTTAACGGTAACGCAGCGCACCCGCTGTTTCGTTATCTGAAAAACGAATTGCCCGGCGTGCTGGGAGGGCGGATCAAGTGGAACTTTACTAAGTTTCTGATCGGCCGCGACGGTAAACCACTCAAGCGTTTTGCTCCGGTGACCACGCCAGAGAAAATGGAGAGGGTGATTGTCGAGGCTTTGGGGAGGTGAGAGTTTTGGTGAATGGAATTAACCATGAGTCGGGCACTTCCGGAATACCCGATGTCCGCTTTGTGCCAGGAGCGGACTTTTAGTTCGCTGTAGTACCCTTTTATAAGCGTATGAGATGGAAAATAAAGAAGCCGCCAACTGGCGGCTTTTGTGCAGGAAGGTAAATTTAGCAGTATTCGATAATATCAAACCCTTCATCAGCCGTTGGCTCTTCGAAATAGCGCGTTATGATGTCAAATTGTTGGTCTGAGGCAGAAAATTCATGCACGCCTTCTGCATTACGGGCGCGCAAGCGGGATTTACATACTTCATCAGAAACTTTCAGATAGTGCAGCTGATTACTGGCACCTGACTCCTTAATAATGCTCATCATCCATTCACGATTTGTTTGTGTGTTTGCCGGGAAATCAAGAACTACTGATAAACCAGCTTTGAGTAGTGAAACCCGATGAGGCTTCATGGCATTTCTTAGTCTTAATGAATACTGTACATAATCAGATATGGATTGCATTTCATTGGTAAAGAGGGCAGCCAGCCAGCGATCCTCGCTGACAATTACAGTCCCAGGTGATGATCCTAATTTTGCTGACAATGTGGATTTTCCGGATGCAATTTTTCCACATAACAAGTGCAAGACAGGTTTTTCAGGCGTCGTTACTGCATTTGAGTCCATTCTTTACCTCACTGAATTGTTACCGGTAAGGCCCGCCTTACCGGCGGGAAAATGGCGAACGTTATCCCACCTGAGTCAGACAGGTGATAATAATCATTGAATAGGTTAGGACTGAGTGTGTTTTCATCGTCATTCAACTTAACAGAAAAAGACTCACACCGTTGGTGTAAATAGCATAAGGGTACGCCCACTGTTCGCTCAAAGCAGGCGTTTCCCCCTACTATGCTGCTTTCCAAAAACCATTTATCCCCGCAGCCACGGCGTAATCGTCAGCCCGGTAAGCAAGCCTTCCGGGCTGAGCAGGCGAGTGACGGTTTGCCCCCACGGTTCCAAACGGTTAGCTACCAGCAGCCGATAGCCTTTTTCACTTAGAACGCGGGTAGCCGAGTCCAGATCCTGAACCTCATACTCAACCCATCCCTGCGGTATCGGGTGCTCAACTGGCCACTTTTCCTCTCCAAAACAGGATGCAGCCGCCTGTGCGAGCGGCCAGACGGCGAAATGCTTCACGCCTTCCAGCTGATCCTCCTCAGTGAGCAGATAATCGGTATTCCCCTCCATCGGCTTCAGCGGAAGGCCGAGTGTCTGAACATAAAACGCGCTGCTGGACTCCGTATCCCGCGAAATGGGTCCGAACCCGGCGACGAACAAGACATCAATTTCCGGTAACGTCTGCGGCATATCCACTCCTGAATGAGGTGAAATTCACCCTGAATTTATCTTACGAACGGCGGAAATACGACCCTTAATTCTGGTATCGCATTCACCGTGCCTGCACGTCCACGACGGGTTTAAAATTCAGCGCGATAACGATCAGCAGCACGACTCCCGCACTCATGATCAGCCATGCGCTGGTCAGCGAGACCGAACTGTCGCGAACGATCCCCGCAATTAACGGCATAAGCGCGGCGATCGTGTATCCGCCTCCCTGAACTTTAGACAGCAACTTCCCGGCCTGCGCGGGCGTTCGCGCATGATCGAACGTGACGATGAGCGACAGCGGGAAGAGGGCGCCGATCCCGGTGCCAAGCAGCAACGTGGATAATACAGGCGTCGTACCCGGCGCAAAGACCAGACACAGTAATCCTGCCAGCAGCAACAGCAAAACGGCAATCAGCGGTACGCGACGATCGGGGAATTTACCGATCAGCGCGGAGACGGCAAACCCGGCGACAACCTCGGTCAACGTCAGCCAGGCCAGCATGTAGCCGCTGCTGCGTGCGGACCATCCCGCCTGAATATAGAGCGGGGGCAGCCAGGCCAATACCAGCGTGTAGGCGCCCGTTCCCACGCCGAAAAAGAGCAACAGTAGCCCTGTGCGAGAGGACGAGAGCGTAACGGTTTCGCGTGCTGTTTTTTCCCCTTGAGGATGCTTAACCAGGGTTAACCACAGTATCAGCGCCAGCAGCGCTAACAGCCCGGCCATTGCCAGCATGGGCTTCAGCGTCAGCCATGAAAATAACGGCTCGGCGCTGGCGGCGGCGACTGCCGCACCGGCCATAATGCCCGTGCTGAAAAGCGACATTACCGTGCTGGACGTTTGCGTATATTCCTTTTTAATCAGGGCAGGCATTAACGCCTGGATCGTGCCTATGCTGGCCCCGCCCAGTAGCGCGGTGCCCATAAGACTCTCCGGCGAGGCGCTAAAACCGCGCAGCAAACAGGCCGCAAGCAGGATAAAGAGCCCAAACATAATTCCCCGTACGGCGCCGACTCGGGCTAAAAGCCCGGGGCCACACAGGGCGGCAAGCCCCATCATCGCGACCGGCAGGGTGGTTAGCAGGCTGAATTGCGTAGCGGTCAGCCCTGCTTCGCGCTGCAGCACGGAAAACAGCGGTCCGACAGAAGCCAGAATGGGGCGCAGGTTCAGCCCGACGATAAAAGCGATAACGGCGAAGAGTAAAGGCGACGTGCGTTTCAACATGGAGTCCTTTTCGGTTGTGAATGGCCCGGACAAATTGCCACGAGCATTTATCTTAACGTTAAGATAAAATATGTTTTTGCGTAAGATGTACCGCACAACAGGATAAATTCGCACGCCATCAGGGGTGAAAATGCAAGATCACGTAGACTTCGTTGTCGGCCAGTGGAGCCGCGCCATGCCGGAGCTGGACGCCTCGTCGATGAAAATTTTTGGCCGAATGCTCCGGCTGATGAAGCATCTGGGAAAAGAATGGGCGCAGGCGATGGCGCAGTTTGGCTTTCGCGAGGGCGAGTTTGACGTGCTCGCCACGCTGCGTCGCGCCGGTGAGCCGTACTGCCTTTCCCCCACGCAGCTCTATAAATCGCTGTTGGTAACCTCAGGGGCGATGACGAACCGGCTCAGCCATCTCGAACAGCTTGGGCTTATCAGGCGAATTGCCGATCCGGATGACAAGCGCAGCACCCTCGTAAGCCTGACACCGCACGGGCAGGAGCGCATCGAACAGGCGCTGATCGTCCATACACAAACGCAAAATGCGCTGCTGAGCAACTTATCTGACGCGCAGCGCGCGCAGCTTGAGTCCCTGCTCAGGGAGCTGCTGATGACGTTCCCGTCTGAGGACCTGAGCGACAAGTCACCGAGTGCCGATAATACAAAAACTGCATAGCTAAACCTCACAGAAAGGGAATGTATGTCTTTACCACCACTGTATGCGCTGCGCGCTTTTGAAGTTGCCGCGCGGCTGAACTCCTTCAGCAAAGCGGCTGAAGCACTGAATATCACGCCGGGCGCGGTCAGCAGGCATGTCCGGACGCTTGAACAGTGGTTCGACTGTGAGCTCTTTAAACGCCAGGGGCCGAGAGTGGAGGTCAGTGATGCCGGACGTATTCTGGCCGGACAGCTCAGCGAAAGTTTCTCGAATATTGAGTGGGCCTGTCGCGCATTCAGAAGCGAAAACCACCTTCTGCGCCTCAAAGCCCCCAGCACCCTGACGATGCGGTGGCTGCTGAATGTGCTTAAATCCTTTCGCGAGAACCACGCTAAGCCAAAAATTGAAATTGCCAGCGTCTGGATGGACTTCGACACCGTTGACTTCAGCCGTGAGCCCTACGATTGTGCGATCCTGCTCGGTAATGGCTATTTCGGCGAGTCTACGGAAAGCCGGCTGCTCTTCAGTGAATGGCTCATTCCGGTTTGTACCCCGTCGCTGCTTGAGTCTGCCCGGCATCAGCTCCCAGAGTGCGATCTTATCCATCCCTCTCCGGACAGACGGGACTGGAAGCGATGGCTGAAAAGAACCGGGTCATTCCCCGGGCTCGACGTGAGTCGTGGAATAGTGTTCGACACCCTGGAGCAGGGAAGCCTGGCCGCCATGCACGGTCACGGCGTGGCGATGGCCGACCTCCGCCTCACGCTCGACGCGCTGAAAAGCGGCCTGCTCGCGCTGCCCTTCAGGGAAGCTATCGCAACCGGCGATGGCTACTACCTCGTCTGGCCGAAAAATTCGCTCAGAAGACAGAGTATTGAACGGTTGCTGGCGTGGCTTAACCTTAATGCGCCGGTACTGCCTTCGTTGGATATCGTCTGTCTTGATTACAACGAAAAGCGGGTTTAGTAAATAGCGGAATATTTAGTGAAGGATATTCCGCATATAGAACATATTTATGCGTAGGGAATATTTGCCATATCTTTATATCGCTCCGGCAGGGCGCTGTTCAGGTTGAGTAATTTATCCAGAATATAAAGCGCAGGCGTTCCCTTTGCTCGCTCGGCGTCGATCAGCGCAGTGCGTAACAGATTGGCAGCCGAGGTCATGTCACGGAAATACTCCTGCGATTCACGCGTCTGAGCTTCGCCTGACGTGGCGTAACGCACCTTTGGCCAGTCCGCAAAGTCCAGCAGCGGAAGGATCCCACCCTCTTTTGGTAAATGCGCTGAGAGCAACTCTTCGGCGTTACCCGGATTGCCTTGGGCGAAAGCCAAAAGATGCAGTCGATGGATGAAGGGCGATAGCGCTTCTGAGCTTTCCTTTTCTGCTGAAAGTAACATTATCAACTCATGCACATTTGTTTGGGGGCTAAATTTATGAGGCGAGATAATATTCAATACAGGGAATAAAACATCGAGTGTCATAGGTGCTCCATACAGGCTTAGTATTATTTATTTTTCTATCCCAGGGGTGAATGGATGGTATTTCAGGTGCGTCACTTTTTAAAAACGATAAATAGTGGGCATCAATGTGAGTTTTACTCAACGTTGCGCTTTGGGGGCGATCGCGCGCATCCTCACGCTGCAGCGATTTGTTTCACAAATGCCATCGCTCATCGACCGTCCAGAATGGTATAACGTCGTGCGGCTAAAGGGTTGCCGTCCGCTGACTCCATTCACAAAGGTGTATATGAAACAAATTACGTTCAGTGACCTGCAGCAACAAAGCGAGCAGGCTGCCAATTCTCCTCGCTTACGCGCGCACCGCAATTTACATCCCGAGCTTAGCGACCCGGTGCAGCGCCTGGCTATCGCGATGGAGCCTGGGACCTATGTTCGCCCTCATCGCCACCCGCACACGTTTGAACTGCTGACGGCTCTGAGCGGTCGCTTTCTGGTGTTGAATTTTGATGACGGCGGTAACGTGACCCAGCGCGTGGTGTTAGGTGAAGACTGCAAAGTGCTGGAGATGGATGCCGGTACCTGGCATGCCGTGCTGTCGCTGGATAAAGGCGGCGTCATTTTCGAGGTAAAACACGGCGGCTATCAGCCTGTTCCGGAGCACGATACCGCCCAATGGTCACCGGCTGAGAACGCACCCGGTTGCGCGGAGCTGATGAAATGGTACGCCCAGGCGCAGGTGGGTGACGGGGGTTTTACCCTGTAAACCGGTGAATTTTGATAAAATAATCACAAAAAGGATGTGCGTATGTTGAAAAGATTAGTCGCGGGGCAGATGAGCTTACCAATGACTTTCTGGGGATGGGGATTCTGCGGAGGTTTTCTGCTGGGTCTCATTGGGCTTGCTGGAGTGCATACCGGTCACCCGGCAATGGTTCCGCTTTCCTATATCCTTAAAGCCATTCTGTTCAGTGCTGTACTTTCCGGCATTACTTTCATTCTGCGTCGAAAAATCACAGTCTTGGGTGGGGTCGCTTTTTTTATTATTCTGATTCAGGTGATTATGAGCGTAGTGATGGCGATTGGCCTTTTCTCGTTATTTTTTGAATAATCGCTGGAAAGAGAGTTCCGGTTAGCCAGCAGGATTAAAAGATCGCCCCTGCCGGTGGTAGGTGATAACGAGACACGCGCTTCCTTCTGGCGAAGGAGGCGCGCCTTTGCTGTGACTGGATAGCCGGGATTATTTAAGACTCTCTAGCCCCTGCAGGAAATCCTCAACCTGCTCAGGCGCCGCCGTGTCTGCCTGGTAAAGGATATCGAGCTTAACGTTCTTCAACCCGCAGAAGCCAAACACGCCTTCGATTATCTGCGTCTGAATCGCCGTCGAATAGCCGTGTTTGTCGAATCCGGTGAGATCGCTGCCGCCGGTGGCAATCAGGCGGACGGGAACGTCGCGTAAGCTGCCCACAATCCGGCCATCGTCGGCCACCTTATACGCCCAGTTCAGGGTTAATACGCGATCGAACCAGCCTTTCAGCAGCGCGGGGACCGACCACCAGTACACGGGGAAGACAAACACCAGCATATCCGCTCGCTCGACGCGCTGCTGCTCGCGCAGAATATCGTCGGGAAGGGCGCTCGGATCGCCGTGATACAAATCGAGATCGGCGCGGGTCATCGCCGGATTAAACCCTTCAGCATGCAGATCGGCAATCTCAACCTGCGTACCTTGCTCGCGTAATTTTCCGGCAATACGGGCTGCCAGCGAATGGGATAACGAATTGTCGACAGGATGAGCCGTCACGATCAGTGCGTTATTAATGGCATTTGTAGCAGACATAGCGACCTCGAATGGGTGAGAACTGACGCCTATATTACTATTGGTAACTTAGGTGTCAATCCGCCCCCAGCGATCATTTTGTGCTATTCACGTAGGTCTCCAGCACGCCGGTCATGGCGCCGCTGAGCGTATCTTCCGCCACGTTCCGGGCGAGCACGCCGTTGCCCGCGGCGGTGCTGAGCGCGTCCGCCGCGCCAATGATGGCCGTCAGTACCGCTTCTCCCTGAACGCCTTTCAGCGCGACGAACGGGGAAAGCGCGGTACGCAGGCAGTCGGCGCATTCGGCCACGCATGCCTCACGAAACGTCTGCAGCGCGTGGGATCCGGACAGCGCGGCAGCGATTGGCCCGGTTTCAGGCCCGGCACTAATGGCGCAGTCGATATAGGCGGCGCTGAAAAAGCGGATCGTCTTTTCCAGCGTTTTGCTGTCGACGGCAAGCGTCTCGCGGAACTTCGCCAGCTGCCGGTCGCTATAATCCTGATACAGCGCCATCAGCAGACCTTCACGATCGCCAAAGTGATCGTAGGGGATAGGCTTGGTCACGTTGGCCCGCTCGGCCAGGTAACCAAGGGTCAGCGCCTCCGTGCCTTGCTGACGAACGATTCCGCGCGCAACCTCCAGCAGCTGCACGCGGCGGTCCTCTTTTCTTAAGCGCTTAACAACCATGCTTTCCTCAGAAGTGTTATCTACTCATGGTAGTTTACACGTTTTCTGCAGGGTGCTGCACCCGTTGTTCCGCAGGGCGGATCCGGAACCAGATCGCATACATCGCGGGCAGGAAGACGAGCGTGACGATCGTCCCGCCCAGCGTTCCGCCTATCAGCGTGTAAGCCAGCGTGCCCCAGAACACCGAATGCGTCAGGGGAATAAACGCCAGCACGGCGGCCATGGCGGTTAGCAAGACCGGGCGTGCGCGCTGGACCGTCGCTTCAACCACCGCCTGGAACGGCTCGAGGCCCTCCTCCTGGTTATGATCGATTTGACCGATCAGGATCAGCGTATTGCGCATAAGAATGCCGGAAAGGGCGATCAAGCCGACCAGCGCGTTGATGCCAAACGGCTGATTGAAAATCAACAGCACGGGCACTACGCCAATCAGCCCCAGCGGCGCGGTTAAGAACACCATCACCATCGCCGAGATTGAGCGCACCTGCAAAATGATGATCAGCAGCGTCAGGGCAATCATGATCGGAAACAGCGGGATCATGGCCTGCGTGGCTTTGCCCGATTCCTCAATCGAACCCGCCATGTCGATACGGTACCCGGCCGGCAGCGCATCAACAATCGGCTGGAGCTGCTTCATGATAGCGACCGACACATCCGGTGGCTGAAGATGGTTAGCGATATCGCCCCGCACGGTAATCGTCGGGGTGCGATCGCGGCGGCGCAGGATCGGATCTTCCATACCGATCTCGATCTTGCCGATTTGAGACAGCGGAACGCGCTGTCCCGCATTGCCGACAAGGGTGAAACCCTCGATTTTGGCCGGGTTAAGACGGATATCTCCCGCCGCGCGGCCAATGACCTCAACCGAGCGAATATCTTCCCGCACGGACGTGACGGGCACGCCTGAGAGCAGAAACTGAAGCTGATCGGCAACGGCACTGGAGGTTAAGCCGGTCGCCTGCAGGCGGTTTTGATCGAGAGTGAAATGCAGGACGGGAACGCGCGACCCCCAGTCGGTGTTGACGGTTCTCATCATCGGGCTCGCCTGAAGCACGGCTTTCACCCGGTCAGCGATGTCATGCACCTGTTCGACATCCGGCCCCGACACGCGCCAGGCAACCGGGAAGGGCGAGTACGGGCCAAACACCAGCTGCGTTACCCGCACGCGCGCTTCGGGGGCAAGGCCGTTGGCGACAGCGTCTCTCAGCCGGAGCTTGAGCGCCTCGCGTGACGTCTCGCTGTCCGTCAGGATCACTATTTTCGCAAAAGACGGGTCGGGCAGTTCTGGCGCCATCGCCAGATAAAAACGGGGTGAACCCTGACCAATATAGGCCGTGACAATTTTGGCTTCGGGCTGCTGGCCCAGCCACGCTTCTATTTTTGCTGTGGCGGCGCTGGTTTGCTCAATCGAGGTACCGTAGGGCATCTGCACCTCAACCAGTACTTCCGGGCGATCGGAGGTCGGGAAGAATTGTTTTTTAACCAGCCCCATACCGAGCACGGCCAGGATGAAAATGGCGACCACCAACCCGGCCACCCGCCATTTTCTGGCGATAACGCGGGCAAGCAGCCGGCGAAAACGGTTATAGCGAGGCGTGTTATAGATGGCGGCATGACCCCCTTCCACTTTAGGGATCGCCGGCAGGATCTTCACCCCAAGATAGGGCGTGAACACCACCGCGACAAACCACGATGCAATCAGGGCGAGGCCGACGATCCAGAACATATTGCTGGTGTATTCCCCTGCGGTCGACTGGGCAAAGCCATTCGGCATAAAGCCAATGGCCGTCACCAGGGTACCGGCCAGCATGGGCGCGGCGGTATGGCTCCAGGCGAAGGCCGAGGCTTTGATTCTGTCGTAACCTTCCTCCATTTTCACCACCATCATTTCGATGGCGATGATGGCATCATCAACCAGCAGGCCGAGGGCGAGGATCAGGGAGCCCAGCGTCACGCGGTCAAAGTTTATTCCCGCGGCTTCCATCACCACGAAAACGACCGCCAGCGTCAGCGGTACCGCCGCCGCAACGACAACACCCACGCGCCAGCCCATGCTGACAAAACACACCACCATGACCACAAGCAGGGCGACGAAGAATTTGATCATGAACTCATCGACCGACGAGCGAATATTCACGGACTGGTCGGTGACCTTGGTCAGGGACATGCCCAGCGGCAGGCTATCATTTATTTTCGCCGTTTCCGCATCCAGCGCTTTCCCCAGCGCCAGACCGTTCCAGCCTTCACGCATCACGATGCCCAGCAGAAGGGCGGGCTCATGCTGATTGCGTATCAGCATCGTCGGGGGATCTTCGTAGCCTCGCTCAACCGTTGCCACATCGGACAGCTTGAGCGTTTTGCCCTGAGCAATAAAAGGCGTATCGCGGATTTTCTGCAGTTCATCGAACGCGCCGTCCAGGCGGATAAAAATCTGCGCGCCTCGGGTCTCAATGGAGCCCGCCGCGGCTAAAGCGTTCTGGCTGTTGAGGGCGTTGAAAATGTCCTGGGGTGAGAGCCCTATCGTCGCCAGACGGTCGTGGGAGAAGGAGATGTAAATCCGCTCGGCCTGTTCGCCGATAATGTTCACTTTCTTCACGCCGGGAACGTGCAGGAGCTGCTGGCGCAGGCCTTCGGCATCGCGTACCAGCTGCCGCTGCGGTTCGCCTTTCGCTTTCAGCGCAAAGAGGGCAAAGGTGACATCCGAGAATTCGTCATTGATCATCGGGCCGATGACGCCCGCCGGAAGACGCTGAGATTCATCTCCGAGCTTCTTACGCGCCTGATAGAACTCCTCCTGCACTTCGGCTGGCGGGGTCTTGTCCTGCAATGACAACGTGATAAACGCCATGCCGGGACGGGTATAGGTTTCGGTACGGTCATACCATTTGAGTTCCTGCAGGCGCTTTTCCAGCGGCTCGGCGACCTGATCCTGAATTTCCTGCGCGGTCGCGCCCGGCCAGACGGTTATCACCGTCATTTGCTTTACCGTGAAGGGCGGATCTTCCGCGCGCCCGAGCCCAAAGAAGGCGTAAATTCCGGCAATCGTGACCAGAACGATCAGAAACAGCGTGATGGAACGTTCGCGGACGGCCAGCGCCGACAGGTTGAAGCGGCTTCCGCTCATGGCGTGTTCTCCGCCAGGGCGGCATTGCGCTGCTTAGCAAGCCTGACGACCTCACCTTCGTGCAGAAGATGGGCGCCTAACGCAACAATCTTCTCACCGGGCTTCACGCCGCCCGTGACCTGCGCCGCATCTTCACCCACGCTCAGCACCCTGACGGGCGTCCATGCAACCTTTGCCGGCTGGGCGGAAATACGCCAGACGCCGGGACCTTTTCCTGCATCATAGAGTGAAGCCAGCGGGACCTGCATGACCTGACCTTCCGCTTTGTTGTCCTGAACGTTCAGCGTGACGGTCGCCCCCAGCGGCGCGTTCGCCAGCAGGCCATCCAGCACGTAGCGGGCTTCATACGTGCGGGTCGCGGCATCGGCCGAATCAGACAGCAGGCGCAGCGTTGCGGTGACCGGATGTTTTTCATTGCCATACAGCGTGGCCTGCGCTTCGCTGCCGACGGCAGGGCGCAGCGTTTCCGGAAGCTGGACGAGCGCTTCACGCTGTCCCGCTCTGGCGAGCCTGATCGCCACCTGTCCGGCGCTGACGACCTGACCCGGCTCGGCGAGCGTCTCCATGACCACGCCGTCCGAATCCGCCAGCAGCACGGCATAGCCCGTGGCGTTTTGCGCCACGCTGGCCTGCGCCCGGGCGGCGCTGAGATCGGCCCTGGCCGTATCGGCCGCCGCTTTGATCTGGTCATACTCCGAGGCAGACACCGCGCCGGACGCCACAAGACCGCGATAGCGCGCCTCATCGCTGGTGGCTTTTCGCGCGCGCGCCTGGGCCGCATCTACCGCGCGCTGCTGCGCCTGAGCCTGTAACTTCAGGTCAAGCGGATCCAGGCGCAGCAGGGGCTGGCCCTGTTTGACGGTCTGGCCCGTATCGACCAGCCGCTCAAGGATTTTTCCCTGAACCCTGAAACCTAAATCGCTTTGCGTTCTTGCGACCACCACGCCCGTGAAGGCGCGGGCGTTATTGTTCGCAAGCTCGACGGAGGCGGATCTGACGAGCGGTGGCTTGGTGCGCGGATCGTCACTCGCGGAAATATCGCCGCACGCCACCAGGGCAAACGGCAGGAGACAAACGGCAACGCGGGCTGAAGTGAGCCTGAGCATGGGAAACCTTTTTGACGTAACAGGACGGTATCCGCATTCTCTGACTAGTGACCAAAATTGTCAATGGTCACAAATTAGGGGGCCAGGCTTCTTAAAATCAGTGAAGAGAGTAGCACTGCCGCCGTGGGGGCCATTTCGAGGTTGTACTGAAGCTGAACGGGGTTAATGTAAGGGCACATCACCATGTAGACGGCACAGGTGACTTCATCCAGCGGCGTTTTTCTTTCAAACTCGCCGGCCTGCCTGCCTTCGATAATGATGCTCTCAATCAGCTTCATCAGGCTTTCACTGTACTTTTGCGTGGAAGGCCACTGCTCCTGCGCGGCGACGGCGGCGATGTCGTATAGCTTACGGTCGTGGAAAAACAGCTCGCTTCCCGCCTCGGTGAGCGCTTTGAAAAGGCGGCGTAATTTTTCGCTTGCTGACGGCGCATCCTCGATGGCGGAAAGCACTGCCGCCATGATCAGCTCCAGGCGGTTAGCGCAGATCACCTCGCCGATAGCCTGTTTGGAATCGAAAAACTTATAAATGTAGGACTTTGAAAAACCAATGGATTTAGCCAGTTCGGCGACGGTGGTTTTTTCATAGCCGTAGTGGCCGAAGTGCTCAAAAGCCGCTTCGACGATTTGCTCTCTGACAGCGTGGTCAAGGGGACCACGTGATGATGGGGGATTCATATTTTTAGTCATTATTTAAGCTTAGCGTGACAGGCTACGATTAACAACGAGTGACCATTTTGATATTTGGTTACCGTCATTCATCATGCGCCGTTCAGACGGGACGATCAACCAGGTGGGGTAAGTGTATCACTGTTTTTCGTGCACTATGGCATCTATCTGCCTGCGATAAGCGAGGATTTCAGCGCAACTCCCTTGCGCTGAACGGAGCCGTTTTTGCTCAGGCCGAGCGCGGACGCAATATTTTTTCAACGATAAGCACCAGACGCCTGCGCGTCACGAACCGGTGTAGCTGCCCCAGAAGCCAGTTACCGCATCCGGTAATCAGGTAGTTACGGTTACTCTCCACGGCCTTCAACGCCAGGGTGACCACCTTGTCAGCGGGCATTCGTTTACCGACCGAGGCTTCCTCAGCATTCACCACATCAAAAAAGGCCGTATCCGTTGCGCCGGGGCAAAGCGCCAGGACGCGGATGCCCCTGGAGCGATACTCTCCCCACAGCGCGTTCGAAAACGAGAGCAGGAAGGCTTTGGTTGCGCCATAAATCGCCATATAGGGATCCGGTTGCATCGCGGCCGTTGAGGCAACGTTAATAATTACCCCGGAGCCCTGCTGCAGCATTCCCGGCAGCAAGGCGTGAGTCAGCTCCACGGGGGCCATGCAGTTTACGTTTATCTCATCACGCTGCCTGTCGATGGACAGCTTTTCGAATGGCCCGTAGGTGGCGAAGCCGGCGCAATTGATCAGAATGTCGGGGACGCGTCTTAAGGTTTCAAGCCGTTCCACAATGTGGGGAATGGCTTCCGGCTTCACTAAATCCTGCACGATAATCGTGATGGAGACGCCGTGCTTTCTGACTAACTCTACGGCAAGCGCCTGCAGCCTTGGCTCGGAGCGGGCGACCAGGATCAAGGCCACGCCGCGGGCGGCGAGCTGCCGGGCAAAATCACGGCCTATGCCTGACGACGCTCCGGTAATCAGCGCTGTTTTTCCGGTATAATCAAAAGAATTCATATGTTTAATCCCGTTTCCCTAATGTATGCTGCACAGCATAAACCGTGCACTTAGGTACACGGTCAAGCGTGATTTTTACAAGGTGAGGGCGACGCGATGCGAATTGGTGAACTGTGTGCGAAAACGGGATTGTCGAAAGAAACGGTGCGTTACTATGAGCGACAGGGGCTGTTAGAGAATATCCCGCAACCCAATCGCAGCAATAACTATAAAGTCTATTCCGCCGTCGATTTACAGCGTTTAAACATGATCAAGCATGCCAAAATGCTGGGTTTTACCTTAGCTGAAATTTCAGAGGTTTTGGCTGTCTGGGTTGACGACAAATTTACCGCTGAGCAAAAACAGGCGTCTCTGCGCCGCAAGCTGCAGCAGCTTGAAGAGAAAGAAGCGGCGTTAATTGAACTCAGAGCCAGGTTGAAAAACGCCCTTAATGAGGTCGGCCAGCCTTGTGTCGACACGTTTTGATCGCCGGGTGAGAGGAGGCCGCAAAACCGATGCGGCCTTATCTGTCAGGCAGCCAGTTCAGGCATCTGCTCCTTCACGAAATTCAATACTTTCCTCGCGTCGAGAGAGGCATAGGGCAGGCTCTCAATAATGGCGAGTGAACGCGTATTGCCCACCGTTTCTTTTATCTCATCGAGTTTGTACTGAATGTGCGGCGCGATGAGGAAACCATCGAAAGCGGGAGCGACGCTGGCGAAGTTATCCAGCCCAACAGCGCTAATCATCAGCGGATAGCCTTCGCGTTCTGCCAGAGACTGCATTTTTTTGGCGAGAGAGTTTGCGGTATTACCAAACAAACAACAGATCAGAAGCTTTTTCATATTTTGTACCTCCTGAAAACCGCACACAGAGTAGTCCTGAGGTTGTCACCGAAATGCGCGCCATCTCTTATTTTGGCGAGAAATTAACCGCAGATGCCTGACGCGATTTAATTTTACTGTTTTTTTAGCCAGTCGAGAAAAAACTGGCTAAACGCCGTGACCTGAAGCGGCTGCAGTTTGCGCTGGGGGTAAACAAGCTGCAGGCCGACATCTTTGCGATCGTATCGGCTAAAGCCGGTGAAGCTGTCGGCAAACAGTACCGTGAGCCTTCCGGTTTCAACATCGTCTTTGACGTCCCACCACGATTTCCCCGCGATGCCAGCCCCGCTGAGAGCCCACTGACGAAGCAAAGCCCCGTCGTCGCACACCATGGCTGGCTCTACGCGAACGACGCTTTCATCGCCATCTTTTTCAAAGCGCCATTCGTTCATCACCACGCCCTGAGACTCAAGCGCCAGGCACCGGTGCTGAGCTAAATCGGCAAACGTGGCGGGGATGCCGCGTTCGTTAAGATACTCCCCGGAGGCGACCAGCACCCGATGGTTCGGGCGGATGTTTCTGACGACAAGGCTGCTGTCCGGCAGGTTGCCAAAACGCACGCTCATATCCAGCCGGTTAGCGACCAGGTCCTCAACGTGTTCTCTTAACGAGATGAAAAATTTAACGTCGGGATGGCGTCGGGAGAATTCCACGACGGCGGGGCTGAGATACTGTCTGCCAAAGTCCGAGGGTGCAGAAAGGCGAATGTTGCCGCTGAGCACGCCTTCCTTTTGCGTCAGTAACGACTCGGCGTGATGCACCTCTTCCAGCACGCGCAGCGCGGCATGGTAAAACTCTTCCCCGGCGCGGGTCAGCGTGATGGATCGCGTTGAGCGGTGAAACAGGCGCGTCTGGTAACGCTCCTCAATCGCTTTCAGCCTGGCCGTCATGGTGGCGGGGGAAAGCGACAGGCGTCGCCCGGCGGCAGAAAGACCGCCAGCCTCGGCAACTTCCACCAGTAACGCCATGTCTTCGAGTTTACCCATTATTCATATATTCCGAAAAGTGCATCTTATTTTAGCGTAATTATCAAAATCAGATGCCGACTGTAAAGTGATTTCATCCAAACCATAAGGGATGAAAACATGCAACGTACCTCACTTTTTGAACGCTACAGGCTGGGTCAGCAGGACCTGAAAAACCGTATCGTCATGGCGCCGATGACCCGCGCGCGCTCCCTTCAGCCGGGAAATATTCCCTCGGCGCTGATGGCGGAGTATTACCGGCAGCGGGCCAGCGCCGGATTAATCATCACGGAAGCCACGCAGATTTCGCCTCAGGGCCAGGGATACTCCTGGACGCCCGGCATCCATTCGCCTGAGCAGGTTTCAGGATGGCAGCTCACCACGGGCGCCGTGCATCAGGCGGGCGGGGTGATTTTTTCGCAGCTCTGGCACGTCGGGCGAATGTCGCACGCCAGCTTTCATCAGGATGGTCAGCCCGTCGCCCCGTCAGCACTGGCGCCGGACGCGCAGGTGTGGGTGGTGAATGAAAAGGGGGAAGGCCAAATGGTTGACTGTCCGCAGCCGAGAACCCTCTCGCGCAAGGACATTCACAGCATCATCGCGGACTATCGTCAGGCGGCACTGAATGCCGTTCAGGCCGGGTTTGACGGCGTGGAGGTTCACGGCGGAAACGGCTATCTGATCGACCAGTTTCTTCGTCAAACCTCCAACAAACGCACGGACGAGTACGGCGGCACGCTGGCGAACCGGATCCGCTTTGCTCAGGAGGTGCTAAGCGCCATTGCCGAGGCCATTGGCCGCGAGCGTACGGGCATTCGCCTTTCCCCGTTTATTACCCAGCGCGGGATGAACGATCCGAAGGTGACGGAAGTCATACTCGCTCTCGCGGCCTGGTGTGAACAAGAAGGGATTGCGTTCATCCACCTGGCGGAAGCCGACTGGGACGATGCGCCGCAGGTGCCTGAGCCGTTCCGGCAATCGCTTCGCGAGACGTTTAGCGGAACCCTTATCGTCGCGGGGAACTATGACCTTGAAAAAGCGGAGAAGATCCTCGCTGCCGGCTATGCCGATTTGATTGCCTTCGGACGGACGTTTATTGCCAACCCGGATTTACCCCACCGGCTGGCGCACCAGCTGCCTCTGGCTCAGGTGCGCGATCCCGCCACGCTGTTTGGCGGCACCGCGACGGGATATACCGATTACCCCATTTACACCCTGCAGGAGAAGATGTTATGACCCGTAAAACCTTAATTATCGGCGGCGCTTCCGGCATCGGTTTCGCCGTGGGCAGCCTGCTTGCCGGGCGCGGCGAGGAGATTATTCTCGCGGGCCGCGACGGCGCGAAGCTGGACGCTGCGCGGCAACGGCTGAGCGCCCACGCCGCGTCTGTTCATACCCTCGTGCTGGATATCAGCCGTGAGGCAGAGCTTGTCGCACTCGGTGAAACGCTGGGTGAGGTCAATAATATTGTCGTTACGGCGGGTTCACAGGCACCGGGAGGGCTTCTTTCCGGGCTGGATCTCCGCGCGGCAAGGCTGGCTTTTGATACGAAATTCTGGGGAAGCATCAATGTCGCCCGCTATCTCAGCGGGAACATCGCCCCCGGCGGTACGCTGACGTTCACCAGCGGGTTCGTGGCGCGTCGCACCGTGGCGGGCGCCATTGTTAAAACGACGATGAATGCCGCCATCGAGGCCGCGACAAAAGTGCTGGCGAAAGAGCTTTCACCGCTGCGCGTCAACGTCGTGAGTCCGGGGCTGACCGACACGGAAGCGTATGCGGGCATGGACGCCGCCGCGCGGGAAAAAATGCTCGCTGCCGCGGCGGAAACCCTGCCAGCCAAAGCCTGGGGAAGGGCGGAGAACGTCGCGCAAGGATATCTTTTCGCCATTGATAATCCCTTTGTCACGGGGTCGGTCATTGATATTGAAGGCGGGGCGTTAATTAACTGACCCTTTCTGATTTGAACCGCAGGAAATCGTCTGCGGGAATGTAATACTCTATTGAGAGATATCATGAAATATTCGACGTATTTTCATTCGGCGGTAGCGATGGTTATTTTTGCAGGTCTGTCGGGCAATGCGATTTCCGCGCAGGGGGAATGGCTGCAGCCGAAACAGCTTATAGTGGACAACAGCCTGCCGCAGGCGCAATTAAAGGTGAATGAAGCCGCCGCCAGAGAATATGCTTCATTCTGGAACACGGGTAATGAAACCCTGGCGCGTGATGCCCTGGCGGCAGGTTTTATTGATAAAACGCCTCCGAAAGGGCGTAGGCAGGGGCCGGAAGGCGCTATTTTAGCGTCCCGCGCGTTTCGCGCAGCCGTGCCTGATTTGCGCTGTGACGTTGAGCAAATGATTATTTCAGGCGATCGCGTGGTTTCGCATTTACATTTTCACGGCACGTTCACCGGAACATTTGGCAAGCTGAAAGGACAGGGGCAGAAAATAGATTTCATCGCCACGGATCTTTATAAGATTGCTGACGGTAAAATTGTGGCTAACTGGCATATTGAGGACAACCTGACGCTGATGAAACAGCTGGGCGCGCTGTAAATTCATCACTCCGGGGCGGCCCGGAGTGATGCAAAAATCCTATAAGCCAAGATCGCTCAGCGAAGGGTGATCGTCCGGGCGTCTGCCCAGCGGCCAGTGGAACAGACGCTCAGAGGCTTTGATCGGCATATCGTTTACGCAGGCAAAGCGGCGCTTCATCAGCCCGTCCGGCTCAAACTCCCAGTTTTCATTGCCGTAAGAGCGGAACCAGTTGCCGGAATCATCATGCCATTCATAGGCATAGCGCACCGCGATCCGGTTCTCCGTAAATGCCCAGAGCTCTTTAATCAGACGATAGTCCAGCTCTTTTTTCCATTTCCGCTCCAGAAACGCCTGGGCTTCTTCACGGTTGGTGGCGAACTCTGCGCGGTTACGCCATTGGGTATCCAGCGTATAGGCAAGCGCGACTTTCGCCGGGTCGCGGCTGTTCCAGCCATCTTCTGCCAGTCTGACTTTTTCGATGGCGCTTTCACGAGTGAAGGGCGGTAAAGGAGGACGTGTGTTCATGGCGATTACCTCAGTGTTATATTATGTAGACAGGTCTGTCTACTTGCGGTAATCTATGCCTGTAAAATAACGCTGTCAACATTATTTTAGAGGCTACCCAAAAGTGAAAACAGAACCCGCAGACAACGATACTAAAATTAGCGTCAGAGATAAGATATTACTCACGGCGCACGATCTGTTTTATTCCACGGGCTTCAGGGCGACGGGGGTGGATACGCTGATTAAAGCGTCTAAAGTGACCAAGGTGACGTTCTATCGCCATTTCCCGAGTAAGAGCTTGCTTATTCTTGCCTATTTGAACTACCGGCATGAAATATGGATTAACTGGTTTGAGACCACGCTGCGTCGACATCTCGATGAAGGCGAAATACCTGCTGATGCGATATCCGCAACGCTTTACGAATGGTTTATTTCGCCCGAGTTCCACGGCTGCGCGTTTATTAACGCCAGCGCAGAGGCGAAATCGGAAGATATTGAAAACGAAATAAAAGAGATATGCCGCAGTCATAAATCAGAAACAAAGAAAATTATTGCCTTGCTGACGAAGAGTGCTGATGAGCGCGTCGTCAATGAAATCATGCTGCTCATTGACGGCGCAATTATTCATGCACAGATGGGTATGGATTCAGAAACGGTAAGACATGCGTTAAAAAAGGGCCTGGAGAAACTGTCCGATCGGTGATATTCCCCGGTGCTTAATCAACTCTCGCACCGAGCCGATTAAGCACCCGCGTTACACTGTGGGAATGGTGCCGCCATCAATCACAAATTCAGTACCGGTGATACTCGCAGCATGCGATGAAGCGAGGAAGACGATGAGGTTGGCCACCTCTATCGGTCTGGCAGGGCGTCCGAGCGGTATTCCACCTAGCGCCTTCATAATGATCTGCTTGCCGCCTTCGTAGTCTGTACCTGCCTGCTTTGCCAGCCTCTCCGCCAGTGCAACCGCCGCTTCAGTTTCGATCCAGCCGGGCGCAACGCGCACCACCCGAACGCCCTTCGGTGAGACTTCCTTTGAAAGGCTTTTACTGTAGGTTGAGAGGGCTGCTTTAGCCGCCGCATAACCCGTTGTTGATTCCGGTAACGGCAGCTCGCGCTGAATAGACGTCACGTGAATAATCACCCCATTTCCCTGCGCGAGCATTCCGGGAAGCAGGGCGCGATCTAAGCGTACTGCAGGCAACAAATTAAGATTGAGCTCCTGCTGCCACTCTTCTTCGCCAAGCGCAGCAAAACCGCCACCGGGTGAGGTTGAACCGCCCGCAACATGGATAATCACGTCGACGCCTCCCATCTGCTCCTGAACCGCAGATGCGACAGCGGCACATCCAGCGACCGTCGTAAGGTCAGCGGCGACGAAAGTATCTGCGACATCTACGTCCGGCTCGTGGCGCGCAGTGGTGAATACCGTTGCACCGAGCTGTTTTAAAAGCCCGACGACCGCTTTTCCGAGCCCTTTCGTGCCAGCGGTAACAAGCACGCGTTTGCCTTTAAAATCAATATCTAATGACATGACCTTGCACTCCCGTTATTTACAGTACAGGTATATTCAACATAGACTGAGAAATTGACAAGTACGCACGAAAAAGTGAGCTACTGAATTATGAGTAAGTTATATAGTCCGGAATCTGCCGCGAGCGGCGTGGAGAAAGTGTTACGGCTGCTGGAAGGCCGCTGGAAATTAATTATTCTTTTTCATCTTTTCGACGGAAAAGTGCAGCGCTACTCAGATTTCGAAAAACTGATCCCCGGTATTTCCCAGAAGATGCTGGCGCAGCAGCTCAGGCAACTTGAATCCGATGGTATCGTTTCTCGGATGGTCTACCCGCAAGTGCCACCGAAAGTGGAGTATCGCCTCACCGATTGGGGGCAGGCATTATGTCCGGCGCTTGATGCCATGCTGAAATGGGCAGAAAAGCGCGAGGCTTACGCAAGCCAGTAAATCCGGCGGCCAGCACGCTGCAATGGGATAGCGTGCCCGTACCCATTCATGCAAAGGAAACGAAAAATGAGAACACAGAAGCGATGCCTTGGCTGCGTGGCTATTGTGGTTGATGACTACGATCGCGCCATTGAATACTACACCGACAAGCTGGGGTTTACCCTCGTAGAGGATACGCCTCAACCGGGTAAACGCTGGGTGGTCGTCTCACCCAACCCGGAAAGTGACTGCAACATTTTGCTGGCTCGCGCTTCTAACGAGAGGCAGGAAAGCTTTATCGGCAATCAATGCGGCGGCAGAGTTTTCCTCTTCCTTCAGACGGACGATTTCTGGCGCGATTACCGTGCCATGAAAGACAAGGGCGTCCATTTCTGCGAAGAACCTCGTGAGGAAGAGTACGGTACGGTAGTGGTGTTTGAAGATATTTACGGCAACCGCTGGGATCTCTACCAAAATGCCCAACGCGGGTGATTACCAGGGAGACTTTCCATGACGTTTCGAATTCGACAGGCCACCCGTGCCGATGCCACGCTCTTAAGCGAGCTGGGATACCGAATCTATCCCGCCCATTTTCAGCATCTGTGGGTGTCAGACGCAGAGATGAAGGTTTTTCTGGACGGCGAGTACGCGCTTTCCGTACTTGAACAGAGCCTGAAAGAGAACGCTGTTTCCTGGTATGTTGCCGAGACCGATCGGCCAGTGGGATTTATGAAAGTGACCTGGGAAGCCCTGCTCCCGGAAACGGACAAGAAGGGCGTTCTCCTCAACAAGCTCTACCTCGATCCCGCCGAGACCGGCAAGAACTATGGCCAGGTGATGTTCAACAGCATCACCGACATGGCCCGGAGCAGGGGAAAAGACTATCTCTGGCTGGAAGTGCTTGAGCAGAATGCGGGAGCGTACCGGTTCTACCAGAAGCAGGGCATGCTCTGCGTTAAGAACGTCCTTTTCGAAACCGCTTCACAGCAGAGCATAATCAGGATTATGGGGATGTCTCTTTAGAACGAGAGCTCTCGTCGCGCTGTGCCAGCGATAGCGCGCTGGCGCTGGCGGGATCGAACAGCGAGAGGCTCTCAATCTGATTGAGTAAAATCACCTTCCGGAATGACATGGCGCTGCGGGGTTCGGAGTCGAGCGTGATGTCATGCTCCGCATACCACTTGCTGTAGTTATTCTCGATGCGAAAGTTCATCGTCTTCGCATCTCTGTACCCGCTTAACATCGGGATCAGCACGATATTGGCCGTTTTTTCATATTCCAGCGTCGCGGTGTGGATCATGCCGACGTAAATCCGCCTCGACCGCAGCGTGACCTGCGCCAGTTCCCCTTGCTCCATACACTGATACAGCAGCTGTTCAATACCGCTCGACTGCGCCAGACGTTTGTAGAGCTTTTTCCGGCTTTCGCCGTCCAGCCTGGCGCTGCCTGCCCAGTTAGAGCGGTAGAGGCAAAACAGGATGGCAAACGCCAGCATCACGACCACCGGCGCCTGAATGCCTAAAAAGCTCCAGTTCATAAAGTCGATTTGCCAGTCGGTATATTTCGGCGAGGCAAAGTGAAAAGCGTTGTTGGCTGCAGAAAGAGCGAGCAGGAGCAGCCAGAGCAGACCGGTGGCAATCACGCCCTGCAGAACGAAAATACAGCCGTACAGCGCCACAAGAAAATAGACGTCCCAGCCAAAGGAGCGCTTGATTTTAAAGCGTGTCGACAGGTCGCGGCTGGTGTACCAGTACCCGCATACCATCAGCACCATAAATATCGCCGTTCCCATATCAGGCCCTCTTCAGCATATTGACGTGACGCAGAAAATCCTGCCGCACCTCGTTGCTTTTGTAGTTCACCGAGGCGTTCCCGTCCTGGTCGATAATGATGCGATCGCCATCTTCGACGGCTTCTATGATTTCCTGCTGGCTCATCACCTGCAGTAAGGATTCCGGGCTTGAGAATAGGGAGAGAAAGAAACGTTTCATGCAGGCATCCTTATGAATAAAAAGGATAAGCCTGGAAGAAGACTGGCGAGTTTGCCTTAAGGAAATCCTGAAAGTTAAAGTCGGGTGGCGGCTACGCCTTACCCGGACTACAGAATTCACTCTTTTGCCTGTTTTTAAGTTATTGATATATTTCTGAAATAAAAAATAAATTATCACAAACTTGGACAAATAACGGTAATTGTGTAAGTTTTAATTATGCGATTACGCCACGTTGTTTACAGCCAGGATGTGACCCATGAGCACTATGCCCTCTGTCGTGAGTCGGTTTGTTGAGTACTACGCCGCACTGGATAGCCAGCCGCCGTCCGCGCTGGTGGGGCTTTACCATTCGAATGCCACGCTTATCGATCCGTTTGGCGAGCATGACGGGATTTTCGCGCTTCAGCGCTATTTCACCCATCTGCTGGCCAACGTCGAGCATTGCCGTTTTACCATCGATACGCCGCTGTGCAGCGGGAACCGGTTTGCTGTGACCTGGGTAATGCACTGGTCGCATCCGCGCATTGCCGGGGGAGAGCCGCTCGAACTGCCGGGATGTTCGGTGCTGGACACGGAAAACGATCTCATCACGCACCAGCGCGACTACTACGATGCGGGAGAGATGATCTACGAACACCTTCCTCTGCTGGGCTGGGCGGTACGCGGCGTGAAGCGGAGGGTCAAATCATGAAAACGGTGCTGATCACCGGTGCAAGCTCGGGCATTGGCGCCGGGCTGGCGAAATCCTTTGCCGCAGACGGCTACCACGTGATTGCCTGCGGACGCGATCCGGCGCGCCTCGACGCGTTGCATCAGACCTGCCCCAATCTCACCGTTCGCCTGTTCGATATGACAGACAGGGATGCCTGTCGCCAGGCGCTGACCGGCAGCTACGCCGATCTGATTATTCTCTGCGCCGGTACCTGCGAATATCTCGATGGAGGCGTGGTGGATGCGGCGCTGGTGGAGCGGGTTATGGCGACAAATTTCCTCGGCCCGGTGAACTGTCTTGACGCGCTGCAGCCCCAGCTGACGGCTGGCAACCGCGTAGTGCTGGTGAGTTCCATGGCCCACTGGCTACCTTTCCCACGGGCAGAAGCCTACGGCGCGTCCAAAGCGGCCCTGAGCTGGTTTGCCGAGAGTTTGCGCCTGGACTGGGAGCCAAAAGGAATTGCCGTCACGGTGGTCTCGCCGGGCTTTGTTGATACGCCGCTGACGCGCAAAAACGATTTTGCCATGCCGGGCAGGGTGAGCGTCGACGAGGCGGTCAAGGCGATCCGTACCGGGCTGGCGGCAGGGAAAATGCATATCGCGTTTCCTGACGGGTTTGGCTTTATTTTGCGGTTGCTCTCCGGGCTGCCTGCGTTTCTTCAGCGCGCGCTGCTGCGCAGGATGGTGCGTTCATGAACGTTGCGATTATCGGCAGCGGCATCGCCGGGCTGACCTGCGCCTGGCGCCTGGCCGGGCACCATCAGGTGACCCTGTTTGAAGCGGACGCCACGCCCGGCGGCCATACCGCAACGGTTGACGTCTCGACGCCACAGGGCACCTACGCGATCGATACCGGGTTTATCGTTTACAACGATCGCACCTATCCGCGCTTTATGGGCCTCCTCAGCGAGCTGGGCATCAGCGGACAAAAAACGCAGATGAGCTTTTCGGTGCACAACCCGGCGACGGGGCTGGAGTACAACGGACACACCCTGACGTCGCTGTTTGCCCAGCGCCGAAACCTGGTGAATCCGGCATTCTGGCGGCTGCTCGGGGAGATCGTCCGCTTCAATCGTCTGGCGAAACAGGCGCTGGACGGGGAGGTGGACCCGAACGCCACGCTGCAAACGTTTCTGGAACAGCACGGCTTCACGCCGTTTTTTGCGCGCCACTACATTCTGCCGATGGGGGCCGCCATCTGGTCCTCGTCGCTGCAGGAGATGAAGCGTTTCCCGCTGCCGCTTTTCTTACGTTTCTTCCAGAACCACGGGCTGCTGGATATCACCCAGCGCCCGCAGTGGTACGTGGTGTCGGGCGGGTCGCGGGAGTATATCCGCGCCATGCTCGACAAGCTGGGCGACCGTCTGAATCTGCATCTCAATTCTCCGGTGCAGCGGGTGAGCCGCCACGAGCACGGGGTTACGCTCCAGCTTGAAAACGGCAGCCATACCTTCGATCGGGTGATTTTTGCCTGCCACTCCGCCAGCGCCCTGGCGATGCTTGATGACCCGACGCCCGCAGAGCGCGAGGTGCTGGGCGATATCGGCTGGCAGCGCAACGAGGTCGTTTTACACAGCGATCCGCGCTGGCTGCCGGAGCGGCGGCGCGCGTGGGCCAGCTGGAACTACCGCCTGAGCGCGCAGGAACAGGCCAGCGCCTGCGTCACCTACAACATGAACATCCTGCAGGGGCTGCCTGAGGGTAGTCCGCTGTTCTGCGTCACCCTCAACCCGGACGCGCCGGTTGATGAACGCTTCGTTCTGCAACGCTTTGTCTATGAACATCCGCTGTTTAACCCTCAAAGCTGGCGGGCGCAGGCGCGGCGCGGCGAGATCAACGGTCATAACCGGAGCTGGTACTGCGGTGCCTGGTGGTACAACGGCTTTCATGAAGATGGCGTGCGCAGCGCGCTGGACGTGGTCAACGCGATAGCGGCCGGAGAGGGGAACTGAGATGAACAGCTGCCTCTACCACGGCGTATTACGCCACCGCCGCCTTCAGCCGAAAACCCATGAATTCAGCTACAGCGTCTTTATGGCCTGGCTGGATCTCGATGAACTGCCGCTGCTGCCGTCAGTCGGCGTGCGGCGCAATCGCTTTGCCGGCGCCTCGTTCCACGACGCGGACTATCCGCTCGGCACGCCGCTTAAAGAGAACGTGCTCAGCAGGCTGGAGAGCCTGACCGGGGAACGTCCGGACGGGCGGGTGATGCTCCTGACGCAGCTGCGCTATTTCGGCTTTCATTTCAATCCGGTCAACTTTTACTACTGCTACGACGGGAAGGGAACGCTGCGCTGGGTGCTGGCGGAGGTCCGCAACACGCCGTGGAATGAACGTCATTACTATGCCGTCAACGGACAGGATGCGCAGCCGACGGAAAAAGCGTTTCACGTTTCCCCCTTCAACCCGATGGACATGATCTACCACTGGCGCTTTAACGACCCGGATAACACGCTGCATATGCACATTGAAAATCATCAGGAAGCGAAGGTTTTTGACGCCACGCTGGCGCTGCGCCGGGAGCCTTTGACGCGCCCCGCGCTGCGCTCGCTGTTGCTGCGCATTCCGCTCATGACCCTGAAAACCGTTTTTGCCATTTACTGGCAGGCGCTGCGCCTGTGGCTCAAGCGCGTGCCGCTGTATAACCATCCCGTCAGCAGGAGTGAACGCTCATGACCGATCCCGTCTTTGCGTTAGAACCCGATATTCCGCGCAACGTCCGCATCGCACGATGGCTGCTGTTTCGTCTGTTAAGCGGTATCCGCGGCGGCTCGCTCACGCTGCGTGAAGGGGCGCAGACCTTTCATTTTGGCGAGACATCCTCCGCGCTGCACGCCGACGTGCAGATCCTCACGCCCGGCGTCTACTGGCGCGTGTTAACAGGCGGGAGCCTTGCTGCGGCAGAAGCCTGGATGGACGGCGAATGGGAAACTGCACACCTCACGCCGCTTCTGGAGCTGCTGGCGCTCAACGGCGAGGTGCTTGGCCGTCTGGAAAACGGGTTCCGTCTGCTCGGCAGGCCGCTGGAGCGGATACGCCACTGGACGCGGCGTAACTCCCGCATGCAGGCGCGCGAAAATATTGCCGCCCATTACGATCTGGGCAATACCTTTTATGCCCATTTTCTGGATAAAGAGCTGCTCTATTCCAGCGCGCTGTTTACTGGTGACGAGCAGGATCTGACGGCGGCTCAGCGGGCCAAAATGGCGCGCCTGTGTGACCAGCTGGCGCTAAGCCCGGGTGACCACCTGCTGGAAATAGGCACCGGCTGGGGCGCGATGGCGGAATACGCGGCCCGTCATTACGGCTGTCGGGTGACGACCACCACGCTGTCGCAGGAGCAATATAGCTGGGCGACCGAGCGGATCGCCCGCGCCGGGTTGCAGGATCGCGTTGAGGTACTGCTCTGCGACTATCGCGACCTCACCGGGCAGTACGACAAGCTGGTCTCAATCGAGATGATTGAAGCCGTCGGGCAACGCTATCTGCCCACGTTCTTCCGCACCTGCCAGGCGCGGCTGCGCCCCGGAGGACGGATGGCGATTCAGGCCATTACCATTCAGGACCAGCGCTATCGTGACTACAGCAAAAGCGTCGATTTTATCCAGCGCTACATTTTCCCGGGCGGATTCTTGCCGAGCATCACCGCGATGAACGAGCTGATGACGCGCCACACCGATTTCGTGGTGCGCAATCTTTTCGACATGGGTCCCGACTACGCCCGCACGCTGGCCCACTGGCGGCAGCGCTTTGTCCACGCCTGGCAGGAGATTGAAAAGCTCGGCTTCGATGAACGGTTCCGCCGCATGTGGCTGTACTACTTTGGCTACTGTGAGGCCGGGTTTAACGCTCGCACCATCAGCGTGGTGCAGCTGACCGCCGAGCGCGTATGAGACGTTACCTTCAGGTCTTCCTGCTCGCCGTCGCGTTCGATCTCTACTGGGCGCTGGTGGTGCTCTTTCGCGAACAGGGCCTGATTATCTGGCTTGCGCTGGCGATCCTGGCGTGCCTGCTCTTGCCGCCTGCTTACCGTTTTTACGCCATTGGGCTGGCCGCGGCGGGCAGTTTGCTGGATGCACTCTGGGCCCTGACCGGGCTGATTGCCTTTACGGGCGAGTCCCTGATGCCGTTATGGATGGTGGCACTGTGGCTGATGTTCGCCACGGTCTGGACGCAGCTGACGCGCACCACCACGCTACCCGGCTGGCTGCTGACCCTGCTGGCCGCCGTGGGCGGAACGGTGGCCTACCTGTTCGGCGAGCGGCTGGGGGGCATCACTTTTCTGGAGCCGACCTTTATCGTCGTCAGCTGGATGGCGCCGGGCTGGCTGGTGTTGATGCTGTTTTTCCACCTGCTGATGGGGAGACAAAAATGAGATCTGTGGTTTTGCTGCTTTGGCTGACGCTGGTTGTTCCTGTTGCCCAGTCCGCCGACTGGCTTGCCTGGCGGAAGGTGGGTGACGCCACGCTCACCTGGGGACCTTTCACCGTCTACACCTCCCAGCTGCGCACCCCGGATGGCCGTTATAGCCGGGATAATCAGGATCAGGCGCTGATTATTACCTATGCGCGCGACATCGATCGCGATGAACTGGTTGAGGCGACCCGCGACCAGTGGCAGGCGCAGGGGATCCTGGCCCAGGAGCCGCAAAGCGAAGCCTGGCTGCGGATGCTCCAGTCGCTGTGGCCGGATGTCCGCCCGGGCTCACAGCTGGCGTTTGTTCTCAACGATAAGCAGGGGCAGTTCTGGTATCGCGCGTCAGCGGCGCAAACATCCTTTATTCCACTCGGACCGCGCCAGTCGGAAGCGTTCAGCACCCGTTTTCTGGCCATCTGGCTCGATCCCCGCACGCAATATCCTGAGCTGCGTCAGCAGTTAATCGGAGGCCAAAAATGAAACGTATCCTGATGATGGCGCTGGCATTCACAATGCTGCTGGCGGGCTGTAGCACTGAGGTGGCCGAGTATCGCCAGCAGCAGCCGCGGCTTGATATCTTTCACTACTTCCAGGGAAAAACCGAAGCGTGGGGGATGGTGCAGGATCGCAGCGGCAAGCAGATCCGCCGTTTCCACGTTGAGATTTCCGGAGACGTTATCGGCGATACGCTGACGCTCAACGAGCACTTTGTCTACGACGATGGCGAGAAGCAGCAGCGGGTCTGGCATATACGCCGCGTGGGGAACGATCGCTACGAGGGAACGGCAGGGGATATTGAAGGGGTTGACACGGGGCAGGCTGCAGGCAACGCCTTTAACTGGCATTACAGCATGAACGTGAAGGCCAACGGCAGCACCTGGCTACTGAACTTCGACGACTGGATGTATTTGCAGGATGAGACGCATCTGTTTAATAAAACCGAGATGAAGAAATTTGGCGTCACCGTCGCCACGGTGACGCTGTTCTTTACCAAGGGATAAGGAATCCCACTCAATTCTTAATCAGAAGCGATTCAGGTTTTTTAAAATGACATGATTATTTTGCAGCGATGACCTGGTCCGGCTGTAAATCGCTGAGGCGTTTCCTGCAGGCCGGGGCGAGGCGCATGGATGCGCCGAGAGGGCGGGCTTTACAGGGACGTTACCTCCGCCCGTCCCCGATAAGCCGGAAGGAATAAGCCGAAGGGACCGCGAAGCGGCGATTTACCGCCGGGAGCCCGGGTCGCCAGGGTGGTGGCGACTGAGCCACCCTGGCACGTTCACAGGTTATGTCGTAACAGAGTAGCAAGAAACATAAAGTGAACGGAATCACCACTACAGCCTTATGTTCCCCTCACCCTAACCCTCTCCCCAAAGGGGCGAGGGAACTGTTTCGTGTCTACGCTGTGTCCGCAAGGTGTGGTGTCATGTCCCGGCAGAACGGGTTTTACTACCCGAGTAAATAAAGACAAGCGCTATCCCCAGGCAGACAATCGCCCCCAGACGACTCGTCGAGAACGGAATGGCCGCATTCCCCAGCCAGCCAAAGTTATCAATCAACATACTCATGGCGAGCTGGCCGAATATCACCGCCACCGTGGCGACGGCGGTGCCGATGCGCTGCACCGCCACGACCATGATCACAATGTAAGGCACGCCGAACATCGCCCCGATGAGCTGCCATTTCGGCACGTCCAGCAGCGTGACCGCCTGCTTCGGTTCAAAGAAGAAAATGAGCAGGGCGGTTATCAGCGCGCCGACGGAAAACGTCAGAAACGCGCTTTTAAATACCCCGACATTGCTGCCGAGCTGCCCGTTAATCGCGGCCTGAATGCTCAGCGTTGCACCGCCGCAGACGGCCAGAAGAATCATTATCAGCGTCATATCATCACCCCTGCGCGACCAGAACCAGTGCCGCAATAATAAAAACCAGCGCCACGATACGTTTTGCGTTTATCTTCCTGTGCGGCGTACCCAGCAGGCCAAAGTGATCAATGATCAGGCTTTTAAAAACCTGACCAGCCAGAATGCCAATCATCGTCAGAGCGATGCCGATGGTCGGCGTGGCGATCGTCAGAATGACCACGTAAACAGGGCCAAGCACGCCGCCGAGCAGCTGCCAGCCGGGCTGGGCGAAAAACGACGGGCTGTTACGCGGGCTGAAAAACAGCATCAGCAGAAACGTCAGCGCGGCGCCGACGCCAAAAATGCTGAACGTCGCCCATAAATCGCCCACTTCTCCCCCTAATGGCCCCAGTAGCCCCGCCTCGACGGAGAGGCCCATCCCGCCGGCAATCACCAGTAAAATCAAAACAAACTGCATTACGCTTCCTCCGTTTTCAGGCGAAGAAGATTACGTCGGTAGACCCGTGAGAAAAATGCCATAATGCAGGAAACACCTTTGCAGGAAATGCATTAATGTCAGATGCCGGAAGCATGAACCTTCGCTCACTGCTGCTGTTTATTGCCGTCTATGAAACGCAGAACTTTTCCGTCGTCGCGCGACGAGAGGGAATATCCGCCTCGCAGGTGTCGCGCATTGTTCATCAGCTTGAAGACGCGCTCGGCCAGCAGCTGTTCTATCGCAATACCCGTGCGGTGATCCCCACGGAAAGCGGGCATCTGTTTATCCGCTATGCCCGGGCGATGGTCGATAACTTCGAAGAGGCGCGCCGTGAGCTGGATGAACGTTCGACCGAACCCTCCGGCACGGTCCGCATAAACGGGCCGGTATTTTTTGGACAGAGACACGTTGCGCCCGGACTGGCAGGTCTGGCCGAGCGTTATCCACGGTTAACCATTGAGCTGACGCTGACCGATGACTTTATCGACCCGCACCGGGATGCCGCCGATCTCATCTTCCGCATCGGCACGCTGACGGATTCGACGTTCCACGCCCGTGTTTTTGGGCAGCAGCGCTACCACCTCGCCGCGTCGCCCGCGTATCTGCGTCAGCACGGCGTCCCGGCCGACCCGACCGAACTGAGCCAGCACAAATGTCTGGTCTATCGCGGTTCGTCCGGGCCTAACCGCTGGCTCGTGCGGCGCAAAGGGGAGAATTGGGTGCATTATCCCGTCGCGCCGCTGATGACGTCCAATAATGCGGAATCGCTGCTTATTGCCGCGCTGGGCGGGATGGGGATCGTCCTGTTTCCGGACTGGCTGATTGGCGACAGGCTGAAGCGGGGGGAGCTGGTCGCCCTTTTGCCGGAAATGGCGTGCGCCATCAACACGGAGCAACTCAATATTGCGGCGATCTATCCTAACGCACGTCATCCGCCCCTGAACGTCAGGGCGGTGATTGATTATTACGTGGCGTTTTTCGGCACGCCGCTCTACTGGCAAACGTAAGGGATTACGCGCCGAGCTCCTTGCGGATAATCTCTGCGCCGGCGCAGAGCGCTTTCAGCTTGCCGTTAGCCACCTGGCGTGAAAGCGGGGCCATGCCGCAGTTGGTTGACGGGTAAAGCTTGTCGGCATCGACGAACTGCAGCGCTTTACGCAGCGTATCGGCGACTTCCTCCGGCGTTTCAACGGCGTTGGTTGCCACATCAATCGCGCCGACCATCACCTTTTTACCGCGGATCAGCTCCAGCAGATCCATCGGCACGCGGGAGTTGTGGCACTCCAGGGAGATAATGTCGATATTAGAGGTCTGCAGCTTAGGGAAGGCCTCTTCGTACTGGCGCCACTCTGAGCCGAGCGTCTTTTTCCAGTCGGTATTGGCTTTGATGCCGTAGCCGTAGCAGATGTGTACCGCGGTTTCGCACTTCAGCCCTTCAATGGCGCGCTCCAGCGCGGCGATACCCCAGTCGTTCACCTCGTCAAAAAAGACGTTAAATGCCGGTTCATCAAACTGGATAATATCCACGCCCGCGGCCTCTAACTCACGCGCTTCCTGATTGAGGATTTTGGCGAATTCCCAGGCCAGCTTTTCGCGGCTTTTATAGTGCGCGTCGTAAAGGGTGTCGATCATGGTCATCGGCCCGGGCAGGGCCCATTTGATCGGCTTGTCCGTGAGCTGACGCAGGTATTTCGCATCTTCCACGAATACCGGCTTCTGACGCGCAACGGCTGAAACCACGGTCGGCACGCTGGCGTCGTAGCGGTTACGAATGCGCACCGTCTGGCGATTTTCAAAATCCACGCCGCTCAGGTGTTCAATAAAGGTGGTGACGAAGTGCTGGCGGGTCTGTTCTCCGTCGCTGACGATATCGATACCCGCGCGGATCTGCTCATCCAGAGACAGGCGCAGCGCGTCCTGTTTACCCGCCAGGAGTTCCTGATCCTGTAATTTCCAGGGTGACCACAGCGTTTCAGGTTGTGCAAGCCAGGTCGGCTTAGGCAGGCTGCCAGCCGTAGAAGTCGGGAGCAATGTTTTCATAATAAAAGACCTTTTTTGATGAATTAAAGCGTGTAGTTATCAGACCACTGCTCAAGAATGTGTTGGTAAGGCTTAATAAAGTACGCTTCGGTAAAGCGACCCTGTTCAATCGCCAGTCGGCTACGCTCTTCCCGGTCATAAACAATTTTGGTTAAGGAGTGATCCTGCTGGTTCAGATCCGGTCGGTAGCACAGTCCCGCCGCCGAGTTTGCGTTATAAATTTCCGGGCGATAGATTTTCTGGAACGTCTCCATCGTGCTGATGGTGGCAATCAGCTCCAGATCGGTGTAGTCACTCAGCAAATCCCCGGTAAAGAAGAACGCGAAAGGCGCCACGCTGTTTTCCGGCATGAAATAGCGAACCTGCAGGCCCATCTTCGCGAAGTACTGTTCCGTTAGCGACTCGCCATCCGGCTGATATTCAATGCCCAGTACCGGGTGCTGGTTACCGTTGCGGCGATAGGTGTCTTTGCTGGAGACGCTCAGGCAGATCACCGGACCCTTGCTGAAGTTTTCTTTGTATTCCGGCGAATTGACAAAGTGGCGGAAAATATTGCCGTGCAGTTCGCCAAACTTTTCCGGAATGCTGAAGTGCTGCTGGTTCTTGTTGTGTTCCAGCAGGCGCACGCTGAAATCATAATCCCGCACGTAAGAAGAGAAGTTATTCCCGACGATGCCAGGGATACGCAGGTTATTTTTTTTGTCGACAATCGTGGTTTGCAATATCTCAATGGCCGGGAACGGTTTTTCCGCGCCAATGTTCAAGTCGACAGAGATGATTTCCAGCTCAACCGCGTAGCGATCGGCGTTTGGGTTATCCCAGCGCGCCAGGGCGTTAAAACGGTTGTTGATCATCACCAGCGTATTGCGCAGGTTTTCCTGACGCTTTTCCCCGCGCGCCAGGTTGGCAAAGTTGGTGGTCGTACGCGTATTTTCTGACGGGTTGTAATTCTCATCGAAGCAACTGCGCTTAAGGGTATATGTGAAAGCTTTGCTCATTGTGGTTATGCATCCTAAGTTCATGTTGCTAAGAAGTTACCGATGCATAATTTATGCCTGAGCCCGCGGCGCAGGGGAAGTGACTTAATTTCAATGCAACATGAGCGAAGTTCATGAACAGTGTTGCGCGCACATGCTGGGATAGGAAGAGTAAGGGGCATCGCGCCCCTTAGCGTTATGCTGTAGGACGTTCGTTCCAGGCGTCACTGTGCATGATGTTGCCGTCGACAATGCGCCAGGTGATTTTTTCGTACTGCAGACTTACGCTTTCAACATGGTTCATTTTATTGTTGGCAGCGATCTTCACGTTCGGCACGCTGCAGTTAACACCCGTAACCTTTACGTTCTCCATCAAGACGGTATAATAACAGACTTCCTGTCCGGCATCATTGATATGATAGAACTTGATTTCAGCGCTTTTAAGCGCCTGACCGGTAGAGGCTGCTTTATAGAGATACGGCGTGGAGCTATCAACTTCCTTTTCAATCCGCATGGATGAGTGTTGACGCGTGCCGGTGATCTTGCCGTTAGCGCTGTCTACCGGTAGGTTAAGGCCATGACTCAGCCCTATGATTTCAATGCTACCTTCACGGTCCTGAACATCAACGGAACCTTTAATATCTGCTCCACCATCGTCTTTTAGCCACATGTAGGGAGGAATTGGCATTCTTTATTTCCTTATTTTCTTGAGTAGCAGTGTTGTTAAGCGATAAATAACCGTGGCGAGGGTCAGTACGATTAAAATATCGATATTGGTATATGTGTCATATATTGTTTCAGCATTCACGTCGCCATAAATAAAATCACATATAGATGAGGCCACATCATGATCAAGATAGCGTTCAGCGGGTCCCAATATGCGGCCTACTATAATGCTGATGCATAGAAACCAAACCGTTTTGAATAGCCTGATGCCCCATTTACGGACAAGTGTTGGTGTAGCCACTTTCAATCACCTCAACCCAGCCGCGTGCCATCAGTGAACGCATACAGGGAACCTGAATAAGTTCCGTACTCATCAGAGCATTGCGGATCAATGCGTAATCAGAATCATGGGCAATCGTGATACATCCCTCAGATAGCGTACCCGGATGCAGCCGAAACAAACCCCGATAGACGTTATCAATCCAGGTGCCATCATCGATACCCCAGTCATCCTTGTATAAAGCAAACCACTCATCGCGGCCAAATTCTGCCCCGGATCTAACCTTGTTCCACCGATCCTGAACCTTCGCTTTTAAACCTGAAAAGAAACCTCCAGTCCCTCTGTCAACAATCCAGTATTTCCCAGGGGGAATTGGACCTGAGCCTTTAACAGCACCACAAAATCCATTGTTTCTGTAAATTCCCTGCCCGGAATGGGCCATAAACACACCAACGCCGTGCAGGTTAAAAGGCGCATAGTCAGCATCGTTAAGCAGCATTGTTCCTTTTAAGGCCATATTTTCTCCTTACTCTTTTAATAAGAGAAAAGCAGCCTACGCCTGAAGCCGGTACAGATATTCAACTCACATCATATTTATGAGTTGCTGATTTTTTTTAAGAAAATGACCTGACAATTTTTAATCACTCTTGCGGCTGTAACGTTAGTAAACGCTGAATAAATAATAAACAAGGCCCATGCGACAAAGCGCCATGCCTACTTCTCTGGCACACGCTCCGCAATTCCCGCTATAATCCCCAAAATTTCCAACCGGTTTAGAAACAATCATGACAAAACTCACCTTACAAGAGCAGATGCTGAAAGCGGGCCTGGTCAGCAGCAAAAAAGCGGCGAAAGTGCAGCGCACGGCAAAGAAATCACGCGTTCAGGCGCGCGAGGCTCGGGAAGCGGTAGAAGAGAACAAGAAAGCGCAGATCGAGCGCGACAAGCTGCTGAGCGAGCAGCAGAAGCAGGCCGTGCTGGCGAAAGAGTTTAAAGCGCAGGTGAAGCAGCTGATTGAGATGAACCGCATCACCGTGGCGAAAGGTAATATCACCTTTAACTTCACCGACGGCAATCTGATCAAAAAAATCGACGTCGACAAGCAAACCCAGGCTCAGCTGATTAATGGCCGTCTGGCGATTGCCCGTCTGGTCATCAACGCCAGCGGCGACTGTGAATACGCGATTATTCCGGCGGTGGTGGCCGATAAAATTGCCCAGCGCGATGCCGACAGCATCGTGTTAAACAGCGCGCTAAGTCAGGAAGAGCAGGACGAAGACGATCCGTACGCGGACTTCAAAATCCCTGACGATTTGATGTGGTAAACCGCCTTCAGAACGGGGCGGCGTGACGGGCGTTAACCGGCTCTCCGCTCACGGGATGAATAAAATTCAGTTCGCTTGCATGCAGCATCAGCCGGGGCGTTTTCTCAGCCCCCGGCGCTTCAAGACCGCCATACAGATCGCAGCCCAGAATCGGGTGCCCCAGCTGCTGACAGTGAATACGCAGCTGATGGGTTCGCCCGGTCTCCGGCGTAAGTATCACCCGCGTTAACGGCAGTCCCGTACCCTGATAAAACCGTTCCACCACCCGATAGCGGGAGCGGGCGGGTTTTCCGTTGATGGCGCAAATCGACATCAGCGGAAACAGCGCCGGGTCTTTGGCAATCGGCGCGTCTATTATTCCCTCGTCGTTTTCCACATGGCCGCAAAGCAGGGCGCTGTAGACCTTCTCCACGCTGCGCTGGCTGAATTGCTGGCACAGCGCCGCGTTGATGGCCTTATTGCGCGCAACCACCATCAGCCCGGACGTGCCGAAATCCAGACGGTGTACCAGCGTGCAGCCGGGGAACGTCTGGACCAGACGATAATGGACGGAATCAAGGTTTTGCGGATTTTTGCCCGAGAGGCTGAGCAGACCGGAAGGCTTATCGATCAGCAGCAGATGTTCATCCTGCCAGAGGATCTGAATGTCGTCGTGACACGGTGGGGCAATAAAAGAATCAATAATCGCAGACATCAGGCCGCCCGGCTGGAGAGTGGGAGCGGATGATAACGAAATGCGGGGAAAAGAAAAACCCTCCCACCAGGCGGTGAGAGGGCAAAATCTTAGGCTGCTACCAGGCTGTCGATGGCGGCTTTCGCATCGGTCTGCGCTTTGGTCGCCACTTCCGGACCGTAAGCGATACCTTCAGCGAACACGAAGTTCACGTCAGTGATGCCGATGAAGCCCAGGAACAGGCTCAGGTACGGCGCAACCAGGTCGGTTGGGGTGTCTTTATGGATACCGCCACGGCTGGTCAGTACGATTGCACGTTTACCTTTCACCAGACCTTCAGGGCCGTTCTCGGTGTAACGGAAGGTTACGCCAGCGCGCGCCACCAGGTCGAAGTAGTTCTTCAGCTGGGTAGGGATGTTGAAGTTGTACATTGGGGCGTTGATGACGATAACGTCGTGCGCCTGCAGCTCAGCAATCAGCTCGTCGGACAGGGCCAGGGCTTCCTGCTGACGTGGAGACAGCGGTGCATCGCTTGGGCGCAGCGCGCCAACCAGCTCGCCGTCCAGCACAGGAATTGGGTTTGCAGCCAGGTCACGCACGGTGATTTCGTCAGCGGAATGCTGTTCACGCCACTGTTCAACGAAGTAATCAGACAGCTGACCAGACTGAGAGTACCCTGCCAGAATACTGGATTTCAAAACTAATACTTTGCTCATGGGTGATTCCTGTTGTTGCATTTGATTGAAGGGGGTTGCCCCGTTGCTTGTTGACACTCTATTCACAATCCTGCCACAGAGATAGCGCAATATATCGAAGCCTATGTTCGAATTTTTTGAATAAGGCGCGAAAGGCGTCGATGTGGTACTCTATAGCAATCATTAAAAAGAGAGTTTATCAGGGCGTGTACTGCCCTTTAACGCTATGACAGAACAACAAAAATTAACCTTCCCGATGCTCCTGCAACAGCTTGATTCTCTGATGCTGCGCGATAAACAGCGCTTTGCCCGCCGTCTGCACGGCGTGAAGAAGGTTAAAAATCCTGATGCACAACAGGCCATTTACCAGGAGATGGCGAAAGAGATTGAACAGGCGGCAGGGAAAGTTGTGCTGCGCGAAGCCGCACGTCCGGCAATTACCTACCCGGAAAACCTGCCCGTCAGCCAGAAAAAACAGGACATCCTTGAGGCCGTCCGCGGCCACCAGGTGGTGATTGTTGCGGGGGAAACCGGCTCGGGGAAAACCACCCAGCTGCCGAAAATCTGTATGGAGCTGGGACGCGGGCTAAAAGGGCTTATTGGCCACACCCAGCCACGTCGACTCGCGGCGCGCACCGTGGCAAACCGTATTGCCGAAGAGCTGCAGACGGAGCCGGGCGGCTGCATCGGTTACAAGGTGCGATTCAGCGACCACGTTAGCGATAACACCATGGTCAAGCTGATGACCGACGGTATTCTGCTGGCGGAAATCCAGCAGGATCGCCTGCTGATGCAGTACGACACCATCATCATTGACGAAGCGCACGAGCGCAGCCTGAACATTGACTTCCTGCTCGGCTACCTGAAAGAGCTGCTGCCGCGTCGCCCGGATCTGAAAATCATCATCACCTCCGCGACCATCGACCCGGAGCGCTTCTCGAAGCATTTCAACAATGCGCCGATTATCGAGGTGTCAGGACGCACGTATCCGGTTGAAGTGCGCTATCGCCCGATTGTGGAAGAGGCGGACGATACCGAGCGCGACCAGCTGCAGGCTATCTTCGACGCCGTTGACGAGCTGGGCAACGAAAGCGCGGGCGACATTCTGATCTTCATGAGCGGCGAGCGCGAAATCCGCGACACCGCCGATGCGCTCAGCAAGCGCGACCTGCGCCACACGGAGATCCTGCCGCTTTACGCGCGCCTGTCAAACAGCGAGCAGAACCGCGTATTCCAGCCGCACGGCGGGCGACGCATCGTGCTGGCGACCAACGTGGCGGAAACCTCGCTGACCGTGCCGGGGATTAAATACGTGATCGACCCGGGCACGGCGCGCATCAGCCGCTACAGCTACCGCACGAAGGTCCAGCGGCTGCCGATTGAGCCGGTCTCCCAGGCGTCCGCTAACCAGCGTAAAGGCCGCTGCGGCCGCGTCTCGGAAGGGATCTGTATTCGTCTCTATTCCGAAGATGATTTCCTGTCGCGCCCGGAGTTTACCGACCCGGAAATTCTGCGTACCAACCTGGCGTCCGTTATCCTGCAGATGACCGCGCTGGGGCTGGGCGACATCGCGGCGTTCCCGTTCGTCGAAGCGCCGGATAAACGCAACATTCAGGACGGCGTGCGTCTGCTGGAAGAGCTCGGGGCGATCACCACCGACGAGCAGGCCACGGTCTACAAGCTGACGCCGCTCGGCCGCCAGCTCAGCCAGCTGCCGGTGGATCCGCGCCTGGCCCGTATGGTGCTGGAAGCGCAAAAGCACGGCTGCGTGCGCGAGGCGATGATCATTACCTCGGCGCTCTCCATTCAGGATCCGCGCGAGCGTCCGATGGACAAGCAGCAGGCGTCTGACGAAAAGCACCGTCGCTTCCACGACAAAGAGTCCGACTTCCTCGCCTTCGTAAACCTGTGGAACTATCTCGGCGAGCAGCAGAAAGCGCTCTCCTCGAACCAGTTCCGCCGCCAGTGCCGCGTGGATTTCCTCAACTACCTGCGCGTGCGCGAGTGGCAGGATATCTACACCCAGCTGCGCCAGGTGGTGAAAGAGCTGGGCATTCCGGTCAACAGCGAGCCGGCGGAGTACCGCGAGATTCATATCGCGCTGCTGACCGGCCTGCTGTCCCACATTGGGATGAAGGACGCCGAAAAGCAGGAATATACCGGCGCGCGCAACGCCCGTTTCTCCATCTTCCCCGGTTCCGGCCTGTTCAAGAAGCCGCCGAAATGGACCATGGTCGCCGAGCTGGTGGAAACCAGCCGCCTGTGGGGGCGCATTGCCGCGCGTATCGATCCGGAATGGGTGGAGCCGGTGGCGCAGCACCTGCTGAAACGCTCGTACAGCGAGCCGCACTGGGAGCGCGCGCAGGGCGCGGTGATGGCGACCGAAAAAGTGACCGTTTACGGCCTGCCGGTGGTCGCCGCACGTAAGGTCAACTACAGCCAGATTGACCCGGCGCTCAGCCGCGAGCTGTTTATCCGCCACGCGCTGGTGGAGGGGGACTGGCAGACGCGTCATGCGTTCTTCCGCGAAAACCTGAAGCTGCGCGCCGAAGTGGAGGAGCTTGAGCACAAGTCCCGCCGCCGCGACATTCTGGTGGACGACGAGGCGCTGTTTGAGTTTTACGACCAGCGCATCAGCCACGATGTTATCTCCGCCCGCCACTTCGACAGCTGGTGGAAGAAGGCCAGCAAAGAGACGCCGGACCTGCTCAACTTCGAAAAGAGCATGCTGATTAAAGAGGGGGCGGAGTCGGTCAGCAAGCTCGACTACCCGAACTTCTGGCATCAGGGCAACCTCAAGCTGCGTCTGACGTATCAGTTTGAACCGGGTGCCGACGCGGATGGCGTGACCGTTCATATTCCGCTGCCGCTGCTAAACCAGGTCGATGAGGGCGGGTTTGAGTGGCAAATCCCCGGCCTGCGCCGCGAGCTGGTGATTGCGCTGATCAAATCCCTGCCGAAACCGGTGCGCCGCAACTTTGTGCCTGCGCCAAACTATGCGGAAGCCTTTTTAGGCCGCGTCACGCCGCTGGAGCTGCCGCTGCTGGACGCGCTGGAGCGTGAATTCCGCCGCATGACCGGCACCACCATCGACCGCGAGGACTGGTACTGGGATCAGGTGCCCGATCACCTGAAAATCAGCTTCCGCGTGGTGGATGATAAAAACAAAAAGCTGCTGGAAGGACGTTCGCTGAGCGAGCTGAAAGAGTCGCTGAAAGGGAAAGTTCAGGAGACGCTTTCTGCGGTGGCGGACGACGGTATCGAGCAGAGCGGGCTGCATATCTGGAGCTTTGGTCAGCTTCCGGAAAGCTACGAACAGAAGCGCGGTAACTATAAGGTCAAAGCCTGGCCTGCACTGGTGGACGAGCGCGACAGCGTGGCGATCAAACTGTTTGATAATCCGCAGGAACAGCAGCAGATGATGTGGCGCGGGCTGCGTCGCCTGCTGCTGCTCAACATCCCGTCGCCGATCAAGTATTTGCACGAGAAGCTGCCGAACAAAGCCAAGCTCGGGCTGTACTTTAACCCGTACGGCAAGGTGCTGGATCTGATTGACGACTGCATCTCCTGCGGCGTGGACAAGCTGATCCACGAGGCGGGCGGTCCGGTCTGGACGGAAGAGGGCTTTGCTCAGCTTCATGAAAAGGTGCGCGCGGAGCTGAACGACACCGTGGTGGAGATAGCCAAACAGGTCGAGCAGATCCTCACCGCCGTGTTCAATATCAACAAGCGCCTGAAGGGGCGCGTGGATATGACCATGGCGCTGGGGCTCTCGGACGTGAAGGCGCAGATGGCGGGGCTGGTCTATCGCGGCTTCGTCACCGGCAACGGCTTTAAGCGTCTGGGCGATACGCTGCGTTATCTGCAGGCGATTGAAAAACGTCTGGAAAAAATGGCTATCGACCCGCACCGCGATCGCGCGCAGATGCTGAAAGTGGAGAGCGTGCAGCAGGCGTGGCAGCAGTGGTTAAACAAGCTGCCGCCGGCGCGCCGCGACGATGAAGACGTGCAGGCGATCCGCTGGATGATCGAGGAGCTGCGCGTCAGCTTCTTTGCCCAGCAGCTCGGTACGCCGTATCCGATTTCGGATAAGCGTATCCTGCAGGCGATGGAGCAGATTTCCGCTTAAAATCCTTGCCCGGTTTTCTCCCTCTCCCTGTGGGAGAGGGTCGGGGTGAGGGCATCAGGCCGCACAATTTTCACCCGTTCACCATTGCCAGCGTAAACCCATCCCATCCCTTAACCCCCACCGTTTGCAGCGCGGTGGCGGTTAGGCGCGGGTTATCCCCAATCATTTCGATAAAACGCCGCACCCCCAGCACGCGCGCGTCGTCGCTTTGCCCGTTAATCACTTCGCCATCGCGCACCACGTTATCGCCAATGATTATCGTGCCGGGACGTGAATAGTGCAGCGCCCACTCCAGATAGCCGGGATTGTTTGGCTTATCGGCATCAATAAAGATCAGGTCGAACGGCGGAACGTCACCGAAATTCTCCAGTGAGCTCAGCGCCGGGCCTTCAATCAGTTCAATGCGATCGTTCAGCCCCGCGAGGTGAATATTCTGGCGGGCCACATCGGCATGCGTCGGGTCAGCCTCGAGCGTAATCAGCTTTCCGTCCGGCGGCAGGGCGCGCGCCATCCAGATTGAGCTATAGGCGCCCAGCGTACCAATCTCAAGGATGCGTCTTGCCTGGGTCATGCGCACGAACAGCGCCAGCAGTTGCCCCTGATTGGCCGCAACATCGTGTTCGGGTAGCCCGGCGCGTTTATTGTTTTCCAGTACCTGATGAAGCACGTCATCGTCAGGGATTAGCGAAGAAATCATGTAATTATCTACTGCAGACCATTGTTGATGCATAGATTGACTCCTTGGGTTTTTCTCCCTCTCCCTGTGGGAGAGGGTCGGGGTGAGGGCATCAGCGCGCAAGGGGGGTCACGCGCTCTTCCAGCCGCCGCCCAGCGCCCTGTACAAATCGATCTGCGCCAGCAGCAGGTTATTTTTCACCTGCACTACGCTGGTCTGCACCGAGTACAGCGTGCGCTGCGCGTCCAGCACGTCCAGATAGGAGGAGTAGCCGTTGCGATTGCGGTTCTGCGCAATGCGCAGCGTCTCCTGCGCCACCTCCTGCTGGGCAAGCAGCTCCGTCAGCTGTTCCTGATAGCGCCTAATAGCATCAAGGCTGTTGTTCACTTCGGCAAACGCGTTGCGCACGGTTTTTTCATAGGCGTACAGCGCCTGGTTACGCTGGGACTGGGAAATATCAACCTGCGCATTCAGCGCCTGGCGGTTCAGCAGCGGGGCGAGAATACTGCCCCCGACGCTCCAGAGCTGAAGCGGGTTGTCCAGCAGGCCGGACAGGGTGCGATCCTGTATCGATCCGGTTGCGGTCAGGTTGATCGACGGCAGCAGGCTCGCGCGCGACGCGGCAAGCGAGGCGTCGGCCGCAACCAGCTGGCGTTCGGCCTGAACGATATCCGGGCGACGGTTCAGGAGCGTAGAAGGCAGCTGTGACGGCAGGGTCAGCGGCGTTAGCGCCTCAAAGCTTTCGCTGCGCGCTACCGCGCCGGGATTGCTTCCCAGCAGCAGGCTGAGGGCGTTCTCCTGCTGTGCAATCTGATGCTGCAGCACGGGAACCTGCGCTCGCGTCGAGCGGAGTTCGGAATCCGACTGCATCAGCTCCAGACGCGAGCTGTAGCCCGTCTCAAACTGACGTTTCGCGAGGTTAAATGCCTCTTCGCGCGATTTCAGCGTGGATTCGGTCACCCGCAGCTGTTCGTCAAGCGAGAGCAGGGTGACATACCCGGACGCAACGGAAGACGCGACGGTCAAATCCGCGGCGGCAGCGGCGGCTTTTTGCGCCGCCAGCGAGGCTTCGGCGGCACTGGCCGTGCTGCGGTTGACGCCCCAGATATCAACGTCATAGCTCGCCGTCAGGCTGCCTCTGTAAAGCGTGCCGTAGACCGGCAGCCCGGTCGCGGCGGATTGCGAACGGGCGCGGGTCCCCGTTACGCCTGCATCAAGCGACGGAAACAGGCTGCCGTCGGCCGCAAAGACCCGCGCCTGATACTCGTTAATCCGTTCGCGGGCGATCAGCACGTCGCTGTTGTTCTTTAGCGCCCGATCCACGTAGCGGTTGAGGTTGTTGTCATGAAAATTGCGCCACCAGAGCTGCTCCACCGGGCTGGCAGGGCCGGCGTCAGCACGCCACTGGGCGGGGATTTGCAGCGTCGGCTGCGCAGGTTTTACGTCGACGGACTGGCATCCGGCGAGCATTACCGCCAGCACCAGACCGGCTATCGGGCGAAGGGTCATTGTTTGCCCTCCCGCGTATCAATGGTCACCTGCACCGACATGCCCGGACGCAGCAGGGCGGACTCCTCAGGCTTGCCGAGCACCTCGATGCGCACCGGAATACGCTGGGCGATTTTGACAAAGTTGCCGGTGGCGTTGTCCGGCGTGATGGCGCTGAATTCAACTCCGGTTGCCGGCGAGATGCTCTCCACGCGGCCCTGATAGGCTTTGTTGTTCAGGGCATCGACGGTGAATTTGACAGGCTGGCCGACGCGCAGCTCCGCGAGCTGGGTCTCTTTAATATTGGCGATCACCCAGTGCTGCGGCGGAACCAGCGTGGTGAGGTGGGTCCCGGCGGTCACGTACGCCCCGAGACGCACGGCAATCTGGCCGAGCTGGCCGTCGCGCGGGGCGATTATGCGGGTGTTTTGCAGGTCTATCTGCGCCAGCTCCAGCGCCGCTTTCGCATTTTCGACATCCGCCTCCAGCGCGCCTCGGTTCACAATTACCGTCTGCAGATCCTGACGCGACATCTCAAGCAAGGCTTTGGCCTGCTCGATGTCGGCGCTGCCCTGGGCCGCGCTGGCCAGCGCCGCGTCGCGCTCGCGAATGGAAAGCGAGCCGTCCGCCGTCAAATCCTTCACGCGCTTTAAATCCGCCTGGGTTTTCAGGCTCTGGGCGCGGGCATTTTTCAGCGCCGCGTCGTTTTTGGCGATCGTCGCTTCGGCGCTTTTACGCTGCTGCAGGTTGTTATTGAGCGCGGCAATTTTCATCGCCAGCTGTGCCTCGGCCTGATGCACGCGCTGACGATAGATGCGGTCATCAATCTGCAGCAGCAGGTCGCCTTTTTTAACCTGCACAAAGTCCTGAACCTTCACCTCGGTGATATAGCCATTCACCTGGGGGCTGATAAACGTCGTCTGACCGCGCACGTAGGCGTTGTCGGTAAACTGCGCGTGGCGGGTGAACGGCGGAAGCTGCCACGCGTAAAGGATCACCAGCACGCCGACAATACCGATGGCAGCGGCGGTGAAAACGGAAACAATGCGCACATTTTTGCGGGTGTTGGCCTGCTCTTTGGCGGCATCCTGCTGACTCATAAACTCTCCAGAAATATTTCAATTATTTGTTGCCGGTGGCGTTCTTAAGCGCCATACGGGCAGTGATGCGCAGGCGCAGCAAGCGCCATAAAATCCAGACCAGCGTGGCGGCAGCGATGCCCGCCGTCAGCAGATAAGTATCGTTGTAAGCCAGAATATTCGCCTCAAGCGTCGTCACCGTTTGCAGCTGCGTGATCGCCTGCGTTCCCAGCAGCGAACTGTCGCCAATCAGGCTCCGGTACATCTGGGTGTAAATCTGGATACGCTCGTTGACCAGCGGATTGAGCGTGGTGAGCTGGTCCGCCAGCAGGCTGGAGTGGTACTTCTCGCGCCAGGTCTGGAAGGTTCCGAGGATCGCGGAACCCAGCAGGCCGCCGAGGTTCTGACTCATGCCGAACATCACCGAGAAGCTGACCAGGTTGCGCGGGTCGGCGATCACCCCGCCAATGGCGGCCAGCATGGCGGGCGCCAGGAAGAAGGCGCTGCCGAAGCCCAGCAGAAACTGGCTCAGCATCAGCTGATCCGGCCGGGTCAGGTTGTTGGACTGGCTGTCCAGCAGCGAGGCAACAATCATCAGCGCCAGGGAGGTGATGATTGGCCACGCCAGTTTGGTCGGCTTAATCGTGAGGCAACTGGTGACAATCCCGCAGACGATCCCGGCGAAAATGGACCACGCCAGGTGGGTCATCTGCTCGTTCTGTAACCCCACGTACTGCAGCCAGCCGATGACCCCGGTGTTTTGCTCTGCCAGCACGATACGGATCAGCAGCATGATGAGCCCCAGACGGACGATGCTGCCGCTCGACAGCCAGCGGGTGTTCAGCAGCGGGTTGGCGCGGTTATGTTCAAAGACGATGGAGGCCACAATCAGCACCAGCGACAGCGCCAGCGACCAGCCGATCCACGGCGCCTCGAACCACCAGTCTAGGCGGCCCAACGAGAGCACGGCGCAGAGCAGGGCCATTCCGGGGGCCATTAAAAAGAAGGTGATGAAGTCTTTCTTCTCAAAGACCTTTCGCCGATCGCCCGGGGGTAGTTTTAAGGCTATCACGCAGGCCAGGGAGATCAGCGCCAGCCCCAGCTCGAAGAAATAGAGCCCGCGCCACTCGTCCAGCTGCAGCAGTTCGGTGGAAAACAGGCGGGCCAGAGGAATGGCGAGCGACGACCCGGTAATCCCGATGGTGAGCGCCTTCAGGCGGTGCTTCGCAGGCCAGGCCTGGATCTGATAGTAAATCCCCAGCGAGCTGAGCGCGGCGGCCACCATCCCGTGCGCGGCGCGCACCATCAGCGCCGAGCTGAGATCGTTAACGAACAGGTGGAAAAAGGTCACCAGCACGTACAGCACCAGAAAACCTTCCGTGAAGGCGCGCAGACCGTACTGCTGGCGGAACTTGACCAGCAGCAGGTTGATGGAGATGTTGGTCATGACGTAGACCGCGGGAAGCCAGGCGATTTCGGTCGACCAGGCCCCGAAGGTTCCCTGCAGGTTTTGCAGGTTGGCGGTCACCACCGCATTTCCCAGCGCTCCCGTCAGGCACACCAGCAGGCCAACGACGCCGTAGGCAATGCGTTTTGGCGTACTGTGCTCGGGTGTGGAAGGCGAACCCAGCAGGGCGGGTTTCTCATGTGGCTGCCACTCGCGAGGAGCATAAGGGTCGCGTTCGGGCAGGCGCATAACGTCGTTTACCTTAGAAATAGTTGAATAATTAGCGGGCTAGCGATTCTACGTCTGCCGCAAATGATAATTCAAGTGAATATGATTTACGCATGTTAATCAAATGTAGAAGGGAAGTTTAAGGAAAAAGAGCGGCCCGATGTCGCCGTTGTGTTGAGAACCTGAAGTCGCTACCCTGAAGGGATAGAGAGAAGGAGTTCATCATGGAACAGCCCCATTTTCCCATCCTGCCGGATGCCACGCTGGCGGCCATCAATACTGTCGGTGAATGGCTGGCGCAGGACGACCTGAGCGACAGCCGCCAGCCCCCGGACGTCGATGTGGTGATCCTGGCAGGGAACGCGGTGATCCCGACCATTGATACGGCCTGCCGTATTGCCGCGCAGAGAGACATCCCGCTCCTGATTAGCGGCGGTATTGGTCATTCAACCGCGTTTTTATATGCCGCTATCGGCAGTCATCCGCGTTATCACACCTTGCCCGTCGAAGGGCGGGCGGAAGCGAGCATTCTTGCCGACATTGCGCGGGAGTTCTGGCAGATCCCCGAGACGCGCCTGTGGATTGAGGATCAATCCACCAACTGCGGTGAGAACGCGCGTTTTAGCTGGAACATGCTGAAACAGCATCAGCGAGCGACCGGGCGGGTGCTGGTGGTACAGGACCCGACGATGCAGCGCCGTACGATGGCAACGTTTACCCGCGTATGTCGGGATGAGCCCTTGTCACCGCAGTGGATAAGCCATCCCGGGTTTACGCCAACGCTGCAGAATGGCAAAGAGGGCGCGGAGTTTAGCGCGGGCAATAGCGGACTCTGGCCCGTTGACCGCTACCTGTCACTGGTTTTGGGGGAGCTGCCGCGTTTGTATGATGACGTTAACGGCTATGGCCCGGCCGGGCGGGATTTTATCGCGCACGTTGAATTCCCGGATGCTGTGATTGCCGCATGGGGACAGTTACAGCAGGACCCGGTTCTGAAGGGGGCGCGTAAAATAATCTAAGCACGGAACCATTCCCTCGCCCCATTGGGGAGAGGGTTAGGGTGAGGGGAAAATCACAGCGCCGCAAACTTATCCAGCGTCCGCACCAGCTGCGTCACAAAACCGTACTCGTTGTCATACCACGCTACCGCTTTCACCAGCTGCAGCTCTCCCGCTTCTGACACCTCCGTCTGCGTGGCGTCAAACACCGAACCATAATGCGAGCCAATCACATCGGACGACACAATCTCTTCGTCGGTATACCCGAACGATTTATTGCCCTGCGTCGCCTTTTTCAGCGCGGTGTTGATCTCCTCAACGGTCACTTTCTTGCCCAGAATCGCCACCAGCTCGGTTACTGAACCCGTCTTTACCGGCACGCGCTGCGCGTGGCCCTTCAGCTTGCCGCTGAGCGCAGGGATCACCAGACCGATGGCCTTTGCCGCACCGGTGGTGTGGGGAATGATATTCTCTGCCGCCGCCCGCGAGGCGCGAAGGTCTTTTCCGCGCGGGCCATCCACCAGCGCCTGCGTACCGGTATAGGCATGAATGGTGGTCATGGTGCCCACTTTTATTTCAAACGCATCGTTCAGGGCTTTCGCCAGCGGGGCGAGGCAGTTGGTGGTGCAGGATGCGACGGAAATAATGGTGTCACTGGCGTCAATGGTGTCGTCATTCACGCTGTAGACGATGGTTTTCATCTCGCCCGCAGGCGCAGAGATCAGCACTTTCTTCGCGCCGGCGTCCAGGTGCGCCCGTGATTTCTCTTCAGAGGTATAAAAGCCGGTGCACTCCACGACGATATCCACGCCTGCGGCTTTCCACGGAATGTGCTTCGCCTCTTTTTCGGCGTACACCGCAATGGTTTTACCGTCGACAATCAGCGCATCCTCGGTGAAATCGACGCTCCACGGGAAGCCACCGTAGTTGGAATCATGCCTGAGCAGGTAGGCCAGCACTTTCGGTGAGGTGAGGTCGTTGATGGCGACGACGGTATTGCTGTCCTGGGTTTCAAGAAGGCGACGCAGTACAAGGCGCCCAATGCGTCCAAAGCCGTTAATGCCAATTTTACTCATGGTGTTCTCCTGTAAACGTGTCGATGCGACAGTTTGAACTCATCCAGGCTTAGACCATCACGGGCAGGGCGGCAATTGAAGATGCTTCATGCGGGAGGAAGTATTTGAAAAACCATACAGAAAAGTTAATGAATTTTTAAGGAAAGGAGATTATGTTGGCGCGATAACTGTTTTTTAATCGGGAAATCACATGCGCAATAAATATACAAGCCTGCAAATCGGCATCCACTGGCTGGTGTTTCTGTTAATCATCGTCGCCTACTGCGCCATGGAGTTCAAAGGTTTCTTCCCGCGCACCGCGCGTCCAGCGATCAATATGATCCACGTCTCGTGCGGTATCAGTATCCTGGTGCTGATGGTGACGCGTCTGCTGGTTCGCCTGAAATTCCGCGCGCCGCCGATTCAGCCAAAGCCAAAAGCGATGGTGACGGGGATGTCCCATCTGGGGCACCTGGTGGTGTATCTGCTGTTTATTGCGCTGCCGCTGATTGGCATTGTGATGATGTACAACCGGGGCAGCGACTGGTTTGCTTTCGGCCTGGCGATGCCGCATGCGGCGGAGTCCAATTTCGACCTGGTTGATATGTTGAAAGAATGGCACGAGACGCTGGCGAACCTGGGCTATTTTGTGATTGGCCTGCACGCGGCGGCGGCGCTGATGCATCACTATTTCTGGAAAGATAATACTCTTCTGCGCATGATGCCGAAAAAGCGTTCGTAGTCTTTAACGCTTGCCGGGTGGCGCAGCGCCACCCGGCTTGTTTTTTAACCCAGCAGCGCACGCTCTTCGGCAGTTAACGCCAGCGCTTGCGTTGACCCCGTCTCCGACGACTTCACCGCCGCTTCCAGCACGGCCATGACCGCCAGTGCCTCAACAGGGTGGACAGGATTGGTGATTTTCCCGAGCAGCGCATCACGTACGTTGACGTAATACTGGCGCTGATCGCCTTTCGGGGTAGGGATCGTCTGCGGTGCGCCGTCGGCCCCAAAGAACACCATGCTGTCGCTGTCTTCGCCCCAGGTTTCACTGCCGGGGGTCACCCCTGCGAGCAGCTGCGCTTCCTGCTGGTCGATTCTGGCTTTCACCACGCTGCCCTTGTCCCCGTGGACGGTAAAGCGCGCCGTACCGCCAGCAACCAGCATGCTGGCGTGCAGAATGACCTTATGCTCCGGGTAGTTTAAGACCACGTGCGCCCAGTCGTTAATTTCTGCGCCGTCGCGCAGCGTCGCGATATTCCCCTGAACCGACTCCGGCAGGCCAAAGAGCTGAAGCGTCTGGTCAATCAGGTGAGGGCCCAGATCAAACCACAGACCGCTCCCGGGGACGTTCTGCTCGCGCCAGCGCACGCGCACTTCCGGGCGGAAGCGGTCGATGTGCGATTCCAGGTGTTTAACCTTGCCGAGCGTGCCTTGTTCAATAATCTGCTTAATGCCGAGGAAATCGCTGTCCCAGCGGCGGTTGTGGAAGACGGAGAGCAGCAGCTGCTTTTCATCCGCCAGCGCAATGAGGTCGCGGGCTTCCTGCATATCGAGGGTAAAAGGCTTGTCCACGACCACGTGTTTCCCCGAGTTCAGGGCCAGCGTCGCCAGCGGGGCGTGCGTGGCGTTGGGGGAAGCAATCACCACCAGATCGATATCAGGATGCTGAATGGCCTCTTCCGGTGTCGCTACCACCTGTACGTCCGGCAGATCGCGTTTAACCTTCTCTTCATCACGAGAAGAGACCACGGCCAGCTTAATCCCGTCCACCGACTGGATCAGCGGGGCATGGAAGGTTTTACCGACAAATCCATACCCGATCAGCGCAATGTTGATTGTTTGAACTTTACTCATGACCTTCTCCACGTTAATTGGCGCACACCGTAACCTGCAGTGCGCTATGGTCCCCAAGCTCAGGCCAGGGACGATCTAAAAAGAGTTGTTGAATGCTGGATAACCCGGAAACCAGATACGGCTCGCAGCGGTTAATTTTCAGGTGGTCGGCGACAATCCAGTGCGCGTGGCTTGCGTCCAGCATCGCGCGTTTAACCTCGGCATCCGCTTCTTTACCGGCGCTCAAACCGAGTTCGGCATGAATGGCGCACGCCCCAAGAATGGCGATATCTGCCCGATAACGGGACAGCAAAGACAGCGTGGCGCTGCCGGCAAACAGTCGCTGCTTGTGGTCCCATTTCCCGCCGAGCAGGATCAGCTCAACGTCTTCCCGGTCGCTAAAATGCTGGGCGATATCCAGCGAGGGGGTAATAACGGTGAGCGGTCCCTGAAGAAAGGTGGCGACGGCCATCACCGTGCTTCCGGCATCCAGAAACAGGGTGGAGCCCGGTGGAACCTGCTGTGCGACCTGTTTACCCAGGCGCTGTTTGGTCTCCGGCAGCAGCGTATTGCGGCCCTGACGGTTCATGGCGGAGAGGTTGAGCGCGATGGCGCCGCCGTGGTTCTTCTGCGCAAGGCCCTGGTTTTCCAGGTCGGTCAGATCCCGACGAATGGTATCCGCCGAAACCTGCAGTTTTTCAGCCAGGTCGGTGATGCTGGCCTGGCCTTGCTCGCTGAGGATATCCAGGACGTAGCGTTGACGAGCGGTTTTGTGCATGGGGTACATTCCTGCAAAATGTCGCAATATCTTGCATAATACAGCATTTTGACGCAGAGAGAAGGGGAATGTCCTCAGGACGATGTGCAGCGGCGTGATAATTCAGATGGGTGATTATTGAAATTTTATTAAGGGGGTATAAGGAAGCCGTTTTGAATGTTAATCACAATGTTATTGTTATGTTTTATTTAACGATTTGGGTTATGTAACCAGCGTAACGCCATTGAGTGGTGTTAAATGCTGTTTAATGGAAATTACGAAGGGTTTAATTGCTTTAATTAGTTTTTTAAGAGTTTTTAATTTTAAATATATCCCTTTGGCTACGTAAACTGACACTTCTTTGAAAATCTTTGTGTCTGACTCGCGCTGAAATTAACGCAAAAATGTGCACGGAGGGAATTAAGAATTTTCCTTAGATAACAGAGAGTTTATATGTTTCATCTGAAAGGATACTTTTAGAGTTTTGTCCAGAAACCCCATATTTTTTCTTGCTTGTAACACCACATTAACATTGTGGCTGTAGTGGGGTATAACACATTTTGTTATGCTGCTAACCAGTTTAAGAAATAAGTAAATTCTTAATTGAAATAAGATGCGGGCAGATCTCATCTCCGATGGAAATGGGTATGGGGAGTATTACCTGAAATTCAGCAAGGTAGCTAAATAAGATATTTGTCTAATTATCTGTACCTCTTTTTGGGTATTTGCTTGAGTATCACTCAGAGTCAGGGAGATAACATGACGATATTACGAAAGCCTATGTTACGCCGATTTACAGCAGCACTGGCATTCATTTCATTAGCCATAAATATGGCTTTCGCCAATAGTAATCAGGTAGGTATTGCCCCGGTGGCAACCACAACCTTAAAAGAAAGTATTCTTTTTGCGATCGATCGCGATCCGTCAATTAGCCAGCAGGCCGCGCAATTAGGTATTGGCCAGGCACAAATAGATGAAGCGCGCAGCGGCTGGATGCCGCAAATATCGTTGAACGGAAGTACGGGGCACAGCCAGACCACCGATTCCAGCGGGTCGCTGAAGAATTCAGCCGCCTGGGGGCTGAGCCTGACGCAGCTGCTGTACGATTTTGGCAAGACCAATAACAGTATCAGCCAGTCCTCCGCCCAGCGCGATAGCTACCGCTATCAGCTGATGGGCACGCTTTCGGACGTGGCGGAAAAAACGGCGCTGAGCTACGTCGAGGTCAAACGCTATTCCGATCTGCTGCAGGCGGCAATAGATAACGTGCAGGCGCTCAAGAACGTCGAGCAGCTGGCAAAGCTTCGCGCAGACGCGGGCGTGAGTTCCACCTCCGATGAGCTTCAGACCCGCACGCGCATTGCCGGCATGCAGGCGACGGTCGCGCAGTATCGCGCCGCCTTAAACAGCGCGCGCGCCAGGCTTGCGGTATTAACCGGCATGCAGGCAGAGGCCTATTCGCCGGTGCCCGCGAATCTTGCCGTGGAGCCGGACTCGCTCAACCGCATCGATTATTCCCTGATACCGGCGGTGATGGCCGCGCAGAACATGGAACGCTCGGCTCAGTATGGCGTGGAAACGGCGAAGTCCCAGCACTGGCCTACGCTAAGCCTGAGGGGGGGGCGCACCCGTTATGAATCGGACAACCGTTCCTACTGGGACGACCAGATACAGCTCAATATCGACGCGCCGCTGTATCAGGGGGGCGCGGTTTCCGCGCGCGTTCGACAGGCGGAAGGCGCACGGGCCATGGCCTCCTCTCAGGTCGATCAGGCGCGTTTCGATGTCCTGCAAAAGGCCTCCGTCGCGCAGGCTGACTGGACCGGCGCGCGGGGACGAATGGAGGCGGGGAAGCAGCAGCTGGAAAATGCGCTGCGGGCCCGCGATGTTTATAAAAATGAATACACCCTGAGCAAGCGGAGCATTAACGATCTGCTCAGCGTTGAGCAGGATGTCTGGCAGGCCACCTCAGCGAAAATAATCGCCGAGTATGACGGCTGGAGTTCGGCAATTAATTATGCTTCCGCGGTTGATAATTTAATGCCGCTTATTGGAATAGAGAAAAACGCTGCCGCAAAATTACCCGACTTGAGTTAATAAAAGAAGCGCAGTGTTGCGCAAAGTAAGACTGAAAATAATGGGTGTTTTTTCCCAGGGATAGCTACATCCGTCTGGTGGACATATCCACAGGAATCCGTACACCTGCAAGGAGAAGAATATGAGTAACATGAAAGTTGTTGATGTCATCATTCGCAAAACGGCGGAGAAAACGAAATTAACCGGCGAAGGAAATCTGTCGGTCTCTATTTCATCGCCGAGCGTGATTGAAATCCAGGGCTCTGCTCAGGATGTGGCGCGTTATGTCCGCCAGGGTAAAGATCTCCTCATTTATATGAAAGATGGCAGCGTTATTCGCTGCAATAACTATTTTGTCGAAGATCCAGAAACGCATAATCAGTCAGAGCTGGTGTTCAACGACCGTCAGGAACTGACGCATATTTCTTTTGCCGATGCCGGGGAAGCGTCAGGCGTTGCGGTGACCGAGTTAACCGCGCAGGCCACACCGATTAGCAGCATTCAACCTTTCCTCGAGCAGGAAAGTGTTTTAAGCGACGCGCCGTGGGGCTGGATTGCGGGGGCTGCGTTAGGCGGCGGTGCCATCGGGGCACTGCTGGCAAACGGCGGTGACGGCGAAACTAAAACAAAAGTCATTGATAATACAAAAGACGTTGAAAGCGCGACGCCGACCTTCTTGCTGTCGGATAAAGCGGGTGACAAGCAGGGCGTGCTGAGCGCAAACGAGATCACGGACGACAGCAACCCAACCTTTAGCGGCACCGGTCAGCCGGGCGCGACCATCCAGATCAAAGACAGCAGCGGCAGCACCATTGCCAGCGCCATGGTCGGTAAAGACGGCACCTGGACGGTAATATTACCGACCCAGACGGACGGGGAACACACCTGGTCCGTCGTGCAGATCGACGGCAGTAAAACCACCTCTGCGGGCAGTATCACCGTGACGGTCTCTACCGCCGACGCCGCCATTACGCTGGCCACCACGGCGGGCGATAACGTGCTGAACGCCAGCGAGCAATCCGCGGGCTTTACGCTTTCCGGTGCCAGCAAAAACCTGGCGCAGGGTACCGCACTCACCGTGACGCTGAACGGCAAAACCTACGCGGCTGAAGTCGGGGCAGACGGCGCGTGGAGTGTTAACGTGCCTGCGGCGGACGCGCAGGCGCTGGGCGACGGTACCTGGACGGTCAACGTGAGCGGTAAAGACGCGGCGGGTAACACCGTCAGCGGAAGCCAGACGATTGGGGTGGATACCACCGCGCCAACCCTCTCTGTCGATACCCTCGCGCAGGACAACATCATTAATGCGGCTGAGCACAGCCAGCCGCTGACCCTGACCGGTAAAACGAATGCGGAAGTCGGTCAGATCGTCACGGTCACGCTGAACGGTAAAAACTATAACGCCACGGTGGGCAGCGACGGCACCTGGTCCGTCACGCTTGATGTGAACGACGTGCAGGCGCTGAGTGAGGGTAATCACACCCTGACGGTTAACGTTAGCGACAAAGCGGGCAACGGCTCGTCCGTGACGGCAGATTTCACGGTGGATACCGCCGCGCCGATCGTCACCATCCATACCGTGGCGGGCGACGATATCCTCAATATCAGCGAGCAGGGCCAGGCGCACATTATTTCCGGCCTGGCGAGCGGTGCCGCCGCGGGCGATGTGGTCACCGTGACGCTTGGCGGCCAGACCTTCACCGGCGTGGTGCTGGCGGACGGCAGCTGGAGCGTGGGCGTTCCGGCGTCCGTGCTGGGCGCGCTGGGTGAAGGCAACCACACGCTTTCGGTTTCCGTCACTGACGCGGCAGGCAACACCGGCAGCGCCACGCACGGCATTACGCTGAGCGGACACCCGCCGGAATTTACGATTGACGCCATCAGCCAGGATAACGTCCTGAATGCCCAGGAGGCGATGCAGCCGCTGAGCCTGACCGGCACCAGCAACCTGCCGGACGGCTCCACCGTCACCGTGACGCTGAACAACGTCAGCTATCAGGCCACCGTCGAAAACGGTATCTGGGCTGTCCAGGTGCCGGTTTCCGACGTCCTGAATCTGGCGAACACGCTTTATACCGTCAGCGTCAGCGGGACCGACAGCGTGGGTAACAGCGGTTCTGCCGAAGCGAATCTGCTGGTGGATACCGTTCTTCCGCAGGTCATTATCAATACGTTTGCGGGCGACAACCTGGTCAATAACGCCGAAGCGGGCGTCGATCAAACCCTCAGCGGTCGCGTTACCGGCGCGGCGGCGGGCGATACCGTCTCCATCACCGCAGGCGGCAAGAGCTACACCGCAACGGTTGGCAGCGACCTGACCTGGAGCGTGAAAATCCCGTCAGCGGATCTTCAGGCGTTCGGCGACGGGGATTTGACCTTCACCGCGTCCGTCACCAACGGGCACGGCAATACCGGCACCGGCGAGCGTGATATCAACATCAACGCGGAGCTGCCGGGTCTGCGCGTGAACACCATTTCCGGCGATGACGTGATCAACGCCATCGAACAGCAGCAGGATCTGAGCGTCACCGGCTCCAGCACTCATCTGGCCGCGGGCACGCAGATTGTCGTCACCATCAACAATGTGGAGTACGTCACCGCAGTTAACGCCAGCGGCAGCTGGCAGATCGGCGTTCCGGCGGCGGACCTGCAGGCCTGGACGGCGGGCGGCATGACGGTTAGCGTCAGCGCGGTAGATGCCTGGGGCAATCCCGTTGCGGCTGAACACCCAATTGAACTCGATCTGAACGCCGTGGCGGTCACCATTGATACCGTCTCCGGCGATGACCTGCTGAATGCGGCAGAAAAAGGCAGTGATTTAACCCTTTCCGGCCAGACGCAGGGCGTGGAGGCGGGGCAGACCGTGGTGGTGAAATTCGCCGACCAGACCTTCACCGCGCTGGTGCAGCAGGATGGCTCCTGGAGCCTGACCGTACCCGCCAGCGCCATGGAAACCCTGATCGACGGGCGCGCGCAGGTGAGCGTCAGCGTCACTAACGTCAGCGGCAACAGCGCCGACGCCGCGCGTGTGGTCACGGTGGATACGCAGCCACCGGCGATTACGCTCGATAACCTGACCGCCGACAACATCATCAATGCCGCTGAAGCGCAGCAGGATTTACTGTTAAGCGGCAGCAGCAGTGCGGAACCGGGCCAGACGGTCACCGTGACGCTGAACGGCAAAACGTATCAGACCACGGTCCAGACGGACGGTACCTGGCAGCTGAGCGTCCCTGCGGCAGATGTGGGTGCCCTGACGGACGGCATTGTGACCGTGACGGCCACCGTCAGCGACGTGGCGGGCAACGCCAGCAGCGCCGAGCGCGTGGGTCTGGTGGACGCCACCGTACCGCAGGTGACCATTAACGACTTTGTCACCGACACCAACACCGTTAACCAGCTCGCCCATTCACAGGCGCAGATCCTGAGCGGCTCCGTCACCGGTGCGGCCGCGGGCGACCTGGTCACCATCACCATTAACAGCGTCGATTACACCACCGTGGTGGATGCGGCGGGGAACTGGAGCCTTGGCCTGCCGGCGTCCGTCGTGCAGGGACTGACTGACGGCACCTGGACCATCGACGTCTCCGTGACCGACAGGTCCGGCAACACCGGAAGCAGTTCGCTGGATGTGGTGGTGAATACCGTGACGCCTGTCCTCGCTATCAACACGCTGGCGGCGGACGACGTGATCAACGCGACCGAGAAGGGCGAAGATCTGCTGCTCTCCGGCACCAGCAACCAGCCGGAAGGCACGACCATTACGGTGACCCTGAACGGGATTCAGTACACCGCCACCGCTGACGCCAGCGGAAACTGGAGCGTGACCGTACCGGCCTCGGCCGTAAGCGCGCTGGGAGAAGCCCATTACACCGTGACGGCGAGCGTCACGGATAGCGCAGGCAATAGCGCCTCAACCTCGCATGATGTGCTGGTGGACAGCTCGCTGCCGGTAGTAACGATCGACACCCTGGCGGGCGACAATATCGTTAACGCAGCGGAAGTGGCGGCAGGGCAAACCCTGACCGGTAAGGTGACGAACGCATCTTCAGGTGACACTGTCACTATTATCCTTGGCGGCCAGACGTACACGGCTACCGTGCAGGACGATCTGACCTGGAGCCTGCCGTTAAGCGAGAGCCAGTTAACCGCGCTCGGCAACGGCGACCTCACCGTATCCGCCAGCGTGACCAACGCGCACGGCAATACCGGCTCTTCTTCTCACGACTTCACCATCGACGCCCAGCTCCCGGGACTGCGTATTGATACCGTGGCGGGTGACGACGTAATTAACGTGATTGAACACGCTCAGAACCTGATTGTGTCCGGTACCAGCACCGATCTGGCGGCGGGCAGCACCGTGACCGTGACCATCAACGGCAAAACCTATTCGGCAACGGTACTGGCGGACGGCACCTGGCAGGCGGCGGTACCGGCGGCCGATGTCTCCCAGTGGGCGGACGGTTCGCTGGATATCAAGGCAAGCGCGCAGGATGCTTCCGGCAACCCGGTGACTATCGGCACCGTCGTGGACGTCGATCTCGCGCCTGTCGCCATCACCATCAGCAGCGTGACCGACGATAACGTGCTCAACGCGGCGGAAAAAGGCCAGGACCTGCTGCTTTCCGGCACGACTTCCAACGTGGAAGCGGGTCAGACCGTAACCATCACCTTTGCGGGTAAAACCTATACCACGACGGTGGATGCTAACGGCGACTGGACCTGGACCGTTCCGGCAGCCGATTTGAGCGGCCTGAAAGACGGTGACGCCAGCGTGCAGGTAACCGTCACCAGCGTGAACGGCAACGCGGCGTCTTCGGCGCAGGAATTCAGCGTCGACACTACCGCGCCGACGGTGACCATCAACACCATCAGCCATGACAATATGCTGAACGCGGCAGAGGCGGCGCAGGATCTGACCCTGAGCGGCACCTCTACTGCCGAAGCAGGCCAGACGGTCACCGTGACCTTCAACGGCAATCAGTACACCGCGCAGGTGCAGGCGGACGGCAGCTGGACGCTCGACGTTCCGGCGGCGGATATGGCAGGCATCGCCGACGGCAGCGCGGCGGTGACGGCGATCGTGTCCGACAAAGCAGGCAACCCCGCCAGCGCGGGCTCCGCGGTGCTGGTCGACACCACTGTACCGCAGATTTCGTTCAACATCGTCGCGGGCGACGACGTAGTGAATATTGCCGAGCACGGCCAGGCGCTGATTGTCTCCGGTAAGGTCACGGGCGCGCAGGCGGGTGACGTGATTACCGTGACCCTGAACGGCAAAGACTACACCGCCATGCTGGACGCGTCAGGCAGCTGGAGCGTGGGCGTTCCGGCTGCGGACGTGGGCGCGCTGATTAACGGCGAACAGACCATCTCCGCGACACTTACCGATAAAGCCGGTAACAGCACCACCGCGACGCACGAGTTTGACGTTTCCCTGACCGCGCCGGTGGTTGCCATCAATACCCTGGCGGCTGACGACGTGATCAACGCGACCGAGAAAGGCCAGGATCTGCTGGTGTCCGGCACCAGCAACCAGCCGGACGGAACCACCATTACGGTGACCCTGAACGGTATCAGCTATACGGCCACCACCGACGCCAGCGGGAACTGGAGCATCACCGTTCCGGCGGCAAACGTCTCCGCGCTGGGCGAAGCAAGCTACGTCGTGACGGCGAGCGTAACCGACGCGGCGGGCAACAGCGCAAGCACCGGCCACAGCGTGCTGGTTGACAGCGCGCTGCCGCAGGTCACCATCAACCCTGTCGCCACGGACGATGTCATTAACGCAGCGGAAGTGGCTGCCGGGCAGACCCTGAGCGGCAAAGTGAGCGGCGCGGCGAGCGGTGACACTGTCACGATTTCAATCGGCGGCAATACCTGGACCGCGATGGTTCAGGACGATCTGAGCTGGTCGGTCAACGTGCCGTCCACGGTCTTAACCGCCATCGGGAACGGCGATCTGACCGTGTCAGCCAGCGTCACCAACGGCCACGGCAACAGCGGAACCGGCGAGCGCGAAATCGTTATTGACGCTAACCTGCCTGGCCTGCGGGTCGGCACCGTGGCGGGCGACGATGTCATCAACAGCATTGAGCACGCTCAGAACCTGATTATCACCGGCTCCAGCGAAGGCCTGGCAACGGGCGCGGCGTTAACGGTGACCGTCAACGGCAAAACCTACGCCGCAACCGTGCTTGCAGACGGCACCTGGACGGCGGCCATTCCGGCAGCTGACGTCAGCGCGCTGAATGCGGGCACGATTGCCGTGACCGTGGAAGGCCAGAGCGCGGCGGGCAATCCGGTTTCCATCAGCCACGACGTGAAGGTGGATCTGGCGGCAGTCGCCATCAGCATTGACCCGATTGCCTCGGACGACGTAATCAACGCGGCCGAGAAAGGCGCGGACCTGGTGCTGTCCGGCTCGACCTCCAACGTGGAAGAAAACCAGACCGTCACCATTACCTTCGGCGGCAAGTCGTACACCGCGACGGTCGATGCCAGCGGCAACTGGACGGCGACCGTACCGTCCGCCGATTTGGGCAGCCTGAAAGACGGCGATGCCAGCGTGCAGGTGAGCGTCACCAACGTGAACGGCAACAGCGCGTCGGCGGGCCGCGAGTACAGCGTGGACGCCACCGCGCCGACGGTATCTATCGAGATCGTCAGCGACAACAACATCATCAACGCCGCCGAAGCGCAGCAGGATCTGGTCGTTAACGGCGTAACCAACGCCGAAGCGGGCCAGACCGTCACCGTGACGCTGAACGGCGTGGACTACACCACCACCGTGCAGGCAAACGGCAGCTGGAGCGTGACCGTGCCGTCCGCGGATCTGAGCGGCATTACCGACGGCAACTACACCATCAGCGCCGCCGTGTCTGATAAGGCGGGCAACCCGGCCTCAGCGGATCGCGACGTGCTGGTCGATACCACCGTCCCGCAGCTGACCATCCACACCGTTTCCGACGACGACGTGATCAACAGCGCCGAGCATGCGCAGGCACTGATTGTCACGGGTTCCGTGACCGGTGCGGCGGCCGGTGATGTGGTCACCGTCACGCTCAACGGCAAATCGTACACCGCCACCCTGGATGCCTCAGGCAACTGGAGCGTGGGCGTGCCTGCGGCAGACGTAACCGCCCTGGCCGCCGGGGATTACACCATCACCGCGGCGCTGACCGATAAAGCGGGCAACAGCAACAGCGCCACGCACGGCGTGGAGGTGAATCTGACCGCCCCGGTGCTGACCATTGACACCGTTTCCGGTGACGATGCGATCAACAACGCCGAGAAAACGCAGGATCTGACGATCTCCGGTACGGCTTCCGGCCTGGCAGCAGGCGCGGTGGTGACCGTGATGCTGAACGGCAAAGCGTACAGCGCGCAGGTGGACAATAACGGAAAATGGACGACTACCGTTCCGGCGAACGAGGTCGGTCAGCTGGGCGAGGCGCTTTATACCGTCACCGCCTCAGCGACGGACAGCGTCGGCAACAATACCAGCACGTCGCACACCGTGAACGTGGAATCCGTTCTGCCGGGCGTGATCGTCAACACCATTGCGGGTGACGACGTCATTAACGCGGCGGAGCTGGCAGCCGGCCAGACCATCAGCGGTAAGGTGGTGAATGCCGAAGCGGGCAACACCGTGACCGTGACCATTGGCGGTAACAGCTACACCGCAACGGTGCAGAGCGATCTCACCTGGTCCGTGAACGTGCCGTCCGACGTGCTGACCGCGCTGGGTAACGGCGATTTGACGGTGTCAGCCAGCGTCACGAACGGCGTGGGCAATAGCGGAACGGGCGAGCGCGAAATCGTGATAGACGCTAACCTGCCGGGCCTGCGCGTGGATACCGTGGCGGGTGACGACGTGATCAACAGCATCGAACGTACTCAAAACCTGATTATCACCGGCACCAGCGACGGGCTGGCGGCGGGCGCGGCTCTGACCGTGACCGTCAACGGCAAAACCTATCCGGCGACCGTGCTGGCGGACGGCACCTGGAGCGCGGCGATCCCGGCCGCGGACGTCGGCGCACTGAGTGCAGGCACGGTTACCGTGACCGTTGCGGGCCAGAGCAGCGCCGGTAACCCGGTCTCCATCAGCCACGATGTGACGGTGGATCTGGCGAGCGTTGCCATCAGCATTGACGCCATCGCCACCGATGACGTGATTAACGCGGCCGAGAAGGGCGCGGATCTGGTGCTCTCGGGGGCAACCTCGAACGTTGAGGAAAACCAGACCGTCACCATCACCTTCGGCGGCAAGAGCTACACCGCGACCGTCGGCGCCGACGGCAAATGGACCGCCACGGTGCCAGCGGCCGATCTGGCGGGTCTGAAAGACGGCGACGCCAGCGTGCAGGTGAGCGTCACCAACGTTAACGGCAACAGCGCCTCGGCGGGACGCGAGTACAGCGTGGATGCAACCGCGCCGTCCGTGACCATTAATACCCTGGCGACCGACGATATTCTGAACGCCGCAGAAGCGAAGAGCGATCTGACCGTATCCGGCACCACCACCGCCGAAGCGGGCCAGACGGTCACCGTATCGCTGAACGGCAAAGACTACACTACAACCGTCAGCGCAGACGGCAGCTGGACGCTGAACGTCCCGGCGGCCGATCTGGCTGGATTAACCGACGGCAGCGTCACCGTCACCGCATCGGTCAGCGACAAAGCGGGTAACCCGGCGTCGGTCGATCACAACCTGGCGGTAGATATCACCGCGCCTGCGGTGACCATTAATACCGTGGCGGGCGACGATGTCATTAACCTCGCAGAACACGGCCAGGCGCAAATCATCAGCGGCACCGCCACCGGCGCGGCGGCGGGCGATAAGGTCACCGTCACCATTGGCGGCCAGACCTACACCACCGTGCTGGACGCGGCGGGGAACTGGAGCGTGGGCGTGCCGGCGAATGTGATTTCCGGCCTCAGCGACGGCACCGTGACTGTGACTGCATCAGTCACCGACGCGGCGGGCAACACCGGTACCGGCAGCCATAACGTGACCGTTGATACCGGCCTGCCATCGGTGGCCTTCAACGCCATCAGCGATGACAACGTCCTGAACGCGGTAGAAAAAGGTCAGGATCTGAGCGTCAGCGGCACCAGCGCCAACCTGGCGGAAGGCACCGTGGTGACCGTGACTCTCAACGGCAAAAACTACGCGGCGACGACCGCGGCAGATGGCACCTGGAGCCTGACGGTTCCGGCAGCGGATCTGGCCGGTCTCGGCCAGGCCAACTATACCCTGAACGCGACCGCCACCAACGGCGTGGGCAACAGCGTGAGCAACACCGCGAACCTGCTGGTGGACACCGCGCTGCCGACCGTCACCATCAATACCGTGGCGGGCGATAACGTCATCAACGCGGCGGAAGTGGCGGCAGGCCAGACCCTGAGCGGCACCGTGGCGAACGCCGAAGCGGGCAATACCGTCACCGTCACCCTTGGCGGCAATAGCTACACCGCAACGGTGCAAAGCGATCTGACCTGGTCCGTGAACGTGCCGTCCGACGTGCTGACCGCGCTGGGCAACGGCAGCCTGAGCGTAACGGCGACCGTCACCAACGGCCACGGCAACACCGGCACCGGCGAGCGCGAGATCGCTATCGACGCTAACCTGCCGGGCCTGCGCGTCGACACCGTCGCAGGTGATGACGTGATCAACACCATCGAGCACGCGCAGAACCTGATCGTCACCGGCTCCAGCGACGGGCTGGCGGCAGGCGCGGCGCTGACCGTCACCGTCAACGGTAAAACCTATGCGGCGACGGTGCTGGCGGACGGCACCTGGAGCGCAGCGATCCCGTCCACCGACGTGAGCGCGTGGCCGGAAGGCACCGTCAAAATCAGCGTGACCGGCGACAGCTCTGCGGGCAACCCGATTACCATCAGCCACGACGTGACGGTGGATCTGGCGACCGTTGCCATCAGCATCAACGCCATCGCCACCGACGACGTGATTAACGCGGCGGAGAAGGGCGCGGATCTGGTGCTGTCCGGTGCGACCACCAACGTGGAAGCCGGGCAGACCGTGACCATCAGCCTGAACGGCAAAATCTACACAACTATCGTGGACGACAGCGGTAACTGGACCTACACCGTGCCGTCTGCGGATCTGGCACACCTTAAGGATGGCGACGCCAGCGTGCAGGTGAGCGTCACCAACGTCAACGGCAACAGCGCCTCGGCGGGCCGCGAGTACAGCGTCGATGCGACCGCGCCGTCCGTGACCATTCATGCCCTTGCGGCTGACGATATTCTGAACGCCGCAGAAGCGCAGTCCGATCTGACCGTGTCCGGCACTACCACCGCCGAAGCGGGCCAGACCGTGACCGTGACGCTGAACGGCAAAGACTACACCACAACCGCAGGCGCGGACGGCAGCTGGACGCTGAGCGTTCCGGCGGCGGATCTGGCATCGCTCGGCGACGGCAGCGTCACCGTGACGGCGAGCGTCAGCGACAAGGCGGGCAACCCGGCGTCGGCGGATCGCAATCTGACGGTGGACGTGACCGTGCCTGCGGTAACCATCAACACCGTAGCGGGCGACGACGTGATTAACATCGTTGAGCACGCTCAGGCGCACATCATCAGCGGCACCGCCACCGGCGCGGCAGCGGGCGATAAGGTCACCGTCACGATTGACGGCCAGACCTACACCACCGTGCTGGACGCGGCGGGTAACTGGAGCGTGGGCGTCCCGGCCAGCGTGATTTCCGGCCTCAGCGACGGCACCGTAACCGTCACGGCGTCAGTCACCGACGCGGCGGGCAACACCGGCACCGGCACGCATAACGTGACCGTTGATACCGGCCTGCCGTCCGTAGCGTTCAACGCCATCAGCGGCGACAACGTGCTGAACGCGGTGGAGAAAGGTCAGGATCTGAGCGTCAGCGGCACCAGCGCTAACCTGGCGGAAGGCACCGTGGTGACCGTGACCCTGAACGGCAAAAACTACGCGGCCACGACGGCGGCAGACGGCACCTGGAGCCTGACCGTTCCGGCGGCGGATCTGGCGGGTCTGGGCGAAGCCAACTACACGCTGAGCGCGACTGCGACCAACGGCGTGGGCAACAGCGTCAGCAATACGGCGAACCTGCTGGTCGATACCGCGCTGCCGACCGTCACCATCAACACCGTAGCGGGCGATAACGTCATCAACGCGGCGGAAGTGGCCGCGGGCCAGACCATCAGCGGTAAGGTAGCGAACGCGGAAGCGGGCAACACGGTAACCGTGACTATCGGCGGCAACAGCTACACCGCAACGGTTCAGAGCGATCTCACCTGGTCCGTGAACGTGCCGGAATCCGTCCTGACGGCGCTGGGCAACGGTGATTTGACCGTGTCAGCATCCGTCACCAACGGCCACGGCAACACGGGAGCGGGCGAGCGCGAAATCGTGATAGACGCCAGCCTGCCGGGTCTGCGCATTGATACCGTGGCGGGCGACGATGTGATCAACAGCATCGAGCACGGGCAGAACCTGATCGTTACCGGCTCCAGCGACGGGCTGGCGGCAGGCACCACGCTCACCGTGACCGTCAACGGTAAAACCTATGCGGCCTCCGTGCTGGCAGACGGCACCTGGAGCGCGGCGATCCCGGCGGCGGACGTCGGAGCCCTTGCAGCAGGCACGGTCACCGTGACCGCCTCAGGCCAGAGCGCGGCGGGCAACCCGGTGACCATCAGCCATGACGTGACCGTCGATCTGTCAGCAGTGGCTATCAGCATCGATGCGATTGCCACCGACGACGTGATTAACGCGGCGGAGAAAGGCGCGGATCTGGTGCTGTCCGGCAGCACCTCGAACGTGGAGGAAAACCAGACCGTTACCGTCATCTTCGGCGGCAAGACGTACACCGCGAAAGTCGATGCCGACGGTAACTGGACGGCCACCGTGCCGTCTGCGGATCTCGCGGGCCTTAAAGACGGCTACGCCAGCGTGCAGGTGAGCGTCACCAACGCGCACGGCAACAGCGCCTCGGCGGGCCGCGAGTACAGCGTGGACGCCACCGCGCCAACCGTGAGCATCGATACGGTCGCAGGCGATAACGTGATTAACGCCAGCGAAGCGGCTGCGGGCGTGGCCATTTCCGGCACCACCACGGCGGAAGTCGGTCAGACTGTCACCGTGACGCTGGGCGGTAAGAGCTATACCGCGCAGGTGCAGCAGGGCGGTATCTGGAGCGTGAACGTGCCGGGCACCGACCTGTCTGCTCTGGCGGATAACGGCTACACCGTGCAGGTCAGCGTGAGCGACGCCGCGGGTAACCCGGGCAGCGCGGGCAAAGCGATTACGCTTGATACCACGCCGCCGACCGTCAGCTTTAACGTCGTCGCGGGCGATGACGTCATCAACAGCGTGGAGCACGGGCAGGCGCAGATCGTCAGCGGCACCGCAACCGGCGCGAGCGTCGGCGATAAGCTGGTCATCACTATCGGTTCGAACCAGTACACCACCACCGTTGACGCCAGCGGTAACTGGAGCGTGGGCGTGCCGGCCAGCGTGATTTCCGCGCTGAACGACGGCACCGTGACCCTCAGCGCGACGATTACCGACAGCGCGGGCAACAGCAGCACCCAAACCCACGATGTGGTGGTGAACACCGCCTCCGTGGCGCTGACCATCAACACCGTTAGCGGCGATGACGTCATCAACGCGGCTGAAGCCGGTTCGTCCCTGGTGATTAACGGCTCCAGCGCCCAGTTCGCCAGCGGTACGCAGGTTACCGTGACGCTGAACGGCAAGAGCTATACGGCCACCGTCCAGAGCGACGGCAGCTGGACGACCACCGTTCCGGCCGCCGACGTGGGCGCGCTGGCCGATGGCGCGAGCTATCAGGTGTCCGTGTCGGCGCAGGACAGCGCGGGCAACAGCGCGTCGGCGACGCACGGCATCAGCGTGGATACTACTGCGCCGGTTGTGAGCATTGCGACGCTGTCGGGTGACGACATGCTGAACGCGCTTGAAGCGCAGCAGCCGCTGACCGTGCGCGGCTCTTCCAGCGCGGAGGCGGGTCAGACCGTCACCGTGACGCTGGGCGGCAAATCCTACACTGCAACCGTGGCAAACGACGGCACCTGGTCGCTCGACGTGCCGGCGGCAGACCTGGCCGCCCTGAGCCAGGGCGCGCTGACGGTGACCGCCTCGGTCAACGATAAAGCGGGTAATAACGGCCAGACCACGCACACCTTAACGGTAGACACCGTCGCGCCAACCGTGACCATCAGCACCGTGGCCGATGACGATATCGTCAACAACGCGGAGCAGCTGGCGGGTCAGACCATCAGCGGCACCACCACGGCGGAACAGGGCCAGACGGTGACCGTCTCCTTCAACGGGCACAGCTATCAGGCGACCGTCGGGGCGGACGGATCCTGGTCGGTCTTCGTGCCGGGCCGTGATTTCCTCGGCCTGAGCGACGGGGATTACACCATTACGGCTACGGTGAGCGATAAGGCGGGTAACCCGGGCAGCGCAACGCACGACGTGACGCTGAACGGCGATGTCCCAACCATCACCATTAACACCTTTGCGCAGGACGATATCGTCAACGCCGCCGAGCACGGCACGCCGCTGGTTGTCAGCGGCACCACCGACGCCCCGGCGGGCCAGACGGTGACCATTACGCTGAACGGCAAAACCTACACGGCGACCGTCCAGAATGACGGCACCTGGAGCTATACGGTCGGCAGCGCAGACGTGACCTCGCTGGCGGACGGCGGTTCGTACGTGATTAACGCGCAGGTCAGCAACGCCATCGGCAACAGCGGCAGCGATAACCACACCGTTACCGTTGATCTCACCGCGCCGTCGATGGGCATCAGCATTGACTCGCTGCAAAACGACACCGGCCTCAGCGCGAGTGATTTCATCACCAACGACGCTCAGGTGGTGGTCAACGGCTCGCTGACCGCGCAGCTCGGCAATAACGAGAAGGCGCAGATCAGCCTCGACGGCGGCACCACCTGGATTGACCTGACCGTGACCGGCACCACCTGGCGCTACACCGATGTCCGCACCCTGACGGACGGTTCGTATCAGTACCAGGTGCGCGTTATCGACAACGCGGGCAACGTGGGGGCGACGGACAGCCAGGACGTGGTGATCGATCAGACGAAGCCTGCGGCGACGACCATTACCGTGGATTCCATCACCCAGGATACGGGTCTGTCCGGCAGCGACTTTATCACCAGCGACAGCCAGATCAGCCTGAAAGGGACGCTCGGCGCGGCGCTGGGCAGCGGCGACCACGCGCAGATCAGCCTCGACGGCGGCGTTACCTGGATAGACGTCAGCGTCAGCGGCCTGAGCTGGACCTATGTTGATGGCCGCACGCTGGCCGACGGGGATTATAACTACCAGCTGCGCGTGATTGACGACGGGGGCAATATCAGCGCCACCGCCAGCCAGGTGGTGACCATTGATACGGTTGCGCCGGACGCCAGCAAAACCATCGCCATCGACAGCATCAGCGACGATACCGGCCTGAGCAGCAGCGACTTTATCACCAACGATACGTCCCTGACGCTGCACGGCTCGCTCGGCGCGACGCTGGCCGACGGCGAATATGCCCAGATCAGCATCGACGGCGGCGTCACCTGGCAGAACGTGATTGTCACCGGCAACAGCTGGTACTACCTCGATAGCCGCACGCTGGGTAATCAGACCTATGACTACTACGTTCGCGTGGTGGATGCGGCGGGCAACGTGGGGGCCAGCGCCCATCAGCAGGTGACCGTCGATACGGTCGCCCCGGATGCGGCGATTACGGTAACCGTGGATAACATTACCGTGGATACCGGCTTCGACAATAACGACTTCCTGACCAGTTCGACCTCGTACACGCTGCACGGAACGCTCGGCGCAGAGCTGGGCGCGGGTGAATTCGTGCAGGTGAGCATGGACGGCGGCACGACATGGGTGTACGCCACCGTCAGCGGTACGCAGTGGAGCTACAGCGACACCCGTACCCTGACCGACGGCAGCCATAACTACCAGGTGCGGGTCGTCGACCAGGCGGGGAATGTCGGGGCAACCACCTCGCAGGCGGTGACGGTGGATACGCAGGCGCCGCAGTACGGCATCACCATCGACAGCATCAGCGAAGATACCGGCCAGTCCGGGAGTGATTTCATCACCATGGACACCACGCTGACCATCAACGGTTCGCTGGGCAGCGCGCTGGCAAACGACGAGCGCGTACAGATCAGTCTGGACGGCGGGAACACCTGGTCAGACGCCACGGTCACCAACCAGCGCTGGAGCTACACCGATACCCGCGATCTGGCTGACGGGGACTACACCTACCAGGTGCGGATTATCGACCAGGCGGGCAACGTCGGCTCCACCGCCTCTCAGGTGGTGACGGTAGACACCACGCCGCCAACCACGGTGGGAACCGTAGTGAGCTATACCGACGGCGAAGGCGAGCGTCAGGGCACCTTTGGCAGTGCGGTGGCAACGGACGATAACTCGCCGCTGATCAACGGTACGCTTAACCGCGCTCCGGACGACGGTGAAATTGTGCAGCTCTATCGTGACGGGGTCCTGCTTGGCCAGGTGACCATGAACGGCAGCGCAAGCTGGTCCTTCCAGGACAACGGCCTCAGCGACGGCAACCACACCTACATTGTGCGCGTCACCGACAGGGCCGGTAACTACACGGAATCGGACGGCTTTGTGCTGAACGTCGATACCAGCATCCCGACCACCACGGCGGCGATCACCGCGCAGACCACGTCGGACACCACGCCGATTGTCAGCGGTACCGTCTCCGCTGACCTGGTGAACGGTGAATACCTGGTGGTTACGGTGAACGGAAAAACCTACACCTCCCAGACCGGCGGCGCGGTGGTGGTCGATCCGGACCACAACACCTGGTATCTGCAGATCCCGGACGGCGATGCGCTGAGCGTGTCGAGCTACAGCGTGACGGCGCAGGTGAAGAGCAGCGCGGGTAACGGTAATACCACCGGTACGGCGACCGGCAGCCTGGTGATTGATACCACCTCGGTGAATACCGACTGGGCAACCACGGCAGGGAACAGCAACAACTCCACCATGACCCTCGGCATGAACAGCAGCGGTCTGTGGAACATCATTGCTAACGGCCAGTCCTACTCCAGCAGCGATAGCTCGACCTATGCCGGGAATACGCTGACCAACACCCGTAGCTACTACGTGGTGAGCCAGACCGCCGCCGACTTTGACCGTAACGGCACACAGGATATCTTCGCGACGGAGACTACCTACTCGGGCTCTACGCAGGTGATGTGGACCTACGATGGCAGCACCTATAACGCCAGCCAGCTGGCGATGGGCACCACCATCTGGTACGGCGGCGTGATTGCGTACGATAAAACCGGCGATGGCTATCTGGATCTGGCGTACGGCGATGCCGGCATGGACTCACTGACCTACCTGGTGAACAACAACGGCGTTCTGTCGCCGGACGGCACCGGTGGCGAAGGCGGTTTCTACGGTCAGTTCGATTCCGGGCGTGAAATCTCCGGCGTCGACCTGAACAACGACGGCACGGTGGATATCGTTCAGCACACCAACCGCAGCGGCGCGTACTCGTTAACCGTGATCAACAACAACGGTAACGGCACGCTCTCTATCGGTCAGAACCTGACCAACGTGTTTGTGGCAAACGCCTCGAATACCACCACGGCGGCGTCTATGACGTGGGCGGACTTCAACGGCGATGGCTACATGGATCTGTACCTGGGCAGCAGCTACAACAACAACGGCGGGGTGATTTACTACAACAACGGCGCAGGGCAGCTCTCTGCCACCAAGAGCGCGGTGGAAGCCTCTAACGCCACGGCGGGGTATCTGTCGGTGGCGGTGGACTGGAACGGTGACGGGCAGATGGACATCATCAAGCTCAGCACCTACGGCGGCTCGCAGACGGCGACCCTGTTCACCAACAACGGCTACGGTTCCACCTGGACCTCAAGCCAGCTGGCGTCCGGTATTGCCTACGCGACCGGCGTGGCGGCGGTGGATTACAACTGGGACGGCGCGCAGGATCTGCTGGTCTCTCAGCAGAACGGCAAGGTGGTGCTGGTGCAAAACAGCAAAACCATTGCTGACGGCACCGCGATGCACCTGCACATTGTCGACAGCGAGGGCATCAACGCCTACTACGGCAACACGGTTAATCTGTACAACGCCGCGGGCGTGCTGGTGGCCTCGCAGATCATCAACGCCCAGTCAGGTATCGGGTCGAACGATACCTCTGCGCTGGTGAGCTTCTACGGTCTGGATCCGAATGAAACCTATTCGGCCGAGATCCTGAAGATCACCAACGGCGTGTCGGATAACGTCACCTGGAGCGGTCTGGAGGCGGGCAACGGCAAAGAGGGCTACGTCCTGACGGCCGAAGCCGCCACCGGCGGACACAGCGGGACCATCACCGGGACCGGGTATAACGACACCTTTATCGCAGAGAACGGCTCCTATACCTACAACGGCTCCGGCGGCTGGAATACCCATTCCGACTACGACACCTGGAGCAACACCGGCGGGATGGACGTGGTGGATTACCGCAATGCGACCTCCGGCGTGACCGTTGATTTGCGCCTTTCTACAGCGCAGGACACCGGGTTCGGAACGTCACGACTGCTCAACATTGAGGGGATCAACGGCTCGAACTTCGACGACGTCATTACCGGCAACAGCGGTGATAACCAGTTCGAAGGCCGCGGTGGGAACGACACCTTCAACATCGGCAGCGGCGGTCACGATACGTTGCTCTACAAGCTGATCAACGCCTCGGATGCAACGGGCGGTAATGGCCACGACGTGGTGAACGGCTTTACGGTCGGCACCTGGGAAGGGACCGCGGATACGGATCGCATTGATCTGCGCGATCTGCTCTCCGGCAGCGGCTATACCGGCACGGGCTCGGCGAGCTACGTGAACGGCGTCGCCACCCTGGACAGCAGCGCGGGCAATATCAGCGATTACATCCGCGTGGTGCAGAACGGCAGCAATACCGAGATCCAGGTTGACCTGGACGGTACCGGCGGTCAGTTCTCGCCAACCACGCTGGTGACCCTGAACGGCGTCCAGACGGATCTGGCAACGCTGCTGGCGAACCATCAGCTGTTAATCGCGTAAACCAACGCCGCGGGGAGCGATCCCCGCGGCCTTTTGCGTTTCTTTACATGAATAGCGATAACCCTATATTTCACATGATTATTTTGCGGGCTCGTTTAGAAAGTGTTCGATTTTTAATCATTCCGTAAAGGTATCATTTCAGTGCGAAATTATCGCTCTGGACAGGACGTAGCATTATGAAGACACATCCACAGTACGAACCCTGGCTGCAGGGCATGCTCATCATCGCGAAGCACTACCGGCTGGATTTCTCAGCGGAGCATGTGCGGGTCACGATTAACCATGAAAGCCAGTCTCCGCGCCAGCTGGTGCTGGAGGAGATGGCGCGCCAGCTTGGGCTGGGGATGCGTATGGTGGCGGCTGAAGCGGTATCCCTCGATCCGTGGCGCCTGCCGCTGCTGGCGGAATTCACCGGCGGACAAATCGCGGTCATTAACCGCATGGACAGCGAAGGCAACGTCAGCCTGCAGTTTAGCGGCGACGGCGGCCTGGAGACCACGCTGACGCGTGACGAGCTCGGGGCGCGGTTAAAAGGGCTGATGGTGTTGCGCCCGCTCGAATCCACGCCGGATGCCCGCGTGGACGACTACATCAAACCCTATGAGAAAAACTGGTTCTGGCAGCTGGCGCTGAAGGACTGGCGACGCTACAGCGATATTATGCTGGTGGCGCTGGTCGCCAACGTGCTGGCGCTCTCCGGCATGGTCTTCTCCATGCAGGTGTACGACAGGGTGGTACCGTCGCAGTCGGAAGCCACGCTGTGGGTCCTGTTTGGCGGCGTGATGATCGCCATCGTGTTCGAATTCATCATGCGCATGCTGCGCGTGCATATTTCCGACGTGGTGGGGAAGCGCGCCGACCTGCGCATCTCTGAACGCGTTTTTGCCCACGCGCTGCGGATTAAAAACGGCGCGCGATCCAAATCAACCGGATCCTTTATCGCCCAGATCCGCGAGCTGGAGTCGGTGCGCGAGCTGATCACCTCGACCACCATTGCGGCGATTTCCGATCTGCCGTTCTTCCTGCTGTTCGTCTTTATTCTGTGGATGATTGGCGGGCCGCTGGTGCTGGTGGTCCTGCTCGCCGTGCCGCTGCTGCTCATCCCCGGCCTGCTGGTGCAGCGCCCGCTGGGGAAACTCTCCAGCGAAGGGATGCGTGAATCCGCCATCCGCAACGCCACGCTGGTGGAAGCGGTGCAGGGCATTGAAGACATCAAGCTGATGCGCGCCGAGCAGCGTTTCCAGAACCAGTGGAATAATACCAACGACGTTGCCGCCAGCGTCGGCATGAAGCAGCGCTGGCTGACGGGCCTGCTGCTCACCTGGACTCAGGAAGTGCAGTCCATCGTCTACGCGGTGGTGCTGCTGGTGGGCTGTTACCTGGTCATCAGCGGCGACATGACTACCGGTGCGCTGGTGGGAACCTCGATTCTGGCGTCGCGCACCATCGCGCCGCTGTCGCAGATCTCAGGCGTGCTTTCGCGCTGGCAGTCGGCAAAGGTGGCCCGCAAGGGGCTGGACGACCTGATGCAGCGCCCGATTGACGATCCGCAGCACGGCAAGAAGGTGCACAAAGCCCACCTGCGCGGCGACTATGCGCTTGAGGACGTCGGGTTTTATTACGACGAGGAAGAAAAACTCACCGTGCTCAATATCGGCAAGCTGCAGATCCGCGCCGGAGAGCGCGTGGCGGTGCTCGGGCGCAACGGTTCCGGTAAAAGCACGCTGTTACAGCTGCTGGCGGGCATGCAGGAGCCGCAGCAGGGCAGCATCCTGCTCGACGATATCGCCCTCAATCATCTGGACCCGGCCGACCTGCGTCGCGACATGCAGCTGCTCAGCCAGCAGGCCCGGCTGTTCTTTGGCTCCGTGCGGGACAACATCCTGATGGGGAACCCGTTAGCCACCGACGATGAGATTCATCAGGCGCTGGTTAACAGCGGCGCGCTGGAGTTTGTGCGCAAGCAGAAAATGGGGCTGAACTACATCATCAACGAGGGCGGGGCTGGCCTCTCCGGCGGACAGCGTCAGGCGCTGCTGCTGGCGCGAGCCCTGATTACCTCGCCGACTATCCTGCTGCTGGATGAGCCTACCGCCTGGCTGGACGAAATGAGCGAGAAGCAGTTTATTCAGCATCTTCACAAATGGCTGGGTAAACGCCGGACGCTGGTCGTGGCGACGCATCGCCTGCCGATCCTGGACCTGGTCGACCGCATCATCGTGCTGGAAAACGGTAAGGTGGTGATGGACGGCCCGCGCGATGCGATCCTGCATCAGCACGGCATGGCGCCGCAGAAAGCCGCGCAGCGCACCGTGACCATGAAGCCGGCGGCGGTTGCAGAGGAGGGCGCGGCATGAATGATTTCTCTCGTTTCAATAGCCGACTGAAGGAGCCACGCCTGCCGCGCTCGTCGCTGGTGGCATGGTCCCTGTTCGCCCTGCTGGCGGTGTTTATCGCCTGGGCAAGCCTGTTCCATCTGGATGAAGTGACGACCGGCAGCGGCAAGGTCATACCGTCTTCGCATGAGCAGGTCATCCAGTCCCTGGAAGGCGGCATCATTCACAGCCTGATGGTGCGTGAAGGCGACATCGTGGAACGCGGGCAGCAGCTCGCGCAGCTTGACCGGACAAAAACCGAGTCGAGCGTGCTGGAGAGCGAGTCTCGCCTGAATGCGGCGCTGGCGACCGCTGCGCGCCTGAAGGCTGAGGTGAACGACACGGAGCTCGCGTTTCCGGACGAGCTGGATGACGACGTTGAGCTGGTCAAACAGGAAACGGCGCTCTACCAGTCCCGTCGTGAAAGCCTCGAAAAAGGGCTGGCCGGGTTGCGTCAGGGCGCCGAGCTGGTGCAGCGCGAGCTGTCGTTAACTCGTCCTCTGGTGACCCAGGGGGCGGCCAGCAAGGTTGAGGTGTTACGTCTTGAGCGTCAAAAAAATGAGCTTGAGAATAAAATCACCGAGATGAAAAACCAGTATTACGTTCGCGCCCGTGAAGAGCTGGCAAAAGCCAATGCGGAGATTGAGGCCCAGCGTTCGGTGATGAAAGGGCGTGAGGACTCCCTGACCCGGCTGACCTTCAATGCCCCGGTTCGCGGGATCGTGAAGGATATTGACGTCACGACCGTGGGAGGCGTTATTCCGCCGAACGGCAAGCTGATGAGCCTTGTCCCGCTTGACGATCAGATGGTGGTTGAAGCGAAAATCTCGCCGCGTGATGTGGCGTTTATCCATCCCGGCCAGAAAGCGCTGGTGAAAATTACGGCCTATGACTACTCCATTTACGGCGGGCTGGAAGGGGAAGTGACCATGATTTCGCCGGACACCCTGCAGGATGAGGTGAAAAGGGATGTCTACTACTATCGCGTCTATATCCGTACCGACAGTAACCATCTGACCAATAAGCAGGGTCAGGAATTTCCGGTCTTTCCGGGCATGATTGCCACCGTTGATATTAAAACCGGCAGCAAAACCATTCTGGATTATCTGTTGAAACCTCTGAACAAGGCAAAAGAGGCGCTGCGGGAACGATAGGGGAATGGCGTTCGGAACTCCGAACGCCTGCTGGATTATACGGTTGACGTCACGTTGTGAGCGTGGCGTCGCTCTTTAGGCACAACGTTGATGTAATGCGTAACATACGCAAAATATAAACCGGCATAATTTTCGACAAGGTCGATAAACGCCGGGTATATCGACATCCGACCATCACCACGATCTTTAAGATAACCCGCCTCTTGTGCCGATTTGACAATTCGGTTGACATGGATGCGCGAAACAAAAAATTCCTTTGCGAGCGTGCTGGCTGAATAGTCAATGACCGCACCGTGAGCGGATTTATTTTTCATGGCCTGCAGATAGATATAAAGCATAATCATGCGGCCGCCATCTTTATCAATAAATAACCCCACCTCAGGTAACACCTTTCTGAACGTTAATCCCCGAAAAAGATATTCAGCCGCGCGGCGGAAAAAGTTGTTTCTCAAAATATCATTATCCAGCAGGTTAACATTAATATTAAATGCCGGATAAAGAATGCTGACGGGCAAAAAAGCGCCGGACATATAGCGCTTAAGTTCATTGAGTCCTTTTTCGGTTGGCGCGATTCTCGTTTTGCGTCGGTCATCCGTGCAGCGCCAGGTCCTGATGCGCCCGGTGGTTCTCAGTATCGTAATGATCGCAATCACGCTGTTGGGGCTGGCTATTTTATAGCGAGAGCATAACTCTTTAATCTCTGAAACTGACTCGGCCTGATTTCCAAAAATAAAACAACACATGGAGAGGATAATGTTAAACCGTGATTCCTGCAGCATTGTCTTATAGAACAAAGGTTGTTTTTTGTAGAAGGTGTCATTAATTGTGTAGTGCTCTAATATTGCCTCACCGAATCGCGGATTGTTCTTTATAACATCCCTTCGATGTAGCAAGGCCCTGGATGAGATGTGATTATCCATAGCATTTTTCTCGTATTTGAATGAGCCGATAGATGAAGTGTCCACTCTTCTTTTTCGGAATTTTCATTATACCCTGAGAATAAGATATTTGCCGTTGTTATTTGCAAAGAAAAGTATATTTAAACGACGGTGATTAACGCAAAGATGTTCCTGTGAGTTCAGCGGATAACTGTTTCTTACCCTGAGGCTGTACTGTAAAATTAATGTTTATAACAGGTGCGTTAAATTTTACGTATTCACAAATGGAAATGGCGCCTCAGTGCCCAGGAGCAGTTTATGACCCACACAATTTCTCTCAGAAATGAGGCGTGCGATGAACATAAATTTGTCATCTCCGCCTGCGGTTTTACGTTCCAGGGATATCGTCTGATCCTTAACCAGTACGGAATACAGGCTTCGCATATTCACTTTGACGGGGATGAGGTATCCCAACAGGATCTTGAAAATATCCTTATAAATCAGAGTGCTCATATTGTGGTGTTTCTCGGAAAAGGTATCGTCAGTCTCCTGGAGAGCCTGAAGAGACTGGCGTCCGTACTCAATGCACTTCCCGTTATTCGACGCGTCACCCTGTATGGCGACCTGCCGGATAGCTGGCTATATCGCACCCTGGGCACTCTTTTAAATAATAGCTATCAATTATCATTGATTCGACTGGCCCGCGTTTCAGATGTCATAACCTGTATTCATACACACCATCATGTTTTTAAAGATCGTTCGTACGTATTACGCGATCGCTACAAGGATAATTCTTCGCAAGAAACCGTAAAGTGGCTAACAAAAAGAGAAATTGACGTTTTATTAAATTTCTACCGCGGCATGTCCGTAAAAGAAATGTGCGACGAAATGGGGCTTTCTAATAAAACGGTTTATACCCACCGTAAGGAAGGCGTGCTGAAATTACGCTTAATTAAGCGGTGGCTAAACGATTCGCACAATTTCAGCGCGGAAAGACGTATCAAGCGGCGGAACCAAAATACGGATTTTACGGATAAAGAATCAGAAATTTTTAATGCATTATATAAAGAAGAGATCTTCCCCGCTTATCAGATCATTACCGATCGTGACAAAAAGGGCGTAGGCTTTGAGATACTGATCCGCTGGAATAAAAACGGTAAAATTGTCAAGCCGGCCAGTTTTCTCACGGATATTTCAAACCATGAGATATGGTTGAAAATAACGGCGTTAGTCATCCATGCCGCCGTGTCAGGGATTAATAAGTATAATGGAAAATACTATTTTTCTGTAAATATTCCGCCTCGTCTGGCTTCCGGAAATGCATTGCCTGATATGGCAAAGAAAGCTATCGACATGCTGCTCAAGCCGCAGTGGGCCGAAAAGCTGGTCTTTGAATTTGCTGAAGATATTGACGTGACGAAGGACAAAAGGATCCCTGAAACCATGCGGCATTTGCGTAATACGGGGTGTCGATTATTTCTGGATGACTGCTTCTCTAACCATCAAACCATGTTCCCGGTGCGGCAGGTGCATTTTGATGGACTCAAGCTGGATCGCGACATCGTTGAGCATTTTGTGGCAAACGACAATGACTATAACCTGATTAAAGCGATACAGATTTATAGCGACATGACCGGAACGGACTGTATTGCCGAGGGGGTTGATAGTGAAGAAAAGTTTGAAAAATTAGTCGCGCTGGGCGTCAAAAATTTTCAGGGGTATTATTTATCGCGGGCCGTGAAAGAGGAAGAGTTAGACCGCATGGTCAGAATTTTTAGCTAAGAAAAAATAAAGCCCCGAAGGGCCTTTTATTATTTTCGACCGAGCAGCAGGCCGAGAACAATACCGACCGCACCCGCTGCGACGAGGCCGGTGAGGGGGTTATTTCTGACAGCTTCAGTGACGTCGGAAACGGCATCGCTGGCCTGCGCGGCATATTTTCTGGCCGCACCTTTTACCTGATGCTTTGGTGAATCAACGAATTCACCAAACTGCTGCTGCGCTGAACCTGTAAGCTCGTCAAATTTATTTTTAGCTTTATCTTCAGCAAACTGGGTGTTTTTATCAGTACCGAAATCAGACATTTTTGCCTCCTTTTGTTGATTATTAAAGGATAGCCGCTCTTTGTGGATGTGGGAGACGTTAGGCTAAATTCGGTACATATCAGGGCTGTTTTCGGATATATCTCTATACCGGGAACCCGTTATTTCTCATTGTCATCCTGACCGTAATACAGTTTCCCGATGCGAATCAGCGGGCGGCCCTGAGACTTACGATGCAGGTTACTGTCCCTGAGCGAATAAACGCACCCGCAGTATTCCTGCTGGTAAAACTGCTCCCGCTTGCTGATCTCAATCATGCGAGAGGAGCCGCCCTGTTTACGCCAGTTATAGTCCCAGTAAACCATACCCGGATAGCGCGCGGCAGCACGCTGGCCGCAGTCATTTATCTGCTGCATGTTTTTCCAGCGGGAGATCCCCAGCGAGCTGCTGATGACGCGGAATCCATTTTCTGCCGCATAGAGCGCCGTACGCTCGAAACGCATATCGAAGCACATGGTGCAGCGGACGCCGCGCTCGGGTTCCCATTCCATGCCTTTCGCACGCTCAAACCAGTTATCGGTGTCGTAATCGGCATCAACAAACGGCACGCCGTGTTTTTCCGCAAAGCGAATATTCTCCTCCTTCCGAATGAGGTATTCCTTCTGTGGATGGATATTGGGGTTGTAGAAGAAAATCGTGTAGTCAATCCCCGAAGCCTGGATAGCCTCCATCACTTCACCCGAGCAGGGGGCGCAGCAGGAGTGCAACAGCAGCCTGTCGGCACCGTCTGGCAGGGAAAGTTGTGGGCGGATAAAAGGGGCTGTCGTCATGGCGTTCTGCAATATGTTTATGAAATTTATGGAAGGGTAGCATAAATTCATCATCTGTTGAGACGGGATTAAGGCAGGTCAGAGCGACCCCGCGGGGCGGGATCATCTCGGGTACCACGTGTTGCTATTCGGCAAAACTCAGCAGCGCGTCGCCATCAAGACGATAGCGAACCCATTCGGACTGCGGCAGCGCGCCTATGCTCAGGTAAAAATCAATGGCGGGCTGGTTCCAGTCCAGCACGCTCCATTCAAGGCGGCCGCACTGCCGTTTTACCGCGAGCTGCGCGATATGTTTCAATAGCGCTCTTCCCGCGCCTTTACCGCGATACTCCGGGGATACGTACAGGTCTTCCATATAAATCCCGTTGCGTCCGAGCCAGGTCGAATAGCTGGTGAAGAACACGGCATAGCCGGCGATCTTACCTTCACATTCCGCGATCAACGCTTCGGTTTGACTGCCGGTCCCAAAGAGCGTTTCCCGGATCTCCTCTGGCGTGGTCACCACTTCTTCCGGTGCTTTTTCATATATCGCCAGCTCATAGATCATGGCGTAAATTGCCGCCGCATCTTCGGGATGGGCCTGACGAATGGTGATGCTCATTGTTTTTCCTGTGTTTTAGCCTGTGTTCGATTGATGGCGTTAAGCATACGGAGTATTGTCCGAAGAATTAAGTGCAATGAAATCAACAGATGATGAATATTATGCATCCGGTACTAAGGCGTCTTGATTTAAACCTGCTGCCCGTTTTCGACGCGATTTACCGCCACCGTTCCGTTCGGCTGGCCGCTGACGAGCTGGCGATGAGCACATCGGCACTGAGCCATGCGCTGTCGCGTTTGCGCATCACCCTTAATGACCCGCTCTTTTTTCGGGAAGGGCATCGCATGTCCCCCAGCGTGTATGCCTCTCAGCTTGCGCCTTCCATTGCTTCCGCATTGTCGTTCCTCAATCATGAGCTGACCCCGCAGCCGGAGTTTGACCCGGCCAGCAGTACCGAAAGCTTACAAATTGGGATTACGGACTTTACCGCGCTGTGCATTTTCCCGGCGCTGATGCACAAACTGCAGCTTGCTGCCCCGGGCTTGCGTTTCGAATTGCGCTATCTGCCGCACAGCCCGGCGCTGACGGAACTGCTGGCGGGCGAAGTGGATCTCGCGCTGGGGTTCAGCACTCAGGATGATATCCGGCACCCGGAACTGGAAGAGATCGACTGGTTTGAAGATGAGTATGTGGTCATCGGCAACGCGCGCCGGACGCGTCTCACTCTGGAGGATTATCTCGCGGCCCGACATCTGGTGGTGACGCCATGGAATGAGAAGCAGGGCGTTCTGGACGTGCGGCTGGAACAGCTGGGCTATACCCGACAAATTGCGATCAAAACGCCGTCGATGTTGAGCGCGCCGTTTATCGTTGCGGAAAGCGACCTGCTGATGGCAATCCCCCGTTTTGCCGCTGAGAAGCTGGCTGCGGCAGCGGACCTGAGGATTTTTCCTTTACCGTTTTCGATACGCACGTTTGAAGTGAAAATTTACTCGCATAAACGCAGCGGCCAGCGGGGCGCAACGCGCTGGCTTAAGGATGAGCTGCAAACGCTGGCGCAGGCTTACATTGGGATCTTTTGAATGTGGAAGCACAAACTACTAAAGAACAATAAAACGTACCGTTCAATTTTCATTCATTGAAAATATTGCCCCTCATCATGATGTTTTTCTTATAAGAGTAGTTCCCCGAGTTGCACAGGAAGTGGAATCAAAATTTCCCAGCGAGGAACGTAGTCAGGGTACAAGTCTTTAGTTTCACCCATCCAATAAGCCATTGCTCGGCTTTGTACTTCATAAAGAGATCCATCACTTGCAAGAAGCGACATGTCTCCGCGATGGACTGCACCCGCATACTCAACGGAGTAAATATTCCTAATGGAAGTTTGTTGCATGGCCTGCTCACATCTATTTAAAGCCTCAAGACTCTCGCACGCAAACATACAGCAGAACCTAGTTGGTTTTTCTGGGAAATGTTGAGCACGAACCATTTCGAAAATTCCTTCGATCATTGCATTGTTGTTACGCACATCCATTGGAACGTACCTCAACCCATGCCTTGATACTGGGACATTGAAGATTTCACTGGTTCCTGATATTTGGATTCCTAGCATTTGATAAGTGAATTCTAGACCAGTCCTGCATTCACCAAGCCTATCTGACCTGCTCCCCGTTGATTAGTACACCCCGATGTTAGTAATGTCTTCATAAGCCACATGAGGACATCCCCATGAAGAAGCGTTTTTCCGACGAACAGATCATCAGTATTCTCCGCGAAGCCGAAGCTGGGGTACCCGCCCGTGAACTCTGCCGCAAGCATGCCATTTCCGATGCCACGTTTTACACCTGGCGTAAGAAGTATGGCGGTATGGAGGTGCCTGAAGTTAAGCGCCTGAAGTCGCTTGAGGAAGAGAACGCCAGACTCAAGAAGCTGCTTGCCGAAGCCATGCTGGATAAAGAGGCGCTTCAGGTGGCTCTTGGGCGAAAGTACTGACGACAGACCAGAAGCGGGAAGCCGTGATGTTGATGTGTGATGCGACCGGTCTGTCGCAACGTCGTGCCTGCAGGCTTACAGGTTTATCCCTGTCGACCTGCCGCTATGAGGCTCACCGTCCGGCTGCTGATGCGCATTTATCAGGGCGCATCACTGAGCTGGCACTGGAGCGCAGGCGTTTTGGCTACCGTCGTATTTGGCAGTTGCTGCGCCGTGAAGGGCTTCATGTTAATCATAAGCGCGTGTACCGGCTTTATCACCTCAGTGGCCTGGGCGTAAAACGCAGAAGACGTCGTAAAGGGCTGGCAACAGAACGTCTGCCGCTGCTCCGTCCGGCGGCGCCCAATCTGACCTGGTCGATGGATTTCGTCATGGACGCACTTTCCACCGGTCGCAGGATCAAGTGTCTTACCTGCGTCGATGATTTCACAAAGGAATGCCTGACGGTCACTGTTGCCTTTGGGATTTCAGGCGTTCAGGTCACGCGTATTCTGGACAGCATTGCACTGTTTCGAGGCTATCCGGCGACGATAAGAACTGACCAGGGGCCGGAGTTCACTTGCCGTGCACTGGATCAATGGGCCTTTGAGCATGGTGTTGAGTTGCGCTTAATCCAGCCGGGCAAGCCAACGCAGAACGGATTTATTGAGAGCTTTAACGGACGATTTCGCGATGAATGTTTGAATGAGCACTGGTTCAGCGATATCGTTCATGCCAGGAAAATTATTAATGACTGGCGGCAGGATTATAACGAATGCCGCCCGCACTCCACGCTGAATTATCAGACACCGTCTGAATTTGCAGCGGGCTGGAGAAAGGGTCATTCTGAGAATGAAGATTCCGACGTTACTAACTGAGTGTTGTATCTAATCGTGGGGGCAGGTCATATCAACTGTGTAGTACGTAGTCATAATAAAGTCCTTAAGAAAAGAATAATAATAACAAATTAATGAATAAAAGAAATGAATCGCTCCGGCTAACAACCGGCGTAAAGTTGGCACCAATGACAGAAAGGCAATCCAGCTTGTGCAACCATGGATAGAAATCGTTATATGAAAGAATGGATGAAATACTAATCGATACTTTGTCATATTTTCTGCTGAAGGATTAGGCTAGCGTAGCCGAAGTTGTGGATGGCGGGGAGTAGCCATTGAATACACACCAAAAAAGCGCACGGCACTGCTGAAATAGAAAGCTGATTTTTACTGATAGCCTTCTGGCTTAGGCTGCCAGGATTGCGAACAGCAAAGAGGTGCAAAAGCAAATAACTATAATAAGCCATAGCGGCACAAAATGGCTCAAACTGAATCCTTGGAGGAACAGGGTGACAAGAAAAGTTAAATCTCACATCGATATTAGAACCATAAACAGACGGAGCGACCTACGAAATCATGAATGCTTACGCCATTCTATCGCGTTCCAGGCAGTATGCCGGGATCACTGGCGCACTACTGTCAATATCGCTCAATGTTATTGAGCGATATCTTTTACCCTGTGAAATGGTCATCGATTACGACGAATTTCATGCATCTATTTTCTCGATAGATAGTGCATGGCAATAATCATGGGCAAGTAGTGAAATTAAACGAAAAAACTTTGATACTTTATGCCATTTTGTTTGCCAGCCTCTGTGCAACTAAGGGATCAATTGTCGGAAAGCACTCAATCAGTTCAGCAGGAGTTATGTCTGTCAGATTGGCATGCCTTGATCTTACTATCTTGACCGCTTCTGTCGGCTCTTCCGGAATTTTTTTAATCAATTCAAGTGCCTTTTTATACTTACCTGTTGCTGCGTTATATTTGTATCCATGCTTTTTGCACATTTCTTGTGAAAACCACACAGCGATACCTTCTTCGAGATAAGAGGCAGGTCCATTACGAGGATTCAGTGCGTGAACCGCTTCGTGTGCCATTTCGAACATAAAGCATGGCCACCCGATCATTGAATCACTGCTTAGGCATATGAAGCAGATTTTTTTTCCGTTTATCTCCATACCCGTGGCTCGAGGCGAATGATCACCATAAGCAATGCTTTGGTTAATAGCGTATTGCCCATCGCGCCGTCCAAACGCTGCTTCGGCTTCTGCAATGATCATCATCATTGCACTAATTCCTGCTGATAATTCAGATGAGGGTAAAACCGTGGGTTGTTGAAACATTCGAAACTCCTTTTAAGCTGTCTGTTGTGTAACTATATATCGGCAGCATTTACAAAAATTTTATGTCTGGTCATTTTGGTCTGTTTTTCCCGTGTTACGTCGATTTTTTCTTTATCTATTTACTCTTTAGTAGTTGGAAAAATTTTCTGCAACTGCGTTGTCGTGACAGTTACCACGATGGCTCATACTACCTTCCTGTTCGTGTGATTACAGGAACGGCTGCATTTCATAAATTGTAAACTTGCTACCTTGAACAGAATGTACAGGCACCTGTATTTTGGAAATTACGTCGTCACACGTCCATCATAAGCGCATTCGAGACAATATCTTTTTTGTTAGGTGTCACAACACTGACAAGCTTTTATAAAATCTGTTAGTATACCCCCCTATAGTATCAGGAGGGCGTATGCCACATTCACCCGAAGATAAAAAACGTATTCTTACTCGCGTCCGTCGCATTCGGGGCCAGGTTGATGCCCTTGAACGCGCGCTGGAGTCGGGCGACCCCTGCCTGGCCATTCTGCAGCAAATCGCCGCCGTGCGCGGGGCTGCCAATGGCCTGATGGGCGAAATGGTTGAAATTCACCTCAAAGATGAGCTGGTGACGGGGGAAACCACGCCGGATCAGCGAGCCGTACGCATGGCGGAAGTCGGCCATTTGCTGCGCTCTTATCTAAAATAAACCCACACACCTGACAAAAAGGGAAGACATGATGAAATCTCGCGCTGCAGTTGCATTTGGTCCCGGCCAGCCGCTGAAAATCGTTGAAATCGACGTGGCACCGCCGAAGAAAGGCGAAGTGCTGATCAAAATCACCCATACCGGCGTGTGCCATACCGATGCGTTTACGCTCTCCGGTGACGATCCGGAAGGCGTCTTCCCGGCGGTGCTGGGTCATGAAGGCGGCGGGATTGTGGTGGAAGTGGGCGAGGGCGTGACCAGCCTGAAGCCTGGCGATCACGTTATCCCGCTGTACACCGCGGAGTGCGGCGAGTGTAAGTTCTGTAAATCCGGTAAAACCAACCTCTGCCAGGCGGTTCGCGCCACTCAGGGGAAAGGGCTGATGCCGGACGGTACCACCCGTTTCTCCTATAACGGCGAGCCTGTTTATCACTACATGGGCACCAGCACCTTCAGCGAGTACACCGTTTGCGCGGAAATTTCCCTGGCGAAGGTGAACCCGCAGGCGCCGCTGGATAAAGTCTGCCTGCTGGGCTGCGGCGTGACCACCGGTATTGGTGCGGTGCATAACACGGCAAAAGTCAAAGAGGGCGACACCGTGGCGGTGTTCGGTCTCGGCGGCATTGGTCTGGCGGTGATTCAGGGCGCGGTGCAGGCGAAGGCCGGGCGTATCATCGCGGTCGACACCAACCCGGAGAAATTCAGGCTGGCGGGTGAAATGGGCGCGACCGATTTCGTTAACCCGAAAGATCACGAAAAACCGATTCAGGACGTCATCGTTGAGATGACCGACGGCGGCGTTGACTTCAGCTTCGAATGTATCGGCAACGTGAACGTGATGCGTTCCGCGCTGGAATGCTGCCACAAAGGCTGGGGCGAGAGCATCATCATTGGCGTGGCCGGCGCGGGCCAGGAGATTAAAACCCGTCCGTTCCAGCTGGTCACCGGTCGCGTATGGCGCGGTTCCGCGTTTGGCGGCGTGAAGGGCCGTACCCAGCTTCCGGGTATGGTTGAAGATGCTATGGTCGGCAAGATTCAGCTCGACCCGTTCATTACCCACCGTTTGCCGCTGGAGCAGATCAACGACGCGTTCGATCTGATGCACGAAGGAAAATCCATCCGTACCGTCATTCATTTCGGCGACAAGTAACTCTTCTGCCAGCGGTTTTTCACCGCTGGCGTTTCTTTAATAATCTTCTCTAAAGTGTGACCAGTGCGGCGTTTTTAGCCGTAATCTAAATCCCCACCGTGCCGATGACTATTTAACACGCATGTTTTTACGCATCTTACCTATAAGAGAGTCGACGGTCATGGACAACACTACTTCGATGCAGGCGCAGCGCAAGCTGAGCTTCTTGCATCACATCAGGCTGGTTCCGCTGTTTTCCTCCATTCTCGGTGGCATTATTCTTCTGTTCGCCTTGAGCTCGGGTCTGGCGGGGTATTTCCTGCTGCAGGCCGATAACGATCAGCAGGATGTCACGTCCGAAATTCAGGTGCGTATGGGGCTGTCGAACAGCTCAAACCATCTGCGTACCGCGCGTATCAATCTGATCCACGCCGGTGCGGCAAGCCGCATCGCGGAGATGGATGCGATGAAGCAGAACATCAGCGAGGCGGAAACGCGCATTAAGCAGTCCCAGGAGAGCTTTACCGCCTATATGAATCGTGCCGTGCGTACCGCTGAGGGTGCAGCGCTGGATGAGGATCTCAAGGCGCGGTACGACGCCTATATCGCGGGCATGCAGCCGATGGTGAAATTCGCCAAAAACGGCATGTTCGAAGCGATTATCAACCACGAAAACGAAACGGCGCGGCCGCTGGATGACGCTTATAACGCCGTGCTGCTGAAGGCGATTAAGATCCGCACCGAGCGTGCCAATGCGCTGACGGCGCAGGCGCACAGCCGCACGCAGCTGGGCCTGATGTTTATGGTGGGCGCGTTTGCGCTGGCGCTGGTGCTGACGGCGATGACCTTTGTCGTGCTGCGCCGCACGGTAATCAATCCTTTGCAGCGTGCAGCGAAACGTATCGAGAATATTGCCAAAGGCGACCTGACGATGCCGGACGACGTGGCCGGGCGCAGCGAAATTGGCCGCCTGACGCGCGATCTGCAAACCATGCAGCACTCGCTTGAAAACACGGTGGGCACCGTACGTCAGGGGGCGGAGGAGATCTACCGCGGCACGAGCGAGATTTCTGCCGGTAACACCGATCTCTCTTCGCGTACCGAACAGCAGGCTGCGGCCATTGAGCAAACCGCCGCAAGCATGGAACAGCTTACCGCGACGGTGAAACAGAACGCCGATAACGCCCATCATGCCAGCAAGCTTGCGGAAGATGCCTCCGGGAAAGCCAGCCGCGGCGGCCAGATGGTCTCCGGCGTGGTCAAAACCATGGGCAATATCTCCACCAGTTCGAAAAAAATCTCCGAGATCACCGCCGTCATCAACAGCATTGCGTTCCAGACCAATATCCTGGCGCTTAACGCGGCGGTAGAAGCGGCACGGGCGGGCGAGCAGGGACGCGGGTTTGCCGTGGTGGCAAGCGAAGTCCGAACCCTTGCAAGCCGCAGTGCGAATGCCGCAAAAGAGATCGAAAGCCTGATTAACGAATCGGTCTCGCTGATTGACCAGGGCTCCGGTGAGGTCGTGGCTGCCGGTAACACCATGAATGAAATCGTCGAAGCGGTTAAACGCGTGACCGACATCATGCTGGAGATTGCCGCCGCGTCCGATGAGCAGAGCCGCGGTATCGTGCAGGTGAGCCAGGCGATTTCTGAGATGGATAAAGTGACCCAGCAGAACGCCTCGCTGGTGGAAGAAGCCTCTGCGGCCGCCGCGTCTCTGGAAGAACAGGGCGCGCGTCTGACCGAGGCGGTCGGGGCGTTTCGTCTGAGCGGTGCAAAGTCGGGCCGCGTGGTGACGTCTGCGCCAGTGGCGAAGAACGCGCCGTTGCGTCCGGCGGCGACGGTTCCCGGGGATAACTGGGAGACGTTCTGAGTTGTCGGCAGTGTCGGGTGGCGCTTCGCTTACCCGACCTACAAAATCTGACCTACAAAAAAGGGACCTTTCGGTCCCTTTTTCACATCTTATTGCTTATCGGGTAACGCGTACGCGATAACGTAATCCCCGCGATCCGGTGACTGTCGGGCGCCCCCGGCGTTGATGATGATGTACTGCTTACCGGTTTTCGGCGACACGTAGGTCATCGGGCCGGACTGGCTGCCGACCGGCAGACGGTCTTTCCAGATCTCTTTCCCGGTGGCGGTATCAAACGCGCGCAGGTAGAAATCCTGCGTGCCGGCGAAGAACAGCAGGCCGGACTGGGTAGAGAGCGATGCGCCCAGCGTCGGCATGCCGATTGGGATTGGCATGTGCATACGAATGCCCAGCGGGCCGGTATCTTCCACCGTGCCGACAGGGACCTGCCACACCAGCTTGCCGGTTTTCAGGTCAACGGCCGACATGGTGCCAAACGGCGGCTTCTGGCACGGAATGCCCAGCGGCGACAGGAAGCGTTCGCGCATCGCGCCGAACGGCGTCCCGTCCATCGGTACGATACCCATCTCGATGCCGCTGGCGTTTTTCGCCACGTTAGCGCGCGGCACCATGTAGTTTGCCAGGCCCAGACGCATATCGTTGACGAACATCAGGCTGTTGTTCGGGTCAACGGAGACGCTGCCCCAGTTCATCCCGCCGAGCGAGCCGGGGAACTGCAGGGAACGGTCGAGACCCGGCGGGGTGAAGACGCCCTGATGACGCATCTCTTTAAACTGAATGCGGCACAGCAGCAGGTCGACAGGCGTCGCCCCCCACATGTCGGATTCGGTCAGCGTCTGGTTGCCAATCATCGGCATGCCCACGGAATACGGCTGGGTCGGCGAGTAGCGTTCACCTTCAACGTTACCCGCCGGGACAGGACGTTCTTCTACCTTCGCCACCGGCTTGCCGGTTTCGCGGTTAAGCATGAAGATCATGCCCTGCTTGCTGGTCTGCACCAGCACGGGCGTGGTGCCGCCCTTACCGTCGGGCAGATCGTACAGCAGCGGCTGGGAAGGCAGGTCAAAGTCCCACAGGTCGTGGTGGGTCGTCTGGAAATGCCAGCGCACCTGACCGGTGGTCGCGTCGACGGCGACGATGGAGGAACTGTACTTATCGTCCAGCGCGGTACGTTCGCCCGCCCAGAAGTCCGGGGTGGCGTTGCCGGTTGGCAGATAGATCAGGTTCAGCTTAGCGTCGTAGGACATCGCTGACCAGACGTTCGGCGTGCCGCGCGTGTAGGTCTGGCCTTCCGGCGGCAGGCCGGTCAGGTTCGGATTACCCGGATCCCACGCCCACGCCAGTTTACCGGTGTGAACGTCGTAGGCGCGCACCACGCCCGGCGGTTCGCCGGTGGAGTAGTTATCCGCGACGCGACCGCCGACGACAACAACATTGCCTGCGACCAGCGGCGTGGAGGTCTGCTGATAATACCCGGGCTTGATTTCGCCCATGCCGACGCTCAGATCCACGGTGCCATGGTCACCGAAGTCTTCGCAGACCTTGCCGGTATCCGCGTTGATGGCAATCAGGCGGGCGTCGGTGGTCGGCAGGAACAGGCGGCGTGAGCATGCCGCAGGCGGTGTCTCTGCCTGTGACGTTGTCACGCTGGAATGGTCTTCAAAATAGCCCAGACCGCGGCAGCGCTGCCAGTTAGGCGCCGTGGCTTTGGAATCGTAGCGCCATTTTTCTTTGCCGGAATCCACGTCCAGCGCCAGCACTTTACTGTACGGGGTACAGACGTACAGCGTGTCGCCAATCTGCAATGGCGTGTTCTGATCTTCCGCGCCGGAGCCGTTGCTCTGCGGAATATCGCCGGTGTGCGCAACCCACGCGACTTTCAGATCGCGGACGTTTTGCTTGTTAATCTGGTCCAGCGCGGCGAAACGGTCGCCGTGGGTGGTATTGCCCCAGTGCGCCCAGTTCTTTTGCTGCTCGCCGGGGGCGACGGGTTTCACCGGAACGGGCTCGTTCGCTGCCACAAGGGTCTGCGGCTTAAACATCCAGCCCAGGCTGACCAGCATCGCCACCGCGAGCACGGCCGCGACGCCAAAAGCGGGCGCCTTGTTCGCAACGCTGTGGTTTGCCGCGCGCAGGAAAGGCCAGACGATGGCGCAGAGGAAGGCCAGTACGGCAAAGGTAAACAGGCGAGAGAAGAGCGGCCAGAAATCCCAGCCCGCATCGCCTACCGCCCAGAACAGCGAGGCAATAAAGGCGATGCCGTAAAGCACGATCCCGCTGCTGCGATTGAGGAAAATCAGGATCGCGGCAATCACCATCACCGCGCCCATTATCAGGAAGTATCCGCTTCCGCCTACGGTGACGAGCTTAAAGCCCAGCCCGCCGACTGCCAGACCGATGAGCAACATCAGTCCGGCAAGGAGCCACTGCAGGATACGCGGTATCCCACGTGGCGCGCTGCCAAATGCCATTTCTGTCTCCTTAAGATCCCCCCGTCGTGCTGGGTGTGTACCAGTTGGGTAATAAATGCGGAGGGAAGAATGATTAATACGGGTGAATTCGGGGTTGTAAAATTATTTACGAACCATTTGGTGAACTCGTCGCTATGATAAAACTGTTAAATTGTTTTACGCAATTGTTAATGAATGATTTCGCATTAATTGATTAGGGCGCAGACGGCCCCTCTCCCTTGAGGGAGAGGGCTGGGGTGAGGGGGAACATACGGCTGTGGTGGTCATTCCGTTCACTTTATGTTTCTTGCTACTCTGTAACGACATGGCCTGTGAACGTGCCTGGGCGGCTCAATCGCCACCGCCCTGGCAACCCGGGCTCCCGGCGGTAAATCGCCGCTTCGCGGTGCCCTCAGCTTATTCCTTCAGGCTATCGGGTCGGGCATGAGCCTGCATCCCTGCAGGCCACGCCCTCTCGGCGCATCCCTGCGCCTCGCCCCGGCCTTGCGGAAACGCTTCGGCGATTTACAGCCGGACCAGAGCGTCGCTGTAAGTTCTTCATTTTCCTGAGGCAATATTTATCGCTTCGGGTGGAAAAATGGCTGGTGAACCCTCGCCCCGTTGGGGAGAGGGTTAGGATGAGGAGGGCGAAAGTTGTCAGACCGGCATTGATTTACGAATAGCGCTCAGCAGCGTCTGCGCGCCCGTTGAAAGCGGCGTGTCTACGCGGGTCAAAATGCCGATAGGTTCACCGGGGCCGGGGGAGGTAATCGGCAGGGCGATCAGCGTTCCCTGGCGTAAATCGTCTTTCACCGCACCGGAGGGGACGAACCAGACGTAGTCATAATCCAGCGTAAGCTGGCGCGAAAGCGAGGCCGACAGCGTTTCGATACACCCTGAGGGCAGCGTACACCCCTGCATTTGCAGCAAGGTTTCGGCGGTCTGGCGGGGAACGGTTCCTTTTGGGCAGACCACTACCGGCCACTCCATCACGCGGCTTAACGTGACCGTGTCCTGCAGCAGGGGGTGATCGGGACGAACCACCAGCTTCAGAGACTCCAGGAACAGCAGTTCATAGTTGAGGCCGCCCATCAGCTCAGGGTCGGACATGCGACCGATTCCGAGATCCAGTTCGCCGGATTTCAGCCCCGCGAGCAGCATGGTGTTATTCATGGTGGCGACCTGAATCGTGGTATGCCGCTGCTGCTTGTGGAACTGGCCGATAACGGGCGGAAGAATGCCCAGCGCCGCGGTAGGCAGAGCGCCCACGCGCACCACCTCACTGGATTGCTCTTCTTTTCGGTGCAGGGACTGGCCTGCGGTATTGAGCGCATCCAGCACTTTCACGGCGTGCGTGAGGAACTGTTCGCCCACAATGGTAAGCTGCGCCCCCAGCCGGCCGCGGTCAAAAAGACGGGCACCGGTCAGCTGTTCCAGCTCGTTGAGGGTTTTTGAGAGCGCAGGCTGGCTCAGGTTGAGAGTTTCAGCCGCACGCCCCAGCGTTCCCTGTTGAGCGACGGCCACAAATGTATGCAAATGGCGCAAGCGTATGCGCTGACTGAACAGACCATTTTTTTCCATAGGCGATGTTAAAAACAGAGCGATGCGGGTGACAAGTTAAGTTGTTTAATTTTGATAACCTGATAGCAAAATATTTTTAACATTTGATCTGTTTGAGTTACAACATGTTTTTTGGCGGGGGAATAAAAGCGAACATCCTTGTTCGTTTATTGCTCACTGCGGAGGGGTATTGTCTACCGGTTTAGATCACGCCGTCGCCGCCATCGGAGCACCACACCTGGCCGGACGTAAATGAACATTCATCCGAGGCCAGCGTGACGTACAGCGGGGCAATCTCGACGGGCTGGCCCGGACGTCCCAGCGGGGTGTCGCCACCGAACTCCTTCACTTTTTCCATCGGCTGCCCGCCGCTGGACTGCAGAACCGTCCAGTAAGGACCAGGAGCAACCGCGTTGACGCGAATGCCTTTCGGACCCAGCTGCTTGGCTAAGGATTTGGTAAACACCGCCAGACAGGCTTTCGTCTGGGCGTAGTCCAGCAGCACGGGGCTGGGCTTCACCGCCTGAACGGAGGAGGTATTAATGATAACGGACGACGCTTTCAGGTGGCGCAGGGCCGCCTTGGTGATCCAGAACGGAGCGTAAACGTTGGTTTTAAACGTTGCGTCAAAATCTTCCGTGGTCAGTTCCTCAAGCGATTCACGGAACTGCTGACGGCCGGCGTTGTTGACCAGAATGTCCAGCCCGCCCAGTTTCGACACGGCTTCTTCGACCAGATTCTGACAGAAGGTTTCGTCCCGGACGTCACCCGGCAACGCGATGGCCTTGCGGCCTTCCGCTTCGATCAGCTCGATGACCTCAGCGGCGTCTTTTTCCTCTTCGGGCAGGTAGTTAATGGCAACGTCAGCGCCTTCACGCGCATAGGCGATAGCGACCGCGCGACCAATGCCGGAGTCACCGCCGGTAATCAGCGCTTTTTTGCCGGCAAGGCGGCCATGCCCTTTATAGCTTTGTTCCCCGTGGTCGGGTACGGGCTGCATTTCGGATGCCAGTCCCGGCGGCGTTTGCGGCTGTTCCGGGAACGGGGGCTGCGGGTAAGCGTTCGTACGTTGTTTAGTATCACTCATAGCTGACTCCTTAAGCCAAGGGGTGAGATTTGATGGATAACTGCAGCGTTAACGCTTCGCTGAATTATTTCTGCAAACGATCTACACGGACGACGGCAGGAGATGATTTTTTATCAAGCGAACCGTTGATACTGATCATCTGGTCGGGTTTTACCGTTCTGCCGTCGAAGACTGCCTGGGGAATAATAACGTCGATTTTTCCGGTTTTATCCTGAAATACAAACTTATCGCCGCTACCGTCAATAAGATTACCGCGTAATGAAATTGTCGCACCATCGTGCAATTCTTTTGCCTGCTTGATGGTCATAATACGCGCGTCGTCGGTTCCGCGATATCCGCTATCAAGCGCGTGGGGAGGCGGTGGCGCTTCGCCTTTTTGTAAACCCCCGTTATTATCTGCCCATGCGGCCGGAACCAGAAATATCAATAAAGCGGAAATAAGTGATAATTTCATCCGATATCCTTCATTTTGCGTGTCTTGACTTATTAAGTATTGTTGCTATTCCTTTATGTGGCAAATGTGATAAGTCCTAAAAACATTCGCGTTAGAAATCAAAATTATCGGATAATAAGCGAAACGGTGACGATGACCATGAAGCGTGAAAATGAAAAGTTACCCGGGATAGATGAGAGTTACCGTTTGCTGACGTTTGAATACGCGTTTCGTCAGGTGGGTTTTATTGTTCTGCTGGGTATTATCGTCGCGGCGATTGCCGGTCTGTTTTCCAGCGGAATGGTCAGCGACACGGTCAAAACGAATTCCTCTAAATCATTGACCATAGACTATGAACGCTTTGGACGACGGGAGACAGAGACCCGGATGGCGCTCGCGTTTCCGGTGCAGAGCGAGGGGAAGTATGTCCTCAGCATGACCAGCGAGAGCAGCGATGCGTATGAGCCCGGCAGCGTCTGGCCGCAGCCGGACGCTATGTTCAGCCGCGGGAAGACTCTCTATTTTGTCTATAACAACCTGAAAAAAACAGACAGCTTCTCCGTGTTGCTCTTCACGACACCTTCCAGAGCCGGTAAATGGAACACCGTCATCCGCGTCAACAGCGAGCCGGAAATTAACATCTGGCAATTTATTTATCCGTAGGAGGCTGATATGGATATGGTCTTTCGCGCGCTGGCTATTTATCTGTTTCTGGTGGTGGTATTTAAAGTGGCCGGGCGTCGCGCGCTGCTGCAGATGACCAGCTTCGATCTCATTCTGCTCCTGATAATTAGTGAAGCCACGCAGCAGGCGCTTCTCGGACAGGATTTTTCCGTCACCGGCGCGATGATTACCATTACCACGCTGGTGGTAGTAGATATTATTTTCGGACTAATGAAGAAGTATTTTTCTCCGGTGGAGAATATTCTGGATGGCACGCCTGTTATTCTGGTGGAGAACGGCGTGCCGTTAGCCTATAAACTGAAAAAAGTTGACGTGTCATGTGATGATATTCTGGTGTCAGCGCGCCAAAATAATGGCATTACGGAAATAAGCGACATTAAATATGCCATACTTGAGCGCAATGGGCATATTTCAATCATTCCTTTCGAGAAATAAGAGGCGGCAAGATGAGCAATCTTTTTCACGACAGCAATAATACCGTGGGTGAACTGACGAAAAAGCTGGCGAGCAAATTAACCGATCTCGGGCTTCGCTTAACCACCGCGGAATCCTGCACGGGCGGAAAGCTCTCGGTGGCGCTTTGCGCAGAGGAAAACACCGCCGAATTTTATGATGTTGGGCTGGTCGTGTTCAGCGATGAAGCTAAAGCGCGGATCCTCGGCGTGCGTCCTGAGACGCTTGAGCGGTTTACGGCCGTGAGCGAGCAGACGGTAACCGAAATGGCCGCCAGTATCCGCGACATCGCCCAGGCCGATATCAGCATCGCCATCAGCGGCTACGCGGGCCCGGAAGGGGGCGACGACGGCACGGCGGCGGGGACGGTCTGCTTCGCGTGGAACATACGCGGCGAGACGAAGACCCGCACCGTGCTTTTCTCCGGTGACTGTCAGGATGTGGTCGAAAAAGCGGTGCATTACTCGCTGGCTGAACTGGTGACAACCTTGTCGGACGGGAATAACGGATAAACTCACGTGGAGGTTCTATGGCTGTCATAGTGATTACCGGCGGGACGGCGGGCGTGGGAAAAGCCACGGCGCTGCACTTTGCAAAGGCGGGTTACGACGTGGGGCTCATTGCCCGCGATGAAGCCAGCCTGCACTCTACCCAGGAGGAGCTGCGGCGCTTTGGCGTTAATGCCCACGCCGTGCAGGCGGACGTCGCCGACAACCAGGCGGTGGTGGATGCCGCTAACGAAATTGAGTATCGCCTCGGCGCGATTGATGTCTGGGTGAACAACGCGATGGGGGCCGTGCTGGCACCGTTTCGAACCCTCACACCGGACGAGTTCCGCCGCGTGACTGACGTGACGTACCTCGGCTACGTGAACGGCACCCGCGCCGCGCTCGAACTTATGGTTCCGCGCGACAGGGGGGTGATTATCCAGGTAGGTTCCGCGCTGGCCTACCGTTCCATTCCGCTGCAGTCAGCCTACTGCGGGGCAAAAGCGGCGATCCGTGGGTTCACCGATGCGGTGCGTACCGAGCTGATGCATGAGAACAGCCGGGTTCAGCTTTCGATGGTCCAGATGCCGGGGCTCAATACCCCGCAGTTCGAATGGGCGAGGAATAAGTTCGCCTGGGCGATGCGCCCGGTGCCGCCGGTCTTTGAGCCTGAGGTGGCCGCCAGCGCCATCTTCAGGGTGGCGCAAAAGCCGGTACGCGAGCTGTGGGTAGGCAGCAGCACCATCCAGTCCATCGTCGGGCAATTTTTCTTCCCAGGTTTTCTTGACCGGCTGATGGTGAAAAAGGCGTGGGAAGGCCAGATGACCGACGATCTCAACGCGCCGGATCGTCGGGACTATCTCGACCAGCCGGTTAACGATCTGCATAAAATCCATGGCCGCTTTACTGACGAGGCGAAAACCCGCGCGCCGTCCGTCACCTCCGGCATGCCGGGGAAAGTGGCCCTTGGCGCCCTCGCGGTGGCGGGAATAGTGCTGACGCGTCTGATAACTCGCCGGAAACCGTAGTCAGCGCAGCGCGCTACGGTGCGTCCAGAACCAGCGATAGCCGTAGCCGCCAAGGCTGAGCTGAACGGTTTTACCGCAAATCAGCGCGTCATCGTAGCGCTTGTCCTCGAGACAGGCGGTCCAGGTGGCGTTGCGGATCCCTTTGGCGGTGAACTGCACCGGCTGGTCGCTGAAGTTGACGAAGGTCAGGATGCTGCGCTCGTCGGTCTCGTAATAAAGCCCCAGCACCGCGTCATCATCGATTGTGATAATGCGAAAGGGCGCAACGGCTATTTCGGGGAACTCCGAGCGGGTAGTGGCAATATCGATGATCCGGTGCAGAAGCGAGTTGTGGTGAAGCAGCGAATCGGAGACGTTGACTTTCTGATAGCGGTAAGGGCCATGGTCGATAATCGGCGCGATAAATTTTTCCGGGTCGGCTGCAGAGAAACCGCCTCCTTGCGAACCTGCCCACTGCATCGGCGTGCGGACGGCGTAGCGCTCCTCCAGATCCAGGTCGTCACCCATGCCGATCTCGTCGCCGTAGCGCATCACCGGGACACCCGGCAGGGAAAACAGCACCGCGTGGCAGAACGCCAGCCGCTTCCGATCGCCGTTGAGCATCGGCGCCAGGCGGCGGCGGATCCCGCGCTGATAGACGTTCATCTCCTCATCAGGGGCGAAAGTATCGAGGACAAACTGTTTGTCTTTCTGACTGATGCCTTCCAGATCCAGCTCGTCGTGATTGCGCAGCCAGTTGGCAAAACAGCAGGAGTCAGGCGGGACGATCATCTTCTTCACCGCATTGCGCAGCGGGCGGGCGCTTTTGCGGGCCAGGCTGAAGTAGAAATACTTGTTGAGCCAGAAATTGAGCACCAGATTCAGGCGGTCGTTATTGCCGAAGTAGTCTTTATAGGCCTCAACGTCTACGTCCACTTCACCCAGCAGGATCGCGTCCGGATTGCGCTGTTCGATAAGACGCCGCATATGTTCGAGGATCCACAGACCCTTTTTTTCATCGCCGTTTCCCGCCTGCGTGGTGAGGTGGGATGCGGCGTCGAGGCGAAATCCCGACACGCCCAGCTTGAGCCAGAAGAGGATGATGTTTTCAATCTCTTTAAGCACCGCGGGCGAGGTAAGGTTCAGATCCGGCTCGTGGCGATAGAACATGTGCCGGTAGTATTGTCCCGCCTCGTCGTCCCAGGTCCAGATGCTCTTTTCCACGCCGGGAAACATGGGGGGCGTATCGTCCTCGTCGTTATCCGACCAGAGGTAATAATCACGATAGGGTGACGCCGGGTTGCGGCGCGCCTGCTGGAACCAGGGATGCGCGTCCGACGTGTGCTGGATCAGCAGCTCGATAATGACCTGCATGCCCAGCTCGCGGGCCTGCTCGATAAAGGCGATGATATCGGCCAGCTTTCCGAAGCGGGGATCCACCTGAAGGTGGTCGCTGACGTCGTAGCCTTCATCGAGAAAGGGCGTGAGGTAAAACGGGGTGATCCAGATGACCGTCGCCCCCATGCGGCGTATATAGCGCAGCTTGGCCGCGATCCCGGCGATGTCCCCGCAGCCATCGCCGTTCAAATCATAAAATAGCGCGGTATCAATCTGATAAATAATGGCTCGTGTATGCCAGTCGGTCATAGCGTTCCTCAGTGATAGCCTTCAGTATCCGACACTTTGCCCCGGAAGACGTAGTAGCTCCAGGCGGTGTACACCAGGATCACCGGAATAATCAGCAACGTGCCTACCAGCATAAACAGCTGGCTGGCAGGCGGGGCCGCGGCTTCCCACAGGGTGATGCGCGGCGGAATAATGTTCGGCCAGAGGCTGATGCCGAGCCCGCTAAACCCGAGGAAAATAAGCCCCAGCGTCAGCAGGAAGGGGCGGGAGTGGCTGGCCGGGTTGCGGGTCAGGCGCCAGATCAGCACGCTGAAAAGCGCAACCAGCAGAGGCACCGGCAGGAACCAGAAGAAGTTGGGCAGGGTAAACCAGCGGTCGGCCACGTACTGCCAGCCGAGCGGCGTCCAGATGCTCACTACCGCAATCACCACGACCAGCGCCAGCAGCACGTGGCGGGTCAGCTCGCGCATGCGGGCCTGCAGCGCGCCTTCGCTTTTCATGATGAGCCAGGTAGTGCCCAGCAGCGTGTAGGCCACAACCAGCCCGATGCCGCAGAAGAGGTTAAAGGGGGTGAGCCAGTCAAGCGCGGAGCCGACGAAACGCCGCCCCTCAACGTCGAAGCCGTTAATTACGGCGCCCACTACCACGCCCTGGCTGAAGGTGGCGAGCAGAGAGCCGCCGGCAAAGGAGTAGTCCCAGAATTTGCGGTGCGACGGCGTGGCTTTGAAGCGGAACTCAAAGGCGACGCCGCGGAAGATGAGGCCGATCAGCATCGCGGTGAGAGGAATGGTGAGCGCATCAATAATCACCGCATAGGCCAGCGGAAACGCGCCGAACAGGCCCGCGCCACCGAGCACCAGCCAGGTCTCGTTGCCGTCCCAGACCGGCGCCACGCTGTTGACCATCACATCGCGCTCCTTCGCATCGCCCACGAAGTTAAACAGCAGGCCGATGCCCAAATCAAAGCCATCCATGATGATGTACATCAGCGTGGCAAAGACGATGATGGCAAACCAGATAACTGAGATATCGACGCCCATCAGTTTCTCTCCTGTTCAGGAACAGACTCAGCGGCAGACAGCGGACGGGCGGGTGTGCCCGAGGTGTTTGACGTCAGCGTATCGACAGGCTGCGGTCCTTTCTTAATCAGCCGGATGAGGTAAACATAGCCCACCCCAAACACCGACGAGTAGACGACGAAGAACGCCAGCAGGCTGATGCTCATCTGCAGGGTGCTGTGCAGCGATACCGCGTCGATGGTGCGCAGATAGCCGTAGACCACCCACGGCTGACGGCCCACCTCGGTGGTGACCCAGCCAGCGAGCAGCGCCAGCAGCCCGGCAGGCCCCATGCAGAGGGCAAACCAGTGGAACGGGCGAGAGTGGAAAAGTCGATGACGATAGCGCAGCCAGACGCTAATCAGCCCGAGGGTAATCATCAGCAGCCCCATCCCAACCATGACGCGGAACGACCAGAAGACGATGGTCGAATTAGGGCGATCTTCTTTCGGAAAATCCTTCAGCGCCGGGACCTGCTTATCCAGACTGTGGGTCAGGATAAGGCTGCCAAGCGCGGGGATCTCCAGACCGTATTTGGTGCGCTCCTCCTCCATATCCGGCAGGCCAAACAGCAGCAGTGGGGTGGCCTCGCCCGGCGGGTTTTCCCAGTGTCCTTCAATGGCGGCAATTTTGGCAGGCTGATGCTCAAGCGTGTTCAGGCCGTGCATATCGCCCACGACCGCCTGGATGGGGGCGACCAGCAGCGCCATCCACATCGCCATGGAAAACATGGTGCGGACGGCGGGGGTATCGTTACCGCGCAGCAGGTGCCATGCGCCCGACGCGCCGACAAACAGCGCGCTGCTCAGAAACGCGGCGATAGCCATATGAATAAGGCGATAAGGGAAGGAGGGATTAAAGACGATCGCCAGCCAGTCCTGCGGAATAACCTGTCCGTTCTCGATAGTGAAGCCCTGCGGCGTATGCATCCAGCTGTTGGAAGCGAGGATCCAGAAGGTCGACATCAGCGTGCCGAGCGCCACCATGCAGGTTGAAAAGAAGTGCAGGCCCGGGCCGACCTTATTCCAGCCGAACATCATGACGCCAAGGAAACCGGCTTCAAGGAAGAAGGCGGTTAAGACTTCATAGGTCAGAAGAGGGCCGGTAATACTGCCCGCGAACTGTGAGAACCCGCTCCAGTTGGTGCCAAACTGGTACGCCATGACCAGGCCGGAAACGACACCCATCCCGAAGTTAACGGCAAATATCTTGAGCCAGAAATGGTACAACGATCGCCAGACGTCGTTTTTTGTACGCAGCCACATGCCCTCCAGCACCACCAGATAGCTGGCGAGGCCGATGGTGATCGCAGGAAAAAGGATATGAAACGAGACGGTAAAAGCGAACTGAATTCTGGCCAGATGGAACGCGTCGAGTTCGAACATGGTCCGTACCTCTGAAACGATGGGGCACGAGAATTGCCGGGCAGTTTATGGCTGCCCGGCAAAACCGATTACGGTTTAGTCTTACCGGCACCCAGCTCGGCACCGGTCAGCGGGTCAGAATGTGGATCGGACTTCGTGCGGGCAGACATCGCCTTGACCAGGGTTGCCTGTTCGGTCGTGAGCGTGACGCTTGCGCTGCCATCGCCGCCGTCAACCGCAGGCTGGGGGGACTCAACGTAATCGAAATGTTTATCGCTGTTCCAGCTTCCGCGAACCTCTCCACCTTCAGACATATTGTAGTACTTGTTGGTGAATTCCTCGATTGGCGGCAATTTTCCCGGTGGGAAATTATTACGGATGGACTGCAGCGCCTTCTCAAAGGAGAGCTGGTGCGCCGCCTCGCGCGTCATCAGAAACGCCAGGGCATCCTTTACGCCGGGATCGTCGGTCACGTTGATCAGCCGTTCATAGATGATTTTCGCTCTGGCCTCTGCTGCCACGTTTGAGCGCAGGTCCGCCGTCGGTTCGCCGATGGTGTCGACGTAGGCCGCCGTCCAGGGCACGCCCGCCGAGTTAGTGAGCGGGGTGCCGCCACCGTAGAGCAGGGAGGTGATGTGGCTGTCATTGCCGTTTTCGGTCATGGAGCGATACAGCTCGGCCTCGTTTTCCACCCCTTCCGCCAGCGCGCCTTTGGCACCTTTATTCAGCATGCCGACCAGGGTACCGATGATTTCGAGGTGGCTTAGCTCCTCGGTCGCGATATCCATCAGCATATCTTTACGGCCCGGATCGTCATCGCTCAATCCTTGCGTAAAGTACCGGCAGGCGGCAGCCAGTTCGCCCTGAGGCCCACCGAACTGTTCCAGTAAAAGGTTGGCGAGGCCTGGGTTCGGTTCGGCAACGCGAACCGTGTATTGCAGCTGTTTGACGTGTCGGAACATGGCGATTCTCCCTGATTATTTTTTTGCTTCGACGCCCGATGCGTCTGAACGCAGCAGGAACTGTTCCGTGGTCTGCGGAATATGGCGAATCAGCCAGTCGGCCATTTCGCGTTCTTCCGCCAGAATCGTCTCGATGGCAGGTACCGAGGCCGTGTCGCCTGCTTTCTTCGCCGCCGCGAGCAGGGAGGTATAACAGGCTATTTCAAACTGTTCGAAAACATAGCCGCTGATCGAACCCTTCACGATCTCATCAGACGGGAACATGCCGCCGATGGACTGGCCGAGCGCCGCCATTTTGCTCATCGAATCTTTTAAAACCGAACGAGAAATATCATTACGGTCGAGGATTTCTTCCAGCAATGTAATTTGCCGTTTTGTCTCATTAATATGCTGCTCAATTCGGGCGCGAACATCAGGATAATTATCGATACGGCTGGCCATGGATTCCAGCATAGATTCGGCTTGCTTTTCCATCGCATGGGCATCGCGTAGCCAGTCATGGTAGTGTTCTACGTGATTCATCATTGTATTCTCATTAGGGGTTCGCTTATTTGGTCTCACTTTCAGCAGCCTGATCGGCACGCGCGGCACTGTAGCCAGATAAATGGCCGACAATATTGGCGTAAATGCTGATGATAATGACCCATAGCACGCTGTTCTTCCACCATATTACGGAAGGGATGGCGAGAATGAACCATATTATGGCTGCCGCTAAATGGCACCGTTTAATTGTCCTGGGACTGATGCTCATTTTATTTAACCTGTATTATTGCGTCATTTCTGCGCTTTTTGGTTAATATTTCCTACGGCCAGGTCGGTGAGTTTAAGGTCGGTCTCTTTTTCTTCTTCCAGCGTTTCGGCAAGAAGCTTAACGGCTTTTTTATAGCCCAGTTGTTCAGCTAGTGTTGCAAGGGTACCGTAGCTGGCAATTTCGTAATGTTCGACTTTTTGCGCGGCGGCAATAAGTGCGGCATCACGTACTTCATTTTTTTCCGTGCTTTCGATGACTTCGTTGGCTTCTTCAATTAAGCCTTCCATCGCCACGCACTTCATGCGCTTAAGCTTGATACCGTCTTCCTGCTCGACGATCTGGTCGATACGTTCGATCTGACCCTGCGTCTCCTCAAGGTGTGCGGTAAAAGCGGCGCTCAGCTTCTCGCTGGAGGCGGCGCGGGCAAGTTTGCTTAACGCACGGGTAAGCTGCTTTTCTGCGCTGTAGGTATCCGAGAGAAGATGAATAAAGACATCCTCGACGCTTTTCATATTCATAATAATTACGCTCCGGTAAAATAAAGAAAGGGTACTGCGAGCTTTTCAGCCCGCAGCATGCTCTCTGGTTTTATTAAAAGAGTATTAAATAAGATCAGGAGTTATCAGATTTACGATCTCCGCCGTGACTGTTCTGTCCTCCTTTCTTACCCGCTTCAGAAGCGCGTTGCGGATCGTTTTTAAAGTTCCCACCGCTATGCTGGCCACCTTTACGTCCAGCTTCTGATGCTTTTTCACGGTCTTCAGCGAAATTACCGGAACCACCACGATGCTCTGCCATATTAAACCTCATAGTCATATATTGGTTATGTCAGTACGATACGAAAATATTCCGTATCACTCGTCGTTCGAGTAATAACTCTAGTCGCTGTGCGTCATCCGTCAAATGCGTTTTGCTATTTGCGGTTGCGTTATTTTTAAATATTTGTAAATTTGCGCTTCGCTTAAAATGGAAATATGGATAGACAGGAAGGACTTGTAAACAACCATTCAGATTAATCCTAACTTCGAGCTAAAAATTTGAAAGAAGAGGATAAAAATAATGGCGTACTCGAATTGGTTAATTTGCACTCAGAAGAGAGCCAAAAAATACTCCTTTATAGATAGAAAGCGGAACCCTAAATAATTATAAGGAAAATCCTGGATAAAAGCGTTCAGGTTGAAAGGGCGGTTCCGTTCGGCGCTGTTCAGGGGCCTGATAGCACACGGTTTGACCACTGTCGTCTTAAGATCACAATTCAGAAATTCTTCCCCCCGGAAGGAACGGGTTTCTCTACACTCCAGGTAATATTCACTGGAGGCATGACATCATGGCGAACACCATCACGGCTGATGACATTCGGGAACACTTTTCGCAGGCTATGTCGGCGATGTACCAGCAGGAAGTTCCGCAGTACGGCACCTTGCTTGAACTGGTTGCGGACGTAAACCTGGCGGTTCTGGAAAATAATCCACTATTACATGAACAACTGGCTAACGCCGATGAGCTTGCGCGCCTGAACGTGGAGCGTCACGGGGCGATCCGCGTGGGCACGGCACAGGAACTTTCAACCCTGCGCCGTATGTTTGCCATTATGGGTATGTACCCGGTCAGCTATTACGATCTCTCTCAGGCGGGGGTGCCCGTCCACTCAACGGCGTTTCGTCCGATAGAGGATGCGGCGCTGTGCCGAAATCCGTTTCGTATTTTTACCTCGCTGCTGCGTCTTGAGCTGATTGAAAACGTCGCGCTGCGCGAGCGGGCCGCGGAGATCCTGTCTCACCGCAACATCTTCACCCCGCGCTGCCTGGAACTGATCGACCTCCACGAGTCGGAAGGGCAGTTTACTGACGCACAGGCGCACAAATTTGTGCAGGAAGCGTTAGAAACCTTCCGCTGGCACCGCCATGCGACGGTCGATCAGGAAACCTATCTGGCGCTGCACAACGAGCACCGTCTGATTGCCGACGTGGTCTGCTTCCCGGGCTGCCACATTAACCACCTCACGCCGCGCACGCTGGACATTGACCGGGTGCAGGAGCTGATGCCGAAGTACGGCATCGAGCCAAAAATTCTGATCGAAGGTCCGCCGCGTCGCGAGGTGCCCGTCTTATTGCGTCAAACCAGCTTCAAGGCGCTGGAAGAGCCGGTGCTGTTTGCCGGTGAACATAAAGGCACCCACACCGCGCGCTTCGGTGAGATTGAACAGCGCGGCGTGGCGCTGACCCCGAAAGGCCGTGAACTGTACGATAGCCTCCTCGCCCAGGCCGGTACCGGTAAAGATAACCTGACCCATCAGCTGCATCTGCGGGAGATCTTTAGCGCCTTCCCGGACAGCGAAATGCTCATGCGTCGTCAGGAGCTGGCTTATTTCCGCTACCGCCTGACGCCAGCCGGGGAAGCGCATCGGCATGCGTTTCGTCCGGGCGACGATCCGCAGCCGCTGATCGAGCGCGGATGGATGGTTGCCCAGCCGATCACCTACGAAGATTTCCTCCCGGTCAGCGCCGCGGGGATTTTCCAGTCCAACCTCGGGAACGAAACCCAGGCCCGCAGCCACGGTAACGCCAGCCGCGATGCGTTTGAAGACGCGCTGGGATGCCCGGTGTATGACGAGTTTACGCTTTACCAGGAGGCTGAAACGCGCAGTAAACAGCGTTGCGGTTTGCTCTGAAATCGTTACTCTGCTGGGGTGTGATGGAAAAATTAAGGTCGTTATGCAAAATCCTTCCGCCCCTGTGGTTGAAACGCGCCAGGGCGCACTGTCTGGTTTAACCGATGAAAACGTCCACGTCTGGTGCGGTATTCCCTACGCCGCGCCGCCCGTGGGGGAGTGGCGCTGGCGCTCGCCCCGGCCGCCTGAACGCTGGGATGGCCTGCGCGAGGCCACGGCCTTCTCGCCCTCAAGCTGGCAAAGCAGCGAGTATTGTCAGGAGGTCGGCGGCGGCGATCCGGGCCAGTTTTCCGAAGATTGCCTCTACCTTAACGTCTGGTCTCCCGCAGAGCGGGCCGAGCCGCTTCCGGTTATGGTCTGGCTGCACGGAGGCGGGTTTACGATTGGTGCCGGAGGCCTGCCGCCGTATAACGGCAAAGCGCTGGCCACGCGCGGCGTGGTTGTGGTCACGATCAACTACCGTCTCGGCCATCTCGGCTTTTTCGCCCATCCCGCGCTGGAAGGTGAGGAAGGGCGCGTGGTGCATAATTTTGCCCTGCTGGATCAGATCGCCGCGCTCGAATGGGTGCGGGATAACATCGCCGGGTTTGGCGGCGATCCCGCCAATGTGACCCTGTTTGGCGAATCCGCTGGCGCGCGGAGCGTGCTCTCGCTGCTGGCCTCTCCGCTGGCAGCAGGATTGTTCCACAAGGCGATTGTGCAAAGCGGATACACCTTACCGGACACGCCGCGCGAGCAGGCGCTGCAAAAAGGGGAAGCGCTGGCCGCCCATTTCGGGCTGGAAAATGCGACCGCCGGGCAGCTGCGCGCCATTCCGCCCGAGGCGTTCTGGCCGCTCACCGCGCCGCTGAACGTCGCTCCGGCGCCTATCGCAGGAGACTGTGTTCTGCCGGAAGCCATGCTTGACGTCTTTTTCGCCGCCCGTCAGCATCCGGTGCCGGTGATGATTGGCTCCAACAGCGATGAAGCCAGCGTGATGGCGGTGTTTGGCATCGATCTCGCCGGACAAATCCAGAAGCTTCGCCGGGAGCGCCGCTTCGGGCTGGGGCTGATTAAGCTGCTCTACCCGGGCGTGAAGGGCGATGAAGAGCTGGGCAGGCAGGTGTGTCGCGACATGGCGTTTACCACGATGGGCTACGTGGTGATGCAGGCCCAGCAGCGCGTCGGTGGGTTGTGCTGGCGTTACTGGTTTGACTATGTCGCAGAGGCGGAACATGCCACGTACATCAACGGTGCCTGGCACGGCAACGAAGTTCCCTACGTCTTCGATACGCTCGGTCAGGTGGAGCCTTCACGACAGTACGTCAGTGAGCGAGATCTGCAGTTTGCTGCACAGGTGGCGGATTACTGGGTGAGCTTTGCGCGTGACGCGGGTCGTCGCGACATCCTACCCGGGCCGACGCACTGGCCCGCGTGCCGTAAAGGGCGGGACGTTCTGTTACGCATTGGCGTGAATAAACATGCAGCTTTCAGGCTTGAAAACCGCTTTATGCGCGCCCGCATGAGCCTCTTCAAACGGGTGATGAAGCACCACGTCAGCCTCGATTAAGCAAACAGGCGCGAAACGCCGCCAGTCCATTTTCCTCGCCTGGCGTTTCGCGCAGCACCAGCCGGTAGCTTGCGCCGGTTTTTATGCTTGTCTCATAGGGCCGTACCAGCCTTCCCGCGTGAATATCTTCTGCCACCAGCGTTTCGTCGGCGATGGCGACGCCGAGCCCCTGAATGGCGGCCGTAATGGCGAGATCCATCGTATCGAAGTGTTGATTTTTATGCATGGCAAAGCCCGGACCTTCCTGTTTCGTCAGCCACAGCGACCAGTCTGTCTTGTCCCTTGTCGGGTGCAGAAACGTCAGCGAACCCAGCGCAGCACCCGCCCGCACCGGGCTTATCACCGGGGTGAGCGCCTCTTCGAACAGCAGATCGCCTGCGCTCATGTGCGTGCCGAACACGATGGCCGCGTCGTAAGATTCGGTTTTGAAATTGACGTTGTGATCGGTGGTGGTGGTCAGCGCGATCTGCAGATCCGGATGCTCGAGCTCCACCTCCAGCAGGCGCGGCACCAGCCAGCGCATGGCGCAGGTGGGGGCCTTCAGCCGGATCACGGTGTGCTGGCTGCGGGCCTGGTCGGCCACGGACAGCAGCTGCTCGAAAGCGGACTGTAGCTCCGGAAGCAGGGCGCTGCCCTGCGGTGAGAGGCGCAGCCCGCGCGCGTGGCGTTCAAAAAGCGGAAAGCCAAACCACGCCTCAAGGGAGGCAATCTTACGGCTCACGGCCCCCTGCGTCAGACACAGTTCCGCCGCGGCATGGGTAAGATTGAGGTGACGCGCGGTGACTAAAAAAGCGTCGATGGCATTAAGGGGGAGCGAACGGCGTGACATAGAAAACACCTCAGCTATGCATTTTTCTCATGGCTATTATGACAACAATTCGATTGTCCCGACAGCACAGATGTTGTTTGAATAGTTATGCAATGTCCATGAGAAGGGAAAGAGGATGACTTTACGAACGCCAGTGCAAACGCGCTCCAAACTGCCGGATGTGGGAACCACCATTTTTACCGTTATCGGCCAGCTCTCGGCGCAGCATAACGCGATTAACCTTTCTCAGGGCGCACCGAATTTTTCCTGCGACCCGAAGCTGATTGCGGGCGTCACCCGCGCAATGGAGGCGGGGCATAACCAGTACGCATCGATGACCGGTCTGCAGCCGCTCAGAGAACGTATTGCCGATAAAATTGCCACGCTCTACGGCACGCAGTACGACCCTGCCAGCGAGGTGCTGGTGACCGCCAGCGCCAGCGAAGGGCTCTATTCGGCGATAAGCGGGCTGGTGCATCCGGGCGATGAGGTGATCTACTTTGAGCCGTCCTTTGACAGCTACGCGCCGATTGTCCGTCTGCAGGGGGCAACCCCGATTGCCATCAAGCTCACCGTGCCGGATTTTGCCGTCAACTGGGATGAGGTTCGCGCTGCGATCACCCCGCGCACGCGCATGATCATCATCAACACGCCGCACAACCCGAGCGGTCAGGTCTTCTCCGCCAGTGACCTGCAGCAGCTGGCGGCGCTGACGCGCAATACCGACATCATTATTTTGTCTGACGAAGTGTACGAACACGTCGTTTTTGACGATGAGCCGCACCACGGGATGGCCACGCACCCGCAGCTGGCGGAGCGCAGCGTGATTATTTCCTCTTTCGGAAAAACCTATCACGTCACCGGGTGGCGCGTGGGTTACTGTGTTGCACCGGCGGTACTGATGGACGAGATTTGTAAAGTCCATCAATTTTTAATGTTTTCTGCCGATACGCCAATGCAGCACGCGTTTGCTGAGCACATGGTCGACCCGCAAACCTGGCTGTCTCTGTCGGCGTTTTACCAGCGCAAGCGCGATCTGCTGCACAGCCTGCTGGCCGATTCGCCGTTTACCCTGCTGCCGAGCGCCGGATCGTTCTTCATGCTGGCGGACTACAGCCAGTTCAGCGACGAGCGCGACAGCGAGCTGGTGAAACGGCTGATCGTTGAGTACGGCGTTGCCACCATTCCGCTGTCGGCGTTTTATGCGGACGGTACGGATAATAAATTGATTCGTCTCTCTTTTGCGAAAGATGAGGCGACGTTACGGGCAGGTGCCCAGGCCCTGTGTCGGGTTAAACCACGCTGAGGAGTATGAGATGAAATTACGCGCGTTAGTTGTCGGCATGGGATTGCTGTGTACTTTTTCTTCCTTCGCGGCCACCGAGCTGCGTTACGGTTTGGAAGCGGAATATCCGCCGTTTGAGAGCCGCAATGCGGCGGGCGAACTGGAAGGGTTTGACGTTGAGCTGGGGAATGCCATCTGCAAAGCGGCAGCGCTGAAGTGCAGCTGGGTTGAAACCTCCTTTGATGCGCTGATCCCGGGCCTGGTGGCGAAGAAATTTGACGCCATCAACTCGGCGATGAACATCACCGAGCAGCGCCGCAAGAGCATTGATTTTACCCAGCCGATCTACCGTATTCCGTCGCAGCTGGTCGGCAAGGCCGGCACGGCGGTTGAGGCAACCCCAGAAGGGCTGAAGGGGAAAACCATCGGCGTGCTGCAGGGATCCATCCAGGAAACCTATGCCAAAGAGCACTGGGAAAAGCAGGGTGTCACCGTGGTGTCTTATAAAGATCAGAATATGGCCTGGGGCGATCTGCTGAATGGCCGTATCGACGCCTCGCTGGTCATGTCCGCGGCCGGGCAGGCAGGTTTCCTCAGCAAGCCGCAGGGGAAAGGGTTTGGCTTCATCGGCAAACCGGTGTCTGACGACACTATCCTCGGCAGTGGGATCGGTTTTGGGTTGCGTAAGGGCGACGAGGCCACCAAAAAGCAGCTTGATGCCGCGATTGATAAAGTACGTGCCGACGGCACGATCGCTAAACTCGCTGATAAGTACTTCCCGGGTATCGATGTCAGCGTAAAATAACCGCCTCATTAGCCCCGGCGAACGATGTCGCGCCGGGGCATTTTTAATACACTTCATCCTTCAAGCTGCCTCTGCGTTGGCTACGTCTGTTCACCCCAGTCACTTACTTAAGTAAGCTCCTGGTGATTCTCAGACTTGCCGCCTTGATCCAGCATGAATGATTTTGTGTATTTACTGTTTTTTACACCACTTTCGGGCCGTTCTGGTCGACAGAAAATATTTCTCACTTTGTTCATATAATCACCGGCCAACAATTGGATTCTTAACCATTTTTGTTTAGGCTGTGCGTTCTTTCTTGCCGTCATTTCGCCGAGCGCGAAACACATTCACACGACCATAAGGACGTTTTTCCAGGCATGAATCGCAGACGTTTTCTAAAAGGCTCGCTGGCAGTGGCAGCCCTGAGCGGCACATCTGGCCTTGCTTCCCTGTTTTCCAAAGCGGCATACGCTGCCGACTCTGACATTGCTGACGGACAGAGCCGTCGGTTCGACTTCTCCGTACTGCAATCCATGGCGCTTGACCTGGCGAAAACCCCGTGGGGTGGCGCGCCGCGTCCGCTGCCGAACACGCTGGCAACCATGACGCCGCAGGCGTACAACGCCATCCGCTACGATGAAAAACAGTCACTGTGGAACAACATTGAAGGGCGTCAGCTGGACGTGCAGTTCTTCCATATGGGGATGGGGTTCCGTCGCCGCGTGCGGATGTTCTCGCTGGACCAGTCAACCTCTATGGCGCGCGAGATCCACTTCCGTCCGGAGCTGTTCAGCTACGGTGAAACGGGTGTGGATACCAAACAGCTGGAAGGGCAAAGCGATCTCGGCTTTGCGGGCTTCCGCGCCTTTAAGGCGCCTGAGCTGGCGCGTCGCGATATTGTCTCTTTCCTGGGCGCGAGCTATTTCCGCGCGGTGGATGACACCTACCAGTACGGCCTTTCCGCGCGCGGTCTGGCGGTAGACACCTTTACCGACACGCCGGAAGAGTTCCCGGACTTTACCGCCTTCTGGTTTGAAACCGTCAAGCCCGGCGACACGACTTTTACCGTCTACACGCTGCTGGACAGCCCGAGCATCACCGGTGCCTATAAATTCGTGATCCACTGCGAGAAGAGCCAGGTGATTATGGAGGTGGAAAACCATCTCTATGCGCGGAAGGACATCAAGCAGCTCGGCATCGCGCCGATGACCAGCATGTTCAGCTGCGGCAATAACGAACGCCGCATGTGTGACACCATTCACCCGCAAATTCATGACTCCGACCGCCTGGCAATGTGGCGCGGCAACGGGGAGTGGATCTGTCGTCCGCTGAACAACCCGCAGAAGCTGCAGTTTAACGTCTATATGGACAAAAACCCGAAAGGGTTCGGCCTGCTGCAGCTCGACCGCGATTTCTCGCACTATCAGGACGTGATGGGCTGGTATAACAAACGCCCGAGCCTGTGGGTTGAACCGCGTAACGACTGGGGTAAAGGCGCGGTTGGCCTGATGGAGATCCCGACCACCGGCGAAACGCTGGATAACGTGGTCTGCTTCTGGCAGCCGGAAAAAGCGGTGAAGGCGGGCGACGAGCTGGACTTTAAATATCGTCTGTACTGGAGCGCCATGCCGCCGGTGCGTTCTCCGCTGGCCAACGTCTTCGCCACCCGTACCGGTATGGGCGGCTTCCCGGAAGGCTGGGCACCGGGCGAAAATTACCCGAAAGTGTGGGCCCGTCGCTTTGCCATCGACTTCGTCGGTGGCGACCTCAAGGCCGCTGCGCCAAAAGGCATCGAGCCGGTGATTACGCTCTCCAGCGGTGAAGCGAAGCAGGTTGAGATCCTCTACGTTGAGCCGTTTGACGGCTATCGCATCCTGTTTGACTGGTACCCAACCTCGGATTCGACGGAGCCGGTGGATATGCGCCTGTTCCTGCGCTGCCAGGGCGATGCCATCAGTGAAACCTGGCTGTACCAGTATTTCCCGCCTGCGCCGGATAAACGTAACTACGTTGACGACCGGATAATGCGTTAACGATCGATTCCCTCTCCCTTCGGGAGAGGGTTAGGGTGAGGGGCAATGACCGCAGCAAAATCCGAAATTATCCCGGTATCTGACGCTCTCGAGCTTCGCGCCGTCGAAGAGCGCTACGCCGCCGAACTGCATAATCTCGTCGTCAAAAACAAAACCTTTCTGCAAACCGCCTTTGACTGGGCGCAGCACGTGGGCAGCGAGGACGATACCCGCCGCAACGTGCAAAGTAACCAGATGCTGCACCAGCGCGGCTACGCCAAAATGTTTCTGATCTTCAAGTATGATGCGCTGGTTGGCGTGCTGTCGTTCAACACGATTGAACCGACCAACAAAACCGGCTATATCGGCTACTGGCTGGATGAAGGCCATCAGGGGCAGGGCATTCTTTCCCGGTCACTGCAGGCGTTTATGCGCTACTACGTCGAACGTGGGGAGATCCGCCGTTTTGTGATCAAGTGTCGGGTGGCGAATCAGCACAGCAACAGCGTTGCCGTACGCAACGGTTTTACGCTGGAAGGGTGCCTGCGGGAAGCGGAATACCTGAACGGTCGCTTTGACGATGTGAATATCTACGGGAAGATCTACGCCCTATAACGCCCCCAGCAGCGGGGTGCGGGTGATGCGCTGGTCGCCGTTAATCACTTTTTCGCCGCGCAGGTGAATGCTCTCCCCGGTAAACGCTTCGATGACCGCATCGTCGGTGATTTCAACCCGGTGCTCGATGAGCACATCTCCGCTGATCCGCGCGCGTCCCTGGATCACCACCTTATCGTCCAGCATGATCGGCCCGCCGCGCAGCCATGCCTGACCGCCAATCAGAACGTGGTGCTTGATGACGCAGTTTCCTTCCACCACGGCATTCTCCGCAATCTGAGAGCTGTAGCGCACCGTCGGAATAGCATCCTCGTCATAACCGGCAATCACGCGGGCGTTGCCATAGACCTTTGCGCAGTCGCAGACCCAGACGTTATTTATGTCGTTACCTTCGAGGATGGCGTTGTCGAATATTTCGGCGCGGTGCTCAACAAAGGCAAAATTCACCATCGCCTCGCCGTAGATTTGCGCCTGGTGCACAATGCGCGACTGGCTGACGGTCGCCTTATCGTAGATTTGCAGGATCTGGTCATGGTCCGGCGTCAGCCCTTTGGCGGCGATGATAACGCTGTTGTGCAGAACGCGGGCATCGCCGTAGAGATGGCATTCGCCCCGCACGCAGGAGTGCTGAATAGTGACGTTGTCACTTATTTGTGCCCCGTGGCTGACCTCTGCCGCGTCCAGCCAGCAGCTGCCGCTGATATGCGCATCGTGACTAACGATGCACGGCAGGGTAAGGCGCGCGTTGCCGGACACGACGGCACCGGCGAACACCACGCTGTTTTCGTCGTAGATCCAACAGTCGCCGTCCTGCGCGAGGGCGCGCTCATCGTCAACCCAGCCGCCTTTCGTACCAACCGTCACGTCGTTAAAATCCACTGTCGCGATAATCTGCCGCAGCGTGACGGAGCGGGTAGTGTCACCGTTTTTCCATTGCCAGAGGCGGGTTTCGTCGCTAAGGCGATATTTGTTCATCTTTAGGTCTCTGATAAGCGTCTTAACTAAACGTAGCAAATTTTTCGGTTTTCGAACGGCTGGCAACCAGACGGTAAACGCCTTAAAATGGCATTCAGAATGCACTTTCAAATTATGTAGGCTCAGGAAAAAATAATGACCGTCGACGAGAATTACTTCACAGAAAAATATGGCTTAACCCGCACCCATTCAGAGGTGCTGTTCAGTGCGGCACAGATTAAACCGGGTAAAACGCTGGATCTGGGCTGCGGCAACGGCCGCAACAGCCTTTATCTGGCGGCCAACGGTTACGAGGTGACCGCGTGGGATAAGAACCCGATGAGCATCGAGAATATCGAGCGCATTAAGTCGGAAGAAGGGATCGATAACCTCCACACGGCGATTAAAGATCTCAACAAGCTGAGTTTTGACGGCGAGTACGATTTCATTCTCTCCACCGTGGTGCTGATGTTCCTGGAGTCAAAAACCATCCCGGAACTTATCGCCAACATGCAGCGCTGCACCAAACCCGGCGGCTACAACCTGATTGTTGCCGCGATGGACACGGCGGATTACCCGTGCACCGTCGGCTTCCCGTTTGCGTTCAAAAGCGGTGAGCTGAGCAACTACTACGAAGGCTGGAAGTTGCTCAAATACAACGAAGACGTTGGCGAACTGCACCGCACCGACGAAAACGGCAACCGCATCAAGCTGCGCTTTGCCACGATGCTGGCGCGCAAGCCCGCTTAGCGGGCAGCAAGCAGGCAGATCTGCAGGGCGGTGTTGTAAGACGCCTCGAACGACGACAGCGGCAGGAATTCAAACTTCGAGTGGAAGTTATGCGCGCCGGTGAAGAAGTTCGGCGTGAGCAGCCCTTTTGCCGAGAGCGCCGCGCCGTCGGTACCGCCGCGCATGGGCGTTGGCTTCGGCGTGATGCCGAGCGATTCCATCGCCTCGAACATCAGATCGATGGCGCGCCTGTCTTCACCAATCGCATTGCTGATATTGCTGTAGGTATCTTCAATGCGATAGTCCACCCTGGCCGTTGGATGTTGGGCGGCAACCAGCGCGGCTACGTCGGCAATCTGCTGCTTGCGGGCGGCAAAGTTGTCCTTGTCAAAGTCGCGGATATTGGCCTTAAGAATGGCCTCGTTTTGCCCGGCCTGAATGCCGTTAAACCAGATATAGCCCTCACGCCCCTCGGTGCACTCCGGCGTTTGCTGGCGGTCAAAATGGTTGATGTAGTCAGTCGCCATCAGCAGGGGATTCACCAGCACGCCTTTGGCGGACATCGGGTGCGCCGTTACGCCGGTAAAGCGGATCTCAGCGGCTGCCGCATTAAAGTTCTCGTAGACAATTTCCCCCAGCTCGCAGCAGTCGATGGTCCAGGCGAAGTCCACGTCAAAGCGCTTAAGGTCCAGCGCTTTTGCCCCGTTCAGGCCGATCTCTTCGTCAGGCACAAACGCCACGACGATATCCCCGTGCTGATGTTCCGCCGTCAGGTTTTCCAGCACCGTCATGACCACCGTGACCGCCGATTTATTATCCGCGCCCAATACGCTGGTTCCGTCGCTGAAAATAATCTCCTCATTCGGATACGCCAGAATTTCAGGGTGCTCGTTAACCCGCAGCCAGATGTCTTTCTCTTTATTCAGGCAGAGATCTTCACCGGTAAAGGTTAATATTTGTGGATGAATATCCGGTGATAATCCCACGTCCACGGTATCAATATGGGTAATAAAGCCGATGCGCGGCGCACCGGGCACGTTGCCTTTTTTAACCGCCGTTACCGTGGCGAATTCATCAATCACAATATCGTCTAACCCCAGCTGTGCCAGCTCCTGCGCCAGCTCCCGGGCCATGTCGTGCTGGCCCGGCGTTGAGGGCAGGGTTTTGACCTTTGGGTCGCTCTGGCTGGTGATCGCGAGATAGCGGAAAAAACGGTGCGTTAATTGTCTGGAAAGCGGCGAGCCCATAGTGATTTATTCCTTATTTATTTTTCAGGTGTTTGCCACATCACTTTAATGTTATTTATGAAATGGCAAAAGAATTAATTAGCCGTCGAATTAAAAAGACAGGAATAAATGATGAAAAGCAAACTCACAACTATAACGCTGGCGCTTGCTGTACTCACGGTCAGTTCCACCGTCGCCGCGAAAACGCTGGTGTATTGCTCCGAAGGATCGCCGGAAAACTTTAATCCTCAGCTATACACCTCGGGAACCAGCGTGGACGCCAGCGCCGTGCCGGTCTATAACCGGCTAGTTGATTTCAAACCCGGCACCACGGAGCTGGTGCCAAGCCTGGCGGAGCGCTGGGAGGTGAGCGACGACGGCAAGGTTTACACCTTCCATCTGCGTAAGGGCGTCAAGTTCCAGAGCAATAAATCCTTCACGCCGACCCGGGACTTTAACGCCGACGACGTGATTTTCTCGTTTATGCGCCAGAAAGACGTGAATCATCCGTATCACAACGTCTCTAACGGCAGCTATTCCAACTTCGAAAGTCTGGAGTTTGGCAGCCTGATTACCGGCATTGATAAAGTTGATGACCACACCGTGCGCTTTACCCTGGCGCACCCGGAAGCGCCGTTTGTCGCCGATCTGGCATGGTATTTTGCCTCTATCCTGTCCGCGGAATATGCCGACGCGATGCTCAAAGCGGGCACGCCGGAGAAGGTGGATATGGAGCCTATAGGTACCGGGCCGTTTAAGCTGGCGCAGTATCAGAAGGATTCGCGGATCCTGTTTACGGCGTTTGCCGACTACTGGCAGGGGAAATCGAAGCTGGATCGGCTGGTGTTTAGCATCACGCCGGATGCCTCCGTGCGGTTTGCCAAAATTGAGAAGAACGAATGTCAGGTGATGCCGTTCCCGAACCCGGCGGACCTGCCGCGCATGAAGGCGAACAAAGACATCAACCTGATGAGCAAAGCCGGACTGAATACCGGCTTTCTGGCGTTCAATACCCAAAAGCCGCCGCTGGATAACGTAAAAGTCCGTCAGGCGCTGGCGATGGCCATCAATAAACCGGCCATTATTGATGCGGTTTTCCACGGCACCGGCACTGCGGCAAAGAACCTGCTGCCGCCGGGCGTCTGGAGCGCAGACAGCGAGCTTAAGGATTACGATTACGATCCTGAAAAGGCGAAAGCGCTGCTGAAAGAGGCCGGTTTTGCCAACGGCGTGAGCGTCGACCTGTGGGCGATGCCGGTGCAGCGTCCGTACAATCCGAATGCAAAACGCATGGCGGAGATGATTCAGGCCGACTGGGCGAAAATCGGCGTACAGACCAAAATCGTCACCTACGAGTGGGGCGAATACCTTAAGCGCGTGAAGGGCGGGGAACACCAGGCCGCGCTGATGGGCTGGACGACCGCAACGGGCGATCCCGACAACTTCTTTGGTCCGCTATTTACCTGTACCTCGGCAAACGGTGGCTCAAATTCGGCGAAATGGTGCTATAAGCCCTTCGATAAAATTATTGCGGAAGCAAAATCAACCACCGATCGCGATAAACGCGTGGCGTTGTATAAAGAGGCTCAGCAAATGATGCATGATCAAATGCCGGCGGTGATGATTGCGCATTCAACCATTTTCGAACCGGTGCGCAAGGAGGTGACGGGCTATGAAATTGACCCGTTTGGCAAACATCTGTTCTGGCAACTGGATATAAATCAGTAATTTTTCACTGCCCGGCACGCTTGCGGGCAGTCTTTTCGCAATTTGTGCTCCCCGCATCATTTTTTGTCACAACAAACCCGCCGGTCTTTTGCTATAACTTCAAATGCATACTTGCAGATAACATGGAAAACTATCATGCGTACTCAAACTTTTTTTAAAGTTGCAGTGCTTACTGGTCTGTTGGCGTTGGCGGGCTGTTCTTCAAAAGTCGCGGCTCCCGAACAATATTCTGGCTTTTTAAAAGACTATTCAGGCTTGCAGCAGACGACGTCTGCGACGGGTAAACCAACGCTGCGTTGGGTTGATCCTTCTTATAACGAAGCTAATTACGACAGTATTCTCTGGACGCCGATTACTTATTATCCTGCGCCTAAACCGACCACTCAAATTGGTCAAAAAACGCTTGATGAGCTGTTGAATTACACCAATAACAAAATGAAAACCGCTATTGGTACCCGTAAGCCAGTCGTGACCACGCCGGGTAAACACAGCCTGATTTTCCGCGGTGCAATTACCGGGGTGAGTTCGCAGAAAGAAGGTCTGCAGTTCTATGAAGTGGTGCCGGTCGCGCTGGTTGTAGCAGGTACGCAGATGGCAACCGGGCATCGCACCATGGATACGCATCTCTTCTTTGAAGGCGAACTGATCGATGCGGCCACCAACAAACCGGTCATGAAGGTGGTGCGTAAAGGCGAAGGTAAAGATCTGAACAACGAAAGTACGCCGATGACCTTTGCGACGCTGAAGCAGGTAGTTGATGACATGGCGACGGACGCCACCATGTTTGATGTGAAAAAGACCGCGAAATAAAATAAAACGGTCTGCTTAATGCAGGCCTTTTTATTTACGCCATTCGTAAGCGTCTGAACCAGGTTTCTGGTTTGGTAAACATCACCATATTTCCCCCCAGAATCAGCAATAACCCCACGATACCGTTGATATGCCAGACGTAGCCTTCATACACCGTTGAGATCGTCAGCGCCACCAGCGGGAAGAGCAGCGTACTGTAGGCCGCTTTGCCCGGACCGATACGTCCCACCAGCGTGAAGTAGGCACCAAAGGCAATCACCGAACCAAACACGGCCAGATAGAGCAGCGCGCCAATGTAGCTGATGGTCCACTCTGGCGCGAAGCTGTCGCCTCTGAACAGGGCAATGCAGCCCATTACCAGCGTGCCGTAGAGCATCGCCCAGGCGTTGGTGGTCATGGTTTCAAGGCCTTTTCGCTGGTGACGCATGCTGATCATGTTGCCCAGCGAGAAGCCGTAGGTGCCGAGCGCGGAGAGACCAATCCCGGTCAGGAGCGACGCGCTCCAGCCGCTGGCCAGCAGATCGTCCCAGAAGAGGGTGACGATCCCAGTCAGGCCCAGTGCCGCCGCCGTCCAGAAACGCGCGGGCGGGCGCTGCCCGAAGAAAATAAAGCTGTTAATAGCGTTATAGAGTACGGCCATGGAAAAGATCACCGATTCCAGCCCGGTGTTGATGTGCGAGGCTGCGGCGTAAAAACACCAGAAGTTAAAGCAGAAAACGCAGCATCCCTGGAGCATACAAAAGAGGTGATCCCGCAGCGCCAGCTTGCGCAGGCGGCGCAGGGCGATTAACACCACCATCATCGTGAGGCTGGCGACGGCGAAACGCCAGAAAATCGAGACGGGCGCCGCTACGGGCCCCTGCTGCAGGAAAATCGCAATCCAGGTGGTTCCCCAGATGACCACCACCAGTCCGTATAATAATGCGTTCATATTTTTCTCTTCTCAAACCACGGAAGCCCGCAGTATGCCGCTGAGATCGGTCAGGGGCTTTCACCGGCTTGCGGTCGACTTGCAAAATCTTGCGCTTTTTTCTTACCCGGGGGCTGGCAACGGGAGACAACTCTTCTTAGACTGATATTCCAGTCAATCACGCGCTTACGGTCATGTCTCACGCTTACGATACCTTTGAAACGCTTTGCCAACAGAATGCGGTCCTGCGGGAAACCGTCTCGCTGAATTCGGGCATTCAGCTGGCAGCGTGGTACAACAAGCACGATACGATAACGGTAAAAAGTAACCACCATACCCTGAGCCTGTACGTGGCGGACGGCTACGAAAGCTACCAAAAAACGCCGGGCGGCTGGAAGAACGGCGGGGGGCCGGACCGTTTCTGCTTGATGCCAAAAGAGAGCGAATCGACGTGGGATATCCGTGATGACCTGTCGTTTGTGCATCTCTACTGCACCGATGAACACCTGCGCGACGTGGGGGAAAAGATCTGGGACAAGCGCCCGCTTTCGCTGACGCTCGACGAGCGCATTTTTGGTAGCGATCCGAAAATCACCGCGCTGTATCGCCAGTTTTTGCTCGGCTGCGACTGGCAGCAGCACGCTAACCAGCTCACCCTGAGCACGGCCTCTACGCTGCTCCTGACCCATCTGCTGCAAAACTACTCTAACGTTCAGTGGAAGCTGCCGGTCGTCACCGGCGGGCTATCGCCATTCGTACTGCGTAACGTGCTGGCCTTTATCGAAGAGAACCTCGGGCAACCCCTGACGCTGGCTGAACTGGCGGCGCAGGCCGCCCTCAGCGAATACCATTTTGCCCGCATGTTCCGCCAGTCGACGGGGCTGGCGCCGCATCAGTACGTGATGCAGAGGCGAATGGAAAAAGCGAAGGCCCTTGTGCAGAACACGGCGACGCCGCTAACGGACATCGCCCTTGCCTGCGGGTTTAACTCCGCCAGCCACTTCAGCAACCGCTTTCGCAGCGCGACGGGCATGACGCCTTCGCAGCTACGCGCGGCGAGCGCGTGAAAACAGGGCATAGCACACGCCGCCCAGCACCAGCCCCCAGAATGCCGAACCGATGCCCAGGATTGTCACGCCGCTTGCGGTCATCAGAAATGTGACGATGGCCGCGTCGCGCTCCGCCTCGTGGCTCAGTGCCTGATATAAACTCCCGCTGATAGTTCCCAGCAGCGCCAGACCTGCGAGCGTCTGGATCCAGCTGAGCGGCAGAGCGGCCATCAGCCCGGTAATCGAGCCGCCGAAAATCCCCGCCAGCAGATAAAATCCTCCGGCTGCGGTGGCCGCCAGCCAGCGTTTACCGGCATCCGGATGCGCATCCGGGCTTTGACAAATGGCGGCAGTAATGGCCGCGATACAGATAGAAAAGACACCAAAAGGGGAAAACAGCAGCGCCAGCGCTCCCGTAAAGATGATAAGCGGCGAGACCGCCAGCGGGTAACCGGAGGCTTTCATCGTGGCGAACCCCGGCGCGTTTTGTGAGGCCATGGTTACCAGGAAGAAGGGCACGCCAATACTCACCAGGCTGGTGAAGGTGAACGTGGGGGCGATAAATTCAGGCATCACAAGCGAGAGCGTAAGCTTATCAGTGACAACGTCACCGCCCGCCCATGCCACGATACCGCCGACCAGCAGCGTGACCACGATGGCGTAGCGCGGTGCCAGCGCTTTTGCGATCAGCCACGCCGCAATCATGCTGCCGCACAGCAGAAAGTGACCCTCAAGATGCGCAAATGCGTGCAGGCCAAACTGCAGCAACACGCCTGCCAGCATGGCGGCAGCAAGCGAATGGGGGATCAGCCTCATCAGACGGGCGAAGAGCCCGGTGATGCCGCAAAGTAAAATGAGCGCGTTAGCAAAGATGAACACGCCGATCGTTTCCGGCAGCGTTACGCCGTGCAGGCTGGTGGCGAGCAGCGCCGCGCCGGGCGTTGACCAGGCGGTCAGCACCGGCGCTTTGTACCACCAGGAAAGCGCCAGCGTGCTGACGCCCATCCCAATCCCCAGCGCGGTCATCCAGCCTGCGATCTGCTGTGCGCTGGCACCAGCCGCCGCGGCGGCCTGCCAGATGATGGCGGCCGAGCTGGCGTAACCGACCAGCACGGCGACAAAACCAGCCAGGGCGACTGGAACAAGGTGAGAGGAAGGGCGCATGAAAACTCCGTTGTGCGTTATAACGTCCGATATAAGGTAACACTGTGCGCTATAGCGTACAAGTGGTATGCTGATCGCCATCAGGAGGGACTATGGACATCACACTACACCTTGCAACAACGCTGAAAACGCTGCGCCAGACGCGCGGCTGGAGTTTATCGAAGCTCGCGGACGAGACCGGCGTGTCAAAAGCGATGCTGGGGCAAATCGAGCGCAATGAATCCAGCCCGACGGTGTCGACGCTGTGGAAAATTGCCACCGGGCTGAACGTGCCGTTTTCCGCGTTCATCACGGCAGAGGCGGACCGGCATGCGGTGTTTGACCCGCAGCAGCAGGCGATGGTGGTCAAACCGCTTTTTCCGTGGGACGAGACGCTCGGGTTTGATTATTTCTCCATCACGCTGGCACCCGGCGCGCTGAGTGAATCCACGCCGCATGAGGCCGGGGTGATTGAACATGTGGTGGTGGTCAGCGGCGAGCTGGATATGAAGATTGAGGGCACGTGGCAGACGATTTCTGCCGATTCGGGCGTCCGTTTCGCCGGCGATAAACCGCACGCCTACCGCAACAGCAGCGACCGGACGGTGCATTTTCACTCTCTGATTCATTATCCCCGCTGACGCTACGCAAAACTGTTTCGCTGACGCATACTTCTGACTACAATAGCCGCCATTTTGACCATAACGGATAACGACGAAGTATGCGCCTGCAATCCCATCATCTTGAACTTTTAAGCCCGGCCCGCGACGCCGCCATTGCCCGTGAAGCGATCCTTCACGGCGCTGATGCCGTCTACATTGGCGGCCCGGGCTTCGGTGCCCGCCATAACGCCAGCAACAGCCTGAGCGATATTGCTGAACTGGTGCCGTTCGCCCACCGCTTCGGGGCGAAAGTGTTCGTGACCCTGAACACCATTCTTCATGATGATGAGCTGGAGCCTGCGCAACGTCTGATTACCGATCTCTACCAGGCCGGCATTGATGCCCTGATCGTCCAGGATATGGGCGTGCTTGAGCTGGATATTCCGCCCATTGAACTGCATGCCAGTACCCAGTGCGATATCCGCACGGTCGAGAAGGCGAAGTTTCTCTCCGACGTCGGCTTTTCGCAGATCGTTCTGGCGCGTGAGCTGAACCTGAATCAGATCCGCGATATTCACCAGGCGACAGACGCGACGATCGAATTCTTTATCCACGGCGCGCTGTGCGTGGCTTACTCCGGTCAGTGCAATATTTCCCACGCGCAGACGGGCCGCAGCGCCAACCGCGGCGACTGTTCTCAGGCCTGCCGCCTGCCATATACCCTGAAAGACGATCGGGGCCGCGTCGTGGCGTTCGAAAAACACCTGCTCTCCATGAAGGATAACGATCAGACGGCCAACCTGGGCGCGCTGATCGACGCGGGCGTGCGTTCCTTCAAGATTGAAGGGCGCTACAAAGATATGAGCTACGTGAAGAACATCACCGCGCACTATCGCCAGATGCTGGACGCCATCATCGAAGATCGCGGCGACCTGGCGCGCGCGTCGGCCGGGCGCACCGAACATTTCTTTATTCCGTCGACGGACAAAACGTTCCACCGCGGCAGCACGGACTATTTTGTGAATGCCCGTAAAGGGGATATCGGCGCGTTTGACTCACCGAAGTTTATCGGTTTACCGGTGGGCGAAGTGCTGAAAGTGGCGAAGGATCACCTTGATGTTGAAGTGACGGAACCGCTGGCGAACGGAGATGGCCTTAACGTGATGATTAAGCGTGAGGTCGTAGGCTTCCGTGCCAATACGGTCGAGAAAACCGGCGAGAACCGCTACCGCGTCTGGCCGAATGAAATGCCCGCCGATCTCTACAAGGCGCGGCCGAACGCGGCGCTTAACCGTAATCTCGATCATAACTGGCAGCAGGCGCTGCTGAAAACCTCCAGCGAACGTCGTATCGCCGTGGACATTGAGCTGGGCGGCTGGGAAGAGCAGCTGATTCTGACCATGACCTGCGAAGACGGCATCAGCGTGACGCATACGCTCGATGGTCATTTCGAGGTGGCAAACAACGCCGAAAAAGCGCTTAACAGCCTGAAGGATGGCGTGGCGAAGCTGGGCCAGACGATCTACTACGCGCGTGCGATCGACGTGGCTCTGCCGGACGCGCTGTTCGTGCCAAACAGCCTGCTTAACCAGTTCCGCCGCGAAACGGCAGAGATGCTGGATGCCGCGCGCCTGGCGCAGTATCCGCGCGGAAGCCGTAAAGCGGAAACCGTCCCTGCGCCAGTTTACCCGGACACCCATTTATCCTTCCTCGCCAACGTCTACAACCATAAAGCGCGTGAATTCTATCATCGCCACGGCGTGCAGCTGATCGACGCAGCCTATGAAGCGCATGAAGAGAAGGGCGATGTGCCGGTGATGATCACCAAGCACTGCCTGCGCTTTGCGTTTAACCTGTGTCCTAAGCAGGCGAAAGGGAACATTAAGAGCTGGAAGGCCACCCCCATGCAGCTGGTAAACGGCGATGAGGTTCTGACCCTCAAGTTCGACTGCCGTCCTTGCGAAATGCATGTGATTGGTAAGATGAAAAACCACATCTTCAAAATGCCGCAGCCCGGCAGTATCGTGGCGTCCGTCAGTCCGGACGATCTGATGAAAACGCTGCCGAAACGCAAGGGCAGCTAATTACCGAACGTGCGTGTCCGGTTTGCGCGACTTCTGCCACAGGTGGTGCTCGCGCAAACCCTCCGCCGACTCTTCCGCAGCGCTTCGCAACTCATCGCTGTCGGCTTCATGACGAAGCTGATGCGCCACATTCTTGACCAATAAATATTCGTGTCCTTTGTGCCCGGCCATAAGCTGGCCGGAAAACAGCGCACAGATAAGCATGACGAAAGATAACCCTTTTTTAATCATGGATTCACCGCTGAAAAAGAATGCGGGATAATCATGTCGATTATTTTTTAGGGTTATTATTCAAAAATTAAAATTAGCGAAAAGAAAATGTCAAATAATGTGGGTTCGGAATTACGGCTAAGATATTTCCTAAAAAACCATGACGCTTTGTAAAGTATCATTTCTGGACCTCAATTAGATATTTGCATTAAGGATAAACCTTATATAATAGTAAGTCTCTGGCTAAGGAACAGGTCATTTCTAAATGAAAAAAATAATAGCGCTTGCGCTTCTGGCGGTTGCTGTTGTGGCCGCTGCAGGGATTCGTTATGCAGGTAATGACGAACCAGAATATATTCGTTCTGCGGAAATTCGCGTGGGTTCCTATTTAACCAGCGATTATGGTGGCGTTGCCTGCTCCAGCAAAAAAATAAACGATCGGCGCTGGGAATTAGATTGTACTCATCAGGCACGAGGAAAAATATTCCAGTTTGCGGTGTATCCCTCTGAAAAAGCACCTTATGGTGTCGCCCGTTCCTTTTATCTTGAAGCCCTTAATGACGACGCAAAACAGAGCGCTGAGCAGGGGCTTATGCGTTATTTGCAGATCAATACCCATGCAGGTTAATAAGGTTGTTTAGCGTTCGTTAAGACAACAGGTGTTAGGTTGTAAGGGATCCGCAGCCCGGCCACGGAGTGTCGGGACGTAGAGACCAAAACACAAATCTATCCATGCAAGCATTTACCGCCAGTTATTGGCGGTTTTTTTTTGCGCAGGCCGTCGCGATAGGGTTATGGCATCAGTCGATAATGTGACTGCACCAGACCCGAAGGGAAACTGCGGCTGGATACCAGAATTAAATCGATATCCTGAGGAAGGGTTCCGAAAAGCGGTTTTCCCGCTCCGAGCAGGACAGGAACGGTCGTGATCACCATATCGGCCACCAGCCCTTCGCGCAGGAATGACTGGATCACCTGTCCGCCATCGAGATAGACCCGATGAACGTTCTGCGCAGCGAGATCGTCCAGCACCTCCTTTGGCGTCCGGGATGAAAACTGCACTTTTCCCTTTAGCGCCACAGGTACGGGCGTACCGGCCAGCTGTCGGGAGAGTACCAGCACGGGCCGTTCATAAGGCCATGCGTCAAAGGTCAGTACTTTCTCATAGCTACCCCGGCCCATCACGATCCACTCTTTGTCCGCGATGAACGCCTCATAGCCATGATCTTCTGTGGGATCGTCGCGCTGCAGCAGCCAGTCGATATCGTCATTCTGTCGGGCGATGTAACCATCAAGACTGACCGCGATAAAAACGTGTGTGGTGACCATCAGGTGCTCCGTATTACGAAAATTAAAAAATGAATCTTCCTCTTAGCGGAGAGGGGCCCCTTTGTAAACGTGTATTCTGAAGCAATAAGACTGTCTTCAGAATAATGACAGACTTACAGCGATGCCCTGGTCCGGCTGTAAATCGCCGAAGCGTTTCCATAAGGCCGGGGCGAGGCGCAGGGATGCGCCGAGAGGGCGTGGCCTGCAGGGATGCAGGCTCATGCCCGACCCGATAGCCTGAAGGAATAAGCTGAGGGCACCGCGAAGCGGCGATTTACCGCCGGGAGCCCGGGTCGCCAGGGTGGTGGCGATTGAGCCACCCTGGCACGTTCACAGGTTATGTCGTTAAAGAATAGCAAGGAACATAAAGTGAACGGAATGACCACCAGAGCCGTATGTTCCCCCTCACCCCAGCCCTCTCCCTCAAGGGAGAGGGGGGCGTCCGTGCAGGCATTATTTTGTGGGGAACCCTCAACCGTTAGCGGGCAGTACCCGGACGTGAAAATTGTTTGCGATACTGAGCCGGGGAAAGCGCGAACTGCTGGCGAAAATGATGACGCAGTGTCGACGCCTGACCAAACCCGGTCTGTTCAGCGATGCTGTCGATGCTCAACCGGCTGCTTTCCAGATAATCTTTTGCTCTCAGCAGGCGTTCATTGATTAACCAGCGTGCGGGCGTCGTCCCCGTTGCCGCCTCGAAGCGACGAAGGAAGGTGCGCTGGCTCATTCCGACCCGACGCGCCAGGGAGTCGACGCTGTGCGCCTCGATAAGATGCGTGTGCAGAAAGTCAAACAGCTGGCCGAGACGCTGGCTTTCCCGCAGCTGGGCTACCGGGCGGCTCAGCTGTTGTGGCTGTGAACCATCCCGGTGAGGGGGAATGACCAGCCGACGCGCCACGCTGTTGGCGGTTTCCATGCCATAATCCCGCCGCACAACGTGCAGACAGAGATCGATTCCCGCCGCGCTGCCCGCGGACGTCAGAATATCGCCTTCGTCCTGGTAGAGCACATCCTCAACCACGTCGATGTCTGGATAACGGGCTTTAAGCGCGTCGATGTAGCGCCAGTGGGTTGTGGCTTTGCGGCCGTTCAGCAGCCCCGTAGCGGCCAGCACAAACACCCCCGAACAGATGGAGAGCAGCCGGCATCCTCGCGCGCTGGCCTGGCGTAGTGCCTCGCAGAGCGCGTCCGGAACCGTTGAATCCAGCCCCCGCCAGCCGGGAACCACAATCAGGTCCGCAGACGCAAGCAGGCTTAAATCACCATCGGTAACGATGCGGATCCCGCCAGTTGCCCGAAGTTCACCGCTGTCCACGCTCGCCACCGCAAAACGATACCATTCATCGCCAAGCTCGGGACGCGGCAGGCCGAAGATCTCCACCGCTACGCCAAACTCAAAGGTACACAGACCGTCATACGCCAGCACGACTACCTGCGGGCGGGCAATTTGTCTTAAGTTTGTCATCTTTTTGCTGTTTTCTGGCATAAGCGAACGCATTCACGGGCTGAATTTGTGGATAGAGTAGTGTTAACACAAACGCCAAAGATGAGGAAGGATCATGAGCTATGTTACTGAATTTCCGGCTGCCGAGCCGCAGGAAGCCGTTACCCATTTTCTGCGCCGCCTGAGCGTTGAAACCGACTGCGCGGATGTGCATCACGCCATCGCCAATAATGAGCAGGACTTCGTGTTGCTGCACGTGGTGGGCAGCCCGGAGCAGTTTGCCCGCCGTCACGTGCCCGGCGCACTGCACCTGCCGCGGAGCCAGATGACCGCCGAGCGCATGGCCCAATGGCCTGAAGGCACGCTGTTCGTCGTTTACTGCGCAGGGCCGCACTGTAACGGCGCGGACAGAGCCGCGCTGAAGCTGGCGCGCCTCGGGCTGCCGGTCAAAATCATGCTCGGGGGGATCACCGGCTGGGAGGATGAAAAGTTCGCCTTTGCCAGCAGCGAAACCGCCGTCGCGCTGTGAAGATGAATTTTTTTCAACACCCGTGAAATTTTCTCGTTTGCCGGAGCAGGACAGGTATGACATCTTTTTTGGACATTTAGACATCCAGAAGTCTAAAACTTCAAATGATGAATTATCACTGCTGGCAATTATCGCCGGCAGACTGAGGAGATTTCCATGCAACGACAGCACGCCCCGTACCGCGCCGATGTAGTCGGCAGTTTTTTACGCCCGGATGCCATCAAAGAGGCTCGCCTGAAGTTCGCCAGCGGCGAAATTGACGCCGGACAGCTTCGCGCGGTAGAGGATGATGCCATTCGCCACGTCGTTGAGCAGCAGTGTGCGTGCGGCCTGCATGTGGTCACCGACGGTGAATTCCGCCGTGCCTGGTGGCACTTCGACTTCTTCGACGGTCTGCAGGGCGTTGAGCGTTACGATTCACAGCAGGGCATTCAGTTCAACGGAGTACAAACCAAAGCCCACGGCGTGCGCGTGACCGGCAAGCTGGGCTTTGGCGACCATCCGATGCTCGAAGATTTCCGCTACCTGAAAAGCATCAGCGGCAATGCTCAGCCGAAGATGACCATTCCCAGCCCAAGCGTGCTCCATTTCCGCGGCGGGCGTAAAGACATCGATGCGACGGTCTACCCGGATCTGAATGACTATTTCGACGATCTGGCGACCACCTGGCGCGACGCCATCCGCGCATTTTACGACGCGGGCTGCCGTTACCTGCAGCTGGACGATACAGTCTGGGCCTATCTCTGTTCGGACGAACAGCGCCGTCAGATCCGCGAGCGCGGTGACGATGCCGATGAGCTGGCACGCATCTATGCCCGCGTTCTGAACAAGGCGCTGGAAGGCAAGCCGGACGATCTGACCATCGGCCTGCACGTCTGCCGCGGTAACTTCCGTTCAACCTGGATTTCCGAAGGCGGCTATGAGCCGGTGGCGGAAGTGCTGTTCGGGACGGTCAACGTTGACGCGTTCTTCCTTGAATACGACAACGACCGCAGCGGGGATTTCGCGCCATTGCGCTTCATTCGCCCGGGCAAGCAGCAGGTGGTGCTGGGCCTGATCACCACGAAAAACGGCGAGCTGGAGAACCCGGAGGGGATTAAAGCCCGTCTGGAAGAGGCGGCGAAATACGTGGCAAAAGAGCAAATTTGCCTCAGCCCGCAGTGCGGCTTTGCCTCTACCGAAGAGGGCAACAGCCTGAGCGAATCCCAGCAGTGGGACAAGGTCCGTCTGGTCACGCAGATCGCCAGCGAAGTCTGGTAAAGCCTCATCCACAGCGCTGCATTATAAAAGTGCAGCGCTGTGCCATTCTGAGACGTTCTCTTTACATCCCGCGTTCCCCCTCCAGAAATAGCGCTACCTCCATTCTGGCATCCTTTTTGCTCCTGCTTCGCTGACACATTTTTTCCGCGTCCACGCCGTAACGGACGTTTTCGCACAGCGTTCTTTTTCAGGAGTGAAAATATGCAGCGTCGTACCTTATTAAAAGCCTTTGCGTTATCCGCATCCGTCGTGGCGATGGGAATGAGTTTTGGCGTGCAGGCGGCCGATACCATCAAAGTGGGGATCATGCATTCTCTTTCCGGCACCATGGCCATCTCCGAAACGCCGCTGAAAGACGTCGCGCTGATGACCATCGACGAGATCAACGCCAAAGGCGGCGTGCTGGGTAAAAAACTGGAACCGGTGGTGGTGGATCCCGCCTCAAACTGGCCGCTGTTTGCCGAGAAGGCGCGCCAGCTGTTAAGTCAGGATAAAGTGGCGGTGGTATTCGGCTGCTGGACGTCGGTATCGCGCAAATCCGTGCTGCCGGTCTTCGAGGAGCTGAACGGCCTGCTGTTCTATCCGGTGCAGTATGAAGGCGAAGAGATGTCGCCAAACGTCTTCTATACCGGCGCCGCACCGAACCAGCAGGCCATTCCGGCGGTGGAATACCTGATGAGCGAAGACGGCGGCGCGGCGAAGCGCTTCTTCCTGCTGGGTACGGACTATGTTTATCCGCGCACCACCAACAAGATCCTGCGCGCTTTCCTGCATTCGAAAGGGGTGGAGGATAAGGACATCGAGGAGGTTTACACCCCGTTCGGTCATAGCGACTACCAGACCATTGTCGCTAACATCAAGAAATTCTCCGCGGGCGGCAAAACCGCCGTGGTGTCGACCATCAACGGCGATTCCAACGTTCCGTTCTACAAAGAGCTGGCTAACCAGGGTCTGAAGGCAACCGACGTGCCGGTGGTGGCGTTCTCCGTGGGTGAAGAAGAGCTGCGCGGGATCGACACCAAACCGCTGGTCGGCAACCTCGCGGCGTGGAACTACTTTGAATCCGTGGATAACCCGACCAACCAGGCCTTCGTGGCGGATTACAAAGCCTATGCGAAGGCGCACAAGCTGCCGAACGCCGATACCGTGGTGACCAACGACCCGATGGAAGCGACCTACGTGGGGATCCATATGTGGGCGCAGGCGGTGGAAAAAGCGGGCACTACCGACGTGGATAAAGTGCGTGCGGCGATGGCCGGCCAGTCCTTTAAGGCGCCGTCAGGCTTTACGCTCACCATGGATGCCACCAACCACCATCTGCATAAGCCGGTCATGATCGGCGAAATCGAAGGCAACGGCCAGTTCAACGTGGTGTGGCAGACGGAACAGCCGGTACGCGCCCAGCCGTGGAGCCCGTTCATCGCCGGTAACGATAAAAAGCCCGACCAGCCGATGAAAACCGCCAGCAACTAAGCCATCACCAGGGAGAAACGTCATGAACGCCATGCGCATGTTCATCGCTCTTGTATGGCTTTCCGGACTGCTGCCAGGGTTGGCGCAGGCATCGGATGCCGATCGTTTTGTTGCCGCCGGCCGCAGCCAGCAGGCGGAGTTGCTGACGCAGTGGGCCGCCGCGCCGGACGCCGCGAGGCTGCCGCTGCTGCAGGCACTGCAAAAAGAAAACCTGTATACCGACAGTCAAAAGCACGCCTTTGCGCAGCGCAACGGTCAAATGGTTTCGCTCGGTGACGCTAAGTCGACCGAAGGGGCAGCCAAAGCCGTTCGTCTGACCAACCGGCTGCGCGTGCTGGCCGCCACGGCCATCGCTACGCATCAGCTGGTGAGTGACAGTGTCACAGAAAGGCGGGCGGCGGCCCGTCAGCTTCAGCGGGATGCCCAGCCTGGAATGCTCGCTTTTCTGGAAAAGCGGGTAAACGATGAAACGGACGCGGTGGCACGTCAGGCGCTTTTACTGGCGGTAGCGAATCTCCAGCTAGCCAGCCCGCAGGCAGAGGTGCGCCGCAAGGCCGTCGAGTTATTAGGGCAGTCCGACGATCCTGACGTGGAGTCCAGACTTACCCCGTTTACCCAGGCACAGACAGAGCCGGATGCCGGGGTGCGCGCCGCCGCGCAGGAGAGCCTGAGCCAGATCCAGCATCGACTGATGTGGGGCGATCTGCTGGGCCAGGCGTTTATGGGGCTCTCTCTGGGGTCGGTGCTGCTGCTGGCGGCGCTGGGGCTTGCCATCACCTACGGCCTGCTGGGCGTCATCAATATGGCGCACGGTGAGATGCTGATGCTGGGAGCGTATGCCACCTGGATGGTGCAGCAGGCAATGGCCGGGCTTGCGCCCCAGTGGCTGGCGCTCTATCCCGTTATCGCGCTTCCAGTCGCGTTCTGCCTGACGGCGGGCATCGGGATGGTGCTGGAGCGCACCGTGATCCGCCATCTGTACGGTCGCCCACTGGAAACGCTGCTGGCAACGTGGGGGATTAGCCTGATGCTCATCCAGCTGGTGCGCATGACGTTTGGCGCCCAGAACCTGGAGGTGGCCAACCCGGCATGGCTGTCCGGCGGGGTGCAGGTTTTTGCCAACCTGACGCTGCCGTGGAACCGCATCGTGGTGCTGGGCTTCGTGCTGCTGGTGCTGTTCTTTACCTGGCTCATTCTGAATAAAACCCGTCTGGGGCTGAACGTACGTGCGGTGACGCAGAACCGCAGCATGGCCGCCTGCTGCGGGGTACCGACAGGCCGTGTCGATATGCTGGCGTTTGGGCTTGGCTCAGGAATTGCGGGGGTAGGCGGCGTGGCGCTATCGCAGCTCGGTAACGTCGGGCCGGAGCTGGGTCAGGGCTACATCATCGACTCTTTCCTCGTGGTCGTTCTCGGTGGCGTAGGCCAGCTGGCAGGCAGCGTGGCCGCGGCGTTTGGTCTGGGTATTTTCAATAAAATTCTTGAACCGCAGATGGGGGCGGTGCTGGGCAAGATCGTGATTCTGGTGGCGATCGTGCTGTTTATTCAAAAACGCCCTCAGGGGCTGTTTGCGCTGAAAGGGAGGGTGATTGACTGATGAGCCAGCCGCTGACCTTAACGCTGGCGCGCAAAGCGCCGCGCACAACGCAACTTGCAGGTAGCCTGATGGTGGTGTGTCTGCTGATATTACCGTTTTTCGCCTTACTGCCTGCGACGCATCCGCTGGCGCTGTCGACCTGGATGCTGACGCTGATTGGCAAGATCCTCTGCTATGCCATCGTTGCGGTGGCGCTGGATCTGGTGTGGGGCTACGCCGGGATGCTCTCTCTTGGGCACGGCATCTTCTTCGCCTTGGGCGGCTACGCCATGGGCATGTACCTGATGCGCCAGGCCGCGGGTGACGGTCTTCCCGCGTTTATGTCGTTTCTCTCCTGGAGCGAGCTGCCGTGGTTCTGGTGGGGAACCCAACATTTTGCCTGGGCGCTGGTCTTGATTGTGCTGGTGCCGGGCCTGCTGGCGCTGGTGTTCGGCTGGTTCGCCTTCCGCTCAAAGATCAAAGGGGTCTATTTCTCGATTATGACCCAGGCGCTGACCTATGCCGGGATGCTGCTGTTCTTTCGCAACGAAACCGGTTTTGGCGGCAATAACGGCTTTACCGGCTTCACCACGCTGCTCGGGTTTTCGGTAACTGAAACGACCACCCGCATCGCGCTGTTTCTGGCGACCGTGCTGTTGCTGCTCCTGGCGTTAGGCACCGGATTTGCGCTGGCGAAGAGCAAGTTTGGCCGCATCCTGACCGCCGTTCGCGACGCCGAAAACCGCCTGACGTTTTGCGGCTACGATCCGCGCGGGTTCAAGCTGCTGGTATGGACGCTCTCCGCCGTGCTGTGCGGCCTGGCGGGGGCGCTGTACGTCCCGCAGGTGGGCATTATCAACCCCGGTGAAATGTCGCCGACGAACTCAATAGAAGCCGCGATCTGGGTAGCGCTGGGCGGGCGCGGCACGCTGGTCGGGCCGGTGATTGGCGCGGCGCTGGTGAACGGCGCCAAGAGCTTCTTCACCGTCGCGATGCCGGAATACTGGCAGCTGTTCCTGGGGCTGATTTTCATCGCCGTCACGCTGTTTTTACCGCGCGGCGTCTACGGTCTGTTTCGAAAGGGAGAGAAATAATGCAGCCAGCCGAAGGGTTATTTACCCGCCAGTTGCCGGGCGATCGTTACCGTGAACAGACCGACCCGGTGCTGCAGCTTGAGGCCATTAACGTCAATTTTGACGGCTTTCAGGCCCTGACCGATCTGTCGCTGAATATCGGCGTGGGCGAGCTGCGCTGCGTGATTGGCCCTAACGGCGCCGGTAAAACCACGCTGATGGACGTTATCACAGGTAAAACTCGGCCAAAGAGCGGGAGGGCGATTTACGATCAGTCCATCGACCTGACCACGCTGGAGCCTGCGGCCATTGCCCGCCAGGGGATCGGGCGTAAATTCCAGAAACCCACGGTTTTTGAAGCGCTGACGGTGTGGGAAAACCTGGAGATCGCCATGAAAACCGATAAATCCGTCTGGGCGAGCCTGCGGGCAAAACTCAACGGTGAACAGCGCGACCGCATCGATGAGATGCTGGTTTTGCTGCGCCTTAGCAGCGAGCGCGACCGCCGCGCCGGGCTGCTTTCTCACGGGCAAAAACAGTTTCTGGAAATCGGTATGCTTCTGGTACAGGACCCGCACCTGCTGCTGCTGGATGAACCGGCCGCCGGGATGACCGACGCGGAAACCGAATACACCGCCGAGTTGTTCAAAACGCTGGCGGGTAAGCACTCCCTGATGGTGGTGGAGCACGATATGGGCTTTGTTGAGACTATCGCCGACCACGTCACGGTGCTGCATCAGGGCCGCGTGCTGGCGGAAGGTTCGCTTCGCGAGGTGCAGGCTAACGAGCAGGTGATTGAGGTCTATCTGGGGCGCTAAGGAGCGATGATGTTACAGGTTAACGAACTGAATCAGTATTACGGCGGCAGCCATATCCTGCGCGGCGTGAGTTTTGAGGCCGCCACCGGAGAGGTCACCTGCCTGCTGGGGCGCAACGGCGTCGGGAAAACCACGCTGCTGAAGTGTCTGATGGGGCTGATCCCGGCGAAAACCGGGGAGGTCATCTGGCAGGGTAAAAAGATCACCCACAGCAAGCCGCACCAGCGGGTGCACTCTGGAGTGGCGTACGTCCCGCAGGGCCGCGAGATTTTCCCGCGCCTGACCGTGGAAGAGAATCTTCTGCTCGGGCTGTCGCGTTTTTCCGCCCGCGAGGCGAAGCAGGTTCCGGATGAGATCTGGCAGCTGTTTCCGGTGCTTAAAGAGATGAGGCATCGTCGCGGGGGCGATCTCTCCGGTGGACAGCAGCAGCAGCTGGCGATTGGTCGCGCGCTGGCGAGCCGTCCGCAGCTGTTGATTCTGGATGAGCCGACCGAAGGCATACAGCCATCGGTGATTAAAGAGATTGGACAGGTGATCCGCACCCTGGCGAACCGAGGCGACATGGCGATCCTGCTGGTCGAACAGTTTTACGACTTTGCCGCCGAGCTGGCTGACAGCTATCTGCTGATGTCGCGCGGCACCATTATCCAGCGCGGCCGGGGTGAAAACATGGAGCAGGAGGGCGTTCGCGGATTGGTTGCGATTTAAAATGTTATAATATAACATCCGCATTCTTATAAAACGGAATGAGGGTGTTATGTTGGCTGCACATTTTGGGAAATTTGCCATGACTCTGGGGGCGCTGCTGGTCAGCGGCCAGCTGTTTGCTCACTCGCACGGCCATCAGATGACCGAAGCGGAACAGAGGGCGGCGAACGGCGTGTTTGAGGATAAGGACGTGAAGGACAGAGCGCTGTCAGACTGGGACGGGACGTGGCAGTCGGTCTATCCGTTCCTGCTGGACGGTTCGCTGGATCCGGTGTTTAAACAGAAAGCGCAGAAAGACAAAAGCAAAACCTTTGACGAGGTGAAAGCGTACTACCGCAAGGGATATGCGACGGACGAGGATGCTATCGGCATCGAAAACAACGTGATGGAATTTCATAAGGGCACAGCGGTCAGCCGCTGTCAGTATGATTACAGCGGCTACAAAATACTGACCTACGCATCGGGAAAAAAAGGCGTTCGCTACCTGTTTGAGTGTAAGGATGCCGGCAGCAAGGCACCGAAGTTTGTTCAGTTCAGCGACCACACCATCGCCCCGAAGGCCTCTTCGCACTTCCACATTTTCATGGGCAACACCTCCCACGAGGCGCTGCTGAAAGAGATGGATAACTGGCCGACCTATTATCCGAATGAGATGTACAAAGAGCAGGTGGTAGAGGAAATGCTGCACCACTGATGCTTTATTGCCGGGTGGCGGCTACGCCTCACCCGGCCTGGAAGCGCTACGCCACGTTGGGCGTTTCACACCACGCCTTCACGCTCATCCCACGCAAAATCATCAGCCACGCAATAACGATGGCGACCATCATGATGACAAATAGCGACCAGTGCGGCAGGTTGGTCAGGATAATACCGGTGATCATCGGGTTTGCCGCCGCGCCGAGCCAGCCCAGCGCCTGCGCGGAAAAATAGCTCGCCTTCATCCCCGGCGGGGCAATGTTGTCGATCAGCATGTATTCGCCCGGTGCATAGATAATCTCACCCAGGGTAAAGATGGCGGCAGCGATGCCCCAGTAAACCAGGTTTTCCCCGGAGAGCATAAAGCCACCCAGCCCCACGATAAAAAACAGGGTGGCGAGGGTCATCAGCGGGCGAATATTGCTGGCAGAGATCTTGCGGCCCAGCGCATATTGCAGCGTCACCACCACCGCGGCGTTGACGGGCAATACCACGGCGACCACCTTTTCGGCGAAATTACTGTCTGCATGCGCGGCCAGAACGTATTGCGAAATGCAGGTCGCGAACGATCCGCCGACGTATGACGCCAGCAGGCCGGAGAGCGTATACCAGAACAGCGCGCGGTCTTTCAGCAGTACCGACGGCTGCCAGGGCATCTTCTCTTCGGCGGTATCCAGCGCAACGCTTTTCTGCACGAAGAAATGGATGAATCCGAGCGGCAGCGCGGCGCAGAAGGCCGCCAGCCAGAACGGCAGCTGCAGGCTGTACATCACCAGCAGGGTGCCAATCGGCGGCCCGATCGTCCAGCCAATGTTCAGAAAGCTGTAGTTAAGCGAGAAGACGCGCGCTTTCTGGCTTGCGGTGAGCACGTCGGAGAACCAGGCCTTCAGCACCGTCGAAAAGACGGAATAGGCGCAGTTGATCAGCGCAAAGAACAGCACCACCAGCGTGACGTTATCGACCAGCGGGATCGCGACAAATCCGGCGATAAAGGCCACGATCGCGATCAGCATGTAGCGCTTTTTATCAAACTTATCGGCAAGAATGCCAAATCCCAGGCTGAACACTACGCCGATGGTCAGCGCAATCGTCAGGGCATAACCAATATTCTCGACGCTCATGCTGTAGACGCGCGTGAGATAAATGGTCATGAACGGCAGCGTTGCTCCCCGACCGATGGTTAATAACAATGACGACGCCAGCAGCGCTGCGGTTGAGCGCCTGAGAGATGGTTTCATATTCCTGCCCGACAGTTGCTTATGCTTTTTTTAGACGTGTGTTAACAGGATTACCATGACATAAGGGGCTTGTATAGCACCTAATTTATCCGTAAGTGCTTCGCCTGACTGCCATAATTAATGATCTTCTCGCCGCGCGCTTTTTTCTGTTACCTTGAACTGTTAACAAATAATTAATAATTCAGGGGCAGGGTATGACGCGTAAAGACGGACTGCTGGCGTTGCTGGTGGTCGTAGTATGGGGGCTCAATTTTGTGGTCATCAAGCTGGGGTTGCACAACATGCCGCCGCTGATGCTGGCCGGTTTACGTTTTTTGCTGGTCGCGTTCCCGGCGCTCTTTTTCGTCGCCCGTCCGAAGATCCCGTTAAAGCTGCTGCTGGGCTATGGCCTGACCATCAGCTTTGGCCAGTTCGCGTTTCTCTTCTGCGCCATCAAGTTCGGGATGCCGGCCGGTCTGGCCTCGCTGGTGCTGCAGGCGCAGGCGTTCTTTACCATCATTCTCGGCGCCTTCGTGTTTGGCGAACGTTTACAGGGCAAACAGCTGGCGGGCATTACGCTGGCGGTGTTTGGCGTGCTGGTGCTTATTGAAGCCAGCCTGAACGGCCAGGATGTGGCGCTGCTCGGCTTTATGCTGACGCTGGCGGCGGGGCTGAGCTGGGCCTGCGGGAATATTTTCAACAAGCTGATTATGCAGCACGAGGCGCGCCCGGCGGTGATGTCCCTGGTTGTCTGGAGCGCTCTGATCCCGATAATCCCGTTTCTGGCGGCGTCGTTTATTCTGGATGGTCCGGATGTAATGCTGAACAGTCTGGTCGAGATCGATCTGACCACAATCCTTTCTCTTGTCTATCTGGCCTTTGTCGCCACCATTGTGGGCTACGGGATTTGGGGATCGCTGCTGGGGCGTTATGAAACCTGGCGCGTGGCGCCGTTATCCCTGCTGGTGCCGGTGGTGGGGCTTGCCAGTGCGGCACTCTTGCTGGATGAAACGCTGAGCGCGCTGCAGCTGTTTGGCGCCGTGCTGATCATGGCCGGGCTGTACATTAACGTGTTTGGTCTGCGGGTTCGTCGGGCGACGCGGGTAAGCGAAAAGGCATAAAAAAAGCCCCGCGTCTGCGGGGCAAAAACGAATCAGAGGCCGTGCTGATTATAATAAGGCACGCCTAATTCGTCGGATTTGTCGCTACCAGCACCCATATGGTTGAAATCATAAGGCGACTGGTCATGTGCTGACGGCAAAATCATCGTATCAGGATTATTTTGCTGCGTTGCACGAGGGGTTTGCTCCGCGAAGGTCTGGCTGGAGAACAGCACCAGCAAGGCGAGGGCGGCGGAGGCGGTAACTTTCATGATTTCCTCGGTTACGTCTGTTACAGGCGATGATTAACTACAGTGTTTTAACGGATACAGGTATCGGGATTCGCCCGGCACGCTGGTGATTCGGTACTTATGAGGCGGTACGTCAAAATAGTTCTTGAACGTACGCGTCAGGGTTTGTTGCGATTCAAATCCGTAACGCTCCGCCAGATAAAGGATCGGCTCATTGCTTTCTTTCAGTTTCTGGGCAATTTCCGTCAGCTTGCGGCTGCGAATGTATTGACCTAATGAATGACCGGTCTCTTTTTTGAACATCCGTTGCAGGTGCCATTTGGAGTAACCTGAACGCTCTGACACTTTTTCAAGGGAGAGCGGCGATTCCAGGTTATCTTCGATCCAGTCCAAAATGCTATGAATGGTGATAGCGTCAGTATTGCGTCTGGACATCGTCATACCTCTTTTTCTGTTTACGGCAGTATTTTTTTGAGCAGAAGCTCAAGGGTTGCCACTTCATCTGCCGTTAAGTTTTTTGTTAGTTCCTGATGCAGTGTTTGTCCTACTAATTGATGACATTGCTCGCACATGGCCGCGCCATCGCTGGTCAGCTTCACCAGTACGCCGCGTTTGTCATTCGGGTTAGGGCTTCGTTCTATCCATCCTTTGCAGACGAGACGATCCAGCATGCGGGTTAACGCGCCCAGATCGACAGAGAGCACCTTTTTAAGCTCAACCGGTGTAATACACACTTCGCAGCGAATGGAACACAGCACTTTGAACTGTGTTGCGGTGATATCCAGCGGTGACAGATAGTCGTTGAGCAGGCGATCTTTTTTCTGATTTACCATATGAATAAGACGACCCAGCGGAACAACGTCGTTAAAGATATCACTGGTGCTTTTCACAATGGTTGCCCTGGCAAGTAGTTAGTCACGGCAGATATTATTGCTCAGGCAAGTATAAGTCAACTGAATGAGTCAGCCGATGCCACGAATTGCTAAAACGTTTCATGAACTTTTTTTGAGGTCTTTCAAATCATATAGATAACTGTCAGTTATCTTTCCAGGACGGAAATAATCGTTGCGTTGCACCCATGGCTCAATGTCACACTTTCACCCTATAATTGCTGTGTTAAATATGGATAAGGACGACAACGCACTATGTTGGATTTAATAAAAGCAATCAGCCTTGGGCTGGTGGTCTTGCTGCCGTTGGCTAACCCGTTAACGACGGTGGCGCTGTTCCTCGGGCTGGCAGGGAATATGAACAGCGCCGAGCGCAACCATCAGTCGATGATGGCCTCGGTGTATGTGTTTGCCATCATGATGGTGGCTTACTATGCCGGACAGGTGGTGATGAACACCTTCGGGATTTCCATCCCCGGCCTGCGTATCGCCGGGGGGCTGATTGTGGCCTTTATCGGTTTCCGCATGCTGTTCCCGGCGCAAAAGGCGCATGAGTCGCCGGAAGCGGCCAGCAAATCGGAAGAGCTGGAAACCGAGCCGAGTGCGAATATCGCCTTTGTACCGATTGCCATGCCGAGCACGGCGGGGCCGGGTACGATCGCGATGATCATCAGCTCCGCATCAACGGTGCGTGACAGCGCAACCTTCCCGGACTGGGTGCTGACGGTTGCGCCACCGCTGATTTTTGCGATTATCGGGGTTATCGTGTGGGCGTCGCTGCGCAGTTCTGGGGCCATTATGCGCTGGGTAGGCAAGGGCGGTATCGAGGCGATTTCCCGTCTGATGGGCTTCCTGCTGGTCTGTATGGGCGTGCAGTTTATTATTAACGGCGTGCTGGAAATTATTAAGACCTATCATTGATGTGATTGCCGGGTAAGGCGAAGCCGCCACCCGGCAAGAAGGCTCACCCGTGCTGACCCTGTTCCTCCAGCGCCACCGGCCATTTACGGAAGATGAGCACCGACCAGACAAGCGCCACCAGGGCCGGAATGGCGCCCAGATAGCCAATCGCCGACATTGATACGTGCAGTATTACCTGATTTCCCACCAGCGCGCCCGCGCCAATCCCCAGATTGAAAATCCCTGAGAACAGCGACATGGCGACGTCCGTTGCATCCGGCGCCAGGGCCAGGACCTTCACCTGCATGCCCAGACCAATAATCATGATCGCCACGCCCCAGAACAGGCTGAGGATCGCCAGTTGGCTTTCACTGCCTGCGGCAGGCATCAGCAGCAGCAGGCAGGCCAGCAGCAGACCGATAGCGCAGCTCACCAGCGTTGACGCATGCCGGTTACCCAGCTTACCGAACAGCACGCTGCCAATAATGCCCGCTCCGCCGAGGATCAACAGCAGGATGGTGGCAAAGTTGGCGCTAAAGCCCGCCACCACCTGCACAAAGGGTTCAATGTAGCTGTACGCCGTGTAATGGGCCGTCACCACAATGACGGTAAGCAGGTAGATACCCAGCAGCGCCGGGCGACGCATCAGCAGCGGCAGGCTTTTCAGCGAGCCGGAATGCTCGCTCGGCAGCGCGGGGAGCAGCTTAATCAGGCATACCAGCGTAACCAGCGCGCCCATACCAATGGCGAAGAACGTCGTACGCCAGCCGAAGTATTGCCCTACGATGCGGCCAATCGGCAGACCCAGCACCATCGCCAGTGCGGTACCGGTGGCAATCAGGCTCAGCGCCTGGGCGCGTTTACCCGCCGGAGCGAGTCGAATAGCCAGCGACGCGGTGATCGACCAGAACACCGCATGGGCAAAGGCAATGCCGATGCGGCTAATGACCAGCACCGTAAAATTCCACGCCATAAACGACAGAACATGGCTGGCGATGAACAGCACAAACAGGCCGATCAGCAGCCTGCGCCGCTCCATCTGGCTGGTCAGCAGCATAAACGGCAAGGACGTCAGCGCCACTACCCAGGCGTAGATGGTCAACATAATGCCCACCTGGGCCGTTTCCATCTGGAAACTTTCAGCGATGTCAGACAACAGCCCAACCGGAACAAATTCTGTGGTGTTAAAAATAAACGCGGCAATGGCCAGCGTGACCACGCGTAGCCACGCAACCCTGCGGGAAACTGTGTTCGTTGTCATAGGGATGTCGGAGATTCGTTGCTGAAAAGAAGAGGAGACGATCTTAAAACGTCGAACGGCGAAAACTCAACCATTATGTGACGCAGATCTCAATATTTACCTTATGAAAGCGGTAGCCGGGAACACCGTTTTCATTGAATATAAAAGAACAACACAATAAAAACAGGCGGTAAGACAATGCAGGAGATTGATTTTTATCTGGTAGATGCGTTCAGCGACACCTCGTTTGGCGGCAATCCGGCCGCCGTTTGCCCGCTCAAGGAATGGTTACCCGATGAGACCTTGCTGAAAATGGCGCAGCAGCATAATCAGTCGGAAACGGCTTTTTTCGTCTGCAGTAAAGGGGGCATTGAGCTACGCTGGTTTACCACGCTCACCGAAGTCAATCTCTGCGGCCACGCTACGCTTGCGGCCGCGCACGTGCTATTTACCGAGCTGGATTACCCGGATTCGCGGATCCACTTTGAAACCGCCTCTGGCCGCCTCACCGTCAGCCGGGAGGGGGAGTGGATGACGCTGGACTTCCCTGCATGCCCAACCCATGAAGAGACACCCCCGCCGGAGATGCTCTCGGCGCTGGGTATCAGCCGCTACGTTGAAGCCCGTAAAGGGCGCGCATGGCTGATCGTTCTGGAAAATCGCCAGCAGGTTGAAGCGCTTGCGCCGCGCTTCTCGGTGATGACGCCGGGCGAGCATAAGGTGAGCGTTACGGCGCGCGGTGAGGGGGAATATGATTTTGTCAGCCGCTTTTTCTCACCGGGCGTTTCCGTCCCGGAAGATCCGGTCACCGGCTCCGCGCACACCATGCTGATCCCCTACTGGAGTGAAAAGCTGGGCAAAACCACGATGTTCGCCCGTCAGGTTTCAGCGCGCGGCGGCGATGTGCGCTGTGAGCTGAAAGGTTCGCGCGTGCTGATGAGCGGGCAGGCCACGCTTTATCTGAAAGGCACAGTTTTTCTGCGCTAAAAACCCATAACAAGAGAGGAAGAGACAATGCAGGAAATTGATTTTTATCTGGTGGATGCCTTCAGCGATAAAACCTTTGGCGGCAACGCCGCAGCGGTATGTCCTCTGGAAGAGTGGCTGCCGGACGAAACGCTGCTCAAAATGGCGCAACAGCATAACCAGTCTGAGACCGCCTTTTTCGTGCGCACCGACGGCGGGTTTGAGCTGCGCTGGTTCACCACGCTGGATGAAATTAACCTGTGCGGTCACGCTACGCTTGCCGCATCGCACGTCATTTTCGAATACCTTGATTATCCGCATACCGAAATCACCTTCACCACGCGCTTCGTGGGCGAGCTGACCGTCAAGCGCAGCGGCGACTGGCTGACGCTGAACTTCCCCGCGTGGACGACGGAAGTCGTCGAAAACCCACCTGAGGTGCTGTTTAGCGCGCTGGGTATCAGGGCGGCGAAAGAGGTGCGCGTCGGACGCGATTACATGGTGGTGCTGGAGAGCCAGCAGCAGGTAGAAGCGTTAACGCCGGATATTGGGGCCATGCTTCCGCTGGATAAAATGGTCTGCGTGACGGCGCCGGGAGAAGAATATGACTTCGTCAGCCGCTTCTTCTGCCCTGGCGAAGGGGTGCCGGAAGATCCCGTCACCGGATCCGCCCATAGCATGCTGATCCCTTACTGGAGCGAAAAGCTGGGCAAAACGTCACTCAATGCCCGCCAGGTGTCATACCGTGGCGGGGATCTGCGCTGCGAGCTGAAGGGCGACCGCGTGCTGATTGGCGGCCAGGCTACGCTGTATCTGAAAGGGCGAATCTTCCTGCGCTAGCTGAGTGACGCGCTATAAGTTAATACTATGAACCACCCCGGCAGGCCTGAGCTATGTTGATATAAAAACAGCAAGGAGCCTGCCATGTATTCCATTACCTCTGAATCTGCACGTCATCCGGACATTCTCAACCTGATCGCGGCGCTTGACCGCTATCAGAGCGAACTCTATCCCGCCGAAAGCAATCATCTGCTCGACCTGTCCGCGCTGCCGGAAGCCTCGCTGATCCTGATGGTCATTCGTGACCAGCAGCTGCACGCCGTAGGCTGCGGAGCCATCGTGCTCAACGGCGACGGAACGGGGGAGATGAAGCGGGTCTATATCGATCCGGCCCATCGCGGGCAGCATCTCGGCGAGACGCTGCTGGCCGCTCTGGAAGATGAGGCCCTGAGCCGCCATTGCCACACGGTAAGGCTGGAGACAGGCATCAAACAGCGCGCCGCGGTTCGCCTGTACGAGCAGTGCGGGTACGATTTGCGTCCGGCGTTTGCCCCGTACGCTGACGATCCGCTCAGCCTGTTTATGGAGAAGGCGCTGGTTGAAGACGTTCGTTTAGCAGCGCTATAAAAGCTTCCAGCTGGCGGGTCATCGCTCCGCGCCGCCACACCAGCCAGGTTGTAAGCCAGCGCCAGTTTTCCGCCAGCGGCCAGGCTTCAACCTGATGATGTCCCGGCATACTCTCCAGCATCGAGCGCGGCATCAGCGCGATGCCCGCGCCCGCAATGACGCAGGCGAGCATGCCGTGATAGGACTCCATCTCATGAATGCGGCCTGGCGTGGCTCTGTCCGCATGAAACCAGCTTTCCAGATGTCGACGGTACGAGCAGTTCGCGCGAAAGGCATAAACGTCGCTGCCGCTAACCTGCGCGGCGCGGGCGACCTCGGCGTGCCCGGCAGGCGTGACCAGCATCATCTCTTCCCGGTAGACCGGCATGCCCTCCAGCTCCGGGTGCGACAGCGGCCCGTCGACAAAGGCGGCGCTGAGGGTTCCCTCCAGCACGCCATCAATCATCGTCCCGGAAGGCCCGGTAGAAAGGGCAAACTGGATGCGCGGATAGCGCTGGTTAAACTGCGCCAGCGTTTCGGGAATGCGCACCGCGGCGGTGCTTTCCAGCGCGCCGAGGGCAAATAGCCCCTGCGGCTCATCACCCGCGACGACCATGCGCGCTTCATCCACCAGGGCGAGGATCTGCCTGCTGTAGCGCAGGAAATTGTGCCCGGCGGGGGATAAGCGCAAACGCTGGTTCTCACGAATAAATAGCTCAACGCCAAGATCGGCTTCCAGCTGGCGGATGCGGGTCGTCAGGTTAGACGGCACGCGATGCACCTTCTGCGCCGCCTGGGTGATGCTGCCCGTCAGCGCGACGGCGTTAAACATTTCAAGCTGGGTTAGGTCCATAGCATTCTCGTTTCGTGAATAAGGTGGTTAGTATTATTCATTTTTAAGAAATAGCAGAGTGAGCCACAATGAATCAACCGAAATGCGTGGAGAACATCATGAAATATTCATCTGCTACACATGCCCTGTCCGTTAACCCGGCAACGGGGGAAACTCTCGCTGCTTATCCCTGGGCGACGGCGGAAGAGGTTGAACGCGCGATTTCTCAGTCTGACGCGGGGTATCGCCAGTGGCGACGCGAAAGCGTGTCCCAACGGGCGCAGAAGCTCCGGGATCTCGGCGCCGCGCTGCGAAACCGCGCGGAAGAGATGGCGCAGACCATCTCCCGTGAAATGGGGAAACCCATCCTGCAGGCGCGGGCGGAAGTGGCAAAATCCGCAGCTCTGTGCGACTGGTATGCCGGGCACGGCCCGGCGATGCTGCGTGCGGAACCTACGCTGGTGGAAAACCACAACGCGGTTATTGAATACCGTCCTCTGGGGCCGATTCTCGCGGTGATGCCCTGGAACTTCCCGCTCTGGCAGGTGCTGCGCGGCGCGGTGCCCATTCTGCTGGCAGGTAACAGCTATCTGCTTAAGCATGCGCCAAACGTGCTCGGCTCTGCGGAACTTATTGGGCAGATCTTTGCGGATGCCGGTTTCCCTGAAGGCGTATTCGGCTGGGTGAACGCCACCAATGACGGCGTAAGCCAGGCGATTAACGATCGCCGTATTGCGGCCGTGACCGTCACCGGCAGCGTGCGTGCCGGTGCGGCCATTGGCGCGCAGGCGGGGGCCGCGCTGAAAAAATGCGTTCTTGAGCTGGGCGGCTCCGACCCGTTTATCGTTCTCAACGATGCCGACCTGGATCTCGCCGTGAAGGCGGCGGTGGCGGGTCGCTACCAGAATACCGGGCAGGTGTGCGCGGCGGCCAAACGCTTCATTGTGGAAGAGGGGATTGCAGATACCTTTACCCGCCGCTTCGTCGACGCCGTCGCCGCGTTAAAGATGGGCGCGCCGGAAGAAGAAGAGAACTACCTGGGCCCGATGGCGCGTTTTGACCTGCGCGATGAGCTGCATCAGCAGGTGCAGGCCACCCTGGCCGAAGGGGCAACGCTGCTGCTGGGCGGAGAGAAAATCAGCGGAGAGGGCAATTACTACGCGCCAACCGTGCTGGCCAACGTCACCCCGTCGATGACGGCTTTCCGCCAGGAGCTGTTTGGTCCGGTCGCGGCCGTGACTGTCGCAAAAGACGCGGAGCACGCTCTGGCGCTTGCCAACGACAGCGACTTTGGCCTGTCCGCCACCGTCTTTACCGCTGACGCGGCGCTTGCGGATAAATTCTCCCGCGAACTGGAGTGCGGCGGGGTGTTTATCAACGGCTTTAGCGCCAGCGACGCGCGCGTGGCCTTCGGCGGCGTGAAGAAAAGCGGCTTTGGCCGCGAGCTTTCCCACTTTGGTTTGCACGAGTTCTGCAACGTGCAGACGGTGTGGAAGGATCGCGTGTAATTTATCGCCCGCCTGTGATTACGGCCCTCATCACGAGGGCCGTTGTCATTTATCTGCAATGGTTCTGTCATTTTCATTTCGTAGACTCGCACGCGTCTAACGCATTGTTAATGAAGATAATTATGAACCTAACGCAAATTTTTCGCCGTATTGCGCAGCGTCTCACCCCTCGTCACTTTGGCCTGCTGACGGGTATCTTTTGCATTATTGGCCTTTTCTCCGCGCTGCAGCTCTCCTCCTCATTCCTGCTTAACGCCTCCCTGAACGACGCCCAGCGCAACGAGCAGCAAAACCTGCTGGCCTGGCAGCAGCAGAGCAAGCTGGATCTGGCGCGCGTTTCCCTGCTGGCGGCAAGCGACCTGCTTAACCGCTCCGGCGTCTGGTTTATGCAGGATAAAGAGACCGGCTCCGACGGGAGCTGGCACAGCCTGATGGATGATGCGCAAAAGGCGCTGGCGGTTTCTCAGCAGGCGTGGAAGGCCTGGCTGGCGCTGAATCCGCCGAAAGACGACGCCCTGGTGAACAGCTATCAGCTTTTCTACGGGGCGATCAACGAGCAGGCTGAAGGTCTGATTAAGACCAACACCATCGACGCGTTTTTTGCCGTACCGGCTCAGGCGTTTCAGTCTGATTTTAACGACAACTATGCGCGCTATCAGCAGGCAAGCGAGAAGCAGGCCATGCAGGGGCGTCAGAGCTTAATGGCGCAGCTCTCCGGCCTGCAAACGTTGTTCCTGTTTGCGCCGGTGCTGCTGCTCGCCATCGCGGTTGTCGTCTGGTTCGGCATGTCCAGATGGGTGATTACGCCGCTGCGTCGGTTGATTGCGCATATTAACCGGCTGGCGGCAGGGGATCTCTCCGGCACGCCGCCGACCGTCATGCGCTTTAACCGGGAGATAGGTCAGCTTAGCGACAGTATTGCGACGATGCAGCACGGTCTGCAGCAGCTGGTGACGCAGGTCAGCCATGCCACCGCGACGATGGTGGAGAACATTGACTCCCTTGCGCAGGGTAACCAGAAGCTGTATCAGCAGTCAGCGCGCCAGGCGAAAGAGCTTGAGGATGTGACGGCGCATATCGCGGCGCTGGAAAGCCATGTGGAAGGGAATACCGGCTATGCCAGGCTCGCCAGCTCGCGGGCCGATGAAGCGCGTCAGGCCGCCGTGGGGGGCGACCGGATGATGTCTACCGTGAATGCGTCCATGCAGGCGATCGTCGACCGATCTTCTGAGATGCGCGGGATCGTGGCGATGATCGACAGCGTGGCGTTTCAGACCAACATCCTGGCGCTGAATGCCGCCATCGAGGCGGCCCATGCCGGAAATCAGGGGCGCGGTTTTGCCGTCGTCGCCAGGGAAGTCGGGCTTCTGGCCAGAAAAAGCAGCCACTCGACGCAGACCATTCAGGAGCTGATCAACCGTTCGCTGCGGGGCATTGAAGACGGTTCCCGCGCCGTTACCCTGATGGAAGAGAATCTGCAGCAGGTCACCGGCCTGGTGGGCAATTTAAGCAGTTTGCTTAATGAGATCTCAACCGCCACGCTCAGCCAGGGAGACAGTATTCACCAGATGACGCGCCAGCTTCAGGCGCTGAATCAGGTCTCCCGGCAGACGGACCTGCTGGTCTCAGACGCCTCGGATGCCTCTGAGCGGCTGCAAAAGCAATCCGATCTTTTATTGCAGGCCGTTTCGCGTTTTCGTCTTAGCGCCTGACGCAATACATAAGCCTCTGTTATACTCGCAGCCCGTTTTAGCCTGAGGGCAAGGAGCAAAGTGTGGCTGCGGTCATCCATAATGAGATGTTGGACGAGATTCTGGCGCAGGTTCGTCCGTTAATTGGAAAGGGGAAGGTTGCCGACTATATTCCGGCCCTTGCCTCGGTGAGCGGGAACAAGCTGGGGATTGCTATCTGTACCATTGACGGACAGCGATACCAGGCAGGCGATGCGGCTGAGCGTTTTTCCATTCAGTCCATTTCGAAAGTGCTTAGTCTGGTTGCGGCGATGCGCCAGTATGAAGAAGAAGAGATCTGGCAGCGTGTCGGTAAAGATCCTTCCGGCCAGCCTTTTAACTCGCTGCTTCAGCTCGAGATTGAACAGGGTAAACCGCGAAATCCCTTTATCAATGCCGGAGCGCTGGTGGTCTGCGATATGCTGCAAAGTCGCCTCAGCGCACCGCGCCAGCGAATGCTGGAGATTGTTCGCCAGCTCTCTGGCGTTGACGATATTGCCTATGATGCGGTGGTGGCTCGCTCGGAGTTTGAACACTCCGCCCGTAACGCGGCTATCGCGTGGTTGATGAAATCCTTCGGTAATTTCCACAACGACGTGGCGACCGTGCTGCAAAACTACTTCCATTACTGCGCCCTGAAAATGAGCTGCGTTGAGCTGGCCCAGACGTTCCTGTTCCTTGCGCACCAGGGGCACGCGCCGCATCTCGATCAGGAGGTGGTTTCTCCGCTTCAGGCCCGGCAGGTTAACGCGCTGATGGCCACCAGCGGGATGTATCAAAACGCCGGTGAGTTTGCCTGGCGCGTTGGGCTTCCGGCTAAATCGGGCGTTGGCGGCGGGGTCGTGGCGATTGTGCCGCATGAAATGGCGATAGCCGTCTGGAGCCCGGAACTGGATGAAACGGGAAATTCGCTTGCCGGCGTGGCGGTTCTGGAGAAACTGACCCAGCGCCTGGGACGTTCCGTATACTGATGTCCGATCTGGATCCTCTCTTTTCCCGCCTGGCGCGATCGACATTTCGCTCGCGCTTTCGCTTAGGCGATAAGGAACGACAGTACTGCTGGGATAAAGGCCCCGAAACCATTGATCGGCACGCCGCGGATTTTGTCGAAAAGCGCCTTGCGCCCGCGCACCCCGCAAACGACGGTAAGCAGACGCCCATGCGCGGTCATCCGGTGTTTATCGCCCAGCATGCCACCGCCACCTGTTGCCGGGGCTGTCTGGCAAAATGGCATAACATTCCACAGGGCGTAACGCTCACGGCGCCGCAACAAAATTATATCGTCAGCGTTATCCACCACTGGCTGGTGCTGCAGATGAACGCCTAAATTTGACGAGTTATGCTCCCGTGGTATTTATGTTATAGATGCATCCCAAGTTAGTCCCGATCATGCTGACGACCGCAATAATTGCCATAAGCTTTCATATGGAATGATATTTA